>NZ_AP035962.1:0-4307205 GCF_059730475.1 Pantoea sp. X-Soil-TKNS-1280 | reverse complement strand
TTATACGCATGATACAGGCTATGTTATCCACAGGTAATCGAGAAATAAAAAGCATAAAACAGCGGAATCCTCTGGGGATCGCCCTGATTTCACGATCCCCAACCAGCCAGGATCGTCTTATAACTGTGTTTGCCAGCTCGACAACCACACTTCGGCCGGATCTTCCGGAATCTCATGTTCCAGCACGTCGATCTCAAGGCGATCACCAACACGTTTGGCACCCAGCTGGTTCAGTTGATCTTCCAGCAGCCTGATCGCGCCACAAAACAGATCGTATTCATGGTTGCCAATACCCACTGCACCAAAACGAACGCCGGAGAGATCCGGCTGCGTTTCTTTTAATGCTTCATAAAAGGGCAGCAGGTTATCAGGCAGCTCACCGGCGCCGTGTGTTGACGTCACTATCAGCCAGATACCTTGCTGTGGCACTTCATCCAGTTCCGGTCCATGCAGCACCTCGGTAGAAAAGCCTGCATCCTGGAGCTTTTCTTCCAGATGTTCGGCGACATATTCGGCGCTGCCCAGGGTACTGCCAGTGATTAACGTGATATCGGCCATGATGCTCTCCGGAACTCAAAGGCGAGCATTGTACGCTGTGATCAAGCCGTGATCCACCTGTGGAAAACAGGGTTAATAACGAAAAGCACTGGCTGCCAGGCTGCATCCCAGGTGAGATCTGCCTGGGATAAGTTTGTGCACAGGAAAGGAAGGAGATCAGGGTTTGATGGTGCGCATGATCGGGTTTTGCAGGGAGATCAGGGTTTCGGTGGACTGAATTTCGTCTATGGTCTGGATCTTGTTGATCAGCACCTGTTGCAGGGCATCAATGGAACGGCACATGACCTTAATAAAGATGCTGTAGTGACCGGTGGTGTACCAGGCTTCGACTACTTCATCCAGCGCTTCCAGCTTGCTGAGCGCGGCGGGATAGTCACGGGCGCTTTTCAGGATAATGCCAATGAAGCAACAGACGTCAAAACCCAGCTGGCGCGGATCGATCTCGACTCTGGTACCGAGAATGATGCCAGCCTGACGCATCTTCTCAACGCGTACGTGGATCGTGCCAGGACTGACATTGAACTGTTTGGCCAGCTCGGCATAAGCGGTGCGGGCATTCTCCAGCAACGCATTTAAAATGCCGCGATCCAGGTTATCCAGCTGCACATGTTCCGCCATTTCCTTCCCTCTTAAACTCGTCTTCAGTGAACAGAGGAGAATGTGCAGCAAAATGGCGGAGCAGGCAAGGCGCAGACAACGGAGCTGCCGCTGTCTGCACGCTTTTAACGCTTACGCCACAGCGTGACCTGTGCCAGCGTGTGCTGGAACTTACGTGCCGTCTCACGAATGACGAAAGGGACATCCTGTGGTGCTGCGATCTCTTCAAATTCGTCACGCAGTAAACGTTGCAACGCCTGATAGGTTGTCAGTGCTTCGCCGTTTTCCCGCACGCCACCCAGCCAGTTTTCCTTCGGTGTGAAATCTTCCAGCCAGGTATAAGGCGATGACAACACCAGCAGACCGCCTGAGCGAATCATTGGCGCGATATCCTGCAGGAAACGTTTCGGCTGGCGCAGGCGATCAAGCAGATTTGATGCCAGCACCAAATCGTAGCGATTCGGCTGCGGCTTCAGGTTACAGGCATCACCTTGCACGAACTGAATGCGCTGTGCCTGTTCATCAGACAGATCAAACTCTTTCAGGCGCACCTGGCGATACTCCACCAGCTCCCCCTCCTCCGGCACCACATAGCGGAAATCCTCACCGGAGGTCAGTTGCAGCGCCACATCAATAAAGCGTGCCGAATAATCCATGCCGACCACCTGCTCGAAGTGGCGTGCCAGTTCAAAGCTGGCTCGGCCGGTGGCACAGCCGATATCCAGCGCCTGGCCACGCTGTGTACAGTGCGGCAACAGCAGTGAGACCAGATTTTCCGCATAATTAGGTACCCCGTAGTAGCAGGGGCCGTACTGGAAATCGAGATACTGTGACACCATGCTGTCGGTTTCGTACGGGTTCAGCGCCATGGTTTCCTGGTGGGAGGAAACCACATAACGGAAACCAGCGTGCTGGAAGAAATGACGTCGGAAGGCATAGCGTGAAGATTTCAGCGCTTCGTTACCGGTAGAAATCCAGCTGCCGCCTTTGATTAACGCATGTTTGCCATCAAAGGTTGGAGTGGAGAAGTCATCGTACAGCGGATGCACCTTAAAGCCTTCAAAACCATTGATGGGCGTGGTGGTCCATTGCCAGACGTTACCGACGATATCGAAAAACTCGCCCTGGTTGCAGCGATCGACCGGGCAGGAAGAAGCCCAGTACGCCAGATTGATATTACCAGGTGCGTCGATCCAGTCAGGTTGATCGCCACTGACTAATTCACGCAGCTGCATCCACTCGGCTTCACAGGGAAGCTGGATGGCTTTGCCGGTTTCTTCTGCCAGCCAGCGACAAAACGCCGCGGCTTCCAGCTGATTAACCTCAGCGGGCCAGTCCCAGGGCATTGCTACTTCTTCCGTCATCAGACGCAGTTTTAGCTGATCGGGTTGCTGAATATCGCCAACCCAGAAAGTTGGCATCTGCGCGGCGGAAAATTCGCGCCAGCCCCAACCTTCGTCATCCCACCAGCGCCGTTGCTGGTAACCGCCAGCGGCGACGAAAGTAAAAAATTCCGCGTTGCTGACCAGCATCCTGCTGGCTTTAAACGGTTTTAGCTCAGTTACCTTGCTGCCATATTCGTTATCCCAGCCGTAGGTATCGTCGGTTTTGCCCTGTTGCACGCGGCCACCGGGCATCGCAATCAGGGTGTTAGCAGGGACCTGGCTGCGATCGTGCCGTGCCTGCGGGCAGACAGGCCAGTGGGGCTGCGGTTTTACCCACTCGATTGGCAACTGGCGCATCAGGACGCTGGAGGTTTCCAGATGAATTCGCTCGTGTTCAATACCCATCAGAATCACCCATGCCGGGCTATCCCAGTCGATAGGTAATTCCAGCGGCATGGTCTGGATAAATTCGCTGACCAGGTTTTTGACCTTGCCGCGATAGTCGCGCACTTCCGCGACTGTCGGCCAGGCATAATGGCTGTCGTCAAGGTCATCCCAGCTCATTTCATCCACGCCGATCGCCATCATCGCTTCAATACGATCGTCTACACGCTGATCAAGATAACGACCTGCCATCAGCTTATTCATGTAGAAAGTCGCCGTGTGGCCAAAATAGAAGATCAGCGGATGGCGCAGTGAAATGGCTTTATTGAAAAAAGCACGTTCGTCGGCAAGACAATCGAACAGGCTTTCATACAGGTTCCAGGTTTGCAGGAAGTAGTCCAGCAGTTCGGCGCGTTTTTGTTCTGAATTGTGGCCGGAGAGCCGCAGCGTGCGGGTTGGTGTTGGCAGGGCGGTGGTCACGGTGTGCTCCAGTTTGCTCAATGTGAGAACTTATCACTATAGCAAATAAGCATTTCCGCCAGATGACTTAACGCTTCCAGCGCCGCAGCAGGCGGCTTTTCAGGCCGGTATCAAAGCGCCAGATATGATTGAAAATACGCAGAATACCGGGTTTGCCATGCACAGACATCGCCACAGCATGAAAACGTTGCTGATTATGACGCTGGCGTTGTTTGACGGCGTTAACAATTTCTTCCGGTAAACGCTGAGCGATAAAATCGGAAACGATCACCGCATCGGCTTCCTGCCACAGGCTGCCTTCCATACGCGCCACCACTGCCGCCAGACAGGCGGCCAGATCGGTGCCGCCACGAAAACGCTGGCTGAGAAAACGTATCGCCTGTTCGATGCCGTTGTCGGCGGTCAGTTCATAGCCAATCACTTCATGGGCGAACAGCATGATGTAGCAACGACGTTTGTCTGCCAGCGCGACTTTCAGCAGCGCCAGACAAAAGGCTTTGGCACAGCGTTCATTAAAACCACCCATGGAACCGGAGGTATCGACACAGACGATAAAGGGGCCACGCGGTTGTTCTTCATGTTGCTGGTGGCTGACCGGTCGCAGGCTGACTTTTTCATGCCAGGCCTCACCCTGCAGGCGGTAGGTCAGCAGACGCTTTTCGACCAGGCGGCGATAAAACTCCAGCTCCAGCTCGCTAATGCTCAGTGTGGCCAGTTCGGGCGGCAGCAGGCGCAGTACATCATCGCTCTGATGAATGCCACTGACTTCTTCCGGCACGTTATCGGGTTCGCGTACCAGCAGATGTTGCTCTTCCAGTGGCGCATCCTGCGACGGCACCGCCTTTGCTTCACGGCTGCGTCCCAGCTGTTGCGCCAGCTTCATCAGCTCCGGCTGCTGAGCAAGAAAATCGCCGTACTGCACGATCAACTCATAATCACCATGCTGCAACGGCGCTTTGCTCATATCCCATAAGCGTCCGGCAGCCGCTTCATCATCATCAGTAAGAATGGGTGCCAGCTGGCCACTCAACGCCATGCGTTGTTGCAGTTCAGCCATCAGGCGTTCGCGCTGTTGCTCGAGCAATTGTTGATTCAACGTCAGGGTTTGCAGCGTCAGGCTAAGCCGCCAGCGTTGCAAGAATAGGGTGTGCTGCGCGTTGCTTAGCTGGTTGCTGTCGGTATGCAGTAGCAGTTTGCTGGCTTCTTCAATAAAGGGTGACGGCAGGCTTTTTAGCTGCGTCATGATGGCAGGTAGCTGCTGGCTGAATTCATGCGGGTTCAGCAGTTGCGCCTGCTGGAACAGCTGAAATTCCTGGCCCAGTGCCTCTGGCACCGCGGTGGTTTTCATCTGTTCAGCGATTTCAGCGCGCCAGCGCGGCAGGTCACGCATCATTGCCTGTTTCAGGCGGGGGAATTTCTCAAAAAACATCGCCAGCTGCGGCGACGCGAGCAGAGCCAGAATTAACTCTTCGATTAGCTCGGTTTCGCCAATCGACAGCAGCGTGCTCAGTGCCTCCAGCGAGATCATTTCCGCGCCTGTTTCAGCTGTTCCGCCACATCCTGCAGGCTGGTTTCAATACGTGCCAGCCAGTCGTCGCTGATAAACAGACAGCGCTGATGTTGGCTGAACAACGTGCGCTGAGCACGCAGCTGGTTATCCAGCGCATCAAACTCATCAATGATTTCCTGCGGCATTTCATTGCTGGTGCTGGCACCGGGTAGCGTCAGACGCGTTGCCTGCAGGCTCACGTCACGTAACGTCAGGCAATGTTGCGCATCCACCAGCAGATCGAGGCTCTGAGCAAAACCAATACCGTTGAGCTTGCCACGGATTTCACCGCCTTTCAGTAGCCATTGGTTCAGTGCTTCACGGCTGATCAACACATGGCTGACCTGCATGTCATGCAGCATCAGCGGCTGTTGCAACATCAGCGTCAGCTGTTCGTCGCTGAGGGAGGCAGGCAACTCGTAATGAGGTTTACGGCTAAACATGCCGCTGTGCTTTTCCAGCGTCAGTGCCTGCGCCACACTTTGCTGCTGTTGCAGCGCCAGCCGACGCGCTTTGATCTGCTGAAGTTTCATCAGCATCGGTTGCTGTTGCCAGGCATGCTGCGTCATCAGCGCATCGATTTCACGATCCAGCAGTTTCATCGAGGTCACGTCGTGCCACAGACAATCTTTCAGCAGGATCAGATCCAGCGGAGCAATCGACACGCGGCCGCTGTAGAAGGCACTGGCCTGCAACAGATGGATGGCTTTTTTCCAGCGACGATCGGAGATATAAGGTGCATCGGGCAGATTTTCCAGCTGCTGACGCAACTGATAAATCAGTTCAAACACATGATCCGGCAGACTCACCTGGCTGATGCCTTTCTGCCACTGATGGTACTCTTCATCACTGATGCACAGTGAATCGGCCACCGGATTGCTGTTTTCATCTTGCTGGTGGGTCAGCATGCTGCGGAAATTCTGCTTCTCGTGCACGTTATCGAGCCACAGGCGAATCAGCATGCGGTCATACAAGGCTTCCAGCCCGCTGTCAGCTTCCGGCAGTTCGTTGGAGGCGGTGACCAGCAGACGCATCGGAATTTTTTCTTCGCTATCACCATTGCGGAAGCGACGTTCGTTAATGGCGGTGAGCAGGGTATTAAGAATCGCCGGGCCAGCTTTCCAGATCTCATCCAGAAAGACGATTTCGGCATCCGGCAGATAACCTTTGGTCAGGCGCTGATAGCGACCTTCATCTTTTAACGCCTGAATGGAAAGGGGGCCAAAAACTTCTTCCGGAGTGGAGAAACGCGTCATCAGGTATTCAAACGCGCGGGCATGCTGGAAAGCGTACTTCAGGCGGCGGGCAATCAGGCTTTTGGCAATGCCAGGCGGCCCCAGCAAAAAGACGCTTTCACCGCTCAGCGCAGCCAGCAGGCAGAGGCGGATCGCATGATGCCGTTCATACAACCCTTTTTCTAAGGCGTTGCTCAGGCGAGAAATTCTTTCTGCCAAAAGATGGGGTTGAGCCATAATCACATCATTGTCCTTCTGATCCTGTGCCACGCATGCTGGCGAGCGCATTACTCTACTGTTTATCATGCGTGAAAGCGTTGATAGCCGTCAGCTTTTTTGTTTCAGAAGGTTGAGGCGAGGCCTCTCGCCTGTTTCGGCCCCTTTTTGCGGTTTTTTGCAGCGAAAAAACGCGTTGCTGACGCCATGTTGTATGTTAGTAAGGGTAGGTTTTTTTGGGAATATGTGCATACTGTGCGCTTTTTGATGGCCAGAGCGGTCGGCGAACCGCCTGATCGACTCCAACAAAAGATAACTCTATGAGCTCGGAAAACAAGCAGTCCCTAGGCGCAGTCACGCTGGCCGCCATCGGCGTGGTGTACGGCGATATTGGTACCAGCCCGCTTTATACCTTACGTGAATGTCTCTCCGGCCAGTTTGGCTTTGGTGTGGAACGCGAAGCGGTATTTGGCTTTCTTTCCCTGATTTTCTGGCTGCTGATTTTGGTGGTGTCGCTGAAATACATCAGCTACGTGATGCGTGCGGATAACGCCGGTGAAGGCGGGATTCTGACGCTGATGTCGCTGGCGGGACGTAATACCGGTGCCAGAGCCACGGCAATTCTGGTGATCATGGGGTTAATTGGTGGCAGCTTCTTCTATGGTGAAGTGGTGATCACCCCGGCGATCTCGGTGATGTCGGCGATAGAAGGCCTGGAAATTGCCGCTCCTTCGCTCGATCCCTGGATTGTTCCACTGTCGATTACCGTCTTAACCCTGCTGTTTATAATCCAGAAACACGGTACCGGTATTGTCGGCAAACTGTTTGCCCCGGTGATGCTGCTGTGGTTTATCGTACTGGCGGTACTTGGTGCGGATAGCATCATCAAAAACCCGGAAGTGCTGCAGGCGCTTAACCCGTCACATGCGGTGTACTTCTTTGTGCATTATAAAACCGTCTCCTTCTTTGCGCTGGGCGCTGTGGTGCTGTCGATCACCGGTGTGGAGGCGTTGTACGCCGATATGGGACACTTCGGTAAATTGCCGATTCGCGTGGCATGGTTCGCGGTGGTGCTGCCGTCGTTGGTGCTGAATTACTTTGGTCAAGGCGCATTGCTACTGTCCCATCCTGAAGCCATCAAAAACCCCTTCTTCCTGCTGGCCCCGGACTGGGCGTTGATTCCGCTGCTGATTCTCGCCACGCTGGCGACAGTTATTGCCTCGCAGGCGGTGATTTCCGGCGTGTTCTCGCTGACGCGTCAGGCGGTGCGCCTCGGCTATCTGCCACCGATGCGTATTATTCATACCTCTGAAATGGAGTCCGGCCAGATCTACGTTCCGGTGATCAACTGGCTGCTCTATTTCGCCGTGCTGATTGTCATCGTCAGCTTTGAACACTCCAGCAATCTGGCGGCAGCGTACGGTATCGCGGTAACCGGCACCATGGTGCTGACCACCATTCTGTCCTGCACCGTGGCGATCAAAAACTGGCACTGGAATAAAATTCTGGTCAGTTTCATTCTGGTTTCGTTGCTCTGTATCGATGTGTCGTTGTTCTCCGCCAACCTGGTGAAAATCTTCTCCGGCGGCTGGCTGCCGCTCTCCCTGGCGCTGGTGATGTTTATCGTAATGACCACCTGGAAAAGCGAGCGTTTCCGCCTGCTGCGCCGTATGCATGAACACGGCAATTCTCTCGAAGCGATGATTGCTTCACTGGAGAAATCACCGCCGGTGCGTGTGCCAGGCACCGCGGTGTATATGTCACGTGCGTTAAACGTCATCCCGTTTGCGATGCTGCATAACCTCAAGCACAACAAAGTGCTGCATGAACGTGTTGTCCTGTTGACGCTGCGTACCGAAGATGCACCTTACGTGCATAACGTTCGACGGGTGACGATTGAACAGCTGTCACCGACTTTCTGGCGAGTGGTCGCCAGTTATGGCTGGCGTGAAACGCCGAATGTGGAAGAGATTTTCCACCGCTGCGGGCTGGAAGGCCTGAACTGCCGCATGATGGAAACCTCGTTCTTTATGTCGCATGAATCACTGATCATTGGCGACCGGCCGTGGTATTTGCGTCTGCGCGGTAAGTTGTTCCTCGCGCTACAACGCAATGCGCTGCGCGCGCCGGATCAGTTTGAAATCCCGCCGAACCGGGTGATTGAACTGGGCACTCAGGTCGAGATCTGACACCCTTTGCGCGTCCGCTTACCAGCTGAGCGTGACGCGCAATCCCCCTGCTTCTCGCTGACTAAATACCACGCGAATACCATGCAGCTGCGCGATATTCTTCACAATGGATAAGCCCAGTCCGCTGCCACTTTGCGTTTGTCCGGGAGGTCGCCAGAAGCGTTCCCCCAACCGCGCTAACTGCGCATCGCTCACACCCGGACCATTATCGTCAATGGTGAGGGAACGTGCCGCCAGTCTGACCTCTACCAGGCTGCCGCCGGGGGTATAACGCAGCGCGTTATCCAGCAAATTACGGACCATCAATGACAACAACAGCTGATGACCGTTCATCACCGGCTCGGCGACCACATGCAGCTGAAGTTCGATATTGTGCTGTTCTGCCTGCGCATAATGCTCGGCCAGCAAGGTTTGCAGTAATGGAGTCAGGGCGACGGGCTGGAACTCGCTACGCAGATCGTCCGCCTCCACGCGGGACAACGTAAGCAGCTGATCCACCAGCCGGGTCGCACGCAAGATCCCGGCATCCAGTTGCTGTAGCGCACGGTTGCGCATCGCTTCATCGTCATCCGCCAGCTGGATCACTTCACTTTGCACCCGCAGTGCCGCCAGTGGCGTGCGCAGCTCGTGGGCGGCATCTGAAGTAAAACGACGTTCACGCTGGACCATCTCAGCCATGCGGCTGAACAGACCGTTTAACGCCTGAACCAGCGGTTGCACTTCTTTCGGCAACCGCGCAAGCGGCAACGGCGTGGCATCATCAGCGGCACGCTGGTGGAGTGAACGGGTGAGGCGTCGCAACGGACGTAATTCGAACCACACCAGCCCCAGCAGCAACACCAACATAAACGGCAGTGCGAATAACCATGGCATGATGCTGCTTTGTGCCAAATTGCGTGTCATATCATCGCGATAATCTTTCTCCTGACCCACCACCACACGATAGCGTTGATCCAGAGAAGTCAGCCATAGCAGACGCCAGCTGTCATCATCATCCCGCAGATGTCCATCGCGAAAACCGTCGCGCCGGTCATCAAACTGTAAATCGCGGCCATTTTCGCCATCATTCAACAGGAGTTTGCCGTCGTGACTAAAAATGGCGAAGGCCAGCGCATCGTCATCCTGTTTACCCCGATGCTTACTCAGGAGCGCTTTGTTTTTTGGCAGAGTGGCTTCATGCAGTGTGGCCGGATCGAGCGCTAACAGGCGTTTGGCAAACAGCATCTGCTGGGTATCAAACAGTTCATTAACGGTTTCGCGTGTCTGGTGCCAGGCACTCAGGCTGGCGCTGCCCCAGCACAGGGTAATCAGCAA
Organism: Pantoea sp. X-Soil-TKNS-1280; assembly: GCF_059730475.1. Lineage (NCBI taxonomy): Bacteria > Pseudomonadati > Pseudomonadota > Gammaproteobacteria > Enterobacterales > Erwiniaceae > Pantoea > Pantoea sp. X-Soil-TKNS-1280. The sequence continues at coordinate 4,297,298 of NZ_AP035962.1, read as the reverse complement.
GACAAAGCCGATGGCGAGGCGCAGGAACAGGCTCATTCTGCTGCTCCCAGCGTGTAGCCGACACCATGCACGGTGCGGATAAACTGGCTGCCAAGTTTTTTGCGCAGATGGTGGATGTGGACTTCGACCGCATTACTGGAGACATCGTCTTCCCAGCTATAGAGCTTTTCCTCCAGCTGGTTACGCGTCAACACCCGGCCAGGATTACGCAGGAATAACTCCAGCAGCGCCAGTTCGCGGCTTTTAAGCGTTACCGGCTCTCCGTCATACAGCACGCTATGGCTGGCGGGTGACATCACTACCTTGCCGTGACGTAATTCAGGTTGAAACTGGCCATGTCGGCGGCGAATTAACGCCTGTAAACGTGCCGCCACTTCCGTCAGAGCAAAGGGTTTGCAGAGGTAATCATCAGCACCCAGCTGCAGACCCTGAACCCGCTGATCGAGCGCATCCCGTGCAGTCAGGATCAACACCGGCACATCCTGCCCCTGCTGACGCCACTGGCGCAGAATATCGAGTCCATCCCGTTCGGGCAGGGACAAATCAAGGATCACCGCATCCCAGGGGGCAGATGCCAGTGCCTGAAATCCCGCATCACCGGAAACAAACCAGTCCACACTAAAACCGAGTTTGGTCAGGCCGACTTTCAGGCCATCGCCAATGATCCCGTCGTCCTCAATCAATAAAATCCGCATATAAAATCCTCCTTTTCTGCTGGTGTTATACGAAGCAGAGTTGCGCATGTACAGGAGAAATAGCGACATTTTGCCTGTTTTTCACCAATTTTAATCAATTGATCAGCCTTAAGATCCTGTTAAGAACCTTATGGTGAAATAGCCTGCGTATCCCGCACATTTCATGGAAAAGAGGTGAATCAAATGAAAAAGCATGCAGCACTTTTCGCGATCGTGGCGCTGGTTGCCACGCCGGTTCTGGCGGCACAACAGGGTGGATTTGTTGATCCGAATGCGCCAGCCGTACCAAGCCAGGCTGGTGGCTTTCAGGCTGGTAACACCAGCGTAGTGACGGTGAAGCAGGCCGAAGAGATGAAGGACGATAGCTGGATCACCGTACGCGGCTCTCTGGAGAAGCAAATAGGCAAGGAGGATTACCTGTTCCGTGATGAGACCGGCAGCATGAAGGTCGAAATTGATCACAAGCACTGGAATGGGCAAACCATTTCACCCAAAGATCGGGTGGAACTGACGGGTGAGCTGGATAAAGATTTCAACGCCATTGAACTGGATGTGAAACAGGTGAGAAAACTGCCGTAACCTCCAGCAGGGGCTGCCGTGGCAGCCCCTTTCCGTTATTGCACCAGCCAGACGGAATGCTGTCCCGGTATGTTGCCCTGCGTCCAGTAGGCCGCCGTGTAAGTTTTCCCCTGATAAGTGACGATATCGCCGCCGGAATAGGCCATTGATGGTTTCCATTCTGTTATCTGGCCTGGATAGGCCAGTTTCCAGGCGTCGTTATAACCAGGTTTGAATAACGTCCAGTATTTCGCGACGTATTTGATCCCTTCATAGGTCACTTTGTCCCCTGCTACATACGGGGTACCCGCTTGCCATTCCGGGAACCCGTTGCCCGGCTGCTCCGGCGTTGCCGGAGTTTCCGGTGCAGTGACGGTCATGGTCACGCGCTTCGTGTCTTGTTTGCCATTTTTGGTGACGGTTAATTCATAGATGGCGGTACCGCTGGAATTTGCCGGGGCGAGAGCGCGAACTTTAGCCAGACCTGATTCTCTTACCCAGACACCACTTTCTTTTTCCTGCAAAAAGAATTTATCCCCACCACCCACGACTTTCCAACTGTATGAATCGGCATTTTTACTGCCGGAAGCATCCAGCTCGCGGACAATCGATCTATCAGGGGAACTGGTGACGCTAAAATCGTCGGGCACCACCGCGACAGGTGCGTCTCCTGCGTTATCACCCGGGTTGTTGTCTCCGTCAAATGTTCCCCCGGCACTCATGATGGCTTCGGTCGGATAAGTCCCGGTCATGTCATAGGTTGCGCAGGTATTCGGATTTGAATCTGAGATATAGCTCTGCCATGGAGTGGATGTATCGGAATACACACCCGAGACGCCGCTGTACTTAACAACAAAATTGGTACGTTGTGCGCAGGTGAGTTCCCCATTCCAAAACCACTCAGCCCAGCCCAACAGACTGGGTTGCAGGTCTGACCAGCGGGCAGGTACGGATACAATACCGATGATGGTCTCTTGGCCGGTAGTCTGATCGGTGACGGAACCTTGCCAGGTTGTCAGACTTTGCGCAGCATCCTGTCCGGTGCGTTTCACATTGAAGGTATATTGATGGCCAACTTCCCAGTCATAAGGAATATGACAACTCATACCGGTATCGGGGTCGGTCGAATCTGCGCCGCGCTTACACGCTTCAACGTTACTTTGTGTGCCTTTGCCGAAAATGCTGAACAGTGCGGTTTTGCCATATTCACCATTTGGCTGGAGACCAAAATAAAAAGCGCCTTCACTCATATACCAGCCCTGGTAAGCCCAGTACCAGGGGGGAGCTTCATTTGTCATCTCCTGCACTTCCATGCTTGCCGTCAAAGCGCTGAGCATTTGGCTGCTCTGCATGTTGGGATGGGTGCTGAAATGTACGTTCGGTGTGCGGGCTTTATCTCCCTGATCGTTATGCGCTTTTGCCACAGGCACATTGACGGTTAAGAGCGAGAGCGCAATCAAACTTCCGAGTGTTTTCACCTTGAAATTCATCATCGTCCTTGAGATAGATCCATCTGTATTTACAGCCAACGGATGGTTGTTAAGTATGGGGTTTTGTGTGAAATGACTTATCCGGACACATCAGAAAATATAGTGACATAAGGTTAAGTAAGAAATTTCTTCTGAAAACCAGGGAAGTTCTTTAGTCGAAGGTAAAAGAACTCAGCTTTTCCCTGCTTAACTCAAATTTTCCCCGGCACAAGCGAAACGTTTCGATGGCGATCACATTTCCGTGATGTCGCCATTGAGTTGCGATGTACATTTTATACACTCCGGTCAGCGAAACGTTTCGCTGTGGAGTGGATTAAATGAAGAAAGGTCGCTTATTAAACGCTGAAATCTCTCATGTGATTGCCCGTCTGGGACACACGGATACGCTGACGATTGCTGATGCGGGTTTACCCATTCCGCTCGGGCCGCAACGTATCGATCTGGCGCTGACGCCGGGTACGCCCGAGTTTTTACAGGTTGTTGAGGTGGTAACAGAAGAGATGCAGGTCGAAAGCGCTCTGATGGCGGAAGAGATTAAGCAACACAATCCGCAGCTCCACAGTGCACTGCTCGCCGTGCTCGAAGCCTTGCAACAGCACCAGGGAAATATCATTGCCGTTAGTTACATCAGTCATGAACAGTTCAAACAACAGACTCAGCGTAGTCAGGCGGTCATTCGCAGCGGAGAGTGTTCTCCGTATGCGAATGTCATCCTGAGCGCGGGCGTTACCTTCTGAGGTCGTTATGCAACCGTTATTGCAACTCAAAGGGATTGAAAAGTCATTTCCCGGTGTGAAAGCCCTGAAGGGTGCATCGCTGTCGGTCATGCCAGGGCGTGTCATGGCGCTGGTCGGGGAAAACGGTGCCGGTAAATCCACCATGATGAAGGTGTTGACGGGTATCTACAGCATGGATGCGGGATCGCTACAGTGGCTGGGCCAGGAAACCACTTTCTCCGGGCCGAAAGCGTCACAGGAAGCTGGCATCGGCATTATTCACCAGGAACTGAATTTGATCCCGCAACTGACGGTCGCGGAGAACATCTTCCTTGGGCGTGAATTCGTTAACCGTTTTGGGCGCATCGAGTGGAAAAAGATGTATGCCGAAGCGGATACGCTGCTGCAACGCCTCAACCTGCGTTTCAACAGCCATAAGCTGGTGGGTGATTTGTCGATTGGCGACCAACAGATGGTTGAGATCGCTAAGGTACTCAGCTTCCAGTCACGAGTGATCATTATGGATGAACCGACAGATGCGCTGACCGATACCGAAACGCTGTCGCTATTCCGCGTCATTAATGAACTGAAGGCGCAGGGTTGCGGCATTGTCTATATCTCCCACCGTATGAAAGAAATTTTCGAGATTTGCGATGACGTCACGGTGTTCCGTGATGGTCAGTTTATTGCCGAACGTACGGTCAGCGAACTCAGCGAAGATAGCCTGATTGAGATGATGGTGGGTCGTAAGCTGGAAGATCAATATCCACATCTCGACCAGACGCCAGGCGCAGTACGTTTGCAGGTGGAAAACCTGAGTGGCCCAGGGGTGCATGAAGTCAGCTTCACCCTGCGCAAAGGGGAAATCCTCGGCGTTTCTGGTCTGATGGGTGCGGGCCGTACCGAATTGATGAAGCTGCTATACGGCGCACTGCCACGTAGCGGCGGCAAAGTCACGCTGGATGGCCGTGAAGTCGTGACGCGCGCACCGCAGGATGGCCTGGCGAATGGCATCGTTTATATCTCTGAAGATCGTAAACGCGATGGCCTGGTGTTGGGCATGTCGGTGAAAGAAAACATGTCGCTGACCGCATTGCGCTATTTCAGCCGTGGCAACGGTAGCCTGAAGCACGCTGAAGAACAGCTGGCGGTGGGCGATTTTATCCGCCTGTTCAACGTCAAAACCCCTTCAATGGAGCAGCCGATTGGCCTGCTTTCCGGGGGGAATCAGCAAAAAGTGGCGATTGCCCGTGGGCTGATGACGCGACCGAATGTGCTGATCCTTGATGAGCCGACGCGTGGCGTTGATGTGGGTGCCAAAAAAGAAATCTATCAGTTAATCAACCAGTTTAAAGCCGATGGGCTGAGCATCATCCTGGTATCGTCCGAAATGCCGGAAGTGCTGGGCATGAGTGACCGCATTCTGGTGATGCATGAAGGCCATCTGAGTGGCGAATTTACCCGTGAGCAGGCTACCCAGGAATCCCTGATGGCGGCGGCAGTCGGTAAGCAACACAGCGAGGAGTTAGTTGTATGAGTACCCAAACCTTACCCGCCAGCCGTCGCTGGTTCAGCAAAGCCTGGCTGCTGGAGCAGAAATCGCTGATCGCGCTGATTGTGCTGATTGCCGTGGTTGCCAGCCTCAGCCCGAATTTCTTTACCGTCGCCAACCTGTTCAACATTCTGCAGCAGACTTCAGTGAACGCCATCATGGCGGTGGGGATGACGTTGGTGATCCTGACGTCCGGCATTGATCTTTCGGTTGGCTCGCTGCTGGCGCTGACCGGTGCGGTTGCTGCCTCGATCGTCGGCCACGAAGTGAATGCGCTGGTGGCAGTCGTTGCGGCGCTGGCGCTTGGCGCGGTGATCGGCGGGGTTACCGGCACCATTGTGGCACGCGGCAAAGTGCAGGCATTTATCGCCACGCTGGTGATGATGTTGCTGTTGCGCGGCGTCACCATGGTTTACACCGATGGCAGCCCAATCAATACCGGCTTTAGTGACAACGCCGATTTGTTTGGCTGGTTCGGCATTGGTCGCCCGCTGGGTATTCCGACGCCAGTATGGCTGATGGCGGTGGTATTCGGGCTTGCCTGGTACATGCTGCACCACACACGCCTGGGTCGTTATATCTATGCGTTGGGCGGCAACGAAGCGGCAACGCGTTTGTCCGGGATTAACGTTAACCGCGTCAAAATCATCGTTTATTCACTGTGCGGCATGCTGGCTGCGCTGGCGGGTACCATCGAGGTGGCGCGCCTGTCATCAGCACAGCCAACTGCGGGTACTGGTTATGAACTGGATGCGATCGCCGCTGTTGTTCTGGGCGGAACCAGCCTGGCGGGCGGTAAAGGTCGCATTATGGGGACGCTGATCGGGGCACTGATCCTCGGCTTCCTCAACAATGGACTCAATCTGTTGGGTGTCTCCTCTTACTACCAAATGATTGTTAAAGCAGTCGTCATTCTGCTGGCAGTGCTGGTGGATAACAAAAGCAGTAAATAACTCTGACCTTCACACAGGATTCATTAATGAAAAAGTTAACCGCATTGGCCGTCATTCTTGGCGCCACTCTGAGTGCCAGCGCGATGGCGAAGGATACTATCGCTCTGGTGGTTTCGACGCTGAACAACCCATTCTTTGTTGCGCTGAAAGATGGCGCACAGAAAGAAGCTGACAAGCTGGGTTATAACCTGGTGGTGCTGGATTCGCAGAATAACCCGGCGAAAGAGCTGGCGAACGTGCAGGATCTCACCGTGCGCGGCACCAAGCTGATGCTGATCAACCCAACCGATTCTGACGCCGTGGGCAATGCCGTGAAGATGGCCAACCAGGCGAACATCCCGGTGATTACCCTCGACCGCGTGGCGTCACAGGGTACGGTGGTGAGCCATGTGGCATCTGACAACCGCTTTGGCGGCAAAATGGCGGGTGACTTTATTGCGAAGAAACTGGGTGATGGCGCGAAAATCATCGAATTGCAGGGTATTGCCGGTACTTCAGCGGCGCGTGAGCGTGGTGATGGCTTCAAACAGGCTGCCGATGCACATAAATTCAATATCCTCGCCAGCCAGCCGGCTGATTTTGACCGTACCAAAGGTCTGAACGTGATGCAGAACCTGCTGCAGGCGCATCCGGATGTGCAGGCGGTGTTCGCACAGAACGATGAAATGGCACTGGGCGCACTGCGTGCACTGCAGACCGCCGGTAAAACCGACGTGGTGGTGGTGGGCTTTGACGGCACCGCAGACGGTGTGAAAGCCGTTGAAGCGGGCAAACTGACCGCCACTGTCGCACAGATGCCTGATAAGATTGGTATCATCGGCGTAGAGACTGCGGATAAAGTATTGAAAGGTGAAAAAGTGCAGTCGATCAATCCGGTCGATCTGAAACTGGTTACCAAATAACACGCGAAGAAAAGCAGGGCAACGCGCCACCGTTGGGTGGCGCACTCTTGATGGATCACTCCCTATGAGCAAAAGCGCAAAACTGGCCGTACTCGGCAGCATCAATGCCGATCACATCCTCAATCTCGCCCACTTCCCACGTCCGGGCGAAACGGTGATCGGGAAACAGTATCAGGTTGCCTTTGGCGGTAAAGGGGCTAATCAGGCGGTAGCGGCCGGACGAGCCGGTGCCGATATCGCCTTTATTGCCTGCGTTGGTGCAGATGACATTGGCGAACGCATTCGTCAGCAGCTGCAGCAGGACCGTATCGATACCGCTCCGGTAGAAACCGTGGCGGAAGAAGCCACCGGTGTGGCAATGATCTTCGTAAATGGCGAAGGTGAAAATAATATCGGCATTTATTCTGGTGCCAACGCAGCATTAACGCCGGCCTGCGTGACGCGTCATCAACAGGTTATCGCAGACGCGGACGCGTTGTTGATGCAACTGGAATCCCCACTGGAAAGCGTGCTGGCAGCGGCGAAAATTGCCAAAGCGCAGCAGACGCAGGTGATACTCAATCCAGCTCCGGCGACGCAGCTTTCCGATGAACTGCTGGCGTTGATCGATATCATCACCCCAAATGAAACCGAAGCCGAGATTCTGACCGGCATCGCGGTAAAAAGTGATGAAGATGCCGCACGTGCCGCCGCAGCGTTGCATGCCAAAGGTATTCAAACCGTGTTGATTACGCTGGGACGCCGCGGTGTCTGGCTGAGTGAGCAGGGCGATGGTGTGCGCATTCCGGGCTTCAGCGTGCAGGCTGTAGATACCATCGCTGCTGGCGATACCTTTAACGGTGCTTTTATTACTGCCCGTCTCGAAGGTGTTGCGATACATGATGCGGTACGTTTTGCCCATGCGGCAGCGGCGATAGCCGTTACCCGTCCTGGTGCGCAGCCCTCGGTACCCTGGCGTACTGAGATTGATGCCTTCCTGCAACAACAGGGATAAGCGCTTGGCTACCATGAAAGATGTCGCCCGCCTGGCGGGCGTCTCAACCTCCACCGTTTCGCATGTCATTAATAACAATCGCTTTGTCAGCGAGCAGGTGCGCGAAAAGGTGGAGCAGGCCATTCGCACGCTTAATTACGCTCCCTCCGCGCTGGCGCGCAGCCTCAAAATCAATCAGACACGCACCATTGGTATGTTATTGACGGCCAGCAGCAACCCCTTCTATTCAGAAGTGGTGCGCGGTGTGGAGAATAGCTGCTATGAGCGGGGCTATAGTCTGATTCTGTGCAATACCGAAGGGGATGAGGAGCGCATGAATCGCAGCCTGGAAACGCTGTTGCAGAAGCGCGTTGATGGCCTGCTGATCATGTGTACCGAAACTCATCTGCCGTCGGCAGATATCCTGAATCGTTATCCGTCGATTCCGATGGTGATGATGGACTGGGCACCCTTTGAAGGACGTGGCGACATTATTCAGGATAACGCGCTGTTAGGCGGTGAGCTGGCGACGCAGCATCTGATCGATCGTGGTTATCGCCGTATCGCCTGCATTGCCGGTCCGCAGGATAAAACACCGGCGCGGCTGCGTCTGGATGGCTTCCATAAAGCCATGTCTGGCAGCGGATTGCCGGTATTGCCGGGGTATGTGGTTGACAGTGATTTTGAGTTTCAGGGTGGTTTTAATGCTATGAACCAGCTGCTGACCCTGGACCCACTGCCGGAGGCGGTATTTACCAGCAACGATGCGATGGCGGTTGGCGTTTATCACGCGCTGTTCCAGGCCGGGTTGCGTGTGCCGCAGGATATCGCTGTGATGGGATACGATAACATTGAACTGTCACGTTATCTGACGCCGCCGCTGAGTACCATCCATCAACCGAAAGATGAGTTGGGTGAACTGGCGATCGACACGCTGATTCATCGTATGAGCGATCCCGACGCCAGTCAGCAAACGCTGGTCCTGACGCCGGAGCTGGTGGAGCGAGGTTCGGTTTAAACGCCTTTCTTCTTTTTATCGCGGTTGGTGATTAAATGACGGCCATCGCCATTGCGTAGCCACATAAAGGTAAAGGCGGCCAGCACGGTGATCACTCCCATGGTAAGAAAGGTGGCGTGGAAATGCTGCACCGTGGTGCCGCCAAATTCCTGATAAAAGCGCAACACCGCTGCACTTACCGCGACACCAAAACTGATCGACAACTGCTGCGTTACTGCCAGCACGCTATTACCGCCACTGGCATTCTCATCATTCAAATCGGCCAGAGTGATGGTGTTCATGGCGGTGAATTGTGTCGACATTGCCATCCCCAGCACGAATAACGCCAGCAGCAGCATTGCCACACTTCCACCTGGTGATTGCAGTGAAAAGCTGGCGATCAAAATACCGATAATCACCGAAATGCCGACCAGCGTGTGGCGGTAACCAAAGCGACGCAACACCTGGGTGACGGTGGATTTCGCCAGTAATGAGCCGATAGCGGTTGGCCCCATCATGCAACCGGCAATAATCGCTGGATAACCAAATCCAACCTGTAGCATCAGTGGCATCAGGAACGGAATACAACCGGTACCCAGACGTGAAGCGATATTGCCAATGATGCCGATGGAAAACGTGCGGGTTTTAAACATCGGCAGGCTGATCAGCGGTGCCGGATGGTGACGCGCATGAACAATATATAGAAGAAGCAATAACACACCGGCAAACAACACCCCGGTTGCCTGCCACGGCGACACAATACGTTCACCAAACAGTTCGATACCGATAGAGATCAGTACCAGGCCTACGCCGAACAACACAAAACCACCAAAGTCGAAGCGGCGTTTCGGTGTGGTGAAATCCGGCATGTATTTTCGGGCATAAAAGATACCGAGCAGACCGATGGGAATGTTAATCAGGAAGATCCAATGCCAGCTGGCATAGGTAACCAGTAAGCCGCCCAGCATTGGCCCGAGAATTGGTCCAACCAGGCCGGGCATGGTAACAAAGTTGAGGACTGGCAACAGTTCACTGCGCGGATAGGCACGTAACAGCGCCAGTCGTGCGACCGGCATCATCATCGCCCCGCCAATCCCCTGAACCACCCGCGAGAATACCAGCATGCCCAGGCTGCCTGATAAGGCGCAGGCCAATGACCCCAACGTGAATAATGAAACCGCCAGGATAAATATTTTGCGCGTGCCGAAGCGATCGGCCAGCCAGCCACTGACGGGAATCAGCATTGCGACAGTTAATGTGTAGCTAATGACGGCAGATTGCATGGCAAGTGGGGAACGTTCAAGACTGGTTGCGATGGCAGGAAGCGCGGTGTTGAGGATGGTGGCATCAAGCGATTGCATGAAAAATGCCATAGCGGCGATCCAGGGCAACCCGGCCATACTGCGCGCGGAGCGAATCATTTAAAGTCCTTCTTTAATAAAATTCTGTTTGCAGCAGGGGAAAACTGCGATTGGACAAACAGGATAGCACCGCCATTAAACAGCATTACGATGATTTGTGCCGCGCAGGGGGCTGTTTAGGGTGTTTCTTCATCGCAAAATGTCTTCTTTTTACTCGTTCGACTAAAAAAGTAGCGCTCAGTCAATTTTTTGCAATAAACGCTTGTCACTCAGAATTATCTCCCTATAATGCGCCTCCACTGACACGGCAAAGCGGCAACGCAGACGGTCAGCGAGGGACGAAGTGATTCATCCCGCCAGAGAAAATCACTGAAAAAAGTGATTGACTCTGAAGGAGGAAAGCGTAATATACGCCACCTCGCGACAGACGGTTAACCCGCTGCTCGCACTGCTCTTTAACAATTTATCAGACAATCTGTGTGGGCACTCGCAGGATTGATATCAAAAGTCTACGGACTTAAAAAATATCAAGTCTCAAGAGTGAACACGTAATTCATTACGAAGTTTAATTCTTAGAGCATCAAACTTAAATTGAAGAGTTTGATCATGGCTCAGATTGAACGCTGGCGGCAGGCCTAACACATGCAAGTCGAACGGTAGCACAGAGGAGCTTGCTCCTTGGGTGACGAGTGGCGGACGGGTGAGTAATGTCTGGGGATCTGCCCGATGGAGGGGGATAACTACTGGAAACGGTAGCTAATACCGCATAACGTCGCAAGACCAAAGTGGGGGACCTTCGGGCCTCACACCATCGGATGAACCCAGATGGGATTAGCTAGTAGGTGGGGTAACGGCTCACCTAGGCGACGATCCCTAGCTGGTCTGAGAGGATGACCAGCCACACTGGAACTGAGACACGGTCCAGACTCCTACGGGAGGCAGCAGTGGGGAATATTGCACAATGGGCGCAAGCCTGATGCAGCCATGCCGCGTGTATGAAGAAGGCCTTCGGGTTGTAAAGTACTTTCAGCGGGGAGGAAGGCGGTGAAGTTAATAGCTTCATCGATTGACGTTACCCGCAGAAGAAGCACCGGCTAACTCCGTGCCAGCAGCCGCGGTAATACGGAGGGTGCAAGCGTTAATCGGAATTACTGGGCGTAAAGCGCACGCAGGCGGTCTGTCAAGTCGGATGTGAAATCCCCGGGCTTAACCTGGGAACTGCATTCGAAACTGGCAGGCTAGAGTCTCGTAGAGGGGGGTAGAATTCCAGGTGTAGCGGTGAAATGCGTAGAGATCTGGAGGAATACCGGTGGCGAAGGCGGCCCCCTGGACGAAGACTGACGCTCAGGTGCGAAAGCGTGGGGAGCAAACAGGATTAGATACCCTGGTAGTCCACGCCGTAAACGATGTCGACTTGGAGGTTGTGCCCTTGAGGCGTGGCTTCCGGAGCTAACGCGTTAAGTCGACCGCCTGGGGAGTACGGCCGCAAGGTTAAAACTCAAATGAATTGACGGGGGCCCGCACAAGCGGTGGAGCATGTGGTTTAATTCGATGCAACGCGAAGAACCTTACCTGGCCTTGACATCCACGGAATTCGGCAGAGATGCCTTAGTGCCTTCGGGAACCGTGAGACAGGTGCTGCATGGCTGTCGTCAGCTCGTGTTGTGAAATGTTGGGTTAAGTCCCGCAACGAGCGCAACCCTTATCCTTTGTTGCCAGCGATTCGGTCGGGAACTCAAAGGAGACTGCCGGTGATAAACCGGAGGAAGGTGGGGATGACGTCAAGTCATCATGGCCCTTACGGCCAGGGCTACACACGTGCTACAATGGCGCATACAAAGAGAAGCGACCTCGCGAGAGCAAGCGGACCTCATAAAGTGCGTCGTAGTCCGGATTGGAGTCTGCAACTCGACTCCATGAAGTCGGAATCGCTAGTAATCGTAGATCAGAATGCTACGGTGAATACGTTCCCGGGCCTTGTACACACCGCCCGTCACACCATGGGAGTGGGTTGCAAAAGAAGTAGGTAGCTTAACCTTCGGGAGGGCGCTTACCACTTTGTGATTCATGACTGGGGTGAAGTCGTAACAAGGTAACCGTAGGGGAACCTGCGGTTGGATCACCTCCTTACCTGAAGATACCTTCCTTCGAAGTGCTCACACAGATTGTCTGATAGAAAAGTAATGAGCAAGACGGCTGCGAAGTCGTGACACATTCGTGTCCCCTTCGTCTAGCGGTTAGGACTCCGCCCTTTCACGGCGGCAACAGGGGTTCGAATCCCCTAGGGGACGCCACTTGCTTGGTGACAGGTGAAAGGTGTCGCTGCTCAGTATCTCAAAACTGACTTACGAGTCACGTTTGAGATATTTGCTCTTTAACAATCCGGAACAAGCTGAAAATTTGAAACGACGCGTTGTTTCATTTCTCCGTAATAAGAAATGAAAGCGACGCGTTCGAGTCTCTCAAAAGCTTACGATTCATAAGCGTTGCAAAACGCCTGTGGGTTGTGAGGTTAAGCGACTAAGCGTACACGGTGGATGCCCTGGCAGTCAGAGGCGATGAAGGACGTGCTAATCTGCGAAAAGCGCCGGCAAGGTGATATGAACCGCAACAGCCGGCGATGTCCGAATGGGGAAACCCAGTGCACTTGTGCACTATCGTTAACTGAATACATAGGTTAACGAGGCGAACCGGGGGAACTGAAACATCTAAGTACCCCGAGGAAAAGAAATCAACCGAGATTCCCCCAGTAGCGGCGAGCGAACGGGGAACAGCCCAGGACCTGAATCAGTTTGTGTGTTAGTGGAAGCGTCTGGAAAGTCGCGCGATACAGGGTGACAGCCCCGTACACGAAAATGCACAGATTGTGAGTCCGACGAGTAGGGCGGGACACGTGGTATCCTGTCTGAATATGGGGGGACCATCCTCCAAGGCTAAATACTCCTGACTGACCGATAGTGAACCAGTACCGTGAGGGAAAGGCGAAAAGAACCCCGGCGAGGGGAGTGAAACAGAACCTGAAACCGTGTACGTACAAGCAGTGGGAGCATCCTTCGGGGTGTGACTGCGTACCTTTTGTATAATGGGTCAGCGACTTATATTCTGTAGCAAGGTTAACCGTATAGGGGAGCCGAAGGGAAACCGAGTCTTAATTGGGCGTTAAGTTGCAGGGTATAGACCCGAAACCCGGTGATCTAGCCATGGGCAGGTTGAAGGTTGGGTAACACTAACTGGAGGACCGAACCGACTAATGTTGAAAAATTAGCGGATGACCTGTGGCTGGGGGTGAAAGGCCAATCAAACCGGGAGATAGCTGGTTCTCCCCGAAAGCTATTTAGGTAGCGCCTCGTGAATTCATCTCCGGGGGTAGAGCACTGTTTCGGCTAGGGGGCCATCCCGGCTTACCAACCCGATGCAAACTGCGAATACCGGAGAATGTTATCACGGGAGACACACGGCGGGTGCTAACGTCCGTCGTGAAGAGGGAAACAACCCAGACCGCCAGCTAAGGTCCCAAAGTCATGGTTAAGTGGGAAACGATGTGGGAAGGCACAGACAGCCAGGATGTTGGCTTAGAAGCAGCCATCATTTAAAGAAAGCGTAATAGCTCACTGGTCGAGTCGGCCTGCGCGGAAGATGTAACGGGGCTAAACCATGCACCGAAGCTGCGGCAGCGACGCTTAGGCGTTGTTGGGTAGGGGAGCGTTCTGTAAGCCGCTGAAGGTGGACTGTGAGGTCTGCTGGAGGTATCAGAAGTGCGAATGCTGACATAAGTAACGATAAAGCGGGTGAAAAGCCCGCTCGCCGGAAGACCAAGGGTTCCTGTCCAACGTTAATCGGGGCAGGGTGAGTCGACCCCTAAGGCGAGGCTGAAAAGCGTAGTCGATGGGAAACAGGTTAATATTCCTGTACTTGGTGTTACTGCGAAGGGGGGACGGAGAAGGCTAGGTTATCCGGGCGACGGTTGTCCCGGTTTAAGCGTGTAGGTGTGAAGACCAGGCAAATCCGGTTTTCTTTAACACTGAGGCGTGATGACGAGCCACTATGGTGGTGAAGTAACTGATGCCCTGCTTCCAGGAAAAGCCTCTAAGCTCCAGGTAACACGAAATCGTACCCCAAACCGACACAGGTGGTCAGGTAGAGAATACCAAGGCGCTTGAGAGAACTCGGGTGAAGGAACTAGGCAAAATGGTGCCGTAACTTCGGGAGAAGGCACGCTGGCATTAGGTGAAGGGACTTGCTCCCGGAGCTGAAGCCAGTCGAAGATACCAGCTGGCTGCAACTGTTTATTAAAAACACAGCACTGTGCAAACACGAAAGTGGACGTATACGGTGTGACGCCTGCCCGGTGCCGGAAGGTTAATTGATGGGGTTATCCGTAAGGAGAAGCTCTTGATCGAAGCCCCGGTAAACGGCGGCCGTAACTATAACGGTCCTAAGGTAGCGAAATTCCTTGTCGGGTAAGTTCCGACCTGCACGAATGGCGTAATGATGGCCAGGCTGTCTCCACCCGAGACTCAGTGAAATTGAAATCGCTGTGAAGATGCAGTGTACCCGCGGCAAGACGGAAAGACCCCGTGAACCTTTACTATAGCTTGACACTGAACATTGAGCCTTGATGTGTAGGATAGGTGGGAGGCTTTGAAGCGTGGACGCCAGTCTGCGTGGAGCCGACCTTGAAATACCACCCTTTAATGTTTGATGTTCTAACGTAGGCCCGTAATCCGGGCTGCGGACAGTGTCTGGTGGGTAGTTTGACTGGGGCGGTCTCCTCCCAAAGCGTAACGGAGGAGCACGAAGGTTGGCTAATCCTGGTCGGACATCAGGAGGTTAGTGCAATGGCATAAGCCAGCTTGACTGCGAGAGTGACGGCTCGAGCAGGTGCGAAAGCAGGTCATAGTGATCCGGTGGTTCTGAATGGAAGGGCCATCGCTCAACGGATAAAAGGTACTCCGGGGATAACAGGCTGATACCGCCCAAGAGTTCATATCGACGGCGGTGTTTGGCACCTCGATGTCGGCTCATCACATCCTGGGGCTGAAGTAGGTCCCAAGGGTACGGCTGTTCGCCGTTTAAAGTGGTACGCGAGCTGGGTTTAGAACGTCGTGAGACAGTTCGGTCCCTATCTGCCGTGGGCGCTGGAGAATTGAGGGGGGTTGCTCCTAGTACGAGAGGACCGGAGTGAACGCACCACTGGTGTTCGGGTTGTCATGCCAATGGCATTGCCCGGTAGCTAAGTGCGGAAAAGATAAGTGCTGAAAGCATCTAAGCACGAAACTTGCCCCGAGATGAGTTCTCCCTGACTCCTTGAGGGTCCTGAAGGGACGTTGAAGACGACGACGTTGATAGGCCGGATGTGTAAGTGCAGCGATGCATTGAGCTAACCGGTACTAATGACCCGTGAGGCTTAACCTTACAACGCCAGAGGCGTTTTGGTTGAAAGACCAGAGAAGATTTTCAGCATTGTTCGAACGGATTGATTCGTGCGGCCTGCGAGGGCGGTGCGGATAAACAGAATTTGCCTGGCGGCTGTAGCGCGGTGGTCCCACCTGACCCCATGCCGAACTCAGAAGTGAAACGCCGTAGCGCCGATGGTAGTGTGGGGTCTCCCCATGCGAGAGTAGGGAACTGCCAGGCATCAATCAAGTAAAAAAGCCCTGAACGAAAGTTCAGGGCTTTTTTACGTCTGAAAATCAGAAAAAGATCATTAATTACGCTGCGAAATAAGCCATTGGCCAATGAATTCAGCAATTTGTTCTGGATGATTAATATCCAGAGAGGTTATCGGAAGTTCCAGATCAGCATCACTTGCCACCGCGATGACATGTTCATCAAGTAAATCCTCCATCTTGCCTTTAATACCTGCTCGCCAAAGTACGATCTTTGCAATTGGCTCATCTTTAAAACCCTCAACCAGTACCAAATCCAGCATCGATTTATCCATACGCGATGCCAGTTGTTCCAGGTTTAACGGCTCATCAGGTGTCTCGCACATCAAAGCCCAGCGTTGATTGCTGGCAACGATCACCTGATCGGCACCCGCTTTTCGCAGCAAATAACTATCTTTTCCCGGCGTATCGATATCCATATGATGATGTGTGTGCTTAATCAGGCCTGGACGAATCCCCTGAGCTTTCAGTAAGGGAATGACTTTCTCTAACAACGTGGTTTTACCTGTTCCGCTCCAGGCGGCGATTGCCAGCAAAGGTATCGTCATGATGACATCTCCTCATCCCGCAGGTCGTCAGGTGTATTGATATTACGAAACGCAGATTCAGGATCTGCAAAGGTCACGGCATGTCCGCCATTTTCCTGCAAAAACCGCATCAGACGGCGTTCTCCGCTTAACAGGCTGGCTTCGAGATTATCCGCTAAACAACGATTCACCAAAGCCAGTGCTGGATGATCGCGCAGAGAGGATTTGACCCACACCGCTGATGCATCGGCTTTTTGTTGCCATAGACGTGCGACGAAATCGTCAGGGATCCATGGGGTGTCACAGGCACAGAATGCAACCCACTCGGTTTTGCTGTGGCGTAAGCCGCTTAGAATACCTGCCAGTGGGCCGGGATAATCCGCCAGTGAATCGGTAACAATCTGACAACCGCTTGCCTGATAACGATCAATGTTACGATTGGCACTTATCAACACAATATTGACCTGCGGCCGAAAACGGCGCAGAACGTGTTGATAAAGGGGCTCACCCCGAAGAAGCATCAATCCTTTATCCTCACCACCCATACGGCGTCCCTGGCCGCCAGCCAGAATCACGCCGGTTAATGCTGTCATTTTCGTCTCCTTACTCATAGTGGACGATACTTACAGGTCGGCAGCCCAACACCTGCATAAAGGAATGAATGATGAAATACCACCGTCTCAACGAACTGCTCGAACTCCTGCAACCAGCCTGGCAGAAAGAGTCTGATCTTAACCTGTTGGCATTTTTACAAAAACTGGCACAGGAATCAGGTTTCAGTGGCCCATTAAGTGAATTAACTGACGACATATTGATTTACCATCTCAAAATGCGTGATGCAGGCAGCGATGCTGAGATTCCCGGGCTGAAAAAGGATTATGAAGTGGACTTCAAAACCGCGCTATTACGCGCACGCGGTGTGATTAAGGATGATGAGTAGTGCTATCCTTGCGCATTAAAGCAAAGGTAACACACAGGCCAAATGATGAGCGAAGCAGCCTTTAATTTCCAGACACTGAATCCCGATGTCATCCTTGATGCACTTTGGGAAACAGGTCTGCGCGTCGAATCTGGCTTAACCGCCCTTAATAGCTACGAAAACCGTGTCTATCAATTCAGTGATGATGAAAAGCGTCGCTATGTGGTGAAGTTTTATCGCCCACAGCGCTGGAGTGCAGGTCAGATTTTGGAAGAACATCAGTTTACCCATGATCTACTGGCCGATGAAGTGCCTGTTGCTGCACCTCTGGAACTGCTGGGAAGTACGCTGAACAGCCATGCAGGATTTATGTTTGCCGTATTTCCCAGTCTGGGTGGTCGGCAGTATGAAACCGATAATGAAGAACAGATGGAGTGGGTTGGCCGTTTTCTGGGGCGAATCCATCAAACAGGCCGTCAGCAGCATTTTGCGCAACGGCCGACTATTGGTCTGGATGAGTATATCGTGCAGCCGCGTCAGCAGTTGGAGCAAAGCATGCTGGTACCGAATGCATGTAAAGCTCCGTTGCTGGCTGCTGTAGATAAGCTGTATCACACGCTGCAGCAGCGATGGAATACGCAATGGCAACCACTGCGTTTACACGGTGACTGCCATCCCGGCAATATTCTGTGGCGTGATGGACCGATGTTTGTCGATCTTGATGATGCTCGTACCGGACCTGCAATCCAGGACCTGTGGATGTTGGTGAATGGTGATCTTCAGGAACAACGTATTCAGTGGGATATTTTGCTGGAGGCTTACAATGAATTCAGTGACTTCGATTTACATGAATTGTCACTGATTGAGCCTTTACGCGCGATGCGCATGGTTTATTATTTAGCCTGGGTCGTGCGTCGCTGGCAGGATCCAGCTTTTCCACGAGCCTTTCCGTGGATGACCGATGAGGATTTTTGGCGTCGGCAAATTGTACTTTTTACCGAGCAGGAAAAGCTGTTAAACGAACCGCCGTTGCAGCTTAGCCCGCAATATTAATGAAGCAGTCAGGAGAATTTTTCACGATGAAAAAGATTTGGTTCGCGCTGGTAGGTTTAATGCTGGCATTTAGCGCCTCAGCGGCACAATTTACCGACGGCAAACAGTACGTCACGCTGCCGAAACCTGTCGCCGGTGAACCGCAGGTAATGGAGTTTTTCTCCTTCTTCTGTCCCCATTGCTACCAGTTTGAACGTATTTACCACGTTAGCGATGCGGTGAAAAAGAATCTGCCTGCGAATACTAAAGTGACCAAATATCACGTTGATTTCCTTGGTGGTGATTTCGGTCCGGTGGTGACGCACGCATGGGCGGTGGCGATGGCGCTGGGTGTTGAAGATAAAGTTTCAGCGCCAATTTTCGATGGTATTCAGAAAACGCAGACCGTGACCGATGCGGCCAGCCTGAAAGATACTTTTATCAAAGCGGCAGGAATTTCTTCTGAAGATTACGATGCAGCATGGAACAGCTTTGCAGTAAAAGCGCTGGTTGCTCAGCAGGAGAAAGCGGCATCTGATGTAAATCTGCAGGGTGTGCCAGCGATGTTTATTAATGGCAAATATATGGTCAACAACGGCGGTCTCGACACCAGCTCGATGGATAACTTTGTTGCCGATTACGCCAATGTCGTAAAATTCCTGGTGGAAAAAAACTAATTTAGCCAGCAAATCAACGCCGACTTAGTCGGCGTTTTTTATTATCGGACTCGCCTTTATATCCCTTCTTACTGTTAACCTTGTGGTTAATATCCACATCGATGATCATCTTTTTAAAAAGATGCCCCGCATCACGGAAAGTCAGTAACCTATTGAAAAATTTATTTTTTTATAAGGTAAACGATTGCGAATAACGGAAATAACAATACGTTATGAAATTTACGCACAAAGTTATCCACAATACGATCCTTGCGATCCCTGCTGCGTTTTGAGTAAAAAACACCACTTCGACTGGTGCAAATTCAACATTCGCCTCAGGTTATGGCATCCTTATACACCTCTTAATCGCAACGAAGAAAAATCAAACTTATGGCGCACATTGCAGAAAATCCCCTGATTCTGGTAGACGGATCATCCTATCTCTACCGTGCATATCATGCCTTTCCGCCTCTGACCAATAGCGCAGGTGAGCCAACTGGCGCAATGTACGGTGTGCTCAACATGCTGAAAAGCCTGTTGATGCAGTATCAACCCAGCCACGTTGCCGTGGTCTTCGATGCGAAAGGAAAAACATTCCGCGATGAGTTATTCGAGAACTACAAATCTCATCGTCCTCCCATGCCAGATGACCTGCGTGCGCAAATTGAGCCATTACATGAAATGGTCAAGGCGATGGGATTACCGCTGCTGGCGGTTTCTGGCGTTGAAGCCGATGACGTCATTGGCACGCTGGCACAGGAAGCTGAAAAGCAGGGGCGCGCGGTATTGATCAGTACCGGCGACAAAGATATGGCCCAGCTGGTTACGCCGGGTATCACCCTGATTAACACCATGACCAATACGGTCCTGGGACCAGAAGAAGTTGAACAGAAATACGGCGTACCACCTTCCCTGATTATCGACTTCCTTGCCATGATGGGCGATAGCTCGGATAACATTCCCGGCGTACCGGGGGTGGGGGAAAAGACGGCACAGGCACTGTTGCAGGGGTTGGGGGGCATGCAAACCATCTATGACAACCTGGAAAAAGTTGCCGATCTGTCATTCCGCGGAGCCAAAACCATGGCGACCAAGCTGGAACAGAACCGCGATGTAGCATTTCTTTCCTATCAACTGGCAACCATCAAAACTGATGTTGAACTGGAACTTACCTGTGAACAGCTAACGGTAAACGAGCCGGATGTCTCGGTACTGCAAACGCTGTTTGGTCGTTACGAATTTAAACGCTGGTTGGTTGATCTGCAGGAAGGGAAATGGCTACAGGGCAAAAAGAACAACACACAGGCTCAGCAGGGATTACCGGATGAACCGGCGGCTAAAGCTGAGACCGTGAGTGTCTTGTCGTCCGATGGTTACGTCACCATCCTTGATGAAGGCACCTTTGCCAGCTGGCTGGAAAAGCTGCAAAAAAGCGACGTGTTTGCTTTTGATCTGGAAACGGATTCACTGGATACCCTGAGCGCCAACATTGTGGGACTCGCTTTTGCCGTGGCCCCGGGTGAAGCAGCTTATCTGCCGGTGGCGCATGATTATCTCGATGCACCTGATCAACTGGATCGCGCAACGGTGCTGGCACAATTAAAACCGTTGCTGGAAGACAGTAAGGCGCTAAAGGTCGGGCAAAATCTCAAATACGATCGTGGTGTACTGAAGAACTACGATATCGAACTGAACGGGATTAAATTCGACACTATGCTGGAGTCGTATTGCCTGAACAGTGTTGCCGGTAAGCATGATATGGATAGCCTGGCAGCACGCTGGTTAAACCATAAAACCGTGACCTTTGAAGAAATTGCCGGGAAAGGTAAAAACCAGCTGACGTTTAACCAGGTCGCGATCGAGCAGGCGGGGCATTATGCTGCGGAAGATGCGGATGTGACCCTGCAGTTACACCTGAAAATGTGGCCTGAGCTGGAGAAAGAAGCCGGACCGAAAAAAATCTTCGAAGAGATTGAGATGCCGCTGCTGAAGGTCATTTCCCGGGTAGAACGTAACGGTGTGCTCATCGATCAAAATATCCTGGCGAAACACTCCCAGGAGCTGACCACGCGTCTGGCGGAACTGGAGCTGCAAGCGCACGAGCTGGCGGGTGAGCCGTTTAACCTTTCCTCTACTAAGCAGCTGCAAACCATTCTGTTTGAAAAACAGGGTATTAAGCCCACTAAGAAAACCCCAGGCGGAGCGCCATCGACCAGTGAAGAGGTGCTGGCAGAGCTGGCGCTGGACTACCCACTGCCAAAAGTGATTCTGGAACATCGTGGTTTGTCGAAGCTGAAATCGACGTATACCGACAAGCTACCGCTGATGATCAACCCTGTCACTGGCCGCGTGCATACCTCTTATCATCAGGCGGTAACGGCGACAGGTCGCCTGTCTTCCACCGATCCTAACCTGCAAAATATCCCGGTGCGCAATGATGAAGGGCGTCGTATCCGTCAGGCATTTATTGCCGGGCCGGACAAACGCATTGTCGCTGCCGACTATTCACAGATTGAGCTGCGTATTATGGCGCATCTGTCGCAGGATAAAGGATTGCTGGATGCCTTCGCTCAGGGTGAGGACATTCACCGTGCAACGGCATCAGAAGTGTTTGGCGTGGCGCTTGGCAAG
This sequence comes from Pantoea sp. X-Soil-TKNS-1280, assembly GCF_059730475.1. Taxonomy (NCBI): domain Bacteria; kingdom Pseudomonadati; phylum Pseudomonadota; class Gammaproteobacteria; order Enterobacterales; family Erwiniaceae; genus Pantoea; species Pantoea sp. X-Soil-TKNS-1280. The sequence goes on along the minus strand of NZ_AP035962.1, from coordinate 4,275,667 downwards.
GTATCTGGTGAGCAGCGCCGCAGCGCCAAGGCGATCAACTTTGGCTTAATCTACGGGATGAGCGCGTTTGGCCTGTCACGTCAGTTGAATATCGGCGCGGGTGAAGCGAAAAAGTATATGGATCTCTACTTTGAGCGTTATCCGGGCGTACTGCGTTATATGGAAGAGACGCGTGAGCAGGCGGCAGAAAAAGGCTATGTCGAGACTCTGGATGGCCGACGCTTATGGCTGCCGGATATCAAATCCGGCAATGCTATCCGTCGTAAAGCTGCGGAACGTGCGGCCATCAACGCCCCCATGCAGGGGACAGCTGCAGACATCATTAAGCGTGCAATGATCGCCGTGGATGGCTGGTTATTACAGCAAAACGATGACACGGTAAAAATGATCATGCAGGTACACGATGAACTCGTCTTTGAGATCCATCAGGATGCAGTGGATGCTGCCTGCGAAAAAATACGTCAGTTGATGGAAAGCAGTATGAAGCTGGCTGTACCGCTCCAGGTTGAGGTAGGGATCGGCGATAACTGGGACCAGGCACACTAAGTTTTACCCCGTAAGCGGTGCAATGCCGCTTACGACAATGTCATAAGAAAAAAGTTTACTTAATCGGTTCAGCAACGTGCAAAAGCGGCCTGTAAAATGCGCGTTTTGTAACTACCTAACGGCTAAGCATTTTTTTGGTAATTAAACTACATTGGGTACGCAATTTTGTGACGAACCTGGTAAAAATGATGTCGATTCCTGAAACTAAACAACAAAAAACCCTTTGTTGGTCAGGAAAAATCAGGTAAAGTTTCTCGCGTAGGGTACAGAGGTAAGATGTTCTATCTTTCAGACCTTTTACTTCACGTAATCGGATTTGGCTGAATATTAGCCGCCCCAGTCATTTATGACTGGGGCGTTTTTTATTGGGCTTTATCTGAAAAAGCGGGTGGTTAACCCGCAAACATGTTATGCCGTGATGTCGTCGCCTTCACCTTCCTGTGCAGGTTCCAGTTCGTTAAACCAGCTGTCCAGTTTATCGCGCAGTTTATCGACGCCCAGTTTCTTCAGCGAAGAGAACATCTCCACCTGCACATCGCCCTGAAAGGCCAGTGACGCCTCACGCACCATATTAAGCTGTGCTTTACGCGCGCCAGAAGCCAGTTTGTCGGCTTTGGTCAGCAGTAGCATAACCGGGATCTCGCTCTGGACCGCCCATTCCACCATTTGCTGGTCGAGATCTTTTAACGGATGGCGGATATCCATCAGTACCACCAATCCTTTCAGCGCCTGGCGTTTTTGCAAATATTCACCCAAGGCACGCTGCCATTTACGCTTCATCTCTTCCGGCACTTCGGCGTAACCGTAGCCCGGTAAGTCCACCAGACGTTTGCCCTCCGTCACCTCAAACAGGTTAATGAGCTGGGTGCGCCCCGGCGTTTTACTGGTACGGGCCAGGCTTTTCTGATTGGTGAGGGTATTCAGTGCGCTGGATTTGCCTGCATTCGAGCGACCGGCAAAAGCCACTTCAATGCCGCTATCTGCGGGTAAGTGGCGAATATCCGGGGCACTGAGAATAAAATGGGTAACGTGATAATTCAAAGCAGACAAAGTAAAACTCCGGCAAAGTGATTCAGGCAATTGGGCAGAGTATACCTGTTATGGCGCAAAAGTGCCCGATGGTGTCTTAACGCGCCATTTTGTAAGAGATGTGTGATTAGTGCTGCCAGTCATTACCGCTTCCCTTTACCGCAGCGTAATTTTTTACTTATAAATTCAATTAATTAACAATACCTCTGCCATTTCCTCTATAAATTAGAGAAGAGTCTTACTTGTTCATTTTACCGAGTAGTCTACATTTGGTGTCAGTGCAAGGTAGCACCCATCAGGATGATGTGCTCAGGAGTGTCGGGGGTGACGAGGAGCAGGCAGGAAGCGATTCAGGGAGAAATCGGAAAAGGACAGGGAGTTTCGCAGGAGCGATTTGGCGAGGGAGCAACCGGGACGTTGTGAGCCATAATGGATTTATCTCGTGTTTCCTTCATATGAAGGTGCGAAATAAGGCGACAGCATAGGCTGTCGCCTTTTTTCTTTGTCTGCTTTCTGCTAGATTTCGCCGCAATTCTATACCTTAAATCATTCGGGCTGCGGTAAGGCGAAAAGCGCACTTAGCTCACCAGCCCGTAATGTGGCGGGTATATACTGATTAAAAATTGCCGAGACCCAACACCATGAAGCAACCTGCACAACCAACACGCGGCAAACCCGCCGCTAAAGCGAAGCGTAAATCGCGTGAAGATTTGAATACCGAAGCGCGTGACCGCAAACGTGATAAAAAGCATCGCGGCCATGTTGCTGGTAGCCGTGCAAATCCGGAAAAACAGACCACGGGTAGTGGTCAGGCGAAAAAATCTCAGGATCCGCGTCTTGGCAGCAAGAAGCCAGTGGCCTTAGTGGCCGATGGGCAAACATCGGTTGTGAAAAAACCAGCACCTAAGCCGAAAGCGGAAAAAGTCCGTCTTACCCCGCAGGAAGAACTGGCGAAGCTGGAAAATGATGAGCGTCTCGACACGCTGCTGGATCGTCTGGAAAGCGGCGAGACCCTGAGCGGTGAAGAGCAGGCCTGGCTGGACGAAACGCTGGACCGCATTGATGAGCTGATGGAAACGCTTGGCATTGCGCTTGATGATGATGCTGAAGACGATGAGCAGGCAGAAGAAGATATGATGCGCCTGCTGAAGGGCAAATAAGCCTCATTTTGATCGGCATGCGTATTCACGCATGCCACGCAAAACAGGTATTCACCGATGTTTTGGCCTGGATCAATTTTAGCGCTGCTGCTGGCATGTTATCTCATCAGCTTATTGTTTAAACTACGCCGCCTGTCGCGTCTGAAGTCGCGTTTACATCGGGTTTCTGTGCGTCACCCTGTTCACTCTTCTGCTTCGCGGCCCGCCTTCAGACGACGTCACCGTAAGGAGTGAGCATGTCATCGCAGCAGATTGAGTGGGATCAGCGGCTGATTGAAAAATACAATTACGCCGGTCCGCGCTATACCTCCTATCCTACCGCGCTGGAATTTAGTGAAAATTTTAGCGAAGCCGATTTTCAGCAGGCGGTGACGCGCTATCCTGATCGACCGCTCTCACTGTATGTTCATATCCCGTTTTGCCATCGCCTGTGCTACTTCTGTGGCTGCAATAAAATCGTGACGCGCCAGCTACATAAAGCTGATCGCTACCTTGATGTGCTGGAGCAGGAAATTAAGCAGCGTGCGCCGCTGTTTACGGGCCGTAGCGTCACCCAGCTGCACTGGGGGGGCGGTACGCCGACCTTCCTTAATCAGCAGCAGGTAAGCCGGCTGGTGGGCTTGTTACGCAGCCATTTTACGCTGGCTGATGACGTGGAGATGTCGATCGAGGTCGATCCGCGAGAAATTGAGCTGGAGATGATCGATCATCTACGCTCGCTGGGTTTCAACCGTCTCAGCATGGGCGTACAGGATTTCAATAAAGCGGTACAGGAGAAGGTCAATCGCGTGCAGGATGAGGCGATGATCTTCGCGTTGGTACAACGTGCGCGTGACCAGGGTTTTCGCTCGGTCAGCATCGATCTGATCTACGGTTTGCCGCTGCAAACGCCCGAAAGCTTTGCTTTTACTCTGCAACGTGTCATTGCCCTCAACCCCGACCGCCTTAGCGTGTTTAATTATGCGCATCTGCCCGCGCTGTTCGCGGCGCAACGAAAAATCAAAGAAGACGAACTGCCCAGCGCAGCGCAGAAACTGGAAATTTTACAGCAGACCATCGCTACCCTGACTGGCGAAGGTTATCAGTTTATCGGTATGGACCACTTTGCGCGTCCGGACGACGAACTGGCGGTGGCCCAGCGAGCGGGCGAGTTGCACCGCAATTTTCAGGGCTATACCACCCAGGGTGACACGGATTTGCTGGGGCTTGGTGTGTCGGCGATTAGCATGATCGGTGACAGCTACGCCCAGAATCATAAAGATCTCAACACCTGGTATAGCAGTGTTGAGACAAGGGGTAATGCGCTGTGGCGCGGTCTGACTCTGAGTGAAGATGATTGCCTGCGTCGCGATGTGATCAAGGCGCTGATTTGCAATTTCGCACTCGACTATGCCGCTGTTGAGGCTCAGTGGCCAATCGTGTTTAAGCGCTATTTCGCCGAAGACCTGGGGTTACTGGCACCGCTGGTGGCTGATGGTTTGCTGGAGCAGCATGAAGGGGGCTTACGGGTTACCGGCATAGGCCGCCTGCTGATCCGCAATATTTGCATGTGCTTTGATGTGTATCTGCGGCAGAAGGCGCGTCAGCAGCAATTTTCACGCGTGATATAAAATAACAAAGGGAGCAAATGCTCCCTTTTTCACACTTTTATTCCATTCCCAGTTCTTTCAGTTTGCGTGTCAGGGTATTACGTCCCCATCCCAGCAAACGTGCCGCTTCCTGTTTATGGCCTTGTGTGTGACGCAAGGCGGTGGTGAGCAGGGTTCGCTCCATTTCCGGCTGTGCTTCAGATAACAGGTTTTGATGACCGGAACGCAGTGCGCGGTCTGCCCATTGTGCCAGCAGCGTGGCCCAGCTATCCGGCAGCGATTGCACCGGACTTTCGGGGGCGCTGGATTCAAACAGCTCCGCAGGCAGATCCTGGATCAACACTTCCTGACCTGCTGCCATCACCGTCAACCAGCGACAGGTGTTTTCCAGCTGACGCACGTTGCCTGACCAGTGCAGACGCGTCAGCGCTGCTTCGGTTTCAGGATGCAGGATCTTTGCTTCCACACCCAGTTCACGCGCAGCCACTTGCAGGAAGTAGCGTGCCAGGCGCGGAATGTCTTCACGACGCTCACGCAGTGGCGGCAGATGTACACGAATCACGTTCAGACGATGGAACAAGTCTTCACGGAATTTGCCTTCCTGTACCCGCATTTCCAGGTTCTGGTGGGTTGCCGCAATGATACGGACGTCCACTTTCACCGGTGCGTAGCCGCCAACCCGGTAGAATTGACCATCGGCCAGCACACGCAGCAGACGAGTCTGCACATCAAGTGGCATATCGCCAATCTCGTCAAGGAACAGCGTGCCGCCATCGGCCTGCTCAAAACGTCCCTGACGGATCTGATTGGCACCGGTAAATGCGCCTTTCTCATGGCCAAACAACTCTGACTCAATCAGGTCTTTCGGAATAGCCGCCATGTTTAACGCGATAAAGGGGGCTTTAGCGCGCGGGCTGTGGCGATGCAGGGCATGTGCCACCAGTTCTTTACCGGTACCCGACTCACCATTAATCAGCACACTGATGGAGGAACGTGACAGGCGGCCAATAATGCGGAATACGTCCTGCATGGCCGGGGCCTCACCGATAATATCGGTGGTTGGGCCGCTCACCGGCTGATTGCGCGGCTGCTGTTGTTCCTGATAATGGCTGATGGCGCGCTCTACCAGCGCAACCGCTTCATCAATATCGAATGGCTTCGGCAGGTAATCAAATGCACCCTGCTGGTAAGCGCTGACGGCGGCATCCAGGTCCGAATGCGCCGTCATAATGATGACCGGCAACATCGGGTGTCGCTGTTTAATTTGTTTCAGCAGCGCCAGCCCATCCATGCCCGGCATGCGAATATCTGACAGTAAAACATCTGGGGTTTTGGTCGAGAGCGCTTCCAGCACTTCGTTGCCGCTGTCAAAAGTTGCACAGCTCAAACCGGCTCCAGTGAGCGCACGTTCAAGCACCCAGCGGATGGAGCTATCGTCATCGACGATCCAGACTATCCCTCGTTGCATAGAAACCTCACTGGCGAATAGGCAGGTAAACCGAGAATTCGGTGTGACCAGGCCAACTGTTAAATTCTATTTTTCCTGAATGCTGATCGATCAGACTGCGCGCAATCGACAGACCTAAACCGGTGCCGCCTTCACGCCCACTCACCATCGGATAGAACAGCGTATCCTGCAGTTGAGCCGGAATGCCTGGGCCGTCATCTTCAATATCGATGCGTGCCACCAGGCGATATCGTACCCCGTGCAGCGTTAACTGGAACGCGGTGCGGGTGCGGATAATAATCGTGCCGCCTTCTTCACCCAACGCCTGAAGCGCGTTGCGTACTACATTCAGCAGAACCTGTTCAATTTGATCCGGGTCGTGTGGCAGCTCCGGCAGGCTGGGGTCGTAATCACGCACCAGCGAGACATTATCCGGCAACTCCATCGAGACCAGATTGACCACGCGCTCAGCCACCTGATGAATACTTTGGGTGACATGTAAACCGGGTTGCTGCGGGCCAAGCAAACGATCGACCAGATTTCTCAGGCGATCGGCCTGCTCAATAATGACTTTGGTATATTCATTCAGCGAAGGGTCGGGCAGGGCGCGCGATAATAACTGCGCAGCACCACGTAAACCTCCCAGCGGGTTTTTAATTTCATGAGCCAGACCGCGTACCAAATCGCGGGCGGCGACCTGCTGAGCATGCTGAATTTGTTCCTGGCTGAGACGACGCTGATTATCCATCGGCGCCATTTCCAGCAAAATTAAGCCATCGGGCAGACGTTGTGCCGTGAGCGACATAATATGCGCGCGGCCATCTACCACTAAGGTCACTTCGCTGTCGGTAAAGCCCTGGCCAGCCTCAAGACTCTCGCGCATCACCTCAATATTCAGCGAAAAATAGCCGGTTAATTCAGGTAACGGCGTGCCGAATAATTTCCGTGAACTTTGCGCCAGTAATTGCTGTGCTGCCGGGTTGGCGTAATGAATTACCAGTTCATTATCGACCAGCAAAATACTGTTTATCAGGGAATTGAGAATCTGCCCCGCATCGGGCAGCGTGCCAGTTGCCATACAGCGTTCCTCTGCACTAATTCAGTGCATTATAGCCTTTGGTGGTAAAACCCGTCATTTGAACGATGAATTCGTGGAGAAAAAAGCCCATCCGAAGATGGGCTGAAAGTTTCCACGGCAACAAAAAATCTTCTGCGTCTTTCGTGCCGCAGCCGCGTTGGCTGCCCTCACTCACCCGGGTCACTGAGCTATCTCAGCTCCCTGGGATTCTTTCAGTTGCCGCCTTGCTGCAACACGAAATCCGCCGAATATTCCATAGGATTAAACGCTATAGTACAGCTCGAACTCTACCGGGTGCGGAGTCATGCGAACGCGGTCATTTTCAGACTTACGCAGTTCGATGTACGCGTCGATAGCGTCGTCAGTGAACACGCCACCACGGGTCAGGAACTCGCGGTCTTCGTTCAGGCAGTTCAGCGCTTCTTCCAGTGAACCAGCCACTTTTGGAATCTCAGCTTCTTCTTCCGGCGGCAGGTCATACAGGTTTTTGTCCATCGCATCACCAGGGTGGATCTTGTTGATGATGCCGTCGAGGCCAGCCATCAGCAGTGCGGTGAATGCCAGGTACGGGTTAGCAGCCGGGTCCGGGAAGCGCGCTTCGATACGACGCGCTTTCGGGCTGGCAACAACCGGGATACGGATTGAAGCAGAACGGTTACGGGCAGAGTAAGCCAGCATTACCGGTGCTTCGTAGCCTGGGACCAGACGCTTATAAGAGTTGGTGGTCGGGTTAGCCAGGGCGTTGATGGCTTTAGCGTGCTTGATGATACCGCCGATGTAGAACAGAGCAGTTTCAGACAGGCCGCCGTATTTGTCGCCAGAGAACAGGTTCACGCCGCCTTTAGACAGGGACATGTGGCAGTGCATACCTGAACCGTTGTCACCAAACATTGGCTTCGGCATGAAGGTTGCGGTTTTGCCGTAAGCGTGAGCAACGTTGTGAACAACGTATTTGTAGATCTGAATTTCGTCAGCTTTTTTGGTCATGGTGTTGAAGCGGGTAGCCACTTCGTTCTGACCAGCAGTTGCTACTTCGTGGTGATGCGCTTCAACCACCAGACCCATCTGCTCCATGGTCAGACACATGGCAGAACGGATGTCCTGAGCTGAGTCAACCGGAGGAACCGGGAAGTAACCACCTTTGATACCCGGACGGTGACCTTTGTTACCGCCTTCGTATTCTTTACCGGTGTTCCATGCTGCTTCGATATCGTCGATAGCAACGTGTGAACCAGAAGTAGAAGAACCGAAACGGATGTCATCGAACAGGAAGAATTCCGGCTCAGGTCCAAACAGAACGGTATCAGCGATGCCAGAAGAGCGCAGGAAATCTTCAGCGCGCTTAGCAATTGAACGCGGGTCGCGATCGTAGCCCTGCATGGTGCCTGGCTCAAGGATGTCACAACGGATGATCAGCGTCGGGTCTTCGAAGAACGGATCCAGAACGGCAGTGGTTGCGTCCGGCATCAGCACCATGTCTGATTCGTTAATGCCTTTCCAGCCACCGATGGAGGAGCCATCGAACATTTTGCCTTCTTCGAAGAAGTCAGCGTTAACCTGGTGAGCAGGGATAGTAACGTGCTGTTCTTTACCTTTGGTATCGGTAAAACGCAGGTCAACAAACTTAACTTCGTGCTCGTTCATCATCGAGAGAACGTGTTCAGCGGACATACTCAACTCTCCTGGAAATTGTCATTGTCGTCGTGGTGAGAGAACTTCGTTGCCTGGAATGTGCCATGGCTTCTGACATCTCCTAACCAAAGATCTCGGCAAGCTCTTCAACCGTTGTGCAACTGTCGTTTTCGCTTGAAAATACTAAAGCGAATTCTGTGCCAACTTTTTTATTACAGGTAAAATCGTGCTGTGGTGCGCCCTTTAGTGAGTCGGTGGCTGCACCAGGATGGATTGAGTGCACTTAAATGGTGCTTTGCTGGCGAATTTAAGCACCGTAATGGTGCAAAACGCCATCGCAGTGCAGATTAATGCACCGCAATTGGTGCTAAAAACCAGCACTTCAAGAAACTTTAGGCGAAATCTGTGATCATGTTCAGTCTTCCGCTTAATCCGTGTACAATACCGCGTTATTTCTATAATGCCTGAGGCAAAGCTGTGACCGAAAATTTGCGTAACATCGCCATCATCGCGCACGTCGACCATGGTAAGACCACCCTGGTTGATAAACTGCTGCAACAGTCCGGTACTTTCGACGCCCGTACCGAAGCGACTGAGCGTGTGATGGACTCCAACGATTTGGAGAAAGAGCGTGGAATTACCATCCTCGCAAAAAACACCGCCATCAAATGGAATGATTACCGTATCAACATCGTTGATACCCCGGGACACGCCGACTTCGGTGGTGAAGTTGAGCGCGTAATGTCCATGGTGGACTCGGTGCTGCTGGTTGTTGATGCGATGGATGGCCCGATGCCGCAAACCCGCTTCGTAACCAAAAAAGCATTCGCCCACGGCCTGAAGCCGATTGTTGTTATTAACAAAATCGACCGTCCTGGCGCACGTCCGGATTGGGTGGTGGATCAGGTATTTGACCTGTTCGTTAACCTTGATGCGACGGACGAACAGCTGGACTTCCCGATCATTTATGCTTCAGCGCTGAATGGTATCGCGGGTCTGGACCACAACGACATGGCTGACGACATGACCCCGCTGTATCAGGCGATCGTTGACCGTGTTTCCCCGCCGCAGGTTGAAGTTGAAGCGCCGCTGCAGATGCAGATCTCTCAGCTGGACTACAACAACTACCTGGGTGTTATCGGTATCGGCCGCATCAAACGCGGTAAAGTGAAGCCGAACCAACAGGTTACGATCATCGATAGCGAAGGCAAAACCCGCAACGGTAAAGTCGGTAAAGTGCTGGGCCACCTCGGCCTGGAACGTATCGAAAGCGACCTTGCTGAAGCTGGCGATATCATCGCGATCACCGGTCTGGGTGAGCTGAACATTTCTGACACCATTTGTGATCCGCAGAATGTTGAAGCGCTGCCTGCTCTGAGCGTGGATGAGCCGACTGTGACCATGTTCTTTAACGTAAACACCTCACCGTTCTGCGGTAAAGAAGGTAAATACGTGACTTCGCGCCAGATTCTGGAGCGTCTGAACAAAGAGCTGGTACACAACGTGGCACTGCGTGTTGAAGAAACTGCTGATGCTGATGCATTCCGCGTTTCTGGTCGTGGTGAGCTGCACCTGTCAGTTCTGATCGAAAACATGCGTCGTGAAGGTTACGAACTGGCGGTATCCCGTCCGAAAGTTATCTTCCGTGAGCACGAAGGCCGTAAGCAGGAGCCGTTCGAGAACGTGACCCTGGACATCGAAGAAACCCACCAGGGTTCTGTGATGATGGCGATGGGTGAGCGTAAAGGCGACATGAAAAACATGGACCCGGATGGTAAAGGCCGTGTGCGTCTTGACTACGTGATCCCAAGCCGTGGTCTGATTGGCTTCCGTAACGAATTCATGACCATGACTTCAGGTACCGGTCTGCTGTACTCCACCTTCAGCCACTACGACGACGTTCGTCCGGGTGAAGTGGGCCAGCGCCAGAATGGCGTACTGATCTCCAACGGTCAGGGTAAAGCGGTAGCCTTCGCCCTGTTCGGTCTGCAGGATCGCGGTAAGCTGTTCCTGGGTCACGGTGCGGAAGTTTATGAAGGTCAGATCATCGGTATTCACAGCCGTTCTAATGACCTGACTGTAAACTGCCTGACCGGTAAAAAACTGACCAACATGCGTGCGTCAGGTACTGATGAAGCAACCACTCTGGTTCCGCCGGTCAAGATGACGCTGGAGCAGGCTATCGAGTTCATCGATGACGACGAACTGGTAGAAGTGACGCCGGTGTCAGTACGTATTCGTAAACGTCACCTGACCGAGAACGACCGTAAGCGTGCGTCTCGCGGCAGCAAAGACTAAGCGAAAACGAACAGAAGAAGCCCCGCAATGCGGGGCTTTTTTTTGCCTGAATATTGGGCAATTGTCTGATAACGCGTGAGGCCATTTCTTAATGTAAGCCGCACCCGGCCTGCAAAGTGGAAGGGTGCGCCCGCTTCCAGATCGCGGATTTCACCGCCGTCCCGCCTGTTCAGTCCCCCTATTTGCCGCTAGAGTGAATGATCCAGGGAATATAAGGAGGCGTCATGCTCTACATCTTTGATTTAGGCAATGTGATTGTTGATATTGATTTCAACCGTGTGCTCGGTGTCTGGAGTGACCTGGGACGCGTTCCGCTGGCAATGCTACAAAGCCGCTTTCGGATGGATGAAGCTTTTGAACAACACGAACGGGGTGAGATCAGCGATCAGCATTTCGCCGCCCGGTTGTGCGACCAGCTGGATATTGCGCTCAGTTACGAACAATTCACCACCGGCTGGCAGGCGGTGTTTATTGACGTGCGCCCGGATACGCTGGCGGTGATGAATAAACTGCGTGCGGATGGGCATCGTGTGGTAATCCTCTCCAATACCAACCGGCTACATTATGAATTCTGGCCGACGCAATATCCCGAAGTAAAACAGGCTGCTGACACTCTCTATATGTCGCAGGATGTCGGTATGCGCAAACCGGAAGCTCGCATCTATCATCATGTGCTGGAGAACGAAGGTTTCACAGCAGATCAGGCAGTGTTCTTCGATGATAACCACGCCAATATTGAGGCCGCGCGCGCGCTCGGCATTGATAGCGTGCTGGTTACCGACAGCAAGACCGTGCCCGCCTGGTTTGCAGGCCGTCTCTGAGTGATGTGGTTGCGACATCTGCGCCACTCCTCACACGCATTTTTCCTGTGGCTAAAACTGCTGTGGCGGCGCATTGATGAAGACAACATGACGACGCAGGCGGGCAATCTTGCCTACGTCTCTTTGCTGGCGCTGGTGCCTCTGGTGGCGGTGGTGTTTGCGTTATTTGCCGCTTTTCCGGTGTTCTCCGACATCAGCGAGCAGCTGAAAAACTTCATCTTCACCAACTTCGTGCCAGCGGCGGGCAACACCATCCAGCGCTATCTGGAACAGTTCGTCGCCAACGTGAATAAAATGACTGCGGTAGGAGCGGTAAGCCTGATCGTCACGGCGTTGCTATTGATGCATTCGGTCGACAGCGCCCTGAACGTCATCTGGCGCAGTGATAAAAAGCGGCCTGTGGTGTACTCGTTTGCCGTCTACTGGATGATTCTGACCCTTGGGCCGCTACTGGCGGGGGCCAGTCTGGCCATCAGCTCGTATCTGCTGTCGTTGCGCTGGGTGAACGTCTCGGGCGTCAACAGCCTGATAGAGCAGGTGCTGCGCATCTTCCCTTTACTCCTCTCGATTCTCGCCTTCTGGCTGTTGTACAGCATTGTGCCGACGCGCCGTGTCCCTGGGCGCGATGCGCTGGTCGGTGCGGTGGTGGCTGGCCTGCTGTTTGAGCTGGGCAAAAAAGGCTTTGCGCTCTATGTTACGATGTTTCCCTCGTATCAGTTAATTTACGGGGTGCTGGCGGTAATCCCTATTCTGTTTCTATGGGTTTACTGGACCTGGTGTATTGTGTTGTTAGGTGCAGAAATCACCGTCACGCTGGATGACTATCGTCAGTTAAAACAGCGGGAACGAGAAAAAGAACGAGAGGAAACATGATTGCTTTGATTCAACGCGTCAGTCGCGCCAGTGTCAGCGTCGACAGCGCGATTGTGGGAGAGATTGGTGCCGGTTTGCTGGTGTTGCTGGGTGTTGAAAAGGGCGACGATGAAAAAAAAGCACAGCGATTGTGCGAGCGCGTTCTGGGTTATCGCATCTTCGGTGACGAGAACGACAAAATGAATCTCAATGTGCAGCAGGCGGGCGGCAGCGTGCTGGTGGTTTCACAATTTACGCTGGCCGCTGACACGCAAAAAGGCATGCGCCCCTCCTTCTCGGGTGGTGCTGAACCGGCGGAAGCCGAGCGCCTCTATGACTATTTCAGTGCGTGCTGCCGTGAGCAGGGCGTGACAACCGCTAATGGCCGCTTTGCTGCCGATATGCAGGTAGCGCTGGTTAACGATGGTCCGGTGACCTTTTGGTTGCAGGTGTGAGATTTTCAGCCGAGCGGCAAGGGATCAGCCACGTAAGCTCCGAACGAGAGAATCACTTTATGTATCATCTTCGCGTACCGCAAACCGCTGAAGAACTGGATATGTACTACCAGTTCCGCTGGGAAATGTTACGTAAACCGTTGCGCCAGCCGCAGGGTTCCGAACGGGATGCCTGGGATGCGCTGGCTCATCATCAGATGGTGGTGGATGAGCAGGGCAAGCCAGTGGCGGTCGGGCGGTTGTATATCAATGCTGAAAATGAAGCGGCTATCCGCTTCCTCGCTGTGCATCCGTCGGTGCAGGGTAAAGGCCTGGGAACGCTGGTGGCGATGACGCTGGAGTCAGTGGCGCGTCAGGAAGGGGCAAAACGCGTGACCTGTAGCGCCCGCGAGGATGCCGTCGAATTCTTCGCCAAGCTCGGTTTCGTTAATCAGGGGGAAATTACGGCACCGCAAACCACGCCGGTACGCCATTTCCTGATGATCAAACCGGTGGTGACGCTGGATGATATTCTGCATCGTGCCGACTGGTGTGGGCAGTTGCAGCAGGCCTGGTATGAGCATATCCCGCTGAGTGAAAAAATGGGGGTGCGTATCCTGCAATATACCGGGCAGAAGTTTGCCACCACCATGCCGGAAACCGGTAACCAGAACCCGCATCACACCTTGTTTGCCGGTAGTCTGTTCTCGCTGGCCACGCTCACTGGCTGGGGATTGATCTGGTTGCTGCTGCGCGAACGTCATCTGGGCGGCACCATCATTCTTGCCGATGCGCACATTCGTTATAGCAAACCGATCAGTGGCCGTCCGGGCGCGATTGCCGATCTTGGCTCGCTCAGTGGCGATCTCGATCGTCTGGCGCGTGGACGTAAAGCGCGGGTGCAGATGGAAGTTGAGCTGTTTGGTGATGAGGAGCTGGGTGCGGTGTTTGAAGGGGTATATATCGTGTTACCCGCCGATCCCCAGGGACCGCTGGAAGAGGGTGGTTCCGGCGCGCGTATTGATTAGTGAAGTCAGGGTAACGGCACGATCGCCGTTACCCCTCACGTTACGGCTGAACCTGCCCGCCATGCATGGCCTGTTGCACTGACTGGGTATCGGTCGTCACCGACAGAGTACCGTTGACACTCGGGCGTAATGGCGACGTCGCACTCAGTGAACCGTTCACTTGCAGCAGTAAATTACTATTGCCATTCAACGACAGTGCTGGCCAGCCCCAGTTTTCCAGGATATTGGCCGGAACCGCCTGGCCTTTCAGATGCAATGTTAACGGACGCTGTGCCTGCTGGCCGACGGTAGCCGTGCCCTCCAGTAAGCCACTGCCGTTAAAAGCGCTCATCTCGCTGACCTGAATTTGCTGATCGTCCGCGTTAAAGCTAATCGATGGATGGCGTAAATCGGTGCGGTTAAAGGTGGCCTCGGCGGCGTTGAAACTGGCTTTGCCCGCCCAGATGCCCCATTGCTGCTGACGTGCCAGCAACAGGTTTTCGCCACTGCCGTCGAGCGCCGTCATCTGGAACGGAAACGCCGGATTAATATCAATAATCAGGTTACGGTTGGCCGTTACGCGCTTCAGCAGCACGCTATCAAGCCAGGTCGGTAAACTCTGCTGCCAGCGGTCGCGCCAGTTTTGCGGCAGGGTATATTCCAGCCCGGCCACCGCCAGTTCATCCAGAGTCAGGCGTTTATCGTTACGCGTCCAGTTACCGCTGGCACGTATCACACCATTGGCCCAGCGTGAACTGAACTGCGTCAGCGCAATGCCCTGCGGTGAAAAGTCGGCATTGACGATGGGATCATTCAGCTCAAAAGTACCGTTAATAAAGTTTCCGGCATTCATCGCCAGCGAGCCATCATCGCTCTGCCAGTCATTACCGCGCCAGGTCAGATTTTTCAGGGTTAAATCAAGGTCAGTTACCGCCCAGTCTGGCCCCTGCAAGCGCGCGTCGGTCATATCGAGGCGATTAATCGTCACCGATGGCACGTCGCTGATAGGGTTGAGGAAATCGAGCAGGTCTTTATGGGTTTGCAGGCGGATATCATTGAGGCGCAGCTGGTTAATTTTCCAGTTGCCCTGTGCATCGCGCTCGGCATCACCGGTCATTGAGCCGCGTGCCAGATCGGCACCGATATTACTCAGCACCAGGCGGCGCTGTGCCACATTCCCCTGCAACAGCACATTATTACCGCGTACGCCGTCCAGCGTCATTTCACCGGCACTCATCTGGAATTGTGCGTCGCTGCCGAGCATATCGCTGGCCGTTGGCTTCCACGGCACAACGCCACCGTTTACCTTGCGGGCAAACATTGGCAGGGCACTGCGTGGGCTGTCGATACGCATATTATTCAGCTGCAGGCGATCGGCTTGCACCGGCAACGCGTTATCCGGGGTCAGGTTCGCCAGGTTAACTTCGCCATCACGCAATTCAATGCTGCTAAAGTGTAGAGGATCGCTAAACTGCACCAGCGCCAGACCGAGATCGACGTGGCTGGCGACCAGCACCGCAGGCTGACCGTCGTGACCAAAGCTAAAGTCATCAAGGATGATGTGCGAAGGCGCAGAGAAGTTATGTTCGATTTTGCTGAGGGAAAGATGCCAGTCGGTTTTGTCGCTCACCCAACGGCTAAACCAGCCTGCACCCCACTGTGTTTGCAGCAACACATACAGGATGACAAAGGCCAGCAGAATTAGCAGCAGTAAGGTAAGGAAAAACTTTCCAAGAAATTTCATCGCATCCATCCCGATCTTTTATCCGGTAAGATGCTGTTATGCCTGAATTACCGTTGCAGCTCAACAGCCTGGATGTAAAAGCGGATAAATATCAGGCAGGCATCAGCCTGCCCGGAAGATTACTTTTCCTGTGGGAAGATAAGGTTAAGCACGATAGCGGTGATGCCGCCAGCGGCAATACCCGAGGAAAGCAGGGTTTTCAGCCAGTCCGGTGCGAACTGCAGAATCAATGGCTGCTGCGAAACGCCCAAACCTACCGCCAGTGACAGCGCGATAATCATAATGGCGCGACGGTTCAGCGGTTCGCGGGAAACGATGCGCACACCTGATGCGGCAATCGTACCAAACATCACAATGGTCGCGCCGCCCAGTACCGGTTCAGGGATGTGTTGCACAAAGCCGCTGACCGCCGGGAACAGGCCAAGCACAATCAACATCAGTGCGACCACAAAGCCAACATAACGGCTGGCCACACCGGTCAGCTGAATCACGCCATTGTTCTGGCCGAAGCAGGAGTTTGGAAACGTATTGAACAATGCCGATACAAAAGAGTTGAGGCCATTCGCCAGTACGCCGCCTTTCAGACGCTTCATGTACAGCGGGCCGCTCACCGGCTGTTCAGAAACATCGGAGGTGGCGGTGATATCGCCGATGGTTTCCAGTGAGGTCACCATAAATACCAGCATCAACGGAATCAGCAGATTCCAGTCGAAGCCGAGTCCGTAGTAAAGCGGAGACGGCACCGAAACCAGCGCCTGATTGGCTGGCGTGGTATTTTCCGGCAGCATGCCCAGTGCCCACGCCAGCAGGTAGCCTACCGCCATGGCAATCACCAGTGAAGCGACTCGCAGATACGGATTACGCTGGCGATTCAACAGAATAATCACCAACAGCACCACGCCTGCCAGCAACAGGTTTTTTGGTGCGCCGAAGCTATGGTCGTTCATCGCCGCAAAGCCACCGCCGATAGAGGTTAACCCCACCTGAATCAGCGACAGGCCGATGATCATCACCACAATGCCCGATACCAGCGGCGTAATAATGCGACGCGCCAGATGCAGCACGCGCGACAGTACCATCTCGGTACAGGAGGCAACCATCAGGGTACCGAACAGCGCGGCCATCATGGTGGGCACATCGGCTCCGCCATTTTTCAGCGCCATGCCACCCATAATCAGTGGGGTAACAAAGTTAAAACTGGTGCCCTGAATCGACAGCAGGCCCGATCCGACCGGTCCCCAGGTTTTGATTTGCAGCACTGACGCCACGCCAGAGGCGAACAGCGACATGCTGATAATGTGCTGTGTATCCTGCGCGGGCAAACCCAGCGCCTGGCAAATCAGCAAGGCTGGGGTAATCACCGCGACAAACATCGCCAGCAGATGCTGACAGGCAGCAAACAGCGTTTGCGGCAAAGGTGGGCGGTCTTCAAGACGATAAATCAGTTCACTTTTTGCCGCGGTTGCGGCACTGGCAGGCTGGCGGGATTCAGCGGTATTGACGGACATGGTGGACGTTCTCAATCACAACAAAGGGGCGATTTTAAACCGATGCAGAATGAAAGCAAACGTTTGCAATGCCCCTTTTCACTTCCCGATCGTCAGAGGGTAAATACCGTGCGGCAGCGGCTGTCATCTTCACGCCATGCGTCGTGCACTTCACTCAACGGGCGCATCTGGAATGGAATGGAGAAATCGCTCTGCGCGGCTGCGGCCAGCAACTCGCCGATACAGGCCACCAGTTCTGAGTCGGACACGCTGCCAAGGCCGCTCCCCATCAGCGTCAGCCCTGATGAGCGCAGTAATTTGCTATGCAGTGGGATCTCCTGACCGCTCAACGAGCCAATCTGCACAAAACGCACCACCTTCTCACCACCGGCAACGGCCGCGTGCATGATATCGAGTGCGCTCTGGCCCCACAGATAATCCAGCACCACATCAATGCCCTCTGCCATCAGTGCTGGCAATGCTGCTGGTAATGCATCCAGCGTCAGGGTGATATCCGCTCCCTGGGCGCGCAGCTGTTCCAGCACTTCACGGTTGCGTCCGGTGGCGATAATTTTTCCGGCTCCCAAATGACGGGCAATACGCACCGCCAGCCCGCCTGAGGTTCCTGTCGCCCCGTTGATCAGCACCGTCTCGCCCTGAGCAAGCTGCGCCCGACGCGTTAAGGCGGCCCAGGAAGACATACCCGGGTTGGCGAGAGCTGCAGCCAGCACCGGATCCAGGGTCTCCGGTAGCGGGATGATACTTCCGGCTGTCACCTGCGTTCTTTCTGCCATGCTGCCCCAGGGGGCATTAAACGCGAGGAAATATACCGGGTCACCATTGCTGAGGTAACCGGTACCATCAATACCGGTGATAAAGGGATACTGCATGGCTGAGCTGTAGTGAGTTCCTGCGGCACGCGATTTGGCCAGCTGGCTGATCGCGGCGGCTTTGACTGTCACCACAACCTGGTTTTCATCAGCCTGAGGTTCAGGAAAATCACCGTATACCGGCAGTTCACCCGCCGCAGAAACAATGGCTGCTTTCATGTTTTCACCTTCAGTTAATCGGAATATATGTGTATTATGCACACATTATATTTGCTTCTGGATGACGTCAATGGAAAGTGTGCAAAATACACATAATAGTGCAGCCTTCGATGATCTGCATAATGCGCTGCTGACAATTGTTGGCACCTTCAATCGCCCGCAACGCGATGAATTATTAATAAAAGAATCCAATATTCAGTTGGATAGGGCGTTGTTCCCGTTACTGGTGCAGATTGGCCGCTTCGGTCCGATTGGTGTGGTGGAACTGGCTGATCGGGTTGGCCGTGACTACACCACGGTAAGCCGTCAGGTGGCGAAGCTTGAGGAGATCGGACTGGCACAGCGGCAGAAAAGCGCAAAAGACAAGCGTGTGAATGAAGCGGCCATCACGGTAGCAGGGAAAGCGATGACCGATAAAATCGATGCGGCGCGTGCGAAAATTTACGGTGATGTGTTTCAGGCATGGCGAGACGATGAACGTGCTGAACTGGCGCGATTGTTGAGCAAGTTCGTTGCCGATTTCACCACGCTGGACCGTGGCAAAAATGCGGGTTAAGCGTTGCTGTAGCGCTCGGTTTCCGGCAGCCAGCGTTCAATCAGTGCCTGAGCCTGCTCAGGATAATGCTGGTGGATATGACGTGCTACGCGCTGAACTTCGGGGATCATGCTTTGATCGCGCAGTAAGTCGGCCACTTTAAATTCGGCATTACCGGTTTGTCGTGTGCCGAGCAGTTCGCCGGGGCCGCGAATCTCCAGGTCATGCTGGGCGATCACGAAACCATCGTTGCTGTCACGCAGCACCTGCAAACGCTTCTGTGCCGTTTTGCTAAGCGGTGCTTTGTACAGCAGCACGCAATGGGAGGCGACAGCACCACGCCCGACACGTCCGCGTAGCTGGTGCAGCTGTGCCAGACCGAGGCGTTCCGGGTTTTCAATAATCATCAGGCTGGCATTAGGGACATCCACCCCAACTTCAATCACCGTTGTGGCCACCAGCAACTGGATCTCATTGGCTTTGAACGCCTGCATCACGGCCTGCTTCTCAGCCGGTTTCATGCGGCCATGAACCAGACCAACCTGCAACCCTGGCAGCGCGACTTTCAGCTCCTGCCAGGTGGCTTCAGCAGCCTGCGCTTCCAGCAGCTCGGACTCTTCAATCAGCGTACAAACCCAATACGCCTGTCGGCCTTCATGGCAGGCGCTCTGAACGCGTTCGATGATCTCACTACGACGGCTGTCCGGAATGGCGACAGTGGTGACCGGCGTACGGCCTGGCGGCAGTTCGTCAATCGTTGACGTGTCGAGATCGGCATAGGCTGTCATTGCCAGGGTGCGCGGAATGGGGGTGGCGGTCATGATCAGCTGGTGCGGATGAAAACCCTGCTCCTCGCCTTTTTCCCACAGTGCCAGACGCTGGTGGACGCCAAAGCGGTGTTGTTCATCAATAATCACCAACGCCATGCCGCTGAACTGGACCTGCTCCTGAAACAGCGCATGTGTACCAACCACCATGGCTACCTGGCCGCTGGCAATCGCCTCCTGCTGCGCCTGCCGCGCCTTGCCTTTTTGCTTGCCCGCCAGCCAGCCCACTTCAATACCCAGTGGCGCAAACCACTGGCGGAAGTTATTGGCGTGTTGCTCAGCCAGCAACTCGGTGGGTGCCATCAGCGCCACCTGCTTGCCATAAGCGATCACATTCAGCGCTGCCAGTGCTGCGACCAGGGTTTTACCCGATCCTACATCGCCCTGTACCAGACGCATCATCGGGAAGTCGTGGGCCAGATCGTGTTCAATTTCTGCCACCACCCTCTGCTGCGCACCGGTTGGGGAGAAGGGAAGTGCGGCAAGCAGCTTGTCCACCAGTTGATGATTGGCGGGTAGCGGCAGTGCGTGATGACGTTGCGCGCCAGCACGCACCGCCAGCATGCTGAGGTTATGCGCCAGCAATTCTTCCAGAATCAGACGACGTTGTGCAGGATGACGCCCCGTTTCCAGCTCGCTCAGACGCAAATCCGGCGGTGGGCGATGTAGCGTGCGCAAGGCGTCTGGCAGGCTGATTAGCCCACCGCTGAGTTCCGGCGGCAGTAGCTCGGCAATGGGGCAGCTTTCCAGCAACGTTAACGCCTGGTCGGTCAGATTGCGCAGTGTCGCCTGGCGAATGCCTTCGGTGGTGGGATAAACCGGCGTCAGGGTTTCCTGCAATTCCACGCCGCTGTGTTCACCCTGGATGCGATATTCGGGATGGATAATTTCCGCGCCGCGCTGACCTCGTTTGATCTCACCATAAGCCGTGACACGGCGGCCCGGTGCCAGGCTGTTTTTCATCCCGGCGTTGAAATTGAAGAAGCGCATGGTCAGCACGCCGCTGCCATCACTGATTTGGCACACCAGCATACGACGACGTCCAAAGGTGATCTCGCTGTGCAGCACTTCACCTTCCACCGTGGCCCAGATGCCCGGCAGCAGGTCATTAATACGGTAGAGTTGGGTACGATCTTCGTAACGCAGAGGCAGGTGTAGCAACAGATCCTGGATGGTAAACAGGCCAATTTTGGCCAGTTTCGCCGCCTGGCTGGCGCCGACGCCGGTCAGGGTACTGAGCGGGATGGCATCCAGCAGACGGCCTTTCATTTTTTACCCGTCGCTTGCATGGTCGCCCACCACTCTGCATCGGCTTCTACTTCGCCTGCATCGTTGATACGCGGATAGGGCAATTTTTTTTGCTTTGCCACGCGCGCCAGCACCGGATAGCCACCTTCAAACAGCAAACGCTGCTGTTCCTCTTCATCCAGCAAACTATAAGTACGCTGGTACATCCCGGCATTTTGCCGTTGACGCTGTGCTTCATACAGAATCAACGCTGAAGCCACCGATACGTTTAGCGACTGCACCATGCCGACCATCGGGATAATGATGTCCTGATCGGCCAGCGCCAGGGCTTCTGCGGTGATACCGGTTTTTTCCTGACCCATCAGAATACAGGTAGGTAGCGTGTAATCGATCTCGCGAAAATCTACCGCTTTGGCGGACAGATTGGTCGCCAGCACCTGCATTTTTTGTTCTTTAAGATGAGAGACCGCTTCGGCGATGTTGCGGTGAGTTTTCACCTTCACCCAGCTGTTGCTGCCTGCGGAAGCTGACACCATGGTACGCATACGCACGCTGGGCCAGACCGCATGCACTTCATGGATACCCACAGCATCGGCGGTACGGATCACCGCCGAGACGTTGTGTGGCTTATGCACCTGTTCCATGCAGACGGTGAGATCGTGCTGGCGCAGGGCCAGCATCTCGCGAATACGAGCAAAACGTTGAGCGTTCATGCACTAATTACGGTTTCGGTGAACTTTAATCACATCCGGCATTACGCGGATTTTACGCATAATGTTAGCCAGATGGACGCGATCCTGCGCGGTCAGGCGGATAAAGGCGCTATACACGCGACCGTCTCGTTCTTCGGTATTGAGGCTTTGAATGTTGGAACCGGCAGTGTTGATCGCCGCAGTCAGGTTAGCCAGCGCGCCTTGATGGTTGAACATATCCACCTTAATTTCGGCGACAAATTCCTGATCGGTCACTTTATCCCATTCAACCGGCATGAATTTCTCCGGTTCTTTCTGGTAACCGCGAATATTACGGCAGGATTCGTGATGCACCACCAGGCCTTTACCCGGACTGACGTGTGCGACGATCGGATCGCCAGGAATCGGGCGGCAGCATTTCGCGAAGGTGATCAGCACGCCGTCAGCGCCTTTAATCGGCAGCTTCTTACGTTTACTGCTGCTGACCGGTTCAGCGCCCGATTGCAGCAGATTTTTCGCCACAACGACGCTCATGGCGTTACCGAGGCCAATTTCCGCCAGCAAATCATCGAAGCTGGTCAGCTTCATACGCTCCAGTTCCTGCTGAATATTCTCCGCAGGAATTTCGGCCAGTTTGCGGCTGCCTCCCAGCGCGTGGCTGAGCAGGCGGCGACCCAGGTTGACTGAATCCTCACGCTTGAGGTTTTTCAGCAACTGACGAATCTTGGCACGGGCTTTGGAGCTGACGACAAAATTGAGCCAGGCCGCATTAGGGCGAGCGCCTGGCGCAGTAATGATTTCGACAGTCTGGCCGCTGGTCAGCGCTTGTGACAGCGGGTATGGCTGACGGTCAACACGTGCGCCGACGCAGGCATGGCCGATATCGGTATGCACGGCATAGGCAAAGTCGACCGGTGTCGCACCTGCCGGCAATTCGACAATGCGACCTTCGGGCGTAAATACATAGATCTCATCCGGGAAGAGATCCGATTTCACGCTTTCAATAAATTCGAAGGAGCTTCCCGCGCTTTGTTGCAGCTCCAGCAAGCTTTGCAGCCAGCGCTGAGCACGCACCTGCGCGGTGGTGCCACTTTCACCGGCCTGTTTATAGGCCCAGTGTGCAGCAACCCCCATTTCCGCCATCTGATCCATATCTTCCGTACGGATTTGTACCTCAACCGGCACGCCGTGCGGGCCAATCATTGAAGTATGTAACGATTGATAGCCGTTAGCCTTGGGGATTGCGATGTAATCTTTGACGCGTCCAGGACGCGGTTTGTACAGACTGTGCATCTGACCGAGCACGCGATAACAGGTATCTAAATCTTTCACGATAACGCGGAAGGCGTAAATATCCATGATCGAGTGAAATCGCTGCTCTTTCAGGTGCATTTTGCGGTAAATCGAATAAAGATGTTTCTCACGACCGCTGACGCGGCAGGGAATCCCCGCCTCCTGCAGACGGCCATCGATTTCAGAAAGGATCTTCTGAATCATCTCTTTACGGTTACCACGCGCCGCTTTAACCACCTCTTTGATGACCCGATAGCGGTTCGGGTGCAACGCTTCAAAACCCAACTCCTCCAGCTCAGTTTTCAGATGATGAATACCGAGACGGTGGGCCAGTGGGCTATAAATTTCGAGGGTTTCCCGGGCAATACGACGGCGTTTATCCGGTCGCAGTGCGCCGAGCGTGCGCATATTGTGGGTGCGGTCAGCCAGTTTGATCAGAATGACGCGAATGTCCTGCACCATTGCCATGATCATTTTGCGGAAG
Source organism: Pantoea sp. X-Soil-TKNS-1280 (assembly GCF_059730475.1). Classification (NCBI taxonomy): domain Bacteria; kingdom Pseudomonadati; phylum Pseudomonadota; class Gammaproteobacteria; order Enterobacterales; family Erwiniaceae; genus Pantoea; species Pantoea sp. X-Soil-TKNS-1280. The sequence goes on along the minus strand of NZ_AP035962.1, from coordinate 4,252,415 downwards.
TTTTCAGCCTGGGCTTCTTTCTTGTCGCGGAACTTCAGCTTATCGAGTTTTGATACGCCTTCCACCAGCTCGGCAACGCTTTTGCCAAACAGCTGTTCCATATCCTGATAAGTGGCGGGGGTATCTTCGATAACATCGTGCAGTAATGCCGCCATCAGCGTTTCGTGGTCGAGTTTCATCTCGGCCAGAATGCAGGCCACGGCAACAGGATGGGTGATGTAAGGCTCACCGCTGGAACGAGTTTGTCCCTCGTGAGCATCACGTGCGACAAGATAAGCTTGCCTGAGGCGCTTGATTTGCTCCTCGGGCAAGTATTTTTCAATCAGTTGATTGAGGCTTTCAAACAGATACAAGGTTGACCTGCAGAGTGCTGTTAACGACGACCTTCAGCGATAGCGGTAACGGCTTGTAACTCAGCGGCTTCCTGCTCTTGCTGTTCCTGACGATCACGGACATCCAGAATCTGGTTAGTGATCAGGCCTTCTTCGATTTCGCGCAGGGCGATAACGGTGGATTTATCGTTCTCTTCCGGAACAAGCGGATCTTTGCCGCCTACCTGCATCTGACGTGCACGACGTGCAGCGACCAACACCAGGTCAAAACGGTTACCAATTTTCTCTACTGCGTCCTGAACGGTTACGCGTGCCATAGGTGTGCTACTCCACAGATGAAGAAATGACTGGGCATAATACTGAAAGTGAATTCAGACTGCCAATAGTTTGCTGATTAAAGCATCATGTCGCGATTTCTGGCGACTCATACGCAGACGTTCTGCGCGAATAATGGTTTTCAGATCGGACAGCGCCAGATCGAAATCATCATTCACAATTAAATAATCGTATTCGGCATAGTGGCTCATTTCAGCCACGGCCTGTGCCATACGGCGGGCAATAATCTCTTCGCTATCCTGGCCGCGGCCACGCAGGCGGCGATCCAGTTCCTCGGTCGAGGGGGGCAACACAAAAATGCTGCGTGCAGCAGGCATTTTCTTGCGGATTTGCTGTGCACCCTGCCAGTCGATATCGAGAAACACGTCAACACCGGTTGCCAGCACTCGCTCAATGGCGGCGCGTGAGGTGCCGTAATAGTTGCCAAATACTTCCGCATGCTCAAGGAAGGCATCCTCGGCAATCATGGCTTCAAATTCCGGTTTCGATACGAAAAAGTAATGTTCACCATGAGCTTCACCGGGACGCACGCCACGGGTGGTATGGGAAACAGACACTTGCGTATCGTACAACGGCTGTGTCTTTAACAGCGCCTGAATCAGGCTGGATTTACCCGCACCGCTGGGGGCGGAAACAATATAGAGCGTGCCTTGAGCCATGGTTATCTTGAATTGAGTAAAGAGCGGAGTCGATTTCCTGCACAGTATACACGGCTTACGCTCACCACGCAGCGTTTGCCGCTGCGTCTGGCGCATTTCTTTTTTTGTGAGACGGCACCAGGCCTATTGTTCACGGCTGTAAGCGGATAAAAAAACGGCGGAATGTCACCTCCATAATTCGTTTTCTGTGCTGGCAGGCAAGGGCGCCCTGTTCTCCAATTAAGAAAAAAGGAGAGCAAAAATGAAAGGATATAGCGTCTTGTTGTTGTGGCTATTCAGCGCAGGATTGTCGGCTCAGGCGGTCTGCCCCGGTTGGTCGCCGGGACGTGCCGGGCAGGAGATGTCCCGGTTACAAACCCAATTGCGCCACTGGGATGATGCGTACTACCGGCAGGGACAAAATCTGGTCAGTGATGCCGATTACGACAGTTTGCAGCAACGATTACAGAGCTGGCAGCACTGTTTCACATCCTCTCAGGACGCTTATGTTGCCCTCCCCACAACGGATGGCAGTACGCAGCATCAGGTGGCGCACACCGGCTTACGCAAACTGCGTGATAAGCGAGCCGTTGTTGACTGGATGCAGGATAAGTCCGATCTGTGGGTGCAACCGAAGGTTGATGGTGTGGCTATCACCCTGGTTTATCGGCAGGGACAGTTGGTATCGATGGTGAGCCGGGGAGATGGCTGGCGAGGTGAAGACTGGCATGAGAAGGCCACACAGATTCCGGCCATTCCTCAACAGATCAACACGACGCTGGAGGAGGTCGTGCTGCAGGGGGAATTGTTCCTGCAAATGAACGATCATCAACAGGCGCGTGACGGTGGCAGGAATGCTCGTGCGCAGGTTGCGGGTGCGATGATGCGTCGCGAAACAAGCCCGCTACTGGCTCAACTGGGTGTTTTTGTCTGGGCCTGGCCGGATGGCCCGGCAACCATGGAGGAACGGCTGACGCAATTATCGCGCTGGGGATTTGGTCTGTCGCAGCGCTGGAGCGAACCTGTCCATGATGAGGACGATGTCGAAAGCTGGCGTGACCGCTGGTTTCACGGGGCGTTGCCGTTCGTGACGGATGGTATTGTGATCCACCAGTCACCTGGTCGCAGGGGGCGAGACTGGCAACCTGGGATGGGGGACTGGTCTGCGGCGTGGAAGTATCAACCCGCAGAGGTCAGCAGTGAAGTCCGCTCCGTGGAGTTCAATGTCGGGCGTACCGGGAAAATCGCGGTAGTGCTAAACCTTATCCCGGTACAGCTGGATGATAAAACCGTACGCCGGGTCAATCTCGGGTCGCTGCGACGCTGGCGTGAGCTGGATGTGATTGCAGGAGATCAGGTCACACTGACTCTCGCCGGGTTGGGTATTCCACATATCGAACGGGTGATATGGCGCGTGGCGCAGCGTGAGTACCCGCCAGCGCCGCAAAGCGGGGAGTTTAACGAACTTACTTGTCTGACATTCAATACATCCTGCCGTGCGCAATTCCTTTCGCGTCTGAGCTGGCTCGGCGAGAAATCTGTATTGAATATTCATGGTGTACATCGCAGCAGCTGGCAACGTCTGATGGACAGCGGAACTATCACGCATCTGTTTTCCTGGCTGGACCTCACGCCAGAACAAATTTCGCAGGTGGCGGGGATTTCAGCGGCACGCGCACAGCAAATCTGGCACCGTTTTAATCTGACGCGACATCAACCTCTGCGCAGATGGGTGATTGCACTGGGTTTACCGATACCCCGCGCGGCATTGCAGGCCATGCCCGACAGTCAGTGGCAGCAGTTACAGGCGCGAACGGTTGAGAGCTGGCAACAATTACCAGGTATAGGTAGCACTCTGGCACAGCGGCTGGTGGCGATGCTGCAGGATCAACACCTGCAGCAACTCATTACTTTCCTGCAGCAACAGGACATCCCCGCAGGTGCGTCAATGATCGGGGTGGGGGTAGTTGAAAATGGGCAAGCCGAGGCGGAAACGCAGCGCCAGCAGGCGAGCGATAAAACCAAACAACAGGGTGATGATCACCACCACCTCATTCGCCAGTGAGGTTTTCAGCAGCAGGATATAGAGCCAGCCAGAAGCGAACGCGATACCGGCATACAGCTCTTTCTGGAACACCAGCGGAATGCGGTTGCAGAACATATCGCGCAGTACGCCGCCAAATACTCCGGTAATCACCGCGCTGATGGCGGCAATTACCGCGGCATGGCCGCCATCCAGCGCCACCTGAGCACCAATGATGGAAAAGACCACCAGGCCCAGGGCATCCAGTACCAGAAAAGCTTTACGCAGGTGATTCATCAGTGGGGCCACCACCGTCGTCACCACGGCAGCAGCGGCCACAATCATGATGTATTCGGGATGCTTGACCCAACCCAGCGGATAATGGCCGAGCAGGATATCGCGTACTGAACCGCCACCGATGGCTGTGACGGAGGCGATAATAATGACACCAAACAGGTCCATTTTTCGCCTGCCCGCCGCCAGCGCGCCGGTCATCGCTTCGGCGGTGATACCAATAATGTAGAGAACGGTTAACAGCATAGAGCACTCCAGATGATTGGCGGCAAGGCTAAAGATTTCCCAGAGTGTAGACCACTGAGATTTTCTAAAACAGCCTCATCGGATTAGCTTATTTGATAATGGTAGCGTGATTGGGCTTATTTTTTGGGGTTTGATGAGAGGTGGTTTCATATTCGCATTATAAAAAATGATGCGAATTTCGAATTCCGAAGCAGGGGGAAGGGTGATTGTCGGCCTTTGCCTGAGTGGCTATGAGGAAAAGTGGTGGCAGAGAGAAAAGAAAAAAGCGTGCTGGCTAGCAGCACGCGAACGCATCTTCTCAGATGCCCAGAGCCCACCATACAGACTTGTTTTTATTATCCGTTTCTTGCTCGCACATCGGCGAAGCTTTTCAGGCTAAAACGGTACTCTGGCTGAAACCAGGAGCGGCCGTAGTAGCAGTAGACCAGCATGCGGATTGAAACCATCGCCAGGTAGCCCCAGATGGCGCACAGCACAGAGGGTGTCAGCCAGACGGTGAATAGCGTCACGCCCAAACCCACCAGCACCGATGATGTTTCCGTAAACGCAATCCGTGTGAATTGTTTTTCCCGTTGTAATATGGCGCGATAATGTTGCCCCTGGGGAATAATGATAAAAATTACCGATATCATTTCCAGCATAACTGCCAACTCAGGTTGGTTCATCATGCGGCTAAAAATATCACTACCAATAAACAGTACGGCGAAAATTAACAATCCGAATAATACATTGCCCCAATATAATACGGAGAGATCGCTTTCGCTTAAATTCTGGTTTCTGATGGCTGAGTTACCAAATCCACGATCGGATAACGTATCAATAACCAACAAACAAGCGATAGCGATCGCAAGTAAATTTAATTCATTTGCCTGTAGTATTTGTGCCAGAAGGGACAGTTGTAATACACCAATACCGACAATTTTAATTGATGACAATATTGACCACTTGGTTGGGCCGGTCAGGCTTCTTTCTCGTATCGTCATAATCTGCTCGTTATGGTACATGTACCAGTGCAAATTGAGGGTCGCCCGGGCAGCAAGGCCAGAGCACAGATTTCATCAATGCAGCGAATCCTGGCGCAATCCTGAAATGCCTTTCAGCGATTGCCATGTAATGATGCATTCAATTAAATGATGTTCTGAACTTAAATAAATGCCCCTGGTGTGTAATTGTTTTTGTGTCAGGGCAGTATCGCCTCCGGTCAGGAGGAAATCCGCCAGATCACAATAAAATCCTTTTTCATTATTATATTCTCCAACCAGAATCCGTCTGGCTATCTCAACGAATTCTTTTTCTGACAATAAAGGATAGGTTGAGCGGTCCATGTTATTACCCTGCTGTTGTTATTATTAAGTGCTGCTGTGTGTAAGGGAGTTATACCGTGTTTTATTTAAATTAACACCATAAGAAAACTCCTATAAATGAGACTCAGGAATAAATGGTTTCAGACTTTGCATCAGTATATATAAGCGCAGCGATGTATTATTTATTAGTCTTTTTTGTCATTGCTCTGACCGACTAAAAGCATCAATTTGCTCTGCTCAGAAAAACGATGAAAAATCAGCGATGCTGGGCCAGGTCGCTGACTCCCACACCAGGAATTTTCCTGGTATGGAACCGTTAGCCAGACTGGTGATTAGCAGGGGAGACAGCCATAAAAAGTACGGAATTGTTAAACGCTTTGCTGTAAAAAAATTGTTTAATCGTGCCGATTACGACCAACTTAACCTTAAGGAGGTGGTCGTTTATAATTTATTGATTCTAATGGGTTAATAAGTGAAGAAGGTTATCCAGATCACGTTTAACCCAGGCCACATCCTGTGCAAACTTGTCATCAGACATCAGTGGCTGGCGATAAACCACCATCACCACCTCGGCCCCCTGTTCATTAGCAATCACCCGCATAGGCATATAGATCTCTTTACCGATGCCGGTATCAATCCAGTGATCCATCACGCCAAAGGGGTTATACGGTGTAAAACGAATCTTCACCGTGCCTTCCGGTCCTTTGGCTTTCCAGACATTCCCATCCTGCGTTAGCGTGCTGCTACTTAGCCCGCTCGCCCATTTCGCGAAAAACTCAGGTTTCCAGATGGTTTCATATAAATCTAACCAATTACGTGGAATGGTCAGAGTCACAGTCTGAGATGGCAGCATGGGACCTCCTGTTGAGCGAACAAAGAGGCATTAAAGCATGTGAAAACCGGGCTGGAAACGGCCCGGTTCTGGAAGTGTGGTGCAGAAGGTGTTTCCGGAAAAAGCGCAGCGGTTAAATGAACTTGCCGCGTCCTTCTATATTAAGCACTTCAGCCTGGCCATCAGCATCGCGCAACACAAAGCGGTCGGACTGCGCAACTACGGCGCAGCTATGGTTGGGGAAGATGCGTAATAGCGTGCCGGGTGACGGAGCCTGTTGGCCGAATTGCAGGAATCCATGTTCCTCCGACAGTTTCACTACCTCAAACTGGTTACCCTGTTCATCAACCGCGATACCGAAGCCGCTGGCATTGGTGCCATGCGGGCCTTTATCTGAACTGAGCATCTTGGATCCGGCATCAATAATGGCGTAATGCGGGTTTACCGCCACAACACGGGTGACCACGCTTAATGCCAGTGCATCCGGTGAACACAACCCTAAACGCCATGCCGTAAGATCGAGCAGCGCATAGTTTCCCGGACGGATTTCATCCGTCCCTGGCGCCACCGGAGCTGCCAGAGCCGTAGGTGTAGAGCCGACGGAGACAGGACAGGGAGCAAACCCCGCAGCAATCAGACGTTGCTGAACATCACGCATCAGCGCGATTTCCTCCAGGGCTACCTCACCGATGGCAGCCGGATGACCGGCACCGTAGGCGTGGCCAGCGTGGGAAACCAGTCCAGCGAACGGCAGATGCGCATCGGTGATGGCTGCGGCCAGCTTCAGCGCGGCATCACTATGAGGATCAACCCCCACGCGATGCAATCCAACATCCACTTTGATGGCGATAGCCAGATCAGCAGACGGCTGCTGCTGGTGCGCCGCAGCAATTGCTGCCACACCACTCAGGCTATCGGCAATGCAGGTAATCCGTGCCTGATTCTCCACCGCGACCTGCAGCAACTCTGTCAGGGTGTCGGCGTACACAATTGGGTAAGCCAGCAGCAGGTCACGCTCTCCGCCTAAAATAAAAGCCACCCCTTCGCTCGGTTTGGAAACCGTAATGCCGCGAGCGCCAAGAGCGCGTTGTTGTCGGGCGATCCAGACACTTTTATGGGTTTTGATATGAGGCCGTAGCGCAACACCAGCCGCATCGGCTTTTTGTTGCATCTGCTGGAGATTGTTTAGCAGTCGCGCTGCATCAATTTCCAGAAAGGGGGTAAGTCTGTCAGCAATAAGAGGCCGCAACCAGCCAGCCTCAGCATCGTGTTCCATCATGATTGTCCGCCGGTTAATCCACTGAGCGGACCATCATTCATCATCGCGCGGCAGAATGCCAGTCATGCGCTTAACTGTGTGGTGCAGTCTCGCTGTTCTGGAACCCGCCACCCAGATCTTCAATCAACACCACCGCCAGATTGATCTGCTGAGCTTTCAGCGCAGCCAGCTTCTGATCAGATTCGATTAACTGATTCTGAATGGTCAGCACGTCAAGATAAGGACGCAGGCCCGCCGCATATTCACGATTCAGGTCGTCCCAGGAACTGTGAATCAGCTGATCGGCGCTTTCCTGCTGGGCCAGCTGGTCCTGAATGGACTGCAACTGGGTGATGGTATCGCTGACATTACCCAGTGAGCTGATCAACAACTTGTTGTACTGCGCGACAGCCAGATCCCAGTTGGCGTTGCTTTCAGCTAAATCAGCGCGGCGTTTACCGGCATCGAAAATCGGCAGGGACAGGCTGGGTCCGACATTAAAGAAACGACTCGGTGCACCGAACAAGGCATCGCCCAGCAGCGAACGTGTCCCGGCTTCCGCCACCAGGTTGATGTTGGGATAGAACTCGGTTTTGGTCGCGGCAATGTCTTTCGCCGATGCTTCTACACGCCAGCGTGCAGCCACCACATCCGGGCGTCGGCCCAGCAAATCGGCGGGAATGCTACCCGGCAGCAGGGCCGCGGTCGGGACATTCAGTTTCGCTGGTTTCAGGTTATGCCAGTAATCCGGCCCTTTGCCGATCAGGATGGAAAGCTGTATGCCCGCATCAGTCACGTTCTGCTGCGCTTCAGTCAGGGTTGCTTCGGCGGTTTTTTGCTGTGACAGCGCCTGCTTGTATTGATAGTCCGACGTCAGTCCGGCAGCAACATATTGCTGCTGGATTTTAGCAATGCCGTTGGCACGATCGGCGGCCTGTTTTGCCAGGTCGGCATTGGTCCAGGCCAGATTGAGGTTGTTCCAGGCGCGCGTTACGTTAGCGGCCAGAGTTAGCTGGCTGGCCTGACGATCCAGCTCGCTGGCGCGAGCCTGACCAAGTGCAGCTTCAGCGGCATCTTTCTTCCCGCCCCATAAATCAAAGGTGTAGCTCAGGCCAACATTGGCAGTGCGCAGCGTGCTATAGCTTTTGCCCTGCAGCAGTGGATCGTCCACTTTTGCGATGCGTGAACGGGTGATACCGGCGTTGAGGTCAACATCCGGATAACGTTCTGCGTTGGCGGCAATAACCTGCGCATTGGCTTTATCAGCCTGGGCGTTTACCACCTGCAAGTCCGGGCTGGAGGCCATCGCATCACCAATCAGGTGATTAAGCTGAGGATCGCCAAAGCTCTGCCACCACTGCGTTTTCGGCCAGTTGGCAGCGCTGAAATGCGCATTTTTCAATGTGTCTTGTGCCTGTAAGCTATTGGCATCAAGCATATGGTTGCTGGTATGTAAGCCATGAGGATTCGCACAACCTGTCAGCAGCGCGCTGGCAACAGCAATTGCGAGCATTGCTTGCCGAGGTGAAGAAAAAAACAGAGTCATATATTTGGTCAGGAAGAGGAAATGGTGACCATTACAAAAGGCTGTGCAAAATTTGACAAACCTGTTTTTCGTTAAGAATGGTTGTTAAATGTTTTTGGCAGGTAAATCAGCAGGCCGCAGCCTGCTGCATTTGATCAGACGTAGAGCGATGCTTCACCCGGTGGGCGGGTTTTGAAACGGCGATGCAGCCAGAGATATTGCTCCGGCGCACGCAGAATTTCGCGCTCGATCACTTTATTCATGTAGGCAGCGGCGGCGGACTCATCGTCATGCGGATAGTTTTCCAGTTCCGGCTGGATGATTAGCTGGTAGCCATTTTTCTGCGGATTACGAATCAGCACGATAGTCAGCATCGCCGGACGAGCCAGACGCGACAGCACAAAGGTACCGTTAGTGGTGGCGGCTTTCTCTACAGCGAACAGAGGAGCAAACACGCTGCCCTTCGGACCGTAATCCTGATCCGGAGCGAACCATACCGCTTCGCCTTGTTTCAGCGCCTGCACCATGCCGCGTAGATCGCGACGATCAATCATGGCTTTATTGGAACGCATGCGGCCTTTGGTTTGCGCCCATTCCATTGCCTGATTGTTGTGTTTGCGGTACATCGCCATCATGGGCTGACACAACCCGGTGATGCGACCTCCCAGCTCAAGCGACATGAAATGCACGCCAATAACCATCACGCCACGTTTATGGTCCTGTGCCGTATGCAGGTTATCCATGCCATTGACCTGGAACAACTGACGCACCCGGCGGTCGGACCAAAACCAGGCAATGCCAGTTTCCGCCAGTGCCATGCCCAGCGAGGCAAAGTTGCCCGCAATCATCATCTCTTTTTCTTCTTCACTGATGCGTGGGAAGCACAATTCAATGTTGCGACGGGTAATGCGCTCGCGGCGTTTCAGGAAGCGCCGTGACAGCTTGCCCGCGGTAGCGCCAAGACGAATCAGTATCGGATAAGGAAGCTGCACCAGCAGCCATAACACACCCAGCCCAAACCAGGTAAACCAGTAGCGCGGGTGGAGGAGTTTAGAGCAGAACTGCCCGGTTTTTTTCATAATGCCTTCATGTGATAAGTGGGTGTATCGCACAAAGAAGCAGGTCCATGAGTTCCCAAGGCGGTACAGCAGTCTTAAATTCGACCGGAAGATTAGCAAATAGTGCCCCCAAAAAAACCTAAAGTCTGCAATCCTGAGGATTGATCGGTTTCATTGAGTGGGTGATTTTCACGAATATTTTCGGTGAGAATATACAGATTTATCTTGAATTACAGCAAATTATACCTGAATCGGGTGATTCTTAGCGTAAGCGAAGCGGAGAATAAATGTGCCATAAAGACATGGATGGGTACGTATCTTTACGCATTATTTACGTTGCGCGATGAAAAAAATCGACTAGCGAACAGAAATGCGGCTGATTCAGCACTAAGGCCTGACAGACTGTGGGGGGATGAGCACAGAAATACATGTTCACGGATGGTATCCTTTGGCCCGGTCTACTATGAGGGAATATAGGAAATGAAAAAGGGTATGTTGATAGCTATGCTGCTGGCGTTTTCTGGCACGGGCCAGGCGGCGGAGAAAGTGTTCACCGGGCCGGACTGTTCGAAGGATACGGATGCGAGGATAGTGGGTGGAATCACGGATAGCCTAAATGAAAATTCGGAAACATCGCTAACACTAAATAAATATTTTAAAGAAATTATTGGTAAGGGTGTCACCAGAAAAATCATCCGTCTTTCTTCCGAAAAAATAAGTAAAGAAGAGGCTGAACGGCTGATGTATCGACGGGCGAAAAGAGACGGCTTTTCCGCAGCGGATATTGAAAAAAGCGGCATGAGGGTTCAATATCTGAAGATGGATTTATACAGACAATATTATCTTATTGAATCCAGTAAAGGATTTAAGGCAATCGCTGAATATTACTCAGCGGTGGCCAAGGGTAATTGGCCTGAAGATGATAAAGAAGCTCAAGCCTGTGGGGTGGATTTGGAAAAAATATATGTAATTTCTGACACCATTGAAGGTCATACATATGATTTTTCTTCCCGATAAAGAATAAAGGGGCGATGCCCCTTTTATTTGCTAAAGGAGTAGTATTTTTTTGATTCTGCGTAATGCCTGTTCCCGATGCTCCTTGCCATTATCACCACCATTTATCCTGTACGTTATAGTGTCAAAGTCATCCAGGTCAGCATAACTGTTTAGCCCCTTCGAATCCCAAAATTCACAAGCGGTTCTGACTGCCAGTGAATAATCACTGGCAACCCTCTCAGGATATTCAACCAGATTTTCATCTAATTTTCGGCTTAATTTCTGGTAATTATCGCGCCCGGTCAGATGCAGTAACCCTCTGCCGATATACTTCGGACCATCGCCGGGATAGTGGTTGCCCACCCGCTGTCCGGCTCGTGTATCAGGTTCATATTCTTTACCGCCGCGTGCGGGGTACTCTGTCATGGCGGTAAAGTCAGCTGTTTCTACGCAGGATTGCGCCAAAAAATGCGCTACACGAAGTTTTGTTGTGATGCTATAAGCTGGAAACCAGCAGTTCATCGCTGGAGCAAGTGCCTGAATATTGGTGTTCTGGGCGTCCCGCTTTTGCAGGTTGCTCCTGTAGGGCTGAGCGATTCTGTGAAGCAATTCCGGGGTAATCTGGATGTTCATATGCGTGAATCTCCTTTTCAGATCTCGCGGTTTTCCTTGATGTTCCAGCCCGTAGAGGTCTGCGGGCCTTTCCCGCCGTTGGCAGCCTGCTCCCAATAGGCATAATTGATTTTTGCTGCCTGAAAGCCATAGCGCATAGCTATACCGTCTGGTCCCTGACTGCCGCTGAAATTAATATCGGTCATCAGCACATCCTCCAGCGTGATCAGGCAATATTCCATCTGCGTTCCACCCGCTTTACAGCTGACGACTTCCACTTTGCTGATATGCTTGCCACTGGCGCAGTATTTCAATAGCGGAGGTGTGGCGCGATCAATGTAGGCGACGACGCTGAGATCTTTAAAACTCACCTTACCAGCCCCTCCGCCTCCTCCGGTATGCATATTGCCAGGTTGGGATGCTCCCCAGGTAAAATACAGAATATCGATCCAGCCCTGATGGTCTGCATCCTGAGATTCGCCACTGATACCATCGACGCGCATAAATAAGCTTGATGCCATGCTTAAACTCCTTTTTATTAATAAACGCGTTAAGAACCAATAGAATTGACAGGTGAATGAGAAAGTCGCCTTTGAGCTATGATGGTATTTCAGGTGTCAGAGTACGGCAAGGGTTGTGAGTTTGTTAATTACCTTGATGTTTTTCTGAATATGATGCGTGGTAAAATGTTCTGCTAATACCTGCGGGGCCAGCTTTCCGTGGTGTAAGGACGTTTACGTTAATTTCAATAATTAATTTTATTTTTTTTGGTTCATGAGTTTGTCATGAATTTATCAGTCATGCATCATTTCGGGTGGAGTGAGAAAATATATCTGCCTTTGATTTTTATTTTGTCTGCCCGGTCTTGTTGTTTTTTTATTAAAAATATAAAACCCACTAAAAAGTGGGTTTTAGCGATTAAATCTCTGTAATTTCTTATTCAATATTCTGAATCTGCTCACGCATCTGCTCAATCAACACTTTCAGCTCAATCGCAGAAGCCGTGATATCGGCGTTAATCGATTTCGACGCCAGCGTATTCGATTCGCGGTTGAATTCCTGCATCATAAAGTCGAGGCGACGGCCGACCGCTTCCTTCTTCTTCAGGATGTTGTATGTCTCTTTAACATGCGCATCGAGGCGGTCCAGTTCTTCTGCCACATCAATGCGCTGCGCCATCATCACCAGTTCCTGTTCCAGACGGTTGTTCTCCAGCTGGACTTCGGCTTCTTCCAGTTTGGTGACCAGACGCTCGCGCTGCCACTTCAGTACTTCCGGCATTTGCGTCCGTACTTTGCTGACTTCCTGGCTTACGCCATCAAGGCGTTGTTCGATCAACGTCTTCAGCGCGGCACCCTCTGATTCGCGTGCGGCGATAAAGTCATCCAGCGCACCGTCCAGAGCGGCCAGCAGCTCGGCATTGATAGCGTCGAGATCCTGCTCTTTGGCGGACATCACACCCGGCCAGCGCAGAATATCCAGCGGATTGATCGCACCTTCATCACTCTGCAATTTGACCCAGTTAGCCGCCTGAACCAGCTGTTTTGCCAGCGATTCGTTCAGAATCAGTTCGCCTTGTGAACCTGGATCGGCATCGAAACGCAGGTTGCACTCGATCTTGCCGCGCGTCAGCCGATTGCGGATGCGCTCGCGAATCACTGGCTCCAGGCTGCGGAACTGCTCCGGCAGGCGGATGTAGGTTTCAAGGTAGCGCTGGTTAACGGAACGTAGCTCCCAGGCGGCGCTGCCCCAGTGGCCTTTGGCTTCGCGACGTGCATAAGCGGTCATACTACGGATCATAAGCGACACTCGTGTGAAGAAAATTTAGTGAATTATAGCGAGGTACGCTTTGGCATGACAGGTAAAAGCCTGCAATACAGGCGCTAAGCACTGGCCTTTTCGTACCAGAGACCTATGATAGCGACGGGCATTCAGTTCAGGGAAATCTGTATGGCAACAAAATTTATCACATCTTTTGCATTGGCATTGCTGCTGGCAGGCTGCCAGACACACCCCACGACAATAACGCAATCGGCACCGACCAGTACGCCAATGCCGGTTTGTGCCGGTGGTGACATGATGATGCAGACCACATTGTGGTTCGGCATGAGTAAGCCACAGGGGGGGACGGTGAGTGAGCAGGAGTGGCAACACTTTGTCGATAGTGATGTGACGCCGCGTTTCAAAGATGGGCTCTCAGTCTATAACGCGAAAGGGCAGTGGCTGGGGGAGAATGGCAAGCTGGCGCGTGAAAACAGCAAAGCGCTGATGCTGATTCATACGCCAGATCGCGCCAGCTCAGACAACATCAACGCATTGCGCGATATCTACAAAAAACGCTTCAGTCAGGAATCGGTGATGCGTGTTGATGGCCTGGTTTGCGTTGGCTTCTAAGAAAATGGCGACTCAGGGTCGCCATTATTTATCAGATAAACAATCCGGCAAAGGCCGCCGAAAGCAAACTGACCAGCGTTGAACCGTATACCAGTTTCCAGCCAAACCGCGATACAACATTACCCTGCGCTTCGTTCAGCCCTTTAATCGCACCGGCGACAATACCGATTGAGGCAAAGTTAGCGAACGATACCAGGAACACCGACAAAATCCCCAGACCGCGTGGCGTCATCTCTGCAGCGACTTTCTTCAACTCGATCATAGCCACAAACTCATTCGCCACCAGTTTGGTCGCCATGATGCTGGCTGCCTGCAAGGCATCGGCCGATGGAATGCCGATTAACCAGGCAAACGGATAAAACACATAACCGAGTAACTGCTGGAAGCTGTAGCCAAATACGGCGGCGAACAGCGCGTTCACGGCAGCAATCAGCGCAATAAAGCCAATCAGCATCGCCAGAATAATCATCGCGACTTTGAAACCAGCGAGAATGTATTCGCCCAGCATTTCAAAGAAACTCTGATCCTCATGCAATTTATCCAGTGCGATATGTTCTTCGTCCTGGGCACGCGTTGGGTTGATGATCGACAGGATGATAAAGGTACTGAACATATTCAGCAGCAGCGCGGCAACGACGTATTTTGCCTCGATCATCGTCATATACGCGCCAACGATGGAGAGCGACACGGTAGACATTGCCGTTGCTGCCATGGTGTAGAGGCGGGGTGCGGAAATATCGCCCAGGATGCCTTTATAGGCGATGAAGTTTTCTGACTGACCCAGAATCAATGTGCTGACGGCATTGAAAGATTCCAGCTTGCCCATGCCGTTGACCTTCGACAGCAGGGTGCCCACCAGGCGAATCAGCAGCGGCAGAATGCGCCAGTGTTGCAGAATGCCGATCAGCGCAGAAATAAACACAATCGGGCAAAGTACGCCGAGGAAAATAAATGCCAGGCCCTGTTTGCTCATGCCGCCAAACACGAAATCGCTGCCCTGTGCGGCGAACGTCAGCAGGGTTTCGAAGAAGCCACCGACGGAGCTAACCACCGCCAGGCCACTGGCGGAGTGCAGGAAAAACCAGCCCAGCGCTGCTTCCACCAGCAGCAATTGAATAATATAACGCGGACGAATTTGTTTGCGGTCATGACTGACCAGCAGCGCGAGGGCAAAGATCACCACCAGCGCCAGCAGGAAATGGAGTATCGCTGTCATCATTTATCTTTTTTAAGAGGGAAAGCGCGCATTTAGCCACAGTGCGGGCAGAATTTCATCTGTGATTGTGCCGCCGCAGGACAGGACAGCCGCGGAGGAAGTCCGTATAATGCGCAGCCAAACCTAAGTAAGCCGGAGAGAAACCATGCGTCCAGCAGGCCGACACGTCAACCAGGTGCGTCCCGTCACCCTCACTCGTCACTACACCAAACATGCCGAAGGCTCGGTTCTCGTTGAGTTCGGCGAAACCAAAGTGCTGTGCACTGCCACCGTTGACGAAGGCGTACCGCGTTTCCTCAAAGGTCAGGGGCAGGGCTGGGTAACAGCCGAATACGGTATGTTGCCGCGTTCTACCCACAGCCGTATGGCGCGTGAAGCGGCCAAAGGCAAGCAGGGTGGCCGCACGCTGGAGATTCAGCGTCTGATCGCCCGTTCACTGCGTGCTGCAGTGGATTTGCAGGCGCTGGGCGAATACACCATCACGCTGGATTGTGACGTGATTCAGGCTGACGGCGGCACGCGCACCGCGTCCATTACCGGTGCCTGTGTGGCTTTGGCTGATGCGCTGAATAAGCTGGTGGCCGATGGCAAACTGAAAGTCAGCCCGTTAAAAGGCATGGTTGCCGCCATTTCTGTTGGCATCGTTGAAGGCGAAGCCCGTTGCGATCTTGAGTACGTGGAAGACTCCGCCGCTGAGACCGATATGAACGTGGTGATGCTGGAAGATGGCCGCATGATTGAAGTGCAGGGCACCGCAGAAGGCGAGCCGTTCAGTCATGAAGAGTTGCTGGAGTTGCTGGCGCTGGCGCGCGGCGGTATTGAGCAGCTGATTCAGACGCAGAAAGCGGCGTTAGCAGATTGATGTAACAGGCGACCACAGAGTCGCCTTTTCTTTATTTGAGGAGTGAGAAATGAAAGCCTGGCAGCGTCAGTTTATTGAGTTCGCCCTGAACAAAGGGGTATTGAAGTTTGGTGAGTTCACCCTGAAATCGGGACGCAAAAGTCCTTATTTCTTCAATGCCGGTCTGTTTAATACCGGGCGCGATTTGGCGTTATTAGGCCGTTTTTACGCTCAGGCGCTGGTGGACGGTGGGGTTGATTTTGACCTGCTGTTTGGCCCGGCCTACAAAGGCATCCCGATTGCCACGACCACGGCCGTCGCGCTGGCCGATCACCATGACCGCGATGTGCCTTACTGCTTTAACCGCAAAGAAGCGAAAGATCACGGCGAAGGTGGTTTGCTGGTTGGTAGCCCGTTGCAGGGGAAAGTGATGCTGGTGGATGACGTTATCACCGCCGGTACCGCGATTCGTGAATCCATGGATATCATCAATGCTCACAACGCCACCCTGGCTGGCGTGCTGATTTCCCTTGATCGTCAGGAGCGAGGCCGCAGCGATATCTCCGCGATTCAGGAAGTGGAACGCGATTACAGCTGCAAAGTTACCGCGATTATTACCCTGGCTGAGTTGATTGATTATCTGGAAGAGAAACCGGAGATGGCGGACCACCTGGCGAAGGTGCGTGCGTATCGTAAAGAGTACGGGATTTAAGGACTAACGGCGCGATTTATCGCGCCGTTACAATATAAACCCGGTTATACCAGTTGCGCCGCCAGCAACGGCCAGCGGATATCAAAATCCGCCGTGGGGCGATAGCGAAATTCAGAGCGAACATAGCGCGACAGCAACCCTTCGCAAAAGGCCAGTAGCTGGCTGGCAAGCAGGGTTTCATCGGTCTGGAAGCCCTCGCCATCACGCATCTTCTTCTCTTTCATCACCTGCCGCAGCTGCACTTCAATACGTTCGAACAGCTGATTGATGCGCCCCTGCAGGCGATCCTGTTCAAACATCAGCGCGTGGCCCGTCAGAATACGCGTCAGCCCTGGATTACGCTCACCAAATCCCAGAATCAGTTGCACGATTAAACGCAGGCGTGCTTCCGTTTCTTTTTCATCTTTCAGGATCAGATTGATGCGCGTAATCAGGCTGTCTTCAATAAACTCGATCAGGCTGTCAAACATACGCGTTTTGCTGGGAAAGTGACGATAAAGCGCCGCTTCAGAAACGCCTACATTCGCCGCCAGTTTCGCGGTGGTGATACGCTGGCTGCCATCGCTTGACTCCAGCATTTGCGCCAGTGCCTGCAAAATTTCTTCGCGTCGGTTCCGTTTCGCGACCTTTTTTTCTGCCATGACCTTCAAGACCCCTGAAATTCACCAAAAACAGGCAACACTCACGCTTCTGCCCGGTGTCCAGTGCACACAGAGCGGAAAAGAAAAAAGGGCAGAGGCGTGAGCGAAAAGCGCGTGTTACTGACGGCCAGAGTGACCGAAGCCGCCCGCGCCACGCACGCTGGCGTCAAAATCTTCCACCAGATTGAATTCAGCCTGAACCACGGGCACGAATACCAGCTGGGCCAGACGGTCGCCCGGCTGGAGAGTGAAGCTGTCCTGACCACGGTTCCATACCGAAACCATCAGTTGCCCCTGGTAATCTGAGTCGATCAGACCGACCAGGTTACCCAGCACGATGCCATGCTTATGGCCGAGGCCGGAGCGCGGCAGAATCACCGCGGCAAGGCTGGGATCGCCAATATGGATGGCGAGGCCGGTTGGCACCAGCACGGTGCTGCCTGGGGTGATTTCCAGCGCTTCATCCAGACAGGCGCGTAAATCCAGTCCGGCTGAACCCGAGGTTGCATAAGTTGGCAGTGGAAACTCGGTTCCCACACGCGCATCAAGAATCTTAACGTCGATTTTTTTCATCATAACGGCTGACAATCTCGTCTAATAATTGTTGGCCAAGGAGCGTCTTATCACTGAGCGGTAAGACTTTCTCTCCTTCCTGCCAAAAAAGGTGAAGAGCATTGGTGTCGCTATTGAACCCCTGGCCCGCTTTTGCCACATCGTTGGCGCAAATCAGGTCGAGATTTTTTCGTACCCGTTTTTGCCGCGCGTATTCTTCCACATTACGGGTTTCGGCGGCAAACCCGACGACATAAGGTCGCCCTGTTTTAAGTGCTGCCACACCGGCCACGATGTCGGGGTTCTTCACCAGTTGCAGCGTGACTTTATCATCGCCACCCTGTTTTTTGATTTTCTCCGCGGCAATATTTGCCGCCCGGTAGTCTGCCACGGCTGCGCTGGCAATGAAAATATGTTGTTGGCTGATTTGCGCCATCACCGCCGCTTCCATCTCCTGAGCGGTAGTGACATCAACACGTTGCACCCATGCCGGCGTCGGCAGCGTAACCGGTCCGGCCACCAGCGTCACTTTCGCGCCGCGTTTTGTCGCTGCGGCAGCAATGGCAAAACCCATTTTGCCCGAGCTGTGATTGGTGATGTAGCGCACCGGATCCAGCGCCTCACGGGTCGGGCCGGCGGTGATCATAATGTTGAGATGTTGCAGATCGTTGACGGGCGACGCCCATTCCAGCGCATGCGCCACAATGGCCAACGGGTCGAGCATGCGGCCAGGGCCGATATCGCCACAAGCCTGGCTACCGCTGTCTGGCCCCCAAATCAGTACGCCACGCGCATGCAGACGTTGCAGATTCTCCTGAGTCACGGCAGCGCGATACATTTGCTGGTTCATGGCGGGTACCACCGCGATGGGGGCCGCCGTCGCCAGACAGGTGGTGGTCACCAGATCATTAGCCATGCCTGCGGTAACGCGGGCAATCAGATCGGCGGTGGCGGGGGCCAGCACAATCAGGTCTGCCCATTTTGCCAGCTCGATATGGCCCATCGCGGCCTCGGCCGCCGGGTCGAGCAGATCGTCAAACACCGGATAACCGGACACCGCTTGCAGGCTGAGTGGCGTGATAAAGGCTTTGGCCGCCTCCGTCATCATCACACGCACATCGGCACCGCGATCGCGCAAGCGTCGCACCAATTCCGGCGCTTTATAAGCGGCGATGCCGCCACTGACACCCAGCAGAATTTTCTTTCCAGCTAATCCCGTCATTTTAATCGCCTCAACTCAAAGCAGGTTGCCGTGGCCCGGCACGACAGATGCAGCAACTTTACCACAAAATCGCCGGGTCCCCTTTTCCACTGCCTGCGGCCTTTGCGAGGCGGCTCTGAAAACGTCTTTAACGCTCTGGCTTTCATTGTGCCAGGCTCGCAGGATAGTCGCTATGCAAGGGAGAGGGGGTGAAAATGGAACTGGCACCACGAGAGAAGCTGGCGTTACATGGGGCTGAAGCATTAGATGATGAGGAACTGCTGGCGATTTTTTTGCGTACCGGTTCATGTGGCGTCAGCGTGATGCTGCTGGCGCGGCAGATGCTGAATGAATTTGGCTCTCTGTACGGCATTATGAGCGCCAGCAAAGAGGATATTGCAGGTGTTAAGGGTGTTGGTATGGCCAAGATGGCGCAGCTTCAGGCAGTGGCTGAGACGGCCAGACGTTTTTTTGCCAGCCAGCTGGCGCGTGAAAATGTGATGGATAATCCTCAGGTCACGCATCACTATCTGCAAAGTGTGCTGGCACATCAGGAACGAGAAATCTTCATGGTACTTTTTCTCGATAATCAGCACCGTGTATTGCAGGCGCAGAAAATGTTTTCCGGTTCGATAAGCAGCGTTGAAGTCCACCCTCGCGAAATCGTACGTGAAGCATTGAAACTCAACGCGGCTGCGGTGATTCTGGCGCATAATCACCCCTCCGGTTCTGCCGAACCTAGCCGGGCCGACCGTGAAATTACCGAAAGAATCACCAGAGCGTGTTCGTTGCTGAATATCCGCTTGCTTGATCATCTGGTGATCGGTCATGGCGAGTTTATCTCTTTTGCTGAGCGCGGCTGGCTGTAATTTTGAGCGCTAAACTTGAAGAAACGGTGTGTTTTTACCCGATCCAGAGGGATCTTTATTTGTTCGGGACTTGAGCACCAGCGCTGACCGGCGTATACTACGCCACCTTTGAGAATCTCGGGTTTGGCGTTTGGGCCAGCTTAGCGGGTTCACATGGAACTCGCCTGGGCGGGCTAAGGCCTGACGAGGCGGCCAAAACCTATGTTTTTAAAGCTCGAGCTGATTTGATTTTTGGAGAATAGACATGTCACGAGTCTGCCAGGTAACTGGAAAGCGTCCGGTGACCGGTAACAACCGTTCCCACGCATTGAACGCGACGAAACGCCGTTTCCTGCCGAACCTGCACTCACACCGTTTCTGGGTTGAGAGCGAGAAGCGCTTCGTTACTCTGCGTGTATCTGCTAAAGGTATGCGTGTTATTGATAAGAAGGGCATCGATACGGTTCTGGCCGAAATCCGCGCCCGTGGTGAGAAGTACTAAGGAACTGAATCATGGCTAAAGGTATTCGTGAGAAGATCAAGCTGGTTTCCTCTGCTGGTACAGGTCACTTCTATACCACCACGAAGAACAAACGTACTAAACCTGAGAAACTGGAACTGAAAAAGTTCGATCCGGTTGTACGTCAGCACGTGATCTACAAAGAAGCTAAAATTAAGTAATTTTAGTGTTCTGCGAAAAACCCGGCCTCGGCCGGGTTTTTTGTTTCTGCGGTTCGTTGAGGAGATGAGATGCCTGAATTACCAGAGGTAGAAACCAGCCGACGCGGTATCGAGCCCCACATGGTGGGCGAAACCATTCTGCATGCCGTCGTACGCAATTCCCGTCTGCGCTGGCCGGTTTCCAGTGAAATCCACGCGCTGAGCGACCAGCCGGTTCTGAGCGTGCAGCGTCGCGCGAAGTATCTGCTGCTGGAGTTGCCCACCGGCTGGATCATCATTCACCTCGGCATGTCCGGTAGCCTGCGTATGTTGCCTGGCGAAATGCCCGCAGCGAAACATGACCACGTTGATTTGGTGATGAGTAACGGCAAAGTGCTGCGCTACACCGATCCACGCCGTTTTGGTGCCTGGCTGTGGAGTAACGACTTAGCGGGCAGCAGTGTACTGGCGCATCTCGGTCCTGAACCGTTGAGCGATGATTTTGATGGCGACTATCTGTTTGAAAAATCGCGCGGCAAACGCACGGTGATTAAGCAGTGGCTGATGGATAACAAAGTCGTGGTGGGCGTCGGTAATATTTACGCCAGCGAATCGTTGTTCACTGCCGGGATCATTCCCGATCGTCTGGCCATGAGTCTGAGCAAAGAAGAAGCCATGCTGCTGGCAAATACCATTAAGGCTGTGTTGCTGCGTTCGATTGAACAGGGCGGCACCACGCTGCGTGATTTCCTGCAAACCGACGGTAAGCCCGGTTATTTTGCTCAGGAATTACAGGTATATGGTCGGGCTGGCGAGCCATGCCGTGTCTGTGGCACGCCAATCGTCAGTGGGAAGCATGGGCAACGCAGCACCTTCTGGTGCCCGCGCTGCCAGCATTAAGGCTGCGCCAGCTTGCTGAGCAGCGCCTGATGGACCACGGCAGGCAGAAATGCCTGCACATCCCCCTGGTGACGCGCCACTTCTTTGACCAGCGAAGAAGAGACAAACGAGAACCCTTCCGACGGCATCAAAAATACACTTTCGAGGGTGGGGAGCAGATGGCGATTCATCTGCGCCAGCTGTAGCTCATATTCGAAATCAGACACCGCTCGCAGACCACGTACCAGCACGTTAGCCTGCTGCGCTTTGGCAAAGTTTGCCATCAGGTCGCTGAAACCAATCACCTCAACATTACCCAGATGGGCCGTTACCTGGCGTGCCATATCAACACGCTCATCAAGGCTGAACAGCGGTTTTTTACTCGGGCTGGCAGCAATCGCGACCACGATGTGGTCAAACATCTGTGCTGCGCGCGTGACAATATCCATATGGCCGAGAGTGAAGGGATCGAAAGTGCCGGGGTAAATCGCTTTGGTGCTCATACGCGGCCTTGTGTTGAGGTGTGATGCAGCGCCCAGAGCGCCGAATATTTGTTGAAGGTGTACTGTGCGTTGACCACCGCCAGAATCCAGCCTTGTTTACCATCAAGAAAACCTGCACGCAGCAGCAGGGTTTTCAGGAAAGCGCCCAGTGTATGGCTAAAGATGGAGAACAGCCCGCACCGTTTACCACGCTGAAAACGCTCCTGCGCCCAGGCTTCGGCATAATTCAGCTGCTTACGCTGGAACGCCACCAAGTCGCGGCAGGTGAGATGCTGTAAATCACCCGGCAGGACGACCACGGGTGCGCCCTGGGTTTCCAGCGACTCATGCACCAGATTGTCGTTGTAGCTCAGATGGCGTGGATAGAGACGCATCACGCGATCCGGATACCAGCCGCTATGGCGCATAAAACGGCCAAGAAACAGGTTGCTGCGGCTCAGGCTATAAACGGTGTTTGCCGGAGGTTGTTGCAGAACCTGCTCGATAGCACTGCGCAGCGGCGCGGTGACACGCTCATCGGCATCGATCATCAGAATCATATCGCCGCTGGCTTTCGCCTGTGCGCGCTGACGTTGTTTGCCAAACCCGGCCCAGGCTTCGGCCTGATAAACCTGCGCACCGTGCTGGCGGGCGACGTCTGCGGTAGCATCATGGCTACCGGAATCCAGCACAATGATCTCATCCGCCCAGCTAACGGAGGTCAGTGCCTCCGGCAGCAATGCAGCTTCATTTTTAGCGATCATTACCACGGAGAGGCGTTGGCGTTGCGACATTAGTGGGCTCGCGGCGGTAAATGGGGTTCGAGTAACTGTAGCAGACGCTGTAATGCGCCCTGGTTTTGGTGCAGCACTTCCACCGCGTGGCGGCCATAATAACGGCGGTAGTCATCATCCTGTAGCAGGTTGGCGACCTCTTTCTCCAGCGACACAACATCAGTAACCGTAATCAGCCCCTCGGCCTGTTGCAGCCTGGCGCAGATATCTTTGAAGTTCCAGATGTGCGGACCCATCAGGACCGGAATAGCGTGAGCAGCGGGTTCGAGTGGATTATGCCCGCCACGTTCCACCAGGCTGCCGCCAACAAAGGCCAGATCGGCAATGCCGTACAACAGCATCAGTTCACCCATGGTATCGCCAATCACCACCTGGGTAGCGCTGGATGGGATTTCGCCGCTGCTGCGCAACGTAAAGCTGAAACCGCGTTTTTGCGTCAGTTCACAGGCATCTTTAAAACGTTCCGGATGACGTGGCACCAGAATCAGTAGCAAATCAGGGAACTGCGCCAGCAGACGACGATGCGCATCAAGCACAATCGCTTCTTCACCATCGTGGGTGCTGGTGGCGATCCACACCGGACGACGCGGTGCCCACTGACGACGCAGTGTCACAGCTTTGGCAGCCAGTTCTGGTGTGACGGAAATATCAAACTTCAGGCTACCGGTCACCGCGAGATGCGAGCGCTTCAACCCAAGGCTGAGAAAACGGTCACCATCTTCCTCATTCTGCGCAGCAATCAGCGTGATACTTTGCAGCAGGTCGCGCATAAAGCCACCCAGCTTCTTGTAGCCTTTGGCGGAACGTTCGGACAGGCGTGCGTTGGCAATCACCAGTGGAATCTGGCGCTGATGCAGAATACGAATAATATTCGGCCACAGCTCGGTTTCCATGATGATCACCAGCCGTGGGTTGACCGTATCAAGGAAGCGATTGATGGCACCCGGCAGATCGTACGGCAGGTAGACGTGATGCACGTCTTTACCAAATGCCGATTGTGCGCGCTCTGAACCCGTCGGGGTCATGGTGGTGACGGTGATCGGCAGGGTCGGATAACGATGACGCAGCGCACGCACCAGCGGAACGGCGGCGAGGGTTTCTCCCACCGAGACGGAATGCAGCACAATACCGTTCGGCTCGACCTTGCCACTGCAATAGCCATAGCGTTCCGCCCAGCGCTTACGATAGGCCGGGGCTTTTCGACCGCGCAGCCACAGGCGCAGCCAGATAAAAGGCTGGATCAGATAGAGCAGGGCTGTGTATAGAGTCGTCATAGTTATCGTTACGACAGGTTCGCGTCAAAAAGCATAAGAAATCAAGATGGCGGCATGTTATCAGAAACCGGGCGCCTGCTCATACCACTTCATCAAACCGGCTGTAACACTTGCTGATAAAGCGAGGTCAACGCCTGTGCCAGACGTTTCGGACCATAAGGTTCAATTCTGCGGCGTGCGGCCTCACCCAGCGCGGAATTCTGCGAAAGGGAAGGTATCGCCAGCACCGCCTCATTTAATGCCTTGATATCCAAAGCATCACAGACGAAGCCTTCCTGACCAGCCTGGATAAATTCGGCACCACCGCAGCCCGTGCTGGTAATCACCGCCAGGCCACAGGCCATCGCTTCCAGCACCACATTCGGAAAAGGATCATAGAGCGTTGGCAACAACAGCGCATCGGCGGCATGGTAAAACGGCTGCACATCCTGCTGCACACCAACAAAACGCAAACGATCGAGACAGTTCAGCTGATTCGCCAGCTGTTGATACCGCGTCAGCTGTTTGTCCTGGCCGACCACAATCAGGTAGCGATCGCTACGTGCAACCGCTTCAATCGCTGACTTTAACCCTTTGCGTTCAAAACCGGAGCCGACGTAAATCATCACAGTGGCATCCTGCGGCAGATTCAGCTGCTGGCGTGATGCGTGACGTTGCGCTTCGGTCGCGGGCTGAAAACGCTGGCTATCAATCGCGTTGTGAATGACATGAATCTTGCGGGCATCCAGCGTAAAACAACGCAAAATGTCCTGCTTCACCATCTCCGAGTTACAAATCACCGCCTTCAGCGACGGTGCATTGAACATCTCGCTTTCCGCCTGTAACACATAACGATGATAGGGGCTCAACGTGGCGCTCAGCCGCTGCCAGCCTGAGACGATGCGCGCCCGCTGCTCCAGCCAGACACGGTGTACGCCATCCCCGGCGCGAAAGATATCGCATCCGGCAATGCGCTCATGGCTCTGCACAATATCAAACTTCTCCCGCTCCCAGCAGGCTCGTGCCGCCCGGGCAAAGCCCCGCTCGCGTGAAATCCGCCCGAATTTTGCCGGATTACAAATATGCAGATGCCATGCCGGATTGGGCGTACCTTGCCAGCTGCGGGTGATGATATTCAGATCAAGTTGTTCACTGTCGAGGGCTTCCAGCGCGCGTGAGATAAAACGCTCGGCACCGCCATCCGGACGATACTTCTGACGGACAATCGCCAGGCGTAACTTAGTCATGCAAAAAGCTCCTTGCGGCGGCGACGACATCTGCAACCGGAATCGCCGACAAATAACGCTGGTCGGTTTTGGTATTGATCGAGTCAGGGTCAGGCAGGGGGCCATAATCACCGGCCCAGATGACGCGATTGTTATTACCCCAGGGACGCCAGAACTGCAATTTCGTCGGACCAAACAGCGCCAGGCAGGGCGTCTGTAGCGCCGCAGCCATATGCATTGGCGCAGAATCGACGCCAATAAACAGCCGGGCACCCGCGATTAACGCAGCCAGCTGAGGTAAAGAGAACTGGCCAGCCAGCGACACGATGTTGTCGTTCTGACACAGCGACTGAATACGTTCAATCATCGCCAGCTCTTTTTTATCCGGTGCAGCGGTTAGCACGATGGTGTGGCCGTCAGCAGCCAGCGTGTCGACCATCTGAGCGACTTTCTCATCATCCCAGCATTTGAATTCCCAGCGAGAGGTGGGCTGTACCACCACATAAGACGCGCTGACCTGATGCTGAGCCAGCATCTGCTGCACTTTTTGCTGGTCGGCGGCGCTGAAATGCATCGAGGCTGTAGCGCCTGCGGCATTGATGCCGAGCGGAGCCAGCGCCGACATATTCTGTTCTACGGTGTGTAATGTGCCGTGGTCGGCGGTGCTGACCAGCTGGTTATGGCACCAGCGCCAGAATGCATTATCGCGTTTGTTAAAGGCGAAACCGATACGTACCGGAGCGCCGGAAAAAGCGGTGATGATGGCACTGCGCCACTGATCGGCGAGATTGATCACCAGGTCATAATGACAGGTCCGTACCGCTGAAATCAGCGCCATCTCATGGCGTAACTTCTGCCATCCGCCCTCTTTTTTCCAGTTACGATCGATAATATGCAGCTGACGTATGGCGGGGTGCGCTTCCAGCATCGGGCGCGTTTCTTTGTAGAGCAGAACGTCAATGTTGGCCTGCGGATAACGCTGCCGGAGAGCATTAATCGCAGGGGTGGTCAGTAGCATATCACCATGATGGCGCAGCTTAATTAGCAGAATGTTTTGGGGTGCAAAGTGGTCTGGAATCGGGCTTGCCATACTCAAATGATCTCAGAATTCAGTGAGCTGATTGTAGGGCAAACCCCCCAGGGGTGAAAGTCAGGCGCGGCGCTTATTTCTCTCGCCAGCGATAAATACGGCTCAGCCACAACAACAGTTGATACCATTGTTTTATGCCGCGCGCATTGCGCAACATTCGTTTGTGCGTTTGGGTGGCGAAGAGGTCATGAATAATTGCCTGACGTGCACTCGCTTCTGGCTCGCGCCTGATGCTATGGCAGACGCTCAGTGCTTCATGGGTGATCTGATAATGAAACGCCGGGTAGATTCTCACCTTATGCTGGTAACGCGCATTGATCTCCTCCAGCATCCTGGCAATTTTCAGGTAGTGACGTTGATAAGCCACATTGCGTTCACCGGTACGTTTACGATTGCTGATTGAGGCATCGTGCATGTAATAGCGGTACAACACCTGGTCGGTGTAGCGCACCCGCTGAGCGTTCAGCATAAATTCGGTGGTCCAGGGAATGTCCTGATGATGCAGGCCAGGTTCAAAAGTAAGCTGTTGTTGTTCGATTATTGTGCGGCGATAGATGCCCAGCCACACCACATGCAAATAACGATGGGTGTTCAGCGCTTTGCTGAGCCACTCCGGGCCACTGAGTACCCCGGTGCTGGTCAGGCGGTCGAGCGGAATCAGCGGTTTGGTTTTCTGGCTGGTCTGAAAAAAACGTGCGGCGTTACATTGGGCAGCATCAAGATTATCCTGTTCCGCCATCTCCACTAATGTCTGATACATCGTCGGATGCATGGTGTCATCAGCATCGGGAAAGGTGACATATTTACCGCGTGCGATAGCCAGCCCGGCATTACGGGCGCGTGATACACCACCATTAGGTTGATGAACCACCCTGATATGCGGGTGCTGCTGTGCGTAAGTCTCTGCACGTTCCCCGGAACCATCAGTCGAACCATCGTTGACAATAATGATCTCCAGACCGGTCAGAGTCTGGGCCAGCAGCGATTGTATAAACGTTTCCAGCATCTCTCCGGCGTTATACATCGGGGTGATGATGGAAAGGACAGGGTTGTTTAGCGACATTGTTCTGTATTGTTTTAATGAATTATTAACGAAATCCTGACATTAATTATTACCAGGCAATTCAGAACTTTTTGCACATTAATGGTCAAAAAGAGTTGGTCCCGAGGGTTTTCAGCATTTTGCGATCATTTCAGGGCCAATTTTCCGGGCGAAAGCAAGTTAACTCTGGGCAGCAACATGAAGAATATTTTAGTTATCAGGCGTGACAACATTGGCGATATGGTGTGCACCACGCCATTGCTGGAGGGTCTGAAGCAGGCCTTTCCCGACGCTAAACTGACCCTGCTGGTGAATAAAATCGCCGAGGATGTGGTGGACCATAATCCCAACGTTGATCGGTTATTTGTGTATAAAAAGGCGAAACATCGCGGCAAAAACGAAACGACGCTGGGCGTATACTGGCAACGCGTCAAAATCATGCTCGCCTTGCGTAAAACCCGTTTCGACGCCACGATCCTGGCAAACCCGGTGCCCTGCAAATACAGCCTGCGGCTGGCTAAAATGGCCGGTGCGCACAATATTATCGGTGCTGCCCAGGCGGATGCCGTGCTGGATCATCCTTTCCAGAAACAGGACTTTCATGGCACTCACCAGGTGGAACACACCTATTCCTACCTTTCCGCGTTAACCCAGAACGCGCCTGAAGTGCCACAGGTGAACCTTTATCTTTCTGATGTGGAACGCGCACAGGCAAGCGCGCGGGTGGCGCAATTGCTGCCTGGTGCGGGCAAAACCTACGGCGTGCACATCAGCAGTCGTAGCCCGAAACGACGCTGGCCTGTCGCTGCCTACGCAACTTTTATTCGTCAGTTGCTGGAAGATGAGCAGGCGCGCGTGCTGCTGTTCTGGTCCCCGCAGGGGGCGCTGGATCCCAACGATAAAGGTGATGCGGCGCGGGCGGATGAGCTGATGCAAATGGTGGACTCCCCGCGACTGGCACGTTATGCCACGGCTTCGATTCGTGAATTGATCGCTGGGTTTGATGGTTGTGAGCAGATTTTATGCAGCGATGGCGGCCAGATGCACATCGCGGCTGGATTGCATAAAAAGCAGGTGGTGTTTTTTGGCGATACCAACGCACAAATCTGGCATCCGTGGTCGGGCGAGTATGAAATCATGCAGACCGCTTCGGGCGAATGCAGTGATATCTCACCGGAAACGGTCTGGCAGGCCTGGCAGCGCCTCGCGCTGCGTTAACGGGCGGCTAGATCGACATACTGACGGCTGATGGCCGTCACGTCGTACAGGCTGAGTGCCTGTTCATTAATTGCCGGTAAATGGTCGTAAACCTCGACCATTTTCCTGGCCAGCGCCTGAGCATCGATCGGCGTCAGCATATCCGCCATCCCCGCTTTCACCAGAATCTCTTCCGGGCCACCCGGGCAGCGCGTACTGATCACCGGTGTGCCGCAAATCAGCGATTCAACAATCACGTTGCCAAAGCCTTCGCTGTCAGAACTCATCACCATCAGACGCGCATGTTTGATGTACGGGAAAGGGTTGGACTGAAAACCGAGGAACAGTACGCGATCGGCGATATTCAGTTTCTGCGCCAGTTGTTTGGCGGCGGCAATACGTTCTTCTGTACCGGTGCCCAGCAGCACCAATTTTGCCCGGTCAGCAAGGCCTGATTGGGCAAAGGCTTCCAGCAGACGGTCCTGACGTTTTTGCGGGTGAATACGCGCTACGTTGATTAGATAGTCAGTACCTGCCAGATCGCAGGGTTCATCCGCGCGCTGGCGCAGTGCCTGTAAATCGAAGGGGTTGTTAATCACCGCGGTTTTTGCGGTGCGTACCCCCATCACATCCACCAGGTCGTCCAGCACGGCCTGGGAAACGGCGGTGATATTGCGGCCATGGTAAATGCTCGCCATCTTCTGTTTTTTGAACCAGTAATTCAGCCCCTTACGATGGCCGAGATAGGTTGATGACAACACACCATGAATGCAGAACCATAAACGTGAACGATCGATGGCCTGGCTACGCGCCACAATGCGGTCGGTTTTATGCAGGTTGGAGATGATCAGGTCATATTTGCCGTTTTGCGCTTCATCCTGGCGTAAAACATCATCCAGTTTTCTGGCGCGGCGTGACAACTCAGTCAGCTTACGCCACGGGGCCTTGCTGTGCTGGGTGATGAAGCGGTACTCGACACCTTCCGGCAGGGCATAGGCGCAGGTTTCAGCCAGCGAGTAGAGGGTGACGTGATGCCCCATTTTATGAATCGATTCGCTAAGGGTCAGCACCACTTTCTCTGCGCCGCCGCCCGGTAAACCATCAATAATCATTAAAATGCGCATGTCACATCCAGACTGAATTGCTAAGTGAAGCGCCCTTTATACCGTTTAGGAAGGCAGGGCGCTATCGCTGGTGATAATTAATCCCAGCTCAGTATCACTTTGCCTGAGTGGCCGGAACGCATCTCATCAAAGCCCTGCTGGAAGTCGTCAATAGGGAAACGATGAGTGATGATAGGCGTCAGATCGAGGCCGGATTGGATCAGTGCTGCCATTTTGTACCAGGTTTCAAACATCTCACGACCGTAGATCCCTTTGATAAACAGCCCCTTGAAAATCACCTGGTTCCAGTCAATCGCCATCTCCCCCGGCGGGATACCGAGCAGCGCGATACGGCCACCGTGGTTCATTACGTCCAGCAGACTGCGAAAGGCAGGTGGCGCGCCAGACATCTCCAGCCCGACATCAAAGCCTTCGGTCATCCCCAGTGAAGCCATCACTTCATGCAGATTCTCCTGTGCCACATTTACCGCGCGCGTCACGCCCATGTTACGCGCCAGGCCGAGGCGATATTCGTTGATGTCGGTGATCACCACATTGCGTGCGCCGACATGCTTACACACGGCGGCGGCCATGATGCCTATCGGACCCGCACCGGAAATCAGCACATCTTCGCCCACCAGATCAAACGACAGTGCGGTATGCACCGCATTGCCGAAGGGATCGAAAATGGCCGCCAGCTCGTCGGAGATGTTGTCCGGGATTTTAAAGGCATTGAAGGCCGGAATGACCAAATACTCGGCGAAGCATCCCTGACGATTAACACCCACGCCGACGGTATTGCGGCACAGATGGGTGCGTCCGGCACGGCAGTTACGGCAGTGGCCGCAGGTAATATGACCTTCGCCCGAGACGCGGTCGCCGATGGTGAAACCTTTCACCTCCTGCCCGATGGCCACCACTTCGCCAACGTATTCGTGGCCGGTGATCATCGGTACCGGGATGGTTTTCCGTGACCAGTCGTCCCAGTTGTAGATATGGATATCGGTACCGCAAATCGCGGTTTTGCGGATTTTTATCAGCAGGTCGTTATGGCCTGGTTCCGGAATCGGCGCATCGGTCACCATCCAGATGCCTTCTTCCGCTTTTAATTTCGCGAGTGCTTTCATTCCCGGCTCCTCAGGCGATCACGCCCAGCTGCTGACCAATACGGGTAAAGGCCGCTACCGCCTGCTCCAGCTGTGCCTGGGTATGGCCGGCAGAAATCTGGGTACGAATACGTGCCTGGCCTTTGGGTACGACCGGATAGAAGAAGCCAGTCACGTAAATGCCTTCGCGTTGCAACAGGCTGGCAAACTCCTGCGCCACCTTCGCATCGCCAAGCATCACCGGAATGATGGCGTGATCGGCACCCGCCAGGGTAAATCCGGCGGCGGCCATTTGTTCGCGGAAATAGCGCGCGTTTTCCCACAGACGCTGGCGCAGGCCATCGCCTTCACTCAGCATTTCCAGCACCCGCAGCGAAGCTGCCACTATCGCCGGGGCCAGTGAGTTAGAGAACAGATAAGGGCGTGAACGCTGACGCAACCACTCCACCACCTCTTTTTTCGCGGCGACATAACCGCCTGATGCACCGCCCAGTGCTTTGCCCAGGGTGCCGGTCAGAATATCGACGCGGTCCATCACGTGACAATATTCATGGGTGCCACGCCCACAGGCACCGACAAAACCGACGGCGTGTGAATCATCGACCATTACCAGCGCATCAAACTCATCTGCCAGGTCGCAAATCCCCTGCAGGTTGGCAATCACGCCATCCATTGAAAACACGCCATCGGTGGCGATCAGGATATGGCGTGCGCCTTTGTCCCGCGCTTCCTGCAGGCGTACACGTAATTCGTTCATATCATTGTTGGCATAGCGATAACGCTGCGCTTTGCACAGGCGAACGCCATCAATGATCGACGCGTGATTGAGCGCATCGGAGATGATGGCATCTTCCGCGCCGAGCAGCGTCTCAAACAGGCCACCGTTGGCATCAAAACAGGAGGAGAACAGGATGGCATCTTCCATACCGAGGAAATCGGCCAGTTTGCGTTCCAGCTGCTGGTGGATATCCTGGGTACCACAGATAAAGCGCACTGAGGCCATGCCGAAACCGTGGGAATCCATCCCTTCTTTAGCCGCCTGAATCAGCGTCGGATGGTTCGCCAGACCAAGATAGTTATTGGCGCAAAAATTGATGACCGTCTGACCCTGAGCAACGCTGATTTCCGCCTGCTGTGGCGAGGTAATGGTTCGTTCCTGTTTGAACAATCCTTCCTGGCGTGTTGTCTCAAGTTGCTGCTGGATTTGCGAATAGAATTGATCGGACATGATTCTGCTCCTCAGATAGCAAAATTTTGGCACATATTACTGATCGAAAAGCGGTTTAACGACGTTTCAGCCAATGAAATCTCCGTTTTGCAGCATAGTTCACGCTACGGGTGGGAAATATGCCGGGCTTACGGAGTCATCTGGCTGTCTGGTGCGGGCTGAAATGTTATGATGATAGATATTCGTGGGTGAAACCTCCTGTTTACCCCAACTGTTTAAAGGCAAAGCACATGATTATCGTAACGGGTGGCGCTGGCATGATTGGCAGCAACATCGTCAAGGCGTTGAACGATCGCGGTCATACCGACATTCTGGTAGTGGATAATCTGAAGGATGGCACCAAGTTCGTGAATCTGGCGGATCTGGACATCTCTGATTACATGGATAAAGAGGAATTCCTCAGCTACATCATGTCCGGTGAAGATCTGGGGCCGATCGAAGCGGTATTCCATGAAGGTGCCTGCTCGTCCACCACCGAGTGGGACGGCAAATACATGATGGATAACAACTATCAGTATTCCAAAGATCTGCTGCACTTCTGTCTCGATCGTGAAATTCCGTTCCTGTATGCCTCTTCCGCAGCCACCTACGGCGGCCGCAATGACAACTTCATCGAAGAACGTCAGTATGAGCAGCCACTGAATGTTTATGGCTACTCCAAAATGTTGTTCGACCATTATGTGCGCCAGATTCTGCCGGAAGCGGACTCACCGGTATGTGGTTTCCGTTACTTTAACGTCTACGGTCCGCGTGAAGGCCATAAAGGCAGCATGGCGAGCGTGGCTTTCCATCTCAACACGCAAATCAGCAATGGCGAAAACCCGAAGCTGTTTGAAGGCAGTGACGATTTCCGTCGCGATTTTATCCACGTTGATGACGTTGCCGCCGTGAATCTGTGGTGCTGGGAAAACGGTATCTCCGGCATTTACAACTGCGGTACCGGTCGTGCGGAATCTTTCCAGGAAGTGGCTGATGCGGTGCTGAAATTCCATCAGCAAGGCGAGATTGAATACATCCCGTTCCCGGACAAGCTGAAAGGCCGTTACCAGGCATATACCCAGGCGGATCTGACTAAACTGCGCGCTGCAGGTTATGACAAACCGTTCAAAACCGTGGCCGTTGGTGTTGCGGAATATATGGCCTGGCTGAACCGTAACGCATAAGGAAATCGGCAGCAGCGATGAAAATTCTGGTTATTGGCCCGTCCTGGGTCGGCGATATGATGATGTCGCAAAGTCTCTATCGCACGCTCAAGGCTGAGCATCCTGAGGCTGTTATTGATGTCATGGCACCCGCCTGGTGCCGTCCGCTGCTGTCACGTATGCCGGAAGTGAATCAGGCACTGGCGATGCCGCTCGGTCATGGCGCACTGGCGCTGGGTGAGCGTCGCCGTCTGGGCAAAACCTTGCAGGCCAGCGGTTACGATCGCGCCTATGTGCTGCCGAACTCCTTCAAATCAGCGCTGGTACCGTTTTTTGCCGGTATTAAACGCCGTATCGGCTGGCGTGGGGAGATGCGCTACGGTGTGCTGAATGATGTGCGTGTGCTGGATAAAGCCGCGTTTCCGCTGATGGTTGAGCGCTATGTCGCGCTTGGCTACGATAAACCCGTTGCTGCGGCGCAGCAGTTGCCGCAACCCTTATTGTGGCCGCAGCTCCGGGTAGAGGAAGATGAGAAGCGCATGACGGCAGCACAGTTTGCGCTCTCTGCCGATCGTCCTGCGATTGGCTTCTGCCCGGGTGCGGAGTTCGGTCCGGCAAAACGCTGGCCGCATTATCATTATGCCGCGCTGGCAGAACAGTTAATCGGTGAAGGGTATCAGGTGGTGCTGTTTGGTTCGGCCAAAGATCGCGAGACTGGCGATACCATCATTCAGACTCTGCCCGAGGTGGCACGTACGCACTGTAAAAACCTGGCGGGTGAAACGCAGCTGGAGCAGGCGGTCATTCTGCTGGCGAACTGTGCTGCGGTGGTCAGCAATGACTCCGGTCTGATGCATATTGCAGCCGCTCTTAACCGCCCGCTGGTGGCATTATATGGCCCCAGCAGCCCCGATTTCACCCCGCCACTGTCGCATCAGGCTCGCGTTATTCGCCTGATCACCGGTTATCACAAAGTCCGCAAAGGCGATGCCGAACAGGGCTATCATCAAAGCCTGATCGACATTCAGCCCACGCGCGTGCATCAGGAATTAAGCGCTTTGCTCAACGCGGCGCAGGAGTAAACATGCACGTCCTGATTGTTAAAACTTCTTCTATGGGCGATGTCCTGCACTCACTGCCTGCGTTGACCGATGCAATGCAGGCGATTCCTGGCATTCGTTTTGATTGGGTTGTGGAAGAAAATTTTGCCCAAATCCCGGCGTGGCATCCGGCAGTAGATAAAGTGCTGCCAGTGGGGATTCGTCGCTGGCGTAAGCATTGGTTCGGTAGCCAGCAACGCGAAGAACGCGTGTTGTTTAAGCGTGAGTTACAGGCGCGCGAGTATGACGTGGTGATTGACGCACAGGGGCTGATTAAAAGCGCAGCGCTGGTCACCCGTCTGGCGAAAGGGGTGAAACACGGCCAGGATAGCCGCAGTGCTCGTGAACCCTTTGCCAGCTGGTGGTACGACAAACGCCATGAAATCAACAAGCAGCAACATGCGGTAGAACGCACGCGTGAATTGTTCGCGAAAAGCCTCGGCTATGAAAAACCTGCTACTCAGGGTGATTATGCAATTGCAGGGCATTTTCTCACGGAGCTTCCGGCAGATACCGGGCAGTATCTGGTGTTTTTGCATGCAACAACGCGTGACAACAAACATTGGCCGGAAACTCACTGGCGTGAGCTGATTGAATTAGTGCAATCAACCGGGCTGCGCGTGAAGTTACCCTGGGGGGCTGAGCATGAACATCAACGCGCTCTGCGCCTTGCTGAAGGCTTTGACCATGTTGAGGTACTGCCGCGCCTGACGCTGGAACAGGTTGCCCGTCAACTGGCTGGTGCGCGTGCTGTAGTGTCAGTGGACACAGGGTTGAGCCACCTGACGGCAGCGCTGGATCGTCCAAATATTACGTTGTACGGTCCGACAGATCCGGGGCTGATTGGTGGATATGGGAAAAATCAGTTTAGTTTGAAAGCTGAGGATAATAATTTGTCTTCCGTTTCATCTGCTGTGGTATATGCCAGACTAAGCGAACTTCTCCAGTCATAAATCAGTCAGCATCAATTCCAGCTCATTAATTTTTTATGGGCTGGAATCTATTTAACGGATCTTCAACTTAAGGATAAGGTATTTTTTCTTTATGCTTAATCTGACACTTGAGCTAAGGAAGAATTTCGAGGCTGATGTTTGACGCAGAATATCGTACATCGCACTCTGCGATGCTTCCGATAACTGTTTTTTATGTTTATATAATAACTGAACCACATGAATAGCGGTCAGATGACGCCAGTGATTGCCAAATTCAGCATCCATCATTAATAATGCTTGCGCCTTTAACTCAAGTTTCTCTGCCGATAATGCACTGGAAAGACTATGAGCTTGCTTAATATAAATATAAAAAGCGTGCTGGCAGAAATAGACATTGGCTGCTTTTTTCAATATCTCAGGAATTAGCGCGATATCTTCATAACAAAAAAAATCCGGAAAACATGAATTCCTGAATAAAGACTTATTGACTATTTTTCCGATAAAATGACCCTGGAATTTCTTGTGAATAAGGAATTCTTCAATGGCATTATCCTGGGTGATCTTCTTCGGGACTTTCCATTGCCAGTTGTCGAGCAGTGGAATCTCACCTTTGATTTCATAAAGGGGAGAGATAAGAATGTCTATGTCGTTATTCTCGAGGAAGTCTATTATGTTGGCTAGCGATTTTTCATAAACCAGATCATCACCATCGACCATGGTAATGTATTCACCCTGGCATTTATCAATGGCGAAGTTTCTGACTTTTCCGATATTTTTAAATTCTGTGCGATAATAAAAAGTGTTCTCATTTTTATCCGCAAATTCACGCAGAATATTGCTGGTTCCATCGACCGAAGCATCATCAATAAGTATCAACTCACAAGAAGATACTTTGTTACCAACCGCCAGAAGTATACTTTCCAGAGTTTTCTTAATATGCCCTTCCAGATTATGGGCTGTGACAACAATCGATAAAACCTTACTGTTCATAAAACATACCAGAACCTGTCGATGTTTATTACTTCTTCGAATTCGTAACTGAACTGAAGATGCCGTCATTCCATGAACATCTCTGAGCAATTTCTTTTTCCTCGTCGAAGTATAGCTAATATCATCGAGCCTGGAAAAAAAATTCGTATGATTCAGAGAATAATTTTACCCGTTAGATTGTTTCATTAGTTGAATTTCTGGGCGAAATTTTCTGAGAATTCGTTCAACCTGCTCTGTAACTCTCTCAGGTTTAATGACATCCATGAGATGGGCCAGATGATCCTGTGATTTCTGACGACCAATATAAATCATATGATGCAACTCTGGGTTTTGTAAGGCACCAGTAGCATAAGGGTTAGCGGTGACGAATAACCCCAGAGTCGGTGTTTTTACAGTCACGGCAATGTGCAGGGGGCCGGTATCTCCTGTCACCAACAGATCAAAATCATTAATCAGTGCGCACAATTCGGGCAGGGAAGTATCACCGACCCGATTAACTATACGATCATGATATTGTTCAGGGAGCCGATTGAGAAAAGCTTCTGCTCTTCCTTTATCTCCGGGACCACCAATCAACACAAAAGATAAATGCGGAGAATGATCAAGTAGCTGTAGAGTCATGGCCGCAAAGTTTTCGGGTGCCCAACAGCGTTCCGGCGTAGAAGCCCCAAGCTGCAAACCCACTGTAGGTGAAGGGAGAACCTTTTTTTCCGCGATCCGGAAGGGGAGCTTCATTTCTATATCGGTTATGTCACAGCCCAGAGCCTGAACTAATTGCAGTTTACGTTCAATAATATGGCCTTTGAATGCAATGATATAATCAATCAACCATTTGTCACGCAGTGGCACATTATCCTTATAGTTATCCTTGATAATGTACTTCGCACCAGCCATGATCGCGGACAAATAATCATAAGGCTCATGCGAATGTAGCAATAATGCCAGCTCGGCTTTGGGGTAGGATTTTAATTGCTTTAACAAGCCGGGGATGGTGATGGCTTTATTATTCCAGAATACCAGGTTATCCCAGTCATCACC
Source organism: Pantoea sp. X-Soil-TKNS-1280 (assembly GCF_059730475.1). Lineage (NCBI taxonomy): Bacteria > Pseudomonadati > Pseudomonadota > Gammaproteobacteria > Enterobacterales > Erwiniaceae > Pantoea > Pantoea sp. X-Soil-TKNS-1280. The sequence continues at coordinate 4,215,294 of NZ_AP035962.1, read as the reverse complement.
CTCCTGGAGAAACTCAGCGAATTTCTGATGGGCGATAAGTGTAATGATTGCGTCAGGATAACGGTTGCGAACAGCGCGAATCGCCGGGGTGTTAAAAAGAAAGTCGCCGAGTGCGGTGGTCGAGAAAATTAAAATGTGCGCAGGACGCAATGCTGAAAAATCGACGGATGTTTCAACCTGATGGCGTTTCACGAAATTGTGAATAACAATAGCCTTATCTAACAGCTTGGTTTTCCAGATCTTACGCATTGACTGACTCGTTCTTCATGCACTGATTATAATGAAACTTATTTGACCGGTTGATCTGGGTTAAGTTTCATTGCCGGCGATGCTGTTTGGGTATCGTTTAACCGCATTGACGATGCAATGCGGTCAGAAGAAAATTCTCCATTATCTGCGCGGCAATGGGAAGCAGCTCAGAACAAATTTGTCAGATTCCGGATAAAGGGACTTTGCTGAATGCTCTCTGCGAGCAGAGATACTGCCCGACTTTGTGGCACGGGTGGCAGCGGTTTGCTGGCCTTACAGACACCAGGTGCACGGAAATGAGGTACAGGAGTGGGCTGCGGTTTGGCTGGCCCGGACCCCTGATGTAACGGCTCATTCAGCAACTGGCTGGGACGCACCAGCGTGATATCCGCAGGCAATGTTGGCAGCATTTGCTGCAATACCCGCACCGTATTGGGATGAGGATGCCCGATGGCAATGGCATAACCATCGCGCTGCGCCAGTTTCACCGCGCGGTTAAATTGTTCGCGAATCGCTGCATCATTCTGGCTGTCATCGAGAAACACCCGACGCTTCAGTACCTTAACATGCGTTCCTTCAGCGGCCGGGATTGACTGGCTGTTGCCGATAGTCATGCTGTCGAGAAAGTAGAAATTGTACTGATTTAGTACCTGCATCACCTTCTGCATCCCTGGCAGGCTGGATGTCATTTTGCTGCCCATGTGGTTATTCAGCCCCACCGCATATGGCACTTTGCCAACCGCATCGTGGATAATGCGTGCAATTTCCGCACTGGACATCTCTGGCGTGAGCGTATCTTTCTCCAATGGCTGCTTGCTGAGAGGAGCCATTGGCAGATGGATAAGGACTTCATGACCACTCTGATGCGCTTTGGTCGCCATTTGTCGGGCAAAGGTGGCGTTTGGTAAGACGGCAACCGAAATGGCTGCGGGCATCTGCAACACTTTGTTCTCTTCGACCGGGCGATAGCCGAAGTCGTCAATCACAATGGAAAGTTTGCCCGCATGGGCGGAAAGTGACAAAAACAGGCCACACAACGCAGCCGGGAGTTTATGAGGTTGAAACAAAGCTTATCTTCCTAACCACGGTAGTGGGTTGACGGCTTGTCCCTGACGCCGGATTTCAAAATAGAGCGAAGGCGTGCCGCGGCCGCCGCTGGTACCCACCAGAGCGATAGGCTGTCCTGCCTTCACCTGGGCACCGACACTCACCAGCGCACTTTGGTTGTAGCCGTAAAGACTCATATCGCCTTTACCGTGTTCCAGTACCACAACCAGACCGTAGCCCTGAAGCCAGTCGGCCATCAGTACGCGTCCATCGGCAATGGCTTTCACTTCGGTTCCTTCTGGTGCGTCAATCACCAGACCTTTCCAGCGCAGTTCGCCCTGCATGGTTTCCCCAAAGCGATGCTCAACACGCCCGTGGACTGGCCAGACGGCCTGACCTCCGGGCCGACCCAGACCCCCGGTACGGGCCATCAGCTCACGCTCACTTTGCGTTGGCTGATAACTTGATCCTTTGGCCTTGGCCTGTGCCTGGCGCTGACGTACTTTCTCCGCCTCACGCGCTTCACGTTCGGCTCTCTCTCGGGCCTCACGCTCCGCCTTGGCGATTTTGTCCTGCAGACGGCTCTCGTTTTCGCGCATTTCTACGAGGTCAGCCTGGTCTTTTTCCAGCGCACTTTCCAGTGCCGTCAGGGTTTTCTTGCGGGCAACGCTTGCAGATTCAAGTTTGGTTTGCTGCGTTTGCTGCTGTGCTAACAGACTTTTTTGCTGCTGTTGTTTGCCCTGCAACGACTGACGCTGCTCCGCGAGCTGTTGCTGCGTCTGTTTCAGGTCATCGATGTTCTTCTGACGTGCAGCATTAAGATAGCCAAAATAGGCCAGAATACGCTCGCTGCGTTGTGCCTCTTCACCGCCCAGTAGCAACTGTAAACCGTTGTGCTGACCCTGACGAAAGGCGGCATCAAGCTGCTGGGCCAGTAATTTTTCCTGCTGTGCCTGCTGTTTTTCCAGCCGGGCAATGGAGGCGTTGAGTTGGGCAATATCGTTGTCGAGGGCGCTGAGGCTATTGCGGGTTTCACGCAGCTGGCGGCTAGCCTGAGCAATAACCTTCTCCTGGCTTTGCAGCTGATCCAGCAGCTTACTGCGCTGCAATTTTTGCGCTTTCACGCTTTTCTCTTTTTCGGCGATATTTTGCTGAATGGATTTCAGTTGCGTTTTGCTGTCATCATCACCGTGGGCAATGGGCGGCAATAGCAGAGCGCCCGCGCAGAGCAGGCTGAGGGAGAATGTGGACCAGCGTGTTAACAACGGATGCGCTGGGCCGTTGTGACAGGTCCTTGTTGGTAAAACAATCGCTTTTCCCTTCATAGTCGCTAATTATTCCACGATGAACAGCCGCTTACCAGTTTCCCGGGCCGGGTTTTGCTTTTCCAAACATGTCTTCCCCAGCTTACAGGCAGAAACTTTGTCTTAATTTTGCGATTAGAACACTTTTTTTGGAAAATGACGCACAAATCGTAACTCTGGCCCCTTAGCGACTGTACATGCGAGGTGGCGCAGGTATACTCAGAACCCTTGTTTTAGCTTATTAGCCCGGTCTGGAGTCGTTACCCCTCATGCAAGAAATTATGCAGTTTGCAAGCAATCACCCCATCCTCAGTCTGGCATGGGTTGTCTTACTCGTTCTGGTGATTGTAACCACCGTTAAAGGAATGTTCTCGAAGGTAAAAACCATCAGTCGCGGTGAAGCAACCCGCCTGATTAACAAAGAGGACGCGGTGGTGGTAGACGTTCGTTCGCGTGACGACTATCGCAAAGGACACATTTCTGGGGCGCTGAATGTAGCGGCGGCAGACATCAAAAAAGGTAGCTTTGGCGAACTGGAAAAGCATAAGTCTCAGCCCATAATTGTGGTATGTGCCACCGGGCAGAGCGCTGGCGAACCAGCAGCCCAGCTGAGTGCCGCTGGTTTCACGCAGGTTTCGGTTCTGAAAGATGGCGTGAGCGGCTGGAGCGGTGAAAACCTGCCGCTGGTGCGCGGTAAATAATTCGCAAAGGTAACTGCATGGCTAATGTCGAGATTTACACCAAAACGACCTGTCCTTATTGCCACCGGGCGAAGGCGCTGCTTAATCAGAAAGGTGTGACGTTTCAGGAGATCCCTATTGATGGGGACGCGGTGAAACGTGAAGAGATGATTCAGCGTAGCGGCAGAACGACCGTTCCACAGATATTTATCGATGCGCAGCATATTGGCGGCTGCGATGATCTCTTTGCGCTGGATGGGCGCCAGGGACTTGATCCCTTATTACAGGCATAACTTAACGGCCACACAATTCTAACTAACAGGATTTAGTAACATGTCAGAACATAGCACCAACGAAATGCAGTTCCAGATTCAACGTGTTTACACCAAAGACGTCTCTTTCGAAGCGCCGAACGCGCCGCAGGTTTTCCAGAAAGAGTGGGAACCGGAAGTGAAGCTGGATCTGGACACCGCGTCCTCTCAGCTGGCTGATGAAGTCTATGAAGTGGTGCTGCGTGTTACCGTAACGGCCAGCGTCGGTGAAGAAACCGCGTTCCTGTGTGAAGTTCAGCAGGCCGGTATTTTCACTATCAGCGGTATCGAAGGCACTCAGATGGCACATTGCCTTGGTGCGTACTGCCCGAACATCCTGTTCCCGTATGCGCGCGAATGCATTACCAGCCTGGTGTCTCGCGGTACTTTCCCGCAGCTTAACCTGGCACCGGTCAACTTTGATGCGCTGTTCATGAACTATCTGCAACAGCAGCAGGGTGAAGGCGACGCGCCACATCAGGATGCCTGATGACTACACTCAACGCTTCGATTAGCGTCATCGGTGCCGGCTCGTACGGCACCGCATTGGCCATCACGCTGGCCCGCAATGGTCACCCGGTTTTGCTCTGGGGCCACAACCCGCAAAGCGTAGCGCAACTCCAGTCTGATCGCTGCAACACCGCTTTTCTGCCCGACGTTCCTTTTCCCGATAACCTCGTTCCTGAAACCGATTTAGCACAGGTGGTCAATGCCAGCCGTGATCTGCTGGTGGTGGTTCCGAGCCATGTGTTCGGTGATGTCCTGCTGCAGCTGAAGCCGCATTTGCGTAGCGATTCGCGTATCGTTTGGGCGACGAAAGGTCTGGAAAAAGAAACCGGGCGATTGCTGCAGGATGTGGCACGTGAAATCCTCGGCGATACCATCCCGTTAGCCGTGATCTCTGGGCCCACTTTCGCTAAAGAGCTGGCGGCGGGTATGCCAACGGCGATTGCGCTGGCGTCAACGGATGCGCAGTTTGCTGACGATCTCCAGCAGAAGCTGCACTGTGGGAAAAGTTTCCGTGTGTATAACAACCCGGACTTTATTGGCGTGCAGCTGGGTGGTGCGGTGAAAAACGTGATTGCGATCGGAGCCGGAATCTCTGATGGCATCGGTTTTGGCGCAAATGCGCGCACTGCACTGATTACCCGTGGCCTGGCTGAAATGAGCCGTCTCGGCGCAGCGTTGGGGGCTGATCCTACCACCTTTATGGGGATGGCAGGGTTGGGCGATCTGGTGCTGACGTGTACCGATAATCAGTCTCGTAATCGTCGTTTCGGCATGATGCTGGGGCAGGGCGAGAACGTAGATGAGGCGCAACGCATTATCGGACAAGTTGTAGAAGGTTACAGAAATACCAAAGAAGTCAGAGCGTTAGCTGCCCGTGTTGGTGTTGAAATGCCAATAACCGAGCAAATTTATCAGGTATTATATTGCGAAAAATCAGCGCGAGAGGCAGCATTGAGCTTACTCGGCCGTGCAAGGAAGGACGAAAACAGCCAAAGCTGAAGCAGGATGCCCAGCGTCATCACCTGGAGCGCCCCATCAGGCGCTTTTTTTATCGGGAGAACACAGCAATGTCGTCTGAAGAGTTAGAACTGGTCTGGAACAATATTAAAGCGGAAGCCAGGGCACTGGCCGACTGCGAACCGATGCTGGCCAGTTTCTTCCATGCGACATTGCTGAAGCACGAGAACCTGGGCAGCGCACTTAGCTATATGCTGGCAAACAAACTGGCTAACCCGATTATGCCTGCCATCGCTATTCGCGAAATCGTTGAAGAAGCCTACCGTGAAGACCCTTCGATGATCGTTTCTGCTGCCTATGATATACAGGCGGTGCGTCAGCGTGACCCAGCCGTTGATAAATATTCTACGCCTCTGCTGTATCTGAAAGGTTTTCATGCCCTGCAGGCGTATCGTATTGGTCACTGGCTGTGGAAGGAAGGTCGCCGTGCGCTGGCGGTTTACCTGCAAAACGAAATCTCGGTCTCATTTGCTGTAGATATTCACCCGGCTGCAAACATTGGTCATGGCATCATGCTCGACCATGCCACCGGCATCGTGATCGGCGAAACGGCCATCGTAGAAAATGATGTTTCCATCCTGCAAAACGTCACCCTTGGCGGTACCGGTAAAACCAGTGGCGATCGTCATCCGAAGATTCGTGAAGGGGTGATGATTGGCGCGGGTTCAAAAATACTTGGCAATATCGAAGTGGGGCGCGGTGCCAAAATTGGTGCCGGTTCCGTGGTTCTTCAGCCGGTACCACCGCATACCACGGCAGCAGGCGTACCGGCACGCATTGTCGGTAAACCTGCCAGCGATAAACCCTCAATGGACATGGATCAGCACTTTAATGGTACCGTTCCAGGTTTTGAGTTCGGTGACGGCATCTAGCTCTTGATCAGCGCGCCAGCATAATCAAGCTGGCGCCACGCTTCATATACTACGACTGAAACCGCATTCGACAGGTTCATACTGCGACTTTCGGGCATCATCGGAATACGAATTTTTTGCTCGGGTGGCAGCGCGTTAAGAATCTCTGCGGGTAGCCCCCGGCTTTCCGGACCAAACACCAGATAATCGCCAGCCTGATAACGCACAGCACTATGCGCCGGGGTGCCTTTGGTGGTGAGTGCAAACAACCGCTGGGGCCCTTCAGCTGCAATAAATGCCGCATAGTTAGCGTGATGCCTGATGGCGGTGAATTCGTGGTAATCCAGCCCGGCACGTCGCAGGCGCTTATCATCCCAGGCAAAACCCAGAGGTTCAATCAGGTGCAACTGAAAGCCAGTATTGGCGCAGAGACGGATGATATTGCCGGTATTAGGCGGAATTTCAGGTTCAAATAAAACAATATTTAGCATAAGGCCCCCGGAAACGAGGGCCGAAGCATAACAAATTATTGGCGGGCGGAGTACAACGGCAGCCAGAGGGTCAGGCGCAGGCCGCCGAGCGGGCTGTCATCAGCTTTCACCCAACCGCGATGTTGCTGAACTGCCGTTTCGACAATCGCCAGCCCCAGGCCGGTGCCGCCTGATTCGCGATCGCGTGCCTCATCGGTACGGTAGAACGGGCGGAAAATCTGCTCACGGTCTTCCGGGCTGACGCCGGGACCATCATCATCCACATGTACGGTAATGCCCTCGATATCCACCGAGAAGCTAACGCTGATATGCGTATGCGAATAACGCAGCGCATTGCGTACGATGTTTTCCAGCGCACTTTCCAGCGCGTGTGGGTTGCCATATAACGGCCACGGACCCGGTGGATAAGGAACGTCCATACGTTTACCCATCTGCTCTGCTTCGAATTTGGCATCTTCCAGTACACCATTCCACAGATGGTTGGCCTTCATCGCTTCGCTGACCAGCGCATTTTTATGCTGGGTGCGTGACAGTACCAGCAAGTCGTTGATCATTCCGTCCAGTCGCTGGGCTTCCGTTTCAATACGTTCCAGTTCTTTGCCTTCACCCTGACGACGACGCAGCAGAGCGGTGGCTAACTGTAAACGGGTGAGGGGAGTGCGTAACTCATGGCTGATATCTGACAGCAGGCGTTGTTGTGCCGTCATCATGCGTTCGAGTGCGCTCACCATCTGGTTGAAACTTGAGCCAGCGGCCAGGAACTCTTGTGGTCCTGATTCCAGTTCCGGATGCTGCCGCAAATTGCCGCTCGCTACCTCATCGGCAGCATGTTTAAGCTTACGTGCCGGACGTGCCAGGCTCCATGCCAGCCACAGTAACAGCGGGGAACTGATCAGCATGGTGACGATGAGTAATAGCAACGGGCGGTCAAACAGCAGATTGACGAAATCCAGTTGCGAGCTGGTGGCGGGGCGGATCAGATAAAGCTGGTAGTTATCTTCGCCATCGCGTACGGCAAAGGGGCCAACCATTTCTACCCGACCATATTTTTTCTTTTGCGGGTGATCGGCATTGTCGGACTGACCAATAAAGTTGCGGATAACCTGCATTTCGTTGTGCTGGGCGCCAATGACGCGCCCCTCACTGGTCACCAGCAATAGTCGCTGGCCTGGCGGAGCCCATTTCTCAATGGCGCGAAATAACCGACGCCACCACATCAAATCGTTGGGTGGGTCTTGCGCCAGTTCGGCTTCAACATGCTGCTCGATCATGATGCCCTGCCGCTGTTCACTTTCCAGCAGCGAGGTCATCTGTCGAGAGTCGAGTTTTGGCACCATCAACACCAGCATCAACACCAACGCCAGGGTAAGCCAGAAGATGGCGAAGATGCGGGTGGTCAAACTTCCAATCATGATGCCGAAACCATCAGGTAGCCACGTCCGCGCAGAGTTTTAAACCACGGATGACCATCACGACGTTCCGGTAATTTACGACGCAGGTTAGAGATATGCATATCGATGGCGCGGTCAAACGGCGTCAGACGCTTACCCAGCACTTCCTGGCTGAGATGTTCGCGTGATACCACCTGGCCAAGATGCTGTGCCAGCAGATAAAGCAGGGTGAATTCCGTGCCGGTCAGGTCCAGCGTTTCATTATCGAAGCTGGCTTCCTGGCGACCTGGGTTAAGTCGTAAACAATCGACTTCCAGCGTGGGTGAGCTGTTGTCGTGCTGCTGCTGTTGCTCGCTCCAGTTGGAACGACGCAGAATGGCGCGAATACGCGCAACCAGCTCGCGATCGTTAAAAGGTTTAGGTAGATAGTCATCCGCGCCCAATTCAAGACCAAGGACGCGATCCAGTTCGCTGCCGCGTGCAGTCAACATGATCACCGGTGTCTGGTGTTGCTGACGTAACTCTTTCAGTGTGTCGATACCGTTCTTTTTCGGCATCATGACATCCAGCAGTAACAGGTCTACGGTGTTGTCCAGTAGGTTGAGTGCCTGCTCGCCATCGCTGGCGACAATCACTTCAAAACCTTCCATCTCAAGCAGTTCTTTAAGCAGCGAAGTCAATTCGCGGTCATCATCAACCAACAGGATCTTATTCATTTTTTATTGCCCTCCGCAGGCAAAATACCGTGTTCCCATATCGTCAATCCAACGCTTTACGTAGTTTTACACCCCCTGACGGATGTTTGCAGCTGCCGCCGTACACTGGTCCTCGTTGAATCGCAAAACGGAACGAACTGGGAGTAAACGATGCGCAACTTAACCGCCGTCGTCATTGCCTCAGCGATGGTTCTCAGTCACGCCAGCGCAGGAGCAGCAGACACGACGACGATTGACGAGATGCATCATAACGGCGGATTGACGACAGGCAGTATGACGCAAAATCCGCAAAGCCACATGTTTGATGGCATTGAACTTACTGAGCAACAGCGGCAACAAATGCGAGACCTGATGCAGCAAGCGCGACTGGAACGTCCAGCCGTCAGCGTTCAGGATATAGAAACTATGCATGACCTGGTCATTGCAGACAAATTTAACGAATCAGCCATCCGCCTGCAGGCAGAAAAAATTGCCCAGGCACAAGTCGAACAAAACGTTGTGATGGCTCGGGTTCGTAATCAGATGTACCACCTGCTAACGCCTGCACAGCAAGCGACATTGCAGAAGAATTATGAGCGGCGCCTCAATGAAATGCGCAGGCTCTCAGAATTGCAGCCATCATCACCGCTGCAAGCAGTGAGTAGTACCAGCAGTAACCAGTAACATAGTATCCCTGTTTTCCTTGCCATAGACACCATCCCTGTCTTCCCCGCCATGACGGCGGGGTTTTTTTTATCAAAAAATCACAAAAACAAAATCAGCTGATGACCTTTAGCCATCAACCCATGAGGGCTGGGCAGAAGCAACCGGAAAAGGGCTTTGCAGTGGATACTTCTGCATGTGAGTACCATGCATTATCTGCTGGAATCTTGATCTGTAAAACGTTGGAAAGTGGTGTGAACCTCACAGAGTGAACGAAATTCGAAAATTTTTGTATGAAAACATAAGGATAACGCTGTCAGATAGCAGACAATTCTGTCATTCCAATGCGCATTGATTACAAAAAGGAAGGGTATGCCAATAAATATACCTAAATCACATTCTCTCTGGTCTCTATCATCTCCCCGAGCAACATCTTCAGTGGAGTCATTAGCGAAAAGCCAGCAAGAACAGTTGGTTGAAGTGATGTGTTTATGCAAAAATGAAAATATAGGTATAGTGCCGATTCATCTCATTAAATTGCAATGCTTATCCCAGCAAACGAATACCATAATCGGAATTCGTCCGGTTGATATAATGGCAACGGATCTCATCGCAAACGGATATCCGACAAAAGGATTCCACATAAAGGGAAAAAGTGCTGACTGGGGGCCGCAAACATCTTTAATCTGTGTTAAGCAGGAGTTAAGTAAACTTGCTGATCGACCAGAAAAACAAGACGAGTTTAATAAAAAAATACAAGATTGTATGAGCAGTGGTCATGCTAATAAGGTCGGGTTAGAGATCACCAAGGCGAGGCTGGATTTGCTTGTCGAGAATAATTATATCAAAAAGATAAAATATGGTTTCAACCGTCAACCTCTTGAGTTAGAGGCCAGTACGCCAAAAGGTGTTATACATAAGTTTGAGCTGCTACCTGGATCGGATAAAGGAGCCTGGCAAGTTATCTACAACGGAGAACCCGTTGAAGTTTTAACCCCGGTTGGGTCGGGTCAAAAACCCCTTACCGCCGACTACGACCTTTTTATGATTGCACCGGCATTTGAGGACTATGGTGTCGAGGATAAATTAACTGTACATGATGTGTCTCACCATATATTTAAAGAGAGAATGGATAGTTATTCAATTCCTCATGAAAAACTACCTGGTAAATTAAAGGGTGAATATTTAAATAAAGATGAGTTTTATGCGAAGGTAGACAAAGAGGTTGGTAATGTTTCGGTGCGTATTCGCAATATGATATCCAGTATTAATGCATGTCTGGTTGGCAACGGAGAGCCGATTGTGCATCATAGCACTGACACCTGCAATCCTTTGACCGATATTGAAGCAAACTTTCCAGCCGTCTTTACGCTGCCTAAAGCTTTTGGCGAGTTTGGCAGAATATGTGTGGTCAGGAATGTAGAGGAATTAAAATCTTTCGCGCAGAAGGCAAAAGACGAAGGTTATTATGTGCCGTTAAATCCGGTCTGGGACAAAGAAATAACGGATATTCGGTCTTCGAGATTTATGAATGCGAAAAATCTTGCCATCCGGCATTGGAAACAGAGATAACCATTACACTTCAGGTTCGTGCCATCATGTCTGTTCAACTGCATGATACGAAAAATGGCGACTTTTATTGTCGCTGCAACACCATCCAGGCAGCGTTTACCCGCTAATGATAAACTTGAGCCATTCTGAGATTAAACGGGCGCATCATTGAACGTTGCCCGAAGAGGCTAAGGCATGGAACACTCCTATGCAAAGCTGGTGAGCCGCGCAGCGTTGTCTGCCACGGTGCTGGCATCGCTGTTATTAATCGTTAAAATTTTTGCCTGGTGGTATACCGGTTCGGTCAGTGTGCTGGCGGGGTTGGTGGATTCACTCGTGGATATCGCTGCTTCGCTGACCAATCTGCTGGTGGTGCGCTATGCCCTGCAACCTGCGGATGCCGACCATACTTTTGGCCATGGTAAGGCTGAATCCCTGGCGGCACTGGCGCAAAGCATGTTTATTTCCGGATCGGCGTTATTCCTTTTTCTTACCGGTATTCAGCATCTTGCCTCTCCCGAAATCCTGCGAGCTCCACTGGTCGGTATTGTGGTCACGGTGATTGCACTCTGTTCAACGCTGGTGCTGGTCACTTTTCAGCGCTGGGTGGTGCGTCACACCCGTAGCCAGGCGATTCGCGCTGATATGCTGCACTACCAATCCGATGTCATTATGAACGGTGCTATTCTCATAGCGCTCGGCTTAAGCAGCTATGGTTTTTCCCGGGCCGATGCATTATTCGCTTTAGGGATTGGCGTTTATATTCTGTATAACGCGCTGCGTATGGGGTATGAAGCGGTACAGTCACTGCTGGACCGTGCTTTACCGGAAGAGGAACGTCAGGCGATTATTGATTTGATCGCCAACTGGCCGGGCGTACGTGGTGCGCATGACTTACGTACCCGGCAGTCTGGCCCGACGCGCTTTATTCAGTTGCATCTGGAAATGGACGACCATCTGCCGCTGGTGCAGGCACATAAGGTGGCCGATCAAATTGAACAGGCATTGCGTAGCAAGTTTCCTGGCTCCGACGTCATCATCCATCAGGATCCCTGCTCAGTTGTACCGGAAAATCAACAGGGCTTTTTCCAGTTTTAATAGTTTTAAATCATCGTGTTGCGGGATAAAAATGACGGAACGCTAACAACTCTGTAAAAAAATAGCGAAAACTTGTCTGACCTGAATCAATTCAGCAATCAGCCTTTGATATACTATCTCTCAACTATAAGGCCGTGCGATCGCGAGCTGGTCTCCGCAGGGGCACTGGCGGGAATAATCCTTAGTTTTGAACAATCCAGAGGTTGTCATGATCAAAAAAATCGGAGTACTGACCAGCGGCGGCGACGCCCCAGGCATGAACGCAGCCATTCGCGGAGTTGTACGTTCCGCGCTGAGTGAAGGACTTGAAGTTTTTGGCATCTACGACGGCTATCTGGGGCTCTATGAAGACCGTATGATCAATCTCGATCGCTACAGCGTCTCGGATATGATCAATCGTGGTGGTACTTTCCTCGGTTCTGCTCGTTTCCCGGAATTCCGTAACGAAGAAGTTCGTCAGGTTGCCATCGAAAATATGAAAAAGCGCGGCATCGATGCGCTGGTGGTGATTGGTGGTGACGGCTCTTACATGGGTGCTAAGCGCCTGACGGAAATGGGCTTCCCGTGTATTGGCTTGCCGGGCACCATCGACAACGATGTCGCCGGTACTGACTACACCATCGGTTATTTCACCGCGCTGGAAACGGTAGTGGAGGCGATTGACCGCCTGCGTGATACTTCTTCTTCACATCAGCGTATTTCCATCGTTGAAGTGATGGGCCGCTACTGCGGCGATCTGACACTGGCGGCAGCAATTGCTGGTGGCTGTGAATTTATCGTGCTGCCGGAAATTCCTTATACCCGTGAAGAACTGGTCGCTGAAATCAAAGCCGGTATCGCCAAAGGTAAAAAACACGCCATCGTGGCTATCACTGAGCACATCTGTGATATCGACGATCTGGCGCATTACATTGAAGCTGAAACCAAACGCGAAACCCGTGCCACGGTTCTGGGACACATCCAGCGTGGCGGTGCGCCTTGTGCTTATGACCGCATCCTGGCTTCACGTATGGGTGCGTACTCCATTGAACTGCTGCTGCAGGGCTACGGTGGACGTTGCGTAGGTATTCAGAACGAGAAGATGGTGCACCACGACATTATCGATGCCATCGAAAATATGAAACGTCCGTTCAAACGCGACTGGCTGGATACCGCGAAAAAACTCTACTAAATCAGCAAAATCAAGGCGCGTCAGGGTACGCGCCTTTTTTATGCCTGCTCATATTCTCTCCGGTTATAACAGCTTATTTTTAATTCTTTAATCTGTGGATTAGTTTGTGTCAGTCTTGTTCTATAACGACTTCGGAGAGCAAGCAATGAACAAGTGGACTATTGGTGTCACCCTGTTACTGGCTTCAACCAGTGTTTTGGCAAAGGATATTCAGCTGTTAAACGTGTCTTACGATCCGACGCGTGAACTTTACGAGCAGTACAACAAAGCGTTCAGCGCCCATTACAAACAGGAAACCGGTGATAATGTGGTGATCCGCCAGTCGCACGGTGGTTCAGGTAAGCAGGCTACCTCGGTGATCAATGGCATCCGTGCGGATGTGGTGACGCTGGCGCTGCAGTCTGACGTTGATGCCATTGCTGAGCGTGGTCGTATTGATAAAAACTGGATCAAACGTCTGCCTGATAACTCCGCGCCTTACACCTCGACCATTGTATTCCTCGTGCGTAAAGGCAACCCGAAGGGTATCCACGACTGGGCTGATCTGATTAAACCGGGTGTATCGGTGATTACGCCAAATCCGAAGACATCCGGCGGTGCGCGCTGGAACTATCTGGCTGCCTGGGGCTGGGCCCTGGATCAAAATCACGGCGATCAGGCCAAAGCAGAAGCGTACGTCAAAGCGCTGTTTAAGAATGTTGAAGTGCAGGATTCTGGTGCGCGTGGCGCTACCAACACCTTTGTTGAACGCGGTATTGGTGATGTGCTGATTGCCTGGGAAAACGAAGCGTATCTGGCGGTCAACAAACTGGGTAAAGACAAATTTGAAATCATCACACCGAGCGAATCAATCCTTGCCGAACCGACGGTGGCAGTGGTTGATAAAGTGGTCGATGAACGTGGCACCCGTAAAGTGGCAGAGGATTACCTGAAGTATCTCTACTCACCGGAAGGACAGACCATCGCCGCAGAAAACTTCTATCGTCCGCGTGATGAAGCGGTAGCGAAGAAATTTGCCAGCACCTTTGCGCCAGTAAAACTGTTCACTATCGATAGCAAATTTGGCGGCTGGGAGCAGGCACAGAAAACCCACTTTGCTGATGGCGGTACTTACGATCAGGTTATGAAACCGTAATCGTTCTGCCATTAAAGTATCACGGCCAGCCTTTGCTGGCCGTTTTGCTTTGTTGCGCGGCAAAAGTCCGTGACATTCATCAACTGCCAGGCGAGGATGCAGGCAGATGATGAACCGAGGGACCACGCAATGCAGGGCAGCCGTCGTATCCTGAGTCTGATTACCTTATTGCTTGTACTGTTGATTGTCGGCTTAGTACTGGCCGCAATGCACTTCCAGAAAAATTCCAACGCTTTGTGGCAGATTATTAGCGAGAAGTGTCTGCCTGGCATGACGCAACGCGGTGATCCTGCTCCCTGTCAGCAGGTGAATATGGCAAAAGGCTACGTTACGCTGAAAGATCTCAACGGTCCGTTGCAGTATTTGCTGATGCCCATCGAAAAAATCACCGGTATGGAAAGCCCGATTCTGCTGAATCCGGCAACACCGAATTTGTTTGCGGATGCCTGGCAGGAGCGGAGTTTACTGGTGCAGCGCCGTGGTAAACCGATTGCCGACAGTGCGCTATCGCTGGCGATCAACTCACAATATGCTCGTTCACAAAATCAGCTGCACATTCATATTTCCTGTCTGCGGCCGGATGTGCGTCAGCGGCTGGATGCACTGGCTCCGCTGCTCAGCGAGCAATGGCAAAGTGAAACGCTGCAAAAACATCGTTATCAGATACGCACCCTGACAGAGGCGCAGCTGGCGCAGCAAAGCGTTTTTATTCGTCTGGCATTAGAAGTCCCTGACGCACGTAGCGAGATGGGGAAATACGGCATGGCGCTGGCAGCGTTGCCGGATGGTCGCCTGGCGCTGATGGCGATTGAACGCAACTGGGTCAAACTGGAAAGTGGTTCGGCAGAAGAATTGCAGGATCATCGTTGCCAGATTCTGCAATAAAAAAGGCGGCTGTTAAGCCGCCTCGTCATGCATCAGAACGATTACGCGTTTTTCGCTGCGGCGGCAGCTTTCACAATCACCGCAAAGGCGTCAGCTTTCAGTGACGCACCACCAACCAGCGCACCATCGATGTCAGGCTGAGTGAACAGTTCTGCGGCGTTTTTGTCATTAACAGAACCGCCGTACTGGATGATGACCTGGGCAGCCACTGCGGCATCTTTCTTCGCGATATGATCACGAATGAATTTATGCACGGCCTGAGCCTGCGCAGGCGTTGCTGATTTACCAGTACCAATCGCCCATACCGGTTCGTAGGCAATGACGACACCCTGGAAGGCTTCTGCGCCCTGAGTTTCCAGCACTGCGTCGATCTGACGTGCGCAGACTTCTTCAGTTTTGCCCGCTTCGTTTTCTGATTCGGTTTCACCAATACAAAGAACCGGTACCAGGCCAGCAGCTTTCAGCACAGCGAATTTCTTCGCGATAAATTCGTCGCTTTCTTTGTGATAAGTACGACGCTCAGAGTGACCGATGATGATGTATTTGGCGCCGATATCTTTCAGCATGTCAGCTGAAGTTTCGCCGGTGAAAGCGCCAGACAGATTGACGTCGACGTTCTGAGCACCCAGTGCAATGTGGCTACCGGAAATGGCATGTTTTGCCTGAGCAAGATAGAGTGCCGGCGGAGCAATCGCCACACCGCAGCCTTCAACACCAGACAGTTCTTTGCGCAAACCTGCGATCAGCTCGTCAGTCATATGCTTGCTGCCGTTCAGTTTCCAGTTACCCATAACCAGTGGATGTCGCATTCTTTCCTCCGCATAACGCGATTCATGAAATAGCACTGCCCAAAGGCAGCGATGTCTGCCAGACAGTATAGAGATCAAATATGTCGCTGGCTTTGCTTTTCGTCATTTTTGCCGGGGGAGATCAGGGTGTGGCAAGCGCCAGTTTGATCGGCTCTACAGCAAAGGTCAGGCCCTTATCACCGTTGTCCGCGACCACAAAACGCAGCGCCCCTTCATTACGGGAAAAATAGCGTGAACCTTTACCTGCGCTGAGCAGGGAATCGAGCTTTTTACGTCCGTCTTCAGGCGATAACCCGGGGGAGAAAAAGCGCAGCAGGGCGGTCATATAAGCCATGGCCTTTTCCTGGGCATTCTTCTCATCCGGCCCAGGCACCGGCAGCCAGGTTACCTGTAGCGTTTTGATTTTACCGGTGCCTTGCTCCAGCGCCGTAGAGGCATACAGGGTTTCGCTGATTTTGCTGGCAGCCCGCGTCAGGTTGCTTTTATCGTCCTGATTATCGATGGAACGATATTCCATCAACGGCAGGTCAGGGTTGGCGGCATTGTACTTTTCACGAAACTGCGCAATGGTCATATCAAAGGTGGGCGCACCAGGCAGTAAATAAGGGGCCGCAGGCAGATGGTCGCTGCGATCCTGCGGGGGTGCGTCTTCCGCCCAGACGGGAAATGTCAGTGCGAGGCTGAGTAGCAACGCGCCTGGCAGATTCTTCATTGCTTCGGTCCTAACCAATAACGTAGCTAACGATTAGAACGGTTTTTACCAGCGAAAGTCAAAACCCCGGCCTGGAAAAAACTCACATTATGCCGCCCATCAGTTACCAGTAATGTTCGCTGCTCATATGCCCGGGTTTGCGTTTGAAATGCTTGCGCATGCCGCGGTTATCTTTCAGCAATTGCTGGGTATCGCGCACCATTTGTGGGTTGCCGCACAACATGATGTGGCTGGTATCCGCATCCATCGGTAACCCTACTGCCTGTTCCAGTGCGCCGCTTTCAATCAGTGCAGGGACACGACCATGCAGCGAGCCAGCCATCTCTTCACGGCTGGTCACGGTCTGGATATGCAGCTTCCCCTGATAACGCTGCTGTAATTGCTGCATCAGTGGCAGGAAGCTGAGATCGGCGGCATAGCGTGCGGCATGGACCAGCACGATATTCTCGAAACGCTCCAGCCCTGCGCCCTGCTGCAGAATAGACAAATACGGGCCAATGGCGGTGCCAGTGGCCAGCATCCACAGTGTCTGGCAATCAGGAATCTCGTCCAGCACAAAAAAGCCTGACGCTTCTTTCGTCACCATCACCTGATCACCCGGACGCAGCGCCTGTAACCTCGGGCTAAGCTTACCTTCTGGTACCGTGACCAGATAGAACTCGAGCAACGGGTCATGTGGTGCATTGACGTAGGAATAAGCACGCTGCACGCGTTCGCCGTCGATTTCCAGCGCCAGCTTGGCAAATTGCCCGGCGATAAAGGGATCGATGGGTGCCTGCACGCGCAGGCTGAACAGGGCATCGGTCCAGTTTTTGACTTCTTTCACTTCTGCATTGACCCACTCAGCCATGTTCACTCCTTATTGTTGATTTTTCAGGCATGTCACTATCTTCGTCAGCCGCCGGGAAGATTTCCAGTCCCTGGCTGGGTAAATGGCTCTCAGCGACAAATGCAGCGCACTTTGCTTCAACTGTAGCGGGTGCTTTACAGACTGGTATCAGAGCTTGACGAAGACAGGTAAATTGCTTTGGTCTCCCCCCTCGCTTTGTCATCGAATCCTGATATTTTTGCCGCCATTCATAACAGGCGGCATTTTTTACTGCTGTCTTTACTTTATTTCTCAGACAGACATTTTGTTCTATGTTGATATCTAAAACGGAAAATCGCCGCTTACTGTTGATGTTGATCGTGCTGGTGGCCGTCGGGCAGATGGCGCAAACCATCTATGTACCCGCGATGGCAGCTATGGCTGATGCTTTTAACGTGCACAGCGGGGCTATACAGCAGGTCATGGCAGGCTATCTGATCACTTACGGCGGATCACAGCTGATCTATGGTCCACTCTCCGATAGCATCGGGCGGCGGCCGGTGATCCTTGCTGGAATGACGATCTTTGCCTGCGGTGCCCTGATCGCGCTATTTGCTCCTTCACTGCACATCCTGATATTAGGTAGTGCTGTCCAGGGACTGGGTACGGGCGTGGCTGGGGTGATGGCCCGAACCATGCCGCGCGATCTTCACCAGGGGACGGCATTGCGTCAGGCCAATAGCCTGTTAAATATGGGCATTCTGGTTAGCCCGTTGCTGGCACCGGTTATCGGAGCCTTACTGACGCAGCTGTTTGGCTGGCATGCCTGTTTTGCCTTTTTGCTGCTGCTGTGTCTTGGTGTGACAGCGGCAATGGCGCGCTGGCTGCCAGAAACCAGACCCGCCGAAACACCGGCGACGCCCTTTCTGCGGCGCTATGCCACCTTACTCAGCGATGGCCACTTTGTCCGTTATTTGCTACTGCTGATTGGCGCGCTGGCGGGTATTGCGGTATTTGAAGCCAGCTGTGGCGTGCTGCTGGGTGGCGTGCTGGGACTGGATGGTTTGACGGTCAGCATCCTGTTTATCCTGCCGATTCCGGCCGCCTTTTTCGGTGCCTGGTTTGCCGGACGCGAACAAAAATCCTGGCACACGTTGATGTGGTACGGCGTGAACAGCTGCCTGCTGGCGGGATTGATGATGTGGGTTCCGGCGTGGTTTGGCGTGATGAATATCTGGACGCTTCTGGTGCCTGCGGCGCTGTTTTTCTTCGGTGCGGGGATGTTGTTTCCGCTGGCGACGTCCGGCGCGATGGAGCCCTACGCGTGGCTGGCAGGTAGCGCCGGAGCGCTGATTGGCGGCTTACAGAATCTGGGGTCTGGCCTGGTGGCGTGGCTTTCGGCGATGATGCCGCAGCGTGATCAGTTCAGCCTCGGCATGTTGATGTTTGCCACCGCGCTGGTGATGCTGCTGTGCTGGTGGCCGCTCTCACGCCATCCCGAGAGCGGCAGGCAGACGGTTACAGGATAAACGGGTGCAGCGCCGCATCTTTACGATCCAGATAGTGGATCGACTGAATGCGGCGAATGGTGCGCGATTTACCGCGAATCAGCAGCGTTTCGCTGGTCGCGATATTCCCTTTACGCGTGATGCCTTTAAGTAAGTCGCCGGTGGTGATGCCAGTGGCAGCAAAAATTACGTTATCGTTGCGCGCCATCTGCTCCAGCGTCAGCACCTTACCTGCTTCAATCCCCATTTCGGCACAGCGTTGTAATTCCTGTTCGCCAAGGCGGCGATTTTCTTCGCTGTCACCTTTCACCTGGTGACGCGGCAGCAGGCGTGCCTGCATGTCGCCATCCAGCGCGCGAATCACCGCCGCAGAGACCACCCCTTCCGGCGCACCGCCAATTCCGTACAGCACATCCACTTCACTATCGGGCATGCAGGTGAGAATGGATGCCGCGACGTCACCATCCGGAAAGGTAAAGACCCGCACACCGAGTTGTTGCAGTTGCGCAATCACCGCATCGTGACGCGGCTTTGCCAGAATGGACACTGTCAGCTGGCTGAGTGATTTGCCCAAGGCTGTCGCGATGTTTGTCAGGTTGGTTTCCAGTGGCAGATTGAGGTCGATAGCGCCATGCGCGCCTGGACCAACAATCAATTTTTCCATGTACATATCAGGTGCGTGCAGGAAACTGCCTTTATCGCCTACCGCCAACACCGCCAGCGCATTGGCCTGGCCTAACGCAGTCATGCGCGTGCCTTCAATCGGATCAACGGCGATATCGACCGCATCGCCCTGGCCGGTCCCCACCTTTTCACCAATATAGAGCATTGGCGCTTCGTCGATTTCTCCTTCGCCGATCACTATCTGACCATTGATATCGATGGTGTTCAGCATAATACGCATGGCGTTGACGGCAGCGCCGTCGGCAGCATTCTTGTCGCCGCGTCCTAACCAGTGATAGCCCGCCAGCGCGGCGGCTTCGGTAACGCGGGAAAATTCAATCGCGAGTTCTCGTTTCATGGTCTGCACCTGACAAAAAACAGGCGGGCAGTGTAGCACAGCGGGGTAAAGCGGCGGGAAAAACCCGCGGCAGGGTGCCGCGGGTTGCAGGGGGATTACTCGTCGTGTTCTTCCCAGGCCTGAGCGCGAGCGACAGCTTTTTTCCAGCCCGCATAGCGGACGTTACGCTCGGTGGTTTCAATGCTTGGGCGGAATTCGCGTTCAATTACCGCCTTGGAGCGGACTTCTTCCAGATCATTCCAGAAGCCGACAGCCAGGCCGGCCAGATATGCTGCACCCAGCGCGGTGACTTCGCGCACTTCCGGGCGTTCAACACGGGTGCCCAGAATGTCGGACTGGAACTGCATCAGGAAGTTGTTAGCCACGGCACCACCATCCACGCGCAGAGATTGCAGGCGGGTGTTGGCATCATTTTGCATCGCTTCCAGCACATCACGCGTCTGGAAGGCAATCGACTCCAGCGTGGCGCGAATCAGATGGTTGCCGTTAACACCACGCGTCAGGCCAAAGATCGCACCACGTGCATACGGGTCCCAATACGGGGCACCGAGGCCGGTGAAGGCGGGCACCATATATACGCCGTTGCTGTCTTTCACTTTCTGCGCGAAGTATTCAGAGTCAGCAGCATCGCTGAACAGCTTCATCTCGTCACGCAGCCACTGGATGGCCGCACCACCGATAAACACCGCACCTTCCAGTGCATAGTTCACCTCGCCACGTGGGCCGCAGGCGATGGTTGTCAGCAGACCATGAGTGGAGGTCACAGCTTCGGTACCGGTGTTCATCAGCATAAAGCAGCCAGTACCATAGGTGTTTTTCGCCATACCCGGCTGCACACACAGCTGGCCATAAAGCGCTGCCTGCTGGTCACCAGCAATCCCGGCAATCGGAATACGCGTACCGCCTTTACCACCAATGTTGGTCTGGCCGTAGATTTCAGAAGAGCCTTTCACTTCCGGCAACATTTCACGCGGAATGTCGAGGATTTCGAGCATACGCTCATCCCACTTCAGCTCGTGAATGTTATACATCATGGTACGTGAGGCGTTGGTGTGGTCGGTGATATGCACACGGCCCTGGGTCATTTTCCACACCAGCCAGGTATCCACGGTGCCGAACAGCAGCTCGCCACGTTTGGCACGTTCGCGCGCACCTTCGACGTTATCGAGGATCCACTTCACTTTGGTGCCGGAGAAGTACGGGTTAATCACCAGACCGGTGGTGTGCTGGATATACTCTTCCAGGCCTTCTTTCTTCAGCTTGTTACAGTAATCCGCAGTACGCGGGTCCTGCCAGACGATGGCGTTATAAACCGGGTTGCCAGTCTCTTTATCCCAGACGATGGCGGTTTCACGCTGGTTAGTGATACCAATCGCAGCGATTTCGTCAGAACGGATGTTGGCATGGGCCAGCACTTCAACCAGCGTCGAACTTTGTGACGCCCAAATGTCCATTGGGTCATGTTCAACCCAGCCCGCTTTCGGGTAGATCTGGGTGAATTCACGCTGCGAGACAGCGACGATGTTGGCGTCATGGTCCAGAATCACAGCACGAGAACTGGTTGTGCCCTGGTCGAGCGCGACGATGTATTTTTTATCTGTCGTAGTCATATGATTTTCCTGATGATCTAAAAGTGAATCTTACGCTTTACGCTGCTCAGCGCGCGCGACCTGATTTTCTGTCTTGCTGGTTACTGCGACGTTAACTGGCAGGTGACGGCCAATCAGTGCGCGGTAACCGAAAGCTCCGAGGCAGGCACCAACCAGCGGGCCAAAAATCGGAACCAGGAAGTAAGGGATATCTTTGCCACCGGTGAAGGCGACGTTGCCCCAGCCTGCCAGCCATGCGAACACCTTCGGACCGAAGTCACGAGCCGGGTTCAGGGCGAAGCCAGTCAGCGGACCCATAGAGCCACCGATCACCGCCACCAGCAGACCAATCAACAGCGGTGCCAGCGGACCACGCGGCACACCGTTGCCATCATCGGTCAGCGCCATGATGAGAGACATCAATACCGCCGTAATCACCATTTCAACCAGGAATGCCTGACCTACACTGATATGGGGATTCGGATAGGTAGAGAAGATACCTGCCAGCTGGAGGCTATCCACGCTGCCGCGTACCATCTGATGACTTTGTTCGAAATCGAAGAACAAATTGTAGTAAAGGCCGTAGACCAGCGCCGCCGCACAGAACGCACCTGCAACCTGCGCCACAATGTAAGGCAGCACTTTGCGACCTTCAAAGTTGGCAAACAGGCAAAGCGCTACGGTTACCGCCGGATTGAGATGAGCGCCTGAAACGCCAGCACTCAGATAAACCGCCATGGAGACAGCTAAACCCCAGATAATACAAATTTCCCATTGGCCGAAGCTGGCTCCGGCAAGTTTCAGTGCAGCAACACAGCCCGCGCCGAAAAAGATAATCAAACCGGTACCAAGAAACTCGGCGATGCACTGACCTGTTAGTGTGTTCGTTGTCTGGCTCATAATGGCATTCCTGAAGCGAGGTTAAATTTTATCAGTTGTTGTTCTCAATCCGTTGAGTCACCCAGCGCTCTTGTAGGGCTGCTGTAAATTTATCGTTAACGAGCATAAACGAGAAATAGCGAAATTGAATTCTGTGTGGTCTGTCATAAAAATGCGCGTTTTCGCGTCTTTTGCGTTTTTTTAAGCGCTATTACCCCCGGTTGTGAATCAGAAATTTCTCGCCAATATGGATAAATACGCTCAATGGGACGTAATTTTTTAGGCATTGACTGAAAAGTGTTACAGACTCCCTTTGCAGGCCTTGCGCCGCTGGACTTGCCGGGGCGCGCTACATACAATCGGGACATCGTTGCTGGCCGCGTCATGGACGGGCGCGCGTTGCGTCGGGTCGGCACCATCAACGCCTTGCAAGATTTAGGAGAGGTCAGAAAGATGTCATTTGAAGTGTTCGAAAAACTGGAAGCGAAAGTACAGCAGGCGATTGATACCATCACCCTGCTGCAGATGGAAATCGAAGAGCTGAAAGAGCAGAACAATACGCTGAAGAATGAAGTTCAGCAGTCTTCCGGTAACCAGGATGCGCTGGTGCGTGAAAACCAACAGCTTAAAGAAGAACAGCATGTGTGGCAGGATCGGCTGCGCGCTCTGCTGGGAAAAATGGAAGAAGTCTAAGCGTACTTTGAACGGCTTAACACAACGGGTGCCGCGGCACCCGTTTTCGTTTCTGGGATTACTCGATATCGAGTGCGTCTTCCGACAGGATCATCCCGGTATTGTCAGCGTAGAGATGGTCGCCGGAAAAGAAGGTCACGCCACCAAAATTGACGCGCACATCGCTCTCACCAATCCCTTCCCCGGCAGCACCGGCTGGAATGGCTGCAATCGCCTGAATGCCAAGCTCCAGCTCCTCCAGTTCGTCAACCTGACGTACCGATCCGTACACCACGATGCCTTCCCACTCGTTTTGCACCGCCAGACGAGCCAGCTGCGCATCCACCAGTGCACGGCGCACAGAACCACCGCCATCAACCAGTAAAATACGACCCCGGCCATTTTCTTCCAGCAGGTCATACAGCAGGCCGTTGTCTTCAAAACATTTCACTGTGGTTATCTGACCACCGAATGAGGTGCGTCCACCAAAGTTCGAAAAAAGCGGTTCAACAACATTCACTTCTTCATGGTAGATGTCGCAGAGTTCAGATGTATCGTATTTCATAGGGATGTCGTCTGTTTGCCACAGGAGCGGTAAGTATATCGCTATCTGGCAAGTGTTGGCAAAATCATCACCCTATAAAAAAAGCGCTGCATCAATATCCTGCGCAAAAAAATGCCCGGCACAGTGGCCGGGCATTGTTGTTGTGGCAGTGGCTTACAGGATAAAGCGGCTGAGGTCTTCGTCGGCCACCAACTGATCCAGATGCTTGCCGACATACTCCGCGTCGATGATGATCGATTCACCATCAAGATCGCTGGCGGCGTAGGAGATATCTTCCATCAGACGTTCCAGCACCGTATGCAAACGACGTGCACCGATATTCTCAGTGGTTTCGTTCACCTGCCATGCTGCTTCGGCAATGCGGCGAATACCGTCTTCAGTGAAATCAACGTTCACGCCTTCGGTTGCCATCAGCGCCTTGTACTGCACGGTGACAGAGGCATTTGGCTCAGTCAGGATGCGCTCAAAGTCGTTCACCGTCAGCGCCTGAAGTTCCACACGAATCGGCAGACGACCCTGCAATTCCGGAATCAGGTCCGACGGGCTGGCGACCTGGAACGCACCGGAAGCGATAAACAGGATGTGATCGGTTTTCACCATGCCGTGTTTGGTGGAGACGGTACAACCTTCCACCAGCGGCAGCAGGTCGCGCTGTACGCCTTCACGCGAGACATCCGGGCCGGATGACTGGCCGCGTTTACAGATTTTGTCGATCTCATCGATAAACACGATGCCATGTTGTTCAACCGCTTCGATGGCGTCCTGCTTCAGTTCTTCCGGGTTCACCAGCTTGGCGGCTTCTTCTTCAATCAGCAGCTTCATGGCGTCTTTGATTTTCAGCTTGCGCGGCTTCTGCTTCTGTCCACCCAGATTCTGGAACATGGACTGCAGCTGGCTGGTCATCTCTTCCATGCCCGGCGGGGCCATGATTTCCACGCCCATCGGTGCGGCAGCCAGATCGATTTCGATCTCTTTGTCGTCCAGCTGACCTTCACGCAGTTTTTTGCGGAAAGACTGGCGAGCGGCAGAAGGCTCGGCGGTATGCTCTGGCTGGCCCCAGTTATTTTTTGCTGGCGGGATGAGTGCATCGAGAATGCGGTCTTCTGCCATCTCTTCAGCACGGTATTTATTTTTCTCAATCGCCTGAATACGCACCATTTTCACGGCAGCGTCGGTCAGATCGCGAATGATGGAGTCCACTTCTTTGCCGACGTAACCGACTTCGGTGAATTTGGTGGCTTCCACTTTGATGAACGGCGCATGCGCCAGTTTTGCCAGACGACGGGCAATCTCGGTTTTACCGACACCGGTCGGACCGATCATCAGGATGTTTTTCGGGGTGACTTCATGGCGCAGCTCTTCGTCAAGCTGCATGCGACGCCAGCGGTTACGCAGCGCAATGGCCACAGCACGTTTCGCACCATCCTGGCCAATGATAAAGCGATTCAGTTCGCTGACAATCTCGCGGGGAGTCATCTCAGACATGATTCAGATCCTTACGCCTTAGAGGGTAATTCTTCAAAGTTAACATTATGGTTGGTGTAGATGCAGATATCGCCAGCGATATTCAGCGCTTTAGCCACGATATCTTTCGCACCTAAATCAGTATTTTCCAGCAGGGCGCGTGCCGCTGCCTGGGCGTAAGGTCCACCCGAACCGATAGCAATCAGATCGTTTTCCGGCTGGATAACGTCACCGTTGCCGCTGATGATCAGTGAAGCGGATTCGTCCGCCACCGCCAGCAGGGCTTCGAGGCGACGTAGCATACGATCGGTACGCCAGTCTTTAGCCAGCTCGACGGCAGCTTTCACCAAATGTCCCTGGTGCATTTCCAGCTTGCGCTCGAACAGTTCGAAGAGGGTGAAGGCATCTGCAGTGCCACCAGCGAAACCGGCGATGACTTTGTCGTTATAAAGACGACGCACTTTTTTAACGTTGCCTTTCATTACGGTATTGCCGAGAGTAGCCTGGCCATCACCGCCAATCACTACCTGGCCGTTGCGTCGTACACTTACTATTGTTGTCACGGGCAGACCCCTTGTTGCAGTAGAAAAGGACTCCGCGCACCTGGCGCGGAGTATCATGCAAACTGATATGGGGTAGTAATCAGGAGTTTCAACCCCGATTCACCCGTCATATTACGGGGCTCGGGGGAACTCAGATTATTCAGGGGATAGCGAGGGGAATACAGCTTCCGTGGCCGGAACTGTGCAGGCGTTTCACCGTGCTGTCAGCGCTGCTGCGATCCTTGAAGGGGCCAATGACTACACGATTCCAGCCGCCACCAGTGGTAATCCGGCTTTCAAAGCCTTCGAAGGCAAGTGCCGCTCGTGCAGACTCCGCCTGGTCAGTTCCCTTAAACGAACCACACTGCACCATCCAGCGCTGCGACGATGCCTTCTCTACTGGCTTCGCTTTCACGGTTTCCTGTGGCCGGGTCTGCTGCTCGGGCTCACGCGTAATGGGAGCGGGCTGCTGCTGTGGCTGACGGGTGACCGGTTGCTGCTGCATCTGCTGATGTTGTGGCTGCTGTTGCTGGACCTGCTGCTGACGCTGCACCTGTTGTTGTTGCACCTGTTGCTGGCGCTGCAATTGTTGTTGCTGCTGCTGACGTTGCAGGGTTTGCTGGCGCTGTGCCGGAGTTTGTTCATTCCACGGCACTTCATTCAGCTGAGTAGGCTGCTGGCGCATATCCGCCTGCATCTGTTCCAGTAGCTGGCGTTGCTCATCGGTCAGCTGCGTTTGCGACTGAATGCCGCCACCGGCAGAAGGTTCCGTGGGTGTGGGCACGGTCAGCTGGCGGTTTTCCAGCTCTTTGATGTACTTCCAGCGCTCTTCCGGTTTCGGCGGCAGCCCATTACCCGCCGCTTTGTGATCCGGCATCACTGGCGTCTCTTCTTTCTTATGATGGGAGATGAACCATAAGCCACCGGCAAAGGTGACCAGTACGGCCGCAGCCAGTACGATCATCAGTTTGGAGGTGCCAGAACCGCCTTTGCTTTTCTTGCTGCGGCCTGTGCTTTTTTTGCGACGCGTCCCTGTTGAACGCCCGCGGCCTACGTAATCTCTTTGTGCCACTCTCGTTCTGATACCCTTCAAAAAAATGCGGGCCTGTAAATATGCTGTTAATAGCCCGGCAAGGAATTCGCCATGTTACTCAAGGGCCGGAACTTTGACCAGCGGAGTCTGCCTTCAGAATCCGCTGAAAATGCGGTGTAAAGGTGGTCATTTTTCACGTTTTGCAGCAGGGGCCGTGCTTCCACGCACGCGTAGTTCCGCATCCAGCAGGCGTGAACCGTTATTGACGCGTTTCCCCTGCAACTCATCCAGCAGCAGTAGCATCGCCTCTCGACCGATATCAAACCGTGGCTGGGCGACGGTGGTCAGCGGCGGATCGTAATATTGCGCCAGTTCGATGTCGTCGAAACCTACCACCGAAAGGTCCTGTGGGATCCGCATACCCAGTTTGCGTGCCTGATTCATGGCACCCAGCGCCATCAGGTCGCTATGACAAAACAGCGCTTTCGGTGGATTGGGCAGGCTCATCAGTTGCTTTAACGCGTTGGCTCCGGCTTCGAAGGTAAAATCGCCATGCACAATCAGCGTGGGATCGACCGGCAGGCTGCTACGGCGCAGCGCCTGAATGTAGCCCTGCAAACGATACTGGCACAGCGGGATATGTTCGGGGCCGGTAATACAAGCGATCTGACGATGACCGAGTTGCAGCAAATGGTTCACCGCTTCAAATGCGGCAGTTAGGTTATCGATGTGTACTGTGGGTAACGCCATCTCCGGCGCGAATTCATTCCCCATCACCATTGGTGGCAGGTTGCGTTGATCCTCTACACCGGCCTCAAAGGGCAGCTGCGAACCGAGCAGCACCATGCCGTCGATCTGGCGTGTCAGCATCAGATTGAGAAAGGTTTTTTCCTGCTGATTCTGATGCGCGCAATCGCCAATCAACACCAGATAACCTTCCTGGGCGGCAGTCACTTCTATGCCGCGGATGATTTCGCTGAAAAAAGGGTCACAAATGTCGGGCACAATCACCAGAATGGTTTGCGTCTCGCCACGTTTGGCATTGCGTGCCAGGCCGTGTGGGGAGTAACCGACGGCAATCACTGCCTGTTCCACTTTCTGCCGGGTGGCAGCCGAGACTTTTTCCGGATTCATCAGCGCACGAGAAACCGTGGCAGTCGAAACACCGGCTTTCTCTGCCACATCTTTCATCGTGGCGGCGGATGAGGATTGCTTCTGGTCCAACGTTTTACTCCTGACGCAGTTCGGCGCATTGAATGTCTGTCGAAAGCCGGGCATCTGCCGGGTCGGGCACTATTGTTAACCGAACCCCGGTTGGTGTTGTTACTTAATTTGCATAAAAATTGTGACTTGTGCGACTTTTTTCGATCCGGCTCGCAGATGTGGCGCACGTTAACTCTCGGTCGGGTCGATATCCAGCGTCCATTTGACCTTACGCGCAGCGGGTAGCGTGCTAACCAGAGGTAGCGAGCTGCTCAGCAATTGCTGCAGACGTTTACGTGATGGATGTTGCAGCAGCAGCTGCCAACGCCAGCGTCCGCTGCGCTTGGGTTGCAGCGCCGGAACAGGCCCCATCAGCCATAGCGCCTGATCTTTCAGCGGACTGGCTTCCAGTAAGTTTCTTAACTGGCTGAGAAATTCGGCTGCCTGCTGATTATCCATATCTTCCGCGCGAAACAGCGCGTGACTGGTCCAGGGCGGCAGATGGACCGACTGACGCTCCAGCAACGCCTGCTCGGCAAACGCGAAATAACCGCGATGCAACAGGGTTTGCAGTAGCGGATGCTCGGGATGGTGCGTTTGCAACAACACTTCGCCTTGCTTGCCCGCACGGCCCGCGCGCCCGGCAACCTGAGTATAGAGCTGGGCGAAACGCTCGGCGGCACGGAAATCAGCGGAAAACAGCGCGCCATCGACATCTAATAATGAAACCAATGTAACATCGGGGAAATGATGACCTTTTGCCAGCATCTGCGTTCCCACCAGAATGCGCGCCCCGCCGCGATGCACATCCGCCAGATGCTGCTCCAGCGCGCCTTTACGGCTGGTGGTATCGCGGTCGATGCGTGAGACTGGCACCCCAGGGAAGAGGGTGCCGAGCTGTTGCTCCAGCTGCTCCGTGCCGACACCGACCGGCATCAGGTGGGTAGAACCACATTGCGGACACTGATGGGGCAAGGGGCGCTGGCTATCGCAATGATGACAGCGTAGCTGACGGTGATGCTGGTGCAGGGTGTAATAACGATCGCAGCGCTGGCACTCGGCCAGCCAGCCGCAGTCATGGCACATCAGGGCCGGCGAAAAACCGCGTCGGTTCAGGAACAGCAGTACCTGATTATTCGCCTGTAAATGCTGACGCATTTTGCCCAGCAGTGCGGGTGCCAGTCCGCCTTTCAACTGCTGTCCTTTGAGATCAACCAATTGCTGCAGTGCAGGTTTGGCATTACCGGCGCGTTTGGTGAGATTGAGCTGGCGATATTTGCCATTGCGCACATTGTGCAGCGTTTCCAGTGCCGGAGTGGCAGAACCCATGACAATCGGAATATCTTCCTCATGGGCGCGAAACACCGCCAGATCGCGCGCCTGATAACGCCAGCCTTCCTGTTGTTTGTAGGAGCTGTCGTGTTCTTCATCAATAATGATCACCCCGGGACGCGCCAGCGGGGTAAACAGCGCCGAACGGGTGCCAATCACAATCGCCGTTTCGCCATTGCGTGCGCGCAGCCAGACGGCGAGGCGCTCGCTGTCATTGAGCGCCGAGTGCAGTACATCTATCGGTGCATGGAAGCGTTCACGAAAGCGGGCAATGGTTTGTGGCGTCAGACCGATTTCCGGCACCAGTACCAGCGCCTGTTTTCCTCGCGCCAGCACATTTTCCAGCACGCTGAGATAGACCTCGGTTTTGCCCGAACCGGTGATACCGGCCAGCAGCCAGGCGGCGTAGTGATCGTCTTCGCTGCGAATGGCACCCACTGCCATCGCCTGATCGGTATTAAGGCGTAGTCTCTCACCTTTAACGGCGAAAGTGTCGCGCCAGTCATGCACCTGCGCAGCGTGTTCACGCAAATCACACAAGCCTTTGGCGCGTAACGCCTGCAAAGCGGCATCGGTGAGATCATGGTCGCTTACCTGATGACGATAAAGTGGCTGTTGCCGCAGTGCGGCCAGCGCCTGCTGTTGCTTGCGTGCGCGCTTTAGGCTCTCTAACGCCACTTCGCGTCCGGCATCATTAATTACCCACTGCCATAGCGGTGCTTCCTGGGCGGGTTTGCCCTGACGCAACAATACCGGTATGGCATGGTTCAGCACTTCACCCAGCGGTGAATGATAATACTGAGCCGCCCACTGTAAAATGCGCCATAACGCGGGAGAATAAAGGCTGCTGCTATCGAGTATCTCATCGATCTGCTTCAGCTGTGCCAGCGGCAAATCACTGGTTTCACGCACTCCGACGACGATGCCCACCATTTTGCGGTTACCAAACGGCACGCTGACGCGCACGCCTGTGACCGGCTGCGGCGCATCGGCAGGCAGCAGGTAGTCAAACAGGCGAGGCAGCGGGACGGGCAGGGCAACCTGAACAACGGGCATGACAATCTCTATCCGGTTCTGTAATAAGGAGAAGTAGTGTACACGCTGGCGCAGCAAGCGGATATCTTGCCAAAAGCGGTCATTTTCTGTATACTGCGCGCCGCCTTTGATGAGAAACGCTCGTCAAAGCATACACATATTGTTCAACCGCGTGTGGTGCTGTGCAGGTTTAACCTGGCACGGAGAGCGACACGGCCTTTTATGAGGTTCTCCCATGAAACAAGGTATTCACCCGAAATACGAAGCAGTGACCATCACTTGCTCTTGCGGTAACGTGATCCACACTCGCTCTACCATGAGCCACGACCTGAACTTGGACGTGTGCGGCAACTGCCACCCGTTCTACACTGGTAAGCAGCGTGTTGTTGACACCGGTGGCCGTGTTGATCGCTTCAACAAGCGTTTCAGCCTGCCGACCAGCAAGAAATAAGATTATTTGTCGTCGGCTCTTACGAGAGTCGGCTACAAGAAAAAACCCAGCTTCGGCTGGGTTTTTTTGTTTCTGGCTTCAGTATTCCCAGGTATCGGGATTGATGCCCATCTCACGCATGATCTTCTTCGCTTCTTCCGGGATCTCATCACTACGTTCTTTACGCAGATCAACGTCGTCCGGCAGAGGCTGACCGGTGAAAGCATGCAGGAAGGCTTCGCACAGCAGCTCACTGTTCGTGGCATGACGCAGGTTGTTCACCTGACGGCGGGTACGCTCGTCCGTTAAAATCTTCAGCACTTTCAGCGGGATAGAAACCGTAATCTTTTTGACCTGCTCGCTTTTCTTACCGTGCTCAGCGTAAGGGCTGATATATTCGCCGTTCCATTCAGCCATGGGTTACCTTAATCAATAAAAGTGGAAAGTGGGGAAATCCGTTGATTATGCCCGATTTTTTGGTGCCTGACCCCTGAAAATGCAGGTTTTATGCTTAAACATCACTTTCCCGAAGAAAGCGCGTTTTGAACACCAGGCGATGACGCGTAATTTTAGCGGGTATTGATGCTTTGCTCAATCTATACGCAAAGACATTTAGATGTCCAGATGTATTGACGTCCATTCTTGGAATGCTATCCTGTGGCCTCTTCTTTTTACTCTTCAGGAACAGTAAGCACCATGACGCGTAAACAGGCAACCATCGCAGTGCGCAGCGGTTTGAATGATGACGAGCAATATGGCTGCGTTGTCCCACCGATTCACCTCTCCAGCACCTATAACTTTCTCGACTTCAATGAGCCTCGCGCGCACGACTACTCTCGTCGCGGTAACCCTACGCGTGATGTGGTGCAGCGTGCGCTGGCCGAGCTGGAAGGTGGCGCAGGCGCGGTATTAACTAATACCGGCATGTCCGCGATTCATCTGGTGACCACGGTGTTCCTGAAGCCGGGCGATTTGCTGGTGGCTCCGCATGACTGTTACGGCGGCAGCTATCGTCTGTTCGACAGCCTGAGCAAACGCGGCGCGTACCGGGTGAAATTTGTCGATCAGGGTGATAAAGCGGCATTGCAGGCTGCACTGGCGGAAAAACCGAAACTGGTACTGGTCGAAAGCCCGAGCAATCCTTTATTACGCGTGGTGGATATTGCCGCGATTTGCCAGGCCGCGCGTGAGGCCGGTGCTATCAGTGTGGTGGATAACACCTTCCTCAGCCCGGCGCTGCAAAACCCGCTGGCGCTGGGCGCTGATCTGGTGCTGCATTCCTGCACCAAATACCTCAATGGTCACTCCGATGTGGTGGCGGGTGTGGTCATTGCGAAAGATCCGGCACTGGTGACCGAGCTGGCCTGGTGGGCCAATAATATCGGCGTGACCGGTGCCGCTTTTGATAGTTACCTGCTGCTGCGTGGCCTGCGTACCCTGGCACCGCGTATGGCGGCGGCACAGCGTAATGCACTGGCGATTGTTGATTACCTAAAGCAACAACCGCTGGTAAAAAAACTGTATCATCCCTCCCTGCCGGAAAATGCCGGTCACGAGTATGCGGTACGTCAACAGCGCGGTTTTGGTGCCATGTTAAGTTTCGAGCTGGACGCCGACGAAAACCGGTTGCGCCGTTTTCTGAAAGCGTTACAGCTGTTTACGCTGGCGGAGTCGCTGGGCGGTGTTGAAAGCCTGATTTCGCATACCGCCACCATGACGCATGCCGGCATGTCTGCCGAAGCGCGCGCAGCAGCGGGAATTTCTGAAACGTTGCTCCGCATTTCTGTCGGAATTGAAGATCACGAAGATTTAATCGCCGATCTGGATAATGCATTCAGGATCGCAGCCGAGGGGTAACCATGACGATTTCAGCAGGCGCGGGAACGCCGACCAGTAAGCAGTTGCACAAATTTGGTGGCAGTAGCCTGGCCGATGCGCGTTGCTATCAGCGCGTAGCCACTATTATGGCGGATTACAGCCAGCCGGGCGATATGATGGTGGTCTCTGCCGCAGGCAGTACCACTAACCAGCTGATTAGCTGGCTCAAGCTGAGCCAAAGTGATCGGTTGTCTGCGCATCAGGTGCAACAGGCGTTACGGCGTTTCCACAGTGAGCTGATCGCTGCGCTGCTGCCTGCTGAAACCGCAGAAACCCTCACCACCACCTTTATCCGCGATCTGGAAAAACTGGCAGTGCTGCTGGATGGCACCATTACCGATGCGGTTTACGCCGAAGTGGTCGGGCATGGCGAAATTTGGTCGGCGCGGCTGATGGCAGCGGTGCTGAGCCAACGTGATATTGAAGCGGTTTGGCTCGATGCACGCGATTTCCTGCGCGCCGAACGCGCTGCACAGCCACAGGTTGATGAAGGAAAATCCTGGCCGTTGTTGCAGGCGCTGTTGACGCAACATCCGCATAAGCGCCTGGTAGTGACCGGATTTATCAGCCGTAACGAGGCGGGTGAAACCGTTTTGCTGGGCCGTAACGGTTCGGACTATTCGGCCACACAGATTGGCGCGCTGGCCGGTGTCGGGCGCGTGACCATCTGGAGTGACGTTGCCGGGGTTTACAGTGCGGATCCGCGCAAAGTTTCCGATGCCTGTCTGCTGCCGTTACTGCGTCTGGATGAAGCCAGCGAGTTGGCTCGTCTTGCTGCGCCGGTGCTGCATACCCGCACTCTGCAACCGGTGTCGAACAGCGATATCGACCTGCAACTACGTTGCAGTTATCAGCCGGAACAGGGGTCTACGCGTATTGAGCGCGTACTGGCTTCGGGCACCGGGGCGCGTATTGTCACCAGCCACGATGATGTTTGCCTGATTGAGATTCAAATCCCTGACAACCACGACTTCGCCATTCTGAACAAAGAGATTGATCTGCTGCTCAAGCGCGCGCAGTTGCGACCGCTGGCAGTGGGGACGCACCCGGATCGCCAGCTTTTGCAGCTGTGCTACACCTCAGAGGTCGTGAATAGCGCCTTTAACCTGTTGCAGGACGCCGCATTGCCGGGTCATCTGCAACTGCGTGATGGTTTAGCACTGGTGGCGTTGGTGGGGGCGGGCGTGACGCGCAACCCATTACACAGCCACCGTTTCTGGCAGCAAATTAAAGACCAGCCGGTCGAGTTTGTCTGGCAGTCAGATGAACATATCAGCATCGTGGCGGTGCTGCGTGTCGGTCCGACCCAGCATTTGATTCAGGGGCTGCATCAGTCACTGTTTCGTGCAGAAAAGCGTATTGGCCTG
Organism: Pantoea sp. X-Soil-TKNS-1280; assembly: GCF_059730475.1. Classification (NCBI taxonomy): domain Bacteria; kingdom Pseudomonadati; phylum Pseudomonadota; class Gammaproteobacteria; order Enterobacterales; family Erwiniaceae; genus Pantoea; species Pantoea sp. X-Soil-TKNS-1280. The sequence goes on along the minus strand of NZ_AP035962.1, from coordinate 4,181,398 downwards.
ATGCTGTTCGGTAAAGGCAACATCGGTTCACGCTGGCTGGAGCTGTTTGCACGCGAGCAGGAGATATTGTCGGGGCGCACCGGGTTTGAGTTCGTGCTGGCAGGTGTGGCGGACAGCCGCCGTAGCCTGCTGAGCTATGACGGGCTTGAGGCGAGTCGGGCACTGGCGTTCTTTGATGATGAAGCCGAGGAGCGCGATGAAGAGTCGCTGTTCCTGTGGATGTGTGCGCACCCGTTTGATGATTTGGTGGTGCTGGATGTCACCGCCAGCGAGCCGCTGGCGCAGCAGTATCTGGATTTCGCCAGCCACGGTTTTCACGTTATCAGCGCCAACAAGGTTGCCGGTGCATCGAATAGCCAGAGCTGGCGACAGATCCGCGATGCCTTTGCCAAAACCGGTCGCCATTGGTTATATAACGCCACCGTGGGTGCGGGTCTGCCGGTAAACCATACGGTGCGTGATTTGCGTGAGAGTGGGGATGCGATTCTGGCCATCAGCGGTATTTTCTCGGGCACGCTCTCCTGGCTGTTCCTGCAATTTGATGGCACCGTGCCCTTCACCGAATTGGTGGATCAGGCGTGGCAGCAGGGGCTGACGGAGCCCGATCCGCGCGTTGACCTTTCGGGCCTGGACGTGATGCGCAAGCTGGTGATTCTGGCGCGTGAAGCGGGGTACAACATCGAGCCGGATCAGGTGCGGGTGGAATCGCTGGTGCCCGCCAGCTGTGAAGGTGAATCGATCGATCACTTCTTTGAGAACGCGGACGAATTGAATGATCAGATGCTCCAGCGTCTGGAAGCGGCACAGGAGATGGGGCTGGTACTGCGTTATGTGGCGCGCTTCGATGCCAATGGCAAAGCACGTGTAGGGGTTGAAGCGGTGCGCCCTGAGCATCCGCTGGCGGCGCTGCTGCCGTGTGACAACGTGTTTGCTATCGAAAGCCGCTGGTATCGCGACAACCCGCTGGTGATTCGTGGACCAGGTGCCGGACGTGACGTCACCGCCGGGGCCATTCAGTCGGATATCAACCGGCTCGCGCAACTGCTGTAATTTGCCTTCCTCCAGCAGACGGCTCCCTGTCGTCTGCTTTATTCATTTTCCCCGCTTCGATCATGAAACTCTTTCATGTTGGTTGAATTTTTGTCACGCCTGTTTATTAATTTTCAGTTGACGCTACGCTGCGGATCGTTCATTTTGTGCATCTGGACGTCTAAACGTATGGATGTTCGCGGGCCGCAAATAATCGATGTGTGAAGATGAGGTAACAGGATGAGTTTCTTTCATGCCAATCAGCGCGAAGCGCTGAATCAAAGCCTGGCTGAGTTGAACGGGCAAATTAATGTCTCCTTTGAGTTTTTCCCGCCACGAACTAGCGAAATGGAAGAAACCCTGTGGAACTCTATCGACCGCCTCAGCAGCCTGAAGCCGAAATTTGTCTCGGTCACCTATGGCGCGAATTCCGGCGAGCGTGACCGTACCCATAGCATCATCAAAGGCATTAAAGAGCGTACCGGCCTGGAAGCAGCTCCACATCTGACCTGCATTGATGCGACCCGCGATGAACTGCGCACTATCGCTCGCGATTACTGGGATAGTGGCATTCGTCATATTGTGGCGCTGCGTGGCGATTTACCGCCGGGTGCGGGCAAGCCGGAGATGTACGGTTCTGACCTGGTTGAGTTGCTGAAAGAAGTGGGCGATTTTGATATCTCCGTGGCGGCTTACCCGGAAGTCCACCCGGAAGCCAAAAGCGCGCAGGCAGACCTGATCAACCTGAAGCGTAAGATTGATGCCGGTGCTAACCGCGCCATTACCCAGTTCTTCTTTGATGTCGAAAGCTACCTGCGCTTCCGCGATCGCTGTGTGGCGACCGGTATTGATGTGGAAATCGTGCCGGGTATTCTGCCGGTGTCTAATTTCAAACAGTTGCAGCGCTTTGCCACCATGACCAACGTACGTGTTCCCGGCTGGATGAATGCAATGTTTGCTGGTCTGGATGATGATCCGGAAACCCGCAAGATGGTGGGTGCCAATATCGCGATGGATATGGTGAAGATTCTGTCGCGGGAAGGGGTAAAAGATTTTCACTTCTACACCCTGAACCGTGCCGAAATGAGTTACGCGATTTGCCACACGCTGGGTGTGCGTCCGGGAATTGCAGTCTGATATAACATATTGTATGAAAGAAAGGGCTACGGCCCTTTTTTATATGGATAAAACCCGTTATCCACCTTTTATCATTGATGCCGGACTGATGAAAAATCAGGTGAATACTTATTTTATTAAGATAATCACCCCTGCGCCTCACGTAATTACTCTTCAGAAACATTCTTAATCCATCATTAAAAAATAAGCCATAAAATTCATCTGACGTAATTCATTTGATGATTAATTTATGATTTCATTTTTATCCTCCTTCATTGTTGAAAATCGAACGCTTATTGTACAAGGTAGTTAATTTAAAATCAGGAGGCGATAGTCTGGAAATAAATGGCGATAGCTGTGTTTATTATTACTTATTAAAAATAAATGATAATTGTTAGTGAGGACTTAATTTTGACTTTGACCAGAATTCCAACTTGCACTTGCGTACTAAGCCTATACCTTAATGATATTGATCATACTAAAAGCCAGTCAATATTTATTAAAAACATCACTCAGAGGAAAAACACGGCAATCACGATAGAGTCAAATATAACCAAACAGAGAAATAAAACCCCGCCTCAGACCCCCAAAGAACACCGGATGCAGCAATTTCCAGGTTCTTTCCTTATGTCTAGTGGCAAAGAGCTGCATCACACAGTTAACAGCGGAATGCATATTGCTGATTTACAGACCGCAAAAACCATGAAGAACCTCATCCAGGAAGGAAGACATCTTCAGGATTTTCCAGTTGAAAATAAAGCGATTTCTGATGAGATTAATAAAATAAAAGATCTCTTAATGCAGGTCGCTGACGATGAGCTGCGCACGTTGACCCAACCTCTCTCATTACAGATAACTAACAACAATGTCAGCCTGAATACATCACAGGAGATGTCTGAAAAACAATGGCTGGAGCAGCATGACAAGCCGGGAAATTACCTCGTGTTAAACGGTAATAATGATGAAACCTATGTATCTTTTATCGCTCAACGGGTTAAAAATAGCGCACATCTGAAAATTATCACGAGTGGTTTTGGTGGGCATGGCACAACTGATCGCCATACTATCTCTACTAATCAAACTGAAGCGGACAGATTCAAAGATATTCTGATGAGCAATGGCGTTGCGGAGGAAAAAATACTCGTTGATCCCTGGTCCACTAACAGTGGTCAGAATGCCATCAACGTGGCGGGGATTCTGAATGATCAAATTCAGGCTGAAGACAAAGTGACAATTATTATCGCCGGAACACCGGCAGCGGTTTTTCGTCAGACTTACACGTATGCAAAGCAACTGGATATTGCAGCAGATAGTTATCAAATCGAGTCATTCCCCTTTAGCGAAAAGGGTGCATATATCACCATACCTGATAAATTGGCGATTTTACGCGAGTTCTCGACCACGCTGCATTATCTTATGAATACTGATTATTTGCCTGCTGATGCACAGCTCTATCCGGACTCGTTCTTTGATAGCACGGTAGATACTATCCAGACAATGGCAAAAGGATTAAAGAAAAAAGATACAGAGGTGGTTGAAAAATATAAAAGCGTCATTGATGCCATGGAGTCCATATCTGCGGAGATGATTTCTCGCCTGAAAAATAATAATCACACCACGGAAGATAAAAATAATATCAGGATAGTAGACCAGTTTTTCCGTGGGTTGTTTAACCCGCTGGAGATGACGTTTACAAGGGGGAGTGTATAAAAATTAACGCGTTGAAATAAAAACGATATTCAAATGTCATGCGCGACGGGCGTTTTGCAACACTCGCCGCGCATTTTTTGTCCTCAACAGGACATGAGGACTTAACCGGTATTACGCATTCCCGCCGCAACACCCGCGATGGTGACCATCAGCGCCTGTTCTACCCGCGCATCCGGTTCGTCACCGCGTTCTTCCTGCGCGCGTGAACGGTGCAGCAGTTCAGCCTGCAGCACGTTAAGCGGGTCAGTGTAGACGTTACGCAAGGCGATGGATTCAGCAATCCACGGTTGATCTGCCATCAGATGCGCATCGTTAGCGATAGTCAGCACCGCTTTGATATCCGCATCCAGCTGTTCGCGCAGCTGCTGGCCCAGCGGCCACAGGGATTTGTCGACCAGGCGCTGATCGTAGTATTCCGCCAGCCACAGGTCGGCTTTCGAGAACACCATCTCCAGCATGCCGAGACGGGTAGAGAAGAATGGCCAGTCGCGGCACATCGTCTCCAGCTGATCCTGGTGGCCCTGTTCCATCGCTTTCTGAATCGCGGCACCTGCACCCAGCCAGGCGGGCAGCATCAAACGGTTCTGCGTCCAGGCAAAAATCCATGGGATAGCACGCAGTGATTCCACACCACCGCTGGCACGGCGTTTCGCCGGACGTGAGCCGAGCGGCAGTTTACCCAGTTCCTGCTCCGGCGTAGCTGAGCGGAAATAGGGTACGAAATCAGGATTCTCACGCACATAGCCACGGTACATCGCACAGGAGTGGGCTGACAGACCATCCATGATGTCGCACCATTCGCTTTTCGGCTCCGGTGGCGGCATCAGGTTGGCTTCGAGAATCGCCCCGGTGTACAACGACAGGCTGGCAATGGTCACTTCCGGCAGGCCGTATTTGAAGCGAATCATCTCACCCTGCTCGGTGACGCGCAGGCCGCCTTTCAGGCTACCCGGTGGCTGTGACAGCAACGCTGCGTGCGCCGGTGCACCGCCACGCCCGATGGAGCCGCCACGTCCGTGGAACAGCGTCAGGGCGATACCGGCTTTCTCACAGGTCTTGATCAACGCGTCCTGCGCCTGATATTGCGCCCAGCTGGCGGCCATCACACCGGCATCTTTTGCCGAGTCAGAATAGCCAATCATCACCATCTGTTTGCCCTGAATAAAGCCGCGATACCAGTCGATGCTCAACAGCTGACTCATCACGTCGTTGGCGTTGTTCAGGTCGTCGAGGGTTTCAAACAGCGGTGCCACCGGCATGGCGTAGGGAATGCCCGCTTCTTTCAGCAGCAGATGCACTGCCAGCACGTCGGAAGGCATCTTCGCCATCGAAATCACGTAGGCGGCAATCGAACCCTGCGGAGCTTCTGCTGCCACTTTGCAGGTATCCAGCACTTCGCGGGTGTTGTCGCTCGGCTCCCACTGGCGTGGCAACAGCGGACGTTTGGAATTCAGTTCACGGATCAGGAAGGCTTGTTTATCAGCTTCTGACCAGCTTTCGTAATCACCGAGGCCGAGATAGCGAGTTACCTCTGCCAGCGCCTCAGTATGGCGGGTGCTCTCCTGACGCAGATCGATACGCACCAGCGGCACACCAAAACATTTCACGCGGCGCAGCGTATCCAGCAACTGACCATTGGCAATGATGCCCATGCCGCATTGTTGCAGCGACTGATAGATGGCATACAGCGGCAGCCACAGCTGATCGTTGGAGACCAGTAAATCGGCCGGGCGCGGCAGACGCTCGCCTTTCAGACGATGCTCCATATAGGCTTGTGTGGACATCAACTGGCTGCGGATGCGTTTCAGAATCATGCGATAAGGTTCCAGCGCTTCCGGGTCGCCACACAGTTCACGCACTTCGTCACTGCATTCGGACATCGACAGCTCAGAAATCAGCACGCCGATATCGCGCAGGAACAAATCGGCGGCTTTCCAGCGACCCAGCTGCATCGCCTGGCGCGTCACCTTAGCAGTGACGTTCGGGTTACCGTCGCGGTCGCCGCCCATCCATGATGTAAATTGCACCGGGACAAAATCCACCGGCAACTGCATACCAAAGGTTTCTTCCACCTGCTCATTCAGCTCACGCAGAAACGCCGGTACGCCTTCCCACAGGCTGTTTTCCACCACGGCAAAGCCCCATTTGGCTTCATCGACCGGGGTTGGACGGTATTTACGGATTTCGTCAGTGTGCCAGGCCTGAGCAACCAGCTGGCGCAGACGACGCATCACCTGGTTGTACTCATACCCGGTGATATCGCTATGGTCGAGTTGTTGCAGGCAGCTGTTCACTTCGACCAGCTTATGAATCAGCGTGCGGCGGGTAATTTCAGTCGGGTGCGCCGTGAGCACCAGCTCCAGCGATAGCGATTCAATTGCCGCGCGGATATCGTTTTCGTTGAGGTCTTTCTGTTGTTTCAGACGATCAAAGGTGGTTTTCAGTAGCTCCGGGTTATTCGCACCGTCGCCACTACGCGCAATGGTCTGATACTGTTCAGCCACGTTGGTCAGATTCAGGAACTGACTAAATGCACGCGCTACGGGGAGCAGCTCGTCATTGGACAGATTTTGCAGCGTGGACAGCAGTTCCTTACGATGAGTGTCATTTCCGGCACGGGATGACTTAGAGAGTTTGCGGATGGTCTCCACCTTATCGAGGATGTTCTCTCCCAGTGCATCCTTTATCGTATCCCCGAGCAGTTTGCCGAGCATACTGACATTACTTCGCATTGCGGAATATTGTTCGTTCATGTGACCCTGACACCCTTATCGTCTTTTTAATCTATATACCCAACGGGCATAACTTCGTCTTTTATCTAGCCACGTATCGCTCTGTTCGTCAATTGCCTTAAACTGACGAAATTTCGCTGCTAAATGATGGAAATTCAAAGAATTTAACGAGAGTGAAGCGAGATAAGTTATTCTTATTATCAAATCCCGAACATTGACGGGGCATTTTGCTGATTAAACAGTGAAATGCCCCATCGATTGTTCATCAGTGACAAAAATGATGCACAACCTGCGTGATAAGCGCATGGGTCGGTTTAATAAATGCCGTATCAATAAATTCATCCGGCTGATGAGCCTGGTTGATGGAACCTGGGCCTAACACCAGGGTTGGGCACAATTGCTGAATAAACGGCGCTTCGGTGCAATAGTTCACCACTTCGGTTGGTGTGCCCAGCAATTTCTCCACCACTTTCACCAGTTCATGATCGACCGGGCACTCGTACCCCGGAATCGGTGGGTGCAGCTCGCCGACGGTTAAACGACCCGGCCAGCGCTCACTCACCGGGGCCAGCGCGTCATTCAGCAGGCCATCCAGATCGCTGAGGGTTAACCCCGGCAGCGGTCGAATATCCATATGCAGTTCACAGCAGGCGCAAATGCGGTTGGCGGCATCGCCACCATGAATATGACCAAAGTTCATGGTCGGATAAGGAATGGCGAAACCGTCATGGTTATAACGCGTTTTCAGCGTATTACGCAGCTGCATCAGTTGGGTGATGGATTCATGCATCAACTCGATGGCGTTCACCCCGCGTGACGGATCGCTGGAGTGGCCTGACTGCCCCTGAATACGAATCACATTCGAGAGATGACCTTTGTGCGCGCGCACCGGTTTCAGTGAGGTCGGTTCACCGATGATGGCGCAATCCGGACGCAGCTGGGTGGATTCAGCAAAATACTTCGCACCCGCCATGGTGGTTTCTTCGTCGGCCGTGGCGAGAATGTAGAGCGGTTTACTCAGTTTGGTCACGTCAACGTCACGCAACGCATCCAGAATGAAGGCAAAGAAGCCTTTCATATCTGCGGTGCCTAAACCGTACAACTTGTTGTCGTGCTCAGTCAGGGTAAAAGGATCGCGCGTCCAACGGCCATCATCGAACGGAACGGTATCGGTGTGACCCGCCAGTAACAAGCCACCCGCGCCCGATCCCGTCTTCGCCAGCAGGTTAAATTTATGCCGCGTACCCGGTACCGGTTGCACCTCGGTACTGAAACCAAGATCGCGAAACCAGCCTGCCAGCAAATTGATTAAAGTTTCATTGCTCTGATCGAGTGCTGCGTCAGTAGCACTGATCGACGGTGTGGCAATCAGCTGGCGGTAGAGTTCGATAAAAGGTGGTAATTTTGTCTTCACTGTTGACGGTCCTTGGGTTAGGATGTATCAATATTCATGCATTAATAGTGAATAAAAATACATTAACGTCGTCTGCATGTGAACAGTAAATTTTCTGCAAACGGCATCGTGGGCAACGGGGCAAGGCCGCGACCCGGAACGTGTGACTGTAATAAGGTATACAGCCTGATGTTGAATACGCTGATCGTTGGTGCCAGTGGTTATGCTGGCGTAGAGCTTGCCACCTACCTGAATCGCCATCCGCATATGAACATAACCGCTTTAGCGGTTTCAGCGCAAAGCCCGGATGCTGGAAAGTTACTGTCCGATCTGCATCCTCAGCTGAAAGGGATTATCGACCTGCCGTTGCAGCCGCTGAGTGATGCGGCTGAATGGGCGGATAAAGTCGATGTGGTTTTCCTCGCCACGGCGCATGAAGTCAGCCACGATCTGGCACCGGAATTCCTGAAAGCGGGTTGCGTGGTCTTCGATCTCTCCGGTGCGTTCCGCGTTAACGACGATGCTTTCTATACCCAATATTACGGTTTCACCCATCAGCACGGTGACTGGCTGGATAAAGCGGTTTACGGCTTGGCCGAATGGCAGCACGAAAAAATTAAAGAAGCACAGCTGGTGGCGGTGCCGGGCTGCTATCCGACCGCTTCACAGCTGGCGCTGAAACCATTGGTGGAAGCCGGCCTGCTCAATGAAGCGCAGTGGCCAGTGATCAATGCCACCAGTGGCGTAAGCGGTGCCGGACGCAAAGCCAGCGTCACCACCAGCTTCTGCGAAGTCAGCCTGCAACCGTATGGCATCTTCAATCATCGTCATCATCCGGAAATTGTTGCCCACCTCGGCACGCCGGTGATCTTTACGCCGCATCTGGGCAATTTCCCGCGCGGCATTCTCGCCACCATTACCTGCCGCCTGAAGCCTGGCGTGAGTGAACAGGATGTGGCGGAAGCCTTCCACAACGCCTACCATGACAAACCGTTGGTGCGTCTCTATAAGAAGGGTGTTCCGGCGCTGAAAGGCGTGGTCGGCCTGCCATTCTGCGATATCGGTTTTGCCGTGCAGGGTGAGCACCTGATTGTGGTTGCCGCTGAAGACAACCTGCTGAAAGGTGCCTCTTCCCAGGCGGTGCAGTGTCTGAATATCCGTTTCGGCTTCCCCGAAACGCTGTCTCTGATTTAACGGGCGAGTAAGTAAACCATGACCAATCCTCTGATTATTAAACTGGGTGGCGTCCTGCTGGACAGCGAAGAAGCGCTGGCCCGTTTGTTTGATGCACTGCTGGCGTACCGCACCGAATATCAGCGTCCGCTGATCATCGTGCATGGCGGCGGCTGCCTGGTGGATGAGCTGATGAAGAAGCTCGCACTGCCGGTGAAAAAGAAGAACGGTTTGCGCGTGACGCCAGCCGATCAGATTGACATTATTACCGGTGCCCTGGCAGGCACGGCCAACAAAACTCTGCTGGCCTGGGCGAAGAAATATGGCATCAATGCAGTAGGTTTATGCCTGGGTGATGCTGGCCTGGTCAATGTTGCGCAGTTCGACGAAGAACTGGGCCATGTGGGTAACGCGACGCCAGGTAACCCGATGCTGGTCAATACGCTGCTGGGCGCAGGCTATATGCCGGTGATCAGCTCCATCGGTATCACCGACGCGGGTGAACTGATGAACGTCAACGCGGACCAGGCGGCGACCGCGCTGGCAGCAACCATTGGTGCGGATCTGGTACTGTTGTCTGATGTCAGCGGCATTCTGGATGGCAAAGGTCAGCGCATTGCGGAAATGACCGCAGCAAAAGCCGAGCAGCTGATTGCTCAGGGCATCATTACCGATGGCATGATCGTTAAAGTTAACGCAGCGCTGGATGCGGCACGTACCCTGGGTCGCCCGGTGGATATTGCCAGCTGGCGTCATGCTGAACAGCTGCCAACCCTTTTCAACGGCGTGTCGATTGGCACCCGGATTCTCGCTTAACGACACTGATTCAAGGATTACGAAATGCAAACGCAAGGCATCAAAAAAATTGTTCTGGCTTACTCCGGCGGCCTTGATACGTCTGCCATCATTCCATGGCTGAAAGAGAACTACGGCGGCTGTGAAGTGGTGGCCTTCGTGGCGAATATCGGCCAGGACCCAGCCGATCTGGATGGCGTTGAGAAGAAAGCACTGCAATCAGGTGCCTCTGAGTGCCACGTGGTTGACCTGCGTGAAGAGTTCATCAGTGAATATGTTTACCCGGTACTGCAGACCGGTGCGCTGTACGAAGGCACCTACCTGCTGGGTACTTCCATGGCGCGTCCGATTATCGCTAAAGCACAGGTTGAGCTGGCGCTGAAAGTGGGTGCCGATGCCCTGTGCCACGGCGCGACCGGTAAAGGTAACGACCAGGTACGTTTTGAAACCACCTATACTGCGCTGGCACCGCAGCTGAAAGTGGTGGCTCCATGGCGTGAATGGAACCTGCGTTCACGTGAAGCGCTGCTCGACTACCTGAAAGAGCGCAACATCCCGACCACCGCGTCGCTGGAAAAAATCTACAGCCGTGACGAGAACGCCTGGCACATCTCCACCGAAGGTGGCGTGCTGGAAAGCCCGTGGAACGCCCCGAACAAAGATTGCTGGGTGTGGACCGTTGATCCGCTGGAAGCGCCGGATCAGCCGGAAAACGTCACCGTGACCGTAGAAAAAGGTCGCGTGGTGGCGGTGAATGGCGAGAAGCTCAGCCCGTTCGCCTGTCTGGAAAAACTGAATGTGCTGGGTGCGAAGCACGGCGTAGGCCGTATCGACATCGTGGAAAACCGCCTGGTGGGGATCAAATCCCGTGGTTGCTATGAAACCCCAGGGGGCACCATCATGGTCAACGCCCTGCGTGCGGTTGAGCAGCTGGTTCTGGACCGTGACAGCTTCAAATGGCGTGAGCAGCTGGGCCAGGAAATGTCATACGTGGTGTATGATGGTCGCTGGTTTGCGCCGCTGCGTCAGTCTATCCAGGCAGCTGCCGAGTCGCTGGCGGAGCTGGTTAACGGCGAAGTGGTACTGCAGCTGTACAAAGGCCAGGCTACCGCAATTCAGAAGAAATCCGCTAATAGCCTGTACTCGGAAGAGTTTGCTACCTTCGGCGAAGACGAAGTGTACGATCATCGTCACGCGGGCGGCTTTATCCGTCTGTTCTCGCTCTCTTCACGCATCCGTGCGCTGAACGAGCAGAAAAAGTAATTCCGCGCGAACGACACATTCACAAGGGCGGCTTCGGGCCGCCCTTTGTTTAACAGCATTCAGGAGTATTCAGATGGCACTTTGGGGTGGACGCTTTACCCAGGCAGCAGACCAACGGTTCAAACAATTCAATGACTCGCTGCGTTTCGACTATCGCCTGGCGGAGCAGGACATCATCGGTTCTGTCGCCTGGTCAAAAGCGCTGGTCACGGTCAATGTATTGAGCAGCGACGAACAGCAGCAGCTGGAAGCGGCGTTACAGGCACTGCTGGCCGAAGTGCGTGCTAATCCGCAGCAAATTCTGCAGAGCGATGCCGAAGACATCCACAGCTGGGTGGAAGGCAAACTGATTGATAAAGTCGGGGCGCTGGGTAAAAAGCTGCACACTGGCCGTAGCCGTAATGACCAGGTCGCGACCGATTTAAAACTGTGGTGCAAAGAGCAGGTTGCGGTGCTGCTGGACGCAACGCGTGAGCTGCAAAAAGCGCTGGTGGTAACGGCAGAGGCGAATCAGGACGCGGTGATGCCGGGCTATACCCACCTGCAACGCGCCCAGCCGGTAACTTTTGCCCATTGGTGCCTCGCCTATGTCGAAATGCTGGCGCGTGATGAAAGCCGTTTACAGGACACCCTGAAGCGTCTTGACGTGAGCCCGCTGGGCTGCGGCGCCCTGGCCGGTACTGCCTACGAAATCGATCGTCAGCAGCTGGCCGGTTGGTTAGGTTTTGCTTCTGCCACCCGCAACAGCCTCGATACCGTTTCTGACCGCGACCATGTGCTGGAGCTGCTGTCTGATGCATCCATCGGTATGGTGCATTTGTCGCGCTTTGCTGAAGACATGATTTTCTTCAACACCGGCGAAGCGGGTTTTGTGGAGCTGTCGGACAAAGTGACTTCCGGTTCTTCACTGATGCCGCAGAAGAAAAACCCGGATGCGCTGGAACTGATTCGCGGCAAATGTGGCCGTGTGCAGGGCGCGCTGACTGGCATGATGATGACGCTGAAAGGCCTGCCGCTGGCCTACAACAAAGATATGCAGGAAGACAAAGAAGGCCTGTTCGATGCGCTCGACACCTGGCTGGACTGCCTGCATATGTCGGTGCTGGTGCTGGACGGTATTCAGGTAAAACGTCCACGTTGCCAGGAAGCGGCGGAGCAGGGCTATGCGAACTCCACCGAGCTGGCGGATTATCTGGTCGCTAAAGGCGTACCCTTCCGTGAAGCGCACCATATCGTTGGTGAAGCGGTGGTAGAAGCGATTAAACAGGGCGTGGCGCTGGAAGCGTTAAGCCTGGCGCAACTGAAGCAGTTTAGTGCGGTGATTGAAGAGGATGTTTATCCAATTCTGTCGCTGCAATCCTGCCTGGATAAGCGTAACGCCCGTGGTGGCGTGGCACCACAGCAGGTGGCGCTGGCGATTCAGGAAGCGCAGCAACGCCTGAGCTAAGGCAAAAAAAAAGCGGGCTATGGATAGCCCGCCAACCTCTAGCTTCGGAATTTCATTATTTTATAGGCACATCATCAAAGAGCAGGCACTCCGGCCAACTCAGTGATTTATCAGACTGATTGCAGGTGTTGCTCCGTCTTCTCAGCCTTTCTTCATCATTGCTTCAGATGGCACGTATTATTCCTGTCAGTGGCTTGATAGGGCTAATCGTTCATTGCTATTCTATCTATCGCCACGGGCTATCGTGGTTCGGAGGATATCAATGAACATTCGTGATCTGGAGTATCTGGTTTCGCTTGCGGAGCACCGTCATTTCCGCCGTGCAGCGGATGCCTGCCATGTCAGCCAGCCTACGCTGAGCGGACAAATTCGTAAGCTGGAAGATGAACTGGGCGTCATGCTGCTGGAGCGCACCAGCCGTAAGGTATTGTTTACCCAGGCTGGGCTGTTGCTGGTGGATCAGGCGCGCACCGTGCTGCGTGAAGTAAAGGTGCTGAAGGAGATGGCCAGCCAGCAGGGCGAAACGATGTCCGGGCCGTTGCACATTGGGCTTATCCCCACCACCGGGCCTTATCTGTTGCCGCAAATCATCCCGATGCTGCATCAGACTTTTCCCAAGCTTGAAATGTATCTGCACGAAGCGCAGACGCAGCAGCTATTGTCACAACTCGATAGCGGCAAACTCGACTGTGCAATTCTGGCGCTGGTGAAAGAGAGCGAAGCCTTTATCGAGGTGCCGCTGTTTGACGAGCCGATGAAACTGGCGATCTATGAGGATCACCCGTGGCACGATCGCGATCGTGTACCCATGTCGGATCTGGCCGGTGAAAAGCTGCTGATGCTGGAAGATGGTCACTGCCTGCGCGATCAGGCGATGGGTTTCTGCTTTGAAGCGGGCGCTGATGAAGACACCCATTTCCGTGCTACCAGCCTGGAAACACTGCGCAATATGGTCGCTGCCGGAAGTGGCATCACCTTATTGCCTGCACTGGCGGTGCCGAACGAGCGCGTGCGTGATGGCGTATGTTATCTGCCGTGTTATAAGCCAGTGCCTCAGCGCACCATCGCGCTGGTCTATCGTCCCGGCTCGCCTCTGCGCAGCCGCTATGAGCAGCTGGCAGAAGCGATCAAAACCCACATGCAGAGCTATCTCGATAACACGTTAAAACAGGCGGTTTAAGCCATTTAACGCGGCAACGCGATAGGCTTCGGCCATCGTGGGATAGTTAAAGGTGGTATTCACGAAGTATTCAATCGTGTTACCGCCATTTTTCTGCTCCATGATGGCCTGGCCGATATGAATGATTTCCGCCGCACGTTCACCAAAGCAATGAATGCCGAGAATTTCTTTGGTTTCACGGTGGAACAGGATCTTCAGGCTACCGACATTCATCCCGACAATCTGCGCACGCGCCAGGTGTTTGAACTGTGCACGTCCCACCTCATACGGCACTTTCATCGCGGTTAGCTGCTGTTCTGTTTTCCCAACTGAACTGATTTCCGGAATAGTGTAAATCCCGGTGGGGATATCTTCGATCAGATGTGCGGTGGCTTCGCCTTTGATAATGGCCTGAGCAGCGATGCGCCCCTGATCATAGGCAGCTGAAGCCAGGCTCGGATAACCGATCACGTCACCGACCGCATAAATATGCGGCTGTGCCGTCTGGTACATGCTGTTGACCTTCAGCAAACCACGACCATCTGCCTCCAGACCGACATTTTCCAGCGCCAGTGAATCGGTATTACCGGTACGGCCGTTGGCGTACAGCAGGCAATCTGCTTTCACCTTCTTACCGGATTTGAGGTGAATGATGACGCCATCGTCCACGCCTTCTATCTTCTCAAACTCTTCGTTGTGACGAATCACCACGCCGCTGTTCCAGAAGTGATAAGACAGCGAATCCGACATCTCCTGGTCGAGAAACGCCAGCAGACGATCGCGGGTGTTGATCAGGTCAACCTTGACGTTCAAGCCACGGAAAATGGAGGCATATTCACAGCCGATCACCCCGGCACCATAGATAATGACGTGGCCCGGTTCATGGTGCAGATTGAGTATCGAATCGGAGTCATAAATACGTGGATGGGTGAAATCGACATCATTCGGATGATAAGGTCGCGACCCGCAGGCAATGACAAACTTTTCTGCGGTTAAGCGTTCGCGGGTGCCATCCGGTTGTTCCACTTCGATGGTGTTGGCATCAACAAAATGCGCATCGCCCTGATAGAGCTCACACCGGTTACGCTCGTAAAAACCCTGCCGCATCGAAGTTTGCTGGCTGATGACGTTTTCGGTGTGGTTAAGGATATCTGCAAAGGAGGAGCGCAGAAGTCGGGTGTGGTCACTATAAAGGGGATTTTGATTGAACTCGATAATACGGCTGACAGCATGACGCAACGCTTTGGAAGGGATGGTGCCCCAGTGAGTACAACCGCCGCCGATGTTATGGTAGCGTTCGATCACTGCGATGCGCGCTCCCTGCTTCACCAGCCCCATGGCCGCACCTTCACCGCCCGGACCGGAGCCAATCACAATGGCATCGTAATCGTAAGACTTTTGCATACCAGTACGTCCTATGTTTCTATACATTTTTACAACGAGATTCTAACATCTCGCCGCGCACTTCTGAATTCTAACAGCGATTTTTGCCTGATTTTGACAAAGCGTGAGGTTCACAGGCGTTCACAAACTTTGCGGCACTGGCGGCGGCAAAGTTTGTTATAGTGCCTGCCTGATTACTCACAGGGCAGAGAGAATGGGCGTCAGAGCGCAACAAAAAGAACGTACAAGGCGTTCTTTGATTGAAGCCGCCTTCAGTCAGTTAAGTGCAGAACGGAGTTTCGCCAGCCTGAGCCTGAGAGAGGTTGCTCGCGAAGCGGGCATTGCGCCCACCTCGTTTTACCGTCATTTCCGGGATGTGGATGAACTGGGTCTTACCATGGTTGACGAAAGTGGCCTGATGTTGCGCCAGCTGATGCGTCAGGCACGCCAGCGTATTGCCAAGGGCGGCAGCATTATTAAGACCTCCGTCGCAACTTTTATGGAATTTATCGGGAACAATCCCAACGCTTTTCGTCTCTTACTACGCGAGCGTTCCGGAACCTCTGCTGCGTTTCGTGCTGCAGTTGCGCGTGAAATTCAACACTTCATTGCCGAACTGGCGGATTACCTGGAGCTGGAGAACCGCATGCCACGCAGCTTTACCGAAGCGCAGGCGGAAGCGATGGTCACCATCGTGTTCAGTGCCGGTGCGGAAGCGCTGGATGTGGATATTGAGCAACGCCGCAAGCTGGAAGACCGTCTGGTGCTGCAGCTGCGTATGATTGCCAAAGGTGCGTATTACTGGTATCGCCGGGAGCAGGAGCGCCTGTCGGTAACACTGGAAAAACCCGAAGAGTAATGTGATAAGGATAATGAAATGATTGAGCAAAACCCCCGCGATAAAGGAACGCTTTTACTGGCTTTTATCACCGGTTTAGCCATCAACGGCTCCTTTTCGGTGCTGTTCAGTGCGTTTGTGCCGTTTTCGATTTTCCCGCTGATCGCCCTGGGCCTGGCAGCCTGGTGTCTGCATCAGCGTTACCTGAACCGCAATATGCCGGAAGGTATGCCATCGCTGGCCGCAGCGTTTTTTCTGCTGGGGATTCTGGTCTACAGCGCACTGGTTCGTGCCGAGTATCCGGACATCGGCTCCAACTTTATTCCTACCATCCTGATGGTAGCGCTGGTGTTCTGGATTGCGACACGCTTTAAGCGACCGAAGAACAAGAATTAAAAAAACGGGACCCTCAGGGTCCCGTTTTTTATTCAGGATTTGCGCGTCAGCAACACACCACACTCCATATGATGGGTGTAGGGGAACTGATCGAACAACGCCAGTCGTGCAACCTCATGGGTTTCCGCCAGCGTGGCGAGATTGTCGCACAGCGTCTGCGGGTTGCAGGAGATATAAAGGATGCGTGGGTAGGCTTGCACCATCCGGACTGTTTCGGCGTCCAGCCCACTACGCGGTGGATCGACAAAAATGGTCTCACACTGATAACTTTGCAGGTCGATACCTTCCAGGCGGTTAAAGCTGCGCACGCCGTTCATGGCCTGGGTAAACTCTTCCGCCGCCATGCGGATGATCTGCACGTTATCAATCTGATTGGCAGCAATGTTGTACTGCGCTGCCGCCACGGAAGGTTTGGCAATTTCGGTGGCTAATACGCGACGGAAATTCCGTGCCAGCGCCAGTGAAAAGTTACCATTACCGCAATACAGCTCCAGCAGATCGCCGCGCGCGTTTTGTGTCACATCCAGCGCCCACTCCAGCATCTGAATATTCATCGCCGCATTGGGCTGGGTGAAACTGTTTTCTACCTGACGATAAATCAATTCTTTGCCCGCTACCGGCAGGCGCTCATCAATGTAATCACGATCGAGACAGATTTTGGTTTTGGTGGCGCGACCAATCAGCTGCACATCAAGCCCTGCGGCGCGCAGATCATCGCGCAACGCCGTCGCCGCCAGCTGCCAGTCCGCTTCCAGCTTACGGTGATAGAGCAGGGAAATGACGATTTGGTTGCTCAGTGTTGACAGATAATCGATCTGGAACAATTTATGGCGCAGGACGCGGTTATCACGGATCGCATCGATCATTTTTGGCATCAGCTGGTTGATCAATTCACTGGCGGCGGGGAATTGATCAACCCGGATGCGTTGTTTGGTCTGCTGATCAAAGATGATGTGGTAGAGATCGTCACCATCGTGCCAGATGCGGAATTCGGCACGCATGCGGTAGTGACTGACCGGTGAACGAAACACCTCCACCTCTGGCGCAGCAAATGGTGTCATCATCGCCTGCAAACGGCTGACTTTTTCCGCCAGTTGCGCGTCGTATTGTTCAATCGGGAGCTGTTCGGGTGTCATCTTTAATCCTGGTAATAAGCCTGCTTGCCGGGCGATTGTAGGCATTCACCTGCTGATGTCCAGCTCTGCGCGAAAGAAGATGGCTGGAAGTCTGGATTTCTGGCCTTCTTATCCGTAGACTGCGGCAGCCGGCCTCCTTGAGTTAAAAGGGAATCCAGTGTGAATCTGGAGCTGACGCGCAGCGGTAATGAATGTCGTGGTGATTGCTGATGCAGACACTGTCCTGCGGGATGGGAAGTCTTCACCATTAATGATTCTCAGCCCGAAGACCTGCCGGTGTGACGTCGCAATTCGTACGGTCATCGCGTGCTATCGATCGTATGCCTGCGGCATCCTGCTTTGTCTTTTGGATGCTATAACAATGAAAAAAACACATGCTTCGCTGTTTGCCTTTAGTGCAACGGCGGTGTCCCTCTGGGCGCAATATGGCTATGCCCAGGATGATGATACGCAAATCGTTACCGCTAACCGTTTTGCTCAGCCGGTTTCTTCCGTGCTGGCACCCACCACAGTCGTTACCCGGGAAGATATTGATCGCTGGCAGGCAAAAAGCCTCACGGATGTGATGCGTCGCCTGCCGGGTGTGGATATTGCGCAAAATGGCGGCCTCGGCCAGCAGAGTTCGATGTTTATCCGTGGCACTAATTCCAGCCATGTGCTGATTCTGATCGACGGAGTTCGTCTGAATCAGGCGGGTATCTCCGGTTCGTCCGATCTCAGCCAGATTCCGATCTCGCTGGTGCAACGCATCGAGTATATTCGTGGTGCGCGCTCGGCGGTGTATGGGTCGGATGCTATCGGCGGCGTGGTGAACATCATCACCGGTCGTGATAAACCCGGGACTACGCTGACGGCGGGTGTCGGGTCAAAAGGTTATCAAAGCTACGATGGCTCGACGCAGCAACAACTGGGTGATGCGACCAAACTGACGCTGGCCGGTAACTATACTTACACCAAAGGCTATGATGTGGTGGCGAACCTGCCAGACATCTATGGCGATCCGGCGCAAAAAGACCGTGACGGATTTATGAGCAAGACCCTTTATGGTTCACTGGAACATCAGTTCAGCGACCAGTTCAGCGGCTTCGTGCGCGGCTATGGCTTTGATAACCGTACCGCTTATGACGGCTACCCGACCTATGTTGAACCCAACACCTTCGTTGATACCCGTCAGCTTTACAGCCAGACATGGGACACCGGACTGCGCTTTAATCAGGGCATCTATTCTTCTCAGCTGATCGCCAGCTACAGCCACACCAAAGATTACAACTACAGTCCGCAGCTGGGTAAATATGATGCCACCGCTTCGCTGGATGATGTTCAGCAATACAACCTGCAGTGGGGCAACACGGTGCAGGTGGGGCATGGTGCTGTTAGCGGCGGCGTTGACTGGCAGAAACAAACGTCAGAACCCGGCACCAATTCCACGGTAGATGGCCAGGAACAGCGTAATACCGGCATTTACGCCACGGCTCAACAGCAGTTTGGCAGCGTAACGCTGGAAGGCGCGGTACGCGGTGATGACAATAATGCCTTTGGCTGGCACAGCACCTGGCAGAGCAGCGCCGCCTGGGAATTTGTTGATGGTTATCGTGTCTTCGCTTCTTACGCCACAGCCTATAAGGCTCCGAACCTGGCTCAGCTTTATAGCCAGACCTACGGCAACCCGAACCTGAAGCCGGAAGAAAGCAAACAGTGGGAGAGTGGCTTTGAAGGGTTAACCGGGCCGGTGAACTGGCGCGTGTCGGGCTATCGCAATGACATCGACAACCTGATTGATAGCGATCCGAGTACCTACGTTTACTACAATATCGACAAAGCGCGCATTAAAGGTGTTGAAGCCACCGCGTCTTTCGATACCGGTCCGCTGAGTCATACCATTTCTTATGATTATGTCGATGCGCGTGATGCAGAAACCAATCAGCAATTGTTGCGCCGTGCTAAGCAGCAGGTGAAATACCAGCTCGACTGGACGGTGTTCGATTTTGACTGGTCCATTACCTATCACTACCTTGGTGAGCGCTATGACAATGATTACAACCACTCCTATACTGCGCAGCGCGTTAAACTGGGCGGTGTGAGTTTATGGGATCTGGCGGTGTCGTATCCGGTCACCTCTCAGCTCACCGTTCGTGGTAGAATTGCCAACCTGTTCGATAAAGACTACGAGACAGTGTATGGCTATCAAACTCCAGGAACGGAGTATTACCTCAGCGCCAGCTACAGCTTCTGATCTGCGTCCCACCGTGCTGGTGTTTGACTCCGGCGTCGGTGGGCTCTCCGTCTATGAAGAGATTCGGCAACTCCTGCCGGATCTCCACTATCTCTACGCCTTCGATAATGAAGGTTTTCCCTACGGCGAAAAAACCGAAACCTATATCGTCGAACGCGTTATGGCGGTGGTTGAGTCCATCACGCGACGGTTTCCACTGGCGCTGGTGGTCATTGCCTGTAACTCGGCCAGCACGGTTTCTTTACCCGCATTGCGCGAAAAGTTCTCCTTCCCGGTGGTGGGTGTGGTACCAGCCATTAAACCGGCAGCGCGCTTAACGCGTAATGGTGTTGTAGGGTTACTGGCGACGCGGGGCACAGTGAAACGCCCGTATACCCATGAGTTGGTGGCGCAGTTTGCTCGCGAATGCCAAATCAAAATGTTAGGTTCTTCAGAGCTGGTTGAACTGGCTGAAGCGAAGCTGCACGGAGAAGAAGTGCTGCTGGATGATGTGCGTCGCGTGGTACAGCCCTGGCTGCGCATGAAGGAGCCGCCGGATACGGTGGTGCTGGGTTGTACTCACTTCCCTTTACTGCGTGATGAGTTGCAGCTGGTACTGCCGGAAGGGACGCGCCTGGTGGATTCCGGTGCGGCGATTGCGCGTCGTACCGCCTGGTTATTGCAACAGGCAGAACCTACTGCACTCTCTTCTGCATCCAATATGGCATTTTGTACCCAGATGGATGAGGAAGTGCTGCAATTATCAGCAGTATTGCAGCGTTATGGCTTCCCATTGCTGGAAAAACTGGCGCTTTAGCGGCTTTTCGTCGAAAAAAACAACACTCAGAAATTAAATTGCATTTAGCACTTGTCAGCCCCAAAGAACTCCCTATAATGCGCCTCCACTGACACGGCACAACGGCTTACGAAGCGCTGGGTTAAGTAGGTAGCCTTAAGTGGCAACCTTCAGAAAAGCAAAAATAAATGCTTGACTGAAAACGCGGAAAGCGTAATATACGCAACCCGCGCCACACGAGAAATGTGGCACTGCTCTTTAACAATTTATCAGACAATCTGTGTGGGCACTCGCAGGATTGATATCAAAAGTCCACGGACTTAAAAAATATCAAGTCTCAAGAGTGAACACGTAATTCATTACGAAGTTTAATTCTTTGAGCATCAAACTTTAAATTGAAGAGTTTGATCATGGCTCAGATTGAACGCTGGCGGCAGGCCTAACACATGCAAGTCGAACGGTAGCACAGAGGAGCTTGCTCCTTGGGTGACGAGTGGCGGACGGGTGAGTAATGTCTGGGGATCTGCCCGATGGAGGGGGATAACTACTGGAAACGGTAGCTAATACCGCATAACGTCGCAAGACCAAAGTGGGGGACCTTCGGGCCTCACACCATCGGATGAACCCAGATGGGATTAGCTAGTAGGTGGGGTAACGGCTCACCTAGGCGACGATCCCTAGCTGGTCTGAGAGGATGACCAGCCACACTGGAACTGAGACACGGTCCAGACTCCTACGGGAGGCAGCAGTGGGGAATATTGCACAATGGGCGCAAGCCTGATGCAGCCATGCCGCGTGTATGAAGAAGGCCTTCGGGTTGTAAAGTACTTTCAGCGGGGAGGAAGGCGGTGAAGTTAATAGCTTCATCGATTGACGTTACCCGCAGAAGAAGCACCGGCTAACTCCGTGCCAGCAGCCGCGGTAATACGGAGGGTGCAAGCGTTAATCGGAATTACTGGGCGTAAAGCGCACGCAGGCGGTCTGTCAAGTCGGATGTGAAATCCCCGGGCTTAACCTGGGAACTGCATTCGAAACTGGCAGGCTAGAGTCTCGTAGAGGGGGGTAGAATTCCAGGTGTAGCGGTGAAATGCGTAGAGATCTGGAGGAATACCGGTGGCGAAGGCGGCCCCCTGGACGAAGACTGACGCTCAGGTGCGAAAGCGTGGGGAGCAAACAGGATTAGATACCCTGGTAGTCCACGCCGTAAACGATGTCGACTTGGAGGTTGTGCCCTTGAGGCGTGGCTTCCGGAGCTAACGCGTTAAGTCGACCGCCTGGGGAGTACGGCCGCAAGGTTAAAACTCAAATGAATTGACGGGGGCCCGCACAAGCGGTGGAGCATGTGGTTTAATTCGATGCAACGCGAAGAACCTTACCTGGCCTTGACATCCACGGAATTTGGCAGAGATGCCTTAGTGCCTTCGGGAACCGTGAGACAGGTGCTGCATGGCTGTCGTCAGCTCGTGTTGTGAAATGTTGGGTTAAGTCCCGCAACGAGCGCAACCCTTATCCTTTGTTGCCAGCGATTCGGTCGGGAACTCAAAGGAGACTGCCGGTGATAAACCGGAGGAAGGTGGGGATGACGTCAAGTCATCATGGCCCTTACGGCCAGGGCTACACACGTGCTACAATGGCGCATACAAAGAGAAGCGACCTCGCGAGAGCAAGCGGACCTCATAAAGTGCGTCGTAGTCCGGATTGGAGTCTGCAACTCGACTCCATGAAGTCGGAATCGCTAGTAATCGTAGATCAGAATGCTACGGTGAATACGTTCCCGGGCCTTGTACACACCGCCCGTCACACCATGGGAGTGGGTTGCAAAAGAAGTAGGTAGCTTAACCTTCGGGAGGGCGCTTACCACTTTGTGATTCATGACTGGGGTGAAGTCGTAACAAGGTAACCGTAGGGGAACCTGCGGTTGGATCACCTCCTTACCTGAAGATACCTTCCTTCGAAGTGCTCACACAGATTGTCTGATGAAATTTAAAGAAGCAGTAAAACCCTCGGCAGGCTTGTAGCTCAGGTGGTTAGAGCGCACCCCTGATAAGGGTGAGGTCGGTGGTTCAAGTCCACTCAGGCCTACCAAATTCTCCCGATTTCTGCGTTGTGCCGACAGCTCGCATACTTATTGTATGCTTCGCATCGTCACGCCTTGAACTCGAAAGAATTGGGTGAAGGGTTTTGCGAATCATTGGGGCTATAGCTCAGCTGGGAGAGCGCCTGCCTTGCACGCAGGAGGTCAGCGGTTCGATCCCGCTTAGCTCCACCATCAACGATCCCCACGTTGATACTCAACTTCCGAATGCATTTACGAGTGCATTGTGAAGTTATTGCTCTTTAACAATCCGGAACAAGCTGAAAATTTGAAACGACGCGTTGTGTCATTTCTCCGTAATAAGAAATGAAAGCGACGCGTTCGAGTCTCTCAAAAGCTTACGATTCATAAGCGTTGCAAAACGCCTGTGGGTTGTGAGGTTAAGCGACTAAGCGTACACGGTGGATGCCCTGGCAGTCAGAGGCGATGAAGGACGTGCTAATCTGCGAAAAGCGCCGGCAAGGTGATATGAACCGCAACAGCCGGCGATGTCCGAATGGGGAAACCCAGTGCACTTGTGCACTATCGTTAACTGAATACATAGGTTAACGAGGCGAACCGGGGGAACTGAAACATCTAAGTACCCCGAGGAAAAGAAATCAACCGAGATTCCCCCAGTAGCGGCGAGCGAACGGGGAACAGCCCAGGACCTGAATCAGTTTGTGTGTTAGTGGAAGCGTCTGGAAAGTCGCGCGATACAGGGTGACAGCCCCGTACACGAAAATGCACAGATTGTGAGTCCGACGAGTAGGGCGGGACACGTGGTATCCTGTCTGAATATGGGGGGACCATCCTCCAAGGCTAAATACTCCTGACTGACCGATAGTGAACCAGTACCGTGAGGGAAAGGCGAAAAGAACCCCGGCGAGGGGAGTGAAACAGAACCTGAAACCGTGTACGTACAAGCAGTGGGAGCATCCTTCGGGGTGTGACTGCGTACCTTTTGTATAATGGGTCAGCGACTTATATTCTGTAGCAAGGTTAACCGTATAGGGGAGCCGAAGGGAAACCGAGTCTTAATTGGGCGTTAAGTTGCAGGGTATAGACCCGAAACCCGGTGATCTAGCCATGGGCAGGTTGAAGGTTGGGTAACACTAACTGGAGGACCGAACCGACTAATGTTGAAAAATTAGCGGATGACCTGTGGCTGGGGGTGAAAGGCCAATCAAACCGGGAGATAGCTGGTTCTCCCCGAAAGCTATTTAGGTAGCGCCTCGTGAATTCATCTCCGGGGGTAGAGCACTGTTTCGGCTAGGGGGCCATCCCGGCTTACCAACCCGATGCAAACTGCGAATACCGGAGAATGTTATCACGGGAGACACACGGCGGGTGCTAACGTCCGTCGTGAAGAGGGAAACAACCCAGACCGCCAGCTAAGGTCCCAAAGTCATGGTTAAGTGGGAAACGATGTGGGAAGGCACAGACAGCCAGGATGTTGGCTTAGAAGCAGCCATCATTTAAAGAAAGCGTAATAGCTCACTGGTCGAGTCGGCCTGCGCGGAAGATGTAACGGGGCTAAACCATGCACCGAAGCTGCGGCAGCGACGCTTAGGCGTTGTTGGGTAGGGGAGCGTTCTGTAAGCCGCTGAAGGTGGACTGTGAGGTCTGCTGGAGGTATCAGAAGTGCGAATGCTGACATAAGTAACGATAAAGCGGGTGAAAAGCCCGCTCGCCGGAAGACCAAGGGTTCCTGTCCAACGTTAATCGGGGCAGGGTGAGTCGACCCCTAAGGCGAGGCTGAAAAGCGTAGTCGATGGGAAACAGGTTAATATTCCTGTACTTGGTGTTACTGCGAAGGGGGGACGGAGAAGGCTAGGTTATCCGGGCGACGGTTGTCCCGGTTTAAGCGTGTAGGTGTGAAGACCAGGCAAATCCGGTCTTCTTTAACACTGAGGCGTGATGACGAGCCACTACGGTGGTGAAGTAACTGATGCCCTGCTTCCAGGAAAAGCCTCTAAGCTCCAGGTAACACGAAATCGTACCCCAAACCGACACAGGTGGTCAGGTAGAGAATACCAAGGCGCTTGAGAGAACTCGGGTGAAGGAACTAGGCAAAATGGTGCCGTAACTTCGGGAGAAGGCACGCTGGCATTAGGTGAAGGGACTTGCTCCCGGAGCTGAAGCCAGTCGAAGATACCAGCTGGCTGCAACTGTTTATTAAAAACACAGCACTGTGCAAACACGAAAGTGGACGTATACGGTGTGACGCCTGCCCGGTGCCGGAAGGTTAATTGATGGGGTTATCCGTAAGGAGAAGCTCTTGATCGAAGCCCCGGTAAACGGCGGCCGTAACTATAACGGTCCTAAGGTAGCGAAATTCCTTGTCGGGTAAGTTCCGACCTGCACGAATGGCGTAATGATGGCCAGGCTGTCTCCACCCGAGACTCAGTGAAATTGAAATCGCTGTGAAGATGCAGTGTACCCGCGGCAAGACGGAAAGACCCCGTGAACCTTTACTATAGCTTGACACTGAACATTGAGCCTTGATGTGTAGGATAGGTGGGAGGCTTTGAAGCGTGGACGCCAGTCTGCGTGGAGCCGACCTTGAAATACCACCCTTTAATGTTTGATGTTCTAACGTAGGCCCGTAATCCGGGCTGCGGACAGTGTCTGGTGGGTAGTTTGACTGGGGCGGTCTCCTCCCAAAGCGTAACGGAGGAGCACGAAGGTTGGCTAATCCTGGTCGGACATCAGGAGGTTAGTGCAATGGCATAAGCCAGCTTGACTGCGAGAGTGACGGCTCGAGCAGGTGCGAAAGCAGGTCATAGTGATCCGGTGGTTCTGAATGGAAGGGCCATCGCTCAACGGATAAAAGGTACTCCGGGGATAACAGGCTGATACCGCCCAAGAGTTCATATCGACGGCGGTGTTTGGCACCTCGATGTCGGCTCATCACATCCTGGGGCTGAAGTAGGTCCCAAGGGTACGGCTGTTCGCCGTTTAAAGTGGTACGCGAGCTGGGTTTAGAACGTCGTGAGACAGTTCGGTCCCTATCTGCCGTGGGCGCTGGAGAATTGAGGGGGGTTGCTCCTAGTACGAGAGGACCGGAGTGAACGCACCACTGGTGTTCGGGTTGTCATGCCAATGGCATTGCCCGGTAGCTAAGTGCGGAAAAGATAAGTGCTGAAAGCATCTAAGCACGAAACTTGCCCCGAGATGAGTTCTCCCTGACTCCTTGAGGGTCCTGAAGGGACGTTGAAGACGACGACGTTGATAGGCCGGATGTGTAAGTGCAGCGATGCATTGAGCTAACCGGTACTAATGACCCGTGAGGCTTAACCTTACAACGCCAGAGGCGTTTTGGTTGAAAGACCAGAGAAGATTTTCAGCATTGTTCGAACGGATTGATTCGTGCGGCCTGCGAGGGCGGTGCGGATAAACAGAATTTGCCTGGCGGCTGTAGCGCGGTGGTCCCACCTGACCCCATGCCGAACTCAGAAGTGAAACGCCGTAGCGCCGATGGTAGTGTGGGGTCTCCCCATGCGAGAGTAGGGAACTGCCAGGCATCAATTTAAGGTACTTACCTGAAAAGGTAACACCGGTTATCAGCGAGACCCCGCTGGTAATGCAGTATTCGGTGGTGCGGTAGTTCAGTCGGTTAGAATACCGGCCTGTCACGCCGGGGGTCGCGGGTTCGAGTCCCGTCCGCACCGCCACCCTCATTTAGGGGCGTAGTTCAATTGGTAGAGCACCGGTCTCCAAAACCGGGTGTTGGGGGTTCGAGTCCCTCCGCCCCTGCCAGAAAACAATCCTTTGCTTAGGCAAAGGATTTTTTTTGTTCTAAATTTAGTGGTGAAGAGAGTTGAGCTTCACCAATATCCGCTCAAACCCTTCCCGTTTTATTACCTCAATGTGTCAATACCGGATATTTAAGCAGCTGCCGAATGTGCGCCTGCTGATCGCTATTCTGAAGCCATACCGCATATAACGGTCTGACAGCGACAGGTGTATCAGGAATAACCATCAGATCGCTATAAGTGCCATGCCAGAAATCAGGTAAAAATGCACAAGCACCCGTTGTATGCAGCAATTCTCGGGTAACATGCGCCGAAGTTGTTGTTAATACCGGAACGTCATCACTTGAAAGATAATTTTCGTGTTGGTGAAAATCTGCTCCCCATTCCAGTTTAATGTAATCATATTTTTCACGTTTCTCAGTTTTACGTGCACGAAATAACGCGAGTGAAATGTGACCAATTTGCTGGCTGGTCAATTCATCCATCTTCGGTGCTTCCGTGGTGATCAAAAGATCAAGCTGTCGTTCATGTAGCTGCTTTACCAGCAAATGCCGTTGTGCGATTCGCGCCTCAAGATGCAGGCTTTCTCTGTTCTCATAAAGCGATTGTAGCCAGGGGGTTAGGTAGGCTTCCCAGAGTGAAGCACTGGCCCCTATAGAAAGCTCATGATGTTGCTGTGTATGCGAAACTTCCTTCTTAGCCATCAACCAGGTGCTCATCAGGCTTTCAGCGTAGGGCAATAAACGCTCACCTGCCGAAGTCAGCCGGATGTTATTACGATGGCGAGTAAAAAGGTTAACGCCCAGCTGATTTTCCAGTTGGCGAATGCGGAAACTAACGGCAGATTGCGTGAGGTAAAGCGCTTCAGCAGCGCGCCCGAAATGACGTGTTCTGCTCACTTCGAGGAAAGTTTTCAGTAATTCCGTATCCACAGCATTCTCCCAAAAAATGTTTGTCGTGTTGATTTAAATGTTTTGTTTTACACTCTGTCAAGCCTATCTAATACTCCGCGCCATAAATAGCACGGCCATATGAGAATCAGGAGCGTGTAAAATGGCGGACAGCTTCGCAACAACGAATCGTTTCTTTGATAACAAACATTACCCTCGTGGTTTTTCGCGTCATGGTGACTTCACCATTAAAGAAGCTACGCTTCTTGAGCGCCACGGTTATGCCTTTAATGAACTGGACCTGGCAAAGCGTGAGCCGGTGACGGAAGAAGAGCGTTTATTTCTTGAAGTATGTCGTGGTATTCGTGAGCCGCAAACGGAAGCTGAACGTGTATGGTCGAAATATACCGCACGTATCAAGCGTCCTAAGCGTTTTCACACGCTTTCCGGCGGCAAGCCGCAGATGGACAGTGTCGAAGACTACAGCGACAGCGAAGACTAAGATAACGGGGCAAATGCCCCGTTTTTTATTCCAGGCTTTTGTGCAGAAAAATCATTAACCGGTCGATACTGCGATACCCAACCGCCTCCTGCAGGTGAAGACGGGTAATCTGCGTTTCTCCTGCCAGATCTGCGATAGTTCTTGCCACTTTCAGGATGCGTTGCCAGGCGCGCACTGATAACCCCAGTGAATTCAGTACTTCTTCAAGCCACTTTGCATCATCCTGAAGCAGTTCACACCAGCGCTGGATATCTGCATTAGATAAATGCGCATTCACTTTCCCGCTGCGATTGATTTGACGTTGCCGCGCCTCGAGAACACGTTGCAGCACATCGGCACTACTTTCGCTGCGCTGTTGCTTCTGGCTGAGCGTACCGTTGGGCAGAAGCGGTATTTCCAGTGACAGATCGAAGCGGTCGAGAAAGGGGCCAGAAAGACGGCTCAGATAGCGCAATATCTGCTGTGGCGTGCAGCGACTATGCGTGCCCTGATAATGGCCTGTGGGACTCGGATTCATTGCTGCAATCAATTGAAAGCGGGCAGGATAGGTTACTTTTGCCCGGGTTCGGGATATCGCGATCTCTCCGGATTCAATCGGTTCCCGCAGGGAGTCCAGAACTTTGCGTTCGAACTCCGGCAGCTCATCCAGGAACAGTACGCCATTGTGCGCCAGAGAGATTTCTCCCGGACGCGGTAAAGAGCCGCCACCAATTAAGGCATACAGCGAAGTGCTATGATGTGGGGCGCGAAACGGGCGCTTACGCCACTGACGATGGATATTGCCGCTACTGACAAGACTGGAAATGGCCGCGCACTCCAGCGCTTCCTGGTCGCTCAGTGGCGGCATGATACCGGGTAAGCGGGTGGCCAACATGGTTTTCCCGGTACCAGGTGGACCGAGCAGCAGTAGGTTGTGCCCGCCAGCCGCAGTGATCTCCAGCGCGCGGCGTCCCTGTTCCTGACCAATGATATCGCTGAGGTCCTGTGTTTCTTTGTTGATCGCTTCAGGCTGGTATTGGGCAACGGTTAACTCTGTCTGGTTATGGAGAAATGCGCAGATTTCAAGCAGATGCTTACCAACGAGAGTCACGCCTTCGCGGATTAAACCCACATCCTGCTGATTTTGTTCAGAGAGAATCATTTGCCGGCCAGCATGCAGCGCTGCCATCGCTGCGGGAATGGCGGCCTGAACGCCACAGAGCGAGCCGTTTAGCGTTAATTCACCCAGGAATTCATATTGAGTGAGTTTGGCGTCTGGAAGCTGCTCTGAGGCAGCGAGAATCGCAATGGCGATTGGCAGGTCGTAGCGCCCACCCTCTTTGGGCAGATCAGCGGGGCCAAGATTGATCGTGACGCGCTTCGCCGGAAAGACAAAACCGCTGTTGATGATGGCGCTGCGAACCCGTTCTCGCGCCTCTTTCACCGTTGTCTCTGGCAAACCGACCAGCGTTAAAGCGGGCAGGCCGTTACTGATATGCACTTCCACTGTCACCAGTGGTGCCTGAACGCCCAGTGCCGCGCGTGTTAAAACCCGGGATAAAGACATAACCTCTCCTTGTTAGCCCTATCCTGCGCGCTTCACATTGAGAGATCGAATCCAGATGATCATCACTGCGCGTTTGATTCCGTTATTTCACGGTTTTTTGCAGCACGTTAAGAGATTTTGGAAGCCGCTTGCCAAATCAGAATGAAAGATTACGTCGCGGTCGTAATGAATATTTATCACGAATGTAAATAACCCTTTACTTACAAAGTGATAACCGCGACTGAAGCGCAACGTCATAAAAATTCCTGATGAAAATTATTGTCAATGCACAGATAACTATGGTAACTCTGTAGGTATTACTTCGAACAATCGAAAAAACGAACAACACATGAAAGCCCTTCTACAAGTGATTAGCCTAGTCGTGATTAGCGTGGTGGTGATTATTATCCCACCGTGCGGGGCTACGCTTGGAGAAAGAAAGGCTTAAAAATCAAGCCTGGAATTCCAAAAACCCCCGCACCGAAAGGTCCGGGGGTTTTTTTTCGACCAGGCAAAATATCAGCGAATCATCGAGGAACAGATAATGAACAGTAGCATAAAATTCTGTTGTTCCCGCAGGGATACAGGAGAATAACCATGACAGGTGCACAGTGGGTAGTTCAGACTTTACGCGCGCAGGGTGTTGAGACCGTGTTTGGATATCCTGGCGGTGCCATCATGCCAGTGTACGATGCGCTCTACGATGGCGGCGTGGAACACCTACTGTGTCGGCATGAGCAAGGTGCGGTGATGGCGGCGATTGGTTATGCGCGTGCCACAGGTAAAACCGGTGTCTGTATCGCCACCTCGGGCCCGGGAGCGACTAACCTGATCACCGGTTTAGCCGACGCGATGATGGACTCCATCCCGGTGGTGGCGATTACCGGGCAGGTTGCCTCCCCATTTATCGGCACCGATGCATTCCAGGAAATCGACGTTCTCGGCTTGTCGCTGGCCTGCACCAAGCACAGTTTCCTCGTTGAATCCCTTGATGATTTACCTTCAGTGATGGCAGAAGCCTTTGCCATCGCCCAGTCAGGCCGTCCAGGCCCGGTTCTGGTTGATATCCCGAAAGACATTCAGGTTGCCAGAGGTGAACCGACACCGCGTCTGCTGCCAGTCGAAGAAGCGCCGATCCACTCGGCACAGCAAATCGCGGAAGCGCGCGCACTGATGGCTCAGGCGAAAAAACCCATGCTGTACATCGGTGGCGGCGTGGGTATGGCGCATGCCGTTCCGGCACTGCGTGCCATGGCGATCGATACCGGCATCCCGATGGTTGCCACCCTGAAAGGTCTGGGCAGTGCTGATGCCAGCAGCGAAGTCTACCTCGGCATGCTGGGCATGCATGGCACCAAGGCGGCAAACATTGCGGTGCAGGAGTGTGACTTACTGATCGCCGTTGGCGCGCGTTTCGACGACCGCGTCACCGGTAAGCTCGATACCTTCGCGCCGCACGCCAACGTCATCCATCTCGATATTGATCCTGCTGAGCTGAACAAACTGCGCCGTGCTCACGTTTCATTGCAGGGCGATCTGAATCAGGTGCTGCCAGCACTGAGTATGCCGCTGCAAATCGACGCGTGGCGCACCGAAGTGAAAATGCTGAAGGCTGAATTTAGCTGGCGTTACGATCATCCTGGCGAAGCGATTTACGCGCCACTGCTGCTGAAGCAACTTTCCGATCGCAAAGCGGCCAGCGCCGTGGTGACCACCGACGTTGGGCAGCATCAGATGTGGGCTGCACAGCATATGTCGTTCAGCGCGCCGGAAAATTTTATTACTTCCAGCGGCCTCGGCACCATGGGCTTTGGCCTGCCAGCAGCAATCGGCGCTCAGGTCGCCCGCCCGGACGATACGGTGATCTGCGTATCCGGCGACGGCTCCATCATGATGAACATCCAGGAGCTGGGCACCATCAAGCGCGGCAAACTGCCGGTGAAAATCCTGCTGCTGGATAACCAACGGCTCGGCATGGTGCGCCAGTGGCAGCAGCTGTTCTTTGATGGTCGTTACAGCGAAACCATCCTGACTGATAACCCCGATTTCCTGACGCTGGCCAGCGCGTTTGATATCCCAGGCCAGCGTATTACTCGTAAAGATCAGGTCGACGCCGCCCTTGATGCTCTGCTGAACAGTGAAGGTCCTTACTTCCTGCATGTTTCGATTGATGAGCATGAAAACGTCTGGCCATTGGTGCCACCAGGTGCCAGCAACGCAAACATGATGGAGAAAACCGCATGAACCAGCATCAATTGTCTATCGAGGCCCGCTTCCGCCCTGAAATATTGGAACGCATTTTGCGCGTCGTGCGCCACCGTGGTTTCCAGGTGTGCGCCATGAACATGGCATCAGCCGCTAATACGGAAAACATTAATATTGAAATGACCGTTGCCAGCCAGCGCTCAGTCGATTTACTGTCTTCGCAGTTAAGTAAACTGATGGATGTCGCTTGCGTCCAAATCCAACAACAGACAACACAACAAATCCGTGCCTAGTCGCGAAAGGAAATAACAATGAGTACGAAGAAAGCAGACTTTATTTGGTTCAATGGGGAGATGGTTAAGTGGGAAGACGCCAAGGTTAGCGTCATGTCTCACGCGTTGCATTACGGTACTTCTGTGTTTGAGGGCGTGCGTTGCTACGACTCTCACAAAGGCCCGGTGGTGTTCCGTCATCGCGAACACATGCAGCGTCTGCACGACTCCGCCAAAATCTACCGCTTCCCTATCGAAGCCAGCGTAGATGAGCTGATGGAAGCCTGCCGCGAAGTGCTGCGCGTCAATAAACTGAAAAGCGCCTACATCCGTCCGCTGGCTTTCGTGGGCGACGTGGGCCTGGGTGTGAACCCGCCAGATGGCTACACCACCGATGTGATCATCGCCGCGTTCCCGTGGGGTGCTTACCTGGGTGCCGAAGCGCTGGAGCAGGGCATCGACGCGATGGTGTCTTCCTGGAACCGCGTGGCACCGAACACTCTGCCGACTGCGGCAAAAGCCGGTGGTAACTACCTGTCTTCTCTGCTGGTCGGTAGCGAAGCGCGCCGCCACGGTTATCAGGAAGGTATCGCTCTCGACACCAACGGCTATATTTCAGAAGGGGCCGGTGAAAACCTGTTCGAAGTGAAAGATGGCATCCTGTTCACGCCGCCGTTCACCTCTTCTGCGCTGCCGGGCATCACCCGTGACGCCATCATCAAACTGGCAAAAGACATGGGTATCGAAGTTCGCGAGCAGGTACTGTCACGCGAATCACTGTACCTGGCTGACGAAGTGTTCATGTCCGGTACTGCAGCAGAAATCACCCCGGTACGTAGCGTAGACGGTATCCAGGTTGGCGCAGGCAAATGCGGTCCGGTGACCAAACGCATTCAGCAGGCGTTCTTTGGCCTGTTCACCGGCGAAACTGAAGACAAATGGGGCTGGCTGGATCCGGTTAACGCATAACAAGACTTTGCGCGGGCGTTCAGGCGTCCGCGTGCCCTTTCTTACTGGAGTAAATAGAGCATGCCTAAGTACCGTTCCGCCACCACCACCCATGGCCGTAACATGGCGGGTGCCCGTGCCTTGTGGCGCGCGACAGGAATGACCGACGCCGATTTCGGTAAGCCGATTATCGCCGTGGTCAACTCATTCACCCAATTCGTGCCAGGCCACGTCCACCTGCGCGATCTCGGCAAACTGGTCGCTGAACAAATCGAAGCGGCTGGTGGTGTGGCTAAAGAGTTCAACACCATTGCAGTGGATGACGGTATCGCCATGGGTCATGGCGGCATGCTGTATTCACTGCCTTCGCGCGAGCTGATTGCTGACTCCGTCGAGTACATGGTTAACGCCCACTGTGCCGATGCGATGGTCTGCATCTCCAACTGCGACAAAATCACCCCCGGCATGCTGATGGCGTCACTGCGCCTCAACATCCCGGTGATCTTTGTTTCCGGCGGCCCGATGGAAGCGGGTAAAACCAAACTGTCTGACAAAATCATCAAGCTGGATCTGGTGGATGCGATGATTCAGGGTGCCAACCCGAACGTCAGCGACGCCGACAGCGAGCAAATCGAACGTTCCGCCTGTCCGACCTGTGGTTCCTGTTCCGGTATGTTCACCGCCAACTCGATGAACTGCCTGACCGAAGCGCTGGGCCTGTCACAGCCGGGTAACGGTTCGCTGCTGGCGACCCACGCTGACCGCAAAGATCTGTTTATCAATGCCGGTAAGCGCATCGTTAACCTGACCAAGCAATATTACGAGCAGGATGATGCCCGTGTGCTGCCGCGCAACATCGCCAACAAAGCAGCATTTGAGAATGCTATGACGCTGGATATCGCCATGGGCGGTTCCACCAACACCGTACTGCACCTGCTGGCTGCGGCGCAGGAAGGCGAAATCGACTTCAACATTTCCGATATCGACCGTCTGTCGCGCAAAGTGCCACACCTGTGCAAAGTCGCACCGAGCACCCAGAAATATCACATGGAAGACGTACACCGTGCGGGTGGCGTCATTGGTATCCTCGGTGAGCTGGATCGTGCCGGTCTGCTGCACACCGACGTGCGCAACGTGCTGGGTCTGAACCTGCGCGAAACGCTGGATCAGTACGACATCATGCTGACCAAAGATGAAGCGGTGAAGAAGATGTTCCGCGCTGGCCCGGCAGGTATCCGTACCACCCAGGCCTTCTCGCAGGATTGCCGCTGGGATACGCTGGATGACGATCGTCAGGATGGCTGTATCCGTACCCGTGAGTTCGCGTTCTCGCAGGATGGCGGTTTGGCGGTCCTGTACGGCAACCTGGCGGAAGACGGTTGTATCGTGAAAACCGCAGGCGTGGATAAAGAGATCCTGACCTTCAAAGGTCCGGCCAAAGTTTACGAAAGCCAGGATGATGCAGTGGAAGCCATCCTCGGCGGTAAAGTGGTTGCCGGTGATGTGGTGGTGATCCGTTACGAAGGGCCGAAAGGCGGGCCGGGCATGCAGGAAATGCTGTATCCGACCACCTACCTGAAATCGATGGGTCTCGGCAAAAGCTGTGCACTGATCACCGATGGTCGTTTCTCAGGCGGTACTTCAGGTCTGTCCATTGGTCACGCGTCACCGGAAGCTGGCAGCGGCGGCACCATCGCGTTGGTGAAAGATGGCGACATCATCGAAATCGACATCCCGAACCGTGGCATCAAGCTGGCGGTGCCGGACAACGAACTGCACGCCCGTCGTGAAGAAGAAGAAGCGCGTGGCGATGAGGCGTATACGCCGCATGGCCGTGAGCGTCAGGTTTCCTTCGCGCTGCGTGCTTATGCATCACTCGCGACCAGCGCTGACAAAGGCGCGGTGCGCGATAAGTCCAAGCTGGGAGGCTAACAGATGGCTGAGTCTCAACCGCTACCCGCGGCGCCCTGCGGCGCGGAGTATTTGCGCGCGGTATTGCGTTCACCGGTGTATGAAATCGCCCAGGTGACGCCGTTACAGAAAATGGAGAAAATTTCATCGCGTCTTGGCAACACCATTCTGGTGAAGCGCGAAGATCGTCAGCCGGTGCACAGCTTTAAGCTGCGTGGGGCTTACGCGATGATTGCCGGGCTGAACGAAGAGCAAAAAGCGCGCGGCGTGGTGACGGCATCGGCCGGTAACCATGCGCAGGGCGTGGCGCTCTCGGCCAGCCGGCTTGGCATCAAATCACTGATTGTGATGCCGCTGGCCACGGCAGATATCAAGGTTGATGCAGTGCGCGCATTTGGCGGTGAGGCTTACCTCTATGGGGCCAACTTCGACGAGGCGAAAGCCAAGGCGATTGAACTGGCGGAGCAGCAGGGTTACACCTTCGTGCCACCGTTTGACCATCCGGCGGTGATCGCCGGACAGGGAACGCTGGCGATGGAACTGCTGCAACAGGATGCGCATCTTGATCGCGTGTTCGTGCCCGTAGGCGGCGGCGGTCTGGCGGCGGGTGTGGCGGTGTTGATCAAGCAGCTGATGCCGCAGATCAAAGTGATCGCCGTCGAGTCCGAAGATTCTGCTTGCCTGAAAGCGGCGCTGGATGCCGGTCATCCGGTCGATCTGGCGCGTGTGGGCTTGTTTGCTGAAGGCGTGGCGGTGAAGCGTATCGGCGACGAAACCTTCCGTCTGTGCCAGGAATATATCGACGACATCATCACCGTGGATAGCGATGCCATCTGCGCGGCGGTCAAGGATTTGTTTGAAGATGTGCGTGCGGTGGCGGAGCCTTCCGGGGCACTGGCGCTGGCCGGGATGAAGAAATACATCCAGCAGCACGACATCAAAGGCGAACGTCTGGCGCACGTCCTCTCCGGGGCGAACGTGAATTTCCACGGTCTGCGCTACGTCTCCGAGCGTTGCGAACTGGGCGAGCAGCGTGAAGCGCTGCTGGCGGTAACCATTCCTGAGCAGCAGGGCAGCTTCCTGAAGTTTTGCCAGACGCTGGGTGGCCGGTCAGTGACCGAGTTCAACTATCGTTACGCGGATGCCGACAACGCCTGTATCTTCGTCGGCGTGCGGTTAACGCGCGGGCTGGAGGAGCGCAGTGAAATCATCAGCCAGCTGACGCAGGGTGGCTATAACGTGGTGGATTTGTCCGACGATGAGATGGCCAAGCTGCACGTGCGCTACATGGTGGGTGGTCGTCCCTCCAAACCGCTGCGTGAACGTCTGTTCAGCTTTGAATTCCCGGAAGCACCCGGCGCGTTGCTGAAGTTCCTGCAAACGCTGGGTACGCACTGGAATATCTCGCTGTTCCACTATCGCAGCCACGGTACGGATTACGGTCGTGTGCTGGCGGCGTTTGAGCTGGGCGAGGATGAGCCGCGCTTTGAGGAGCATCTCATGGCGCTGGGTTATGACTTCCACGATGAAGTCAATAACCCGGCATTCCGCTTCTTCCTCGCGGGTCAGTAATCACAGCAGGTTCCAGAAAGCATTGATAAGCGGCTCCCCGAGCCGCTTTTTTTGTACGCACACGCCCAGTTCCAGTGGCGCAACCGACTCGACATTCTCCAGCACCAGCACGCGATTCCGCACCGGCTCCGGGCTGTTTTCCAGCACCACATCCGGCAGCAGCGCAATGCCACAACCCAGTGCGACCATCGACACAATCGCTTCATGGCCCGATACCGTGGCATAAATCAGCGGATTGGGGATACGGCGGCGGCGGAACCACAAATCAATACCACGTCGCGCAGGCCCTTGTTCCGGCAGGATAAACGGAATCAGGGACCAGTCAGGTTCATCCTGTGTCGCCTGGCTGCGCACCGGGCAGGGCAGCGCCGGAGCGATCAGCACCAGCGGAATCAGCCCGAGTGGCGTAAAATCTATGCTGGCGGGTAGCGATTCCGGGCGACCGGCAATCGCCAGATCGGCTTCACCGGATTGCACCATCTCGATCGCATCTGCCGCATCACCGGTGGTGAGTTTAATTTCTACCTGGGGATGCTCGGCACGAAAACGATCGAGGATCGGTGGCAGATGGCTGTAGGCCGCCGTCACCGAACAGAACAGGCGCAGCTCGCCACTGAGAGACGGGCCGTTCAGGTCCATCACATGACGCAGTTGCTGATATTGCAGCAGGGTTTGCTGAGCAAACTGACGCAGCCGTTCACCGGCTTCGGTCAGCGTCACAGTGCGGTTATCACGCAGAAACAGCGCGTGGCCGACATCCTCTTCCAGCCGCTGGATCTGGCGCGACAAGGTGGACGGACTCACATGCATGGCACGCGCCGTGCGGCCAAAGTGGCAACTTTCGGCCAGATGGAGGAAGAGTTTCAGGTCTCGTAAATCCATGCGCGGGTAACCTCAAAGTAATATTGCAAATCCTGCAATGTGGCGTTGTTAATATATCAATTTAAGCAACAGATTTCCTGTCATATGATGGGGTCATTCGCGGCGCTACTGATGACGTCGTTACTGAACAAAGCAAACACAACATCTAACCGGAGTACCCATGGCTAACTACTTCAACACATTGAATCTGCGCAACCAGTTAGCGCAGTTAGGCAAATGTCGTTTCATGGCTCGCGATGAATTCGCGGATGGCGCAAGCTTCCTGAAAGGGAAAAAAGTGGTCATCGTTGGCTGTGGTGCTCAGGGCCTGAACCAGGGTCTGAACATGCGCGACTCTGGCCTGGATGTGTCTTACGCGCTGCGTGCTGAAGCGATTGCTGAGAAACGTGCCTCTTTCCGCAAAGCGACCGATAACGGCTTCAAAGTGGGTACTTACGAAGAGCTGATCCCGCAGGCGGACCTGGTCGTTAACCTGACGCCGGACAAACAGCACTCTGCAGTCGTTCAGGCAGTACAGCCGATGATGAAAGACGGTGCAGCGCTGGGCTACTCACACGGTTTCAACATCGTTGAAGTGGGCGAAACTATCCGTAAAGACATCACCGTGGTGATGGTTGCACCGAAGTGCCCAGGTACTGAAGTTCGTGAAGAATATAAGCGTGGTTTCGGTGTGCCGACTCTGATCGCGGTTCACCCGGAAAACGATCCGAAAGGCGAAGGCATGGCGATTGCGAAAGCCTGGGCTTCTGCTACCGGTGGTGACCGTGCGGGCGTGCTGGAATCTTCTTTCGTTGCAGAAGTGAAATCTGACCTGATGGGTGAGCAGACCATTCTGTGCGGCATGCTGCAGGCAGGTTCTCTGCTGTGCTTCGACAAGCTGGTGGCTGAAGGTCACGATGCGGCTTATGTTGAAAAACTGATTCAGTTCGGCTGGGAAACCATCACCGAATCACTGAAGTTCGGCGGCATCACCCTGATGATGGATCGCCTGTCTA
This sequence comes from Pantoea sp. X-Soil-TKNS-1280, assembly GCF_059730475.1. Lineage (NCBI taxonomy): Bacteria > Pseudomonadati > Pseudomonadota > Gammaproteobacteria > Enterobacterales > Erwiniaceae > Pantoea > Pantoea sp. X-Soil-TKNS-1280. The sequence continues at coordinate 4,143,286 of NZ_AP035962.1, read as the reverse complement.
ACCCGGCTAAAATCCGTGCTTATGCGCTGTCTGAGCAGCTGAAAGGCATCATGGCTCCGCTGTTCCAGAAGCACATGGATGACATCATCTCCGGTGAATTCTCTTCTGGCATGATGGCTGACTGGGCTAACGACGACAAAAACCTGCTGACCTGGCGTGAAGAGACCGGTAAAACCGCGTTTGAAACTGCAGCACAGTTCGAAGGTAAAATCGAAGAGCAGGAATACTACGACAAAGGCGTTCTGATGGTTGCGATGGTTAAAGCGGGCGTTGAGCTGGCGTTTGAAACCATGATCGACGCGGGCATCATCGAAGAGTCAGCTTACTACGAATCATTGCATGAGCTGCCGCTGATCGCTAACACCATCGCACGTAAGCGTCTGTATGAAATGAACGTGGTGATCTCTGATACCGCAGAATACGGCAACTACCTGTTCTCCTTCGCGGCAGTTCCGCTGCTGAAAGAGTTCATGACCACCCTGCAACCGGGCGACCTGGGCAAAGCAGTGGAAGGCACTCAGGTAGACAACGCGCAGCTGCGTGATGTCAACGAAGCAATTCGTCAGCATCCGATCGAAGCAGTTGGCCGCAAACTGCGTGGCTACATGACCGATATGAAACGTATCGCGGTTGCCGGTTAATCGGTACGCGACACAGTTTTCAGCAACGAAAAACCCCGGCTTGCCGGGGTTTTTTTATATCTCATCACCCGTAGCGGCGCGATTTATCGCGCGGTTTTAGGCAATAAAAAACCCGGCCAGAGCCGGGTTTCGCATTTACCCTATCAACCGCATCAAACCGCTTCGTACAGTGTCTGCCTGCTGGTCTCTTTACAGGCAATCAGCGCAATCAGTGTCAATGCCGCCATCGAAGCCAGATAGAAACCGACCGCCTGCAAACCATAGTTAGCGTTCAGCCAGGTGGCGATATAAGGCGCAACGGAGGCACCCAGAATCGACGACAGGTTATACGAGAAGGAAGCACCGGTATAACGCACTTCGGTCGGGAACAGTTCCGGCAGCAGCGCACCCATCGGGCCAAATGTCAGGCCCATAATACTCAGGCCGAGCAGCAGGAAGCCCATCACCAGCACCTGAGAACCAGAACCAAGCAGTGCCGGGAACATAAAGGCAAAGGCGATAATCATCAGGGTAATGGTGATCATGGTTTTGCGACGACCAAAACGGTCTGCCAGCAGGCCAGCAATCGGCACCATCACACCAAAACCAATCACCGCCACCATCAGCATCCACAGGAAGCTGTTACGTGAATAACCGAGGCCCACCGGCGCAGGTGCGGTGCCGTAGCTCATGGAGTACACGGTCATGATATAGAACAGCGTATAAGTGGCGAGCATGATAAAGGTGCCGAGAATGGTGGCAAGCCAATGCTTGCTCAGCAGCGTGCCAATCGGTACACGTACCTGTTTTTTCTCTTTCTTAACTTTGGCAAACACCGGGCTTTCGTTCAGCGAGACACGCACATACAGGCCAATAATCACCAGCACCGCAGAGAGAATGAAGGGTACGCGCCAGCCCCACTGCATGAACTGTTCGTCTGTCAGCAGCCAGGAGAGCAGCAGGAAAGTTCCGTTAGCGAAGAAGAAGCCAATCGGTGCACCCAGCTGTGGGAACGAGCCGTAAAGGGCACGTTTTTTTGCCGGGGCATTTTCGGTCGCCAGCAACGCTGCGCCACCCCACTCACCACCCAGGCCCAGACCCTGACCAAAACGCGCCAGTGCCAGCAGCAGCGGTGCGGCCACACCAATGGTTTGATAACCTGGCAGCAGGCCGATCACCACGGTAGAAACCCCCATGGTCAGCAGTGAAGCCACCAGGGTTGCCTTACGGCCCACACGGTCACCAAAGTGGCCAAACACGGCAGAACCGATCGGACGTGCCACAAACGCGATGGCGAAGGTTGCCAGCGACTGGAGCGTTGCGACTGTGGCATCACCCTGTGGGAAGAAAATATGGGGAAAAACAATAACCGCCGCAGTGGCGTAAATATAAAAATCGAAAAATTCGATGGCGGTGCCGACAAGAGACGCAACGACCACTTTGCCGCGAGAATTGACCGGCGTGTCGTCTTGTTTTTTGTCGATTGATTCGGTGATGGAGGCTTGCATAACTGTTTCTTAATTGTAAATAGAAACAAAGAATCTTACGCACCTGTATTGCGTCATTCAATGGCGAAAAACCGCGTCATAACAGGCTTTTTCGGCGAAAAAGAGGATAATTTCTGAGTTCACGCCATCGGCGGCGAATGGAAAGGGTTACAGCCGGTTTTTTGGCGGGAATCTCTGCAAAAGGGCCAAATAAAAGTGACCCTTTAGCGATTCCTGCTGTCTTTTGCAGTAAAAACAGTCTGCGGGAAACATTTTTTGCTGTTGCGGCAAATGTAACGAACTGCGGCAGCTTACTGTTGCTGATGGGGCTGCGGCATTTCTTTATCGTCTTTGTATCGGGCGGTAGCGATCCAGGCTGCGCAGAACAGCGTCAGACGCGCAAAGAAGTAAAAAAAGGCCATCAGACCCAACACCGAACCGAAAGCTGCACCAGACGGGGATGTCGCCAGCTTCGGCAGGGTAATTGTCATGACAAACTTAATCACCTCAAAACCAATGGCGGCCAGCAGCGTGCCGCGGAACAACGCTTTCTTGCGTGGCTTGTGGCGCGGCAGGATCCAGAAAATCCACAGAAACAGCAGATAGTTAGCAAAAATGGAGATGGCCAGTGCAATGACGGTCATCGCCGGACGCAGCCACTCAATATGATCCAGCCCCAGCGCGTGCACAATCGCTGCCTGGGCGGCCCCGGCAACCGATGTCAGCGACAGCGTGATCACCAGCGCCAGCATCAGGCCGGTGAGCGAGATAAAGTCGCGAATGTATTTCTTCCAGAACTTCTCCTGATCGTCCGGTTTACGCTCCCACACATCGCGGGACTGCGCGCGGATCGCCTCGCGCAGGTTCCCCATCCAGTTAATCCCGGAATACAGCGCCAATAACAGCCCGGTCAGGCCGACGGTGGCGCGTTGCTGAATCGCCGTGTTGACGGTGCTTTTCAGGGTATTGGCCAGATTAGGATCGCTGATACTGTTAACGATTTTGTTGATCAACTCCGTGAGTAAATCCTGATTCGACGCCAGCACAAAGCCAACCGCCGCAAAGGAGACCATCAAAATCGGTATCAATGAGAGAAACGAAAAATAGGTAATGGCGGCACCGAACTGGCTGCCGAGGCGATCGTTGAATCGCTCCAGCGCGCGCAAAAAATGCGCCACCGCCGGGATGGCCTGAAACCAGGTGGCGAACCGCGAGACGCGTACAATCGAGCGGTCCACGTGTTGATTACCGGTTTTGAGATCGATCAGCGGCTTTTGTCCAGCCGCCTGCTGCTGATTATCTTTGTCTGTCATAGACGTTCATCATCCTGTTCACTGCGAAATGTTAATTATAGCCCGTCAGGTCACGTACTCCTGCAGGACCTGGCTCAGCCACTCCATAAACACCCGTACGCGTCGTGCCACATTGCGCCGGTGTGGATAGAGCAGGGAGATTGGCATCGGTTTAGCCGGGAAGTGATGCAGTACCTCCACCAGTTGCCCGGATTCCAGTAACGGCTGCACGCCAATGGCCGGAACCTGAATAATGCCCAGCCCGGCGATACAAGCGGCGCGATAGGTTTCGGTGCTGTTCACCGTCACTACGCCGCCGGTCTGAATGAAATGGCTTTGTTTGCCATCGAAATATTCAAAGCCCGGTGATGGCTGCCCCAGTTGCTGGGTGTAATGCACCATCGCGTGTTGCGACAAATCTTCCAGCCGTACCGGCCTGCCGAAGCGGGAAAGGTAATTGGGACTGGCGCAGTTAATCAAGGCATGAGTTCCGATTTTACGGGCGATCAGGCCGGAATCTTTCAGTTCACCGACGCGGATAACGCAGTCAAATCCCTCGCGGATCACATCCACCTGGCGATCGCTGCTGCTAAGCTCAATCTCGATGCCGGGGTAGTGCTGCAAAAACTCCGGCAGGCGCGGCAGGATAAAACCGGTGGCCATCGCGACCGACATATCCACGCGCAGTTTGCCGCTGAGCGTCGCCGGATCATGCTGAAACAGGCTGTCCATATCATCCAGCATCGACAGCAAATCGAGGCAGCGATCGTAATAAACTAGCCCATCCTGAGTGAGGTGGACACGACGCGTGGTGCGATGCAGTAGCCGTGTACCCATTTGATTTTCCAGCGCCTGCAACTGACGCGATACGCTGCCTTTCGGCAAACCGAGACTTTCTGCTGCACGGGTAAAACTGCCCATTTCTGCCACCCGCACAAAAACTTGCATTGCGTGAATTTTATCCATGTTGTTCACCGATTGTTGTTGTTAGTGAAACAGTGCAGCGCATTACAACGAGTTTATAGATCAGACTTCAGAGAATATCCTTTAAACGTGTTCAATTTTGCAACAGGAGCGAATCATGAGTCACAAAATTGCGTTGATTACCGGTGGCAACCGCGGTTTAGGTAAGAATGCCGCACTAAAACTGGCGGCGAAAGGCACGGATATCATTTTCACGTATCGGAGCCATCAGGAAGAAGCGCAGGCGGTGGTGAAGGAAATTGAAGCGCTGGGTGCCCGTGCCGCCGCGCTGTTGCTGGATGTCGGTGATACCCGCCAGTTTGAGGGGTTCAAAGATCAGGTGAAAGAGACGCTGCAAAAGCTGTGGCAGCGTGACAACTTTGATTATTTAGTGAACAACGCCGGTCACGGTCATTACAAACTGTTCAGCGAGACGACTGAGGATGAGTTCGATGCACTGGTCAACGTGCATTTTAAAGGTCCGTACTTCCTGACGCAGAAGCTGCTGCCGCTGATTATCGATGGAGGCCGCATTCTGAATATCTCCAGCGGCCTGACGCGCCTTACCTATCCGGGTTCCGGCACCTATGCCTCAATGAAAGGGGCGATGGAAGTGCTGACGCGCTACCAGGCGAAGGAACTGGGCGAACGTCGTATCCGCGTCAATATCCTGGCACCGGGAGCGATTGAAACTGACTTCGGCGGTGGCCGCGTGCGCGACACCAAAGAAATCAACGACACCATCGCCTCGCTCACCGCGTTGGGGCGCGTAGGCTTGCCGGATGATATCGGCGATGCCGTCAGTGCGATTCTGAGCGATGAAACTGGCTGGATCACCGCCCAGCGTATCGAAGCCTCAGGCGGCCAGGCGCTGTAATCAAAACCCGCGCAATAAATTGCGTCGCAACAAACCGTCGCGGCGCGATTTATCGCGCAATTTACATCGGCGTCTTAGAGTTCAATGGTACCTGAGATCACCGTCACCGTCTGACCACCAATCCAGATGGCCTCTGGCGTGAAGCGCACCTGAATACGTCCGTCGCGCTGAATCACGCTACCCTGGCGGGCGCGGTAGTCAGCGGTATGCCCCTGCGCGGCAAAATAGCGTGCCAGACAGGCGTTGGCGCTGCCGGTTACCGGATCTTCCACCAGGATACCGTTTTCGATAAACAGGGCGCGGATTTCATACTGTTCGCCTTCTCCCTGCGGTAAAGGTCCGAACGGGGCGATGCCATTCACCTTCGCATGTTTTTGCAGACGTTGCAGATCGCTGGGATTAGCCCGAATCTCCCGTACCGCCTGGGCACTGGTCATCGGCAGCAGCAGCCAGCGAATCCCCATATCCACCACCGTCGGAGATTGTACGGTATCCAGCGCATCGCTATTGATGGCGCTGCCGATCAGGGCATCCTCGAACGGCGTGAGGGTAGCCGCCGGAGCGGCAAACGCCAGGGCACCATCGGTGCTGATGTTGACCTCAACCAGCCCGACCCCGCATTCCTGCACGATTTTACCCGGTGTTTTCAGCGGCCAGCCCGCTTCCAGCAGCGCATGGGCCGTGCCGAGCGTGGGATGCCCGGCAAATGGCAGCTCGCCACCCGGGGTAAAGATACGCACGCGATAATCCGCCGCGGCATCTTCGGGCGGCAGTACAAAGGTGGTTTCCGACAAATTGGTCCAGCGCGCAATGGCGGCCAGCTGCGCATCGCTTAATCCCTGCGCATCCATGATCACCGCCAGCGGATTACCGCGAAAGGCTGATGAGGTAAAGACATCCACTTGTTTAAACGCGACCTTCATTGGCACTCCTTCCTCGTTGAGGTGGTCTGAAATCCGGATTTACATGATGTTAATTGCTAAAGGTAATCAATAGGGCTATGAATAGATTAACAATTATGCAACCGGAGTTCGCTATGTTAAAAATTCTTGGCCGCACATCGTCAATTAACGTGCGTAAAGTTCTGTGGCTGTGTGCAGAGCTGGATATCCCTTATGAACACGAAGTCTGGGGTGATGAAAACAAATCGCTGCACTCGCCAGAATTTATGGCGCTCAACCCCAATGCTATGATCCCGGTGATTATCGAAGACGATTTTGTCCTGTGGGAATCCAATGCCATCCTGCGTTACCTGGCTACCAGCTATGGCGGTGAATGGCTCTATCCTGAAAATCCGCGCGCCCGCGCCCCGATCGATCAATGGACGGACTGGCAGGCTACTGAACTTAACACTTCATGGCGCTACGCGTTTATGTCTCTGGTGCGCAATTCACCGGCACATCAGGATGAACGCCTGCTGGCCGCTGCCTGCAAAGGCTGGAATCACACCATGGGCATTCTCAACCAGCAGCTGGAAAAAACCGGGCGCTACGTCGCAGGGCGCAATTTCACGCTGGCGGATATTCCGATTGGTCTGGCGGTGAACCGCTGGTTTGAAACCCCGCTCGAACATGCCGATTTACCGGCGGTACGCACCTATTACGAACGTCTCACTGAGCGCGAAGGCTACACCACCTGGGGCCGCAACGGCACGCCCTGATCCTGACCCGGCGGCAGGCCGCTTAATTCGCAGGCCAGCGCGCCGGTACGTTCCAGCGCCCAGGTATAACGCGCATCGAACGGATAGCAGCAAGAGAGGCGCAGTGCATGGGTGTAGCGTTCGCTCAGTGAATAAAGCGCACCCGGCGTGAGACAAATTTGTTCCTGCAACAGCCGCTGAAACATCTCCACGGTATCGACTTTGCCCGGCAGTTCGACCCAAAACACAAAGCCGCCGCGCGGCAGGGTAGCGCGGGTGCCCTGGGGAAAATGTCGGGCGATAATGCCGCGCGCTGCATCCAGATTGGCGGCATAGCGGCGACGCAGCGTGCGCAGATGGTGATCGTAACCGCCACTGGCAAGAAATTCCGCCAGCACCTCGCTCAGCAGACGCGACTCCGACATCGACGATACCGCCTTCAGACGGGCAATTTTCTCGTGGAAACGCCCGGCAGCGGTCCAGCCCACACGGAAATCCGGTGCCACGGTTTTGGTAAAGCTGGTGCAATAAATCACCCAGCCCTCGTTGTCGAAGGCCTTAACCGGCGGCGATAGCGGCCAGTCAAACTGCAATTCATCGTACAAACCATCTTCGATCAGTGGAAGATGGTAAGTGTTTACCAACTTCGCCAGACGCTTCTTATTTGCCAGCGGCATCACGTAGCCAAGCGGATTCTGTGCCCCGGGCATGGCGATCAGCGCCTGAATCCGTTGTTCCTGTAGCAGCATCTCCAGTGCGTCCAGCGATAATCCCTGCTGCGGGTCGGTGGGGATCTCCAGCGCCTTCAGGCCCAGCGAAGCCAGCAGCGGGAAGAGAAAGAAGTAGGTGGGCGATTCCAGCCCGACGCAGTCGCCCGGTTTGGTAACTGCCCGCAGCGCCAGTTGCAACGCTTCCATACAGCCGTGGGTGAGGGTGATGTCATCTACCGTCAGATTGATGCCAACATGCAGGCTGCGGCGGGCAATCTCCTCCCGTAAGCGCTTACTACCGGGCGGAAGCACGTAGCGCCCGATTAGGTCCGGATCGCGCCGCAGCAGCGAAGCAGTAATGCGGCTCAGTCGGGCGGCGGGAAACAGTTCGCTATCCTGGGGGCACGCCAGCGAGATATTGGTGTAATCCGGGTTATTCTGCGCGGCGAACACCTGCTCAATCAGTTCCAGCTTTTGAGCGCTGGGATCATCCTCTTTCGCCCGCAGTTTCTGTACCGGGCGCGTCACCGCAGGCAATACGGTGCGCACGTAATATCCGGACTGCGGTCGTGCTTCAATCAGGCCGCGATCTTCCAGGATTTGCCAGGCATTCAGCACGGTATTGATACTGACCTGATGCGATTGCGCCACGCGGCGAATTGCGGGTAAGCGTTTACCGGGCTTGAGGGTGCCCTGATGGATTGACTCGGCAAAGCTATCGGCCAGCTGCTGATACAGCGTCTGGCCGGTCGAAAGAGGAAGGGACACAAAAGCCTCCACACATGATGGGTACAATTGAGTTTCTGACAAACTGTAACCATAACAATAGTCATTTTGTGTCTCTGTTTCCATCGTTCCGTCACGATTAGCATGAAGTCATGTTGACCAATCAGGAACTGCATCATGCTCGATCCTTCTTTTTTCAGTTATGTCACCGTTATGTCAATTACACCGGGTCCAAACAACCTGCTGCTCGCCACCTCCGGGGTTAATTTTGGCCTGAAGCGCACCTTGCCGATGGTGTTCGGCATTATGCTGGGGTGTGCGGTGCAGGTGGTACTGGCGGGGATGGCGCTGGAGGTGTTACTGAGCTGGATGAGCGCGGTGCGCCTGCCGCTGACGCTGGTGGGATGTGGTTATTTGCTGTGGCTGTCATGGAAGCTGTTTCGCGCGGGCGCACCGGAAGTGCGGGAAAGCGCGCGCCCGATGACCATTCTGGCGGGTGCCTGTTTCCAGGCGGTGAACCCTAAAGCCTGGCTGATGGCGACCAACGTGGCGCTGATGTACGCCAACAGCAACGGGGTGATGGCGGTGGTACTGGGGTTCGCGCTGCTTAACCTGCCCTGTATTTTGATTTGGGCGGCGCTGGGGGATCAGTTGCGTAGCCATTTGCAGGTGGCGTGGAAACGCCAGGCGTTTAATAGTTTGATGGCGTTGTCGCTGGTGGCGACAACAGGATGGATGTTGGTTGACGCGATTTCGCTCGCTACGGCGTGATTTCGTTTGCTATAGCGTGGTTTCGTTTGCTATAGCGCGGTTTCGTTCGCTACATGCACCGGCAGTTGCAGTTCGCCGGTGCGGCGACCGAGCAAAGGGGACCTGGCCGTCCCCTTTGCATTCCCCGGCCCTGCGCCGCCTGCCTCGCCGCTTCGCGGTCCCTTCGCTTACTCACGCTTCCGACGGCCCGGCGTCGATTCGCTCCTGCTCAACGCCGCCTTTCGCCGCATCCATGCGGCTCATCCTGGAATCGTTCCCGCGCTCAGCGAGTCCGGATGGCGCTCACACCCCCGCTGCCCCAGCTATGCCGGTCTATGTTTTTTTCTTTTGCCGTTGGTTTTTATTCGATGGTCCTGCAAACGGGGGTGTGGGCGGCATTCGCAGCGCCGAGTGCAGAGTGAAGGCCAGGACGAGCCGCATGGATGCGGCGAGAGGGCGGCATGAGCCATGGATGGCGAATCCGCGAGGTCCGTTGGCCTGAGTGATAAGCGAGGGAACAGCGCGAAGCGCTGCGCGAGGACGCCGCAGGGCGCGGATTGCAAAGGTCCGCGCCCTCGGACCTTTGCCCGTCCGCCTGCACAGGCGGCCCTGAAACTACCTAAAGCCTGGCGGGCGGAACCCCTGCGGAGCTAAACCCCTGCGGAGCTAAACCCCTGCGGAGCTAAACCCCTGCGGAGCTAGCTCGCCATTAAGACCTTACTTCCCCACGACGTGGGCCGTTTCTCGTCCTTCGTCGTTCGCCGCCATCGGCGTCACCGGCGCATAATCAAGTTGCAGCACGCGGCTGGTGTCACTCAGCACTTTCTCGGTCAGCGCCACATCACCATTCAACTTACGACCCCATGATGGCAGTACCGCGCGGATTTTGGTCTGCCACTCTGGCGAACGCATTTGCTCCGGGAAGGCTTTGGCCATCAGCTCCAGCATAATCGGAGCCGCCGTTGATGCTCCTGGAGACGCACCCAGCAGCGCAGAAATCGTACCATCCTCAGACGTGACCACTTCGGTGCCAAGACGCAGTACGCCGCCGTCTTTCTCATCATTTTTGATGATCTGCACGCGCTGGCCAGCTGTCACCAGACGCCAGTCTTCCTGCTTCGCCTGCGGCACATAGGCACGCAGGGCTTCCATACGGTCGCTGTCGCTTTGCAGCACCTGATCAACCAGATACTTCACCAGATCGAAGTTTTTCAGGCCAACCTGCATCATCGGCATCAGGTTGCTGCCGTTCATCGCGCCGAACATATCCAGCAGCGAGCCTTGTTTGAGGAATTTGGTGGAGAAGGTGGCAAACGGGCCAAACAGCAGCACTTGTTTACCATCCAGCACGCGGGTGTCCACGTGCGGCACTGACATCGGCGGTGCGCCGACCGAGGCTTTGCCATACACCTTCGCCATATGTTGCTGCACCACTTCCGGGTTTTCCGTTACCAGGAAAGAGCCGCCAACCGGGAAACCGGCGTAGCCTTTCACTTCCGGGATACCGGATTTCTGCAACAGCGGCAGAGCCGCGCCGCCCGCGCCGATAAACAGCTGGCGAGTAGTGAGCAGACGGCTTTCACCGCTGACCAGATTGAACAGGCTAACCTGCCAGCGGCCATCGCTCAGGCGCTTAATATCACGCACTTCCTGCTGCATCCGCAGACGGAAATTGGCTTTCTTCTCCAGCGAAGCAATCAGCTGACGCGTGACTTCACCGAAGTTCACGTCAGTGCCCATTTCAGTCCAGGTGGCGGCCACTTTCTGCTTTTTGTCGCGGCCATTCATCACCAGCGGGATCCACTGAGAAATCTGTTCGCGTTCTTCCGAGTATTCCATGCCCCGGAACAGGGTGCTTTTCTGCAACGCGTGGAAACGTTTGCGCAAAAATTCAACGTTGTCGTCGCCCCAGACGAAGCTCATGTGCGGCGTACTGTGGATAAAGCTTTTCGGATTGCGCAGGTTGCCTTTCTGCACGTGATACGCCCAGAACTGGCGGGAAATCTGGAACGATTCGTTGATTGCCACCGCTTTAGCAATATCGATGCTGCCATCCGCCTTCTGCGGCGTATAGTTCAGCTCTGCCAACGCAGCATGGCCGGTACCGGCATTGTTCCAGCCATTGGAAGACTCTTCCGCCACCGTTGCCAGGCGTTCGACCATCTCAATTGACCAGTCCGGCTCCAGATCCTGCAACCAGGTGCCTAAGGTAGCACTCATCACGCCAGCGCCAATCAACAGCACATCGACGTCTTTTCGCTCCTGAAGGCTAGCGCTATCCATGCCAGCGGCGCTTACTGCCAGCGCCAGATTTACCGCAGTTTTGCTCATGAGGCGACATCTCCTCTCTCTGTTGACCTGAAGTTCAACAGGTTCGCAGGCGAAACAGTCACGCTTCTTTCGAGCGCGTCGTACTGTTTCTCAAAGGTTAAGACTCAGGTTAAGTCGTGGGGGTGCTAACGGTTAACTGCACGTTATGCATAGTCATTCGAATATAACATTCTCGTATCGGAATTAAACGTTTGTTTATTTTTTAAATGCAGAAATGATTCAGCATAAGAATTAATCAGTTCAACCTGCTTGTCATAAGGGATTTTTATCACCTAATCAGACGGTTACGAGAGGGGGTATGTTGCGATATTGTGAGGGGGTTGTAAGGCTCAGAAAGGTCGTAACACCAATGAGTTAATTGTAAGTTAATGAAAATATTAACTTTAACAAAATTTGATTTTTTATGCGGTTTTTATGTTGCGCAATGTTTCGCCAGGCTGTGTAAAAATAATGTTACATTTATGTGATGGCGAATTTGGGCGCGCACTGACGCGCCCGTCAGAAGATTTTTCAATCACGCGGTGCACTGTCGGGCAATTTTTTCAGACTGATCGCCAGCCGGTTATAGGTGTTCATCAGGCCGATCGCCACGTTGAGATCAACGATTTCCTTATCGCTAAATACCGTTTTGACCTGGGCAAACAGCGGATCCGGCGCGCCCTGGCTGGCAATCAGCGTCAGACTTTCAGCCCACGCCAGGGCCGCCTGCTCACGCGCATCAAACAACGTCCCCGATTCATGCCATACCTGGGTTAACACGATTTTATGCCACGGCATGTCTGCTTTATGCAGCGCCTGGGTATGCATGTCGATGCAGTAGGCGCAGCCGTTGATTTGCGAAACCCGTAGAAAAACCAGCTCCAGCAGGCTGTGCGACAGGTCAGTTTGTGACAGATAACTATAAACGCCGCCCAGGGCTTTCATCGCGCCGGGGGCGGCACTGTAAAAATCGATACGCTGGCTCATTTTCCTCACCTCAATCAGTTATGGTTGGCAGGTGCATTGTTCATTGCCTTATGGAGCAGCAAAAGTGCCAAAAAATGACAAAAACAGTGGCCCATTGTCGCTAACGCTGGATCGTGCGGATACGCGTGGTTTAAGTGAACAGCTGCGGCAGGTCATCAGCAGCGCGATTGATGATGGGCAGCTGGCAGCAGGCGCGCGGCTACCTTCCTGTCGCGATTTGGCGGCGCAGCTGGGGGTGGCACGCGGCACGGTGCGTCGCGCCTATGACATGCTGGTTGATAGCCAGCTGCTGGTGGCGAAAGGCGCGGCGGGAACCTTTGTGGCGGCGGCGGTGACCCAGCCACCACGCGCGTCGGTAACGGCAGCGGGATCGCCGCTGCTGGATATGGTCTATGACTTTGACACCCCGCCACTTACTTTTCAGATGGGCGTTCCCGCCAGCGACGCCTTCCCCGCTAAGGTCTGGACGCGTGTACTGCAACGCCAGGCGCGACAGCAGGCCAGCCAGTCGCGCGGTTATCCCGATCCACGCGGCAGCCTGGCACTGCGACAGGCGTTGGTGGGCTATCTGGCGGTGGCGCGCGGTATTCAATGCCAGTCGAGTCAAATCTTCATCACCAACGGCTATGCGGGCGCGCTTGGCGTGATTGCGCTGGCGCTCGGCGTGCACGGCCAGCAGGCATGGATGGAAGAACCCGGTTTTATGCTGGCACGGGCCGCGTTGCAGCAGATGCATGTGACGCCGGTGGGCATTCCGGTTGATGACGAAGGGTTACAGGTGGCAGAGGGCGTGGCACGCGCACCTGATGCGGCGTTTGCGCTGGTCACGGCAGGGCAGCAGGCTCCGCTGGGCATCACGCTGTCGCTGCCGCGCCGCCAGGCGTTACTGGCCTGGGCCAGCAGCCAGCAACGCTGGATTATTGAAGACGATTATCTGGGGGAGTTACAGCTGGGCAGCCGTGCCGCTCCGGCGCTGGCGGCGATCGATAGCGAAGGGCGGGTGATCCATGTCGGCACCTTCAGCAAAACCCTCAGCCCCAGCCTGCGCCTCGGTTTTGTCGTGGTACCTGGGCGGCTTGCGGCGCGCTTTGCCGATACCTGCGCCTTACTGGCTCCGGCGTCCTCAGCATTGCTGCATGATGCGGTGGCGGAGTTTCTGCGTGAGGGCCATTTCCTGCGCCATCTGCGGCGTATGAAGCGGGTCTACCATGAAAGGCTGGAGGGGATTGTTGCCGCGTTACGCCCGCATTTTCCTGATGTGCAGCGTGCCGGGCTGGCGGTGATTATCCGCTTAGCAGCAGGCACGCCAGACCAGCAAATCGCGCGTGAGGCACTGGCTTATGGCCTGGCACCGTCGCCGTTATCGATCTGGTATCAACATGAATCCGGGCGGCAATACGGTTTCCTGCTGGGGGTCACTCAGCTACCGCGTGAAGGTTTCGCGCGCTGCGCCGAGCGGCTGAAATGGCTGGTAGATGCGCATCAGCGGCGAATGGACCAGTAAAAAACTGCATTCTTGACCCTTTTTCTGGTCCATTCTGAGGATTAAGGTACGCCTCATTGTTATCAGTGAGGAACCTTAGCCATGAAATTGTTACATGTCGATGTGAGCCCGAAAGGCGCCAAATCCAACTCACGTGCACTGAGCCGCTATTTTGTTGAGCGTTTGCAGGCGGAATCCCCGGATTTGCAGGTGGACTATCTCGATCTGGATTTGCATCCGGTGAGCCATGTCACGGGAGAGTTTGCGCAGGCGACTTACACGCCCGAAGAGCAGCGCACGCCACGTATGAAAGCTGTGCTGGCGGATTCGGATCGCTTATGCGAGCAACTGCTCAACGCCGATGCCTTATTGTTCGCCATGCCGATGTACAACTGGAGTATGCCATCCGCTTTTAAAGCCTATATTGATGCCATCATCCGCACCAATCTGACTTATCACTTTGATGAACAACAAAATGTGATTGGCAATCTCACGCGCCAGAAAGCACTGTTTATCACCACGCGCGGGGCCAGCCTGCAACCGGGTTCACCCTATGCAGAGATGGATGCATTGACTCCAGCCCTGCGTGCCGCCTTTGGTTTTATCGGCATCCAGCATCCGCAATTTGTTAACGCTGAACCGCTGGCATTTGCCGACCAGGCCGCGCGCGAAGCCGGTTTAGCCCAGGCTTATCGCGATCTGGATGGGGTAGTGGCGCAATGGGCAGGGTCCGCGGTTACTGCCTGAACCAGCGACGCCAGACGAAGCGAATAACGAAAAACTCAATCGCGCCCAGCAGCAGAAACCACAGGCAAAACACAATGGTGTAAAGCTGATTAAGATCCTGCAAATGGAACCGGGTTTGCAGGCTCTTTGCCATCGCAAGGCTAAATGCCGGAGCGGGCAACAGCAGCGCAGAGAGAAAGCCCAGCAGCAGAATACCACCAGGGATAATCAGGGTTTCTAACGGATTTTTCATCGCAAAATTCCACAGCAAATCGCGCGGGCATTAGCGCACAAAGCCCAGCGGGGTGCAATCCCTGGAGTTGTCAGCCCAATAATTTTCTTCTATTCCATTCACTTAGCGACATATTTAGCGATAGTTAAGAGTTATAGCCTTTGCTATACTTAAATCCATGATTTTACTGTCTTTTTTTTAGTTAATTTGCGTGTTAGACTGCGCGCACTTTTTCATTACTGAACAAAAAATGCAGATAAACCTCAGGCTTTCCGGCCTTTTGGTCTGCGTTGACTGAAAAATCATGACATTTATCGCAACCCTGATTCTGGCCTTTGGTATGTCGATGGACGCCTTCGCCGCAGCACTTGGCAAAGGCGCATCCCTGCATCGCCCGGATTTCAAAGAGGCGCTGCGCACCGGTCTGATTTTCGGTGTGATTGAAATGCTCACCCCGCTGATTGGTTGGGCAATTGGCCTGGCAGCCAGCCGCTATGTGATGGCCTGGGACCACTGGCTGGCATTCGGCCTGCTGACGTTACTCGGTGGCCGCATGATGATGGCTGGCTTCAGCCAGACCGCCGGTGAACCTTGCGAGCCACCGCAGCGCCACGGCTTTATGGTGCTGGCGTTAACCGCCGTGGCGACCAGCCTCGATGCATTAGCGGTGGGTGTGGGTCTGGCATTTTTACAGGTCAATATCGTGCTGACCGCCCTGACCATCGGCGCTGCCACCACCATTATGGCGACCACAGGCGTGCTGGTTGGCCGCTTTATCGGCCCGGTAATGGGCAAATGGGCGGAAGTGCTGGGGGGCGTTGTCCTAATTTGTATCGGTTGCACCATTCTGGTGGAACATATGGGTTGGTTCAGTTAAGGTTTTAGTCATTAGCGGATTGTGCAGTTGCTTAAAACTTTCGTTTTTGTGATCTGCTTCAAAGTTTCTTGCTTAGAAAACAGGCTGGGGCTATACTTTTTTTAGTATTTCTCAACTTATTTTTAATCAGGTGCTTTATGAAACGGTTCTTCAAATACGTGTTTCGTGCTTATGTTGAAACTTACAAACACGTACCGCCGGGTGCTTTAAACTAAGTCCCCCGCACGCAACCCTCGATAATCGCGGTCAGGGATCGACCGGTGATTATCAATGATTTTCTTATCTCTCCCGCCCGTTATCTCCCCATTTTCCCCCTGAAACCGCCGCTTTAGGCTTTCAGCCATCGGATTTTGATCTGACTATAGCCTCAGGTTATACCCTATAACTAAACAAGCATTCGTCACCCCTTCGCGCTGCATGAAATAGTCAGCCCAGGTCCTATTCACCTGTCTGACACGAGAACATCATGCTGATCCCTCAACCTTATTTACTTTTTCTTGGCGACGTTACCGATCCACTGGCAGCAAAAACCGCACGCGGCATCCAGGTCTGGCGACCTGAGCAGTGCGTGGGCGAAATCAAATTGCCGGGCTGTAGCGTTAGCCTCGGTCTGGAAGAACTCGACATTGCCACCGCCAAAGCGCGCGGGGCGAAAACCCTGGTGCTCGGCACCGCCAACGCCGGTGGTTATCTGCCGCAGCACTGGCTGGCAACTGTGTGTAACGCCATCAAAGCCGGTATGAACGTTGCCAGCGGTCTGCACCATCGTCTGGTGGATGAGCCAGAGCTGGTGGCGCTGGCGCAGGAATATGGCGTCAAGCTGTTCGATATCCGTCATATGCGTCCGAAACTGGATGTCGGCAGCGGCAAGAAACGCAGCGGTAAGCGTGTACTTACTGTCGGCACTGACTGCTCCGTCGGCAAGATGTACACCTCGCTGGCGCTGGAAGCAGCAATGCGCGACATCGGTATGAAAGCCGATTTTCGCGCCACTGGTCAGACCGGTATCCTGGTTGCGGGTGAAGGTATCGCTATCGATGCCGTCATCGCTGACTTTATCGCCGGTGCGGCAGAAGCCCTGTCTCCGGCTAACGAAGATGACCACTGGGATATCGTTGAAGGCCAGGGTTCGCTGTTCCACCCATCCTATGCCGGTGTTTCTATGGGTCTGATCCACGGTGCGCAGCCACACTGGCTGGTGATGTGCCACGAAATGGGTCGCCCGCATATGCGCCATCTGCCGCATCAGCCGATGGTGAGCCTGAAAGATTGCGTAGACGCTAACTTCCGTGCGGCGGCCGTCACCAGTGATTCGGTACAGCTGGCAGGTTTTGCCATCAACACCTCGAACTACAGCGAAGAAGAAGCGCGTGCTTACTGCGCCGACGTCAGCGCCGAATTTGGCGTGCCCGCCACCGACCCGGTGCGTTTTGGTATCGCTGATATCGCTGCGTTGCTGAAGGAGCGTGGCTAAGATGCGGCGCATGCAGATTGAAGTGCTGGAGCTGCCGTTGGCGCGTCCGTTTGCCATCTCGCGTGGCACACGCACCGCAGTGACGGTGATCCGCGTCACCCTGGAGCAGAACGGCTTTATTGGTCGCGGCGAATGCACCCCCACGCCGCGCTACGACGAAACGCCGGAAAGCGTTAACGCTGAACTGGAAGCGTTGCGCGCCGACATTGAAGCGGGCCTCAGCCGTGTCGATCTGCAAACCCGTCTGCATGCCGGTTCAGCGCGTAATGCGCTGGACTGCGCGCTGTGGCGGCTCGATGCAGCGCTGGCTAAGCAATCCTTCTGGCATCTGACGCAGCAGGAGCAGCCGATTTCGGTGATCACCGCCGAAACCCTCAGCCTTGATACCGTCGCCAATATGGCCGCCGCCGCAGAAGATGCGGTGTCGCGCGGCGCGATCCTGCTGAAAATCAAACTGAATCGTGAAGACATTCTCGAAAAAGTGGCGGCAATTCGTGCGGCAGCCCCCCATGCCACGCTGATTATTGATGCAAACGAAGCCTGGTCCGGGGTCGATTTGCACAGCCTGCTCAACGCGCTGTTGCCCTACAACATCGCGATGGTCGAGCAACCGTTACCGGCGGGTCAGGATCAGGATTTACAACGTTTCACCCATCCGATTCCGGTGTGCGCCGACGAGAGTTGCCATACGCGGGAAGACATTGCGCAGCTGCGTAATCGCTACGAGATGATCAACATCAAGCTGGATAAATGCGGCGGATTAACCGAGGCACTGGCGATGGTGGAAGAAGCGCAGAAACTGGATATGCGCCTGATGGTGGGCTGCATGCTGGGTTCATCGCTGGCGATGGAAGCGGCGCTACCGGTGGCGATTGCCGCTGAGCATATCGATCTTGATGGCCCGATCTGGCTGGCGGCCGACAGCTCGCCGTTCCTTTCCTATTCCCAGGGCCGAATCTGGCTATAACCCGCACGCGGAGCAACGATGACGGACACTTCACTTATTCACAACGCCGCCAGCGTTGCCGGTTCCGCGACGGCGGCGGTCCTCGCTATTCAGGATCTCAGCGTCAGCTTTCGTGGCCGTAGCGGCGTCAGCCAGGCGCTGAAAGGCATCAATTTTGCGATACACAAAGGGGAAATCGTGGCGGTGGTTGGCGAAAGCGGATCGGGCAAATCGGTGACCTCGCTGGCGGTAATGGGGCTGCTGGCGGCCTCGGGCCGTATTGATCGCGGCTCCATCCAGTTTCGTGACCGCAAAGGTCAGTTGCATCAGCTGGAAAAACTCAACGAAAACCAGCGTCGCGCGTTGCGTGGCCGTGAGATGTCGATGATTTTTCAGGAGCCGATGACCTCGCTGAACCCGGTGTTACGCGTCGGCGACCAGCTGACCGAAGCGCTGCGTGATCAGCAGATTTGCGGCAAAGCCGAGGCAGACGCGCGCGCCCGTGAACTGCTGCGCCAGGTACGCATTGCCGATGTCGATCGCGTGATGAAAAGCTACCCGCACTCGCTGTCAGGTGGGATGCGACAGCGCGTGATGATTGCTCAGGCACTGGCCTGCGATCCGCAGTTGCTGATCGCTGATGAACCCACCACTGCGCTTGATGTCACGGTGCAGGCACGCATTCTGCACATCCTGCGCGACCTGCAACGTGCCAAAGAAATGGCGGTGCTGTTTATCACCCACGACATGGGGGTGGTGGCGGAAGTGGCCGATCGCGTCGTGGTGATGTATCGCGGCGACGTGGTGGAACAGGGAACGGTGGCGGAAATCTTTAACGCGCCGCAGCATCCTTACACCAAAGCCTTGCTGGCTGCGGTGCCAAAACTCGGTGATATGCGTGAACACGCGTGGCCGCAGCGTTTTCCGCTGCTCGGCGCGCAACCGACCAATAACGCTGAACAGCGCACCGCGCGTTACGACGATAAACCGCTGCTCGATGTACGCGGCCTGAAAGTCTATTACCCGATTCGCAGCGGCATTTTTTCGGCACTGACCCATCAGGTACACGCGGTGGAGCAGATCGATTTTACCCTGTGGCCGGGAGAAACCCTGGCGATTGTCGGCGAGAGCGGCTGTGGCAAGTCCACCACCGGCCGGGCGCTGATGCGTTTAATTCACAGCGACGCCGACAGCATCCATTTTCAGGGCAATGAAATCGCCAACCTGAAAGAAGCGCAGTTCCAGCCGCTGCGCCGTGAAATCCAGATGGTGTTTCAGGACCCCTACGCCTCGCTCAACCCGCGTCTGACCGTGGGCTTTACCATTGCCGAGCCATTGCTGCTGCATGGGGTGGTGACGTCGCTGGAGGAAGCGACGCCGCAGGTGGAAGAACTGCTGAAAAGCGTTGGCCTGTTGCCGGAACATGCGCGCCGTTATCCGCATGAATTTTCCGGCGGCCAGCGTCAGCGCATCGCCATTGCCCGTGCGATGGCGCTGAAACCGAAGGTGATTATCGCCGACGAAGCGGTATCGGCGCTGGATGTGTCGATTCAGGCGCAGGTGGTAAACCTGATGATGGATCTGCAACAGCAAACCGGCGTGTCGTGGATTTTTATTTCGCACGATATGGCAGTGGTCGAGCGTATCGCCAACCGCGTGGCGGTGATGTACCTCGGACAAATTGTCGAGCTGGGACCACGTCAGTCGGTATTCAATGACCCGCAGCATCCCTATACCCAACGGTTGCTGGCCTCGGTGCCAGTGGCTGACCCACAGAACCGTCCACTACGCACCTTCGACGACAGCGAGATTCCTTCGCCGTTACGCAAGGTGGGAGAAACGGTCATTAAACCCCGTTATCGCCAGGTTGCGCCGCAGCACTGGGTCGCTGACGGCATTGTTTCGCGCTAACCCAATACCAGGAGATTTTATGCACACGTTTTTCCGTCGCACCTCGCTCGCACTCGGACTTACCCTCTCCCTGGCGGCTGCCGCACAGGCGCAGGATCTGCATATTTCGATGTATGCCGATATCACCGGTCTCGACCCGCACGACACCTCTGACAACGTCAGCTATTCAGTGCAGAGCGGTATCTTTGAACGCCTGTTCCAGTTTGATGCGCAGATGAAGCTGCAACCCTGGCTGGCCACCAGCTACACCAGCAACGACAGCGCCACCGAATTCACCCTGACGCTGCGTAAAGGTGTCACCTTCCAGGACGGTACGCCGTTCGATGCGGAAGCGGTGAAAGCCAACCTTGAGCGCCTGGCCGATCAGACCAAAGGTCTGAAGCGCAACAGCCTGTACAAGATGATCGAGAAAGTCACGGTGCTGGCACCGGATCAGGTCAAAGTTGAGCTGAACCAATCCTTTGGTGCCTTTATCAACACCCTGGCACACCCGTCGGCAGTGATGTGGAGCCCGGCGATTCTGAAACAGTACCCGGAAGAGGCGCAGCTGCGTCTGCACCCGGTGGGCACCGGTCCGTTTAAGTTTGTTGACTGGCAGCCAGGTAAAGCCGTTACCCTGACCAAATACGATGGTTACTGGCAGAAAGGCTGGCCGAAAGTGGATAACGTCACCTTCTCGCCCAGCCCGGAAGATGCGACTCGCGTCGCAGCGCTCAAGTCGGGCCAGGTGGATGCGATCTGGCCACTGCCGTCCGATCTGATCAGCACCGTACAGAATGACAGCAAGCTGGCGATCCAGCGCGATCCGAGCATTTATCTCTACTACATGGCGATCAACACCCAGCATAAGCCGCTGGCGGATCTGCGCGTGCGTCAGGCGATCAACTATGCCATCGATCGCAACTTATGGCTGAAAGTGGCGTTCGCCGGGATGGGCAAACCGGCTACCTCAGCCATCCCGGAAGGGGTGCAGTTCTATCAAAAGCAAAGCGACCCGAACTACCGCTATGCACCGGATGAAGCCAAAGCGCTGCTGAAAGCAGCAGGTTATCCGAACGGTCTGGACCTGAAGCTGTGGACCACCAATGCCACTGCCAGCGTGCGTGCGGCGCAGTTCCTGAAAGCACAGCTGGCGACAGTGGGCATCCGCGTTACCGTCACTCCGATGGACTCCGGCACGCGTAACGCCAAATTGTGGGGCGTGAAGGATCCGAAGCAGGCCGAGTTCGACCTCTACTACGGTGGCTGGTCAACCTCAACCGGCGATGCTGACTGGGCGCTGCGTCCGCTGTACGCCACTGAGTCCTGGGTGCCGACCTCGTACAACGTGTCCTACTACAGCAACCCGGCGGTGGATAAAGCGATTGCCGGTGGCCTGGCAACGGCTGACCCGGCAAAACGCGGTGTGGCCTATGCCGAAGCGCAGAAACTGCTGTGGAAAGAGGCGCCTGTCGCCTTCCTCGGTACGCCGGATAACCTGGTCGGCAAGCGCAGCAACCTGACCGGCGTTTCTATGCTGGCGGATGGCAACTTCCTGTATACCCAGGCTGCATTTAAGTAAGCACTAACCGTAGCGGCGCGAGTTATCGCGCGGTTTTTTAAAAAGATGCGCGATAAATCGCGCCGCTACACCTGAAGGAGTCGCATGTTCGCATACATTATTCGTCGTCTGCTGGAGATGATCCCGGTACTGCTGGTGGTCTCGCTGCTGGTATTCGGCTTCATCAAACTGCTTCCGGGCGATCCGGCACGCATCTACGCCGGGCCGGATGCACCGCTGGCGGCGGTGGAAGCGGCGCGTCAGCACCTCGGTCTTAACGATCCGCTGCCGCAACAATATCTGCACTGGCTCGGTGGCCTATTCCGTGGCGATCTTGGCGTGACCTATCGCACGCAGCAACCGGTGCTGGACGTGATCAAAAAAGGCTTTATGCCGACCATGTGGCTGGCGCTGGCGGGCTTTGCCTGGTCGGTGATTCTTGGCCTGTTTCTCGGTGTGCTGGCGGCACTGAAACGCGGCAAATGGCAGGACTGGACGCTGATGAGCGTCGCGGTGGGTGGCATCTCGATGCCGACCTTCTGGCTGGGTCTGCTGTTGATCCAGTTCGTCGCCATGCCGTTTGGTTTGTTCTCGGTCAGCGGCTTTAATAAGCCCACCGATATCATCCTGCCTGCTATCACGCTCGGTTCCTCGGTGGCGGCGGTGATGGCCCGTTTTACCCGCTCGGCCTTTCTTGAAGTGGCGCAGGAAGATTATGTGCGCACCGCCAAAGCGAAGGGGCTGCGTAATCGCCTCGTCACCTGGAAACATGTGATGCGCAATGCGCTGATCCCGGTGATCACCATGCTCGGTTTGCAGTTTGGTTTTCTGCTGGGTGGATCGATCGTGGTGGAAAGCGTGTTCAACTGGCCGGGGTTAGGCTGGCTGTTGATCGAATCGATCAAAGCACAGGACCAACCGGTGATCCAGGCGCTGGTGATGCTGTTCGTGTTTGAATTTATTGTGATTAACCTGCTGGTAGACCTGCTGTACGCAGTGGTGAACCCGGCAATTCGCCTGCGACAGGAGTCGTGATGAGTCTGCAATCTTTGCCTGCCAACACGCAGGAGGCGATCCGTTCGCCGTGGCGCGATTTTCTCCACGCCTTTGTACGCAATCCACTGGCGCTGGTGTCGGGCAGTTTTGTGCTGCTGCTGGTGCTGGTGGCGATTTTCGCCCCGTGGCTGGCCCCGTGGGACCCGATGGCACCGGACTGGATGGCGCTGTCGTCGCCCCCGTCTGCCGCGCACTGGATGGGCACTGACGATCTGGGTCGTGACCTGTTCAGCCGTATTATTTACGGCGCGCGTATCTCGCTGTATGTCGGCGTTGTGTCGGTCACGCTTGGCATGGTGGTGGGTGTGCTGCTTGGCTTGTTGGCGGGCTACTATGGCCGCTGGATCGACATGCTGATTATGCGTGGTTCCGATGTGCTGTTCGCCTTCCCCGGCATGCTGCTGGCGATTGCGGTGGTGGCGATTCTCGGCCCAGGTTTGAATAACGTGATCATCGCGGTGGCGGTATTCAGCGTACCGGTTTTCGCCCGCATCGTGCGTGCCTCAACGTTATCGCTGAAGCAGGCTGCCTATGTGGAAGCAGTGCGCTGCGCGGGTGCGCCAGACCGGGTGATCCTGCTGCGCCATATCCTGCCGGGTACGCTGTCGAACGTGATTGTCTACTTCACCATGCGCATCGGCACCAGTATCCTCACCGCAGCCGGACTGAGTTTTATCGGTCTTGGCCCGGAGCCGGACGTCCCGGAGTGGGGCAACATCCTCGCGATGAGCCGCAATATGATGATGGCGGGCATGTGGCACGTCAGCGTCTTCCCCGGCCTGGCGATTTTTATCACGGTGCTGGCGTTTAACCTGCTGGGTGATGCCCTGCGCGATACGCTGGATCCCAAACTGAAGAGCTAAGCATGGATTTTCAACAGATGCAGCGCGACCTGCTGCTGCAACGCTGGCGCGAAACGCGTCAGCTCGGTCAGCCGCGCAGCGCCTGTGGGCCGACCAACCTGATCAGCGATGTGCCCGGCGTGCGCGTCGGGCATGCCACGCTGGCGGAGGGTGAGATCCAGACCGGCGTCACCGCGATTGTGCCGCCGGGTGACAACCTGTTTCAGCAACCGTTGCCCTGCGCGGCGGCGGTGTTTAATGGTTTTGCCAAACCGGTTGGCCTGGTACAGGTGGAGGAGCTGGGCGTGTTGCAGACACCGATCCTGCTCAGCAACACACTGGCGGTTGGCACGCTGTTTACCACCCTGGTACGCGATGCCATCAGCCGCAACCCGGAGCTGGGCCGCAGCCTGCCGACGGTCAATCCGTTGGCGCTGGAGTGCAACGACGGCTGGCTGAACGACATCCAGGCGCTGGCGGTGACCGAAGCACTGGCGCAGCAAGCCCTGCACCAGGCGCAGGCCGATTTCGCCCGTGGCAGCGTGGGTGCCGGACGTGGTATGAGCTGCTTCAGCCTGAAAGGCGGCATCGGCAGCGCCTCGCGTCTGATCCCGGCACTGGATGCCACGCTGGGGGTGCTGGTGCTGGCAAACTTTGGTGCACTGACGGCGTTAACGCTGGATGGCGTACGCCTCGGCGAGATGATCGCCCCGTTGCTGCCGGAACTGACGCCACAGCGCGATGCCGGCTCCATCATCATCATTATGGCGACCGATGCGCCGCTGGATGCACGTCAACTGAAGCGCGTGGCAAAACGCGCCGGGGCGGGCCTCGGGCGGCTCGGCAGTTACTGGGGGCACGGTTCGGGCGATATCGCGCTGGCCTTCTCTACCCATGCCCAGCCACAACCGCCGGAGGATGCCGCGCTTGAACCGCTGCTGGCCGCTGCTGCCGATGCTACTGAACACGCGGTGTTGGATGCATTACTCAGTGCCGAAGCGGTGACCGGCTTTCGCGGCCATCACCGCCCGGCGTTGACGGATGTGTTGGATAAATTAGCGCACCGGTAGCGGCGCGATTTATCGCGCGGTTTTGTTTTTATCGCCTTAACGGAACAAACATCATTCTATGAAAATCTTTATCTCTGCCGACATCGAAGGTATCGCGGGCGTGATGCGCCCGGAACAATGTTCACCGGGCCATGCGGAGCACCAGCTGGCGCGTGGCTTGATGGAACAGGAAGTTAACGCGGCTATCGATGGCGCTTTTGCTGGTGGCGCAACAGAAGTCGTGGTCGCCGATAGTCACGCACAGATGACCAATCTGCGCGCGGAAAACATCGATCCCCGCGCCCGACTGGTGCAGGGCAAACCTCGCGGTTTGTCGATGGTGGAAGGGCTGGAACAACAACCGTTCGACGGCCTGTTTTTTATTGGTTATCACAGTGCGGCGGGGGAGCCGGGCGTGCTGGCACATACCATCAATGGCCGCGCCTTCTGGCGCATCCATATCAACGGCAAAGTGATGGGCGAAAGCGATATCTATGCTGCTGCGGCGGCTGAGCAGGGCACGCCGCTGTGGCTGGTGAGCGGTGACGATCAACTACAGGGCTGGATGGCGGAGCATTATCCGTCGGTCGATTACGTTTGCGTCAAACGCGCCATCTCTCATACCTGCGCGGAGTCGATCAGTCCGCAGGCGGCACAAAACGCCATTCGTGCTGCGGCGACGGCGGCGGTACAACGCGCGCGTCAGGTCGAAACCACGCGTCTGAGTGCCCCGTATGAGATGCGACTCCAGGCCAGCAAACCGGTGCTGGCCGATCTGTTTAGCCTGATCCCCGGTGTCACGCGGATTGATGCAGTAACGGTGGGCTATCGTGCCGAGCAGATGGGCACGCTGATTAGCCTGCTGAGCGCCTTCTCTTATCTGGCGAGTACGCAAAATTAAATTGCGCCGCTACACGGGCAGATGCGGTTTGTAGCGGCGCGATTTATCGCGCGGGTTTTAGCGCGTAAAGCACACCACGCGGCTGCGATTTAACAGCAGCCGCACGCGATCCCCCGATTGCGCGAGGACAAAACGTTTTTCCCACGGGCCATCCATCGCGGTGGCCAGTACCCGGTCGCCGCCCAGCGATTGCAGCGTGGCGCGAATCGCCGCCGGGCCAATCCCCATGGTTAGTGTCTCGCCCTCAATCACCATTTCGCTGCGCCACGGTGCGGCAAACCAGCGCCCCTGTAAGTTATCCAGGCTGGCACGGTCCGGCTGAACCGGCTCAAAGCGGCGCGCCGCATGGCCGATTTCGCCGACAATCGCCTTACCTTCATGACGTAACTGCATCGGAAAGGTGCTGGAAAGCGACACCGCATCACCATGACGTTCATCGCGCCACAGGGTTTCACCCGCGCCCAGCCAGGTGGCAGTGACGCCTTTGATTTCCAGCCAGTCGGCGGCATCCGGTGCTACATATAAACCGGGGGTCAAATCGTGTCCCTTCTCCGGCAATGGCCGGCCCAGCGCCGCCGCCAGAATGCGCAGCGCACTTTCGGAGGTGGTGACATCTTCGCGGTTGGCTACCAGTGCCACACCTATTTTCAGCTCCGGGTGCAGCAGGAAGTAACTTTTATAACCGGCGTGAGAACCGCCGTGTCCAAACAGAGTCTGGCTGCCGAGGGTGGAACTGGTCAGGCCGAGGCCGTAGCCGCTGGTACGCCCATCGTTCAGATTGCGTGGTGCGCTCAACCGTTGCAGTACCCCTGCGCCCGGCCCACTATCCGCCAGCAGGCTTTGCAGCCAGCGCGTCAGATGGCGCAGACTGCCGGTGACGCTGCCGGAAGCCGACAGATGCAAGCCAGCACTGGACAGCTGCCATTGCTCGCCATTGTTCCAGTAACCCGGTACCAGGCCGGGCACGATATCGAACCAGCTTTCAGGCGCAGTCAGATTGATATCCAGCGGCTCACAAACGTATTGTTGCAGCAGATCGTTGAACAGCACCCCTTTGGCTTTCAGCGCTTCTTCCACCAGCCGGTAACCGGTGTTGGTGTAAGAAATCTCGCTGCCCGGCGGGTAACTGAGATCGCCCTCACGCGCCAGAAAATCGAGCAAATCGGCGGCGGTGGTGGCGTTGTACACCGACAATCCCAGCAGCGACAGGGTTTCGCGCACATCCGGCAGCCCGCTACTCATATCCAGCGCCTGGCCGACGGTGACGGCACCATTGGCACCGGTCAGCTGTGGCAGATGCTGGTCGAGCCGGTCATCCAGTTGCAGGTAACGTCGGCCCGGCCCGGTAACCATGGTCGCAAACAGATGTTTGGTGATGGAAGCAAAGCGCACCACGCTATCAATGCTGAACGGCGTTTGCTGGGCCAGATCCGCCAGCCCGGCGCAATGCGCGGAGTGAATATGGTGGGCATCGAACAGTACGATGGCACCGCCCGGCGCACCGGGTTGTTGCCAGCTTTGCACGATCGAGTTTGCAACGTCTGCGGCCTGTTGCCAGTGGACTGTCATGCCGGTTCCTCCAGCGTCATGCTGAGATCAAAAAGTTGTGCGGTGTGCGGATGCTGGATACGCCGGGCGCGCAGGTCATCCGCGCTCAGCTGCTCCACCATCTCGCCATGCTGCATCACGCCAATACGCTGACACAGGTGCGTCACTACCGCGAGGTTGTGTGTCACCATAATGTAGGTCAGTTTGCGCACGCTGCGAAGATCGCTAAGTAAATTAAGGATTTCCGCCTGCACTGACACATCCAGCGCTGAGGTCGGTTCATCCAGCAGCAGCACTTCCGGTTCGGCAATCAGTGCACGGGCAATCGCCACACGCTGGCGCTGCCCACCAGAGAGCTGGTGGGGATAACGAAAACGTACTGCCGCAGGCAGGCCCACTTCGCTCAGCGCCTGGCTGATACGTTGTTCGGCGCGATCAATCTGATGGACCAGCAATGGCTCGTGCAGGATACGGTCAATGGTCTGGCGCGGATGCAGCGAACCGAACGGGTCCTGAAACACCATTTGTACCTGGCGAAAAAAAGCACGGCTGCGTTTGGCGCTCAGCGCCTGACCACCGAAGGTCATGCTGCCCTGCCAGTCTTCATTCAGTCCAGCCAGCGCCCGCAAAATGGTGGATTTGCCGGAACCGCTTTCGCCGACCAGACCGAAACTCTCGCCATTGCCAACGGCAAAGCTGACGTCTTTCACCACGGTATGCGCACCAAAAGCGATGCGCAGATTATCGATTTGAATCATGAAATTACTCGTTTCTCTGATCAACCGATGCAAAACGCGCGATAAATCGCGCCGCTACAAATCGCACCTGCTCCGTAGCGGCGCGATTCATCGCGCAATGCCCGGATAAATTATTAATCCCGCCACGCCGCGTCGCGCTGCAACACCGGCAACCGCTCACGCGGATGACGCAGCGACGGCAGACAGGCCAGCAATCCGCGGGTGTACGGGTGCTGCGCCTGTTGCAGCTGTCCGGCATCCAGTAGCTCGACGATACGTCCGGCGTACATCACCGCCACGCGATCGCAGAAATGCGACACCAGCGGCAGATCGTGGCTGATCAGGATCAACCCCATGCCGCGCGCTGAAACCAGATCGTCAATCAGCCGCAGGATCTCCGCCTGTACCGTGGCATCCAGCGCGCTGGTGGGTTCATCGGCGATCAGCAATTCCGGGTCTGGTGCCAGCATCATGGCAATCATCACGCGCTGGCCCATGCCGCCGGATACCTCGTGCGGGTAGCGCTTCGCCACCAGGGCGGGATCGCGGATTTTCACCTGTTCCAGCAAGCCAATCGCCGCCTGCATCGCCGCTTTTTTGCTGCCGCCTTTATGCTCACGCCAGGCTTCGGCAATCTGCTGGCCGATGGTCATCACCGGATTGAGCGAATATTTCGGGTCCTGCAAAATAAAACCGACGCGCTTGCCGCGAATTTGCCGCAGCACTTTCTCGCTGGCACCGCGCAGGTCGATGCCGTCAAAGCGCAGCACATCCGCCGTCACCTCAGCATTGCCCGGCAGCAGCTGCATCAGGCTGCGCGCTGTCAGGGATTTGCCGGAACCGCTTTCGCCGACGATGGCAAATTTCTCGCGTCCCACGCTAAAGCTGACGCCCCGTACCGCTTCAAAGGTTTCTGTACGATTGCGAAAGGCAATGCGCAGGTTGTCAATTTCCACCAGCATTTAGCGCTCCTTCGGGTCCAGCACGTCGCGCAGACCGTCGCCAAGAAAGTTAAACGCCAGCGACGTCAGGAAAATCGCGATGCACGGCATTAGCGGCACCCACCATTGGCTGAACAAAAAACGGCGGGCGGTGGCGATCATCGTGCCCCATTCCGGCGAGGGCGGCTGCGCTCCCATGCCGAGAAAGCCAAGGCTGGCGGCGGTGATGATGATGGCGCTCATGTCGAGGGTGACACGCACAATCAGGCTGGGCACGCACAGCGGCATGATATGACGCAGGATAATGCGCAGCGGTGATGCACCGGTCAGGCGGCTGGCGGCGATAAAATCGCTGTGGCGGAATTGCAGGGTCTCGGCACGCGCCAGACGCGCATACGGCGGCCAGGCGGTGAGGGCGATCGCCAGCACCGCGCTCTCCACACCGGGCTTCAGGGCGGCAACAAACGCCAGCGCCAGAATCAGACGCGGGAAGGCGAGGAAGATGTCGGTCAGACGCATCAGCGCCTTATCGACAATCCCTCCGGCATACCCGGCGATACAGCCAATCAGCAGCCCCAGCGGGGCCGTCAGCAACACCACGGCGATCACCATGCCAAGCGTGGTGCGCCCGCCATAGATAATGCGCGTCCAGACATCGCGTCCGAGCTCATCGGTACCGAGCCAGTGCGTCAGCGATGGCAGGGCCAGACGATTATCGAGATGCTGGGTGCCGGGATCGAATGGCGTCAGCAGCGGAGCAAACAGCGCCAGCAGCAGCATCAGTAAAATCACCAGCAGACCCGCCATCGCCAGCGTGTTGCTGCGCAGGCTAAGCCACAGGCGATAACGACGGCCCCACACCGCCTGACGGCGGTTGGCGGGGGTGTCATCAAGCAACCAGTCACGAGAGAAAAAGATCATTTTACGCGCGGGTCCCAAAGTCGATAGAGAATGTCAGCCAGCTGGTTGAGCAGCACATACACGGTGCCCACCAGCAGGGTCGAGCCGACCACCGGGTTCATATCGGCGTTCATCAGCGAGGTGGTGAGATACTGCCCAAGGCCCGGCCAGGCAAAGACGTTTTCCGTTACCACCGCGCCTTCCAGCAGTCCGGCGTAGGTCAACGCCAGCACCGTCACCAGCTGCACCGCCACGGTGGGAAACGCATGTCGCCAAATCACGCGGCGTGAAGACAGACCTTTGGCGCGCGCGGTGATGACAAACTCGCCGCTCAGAGCGTTGAGCATAAAGGTTCGTGTCATACGCGTGATGTAAGCCATGCTGAAATAAGCGAGGATTAACACCGGTTGCACCATGTGTGCCAGCGCATCGCGGAAGGCGTCATATTCTCCCGCCAGCAGGGAATCGATGGTGAGAAAGCCGGTGACCTGCGGCACCATATCCTGCCAGATGATGTCCTGCCGCCCCGGCCCCGGCGCAATACCCAGCACTGCGTAGAACACCAGCAGGCTCAGGAGCGCCAGCACGAACACCGGCAGCGAATGACCGGCGAGGCAAATCACACGGATGGTTTGATCCACCCAGGTGTTCTGGCGTACCGCCGCCCACACGCCAAGCGGGATGCCTGCCAGCGCGGCGATAATAATCGCGGCAGTCGCCAGCTCCATGGTGGCAGGGAAGAAACGGGCGATATCGGTGGTGACCGGGTTGGAGGTCAGAATCGATTTGCCGAGATCGCCATGTAACAGCTGATTGAGGTAATGACCAAAT
The DNA here is from genome assembly GCF_059730475.1 of Pantoea sp. X-Soil-TKNS-1280. Lineage (NCBI taxonomy): Bacteria > Pseudomonadati > Pseudomonadota > Gammaproteobacteria > Enterobacterales > Erwiniaceae > Pantoea > Pantoea sp. X-Soil-TKNS-1280. Next base: position 4,112,931 of record NZ_AP035962.1, on the reverse strand, counting down.
TGGATGTAAAGGGGCTGATCCAGCCCCATCTCCGCACGCACGCGCTCCACCACCGACTGGGGCGCGTTATCACCGACCGCTGCCAGCACCGGATCGGTGGGCATCACGCGGCCAATGAAAAAGGTCAAAACCGACAGGCCAAACAGCGTCAGCACCAGGCTGCTCAGGGTGCTGACGATTTTCTTCAGTAACGGCATCAGGCTTTTTTCACCTGCTCATACGGCCACTGCTCCAGTACCGTCATGTGGACATCACTGATATTTTTGCCACAGACCGTGTTGCGTGTTCTCTGCATCATGTAGATAAACGGACTCTTCTCGCGCCCCAGTTGCTGAATCTGGTGATACAGGGCGATACGTTTGGCCGCATCCGGTTCGTGCAGTGCCTGCTCGGTCAGCTTGTTGAACTCATCGTCAGACCAGCTGCAACGCCAGGCCAACGTACGGTTGCGCGCGTTGTCGCTGTTGTCGGTGTTGACGCAGAAGGCTTCGGTGTTGGAGTTAGGATCGAAATAATCCGCACCCCACACGGTAAGGGCCAGCTGATGCTGACGGGCGCGCATTTTGGTCAGCACCTGACGGTTTTCGGCGGCAATCAGTGACACCTTGATGCCAATCGCGCCCAGCTGAGTCTGAATCGCCTGCGCGATATCCGGGTACGGCTGCATCGAGTAGTGATCAAGGGTGATTTCGAAGCCATCCGGATAACCCGCTTCCGCCAGTAGCGCTTTGGCTTTGCTGAGATCTTTGTGGAACGGCGTATCGTCCAGCGCTGCCGGGAAGCCGCTCGGCAGGAAACTTTGGTGAGTGGTAAAACTCATCGACAGAATGTTTTTCTGGATGCTGTCATAATCCAGCGCCCATTTCAGTGCCTGCCATACCTGCGGTTTTTTCAGGTACGGGTTATTGGTGTTGCACGACATCAGCATAATGGCGGAGAGCGACTGATTCACCAGCGACAGTTTCGGGTCGTCTTTCACCTGCAACAATTGTTCGGTGGTCAGGTCATAGGCCACATCCACGTCACCTTTTTGCACCATCAGCGCCTGGGCTGCCGGGTCGGCGATGTGTTTCAGGATCACACGTTTGATTTTGCTCTCGCCGCTAAACTGCGGGCTGAGTTCCAGAATCACCGTTTCGCTGGCGTTCCAGGTGCGCAGGGTAAAGGCACCGGAACCGGCGCTGTGCTGTTTCAGCCAGCCGTTGCCGAAATCGTTGTTTTGCTGGTTCGCCAGACAGGCTTTCTTCGACACGATGCTGCCGACAGTGGCTGACAGGCAATACAACAGGAACGTCTCGGCGGCCGGTGCGCCCAGTTTCATCTCCACCGTGTGGGTATCTTTCGCCGTCACCAGCTGGGTGACGTTGTCTTTGGTGAAGCCAAACTGGTTGATAATAAATGCCGGGCTTTTATCCAGTTTTACGATACGTTCGATGGAGAAAGCCACATCTTCGGCGGTCACCGGTGAGCCATCGGCAAATTTTGCCGCTGGATCGAGATGGAAGGTGTAGACGCTATTGTCGCTGCTGGCATCCCAGCTTTTGGCCAGTGCGCCAATCACTTTGTCGGCCTGCTGCGGATCGGGCATCACCAGCTTCTGGTAAAGGTTGCCGCAGATCTGGCCGCCGATAGCTTCAAAACTTTCGTGCGGATCGAGGCTGGTGATGTTGTCCAGCTGCATCGCCATCACCAGCATGCTGGGCGGGGTGGCACCGAAGGCAGAATTAAGGCTGAGATACGAAAGGAACGGTACGGCGGTGCATCCTGCAAGAAAACGTCTTCTGGTAACCATGTAAACTCCCAACTTATTGATTATTAAAATAAAATATTTTATTTTTGCTGTTTTTTGTCTTGACATTCCTGCGGTGCAGGGGGATTAATAACAGGCATTAAGCCTTTTGTTTCACGCTCAGGCGCTTGCCTCATTTTGGTGCGTTTTGCTCCGCCAGCTGGCAGCGCTTGTGCTTTCTCCTGCACATGAAACGGATACAACATGTCTGACTTGCGTAACGCCAACCGGCTTTCCATCCCGGTTTTTGATGGTCATAACGATGTCCTGAACAAACTGTGGCAGCACCATCAGCCTGATGCGGTAAATGCTTTTCTGAATGGCACCGAATCGGGGCAGATGGACTTTCCCCGCATCCGCCAGGGAAATATGGTAGGTGGGATTTTTGCCACCTGGGTGCCATCACACCCGCTAGTTGCAAGAAGTGCGCCAGACCTCTCAGAATTTCCTGAAGAAATTGTTGGCACTGCGCGCGATGCCACCTTTTCCATGCTGGCTTTGCTGCTGCGTATTGAACAGGCGTCGCAGGGGCAGGTGAAGATTTGTCGCAGCGTGCGTGAGATTCGTCAGTGCATGGCCAACAACGTGCTGGCCGTGGTGATGCATATTGAAGGGGCGGAAGCGCTGGATACTCACGGCGAGCTGCTGGATATCCTCTACGCCAGCGGTTTACGCACCCTCGGGCCGTTGTGGAGCCGTCCTAATCAGTTTGGTGATGGCGTGCCGTTCCGTTACCCCTCTTCACCAGATATTGGCAACGGCCTGACGGCGGCGGGCAAGCAGCTGGTGCGCGACTGTAATCAGCGCCGCATCATGGTTGACCTGTCGCACATGGATGAAAAAGGGTTCTGGCATACCGCCGACATCAGCGATGCGCCGCTGGTGGCGAGCCACTCCAATGCTCATGTATTAAGCGCCCAGTCCCGTAACCTCACCGATCGTCAGCTGGCGGCGATTGCTGAAACTCAGGGGTTTGTGGGGGTTAACTTTGCGGTGCCGTTCCTGCGTGAAGATGGCGATCGCCATGCCCCGACCACGGTCGATGCCATCGTGCGTCACGTGGAGTATCTGATGGAAAAAGTGGGTGAGGACGGAGTCGGTTTTGGTTCCGACCTCGATGGTGCGACCATGCCGGGCGACATGAAAGATGTGGCTGGTTTCCCGCTATTGGTGGATGCCCTGGCCGCGCGTGGCTATTCGCAGGCGTTGCTGGAGAAGATTTGTTATGGCAACTGGCTGCGCGTGCTCGAAGCGACCTGGGGCGAATAATCATGCGATTGCGACATATTGAGGTGTTTCAGGCGATAGTGCAGAGCGGCAGCATCAGCGGTGCCGCGCGCCTGCTCAATGTCTCGCAGCCGAATGTCAGCCGGGTGCTGAATCACGCCGAGCAACAGCTCGGTTTTGCGCTGTTTGAGCGGCGGGCGCAGGGGATGATCGTCACGGCGGAAGGTCGGCGTTTGCTGCCGGAAGTGGAGGAGCTGTATCAAAGGTTGCAGGCGATTACGCAACTGACGGAGCAGCTGCGACGTGGCGAAGGGCAGACGGTACGCGTGGGGGCCGCCCATGCGTTTGGTCAGATGGTGCTGGCCCCGGCGCTGGTGACCTGGCGACAGCAGGCCGCATCGGTCAGCGTGGAACTGGTCACCGAACATTTCAGCACCCTGTGCCGTAGTATTCTCGAAAATCAGCTCGATTTCGCGCTGGTATTTGGTCAGCAGGTGGATGCTAACCTACTGGCCGAGCCGCTGTTTCAATCCTCGATGGTGGCGTTGCTGCCACGGGATCACACCCACAACGAACCGGTCACGCTCGAATGGCTGTGTGCCAATAATCTGTTGATGATGCAAAGCCAGGACCCACTAGGTCGGGTGCTGCACCGGGCGCTGCGCGATAAAGGGCTGACGCCGGCGGTGTCGCTGTCGATTAAAACCTATTCGGTGATTGCCGATATGGTGCTGGCGGGCGGCGGCGTGGGGGTGGTTGATCTGTTCACCGCCTGTCGCTATGCCGATCAGCTCAAGCTGCTGCCGGTGGCGCAGCCGTTGCCGTTTGAGGTGATGCTGATCAGTCGTCGCGATCGGCCACAGTCGCAATCGACTTTGCAGCTGAAGCAGGTGATCCGAAATAAGTTGTGGGAGATTGCACGGCAGTGTGAGTCGCGGTTTTTTACGGTGAAACCGTAGCGGCGCGATTTATCGCGCGCCTTTGACTTTGAATTTGCGTCCAAAAGAGCGCGATAAATCGCACCGCTACAAATAACTGCACGTTGTCGTAGCGGCGCAATTTATTGCGCGGTTATACCCTGAAATCAAACCCCATCCGTAATCGGTTTCCTTACCAGCAGCAGATAGGCCAGTGCCCCCACCACCGTCACACCGGCACAAATCATCAGCGCCAGGCTGAAAGATTTCGTGGTATCCAGCACCCAGCCAGTAATCACCGGAGCAAACGACGCAAACACAAAGCTGGCAAAGTTCTGGATACTGCCGACCGAAGCGGTCATGCGAGCGGTAACGTTCGCGTGAATCAACCCCCAGCAGGATGTACCGGCAAAATGGATACAAAACAGCGCCATCCCGATTAACGTCACCGCGCTGGTGGTGTCGGTGGCGCGGGTCACGAAGGCAGTGAATGCCGCAGACAGCAACATGCCGCTGACGATACTCACTTTACGCACCTTCACCGCGTCCATACCGCGACGGACCAGCGCATCCACCACATAACCGTTCAGCAGCATACCCGCCGCACCAAACAGGAACGGAATCGCGGCCAGCAAACCGGTGCTTTTCAGGTCGAGGTTATAGGTAGATTGCAGGTAACCCGGCAGCCAGGCGATATACAACCACGCGGTGTAGTTGATGCCGCTGAAACCAATCATCATGCCCCACATGGTGCGTTGCTTAAACAGCCCGCGCCACTCGGCAAAGCTAATCGGTTCTTTGCGTGACGCGACACTGCCCGCCTGCAAATAGTGAATCTCTTCAGCGCTCAGCTTGCTGTTATCACGGTTGCGATAAGCCAGATACCAGCCGATAGCGAGGAACATGCCCAGCACGCCGATGGTAACAAACATGCCACGCCAGCCCAGTACCAGCATCATCGCCGCCAGAATCGGCGGGGCGATAGACAGGCCAATCATCGAAGCAGCGTTAAACATCCCCATTGGCATACCGCGATCTTTAATGTTGAACCAGTCGTTAATGACCTTCACGCCGCACGGGTTCATCGGTGCTTCGCCAATGCCGAGGCCGATGCGCACCAGGATAAACTGGGTAAAGTTATGCACCATCCCCGCTGCCGCCTGGAACAGCGACCAGAAGAACATCCCCAGTGCCAGCATGATGCGTGGACCTTTGCGATCCAGCAGCGCTCCACATGGCAGCTGCGCCAGACCGTAAGCCAGCGAAAATGCCGACAGCAGTACACCAATCTCGGTGGCGGACAGACCCAGCTCACCGCGAATGGTCATATTGGCCACCGACAGTGAACTGCGGTCGAGATAGTTAATGATGGCGGCAAACAGCAACAACAACATCGCTGTCATCTGAATCTTTTTGATGCGCGGTGAGCGCACCACATCGCCACGAGCGGGGACGAAATCACGTCCATCTGCGGCTGGGGCTGGCGCTGTCTCGCGACCACGAGCTGATGTATTTTCCATTGCAACCTCCCGGAGCTGGGTACTTATCGTTATCAGTCAGTGTGGGATTCTGTGGTCGCCAACAGATGCGACCTCAACAGATGGCTCGAGACTAGAAGCAAAGGTGACAGGATGTTGCAAAGATGTTTCTGATTCGTGCGGGAGCTAATGATTTGTGGTTTTTAATCGGTTTTTAATTGTACTGACGAATTGAGCGGATCATTGAGCTCTTAGCAGTACCAAGATGGGTGTGCAGGGCGCACAGGGCTTCCACATCCTGGCGGCTAATCAGCGCGGTGAGAATCGCCATATGCTCCTCCAGCGCCACAATATTTCGCTGCTTCAAATCACTTTCATCCCATTGATAATGTGAATGAAAAATCACCGAGATGATCTCCAGCGACTGATTGAAAAACGGGTTATTGGCAGCGGAAAGGATCAGTGAATGCATCTCCTTATCCAGTGCGGCGAAGTGGCGATAATCGCTGGCGATGGTGTCACGCATTGCGCGATGGCGGTCAAGCAAATCACGCGCCTGAATCCAGCGCTCGTCATGCGAGGCCAGATTGAGAAAACGGTTCAGCGCATGGGTTTCTAACATTTCACGCAGTTCAAATAGCTTCTCCGCGTAATCCTGATCGAACTTCTTCATACGCCACTGGCCGCGTTTTACCGGTTCCAGCAGGTTGTAGCGCATAAACCGCAGCAGAAATTCCCGCACCACCACCGGACTGACCTTCACCCGCTGTGCCAGTTGCAGCTCGGTAAAGGTATCGCCTGGCATCAGCAGCCGCTGGTTGATCAGATTGAAAAACGTCTGCTCAAATTGCGCCGCCTGCTGCTCGATCGGCGGGGTGAGGGCGCTGAAACCGTCCTCGTCGCCAGGATCACGCACGATGACGTAAGTCTCATCCACCTTTTCCAGCACACCACGCTGATGCAGGTAATGCAGGGTATGGCGCACCGTGGTACGGCTGATATTGAACATTTCCGCCAGCGCCGCCTGCGGTGGTAAGGGAGAACGAATATGGCGCTGGGCAATACCTTCCAGCATTTGGTTGATCACGTTCTGGCGCAGATTCTGGCTTCGGCTCATAGCAGGCTCCGGTTTTTTATTTATTAAAAACCATCGAAAGCCCAAAAAAATCGTGTTACTTCACACTTCCGTGCGAGCAACAAGCCGTTAACATCGATTTTCGCCATAACTGCGACATCAGCACAGGAGAAACCTATGACAAGCATGAAAACCCTGGTGGTAATGGAACCCCGCAGCATGGTGTGGCAGCAGCGCCCCAGACCGACCCCCGCGGCACACGAGGTCCTGATCAAACCGATTACCGCCGGGATTTGCGGCACCGATATTCACGCCTGGGCGGGGAATCAGCCGTTCTTTAGCTATCCGCGCGTGCTGGGCCATGAGCTGTGTGGCGAAGTGGTGGCGCTGGGCAGTGCGGCCAGCGGTTTTACCCCCGGCCAGCGTGTGGCGCTGATCCCTTATGTTTCCTGCCAGCAGTGCGATGCCTGCCAGAGTGGCAAAACCAACTGCTGTGAAAACATTTCGGTGATTGGCGTGCATCAGGATGGTGGCTTCTGTGAGCTACTCAGCGTGCCGCAAAACAACTTACTGGCGGTAGATGATGTGGCGGTGGAAGCCGCAGCCCTCATCGAACCTTTTGCCATCAGCGCACACGCGGTGCGTCGGGCGGCCGTGGCGGCAGATGAACAGGTGCTGGTGGTCGGAGCCGGACCCATTGGCCTCGGGGTTGCTGCCATCGCTGCCGCCGCAGGGGCGCAAGTGGTGGTTGCCGATACCAGCGAACAACGGCGGGCGCATGTCACGCAACATCTTAATCTGACCACCATTAACCCGCTGGACGCGGATTTTGATGCCACCCTGCGCGCGCAGTTTGGTGGCCGACTGGCGGCGAAGGTGATTGACGCCACCGGCAGCCCGGCGGCGATGAACGGCGCGGTGAAACTGATTCGTCACGGTGGCACCATCGTGTTTGTCGGCCTGCACAAAGGCGATTTGGTGATCCCGGATACCGAGTTCCACAAAAAAGAAACCACGCTGATGGGCAGCCGTAACGCCACGCGCGAAGATTTCGATAAAGTGCGCGAACTGATGGCAACGGGTCAGCTACGTGCCGACATGATGCTCAATCGTCATTATGATTTCTCCACCCTGGCGGAAACCTTTGAACCTGATGTGATTAACAACCGCGAGTTAATCAAAGGGGTTATTCACTTTGCCCGCTAAGTCCGCATGAATTCGTAGCGGCGCGATTTATCGCGCACCTTTGCCTTTGACGTGGCGGCCAAAAAGCGCGATAAATCGCGCCGCGGCAAAAGCGTTAAGCCTGCAAGGTGGCGAAAAAGTGCTGGCGCACCGCGTCAGCTTCTACCCCCAGACACAGGCGCTGCGCACGCAACCCGGCGAAAGGGTCATGACGAGAGGCGAGGGCGTTCAGGCGGCGCAGCGTTTGGCCGCTGCTGATGCCCTCGGTCACCACCCGTACCGGCGCTTCCGTCAGATGGAAAGCATGCGGCAGCGCCAGCCAGGAAAGGGTCAGCGTGTCGTGCAGCGCCATGCCATCAAATCCTTCTTTCTCCAGGCTATACGCCAGATACGGACGGCAGATGGCGCTCAGCACCGGCTGATTGAGCTGCCGCACTTCTGCGCCGGTAATCAACACCTTATGGGTGACATCCAGCGGCACCACCACCACCGGCAGCTTTGATGCCAGCACCTGATCGGCGGCATGCGGGTCCTTCCAGATATTGAATTCCGCGAAAGGCGTGACGTTACCGCTGTGGCCGTCGGTGCCAAACGCACCGCCCATAATCACCAGTTCTTTCACCAGCGGAATAATATCCGGTGCCTGATTAATCGCGCTGGCGATGTTGGTCAGCGGACCAATCGCCACCAGGGTGATGGCGTGTGGACGGGCGCGCACGCTGTCGATAATAAATTGCACTGCGCTGGGGGCCTGGTCGCTATGGGGATTGCTAAAGGCATCGCCCAGACCATCTTCACCATGCAGACGCGCCGGGGCCGACGGAGCCAGCGCCAGCGGACGTGAACAGCCGCGATAGACCGGCGCATCAATCCCCATCTTCTCGCAAAACAGCCGGGCATTTTTTACCGCCTGACCCACCGCAACATTGCCAAATACCGTGGTGATACCCAGCAAATGCTGAGTGCGCGCGGCATAGGCCAGCGCAAAAGCGTCATCCACGCCGATATCAGTATCAAAAATCAGGGTACGCATGGGGATCTCCAGTTGGTTTTCTGGCAAGGTAAAACAAAAATGGGTGATTGCGAAGGTGCTATTTATGGGGCTTTTTTCCAACACCCTATTGCCAGTCACATATTGTCTGCCAGCATCAGCCATCGTATTATCACCCCCCTAAGGTGATGGCGTGCCACCTTTCCCAACCGCCGTTCTGGCAACAGACGGCTGATGACGCCTGACAACACACGTATCCCTGCGCGGGAGACGGCGGTGTGTCAGGTGTTTTTCTGTCCTGCCGCGGCCCTGCGCGTATCCCATTTCAGGAGCTACAGAGTTATGTTGAAGTCTTTACTGGCAGTTGTGCTGGGTGGTGCAGTTGGCTGCACACTGCGCTGGCTGATTTCTGTGCGTTTTAACGCGTTGTTTCCCAATCTCCCCCCTGGCACCTTAATGGTGAACCTGATCGGCGGTTTTATTATTGGTGGCGCGATGGCGTGGCTGATGAAAAATCCCCATCTTGATCCTGCCTGGAAGTTGCTGATTATCACCGGTTTTTGTGGCGGCCTGACCACCTTCTCCGCCTTCTCGGCAGAAATTATGGTGATGCTGCAATCCGGTAAATATCTCTGGGCGATGTCGAGCGTCATGGTGCATGTGGTCGGCTCGGTACTGATGACCTTCGCCGGTTTCGCTGTCGTCAATCTGCTGGGATAAACGGCACGCTTGAAATAACCATTAAGAGGTAGATACTGGTCAGAGTTCTGTGCGCGTGACGCACAGAATTTGTCACCGATTTATCCGGACGATTAAGGAGCCCGTTGATGAGTAGTCACCCCAAATTCCTTAACCTGGTGTTGTTAAACGGTGAGCCAGAACAAAAATTGCGCGCGGCGCGTGCGGCTGGCTTTGATCAGGTTGAAATCTGGCGTGAAGATGTACAGGCCAGCGCGCAGGGGACGCAGGCGCTGGCGCAATTGGCCGCAGAGCAGCAACTCCGGTTTACCAATTTGCAGGTATTACGCGACTTCACCGGTGCGCCGGATCGTGAACGTCTGCAAAAGCGCGAAGAATTGCGTCAGTTTATTCAGATTGCCCAGGCGCTGGGCTGCGACACCATTCAGGCTCCGGCTACCACGCGGGAAGATTGCCTGGCCGATCGTATCGATGAAGATCTGCGCTGGATGGCCTCGGAAGCGGCACGTTATAAGATGCGAATTATGTACGAGCCAATGGCGTGGTGCAGCGTCGATAACACCCTGCCGCTGGCGTGGGAGCGGCTGCAACGGCTGGATCAACCCAATATCGGTCTGGTGGTCGATCTGTTCCACATCTGCGCCCTGGGGGGCGATGCGGCGCAACTCGATGGTATCCCCGCCGATCGTATCTATGAAGTTCAGCTGTGCGATATGGCGGTGCTGCCGCCGCAGAATAACGACGCCATTATCGATATGGCACGCCACCAGCGTTTACTACCTGGCGACGGTATCATCGAGGTGGAGCGTTTTGTCGATAAGTTGAAAAGCGCGGGCTATAACGGCCCGGTCGGCATTGAAGTGTTTAACGATGCATTAAAAGCGCAGCCACCGGCTGTGGCTGCACAACAGGCCTGGGCAGCGCTGAATCGCTACTGGCCTTAATCCTGCAAGCATTGGGCGATAAAGGCGGCTGCCTCCATTGCACCCTGCGACGAAATGGTATGACCGGTGGTCGGTTCGAAGCGAGTCTCCACCGTCACACCGGCAGATTTCAGGCGCTGCGCGGCAGATTCGCTTTCGGTCCACGGAATCACCCCGTCAGCATGGCCGTGAATCAGCAGGGCGGGCGTATGCGGTTGCGGTGTCAACGCACCATCGAACGCCAGACGGCCCGAGAACGCCACCACGCCCGCCAGCGGATGGCGACCTGCTGCCAGCGCATCGAGTGCCATGATCGAACCCTGCGAGAATCCCACCAGAATCACTTTATCCCAGGCATCGGTAAACCCATGCTGCGCCATCAGCGGTTGCAGTGTGGCATCAAATGCGGCCCGCGCTTCACGGACCCGAGCCGGACGATTCTCCGTGGTGACGCCGTTCAGGCTGAACCACTGATAACCCATACCGTGTTCGAACGGCATCGGGGCGTTCGGCGAGGCGAACGCCACATCCGGTAACACGCTGGCCCAGTGCTGGCCAAGTCCCGCCAGGTCAGCGCCATTGCTGCCAACGCCGTGGAGAAAAATCACTAACGCTTTTGCCATCTTGCTGCTCCTTAAAAACCGTATTCCGCCAAATCCGGGCCAACCGGCACAATACCATTCGGATTCAGTGCCTTGATTGAATAGTAACCCTGTTTGATATGGTCGATATTCACTGTCTGACGCACGCCAGAAACTGCCAGCATACTCTTCAGGTAACGATTGAGCTGCGGATAGTCGCGCAGGCGACGCAGGTTGCATTTGAACAGCCCGTGGTACGCGGCGTCAAAGCGGATCAGCGTGACAAACAGGCGAATATCCGCTTCCGTCAGCTGCTCGCCCAGCAGGAAGGTACGCCCGTCACTCAGCCGTTCTTCCAGCTCATCCAGCTGGCTGAAGACATCATGAAACGCTTGCTGGTAGCTGATTTGCGTGGTGGCGAAACCGGTGCGATACACGCCGTTATTCAGGCGTGGATAGATCGATTCATTCAGAGCGTCGATCTCGCTTTGCAGATCCGCCGGATAAAGATCGATGCTGTTATCGGCCAGGGATCCAAAACCGCTGTTCAGCATACGCAGGATATCAGCGGATTCGTTATTCACGATGGTCTGGGTCTTTTTATCCCACAACACCGGTACGGTGGCGCGGCCAGTGAAATCAGCAGCGGCACGGGTATAGAGTTCATGCAGGTATTCGGCGTTGTTCAGGGTATCGCGATTGGCACCGGGATAATCGCCGAAATGCCAGCCCTGCTCACCAAGCTGCGGTTCCACCACCGATAAGCTAATCACCTGCTCCAGCCCTTTCAGGCTGCGGGCAATCAGGGTGCGTGAGGCCCACGGACAAATCAGTGCCACATACAGATGGTAGCGATCCGGCTCTGCCGCAAACTCAGTGGAACCATCGCTGCTGATCCAGTGGCGAAAACTGGATGTCTGACGGACAAAGCCGCCCTGTTTATCGGTGGCCTGTACCGGGTGCCACTCTGCGCTCCACTTACCGTTTACCAACATCGCTCTGCTCCTCTGTGGTGATGGTGGTTAGCTTACTCTCTGAGCGGAGAGGTGATAATCCGGGCAAAATGGCTTTGATTCCTTCCAGTCTGGAAGGAATCAGCCCGGTGGATGATGACGGAAATGATCGGCCAGGAAGTCGATCAACAGGCGGGTTTTCTGCGCCAGATGACGGGCGTGAGGGTAGAGCGCAAACAGGCCAAGCGGCGGAGTGGCGAAGGCATCGAGCAGCGAGACGATCTCACCGCGCTGTAAGGCCGGGGCGGCGATAAAACCCGGCAGACGCACAATCCCCAACCCGGCCAGCGCCGCCTGCATACAGGCTTCGGTATTGGAAAAACACAACCGACCGCGAATTGGCATATTGACGCTCTCGCCGCATGGCGTGATGAACGGCCAGTGCCAGGGATCGCGGAAATTGGTGTCACTAATACATTGATGAGCTGCCAGATCGCGCCAGTGCTGCGGCGTGCCATGTTGTTGCAGATAGCTGGGTGAGGCCGCCACGCGTACCGGCACATCACCCAGGCGACGGGCAATCAGGCTGCTGTCGTCCAGCTTACCGATGCGAATCGCCATATCGAACCCTTCATCGACGATATTCACTGCACGATCGGAGAAGTTCACGTCCAGTTCAATCAACGGATAGGTACGGGCAAACTCCACCAGCACGCTGGCGAGCACGGCGGTACCGAAGGTGCCGGGCGCGCTGATTTTCAGGCGACCGGTGGGGGTGGTGGCGCTTTCGCGCACCGTGGCATCCAGCGTATCAAAGGCTTCCAGCAGGCTTTTCACCCGTTCGTAATAGGCCCGGCCCACCTCGGTGGGGGACAGCGCGCGCGTGCTGCGTTTGAACAGCTGCACGCCAAGTTCCTGCTCCAGTTTTGAAACCAGTTTTGAGGCCTGGCCGCTGCTGGTGCCGAGGCGGGCGGCAGCACCAGCAAAGCTGCCTACTTCCAGCACGGCAACAAACATGCGGTCACAATCAAGACGATCCATGATGCTTCCTGATAGCGAAAAGTCTGAGTATAAAACGGTTGGCATTCGGTGCGCTGCACCTTTTCCCCGCTGGCAAAACCTGTTTGACTACAGGTTCGCCTTTAATCTGGCCGGGAGCCGTGGATGTCTTTGCTTCACCTGTCATCGCTGGCGGATGTCAGCGCCGCCGCCTGGGATGCGTTATTACCTGACGATCAACCGTTTTTACGCCACGCTTTTCTGCTCACGCTGGAAGAGAGTGGCAGCGTGCGGCCGGAAAGTGGCTGGCAGCCGGATCACCTGATCTGGCGCGAACAGGGGGAAATCCGTGCGGCGCTGCCGGGTTATCGCAAACGCAACTCATGGGGCGAATACGTGTTTGACCACGCGTGGGCCGATGCCTGCCAGCGGGCGGGCATTCCTTATTATCCCAAATGGCTTGGCGCGATTCCGTTCAGCCCGGTGACCGGCGCTCGGCTGCTGGGCGATGCCGCCAGTTTAATTGCCCAATTGCCGGATTATCTGCATCAGCACGGGCTCAGCAGCGCCCATATCAACTTCACCACGCCGCACGCCAATGGGCTGCTGGCACAGGCAGAGGACTGGCTGCCACGTCTTGGCATTCAGTATCACTGGCATAATCGCGGCTACCGTGATTTCCAGGATTTCCTCGATACCCTGATGTCGCGCAAGCGTAAACAACTGCGCAAAGAACGCGAGCAGGTTGCCAGCAGTGGTTTCGCCTTTGAGTGGTATCGCGGCGATCAGCTACGCGAAGACCAGTGGGATTTTGTCTACACCTGCTACGCCAACACCTATGCGGTGCGGGGTCAGCGGCCTTACCTGACGCGTGATTTCTTTAGCCTGCTTGCGGAGCGGATGCCGCACAGCATCCGCGTGTGCATCGCTTCATTGCAGGGGCAGCAGGCGGCGATGGCGTTCTGTCTGGTGGATAACAACACCCTGTATGGCCGCTACTGGGGCTGCCTGGCGGAGTTTGATCGGCTGCACTTCGAAACCTGTTTTTATCAGGGCATGGATTTCGCCATCGCGGAAGGGTTACAGCGTTTTGATGCGGGGGCGCAGGGCGAGCACAAGCTGGTCCGTGGCTTTGAGCCACAGCTGACCCACTCCTGGCACTATCTCAGCCATCCGGGGTTACGTGACGCAGTGGACGATTTTCTGCAACAGGAGCGGGCAGGGATGCGCGCCTGGGCGGTGGAGGCGCGTGAATCCCTGCCGTATCGACGCGGCGATTAATCCACGCCGACAAAACCACCGGTCTGATGCTGCCATAAGCGTGCATACAAGCCCTGCTGAGTCAGCAATTCACGGTGGTTGCCCATCTCGACAATTTCACCTTTCTCCAGCACCACCAGGCGATCCATTTTGGCGATGGTGGAGAGACGGTGGGCGATGGCAATCACCGTTTTGCCCTGCATTAAGGTTTCCAGGCTTTCCTGAATCGCCGCTTCCACTTCGGAATCCAGCGCTGAGGTGGCTTCATCCATAATCAGGATCGGTGCATCTTTCAGCAGCACCCTGGCAATGGCGATACGCTGGCGCTGGCCGCCAGACAGCTTCACGCCGCGTTCGCCGACGTGCGCATCCAGCCCGGTGCGGCCCTGCGGGTCGGACAGCAAGGGAATAAACTCGTCGGCACGCGCGCGGTGAATTGCCTGTATCAGCTCCGCTTCGGTGGCATCCGGTCGGCCATACAACAGGTTTTCACGGATGGAACGGTGCAGCAGCGAGGTGTCCTGGGTGATCATGCCAATCTGGCCGCGCAGGCTTTCCTGGGTCACGTTGGCGATGTTCTGGTCATCAATCATGATGCGGCCGCCATTGAGGTCGTACAGCCGCAGCAGCAGATTCACCAGGGTCGATTTTCCGGCACCCGACGGGCCGATCAGGCCGATTTTCTCCCCAGGTTTGATATTGAGGTTGAGACGATTGATCACCTGGCGGCCGCTGCCGTAATCAAAACGCACGTCTTCATAGCGGATCTGGCCGCGCATCACCTGAAGTTTCTTCGCGGCGGGTGCGTCCTGCACACTGAGCGGTTGGGAGATGGTATTCAGGCCATCCTGCACCATGCCGATATTTTCGAAGATGCCGTTCACCACCCACATGATCCAGCCTGACATATTCACCAGGCGAATCACCAGGCCGGTCGCCAGCGCAATCGCCCCGACGCTAATCAGCGACTGGCTCCACAGCCACAGCGCCAGCCCGGAGGTGCTGACAATCAGCAGGCCATTCAGGCTCGACAGCGTGATATCCATGCTGGTGACCATACGGCTGGCTTGCTGGGTTTTGTCGGTTTGCTCCTGAATCGCCTCGCGTGCATAACGTTTTTCGAGGTCGTTGTGGGCGAACAATTTGATGGTGGCAATGTTGGTATAGCCATCAACAATGGTGCCCATCAGTTTGGAACGCGCCTCCGATGAGGCCACCGAACGTTGCTTCACGCGCGGCACGAAGTAACGCAGCGACAGGCTATAGGCCACCAGCCAGATAATCAGCGGGATCATCAAACGCCAGTCGGCTTCGGCGAACAGCACTAGCGAGGTGACGGCATAGATCAGTACGTGCCAGATGGCATCGACCAGTTGCACCGCCGAATCACGCAGCGAGTTGCCGGTTTGCATAATGCGCTGGGCGATGCGCCCGGCAAAATCGTTCTGGAAGAAATTCAGGCTCTGGCGTAATACGTAGTTGTGATGCTGCCAGCGAATCATGCTGGTCATGCTGGGGTTGATACTCTGATGCACCAACAGGTCGTGGACGGCAATCACGATCGGCCGCAGAATCAGCGCCACTACCGCCATCCACAGTAAAATCGGCCAGTTGTCGCTAAACAGCGTGGCGGGGGTCGAATGGTTCACCAGATCGATAATACGGCTGAGATAGCTGAACAGCGCCACTTCGATCAGCGCCTGAGCCAGCCCGACAACCAGCAGAGCGATAAAACTCGGCCACACCTGGCGCAAATAGTAGAGATAAAACGGCCAGACAGTGGAAGGGGGCGAATCCGTTGGTGCATCCTGGAAAATATTGATAAAACGTTCAAAACGGCGATACAGCATAGCGTCACTCTTTCCGTCTCATTGAGACTTTCAGCTTAGTGCAACTTAGGGAGAAAACCGATATGGAATTACTTATCCGTGGCCGTGAACCGCGCGATGCGGCAGCCTACCAGCGTCTACACAGCCAGCCAGAGGTCTACC
The DNA here is from genome assembly GCF_059730475.1 of Pantoea sp. X-Soil-TKNS-1280. Lineage (NCBI taxonomy): Bacteria > Pseudomonadati > Pseudomonadota > Gammaproteobacteria > Enterobacterales > Erwiniaceae > Pantoea > Pantoea sp. X-Soil-TKNS-1280. The sequence continues at coordinate 4,096,863 of NZ_AP035962.1, read as the reverse complement.
AATGGACCACGCAATTGCCTTATCCCAGTGTGGCAACCTGGGAGAAAAAATTCGAGAAAATGGATGCGGAAGGGTTTATTGCCTTTGTGGGCGAGATTGACGGCAACATGGTGGGTGAACTGACGTTATTTGTGGAGCAGCGCCCGCGTACCCGCCACGGCATCAGTTTTGGCATCTGCGTTGACCCGGCTTTCAGTGGACGCGGCATTGGCGAGCAGCTGATTCGTACCGGCATGGATTACGCGTTTAACTGGCTGGGCGTGCAACGCATTGAGCTGGAAGCGTTTCATGATAATCACCGTGCGCTGCGTCTCTACCAGCGTATGGGTTTTGTGCATGAAGGGGTGAAGCGTAAAGCCTGCCTGCGCAACGGCGAATTTCACGACATTGTGGTGATGTCGGTGCTGCGGGAAGAATGGGTGCAATAAATTGCGCCGCGACAGATCGCGCTGATGCGTAGCGGCGCGATTTATCGCGCAGTTTTTCCTGTTAGCCTGCTCATAGTTGCAACACGAAGTATTTTCCTCGACCTGGCGCACACTCCGTCACTTTGCTGCATGGAAATTCAGGGTTCTGTGCAGCACCGCACCCTCCTTTGTGGCATGCGCCAAATCTGGTGCGAAATTCACCGTGCAATTCCCCCATCCGCACAATGACCTCCACCGGCCTGGCTCTCTATATTTTCTGCACAGGGAAAATTAAGCGGTATTCCTGAAAACATCATTTCGGGGCAGGAGGCTCCCACAGCCAGGGAATTCACCTTATGTCGCAAGAAAAAAATCTTAACCGCACCAGTCATGTTCGCATCTGGATACTGATGTTGATCCTGTTTCTTTCCGTGGTGGCCTATGCCGACCGCTCGATCCTGTCGATCTCCGGATCGGCGATCAAAGAGGAATTTGGCTTATCGGCGATCCAGCTGGGCCTGATCCTCTCCGCCTTTAGCTGGGCCTATGTGATCGGCCAGATCCCCGGTGGTCTGTTCCTTGACCGCTTTGGTACCAAAAAAGTCTACGGCGTAACGCTGGCGCTCTGGTCGCTCTCCACCATTGCGATGGGCTTTGTCGGCGAATTTTCCAGCGGTATGACAGCAGCGCTGGCGCTGATGTTTGGGCTGCGTTTTGTTCTCGGCCTGATCGAAGCCCCCAGCTTTCCGGCCAACGCGCGCGTGGTGATTATGTGGTTCCCGAGTGCCGAGCGCGGGCGGGCATCGTCGCTGTTCAGTTCGGCGCAATACTTCGCCGTTGCCATCTTCTCACCGCTGTCGGGCTGGCTGGTGTCGCGTTATGGCTGGGAGTGGCCGTTTTTCGTGCTCGGCGGTATTGGCGTGCTGGCGGTGTTTGTCTGGTCGGCCTTTATGCGCAGCCCGAAGCAGCACCCGCAGGTGTCGGCCAACGAACTGCGTCATATTGTTGATGGCGGCGCGCTGGTGGATATCGATGCCGCGCAGACACTCAAGGCTCGCCCGGCGCTGAGCAAAGCCATGTTCAAAAAGCTGCTCAGCAACCGCATGCTGTGGTGCGCCTATATCGGCCAGTATTGCATTATCGCGCTGAGCTACTTTTTTATTACCTGGTTTCCCATCTACCTGGTACAGGCGCGCGGCATGAATATTCTGGATGCCGGGTTTGCCACCATCGCCCCGGCGTTGTTCGGTTTTGCGGGGGGAATTTGCGGCGGCTACATTTCGGACAAACTGCTGGCGCGCGGCTGGAGCATCTCATGGGCGCGTAAAACGCCGTATATCGTCGGGATGCTGATGGCCGCGACCCTGATTCTCGCCGCCGTGATCCCGAGCAATGCGGGCATTATCGCCATCATGTCCTTTGCCTTCTTTGGTAAAGGTGTGGCGGCCGGGGCGGGGACCTGGACAGTGGTCAGCGATACTGCGCCGAAAGAAGCGGTGGGCCTGGCAGGCGCCATTTTTAACGGCATCGGGAATATCGCTGGTTTCCTCACCCCCTTGCTGTTTGGCATCATCGTCGGGGTGACCGGCAGCTACAGCATTGGCCTGGTGTTTGTTGGCGCGCATTGCGTGGTGGCCGCGTTGCTGTTTTGGCTGGTGATGGGACCGATTGAGCGTGTCGGTGAGGAGCAGCAATCAACCGCCACATCCTACAAAAAACAGGGGAAAGAAGATGGTATCAAAGCAGTTTAAGGTGCTGATGAAGGGACCGTTATTACCCGCGCGCTTACAGGATAATCTGGATGCACATTTCACCACTTATCGCCTGTGGCAGCAGGATGATCAGGCCGCCTGGCTGGCGCAGCATGGTGGGGAAATCGACGCGCTGGCGACCAGCGGCAACGCCCTGATGGGGGCCAGCGCTGAATTGATCAGCCAGCTTCCCAATCTGAAAGTGATTTGCAGCAATGGCGTGGGGTACGACGCCATCGACACCGCAGCGGCGCAAGCGCGCAGTATTGTGGTGACCAACACCCCCGGTGTACTTAACGCCTGCGTCGCCGACACCGGCATGGCGTTGTTGCTGGATGTGGCGCGGCGCATCAGCGCGGCAGACCGCTACACGCGCGCCGGAAAATGGCAGAGCGAGGGCCGCTACCCGCTGACAACGAAATTAGGCGGCAAAGTGTGTGGCATTGTCGGGCTGGGTGGCATTGGCAAAGATCTGGCAAAACGCGCCCAGGCCTTTGATATGGACATCCATTACTACAACCCGCGCTCGCGCCCGGATGTGCCTTACACCCGTCACGACTCCCTGTTGTCGCTGGCACAGCGGGCGGATTTTCTGGTGCTGACGCTGCCAGGTGGCGCGGCGACGCATCATCTGGTGAATGCTGAGGTGTTGCGCGCGCTGGGGCCGCAGGGTTTTCTGATCAACATCGCGCGTGGCAGCGTGGTGGATGAGCAGGCGCTGATCGCCGCGCTGGAGGCCGGTGAGATCGCCGGAGCCGGGCTGGATGTTTTCGAACAGGAGCCTGCGGTGCCGGAAGCGTTACGCCAGCGTGATGACGTGGTGATTACCCCTCATCTCGCCAGCAGCACCCATGAAACCATGGCGGCGATGGCGGACCTGGTGTTCGAAAATCTGCTGGCGTTTGCCCAGGGAGAAGCGGTGCTGACTAGGGTGGTGTGACGGAAATCTGGAATCTGCCTCGATAATTCGCTATGATGTTAAATGTTGCACTTGTGCACTGTGCGTGAGTGCAATAAATTTCTGCCAGGTTCACTCAGGGCAGGGAGCAACATGGCGGGTTCAATTCAGAGTTTCAGGGACGAATGGCTGCAATTATTTTTTGTGTATGGGACATCGCACAAATGTATCCCCGCCAATATTGAGTCCGTGCTTGCACGCAAACTCGACATCATTCATGCGGCAAAATGCCATCTGGATTTACGCGCGCCGCCCGGTAATCGTTTTGAAATGCTGCAACCTCCATTGCAGAGGTATGCATCGATTCGTATCAACGGGCAGTATCGCCTCATTTTTCAATGGACTGATGGTAAGGTATGGGATCTGTATCTCGACCCGCATCGTTATAAACATCATCGATAAACCCTGGTGCCAGCCAGGTGTGATGTAGAGAGGAATACAATGAAACAGGCAATGCGTAAACCAACCAGCGTGGGTGATGTACTTCAGTACGAATTCCTCGAACCCCTGGGTCTCAGGGTCAATGATTTGGCTGATATGCTGAATGTGCACCGCAATACAGTCAGCGCTTTGGTGAATAACAATCGTAAACTGACCACGGAGATGGCCTATAGGCTGGCGCTGGTTTTTGCCACCTCAGTAGAATTCTGGCTGAACCTGCAACGTCACCTTGATCAGTGGGAAGTCGAAAACGATGCGCGTACCCAGGAAGAGCTGAGCCGGGTCACACCACTGACAACCTTTCTGGCGCAGAGGCATCAGGTGGCGTGACGCCACAGATCGCACAAAACTACCTGAAGAAATTTTGTTCAGCTGCCGATATCTCTCTACCATCCACTGATATTAAGGAGAGATATCGTGATAAAGCTGATTACCGTTGACGAACTGCGGCCGGGAATGTTTGTCCACAAACTGGAGGTTTGGTGGATCAAAGACAAACGCATTCGCAACCAGATGCTGATCACTGATAAACGCCAGATCGCCTGGATCCGCAACGAAGGGATCATCGAGGTGTGGATCGATCTTGATAAATCGGTGCAGGCACCGCAGAAGCCCCCTGAACCGAAGAAAGTGATTCCGCAAACGCCTTATTTTCAGGAAATTGACCAGGCGCAGGCCATCTTTACCCAGGGCAAACCCCAGGTGCTGGCGATGTTTAACGAAGCGCGCCTCGGGCAGGGCCTTAACCTCAACTCTACCCTCAACCTGGTGGATGAAATCGCCGGGTCACTCACCCGTGAACCCACGGCGCTACTCAGCATGGCGCGGCTGAAAAACCATGATGATTACACCTACCTGCATTCGATGGCGGTGTGCGGCCTGATGATCTCGCTGGGCAAAAAACTGGGGCTGGATGAAGACCAGCAACGGCGGGTTGGCATGGGCGGTTTATTGCATGACGTGGGTAAAGCCGCGGTGCCGCTGGAAATTCTCAATAAGCCGGGCAGGCTGACCCCGGAAGAGATGGCCATCATGCGCCAGCACCCGATTGTGGGGGCGCAGATGCTGATGGAAGCCGATGCCGATGAGGATTTGCTGGATATCACGCTGCATCATCATGAAAAAATGGATGGCAGCGGCTATCCGCATGGCTTAAAAGGCGGGGAGATCACCCTTTACTCACGTATGGCCGCCGTGTGCGATGTGTACGATGCTGTGACCTCAGACCGGCCCTACCGTAAAGGCTGGACCCCTGCCGAAGCGATGCACAAGATGTTGAGCTGGCACGGTCATTTCGATAGCAAATTACTGCAAGCCTTTGTCCGCTCTATCGGCATTTATCCGGTGGGATCGCTGGTGCGGCTGGCTTCTGGTCGGGTGGCGCTGGTGGTGCAGGCCGGGGAGCAGTCACTGCTGAAGCCAAAGGTTCATGTCTTCTGGTCGCTGCATGCGCAGCGCGAAATCAAGCCAGAAGAACTTGATCTCGGCAATAGCTTTTGTACTGACAGTATCACGGGTGCGGAAGACAGCGGCCTGTGGCAAAACGTCGATCTTAATCGTATCTGGGCGCTGGAAAGCGCCTGATTTCCGAACATTTTTATACTTTTTTTACGCCCGACACCCGCCTTTTTACCTCTTCTTTATACCGCTGCGCTCATGCTTACAGCACAACCAAAATCCTCTGGAGGTCGCTGTGAGTGTGGGCGTGATAACCGGCATCGTGCTGGTATTTATATTACTGGGCTATCTGTTCTATGCCCTGCTTAACGCGGAGGCATTCTGATGGCTGCCAATGCATTTTTGCTGATAGCGGTTTACCTGCTGGTGCTGATGGTGCTGGCGCAACCGCTCGGACGCTTTATGGCGCTGATGATTGCCGATAAGCCGCTGCTGCCGCGCACTGAACGCGCGCTGTGGCGGCTGGCCGGTGCCGATGGCGAAGCCATGCGCTGGCCGCATTACTTGCTGGCGATTCTGCTGTTTAATGCGCTGGGTTTTGTCGTGCTGCTGGTTATTTTAATGATGCAGGGCGCACTGCCGCTCAATCCGCAGCATCTGCCGGGACTCAGCTGGGATCTGGCGCTGAATACCGCGATTAGCTTTGTGACCAACACCAACTGGCAGGCATACAGCGGCGAAAGCACCATGAGTTACTTCAGCCAGATGGCTGGCTTAACGGTGCAAAACTTCCTGTCGGCAGCCACCGGTATCGCCGTGGCCTTTGCGCTGATTCGCGGCTTTGCCAATCGTTCGCTGGCCACGCTCGGTAACGCCTGGCGCGATCTGACCCGCATCACCCTTTACCTGCTGCTGCCGATTAGCCTGCTGCTGGCGTTGTTTTTCGTCAGCCAGGGCAGCATCCAGAACTTTGAACCCTATCATGCGATCACCACGCTGGAAGGGGCGCAGCAGACGTTGCCGCTCGGCCCGGTGGCTTCGCAGGAAGCGATCAAAATGCTGGGCACCAACGGCGGCGGTTTCTTTAACGCCAACTCGGCGCATCCGTTCGAGAACCCTAATGCCCTGACCAACTTTGTGCAGATGCTGAGTATCTTCCTGATCCCGGCGGCGCTGTGCTTCGCCTTTGGGCAGCAGGTGGGTGATCGTCGTCAGGGCCATATGTTGTTGTGGACGATGACACTGATGTTTGTGCTGGCGGTGGTGACGGTGATGTGGGCGGAGTTGCGTGGTAACCCGCATTTCCTCAGCCTCGGCGCGGACAGTGCCATCAACATGGAAGGCAAAGAGACGCGTTTCGGCATCCTCAATTCCAGCCTGTTTGCGGTGATCACCACGGCAGCCTCCTGCGGTGCGGTGAACGCGATGCATGACTCCTTCACGGCGTTGGGTGGCATGGTGCCGATGTGGCTGATGCAGCTGGGCGAAGTGGTGTTCGGCGGCGTGGGTGCCGGGTTGTACGGCATGCTGCTGTTCGTGCTGCTGGCGGTGTTTATCGCGGGCCTGATGATCGGTCGCACCCCGGAATTCCTCGGTAAGAAGATCGATGTGTGGGAAATGAAAATGACCGCGCTGGCGATCCTGGTGACCCCAACGCTGGTACTGATCGGCACTGCGCTGGCGATGATGACCGAAGCAGGCCGCGCCGGCATGGCGAACCCCGGCACGCACGGCTTCAGCGAAGTGCTATACGCCGTCTCCTCTGCCGCTAACAACAACGGCAGCGCCTTTGCCGGTTTAAGCGCCAACACGCCGTTCTGGAACCTGCTGCTGGCGGTGTGCATGTTCGTCGGTCGCTTCGGCATCATCATTCCGGTGATGGCAATTGCCGGTTCGCTGGCGGTGAAAAAAGTGCAGCCGGTGGGCAACGGTACGCTGCCGACACACGGCCCGCTGTTTGTCGCCCTGCTGATTGGCACCGTGCTGCTGGTAGGCGCGCTGACCTTCATTCCCGCGCTGGCGCTCGGTCCGGTGGCGGAACATCTGCAATTAATTCAGGGATAACAGAATCATGAGTCGTCAACAACTGGCCCTGTTTGATGCGGCGCTGACACGCACCGCCATACTGGATGCGGTGAAAAAGCTCGACCCGCGTGTGCAGTTTCGCAACCCGGTGATGTTTCTGGTGTGGCTCGGTAGCGTGCTGACCAGTGTGCTGGCTATCGGCATGGTCGCGGGTCAGCTCAGCGGTAGCGCCGGGTTTACCGCCGGTGTCGCGGTGTGGCTGTGGTTTACCGTACTGTTTGCCAACTTTGCCGAAGCACTGGCAGAAGGGCGCAGCAAAGCCCAGGCCAACAGCCTGAAAGGGGTGAAAAAGAGCGTCGATGCGAAGAAACTGGCGGAGCCGCATTATGGCGCAGCCTGGAAAAACGCCTCGGCGGATAGCCTGCGTAAAGGCGACGTGGTGCTGGTGGAAGCCGGTGACATCATCCCGTGCGATGGCGAGGTGCTGGAAGGCGGCGCGTCGGTGGACGAAAGCGCCATCACCGGCGAATCGGCCCCGGTCATTCGTGAATCCGGCGGTGACTTTGCTTCCGTGACCGGCGGTACCCGCATCCTTTCCGACTGGCTGGTGATTCAGTGCAGCGTCAACCCAGGGGAAACCTTCCTTGACCGCATGATCGCCATGGTGGAAGGCGCGAAACGCCGTAAAACCCCGAATGAAATCGCCCTGACCATTCTGCTGGTGTCGCTCACCATTGTGTTCCTGCTGGCGACGGTAACGCTGTGGCCGTTCTCCGCCTGGGGCGGCACCCCGGTCAGTATCACCGTGCTGGTGGCGCTACTGGTGTGCCTGATCCCGACCACCATCGGCGGTCTGCTGTCTGCCATCGGTGTGGCAGGGATGAGCCGGATGCTGGGCGCGAACGTGATCGCCACCAGTGGCCGTGCGGTGGAAGCGGCGGGTGACGTCGATGTGCTGATGCTGGATAAAACCGGCACCATCACCCTCGGCAACCGTCAGGCGACGCAATTCCTGCCTGCTCCCGGCGTCAGCGAACAGCAACTGGCCGATGCGGCACAGCTGGCGTCACTGGCGGATGAAACGCCGGAAGGACGCAGCATCGTGGTGCTGGCGAAGCAGAAATTTAACCTGCGTGAACGCGACCTCAGCAGCATGGGGGCCAGTTTTATTCCGTTCTCAGCGCAAACCCGCATGAGCGGCGTCAACGTGCAGGATCGTCTGATTCGCAAAGGGGCGGTGGATGCGGTACGTCGCCATATTGAAGCCAGCAATGGCCGCTTCCCGGCTGAAGTCAACGCGGCGGTGGAAGAAGTGGCACGCGCCGGTGGTACGCCGCTGGTGGTGGCGGAAGGCGCGCAGGTGCTGGGCGTGGTGGCGCTGAAAGATATCGTGAAAGGCGGCATCAAAGAACGTTTTGCCGAGCTGCGCAAAATGGGCATCAAAACCGTGATGATCACCGGCGATAACCCGTTAACCGCGGCGGCAATTGCCGCAGAAGCGGGCGTCGATGATTTTCTTTCGGAAGCAACGCCGGAAGCCAAACTGGCGCTGATTCGTCAGTATCAGGCGGAAGGACGCCTGGTGGCGATGACTGGCGATGGCACCAACGATGCCCCGGCGCTGGCACAGGCCGACGTGGCGGTGGCGATGAACTCCGGAACCCAGGCGGCAAAAGAGGCGGGCAACATGGTCGATCTCGACTCCAACCCGACCAAGCTGCTGGAAGTGGTGCACATCGGCAAACAGATGCTGATGACACGCGGTTCGCTGACCACCTTCAGTATCGCTAACGATGTGGCGAAATACTTCGCCATCATTCCGGCAGCGTTTGCGGCGACCTATCCGCAGCTGAATATGCTGAACGTGATGCATCTGCATTCACCCAACTCCGCCATTTTGTCGGCGGTAATTTTTAACGCGCTGGTGATTGTGTTCCTGATCCCGCTGGCGCTGAAAGGGGTGAGCTACCGGCCACTGAGCGCTGCTGCGTTACTGCGTCGTAACCTGTGGATTTACGGCGTAGGTGGGTTGGTGGTGCCGTTTATCGGTATTAAAGCGATTGATGTGCTGCTGACCGTATGCGGTCTGGCGTGAGGAGAAGAGAGATGAGTCAGTTACGTCCGGCTATTGTATTGTTAGTGCTGCTGACGGTGCTTACCGGCGCGGTGTATCCCCTGCTGACCACCGGGCTGGCGCAGTGGTGGTTTCCGGCGCAGGCCAATGGTTCGCTGCTGGAGCAGGATGGCGCGGTGCGCGGTTCGGCGCTGATTGGGCAGAACTTCAGCCAGCCCGGTCATTTCTGGGGCCGCCCGTCGGCCACCGGTGACAGCGCCTATAATCCACAGGCCTCCAGTGGCAGCAATCTGGCCGGTAACAACCCGGCGCTGGATAAAGCGGTGGCGGAACGGGTTGCGGCGCTGCGTGCGGCGAATCCGCAGGCACCGACGGCGGTGCCGGTGGATCTGGTGACGGCTTCCGCCAGCGGCCTCGATCCGGATATTTCACCTGAGGCGGCGTTGTGGCAGGCTCCGCGTATTGCGGCAGCACGTCAGTTGCCGTTACAGCAGGTGGAAGATTTGATTACGCGCCAAACTCAGCGTCCGCTGCTGCCGTTTATCGGTGAAGAGACGGTAAATGTGCTGCGATTGAATATGGCGCTGGATGCTCTGAAACATTAACGGACTGATTATGAACGACGAACTGCCTCGCCCCGATCCCGATGCGCTGTTGCTGAACCACAGCGACAGCCATCGCGGAAAACTCAAAATCTACTTCGGTGCCTGCGCAGGTGTCGGCAAAACCTTCGCCATGTTGCAGGAAGCACAGCGCTTGCGCGCCCAGGGACTGGATGTGCTGGCGGGTGTGGTGGAAACCCACGGACGTGATGAAACCGCCGCCCTGTTAACCGGGCTGGCGGTTTTGCCACGTCGGGCCACCGGTCGTTCACGCCATGCGGAGTTTGATTTGGATGCGGCGCTGGCACGCCATCCGGCGGTGATCCTGATGGACGAACTGGCGCATACCAATGTGCAGGGTTCGCGCCATCCCAAGCGCTGGCAGGATATCGAGGAACTGCTTGAAGCCGGTATCGACGTTATCACCACCGTGAACGTGCAGCATCTGGAAAGTCTCAATGATGTGGTGGGCGGAGTCACCGGTATTCAGGTACGTGAAACCGTGCCGGACCCCTTTTTTGATGCGGCCGATGAAGTGGTGCTGGTGGACCTGCCTCCCGACGACCTGCGTCAGCGGCTGAAGGAGGGCAAAGTTTACGTGGGCGATCGCGCCGAACGCGCCATCGAAAACTTCTTCCGTAAAGGCAACCTGTTTGCGCTGCGTGAGCTGGCGCTGCGCCGCACCGCAGACCGGGTGGATGACCAGATGCGCGCCTGGCGCGATCAGCAGGGGCGCGACAAAGTCTGGCACACGCGTGACGCCATTCTGCTGTGCATCGGCGATGACACCGGCAGTGAAAAGCTGGTGCGCACCGCTGCGCGACTGGCAGCGCGTCTCGGCAGCGAGTGGCATGCAGTATACGTTGAAACGCCGCGTCTGAATCGCCTGCCGGAAGCACGGCGGCGCGCCATTCTGCGCACGCTGCAACTGGCGCAGGAACTGGGGGCGGAAACCGCCACCCTGTCCGATCCTGATGAAGCGCGTGCGGTGCTACGTTACGCGCGTGAACACAATCTCGGCAAAATCGTCACCGGTCGCCAGCCGCAACGGCGCTGGCGGCGTGACAGCTTTGCCCAGCGGCTGGGCGAGCTGGGGCCAGACCTCGATTTGCTGGTGGTGGCGCTGGATGAGCCGGTACGCGATGCGCCCGCCGCGTTGAACGGGCAGCGCGCCAGCGCGGAAAAATGGCGTATGCAGTTACGCGGCTGCCTGATGGCGCTGGTGCTGTGCATTCTGGTCACCTCAGCCGGGCGCTGGCTGCTGGTGGAGTTCGATCCTGCCAACGGCGTGATGATTTATTTGCTGGCGGTGGTGATTGTCGCGCTGCGCTTTGGTCGCTGGCCGTCGGTGTTTGCTACGGTAATCAATATTCTCGCCTTTGACCTGTTTTTCGTCGCCCCCACCGGCACCGTAGCAGTGTCGGACCTGCAATATCTGGTGACGTTCGCGGTGATGCTGGCGGTCGGCGTGATCGTCGGTAATCTGACGGCGGGCGTGCGTTATCAGGCGCGGGTGGCGCGTTATCGTGAGCAGCGTGCGCGCCATCTGTACGAAATGGCGAAGTCGCTCGGCAGCGCGCTGACGCCGCAGGATATTGCCAGTACCAGTCAGCGGGTGATTGAAGTGACGTTGCAGGCGCGTAGCCTGCTGTTGCTGCCGGATGAGCAGGGTGAGTTGCAGACGGTAGGCGACAGCAGTATGGGTACGCCACCGGATCTCGCCATCGCCAAATGGAGCTACAGCAAAGGCCAGCCTGCCGGGGCCGGTACCGACACCTTACCGGCGGTGCCATACCAGATTCTGCCACTGAAAAGCGGCAACCACTGCCGCGGCCTGCTGGTGGTGGAGCCGGAAAATCTCCGCCAGCTGATGATCCCGGAACAGCAGCGGCTGGTGGAAACCTTTACCGTGCTGATTGCTAACGCGCTGGAGCGGATGGCGCTGTCGCAGAGTGAGGCGGCTTCGCGGCTGTCTGCCGAACGTGAACAACTGCGTAACGCGCTGCTGTCGGCGCTGTCACACGATTTACGCACGCCACTGACGGTGTTATTTGGCCAGGCGGAAATGCTGATGCTCGACCTCGCCAGCGAGGAGTCAAAATATGTCCCGCAGGCGAATCAGATCCGCGAGCAGACGCTGAGCACCATCCGGCTGGTGAGCAATATGCTGGATATGGCGCGCATTCAATCCGGCGGGCTGAATTTGCGTGAAGAGTGGGTGGCGCTGGATGAGGTGATCGGTGGCGCGTTAAGCAGCATGGGGCCTTCGCTCAAAGGCCATGATTTCGCTCTCGATTTGCCTGATGGCCTGGTGCTGATCAAAGGTGATAGCAGCATGCTGGAGCGGGTGTTCACCAATATCATCGAAAATAGCCTGAAATATGCCGGTAACGCGGCGCAGCATGGTATCCACGCCTGGCGTGAACATGACCGGCTGGAAATCGCCATCTGGGACAGCGGCCCGGGTATCGCGCCGGATGCCCTGACGCGTATCTTTGATAAATTCGCCCGTGGCGATAAGGAATCGGCGGTGCCGGGCGTGGGTCTCGGGCTGGCGATTTGTAAAACCATTATTGAATCCCATGCTGGCCGCATCTGGGCGGAGAACCGTCCTGAAGGCGGTGCGTGCTTCCGTCTTTCCCTGCCGCTGCCACCGGCTCCTGAAATTTCTGAAGATGGGCTGAAATAACTTCACACTTGTTCAGTTATAATCGCGGGCTTGTCAGTTGATTAATGGGAAATTATGGAACGTTTTACCGAAAACCTGATGTATGCATCGCGCTGGCTGCTGGCACCGGTTTACATTGGACTTTCGCTGGGATTGCTGGCGCTCACCATCAAATTTTTCCAGGAAGTGTTTCACATGCTGCCGGATATCCTCAGCATCGGGGAAAACGATCTGATCCTGCTGCTGCTGTCGCTGGTGGATATGACGCTGGTGGGTGGCCTGCTGGTGATGGTGATGCTGTCGGGTTATGAGAACTTTGTATCTAAACTGGATATTGCCGAGCACAAAGAAAAACTGAGCTGGCTCGGTAAGATGGACTCCGGCTCGCTGAAGAACAAAGTGGCCGCGTCCATTGTGGCGATTTCCTCGATTCACCTGCTGCGGGTGTTTATGGAAGCGCGCAATGTCGAAAACGACAAACTGATGTGGTACGTGATTATCCACCTGACGTTTGTGCTGTCGGCGTTTGTGATGGGATATCTGGACAATATGTCCAAAGCAGACAAAAAATAATGTCGTGACGGCGCGATTTATCGCGCCGTTACAACCTCTCTGCGGGTTGTGCCCCTGCCAGCTGCGGCATCACTTCACGAATCATGGCAAAAAACTTCTGCAATCGCGCCGGATAATAGCTGGCCCACGGATAGGTTAACCACACTGGCAACGGCGGTGCCTGCCAATCCGGCACCAGCTGAATCAAATCACCGCGCGCTAAATCCTCCAGCACCACCCACGATGACACCACGGCGGCCCCCATGCCTGCCAGCGCCGCCTTGCGCACCGCATACAGGCTGTCGCTGGCCAGACGCGGGTTGATCGCCAGATTCAGCGGCTGTCCGTCGCTGATACGTTGCAGGGCAATCTCGCTGTGATAAAAACTGGTCAGCGCCAGCCACGGCAGCGAGGTCAGTTGTTCCACCTGTTCCACCGGCGGATGCACCGCCAGCAACGACGGGGCGGCCACCACAAAACGCGGGACTTCCGCCAGCAGAATCGCGACTACTGAGGGATCGGACGGTGGGCCAACCTGAATGGCGCAATCGACGTTTTCAGCGACAAAATCAGGCGTGCGGTCGTTCAGCATCCATTCCACATTCAGACGCGGATAACGTTGCAGATAATCCACCAGCGGCGCGACCAACTGATCCTGACCAAACGCATGGGGCGCACGCACGCGCAGGGTGCCCACCGGATCGTCGCTCGCGCTGGTCAGTTCATCCTCCAGCGCATGCCATGTGGCGAGCAACTGGCGTGCCTGTTGATAACAACGCTCGCCGTCATCAGTCAATTTCAGTGCGTGGGTGGTGCGAAGAATTAACTTCAGCCCCAGCCGTTGCTCCAGCGCCTGCAAACGACGGCTGATGGTTGGCTGGGTGGTACCGAGCTGTGCGGCGGCGGCCGACAGCGATCCACTCTCCACGATGCGGATAAAGGTTTGCATCAGTTCGATGCGGTCAACGCTGGAAGAATTGCTCATACGTACCACGTATAACTGTTTTGTCTTTCATCAGTCTACCGCGTATGGCGGCGACGCGCTTTAATAAGCGCACTTTCACGGGGGGAAATGAATATGTCTGCCATGACGCAATCTTCAGAACGGGTCACTGAATCGCTACCCGCACCGCTGGTCTTCACGCTGGCGGCGGGCGCAGGTCTCAGTGTCGCGTCGATTTACTACAGCCAGCCGATGCTGGATATCATTAGCAAACAATTTAACGCCAGCATTGGCAGCGTCGGTATGGTGCCGATGCTGACGCAGGCGGGTTATGCGCTCGGCATCCTGCTGCTGGCACCGCTGGGTGACCGCCACGATCGCCGCACCATTATCCTGATTAAAGGCTTATTGCTGATGGCGGCGCTGCTGCTGTGTGGCTTCTCCGGTGGCCTGAATGCGCTGCTGATCGCCAGCTTTGTCACCGGCTTAACCGCCACCGTGGCACAGGATATCGTACCGGCATCAGCCGCGCTGGCACCGGAACGCAGCCGGGGGAAAACTGTCGGCACGGTGATGACCGGCCTGCTGGTCGGCATTTTGCTCTCCAGGGTGGTCAGCGGGGTGGTGGCTGAATATTTCGGCTGGCGCACCATGTACCTGGTGGCGGCGGGAGCGGTGTTGCTGATTAGTCTGGCGCTATGGCGTGTGCTGCCGCGTTTTAAACCGGGTACCTCGGTGAGCTATCCGCGTCTGCTGTTGTCGCTGGCGCATCTGTGGCAGCACCACCAGACGCTGCGTCGTGCGGCGCTGGCCCAGGGCTTGCTGTCGGTAGGTTTTAGCGCCTTCTGGTCAACCCTGGCGCTGATGCTGAGCGATCGCTTCCATCTCGATAGCGCTGTAGCGGGCGCATTCGGCCTCGCCGGTGCTGCCGGTGCGCTGGCTGCACCGCTGGCGGGCAGCTTTGCCGACCGCATTGGGCCGGCACGAGTCACCCAATATGGTGCCACGCTGGTGATGGTGTCCTTTGCGTTGATGTTCCTGTTGCCAGTGTTGCCGGTCTCCGCGCAGCTTGGGCTGATTATCATCAGCACTGTGGGTTTTGATTTAGGGGTACAGGCGACGCTGGTGGCGCATCAGACGCTGGTCTACAGCCTGGCACCGGAAGCGCGTAGCCGCCTGAATGCGCTGATGTTCACCGTGGTGTTTATCGGTATGGCGACCGGCGCAGCCCTGGGCAGCCTGGCATTGTCCCACTGGGGCTGGACCGGTGTGGTGGCGTTGTCCACCCTGGCAGCGGCGCTGAGCCTGATGATTCGCCTGGCGAGCCGTCACCTGAAAAACTGATTGTCGTATCCTGTGCCAGGCTTAAAGAAGATCCTTTATAAAAACGGAGCGTTATGGATTTTCTTGCCTGGACAGCAGCAACCGGTGGTTTGTTGCTGCTGATGTCACTGGCTTCCGGCTGGATTCACCGGGGGCCAGTCACCTCATTTGGTCTCTATCTGTTCGCGGGGGTGCTTTGCGGCCCGTGGATGCTCAATCTGCTGCACATCGATATTCTCGGGCACGCTGATCTCGCCGCCCACATCACCGAAATCACGATGGCCGCCTCGCTGTTTATCACCGGCCTTAAGTTGCGCCTGCCGCTGCGCGCCCATGCCTGGCGGGTGGGGGTACGACTGGCGTTTCCAGCGATGCTGCTCACCGTCGCGGGCATGACCTTGCTGGTGCGCTGGCTGACCGGTTTTGACTGGCCGCTGGCGCTGGCGTTTGCCGCGATTGTCGCGCCTACCGACCCGGTGCTCGCCAGCCTGATTTCCGTCAACGACGCGCGTGACGACGATGCACTACGCGTGGCACTCTCCAGCGAAGCCGGGATGAATGATGGCTCGGCGCTGCCATTATTGATGCTGGCGCTGCTGATGCTGCATCAACCCGCGTTCACCTTCACCGATATCAGCCTGTGGGCCGCCCGCGATGCTGTCTGGGCGATAGGTGGCGGGTTGGTTATCGGTTATGCCATTGGCCGCGTCATCGGCCAGCTGGCAACCCATCTGCGCAGCGCCCATCAGGATGTGGCACCGAACGATATTCTTGCGCTGGCCCTGATTGCCCTGAGCTATGCGGCGGCGCAGTCACTGGATGCTTCTGGCTTTCTGGCGACCTTTGCGGCGGGTGTGGGGCTGCGCCGTGCCGAGCTGCGGGTGGTGAAGCGTTTTCCCCCGGAAGATGTGTCGGAAGAGGAGCATCTGCTGCCGGCGGAAGCACGCGTCAATCCTAATCAGCGGCTGGCCCACGGTGGCAGCGGCATGGTGAAATCGGTGGGGCTGGTGGTCGGTGATGCGCTGTCGTTTGGTGATACTATCGAGCGCCTGCTGGCGGCGGCGATGATGGTGGTGCTGGGCATTACGCTGGCGCATCACTGGAACCTGACCGGCATTGGCCTGGCGCTGCTGCTGTTTGTGCTGGTGCGGCCCCTGGCGGTGTGGATCACCACGCTGGGTTGTGGTCTGCCACTGGCGCGGCGTTTGCTGATTGGCTGGCTGGGGATTCGCGGCATCGGCAGTATCAATTATATTGCTTATGCCTGGGTGCACGGTATGCGCGGCCCACAGGCAGAACAGATGGTGGATATGGCGTTGACGTTAGTGGTGTGCAGCATTGTGTTGCATGGCGTAACGGTGACGCCGTTGCTCAACTGGCGTGCGGCCCGTCAGGCTTCACGCACGCAACACGACTGATTACGATTTTCTGGAAACAACAGGAGCCTGTTATGAAAGTTTTATTACTTGCCCTTTTCGGGCTTTCGCTGTCGGCCAGTGCGCTGGCGGAGGACGCCAACGCGGATAGCGAACAAAACGTCTATGCCAGCCAGCTTTGCCATCTGGTCAGTAGTGAAAAAAGCACCGCAACCATGGACAGTTATGTGGCAAAAATGAAGTCACAAATGGCGGCCAGCCAGTCGCCATCGGCGGTTAGCCCACAGGAATTTGATGAAGAGACGGCGCAGGAAGTGATCAACGCCTGGCTGCAACTGGGTGACGATGAACGCAGCCAGTTACGTCATAACCAGCAGCAATGTGAGCAAACGGTGATGACGCAATTTCAGCAGGAAGATTAAATCTTTTTATCGTCCGCTTTAACAACAAAATACGCGCCTTTTTCGGCGCGTTTTTTTATAGCTTTTTTGTACAGATTGCGTACATAATCGCCAGCGTTTGGCATTGACCTTGCATCACCATAACGAGACACAGCCTGAAGGCTGTCCCTTTTCTGACAGTGGCTTCACAGCATGATGATAACGCGTCGCCGCCTTTTGCTGGCAACCGGAGCAACGGTACTTTCCATGACCACAGGCAAACTGTTTGCCCGTGATGACATTATCCCTCTCTGGCCGGACGATCCGCCCGGCGGCGGCGGCCCATCCGGTTTATTACGTGTCAGTGCCAACGGTTCATGGTCCAATGTTGTCTCTCCGGCGATTCAGCGTTTTCGTCCGGAAAATCCCAATGGTGAAGCGGTACTGATTGCCGCAGGTGGCGGATATAAATGGATCGGTATGGGGCGTGAAGCCTGGCCGGTGGCGCGCTGGCTTAACGCCAACGGCTACACCGCCTATGTGCTGAGCTACCGCTTACCGGGCGAGAAGTGGCAGGCGGGCCATCTTGCCCCGTTACAGGATGCGCAGCGTGCCATTCGCCTGGTGCGTTCGATGGAGCGCAAAGTTCATCTGCTGGGTTTTTCCGCTGGTGGGCATCTGCTGGGCATGGCGGCGGCACGGCCTGAGTTCGACTCTTATCCCGCGCAGGACCCGCTCGATCAGGTGGTGCCAAAGGCGGATAGCGTCGGTCTGATCTATCCGGTCATTACCCTCGAAGCGCCGTTCCAGCACACCAACACCCATTTGATGATGGTGGGTAACAATGCCACCCCGGCCGAAGAGGCTAACTGGTCGGTACAAAATTATGTCACCCGCAGTTATCCGCCAACCTTCCTGGCACAGGCGGAAGACGATCACACCTCCAATCCTCATAACACCGAACTGATGCGCGATACCTGTCGCCGTATGCGGGTACCGGTGGAGCTGATTCAGCTGACCCGGGGTGGGCATGGTTTTGGTCTGGGTCAGGCGGGGACGCCAGCGGCCTTATGGGATCAGGCTTATGTCCGCTGGCTGGATCATCTGAGCTAAGCCGGGGTTCACGTCAGGTTAAAGTATTTATCCGGCTGCAACGGTTCCGGCAGCGGATCGCCGTTCATCGACTTCAGGTTACGTTCAATCGCCACACAGATGGCATCCAGCGGCAGGTCGTTCGGCGCGGTGCCGAAGGGGTCTTCCAGTTCTTCCGCCAGCGATTCCAGCGATAAAAAGGTGTAGGAGATAAACACCGACACCAGCGGCGTCATGGCGTGCAGGTCCGACACCAGCGCAAACGGCAGCAGGGTGCAGAACAGGTACACGGTGCGATGCAGAATCAGGCTGTAGGCGAACGGAATTGGCGTGCTGGCGATACGATCGCAGCCACCCAGCACGGTGGAAAGATGATTCAGATTTTCATCCATGCTCTGCCAGACAATATCCGAGATGTGCCCCTCATTGCGCTGCTGCGCCAGCCATTCCCCCATGCGCAGCAAAATCAGCGTGGTCGGCAGTGGGTTGCTTAATACCTGATCACGGAAGCCGGGTGGCAGCGTGCGCTGCAAATCCGTTGCCGGGTCGGTATGCCGTAGCTGATGTTTCATGCTCAGGTTAAAAGCGATTTGCAGATTGGCAAATTCACGCGCCTGCTCAAGGCTGAGGGTGGGGATGCTTTTCACCTGACGCAGCAACGAACGCTGGGTAATCAGCAGTGTGCCCCACAGGGTGCGGGCTTCGGTAAAACGCGCGTAGCTGGCGTTATTACGAAATCCGAGGAAGACAGCAATCGACACACCAATCAAACTGAAAGGCGCGGTGGTCAGATGGATGCCGAGGGTTTCATACCAGGGAAAACCGAGGATGGCGATTAACGACATCAGCAGATTGAGTGATAAACGAAACAGAATGCTGGTAAGCACCGAACCGTGCCAGTCAAACAAGCGCAGGAACCAGTGCTGATGTGGGCGAACAATCATTTTTGCGATGGTGAGTTTTTGATTTTGTGAGCACAGGTTACGCCTGTCTTGCGCGACTGATCAACGCTGTTTCGCAGGCTTCCTGCGAGTTGCTGGTTCTCTTTCTCTTTTAAATCAACCTTCTAAAATCATTTTGAACAACTTATAAAATTCTTTCCGTTATCTCTTCAGCGCGGTTTTTTTTAAAGTTCATCTCAACGACACAACACACAAAACCGATACCGCTGAGGAAATAACTATGTCTAAACTTGACCTGCTCGACCCGCAAAACTCTACCCTGATCTTCATCGACCACCAGCCGCAGATGGCTTTCGGCGTGGCCAATATTGATCGCCAGCAGCTCAAAAATAACACCGTTGCCCTGGCAAAAGCGGGCAAGATTTTCGACGTGCCGGTGATTTACACCTCGGTTGAAACCGAAAGTTTTAGTGGTTATATCTGGCCGGAACTGCTGGCGGTGCACCCGGAAGCGAAGCCGATTGAGCGTACTTCCATGAACTCCTGGGAAGATGCCAAATTTGTCGAAGCGGTGGAAAAAACCGGCCGTAAAAAGCTGATTATCTCCGCCTTGTGGACAGAAGTTTGTCTGACGTTCCCGGCGCTGATGGCGCTGAAGGCCGGATATGAGGTTTATGTGGTAACGGATACGTCAGGTGGTACCAGCGTCGATGCCCATGAGCGTTCGGTTCAGCGCATGGTGCAGGCGGGTGCCGTGCCGGTGACCTGGCAGCAGGTGCTGCTGGAATACCAACGCGACTGGTCACGCAAAGACACCTACGATGCAGTGATGGATCTGGTGCGTGAGCACAGCGGTGCCTACGGCATGGGCGTCGATTATGCCTACACCATGGTGCATAAGGCTCCACAACGTCATCTGTAATAGGGCAGGTGGGTTTTCAGGGCATCGATAAACAGCCGCAACGCCATCGACTGATGGCGGTTAGGCGGGAACCATAAGGCGATGCCCGCCGACTGCACCCGCCATTCTGCCAGCAGTTCCACCAGCTGGCCGCTCTGTAGCCCCGCACGAGCATGGGGCAGGGGCAGGTAAGCAATCCCCATATGATTGATGGCTGCTTCGGCCATCAATGCATTGCTGTCCAGCGTCAGTGTACCTGGTACATCAATTTCCAGCGCCTCCTCCTGACGTTGATATTCCCAGCGATAGCGTTTACCGCCCGGCAAGCGTTGCCGGATACATTGTTGCTGATGCAAATCCAGCGGGTGATGTAGCGGCGGATGCCCGGCGAGATAAGCCTTCGATGCCACGGTGACAAAGGTCAGCGGGCCTCCCAGCGGTATCGCCACCATATCCTGTGGCACATCCTCAATCAGCCGGATACCGGCATCAAATCCTTCTGCGGTGATATCCACCAACGCGCCCTGTGCGGCCAGATCCAGCTCGATAGCGGGGTATTGGGCGCTGAATGCTGGAATGACCTGGGTCAGCAACAAACTAATCGCCGCATCGCTGGCGCTGATGCGCAGCGTGCCGTAATGCTGCTGGCGGCGGGCGCTGACGTCATTCAGCACCTCATCCATCTGGTCGAGTAACGGGGCCAGTCGCGTCAGCAACTGCTGGCCCGCCTCGGTCAGTGCTACGCTGCGCGTGGTGCGCTGAAACAATTGCACGCCGAGATTGTGTTCCAGCCCTTTAACCAGATGGCTGAGCGAGGAACGTTTCAGGCCAAGCCTTTCGGCGGCATGACGAAAACTGCGCTGTTCTGCCAGCGTCTTGATGGCCTGCAACTCATGCCAGGAAGGTCGTCTCATTGGTGGTTTTTCCTCACCAGGTCATGCACGATTAGGGAGATTATGACCACCAGTAAAGCGATCTATCATCAGGTTTTCAACCGGAGGAAGCAAAGATGAAAACCTGGTTAATTACCGGTGCCAGCAATGGGCTGGGCCGTCTGATGAGTGAACGTTTACTGGCGCGCGGCGATACGATTATCGCCTGCGTGCGCCGCAGCGCAGCGATGGATGACCTGCAACAACGCTACGGCGCACGGTTGCAGGTCATCTCCCTCGATTTGGCGCAGACCGCTACCATTGCGCCCGCCATAGCCCTGGCCTTTGCCGCTGTGGAACGTATCGACGTGGTGGTCAGCAATGCCGCCTATGGCCTGTTTGGTGCGGCGGAGGAGTTGAGTGATGTGCAGATTGAACGCCAGATTGCCACGAATCTGACCGGCTCCATCCAGCTGATTCGCGCGGTGATCCCACTGCTGCGTCAGCAGGGCGGCGGGCGGATTGCGCAGCTGTCATCAGAAGGCGGGCAGGTCGCTTATCCTAACTTCAGCCTTTACCACGCCACCAAATGGGGCATTGAAGGGTTTGTTGAGGCGGTGCGCCAGGAAGTGGCGAGCTTTGGCATCGACTTTTTGCTGGTGGAACCCGGCCCGACTGCCACCAACTTTGGTGCGGGTCTGGATGTGGCTGAGGCGCTGGATTGTTACCGCGATACTGCCTCGGGTGAATTGCGCCGCATGCTGCTGTCGGGGGAATTCGCGATCCTCGGTGATGCGGAGAAATGTGTCAGCGCGATGCTCACCACCCTTGAGCAGCTACAGATGCCGCTGCGGCTGGCGCTGGGCAGCACTGCATATCAGCATATCGACGCGGCGTTACAAAGCCGTCTGGCGGAATTGCATGGACAGAAGGCCCTGGCCTATGGCGCAGATGCCTGATCAGGCTACAGTAGAGGCAGAGTCTGCTTAAACTGAGGAGTGGTTATGTCTGTGCAACCGTTTCAGATTGATATCGCGCAGTCGCAGTTAGATGACCTGGAGTGGCGGCTGCGCCAGACGCGCTGGGCTGCTCCGTTACCGGGTGCGGCATGGCAAAAGGGCACCGCCATTGATGAGCTGAAAGCGCTGGTGGATTACTGGCTGCATCAGTATAACTGGCGTCAGCAGGAGCATGAACTCAACCAGCTGGCGCATTTTTACTGGCAGCAGGGCGAAACGCCGGTGCATTTTATTCATCAACGTGGCAACGGGCCAAATCCGCTGCCGCTGCTGCTGACCCACGGCTGGCCCGATTCGTTTCTGCGTTACCAGAAGATCATCCCCCTGCTGACTGACCCGGTGCGTTTTGGCGGTAAGGCCGAGGATGCGTTCGACGTTATCGTGCCGTCGCTGCCGGGCTTTGCCTTCTCTCCCTGCCCGCCGCAGGGGGTCCACAACGCACAAATTGCTGACTTATGGGCGCAGATGATGACGGAACTGGGCTATGCCCGTTTCGCCGCCGCTGGCGGGGATATCGGCTCTGGCGTGACGCGTTATCTGGCGGTGCAGCATCCTGACAGGCTGGTGGGGATTCACCTCACCGATGTTGGGTTAATTCGCCCGCTGATGCAGGCGACAGGCGACGATCTCACGGATGAAGCGCGTGACTATCAGGCAGTGGCGCTGAAGTGGATAGCCCAGGAAGGAGCCTACATGGCGCTGCAATCGACCAAGCCACAAACGCTGGCGTTCGCGCTCAACGATTCGCCGGTCGGGCTGGCGAGCTGGATTATGGAAAAATTCCGTAGCTGGGGCGATTGTCAGGGGGATCTGTTTAGCCGGTTCAGCAAGGATGAGTTGCTCAATAACATCATGCTGTACTGGCTCACCGGCAGCTTCGGCAGTTCGGCCAACCTTTACTATGAGAACAGCCATTCGCTGCCGCCGATTGGCGATATTCGCGTGCCGACCGGGCTGGCGCGTTTTCCTCACGATCTGGTGCCGCCGCCACGGCGCTGGGCCGAGCAGCATCTTAATATTCAGCAGTGGACCGAGATGCCGCGCGGCGGACATTTTACCGCGATGGAAGAACCGGAGCTGCTGGCGCAGGAGATCAGAACTTTTTATCGCCCACTACGCTAAGCACCATCGGCGAAGGCAGCGATTCGCCATCGCTGCCACACTTACTTTTTTGCTGATGAGGATGACAGACAATGCAAGCGATGATCTTAAAAAGCCCTGGCGGACTGGAGAATTTGCAACGGGTTGATCTGGCGGATCCGGGTAAGCCGGGGCCGGGTGAGATCCGGGTGGCGATCCATGCCACCTCTCTGAATTATCACGATCTGTTGGTGGCAAAAGGATCCATTCCCACCGCCGATGGCCGCATCATGATGGCGGACGGTGCGGGCGTGGTGGAAGAAGTCGGTGCGGGCGTCAGTGAATTTAAGGCGGGTGACCATGTGGTGTCCGGCTTCTTTCCGCAGTGGCAGGATGGTTTGCCTGAGCAACAGGTTGGCAATTTCACCCAGACGCCTGGCGATGGTGCCCACGGCTTTGCCGCCGAAGTGGTGGTGCGTCCGGCCAGCCATTTTACCCTCGCACCGCTTGGCTGGCGTCATGCTGAAGCCGCCACTATCACCACCTCCGGTCTGACGGCCTGGCGGGCGCTGGTGGGGGATGCGCAGATCAAAGCTGGCGATACCATTCTTACGCTGGGCACGGGTGGTGTTTCCATCACCGCGCTGCAAATCGCCAAAAGCATGGGTGCGCGCGTGATTGTGACCTCATCCTCGGATGAAAAGCTGGAACATGCGCGTGAGCTGGGGGCCGATGAGGTGATTAACTACCGCAGCACACCCGAGTGGGGCAAAGCAGTACAGCAGCTGACAGGGGGTAAAGGCGCGGATGTGGTGATTGAACTGGGTGGGCCCGGCACCATGGCGCAATCCATTGAGGCGGTGCGTGTCGGTGGACATATTGCGTTAATCGGCGTGCTGACCGGCTTTGAAGGGGTGATCCCGACAGCCGGATTGATGGCGAAGCAGGCGCGGATTCAGGGCCTGATCGTTGGCCATCGTCGCCAGCAGCAGGATTTTGTTCGTGCGCTGGAGCAGACCGGCATGCGCCCGGTGATCAGCGATAGTTTTGGTGCGCTGAGTGATTTACCAGCGGCGTTCCGCCATCAGGAAAATGCCGGACACTTCGGCAAGATTACGGTGGAGTGGTAGCGGCGCAATTTATTGCGCAATTCCGGTAAAACCCGCGCGATGAATCGCGCCGCTACAAAACATTGCAAACTCTGTAGCGGCACGATTTATCGCGTTGTTTTGACCTTAATAATAATCGCCGTGGCGGTAATCCCATGATGGGAAAATATCCGACAGCAGTGACATGATCTTATCAACATCAAGGCCTTTGCGGATCAGCACCGGACAGGGTGTGATTTTACGCTCGCCTTTTTGTTCCGGAATCAAACGGCCTGTGCTATCCACCATCGACACCATCACACCCTGCTCATAACGCACTTTATTTTCGTCGTTTGGCTGAATGGATTTCACGTAATCGTTGGCGGCAATAATTAAATCAGCACGGGATTCAATGCGTTCGCCAATACCTTCCACCAGACCCCGGTTGCCCTGGCCTGATGGATTTGCGGAGCTGGCAAAGGAGAATTTGCCGTGCTTTTCCCACAATTCTTTTGCCAGTATTTCACCTGGCTTGCCAAACTTAATCACGAAACAGCTGGTCTGGCGGCCATCCATCATCAGCTCTTTGGAACCGTCGTCAGGAATACGTGATAACGCCTCTTCGCGCCATGGCAAAATGCAGCCCAGCAGAATGTCCTGATCCCAATGACGCTGATACAGCTCGTCAATTTCCGGGTTGAGCTGAGCCAGTGAGCGCAGCTGCTCCAGCGAGCCGCACAGCACCACGCCGGGCTTGTTACGTTTGCGGTTCTTCGCTTCAAACTTGCGTTCGAGGCCCGCTTTATCTGAGGTCATGATAATGTAGCCGACTTTGGTCGGGCTGACGATCATGCCGCCCTCTTTCGCCAGAATGTCGATGGCTTCGTGCTGCAAACCGCCATTCCAGGTTATTTTCTTACCGTTCATGGATCTACCCTATCTTGGTGTTCAATATATGCCGAACAGGAATATTACCTGCGATAAAATTAAGGAATTAGGTAATTAACCTGATATTTCTCTGAGATATATGGCGCCATGATCCGCTTGCAATAAATCATCATAATCATGGGGGTTAATTACATCTGCCGTGATGATGTTCTTCAGATAATAATACTAAAAATATCAGGAGTGCAATCGATGAAAATAACAATGGAATTGAAAGGGTTAATCTTAAATAACACCTGAAAATTATGGTGTTATTTTAAGAAGTAAAAACGCTAAACAGGTTGTTACCTGTTTAGCGCAATCTTTAAAAAAGGAGGCTATGCGAAACGGCGCGCAGGGCGATGCCCAGCAGAATGCCCGGAACAGCAAAACGAAACAGGCGCGGGAAACGGGTGGAAAGCCCGAGAAAAATCCCGATGCCAGGCAGGTCGAAGGTCTGAATCAGCAGACCCGCAGAGGCGTTAATATTGTGGGCGCTGTACAGGCCTTTTGCGATCAAGTCAGACACCACGCCGTAATAGGCGGTACCACCGGCCAGGCACTTGGTGAGCGCGGGCAGAATGTAGACCTCGGAAATGTTCAGCCGCGCCAGAACCGGTGAGAGCACCCGGCTCAGAAACTCGACACCGCCCGCCTCTTTAAGTATGCCAACCACGGATAACGAGAGGATCAGCATCGGCAGTGAACCCAGCGCCAGGCGAATCGCATCGGAACCGGCGTTATTGATGATACTAATCAGGCCAGGTTTCGCCTCGCTATGGCTGATCCCTTCGTCTTCATCACGCAGCGCGACACCCGACAGTTTGCGGCCAAACAGGTGATAAGTGCTGGCTGCCGCCAGTATGCCGCCGCAAATGGAGATCAGAATCGCCGCTCCCCAATGCAAGCCAGCGGGAATTAAGGGATAAAAGGCATTGGCCTGACCCATGGCAAATAACATCGCCAGCGTGGCCGCCATATGCCGATCGGAGGTGCCGCGTTTTTCCATGATGGCCAGCGCAGCCAGCGGTGCGGCAAAACTAACAAAATTGAGTTGAATCAGGGCAAATAGCGCCAGCCCGGTAATACCCAGTGGTTTTAATAACGGCGTGGTATGACGCACAATAAAATCGAGTACGCCTTTTGCCTCCAGATATTTCATGACGCATAGCATGACCACCATAATGGGAATCAGCGTGTACAGCGCAACATCCACCGAGGCTTTGCCCGCCGACATAATGATGCTGATAATATTCATGCCTGACCCTTACTGCTTAACCACCGCCGCGCAAAACAGAGATTCACGCCAGCCTCCCTTAGCCAAATAATTCACCAGAAAAATGCCAGCGCGCCCGCGTCAGCAAAGGGGCAAATGTTATCCCTGTCAGAGGGGATTGAGTAGTGAATAAAAAGGTTTTTATCTTGCAGGAAATGGGAGGGGGTAGGCATGGGAATCCTTTAACAAAACTGTAAAACCTACCAGTTGGGTGTTATGGCGCCCTGAAGTTTGGGTTTACTGCTGCTGCATTATGGTCGCAAAATGAGCAGTAATCAGACGAAATCTGAGTGAAAATAACAACTGGAAGAGGAAAAAAGCATGGAACAGCAACATATTCAGCAGCTTACAACAACTTTTGAAGGCCGCTCCCAACAGACAGAGACTGGCGTGGAATATTGGTTAGCTCGTGACCTGCAGCACCTGCTGGGTTATGACAAATGGGATAACTTTCAGAGCGTGATTTCCAAAGCTAAAACCGCCTGCGAAATCTCGGATCATACCATTGCCGATCATTTTGCTGACGTCGGGAAAATGATCGAACTGGGCAAGGGTGGGCAACGTGAAATCGATGATGTGATGCTGACTCGTTATGCCTGTTACCTCATCGCTCAAAATGGCGACTCAAGAAAGCAACAGATCGCCTTCGCACAAACCTACTTTGCGATGCAGACACGCAAGGCAGAGCTGATTGAGCAACGGCTATTAGAAGCTGAACGGGTAGAGGCGCGCAGGAAGCTGTCAGACACCGAGAAAGAACTTTCCAACGTTATTTACGAACAAACCGGCGGTAACCAGAACTTTGCACTTATTCGTAGCAAAGGCGATTTTGCTTTGTTTGGTAAGAGCACTCAGGCGATGAAAGCCCAATGGTTAGTGCCGGATAACCGCCCGCTGGCAGACTTTGCTCCAACGATTATTTTGAAAGCCAAGGACTTTGCTACTGAAATCACGATTCATAATGCTCGCAATCAGCAGATGCAGAATGAACAACAAATTTCTGGCGAGCATGTAAGTAATAACGAAGCAGTACGACAAACGTTATTAAATCGCGGCATTCGCCCGGAAAATCTGACACCTGCTGAAGATGTGAAAAAGGTTGAGCGTCGATTGGCTTCAGCTGAAAAAAAGTCACTAACCAGACCGGAGAAACTGGATAAAGGGCAGGAGGATAGTGAATAGCTTAGTGAAATTCAGTTTGATTGTTGAATGAGTGAGTGCGGATGCGCTCACTCATAATAAGCGTCGGGTTTATTAACGCATCGTCACAAACTCTTCCGCCGCCGTCGGGTGGATAGCCACGGTATTATCAAAGTCTTTTTTGGTGGCACCCATTTTCAGTGCGACCGCAAAGCCCTGCAGCATTTCATCCATGCCGAAACCAATGCCGTGGATACCGACGATCTTCTCCTCCGGCCCCACACACACCAGCTTCATGCGGCACGGCTGGCGATGCTGGGTGACGGCGGTGTACATGGCGGTGAAGGCGGATTTATACACCTTCACCTGGTCATCACCGTACTGCTCGCGCGCTTCGGGTTCCGTCAGGCCGACGGTGCCAATCGGCGGATGGCTGAACACCACGGTCGGGATGTTGCTGTAGTCCAGATGTTCGTCCGGCTTGTTGTTAAACAGACGCTCTGACAGGCGACGGCCTGCGGCAACCGCAACCGGCGTCAGCTCCACCGCACCGGTGTTATCGCCCACCGCGTAAATGCCTGGCACGCTGGTGTTCTGGAACTTATCGACCTTGATATAGCCTTTTTCATCCAGCGCCACGCCGGTCACGGCCAGGTTGAAGTTGTCATTGGCTGGTTCACGACCAATCGCCCACACCAGGCAATCCACGGTCTGCGCGTGGCCGTTTTCCAGTTGCAGCGTCAGGCTGCCATCCGCGTTTTTGATCACCGCTTTGGGGATGGAGTCGGTATGCAATGACGGGCCTTCAGCCTGCATCACTTCCACCAGCGTATCGGTAATCAACGGATCAAAGCTGCGCAGCGGTGCGTGTTTACGTACGAACAGGTGGGTTTCTGCGCCGAGCGCGTTGACCACACCCGCCAGTTCAACGGCGATATAGCCTGCGCCGACCACCGCAACGCGCTGCGGCAGGGCGTCCAGTTCAAAGAAACCGTCTGAATCGATGCCGTGTTCTGCGCCAGGGATTTGTGGGTGACTCGGGCGGCCGCCGGTAGCAATCAGGATATGATCGGCGGTGATGGTTTCGCCGTTGACTTCAACGGTGTGCGCATCGACAAAACGTGCGAACCCTTTGATCACTTCCACGTTATTTTTACCCAGCACGTTGTCGTAGGAGGTGTGGATACGATCGATATAGGCGCTGCGATTTTTTACCAGTGTTGACCAGTCGAAACGGTTTACCGTGGTATCGAAACCATAGTCCGGGCCATAAAGATGGATAGCTTCGGCGATTTGCGCTGCATGCCACATCACCTTTTTCGGTACGCAGCCGACGTTGACACAGGTGCCCCCCAGCTCTTTGGCTTCAATCAGGGCGCATTTCTGGCCGTGCATCGCCGCGCGGTTAATTGAGGCGATACCGCCGCTGCCGCCACCAATGGCAAGGTAGTCAAAATGTCGGGTCATCAGATGTGTCCATTTGCAGGAGGAAAATTGGGTTAGAGTGTAACGCTGACAGGGGAAAGGGCGCAAAGATTGCGCCTATGATTGTAATAGCATTGAATCGAATCCATTTTCACGGAAGCAAGCATGCAACTGACTTTTCTGGGTACTGGCGCAGGCGCGCCCAGCCTGCAACGTAATGTCACCGCCATTGCGCTGACGTTGTCCAAACGCGGTGAAACCTGGCTGTTTGATTGTGGTGAAGCGACGCAGCACCAATACATGCGTTCAGATCTCAAGCCGGGCAAGCTGGAGAAAATCTTTATCACCCATCTGCACGGCGACCATATCTTTGGCCTGCCGGGGCTGTTAACCAGCCGCTCGATGGCGGGACTCAAAGAACCGCTCACCCTTTATGGCCCGCCGGGTATTCGCCAGTTTATTGAAACGGCACTCAGCCTGAGTGGTTCCTATACCAGCTTTCCCCTGGAGATTGTGGAGATCGGTGCAGGGCTGGTGTTTGACGATGGTGCGTTTCGCGTCACCGCCTGGCCGATGAATCACGTCGTTGAATGCTACGGTTACCGGATTGAGCAGCATGATAAACCCGGCTTCCTCGATGCTCCGCGTCTGAAGGCCGAAGGGGTACCGCGTGGTCCCTGGTATCAGCAGCTGAAGCTGGGCGAGCGCATCCGGCTGGAAGATGGGCGCGAAATTGATGGTGCGGAGTATCTCGGTCCACCGACCAAAGGCAAGGTGCTGGCGATTTTTGGCGATACCGGACCGACGGAGGTGGCGTTGCAACTGGCGGCTGATGCGGACGTGATGGTGCACGAAACCACGCTGGAGGCGGCGCTGGAGGAGAAAGCCAACAGCCGCGGCCATTCCACTACGATTCAGACGGCGCAGGTGGCAAAACAGGCCGGAGCGAAAAGGCTGATCGCCACCCATTTCAGTTCACGTTATTTGTCGCAGGATCGGGAGAGATTGCTGGCGGAGTGCCAGTCCGTCTTTCCGCAGACGGTACTGGCACATGATTTCGCGGTGTTCGACGTTTAGCGTACCTTATTCCGGCGTAATCCACTCCACGCGGGTGTGCCCGGTGCCTGCGGGCACCAACTTCTGATGCAGCCACGGCAGCAGTTCTTTCATCTGCTGCTCCAGCTTCCACGGCGGGTTAATCACGATCATGCCAGAGGCGGTCATGCCGCGTTGATCGCTGTCCGGGCGCACCGCCAGCTCAATCTGCAAAATGTTGCGAATGCCGGTGGCCTGCAAATCTTTGGTCATATGTTTGATTTGCTGACGCAGCACCACCGGATACCACAAGGCGTAGATACCGGTGCCGAAGCGTTTGTGGCCTTCCTGAATCCCTTTCACTACCGCCTGGTAGTCACTTTTCAGCTCATACGGCGGATCGATCAGAATCAGACCACGGCGCGTGGGCGGTGGCAGCTTCGATTTCAGCTGTTGATAACCGTCCGCACGTTCGACGCGGGCGCGGCTGTCTTTGCTAAACTCGTTGCGCAGCAGCGGGTAATCGCTGGAGTGCAGCTCAGTCAGCTGCAATTTATCGTCCTGGCGCAGCAGATGGCGGGCAATCAGCGGCGAACCGGGATAGTAACGCAGCGTGCCGTTAGGGTTCAGGTTACGAATCGCGGAGAAATAAGGCTTCAGCAATTCCGGTACGTCGGGCTGCTGCCAGATGCGCGCGATGCCTTCCAGATATTCACCGGTACGCTCGGCGTGCTCACCGCTCAGCTGGTAACGTCCGGCACCGGCGTGGGTATCCAGATAGAGGAAAGGCTTCTCCTTCTCCATCAGGGCAGTCAGGATCAGGCTCTCAACGGTGTGTTTGAGCACGTCGGCATGGTTGCCGGCATGAAAACTGTGGCGATAACTCAGCATAAAAAAGAGGGGTCCGCGGTTGGATCAAAGAAGTCAGAACATCGTGTCTGGCGCGATTATAGCCGCGCTGGATAAAAATTGCTGGCGTTTCGGCGTCAGGCAGTGCCTTCGTGGCATTGATTTTCCGCCGATCAGGCCGCATGTTAATACGATTGCGTTGCGCGACCTGCTCGCGCCCCACACCCCAATGAAAGGACTGCGCTTATGACCAATCCGTTACTCACGCCTTATACGCTACCGCCATTCTCCGCCATCAAACCCGAACATGTGGTTCCCGCTGTCACCGCAGCGCTGGACGACTGCCGTGCGGCGGTGGAACGCGTAGTGGCACAGGGCGCGCCTTATAGCTGGGACAATCTGGTGCAGCCGCTGGCTGAAGTTGACGACCGTCTGGGTCGTATTTTCTCGCCGGTCAGCCATCTGAATTCGGTAAAAAACAGCCCGGAACTGCGTGAAGCCTACGAGCAGACGCTGCCGCTGCTGTCTGAGTACAGCACCTGGGTCGGCCAGCATGAAGGGTTGTATCAGGCTTACGTCAACCTGAAGCAGGGCGATAACTATGCTGCGCTGGATATCGCGCAGAAAAAAGTGGTGGATAACAGCCTGCGTGATTTCGAGCTGTCCGGTATCGGCCTCGATAAAGAAAAACAGAAACGCTACGGCGCCATTGCGGCGCGCCTGTCTGAACTTGGGTCAACCTATAGCAACAACGTGCTCGATGCCACCATGGGCTGGAGCAAGCTGATTACCGACGAAGCGGAACTGGCGGGGATGCCGGAAAGTGCGCTGGCGGCGGCCAAAGCCCAGGCGGAAGCCAAAGAGCAGCAAGGCTGGCTGCTGACGCTGGATATCCCGAGCTATCTGCCGGTGATGACTTACTGCGACAACGCTGCGCTGCGTGAAGAGTTGTACCGCGCATACTCCACCCGTGCTTCCGAGCAAGGCCCGAATGCCGGTAAATGGGACAACGGCCCGGTGATGGCCGAGGAACTGGCGCTGCGTCACGAACTGGCTCAACTGCTGGGCTTCGACTCCTTCGCGGACAAATCGCTGGCAACCAAAATGGCGGAAAGCCCGTCTCAGGTGATCGACTTCCTGACTGACCTGGCAAAACGCGCTCGCCCGCAGGGTGAAAAAGAACTGGCCCAGCTGCGTGCCTTCGCTAAAAAAGAGTTTGGCGTTGACGAAATGAACCCGTGGGACCTGACGTACTACGGTGAAAAACAGAAACAGCATCTGTACACCATCAGCGATGAGCAGCTGCGTCCGTACTTCCCGGAAGAGCGTGCGGTGAGCGGCCTGTTTGAGGTGGTGAAACGCATCTACGGTATCAGCGCGAAAGAGCGCAAAGATGTGGATGTTTACCACCCGGATGTGCGTTTCTTCGACCTGTTCGATGAAAGCGGCGAACTGCGCGGCAGCTTCTATCTTGACCTGTATGCCCGCGAACACAAACGCGGTGGTGCCTGGATGGACGACTGTGTCGGCCAGATGCGCAAAGCCGATGGCAGCCTGCAAAAACCAGTGGCGTATCTCACCTGTAACTTCAACCGTCCGGTGCAGGGCAAACCGGCGCTGTTCACCCATGATGAAGTGATCACCCTGTTCCATGAGTTCGGCCACGGTCTGCATCATATGCTGACGCGTATCGAAACCCCGGGCGTGTCCGGTATCAGCGGTGTGCCGTGGGATGCGGTGGAGCTGCCGAGCCAGTTTATGGAGAACTGGTGCTGGGAGCCGGAGGCGCTGGCGTTTATCTCCGGTCATTATGAAACCGGCGAACCGCTGCCGAAAGAACTGCTGGATAAAATGCTGGCGGCGAAAAACTATCAGGCAGCGCTGTTTATCCTGCGTCAGCTGGAGTTCGGCCTGTTCGATTTCCGTCTGCATACCGAGTTCAATCCTGAACAGGGCGCAAAAATCCTCGAAACCCTGCGCGAAGTGAAAAAGCAGGTTGCCGTGGTGCCCAGCCCGGAATGGGGCCGTTTCCCGCACGCCTTCAGCCACGTATTTGCTGGCGGCTATGCCGCAGGTTATTACAGCTATCTGTGGGCCGACGTGCTGGCTGCTGATGCTTACTCGCGCTTCGAAGAAGAGGGTATCTTCAACCGTGAAACCGGTCAGTCGTTCCTCGACAATATCCTGACGCGTGGCGGTTCCGAGGAGCCGATGGAGCTGTTCAAACGCTTCCGTGGCCGTGAACCGCAGCTGGATGCGATGCTGGAACATTACGGGATTCAGGGATAAACCGGCCTGTGAAAATCGGTTTAGTTGACGAAACAGGCACCGGAGACGGTGCCTTATCACTTCTGGCGCAACGCTGGGGGCTGGAACAGGACGAAGATTCCGGGCTTGCGCTGGTGCTGACGGCCAGCCATCTTGAGCTGCGTAAACGCGATGAGCCAAAACTGGGCGGCATTTTTGTCGATTTCGTTTCTGGCGCGATGGCACATCGCCGTCGCTTTGGCGGTGGACGTGGCGAGGCGGTGGCGAAAGCGGTGGGCATCAAGGGCGATTACCTGCCGGATGTGGTCGATGCCACCGCAGGCTTAGGGCGCGATGCTTTCGTGCTGGCGGCACTGGGGTGTCGGGTGCGCATGCTGGAGCGTCATCCGGTGGTGGCGGCGTTACTGGAAGATGGCTTGCGCCGTGGCTATGACGACCCTGAGATCGGCGGCTGGCTGCGTGAGCGATTGACGTTGCTGCATGTGGTGAGCCAGCAGGCACTGAGCGAGATTACACCTGCGCCTGATGTGGTGTATCTCGACCCGATGTATCCACACCGGCAGAAAAGCGCCATGGTGAAAAAGGAGATGCGGGTGTTTCAGTCGCTGGTCGGGGCGGATGAGGATGCGGATGCGTTGCTGGAACCGGCGCGCCGTCTGGCGAAGAAACGTATTGTGGTGAAGCGTCCGGATTACGCACCGCCGTTAGCGGGCGTGGTGACGCAGTCAGCAGTGGTCACCAAAAGCCATCGTTTTGATATCTATCCACCGCTTGGTTGATGCCTGTAGATTCCGTAGCGGCGCGATTTATCGCGCAATCCTGTGCGTGATGCGGGAAAACCCGCGCGATAAATCGCGCCGCTACAACAAATCAGGCCGGTTTCCCGGCCTGATTTGTTATTCGTCGTCATCATGCAGCGGCACAATCAACATATCGATATGTACCGTATTAATCAGCTGACGCGCTGACGACATCAGTTTGCTCCAGAAGTCCTGATGGTGGCCGCAGACCACCAAATCCACGTCATATTTTCTAATCGCATCCACCAGCACCTGGCCGAGATCGCCGCTACCGCTCAGGGTTTCACTGATGGGATAACCGGCGTTGGTCGAAAGCTCTTTCAGCGCGGTATGCGTCTCTTCAGAGATACGTTTCTGCATATCCCCCAGATTGACGTCAATCAGCCCGGTGTAGAGGTCTGAATAGTTCACATCAACGTGGATAAGGGAGATTTTCGCCTCGTAAGGACGAGCCAGTGAGACCGCTTTATCAACCAGCAACTGGCTTTCCGGGGAAAGGTCTACTGCAATCAGGATGTGTTTATAAGCCATGATATAACTCCTTTCACAAGATTCTGGGGGCAACCCGAATTCCTGCCACGTCACGGCTGGCGAAATCCTTTGCGCATAACGGCGATAAGCGCCACCCATCGAGATTTATGCCCTGCAGGCGGTTTATTGTTATGGTTTCAGTATAGCCAGAGTTGTTAACAAATGCTGCAAGGCGCGGTGCGCCTGTGAGACAGATCAAGTGTTATCTCTTTTTTCTCTCGCTGTGAACGAAAATCATCGCTGGAAAAATTTTTACCAGATCTCCTACACTGAAAATGGCGGTCACATTGCTACTGGTACGGACCGCTCGGCTCGCAAAACAACAATGCAATTCGATTCATTCAGTGGAAGGCTTTCTCGTGGGGCGTTGTCAGCGTTACCCCGCTGTGCGCGTCTCCGCGGCTCCAGCCGGGAGGGGATCATGATCAGCACTATCGCGCTTTTTTGGGCTCTGTGTGTGGTTTGTCTGGTGAATATGGCGCGCTACTTCTCTTCTCTGCGCTCGTTACTGGCGGTGCTACGCGGTTGCGACCCGCTGCTGTATCAATATGTGGATGGTGCCGGTTTCTTTACTTCGCACGGCCAGCCCAGCAAACAGGTGCGCCTGGTGCGCTATATCTGGGAGAAACGTTATCGTGATCATCATGACGATGAATTTATCCGGCGCTGTGAACGGGTGCGTGGGCAATTTATCCTGACCAGCGGTTTGTGTGGTTTGGTGGTGGTCAGCCTGATCGCGATGGCTCTCTGGCAATAAAAAAGGGCGACATTGCTGTCGCCCTTCAAGGGTCTGGCCCGGCGTGCTTACACCAGTTTCAGGGCAATCCAGTACAGTGAACCGGAAAGCAGAATACACACTGGCAGGGTGAACACCCACGCCATCGCGATATTCTTAATGGTGCGGCTTTGCAGGCCACCACCATCAACCAGCATGGTTCCGGCTACTGACGACGACAAAATATGCGTCGTGGAGACCGGCATCCCGGTGTAGCTGGCAATGCCGATGGAGACGGCGGCCGTGACCTGCGCCGACATGCCTTGTGCATAGGTCATGCCTTTTTTACCAATTTTCTCACCGATGGTGGTGGCAACACGACGCCAGCCAATCATGGTGCCGATACCCAGTGCCATCGCCACGGCCATGATGATCCAGATCGGAGCATACTCGACCGTGCCCAGCAGGTCACCTTTCAGCTTGTTCAGGAAACGCTGATCGTCAGCACTGGTTTCCGGCAGCTTCGCGGCTTTATCGGCGGTATCGGAGATACACAGCAGCAGGCGGCGCATCTGGCTGCGCTGGTCAACCGTCAGCTGATCGTAGCTTTGCAGGTTGTTGAGCAAACCCTGTGCACGCTGAATGGCTGGCAGCGCACGGGTACTGTCGCAGTGAAACTCATGCGGCCCACTGGTGGTTTCTTCTGGCGCAGGCACAGCCGGTGGCGCCATCTGCACGATGTGCGTCAGCGCGTTGTTGTGCTGCTGATAAAACTGCTCCAGATGATTTACCGCATCACGCGTACGGGAAATGTCATAACCGGACGCATTGATGTTCACCACAAAACCCGCAGGCGCGACGCCAATCAGCACCAGCATGATCAGGCCAATGCCTTTCTGACCGTCGTTCGCGCCGTGTGAATAGCTCACGCCAATGGCGGAGACAATCAGGGCGATACGGGTCCAGAACGGCGGCTTTTTCTTGCCGTCGATTTTCTCGCGTTCCGCCGGTGTCATATGGGTGCGTGAGCGTTTTTTGGTCCCGCTCCAGTAGCGCCGTAACAGGAAAATCAGGCTACCGGCAATCACCATACCGACAATCGGCGACAGGATCAGAGAAAGGAAGATGTTGAGAACTTTAGGCAGGTTGAGCGCGTCAACTACCGAAGTCCCGGTCATCAGGGCATTGGTGAGACCAATACCAATAATGGCACCAATCAGGGTGTGGGAGCTGGACGCCGGCAGACCCAGATACCAGGTGCCGAGGTTCCAGATAATCGCAGCCAGCAGCATGGAGAACACCATAGCGAGGCCGTGAGCTGAACCAACATTTAATAGCAGATCGGTGGGGAGCATATGAACGATGGCATAAGCCACACTCAATCCGCCCAGCAAAACACCTAAGAAGTTGAAAACACCTGCCATCACAACCGCCAGCTGCGCCCGCATCGCACGGGTGTAGATAACTGTCGCGACTGCGTTGGCTGTGTCGTGGAAGCCATTGATTGCTTCATAAAACAATACAAACAGCAGAGCAAGAACTAATAACAGGCCGGTACTCAGGTCAAGACCAGCAAACAGATGTAGCATAAACGTTACGCCATTTAGGAGGACATGAACGCGGCGCATTATCCGCGACAACATGCTGTATGGGAAAGGGAAATATAGCCTTTTTTTGACTTAAAGTTGTAATCTGCACGGTAATTCAGGGGAAAAAGGTTGAAATATTAGTCAGTTACAATATGACATATTTACGGCAATTTTTTGACACTGGCGCCCCTGAGTCCAGATCACTACAATCAGCGCCTTTCGGGTGAAATGGGTAAAAGCAGTGGAAAAGTTTGACGTTATCATTATTGGTGCAGGTGCTGCCGGCATGTTCTGTGCTGCGCAGGCCGGTCAGCGTGGCCGCCGTGTGCTGCTGCTCGATAACGGCAAAAAAGCCGGGCGCAAGATTCTGATGTCGGGTGGCGGACGCTGTAATTTCACCAATATGTACACTGAACCCGCAGCTTACCTGTCGCACAACCCCCATTTCTGCAAATCCGCGCTGGCACGTTATACCCAGTGGGATTTTATCGATCTGGTCAATCGTCATGCTATCGCTTACCACGAGAAAACCCTCGGCCAGCTGTTCTGCGACGATTCCGCACAGCAGATTGTCGATATGCTGCTGGCAGAATGTGAGGCCGGGCAGGTGACGCTGCGGCTGCGCAGCGAAGTGTTGAGCGTGCAGCGTGACGAGCAGGGTTACACCTTGCAGCTGAACGGCATGGCCGTGCAGGCGGAAAAGCTGGTTATCGCCAGTGGGGGGTTGTCGATGCCCGGGCTGGGTGCCTCGCCCTTTGGTTATAAAGTGGCGGAACAGTTTGGCCTGAAGGTGTTCCCGACGCGTGCAGCGCTGGTGCCCTTTACCCTGCATAAGCCGCTGCTGGAGCAGCTGAATACGCTGTCTGGCGTGGCCTTACCCACCACCATCACCGCGCAGGATGGCACCGTCTTTAAAGAGGCGATGCTATTCACCCATCGCGGGCTGTCCGGTCCGGCGGTGTTGCAGATTTCCAGTTACTGGCAACCGGGCGAATTTGTCACGGTGGATCTCTCTCCCGCCACGCCGCTGGATGATTTCATTAATGTGCAGCGCGACGCGCATCCGAATCTCAGCCTGAAGAACAGTCTGGCGAAAATCCTGCCGAAGCGCCTGGTGGAAGTGTTGCAGGTGCTGAACCAGCTACCTGATGTCACGCTGAAGCAACTCAACAGTAAGCAGCAGAACGAGCTGGTGCAAACGCTGCATCAGTGGCGCGTGCAGCCAAACGGCACTGAAGGCTACCGCACCGCAGAAGTGACGCTGGGCGGTGTGGATACCACCCTGTTATCGTCAAAAACCATGGAAGCACGCGATGTGCCCGGCTTGTATTTTATTGGCGAGGTGGTGGACGTCACCGGCTGGCTGGGGGGATATAACTTCCAGTGGGCGTGGAGTTCCGCCTGGGCATGCGCGCAGGCGTTGTAACATCGGCATAATCCGAGCGTAAAAGGCAGATTATTTTTTTAATGCCGCGAGTTTCATCCCACGCTTCAGCGACATACCGTAACCCGCCAGGGCGCAGGCGGCGATAAACCACGGAATCATCTTCACCACGCTGGAATCGCTGCCGCTCAGTGATTGCAGGTTATTCACCACCAGGATGATGGTGATGGTCATGCAGATGATCGACAGCAGCGGTGCCCAGAATACCTGCAAGCGGCTGTCATCGGTGGCTTTGCTGCGGAAGAACAGCACCACCGCAGCGGACACCCCGAGTTGCAGAATCAGGATGCACAGGGTTGCGACCGCAGAACCGATGGCAAAGATATGTACCATCGGGTCCAGCCCGGCGCTGCCCATACCGGCCAGCAACATCAGCAGGATCACGCTGTGTACATGACTGGCATTATGCGGTGTGCCGTTGGTCGGATGGGTGCGGCATAACTCCTTCCAGATCAGGCCATCGCGGCTGATGCTAAAGATGTAGCGTGAAATGTTGTTGTGAAATGCCAGCGTAGCCGCGAACAGGCTGGTGATCAGCAGCACCGACATGGTATTCACCGCCCACTGGCCGACATACTGGCGGGTAATGTTGAAAACAAAATTGCCGGGATCTTTACTGGCGATGGCGACGATCTCATCAAAACCATAGGCCTGCACCAGCGACCAGCTGGTAAAGCAGAAAAAGGCGGTGATCAGCAGCAGCGCGCAAATCGTGGCGCGTGGCACGGTTTTCTGCGGGTCGCGGCACTCTTCGGCGTAGATCGCGGTCGATTCAAAACCGATAAACGCGGCGATGGTGAAGATAAAAGCGATACCGAGATTACCCTGCATAAACACCGAGGGTTCAAATGACTGGAAGGTGAAGGGACCGGTTTTTTTCACCAGCAACATCACATCGGTCAGCAGCACGATGGCGACTTCAGCCAGCATCAGCACGCCCAGTAGCTTGCCGCCCACCTCCACCCGCTTGATGCCCAGTATCCAGGCAATGATGGCAAACAACATACTCAGCGCCCACCAGGGAACGTGCATACCGAGGTGTTCCTCAAGGAACAGCTGGGTGAAGAAACCCAGCATGGCAACAATGGCGATCTGGATGGAGAAGTAGGCCATCAGGGCCAGCACCGAGGCGGAGGCCCCCCAGTTATCCCCCAACCCTTTGGAGATATAGGTGTAGAACGCCCCGGCATTGTTGACGTGGCGGCTCATGGCGATGAAGCCCACCGCGAACAGCATCAAAATGACGCACGACAGGATGTAAAACACCGGGATGCCGCCGCCGTTGCCGGAGATAATCGCCACCGGCAGGCCGCCGACCACCCCGGTCAGCGGGGATGCCGCAGCAACCACAAAAAAGACCAGAGAAAACAAGCCCAACGTATTTTTGCGTAAACCGGTATCGTTGTTCATCGCCAGCGCCTCTATGAAGAGAGTGAAATTTCTCAGGCGTTCTGCGTCGCCTGAGGCAGGTAACTTCGCTGCATCATTTCTTAGTGACGACGACGGCGGATAGAAAAAATCGGACAGAGCCACGGTGCAGAGCTGCACCGTTTTAGTGCTCAGTGATAGCGCAGACGATGGAACAACGCATCATGGGCAATGCGCCGTTGATAGTCGCACGGCGTGGTGCTGACGAACTTTTTAAACTCGCGCAGGAAGTGCGACTGGTCGCTAAATCCAAGGTCAAATGCCAGATCGCTAAAGGAAATATCCCCCAGCGCATGGATGCTATTCAGCGCCGACTGACAGCGCAGAATGCGGCTAAAGGCCTTCGGCGACAAACCGGTATCCTGGCGGAACTGCCGCTGAATGGTGCGGCAGGTGTAACCGGTCAGCGCTTCCAGTTGATCAACGCGAATATTGCCCTTTTGCTGCTGCATCGCACGGATAATCGATGCCGTTACCGATGAGGCTTTGCGCACCAGCCGTGGCGTGAAGTGGGCGTTAAATAACGAAATTTGCTGTGAAAAGCTGTGGCTTTGCACAATTTGTTCAAACGCCAGTCGGGCATCAGGTACCACATCAAGAAAGCTGAATTCATGGTCGGGGATCTCCTCTGCCATCACGTCAAGAAAATCGGGGATAACGCCCGGCGCGAACCGCACGCCGAAATAATGATGGTTATGCAGCATGTCGGCACCGCGCGCTTCCAGCGTGGTGCCGCACAC
The DNA here is from genome assembly GCF_059730475.1 of Pantoea sp. X-Soil-TKNS-1280. Classification (NCBI taxonomy): domain Bacteria; kingdom Pseudomonadati; phylum Pseudomonadota; class Gammaproteobacteria; order Enterobacterales; family Erwiniaceae; genus Pantoea; species Pantoea sp. X-Soil-TKNS-1280. The sequence goes on along the minus strand of NZ_AP035962.1, from coordinate 4,056,847 downwards.
GCGACCTTTGGGGTTGAGCGGATCGCAATCAAACACAATATCCACGCAGCCATCCGGGACAGCCAGCGTCATATCCGCCGATTGCGCCACGTCGAAGCTGTAAAAGTGTGAAATCGCCGGGTTTTCTGAGGCGATGACCGAGTAATGTTGCGCGGCATTCAGCACAAACCACGGCTGTTCCGGATGAAAGCGGCCGCCATGACGATAAAAGGGATTCTCAGACATCGCGCGCTCCGCTACAGGCTGAACAGGGATAAACCGATCATGCAAGCCCTGTGCCACGCGGATGTCGCAAATATTCAATACAGCCCACTCGTCGTCACGTATTCCTAAAGGCATCCACCTGCACGCCGGACGCGCTGCGTCGGCGGGAATACGTAATAAGACTGAAAAGGGCGTACACCATGACTGATTCAACCCGGATTGATTTTATCTACCTGTCGGAGCAGGACATGATCCGCGCAGGCGTTACCGACATGCCCGCCTGCGTGAACACCATGGAGGAGATGTTCGGCCTGTTGTATCGGGGGGACTACCGCATGGCCGGTGCCAATAACGATTCACACGGCGCGATGGTCACCTTCCCGGAAAATTCACCGTTCCCCACCATGCCAAAACCGACCGCCGATCGTCGCCTGATGGCGATGCCAGCTTATCTCGGCGGCAACTTTGGCACCGCAGGGGTGAAATGGTATGGCTCGAATATTGCCAACCGCGAAAAAGGGCTGCCGCGTTCCATTCTGATGTTCACCCTCAACGATGCCGATACCGGCGCACCGCTGGCGCATATGTCCGCCAACCTGCTGTCGGCTTACCGCACCGGCGCGGTGCCGGGCGTGGGGGCGCGTCATCTGGCGCGTAAAGATTCCCGCGTGATTGGCCTGTTGGGGCCGGGCGTGATGGGCAAAACGGCGGTGGCGGCGTTTATCGCCGTGTGCCCGCACATCGATACCATCAAAGTGAAAGGGCGTGGTCAGCGTAGCCTGGATAACTTCATCACCTGGGTGCAGGAAACTTATCCGCAAATCAAACACATCGAAATCGTCGAGTCGCTGGAAGCGGTAGTACGCGATTCCGATATCGTGACCTATTGCAGTTCCGGTGAAGTGGGCGACCCCGACAGCTATCCGCTGGTGAGGCGTGAATGGGTCAAGCCGGGCACCTTCCTGGCGATGCCTGCGCTGTGCAACATCGACGCCGGTATGGAACGGGCCGACGTGCGCAAAGTGCTGGATAACACCGGCCTTTATCACGCGTGGTTTGAGGAAGTCCCCAAGCCCGCACACAAAACCATCCCGGTTATCGGCGTGCGTTTTATGGACATGATCGCCGAAGGCAAGCTGGCAGCTGAGCAGCTGGAAGACATCGGCAAAATCGTCGCCGGTGATGCTCCTGGCCGCCAGAACGATGAGGAGATCATCATCATGTCAGTCGGCGGTATGCCGGTGGAAGACGTTGCCTGGGGCACGGTGGTGTATCGCAACGCTATCGAAAAAGGCATCGGCGTGAAATTAAACCTGTGGGAAACCCCGGTACTGAGCTAATCAAGGAAACCAGCATGACCAACATCATTAAAGTGAAAACCGGTTCGAAATTTGAAGAGATGGGCAGCTATTCGCGCATTGTCGCGGTGGATAACTGGATTTATGTCTCCAACACCGCGGGCCGTCATCCGGTCAGTAAAGAAATTCCAGCGGACGTCACTGAACAGACTTTGCAGGTGTTCGCCAATATTGAGGCGGCACTGGCCGCGATAGATGCCTCGCTCAGAGACGTGGTGTTCTCGCGGGTGTTTATTCAGAACCCGGACGATGTCGCGACGGTGATGGACATCATTGGCGATAAGTTTCGCGGTATCAATCCGGCGACCACGGTCACTTGCCCGCCGCTGGGTTCCACGGTGTATAAGGTCGAGCTGGAAGTCACGGCGTATCGTGGGGCCGCTCAGGCCGAGGTGCAGGAAATCACCGTTGCGCTGTAAGGCGTAGCAGGAGGCACGTTATGTCACCGGAAATTACCCCCGTCACCACATCCACCGATTTTCCCTCCGCCACTACGGTGGTGATTATTGGTGGTGGCATTGTTGGGTTGACCGCAGCACTGACACTGGCGGAACGCAATATTCCGGTGGTGGTGCTGGAGAAAGGCCGCATCGCGGCGGAGCAGTCGTCGCGTAATCTGGGCTGGATCCGCAAAACCAGCCGTGCCGCCGATGATATCCCGCTGGCACAGGCTGCCGATCGTCTGTGGTCCGGGATGGCGGAACGCGTCGGCAGTGACGTGGGTTATCGCCAGGCGGGCATTATGTTTATTGCCCGCAACGAGGCACAGATGGCCCTGCATGAAAGCTGGCTGAAGGCGGTGCAGCCGCTGGATCTGGATGCGAAGCTACTCAGCCCTGCGGACATTGCGGTCCGGGTGCCGGGTGGACAGGGGCGCTGGGCAGGGGGGATTTTTACCGCTTCCGATGGTCGCGCCGAACCGACGCTGGCAGCCAGCGCCATTGCCAAAGCTGCGATCGCCAGAGGCGCGATTATTGTGGAGCAATGCGCGGTGCGCACGCTGGAGACCAGCGACGGGAAGGTCAGCGGCGTGATTACCGAACGCGGTGAAATTCGTTGCGATCAGGTGCTGCTGGCAGCGGGAGCCTGGTCACGCCGTTTTCTCGGCAATCTCGGTATTGCGTTGCCCACCTTGCCGCTGATCTGCTCGGTGCTGCGGACAAAGCCGTTGGAAGGACCTAGCAATATTGCCGTAGGTGCGCCGGATTTTTCGTTCCGTAAGCATAAAGATGGCGGGTTTATTATTACTCAGCGCGGGGCGCTGGATGCGCCATTAACGATCGACCATTTGCTGCTGGGGGCACGTTATCTGCCGCAGCTGCGCCATGCGCGTGACAATCTGCGTATCTCGCTCGGCAAATATTTCGTCAAAGACCTGGCGCTGGCCCGGCGCTGGCGGGGGGACCGCCGCACGCCATTCGAACGTATTCGTACTCTCGATCCGGCAGCCAATCCGGCGCTGAATCAGGAAGCGATGCGTAACCTGCGCGCGGCATGGCCGGTGTTTGAGCAAGCGGAGCTGGCGCAGGCGTGGGCCGGGGTGATTGACGTCACGCCGGATTCCAACCCGGTGATCGGCCCGGTGGCGGCGATGCCAGGCCTGACGCTGGCGACCGGTTTTTCCGGCCACGGTTTCGGCACGTCACCGGCTGCCGGGCAACTGGCTGCCGATCTGGTTTCCGGCCATACACCGCTGATCGACCCGACTCCGTATCGGTTTGAGCGATTCTGATGCAGGCGGCGCGAGCAATCGCGCCGTTACTTCATATAACTGCGCACCACCGCGATAATCTCTTCCATATCGCTTGCGCGCTCCTGCTCGCTGGCATTCGGGTTCATCAGATGCTCGCGGATATGGCCTTCCAGCAATTCACTCATCAGCCCGTTAATCGCGCCGCGTACCGCTGCTACCTGCTGCAATATCTTCAGACATTCTTCTTCGGCGATCAGCGCCTTTTCCAGCGATTCGGCCTGGCCTTTGATGCGACGCACGCGCGCCAGCAATTTCTTTTGATCTTTATGGGTGTGTGACATAGCGTGAAGTCCGTTGATCGATACAATACTGGGGTATAGTATATTTGGGTTGTCCGGCAATTGCATCTGCTGTGCCGTTTTTTAATTCAATGAGAAAAATCATGACCGATTTTGCTGCACTGCTGAGTCAGGGTACGTCCAGTGCCTGGCTGTTTATCCCCAGCGCCATCTTACTGGGTGCGTTACACGGGCTGGAACCGGGTCATTCCAAAACCATGATGGCGGCGTTTATCGTGGCGATTCGTGGCACGGTAAAGCAGGCGGTGATGCTGGGACTGGCCGCCACCTTGTCGCACACGTTGATTGTCTGGCTGATCGCCCTCGGGGGCATGTACGTCAGCCGTAAACTGACCGCCGATACCGCAGAGCCGTGGTTCCAGCTGATTTCTGCCGTCATCATCCTCGCTACCGCGTTGTGGATGATCTGGCGCACCTGGCAAAGCGAGCAGCAACGTAAGCAACATCAGCAGACAGAACGCCCTGATGCTCAGGTGATCGATACCGGTCACGGCCATATCGAACTGGCATTGCATCAGGGGCACTGGCAACTGCGCACGCTGGATGGCGCCGCGTGGCAGGCCAATGAGGTGAGTATTGCTACCCGGCGGGGGATGGGGTTCTCGCAAATATTCACCTTCGCCGCTCAGGATGGCGTGCTGCAATCCACGCTGGCGGTGCCGCAACCACACACCTTTAATGCGCGTCTGTCGCTCGGCCATCGCGGCCACTCGCATGATTATGACGTTGCGTGGCAGCAGGGGGAGGTGCAGCGTCGGCCTGGCGAAAATGATGGCGGTTTTCAGGATGCACATGAGCGCGCCCATGCCAGTGATATCAAAAAACGCTTTGCCAGCCGTGAAGTGACCAATGGACAGATCATTTTGTTTGGCTTAACCGGTGGGCTGATTCCCTGTCCGGCGGCGATCACTGTGCTACTGCTATGCATCCAGGTGAAAGCTTTTAGCCTGGGGGCCGCGCTGGTGCTGTGCTTCAGTATCGGGCTGGCAATGACGCTGGTCGGTGTGGGGGCTGCCGCCGCGCTAAGTGTACAAAAAGCGACTCAGCGCTGGCAGGGGCTGGATACGCTGGCACGTCGCGCGCCCTGGTTTTCCGGCACCCTGATTGCACTGGTGGCGATTTATATGGGCTATCACGGGCTGAGTGGCATCCTGCGCTGAGCCGCGACGCCGCGAATCTGGTAAGATCGCGGCGTTTTTCTTCCATCTGGTAATTATCCCCATGTTAAAACTCAAATTTCTCCTGCCGCTGCTGATTGTGATCAGTGCCTTAGTCTGGTGGCTCACCCCCCATTACAGCGATGAAGATAAAGCGTATTACATCGCCATGTTCTGTACGTTAACCCATGATGGGCGCGGCAACACGCCGCAGGATATGCAGCAAATCATTGAAGGCAGCAATTCCGATTACGCCTTGCAGAAAATCCACTTCCAGCGAGGTCTGGGTGAGCATCTGCAAACGGTGTGGCAGGATCTGTCACCGGAACAGCAGCAGCAGGCACATCAGGATCGCAACAGCTGTCTTCGTCTGATGTCAGAAAAATTGTTACCAGGTCAGGAGTTGCAGAACTAATTGCAGCAGGCCAGTCGATACTGGCCTGTTATTTAAATAACGTCGCTCAATATCAGGTAAAAACGAAATATTAAGTCTGGCTGATTTGAACTCAAAATGATCAATGTTCGATGGCGATAAATCAGACAATGGTTTCAGAAAATTACCACGACAATTGAAGAGGACGAAATGATGAAAAAATTAATTCTGTCTGCGTTGCTGTTGGGTGCGAGCGTTCCGGTACTGGCTGCCAATAATATTTCTGCCCAGGAAGCTGACCATTTTAAGCTTGAATCGCTGGGGAATATTAGCGTGTCCGATACCGGCGGCGCGATTAGCTCACCGATGGATCTGCACCAGCGCTTGTCTGAGATGGCTGATGCGAAAGGCGGAAAATATTATGTGGTGGAAGCCGCCCGCCAGCATGGCAATAATTTTGACGCTGTCGCCCAGGTGTATAAATAATTAACAGGCCCCGGAAGGGGCTTTTTTTTATGTCTCTATTCGGACGAAAAAAAAGCGCGATTATCGCGCTTTTTCTTATACCATCGCACAGCTAATGCGGGCGGGGAATTTGCCGGGAGTGGCGGCTGGGGGGCGCACCTCCTTCATGCATTCGCTGGTGACCAGACCTTCCTGACGGCAAAGTGCGCAGGGATCATCACTGGCTGCCAGCTGGTGCTTTCTCTCGCCGCTTAATTGTTGTTTACGGCAATAAAGCGGTGTGCATCCCATCATCTGTTTAAAAGAGCGGGTGAAGGACTGCTGGCTTTCAAAATGGTATTTTACGGCCAGGCTGATAATAGTTGCATCACTATTTTTCAGCTCAACAACACAGGCCGCCAGTTTCTTTTTGCGAATATAACGTGCCAGGGTTTCATTGTGGCAGCGAGCGAAAAGTTTCTGTAAATACCATTTTGAATACCCGGACTTTTGCGCAATATCATCAATGCTCAAACGCTGATCTAAATTATTTTCAATCCAGTGAGTTACTGAGTCGATTACACCCTCATTGTACTTTCTCTCTTGCATATAGCACCTCCAGTTCAGTGAGCACAGTGTAATTTAACTTATCTTTCTGTGTGCCTTGTTACGTAAAGATTTATCAGGAAATCGGTTTTTATTTTTCCGCTATCAGATCATTCCCGTAATTCGTGAGAATTGACTGTGAGATGTTGTTTATTTGTTGAGGATATAGAGGGCACAGCACATCAATACGCGGTTGCGCGTAACATGTCACACTCGACGCTTTGTCCTGATTCGGAGATGTTCTGATGGCGTTACGTTTTCCCGGGAAGTCTTCATTGGCGATACTGCTCGCCTCCATGGCGTTGATGAGCAGTGCATCGGCGCTGGCAGCTAATGTCTATGGTGAGCAGCTGGAAGGCTTCCAGTATCCTTATCCGTTACAGCATTTTGCTTTCTCCTCCCAGCAGCAGCCGCTCAGCATGGGGTATATGGATGTCAAACCCGCACAGCATGCCAACGGCCAGACAGTGGTGCTAATGCATGGCAAAAATTTCTGCGGTGCCACCTGGGAAGACACCATCAAGGCATTGAGCCAGCAGGGATACCGGGTTGTAGCACCGGATCAGATTGGTTTCTGTAGTTCCAGCAAACCGGCCAATTATCAGTACAGTTTCCAGCAGCTGGCGCAGAATACCCATCAGCTGCTGCAACAGCTTGGAATAGAAAAGGCGGTGATTGTTGGTCACTCCACCGGGGGTATGCTGGCGACGCGTTATGCGTTGATGTACCCGCAGCAGACGCAAAAACTGGTGCTGGTGAACCCGATTGGCCTGGAAGACTGGAAAGCGAAAGGCGCACCGTGGCGCTCGGTGGATCAGTGGTATCAGCGCGAGCTGAAGCTGAATGCCGCAGGGATCAAAAAGTATGAGCAGCAGACCTATTATGTTGGTCAGTGGAAGCCGGAATATGACAAATGGGTGGATATGTTGGCCGGTCTGAATAGCGGACCGGGTCATAACCGGGTGGCGTGGAACTCGGCGTTAATCTACGACATGATTTTTACCCAGCCGGTGTACTACGAATTTAAAGATCTGCAAGTGCCGACCACGCTGATGATTGGTACCTCCGATACGACCGCCATCGGCAGCGATATCGCCCCGCCAGCGGTCAAAGCGCAGCTGGGTCATTACAATGTGCTGGGGAAACAGGTAGCAAAACTGATCCCTGGTGCGCGTCTGATCGAGTTCCCGGGCATGGGGCATGCGCCGCAGATGGAGGAGCCGCAGAAGTTTAATCAGATTTTGATTGATGATTTGGCGCGCGGTTAAAGCAAAACGGCGCGATAAATCGCGCCGCTACCAAATAGCCAGGCGCTACCGCGCCTGTTTTTTTCCTTTCTTGGCGGCGTACATGCGCTCGTCGCTGCCTTCCAGCAATTGCTCCAGCGTCAGCGGCTGCTGGGGATCGAATTCCACGATACCGGAGGAGAAATGCAGCTGGTAGAGACGGCTCAGATCAAGCGTCTGTCGCTGTAATTGCCGGTCAAAGCGCGCCAGTACCCCTTCGGCATCCGACTGTTGCAGGCCGTTAAACAGCACCACAAACTCATCGCCTCCCAACCGGGCAAAAATATCCGCATGGCGGAAACTGACCTTCATGGCATCGGCAAAATCCATCAGTGCACGATCGCCCTGACGGTGGCCAAGGGTATCGTTGATCTCTTTAAAACGGTCGAGGTCGAGAAATGTCAGACAGGCCGGGAGTTGTTTTACCAGGCATTCATTCAGGGCCAGCTGCCCGAGCGTCATAAAACCACGACGATTGGTAATTTGCGTCAGCTCGTCTGAGGTGGCGGTCTGGAACGCAATCAGTTCGGCTTCCGCCATCGCTGCCAGATCGCGCAACGTGTGGTAATCATCGGCATCAAATGAACGGGCATGGTGATCGACGATGCACAGGGTACCCACTTTGGCCCCTGCTGGCGTGCGTAATGGGCAACCCGCGTAGAAGCGCACCGGGTTTTCACCGGTGACCAGCGGATTATCATAAAAGCGATCATCTTCCAGCGCATTCTCCACTACCATCACGTCATCCTGGAGGATGGCATGACCGCAAAAGGAGGTATTGCGCGGCGCGGTTTCCCCGGATTTACCCGCAATGGATTTGAACCACTGATGGTCCTCTTCCAGCAGGCTTACCAGTGCAACCGGCACACCAAACAGGCGGCGGGCGAGGCGGGTCAGACGGTCAAAACGCTCTTCTGCCGGGGTATGCAGAATGTTGAGCGCACGTAACTGAGCCAGACGATCTGATTCGTCTGCGGGCAGTGCAGGTGCTTTCATCGCGTTACTCTTCTTATTAGATGCAGGTGTTACAGAACTGGTGTTGTGCCAAAAGGATGGCGTTAACAATTATCAGCCGCCAGCAAAGACGGCTGATAAGCGTAACGGTGATCAGAGCATTTTTTGCTCGGCGAGATCAAGGGCAAAGTAACTGAAAATCAGATCGGCACCGGCGCGTTTAATGGCACCAAGGCTTTCCAGCACCACATTGCGTTCATCAATGGCACCGGCCTGCGCTGCGAATTTGATCATGGCGTATTCACCGCTGACCTGGTAGGCAGCCAGTGGCAGCGTGGTGCGCTCGCGGATATCGCGCAGGATATCGAGATAGGCACCTGCCGGTTTCACCATCAGGGAATCAGCCCCTTCTGCTTCGTCGATCAGCGACTCACGGATAGCTTCACGGCGATTCATCGGGTTCATCTGATAGGTTTTACGGTCACCTTTCAGCGCGGTGCCTGCGGCTTCACGGAACGGACCGTAGAATGAGGACGCGAACTTGGTGGAGTAAGACATAATCGCGGTATCGGTGAATCCGGCCGCATCGAGCGCCTGACGAATCGCTTTTACCTGGCCATCCATTGCGGCGGACGGCGCGATGAAATCGGCACCGGCCTGAGCGGCAACCACCGCCTGTTTACCGAGATTGATCAGGGTTGCGTCATTATCGACTCCGTGGTCGCACAGCACGCCGCAATGGCCGTGGCTGGTGTATTCACAGAAACAGGTATCGGACATGACGATCATTTCCGGCACGGTGTCTTTGCAGATACGCGACATACGCGCCACCAGGCCGTTTTCGTTCCACGCATCGCTGCCGGTGGCATCGGTGTGGTGCGAAATACCGAAAGTCATCACCGAACGGATACCCGCTTTGGCGATACGCTCGATTTCATACGCCAGACGCTTTTCCGGGATACGCATGACGCCCGGCATGGCGGTGATCGGTTTGTAGTCGTCCACCCCTTCTTCAACGAAAATTGGCAGTGCCAGATCGCTGAGGTTCAGGCTGGTTTCCTGGAACATTTCACGCATCGCGGCGCTTTTACGCAGCCTTCTTGGACGCTGGATAAGAGAAAAATCAGACATGCTCATTCTTACTTACAGGTGAAAAAAGTAGCGCCAGTCTACTCCTTTTTGCCGAGGTCGATGAAGGTTTGTGTGCTGCGGGGAAAATGAAAACTCCCACTGACGTGGGAGTTGAGGGGGATTATTCGTTGATATCCGGATGCTGCTGTACCAGGTTTTTGCGCTTTGCTTCCAGCTTCGCGATCTCGGCATCGATATCTTCGATTTTCTGCTCGATGTTGTCGTGATGCTCCTGCAGGATCTCACGCGCTTCTGCGAGGTCAGAGGCTGCTGGGGTCGCGCCGCTCAGCGGTTTGTTGGCGGTCTCTTTCATATACAGACCGGTGATTAAGCCAATCACCGCAATCACCATCAGATAGTAAGCGGGCATATACAGATTGTTGGTGGCTTCCACCAACCAGGCGGCAACGGTCGGCGTCAGACCGGCAACCAGCACCGAAATGTTGAAGGCACTGGCCAGCGCGCTATAGCGGATATGGGTCGGGAACATTGCGGGCAGCGACGAAGCCATCACGCCGGTGAAGGCATTCAGGATCACCGCCAGCAGCAGCAGACCGGCAAAAATCAGCCCAATAACGCCACTGTTAATCAGCATAAACGCCGGGATTGAGCAGATGAACAGCGCGATGCTGCCAATAATCACAAACGGGCGGCGGCCAAAACGGTCACTCAGCATCCCCATCACCGGTTGCACAAACAGCATCCCGATCATAATGGCAATGATAATCAGCACGCCATGGTCTTCCGAGTAGTGCAGATTATGCGACAGGTAGCTCGGCATATAGGTCAGCAGCATGTAATAGGTGACGTTGGTGGCAATCACCAGACCAATACAGGCCAGCAGGCTTTTCCAGTGTTTAGTGGCAATCTCTTTGAACGAGATTTTCGGGCCATCACGCAGACCTTCGCGATCGCCCTGTTCCAGCTTATCCACATGCTGTTGGAATGCCGGGGTTTCTTCCAGCGCGTGGCGCAGATAGAGACCGATAATCCCTAACGGCAGGGCGACGAAGAACGGCAGACGCCAGCCCCATTCGAGGAAGCGGTCTTCCCCGATGATGGTGGAGATCAGTACCACCAGACCGGCGCCCAGCACAAAACCGGCGATGGAGCCGAAATCCAGCCAGCTGCCCATAAAGCCACGCTTACGGTCGGGTGAGTATTCGGCGACGAAGATGGACGCGCCGGTATATTCCCCACCCACGGAGAAGCCCTGCGCCATTTTGGCGATCAGCAGCAGCACCGGTGCCCAAATACCAATGGACTCGTAAGAGGGGATCAGGCCGATACAGAAGGTACTGATCGACATGATGACGATGGTGATGGAAAGAATTTTCTGGCGACCGTATTTGTCACCGAGCATGCCGAAGAACAGACCGCCCAGTGGACGGATCAGGAAGGGCACGGAGAAGGTCGCCAGTGCGGCGATCATCTGGATACCGGGCGAAGCACCCGGGAAAAACACTTTACCCAGCGCATAAGCCACAAAGCCATACACACCAAAATCGAACCATTCCATCGCGTTGCCCAGAGAAGCCGCGGTGATGGCCTTACGTAAACGGGCGTCGTCGATGATAGTGACATCGTCCAGCCCGATCGGTTTTACACGTTTCCTACGAATTTTCATGAGGTTACCCTGTCCTGGAATCAGAAAGTCCTCAACGGCGCGGACCGACTCACAGTTTTCAGGCCGCGGCGTTGAGAAAATTAAAGCATAGCCGTAAAGATGAGATTTCTCTGGCCTGCTATAGCGATAATTACGTGAGTAATTATCGCCTCCCGCGACAGAGTATACCGTTTTTGCGTGATATTTGTCATGTTTACGCCAGTAACTGGCTATTTTGTGGCTAAAGCTGTGGTGGCGTGGATTCGGGCAGGTAATGAAAATTCCGCGAAAGAGCGCGATAAATCGCGCCGCTACGATATCGGCACCCGGCGGTAGCGGCGCGATTTATCGCGCATTTGGGAGGTGCTTTTACGCTAAAGCAGTGAACGCAGCGGTGCGCCTGTTAGCCAACCGGCGATATCTTCCACGGCTTCGGTAAAATAAGTGTGGTAGTTGCTGTCGGCGACATAGCCCAGATGCGGCGTCGCCAGCACGTTCGGCAGCTGGCGTAATGGACTCCCGGCGGGCAGCGGTTCCTGCTCAAACACATCCAGACCGGCCCCGGCTAAATGCCCGGATTGTAATGCCGCAATCATCGCCGCCTGGTTGACAAGACCCGCTCGCGAGGTATTGAGCAGCAATGCGCCGGGTTTCATTTGCGCCAGTGCGGCTGCGTCGAGCAGATGGTGGGTACGTTCGCTCAGTACCAGATGCAGGGAGACCACATCACTTGCCTGTAATAAGGCATGCAGCGATGCCATCTTCCTCACGCCGCAGGCGGCTGCACGTTCATCAGTCAGATTCTGGCTCCAGGCACAAACATCCATGCCAAACGCCTGCGCAACCTGCGCCATGGCACCACCAATTTTCCCCAGACCCAGCAGCCCCAGCGTTTTGCCCTGCAACCCGATGCCCAGCGTCTGTTGCCACGGACCATTGCTGCGCAGCGCCTGGTTTTCACTGGGGATATGGCGTGCCAGCCCGAGCAGCAGCCCCCATGTCAGCTCCAGTGGTGGCGCACTGCTGCTGGCGGTGCCGCAAACCGCGATATAGCGTTCGCGACAGGCGTCGAGATCAATCGAGGCATTGCGCATACCGGAGGTAACGATCAATTTCAGGTTCGGCAGGCGGCCAATCAGTTCGGCGCTGAGCGGGGTACGTTCGCGCATCACCACCAGGATATCGGCGTGCTCAATCTGGCTGACCAGCGCATCCTGGTTATCGATATGGCTGGTCAGCGCGCGAGTGCGGACCAGCGGTTCCAGTGTGGTCCAGTCGGCAAGATTCAGTGCGACGTTCTGGTAATCATCAAGAATGATGCAGTTCAGATTCATGGCGTTCCTCAGCGAGTAGCGGCCGCGCTCCTTGCTCGTTGAGCCACGCACGCAGCCGGTCATTATCCATTGGGTAGGCGTAATAATAGCCCTGAATAAATACCACACCACGTTGCTGCAGGTACTGGAATTGTAACCAAGTCTCCACCCCTTCACCCAGCACCTCAAGCTGCAACTTATGGCTGAGGTTGATGATGGCATCCAGTACCGGCGTTTCGCCATCCAGCCGCTCAATGGCGTTGATAAAGCCGCGATCAATTTTCAGATAATCAAGCGGGAAGGTTTGCAGATAGCTGAGCGAGCAATGGCCGGTGCCGAAGTCGTCAATCGCCACTTTCATCCCCTGTGACTGCAACAAGCGCAGCTTGCGCGCCACGTCTTCGCCGTCGTGAATCAAACTGCGTTCCGTCAGTTCCAGCGTAATCTGCACATGTTTATCTTTCACGCGTCGGGCGAACAGCTGAATATCATTAACGAATTCGGGGTGTTGCAGATGTTCTGCCGCCACATTCAGTCCGATATGGAAACCGGGTTGCACATTCCAGCTCTGGATATCTTCTGCCATCAGCTCCAGCAAATGGCGCGTCAGGGGGACGATCATGCTTTCTTCTTCCGCCGCGCTAATAAAGATATCCGGACGAATGGTATCGCCATTCGGTAATTGCCAGCGCAGTAGCGCTTCGGCACCGGCGCAGCGTTGCTGAGTCACGCTATACACCGGCTGATAATGGACGGAAAACTGGCGATTGCGCATGGCCCGACGAATTTCATCACGCCAGGAGATGCGGCGGCGCAGCCAGTTAGCGGTGAGAATCATCAGCAGGATGGAGAAAATGGCTGCCATCGGCAGGAAAATAAACAGCGCCTGCCGCCAGGCCTTCAGCAGTTCGCTGGGAGGGACGATAACCTCGACGCTGATCGGATAGCGGCTGGATTGCGCTGCCCAGGTTTCGCTTTTCAGGTAGGTTTCCGGTCGCTGTTCGCGTGGCCCGTAGGTTATGGCCGCACCCTCGTTAAATCGTATACTCATGCGATAGCCACGCGATTCGCCAATCGCCTGCATAAAATCCATCAGATATTGGCCATCAATCACCGCCCAAAACCCTTCGCTGTCGGGCAACTGGCGGACAAAAACCACCGCTGGCCGATCCGGTACGCCGGAGGTGCCGCTGATGGAAATGCTCCACCATGCTTTGCCGGTCACCGGGGGCTGGCGCATCATCATTTCGCTTAGGGTGCCGGATTTCAGGCCATAGGCTGAAGAACAAGTGATGTTTTCCCCTTCCAGCTTACCAATGGAGCGGAAATAGGCGTTCAGGTTACTTTCACGTTGCAGGATATCTTCAATGGCCGTGCAGGGTTGATAGTGGTATTGGCGCAGTCTGGTGATCATATCCCAGGCGCTGTCGCTCATTTTTTCGGCCTGGGCCAGCAGAGAGTTGGCGGTGCTGATTTGCTGCTGATGCACGGTATGCCGCGCTTCAATCGCCGTACACAAGATACCGAGCACCAGGGGCAGCAGCCCGGCACAAACAATCAACAGCCAGCCAAAATCGCGATGTTTTCTCTGCGGTGGCACCAGGCGTTCCTCGGTAGGTTTAAGCAGCGGGAAGGGAGATAGGCTGCTGTTTCAGCAGCATAGCACTTCCCAGGGACGTGCATGTTAGCGTTTTGATTTTCAACCAAACTGACTCAGGTCAATTATCGACTCTGCTTTGCGTTTATTGACAATGCTTTGCCGTTTTTGGCGTTTCCCAGGGAGAAAAACGCCGTGTCAGAGGGATTTGCAGGTAAGAGGTGTTTGCTGACGGCAGGCAGCATTAACAGAAAGCGCGATTTATCGCGCAAAAACAGGTTAAGAAGATTGCCTGCGCAGCAGCGCCAGCGCGGCTAACATCAGGCTGAGGCTGGCGAACAGCGTCAGGGTTGCCATCGCCATTCCTTGTCCGACCGATCCCTGCTCAAACTGCCGCCAGATAAATATCGCCACGGTTTGTACCCCCGCCGGGGCCAACAGCAGGGAGGTGACCAGCTCGCGTGAGGCGACGGCGAACACCATCATCATCGCCGCCAGCAGGCTCGGGGTGACCAGTGGCAGCACAATCAATCGCAGCGCCTGCAAACGCGAGGCACCGTGCACCCGTGCTGCCGGTTCCAGCGTCGGACCCAGCTGACGCAGGGCGCTGCTGACATAACGCACCGGCCAGGGCAGCAGCAGGCAGCTGTAGGAAAGCAGCAAAATCGCCAGCGTGTTGTAGGGGGAGACCGGCCAGAAGCCGCGATTCCACAACAAAATCAGCCCGACGCCAATCACCACCCCCGGCATCGCCGCAGGCAGCAAGGCCAGCCCATCCATCAGCGCCAGCAAACGTGTTTTACCTTCGGCCACGCGCCAGGCAATCAAAAATCCGAGCAACCCGGTGAGCAATGCCGCGCCGAGCGCCAGTCCGATGCTGGTGGAGAACGCCGCCAGTGCATCACCCTGCTGGCTGAACAGCGCGGTGAAATGACGCAACGTCAGGTTGCCGGGATGAATGCCGCCCGACAAGGTGTTCAGCAGGCCGCTCAGCGTCATCGCGCTGAGCGGTAGCGCCACCGCCAGCAGGGCGGTTAGCACGAACAGCAGCAACATCGGCAGTTGCCAGCGACCGGGGCTGGCGGCTTCCTGCGCCACCGGTTTACCGCTCACCGCCGTGACATCACTGCTGCCGGTAAGCTTACGCTGACAAAACCACGCCAGCAGCGCCACCAGGCTGAGCATCAGCGAGAGCGAGGCGGCCCCCGGCAGATCAATCGGCCAGTCAGCCAGTTTTTGCTCAATGCCGACGGTCATCAGGGTTAGCCCGGCGCGAGCGCCAAGCGCCGCAGGTACGCCGTATTCCTCAATCGCCAGCGTGAACGCCAGCAGTACGCCACCGGCCAGAGCGGGTAAGGTCAGCGGCAGGGTTATCTGCGCAAAGGCGCGCCAGGCGTGAGCGCCATGTACCCGCGCGACCCAGGCCAGACGCTGTCCGCTTGCCATCAGTGAGCGCGACACCGCGAAATAGACCACCGGAAAGATGTTAAGCGTCATCACCAGCATCATGCCGCTGCTGCTGAACAACAGGCTGTCAAAATTCAGGCCGGTGAGCTGCTCAACATAACCATTGCGTTGCAGCGCCAGCGTCCAGGCCAACGCCACAATATAGGGTGGCGTCAGGAAGGGGATAAGAAACAACAAATCCCACAGCGCCGCCGCTGGCAGACGAAACAAACCGCGCAGCGCGCCGAGCGGCAGGCCCAATACCAGGCTGCCGAGCGCCACGCCGAGACCAATTTTCAGCGTACCCAGCCACATCGGCACCAGCTGCGGATCTTCCAGTAACGCGGGCAGCGCACTGAAAGCTCCCTGCCATTGTCCCTCGCTCAGGTGCGGAAACAGCGCCTGTAGCACGATAAACAACAGCGGCAGCGCCACCAGTACCAGCAGCGCCAGCAGGATCAGGCCGTTAAACAGGGCACGCGACATGGTTTATTGTCCAAACAGCGTGGCAAAGCGCTTCAGCACCGCCGCGCGTTCACTGCCGCCTTCCTGATTCACCGGCAACAGTTTGATCTCGGTGATTAACGGACGTTGCGCCTTGATATCGGTACGAGCGGGCATCAGCCAGGCTTTTGCCACCTGCTGCTGGCCTTCATCCGACAGGACATAATCGATAAAGGCTTTGGCATCGGCGGCATGCTGGCTGCTTTTCAGGATCATCATCGGACGCGGGGCCACCACGGTGCCGTTTTCCGGGAAAATCACTTTCACCGCTTCACCCTGGGCGATGTTGTTGTAAGTCACGTAATCCACCGCGCCAAACACCGCGGCTTTCGCCCCCTGCAACACCGGCGTGACGGCCTGCGCGTTCGGGCCGCTGATCACCATGCCATTGGCTTTCAGTTGATCAAACAGCTGCCATGCTTTCTCGCCTTCGCCATTCTGCAAACCAATCAGCAGGTCGAGAGAGGCACCTGACAGCGCCGGGTCAGGGGTGGTGATTTTGTCTTTGAACGCCGGACCGGTGAGGTCCTGCCAGGTTTTGGGTTCTGGCGTATGGCTGTTGGTGTTCCACACGATACCGAGTGCGGAAATGCCCTGTGCGACGTAAGCATCGGTTTTAAATGCCGCCGGTACGTTCGCGGCGTTTGGGCTTTGATACGGCAGCAGCCAGCCACGTTGTTGCAGATCTTCTGCGGTGTCCCATGACGCTGAGATCAGTACATCCGCCTGCGGGTTAGCCTGCTCTGCTTCCAGACGCGCCATCACTTTGCCGGTGGTGGCCTGGAAGATATTCACCTTAACCCCGGTTTGTTTTTCAAACCCGGTGGCGAGGCTTTTCGCCAGTGAGCCAGGACCGGCGGTGTACACCGTCAGTGCTTCGGCATCGTTCATCATCATCATGGCGGAAGTCAAAATCATCGCGCTGATGGCTCCTGTTTTAACAGATTTGAGAGATGGCATTGGTTTCCCCTGAGAGGTCAGTCACTGCAACAATCTGGCCCTGCGCCAGATGGATAATGCGGTCGGCCAGGGTGTTGGCTTCCTCGCGGTCATGCGTTACGTAAACGGCGGTGATACCAAAAGCGCGCAGCAGCTGCGCCATGGTCTGCGCGAGGGTTTCGCGCAGATCGCGGTCAAGGTTGGATAAGGGTTCGTCAAACAGCAGAATCGCCGGTTTCGCCACCAGCGCGCGGGCTAATGCCACACGTTGTTGCTGGCCGCCCGACAACATGGCGGGTTTACGATCGCCAAACCCGGCGAGGCCAACCTGCTCCAGTGCGGCTTCCGCCTGTTGCAGCGCCGCCGTTTTCTTTACACCCCGCATTCGCAGAGGAAAGGCCACGTTCTGCACCACGCTCATATGCGGCCAGAGCGCGTAATCCTGGAACACCATGCCGAGGTTACGTGCTTCCGGTGCAGCGCAGTGACGTGCCGAGGCCACGCACTGGTCACCGAGCCAGATTTCACCCGCCGAGGGTTGCAGCAGGCCCGCCAGCAGTTTCAGCAGCGTGCTTTTGCCACAGCCGGAGGGACCGAGCAGCGCCAGCGTTTGTCCGGCGGGAATGGTCAGGGAGAGATCGTGCAGAATGGTCAGGTTACCCGCTGACCAGCTGAGATTTTTCAGTTCGATAGGTTGCGCGACACGCGTCATCGGCCACCTCCCGCCAGCAGCAGGGAGTCGGCATACGCCACGCGCACCCGATGGTTTATCAGGAGCGTCATCAGATTGTTATCCTCTTTGGGATTTCACTGGCGGCGAGTCTACGGCGGGGATATGACGGAAAGATGACCAAATATCATCAGAGACTATGATGCGCAGCAGGCGAAAAAGCGTATAGTTACAGCTCGATTATAAAAAATTCGTCAAACACGAGCGCACTCACTCATGCCTGACCTGCCTGCCGCGGAACCTGCTTTAACGCCTTTCCGTCTGAATTTACTGATTCTCTCCATCGTGATGTTCAATTTTGCCAGCTATCTCACCATCGGCCTGCCGCTGGCGGTGCTGCCGGGTTTTGTCCATGACGGACTCGGCTACAGCGCTTTCTGGGCCGGGCTGGTGATTAGCCTGCAATATCTTGCCACCCTGTTGAGCCGCCCCCATGCCGGGCGTTACGCCGATCAATGGGGACCGAAAAAAGTGGTGGTGCTCGGGCTATGCGGCTGTTTCCTCAGCGGCTTGTGCATTCTGCTATCGGCGCTAACCGAAAGCTGGTCGGTGCTGAGCCTCGGGCTGCTGTGCCTGGGCCGCGTGATCCTCGGTGTCGGGCAAAGTTTCTCCGGTACCGGCACTTCGCTGTGGGGTGTGGCGCGCGTCGGCTCGCTGCATATTGGCCGGGTGATTTCCTGGAACGGCATCGTCACCTACGGGGCGATGGCGATTGGTGCCCCGCTTGGGGTGGTGATTTTCCGCGCCGGTGGGTTGTTGTTGCTGTCCGGCATCATTATCGCCATTTGCGTACTGGCAATTGCGCTGGCGCTGCCGCGTGCGCCGGTGAAAGGCAGCAAAGCCAAACCGCTGCCGTTTCGCGATGTGCTGGGGAAAATCTATGGCTTTGGCCTGATTCTGGCGATGGGGTCGGCTGGGTTTGGCGTGATCGCGACTTTTATCACTCTGTTTTATCAGGATAAAGGCTGGGATGGCGCTGCATTCGCGCTGACGCTGTTCAGCGCCGCATTTGTCGGTACGCGTCTGCTGTTTCCCAACGCCATCAATCGTCTCGGTGGCTTACGGGTCGCCAGCATCTGTTTTGCGGTGGAAGCCGTGGGCCTGTTCCTGGTGGCGGGTTCGTTCGATCCCTGGATGGCAAAAGTCGGGGCATTTTTTACCGGCGCAGGTTTCTCGCTGGTGTTCCCGGCGATTGGCGTGGTGGCGGTAAAAGTGGTGCCGCAGCAGAATCAGGGTAGCGCGCTGGCAACCTATACGGCGTTTATGGATTTGTCGCTGGGGATCACCGGGCCAATCGCCGGTTTCATCATGAGTTTCGCCGGAGTGCCGCTGGTCTATTTCCTCACCGCGCTGCTGGTGTGTCTGGCACTGGTGTGCACGCTGCGGATGAGTAGACGCCAGCCTGACAGTCCGCCGGTAGAGATTAAAGAGAATTAAAAAAGTGGCCTCCGACCGAGGCCAATCACTACAACGTTGTGTCAATGACACAGATAAGGGTCTGGCAGGCGGGGGCTGCGGACAGCAACCTCCAGGGACAGGTTTGTAGCGGCGCGATTTATCGCGCAAGTTTCAAAAGACGCGCGATAAATCGCGCCGCTACGGCATGTGCAGGCCAATTTTCTATCAGGCTTGCAGCAATTCAATGCTGGCGCGGATTTCACGTTCGATATCTTTGGCGCTCCAGTTCTCCAGCTCAGACGAGAAGGGTTCAAAGGCGTAGATGCCTTTGTAACCCAGCATCTCCAGGCGTTTCACCTGGGCCACGCTGTTCAGCACATCGTTATTACTCAGCATGATGCGTTGTTCATCGGTGAGTTGCTCCGTCGGGCGCGTATCTTCCACGCCGGACAGATGCACCAGGCCAATCTGGTTAACATCAATCTCCTGCGGGAATTCCTGCTCCGCGTTTTCGTACAGATGATGATGGAACGTATCCAGCAGCAGTTTGAACGGCACCTGCGCATCACGAATGAGCTGCTGCGTCTTCACGGCGGAACGCAGGGAGCTGACCGGGAAGCCGAGCGGTTCCACCAGTCCCTGGATGCCATAATGGGCAAAGCGTGGAGCAAGGGTTTGCAACGCTGCCAGCGTCTGTTCCGGGGCAATGGCGATGCCTTCATTCAACGGACACATCACCAGTGCTTTCGCGCCAATTTGCTGGGCTTCCTGCAACAGGGCTTCGGCTTTGGCCAGCAGCGTGTCATCAGGACGGTTGAACGGATAGAGCGCGTTTATAGTTTCGATTTCGATGTGGTATTTGTCGGTCAACGCGCGCAGTTGCGCCACACTCAGATCATCCGTCACCCTGCCGCCAGGCATATCGTTACGCAGTTCCACTTTGTTTAAACCCAGACGCTGCACCAGCTGGAAAAAGGCTTCCAGCGACAGCGTCGGGGCAATTTTACGGTTAATACAGAAACGGGTTGGATCGATGGCCATGTGACGGCTCCTGTAATGGGGTGCGGGTAAGATGGTGCTAAAGAGAACATTTATTTCATTGTTAGTGAATTATGAAATTTAAGATATTGGATCTTCCTCGCAAAAATTCCCGCTTTCGTTTTGTTTAATGTTCAGGTGTGGCGTGATACAGGGAAGTCATGGGCAGGAAAATGCGATCCAGTCCGCTAAAAGTAAATTTTCCAAAAATAAGTATTTGAAAAATTTATTTCACTGTAATAGCTTCATACCATGCTTTTTCGTTCTCGCGGGTTTACACATTAAAGAGGCAACGACATGAACATCGTAGGAAACTTTATCGGCGGCCAGATTACCCACAGCGCCAGCAATGAAACCATTCCGGTGTACGATCCGGCGACCGGCAAAGTGGTGCGTGAACTGACGCAGAGCACCTCAGATGAAGTCGCTAAAGCGATTGAAGTCGCTCATGCGGCATTCCCGGAATGGTCCAAAACCTCTCCGCTGCGTCGTGCCCGTGTGATGTTCAACTTTAAAGCGCTGATGGAACAGCACCGTGAGGAGCTGGCGGCACTGATCGTCTCTGAGCACGGCAAAGTCTGGTCCGATGCGCTGGGTGAGCTGACGCGCGGCATTGAAGTGATCGAATTTGCCTGCGGCATTCCGCATCTGATTAAAGGCGAAAACTCGCCAAATGTGGGTGGCGGCGTGGACAGCTATTCACTGATGCAGCCGGTGGGTGTGGTAGCGGGTATCACCCCGTTTAACTTCCCGGCGATGGTGCCGTTGTGGATGTTCCCGATTGCACTGGCCTGCGGTAACACCTTTATTCTCAAGCCACCGGCGCTGGACCCATCCGCTTCGGTGCGTATGGCGGAGCTGCTGAAAGAAGCAGGCCTGCCGGATGGCGTGTTCAACGTGGTCCACTCTTCCAACGAAGATGCCGAGCAACTGTATAAAGATCCGCGCGTGGCGGCGGTGAGCTTCGTCGGTTCTTCCGGCGTGGCAGAACATATTTACAAAACCGCCAGTGCCCACGGCAAACGTGTCCAGGCGTTTGGCGCAGCGAAAAACCACGCCATCGTGATGCCGGATGCCGATCTGGATGCCACGGTGAACGCCATTATGGGCGGCGCGTTTGGTTCTGCTGGTGAGCGTTGCATGGCACTGCCGGTGGTGGTGGCGGTGGGTGAGGGCACTGCCGACAAACTGATTGCACGCCTGACGCCGCTGATCAAAGCGCTGCGCGTCGGACCGGGTATCCAGAAAGGTGCGGAAGAGAATGAAATGGGGCCGGTGGTATCTGCCGCGCACCAGAAAAAAGTGCTGGGTTATATCGACAAAGGTGAGCAGGAAGGCGCGAAACTGGTGGTCGATGGCCGTAACTATCAGGTGCCAGGCCATGCTGAAGGTTACTATGTAGGCGGTACACTGTTCGATAACGTGACCTCAGACATGACTATCTGGCGTGAAGAGATCTTCGGACCGGTGCTGAGCATCATGCGTTCCCCGGATTTCAGCAGCGCGCTGCAACTGGTGAACAGCCACGAATTTGGCAACGGCAGTGCCATCTTTACCAGCAACGGTCACACCGCGCGTGAGTTTGTGCAGGATGTGGAAGCGGGCATGGTCGGCGTTAACGTCCCGGTCCCGGTACCGATGGCGTTCCACAGCTTCGGCGGCTGGAAACGTTCGGTGTTTGGTGCGCTGAATGTGCACGGCCCGGATGGCGTGCGTTTCTACACCCGTATGAAAACCGCCACCGTGCGCTGGCCGAGCGGTCAGCAGACGGTCTCTGAGTTCAGCATGCCGACTCTGGGTTAAGGAGGATTGGGATGTCACTACTTGCGAAAGCGCAGCAGCCAGACAGCAATGGTCGTATTCAGCATGTCACGCCGGAAAGCGCGGGCTGGGGATACGTCGGCTTTGATGCTTATCTGCTGAAAAAGGGACAGACGTTGAAACTCAGCAGCGGCGATAAAGAGCTGTGTCTGGTGCTGGTGGCGGGCTTTGCCTCGGTAAAAACCCGTCATGCTGAGTTCCCGAATCTGGGCAAGCGTTTGTCACCCTTCGAGCGGATTCCGCCTTATTCGGTGTATGTGCCGCATAACGACGAGGTGGAAGTCTACGCCGATAGCGATCTGGAGCTGGCGGTGTGTAACGCCCCCAGCCAGGGCAACCTGCCGGCGCGTCTGATTGCGCCGGAAGATGTCGGGGTCGAGCATCGTGGTAAGGGGCGCAACCAGCGTCTGGTGCATAACATTCTGCCGGACAATAAACCGGCCGATAGCCTGTTGGTGGTGGAGGTTTACACCGACGAAGGGGCGACCAGTTCTTATCCGAGCCACAAGCACGATCAGAAAGACAGCCCGGACGAAACCTATCTGGAAGAGACGTATTATCACCGTTTCGATCCGGAGCCCGGTTTCGCCATGCAGCGCGTCTACACCGACGACCGTTCACTGGACGAATGTCTGGCACCGTATAACCGCGATGTGGTCACTGTGCCGCGTGGCTACCATCCGGTGGCGACGCTGGCGGGGTATGACAACTATTATCTCAACGTGATGGCGGGGCCGGTTCGTCTGTGGAAATTTACCTGGGAGAAAGATCACGCCTGGGTGAATAGCGATAAGTATCCGCGCGTTTAAACTGCACAACCCGCGCAATAAATTGCGCCGCTACGATATCTGCACGTATTTGTAGCGGCGCGATTTATCGCGCGGTTTTTTACCGTTTAATGCGTCGATCCCACTGCTTTGTACATACCGCTTCGCCGTTGTGCTGCACCTTCATCTCACCGCTGATGATGAAATGCGTCAGATCGCTGCGCATTTCCAGCACGATATCGGTTTCCGTCCACCATCCTTCACGCCCGATTTTCATGCTTTGCGTCAGCAGATAATGGGCAGATAGTGGGTCCTGGTTATGCACGGTCAGCTGACGGCGCAGGCTATGATCGACGGTGGTATCGATATCGTCGAAACGATAGACCCCCTCGCCAAACACCCCACCGATACCATGGGTGATGCTTTCCCAGCTGTCATTCACCACGTCATAACGCAGCTCGCGCTCCACCCGTCCTGGCGACAGCAATGTCAGCGGCGTATTGGCGGCAGTGGCCGGTTGCGGGTTGGGGCCGGCAATCGGTGTCACCTGACGGCAGACTGGCAGATCGAGCGTGGCACTCGCCAGATTCACCTTCAGGGTAGCGACTTCCGCCATCGGCCAAATCATCGGCCAGAAGGTGGTCGCCAGCGAGATGCGCAGACGATGCCCGGCGGCAAAACGCCAGGCGATGCCATCCAGCTGTACCTGCACATCCACCGTTTCACCAGGCAGAAGCGGCACGTTTTTATCCTGCCCCTGCAAGTGGCTGAGGTTAACCCAGCCGTGGGTAACGCGGGTTGATGCACCATCCGGTGCCACATCGGAGAGGCGGACATATAGCATCGCCGCCGGTTTGTCGCTACTCAGTTTGACGCTGAACTGCGGGAAACCGTAGATGCTCAGGCTTTCATTGAGCGGCGCGCTGTCGAAGCTCTCCGCCAGGCCATCGTCCATCCGCTGGTCGCTCGGGCTTTCACCCAGCACGCCCGCGCCCATCCATTCCCCGGCAAATAGCCCGTGGTTTTGCTGGGTACAGATGGCCTGCCAGTTATCCTGCTCCAGCGGAGTCGGGGCAAGGGTACTGGGCTGTAAATGCCAGCGTTGCGCTTGGGTCACTTCGTCGGTATCGCCGTCGAGGCCGATCCACTCGCCAAACGCCTGAGGGCGCTGTGAACCCGGGCGTTGGCTGTCGTTCAGCCATGCCTGCACGCGTGGGCCAGCGAGTGCGTCGTTGTCCACCTGCTTCAGCCAGCGATCCCACCAGGTGACGGCTTCCTGGAGAAAACCAATCGCCGGTTCCGGCGTGCCATCCTGTGGATAGATATGCGCCCACGGGCCGATAATCGCCTTGCGGGGTACATCAAGGTTGTCCATCAGGCGGAACACCGCGTTGCTGTAGGAGTCGGCCCAACCGCCGACGGCCATCACCGGGCACTGAATCGCCGACCAATCCTCGCCGACCGAACCGTGTTTCCAGTAGGCATCTTTCAGCGGATGATCCATCCACAGCGCCGGGAAAAACGGCATGTTTTCCAGACGATTGAGCCAGTCCTGATACCAGCTATCCCCCACCAGTTGCGGGTCCTGCGGACGGCTTTGATAGGCCAGCATAATGCCGCCCCACCACAGGTTGTCATTCAGCAGGCAGCCGCCTTTGTAGTGGATATCGTCGTTATAACGATCGTCGGTGGAACACACGGTAATGATGGCTTTCAGCGCAGGCGGACGACGTGCCGCCAGTTGCAGACAGTTAAACCCACCCCAGGATTTACCCATCATGCCGACAGCGCCGCTGCACCAGGCCTGCTGGCTGATCCAGTCGATCACTTCCAGCGCATCTTCTTGCTCCTGCAACAGATATTCGTCGGCCAGCAGGCCATCCGATTCACCGCTGCCGCGCATATCCACACGCAGCACGGCGTAACCCTGCCCGGCAAAGTAGCCGTGCATCGGCTCATCGCGGGTACGCGTCCCATCGCGCTTGCGATAGGGAATATATTCGAGAATGGCGGGCACCGGCTGCTGGCTGGCGGAGAGCGGCAGCCACATGCGTGCGGCGAGGCGGGTGCCGTCTTTCAGGGTAATCCACAGATGTTCCGTCACGCTGACGCTGTGGGGAAATTGCGTTACGAAGGTTTTCATGAGGCTCCTGCCATTGCGTTGTTCTGACGCTGACCCAGCACTTCATCCAGCCATGAGGTACGCATTTCCGGCACTGAGGTCAGTAGTTTTTCGGTATAGCTGTGCATCGGGGCGCTGAATACCTGCTCGGTCGGTCCTTGTGCCACCACGTTGCCCTGATACATCACCGCCACCTGCTGCGCGATGCGCTTCACGGTGCTGAGGTCGTGGGTGATAAACAGGTACGACAGGCCGAGCTGCTCCTGCAAACGGCGCAGCAGATTCAGCACCTCTTCCGCGACCAGCGGATCGAGAGCCGAGGTGGCTTCATCGCAAATAATCAGCTCAGGCTGCGCCGCCAGCGCCCGCGCAATGCAGACGCGCTGCTTCTGCCCGCCGGAGAGCGCAGCGGGATAACGATCAATCAGGGTGAGCGGCAGCTCGGTCAGCCGCAGCAGTTCTTCCACCCGCGCACGGACCTGGCGTTTATCCAGTCCAAAGTAGAAGGCGATCGGACGACCGATCGCTTCCAGAATGGTCTGGCGCGGATTGAGGGCCACATCCGGCAACTGATAAATCATCTGGATACGACGCAGCGTTTCTTTGTCGCGTTGCTGATAGCGGTTCGCCAGTACCTTGCCGGCAAAGCTGACGTTACCGGCGGTATCGCCCAGCAGGCCGCACAGCGCACGCGCGAGGGTGCTTTTGCCACTGCCCGACTCGCCAATAATCGCCAGCGTTTCGCCTTTGGCAATGCTCATCGACACGCCGTGTACTACGGTTTTGCCGTTGTAGCCGGTGGAGAGATTTTGCAGCGTCAGCAACTGGCCCTGCGCCACGTTTTCCGCGTGGACCGGCGTCAGCGCATGGGCGCGTTCCGATACCAGCCGCTGGGTATAGCTTTCCAGCGGATTTTGCAGAATGTCGGTGGTGCTGCCACTTTCCACTTCGCAGCCCTGGCGCAGTACCATGATGCGGTCAGCAATCTGCGCCACCACGGCCAAATCGTGGGTGATGTACAACGCGGCGGTATTGAACTCACGTACCAGTTTGCGCAGCATCACCAGCACTTCAATCTGCGTGGTGACATCCAGTGCGGTGGTCGGTTCGTCCATCACCAGCAAATCGGGTTTGCAGGACATCGCCATCGCTGCCATTGCGCGTTGCAACTGGCCGCCGGACAGTTGATGCGGATAGCGCTGGCCGATGGTGTCTGGCTCCGGCAGATCCAACGCGCGGAACAGGGTGACTGCCCACGCCTGCGCTTCAGTAGCGTTCATCAGGCCATGACGAATCGGCCCTTCACACACCTGCTTGCCAATGGTCAGCGCCGGGTTAAACGCAGCGGCGGCGCTTTGCGCCACATAGGCCACGCGGCGGCCGCGAATTTCGCGTTTCTCTTTGCTGGAGAGCGGCACAATATCGCGCCCGGCGATACGCACTTCGCCACCGGCAATGCGGCAGCCCGCACGGGCATAGCCCAGCGCGGCAAGGCCGATGGTGGATTTACCGGCACCGGATTCGCCAATCAGCCCCAGCACTTCACCGGGTTTCAGGCTGAGTGAAATGTTCTGGACCAGCGGAATGCCCTGGTCGGTTTCAATGCGCAGATCGCGCATTTCCAGAATGGGTTGTGTCATCCCTCTTCCCCCAGCGAAAGGTTGTTGCGTACCAGCAGCCAGTCAACCACCAGATTGACGCCGATGGTTAGCAGGGCGATAGCGGCAGCCGGGTAGAGTGGTGCCAGCTGGCCGAAGTTGATCGCCTGGGCATTGTCGCGCACCATGCTGCCCCAGTCGGCCCACGGCGGCTGAATGCCCAGCCCGAGGAAGCTCAAACCGGCGATAAACAGGAACGTGAAGCAGAAGCGCATGCCAAACTCCGCCAGCAGCGGTGGGATGGCGTTGGGCAGAATCTCTTTACGCACGATCCAGCCCAGCCCTTCGCCGCGCAGACGCGCTGCTTCGACATACTCCTGGCAGACAATCCCCTGCGCCACCAGACGTGCCAGACGATAGACGCGGGTGGCATCGAGCAAGGCAATGGTGCCAACCAGTACCGGAATTGAGGTGCCGAGCACCGACAACACGATCAGCGCCAGAATCAGCACCGGAATCGACATCAGCGTATCGACGATACGCGTCAGCACCACATCCACCCAGCGGCCATAAATGGCGGCGGTGAAGCCGGTGAGAATGCCGATGACAAACGAAATGGCGGTGATTGCCAGTGCAATGGCGATAGTGGTACGCGCGCCAAACAGAATGCGCGACAACATGTCGCGGCCCAGGCTGTCAGTGCCAAGCGGCATGGCGCTGGAGGGCAGCATCCAGATATCGCCCACCTGCGCGGTTTCGCTGTGCGGTGCCAGCCAGGGCGCGAACAGCGCGGCAATCAGGTTCACGGCGATGATGGCCAGGCCAAGCATGGCGGAAATCGGCACCGTGCGGATTTTCAGTTTTTTCATCACTTACCTCGCATGGCGCAGACGTGGGTTACACCAGATCGCCAGCAAATCGGCGGCGGTGTTGAGCAGGATGTAGGTGCCGCCAAACAGCAGCCCACAAGCCTGTACCACAGGCAGATCGCGCTTGGTCACGGCGTCCACCATCAGTTGCCCAATGCCGGGATAGACAAACACCACTTCCACCAGAATCACCCCGACCACCAGATAGGCGAGGTTAAAGGCGATAACGTTGATGATCGGTGCCAGCGCGTTAGGCAGCGCGTGGCCGAGCACGATGCGCCAGCGTGACATGCCTTTTAGCAGCGCGGTTTCGATATAGCTGCTCGACATTACCGCGCCGACGGAGGCGCGCGTCATACGCAGCATATGCGCCAGCACCACCAGCACCAGCGTCAGCATCGGCAGGGTGCAGGCGTACAGCCGTGAGAGCACACCGGCATCAGGATCGACCAGCGCCAGGCTGGGAAACCACGCCAGGCGAATGGCGAAGAAGATCACCAGCACATAACCCACGAAGAATTCCGGCACCGAAATACTCAGCAGCGTGAGTGAGTTGGCTAAGCGATCAAACCACGAACCACGCCACACCGCCGAGGCGATGCCGAGCAGCACCGCCAGCGGGATAGCAATGATGGCGGCATAACCGGCGAGGAACAGCGTATTCGCCAGACGCGGCAGCAGCTCCGCGCTGATCGGCTGGTTATTCGCCAGCGAGTTGCCAAGATCGCCGTGTAGCACGCCACCCAGCCAGTGCAGGTAACGCCAGATGGCAGGCTGATCCAGGCCGAGCTGTGTGCGCAGCGCGGCGATGGTTTCCGGCGTACCGTTCTGCCCGAGAATCGCGCTGGCGACATCACCGGGCAGCAATTCGGTGCCGACAAAGATCAGCAGCGAAACCAGCCATAGCGTGAGCAGGCCCAGCAGCAGGCGATGTAAAATCTGCTTTTTCATTACGACTCCAGCCAAACGCGTTCTGCCAGGCGACCACCCATAAAGTTGAACATCGGATGCGGTTTCACGCCGCCCACTTTTTTGCTGGCCGCATCGAGGTAGTCACCAAACAGCGGGATCATCGCGCCACCGTCATCGCTGGCGATTTGCTGCAATTCGCCATAGATTTCGGCGCGTTTTTGCTCATCCAGCAGCGAACGGGCCTGAATCAGCAGACTGTCGAATTTCTCGTTCTTCCAGTGGGTATCGTTCCATTTGGCGGTGGATTGCCACGCGGTGGAGAACATCTGGTCTGCGGTCGGGCGTCCACCCCAGTAACCCATGCTGAACGGCGCTTTCATCCACACGTCGTCCCAGTAGCTGTCGGCAGGCTGACGTTTGATGCTGACCTGAATCCCGGCCTGAGCGGCCTGGCCCTGGAACAGCGCAGCGGCATCGAGCGCACCGGCAAAGGCCGCATCGGAGGAGGAGAGTTCCACCGGCAGGCTGCTGAGTCCGGCCTTCTTCAGATAAAATTTGGCTTTATCGGCATCGTAAGCACGCTGCGGCAGTGCTTTGTTGAAGAAGCGATCGGTTTTCGGGATCGGATGGTCATTGCCGAGGGTGCCGTAACCACGCAGCACAGTTGCCAGCAGTTTTTCACGATCGATACCGTATTTGATCGCCATGCGCACATCGTTGTTATTGAACGGTGCGACGCGACAATCCATCAGGAAAGTAAAGTGCTGGCCGCCCGCAGAACGGATGATGTTCAGCGCCGGGCTGCGTTTCAGGAAATCAACGGTTTTGAAATCCACGCGGTTGATGGCATGGACCTGGCCAGAAATCAGGGCGTTGGTACGGGCGGTGGCATCGTTGATCACCAGCACTTCCACGGCATCAACAAAGCCACGGTTTGGTTTCCAGTAGTTCGGGTTGCGTTTGAAGTAAGAACGCACGCCGGGTTGATACTGGTCGAAGACGAAAGCACCGGTGCCAATCGGGTGTTTCCAGTCGGTGAAACCGTCCGGCACCACCACCAGGTGATAATCCGCCAGCAGGTAAGGCAGGTCAGCGTTGCCGCCGTCGAGTTTAAGCGTGATTTCGTTATCGCCGCTTTTCTTCAGCTCGGTGATGCTTGCCAGCTGAGTTTTGATGGCGCTGCGCGACTGGTCGCCACGGTGCAGGTTGATGGAGTAGAGGATATCTTCCACCGTCAGCGTCTTACCGTTATGGAAGGTGACGCCCTGACGTACTTTGAAGGTCCACTCCTGGGCGCCCGGTTGTGCGCTCCAGCTTTCCAGCAGTTCCGGGGTGGCCTTGTTGTTTTCATCAATTTCTACCAGGCCGTTCATCAGCATATAGGCCTGGTTCAGCGGTACCCAGTCGCTATACAGCGTCGGGTCGAGTGAGTCACTGGTGTTACCACCAGACATGCCAAGTTTCAGTAGGCCACCTTTTTTCGGGGTGGCTTCAGCGGCAAAGCCGGAAAAGGGGGAGAGCGATAATGCTGCGCCCGCACCAACCAGCGCGGCAGTATTGATAAATGAACGGCGGCTCAAATTTGCGCCCTGAAGATATTTGTTAAAGTTTTCCTGCTCGTCTTTCATTTATTTTTCTCCGTTGTTATTTACCCTGTTTTACTTATCTCATCCTGGGCCTTAGCGCAGTTATTTCTGATTTATATCAAAACCAATAAAACCTGATGTATGAGATTTTCGTATCAGACTATGCGAAAAACGCGCAGCAGAACACCCACAAAAAAGATAATTTCCCGATCACTGAGCAACACCAGGGAAAATGCATGTGGAACTGCATACGATAGTTGGGCTAATTGGCGTTTTTTGTTATTTACTGGCATACGCACTGGTTCAGTTGCGTAAATTGGTCATTGATTCAGACATTTATGCCTGTCTTAACATCGCGGGAGGCGTTTGCGGACTCTATTCATTGAGCCATGATTTTAATTTGGCAATGGTGATTTCCCAATCGATGTGGTTAATTTTTACGCTGGTTGGTATGCATTCTTCACATCGCCGACGCGGTGCAATTAAAAATAAACTTCCGCCGTTAGATCCCCAACAATAAACAAGGGAATTAATATCGCGGCTTTGCGTTTTTAGTTGCACCTTTAAATATAAGAAAAAGTTATGGTGAAGAGTCGAAGAGATAATTTGCCGTGCGAAAGGCGTCACAGAAATAATATTCTGTGGCGCTTTTTTATCGTGATGAAATTTCTGTCTGATGTTGATGCTGTAGCCAGCTGATTACATGGCGCACAATCGGTTTGATATAGCGATCCTGTGGAGTGAGCAGAAAACATTTGCCGTTGGCCGCCAGTTTTCCGCCATGCGCGGGCACCAGTTCGCCGCGATTGAGGTGATCCTGCACCAGACCTTCCCAGCCGAGCAGTATCCCATCACCGCGCAACGCTGACTGCACCAGAAACGGGTAGTTATTCGCTCGCCAGGTCTGGCGCGGCACAAAACTCGGTATGTCCTGCGAGGCAAACCAGTCGCTCCAGCCGGTCCATTCCCGCTGCGGGTCATCCTGAATCAGCAACATCTGGTGTAGCAACGATTCGGCGGAGGCGTCCGGGTCAAGGCGTGTCAGAAACGCCGGGGAGCACATCGGATAACAGATTTCGTCAAACAGCGGACTGGCGTGAAAGCCCGGTGGCGGTTCGCGCAGATAGAAAATCGCCAGATCGAACTCCGACGAGCGCATATCGGCGAAGCTGTCGGAGATTTTCATCCGAATTTGCAGATTGGGCAGTTCGCGATGCAATTCCGAGAGGCGTGGTGCCAGCCACAATGACCCCATGGCGCTGGTGCAGGCGATAGTCACCTGAGGCAGACCGTTCCAGCCCATCACTTCCGCTGTGGCGTGTGATAACGCGGAGAGCTGTTGGCGTACCTGCACTGCGTAAGCCTCACCGCGTGGGGTGAGCAATACCCGGCGCTGGGTGCGGGTAAAAAGCTTGCAGCCCAGCATCTCCTCCAGCTGCAAAATCTGGCGGCTGGTAGCGCTTTGCGTCAGGTTGAGTTCTTCCGCCGCGCGCGAAATGTTGCCATAACGCGCGACACACTCGAAGGCGATCAGCGTGTTGAGTGGCGGTAAAGGTTCGATCTGCATCAATCAAGCCTCGGTGCTTGAGGGTCAGGCTTTTTCGACGTTATTCAGCGCCAGTGAAACCGCCAGGGTTTGCGCCAGGCACAGAGACGCCACCTGCGAGCGGAAGCCATCCACCTGCGCTTCACGTACCACAAAGCAGACATCGCTGAAGGCGGCCAGCGGGCTGACCTGGCTGTCAGTGATGGCGATCTGATGCGCGCCCCGTTTGGCACCCAGTTCCACCAGTTCTACCGCTTCACGCGCATAAGGCGAGTAGCTGATGGCAATCACCACATCTTTGGGATTTACCATGCTCAGCTGCTCGGTGAACATTCCGCCGAGTCCGTCAATCAGGAAGGCGCGACGTTCCAGATGGCGCAGTGCGTACACCAGATACGACGCTACGCTGAAGGATCGACGCAGGCCGATAATGTAGATATTTTCTGCTTCATTTAGCAGCTTCACCGCTTTGTTGAGCTGCTCGGGGTTCACCTGCATTGCCAGCTGCTGCAGTGCCTGGCTGTTGACCATGGTGAAGACATTCAGAATTTCGACCGGGCTTTCCGGTGAGCTGGCGCTGTCGTCGGTCGCGGTCTGACGGAACAGACGCGCGCGTTCGGTGTAGTTCACCGTTTCTTCCATCAGGTGCTGACGGAAAACCTGTTTCATTTCGTTGAAGCCACTAAACCCAAAGGCGTTGGCAAAACGGATCAGCGTGGAAGGGGGAACGTCGGCCTGCTGGGCGATCGAGGCGACCGTATCAAAGGCAATGCTGTTGCTGTTATCAAGAATATAGCGCGCCACCTGTTTCAGGCGTTTGCTCAGCGTTTCATAACGACGACGGATGTCGTCCTGTAACAAGGTCAATTGGGTGGGGTTATTGGTCATTACTTCGGCCCGCTAATAAGAATTATGGCTGGATAATGAGCGCTATAGTACCAGATGGATGGAAAATTTCATTTGTTTGACAGCATCGTGAAGGTTATTTCATCGGTTTATGAAACGCCTCACAAAATGCAGGGAGGTTAACGACATAATTTGTAGCGGCGCAATTTATTGCGCAATTCTGTGCACGCGGTTGGAAAACCCCGCGCGATAAATCGCGAAAACCTCGCGCGATAAATCGCGCCGCTACGTTCGTGCATTATGTGGTTGCTGTTCAGCCGCGTGCTGCGCGCCAGTACTCAATCAGCCGCAGGTAATTGCCTTTCACCGTCTCGATCAGCGCCTGATCATCCAGCTCGCCCTGTAACCACTGGCGTGATGGCTGGCCGAAAATGGTGCGACCCACCGCAAACCCTTTGACCCACGGAGCCTGGGCGGCGGCGGCGAAACCGGCTTTCAGTTTCTCTTCCGGTGCGTCGAGGCCGAGCAGTAGAATGCCGCGGCAGTGGGGATCCTGTTGTTCGATCAGGCGGCTTACTGCCTGCCAGGTCTCGGCGGATAATGGCGGCAGTTTCCACCAGTCCGGCTGGATGCCGAGACTGTAGAAATGGCTCAGCATATCGACGTAGTAAGATTCTTTCTTATCCGGATTGCTCTCCGGCAGAATCACTTCCAGCAGCAGCTCATGCCCGCTCTTATTACAGCCATTCCACACATCCAGAATCAGGTCATCCTGTTCTTTACGCATTTCGGCGCTGTCGTGCGGATGATAGAACACCAGGCATTTCACCACATGTTCCTGTGGCCAGCTAACCAGCTGGGAGCCGATATTGCCGTGTTCGAGGCGTAACGGGCGTGAGCTGGGCAATTCAATCGGACGACCAATCCACCAGCCTTTGCCGGTGATGGCGTTCAGCGCTTTCTGGCCGTAAGTGGTGTCTGCCAGGATGCCGCTTTTGCTATCCAGACCCGCCTGTTGTGCCGCCTCTTCAGCTGCCTGCAACAACAGCAATTTCAGCTGTGGGATACGGCTTTCATCGACACCCGCTTCGCGAGCCATATCGGCAAGTTGTTTGCGATGGTCGAAAGCGAACACGTTCAGCTCCGGCCACTGTTGGGTTCGCGTGGTAACGCGATGCAGATGGTTGAGACGGGAATCCAGGTCGGGGCGCTTCACCGCGTTATCGCGGCTGAGGAAGTCATCCAGCTCCTCTTTGGTCGGCATCGCCGGGGCACAGCCGTGACGTGATACCACCAGCGCACCGCAGGCGTTGGCGTAGCGACAGGCCTGCCCCCAGCTTTCATCGTTCAGCCAGCCACGCAGCAGGCCTGACATAAAGGCATCGCCAGCACCCAGCACATTCAGCACTTCAACGCGCACGCCGCTATGCAGTTTGGTTTGCTCCCAGCTATCCGGGATATCCCCTTCAAACACCACACAACCCAGCGGGCCACGTTTACACACCAGGGTCGCCTGGCTGGCCTGACGCACATTTTTCAGCGCGGTCAGCGTATCGGTGCTGCCACCGGCGATATGAAACTCTTCTTCTGTTCCAACAATCAGATCGAAATAATGCACCACTTCCTGCAATTGTTTCGTCACCTGACTCGACTCAATGAAACGCGTTTCACCGTCGCCGAGTGAGGTCAGACCCCACAGCACCGGGCGGTAATCGATATCCAGCGCGGTGCGCAGGCCGTTACGTTTGGCGATATCCAGCGCTTTCAGCACCGCAGCACGGGTATGTGGGTGTGACAGATGCGTACCGGTTACCGCCACGGCGCGCGAGGAAGTAATGAAATCTTCATGGATATCTTCCGGCACCAGGCCCATATCGGCGCAGTTGTCGCGGTAAAAAATCAGCGGGAAGGTTTCTTCATCTTTAATGCCGAGGATCACCAGCGCAGTAAGACGATCTTTGTCCGTAATCAGTCCATCGGTGTTGCAGCCCACATGCTGCAAGGTCTCACGCAGAAAGCGGCCATTATGCTCGTCCCCAACGCGTGCCAGCATGGCAGATTTCAGGCCCTGGATGGCCGTGCCATACGCCACGTTACCGGAAGATCCACCAAGATATTTGGCGAAGGTGCTCATATCTTCCAGTCGTGATCCAATTTGCTGACCGTAGAGGTCGACGGCGATGCGTCCGATACAAATCACATCAAGCCGCTTCTGTTGTGTACTCATACCTATGGTTTCCTTCTGTGATAAGCAGACACTGCGGGCTGCGTGGCCCGGTATCGGGCACTGTGCTTCCGGGTTCTCAAGGTGCCTGATTGGCTATGGTCGCAGTATGGGGAATAAAAATTCCAAATACAATATGAAATGAAATATCTGTCACGATTTTGTGAACCAGGTAAAACTCTTGCCAGTGTGCTAAACAGCGGATGGTGGAGCGATGAATTTCACGGATGCTCTGGCTTGTGAGCCAGCTCGCAGGAAATCACTGTGAAATAAAGGAAGCTACTGAAGTGAAATGAAATTTCGTTATTCCCCCAGCATGCTTCAAAGCTGTTCCACTTTGCCCGGTTTGTGGCCTGTCCCTGTGTCCGTTTCATCGCTGAATTTGATCTCCATCGCAAAATGAAATGTTTCTTCTGTAATCATATTTTATGGAAAAAATATTTGTTTATAATCGCCTCACGTTTCACTTATCCGCGGTCGCCATTTCCGGTGCGTTGACGTTAACCGCGTTGTACCTGGTCCGCAGGTACCAGCATGTAAAGGAAGATCATATGGGCACAATCAGATTAACCACGGCACAGGCGCTGGTGAAATTTCTCAATAACCAGTATCTGAACGTGGATGGCGTTGAAACCAGGTTCGTGAAAGGCATTTTCGCTATTTTTGGTCACGGTAATGTGCTGGGACTGGGACAGGCACTGGAGCAGGACAGCGGCGATCTGGTGGTACATCAGGGCCGCAATGAGCAGGGTATGGCGCATGCCGCCATCGGCTTTGCCAAGCAATCGCTGCGCCGCCAGATCATCGCCTGTACCTCGTCGGTCGGACCGGGCGCAGCCAATATGATCACCGCCGCTGCCACCGCAACGGCGAACCGTATCCCTTTACTGCTGCTGCCAGGCGATGTGTTCGCGACGCGCCAGCCGGACCCGGTGCTGCAACAGATCGAGCAGAGCCACGATCTCAGCATCAGCACCAACGATGCCTTCCGCGCCGTCAGCAAATACTGGGATCGCGTCAGCCGTCCTGAGCAACTGATGACCGCCTGTATCAATGCCATGCGCGTTCTGACCGATCCGGCGGAAACCGGTGCCGTCACTATCGCGTTGCCGCAGGATGTGCAGGGCGAAGCCTGGGACTTCCCGGAATATTTCTTCCAGAAGCGTGTGCATCGTCTTGATCGTCGTCTGCCAACCGCCGCTCAGCTTGAAGAAGCTCTGGCGCTGATTGCGCGTAAGCACAAGCCGCTGATCGTCGTCGGTGGTGGAGTGAAATACTCCGAAGCGGGTCAGGCCCTGCTGAAGTTCGCGGAACGTTTCAATATTCCGTTTGCGGAAACTCAGGCGGGTAAAGGCACCATCGTCTCCGATCATCCGCTGAACGTCGGTGGCGTGGGGGAAACCGGTTGTCTGGCCGCTAACCTGCTGGCGAAAGAGGCTGATCTGGTCATTGGGATCGGCACCCGTTACACCGACTTTACCACTGCCTCGAAATGGATTTTCCAGAACCCGGACGTCAGCTACCTCAATATTAACGTCAGCAATTTCGACAGTTACAAGCTGGATGCGGTGCAGCTGCTGGCCGATGCCCGTGAAGGACTGACGGCGCTGGAACATGGCTTGCAGGGCTTTGAAAACCACTGGGGTGGCCAAATTGACCAGGCGCAGAGCAAGCTGCTGAAAGAAACCCAGCGCGTTTTTGCCGCGGTCTATAACACTGACGATTTCATCCCGGAAATCGCCGACCATATTGACCGTGAAGCGCTGTTTGCGGAATTCCAGCGCCTGACGCAATCGGTACTGACGCAGAGCAGCGTGCTGGGCACCTTAAACGAGCAACTCCCAAAGGATGCGGTGATTGTGGCTGCCGCGGGCAGTCTGCCGGGCGATCTGCAACGCGTGTGGCGCACCAAAGATTACAACTCGTACCACGTTGAATACGGCTACTCCTGTATGGGGTATGAGGTGAATGCGGCGCTCGGTGTGAAGCTGGCACAGCCGCAGCGCGAGGTCTACGCGATGGTGGGGGATGGCTCTTTTATGATGCTGCATTCCGAGCTGGTCACCTCGATTCAGGAAGGGGCGAAAATCAACGTGATCCTGCTGGATAACATGACCAACGGCTGCATCAACAACCTGCAAATGGAACACGGTATGGACAGTTTCACCACCGAGTTCCGCTTCCGCAACCCGGAAGGTGGCAAGCTGGATGGTGGCTTTGTACCGGTGGACTTCGCCGCGATTGCGGGTGGCTACGGCTGTAAAACCTATCGCGTCACCACGCTGGAGCAACTCAAGGATGCGTTGATTGACGCGCAGAAGCAGACGGTTTCGACCCTTATCGACATTAAAGTGCTGCCAAAAACCATGGTGCACAAATATTTCAGCTGGTGGCATGTGGGTGTGGCGCAAGCCTCCACTTCCGAGCGCACGCAAAAAGTGGCTGACAACCTTAACGCGCATATCGAGCAGGCGCGTAAGTATTAATCTTCTGGCCGGTATTCTCCGGCCTTGTTTTACCCTTATCCGACTCTACAGGTGTAATTATGACGCTCAAACTCGGTGTTATCGGTACCGGTGCAATTGGTCAGGAACATATCCGTCGTTGCAACAACGTGCTGCAGGGCGCGAAGGTGGTGGCGGTTTCAGATATCAACGTTGAAGGTGCGCGTGCCGCGCTGCAACGTCTGAATATTGAGGCTGAGGTGTATCAGGATGGCCATCAGGTCATCAACTCACCGAATGTTGATGCGGTGCTCGTCACCTCGTGGGACCCGACGCATGAAGAGTTCACCCTGGCGGCGATTGCTGCGGGTAAGCCGGTATTCTGCGAAAAGCCGCTGGCGCTGACCGCTGACGGCTGTCGTCGCATCGTTGATGCGGAAGTGAAACACGGCAAGCGTCTGGTTCAGGTTGGTTTTATGCGCCCGTACGATTCAGGCTATCGCGCGCTGAAAAAGGTGATTACCGACGGCGAAATCGGTGAGCCGCTGATGCTGCACTGCGCGCATCGCAACCAGAGCGTGGGCGAGAACTACACTACCGACATGGCAATCACCAATACCTTGATTCACGAGCTGGATGTGCTGCGCTGGCTGACCGAAGACGATTACAAAAGTGTGCAGGTGGTGTTCCCGCGCGTGACGTCGAAATCGCACGCGAAACTGAAAGACCCGCAAATCGTGCTGTTTGAAACGCAGAAAGGGATCCGCATTGACGTGGAAATCTTCGTTAACTGCGCTTATGGCTACGACATTCAATGCGAAGTGGTGGGAGAAGAGGGCATCGCGAAGCTGCCGGAACCTTCTGCGATTCAGATGCGCAAAAATGCCCGCCTTGGTAATGCCATTCTGACTGACTGGAAAGATCGCTTTATCGATGCGTATGACGTGGAACTGCAGGCATTTATTAACGACGTCAAAGCCGGACAGCTGACCGGACCTTCCGCATGGGATGGCTTTGCTGCCTCGGTGGCGGCCGATGCCTGCCTGAAGGCGCAGAACAGTGGTGCCATTGAGCCGGTTGAAATGCCGCCGCGCCCGACTTTCTATAACAAATAATCAGGGCTTCCCATGAACAAAGACAATGTAAGACTGGCGATTGCGCCGATCGGCTGGACCAACGATGACATGCCGGAGCTCGGTAGCGAGAACACATTCCAGCAGACTGTCAGTGAAATGGCGCTGGCAGGCTTTACCGGCAGCGAAGTGGGCAGCAAATATCCGCGCGATCCGGCGGTGCTCAAGCCGATGCTGGATATCCGAGGCATACAGATCTGCAACGCCTGGTTTAGTACCTTCTTCGCCAACGGCGAAAAAGCGAAAACCATCGACGAATTTACCAACCACATGAATTTCCTGCATGCCATGGGCGCGCGCGTGATTGGTTGCTCTGAGCAGAGCAAAAGTATTCAGGGCACCACCCTGCCGGTACTGGAACAGAAACCCATTTTCAGCGATGAAGAGTGGCGTCTGACAGCAGCAGGCTACAACGAGCTGGCGGAGATCGCCGCGCAGAAAGGGATGCGCGTCTGCCTGCATCATCATATGGGCACCGCGATCCAGACACCGGCCGAGATCGACCGTTTTATGGCATCCACCAATGAGAACGTGGGCCTGCTGTATGACACCGGCCATATTTATTATTCCGAGGGTTCGCAGCAGGCGATGCTGGATGTGCTGACCCAGTACCTGCCGCGTATTTTCCACGTGCATCTGAAAGATGTCCGCGACAGCGTGGTGGCGGAAGTCCGTAAAAATTCACTGTCCTTTCTCGACGGCGTGAAAAAAGGCACCTTCACCGTTCCGGGTGATGGCGTGATTGATTTCAAACCGGTGTTCAAAATCCTCGATGATTTTGGTTATAAAGGCTGGATGGTGGTTGAAGCAGAGCAGGACCCGGCGCTGGCGAACCCATTTGAATATGCGGTGAAAGCGCGGAAATATATTCGCGAAAATACCGGGCTTTAACACCAAAATGCGCGATGAATCGCGCCGCTACGGAATATGCAATTATTGTAGCGGCGCAATTTATCGCGCGGGTTTAAATTTTACTGAGCAATATGTACGCGTTTTTTAATATCTTTAAGAAATAGCGTGATAGTAAACGTCATTATTACCAGCAGTGACCAGGCTCCCCACTTGCCAACATGCACCGTCGCCCAGGCACCAATTTGATTCGGAT
The DNA here is from genome assembly GCF_059730475.1 of Pantoea sp. X-Soil-TKNS-1280. Classification (NCBI taxonomy): domain Bacteria; kingdom Pseudomonadati; phylum Pseudomonadota; class Gammaproteobacteria; order Enterobacterales; family Erwiniaceae; genus Pantoea; species Pantoea sp. X-Soil-TKNS-1280. The sequence goes on along the minus strand of NZ_AP035962.1, from coordinate 4,017,738 downwards.
ATTGCCAGATGCCGAAAAAAGTTCCTAAGTTTTCTGCCAGCCAGATAAAAAAGCCGATCAGAACAAACGCCAGTAGCAGTGGCATCCGGTGGGGCCGATCATACGGCGTAAATATCACCTCTGAACGTGCGTATAACCCCAGAGCTACCGACGCGATATACCAGCGATAATCACCAATAAAGTGGTGCGTAAAAAAGTTGATGTATAACGCCAGTGAAAGCATCACCGCCCAGATGATGGGCGGATGGTGGCGGATTTTCATATCCATTAGTCGCCAGCATTGAATAATGTAGCTACCGATGGCGGCATACATAAAACCGCTAAATAGTGGCACCCCGGCGATCTTGCTCCAGCCCGCCTCTGGATAGTGCCATGAGCCGATGGCTGAAGAGGTTTTAAATACTTCTAAAATAAATCCAAGGATATGAAATAGCGTAATGGCTTTCAGTTCATCCCAGCTTTCCAGCCGGGTCATCACCATAATGAACTGAATGGCTACCGCGATAATCAGCAGCATATCGTAACGCGCAATGCCCGCTATACCTGAACGAGGTACACAGAAAATGGCGAGGAAAAATAGCCCGGCAAATAAACAGGCACGCAATTCTTTAATACCGAACCAGATAAACTCAATGCTAATACGCCTTAGCCCTTTTAGCTTCATTTCTGGTGGGTGAGTCAAAAATTGATCGATTTGATTGTACATAACTTCATCCCTGCAGATTGAGCATTCCCTTTCCGATTGTGCACCGGCTGTTTTGTCCAGCGGCGCATTGAATACAAAAAGGCTGTTATCCTTTTGCAGGATAACAGCCTTTTATCTGGCTGGAAGCTAACTTATGACGCCAGCGACAACGTCGGTTTTTGGCGGTGGGTCGCCAGCCATTCACGAATACGCGCCTGTTCGGCATCGTTCAGCCACATGCCTTGTTTGGTGCGACGCCAGATAGCATCATCCAGTTCATACACCCATTCGTGTTTCACCAGGTAACGCAGCTCGGCTTCATAGAATTCATGGCCGAAGTTCTCACCGAGATCCGCCAGGCTCTGTGCGCCTTCCAGCAGCACTTCGGTGTTGCTGCCATAGGTGCGGGCATAATGACGTGCCATGCCTTCGCTGATAAATGGATAACGGCGACGCAGATTGGCCGCGTAATCCTCGCGTGAACCGGCGATATTGCCACCCGGCAGTACCGCGTTTTTGGTCCATGCCGGACCGGCGTTCGGGTAATATTTCGCCAGTTTCTCCAGCGCGTGTTCCGCCAGCTTACGGTAAGTCGTCAGCTTGCCGCCAAATACTGACAGCAACGGTGCCTGACCATTATCGTCATGCACATCCAGCGTGTAATCACGGGTAATCGCCTGCGGTGAGTCGGACTCGTCATCACACAGTGGGCGCACGCCGGAATAGGTCCAGACGATATCTTCGCTGGTCAGCTGTTTTTTGAAGTGTGCGTTGTACACCTTCAGCAGATAGCTGATTTCGTTATCATCGATTTTCACCTCTTTCGGATCGCCTTTATATTCGACGTCAGTGGTGCCGATGATGGAGAACTCATCCATCCACGGAATAACAAATACGATACGGTGATCTTCGTTCTGCAGAATATAGGCCTGCTTTTCACGATGTACGCGCGGCACCACAATATGGCTGCCTTTGATCAGACGGATGCCATACGGGGATTTCAGCTTCAGGCCATCGTCGAAGAACTGTTTGACCCATGGACCGGCCGCATTCACCAGACCTTTGGCACGCCAGGTGTAGGTTTTACCGGTATCAATATCTTCCGCTTCGACCATCCACAGGCCACTTTCACGCCAGGCGCGGGTCACACGGGTACGGGTGCGGACTTCGCCACCCTGTTTCACCACTTCCTGGGCATTGAGGACTACCATGCGCGCATCGTCCACCCAGCAGTCGGAATATTCGAATCCGCGCGTGATTTCAGACTTAAGTGCCGAATCCGCGCCAAAACGCAGGCCTTTACTGCTCGGCAGACTGGTGCGTTTGCCGAGATGGTCGTACATAAACAGCCCCATGCGGATCATCCACGCCGGGCGCAAATGCGGGCGATGCGGCAGACGGAAGCGCATCGGGAAGGCAATGTGCGGTGCCATTTTCAGCAGCACTTCACGTTCCGCCAGGGCTTCGCCCACCAGGCGAAATTCGTAGTGTTCCAGGTAGCGCAGGCCACCGTGGATCAGTTTGGAACTGGCAGAGGAGGTTGCACAGGCCAAATCCCGCGCCTCCAGCATCAGCACCGACAGTCCGCGTCCTGCAGCGTCCACTGCAATGCCGGCACCGTTGATGCCGCCGCCGATAACGATCAGGTCTTTGGTTTCCACGTCATCTCCTCCGATGTTCGGAATAGTTCTTAAATGTTCGTTTTCGAGCATAATAATAATCGGAAACCAACATCGATGCCAGCGGTTAACCTAATAAAAACATCTTTGCGTGATACAGCTAACATTCCGGCAGGAAAAAAAATACAAAGCCACACTCTTTATCAGGTTATGGCGCTGACAACTCAGGGTAAACTAGGCGTCAATTGTGACGATGTGATGAGAGACACCATGGAAAATTTCGAATGTATTAACGTTCTGCAAGCTCAGGAGCATCTGGCACAAGGTGCCCAGCTGGTGGACATCCGCGACCTGCAAAGCTTCTCTCTGGGCCATGCTGCCGGTGCGCAGCATCTGTCGAATGACAACCTTGCCGACTTTATCAGTCAGGCGAAACTCGACCAGCCCGTTCTGGTGATGTGCTACCACGGTAACAGCAGTAAAGGTGCCGCGCAGTTCCTGTTAGGGCAGGGATTTAGTGCGGCATACAGTATTGATGGGGGATTTGACGCCTGGCGCGCGGCGTTTCCGGCTCAGGTAGCCACTGGCTCAATGTGAGCGTACATAAAAGGAAGGAGAGCACCGCATGATGCGCATTACCCAGTTCAATAATCCGCGCATGGCTCAGGCGTTTGTTGATTATATGGCGTCGCGCGGCGTCAGGCTGACGATTGAGCGTGAAAGCCATTTCGTCATTCTGCTGGAAGATGAAAGCAAACTGGATATGGTCGAAAACGAGCTCGCACAGTTCGTTCGTGATCCCAACCACCCCCGTTATCAGGCCGCCAGCTGGCACACCGGCAGTACCGAGAGCGGCTTGCGCTATGAGCGCAGCAATATCTGGGCGAACATTCGCGAACGCGCGGGTCCGCTCACCATGACCATGATGATTGCCTGTGTGGCAGTGTTTATCCTGATGCAGATTGTCGGTGATGAAACTGTGCTCGGCTGGCTGGGCTGGCCCGATGGCCCGGAGCAATATTTCCAGGTATGGCGCTGGTTTAGCCATGCGCTGCTGCATTTTTCCCTGCTGCATATTCTGTTCAACCTGATGTGGTGGTGGTACCTCGGCGGGGCGGTAGAAAAGCGTCTTGGCAGCGGTAAGTTATTTGTGATTATGCTCATTTCCGCACTTCTCACCGGCTGGATGCAGGCTAAATTCAGTGGCGCACTGTTTGGTGGTCTGTCGGGTGTGGTGTACGCGCTGATGGGATATTGCTGGCTGCGCGGCGAGCGCGATCCTGAAAGTGGGATTTATCTTGAGCGCGGTTTGATGGGTTTCGCTATTGTATGGTTGATTATTGGCTGGTACGGCGCATTTGGTTTGTCGATTGCCAATGCGGCACACGTCACTGGCCTGCTGGTTGGACTGGCGATGGCGTTTGTCGATACGCGTTCGAGCGCGCTGCGCCGCTAGCACCAAAAAAGAAGAAGATCGCGGCATGCAGCCGTGAACAGGAGAGAGATGTGAAGCAGACGCAACGTCATGACGCCATTATCGATCTGGTCCGGCGTCAGGGATATGTCAGCACGGAAGAGCTGGTGGATCATTTTGAGGTCAGCCCGCAAACCATCCGGCGCGATCTGAACGATCTGGCCGATCAGAACAAAATTCAGCGTCATCACGGCGGCGCAGCGCTGCCATCCAGTTCAGAAAACACCGCCTGGCAGGACCGCAAAATGATGTGGTCGGCGGAAAAAGCGCGCATTGCGGCGCGCGTCGCCAGCCAGATCCCTGATGGCGCGACCTTGTTTATCGATATCGGGACCACGCCGGAAGCGGTAGCCCACGCGTTGCTGAATCATAGCAATCTGCGTGTGGTCACCAATAACCTCAATGTGGCGATGTTGCTGATGGCGAAGCCTGATTTCCGCGTCATCATCGCAGGTGGTGAAGTCCGCACCCGCGATGGCGGTATCATGGGGGAAGCCACCCTCGACTTTATCTCCCAGTTCCGCCTTGATTACGGCATTCTTGGTATCAGCGGTATTGATATGGATGGCTCGCTGCTGGAGTTCGATTACCACGAAGTGCGTACCAAACGCGCCATCATTGAAAACTCACGCTGCGTGATGCTGGTGGTGGATCACTCGAAATTTGGCCGCAACGCCATGGTCAATCTGGGCAGTATGAGTCTGATCGACTATCTGTACACTGACCTCGTACCGCCTGCCAGCGTGATGAAAGTGATTGAGCAGCACGAAGTCCAGCTCGAACTCTGCTAAATCCTCCAGCCAGGCGGGCTTTTTTTCTCTCCCGCCTTGTTTTTCTGTCGCTTTTTTCTCCTGCCCCGTCTTTACTTATCCATTCAGGCCTTCCATGGCCCTGCGCTCCCCAATTTCGCTTAACCGTTACCGGATTCGGAAGGGATTGATATGTCGCAACAAAAATTCAATAAAGCGCGCTTTGACGCCGCTCTCACTCGCCAGTGGCAATCTCTTGGTCTTTCTTCAGCGCAACAAATGACGCCGCATCAGTGGTGGCAGGCGCTGAGCGCTGCGCTGGCGGAGTTGCTGGCAACGCAGCCCCCGCTGACGCCGCGCAAAGGCCAGCGCCACGTCAATTATTTATCGATGGAGTTTTTGATTGGGCGTCTGACGGGCAACAACCTGATGAACCTCGGCTGGTATGACGATGTTCAGACTGCGCTGGCATCGCATCAGGTTTCCCTGAGCGAGCTGCTGGAAGAAGAGATCGATCCGGCGCTCGGTAATGGCGGGCTGGGGCGCTTAGCCGCCTGTTATATGGATTCGATGGCCACTGTCGGCCAGGCGGCGATGGGGCATGGCCTGAATTATCAATACGGTTTGTTTCGCCAGTCGTTTGATGACGGCCAGCAAAAAGAAGCGCCGGATGACTGGCAACGAGATCGCTACCCGTGGTTCCGGCATAACGCGGCGCACGATGTGCAGGTGGGGATGGGCGGTAAAGTCGTCAAAACCGAGGGCGGGGGTTTTTACTGGCAACCCGATTTCTGGCTGAAAGGTGAGGCCTGGGATTTACCGGTGGTGGGCTATCGTAATGGTGTCACCCTGCCGCTGCGCCTGTGGAAAGCCACCAGCGACCATCCGTTTGATCTCAGCCTGTTTAATGACGGTAAATTTCTTCAGTCCGAGCAGCCGGGTATCGAGGCGGCAAAACTCACCAAGGTGCTGTATCCCAACGACAATCATCAGGAAGGGAAGCGCCTGCGTCTGATGCAGCAATATTTCCAGTGCGCCTGCGCGGTGGGGGATATTTTGCGGCGTCACCATCTGGCCGGGCGTTCTGTGCATGAGCTGCCGGATTATGAAGTCATTCAGCTGAATGACACCCATCCGACCATCGCCATTCCTGAGATGCTGCGCCTGTTGCTGGATGAGCATCAGCTGAGCTGGGATGATGCCTGGCATATCACCAGTCGCGTTTTTGCCTATACCAACCATACGCTGATGCCGGAAGCGCTTGAGCGCTGGGATGAGCGCCTGGTGCGCAGCTTGCTGCCGCGGCATATGTTAATTATCCGCGAAATTAATCGCCGTCTGAAGAAGCTGGTGCAGCGACAATGGCCGGATGATGAGGCGGTGTGGCACAAGCTGGCCGTGGTGGCGGATGGCCAGGTACGCATGGCGAACCTGTGTGTGGTCAGCGGCTTTGCCGTCAACGGTGTGGCGGCGCTGCATTCTGAGCTGGTGGTCAACGATCTGTTCCCGGAATATCACCAGCTGTGGCCGAAGAAGTTCCACAACGTCACCAACGGCATCACGCCGCGTCGCTGGTTGCAACAATGTAATCCACGCCTGTCGGCGCTGCTCGACGAAACCTTGCAGGTTGAATGGGCCAACAATCTCGACGCATTGAAAGCGCTGGAACCCTTTGCGACGAAAAAAGCCTTTCGCCAGAAGTACCGCAAAATCAAGCAGGCCAACAAACACCAGCTGACGGAGTATATCCATCAGGTGACCGGCATTCAGGTGAACCCCGAGGCATTGTTTGATGTGCAGATCAAACGTCTGCATGAATACAAGCGCCAGCACCTCAGCCTGCTGCACATTCTCCATTGTTACCGCCAGCTCCGGGACGATCCGCACAACCCGGACTTCGTGCCGCGGGTGTTCCTGTTTGGGGCCAAAGCGGCACCGGGGTATTACCTGGCGAAAAACATCATCTATGCCATCAATAAAGTGGCTCAGGTGGTCAACAACGACCCGAAAGTGGGGGATAAGCTGAAGGTGGTGTTTATCCCGGACTACCGTATTACCGCCGCTGAGCTGATGATCCCGGCGGCGGATCTCTCCGAGCAAATCTCCACGGCCGGATATGAAGCCTCCGGCACCGGCAATATGAAGCTGGCGCTGAATGGGGCGCTCACCATCGGCACGCTGGACGGGGCTAACGTGGAGATTGCGGCGGAAGTCGGCGCGGAAAATATCTTTATCTTTGGCCACACCGTGGATGAAGTGAAAGCGCTGAAAGCGGAAGGGTATCACCCGAAAAAGCTGCGCAAGGCCAATAAACATCTCGATGGCCTGCTGAAAGAACTGGAGAAAGGCAAATTCAGCGATGGTGATAAACATGCCTTTGATCTGCTGCTCGACAGCCTGACGAAAAATGGCGACCCCTGGCTGGTGCTGGCTGATTTTGATGCTTATATCGCGGCACAGCAGCAGGTGGAAGCGCTGTGGAAAGATCAGGAAGCCTGGACCAAAGCGGCCATCCTTAATACGGCGCGCACCGGGATGTTCAGTTCTGACCGTTCGATTCGTGATTACCAGAAACGCATCTGGCAGGCGAAGCGGTAAAATCGGAGAAACCATGACGCTAAGCAAACTGGATCAGGCGGCACAAGACGCCGGTATTGCGTTACGTTTTATCAACGCCAAAGGCGAACCGGCAGCCATCAGTGATGATACCAAACGTGCGTTGCTGGAGGTGATGGCGACTCCGGCGGGCAAAACGCCGCCGCTGCCACCGGTGCAGGTGTTTGCCGGTCGTGCCAAACGCCAGTTGGTGCCACAGGGCAACGGTGAATTCAGCTGGCAACTGATATCCGAACAGGGAAAACAGTGGCAGGGCAGCGTGCAGGGCGGCGAGGTGCTGCGCCTGCCGCCGCGTCTGCCGCAAGGCTATCACCAGCTGACCCTGCGCAAAGGCCGCCAGCAGTGGCTGACACGCATCATCCTCGCACCACGTCGTTGTTATTTGCCTGCACCGCTGGAGCAGGGAGAAAAACGCTGGGGAGCGCTGGTGCAGCTGTATACGCTGCGCTCCGACCAAAACTGGGGGATCGGCGATTTTGGCGATCTGGAGCGGATGCTGGAACAGGTGGCTGCGCAGGGCGGTGATTTCGTCGGCCTCAATCCTTTGCATGCGCTTTATCCGGCACAGCCAGAGATGGCCAGCCCCTACAGTCCTACCTCGCGTTACTGGCTGAATGTGCTGTATATCGATGTCAGCCAGCTGGAGGATTTCCAGTGTAGCAGCGCGGCACAACGCTGGTGGAAAAGTGCCAAAACCCGCCGGGCACTGGAACAAGCCCGTGCCAGTGACTGGGTGGATTACCGCGCGGTAGCAGAGCTTAAAATCCATGCGCTGCGTCTCGCCTGGCAGACGTTCCGTCAGCATGACAGGCCCGAATTTCAGCAGTTTATGGTGCAAGGTGGCGAACACCTGCGCTATCAGGCGGCGTTTGACGGTATTCAGGCTGAACGCTGCGCAGAGGATCAACAGACATGGGGCTGGACCGACTGGCCGGAAGGCTGGCGCAACGCACAGTTGCCGGAAGTACAGCAGTGGTGCGCACAGCATGAGGACGAGATTCAGTTCTGGAGCTGGTTGCAGTTTCTGTCACAGCAGCAGTTTGCCCGCTGCTGGCAACGGAGCCAGCAGCTGGGTATGACGGTGGGGCTGTATCGCGATCTGGCAGTCGGTGTGGCGCAGGGGAGTGCGGAAACCTGGCAGGATCCGCAACTCTATAAGTTGCGTGCCTCGGTTGGCGCACCGCCGGATCGCCTTGGCCCGCTCGGGCAAAACTGGTCGCTGCCGCCGCTCGATCCTCATGTGATGCGCGCGCGCGGCTACCAGCCGTTTATTGATCTGTTGCGCGCGAATATGCGCGATTGTGGCGCGTTACGTATCGATCATGTGATGGGGCTGCTGCGTTTGTGGTGGATCCCTTATGGGGAAACGGCGGATAAAGGCGCGTACGTCGCCTATCCGGTACAGGAGCTGCTGGCGATCCTCGCTCTGGAGAGTCAGCGCCATCGCTGCATGGTGATCGGTGAAGATCTCGGGACGGTGCCCAAAGAAATTGTCAGCCTGCTGCGCAACAGCGGCATTTTTTCCTGGAAGGTGCTGTGGTTTGAGCAACACCACGATGAAAGCTACCGTCTGCCTGCCGAGTATCCGCGCCAGTCTATCGCCAGCGCCAGCACCCATGACCTACCCACGCTGACCGGGTTCTGGGAGGCAGGTGATTTGTTGCTGGGAAATAAACTCGGGCTGTATCCCGGCGAAAGCGTGCTGCGATCCCTGCAACAGCAGCGGGCAAAGCAGAAGCAGTCATTGCTGGATGCGTTGCATCAGGCGGGTGTGTTAGCGGCGCGTAGCGCTAAGCAGGCGACGAAACTTGCGATGTCACCCACGCTCAATCTGGCGATTCACCGTTTTCTCGCCGCGACCGAGAGCGCACTGCTGGGCCTGCAACCGGAAGACTGGCTGGCTATGGACTCACCGGTGAATGTGCCGGGCACGGTTGAACAATATCCCAACTGGCGACGTAAACTCAGCGTCACGCTGGAAACGATGTTTGCGGATGGGGAAGTGCAGCGTTTGCTGAAGGCAGTGAGCGCCGGGCGCCGGGGGAAATAAGACGCGCGACAGCGTCGGGTCGCTGTCGCGCGCAAAGAATCAGTAGTAGGAGTGCTCGCCGCGCTGATGCTCGGTGAGATCGCGCACGCCTTTCAGCTCCGGGAAGGCTGCCAGCAGCTCTTTCTCGATACCGTCTTTCAGGGTCACGTCAATCATCGAACAACCGTTGCAGCCGCCGCCAAATTGCAGAATGGCATAACCGTCATCGGTGATTTCCATCAGCGAAACGCGACCACCGTGACCTGCCAGCTGAGGGTTAATCTGCGCCTGCAGCAGATACTCAACACGTTCCACCATCGGTGCATCATCAGAGACTTTACGCATCTTGGCGTTCGGTGCTTTCAGCGTCAGCTGGGAACCGAGGTTATCGGTGACAAAATCGATCTCCGCGTCTTCCAGGTAGGGAGCGCTCAGCTCGTCAACATAGGCTGACAGCTTTTCAAACTTCAGCTCGGTATCGGTCGCTTCCACGGCATCGGGTGGACAATAAGACACGCCGCACTCGGCGGTTGGCGTACCCGGATTGATAACGAATACGCGAATTTGGGTGCCATCTTCCTGTTTTGAGAGAAGTTTTGAGAAGTGCTCTTGCGCAGTATCAGTAATACGGATCATGGCGATTGCTCAATAGTTGACTAATTTAGTTGGTTATAATACGCCCAACGCCGACGCTCTACAAGGTACGGCACAGGCATCCAATCTGTACGCTGGCAGCGCCCGCTGCCTGCAACATGCGGCTGATTTCCGCCACTGTGCTGCCGGTGGTCACCACATCGTCGATAAGCAGGATATGGCGTCCGCGCAGCGGGATTTCAAGGCGAAATGCCCCACGCAGGTTCTTCCTGCGCGCCGAAGCGCTCAATTCATGCTGTATCGCCGCTTTGCGTACCCGGCGTACGCCATCCACATAATCGCAGCCCAGCCAGTGTGCCAAAGGTTGCGCCAACAGCGCCGCCTGATTGTAGCCACGCTGCCAGTGACGGCGCGGGTGCAGGGGGACGCTGAGAATGATATCCGGGTAAGGCAACGCATAACGCCGCCGCATGGCTAACCACTTTAGCAAAAGCAGCCGCGCCAGCGTCACCCTGAGTGCGGTAGCGCGGGAAAACTTCAGCTGTTGTACCCAGTGGCTGAGCGGGGGCTGATAGTCGCTGACGCAAATCAGGTACTGCCATGGGGGAGGACGTTGCAGGCAACGGCCACAGGGCTGATGGGCATACGCGGCTAAGCCACAGCATGGACAAAGTTCCGGTAACGCAGGCAACAGGCGTAAACAGCTGCTGCACAGGCCATGCTGCGCCAACCGTAGCGGCAGACGGCATAGCCAACACAGGGCAGGGATTGATAGCATAGCGACCTCCTTTTCACTTTCAGGATAGTAACTGATGAGTTCGCTCTACTGGCACACCACAGGCACGGGAGATCGCGATCTTGTGCTGCTGCACGGCTGGGGATTGAATGCCGAAGTGTGGCAAAACATCATTCCGCGACTCAGCCCGCATTTTCGTTTGCATCTGGTCGATCTGCCGGGTTTTGGCCGCAGTCAGGGCTTTGGTGCACTGACGCTGCCCGCCATGGCACAACAACTGGTGACACATCTGCCCGAACGCAGCCTGCTGCTGGGCTGGTCGCTGGGCGGACTGGTCGCCAGCCAGCTGGCACTCACGCAGCCGGAACGCGTGAGTGGGTTGATAAGCGTTGCCTCCTCGCCCCGTTTTACCGCCAGTGATGAATGGCCGGGTATTAAACCCGAAACCCTGCATGGTTTTCAGCAGCAGTTGAGCAACGATTTCCAGCGCACCGTAGAACGCTTTCTGGCCTTGCAGACGCTGGGTACCGAAAGCGCCCGCCAGGATGCACGTCAGTTGAAAGAAATCGTCCTGTCGCAGCCAATGCCCTCAGTTGCGGTGCTGGAAGGGGGGCTGGAAATTCTGCGCCACAGTGATTTGCGCAGCGCGCTGGATGATCTCAGGCTGCCGTTTCTGCGCCTGTATGGTTATCTGGATGGTCTGGTGCCGCGCCGTATCGCGGCAGAGCTGGACACCCGCTGGCCGCACTCACCCTCAGTGGTGATGGATAAAGCGGCCCATGCGCCGTTCATTTCCCATCCCGATGCATTTTGTCAGCATATTCTTAGCTTTAGCGATCGCCTGCCGCGCTAACTGGCAATTCTCCCGGAAAGGTTAATACTTTCCGGGTGAGCCGTATCGTTTGCCTCTGGAATTAAACCCTGGGAACCCGGTTCCTGATGCGCTCATATCCCGGAAAAGCCAATAATAAGTGAGGGTAATTTAATGAAAATCATCAAGACAGTTTTGGCGGCAGTGGTAATGGGGGCAGTATCGTTTTCAACTCTGGCGGCCATGGTGGCCAAAGAGGTGACTAAAGAACAAGTGAAGGAAATGCATCTGAAAAAAATTGGTACGGTGCACACCACAGATGAAACCACCTCGCCGATGGATGCTAAAGCCGTTCTGGCGAAGAAGGCGGGTGAAAAAGGCGGGAAATATTTTCTGGTGATAGCAGGACGTGAGCACGGGAAGTTTAGCGGCATCGCAGACGTCTACGAGTAATCAGCCACGTAACCACATAAATTGCCAGGCGGCCAGTGTGATCGGCTGGCCGCCATCAATCTTCTCACCGCTGATCAAATCGTGAAAATGTCGCACCTGCGGCAATGTTGTTTCAACCTCGCGACTGCTGAGATTAAACACGCAAAGTAAACCTTCCTGGCTGTCAGGCTTATGACGGCGCAGCACCAGCAAGGCGTTATCGCTATCGAACAGCGTCATCGGGTTGTCCGGATGGAAGGCTGGCTGGCGTATGCGTAATTGAATCAGCGCGCTGAGGCGTTCAAACACCTGCTGACGCAGCGCATTGCCGCCACTCAGGCACTGCTCCATCTCGCGTAAGCTGTATTTCTCTCGATTAATGGCGCGGTTATGTCCGGCAGCGCGCACCCCTTCGTTGTCGTTACGCGAGCCGAGGATGCTTTGAATGTAGATCGCGGGCACCCCGGGAAAGACCAGCAGGATGGCATGGGCCAGCAGAAAACGGCGCAGTCGCGTGTGGTCATCATCATCCTGGAGATTTAACGCATCAAGATAGGTGACGTTGATTTCATACGGGCTGGTGGTGCCGTCCGGATTGTTTTTGTATGACACCAGCGCGCCTTCCAGCGCCAGATCGCGCACCAGCGCCACAATCTCCACCTCAGATAAAATACCGCGTGCCGGATTGAGGCCAATGCCGTCATGCGAGGCGAGAAAGTTAAAAAAGGTGGTGTCATTGCTGCTGAGCTCCAGCGAGCTGGCCCACTGGCGCAGCGCGCGCGCGGAGCCGGAATGAATGGCGTGCAGCACCAGCGGCGGCAGCGAAAACTGGTACACCATCTGCGCCTCGTCGTGGCCATTGCCAAAATAGCCGATGTTGTCTTTATGCGGCACGTTGGTTTCGGTGACGATGACTGTCCCCGGTGCGACCACATTGGCAATGGCGCGGAACAGCTTCACCAGCTGATGGGTTTTTGGCAGATGAATGCAGTTCGTCCCCGGCGTTTTCCACATATAGCCCACGGCATCCAGCCGGACATAGTCGGCGCCTTTCTTCAGGTAATCGAGCAACACGTTAACCATGCGGATCAGCACTTCCGGATTGGCGAAGTTGAGATCGATTTGATCGGCGCTGAAGGTGGTCCAGATAAAACGCGTTGCACCATCGGCCATGGTGAACGGCGTCAGCAGTGGTGATGTGCGTGGGCGGGTCACGGCACTGAGATCGGTCGCGGGCGGCATACTGATAAAAAAGTCATCCCAGCCGGGGTCCTGCGCCAGAAAGTGACGAAACCAGGCGCTGTGTGCGGACATATGGTTACAGACGAAATCGAACATCAGCCGGGTATGGGTATGCAGTGCGGCCACATCCTGCCAGTCGCCACAAATCGGGTTGACCTGGTGATAGTCGATGACCGAAAAACCATCGTCCGAAGAGTAGGGAAAAAACGGCAGCAGGTGGACCAGCGAAAAGGTGCCTTGCAGATGTTGCTGGTAAAAGCGGGAGAAGGTGGCAAGCGTGGGCACTTCCGGCTCACGAAACTGATCGGCATAGGTGATCAGCACTACATCCTTTTCATCCCAGTGCGGTTTGCGCGGGATTTTGACGGTATCACGTGCGGCGCGAATATGGGAAAGCAGACGCTCACGGGCCGCCACGGGGAAGGTGCCTGCATAAATCTCATCAAGTAAGGCGTTGATAATATCCATCAGATCGCTGTGCCACGCGGAAGGTCATTTTTTCACACGGATTTTTTCAGCGTAGCTGGATGAGGAGATTTATCAACCTGATGTGCGCGGTGACCAGGCAGCCACCGCGCATTTCAGGGCAGGTTGTTAGCGTTTTTTACCGAAGGCAGCGGCCAGCGCATCACCCATCGCGCTGTTACCGGCAGGCTGGCTGGCAGGTTTTGCCCGGCCTTTGTTCGCCTGTGCCGGGCGCGCCGACTCTTTACCCGCATTGCGGTTTCCACCGCCGCGGACGTTGCTCTCACCGGGTTGCTCGTCCAGACGCATGGTGAGTGCGATGCGCTTACGTTGCAGATCGACTTCCATCACTTTGACTTTGACGATATCCCCGGCTTTCACCACCTGATGCGGGTCTTCGACAAACTTATCCGACAGCGACGAAATGTGAACCAGGCCATCCTGATGCACACCGATATCGACAAAAGCACCAAAGTTGGTCACGTTGGTGACCGCCCCTTCCAGAATCATCCCTGGCAGCAGATCGTTGAGCGTTTCCACGCCCTCGGCGAACTGGGCGGTTTTGAACTCGGGACGCGGGTCACGGCCCGGCTTTTCCAGCTCTTTGATGATGTCGGTGACAGTGGGCAGACCAAAACGCTCATCGGTGAAATCACGCGCGCTGAGGTTACGCAGGCTGCCAGGATTGCCCATCAACTCGTTCAGCGCCTGTTCGGTGGCGGCCAGAATGCGCTCAACCACCGGGTAGGCTTCCGGGTGCACGGTGGAGGCATCCAGCGGGTTGTCGCCGTGGTTGATGCGCAGGAAGCCCGCACACTGTTCAAAGGCTTTGGGGCCAAGACGGCTGACTTTCAGCAGTTGCTGACGGTTCTGGAAACGGCCATTCTCGTCACGCCAGCTGACAATGTTCTGCGCCATCATACGGGTCAGGCCCGCGACACGCGTCAGCAGCGCAACCGAGGCGGTGTTGAGATCAACACCGACGGCGTTCACACAATCTTCCACCACCGCGTCCAGTTTCTTCGCCAGCTGGCTCTGGCTGACGTCGTGCTGATACTGGCCCACCCCTATGGATTTCGGGTCGATCTTCACCAGCTCGGCGAGTGGGTCCTGTAAACGGCGGGCAATCGACACCGCGCCACGCAGCGACACATCCAGATCCGGGAACTCCAGCGCGGCCAACTCCGAAGCGGAATAAACCGATGCACCGGCTTCGCTAACAATCACTTTCTGCGCTTTGATTTGCGGATACTGCTTCTGCACATCAAGGAAAAAACGTTCGGTCTCGCGCGATGCGGTGCCATTACCAATCGCCACCAGTTCAACCTGATGTTTGGCGCAAAGCGCAGCGACAGCCGTTGCCGCTTTGGCCGTCTGGCCGGTATGCGGGTAAATGGTGTCGGTTGCTACCAGTTTGCCGGTGGCATCGACCACCGCCACTTTCACGCCGGTACGCAGGCCAGGATCGAGACCCATGGTGGAACGCATGCCCGCAGGTGCGGCCATCAGCAGGTCATGCAGGTTACGGGCAAACACGTTGATGGCTTCATCTTCCGCGCGCTCGCGTACCGTACCCATCAGCTCGGTTTCCAGATGCAGCAGCACCTTGATGCGCCATGTCCAGCTCACTACTGCTTTACGCCAGCTGTCTGCCGGGGCATTGTTCAGACGCAGATTCAGGTGGCTGGCGATCAACGTTTCGCCGTGGCTTTCGCGTGGGGCTTCTTCGAATTGCGGATCGGCATTCAGCGACAGTTGCAGCACGCCTTCGTTGCGGCCACGGAACATCGCCAGCGCACGGTGTGAAGGCACGGTGCTGAGTGCTTCGTGATGATCGAAGTAGTCGCGGAATTTCGCGCCTTCGTCTTCTTTGCCTTCGACGACGCGGGAAACCAGGTGGGCATTTTTCCACAGGTAGTCACGCACTTTGGCCAGCAGGGTAGCGTCTTCAGCAAAGCGTTCCATCAGGATATAACGTGCGCCATCCAGCGCGGCACGCACATCGGCGACGCCTTTGTCGGCATCGACATAGCCCGCAGCCAGTTGCTCAGGGTCGTGCGACGGATCCTGCCAGAGCGTGTCGGCCAGCGGCTCGAGGCCGGCTTCAATGGCAATCTGACCACGGGTGCGGCGCTTCGGTTTATACGGCAGGTAGAGGTCTTCCAGCTCAGTTTTACTGAGGGTGCCATTAATGGCACTGGCGAGGTCGGCGGTGAGTTTGCCCTGTTCGTCGATGGATTTCAGAATCGACTGGCGGCGCTCCTCCAGCTCACGCAGATAGCCGAGGCGGCTCTCCAGCTGGCGCAACTGGGTATCGTCCAGCCCGCCGGTGACTTCCTTACGGTAGCGTGCGATAAACGGCACGGTGTTCCCTTCGTCAAGCAGGCGGATGGCGGCGTCAACCTGTTCGTCACGCGCCTTCAGCTCACTTGCGATAATCTGGCTCAGCGAATCTTTCATCATCAGTTACTGTCTTGCTTACACGGGGTTAAGAAACAGGGGACAGTTATACGGGCTGAGGGTGAAAATTGCCAGACGGTGGCAGGTGAATCCGTCATTTTCTGAATGCGTTTCGCACATTGCCGCCCCGATCTTGCTGATGTCCGCCTGGTCGCATATTGTTAGCCTCCACTATGCTAAATAAGACCTGCTACGACGAGTTGACGCGATGAAAACCCAACTGATTACCCGCGAGGGCTATAACAAATTGCGTGCTGAGCACGATCATTTGTGGAATGAAAAGCGTCCGGAAATCACCAAAATTGTCTCCTGGGCCGCCAGCCTGGGCGATCGTTCGGAAAATGCCGATTACACCTACAACAAACGCCTGCTGCGACAAATCGACCGCCGCGTACGTTATCTGCGTAAATGCCTGGCGGAGCTGAAGATCGTCGATTATGCACCGCAGCAGGAGGGGAAGGTTTTCTTTGGCGCCTGGGTTGAGGTGGAGAACGAACAGGGAGATGTGAAACGGTTTCGCATTGTCGGCCCGGATGAGATCTACGGCGACGTAAAAGATTACATCTCGATTGATTCGCCGATGGCGCGTGCGCTGATCAAAAAGGAAGTGGATGACGAAGTGGCGGTGACGACGCCGGAAGGGCAGAAGCTTTGGCTGGTGAACCGCATTGAATATGTGAAAGACACAGAAGAAAAAAGGGGCGGAGAATAAGAGCTTTTGTAAGAAAGCCGGGGGTAAAAATTATTCTCCGCTGGCGAAAGGGCTGGTAAAACACCTGAGGCGCCGCGTTCCTGCCGCGCCTGCAATCCGTTATTTAGCAGGATGGGTCATGGTAGTGGTTGAGGTGGATGTCGAGGTGCCGTTACCGTTACCTCCAGCGGTCGCTAACGCCACACCCAGCAATGCCGCTACGGTACCGATACCGACGGCTTCCGATGTGCCTTTCGCGTTTGCAGATGCCTGAGAACCCGCCGCCTCTCCGATGCCGGGGGCTGCATGGACCTGGGTACTGCTGGTCAGCACCAATACGCTCAGCAGAAATAAACTTTTTTTCATTTTCTTTCTCTCCACATGAACTCAATTTCAACAGGTACGGAAGCAGTGTCTGAGATCATGTCGGGAGAAGGAAGTGGATGTTAATGATTGATTTTTATTGCTTTATTTAACTCTGGCCTTAATTTCGTCAGAGCCAGAGATTCATCCGAGAGAAGAAGCGCAGCGTAATAAAAAAACACCACATTTTATGCTTCCGGCAGAGGTTCGATGGGATATTCTGAGAAGGAATGGTCAGAAAAATGGCAAACGATGCCTTCCGCGCCAGGACAGGGTCAGCAGAACCAGTGACAAAAAGAAAAGGGGGGGATTTTTCAGAGATCCCTCAAACATATTGATCGAACGAGCAAAAAGCGAGAAATGCGCCACAATTAAGCGGTGAAATTAAAGATAAGCTGCTGTTTAATATGCTTTGTAACAATTTCGGCTAGAATATAAACCATTAATGACTGTCACTGTAAGGCATCTTTTTTTAACAATATTGGCTCAGGCAATGGCGCCTTTGGGAGTTGAACATGCAAGAGAACTACAAAATTCTGGTCGTCGATGATGATATGCGTTTGCGCGCGTTGCTCGAACGCTATCTCACCGAACAGGGCTTTCAGGTGCGCAGCGTTGCCAACGCCGAGCAAATGGATCGTCTGTTAACCCGCGAATCTTTCCACCTGATGGTGCTTGACCTGATGTTGCCGGGCGAAGATGGTTTGTCGATTTGCCGCCGTCTGCGCAGCCAAAGCAATCCAATGCCAATCATTATGGTTACCGCCAAAGGCGAAGAAGTAGACCGTATTGTCGGGCTGGAAATTGGTGCCGACGACTATATTCCGAAGCCTTTCAACCCGCGTGAATTGCTGGCACGCATCCGTGCTGTGCTGCGCCGTCAGGCGAATGAGCTGCCGGGCGCACCTTCGCAGGAAGAGGCCGTTATTGCCTTTGGTAAATTCAAGCTGAACCTGGGTACGCGTGAGATGTTCCGTGAAGATGAGCCTATGCCGCTCACCAGCGGGGAATTTGCCGTACTGAAAGCGCTGGTCAGCCACCCGCGTGAACCGTTGTCGCGCGATAAGCTGATGAACCTGGCGCGTGGTCGTGAGTACAGTGCGATGGAACGTTCCATCGATGTGCAGATTTCCCGTCTGCGTCGTATGGTGGAAGAAGATCCAGCACATCCGCGCTACATTCAGACCGTGTGGGGTCTTGGTTACGTATTCGTTCCGGACGGCAGTAAAGCATGAGGCGATTGCGCTTCTCACCTCGCAGTTCGTTTGCCCGCACCCTGTTATTGATCGTTACCTTGCTGTTCGTCAGCCTGGTAACGACCTATCTGGTGGTGCTGAATTTCGCCATTCTTCCCAGCCTGCAGCAGTTCAACAAAGTCCTCGCTTATGAAGTCCGTATGCTGATGACCGACCGCCTGCAACTGGAGGATGGCACGCAGCTGGAAGTGCCTCCGGCCTTCCGACGTGAAATCTATCGTGAGCTGGGGATCTCGCTGTATACCAATGCTGCGGCGGAAGAGAGTGGGTTGCGCTGGGCGCAACACTACGAATTCCTGAGCGAGCAGATGGCGCAGCAGCTTGGTGGGCCAACCGATGTGCGGGTAGAAGTGAATAAAAACTCTCCCGTGGTGTGGCTGAAAACCTGGTTGTCACCCGATATCTGGGTGCGTGTGCCGCTGACCGAAATCCATCAGGGGGATTTCTCGCCGCTGTTCCGCTACACGCTGGCGATTATGCTGCTGGCGATAGGCGGTGCCTGGCTGTTTATCCGTATCCAGAACCGACCTTTGGTTGATCTTGAACATGCCGCCTTGCAGGTGGGGAAAGGCATTATTCCGCCGCCGCTGCGTGAATATGGCGCATCGGAAGTGCGTTCGGTGACGCGCGCCTTTAACCAGATGGCGGCTGGCGTGAAGCAACTGGCAGATGACCGTACCCTGCTGATGGCGGGTGTCAGCCATGATCTGCGCACCCCGCTGACGCGTATTCGCCTTGCTACCGAAATGATGAGCGAGGAGGACGGCTATCTGGCTGAGTCGATTAACAAAGATATCGAAGAGTGCAACGCAATTATCGAGCAGTTCATCGACTATCTGCGTACCGGCCAGGAGATGCAGACTGAGCGTGCCGATCTGAATAGTGTGCTGGGTGAAGTCGTCGCAGCCGAGAGTGGTTATGAGCGCGAGATTGAGAATGCGGTGATGCCGGAGGAGTTGATGCTGGATATCAACCCACTGTCGATTAAGCGTGCCGTGGCAAATCTGGTGGTCAATGCCGCGCGTTATGGCAACGGCTGGATCAAGGTCAGCAGTGGGCAGGAGCTGAATCGCGCCTGGTTCCAGGTGGAGGATGATGGTCCGGGGATTAAACCGGAACAGCTACAGCATCTGTTCCAGCCTTTTGTGCGCGGCGATAGTGCGCGTAGTACCAGTGGTACCGGGCTGGGTCTGGCGATTGTGCAGCGTATTATCGATGCGCATGAAGGGTCGCTGGAAATTGGCGTCAGTGAACACGGTGGCCTGCGTATTCGCGCCTGGTTGCCGGTGCCGGAGACCGGCACCGCGCTGGTCAACAGCAACCATAGCGCCTGACAGGCAAAGCAAAAACCTGTTGTAGCGGCGCAATAAATCGCGCCGCTACGAGTCAGGGCCGTTGTTAGATTTGCGGTCCGGCGTTCACCAACGCGGCTCCGGCGGCGTTATCGGTGTATTTCTCAAAGTTATTGATAAAACGCTGTGCCAGGTCCTGTGCGGCTTCCTGCCATGCCGCAGGGCTGGACCAGCTGGCGCGTGGATCGAGCATTGCCTCACTCACCTGTGCCAGCCGTGTGGGGATTTGCAGGTTAAATACCGGCAGCGTTTGCGTCTCAACATCATCCAGTTCACCCGCCAGAATGGCGTTGATAATCGCGCGGGTGTCTTTCAGCGAAATACGTTTTCCGCTACCGTTCCAGCCAGTATTCACCAGGTAAGCCTGCGCGCCTGCCGCTTCCATGCGTTTAACCAGCACATCCGCATACTGCGTTGGATGCAGGGTCAGAAACGCGGCACCAAAACAGGCTGAGAAAGTGGGCGTTGGCTGAGTCACGCCGCGTTCCGTACCGGCCAGTTTGGCGGTAAAGCCAGACAGGAAATGATATTGCGTCTGTTCTGGTGTTAAGCGGGCCACCGGTGGCAGCACGCCGAAGGCATCGGCAGTGAGGAAAATAACGCGCTGCGCGTGACCCGCTTTGGACACCGGCCGCACGATGTTTTCGATGTGCTCAATCGGGTAGGAAACACGGGTGTTTTCGGTTTTGCTGCCATCGGCATAATCGACGCTACCATCAGCATTAACCACCACGTTCTCCAGCAGTGCATTGCGGCGAATCGCGTTATAGATTTCCGGTTCAGCCTGCGCCGAGAGATTAATGGTTTTGGCATAGCAGCCACCTTCAAAATTGAAGACCCCATCATCGTCCCAGCCGTGCTCATCATCACCAATCAACTGACGATCGGGATCGGTGGACAGCGTAGTCTTGCCGGTGCCGGAGAGACCGAAGAACACCGCGACATCACCTGCTTTACCGACGTTGGCCGAGCAGTGCATCGACGCGATACCCTGCAGCGGCAGCAGATAATTCATGATAGCGAACAGGCCCTTCTTCATCTCGCCGCCGTACCAGGTGCCGCCAATCAGTTGCATGCGTTCTGTCAGGTTAAAAGCAACGAAGTTCTCTGAATGCAATCCCTGCGCCTGCCAGTTGGGATTGGTACAACGCGCTGCGTTCATCACCACGAAATCCGGGGTGAACTGCGCCAGTTCTTCATCACTCGGACGGATGAACATGTTTGTGACGAAGTGTGCCTGCCAGGCTACTTCCATCACGAAGCGCACGCTGAGGCGTGTATCCGGGTTGGCACCGCAGAACGCATCCACCACAAACAGGCGTTTACCGGATAACTGCTGGGTAACACACTGCTTCAGCGCCTGCCAGGTTTCGGCTGTCAGGGGCTGGTTATCATTCTTGCCTTCCCCTACGTCATTCCACCACAGGGTGTTGCGTGTGGTGTCATCGCGCACGATGTATTTATCTTTTGGTGAGCGGCCGGTGAAAATGCCGGTATCAACAGCGATAGCCCCGCTTTGTGTCAGGATGCCGCGCGCATAGCCTTCCAGCTCAGGGCGGGTTTCTTCCTGAAACAGGGTGTCAAAGTCCGGGTTGTACACCACTTCCGTGGTGTCGTTGATGCCTAAAGTGGCGAGATCTTGCGATGTCAGGCCGTTAACGCGCATGTGAATGCTCCTTTAATCGGTGTCTGTTTTTATTATTAATTATGAGGGGGATGATCGCGCGCAGTGTACTCCACCGGGCAGGAGGGAAAAGGTTTGTTAGTCAGAAATGCGACTCAACGCGCATTGGCAGGTAAATCAATTAGTTATAAAACTAATGTCAGAGAAAAGAAGGTAATTTAAGTAAGGATTAAGGGCGGCAGTAGCCGCCCAGACAATCAGTGCAGCTGATCGCTGCTACCGGTTGGTGTATTACGAATCGCCGCAATATCGACGGCATCGTAAACATAATGCGCGCCGCAATAATCGCAGTGCATGTCGATTTCACCATCCTCTTCGAGGATCTCATCAACTTCTTCCACCGGCAGCGTTTTCAGCACTTCGCCACAGCGTTCGCGCGAACAGGTACATTTGAAGCTTACCGGCGTGGGATCGTACACCGTGGCTTCTTCCTGATGATACAAACGCCACAAGACATCGGTGGCTGGCAGCTCGATCAACTCTTCAGCTTTGACGGTTTCAGTCAGTGTCGCCAGATGATTGAAATCGTCGAGGTTTGGCTCCTGAGCAGGCAGCACCTGCAACAGAATCCCGGCAGCACCCTTTTCATTGGTGCGAATGAACAGGCGGGTTGGCAACTGCTCAGAACGCATAAAGTAATCTTCCAGGCATCCTGCCAGCGTGTCTGCTTCCAGACCGACTACACCCTGATAGCGCTCGCCCTTTTCCGGGGAAATGGTGATGACCAGATAACCGTTCCCGACCATCTGCTTCAGGCTGCTGTCTGGCGCGATCTCTTCTTTTACTCGCGCGACACCACGCAGCTCCTGACGGTTATTCCCGTTGATCACCGCCAGCGACAGCGGGCCATCGCCCTGCAACTGCACGGTGATGTCACCATCAAACTTCAGCGTGGCGGTCAGCAGGCTGGTGGCAACCAGTAACTCGCCCAGCAGGTTTTTTACCGGCTCAGCATAGTCGTGGTTTTCCACGATCTCGCTCCAGGTTTTTGAAACATTCACCAGCTCGCCGCGCACGGCCGCATTTTCAAACAGGTAACGGTGCAGTTGATCTTGAACAGACATAGATTTTCTCTCGTTGGGGCGCGAGTTATTCCTCGCCCGACAATTTAAATTTCATCAGATCGCGGCGCTCCTTCTTATCAGGGCGGCGATCGGGGTGCGGCATACTCAGGGCGTTCATTTTGCGCGCCAGAGCCAGCTTTTCCCGTTTCTCAATACTGGCGGCGGTTTCTGCGTACAGCGCCTGGGCCTCAGTGGCCGGGCGGCGTTGATCGCTGATGGCAGTGATGATCACGGTGCGTTCATCATTGCCCTGACGCAGCGTCAGCTCTGCTTCCAGTTCCACCAGCTTGCTCGGCTTACTGCGCTGGCCGTTGTAATGCACCTTGCCGCCTTCAATCATTTCGCGCGCGATGGCTCGGGTTTTATAAAAGCGCGCCGCCCACAGCCATTTGTCGAGGCGTACGCCTTCGCTGTCTTTCTCTTTCATTGCGGCTCCTGATTTAACGAAGCGAAGCAAGCAACTCACGATAATCCCTCACTGCCTGATGGCGACTGAAGGATTGATCCGGGCGACCGGAATCCGGATTGCTTACGCCTAAGCACCAGCGGATACCCCAGCGCGTCGCGGCATCAAGAATCGGTTCACTGTCGTCAATGAACAGTGTGCGCGCATTGTTGAAACCGGTTTGCTGCTGTACCGCCTGCCAGAGACGCTGGTCTTCTTTCGGATACCCAAAGGTATGGGTAGAAAGTAATAAATCAAGGTGGGCAGACAATCCGGTCTGCGCCAGTTTGACGTCCAGATTGTATGGATGGGCATTGGTCAGCAAAATCGTGCGTTTACCTGCCGCCCGCAGCGCCTGCAAAAAAGGTTGCGTATCCTCACGCAGGGCAGCGCGTTCACGCTGAGCGAAGGTCATGGCACGAATATCTAACGCCAGCTCTTGCGACCAGTAATCCAGACAGTACCAGTTTAGCGTATGCGCCACGGCATGATACTTTTCCCGAATCAATTGATGGGCTTCGTTCAGCGTGATGGCTCGCTCACGACTCAGGGTTTCTGGTACATGTTCCAGCCAGAAATGGCGATCAAAGGCGAGATCGAGCAGGGTGCCGTCCATGTCCAGCAGCACGGTGTCGATTCCGGTCCAGTTAAGCGTAGCCTGCATGTTAATTCCCGCCCTGAAAACAGGGCGACAGGGTAGCACAGAAGGGAAAGGCTCAGAACAGTGAGCGCACGCTCTGCATAGTGCTGAGATTGTGATTAAAACATTTGTCGTAATACTGCTGTATCTCGGCCATACGGCGGCGGTTGCGATGCACGCGGCGTAACGCCAGCAGGCCGTTAATCAATGCGCAGGCAATCAACACCACCATCAGTAACGCGGTGCCGAGATAGCGCCACTGCGCCATGGCATCGGGTTCATTATGTAGCGCGATGTGGCGGGTGCCGTTGGCATCAGTGGTAATGCTGGTAATGATACCGCTGGCGGAGAAGGGCGTGTGCAGCAGCATTGCGGACATGCGTTGCAGTTCGCGCCACTGCGATGGTGCATCAAGGTCAAACAGCGGCACGGCCGGTTGCGGTTGGTTCACCAGCTGACGACCTTCATCGCTGATAATCAGAAAACCACCCGGCGGCGGGCTGTTGAGATTTTCCGCTGCCCGGCGGGTTTCGCGTGAGAAGAAGGTAGAGGTCGCGGTATTGACCAGATTTTCCAGCGCCTCGGCGCTCACCGGTCGCAGCAGCACGTTCATACCGTTCAGACGCCCGGAATCCGCGCGATGGATCAACGTATCCCAGTCTTTGGCATTGCCGAGGTTAACCAGCGCGTTTTTCAGTCGCACACAGTCCTGTTGCTGGCTACACAAATCCTGAGTTTTCAGCACCAAATCGGAGAAGTCATCCAGTAAAATCATGCCCGACTTCTGAATCGCAGACGCGAGTTGCGGGTTGAGTTTAGGGTCGGTGTTGGTTTCAGGGTGCAGCTGGCGCGTAGTGGTATCGAGCAGCGCGGCGGCTTTATCGATAATATCGGATTGTGGCTGCGGCAGCGGCGTGGCGTTATTCCAGTAGATGGCCGAGCAATCGAACGGCATAAAAGTGTAGCTGCGATTGCTCTGGTAGTTACCGGGCACGGAACACATGCCGGTACCGCTGACCTTCAGGCTATCACCAATATGCAACGGCATCGCATTCAGCTTATCAACGTTATTCACTTCCAGGCTTTCGGTGCCTTTCACCCAGGCGAGACTGAGCTTGATGGGCATGCTGAGCGGAATCCAGCTGACCAGCATGATCAGCACCAGCAGCGAACCGCAGGCCAGCACCAGATTTTTGCGCCAGCGCTGTACCGGGAAGTTACGTACTTCATCCTGCAATGACAGGAAACGCCCCTGGCGTACCACCTGGCGATTCAGGTAAATCTCGACATCGGTCACCTGGCCCAGATCGTGTGCCACGTAGGGCTGCCAGTGGGACGGATAGACTAAATCGATAATACCGAGGGAGATGTTGCTTTGTTCCTGATTTGACTCACCAAACAGCCCCCAGCGTTTTGGTGCGCCGCGCAGGCAATGCACGTCACGTAAATCTTTTTCACCCGGGCAGCGGTAGAGAAACCACAGACTGACGGCGATCATCGCGCCACCCAGCAGGGCGATCCATACCATCATGCTGCCAGGCAGTACCAGACTCAGGAAGAACAACAGGAAAGCAAAACAGATAGTGGCTGCTTCGCGGGTACCATCGGTGCGGGACAGCGCATATTCTTCTGGCGTTTCTTTACGCACCTGCAACAGCTCGACATTTTCACTCTCCTCCTTGCGGATTGAGGCATTGGTCGACATCGAGCGTACCAGTGGCGGCAGCGCGGGCTGTTCAACGGCGTAGTCCACCAGTGAATGACCATTCAGCGAGATCACCAGCGGCAGGGTTTGGGTGCGAATCAGTTCAACGTAATTTTCATCGGCGATGTACTGTTCCCACAGTGGCGGCAGATGCACTTCGACCGCATCCAGATAGTAACGCCATTTCTGCGGCGCATCGGTCGATAAACCATAACGGGTGATAGCACGGGTGACAGGATAGACATTGTTGCTTTGCGCCGTCAGCGTTAATCCTTCAGGTTCCCGCTGTTTCTTGCTGGCGCGCATGTCTTGCTGTTGATGCTGTTTCGCCAGCGAGGCAATGTACTTTTCAACAGCAGCGCGTTCTTCGTCAGTGAGTTTACGGCAGGGCGGATTAATGAACGGCAGAGGTTTCGCCAACGGCGGACGATGCCGCATAGCGTACCAATAACCTATGCCTGCCAGCATTGAGCAAGCCATCACGATGGCCAGAATAATGATAATTGTGCTCATGCTATGCTCAGTTCAGCCAAAAAACTGCCTTCACGTTAACGATCTGCTCCCGGTGAATGATCAATACAGGTCAATTTTGGCGAGCTGATGTCATTCTGACAAGTGAAATGTCAGATAAAATAACGCGCAAAATCATTAAATTAGAAATTATTAGATTATTCCTTATCGGAATATTATCGGGACCCCACTCAATTAAAAATCGGTATTTTCTGAATTTACCTTCTCCCGGTTGACTTATTGTGAGAGTTTTAAAGCTGAAATAACAATATGTTGTTAGTACCGGTTAGTAAATATATGACATCTTAGTTTACCTGCGCTGTTTGTCGCACATTTATTCGGGCTTCGGTATGCTGTGCCGATGCTGGCATTATCGCATCACAAGGTCGTGCAAAGTTTGAGGTTGATATGAAAACTCCACAGAAAAAACCTGACATCCTCAACGTGGCAGCGGTGGCCCGCTCCCGATTGTTTACCATCGAAGCAGTCGATCTCGCTTTCAGTAATGGCGCCCGGCGGGTTTACGAGCGCATGAAACCTTCCGATCGGGAAGCGGTGATGATTGTCCCCATCCTCGGTGACGATGTGCTTCTGATTCAGGAATATGCCGTCGGGCTGGAAAGTTACGAGCTGGGTTTCCCAAAAGGACTCATCGATCCGGGTGAAAGTGCGTTTGAAGCGGCAGATCGTGAGCTAAAAGAAGAGGTCGGTTTTGGTGCGACTAAACTGGAAACGTTGGGCAAACTCACCATGGCTCCCTCTTATTTCTCCAGCAAGATGAACATTGTGGTGGCGGAAGGGCTGTATGAGGAAAAGCTGGAGGGGGATGAACCAGAACCACTGATTGTCCGCCGCTGGCCCCTCAATAACCTGCTGGCTTTGCTGGAAGAACCTGATTTCCGTGAGGCCCGCAACGTGAGTGCATTGTTTTTGGTGCGCGAATGGCTGGTGAAACAGGGGCGGCTGAGTTACTGAGGCATCACGCATCAGGTTCTTGCGGATGAGCATCATAAAAAAGCCGGCATATTTGCCGGCTTTTTTTATCAGAACAATTCGTGGCTTTGCCCGTTGTCCATAATGGTGGTACCGACATCATGGACCGAATATTCGGTCGGCTGCGTACCGTTGATAAAGAACTCCTGACGCGTATTACCGCCGCCATTCGCCAGCTTGCCGGTGCCGCGATCGATGGTTACCGTTACCACGCCATCTGGCGGTGTTAACGGTTGAACCGGAACGCCATCCAGTGCGGATTTCATATAATCATCCCACGCCGGTTGTGCACTCTTCGCACCACCTTCATAGCCAGAGATTTGATCCGGAATGGCACCCGAAACTGTGGTGCGGCCCAACGCACGAGAATCATCGAAGCCGATCCATACCGACGTCACGACGCCAGGAC
The DNA here is from genome assembly GCF_059730475.1 of Pantoea sp. X-Soil-TKNS-1280. Lineage (NCBI taxonomy): Bacteria > Pseudomonadati > Pseudomonadota > Gammaproteobacteria > Enterobacterales > Erwiniaceae > Pantoea > Pantoea sp. X-Soil-TKNS-1280. The sequence continues at coordinate 3,990,714 of NZ_AP035962.1, read as the reverse complement.
CGTAACCGGAGAACCAGGCATCTTTCGAGCTGTTGGTGGTACCGGTTTTACCGCCGATATCGTTACGTTTCAGGTCACGACCCGCGCGCCAGCCGGTACCCATCCAACCCGGTTCGCCGAAGACGTTACTGTTCAGCGCGCTTTTAATCAGGAACGACAGCGGCGTATTGATCACATGCGGAGCATACTGCTGGTCGCCCGCCGGTTGCGGCTGAGCTGGCACCTGTTCCAGTTCCGGCTGTGGAACCGTCTGGTTCTGCGCCTGGCTGGAGACAGCGACGTTTTCGACGCTCTCCTCATTCAACGCAACGGATTTTTGCGTATCACCATAAATTACCGGCAAATTGCACTGCGGGCAGGCGATTTTCGGTTTGGCTTCAAATACTGTGGCACCCTGTTCGTTCTCAATCTTCGTAATGAAATACGGATCGATCAGGAAGCCTCCGTTCGCCATCACCGAGTAACCGCGTACCACCTGCATCGGGGTGAATGAAGCGGCACCCAACGCCAGCGATTCGGTATGAATGATGTTCTGTGCCGGGAAGCCGAAACGTTGCAGATACTGCGCTGCATAATCGACACCCATGGCACGCATCGCACGTACCATGACGACGTTTTTCGACTGACCTAAGCCCTGACGCAAACGAATAGGGCCGTCATAGGTCGGCGGGGAGTTTTTCGGTCGCCAGTCGGCTCCCGCACCCGCATCCCAACGTGAAATCGGCACGTCGTTCAGAATGGAAGCCAGCGTCAGCCCACGGTCCATTGCGGCGGTGTACAGGAATGGCTTGATATTGGAGCCAACCTGACGCAACGCCTGGGTCGCGCGATTGAACATGCTCTGATTGAAGTCAAAACCACCGACCAGCGCGCGTACCGCACCATCTTCAGGATTGAGCGATACCAGAGCCGAGTTCACCAGCGGAACCTGGCCCAGCCACCAATCATTATCAACCTTACGTACCCAAATCTGCTGGCCTGCCTGTAACACCTGAGACACGCTACGCGGCGTAGGACCTTGCAGAGTGTCGGATTTGTAGGCTCTGGCCCAGCGAACACCGGCCATTGCCAGTGACACGCTGCTGCCATCTTTCAGCATGGCTGTCGCACCGTCGTTACTGACACTGGTGACCACGGCCGGATTAAGCGGGCCATAGAGGGGCAGGTCTTTCAGCGCGTTCTGGATGCGGGTTTGATCCCAGCTGGTTTCACCTGCTTTCCACAACACGTTCGTCGGACCACGATAGCCATGACGCATATCATAGGCGATCACGTTGTTGCGCACAGCCTGCTGTGCCGCTTCCTGCAAACGACGCGTCACGGTGGTGTAAACCTTGTAACCATCCTCGTAGGCACTGTCACCGTAGCGCTTCACCATCTCCTGGCGCACCATCTCGCTCAGATAAGGGGCGGAGAAGGCGATTTCCGGGCCATGATAACTGGCTACCAGCGGCGTGTTGCGTGCATCATCGTACTGCTGCTGGGTGATGTAATTCTGATCCAGCATGCGGGACAGCACGACATTACGGCGAGCCAGTGCGCGCTGATGCGAATAGAGCGGGTTGAAGGTTGACGGTGCTTTTGGCAGGCCGGCAATCATCGCCATTTCACTCAGCGATAGCTGATCGACTGATTTACCAAAATAGACCTGCGCAGCAGCACCCACACCATAGGCGCGGTAACCGAGGTAAATCTTATTGAGGTACAGCTCAAGAATTTCATCTTTGGTCAGCAACTGTTCGATGCGGATCGCCAGGAACGCTTCCTTAATCTTACGCATCAGGGTGCGTTCCGGGCTGAGGAAGAAGTTACGCGCGAGCTGCTGGGTAATGGTACTGGCACCCTGCGAAGCATGGCCGGAAACCAGCGCAATGCTGGCAGCACGGAAAATACCAACCGGATCAACACCATGATGCTCGTAGAAACGGCTATCTTCGGTGGCAATAAACGCTTTGATCAGCTCAGGCGGCATTTGTTGCAGGGTAAGCGGCACACGGCGTTTTTCGCCGTACTGGGCGATAAGCTCGCCATCCGCGCTATAAACCTGCATCGGGGTTTGCAGGCGCACATCTTTTAATGTGTTTACGTCGGGCAACTGCGGCTCTATGTACTTGTACAAACCATAAATCGAGCCGGCTCCCAGCAAGATGCAACACACTGCAAGGATCAATAAATACTTTACGAACTTCACCTGAGATTTCCCATCTGTTGTCGTTTGGGCAGTTTATAAACAATCGCGCGGTAGTATAAAGGCAAGCCTGACGCTTTGATATACCCGGCATACTTCAAGTTGCCGGAGCGTTCGCTATCTGTATTCTCTCGGGCCAGTAACCTGAGGGTTTATGCACCGGCTGCCATCCTGCAACGCAGGATATTCAGGATTTTTACCTCTAAGGATAAGGAGAATACGCGCATGGTTTTTCAGCGCTGGCAAATTGGGTTGGATATTCAAAATGGACAGTTTTGTGCGGTGGCGATCCAGCGGCGGCGTCACGGCTGGCAACTCAGGCACTGGCAGCAGCAGGCACTGCCGCAGGATACGTTAAGAAACGGTGTCCTGCACTCCTCACCGGCACTGCTGACGGTGTTACAGCAGTGGCGACGCCAGCTACCCGGGCGCTTTTCATTGCGTGTTGGCCTGCCGCCGCAACTGGTGTTGCAACGTGCGTTACCTCTGCCGGACACCACGCTGCGCGAACCTGCGCTGAACCGCTATGTGCAGGCGTCTGCGCAAAGGTTATTTCCGGTGGAGCCTGCCTCGCTGGCGCTGGATTATCGCGCATCTTCCTTATCACACTTGTGTATCACGGCGGCACGGCGCGAAGTGATTGCACAATGGCTCACCCCCTTACAACAAGCTGGTTTACAGCCCGATGTGTTTGAGTTGAGCAGCCTGGCGCTGGCGCAGGTTGCTCAGCGCCTGCGGCTCAACCCTCAACAATTGCTGATTCATCCGTTAAGCGATCACTGGCTTTGGTATCTGGCCGGTTCAGAGGTTGTTTCTGGATCAGGTACCGGGCCACTGTCGCTGACGCATTTACAGGAGACGTTTCCCCAGGCAGAGGCGATGCTGTGCACGGCACCTGCCGACGGGTTTACCGCCATCAAACCCTTTTCGCTGTTGCGCTATTTACAGCTACCACAACCGGAAAACGAGGGCGTTTTTGCGCTGGCTCTCGGGCTGGCGTTGCGCCCGGAGGATACCTGATGTTGACGGTAAACCTGCTCCCCTGGCGCGTCCAGCAGTGGCAACGTCAGCGTCAGCGGAGCCTGATGATACTGGTGAGCGCCCCGGGTATTGCTCTGCTGGTGGTGCTATCAGGCGGCTGGCAGGGGTATCACGCAGCGCAGCAACAGCGTGCTGAGCAACATGCGATCTCTCAAAGGATTAGCGCGCTGGAACAACATATTCATACCCGTCAGGCATTAGTGCATCAGCGCGATTTCCTGGTGCAGGCGCAACACAGGCAACAGACCCGACAGTTGCAGCACCAGGCCTGGCAGCAATTCTGGCAGCGATTACCGCAACTGATGCCGGAAACGTTGTGGCTCAGCCGCATTGAACGCAGGCAGGGGCAATTATTACTGGAAGGGCTGGCCTCCGGGATGACTGCGGTGAGTGATTTTCGCTCTCAATTGGCAACCTTGCCGCTATTTGCGGTGATTCGTCAGGGAAATGTGCAACGCCAGTCCGATGGACACTATCGTTTCACCCTGCGTGCCCAGGTCCAGGAGGTGAGCGGTGAATGAATGGCTGCAACGCTGGCGACAACTGACGCTCACATGGCGAGCGGCCTGGCTGCTGGTGCTGTCACTGCCGATATTGGTGGCGGGTTGGTTGGTCATGCTGTTGCCCCAGCAACAGGCGCGGGCTGAGCGGGAACGTCAGCTGATACAGCAGACCCAATTGGAACAACAGCGTCAGCAGCAGCTGGCTTTGTGGCCCACAGCTGATGCACTGATTGCTGAAATCAGCAGGTTACAGCAACCCCTCGTGATGGGTGACTCCCCAAAGCTGCTGGAGTCCATCCTGGCTGCGCGGGGCGCTCAACTGGACACATGGCAGCCGGAAAGCCAGCCACAGCAGGTGGTGTTAAGACTGAACTGGCAGCAGTTCACTCCGCTGTTTGCTGAGCTGGCGCACACGACATTGCCTGTTCCCGAACGCTTTCAGTTGCAGTCGGAACAAGGGGGCTTGATGGCAGAGTTCTGGCTGGAGAAAAGTGATGCGCAGTAGCGTTGTCCTGCTGTTGATACTGTACAGCGCCCTCGCGCTGGCCCGTGACCCTTTCCAGCCGGTTGCGCCTGCCATTTGTCATAACGTTGTTACCTCTGTTGAAGGATGGCGGTTGCAGGGCATCGTCGGCACTCCCCAGCGTTATGTTGCCTGGCTGCGCTCACCACAGGGCAAAAGTATCAGACTGACTGAGCAGATGCTTTTACCTTTTTCGAGCTGGCGCGTGCAGCAGGTAACGTCACGAACGTTGCGCCTGCATGCGGACCAGAGCTGCTCAGCGCAGCAGATCACCCTACAAATAAAAGGAGGTTTTTATGCCACGGATGAAGGTATGGATACTGTTGCTGCTATGGCTGACCGCGCCACTGCACGCTAATGATCAGCGGCTGAGTCTGGTGTTTGACGATGCGCCGGTTGAGCGTATTTTGCAGGCGCTGGCGGATTATCAGCAAACTAACCTGTTGATCGCGCCTGGCGTTGAAGGGCGGCTCTCGCTGCGGCTGGAAGATGTTGACTGGCAGCGGGCGCTGTCGCTGGTATCCCGGCTGGCTCGGCTGAGTGTGGTGCACGAAGAGGGAGTATTGCTGGTTTATCCGGAAAGCTGGCAGCAATGGCAGACGCAAAAAGCCCAGGCGGAACGCGAAGAACAGCAGCAGCAAATTGCGCTGGCACAGCAAACCGTGACCTTTCATTACGCCAACGCTGGCGATGTCTGGCGCAGTTTGCAGGCGGAGCGCTCGCTACTGACACCGCGCGGCAGCGCCACAGTGGATAGTCGTACCAACAGCCTGTTGCTACGGGATACGCCGCAGGCATTAAAGGAGGCGACTCGCTGGCTCAGCGCGCTGGATTTGCCGCTGGAGCAGGTCGAGCTGTCGGCTCATATCGTGACCATCAGCGAGGAGCATTTGCGCGAATTGGGGGTTAATTGGGGGATGTCGCCTGCAGAAGACGTGATGCAGGCCCTGCGCAATCCACAACTGGAGATTCCGCTGGCGGTGAGCAATCCTGCCTTTCGCATGGGTGTGACGCTCGGGCAGGTAGGGGGAGAATTACTCAACCTTGAGCTAAGCGCACTGGAACAGGAAAGCCAGATTGAAATCATCGCCAGTCCACGGCTTTTTACTTCGCATCAGCAAACCGCCACCATTAAACAGGGGACGGAAATCCCCTACGAGGTGAAATCCGGTAACAGCGGCGCGACGGCGATTGAATTTAAAGAAGCGGTGCTGGGGATGGAAGTGACGCCGGTAGTACTGGGAAACGGACGCATTCAGTTAAAACTGCGACTGAGCCAGAACATGCCGGGTCGCACCATCAACACCGGGGATCATCAGGCGTTAAGTATCGATAAGCAGGAAATCGACACGCAGGTAACGCTGCGAGATGGTGAAACTTTAGCGCTGGGCGGCATTTTCCAGCAGCAGCGTTCTCAGGGGGAGCATCGGGTACCCTGGCTGGGGGAATTACCGCTGTTGGGAAATCTGTTTCGCCATCAAACGGATGAGCATAAAAAAAAGGAGCTGGTGATTTTCATCACACCCAGACTGGTCAGGGAAGCAGCGCTTACGTCCGGATAATGAGGAAAATTCGCTCAATGATGCCAACTGCGTTGACGCAGGACAGGAATTAGCTTACAAGGTTTAGCGATTTTTAAACGGTGTAACGGAACGCGACAAAAAACCTCCCGGTGGGCGACAGTCACAAGCGATACTGGCGTCAGAAGAATGTACACCCCAAATAATGTGTGTTGCAGGAAGGCAACAAGGGAGCGAATCCCCCGGAGCAGTAGGTGATTGGGGATAACTGATCGCAACCAGTATACCTGTAACCTGAAGTATTAAAGGGGTAGCGGAGGTGCGTTACCGTCTCGCGAACCACAGACCGGTCCTGTTAAGAGGTCGCCGGGGGCAATTTATTCGGTTGCCAAACGGCCATGAGTGTTGAGATAATTTTTCGTCTGACTCTTGCTAACGCTCATGAGGTCTCAGTTCCTGTCCCGCCAGCAAAAGCTGAACGCGGGGTATCATCAACGAATTCTTAGTAATACCGACAAAATGGCAGAGAAACGCAATATCTTTCTGGTTGGGCCGATGGGTGCCGGCAAAAGCACTATTGGTCGTCAGTTAGCTCAGCAACTCAATATGGAATTTTTCGATTCCGATCAGGAAATTGAGCGACGTACCGGAGCGGATGTAGGCTGGGTGTTTGACGTTGAAGGCGAAGCGGGTTTCCGCGATCGTGAAGAGAAAATTATCAACGAGCTAACCGAAAAGCAGGGCATCGTGCTGGCGACCGGTGGCGGTTCCGTCAAATCCCGGGAAACCCGTAATCGTCTCTCCGCCCGCGGTGTGGTCGTCTATCTCGAAACCACCATCGAAAAGCAACTTGCCCGCACCCAGCGTGATAAAAAGCGCCCGCTGCTGCAGGTTGACTCTCCGCCGCGCGAAGTGCTGGAAGCGCTGGCTGGCGAACGTAATCCGCTTTATGAAGAGATCGCTGATGTCACTATCCGCACTGACGATCAGAGCGCAAAAGTAGTGGCTAATCAGATCATCAACATGCTGGAAAAAAGTTGATCCAGCGCCTGAGGGCTAAGTAATAGGTATCGGTCATCATGGAGAAGATCACTGTCTCACTGGGGGATCGCAGTTACCCCATCACCATAGCTGCCGGGCTGTTTAACGATCCGGCTTCTTTTTGGCCGCTGAAAGCAGGTGACAATGCCATGCTGGTGACCAACCAGACATTGGCACCGATGTACCTGCAAAAACTGTCGGCACTGTTGAGTGCGGCCGGGGTGAAAGTGGATCAGGTGATCCTGCCCGATGGTGAACAGTACAAAACGCTGGCCGTGATGGATGATGTGTTTACGGCATTGCTGCAAAAACCGCATGGTCGCGATACCACGCTGATTGCCCTTGGTGGCGGCGTGATTGGTGATCTGACCGGGTTTGCTGCGGCCAGCTATCAGCGTGGCGTGCGCTTTATTCAGGTGCCGACGACGCTGCTTTCTCAGGTTGACTCCTCCGTTGGTGGCAAAACCGCCGTTAACCACCCCCTCGGCAAAAACATGATTGGCGCGTTTTATCAGCCAGCGTCTGTGGTGGTGGATACCGATTGCCTGGCAACCCTGCCGCCGCGTGAGCTGGCGTCGGGTCTGGCTGAAGTTATCAAATACGGCATCATTCTGGATGGTGATTTTTTCCAGTGGCTGGAGCAAAATCTTGATGCTCTGCTGGCCCTGGATGAAAAAGCCATGGCGTACTGTATTCGCCGTTGCTGCGAGTTGAAAGCCGAAGTGGTCGCTGCCGATGAACGTGAAACCGGTCAGCGTGCGCTGCTCAATCTCGGCCATACTTTTGGTCATGCCATTGAAGCCCATATGGGCTACGGCAACTGGCTGCATGGTGAAGCGGTCGCGGCTGGCATGGTGATGGCCGCACGTACGGCTGAGCGCCTTGGTCAGTTCAGCCCGGTCGATACCGATCGCATTATTGCGCTGTTGCTGCGTGCCGGTTTGCCGGTGCATGGCCCGGCCAGTATGGCTGCCGAAGAGTATCTGCCGCATATGATGCGCGATAAAAAAGTTCTGGCGGGTGAATTGCGTCTGGTGCTGCCTCTCGCTATTGGTCGCTCTGAAGTGCGTGCTGGCGTGGCACATGATATGGTGCTGGCTGCAATTAACGATTGTCAGAAGTCATTATAATACCCTGAATAATTCGAGTCGCAGGAACGCGGCTGGCGGGCGCATCCCAGGGAGTGGTTATTGATCGTCCCAGATCGCTGCCAACGCAGCTGCGACGCAAAATATGACGGGTAAAAAAGAGAGTGGTGATGCGGTGCGTCGGATGCGTGCCGTTTTACGGAGGAGGCTAAATGGATGAGTTTAAACCGGAAGACGAGTTAAAACCTGATGCCAGTGACCGCCGTCCCACGCGGCCCCGCAAATCGTCGTCTGCACCGAAAGTAAAAGTGCCGGTTTCCCGTCAGCATATGATGATGGGTATCGGGATTTTGGTTCTGTTGCTGTTGGTGCTGGGTATCGGCTCTGCACTGAATGGCGGCGATGAAAGCAAGAAGCCAGCGAGTACGGCAGGTAATACCGGCAATAACAGTGCTGCTCCTGCGACTGGCGGTTCGGAAAAGAATATTGATCTCTCCGGCTCGACCTCCATGAGCGGCCAGCAGAACGCCGCACCGTCAACCGCAGGTGGTGCGACGCCAGATACCAGTAATCCGCAGGCGGACGCGAACGGTTCTCAATCCATTTCGATGCCTTCCGTATCATCGACTCCTACTCAGGCTGCACCGGTTGAAACACCTCCGAACCAGCAGCGTGTCACCTTGCCGGGCGATCTCAACAGCGCGCTGAATAATCAGCAGGGGCAGGTTGATAACGCCGCACAGGGTGCACAGGTTAACAGTTCACTGCCGACAGCTCCCGCGACCGTAAGCGGCAGCGGTAAAGCCATCACTCCGCCGATTGCACGCGAAGAGAAACCACGTGCCAGCAGCCAGCGTGAAACGCACCCGAGTACGCATAAAGCGCCAGCGGCCAGCAAGCCAGCGGTCAGAGAGAGCAAACCACAGTCGACAGTGGCCCACAGCGCCGCACCCGTCAGCAGTGGTGGTGCCAGCAAATCTCTGCCTTCAGGCAACTATACGCTGCAACTGAGTGGGGCATCGAAGGCCGAGAGCCTGAATGCCTGGGCGAAGAAACAGAATCTCAGTGGCTACCATGTGTATAAAACCAGCCGTAATGGTCAGCCATGGTATGTGCTGGTGAGTGGTTCTTATGCCACACCGGCTGATGCCAAACGCGCGGTCTCTTCGCTGCCAGCTGAAGTCCGGGCGCAGAATCCCTGGGTGAAACCCCTGAGCCAGGTTAAAAAAGAGAGCGAATAATCATTGTGGGGCCGCATTCACGTGGCCCCGTTTTAAGCGCAGATCTGCTGTCGGTTCCGCCACAGCCAATAATTAAGATGTAATAACCACGACAGCATGAAAAAAAATCGCGCTTTCCTGAAATGGGCTGGAGGGAAATACCCGCTCCTTGACGATATTCGTCGTCATTTGCCACCAGGCGACTGCTTGATCGAGCCTTTTGTCGGCGCGGGTTCTGTGTTTCTTAACACGGACTACGAGCGCTATCATCTGGCCGATATCAACAGTGACCTGATTAATCTGTACAACATTGTCAAAACGCGCACTGCGGAATTTATTGACGATGCCCGTAAGCTATTCACGCCGGAAACCAACTCTGCGGAGTTTTACTACGCGCAGCGCATCGCTTTCAATGCCAGCCGGGATATCTATCAGCGGGCGGTGTTATTTCTGTATCTCAACCGTCATGGTTACAACGGCCTGTGCCGCTACAATCTGCGGGGCGAGTTCAATGTGCCGTTTGGTCGATATCGCAAACCTTATTTTCCGGAAGCGGAACTGTTGTGGTTTGCTGAGCGGTCGCAAAAAGCCACCTTTGTCTGCGAATCGTACGATGTTACTCTGAACCGCGCTCATAAAGGCTCGGTGGTGTATTGCGATCCGCCATATGCCCCTCTGACAGCGACGGCGAATTTTACCGCCTACCACACCAACAGTTTCAGCCTGTACGAGCAGCAGCATCTGGCGGAACTGGCGGCAATGCTGGCGGAAGAGAGCAGGATCCCGGTATTGATTTCCAACCACGATACCAAGCTGACGCGTGAGTGGTACCGGAATGCGGTATTACACGTTGTCAAAGCCCGGCGTTCCATCAGCCGAAGCATAAGTGGTCGCACGCACGTAGACGAACTGCTGGCGCTTTTCCGCTAGCCTGTTTCGTCCGCGACCAACGCATTACGCCAGTGCACGCTGGCGCACAAAATTGGGAGAATCGGATGAAACAATTTTTACTGGCCCCTTCAATCCTCTCTGCTGACTTTGCCCGTCTGGGTGAGGATACCGCCAGGGCGCTGGCTGCAGGTGGTGACGTGGTGCATTTCGATGTGATGGATAACCACTATGTTCCCAATCTGACCATGGGGCCGATGGTGCTGAAAGCGCTGCGCGATTACGGCATCACTGCTCCCATTGACGTTCATCTGATGGTGAAACCGGTTGATGAACTCATCCCGGCATTTGCCAAAGCCGGTGCCAGCTACATCACCTTCCATCCTGAAGCCAGCCAGCATGTCGATCGTACACTGCAACTGATCAAAGAACACGGTTGTAAAGCGGGCCTGGTGTTCAACCCGGCGACACCGCTCAGCTATCTTGATTACGTCATGGATAAACTGGACATCATCCTGCTGATGTCGGTGAATCCTGGCTTTGGCGGTCAATCCTTTATTCCCGGTACGCTGGATAAACTGCGCCAGGCGCGTCGCCTTATCGACCAGAGCGGCTACGATATCCGTCTGGAAGTGGATGGTGGCGTGAAAATTGACAACATCGCTCAGATCGCTGCCGCCGGTGCCGACATGTTTGTCGCCGGTTCTGCCATTTTTGGCCACCCCGATTACAAAAAAGTGATCGATGATATGCGCAGCGAACTGGAGAAAGTTAATGGCTCATTTCACTGATATTCGCGCGCTGGCGTTTGATCTTGATGGCACGCTGGTGGACAGCGCGCCAGGTCTGGCACAAGCCATCGATCATGCTTTGGCCGATCTGCAATTGCCACCCGCTGGCGTGGCGCGCGCCTCGACCTGGATTGGCAACGGTGCGGATGTGATGATGACCCGAGCATTAACCTGGGCACTGGGCCGTGAACCACAAGAGAATGAACAGCGTGATGCGCGTACGCTGTTTGATAAGTATTACGCGGAGACGGTGGAAGCGGGCAGTACGCTGTTTCCCCAGGTGAAAGCCACGCTGGCAAAACTGGCTGATAAAGGGTTGCCGTTGGCGATTGTCACCAATAAACCCACGCCGTTTGTTGCGCCTTTACTGGCCTCGCTGGGGATTGCCGAATACTTTTCACTGATCATCGGCGGTGACGATGTGGTGGTGAAAAAGCCGCATCCCGCCGCGATCTTCCTCGTTCTGGGACGATTTGGCGTGCTACCGCAGCAATTACTGTTTGTTGGCGATTCACGCAATGATATCCTCGCTGCCCAGGCGGCAGGCGTACCGAACATCGGCATGACCTTTGGCTACAACTATGGCGAACCTATTGCCAGCAGCCAACCCGATTTAACTCTCGACTCTTTTGATGAACTTTTGCCCGCTCTCGGGCTGTGAATATCAGGACATAAGCATGAGCAAACCCATCGTTTTCAGCGGCGCCCAGCCTTCAGGTGAACTGACCATTGGCAACTATATGGGTGCGCTGCGTCAGTGGGTGCAGATGCAGGATGATTTCCACTGCATTTACTGCATCGTCGATCTGCACGCCATTACCGTTCGCCAGGACCCGGTAGCGCTGCGTAAAGCTACGCTGGATACGCTGGCGTTGTATCTTGCCTGTGGTATCGATCCGAACAAGAGCACCATTTTTGTTCAGTCGCATGTGCCGGAGCACGCTCAACTGAGCTGGATCCTCAACTGCTACGCCTACTTCGGCGAGCTGAGCCGCATGACGCAGTTCAAAGACAAATCCGCCCGTTACGAAGAGAACATCAACGCCGGCCTGTTTGATTACCCGGTGCTGATGGCGGCTGACATCCTGCTGTATCAAACCAACCAGGTTCCGGTGGGGGAAGATCAGAAGCAGCATCTGGAACTGAGCCGCGATATCGCGCAGCGTTTCAACGCCCTGTATGGCGAGATCTTTAAGGTGCCGGAGCCGTTCATCCCGAAATCGGGTGCACGCGTGATGTCGCTGCTGGAACCGACCAAAAAGATGTCGAAATCCGACGACAATCGCAACAACGTGATTGGTCTGCTGGAAGATCCTAAAGCGGTGGTGAAGAAGATCAAACGTGCAGTGACGGATTCCGAAGAGCCGCCAGTGGTGCGCTATGACATCAAAGAGAAAGCCGGGGTATCGAACCTGCTGGATATTCTCGCGGGGGTGACGGGTAAAACCATCGCCGAGCTGGAACAGGAGTTCGAAGGCAAAATGTACGGCCACCTGAAAGGTGCGGTCGCGGATGCGGTTTCCGGCATGCTGAGCGAGTTGCAGGAGCGTTACAATCGCTATCGCAACGACGAAGCGTTCCTCAATCAGGTGATGCGTGATGGCGCGGCTAAAGCCCGTGCTCATGCGCAGGAAACGCTGAAGAAAGTCTACGAAGCCGTTGGCTTTGTTGCCCAGCCGTAAGCGGCAGCACAGGTAAACTAAGAGCGGCGGGCCATTATGGCCCGCCGTTTTGTTATCAGAACCAGCGCAACTGCGAACGCAGGCCGACCACGCGTCCCACAATAATCAGCGCCGGGCTGGCAAACTGTTGAGCCAGCGTCGCCAGCTCGCCAAGCCGACCCGTTGCCACGCGTTGTTGTGGCGTGGTGCCGTTTTGCACCAGCGCGACTGGCATATCAGCCTCCATGCCATGCAACATCAACTGCCGCTGAATCTCCGGTGCCTGCGTCAGGCCCATATAAAACACCAGCGTCTGCTGTTCCGCTGCCAGCTTTTGCCACTCAATTTCGCCATGCAGTTGCAAATGGCCCGTGACAAAACGCACGCTCTGCGCATGATCGCGGTGGGTGAGTGGAATGCCGCTATAGGCCGCACAGCCTGATGCGGCGGTAATGCCGGGCACCACGCTGAAAGGAATATCATGCTGCGCCAGCACTTCCAGCTCCTCACCCCCGCGACCAAAAATGAAGGGATCGCCACCTTTGAGTCGCACCACGCGTTTGCCACGTTGTGCCTGCTCCAGCAGCAATTGATTGATCTCCGATTGCGGAACGCAGTGGTGTCCGGCGTGTTTACCTACGAAGATGCGCTCCGCATCCCGGCGGACCAGGTTGAGAATCGGCTCTGACACCAGGCGGTCATACACCACCACATCAGCCTGCTGGATATGCTGTAAACCCTTCAGCGTCAGCAAACCTGCATCCCCTGGCCCGGCACCCACCAGCACCACTTCACCTTGCTGCGACAGCGGGGCATCGAACAACGTATCGACCAGGGCATCCGCGCGGGGTTGATCACCGTTGGCAAGTGTTTGCGCCAGTCGGTCACTGGCGAAGAAGCGCTCCCAGAAATGACGACGCTGCGCCATGCTGTTAAAACGTTTTTTCACCCGCTCACGCAGTGAACCCGCCAGGGTCGCCAGTTGCCCGAGATGTTGTGGCAGCATGGCTTCCAGTTTTTCGCGCAGCAGACGTGCCAGCACCGGTGCGCGGCCGCCAGAAGAGACGGCAATCATGAGCGGTGAGCGGTCAACAATCGAAGGCATGATGGCGCTGGCCTGCTCCGGTGCATCCACCAGATTACAAAAAATCCGGCGCGCTTCTGCGGCTGCGCCCACCTGCTGATTCACCGCATCATCATCGGTGGCGGCAATCACCAGCCAGCAGTCATCCAGCCAGGCCTCAGTGAAAGCTCCGCTCAGTAGCACCACTTTCCCTTGTTGCGCCCATTGCTGAAAAGCAGGGGAGAAATCCAGTGCGCCGACATGCAGGTCAGCACCGGCGTCCAGTAGCAGGCGTGCTTTACGCTCCGCGACATCACCACCGCCCACCAGTAAACAACGCTTGCTGTGAAGGCGACAAAACAGGGGAAAGTAATCCATAGCTGATCCTAAAAAAGCCCGCTTGGGGCGGGCTGTCATATGCGTTATGCCGATTTAAGTGCGCTGGTCTGGGTTTCCGGCTGTGGCCGTTGTGCCTGCGGTGTGGCGTACCAGTAACCGAGGCCCATCAGCACCATGCCAGAGAACATATTGCCCAGCGTCACCCACAGCAAATTATGGCCGATACCTTGCAACGTCAGGTCGGCATTATGCTGACCAAACCATGACAGCGCAAAGAGCGTCATATTGGCGACCGAGTGTTCGTAGCCAGAGGCGATAAACGCCAGCAGACACCACCAGATGGCAAGAAACTTTGCTGTGCCTTCGGTGCGTACGGCCATCCAAATCGCCAGGCAAACCAGCCAGTTACATAACGCGCCTTTAAAGAATAGCGCCATCGCGGTCTGGCTGGTTTTAGCCAGCGCAGCAGTGTGAATCAGGGAGCCGGGATTGGGCAGCAGTGCTCCTGCCGCATAGTAGTAAATCAACGCTACCAGCACCGAACCAAGCAAGTTGCCGAGCCAGGTCTGCGGCAGAACGCACCACATCTGGCCGTGGGTGATGGTCCTCGCTTTCACCCCAATGGTGAGGAACATGGTATGACCGGTAAACAGCTCCGATCCGGCGATAATCACCAGTGTCAGCGCGATACCAAAGGTTGCCCCCATTAACAGCGGACGGTATGCCGGGTCGGCAAGATTGCCGAGGGTGAAGATCAGGATAATCGCCAGCCCGACATAGGCACCTGCCATGGCCGCACCTATCCAGAATGCCAGCGGGCTTTGTTGCGCGGTGTGCGCTATGCGCGCCGCATTAGCGGCGCATTTTTCCAGGGTATCAGTAAACATAAAAAAATATCTCATAAAGTTAAAAATCAGTCAGGCGCACACTTCCACATGGCCATTACTGACGCGCACCGGGTAGCTCGCTACTGAACGTGAGGCATCCTCAAGGCAGAGACCGTCGCTCAGGCGGAAGCGTTGCTTTTTCAGCGGGCTGGCAACCCACAATGCCTGCTGATGCTCGGCGATAATGCCGCGTGATAGCACGCTGGCCTCGGCGAAGGGGTCGATATTGCTCAGGGCGTAGAGTTGCTCATCCTCTCTGGGACGGAAGATGGCAATTTGCTGTCCCTGAACCAGGGCGCATACACCGGTGGCGGGCAGAATCTGGTTCAGTTCGCAGACGGAATTCCACTGGCTCATACGTTGGTCTCCTCAATCAGGGTGACGTCAATACGTTCGGCGGGGCGCGCCGGGCGATGCTGATCGCGGACGTTGATATTCTGTATCAGCGGGTCACGCTGCGGGCTGTTGATAAAGGTGGGGAAATGGCTCTGCTGCTGTGGATCGTTAACAGTTGCCGCCCATTCGCACTCTGCCAGGTCACGCAGGCGCGCCAGTTCGCTCTCCAGCTGGCTGTTCAGACCGAGTTTGTCATCCACAATCACTTTGCGCAGGTAATCAATGCCGCCCTCCATATTTTCCAGCCAGACGGAGGTACGTTGCAGGCGGTCACCGGTACGGATGTAGAACATCATGAAACGGTCGAGATAATGCAGCAACGTGTCGCGATCGAGGTCGGCGGCCAGCAGGTCGGCGTGACGTGGTTTCATCCCACCGTTGCCGCACACGTACAGGTTCCAGCCTTTTTCCGTGGCGATTACGCCCACGTCCTTGCCCTGCGCTTCGGCGCATTCACGCGTACAACCAGAGACGCCAAACTTCATCTTGTGTGGGGTGCGGATGCCTTTGTAGCGGTTTTCCAGTTCGATGCCGAAACCCAGGCTGTCACCGACACCGTAGCGACACCAGGTACTGCCGACGCAGGTTTTCGCCATGCGCAACGCTTTGGCATAGGCCTGGCCGGTTTCAAAGCCAGCGGCAATCAGCTGTGACCAGATGGCGGGCAGGTCATCGCGTTGTGCGCCAAACAGGCCGATACGCTGCGAGCCAGTGATTTTGGTGTAGAGATGATACTGGCGTGCTACTGCGCCGATGGCCATCAACCCTTCCGGGCTGATTTCGCCGCCTGCAGAGCGTGGGATCACCGAATAGGTGCCGTCTTTCTGGATGTTGCCGAGGAACAGATCGTTGCTGTCCTGCAACGGCGTGTGTTGAGGCTTGAGAATGTGTTCGTTCCAGCAGGAGGCCAGCAGCGAACCGACAGTCGGTTTACACACTTCGCAACCATAACCCTGGCCGTATTTCGCCAGCAGCGCATCGAACGATTTGATCTCTTCGACCCGAATCAGGTGATACAGCTCCTGACGCGAATAAGGGAAGTGGGCGCACAGATGGTTGTTCACCTCGATACCCTGACGACTCAGTTCCGCATTCAGCACCTGCGTAATCAACGGAATACAACCGCCACAGCCCGTTCCCGCGCGGGTTTCAACTTTCAGTGCCGCAACGGTGTGGCAGCCATTCTTCACGGCGTTGACGATATCGCCCTTGCTGACATCGAAGCAGGAGCAGATTTGCGCGCTTTCCGGCAATGCATCAACGCCGATCGACGGCTTCTCGCCGCTGCCTGCGGGCAGGATCAGCAACTCCGGCCGTTCCGGCAGGGTGATTTTATTCAGCGCCAGCTGCAACAGGTTGCCGTAGTCGCTGGTATCACCCACCAGTACCGCGCCGAGCAGCGTTTTGTTGTCTTCACTGACGATCAGACGCTTGTAAATGGATCGTTGTTCATCGAGCCAGACATAGCTACGTGCGCCAGGCGTTCGTCCGTGGGCATCACCAATGCCGCCGACATCCACACCCAGCAGTTTTAGCTTGGCGCTCATATCCGCACCGGCAAAGATATTATCGCGGCCGACTAAGGTATCACTGGCGACCTGCGCCATTTTGTAACCGGGAGCCACCAGACCAAACGTCCGGTTCTGCCAGGCGGCACACTCACCAATGGCGAAAATGGCCGGATCGCTGGTTTGGCAGCGGTCATCAATGGCGATGCCCCCGCGCGGGCCGAGTGGCAGGCCACACTGCTTCGCCAGTTGGTCCTGCGGGCGAATGCCGGTGGAGAACACAATAAAATCGACGTCCAGTGCGCTGTCATCAGCGAATTGCAGGGTTTTACCGCCTTTGCTGTGATGAACAATTTGCCGGGTGTTTTTTGCCGTATGTACATACACACCCATCTGCTCAATCTTGCGACGCAGTTGTACGCCACCCTGGGCGTCGAGCTGCTCTGCCATCAGGACCGGCGCGAATTCGATCACATGGGTTTCAATGCCGAGATTTTTCAGCGCCCCTGCGGCTTCCAGCCCAAGCAGACCGCCACCAATCACCGCACCGCGTTGGCTGCGACGCGCACAGGCTTCAATCGCGTTAAGGTCTTCAATGGTGCGATAGACAAAACAGTCGCTGCCTTCCGAACCCTGAATCGGTGGGATCCACGGATAAGAGCCGGTCGCGAAAATCAGCGTGTCGTAATGCACCGCCCGGCCGGTATTGGAGTGAATCAGTTTTTCATCACGATTGATGGTAATGGCGCGTTCACCCAACAGCAGATTGACCTGATGTTTTTCATAGTAACCTTCGCGCACCAGCGAAAGTTCTTCTGCGGTGTGATGGGAAAAATAGGCGGACAGGTGGACACGGTCGTAAGCGACCCGCGGCTCTTCGCAAAAAACGGTGATCGCAAACTGGCCGGGTTCAGCCTTGTCGATCAGTTCTTCAATAAAGCGGTGGCCAACCATGCCGTTGCCAATAATGACGACGTTGTGTTTGCTCATGCTTGCCTCAAAATTAAAATATCTGAGGCTACCTTAACGTGCGCGTTCAGGGGCTTATTGATGCATATCAAATGCACTTTAATATACCTATTTTGAGGTATGTTACTGATTATGAACACATTCGTAGCGACGTCAGGTTCGTGCTAGCTTAAGACGTTGTGTTTCAACGGGAGAATGGCATGGCGACGACATCACTGAAGTGGATCAACAACCTGCGCTTAGCGGGGCGGGATGGGCTGTGGCAAATCGAAATCGAACAGGGAAAAATTACCCGCGTGGTGCCCCAGTCGGCAGCCTGTAGCGTGCAGGAAGGGGTGCTGGATGCGGAAGGTGGGCTGGCAAGCGCTCCCTTTATTGAGCCGCATATCCATCTTGATACCACGCAAACCGCTGGAGAACCTGCCTGGAATCAGTCTGGTACGCTGTTTGAGGGCATTGAACGCTGGGCTGAGCGTAAAGCGTTGCTCAGCCATAAAGATGTGAAACAGCGTGCGAAACAGACGCTGAAGTGGCAAATCGCCAACGGTATCCAGCATGTCCGTACCCATGTGGATGTCTCCGATCCCACGCTCACTGCGCTGAAAGCCATGCTGGAAGTGAAGGCGGAGATGGCACCGTGGATTGATATCCAGATTGTTGCCTTTCCGCAGGAAGGCATCCTGTCCTATCCCAACGGAGAAGCTCTGCTGGAAGAGGCGCTGCGCCTCGGTGCCGATGTGGTGGGCGCGATCCCCCATTACGAATTTACCCGTGAGTATGGCGTCGAGTCGTTACATAAAGCCTTTGCGCTGGCGAATCGTTATGACCGGCTGGTGGATGTGCACTGTGACGAAATCGATGATGAGCAGTCGCGCTTTGTGGAAACCGTGGCGGCGCTGGCTCACAGTGAGGGGATGGGTGAACGTGTTACCGCCAGCCATACCACGGCGATGCATTCGTATAACAACGCTTACACCTCGCGTTTATTCCGCCTGCTGCGCCTGTCAAAGATTAACTTTGTCGCCAACCCGCTGGTGAATATTCATTTGCAGGGCCGCTTTGACAGCTATCCGAAACGACGCGGCATCACCCGAGTGAAGGAGATGCTTGAGGCCAATATCAATGTCTGCTTCGGCCACGATGATGTGTTTGATCCCTGGTATCCATTGGGCACCGCCAACATGTTGCAGGTGCTGCATATGGGGCTGCACGTTTGCCAGCTGATGGGGTATGAACAGATTGACGCGGGATTGCAGCTGATCACCACCCATAGCGCCAAAACCCTGCAGCTGACGCATTACGGTATCGAACCGGGCAACGATGCCAGCCTGATTATTCTGCCGGCAGACAGCGGCTTTGATGCGGTGCGGCGTCAGGTGCCGGTGCGTTATTCGTTGAGAAAAGGCGAACTGGTGGCGGCAACGGAGCCAGCGCGAAGTGAAATCTATTTGCAGGAGGCGGAAGCGGTCACCTTCCGGCGTTAAGGAGCAGGGCGGACTGACGTCCGCCCCTCTATCTTAATGGGTAATATGACCGTGCTGGCGATGTTTGGTGACAAAGCCGAGCAGCACACACATCACGAACACCACGGCATACAAGCCATTCGCCGTTGCCAGTGCGGCATGTGCGCCACCACTCGCCACAATCGGGCCGGTAACCACAAAAGTCAGCATGGTACCGACGGTACCGCAGGTCAGGATAAAGTTGACCAGCTTCGGTGAGGACGCTTTGGTTTGCAGCGAGCCGAGGGTAATGATGGTGGTGTAGATGGCGCTGGAGCTGAAACCGAGCGTCATGATGATCCAGTGCAGCATATTGGCGTCACTGGTGCTGACAAACCAGTACATCAGCACGGTGGCAATGGCTGCCAACACCATCAGGATGCGTTGCAGATCAAAGAAGCGCAGCAGGAAGCTGAATACCCACATGCCCACCATATAGGCTGTCCAGAAATTCCCCACCAGCTGGCCCGCAGCCGCGATATCCATGCCCATGGTTTTGGTGGCATATTCCGGCACCCAGGAGATGAATCCGAGCTGACCGAGGATGTAGCACAGTGCGGCAATCGACAGGAATAGCACGCCGATACCCCATTTTTCTTTTTCCGCCGCCTGGGTTTCGCTGTTGTTTTTCAGCACCGGGAATTCCACGCACAGCGCCAGCACGAAGATGGCGAGGTAAATCACACCAATGCAGGCATAGACCCAGTACCACGGCAGAGCACGCGCAAGCAAAATACCCGCAATGATGGGAAACACCGTACCAGCCATACTGAAGAAGGAGTCAGTAAACAGCAGGCGTGAACCGCGCTGACGGCCATCATACAGATGGGTAATCAGGAAGGTACCGATCGACATGGTAATGCCGCTCACCACGCCGAGCACAAACATACACAGCGAGAACACGGACAGGTTGTGGCTGGTCATCAGACCCAATACCGCCAGCACCATCAGCACAAAGCCAAATATCAGCTGACGTTTTAACGGCACAATCACCATCAACCAGGCGTTCAGAAAGACGGCCACCAGAATGCCGGTATTGAGGAAGGTAAAGGTGTTGCTCATTTCTGAGATGGGTAACTGGAAATATTGCGCGATATTGTCCAGCACCATCCCGGTCACAATCACCAATGCGCCAGTCAGCGCATATGAGAAAAAGCTAATCCAGGTAAGGCCAATGCGATTACGGTTTGTCATGTTGGGAACCTGTTTTGAGCACCGAAGTTGGCAAAAAGTGTCATGAATTGTAAATGCAACTGTGACCTTAATAAACAAAGAGTGAAATATGGTTATCAGATTTCATTAATAGTGTGATTCAGGTCACGCAAATGATTGCGTGGCGCGGGATTGGGGACATTTACCGTCGCCGCGTAAATATAAGTAAAACGCTGGCTCTTGTATTACATGCTCTTTACAATCAATCTCGTTTTTGAGCTGGCTCTCCATGGTAAGGAATCTTTCATGTTTAAACGTACTTTGACAGCGGCCGTAGCCCTGTTAGCGCTCTCATCTATTTCCACTTCCGCCCTGGCGGCGAAAGGCGATCCCCATGTTCTGCTCACCACCTCTGCGGGCAATATCGAACTCGAATTGAATGCACAGAAAGCCCCGGTTTCGGTGAAAAACTTTGTTGATTACGTCAATAACGGTTTCTACAACAACACGATTTTCCATCGTGTGATCCCTGGCTTTATGGTGCAGGGTGGTGGCTTTACCACCGATATGCAGCAGAAGCAAACCAACGCACCGATTAAAAACGAGGCGGACAACGGCCTGCGTAACCTGCGTGGCACCATCGCGATGGCACGTACCGCAGAAAAAGACAGTGCGACCAGCCAGTTCTTTATTAATGTCGCCGACAATGCCTTCCTCGATCACGGTCAGCGTGATTTCGGCTACGCGGTATTTGGTAAAGTTGTGAAAGGAATGGATGTGGCCGATAAGATGGCTCAGGTGCCGACCAAAGATGTGGGTCCGTACCAGAATGTGCCGTCAAAACCGATCGTTATCCTTTCCGCGAAAGTCCTGCCCTGATTTATCGGCGCGTCATTGCGTGATGGCGCGTCCTGCCGCTCTCCGGCAAAGCGAATATTTGCTGCTTATACTTAGGGCAAATTGCTTGCCGGAGGCTCTATGACCAGCAAACTGACCGACAAACAGAAAGCCACGCTGTGGCAACAACGCCGTGCTGCCAGTTATCAGGCCAGCTGCCGTCTGGCGGGTTATGCGCTGAACGAAGCCGCGATCACGCCTGAACAGGCTTCAGCCCGGCTGACCTCGCTAAGGAGGCAATATGGCGGATAACACTCTGGCGGTACGCGATCCCTATCTGTGGCACAACGATAGCGTGCTGAAAAACCGTCTGGATATTCACGATAGTGCACAGTTACGCAAAGCTGAGCTGGCGTTCAGTGCTGCACGACTCGCCACGCTGGAACTGGCTCCGCGCAACAGCGGTATGCCATGGCTATGTCATATTCATCGCACGCTGTTTCAGGATCTCTACAGCTGGGCCGGTGAGTTGCGCACGGTCGATATCTGGCGCGATGACACCCCTTATTGCCACTGCGCTTATATCGAGAAAGAAGGCAACAGCCTGATGAGCGCGCTGGCGGATGAAGAAGGA
This sequence comes from Pantoea sp. X-Soil-TKNS-1280, assembly GCF_059730475.1. NCBI lineage: Bacteria > Pseudomonadati > Pseudomonadota > Gammaproteobacteria > Enterobacterales > Erwiniaceae > Pantoea > Pantoea sp. X-Soil-TKNS-1280. The sequence goes on along the minus strand of NZ_AP035962.1, from coordinate 3,968,963 downwards.
CTGGCCCATCTGGCGCAGGATGAGTTTGTCGCGCGCCTTGCACATTACTATTGCGAGATCTATGTGCTGCACCCGTTCCGGGCCGGTAATGGTCGAACCCAGCGTATCTTTTTCGAGCAGCTGGCGTTACATGCCGGTTATCTGCTGACGTGGGATAAGCTGGACCGTGATAGCTGGCGTGCGGCGATTCGCGATGCCGTCGAGGGCGATTTAACCGCGCTCAGCGCGCAATTTGCGAAAGTGGTAAGTCCCGCCCGTTAAAATGCGTAGAATGGCGGCGGTTTTACCGGCCTGAGGGCGTTATGCTGCTGCTAATTGATAATTACGACTCTTTCACCTGGAATCTCTACCAGTATTTCTGCCAGCTGGGCGCTGACGTCAGGGTGGTGCGCAATGATGCCATCACCCTGGACGAGATGGATGCGCTCCCTCTGAGCCATTTGGTGATTTCACCTGGCCCCTGTACCCCGGATCAGTCCGGTATCTCGCTGGCGGCCATCCGCCATTTTGCCGGTCGTCTGCCGATCCTCGGTGTGTGCCTCGGTCATCAGGCGATTGCTCAGGCTTATGGTGCCCAGGTGGTGCGTGCGCGTCAGGTAATGCATGGCAAAACGTCAGCGATTCGCCATAACGATAGCGGTGTGTTTCGCGGGCTGAACAATCCTCTCACCGTGACCCGTTACCATTCGCTGATTGTGGCGCGGGATTCTCTGCCTGACGCGTTTGAGGTCACGGCCTGGAGCCTGCGCGAGGGGGAGCCTGATGAAATTATGGGGTTCCGTCATAAAATGCTGCCACTGGAAGGGGTACAGTTCCATCCGGAAAGCATTCTCAGTGAACAGGGACATCAGCTGTTGGCAAATTTCCTGCGGCCTTAAGTTGTGTTTGCCTTTGTGTGATTTTTTATGCATATTTTGTGATTATAATTTCACGTCAACTCAACAAATAACCCGATGAGGTCGGCAATGGCAGCAGAAAAACTAGCGGTAACCCGGGAAACGTTCGATAACGTAATTTTGCCTGTTTATGCACCTGCGCAGTTTGTGCCGGTTAAAGGCAAGGGTAGCCGAGTCTGGGATCAGCAGGGCAAAGAATATATCGATTTTTCCGGCGGCATCGCAGTGACTGCGCTCGGCCATTGCCATCCAGCACTGGTGGAAACGCTGAAAACCCAGGGCGAAACCTTGTGGCACACCAGCAACGTATTTACCAATGAACCGGCGCTGCGCCTGGCAAGCAAACTGATTGCGGCCACCTTTGCCGAGCGCGTGTTCTTTGGCAACTCCGGTGCGGAAGCTAACGAAGCCGCGTTCAAACTGGCGCGTTATTACGCCTGCAAAAAACACAGCCCGTTCAAAAGCAAAATCATCGCCTTCCACAATGCGTTTCATGGACGCACGCTGTTTACCGTCTCGGTTGGCGGCCAGCCAAAATACTCCGATGGTTTTGGCCCAAAACCGGCGGATATCGTGCATGTGCCTTACAACGACCTGGCGGCGGTAAAAGCGGTCATTGATGATCACACTTGCGCCATCGTGGTCGAGCCGATTCAGGGCGAAGGTGGCGTGATGCCGGCTACCCCAGAATTTATGCAGGGTCTGCGTGCCTTATGCGATGAATACAAGGCGCTGCTGGTACTGGACGAAGTGCAGAGCGGCATGGGACGCAGTGGCAAACTGTTTGCTTACGAACACTACGGCATCACCCCGGACATTATCACCACGGCGAAAGCGCTGGGCGGTGGTTTCCCGGTGAGCGCCATGCTGACTACCAATGAAATCGCTTCAGTGATGGCACCTGGCGTGCACGGCACCACTTATGGCGGTAACCCGCTGGCCTGTGCGATTGCCGAAACGGCGCTGGATATCATCAACACGCCTGAAGTGCTGGACGGTGTCGAAGCTCGTCGTCAGCAGTTTGTCGCGGCGCTGAAAGCGCTGGATAGCAAGTTTGATCTGTTCAGTGACATCCGTGGCAAAGGCCTGCTGATTGGTGCAGCGCTGAAGCCGCAGCACGCCAGCAAAGCACGCGATATCCTGCATGCCGCTGCGGCGGAAGGTTTGATGATCCTGACAGCCGGTACCGATGTGATCCGTTTTGTCCCGTCGCTGGTGATTGAGCCGACCGATATCGAAGAAGGGATGGCGCGCTTTGCCGTGGCGGTAGAGAAGGTACTGGCGGCGTAATTCAGTTTTTCACCCGCAAGCCCATCAGCCAGCGACCATGATGCGGTCGCTGGCTCCACGCCAGTGAAGAGATGGTGTGCATCACATTAAGATGTTGCAGAATCCGCTTCACATGCTGCTCAACAATGGTCACCGCACCCTCATTAATATTTTCTGGCGCTTCCAGCACGTTACTGTCGTTGCCCGGCCCGTCATATTCCAGCCGCTGCTGACAACGCTGCAACGCGATTTCGCAGGATTGCAGATACTTCTCGGCGAGCTTTGGCGTCAGCATGGTGTGCTCGCGCGCCAGAATCGTCATGGCGTTGATGTGTTCGACAATAAACTGGCTGTGCGTCACCCATAAGCGCATATCTTTCAGATACTGCGGGTTAAAACCCGGTTCGGTCATCGCCTGATTGAGCGAGTTAAACATGGCGTTGTGTGCCTGGTTAACCTTAATGCGCTGGTACGCCAGCTTCTCCGGCGACTGCTCCGGCCCGAGCAGCAGCTGCAACGCTTCCTGGTCAGCCTCCAGCGCGTCATGTGCGTTCTTACGGAGCAAGCCGCTCTGCCACTGTGGCCACAGCCAAATCATGCCGCCAAAGGCAATCAGGCATCCCATCAGCGTATCCATCATGCGCGGCAGCAGGAACTGCGCACCGTTGAGCGACAGCAGCTGAAGCGAGTACACCGCCGTTACCGTAAAGCCAATCATTGACCAGCCATAATATTTACGCGTCACCAGATAGCTGGCGAGGGTGATCGCCAGCATAAACAGCAGGGTGATGGATTCCGGCACGGCAAAGCGCAGCGAGGCAGCCGCGATCAATAACCCGGCGAAGGTGCCGAGGGCACGGTGCTGGATACGTACGCGAGTGGCGCTGTAGCCGTTCTGGCTGACGAACATGGTGGTCATCAGAATCCAGTAGGGTTTGGGGATGTTAAAGAACAACGCCAGCGCGCTGCCAAACATCAGCATTACGGCAAAACGCGCTGCGGTGCGTAACGCCGGGGACTTTAGCGACAGGTAACTGCGCAGTGCCGGAAAAAACGGCAAACGTCGCTGGCGGTCGGCCATCAGGTCACGGGTATAAAGAGGTTTCTGCGTGCGCAGGACGCGGGCAATCCGGCTGAAGTGGTACAGGCAAAAATTTCCGACCGGATTATCCGGGTGCTGGCGCGCAATCTTTTCCAGCGCCCCGAGCTGCTTCTCCATATGAAAGCGCTCCGGCAACTGGTGATAGAGGATAGCATCGGCCAACAGTCGCAGCCGCGCCGATATGGTCTTCGCATTCCAGCGGATCACCGCTTCAGCATGGCTCTGCTCCACCAGTTTTTGCACTTCTTCAGGCTGATGCAGGCTGACCGAGATGTGTTCCTGGAGATCGAGTGCCACCTGGAAGGCACGCGTCAGACGTTTATGGCTGTTGTTTCGGCTGGCAGACAACATATGCATCTGCTGATAACAGGTGGTGATCAGATCGACCGCTTTTTGCTGCCGTGCCAGCAGCGGAGGCAGGGCTTTTTCCGGGTCGGTCAGCTGCGTTAGCAGGGTGTATTTGGCATCGCAATAATCTGCCAGTTCGCGATACAGCAGGCTGAGAGTTTCGCGCATCGGCTGTTCTTTCCACAGCCAGAACCAAAGCCAGTTAAACAGCCCGTACCATAGCGTCCCGCCGATATACAGCAGCGGTGGCACCCAAATGGGCATCCGCCCCGCCAGGCTTAGCGTGAAGATGGCGGCGATAAGGGTGCCGGGCAGCAAACGGCCATGTAGCGGGCTGATTTCGCCAGTGACGCCCACCAGTAGCGGCAGAGCCAGCATAATCAATGGCAGAGGAACGTGGTAATCCGTCAGCCATTGAATCAGAAAACTGCCGGTAGCAAACAGGGAACCGCCAACAATCAGGCGTTTAAAGAAACGTTTATGGGGCGTATCCAGGCCTGCGATATTGCAGCAGGCGGGAACCAGCGAGAACAGCAGCCCTTTTTGCAGGTCACCAAACAGCCAGCCGAGAGCCACGGGCAGGCAAAGCACCAGCGTTTGCCGCAGGGCGTAATTAACTTCGGGATGATAGATGATTCGACGCCACATCAGCTCATCGCAGACAAAAACGGCGCGATGTGACCATCACGCCGTGGGTGAGAAGGAATTAGCGGGTGCCGTAAACGACGATGGTTTTACCATGTGCGGAGATCAGGTTTTGATCTTCCAGCATTTTCAGAATACGGCCAACTGTCTCGCGTGAGCAGCCAACGATCTGACCAATTTCCTGACGGGTGATTTTGATCTGCATCCCGTCCGGGTGGGTCATGGCATCAGGCTGTTTGGCCAGATTGAGCAGCGTCTGCGCAATGCGACCGGTCACATCAAGGAAGGCAAGGTTGCCGACTTTTTCTGATGTCACCTGCAGGCGACGTGCCATCTGCGCCGAAAGACGCATTAAAATATCCGGGTTTACCTGAATCAGCTGACGGAATTTTTTGTAGGAAATTTCAGCCACTTCGCAGGCAGTTTTTGCTCGTACCCAGGCACTGCGTTCCTGACCTTCTTCAAACAGGCCAAGCTCGCCGATGAAATCCCCCTGATTGAGGTAGGAGAGAATCATCTCTTTGCCTTCTTCATCTTTAATCAGTACCGCAACGGCACCTTTCACGATGTAGTAGAGCGTTTCCGCTTTTTCACCCTGGTGAATCAGGGTGCTTTTGGATGGATATTTGTGAATATGGCAATGGGACAGGAACCATTCGAGTGTAGGGTCTGTTTGCGGTTTGCCGAGAACCATTCGCTATTATCCTCTGTTGTAATCGTGCCCAAAACACAGGGGGCAATTTTCCCTGTCAGGCGGTGAAATCGTAGAGCGCTTCCAGTAAAGGAAATTATTCGGGTGGACTCTTAAGCCAGGCTTCTGATTCTTCCCGCCTTCGTCTATTACGACGAAAATATTTTCAGCTCTGTTTGTAGCACAGCTTTTGCTAGCTGTCTTCTGTTGTCTCGCTTCAGCAAAAGGGCGATTAGTCTGGATTGCTGTTTCTCAGGTGAAAGCGTACTCTGGCGGCAAATCAGCCGATTCAGGAGAAAGAATAATGCAGGCACGGGTCAAATGGGTGGAAGGGCTTACCTTTCTCGGAGAATCCTCATCGGGTCATCAGGTATTAATGGATGGGAACTCGGGTGATAAAGCGCCGAGCCCGATGGAGATGGTGCTGATGGCGGCGGGGGGGTGCAGCGCGATTGACGTGGTGTCTATCCTGCAAAAAGGGCGCAATGAAGTGACCGATTGCGAGGTGAAACTCACCTCTGAACGTCGTGAAGAAGCGCCACGGATTTTTACACACATCAATCTGCATTTTATTGTCAGCGGCAAAGCGCTGGGCGATAAAGCGGTGGCGCGTGCGGTGGATTTGTCGGCAGAGAAATATTGTTCGGTGGCGATCATGCTGGGCAAAGGGGTAGAAATTACCCACAGCTATGAGGTGATTGAGCTATAGCACGAACGTAGCGGCGCGATTTATCGCGCGGATTTTTTCGTGCAGCATGCACGGTCAGGCGATTTATCGCGCGGATTATTCCGATATCGCGCACTGGAATTGCGCGATAAATCGCGCCGCTACATTATTCAATCCGTTTACCTTCAATCAGCCGCTGCACCAGCGGTGTCATAATCAACTCCATCGCCAGCCCCATTTTGCCACCCGGCACCACCAGGGTGTTCATATGCGAGATAAAGGAATCCTGAATCATCGCCAGCAGGTAAGGAAAGGCAATGCCTTCCAGCCCACGAAAATGGATCACCACAAAGCTTTCATCCAGCGACGGTATCTCACGTGCGGCAAACGGATTTGAGGTATCAACGGTGGGTACGCGCTGGAAGTTAATATGGGTGCGCGAGAACTGTGGCGTGATGAAGTTGATGTAATCCTCCATCGAACGTACCACCGAATCCATCACCGCTTCGCGTGAATGGCCGCGTTCGCTGGTGTCGCGAATCAACTTCTGAATCCACTCGAGGTTCACAATCGGCACCACGCCGACCAGCAAATCCACATGTTCGGCCACATTGTGTTGCTGCGTCACGACGCCGCCGTGCAAACCCTCATAAAACAGCACATCCGTGTTTTCCGGCAGCGGTTGCCACGGTGTAAAGGTGCCAGGAACCTGATTCCACGGCACGGCTTCATCATAGGTGTGAAGATATTTGCGCGACTGCCCGAGACCGGATTGGCCGTATTGTTTGAAAGTTTGCTCCAGCAGGCCAAAATCGTTGGCCTCCGGTCCGAAGTAGCTGATATGACGGCCCAGATCACGCGCTTTGCGGATCGCCATGTCCATCTCCGGACGCGTATAACGATGGAAACTGTCGCCTTCCACTTCTGCGGCGTGCAGATCCAGCTGCTGGAAAATTTTCCGGAAGGCAAGGCTGGTGGTGGTGGTTCCGGCCCCGCTGGAACCGGTAACGGCAATAACTGGATGCCTGGCTGACATGACAAAGCTCCCTGTGAAGTCCGGCGATGAGCATTGTTAGCACGAAATGCCGGGATGTGCATTAGCCGCGAAATTCACCGCGCGCCATGATATTGACGGTTTCGTGCAGTTCTGACCACACCAGCACCGCGTCACCGCGTTCCAGCTGGCGACGCACATCAGCGACTTTTTGCGCCAGACTGCGTTCCTGTTCACCGTAGTCGGTGCCTTCGCGTAATACAAAGGCTTCAATCAGGTTTTCCAGCGTTTCGGGGTCGAGTTGTTGCCACGGTATAATCACGATCACATATCCAGATAAGTTGATAGCCACTGTGGCACGCGTTGTTCCAGCCACATCTGTGGGCGCAGCAATGTTCCGCCGACAAAGCCAACGTGGCCGCCTTGCTGCGTCAATTGGTATTCAATTGACGAGGACAGTTGCTCCGGCTGCGGGATAACTGCGTCAGTCATGAAGGGATCGTCTTTGGCGTGAATGATCAGCAGCGGTTTACGAACATTGATTAAGTGCGGCATGGCGCTGGCGCGGTGATAATAATCTCCCGCATCGATAAATCCGTGCGCCCGTGAGGTGACGGCATCGTCAAAGTCGCGCAGACGCCGCAGGGTGCGTAGCTGGCGTAAATCCACCGGCAAGGTACCGGGCCAGGCGCGCAGCTTGCGCTTCGCATTTTTTTTCAGCTGCGTCAGCAAATAATGCTGATAAAAGCGTGAGAAACCGTTCTCCAGTTTCTGGCTGCACGGCTCCAGCAGCAGCGGTGCCGAGATAGCGACGGCGGCATCAAAAGGCGCATCACTGCCCTCCATCCCGGCGAGGCACGCCAGCATATTCGCGCCGAGCGAGACGCCCACTGCAGTGGTTGGCACGGTACCCCATTCACGCCTTAACCAGCGCAGGAAATAGCTCGCGTCTTCCGTTTCGCCGGAATGGTAAATACGATGCAGGCGATTGGGTTCGCCACTGCAACCACGAAAGTGCATCACCACTGCCAGCCAGCCACGCGCCTGACATGCCTGCATCAACCCGTGGGCATAGGGGCTGTGGAAACTTCCCTCTAAGCCGTGAAACAGGACCATGCGCGGTTTATGGGCGGCCTGCGCCGGATCTTCACTCCACGCGAGATCGACGAAATCACCATCCGGCAAATCAAGACGCTGCCAGTGCGGACGCAGGGTGACACGCCGCCGCAGCAGGCGCGGGAGCAGGGTTTGCAGATGCGGATTGCGAAAGCCACTCAGCGGGACGAAGGTCTCGCCGGGCGGAGAATCAAAATTACTGTGGTAAACGCTTGTCTGATGCATATCTCGCTGATAGTTTCGATGGGTTTTTGGCTTTCCTGGGTGAGGAGCACCCGAATCAACATGGAACTAAGTCTGTTTTTATCAATGCTGGGCTTTCTCTGGGTCGCTGCGATCACGCCAGGGCCTAATAATATGTTACTTACCGCCTCCGCTGCCAACTTTGGCTTTCTGCGTACCTTTTCGTTGTTAATCGGCATCATGATCGGTATGCAGGTGATGCTGCTGATGGTGGCCTTTGGCGTGGGTAGCCTCATCCTACTCTATCCTTCCCTTCATCTGGTTCTTAAAATTGCCGGTAGCCTCTATCTGTTGTGGCTGGCGTGGAAAATTGCTACCGCCGAGTATGAGACGCTGGACACGGATGCGGCCCCTCCGGTACCCACGCCGTTCTGGCAGGGAGGGCTGCTGCAACTGATTAACCCGAAAGCCTGGCTGATGGCGCTGGGTGCGGTTGCCAGCTTTAGTCTGGCCGGGGCCGCCTATCTGCATTCCGTGGTGGCCATCAGCATTGGTATGGCGCTGGTCAACGTGGTCTCCGGGGTGATCTGGATGGGGTTTGGTTCGATCATCGGCCGTCTGCTGCGCAGCCCACGGGCGTGGAAAATCTTTAACCTGGCGATGGGGATTTTGACTGCCGCCTGTGTGCTGTTGATTTGGCACTGAGTAAACCCGAGGCGCGGCAACGCGCCTTTTTGCTGTTTGCGCATAGCCTTGCCCGATGTTGATCTAAGAACCGATTTTCATTAGGGATAATTTTTAATTCCTTTATGAAACCATTGCTGCTGGCGACACTGCACCCAACATAAAAATATTGGGGTGCAAGATGATGGCAGTGAAGAAAACCATAACCACGTTAGCCGCAGCGCTGGCGTTGCTGACCTTCCAGGCCGAGGCGGTTAGCGTCACGGTGGCGTATCAGACCTCCGCGGAACCGGCCAAGGTGGCACAGGCCGATAACACCTTTGCCAAAGAGAGCGGAGCCAGCGTTGACTGGCGAAAGTTCGATAGCGGGGCCAGCGTGCTGCGCGCCCTGGCCTCCGGCGACGTGCAGATTGGCAATATCGGTTCCAGTCCGCTGGCGGTGGCCGCCACACAGCAACTGCCCATTGAAGCCTTCCTGTTAGCATCGCAGCTCGGTAATTCCGAGGCGCTGGTGGTGAAGAAATCCATCAGCCATCCCAAAGACCTGATCGGCAAACGTATCGCCGTCCCCTTTATCTCTACCACCCATTACAGCCTGCTGGCCGCATTGAAGCACTGGGGCATCAAACCCACCGATGTGCAGCTGGTTAACCTGCAACCGCCCGCAATCATTGCCGCCTGGCAGCGTGGCGATATTGACGGCGCTTACGTCTGGGCACCGGCGGTCAATGAACTGGAAAAGGATGGCAAAGTGCTGACCGACTCCTCACAGGTCGGCAAATGGGGCGCGCCGACGCTGGATGTCTGGGTGGTGCGTAAAGACTTTGCACAGCAGCACCCGGATATCGTCACGGCGTTTGCCCGCAGCGCGCTGGAGGCGCAGAAAGCCTATATCGATAACCCGCAACAGTGGCTGCAACAGCCGGACAACCTGAGCAAGCTGTCGCGCCTGAGCGGGGTGCCGGAAGCTCAGGTGCCGGGGCTGGTGCAGGGCAACACCTATCTCACTGCCCAGCAGCAGGTTGAGCAGCTTGGTAAGCCCGTCAATCAGGCGATTGTCGATACCGCGCATTTCCTGAAAGAGCAGGGCAAGGTGCCGGATGCGGCCAGTGATTACAGCGGCTTTGTCACCACCCGTTTCGTTGCTCCCTTAGTGAAATAACCGGAGGCTTTATGCTCAGCATCACTCATCTTAATGCGCGTTACGCCGGACAACCTGCGTTGCAGGACATCAACCTGCAACTGGATCAGCGTGAACTGTTGGTGGTGCTGGGACCGTCCGGGTGTGGCAAAACCACGTTACTCAATCTGATCGCCGGTTTCCTGCCGCTGGAATCCGGCAGCATCACGCTGGATGGCAAACCGGTGAACGGGCCGGGTGCCGAACGCGGCGTGGTGTTTCAGAACGAAGGGTTGTTGCCGTGGCGCAATGTGATCGACAACGTCGCCTTCGGTTTGCAACTGGCCGGGATGGCAAAGACCGATCGCCATGCCATCGCCCGGCGTCTGCTGGGCAAAGTGGGGCTGGAAGGAGCGGAAAAGCGTTTTATCTGGCAGCTCTCTGGGGGTCAACGTCAGCGCGTGGGGATTGCGCGTGCGCTGGCGGCTGACCCTCAGCTGCTGCTGTTAGATGAACCCTTTGGCGCGCTCGATGCTTTTACCCGTGAGCAGATGCAAACCCTGCTGCTGACGCTGTGGCGCGATACCGGCAAACAGATCCTGCTGATTACTCACGACATTGAAGAAGCGGTGTTTCTCGCCAGTGAACTGGTACTGCTGTCACCGGGACCTGGGCGAGTAGTGGAACGACTGAAGCTCGATTTTGGGCAGCGTTTTGCCGACGGTGAGCCCTGCCGCAGTATCAAATCCGATCCCGCATTTATTGAACGGCGCGAATACGTGCTGAACCAGGTGTTTGCTCAGCGGGAGGTGTTCGTATGAGTGCGTTAATTGATGATAAAGCGCGTGCGGCGCGCCGCCGTAATCTGCGCTGGCCCTTTTCGCGTCAGCTGTCCCTGAGCCTGTTAAGTGTGGCGGTGCTGCTGCTGGTGTGGTGGGGGGTAACGGCGCTGGGATTGATTGCGCCGCTGTTTCTGCCGCCACCGCAGCTGGTGCTGAAAAAGCTGCTGCTGATTGCCGGTCCACAGGGCTTTATGGATGCCACGCTGTGGCAGCATCTCGGTGCCAGCCTGACGCGGATGCTGGTGGCGCTGTTCTTCGCGGCGCTGATTGGCATTCCGGTAGGGATCGCCATGGGGCTGAGCCCGTCGATTCGTGGCCTGCTTGATCCGCTGATTGAACTCTATCGACCGGTGCCGCCGCTGGCTTATCTGCCGCTGATGGTGATCTGGTTCGGCATCGGTGAAACCTCAAAAATCTTACTGATTTACCTGGCGATTTTCGCGCCTGTCACCTTATCGACACTGGCGGGTGTGAAGAACGCCCAGCAGGTACGTATCCGTGCGGCACAGGCGCTTGGGGCTACACGCTGGCAATTGCTGCGCTGGGTGATTCTGCCGGGCGCGTTACCGGAAATCCTCACTGGCTTGCGTATTGGTCTCGGCGTCGGCTGGTCAACGCTGGTGGCAGCCGAACTGATTGCTGCCACCCGTGGGCTGGGCTTTATGGTGCAGTCGGCGGGCGAGTTCCTGGCAACGGATGTGGTGCTGGCGGGCATCGCGGTGATTGCGTTGATCGCTTTTAGTTTAGAACTGGGTCTGCGCGCCTTGCAGCGCCGTCTGACGCCCTGGAATGGAGAACAGCAATGAACGAACGTGTGATTTTCAGCGCGCTGGGGCCGTATATCGGTGCGCAGGTGAGTGATGTTGATCTCAGCCGGCCGCTGAGCGATGCGCAATTTGAACAGCTTTACCATGGCCTGCTGCGCCATCAGGTGTTGTTCCTGCGTCATCAGGTGATTACGCCCGAGCAGCAGCGCGCGCTGGCAGTGCGCTTTGGTGATTTACATATCCACCCGGTCTATCCGCATGCCGTCGGAGTGGAGGAGATCATCGTGCTGGATACGCATCAGGGCAACCCGCCCGATAGCGATAACTGGCACACCGATGTGACCTTTATCGAGACCCCCCCGGCGATCGCCATTCTGGCGGCCAAATTGCTGCCGGAAAGCGGCGGCGATACGCTATGGGCCAGCGGGATTGCGGCGTATGAAGCGTTATCCGAACCGTTTAAAACGCTGCTGGCAGGATTGCAGGCGGAGCATGACTTCAAAAAAGCATTCCAGGAATTTAAATATCGCAAAACGGCTGAAGAACATCAGCGCTGGCAGCAGGCGGTGGCGAAGCACCCGCCGGTGCTGCATCCGGTGATCCGTACCCATCCGGTCAGCGGTCGCAAGGCGTTGTTCGTCAACGAAGGATTTACCACGCGGCTGGTTGGGCTAAGCGAGAAGGAGAGTGCGGCGCTGCTCGGTTTCCTGTTTGCGCACATGACCAAACCTGAGTTTCAGGTGCGCTGGCGCTGGCAGGAAAATGATGTGGCGATTTGGGATAACCGCGTGACGCAGCATTATGCCAATGCGGATTATTATCCGGCGCGCCGGGTGATGCATCGGGCGACTATTCTGGGAGATATCCCGGTTTAACACGTTGTAGCGGCGCGATTTATCGCGCGGTCTTTGCCAGAGAATAAGGTCAAAAGAGCGCGATAAATCGCGCCGCTACGAACGGTGTGATTAAGGCGCAGCCAGCATCTGCTCCAGCTGCTCCTGGGCATCCAGCCAGGCCATTTCCGCTTCTTCCAGCGCCGTTTTACTCTCCGCCTGACGTTGCAGCGCGACAGTCAGATCCGCTTTGCGGTTTTGGTCGTAAATAGCGCTGTCGGACAGCAGCTGCTCGGCTTCGTTCAGCTGGCTCTGCCACTTCGCCATCTGTTTTTCGAGTTTCTCAATCTCTTTGCGTAGTGGCTGCGTCTGTGCGCGCAGTTCCGCATCACGACGCTTCTGATCTTTACGGGCCTGGGCGCTGTTGCCGCTTTCCTGCTTTGGTGCGGCATCCTGCTGCGCCTGCTGTTTTTGCAGGTCGCTCAGCCACTGCTGATAATCCTCAAGATCCCCTTCGAAGATATCCACTTTGCGATCGTGTACCAGGTACAAATCATCGGTAGTGGCGCGCAGCAAATGGCGGTCATGCGAGACCACCACCAGCGCACCTTCAAAATCAATCAGCGCCTCGGTTAATGCCTGGCGCATATCGAGATCGAGGTGGTTCGTTGGTTCATCAAGCAGCAACAGGTTCGGACGCTGCCAGACAATCAACGCCAGCACCAGACGCGCTTTTTCACCACCGGAGAAACGCTCAGTCACTTCGCTGACTTTATCGCCCTGGAAGCCAAAGCCGCCGAGGTAATCACGCAACTGCTGCTCCAGCGTTTTCGGCGCAAGGCGCGCCAGATGCTGCAACGGCGACTCGTCGGCACGCAGGAATTCCAGCTGGTGCTGGGCGAAGTAACCCAGCTTGATCCCTTTCGCCAGCCCAATTTCACCCGCCAGTGGGGTTAACTCGCCTGCCAGCAGTTTGATTAAGGTGGATTTACCCGCGCCGTTGCGCCCCAGCAGGCCAATACGTGAGCCGGGTACCAGGTTAAGTTTGATGGCGTCGAGAATGATGCGGTCACCGTAGCCTGCGGTCACTTTCTCCATTTTCAGCAGAGGATTGGGCAGGCTTTCTGGTGCACGGAAGCTGAAGCTGAATGGGTTATCGACGTGTGCGGGCGCAATCAGTTCCATGCGCTCCAGCATCTTGATGCGGCTCTGCGCCTGCTTCGCTTTGGTGGCCTGGGCGCGGAAACGATCGATATAACTTTGCAGGTGCGCCACTTTCTCCTGCTGGCTTTGATACAGCGCCTGCTGCTGCGCCAGTTTGGCGACGCGCTGACGCTCGAACGAACTGTAGTTGCCGGTGTATTCAAACATCGTCTGTTGTTCGATGTGGATGATCTTATCCACCACCGGATCGAGGAAGTCGCGGTCATGCGAAATCAGGATCAGCGTGCCTTCGTAGCTTTTTAACCAGCGCTCCAGCCAGATCACCGCATCGAGGTCGAGGTGGTTAGTCGGTTCATCGAGCAGCAGTAAATCAGAACGACACACCAGCGCCTGCGCGAGGTTAAGACGCATGCGCCAGCCGCCGGAGAAGTCGCTCACCGGACGCTGGAGCTGCTCCTGGGAGAAACCGAGACCGTGCAGCAGGCTGGAGGCGCGTGCCGGGATACTCCAGGCCTGGATCGCATCCAGTTTACCGTGCAGCAGCGCGATAGCGTTGCCATCGTTACGTGCGTTGGCATCGGCTAATTCAGATTCCAGCTGGCGATATTCGCGGTCGCCGTCGATAACATATTCCAGCGCGGCTTTACTGAGCGCTGGGGTTTCCTGATTGACCCAGGCCAGCGCCCAGTTACCAGGGAAGGTGGCGCTACCGGCATCACTGCTCATTTCACCTTTGAGCAGCGACAACAGCGTGGATTTGCCGCAGCCGTTTTTGCCCACCAGACCCACCTTCTGGCCGGGGTTGATGGTTGCAGTAGCGTTATCCAGCAGCACGTTGGTGCCGCGGCGAATTTGTAACGAGGAAAAGACAATCATAAGCGCCGTATCGTCAGAATATGTTAATTTACTGGCAACATAATTAGATGAACTGTTTAGTTGCGTCGAGCATGGTAGCGGAATTCCTGCGCTGTGACGATGCTTTGCTTTGGAGGGGAACGATGTCGCAGCCACCCAAAATCCTGCTGCTTTACGCCCATCCGGAATCACAGGATTCGATTGCCAATCGGGTTTTGCTGCAGTCGGCTATGGAACTGGACCACGTCACGGTACACGATTTATACGCCCACTATCCGGATTTCTTTATTGATATTCACTACGAGCAACAACTGCTGCGCGAACATCAAATCGTGGTTTTCCAGCATCCGCTGTATACCTACAGCTGCCCGGCACTGTTGAAAGAGTGGCTGGACCGGGTGCTGTCTCGCGGCTTCGCCAGTGGCGTAGATGGCAATGCGCTGGAGGGGAAATACTGGCGCAGCGTCGTCACCACCGGCGAGCCGGAAACCGCCTATCATCAGCATGGCCTCAATCGTTACCCGATGAGCGACATCATGCGTCCGTTTGAGCTGACGGCGCAGATGTGCCGTATGCATTGGATGACGCCGATGGTGATCTACTGGGCGCGACGCCAGACGCCGGAGGTATTGCGCCATTTTGCCCAGGCTTACAGCGATTGGCTCTCGTCACCGCTGCCGCAGGGAGGTGTGTAATGGAAGGACAAACGCTGCTTACTGCCGGTGTCATCTATCTGGTGGCGGCGGTGCTGATCGTCCCGATTGCGGCACGACTGGGCATCGGCGCGGTGCTGGGTTATCTGCTGGCAGGTATTGCCATCGGGCCGTGGGGATTGGGTTTTATCAGCGACGTGGACGAGATTCTGCACTTCTCTGAACTCGGCGTCGTATTCCTGATGTTTATCATCGGCCTGGAACTGAACCCGGCGAAACTCTGGGCGCTGCGGCGGTCGATTTTTGGGGTGGGTGCGGCTCAGGTGCTGATCTCTGCGGCGATTCTCGGGGTGCTGCTATGGCTGACCGATTTCTCCTGGCAGGCGGCAGTGATTGGCGGTATCGGCCTGGCAATGTCCTCGACGGCGATGGCACTGCAATTAATGCGTGATAAAGGCATGAATCGCAGCGAAGCCGGGCAGCTGGGTTTCTCGGTGCTGCTGTTCCAGGATTTAGCGGTGATCCCGGCGTTGGCGCTGGTGCCGCTGCTGGCGGGAGGAGGCGACAGCGGTCATGTAGACTGGCTGAAAGTCGGCATGAAGGTGCTGGCATTCGCCGGGATGCTGATTGGTGGCCGTTTTCTGCTGCGCCCGATTTTCCGCTTTATTGCTGCCTCCGGCGTGCGCGAAGTCTTTACCGCAGCTTCGTTACTGCTGGTGCTTGGCTCGGCGTTGTTTATGGATGCGCTGGGCCTGTCGATGGCGCTGGGGACTTTTATCGCCGGTATTCTGCTGGCGGAAAGTGAGTATCGCCATGAGCTGGAAGTGGCGATCGAACCCTTTAAAGGATTGCTGCTGGGGCTGTTCTTTATCTCCGTCGGCATGGCGCTGAATCTCGGCGTGCTCTACACCCACATCCTGGAAATCGTGCTCGGTGTGGTGATCCTGGTGGTGGTGAAAATCCTGGTGCTGTATGTGCTGGCGCGGGTTTATGGTCTGCGCAGTTCGGAGCGTCAGCAGTTTGCCGGGGTACTCAGCCAGGGCGGAGAGTTTGCCTTCGTGCTGTTTTCGGCCGCGGCATCGGCAAAGCTGTTTAGCGGCGATCAATTGCCGCTGCTGCTGGTGACGGTGACGTTGTCGATGATGACCACACCGCTGTTGATGCAGGGCATTGATCGTCTGCTGGCACGTCGCTTTAATGAACCGGATGACAACAGCGAGAAGCCGTTTGTCGAAGATGATCAACCGCAGGTGATTGTGGTGGGCTTTGGTCGTTTCGGCCAGGTGGTTGGCCGTTTACTGATGGCGAATAATAAGCGTATCACGGTGCTGGAGCGCGATATCTCAGCAGTTAGCCTGATGCGTAAATATGGCTACAAGGTTTACTATGGTGATGCTACCGAGCTGGAGCTGTTGCGCGCTGCGGGAGCGGCGACGGCACAATCCATCGTCATCACCTGTAATGAACCGGAAGATGCCATGACGATTGTGCATCTTTGCCAGCAGCATTTCCCGCAGTTGCAGATCCTCGCCCGGGCGCGTGGTCGTGTGGAAGCCCATGAACTGATTCAGGCGGGCGTGACGTTGTTCTCGCGTGAAACCTTCTCCAGTGCGCTGGAGCTGGGACGTAAAGCGCTGATCTCGCTGGGGATGCATCCACACCAGGCGCAACGTGCTCAACATCATTTCCGCCGTCTGGATATGCGTATGCTGCGTGAGCTGGTGCCCAATCAGACGGACAGCGCAACGGTTTCACGCGTGCGTGAGGCGCGTCGCGAGCTGGAGGATATCTTCCAGCGTGAAATGCAGCATGAAAAGCGTCAGTTTGATGGCTGGGATGATGAGTAACTACACTTACCTTATCCGTTGATGACGGGCAGGAAACAGTATGCGTAAACGTTTTATTGCCGGTGCGGTATGTCCGCACTGTCAGCAGAAAGACACGCTGGCCATGTGGCGTGAAAACAATGTAGATGTGGTGGAGTGCGTGAAGTGCGGCCATCAGATGCGTGAAGCGGATAAGCAGGTGCGCGATCAGGTTCGCAGTCAGGAACAGGTGATCGGCATTTTTCATCCCGAGTAGCGCAAGGGTGCAGCTTTTTTTAAGCTTAAACTTACAGCGGGATTGAATTCCGCTACAATCGGCGCCATTAACGCTGAGCAGAATGCGGCATTGCGTTGTCAGCATCCTCAGTCTTGAACCTTTCTGGTTGGTGTTTTTGCTCGCAAAAATGGACCAATGAGACGGGATTCGCAGTTCTCAACGGTTAGGAGATATCATGAAAGTAGCAAAAGACCTGGTGGTGAGCCTGGCGTATCAGGTTCGTACCGAAGACGGTGTGTTGGTTGACGAGTCACCGGTGAGCGCACCGTTGGACTATCTGCACGGCCATGGTTCCCTGATTTCTGGTCTGGAAAAAGCACTGGAAAATCATGCGGTAGGTGACAAGTTTGACGTGCATATCCCGGCAAACGACGCTTACGGTCAGTATGATGACAACCTGGTGCAGCGTGTACCGAAAGACGTATTTATGGGCGTTGACGAACTGCAGGTTGGCATGCGCTTCCTGGCAGAAACCGATCAGGGTCCGGTACCGGTTGAAATTACCGAAGTGGAAGACGAGCACGTGGTGGTTGATGGTAACCACATGCTGGCGGGTCAGAACCTGAACTTCAACGTGGAAGTGGTGGCGATTCGTGAAGCAACACCGGAAGAACTGGCTCACGGCCACGTTCACGGTGAGCACGGCCATGATCACGACCACGACCATGATCACGACCACGGTCATGAACACGGTAAAGGCGGCTGCGGCGGCCACGGTGGTTGCGGTTGTAACCACTAAGAATCAAGGCCACCCTCGCGGTGGCCTTTTGTTTAGTAGTGCGGGGGGGGAGTCTCTTCCGATTGCGACGCAATCATGGATGGCGCGGCGGCCTTAACCTTATCAACCAGCAGACGCACCTGCTCACGCAGTTTGCTCATCTCAAGTTCATGATGAACCACCGTCTGATTGAGTTGATCTATGGTGTGTTCCTGAAAAGCCAGCTTGCTCTCCAGCGCCTCAAGGCGTTGCTCCCATTCTGATTGTTGCATCACCACTCCTCGAATTACGGTGCTTCTCGCGTGTCGGCCGGGATTCTAAGTCTTTTGCTGCAGAATAACCCGATTTTTCACCAGAATTGGCCAGGATGCTTGAATGGGGACATTATGCCACCATCTCTGATGAAACTTCCTGATGCAAAAAAGGTCAGAGGTTGACCGGATTATTACGTTGTGGGAGTGTTCGCCGCTGCCACGTAAAGTTATAGTGTGGGCCACAGTCCGCAATGATTCCCGGGGCGAGAGGCTTCGGATTTGGAGAAAGGATGAAATCACTGTTTAAAGTCACATTGTTAGCTACCACTATGGCCGTCGTGCTGAACGCGCCGCTGGCAATGGCAGCAGAAGCTACCACAGCGCCGGCAGATGCTGCTCAGGCCGCGCCGCAGGCACCGAAAAATGCTGCCTTCAAAAATGAAGATCAGCAATCAGCCTATGCGCTGGGTGCGTCCCTGGGTCGCTACATGGACAACTCTCTGAAGGAACAAGAGAAACTGGGTATCAAACTGGACAAACAACAGCTGATCGCTGGTGTTCAGGATGCATTTGGCGGTAAGAGCAAACTCTCTGATGAAGAGATTGAGCAAACCCTGCAGGCGTTTGAAGGCCGCGTGAAAGGTGCTGCCCAGGCGAAGATGGAAAAAGACGCGAAAGAGAACGCCGATAAAGGCACCGCTTTTGCTGACAAATTCGCCAAAGAAAAAGGCGTGAAGAAAACCGAATCTGGCCTGCTCTATCAGGTTGAGAAAGAAGGCACCGGTGACGCGCCTAAAGACAGTGATACTGTCGTTGTGAACTACAAAGGTACGCTGATTGATGGTACCGAGTTCGACAACTCCTACACCCGTGGCGAGCCGCTGTCGTTCCGTCTGGATGGCGTCATCCCTGGCTGGACTGAAGGTCTGAAGCACGTGAAGAAAGGCGGCAAGATCAAGCTGGTCATTCCACCGCAACTGGCTTACGGTAAAAACGGCGTGCCGGGTATTCCGGCTAACTCTACGCTGGTGTTTGATGTTGAACTGCTCGATATCAAACCGGCGCCAAAAGCCGATGAGAAAACCCAGGCTCCAGCTGCTGCTGATCAGAAAGCACAGTAATCTGCCAGCCGCCGCCCCCAGGGCGGCGGTTTCATTTCCGCCTTATGACAAAGCTCTGGCATAAGCACTCGACATTTGCCAGACTAACGCCTGCACAACTACTACTATCAAAAAAATGAGTCTGCCCAGAGCTGCCGTGACAGGCTCCAGCCATTTAGGGTGATGTCTTCGATGTCTAATCCATTCAATCCTGGTGAACTGACTGACTTCGATTTACTGGAGCAACGTCCGTTTGAGCAAGCAGACTACGATATTCTGAAATCTTACGAGGCCGTGGTCGATGGCCTGGCGATGCTGATTGGCTCGCACTGTGAAATCGTGCTGCATTCGCTGGACGATTTAAAATGCTCTGCGGTGCGCATCGCGAATGGCGAGCACACCGGACGTAAAGTCGGATCGCCGATAACCGACCTGGCACTGCGTATGCTACACGATATGCACGGTGCAGACAGCAATGTCTCAAAAGCTTACTTCACCCGCGCCAAAAGTGGTGTGCTGATGAAGTCGGTCACGATTGCGATTCGCAATCGCCAGCAGCGGGTGATTGGCCTGCTGTGTATCAATATGAACCTCGATGTGCCGTTCTCGCAGATTATGTCGACTTTTATGCCGCCAGAGATGCAGCAGGTCGATTCCAATGTGAACTTTGCCAGTTCGGTTGAAGACCTGGTGACGCAGACGCTGGAGTTCACCATTGAAGAAGTGAGTGCCGATCGCAACGTGTCGAACAACGCCAAGAATCGTCAGGTGGTCCTCAATCTGTATGAAAAGGGGATTTTCGATATTAAAGATGCGATTAACCAGGTTGCCGATCGCCTCAATATTTCTAAGCACACGGTGTATCTCTATATTCGCCAGTTCAAGAGTGGTGACTTGCAGGGCCAGGATCGTTAATGCGCTATACCTTACTGGTAACCGGTCCGGCTTATGGGACACAACATGCCAGCAGCGCGTTGCTGTTTGCCCGGGCGTTGCTACAGGCCGGGCATCAGCTGGAAAGCGTGTTTTTCTATCGTGAAGGGGTACTCAACGCGAATCAGCTTACTGCTCCGGCCAGCGATGAAGTGGATCTGGTACGTGAGTGGCAGCAGTTACACCAGGCGCATGGCGTGGCGTTGAATATCTGTGTGGCGGCGGCGTTGCGGCGTGGCGTCACTGACGCTCAGGAAGCGGCACGATTGCAGCTGGCGGGCAGCAACCTGCAAGCTGGCTTTGTTTTAAGTGGACTGGGGGCATTGGCGGAAGCCGCGCTAACCTGTGACCGTCTGGTGCAATTCTGATGAATTCTGTCGCTTTTCTCTTTACCCAATCGCCCCATGGCAGCAGTGCTGGCAGGGAAGGGCTGGATGCGGTGCTGGCCACGGCAGCGCTGAGTGAGAACATTGCGTTGTTTTTTATTGGCGATGGCGTGCTGCAACTGAATTGCCATCAGCAACCTGAGACAATTCTGGCGCGCAACTATATCGCCACTTTTGGCGTGCTGGCGCTCTACGATATCGATCAGTGCTTTGTCTGCGAAGAGTCATTGCTGGCGCGTGGGCTGGATGCGACGTCACCGCGTGTGATGGCAGCAACGGTGCTGGATACGCCAACCCTGTGCCAAAAACTGGCGACTTATCACCGTATCATTCGTTTCTGAGACTTCATCATGCTGTACACGCTCATGCATTCACCCTGGCAATGCGATATCGACACCTTACTGCTGCTGCTGCAGAAGGAAGACGATCTGTTGCTACTTCAGGATGGCGTCACGGCAGCTTTGTCAGGCAGTGCCATGCTTAAAAAGCTGCTTAATTCCCCGGCTACGGTGTGGGTACTGCGGGAAGATGTGGTGGCACGCGGCCTGACTGCGCAAATTTCGACCAGTCTACCCTGTGTGGACTATACTGAATTCGTTGCTTTAACGGCGAAGCACCAACAGCAAATAGCCTGGTAACACGCTTTAACCTGGTTATTTCTTGACACCCTTTTGACACAGCCCTAAAATTCTGCCTCCTCGTAGTAATGCGAGGCGATTTATTACGTGTTTACGAAGCAAAAGCTAAAGCAAATCCAGGAGCTATTTAATGGCAACAGTTAACCAGCTGGTTCGCAAACCACGCGTCCGCAAAGTTGCAAAGAGCAACGTGCCGGCGCTGGAAGCTTGCCCGCAAAAACGTGGTGTTTGTACTCGTGTGTACACCACTACCCCGAAAAAACCTAACTCAGCGCTGCGTAAAGTATGCCGTGTGCGTCTGACCAACGGTTTCGAAGTGACTTCCTACATCGGTGGTGAAGGTCACAACCTGCAGGAGCACTCCGTGATCCTGATCCGTGGCGGTCGTGTTAAAGACCTGCCAGGTGTGCGTTACCACACCGTTCGTGGCGCGCTGGACTGCTCAGGTGTTAAAGACCGTAAGCAGGCTCGCTCCAAGTATGGCGTGAAGAAGCCAAAGGCTTAATGGTTCTCCGTTAAGTAAGGCCAAACGTTTTAACTTAAATGTCAAACTAAACTCGTAGAGTTTTGGACAATCCTGAATTAACAACGGAGTATTTCCATGCCACGTCGTCGCGTCATTGGTCAGCGTAAAATTCTGCCGGATCCTAAGTTCGGATCAGAGCTGCTGGCTAAATTTGTAAATATCCTGATGGTTGATGGTAAAAAATCAACTGCAGAATCAATCGTTTATACTGCTCTTGAGACCCTGGCTCAACGTTCTGGTAAAAACGCCCTGGAAGCTTTTGATGTTGCCCTCGAAAACGTGCGCCCGACTGTAGAAGTTAAGTCTCGCCGTGTTGGTGGTTCAACTTATCAGGTTCCAGTTGAAGTCCGTCCGGTCCGTCGTAATGCTCTGGCAATGCGTTGGATCGTAGATGCTGCTCGTAAACGCGGTGATAAATCTATGGCTCTGCGCCTGGCGAACGAACTTTCTGACGCTGCAGAAAACAAAGGTACTGCAGTTAAGAAACGTGAAGACGTTCACCGTATGGCAGAAGCCAACAAGGCGTTCGCACACTACCGCTGGTAATGACCACGTAGTTGTTGTTAAACCAGCGGGCGCTCGAACAGCCAACCCGCTGGGGTCGACTAACTTTGAACGTCCGAGAATCAGAGGAATCAAATGGCTCGTACAACACCCATTGCGCGCTACCGTAACATCGGTATCAGCGCACACATTGACGCCGGTAAAACTACTACTACCGAACGTATCCTGTTCTACACCGGTGTTAACCACAAAATCGGTGAAGTGCATGATGGCGCAGCGACCATGGACTGGATGGCCCAGGAGCAGGAGCGTGGTATTACTATCACCTCTGCAGCGACTACCGCATTCTGGTCTGGTATGGCTAAGCAGTTTGAGCCGCACCGCATCAACATCATCGACACCCCGGGACACGTTGACTTCACCATCGAAGTAGAACGTTCCATGCGTGTGCTCGACGGCGCAGTAATGGTTTACTGTGCAGTAGGTGGCGTGCAGCCGCAGTCTGAAACCGTATGGCGTCAGGCTAACAAATATAAAGTTCCACGCATTGCGTTCGTTAACAAAATGGACCGCATGGGTGCAAACTTCCTGAAAGTTGTAGGCCAGATTGAAAGCCGTCTGGGCGCGACTCCGGTACCTCTGCAGCTGGCTATCGGCGCAGAAGAACACTTCACCGGTGTTGTTGACCTGATCAAAATGAAAGCCATCAACTGGAACGATGAAGATCAGGGCGTTACCTTCGTTTACGAAGATATCCCGGCTAACATGCAGGAACTGGCTGAAGAATGGCGCCAGAAACTGATCGAGTCTGCTGCTGAAGCTTCTGACGAGCTGATGGAGAAATTCTTTGGTGGCGAAGAGCTGTCTGAAGAAGAGATCAAATCTGCTCTGCGTAAGCGCGTTCTGAACAACGAAATCATCCTGGTTACCTGTGGTTCTGCATTTAAGAACAAAGGTGTTCAGGCGATGCTGGATGCAGTTGTTGAGTACCTGCCGGCTCCGACCGACGTACCTGCAATCAACGGCATGCTGGACGATGGCAAAGACACCCCGGCTGAGCGTCACGCAAGTGATGACGAGCCGTTCTCTGCTCTGGCGTTCAAAATCGCAACTGACCCGTTCGTGGGTAACCTGACGTTCTTCCGCGTGTACTCTGGTGTGGTTAACTCCGGTGACACCGTACTGAACTCAGTGAAATCTGCACGTGAGCGTTTTGGTCGTATCGTTCAGATGCACGCCAACAAACGTGAAGAGATCAGCGAAGTTCGTGCAGGTGACATCGCCGCTGCTATCGGTCTGAAAGACGTTATCACCGGTGACACCCTGTGTGATCCGAACAACGTGATCATTCTGGAGCGTATGGAGTTCCCTGAGCCGGTAATCTCTATCGCTGTTGAGCCGAAAACCAAAGCTGACCAGGAAAAAATGGGTCTGGCTCTGGGTCGTCTGGCGAAAGAAGACCCGTCATTCCGCGTATGGACTGACGAAGAGTCTAACCAGACCATCATCGCTGGTATGGGTGAGCTGCACCTCGACATCATCGTTGACCGTATGAAGCGTGAATTCAACGTTGAAGCGAACGTAGGTAAACCTCAGGTTGCTTACCGTGAAGCGATCCGCGCGAAAGTTACCGATGTTGAAGGTAAACACGCGAAACAGTCTGGTGGTCGTGGTCAGTATGGCCATGTTGTGATCGACATGTACCCGCTGGAGCCTGGTTCGAACCCGAAAGGTTACGAATTCATCAACGACATTAAAGGTGGTGTGATTCCTGGTGAATACATCCCTGCCGTTGATAAAGGCATCCAGGAGCAGCTGAAATCTGGTCCGCTGGCTGGTTATCCGGTAGTAGACCTGGGTGTGCGTCTGCACTTCGGTTCTTACCATGATGTCGACTCCTCAGAGCTGGCATTTAAACTGGCTGCTTCTATCGCCTTCAAACAGGGCTTTAAGCAAGCGAAACCTGTTCTGCTTGAGCCGATCATGAAGGTTGAAGTAGAGACTCCGGAAGAGCACACCGGTGACGTTATCGGTGACCTGAGCAGACGTCGTGGTATGCTTAAAGGGCAGGAATCTAACGCTACTGGCGTTGAGATTCACGCTGAGGTTCCGCTGTCTGAAATGTTCGGATACGCAACCCAACTGCGTTCTCTGACCAAAGGCCGTGCTTCTTACTCCATGGAGTTCCTGAAGTACGATGATGCGCCGAACAACGTCGCTCAGGCCGTTATTGAAGCTCGTGGCAAATAAGGCTACGGTTTAAAAATTGTGAACAGATGCCTCTATCCTTGATAGAGGCATAACAGTAAGGATTATCGCCATGGCGAAAGAGCAATTTCAACGTAACAAACTGCACGTAAACGTGGGCACCATCGGTCACGTTGACCACGGTAAAACCACTCTGACTGCTGCGATCACCACCGTACTGGCTAAAACCTACGGCGGCCAGGCTCGTGCATTTGACCAGATCGACAACGCGCCGGAAGAGAAGGCTCGTGGTATCACCATCAACACTTCACACGTTGAGTACGAAACCCCGACTCGCCACTACGCGCACGTTGACTGCCCGGGCCACGCCGACTACGTGAAAAACATGATCACCGGTGCTGCTCAGATGGATGGCGCAATCCTGGTTGTTGCTGCGACTGACGGCCCGATGCCGCAGACCCGTGAGCACATCCTGCTGGGTCGTCAGGTTGGCGTTCCTTACATCATCGTGTTCCTGAACAAGTGTGACATGGTTGATGACGAAGAACTGCTGGAACTGGTTGAGATGGAAGTACGTGACCTGCTGTCACAGTACGACTTCCCGGGCGACGACACCCCGATCGTTCGTGGTTCAGCTCTGAAAGCGCTGGAAGGCGAAGCAGAGTGGGAAGCGAAAATCGTTGAGCTGGCTGGTCACCTGGATACTTACATCCCGGATCCGGTTCGTGCCATCGACCTGCCGTTCCTGCTGCCGATCGAAGACGTATTCTCAATCTCTGGCCGTGGTACCGTTGTTACCGGTCGTGTTGAGCGCGGCATCGTGAAAGTCGGCGACGAAGTTGAAATCGTTGGTATCAAAGCGACTGCAAAATCAACCTGTACTGGCGTTGAAATGTTCCGCAAACTGCTGGATCAGGGTCAGGCTGGTGAAAACTGTGGTGTTCTGCTGCGCGGTATCAAGCGTGAAGACATCCAGCGTGGTCAGGTACTGGCTAAGCCGGGCACCATCAAGCCGCACACTCAGTTCGAATCAGAAGTGTACGTACTGTCTAAAGACGAAGGCGGCCGTCATACTCCGTTCTTCAAAGGCTACCGTCCTCAGTTCTACTTCCGTACAACTGACGTAACCGGTTCAGTAGAACTGCCGGAAGGCGTAGAGATGGTAATGCCGGGCGACAACATCAAAATGGTTGTTACCCTGATTCACCCGATCGCGATGGACGAAGGTCTGCGCTTCGCAATCCGCGAAGGCGGCCGTACCGTTGGTGCGGGCGTTGTTGCTAAAGTTATCGCTTAATTGTGTTAACACAGATGGCCGCTTCGGTAGCCATCTGAGCAATTGAAAAAGGGCACTTCGGTGCTCTTTTTTTATGCTGAAAATTCCTCTCAGATTGATGCTAATCCCACACAAAATCCAGGTTTGAAATAAAAACCATTCTCATTTACACTTTGATCAGAAATTGTACTGGAGTCCGTAGTGAATGTACGTCTGTCTGTGTAATGCCGTGAGTGATAAAACCCTCCGTGAGGTGGTTCGCCGCTATCAGCCCAAATCTATTCAGCATTTGCGACAGCTGGTTCCTATTGGAAAACAGTGCGGTAAATGCATTCGCGCCGCGCGTGAGATTATGGATGATGAATTGCAGCAGGTGCCGCTGTACAAAGAAATTGCCTGATACCAGGCCTGCCTGAGTAATAACCACAAAAACTGTCGCGTTTTTTTGACTTCTTTTTATCCGCATCTACGCTCTAATTAACTGGAAGCGGAGGAAGCGAAATGAAGGGCGACACTAAAATCATAAATCATCTCAACAAATTGCTGGGGAATGAGCTGGTTGCAATCAATCAGTACTTTCTTCATGCGCGCATGTTCAAAAACTGGGGTCTGATACGCCTCAACGATGTGGAATACCACGAATCCATTGATGAAATGAAGCATGCGGACAAGTACATTGAACGCATTCTGTTTCTTGAAGGGATTCCTAATCTGCAGGATCTGGGGCGGTTGCGTATTGGTGAAGATGTACCGGAAATGCTGCAGTCTGACCTGGCACTGGAACTGGAAGGTGCGAAGGACCTGCGCGAAGCGATTGCCTACGCGGATAAAGTTCACGATTACGTCAGCCGCGATATGATGATCGAAATCCTGGCGGATGAAGAACACCATATTGACTACCTGGAGACCGAGCTGGACCTGATTCAGAAAATCGGGATTCAGAATTACCTGCAGGCACAAATCAAAGAGGAGGGCGACAGCTAAGCTGATTGCTTTCCCTGGATAATCGAGCCCGCAACGATCTGTGATCGTTGCGGGTTTTCTTTATCGCACCATTGCCTGTTCTGGTTAAAAACGCATCACGGCTTGCTTCCTATACAAATTTGCGTATAATGCGCGGGCCTGCCAATATTGGCTGGCGCGATTCGAGCAGAATCGCAGGTGGCTGTAAGTTAGGTCGCCTGACAATACTCCCAATTGGGGAGTTATATGCTGAACGATTACACTCCCCCATCAATCGTAATGGGTGCGGGTAGTAATTTTTTTCGTTTATAAAATGTTTGGAGCTCTGGTCTCATGCAGAACCAAAGAATCCGTATCCGTCTTAAAGCGTTTGATCATCGCCTGATCGATCAATCAACCGCGGAAATCGTTGAGACTGCCAAGCGCACTGGTGCGCAGGTACGTGGTCCGATCCCGCTGCCGACTCGCAAAGAGCGCTTCACCGTTCTGATCTCTCCGCACGTTAACAAAGATGCGCGTGATCAGTACGAAATCCGCACTCACAAGCGTCTGGTAGACATCGTTGAGCCAACTGAAAAAACCGTTGATGCTCTGATGCGTCTGGATCTGGCTGCCGGTGTTGACGTGCAGATCAGCCTGGGTTAATCAGGTCATCGAGCGATTGAGAGGTTGATACAATGAGTGGTTTAGTCGGTAAAAAAGTGGGCATGACCCGCATCTTCACTGAAGATGGCGTTTCAATCCCAGTAACCGTTATTGAAGTTGAAGCAAACCGCGTTACCCAGGTGAAAACTCTGGAGAACGATGGTTACCAGGCGATCCAGGTTACCACCGGTGCTAAAAAAGCTAACCGCGTGACCAAACCGGAAGCAGGTCATTTTGCTAAAGCTGGCGTTGAAGCTGGCCGTGGTCTGTGGGAATTCCGCACCGAAGGTGAAGAATACTCAGTAGGCCAGAGCATCAGTGTTGAAATCTTCGCTGAAGTTAAAAAAGTAGACGTAACCGGTACCTCTAAAGGTAAAGGTTTCGCAGGTACCGTTAAGCGCTGGAACTTCCGTACCCAGGACGCGACTCACGGTAACTCCTTGTCTCACCGTGTACCGGGTTCTATCGGTCAGAACCAGACTCCGGGCAAAGTGTTCAAAGGCAAGAAAATGGCTGGTCAGCTGGGTAATGAGCGCGTAACCGTTCAGAGCCTGGAAGTGGTACGTGTTGACGCTGAGCGCAACCTGCTGCTGGTGAAAGGTGCAGTTCCGGGTGCGACCGGTAGCGACCTGATCGTTAAACCGGCTGTGAAGGCGTAAGGGGATAGCAATGGAATTAGTATTGAAAGACGCGCAGAGCGCGCTGACTGTTTCCGAAACTACCTTCGGTCGTGATTTCAACGAAGCGCTGGTTCACCAGGTTGTTGTTGCCTACGCTGCAGGTGCTCGTCAGGGTACTCGCGCGCAGAAAACTCGTGCCGAAGTAACTGGTTCAGGCAAAAAGCCGTGGCGCCAGAAAGGTACCGGCCGTGCGCGTTCAGGTTCTATCAAGAGCCCGATCTGGCGTTCAGGTGGCGTGACCTTCGCTGCACGTCCGCAGGACCACAGTCAAAAAGTTAACAAAAAGATGTACCGCGGCGCGCTGAAAAGCATCCTGTCCGAGCTGGTACGTCAGGACCGTCTGATCGTTGTCGAGTCGTTCTCTGTTGAAGCACCGAAAACCAAGCTGCTGGCACAGAAACTGAAAGACATGGCGCTGGAAGACGTGCTGATCATCACCGGTGAACTGGATGAGAATCTGTTCCTGGCTGCGCGTAACCTGTACAAGGTTGACGTGCGTGATGCAGCGGGTATCGACCCAGTTAGCCTGATCGCCTTCGACAAAGTCGTTATGACTGCTGAAGCAGTTAAGCAAGTTGAGGAGATGCTGGCATGATCCGTGAAGAACGTCTGCTGAAAGTACTGCGCGCGCCGCACGTATCTGAAAAAGCATCTACCGCGATGGAAAAAACCAATACCATCGTTCTCAAAGTTGCTAAAGACGCGACCAAAGCAGAGATCGTTGCTGCTGTTGAGAAACTGTTCGAAGTAGAAGTTAAAGACGTAAACACCCTGGTTGTTAAGGGTAAAGTTAAGCGTCACGGACAGCGTATCGGTCGTCGTAGCGACTGGAAAAAAGCTTACGTCACCCTGAAAGAAGGCCAGAACCTGGACTTCGTCGGCGGCGCTGAGTAAGTCGGAGGAGAAAGACAATGGCAGTTGTTAAATGTAAACCGACATCTCCGGGTCGTCGCCACGTAGTTAAAGTGGTGAACCCTGAGCTGCACAAGGGCAAACCTTTTGCTCCGCTGGTAGAAAAAAACAGCAAATCCGGTGGTCGTAACAACAATGGTCGTATCACTACCCGTCATATCGGTGGTGGTCATAAGCAGGCTTACCGTATTGTTGACTTCAAACGCAACAAAGATGGTATCCCGGCAGTTGTTGAGCGTCTTGAGTACGATCCGAACCGTTCTGCGAACATCGCACTGGTTCTGTACAAAGATGGCGAACGCCGTTACATCCTGGCCCCTAAAGGCCTGAAAGCTGGCGACCAGGTTCAGTCTGGCGTTGATGCTGCGATCAAAGCAGGTAACACCCTGCCGATGCGTAACATCCCAGTTGGTTCTACCGTGCACAACGTAGAAATGAAACCAGGCAAAGGCGGTCAGATTGCTCGCTCTGCTGGTACTTACGTGCAGATCGTTGCGCGTGAAGGTTCCTACGTTACCCTGCGTCTGCGTTCAGGTGAAATGCGTAAAGTCGAAGCTGACTGCCGCGCAACTCTGGGCGAAGTCGGTAACGCTGAGCACATGCTGCGCGTTCTGGGTAAAGCCGGTGCAACCCGTTGGCGTGGTGTTCGTCCTACCGTTCGCGGTACTGCGATGAACCCAGTCGATCACCCGCACGGTGGTGGTGAAGGTCGTAACTTTGGTAAGCACCCGGTAACGCCGTGGGGCATTCAGACCAAAGGTAAGAAGACCCGTAGCAACAAGCGTACTGATAAATTTATCGTACGTCGCCGTAGCAAATAATTTTAGAGGATAAGCCATGCCACGTTCTCTCAAGAAAGGTCCTTTTATTGACCTGCACTTGCTGAAGAAGGTAGAGAAAGCGGTGGAAAGCGGAGACAAGAAGCCCCTGCGCACCTGGTCCCGTCGTTCAACGATCTTCCCTAACATGATCGGTTTGACCATCGCTGTCCATAATGGTCGTCAGCACGTTCCTGTCTTTGTTTCCGACGAAATGGTCGGCCACAAGCTGGGTGAATTTGCACCGACACGTACTTATCGCGGCCATGCTGCAGATAAGAAAGCCAAGAAGAAATAAGTAGGAGGAAGAGATGGAAACTATTGCTCAACATCGCCATGCTCGTTCTTCTGCTCAGAAGGTTCGCCTCGTTGCTGACCTGATTCGCGGTAAGAAAGTGTCGCAGGCTCTGGATATTCTGACTTACACCAACAAGAAAGCGGCTGTACTGGTTAAGAAAGTCCTGGAATCTGCCATTGCTAACGCCGAACACAACGATGGCGCTGATATCGACGATCTGAAAGTTGCGAAAATTTTCGTAGACGAAGGCCCAAGCATGAAGCGCATTATGCCGCGTGCAAAAGGTCGTGCAGATCGCATCCTGAAGCGCACCAGCCACATTACTGTGGTTGTGTCCGATCGCTGAGACTCTGGAGACTAGCAATGGGTCAGAAAGTACATCCTAATGGTATTCGCCTGGGTATTGTAAAACCATGGAACTCTACCTGGTTTGCGAACACCAAAGAATTCGCTGACAACCTGGACAGCGATTTTAAAGTACGTCAGTTCCTGACTAAAGAACTGGCAAAAGCGTCTGTATCTCGCATCGTTATCGAGCGTCCGGCTAAGAGCATCCGTGTGACCATTCACACTGCTCGCCCGGGTATCGTTATCGGTAAGAAAGGTGAAGACGTAGAAAAACTGCGTACGGTCGTCGCGAATATCGCTGGCGTTCCTGCACAGATCAACATCGCTGAAGTCCGTAAACCGGAACTGGACGCAAAACTGGTAGCTGACAGCATCACTTCACAGCTGGAGCGTCGTGTGATGTTCCGTCGTGCTATGAAGCGTGCAGTACAGAACGCCATGCGTCTGGGCGCGAAGGGTATCAAAGTTGAAGTTAGCGGCCGTCTGGGCGGCGCGGAAATCGCACGTACCGAATGGTACCGCGAGGGTCGCGTACCGTTGCACACTCTGCGTGCTGACATTGACTACAACACCTCTGAAGCGCACACCACTTATGGTGTAATCGGCGTTAAGGTATGGATCTTCAAAGGTGAGATCCTGGGTGGTATGGCTGCTGTTGAACAACCGGAACCGGCTGCTCAACCTAAAAAGCAGCAGCGTAAAGGCCGTAAGTAAGGAGAGTCGCTGATGTTACAACCAAAGCGTACGAAATTCCGTAAAGTGCACAAAGGCCGTAACCGCGGTCTGGCGCAGGGTACGGATGTTAGCTTCGGTACTTTCGGTCTGAAAGCTGTTGGCCGTGGTCGTCTGACTGCACGTCAGATCGAAGCAGCACGTCGTGCTATGACCCGTGCAGTTAAGCGTCAAGGTAAGATCTGGATCCGTGTATTCCCGGACAAACCGATCACCGAGAAGCCGCTGGAAGTGCGTATGGGTAAAGGTAAGGGTAACGTGGAGTATTGGGTTGCCCTGATCCAGCCTGGTAAAGTCCTGTATGAAATGGACGGCGTACCGGAAGAGCTGGCCCGTGAAGCATTCAAGCTGGCAGCAGCAAAACTGCCTATCAAAACCACCTTTGTAACTAAGACGGTGATGTAATGAAAGCAACTGAGCTGCGTGAAAAAAGCGTTGAAGAGCTTAACGCTGAGCTGCTTAACCTGCTGCGTGAGCAGTTTAACCTGCGCATGCAAGCAGCATCCGGCCAACTGCAGCAGACCCATCTGCTGAAGAATGTGCGCCGTGATGTTGCACGCGTTAAGACTTTACTGACTGAGAAGGCGGGTTCGTAATGACCGATAAAATCCGTACTCTGCAAGGTCGTGTTGTTAGTGACAAAATGCAGAAATCTGCAGTTGTTGCTATCGAGCGTTTTGTGAAGCACCCGATCTACGGTAAATTCATTAAACGTACGACTAAGCTGCACATCCACGACGAAAACAATGAATGCGGTATCGGTGACGTGGTTGAAATCCGCGAATGCCGTCCGCTGTCCAAGACTAAGTCCTGGACGCTTGTTCGCGTTGTAGAGAAAGCGGTTCTGTAATAGAATCCACTTCCTCTAAAAAATAAGATGAACGGCTCTCGCGAGCCGTTCATTTTTTCTACCCATATGCAGGAACCGGTGTTATAATGCCGCGCCCTCAATTATGGGGCTTTTTAACGACCTGAGGTTTTGGGTCCCGAAGTAGTAGTTGACATTAGCGGAGCACTAAAATGATCCAAGAACAGACTATGCTGAACGTCGCCGACAACTCCGGTGCACGTCGCGTAATGTGTATCAAGGTTCTGGGTGGCTCGCACCGTCGCTACGCAGGCGTCGGCGATATCATCAAAGTTACCATCAAGGAAGCAATTCCGCGTGGTAAGGTGAAAAAAGGTGATGTCCTGAAGGCGGTAGTGGTGCGCACCAAGAAGGGTGTTCGTCGCCCGGACGGTTCTGTCATTCGCTTCGATGGTAACTCTTGCGTTATTTTAAACAATAACTCTGAGCAGCCTATCGGAACGCGTATTTTTGGGCCGGTAACTCGTGAACTTCGTACTGAAAAGTTCATGAAAATTATCTCTCTGGCACCTGAAGTACTCTAAGGAGCGAACAATGGCAGCGAAAATCCGTCGTAACGACGAAGTTATCGTGCTGACCGGCAAAGATAAAGGTAAGCGCGGTAAAGTAAAGAATGTCCTGACTTCTGGTAAGGTCATCGTTGAAGGTATCAACCTGGTTAAGAAACACTCAAAGCCGGTTCCGGCTCTGAACCAACCAGGTGGCATCGTTGAAAAAGAAGCTGCTATTCAGGTTTCTAACGTTGCAATCTTCAATGCGGCAACCGGCAAGGCTGACCGTGTAGGCTTTAGATTCGAAGAAGGCAAAAAAGTCCGTTTCTTCAAGTCTAATAGCGAAACTATCAAGTAATTTGGAGTAGTACGATGGCGAAACTGCATGATTACTACAAAGACGAAGTAGTCCAGAAACTCATGACTGAGTTCGGCTACAATTCTGTCATGCAAGTCCCTCGGGTCGAGAAGATCACCCTGAACATGGGTGTTGGTGAAGCGATCGCTGACAAGAAACTGCTGGATAACGCAGCAGCTGACCTGGCAGCAATCTCCGGTCAAAAACCGCTGATCACC
The DNA here is from genome assembly GCF_059730475.1 of Pantoea sp. X-Soil-TKNS-1280. Taxonomy (NCBI): domain Bacteria; kingdom Pseudomonadati; phylum Pseudomonadota; class Gammaproteobacteria; order Enterobacterales; family Erwiniaceae; genus Pantoea; species Pantoea sp. X-Soil-TKNS-1280. Next base: position 3,936,157 of record NZ_AP035962.1, on the reverse strand, counting down.
AAAGCACGCAAATCAGTTGCAGGCTTCAAAATCCGTCAGGGCTATCCGATCGGCTGTAAAGTAACTCTGCGCGGCGAGCGCATGTGGGAGTTCTTTGAGCGCCTGATCACTATTGCTGTACCGCGTATCCGTGACTTCCGTGGCTTGTCCGCGAAGTCTTTCGACGGTCGTGGTAACTACAGCATGGGCGTTCGTGAGCAGATCATCTTCCCAGAAATCGACTACGACAAAGTCGATCGCGTTCGTGGTTTGGATATTACCATTACCACTACTGCGAAATCTGATGATGAAGGCCGTGCTCTGCTGGCTGCCTTTGACTTCCCGTTCCGCAAGTAAGGTAGGGTTACTTCATGGCTAAGCAATCTATGAAAGCACGCGAAGTTAAGCGTGTGAAATTAGCAGACAAGTTCTTCGCAAAACGCGCTGAACTGAAAGCGATCATTTCTGATGTGAACGCTTCTGACGAAGATCGTTGGGATGCCGTTCTCAAGCTGCAGAGTCTGCCGCGTGATTCCAGCCCTTCACGTCAGCGTAACCGCTGCCGTCAAACAGGTCGTCCGCACGGTTTCCTGCGGAAGTTTGGGTTGAGCCGTATCAAGGTCCGTGAAGCCGCAATGCGCGGTGAAATCCCGGGTCTGAAAAAGGCAAGCTGGTAATTGTCACCATTTGAATCACGGGAGTAACACAGATGAGCATGCAAGATCCGATCGCGGATATGCTGACCCGTATCCGTAACGGTCAGGCCGCGAACAAAGTTGCGGTCTCTATGCCTTCCTCCAAGCTGAAAGTGGCAATTGCCAACGTGCTGAAGGAAGAAGGCTATATTCAAGATTTTAAAATCGAAGGCGACATCAAGCCGGAACTGGAACTGACTCTTAAGTATTTCCAGGGTAAAGCTGTTGTAGAAAACATTCAGCGTGTTAGCCGTCCAGGTCTGCGCATCTATAAGAAAAAAGATGAGCTGCCAAAAGTAATGGCTGGTCTGGGCATCGCTGTAATTTCTACATCTAAAGGTGTTATGACTGATCGTGCAGCGCGCCAGGCTGGTCTTGGTGGCGAAATTATCTGCTACGTAGCGTAATCGGAGGAAAACATGTCTCGTGTTGCAAAAGCACCTGTCGTTGTTCCTGCCGGCGTAGAGGTAAAACTCAACGGTCAGGAAGTTTCGATCAAAGGTAAAAACGGCGAGCTGACTCGTACTATCAACCAAGCTGTTGAAGTTAAGCATGCAGACAACGCCCTGACTTTCGCTCCGCGCGAAGGTTATGCGGATGGTTGGGCACAAGCAGGTACTGCTCGTGCGCTGCTGAACGGCATGGTTATTGGTGTTACCGAAGGCTTCACCAAGAAGCTGCAATTGGTCGGTGTTGGTTATCGTGCAGCTGTAAAAGGCAACTCTGTGAGTCTGGCCCTGGGCTTCTCTCACCCTGTTGACCATGCACTGCCGGCTGGCATCACTGCCGAATGCCCAACTCAGACTGAAATCGTGCTGAAAGGCGCTGATAAGCAGCTGATTGGTCAGGTTGCAGCTGATCTGCGCGCCTACCGTCGTCCTGAGCCTTACAAAGGCAAGGGTGTTCGTTACGCCGACGAAGTCGTGCGTACCAAAGAGGCTAAGAAGAAGTAAGGTAACACTATGGATAAGAAATCTGCTCGTATCCGTCGTGCGACCCGTGCACGTCGCAAGCTCAAAGAGCTGGGTGCTACTCGCCTGGTGGTACATCGTACCCCGCGTCATATCTACGCACAGGTGATCGCCCCGAACGGTTCCGAAGTTCTGGTTGCTGCTTCTACTGTAGAAAAAGCTATCGCTGAACAACTGAAGTATACCGGTAACAAAGACGCCGCTGCAGCTGTAGGTAAAGCTCTGGCTGAGCGCGCAATCGAAAAAGGCATCAAAGATGTTTCTTTCGACCGTTCCGGTTTCCAATATCATGGTCGCGTCCAGGCACTAGCAGATGCTGCTCGTGAAGCTGGCCTTCAGTTCTAAGGTAGAGGTCTAAGATGGCACACATCGAGAAACAAGCTGGCGAACTGCAGGAAAAACTGATCGCGGTAAACCGTGTTTCTAAAACTGTTAAAGGTGGTCGTATTTTCTCCTTCACAGCTCTGACTGTGGTAGGTGATGGTAACGGTCGCGTCGGTTTTGGTTACGGTAAAGCGCGCGAAGTTCCAGCAGCGATCCAGAAAGCGATGGAAAAAGCCCGTCGCAATATGATTAACGTCGCGCTGACTCACGGCACCCTGCAGCACCCGGTTAAAGGTGCGCACACGGGTTCTCGTGTGTTCATGCAGCCGGCTTCTGAAGGTACCGGTATCATCGCCGGTGGTGCAATGCGCGCCGTTCTGGAAGTCGCTGGAGTTCATAACGTTCTGGCTAAAGCCTATGGTTCCACCAACCCGATCAACGTGGTTCGTGCAACTATTGACGGCCTGGGCAATATGAAGTCTCCGGAAATGGTCGCTGCCAAGCGTGGTAAATCCGTTGAAGAAATTCTGGGGTAATCACCATGGCGAAGACTATTAAAATTACACAAACCCGTAGCTCAATCGGCCGCCTGCCTAAGCACAAAGCCACTCTGGTTGGCCTGGGTCTGCGTCGCATTGGTCACACCGTAGAGCGTGAAGACACGCCGGCTGTACGCGGTATGATCAACGCGATTTCCTACATGCTGAAAGTGGAGGAGTAAGAGATGCGTTTAAACACTCTGTCTCCGGCCGAAGGGTCTAAGCACGCTTCTAAGCGTTTGGGTCGTGGTATCGGTTCTGGCCTCGGTAAAACCGGTGGTCGTGGTCACAAAGGTCAGAAGTCTCGTTCTGGCGGTGGCGTACGTCGCGGTTTCGAGGGTGGTCAGATGCCTCTGTACCGTCGTCTGCCGAAATTCGGTTTCACCTCTCGCAAAGCAATGGTCACTGCAGAAGTTCGTCTGTCTGACCTGGCGAAAGTTGAAGGCGGTATCGTTGACCTGAACACGCTGAAAGCAGCAAACATTGTCGGTGTTCAGATTGAATTTGCGAAAGTGATTCTGTCTGGTGAAGTTTCTACACCGGTAACGGTTCGCGGTCTGCGTGTCACCAAAGGTGCTCGTGCTGCAATCGAAGCTGCTGGCGGTAAAATCGAGGAATAAGTAGCAGATGGCAAAGCAACCGGGATTAGATTTTCAAAGTGCCAAAGGTGGCTTTGGTGAACTGAAGCGCAGACTATTGTTTGTTATCGGTGCACTGATTGTCTTCCGTATTGGCTCTTTTATTCCAATCCCCGGTATCGATGCCACTGTACTTGCCAAACTGCTTGAGCAACAGCGTGGCACCATCATTGAAATGTTTAACATGTTCTCTGGTGGTGCTCTCAGTCGTGCCTCAATCTTTGCACTGGGTATTATGCCGTATATTTCGGCCTCTATTATTATCCAGTTGCTGACGGTGGTTCATCCGGCGTTAGCGGAGATTAAGAAAGAAGGGGAGGCTGGCCGTCGTAAGATTAGCCAGTATACCCGTTATGGCACGCTGGTTTTGGCCGTATTCCAGTCGATCGGTATTGCTACCGGTCTGCCGAATATGCCTGGAATGCAGGGTCTGGTAATTAATCCAGGCTTTGCATTCTACTTTACCGCTGTTGTAAGTCTGGTTACTGGAACAATGTTCCTGATGTGGCTGGGCGAACAGATTACTGAGCGTGGTATCGGTAACGGTATCTCGATCATTATCTTTGCTGGTATTGTTGCGGGTCTCCCGCCGGCCATTGGCCATACCATCGAGCAAGCGCGGCAAGGCGACCTGCACTTCCTTCTGTTGCTGTTGGTTGCAGTTCTCGTATTTGCAGTGACCTTCTTCGTTGTTTTCGTAGAACGTGGTCAACGCCGAATTGTGGTGAACTACGCTAAGCGTCAGCAAGGTCGTCGAGTTTATGCTGCACAGAGCACACATTTACCGTTGAAAGTGAATATGGCAGGGGTTATCCCGGCAATCTTCGCTTCCAGCATTATCCTGTTCCCGGCGACGATAGCATCCTGGTTCGGGGGCGGTACCGGTTGGAACTGGCTGACAACAATTTCGCTGTATTTGCAGCCAGGACAGCCGCTTTATGTGCTACTCTATGCGACTGCAATCATCTTCTTCTGTTTCTTCTACACGGCGTTGGTTTTCAACCCGCGTGAAACAGCAGATAACCTGAAGAAGTCTGGTGCATTCGTACCGGGAATTCGTCCGGGAGAGCAAACGGCGAAGTACATCGATAAAGTAATGACACGTCTGACCTTAATCGGCGCACTGTATATTACTTTTATCTGCCTGATCCCGGAGTTCATGCGTGATGCCATGAAGGTTCCCTTCTACTTTGGCGGTACTTCACTGCTCATCGTAGTGGTTGTCATCATGGACTTTATGGCTCAAGTGCAAACTCTGATGATGTCGAGTCAGTACGAGTCTGCATTGAAGAAAGCTAACCTGAAAGGCTATGGCCGTTAATTCAGGCGCTTGAGAAGTTACGGAGAGTAAAAATGAAAGTTCGTGCTTCCGTCAAGAAATTATGTCGTAACTGCAAAATCATCCGTCGCGACGGCGTCGTACGTGTGATTTGCAGCGCCGAGCCTAAGCATAAACAGCGCCAGGGCTGATTTTCTCACATATTTTTCTTGCAAAGTCGGGTTGAGCTGGCTAGATTAGCCAGCCAATCTTTTGTATGTCGATGCGTTTCCATTTGAGTATCCTGAAAACGGGCTTTTCAGCATGGTTCGCATTTATTTAATTATAGGAGTGCATAGTGGCCCGTATAGCAGGCATTAACATTCCTGATCAAAAACACACCGTTATCGCATTAACTTCGATTTTCGGTATCGGCAAAACCCGTTCTAAAGCCATCTGTGCTGAAACGGGCATCGCTGAAAATGTTAAGATCAGTGAGCTGTCTGAAGAACAAATTGATCAGCTGCGTGATGCAGTTGCTAAATTCGTTGTAGAAGGTGATCTGCGCCGTGAAATCACCCTGAGCATCAAGCGTCTGATGGACCTTGGTTGCTACCGTGGTTTGCGCCATCGTCGTGGTCTGCCAGTACGCGGTCAGCGTACCAAGACCAACGCACGTACCCGTAAGGGTCCGCGTAAACCGATCAAGAAATAATCGGGGTGAGTAAATAATGGCAAAGGCACCAGTTCGTGCACGTAAACGTGTAAGAAAGCAAGTCTCAGATGGCGTGGCTCACGTCCATGCTTCTTTTAACAACACCATCGTTACCATTACTGATCGTCAGGGTAACGCACTGGGTTGGGCAACCGCCGGTGGTTCCGGTTTCCGCGGTTCACGTAAATCTACTCCGTTTGCTGCTCAGGTCGCTGCAGAGCGCTGTGCAGAAGCCGTGAAAGATTACGGTATTAAGAACCTGGAAGTTATGGTTAAGGGTCCGGGTCCGGGTCGCGAATCTACTATTCGTGCTCTGAACGCCGCTGGTTTCCGCATCACTAACATTACTGATGTGACTCCGATCCCTCACAACGGTTGTCGTCCGCCGAAAAAACGTCGCGTTTAACGCCTCGTTTTTAGGATAGTTGGAGAAAGAAAATGGCAAGATATTTGGGTCCTAAGCTCAAGCTGAGCCGTCGTGAGGGCACTGACTTATTCCTTAAGTCTGGTGTTCGCGCGATCGATTCCAAGTGCAAAATTGAACAAGCCCCTGGTCAGCATGGTGCGCGTAAACCGCGTCTGTCTGATTACGGCGGTCAGTTACGTGAAAAGCAAAAAGTTCGTCGTATCTACGGCGTGCTGGAGCGTCAGTTCCGTAACTACTATAAAGAAGCAGCGCGTCTGAAAGGCAACACCGGTGAAAACCTGTTAGCTCTGCTGGAAGGTCGTCTGGATAACGTAGTTTACCGTATGGGTTTTGGTGCCACTCGTGCAGAAGCACGTCAGCTGGTGAGCCACAAATCTATCCTGGTGAACGGCCGCGTTGTTAACATCGCTTCTTATCAGGTATCTCCGAATGATGTCGTAAGCATCCGTGAGAAAGCCAAAAAGCAATCTCGCGTGAAGGCCGCTCTGGAGCTGGCTGAGCAGCGTGAAAAGCCAACCTGGCTGGAAGTTGATGCGACTAAGATGGAAGGTGTGTTCAAGCGTATTCCTGAGCGTACTGATCTGTCTGCGGACATTAACGAACACCTGATCGTCGAGCTTTACTCTAAGTAAAGCTTAGTACCAAAGAGAGGACACAATGCAGGGTTCTGTGACAGAGTTTCTAAAACCGCGCCTGGTAGATATCGAGCAAGTGAGTTCGACGCACGCCAAGGTGACCCTTGAGCCGTTAGAGCGTGGCTTTGGCCATACTCTTGGTAACGCACTGCGCCGTATTCTGCTTTCTTCCATGCCGGGTTGCGCGGTGACCGAGGTTGAGATTGATGGCGTGCTCCACGAGTACTCCACCAAAGAGGGCGTACAGGAAGATATCCTGGAAATCCTGCTTAACCTGAAAGGGCTGGCGGTAAGAGTTCAGGGTAAAGATGAAGTCATCCTGACCCTGAATAAATCTGGCATTGGCCCTGTGACTGCAGCCGACATTACCCACGACGGTGATGTCGAAATCGTCAAGCCGCAGCATGTGATCTGCCATCTGACCGATGAAAACGCATCTATTAGCATGCGTATCAAAGTTCAGCGTGGTCGTGGTTATGTGCCGGCTTCTGCCCGAATTCATTCGGAAGAAGATGAGCGCCCAATCGGCCGTCTGTTAGTTGACGCATGCTACAGCCCTGTAGACCGTATCGCCTACAATGTTGAAGCAGCGCGTGTTGAACAGCGTACCGACCTGGACAAGCTGGTCATCGAAATGGAAACCAACGGCACAATCGATCCTGAAGAGGCGATTCGTCGTGCGGCAACCATCCTGGCAGAACAACTGGAAGCTTTCGTTGACTTACGTGATGTACGTCAGCCGGAAGTGAAAGAAGAGAAACCAGAATTCGATCCGATCCTGCTGCGCCCTGTTGACGATCTGGAATTGACTGTCCGCTCTGCTAACTGCCTTAAGGCAGAAGCTATCCACTACATCGGTGATCTGGTACAGCGTACCGAGGTTGAGCTGCTTAAAACGCCTAACCTGGGTAAAAAATCTCTTACCGAGATTAAAGACGTGCTGGCCTCACGTGGTCTGTCTCTGGGCATGCGCCTGGAAAACTGGCCGCCGGCAAGCATTGCTGATGAATAACCGGATCACAGGTTAAGGTTTCACTGAGAAGGATAAGGTCATGCGCCATCGTAAGAGTGGTCGTCAACTGAACCGTAACAGCAGCCATCGTCAGGCTATGTTCCGCAACATGGCTGGTTCTCTGGTTCGTCATGAGATCATTAAGACGACTCTGCCGAAAGCCAAAGAGCTGCGTCGCGTAGTTGAGCCGCTGATTACTCTTGCCAAGACCGACAGCGTAGCTAATCGTCGTCTGGCATTCGCCCGCACTCGTGATAACGAGATCGTGGCAAAACTGTTTAACGAGCTGGGCCCGCGTTTCGCGAGCCGTGCCGGTGGTTACACTCGTATTCTGAAGTGTGGCTTCCGTGCTGGTGACAACGCTCCGATGGCATACATCGAGCTGGTTGATCGTCCAGAAGCTCAAGCAGAAGCTGCTGCAGAGTAATTTGCAGTAACGTAAAAGACCCGCTTCGGCGGGTTTTTTATTGCCTGTCGTTTCTTCCCATTTCTCCCCCTTCCGCTATGCTGATGGCTGTTATCCCGATCAGGAGCGACTCATGTGGTTAATTGACCAGCTTGCCGAACAGCACATTCTTGCTGCTCAGGAAAAAGGTGAACTCAGCAATTTGCCTGGTGAGGGAGCGCCGTTGCAACTCGATGATGAAAGTGGTGTACCTGAAGAACTGCGTACCGGGTATCGGCTGTTAAAAAATGCCGGATTTTTACCGCCAGAATTGGAAATGCGACGTGAAGCCCTGCAAGTTCAGGATCTGCTCCGGGAATTGGATCCTGACGATCATCAGGCGCATGAACTATCGAAACGGTTGAGTTTACTGGAGCTCAAATTACGTCAGGCGGGAATGAGCACCACGTTCCTACGCGGCGACTATAGCGATGCGATTAAACACCGACTGATGCAGGAGAAATAACATGTACCGTATCGGCCAACTCGCCAAAATGGCAGATGTCACACCTGACACCATCCGTTTTTATGAAAAGCAAAACATGATGGATCATGAAGTCAGAACCGAAGGGGGTTTTCGCTTATATAGTGATGACGATCTGCAACGTCTGCGTTTCATCCGTTATGGACGCCAGCTGGGGTTTAGCCTCGATTCTATTCGTGGATTATTATCGATCCGCATCGATCCCGAACATCATACCTGTCAGGAATCTAAAGCTATTGTGGCGAAGCGTCTTGATGAGGTCAGCTCAATGATCGCTGAGTTGCAAACGATCGAGCGTTCGTTGCAACGACTGGCAGAAACCTGTTGTGGCGATTTACATAGCAGCGCTTGTTGCTCAATCCTGGAAGCCCTGGAGAAGGGGGAAGAACCCCATCCGGAAAATTGCTGTAGTAAGGATTGAATTTATGGCGCAAAGGCCTATAGTTGCGCAATCACTAACCGGAGGAAATATGAGCCGTTATCAGCACCAAAAAGGTCAGATCAAAGACAACGCTATTGAAGCTCTATTGCACGATCCGCTATTTCGTCAGCGTGTTGAGCAAAATCAAAAAGGGAAAGGTAGTTATCGTCGCAAAGACAAACATGCGAAACGAGGCAACTGGGAGGCCAGTGGTAAGCAAAGCGGTTTACCACTGGCCTTCTGGTTTTAATCATAAAAAAACCGCCTGGTGAGGCGGTTCCTTGAATCAGATTTTGTTATTTTGTTGCTTGAGCAGGTCACGAATTTCCGTCAGTAACAACTCTTCGTTGGTTGGTTTCGGATCCGGTTTTTCCACTTCTTTCTTTTTATATAATTTATTCATGAGCTTGATGGCGATGAAAATGGCAAGTGCCACGATAACGAAATCAAAAATACTCTGAATAAAGACACCGTATTCCATCACCACGGGAGCTACTGCACCTTCTGCGGGTTTGAGTACCCATTTGAATTGCTTAAAATCGACCCCGCCGATCAGCAAGCCTAAAGGCGGCATGATGATATTAGCCACCAGTGATGAAACAATCTTACCGAAAGCGGCACCGATAATCACACCAACTGCGAGGTCAACTACGTTGCCACGCATCGCAAAATCACGAAACTCTTTGAAAAAACTCATTGTTATCTCCTTGTCCTGGCCAATGCCTAAAGTTTAACAAACCTTTCTACATTTGCCATTACAACAAGGGATTAAGTTGGATTATCACGGCGGGCAACGGATTGCCCGCAGCGATTACAGGAAGAAGGGGCTTGGCTGGAAGAGCCGTTCGACATCAGGCACAAACTTCTTGTCGGTCAGGAACATAATCACATGATCCCCCTGTTCGACGCGAACGTTGTCATTGGCGATGATAACTTCATCACCGCGCACTACGGCACCGATGATGGTACCGGGTGGCAATTTAATATCTTCAATCAGGCGTCCCACTACGCGTGAAGTTGTTTCTTCACCGTGCGCGATCGCCTCGATCGCTTCAGCGATACCACGGCGTAATGATGAGACACCTACAATGTCAGCTTTACGTACATGTCCCAGAAGCGCGGAAATGGTCGCCTGCTGCGGCGAAATGGCAATATCAATCACGCTGCCCTGAACCAGATCAACATAGGCCCGGCGCTGGATCAACACCATGACTTTTTTTGCCCCCATTTTCTTCGCCAGCATGGCGGACATGATGTTGGCTTCATCGTCATTAGTAACAGCAATAAACAGATCGATTTGATCGACATGTTCCTCAGCCAGCAACTCCTGATCGGAGGCATCACCGTAGAATACAATGGTATCCTGCAATTGCTCGGCCAGTTCTGCAGCACGTTGCGGATTCCGCTCGATCAACTTCACGCTGTACTGTTTTTCCAGACGCTGTGCTAGGCCAAAGCCGATATTCCCACCGCCAACCAGCATGATACGTTTGTAAGGCTTCTCCAGGCGTTGCATCTCGCTCATTACGGCACGAATATGCTGACTTGCCGCGATAAAGAAGACTTCATCACCCGCTTCAACAATGGTTGAACCTTGCGGACGAATCGGGCGATCCTGGCGGAAGATGGCGGCAACACGGGTATCAATATGCGGCATATGTTCGCGCAGAATGGAGAGCGGATTTCCTACCAGTGGCCCACCATAATAGGCTTTAACCACTGCCAAACTCACTTTTCCTTCGGCAAAATTCACCACCTGCAGTGCACCAGGGTACTGGATCAAACGATAAATATTGTCGATTACCAACTGCTCTGGCGAGATCAAATGATCGATTGGCACCGCTTCGGGTACAAACAGCTTTTCAGCATCGCGCAGATAATCAGCCGCACGAATACGGGCAATACGGTTTGGTGTATTGAATAGCGAATAAGCGATCTGACAAGCGATCATATTGGTTTCGTCCGAGCTGGTCACCGCCACCAGCATATCGGCATCCTCAGCACCTGCTTCGCGCAGAATGCGTGGATGAGAGCCATGACCATGCACTACGCGCAGATCAAATTTGTCCTGCAACTGACGCAAACGGGTGGGATCGCTATCCACCACAGTAATGTCGTTGTTTTCACCCACCAGGTTTTCTGCGAGGGTCCCGCCGACCTGTCCGGCACCGAGGATAATAATTTTCATCGCGATGAGCTCTTGTCAGATTGCGCCGTATTATTTTTTCATCAACTTAGCGTAGAAGAAACCATCCCCGCCATCTGTGTTAGGAAATACCTGCCAGCCATTCGCCTGACCCTGCGGCAATGCCTCAGCTATCGCATCGGAATGGGCAGCCAGAAATGCGCTGATCTGCTGATGGTTTTCTTCCGGCAGGATCGAGCAGGTGGCGTAAAGCAGTGTGCCTCCGCTTTTCAGGCGTGGCCATACTGCTGCGAGGATTTCACGTTGCAGGCTGGCCAATTCAGCGATATCCCGATCGCGTCGCAGCCATTTGATATCGGGATGGCGGCGGATCACGCCGGTTGCCGAACAGGGGGCATCCAGCAGAATACGGTCAAATTGTTGATCTCCACACCATTGTGCTGGCATGCGGCCATCACCCTGACGCACGTCCGCCTGCATGCCGAGACGTTGCAGGTTTTCCCTGACGCGTACCAGACGTTGTTCATCAATATCGACGGCTAACACCTGCGCCTGCGGTGCGATTTCAAGGATATGGGTGGTTTTTCCGCCTGGTGCTGCACAAAGGTCGAGAATGGTTTCGCCATTTTGTGGTTCAAGCAACAACGCACAACGTTGTGCGGATAAATCCTGAACTGTTACCCAGCCCTGATCAAAACCGGGCAACAACCCGACAGGAGCGGGAGCTTCCAGCCGCAGCGCATCTGGAACATCCCCAGGGAAAGCGTTTTTTTCTGCCTGCTCAAGCAGTGCCAGCCAGGCGTCTCGTGAATGATGCTGGCGGTTGACGCGCAGCCACATTGGCGGACGCTGATTATTTGCGTCCACAATCTGCTCCCACTGCTCAGGCCATGCGGTTTGCAAACGTTTGAGCAACCAGCCGGGATGCAAATAACGCTGCGCACCCTGATCCACTTCAGCAACCAGCGTTTCCTGCTGGCGCTGAAACTGGCGCAATACGCCATTGAGTAATCCTTTCAGGTTAGCGCGCTTCAGCACTTCAGCACCAGCCACGGTTTCCGCCAGCGCAGCATGGGGCGGTATGCGGGTATACAGCAACTGATACAGTCCGACCATAATCAGATAATGGAGAACGCGTTGCTTACCGGTTAAGGGGCGCTCCATCAGCTTGCCAATTAACGCTTCAAGCTGCGGCAAAGTACGCATGACGCCAAAGCAGAGCTCCTGCAATAACGCAGCGTCTTTATCGGAAAGCGCTTTTTGCGCACCAGGCAGAATAGCGTTAAGCGACTCGCCTTTATCCACTACGCGTTCAATTAATTGCGCGGCCAGGCTACGCAGGTTTGTCGTTTTTTTCATGCGATTCATTCATCAAACAAAAAGCCCGGTGTTAACCGGGCTACGGGATCAGGCCAGAATGCTGCCAGGAGTGAACCATTCACGGCGTGAGTTAAGCAAATCCTGTGCGGACATGGCTTTTTTACCGGCAGGCTGTAGCGAAAGCAAATTCAGAACACCATCAGCCGTCGCAATCTGAATACCTTGCTTATCGGCATGAAGTATTTCACCTGGCTGTTTGGCCTGATGGGGTAACACGCTGGCTTGCCAGACTTTCACGGGTTGATCATCAACCATGAAATAGCTCATCGGCCAGGGATTGAATGCGCGAATACAGCGTTCAAGCTGTGCGGCAGAAAGCGTCCAGTCGAGGCGGGCTTCTTCTTTGCTCAGCTTCTCGGCGTAGCTAACCATCGCTTCGTCCTGTTTTTCCGGCTGTATGCTGCCGTTTGCCAGTTGCTCCAGCGTCTTCAGCATTCCTTCAGGACCAAGTTGCGCTAACTTGTCATACAGCGTGGCACTGGTGTCATGTTCGGTAATCGGGCAGGCAAGTTTATGCAGCATGTCGCCGGTATCCAGACCTACATCCATCTGCATAATGGTTACGCCAGTTTCGGCATCGCCAGCCCAGAGCGAACGTTGAATCGGGGCGGCACCACGCCAGCGCGGCAGCAGAGAACCGTGAACATTGATACACCCCAGACGCGGCATATCCAGCACGGCTTTTGGCAGGATGAGACCATAGGCCACCACCACCATTACATCAGCTTGCAGGTCGGCGACCAGTTGCTGGTTTTCCGCAGGTTTTAATGATTTCGGCTGAAAAACCGGAACGTTGTGCGCTTGTGCAAGGACTTTAACCGGGCTGGGTGTGAGTTTATTGCCACGGCCAGCTGGGCGATCGGGCTGCGTAAAGACGCCAACCACCTGATGCTCAGAAGCAAGCAACGCGTCAAGATGACGCGCTGCAAAGTCAGGTGTACCGGCAAAAATGATTTTTAGCGGTGCAGACACAGTTTAACCTTCTATTTGCACTCAGGATGCGCGTGCATTCTGGCGTGCCAGTTTTTCCAGTTTCTGTTTAATGCGCTGACGTTTCAGCGGGGACAGATAATCAATAAAGAGTTTGCCATCGAGATGGTCGATTTCGTGCTGAATGCAGATAGCCAGCAAGCCATCAGTTTCCAGCTCGAAAGTATTACCGTCACGATCCTGCGCACGCACTTTTACCCACTCAGCGCGCGGCACAAAAGCACGTTGTTCCGGGATGGAGAGACAGCCTTCTTCGATGCCGGTTTCGCCACCTTTTTCCAGCAACTCTGGGTTAATCAACACCAGGCGCTCTTCGCGGCTTTCCGACACATCAATCACGATAATGCGCTGATGAATATCAACCTGAGTCGCTGCAAGGCCAATGCCTTCTTCAGCGTACATCGTTTCAAACATGTCATCGACGATGCGTTGCACACCAGCATCAACGGTTTTCACCGGTGCTGCGATTTTGCGAAGACGGTCATCAGGGTAATGTAATACCTGCAAAACTGACATAAATTTCCAGATCTGTATGCGTTAAAGAAAAGATTACTACCTCATATTGTAGACTTTTTGGGGCCTGATTGACAGCATTGCACCGCATGATGGCACCGGCTGAACAGGGAGTGAGGCGTGGACAAAATTGAGTGGATGCTCAGGCTGGCAAATGTGAAAGGACTCAGTGGGCAGCAGATCCGCCATCTGGCGGAAAGGCTGCAAACCACCGGGCATATGGATGATGATTTGATGAGGTCGCAGCGACTGAGTGAAACGCAGCGAAAACAATTTCATACACTATGCTCACGGCAGCTTTTACGTACTCGCCAGTGGCTGGAGAATCCACAACATCAGCTGCTTTCGGTGCTGGACAGCGATTTTCCCCCTGCGCTGGCTGAGATCAGTCGTTTTCCTTCGCTATTGTATGTAATGGGTAATGCCGCAGCGTTACATACGCCACAACTCGCGGTGGTTGGGAGCCGCCATTGCTCTCATTATGGAAGCGAGTGGGGAAGCTATTTCGCACAGCAACTGGCGGTGAATGGATTGACCATCACCAGCGGTCTGGCGCGGGGGATTGATGGCATTGCTCATCGGGCGGCGCTGAATGCGTCCGGTAAAACCATTGCGGTGCTGGGTAGCGGACTGAAACATATCTATCCGAAAAGTCACCAACAGTTGGCACAGGATATCGTTAACAATGGCGGTGCGCTGATTTCGGAGTTTCCTCTGGAAATGGCCCCATATGCGGTAAATTTCCCACGACGCAATCGTATTATCAGCGGGTTGAGCCTTGGAGTGTTGGTAGTAGAAGCCTCATTTAAAAGCGGTTCACTGGTGACGGCGCGTTATGCACTGGAACAAAACCGCAATGTCTATGCTTTACCCGGTGCATTAGGTAACGCGGGCAGTGAAGGGACGCACTGGTTAATCCAGCAGGGTGCGTTGCTGGTTGTGCATCCTGATAATATTCTCGAAGACCTGCGTTCCACGTTGCATTGGCTACCTGCCACAACCTCAGAAACAATATATTCACATGACAGTGACGATGTTCCATTGCCATTTGCAGACGTGTTGGCTAACGTAGGTGATGAGGTTACACCTGTTGACGTCGTCGCTGAACGTGCCGGCCAACCTGTGCCAGTTATCTCAGCCCAGTTGCTGGAGCTGGAGTTAGCAGGATGGATCGCAGCTGTACCCGGCGGCTATGTCCGATTGAGGAGGGCATGCCATGTTCGACGTACTTATGTACTTGTTTGAGACCTATATCCACAACGAAGCCGAAATGCGCGTTGATCAGGATAAATTGACCGATGATTTAACTGATGCCGGTTTTCATCGTGAAGATATCTACAATGCGTTGAATTGGCTTGAGAGACTGGCGGATTACCAGGAAGGTTTAGTTGCGCCAGTGTTGCTGGCGAACGATCCGCTCTCAATGCGAATCTACACGGAGGAAGAGAGCCTGCGTCTGGATGCCGAATGTCGTGGTTTTATTCTGTTCCTGGAACAAATCCAGGTGCTGAATATGGAAACTCGCGAAATGGTTATCGAACGTGTGATGGCCCTCGATACCCTCGAATTCGATCTGGAAGATCTCAAATGGGTGGTGCTGATGGTGTTGTTTAACATCCCAGGATGCGAAAATGCCTATCAGCAAATGGAAGAACTGTTATTCGACGTCAATGAAGGTATGCTGCATTAATTTGCGCTTGATGCATCGGGTTATATGAGTAAATCAGCACTATTTACCGTGCGTAAACATGATCCCTGCCCCGCTTGCGGGGCAGATTTAGTGATACGTGCCGGCAAACATGGTCCATTTCTTGGCTGTGCCAACTTTCCTGCCTGCGAGTATATCCGCCCGCTGAAAAACCAGGGCGATGGCCATATCGTTAAAGTCCTGGAAGGCCATGCCTGTCCGCAATGTGGCGCTGATAAAGTGCTGCGTCAGGGACGCTTTGGTATGTTTGTTGGCTGCAGCCACTATCCTGAATGTGATTATACTGAAACGATTGATAAGCCTGACGAGACGGCTATTGCCTGTCCACAGTGCCAAAGTGGGAAGCTGGTTCAGCGCCGTTCGCGCTATGGTAAGACGTTCCACTCCTGCGATCGTTATCCAGACTGCCAGTTTGCGCTGAATGCGACCCCGATTGAGGGTGTCTGCCCGCACTGCCAGTTCCCTCTATTAATTGAAAAGAAAACCGCGCAGGGCAAGAAACGTTTCTGCGCCAGTAAGCGCTGCGGCAAACCCGTAGTGCAGGACAATGAATTACCATGACGCAAAATCACTCTTCAGCGGAAAACCTGGAATTCTGTATTAACCAGCTGCAGCAACATGCGGTGATCGCTTATCCCACAGAAGCGGTCTTTGGTCTGGGATGTGACCCGGACAGCGAAAGTGCTGTGATGTCATTACTTGCGCTGAAACAGCGGCCTGTCGAAAAAGGATTGATCCTGATTGCGGCCGACTATGCTCAGCTGGAACCCTACGTTGCCGATCAGGAGCTTTCCGTGGTGCAGCGTGAACGTATGTTTGCCTGTTGGCCGGGGCCGGTCACGTTTGTCGTACCGGCCTCCCCACATACGCCACGGTGGCTAACTGGACGTTTTGACTCGCTGGCGATTCGCGTTAGCGACCATCCTGATGTGCAGGCGCTGTGTCAGCGCTTCGGTAAACCGCTGGTTTCAACCAGTGCCAATCTTTCAGGCGAGACGCCATGTCGCACCGTTGCCGAAGTCGCTCAGCAATTTGGTGCTGAGTTTCCGGTATTAGCGGGTGAAACGGGCGGACGTCTTAATCCTTCTGAAATCCGCGACGTTATCAGCGGCGAACTTATCCGCCAGGGCTAATTTATGGAAAACTTTGCCGTCTTTGGTAACCCGATTGAACATAGTAAGTCACCTTTTATCCATCGTTTATTCGCAGAGCAAACGGGAATTGAACACCACTATGGTCGCGTATGCGCACCACTGGATGGTTTCCCGCAGGCGATCAGCGAGTTCTTTTCGGCTGGTGGGAAAGGGGCCAATGTGACGTTGCCCTTCAAAGAGCAGGCGTGGGAGTTTGCTGATGAACTCAGCGAGCGTGCTGCGCTCTCTGGGGCGGTCAATACGTTAAAGAAGGATGTGCAGGGGCAGATCCTGGGCGACAACACGGATGGCATCGGCTTACTGAGCGATCTTGAGCGGCTTAACATGATCCGCCCCGGCGATCGGATATTGCTGGTGGGGGCAGGGGGAGCCGCACGCGGCGTGATTTTGCCACTGCTCTCATTAGGGTGCGCACTGACAGTGACGAATCGTACGGTTGAAAAGGCGGAGCTGCTTGCGGATATTTTTCAGCATAGCGGGGCCATTCATGCCTGCGGTTTCACCTCTCTGACTGGCCAGTCGTTTGATCTGATTATCAACGCCACTTCCAGCGGTGTGAAAGGCGATGTGCCGCCATTACCTACTTCTTTGATTTCCCAACATACGCGCTGTTATGACATGTTTTACCAGCCGGGTCTGACGCCATTTTTGTTTTGGTGCCAGCAACAGGGGGCACAACAACTCGCCGATGGATTGGGTATGCTGGTGGGGCAGGCAGCGCATGCTTTTCAGTTATGGCATGGTGTGATGCCTGAGATCACGCCCGTCATTGCGCAATTAAAGCAGGCGATGCAGCCGTGAATCAGGCGATTCAGTTTCCTGATTGGGAAGATTGGGATCAAAACCGGCAAGCGGTGTGTTTTCCGGCGATGGTGAATGGCATGGGGCTGATGTGCGCGATCTCTCTTCAGGCATTGCATGACAGATTCGGTGAGGGAGAAGCGATGGCGCTGTTTAGCGCTCATCGCTGGGATCTGGAAGATGAGGCCGAGCAACTTATCCGTAATGATGAAGTTGATCATCAGGGCTGGGTCTGGCTTTCCTGAGCGAGATAATCATTTTTCCAGCCAACATAGTTGTTTGCTGAGTAACGAAGGCCCTCTATCTCGGCTTCATTAAGCGGGCGAATTTGTTTCACCGGGCTGCCTAAATACAGGTAGCCACTTTCCAGACGCTTGCCGGGGGGGACCAGGCTACCTGCACCAATCATCACATCCTCTTCTACTATTACACCATCCAGCAGAATCGATCCCATGCCAACCAGGACGCGATCGCCAATGGTGCAGCCATGCAGCATAGCTTTGTGGCCCACCGTAACATCTTCACCAATCACCAGAGGGTAACCCGCCGGATTGCTGGCTGACTTATGCGTCACATGGAGGACGCTGCCATCCTGGATATTGGTTCGTGCGCCAATCATCACCTGATTCACGTCACCGCGAATAGCAACCAGTGGCCAGATACTGACATCGTCTCCTAATACAACATCGCCAACCACAACACTGCTTTTATCGATCATGACGCGATCGCCAGTTTGCGGATAGCTGCTTTTATAGGGACGTAAGGCTGTGGACATGATCTTTCTCCTTTTACTCATTTATGCCTAGCCTGAGCGCGATCGGTGCGTCAGACAAGCTAATTATTGAGCGGATCGTTCGTGATCCCAGCAGAAAGGATGAAAACTCACCAGTTGAATCAAAAGATCGAAAAAAGGGGTTGTGCAAAAAAATCGGATTATAATGCGCCTCCACTGACACGGCAAAGCGGCAACGCAGACGGTCAGCGAGGGACGAAGTGATTCATCCCGCCAGAGAAAATCGCTGAAAAAAGTGATTGACTCTGAAGGAGGAAAGCGTAATATACGCCACCTCGCGACAGACGGTTAACCCGCTGCTCGCACTGCTCTTTAACAATTTATCAGACAATCTGTGTGGGCACTCGCAGGATTGATATCAAAAGTCCACGGACTTAAAAAATATCAAGTCTCAAGAGTGAACACGTAATTCATTACGAAGTTTAATTCTTTGAGCATCAAACTTTAAATTGAAGAGTTTGATCATGGCTCAGATTGAACGCTGGCGGCAGGCCTAACACATGCAAGTCGAACGGTAGCACAAAGGAGCTTGCTCCTTGGGTGACGAGTGGCGGACGGGTGAGTAATGTCTGGGGATCTGCCCGATGGAGGGGGATAACTACTGGAAACGGTAGCTAATACCGCATAACGTCGCAAGACCAAAGTGGGGGACCTTCGGGCCTCACACCATCGGATGAACCCAGATGGGATTAGCTAGTAGGTGGGGTAACGGCTCACCTAGGCGACGATCCCTAGCTGGTCTGAGAGGATGACCAGCCACACTGGAACTGAGACACGGTCCAGACTCCTACGGGAGGCAGCAGTGGGGAATATTGCACAATGGGCGCAAGCCTGATGCAGCCATGCCGCGTGTATGAAGAAGGCCTTCGGGTTGTAAAGTACTTTCAGCGGGGAGGAAGGCGGTGAGGTTAATAGCCTCATCGATTGACGTTACCCGCAGAAGAAGCACCGGCTAACTCCGTGCCAGCAGCCGCGGTAATACGGAGGGTGCAAGCGTTAATCGGAATTACTGGGCGTAAAGCGCACGCAGGCGGTCTGTCAAGTCGGATGTGAAATCCCCGGGCTTAACCTGGGAACTGCATTCGAAACTGGCAGGCTAGAGTCTCGTAGAGGGGGGTAGAATTCCAGGTGTAGCGGTGAAATGCGTAGAGATCTGGAGGAATACCGGTGGCGAAGGCGGCCCCCTGGACGAAGACTGACGCTCAGGTGCGAAAGCGTGGGGAGCAAACAGGATTAGATACCCTGGTAGTCCACGCCGTAAACGATGTCGACTTGGAGGTTGTGCCCTTGAGGCGTGGCTTCCGGAGCTAACGCGTTAAGTCGACCGCCTGGGGAGTACGGCCGCAAGGTTAAAACTCAAATGAATTGACGGGGGCCCGCACAAGCGGTGGAGCATGTGGTTTAATTCGATGCAACGCGAAGAACCTTACCTGGCCTTGACATCCACGGAATTTGGCAGAGATGCCTTAGTGCCTTCGGGAACCGTGAGACAGGTGCTGCATGGCTGTCGTCAGCTCGTGTTGTGAAATGTTGGGTTAAGTCCCGCAACGAGCGCAACCCTTATCCTTTGTTGCCAGCGATTCGGTCGGGAACTCAAAGGAGACTGCCGGTGATAAACCGGAGGAAGGTGGGGATGACGTCAAGTCATCATGGCCCTTACGGCCAGGGCTACACACGTGCTACAATGGCGCATACAAAGAGAAGCGACCTCGCGAGAGCAAGCGGACCTCATAAAGTGCGTCGTAGTCCGGATTGGAGTCTGCAACTCGACTCCATGAAGTCGGAATCGCTAGTAATCGTAGATCAGAATGCTACGGTGAATACGTTCCCGGGCCTTGTACACACCGCCCGTCACACCATGGGAGTGGGTTGCAAAAGAAGTAGGTAGCTTAACCTTCGGGAGGGCGCTTACCACTTTGTGATTCATGACTGGGGTGAAGTCGTAACAAGGTAACCGTAGGGGAACCTGCGGTTGGATCACCTCCTTACCTGAAGATACTTTCCCGCGAAGTGCTCACACAGATTGTCTGATAGAAAAGTAATGAGCAAGACGGCTGCGAAGTCGTGACACATTCGTGTCCCCTTCGTCTAGCGGTTAGGACTCCGCCCTTTCACGGCGGCAACAGGGGTTCGAATCCCCTAGGGGACGCCACTTGCTTGGTGACAGGTGAAAGGTGTCGCTGCTCAGTATCTCAAAACTGACTTACGAGTCACGTTTGAGATATTTGCTCTTTAACAATCCGGAACAAGCTGAAAATTTGAAACGACGTGTTGTGTCATTTCTCCGTAATAAGAAATGAAAGCGACGCGTTCGAGTCTCTCAAAAGCTTACGATTCATAAGCGTTGCAAAACGCCTGTGGGTTGTGAGGTTAAGCGACTAAGCGTACACGGTGGATGCCCTGGCAGTCAGAGGCGATGAAGGACGTGCTAATCTGCGAAAAGCGCCGGCAAGGTGATATGAACCGCAACAGCCGGCGATGTCCGAATGGGGAAACCCAGTGCACTTGTGCACTATCGTTAACTGAATACATAGGTTAACGAGGCGAACCGGGGGAACTGAAACATCTAAGTACCCCGAGGAAAAGAAATCAACCGAGATTCCCCCAGTAGCGGCGAGCGAACGGGGAACAGCCCAGGACCTGAATCAGTTTGTGTGTTAGTGGAAGCGTCTGGAAAGTCGCGCGATACAGGGTGACAGCCCCGTACACGAAAATGCACAGATTGTGAGTCCGACGAGTAGGGCGGGACACGTGGTATCCTGTCTGAATATGGGGGGACCATCCTCCAAGGCTAAATACTCCTGACTGACCGATAGTGAACCAGTACCGTGAGGGAAAGGCGAAAAGAACCCCGGCGAGGGGAGTGAAACAGAACCTGAAACCGTGTACGTACAAGCAGTGGGAGCATCCTTCGGGGTGTGACTGCGTACCTTTTGTATAATGGGTCAGCGACTTATATTCTGTAGCAAGGTTAACCGTATAGGGGAGCCGAAGGGAAACCGAGTCTTAACCGGGCGTTAAGTTGCAGGGTATAGACCCGAAACCCGGTGATCTAGCCATGGGCAGGTTGAAGGTTGGGTAACACTAACTGGAGGACCGAACCGACTAATGTTGAAAAATTAGCGGATGACCTGTGGCTGGGGGTGAAAGGCCAATCAAACCGGGAGATAGCTGGTTCTCCCCGAAAGCTATTTAGGTAGCGCCTCGTGAACTCATCTCCGGGGGTAGAGCACTGTTTCGGCTAGGGGGCCATCCCGGCTTACCAACCCGATGCAAACTGCGAATACCGGAGAATGTTATCACGGGAGACACACGGCGGGTGCTAACGTCCGTCGTGAAGAGGGAAACAACCCAGACCGCCAGCTAAGGTCCCAAAGTCATGGTTAAGTGGGAAACGATGTGGGAAGGCACAGACAGCCAGGATGTTGGCTTAGAAGCAGCCATCATTTAAAGAAAGCGTAATAGCTCACTGGTCGAGTCGGCCTGCGCGGAAGATGTAACGGGGCTAAACCATGCACCGAAGCTGCGGCAGCGACACTATGTGTTGTTGGGTAGGGGAGCGTTCTGTAAGCCGCTGAAGGTGGACTGTGAGGTCTGCTGGAGGTATCAGAAGTGCGAATGCTGACATAAGTAACGATAAAGCGGGTGAAAAGCCCGCTCGCCGGAAGACCAAGGGTTCCTGTCCAACGTTAATCGGGGCAGGGTGAGTCGACCCCTAAGGCGAGGCTGAAAAGCGTAGTCGATGGGAAACAGGTTAATATTCCTGTACTTGGTGTTACTGCGAAGGGGGGACGGAGAAGGCTAGGTTATCCGGGCGACGGTTGTCCCGGTTTAAGCGTGTAGGTGTGAAGACCAGGCAAATCCGGTCTTCTTTAACACTGAGGCGTGATGACGAGCCACTACGGTGGTGAAGTAACTGATGCCCTGCTTCCAGGAAAAGCCTCTAAGCTCCAGGTAACACGAAATCGTACCCCAAACCGACACAGGTGGTCAGGTAGAGAATACCAAGGCGCTTGAGAGAACTCGGGTGAAGGAACTAGGCAAAATGGTGCCGTAACTTCGGGAGAAGGCACGCTGGCATTAGGTGAAGGGACTTGCTCCCGGAGCTGAAGCCAGTCGAAGATACCAGCTGGCTGCAACTGTTTATTAAAAACACAGCACTGTGCAAACACGAAAGTGGACGTATACGGTGTGACGCCTGCCCGGTGCCGGAAGGTTAATTGATGGGGTTATCCGTAAGGAGAAGCTCTTGATCGAAGCCCCGGTAAACGGCGGCCGTAACTATAACGGTCCTAAGGTAGCGAAATTCCTTGTCGGGTAAGTTCCGACCTGCACGAATGGCGTAATGATGGCCAGGCTGTCTCCACCCGAGACTCAGTGAAATTGAAATCGCTGTGAAGATGCAGTGTACCCGCGGCAAGACGGAAAGACCCCGTGAACCTTTACTATAGCTTGACACTGAACATTGAGCCTTGATGTGTAGGATAGGTGGGAGGCTTTGAAGCGTGGACGCCAGTCTGCGTGGAGCCGACCTTGAAATACCACCCTTTAATGTTTGATGTTCTAACGTAGGCCCGTAATCCGGGCTGCGGACAGTGTCTGGTGGGTAGTTTGACTGGGGCGGTCTCCTCCCAAAGCGTAACGGAGGAGCACGAAGGTTGGCTAATCCTGGTCGGACATCAGGAGGTTAGTGCAATGGCATAAGCCAGCTTGACTGCGAGAGTGACGGCTCGAGCAGGTGCGAAAGCAGGTCATAGTGATCCGGTGGTTCTGAATGGAAGGGCCATCGCTCAACGGATAAAAGGTACTCCGGGGATAACAGGCTGATACCGCCCAAGAGTTCATATCGACGGCGGTGTTTGGCACCTCGATGTCGGCTCATCACATCCTGGGGCTGAAGTAGGTCCCAAGGGTACGGCTGTTCGCCGTTTAAAGTGGTACGCGAGCTGGGTTTAGAACGTCGTGAGACAGTTCGGTCCCTATCTGCCGTGGGCGCTGGAGAATTGAGGGGGGTTGCTCCTAGTACGAGAGGACCGGAGTGAACGCACCACTGGTGTTCGGGTTGTCATGCCAATGGCATTGCCCGGTAGCTAAGTGCGGAAAAGATAAGTGCTGAAAGCATCTAAGCACGAAACTTGCCCCGAGATGAGTTCTCCCTGACTCCTTGAGAGTCCTGAAGGGACGTTGAAGACGACGACGTTGATAGGCCGGATGTGTAAGTGCAGCGATGCATTGAGCTAACCGGTACTAATGACCCGTGAGGCTTAACCTTACAACGCCAGAGGCGTTTTGGTGAGAGACCAGAGAAGATTTTCAGCATTGTTCGAACGGATTGATTCGTGCGGCCTGCGAGGGCGGTGCGGATAAACAGAATTTGCCTGGCGGCTGTAGCGCGGTGGTCCCACCTGACCCCATGCCGAACTCAGAAGTGAAACGCCGTAGCGCCGATGGTAGTGTGGGGTCTCCCCATGCGAGAGTAGGGAACTGCCAGGCATCAATCAAGTGAAGAAGCCCTGAACGAAAGTTCAGGGCTTTTTTACGTCTTTGAATCAGAAAAAAGCCCGGTGCCGTAGCGACGCGATTTATCGCGCAGTTTCTATCGTACCAGGCCTTAAACATTCACGATAAATAAAGCAGAGACATAAAAAAACCCCTGCCAGGGCAGAGGGTTGATTGCAGTGGACCGGCCAGGGAACTGTCTTAGTGAATAACCTGCGACAGGAAGGCACGGGTACGTTCTGACTTCGGATTGGCAAAGAACTCCTGTGGTGGGGCTTGTTCCACGATCTCACCACGGTCCATAAAGATAACCCGGTCCGCGACTGTGCGCGCAAAGCCCATCTCATGGGTTACACACAACATTGTCATGCCATCTTCCGCCAGACCAATCATGGTATCGAGCACTTCTTTAACCATTTCAGGGTCAAGGGCTGAAGTAGGCTCATCAAACAGCATGATTTTGGGTTTCATACACAGCGAACGTGCAATTGCCACGCGCTGTTGCTGGCCACCGGATAGCTGACCGGGAAATTTATGTGCATGCTCGGCAATACGGACACGTTGCAGATAATGCATCGCCAGTTCTTCCGCCTCTTTCTTTGGCATCTTACGCACCCAGATAGGTGCCAGCGTGCAGTTTTGCAACACAGTCAAATGCGGGAAAAGGTTGAAGTGCTGGAACACCATGCCAACTTCAGTTCGCACTCGTTCAATATTGCGAACATCATCATTCAAATGAATGCCATCAACGACGATTCGCCCCTGCTGATGCTCTTCCAGGTGGTTGATGCAACGAATAGTGGTGGATTTGCCCGAGCCTGATGGTCCGCAAAGAACGATACGTTCGCGCGGTTTCACCTGCAGGTTAATGTCCTTTAATACATGGAACTGGCCGTACCATTTATTCACATTTTCGAGCGTAATCATCATTTGGTCAGCAGAATTAGTCATAGATTGTGTCATGTAAAACCTCAGTGCGATTTACGCCCGGTGTGAAAGCGCTTCTCCAGATACTGGCTATAGCGCGACATGCTAAAACAGAAAATCCAGTAGACAAGGGCAGCAAAAACATAGCCTTCCGTCGACATCCCAAGCCATGTGGGGTCAACGGTGGCCTGCTGCACGCTACTGAAAAGATCGAACAGGCCGATGATGATCACCAGACTGGTATCTTTAAACAGAGCGATGATAGTGTTAACCAGGCCGGGAATGGTGAGTTTGAGTGCCTGAGGCAAAATCACCAGAATCTGTGTTTTCCAGTAACCCAGCGCCAGCGACTCAGCGGCTTCATACTGTCCTTTTGGCAGAGCCTGTAAGCCACCGCGCACCACTTCCGCGACATAAGCTGACTGAAACAGAATCACACCGACCAGCGCACGCACCAGCTTATCGATGGTCGTTCCCTCGGCCATAAACAGCGGCAGCATCACCGATGACATAAACAACACGGTAATCAGCGGCACACCACGCCAGAATTCAATAAAAATCACCGACAGGGTTCGTACCACTGGCATCTTTGAACGGCGTCCCAATGCCAGCAAAATCCCCAATGGCAGGGCACCGGCGATGCCGACCGACGCGATAATCAGCGTCAGCGTCAAACCGCCCCACTGGCGGGTTTCGACGCGATCCAAGCCCAAATAGCCGCCATACATCAGGAACCAGACGATAATGGGATAGGCCACTGCCCAGCAGGCGATATAACGGCCACGATGCGGGATCGATTTGATAAACATCGGGATAATGGACAGCAGGCCAATCACCAGCGCCAGGTTGATGCGCCAGCGCAGTTCATGTGGATACAGCCCATACATAAACTGGCCAAAGCGTGCATGGATAAACACCCAGCAGGCACCTTCTTTGGTACAGTCGGCGCGGGTTGAGCCGAACCAGTTAGCCTGGAAAACCAGCCAGTTAAGTGCAGGTGGGATCACGCTCCAGATAATCCAGAAGCAGAGCAGTGTCAGCAGGGTATTGAACCAACTGGAGAACAGGTTTTTGCGCGCCCAACCCCAGGCTTTGCTGACAGGGTTGGTTGGCACCGGCGGTGTTTCGTGTGTGGTAACAGACATAATAATCCCGTTCTCTTAACGCTCAACCAGCGCAATTTTGCGGTTGTAGAGGTTCATCAGCAGCGAAATGACCAAACTGATGATCAGGTAGACCGCCATGGTGATCGCGATGGTCTCGATAGCCTGGCCTGTCTGATTCAGCACTGTTCCGGCAAACAGCGAAACCATATCCGGATAGCCGATAGCCGCTGCCAGTGAAGAGTTTTTCACGATGTTGAGATACTGGCTGGTCAGAGGCGGAATGATCACACGCATGGCTTGCGGGATGATCACCTGGCGCATGGTCACAGGATTCGGCAGGCCGAGCGAACGTGCCGCTTCATTCTGACCGTGTGGCACCGACTGAATACCCGAGCGAATCACTTCAGCGATAAACGAAGAGGTGTAGATCGACAGGGCCAGCGTCAGTGAAGCCAGCTCAGGGATCATCACCGCGCCACCCCGGAAGTTAAATCCACGCAGTTGCGGCAGATCCCAGTGCGTCGCCGCACCAAACAACGCATGAGCGATCAGTGGGAAGGCAACGATCATCGTTACCGCGAACGGCCAGGTACGGCGGAACTGACCGGTTTTCAGCTGGTGTTTACGGTTAAATCGAAACAATCCAACGCTACCCGCTATCGCCAGGGCTAAGGCGATAATGAATGGCCATGTCCCCGGTGCGTAGGTAGGCCAGGGAATATAAAGCCCACGGTTACTGACAAACGCCAGGTCAAAAGCGCTCAACGCCTGGCGTGGGCCAGGTAAATTACGCAGCACCGCGAAATACCAGAAGAAGATCTGCAACAGCGGTGGAATGTTGCGGAACGTCTCGATGTAAATGGTGGAGATCCTGCGCAGGAGCCAGTTATCAGACAGGCGGGCAAGGCCGATAAAGAATCCGAGGATAGAGGCGAAAACAATACAGAGCGCGGAAACCAGCAGGGTATTGGTTAACCCCACCATAAATACGCGCGCGTAGGTATCACCTTCGGAGTAATCAATCAGATGCTGGACGATGCCGAAACCGGCACTGCGCTCCAGGAAGCCAAAACCGGATGTGATGCCACGATTAGCCAGGTTGATCACCGTATTGTGGATGAGATATCCCACAACAGCGAACACGGCCACAATCGCGACTATCTGGTAAAGCCAGGCGCGAACCGTAGGATTACCGAACGAAAAATCCCTTTTTACGGTTGGGCGTTGTGACATGTTGAAACCTCAGTGAATAAAACGCATTGGGCACCGCAGGGTGCGGTGCCCGACTGGAAGGCAGAATTAACGTACCGGCGGAGCGTACTGGATGCCGCCCTGATTCCAGAGCGCATTCTGACCACGCGCGATTTTCAGAGCACTGTCTTTACCGACGTTACGGTCAAAGCTTTCCTGGTAGTTACCTACCTGTTTAATGATGTTGAACGCCCATTTGTTGTCGAGTTTCAGATCCTTACCGAAGTCGCCTTCAGCACCCAGCAGGTGAGCCATGTCCGGGTTGGACGGTTTGGCGGCCAGCTGATCGACGTTCTTCGAGTTGATGCCCATCTCTTCAGCGTTCAGCATCGCGTACAGTGACCATTTCACAATAGTGAACCAGTCATCATCGCCACGACGTACTACCGGACCCAGCGGCTCTTTAGAGATCACTTCCGGCAGAACGATGAATTCGTCCGGTTTGCCCAGCTTGATGCGCAGTGCGTACAGCTGAGACTGGTCAGAGGCCAGGGTATCGCAGCGACCACTGTCCAGCGCCTTAGCGGATTCGTCAGAACGGTCAAAGGTCACCGGGGTGTATTGCATATTGTTGGCTTTGAAGTAATCCGCCACGTTCAGTTCGGTATCGGTACCCGCCTGGATACATACCGTGGCGCCATCCAGCTCTTTCGCGCTTTTAAGACCGGCTTTTTTATGGGTCAGGAAGCCGATACCGTCGTAATAGTTCACGCCCGCGAACAGGAAGCCCATGCCGCCATCGCGTGAAGAAGTCCAGGTGGTGTTGCGAGACAGAATGTCCACTTCACCAGATTGCAGCGCAGTAAAACGCTCTTTTGCCGTCAGCGGGGTGTATTTCACTTTATTAGCATCACCAAATACGGCAGCCGCAGCGGCACGGCAAACGTCAACGTCGATACCGGTGAATTTGCCGCTAGCATCGGCATAGGAAAAGCCGGGCAGGCCATCACTGATACCGCACTGAACAAACCCTTTCTTTTTAATTGCATCCAACGTGGTGCCGGCGTGCGCTTGCTGCGCAACGGCGAACAGAGAAGCTGCAGCGACCAGGGTGGAGAGCATCATCTTTTTCATAAAGCATCCTGTGTGGCGAAATCGTGTTGTGATGTGGGTGCATTGCGCACTTTTATGTGCGCTTTTCCTGTCTGTGGCAGTCAGCCATTCACGACTTTGCAAAGCTAATGCCAGGTTTGCAGAATCCTGAATTCATTGGAAAGATCTCTTCATAAACTGAAGCATTCAGAAAGTTCCGACTACTATCGCGCACCAAAAGGAAGCAATGCGAGTCGCCTCGATCACAAACAGTGCAAAAAGTTTCACTATATGGAAGCAGTGTGAGCGGGGGCGCAGGACAAAATGTATGGGTTTGCAGATTTGCGGTTGGAATGGTTTAGGATCACATCGGCAGCGGCCTGGGCGGCAATCAGGTGAAGAAATGAGGGGGAAATCGGTGCGAAAATGGGGCAGAACAAGGATGGCGTTGCGGGCGAAATATCACTGGAGCAATTGCAACTATCGTTACCATTATGGGGACAACTGTTTCACCCGTTGTTAACGACAAAGACACAAACAAAAACGCCAGCCCGAGGGCTGGCGTTATCGCAGCAACAAACTGAAATCAGTTCATGCCGTATTTTTTCAGCTTCTTACGCAGAGTACCACGGTTGATACCCATCATCAGGGCTGCACGGGTCTGGTTGCCACGGGTGTACTGCATCACCATGTCCAACAGTGGCTGCTCGACTTCAGCCAGTACCAGCTCATACAGGTCACTCACATCCTGACCATTCAGTTGAGCAAAATAGTTCTTCAGTGCCTGTTTAACCGAATCACGCAGAGGCTTTTGCGTCACCTGATCCTGTGAGTTAACGGTAGAAACGGTCAGTACGTCAGAATTTACGCGTTGTTCGAACATAGTTCTTTCAGCTCTTTATTTCGTTTACGCAAGATTTTCGAAGTATGCCTCCAACGCCTCCAGCTGTTCGCTGGCATCCTCAATGGCGTTGAATGTGCGCCGAAACTGGTCATCAGGGGCATTTTCCTGCAAATACCAGGAAACGTGTTTTCGGGCAATACGGTATCCCTTGCGCTGACCGTAAAAGTCGTGCAGCTCCCGTATATGTCCAATCAGCATATGCTTCACTTCAGCCAACGGCTTCGGTGCCAGCAGCTCCCCTGTGTCCAGATAATGCTGGATTTCCCGGAAGATCCACGGTCTTCCCTGAGCAGCGCGACCGATCATCAGAGCATCGGCTCCTGTATAATCGAGCACTGCTCTGGCTTTATGCGGGTCAGTAATGTCACCATTCGCGATAACCGGAATGGTAACGCTCTGCTTAACTGTCCGAATGCTGTCGTATTCAGCTTGTCCTTCAAACAAACAGGCGCGAGTGCGTCCATGAATGGTGAGGGCCTGAATGCCACAGCGTTCAGCCAATTGGGCAATCTCTACACAATTACGATTTTCTTTATCCCAGCCAGTACGAATCTTCAGCGTAACGGGCACATCAACTGCATTAACCACTGCGGAGAGAATAGACTCAACCAGTTGCGGATGTTGCAGCAGTGCAGAACCCGCCATCTTACGA
Source organism: Pantoea sp. X-Soil-TKNS-1280 (assembly GCF_059730475.1). Classification (NCBI taxonomy): domain Bacteria; kingdom Pseudomonadati; phylum Pseudomonadota; class Gammaproteobacteria; order Enterobacterales; family Erwiniaceae; genus Pantoea; species Pantoea sp. X-Soil-TKNS-1280. The sequence continues at coordinate 3,906,758 of NZ_AP035962.1, read as the reverse complement.
TTCACCTTCTTCGCCGGGCAGCCCATGTTGATGTCAATGACCTGTGCGCCTGACGCCACATTAATGCGCGCGGCAGCCGCCATTTCATCGGGATCACATCCGGCAATTTGCACGGCACGAATGCCAGGCTCGTCACTATGCACCATGCGCAAACGGGATTTGTCACTGGCCCAAACTTCCGGGTTTGATGACAGCATCTCGGAGACCGTCATGCCAGCGCCGTTCTCGTAACACAAGGTGCGAAATGGCTTGTCGGTAACCCCGGCCATAGGCGCAGCGATGAGTCGATTTCGAAGCTGATGATGTCCAATGCGCATGAAAAAGAAGTGACCCTAACTGTTCGCAAGGCGGCGTATATTACGCATTTTTTCGCGAAGATGAAAGGCCAAACTTTGAACAATTCGCAGGGAAAGATCAAGGAATTGAGGCCGATCGACGTTAGCTATAAGAAATACCTATATTATTCAGTATATTAAAAAAATACGCTGAAATTGTGTACAAAAGTTTTTCTGAAAATTTGAGCTAAATCACAACATAAAAAACGCCACATCGCCTGATTGGCAAGAGATGTGGCGGGGTGGTAACAATGAACTGCACTAATTATGCGGGATTAGCGGCGCACGCCGGTAATCCGGCACCACTCTTCTTTTTCGGCTACCGGGTCCAGCACAAAGCGTTCGGTATAGGCTTCACAAACGCTTTCCGCCTGACTGGCCAGCACGCCTGATAACCCCAGATGTCCACCGGACTTTGGCAGAACGCTGATTAACGGTGCCAGCTCGCGCAGTGGGCCGGCAAGAATGTTGGCGACCACCACATCCGCCTGCAGGTTTTCCGGCTGCTGGTGGGGGAGATAGAGCGCCAGACGATCAGCCACACCATTACGTTCGGCGTTATCACGGCTGGCCTGAATCGCCTGCGGGTCGATATCGATACCAATCGCCTGTGTGGCCCCCAGTTTCAGGGCGGCAATCGCCAGAATGCCGGAGCCACAGCCGAAATCGATGACTGTCTTACCCTGTAAATCAAGGCCATCCAGCCAGCTCAGACACAGCGAGGTGGTCGGGTGGGTGCCAGTGCCAAAGGCGAGGCCCGGATCAAGCATCACGTTGACAGCGTTGGGATCCGGGACTTCGCGCCAGCTCGGGCAGATCCATAAACGCTCACCGAAACGCATCGGGTGGAAATTATCCATCCATTCGCGCTCCCAGTCTTTATCTTCAATCTGCTCGATCTTATGACGGAAACCGCTGCCAAGCAGAGGATGCTGACTCAGCTCCGCGACAACATCGTCCATCTCGGTTTCGGCATCAAACAGGCCGATAACATCCGTATCGCCCCACAGCAGTGTCTCACCCGGCAGTGGCTCATAAACCGGATTATCGTGGGTGTCCTGGAAGGTCACAGACACGGCACCGCTTTCCATCAGCGCATCGCTCAGTGTTTCCGCGTGCTCACCGGTGCTGTTAATTTTGATTTGAATCCATGGCATAGCGTTTCTCTTTATTCCAGGGCAGCGTCTTGTGCGTCAGGTGAGCTGCCAAATAGGTTACCTGCCAGAAAGGCCAGCAGGCTAAGGATCAATGATGGAACGATAGGGTGGAAACCCCACAGTTCGAGTTTCAGGCTGGCGAGCAGCGTATAGCAACCGGCACCGACGACCATCCCGCTGATGGCACCAGCGGCGTTTGCGCGCTCCCAGTACAACCCGAGTACCAGTGGCCACAGGAACACCGCTTCGAGGCCACCAAAAGCCAGCAGGTTAAGCCAGATGATCATATCCGGTGGATTCCATGCGGCCAGCAGCAGCAATAAACCCAGCACAAAGGTGATGGTGCCAGAGAGCATGCGCAGGCGCGCTTCATTCTCGCTATGCTGCGGCGCGATACGCAAATAGAGGTCTTTGATCAGGGTAGCGGAGGATTGCAGCAGCTGCGCGTTAATTGTCGACATGATCGCAGCCATGGGCGCAGCCAGAAAAATGCCTGCGGCCATCGGGGGCAGTACGGTGATCATCAGCGTGGGAATCACTTGATCGGGAATGGTCAAATTCGGGAGGATCGCGCGACCCAGCGCCCCCGCCAGATGCATTCCCAGCATCAGGATCACCACCACAATGGTGCCAATAATGATGCCACGATGCATCGCCTTACTGTCTTTATACGAAATACAGCGAACGGCGGTATGCGGCAGGCCAATCACGCCAAAACACACCAGTACGGCAAAAGAGCTGAGGAAGGTTGGTGTAATCACATTGCCAACACCTTCTGGCGATACCAGCTGTGGATCGATGGCGCGCAATTTAGTCACGGCCGTTTCCAGCCCACCCGCCTGATGAATGACGGCAAACAGCAGCAGGAAGGTACCTGCCAGCATTACCAGACCTTGCATCGCATCATTTAACACGCTGGCACGGAAGCCGCCAAACGCGGTATAGAGCGCAATGGTGCCGCCAAAAATCAGCAGACCGGTATCGTAGGGAATGCCCGCAGCCGTTTCCAGTAAACGCGCACCGCCAATAAACTGCACTGTCATCGCGCCAATAAAAGCCACCAGCAGACTCAGGCTGGCTAACCAGATCAACAGTGGGCTGCGGTAGCGGCCATACAGCATGTCATTCAGCGTCACCGCATTGTAACGACGCGCCAGAATGGCGAATTTTTTCCCCAGTACACCGAGTGACAGCCACACGGCAGGGACCTGAATCATGGCGAGCAGCACCCAGCCCAACCCATATTTATACGCCGCACCCGGGCCGCCAATAAACGAGCTGGCACTGATATAGGTCGCGGTGATGGTCATCGCCAGCACAAAGCCACCCATCGAGCGGTTGCCGAGAAAATATTCCGACAGGAAGTTGCCCTGGCGCTGCTTGCGCATGGCAAATACCGACAGCGCAGCAATCAGCACCAGATAGGCCAGCAGGGGAAGAATGATTTCACTTTCCATCTTTGTCCTCCAGTGACATATCGCGGAAAACCATCCGCACCATCATCCAGCACAACCCAATAAACAACACGGGAGCAAACAGGCAGGAGAGTTCAAACCAGCGTGGCAGGCCGGTTATGCCTGTCGCATTCCCCCCCAGCCAGGCGGAAAGCCCCCACACAGCGAGATACGCCAGCGCCAGATAAAACGCCCAGCGCGCCTCTTTATTCGCTTGCACAAAACGCCAATCCATCATGCAACCTCAAAGGCAACAAAAATGAAAAAGGCCGGTTTAACCGGCCTCAAAGGAACTCTGCGTTGCAGGGATTACTCTTGCATGCCGAGTTTTTTCTCCAGGTAGTGGATATTGGTGCCACCCTGCTGGAAGTTTTCGTCGGACATGATTTTCATCTGCAGTTCGACGTTGGTCTTGATACCGTCAATGATCAGTTCCGCCAGTGCATTTTTCATGCGGGCAATGGCCACATCACGGTTTTCACCGTAAGTGATCAGCTTGCCGATCATGGAATCGTAGTATGGCGGTACGGTGTATCCGGCATAAATATGCGATTCCCAGCGGACACCAAAGCCACCCGGTGCGTGGAAACGCGTGATCTTACCTGGGCTTGGCAGGAAGGTGTTGGGATCTTCGGCGTTGATACGGCATTCCACCGCATGGCCGCGAATCATCACATCCTCCTGGCGGATAGACAGTGGCTGACCGGCTGCAATACGCAGCTGCTCTTTGATCAGGTCTACGCCGGTGATCATCTCGGTGACCGGATGTTCTACCTGAATACGGGTGTTCATCTCGATAAAGTAGAACTCACCGTTTTCGAACAGGAACTCAAAGGTACCTGCGCCGCGGTAGCCGATATCCACACAGGCTTTGGCACAGCGATCGCCGATGAAGCTGCGCAGCTCTGGCGTGATGCCCGGTGCGGGTGCTTCTTCAACCACTTTCTGGTGACGGCGCTGCATGGAGCAGTCGCGTTCTGCCAGATAAATCGCGTTGCCCTGGCCATCAGCCATGACCTGGATTTCGATGTGGCGTGGATTTTCGAGGTATTTCTCCATGTAAACCATGTCGTTGTTGAAAGCCGCTTTGGCTTCCGCTTTCGTCATGTTAATGGACTGCTCGAGATCCTTGTCGCTGCGCACCACACGCATACCACGACCACCACCGCCGCCAGAGGCTTTGATAATGACCGGATAGCCGATGCGTTTGGCGAAGGCACGGTTTTTATCCATGTCTTCAGTCAGTGGGCCATCGGAGCCAGGTACGGTCGGTACACCGGCTTTTTTCATCGCGGTGATTGCCGACACTTTGTCACCCATCAGGCGGATGGTATCCGCTTTCGGGCCGATAAAGATAAAGCCGGAACGCTCAACCTGCTCGGCGAAATCGGCGTTCTCTGACAGGAAGCCATAGCCCGGGTGGATCGCGACCGCGCCAGTGATTTCGGCGGCGGAGATCAGGGCCGGGATATTGAGGTAACTTTTGACCGACTGCGCCGGGCCAATGCAGACAGTTTCGTCAGCCAGCAGCACGTGCTTCAGGTCGCGGTCCGCCGTGGAGTGCACTGCCACAGTCTTGATGCCCAGTTCTTTACAGGCACGCAGAATGCGCAACGCGATCTCACCGCGGTTAGCAATGACAATTTTATCCAGCATGGTTCGCCTCGTTATTCGATGACAACCAGCGGCTCGTCAAATTCAACCGGCTGGCCACTTTCCACCAGAATCGCTTTCACAACGCCGGATTTGTCGGCTTCGATCTGGTTCATCATTTTCATCGCTTCAACGATGCACAGGGTGTCGCCGGCGTTAACTTTCTGGCCGACTTCGATAAAGGCTTTCGCGTCCGGGCTTGGGGTGCGATAGAAGGTGCCTACCATCGGTGAACGCACGATGTGGCCGCTGATTTCCGGTTTAGCGGCTTCCGCAACCGGTGCAGCAACAGCAGGGGCAACCGCAGCAGCCAGAGGGGCTACCTGCGGTGCAGGTGCAGCATAAGCCTGCTGCATCATAGGATAACCGACATTGGCAGGTGAACGGCTGATACGAACGGACTCTTCGCCCTCAGAGATTTCCAGCTCAGCGATGCCAGACTCTTCAACCAGTTCGATCAGTTTCTTAATTTTACGAATATCCATGAGTGTGGTTCCGTACTCTGTTTAATTGGAATGTGTCAGGCGTTTTACGGCCGTTTGTAAAGCCCACGAGTATCCGTCAGTGCCAAGTCCACAGATGACACCGGCAGATACATCGGAAAGATAGGAGTGATGGCGGAACGGTTCGCGTGCATGCACATTGGTCAGATGCACCTCGATAAAGGGAATGTTTACCGCCAGCAGAGCATCACGCAGCGCGACGCTGGTGTGCGTGAATGCCGCTGGATTGATGATGATGTAATCCACATTGCCCTGGGCCTCGTGAATACGATCGATCAACTGAAACTCCGCGTTCGATTGCAAATGACTCAATTTCACATGGTGCTGGTCAGCCTGTTGCGTCAGATCGCTGACAATTTGCGCCAGCGTGGTATGACCATACTTCTCAGGCTCACGCGTTCCCAGCATATTCAGGTTGGGTCCGTTCAAAAGCAGTATGTGAAAGTTATGCGCCATCTTGCTGCTATCTCCTGCAATTATTCAGGCATCGCGTAAAATACCGCGACAATCTTCCTTTGTCACTCTTCCGAGTGAAAAAGAAGACTTCACTTGCAATAAAGCCGGGCATTATATCCGTTTCGTCGCAATTCGCAGCAAAATACTGGTCTTATCTGCGAAGATGATCGGATGTGGCCAGCAGGCCACACCTTTTAACAGAAATCGCAGCAGGAAGACAACCGTGCAGAAATTATCGGGAGAAGAGTTTTCGCAACTTATTGTAACGCCAGCCCAATAGTAGCAGAGCCAGCAACGCATAAATCAACGGCTGTGGTGACAGGACTTTAACTGACCAAAGATAGTGAATGGGCGCGAGGATCGCCACCAGATAGATACCATTGTGCAGAGTTTGCCAGCGACGTCCCAGTTTACGCTGCGCGCGCTGAAAGGAGGTGATTGCCAGCGCGAACAGCACCAGCCAGCAGATAATACCCAGCGTCAGATAGGGGCGGGATATCAACTCACTGCCGAGCAATCGCAGATTATTGACCCCTAATTCCAGCAGATAATAACTTAGCAGATGCAGACAGGCCCAGGCGAAGCACCACAGACCGAGCATGCGACGGGTGCGAATCAGCAGGGGTTGTTTGGCGTAGCGCGTTAAGGGACTCACCAGCAACGTCGCCAGCAACAGTTTAAGCGCCATTCTGCCGGTAAAATGCTGGATATCTTTGGCCGGATCGGCGCTTAACCAACCCTGATTGGCGGCAAAAAATAGCCACACCAGCGGCAGAAACGCCGCCAGGTGCAGCACCACTTTCAGCCAGGTAATGTGGCGTAATGTCAGACGCACTCAGTAATTCTCCCGTAAATCCAGCCCGTGATAGAGCGATGCCACTTCTTTGGCATAGCCGTTAAACAGCAGCGTTGGCTGGCGCTCCACCTTCAGAATGCCCCCCGGACCAATAAAACGCTCTGTCGCCTGCGACCAGCGTGGATGATCGACATGCGGGTTTACGTTGGCATAAAAGCCATATTCATTGGCGGCGATTTGATTCCAGGTGGTAGGTGGCTGATCGTGAGTCAGGGTAATTTTGACGATCGATTTAATGCCTTTGAAACCGTATTTCCACGGTACGGTCAGACGGATCGGCGCGCCATTTTGTGGTGGCAGCGCTTTACCATATACGCCGGTGCTGAGCAGGGTCAGGGGATGCATCGCTTCATCCATGCGTAATCCTTCGACATAGGGATAATCCAACCCGCCGCCAATAAAGCGATCTTTCTGGCCCGGCATTTGATCCGGGGCATAGAGCGTTTGAAACGCCACAAAACGCGCATTGTTGGTGGGCTCCGCCAGTTTCAGCAGCTTGTTCAGTTCAAATCCCACCCAGGGGATCACCATTGACCAGGCCTCAACACAGCGCATACGGTAGATACGTTGCTCCATCGCAAAACGTTTAAAGATGTCATCCATATCCAGCGTAATGGGTTTTGCCACTTCGCCCTCAATACGCAGCTGCCAGGGATCGGTCTTCAGCGTCCCGGCATTCGCTGCCGGATCGGCCTTATCAAGGCCAAATTCATAGAAGTTATTGTAGCCAGCGACCTTATCAAACGGGGTAAGGGGTAAATCCGCCTGCCAGGCGGGCGGCTTACTGAATTGCAGCGCTTTCCCGGCTGGCGCGGCAGGGCGATCGTTGCCTTTAAACCAACTGAGAACATCGGCCTGCGCTATACGCGGGAAGCTGGCTGCGGCAGCACCCAGGCCAAGGGCTTTCAGCACCTGACGACGCTGCATATTGAAGATACTTTCTGGCGTCACATCGGCTTCAGAAAGGAAATGCTTCGGCTTCATGGAATTCTCCGGCTGAATGTTTAAGGCAAGCATGAGCAAACCCGGTAATCTGCGCCAGAAAGAGCCGTAAAATGTGAAATTTCCTGGTTGCGCTTATCTTGAGAATAGGACGAAAAAAATCATGTGAAAGTCAGGACTTCCATGTTTATCGTTATACTCGTCTCTGTATAGGTCGCGATGATGGATGAACACTGTTTCAGGCGGTGATTTATGCTATTTTGCTCAGGTTTGCGCCAGTGAGGCTGGTGCCGCCGGTTCTTTTTCATTCATAACCGCAGTGATACAGGCACAGGGATGCGATTAACCACGAAGTTTTCTGCGTTTATTACATTATTAAGCTTACTGGCGATGTTGCTGATGCTGGTGGGCTGTGCTTTTAGTTTTGTCTGGTTGTCGCAGCAGCGGGTTGAAACCCGCGTACAAACCCTGGCAACCGAAGTGGACAAAGCCTTAATCACCCAATCGCCACAGGATCTGACGCAATGGCTGTCGCGCATTATGCCGGTGATTAATGCCGAACAGCTGGAGCTACACGACGGCGACCGTACGTTGTTTCGTCTGGCCCGCCATGAAAACCCGATGCTGGAAGATGAGCCAAACCGCTTTATCCAGTTCGATCTGCCGCTGGCGCATTCATCTGGCATGATGCTGCGCGTGGTGGTGCTCGATCCGGCTAAGACCTGGTTTCGCTCCTTCACCGGGGCATATACGCTGGTGGTCATTTTGACCGTGGTGATGATCATGGCCTCACTGCTGGTGATGACGCATCGCTGGCTGAATAGTCACTGGCGTAACATGGAGCGGCTGGAAGCGCGTTCGGAGCGTATCCTGGCGGGTGACCGTCAGGCCAGGGACAATGAAGAAGTGGAGTGGCCACCTAAGGCCAGTCACGCTATCGATCTTCTGTTACATGATTTGCTGGAGGCGGGTGAGCAGCGACTGCGCATCGACACCCTGATTCGTACTTTTGCCGCGCAGGATTCGCGCACTGGGTTAAATAATCGTCTGTTCTTCGATAACCAGTTGGCCACCCTGCTGGAAGATCAGGAAGATGTTGGCACCCACGGTGTGGTCATGATGGTGCGCCTGCCCGACCTGGAGACGCAGTATGAAACCCTCGGCCCGGCGCTGGCCGAAGAATACCTGTTTGATCTCATTAATATGTTGTCCACCTTCGTGTTGCGTTATCCCGGCGCGCTGCTGGCGCGTTATTTCCGCAGTGACTTCGCCGTGCTGCTGCCGCACCGAACCCTTAAAGAAGCCAACAATATTGCCGATCAGCTGATCAATGCCGTGGATTCTCTGCCGCCGATGCGCATGGTGGATCGTGATGATCTGATCCATATCGGTATCAGCGCCTGGCGCAGCGGACTCAGCGTGCCACAGGTGATGGAAAACGTGGAAATGGCCACGCGTCGCGCTGCCCTGCAGGGGGGGAACAACTGGTCAATCGGCGAGGGTAACCCGCTGGATATGGGGCGTGGCAGCGTACGCTGGCGAACGCTGCTGGAAAATACCCAGAGCCGCGGTGGACCCCGTTTGTATCAGAAACCCGCTGTCATGCTGGATGGCAAAGTCCATCATCGGGAGATGCTGGCGCGTATCTTTGATGGTGACAAAGAGGTGGTGTCTGCCGAGTTCATGCCCCTGGTGCAGCAGTTGGGGATGGCCGATAGCTGGGATCGCCAGATGGTGACCCGTATCGCTGCATTAACCGAGATGTGGCCTGATGAAACCCTGGCGCTGCCGGTGAATATTGATTCGTTATTACAGCGACCTTTTCAGCGCTGGCTGCAAAAATTACTGCTGCAATGCAGCAAATCGCAAAGAAAACGTTTTTTATTTGAACTTGCCGAAGCGGATGTTTGTCAACACATCAACCGCTTAGTGCCGATTTTCAGGATGCTCAGTGCATTTGGTTGTCGCATCGCTGTCAATCAGGCGGGCTTAACGGTGGTGAGCAGCGCTTATATCAAGCAATTTCCGGTGGAATTAATCAAACTGGACCCCGGTCTGGTACGTAATATTGAACGACGCACGGAAAATCAGTTGTTTGTACAAAGCCTGCTGGAGGTGTGTAAGTCCACACCCACTCAGGTTTTCGCTGCCGGTGTACGTACGCGTGCGGAGTGGCAAATGCTGGCTGGGTTGGGGGTTGCTGGTGGTCAGGGTGATTTCTTTGCTCCCTCGCTGCCGGTAAACAGTAATGTGAAAAAACATTCACAACGTTATCGAATTTAGCCGTTAATTAGCCGATGGCGACGCTCATGGTTGTTTTACGCTGTAAACCTGAATGATGCCGGCCAGCAGCTATGCTGGAAATGTTAGATTTTATGTCGAAAACCGCCTGCGCTTGCGGGGCGAAAAGCACTGAAAGCGGCGGCTTTGCGCCATTTTTCCTTAGCGAACCGCAGCATACACTGCTGTAAAAATTAGCTAGCATATTTTTTCACCGAAGCGGAACGTTTTTGCGCCTTGTAGCGGCTTCGCGTGGTTGGTAAAGTAGGCGGATTTTATTTTCCGCCCCCAGCTTGCAGGATTATCCCTTAGTATGTTTAAAAAATTTCGTGGCATGTTTTCCAATGACTTGTCCATTGACCTGGGTACCGCGAATACCCTGATTTATGTAAAAGGACAGGGCATCGTGCTGAACGAGCCTTCCGTGGTTGCCATTCGTCAGGATCGTGCCGGATCCCCAAAGAGCGTTGCCGCCGTTGGTCATGACGCCAAACAGATGCTTGGCCGTACACCGGGCAATATCGCTGCAATTCGCCCGATGAAAGACGGTGTAATTGCAGACTTCTTTGTCACCGAAAAAATGTTGCAGCACTTTATTAAACAAGTGCACAGCAACAGTTTTATGCGCCCCAGCCCGCGTGTGCTGGTGTGTGTGCCGGTGGGTGCAACCCAGGTTGAGCGTCGTGCTATCCGTGAATCTGCGCAGGGCGCAGGTGCGCGCGAAGTGTTTCTGATTGAAGAACCGATGGCCGCTGCGATCGGTGCCGGTCTGCCGGTATCAGAAGCGACGGGTTCGATGGTGGTGGATATCGGTGGTGGTACCACTGAAGTTGCCGTTATCTCTCTGAACGGTGTGGTTTACTCCTCTTCAGTGCGTATTGGTGGTGACCGCTTTGATGAAGCTATCATTAATTATGTACGCCGTAATTACGGCTCGCTGATCGGTGAAGCAACCGCTGAGCGTATTAAGCATGAGATCGGTTCTGCGTATCCGGGCGATGAAGTCCGTGAAATCGAAGTTCGTGGTCGTAACCTGGCTGAAGGTGTGCCGCGCGGCTTTACGCTGAACTCCAATGAAATTCTGGAAGCGCTGCAGGAACCGCTGACCGGTATCGTGAGTGCGGTGATGGTGGCGCTGGAGCAGTGCCCGCCGGAACTGGCTTCCGATATCTCCGAGCGTGGCATGGTGCTGACCGGTGGTGGCGCATTGTTGCGTAACCTCGATCGCCTGCTGATGGAAGAAACCGGCATTCCGGTGGTCGTGGCCGAAGACCCGCTGACCTGCGTAGCGCGTGGCGGTGGTAAGGCGTTGGAAATGATCGACATGCATGGCGGCGATTTGTTCAGCGAGGAGTAAATCCTCATCGGCTGAGGCCGTGGTCAAATTGCGCAGGGAATGAGCGCCGATGACGACGCTGCGCATGACGGCACGATGCGTCCAGCCCTGGAGGCGCAGGTTTTAGGACCCGCGCTTCTTCCCTGATGTCGAGGAACACGCAGATTTTATGAAGCCGATTTTTAGCAGGGGACCATCCCTGCAGTTGCGCCTCTTTCTGGCAGTCATTGTGGCCATCGCGATTATTATCGCCGATAGCCGCGTGGCCTCCTTTTCCCAGATTCGCAACTACCTGGACACATCGGTCAGTCCATTTTACTTCCTGGCTAACGGGCCAAGAGAGCTTCTTGACGGCGTTTCCGCCACGCTGGCTTCGCGCCAGCAGCTGGAACTGGAAAACAAAGCACTGCGTCGTGAACTCTTTCTGAAGAACAGCGACCTGCTGATGCTGGGGCAATACAAGCAGGAAAACGCGCGTCTGCGCGAGCTGCTCGGCTCACCATTACGCCAGGATGAGCACAAGATGGTGACGCAGGTGATCTCCACCGGCACCGATCCCTACACCGATCAGGTGGTTATCGACAAAGGCAGCGTAAACGGCGTTTACGAAGGCCAGCCGGTGATCAGCGATAAAGGTGTCGTGGGGCAGGTGGTGGCGGTAGGCCAGGTGACCAGCCGTGTGCTGCTGATCTGTGATGCCTCCCATGCGTTGCCGATCCAGGTGCTGCGTAATGATATCCGCGTGATTGCGGCCGGTAACGGCTGTAATGAAGATCTGCAACTTGAGCATCTGCCAGGCAATACCGACATTCGTGTGGGTGATGTGCTGGTCACCTCGGGTCTGGGGGGGCGTTTCCCGGAAGGCTATCCGGTTGCCGTGGTGTCATCGGTGAAAGTGGATACGCAGCGTGCGTATACCGTTATCCAGGCACGCCCAACCGCGGGTCTGCAGCGTCTGCGTTATCTGTTGCTGCTGTGGGGAGCGGATCGTAACGGCGATATGCCAATGGCACCAGATGAAGTGCACCGTGTTGCCAATGAACGTTTAATGCAGATGATGCCACAGGTCTTACCGCCAGCCGGTGAGATGGGGCCGCCCGCGCCCGGCAGTCAGCAAATGGGACCACCCGCGCCTGCCAGCAATGGCAGCAGTTCGCAGGTAACACCGGCGAACTCGCGTGGAGGCCAGCCTTGAGTCGATATCGCAGCCAGGGCCGATGGGTTATCTGGCTGTCCTTCCTGATTGCCCTCATCCTGCAAATCATGCCCTGGCCAGAACAGTTCTACATGTTCCGGCCATCATGGCTTTTGTTGATCCTCATCTACTGGGTGCTGGCGTTGCCACACCGGGTTAATGTTGGCACCGGCTTTGTGCTGGGCGCCATCATGGATCTGGTGGCCGGTTCAACGCTGGGCGTGCGTGCGCTGGCATTGAGTATCATCGCCTACCTGGTCGCCTTTAAATTCCAGCTTTTCCGTAACTTAGCGTTGTGGCAGCAGGCATTAATGGTTATGGTGCTGTCACTGGCGGTGGATGTTATTGTTTTCTGGGCGGAATTTTTGGTGATTAATGTCTCCTTTCGTCCGGAAATCTTCTGGAGTAGCGTTGTCGACGGCATTCTCTGGCCCTGGCTATTCTTATTAATGAGAAAGATTCGCCGTCAGTTCGCTGTTCAGTAAGGAAAACTATGATAACCCTGTACCTGGCTTCCGGTTCACCGCGTCGACGTGAGCTGTTGACGCAGCTTGGCCTGCAATTTGAACGTCTGGTCACCCATGTGGAAGAACAACGTCTGCCAGCGGAAGCCGCTGAGGTTTATGTGCGTCGTCTGGCAATCGATAAAGCGCTTGCCGGGGTGGCTGTGGCCCCGCAGGATTTGCCAGTGCTGGGTGCTGATACCATCGTGGTACTTCATGGTGAAGTGCTGGAAAAACCGGCCGATGCGGCTCACGCGACCCGCATGCTGAGTAAGCTATCCGGGCAGACACATCAGGTGATGACCGCAGTGGCGCTGGCCGACCAACGGCAGCAACTGGATTGTCTGGTGGTCACAGACGTGACCTTCCGCAAGATCACGGCGGAAGAAATTGCGCACTATATCGCCAGTGGCGAACCGATGGATAAAGCCGGCGCTTACGGGATACAGGGCATGGGCGGGAACTTCGTGCGCAAAATTAATGGAAGCTATCACGCAGTGGTGGGATTACCGCTGGTTGAGACCGGTGAGTTGCTCAGCAATTTTCAGTCACTGCGTGCGCTAAGGGGACAAGATGACGGCTGAACTGCTGGTAAATGTGACACCCTCGGAGACACGCGTCGCTTATATTGATGGCGGCATTTTGCAGGAAATCCACATCGAGCGCGAAGCGCGCCGCGGCATTGTAGGCAACATCTACAAAGGACGCGTCAGCCGTGTGCTGCCGGGTATGCAGGCGGCATTTGTTGACATTGGCCTCGACAAAGCGGCTTTTCTGCACGCTTCTGACATCATGCCGCACACCGAATGTGTCGCGGGCGATGAACAAAAGAATTTCAACGTGCGCGATATTGCCGAGCTGGTACGCCAGGGGCAGGATTTAATGGTGCAGGTGGTGAAAGATCCCCTCGGCACCAAAGGCGCACGCCTCACCACCGATATCACGCTGCCGTCGCGTTACCTGGTGTTTATGCCGGGTGCCTCGCACGTTGGCGTCTCCCAGCGTATCGAAAGTGAAGCCGAGCGCGAACGTCTGAAAGCGGTGGTTGCCGCCTACTGCGACGATCTTGGTGGCTTTATTATTCGCACTGCCGCCGAAGGGATTGGCGAAGAAGAGCTGGCGCAGGATGCCGCGTTTCTCAAGCGTCTGTGGACCAAAGTCAGTGAACGTAAGAAGCGCAACCTGACGCGTTGCCTGCTGTATGGCGAACTGGCGCTGGCACAGCGTGTGTTGCGTGATTTTGCCGGTGCGGCGCTGGATCGCATCCGGGTGGATTCCCGCCTGACCTGCGATCTGCTGGTGGAATTTACCGGCGAATACATCCCGGAGATGGCCAGTAAGCTGGAGTTATACAGCGGTAAACAGCCGATTTTCGATCTCTACGACGTGGAAAACGAGATTCAGCGTTCGCTCGATCGCAAAGTTGAACTGAAGTCTGGCGGTTATCTGATCATCGATCAGACTGAAGCGATGACCACCATCGATATCAATACCGGTGCGTTTGTTGGCCATCGCAATCTGGACGAAACCATTTTCAACACCAATATCGAAGCCACTCAGGCGATTGCCCGCCAGCTTCGGCTGCGTAATCTGGGTGGCATCATCATTATCGATTTTATCGACATGAGTAATGATGACCACCGCCGCCGTGTGTTGCATTCGCTGGAAAGCGCGCTCAGCAAAGATCGGGTGAAAACCGGGATCAATGGTTTCTCGGCGCTTGGGCTGGTGGAAATGACGCGTAAACGCACGCGCGAAAGCATCGAGCATGTGCTGTGTGCCGATTGCCCGGTATGTAAAGGACGCGGCACGCTGAAGACGGTGGAAACCGTCTGCTATGAAATCATGCGTGAGATTGTGCGTGTGCACCATGCCTACGATTCTGACCGCTTCCTGGTGTACGTCTCTCCGGCGGTGGGGGAAGCGCTGAAAAGTGATGAGTCCCACGCGTTAGCCGAAGTGGAGATATTTGTGGGCAAACAGGTGAAAGTCCATGTTGAACCGCTTTACACTCAGGAGCAGTTTGACGTGGTGATGATGTAATTTTTCTTGTTTATGCTGGCCTTGCACGACGTTTTGTCATGGAACCGGGCTAAAAATAGCCCCTTTTTTGGGGTAATATGCGTTTTCGACCCGATTGTTCCGCATTGATAACGGTCAGGGCTTGAGAGGTATTGATCCGTAATCCGGCGGAAAACAAGGAGAGGTGTGTGAGGCGGTTGCCGAGGATTTTGTTACTGCTACTCGCCACAATCATCGTTATTGTGGCGCTGCTGGTCAGCGGGTTGCGCCTCGTCATGCCGCATCTCAACAGCTACCGCAGCGACATTTTGCAGGTCATCTCCCGCACCACAGGCGTGCCGGTGCAGGCCAGCGAGCTGCAGGGTAGCTGGGAAAATTTCGGCCCCACGTTGCAGGTGCGCGATCTGCATATTGCCATGCAAGACGCCGGGCAGTTGAGCATTGGTCGCGTCAATCTGGCACTCAATATCTGGCAGTCACTTTTTCAGTGGCGCTGGCAGTTTCGCGATCTCACCTTTTGGCAGATGCACGTCGAACTCAATCGTCAGTTGCTCACCAGCGATGAACAGAAAAACAGTTTCAAGCCGACGCAGATCAACGAACTCTTTCTGCGTCAGTTCGATCATTTCGACCTGCGTGATAGCAGCATCCGTTTTCTGACCCCTTCCGGGCAACACGCCGAGCTGGCGATCCCCCGTCTCACCTGGCTGAATGAAAAAACACGTCATCGCGCTGAAGGTGAGGTGAGCCTGTCGAGCTTTACCGGCCAGCATGGCGTGGTGCAGGTTCGTCTCGATCTTAATGACAACAACGGCCTGCTCGATACCGGGCGTATCTGGATGCAGGCGGATGATGTCGATGTGCGTCCGTGGATCGGTCGCTGGCTGCGCGATAACACCAGCCTCGAAAGCGCGCGTTTCAGCCTCGCCGCATGGGTAAATCTGCGTGATGGCGATGTTTATGCCGGTGATTTGCTGCTGCGGCAGGGCGGTGCACGCTGGCGTGGCGAACAGGGTGATCATCAGTTGCAGGTGGATGGTTTAACCGCCCACCTGTCCCGTTTCCAGAATGGCTGGATGGTGTCCGTGCCGCAAACTCGTCTCAGCACCGATGGGGTTGCCTGGCAACCGGGACATTTCTCGCTGCTATGGAAACCCGAAGATCAACAATTGCTGGGTGCCAGCAGTGCGCCGGAAATCCGCGTGCGCGCTACCCAGTTGGATCTGCAACGTCTTGCGCCACTGATACCGCTGTTCTCGCCACTCTCGCCAACGCTGTTCGACAATTGGCGCGCACTACAACCGCAGGGCTACATCGATGCGCTGGCGCTGGATATCCCCTTACAGCAACCCGAACAAACCCGCTTGCAGGCCCAATGGCGTGATTTAAGCTGGCAGCACTGGGAACTGTTGCCGGGCATCAGCAAACTGAGTGGTAACGCCAGTGGCAGCCTCAGCAATGGTCAGCTGGATGTGGCGATGGGGCAGGCCGAGGTTCCCTACGGTGATATGTTCCAGGCACCGTTACAAATCCAGCAAATCACCGGCAAGCTCAACTGGCGGCATGATGATAATGGCCTGACGCTGGATGGCCATCAGCTGGATGTGAAGGCGCGTTCGCTCTGGGCGCGCGGCGATTTCCTCTATCAGCAGAACCTCGGCAAAGCGCCACGGCTGGATATTCTGGCGGGGATTCGCGTGACCGATGCGGGCGATGCCTGGCGTTATTTCCCGGAACCGCTGATGGGCCATGGCCTGACGGACTATCTCAGCAACGCGATTAAAGGCGGGCAGGTTGATAATGCTACGCTGCTGTTTGCCGGTGATCCGACGCTGTTTCCCTTCCGCCACAACGACGGCATGTTTGAAGTCTGGGTGCCGCTACGTCATGCCACCTATCAATTCCAGCCCGGCTGGCCAGCGATTAACAATCTCGACATCGATCTCGATTTTGTCAACGACGGTCTGTGGATGAAAGCCAATCAGGCGAAGCTGGGAGAGGTGGATGCGCGCAATATCAGCGCGGTGATCCCGGATTACCTGAAAGAGAAGCTGATTATTGATGGCGACCTGAGTGGTGAAGGTAAGCAGATTGGGGATTACTTCGAACTCACCCCACTCAAGCCATCGCTGGGGGCGGCGCTGCAACAGCTACAGATCAAAGGCAATGTTCGTGGTCAGCTCAATCTCGATATTCCGCTGAATGGTGAACTGGTTCATGCCAGCGGCAACGTGGTGATGAACAATAACAGCCTGCATATCAAGCCGCTGAACACCACACTGAACAACCTCACCGGGCGTTTCCGTTATAACAACGGCAATCTGCAAAGTGAGGAGATGCAGGCGAATTGGTTCGGACAGCCGGTTGGCGTCAGCTTCAGCACCCAGGAGAACCCGGATAACTTTGGCGTCAATGTGAAATTGCTGGGTGACTGGCAGCTGGCGAAGTTAAAGGTGCTGCCTTCGACCCTCACCAGCCAGCTGAGTGGCAATCTGCCCTGGCAGGGCAATGTCGATATCACCCTGCCGAATAAAGGTGGCGCAAGCTACAAAATAGATTTGCAAGGCGATGGCAAAGAAGTAAGCAGTCGCTTACCGGCTCCGCTGGATAAGAGCGCAGGTTCCGCGCTGCCGATTACCATTGCTGCCAGCGGTGACCTGCGCGGATTTGATCTCAGCGGTAGTGTGCTGGGGCATCATCGTTTTAACAGCCGCTGGCTGCTGGAGCCACAGCTGCGGGTCGATCGCGGTATCTGGCTGAACGATGCTAAAACGACGCCGAAATTGCCTGAAAATCGCGGCATGGTGCTGAATTTACCTGAGATGGACGGTGAGGCCTGGATGGGGCTGCTGGCTGGATCGGGCAGCTCGCGCAATGCGCAGGGTGAAACCAGTATTGGCGGCGCGCTGCTGCCGGGGGATGTTACGTTGCATACCCCGGCGCTGCGGCTGGCAGGCCAGCAATGGCATGATCTCAGTGCTACCGTGACCCAGGGGCCGACCGGGAATACCGATGTGCAGCTCGACAGCCGTGAAGCGCGTGGCAGTCTGAAAATCGCACAGAATGCGCCCTGGCAGATCGCTCTCAGCTATCTTTACTACAACCCGGAATGGGCGGAGAGCAAGGATGGCACAGCATCACCGTTCGGTAGCGATACCAACATCAATTTCACCAACTGGCCAGCTCTGCAACTGAGCTGCCAGGAGTGCTGGCTACGCGGGCAGAAGTTTGGCCATATGCAGGCGTTGCTGCAACCCCATGGCGATACGTTAGCACTCACTAACGGTTCGGTGGATACCGGTAACTCAAAGCTGAGCGTCAACGGGGAATGGGTCAATAAACCCGGTGAGCAACGTACCTCGCTGAAAGGAACGCTGAGCGGTAACAACATCAACGACGCCACTAACTGGTTTGGCGTGAACACGCCGCTGCGCGATTCACCGTTTAAAATCGAATATGATTTACACTGGCGCTCCGCACCCTGGCAGCCCTCTGAGCCAACCTTAAGCGGTACGCTGAAATCACATTTCGGCAAAGGCCAGATTGCGGATGTCAGTACCGGTCGTGCCGGTCAGCTGCTGCGGCTGATGAGCTTTGACGCCCTGCTGCGCAAGCTGCGTTTCGATTTCAGTGATACCTTCGGCCAGGGCTTCTTTTTCGATTCAATTAATGGCACGGCGTGGATTGAAAACGGCGTGATGCATACCGATAACCTGTTAGTTGATGGTCTTGAAGCGGATATCGCCATGCAGGGTAAAGTTGACCTTGTGAAACGTGAGATCGATATGGAAGCCGTAGTGGCACCGGAAATTTCGGCTTCGGTAGGCGTGGCGACCGCTTTTGTGATCAACCCGGTGGTCGGTGCCGCGGTTTTCGCCGCCAGTAAGGTGCTGGGGCCGGTGTGGAACAAAATCTCGCTGCTGCGTTATCACATCAGCGGACCACTGGATAAGCCGGAAATCAATGAAGTGCTGCGCAAACCGCGTGAAAACGACAAGAAGTGAATTTGACGCCGTCGGGGAATTACCGCAGGCTATGAAGTATCCGAGCAAATACTGAGTGAGAAACGATGACTCTGAATCTGGTAAGTGAGCAGTTGCTAACTGCGAACAGCATTAATCAGCAGGACCTTTTTTCCCTGTTAGGGCAGCTTTCAGAACGTCGTCTGGATTATGCCGATCTCTATTTTCAGTCCAGCTTCCATGAATCCTGGGTGCTGGAAGACAAAATCATCAAAGATGGCTCTTACCATATCGACCAGGGCGTTGGCGTTCGCGCGGTAAGCGGTGAGAAAACCGGTTTTGCCTATGCAGACCAAATCACCCTGAACGCGTTGCGTCAGTCGGCTGAAGCCGCGCGCAGCATCGTGCGTGAGCAGGGTAATGGCAAAGCCCATACCTTATCGGCGGTGATCAACCGTTCACTGTACGCCGCGGTGAACCCACTGGATAGCCTGACGCGTGAAGACAAAATCGCTTTGCTGCATCGTGTTGATAAGGTGGCGCGCGCCGCTGACCCACGCGTGCAGGAAGTGAACGCCAGTCTGACCGGGGTTTACGAGCAGGTGCTGGTGGCGGCCACCGATGGCACACTGGCTGCCGATGTACGTCCGCTGGTGCGTCTGTCTATCAGCGTACAGGTGGAAGACCAGGGCAAGCGTGAGCGCGGCTCCAGCGGCGGCGGTGCCCGTACCGGTTATGAATTCTTCCTGGCCGATGAAAGCGGTGATGTGCGCGCGGATGCCTGGGCGCGTGAAGCGGTCCGTATGGCACTGGTTAATCTGTCAGCCGTTGCGGCACCGGCGGGGACACTGCCCGTGGTGCTGGGTGCTGGCTGGCCTGGCGTGTTGCTGCATGAAGCGGTCGGTCACGGTCTGGAAGGCGACTTTAACCGTCGCGCGACCTCGGTGTTCAGCGGCAAAATGGGGCAATTGGTGGCGTCTGAGCTGTGTACCGTAGTGGATGATGGCACCATCGAAGGTCTGCGTGGTTCGCTGGCGGTGGACGATGAAGGTGTACCGGGTCAGTACAACGTATTGATCGAAAACGGGGTGCTGAAAGGCTACATGCAGGACAAACTCAATGCGCGTCTGATGGGCGTCAATCCTACCGGGAATGGCCGTCGTGAATCCTATGCTCACCTGCCAATGCCGCGTATGACCAACACCTATATGCTGGCGGGCAAATCCACGCCGCAGGATATCATTGAAAGCGTGGAATATGGTCTGTACGCCCCGAACTTTGGCGGCGGCCAGGTGGATATCACCTCCGGTAAGTTTGTGTTCTCAACCTCGGAAGCCTATCTGATTGAGAACGGTAAAGTGACCAAACCGGTGAAAGGTGCCACGCTGATTGGCTCCGGTATCGAAGCCATGCAGCAAATTTCGATGGTGGGTAACGATCTGGCGCTGGATAAGGGCGTTGGCGTCTGCGGTAAAGAAGGACAGAGCGTACCGGTTGGTGTGGGTCAGCCGACGCTGAAGCTGGACAAGCTTACTGTCGGCGGAACCGCCTGATTTAGTACCGATTTGTAGCGGCGCGATTTATCGCGCGGGTTTGGCAGAACATGCCAGTGCCTGAAAAGAGCACGATAAATCGCGCCGCTACGGAATAATGCTTAACTTTTACGGTGCTGCTGATACTGGCGCGCCACCCGTTTGAAATACTCGGTCAGATAATCAATACACACCTGCACTTTCAGCGGCAGCTTATCCTTTTCGGTATATAACGCGTACACCGGTCGCGGTGCCGACTGATACTGCGGAAACACAATATCGATCTCGCCGGTGTTAATCTCGTTAATTACCCACATCAGTGGCACATAAGCGATGCCACATCCGGCTTTCAGCCAGCGAATCAGCGTCAGCGAATCATTGGTGACGAAGCGCCCCTGCGGCGTCAGACGTGTGACCAATCCTTCCGGTGCAATCAGTTCAAAGGTGTTATCTGGTCGTACGCTGTATTCCAGCCACGAAAGATTATCGATTTCGCTCGGTTTTTCCGGCACTCCCTGCTGTGCCAGATAACTTTTCGCCGCGCACACCACCATCGGCATGGCCCCCAGCCGACGCGAGAACAGGCTGGAGTCCTGCAACTCACCCACGCGTATCACCAGGTCCAGTCCATTGGCGATGAGATCCGGTGCCGGGATGCCGGTGACTAAATTGACGCTCAACCCCGGATATTCGCGTAGCATGTCGCCGGTCATATCGGCGAGGACATTTTGCGCCATTGTAGAGGAGCTGCCGATGCGTAAAATACCAATCGGCGTGTTGTTGAAGGCATACAGCTGCTCGTGCACCTGCATCGCCTCTGCCAGCATGCGGCGGCAGCCCTGATAATAGATTCTGCCCGCTTCGGTCAGCCCAATGCTGCGGGTGCTGCGATTCAGTAGTTTGACCTGTAGCTCATCTTCCAGTTTCGCGACTATCTGGCTGATAGACGAAACGCTAAGATGAAGCTGACGTGCCGCGGCGGTAAAGGAACCTAATTCAACCACTTTGGCGAAGATGGACATGCCTTTAAGTCGTTCCATTGTTTACTCTGGCTAAAAAGTGATTTAGCTCACAATATGTAGAAAACGTATAGTCAAGCGCGTTACTATACGCACGCTGGGTCTTTTCACCGCACCTGAACATGGCAGCAAATCTGTCCGTGTTTGTCAGATGATACGCTATGATTAGCTCAAACGGCCTGAATGTTGCCATCAGTCTACCCGTCATCCCACTATCATCAACCCGTCGTGTTTTGTGGCGTACGGGCAGGTATCGGTGCAATCCGGCAAGGTCGAACTAAGGAACCGTAATGAGTGTGCTTCCGGTATTTGTCGTATTTGGGTTGTCTTTCCCGCCCATCTTCATTGAACTGATTGTTTCGCTGGCGCTGTTCTGGCTGGTGAAACGCGTGCTGACGCCAAGTGGATTGTATGATCTGGTCTGGCATCCGGCACTTTTTAACACAGCGTTGTACTGCTGTGTGTTTTACCTTGTATCCCGTCTATTCGTCTGAGGTTTTAAGTGAAAGCGCTAATAAGAAAAATCGCGCGCTACGCGATTACTCTCCTGCTGGTTGTCATCGCTATCGTGATCATCTTCCGCGCCTGGGTGTTCTACACCGAATCCCCGTGGACGCGTGATGCAAAATTCTCCGCCGATGTCGTGGCGATCTCTCCGGATGTCACCGGTTTGATCACCGATGTGCCGGTCCATGATAACCAACTGGTGAAGAAGGGCGACACGCTGTTCGTGGTTGATCGTCCGCGTTACCAGATGGCGCTGGATCAGGCCCAGGCCGACGTTGAATATTACCAGGCGGTGGCTAACGAAAAACGTCGCGAAGCTGCACGCCGTAATCAGCTCGGCACCAGTGCGATGTCGCGTGAGGCTATCGATCAGGCGAACAACGACCTGACCACCACCGAGCATCAACTGGCGAAAGCCATCGCGACACGCGATCTGGCGGTGATCGATCTTGATCGCACCACCATCAAAGCACCGTCTGACGGCTGGGTCACCAACCTCAATGTGTATGAAGGCGAGTTCATCACGCGTGGCTCCGTTGCCGTCGCGCTGGTACAACAGCATTCATTCTATGTGATGGCTTATATGGAAGAGACCAAGCTGGATGGCGTACGTCCGGGCTTTCGTGCCGAAATCACGCCGCTGGGTAGCAACACCGTGCTGCGCGGCACCGTCGATAGCATTGCGGCGGGTGTCACCAACAGCAGCAGCAGCGTCGATAGCAAAGGTATGGCTACGGTCGATTCCAATCTGGAATGGGTGCGTCTGGCACAGCGTGTACCGGTACGTATTCATCTTGATGATCAGCCAGGTAATCGCTTCCCGGCGGGTACCACTGCGACCGTGGTGATCACCGGTGATAAAGATCGCCAGACGAAAGTCTCACCAATGACCCAGTTTTTCAATCGCCTGCGTGAGTTTGGTTAAGAGGGCGATATGATTGAGTTCCTGCGTTTCCCGGTGAAGCTGACGTTTGCGCTGGTCGCCGCGCTGATGATTGGCTTTCACTTCAATCTGGAAACGCCGCGCTGGGCAGTGATGACTGCCGGGATTGTGGCGGGTGGCACCGCCTTTGCCGCCGGGGGGGATCCCTACTCCGGCGCGCTGCGTTACCGCGGCATTCTGCGTATTATCGGCACCTTCATCGGTTGTATTGCGGCTCTGACCATTATGATCGCGACAGTGCGTGCGCCCGTAGTGATGCTGCTGTTGTGCTGCCTGTGGGCCGGGCTTTGCGTCTGGCTCTCTTCACTGATCAAAGTCGAAAATTCCTATGCCCTCGGTCTGGCTGGTTACACTGCGCTGATTATTGTCGTCACCGCCGATGCCAGCGGGGGGTTGACGCTGGCACCGCAGTTCGCGGTGGAACGTTGCAGCGAAATCGTACTGGGTATTCTCTGCGCCATTCTGGCGGACATGATTTTCTCACCGCGGTCGATTAAAAAAGTCATCGACCAGGAAGTGGATGCGTTGCTGGTGGCACAGTACAAATTGCTGCAGCTGTGCGTTGCGCACGGTGATAAAGACGAAGTCGATAGAGCCTGGAGCGCGCTGGTACGCCGTACCACCGCATTGAACAGCATGCGCAGCCAACTGATGATGGAATCATCGCGCTGGCAGAACAGCAACCGTCGTTTGCAGATGCTGAATACGCTGTCGTTAACGCTGATTACCCAGGCGGCCGAAACCTTCCTGATCCAGAATTCACGTGCGGATTATATTCCGCCGCAATATCGCCTGTTGATCGAGAAAGAAGTCAGCAGCGTTGATGATGTCCACAAGCGTATGAAGATTATGCGTCGGGTGATTGGTGTCAGCAGTAAAACCTCGCCGCTGACGCTGGCCAGCTGGGTTGGGGCTGCGACTGAATACCTGCTGCTGATTAATGGTGTGAAAAGTAACAGCCGTATCACCACGCTGGAAGAGGGCATCCTTGAACGTGAAGTGGTGATTCAGGCCCGCTCTGCCGAAACCCATCATGCGATGATTAACGGCGTGCGCACTTTTGTCGCTACCGCGCTTGGCTCGCTGTTCTGGCTCTATACCGGCTGGACTTCCGGTAGCGGTTGTATGGTGATGCTGGCGGTGATCACCGCACTGGCGATGCGTATGCCAAACCCGCTGATGATGGCGAAAGACTTTTTGTACGGTATGACTGTCGCGGTACCACTGGGTGCGCTGTACTTTATCTACATTATGCCTGCCACTCAGCAAAGCATGTTGCTGCTGTGTATTGCCATTGGTTTGCTGGGCTTTATTGGCGGCATCTTCGTGCAGCGCCGTCAAATCGGCACGCTCGGGGCGCTGATCGGTACGATTAACGTGCTGGTGCTCGATAACCCGATGAAGTTTGAGTTCAACGTGTTTCTCGATAACGCACTTGGTCAGGTCATTGGCTGTTTTGTGGCGATGATGGTGATTCTGCTGATTCGCGACAAATCGAAAGAACGTACCGGACGTAAGCTGCTCAACCGCTTTATGTATGCGGCCGTGTCGGCCATGACCACTAACCAGGCACGTCGCCGGGAAAACCATCTTCCCGCGCTGTATCAGCAATTGTTCCTGCTGCTCAACCTGTTCCCGGGTGATATTAATAAATACCGTATCGCCCTGACGCTGATTATCGGTCATCAGCGCTTACGCAATGCGGAAGTCCCCATCAATGCTGATTTGTCGGCTTACCACCGTCAGCTGCGAGCCACTGCAGACCAGGTTATTTCGACGCGCAGTGATGATAAACGGCGCGTCTATTTTGAGCGGTTATTGCAGGAGCTGGATATCTACCAGGAAAAACTCCAGCAATATGCGGCACCAGGCAGCGTGACCGAGCCAGTGAAACGGTTAGCCGCTATGCTGAGTAAGTACCGCAACACATTGATTCAAATCTAAAACGAGCCGCCGCGTTTATCGCGCGGCCCGTTGTCACAAAACCCCCGGATAATGCCATCTATACTTTCCTGACAGAATGCAAACTGGCGGGAGAAGCAGGGATGCCCCCTTCTTTTGCCGTGACGCATTCATTTCAACGCTTTAATCAGTAGTGGCACAGAGAGGATCGTCATGATGAGAATCGAACGTTTTGATTTCGATGAAATCGTCGATCAGGCGCACTTTTTCCGGCAGTTCAGCGACCGTTTTGCGCTGGCGGATTTGGCGATTATTGATCTGGACGATCTCTGGGAAGTGGTGACCGGCGATCAACTGCCGTTGCCGCTGGAGATTGAATTTATTCACTTAGGAAAGGGACAGAAGCGCCGCTATGGCGCGTTGATTCTGTTGTTTGATGAAGCAGAAGAGGAGCTGGAAGGGCAGCTCCGCTTTAATGTGAAGTAACCACAAAAAGGGCCCCGGCGAGCGGGGCCAAAGGGTTCGTCAAGCAGTTGACGAGGAATTACTTATACAGTTCAGCAGTAATGTGATAATTGTCGCCAGTGCGGGCTTCAATCACTTTATAAGCGCTGGCACCCTGTTCATCGGCTTTCTGCGAAAGCTGAGCACGATAATCCATAGGCGCACCGGCAGTACCACTGATAGTCACTGTCCCCGCAGGCTGCATAGTCTGAGCCTGTTCTGCTGTGACCAGCTGTGCGGCAGACGCACCAAAAGCGAGGACAGAGAGCAGGCTGGCAGTTGCGATGGTTGTTTTGATTTTCATTGTATTCTCCTTTAGCAATCAACAACCTGCGGTGATAAGTGGGGAGCGGGTCGTCGATCTCTATCCTGGCGCCCGCAGGCGCCGGATAGTCAGTTAGCAATTATTTGTACAGTTCAGCAGTGACGTGGTAGGTGTCATTCTGATTGTTTTCAATAATGCGGTAGTGGCTGGCACCCTGAGCATCCGCTTTAGCTGACAGCTCCTGACGGATATTCATCTGGTCGCCATCACGACCACTTACGCTGATGGTTTGGTTCAGCGGTTGCAGATTCATGCTGTCTGCCTGTTCGTTAGTGATCAGGTTGGCAGCGCTGGCACCGAAAGAAAGAATGGAGGCCAGGCTCAGAACTGCGATAGATAATTTAGTTTTCATGATTCACTCTCCTGAATTTTGTCTGGCAACCTGAGCGCAACTGCGTCTCAAATGGGTTGCCGTTCATACTTGTCTTGTTTCAGCAAACTTATTTATAAAGTTCAGCGGTAGCGTGATAGGTGTTGTCATTACGCGCTTCAATCACGCGATAAGCTTTAGCACCTTGCTGGTCTGCTTTTTCACTCAGCTGCTGATGGATATCCATCGGCGAACCGGCAGTGCCGCTGACACTGATGGTGCCGGCCGGTTGCAGATTCATGGCCTGATCGGCATTGATAGAATCTGCGGCGAAAGCACCAAATGACAGGGCAGATAGAACGCTCAGGGTTGCGATAGTAGTTTTAACTTTCATGATTATTTCCTCGTCTTCTGTTTTTTCTCTTTTTATTCACTGTGATTTGCATCACGAAACAAGTATAGATCTAATCACCCATGAAATTAATATTCAGCTAATAATGTTTGGTTGTTATTCTTTATCCTTATGACAACTTTTAATAACTGAGTGTTATAAAAACCGCCTGGTTTCTGTCCAATGGCTGTTAATTACATGTAAAAACAAAGGTCTATGTCATTTTATCTTTCTGTGCGAAATATACCGGTTGATCCAGCTGGCTGGTACGCAGTAAGTGGGCAATACGGCTAATCCTGGTATGTAAAGCAGTGTAAAATAGCGCGAAAGGTTAAGCAGGCTAAAAGGTCCTACCAATCATCCAGAGGGGTGAGAACTGACGGGAATATGCTTAATGCATTGTTTCCTGAGTGTTTTGGCAAAAGCGCGACGGCTGGAGGGGAAGATAGCAGGATTGTTACCGGCAGGTAATCTGCCGGTAGCAGGCAGGGTTTTATAGCTCTTGTTCGAATAAAACCAGGATAGCGTCGTGCAGTTGCTTCACGGTAAAGCTACGCGCGGGGGTAATAAAGATGGTGTCATCACCGGCGATGGTGCCGAGGATGCCTTCCGCCTTGCCGAGAGAATCCAGCAGGCGGGCAATCAGCTGTGCGGCGCCAGGACTGGTATGAATCACTACCAGCGCATCGTTATAGTCGATATCCAGCACCAGATTTTTCAGCGGGCTGGTGGTGGTAGGGACACCCAATTCGGCTGGCAGACAATACACCATCTCCATTTTCGCGTTGCGGGTACGCACTGCACCGAACTTAGTCAGCATACGAGAAACTTTTGACTGGTTGATATTCTCGAAGCCGTCTTCCTGCAGCGCCTGCACAATTTCGCCCTGAGAGCTGAATTTCTCTTCTTTCAATAGGGCCTTGAACGCCTTGATCAGGTCGTCCTGTTTAGATGGGTTTCGCATAGGTTACCAATAAAAAGAGGGATGCATCGGGCAACAGGCCCATGGCAGATAAATTATTATGCATTTAAATGAATTTTTATGCAATAAACCAGGTGGGAATTTCGCCGGGAAAACCTGCGGGGCGGCGATCATAACAGAGATTTCCCGCTGCGCCAAAATCGCGGGGTGGCACGCAAAAGCGAAGGTTGCAATGTTGTTATATTATTGAAGTGGTAACAACAAAATGACTGATCATTGCCGACCCCTGTCTTCTGGCTGCGACCTATGATCATTCAGGCGACTTCTGAAGTGTGGATGTCTCGGGAGCCGAATTGCGGCGTCAGTGTTTATAGCGCGACGGGCCTTGTCGCTATCGCCTGAGAAGTTGATTACACTCGTAACCTGATGGAAACCCGGCATATCTCTGCCCCACCTTAATAAGGAGTCCAGGATGAAAGTTGCCGTTCTCGGTGCCGCTGGTGGTATTGGCCAGGCGCTTGCACTGCTGCTCAAGACCCAATTACCCGCAGGTTCAGCTCTCTCGCTCTATGACATCGCCCCGGTAACACCGGGTGTGGCTGTGGATCTCAGCCATATTCCCACCGCAGTGAAAGTTGAGGGTTTCAGTGGTGAAGATGCCACGCCCGCACTGAAGGGAGCCGATGTGGTGCTGATCTCCGCCGGAGTGGCACGTAAACCCGGCATGGATCGCGCCGACCTCTTTAACGTTAACGCAGGCATTGTCCGCAACCTGATTGAACAGGTGGCGAGCACTGCACCAAAAGCCCTGATTGGCGTTATCACTAACCCGGTTAACACCACGGTCGCGATTGCGGCGGAAGTGCTGAAGAAAGCCGGGGTATATGATAAGAACCGCCTGTTTGGCGTCACCACCCTGGATATTATTCGTGGCAATACTTTTGTTGCGGCGTTAAAGGGCAAACAGCCGGGCGAGATTGACGTGCCGGTGGTGGGTGGTCATTCGGGCGTCACTATTCTGCCGCTGCTATCGCAGGTAAAAGGCGTCAGCTTCAGCGAGCAGGAAGTCGCGGATTTGACCAAACGGATTCAAAACGCCGGTACCGAAGTGGTGGAAGCCAAGGCAGGTGGCGGTTCTGCGACGTTGTCGATGGGGCAAGCGGCCGCGCGCTTTGGTCTGTCGCTGGTGCGAGCCATGCAGGGCGAAGCCAATGTTGTGGAATGTGCTTATGTGGAAGGGGATGGTGAATACGCCCGATTCTTCTCACAGCCGCTGCTGCTGGGCAAAAACGGTATCGTTGAACGGCGACCGCTCGGGCCGCTCAGCGCTTTTGAGCAGCAGGCATTGATCGGCATGCTGGATACGCTGAAAAAAGATATCGCCCAGGGCGAGGAGTTTGTGAAGTAACCTGTAGCGGCGCGATTTATCGCGCCGCTACTTTTATAACCCACCTGATTTAAAATTCCGTGCTGCAGGTGCGCCATTGCTGGCTGGCGTCTTCTTGCCCGGCGTTTCCATACGCACCTGGAAAGGCGGGAAGGGCATTTCAATGCCGTGCGCGGCGAAACCATGCAGAATCAACTGATGCAGCTCATGACGCAGCGGCATGCGATGCCCCATTTCGGCAGCGTAAACACGCAGCTCAAACAGCTGAATCCCCTGCTGTAAATCGACAAGGAAAACATCCGGTGCGGGCATGTCCAGCACATACGTACAGCGCTCTGCCGCCTGTTTAAGCAGGTTTGTTACTTCGTCACTGTTCACCCCGGCGGGTGCGGGAATGGTCAGCACGACGCGTGTGACGGAGTCGGACAGCGACCAGTTAACGAACTGCTCAGTAATAAAGGCCTTATTCGGCACGATGATTTCTTTACGGTCCCAGTCGGTAATGGTGGTCGCACGGGTATTAATACGCGTGATACTGCCGGTGAGATCGCGGATGGTGACGGTATCGCCAATACGAATCGGCTTCTCGAACAGGATGATCAGGCCGGAAATAAAGTTAGCAAAGATTTCCTGTAAACCAAAACCAAGACCCACACCGAGTGCGGCGACCAGCCATTGCAACTTCGCCCATTCGATACCAATCATGGAGAAGCCAATCAGGCCACCGATCAGCATCAGCACATATTTGGTCAGGGTGGTGATGGCATAGCCAGTACCGGGCGTCAGATTCAGGTGCTGTAGCAGCGCCAGTTCCAGTAGTGCTGGCATGTTACGTACCAGCTGGGTAGTGATAATCAGCACCAGTATGGCGATCAGGACCGAGCCGAGGGTAATCGGCTGGATACTCTCCACCCCCTGAATTGTGGTACTGACATCCCACAGGCGGATATTTTCCAGAAAACCGAACGCCGAGTGAATTTCTGACCACAACACAATCACCGACACCAGCGCAATTAATGTCAGAAGGGAGCGTACCAGACGCAGCGACTGGGCGCTGATGGCGTCGAGATCGATAATCGGTTCGTCCGCTTCTGGCGCTTCGCTACTCCCGGCTGGCTGATCCTTCTCCTCTTCGCTACGTGCGCGGTTTGCCAGCATATCGGCACGGCGCTGACGGGCGCGATCAAAAGCGATACGGCGACGCTGAATCAGCATCCAGCGGCGGATAATGTGGTAAATCACCAGCAGGAAGAACCAGATGCCAACGGACGTTTCCAGACGTGCCAGCAGCGCCTGCGCAGTCGCCAGATAGCCGATGCAGGAGGCAAAGGCGGCGACCAGCGGGATGGCGATCATCAGATTCCACAGGATGCGATTGACGAAGTTATCGCCGTTACCTTCTTTATCCAGATATAGCGGAATACCTGCACGTTTCAGGCTGACGGTGACAATGCTCAATGCGCCGCAAATCAGGATGAAGCACAACCGCCCCAGCGTTGATGAGAACTCACGGTCCTCCAGATTAGCGAAGGCAATCAACAGCATGATCAGCGGCACAATCAGGCCGACGCTGAGTGAGTAATAACGCATCGCGCGCGCCACCCGCGTGTGCGGCCAGCGGAAATGCACCACAAACAGGCCATTTGGGCGGGCAAACGAGGCACTGATCATAAATGCCCACAGGAGCGGCAATGTGGCAGTAATACCGTCGCCGATTGCTACCGCGATCGGGTAGGGCCAGGCTTCCTGTAATCCATAACCCAGTGCAGCCCAGAGCACCGGTATCGGTACGGCCACCAGAATTGACCAGAACACCGTGCGCAGCGTCAGGCTGAATTGATCCTGTGTGACCTTGCCAACTTTGCTGGCGGCACGCGCCAGAAACGCATGGTAATGACGGCGCGTGCTGATGCTAAACCCAACCAGTAGCAGCGCACCCATGATCGGCAGCACGGTTTCTTTGCTGGTAAACATCATGGCCAGCGCTTTACCTAACTGGCCCAGCGTATCGAGTGATAGCAGGCGTCCCAGCGACTGTGCCACATCCACCGGGAAATTCAGGTCAACGGTGCTGACGTCAGCCGTCCAGAACAGATAGCGATGTGTGGCGTCGCGCACTTCAGCCAGCGCATCCTGCAACTGGGTATTGGAGACTTTAAGTTTGGTAATTTCCAGAATCAGCGTATCGCAACCGGAAATTAATGAGTTGAGCAACTCGCGCTGAGTTTTCAACTGAGCTTCGAGGATGCGGCTCTGCTCGCTGGTAAAGGGCGTGCCATCATCCTGCTTCTCTTTACGCAGCGTCTGCTGGCGCTCAAGCAAATCTTCATAACGCAGCCGCTGGACACGTAACTGGCCCATCTCGTTATCAATCTGCTGCGATTTCGGCACATCTGGCAGACGCGCGACCTGGGCGCGCAGCGCTTCACCCAGCAGGTTCGAGGCACCCAGCCATTGTGATTGCTCGCGCAGGGTACTTAGCGCCTGGCGTACCTGCAAGGTCTGATTGGTCGATAGTCGCTGCTGCGAAGCGACCAGATCCATGCGCTGTGCCTGTTGATTGAGATCGGCTGACAATTCACGGTTTACCCGGAATTGATCGCTGATGATGCTGGGCAGATCGCCACTGTTTTCTGCCAGTTGTTCGGTTCGTTCCAGCGCCTGTTCTGCTTCACGCTGACGTTGGTTATTCAGTTGATTACGCAGTGCCTGGAGATAGTTATCCAGCTGGGTCGCCTGGCGCTGATGTATTTCGGCACGCATCCGCGCCAGTTCCTGGCGATTATTGGCGGAGAGCTGCGCCAGCTCCAGTTCATCCACACGGGCTTTATTGGCGGCGTTTTCCGCCTGACGTGCGTAAACCTGCGCCTGGGCCTGCGGCGTCGTGGCTGCAGCGGCACCCTGTACACGGCGGTCGCTCTCGGTCATCGCGCGACGTGCTTCGGTTTGCTGCTGTGGTAACTGCGATAGCGAATCGCTGATTTCACGCGCCCGGTCCTGTTCCTGCTGAGCCTGGCGTCCCTCTTCCAGCAACTGACTGCTAACCTGCAAAATTTCCTGATCCAGCTCGGCGCTGCTCATATTACTGCGCACGGTTTTGCTGCTATCCGTCAGACTGGCGAGTTGCTGGCGCAGTTCACGCGCCAGTCGCGGGAAGTCATCAATCACCTGCTGATATTGCTTCGTGCGTTCCAGGGAGTCATCACGTTCAGCAAGAAAATTGAGCGCCGTTTCCAGTGTCTGAATTTGTTCGGTTTGAGAGGGGGAACTTTTCGCGGATTTGGCCGCGTCCAGTTCTTGTTTCAGGTCGCTGGCCACCGGGACAGTGGCAGCGAAAGCAGTGCTGCTGAACCACAGGCTCAGCAGCAAAATAAGAGAGGCACGCACTGGGAAATTCCCGCTTAGTCGGTGAGCGGGGCGGTTTCACCCGGCTGTGGCAGGGCGATGGCCAGCGGCTGACCGAGGCGGGTCTTGCTTTCGGCTTCCAGGCTTTCCGCCAGTTTGACGCGCTGTGGCGCAAACAGGTTGATGACCGTTGAACCCAACTTGAAGCGACCCATTTCCTGTCCTTTCAACAATACAACGGCTCCGTCATGGTCGGCTGCCGGGTAGTGCCAGCGTTTAATCACCCCTTCACGCGGTGGCGTAATCGTCCCGGCCCACACGGTTTCGATGCTGCCAACAATGGTGGCACCCACCAGAATCTGCACCATCGGACCGTGATCAGTATCGAACACGCAAATGACACGCTCGTTACGGGCAAACAGATTCGGGATGTTGCGTGCGGTTAACGGGTTGACCGAGTAGAGGTCGCCCGGGACATAGATCATTTCACGCAGGACGCCGTTACAGGGCATATGCACGCGATGATAATCACGCGGCGCCAGGTAAGTGGTGACAAAGTTGCCGTCCTGGAACTGCTGCGCCAGTTCATCATTACCCGCCAGCAGCGCCTGCAGCGTGTAGTAGTGACCTTTGGCCTGGAAGATCTGATCGCCTTCGATGCGGCCTAACTGGCTGATGGCACCATCGGCTGGCAGGGCCAGCAGCGTTGCATCGGGATCGATCGGACGTGCCCCTTCTTTTAATGGGCGCACAAAGAAGTCATTAAAGGTGCGATAGCTGGCAGTATCTGGTTTGCTGGCCTCAGCCATATCGACTTTGTAGTACCAGACAAAAATATCAATGACCGCTTTGGTCAGCCAGCCACCACGCCGACTGGCACCCCAGCCTGCGAGTTCGGTCAGTCCTTTCTTAGGCAGAATATGATTCAGGCCGAGTTTAAAACGATCAAACACCTTAGCCTCCTGGCTTTATTACGTATCGTTGAGACAAAAGGGGGCGGATTGTAGCAGCGCCCCGCGTGCCGTTGTACTCATTAATCTTCGCTGGCGGAAAAGTTTTTACGTGTTTTTACCTGCGCCATGCTTTCCAGAATACGGTGGTAGTTATCGAAACGGGAAATGTTGATGATCCCGTTTTCTACCGCTTCGCGAATGGCACAGCCCGGATCGTTGTCATGTTTGCAGTCGCGGAATTTGCAACTGCCAAGAAACTCACGAAATTCGACAAATCCACGGGTAATTTGTTCCGGCTCCAGGTG
Source organism: Pantoea sp. X-Soil-TKNS-1280 (assembly GCF_059730475.1). NCBI lineage: Bacteria > Pseudomonadati > Pseudomonadota > Gammaproteobacteria > Enterobacterales > Erwiniaceae > Pantoea > Pantoea sp. X-Soil-TKNS-1280. The sequence continues at coordinate 3,873,759 of NZ_AP035962.1, read as the reverse complement.
CCACAAGCCAAATTCACGTACCCCAGGGGAATCAATCACATCGCCACCGTGGGGGAAATGGTACAGGCGTGCGGCGGTGGTGGTGTGCTGGCCGAGACCCGAGGCATCCGAGATGTCGTTGGTCAGGATTTCGTCACCGGCAACATCCAGACCCAGCAAGGCATTCAGCAGGCTGGATTTGCCGACGCCAGACTGTCCGGCAAAAATGCTGATGCGGCCAGTCAGTGCGGCTTCCAGCTCGGCCAGGCCATTTTTGGCACGGCTGGAGACCATCAGCACGCGGTAACCAATATGGCGATAGATATCCATCTGCTCATCGACAAAGGCGCGAGCCTCGTCATCCAGCAGATCGGTTTTGTTCAGCACCAGCAGGGGCTCGATCCCCAGGGTTTCGCTGGCAACCAGGTAACGATCGATGATGTTGAGTGACAGTTCCGGCAGGATCGCTGAAACGATAATGATCTGATCGATGTTGGCGGCGATCGGTTTGATACCGTCGTAATAATCGGGGCGCGTCAGTACGCTGGTACGATCGTGCACAGCTTCGACGATCCCTTTGCCGCCGTTCTCATTCGCAGCACGCCATAAGACGCGATCGCCCGTCACCAGCGAACGGATGGTGCGACGGATATTACAGCGATGCACCTCACCCGCGCTGTCCTCGACGTCTGCGTGCATGCCGAAGCGGCTGATCACTACACCATCGGTTGCTTCCCCAAACAGGCTGTCATCCGGTTCCGGTTTTTCGTTCCGTTGCTTCAGACGACGCTCGTGGTTCGCACTCACACGACGTTGTTGACCCTTCGACAGTTTATTTTTGCTCACGCATCCTCTCACGCTTTCGCCAGGCTTCGCCCCGCTGGGCAAAACGTCTATGATACACCTTAATTTAGTCTAATGACGACTTTGGCAACGGGCGGAAAACGCATGACAGCTGGAAATGAAAACAATCTGATTTGGATCGACCTCGAAATGACCGGACTGGATCCGGAACGCGATCGTATTATTGAGATCGCCACGCTGGTGACCGATGCAAACCTGAATATTCTGGCAGAGGGGCCGGTGCTTGCGGTGCATCAATCCGATGCGCAGCTGGCGCTGATGGATGACTGGAACGTGCGTACTCACACCAATAGCGGTTTGGTGGAGCGTGTGAAAGCTAGCCAGTACGACGATCATGCTGCTGAACTGGCAACCATCGAATTTCTGAAACAGTGGGTACCCGCGAATACCTCGCCGATTTGTGGCAACAGCATCGGTCAGGATCGTCGCTTCCTGTTTAAATACATGCCGGAACTGGAAGCCTATTTCCATTACCGTTATCTCGATGTCAGTACCCTGAAAGAGCTGGCGCGCCGCTGGAAGCCCGATATCCTGCCAGGTTTCAAAAAGAGCGGCAGTCATCAGGCGTTGGATGATATTCGCGAATCGGTGGCGGAACTGGCTTATTATCGCGAGCACTTTTTGCAGCTTTAAGCGGGTCAGGGTGCGCAGGAAAACAGCAGGTTGCTGAATTAAGCAGCAAACGCGCGGAAAGCGCAAAATTTTGCTTTCAGGCTCTTGCGATGGAAAGGATTTCTCGTATAATGCGCACCCCGTACCGATGAAGAATTTCGGTATGGTACAGAGTCAGTTTTTAGTTTGCGCAGTCGCGAACAAATACAACGATGCAGCATCGAGTGTTTTTGTTTGCAACAAGGCGGCAACGGAACGAGTCCCTGGGAGCTTACTCAAGTAAGTGACCTGGGTGAGTGAAGGAAGCCAACGCAGTCGCAAACAAAAAGACGACGATGATGCGGGAATAGCTCAGTTGGTAGAGCACGACCTTGCCAAGGTCGGGGTCGCGAGTTCGAGTCTCGTTTCCCGCTCCAAAATCTGTATAGCAGCACCCTCTACGCGGGAATAGCTCAGTTGGTAGAGCACGACCTTGCCAAGGTCGGGGTCGCGAGTTCGAGTCTCGTTTCCCGCTCCAAAATTTGTATAGCAGTACCTCCTACGCGGGAATAGCTCAGTTGGTAGAGCACGACCTTGCCAAGGTCGGGGTCGCGAGTTCGAGTCTCGTTTCCCGCTCCAGATTTTTATATTCATTAAAGTTGTTTGTCGTAGATTACGAACAGCACTAAAACTGTGTCAGCCAGGGCGTTTTCTGAAATTTTGCTCAATTCTGCTGAGGCAGGTAAGTGACGAATTGGCGACGGTCGCTGCCAAAATAATTCTTCAGGTTATCCACAATCTGTCTGGTGCACCCGGACGGCGCTTTACCCCATCTGCAAAACTGTTTTAAACAGAGTTATCCACAGGCTCTGGACAGGTACCCGCAACGTAAAACATGTGAAAATGTTAACGATTAATCAATAATTAACTGATTTTAATGGTTATTTTCATGTTTCAGTCTGTTAGTACGATGACTGGACGATATAACGGGGCATACCTGCAATCGGACTTATAATTTTATTCACAGCATGTGGAAAAGGATTTTATCCTGTAAATTTGCTCAATCACGCATCACGTGACAGCCCCTTTTCAATCGCTCGTACCAGACGCAGTTTGCGGGCGGGTTGAACGTCAATCGCCAGTGCAGCACGTTTCTGTCGCTGCTGATCCAAAGCCCAGTCGATATGTTCATCCAGCAATGGATGCTCCCCTGAACGCTGTTGCAGTACGGTAATGTTTTCTTCCGACCACGGGGCATTACCCAGCGCTACCGCGACATTGCGCAACCAGCGCAGATGACCAATCCGGCGAATTGCCGATCCTTCCGTCACGCGCAGAAACTTTGCTTCATCCCACATAAATAACGTGGTGAGGGGTGGGGCATGCAGCACTGCTCGGGGCGAAAAATCGTCCTCATCTGTCAATTGCCCATAGCGATTCCACGGACAAATCAGCTGACAATCGTCACAACCATAAATACGGTTGCCAATGAGTGGACGGAACTCCTCGGGAATGGCACCTTCCAGCTCAATGGTCAGGTAAGAGATGCAACGACGCGCATCCACTGTGTAGGGCTCGACAATCGCCGCTGTGGGGCAGATGGTCATGCAGGCCACACAACGACCACACTGCTCCTCCTGCGGGGTATCGACCGGCAGCGGCAGATCGATCAGCAGCTCGCCGAGGAAAAACCAGGAACCCGCTTCGCGGTTAAGGATTAGAGAATGTTTTCCAGTCCAGCCCAGTCCCGCTTTGGCTGCCAGCGGGCGTTCCAGCAGTGGCGCTGAATCAACAAACGGGCGGAAATTCAGTTCGCCACAATGCTCCTGGATCTTATCCCCGAGTTTTTTCAGCCGATTACGCAGAACTTTGTGATAGTCGCGTCCCAGCGCATATCGGCTAACATAACCGAGCTGAGGGTTTTTTAACGTGCTGGCGAAGGCGGCTTTGGCAGGCAGATAATTCATGCGCACGCTGATGACGCGCAACGTGCCGGGTAATAACTCATGAGGGCGCGCGCGCATCATGCCATGACGCGCCATCCACTCCATCTCGCCGTGATATTGTTTCTCCAGCCACGCCTGTAACCTGGGTTCTTCTGCGCTGAGGTCGGTGTCGCAAATACCTACCTGCTGGAAGCCAAGTTCGCGTCCCCATTGTTTAATCTGTTGGGCAAGCTGATGAAGATCGAGAGGGTATGACATGAGAAACCAGGAATTGAATGCTAACCCGCGCAGTTTATCACACTCTGTCTGGCCTGCGCAGGCGATAGGGCAACTGGAACGTGATGCTGCCGACAGCCTGGGATTGACCCTGTATGAATTGATGCTGCGTGCCGGTCAAGCCAGCTATGAACTGGCGCGTCGGTTATGGCCTGACGCCAGCCACTGGCTGATTCTGTGCGGCCACGGCAACAACGGCGGGGATGGCTATGTGGTAGCGCGACTGGCGCAAGCGGCTGGGATGCAGGTGACACTGCTGGCGTGTGAGGGCAGCAAACCGTTGCCGGAGGAGGCTCAGCAAGCGCGGGAGGCCTGGCTGGCCGCTGGGGGGGTTATTCATGCCGCCGATTTCCCCTGGCCGCAACAGGTTGAGGTGATTGTCGATGCACTGCTCGGCACCGGGCTAAATCGTGCTCCCGGCGCGCCTTATGCTCATCTGATTACACTGGCAAATGCCCATGTTGCGCCAGTGCTGGCGATTGATATTCCGTCCGGGCTGATGGCGGCAAACGGTACTGCGCCGGGTGCGGCCATCGTTGCCGCTCATACCCTCAGCATGATCGTGCTGAAGCCGGGTCTGCTCACCGGCAAGGCTCGTGATTATGTTGGGCAGCTGCATGTTGACGAACTGGGATTATCACCGTTTCTCACCGGCAATGAGGCACCGATGCAGCGGGTTGATGCGCAGGATCTGTCCCGCTGGCTGAAGCCGCGTAAAGCGACGTCCCACAAAGGTGATCATGGCCGCCTGTTGGTGGTGGGGGGCGATACCGGTACGGCAGGGGCCATTCGCATGACAGCGGAAGCGGCACTGCGCGCCGGTGCGGGTCTGGTTCGCGTATTAACGCATGAGGATAATATTGCGCCGATCCTGACTGCCAGGCCGGAACTGATGGTGGATACACTGAGCGAGGCGCGCCTGCAACAGGCACTGGAATGGGCGGATGTGATCGCCATTGGCCCTGGCTTAGGCCAGCGTGAATGGGGGAAACAGGCACTGAAAAGGGTCGCTGCTTGCGAAAAGCCGATGCTTTGGGATGCAGATGCACTTAACCTGCTGGCAATCAACGCAGATTCCCGTCAGAATCGCATCATCACGCCACATCCCGGTGAGGCAGCTCGCTTGCTGGATGTGAAGACCAGTGATATTGAGAGTGACCGCATCCATGCCGCCCAGGCGCTGGTCAAACGCTACGGAGGCGTGGCAGTGCTGAAAGGGGCGGGTACGGTGATTGCCAGTGCAAAGGGACAGCTGGTGATTGCCGATGTGGGTAATGCCGGTATGGCCTCTGGTGGCATGGGGGACGTACTGAGCGGCATCATTGCCGCGCTGATAGGCCAGAAACTGGCTTTGTTTGATGCGGCCTGTGCAGGCTGTGTGGCGCATGGTGCAGCAGCGGATGCCGTTGCCCGTCTGCGTGGCACGCGCGGTATGCTGGCCACCGATTTGTTCGAACTGCTGTGGCAGTTTGTTAATCCTGAGATGATCCAACAATAAAGCATGAAGACCTGTGTTATCCCTTTGCCCGATGAAGCGGCAACCCTTGAACTTGGCGCACAGCTGGCCCGCGTATGCAGCAGTGCGGCGGTAATTTATCTTTATGGCGATCTGGGTGCCGGTAAAACCACCTTCAGTCGTGGTTTTTTGCAGGCGCTGGGTCATCAAGGCAATGTAAAAAGCCCCACTTATACGCTGGTCGAGCCTTATACGCTGGGAAGTCGTACCCTGTATCATTTTGACCTGTATCGTCTGGCCGATCCGGAAGAACTGGAGTTCATGGGGATTCGTGATTATTTCAGCGGCGAGGCGATTTGTCTGGTCGAATGGCCGCAGCAGGGCACGGGTGTGTTGCCTGACCCCGATTTGGCATTGACGCTGCGTTACGTTGATAACGCGCGTGAAGCAGAATTACAGGCGGTTTCGGTGCAGGGTGAAAGCCTGCTGCAACACTTTAAGCAGCAAAGGGATCAGGCATGATGTCACGGATGAAAATGGTCCTTGCGGCCCTGCTCTGCCTGTTTTCGGCTTCAGCGCTGTCGGCCGCGTTGTCAGATATTAAAGTTGACAATGGTGATAGCCAGGCGACGGTGACACTGAGTTTCAACGGCCAGCCGGTGTATGGTTTTTTCCCGCTGCATAATCCCGATCGCGTGGTGCTGGATATCCGCCAGAGCGGCAATATTCAGGGGCTGCCGCTCAATTTCAGCGGCGAAAATCTGGTTAAGCGTATCCGCAACAGTAAACCGCAGGATAAGCAAAGTATCCGTCTGGTGTTCGAGCTGACGCAGGCAGCACACACCCGTGCCACCACGCAGCGTGAAGGTAATCAATATCGTGTGGTGTTTACCATGCGTGGTACGCAAACCGCTAAACGTAACGCTGCGCCAGTAAGTTCCGTGCGGGAAACGCAAAGCAGCAGCCAGGGGAATCCGTTCAATGCCAACCCGGTGACGGCAGTGAGCAGCAGTGATACCACGATACGCCCTGGCGGTTCGGTAAGCCGTAACGAACAGGTCATCGTGGCGATTGACGCCGGACATGGCGGCCAGGACCCGGGGGCTTCAGGCCAGCACGGCTTGCATGAAAAAAATGTCACCATCGCCATTGCGCGCAAGCTGAAGGCGCTGATGGATCGCGATCCCATGTTTAAACCGGTGCTGACGCGAACCGGCGATTATTTTATCTCGGTGATGGGCCGTTCCGACGTGGCGCGCAAAGAGAATGCCAACCTGCTGGTATCGATTCACGCCGATGCTGCACCCAGCCATTCGGCAACGGGGGCGTCAGTGTGGGTGTTATCCAACCGTCGCGCAAATAGCGAAATGGCGAACTGGCTGGAGCAGAAAGAGAAGCAATCGGAGCTGCTGGGCGGTGCAGGTGACCTGCTGGCGAACAGCCAGGCCGATCCTTACCTGAGCCAGGCCGTGCTGGATCTGCAATTCGGCCATTCACAGCGCGTTGGCTATGATGTGGCGGTGAAAGTGCTGCAACAGCTGCGTAGCGTCACGCCATTGCATAAACGCCTGCCAGAGCACGCCAGCCTCGGTGTATTGCGTTCACCGGATATTCCCTCTTTGCTGGTTGAAACCGGCTTTATCAGTAATGCCGCGGAGGAGCGACTGCTTGGCAGTAGCGCATATCAGGAGAAGATTGCCCAGTCGATTTATAAAGGCCTGCGCAATTACTTCCTGGCGCATCCGCTGCAATCGGTCCCAAAGGAAGAAAATAGGCCGCTGGACAACGCACCAGCGGTTAGCGTCGCCAGCAATCCGGCGACGGGAACGGTGCAGTATACTGGCGTGACGCAGCGCCATACGGTGACACGCGGTGAAACCCTGTCAGGCATTGCGGCAAAATACGGTGTCAGCATGGCGACATTGCGTGAAATGAACAACCTGAAACGTGATGTGGTCTGGGTCGGCCAGCGTCTGAAAGTTCCGGCTAAATCGGGTGTCGCCTCGACGGCCGCTCGTGGCCCGGTGCGCCATAAAGTGGTGCGTGGCGACTCTCTGACGGCCATTGCTGCCCGCTACGGAGTCAGCCCCAATGCCATCATGCAGGCCAATAATATGAAGTCCTCCAATGTGATGCTGGGTCAGACCCTGAAAATTCCGCAATCCTGATTGCTGGCCCCTGGTGGGCCAGCCGGTTAAAAGGACACCGCCATGCCTATACAAATCTTACCGCCACAGCTGGCAAACCAGATCGCGGCGGGCGAAGTGGTGGAGCGTCCGGCGTCGGTGGTGAAAGAGCTGGTGGAAAACAGCCTCGATGCCGGGGCGACACGTATTGATGTCGATATTGAAAAAGGCGGCGCGAAGCTGATTCGTATCCGTGATAACGGCTGTGGTATCGCTAAAGACGAGCTGGCGATGGCGCTGGCACGCCACGCGACCAGTAAAATCGCCTCACTTGATGATCTCGAAGCCATCGTTAGCCTCGGATTTCGCGGGGAAGCGCTCGCCAGTATCAGCTCAGTTTCCCGCCTGACGCTCACCTCACGTACTGAAAATCAAAGTGAAGCCTGGCAAGCCTACGCTGAGGGGCGGGATATGGCGGTGACGGTTAAACCGGCCGCGCATCCGGTGGGGACGACGCTGGAAGTACTCGATCTATTTTACAACACCCCCGCCCGACGCAAGTTTATGCGCACGGAAAAAACCGAGTTTACCCATATAGATGAGGTAATTCGCCGCATTGCGCTGGCGCGCTTCGATGTGGCAATTTCACTCAGCCATAATGGCAAGCTGATGCGCCAGTACCGCGGCGTGAGCCAGGATGCGCAGCGTGAGCGGCGGCTGGGGGCGATTTGCGGCACCACCTTTATGCAGCATGCGCTGAGAATTGACTGGCAGCATGACGATTTGGCGTTGCGTGGTTGGGTGGCCGATCCGGCGGGTTCTCGCCAGGTAACCGACCTGCAATATTGCTACGTCAATGGCCGTATGATGCGTGACAAACTGATCAATCATGCCATCCGCCAGGCGTACCAAACTCAACTGGGGGATGAGCAGCAACCGGCTTATGTACTGTACCTGGAAATCGATCCGCATCAGGTGGATGTGAATGTCCATCCAGCCAAGCATGAGGTGCGTTTTCATCAGTCGCGTCTGGTGCACGATTTTATCTGGCAGGGCGTGATGAGTGCGTTGCAGGCCAGCCGTGCGGCAGAACTGCCGATCGCTCATGCAGAAGAACCTGCGCCGCAGTGGCAGCCAGAAAATCGTCAGGCGGCGGGGGGGAATCACTTTTCGCAGCCAGCGGCCGCACCGCGTCAGCCAGGGGCAACCCCCAGTGGCGGCTGGCAGCAAAAGGAGCCCACTTATCGCGCGCGCGAAGGGGTGGCTTATCAGCAGCTCCTGCAAACGCCAGCCACTGTCGCGGCACCGCAGCCGCAGCCCGCGCCTAAACCTGAACGCGAAATGCCACTTGCTGCCCATGCACAGAGTTTTGGCCGGGTGCTGAGTGTGGTACGCGAGAGCTATGCCCTGCTGGAACGCGGCGATAAGCTATTCTTACTTTCGCTACCCGTGGCAGCACGCTGGCTGAAACAGGCCCAGTTGCAACCTGGAGAAGAGGGGTTAAAACCGCAGCCGCTACTCATTCCTGTCAGGTTGAAAATTGCCCCGGAAGAGTTGGCGGTTATTGGCCAGCAATCCGCGCTGTTAACTGCGATGGGCATTGATTTACAAAGGGAAGGCCAGCATGTGACGCTACGCGCGGTGCCTTTACCGTTACGAACACAAAATTTACAAATCTTGATTCCAGACCTGTTAGGCTATCTCGCCCGGCAGCAAGAGGTCTCTGCATCCTCGCTGGCCCAATGGCTGGCACGTCGTGATGATGCAGAGGCAGCGCACTGGAATCACTCGCAGGCGATTACGCTGCTGGCGGAGCTGGAACGGCTCTGTCCGCACTTGCTGAAGTCGCCGCCTTCTGGCCTGTTACAGGCCATTGAGATTGAGAGTGCGATTAACGCATTGAAGCATGAGTGAACAGAACCAGGCTGGCCGGCCTAAGGCAATTTTTTTGATGGGGCCTACCGCCTCCGGTAAGACGGCACTGGCAATTTCGTTACGTCAGCATCTTCCGGTGGAACTTATTAGCGTTGACTCTGCCTTAATCTATCGCGGGATGGATATTGGCACGGCGAAGCCGTCTGCTGAGGAGTTAGCGCAGGCACCTCATCGTTTGCTGGACATTCGCGACCCGGCGGAAGCTTATTCCGCTGCTGAGTTTCGTCGCGATGCGCTGGCAGAAATGGCGGAGATCACCCAAAGGGGTAAGATTCCGTTGCTTGTTGGTGGAACTATGCTCTACTTCAAGGCGTTGCTTGAAGGATTGTCGCCGCTGCCCTCGGCCGATCCGGACGTGCGTCAGCGGATAGAGCAAATGGCGGCAGAAAAGGGTTGGGATGACCTTCACCGCCAGCTGTGTGAAATCGATCCGGTCGCCGGCAGTCGTATTCATCCGAATGATCCGCAGAGACTTTCGCGAGCACTGGAAGTTTTTTTTATTTCGGGTAAAACTTTAACGGAACTGACAAAAACATCCGGTGAAGCGTTACCCTACGACGTGTACCAATTTGCGATCGCTCCGGCGAACCGCGAGCTGTTACATCAACGCATTGCGTTGCGTTACAACCAGATGCTGGCGTCAGGATTTGAAGCGGAGGCTCGTGCTCTGTTTGCACGAGGTGATTTGCATACGGATATGCCTTCCATTCGTTGTGTAGGTTATCGTCAAATGTGGTCTTACCTCACTGGCGAAATCGATTACAACGAAATGGTTTATCGGGGAATTTGCGCAACCCGGCAGCTCGCGAAGCGCCAGATGACCTGGTTACGTGGCTGGCCCGACGTGCACTGGTTAGACAGTGATGAGCCAGAATTAGCGCGTAATGCGGTGCTTCAGGTTGTTAGTGCTAAGCAGGGATGATTGTGTACAATTGGTCCGTTATCGTGCGCAAATTTTTACGCAGTTTTTCTGAACCACGGTTCAAAAAGTAACAAACAACAAGCATATAAGGAAAAGATAGAATGGCTAAGGGGCAATCTTTACAAGACCCGTTTTTGAACGCACTGCGTCGTGAACGTGTACCGGTTTCGATCTATTTGGTGAATGGTATTAAGCTGCAAGGGCAGATTGAATCCTTTGATCAGTTCGTGATTTTGTTGAAAAACACGGTTAGCCAGATGGTGTACAAGCACGCCATCTCTACAGTAGTTCCTTCTCGTCCGGTATCGCACCATAGCAACAATGCGAGCGGCGGAAGCAGTAACTACCACCACGGCGGAAGCAACCAAACCGCTCAGTCGCAGCCACAACAAGACGGCGATAACGCAGAATAATTTTTTGTGTTGCCGTGAAGCCAGGGCTGGAGAGCGAATGCGTTTTCCCGTCCTGGTTATTTTATTTTAGCGAGGTTATAGCTTGTTTGACCGTTATGATGCCGGTGAGCAGGCCGTACTGGTACACATCTGGTTCTCCCAAGACAAAGAGCTGGAAGATTTGCAGGAGTTTGAAACTCTTGTCTCTTCTGCGGGCGTCGAAGCGCTGCAGGTTATTACTGGCAGCCGTAAAGCGCCACATCCCAAATATTTTGTCGGTGAAGGAAAGGCAGTTGAAATTGCCGATGCGGTAAAAGCGAGTGGAGCATCGGTCGTTTTATTCGATCATGCCTTATCCCCTGCTCAGGAACGAAATCTTGAGCGGCTGTGCGAATGTCGCGTTGTCGATCGCACCGGCTTAATTCTTGATATTTTTGCCCAGCGCGCCCGCACCCATGAGGGTAAATTGCAGGTCGAGCTGGCACAGCTACGCCATCTGGCTACCCGCCTGGTACGTGGATGGACGCACCTTGAACGCCAGAAAGGCGGCATTGGTTTGCGCGGTCCGGGTGAAACCCAGCTGGAAACGGACCGTCGTTTGCTGCGTAATCGCATCAGCCTGATCCTGTCCCGTCTTGAGCGCGTGGAAAAACAGCGCGAGCAGGGCCGACAGGCGCGGGCCAAAGCGGATGTGCCAACCGTTTCTCTGGTGGGCTACACCAACGCCGGTAAATCCACCCTGTTCAACGCTATTACATCCGCGGATGTCTATGCTGCGGATCAGCTGTTTGCCACCCTGGATCCTACCCTGCGTCGCCTTAACGTCGCGGATGTGGGAGAAGTGGTACTGGCAGACACGGTAGGTTTTATTCGCCACCTGCCTCACGATTTAGTTGCCGCATTTAAGGCAACCTTGCAGGAGACGCGCCAGGCGACTTTACTGTTGCATGTAATTGATGCGGCTGATGTCCGTCTCAATGACAATATTGAGGCGGTCAACGTCGTGCTGGAAGAAATCGAGGCCGATGAAATTCCAGCCCTGCTGGTAATGAACAAGATCGATATGCTGGAGGATTTTGCACCACGTATCGATCGTGATGAAGAGAATAAGCCGATTCGCGTCTGGCTGTCAGCCCAGACGGGGGTCGGTCTGCCTTTACTGTGGCAGGCATTATCAGAACGCCTTGCCGGTGAAATTGCGCAGTACGACCTGCGTTTGCCGCCGGAAGCCGGACGTCTGCGCAGTCGTTTTTATCAGTTACAGGCGATTGAGAAAGAATGGAATGAAGATGATGGCAGTGTAGGTTTACATGTGCGTATGCCAATTGTTGATTGGCGTCGTTTATGTAAACAGGAGCCGTCGCTCGCCAGTTATATTGTTTGACCGTTGCCCAACTCATTTACCGGAAAGCCAGGACATCGGCTGCAAGGTAAAACGTAAATACAATAAATGGAGTAGAGACATGGCGTGGAATCAGCCCGGTAATAACGGACAGGACCGCGACCCGTGGGGAAGCAGCAATAATCAAGGCGGCAACTCTGGGGGAAATAAAGGAGGTCGCGATCAGGGACCCCCTGATCTGGATGATATCTTCCGTAAACTGAGTAAAAAACTCGGTGGACTGGGCGGTGGCAAACAGAGCGACAATGGCCAGCGCAGCGGCGGTAGCGGTGGCAAACTGGTCGGCATTGTTGCCGCAGCGGCAGTCATCATCTGGGCAGCCAGCGGTTTCTACACCATTAAAGAAGCGGAACGTGGCGTCGTCACCCGCTTCGGCAAATTCAGCCATCTGGTGGAACCAGGTCTCAACTGGAAACCCACTTTTATCGATCAGGTCCGTGCTGTGAACGTGGAAGCGGTGCGTGAACTTGCCGCGTCTGGCGTGATGCTGACATCAGACGAAAACGTGGTGCGCGTAGAAATGAACGTGCAGTACCGCGTCACCGATCCTGAGCGTTACCTCTATGCTGTGACCAGCGCGGATGACAGCCTGCGTCAGGCAACTGACAGTGCGCTGCGTGGCGTGATTGGTCGTTCTACGATGGACCGCATTCTGACCGAAGGTCGTACCGTGGTGCGTAGCGAAACCCAGCGCGAAATCGATGAAACCATTCGTCCGTACAACATGGGTATCACGCTGCTTGATGTTAACTTCCAGGCGGCGCGTCCACCGGAAGAGGTCAAAGCGTCGTTTGACGATGCGATTGCCGCGCGTGAAAACCGCGAGCAGTACGTGCGTGAAGCCGAAGCTTACGCCAACGAAGTTCAGCCGCGAGCCAATGGTCAGGCACAACGTATCCTGGAAGAGGCACGTGCTTACAAAGAACGCACCGTGCTGGAAGCGCAGGGTGAAGTGGCGCGCTTTGCCCTCATGCTGCCGGAATACAAAGCCGCACCGCAGATCACGAAAGAACGTCTGTACATCGAAAGCATGGAGCGCGTGCTCAGCCATACCCGCAAAGTGCTGGTTAGCGACCGTAGCAATAACCTGATGATGCTGCCGTTGGATCAACTGATGCGTGGCGCTCAGAGTGCTGCGGGTCAAAACGGCCAGAAAAATACCAATCTGATGAAGTTACCGCCGGTTTCGGACAGCAACGCCAGCAATAGCGACACTTCATCGTACAGTCCGAACAGCATCATGGATCAGCGTCGCGCCAATGCGCAGCGTAACGATACCCAGCGCGAAGGGAGGGAGTAATCGATGCGTAAGCCAATCATCGCCGTAATTATTGTAGTGCTGGTGGTGCTGTACGCGTCACTGTTCGTGGTGCAGGAAGGACAGCGTGGCATCGTGCTGCGTTTTGGTAAGGTTCTGCGTGATAGCGAGAACAAGCCGCTGGTCTATGCGCCAGGTCTGCACTTCAAGATTCCGTTTATTGAAACCGTGAAATCACTGGATGCGCGTATCCAGACCATGGACAATCAGGCGGATCGCTTTGTCACCAAAGAGAAGAAAGACCTGATCGTTGATTCCTATATCAAATGGCGTATCAGTGATTTTAGCCGTTACTATCTGGCGACGGGTGGTGGCGACATTTCTCAGGCCGAAGTGCTGCTGAAACGTAAATTCAGTGACCGTCTGCGTTCTGAAATGGGTCGTCTGGATGTAAAAGATATCGTGACCGACTCACGTGGTCGTCTGACTACTGATGTGCGTGATGCCCTGAATACCGGCAGCGCGGGTAACGATGACGAAGTACAGACGCCAGCTGCCGACGATGCGATTGCTGATGCCGCGGCACGCGTTGAGCGTGAAACCAACAGCAAAGAGCCAGCGCCGAACCCGAACAGCATGGCTGCCCTGGGTATTCAGGTGGTTGACGTACGGATTAAGCAGATCAACCTGCCAACTGAAGTTTCTGATGCGATCTACAACCGTATGCGCGCCGAGCGTGAAGCGGTAGCGCGTAGCCAGCGTTCACAGGGTCAGGAAGAGGCAGAAAAACTGCGCGCTCAGGCGGATTATCAGGTGACCCGTACACTGGCAGAAGCCCAGCGTGAGGCACTGATTTCCCGTGGTGAGGGTGATGCGCAGGCGGCGAAACTGTTTGCCGATGCGTTCAGCCAGGATCCGGATTTCTATGCCTTTATCCGTAGCCTGCGTGCCTATGAAAACAGCTTTGCGGATAATCAGGATATTATGGTTTTAAGTCCGGATAGCGATTTCTTCCGTTATATGAAGGCCCCCTCTAACGCAACGCGTTAAGAACTGATATAAATTCAAGGCCGACAATCTTGTCGGCCTTTTTTTTGGGGAAAAGATAATGAACACAACCATCTGGATGGCACTGGCTTTGGTGCTGGTTCTGGAAGGGCTGGGGCCGATGTTTCTGCCGCGTATCTGGCGACGTATGATTCTGGCTATGGCGCAGTTGCCGGATCGCCTGTTACATCGTTTTGGCGGTGGATTGGTGGTTGCCGGGGTGGTGATCTATTACATGTTAAGTGTGCACGCGAGCTAAAAATGCGCGTTATTTCGCAGCCTCGTTGTGTCTTGTTGCTGATTTATCCCCAACATGTTGTATCGATCAAAACTCAGGCAAAAAACCGCGCAATCGTATGCTAAAAGAGCTGAAAGTGGAAAAGTCAGGTGGTAGAATCCATTTTTAAGCAATCGGTGATTTTGAAAAAATGGGTAAGAACGTCGTCGTACTGGGCACCCAATGGGGTGACGAAGGTAAAGGCAAGATCGTAGACCTTCTCACAGAGCGCGCGAAATACGTCGTGCGCTATCAAGGTGGTCACAATGCAGGCCACACTCTGGTTATCAACGGTGAAAAAACCGTCCTCCACTTAATTCCATCAGGCATCCTGCGTGAAAACGTCACCAGCATCATTGGTAACGGTGTTGTGCTGTCACCAGAAGCGCTGATGAAAGAGATGAAAGGTCTTGAGGAGCGCGGTGTACCGGTACGCGAACGTCTGCTGCTGTCTGAAGCCTGCCCGTTAATCCTGCAATACCATGTCGCGATGGACCTGGCGCGTGAAAAAGCGCGTGGTGCTAAAGCTATCGGTACCACCGGTCGTGGTATCGGCCCAGCCTACGAAGATAAAGTTGCCCGCCGTGGCCTGCGCGTTGGCGATCTCTTCAACAAAGAAACCTTCGCTGCCAAGCTGAAAGAAGTGGTGGATTACTACAACTTCCAGCTGGTGAATTACTACAAAGAAGATGCTGTCGATTACGACAAAGTGCTGAACGATGTGATGGCTGTGGCCGACATCCTGACCAGCATGGTCGTTGACGTGTCTGAACTGCTGGATAACGCGCGTCAGCGTGGCGATCTGATCATGTTCGAAGGTGCGCAGGGTACATTGCTGGATATCGACCACGGTACTTATCCGTACGTGACCTCGTCAAACACCACTGCTGGTGGCGTGGCAACCGGTTCTGGTATCGGTCCGCGTTATGTTGACTATGTGCTGGGTATCGTTAAAGCCTACTCAACCCGCGTGGGTGCAGGTCCGTTCCCGACTGAACTGTTTGATGAAACCGGCGAGTTCCTGTGTTCCAAAGGTAACGAGTTCGGTGCCACCACCGGTCGTCGTCGTCGTACCGGTTGGCTGGATGCCGTGGCGGTTCGCCGTGCAGTGCAGATCAACTCACTGTCAGGTTTCTGCATGACCAAACTGGACGTGCTGGATGGCCTGAAAGAAGTGAAAATTTGTGTGGGATATCGCATGCCGGATGGCCGCGAAGTCACCACGACGCCGCTGGCTGCTGAAGGTTGGGAAGGTATTGAGCCAATTTACGAATCAATGCCGGGCTGGAGTGAAAACACCTTTGGCGTGAAAACGCTGGAAGGTCTGCCGCAGGCCGCACGTGACTACATCAAACGTGTGGAAGAGGTAACCGGTGTTCCGGTGGATATTATTTCTACTGGTCCTGACCGTAGTGAGACCATGATTTTGCGCGATCCGTTTGACGCATAATCCCCTCTGGCCGGACCCTGTCCGGCCTCTGTTTCTCTGCTCTTTGACTCCGCTCACAATATTTTTTCTTGCAAATATCAAGAGTTGCCTGAAAAAAACGCACCGGCCTTCACGCACTGGTTTATCATCATAATTAAACGCAACGCCAATCGGCATATAAAAATAACACCCGATGATTCACTGAGGTACATGTGCAGCTTACAAGTTTTACTGATTACGGTCTGCGTGCCTTGATCTACATGGCCACTTTGCCCGAGGGTAAGCAGACCAACATTACTGAAGTGACCGATACCTATGGGGTGTCGCGTAATCACATGGTGAAAATCATCAACCAACTGAGCCGGGCCGGCTTTGTGGCCGCAACACGCGGTAAAAACGGCGGAATTCGTTTAGGCATGGACCCGGAAAAAATTGTCATTGGCGACGTTGTCAGGAAAATGGAGCCACTACAGCTGGTTAACTGTAGTGAATGCAGCATTACGCCAGCCTGTCGCTTGCGCAAAGCGTTGAACAATGCGGTCCAGCTATTCCTTGATGAGCTGGATAATTACACGCTGGCCGATCTCGTCAAAGACAACGAACCACTTTACCAAATCTTATTGTCCGAACCGCCGGTGGCAATCCATCAAAAATGACATCGGAGGAACCGTAATGTCAAAAGATCCTTTTCAGGAAAGAGAAGCTGAAAAATATGAAAACCCGATCCCCAGTCGGGAGTTTATTCTGGCGCTATTAGAAAAGCGCGAAAAGCCTGCCAGCCGCGATGACATCGCCCAGGAACTCAATATCAGCAGTGAAGAGCAACTGGAAGCGCTGCGCCGTCGCCTGCGTGCCATGGAGCGCGATGGACAGCTGATATTTACCCGCCGTCAATGCTATGCGCTGCCTGAGCGCCTTGATTTGCTGCGTGGCAAAGTGATTGGCCATCGTGATGGCTATGGTTTCCTGCGCGTGGAAGGGCAGAAGGATGATTTTTATCTCTCTGCCGAACAGTTGAAACTGTGTCTGCACGGTGACGTGATCCTGGCGCAACCCGGTGGTGCGGATCGCAAAGGCCGCCGCGAGGCGCGCGTAGTACGCGTGCTCGAGCCACGTAACAGCCAGATCGTTGGTCGTTACTTTACCGATGCCGGTACGGGCTTTGTCGTGCCGGACGACAGTCGTCTGAGCTTTGATATCCTCATCCCACAGGACCAGACGCTGAACGCGCGTATGGGCTCGGTCGTGGTGGTGGAGATTACCCAGCGCCCGACGCGTCGTACCAAAGCGCTGGGCAAAGTCACGGAAGTACTGGGCGATAATATGGGCACTGGTCTGGCTGTCGATATGGCGCTGCGCACCCATGAAATCCCCCACGTCTGGCCGGAAGAAGTCGAAAAACAGATCGCCAAACTGAAAGAAGAAGTGCCGGAAGCGGCGAAGAAAGGTCGTGTCGATCTGCGTCAGTTGCCGTTAGTCACCATTGATGGTGAGGACGCGCGCGACTTCGACGATGCTGTCTACTGTGAGAAAAAACGCGGTGGCGGCTGGCGCTTGTGGGTGGCGATTGCCGACGTCAGTTATTACGTGCGTCCGGGCACGGCTCTGGATAACGAAGCCCACCAGCGCGGCACCTCGGTGTATTTCCCGTCGCAGGTCGTACCGATGCTGCCGGAAGTGCTGTCAAATGGCCTGTGCTCACTGAACCCGCAGGTTGATCGCCTGTGTATGGTGTGCGAAATGACCATCTCGGCCACCGGCAAACTGACCGGCTACAAACATTATGAAGCGGTGATGAATTCACACGCGCGCCTGACCTACACCAAAGTGTGGAATATCCTGCAAGGCAACCCGGAGCTGCGTGAACAATACGCACCGCTGGTGAAGCATCTTGAAGAGTTGCACCGCATGTATCAGGTGTTGGAAAAGTCGCGTGAGCAGCGTGGCGGCATCTCCTTCGAAACCGAAGAAGCTAAATTCATCTTCAATGCCGATCGTCGTATTGAGCGCGTCGAGCGCACAGTGCGCAACGATGCCCATAAGCTGATTGAAGAATGTATGATCCTCGCCAACATCGCGTCAGCGCGTTTTGTTGAGAAGAACGAAGAACCGGCCTTGTTCCGCGATCACGATCGCCCGAGTGACGACAGCATCACCAGCTTCCGTACCGTACTGAACGAACTGGGCCTGAGCCTGCCGGGTGGTAGCAAGCCGCAGCCGATTGATTATGCCGAGCTGCTGACGCAGATCGCCGATCGCCCGGATGCAGAAATGCTGCAAACCATGCTGCTGCGTTCGATGAAACAGGCAGTGTACGATCCGGAAAACCGTGGCCACTTTGGTCTGGCGCTGGCGTCGTATGCGCACTTCACTTCACCGATTCGCCGCTACCCGGACCTGCTGCTGCATCGCGCCATCAAATATCTGCTGGCGAAAGAGCAGGGTGAGGAGAAAGGTAACACCACGGCGACCGGCGGTTACCACTATGATATGCAGCAGATGCTGCAGCTCGGCCAGCACTGTTCCATGACCGAACGCCGTGCCGATGAGGCCACGCGTGACGTTGCTGACTGGCTGAAATGCGACTTTATGCAGGATCAGGTGGGTAACGTCTTTACCGGCGTGATCTCCAGCGTGACCGGTTTTGGTTTCTTCGTGCGTCTGAACGATCTGTTTATCGATGGTCTGGTGCATGTTTCATCGCTGGACAATGATTACTA
The DNA here is from genome assembly GCF_059730475.1 of Pantoea sp. X-Soil-TKNS-1280. NCBI lineage: Bacteria > Pseudomonadati > Pseudomonadota > Gammaproteobacteria > Enterobacterales > Erwiniaceae > Pantoea > Pantoea sp. X-Soil-TKNS-1280. Next base: position 3,855,139 of record NZ_AP035962.1, on the reverse strand, counting down.
CCGCTTCGATCCGGTAGGGCAGCGTCTGATCGGTGAATCCGGTGGACGCACCTATCGTCTGGGCGATGCCGTTGAAGTGCGGGTGGAAGCGGTGCACATGGACGAACGCAAAATCGACTTCGCGCTGATTTCCAGCCAGCGTGTCCCGCGTGGTGAAGGTAAAACTGCTCGCGAGCGCGAGAAGCGTGGTGGGCAAGCTCCGGCTAAACGCCGCCGTGATGCCGGTAAAAATGTGAATTTCGAGCCGGATGCCGCTTTCCGCGGTGAGAAGAAAAAACCGGCGAAAGCGAAAGCTGAGAAAAAAAGCAAAAAAGTCTCCGAAAAAACCCGTAAAATCGCCGCCGCCACTAAGGCTAAGCGCGCGGCGAAGAAGAAAACCAGCGAAGCCTGATGCTGATCAGTTGTAGCGGCGCGATTTATCGCGCCGCAACGTCCGACATCCAACCTTGAGCAAAGTAATGAGTGAAATAATTTTTGGTATCCATGCCGTGCAGGCCCTGCTGGAACGCGATCCTCAGCGTTTTCAGGAAGTCTTTATTCTCAAAGGCCGTGATGATCGTCGCCTGCAACCGCTGATCGCCGCGCTGGAAGCTCAGGGAATTGTGATTCAGCTGGCCAATCGCCAGTGGCTGGATAGCCAGGTGGAAGGCGGTGTGCATCAGGGGATCGTGGCACGCGTGAAACCGGGTAAAAATTATCAGGAAGGCGATCTGCCGGATCTGCTGGAATCGCTGGATAACCCGTTCCTGTTGATCCTCGATGGCGTTACCGATCCGCATAACCTCGGAGCCTGCCTGCGCAGCGCCGATGCGGCTGGCGTGCATGCGGTGATCGTACCGAAAGATCGTTCTGCACAGCTGAATGCTACGGCAAAAAAAGTGGCCAGTGGCGCTGCAGAAAACGTTCCGCTGATCCGCGTGACTAACCTGGCGCGCACCATGCGTTTGCTGCAGGAGTACAACATCTGGATCGTCGGTACGGCCGGTGAAGCCGATCATACGCTGTACCAGAGCAAGCTGCCGGGTTCACTGGCGCTGGTGATGGGGGCAGAGGGCGAAGGTATGCGCCGTCTGACGCGTGAGCATTGCGATGAATTGATCAGCATCCCGATGGCGGGCAGCGTATCTTCTCTGAACGTTTCCGTGGCGACCGGTATTTGTCTGTTCGAAGCGGTACGTCAGCGCCTGGCGTGATCCCCTCCGCAAATTAGTTTTTGTACCAGGCATAACTGACTATCACCCCCATACTTAGGCTGTGAGCCTAATGAGGGGGACGTTATGACCTGGACAACCCACAGCGTTTTCAATCAGCCTCAGCCGCTCAGCAACAGCAACCTGTTTACCCGCGATCTTCCCTTATGCGAAGCCGTCGCGCGGGAAGGTGCCAGCTGGGATCGTGAATGGCTGGCTTCGGTCGGGCTGCAACTCGGCAGTGCTGAATCTCTCGAACTGGGACGACTGGCCAATGCCCAGCCGCCGGAGCTGCTGCGCTATGACGCGCGCGGTGAACGGCTGGATGAGGTACGCTTTCATCCCGCGTGGCATCTGCTGATGCAGGGCTTATGCGCCAGCCGCCTGCACAATCTCAGCTGGCAACCCGATGTTCAGCCCAACGCGATGGTGGCCCGTGCGGCGCGCTTTATCCTGCACGCGCAGGTAGAGGCCGGGTCGCTTTGCCCGGTCACCATGACCCACGCCGCCATTCCGCTGCTACAAAATCATCTGCCAGAACCCTGGCTCGACTGGCACGATGCGTTGCTGAGCGATCGCTACGATGCCCATCATCAACCCGGTAATAAGAAACGGGGTTTGCTGATTGGTATGGGGATGACCGAAAAACAGGGTGGCACTGATGTGCTGAGCAACAGTACGCGCGCGGAACCCTTGGGTGGACGCGGCCCCGGTGAGGCTTATCGCATTATCGGCCATAAATGGTTTTTCTCGGTGCCGCAAAGCGACGCGCATCTGATACTGGCACAGACCTCGGGTGGCCTGAGCTGTTTTTTCCTGCCGCGCCTGCTACCGGATGGTGCACGCAATGCTATCCGGCTTGAACGCCTCAAAGACAAGCTTGGCAATCGCTCCAATGCCAGCTGTGAAGTGGAGTTTCAGGATGCGATCGGCTGGCTGTTGGGAGAAGAGGGCGAAGGCGTGCGGCTGATCCTGAAAATGGGCGGTATGACGCGTTTCGATTGCGCACTTGGTAGCCACGGGCTGATGCGGCGTGCATTCTCCATTGCCCTGCACCATGCCCAGCAGCGTCAGGTGATGGGCAAAAACCTCAGCGACCAGCCGCTGATGCGGGCGGTGCTGGCCCGGCAAGCGCTACAGCTGGAGGGGCAAACCGCGTTGCTGCTGCGTCTGGCGCGCGCCTGGTCAACCCCAGCCAGCGAGCATGAACGCCTCTATGCCCGTCTCTTCACCCCAGCTGCCAAATATGTGACTTGCCAGGCGGGGATTCCCTTTGTCGCCGAAGCGATGGAGGTGCTGGGCGGCATCGGTTATTGCGAAGAAAGCGAGTTGCCACGGCTGTATCGTGAGATGCCAGTCAACAGCATCTGGGAAGGTTCTGGCAATGTCATGTGTCTGGATGTGTTGCGGGTACTTAACCGCCAATCGGATACGCTGACGATGCTGAGTGATGAACTGGACGCGGTGAAAGGGTGCAATCGTCATTTCGACCGCCGCTGGCGGCAGCTACGCCTGCGTCTCGGTAACGTACAGGAGGCGCAGGCGCGTGGCGTAACTGAGGATCTGTTGCAGCTGGCAACGGCGGCGATCCTGCTGAAAGTGGCGGAGCCACCGCTGGCCGATGGCTGGTGTCAGCAGTTCCTGGATACGCGCGGCAAACCGCTGTTGAGCCACGACCTTAGCTCACGCCTACTGCTGCGGGCTACTGCCGGTTGAGGGCGCATAGAGAACGGCGGTGGAGTACCAGAAACCGGGCATCACCGTCTCATCTATTAATAAAATCTGATACCAGGTGGCACCTAACTGATTAGCCCGCGCGGCAATAGCGCGTTGGGCATCATCCGGTGAACCCCGTACCTGGACGCTGATGGTACCCAGTTTGCGCAAGCCGTAGCTCTGCGCCCGGTTAATCTCCTGGGCATGCGCCGTGGGCGGTGGTGGTGCTTTGGGCGTCGGCGTAAGCGCCGAGCAGCCGCTCAACAGCAGGCTCAGCGCCAGAAATAACGAAACACGCATGGCAACTCCGGTTCGGGGAAGATGGCTCAAGTGTATGTCATCTTCCCCTGTGCTATCAGGACTTCAGATGAAAAATACTCACCAGCTCGGTCAGATGATGCCCCTGCTGGCTCAGACTCTGGGCTGAAGCCTCAGATTCGGTGACTAAATCACTGCTCTGATGGGTTGCCTGGCTGATGTGGTTCATCGCCAGGTTCACCTGACCAATGCCTGACGCCTGCTCCTGCGCGGCGATATTGATTTCGCCCATCAGGGTTTTCACCTGCGCGATATGCTCAACAATGTGATTCATGGCATCGCGTGTCTGCTCAGACAGGCTATGACCCTCCGCGACCTTGCTGATGGAGCTGGCGATCAGCCCATCGATCTCTTTTGCCGCCTGGGCACTGCGCTGCGCCAGTGCGCGAACTTCCGCTGCCACCACCGCGAAACCTTTACCGTGCTCGCCCGCGCGTGCCGCTTCCACCGCGGCATTCAGCGCCAGGATGTTAGTCTGGAAAGCAATGGATTCAATCACATGGGTGATGTCGGCAATGCTCTGCGAAGCGACGCGAATGTCTGCCATGGTGCTGACCGAACGTGATACGGTCTCACCACCCCGGGCAACGGTTTGATCAGCTTCACTTACCCGCGCCAGTGCCTGGCGTACGTTAGCGGCGGTTTGCGCCACGGTGGCACCAAACTGCTCCATACTGGCCGAGGTTTGTTCCACGCTGCTGGCCTGACGACCAATCTGCGCGCTGATGTTCTGGCTGCTGGCGGCGATGCTGTCAGTGCCCGCGCTGATTTGTTGTGCCGTCTGGCGTACCTGGCCGACGATCTGCTCCAGGCCATCGCCAATACCGTTGATCGCCCCCACCAGTTGGCCGATTTCATCATGACGTGTGGAGTCGAGGTGCGCCTGCAAATTACCCGCCGCATACTCTTCGGCCAGATGAATCACCTGATGCAACGGACGGGTAATGGCACGGCGGCTGTACCACATAAACCCGCAGGCAAAAAGGATAACCAGCGCCAGACCTACCACGATGAACAGATTGCGACTTTGGGTAATCGGGGCCAGCAGGCTGGCACGGCTGACTTCGCCGGCGATAATCCAGTTCCATCCCGGCAGCTGTTGCCAGGCCAGCAGTTTGGTTTCGCCATCCAGCTGCATGGTGAGTAAACCTTTCGGCTGGTTCAGTAGCTGTTGCTGCGTCCTGGCATCCCACAGCGGCAATTTACCTTCGCGCTGGCTGGCAAACAAAAATTGCCCCTGGGTGGTGCCGGGCGCGCCGTTCAGCACAAAGAAATGCCCACTGTCGCCGAGATGGCGCGCCAGCACTTTGTCGCGCATCAGCGCGTATTGCTGATCGATTTGCACTCCGACAAACAGAATGCCGATGACTGCGCCGCTCTCATCCATTACCGGCTGATACTGCGTGATATAGCGATGACCAAACAGGGTTGCCAGGCCACGGTAAACTTCGCCCTGATTCACGCTGCGCCAGGCCGCGCTGCTGCGGTCCAGCCTGGTGCCGATCGCACGCTGGCCATCTTCTTTTTTCAGCGAGGTGGCGATGCGCACATAATCGTCGCCATCGCGCACGAAAATGGTGGAGACTGCGCTGGTACGATCGAGAAAATCATCCACCGCAATCTGGTCAAGGTTGAGGGTTTTCAGTCCGGCACGCAGGGTGGGTGTGCTGATATCCCCCACCTGGATACGGGTGCTTTCATCACGACTGAAGCGTTTGGGGAGAAAACTCTGAAACAACCGGGTGTAGTTCGCCACTTCAGCAGATAAGGTGGTATTAAACATGCTGGCCATCTCACCGATGCCCTGCACCTGATTTTGCATATCGTCCGTCGCCAGATTTTCCAGCTGGCGGGAGGCGTTGTGGCTCAGGGTAAGAGTGAGGGTCAGCAGCACTACGGCTACGCTTAAAGACGTCAGTACAGACAGCTTAATTCCGAGACCCATGGCGCTGAGAGAGAGACGCTTCATAAAGTACCTATGTTGATATGGATGAGGGGATACAAGATCAACGGCAAATTGGGGAAAAGGTTTAGGGTGGAAATTATTCGCGCGAAAATGTGAAGTGACTCGCGTTTCAGGTCTCAGGGTTTACACTGTGAGCAGGTGATAATCATTCTCAACGGAGGCGACATGATTGAACTGGCAACGGAAACACTGGCAGGGATTCAGTGTATCCATGCGGCACCATCCGGACAGCGCCTGTCGCGTTTGCCGACCGTGCTGTTTTATCATGGCTTCACCTCGTCAAAAGAGGTGTACAGCTACTTTGCGGTTGCGCTCGCTCAGGCGGGTTTTCGCGTGGTGATGCCGGATGCGGATATGCATGGCGCTCGCTATAACGGTGATACGGAAACCCGTATGACGCATTTCTGGGAGATCCTGCGAAAAAATATCGACGAAGTACCGCTACTGGAAGCCGCGCTGCGCGCCAATGACTGGATTGCCGATGATCGCTTTGCCGTGGCGGGTGCTTCAATGGGCGGGATGACGGCACTCGGGGCCATGGCGCGTTATCCGCAGATTCACAGCGTCGCCTGCATGATGGGGTCGGGCTATTTTATGCAACTGAGTCACACGCTGTTCCCGCCGCTGGTGGCGCGCACGTCGCAGCAGAAAGAAGCTTTTGCCGCCCGGCTGGCACCGTTAGCCAGTTACGATCCCAGCCAGCAACTGGATAAACTGGCGAACCGTCCGCTGCTGCTGTGGCATGGGGAAGCCGATGAGGTGGTGCCGTTCGCGGAAACGGTGCGGCTGGAGAAAGCGCTGCGTGAAGCGCAGCTGGATGGGCGTGTCACTTATCTGTCGGAAAAGCAGATCGGCCACAAAATCACGCCTTCAGCGCTGGGTGCGCTGGTGAGTTTTTTCAAACATCACCTGTGAAAATAATTCGGGCTGGCAAAAAACTGCCAGCCCGTTACGACATACCGGACTACAGCTGTGACGACAACCGTTCAGCCGCGCTACTGTTGGCCCCGGTGTGGTTATCACTGGGGGCGCCCAGTCGGTTGACGTAGACATAGCCTGATGCCGCTTTGCTGCTGTTACTTCTCATCTGTTGCGCATAGTCAGTTGAGCTGGCAAAAGCGGGTGTAGACAGGAAGAGACCCAGTAAAGTGGCGATGACGATACTTCTCATAATCGACTCCTCACTACAGGGAATTCACTCTCAGACGCCGACGACAAGCTAAACCGTTGCGTCTATAAATAGTTTAGTTCTTCACCACATTGCCGCCAGCCGGTCCTGTTGAACACCTTGTTCAGCTATTTTGATGAAATACCGCTTAACCTCCTGAATTTTCACCCTTAGCACAAAAGGTGCCATCATCTGGCACGTTGCACGCCATTTGATGAATTGTGCGCTTGAGTTTAGCGGACAACGTCAGTATGATTACGCGTCAATTTTTCAGCTGCATTCAGAGGTGTGTTTCATTTATCGGATGATTCACAACCTATAACGTTCCTTGCTTCCGTGGGCCGCAGCTGACCCTGACAGGAGGCTGAATAATCCGTAAGGAGCAATTTCGATGCGTCATTACGAAATCGTATTTATGGTCCATCCTGACCAGAGCGAACAGGTTCCGGGCATGATCGAGCGTTACACTGGTGCTATCACTGGTGCACAGGGCACGATCCACCGTCTGGAAGACTGGGGCCGCCGTCAGCTGGCTTACCCGATCAACAAACTGCACAAAGCACACTATGTTCTGCTGAACGTAGAAGCGCCGCAGGAAGTGATTGACGAGCTGGAAACTAACTTCCGCTTCAACGACGCCGTTATCCGCAGCATGGTTATGCGCGTTAAGCACGCGGTAACTGAAGCATCTCCGATGGTTAAAGCGAAAGACGAGCGTCGTGAGCGCCGTGAAGACTTCGCTAACGAAGCGGCAGATGACTCAGATGCTGGGGATTCTGAAGAGTAATCCATAATGACGGCCAATCGACTGCGCCTGTCTGGCACTGTGTGTAAGACGCCGGTTCGAAAAATCAGTCCGTCAGGAATTCCTCACTGCCAGTTCGTGCTTGAGCACCGTTCCATGCAGGAGGAAGCCGGGTTTCACCGGCAAGCCTGGTGTCAGATGCCGGTGATTATCAGCGGCAGCACCCATCAGGTGATTACTCAACATATAACGGTCGGCACGCAACTCACTCTCGAAGGTTTTATTAGCTGCCATCAGGCACGCAATGGCCAGAGTAGAATTGTGTTACATGCCGAGCAGATTGAATTGATAGATTCTGGAGACTAGCCAAATGGCACGTTATTTCCGTCGTCGCAAGTTCTGCCGTTTCACCGCGGAAGGCGTTCAAGAGATCGACTACAAAGATATCGCTACGCTGAAAAACTACATCACTGAAAGCGGTAAGATCGTACCGAGCCGTATCACCGGTACTCGCGCAAAATACCAGCGTCAGCTGGCTCGTGCTATCAAGCGCGCGCGTTACCTGTCTCTGCTGCCGTACACTGATCGTCATCAGTAATCGGTTGCTGTCTAATAACGACTTTAAGAGGATAAGGTAATGCAAGTTATTCTGCTTGATAAAGTAGCAAACCTGGGCAGCCTGGGTGATCAGGTTAACGTTAAAGCGGGTTACGCTCGTAACTTCCTGGTTCCGCAGGGTAAAGCTGTTCCTGCTACCAAGAAAAACGTTGAATATTTCGAAGCGCGCCGCGCTGAACTGGAAGCCAAACTGGCTGACGTTCTGGCAGCTGCTAACGCACGTGCTGAGAAAATCAACGGTCTGGGCAGCGTCACCATCGCGTCTAAATCAGGCGACGAAGGTAAACTGTTCGGTTCCATCGGTACTCGCGACATCGCTGACGCTGTAACTGCAGCTGGCGTTGAAGTGGCTAAGAGCGAAGTTCGTCTGCCGAACGGCGTTCTGCGCACTATCGGTGAGCACGAAGTTGACTTCCAGGTTCACAGCGAAGTATTCGCGAAACTGGTTGTGAATGTAGTTGCTGAGTAATTTTACTCGGTAATGCGAAAAAGCCGGCCTTGTGCCGGCTTTTTTGTTATTGCGCGCGGATAAAGCTGCCGTCAGGCTGACGGGTAAACAGCACCGGGCCGTTGCCGCTATCCACAGTCAATCCCGTCACCACACCCTGCGCATTCTGGCGAATTTTCACCTGCTGACCCGTCTGCAGGGCGCTGAGCGGCTGATCGTTACCTTCCACCCGCGCCATGGCAAACACATCACTCACCGGTAAATTGTTATCACGGAACAGCTGCGCCAGCGTCTGGCCTGAAGCCACAGTATAACTGCGCCATTCCCCCTGAGAATCGGGTTTTGGCGTGCTGTTGTTGTCATAGATTTCTGCCTGCATTGGCACTTGTTTGGCGGCGTTATCGCTGACCGGGCGCTCCACCGGATACTGAGGGGTACTGGACGGCCACAGGAACGCCAGCAGGATAATCACCAGCGCAATCACGATACCGCGACGATGCAGGGCGGGTAGCGGATCCATCCAGCGTACGTTATCCAGCAGATGCCAGATACGGCCCAGACTGCCGGGAAGTCGGGAAGGGGTAGCAGAAGCCATTCGTGGTTCCTCCTCACTGGTAACCGGGCGTTTGCCTTGCGGCAGCAAGTTCCGCAACCAGGGTAAAGTACGCGGGGTGCGCGTCCTGCGACGTCGTGGGGCGATCTGGCCCATGTATTCTCTCTTATCTCGACGGTGGAAAGGTTTATCCTTCCCTTAAATATAGTATGGGCAATACCGGCGCGAAGTGCCTGCCAGCATTGAAAATTCTGACCTGTATATTGTTTCTCTTTCCCTGAGAAATGTCATCTGCGATGCGCGAGATTTTACGCCAGCGGTCTGCGCTGTTATGCTGCCGTTTCAATTTTTTCTCCGGGATTAAGGAATCAAGATGACGACCCCTTCATTTGACAGCGTCGAAGCACAAGCAAGTTACGGTATTGGTTTACAGGTAGGCCAGCAGCTGCTGGAGTCCGGACTGCAGGGTCTGCAGCCGGAAGCACTGCTCGCGGGCCTGCGCGACGCGCTGGAAGGGAATTCACCGGCAGTTCCGGTTGACGTGGTACATCGTGCGCTGCGCGAAGTGCACGAGCGTGCGGAAGGCGTGCGTCGTGAGCGCGTCCAGGCGATGGCGGCGGAAGGCCAGAAATTCCTGGATCAGAACGCGCAGCGTGAAGGCGTGAGCAGCACCGAATCAGGCCTGCAATTCAGCGTCATCAAACAGGGTGATGGGGCTATCCCATCTCGTCAGGACCGTGTACGTGTACACTACACCGGTAAACTGATCGATGGCACCGTGTTTGATAGCTCTGTGGCGCGTGGCGAACCAGCAGAATTCCCGGTTAGCGGCGTTATCGCAGGCTGGATTGAAGCCCTGACCCTGATGCCGGTCGGCTCCAAATGGGAACTGGTGATCCCACACAACATCGCCTACGGCGAGCGTGGTGCTGGCGCATCCATCCCGCCGTTCAGCACGCTGATCTTCGAAGTCGAGCTGCTGGAAATTCTGTAAGTCGCAGTCAGGGCGGCCGTTGCCGCCCTTTATTTCTTCATTCTGCTGTCAATCCACCTGCCAGATACACCCCGGTTTCTCCCGTCTCATAGCATGGCTGCTCAAATCAGAACGTAGCAATATGGTGATTATTTCAGCACTTTTTGTGCGTATTTTCGGCACATAACGTTTTGCTGTTTCCGTGATGTCATCAAAGTGGGTCTTTTTCATCGATTGTTGCGATCCCTGCGCATAATCTGTGGAGAAACGCAGCAGATATAACCTCATCTCATACGTGACGCCAGGCGATGAACTATGATATTGATATTAAAATAGATTGCTCTCGCGACTGGCGTGAAGCTCGGAATAAACAGGTCGCCTGCTAAAATAGTTACAGGTTTGCTGTTTGCAGCGAGTAAGCAGAATCAGCAGAAATGAGGTGAAGAATGTTAGAGCAAATTTGCCAGCTGGCCCGTGCCGCAGGTGATGCGATTATGCAGGTGTATGACGGCGCGCAGCCGATGGATATCGAACGTAAGGCGGATGATTCGCCGGTCACCGCTGCCGACCTTGCCGCGCATCAGGTGATTCTAAATGGGTTACAGGTCCTGACACCGGAAGTGCCGGTATTGTCAGAAGAAGATCCTCCGGCCTGGGAAGTCCGTCAGCAGTGGCAGCGCTACTGGCTGGTTGACCCGTTGGATGGCACCAAAGAGTTTATCAAGCGCAACGGTGAATTCACGGTAAATATCGCGCTGATTGAAAAAGGGAAACCGGTTCTGGGCGTGGTTTATGCACCAGCCATTGGCGTGCTTTATTCTGCTGCGGAAGGCAAAGCCTGGAAAGAAGAGGGCGGACATAAAAGCCAGATTCATGTGCGTGATGCGCGTCCGCCGTTGGTGGTCGTGAGTCGTTCGCATTTCGACAAAGATGAAGAGCTGCAAGAGTATCTGCAACAGCTGGGCGAGCATCAGACAACGGCCATCGGCTCCTCATTGAAATTCTGCCTGGTGGCTGAAGGCAAAGCCCAGCTCTATCCACGCTTTGGACCGACCAATATCTGGGATACCGGTGCCGGACACGCAGTGGCGATTGCCGCAGGTGCGCATGTGCATGACTGGCAGGGTAAAACCCTCGACTATGCGCCACGGGAATCCTTCCTCAATCCAGGCTTCCGTGTCTCCCTGTTTTAGGCCTGGTGGTAGCGGTGTGATTTAAAGGCCTGGGCGCGATAAATCGCGCCGCTACGACAGCAATTGATGCAATAGCGTAATCACCTGCTGTATTTCCTGTTGTGTCAGTGCGCCATCTTTAGCGAACTGGACATGCCCGCTCTTATCCAGCACCACTATCGCGGAGCCGCCTTCCTCCAGCTGCCAGGCTTTGCGCGCGTTGCCGTTGCTATCGACGATAAATTGCGACCACGGATACTGCTGCTTATTGCTTTCGATGCTGCTGCGCACAAACATGCCGGTGCCTGGGATAGCATCATCAGTATTGACCACCGTGGTGGTCTGGTAGCGGTCGTGTGGTAATTTGGCGGCTTTAATGGCCTCAATCAATGCCGCATTCATTTCTTTCGCTGAAGAACGCCCGGCGATATGCATGATAACCCGCACTTTTCCCACCAGCTGCGCGCTATTCCACGGACGATAGCTGAACTTGTCCTGAAGATAGATCAGTTCCCCTTTGTCATTCACACCCACGGCAGGGACACGTTCGCCTTGTTTGAACAGATGTGCCGCAGCGAGATGGGGCAGAAGTAGTGCCAGTGCTAACACCATGTGTGGCAATCGCATAAAAGTGGCTCCTTGGTGATCCGACCAGTTGGTCATGTTCCTGCAATATTAAGCGTGGATGATGCGCCCTGTCGCGACGAGTTAACAGCTTTGCAACCGACGCCACAATTCCTTAATCACTGAAGGTTTATACTGGATTCTGTGACCTCGGTAACAGAGTGTTCTGTAATGATGTGTCAATTCAGTAAAAAATTCATTTTTTCGGAACATCCGCAGCGCAGGATGTTCTATAGTTTAGGCCTCATTTGCGCTTCATGGGCTCGTACCGATGTTGGCAACGAAGAAGCGTATTATTTCTGTACAGGAGTTAGAACAACATGAAGATCTTCCAGCGTTATAATCCGCTGCAAATTGCGAAATACGTAAAAACGCTATTTAAAGGAAGGTTGTATATCAAGGACGTTGGCGCATTCGAATTCGATAAAGGGAAGGTGCTTATCCCGCGCGTCAAAGACGTACAACATCTGAGCGTGATGTCTGAAATCAATCGCCAGGTGATACGGCTGCAAGCCGAGTACAACTAAGCAGAAGAAAGGGCGCCGATGGCGCCCTGGAGCGGCGCGATTTATCGCGCCTTTGTTTTTTATAGCATCCGGACCCGCTACGATGAGGGGGTTTCTGCATCTGCCGCCGCGTTTTTAGCGACATTCAGCACTGGCGGGCGCTCATCGATACGCGTGACCAGCAGCTGGTCGATGCGATAGCTATCAATATCCACCACTTCAAACTTATACCCGGCAAACTTCACGAAATCGGTACGTTTCGGGATCTTACGCAGCATATACATCATAAAGCCGCCGATGGTTTCATAGTTACCTGACTGCGGAAACTCATCGATATGCAGCACGCGCATCACGTCATCGATAGGGGTGCCGCCCTCCACCAGCCATGAATTCTCATCACGCGCCACAATCTGTTCTTCCAGCCCCTGGCCTACCAGGTCACCCATCAGTGTGGTCATCACATCATTCAGGGTAATAATGCCTACTACCAGCGCGTATTCATTCATGATCACCGCGAAGTCTTCACCCGCAGTTTTGAAACTTTCCAGCGCTTCAGACAGCGTCAGCGTATCCGGCACAATCAGCGCGGAGCGGATCTGCACGCCGCTATTCAACGCCATGCTTTGATTGCCCAGCACGCGTAACAGCAGCTCTTTGGAATCGACGTAACCGACGATATGGTCGATATCGCCATCGCAGACGAGGAATTTGGAGTGAGGATGTTCGGCGATTTTCGTTTTGAGGCTGCCTTCATCTTCATGCAAATCAAACCAGATGATATTTTCGCGCGATGTCATTGAAGACGGCACGGTGCGTGATTCCAGCTCAAACACGTTTTCAATCAGCTCATGTTCCTGCTTACGCAGCACCCCGGCCAACGCGCCTGCTTCCACCACCGCGTAGATATCATCGGAGGTGATGTCATCTTTACGCACCATTGGCAGTTTAAAAATACGAAAGAAGACGTTAGCCAGGCCGTTAAACAGCCACACCAGCGGACGGAACACCAGCAGGCAGAAACGCATCGGATTGATAATACGCAGCGCAATGGTTTCCGGCGCGATCATGCCAACCCGCTTCGGGGTTAAATCAGCAAACAGGATGAACAGGCTGGTGACGACAGTAAAGGAGCAGATGAAGCTCAACTGATCAGCCAGCTCCGGGGACACAAAACGAATGAACAGCGAACGGAAAGCCGGTGAAAACGCCGCATCACCGACGATACCACCGAGGATGGCCACCGCATTAAGGCCGATCTGCACCACGGTGAAGAACATACCTGGCGTCTCCTGCATTTTCAGGACACGCTGTGCGTTAATATTGCCTTCGTCGGCCAGCAGTTTCAGCTTGATCTTGCGGGCAGCAGCCAGCGAGATCTCCGACAGGGAGAAAAACGCACTGATAACAATCAGTAAAAGAATGACAAGTAAGCTATCGAGCATAAAAGATCCGTTGGGTTAATCACTTGTCATTTTTGGCCTGGGCAGCATGGGAATGGGCGTACGTCCGGTACTCACCAGTCAAACAGGGCTATCCGTGCCAAAAATGTCTGCGCCAATTCGACAAGGCAGTTAAGCGTCGGGGCAGAAATGAATGCAGGTGTTGCCTGCAGGACGCTGATTATAGCAGCAGCGCTTATCATGCCGCTAGCGGAGACGTCAGGCGGCTTAAGAATAGTCTGAGTGCGTGCTGGCAAACCGCAGAAGCGCCGCTTCGTTGTTGTATCGATCCCGTCATTTGCCGACAATAGTGACGATTTGGCTTAATTGCCGCGTTTACACAGCTGTTCGGGGAAAAGAGCGGCTATGCTGATGGGTATGCCTGCGCTGGATTTTACCCGCGAAACAGAGACATGCCCCTGCGGAATAGGGGCAGGCATTATTAACAGGAGTAAGCGTGCCACGATTTCATATTTATTGCATAGCCAGCCTGCTGCTGGTGGCACCCGCCCTTCAGGCGGCTAAGGTGCGATTACAGCTGGAAGGTTTATCCGGGGATTTAGAGAAAAACGTCAGGGCGCGTCTCTCCACCATAGGGAGCGACGAGGTTTCTAACGACGGTCGTTTCCGCGCGCGTGTTTCCGTCGCGGTTAAAGAGGGTTTGCGCGCACTCGGTTACTACGAACCGCAGATTGATTTTGAATCGCGTCCGGCACCGCCACAGGGTGGACGTCCGGTATTGATCGCGCGCGTCACGGCAGGAGAGCCGGTAAAGATTGGCGGCAGCACCATCGTGGTAGAGGGGGCGGCGAAAAACGATCCCGATTACAAAGCCTGGGTTAAACAGGGCACGCCGAAGGTGGGCACCCAGCTTAACCACGGTGATTACGACAGATTTAAAAGCGGTTTTTCCAGCCTGGCACTGCGTAATGGTTATTTTGATGGTGACTTTAAGCAGAGCCAGCTTGGTGTATCAGTCGAGCGCCGGGAGGCTTTCTGGGATATCGACTACGACAGCGGCCCGCGCTATCGCTTCGGCGATGTCACTTTCCAGGGCTCGCAGATCCAGGAAGCTTACCTGCGCAATCTGGTGCCGTTCAAAAAGGGTGACCCTTACAGTTCGCGTGACCTGGCGGAACTGAACCGTCGTCTTTCCGCCACCGGCTGGTTCAATTCGGTGGTGGTGGCACCGGACTTTGCCAAAGGGCGTCAGACCAAGATACTGCCGCTCAACGCGGCCGTGTCCCCGCGGGTAGAAAATACGCTGGAAACCGGTATTGGCTACTCCACCGATGTGGGCCCGCGTCTGAAAGGCACCTGGAAAAAGCCCTGGATCAACGACAGTGGCCACAGCCTGACCACCAGCGCCTACATTTCTGCACCGGAACAGCAGATCGATCTGAGCTACAAAGTCCCGCTGCTGAAAAGCCCGCTGGAACAGTACTATACCTTCTCCGCCGGAGTGAAACGCACCGATCTGAACGACACCAAAGCCGATACGAATACGCTTGGCGTATCGCGTAACTGGGACAGCAGCAGTGGCTGGCAGCGCGCGGTCAATCTGCGCTGGAGCCTCGATCACTTTACCCAGGGCAGCGTCACCAACACCACCATGCTGATTTATCCTGGCGTCAGCCTGAGCCGCACCCGTTCGCGCGGGGGATTGATGCCCACCTGGGGTGACTCGCAGCGCTATTCCGCCGATGTGTCGGATACCACCTGGGGATCGGATGTCGATTTCCTGATCCTGCAGGCGCAAAACGTCTGGATCCGTACGCTGGGTGAGAAAAACCGCTTTGTGATACGCGGCAACCTTGGCTGGATCGAAACCAACGATTTCGACAAAGTGCCACCTGACCTGCGTTTCTTCGCCGGGGGGGACCGCAGTATTCGCGGTTACAAATATCAGGGGATCTCGCCACGCGATGACAATGGCAAGCTGACCGGTGCATCGAAACTGGCGACCGGTTCGCTCGAATATCAGTACAACGTGAGCGGAAAATGGTGGGGAGCGGTATTCATCGACTCCGGTGAGGCGGTTAACGATATCACACAAAGCAACTTCAAAACCGGTGCGGGCTTCGGCGTGCGCTGGGCCTCTCCGGTTGGGCCGATCAAACTCGATATTGCCCGCCCGATTGGTGATAGCGAGGAGCACGGATTGCAATTTTATATCGGACTGGGGCCTGAACTATGAAGCTGTGGAAAAAGGTCCTGATTGGTTTTGGTATTTTTCTGCTGCTGATCTTTGGCAGCGTGGCTTTCCTGATTGGCACCACTCCGGGTTTGCATCTGCTATTGAAGGGAGCCGATCGCTGGGTGCCGGGTTTGTCGATCGACAAAGTTGAAGGTGGCTGGCGCGATCTGACGCTGAGCGGCGTGAAGTACACCATGCCGGGAGTTAGCGTCGATGCCGGGCGCTTCCATCTGGCGCTCAATCTCAACTGCCTGCTGCACTCGTCGGTATGCGTCAACGATATTGCGTTGCAGGATGTCAGCGTGGTGGTGGATAGCAAACAAATGGCACCGGCCAGTGCCTCCCCGCCGGAGCAGGCGAGCGGCAGCACCAACCTCAGCACGCCTTACCCGATCACGCTGAGTAAAGTCGGGCTGCACAACATCAATGTCAAAGTGGATGACACGGCGATTTCGCTGCTCGATTTCACCACCGGTATGCAATGGCAGAACCGCGCCCTGACGCTGACTCCCACCCATATCGAAAGTTTGCTGATTGCGTTGCCAAAAGCGGCCAAAGTGGCGGATGAGCAGGTGGTGCAACCGAAAGTGCAGCAGCCTAAACCGGATGAAAAACCGCTGGGTGAGACGTTGCAGGCGATGTTCGCGCAACCGCTGTTACCCGCACTGCCGGACTTCCAACTGCCACTGGATATCACCGTGCAAGAGCTGACAGGCAACCAGCTGCGCATAACCGGCGATACCGATATAACTATCAACAGCCTGCTGCTGAAGGCCAGAACCGCTGACCGCCATCTGCAACTGGAAACCTTCGCTGTGGATTCGACGCAGGGGCAACTGAACGCCAGCGGCGATGCCACCCTGGCTGAGAACTGGCCGGTAAACTTTGCCCTTAACGGCGCGGTGAATCTCGACCCGATTAAGGGCGAGAAGATTAAAATGAATCTCAGCGGTGCGCTGCGTGATGAGCTGAAACTGGCGCTCAATTTGTCTGGCCCGGTACAGGCGCAGCTGGATGCTGCGGCACAGCCTGCCGTCGCTGGGTTGCCGTTATCGCTCAGGCTTACCAGCCCGCAATTGCGCTGGCCGCTGGCCGGTCCGGTGCAATATCAGGCCGATAATCTGGATTATCAGTTCAAGGGCAAAGCCACCGATTATGTGATGTCGCTGCGTACCGCCGTGAAGGGTGAAGGGGTGCCGCCTGCGGCGATTTCTCTTGATGGCAAAGGGAATGTGCAGCAGTTCAGCCTCGACAAACTGCGCGTGGCGGCGTTGCAGGGCAATATCGACCTGACCGCGCTGGTGGACTGGAGCAAAGCGATTAGCTGGCGCAGTGAACTGACGTTGTCCGGCATCAATACCGCAAAACAATACCCGGACTGGCCGGCGAAGCTGGATGGAAAAATCGCCACGCGCGGCAGCCTGTATGGCGGTAGCTGGCAACTGAGCGTGCCGCAGCTACAGCTGAAAGGGAACGTCAAACAGAACGCGGTGAGCGCTGATGGCTCCCTGACCGGCAATAGCTACAACCAGTGGAAAATCCCGGGTATCAACCTGGTGCTGGGGCGTAACCATGTGGACGTCAAAGGCGAACTGGGCGATGCGCTGAATCTGGATGCCAACATTGATGCTCCGCATCTCGACAACGCGTTGCCAGGGCTGGGTGGGGTGGTGAAAGGCACCATCAAGGCTCGCGGTACACTACAGGCTCCGCAGCTGCTGGCCGATCTCACGGCCACTGGCCTGCGCTGGCAGCAGCTGCAAATTGCGCGCGTGGTGCTGCAGGGGGATGTGAAATCCAGTGACCAGATTGCGGGTAAATTGCAGTTGCGGGTGGAACAGCTAAAACAGGATGCGCTGGCGATTAAATTGCTGACGCTCAATGCCGACGGCAACGAGAAGCAGCATCAGCTAAAACTTGAGGTGCAGGGCGAGCCGGTCTCCGGTCAGCTGGCGCTGAACGGCAGCTTTGATCGCAAAACCCAGCACTGGCAGGGCACGCTGAATAATACCCGCTTCGATACGCCAGTGGGCGAGTGGCGTCTGACGCGTGCCATGGCGATTGACTATCTCAACAGCAAGCAGAGCGCGACTATTGGGCCACACTGCTGGCAGAACCCGAACGCGCAACTGTGTGTGCCGGAACCGATTGAAGCAGGAGCCAGCGGCCATGCACATGTGGTGCTCAGCCGCTTTGATTTAGCCATGCTCAAACCGTTCCTGACCGATGAAACCAAACTGGCAGGGGTGTTCAGCGGTGATGCCCGGGTTAACTGGACTTCTGATGGTGCGTTGCCGACCGGTACCGTCTCGCTGAAAGGCAACGGCGTGAAAGTGGAGCAGGATGTGCAGGGCAACACCTTGCCCATCGCCTTCGACACCCTGAACCTGAATGCCGCGCTACGTAATGGCCGCGCCCAGCTCGACTGGCTGATACACATTGCCAACAATGGACAGCTGAGCGGTGACGTACAAATCGCCGATCCGCAGCACCGTCGTCAGCTGTCGGGTAACGTTAATATCAGCAATATTTCGCTGGCGATGTTCAACCCGGCATTGATGCAGGGCGAGAAAATCAAAGGCAATCTCAACAGCGCCCTGCGCCTCGGCGGTAATTTGCAACAGCCGCAGGTATTCGGCCAGTTGGGACTGAGCGGCGTGAATGTGGAAGCCAGTTTTATGCCGGTTGCCCTTACTGCCGCCAATCTCAACATGGTGTTTAACGGCATGAGTTCTACCCTTAATGGGTTGATTCAGACCGCACAGGGCAACATCAATCTCAACGGGAACGCCGACTGGAGCCAGCTGAATAACTGGCGGGCGCGCATTGCTGCGCAGGGAAGCCGGGTACGTGTCACCGTGCCGCCGATGGTGCGTATGGACGTGTCGCCAGATCTGGTGTTTGAAGCGACCCCCGCCGCCTTCAATCTTGATGGCCGGGTGGATATCCCGTGGGCGCGCATCACGGTGCAGGAAGTACCGGCCAGCGCGACTGGCGTGTCGTCGGATGAGGTGATGCTGGACCAGAACCTGAAGCCGATTCAGCCAAAAACCACGGCGATCCCGATCAACAGCAATCTGGTCATTCACGTCGGCAACGATGTGCGCCTGTCTGCCTTTGGTCTGAAAGCGAAGCTGAACGGTGATCTGAAGCTGGTGCAGGACAGAACCGGTCTCGGCTTAAACGGCCAGATTAATATCCCGGATGGTCGTTTCCATGCTTATGGTCAGGATCTGATTGTGCGCAAAGGTGAACTGCAATTTGCCGGACCGCCGGATCAGCCCTATCTTAACCTGGAAGCCATCCGTAACCCCGACTCCACTGAGGATGACGTCACCGCAGGTATCCGTGTCACCGGGTTAGCTGATGAGCCGAAAGTCGAAATCTTCTCCGACCCAACGATGTCGCAGCAGGAGGCGTTGTCTTATCTGTTACGCGGCCAGGGACTCGATGCCAATGGCGACAGTAATGCATTAACTTCAGCGTTAATTGGTCTGGGGGTTGCACAAAGTGGGCAGGTTATGGGTAAAATCGGCGAGACGTTCGGCGTCAGTAACCTTGCGCTTGATACCACCGGCGTTGGCGATAGCCAACAGGTGCAGGTGAGTGGTTATGTGCTACCGGGTCTGCAAGTAAAATACGGTGTTGGCATATTTGATTCACTGGCGACCTTAACCTTGCGTTATCGCCTGATGCCCAAACTTTATTTGGAAGCTGTGTCTGGTGTTGATCAGGCACTGGATTTGCTCTATCAGTTTGAGTTTTAGCAATGCGAATAATTGTCTACGGCAGTTTACGGCGCAAACAGGGAAACAGTCACTGGATGACGAATGCGCAATGGCTTGGTGACCACCAGATTGAAGGGTACGAACTCTACAATCTCGGTCACTATCCCGGCGTGATTGAGGGTGAGGGCAATGTCTTTTGCGAGGTCTATCGCATCGACGCCATCACCCTTGGCGAATTGGATGCCCTGCGCACCAAAAATGGCGAATACAAACGCCAGTTAATCCAGACGCCCTTCGGCAGCGCCTGGCTGTACGTTTACCAGCGTCCGGTTACCGGTCGCACGCGCATCATCAGCGGTGACTGGTTGCAGCGTGATGACGAATCAGAAGCATAAATAAAAACACCGTCCGGTTGGACGGTGTTTTTTTATGCGCGAGGGGCGGCAGAATTATTTCTTCTGTGCGCGCTCGTAAGAAGAGATGATCTCGGCTTTGGCTGCTTCGGCGTTATCCCAGCCGTCAACTTTAACCCATTTGCCTTTTTCCAGATCTTTGTAGTGCTCAAAGAAATGGGTGATCTGTGCACGCAGCAGTTCCGGCAGGTCGTTCACATCTTTGATGTGATCGTACTCTTTGCTCAGCTTAGTGTGCGGTACGGCAACCAGTTTGGCATCTTCACCGGATTCGTCGGTCATTTTCAGCACGCCAACCGGACGGCAACGGATCACAGAACCCGGTTCCAGCGGATACGGGGTCGGCACCAGTACGTCAACCGGGTCACCATCCAGAGACAGGGTGTGGTTGATGTAACCGTAGTTGCACGGATAGAACATGGCGGTAGACATGAAACGGTCTACAAACAGGGCGCCAGACTCTTTGTCCACTTCATATTTGATCGGATCGGCATTTGCCGGGATCTCGATGATGACATAGATATCTTCTGGCAGATCTTTACCTGCGGGCACCTGGTTCAAACTCATCTGGCTTTCCTTCATTAGTCGTAAGTTGAGTGTCGGCTATTATAGCCAACTGACTCTGAAAGTATGCCCCCTTTTTGGCGTTTCGGAATGGTCCAGCCGCTTACTTCGCCGCCACAAACAACGAGACGATACCTGCGGCAATTAATGGTCCGACCGGAACCCCGCGGAAGAAAGCCACACCAATCACCGTACCAATCAGTAAGCCGCCAATCACTGAAGGTTGTGCGCTCATAAAATGCACGCCACGACCGCCAAGCCAGGCGACAAACACCCCCACCAGAATGGCCACAATCGATTGCCAGTTAGCGAACGACTTAATCAGCGAGGAAGCCGGCAGCGAGCCGCTGGCCAGCGGGGCCATCACCGCCACAGTAAGAATGATGATACCGAGCTGAATGCCTTGCTTTTCCACATAAGGGAAGAATTGTGCCAGCGGGGTAATTTTGATCACCAGCAGAATCAGAATCGAGATAGTGACAGCGTTGTTATGAACGAAATAACTGAGCACAGCGAGGCAAACCAGAATAATGGTGGAGGCATAAGCAGCCATGATTTCTCCCAGAGGATTGAAGGGGCACTGGCAACGACCAGCGCGAAGCGGTTTTTTCACCGCCCCCATTTATCAACAATCATCGGGATTGACGCAACTGCCTTTGTTAATTGATTGCAGCATCAGCGCCTGATTGCGCACCAGATTCACGCCCTGTGCCCCCAGCGAAAGCGATGCCATCGTGCCCTGGCTGGCAAAGAAGACACTTTTGCTGGCATCCAGCCAGCTGTCACGGTAAGCCAGCCAGGCGCGTTGTGCGCTGCGTAATTTGGCTTTAGGTTCACCGGTTAATTTTTTCATTGCCTGCTCGTATTGCTGATTCATCTCCTGATCCCATGCTTTATTTGCACTGTCGTAACATTGCGTGAGCGCGGCAGTGCTGGATTCCTTATTCAGACACTGCTGTAACTTCTGGTCGATCGCATTTTCCTGAGCTGTCGCATAACTGCTCAGTAACAGACAGGCAACCGGGAACACTTTATACATCGTGATATTCCTTATTCGGGATGAAAGTGACTTTAGCAATGTTTAAGAGAGGGTGATCATCAGCCCATTGACCATCAACAGTGGTTAAAGTTTAGCAAAGTGACTGCCGATAACTTATCCGTTTTAGGGCTGCTGGATTTCTGCCTTTTTTCATACACACGGGTACTATCATGATCAAAAATTTATCAATACGGACCGGTTTACTCGCTTTACTCGCTTTTATGACATTGCTGCTGCTGGCGGTCAGCACCCTGGGTATTTACGCCATCAACGCAGGCAATCAGTCGTTGGATGTTATCAATCGCATCCAGGGCGTTGAACTCAATAGCCTGTACCAAAGCAATGCAGACCTGATGCGCGCTCGTGCCAGTGGCGCTTTGGCGGTGCGCAAGATCGAAATCGGCCTGCTGGATGAGGGCGCGGCAGTGACGAAACAGGCGCAGGCTGATGTCGCCACTTCGCAGCAGCACCTGAAGGATTTTGTCGATGCCGGTACGGTGACAGTGCAGGGTAAAGCGCTGGCGGATGCAGTGGCCGCCAACTTTGCTGCCTATCTGCAACAGGGCATCACGCCGATGATGGATGCGTTGCAGAAGCAATATACCGATGAATATTACACGGTGCTCGAGGGCAATCTTTCGATGCTGGCCGCCAATTACGCCAAAGCAGTGCAGGATTTCAGCCGCTATGCCGATCAGGTGTCAGCCGAGCGACTGGCCCAGGCGGCGCGCAACGAAGTACAGATGAAAGTCCTGATTGGCATCGCGGTGCTGATGACAGTACTGATGATTGTGCTGGCATGGCAGCTGCTGCGTCGTTTATTACTGCGCCCGCTGGAGGGGGCGATCGGGCATCTGCAACAGGTTGCGGAGGGGGATTTATCGCAGGCACTGCCAGCCACCGCCAATAACGAGCTGGGCCGACTGAATCAGGCGCTGGCCGCCATGCAACTGGCCTTGTGTGATTCAGTCAGCCAGGTTCGCGAAGCCAGCCTGCAAATTGATGTTGGCAGCCGTGAACTGTCGGCAGGTACCGTGCATTTGTCGCAGCGTACCGAGGAATCTGCGGCCTCGCTGGAGCAGACCGCAGCCAGCATGGAGCAGCTCACCGCGACGGTACGCCTCAATGCCAGCAACGCGCATCAGGCGCACCAGCTGGCAAACAGCGTCTCGGACACGGCTGATCGCGGTGCCGAAGTGGTGTGTTATGTGATGGAGAAGATGCGGGAAATCACCCACAGTTCTGACCGTATCGCCGATATTCTCAGCGTGATTGACGGTATCGCCTTTCAGACCAATATCCTCGCGTTGAATGCTTCTGTGGAAGCGGCGCGCGCCGGTGAGCAGGGGCGTGGTTTTGCCGTGGTGGCCAATGAGGTGCGAACCCTCGCAGGGCGCAGCGCCACCGCCGCCAAGGAGATTCGTGAGTTAATTAGCGAATCCCAGGTTCGGGTGAAAGAAGGCAGTGAAATGGCCACTCAGGCAGGCGAAACCATGGATGAGATCTCCAGTGAAGTGATGCGCGTGACCGCGTTGATGAAGGAGATTTCGGTAGCATCGGAGGAGCAGAGCCGTGGTATTGAGCAGGTCAACCAGGCGGTGACGCAAATGGATGAGGCGGCACAGCAGAACGCCGCACTGGTGGAAGAAGCCAGCGCCGCGACGCAATCGCTGGAAGCGCAGTCACAGCAGTTGCAGGCTTCTATGGCGCAGTTTCGTATAACGACGGTGTAAATTAACATCGGACCTGTAGCGGCGCGATAAAGGGTGCCGCTACAAAATGATACGATCATCATTACTGATATTCTGCTACGTTAATCAGGGTAAAATATCAAGGAGATGATAATGAATCCTGCCGTAGTCGAACATATAGATACGTTATTAGCTGCTATCCAGACCCATCCGTTTTATACCCTGCTCCTGCTGGTGCTCTTTCCGGTTCTCGGTATGCTGAAAAGTATGTTTTCCGATATTAAGGGTGAACATATCTTCAAAAACTCATTAAATAATCGGATAAAATTTGTTGCCAGCCAGCTGGATAACTCGTTTCTGAGTAATGAGGATCGCAGCCGTTTGGCGCAGCAATATATTCAGCTGGTCAACCAACGAATGTATGGTATTGAGAATCGCCATATTCAGGATGAAGTGATAAAGATTATCGACTGCTCCAGTGAAATACGCAGTAATAAATACTTTGTGATGCACCGACATTATCTCAGCGTGAATGTTGAGGGTGAGCTGTTTATTAACCCTAAAAAGATCAGGGAACGTTATATCGAAGCATTTTGTCTGGTAGGCGTCGGGGTAGCGATTATTTTCTTTGCTATCTTTGTCGGTATCCGTGCTGAAGTTCCCGGATTACTTTTCCTGGTTGTCGGTATGATTTTATACATACTGGGCCTGGGACATTTCCCGGTCGGGAAACTGGGGCGCAAGAGAGCAGAGAAAGAAATCGAAAATTATTACCAGCAACAAAAAGCCCGCATTGAGCGGGCTTCCGTCATCGAGGCCAATCAGCCCTGACGATCTTCCGGGAACTCGCGCAGGAAGCGCTCGACGTCATCTACCATGGCGTCGTTGCCGCAGAAGAACGGGCAACGCTGGTGCAGGGTCTCTGGCTGGATATCCAGGATACGGTTTTTACCGTCGCTGGCTTTACCGCCTGCCTGCTCAGCCAGGAAGGCCATCGGGTTGCATTCATACAGCAGGCGCAGCTTGCCTTTCGGATGGCTGGCGGTGCTTGGATAGAGATAAATGCCGCCTTTCAGCAGGTTACGATGGAAGTCAGCCACCAGAGAGCCGATGTAGCGTGAGGTGTAAGGACGATGAGTGGCGACATCCTCTTCCTGGCAGAACTTCAGGTATTTTTTCACGCCCTGTGGGAAGCGAATGTAGTTACCTTCGTTGATGGAGTAGGTGTAGCCCTTCTCCGGGAAGGTCATACGTTCGTGGCTCAGGCAGAACACCCCAAGTGAAGGATCGTAGGTAAAGGCGTGCACGCCCACCCCGGTGGTGTAAACCATCATGGTGGATGAACCATACACCACGTAACCGGCTGCAACCTGCTTGCTACCCGGCTGCATAAAATCAGCTTCGGTAACCGGGGTGCCCGGCGGGGACACACGGTGGTAGATCGAGAAGATGGTACCAACGGAAACGTTAACGTCGATGTTGGAAGAACCGTCCAGCGGATCCATCAACACCACATATTTGCCGTGCTCCACTCCTTCGAAGATGACGAACTCATCTTCCTCTTCGGAAGCGATACCCGCCACAATGCCGCGTGCTTTCAGTGCTGCTTTCAGCTTTTCGTTGGCGAACAGGTCCAGCTTCATCTGCTGCTCACCCTGTACGTTTTCCACGCCGCTGGCACCGAGAATATCCACCAGACCCGCTTTGTTGATATCGCGGTGGATAATTTTCGCACCCAGCTTGATGGCTGAAATCAGCGCCGTCAGTTCACCTGTGGCGTGAGGAAAGTCGTGTTGCTTCTCGACGATAAATTCGCCTAACGTTTTCATAACACATTCCCTGAATCTACGATGGAGTGGCAGCAGCTCTAACAAACTGCCAACGTATGCGTACGCAGTTTAGCCGATTGAACTTTAAAAACCATAGTCCTAATCCGTTTCTTCCACCTGCACTCGGCGTTACACTGTGCGCCGAACTTTTGAGTAATGGATCTCTTTATGCGCATTCACATCCTTGGGATTTGTGGCACTTTTATGGGCGGTCTGGCGATGCTGGCGCGCTCACTTGGCCACGAAGTAACCGGCTCTGACGCCAATGTCTATCCGCCAATGAGTACCTTGCTGGAGCAGCAAGGCATTGAATTAACGGAAGGTTATGATGCCAGTCAACTGGATCCCGCCCCGGATCTGGTGATCATCGGCAACGCCATGACGCGCGGCAATCCCTGTGTGGAAGCAGTGCTGGAACGTAACATTCCTTACCTCTCCGGCCCGCAGTGGCTGCACGATTTCGTGCTACGCGATCGCTGGGTGCTGGCCGTGGCCGGAACCCACGGTAAAACCACCACAGCCGGCATGGCAGCGTGGATTCTTGAGGCTTGTGGCCTTGAGCCGGGCTTTATTATTGGTGGTGTGCCAGGAAATTTCGATGTTTCGGCAAAATTAGGAAAAAGCCCGTTCTTCGTTATTGAGGCGGATGAGTACGACAGCGCCTTTTTCGACAAGCGTTCCAAGTTTGTGCATTACTGCCCGCGCACACTGATCCTCAACAATCTGGAATTCGATCATGCGGATATCTTTGACGATCTGCGCGCCATCCAGAAACAGTTCCATCATTTGATCCGCATCGTACCGGGCCAGGGCAAGATCCTGCTGCCGGAACACGATCATAACCTGAAGCAGGTGATGGCAATGGGTTGCTGGAGTGAGCAGGAAACGGTAGGAGACAACGGTCACTGGCAGGCGAAAAAACTGACGCCGGATGCCTCACGCTGGGAAGCCCGGCTTGATGGTGAGAAAGTGGCGGAAGTGAACTGGGGCCTGGTGGGTGAGCACAACATGCATAACGGCCTGATGGCGATGGCCGCTGCGCGTCATGTGGGAGTGAAGCCAGACGATGCCGGTGAAGCGCTGGGGCGTTTTATCAATGCGCGCCGTCGCCTCGAGCTGCGTGGTGACGTGAACGGCATCAAGGTTTATGACGATTTTGCCCATCATCCAACGGCGATCCTCGCCACCCTGGCCGCGCTGCGCAGCAAAGTGGGGGGTACGGCACGGATTCTGGCCGTGCTGGAGCCGCGATCCAATACTATGAAAATGGGCGTTAGCAAGAATGAACTGGCACCGTCACTGGGACGTGCCGATGAAGTGTTCCTGTTCCAGCCGTACCATATTCCGTGGCAGGTTGCCGATGTGGCGGATGCCTGCATCCAGCCTGCTCACTGGAGTGCCGATATCGATACGCTGGTAGAAATGGTGGCGAAAGTCGCGCAGCCAGGGGATTCGATTCTGGTAATGAGTAACGGTGGCTTTGGCGGGATTCATCAGAAACTGCTGGAAAGGCTGGGACGTTAATCCGTAGCGGCGCGATTTAAACCTGCGCGATAAATCGCGCCGCTACGGTTCGTGATATGCCTGTTATGCTTCAGCTAATTCACGCAGGTACTGGAAAATCTGGCGTGCCGCTTTTGGTGGTTTGTTCGCCGCTTTTTCTTTTTGCGCATTGCGAATCATGCTGCGCAGCTGCTGGCGATCGGCCTGCGGATAGAGGTTAACCACCTCGGCCATTACATCATCACCCTGCTCAATCAAACGATCGCGCAAATTCTCCAGCTTATGGAACAACGCGACCTGCTGGTTATGGCGGTTCTTCAGTTTGTCCAAAGCCAGACGAATCGGTTCCACATCACGGGCGCGCAGCATCTTACCGATCAGCTGCAACTGGCGGCGACGGCCTTCTTTCTTGATACGCTGCGCCAGTTCAATGGCGGCACGTAAATCTTCGTCGAGTGGAATCTTGTCGAGGGAATTTTTCCCCAGCTCGACTAACTCGGCACCCAGGCGCTTCAGCTCCTCGGCATCGCGTTTAATTTCGCTTTTGCTGACCCAGATAATCTCTTCGTCTTCTTCTTCCTGATTATCCGGCACATCATCGAGCCAGTCTTCGGGCTGCTTGGTCATCTCTTGGCTCCCTAAAAAAAAGAGGCTAATCCTACCAGTTTATCGGGGGACTGCGAAATTGTTCTCTGAGTCTGATAGACTCAAAATATTCATACATAAGATTAGACGGCAGGTCGATGAACGTATCTACTCAGGTTGCAGAACAACGTAAAGTGTTGGAACAGGCTGTCGCACAGGCGCTGGAACTGGCGAAAGCCAGCACCGATGGCGCAGAAGTGGCGGTGACAAAAACCACCGGTATCGGTGTCAGTACCCGCTACGGCGAAGTGGAAAACGTCGAATTTAACAGCGATGGCGCGCTCGGCATCACCGTTTATCATCAGAATCGCAAAGGCAGTGCGTCTTCTACCGACCTCAGCCCGGATGCCATCAAACGCACCGTGCAGGCGGCGATCGATATTGCCCGTTACACCTCCGCCGATCCTTATGCCGGTCCGGCGGATCGCGATCTGCTGGCGTTCGAGGCCCCGGATCTCGATCTCTACCATCCATGGGAGATCGATGCCGATCGCGCGATTGAACTGGCGGCGCAGGCGGAACAAGCCGCCTTACAGGCCGATAAACGCATCACCAATACCGAAGGCGGCAGCTTCAACAGCCACGTCGGTATCAAAGTATTCGGCAACAACCACGGCATGTTGCAGAGCTACTGCTCCAGCCGCCATTCGCTTTCCAGCTGCGTGATTGCAGAACAAAATGGCGAAATGGAGCGTGATTACGCTTACACCATTGGCCGTGATATTCACGATCTGCAAAGCGCCGAGTGGGTCGGGGCAGAATGCGCACGCCGCGTGTTGTCACGCCTGTCGCCACGCAAGCTTTCCACCATGAAAGCACCGGTGATTTTCGCCCCGGAAGTGGCAACGGGCCTGTTTGGTCATCTGGTGGGAGCCATCAGCGGCAGCAGCGTGTACCGCAAATCGACTTTCCTGCTCGATGCGCTGGGCACACAGATCCTGCCGGAATGGCTGACCATCGAAGAGAAGCCGCACCTGCTGAAAGGCCTGGCCTCGACGCCATTTGATAGCGAAGGGGTACGTACCCAGGCGCGTGACATCATCAAAAATGGTGTGCTGCAAAACTGGCTGATGACCAGCTATTCCGCGCGTAAGCTTGGCCTGCAAAGCACCGGCCATGCGGGTGGCATTCACAACTGGCGCATTGCCGGTCAGGGCCATAGCTTTGACGATTTGCTTAAGCAGATGGGCCGTGGCCTGGTGGTGACGGAACTGATGGGTCAGGGTGTCAGCGCCATTACCGGCGACTATTCACGTGGTGCGGCCGGTTACTGGGTGGAGAACGGTGAAATCCAGTATCCGGTGAGCGAAATCACCATCGCCGGTAACCTGAAAGATATGTGGCGCAACATGGTGACTATCGGCAACGATATTGAAACCCGCAGCAACATCCAGTGTGGATCGGTGCTGCTTCCGGAGATGAAGATCGCCGGGCAGTAATGACATCGCTTCCTGAAGGCAGCCCGCAAGGCTGCCTTTTTTATCTCCACAATAATAAAGGAATGAACGATGCGTAAGCATGTGATTGCAATGTTGTCTCTGTCGCTGTTGTTCTCCAGTGCCAGCCTGTATGCGGCTGATCTGGAGCAGGATATGCATACTTTGAATGATGGGCTGAAAACGGTGAAAAAAACCTCCGATGCCCAGGAAATGCAAACCGCGCTCGGCAAGATGCGCCAGGCGGCGGAGGATGCGAAAAAATCCACGCCGGAAAAGCTGGAAGGTCAGCCTGCTGATAGCGCTCAGATCAAGGATTTCCACGCCGGACTGGATTCGCTGATCGCCCAGATTGATGTGGTGGATCAACTGGCTCAGGCCAACAAACTGGACGAGGCTAAAACCGAAGCGAAGAAACTGGAAGATATTCGCAACGCCAACCATAAGAAATTCCGCTGACAGCCAGGCCAGCCATCTGGCTGGCCTTATTCCTGGGCATAATCCGCCCGTTTCTGCCGCTCATCCCCATCATTCTGTGCGAAATGTAATGTATTTTGCATTCTTCGTGCATCCTGCGATCTGGCGCACAGTCACCCGCATGATTTCCACTTTGAGGTGGAAAAGATGCGTCTCCACACCGCCCGGTGGACAGGATAATTTCTTTTCAACGCGAATTAACGGTCATTGTCCGCTGTAAACAGGAGTGAGCCAGGTGAGTAGTGAAGCAGTTCCGCTGAAACAGAGCACGCCGGAAGCGATTCAGGCTCTGGCGGATAACGTGATGACGCAGATTGCCGCGCTGTATGCGGCACACCACATCGAACCCAATGCGGTGCAGCAGCAAATGCTGACCTCACACGTGCGAGCCATGGCCTCGCGCTCCCTCACCGGGGAAGCCTTACCGGAAGTGGAAGCGGAGCTATTTGAGGATATCTCGCCCGAGACGATGGCACTGGCACAGCAGGTGGTGGATCTGTTCGGCAATCTGCCACGCGAAGAGGCGTGGTTATTGTCGGTACACATTGAAGTTGCAAGGTCGAATTAGTCAGAAATTTTAAGAGGAATTGAACATGGTAACAGTAGTGATTGGCGATCGTCTGGGTAAAGGACAAAAAGTGGCGGCAGGTGTCGAGAAAGCTGGTGGCCGTGCGGTAGTGGTGCCGGGTGTGGCGGCGGATATGAAGCTGGGCGACGTGATGAAAGCGGAAAACGCCGACTTTGGCATCTCCTTCTGCGGCAGTGGCGGCGCAGGTGCCATCACCGCACAGAACAAATATGGCTACAAAGCAAAACATGGCATGCGTTCGATTGATGAAGGCGTTACGGCGATCAACGAAGGTGCCACGGTGCTTGGCTTCGGCTTTATGGACAAAGAAGAGCTGGGTGAACGGCTGGTGCAAGCCTGGACGAAAAAACACGGCAGCTAAGCATGAAACAACAATACATGACTCAGGTAACGGTGCAGGGCGCAGGCGATACCAAAGCCAAAGCCTTTGCCGATGCTCTGAGTCGGGTGCAGCAGCAAGTGCTGCGCACCACACAAAAGATTCTGCTGCGCATTGAACCCCAGGATGTTCGGGTGCTGCGCGCGCAGGAACGCGTCAAGACGGAGAAATTTTTGTTCTTTTTCCTCGCGCGTGAGCGACGGAACTACAGCGTCGAGCTGGAGATTACCGTCAGCGTCACCGTGATCGATACCGAACAGGTGGAATTCACGGCGACACCTTAACAACAGACGAAAAACAAAGGTAAGCGCATGTTTTTAATTATTTTGTTTAAGTCGTTAATCATTGGCGGGTTGGTAGGGGTTGGCGTCGGGGCAGGTGCCGCACGCATGTTTCACGCACCTACCACGCAGGGCATGGGCGCGTTCCGTACGCTGGGCGAGCTTAACTCCTGTGAAGGCGATCCGGCATCGCACTTCTCCTTTGGTCTCGGCTTTTTCTTTAACGCCTGGGCTTCATCCGTGGCGGCGGGTTCATTCACTCAAGACGTTGACCATCGCATCCTGCCTAACTGGGGCGCGGCGGCACTGATGGTGAAAAACCGCAACGTAGCAGAAACACTACACAACCCGAAAAAGATGGCGATTGCCTGCGGCATCATCGGCATGATCGTGGTGGCCTTCCTCAACAGCACTGCCTCTGCTGTCCCGGCGGCTTTGCAGGTCACCGCTGTTAAAGTGCTGGTTCCCGCCGCCAATTTGCTGGTGAACACCGTGATGCCAGTGATTTTCTGGCTGGCGGCGATTGATGCCGGTAAGAAATCAGGCTTCTGGGCCACCATTTTTGGCGGCCTGGCGCAGTTGATCATGGGCAACGCTGTCCCCGGTCTGGTACTGGGTATCCTGATCGGTAAAGGCGTCGAGGAAAGCGGCTGGAACAAAGTCACCAAAGTGATGATGACCGCTATCGTGCTGCTGTTTGTGCTGAGTGGCTTCTTCCGCGGCTTCGATATGAAACTGCTGCAATCCTTCCAGCTCGGTATTCCTGGTTGGCTGGACATGATCCACAACAGCCTCAGCGGCAAATAAGGAGCCATCAGCATGAACGAAAACAAAGGGTTCTGGTACGCCGACTGGTCTTTCCCGATCTTTGTCGGCTTGCTCTCTGCCGGGGTGTTTGCCGGTACGCATATGTACTACCTGTACGGCATTGGTGCTTTTAACGAGGTGGCGTTTGTCTCGATGCTGCGTTCCGGCATGGAAACTGGCGTCTACGGTGCGGTGGCGGCTTTCGGTGCCAGCTTCCTGTTCGCCCGCATCATTGAAGGTTCGCTGGTGGGGATTCTCGACATCGGCGGGGCGATTCAGACCGGTATCGGCCTCGGTGTTCCGGCACTGCTGCTGGGCGCAGGGATTGTCTTTCCGGTGGCGAACTTTGCTGCCTCGCTGGTGACCGGCCTGGTACTGGGTCTGGCGGTTGGCTACATCATCATCCTGGCGCGTAAGTTCACCATTAATCAGAGCGACTCTACCTACGGAGCCGATGTGATGATGGGGGCCGGTAACGCCTCTGGTCGTTTCCTGGGTCCGTTGATCATCCTGTCGGCGATGGCGGCATCGATTCCTATCGGACTCGGTTCGCTGGTCGGCGCGCTGCTGTTCTACCTGTGGAACAAGCCGATTACCGGTGGTGCGATCCTCGGTGCCATGGTGCTGGGCGCGATCTTCCCGATTTCTCTCTGATGTCATGCGCGGCCTGCTAACGGGCCGCGCGTAAGGAGTTGGTATGTTTGATGTGATTCTGCGCCGTGCGCGTTTGTGCGACGAACAGCTGGTCGATATTGCGTGGCAGGGCGGCAAAATTGCTGCGGTAGGCGAGGTACAGGGCGTGGCCGCGCAGGAGCGCGACCTGGCCGGGCGTTACTACGTCAGCGCAGGCTGGATTGACAGCCATGTGCACTGCTACCCGAAATCACCGATTTATCATGATGATGCGGATGCCATTGGTGTGGCGCAGGGTGTCACCACGGTGGTCGATGCAGGCAGCACCGGGGCGGATGACATTGACGATTTTTATCAGCTTACGCGCCAGGTCACCACGGATGTGCGTGCGCTGATCAACATCGCCCGCACCGGCATTGTCACGCAGAACGAACTGGCCGATATGGCGCAAATTGACGGCGAGGCGGTGGTGCAGGCGGTGCAGCGTCACCCGGATTTTATTGTTGGCCTGAAAGCGCGCATGAGCAGCAGCGTAGTCGGCGAAAACGGCATCCAGCCGTTAATCCGCGCCAAAGCCATTCAGCAGGCTGCCGGTCATCTGCCGCTGATGGTGCATATCGGTAATAACCCGCCAGTGCTGGAAGAAATCGCCGACCTGCTGACTTCCGGCGACATCATCACCCACTGCTACAACGGTAAACCCAACCGTATCCTCACGCCGCAGGGCGAACTAAAGGCGGCAGTGAAAAACGCCATCGCGCGAGGTGTGCGGCTGGATATCGGTCACGGTAGCGCCAGCTTCAGCTTTGAG
Organism: Pantoea sp. X-Soil-TKNS-1280; assembly: GCF_059730475.1. NCBI lineage: Bacteria > Pseudomonadati > Pseudomonadota > Gammaproteobacteria > Enterobacterales > Erwiniaceae > Pantoea > Pantoea sp. X-Soil-TKNS-1280. The sequence goes on along the minus strand of NZ_AP035962.1, from coordinate 3,822,681 downwards.
GTGGCTCGCCAGGCGATTGCCCAGGGCATTCTGCCCGACACCATCAGCTCGGATATTTACTGCCGCAACCGTATCAACGGACCGGTGCACAGCCTGGCGCATGTGATGTCGAAATTTTTCAGCATCGGTATGACGCTGGCGCAGGTAATCGACTGCGTGACCTGGAAAGCCGCTGAAGGGCTGCGTCTGGCGCACAAAGGGCGGCTGGCCGTGGGCTATGACGCCGACCTGACCATTTTTACCGTCAAAGAAGAAGCCCGCCCGTTCGTCGATGCGGAAGGCGAACAGGTTCTGGGTGAACAACATGTGTTGCCATTGGCCGCCGTGGTGGCGGGCCAGTGGTATCTGACTGATGAAGGGAAAACCAATCATGTCTTCGATTTATGAAAAATATGACCTGAAACAGGTCATTAATGCCTCCGGTCGTATGACCATTCTCGGCGTATCAACCCCAGCAGCGGATGTGGTGGATACCGTGAAATACGGCCTCAACCACTACTTTGAGATGAAAGATCTGGTTGATAAGACCGGCGCGTATATTGCGCAGCTGTTGCAGGTGGAGAATGCGGTGGTGGTGTCCTGCGCCTCGGCGGGGATTGCGCAGAGCGTGGCGGCGGTGATCGTCAAAGATAACGCCTGGCTGCTGGAGAACTTGCATGCCGCGCCGTTGAGCGTGCCGCACGATATCGTGGTACCGAAGGGGCATAACGTCAATTTTGGCGCCCCTGTGGGCACCATGGTCGCGCTGGGGGGCGGACGGCTGGTGGAAGCAGGCTACAGCAACGAATGCTCGCCAGAACAGCTGGCAGCCGCGATTACGCCGACCACAGCCGCACTGCTGTACATCAAATCGCACCATTGCGTGCAGAAAAGCCATCTCAGCGTCGAACAGGCGGCCGTGGTGGCACGTAAACACGGCATTCCGTTGATTGTCGATGCCGCAGCTGAAGAAGATTTGCAGTGCTATTACCAGATGGGTGCTGACCTGGTGATCTACAGCGGCGCGAAAGCGATTGAAGGGCCGACCAGCGGGCTGGTAATTGGCCGCACGCAATACGTTGAGTGGGTGAAACGTCAGAGTAGCGGTATTGGTCGCGCCATGAAGGTGGGCAAAGAGGGCATCCTCGGTCTGACCCAGGCGATTGAAAACTATCTGGTGCAGGAAAAAACCACGGGCGCGCAAATGGTGGAAAAAATGACGCCGTTTATCGCCAACCTCAACACCCTGAAGGGCGTGAGTGCACGGGTGGTATGGGATGCCGCCGGACGTGACATCGCACGCGCCGAGATTAAGTTTGACGAAGCCCAGACCGGCTGGGGCACCGGCGAGCTGGTACAGGCGCTGAAAACCGGCGTTATCGCCATTTACTTCCGCGGCTACAAAGCCAACGAAGGCATTATTGAAGCCGATGTGCGCAGCGTCAGCGCCGATCAGCTGCATACCATTTTTACCGCCATTCAGGCATTGCTCAATGGAGAGAAACAGGCATGACTCTGACACCGAATTTTTATCAGGGCCGTTTGTGCCTCAATGTGCTGGCGGGTTCAAAGCAGAATGCGCGCGACATCTGGCAGGCGGCGGAAGGCCATGTGCTGGTGGGCGTATTATCCAAAAACTACGCCACCACCGAAGCGGCCATCGCCGATATGCGCGAGTATGCTGCGCTGATTGATAACGCCATTTCCGTCGGGCTGGGTGCCGGAGATCCCAATCAGTCGGCGATGGTGAGCGCAATTGCGGCAGCGATTCAACCGCAGCACGTTAACCAGGTGTTTACCGGCGTCGCCACCAGCCGTGCACTGCTCGGGCAGAACGAAACCGTGGTCAACGGGCTGATTTCTCCCACCGGCACGCCGGGTCTGGTAAAAATCTCTACCGGACCGCGCAGTGCCCAGGGGCCGGATGCCATCATACCGATCGCGAGTGCCATCGCGCTGCTTCAGGATATGGGGGGCAGCTCGGTGAAGTATTTCCCGATGGGGGGACTGAAAGCGGTGGATGAATACCGTGCCGTGGCGGAAGCCTGCGCGCGTTATGACTTCTGGCTGGAACCGACCGGCGGTATCGATCTCAGCAACTTTGAGGAGATCGTGCGCATTGCGCTGGAGGCGGGCGTCAGTAAAGTGATTCCGCATGTCTATAGTTCCATTATCGACAGCGCGACTGGCGACACGCGCATTGACGATGTCCGTCAGCTTCTGGCAACGTGCAAAAAGCTGTTGTAACAAATAAGTAACAGGTGAAGCCCCTTGAGATTCCCTAACCAGCGTCTGGCCCAGCTTTTCGCTGCTCTGCAAAATGAAACCTTGCCGCAGGATGAGCTGGCGCGCCGTTTCTCCGTCTCGACGCGCACGGTGCGTACCGACATCACGGCACTGAATGCGCTGCTGGCGCAGCACGGCGCACAGTTTGTGCTGGCGCGTGGCGCGGGGTATCAGCTGAAAGTGGATGATGCACGGCGTTTTGGTCAGTTGCAGGCACAAACCGCCGCGCCGCTGCGCGTGCCACGTACCTCGCCGGACCGCGTGCGTTATCTGCTCAGCCGCTTCCTGACGGCGGCGTATTCGCTCAAGCTGGAAGATCTGTCGGAAGAGTGGTTTGTCAGCCGTGCCACGCTGCAAAGCGATATGGCTGAAGTACGTGAATGGCTGGGGCGCTATCACCTGAATATCGAAACTAAGCCACGCTACGGCATGAAACTGTTTGGTAGCGAGGCGGCGATTCGCACCTGCCTGACCGACCTGCTGTGGCAGATCGATCAGGACACGCCGGATAGCCCGCTGTTGACGGTGGAAGCACTGCACAGCGGGATGCTGGAGCAGCTGCAACCGCTGTTACAGCAATGCTTTGCCCATCACGCGATTCGTCTGAGCGATGAAGGTGAGCGCTATCTGCAAATCTATTGCGCGGTGGCGGTGCGGCGTATCAGCGAAGGCTTTCCGCTAAACGACCCCGGTGCCGAAGATGTGGGAGAAGAGGTGCGTGAAGCGGCACACCAGCTGGTTGAGCTGATGCTGCCGCTGGTCGGCAAACCGATTTCACAGGCGGAAGAGAACTGGCTGCGCGTCAATATTGCCGCCCGCCAGATTCAGGCGCTGGCACCCAGCACCATTAACGCTGACGATGCCGATGCGCTGGTGGATTACCTGCTGAGTTATATCAACACCCACTACAACTACCGACTGCAACAGGACGAGCAGCTGCGCGCCGATTTGCTCACCCATATTAAAACCATGATCACCCGGGTGCGTTACCAGATCCACATCCCCAACCCGTTGCTGAACAACATCAAGCAGCATTATCCGATGGCCTACGACATGACGCTGGCGGCGGTTACCAGTTGGGGCAAATATACGCCGTACACCATCAGCGAAAACGAAATCGGTTTTCTGGTGCTACACATCGGCGTGGGGCTGGAGCGCCATTATGACGTGGGCTATCAGCGCCATCCGCAGGTGCTGCTGGTATGCGATAGCGGTAACTCCACGCTGCGGATGATTGAGGCGCTGCTGCTACGTAAGTATCCGCAATTACAGGTGACGGCGCGCCTGTCACAGCGTGAATATGAGGCGCTCGATTATATTGACGAAGATTTTGTTATCTCCACCGCGCGGCTTAAAGAGAAAAACAGCCCGGTGGCGGTGATGTCGCCGTTTCCCACCGAATTCCAGCTGGAACAACTGGGCAAACTGGTGCTGGTGGACCGCACCCGTCCTTACATGCTGGAGAAATACTTCGACGCGCAACATTTTCTGGTGGTGGATCAGCCGATGACGCAATCGGCATTGTTTCGCCAGCTGTGTGACCAGCTGCAACGGGAAGGCTATGTTGACGACGATTTTTATCCGTCAGTTGAGGAGCGCGAAGCGATTGTCAGCACCATGCTGGGTGAGGGGATAGCGTTACCACACTCGCTGGGGTTGCTGGCGAAAAAAACCGTGGTCTACACCGTGCTGGCTCCGCAGGGAATCAGCTGGGGCGATGAAACCGCCTCGGTGATTTTCCTGTTGGCGATCAGCAAAAGCGAATATGAAGAAGCGATGGCAATTTACGATTTGTTCGTCACTTTCCTGCGCGAACGGGCAATGACGCGGCTGCGCGACTGTGGCGATTTTGCCAGCTTTAAGGCGGTGGCGATGGATTGTCTGAGCCGTCTGTAACGGCACATTCCGTGTAGCGGTGCGATTTATCGCGCGTTTTTTGCCATCGTCAAGGTCAAAAGAGCGCGATAAATCGCGCCGCTACGGAGTGCTAATCCGCGTTGCTGATTAGCCTTTTTTCGCCAGCAGGCGCGGGATTTCGCGCAGGCACCAGGCTTTGGCTTCGCCCATGCTGTCGCGTCGCCATGCCATGATGATATCCACTTCACGGGTATATTCCGCACTCACCACGCGCAAGCGCCCTTCGGCAATATCCTGTTCCACCAGCGAATAAGGCATAGTCGCCACACCCAGTCCGGCCAGCAGCGCCCGACGTTTATCGTCCATGCTGCTTACCGTCAGACGTTGTTGTTTATCCAGCAGCTGCACAGTCAGCACCGGGCGTTCACGGGCTGTGTCGGCGACGGCAATGCCGCGATATTTGACGCGCGTGACTTCAGACTGCGGTTCGGCTTCCTGATGGATGGGATGATCCGGGCTGGCCACATACACGCTCATCATGCTGTACAACTTACGGGTGTTGATTTCAGTTGAGGCGCGGAAATGCATATCCGGCGCAATCACGATATCGGCCCGGCCCTGCTCCAGACGCTCCCAGGCACCGGCCAGCACTTCGGTGACCAGTGAAATCTGCGTGTTGGCTTTGTCCGCCAGTTTGGTTACCAGCGGGAACAGGTGTTCAGTCGGCACCAGCGCCTCGGTGACGATGGTGAGGTGGGTTTCCCAGCCACGTGCCAGCGCTTCGGCATCGGTGGTAAGTTTATCGGCAGCTTCGAGCAACACCCGGCCACGTTCCAGCAACATGCGGCCGACATTGGTGAATTTGGTGCGGTGGCCGGAGCGGTCAAACAACACCACATCCAGTTCCTCTTCCAGCTTCTGCATGGTGTAACTCAGGGCAGAAGGTACGCGTCCCAGCTCGTCGGCCGCTGCGGCAAAGCTGCCCCGCCGGTCAATAGCATCCATCACACGTAAAGCTTCAAGGGTTAACGCGCGCTCTTTTGCCATGCCGATTCTCTGTCAGGAAATTTGAACATGCCGGGCAGATTAACTGGCTAACAATCCGGCGTCCAGCCTTTTACCATAATCCTATAAATCTGCGGCGTATCATCCCGCAGAGCGTCGGAGGTAAATCATGATGACAACCCGCTGCGCGTCAGCATGTGGCCAGGCCGATTTCGGTTGGTTGCAGGCGCGATACAGCTTCTCATTTGGCCACTATTTTGACCCGAAACTGATGGGCTATGCCTCGTTGCGTGTGCTCAATCAGGAAGTGCTGGCACCCGGTGCAGCCTTCCAGCCACGCACCTATCCACAGGTTGATGTGCTCAACCTGGTGCTACAGGGGGAGGCTGAATACCGCGACAGTGACGGTAACCATATCATTGCCCGTGCTGGCGAAGCGCTGCTGCTGTCGGCGCGCCAGGGCGTGAGCTATAGCGAAATCAACCTCAGCAAAGATCAACCGCTGACCAGGATGCAGCTATGGCTGTCAGCCTGTCCGGAGCGTGAGAATCCGCTGTTGCAGAAAATGGCGTTGCCAGAGCAAACGGCTTTCCTGCTGGCCTCGCCAGATGGCGCAGAAGGTAGCCTGCAACTGCGTCAGCAGGTGTGGGTACATCAGGTGACGCTGGCACCCGGTGAGCAGCACAGCGTGAAGCTGCATGGGCCACGCGCTTATCTGCAATCGATCCACGGTTCGCTTGATGTGCTGGCCAGCAGCAATCATCAGGAAAAACTGAGCTGCGGTGATGGTGCGTTTCTGGCGGAAGAACAGCAGATTACGCTACAGGCTAAAACGCCGTTGCGTGCGCTGGTGATTGATATTCCGGTGTGAAAAAAGGGCGGCTGATGCCGCCCTTGAAAGGTTATTTCAGAATGGTAAACGCGGTGGTGACGTGCTTCACGCCGCTCACCCGGCTGGCAAGATCGGCCGCCGCTGTTGCTTCCTGCTGTGTCACTAACCCTAACAAAAACACTTCGCCGTTTTCGGTGGTGACTTTCACGTTCGAAGATTTCACCTGATCGCTGCCCAGCAGCTGAGAACGGATTTTGGTGGTGATCCAGGTGTCGCTTGAGGACGTCCCCAGGCTGACTTTCTGGCCGGTACGGATTTCGTTGTAAACCTCAGTGGCACCATCAACGCCCATGGCAATCTGTTTAGCGCGGTTCGACAGATCCGCCGACGGCGACTGGCCAGTCAGCAGCACTTTACCCTGGTAGACAGTTACCACCACGCGTGCCTGGCTTTTGATTTGCGCATCTTTTGCCAGCGCGTTGGTCACACGCAGTTCCAGCGTACCGTCATCAACCTGAGTGCCCACGGTACGGGGGTCAGTGGCGGTTTTGGTGCCAACAGCGGCACCGCCAGCGACCACGGCAATGCAGCCCTGCAACATCATGGCGGTTAAAAGAATGGCGACAGCATTCAATGCTTTCATCTTAGCTCCTTCAGTCATTCCTGGTGGGGGAACAAGGTGTTATCGATCAAATCGCACAGGCAATTCAGCGTCAGCATATGCATTTCCTGAATGCGCGCACTGCGATGAGACGGAATGCGAATTTCCACATCGTGCGGGCCGAGCAGCCCGGCCAGCTCACCGCCGTCGTAGCCGGTCAGCGCCACGATGGTCATATCGCGTGTAACCGCAGCTTCCACCGCTTTAATGATGTCGCGGGTGTTGCCACGGGTGGAAATGGCCAGCAGTACATCACCGGCCTGACCAAGCGCTCGCACCTGCTTGGCGTAAATTTCATCGTGCAACCGATCGTTGCCAATTGCCGTCAACATCACGTTATCGGCACTCAGCGCCAGCGCGGGCAGGCTGGGGCGCTCGGTCTCAAATCGGTTAATCATGCTGGCAGCAAAATGCTGGGCATTGGCCGCTGACGCGCCATTGCCACAGCTCAGGATTTTGTTACCACTCAGCAGCGACTGCACCAGCGTCATGGCCGCACGGGAAATAGCATCCGGCAGCGCCTCGGCGGCAGCGATTTGAGTCTGAATACTTTCGGTAAAACACGCTTTAATTCTGTCCTGCACAAGACCACCTGGTTCTACACATCCGCATGAAAGGCATCGGGCAGCCACTCCAGCTCGCGGCCGGTGATGGCAATGATGTCAAAACGGCAATTCACCGTAGCAAAACTGCCGTTACGTCCCAGCAACCATAGTGCGGCTGCACGGAGTAGCTTTTGTTGTTTCTGACGCGTCACGCTGGCGGCAGCACCGCCAAAACGCGCATTGCGTCGATAGCGCACTTCGACAAATACCCAGCAATCGCCATCCTGCATGATGAGATCAAGCTCACCGATACGGTAACGGACGTTGCTGGCAACCCAGCGCAGCCCGGCGCGCTCCAGATAGCGACGCGCCTGCTGCTCCTGCTCAGCGCCAATGCGCTGGCGGTTTACTGTACCGGAACGATCTGTCCCTGACGATACTGGTTCCATGCCAACTTCCTGTTGATCACGCAATCCGGGGTGGCGCTCAGCTTACCGGTCTTGCCATCAATGGCAAAACCCGGTACCTGACGCATCTGGTTAAAGTGGTTAGCCAGCGTCCAGGCATCAATGCCCATCGCGTACAGACGTACCAGCGAGTAATCATTGTTAAACGACTTCGCCGCCTGCTGCATCAGCGCCGGGTTGCTACCTGACAGCAGCGGAATATCGCTGAATTGCAGGCCATCCATCTCCAGACGGAAGTCCGGACCGGCACCGGCCTGGAAGCTGCGCGAGCTGGCATACAGTGCGATATTGCTGCGGCTGCTGGTACGCATCGCAATCATCGGTTTGATCAACTGCAGTTCATCCTGGCTGGCAACGATATAGACCGAATCAAGGCTGCCACCGCTGGTATCGGTTGCAGGGGTGCTGGTCTGTGGAGCCGGAATGGTTAGCCCGGCAATCGACACGCCCTGCGGCTGGGCCGGTTCAACGATAAGCGGCGTACCACTCAGGTTAATACCGGCACCGCTGTTGATGCCCTGCTTCAGCTCGCCCACTGAACCAAAGCGCTGTTGCAGCACGGTGGAGCCGCCCAGCGTCTGCCATTCCTGCGCAAAGGCTTTGCCGACGCGATCGCCGTAGCTGTTACGTGGCAGCAGCAATAATGGCTGGCGTTTACCCTGGTCCCACATATGGTGAGCGGCATCACGCGCTTCGTCTTCAGGAGAAAGCGCAAAGTAACAAATATTCGGATGGTTCTGGATCTGTTCCGGCTCGTTCAGCGCCAGCACGTTAAGCGGCGAATTGCTGTTGGCCACGGTTTCCACATCGCTTTTCAGCAGCGGACCGACCACGATGGTCGCACCATCCTGCTGTGCCTGCTGCATCACCTGCTGAATCGGTTGGCTGCTGGTGTCGTACACCTTAACCTGGGCGTTGCTGTCGGCTGCACTGGCCGCCGGGGCCGGTGTTGCAGGGGCAGGGGCTGCGGCTGGCTGCTGCGCGTTTTGATCTGGCGTGACGGCAGCTGCGGCCGGACTGACCACGGCATTATTATCGGCTGGAGCTGCAGGCGTCGCTGCGGGCTGTTGCTGGGCGCTGGCATCGGCAGTGGCCGGTGTGGCTGTGGGTTGCGGCTGCGGTGCGGGGGCGGCGGTTAGCACGCCGTTTTTCGCATCGTTAAAGCCTTTCTGAATGGCGTTGGCGAAGATCTGCGCCTGACCATTCAGCGGCAGCAGCAGTGCAATGGTGCTGGTCGAGGCTTTGCTGAAGTTCTGCACCTGGCTTAACGCGGTCGGCAGCGTTTTTGCCGCCGGGTTCACGGGATAACGTGTCTGCCAGTCTTTAATCGCGGCTTTCAGCATCTCCGGGTCCTGGCTGTTGGTATGCCAGGTGTTCAGCAGATCCAGCCAACCCTGCAAGGTATTTTCGTCGGCGTTGATCACCAGGTTGCTGAGCTGATCTTTGGTCATTTGCGTCAGCGCCTGCCAGGTGGCGTCGATATTGCTCTGGTGGTCGGCCCCTTGCAGCAGCGGTTCCTGAGCAATATAGGCGCGTAGCAGTGCCAGCGATGGGCGATTCTGGGCGGCTGCGATTTGCAGACCGTAGAAGCGTGCCTGCTGATCTTGTGACATGCCCGTGGTTTTCAGCTGGCCCAGTAGCTGCTGTGCGCCATTGAAATCCTGCTGACCAATCAGCATCTGCGCACGCAGCAGCTGGAGTTCCTGTTGCTGCACATCCGACAGTTGCTGTGGCAATTGTTTGATCTGATCGCCAGCCTGTGGATACTTTCCTTCCTTCAGCAGGGCACGGATGGCAAGTAATTGCCAGTCGGTCTTGCTATCATCGCTGCTTTGCTGCACCTGCTGCAGATAATAGTCAGAGCGGCCTGTTGCCGGACCCTGAATATTGACGTTAGATGTTTGCTGCGGTCCCTGGCCGCTACAGGCGGCTAAAATCAATCCAGCAAGAAGAACAGGTACCAGGCGTCCTGCTTTATGACGTACGACTTTTGAAGGAAGCATACTGTATCCAGTGATGTTTTTTTCAAGATGCTCAATATTAAATCGGCAATTCGGATGAAACAATGAAACAACTCGATCGGGCAGACATTTCTGCCAGCACGCTCTATATCGTTCCTACCCCGATCGGTAACCTGGGTGATATTACGCAGCGAGCGTTAACGGTGCTTGCGAGCGTCGATCTGGTCGCTGCGGAAGATACACGTCATACCGGGCTGTTGCTACAACATTTCGCCATCAATGCGCGACTCTTCGCACTTCACGACCACAACGAGCAGCAGAAAGCTGAGGTGCTGCTGGCTAAATTGCAGGAAGGCCAGAGCATTGCGCTGGTTTCCGATGCGGGCACGCCATTAATTAACGATCCTGGCTACCATCTGGTGCGTCGCTGTCGTGAAGCTGGGGTCCGCGTAGTGCCGTTGCCGGGTGCCTGCGCGGCGATTACAGCATTAAGCGCAGCGGGATTACCGTCCGATCGTTTCTGTTACGAAGGGTTTCTGCCCGCCAAAACCAAGGCACGCTGCGATGCACTGCGGGCGTTGGCCCAGGAGCCGCGCACGCTGATTTTCTACGAATCTACCCACCGCTTGATCGATAGCTTACAGGATATGGTGAGCGAGCTGGGGCCGGAACGTTATGTGGTGCTGGCGCGTGAAATCACCAAAACCTGGGAATCGCTGCACGGCGCACCGGTGGCTGAGCTGCTGGCGTGGGTGCTGGAAGATGAAAACCGCCGTAAAGGTGAGATGGTGCTGGTGGTTGAAGGGCATAAGGCGGATGAAGAGGCATTACCTGCCGAAGCGCTGCGTACCCTGGCGCTGCTGCAGCAGGAGCTGCCATTGAAGAAAGCGGCTGCGTTGACGGCGGAAATCCACGGTGTGAAGAAGAATGCACTGTATCGCTACGCACTCGATCAGCAAGAGGCGTGACAAACGACGTCGGATCGCCTATTATCCCGCGCCGAAGCTGACCAGACAGTCGCCGCTTTGTCGTCGTCCTTCTTCGGAGGGAGACGGGCAGAGGGGAGGAAAGTCCGGGCTCCATAGGGCAGGGTGCCAGGTAACGCCTGGGGGGCGCAAGCCTACGACCAGTGCAACAGAGAGCAAACCGCCGATGGCCCAGTAATGGGATCAGGTAAGGGTGAAAGGGTGCGGTAAGAGCGCACCGCGCGGCTGGCAACAGTTCGTGGCACGGTAAACTCCACCCGGAGCAAGGCCAAATAGGGGTTCACAAGGTACGGCCCGTACTGAACCCGGGTAGGCTGCTTGAGCCAGTGAGCGATTGCTGGCCTAGATGAATGACTGTCCAAGACAGAACCCGGCTTATCGGTCAGTTTCGACTCTTCAAAAAAGACGCCCACAGGTGAAAACCTGTGGGCGTTTTGCTTTTTGGGTTTTAAGCTTTGCCGTTAGCCCCGGCCGTGCGGTTCGTTCCAGTCAAACGCCGGTCCCAGTGAAATCACGCCACTCGGGTTAATGGTTTTATGGCTGCAATAATAATGATGGCGAATATGCGGCAGGTTCACCGTCTCAGCAATGCCTGGCATCTGGTAAATATCACGCAGAAAGCCGTTGAGGTTGCGGTAATCACTAATACGATGACGGTCGCATTTAAAGTGGGTCACATAGACCGGGTCAAAACGCACCAGCGTGGTCCACAGTCGCAGGTCAGCCTCGGTTAACTGGTTGCCGGTGAGATAGCGATGCTGACCAAGAATCTGCTCCAGGCGCGCCAGGGAATGAAACAGCGCAGTGACCGACTCATCGTAAGCCGCCTGTGAGGTGGCGAAACCGGATTTATACACGCCATTGTTTACCGTGTCGTAAATCCAGCCGTTCAGCTCATCAATTTGTGGCCGCAATGCTGCTGGATAGTAATCCCCGGCCCGCGCACCCTGCGCATCAAAGGCGCTATTCAGCATGCGGATGATATCGGCGGATTCGTTGCTCACAATGGTGTGCTGATGCTTATCCCACAGCACCGGTACGGTGACGCGTCCACTGTAGTGCGGATCGGCATGCAGATAGAGTTGATACAGATATTCGTTCTGGTACAGCGAATCACCCGTGGCGTCGGGGAAATCGTCGTCAAAGGTCCAGCCGTTTTCCAGCATCAGCGGATGCACTACCGACACGGAAATCATCTCTTCCAGCCCCTTGAGTTTACGCATCAGCAGGGTGCGATGCGCCCACGGGCAGGCGAGTGAAACATATAAATGATAGCGATCACGTTCGGCGGCAAAACCGGCGTTGCCGGTAGGGCCTGCGCTGCCATCGGCGGTGACCCAGTTGCGCCATACCGCTTCTGTGCGTTTGAAGCGGCCACCGGTTGACTTCGTATCATACCAGGTGTCATGCCAGACACCGTCAATCAGTTGTCCCATAAGCCCTCCATAAAAAAATGGGGCGAGGAATATCCTCGCCCCTTTTCAGTATATGCTGCGTTCAGCTTGCGTGCTTAGCGTGCAGTCGCCGGCTGCAAACGCTGACGAATCACGCGGTCGATGCTGTAAGCACCTGGACCCACCAGACCCAGCACCAGGAAGCCACCTGCGATTGACAGGTTTTTCATAAACATCAGCTGGTTAACACCTTCTGCGAAGTTGCTGTGGAACAGGAACGCCGTCAGGATGGTGAAACCCGCAGTAAACAACGCGGTGAAGCGGGTCAGGAAACCAAACAGAATTGCCAGACCACCACCCAGTTCGAGCAGAATGACCAGCGGCAGCAGGAAGCCCGGCACGCCCATAGATTGCATGTACTGTGCGGTGCCCGCGTAACCGGTGAGTTTACCCCAGCCTGCGGTGATAAACAGAATGGTCATAAGAACGCGTGCCAGCAACAGGCCTGAATCTTCGAATTTTTTCATCATCTACTCCAACAAGGATTTTGTTGCAGGTTGTTGGCCTGCAGGGACTTATTCCCGCCGAATAGCGTGTGGCAATTCATTGGGCTGATGGCTGAAGATGATAATCGCGGTCTGGAAAGGTTGTAAGCGAGATAAACTGTCGATGTTATTCAGGAATTCTGAAAAAGGAAGAAGCGGACCTGAAAAAAGGTCCGTTGAGGGAAGAGGTTAATTTAGCGTGGCGGCAGGGCGGATTTGATCATCCGCCAGGTGCTCCACAGGCCAAATCCGCGTTTTGCCCAACGCAACAGGCGATTAGGGCTGCGGATCGACCAAATCGCCAGTGCGCTGCTGCCAATCGCCAGATAACGTCGCAGGCTGAGGAAAGTGAGCCAGCCACGATCATAGTGCGCAGTACCTTCCAGCCAGTCACGACGCGCAGCGCTCAGATCCAGGCGCTGCTGCTGCACCTGGTTAAGCAAGGCGTGAATACGTGCTTCGCGCTCGCGGCGGCTCATGAGCGATGCTCCTCCAGCAGTTGGCGATCGGTTTCCAGCTCTTTACGCGTATGGCGCAGCAGCGTGGACTGGCGTGATTTACGTAGCGTCCAGAGACCAAAAATCAGCGCCAGCAGGAACAGCACAGCAGTGGTAATGGCAATCGCCATCAGCCGATATTGCGCATCTACCGCCCAGATGATCAGCACCATCAGGCTCATTAAGCCGAAGGCGGTAAACAGCATGGTCAAACCCACCATCATCAGCATCTGAATCAGGTTGGCTTTTTCCTCTTCCAGTTCCACCACTGCAAGCCGGATACGTGTCTCAACGATGCTGACCAGCGTGGTGACAATACGCTGGCCAATGTTGATGACCCCTTTGCCTGGGCCGTGGCTTTGCTGACTGTCACTCATCATTAACGCCGTGAAATCAGAATGCCGATGATCACGCCCACCGCTGCACCGATACCCACGCCGTGCCACGGATTTTCGCGCACGTAATCATCCGCTTTATGTGCCGCCTCACGGGTTGATTGCGCCAGGCGCTCACCCGATTCACCCAGGCGTTCACGCGAGTTATCCAGCGCTTCGCGCGCTTTCTGACGCAGTTTATCCAGCTCAGTTTTCGATTTTTCACCGGTGTTGCTCAGAACCTCTTCCAGCGTATCTGCCAGGTTTTTCAGTTCTGCACGTAAATGTTCTGATGTTGTTTCTTTAGCCATAATAATCTCCATTTACATCATAAAGTTATATCCGATTAGTAGCGCTCAGCTTCGAGCTGTTTTAGCTCGTGCTGTGCCTCTTCCAGCTTGCGCTCGCGTTTTGCAATTTTCTCTTTGTCATTACCTTTCTGGCGTTCTTCTGTCAGCTCGTGCTCTCGTTCCGCCACATCATGCTTTTGCGCTTCAATACGTTCATGATGCGCTGCCTTCAGTTTCTCATCGGTGCAGCTGGCGCGGACTTCGGTCAGTGCACGCTCCAGCCCGTTCACGCGGCGCTGGTTATCATGTTGCTTTGCCATACCGATTTCGTGCTGAATATCCTGCTCCTTTTGCTGACACAGTGACTCTGCTGCCAACAGTGAGCCGGAGAGGGAGAAGAGAACAGCACCCAGGAGTAATTGACGTTTCATCAGGTAAATCCCTTCCATTGTGAATGACCTGCCGCAAACCGGGCAGGAGAGGCATCCCAGCTTGTCTTGTGCTCACGCTACCTTTAAGAATAGACAGCAGATGAAAAAATTCAAAGAAGACGCGGGGATAGCGAGGGTGAAGGAGGCGCCTGAGGTGTAAACAGGCGACATTGCTTAGCTATAAGTCGGACGGTTGGCGTCCTGATTCTGCTGTGAGGCCTGGTGCCCCGCAGCCACGACAAAGCCTTGTGGCAACAAACGACGTAACACTTTTTGTGCCGCCAGACTCTGTTCTTCGTTTTCGAAGTGAATCACCAGCGCATCGCCAGAGGGCGTAATGCTTTTGATGCGTACGCCCTGGGCAGAAAGTTGCTGATAGAGATAGAAGCCATCTGGCAGCGCCGTGCCGTTATGGGCGACGCGGATTTTTACCACGGTTTCATGGTTGAGTAATGCCGGAGCAAGGGTTAACGCCAGCAGTGCCAGTGCACCACCCAGCAGCCACGGCAGCAGGCGTTTGGGAATCAGATTTTTCATTACTGTGATTTCCCGTTTTGATCAGACTGACGTTTACGCCACAGTACCACCAGTGAACCCACCAGACCGATCACCAGCAGTACCAGCGGCAGCATCATCAGGCAGAACATCAGTTCATCTTCGTAACGACGGAAAATTGGCGTTTTGCCGAGCGCAAATCCCAGCACCGTCAGAATCAGCACCCACAGCAGACCACTCACCCAGTTGAAGAACTGAAAACGTGCATTGCTGAGACCGGATAACCCGGCGATGGTGGGCAGCAGGGTACGCACAAACGCAATAAAGCGGCCAATCAGCAGTGCGGAAAGCCCATGACGGTGGAACAGGCTGTGCGCGCGCTGATGATATTGCGCGGGCAGATGTGAGAGCCATTTTTGTACCGTGGGCGTATTGCCGAGCCAGCGCCCCTGAATATAGCTGACCCAGCAGCCGAGGCTGGCGCCGGTGGTCAACACCAGCAGGGTAAGGGGGAAGCTCATGGTGCCTTTCGATATCAGTACGCCAACCAGAATCAGCAGACTGTCACCAGGCAGAAAAGCAGCGGGAAGCAGGCCATTCTCAAGGAATAAAATCATGAACAGCACGCCATAAATGGCCCACACCAGCGTCGGGTCGGAGAGGGTTTCATAATCCTGCTGCCATAAGGCATGCAGTAATGCCTGCAAAATATCCATCAATCGGTCCTGAACATCATTGTTAAACGTGCCCATCGGGCTGGAGCACAAGCTGGCGATTTGGTTATGCGTTTTAGGAGCACAGCTGAGCCGGATTTTCCGGATCCTTCCAGAATTGATTGTTAAATCAGCAACTTTTTAATGCCCTGTCGCAAAGGGTAAGAAAAGGGCGATAACTGTAACAAAAATCATAAATCTGAGACAGTAGAAAGTACCCATTGCACAGGAGTTTTACCTTTTGACGCAGCTGGTCAAAAGGAGCTTTACATGAGCTGACACTATTGCAGATTAACTGACTTAACCGCCTGGAAATCCAGCAGAATCAACGGGAATTGTCAGTACCTTCCGGCAGGATGACTGGATTTTCAGCAAACATGTAACGGTCAACATTAAACTCAAAATCGTCTGCGGTAGCGTTGAACAGCATCTGCTTAGTATTTTCCAGATGTTGCCACATAGCCAGCTTACTGGCGGCGGGATCTTTGCGGATTAGTGCTTTCAGGATCTGGTCGTGATCGTCGCACCAGCTGAGGATGTTGCGCTGATCAATATGCTCATGCAGCTTCAGCCAGTAGGGGTTATGCAGGCGATGCAGCCACATTTTCTCGACGATCGCGGCTAAGGCGCTGTTTTGCGTGGATTGGGCGATGCGGACATGGAACTGCATGTCCCATTCGGAATCGCGGAAATGGTCTTCCTGACGTGCTTTTTCCTGAATTGCCATCAGTGCGATGATGTCCTGGCGTGTCACCTGGGTGGCGGCAAATTCTGCCACATTACTTTCAATCAGCTGGCGGGCCTGGAGCAGTTCAAACGGGCCAAAACTGGCAAATTCCAGCTGGCTGGAAGTGACAATGCGGTTCTGCTGCTGGCTGGCAATGACATGAATGCCGGAACCCTTACGCACTTCCACGTAGCCTTCCACTTCCAGCATGATGATGGCTTCACGCACCACGGTGCGACTCACCTGCATCTCTTCGGCGATCAAGCGCTCGGCTGGCAGTTTTTCACCCACCGGGTATTCACCGGCTTCGATGCGGCGTTTCAGCTCGCTGGCCAGTTGCTGATAAAGGCGACGGGATTCGGTCAGGTCCATGGCACGGTTCCGTATTGCGACAAAAGTTGAGTTGTTATACCACTTCAGCCGGACGGAAGAAATGGGCTGGCTCACACCAGCCCGGGGAGATTAACTGCGAGCGGCTGCCGCTTGCGCCGGAACAGTGCTTTCCAGCTCGGAAACCGGTTTATTTTTCAATACGGTCCAGATCACCACTGCGCCGATCAGGTCAAATACCGCCAGAGCGGCGAACAGCGGGCTGAAGCCCAGCGTATCGGCCAGCGCACCAACGACCAGAGCGAACAAGGTACTGGCAGTCCATGCTGCCATACCCGTCAAACCGTTGGCGGTTGCGACTTCATTACGGCCAAAGACGTCGGATGACAGGGTGATCAACGCACCAGACAGTGCCTGATGGGCAAAGCCGCCGATACACAGCAAACCAATCGCCACATACGGGCTGGTAAACAGGCCGATGGTGCCGGGGCCGATCATCAGCACTGCACCCATGGTCACCACCAGCTTACGTGAAACGATCAGGTTGACGCCGAACACGCGCTGAAACAGCGGCGGCAGATAACCGCCGATAATGCAGCCAAAATCGGCAAACAGCATCGGCATCCAGGCAAATAGCGCAATCTCCTTCAGATTGAAGCCATACACCTTAAACATAAACAGCGGAATCCAGGCATTGAAGGTACCCCAGGCCGGTTCGGCGAGAAAACGTGGCAGCGCGATGCCCCAGAACTGACGATTACGCAGAATCTGACCCACCGACATTTTGCTGTTATTACCGGTTTGATGCTGCACTTCCTGGCCGGCAATAATGTAGTGGCGTTCTTCTTCACTCAGTTTGTGCTGTTGCTTCGGATGTTTATAAAACACCAGCCAGCACAATGCCCAGATCATACTCAGTACACCGGTGATGATAAACGCCATCTCCCAGCTGTGCGCCACGATGGCCCACACCACCAGCGGCGGTGCCAGCATGGCACCAATCGATGATCCGACGTTGAAATAGCCCACCGCCACAGAGCGTTCCTTAGCCGGGAACCACTCGCTGCTGGCTTTTAATCCTGCCGGGATCATAGCGGCTTCGGCAGCACCGACCGCACCGCGCGCCAGGGCAAAACCGCCCCAGCTGCCCGCCAATGCGGTAGCGGCACAGAAAATTGCCCAGAGTATGGCAAACACTGCATAGCCCACTTTGGTTCCCAGCATATCCAGCACATAACCGGCCACCGGTTGCATCACCGTATAGCAGGCGGAGTAAGCGGCGACGATATATGAGTATTGCTGAGTGGTGATGTGCAGCTGAGTGGCCAGCGTGGGTGCTGCTACAGCAATGGTGTTACGCGTCAGGTAACCGAGCACGGTGCCCATTGTCACCAGCCCAATCATGTACCAGCGTAGCCCTTTGATCTTACGCATCATTAACCTCTTCCAGTTTGTCGTTGCGGCTTTGCCGCTGTAGTTATCTGGAGCGGGACTGCACGTGATACAGCTCTCTTCACGCCCGCAGGCGCACAAACTGCCGCCTTATTTCCTTGCCTGTGCCATCGGTCTGGCATTGATGGAGCGGAGATTAACTTGTTATACAACTTTAAAAGTTGAGAGCTATCACAAAAACCCTTAAAGCTGTGTGTGATACTGTTATGCAACGTAATAACAGCCATTTAGCGGCATTGGTGCGGCTTTTTTGTCCATATCCACACTGAAAAGCTGTCATTAATGTGAGGTGTATCGCAAAGAATTTTGCCGTTTAATAAAATTGGTATGATAACTTTGTGTCATTAGCCGACAGGCTACAAAAATGAGGAAGCAGGTATGCCGCGTTTTATGAGTGAGGATTTTTTACTGGAAAGCGAGTTTGCGCGTCGTCTTTATCATGACTACGCCAAAGACCAGCCGATTTTTGATTATCACTGCCATCTGCCACCACAGCAGATTGCCGAAAACTACCGCTTTACCAACCTCTATGACATCTGGTTAAAAGGCGATCACTATAAGTGGCGAGCGATGCGTGCTAATGGTGTGCCGGAAGCCCTGTGCACCGGTAATGCCAGTGACCGTGAAAAATTTAACGCCTGGGCGCGCACCGTGCCGCACACCATTGGTAATCCGCTCTATCACTGGACGCACCTCGAACTGCGTCGTCCGTTTGGCATCACCGATGTTCTGCTGTCTGAGCAGACGGCAGACCGCATCTGGGATAGCTGCAACGCATTGCTGGCACAGGATGCGTTCAGTGCCCGCGGCATCATGCAACAGATGAAGGTCAAAATGGTCGGCACCACTGACGATCCGCTTGACGACCTGCGTCATCATCACGCGCTGGCGCAGGACACTAGTTTTAACGTCAAAGTGCTGCCGAGCTGGCGTCCGGACAAAGCCTTTAATATCGAGCTGGAGACGTTCCTGCCGTGGGTCCAGCGTCTGGAACAGGTGGCGGATGTCAGCGTGCAGCGCTTCGACGATCTGCGTCGCGCCTTAAGCAAACGTCTCGACCACTTTGCCGCCCACGGTTGCAAGGTTTCTGATCACGCGCTGGATGTGGTGGTCTATGCCGAAGCGGATGAAGCCACCCTCGATGGCATTCTGGCGCGTCGTTTACAGGGGAGTGTACCGTCGGCAGAGGAAACGGCGCAGTTCAGAACGGCGGTGCTGGTGTGGCTGGGCAGCGAATATGCCCGTCGCGGCTGGGCGCAGCAGTACCACATTGGTGCGTTACGTAACGCCAACCACCATCACTTCAAACTGCTGGGTCCGGACACCGGTTTTGACTCCATCAACGATGCGCCGCTGGCGATCCCACTGGCACGTCTGCTGGATGCACAAAACCGTCAGAATGCGTTGCCGAAAACCATCCTTTATGGTCTGAACCCGCGCGATAACGAAGTGCTGGCGACGATGGCCGGGAATTTCCAGGGTGAAGGCGAGCCGGGCAAGATGCAGTTTGGTTCCGCGTGGTGGTTTAACGATCAGCTGGATGGTATGCAACGTCAGATGACGCAACTGGCCCAGATTGGCCTGCTCAGCCGTTTTGTTGGCATGCTGACTGACAGCCGCAGCTTCCTGTCTTACACCCGCCACGAATATTTCCGCCGTCTGCTGTGCCAGATGATTGGCAACTGGGTAGAACGCGGTGAAGCACCGGCGGACGAAGCGCTGCTGGGACAGATGGTACAAAACATCTGCTTCAACAATGCGCGTGACTATTTCGGCATAGAGTTAGGAGCCTGATGATGCAGCGGCTTAACCGTCACGATTTTCCCGGCGCTCATTATACCGATCGCGTCATTCAGTTCGGGGAAGGTAATTTCCTGCGTGCCTTTATCGACTGGCAGCTTGACTGGCTGAATGAACATCAGGGCACCGATGCGGGTGTGGTGGTGGTGCGGCCGCGCAACAGGGAAGTGCAGGATTCACTGAATCAGCAGGATGGACTGTATACCACGCTGATTCGCGGGTTGAATACGGCGGGTGAGCAGGTTAGCGAAACCCGCCTGATTCGCAGCCTGAACCGTGAAATTCAGCCTTATCAGCAGTTTGACGATTTCCTCGCACTGGCACGCAATCCGCAGATGCGTTTTGTCTTTTCGAATACCACCGAAGCCGGTATCACGTTTGCGGAGCAGGACCAACTGGACGATGCGCCAGCCTCCTCCTTTCCCGGCAAACTGACCCAGCTGCTGTGGGCGCGTTACCTGCATTTTTCCGGTGCCGCCGATAAAGGCTGGTTGATCGTTCCCTGTGAGTTGATTGATTACAACGGCGATACGCTGCGCGAGCTGGTGCTGCGTTACGCCGAACACTGGCAACTGCCCGAGGCCTTTGCCCGTTGGGTCCAGCAGCATTGCGCGTTTTATAACACCCTGGTGGATCGCATCGTCACCGGTTTTCCGGCCGACTCAGATCAAATTGCTGCCCAGCTGGGCTACGAAGATCGTTTCCTGGTGGCGGGCGAGGTGTATTACCAGTTCGTGATTCAGGGGCCGGATGCGCTGGCGCAGGAGCTGAAGCTGGCGGCGCTGGCACCGGAAGTACGGCTGGTTGACGACATCACGCCTTATAAAGCGCAGAAAGTGGCGATCCTCAATGGCGCGCATACGGCGATGGTGCCGGTGGCGTTTCAGGCGGGTCTGGAGAGCGTGGGCGAGGCGATGAATGATGCACAGATCGCCAGCTTCGTTGATGACTTGCTGCGTAAGGAAGTGATCCCGACGCTCGACCTGCCGCCTGCGGAGCTGCATGTCTTTGCCGACGCGGTACAGCGTCGCTTCCGCAATCCATTTATTCGCCATGCGCTGCTGTCGATTGCGCTGAATGGCATGACCAAATTCCGCACCCGGATTCTGCCACAGCTGTTGCTGGCGCAGCAAAATCAGGGCAGCTGGCCTCCACGTCTGACCTTTGCCTTTGCGGCACTGCTGGCGTTTTATCGTGGCAAACAGGGCGATAAAAGCTGGCCGCTGCAGGACGATGCCCACTGGCTGCAACGCTATGCTGAGCTGTGGCCAGCGCTGGAAGCGGATCAGCAAACTCCGGAGCAGCTGGTGCGTGTGGTACTGAGCGACGCCAGCCACTGGGGTGAAGATTTAACCCGGCAGCCAGGATTGGTGGCTGCGGTAAGCCATCACCTGCAAAACATCATCGTTCACGGGATGCGGACGGCGCTGATACAACTGAGATAACGCTATGCAAGATGCGATAAGAATACATTCACGCGATAACGTCGCTGTGGCGTTGCGCGATTTGGAAGCTCATACCCAGGTTGAAATCAATAACGTGCGTGTTGAGTTGCAGCAGGCGGTAGGACGCGGGCATAAATTTGCCCTGCAACCGCTGGCAACCGATGCGCTGGTGATCAAATACGGATTACCCATCGCCCATGCCACGACACCGATCGCCGCGGGTGAAATCATCCATTCACAGAACGCCCGGACCAATCTGAGCGATCTGGATGAATATGATTACCAGCCTGATTTTATTGCGTTACCGCCGCAGGCCGGGGATCGCGAGGTACAAATATATCGGCGCGCCAATGGTGAAGTGGGGATCCGCAATGAACTGTGGATCCTGCCGACGGTTGGCTGCGTTAACGGTATTGCCCGGCAGATCCTGCAACGTTTCCTGAAAGAGACGGATGATGCGGCAGGGATCGACGGCGTGCATCTGTTCAGCCATCCGTTTGGCTGCTCGCAGCTGGGCCAGGATCATGCAAACACCCGTACCATGTTGCAGAACATGGTACGACACCCCAACGCAGGGGCGGTGCTGGTGATTGGCCTCGGTTGCGAGAACAATCAGGTTGATGTGTTCCGCGACACGCTGGGCGGTTTCGACAGCGATCGTGTGCAGTTTATGGTGTGTCAGCAGCAGGATGATGAAGTCGAAGCGGGGCTGGAGCGGCTGCATGCGTTGTATAACGTGATGCGTCATGACCAGCGCCAGCCGGGCAAATTGAGCGAACTTAAATTCGGCCTCGAGTGTGGCGGATCTGATGGCTTTTCCGGCATCACCGCCAACCCGATGCTGGGGCGTTTCTCCGATCAGATGATTGCCAACGGCGGCACCACGGTGCTGACCGAAGTGCCGGAGATGTTTGGTGCCGAGCGCATCCTGATGAGCCGCTGCCGTGATGAGTCCACCTTTGATAAAACCGTGGCGATGATTAACGACTTCAAGCGCTACTTTATCGATCATCAGCAGCCGATTTACGAGAACCCTTCACCGGGCAATAAAGCCGGAGGCATCACCACGCTGGAGGAGAAATCGCTGGGCTGCACGCAAAAAGCCGGGCAGAGCCAGGTGGTGGATGTCCTGAAATATGGCGAGCGGCTGAAAACGCCGGGTCTGAATCTGTTGAGCGCACCGGGCAATGATGCGGTCGCCACCAGCGCACTGGCGGGAGCAGGCTGTCATATGGTGCTGTTCACGACGGGGCGGGGTACGCCTTATGGCGGCTTTGTCCCGACGGTGAAAATTGCCACCAATACGCAACTGGCGGAGAAGAAGCCTCACTGGATTGATTTTAATGCCGGACGGCTGATTGAAGGCATGAGCATGGAGGCGATGCTGGCGGATTTTGTTGACATGATTGTCGCCATTGCCAACGGTAAACCCAGCCGTAATGAAACCAATGATTTTCGTGAGTTAGCGATTTTTAAAAGCGGCGTCACGTTATAAGCCAGTAATCAACCGTAGCGGCGCGATTTATCGCGCGTAGTTAGCAGGCTAAAAACCCGCGCGATAAATCGCGCCGCTACGGGATGTGTCAATTATGCTGTCGTGCTGGCTGAACGCTCCGCTTCGGCCTGGCACACCGCTGCGGTAAACAGAATATCCGTTGAGGAGTTCAGTGCGGTTTCGGCAGAATCCTGTAGCACACCGATAATGAAACCGACCGCCACCACCTGCATTGCCAGGTCATTGGGAATACCAAACATATTGCAGGCGACCGGAATCAGCAGCAACGAACCACCGGCGACGCCAGAAGCGCCACAGGCGCACAGCGAGGCCACCAGGCTAAGCAAAATCGCGGTGGGCACATCGACAGAAATCCCCAGCGTATGCACAGCAGCCAGCGTCAGCACGGTGATGGTGATTGACGCCCCCGCCATACTGATCGTGGCACCCAGCGGAATCGAGACGGAATAGGTGTCTTCATCGAGACCCAGACGTTTTGCCAGTGCCATATTCACGGGAATATTGGCTGCCGAACTGCGGGTGAAGAAGGCGGTGACGCCACTTTCACGCATGCAGGTGAAGACCAGCGGGTAGGGATTACGGCGGATTTTGTTAAACACCAGCAGCGGGTTAACCACCAGCGCCATCAGCAGCATACAGCCGATCAACAATGACAGCAGGCTGGCATATTCCCACAACGCATCAAAACCGGTTGAAGCCAGAATCGACGCTACCAGGCCAAAAATCCCCAGCGGGGCGCAACGGATCACACAGCGTACCACCCAGGTGGCGGCATTCGAGGCATCGTTGAGAAAGGCTTTGCTGCTCGGGCTGGCATGACGAAACGCCAGACCCAGGCCCAGCGCCCACACCAGAATGCCGATGTAATTGGCGTTCATCAGAGCATCAATCGGGTTCGACACCATGCTCATCAGCAGGCCATGTAACACCTCGGCAATACCAGAGGGTGGGGTGATTTCGGTCTTGCCGACGTTCATCGACAGCATCTGTGGGAACAGGTGGCTGAACACCACCGCAACGATGGCCGCGAAAAACGTGCTCAGCAGATACAGCATGATAATCGGGCGGATATTGGTTTTTTGCCCTTGCTGATGATTGGCAATCGACGAGATCACCAGTACCAGTACCAGCAGCGGAGCTACCGCTTTCAGGGCGCGAACGAACAGCTCACCCAGCAGGCCAACGGCCAGCGCCGCATCGCGCGAAAACCAGGCCAGTGCCACACCGGCAATCAACCCCAGCATAATTTGTTTTACCAGGCTGCCTGCGAACAGCGCGCCGAGTCGTCCAATGATGTTTGTTTGCATATCACGATCTTTTTATATGTCGGTAATAAGTTTGCTGCGCGGAATCACCGCACGGCGATAGTGTAGCTGGCGGAGTATAAGGAAAACATTCGGTGAAGAAAGAGATAATTCTGTGGTTTGCGGTGAGTGTGGATTTTTGATCTGCTGATGATATCGGTGGTTGCAGAATATTGGCTGGATGGAGTGTTGTGTCGCAAAATAAAGCAGGGGCGATTAACGCCCCTGTAGCAGATTATGATGAGATCTTCTTCTGGTCGTTTCTGTGGTTAACCCAGGCATTAATCAGCAGTGTCCCCCCCAGAATCACCCCAACCACCGCCAGCGAGATGGCTACCGGGATATGGTAGAACTCAACAATCAGCATCTTGATACCGATAAACACCAGCACAATGGCCAGGCCGTATTTCAGCATCGAGAAGCGCTCCGCCACGTTGGCCAGCAGGAAGTACATGGCACGCAGACCAAGGATAGCGAACAGGTTTGAGGTCAGAACGATAAAGGGGTCGGTGGTGACGGCAAAGATAGCCGGGATACTGTCAACGGCGAAGATGACGTCGCTCAGTTCGACCATGATCAACACCAGCAGCAGCGGGGTGGCGAACAGCACGCCGTTTTTGCGGGTGAAGAATTTCTCGCCTTCCAGGCTCTCGGTCATGCGCAGGTGTTTACGCAGCCAGCGCACCAGCGGCTTATCGCCCACCGCGTTGTCATCGTCCTCTTTCGCCAGCGCCATCTTCAGGCCGGTGAACAGCAGGAAGGCACCGAAGATATACAGAATCCAGCTGAATTGTGTGACCAGCCAGCTGCCGCCGAAAATCATGATAGTACGCAGCACGATCGCGCCCAAGACACCATAGATCAGTACACGGCGTTGCAGCTGGGCCGGAATGGCAAAGTAGCTAAACAGCATCAACCAGACGAAGACGTTATCCACCGCCAGCGCTTTTTCCAGGATGTAGCCGGTAAGGAAGGCAAGGGTTTGTGCCGTTGCCACTTCGCGCCCGGCACTGCCGTCGAGATACCACCAGAACGCGGCGCTGAACAGCAAGGAGACTGAGACCCAAATCAGCGACCAGATTGCCGCCTGTTTGAATGACATGGTTTGTGCGCCGCGACGTCCCTGGAGCAAGAGATCAATCGCCAGCATGATCAACACTACAACGGCAAAACTGCCCCACAGCAGTGGCGTGCCTACAGTTTGCATAAACGTATCCTGTCCTGAAAATAAAAAAGGCCGAAGTCAGAAGACGTCAGCCGCTTTTTTGTTATAAGCAAACCTCGCCTTCCGGCAAGGTCTCACTTACAACTCAGAATGGATTCCGGGTTGCCTGATGACCGGATGCTTAATGCATCGTAATGACGATCAATCAGCTTATAAGTTACTCCCCTTTGCGTTGGCTAACATACTTGCCACTGCGCCGGGAAGCAATGGGGTGCAGGAAATATTTTGAAATATTTACCTAACGGAGATTCCGTTCGGACGGATAAAAACGTGCCGCTACGGATTATCTGCCGGGAAAATGACACCGGTCTGGCGACGAATTTCTGTCAGCAATGCGGCGGTGATACGCGACGTTTGCAGACCGGGATGCTCCACCTGACCCCCATTCACCAACCGGGAAAAGGTTTCGGCTTCATACAGCATAGTGTTGATGTGCTGCATCTGCGTCAGATTCTGGCCCTCGCCGCCGCGTGGGATAAAGCGCAACTGCTGGCACTCGGAGATTTTCTCAATCACCAGTGAGCCAGCCTCGCCCTGAATTTCGCTCGGTATCAGTGAATCACTCACCTTAGAATGCAGAATCGTTACATCGAAATCTCCATAGCCCAACACCGCCACGCCATGTGCATCCACGCCACTTTCCAGCAGTGAAGCCTGGGCGGTCACCTGCTGGGGTTCGCCCCATAAGGTGACCGCAGCCGCAAGGCAGTAATATCCGATATCCATAATGGAACCGTTGGACCACTGCGGGTTAAAGGTATTGGGGTTTCCCCCTGCCAGATAACGCTGATAGCGGGAGGAATACTGGCAGTAATTCAGCAGCGCTTTGCGCATTTTGCCAATCTGCGGCAGGGATTTTTGCAGCTGCAAAAAGGTCGGCAGGCTGGCGGTTTTGAAGGCTTCGAACAGCACCACCTGGTTTTCACGCGCGCAGGCGATCATTGCTTCCGCTTCGCGCAGGTTGGAGGCCAGCGGTTTTTCGCAAATCACATGCTTGCCGTGCGACATAAACAGCAGTGCCTGTTCACAGTGCAGCGCGTTTGGGCTGGCGATATAGACCGCGTCGATGGCGTCGCTGGCGGCCATCGCCTCAAGCGAGGTGAAGATGTGCTTGCAGGGATAATCGTTAGCGAAGGCTTCAGCCTGCTGCTGCTGGCGTGAATAAACGGCGCTCAGTTTCATTTTGCCACTTTCATGTGCGGCGTCGATAAACTGGCGGGTAATCCAGTTGGTTCCCACAATAGCGAAGCGAATCACGTGCGGTTTCTCCGGCAGGGATAAAACGGCAGAGTAGCATGCTGGCACGGTGACGTAATTAGCAAACACAGGCGAAATTTGATCCTGAGATCCGCATTCCAATATGATGATGCAGCTATGATTTTTATCCCGGACAGAAGAGGACGCGCGGGTGAGTGGAAGTAAACATGCACTGAACTGGACCACCTTGCTGATTGCCATCCCGGTCGGTTGCGCGGCCTCACTGGTGACGCTCGCTTTTCGCGGGGTTATCGATCTGATTAACCGTCTGTTATTTCACAGTGATAGTGAAATCACCGTGGCGATGCATGTCTGGCCGTGGATTTTTTGGCCGCTGCTGGTGGGCGCTGGTGGCTTGCTGGCGGGGTGGTTTTTGCGTTATGCCGTCAGCATTGAGCAGCAGGAAACGGTGAAAACAGATTACCTCGAAGTGATCAACGCCCGGCTGGATGCGGTGCCGACCAAAACTTCACTGTTTCGCGCCCTGTCATCGATTGCCAGTATCGGCAGTGGCGCATCGATAGGTAAAGAAGGGCCGATGGTGCAGCTTTCGGCGCTGTGCGGCAGCTTAATTGGCCGCTGGTTGCCGAAATCACTCGGTCTGCGTAATAGCGATATTGTGGCGATGGCCGCCGCTGCTGGCTTGTCGTCGGTGTACCATGCGCCGCTGGCTTCGGCGATCTTTGTCGCCGAGATCGCCTTTGGCATTTCCGCGTTGCAGCGGCTGATTCCGCTGGTTATCGCTTCTGCGGTGGCGGTGATGACCATGTGGTCACTGGGCTTCCGCAACGCGCTCTATCCGTTGTCTGACGTCAGTTTCCAGCTGAATATGACCAGCCTGTTGATGACGGTGCTGATTGGGCTGGCCTCCGGGCTGGCGGGTTGGTTGCTGATCAAACTGATTGCACG
This sequence comes from Pantoea sp. X-Soil-TKNS-1280, assembly GCF_059730475.1. Taxonomy (NCBI): domain Bacteria; kingdom Pseudomonadati; phylum Pseudomonadota; class Gammaproteobacteria; order Enterobacterales; family Erwiniaceae; genus Pantoea; species Pantoea sp. X-Soil-TKNS-1280. The sequence continues at coordinate 3,795,398 of NZ_AP035962.1, read as the reverse complement.
CAGCAAAGCGCTGTTTGGACGCGTCCGTTCGCTGCCGTTGCGTCTCGGTGTCGGTGGTTTGGCTGTGGGGTTTCTGGCGCTGATCTCCACCGATATTCTGGGTAATGGCTATGAAGTGATCATTAAAATCATCGAGGGTCATTATCTGCTGGGGGGCCTGCTGGGTTTGTTGATTCTGAAAACCCTGGCAACCACGCTTTCGGTCGGCTCAAACGCGGTTGGCGGATTGTTCACCCCTTCCTTATTAATTGGTGCATTGCTGGGGGCGTTGCTTGCCACCTTCGGTGCCACGTTGCATTTACCGGTGGGCGATACGCTGCTGTATGCCGCTATCGGCATGGCGGCGGTGCTGGCGGCGGTCAGCCAGGCCCCGCTGATGGCGATGTTGATGGTGCTGGAAATGACGCTCAACAGCAGCCTGTTGTTCCCGCTGATGATTGCGTCGGTGCTGGCGTCAATGCTGGTTTATCGTCTGCAATCCGCCAGCACCTATCCGGTGGTGAGTGGGCATCTCAGCCGTTCTGAAGCCAAATATGATTTCGACAACATGCACGTAGACCAGCTGATCATCCCCGGTGCGGCCCTGCAACCGGATGAGTCAGTCGGGCAGGCGCTGGCGGTGAGTTCACTCAAGCGCGAACGTTATGTCTACGTCATCAACGCCAGCGGCCAGTTTCTCGGGGTGGTATCGATTCACGATATTGCGCGCAAGGTGCTGGCTGAGGAGATCACCTTGCAGTCACCGGTGAGTATAGTGATGGATAGCAATTTCCCGTGTATTTATCAGAACCAAAGTATGCGCGAAGGTTGGGAGGCGTTTTCCCGGGTGACGCTGGAACGTCTGCCGGTGCTGAACAATCCACAGGAGCGCCTTTTCCTTGGCGCGCTGACCAAAACCAGTTTGATTCAGAAGGCACAGGAGTTTTTGTAATCCTGTCCATGGCAGCGCCCAACACGGGGCGCTGCTGCCGGTTTAACGAATGGCGTAAGTTTCGATTTCTACCCGCTGCCAGGTCCTGAGCATCGAATCCACCTGCACAATGGTGCTGGCCGGACGGATGGTGCCAAAGGTCTCAAGATGTGCCTTTGCGACTTTTTCCGCATCGTTGATGTCACGCACATACACCACGGTGCGTACCACATCCTCCATCTCCATATCTGCCTGCTGTACCACGCGGGCGATGGTGTCCAGGATCGATTTTGTCTGCTCGTAAGCATCCGCCTTTTCAAAATCCGGCGTGGCGCAGGTGCCCGAAATATGTAGCTGATTGTCAGCTTTGACGGCACGTGAGTAACCAAAAACGGACTCATAGGCACCGCCGGAAGAGATTTTTACTTTCGTGGTCAGGCTCATTTTATGCTCCATAGATACACAGGTGATAAAGAAGGATTAGGATGGCAGCGCCTGGCCGGTGCGGTCCTGCATTTTCCACAGCGCCAGCAAACCCAGGATCGCGCCCCCCATCAGGTAAAACGCCGGGATCAGCGTGATGCCGGTTTTTTCAATCAGCCAGGTATTCACCAGCGGCGCGGTGCCGCCAAGCACGGAAACCGACAGGTTGTAGCTAATGGCAAAGCAGCTGTAGCGTACGGTGGTGCCAAACAGCGACGTTAAGGTGGCGGGGATGGTGCCTTCAAAAAACAGCATGCCGAGAATCAACACCGCCATGCCGATGACAATTGCGCTCAAGCCGTGGCTTTGAATAGCCCAGAAAACGGGGACCGCAGAGAGGATGATGAGTACACAGCCGGTGATGAGCATGCGCTTTCTGCCAACCCGATCCCCCAGCATGCCGAACAGCGGGATAAACAAGAGTAGCGCCAGGGTGGCAATCAGCGACAACCGGGCGCTGAACTCCGCGGATTTCCCCATAAAACTCACCAGGTAGCTGGGGATATAACCCAGCACGATGTAGTAATTGATATTGAAGGTGGCGACCAAACCGGCGCAGCGCAGCAACTGCGGCCACTCTTTGAGGAATAATGTCCAGCGTGCCGGGGCATGGGCTTCTGCTCTGGCTTTACCTGCCTGCATTGCACGGAATACCGGGGTTTCATCGACGCGTAAGCGGATAAACAACGCCACAATGCCCAGCAACCCGGCAATGACAAAAGGCACCCGCCAGCCCCAGGCGACCATGGTGGCGTCACCCAGCGCATTGCTGATCACATTGACGATAATACCGCCCACGAGGAAGCCGGAAATGTTGCCAAACTCCAGCCAACTGGTGAAAAAGGTACGGCGTTTATCCGGGCTATGCTCAGCGATAAAAATGCAGGACCCGCCATATTCACCGCCGGTAGAGAGGCCCTGCAACATGCGCATCAGTACCAGCAGAATCGGCGCAGCAATGCCGATACTGTGGTAACCGGGGATCAGCGCGATGCAAAGGGTGGCGACCGACATCAGGCTGATGCTGGCAACCAGCGCGGTACGGCGGCCATATTTATCGCCAATCGGGCCAAACAGAAATCCCCCTAATGGACGAATAACAAACCCGGCGGCAAACGCGGCATAAATAGCGATCAATTCGTTGTAGCTGTTGGTGGTGGGGAAGAACACTTTTGCCATTGTCATCGCCATGGAGGAGTAGATGGCGAAGTCGAACCATTCCACCATATTCCCCAGCGTGACGCCGGTAACTGCACGGGTTAAATTGCCGTCCCGTGCCATCTGACGCGATGTTGGTCGCTCCTTTACATAGCCAACTGCTCCCTGAAGTGCTGGATTTATTGTTTGTTGTTTCATTGTCTTACCCTGTCTGTTGGAAGTGGAGTACGACGCCTGTGAATAAACTGCTTAACGCATATAACTGCCCCCGGAGATGACCAGGGTTTCGCCGGTGATATAGCCCGGTTGTGAACTGAAGGCCCACACCCAGTCGGCGATCTCCCCGACACTGGCCGCGCGCTGCATCGGCACGGCTTTCACACCTTCATGGATCCGCCCGCTTTTCAGCGTGCCTTCGGTCTCGACCCAGCCGGGGGCGATGGCGTTCACCACGATTTTTTTCCCGACCAACTCAATCGCCAGCGATTTCACCAGCGACACCACGGCGGCTTTCGAAGCGCTATACAGCAACTGGCCGGGGGAGACGGCAAAGGCATCCACCGAAGCGAACATCAGCAGCGCGCCACCCTGGGCGCTGATAAATTCGCTGGCGACTTTGGCGGTGTTGACGCTGCCCAGCACGTTGACGTCGAAAATCTGGCGATAGAGCGTATCGTTGCTGCTCTCCAGCGTGGAGACCGGGAAAATCCCCGCCGCGTTGATCAGTGCACTGACGCGGCGGCCCTGTAACGCTCCGGCCACCGCTTCACGTAACGCGCTGTAGCAGGTGATATCGGCGACCACCGACGTGATACCAGGTTGTGGCGGCATTTCGCTGCGGTCGATGGCGACCACCGCCCAGCCTTCGCGCTGAAACTTCTCCATCACGGCTTTGCCCATACCGGAGGCAGCACCGGTAACCAGGGCGACAGGTTGTTGTGTGTTCATGGTCTTTCTCCAGTCAGGCGGTGAGGGAAGCGTTGCGCAGCAGGCTGCTATGCATGGTTTCCAGCAGGTCCAGCGTGCGCCAGGTTTCGTCGAGGTTGGCTTGCCACAGGCGGCGTACAATATCGATGCGTGCCTCATGCGGCTGTTGTGCCGCCAGCAGGCTGGCGATATTGGGCACGCCTTGCTCGCGCAGCTGAATCATGCGGGCGATGAGACGCGTTTGCTGGCAGTAGGTCGGCCACTGCGGGCCACGCGGCGCGGAAAGACCGACAAAATAAAGGTTCTCTAGCGTGGTTGGCAGGGTCATGGCGGCGGTGCGCAGTGGCACGCCATCCTCCCAGTCGAGCAGGGTTTCATCGAGGAACGGTAAACGAGTATGAAAACCGGTAGCCCAGAGAATGCTGTCGTACTCGGCGGCACTGCCATCGCTGAAATGCACCGTTTTGCCGTCGATATGTTCAATAGCCGGACGTACACCGATACGGCCATGCTGGATCCAGTACATCAGCAGGGTGTTGACCACGGGTGGCTGTTTTTCCAAATCCCAGCTTTCCGGCTGCGGCATTCCGGGATAATTTTCCCAGTTTCCGACAGAAATCATCGTCATGACCTGAGTAAAGGCGTTTTGTAATTCTGGCGGCAGTTGGTTAAGGAAGGGGATCTCGGCACGTGGCACGCCGAGCAGCGCTTTTGGCTGGAACACCTGACCCCGGCGAATCACGATATCGGTCGTCAGGCGATGCTGTGCAGCGTCAACCGCCAGGTCGCACCCGGAGTTACCGCAACCCACCACCAGCACCTTACCCTGAAGTTGATCGGTGTTGCGATACTGGCCGGAATGCAGTGAGATGCCGCTGAAGTGGTTCGCTTCCGCAGGAAAAGCGCAGTCCCACAGATGCCCATTGGCGACCAGCACGCCCTGATAGTGACGCGTCAGCCCATTTACGGTCACCTGCCAGCCCTCGCTGCCCGCCGTGCCCAGCGGCACAATACGTTCTACAGTGCTGTTAAAATGAATTTTCTCTCTCAGGCCAAAGTGTTCGGCGTAGCTGTCGATGTACTGCCGTACCTGATCGCGGCTGGGGTAGACTGGCCATGCATCCGGCATCGGGAAGCCATCAAAACCGGAACTTTTCTTCGGGGTAATCAGATGCAGGGCATCATAGTCATGGTGCCAGTGGCCGCCGACCTGGCCGCTTTTTTCGAAGCAATCGGCATGAATGCCCAGTTCTTGTAAAGTGCGTAACGCTGCCAGGCCAGCAGCTCCTGCACCAATTACACAATAGCGCGCCTGTGATGTCATACGTCTCTCCTGCAAAGTTATTGCAACATTGGGGTAACGTGATTGACATAGTTTTAAGCGGCTATTTGCGCGGGATGAATAGGGTTATGATTTTGGTTCATATAGGTTTGCCCTATACCCACCGTTTTCCATCAGCATTCGATATGGCTGTACGCCATCTGCACCTCCTGCAAATAACGTCGCATTAGCTGCATCATTTCGCGCGTGGCGGAGGAGATCGCGGTATCCGCGCGGTGGATAAAGGCGAAGACTTCGAAAGCCGGAGGTTCGATCGGCACCCACTTGAGTTTGTCACCATAACCAAGATGGTGGAGGATCGGACGGGTAGCGATAAGATCTCCCAATCCCCGCGCTGCCAGTTCCATTGCGGTTTCCTGGTGTTCTACTTCAATAATTGGCTCCAGCCGGGCGCCAGTCTCCTGCGCCCGTTGGTTAAGCAGACGGCGAATCGGATCGCTGTTATGCCAGGTCGCTTCACTCAGTATGAGAGGGGCGTTTAGCAACGCCTGCATATCTTTACTGCCTGCCAGTCGTGCATCGCTGGCCGAGATATAACCAATTTGCGTTGACCACACGGGTTCACTGATCACCAGATTTTTGTTGTTTACTGGCAGCATCACCAGGCCCGCTTCAATTTCGCCATCAATCACCGAACGCGCCACTTCTGAGGAATTGGTGCCGATCAGTCGCATCCGCACTCCCGGATAGCGTGCGCGGAACTCACATATCAGGTCGGCCAGAAAATATTGGTAGGCGGAACTGAAGGTGCCAAACGAGGCGAGACCATCCTTAAGCTGGCGCACCGATTGCACCGCTTCATAGCCGCGCTGTGCCGCCTGAGTGGTGGCGCGGGCATGGGGTTCGAGCCGCGAGCCAGCTTCAGTCAGAATCAGACGACGATTGGTACGAATAAACAGATGGGTGCCCATCTCGCTTTCCAGCCGCAAAATCTGGTCGGACAGCGATGGCTGCGAGATATGTAGCGCCTCAGCCGCTTTCGAGATGGTGCCAAAATCAATGGCGGCAAGAAAATAGTTCAGCTGCTGGAGTGTCATAGCACCAACCCATTAAGTGAGGGAAATCAGACGCCTCTGAGCATATGTGCTACGACGGGAAAAGCAAAGGTATCAGGCGGCGTTACCGCGCAGCGCCTGCTCGGTCATCCACAGCCGGGCATCGAACTCCAGCTGATGATAATCCGGCTCCATATGGCAGCAGAGTTGATAGAAGGCTTTGCTGTGATCCTTCTCTTTCAGATGCGCCAGTTCGTGCACCACGATCATGCGCAGAAAGGCTTCCGGCGCGAGACGGAAAAAGGTGGAGATGCGGATTTCGGCTTTGGATTTCAGGTTGCCACCCTGTACACGGGAGATGGCGGTGTGCAGGCCAAGGGCGTGCTTCATCACCTTGATTTTATTATCCCAAATCACTTTGCTCACCGGCGGCGCGCTGCGCATGTAGCGGTTTTTCAGTCCCTGGGTGTAATCGTACAGCGCTTTATCGCTCACCAGATCGTGCATATCGGGATAGCGCTGTTGTAAAAAAGCGCCGAGACGTTGCTGCTCAATCAGCGTCTGTACCTGGCTGAGGATATGTTCAGGGTAGCCCTGCAGATAGATTAATGACATTGGGATTCCCGGTGAAAGACAGTATACTGCGCCCCCTTTTTAGGGCGAAAATCGCGCAAAGTGTACCACGCCGGAGATTCCATGAGCCAACTTGAACTGACCGATCGCACCCTGACGCTGCACCGCTTTCCGCCGATGCGCGAAGAAAGCCCTTTGCAGGCGTGGGATGCGGCAGATGAATATCTGTTGCAGCAGGCGCTGCCGGACGGTCCGGTACTGTTATTTAATGACAGCTTCGGTGCGCTGACCTGCGGACTGCAAAATCGTCAGGTCTGGCATGTCAGCGATTCATGGCTCAGCCAGCAGGCGGCACGGCAAAACCTGCGCCTCAATGATATGGATGAAGATCAGGTGCAGTTTCTCGACAGCCTGGCGGCGCTGCCTGCCGCCCCGGCGGTGGTGATGATCAAAATCCCTAAGACCCTGGCATTGCTGGAGCATCAGCTGCGTGCGCTGCGTGATGTGGTGACGCCTGAGACGCTGATTCTGGCTGGGGCGAAAGCCAAAGATATCCATAGCTCCACCCTGCAACTGTTTGAGCGCATTCTTGGTGAAAGCAAAACCTCGCTGGCATGGAAAAAGGCGCGTCTGGTCTATAGCCATTACACCGCGCCAAAGCTGGCTGCACAGTCACCAACCACCGTCTGGCCGCTGGATGACACTGACTATCAGATCCATAACCACGCCAACGTGTTTTCCCGTAGCTCGCTGGATATTGGCGCACGCTTTTTTATGCAGCATCTGCCACATGATGTGGAGGGGGAGATTCTCGACCTCGGCTGCGGTAATGGGGTGATTGGCCTGATGGCGCTGGAGCAGAATCCACAGGCTGAAGTGCTGTTCTTTGATGAGTCTTACATGGCAGTGGCGTCGAGCCGTCTTAACGTCGAAGTGAACCGCCCGCAGGATTTAGCGCGCTGCCAGTTCCGCGTGAACAACGCGCTGAGCGGATTCCCCTCCGATCGTCTGCACGCGGTGTTGTGTAATCCGCCGTTCCACCAGCAGCATGCCGTAACCGATCACCTGGCCTGGCAAATGCTGCGTGATGCCAAACGTTGTCTGCAATATGGCGGCGAGTTGCGCATCGTGGGCAACCGCCACCTCGATTATCATCACAAGATGAAAAAGCTGTTCGGCAACTGCACGCTGGTGGCGTCAACCGCCAAGTTTGTGGTGCTGCGTTCCGTCAAACTGCGTTGATTACAGGCTGAGCGCCAGCTCAGTCGCTTGTGCAATGGCGCGGCGGGCATCCAGCTCCTGCGCCACGTCCGCACCGCCAATCAGCCGGACCGGTTTACCGCGCGCCCTGAGTTGATCGGCCAGTTCGCGCAGAGGTTCCTGACCGGCGCAGATCACCACGTTATCCACCGCCAGTGTAATGTCCTCGCCCTGATGGCGCAGGTGCAACCCCTCATCATCAATCTTCAGATACTCCACATCCCCCCACATTTTCACGCCGTGCGCTTGCAGGCTGGCGCGATGGATCCAGCCGGTAGTTTTTGCCAGCCCGGCACCGGGTTTGCCGGATTTGCGTTGCAACAGCCAGATCTGGCGATCGGCAGGCACTGGCGCAGCAGGTATTAATCCTCCCCGCGCCTGCAACGAATGGTCAATGCCCCAGTTTTGATAGAAATCTTCCTGATGCGTGGCCTGATGCAGCAGAAATTCTGCGGTATCGAAACCAATGCCGCCCGCGCCAATAATCGCCACGCGTTGCCCCACCGGCTTTTTATCGCGCAGTACGTCGAGATAGCTTAAAACGCTGGGATGATCGATGCCGGGTAGCGTGAGCTGGCGTGGGGCAATGCCGGTGGCGACGATCACTTCATCGGCGTCATCCAGTTGCTCAGCCGTGACGCGGCATTGGGTATGGAGGGTCACACCAGCGGCCTCAAGCTGATGGCGGAAGTAGCGCAGCGTTTCGCTGAATTCCTCTTTGCCGGGAATTTGTCGGGCAATGTTGAATTGCCCGCCGATCTGCGCCCCGGCTTCATACAGCGTGACCTGATGGCCGCGCTGTGCTGCCTGTAACGCAAACGCCATCCCCGCCGGGCCTGCCCCAACCACCGCCAGCCGTTTTGGGGTTGCGGCAGCGGTCACGGGCATCAGCGTTTCATGGCAGGCGCGGGGATTGACCAGGCAGGACGTCACCTTGCCGACAAAAATCTGATCGAGACAGGCCTGATTACAGGCGATGCAGGTGTTAATGGCATCGGCATTACCGGCCTGGGCTTTGCTGACAAATGCGGCATCAGCGAGGAAAGGGCGTGCCATCGACACCATATCGGCGATGCCGTCACGCACTATTTCGTCGGCCACCGCCGGGTGATTGATGCGGTTGGTGGCAATCACCGGTACGGAAACATGGTCACGCAGGTGTTTCGTTACCCAGGCAAATCCAGCGCGTGGCACGCAGGTGGCGATGGTGGGAATCCGCGCTTCATGCCAGCCGATGCCGCTGTTAAACAAGGTGACGCCGCACTGCTCCAGCCCTGACGCCAGTTGTAGCGTTTCGGCCAGCGTGCTGCCGTTATGCACCAAATCCAGCATGGAAATACGGAAGATAATGATGAAGTCGTTGCCCACCGCAGCGCGCACTGCCCGCGTGACCGCCAGCGCAAAACGCTGACGTCGCGCGATATCGCCGCCCCAGTCATCCTCGCGCTGGTTAGTGTGCGCCACCAGAAATTGGTTAATCAGATAACCTTCCGAACCCATAATCTCCACGCCATCATAGCCCGCCTGCTGCGCCAGCCGGGCGCAATGGGCGAAGTCGGCAATGGTTTGCAGAATATCCGCTTCGCTCAGCGCCTGTGGCATAAAGGGATTGATCGGTGCCTGTAACGGCGAAGGGGCCACCAGATTGCGTTGATAGCTGTAGCGCCCCGCGTGCAGGATTTGCAGGGCAATTTTCCCCCCGGCGGCATGCACCGCATCGGTGAGGGTACGGTGCCAGCCGCACTGACTTTCCTGATGAAGAATCGCGCCGCCCTGTGCCACCACACCCTGTGGATTGGGGGCGATGCCACCGGTGACAATCAGCGCCACGCCTTCACGCGCCCGTTCTGCATAAAAGGCGGCCAGCCGTTCAGCGCCATCGCTATGTTCTTCCAGACCGGTGTGCATGGAACCCATCAGAAAACGGTTTTTAAGTTGGGTAAAGCCCAGATCCAGTGGGGCGAACAGCGCAGAGTACTCAGTCATAATCACTCACTAATGAAGTGGTCGGATGAGTTAACTCTAATGGGTATTTATCAGGAAGGAAGTGGGACGTATTCAGCCTGTGAGTCACATCAAAAAAAGCAGGGTGGTAAGTACGGGCGCAAGAATCGGACATCTTTTACCCAGGCACGGGAAAGAACTTACTCACCCTGAAATGGCATTAAGGTCATGGCTAACGACTTAGCTCTTTAGTTATTAATTACTGAGACTCAATCCAGCTATCCCCATTGAGGATGGGCGTATCTTCACAGGTTTGGGATGGGAGGTAACCAGGACCGCTCTGGCGATAACCTGGATATTTCTCTCGCTGAGTTCCGGGTAGGGCGATCGTGTATCACGTTATGCGTAACAGCTTTTTCGTAACATGTTTTTGAGTGATCTTCGCCACAGTTTTAACCCCGCTAACCCGGTTTTATGGCCCCCATTGCAACACCACTGAATGGGGAAGTTATGAATATCGAAACGCAATCCTGCGTGATCACCGGAAAACAACAAGTCAGCGTGGCACAGCAGCAGGTGGAGTGGAACGGCAAAGGGACGCTGGTGCGCATTACGCGCGGCGGCATTTGCGGTTCGGATCTGCATTATTATCAGGAAGGCAAAGTCGGCAGCTTTGAAGTCAAAATGCCGATGATTCTCGGCCATGAGGTGATTGGCTATGTGGTTGAAAGCGACGATCCACGACTGAAGCCCGATCAGAAAATAGCGGTTAACCCTTCTAAGCCCTGCGGTGAGTGCAAATATTGCCAGCGCGAGCAGGAGAACCAATGCGTCTCCATGCGTTTCTTCGGCAGCGCCATGTATGTACCGCACGTTGACGGCGGTTTCACCCAATACAAAGTAGTGGATAGCGCGCAATGCGTCCCCTTTCCCCAGGATGCTGATGAAAGTGTGATGGTATTTGCCGAACCGTTGGCGGTGTGCATTCACGCCACCCATCAGGCAGGAGATCTCAGCGGCAAGCATGTATTTATCTCCGGGGTTGGCCCGATCGGCTGCCTGATTGCCGCCGCGGCTAAAGCACGCGGTGCGGCGTCGGTGGTGTGCAGCGATATTAGCGAGCGTTCGCTGGCAATGGCGCAGCAGATGGGAGCCACTGACGTGATCCATGCCGCTACTGGCGACTTCGCGCCGTATCTGGCTGATAAGGGCTATTTTGACGTGGCGTTTGAAGCTTCCGGGCATCCGTCATCACTGCAACGCTGCCTGGATGTGGTCTGCGCCAAAGGCACGCTGGTGCAGGTGGGTATGGGTGGTGCCATCCCCTCGTTCCCAATTATGCAGTTGATTGCCAAAGAGATTAACCTGGTCGGTTCCTTCCGTTTTACCCACGAATTCAACACCGCCGTCGAGTGGCTGGCTCAGGGCATTGTCAACCCATTGCCGTTGTTCAGCGGCGAGTATGGCTGGCAGGACATTGATGCTGCGCTGCAGTTTGCGGGTGACAAAACCCGTGCCGCAAAAGTCCAGTTAACATTTTAAGGAGATGGTTATGAGTCAGCTTTTTTCCCTCGAAGGTAAACGTGTTTTGATCACCGGTTCGGCACGCGGCATTGGTTTCCTGCTGGCACGCGGCCTGGCCGAGGCCGGTGCGGAAGTGATCGTTAACGCCACCACCCCGGCGGGTGCGGAACAGGCCGCTGCCAAACTGCGCGATTTGGGGCTACGCGCCCAGGCGAAGGCGTTTGATGTGACGCAGTCAGCTCAGGTGCAGCAGGCCGTGGACGAGATTGAAGCCGAGTGGGGTGCCATTGATGTGCTGGTGAACAACGCCGGGATTCAGCGTCGTCGCCCGTTCCTCGAGTTCCCGGAGCAGGACTGGAATGACGTTATCGCCGTTAACCAGACCGCAGTCTTCCTCGTCTCACAAACGGTGGCGAAGAAGATGGTGGATCGTCAGCAGGGCAAAATCATCAACATCGGTTCGATGCAGAGTGAATTAGGGCGCGACACCATCACGCCTTACGCCGCATCCAAAGGGGCAGTGACCATGCTGACGCGTGGTATGTGCGTAGAACTGGCGCGTCATAATATCCAGGTCAACGCCATTGCACCGGGCTACTTCGTGACCGAAATGACCCAGGCGCTGGCAGACGATCCTGCCTTTACCGGCTGGCTCACCAAACGCACCCCGGCAGCGCGCTGGGGCAAACCTGAGGAGCTGATCGGTGCAGCCGTGTTCCTGTCCTCCAAAGCGTCGGATTTTGTTAATGGTCACCTGCTGTTTGTTGATGGTGGTATGCGCGTAGCGGTTTGATGAAAGTGGCGCATTCACCAGGGTGCGCCTAAACCTAAATCACCTCTTTGTATCTGTATGGATAATAAAAATGCCAATAACCATAATTGTTCTGGGCGTGGTTCTCCTGCTGGTTTTAATGATTGTTTTTAAGGTCAACGGCTTTATCGCGTTGGTGTTTGTCTCCGCTGTGGTGGGTATCGCCGAAGGGATGACGCCGCTGAATGTGATGGCGTCAATCCAGAAAGGGATCGGTTCGACGCTGGGCGGACTGGCGATGATCCTCGGCTTTGGTGCCATGCTCGGGCGGCTGGTGTCTGACACCGGGGCCGCGCAACGTGTTGCCACTACGCTGATTGCCGCCTTCGGTAAGGAACGGCTGCAATGGGCGCTGGTGGTCACCGGCCTGATTGTTGGCCTGGCGATGTTCTATGAAGTGGGTTTTGTGCTGCTGTTGCCGCTGGTGTTTACCATCGTGGCGGCTGCTGGTTTACCGCTGCTGTATGTCGGTGTGCCGATGGTGGCCGCGCTGTCGGTGACTCACTGCTTCCTGCCGCCGCATCCGGGGCCAACGGCTATCGCCACCATCTTCGGCGCGAACCTCGGCACCACGCTGCTGTACGGCATGATCATCACCATTCCAACCGTCATTGTCGCAGGCCCGATCTTCTCAAAATTCCTCAAAAGCTTTGAGAAATCACCGCCGGAAGGGCTGTATAACCCGAAAATCTTCACCGAAGAAGAGATGCCGGGTTTTGGTATCAGCATCTTCGCCGCCGTCATCCCGGTGGTGCTGATGGCGATTGCTGCGGTGTTTGAGCTGACCACACCGAAAGAGAATCCGCTGCGCCAGTTCTTTGAATTTATCGGTAACCCGGCGGTGGCATTGTTTATCGCCGTGGTGATTGCGGTGTTGACGCTGGGCCTGCGTAACGGTCGTAAGATGGCTGAAGTGATGGACATGTGCGGAGAGTCCATTGCCGCTATCGCCATGATCGTCTTTATCATCGCCGGTGGTGGTGCCTTCAAACAGGTGCTGGTGGATAGCGGCGTCGGCAACTATATCGCCGATGTGATGAAAGGATCTTCGTTGTCCCCGCTGCTGATGTGCTGGACCGTGGCTGCGATGTTACGTGTTGCGCTGGGATCGGCGACCGTCGCCGCCATCACTACGGCCGGGATTGTGACGCCGATTATCGCGGCGACCCACGCCGATCCGGCGCTGATGGTGCTGGCTGTGGGATCGGGCAGCGTGATCGCCTCGCACGTGAACGATCCGGGCTTCTGGCTGTTCAAAGGGTATTTTAACCTCAGCGTGGTTGAGACGCTGAAAACCTGGACTGTGATGGAAACGCTGATCTCGGTGCTGGGTCTGGCTGGCGTGTTAATCCTTAATACACTGATCCACTAACCGATGTGGTTGCACAGGGAGGTGAGCCATCGTGACTGAGCATCGAATCTCTCTTCAGGACATTGCCGAGCTGGCGGGTGTCACCAAAATGACCGTCAGTCGCTACCTGCGTACGCCGGATAAGGTAGCCAGCTATACCGGCGAACGTATTGCGCGGGTCATCGAAGAACTGAACTATGTGCCTCAGCCTGTGGCCGGGGTGCAGTCGCCCGCGAAAAGCGACACGCTGGGCGTATTGATCCCTTCGTTTAAAAACCAGATCTTTGCCGATCTGCTGAGCGGCATTGAATATGCCACGCGCGCCGGTCACTACCAGACCCTGATTGCCCACTACAACTACGATGCACGCAGCGAAGAGGAGCAGGTGCTCAATCTGCTGGCGTGGAATATTGACGGCATCATCCTGTGTGAAAAACAGCATACGCTGCGAACGGTAAAGCACCTGCGGGCGGCAAAGATCCCCATCGTTGAAGTGATGGATACCCAGGGTCCGTGCCTCGATATGCAGGTGGGTTTTAACAACTTCAATGCGGGTTATGATATGACGCGCACGCTGCTGGAGCAGGGGCGACGCTGCATTGTTTATCTCGGTTCGCTGGATGATCGTCGGGATGAGTTTCGCTTCCAGGGATTCCGCAAAGCGATGCAGGAACGGGGACTGCGTGCGGCACGCATGAATCCGCGCACCCTTTCTTCCCAGCGGCTCGGGGCAACCATGCTGGAGCAGGCGTTACGGCTGCATCCGGAGCTGGACGCGGTCTTTTGTACCAATGACGATATTTCGCTGGGCGCGCTGCTCTGGTGCCAGCGCCAGGGGATCGCGGTGCCGGATGAGATTGCCATTACCGGCTTTCACGGCCTTGATATCAGCCGGGATATGTATCCCAGCCTCGCCAGTGTGATCACGCCGCGCTATGACATTGGCGTCCAGGCGGCGGAGTTGCTGCTGAAGAAAATTGCCGATCCGGCTTTCAATGCCGACAGCATCGATCTTAATTATCAGATCTTTATGGGCGAAACCATTCAGTCGCGACAGCGAATCCATGAGAAGCGGGATTGATAGCCGCTGGCAAAATGAGTGTTGTAGCGGTAACTGGAACCGGCTTCGGCCGTGCAATAGGTGCATAGCGGCACCACTTCAATCTGTTCTGCTGGAATGCCGCGTTGCTGTAATAATCCCCGTGCCAGATGCGGCAGATCAAACCAAATCCCCTGCTGCTGGGCGCGTGCCTGAGGTCGGATGGCCTGCGGATTTTCCGGCTGGATGGCCGACCAGTTCAGCGCGGGTAAACCGGGCTGCGCCTGCATTTGCGTCACTAAATCCTGCCCCAGTTCATAGCAGCACGGACCAATTGCCGGACCGATGGCGACATGCAGAGAAGCTGGCTGAGCACCCAACGCCAGCAGGCGGTCAATAGCGCTATTCAGCACGCCGGACAAGGTTCCTTTCAGCCCGGCATGTACCGCGGCAACCTGATGGTTATGGGTATCGGCGAACAGCACCGGCAGACAGTCGGCCGTGTAGACCGCGACCGGCCGGTTATCCTCACCAATCACCCCATCGGATTCGCAGCTTTTGGGCGGCAGGTTGTCACCCGCCATCACCACGTTGGCACTGTGGCGCTGGTGTCCATAGGCGGCGTCAAAGGGAGCCGGTACGCCCGCTGGCTGAAAAGCATATTCCAGCCAGCCCAGCGCATCGAGTAATGCTGAGCGTGGTGCCGGATGTTCAGGGTGAGCCATAAGTATCTCCTTTATCGAGCCGATCGCTTTCTGCTGCCAACAGCTTACGTTAACTGCTACATTTTGACAGCTTTACACAAACTGACCGTAATCACTTAAGGATGAAATGATGAAAAAAACCACCTGGCTGGCACCAATCGGCCTGATGGCGCTGGCGCTCACCGGCTGTGCGCAGCCTTCGAAACAGCAGGCACAGGCGCAGCTCGGCCAGCAGTCGGTACTGGCGGTAAACTGGTTCCAGCAATCGGGCGAGTATCAGGCGCTGAGCTGGCAGGCGTTCAACACCGCGCGTATGGCGTTTGATCAGGCACCTTCGCTGGCCGGTAAGCCCAAGGCGGTGATCGTCGATCTCGATGAAACCATGATCGATAACAGCGCCTACAGTGCGTGGCAGGCAAAAAATGGTCAGCCATTTAGCGGAAAAACCTGGTCAGCCTGGACGCAGGCGCGTCAGGCTCTGGCGGTGCCGGGGGCGGTGGAATTTGCCAACTACGTTAACAGCCACGGTGGCACTATGTTTTACGTTTCCAACCGCGATCAAAAGGATTACGCCGCGACGGTGGATAATCTGAAGAAGCTGGGTTTCACCGGGGTGAATGAGAAAACGGTACGGCTCAGCACCGGCAGCTCCAACAAACAGGCACGATTCGATGCGATCAAAGCCGAAGGCTATAACGTGGTGCTGTATGCCGGAGACAACCTGAATGACTTCGGGGGGGTGACATGGCATCAGAACAATGAGCAGCGTCGGGCGTTTGTCAGCGGCAATCATCAGCGCTTTGGTACGCAATTTATCGTGCTGCCCAATCCGCTGTACGGTGACTGGGAAAGCGGGATGGCGGAAAACTACAACAAGTTGACGCCGGAACAGCAGTTGCAGGTACGTGCAGCGCGTCTGAGAGCGTGGGACGGTAAATAATTCGTCAGGAAAAAAAGCGCCTGCTGTGTCGGGCGCTATTTAGCCCTTCCAGGTCCGGAAATATTTACTTTTCATCGCAACTATTATTCTTCTCATTATTTTCGTGATCTCTTACCGCAACCGGGCGCTATAAATAGCGTAATATTCGGTGTATTTAACAGGCAGGCAGTGAAATCATCCAATCATAAATTTTATAATTAAGAAGTTTCCTGGTATTAAATGGCCCGCATCGTTAAAAGAAAATTAACCGTAACATCACTACGTGTATTTTTTTGTCATTGCATTGATTATGCATTATTTAATTTTTAACTTAACCATATGATATTAATGCATATCATTCTCCGTAACATTTCCCCGTCACCTTGCAAAACCTTACTTTCCTTCGACATAAACTGAATCTAAATTTACATTTAGCCTTAAATTGAAGGAGCTGGAAATAACTATGGTGCATTACTACTCTTAAGCGTCTATAACCATTTTTTGTGAGGAAGCTCTGCTTTTTCCCCTGATCCCTGTCTTATTCACGGCGTAATTCGCCTGGATACGGTATTCCCGGACATTAAGAGAAGATAATTGTGACGACACTCAAACCCTTATTAGCGAAAAATCGCAGTTGGGCATTACAGCGCCGCCAGCGTAATCCGCACTATTTCGAAAAATATCTTCATCAGCAAAAACCACATTCACTCTGGATTGGCTGCTCTGATAGTCGTGTGCCGGCCGAGGTATTAACCGGCGCGCATCCGGGCGAACTGTTTGTACATCGCAACATCGCCAACATGGTGGTGCCTGATGACGACAATCTGATGAGTGTGTTGCAGTACGCGATTTTCTATCTCGGTGTTGAGCGTGTGGTGTTGTGCGGCCATTACGGCTGTGGCGGGGTACAGGCTGCGCTGGGTCTGCCAGAAAGCCCGCTGGCAAAGGAAGATTCGGCGCTGGCACGGCGTATTGCCGCCCTGCGCAGCGGTTTAGCGCAGGGGCTGGTGGAATATCGTGCGGCCAGCGCGCAGGAAGAAGAGGGCAGCAAGCTTAATCGTCTGGTGGAAGCCAATGTGATTACCCAGTTTTCGCAGTTAGTGGTAACCGAACCGGTACGGCTGGCATGGCAGGCCGGACAACAACTGGATGTGTTTGGCTGCGTGTATGATCTGCAGTCTGGCCATCTGAAAGAGTTAATTCAGCAATCTGCAGAGGAATCGATACCATGAATCTGAATACCCTGCGCCAGGATATTCCGGCTGGTCTGGTGGTTTTTCTGGTGGCGCTGCCACTTTGTCTCGGGATTGCCCAGGCCAGCGGTCTGCCACCGTTTGCCGGTCTGCTCACCGGTGTGATTGGCGGATTGCTGGTCACGGCGCTCAGTCCGTCGCGCTTTGCCGTGAGCGGACCGGCAGCGGGCCTGGTCACCATTGTGGTGGCTTCGATTGAGACGCTGGGCAGCTTCTCCGCCTTCCTCACCGCATTGATGCTCGCCGGTTTGTTGCAGTGTCTGTTTGGTGTGCTACGTGCCGGACGTTTTATTGCCCTGGTTCCGGGGAGTGTCATCAAGGGGATGCTGGCGGCGATTGGTATTTTGCTGATTATCCAGCAGATTCCGGTCGCGCTGGGTGCGGCGGGCGATGCGGAGCTGATATCACTGGTGAATGGCGAGTTTGTTTTCTCAACTTCGGCGATGCTGGTGGCCGGTGTCGGGCTGCTGATTTTGTGGTTCTGGACCACGCCATTTATCAAATCGATCAAAGCGCTAAGCTGGATCCCCGGCCCGCTGGTGGCAGTGCTGGTGGGGTGTCTGGCGACGGTGTCGGGGGGGGCGGGTTTGCCGCGTATCACCCTGCCAGCCTTTGACAGCATGGCGGCATTGGCAGCCGAACTGGAAACCCCGGACTGGCTGGCATGGCAAAACCCTGCGGTATGGGTGGTGGCGCTGACGCTGGCGCTGGTGGCGAGCCTGGAAACGTTACTCAGCCAGGAGGCGCTGAAAAAACTGCGTCCACAGCATCCGGCTCCCTCGCCAAACAAAGAGATGTTTGCCCAGGGAGTGGGTAACCTCACCGCCGGTTTGCTGGGGGCGATGCCGATCACCGCAGTGATTGTGCGCAGTTCGGTGAACGTCAGCGTGGGGGCGCAAAGTAAGGTCTCGATTCTGCTGCATGGCGTGTTGTTGCTGATTTGCGGGCTGTGGTTTAGCAATTTATTGAATGCCATTCCACTCGCCAGCCTCGCGGCTGTGTTGCTGTACACCGGATATAAGCTGGCAACGCCACGTCTGCTCGTCGAGCAAATGCGCATGGGGGCGCAGCAATATGTGCCCTTCCTTGCCACTATCGTCGGCATTATTGTGTTTGGGATGCTGGCCGGGATCGGCATCGGTATCGTTACCCAGATACTTTTCAGCCTGTATCAGAGCCACCGCAATGCGTTGCAGCTGACCCGTTATGACGACCACTACGTGCTGCGCTTCCAGCAGAATCTGACCTTTATGCATAACCCCAAATTGCAGGGTTTGCTGGCAGAGATCCCGGAAAACAGCGTGGTGATTGTGGACCACGATAACGCTGAGTATCTCGACCCGGATGTCAAAGCGGTGCTACAGGATTTTGGCGAAAATGCGGATAAACGCGGCATTCGCCTCAGTCAGTGGCCAGTCGCGGTAAAATAGCAATCCGTCTGCAACTGAAATTTGTGTTATTACTTAAAAATCGGATATCTCGGATATCCGATTTTTTTATTTACAGGGCATAATTGTCGCGCTTTTCTCCATCATTGCCTGGCCTCTCTCAGCACTCGCTACGACCCCCAGGCGCAGAGTTGAATGATGAACACGGGCTTAATTAACGAATCAGAATGTCCTTTTTTCAGGTTTAATGCCTGCTGATGCCCCCGGCATATGGCAGCGACTTTCCAGGTTACAGGGTTCGACGTATGCGCGTTAAGCTGTTTGCAGAGAATAATTTTAAAAAGAATGCTCTCTCGCTGTTCCTCATCACGCTGTTCTTCTGCTTTATTGGCAGCCATTTGCGTGTGCCGCAGGAACTGTCGCTGTTCTGGCCGGTCAACGCGCTGATTGCCGGGTTGATGGTGCGTAACCCTTTTCTGCATCGTATCTCCAGTTATGTCGTGTGTTTTGTGGCGATGGTCTTTAACGATACGGTGTTCTCTGGCTGGGCCATGCTCGCCGTGACCCTCAACGTGGCCAATATCCTGTTTATCCTGGTGGCGGTTAGCATGCTGATTAAGCATCTGTTGCCGCCATCAGCAAATAGCCGGGTGATTAACGCCATGCGTATTTTCCCCGCTTGCCTGCTGGCAGCGATGTCGTGCGCGACCTGGGGGGCATGGGTGCAGGAAGTCGGCTTCAGTGCGCGTTTTATCACCGCCTGGGGCGATTGGTTCAGTGAGCAATTTTCTACATCGCTGATGCTGCTGCCCGTTCTGCTGGCGCGCCCGCTGCGCTCGGTCGCCTGGCGTTCGTTATTACATGCCAGCAAGTTGCTGCCGCTGGTTGGTGTCGTATTGTCGCTGACTATCGGCGCGATGATTGGCGGGGCGGGTAGCCTGACTTTTCCGGTTCCGGCATTGATCTGGTGTGCGATTGTGTTGCCGATCCCCATCACCAGCCTGGTACTGTTGCTCACCGGGATCACCGAAATCATTCTGGTTTCTCACGGGGTGATGAATATTCAGGGCGATGATGCTTTGCTGCCGATCAGCCATCTCACCTCAGTACGCCTTGGCGTCGCGACCATCACCATCAGCCCGTTGCTGGTGGCCGTCAGCATGGACGCCATCCGTCAGCTGAATCAGCGGCTATCGTTGCGCGCCAATTTTGATTTCCTCACCCAGTTGCTGTCGCGTTCGGGTTTGTATGAAAATCTGCGCCAGGAGCCTTTCTCTCTGCACCGTGTCGCCGGGGTGGTGATGCTGGATGTTGACTACTTCAAGGCCATTAACGACAACTTTGGTCATGATGCCGGTGATGGCGTGCTGGAAGAAATTGCCCGGCGTATTCAGGATGTGGTGAATAATCGCGGGCTGGTTTGCCGCTTTGGTGGTGAAGAATTTGTCGTGGTGGTTTTTGACTATAGCTACATCCAGCTGTATCAACTGGCCGAAGCGATTCGCCAGTCGATGGTTAAAGATAAGTTCTGGTTGCAGGGCAATACCGTGACGGTAACCGGCAGCCTTGGGCTGGCACATGGCAGTGCGGTGAACGAGCGTGAGTGGCAGGGTGTGATTAATCGCCTGATTTCGGCGGCAGATAAGAATCTTTATCTGTCGAAGCGCAACGGCCGCAATCAAACTTCGCCAGCCGTTGAGCCTCGCCCGATGGTAAATGACGTTGCCTGATAGTTACACGCTACTTTTCAGGGCGCTGCTTTGCTGATGGCGTTCCAGCGCCAGCTCGATCAGACGGGTAATCAACGCGCTGTAATCCAGACCTGCGGCCTGCCATAGCTTGGGATACATGCTGATGTTAGTGAAGCCAGGCAACGTGTTGACTTCATTAACGATGATGTCTCCGCCTTCCGTGAGAAACACATCCACACGCGCCATACCACTGCACTCCAGCGCCTGAAATGCTTTCAGCGCCACGGCACGGATCGCTTCGCTATCTTCAGCATCGATCGCTGCAGGCACCACGACCTGAGCACCGTTCTCGCTGATGTATTTGGTGTCATACGAGTAAAACTCATCGTGCACCACCACTTCGCCACAGGGGCTGGCGATGGGGTCGTCATTGCCCAGCACGGCACATTCGATCTCGCGGCCTTTAATACCTTGCTCAATCAGGACCTTGCGGTCAAAGGTAAAGGCAAGGTCAAGTGCCGCCGCTAACTCCTCAATATGGCTGACTTTGCTGACACCAACCGAGGAACCCTGGTTCGCTGGTTTGATAAACAGCGGCAGACCAAAACGCTCCACCACTGCCTGCACATCAAGCTGGGCGCGTTGTGTCTGGGTGACGCTGACCCATGGGGCAACATTCAGCCCGGCATCACGCAGCAGACGTTTGGTGAAATCTTTATCCATACTGACGGCAGAACCCAGCACGCCGGAACCGACAAATGGCAGGTTCGCCATGCGCAGCAGACCCTGTAGCGAACCATCTTCGCCCAGCGTGCCATGCACAATCGGGAAAATGACATCAACCTGCGACAGGGGATGGGCGTTGTGACGGGTGATCAGCTGCTGCGATGCCTGACCTGGCACGAGCGCGACATTCTCACCGGAGCGGTTAAGCGCTATCAGTGCGGGATTCTCCGCGTTCAGCAGAAAGCCGGAAGCATCGTTCAGATGCCATTCACCCTGCTTATCGATACCCAGCAACACCACCTCAAATTTGCTTTTATCGATAGCCTCAAGAATGTTTTTTGCTGATTGTAATGACACTTCATGTTCGGCTGACTTTCCACCAAAAATGATTCCCACGCACTGTTTTGCCATTTTTTTTGTCCGATTGCGGTAAAGCGAATGGGTAAGATAACACGGGGTGGGGGGCGCAGGTATAGCGGGTAGCTGCGGGCTTTAGTAGGGAGAGGTTAAAAAAATCCCCTCGGACGAGGGGATGCCAAATAAGGCCAACACCAGGGAAATACTTGAATAAACTATACCTTGGTATAGTTGGTGGGGATGTGAGGTGGATCATAAATTTGAGAAAAGTGAGGTTTTTTTGCATTGAGGGGGTTAGGTGCTGACTGGCCCGGATTGCTGTGATTTGTTGCGCGATTGGTGCAAGGTGCTGGGAAAACACGCACGATAAATCGCGCTGCTACAAGTTGTGCCAAATCTTTCTGCCTTCTCCCCTTACAGGGCCTGATACCTTCTAAGTTTCCGCAATAAACTATTTTTTGTGTTTCATAGCAATATAGACATACGTAACGACCATAAACAGGATGAAAATTCCTATGCTCCTGATTGCGTATTTTTCCCAATATGTCACTGCGATCATAGAAAAAATAACCACCAGAAAAACTGGAATGGCCCCGGAAAAGTACCAGGTAAGATCTTTAAATATTCTCTTGAAGAGTCTGCTGATCATTGCATTAACCTGAATAGGCCCTGGGCCAGTTCTTTATCGGATTTATAAAAAGTACTGAAGTGATTATTTTTAGATAATACTGGCTCAACTAAAAAATACATCATTTCGAGATTCAGGCTGTAAAGGGGAAAATAGTATGCAGGTTAGTATTTTTTTAATTCTTCAGCTTTTCTTGCTGCTTCAGTTACAAAACTATACACGGTTAAACCCCATAAGGTGTAATTTGTTCCGTTTCTGAATTTATTACGTGCAAAGTGGGATGTCAGCGAGAATGAATTAGCGATGGCTTGCGTGACAGCAAAGGTGAGTGCACGATTCGTTAAAACACCATTTGCAGCATGTGACCCCATTTTTGATAGCTCGCGTGCAATATTTGCTATTTTTTCTTCTGTCTGATTCTTTAAGAATTTCTTCACATATTATTTGATAAGAAAAAATATGATATCTTTTATTTTTACGAGTTCAACCAGCCCTTTCACAAACCTGACATCCTCATTGCTGAGTTTGCTACACATCCTGATAGTTCTCAGTCAAACATGATGTGTACCAGGTTGCACGAGTAAAAGCATCAGTAAGCTGCTGGCCTTTTTCCAGTATTTCATCTTTGACACCTTTAAATGCTTGTTCAAGTCTGATTGCCAGCTCTTTGTCAGCCTCCATTCAGTTAATAATGTAGTAATTACTGTAAGCCATCCCTGTAACCTTACTAGTGAATATATTAATCAGAGTTTCGCACAATCATTGTGTGAAGGTGAGTTTTTGACACTACACGATGAAAATGTAGTAAAAAACATTTTTATGCCCTTTTTGAGAGCCGGATGGTGTTTAATTACATCTGCACAAAGGCGTGGATATTACCTTTAAGCCGGGGAATATTAAGGGTTCTGCGCCTCTCCTGGTCAGAATTTTGCAGGACCGCTTCTGGCACTGACTCAGCCCGCGAGAGCCTTTGTCGATTACAAGCAAAAACCCATCAACGGGTATGACTAACAAAGACAGGTGAGGCATTTTGGCGACACTGATAAAGGTTGGCAACAAAAAAGCCACCGAAAGAGGTGGCTTAACTGTATGAATTTGTTTGCTAAATTTGGTGGCCCCTGCTGGGTTTGAACCAGCGACCAAGCGATTATGAGTCCCTATTTGAAGTTAAATAAATCAATAAGTTACTGATTTTTAACTTTTCTTTGAATCGAATAGGGACAAAAAGCGTTGAATAGCGTTGCGCTCTGCTGCCACTTTGCTGCCATTTTGAATGCTAACGGAAACCGCTGGAATGATGCTTTTTGGATCGTAATGCCAGGCGTCTGGAGTTTCATATACTGTGCCATTGTCATCCATTACCTTAGCGTTCAACTTCTGAGATATTTGGAGCATTTTGCGGTAGAGGGAGGTTGGTGGCCATTTGGTGCTAATGTTACCTTGAAACCATTCAAGCCAGTCTTCTCCATCTGATCTTTCACCATTCCATATGGCGTGAAACTCTCCGCTTTCCGGCGATAAACTAAGTTCGGGATCGCTATTTATTATATCTAACCATTCATCAGCACTGATTTGGTAATCATCGTTTTCAGCCCAAAATTCTGCTCGTGTGATATGAAACTCTACGCCCATATTATTTCTCCCACCAAGTGAAAATTAATAGTCAAATCTACCACCTGAAAATTCTGCACAAGATTGCGATTTTAATATAAGGCTGAGGATTTATTATGCAACTTTTATTAAAGTTCTCTGCTCTGCGACAATTTTATTCTCAGGCTTACCGTGAAAAGTAGTCATGCCGACCATAGTCTTACAATCGTTCTGAATTATAAAAACGTACGAACCAGTGTCAAAATCCTTGCCTTTAGCGTCATCGAAGACCAGCGTCATTTGGTGAGCGCTGATTGAACCGAAGTAATTGAATTTTCTCTGTGATTCGTTTCCGTCACGGGTTTTTGTTCTAGTACTGGTTCCATTAATAATACGGCCGAGTTGTGTCAGTTCTAATGTTCCAGACTTTATATTTATACCGTTACGTTCTTCGTAAACATCCCATGTGCCAGATACTCGTACTCCATTGTATAACCATTTATCTTTTAAATTTGGCAGTGCGACCTTGACTACAAGGTAAATAATTCCTGTTGCGACAATGCTAGAAAGAACACCTAATAAAAATGATAACATTTCTTTTTCCATAATTAGATCGAATCGACTTGAATTAGAGGGTTAAGTAACATTGCTTCGGATAGATGATCAGGTGCAAAGTGTGCATACCGCATCGTCACCTTGATATCTGTGTGCCCCAATATTCTCTGAAGAACAAGAATATTGCCTCCGTTCATCATGAAATGAGACGCGAATGTGTGCCGTAAAACATGCGTTAGTTGCCCGGCAGATGTCTCAATACCGGCACGCTGCATGGCTTTTCTAAAGGCTGAATAACATGGTTTAAAGAGCAACTGTGCTTTCCTGCTCGATGGGAGTTCAGCCTGTAATTTTTCATTTATCGGCACCGCTCTGTTTTTCTTGCCTTTTGTTTTGACATAGATGATTTGCCCTGTGCGAATCTGATTCCCCTTCAAGCCTTCGGCTTCGCTCCAGCGCGCGCCGGTTGCCAAGCAAATTTTGACTATCTTCGTCAGGTCTTCAGAACGACTTTTATTACATTCAACCAGAAGTGTGCGGATCTCATCAATAGTGAGATACGACATTTCAGACTCACTGATTTTGAATTCCCGAACATTCTCTAAGGGATTTGGTGCATTCCATTCATCCAAACGGCGCAATTCATTGAACATTGCCCTGAAGTAAGCAAGTTCAAGATTTACGGTGCGAGGGGCTACCGCCTTCACTCTGCTTGAGCGGGTGATTTTCCCACTTAAGCGTTGTTCGCGGTAAGCGGCGAAAACTTTTGCGTTGAATTCGGTTGCAAGTGGATTTCCCATCGCGTTGCAGGCGAACTCCATCGTTGTTTGTCGTTTCTCTCCATCCGCTAAAGTGATGCCGTGCGTGTTGAACCAGAGTTCAACCAAATCAATTACCCGCCGTTTATCCGTTTTCTCACCCAGCCAGGGCTTATCTTGAGCCTGTTCCTTTACGTATTTCTCATATGACAGCGCTTCGCCTTTTGTCGCGAACTGGCGGCGGATTCGTTTTCCGTCACGCCCGTTGGGAAAAACCTGTGCCTGCCATTTGCCGGAGGGTAATTTACTAACAGCCATTTCTTTCCTTAAAAATATTCAGTGCGAGCGACGACCTTCCCCAGCACTTTGATCTCTTCTGCTTTGCACTCGAACGATGCTTTGCCGTTCTCGACGCGGATACGTC
Source organism: Pantoea sp. X-Soil-TKNS-1280 (assembly GCF_059730475.1). Lineage (NCBI taxonomy): Bacteria > Pseudomonadati > Pseudomonadota > Gammaproteobacteria > Enterobacterales > Erwiniaceae > Pantoea > Pantoea sp. X-Soil-TKNS-1280. The sequence goes on along the minus strand of NZ_AP035962.1, from coordinate 3,770,088 downwards.
CACCGGGAAAGCGATAAAGCTCTTTCACACTGACAAGCCCATCAATCTCAATCAGCCATAAACCATCTGTAATTTCGGCCTCAGTTTCATCAACCAAGAAAGTCTGTTTCTCAAATCGGATCAGTATTGGCGTGTTAACTTCACCAGGCAGGAGCTGTGCATCATACTCAACCCAATCTGATGTTGAAAACTTCCCATTTGTGATGTTTTTGAGTTCTATTTTAGTTGGTGGATTATCCTGATTTGTGATGTTGGAATCCCCACGCCCATAGGTTAACCATTCCAGAGATGTGCCTGTCTCCATCGCACAAATCAGAACCCAATCGGCAGGAAAATTCCCACGCATTATGCGGTTAGCCATTGTGCTTTGTGATACGTCTAAGTGACGACATAGGGCCTGACGTGATGAAAAACCATATGCTTGAACGATACGTTCAATGGGGTCTTTACCACCCACTGGTAAAGCTGGAGCTTTACGACTCGTAAAATCTTTCGTTGACCTTTCCAATTTGTGATCCTAATATTCACTCGTCGTATCAAGACGTGTTTAATAGTGATTAATAGAGTTGGCTAGAACTCAACAGAGGATACTGCATCATGACCCGTAAACTTTCAATGCGCCCATCAATCAATCTTGTGATTTCTGAACCCTACATCACCGTGGAAGAGTTCTGCCGCCGTACTGGTTACAAGGAAGGGACTGTCCGCCAGATGTACCGCGAAAACCGCCTGCCAATCAGGAAGAAAGAAGGGGTTAACGAACTTATCCAAATCAACATGGTTGCTCTGATTATTGAGGCCGCATCTGGCTGCGAAATCGCAATGCAAGCCTGATGTATCCATATTGGGATAACGAAAGGGAATAATCATGTTTGATTTCCGTGTTTCCACACATAGCCATTTTGATGAGGCGTGCCGGGCTTTTTCCGCAAAGCACAACATCATCCAGTTGGCTAAAAAGGCGGGACTTAATCCCCAAACGATTAGCAATAAGCTAAACCCCGATCAGGTGCACCAGCTTACTGTTCGCGAAATGCTGATTCTTACTGACCTCACTGAAGATTCAACGCTGGTCGATGGCGCGCTGGCACAACTGCAATGCCTGCCATGTGTTCCGGTGAATGAAATGGCGCAGGAAAATCTGCCCGCTTATGTGCTCAAGGCAACCGCAGAAGTCGGACAGCTTGCCGCCGGTGTTGTCAGTCAGGAGAAACTAACGCCTGCAAGTCGTCGCAGCTTGGTCCAGAACGTCCATGCCGGGATTCGCTGCCTTACGTTAGCGGCTCTCGCAGTCCAGGCTCGTGTTCAATCAAACCCAGCATTGGCGGGTACGGCTGATGTGCTTAGTGGTCTTGGTGCATCTATCGGCATGGGGTGATCATGGCCTTTTCCATAGCACCACTTCTCAAGCGGCAAAGCCCGTCACATGCATACAGTCACGGTTGGATCGCGGGTGAGCAGGGCAGGCGCTGGCATCCGGCGCAATCACAGGTCGAATTGCTGGCAGGTTTAAGCGGAAACAGGAAGCAAAAATCATGGGTTACAAAGCTGAAAACATCACTGTTCAGATGAATGCCGGTCAGCGTGCTAGTGCGCTGAATCATATATCAGCGCTGCGCACCATGATGTATGGCGATTGCGGCAATGAGTTAAAGCGTTTTATTAGCGATATGCGTAATAAACGCGATCAACAGTTTGAACAAAATAACCGTGCCCTGGGTGCATTATTCTTCCTGGCGAATATCAGCAAAGAGCGTCACAGCGTTGAATATAGTGAGCTGACGAGTGACGAGATAGCAGCGCTGATTGGAGCAATGAATCACTTTCGTGCAGTCGTGAGCTTATTTCCCAAAAAGCTGACACTTCCAAATTAATTAACCCAAAGAAAATGAATGGCGTAAACCCGCCGGGCATTCTTTTGCCCAAATTCTGGAGAATGAATTATGCGAAACATCGAAACCCGAAAATTTAAAGCTGATGAGGACGCGCTCAACGTTCTACTTAGTAAAGCAAAGAGTGAGCAGCGTAGTGATGATGCGCTGGCTGTTTCTGTTCGTCTTGCTGCTCTTGCAATCCATGCACGCCAAAAAGAGCTAACGGCGACTGAAATTATTGAGCTGCTGGATAAAGAGTCCACGCGTTTTGAAAACCAGTCTCAGGAGTTGCATTAATGGCTGACTCAATGGATTTAGTGCAGCAGCGCGTACAGGAGGAGCTGGCGCGCAATCTGGCAAACGCGACATTACGCCCAGCAGGGGCGAGCGAATTTTTCTGCCTGTCATGCGGTGAAGAGATCCCCGAGGCACGCCGTCGTACGCTGCCGGGCGTCTCAGTTTGTGTCACCTGCAAAGAAATCAGCGAGCTGAAAGGTGCACATTGTAAGAGGCCTGCACCATGAGAGTGTCTATCAACAGTAGTTACTCTGTGCGAGCACTGGAATCAAACGAGCCAGGTAAGCCGCAGAAGCTGGTTCTGGAAAAGTCCGGTTGGCAGGTGATTGACGATGTGCGCCAGTCGGTGCCAGCCACTATGGCCGTTTATGACAGCCGCATCCTGCTGATTCGCGATCTGGTTTCAGACGTAATCGGTCAATTGGTCTTCAAAGGCCAGATGAACAATGTTGCGAGTTTTGTAGCAGAAACCCGCCGCATTGCTGAAATGGCCGAGCTTGCACTGCTGGAACTGGCAAAATCTCAGGCTAAGAATGGCTGAGTCTCTTTCCGGCTTACTTACTGGTGAATACCACGCCGTTAACCAGCAACGGCGTGATTTTTTTGGTATGTCTGCCCCGGCGGATATGTCCCTTTCCGAGCGCCGTCTCTGGAACGTCAATCCTGATGATCACAGTTGGCGCAGTCAGTATCTGCATGATATGCCAGACTATCTGGCCGGATACTTTGCTGATCGTTATACCCGCATCCTCTCAGGTAACAATGGCCGACGCCGTGCCAATGCGTTTCTACGCCAGACTATCGGCCAGAGCGTATTGCCACGCCTTCAGCTTGTCCGCAGCCGTTATTGTCTTGATGACGCTGCACAGCATGAATTCCCCTTTATTAAGCAGCTTGATCGCCTGCCTACGCTGGACCGTCAAGATGTGCGTGATCTTGCCTATAAAGTAGTTTCGTTCCTGTCGCTAAGTCTGGCGGAGTTTGTCGATAAGGTTTCTATGCCAAAGGAAACTGATGAACAGGCCGTCACCTGCATTGCGTATCGATACGTGGCAGAGTTGGCCGCGCTGACGGGAACGCAGCCGCCATACTGGGCCGAATTTAAAGCCTGCAAAGGTGAATTGCCTTTGCGCAAAGCGCAATCCGGTTTGCTACGCATGATGGCACCGGAATGGTGGCGTGGGCGTCTGAAGCAGATGCGCGATCTGCAGCGGGAACATATGGCGATTGCGGTTGGTCAGGTGCAGAAATCTGCTTCGCCTTATGTATCGCGCGGCACCCTGGCGGAATGGGTTGAACAGAAAAAGCGTAACCGTGATTTTTTCAAACGCTTTGACCTGGTGAACGAAGAAACCGGCGACCGCATTGCGCTTGATGAAATGGTCAACCGTAGCACCGCGAATCCGGCCATGCGTCGCCGTGAACTGATGACCAGAATGCGTGGTTTTGAGGACATCGCCAACGAAACTGGCTGTGTGGGGGAGTTCTACACATTAACCGCTCCGTCGCGTTATCACTCGGTTTATAGCCAGGGCGGCTTTATCTCTAAATGGAATGGCTCAAGCCCACGCGACACGCAGCGTTACCTGTGCCGCGTCTGGTCACGTATTCGGGCTGCGATAGCGCGCGAGGACATTCACGTCTTTGGTTTCCGTGTCGTAGAACCTCACCACGATGGTACGCCACACTGGCACATGCTGCTTTTCATGCTGCCGGAACACCGCGAACGCGTGCAGCAGATCATGCGTAAATATGCCTGTAAGGAAGACAGTAACGAACTTACCACGCCGCAGGCGCTTAAAGCCCGCTTCCATGCCGAACCTATCGATCCCACGAAGGGCAGCGCAACAGGCTATATCGCCAAATACATTTCCAAGAACATCGACGGCTATGCAATGGAGGGTGAAAAAGACGACGAAACCGGCGCGGATATGCGTGAAATGGCAAAGGCTGTTTGCGCATGGGCATCACGCTGGCGTATCCGACAGTTTCAGCAGATTGGCGGTGCGCCGGTCACGGTATGGCGCGAACTGCGCCGCCTGGGCGATATCCGGTTGCCTAACGCAAAGATGGATGCGGTTCTGGCTTCGGCGTCGGTTGCGAGCTGCTGGGCGTCTTACACGATGGCGCAGGGCGGCCCGCTGGTTGCGCGCGAGGATTTAGTGATCCGCCTTTGTTATGAAATCACCGAAATGGGCAACGACTACGCCGAAGACGTGCAGCGCGTGCAGGGGATTTACTCGCCTCATATTCATGACTCTGAAGTGTTCACCCGTCTGGTTAAGTGGGAAAAGGTTGCCAAATTGGCCGACGCGTCAGCAGAGGCTGGTCCTTCTGGCGGCATCGCCGCCCCTTGGAGTTCTGTCAATAACTGTACGGGGCCGCAGCGCCGACGGTTAGAGATGGAACTAAAAGCGCGAGGTTTTGCGGGAGATGAAGAGGAAATCAGTCTCCTCTTCAGAGGTTGCAGCCTCAATGCAGGCGCGCGGATGCGGCTTTTTTACCGGGGAGGTAGGTTGCAGGAACAAAAGATAACCATCTGATTAATCCCGAGGATTTATCACGGAGGGTAAAAAAACATTTCACATTTCGAAACTCATAATATACTGTATGTATAACCAGTTGTTAATTGTGCGGAGGGAATATGCAGGATTATTTTTTGGAGTCGATGAAGCTCCAGCGTATTGATTTATTTATGAAACTTGTTGCAGCTAGTGATTGCACTGATGATGAAAAACAGCTTGCCATTCAGTGGGTCTCAGAACTGACTGATGAACTGATGAGAAAAGTCAGAAGCCACGAATATTCACGCATGATGCACGCTTCTGAATAGTATTTCAGGTGTCACGCGTAGCGAGATCTAATAGGATTAACACTGCAAATCAGACCGGAAATGCTTACGGTAGGTGAGTGCTAACACAACGAGAGAGTCGACTTAAAGAATCGCTTGATCGGTGATAACGGCATTATCTGCATGGCTTTGGTTTGGATGAAAACAATCAGCAACACATTCTGCCGGAGATGACAGTAGGTGACCTGATAACCATGCTGGCGTCAAAACTAGCTTTTGACGCCAGCATGGTTGAACAACTAGTGCCGTGAGGCGTTGGCTATCTTTATGAAGTGAACATGTTGATGCCCATTGTGAGCAGGTTTGTCACCGCACCTGCAATAACACCGGGTGTGCCGTCTTTAACCGCGCTAATTATTTTATCGCCCATTTTCTCGTTGCTGCCTAGCGCCTCAAGTTTTTTGTTAAGCACCGCGAGTGATTTTTCTGTTAGGCGTACATTACGGAAATAGGTTTGGTGATCTGTCTCGTACTGGATGTATCCGTTTTCACCAAGAAAAATAAATGTGCCTTCAACCACACTGCGCAATTCTCTTAACGCCTTCATTTCAGGTGAGTTAAGTTGATCGAAGTAGTCCTCAGGTAGCTTGGCATTAAACTTTTCGTAAGTAATGGCTTGTGGAACTGGAAAGTTTTCCCACAGCACCGCAAAAATTTCCGCCGTTTGTTTGTTAAATAAATCGAGATTTTTAGACATGCAAAATTCCCTTTCTAGCGATGAAAAATGGATTCAGTCCTGGTCTCAGCACATGACCTGCTTAGCACTCAACAACGATTTAAGCTCTCGAGAGGTTGAAAGCTATACTAACAAACTGTTAGAGCAGGCAAGCAGTGCCGAGCTTGGTGTGGTTGTTAAAGAGTTACTAAACCATATTAGATTGCACAAATAACATGATCTATCTCTACATGTCATGTCTTGTTTAAACTGATGTATGAACCAAGAGTCGCCTAAATTTTGATTTGCCGCTTTCTTTGCTTTGTAACTAACATGGGAAGTTTGGACCACCGTTGGGCGGTTTTTTTATGTGCATGCCTATGCTGCATGAGTTCGCATGATCTGATGAGGATCACTTTTGCACTGGCCCGCCAGTTCTGGCGCACTTTTGTGTATGTCTTGCAGGTGCATGAAAACTGAATCATGAAGCGGGCAGGCGTGGCGGGGGTACGAGCGCGCGCTGATGGGTAGTAAAGGTTAAATGTATCCTATATCCGCCTCTCTGGAGAGCTGTGAGGAGCATTACAGCCTGACTGTAAAAAATACGAGTACTCCGTCACCAGTGCTAAGTTAGTTCTGGCTGCCGCAGCGGTCTAGAGAGGGGAAATACCATAATCTCAGTGATTAGCTGGCTGGTCATTGAGGTGGATATAGCCAAAGCAGTTGTGAGACGATGGTGCGTTAAAACCGTATTGTAAATACTGAAAATTAACTATGGAAATGCAGGACATTGAATAAGTAGTCTGTGATTTGGTTCGCGAGTACAATAATCGCCGGTTATTTTGATTTAAACACTTCCCCGCTAAAGTATGGTTTGGTCATAATCAGGATGTCTGGATGGAGCCATTAGGTACTCATGAGTTGCTCAAAAAACATTCAGGCTGATTCAATGTTGTATCTTGAGAAAATCAGCTTTGAACACTATTTTTCTGAAGACTTTGTCAAAGAGAATCTTCCGCTGACCATCCAGTTACTGATTGATTCGTCGACAACTAAGTGATGGCTGGATAAGGTAAGTCTCAGATTGGTATCTTAGAAATATGTTAATAAATAGTGGTTTACCGTTACACCTTAAGGGTTATCACTAATTCAAGTCTAAACATTTTTACCTAGATAAAAGGTTAGTGGTGCGTACACGCTCAACTTATCATTGATTATAAAGATGACTTCTGATAAAAAATGAGAATATTCTTATTTTCTCCTGTTTTTTCAAGCGCTGACTTCTTGATGATTTATGAGGATGCAGAATGGATACAATAAGCATTGATGTAAACAATATTAAAAACATTACGAGTGCGAAAATTGAAATTCCTTTTGAAGGGGGGCTTTACGGTTTCGTTGGAGGGAATGGGTGTGGGAAAAGTACCTTGATGTTAATACTTTCGGTACTTCTAAGTGAGCGTCGATTTATGATGCTGAAGAATGAAGATTACACCGAAAGTTCAAGTATTGAAATAAAAGTTAACTCTGATAAAACCCAGGTTAATAGATGGATGCCGATTAAAAATCAATGGAGGCTACCAAAAGGAATACCGCCATTTAGATATAACGGCTTATACGAGGGTAGTTTGTTTTATGGGGCTAGGTTCGATGATTCTAGAGTGGTTGATGCACTGTTGAGGAAGGGTGAAATCACTGATGAAGATATAATTGATGCCGTCGATTATATAAAGGATAATTTAAGTTACATACTACATGGAGATCGTGAGCATTATAGAAATTTGAGGAAGATAAAAAACCGACAAGCCGCCACTAATCTTAATCTCAATAATATCCCCTATTTCAATGAGGCGAAAAATGGAAAACTATTAAGTCAATATAGAATGAGTTCAGGTGAGTGCCTTCTGATATCGCTACTTAATTTTATATATTACACCATTGTTGATAATAAATCAGGTCAGGCAGGTAAGGCGTTAATATTAATTGATGAAATTGAACTTGCATTGCATCCTATCGCTATAACAAGACTAATAGCACTTTTAAATAATTTGAATGAAACCCAAAAGAATGTTGTTATTTATTTGACATCTCATTCACCTGAAGTGATAAGAAGTATTAAGCCAAGCAATATGTTCATGCTCGACAATAATAATGGGGTAATGAATCTTACGAACCCATGTTTTCCTAGTTATGCAATTCGTGATGTTTACAGACATGATGGATTCGATTATCTGATTTTAGCAGAGGACAAACTTGCGGCAACTGTAATTGATCATGTCCTTGTTAATAAGAATTTAAAAACGAGTAGGCTTGTCCATATAGCTCCCGTTGGCGGATGGAACAACGTTTTATCTTTACACAAAGATTTGTTAGCAAACAATGTGATTGGCCTTAACAGAAAAATAATAAGTATATTGGATGGTGATGTTAAGGAAGATGTCTCAAAAAAAATTGAATACTCCACTATACCTAAATGTTTTCTTCCCATACCGAGTATCGAAAAGTTCATATATGACGTAGTTTATCTCAGGAAGAACGAAGGTATAAGAAAAGTAATTAATGATAAGTATTTTATTTTGACGTCATTGGATGAATTAGTAGCCGCTCATAATGAGAAATATAAAACAACCCCTGAAAATCCAGATAAAAAATTCTACTTCCGTATTAAATCTGACTTGGAAAGTCGGAGTATTTCAGAATCCAGTTTTATCCAATATTTATGTGGTGATGTTCGAAGTATGATTGATTTTTCCAGCTTTGAAACAACACTGGAAAAAATGCTTGATGCTAAATGAATGTAAATTTTTTATCTGATGGGGTAAGTATGTTTAATCTGCTCATGACAGCTGGTGAGGGTAGTTGGAATAATCCTTCTTGGGTGATATCAAAAACAAGGTTTTTGGAGTATACCGATGATTCCATAAAATCAAAATTCGGGATTTTATCAGATGAATTAATTTCAACTTTAAAATCTTTACCAACTTTGTTTTTATATGAGGACTTCCTTCATGCTTCTGCTAGGGTTGGGCAAATTACAGAAATTCAGCGCCGGCAGGGGGAGTTAAAGATTACATATTCAATTAATCATACCATCGGGGAAATACCATATAAAACTATATCTGAATGCTACCGGGAGCTTGATATAGCTCACACGTTCGAACAGAATAGAACACATTGGGCGATTAAAGATGTAAATCTAATCGAGCTATTAAAACAAAAGGGAGTTTTGGATGACAGGATTTACGAGGCACAAGCAAGACCCCCAAAAGTTTTTATAACCTATTCTTGGGATTCGCCTGAGCATAAACAGTGGGTCGCAGGGGTTGCTTCTTGGTTGCGTCAAAATGGAATTGATGTCATATTAGATCAATGGCATATAAGAGGAGGTGAAGACTTGGTTGCCTTTATGGAACGCTCCATAGGTGAATCAGATAGGGTTATTGTGATTTGCACTGAATCATATGTTCAAAAAGCCAAAGAGAGAACAGGCGGTGTTGGTTATGAAAATGTTCTGGTTGTTAATGAGTTAATTAATAATTTGGGCTCTCATAAATTCATCCCTGTAATTAGGCAGTTGAATTCACCTTATATAAAGCCTGATGCTTTATCTACTCGCCTGCATTACAATCTAAGTGAAGGAAGGGATTTTAATGACCAAATAAAGCAATTGCTGATGGAACTGCATAATATCAGTATCCCCCTTCCTCCTATCGGTAGAAATCCATTCGCTTAGGATTTTAACTATGCGCGTAACCTAATGTTTTCATGTTTAATCATTAGGTGATGGCATATTCAGAGAAGGAAATTACATTATCGCCGATCCAATTATTAAGCTCTTCGAAACGCTTTTGGAGTGGGATTAGCTCATTTATTACAAACACTTTACTGGCTTTTTCCACGTCCCCAAACCCCCCCACATTATTCGGCATAATACCCATCATTTGCGGAGGCACACGATGTGCGGCCATCATGTCGTCCCGACTTACGTTTTTGATATTCAGAAACTCATCCTTAGCCGCTACCTCTGACAGCGGGATGATCTGAATCCCATCTTTCTTTCCGCTCGGAGAATACATAAACAGGTTGCGGAAATTACCCGGTCCCTTCGCGCTTTTCATCGCCTTACGGATGTTGTCCACGTCTTCCTGATTCTGCGCTGCGTCAGTCATGTACATGATAAAACCGGCATGGCTGCCATTAAGGTAATATTTGCGACGAAACAGCGTTGCCGACTCGTTTAGCAGGGTGGACGGAATAGCCGACAGATACTCAGGCAGGCCGTAAACCTCCTGATTAAGATCCGGCTCCATGAGGTGAAAGACGCTGCCTTTCGTGAACTCATAGGGCTGCGTGTTTAGCCCATACTGCACAAACCAGTAAGTATCTAACTCCGTGCCGCGCCGGGTAAATTTCGCCAGTGATGGCTCCAGCGACAACACGCCGCCAAGGCGATTTGTGCGCTTCTCCAGGTAGGCATTGCCGAACACCAGATAATCCTGCACAAAGCGGCTAAATGCCTGCTGGCTCAACAGCGGATGCGGGATAAAGGTGCTGGTCAAAATATTGCGCTTCACATTGATGGGTGAGCTGTGATGCACTGCGGCCCGGAACGTGCGCGCCAGCCCGTCAAAACTCACCGGCGGCTCATACCAGCGATCCATAATCACGCATTCCACATAGTCCAGCAGTTCGCGGCGGTCCAGCACCGGCACCGGGTCGCCAAAGGTAAACGCCTTTGCTGCCGCGCTGCTGTTCATCTGCTGTTGCTGCACGGGCTGCGTGCGTGTGCGGTTCCTGCGTTTACTCATTTAAAAAATCTCCATAATGTTGCGGGTGTGTGCGGCTTCGCCCTGCAGTGGTTCGTTTGCCAGTGCGTGCATGGTTGCCCAGGCCAAATCCGCGTGGCTGGCTTCTTCGCTGCGGCTGGCTTCATAGGTCGGGCGGTTGCCGCTGGCCGTGGTGGTGCGGCGGATTGCCATGAATGACTGCGCGATGTCGAGGTGCCCGGCGTCAAACTCCAGACGCCCACCGCTGATGATGTCGAATGCCTTCAGCACCAGGGCGTTTTTGACGTTCGGGTTATAGACAAATTCTTTCACCGCCGGGAAAAACATCTTCACGTTCTCGTATACGCCGAGACCAACGCCGGTGGAGTCGATGCCGATATAGGTCACGTTGTACTGCTGCGTCAGTTTGCGGATGGATTCAGCCTGTGCGCGGAAGTCCATTCCGCGCCACTGGTGGCGCTCCAGGATGCGGAACTTGCCCCCCGGCACGGCAGGCGGTGCAATTACCACACATCCGGCACTGTCGCCGTTCTGCGTGCCTTTCGCCGGGTCGTAACCGATCCACACCTCGCGCCAGCCGAACGGGCGCAGCGCGAGCGCTTCAAAGTCGGACCACACCTCCCAGCTGTCCACCATGCATTTTTGCAGTAGCTGCAGCGGGAACACTGATGCGAGATCGTCTACAAATTCGCACATCAGCAGGTTCTGGTATTCCGGAGGGCTGTATTCCAGGCGCAACTGGTTGAGGTCGAAAAGGTTACATCCCCCGCGCACCGCATCCTCCACGGTGACAATCTGGCGAAACTGACCGTCATCGCAGAAACGGCCTGGTGCCAGGCTGGCGTGCGCCAGGTCAATGTCCACGCGGTCGGCTTTGGCGCGCCCCCGGTTGAACAGTGCGCCGGACCAGAACGGATAGGCGCTGTGCGTAAGGCTCGACGGCGTGGAAAAATACGTCTGCCGCCATTTCTTATGTAGCGCCATCCCTGAGGCCACCTTGCGCAGTTCCTGAAATTTCGGTATCCAGAAATATTCATCCAGGTACAGGTTGCCGTGGTAACTCTGCGCGGTGCGGGCGTTGGTGCCGAGGAAGTACAGGCCCGCGCCGTTGCCTAGCGTCATCGGATCGCCTTTCAGTTCAACGTCCACCTCTTTGGCAAACTCAATGATGTACTGCTTAAAGACGTGCGCCTGCGCCTTACTGGCTGAGAGGAAAATCTGGTTGCGCCCGGTGGTCAGTGCATCAATTAGCGCCTCGCGGGCAAAGTAGAAGGTGGCACCAATCTGGCGTGATTTAAGCACGTTACGGATGCGGTGCTTGTTGCCTGCATCCCACCACTGGCGCTGGTAGCCGAACATCGACCCGTGGAAAATCTCCTGGAGTTTCTCGATCTGTTCGTCGCTGAAAACATTCTTTTCCGGCGGCTTGCGTGGTCCGCTGTTGCGGTTCGCCACCTTCGGGTTCAGGTCTGCTTCGTTCCCGCCGTTGTTAAATTTGCCGATGCGTGCGTGTCGTTCTGACTGGCGCGCCAGCAGGTCAATTTCCTTGAAGTCCTTCCCTTCTTTCGTCTCCTTCATGACCAGCTGGCAGTAGCGTGCGGCGGTGGTCAGCTGCATCTGATCCAGTGGGCCGTAGTCGCCCCATTTGTCGCGCTTCTTCCAGCTGTGAACGGTTGCGGGTTTCTCTCCCAGCATTTCAGCAATGCGGGCGATACGGTATCCCTGAAAGTACAGGAGCATGGCCTGCCTGCGGGGATCGAGGTCTTCGGGGGTAAGTGTGTTCGTCATGGCACAACGATAAGGCGTTGACACATCGCTTTCGCTGACTGTCCTTTGTGCCAGTTATCTCACAATGTCCGCACGTTGTTTCGATACCCCTCCCGCCGCAAACATAAGGCTCTCAGACGTTTTCTCAACGGAGCCTGAACTATGGCAGTCAAAGCAAAGCGTTTCCGCATCGGGGTGGAAGGTGCCACCACTGACGGACGCGAAATCCAGCGCGAATGGCTGGAACAGATGGCGGCGAACTATGACCCGAAGGTATACACCGCCGTGATCAATATGGAGCACATCAAAGGCTATACACCGGATAGCCCATTCCGCCGTTTTGGCGTGGTGGATGCGTTGGATGTAGAAGAGGTTAAAGGCGGTTTGCTGGACGGCAAGCTGGCGCTTTATGCCCACGTCACACCGACAGACGATTTGGTGTCGATGAACAGCAAAATGCAAAAGCTGTTCACTTCAATGGAAGTCAGCACCAAGTTTGCCAGCACCGGAAAAGCCTATCTGGTTGGTCTGGCTGTCACAGACCAACCCGCAAGTCTCGGCACCGAAATGCTGGCTTTCAGCGCGAACGCTGAAATTAACCCGCTGGCCGGTCGCAAGCAGCACCCGGAAAACCTGTTTACCGCCGCCACCGAAACCGTGATTGAGCTGGAAGACGTGCCGGACGATAAGCCCGCCCTGTTTACCCGCATCAAAGCCATGTTCAGCAAACAGCAGCAGTCAGAGGACGCGCGTTTTAACGACGTGCATCAGGCGGTTGAACTGATTGCCAGCGAACAACAGGACTACAGCACCCGCACGGACAACACGCTTGTCGGACAGGCGGAGCGCCTGAGCCAGCTGGAAGGCGATCTGAAAGAGCAGCGCGAAGCATTCAGCGAAATGAAAGAGCAGCTGGAACGCGAAGACGGCCGCAAAGATTTTCGCCAGCGCGCACCGGGTGGCAATGCGCCAGCCGGACACCTGACCAACTGCTAAAGGAGCAGCAAACCCCATGAAAAAGAATACCCGCTTTGCTTTTAATGCCTACCTGACTCAGCTGGCAACACTCAACGGCGTACCGGTTGAGGAGCTGTCGAGCAAATTTAACGTGGACCCGGCAGTGGCGCAGACGCTGGAGGACACCATTCAGCAGTCCGCCGCCTTCCTGACGCTGGTGAACGTGGTCGGCGTGCCGGAACAATCCGGGCAGCTGCTGGGCCTTGGCGTGGGCGGCACTATCGCCGGAACCACCGACACCAGCGCGAAGGACCGCGAACCCACTGACCCGACGCTAATGTCCGATGTGGAATACAAATGTGAGCAGACCAACTTCGATACGGCGATCCCTTACGCGAAGCTGGATATGTGGGCGAAGTTCCAGGACTTTCAGACCCGCATCCGTAACGCCATCGTGAAACGCCAGGCGCTGGATCGCATCATGATCGGCTTTAACGGCGTGAAACGCGCGAAAACCTCCAACCGTCTGGAAAGCACCCTGTTGCAGGACGTCAACAAAGGCTGGTTGCAGAAACTGCGCGAAGACAAACCGGAAAACGTCATGGGCAGCACTACGGCGGAAGACGGCACCACCACAGCTGGCGCGGTGAAGGTCGGCAAAGGCGGCGACTACATCAATCTGGACGCGGTGGTGATGGATGCCGTTAACGAACTGATTGATGAAGTCTTCCAGGATGATGACGGCCTGGTGGTTATCTGCGGGCGTGAACTGCTGTCGGATAAGTATTTCCCGCTGGTCAACAAAGAGCAGGAAAACAGTGAAAAGCTGGCCGCCGATCTGATCATCAGTCAGAAGCGCATGGGCGGTCTGCAGGCGGTACGCGCGCCGTTCTTCCCTGCCAATGCTCTGATGATCACCCGTCTGGATAACCTGTCTATCTACTGGCAGGAAGACACCCGCCGCCGCTCCGTTATCGACAATCCGAAGCGCGACCGCATCGAAAACTTTGAGTCGGTCAACGAAGCCTACGTGATTGAAGATTATCGCGGCGCTGCGCTGGTCGAAAACATCACCTTCGGTGACTTCACCGAAGCCACGCCAGCCGCAACCGGAGAGTAACGCATGAGCCTGAGTCCCGCCCGGCGTAACCGCCAGCGCGTTCAGGCCGAGCAGTCCGCCCGTCTGGGCGGATCTGCCCGCCACGCGTCCGGCTATGAGCTGATGCTGCTGCAGCTGACGGAAGACCGTCGCCGCCTCAAGACTATCCAGTCCACGGTCAAAAAAGCCGAAATCAAGGCGGAGGTGCTGCCGAAATACGCCGCCTGGGCAGATGGTGTGCTGGCCGCCGATGGTACGCAACAGGATGACGTGCTGATGTACGTGATGCTGTGGCGCATTGATGCCGGTGATTATGCCGGTGCGCTGGCGATTGGCCGTCATGCCATGGAACATGGCTGGGTGATGCCGCAGGGCTTTAACCGCAATGTGCCAACGCTGCTGGCTGAAGAAATGGCCGACGCTGCAAAGAACGCCATTCTGGCGAATACCCCCTTTGATGCCGGGCTGCTGATGCAGACGCTTGATGCCATCGGCGATCTTGATATGCCGGACCAGTCACGCGCCCGCCTGCATAAATCCATCGGTAACGTTCTGACGGAGGCGCAACCCGTTTCCGCGCTGAATCACTTACGCCGCGCCCTGCAGCTGGATGAACGCTGCGGGGTGAAAAAAGAAATTGAACAGCTGGAACGGAAAATCCGTAACGCCAGCTGATAAACCGGACGTGCCCACGCGCGGGGCGGCACGGGGTGGCGACAGGCAGCGCCGCATCAAAACCCCGTCCACCGCCCAACTTATTCAGGAGTAACAAGGCTATGGAATTCGTAGCGCCGCAGAAGGCGACAGGAACGCCGGAAATTATCCCCAATAACTCATTCTGGCCCGATATCGACCTGGCGAAGTTTCGCAGCGTCATGCGCGTTGACGGCACGGTGACGCCGGAGCGTCTGAAACAGGTGGTCCTCACCGCGATGGCTGAGGTTAACGCCGAACTGTATCCGTGGCGTGAGCGTCAGGAGCTGGCCGGTTACAACCAGCTTGCCGACCTGCCAGCCGAACAGCTGGCCGGGGAAAGTGTCCGCCTGCATCACTACCGCAATGCGGTGTGGTGCTGGACCCGTGCTGTGCTCAATGAGCGCTATCAGGACTATGACGCCACCGCTACCGCCGTGAAACGCGGAGAGGATCTGGCTGATACAACCGGCGACCTGTGGCGGGATGCCCGCTGGGCCATCAGCCGTGTGCAGAACATGCCGCACTGCACTGTAGAGCTTATCTGATGAAGGTGCGTGCGCAGCAGTACGACACGGTGGACGCAATTTGCTGGCGTCATTACGGGCGCACGCAGGGCATGACAGAGCAGGTATTGCTGGCTAATCCGGGGCTGGCGGAGCGCGCCCCCTTTTTACCACACGGTCTTGAGGTGGAACTGCCGGATGTGACAACGGCAGCCACCATGCAGGCCGTCCAGCTTTGGGACTGAACTATGTGGGAAAGAATCCGCGCAACGATCGTCTGGTTTATTGCCGTGGCAATGGCATGGCTAGGCGATATGTCGCTGAAAGACGTGTCAACCGTGGCCGGGGTTTTTATCGGCCTGCTGATGGCGCTTATCAGCTGGTACTACAAGCACAAAACCTATCAGCTGCTGGCGCGCGGGCGCATCACGCGGGAGGAATATGAATCTGCAAACCGTTAAGCGCTGTGCTGTCGGCGTGGTGCTGGCTATTGCCGCGACGCTACCAGGTTTTCAACAGCTGCATACCTCAGTGGAAGGGCTGAAATTGATTGCAGATGCGGAGGGCTGCCGCCTGAAGCCGTACCAGTGCGACGCGCGTAAATGGACCGATGGCATTGGCAACACGTCCGGTGTGGTGCCAGGCAAAACCATTACCGAACGACAGGCGGCAGGAAATTTCATTACTAACGTGCTGAGAGTTGAGGCGGCACTGGCGCGCTGCGTGGCGGTAAGTATGCCGCAGCAGGTATATGACGCGCTGGTGTCGCTGGCGTTCAACGTCGGCACCGGCAACGTGTGCGGATCAACAATGGTTGCGTTGCTGAAGAAAGGGCGATGGCGGGATGCCTGCCTGCAGTTTCCGCGCTGGGTGTATGTGCTGGGCGTGTTTAATCCGGGGCTGGATGACCGGCGGCAGCGTGAGCTGGCCTGGTGCCTGAAAGGAGTCAGGGCATGATACGCGCTCTGATGGTGATCCTGCTGGTAGTGATTGCTGTACTGGGTGTGCAGTCGTGGCGGCTCAATACCGCACAAAGCAAAATTGACACGCAAAAAACAACCATTGCAGATCAGGGCAAAAAGCTGACGCAGAAAAACGGCCAACTGATTGCACTGAGCATCCTGACGCAGAACAACAGCCGCGCACAGACCCAGCTTTATGCCGCCGCCGAGCAGAACCGCACGTTACTGCGTGACAGGCTGCGCACCATTGAGGAACTGAGACGTGAAAATGAAGAATTTCGCCGTTGGTCTGATACCCCTCTGCCTGACGCTGTTGTCAGGATGCGGCAGCGACCGGCCATCACGGGAGGTCAGTCTTACCGTGAGTGGGTGTCCCAAAATCACCCGGTGCCGCCTGGAACAGTCAGCCCCGCGCAGTAATGGCGACCTTAACACCCTGCTGGATGAAACGGAGTCAGCCTGGGCGAACTGCGCCGACAAGGTGGACACCATTGTGAACTGCCAGGAAAAAGACGATGAACAAGCCGCAGTCCTTACGCAGCGCCCTGAATAGCGCCGTTCCCTACGTGGCGGAAAACCCGGACCGGCTGCACCTGTTCATTGATAACGGTTCACTGGTTGCGACTTCTGCTGCATCAATGTCGTGGGAATATCGTTACACGCTGAATGTGGTGGTGACAGACTTCACCGGCGATCAAAATCTGCTGCTGGCCCCGGTACTTTTCTGGCTGCAATCGAACCAGCCGGACGCCCTGCAGAACAGTGATGCACGGGAAAAGCTGTTTTCCTTTGAGGTTGATATTCTCGGCAATGATCGCTGCGACATCAGCATGAACCTGAAACTGACCGAGCGGGTCATAGCCCGCATCGTGGACGGAAAAACCAGTGTTGAAGCGGTGATGGAGCCGGAAACACCGGAGGATTTCTGGACGGTGCACCGTGGATGACCTGCACAAGGTAGACGCCTGGCTGGATGCGTTGCTGGCACAACTGGAACCAGCAGCCAGGACAAAGATGCTGCGCGAGGTCGCGCGCGATGTTCGCCGCATCCAGCAGCGCAATATCACCGCACAGCGCGCGCCGGACGGGACGGCATGGGAGCCGAGACGAGTCACTGCTCGGACGAAGCCGGGGCGAATCCGCCGAAAGATGTTTGCAAAGCTTCGCACCTCTAAATACCTGAAAACTGCAGCTAATGCAGATTCCGCCTGCGTGCAGTTTGATGGGACAGTGCAGCGTATTGCCCGTGTTCACCACTACGGACTGCGCGACCGAATTAGCCGCAGAGGTCTGCAAGTCAAATACGCACAGCGCCGTTTGCTTGGCGTGAATGAAGAATTAGAAGTTTTAGCTCTGAACACACTGATGCAATGGATTGTATAGTGCTTCAGTGTGTCAGAGCAGGATGTATCTCTAATCGTTGAATATAAAATCAACAATGCTCTCAGGAGTGAAAGTGATGTTTTTCTTATTCAGTTTTTGGATGTACATTTTATATTTCATATCAACATTTCTAAATCCTTGTGCAACTGAAAGAATTTCTACGGGATGAGATGATAGTTTTATTAAGGCGTTGATTACTGAATCCAAATATATATGTGTGTGTTCAACTAAAATATTACTCATCGGCGGCGTTTGACCAGTATGAACTATTAGGTTTCTTGTTCTATATATTCTTTTTATCTGCCAGTTGATTCTCTCAGCATGATTTTTAAGAGATTGGCATATTGCATTAGGTGATGAAATCAAACTATAAATGTATTCAAATCTCTCTTTCAATAATGGGAATTGAGATAGCTCAGTTTTAAATTGTTCGATACTAGGAGCATGTTCTTCAGATGCAACAAGAATTGCAAATGATTTCTCGGTGTTATCGTTTCCTATAATCCTTAGTAAAGACATAGTGCGATGATGATTCCATCGCTGTAAGTCTTTTATGAGGCTTCTTACTAGATCTTCTATGTAATTCAGATTCAGAAATGGTGTTATAGAATCAACTATATGTTCTATTGTAGATTGGTCATCTTTTTTTGATTCATCAGGAATAAGCGATTCTATGGCAATCCATAAGTTTAAGATTTGGTTTTCTACAGCGTTTGATCGTAGAGCCATAGAATGCAATTGTGCACTTCTTATGAATTTATTGAAAGAATCACCACGCATTCTGAAATTATTCATGAATTCTTCAAGTCGTTGGCTTGCATGTTCTTGAACTAAATCCTTGCAACGATGCATTGGGTTAATACTACTTTTAGTATTGATCTTTTCTCCATGCTCACTTACAACAATATTTTCTGCAGACCATGCTGCTTCTTGTTTATGATGGTAAAGTGAAAGTAAAGTTGATGCGAGCTTTAAGCTGTTTTCAGCTTTTTTTCTTGCAGTAAATGGATCATATGCTTTCACCTGTTTGACTAATATAGTTCGCTGCTCATAATTGTTAAAGAAGTCTTCTTTCTTTATATTTTCGGGTGTTTCGAGAACGACTTTGATATCAAGTTGCGCTAAGCAGGGGATAATGTTACTAAAAGATTTGTCTGCGTTAAAGTAAACTGAGTAACTTGTTCTTTCTGTAGGGATGCTTTCTAAAAATGAAACTATTTCTTCGTTTGAATGAACCCTTTTCTCTCGTTGGAAAAAATGTTTTTTCAATTTATCCATTAAATACTCTTGGCTCATTCCTTTGGATGTCAAATGAGTAATTAATAGCCTTGTTAGTTTTCTGATTTTATCTGGGTTGTATTCCGATGTGATAGTTGAGCAAAGTTCATTTATGATTTTTTTTTCGTAATTGTTGATATTGAGTTGTACCTGAAGTAGTTCAAGGGTAACTTGCAAACTTTTATTTTCTGATGGTTTATTTTTTAATTGATCTAAGAAAGAACCCAGTGGGGTTTTTAAAAGACTGATCGCAATTTCATCATTTTTTATGTTTTTTGTTAATTCATCAACGATGTGTGATATATGTGCGGGACTTATGCTGCCTTTTTCAATATCACTAATTGTGGATATTGCTTCTATACATAAGCTAGGAGCATTCATCACTGAGGGTTTATATGTGCTATGCGTGTAATCAAAAAGTAATTCCTCCATTAATTCAGTGAAATAAATAAGTGCTGTGCATTGTTCTATGTTTTTCCAGTTGTGGAGTTTTCTAAATTTCATAGCAATCTCTTATTTAACGATTATTCGGTATGTCTGTTATTCGGCATTGTTTGTTGTCTCATACAAACACGATTTGTTTTTTCCCTCAAGTAATTAATCCATGATTAGTTAATGAACGAACAACTCACCGAAATCATGCGCCTTATCACCAACCTGATCCGCACCGGGACCGTCTCGGCAGTGGATAAGGACAAATGGCTTTGCCGGGTGAAGACGGGCGACCTTGAAACCAACTGGATTAACTGGCTCACCTTTCGCGCCGGGAACACCCGCACCTGGTGGAAACCCAGTGTTGGCGAGCAGGTTGTGCTGCTGAGTCTCGGCGGCAATATGGAAACCGCCTTTGCGCTGCCCTCCATTTATTCCGACGCCTTCCCGCCCCCGGACGTTTCAGAGAACGGCACCACCACCGTGTTCCAGGATGGCGGCTGGTTCCAGTACGAACCGGAAACCGGCCAGCTGCTGATCAAGAACATCAAAAGCGTACTGATTGAAGCGGAGGACGGGATTCAGTTCAAAACAGGCCTGTTTGGCTTGACGGCTGATCAGACGCAGATTAACAGCGATACCGTGATGAACGGCGACGTGACGCAAGGCGGCGGTGATATGAGTTCTAACGGCGTCGTAGCTGATAAGCACAAACACGACGGCGTGAAACAGGGCAGTGATCTGTCAGGTGAACCGCAATGACCATGTATATCGGTATGAATCAGCAGACCGGTGAAGCCATCACTGATATCGACCACATCCGCCAGTCCATGCGCGACATTCTGATCACGCCGGAAGGCAGCCGCATCGCCCGGCGTGAATACGGTTCACTGCTGTCAGTGCTGATTGACCAGCCTCAGAACGAAGTGACGCGCCTGCAGGTGATGGCCGCTACCTACACCGCCCTGAGCCGCTGGGAACCGCGCGTGCGTCTGGATTCGGTGAACATCACCAGCGCTTTTGACGGCTCAATGGTGGTTGAGCTGACCGGCCAGAGGGCCGACGGTTCACCGGTTTCCATGTCCATTTCAACGGGGGTAAGCAGTGGCAGTAATTGACCTTTCACAGTTACCCGCACCGGAGGTGATCGAGGTGCCGGAATTTGAGACGCTGCTGGCTGAGCGTAAAGAAGCGCTGATCGCGCTCTACCCGGTGGATGAGCAGGCGGCAGTCCGCCGCGTACTGGCGCTGGAATCTGAACCGATGGTGAAAATTCTCCAGGAAAGTGTCTACCGGGAAATCCTGTTACGACAGCGCATCAACGAGGCGGCGCAGGCCGTGATGGTGGCCTATGCCCTCGGCAGCGATCTGGACCAGCTTGCCGCCGCTTACAACGTGGGACGGCTGACGGTAACAGTGGCAGATACGGAAGCTGTTCCACCGGTAGATGCGGTGATGGAATCCGATGACGCGCTGCGCCTGCGGGTGCCCGCTGCATTTGAGGGACTGTCCGTTGCCGGTCCGACGGCAGCCTATGAATTTCACGCCCGCAGTGCTGACGGGCGTGTGTCGGACGTATCCGCGACCAGCCCGGCCCCGGCGGAGGTGGTGATCACCGTACTGAGCCGGGAGGACGACGGGAAGGCGGCAGAGGATTTGCTGACTGTAGTGAATGCCGCGCTCAATGCTGAAAGCGTGCGCCCGGTGGCGGACCGCCTGACCGTGCAGGGTGCGGAAATTTTCGATTACCGCGTGGAGGCGAAGCTGCACCTGTTTGATGGTGTGGCCGCCGGTCCCTGCCTGGACGCCGCAAACGCCGCGATGGCGGCCTACCTGACTGAACAGAAAAAGCTGGGGCGCAGCGTGCGCCAGGAATCTTACGGGGCAGTGCTGCGCGTGGCCGGTGTGGACTGGGTGGAAATGACCGAACCGGCGGCTGACATCATCATGGACCGTACCCAGGCCGGAAACTGCACGGCGGTGCTGGTCACGGTGGCGGACGATGAGGTGATCGCATGAGCCTGAATAATAGTCTGCTGCCGCCCGGTTCTTCCGCGCTTGAGCGCCGTCTGGCAGCGGCGTGCAGCGGCATTTCCGGGCTGGATGTGCCGCTGCGCGACCTGTGGAATCCCGCCACCTGCCCGACGGGCTTCCTGCCTTATCTCGCCTGGGCGTTTTCGGTGGACCGCTGGGATGAAGGCTGGGCGGAAAGCGTTAAGCGAAAGGTGGTACAGGATGCGTTTTACATCCATCAGCACAAGGGCACCATCAGTGCGGTGCGCCGTGTGGTGGAGCCGTTCGGCTTTCTTATCCGGGTGATTGAGTGGTGGCAGACCGGCGAAACCCCCGGCACGTTCCGGCTGGATATCGGCGTGCAGGACCAGGGCATAACCGAGGAAACCTACAGCGAACTGGAGCGGCTGATCAGCGACGCGAAGCCGTGCAGCCGTCATCTGCTGGGCATGTCCATCAATCTGCAGGTCAGTGGTGAAACACGCCTCACAGCCGCCAGCTATGACGGTGATGATCTCACCGTTTACCCCTACACCCCTGAACTTATCTCCGTCGGCGGCCCGGTTTACGGCGGCGCGGCGGTTCACGTTATCGATCTGCTGGAAGTGGGACCATGACACAGACTTATTACGCAATCGTCACCAACCTGGGCGCAGCGAAGATTGCCAACGCAGCCGCGCTGGGCACAAAACTGAACATCACGCAGATGGCCGTGGGGGATGGCAATGGCGTGCTGCCAACGCCGACCGCCACGCAGACGGCGCTGGTGCATGAGGTCCGGCGGGCTGCCATCAATACGCTGTCCATTGATAAAGACAATACCAGTCAGATGGTTGCCGAACAGATAATCCCGGAAACCGAAGGCGGATTCTGGATCAGGGAAATGGGACTGTTTGATGCAGACGGTACGCTGATTGCGGTCTGTAATACGCCACCCACCTACAAGCCGACACTGCAGGAAGGCAGCGGGCGCACGCAGACCGTGCGCATGATTATCATCGTGAACAGCACCGACGCTATCACGCTGAAGATTGATCCGTCCGTGGTGCTGGCAACGCGCCAGTATGTCGATAATGCCGTGATTGAGGTGGAAGCCTATGCCGATGACCTGCTGGCGAAACACGTTGCGGCAGCGAACCCCCACGCTCAGTACCTCCAGACAGCAAACGCCCTGAAGGAAATAAAGGATGCGGGTAAAGCCGCTGAGGCACTGAGCGCCCTTGGGTTAAGCCTCCTGGGTGATGGCACCGCCATGCCGGTCGGCGTCCCGGTGCCGTGGCCGACAGCAACCGCCCCCACGGGCTGGATTAAGTGCAACGGGGCATCCTTCAGCGCAGACACTTACCCCGAGCTGGCGAAAGCGTATCCCGCACTGAAGCTACCCGACCTGCGCGGGGAATTTCTGCGCGGCTGGGATGACGGGCGCGGCGTGGACAGCGGGCGCGCATTACTGAGCCTGCAGGACCATGCGATGCAGCTGCATGCCCACTACATGTACACGCAGGGCGCACTGGCGGGGAGCGTGTGGGCAATCGTGGACGGCACCAATTATTCACAGACTAACGGGGATTCGGCGGTCGGTAACGGCACCACCGCCGGACAGTGGTCCACACAGACCAGCGGTGCGGTGGGTAATTATGCGGCGGAAACCCGTCCGCGAAACGTCGCATTTAACTACATCGTGAGGGCTGCATAATGGCGAAAGTGACCTTTGATAAAAACGGGCTGGCGAAGACGTCCGGCACCCTGACCGTGTACAGCTATGACGCCAGCAGCGGGGGATTTACCGGCGCTTCTGACGAATACCTTTTGCAGGGGCTGGGCCTGCCCGCGAACGCAACCGCAACCGCGCCGCCCGAAGTTGCGGCAGGCAATATCGCTGTCTGGCGTGATGATGCCTGGCAGACCGTCAGCGATCACCGGGGCGAGACGGTTTATTCAACGGCTGACGGCTCTGCCCGGTTGATAACGGAAACCGGTGATTATCCGGCTGATACCACGACGTTAAAGCCCGCGACCGGCTTTGATAAGTGGGACGGGGAAAAGTGGGTAACGGATGCTGACGCGCAGAAACAGGCCGATGTGGCAGAGGCCGATGAGCAAAAGAGCACGCTAATCAGCAGCGCCAATACCTTTACACAGGCATGGCAGACGCAGCTGCTGCTGGGGATTATCAGCGACGGCGATAAAAGCCGACTTACCGAATGGATGAAATACATCCAGACGGTGCAGGCCATTGATACCAGCAGTGCACCGGATATCAGCTGGCCGGACAAACCGGAGTAATCATCAGGCCCGTCCGGGCCTGTTTCTTTTGTGCCATCCCCCTTACAACGCCTGCCGGATGCACCTGCGCCCGATACCTTCCACCATAGCGAAACCCCTTAACCGGAGATTCGTTTTATGGCTCAGGATTACCACCACGGCGTGCGCGTTGAGGAAATCAACGAAGGCACCCGAACCATCACCACCGTCAGCACGGCGATTGTGGGCATGGTCTGCACCGGCGATGACGCCGACGCAGCCACGTTTCCGCTGAACCGACCGGTACTGCTGACGGATGTTCTTACCGCCAGCGGCAAGGCCGGGGAGTCCGGCACGCTGGCCCGCTCACTGGATGCGATTGCCGACCAGGCGAAACCCGTCACCGTTGTGGTACGCGTTCCCCAGGGGGAAACCGAGGCGGAAACCACCTCCAACATCATCGGAGGCGTGGTCAACGGACAGCGCACCGGCATGAAAGCGCTGCTGGCCGCTCAGTCCGTCTGTGGCGTCAAACCGCGTATCCTCGGCGTGCCGGGGCATGATACGCAGGCGGTTGCCACCGAACTGCTGAGTGTGGCGCAGAGCCTGCGGGGCTTCTCCTATCTGTCGGCCTATGGCTGCGAGACGGTGGAAGAGGCCATTGCCTACCGCGCCAACTTCAGCCAGCGCGAAGGGATGCTCATCTGGCCGGATTTCATCAGCTTTGACACCGTGCTGAATGCGGATGCGGCAGCCTACGCCACCGCCCGCGCGCTTGGCCTGCGCGCCAAAATAGACGAACAGACCGGCTGGCACAAATCCCTTTCTAACGTCGGCGTGAACGGCGTCACCGGCATTTCAAAGGATGTGTTCTGGGATCTGCAGGACCCGGCCACCGATGCGGGCCTGCTGAACCAGAACGACATCACCACGCTTATCCGCAAAGACGGCTACCGCTTCTGGGGGTCGCGCTGCCTGAGTGACGACGCGCTGTTTGCATTTGAAAGCTACACCCGTACCGCACAGGTGCTGATGGACACGATGGCCGAAGCGCAGATGTGGGCGGTGGATGGCGCGCTGAACCCGTCGCTGGCACGCGACATTATCGAAAGCATCCGCGCGAAGCTGCGCAGCCTGGTGAATCAGGGCTATCTCATCGGCGCGGACTGCTGGCTGGATGAAAGTGTGAACGACAAAGACACGCTGAAGGCCGGGAAACTGCTGATCGATTACGACTACACCCCGGTGCCGCCGCTGGAGAATCTGCTGCTGCGTCAGCGTATCACTGACCAGTACCTGGTGGATTTCGCCAGCCGCGTCAGCGCATAAGGAGACAGACCGATGGCATTACCCCGCAAACTCAAGCACCTGAACCTGTTCAACGCCGGTAACAACTGGCAGGGGCTGGTTGAATCCCTGACGCTGCCCAAAGTCACCCGCAAGTTTGAAAAGTATCGCGGCGGTGGCATGGCCGGTGCGGTGGATATCGATATGGGGCTGGATGACGGCGCGCTGGATACTGAATTCACCATCGGCGGCACCGAGTCCCTGCTGTTCAAGCAACTGGGCACGGCCACCGTGGACGGTATCCAGCTGCGCTTTACCGGCTCCATTCAGCGTGACGACACCGGCGAAATTCAGGCGGTGGAACTGGTGGTGCGTGGCCGCCACAAGGAGCTGGATTCCGGCGAGTGGAAAACCGGCGAATCCAGCACCACCAAAGTGTCCGGCACCAACAGCTACGCGAAGCTGACCATCAACGGCGAGGTGCTTTATGAGATTGACCTCGTAAACATGATCCACATCGTGGACGGCACCGACCTGATGGAAGAACACCGCAACGCGCTCGGCCTCTGATAACCCCGGCAGGGGAAACTCTGCCGCTCTTTACATCTTTAGCGGAACGTAATCATGACTGACAAAATCACCGAAAAAACCGTCGAGCTGGATACGCCCATTCAGCGCGGCAAGGAAATCATCACCCAGGTGCTGCTGCGCAAGCCGCAGTCCGGCTCACTGCGCGGCACCCGTCTGCAGGCGCTGATGGATATGGACGTGAACGCCATGATGGTAGTGCTGCCACGCATCAGCGTACCGACACTGCAGCCGCATGAAATCGTGGAAATGGACCCGGCAGACCTGCTTTCCCTGTCGGTGGAGGTGGTCACTTTTTTGTTGCCGAAGTCGGCGCTGTCGGCTTTCCCGACGGCCTGACGGTTGACGACTTAGTGGCGGATATCGCCACGGTGTTTCACTGGCCGCCCTCCGTTACGGACGATATGCCACTGCCTGAAGTGCTGGAGTGGCGGCACAGGGCAATTCTTCGCAGCGGAGCCGGTGACGATGAGTGATAAAAACCTGCGCCTGCAGGTGGTATTAAGCGCGGTGGATAAAATCACCCGCCCCTTTCGCAACGCGCGCGACGGCTCGAAGGAGCTGTCCGCCGCGCTGAAGGCCAGCAAAGACAGCCTGAAAACGCTTAACGAGCAGGCTGGCCGCATTGATGGTTTTCGCAAAACCCGCTCCCAGCTTGCCATCACGGAAAAGAATCTGGCCGGTGCCCGGCAGGAGGCGGCAGCGCTGGCAACGCAGTTTGCCGCTACCAGCCGGCCCACGGCGCAGCAGGCGCGTCTGCTTGAGCAGGCAAAGAACCGTGCCAGCGAGTTACAGAAAACATTTAACGGGCTGCGCCTGTCCGTGCAGCGCCAGCGTGAGGCTCTGAACGCTGCCGGGATCGACACTAAGCAACTGAGCGCGGCCCAGCGCCGCCTGAAGACAGATGCAAACGCGGCCAGCGGGGCCATCGAGCGCCAGCAGGCCGAACTACGTAAGCTGGGCGAGCGTCAGCAGAAGCTGGCCGCCATCCGGGCGCGGCATGAAAAAACCACCGCAATGCGTAACAACCTGGCCGGGAACGGGGCGGGCATGGTGGCAACCGGTGTTACTACCGGCATGACGATGCTGGCCCCGGTGCGCGCCTATGCCGAGTCTGAGGACGCCGCCACGCAGCTGGCCGCCTCGCTGATGGGGCCGGGGGCAAAAGTCGCGTCGGAGTTTGAGAAAATCAACCGGCTGGCCGTCAGCCTGGGCGACAAGTTACCCGGCACCACGGCGGACTTCCAGAACATGATGACCATGCTGCGCCGCCAGGGCATGAGCGCGCAGGCGATTTTAGGCGGGCTGGGTGAAGCGACCGCCTATCTCGGCGTGCAGCTGAAGATGGCCCCGACCGATGCGGCAGAGTTTGCGGCGAAGCTGCAGGACGCCACGCAGACCAGTGAAAAGGACATGATGGCGCTCACCGACATCATTCAGAAGGGATTTTATGCGGGTGTCGATTCGGACAACATGCTGCAGGGGTTTTCAAAAATCGGCAGTGCGATGGATATCCTTCATCAGAAAGGGATCACTGCTGCAAAAACCTTTGCCCCGCTGCTGGTGATGGCCGATCAGGCGAGTATGGCCGGTGAGTCGGCGGGCAATGCCTACCGCAAGATTTTTCAGGCCACGCTCAACAACACAAAGATTGGTAAGGCAAATAACGCACTGAAGGGAACAGGGATAACGCTGAATTTTCAGAACAGTAAAGGCCAGTTTGCCGGACTGGAGAACCTTTATGCGCAGCTGGCGAAACTGAAAACAATCACCAATGACGGCAAGCGACAGTCCATTATCAATACCCTTTTTGGTGACGACGCCGAAACCCTCCAGGCACTGAACATCATGATCAGTAAAGGGATTGATGGCTACCGTGAAACCGCTGCCAAACTGGAAAATCAGGCCACACTGCGCGAGCGCGTGGACGCCTCCCTGAACACCCTGGGCAACAAATGGGAGGCCGCTACCGGTTCGTTTACCAACGCGATGGCCGCCATCGGGGAGACCGTTGCACCTGCACTAAAACAGCTGGCCGACTGGCTGGGCAACCTTGCCAGCGCTCTCGGTGAGTTCGTTAAGCAGCACCCGCAGCTGACGGCGGGACTGTTTAAGCTGGCTGCCGGGTTTGCCATTGCCGCTACGGCCGTGGGTGTACTGTCACTGGCGGCAGCGGCGATCCTCGGCCCGCTGGCGTTGCTGCGTCTCAGCTGCGGCGTGCTGGGTATCAAAGTCGTCAGCGCTTTCAGCCTTATCCGTGGAGCAATGGGAATTGTCGGTAACGGTATCCTGTGGCTGGGGCGGCTGATGATGGCGAATCCGATTCTGGCGGTTATTGGTCTGATTGCCGCCGGTGCGCTCTATATCTGGCAGAACTGGGACACGCTGGGGCCGAAACTGTCCGCGCTGTGGGATGCCATCAGCACAAAAGTGTCCGGCGTCTGGACGGCGATACGCACCTACATCAGCACCAAATGGGATGAGATCGTGGCGGATGTGCAGGCGCTGCCCGCCCGGTTCCAGGCGGCTGGCTCGCAGATGATTGACGGGCTGCTGGCGGGCGTCAGTCAGAAGTGGGATGCGCTGAAAAGCAAACTCTCGTCACTCACCGATTACCTGCCGGACTTTCTGAAGCCGGGCGGCGATAAAACCGCCGTGCCGGTCGCACCTGGCCGTAGCACGAAATCAGCAACCGGCTTTGCCGGGCTGTATGACACCGGCGGAATTATCCCGTCCGGGCAGTTCGGCATAGTGGGCGAAAACGGGCCGGAAATTGTGAATGGTCCGGCCAGCATCACCAGCCGCCGCCGCACCGCTTCGCTGGCCGCCTCTGCCGCGCTGGCAATGGGTGTTGCTGCCACGCCAGCCGCTGCCCGCCCGGTGCACCCGATGGCCCTGCCCGCGAAAGCGCAGACCGCAGCGGCAGGCGCATCCGGTGCCGGGCAGGCCGGGCCGCCGGTCATCATGCAGGGCAAATACGATATCCATATTGTGCAGCAGCCGGGGCAGAACACTGACGATCTGCTGGATGAGCTGATGCGCAGGCTGGAGGCGAAAGAGCGTCAGGCGCAGGCACGGGCGCGCAGTTCCTACAGTGACCGGGGAGGGTTTGATTCATGATGATGACGCTGGGTTTATTCGTTTTCATGCTGAAGACGGTGCCTTATCAGCAGCTGCAACTCCAGCGCAGCTGGCGCTTTCCGACCAACAGCCGGGTGGGCGTGCGCCCCTCGGTGCAGTTCCTCGGCCCGGATAACGACACTGTGACGCTGTCCGGTGTGCTGCTGCCGGAAATCACCGGCGGGCGGTTGTCGCTGTTTGCGCTGGAACAGATTGCCGAGCTGGGGCGCGCGTGGCCGCTGATTGAGGGCAGCGGGACGATTTACGGCATGTTCGTGATCGAGAGCCTGAGCCAGACGAAAGCGGAGTTTTTCAGTAACGGTGCCTGCCGCCGTATTGAGTTCACGCTCACGCTGAAACGTACCGATGAGTCGCTGGGTGAAATGTTCGGCAGCCTCAGCGACCAGCTGACGGCAATGAAAAGCGCGGCCACCGGTGCCGCCGGGAAATTAACGTCTGCTGTGGGCGGGCTGCTGTCATGACCGGTTCTGAATGGGTAACAGGGGTAGCGAACGCCCCTGCGTTCCGGCTGACGCTGGAAGGGGTCGATATCACGCAGAAGATTGAAAAGCGGCTTATCAGCCTGACGCTGACGGACAACCGGGGCTTTGAAGCGGACCAGTTGGATATTGAGCTGGACGACGCCGACGGCCAGCTACAGTTACCGCGCCGGGGCGTGGTGCTCACGCTGGCGCTGGGCTGGCAGGGGCAGCTGCTGACACCGAAAGGCAGTTACACCGTGGACGAGATCGAGCATACCGGCAGCCCTGACCGGCTGGTGCTCCGCGCCCGCAGTGCGGATTTTCGCGAAACGCTGAATACCCGACGGGAAAAGTCATGGCATGACACCACCGTGGGCGACATGGTGAAAGAGATTGCGGCCAGGCACAAACTGGACATGGCGCTGGGTGATGACGTGGCAAAGATGATAATTGACCACCTGGACCAGACTAATGAATCCGACGCCAGCTTTCTGATGCGGCTGGCGCGTCAGTGTGGCGCAATCGCCTGCGTCAAAAACGGCAACCTGCTGTTTATCCGTCAGGGGCAGGGGAAAACGGCCAGCGGCAAAGCCCTGCCGGTGATGACACTCCAGCGCAAAGACGGCGACAGCCACCGCTTCACCCTGGCTGACCGTGACGCCTACACCGGCGTGATTGCCAGCTGGCTGCATACCCGTGAACCGGCAAAGAAAGAAGTGACAAAGGTGAAGCGGCGCCGCAAAACCAGTACGGCAACGAAGAAAGAGCCGGAAGCTAAACAGGGCGACTACCTGATCGGGACGGATGAAAACGTGCTGGTACTGAGCCGGACCTATGCCACCAGGGCAAATGCCGAACGTGCCGCCAAAATGCAGTGGGAACGACTGCAACGCGGTGTGGCGACATTCTCCATTCAGCTGGCGCGAGGCCGGGCTGATCTCTATACAGAGATGCCGGTTAAGGTCAGCGGGTTTAAGCAGCAGATAGATGGGGGAGAATGGATTATCACAACGTTAACGCACAGCCTGAGTGATAGCGGATTTACCACAAGCATGGATCTTGAGGTGAAAATTGATTCACTTGAAATGGAATGAATGCTATCGCAAAAGGGAAATAATGTTTAAGATCTATCTCAATTGGGATTGCGGAGGCGGTAAAATGATGAATTGTCCACTGTGCGGGAATGCCGCACATACACGAAGCAGCTTTCAGGTATCGGCAACAACCAAAGAACGTTATAACCAGTGCCAGAACATCAATTGCAGTTGCACCTTCAAATCTCATGAGACAGTTTCAGAGATCATCATGAAGCCCGGCAGCGTTAAACCAGTGCCGCCGCATCCTGGAAGAAA
The DNA here is from genome assembly GCF_059730475.1 of Pantoea sp. X-Soil-TKNS-1280. Lineage (NCBI taxonomy): Bacteria > Pseudomonadati > Pseudomonadota > Gammaproteobacteria > Enterobacterales > Erwiniaceae > Pantoea > Pantoea sp. X-Soil-TKNS-1280. The sequence goes on along the minus strand of NZ_AP035962.1, from coordinate 3,739,461 downwards.
CCAGCAGCAACCGCTGTGGCTGTAATCGTTGCGGTGTTCTAAATTTCTCGCTCTGCAGGAGATTTAATGATTGGGTTTTGTTTAGATTAGTTAGCAGGGTGTTCATATCCATTTGCCTACTACACTCTATCATTGCACAGCGGTAAGCTCTGTAATAGAAAAGGAGCAAAGTGATAATCAGTAAAGCAGCCCTCTGCTTGTGAGGGCTGCTATCTGCTGTAGCTTGAGTGCAGTCATGCTGTTTTGACAAGCGTATATTCATCTCGCTGTACAGGAAGGGACAGACCAGTAGCGTTAACAAAATAATCTTCCATTACAGCATCCCAGATGTTTTCTTTTTTTAGATGATTTTGCATAATACTAAAGTTAGGATTTAATAAAAGTAATGTAGAAGTTATAGCGCTATACTCGGACTCTTTCTGACACAAGGATAAAAGTCCACTTACAATATTTCTAGCTTTGAACAATTTTCTATGATTGGTCTTGTTGCTAAGTATATAATCATGATAAGCCTCCAATGCATTATCTAGTAACTGATCGATCTTTTCTAAAATCAAAAGCCTGTTTATCCTAGCATCGATGTCATTCAGATTGAATCCAAAAAGTTCTACAGTGTTAATGCCTTTAGTGGAGACCCCTTTTAATCTTAGACTGCTGTAAATTAGGTGCTTAGACGGATCATCTTTATATGGGTTGATGATAGGATATAGATTAACATCTACTTCTCCTTTCTTAGTGTTACATTGCTTACATGATGGTACTAAGTTGTCCCAGTCTACAACTAAATGACCATAATGAACTTTACATTGATAATGATCAACCTCCATATAGGACCCATTCCCATCCACTTTTTTCTCGCAATAAGCACACTTATTATTACTTGTTTTCTTTAGCTCTCTTGTGATTCCTTTTCGTAGCCAGACAGAATTACCTTTTTTTTTATGTAGACTTAAAAGCTGAGCTGACTTATTAGAGGATAAGTAAGGTATTGAATGGGGTTTCATCAACCTAATCATATGTTGCCCCCTGTAAAACATGCCATGTCTATTTTTATAATTCTTTTCTCTGGATTGCTTTCATGAAGGCAGGCCATAAGTGTATGAAAGTTATCTTTTGCTAGTTCACTATCTCCTTCATCTATCGCTCTATAGAAGGACTCTTTTAGTGACAGGTAAAATGAGCTTCTAGGACTTTCCATCCCCATTACATCAGTTAATATTTCCTCAACTGTCCATCCTTTAAAACCATATTTCCTATATGCCATATTCTTAAGTTTTACTTCTGAATTTTCGTCAAATTCAAGAGTAATTACTTCTTGTGCGCTGGCTTCTTGAATAATATGAGGACTATGAGTAGCACAGATGAACTGTGCAGCATTAAATGATGTGCTTAATATTTTTGCTATTTTTGCCTGCCACGCAGGATGAAGATGTATCTCTGGTTCATCGATGAGTATAATGCCGTTAAATTCACGGGCATCCCTGTCTGGGAAACGATACTCAATTTCTTTAATTAAACCAATTATTAAGTAAATGCTAGACTTGAACCCAGACGATAAATACTCAAAGCATATTTCACCACTTGGTGTGGAAATTACTATATCATGACGATCGGAATCTAAATGCGAATACTTGAATCTGCTATCAACTATTGAAAAGGCATCTATAGCAAACTGTAAGTTCGCGAGTTTACCAGAAGAGAGTCTTTTCTCTTGTTTAGAGAAAAGAGTTCTATGTATAAACCAGTTTTTTATATCACTGCCAGACATTCCCTTGGATAATGATTGATTGTTATCATAGCCACTGAGCGTGTTTTTTAAAGTAATCTGTGAGAGTTCTTGATATTCAATGTTTCTATTTGTTCTTATGAAAATAACTTCCTTGTTCAATGAGTGAAGTCTTGAAATTCCGGGTGATTTTGACTCTTTCGGATGAAATGAATCTACTTTATATGAAAATCTTTCAGGGGTGTCGTCTATTCTGAATGTGCCATCACAAATACCAACCTCAGAACCAAATCTCTTTTTTATGTTCCCATTGCTGTAGCTTCCATAGAAAAAGCCAGAGATTGCTTCTAAAAGTGATGTTTTTCCTATGCCATTTCCTCCACATATGAAGTTCATTTTTTGGTTGAATTCTATATGAATTTCTTTAACGCATGAAATATCTCTCAGCTTTAACGTATTAATGCTAATCATTTTTTTTCCTTATAAGATGGTAGCCTTTTCCAAATTTAGCATCATTAAATACCTTGGTTCATTTCCTACAGGATTGCCTTCTTTCCTTTAAATCCCTATCTGTTTTCAATAGTTTAACATTCTCGTGATATTAGTAATGTTCATTTTTGGCACTCAGCAACAGTTTACATCATATACTCGGTGGACCGGAGTCCGACCGTTTATTTTGATTCATACAAAGTGCATTTCTTCCATGTGATCACCTTTTAGGGGCTGTGTAAAACGAGCAGCGGTAGCCATATGGCACGAAAGGCGGTGGTAGCAGAGGGGAGGGTGAAAAAAATCTGCTGCCATTTTGCTGCCAATCGATTTTTTGGCTACAAAAAAACCGCTTCGGAGAGCGGCTCAAATGCATGATTAATATCATTAAATTTGGTGGCCCCTGCTGGGTTTGAACCAGCGACCAAGCGATTATGAGTCGCCTGCTCTAACCACTGAGCTAAGGGGCCAGCGGAGCGGGGATTATAAAGTATCTCGCCAGGGCGATCCAGCCATTGATAGCTGGTTGCTGAAAATTAAACCAACCTCTGACTCTTTGATATCAATGAGAAAATTCGCAGATCCCACGGCCATTGTTGCAAAAATAACCTAATCTGCAGATGATTCTGAGACAGGGCGGGAAAGCCCTGTCTCTCATTACCATCGTGCTTACTGATAACGTGATGCCGGTTTATTCCGGGATAAGTATGGCTGGAGTGCCACACGCGCGTTGTCGAAGTCATGCCACAGGTCAGTATTCTCCAGCGATGGGATGGTTACCAGCTCACCAGCATCGAGTCCATGCAGGGCAGCACTGACCAGATCCTCAACCTCCATCAACATCTCTGCCGGAAATGCCGTAATCGGGGTGCCCGAACGATCAAAAATCTCAGTACGGGTCGCGCCGGGGAGAACCGCCTGTACATGCACACCGCTATCAACCAGCTCGCGCTGCATGGCGCGCGTCAGTGTGAGCACAAAGGATTTGGTCGCATTGTAGGCACCGTTGAACTGTTCATGTATCAGTGACAGCACGGAAGCAATATTGATGATGGTGCCGTGGCCACGCGCACGAAATGCCTGTGCAGCAGTGTGGGCCAGTTGGGTAGGAGCCACGATATTCAACGCCAGCATGGTTTGAATGCGTTCCAGGTCAGCATCGATAAATTCCCCTTCGACGCTCATACCTGCGTTATTCAGCAGCAACGTGATGTGGTGGTTTTCACGTAGTTCCTGTTCGATACGCTGTAAATCCTGCGTTTTGGTGAGATCCGCAGGTAAGACGCTGACTTCCACGCCAGCCGATTCACGTAAGCTCTGCGCCAGCGCATTCAGGCGAGCGACATCGCGTGCCACCAGAATCAGGTTATAGCCGCGGGCGGCCAGTTGTTTTGCGTAGGTAGCGCCAATACCGCTGGATGCGCCGGTGATCAAAGCCAGTTGAGATGATGACATGGTCGATTCCTCTAAATGATGGTTATCATATTTGACGTGCTAAATATGACGCTCATAATATTTATCGTCAAGCTGGAATATGATGGTCGTAATAATTACTATGATTGCCGTAACTGATGAACCGGAGAGCAGAGGATGGAAAAGCTGAGTCACAAAGCGCGCACGCGTCAGCGCATTCTGGATGAGGCAGCCAAAGTGATGCGTGAATGCGGCACGGAAAGCATCGGTGTTGCGTCGTTGATGAAGCGCGTTGGTTTAACACATGGCGGTTTCTATGCTCATTTCGCTTCACGTGATGTGTTGGTAGAAGCGGTGATTGCTCAGATGTTTGCTGATTCCGCACAACGATTAGCGGCGATTGTGCAGATTGAGGATCCGGCACAGCGTTTGAACCAGCTGATCGATAATTATCTCTCCGATGTGCATCGCGTCACGCCGGGTGAGGGCTGTCCGCTCCCCGCACTTGCCAGCGAGATGGCGCATTTGCCACTTGAGGCTCGTACGCTATTTTCACAGCGGCGCGAAGTGGTACGTCAGAGACTGGCTCAGCCATTGCAGGAACTCGGCAATCCTCAGGCGGATAGGCTGGCCGCCAGCATCCTGGCTGAAATGGTTGGTGCGATGGCGTTGGCACGCGCCTGCCCGGATGATACAGAGGCGAGTCAGATCCTGGCTGACAGCCGCCTGTCCGTGAAACAGCGTGCAGGGCTGACGTCGGTATGAGTGATCACAATATTCGCGACATCATCGCTCCACATTTACAGGTGCTGTTCTGCGGCATCAATCCGGGTCATTCCTCGGCGCATACCGGCTTTCATTTTGCCCATCCGGGCAATCGCTTCTGGAAGGTGATTCATCTGGCAGGATTCACCCATGAACAGCTTAAGCCGGAACAGGAACAGCGGTTGCTGGAGACCGGCTGCGGCATCACTATGCTGGTGGAAAGACCAACGGTGCAGGCGACTGAACTGGCTGGGGATGAGCTGCGTGATGGTGGCAGTCGATTGCAGGAGAAAGTGCTGAACTATCAGCCGCGTGCATTGGCGGTGTTGGGAAAAGATGCGTTCCAGCGCGCATTTCGTCAGCGCAAAGTGGAGTGGGGTGAGCAGCCACACACTCTCGGTAATACCCGGCTGTGGGTGTTGCCCAATCCGAGTGGCTTGAATCGTGCTTCGCTGGAGGAGATGGCCGCTGCTTATCGACAACTTTATCTATGGTTGCAGAAAAGCGAGTGAAATAAAAAACCCCGGCAAGCCGGGGTTTTTTTATCTCAGACCGATTAGTCGTCAAGGAAGCTACGCAGCACTTCGGAACGGCTTGGATGACGCAGTTTACGCAGCGCCTTGGCTTCAATCTGACGAATACGCTCACGCGTTACGTCAAACTGCTTGCCTACCTCTTCCAGCGTGTGGTCGGTATTCATATCGATACCGAAACGCATACGCAGTACCTTCGCTTCACGCGCGGTCAGGCCAGCCAGTACGTCGTGGGTGGCAGAACGCAGGCTCTCAGAAGTTGCTGAGTCCAGCGGCAGCTCCAGCGTGGTGTCCTCGATAAAATCGCCCAGATGTGAATCTTCATCATCACCAATCGGCGTCTCCATAGAGATTGGCTCTTTGGCAATTTTCAGCACTTTGCGGATTTTATCTTCCGGCATCAGCATGCGCTCAGCCAGTTCTTCCGGCGTCGGCTCGCGGCCCATCTCCTGCAACATCTGGCGCGAAATACGGTTGAGCTTGTTGATGGTCTCAATCATATGCACCGGAATACGGATGGTACGCGCCTGGTCGGCGATAGAACGGGTGATAGCCTGACGGATCCACCAGGTGGCATAAGTTGAGAACTTATAACCACGACGGTATTCAAACTTATCAACCGCCTTCATCAGACCGATGTTGCCTTCCTGAATCAGGTCGAGGAATTGCAGACCACGGTTGGTGTATTTCTTAGCGATTGAAATCACCAGACGCAGGTTAGCTTCCACCATCTCTTTCTTCGCACGACGTGCTTTGGCTTCGCCGATAGACATACGACGGTTGATATCCTTCACCTGCTCGATGGTCAAACCGGTTTCTTCTTCAATCTGCAGCAGCTTCTGCAGGCAACGCATGACGTCGTCCTGCACTTCCAGCAGTTTTTCCGACCACGGCTTGTTCATCGCCAGCGCGGCTTTAAACCAGCTTTCACTGGTTTCATTACCGGTGAACAGGGTGATGAAGTTTTTCTTCGGCATTTTGCACAGTTCAACACACAGCTTCATGATGATGCGTTCTTGAGTACGCACGCGCTCCATCATTTCACGCATGTTATTTACCAGGTAGTCGAACTGCTTCGGTACCAGGCGGAACTGTTTAAACACTTCAGAAAGGTTCTGAATTTCGGCAACCGCGTCGGCGTGGCTGCGGCCTTTGGCCTTGATCACCGTACGGGTGGTTTCGTACTGGGTGCGCAGCTCAACGAATTTCTCACGCGCCAGTTCCGGATCGATAGAGTTATCGTCATCAGAACTGTCGTCGTCGCTCTCTTCGTCGTCGTCATCGTCGTCATCGCGGTCTTCTTCAGACAGCTCAGAACCCACGTGAGTGGCGGTAGGGGCCAGATCTTCTTCAGCGTTCGGATCGACAAAACCGGTGATCAGGTCGGACAGACGTGATTCGCCTGCTTCAACACGATCGTACTGATCGAGCAGATAGGTGATTGCTTCCGGATATTCTGCAACGGAGCACTGAACCTGGTTGATGCCGTCTTCGATGCGTTTAGCGATGTCAATTTCGCCTTCACGCGTCAGCAGTTCAACAGTACCCATTTCGCGCATATACATGCGCACTGGGTCGGTAGTACGGCCAATTTCAGATTCAACGCTGGATAACACCTGAGCGGCGGCTTCCGCAGCATCTTCGTCAGTATCGGCACTGTTTTCATTCAGCATCAGATCATCGGCATCAGGGGCTTCTTCCACCACCTGAATACCCATATCGTTAATCATCTGGATGATGTCTTCGATCTGATCGGAGTCGACGATATCTTCCGGCAGATGGTCATTGACCTCAGCATAGGTCAGATAGCCCTGCTCCTTACCACGGGTGACAAGTAGCTTAAGCTGTGACTGCGGGTTTTGCTCCATAAGACGGTATCCACACTTCTGTTAATTAGATTGGTGTCGGTCGGCAGCGAGCCAACAATAACAGTGAAGGCGTTGTGTTTTTGCCGCTGCCTTCGTCGCGGCCAGGGCATTTGCCCTCTGATATTCGGCACTTAAGCCGCTTGGATGCTTTTTTCGGGCCAGGCTTCTCGCCTGGTTCCGCTAATGCTTATCGCCCCGGTTCCCTGCCATTTTAACGGTATCGGCAACCAGAGCGTCTAAAATGGTTATTTCTTTGCCAGTGCCTGGCTCAGTGCCCAGAATTCGCGGCGTTCGGCAGCACTTAACCCTTCGGTACGATCGCGTGCAATGAGCGCTTCAAGACGCTGTTCCAGCGCGGAATCGTAAAGACTCGCCAGAGAATCCTGGAACACCGTTTCCGCCTCTTCATCCACTATCATGTGGTTCCAGGTGGCCAGTGTTTCAAGTGTCTGACTAAAATTTGTCCCGCGATATAACTCTAGTAGCTGTCCGGTCGTCAGGCCAGGATTCTCACAACAACGGCTGACTAACTCCACAAACAGCGGTAAACCCGCCATTTTTGACTGCTCCAGACCTTCGAGAGCAGGCACCATGGCGGCAAATTGCGGGTTCTGCACCAGCAACGCCACCAGCACGCGCATGGTTGTGCGCTTCAGTGGTGGTGCGGTGGGTGCGGCTCCACTCTCTGCCTGCTTCGGCAATAACTTCTCTAACTGGTTATCGTCAAGAATGCCGAGTTTATTACCTAATTCCTGACGCATATAAATACGCAAGGTTTCACCGGGGATCTGCCTGATCAACGGTAACGCCAGCGTACTCAGGCGTGCTTTACCGTCGCGCGTACTCAGATCAACCTGCGGCAGCAGGCTGTCGAACAGAAACGTGGAGAGCGGCATAGCCTGCTCCATCCTTGATTCAAACGCGGCTTTGCCTTCTTTACGCACCAGCGTGTCCGGGTCCTCGCCATCAGGCAAAAACATAAAGCGTAGCTGACGACCGTCATTCATGTAAGGCAATGCGGTTTCGAGTGCACGCCAGGCGGCTTCGCGACCGGCACGGTCACCGTCGTAACAGCAAATCACGTTTTCCGTCGAGCGAAACAGCAGCTGAATATGTTCCGCAGTGGTCGAGGTTCCCAGCGAGGCAACGGCATAATCAATGCCGAACTGCGCCAGGGCCACCACATCCATATACCCTTCCACCACCAGCAGACGAGCCGGTTGCGGATGATTTTTCAGCGCTTCATACAGGCCATACAACTGACGACCTTTATGGAAAATCGGTGTTTCCGGCGAGTTCAGGTATTTCGGCGTATCGTTGCCCAGCACACGGCCACCAAAACCAATCACCCGGCCGCGTTTATCGCGAATCGGAAACATGACCCGGTCGCGAAAACGATCGTAAGTGCGGCCTTTGTCATTGCTGACCAGCATGCCAGCTTCCATCAGCGACTCACGATCCTCTTTCTGCTGACCAAAACGCTTCAGCGCGTTATCCCAGCCGGGCGGTGCATAGCCAATGGCAAAGTGATCAATCACTTGCTGGCTAAGGCCACGCGTGGCGAGATATTGCTGAGCGGGCTGGGCCTGCGGTTGACGCAGACTCTGCTGATAGAAGGTGTTCAGACCTTCCAGCAGCTGATAAAGGCTTTGGCGCTGATGGCGTTCCATCTGGCTGGGGCCGTTGCCCGCTTCATAAGGCACTTCAAGGCCGTGCTGTGTGGCCAGTTCCTCAATGCTTTCGACAAACTCCAGACGATCGAAATTCATCAGGAAGTCGATAGCATTGCCGTGGGCACCACAGCCGAAGCAGTGATAAAACTGCTTATCACCGTTTACGGTGAAAGAGGGGGTTTTCTCGTTATGGAATGGGCAGCACGCATGATAGTTCTTACCCTGCTTTTTCAGCTTAACGCGGGCATCGATAAGATCCACGATGTCCGTGCGGGCAAGTAAGTCATTGATAAATACGCGTGGAATTCGTCCAGCCATAAGCCCCGGTTTTTCAGCTCATAAACGGCAACAAGCCGCGCTTCCTTTCGGAAAGCACGGCCTCTTACTTGACTCTGTCTGCGTTTATCACGCGGCGGAGGCGAACCTCCGAAAGAAATTAGTACAGACGAGTGCGGCGTGCGTTTTCGCGAGCCAGTTTCTTGGCATGACGCTTAACTGCAGACGCTTTAGCGCGCTTACGTTCGGTAGTCGGTTTTTCATAGAACTCACGACGACGAACTTCAGCCAGAACGCCTGCTTTTTCGCAGGAACGCTTGAAGCGACGCAGTGCTACGTCGAACGGCTCGTTTTCACGTACTTTAATTACCGGCATGTAACTCTCACCTCGATAAAATTCGGTTTTTGCTGCTGACTGCGGCGCCAGCACATTTCAAAATGGTGCATAATTCTACTCCAACCGTGGTTGGCTTGTAAAGCACCAGGAACAAATTGAAACCAACAGGGGCTTGTGCCTTGCGGCTGCCGGTTTTTTCAGGCCGTGGAGTATAGCGCACTCTTTGTGCGACGGAAAAACACTTTTTCGCGGTCAAAGTTGCCCGGCCGGTGATCTCCCTGTGATACACTGCGCGCCGCAAGAAGAGGGTACGAAAAGCTATGCGAGTTCTGGGTATTGAAACGTCCTGCGATGAAACCGGCATCGCGATTTATGACGATGCGTCCGGTCTGCTGGCAAATCAATTATATAGCCAGGTAAAATTGCATGCCGATTACGGCGGTGTGGTGCCAGAACTGGCATCGCGCGATCATGTGCGTAAAACCGTGCCGCTGATTCAGGCGGCGTTGAAACAGGCTGGATTGCAGCCGCAGCAGATTGATGCCGTGGCCTATACGGCCGGACCAGGTTTGGTCGGTGCGCTGCTGGTCGGTGCCACCATTGGTCGTGCGCTGGCGTTTGCCTGGAATGTTCCTGCGGTGCCAGTCCATCATATGGAAGGCCATCTGCTGGCACCCATGCTGGAAGACAACCCGCCGGAATTCCCGTTTGTGGCGCTGCTGGTTTCGGGCGGTCACACCCAGCTGATTAGCGTCACCGGCATTGGTGAATACACTCTGCTGGGCGAATCCATTGACGATGCGGCGGGTGAAGCTTTCGACAAAACCGCCAAACTGCTGGGCCTCGACTATCCGGGTGGCCCGATGCTCTCGCGCATGGCACAGCAGGGCACGCCAGGTCGTTTTACTTTCCCGCGCCCGATGACCGATCGCCCCGGCCTTGATTTCAGCTTCTCCGGCCTGAAAACCTTCGCTGCCAATACCATCCGCGAACATGCGGGCGACGATCAGGCACGCGCCGATATCGCCCGTGCCTTCGAAGATGCGGTGGTGGATACGCTGATGATCAAATGCAAGCGTGCTCTGGAGCAGACGGGGTTCAAACGTCTGGTGATCGCCGGCGGCGTCAGTGCCAACCGCACGTTACGCGAGCGCATGGCGGAGATGATGCGCGCGCGCGGTGGTGAAGTATTTTACGCCCGCCCGGAATTCTGTACCGATAACGGTGCCATGATTGCTTATGCGGGTATGGTGCGACTGAAAGGCGGAACACGGGGTGAACTGGGCGTCAGTGTCCGACCACGCTGGCCGCTGGCTGAACTGCCTGCCATCTGACATAAAAAAACCGGCCTGCGCGCCGGTTTTTTTATTTCTGCTGCTTTTTTTTCCGCTTCCAGATTTTATTTTCCTGGCCACGCCACAGGCGCTGAATGTTGTCGTGATGACGTAGCAAAATCAGGCAGGAAAGCATCGACACCGGAAAGGTGAATTGCGGCTTAAACCACCAGACATAAAAAGGGGCGATTAACGCGCTGACAATCGCGCCCAGCGACGAGTAGCCGCTCAGTAGCACCGTCAGCAGCCAGGTACCGGTCATCAATCCGGTCAGATCCCAGCCAATCGGCGCAATGGCTCCAAACGCTGTCGCCACGCCTTTGCCGCCGCGAAAACGAAAGAAAACGGGATAGATGTGGCCGAGGCAGGCGGCAATCGCCGTCAGGCCAAGATACAACGGCGGAATATGCAGCAGATAAGCGATCCACACCGGCAGCATCCCTTTGGCGATATCAAAGATCAGTACCGCAGCAGCGGGTGCTTTTCCCCCGATACGTAACACATTCGTCGCACCGGGGTTACCTGAACCCTGGGTGCGTGGATCCGGCAGACCAGCGAGTTTGCACACCAGTATCGCGCTGGAAATGGAGCCGCAAAGATACGCGAAAATAATCATACCAAGCGCGATAGCACTCATAGTTCCATACCGTTCCTGTAGGGTCGTTTTGTTCTCGGTAAGTGTGGATAATACGCATAATCCGCCGGAAGTGGTATCCGGCTTAGCCAAAAACAGAGACTACATCATGGATATCGTATTTATTGAGCAACTCACCGTGTTCACCACTATTGGCGTTTACGACTGGGAGCAGGGTATGCAGCAGAAGCTGGTGCTCGATGTCGAAATGGCGTGGGATAACCGCCAGGCGGCTGCCAGCGATGATGTTGATGATTGCCTCAGTTATGCCGATGTCACCGAGGCAATTTTAAACCATCTTAACGGGCAGCGTTTTGCTCTGGTTGAACGGGTAGCGGAAGAAATTGCGGATCTGTTGATGAATCGTTTCAAAACGCCCGGCGTGCGCATCCGCGTAGGAAAACCGGGGGCTGTAGCGCAGGCTGCCACGGTTGGCGTACGAATTGAGCGCGGGACTATTCCTAAATAAATCTGACGTGATTGCCATCACAATGAAACCAAACCAAATTATGGTGTGTCTCAGCGAGAGCCGTTGCGTTTAGTGCGGCTTAGTTACCGGAAACCTTAAGGTTTCCTTCAGACTGGCGCAGGCATAATTTAAGGCGGTAGGCAGATGCGACCGCCTTTTTACTGTTTAAAACGGATAGAGGAAAATTTGATGGCAGATATTCATCAGCTGTGGGTAGCTGCAATCCTGGGGATAGTGGAAGGTCTGACCGAATTCTTACCGGTCTCGTCCACTGGCCACATGATTATTGTTGGCCACTTGTTAGGTTTCGAAGGCGACACCGCCGATACCTTTGAAGTGGTGATTCAGCTCGGTTCTATTCTTGCTGTCGTGGTGATGTTCTGGCGTCGACTCTTTGGCTTAATCGGTATTCATTTTGGTGAAGTGAAACATGAAGGCACCGGCAAAGGCCATCTGACTCTGATTCATATCCTGCTGGGTATGGTGCCTGCGGTGGTCATTGGTTTGCTGCTGCACGATAAAATCAAATCGCTGTTCAACCCGATTAACGTGATGTATGCGTTGGTGGTGGGTGGTGTGCTGCTGCTGGTGGCGGAATACCTTAAACCAAAGCAGCCGAAAGCGGTGGGGATTGACGATATTACCTATCGTCAGGCGTTTATGATTGGCTGCTTCCAGTGTCTGGCGCTGTGGCCGGGCTTCTCACGTTCGGGTGCCACCATCTCTGGCGGTATGCTGATGGGCGTGAGCCGCTATGCTGCATCGGAGTTCTCCTTCATCCTCGCAGTACCGATGATGATGGGTGCGACAGTGCTGGATCTGTACAAAAGCATTGGCTTCCTGACGATGCAGGATCTGCCGATGTTCGCCGTTGGCTTTGTCACCGCCTTCGTGGTGGCATTGGTTGCCATCAAAGCCTTCCTTGAGCTGATTAAACGCATCTCCTTTGTCTCATTTGCCATCTACCGCTTTATCATCGCGGGCGTGGTTTACATGCTGTTCATGTGATGCAATGCGCGGCCAGTTACGCTGGCCGCGCGTTAATCAGCCTTTCCTGCAGTACCTCAATTCGCCGCCGTGTTAACTCTTCCCGAACTTCTGCTCCTTTGAATCCAGCGTCCACCACGGCTTTGGTGGGAACGGCCTGTGCCAGCGAGAATGCTGTGCGCAGATAATCACCCTGCGGATAGGCATTGTTTTCCAGCCCGGCTCGGCCGCGTGCATCGGCTTCGCTGGTCAGCGCCATTTGCTCCACACGCTGCGGTTTGCGCCAGGCATCAATGCGATCAAACAGCGCAATCAGCGCTGCGGCTGGCTGGCGTTCGATGGTGTGAACCATATCGTGAAATTCGGTGACCAGCAGTGCCAGATCGCGCACCGAGTTGGGTACGTGCAACCGCTCACATAAGGCTGCCACAATCGGCACTCCGGCCAGACCATGACCATGATGGCTCGGCCACTTCTCCGGCGGCGTAAGGGCTTTACCTGCGTCGTGGAACAGCGTGGCAAAGCGCACATCCAGTTGGTCGGACAGCGCAGCAGCCATCGTCAGAGTCATCAGCGAATGGATACCGCTATCAATCTCCGGGTGCCATTTGATGGGGGCGGGGATGCCATACAGATTATCGAGTTCCGGGAACAGCACCTGCAACGCGCCGCAATCACGCAGTACCTGGAAATAAACCTGTGGATTACGCGTCAGCAGTGCCTTTTCCGTTTCTTTCCAGACGCGTTCGGGCGTGAGATGCGCCAGCTCGCCACTGGCGACCATGTCACGCATCAACGCCTGAGTTTCACCAGCGATACGGAAGTTCAGGTGGGCAAAACGGGCAGCAAACCGCGCCACGCGTAAGACGCGCAGGGGATCTTCATTAAAAGCGGCGGAAACATGGCGCAGGATACGATCGGCCAGATCGCGCTGTCCGGAATAGGGATCGATTAACTCACCACTATCCGCCTGCGCGATGGCATTGATGGTCAGATCGCGTCGCAGCAAATCCTGCTCCAGCGTGACATCCGGCGCAAACCAGGTCACAAACCCGGTATATCCGTTACCGCTTTTGCGCTCAGTACGCGCCAGCGCATACTCTTCGCGGCTTTGTGGATGCAAAAAAACCGGAAAATCCCGGCCAACTTGCTGAAAGCCCTGCGCCAGCATCGCATCAGGCGTGGTGCCTACCACGACCCAATCTTTATCTTTTACCGGTAAACGCAACAACGCATCACGCACTGCGCCACCGACCAGAAACGTCTTCACTCAACTACTCCAGAGGCCATCTACCTTTGCGTGTCGGGCACGCATCAATCTTTAATTGTTGCACAGTTTGGCCAAAATTCGGGCATGCCAAAAGGGGCATCTTACGATCCCCTCCCAAAAAAAGAACAATGTTCGGCTTAATTCATCCAGCGATCGTTCTTTTTGCGACGCGGTACCATATGCGGCAGCAACAGACCCAGTAACAGACCCACGCCGAGCACGCCACCGCCATACATAAACCATTGCATGATGATGGTGCGCTGTTTGTCATCCAGCTGAACGTTAGCGGCACTGACTTTTTTCTGCGCGACAATCAGCTCGTTTTTCAGCTTCTGATTTTCGTCTTTCAGGCCGTTGATGGTGCTATCGCTGCTGGCTACCTTGTTCTGCATATCGGACGTACGCTGATTCCAGCTGTTGTCGATGTTTTGCAGTTTGTCGGTAAGGTCCTTCACCTGCTGCTCAAGCTGCGGCACGCGGGTACGCAGACTGGGATCGGCACTCAACTGGGAGAGAGGAATCCAGGTGGTGCGACCCTGCGAATCTTTAATCTGGCCGTACTGCGTATCGTTGTTGGTTTGCAACAACTGTACTTCTTCCCCGGCATTCAGCTTGCCAACCAGGCGAAATTGATCGCCAGGGCCGCTGCGCACCCAGGTGGATAATTCATCGGAGATGTAACGTTTTTCGTCTGCATGAGCTGGAGTGATGGCGCTGAAAGCCAGCAATGAAAGAGCTGCAAGTGTGATTTTTTTCATTCGATATCAATTTTTCGTCATGGCGTAAAATTACCGGCACAGTCTGGAGAGGCTTCCCATAAATCTGAATGAGAACTATCCTGGTCTCAATCTGGAGTGAAAAGGGTCGTAAAAGCAAAAGAAAGCCGAGACAGCATGCATTCTGTGCATTACTCTTCGCCAGATTAACTTCTTAAGTGCCAGCAGCGTATTCAATAAAAAATTATGACCATCGAAATCGAATTAAAGTTCATTGCCACGCCGGAAGCGGCCGAAAAACTGGCTACAACTCTTGCAGCATGGCCTCATCAACATGTATCAGCGCGTGAGCTGACCAACATCTATTTTGAAACCGATGACAACCAGCTGCGGCGCTGGGATATGGGACTGCGCATTCGCGGCGTCGACCAGCGCTATGAAATGACGCTCAAAGCGGCAGGAAAAAGCGTGGGTGGGTTGCATCAGCGACCGGAATATAACGTCGATATCAACACGCCGGATCTGGACATCGCCTTGTTACCCGCCGAAATCTGGCCGCAGGGAACAGATGTGGCAGCGTTACAGCAACGGCTGGAGCCCCTGTTCAGCACCCATTTCCAGCGCGAGATGTGGCTGGTGCAGTTTGCTGACAGCGAAATAGAAGTCGCATTTGATCTTGGAGCGGTCGCTGCGGGTGAATTCAGCGAACCTTTATACGAGGTGGAGTTGGAGTTGAAGCAGGGGCAGCGTAAAGATCTGCTGCAATTTGCCCAACAGCTTATCGCTATGGGTGGTTTGCGCCTCGGCAGTCTGAGCAAAGCCGCCCGCGGTTATCAGCTGGCGCAGGGCAATACACCGCGCCCATTGCGCAACCTGCCGTTACTGAAAATCCCGGCAAAGGCGACAGTAGAGCAGGGCATGATCAACGCGTTGTCCGCAGGGCTGAATCACTGGCAATACCATGAAGAAGTGTGGTTGCGTGGTAATCCGGCAGCGCGAGCGTCGGTGCTGGAGGCATTAGAAACCCTGCGTCAGGCATTCTCGCTATTTGGTGCGCTGGTGCCGCGTAAAGCCAGCAGTGATTTGCGGCAGAAGCTGACCCGTATAGAAGAGTTGCTGGCCGATAGCCAGCAGGATGCGTCGGCTCTCAGTTTTTCACTCAGCTCTGTCGATGCTCAGTTAGCGCTTACTCACTGGTTGGTAGAGGCGCAATGGCAAAACTGGCTGGATGATAAGAGCAAAAGCAAACTGCAGGGTTCCTTCAAACGCTTTAGCGACATTATGCTGAGTCGTATCACCGCTGATTTGAAAGACACCTTCGCCGATGTGCAGCTGTTTAATGAGTTTCAGGATAAAGCCACGCGTCTGAATCGCCAGCTGCTGGCGGTGCATCTGCTGGCAGGGGCGTATCCGGCTGAAGAGGTGAACAACTGGCTGTCAGGCTGGCAGACATTGCAACATGCCATTGCCATCCAGCAGGAGCGAGGCCTGAATACGCTGGTGAATCAGGCGGTGAAGCAGGCCCCATTCTGGCTTAACAGCGGGACACCACGCTAACGCCACACAAAACAGAATCAGGGAGGGAAGATGTTGTTACCGTTATCGGCGCTGATGCAGGCGCAACTGACCAGTGCGGCGGAAAAGCTCAATGTATCGCCCGACGCACTGACGCCTGAGCAGGCAGGTGCGCTCGCTTTCAGTGACTTTATTGTAGACAACCTGCAGCAGCACCCTGAGTGGTGGCAGCAGCTACAACAACAACCCCCTGAGCCTGATGAGTGGCAGTCGTATGCCAGCTGGCTGAATCAGACGCTACAAAATGTGGATGGCGAAGCCAGCCTGATGCGTGAGCTGCGTCTGTTCCGCCGCCATATGCTGGTGCGTATCGCCTGGATGCAGTGTCTGCATCAGGCCAGCACCACACAGAGTTTGCAACAACTCAGCGTGTTGGCCGAAACCCTGATTGCAGCAGCGCGTGACTGGGTATGGCAGGATTGCTGTCGCGATTTTGGCACCCCCTGCAATGAAGCCGGTGAACCCCAGCCGATGTTGATTCTTGGCATGGGCAAACTGGGCGGCAACGAGCTTAATTTCTCCTCAGATATCGACCTGATTTTTGCCTGGCCGGAAAACGGCGTAACCCGCGGTGGTCGGCGTGAACTCGATAATGCCCAGTTCTTTACCCGCATGGGCCAGCGTTTGATAAAAGTGCTCGATCAACCGACGGTGGATGGCTTTGTCTACCGGGTGGATATGCGTCTGCGTCCGTTTGGCGATAGTGGTCCTCTGGTGCTGAGTTTTGCCGCGCTGGAAGATTATTATCAGGAGCAGGGGCGCGACTGGGAGCGCTATGCCATGGTCAAAGCGCGTCTAATGGGCGATGACCAGGGACGATGGAGCCAGGAATTGCAGCAAATGTTGCGGCCTTTTGTCTATCGTCGTTACATCGATTTCAGCGTCATCCAATCGCTGCGTAACATGAAGGGGATGATTGCCCGTGAAGTTCGCCGCCGTGGTCTGAAAGACAACATCAAACTGGGTGCGGGCGGTATCCGCGAGACCGAGTTTATCGTGCAGGTATTTCAGCTGATACGCGGTGGACGTGAGCGTTCACTTCAGCTGCGATCCTTGTTACCCACGCTTGCGGCGATTGGCGAACTGGGTTTACTGACGGCGCAGCAGGTAGAGCATCTGCGCGAGGCGTATTTGTTCTTACGTCGTCTGGAAAACCTGCTGCAAAGCCTGAATGATGAACAAACCCAGACGTTACCGGAAAACGATCTTGACCGTCAGCGCCTGGCCTGGGGCATGGGAGCAGCGGATTGGCCAACGTTGATTGCCAGCCTTGAACAGCATATGGCGGGTGTGCGTGCCATTTTCGATGAATTGATTGGCGACGATACGCCAGATATCGATGACCAGCGCGAGCTGGCCGAATTTGCGGTGTTGTGGCAGGACACGCTCGAAGAGAGCGAACTGGCGGCACTGGTGCCGCAGCTAGATGAAGCACAGCAACGTGTGTTGTATGAAGCGCTGAACGCTTTTCGTCTGGATGTGGGGCGTCGCACCATTGGGCCACGGGGTCGTCAGGCGCTCGATCAACTGATGCCGCGCCTGCTGAGCGAGGTTTGCCCACGTCCCGATGCGGCGGTGATCCTTAGCCGCCTGACACCGCTGCTACTGGGTGTCCTGACGCGTAGCACCTATCTGGAGCTGTTAACCGAATACCACGGCGCATTACGTCATCTGATTCGTCTGTGCGCCGCCTCTCCGATGATTGCCAGCCAGCTGGCGCGTTATCCCTTGCTGCTGGATGAACTGCTCGATCCGGCGACGCTGTATCAACCCACCGCCACGGATGCCTATCGTGATGAACTGCGCCAGTACCTGATGCGCATTCCCACGGATGATGAAGAGCAGCAGCTGGAGGCGTTGCGCCAGTTTAAGCAGGCGCAACATCTGCGTATCGCGGCAGCCGATATCGCCGAAACGCTGCCAGTGATGAAAGTGAGTGATCACTTAACCTGGCTGGCCGAGGCGATTATCGAATCGGTGGTTCAACAGGCGTGGAACATGATGGTGCAGCGTTATGGGCGTCCGTCCCATCTGACTCATGACGGCGAACGGGGTTTTGCCGTGGTGGGTTACGGCAAGCTCGGCGGCTGGGAACTGGGCTATAGCTCCGACCTCGACCTGGTTTTCCTGCATGACTGCCCGGATGACGCGGTGACTGACGGCGAACGTGCCATTGATGGTCGCCAGTTCTATCTGCGTCTGGCACAGAGAGTGATGCATCTGTTCAGCACGCGTACCTCCTCCGGCATTTTGTATGAAGTGGATGCACGCCTGCGCCCGTCCGGTGCGGCCGGGATGCTGGTCAGCACGTTTGCCGCGTTTGATGATTATCAGCGTAACGAGGCCTGGACCTGGGAACATCAGGCGCTGGTACGTGCGCGCATTGTATTTGGCGCTCCCGCGCTGTGTGAACAATTTAATCAGATTCGACGTGGCATTCTCTGCCTGCCACGCGATGCCGACACGCTGCGCAAAGAAGTCCGTGAGATGCGGGAAAAAATGCGGACGCACCTTAGCAATAAACATAAAGGGCGCTGGGAAATCAAAACTGATGAAGGCGGCATTACCGATATTGAATTCATCGCGCAATATCTTGTCTTAGGCTACGCCGCCCGGCAGCCCGCTCTGACACGCTGGTCTGATAATGTGCGCATCTTTGAGCTGATGGCGCAGCACGACATTATGCCGGATGAGGAGGCGCGAGCGCTGACGCATGCTTATGTCACCTTGCGCGATGCGTTGCATCATCTGGCTTTGCAGGAGCTGCCTGGTCATGTGGAGCCGGAAGCCTTTGCGGCAGAACGCGCCACGGTTAATGCCAGCTGGCAACGCTGGCTGGCTGAATCTGACAGCGCGGAACACTAAGCATTCTGTGCTATTATCCGCGCACTATTTTTATCGCAGTCTGGAGTCTCTGGAATGAAAGTAACACTGCCCGCATTTAACCAGGCCGCTGTGCTGGTTGTCGGTGATGTGATGTTAGACCGCTACTGGTATGGCCCTACCAGCCGTATCTCTCCTGAAGCACCGGTACCGGTGGTGAAAGTGGATACCGTGGAGGAGCGTCCTGGCGGCGCGGCCAACGTGGCGATGAACATTGCAGCACTGGGGGCGGCTTCACGTCTGATTGGCCTGACCGGCGAAGATGATGCGGCGCGTGTGCTGAGCAGCACATTGCAGCAGGTGAAGGTGGACTGCGATTTCGTGGCGGTAAAAAGCCATCCGACCATTACCAAATTGCGCGTACTGTCGCGTAATCAGCAGCTGATTCGTCTCGATTTTGAAGAGGGGTTTGAGCAGGTCGATCCTGAGCCGATCCATCAGCGTCTGCGTCAGTCGCTGGCCCAGGCGGGCGCGCTGGTGCTGTCTGACTATGCCAAAGGGGCGCTGAATAGCGTGCAGACCATGATCCAGCTGGCGCGTGAAGCCAACGTGCCGGTGTTGATCGATCCGAAAGGTACTGATTTCGCCCGTTATCGTGGTGCCACGCTACTCACGCCGAACCTGTCAGAGTTTGAAGCGGTGGTAGGCAAGTGTAAAAACGAAGACGAGATTGTCAGCCGTGGCGTGCAACTGATGGCCGATTATGATCTTTCTGCGTTGCTGGTGACCCGTTCAGAGAATGGGATGACCTTGCTGCAACCGGGTAAAGCACCACTCCATCTGCCTACGCAGGCGCAGGAAGTGTATGACGTGACGGGTGCCGGTGACACGGTAATAGGCGTGCTGGCTGCGGTACTGGCTGCCGGTGAAAGCCTCGAAGAAGCATGTTTCCTCGCCAATGCAGCGGCTGGCGTGGTCGTGGGCAAGCTGGGTACGTCAACTGTCAGCCCGGTAGAGCTGGAAAATGCTATCCATGCCCGCCCGGACAGTGGTTTTGGCGTTATGGACGAGGAACAACTGAAAGCCGCGGTAGCCATGGCTCGCCAGCGCGGTGAAAAAGTGGTGATGACCAATGGTGTGTTCGACATCCTCCATGCGGGACATGTTTCCTACCTGGCGAATGCGCGCAAGTTGGGCGATCGTCTTATTGTGGCGGTTAACAGTGATGCATCGACCAAACGCCTGAAAGGCGAGACGCGTCCGGTCAATCCGCTGGAAAATCGCATGATTGTGCTGGGTGCACTGGAGGCGGTGGATTGGGTGGTGTCATTCGAAGAGGACACGCCGCAGCGTCTGATCGCTGAAGTGCTGCCGGATCTGCTGGTGAAAGGCGGTGACTACAAACCGGAAGATATCGCAGGCAGTAAAGAGGTGTGGGCCAACGGCGGTGACGTGCGGGTGCTCAACTTTGAAGACGGTATCTCTACCACCAATATCATCAAAACCATTCGCAGCCATTAAGCGGCATAAAAATGGGAGCCTCAGGCTCCCATTTTTTATTTGCTTTCTTCAGCCTTCACCACGTCAACGGCGGGTGGCACGCTGCGGCTTTCCAGCTGAGCCAGACGCTGTTCCAGCGCAGCCAGTTTCTCGCGGGTACGCAGCAGTACCTGGGTCTGTACATCAAACTCTTCACGATTAACCAGGTCCATACGGGTTAATTGAGCCTGCAAAACCTGACGAATTTTCTTTTCGACATCGTCGCCAAATTCGCGAATTCCTTTCGGCATGGCTTCGTGCACCTGGCGAGCCAGTTGTTCAATTTTTTTCGTGTCGATCATGATAATTTCCTGGTTACGGGGCCGATGACAGCACGTGTTCGGTCTTTATAAGCCTTAAGTGTAATGCCAGAAACGAAAAGGTTAAACCTGAAATCTGCACAGCAGGAAATGCAAAAGCATTTGCGCTTTTGTTGATTGCCCGACCAGATGATTGGCGCTATAGTGATTTTGCTTATTCTCAGGGCGGGGCGAAATTCCCCACCGGCGGTAAATCAGCTTCGGCTGAAAGCCCGCGAGCGCTTCCACTGCAAAGTGGAAGGTCAGCAGATCCGGTGTAATTCCGGGGCCGACGGTTAAAGTCCGGATGGGAGAGGGTAACGACATCAAACGGGCTATGCCCGTGTCACGTTATTGCCATGTGTTTTTTACGCACTCCTAAGCTCGCCCTGATTCTGGTAACTCATATTTTAAATAAAGGTTTTTTACCATGAATCAGACGCTACTTTCTGAATTTGGCACGCCGGAACAGCGTGTAGAACGCGCCATCGATGCACTGCGTAATGGTCGCGGTGTGATGGTGCTGGACGATGAAAATCGTGAAAACGAAGGCGACATGATCTTTGCCGCCGAAACCATGACTGTTGAACAGATGGCGCTGACCATCCGCCACGGCAGCGGCATTGTTTGCCTGTGCCTGACTGAAGAACGCCGTCAGCAGCTCGATCTGCCGATGATGGTGGAGAACAACACCAGCTCCTTCGGCACCGGTTTTACCGTGACTATCGAAGCCGCGCAGGGTGTGACCACTGGCGTTTCTGCCAAAGATCGTATCACCACTATTCGTACTGCTGTTGCTGATGGCGCGAAACCAAGCGATCTGAACCGCCCAGGACATGTGTTCCCGCTGCGCGCCCGTGAAGGCGGCGTGCTGGCACGTGGTGGTCATACCGAAGCCACCATCGATCTGGTTACACTTGCCGGCTTCAAACCTGCGGGTGTGCTGTGTGAACTGACCAACGATGACGGCAGCATGGCACATGCTCCGGAAGCGATTGTGTTTGCTAAGCAGCATGATATGCCGGTAGTGACAATTGAAGATCTGGTGGCGTATCGCCGTCAGCGCGAAACCCGTCAGGCAAGCTAAGCCGACACAGCATCCCCTGAGGCCGGATCATCATCCGGCCTTTTTTATGCCCCTTGCTCACCCCTTTCTTATTCAAATTCCCTGATAAAGATCATCATGGTTATCAGCGTTAATCCGGCAACGAATCGGCGTATCTTAAGCTTAAGAAAACGACACTTCGTCAGAGGATTAATCATGAGCAACACCCGCATGCCCGCTCTGTTTCTCGGCCACGGTAGCCCGATGAACGTGCTGGAAGACAACCGCTATACCCAGGCCTGGCAACATTTAGGCGCAACACTACCGCGTCCACGCGCGATTCTGGCGGTATCGGCGCACTGGTACACGCGCGGCACGGCGGTGACGGCGGTGAACAATCCGCGCACCATCCACGACTTCGGCGGTTTTCCGCAGGCGTTGTTTGATGTGCGTTACCCGGCTCCGGGTTCACCGGAACTGGCTCAGGAAGTGGCGGATTTGCTGGCACCGGTGGCGGTGCATCTCGATCAGGAATGGGGATTTGACCACGGCTCATGGGGCGTGCTGGTAAAAATGTATCCTGATGCCGATATCCCGGTGGTACAGCTGAGCGTCGATGGCACCAAACCCGCTGCCTGGCACTTTGAGCTGGGACGTAAACTCGCGGCGTTGCGTGATAGCGGCGTGATGATTGTTGCCAGCGGCAATGTGGTGCATAACCTGCGCATGTTACGCTGGGAAGGCGCAACCGAAGCCTATCCGTGGGCGGAAAGCTTCAACCAGTATGTGCTGGATAACCTGAATTATCAGGGCGATATCGAGAACAATCCGCTGGTGAATTACCTGCAACACGAAGGGGCGAAATTGTCTAACCCGACCCCTGACCATTACCTGCCGTTGCTGTACGTGCTGGGTGCGCGTGGCACAGATGAACCCGTGTCTATCCCGGTGGAAGGGATGGAGATGGGTGCTATCAGCATGCTTTCGGTTCAGGTGGGGTAGCGTTGATGCCGCCCGCAATAGCTGCGGGCGGCAACAGATTACTCAATAAAGGTGTGCGGATAGAAGCGAGACAGATCCTGCGTGATCAGTGCACGATCTTCGCGTATCCCGATCCCGGCAGGTTGATCGTCAATCAGCCAGCTACCAATCAGCGTGTAGCTATCGCCAAATTTCGGCAGTGGATAGAACTCCTGCACAATCATCCCTTCTTCACCATATGGCCCATCGACACGCGCAATTTCCTGACCGTGTTCGATAATGCGGATATTGGCACCTTCACGCGAAAACAGCGGTTTCACCACGTATTTGTCCATCGGTGGCACATTGGCGGCATCGGCAAAGTAAGCGGGCAACAGGTTAGGATGATTTGGGAACATTTCCCACAGCAATGGCAGCAAGGCTTTGTTGGAAATGATGCTTTTCCATGCCGGTTCCAGCCAGCGTACCCCGGCATCTGCCAGCTTGGTGGAGAA
The DNA here is from genome assembly GCF_059730475.1 of Pantoea sp. X-Soil-TKNS-1280. Taxonomy (NCBI): domain Bacteria; kingdom Pseudomonadati; phylum Pseudomonadota; class Gammaproteobacteria; order Enterobacterales; family Erwiniaceae; genus Pantoea; species Pantoea sp. X-Soil-TKNS-1280. The sequence continues at coordinate 3,716,215 of NZ_AP035962.1, read as the reverse complement.
CACCTCGCGCAGCATAAATTCCCACGGGTAAAGCTTGAACAGGTTACTGATTATCTGATCATTGGGATCCGTAAACTGGCCTTTTTCACCTAAACCGATTTCGTCGATATATAGAAATTCACTCGGTAGACCGGCCTCGCTAGCACAATCCTGCAAATATTGCACTGTGCCGCGATCCTCTTCAGTATCCCGACAACAGGCGAAATGCAGCCAGTTAAAGCCATGCTGCTGATGTAACTCAGCGAAGCGGGCAATCAGCTTCTCCTGCAGGCTATTAAACTGGTCGCTTCCCTGCGGCAGGTTACCCGCATTCTGTTGATCTTCCAGCCAAATCCATTGGAAAAATGCCGCCTCATACAGTGAGGTTGGTGTATCGGCATTATTCTCCAGCAGTTTGATATCGCCTTTGCCGTCCCAGGCCAAATCGAGACGCGAATAGAGCGAGGGCTGGCGTGATTTCCACGAATCACGCACAAAGTCCCAGGTGTGCTTTGGAATGCAGAAGCGGGTGAGTAGTGCTTCACTGCTCACCACTTTATCCACCACCTGGAGGCACATCTGATGCAGCTCCGCAGTGGTATCTTCCAGCTGCTCAATTTGCGCCAGCGTGAACTGGTAATACGCCTCCTCACTCCAGTAAGGTTCGCCATGCATGGTGTGAAACTGAAAACCATACTCGGTGGCCTTTTCGCGCCAGTCCGGGCGCTCGGTGATGGCAATACGTTGCATGATGCTGCTTAACCTCCCAGCGAGCGGGAGCTGGTGCCGGTGGCACTGCTGCGCTGCATGGTATTTTGTTTCGCTACTGTTTCACCAAAGCCGCCACGGGTGATGGTTGACGTGGTGGCGGGTTTTGGTGCCATGGCGGTTTTCGGCACGTTCATGGTACGGCCAGAGGTTGCCGTTCCGTAGTTCTTACCGGATGCATCAACAAACTGGCCATTCGCCGGGCTGTTGGGGGTTTTGGGTGAGAACAACGGCTGCTGCGCAAAACCTGCGCCACCGCCCATCATACGGCCCATCATATAACCGGCCATCAGTGGCATCCAGAAGCTGCCACTTTGCTGGGCTTCGGCATTGGTGCCCGCCTGAGCAGGGGTCTGCTGACACTGGTTTTCACCAAATTCCGCCACACAATCTTCACGCGTCGCATATTTAGGGGCGGTGCGTTCCGCTTCTTTCTTCGCGTTGTTATACGCGGTGGTACATTGTGCGCTCTGGCTCGGATTGGCCTTAGCGCAGTCGTCTGCATTCTGATAAAGCGAGACGGTTTCGTCACTCTGTTCGCAGCCAGCCAGCATAAACACTGCGGTCACCGCGAGTGCCACTGGCGTTAAATGGCGTGCCTGCCAGCTTTTACGGAAAGCGGCATGTCGAATATTTTTAGTCCGTTTCATTTCATTTCATCCTGTGCCCAAAGGTAACGCATAGGATAAGGGGTGAGTGGTTGAAATTAAAGCGACAGGCCGGATGGTGAGGGGATCTTTACGTAGCTATACGTTTGAATGAGAAAGGGGCCGTAAACGGCCCCGAATTCACTTAGTTACTGAACGGATTACCGCTGGTGCGTGCCGCTGCCGGGCGCGCTTTTGCCGCAGCAGGTGCTGCCGAAGACGCTTTCGGACCGTTATCCACGCGCGCAGCCTGCTGCGTGTTTTCCGGCGCAACGGCTTCCGGAGACGTAGAAGTCTCTTTACCCAACTGGGCATTCAACAGTTGCAGATCCTGTTCATTCAACGTACCCAGCGCATATTTGATGTTGAGCTGGTTAATCATGTAGTTATAACGTGCATCAGCCAGTTGCTGTTTAGCGTTATACAGGGTGGTAGTGGCATCCAGCACATCAACGATGGTACGGGTACCAACCTGATAACCGGCTTCCATCGCATCCAGCGAGCTTTGCGATGAGACCACAGCCTGTTTGTAAGCATCGATGCTGCTGATTGAGGCGTTCACGTTGTTAAAGGAAGAACGTACGGTCTGAATCGCGCTGCGATGGGCACTTTCCAGTTGTTCACTGGCGCTGACAAAGCTGTACTGCGCCTGTTTAACCTGTGACGTCACCGAGCCACCGCTGTACAGCGGCAGTGAGAAGCTCAGGCCAACCTGGTTAGAACCCGTGATGGAGTCTGAGGTGCTGGCGCTCTGGTTAGCACGGCTACCACCGTATTTGCTGTTAGACAAACCCGTGGAGGCGGTTAAATCCAGTGTTGGCATATGACCAGTTTCTGCGGAGCGAATCTGCTCGCGTGCCAGATCCTGGCTCAGACGTGCTGATAACAGGCTCAGGTTGCGGCTCTCTGCTTCTTTCAGCAGTGAATTAACGGCATCCGGACGGGTCGTTTTGAAACGATCAATATTCAGTTCCGCCAGAGACAGGTAATCCATACCGGTGATTTGGCGCAATGCCTCAACCATGTTGTCGAGGTTATTACGCGCGGTCACTTCACTGGCCAGCACGCTGTCGTATTGAGCACGGGCGTTCTGCACGTCAGTGATCGCCACCAGGCCTACGTTGAAGCGCTGTGTGGTTTGATCCAGTTCGCGGTAGATCGACTGTTTCTGTGCTTCGGTATAAGAAAGCGTATCAATGGCATTCAGCACATTGAAGTAAGCGGTCGCGGTGTTCAGGATCAGATCCTGCTGGGCAACCTGATAGGTGACATCCTGAATACCGGCAGTTTTTTCCTGCAACGTCAGCGCACGCCATTTCGACATATCGAAAATCGTTTGGGTTAATTGCAGTGATGCGCTGGTCGTGTTGGAATGAAGACCGCTGCTGTCGCGGTAACCGTTGTTATAGGTATAATCTGCGCCAAGACCCAGCTGCGGCAGTAATGGACTGCGTGCTTCATTAATTTTCTCAAAAGCGGCATCGCGATCAGCAGCAGAAGCGCGCAACGTCGGGTTGCTTAAACGCGCCTGTTGATACACCTGCAGCAGGTTCTCTGCCTGGCTGGCAAGGCTGAAACCGCCCAGGCTCAATCCAATAAAAAGTGGGAGCAGTTTTTTCATTTGCATTCCTTTTGTTGCAGCAAATTGCACTGGTAGCGCTGCAGGTAAGCCAAAAAATAATCGCCGATTCTAGCAGAGACGGCGCGACAGATAAGTTGGCTGAACGTGCCTTCTTCCTCTAATTTACGTAAATAATTCAGAAAGAACCACTCGGACGGAGCACAAGGGTTGGCTTTTCTTCGCTCTATCCCAATCTGCATAAGGAGCCAGAAGATGGCTGATGAAAAAAAATCCCCTGTGACTTTCACAAAAAACGATGTAGAAATTATTGCACGCGAAACACTTTACGACGGTTTTTTTTCTATTGTTCGTTATCGTTTTCGTCATCGTCTTTTTAATGGTGAAATGAGCGGCGAAGTACGGCGCGAAGTTTTTGAGCGCGGCCACGCTGCTGTCCTGCTACCCTATGATCCCCTGCGTGATGAAGTTGTGCTGATCGAACAGATCCGCATCCCGGCGCTTGATGCCAGTGCAACGCCCTGGCTGCTGGAAATGGTGGCCGGCATCATCGAACCCGGTGAAACCATCGAACAGGTGGCGCGGCGCGAAGCGGTGGAAGAGGCGGGCCTCAAGGTTGGGCGCACCAAACCGATAGTGAGTTACCTTGCCAGTCCAGGCGGCACCTCAGAGCGCCTGTCGATTCTGGTCGGGGAAGTGGATGCCAGCCAGGCAGAGGGAAATCACGGGCTGGAGGAAGAGAATGAGGATATTCTTGTCCATGTGGTGAGCCGCGAACAGGCCTATCGCTGGGTGGAAGAGGGGATTATCGATAACGCTGCGTCTGTCATCGCCCTGCAATGGCTGGCGTTGCACCATGAGAAACTAAGAGAAGAGTGGAAGCCAACATGAGACAGCGCTATACCCCTGACTTTCCCGAAATGATGCGCCTGTGCGAGACCAATTTCGCTCAGTTACGCCGCCTGCTGCCTAAGGGCGACGAAGCAGGTGCTTCGGTGACCTATCAGGTGAATGGCGCCAGTTATCAGCTGACCATTGAGGAATCAACGCGTTACACTACGCTGGTGGAAATTCGCCAGGTAGCCCCTGCGGTGAGCTACTGGAGTCTGCCGTCGATGTCAGTGCGGCTCTACCATGATGCGATGGTCGCTGAAGTGTGTTCCACACAGCAGATCTATCGTTTTAAAGCGCGCTATGATTATCCTAATAAAAAATTGCATCAGCGCGATGAAAAACATCAGATAAACCAGTTCCTTGCGGATTGGTTACGCTATTGCCTGGCACACGGTGCCGTGGCATTGCCCGTCTGCTGATAGCGTATAATGTGCGCAATAGCGTGGAGATTAAGGAAACGCTTTGGATAGCCTGCTAACTCTTCCTGCGGCGAGTGGGGCCGATATCAGGATTTTACAAATCACGGATACCCATCTTTTCGCAGGAAAACACCAATCGCTGCTTGGGGTGAATACCTGGTCGAGTTTTGATGCAGTGCTGGACGCCATTGAGGCGCAGCAGCGCGATTACGACCTGATTATCGCCACGGGGGATCTTGCTCAGGACCATTCGGTCGAAGCTTATCAGCATTTCGTAACAGGTATTGCACGTCTGCCTAAACCCTGTGTCTGGTTGCCTGGCAACCACGATTTTCAGCCCGCGATGGTCAATACGCTGGCCGAAGCGGGGATTGCGGCGGATAAGCATGTGCTGCTGGGTGAATACTGGCAGCTGGTACTGCTGGATAGTCAGGTCTTTGGCGTTCCGCACGGGATGCTGAGTGAATATCAGCTGGAATGGCTGGAAAAAACGCTGGCTAAATTTCCGGAGCGCCACACGCTGGTGTTACTGCATCACCATCCGCTGGCGTCCGGTTGTACCTGGCTGGATCAGCACAGCCTGCGCAATCCTCATCAGCTGGAAGCGGTGCTGCAAAACTTCCCGCGCGCGCGTAATCTGGTGTGTGGTCATATCCATCAGGAACTGGATCTCGACTGGCATGGCCGTCGCGTACTGGCGACGCCATCAACCTGTGTGCAGTTCAAACCGCACTGTACCAACTTCACCATTGATACGGTGGCGCCAGGCTGGCGCTGGTTTACGCTTAAGCCAGACGGCATGCTGCAAACTGAAGTGAATCGTCTGCAAACTGACGCATTCCGACCTGATCTTGACTCCGAGGGTTACTAAACGATGGCGGCGCTGATTTATCTGCACGGATTCAACAGCTCACCGCAATCGGCAAAAGCCACGCAGCTACAGCAGTGGATGCAGCAACAGCATCCTGCAATCCAGGTGATTGTGCCGCAACTGCCCCCGTTTCCTGCCGATGCGGCCATGGTGCTGGAAGATCTGGTGCTGGAGCATGCGGGTGAAACGTTGGGGTTAGTGGGATCGTCGCTTGGCGGCTATCTGGCGACCTGGTTATCACAATGTTTTATGCTGCCTGCGGTGGTGGTGAATCCCGCCGTACGGCCCTTTGAACTGCTGGTGGATTATCTCGGTGAGAACCGGAATCCCTACACCGGTCAGCAATATGTGTTAGAGTCACGCCACATTTACGATCTGAAAGTAATGCAGATTGACCCTCTGGAAGCACCCGATCTAATCTGGCTGTTGCAACAGACTGGCGATGAAGTTCTCGACTACCGTCAGGCGCTGGATTATTACAGCGCATGTCGTCAGACGGTCGAAGAGGGCGGCAATCATGCTTTTACCGGATTCGAACGCCATTTTACGCAGATTGTTGATTTTCTCGGGTTGAACCACCCCTGACAACTGTGTAGTGTGCCAATTTTCATATTGCTAATCAGACTGTTACGATGAGCCAATCAAGTTATAATGCCGATGCCATTGAGGTCCTGACCGGCCTTGAACCTGTACGTCGTCGTCCTGGCATGTACACCGACACCACACGCCCTAACCATTTGGGCCAGGAAGTGATCGATAACAGCGTCGATGAAGCGCTGGCGGGTCACGCCAAACGGGTTGAAGTGATTCTGCACGCCGACCAGTCACTGGAAGTCATTGATGACGGCCGTGGCATGCCGGTAGATATCCACCCGGAAGAGGGGGTGCCGGCGGTTGAGCTGATCCTTTGCCGTCTGCATGCGGGCGGTAAATTCTCGAATAAAAACTACCAGTTCTCCGGCGGCCTGCACGGCGTGGGCATCTCGGTGGTCAACGCCCTGTCGAAACGTGTTGAAGTTACGGTGCGCCGTAATGGCGAGGTCTACAACATCGCGTTTGAGAACGGCGATAAAGTGCAGGATTTGCACGTTACCGGTACGGTAGCGAAGCGCAACACCGGGACCAGCGTACACTTCTGGCCGGATGAGAGTTTCTTCGACAGCCCACGCTTTTCCGTTTCCCGTCTGAGCCACCTGCTGAAAGCCAAAGCAGTGCTGTGCCCTGGGGTGGAAATCGTCTTTAAAGACCAGGTCAACAATACCGAGCAGAGCTGGTGTTACCAGGACGGTCTGACGGACTATCTGTGCGAAGCGGTTAACGGGCTGCCGACGCTGCCGGAAAAACCCTTTGTTGGCAGCTTTGCCGGTGAAGTGGAAGCGGTTGACTGGGCGCTGCTGTGGCTGCCGGAAGGCGGCGAGCTGCTGACGGAAAGCTACGTCAACCTGATCCCGACCATGCAGGGCGGTACGCACGTTAACGGCTTACGTCAGGGTCTGCTGGATGCGATGCGTGAATTCTGCGAATTCCGCAATATCCTGCCACGTGGGGTGAAACTCTCGGCGGAAGATATCTGGGATCGTTGCGCGTATGTGCTGTCGGTAAAAATGCAGGATCCGCAATTCGCCGGACAGACCAAAGAGCGCCTGTCATCACGACAGTGTGCTGCCTTTGTTTCGGCAGTGGTGAAAGATGCTTTCAGCCTGTGGCTGAACCAGAACGTGCAGGCCGCAGAACAACTGGCGGAACTGGCGATCTCCAGTGCACAGCGTCGTATGCGTGCGGCGAAAAAAGTGGTGCGTAAAAAACTCACCAGCGGACCGGCGCTGCCGGGCAAACTGGCGGACTGCACCGCGCAGGACCTGAATAAAACCGAACTGTTCCTCGTGGAAGGTGACTCCGCAGGCGGATCGGCCAAACAGGCGCGCGATCGTGAGTATCAGGCGATCATGCCGCTGAAAGGTAAGATCCTGAATACCTGGGAAGTCTCCTCGGATGAAGTGTTGGCTTCGCAGGAAGTGCATGATATCTCGGTCGCGATCGGTATCGATCCCGACAGCGACGATCTCAGCCAACTGCGTTACGGTAAGATCTGTATCCTGGCGGATGCGGACTCCGATGGTCTGCACATTGCCACGCTGCTGTGCGCGTTATTTGTGAAGCATTTCCGCTCGCTGGTGAAAAACGGCCACGTTTATGTGGCGATGCCGCCGCTTTATCGTATCGATCTCGGCAAAGAGGTGTATTACGCCCTGGATGAAGACGAGAAAGAGGGCGTGCTGGAGCAGCTGAAGCGTAAAAAAGGCAAGCCGAACGTGCAGCGCTTCAAAGGTTTGGGTGAAATGAACCCGCTACAGCTGCGCGAAACCACACTCGATCCCAACACCCGCCGCCTGGTGCAGCTCACCGTCAGCGATGACGATGTGGAGCAAACCCTGCGCGTGATGGATATGTTGCTGGCGAAGAAACGATCTGAAGACCGCCGTAACTGGTTGCAGGAAAAAGGCGATTTAGCCGACATCGAAGTTTAAGAAATCAGGGCGCTGCGGCGCCCTTTTTTATCGGCACCGCTATAGGAAGCAAACAGTGAAGATCACGCTGGAAGAGTTACGCGCCTGGGTGACGGTGGTGGATACCGGTTCGATCACCAGCGCCGCCGAACAGCTGGAACAAACCAGTTCCGGCATCAGTCGGGCGCTCACCCGTCTTGAGAGCAAACTCGCTACCACCTTGCTGCATCGCACCACACGCCGCCTGGCGCTGACAGAGGAAGGACAAATCTTCCTCGAACACGCCCGTCAGATTCTGGCATCGGTGGAGCTGGCAGAAGAACAGATTATCCAGCGACGTGATATTCCTGCCGGACGTTTACGCGTCAACGCTGCGGCTCCCTTTATGCTGCATGTGATTGTGCCGCTGGTGGACGAATTTCGTCAGCGTTTCCCACAAATCCAGCTGGAGCTGAACACCGACGATATCGTGATTGATCTGCTGGAGCAGCAAACCGACATTGCTATCCGCGTGGGTGAGCTACGTGATTCCTCGCTGCGTGCCAGGGTGCTGGGTAGCAGCGCTATCCGGCTACTGGCCAGCCCGGCTTATCTGGCAAAGCATGGCGAGCCGGAGACGGTAGCCAGTTTGCAGCAGCATCAGCTGCTGGGGTTTAGCCAGCTTGAGGCTCACAACGTCTGGCCGGTCTGGCAACAGGAAGGGGTGTTTTTGCGTGTCAAGCCAACGCTGGCGGCATCGAGTGGCGAAACCCTGCGTCAGCTGGCGTTGGCGGGTCAGGGCATTGTACGTCTGTCGGATTTTGTCAGCCGCGAGGATCGTGCCAGTGGCAGGCTGGTGCAGATTCTGGCAGCAGAAACCCGCGAGTTACGTTTACCGATTCACGCGGTGTATTACCGCAATCAATCACTGGCTTCGCGTATCCGCTGTTTTCTGGATTTTTTGCGGGAAAAAATTGAGCAAAATGGCTTGCTATAAGCACCTGTAGCGGCGCGATTTATCGCGCAATCTTTTGGGCGCGAGAACCAACCCCGCGCGATAAATCGCGCCGCTACGGGTGATATGATTATTTAGCCGCTTCCAGTACCAGAATCTTCACATCCACCACGTCATCTTTAATGATGGCGCGGTGTGCATCCATATGCGGCATCTGCTGATGTTGTTCCAGATGGCGCAGCGATTCCCATTGCTCCAGCATAAAAATCGAGTCCGGGGAGTTATGCTTCCACGGCACCTGCGCCTGGTGGTCCACCAGCGCATCGTATTGATGGCAACCTTCTTCCTGCAACACGGTGGGGATCAGGCGGTTAATCGCTTCCAGTACCGCCGCACGGCGTCCCGGTTTGATACAGATTTCAGCAACCACAGTCAGCATGAGATGTCCTTTTTTTACCGTTGTGCTTACAGTTAAGCAAAAATTTGGCTGAGATGAGTCCGATAACGTTCGATATCACGCGGCACGTCCGGTTGCTTAATCACATCATTACAAATAAAAGTCGGCAACCCGGTCATACCGAGGAATTGGTTGGCTTTATGGAAATGCAGATACAGGCCGTCAACCCCCACACCTTCAAAGAATTGCTCAGGATCGGTGAAGGCCTCCAGCGGCGCATTCCAGGTCAGCGACAGCATATATTTTTTGCCCTGAATCAGGCCACCAGAACCGTATTTTTTGCTGGCGTCGGCGCGGCTACGACCGTCGCTGGCATAGAGTGAGCCATGGCCTTCAGTAAACACGTCATCGATATACTTTTTCACTGTCCAGGGTTCGCCCATCCACCAGCCCGGCATCTGATAAATCACCACATCGCTGGCGAGATATTTTTCTACTTCGTCGGCAACCACATAGTTGCTGTCCGCCACGGTGACGCTAACGTCATGGCCCAAATCGCGCAGCAGGCTGGCTGCCACCTCGGTTAGCGTATGGTTCAGCTCGCCTTTCGAATGGGCGAAGGTTTTACCACCATCAATAATTAAAATTTTGCTCATGCTACATGCGCTCCATGTGAGAAATTTACGCTCACTCTACGCGCGCGCCCGATGGGGAAAAATGTGTTTTGGATCACAAGACTTTTGCTTTTAACGCAATAATGCGTCAGCGTGTGGAACAATCTGCAAGCAAACACTACACAGAGAAGAAAAATGAAAACCATGTTATTCAGCGCGTTACTTCTGGTCAGCGGCGTCGCCCAGGCGCAATCCCATCTCGATCAGGTACGTGAAAGCAAAACCCTTAAAGTCTGCACCACCGGGGATTACAAACCTTATAGTTATCTGCGCAGTGACGGGCAGTATGAAGGGCTGGACATCAGCATGGCAGAATCACTGGCGGAGAGCCTGGGTGCTAAAGTGCAATGGGTGCCCACCACCTGGAAAACCTTGAGCGAGGATTTTGTCGCGCGGAATTGCGACATCGCGCTGGGTGGCGTGTCGGTTACGCTGAAACGCCAGCAAATTGCCTGGTTCGCGAAGCCGCTGGGTGTGGATGGCAAAATCCCGCTGGTACGCTGTACCGACAAAGCGAAGTATCAAACCATCGACCAAATTAACCAGCCGCAGGTACGCGTGATTGAGCCGGCGGGCGGCACCAATGAAGCTTTTGTGCATAGCCATCTGCCTAATGCTTCGCTGACGTTGTTCCACGATAACGTCACCATTTTCCAGCAGCTGGTGGATAAAAAAGCGGATGTGATGATTACCGACGCGTCAGAAGCGTTGTTCCAGCAGAAGCACTATCCACAGCTGTGTGCGCTCAATCCGGAACAACCGATGCAGTACGGTGAGAAGGCGTATATGATCCCGCGCGATGATATGAGCTGGAAACAGTACGTTGATCAGTGGCTGCATCTCAGCACCGCCACCGGTGATTATGCGCGTATCGCAGAGCAGTGGCTGGGTGTGATCAAATAACCCAATTGCACCCGTAGCGGCGCGATTTACCGCGCGCCCTGGCCCTTAAAACCAGTGCGATAAATCGCGCCGCTACGCCGAACGTCATCCCGCAATTAACGATACAAACTGGCTTTGCCCAGTCCGCCAAACAGGTTCATTTTGTAGCGAATCACCCCTTTTGCGGCAGCGATGGCATCCGGGTAGATCACATTCGGGTCCCACCAGGTTTCCCGGGCCAGAATCTCGCGTACTTTCTGGAAGTAGGCGAATTTCATATCGCTGGAAATATTAATTTTCCCCACCCCCAGCGTCACCGCTTCGGCAATCTCGGCATCCGGGTTAGCGGAACCACCATGCAGCACCAAAGGAATGGTCACACGTTGCGAAATATCCTTGAGAATGTGCATCTGCAATTCTGGCTTCATATTTTTGGGATAGATGCCGTGCGCGGTGCCAATCGCCACTGCCAGGGTATCCACACCGGTGCGCTGGACAAAATCCTCCGCCTGCGCCGGTTCGGTGTAGATCACCTTGCTGACGCCCCCCTCCACCGTGGTACCGGTATCGCCGATAGTACCCAATTCACCTTCGACGGATACGCCAACCGCATGTGCCAGCTTCACCACTTCTTTGGTCAGCGCGACGTTCTCTTCATAGGGCAGCAGCGAACCATCAATCATGACCGAGGTAAAGCCGCACTGGATGGCGCGCAGCACCTGAGCGATGGAGGCTCCGTGATCAAGGTGAAGGGTGAAAGGCACTTTGCTTTTCAGCGTACGTTCCCGCACGTAGCCAAAAAACTCATCGGTGACAAACTCCAGTTCACTGGGGTGGATCGAGATGATGGCTGGCGTGTTTGTCGCCTCAGCTTCCTCCACCACGGCGCGAATAAAGCAGCTATCCGCGACGTTAAAAGCGCCGATGGCAAAACGGTGTTCACGGGTAGGTGCCAACATCTCTTTCATAGAAATCAACATGTTATGTTTTCCTTCAGGTGATGTTTAGTCAGGGCCGACGGCAACGCCGACCCGATGATGAATAAAATTGGGAAAATCTGTGATTTATCGCGCGGGTGTCAGGCTTTACCCGCCGAACCCGACCAGCTCAGGTACTCGGCCACCACTTCGCGGCAGGCGGATTCCATCAGCCCGAGTAAATCCGCCAGCTCGGCGTGTGGATGCTGCTTCATCGCCTGCTGCAACGCGTGCTTACCGGCATCAAACACCGCAGCACCGACGTTAATCTTGGCGACGCCAAACTGGCTGACGCGGCGTAAATCCCCGGCGGGTGTGCCCGAGCCACCATGCAGCGCCAGCGGCAGTGGCGAGACGGCGTGCAGCTCCTGCAAGCGCTGGAAATCAATTTTCGGCTGCACGCCAGCCGGATACAGCCCATGGGCCGTACCCACCGATACCGCCAGAAGATCGATCCCGGTTTGCTCAACGAACGGCAGCACATCTGCCACCTGGGTCATCTTTACGGCGGCATCGGCCAGTTCATAGGTCGGGGCATCGGCGATATGCCCCAGCTCGCCTTCAACGCACACGCCAGCGGTATGCGCCATCTTCACCACCTGCGCGGTTTGACGAATGTTCTCCGCCAGTGGCTCGGACGATGCATCGATCATCAGGCCGGTAAACCCGGCGCGAAATGCCTGGCCAATCAGCGGAAAGGCTTTGCCGTGGTCAAGGGCCAGTGCCACCGGCACCATGGCATCTGTTGCCAGCGCCCGTACCAGCGGCACCGCCACGGGGGGAGGGAAATGTGCGCTATGCCCCTGATACACATTGAGGATCAGCGGAGCGCGCTGCTGTTCGGCGGCCTGAATAGCGGCGCGCGTGGTCTCAAGGTTAAAGCAGTTGATCGCCAGCACTGCGTACTGCTGCTGTGCTGCTGCCTGAATCAGGTCATTCATCATGGCAAACATGGTGGCTCCTTATTCCAGAGTGAATTTGATCTCTTCATCGCGGACGCCAGGGGCCTCCACATCGTCGAACTCTTCATCCGCCTGGGTAACGGTTTTCTTCATTAGCGACAGCATCACGCCACACACCACGGTGCCGATGCCAAGCGCCAGACAGAACAGCCAGGGTTTGGTGAACAGTGGCACCACGAACATACCGCCGTGCGGTACCGGTGCTTCCACGCCCCACACCATGATCAGCCCACCGGCAATGGCTGAGGCCACCACGCAGCTAGCCACCACGCGCAGCAGGTCACGCGCGGCTATCGGAATTACGCCTTCGGTGATCATGCAGATCCCCATCGGGAAGGCGGCTTTCAGCGCCTCTTTTTCTGCTTTGGTGTACTTGTGACGCGTCAGCAGGAAGGAGAGGGTGATGCCGAAAGGTGGAATCATCGAACCGACAAACTTCACCGCTTCCGGCCCGTAAATACCATCGACCAGCATGCCATCGGCAAACAGCGACATGGTTTTATTGATCGGGCCGCCAAAGTCGAAGGTGGCCATGGCACCGAGAATCGCGCCCATCACAAACTTCGAGCCGCCCTGCATCGATTCCAGCAAATGAATCAGCGTCTGCTGCAACCAGACAATCGGCTGGCCGATGAAGGTCATCATCAGTAGCCCGGCGATGATGGTACTGAGCAGCGGCAGCACCATGATCGGCATCAGGCCCTGCATCGACTGCGGCAATTTAATGGTGCGGCGCAGCAGCAATACGGTGTAGCCAACCAGGAAGCCACCGAGAATGCCGCCGATAAAGCCAGTGCCAATCTGGCCGCAGATAAAGCCGACGATCAAACCCGGGGCAAAGCCGGGGCGATCGGCGATCGAGTAAGCGATCGCCGCGCTGATCAACGGGACGATCAGTCCCATGCCCCAGCCGCCGATCTGGTTGAGCATCCAGGCAAGGGTGCCGGTGTGTTTACCGACATCCGGTCCACCAATCACCTGGCCTAAGGCGATACAGATCCCGGCGGCGACGATCAGCGGGATCATCCAGGAGATGCCAGTGAGCAGATGTCCTTTGATCTCCTGGCCATACTGACGTTTGTGGTCATTCATGATGGATCTCCTCAGGCGCGCGCCAGTGAATCCGCCACTTTTTCGAGGAATTTCACCGGTGACTTGATCACCACTTCGGTTTTCACCCTCACGATAGGTTTGCCCTGGAAGCGCTCTTCGCCTTTGATCTTCACGTCAACCGCGAGGATCACCACATCCGCAGCGGCGATCGCCTCGCGGGTGAGTTCCGTTTCGGTGCCGATGGTGCCCTGCGTTTCGACGTGGATGGTGTGGCCCAGTGCATGGGCGCCCTTAATCAGTTTTTCCCGCGCGATGTAGGTATGCGCGATGCCTGCCGTGCAGGCCGCTACACAGACGATGTTCATGTGTCACCTCAGAAGAGTAGGGTTAACAGAGGTCGGTTTCGGCGTACTGACTAAACAGCCGGATGATATTGCCGGGGTCGTTTTCCGCCAGCAGTTGGGCAATCACCTCATCATCGGCCAGCGCGCTGGCCACCTGCGACAACAGGCGAATGTGGGTGGTGTTCTGATCTTCCAGTCGCACCGCGAACAGGATGATGCAGCGCACCTGGCTGCCATCCAGCGTTTCCCAGGGGATATCCTGCTGGGTACGCCCAATGGCTAACGTGGTTTGCCGCACGGCCGCTGATTTGCCGTGTGGAATGGCGATATGGTTTTCAAAGCCGGTGGAGCCTTCCGCTTCACGCAGCCAGACATCGGCGATAAAGGCTTCGCGATCGCTGATGGCACCGTCCTGGTAAAGCAACTCGGTGAGTTCGTTAATCACTTCTTCTTTGCTGGTGGCAGTCAGGGCCAGATTGACGCGGCGCGGCGTCAGAATGCGGGAAATATCCATCAGTCAGACCTCATTCAATTAATGTTCAGCCAGGGCGTCATTCGCCCGGTGCGGCAGCTGGCTGCCAATCATGGCGTCAGTCACCCGCCGGATATCGTCATCGTTAAAAAATGCACTGACATACACGCTGGGAATGGCTCCGGTGGCGAGGTGAATGGTGGTAATCACCAGGTCCACCGCTTCATGCTGGCAAAAGGCGGCGTGATTACTCGCCGATACCACTCCGGCGATTTCCCAGTCCGGGAAGGCGCGCAGAATCCGGCTTTTCAGCAGATGTGAGGTGCCGACGCCGCTGGAGCACACCACCAGAATGCGTTTGTGGGCAATCTGCCGCTCCAGTGCCGCCTGAAAATGGACGCAAAGGTAACCAATTTCATCATCTGCTACTGGTGAAAGATCGTAAGCACTCGCCGTCAATTGCATCGCCTGCTGCGTCAGGAAAAATATTTCTTTCATCTCCTGCTGAATATCTTCCAGCAGCGGATTACGAATATGGATGTGATATTTAAGGCGATTTAATAACGGCTTAATATGTACCAGTAATCCGTCGAATAATAATCGGTCCTGAGATAAATCCTGCTGAATTAATGCCGAGAAACGATCGATTAATTCACAGGTTATTTTGACCGATTCCGCAGTGGAAAATTGATTATGCAACGGTGCATGATCGCCGCGTTCTTCCACCACAATGCCGGACGAGACAATATATTGATAAATAAATCCCACCTCATCCGCCGGAAGCGCACAGCCGATGCGTGCTTCAATCTGGCTGACCATCTGCTGCGCGATGGTCAGGATGCGTTTATCCAGGTCCTGCGCGGCAAGCGTGGTCTGTAAGGCCAGCGCGTTACCCTGCGCCATGCGATGCATCATGATTAAGATGTGGGTGCACAGATTGAGATACCAGGCATCACCCAGCGGATAACTCAGCTGCTGCTCCATCTGTAACAGCAGCGCCTGCACAAAAGCGACATCCTCGTCACCGAAGTAATGCACCAGCGCCTGCTGGCTACCGGGGTCGAGCCGTGGCAGCAGCGGCGTGCCCGCCACGTTTTGCTGCATCACATCATTAATCAGTGACACCATCGCCTGGCGCAGTGTCTGTTCATTACCTTCAATGTGCGTGCCACCTGGGCCGCGCGCCAGCGTTAATCCCAGCGGTTGTAACCACTCTTCGATTACTTTCAGATCATTCACGATCGAGGCGTGGCTGATAAAGTAACGCTCTGACAGCTTGCTGATTGAGGTTTCACGCGGTGCATCACTCAGCAACTGAGAAGCAATCTTTACCCGGCGGCTGTTGTGGCTCAGGGCATCGCTGTTGTCATCGCCGTTCAGTTGCTGCTCCAGTTGCAGGCGCTGCTGGATATCATCAACGCGCAGTCGCACGCCGCGTCCCGGGGTCTTCTCCAGCACCATGGTCCAGTTACTGAGCCAGGCTTCCAGCCATTGCAGGTCGCGATAGATGGTTTTTTCTGATACGCCGAGCTGCTGCGCCAGTTGCTTTAACGGCTGAGGTGCGGCCTGTTGCAGCAGCAGTTTTACTAATCGGTGTTGTCGCGAAGTCAGTATTTGCATTCGGTCACCTTTTATTTTGGCAAAACAGTGTATGGCTACCGTGGTTTTATATTTTCCAAATGCCAGAAATCAGGAGTGAAAAAAATATCTGTCTTATGGAGTATGAATTTAGGAAAGGAAGAGCAAAGCAACAATACTAAATGTTGTCCTCTTGCGCGGACAGGATTAATACGAAATGTGATGAATGAAAATTAATTGAGATCATGCTCACAGAATGCCGGGAATATTCATTGTGATCATGATCTCATTCTATTTTATTTTTATAACCGGCTTCACATTAATTTCCTGATAAAGATTCCTGCGGCCAGAGATGGCTTACCCCCTGTGACTAAGCCACGCGAATAAGGTACTATCCTCGCCAAATGACCGCCGGATGTCCCGCCGCTGTGGGCCACGAAGTGAGGATGCGAGCTTAATGAGCGAATTGACGCAGGATGGTGCAGAGCGTCTTGCCCTGCACAAATTTACAGAAAACGCGTACCTGAATTACTCGATGTACGTGATTATGGACCGCGCGCTGCCGTATATCGGTGACGGCCTCAAGCCAGTACAGCGCCGCATCGTCTATGCGATGTCCGAGCTGGGCCTGAATGCCAGCGCTAAATTTAAGAAATCAGCGCGTACCGTGGGTGACGTGCTGGGTAAATACCATCCGCATGGCGACAGCGCCTGTTATGAAGCGATGGTGCTGATGGCGCAGCCGTTCTCTTACCGCTACCCGCTGGTGGATGGTCAGGGCAACTGGGGTGCGCCGGATGATCCGAAATCCTTTGCAGCGATGCGTTATACCGAGTCGCGCCTGTCGAAGTATGCTGAAATTCTGCTAAGCGAGCTGGGCCAGGGCACGTCGGATTTTATTCCCAACTTTGACGGCACCTTGCAGGAACCGAAAATGTTACCGGCGCGTTTGCCGAATATCCTGCTGAACGGCACCACCGGCATCGCCGTGGGTATGGCGACCGATATTCCTCCGCACAACGTGCGTGAAGTGGCGCAGGCGGCGATCACCTTGATCGAAAAGCCGAACACCACGCTGGATGAGTTGCTGGATATCGTGCACGGCCCGGATTTCCCGACCGAAGCAGAGATCATCACCCCGCGTGATGAAATCCGTAAGATTTATCAGAACGGTCGTGGTTCCATCCGCCAGCGCGCGGTATGGAAAAAAGAAGACGGTGAAGTGGTGATCACCGCGCTGCCGCATCAGGTATCCGGTGCGCGGGTGCTGGAACAGATCGCCGCGCAGATGCGCAATAAAAAGCTGCCGATGGTGGAAGACTTACGTGATGAATCCGATCACGAAAACCCCACCCGTCTGGTGATTGTGCCGCGTTCGAACCGGGTCGATCTGGATCAGGTGATGAATCATCTGTTTGCCACCACCGACCTGGAAAAAAGTTACCGCGTTAACCTCAACATGATCGGCCTGGATAACCGTCCGGCGGTGAAAAACCTGCTGGAAATTATCTCGGAATGGCTGATCTATCGCCGCGATACCGTGACGCGTCGCCTGAATTACCGTCTGGATCGCGTACTGCGTCGCCTGCATATCCTGGAAGGTTTGCTGGTAGCGTTCCTCAATATTGATGAAGTGATTCACATCATCCGTACTGAGGATGAGCCGAAAGCGGTGCTGATGTCACGTTTTGACATCAGCGAAACCCAGGCTGAAGCGATTCTGGAATTAAAA
This sequence comes from Pantoea sp. X-Soil-TKNS-1280, assembly GCF_059730475.1. Classification (NCBI taxonomy): domain Bacteria; kingdom Pseudomonadati; phylum Pseudomonadota; class Gammaproteobacteria; order Enterobacterales; family Erwiniaceae; genus Pantoea; species Pantoea sp. X-Soil-TKNS-1280. The sequence continues at coordinate 3,698,546 of NZ_AP035962.1, read as the reverse complement.
CTGCGTCACCTCGCTAAACTCGAAGAGATGAAGATTCGCGGTGAGCAGGCAGAGCTGGAAAAAGAGCGTGACCAGTTGCAGGCGATTCTTGCCTCCGAGCGCAAGATGAGCAACCTGCTGAAGAAAGAATTGCAGGCAGATAGCCAGACCTACGGTGACGATCGTCGTTCACCGTTGCGTGAGCGCGAAGAAGCCAAAGCGCTGAGCGAGAATGATTTGGTGAGCGCCGAGCCGGTCACCATCGTGTTGTCACAGATGGGCTGGGTACGTAGCGCCAAAGGACACGATATTGATCCTTCCGGCCTAAGCTACAAGGCAGGGGACAGCTATCTGGCTGCCGCACGCGGTAAGAGTAACCAGCCGGTGGCCTTTATCGACTCCACCGGACGCAGCTATACCCTCGACCCAACCTCGCTGCCGTCGGCGCGTGGTCAGGGTGAACCGCTGACCGGTAAGCTGACGCCACCGCCAGGTGCGGTGATGGAACAGGTGCTGATGGAGCCGGATGAGCAGAAACTGCTGATGGCTTCTGACGCCGGCTATGGCTTTATCTGTACCTTTGCTGACCTGGTATCGCGTAACCGTTCCGGTAAAGCGCTGCTGACGCTGCCGGAAAATGCCAAAGTGATGACGCCGATGGCAGTCAATCATGAAGATGACATGCTGCTGGCGATTACCCAGGCCGGGCGTATGCTGATGTTCCCGGTCGGCGAACTGCCGCAAATGTCGAAAGGCAAGGGGAACAAGATCATCTCGATTCCTTCCGCGGAGGCTGCGGCAGGGACGGATAAACTGGTATGGCTGCTGATCCTGCCGTCAGGCAGTGCCATCACCCTGCATGTCGGCAAACGTAAGATGTTGCTGCGTAGTGAAGAATTGCAGAAGTTCCGCGCTGACCGTGGTCGTCGTGGTACGTTGCTGCCGCGTGGTCTGCAACGTATTGACCGCGTCGAGCTGGATGCCCCTACGCGCCAGGGCGGTGAGAGTGAAGAGTAACCCTGCAAAGAATAAAGCAGGCAAGGGTATGCCACTACTGAGGAAACTATGTTACTAATTTTACGGACTATTTTTGTCGTTATTTACTCGATTCTGGTCTGTGTGTTTGGCTGTATCTGGTGCCTGTTTTCACCACGCAATCCACGCCATGTCGCCACGTTCGGCCACATGTTTGGCCGCTTATCGACGGTGTTTGGCGTCAAGGTGGAACTGCGTAAACCGGCAGATGCGGAGAGTTATGGTAATGCTATCTACATCGCAAACCACCAGAATAACTACGATATGATCACCGCCGCCAATATTGTGCAGCCCACCACGGTAACCGTGGGCAAAAAAAGCCTGCTGTGGGTACCGTTTTTTGGTCTGCTGTACTGGCTGGCGGGTAATTTGCTGATTGATCGTGACAATCGCGCTAAAGCACATGGCACCATTGGTGAGTTAATCGATCAGTTTAAAAAGAAGCGCATCTCGTTCTGGATGTTCCCGGAAGGAACGCGCAGTCGTGGACGTGGCCTGCTGCCGTTTAAAACCGGCGCATTCCATGCTGCGATGGCAGCGGGTGTGCCGATTATCCCGGTGGTGGTGTCCAACACCCATGACAAAATCAAACTCAACCGCCTCAAAAACGGTCTGGTGATTGTCGAGATGTTGCCGCCAGTGGATACCAGCGAGTTTGCTAACAGTTCGGTGCGTAAGCTGGCGACCCATTGCCGTGAATTAATGTCGGCTAAGCTGGAAGAATTAAACGCTGAAGTCGCCGAGCGCGAAAAAAACGGTAAAATCTGACCGGCCCCACGGGGCAGGCAATCTGCCCCGTACGCAACAGACCCTCTCCGGGTGCAGCACAGCAATAGCAATTAGAAAAAAATGGACGGCGTCCTCACGCCACGCTCAAAAGGTCTGAAGTTTTATGTCTTGCAGCAGACGTCAGTTTATTCAGCTTTCTGCCGGTGTCGCACTTGCCACCAGCGTAACCAGCACTGCGCGTGCCGCCTCCGCGCCTGTCGGCGATACGCCGCTTCCCGTACCGCCGTTGATTGAATCACGCCGCGGCCAACCGCTATTTCTTACGCTCCAGCGCAGCCACTGGTCATTCAGCGGCAACAGCAACAAAGTGCCGGTGTGGGGCATTAACGGCTTGTACCTTGGCCCGACCGTGCGTGTCTACAGCGGCGACGATGTGAAGCTGATTTACAGCAATCGGCTGAATGAACCCGTCGCCATGACCGTCAGCGGTTTGCAGGTGCCGGGCGCGCTGATGGGGGGCGCACCGCGATTGATGTCAGCCGGTGTAGACTGGGCACCGGTATTGCCGATTCGTCAGGGTGCGGCGACCTTGTGGTATCACGCCAATACGCCCAATCGTATGGCACCCCATGTCTATAATGGCCTGGCGGGGATGTGGTTGATTGAAGATGACGTCAGTAAGGCACTGCCGCTACCGAAACACTATGGCGTGGATGATTTCCCGCTGGTGATTCAGGACAAGCGTCTCGATAACTTTGCTACACCGGTCTATGACCCGCCGCAGGATGGCGGCTTCCTTGGTGATACGTTGCTGGTTAATGGCGTGCAGAACCCGTATGTGGATGTTTCGCGTGGCTGGGTCCGCCTGCGTCTGCTGAATGCCTCTAACTCACGTCGCTACGATCTGGCTTTCTCTGATAATCGCCCCTTTACGGTGATCGCCAGCGATCAGGGCTTTTTACCGGCCCCGGTTGCGGTACAGCGTTTGTCGCTGGCACCGGGCGAGCGGCGCGAAGTGCTGGTGGATATGTCGCAGGGGGATGAAGTGTCGATCACCGCGGGTACTGCTGCGGGATTGATGGATCGACTGCGCGGCCTGTTTGAGCCGTCATCGATCCTTGCCAATACGCTGGTGCTGTCGCTGCGCCCAACCGGTTTGCTGCCGCTGGTCACGGACAATCTGCCGATGCGCTTGCTGGCGGATCAGATCCTCGATGGTGTGGCGGTACGCACCCGCGAATTCCGCATTGGCGACGGTATGCCGGGCATCAATGGTGCGATGTGGAATATGGGACGTATCGATACCACGGTACAGCAGGGCACTTTTGAACGCTGGATCCTGCATGCCGACCGCCCGCAGGCGCTGCATATTCAGGGCGTGATGTTCCTGATTAAAAGTGTCAACGGTGCACAGCCGATGGGTGAAGATCGCGGCTGGAAAGATACAGTATGGGTGGATGGGGATGTCGAGTTACTGGTGAGTTTCCCGCAGAGTTCGTCGGAGCATTTCCCGTTTGTTTATTACAGCCAGACGCTGGAACTGGCCGATCGCGGTACCGCAGGGCAGCTGCTGGTTAACCCAACTAACTGATATTCCTAAAATCTGTAACGGCGCGATTTATCGCGCCGTTACGTATACGGTTGTTAATTAAAACTCTCCGGGTCCGGTCCCAGTCGGTTGCCGATATCCAGCGCGGTAATATCGCTGATCTCGGTTTTTTCCAGCCGGAAATCAAACACCTTAATGTTTTCCTCAATGCGCGCCGGGGTCACTGACTTCGGAATCACCACCAGGCCACTGTCCAGGTGCCAGCGAATCACGATCTGCGCCGGGGTTTTGCCATATTTCTTCGCCAGCTGTTTGATCACTTCCTGATCAAACACCCCTTTACCACCCTGCGCCAGCGGGCTCCAGGATTCAGTCTGGATCTGATGCAGCGCGTTCCAGGCGTGCAGAGTGCGCTGCTGTAACATCGGATGCAGCTCAATCTGGTTCACCACCGGTGACACCCCGGTTTCATCCATCAGACGTTTCAGATGCGCCTCATTAAAATTACACACGCCGATGCTTTTGGTCAGACCCTGTTTCTGCAATTCAATCATCTGCTGCCAAGCGCCGACATACAGATCTTTTGCCGGGCAAGGCCAGTGCATCAGGTAGAGATCGACCTGATCCAGTTTGAGTTTTTCCAGGCTGGTTTCCAGTGCCTGCTGGGCGTTTTTCTGATCGTCATTCCACAGCTTGGTGGTGACAAAAATGCTGTCGCGCGCTACGTCGGTTTCCTGTAGCGCCTGGCCAATCGCTTCCTCATTCTTATAGGCGGCAGCGGTATCAATGGAGCGATAGCCGACCTCCAGCGCTTTTAATACCGCTTTGCGTGCATCTTCAATACTCGCCTGCCAGACACCCAGTCCGAGCTGCGGCATCATATTGCCGTCGTGCAGTTTAATCAGTGGTTGGTCTGCCATAGTTGCTCCTTATTTGTCGCAGTGACTCACCGGAAACACTGAGGTTAATTCTAGTCAACAAACCTTAGCGCCGGGATCATTGTGGCAATTCTGCGGCGCTTTTGTGCTGTCTGTTTCTGCTGGATTCTTGCCTGATTCTCCAGCTGGCTGGAGCTTTCGCCTGCGCTGCGGCAAACTGACCTTTTTGCTGCGAGAGAATCTGCCATGCCCCATGACACCCTTTGCCGCCAGCTGGCCCAGCAGGTCATTGCGTTGATGAAGCCTGGCAGCCAACCCTTGTGCCAGCTGGAAAACGTACGCTTAATCTATGCCGATGAACCGCTGCCGCGTACGCCCATGATGTATCAGCCCGGCATCGTCATCCTGTTCCAGGGGCGCAAAACCGGTTATCTCGGCAGTACGGTATTTCATTACGATGCCACCAAGTATCTGATGCTCACCGTGCCGTTGCCGGTGGAGTGTGAAACCGAGGCCACGCCGGAGGAGCCGCTGGCAGGGATCTGTCTCACCGTGGACAATGCCAGCCTGCAGGATCTGCTGATGGAGATTGGCGACGATGAAGATTTCCAGCCGCAGCCGCAAACCTCGGGCATCCATTCCGCCTTTCTCAGTGAAGAGATGTTATGTGCTGCCGAACGACTGCTGGATGTGCTGCGTAAGCCGCGTGACGCGCGCGTGCTGGGGCCGCAAATCGTGCGGGAAATCATCTACTACGTGCTGGTCGGGCCGTGCGGGGGCGCGCTGCTGTCGATGATCAGCCGCCAGACGCAGTTCAGTCAGATTGCCCGCGCGCTACGCCGTATCGAAGGTCATTTCAGTGAAAACCTCAGCGTGGAAACGCTGGCGGCGGAGGTGAACATGAGCGTATCGGCCTTTCATCACAACTTTAAAGCGGTGACGCAAACCTCGCCGTTACAGTATCTGAAACGTTTTCGCCTGCATCAGGCGCGTCTGATGATGCTTCAGGATGGCATGCGGGCCAGCGTCGCAGCGGTGCGCGTCGGTTATGAAAGCCCCTCACAGTTTTCCCGTGAGTTTAAACGTTATTTTGGCGTGACGCCGGGAGAGGAAGTAAGCCGCGTGCGTCAGACGATATTTGAATCACCCGCTGACGCCGCGCAGCTGTTATGACGCCTTCGGGCGTCTTTTTTTCCAGATCACCAGAATGCTGCCAGCCAGGCCAACAAACAGCAGCACCACGGGCAGCAGCATCAGCACCGCCATCACCTGGTCTTCATGGCGTTTGATGAAGGGGACCTGGCTGATGCCGTAGCCGAATGCCACCACGATGCATACCCACAGCAGCCCGCTCAGCCAGTTAAACAGCTGAAAACGACCATTCTGCAAACCAGAAATGCCCGCCATGGTGGGCAGCAGAGTACGGACAAATGCCAGGAAACGACCGACCAGCAGCGCCATCAGCCCGTGGCGATTAAACAGCTGCCAGGCTCGCTGATGATATTGTGCCGGTAAGTGCATCAGCCAGCTTTTCACCATTTTGGTATTGCCCAGCCAGCGCCCCTGCAAATAACTCAGCCAGCAGCCGAGACTGGCGGCGGTAGTCAGAATCACCATGGTAGGGACAAAGTCCATCACACCTTTGGCGACCATGGCACCGGCCAGCAGCAACAGGCTATCGCCCGGCAGAAAAGAGGCCGGTAACAAACCGTTTTCCAGAAACAGCGTCACAAACATCACGCCGTAGACAATCCACACGACATCCGGATTGGCCAGCGCGGCAAAATCCTGATGCCAGAGTGCGTGGACAATCTCATGTAAAACACCCATCTGCTATTCCATCAAGTCACAAGGATAGTATTTTAACGGCCCGCGTAGCAGCAAACGTTGATCTTTGCCACGCGAATCCGGCCTGTTGAGCTTCTGTTGAAGATTTTAGCGCTTCAGGCGGTCAAACCCGGCTTGCAGGTCTTCAATCAGGTCAGCAACGTGTTCCAGACCAATGTGCACCCGCACCAGTGTCCCGGTAAAATCGACGCCGCCTGCCGGGCGAATCGCCGCCAGTTCTTCCGGCTGATTCGCCAGAATCAGCGACTCATAGCCACCCCAGGAATATGCCATGCTGAAGTGGTGGAAACCGTCGAGATATCCCGCCAGCTGCTCGCTGCTCAATTTCTCATGCAGAATGAACGAGAACAGACCGCTGCTGCCGGTAAAATCGCGTTGCCAGAATTGATGGCCTTTGCACTGCGCCAGCGCTGGATGATTGACCCGCGCCACTTCCGGTCGTGCAGCCAGCCATTCCGCCACCTGCAATCCGCTTTCTTCATGCTGACGCAGGCGGGTGCCCAGCGTACGCAGACCACGGCTCGCCATATAAGCGGTATCGGCATCAACCATCTGTCCCATCAGGTAGGAATTTTCACGCAGCTGATCCCAGCAGCGCGCGTTGGCCACGGCGGTACCGATCATGGCATCGCTGTGGCCAATCAGATATTTGGTGCCTGCCTGAATAGAAATATCGACGCCATGCTCCAGAGCGTTAAACAACACCCCCGCCGCCCAGGTATTATCGAGCATAATGATGGCGTCAGGCGCTTTCGTGCGGACCGCAGCGACGATGGCCGGAATGTCCTGCACTTCCATAGTGATGGAGGCCGGTGACTCCAGAAACACCACGCGGGTATTCGGCTGCACCAGCGCGCTGATTTCGCTGCCGATGCAGTGATCGAAGAAGGTGGTGGTGACCTGGAGTTTGCTGAGGATTTTGGTACAAAAATCCTGGGTGGGTTCGTACACGGCACCGCTCATCAGCACATGATCGCCCGCCTCGACGAAAGACAGAATGGCGTTGGCAACCGCAGCGGCTCCACAGGGATAAAGCACGCAACCGGCACCGCCTTCCAGTTCCGTCATCGCGTCCTGCAGGGAGAAATGTGTCAGCGTGCCGCGACGGCCATAAAACAGCTCGCCTTTCGCCCGTCCGGCGGTGGCGCGTTTTTTATCAGCCACGGTGTCGAAAACCAGCGATGAGGCGCGCTGAATAACGCTGTTCACTGAGCCCTGAGTGTAACGTTTGCTGCGTCCCGCGCTTACCAGCGTGGTGTCTATTTTTTTCGTTGCCATCACTGCCTTTTCTGCCGCATTCCACAAAGGAACCACGTTACCACGAATCGCGCCTGCGCGTTGACCCTGATTGCGGAATATCAGACAGTCACCTTAGTTGATTCCGTAGCGGCGCGATTTATCGCGCCGCTACGACAGTGTTACATCACCCCCATCACATGCGGCAGCCACAGTGACAGCGCCGGAATATAGGTGATGAGCATTAGCACCAGAAACAATATGCAGTAGAACGGCAGCATCGCACCCACCACCTGTTCAATTTTCTGCTTACTCACCGCACTGGCGACAAACAACACCGTGCCTACCGGCGGGGTGATCAGCCCAATACCGAGGTTGGTCATCATGATCATGCCGAAATGGACCGGATCGACACCCAGAGAGGTTGCCACCGGTAACAGCACCGGCGTCAGGATCAGGATGATCGGGGCCATATCCATCAGCGTACCGATCACCAGCAGCAGCACGTTGATACACATCAGAATCACATACTTATTATCCGACAGGCTGGTAAAAGCCGCAGTAATGGCGGTGGGTAACTGCATAAAAGTCATCACCGCACCAAAACCGGCGGCGAAGGCGATCAGCACCATCACAATGGTGACGGTTTTGATGGTACGGAACAGCAGAATGTGCAGCTGGTTCCACTTAAAGTCACGGTAGATAAACATGGTGACAAAGAACGCCCACAAGCAGGCGATGGCGGCGGATTCTGACGCGGTAAAAATTCCGGAAAGGATACCACCCAGAATGATGACGATGGTAAACAGCCCCCAGAAGGCATCAAAGAAGATTTTCAGTGCCTGGCGAAATGGGATCGCTTCCCCTTTGGGATACCCACGTTTGCGTGCAAAACCGAGGCACATCACCATCAGACATGCACCGAGCAGCAGGCCAGGGAAAATACCGGCGACAAACAGCGATGAAATGGTCACCACACCGCCAGTGGCCAGCGAGTAGATCACCGAGTTATGACTGGGAGGCGTGAGCACTGCCTGTACCGAACCACTGGCGGTCACAGCGGCGGCGAAATCACGTGGATAACCCTTCTCTTCCATCTGCGGGATCATTACCGAACCTATCGAGGCGGTATCGGCCACCGATGAACCGGAAATCGCACCGAAAAAGGTGGAGGCGACAATATTTACCAGTGATAACCCGCCACGGATAAAGCCGACAAAGATGTAGGCAAAGTTCACCAGCCGTCGCGCAATGCCGCCCTCAGCCATAATCGCCCCGGCCAGAATAAAAAACGGGATAGTGAGTAACGAAAATTTGTTGATGCCGTTGGTGATCTGAATCACCACTGCTTCCAGCGGCAGGTCGATCCACCAGGCACCGATAAAGGCGCTAAACCCGACGGCGAAGGCCACGGGAAAGCCGACCAACAGCAACAGGATCAGACTGCCAATCAGAATGAATGCGTCCATCGCGATGCTCCGAAGTTAGTGTGTGCCGCCAAGGGTGACGATTGGGCGCTGGCTCTGGTCACCGTTCAGCAGGCGTTCCAGGGCAAACAGCAGGGTAAAAGCGGTGCCGATGGGGATCGGTAAATACATCTCGCCGTAGGTGACATTGGGCAGCGAGGCCAGCGGCTGAATCCACATCGCTTCGCACAGGTTGTAGCTGGCGCGCAACAGAATCAGACACAGGGCAATCAGCAGCAGATTGCACAGCAGCAGCGCCCGCTTTTGCCCGGCTGGCGACAGACGATCGGTCACCATCGACACGCAAATATGGGTACCTGCACGCAGCCCCACCGGTGCGCCAATAAAGGTGAATATGATCATGCAGATAATCGCCACCGGCTCCGGCCACGAAAGCGCGCTGTTCAGCACATAGCGCGCAAAGATGCCAATCGGAATCACCGTGACCATAATCATCAGCGCCGCCGCGGCAACCCACATGCACAGCAGGTACAACCCATCCATCCAACGGGAATATGCGTTCATTGTTCGCATCCTGAGTGAAACGCCACGCGGCTGCATGGCGCAAAAGGGTTATTTCACTTCGGCGATCTGGGTCATCAGATCCTGATATTTGCCGCCAAACTGATCGCGCACCGGCTGGGTAGCTTTGACGAAGTAGTCACGATCGATCTGCTGGAAGGTCACGCCGCCGGCTTTCATCTTCTCGAGCGATTGCTGGGTATAGGTTGCCCACAGCTGACGTTCTTCATCCTGGGCTTCTTTACCCAGCTTCTTCAGCAGCGCCTGATCGTCGGCGGAGAGACGATCCCAGGCTGTTTTGGAAAACAGGATCATTTCCGGCTGAATAAAGTGGCCGGTCAGGGTGTAGTACTTCGCCACTGGCAAATAGTTGTGGGCGACAAAGGTCGGTGGATTGTTCTCCGTGCCATCAACCACGCCGGTTTGCATCGCACTGAACACCTCGCTCACCCCCATTGCCACTGGGTTGGCCCCCATCGCTTTCAGTGTGGCGAGAGAAATGGCGCTGTTTTGCACGCGAATCTTCATGCCCTGCAAATCTTCAGGTTTGGCGAGAGGTTTTTTGGTGATCATGTTGCGCGTACCGGCGTCGGTCCAGCCGAGGAACACCATGCGGGTGTTAGGATCCTGATCGAATTTATTGACGATCTGCTCGCCCACGCTGCCATCCAGCACTTTGTGCATATGATCTTCATCACGGAAGATAAACGGCAGGGTGAGCACGCTGGTTTCGGGGGCGATGGTGGTGACTGGTGCCAGCGAGACGCGGATCATATCGATCGCCCCCAATTGCACCTGTTGCAAGGTTTGATCTTCATCACCCAGCACACCACCGGCATAGACTTTGATCTCCAGACGCCCATCGGTGGCCTGTTTCAGTTTCTCCCCCATATGCTCCAGCGCGACCACGGTGGGATAACCTGCGGGTTGCACTTCCGCCACTTTGAGCACTTTGGCATGGGCGTTACAGGCCAGCAGGGCGAACATGGAGGACAATGAAACGGCGAGTAGTCGTTTTTTCAGCGTCATTTTTTACTCCAGCATTGAGGTATTGAAATCGTGCGGTGAAGACACCGCAAATGGGCAGGGCTGGCTCAGAATAGTGAAAAACAGCTGGCGAAAAACCGGTCAGATGTTGATTGAATGAATTGCATCACATTTTGAAACGATGTTTTAATAATTTTACATGTTGCATCACATTTATAAAACCAGCACATAACCGGACACACATTCATCACAAACTGTGGAGAAAAAGCGCACCTTTCGTTTGTAAATAGTAATGAGAACTACTATCAATTCGACCCGGTAATTTGTTATGATCCGCGCTCGATCGTGAACTGTGCAATTGAAGTTGGAGACGCAGCGTGGTAGCCAGTGATTTGATGCAGACGGATCTCTCCGTTTGGGGCATGTATCATCATGCCGATATCGTGGTAAAGGTGGTAATGATTGGCCTGTTACTGGCCTCCGTGGTGACCTGGGCACTTTTCTTCGGCAAGTTTGCCGAGCTGAGTTCAGCGAAACGTCGTCTGAAGCGTGAACACATCGCATTGAGCGAAGCGCGTTCACTGGATGAGGCTTCACGTACTGCTGCCAGCTTTAAAGGCCATAGTCACAGCGCCGTGCTGCTGAATGATGCGCAGAACGAGCTGGAACTCTCAGCCGGTACTGAAGACACCGACGGCATTAAAGAACGTACCAGTTTCCGTCTTGAGCGCCGCGTCGGGGCCTTTAGTCGTCACGCGGGCCGTGGCAATGGTTTCCTCGCCACCATCGGTTCGGTTGCGCCGTTTATCGGCCTGTTCGGCACCGTCTGGGGTATCATGAACAGCTTCATCGGTATCGCCCAAACTCAAACCACTAACCTCGCCGTTGTTGCACCAGGTATCGCCGAAGCGTTGCTGGCTACCGCGATTGGTCTGGTGGCGGCTATCCCGGCTGTGGTCATCTACAACGTGTTTGCCCGTATGATTGCGGGTTACAAAGCCTCGCTGGGCGACGTCGCGGCACAGGTGCTGCTGTTGCAGAGCCGTGATTTAGACCTGGGAAAAGTGACTAACGAAGTGGCTCGTCCTTCTGCCGCACAGAAACTGCGCGTAGGGTAATTGCTATGGCGATGCGTTTAAACGACGACCTGGAAAGCGATGGCGAAATGCATGAAATCAACGTGACGCCGTTTATCGACGTGATGTTGGTTCTGCTGATCATCTTCATGGTGGCCGCACCGCTGGCAACGGTGGATGTGCGCGTTAACCTGCCTGCTTCCACCAGTGCGCCGCAGCCGCGTCCGGAAAAACCGGTCTATCTGTCGATTAAAGAAGATAATCAGGTCTATATCGGCAATGATCAGGTAACAAAAGAGACGCTGGTCAATGCGTTAACCGCGCAGACCGAAGGTAACAAAGACACCACTATCTTCTTCCAGGCAGATAAGTCGGTGAGTTATGAAACCCTGATGTCAGTAATGGATCAGCTGCGCGAGGCCGGATATCTGAAAATCGGCCTGATGGGTATGGAAACGGTGAAAAAGTAATTTCACCCAGGGTTATGAGGGCGTCCAGATGGACGCCCTTTTTGTTATGTGTCTTTGCTGAGGAAAACAGGAAATCACGAATCGATGCCATAAATGGGCAATTATTCTGTGGAACGGTTTTGTTAATACTTTGTTACTTATACCCCTGCTTTTGTAAAGTGCAATGGTGAAGGTGATCACATTCATCCGCTGACTACCACGCTACAAGGAAGTCTTACGCATGGAAGAAACCTGGAAAACCTATGAGCTCACCTTCGTCTTTACAAAAATCATCGCAGAGCGGTGCCAAAACCATCTTTAGCGTAACCAGCGGCAATTTCCTTGAAATGTATGATTTCATGGTCTTTGGTTACTACGCGACCGCCATTGCTAAAACCTTTTTCCCCGGTGACAACCCGTTTGCGTCGCTGATGCTGACGCTGATGACCTTTGGCGCGGGTTTTCTGATGCGTCCGCTGGGCGCGATCATCCTCGGTGCCTATATTGACCATCATGGCCGCCGTAAAGGGTTGCTGGTGACGCTCGGCATTATGGCGCTCGGTACCCTGACCATCGCTGTGGTGCCGGGTTACGCCACGCTGGGCGCGGCTGCGCCAATCTTGATTCTGCTGGGTCGCCTGCTGCAGGGCTTTTCTGCCGGTGTCGAACTGGGTGGCGTGTCGGTTTATCTGGCCGAAGTTGCGCCGAAGGGACGTAAAGGTTTTTACGTCAGCTGGCAATCCGGGAGTCAGCAGGTGGCGGTGATCTTTGCTGCGCTGCTGGGCCTGGGGCTGAATCATCTGCTGGAAAAAGATGCGGTCACTGAGTGGGGCTGGCGTATTCCGTTTGTTATCGGCTGTATGATTGTGCCGTTCCTGTTCTGGATTCGTCGCATGCTGGAGGAAACTGAAGCCTTTAGCCAACGCAAACATCATCCGACCATGCGCCAGATTATGCGTTCGGTGGGGCAGAACTGGGCGCTGGTATTAGCCGGTATGCTGATGGTGGTCACCACCACGGTGATGTTCTATATGATCACCGCCTTTACCCCGACCTTCGGCAAAACGGTGCTGATGATGAGCGACAAAGAAAGCTTCCTGGTGACGTTGTTTGTGGGGCTTTCCAACCTGTTCTGGTTGCCAGTGATGGGATCGTTGTCAGACCGTGTGGGTCGTCGGCCATTGCTGATTTTCTTCACCATCCTGATGATTCTCACCGCCTGGCCGGTGCTGAAATGGCTGGTGGCTGCGCCAACCTTCTCTCATCTGGTGATCGCCGAGCTGTGGCTGTCGTTCCTTTATGCCAGCTATAACGGCGCGATGGTGGTTTATCTGGCGGAAATCATGCCTGCCGAAGTGCGTGCTTCAGGCTTCTCGCTGGCCTACAGTCTTGCAACGGCGCTGTTTGGCGGCTTTACCCCGGCGGTCTCCAGCTATCTGATCCATGCAACGGGCGATAAAGCGATGCCGGGTGTATGGCTGTCGTTCGCGGCGGTATGCGGGTTGATTGGTACCCTGCTGATTGGCCGCATGGTGAAGCAGTATCGAACACGGCACAGCGCGACTACTGTGAATGCCTGATCAGTCAGATGAACAAGGCCGCCAGTATGGCGGCCTTGTGTCTAAAACGACAAATCTACCACCACGCTATCCGTATAATTCCCCGCTGGCGGGGTATTTTGCGTTGTCAGAATCTGCGCAGTGTAGGTGTATCCGCGCGTCAGACCATCGGTGCTGACGGTGGTGGAGGCGCTGCTGCTCCAGCGGGCCGTGCCGGTGGGTCCCCAGCGCGTGGTGGTGGTGGTGGTGCCCTGGTAGATGTCATAACTCAACAGGTTGCTGCCACTCGCCATATTACGCACACCATTCGCCGCATAGCTGCCGTTACTCATTCCCACTGTATAGGTGCTGCCCTTACTGCACACCACGCTGATGGACTGCTGCACGGTGGAAAAACTGCTGACCAGCGGAGCACTGCCAAAGCTGACGTTTGGCGCGGTGATGGTGGTGCAATCATTCGAGAGCACCATCGTTAAGGTAATAGGAATGGTGCCGGTACCGGTTTGCGGCGTCAGGCAAAGACCTCCGACGCCAAGGCTGGTGCAGATATTGTAGGTAACATATAAATTGAGCGTCACCGTATAGGTTCCTGCGGCGACCGTTTGTCCGGTGACGGTTTTCAGATATACCGGCAACGCAAAGTTCAGGCTACCAAACAGACCAGCAAGATTCGCCAGAACCGATTGTGAAAATGTATAGGTCGATCCCCCCACGGTAAGTTCTGTTGCGCAGGCGCTGTCCATACACAGGCGTACCGGAATATTATCGGTGCCGCTGCTGCCGCTAATTATCATAGCGCCGCGCGTACCATTGACGCTGGAGGCGCTGGCCAGTTGCAAGGTGATTTGGTTGGTGCCTAACAACGTCAGGGCAGAACCCGCGCCACAGTTCACGTTTGCAGTGGTTGAAGTGGAGCTGACGGTTGAATTGGCGACAAAGGTGGTGACCGAGCCAAAGCTGGCGGTTGACGCGGGCAGACTGCAGGCAGCACGGGCCAGACCTGGCAGCAGTAACAGCGTCAGCACTAGCAAAATTCTTTTCATGGAGCGATGCCTGAAGTTGAGTTTTCGGTATTCGGCTGCGCGGTACCGGGTGGTAGTGGGGGTAACGCGCAGGTGAGCGGGCCATAGGTCTTCAGTGCCTGTGGCCCGTTAGCGATATTGAGTTCGGTGCGGCAGGTGCGGCCATCTGGCGTGGTGACCTGAATTGGATTGCTGGCGTCGAGGTTTTCCATCCAGGTGATACCGTCCCAGCCGACATACTCGGTTGCCTGTCCGGCGCGCAGTACCTGGCTGGAGACCGGCAGCGGCTGACCGTTGCTGTCATGCAGAATCACGCTGGCCGAACGCAGTTTCTCCACCGGGAAGTTCAGCAGATAACCGCTCTGGCGTTTCACCGCAAAGCGTTGTTCTACCCGGGGGGAAGTCATATCGGCTGGCAGGTCTAGCGTGTCGATATCGTATTTCGCGGCGTAATAGCTGCTGATTGACGGTACCAGCAGATAACCCTCGTTATCGGTACGTCCCATCGACTGGTTTTCGTAGCGGATGTTCACGTCGGGATAATTGGTTTTCACCAGTACAAAGGCGTCGTTGATCTGGTTAGCAACGAACAGACGGTTATCCATCAGTACCAGCGCACCACTGAAATCGGCCCACTGGGTGGTGTTATCGTCGTCGCCATAAAAACCTGCCGAGGTATCCACTTTATTGTTGCGATAGCGCAGGCTGCCCTGACGATAATCGCCGCTGTTGCCGCCCTGGTTGGCCCAGGAGGCATCCCACGAGTAGCCGCCGTCACTCGGCATGGCGCGCGACAGATACACCCGCTGGTTGTTTTCTCCCTGCTGATCGCGTTCCATGCTGACCGAGGCGCTGCCCTGTTCGCCGAACGGGATCACCAGCGAAATCGCGCCGCTCCATTCCCCCTGTTGCTGGTCGCGGCTGGCGGAGATATACAGGCTGCTGTTGCCCCAAATGTTTTTACTCCACGACAGGTTCAACAGCCGGGTGCGTTCGCCCTCGCCGCTGTTGATATCGAGATAGGCCAGCCCGAGGCTGCCGTATTGATTCATCGACACGCTGGCGGTGTACTGCGCACTGCGGCGTGCCAGCGAATATGAGGTATCGTCCGAGTCGCTGCGATTGCCGACCAGCGCCAGATTGCCAAAATCCGCCGTGCGCAAGGTATGCTGCGTGCCGAGGCTCAGCCAGCTGTTGTTGTACTGATATCCCCAGCTGTATTGCGTGCCGGGCTTTCCGCTCATCTGGCTTTGCGCCAGCGCGCCGTTGAGGACGCCCCAGCTGCCGAGTTTCAGCATGCCGCCCGCACCGCCCATCGCCACTTCATCGCTGCCTTCGGCGTGGGTTTCCAGCGTTAGCCAGTTGGTCACACCATAGCGATAGGAGCCGCTGGCTGCGGCTGCGCCATAGTCGAAGTTTCTGATGCCGTAGTTTTCACGCATGGCTCCCGCTGAGAAGGAGTAGTCAGACAAACCTTGCTTCAGCAGGCTGCTGGAAACATAAAAGGGCAGGGTGGTGGTGATCTGGCGACCGACCGCATCGGTGGTGGTGATGACTGCATCACCCGCGCCATTGACGAAAGGGACGTTAGTCAGCGACCACGGACCCGGCTGTACGTTGGCCTGGCTGGAGCGATAGCCGTTAATAAACAAATCCACCGTGGAAGGCACCGCCGCCTGGCCGGAAAACTGCGGCAGCGGATAGGTGATCAGATCCGGGCGAATGCTGAAATCACGGCCAATCTGCAACCCGCCAAGACGCACGCTGTTGGTCCAGGAGAGCGCATCAGTGACCAGATCCCCGGCACGGATGCTTCGTACCGCGTTCTCGTCCTCGTTGCTCCACCAGGTATCGTAGCGGATATAGCCATTCGGTTGCTGGGGGGCATCGCCTTCCAGTTGCTGCTGCCATACGCCGTTGCTGGAGAATTGTCCGGCGGCACCAAACACGCGCAGCTCATTCCAGGTGGCGAGGCGAGAGCCGGTATGATCGGTGCGGGTGGCGTAGAAGTCATAGTTGAGCAGTGCGCCGGTGCTGGCTCGGCCTGGGTAGCGTGGCCCATTGTGCGCCTGGCCGATCACCTGGCCCGGCAGCCAGGCAGGAGGGACAGTCAGCAGCAGGCGCTGGCGTTGATTGTCATAGTCCACTTTGACGTCGCTTAACTGGTTGACGTTAATCTGCTGTCCCTGCAATTTGTCCGCCGGGATCCCGGCGCGCTCCAGATCGCCACGTCGCAGCCAGAAATCGCCGTTCTTCTGTTTGACCGGCACAATATTGCCCTGCTCCCCCTGATTGATGATCAGCTCCAGCATGTATTGCTGTCCTGCGGCATTGTTTTGCAGCGCAGGGGGAGGCGGCAGCTCGGAGAAGGTCTCGGCGCTACTGATCATGGGTAAACAGCAAACCACGCTGGTCACGGCCAGCGCACAGGGGTGGGGCGAAATGCGCATCAACGCACGGCTGCGCTTTGCCAGTGGCCTTTATTCATCTCAGCCTCCAGCTCTCCACCGACATTGCTATTCAGCAGCCAGCGGTTGCTGCTGTTTGCCAGCACGTAGCCAAACAGGCCGTTGCCGATGGGGCGTCCGCCGATGGTGACATTGCTCAGACGCGCATGGCCGTTGCCGTTATTGGTCAGCAGCAACCAGCGCTTGCCCTCGCTGTTTTCCACTCGCCAGCTGAGATTGGGTTTGGCGCTGTCGGCCGTTAAGCCACTGCCATAAACAAACAGCGGTACGGAGTAGCGCATTTGAAAGGTCAATCCGGCCTGATTGGTACCTGGGGTACGCGGGGTGGGGATCTCATCCAGTACCACGCGGTAGGCCATCTCCTTACCGGCGTCAGGTGGCACTTGCTTAATTAAGCGCACCAGTTGCTTCTGCCCCGGTTCAATGCGCACCAGCGGCGGGCTGGCGAGCACCTGCTGCTGGGTCTGATACTGCTCGTGCTGGTTGACCTGCTGCCAGGTGAAGATTCGCACCTGCATCAGTGTGGTGGCGTTGCCGCGATTCTCCAGCCACAGCTCACTGGCTTTATCGTCGGGATTGATGGCGGGATCAATCGGCCAGATCATCAGCGAGTTGGCAGCATGGCTGAGAGCGCTGAATGTGAGCAGCCAGAGCAGCAGCAGGTTTTTCATCGGTCATTCCTTCTTGTTGTGCCCTCACCAGCTCAGGGTGACGGTTAAGGTATCGGTATAAACCCCGGCGCGCGTCGGGCCGGGTAGCTGCAACAAGCCATAAATTGGCAGCGTGATGTTGTTCGCGTTGCTGTAGCTGAGCGTGATAGGTGAATTCACCCCAATCGCGGTGGTGTGGCTGGCGTTGCTGTACAGGCTGTAAGCCACAGTGTTGGTGAAACTGGCCAGTTTCAGGTTGCGGGTGGTGGTGTAGTTGCTGCCACCGTTGATCGACATGCTCACGGTGGTGCCTGGGGTGCAGGCCAGGCTGATAGTGGAGCTTTGGACAAAACTGGCGCTGACGCTGCTGCTGGCGACGCCAGACTGGGTGCCAAAATCAAGCGTGCCAAAAACTCCGGGATTGGAACCGGAAACTACGCAGCCAGCCACTACTGAGGCAGAGACCTGAAAGGTTGCGGTAGGCAACCCCCAGACATTGACACTCCCTATCAGCAGGGTCAGACCGCCAGAAATGCGCGCCCACCCATTTACCCCTCTCACCCGGTTTAACCGAAACCTGCGCCCTAGTAATTCACTGCAACGTTAATGGTATCGGTGTAGGTACCTGCCGGGATCAATGGGTTAAAGCCGCCGCCGACCACACGACCATAAATGGCGTAGTTGGTACCCAGAGTCGGGTCAGTGGTACCGCTGGGGGCGATATTGGTGTTATTGGCAATGGCGGTGGTGAAGGCCGCATCGCTGTACAGGGTGTAAGCGATGCCCTGGGTATTGTTGGATCCGAGGATCAGATAACGCGGTTGCCCGCTGACGGTGCCATAAATGGTGGCTGGCGCAGCATTACTGCTGGTGACCTGCACGTTAAATGTCTGGCCGGTGGTACAGCGCACGTAGATACCGTTGCCGGAAGCCCCTACCAGGGTGGCATTCAACGTATCAAAGGTCGCTGCGCTACTGCCGAAGTTTAAAGTACCGAAATTCACCCCGGTTGTGGCCGACTGACCATTCACCAGACAGCCGGTGGTCAGGGTTAATGTAGCGTTAATGGTTCCCGTTGTGGTCGCAGCGAAAACAACAGAGTACGGAAGTGAGACGCTCAGGCTGGCAGCCAAAAGAAAAAGCTTGAGTTTCATAATCATTCCTTACTGATTATCCAGGGTCAGTGCTTTTTCACCTGATGATGCATTTATGAAATCAACCGAAAAATAACAAGGAGCCAGATTTGGCTGCACAGTAAAAATCCCTGACGACTAAGAAACTTCCTATAAGACAGGGAAATGATTTATATCAGTTTTCTTAACTATAGTTCAGCAAAGCGAAGCCTGTCAGGCCCACCAATAATTTTTCCCTAATCAATTTGCCCCGATAGCCGATAATTCAGTGATAGCAAGGGATTCAGGCAGGTTAAAAAAACTAAACGCGGAGTTATTCCAGCTACTACCGCGGCGCAGGGTTCAGTGTTATGTTCATACATTAATCAGACATAATAACGATTCTCCTCTCAGCGAATAAAAAAATCCCGGTGCGTTAGTCCCCAGTCAGGCTGGTACGATTAGCGGCTGAATCGCTTTTGAAGAGTTAACAGACCTTTTATGCATGCTTTTTAATCTTTGTTACGATTCGACGATTCAGCACCTGCTCGCTAGCGGGTTAGTGAGGAGCGCTCATGTTGCTGGTTACCTGGGATAGCGTTCTGGTGACGGTTTCTTTAATCGTTGCTTTTATCGCCTCATTTACGGCGCTGGATACCGCCGGACGTGTCGCCGTGTCACGAGGCTGCCTTGCCCGTTTGTGGCTGGTGGCAGGTGGCACCGCGATGGGCATTGGCGTCTGGGCGATGCACTTTATCGGCATGCTGGCGATGATGCTGCCGATGACCATGCGCTACGATGTGACGCTGACCTCGCTGTCGCTGGCAGTCGCCATATTGTCCTCGATCTTTTCCTTCGCGCAGGTGGTGCGCGGTAGCCATCTGACGTTCCGCCGTCTGGTACGTGGCACCCTGATCCTCGGCACTGGGGTAGTGGTAATGCACTTTCTCGGCATGAACTCGCTGATGATTGATCCCGCTATTCAGTGGAATATGAAACTGGTTGTCCTGTCAGTGCTCATCGCCTATAGCGCTGCGGGTGTCGCGCTGTGGCTGGCGTTTCATCTGCGTCAGGGGGATGGCCTGCTGATCATGCGTGCTTATGCAGCACTGGCGATGGGTATCGCCATTGCTGGTATGCATTACGTGGGCATGGCCGCAGCACAGTTCAACAACACCAGCAGCATGATGGAACATGGCGTAAGCGATCAGGGGTTGGCGGTGTGGGTCACCATCATCACGTTGAGTATTCTTGGCGTGACGTTGTTGATTTCTATGCTGGATGCCCAGCTGCGCGCCGCGCGTCTGGCGACCAAACTCAAGACGGCTAATAACGAGCTGCATCAGTTAGCGATGCACGATACGCTCACCACCTTACCGAACCGGGTGCTGCTGGAGCAGCAACTCGATGCAGCCGTCAAACACGCGACCCTCAACGATCAAACCTTCGCGCTGATGTTCATGGATCTCGACGGCTTCAAGGCAGTCAACGATACCTGGGGACATCATGTTGGTGATCGCTTACTTATCGCTGTTGCTACCCGCCTGCGTAACCAGCTGCGCAAGGATGCTATTCTGGCGCGCCTCGGGGGTGATGAATTCGTGTTGTTAAGCCCGAACTGCGATGGCCTGCAAGCTGCCGCGCAGGCGCAGCGGCTGGTGAATACCGTTGATGCCCCCTTCGAACTGGAGCGTTACTCGCTGCGCGTCTCGCTTAGCGTGGGTATTGTCATCTTTCCGCTGCATGGCCGCAGCAAGCAGGAGATGATGTTCAACGCCGATTCAGCGATGTATCACACCAAACATAGCGGCCGTAACGGCTGGAGCCTGTACGAACCGGCTATGAGTGCAGTGGCGCAATACCAGCTGGCACTGGCAAATGATCTGTGGAGCGCGCTGGAGCATCAGGAAATGCGGCTGTTCTATCAGCCCAAGTTCCGCGCCGGTGGCACGTTGCTGATGGGGTTTGAAGCGCTGCTGCGCTGGCAACATCCGCGCCGGGGATTGCTGATGCCGGATATGTTCCTGCCGCGTGCAGAGAAAACCGGACAGATTATCGCGCTGGGGAACTGGGTGATTAACGAAGCCTGCCGCCAGCTGCGCCAGTGGCATGACGAAGGAAACAACAGCTGGAGCGTCTCGGTTAACCTGTCGGCGCTGCAATTTCATCAGCGTGATCTGATCGACAGCCTGAGTGAAATTCTGCAACGACACGGCTTGCCGGAAGGGATGCTGATGCTGGAAATCACCGAAACCATCGCCATGCGTGACCCGCAGTTCAGCCAGCAACGCATTGCTGAGTTACATCAGTTGGGTGTCCGGGTCGCGATTGATAATTTTGGTATCGGTTATGCTAACTTGCTGCACCTGAAACATCTGGAGGCTACCGAGCTGAAGATCGATCGCAGCTTCATCAATAGCCTGCGTGCTGACAGTGAAGATGCCACGGTGGTCACTGCCATGATCAGCCTGGCGCAGAGCCTGAATCTGCGCATGGTGGCTGAGGGTGTGGAAACGGAAGAACAGCAACGCTTATTGACCGGGCTGGGTTTTGACATGTTGCAAGGCTATTTGCTGGGGAAACCGACACCGGCAGAGCGCATCAGTGAATTCACCGTGGCGGCACCCGCGCCACTGAGCATCCCCGATAACGTTGCACCACTGGCAGGTGCCTGACAAGTAATTTTGATTTTCTGAATCGCAATCTTTCATCGTTCAAAGACTTATAACGACAGCACGACTGTCGGTAAATTGTACAATAATATTTATGTATTTTACTTTTTGTTAACAACACCACGGCTGCTAACCCAGCTATGACTTGGGAACTCACTATGTTAGTGACTTCGTACGATTGGTATACCGTCATCGTCTCCGTTCTGGTGGCGATGCTGGCCTCCTTTACCGCGCTGGATATGGCGGGACGAGTGGCCACCTCCAGCGGCAAGACGGCGCTGGTGTGGTTGTTTGGCGGCGGCTTTGCGATGGGCGTCGGCATATGGGCGATGCACTTCATCGGCATGTTGTCGATGAGCCTTGATATGGTGATGAGCTACAACCCGTTATTGACGGCAGCCTCGATGGTGATTGCCGTGCTGGCGTCGATCTTTGCTCTGTGGCTGGTCTGCTCTGGCGATCTGCCCTGGCCGCGCCTGTGCGGCGGCGCGGTGGTGCTCGGCACTGGCGTGGTGGCGATGCACTACACCGGCATGGCCGCGTTGATGTTTGCACCCGGCATTGTCTGGAATTGGTATTGGGTTGCCGCGTCAGTGGTGATCGCGCTGGTCGCCTCCGGGGCGGCGCTGTGGCTGGCGTTCAACCTGCGTGAAGGAAATGGTCGCGTCACCCTGCTGCGCCTGGGGGCCTCGGTGGTGATGGGCTGTGCCATCGCCGGTATGCACTATACCGGCATGGCAGCGGCGGATTTTCCGATGCAAAGCCACGCGACACATATGGGCGTTAACAGTAACTGGCTGGCGATGCTGGTGACGGTGGTAACGCTATCGATTCTGGGCATTACCCTGCTGGTATCCATGCTGGATGCAAGGATGCAGGCACGAACCTCCATCCTCGCGCGCTCGCTGGCCGAGGCCAACCGTGAACTGGCGCAACTGGCGTTGCATGACAACCTGACACGCCTGCCGAACCGTATTTTGCTGGAAGATCGTCTCGACCAGGCCATCAATAAAGCGGACCGCGAACACTCGCATTTTGCGCTGATGTTTATGGATCTTGATGGCTTCAAAGCGGTTAACGATGCCTTTGGCCACCATGTCGGTGACAATCTGCTGATCGCGGTAACCGAACGCATGACCGGGCAGATGAAAGGGCACTACACGCTGGCGCGCATGGGTGGCGATGAGTTCGTGTTGTTGATTGAAATCGATGATCCGAACGATGCCGCCGCTGCTGCTGATGCGCTGGTGAAGGCGATTGAAAAGCCGTTCAGCATCTCACGTTATGAGTTAATGGTGTCGCTGAGTATCGGTATCGCCGTGTATCCCGGCGATGGTGTCGATGAGCGTGAACTGATGTTTAACGCCGACGCCGCGATGTATCACACCAAAAATAACGGGCGCAACGGCTACAACTTCTTCCAGCCCTCAATGAACACCCTGGCGCAGAGCCAGCTGCAGTTAAACAACGACCTGTGGCAGGCGATGGAGAACAACGAGCTGCGGCTGTTCTATCAACCCAAATATTGTGCACCGAGCGGACCGATCATTGGTTTTGAGGCGTTGCTGCGCTGGCAGCACCCGACGCGCGGCTTGCTGGCACCCGATAAATTCCTGCCGATGGCGGAGAAGACCGGGATGATCATCAATATCGGTAACTGGGTGATCAATGAAGCCTGCCGACAGCTGCACTGCTGGCATTTGCAGGGACATCCGCACTGGTCAGTGGCGGTCAACCTGTCGGCGTTGCAGTTTGAGCAGAGCAATCTGGTGGAAACCGTCACGCAGGCCTTGTCGCAGCATCAGATTCCGGCTGAGCTACTGACGCTGGAGGTCACCGAAACCACCGCGATGCGTGACCCGGAGGAGAGCGTCCGTATCCTGACCGAGCTGACCAATATGGGGGTGAAAGCCTCGATTGATGACTTCGGCACCGGCTATTCCAGCCTGTTATATCTCAAGCGGTTACCGGCCAGTGAGCTGAAAATCGACCGCGCCTTCGTTAATGAGCTACAGGCAAAATCAGAAGATGCTACCATCGTCTCGGCGATTGTGGCGCTGGCACAGTCGCTGGATTTGAAAGTGGTGGCCGAAGGGGTAGAAACCGAGGGGCAGCAGGCGTTTCTGACCGGGCTGGGTTGTAACACGCTACAGGGATATCTGCTGGGCAAGCCGGTACCACCAGAACGCATTGGCGAACTACCGGAGTTTGTGACCCCGGCAGCGGAACTGGAAGTTACCGCGAAGTAAGCCTTTTATGAATAGGTAGCGACGGAGATTCAGGTGGCGAAATATCAGCAGCTGGTTGATCAACTGCGGGAACAAATTGAAGCCAACATCTGGCAGCCAGGGGAAAAACTGCCGTCGCTGCGTCAGCAGGCCGATCAATCCGGCCTCAGCCTGATGACGGTGATGCACGCTTACGAAGTGCTGGAAAGCCAGGGCTGGATTCTGTCGAAACCGCAGTCCGGCTACTATATCGCGCCCCGTGCGGCGGCTCCGCGCCCGCGTCTGCCAACCCAAACCGTGGCCCGCCCGGAGCAGACCGACACCAACAGTTTCGTGTTTGATGTGCTGCAAGCCACGCGCGATCCGGCCATTATGCCGTTTGGCTCCGCCTTTCCCGATCCTGAACTGTTTCCGCAACGCCAGCTGATGCGTTCGCTGGTGAAAGTCTCGCATAACCTGAAACCGACCGATGCGCTCAACAACCTGCCGCCGGGTAACGCTGATTTGCGCAAAATCCTTGCCCAGCGCTATGCGCAGCAGGGCATAACCATCTCGCCGGATGACATCGTGATCACTAACGGTGCGATGGAAGCGCTCAACCTGAGCTTACAGGCGGTGACCGAACCTGGCGACTGGGTGGTGATTGAGAATCCCTCTTTCTATGGCGCGTTACAGGCGATTGAACGCCTGAAGCTGAATGCGATTGCGGTCGCCAGCGACGTGGAGCAGGGGATTGATTTTGGTGAGCTGGAACAGGCGTTACAGCGCTGGCCGGTAAAAGCCTGCTGGCTGATGACCAACCGGCAAAATCCGCTCGGGTTCACCTTAAGCCATGCGCGCAAGGAGCAGCTGGTCACGCTACTGGAGCGCTACGGCGTGGCGCTGATTGAAGATGATGTGTACAGCGAACTGTGGATTGGTGACGAAAAGCCGCTCCCGGCGAAAGCCTTTGATCGTAACGGCGACGTGATGCATTGCGGCAGCTTCTCCAAAAATCTGGTGGCGGGGTTTCGCATTGGCTGGGTGGCAGCGGGAAGACATGCCCAGCGCGTCCAGCGTATCCAACTGATGAGTACGCTTTCCACCAGCGCACCAATGCAGCTGGCGCTGGCGGATTTCCTCTCCACCCGCAGTTACGACAGCCATCTGAAGCGACTGCGTCAGACGCTGGCGAAACGCAAACAGCTGGCGCGCACGGCATTGCAGCAGGTGCTGCCTGCCGAGGCCAGTATCAGCGATACCCCTGGGGGTTACTTTTTATGGGTAGCCTTACCCGCCGGTATCAATACTACGCAGCTGTATCATCTGGCGTTAAAGGAAGGGATTAGCATCGCGCCGGGGCAGTTGTTTTCCAGCAGTGAGGATTTTCGCCACTGCTTCCGCTTCAACACTGCCTGGCCATGGGATGCGCGCGCCGAAGCGGCGGTGGCAATGCTGGGCACTTTGATCAAACAGCTTCACCCGTAACCGCGCGATAAATCGCGCCGCTACGGATGTGCGTGGGTTATACCTGTGCGGCCTGTTGGTGACCCCAGGTCAGGTAATACACGTCGTAAAAATCGACCTCACCTTTCTGCTGCATCAGGCGATGAATCCCGCTGCGCACCCGATCCGGCGTGCCGGGGTTATCCAGAATCTTCGAGATACCTTGCTGCGATACCGGCTGAATGTAATACCACTCGCCGTTGTAGCAAACGCGCAGATCCAGCGCATCAATATCCTCAAAGCGATACTTTGGATTGATATCCAGCAGCATCAGGAAGCTCATCACCAGCACAAACGCGGTGGCGAACCAGAATGCGGGCCAGCCAAGCATGTCGGTGGAAAAAATCAGTGCGACGCACAGCGCGTAACACAGGTACATCACTCCCCACAGCCCCGGATGGGTTTTCAGAAACGAAAAGCTAAAACGCGGCCGGTTATCGCGGCGTTCTTCACGGTTCAGGGTAGCGATTTCATCAATCAGGATTTGTTTAATGGCGTCCATTGTTCACCTCTCTTTCACTGCCTGCCAGTAAAGCATGTAACAGTGAAGAGTTGCAGACACAGATCAGTGCAGATTTTTTATAACAGTTGCGCGGTAAATCGCCCTGCGCCGGGTATTGCGCTCAAAATGTTAAAGAGGTTAATCATTAATTTGGCTTTAGTTAGCAAAATCATGCTTTTATGTGAATTTTGCGGACCTGAGCACATTGTATTGTCATCCGATTTTGCCACACTATTAGCATGTAGCTAACCGGAGAAAGAGTATGACTGCCTACCCATCCAGCCTGCTGTTACTGATGTCTTTCGCCGCTGGCACCTTTTCCGCAGGGGCTTCCAGTAACCCGCAGCATCTTATGTTATCGATCCCGTCCGGCGGTGTGCCGAACAATCCGTTGCCGCTGATCATCTGGCCCGGTGTCGCACCTGATGACGACGACGATGAAAACCAGGATACCGCCGCCTGGTTTGAAAAAACCTTTACCGATAACGGCTGGCCCGCAGCCTGGCGTTATCCGATCTTCCCTTATACCCATTACCACCCGAACACCCATGAAGTGCTGGGTGTCGCGGCGGGTTGGGCGGAAGTGCTATTTGGCGGTGACAGTGGCCGTATGGTGACGCTGCGCGAAGGCGATGCGGTATTGGTTCCGGCAGGGGTCGGCCATAAACAGGTCCACGCCAGTGAGGATTTTATGGTGGTTGGCGCCTATCCTGAAGGTATGTCGCCGGAAACGCTGCGCGATGAACCCCGCTTCCTGAGAACCTCTCAGCAGCAGATTCAGCGCGTACCTATGCCGCAGCGCGATCCTTTCACCGGCGGGGAGGGGGCAATGACTGAAATCTGGCTACCAGTCACGCAGCAGCTTGTGCACCGATAAGGTGCAGTTTTGTAACAACCCGGCGTCGGCCCACTGATGGGTAGCGTGTGCGTCACAGCGCACACGCGCCTGGCACAGTTTATGCAGCAGTGGAATCAGGTCCTCTGATAAGCGCCGGGTAAATCATGAAAGAAAGCTACCAGATAGCATCACACTTCTATGATGAGATGTTGCTGAGCGACGGCCAACACCGCGCTCACTATCAGCACTACTGGGAATGGTTGCAAGCGGCGGACAAAGAGGCAGTGGCGCGTAAACGCGAAGAAGCGGAACTTTTGTTTCATCGCGTTGGCATCACCTTCAACGTCTATGGCGAAGACGGCGGCGCAGAGCGCCTGATTCCGTTCGATAGCGTGCCGCGCATTATTCCTGCCAGCGAATGGGCGATGCTCGATCGCGGTATCCGACAACGGGTACAAGCCCTCAATGCCTTCCTGCATGATATCTACCACCAGCAGCACATCCTGAAAGCGGGCATCATTCCGGCCGAGCAGGTGCTGGTCAACGATCAATACCAACCCTGCATGCAGGGCGTTGATCTGCATCGCAATATCTATGCGCATATCGTTGGCGTGGATATGGTGCGTAACAATGATGGCGAGTATTACGTGCTGGAGGATAACCTGCGCACCCCGTCTGGCGTCTCCTATATGCTGGAGAACCGCAAGATGATGATGCGCCTCTACCCGGAGTTGTTTGCCGAGCAGCATGTGGCCCCGGTGGAGCGTTATCCGTCACACCTGTTGCAGACGCTGCGTGAAAGCTCGCCGGTAAACGATCCGGTGGTGGTGGTGCTGACGCCAGGCCGCTTCAACAGCGCCTATTTCGAACACAGTTTCCTCGCGCAGCAAATGGGTGTGGAGCTGGTGGAAAGCGCTGACCTGTTTGTTAAAGATGGCGCGGTGATGATGCGTACCACCGCCGGACCCTGCAAGGTGGATGTGATCTATCGTCGCGTCGATGATGCCTTCCTCGATCCGCTGGCGTTCCGTCCGGATTCGATGCTGGGCGTCCCGGGATTGCTGTCGGTATATCGTGCCGGGAATGTGGTGCTGGCGAATGCTATCGGCACCGGGGTAGCCGATGACAAGTCGATCTATCCTTATGTGCCGGATATGATCCGCTTTTACCTCGACGAAGATCCGATCCTCAACAACGTTCCTACCTGGCAGTGCCGCAACCCGAAAGATCTCACCTACGTGCTGGCGAACCTCGACAAGATGGTGGTGAAGGAAGTGCACGGGGCGGGTGGCTACGGCATGCTGATTGGTCCGGTGGCCAGCCAGCAGGAGCTGAGCGATTTCCGCGCGCGCTTACAGGCGCGGCCCGATAACTACATCGCGCAAGACACCCTGTCGCTCTCCACCTGTCCGACGTTTATCGACAACGGTCTCGCGCCGCGTCATATCGACCTGCGTCCGTTTGCCCTGTGCGGAGCGGATATCCGTCTGGTGCCGGGCGGCCTGACCCGTGTGGCATTGACAGAAGGCTCGCTGGTGGTGAACTCGTCGCAGGGCGGCGGTACTAAGGACACCTGGGTTCTGGAGGATGATGAATCATGCTAAGCCGCACGGCCAGTGGCCTCTATTGGATGGCGCGCTATCTGGAGCGCGCAGAACAACTTGCCCGGGTGCTGGATGTGACCAACCGGCTGTCGCTGATGCCGGTACGCAACAGCCACGGTGATGAGTTGCTGTTGCCGCTCAATCTCACCGGCACGCGTCAGCTGTTTGAAACCCTGAACGGGCGTTTCACCATGCCCCAGTTGTTCAACTTCTTTGCCCTCGACGATCGCAATCCCAGCAGTATTTTCAGCTGCTGGCAATCGGCGTGGAACAACGCCCACGCGGTGCGCGGCAGCCTCTCTTCGGAAGTGTGGGAGAGCATCAACTCCACCTGGATTGAGATGCGTAACATGCGCCGTCGTGGCATTTCCAGTGCCAATGCCGACAGCTTTTTCGACTGGGTAAAAGAACGGTGCCACCTGTTTCGCGGCGCGATGTTTGGCACCCTGCTGCGCGGCGATGCGATGAGTTTTATCCGCCTTGGCACCCTGATGGAACGTGCCGACGGCAGCGCCCGTTTGCTGAGCGTGAATCAGCAATTGCTGGAGCAGCACCCCGATTCGGTGCGCGAATATTACTGCCTCGACACCCTGCTGCGCGCGGTATCTGCGCGCGAGGCCTACAACGCGATCTTCAAACAGCAGCTGATGCCGGATCTGGTCAACGAGATGCTGATCCTGCGCAGCGAAAGTCCGCGATCGCTGCATTCCTGCATCGAAGAGATCGCCAATCAACTGGAGCAGATCGGCAGCAGTGGAGAAGATCGTCCGCGTTACCTCGCTACGGTGCTGTTGGCCGAGATGCGCTTCAGTACCTGGGAAAGCCTGACGCGTGCGGGACTCAATAACTGGCTGAATCACTTCCTGGAAGACATTAATCAATTGGCTGACAGCATTAATCACACCTATCTGGAGGCGAAATGAGACTGAACATCGAGCACAAAACCTGGTATGCCTGGGAGCATCAGGTCAAACTCAGCACCCAGTATCTGCGCCTGACGCCGCAAAATTCGGTGCATCAGCAAATTCTGTCGTGGGAGCTGGCGCTGCCGTGTGAAGCCACACGCACCGTTGATGCTTACGGTAACGTGATGCATGTCCTGACGCTGGATACCCCGCATCAGATGCTGGAGATTACCGCCCGTGGCGTGGTGGATATTCTTGATGATGGTGAGATGGCCGCCGATCCCGATTCCACCCTGTCGCCACTGATTTTCCTGCGCGGCACGCCGCTGACTCAGCCAGATAGCGCGATCCGCGACTTTGCCCTGCGTTACTGGCGAGCGGAAGCGCCACTTGCCAGTCTGGAAAAACTGATGGGCGAGCTGCTGCTGAAAATGCCTTACCG
The DNA here is from genome assembly GCF_059730475.1 of Pantoea sp. X-Soil-TKNS-1280. NCBI lineage: Bacteria > Pseudomonadati > Pseudomonadota > Gammaproteobacteria > Enterobacterales > Erwiniaceae > Pantoea > Pantoea sp. X-Soil-TKNS-1280. The sequence continues at coordinate 3,669,305 of NZ_AP035962.1, read as the reverse complement.
CCCCGGCAGCACCCAGGTGACTGATACCGCCGCGAAAGTATTTGCCGCCGGCTCTGGCGTTTGCCAGGATCACAGCCACGTGTTTCTTGCCTGCTGTCGCAGTCTGGGGATTCCGGCGCGTTATGTCAGCGGTTATCTCTATACTGACAATGTCGAACACGTTGCCACCCATGCCTGGGTTGAGGCCTGGCTGGATGGCAGTTGGCACAGCTTTGATATCACCAACAATACCCGCAGTACGCGGCAGCATTTGCGGCTGGCGGTGGGCGTGGATTATCTCGATGCCTGTCCGGTACGCGGTATGCGGCTGGGTGGTGGGGGTGAAGATATGCTGGCGGTGGCCGCGGTGCAACAGGTGCACTCGCAGCAGTAATTTTCTTTGCAGGCGTGACTATGACTTATTGTGTGGCAATGCGTTTATCATCAGGGATGATTTTTGTTTCCGACTCTCGCACCAATGCGGGTGTTGACCATATTTCGTCGTTTCGTAAGTTGCATGTGTTCCAGGTGGATGATGAACGCACGCTGGTGCTGCAAAGTGCTGGCAACCTCGCCACCACGCAAAGCGTGATGAGCCTGCTACGACGCGGTTGTGATGATCACGATCAGCCCAATTTGCTGAATGGGAAATCGCTGTATGACATTGCGCTGTTGGTGGGGGAAATGCTGCGCGAAGTGATCAAGCGCGATGGTGAAGAGTTTGGCGGCACGCTGCTGCTTGGTGGCCAGATCCGCGGTGAGGAGCCGCGGTTGTTCCAGATCTATCCGCAGGGCAATTTTATTGAGGCCAGCGTCGATACGCCGTATTTCCAGATTGGTGAAAGCAAATACGGCAAACCGATTATCGACCGTGTGTTGCGCTACGAAACCCCGCTCAACCAGGCGATGCAATGCGCGTTGATTTCGATGGACTCTACGCTGGCGAGTAATATCTCCGTAGGGCTGCCGCTGGATGTGATGATTTATCACAGCGACAGTTTTAGCGATAACGAGCAGTACCATATCACCGACCAGCATCCCTATTTTTCGCAGATCCGTCAGCTGTGGAGCAAAGGGTTGCTGAGTGTCTTCTCGCAATTACCCCCGTTGAAACTGTAACGGCGCAATTTATTGCGCCTATTATTAAAGCATGCCGCCACGGTCATAAATCTGAAAGCAAGCCGTTTTAACTTCTGAGCGATAATCGCTCGTTATAAGAAGGTGAACAATGTTTTCTGTTGATCAGGTTCTCAATACTTACTGGCCAGGACATCAACCAGCAGGCTGGCAAAAAAGCCTGCTGAAATGGGTACTGCGTGAAGGGGAGTTTCAGCAATTCGCAGCACGCTACCGCCACCTGCAAGGGGTGGATATGGTGGAGCAGGTGCTGGAGTATCTTGACGTTCGTTGTGAATTAAGTGAACGCGATCTGGAACAGATCCCAAGCACTGGGCCGGTGGTGATAATGGCCAACCATCCGCTCGGCGCGCTGGATGGTCTCGCCCTGTTGGCGGCGGTCTCACAGGTGCGGCGCGATGTGAAAATCGTTGCCAACCGTATGCTGATGATGCTGGAGCCGCTCAATAGCCTGATGTTGCCAGTGGATAATATGGGCAACCGCACCAACCGTGAACAGCTGACCCAGATGCAACGGCATCTCGATAATCAGGGCGCATTAATTATCTTTCCGGCGGGGGAAGTTTCCCGCCTCACCAGCCGTGGTGTGCGTGATCGCGTCTGGCATCACAGCTTCCTGCGTCTCGCTGCGCGTGCCCGTGCGCCTCTGGTGCCGGTGCATGTGATGGGACGTAATAGCCTCACTTTTTATACCGCCTCTCATCTCTCCCCGGCCCTGGCGTTGCTGATGCTGGTGCGTGAAATGTTTCGCCAGCGCGGCTCGCGTATCAAACTGCATATTGGTGAACAGATCCCCTTTGCCCATTGGCACGATGGCCACACGCCGGGCAGAGAGCTGGCGAAACGGCTATGCAAACATCTGTATCGTGTTGGTCAGGGGCGGCCTGGTCTGTTCCAGACCGAAGCGGCGATTGCGCGTCCGGAAGATCGAGCCGAACTGAAAAAAGCGCTGCTGGAGAGTGAACGGCTGGGTACCCTGCCGGATGGTAAGCAGATCTACCTGTGGCGGCGTAACGGTGCCAGCTGGGTGCCGCTACTGCGTGAGCTGGGGCGTCTGCGTGAGATTGCCTTCCGTGCCGTGGGCGAAGGCAGCGGCAGACGGCGTGATCTGGATAAGTACGATGATGATTATTATCACCTGATTCTGTGGGATGACGCGCAGCTGGAAATTGTGGGCGCGTACCGTTTTATCCCAGGTGCGGAACAGCTGGAGCGACGTGGTCTGGAAGGGATCTACAGCGATAGCCTGTTCCATTATGACGAACGGATGCTGCCGATTATCCGCCAGGGGCTGGAGCTGGGACGTAGTTTTATTCAGCCAGCTTACTGGGGCAAACGCGGGCTGGATTATCTGTGGATGGGCATTGGTGCCTATATCGCCCGTTACCCGGAAACCCGTTATCTGTTTGGCCCGGTGTCGATCTCCGGCGGCATGCCGCTGGCGGCACGCGATCTGCTGGTGGCGTTTTATCGTCTCTATTTCCCCACCGAACTGCCGCTGGCAACCTCACGCCGTCCCTATCCGGCCTCGCTGCCAGAAGTGCTGGCGCAGTTCACCGGCGATAATTATCAGGAAGATTTACGCCGTCTGAAGCACCTGCTCGCCAACCTCGGTACCGCCATCCCAACGTTGTACAAACAATATTCCGAGCTATGCGAACCGGGCGGCGTGCAGTTTATTGATTTTGGTAGCGATCCCGATTTCAACAACTGTATCGATGGGCTGGTGCTGGTGGATCTGACGCGCGTCAAAGCCGCCCGCTATGAGCGTTATATCGCGATGCATCTGGCGGAGGCTGGCACAGAAACGTAAGGCGGGTGTCACGGGCCTGTCATCTGATTGTCGTAGGGTCTACGGCGTATTGTCAGAGAAAGGCCAGAATTGATGGCGGCTATAACCCTTCGCGGGCTGTGCAAATCCTTTGCGGCACAGCCTGTCCTGCAAGATATCTCCCTGCATATTGCGCAGGGAGAATTCATTGCCGTACTTGGCCCCTCCGGCTGCGGCAAAACCACCTTATTACGTTTGCTGGCGGGCTTTGAAACCGCGGATGCAGGTGAGATCCATGTGGGCGATCGCTGCTTTGCGGCACCCGGCCTGCATCTGCCACCCGAGGAGCGCCAGCTGGGCGTAGTATTCCAGAGCTACGCACTATGGCCGCATATGACGGTGGCGGAGAACGTGGCCTACAGTCTGAAAGTCAACGGTGTGGCGCGAACGGAACGCGAACAGCGTACCCGCCAGGCACTGGCGCTGGTTGGCTTGCAACCCTTCGCTGAACGTCGTCCGGCGGATCTCTCCGGTGGTCAGCGGCAGCGCGTGGCGCTGGCGCGCTGTCTGGTGGCGCAGCCCACCCTGGTGCTGCTGGATGAACCGCTCGCCAATCTCGATGTTCATCTGCGCGCCACCATGGAAGAGGAGTTTCGCCGCTTCCATCGTCACAGCCATGCCACCCTGTTGTACATCACCCACGATCAACATGAAGCGATGGCGCTGGCCGATCGCATCGTGGTGATGGATGGCGGCCGGGTGATGCAGTACGCCACCCCGCAAACTCTGTGGCGGGAACCGGCCAATGAGATGGTCGCCACTTTTATCGACGATGGCAAAGTGCTGCCGGTGAGCGATATCGAGCCGCTCGGTGACGGGCGAGCGTTCGCCACGCTGTGCGGTAAGCGGGTGTCGCTGCGCTGTGCACCTCAGCAGCCACCGTGTCCGCAGGGCAAAGCCAGTTTTCATGCTGCGGATTTTCGCCTTGCCCAGCCGGGCGAAGCGCAGTTTGCCGCACGCGTGCAGCGTGTAATTTATCGTGGCGGCCACCATCAGCTCAACCTGATGCCTCTGGCTATGCCCGAGAGCAGCCTGACGCTGATGCTGGCGGATGGCCCTTTACCCGTTGCTGATGCCACGATCGGCGTGGCATTGCGCGACGGCTGGATTCTTCCTTCATAACAACTCATGGAAAAGGCTATGCGCACTTCGTTGAATGTTTTGCTGTTATCCAGTGGATTACTGCTTTCCGCCGTCAGCCATGCCGATGCAACGCCGTCGGGCAAGCTGGTGGTGTATACCTCACAAGCGCCGGAAATCGCGCAACAAACCATTGATGCCTTCAAAGCGGCTTATCCCAACATTGAGGTGGAGTGGACACGTAACGGCACCACGCAACTGATGAATGTGCTGCGCACGGAAATGATGAGCGGCGAGGCGAAGCCGGATGTGCTGCTGATCGCCGATGCCATCAACCTCGGTGCGCTGAAAAAAGAGAACCAGCTTTACAGCTACCAGGATGCGCCGGTCAGCCATATCAATCCATCGTTCTACGACAAAGACAAAACCTTCTTTGGTACCAAAATTATCTCCACGGTGATCGCCTATAACACCCAGCATGCCAAACCGATCGACAGCTGGAATGCGCTGGCGGTGGAAGCCAATAAAGGTCAGATCGCCATGCCCAGCCCGCTTTATTCCGGGGCGGCGCTGTATAAGCTGCATACCGACATCAACACACCCGATATCGGCTGGAACTTCTACAAAAAGCTGGCGGCGATGGGCGTTGCTCCGCAGGGTGGCAATGGTCCGGCACTGAAAGCCGTCGCCAGCGGGCTGGATAAATATGGCGTGATCACCGATGCTGACGTGATCCTGGCGAAGAAAAAAGGATCGCCGGTTGATCTGGTCTATCCGAAAGAGGGCGTTTCTTACGTCACCGAACCCGTAGCGATCATGAAGACGGTGCACAACCTGCCTGCCGCCAAAGCTTTTGTGAACTTTATCCTGTCGGAGCAGGGGCAGAAGTTAGTGGTTGAGCAGGGGAACCGCCCGGTTGACGATCGCGTGTCGGCCCCGGCAGGCTTCACGCCGATCAGCCAGATCAAGCTGCTGACGCCAGACGTGGCGAAAGCCATTAACGAAGATGCTGAGGTGCGCGACCAGTTCACCCAGTTATTCGGCGGCTGATGATGAGCGTGCTGAGCAACGAATGGCACAGCCGTATGCGCAGCGGGCAGCGCTGGCGGCTACGCAGCGAAGGGGTGATTCTGGTACTGATGGTGCTGCTGATTGCATCATTGTCGGTGGCTCCGCTGCTGCGCCTGGTGTGGACCGCCATTGCGCCACAGGGGATGCCGGATGCGGCGCGACTGTGGCGTTTGCTCGCTAGCGAACGCGTATTGATCGCCACAGGCAACACCCTGCTGATTGCCCTCAGCTCAACCGCCATTTCCCTGTTGCTCGGCACCCTTGCCGCCTGGCTGGTGGCACTCACCGATTTGCGGGCGAAAACTGCCTGGGTGTTTGCTTTTATCCTGCCACTGATGATCCCACCGCAGGTCACGGCGCTGGCATGGTTGCAGGCGTTAGCGCCTTCCAGCCCGCTGGCGTTATTGTTTGCCGGGCTGGGGTTGCCGTGGTTTGCACCCGGCGAACAGCCGCTCTATTCCATGACGGGCATTGTGCTGTTGCTGGGTATGCACAATGCGCCGCTGGTGTTTCTTACCGTACGCGCCGGGTTGCGCCGTCTGCCTGCTGATTTGGTCGAAGCGGCACAGGTCAGTGGGGCATCGCGCTGGCGGGTACTGTTCACCATTATTCTGCCGTTAGCGCGCCCGGCGATTTTTGCCGGAGCGGCGCTCACCTTTGTGGCGGCCGCAGGTAACTTCGGTATCCAGGCGATGTTGGGAATTCCGGCTCGTGTGCCCACCCTGATTACCCTGGTATATCAGCAACTGAACGGCATCGGTCCCGCTGCGTTGCCCAATACTGCGGTGTATGCACTGCTGATCGCCATGATCACCCTGGCGGGGATGGGGGCGAGCGCCTGGCTTGGTGGCCGTCATGATGTGCGGGTCAGCGGTGCTCCCCGTCTGTGGCATCAATCTCTGGGGCGTGCACGCGCGTTGGTGGCGGCGCTGGCCTGGCTGTGGATGGTGGTGACGTTGCTGCTTCCGGTCAGTGCGTTGCTGATCACCGCGCTGACCCACGGCTACGGCCAGGCATTGACCTGGCAAACGCTGACGCTGGAAAACTTCCGCGCTGCCTTGTGGGGCTATCCAGCGGTGCGGGATGCGTTTGTGACCAGCCTCGGCCTGACTACGCTGGCCGCCGTCATCCTGACGCTGACTGCGCTGTTTCTGGCTTATTTCCTCAGCTGGCGGCGCACGCGTCTGGTGCGTGGGTTGTGGCTGGCGAGCGAACTCACCTATGCCTTGCCGGGCATTGTCACCGGCGTGGCGGCATTGTTGTTCTTCCTGCGTCCGCTGCCGCTGGTCAATGTGTCACTGTATGGCACGGTGTGGATCATCCTCGCCGCCTATCTGGCGAACTTCCTTGCTCTGGTGCTGCGTCCGACGCTGGCCGGTTTCGCCCAGCTGGAACCGGCGCTGGATGAAGCGGCCCGGTTGTGTGGTGCCGGTTTTCTGCGCCGGATGCGCGACATTTTGTTACCGCTGGCGGCCCCTTCGGCACTGGCGGGAACGGTGCTGGTGTTCCTCACCGCGCTGAATGAAATTCAGGTATCGGTACTGCTGGTCACGTCCCGGACGCAAACCATCGGCCCCACCATCGTCTTTCTTGACGAAGGAGGCTCTGCCTCGCTGGCGGCGGCGGTCGGTTGCCTGATGATTGTGGTGGTTTGCCTGCTGATGGCGCTGGCGACCCGGATGACGCGGCGTCTGCCGCAGGGGGTATTACCGTGGCAAGCGTAACGGCGATTAGCGGCGTGGGCGGCAAGCTGCCTGCGGCGTTCCTGCTGGAGATTGAGGGTTATCGGTTGCTCTGGGATTGTGGTGCGGGTCCGCAACCTGGCGTGCGGCCGGATATCGATGCCATTGGTCAGGTGGATGCCCTGTGTCTGACCCATTCACATATTGATCATGCTGCCTCGCTGGATTGCTGGGCGCGTATCGGTTCACCGCTGGTGTACGCCACCGAACAGACCTGGCTGCAATTGCATGATGCACCGGTCGCGATGCATGCCCGACGTCAGCTGCCGCTGCGTGGGCAGACGGCTCTGGGTCCGTTCAATCTGTTTACCGGTCGCAGCGGGCATTCGCCCGGTTCGGTGTGGTTTCATCTGCCGCTGGCGGGGGGCATTACTTATATGGGCGACTGGAGTCGTGAGTCGCTGTTATTACCGTTTGACTGCCCGCCGGGCGCGAAGCTGCTGATTACCGATGCGTCTTACGGCGATCGGGTACAACGTCTCAGTGAACAGATGGATGCACTGGCGCAGGCCGCTGCTGGCGGGGCGGTAATTGCGGTGCCTGAGCATGGCCGCGGGCCGGAAGTGGCGCTACAACTGGTGGCGCGCGGGTTAACCGTGCAACTCTGCCCTCAGATACGGAGCGAAGTGGCGCAGCTGCTGGCACTGGATAAGTTGCCTGCCAGCGCGTCGCTGGCATTGCTGCGTTTGCTGCAACAACCGCAGCCAGACCAGTGGCTGCCCACAAGCGTGATTGTCGCCGCTGATGCGGTGGCGGATGAGGGGCTGGCGGCAGAGCTGAGCGGGCAGGCGGGCTTTCGTTTTATCTTCAGTAGTCATGTCGCAGCGGGAACGCGTGCCGCGCAGTTATTGGCGCAACGCCAGGCGCGCTGGTTGCCGTGGAATGTGCATCCACCGCTCGATGATCAACTCTGGTTGATTGGCAAAACCGGCGCGCAACGCGTGATTCCGGCCTTTGTGGAACCCTCGCAGTGTGAGCAATTTGCCGGGTTGGCACCTCTCTGCTGGCAGCGACAGATTTCACTGCCATCCCATGCCGATACCCCGCGCTTTCCTGTTGAACATCGTCAACGCAGCATAATTAATTAAGTATCCCACTGAACGTTTTCTCGCCACAGCCGATAACCAAACTACCAACTTGTGCCTGTTAGCTGATAGCGCTTGTCAACGCTGCGTATTTGCTATTAAGTCTGCAGAGCAATTAAGAATTTTCCTGGGATGCCAGGTGACATAAGGCCAGCAATAGGCAAATAACAATGGATAATAATTCTGACAGCATGTATCGGCTGCTAGTGCAGAGCGTGCTCGATTACGCAATTTTTATGCTCAAACCCGACGGTACGGTGGCGAGCTGGAACGCAGGTGCGCAACGCGCCAAAAACTACACCGCTGAAGAAATCATCGGCAAGAATTTCGCGTTATTTTACAGCGAAGATGACCGCAAAAATGGCGCACCGCATCGCGCTTTATCCACCGCCACCGCCACCGGACGTTTTGAGACTGAAGGCTGGCGCTACCGCAAAGACGGCAGCGCTTTCTGGGCCCATGTGATTATTGATGCCATCCGTGATGAATACGGTGAGCTACTCGGTTTTGCCAAAATTACCCGGGATTGCACCCGGCAGCAGACATTACAGCGCAAACAGCGAGAGCAGGAAGAACGCTTCCGCCTGCTGGTGGAGGGCGTCACCGATTACGCCATCTATATGCTGGATCTGGATGGTAACGTCGAAAACTGGAATGCCGGGGCGCAACGTGCCAAGGGCTATGTCGCTGAAGAGATCGTTGGCCAGAATTTTTCCCGTTTCTACAGCGCCCAGGATCGTCTCAATCATATCCCGGAAAAGAACCTCGGTATTGCCTTCAAAACCGGTCGTTTTGAGGATGAAGGTTGGCGTTATCGCAAAGACGGCAGCGCCTTTTGGGCGCACGTCATTATTGATGCGATACGTGATGACGCCGGGAAGCTGATTGGTTACGCCAAAATTACCCGCGACTGTACTGAACAGCAGGTGCTGCTGCGCGCCCAGCGCGAGCAGGAAAAAACCTTCCGTCTGCTGGTGGAAGGGGTGCGGGATTACGCCATTTATATGCTGGATGTGCATGGGATGGTGGTGAACTGGAATATCGGGGCGCAGCGGGCTAAAGGCTATCGCTCGGAAGAGATTGTCGGCCAGCATTTTTCGGTGTTCTACGGCGCTCAGGAGCGCCAGTCGAAAACGCCTGATGCCAATCTGGGCATTGCGCTGAAAACCGGTCGCTTTGAAGACGAAGGCTGGCGCTACCGGAAAGATGGCTCGGCATTTTGGGCGCATGTGATCATCGATGCTATCCACAATGAAGAGGGGCGGTTGATTGGCTTCGCCAAAATTACCCGCGACATTACCGAGCGACGTGAACACGAGCAGCAACTGCTGCGCGCGCGGGATCTGGCAGAAGCGCAAAGCACCAAAGCTTCTGAGATATCAAAATTCCTCGATAACATCATTAGCAATATACCGTCCTGCGTGATTGTCGAAGATGCCATCAGTCGCGAGATCCTGATGGTGAATGATAAAGCCGAGCAGCTTTTTGGCATCAATAAGATGCTGATCATGCATAAGCGCCCACATGAATGTATGTCGGCGGAACTGAGTGATTACTTCAATAGCCTGGCGGATATTGCGTTACGCAGCGAAGGCATGCATACCCGTGAACAGCTGCTGCTGACGGCAAGCGGAGAGCGTATTCTGCATACCCGCGCCGCTACCATTGCCGGCAAAGATTTACGCCAGAATTTTGTCATGCTGATTGTGGAGGACGTGACCGATCAGCGTGAAGCCGATGCCCGTATTCACCATATGGCGCATCACGATAACCTGACCAGCCTGCCAAACCGTATTTTGTTCCGCCAGAAGCTCAGCGAGGCATTACGCGCCGATCACCAAAGTGGTCATGCCATCGCCACCCTGTGTCTCGATCTGGATAACTTCAAAAACGTGAATGATGCGCTGGGACACCAGATTGGTGACGATCTGCTGCGAACGGTGGCGAAACGTCTGCGCAATGTGCTGCGTGACCACGACACGCTGGCACGAATCGGTGGTGATGAATTTGCCATCGTGCTGCCCAGCGTGCGTAACGCTGATGAAGCGGCGGTGGTGGCACAGCGATTGATTGAAGCCATCCGTCCCCCGGTGAATCTGGAAGGACATAATCTGTCGGTGGGCCTGAGCGTGGGTATCGCGCTGAGTTCACAGGCCATCAATACGCCGGAACAGATGCTGCGCTGTGCTGATATGGCGCTGTATGAAGCCAAGCGCAATGGCCGCAATCGCTGCGAACACTTCACGCTGGAGATGGACGATTTGGCGCGCAGCCGTCGGGTGATCGAAAACGATCTGCGTGATGCGATCAGCGGTCGTCAACTGAGGTTGTACTATCAACCGATCACTGATGGTGATGAGAAAGGGATCATTGGCTATGAAGCGCTGATGCGCTGGCATCACCCGATCAAAGGGTTGATCATGCCGAATGATTTTATTCCGATCGCCGAAGAGACCGGATTGATTCATCTGCTGGGAGCCTATGCGCTGTATGAAGCCTGTCGCGAAGCGGCAAGCTGGGAAGGTGAGCAGTCGGTGTCGGTTAACCTGTCGCCGTTGCAGTTTAAGAACAGCTCGCTGGTGTCGGTGGTAGAGGGGGCGTTACGAGAGTCAGGACTGGCACCGCATCGTCTTGAAGTCGAGATTACCGAATCGGTATTGCTGGATGACACGCTCGGCAATATCCGCACCCTGCAAAACCTGAAAGCGCTGGGTGTGCAGATTGCGCTGGATGACTTCGGCACCGGTTATTCGTCGCTCAGCTATTTGCGATCCTTCCCGTTCGATAAGATCAAAATCGACAAGTCGTTTATTAACGATATGGGGGACAGCCGTGAAGCGCTGGCGATTATCCGCGCCATCACTGGGATGAGCCGTAGTCTGGATATTCAGATCACCGCCGAAGGGGTGGAGAGCAGTGAGCAGTTCGCCAAATTGCGTGAAGAAGGTTGTACCTTGTTCCAGGGGTATCTGTTCGGTCGCCCGCAACCTTCGGAGCTACGTTTGAAGACGCTGGAATAATGGCATAAACCGTAGCGGCGTGATTTATCACGCAATTGCGCCAGTGCGGGTAAAACCCGCGCGATAAATCGCGCCGCGACAACTAAATGATCTTACGCGATGGGTTGAGCAAGGTCGTCTCCCCACCTTTTCAGAAAATTTGATAGTTGCTTAACACTTTGATTCAGGAATATTAGACATAAGTATAGTTGACGTGTTAGTTAAACAGCAGGAAAGAAACACGTCAGGATCTTCACTGAAAAGTGAGCGTGTTTTTATTTAAGGATGTTTTAATAAAGGGATATTTAAAATGGATAAAACAGGTATTTCAATTGGTCTGCTAACTTATATGTCTGAAGGAAATGATAACCCAGACTCAATGTTTTTTAGTAGAAAAATACATCATCCCAGTACTGCCTCGGGCGTGAAAAGCGGTAGGGGGGCTGAAAACGCAAAAGTATATGAAATAACAAAGTTTTTAGTTGTTCTGTCACTCACTTTCTTCAGTGGCTCTACTATAGCTTCGTCCATAAATGATTACAATTCCCTTGATAAACTAAAAAAATTGGATGCTGTTTCATGTCAAGGGGTTAAAGAGTCGGATGGATATTCCGGTCTGGCCTGGTGCATTGATCGTGTCTATGTTGAATCAAACGAAAAAATTAAAAAAAGAGTGGAGGAATATAAAACGATATTGAAAAGGGCTGACGATAAAAAGTATCTATTAGCATTTGAGTCGGCGCAAAAGGCATGGGCGGAATATAAGGTAAAACAATGCTCATGGGAAACAATATCGACGGTTAAAAATAGCGATGCATACAATTATCTTAATTCTCTGTGTGGATTAACAGAGAATTATAACAGGCTATCATCGCTTAAGGTTGACCCTGCTATACCATAATGATTGGGGTTGGTGTGGCGGCTGGACAGTTGATAAAAAAACGGCCCGCTGATGCGGGCCGCTGCAAACTTATGCACCGTGGCTTTCGGTGTTCATCCGTCCCAGATCTTTGTCGATCAGGAACAGGCCTTCGCCTTTGTTGCCTACCAGCGCCAGTTTATCCAGCACGGTTTTGAACAGTTTCTCTTCTTCATGCTGCTCGGCCACGTACCACTGCAGGAAGTTAAAAGTGGAGTAATCCTGGGTGGTCATGGCGGCGTGTGCCAGCTCATTAATTTTGCTGGTGATCAGTTTTTCATGATTCAGGGTTTCTTCGAACAGTTCAGCCAGTGAGTTCCAGCTGATCGGTGGTGCTGCAATGCTGCCCAGAACCGGCAGTGCACCGGTGTCGCTCAGGTAATCGAACAGGCGCTGCATATGTTCCATCTCTTCGCGTGAATGCATTTTCAGGAAGGACGCTGCACCTTCGTAGCCTTTGTCGCTGCACCAGGCGCTCATTTGCAGATACAGGTTGGCAGAGAAGAATTCCAGATTCAGTTGGTCGTTCAGACGTGCGGTCATTTCAGCGGTTAACATGGCTGATTCCTTTTTAAATTTTTCAGGTGAGTGCGGTGAATTATGCATCAATGTTCACTTTTTTGTGAAGTGATTTTGACAAAAAAAGTGAATTTATCTTATTGATTATAAATGGAATTATTCAGGTTTTTGAATGCGACCGATTATCATTTTTGTCTCCCTTCCAGCAGGATGGTTTGCACTGAATTGGTGCAATAGCCTTGCCTTATGGTTGTGCAGTCGCGTGGTGATTGATTTAATTCTCAGCAATCTGCTTTCCAGCAGAAAATATTAATTGGCATAAATACAGAACATGGCGATTATTTTATGACTGCGGAAGGATTGATATTTCGCCATTTTCATTGTTACTGAACATAATTGACGCTTTCGCAATTAAAGAAAATGCCAGCTGGCATAAATCCTGCTTAGAACTCAGTTCCATATATTGCAACTTGCCTGGTTGAAAATAACGCCAGCAGGAGGGTTTTATGTCAGAAGAAAAAATCATCGCCGCCCCTGACCGCGTGACGGCAGGTATCGGCAGTTATATTGCGCTGGTGCTGGCCATTCTGTTTTTCTCCGGCCTGTTTTATAAGGTGGACGGTTTCAGCTGGCTGGGTGCGTTTGATTTCACCACGCTCGGTGGCAGCTTCGGCACCATGAAGGAGTCCGGCAATACCTTTCTCGGTTCGGGTGGCCTGAGCGCTAAAGCGGGCTTCCTGTTCGCGCTGTCGCTGGCTCCAACGGTGATGCTGGCGTTAGGTGTGCTGGAAATCTTCACCCATTACGGCGCGATTCGCGCGGCGCACAAGCTGCTGACGCCGCTGCTCAAACCGTTGATGGGGCTGCCGGGGCGTTGTGGTCTGGCGTTAATTACCGATCTGCAAAGTACCGATGCTGGCGCGGCGTTAACGAAAGAAATGTATGACCAGCAACAGGTCAGCAAAAAAGATGTGGTGGTGATGAGCGCCTGGCAATATTCCGGTGCCGGTTTGATCAATAACTATTTTGCTATCGGCTCTGCCTTGTTTGCTTCCATGACGGTGCCGATCATTATTCCGCTGGTATTAATGTTTGTTCTCAAATTCGTCGGTGCGGCCTTTGTCCGTTTCATGTTAAATAGTATTTACAAAAAGGATTTTGCTGATGTCAAATAACGTGCAGGCGAAGGTCAATAATAATCCGTTCGATGTTTTTATTGTCGGCGCACGCAAAGGTTTTCATATTGCCATTCACAACCTGATGCCCAACGTGGTGATGGCCTATGTGCTGGCGGAAGTGCTGAATCTGCTCGGCATCATGCAATTTCTCGGACATGTTTTCGCGCCGGTGATGGGGCTATTTGGCCTGCCGGGTGAAGCGATTACCGTGTTGCTGACCGCCTGGCTGTCCTCCTCGGCGGGAGTGGGGGTGGCAGTGAGCCTGCTGACCAAAGGCCTGTTAAGCGGCACTGATATTTCTATCCTCGCCCCGGCCATCTTCCTGATGGGGGCGCAGTTGCAGTACATGGGGCGTCTGCTGGGTGTGGCCGACGTACCGAAAAAATACTGGCCGCTGCTGATGCTGACCAGCATTATCAATGCAGTGATCGCCATGATTGTAATGCGTTTTTTTGTTTAGGAGCTAACAAGTGTCCAGGGTCTTAGAGCATTACCATTTTCTGCATGAAATCCCGGAACTGGGTTTTCAGGAATTCAAAACCTCGGCCTACATTGCTGATCAGCTGGAACAGGCCGGTATCAAGGTCACGCGGGGCATCAACAATACCACCGGTATCGTGGCGGAAATCGATAGCGGTGTTCCGGGACCGGTGCTGGCATTGCGTGCCGATATGGATGCGCTAGGACATGTGATCGATGGCGTGGCTTGTGCGCGTCATACCTGCGGCCACGACGGTCACTCCTCAGTGATGCTGACGGCGGTGCAGGAGCTGTTGCAGGAAGGGACGATTAAAAAAGGGCGTCTGAAGATCCTGTTCCAGCCCGCCGAAGAGCTGGGGGCGGGCGCGCTGTCGATGATTGAAGGCGGAGCGATGGATGATGTGGAGATGATCCTCGGCTTCCACGTCCGTCCGCTAGAGGAGTGCCAGGTCGGCCAGGCGACGCCTGCGGTGATCTATTCCGCCTGTAGCACGCTGGAAGCGACCATCAAAGGTGTGCCCGCTCACGCGGCGCGTCCGCATCTCGGTGTGAACGCACTGGATGCCGCGGTACAGGCTGTGCAGGCTGTGAACAGCATCCACCTGTCACCGGGATTGAACTGGAGCGTGAAAGCGACCCGTTTCCTGTGTGATGCCGGTGTCACCAACTCGGTGCCGGATGAAGCGCGCGTCGTCTGGGATCTGCGTTCGCAGGAGAACGCGCCGATGGATATTCTGAAAGAAAAGGTCACGCAGGCAGTCATCAACAGCGTGGCGGCACTGGGCGCGACGGCAAGCGTCGTGGTGTTGAAAGAGATGCCCGCAGCGGAGATTCACGAGGAAGCGACCGACATCATCCGCGCGGCGATTGTCGATGTGCTGGGCGAGGAAGGGCTGCTGGGCGCGAAAACCACGCCGGGTAGCGAAGATTTCTTCTATTACCCGGTGAAATGCCCGACGGTGAAAGCCGGTTTCTGGGGGCTGGGCACCAACCTGGTTCCAGGTTTGCATCATCCGGAGATGCGGTTTGAACTGAGCTCGCTGGAAATCGGCGTGAAGATTTTCAAAGCAGCGGTCACCCGCGTACTGGGCTAACCAGGACGTACCCGCCTCTTTTAAGGAGAGGCGGGACGTTGCTCCTCCATATCCAGCACCATCTCAACGATCCTGTTGTCATCATCGGGTATGTCAGCCCTGGGTTGTTGCCTGACGATACGCAGGGCGGTGAGGATGGTGCCGACAGAAACATCCCTGCCGACAGTCCACAACAGACGCAGCAGTTTTGAGGCGGTTATCGGCTTCGGACATCCTTCATGGCGCAGCAGGGCGATGATTTTATTGCGCTCTGTCTCTTGCTCGGGAATCCGGTGATGGACAGCCCTGATCCATGCCAGCTCATCCGCTTTGATCTGCGTTCTGAAGGCTGCCAGCGCGTGATCCATGGTCGCATCACTGACCTCTTCACCCGCCTCTTTTAACGCCAGATGAATTTGTGTCCAGGTGATGTCGCTATTTTCCAACTGACACAGCAGTATCCACAGACGTTTCACCAGCGTTATCCGATCCCTGCCCCCAATCTGGCGCCAGAGTTGTTCCACCTGTTGCTGGTGTACCGTTGGCTTGACTATCGACAGCGTCAGGGCTTTGCGCACCAGTGAAATACCGACATTGATATGTACACCATGCAACAGCCGCCACAACTCGGGTGTCGTCATTACAGGGCGCCCAGGCCGGTTCAGCAGCATCTCCAGCCACTGGCCTCTGGTGTTCATCAGCCTGCAGACCTCAGGCCAGTTGGCGGCAAACCAATCCTTTTGCCTCTGCGAAGGCTGCGTATTGAACAAGGCCCTTGCCTGACGCACCGTCTGGATACTGGCAGGAATGCCAGCATTCTTCAGGGCATTACGCAGAATGATAGGGGTTTTGTGCTGATAGTCGGGGAGTTCCTGAAGCCTGACCAGCATGGCCATCACGCTGTCATAATCGCTGATGTGATGCAGATTCGCGGCAATCCACGCCGTTTCCTGCGCCATGGCCTGATCTTTTACAGCGCTCCGGGCCTGGTTGATCAGCGCAATATCGACATCTTCGCCGATGTTCCACAGACCGCGTCGCAGCTGCGATGGCGACAATTCCAGCGACAGCAGGCGTTGCACCCGTTCACAAGCATCAGACTGTAAGGGAGGCTGTTCCCACAGCGTTTTGATCAACGCCTGTTTGGTGGCTGGCACCGGTGTTCTGGCGGTGGTTAAGGCATTCTCCACTGTGGACATGCCGATATTCACCTGGTTGCTGCGCAGGATGGTATGTAGCTGTTTGATGGTGAAGCCTTCAATGTCGGGTGGGGGGAACAGCAATAGCAACATCTCCACCCGGGCAACCATGCTGCCAGTCTTCGGTACCTTGTCCCACCAGACGGAAAACTCCGTCTGCAATGCGGCTATACAGCAATTTGCGAGCTTTGGCGGCTTTCTCTTGCTGCCTCGAGGCAAAGCGGGGCGTTGATGGCTTTGTTTTACCGTGGCTATCTTTGCGGCCAGGGATTTTTGCGGGTCAGCCTCGAAGGGCACCCTCGGATGGCCCCCGGCGATGGAAACCCGATTCGGAGCGAGGGGCATCAGCGTCCCTCCTGCTGACGTTCAGAATCGGGGGGATAGTCCTGGGCCATATCCAGCGCCATCTCAAGTACCGCTTCTAACTGCGTATCCTTTCCCTGATCAAGGGATGCTGGCAGTGTCGCGCCGGGGTGCCTGCCTGCGGCGCGCAGGATATGACTCAGGGTAGAAATACAGACGTCAACGTCCACTTCCCACAGTAAACGTTGCAGCTTTGATTGTGTGAGATCGGGCGGGCATTCCGGCTGGCTCAGCAGCATGATCAGCCGTCCCTGAATGCTAACCTGAGGGGGACGGGAAAGCGTTGCCCAGCTGGTTTTAAACCAGGTAACTTCAGCGTGAGTTAAGGTCGTATTGACTGCCGCCATTGCCAGCCCCATCGCTACATGGCTTGCCGATATCCCTGCACTGCGCAGAGCCAGTTTTAGTTCCCCCGGAGTAATGCCTTCAAGTAATAGCGTTCCCAGCCTTCTGACCTGGGTGATGCTCCCTGTGGCCGCAAGCGCCTGCCAGCGGTTAAGGATCGACTGTATCTGTTCCCGGTTGAGTGTCGCATTGTGGACCGTCCGGTCAGCTGACATGGCATGGCGCACTGCCGAAAAACTCACTTTTACGTTGGCATTCACTAGCAGTAGCCACAGTTGCGGCGGCGTTATCAGCGGACGTCCTTGTTTATGCAGCAGATTTTCCAGAATATCCCCCCAGGTATCGCCAAATGTTGTTGACCAGTGGGCATCAAACCATGCCTGTTGTTGTGGCGTAACCTGCGTCCTGGCGATGGCCTGAGCGTTTCGAATCATATCGTCACTGATGGCAATCTCTGCTTCTGCCAGCGCCATCTTCAGTTCGACCGTTGTCATCGGCCTGCGCTGATAATCGAGCAGCAGGATCAGCGTGATCAACTGGTCCATTTTGTGACTATTACCGTCAGCGACCTGTTGCCAGAGCGTTTTTATCCTCTCCACCTGTTCTTTCGTCACGGAGGTATGCAAAAGCGCCAGGGCATGGCACAGCGTGGCAATGCAAATGTCCTCACCGATATTCAGTAAGGCACGCCGCATTTCTGATGGTGTCATCTCTGGGCAGCCTTCCTTGCGCAATGCCTCCACCAACTGCGCCAGCGCCAGTTTAGTCTTACCGATTTTATGCGAGACCTTTTGCCAGTGATCATTGAACCATTGCTGGTTTTGCGGTGAAACCTCTGCCCTGAGAGTGGAAAGGGCGGTGATAACGGTAGTGATTTTTATATTTATTTTGCAGTCATGCAGCACGGACAGCAGTTGTTTGGCCGTGATGCTTTTAATGTCCAGTACCTGTAGATCAACCAGCCGGAACAGCAATTTCTCCATCTGACTCACCTTACTGCCTTTGCGCGGGAGCGAAGGCCAGTGAGCCAGCATCTCTGCCTGGAGCGCTTTCAGGTCAGTATTACCGCTATGCTGATAGTGTTTTCTCACCCGTGAGAGTGAAGGCCGCAGGACGCTTTGTTGTACCTGGGCGGTTTTTGCCGTCAGCTGGCTCGGTCTGCTTGTGACGGTGTGTGCTGCTGATACGTTCGCGGTGGTCGTTGATGTGATGTGCATAGGCGCTCCGCTGCAGGGGATAAGGGTAAGCGAATTATAGAACTCCGGTCCGGCGGCTATCATCGGCAGCGATAGGGGGGGGCCCGGCCAGAGCGTCGTTCATTGCTAACGCCATATTGAGGATGTCGTCTAACTCCTGATCTTTATCTGTGCGCGGGGCCTCACGTGGTGGGAATGCAGGGCGGCTAAAGCCAAAGCCATTGAGGGCGTTGATGCAGGTTTTGATGCAGATATCTTCGCCAGCTTCCCACATGATGCGTTGGAGTTTTGCCGGGGTTATCGTTTGCCACATGCTGCTTTGGGCCAGCAAATCACGGATGCGAAATTCCATCATTTTTTCACGGCTGATATTGGCCCAGGCTGGCCCGATCCCGCTAAGTTCCTCCGCTGTGGGGGCGGCTTTGACGGCGGCTTGTGCCAGTCCCAGCGCCACATTGCTGACGGAGATATCGGCTCGGTTCAGCGCCTGTTTCAGATGCACCGGGGTGATCCCGAGATGCCCATGCTGAATGAGGATCGTTCCCAGCAGTTTCACCAGGCTGATATTGCTTTGGCACAGCCTGTTCCAGGTGGCAATAATCACCTGTTCCTGATCCGCGGTCACAATCACATTGGCAGCGGCTTTGGCCCCCCTCATCGCCTGGCGCACCATAGCAAAACTGACCTGTTCACCGGCATTACGCAGCATGTTCCATAGCTGTGCTGGCATCATTGGAGGATACGGGTTGTGGCGCAGTAGATTTTCTATCTTGTCCCCCAGGGTGTATCCGGTGAACATCGCACGGTTGGCATCAAACCACGCCTGCTGTTGTACGGTGATTTTGCTTCTGAATGTGGCTCTGGCGCTGATCATCATTTCACGGCTGACTTTTACCCCAGCTTTGCCCAGTGCGGTTTGCAGTTGCCTGACGGTGATTGCCAGCTGCTGGTATTCGGGCAAGCGCAGCAGCATGACCAGTTTGCTCATCAGGCACTCTTCAGTAGCGAAACCGTCCCACAGGGCCTTAATCCGCGTCTCGTACCGGCTGGAGACATTCACTTTGGCTGCCGCCGCAATGTCACTCAACATGCTGGTAGAGATATTGATGCCAACGTTCAGCAGGGCGCGTCGCATCACCGAAGGCTTCAGGTCCGGGCACCCTTCCAGGCACAGCAGGCTTTTAAGCCAGGCCTGGGTGCCGGGTTTGTGGCTGGCGTTGTCCCAGTGAGTGTCAATCCACTGCTGTTCCTGCACCGGAACCGCCACTCTTGCCGTAGCGAGTGCGCTGCTGGCAGTGGTGGTGTTCACCTTGATATTATTTTCCTGCAACACTTCCCGCAGCTCGCGCGCGGTGATCCCCATCAGATCCTGCAGTTCAAACTGAAACAACAAGGTCTCCACCCGGCTGACGATGCTGCCCTGTGCCGGTACTTTGTCCCAGTAGAGCGCAAACCGGGTTTTTAACGCCTCCAGGCAGGCGTTGCCGTGAATCTTTGCCCGTGTTCGCAACTGAGACATAAACAGACGCTGGTGGCTCTGCTTCACCCCGGAGAGGGTGGTGGTCAGCGCTGTTTGATCAGATGATCCGGCAATTCCGGTACTGAATGGCGATGTGGTGGCGGTGATAAACATGGCGATTCCGTCGCAGGGGATAAAGGATAATTATAGAACCCCGCTTCGTTTCGCTGCGGATAGCGCTCAGTTTCCCCACTACGCTGAAATATTGTATGCTATGCCGCCTTAATGCTGACGGGATAACCGGAACTGCCGCCAATGTAAAACGTGCCTGGTCTGCCGCGATGAGATGCCCTTGCGTCACCGCGGGTTCCGTTTATCCGCCGGAGTTGCTACCGGCCACCCTGATTTATTCGCAGCGCGTGATGAGCGCGTTGCCCTTTGAGAAGATTTCATTCATGTCTAATGCTCCCTTTTTACAAGAGGTGGCGCGCCGCCGTACCTTCGCGATCATTTCGCACCCGGACGCCGGTAAAACCACTATCACCGAAAAAGTTCTGTTGTTCGGACAGGCGATCCAAACCGCAGGTACGGTAAAAGGCCGTGGCTCCAATCAGCACGCTAAATCCGACTGGATGGAGATGGAAAAACAACGTGGTATCTCCATCACCACCTCGGTGATGCAGTTTCCTTATCGCGACAGCCTGGTCAACCTGCTGGATACCCCGGGGCACGAAGACTTCTCGGAAGATACCTACCGTACCCTGACGGCGGTGGACTGCTGTCTGATGGTGATCGATGCCGCCAAAGGTGTTGAAGATCGTACCCGTAAGCTGATGGAAGTGACCCGTCTGCGTGATACGCCGATCATCACCTTTATGAACAAACTTGACCGTGATATCCGCGATCCGATGGAGCTGCTGGATGAAGTCGAGAACGAGCTGAAGATCGCCTGTGCGCCGATTACCTGGCCTATCGGCTGCGGTAAGCTGTTTAAAGGCGTTTATCATCTCTACAACGATGAAACCTACCTGTATCAGACCGGTCAGGGGCATACCATTCAGGAAGTGCGCATCGTTAAAGGGCTGAGCAACCCGGATCTCGACAAAGCAGTGGGTGAAGACCTGGCGCAACAGCTGCGTGATGAGCTGGAGCTGGTGCAGGGCGCGTCTAACGAATTTGACGAAGAGTTGTTCCTGGCTGGCGAAATCACCCCGGTGTTTTTCGGCACCGCGCTGGGCAACTTTGGCGTTGACCATATGCTTGATGGGTTGGTTTCCTGGGCGCCGGCACCGATGCCTCGTCAGACCGATACCCGTACGGTCGAAGCCAAAGAAGAGAAATTCAGCGGCTTTGTATTTAAAATTCAGGCCAATATGGACCCGAAACACCGCGACCGCGTGGCCTTTATGCGTGTGGTGTCCGGCAAGTATGAAAAGGGCATGAAGCTGCGTCAGGTACGTATCGGTAAAGATGTGGTGATCTCCGACGCGCTGACCTTTATGGCAGGTGACCGTTCGCACGTGGAAGAAGCCTACCCTGGCGATATCATCGGTCTGCATAACCACGGCACCATTCAGATTGGCGACACCTTCACCCAGGGCGAGAACATGAAGTTCACCGGTATTCCGAACTTCGCTCCGGAACTGTTCCGTCGTATTCGTCTGCGCGATCCGCTGAAGCAGAAACAGTTGCTGAAGGGGCTGGTGCAGCTGTCAGAAGAAGGTGCGGTGCAGGTATTCCGACCGGTTCATAACAACGATCTGATCGTTGGTGCGGTGGGTGTGCTGCAGTTTGACGTGGTGGTGGCGCGCCTGAAAAGCGAATACAACGTTGAAGCGATTTATGAATCGGTCAACGTGTCTACCGCGCGTTGGGTTGAGTGCAACGATGTGAAGAAATTCGATGAATTTCAACGCAAAAATGAAATCAACCTCGCGCTGGATGGCGGTGACAACCTCACCTATATCGCCCCGACCATGGTTAACCTCAATATCACTCAGGAACGCTATCCTGATGTGACCTTCCGTAAAACGCGCGAGCATTAATCGTCGTTTTTTATCAGGGCCTGTGGTTTTCACTGGCCCTGTTTTTCCCTTCCAGACTCCTCTTAAAAACGCTGCTTTTCTCGCTTTTTGGCGAGATATCAACCACAAAAACCGGCAAACCCCCCAATCCCGTCTATGATTATCCTGTCGGACGAGAAAAGAGACCGCCAGGTTTCATTACGTCCATCAACGCAGCAACGCCGTTTGTTGCTGGCGCATTCGCGGTTGCGGATGGGTTAACTGATAGAAGGATGATATCGATGATTAAGACTAAGATTGCCAAAACCCTGATTGCTGCACTGGCGGGTTCCGCCCTGATGAGTGGCGCAGCGTTGGCTGATGAATCCCTGTCGCAGAAAGCGCAGGCAACGGCCGACAGCACAGGTGCGAAAATCGATAGTTCTATGAAAAAAGTCGGTGGGTTTATGGATGACAGCGGCATCACCGCCAAAGCGAAAGCGGCACTGGTGGATGATGAAGCAATAAAAAGCACGGATATCTCAGTGAATACGCATCAGGGCGTGGTGACGCTCAGCGGTTTTGTCAGTTCGCAGGACCAGGCGGAAAAAGCCGTCGCCGTGGTGCAGAAAGTTGAAGGGGTTAAATCCGTCAGTGACAAGCTGCACGTTAAAGACAGCAAAACCGCTTCGCTGAAAGGTTATGCCGGTGATGCGGCAACCACCAGTGAAATCAAAGCTAAACTTTTAGCGGACGACATCGTGCCATCGCGTGACGTGAAAGTGGAAACCACCGATGGGGTGGTGCAGTTGTCCGGTACTGTCGCGAATCAGGCACAGTCAGATCGTGCAGAGAAAATCGCGAAAGCCATTGAAGGCGTGAAAAGTGTGAAGAATGACCTGACAGTCAAATCTTAACGCGCCTGCAGCGGGAAGTATGGAAGGTATAAGCAGTTCGATTTTCACTATGGTAAGGAGAGGCTTATGTTTCGTTGGGGTATTATCTTTTTGGTGATCGCTCTGATCGCTGCGGCGTTAGGATTCGGCGGTCTGGCGGGTACGGCAGCATGGGCAGCTAAAATTGTCTTTATTGTCGGTATTATTCTGTTCCTCATCAGCCTGTTTACCGGGCGTAAACGACCCTGACACTTCGTGTCAACTTTCGCTCTCCCGGCAATAGTCTGAAGCGGAGGCCAGTCAGGGCATAATAATGACTGGTTCTCCGGGTTGCTGGCGGTGGCGATTCTGCGCTTAAGCACCCCTCAGAGAAAGAACCGCTGAGGGACACATCTTGGGTATACGCATCCCGGTCACGTTGGGAACCATCGAGCCATTGGCGCTCACGCCTTTCAAAGCGAACAAAATTGCGCTGGTCTGCGAAGGCGGCGGGCAACGCGGTATCTTTACCGCCGGCGTGCTGGATGAGTTTCAGCGCGCGAACTTCAATCCTTTTCATCTGATGCTGGGCACCTCGGCCGGTGCGCAAAATCTTTCGGCGTTTGTCTGCGCACAACCGGGCTATGCGCGGCGGGTGATCACCCGTTACACCACCAGCAAACTGTTCTTCGACCCGGTGCGTTTTGTGCGCGGCGGACATTTGATTGATCTCGACTGGCTGGTGGATATCACCTGTCAGGAACTACCGCTGGCGATGAATACCGCTGAGGGATTGTTTGCCAAAGGCAGCGAATTTTATATGTGTGCCTGTCGCAGCGACGATTACAGTGCGCACTATTTTAATCCCACCCGTTCCACCTGGCTCGATATCATCAAAGCCTCCAGCGCCATTCCGGGTTTTTATCGCAGCGGGGTGGAAATGGACGGGATCAGCTATCTCGATGGCGGGATCAGCGATGCGATCCCGGTGCGTGAAGCGGCCAGACGCGGGGCTGATACCGTGGTGGTGATCCGCACCGTGCCGTCACAGATGTCATATACGCCAAAGTGGATCAAGCGTATGGAGCGCTGGCTCAGTGACAGCGCCTTGCAGCCGATGATCAATATCCTGCATCAGCATGAAGAGAGTTATCACGACATCCAGCAGTTTATTGAGCAGCCACCGGGCGATTTGCGCATCATTGAAATCTTTCCTCCGAAACCGCTGGCAAGTAACGCGCTGGGGAGCCGGATTGCATCGCTGAATCAGGATTATCATCTGGGACGGCGCTGTGGCCGTTATTTCCTCGCCACACTCGGCCAGTGGCTGAGTGATGCCGAGCCGTTTGTGCGGCATACTACGGTGACGCCCCCTGCTGCGGTGGCGAATGCGCCGGATAACCGCGAGGTCAGCACGCCTCCGTTGGCCGGTAATGATGCGGATTATGATGCAGGTTCTCTGGCATGAGATTTATCGATACCCACTGTCATTTCGACTTCCCACCGTTCGTGGATGATGTGCAGGCGAGCATCCAGCGCGCTGCACAGGCAGGGGTAGAACGGATCATTGTGCCGAGCGTCGATGCCAGCCGGTTTGCCCTCGTCAGCCAGCTGGCGCAGCAGCATCCGGCGCTGTATGCCGCGCTGGGGCTGCATCCGATCCAGATAGCCGTGCACCAGGATGCACATGTTGATCAACTGGCTGAGCATCTGCGCCAGCCGGATACAAAACGCGTGGCGCTGGGAGAGATCGGTCTCGATCTTTATATGGACGATCCGCAGTTCGACAAACAAACCCGATTGCTGGATGGGCAACTGAAGCTGGCAAAACAGTATGATCTGCCGGTGATCCTGCATTCGCGTCGCACCCACGATCAGCTGGCGCTACATCTGCGTCGCCACGATCTGCCACGGCGTGGCGTGGTGCACGGTTTTGCCGGTAGCCTGCAACAGGCACAGCGTTTTATTCAGCTGGGTTACGCTATCGGCGTGGGTGGCACCATTACCTATGAACGCGCCAGCAAAACCCGTAATACCATCGCCGAACTGCCGCTGGATGCCCTGCTGCTGGAAACCGATGCGCCCGATATGCCGCTCAATGGTTATCAGGGAGAACCCAATCGCCCCGAACGTGCGCGCCTGGTATTTGATGTGCTGTGCCAGCTGCGTCCTGAACCTGCCGATGTCATTGCCAGCGCGCTGTGGCAAAACAGCCTGCGCGTCTTTAACCTTCCTGCCTGAGCCTGCGTGGCTTGTCTGAATTGACTACATTAATAGAGCGACACTGACACATTTCGCTGGATAAATGTGATAATAGTCACAACGCCATCTCTGCGCAGTTTTGGGTTGAGTACCGGTTATTTTGTGATTTTTGTCACTAAATAAATGTATTATCTTCACAGTTTTCTTTTTTCATGTGACGCATGATCGAATTCGCTATCACATGAGTTGTTAGAATTATCACATTCTCTGGCGGGGGTAATCCGTCAGGCTGATCACTGGAGAGTACCATGACTGATATCACCGCTGCGGCGCAGCGCGCGCTGCAACTGATGGATTTAACCACGCTGAATGATGACGACACCGACGAAAAAGTAATTGCCCTGTGTCATCAGGCGAAATCGCCAGCCGGTAACACCGCCGCGATCTGTATCTATCCCCGTTTTATCCCGGTGGCGCGCAAAGCGCTGCGTGAGCAGGGCACGCCGGAGATCCGTATCGCCACGGTGACCAACTTCCCGCATGGCAACGACGACCTGGCAATTGCCCTGGCGGAAACCCGTGCAGCGATCGCTTACGGGGCGGATGAGGTGGACGTGGTGTTCCCCTATCGCGCGCTGATGGCGGGTAATCGTCAGATCGGTTTCGATCTGGTGAAGGCGTGTAAAGACGCCTGCGACGAAGCGGGCGTGTTGCTGAAAGTGATCATCGAAAGTGGTGAACTGAAGGATCCCGCGTTGATCCGTGCGGCCTCCGAGATTGCTATCGATGCCGGAGCCGACTTTATCAAAACGTCCACCGGTAAGGTGCCTGTCAACGCCACGCCAGAAACAGCAGCGATCATGCTGAGCGTGATCCGCGATAAAGGCGTGCAGCAGCAGGTCGGCTTCAAACCGGCGGGTGGGGTGCGTAGCGCTGAAGACGCTGCACATTATCTGCAACTGGCCGACGATATTCTTGGCGCAGGTTGGGCAGATGCGCGTCATTTCCGCTTTGGTGCGTCCAGCCTGCTGGCGAGCCTGCTCAACACCCTGGGCCATACCACCACGGCGGGTAAAGCCGGGTACTGATTATTCATTTCTGCGATTCGTAGCGGCGCGATTTATCGCGCGCTTTTCTGCCGGGGAGGCAACCTTGTTCCTGCCACAAGAAATTATTCGCAAAAAACGCGATGGCCATGAGCTGAGTGAGGCGGAAATCCGCTTCTTTATCAACGGGGTGCGAGATAACAGCGTTTCAGAAGGGCAAATCGCCGCGCTGGCGATGACCATCTGGTTCCACGACATGACGCTGGCCGAACGTGTCGCCCTGACCATGGCGATGCGCGATTCCGGGACAGTGCTGAACTGGCAGGCGCTCAACCTGAACGGGCCGATTGTTGATAAGCACTCTACCGGTGGCGTGGGCGATGTTACCTCGCTGATGCTTGGCCCGATGATCGCCGCCTGTGGCGGTTACGTGCCGATGATCTCCGGCCGTGGCCTTGGCCATACCGGCGGTACGCTGGATAAACTGGAAGCGATCCCTGGTTTTGACATCTTCCCGAGCGACGATCGTTTTCGCGAGATTATCAAACAAAACGGTGTAGCGATCATCGGCCAGACCAACTCGCTCGCACCGGCGGATAAGCGTTTTTACGCCACGCGCGATATCACCGCGACTGTCGATTCGATCCCGCTGATCACCGCCTCGATCCTGGCGAAAAAGCTGGCGGAAGGGCTGGATGCGCTGGTAATGGACGTTAAAGTCGGCAGCGGGGCCTTTATGCCAACCTTCGAAGCCTCAGAAAAACTGGCGCAGGCGATTGTCGGCGTCGCCAATGGTGCGGGCTGCAAAACCACCGCGTTGCTGACTGACATGAATCAGGTACTGGCGTCCACTGCCGGTAATGCGCTGGAAGTGCGCGAGGCGGTGCAATTCCTCACCGGTGAAGCGCGTAATCCACGTCTGCTGGAAGTGACTCTGGCGTTATGTAGCGACATGTTGATTTCCGGTGGGCTGGCGGCTAACGAGGCTGAAGCCCGGCAACAGCTGCTGCGGGTACTGGATAACGGCCAGGCGGCAGAGGTCTTTGGTCGCATGGTGGCGGCACAGAAAGGCCCGACCGATTTTATCGCCCGCATGGATCACTATCTGCCTGCGGCGATGCTGAGCAAAGCGGTGTATGCCGATCGTCCGGGAATTGTCAGCGCGATGGACACCCGCGCTCTCGGTATGGCGGTGGTGGCGCTTGGCGGCGGTCGTCAGCGCGCCAGCGACAGCATTGATTACAGCGTCGGCCTGAGCGAGATGGTCACCCTCGGTACCCGTGTGGATGCACAGCGCCCGCTGGCAGTGATCCATGCCGCCTCAGAAGCGCAGTGGCAGCAGGCGGCACAGGCAGTGCAGGCAGCCATCACCCTGAGCGATACCGCTCCGCCGCAGACACCGGTGGTGTATCGCCGCATTAGCGAATAGTTGCGCCCGGTGCGTGCCAGGCAATAGCCGTTCGGGTATACTGATCTGATCGCTTTTTTTTGACTTGTCATCGCGCAGTTGCGCAGGAGACTTGCATGAAACGTGCTTTTATTATGGTTCTCGACTCCTTTGGGATCGGCTCCAGCAAAGACGCCGCTAAGTTCGGCGATGAAGGATCGGATACGCTCGGCCATATCGCCGAAGCGTGCTTCGAAGGCCGGGCCAATGAAGGCCGCACAGGGCCGCTACACTTACCAAACCTCACTGCTCTTGGGTTGGGCAAAGCCGCTGAACTCTCAACCGGGCGTTTCCCGCCGGGGCTGGACGCCAGTGCGGAAATCATCGGGGCTTATGCTTACGCCAGCGAACTCTCATCCGGTAAAGATACGCCGTCGGGCCACTGGGAAATTGCCGGTGTGCCGGTGTTATTTGACTGGGGTTACTTCACCGATAAAGAGAACAGCTTCCCGCAGGAATTGCTGGATAAACTGGTGCAGCGAGCTGATCTACCCGGTTACCTCGGCAACTGTCACTCGTCCGGTACGGTGATTCTTGACCAGCTCGGCGAGGAGCATATGAAAACCGGCAAGCCGATTTTCTATACCTCTGCGGATTCAGTGTTCCAGATTGCCTGTCACGAAGAGACTTTCGGCCTCGAACGTCTGTACGCGTTGTGTGAAATCGCCCGCGAAGAACTGACCGAAGGCGGCTACAACATTGGCCGTGTGATTGCGCGTCCGTTTGTGGGCGACAAAGCCGGTCACTTCGAGCGTACCGGTAACCGTCACGATCTCGCCGTGGAGCCGCCGTCAGCGACGATGCTGAAAAAGCTGGTGGACGAGAAGGGCGGTGAAGTGATTTCCGTCGGTAAAATCGCGGATATCTACGCACAGCAGGGCATCACACAAAAAGTGAAAGCCACCGGGCTGGATGCGCTGTTTGATGCCACCATCGAGCAGATGAAAAAAGCGCCGGATCAGTCGATTGTGTTCACCAACTTCGTCGATTTTGACTCTACCTGGGGCCATCGTCGTGATATCGCCGGTTACGCCGGTGGGCTGGAGTTGTTCGACCGCCGTTTGCCAGAGCTGATGGCGCAGGTGAAGGAGGATGATATTCTGATCCTCACCGCCGACCACGGCTGCGACCCTAGCTGGCAGGGCACCGAACATACGCGTGAGCACATCCCGGTGCTGATTTACGGACCGAAGGTGAAACCTGGCTCCCTTGGCTATCGCGACACCTTTGCCGATATCGGCCAGACAATCGCGCATTATTTCGGCCTGTCCAGCATGGACTACGGCAAAAGCATGCTGTAAAACAGCGACCAATTTTTAATAAGGAAAATAACGATGGCAACGCCTCATATTAATGCAGAAATGGGTGATTTCGCGGACGTGGTTCTGATGCCGGGCGATCCGCTGCGTGCGAAGCACATTGCAGAAACCTTCCTCGAAAATGCGGTTGAAGTGAACAACGTACGCGGCATGCTGGGCTACACCGGAACCTACAAAGGTCGCAAAATCTCGGTGATGGGCCACGGTATGGGCATCCCTTCCTGCTCGATCTACACCAAAGAACTGATCACCGATTTTGGCGTGAAGAAAATCATCCGTGTTGGCTCCTGCGGTGCGGTGCGTGCGGACGTGAAACTGCGTGATGTGGTGATTGGTATGGGTGCCTGCACCGATTCCAAAGTAAACCGTATGCGTTTCAAAGATCACGATTTCGCGGCGATTGCGGATTTCGATATGGTGCGTAACGCAGTCGATGCGGCCAAAGCGCTCGGTGTGGACGCGCGCGTGGGTAACATCTTCTCTGCTGACCTGTTCTACACGCCGGACCCGCAAATGTTCGACGTGATGGAAAAATACGGCATCCTCGGTGTTGAGATGGAAGCGGCGGGTATCTACGGCGTGGCAGCGGAGTTTGGTGCCAAAGCGCTGGCGATCTGTACTGTGTCGGATCATATCCGGACTCACGAGCAGACCACCGCCGCTGAGCGTCAGACCACCTTTAACGATATGATCAAGATCGCGCTGGAATCGGTGTTGCTGGGGGATTAATTTCCCGCTGAACATCGCTTATACCGTAACGGCGTGATTTATCGCGCCGTTACGGAAAACATCTGACACACTTTTACCCAGGCTTGTGCATCTTCCTGCTGGCTCTGACGCTATCTCTCCCTATCATTAGCGGGATAACGAAGAGACTAAGCCCCCCTGATGAATTTCCGTAATTTCGAAGCCGAAGAAAAACTGTTTATTCGCCGCGCGATCGTGGCTTTTACCCTGGTGGTGATTTGTTTCACTATTCTTGGCGTTAACCTCTACCGTATCCAGGTTGAGCAGCATAGCTATTACCAGACGCGATCCAACGAAAACGACATCAAAATGATCCCCATCGCGCCGACGCGTGGCCTGATCTACGATCGCAACGGTATTCCGCTGGTGCGCAATGTCACCTGGTACGACATCCTGCTGACACCGTACAAAATCGACGATATGAAGGCGACCATCGCCGAACTGACGCCGATCGTTGATTTAACCCCGGAAGAGATCGACACCTTCTGGAAGAACCTCAAGCAAAACAGCCGCTATAAACCGGTGGTGCTGAAGGAAGAACTCACCGATGAGCAGGTCGCCCGTTTCTCGGTTAACCAGTTCAAATTCACCGGCGTCAGCATTGATACCTATCAGGATCGTGAGTACCCCTATGGGGCCGATCTGGCGCACGTGGTGGGTTATGTTTCGAAAATCAACGACAACGACTACAAACGCCTGAATGAAGAGGGCGTGGGTGAGAACTACGCCGCTGACCACAATATCGGTAAGCAGGGCATTGAAGGCTATTACGAGTCGGTGCTGCACGGCAAAACCGGTTATCAGGAAGTGGAAGTCGATAACCATGGCCGCATCGTGCGGGTCTTGAAAGAAGTGCCGCCGGTGGCCGGAAAGAATATCTATCTGACCCTCGATCTGCATCTGCAACAGTACGTTGAAAGCCAGCTGGTGGGCCAGCGCGCGGCGGTGCTGATTGAAGATCCGCACGATGGTAGCGTGCTGGCGATGGTTTCCAGCCCCAGCTATGATCCCAACCCGTTTGTAAAAGGCATCAGCTACCAGGCGTATAAAACCCTGTTGCAGGATAAGAACCTGCCGCTGATTAACCGCGTGACCCAGGGGCTGTATCCGCCTGCCTCAACGGTGAAGCCTTATATGGCGATGTCGGCGTTGCTGACCGGGGTGATCACGCCGCAAACGACCTTCTTTGGTGCACCGACCTGGACGCTGCCCGGTACTGACCGCAAATACCGTGACTGGAAAAAAAGTGGTCACGGCATGCTGGATGTGACACGCGCAATTGAGGAATCCGCCGACACCTTCTTCTATCAGGTGGCGTTTATGATGGGCATCGACCGTATCCATCATATGCTCAGCCAGTTTGGCTACGGCAAACCCACCGGCATCGATTTGAACGAAGAGTACGCCGGATTACTGCCCAGCCGCGAATGGAAACAGAAGGTACATAAAAAGGGCTGGTATCAGGGCGATACCGTTTCGGTGGGCATTGGTCAGGGTTACTGGATTGCCACACCGATTCAGATGGTGAAAGCGCTGGTGGCGCTGATCAACAATGGTCGGGTCATCAATCCGCATCTGCTGGAGAAAGTGCAGCTCGGCACCCTGCAGCAAGCGTATCAGCCTAAAGAGCCGCAGCCGCAAATTGGCGATCCAAAATCGCCGTACTGGTCGCTGGTGCGTCATGCGATGTTTGGCATGGCGAATGCGCCAAACGGTACCGGTTACAAATACTTCCACACGGCACCGTACGGCATTGCGGCGAAAAGTGGTACTTCACAGGTGTTTAGCCTCAAGCAGAACCAGACTTATAACGCGAAGATGATTCCAGTCCGCCTGCGCGACCATATCTTCTATACCGCCTTTGCGCCGTTTAACGATCCTAAAGTGGCGGTGGCGTTGATTCTGGAGAACGGGGGTAATGAAGGGATTACCGCTGCGCCAGTGATGCGCAACATTCTCGACCATATCTTCCTGCCGCCACCAGCAGCCGTACCACTGGAGACGGCCAATAACGCCAACGCGCCAGCGGCGCACTAACGAAAGAACACCCGGTTACGGCCGTGGTGTTTGGCGTCATACAGGGCGGCGTCGGCGTTGTTGTAGAGGGTTTCGAAATCGGAACCCGGCTTGCCATAGCTGACGCCGAGGCTGGCGGTCACCAGCTGGCCGGGCAGTATTGCCAGCGGCGAGGCGTTGAGCGAGGCGTGAATCGCGCCCGCCACAATTACGGCGTCGGACAGCCGGAAAAAGGGCAGCAGCACGGTGAACTCTTCGCCACCGATACGGCCAATACTGGCTTCCGCCGGGCAGTGCGCCTGCACGCGCGACACCAGTTCGCAAATCACTTTGTCGCCCATCGGATGACCGAACTCATCGTTGATCTTCTTGAAGTGGTCGATATCGAGAATAATCAGCGCTGCCGGTCCACTGGTCAGCGTATGGGTAATGCGTTGAATAATGGCGCTGCGGTTCCACACCGCCGTCAGCGGATCATGGGTGGCTTTATATTCCAGCTCCTGCGCCAGCCGGTTGAGCTGTTCATTGACGCGGTTCAGTTCGCGTTCTGCGCGGTCACTGCGCGAAATCAACCGATAGGTATCGCGCATCAGACGTTGATAATGGCGATTAAGCCTCAGCAGCGCATCGCGATAGTCCTCGGCGCTGAGTGAGGTCTGAGCCGCCACATCCTGTGAGCGATTAAGCACTTCGCTCTCTTCGCGGAACAGCTCATTGAGGTCCATCATGAGGGCATTTCCGCCTGCAATTGCACTTGCAGATCGGTGAAGTCCAGCGCCAGTTCCTGACCAAACTCCTCAGAAACATCATCTTCCGCATCATAGAACCAGTTCAGCTCCACCGTCTGCCCATCCTGCGCCAGCTGGTTGAACAAATCGAACAGGCTGAACAGCATCTTGGTGCTGGAGCTGTTGAAGTAGCGCAGGGCGATATTAACCGTAAGCTGGCCCTGGCTATCCGGGGTCCAGCTTTCCAGTGCATCCAGCAGCGGGCGATAAAAGGCGGCGGCATTCTCCGGCCAGGATTCACCGCGCAGGGAAAACAGGCGATCGGCAAAATTAAAGTCAACGTCGGGGGTGCTGTCTGTCGCAGCGATAACAAGGTTTTGCATAACAACATCAATCCTGGTGAATGGTAGCTTTCAGCCAAAACGTCGCGAAATCGCTGGTCTCCAGCGGACGCAATTCATACTCCAGCGGTTCGCTGACATCGCGTGCCAGCGTCAGTAAACCAATATTTGCCCCTTTGCTGGTGGCAGGGCTTTCACTGCGCAGACCCACCCGATACGCCTGTTTGATCTCTTCGTCACTCATGGCGCGCAGCATATCGAGCCAGTAACGCAACTGGTCGCAGGCGGCCTGATCGACCAGGTTGCTGCTCTCCAGCACGTAGTTGTCGCCATCTACGCGCAGACAAACGGTGCCAAAGCGGAAATCCTGTTCTTCATGGCTCAGGGCGCGACTGTCCTGTGAGTAACGCAAAATGTTCTGCACAATCTCGACAAAGCTGGAAAACAGGCGACGACGCACCTTCACCGGGGCCTGCTGGTTTTCGAGAAAGACTTTAATCACCTCGCCCATCGCCGTGATGTTCTGTGGCGAAAAAAAACCGGTGTAATGCAGTGCCACCTGGTCCGGCGATGCGACGCTGGCGTGCGACTCGTGATTCATGATGTTTACGACTCGGTTAATAACGGAAGCCAAACCAGGTGACGTCATCGCGTCGCGGCTGGTTGCCTTGCCAGTGGAGAAAATCCTGCTGAAATGCCAAAGAAAGTTCGCTCATCGGCAGAGTCTGATAGTGGTTCACCAGGGCCTGAATACGTTTTTTGCCAAACATAATCTGCCGTTCACCGCCGGGCTGGTCGGTGACGCCATCGGTCATCACCAGCAGCATGTCGCCTTGTATCAGCGTGCGCTGATGTTCTGTCCAGACATAATCCAGCGGCGTATCGGTATAGCCCACGCCGGTGCGGTCAGCGGCGAGGGTTTCGGCAGCCTCGATGGCGGGTTGCAATAAGGCATGCATACGCGCGCTGGCCCAGCTGAGTTGATGCTGCTGCGTATCCAGCCGCAATGCGATGGCATCACAACCGTCATTCGAATGGGAAGTTTGCTGTGAGGCGTTGAGCTGACCCAGGGTCTGCTTGATATGCCGGTTTAACGCCTGTAACAGCTCAGACGGTGAACGGCGGTTTTGTTGCAGGGCATTTTCCAGCGCCGATTGCACAATCACCGTCATAAAGGCGCCAGGAATGCCGTGGCCGGTGCAATCAGCAATCAGTGCCAGCCAGCCCTGCTCATCCTGATGAAAAGCGTAATAGTCGCCACCGACGCCATCGCGTGGTTGCCAGTGCAGGCACCAGTCATCCAGCTGTAAAGCCATTTGCTGGGTGGAGTGTTCGAGCATGGCATCCTGAATGACGCGCGCGTAATCGATGCTTTGTAGGATTTGCTGATGCTGCTGTGCCTGTAAATCCGACACGGTGCGAATTAAATCAATGCCGAGACCAATGCCGATATAGTTGCCCGCTTCGGTGAGGATAAAACCATCGGTCACCGACTTATCACCACTCGCCACCACCTGCTGCGCGACCTGATCGAGCGGGGTATCGGCATCGATTACCAGCGGATGTTTATCCATAAAGGCGATACAGCTTTTCCGATCATACAACTCGCGGAAGAAGGGACGCGTCATTTGCGACAGGAAAATGTGACGGTTGATCATGCCGAAGGGACGACCCTCTTCGACCACCGGCAGGCCAATCAGGTCTTTGTGTTCGGTAAACAGCGTCATCACGGCGAGGTTATCGCTGGCAGGGGTGACGAACGGCACCGCAATGCAAAGCGAACGTGCGCGGTAACGGCTCGACAGTGCGGCAAGGCCAGCGCGTAAATCGGGCAGCTGCATAGCGGAAGTCTGGCATGAATTAAGATTAATCTTAGGGTACGCGAGCGCTGTGACACTTTTATGTCAGCGTGATGGCAGGCTGGGTTTGACGCAGTAAATTTATGGCCTGAAAGGCCGAAAATGCGCGATTTTTTATCCGATTGCTGTAAAAGACGGCAGTCAGTCGCATTTCACCGAAAAGCGTTTGACGGTGCGGGCTGGTTAGGGTTTAATGCGCCCCGTTGCCCGAATAGCTCAGTCGGTAGAGCAGGGGATTGAAAATCCCCGTGTCCCTGGTTCGATTCCGGGTTCGGGCACCACTAATTCTGCATCAATGCACGCTGGTTAAGAGGTTCAGTCTTAACGGGCGGATAATACGGAATCGACTTGTCAAATGGTGGTTAAGCGAAGTTTTACCACTACGACGTTGTAAGTTGATTTCCTCAGAAAGGACGCTGCGCGCCAACGCATGCGTCCTTTTTCTGATCGCTGGCAATACTCACAGTAAATCACCCCTGCGTCAAGTTTCGCAATCCCTCGTTAACAGCTGCATCTGTATGTAAAATTAGCTCCTGTTCAAGAGTTTTTCCTACCACTTCCATTGACCTGCTCCCCGTTGATTAATACACCGCGATGTTAGTAATGTCTTCATAAGCTACATGAGGACATCCCCATGAAGAAGCGTTTTTCCGACGAACAGATCATCAGTATCCTCCGCGAGGCCGACGCCGGGGTTTCTGCTCGTGAGCTCTGCCGTAAGCACGCCATCTCCGACGCCACCTTTTACACTTGACGCAAGAAGTATGGCGGTATGGAGGTGCCCGAGGTCAAGCGCCTGAAGTCGCTTGAGGAAGAGAACACTGCTTGCCGAAGCCATGCTTGATAAGGAGGCACTTCAGGTGGCTCTGGGGCGAAAGTACTGACGACAGACCACAAGCGGGAAGCCGTTAAGTTTATATGTGATGCGACCGGTCTGTCGCAACGTCGTGCCTGTAGGCTTACAGGTTTGCCTTTGTCGACCTGCCGCTACGAGGCTCAGCGTCCGGCGGCTGATGCGCATTTATCAGGGCGCATCACTGAACTGGCACTGGAGCGCAGGCGTTTTGGCTACCGCCGCATCTGGCAGTTACTGCGCCGTGAAGGCCTTCATGTTAATCACAAGCGCGTGTACCGCATTTATCATCTCAGCGGGCTGGGCGTAAAACGCAGACGACGTCGTAAAGGCCTGGCAACGGAACGTCTGCCGCTACTCCGCCCGGCGGCGTCCAATCTGACCTGGTCAATGGATTTCGTTATGGACGCGCTAGCCACCGGTCGCAGGATCAAGTGCCTGACCTGTGTGGACGACTTCACGAAGGAGTGTCTGACCATTATCACCGCATTCGGGATTTCAGGCGTTCAGGTCACGCGTATTCTGGACAGTATTGCACTGTTTCGGGGCTATCCGGCGACGATAAGAACGGACCAGGGGCCGGAGTTCACTTGCCGCGCACTGGATCAATGGGCCTTTGAGCATGGTGTTGAGTTACGCTTAATCCAGCCGGGCAAGCCAACGCAGAACGGATTTATTGAGAGCTTTAACGGACGATTTCGCGATGAATGTCTGAATGAGCACTGGTTCAGCGATATCCTTCACGCCAGGAGAATCATTAATGATTGGCGGCAGGATTATAACGAATATCGTCCGCATTCAGCACTGAATTATCTGACGCCATCAGAGTTTGCAGCACGGTGGCGAAATGAAGAATGTGAAGGTAACCAAACCGACATGACTAACTAACGGTTGTATCTAATACTGGGGGCAGGTCACCGCTTCCTGATCTCTCAGGACTCCTCCGTCTGTCAATGTTGCTGACGTCGCCTAAATATCGCGTTGATTTCCTCCTATTTGATTAACCAACAACTGAGGTGTTGGTCTGGTTGATAACTTAAATGGCCGACTACGTGCCGGTCAGAGGGTAAAAGGTCCCGTAGAAGGCTGTGAATCGGGACGTTGAGGTATGCGCGCTGCGCGCGTCACTTGGTAGTGCCTTCGCCACTTCGCAAGTGACGCCGCGCGGTTTCCAGATCGATGTAAAATTCTATGCTTTCAATAAGGCATAATGGATTTATGCATCACAGCAAATTTCGCTTGAGGTTCAGAAGCTGGTTCAGCTCTGAATAAAGCTGAAGTCAGCATCTACTTTATGCTGAATTATAGGTGTTTAAACCAGCTCCGACTGCTCTGGTGACCTTAACCACAAAGATGGTACCCGTTTTCAAAGGTTAAACGGATTTACCGCCCGAAGGCATCCCTCTCAGGGGTTTAGGGGATTTTAGATGGTCGCTTAGATAGCGCTACAACAGTAATAAAGTATCAATATCTTCTCCAGTTAGTCAATTCTAATTGACTAACTGGAGAAGATATTGCCTTCCTTTAAGATATCCAATTAGAAACAGATGCACATACAAAGATTAGGAGGCTATGTGCTGTTTTACAGAAGTCTTTGTTGTTTTTCATAAGAGCGCTGTTTGCAACATATATATTATCGGCGATTATTCATTATGACAATGAGGTTTTTATGTTTGCAAATTCAATATCAAAATTATCATCTGAAACTATTAGTAGCTATAATTCTTCAGACGTCACCAGAGCTGTAAGTTCGGATGCTCACAATGCTAGCGTTGATAGTTACCTTGGGAAGCATGTATCTGGAAGTGAGATGTCTGAAATATCCTCCAAGACAAAACAGCATCTTATTAATGGGGAAATCGAAGAAATAATTAATCCCCTGCGGAAAAATTCAGAAATGGGAGTTATTACACTTTTATTCGAAGGGGAAGATGATGTTGTGAGGAACGTACAGACAATTTCTTTTGATACTAAAGATGGTTATATTATAGAGTCAGAGGGAGTGAGTAATGGATATCATCGCAACAAGGTTAGTAACATGAATTTTGAGGATGTCATTGATGTTTTCAAAAATGGTTTTTCTGATGAAATTAAAGGAATTAAAACTAATCTTAAAGATGATGCTCTGTCTATCTCAGCTACAAATACAATCAAAAATGTGAAGGATAAGAATGAGGACCCGATGGTTAGCTTCTCATTTTCTGAAAAGCTACATGTTATAAATGAAGCTTACTCTCACATTGATGCTGATATGGCAGATGATATTAAAACACTATCTAAGCAATGGGGAAGTGAAGACGCTATATCATTAATGATAATGATTGAGAGGATTGGGTCTGATTCTTTAATTGGTAAGAGTGCGGATGATGTGTTTTTTCATCGTACAATTAAACCGGAAAATGTTAAGTTAGGGATAAATGAATCTGATAAAACTATTTATAATAATAAGAATGCCATGGCAGATTTAGGAATGCCGAAATATATACAAGAAGATGGGAAATGGAAGTATACAGAATCTGTGCTTCCTGCAAGGGAATTGGCAGGTGGAGGTATTAATTTCATGATAAGTACTTCATCAACACCTAATAACTATTATCATAGTGCAGGCGATTTACAAGTCAGATGCAAACTTTCTGATGTATTGAATCTCGGCGGGAGAATTCATTTTGACGTATCCTCTCATAGTGCACGTGCGGTGTTGGTTGAAATGCCAGCTAATATTGGACTTCCATATGAAAAAGTGGACTAACGAGATCTAATTAGCTACTTATCGCAGATCTTTGTTGTGAATGAATACTTAGATGAAATTCATCCATATCTTGAGATATTAATATAGAGGTGGATTGTTTTTTCATCTATCCCGGTGTTTGGTCGGCCGTTGTCTCTGCTGTCCGACCAGGGAAATGCTGGCCGGGGAAGTTTCGATTGCAGGTTGGGGTAATAATGTCTCAGGAGGATGCTGCTGCCAATCCACTCGATATCCCGCAGGGTGGCTTTATCCGTATCCTGACCACGGTTATCACGTTTCCATTCATAGAGTGCCAGGGAGTAGCAGTCATTGGTGAAGTCTTGCAATTCTTGCGCGAGTGACTTATTGGCTATCAGGGTATGCTGCACTTCAAAGCGAACCTGACGCATATCAGGTCGGCATGGGATAGAGGCAACAGAAGCCTGTGTGATGCCTTTCGACAGTTTATGCACTAATAACCACCATATCGGTGCGGCGGCAGTCTGATTATTCAGGCTTGAAACGATGCTGGCATAACCACTTTCATCTGGTGCTTTTGGGATCCAAGAACCGCAGCTTTTGGCTCGGGATGTGTCGTATTGCAGCGTTTCCAGACTGACGTTAATTAACGGGACGCAGCAAATCACCATTATAAAAAACGCGCCATACAAAGCATTCTCGATGCGGGGAAGGGACAGCATGCCTTTATTACCTTCATCTTCTCCTTCTTCGCGGACTTTCAACCATATGCCCAGCACCTTAAAAGCCAGTGGCAGAGTAAATAAACCTGTGCTGAGCATAATGTTCCACAGTCCGTTATTAATGACCCAGCCAAGCAATGTCAGAAAGTATTCGAGATAGCTGTTAGTGGTCATCAGCATTACCCTGACTGAACAGTGCATACTCACACAACAGAATAAATACCAGACTGACCAATACCATACGTGTCAGAGAATTATGGTTCTTTTCCCCGAGGTTCTTAGCTTTGTAAATTCTCCAGACACTCCAGCCGAGAAATGTATAAATGGCCATCCGCCATACAAACCAACCGAAACGGTAGGTATTAAACCAGTTGAGAAACGATGAGGTCATTGCTGGATAGCCCTTCCACTGCTTTGCGGCCCAGAGAGGTGTTCTCTATGCAATTGACAAGAATGGAGATTGTAGGGAGCGAGATACCGTACTTCTCATAGGTACTCAGGCGTGAAAGCATGCGCAGGGATCCGCGAATAAATTCCCGTACATCCGGCAGGATGGGTTTCACCACCCCCAAAGCATTACCGGTTGCTGAAAGCAGGGACAGCTCGGTCATGATGCCGGTGGCACCTTTTGAATCCACGATGATGGTGTCGTAGTGACTGAAAGAAGGGTGCTGCAGGATATTACGCAGCCGCAGACGGCCATCAGCAGCATGCAACATCGCCGTTGGCAGCAGTTCGTCAGGATCGTTGGAGTAAATGACGTCGAGGTTGGCGATGACGGTTTGCGAGATGCATTGCATAGGGTCACTGACCATCTGCATGAGCAGTTCAAACAACCCAAACTGAGCTTCATCGGACAGCATATAGATACTGCTGGCGGTGGGTTGCGAGTAATCGGCATCGATCAAGAGAGTTTTCAGCCCGGCATCAGCAAGGAAGCCAGCCAGGTACGCCGCAAACGAGGATTTAACCTCACCCCCTTTCGGGGAAATCACAGGAAGCGTTTTCATGTTGCACATCCAATTGAGTTAATGGGATGTGTGAGTAGACAGGTGAGATCTTTCGTTAACTAATGATTAACTTTATCAACAAATTAGCGATGGAAGTGAAAATCCCCGTGTCCCTGGTTCGATTCCGGGTTCGGGCACCAAAATTCAGAAAACCCAGCCTTATGGCTGGGTTTTTGCGTTTGGGGCGCATAGCATTGTTTCACAGCACCGGCGACCACAAATCGTAATTCAGCGCAAAACCATTCCCTTCCCGAACCACTTTACCGGTAGTGGGCAGATTGAAGTGCATACCGCTGACGGCAAGATTATCGCTGGCCGCGCGATCC
Source organism: Pantoea sp. X-Soil-TKNS-1280 (assembly GCF_059730475.1). NCBI lineage: Bacteria > Pseudomonadati > Pseudomonadota > Gammaproteobacteria > Enterobacterales > Erwiniaceae > Pantoea > Pantoea sp. X-Soil-TKNS-1280. The sequence goes on along the minus strand of NZ_AP035962.1, from coordinate 3,629,449 downwards.
AGCAGTTTGCCGCGGATTTGCGCTGCCGCTACCGGGTCGCTGTCGAAGGCGATGGTGACTTCCGGCTGTGTGACCTGGATATGCGGGAAATGCACGATGTCGCCCCAGATCAGCAGCGAGTCGTGTTCGTCACCCAGCAGATAGCCGGTATGACCGGGGGTATGACCAAACAACGGCACCGCCTGGATACCTGGCAGAATGGCTTCTTCACGGAACGGTACCAGCTGCTGGCCATACGCGTTAAACGCATTTTTCGCCAGTTCAAAGTAGGGACGGAAGCTATCGGGGGCGCTGGCCGCAATAGTTTCATCGCGCCAGAATGCCAGTTCCTTCTCATGAATAAAAAGCTGCTGCACGTTGCGGAACAGCGGAGTCTGCAACGGACCGGCCAGGCCGCCGATATGATCGGGGTGGCAATGGGTCAGCAAAATGGTGTCAATCTGCAACGGGTCAATGCCTGCCGCCGCCAGTGCCACCGGTAATCGTCCACCCCAGCCCTTAATTCCTCCGGCACCGCTGTCGATCAGAATGGTGCGATCCGCTGTCTGCACCACGTAAACGTTAATGTTAATCCGTGGGGCGATCGGCGCGCCACGGCGCTGCAACAAGGCTTCGGCGCGCGAACCGTCAATGCCTGACAGCAGCTCAAAGGAAACGTCCAGAAAACCATCGCTCAGCATGGTGACAGTCATGTCACCGATTTTTTTACGATTGATGGCGGGTGCCTGCCAGCTGGGTTGAAAAGTCATATGCTGCTCCATTTACGCTATCGTGACGACAATTTTGCCCACCTGACCATTGGATTCCATATAACGCTGCGCGTCGGCAATCTGGTCGAGCGGGAAGGTTTTATCAATAACCGGATGCAGCTGGCCGGAACGCAGCCCCGCAGTCACAAAGGCTTTAGCGCGTGCCATTTTTTCTGCATCGGTGGTGATTTCGAAGAGTTCATAGCCCCGCAGGGTCAGATGCTTGCCGAGAATATCAAACACCGGCACCTGTAAATCGCGGCTATCCAGCGCGCCATACTGGAAATAGAGGCCGTTTTTCGCCATCACACGCGTCAGCCTGGCAACATCAGGCCCGCCCACAGGGTCGAACACAATATTGATGCCCTGATGAGCGCTGGCGTGATTAATTGCTTCTTCCATCTCCTGTTCGTCGGTGGCGATCACGGCGGCGGCTCCCGCCTGCATCAGCAGCTCCCGTTTTTCGCTGGTGCGGGTCAGGGCGATGGGGATCGCTCCCACCATATTGGCGATCTGAATCGCTGCCAGCCCTACGCTGCTGGAGGCGGCGCGGATCACCACATGCTCACCGGCTTTGAGGTTGCCATATTCGATCAGCGCGCCAAACGCGGTGACATACATCATCCAGCTGGCCGCCGCTGCGTTGAAGGAAAGATTTTCCGGATGTTTAACCACGGCGTGAACCGGCGCGTTGACGACCTCGCCATACATGGCGTACTGGTTAAACATAAATGAGGGGATGACGCTGACTTTATCTCCCAGGGCGAAATCCGTAACGTCGCTACCCACCGCCGCCACGATGCCCGCCGCTTCATAGCCAAGGCGTGCCGGAAACTCAGGCTCAATAACGTACTGACCGGTGCGGTACATGATTTCGGCACGGTTCAGACCGATGGCCTGCACCCGAATCTGAACTTCGCCTGCGGCCGGAGCCGCGACGTTAACATCAACAATTTCCAGCACTTCGGGGCCGCCAGTGCGGTTGAAAACAACAACTTTAGTCATGTGCAGATCTCTTCAGGTCATCGGGCGATATGCCAGATTCATCTGTTTACAGACTACGTTGTTAACGCCGGGCGAAAAATAAACGCCGGGGAACTTCAGTGTTACTGATGCAGTAACAATGGTGGCGCATTTAATGCGGGTGCTGGCTAAAAACCTCACTGAACCAGTCAATAAACACGCGCACCTTAGGGGCAAGATAGCGCCGGTCCGGGTAGAGCACCGACACCGGTTTAGCGACCGGAGGATAATCGGTTAACACCTCCACCAGACGCCCGGCCTGAATATGCGGTGCCAGGGCGTTCCGGGTCGCCTGAATGATGCCGAGGCCTGCCAGCCCACACGACAGCAAAACATCTGAGTTATCCACCAGCACGCTACTGCCCGCCCGACGTGCAACCATCACGCCATCCACATAAAACTTCCAGTCCATCACTTCGCGGCTATGTTCACTGAAAAAGTTAACCGCCTGATGGCTCAACAGATCGTCTGGCGTGGCGGGGATGCCGTGTTTTTCGATATAGGCGGGTGCGGCGCAGGTGACCATGCGGATGTCGCCTAAGCGGCGCGAGATAAAGCTGGAGTCGGCTAAATCACCGATCCTGACCAGGCAATCCACCCCTTCGGCGATCAGGTCGGTCTTTTTGTCGGACGACAGCAGTACCACCTCAATATCCGGGTAAAGCGCCCTGAAAGCGGCGAGGTTGGGGATCAGCAGGCAGTGCGCCAGCGACAGCGGCACATCCAGCAATAAACGGCCGCGTGGCGGCAGGGTGGGCGAGAAGCTGGCCATCATATCGCCCATTTCGGCCATTAATTGTCTGGCGCGCTGGTAGAACGCGTCCCCTTCAGCGGTCACGCTCAGTTTGCGCGTGGTGCGATGAATGAGTTTGGCACCCAGTTCGTCCTCCAGCTGCTGAATCGCCTTGCTGACTGCCGGACGATGCAGCTGGAGCACATCGGCAGCTCGGGTGAAGCTGCCTTGCTCAACCACCTGGATGAAGATATCCATATACTCAAACATATTCGCACGCATGTTATCGGGTTATCCAATGAGTGTCCGGTCCGGATAACTGAGATTGACCGCGCGCGGCATGGATGTCCACCTGCTTTTGCGTGCCTGAAACGTAACGGCTTTGCAGCCCGGTCTGCGCAGCGATATGGATCGAGGCCAGATGGATGTGGCTTAGTGGTGCTTCCGGTAATCCACTGATGATCCCGGCACTGTGCGCACCGCTGGCATGCAGATTCTCAATCGTCACATCGTGAATTCTCGGCGTGGTCGCCGTCAGTGGCTGTGCGGCAATCGGGCTGACGCTGTCAGCCGAGTAACCGCCGTTACCGCCATAACTGTCGGTAATTACCAGCGGGGTTTTGACCTGTTGCATGGTGACATCGCGGATCATAATCGGGCCAATATTCGCGCCGCGATCGCGCCCGGATTTAATCCTCACGCCATTTTCGGTGCCGTTGAAATCCAGATCGTGCAGGGTGACTTTGCCAATACCGTTAATGGTTTCACTGCCGATGGAGATGCCATGACCCTCTTCAGACTGAATATGGTCAATGGTGATATCGCTGCTTGCCGCATTATCCGTACGTTTTGCCAGCCCGGATTTAATCGAGATATCGTCGTCACCGGTGGAGATATTCAGATGATGCAGCCTGACCTCGTGCGAAGAAATCACATCGACGCCGTCAGTATTGGGTGAATCGGGCGGATTGGTGATGGTGCTGTTGGCGACATCAATATTTTTACTGTCGCGTATCACCAGATTCCACATTGGTGAGTTTTCAATACCAAGGTTGGCGATGCGGCCCTGTGTCACATGGGAGAATTCAATCAGCCACGGGCGGGGCATGCCATTGGCGGGGGGAATGCCCGGATAGTGTTGGGTAAACCACGCCGTATCCCCTTGTTTCAGATGGTTGCGTGCGGTGGTAGCCAGTGACCATTGTTGCTCGCCCTGGCCATCAACCACGCCTGGTCCGGTAATGGCAACGTTGTGGGTATCCTTCGCCAGAATAAAGGCTTCGCCATAGTGTGCGGGTTGCGAAATAAAACCCGGTCTGAATAGATTGCCCTGATAACTGGCGGCTAACCGGCTGCCTGCCGCCAGATATAACTCCACATTATCCTTCAGTAATAACGGGCCGCTGTGCCATACCCCGGCAGTAAGCACCACTTTGCCCCCGCCCGCCTGCGAACAATGATCTATCGCCTGCTGAATAGCCTGGGTTGCGTTATCAGCATGCTGGGGCTGGCAGAGTCGCACCGCAGCCTCTGTGCCGAATGAGAAGAGAATGCTTAAACATACGGGCATAACGGATAATTTTATTTTCATGGCTGCGCTGTTGAGTGAGTCAGGGAAATATCAGGAAGGGAATAAAATAGAACGTTGAATATTTTCAAAAAGTTATTCTTCGCAAATAAATGTTCAGATCACCTTTTTATCCCGCTTTGCTCTTTCTACCTTCGAATGTGAGGTCGATCACATCATCTTGACAGCGCAATCCTACTTACCTAGATTGTCTAGGTAAGTTATTGGCATTTGCAGTCGCGGAACGATTAAAACATCGGGAGCATTTATGGGCAGTCAACAGACGGAACATCAGCATCAGCCAGCGGTACCTTTCTGGCTCCGTCTTACCCCCGTCAGGCCGGAAGAGGTGCAGGCATTAATCTGGTGCATGGTCTACATTTTTTGTGTGCTCTCAGCCTATTACGTTCTGCGGCCGATTCGCGATACCTTCGGTATCGATGGGGGCCTGCATAATTTGCAGTGGCTGTTTAGCGCCACGCTGATTGCTATCCTGGCCCTCAATCTTCCCTTTGCGGCGTTATCGCGTGCGTTGCCACGCAAGCGCTTTATCCCACTGGTGTATCGGTTTTTTATCAGCCAGCTCATCATCTTTGCCGTACTGAAGTTTGCCCTGCCATCGTCGATGCAGGTCTGGCTGGGGCGGGTATTTTTTGTCTGGCTCTCGGTGTTCAACCTCTACGTTGTCTCGGTGTTCTGGTCGCTGGTGGCCGATATCTTCTCGCGCGAACGTGCCAGTCGGCTGTTTGCCATGATGGCCGCAGGGGCCACGCTGGGTGCCATCCTCGGATCGGCTATCACTGCGTTGCTGGTACATCGTCTGAATATCGTCGGGCTCTTTGTTCTGGCCGCGCTGCTGCTGGAGTGCGCGGTCGGATGCGTGAAGCGCCTGAGTGCCTTTACCCATCTTGCCGAGGGTGAGGGGGCTGCCCAGCAGGCACAGCCGCTCGGTGGCGGCATTTTTTCTGGTATTGCACGCATTTTCCAGTCCCCCTATTTGCTGAATATCTGCCTGTATATGTTGCTGTATTCCGTCACCTCGACCCTGATCTATTTCCGCCAGGCTGAGCTGGTGCACCATCTGTTCCAGCATGACAGCGATCGTACGGCGTTCTTTGCCAACCTCGATTTGGTGGTCAATGTGTTGACCCTGGTAACCCAGCTGTTTGTCACCAGCCGCCTGATGTCGCGCTACGGCACGAAGCTGGTGTTAGGGTTGCTGCCGCTGATCACCCTGCTGGGTTTTGCCAGCATGTCCCTGTGGCCGGTGGCCGCGTCGATTGTGGTGTTTTCGGTGTTACGCCGCGGGGCCAATTTCGCCTTTGCCCGACCCGCGCGTGAGGTGCTGTTCACGGTGCTGCAACGGGAAGATAAATACAAAGCCAAGAACGTCATCGATACCGCCGTCTATCGTGCGGGTGACCAGGTCGGTGCCTGGAGCTGGGCAGCGATGGGGGCGGCCGGGCTGAGTGGCGGCATGCTGATCTGGCTGGCGCTGCCGCTGTCATTGATCTGGCTGGTTAACAGCCAGTGGCTGGGCCGCAGACAGGTACAGCTGGAAGCGAAAACCTTTCCTCCTCTCAACGAGAAATTGCATGAAAACAGTCACTCTTAATGGTCAGTCGGTTGCTGCTATTGGCATGGGAAGCTGGCACCTCGGTCAGGGCAGACATAGCGAAGCTGCCGAGATCAATGCATTACGCGCCGGTATCGACAGCGGCTTGCGGGTGATCGATACCGCTGAGATGTATGGTGACGGGCGTTCAGAATCGCTGATTGGTAAGGCGATTGATGGCCTGCGCGATCGGGTTTACCTGGTCTCCAAAATCTACCCGTATCACGCTAATCGCCTGATGATGGAACGCAGTTGCAATGCCAGCCTGAAGCGCCTCAACACCGACTGCCTCGATCTTTACCTGCTGCACTGGCGTTTTAGCAGCGTGTTATCGGAAGCGGTCTCCGGGTTTGAAAAGCTGAAGCAGCAGGGAAAAATTAAGGCCTGGGGGGTGTCCAATTTCGATGTCGATGACATGGAAGATTTGTTTGCCGTCGAGCAGGGCGATCGCTGCGCCACCAATCAGGTTTTTTATAATCCGGCGAGTCGTGGCATTGAGTTTGACCTGATCCCATGGTGTAACCAGCATCATATGCCGATGATGGCCTATTCCCCATTAGGTGGCGAAGGCGCATCGTTGCTGCGTCATCCGCTCATCACCCAGCTGGCTGCTAAATATCAGACCGGACCCTCGACGGTACTGCTCGCCTGGGTGATTCGCAACGGCAATATGATCGCCATCCCGGAATCGGGCGAGGCGGCGCATATCAAAGAGAATGCTGCCGCGCTCAGCGTGCGGCTGCAGCCTGCGGATTTGCGCGTGATGGATGGGGCCTTTCCGCCGCCCACCCGCAAAATGCCGCTGGAAACGCGTTAGTGGTGTGCTGCGCGCTTCCACAGCGCGCACATGCTGCGGCTGCGTAATTTCAGGTGGACCATGCGCAGCGCGAGCAGCAGCGCGGCGATGGCGGCAAAGGCGTGATAGTAAAGGGTGCTACCGGGCGAATTAAACAGGTTCCACAACAGGGCCAGCAGCAGCGCGCAGGAGGTGGTCTGGCAGGCAATAATCGGCGTGCATAGCCAGTGATACAAGCGAATGCCTTCCAGCTCATTACGCTGAATCGCCAGTAATCCGGCCCAGGTGACGCAGCCGCTTAATACTGCGGTAATCACCGCCGGGCCACCGTGGCGATCGGTCAGGCAGGTCAGCACCGCGAGCAGAATGGCAACGATGATGGCGAGGTTGATAAACAAGGTGTTGCGCAGTTTGCGGGTGATAAGCACCACGGCAAACTCAGCGGCCAGATTTTGCGGCGATCCAAAGCGTTGTGTTACCCGCTGTGCTGCCTGCTCCGGGGCTTCACTGCTGCATTCAACAGCTTCATAAAAATGTTCGCTGATCTCCAGACAGATATCCTCGGCGTATTTCTGCTCAAAACGCAGTTCATACTGCAACGCCTGCAAATAACGCCGGGCAGGTTCTGGTAGTTCAGTCAGCGGGTCCATTTACGACCTCTGCAATAAAGAGGAGACGGCGACGGAGTAGCTATCCCAGGCTTCACGCTTTTTGACTAATTCCTGCTGACCTTCGCGGGTCAGATTGTAGACGCGACGTTTACGTTTCGACGGGGCGATTTCCCATTCCGCCTGGATCAGGCCGCGCTGTTCCATACGATGCAGCAACGGGTACACCGTCCCTTCCTGAAACGACAGCACGCCATCGGTAAGTTGATGAATCAGCTCAATCAGCGCGTAACCGTGGCTGGGGCCGCGTTCCAGTGCGGCCAGGATGACCATTTCGATATGGCTCTTTAGATTGTCGTCAGCACTGCTTCTCATCGTCATCACCCGCTTACAAAGAAAGAGTCAAACTTCGTCGCTATCTTAGCTTGACTTCGCTATGTCTGATACCTAGTTTATCTAGGTATGATAATGAAGCCAGATGGGCGTTTTTGCAACCGGCTTCAACAGGTCACTGAACTTTCAGGAATGGATATGGCTCAATTCACCCGACGCAATTTTCTCCAGCACTCGGCACTGCTGGCTTTCCTGTTGCCCTCGCTGGCCGCCAAAGCCAGCGCTGTGGCTTCCCTGCAGTTGGTCAATCAATGGCGTATGGCGACGGATGGCTGGGTGCCCAATAATCCTGCGCTACCCATTCTGCATTTTCGCACGCAGGCCGGGCAGGCGGACCTGATGTCTGATCTGCACCAGGCGGGATGGACGCGCCAGTGGCAGGCTGCGCCTTTTGCATATCAGCACTTCCATAGCCGCACCCATGCCATCTTCGTCGTGGCCTCCGGGCGCGGGGAATGGCAGCTGGGCGGCGATAACGGTGTGGTGATGCAGGCCAAAGAGGGTGATGTGATTTTCTTACCGGCCGGAACCGGACAGCGTCTGCTGCACAGCCAGGATGATTTCAGCGTGGTCGCCTGCTATCCCAATGGTAACGCCTGGGATGTGTGTCGCTCCGCCATTAATCCGCAAACCCTGCAAAAAGCGACCCAGCTCAATCATCGCACCCGACGTTTCTTTCAGCAGAGCGGCGCGGTGATTTGATGGTTATTTCAGACCGACGAGAGAATAGCGATAAATAAGGAGATATCGGATGTTATTACGTGCACATGCCGGGTTACTGGCCGGATTGATGTTCTGTTCTGCCGGGGCGCTGGCCGCTCCCTTTACGTTGCATTCCACGGATTTCCGCAATGCCGGTCATCTGCCGCTGTCAATGGGCGGTGGCGGGCAATGTCCGGGGCAAAACATTTCGCCGCAGCTGAGCTGGCGTGATGCCCCGGCTAATACCAAAAGTTATGTACTGCTGATTGAAGATCCGCAGGGGGTGAATGGTCTGGGCATGACCCATTTCCTCGGCTATGGCATCGACAGCAGCCGTCATCAGTTCGCCAAAGGGGATTTAACCCGGGTCACCGGTTATACCCCTGGCAACAACGGTAAAAACGTTCAGGGTTATTCCGGCCCGTGCCCGCCGCTGAATGGGGATATCCACAATTACAATTTCACCTTAATTGCCACTGACTTCAACCCTGATGCACTGACGAAAGGATTAACCAGAGACGCGGTGATGGCGCAATTAAAAGGGCATGTTCTGGCCTCTGCCGGGCTGGTGGGGCAATTTATTTTGCCGAAGAAATAAACGCATCCGACAAAATGATGAATACCAGGAAAATATCATGCTGATTTTTATTACAGGTGCCACGGCCGGATTCGGCTGGGATCTGGCGCTGCGTTATGCGCAACACGGCCATCGGGTGATTGCCACCGGACGTCGTCAGGACAAGCTGGATCAACTGAAGGCCGCCGGGGGCGAGAATATTTTTACCCTCGCGCTGGACGTCAGCGATCACCTTGCGGTGGAGGGATTACTGGATCAACTGCCACTGACCTGGCGTGATATTGATGTGCTGATCAATAACGCCGGTCTTGCCCTTGGCCTGGAACCGGCGCAGAAAGCCAATATCGATGACTGGAACACCATGATCGATGTGAATATCAAAGGTCTGGTACATGTCACCCGTGTGCTGCTGCCGGGCATGGTGGAACGCAATCGCGGTCATATCATTAACCTCGGTTCAACCGCGGGGAGTTGGCCTTATGCCGGCGGCAATGTGTATGGCGCATCCAAAGCCTTTGTACGCCAGTTCAGCCTCAATCTGCGTACCGATCTGTTCGGCACGGCGGTGCGGGTGACCAATATAGAGCCGGGGCTGGTGGGAGGAACTGAATTCTCCAGCGTGCGTTTCAAAGGCGACGAAAACCGGGTGGAGCAAACCTATGCTGACACGCGACCGCTGACGCCTGCGGATATCACGGAAGCTATCTGGTGGGTCAGCAATCTGCCTGCCCACGTCAACATCAACACCCTTGAGATGATGCCGGTTTGTCAGTCCTATGGCGGGCTGCGTGTAGCGAAGCAAGGCTAAAAAAAGCGACCACCTCAGCCGGGGTGGTCGCTGCAGTCAGGCGTTATTTGCCTTCACGTACCTTCTGCACCTCTTTGGCCGTCACCGCTGGCGCATCGTTGCTCCAGCCACTGCGCACGAAGGTGGCAAGCTGTGCGACCTGCTCATCGGTCAGACGCGCAGCAAAACCGGGCATCGCCATGATCGATGGGGCTTTCGGCGTGGAAGGGGTTTGCGCACCTTGCAGGATGATATTAATAAGCCCGGTGGGGTTATCCGCAATCACCACATCGCCACCATTCAGCCGGGGGAAGATCCCCTTCGCGCCGTTGCCGTCAGTCCAGTGGCAGGCTTCGCAGTTGTTCATATATAACATCTGACCGGCACCAAGGTTATGTCCCTGGGTGAGCAGATCTGCAGTCTGCCTGGTGGCAGCATCGGCATTTTCCCGGCGATTTTTGACTGGGGTATCCGCAGGCAGTGACTTCAGATACACCGCGATGGCGTTCAGGTCACTGTCAGTCATGTGCTGCATACTGTGTTCAACCACCCCTGTCATCTCACCGCCAACCGAAGCAAAATCATTGCGACCGGTTGCCAGGTAATCGGTAATATTCTGCACTGTCCAGGTGGGCATACCGCGCAGGGAAGGAACCGGCCAGCCATTCAGCTCGCCACCAGCAAGATAATGGCTGCTGGATTCATTGAGCGCTTTTTCCTGCATACCGATACCGCGCGGGGTATGGCAACTGCCGCAGTGACCGAGGGTTTCCACCAGGTATTTACCGCGATTGATATCGTCTGGTACCGAATGACGCGGCTCGAATGACTTATCGTCGGTAAAGGCAAGGTTCCAGAACCACATGCCCCAGCGCTGGTTAAACGGGAAGCTGAGTGCGGTTTCCGGCGCTTTTTCTGCCACCGGTTTTACCCCCTGCATAAAGTAAACATACAGCGCGTGGATATCGGCATCGGTGATTCCGCGATAGTCCGGGTAGGGCATCGCCGGGTAAAGGTGTTTGCCATCGCGGCGAACGCCTTTACGCACCGCATCAGCAAATTCCTGTTCGCTGTAACGGCCAATGCCAGCATCAGGATCGGGGGAAATATTGGTGGAGTAGATCACCCCCATAGGACTGGCGATCGCCAGCCCGCCGCCAAATTCTTTGCCGCCCGCAATGGAATGGCAGGCGGTGCAGTCACCGGCACGCGCCAGGTACTCCCCTTTGGCGATCAGCGAGGCATCCGCGCTATCGGCTGCCTGGGCATTTTGCTGGGCGATGCCCATCAAGCCAGCGATAAGCAGATAACGAAGTGTCGATTTCATGGTTATCTCCTTATGCCTGAACCAGCGGGCCGGGGTTGCTAAGATATTGCTCGCGAATGGCTTTGGCTGACCAGTAAGCCAGGCCTGCCACCATCGCCGAGGGGTTGGCATAGAAGTTTTGCGGAAAGGCATTGGCTCCCATCACAAACACGTTGTGCACATCCCAACTTTGCAGATAGCGATTGAGCGCCGAGGTGCGCGGATTTTCACCCATAATCGCGCCGCCCGCATTGTGGGTATTGACGTAGTTGGGCGAGCTGGCGAAGTGGCTGTCCATCTTCAGAATGTTGTGGGAATACTGCGTCGGATTCAGATGTTTGGTGATCGCCTCCATCTTCTCCTTCATAAATTGCAGCATGCGCAGATCGTTCTGCACGTAGTCATAGGTGACGCGCAGCAGCGGCATGCCGAAGCGATCTTTATACACTGGATCGAGGTCGAGGTAGTTGCTACGGGTCGCCATATTGCTGCCTTCGAGCTTTACGCCCATCGAATGGCCGTAGCTCTCTTTCAACCCTTTTTTCCAGCCGCTTCCCCAGGAAGGCGCGCCTTTTTTCACCGCTGCCGCCATCGGCGTACCGGTGGGCTGCGAGCTGTAGATTTTGGCACCGCCGATAAAACCGAGCGCGGCGGTATCAATATTACCGGTCCCGAAGTTACTGATCACCGTGCCGGTCGGTCCCGCAGTGGCAAACGGGTTGAACTCGAGGTTATCGAAGAACAACGTAAAGCCACCGCCGTACTGGTGGGTGTAGTTACGGCCAATCACCCCTTCTTCGGTGATCGGGTTGTAGGGTTTGCCGATAGACGAATTCAGCAGCAGGCGCACGTTATTCAGACCAAAGGTCGAGAGGATAACGATGCTGGCAGGCTGGAAAATTTCGTCACCGTTTTCATCGATATAGGTCACACCGGTAGCGGTTTTACCGTCGGCATGTTTCTCGACGCGAATCACGTTGGCGCGGGTTTTATAGTCGAAGTTTGCCATCTGCTTCAGACGATCGAGGATCGCTGTCTGTGGCGAGGCTTTGGAGTAATTCAGGCACGAATAAAACTGGCAAAAGCCGCAATAGTTACAAGGGGCGATTTGCTGACCATAGGGGTTGGTATAGGGCACCGACACTGCCGCTGACGGCATCGAGTAGGGGTGATAACCCATCTCCTGTGCGGCTTTGCGGAACATGCTGCTGTTGAGGCTGTCTGCCAGCGGTGGGTTAGGGAAGGGGTTAGAACGGGCCCCTTCAAACGGGTCGCCAGCGGCTTGAATCACACCGCGCAGGTTGCCGGTTTCGCCCGAAGAACCACAGACTTTATCGAAAAAATCCATATGCGGTTCAATCTCTTCCCAGCTGACCGGGAAATCCTGCAGGCGCAGTTCTTCATCCAGCTCGCCGCGTTTGAAATGTTCGTCGGCCCAGGTTTTCAGTTTCAGATCGACAGGCGTCGGACGGGTGATCATCCCGGTCCAGTGCAGCCCGGCACCGCCGACACCATCACCCAGACGAAACGCACCCAGCTCGCGCATCGGCAGCGCGGTCTCGGAGGCATTATGGCGAATGGTGAACGCCGCATCGTGGGGGCTTTGCATAATCTTATGGCGTTTGGTGAAAGCCAGCTCATCGGCCGGTTTCGGATAGGCATAATCGCTGTTGAGACGATCTTCACCACGCTCCAGCGCGCGCACTTTCAATCCGGCCTGCGCCAGTTCAATACCCATAATTGAACCGGCCCAGCCCAGGCCGACGATGATGACATCGACGGCGTCATTGGTCTTTTTCATTTGCTTTCCAGGAAGAATCAGGCCTGCTCGCCACTCAGTGAGACGGGGCCAAGGGGATATTTGACGTTATGTATTTTTATCCATTGCGGGAAACTGGCGCGTGCTCCGGGGAAATTAATCATTTTCCACGCCGCCATATTTTTATTTCCGCCATATTGCGGATCGGCAAGGTAACCTTCTTTGGTATTTTCCAGCAGTCGGGTGAAGAAATAACCGGCATTCAGGTCCGCTTCGCCAAACTGGGAAAAATCCACGTTATTTTTTTGCAGATCGGTTAATACCGCGTCTTTTATTCTTCCAGGAAGTTCGCTGAAACTTTGATTGTATTTAATACGGGTATAGTGATTGGTGAGGGCAATGCCTTTGCGATACAGCACCTGTAACGGGAAGGGCATCTGATAGCCAAACAGCAGGCTGGCATGGCTGTCAAAGGGGCCATCCATATACCATTCTTCGCCTTTGGCGTACGGCGTCAGCATTTGTTTATCGAGAAACACCGGAACATGGGTGTCCAGTGCTCCCGGGCCTTCTTTGTCGGACGGGATCAGGCGATCGCAGGCGGCCAGAATGAATTTCCATTCTTCCGCGTTGAAAAATACCGGTTGGTAGTTATTCAGTTCTTCTGCGGCGGTGGGGACTGCGGCAAAAACGCTGCTGACGCCACCTTTAACGCCTAATGATGCAATACCAATTAAGGAGCCTATGATAAAAGGCCGCCTGCCAATACCACATGATTCATTTGCCATTTTACTGCCAGCTTCTCATTATAATGTTGAAGATATCGATCTTGCCTGGTGTCTTTATTTAAACAATTAGACAATTAACCTCGCGGTTAATGTTATTGTTTTGTAACGGCGCAGTCTAAGCGCAACTGTGCGGGATAATAATTACCTGTGGTTTATATAAATTATTTAAATAATCACGAATGTTGAAAATTCTTTTCATTCAAATGGTTACCCTCTTTATTATTTTTCGTTGTTACATTTTCTTATATCTTGTCGGGTTTTGGACATATTTTTGCTGGAAATATGATCATTAATGGCATTGATATTTTTAACAAGTGCGGGAAATTTATACAGGTGTGGCGTGATGTAGCGGCGTAATTTATTGCGCGTTTTTATCCCGGCGTTGTTGCAAAAGAAGCGCGATAAATCGCGCCGCTACGGTGTGTGCGGGAATTCTCGCTGTCATTCCAATATCGCACCAGGTCGTAGCGGCGCAATTTATTGCGCGTTTTTAGTCTGTTATTTAATCAGAATAGCGCGAATATCGTTCACATTGGTCAGGGTGGGGCCGGTGATGACCAGATCGCCGAGGGAATGGAAAAAGCTATAGCTGTCATGTTCATCCAGATAGCGTGCGGCGGACAGCCCATTGAGCTTGCCGCGTGCCAGCGTATCGGGATAAATCATCGCACCCGCGGCATCTTCGGTGCCGTCAATGCCGTCGCTGTCACCGGCAATCGCCCAGATGCCCGCTTCTCCCTGTAAGGCACAGGCCAGGCTGAGCAGGAACTCGGTATTACGCCCCCCTTTCCCGGCTTTGCCATTGGCGACAGTCACGGTGGTTTCGCCGCCGGACAGCAGCACCGCAGGCCCGCTCACCGGATGGCCGTATTGTTTCACCGATTTAGCGATACCCGCCATCACGATAGCCGCCTGGCGGCTTTCCCCTTCGATAGCGTCACCGAGGATCAGCGGCGTGAAACCATGTCGTCGCACCGCCTGAGCCGCCGCCTCCAGCGCCAGCGTCGGGGTGGCAACCAGCCGGGTTTCACTGTTAACAGAAGGCGGAGGTGGGCTGGCGGGCAAACTCAGTACATAACGCACCGGCTCGGCAACAGGAATGCCGTAGCGCTCCAGTACCTTCAATGCCTCGCCTGGGGTGCTGTTATCCGCCACCGTTGGGCCTGACGCCACATCGGTGGGATTATCACCCGGCACATCACTGATAATCAGCGAGACGACGCGGGCGGGCTGTGCCAGCGCGGCCAACTTGCCGCCTTTCACTGCCGAGAGATGACGACGCACCAGATTCATCTCTTTGATATTGGCACCGCTGTGCAGCAGGGCGCGGGTGATCGCCTGTTTGTCGGCCAGCGTCAGGCCGGGAGCGGGTAGCGCCATCAGCGCCGAACCGCCGCCGGAAATCAATGCCAGCACCAGGTCGTCCTGCGTCAATCCACGTAGCGATTCGACGATCAGCATCGCGGCGGTTTCGCTCATGGCATCGGAAACCGGGTGGGCGGCTTCAAGGATACGAATCCGCCCGGCCGGTACGGCGTGACCATAGCGCGTCACCACCACACCGCTGACATCAACATCCGGCCAGGCCGCATCAACCGCTGCTGCCATCGCCGCAGACGCTTTCCCTGCACCAATAACAACACAACGCCCACGGGGCTTTTCCGGCAGCGCCGGAGGAATGACAGGCCCTGGGCGGGCGCTGTCAACGGCTTGCTGGAAGATGTCCTGCAAAATAGCTGCGGCCTGTTCATTTCTCATCTTTACGCGGTCTCGGCAACAGGGGCTTTAGAGGTGATGAATTCCACGACCGCCCTGGTGACATCCACGGTTTTGGCCGTACCGCCGACGTCCGGCGTCAGCACGCCTTGTGCACAGGCGTACTCAATGCCTTCCATCACCAGCGCTGCTGCCTCAGGTTCACCAAGATGCTCCAGCATCTGTACGGCGGTCCAGAAACTGGCGACCGGGTTGGCGATACCTTTGCCGGTAATGTCGAATGCTGAACCGTGAATCGGTTCGAACATGGACGGGAAGCGACGTTCCGGATCGATGTTGGCGGTGGGGGCCACTCCCAGGCTACCGGCCAGCGCGCCAGCCAGATCGGACAGAATATCCGCGTGCAGGTTGGTGGCGACAATGGTATCAAGGCTCTGCGGATGCAGCGTCATGCGGTGGGTCATCGCATCAACCAGCATTTTATCCCACTGCACATCCGGGAATTCGAGCGCCACTTCAGCAGCGATTTCATCCCACATCACCATACCGTGACGCTGTGCATTGGATTTGGTCACCACGGTCAGCAGTTTACGCGGACGTGACTGCGCCAGTTTGAAGGCATAACGCATGATGCGTGTCACGCCGACGCGGGTGAATATCGCCACCTCGGTACCGACTTCCTCCGGCAGACCACGGTGCGCACGGCCACCGTTACCGGAATATTCGCCTTCAGAGTTTTCACGCACGATGACCCAATCCAGATCGCCAGGGCCACAGTTGCGCAGCGGCGGGGTGATGCCCGGCAGAATTTTGGTGGGACGCACGTTGGCGTACTGGTCAAAACCCTGGCAAATCGGCAGACGCAGGCCCCACAGGGTGATGTGATCCGGCACATCTGGCGCACCGACCGCACCAAAATAGATGGCATCGAATTTTTTCAGCGTTTGCAGACCGTCTTCCGGCATCATCACGCCATGTTTTTTGTAGTAATCCGAACCCCAGTCAAAGGTCTCGATAGCGAATTTCAGTTGCGGGTTCTGACGTTCCAGAGCGTGCAGGACTTCCACCCCGGCAGAAATGACTTCCGGACCGATACCGTCGGCAGGAATCGCGGCGATTGCATAGTTACGCATAATATTCTCCAGTTAAATCAATGTGTATGAGGATGAGGAAGTTCAGCTGTCTGCGGTTTGTTTGCCCGCATCGACAGAATCAGGACAATCAGGGCCGAGAGCGTCAGCAGGCTCGCGACAAAATAGAGACCCCAGGTATAACTGCCGGTTTGCTGGCGAATCACACCAATCATCATTGGGCCGACAAAACCACCGAGGTTGCCGATGGAGTTAATGGTGGCGATACCGGCGGCGGCGGCTGGCCCGCTGAGGAACAGCGTTGGCATACTCCACAACGGAGGTTTGGAGGCGCTGATCCCGACGGTGACCAGCGTCAGGGCGACGATCACCGCCAGCAAGGTGCTGACGTTACCGGCATAAATCAGTCCGGCAGCGGCCAGCAGACAGGCCGCAATCACATGCCAGCTGCGTTCGTTGGTGCGATCGGAATGACGCGCCCACAGAATCATGCCGATAACGCCGATCACCGCCGGGAAGGCATTGAGGAAACCGATCTCCAGCGACGAGGCACCAAAGCTATGGATGATTTGCGGCGACCAGATCCCCAGGGTATACAGACCTGCCGAGGTGCCGAAGTAAACCAGCGCCAGTGCCAGAACCCGCTTATCCGCCAGCCCACGCCAGGCGCTGCTGTGGCTCTGTTTTGCAGCGCGCGCCTGCTCCTCTGCCAGCATGGTGTTTTGCAACCAGTCGCGTTCTTCGTCAGTCAGCCATTTGGCTTTTGCCGGGCGGTCGGTGAGGTAAAACAGCACTACCACGCCGAACACCACGGCCGGAATGGCTTCCAGTACAAACATCCATTGCCAGCCGGCGTAGCCAAGGAAGCCGTGCATCTCCAGCAGCGCGGCGGAAATCGGCGAACCCAGCGCGGTGGAGAGCGGGGCCGCCGCCATAAAGATGGCCGTCACCTGGGCGCGTTTTGCTGCCGGAAACCAGTAGCTGAGATACAGAATGATGCCGGGAAAGAAACCTGCTTCTGCCACACCAAGCAGGAAACGCAGGGTGTAGAAGCTGGTGGTGCCCTGGACAAAAGCCATACAACCGGAGACCAGGCCCCAGCTGATCATCACGCGGGCGATCCAAATGCGTGCGCCGACTTTATGCAGGATCAGATTGGAGGGTACTTCACACAGAAAATAGCCGAGAAAAAAGATTCCGGCCCCCAAACCAAATACCGTTGGCGAAAAACCTAAATCCTGATTCATGGTTAATGCAGCAAAACCAATGTTGACACGATCAAGAAATGCGATGAAGTAGAGCAGCATGATGAAAGGGACAATGCGCAACGTCACTTTACGCATCACCCTTTTCTCGAGGTGATTGTTCATATTAAAGTGCTCCAGTTTGTGTAGGGGGTGTTATTTTTTTGTAATCGAGTTCAGTATGCAGGTTTGGATTAGCAGATCATCAATAGACGATTATATAAAGTATTTGAATAATGTTTTGGCGAGGAAAATGTGGATATAAATCAATTGCGTTGTTTTGTTGCTGTGGGCAAAGAGTTACATTTCGGGCGGGCTGCCCAAAGAATGGAAATGATGCCTGCGTCACTTTCTCGCTTTATTCGCTTACTTGAAGAGGAGCTGGGTGTTCGTCTGTTAAATCGATCCACGCGTAATGTTTCATTTACCGCTGAGGGTGCCATTTTTTTTGATGAAGCTAACAAAATTATTGATCAGTTTGATGCGCTGGCACTGCGATTTAAAGGCGGATTAAAAGATCAACGTCGCACGCTCAGAATTGGTGCCATCGATAGTGCGGCGCGGGGGCTGGTTCCGGCATTACTGAATTTATTTGTTCCGCTGCATCCCAATACCGATATTCATATTATTGAAGATAAAACCATTAACCTGTTGCCTAAATTAAAATCAGGCTGGTTAGATATGATTTTCTTTCGTGCGCCACAAATTATGGACGCCGCACTGGCGGTACGCTTTATTACGCGTGAAAGTTGTGTGCTGGCGGTGCCGGCAAATCACCCTTTGGCGGGAAGAGAAAAAGTATCATTAGACGATTTTAAACACGAAGCGATGATTATTCCCGAAAGGCGCACGCGTCCGCATAGTCATGACCTGACCATGAGTATGTTCAGGCTGGCAGGGTTGACCCCGCATATCGCTCAATTTGCTGAAGAAAAACAGACCATTTTAAGTCTGGTGGCCGCAGGGTTAGGTTTGGCGGTGGTGCCTTCCTCTTATCGGAATATGAACAGCGAAAATGTGATTTATATTAATCTGGCCCTGAATGAAAATATTAAAGGTTTGCCTTTAAGTATTGCCTGGCAAAAAGGCAATGAAGATGATTACTTAAAAGATATGCTGAAATTACTGAATGATAATAAGCAGGAATTGACGGGTAAGTTATAACGACGGGGCGATACTAACGATTTCCTTACTCAATTAAAGGTCATCGCTTCCTTGACAGCCCTGTTAAAAATACGCAATCTGCGACATCATATTTTTACATCACCTGACCGGAAACATCGCATTGTGAATGCTGCTGCCTGGCCTCCTCTGACCATCACCTCCCTTTGAGCCACGCGCGTACTACGCGCTTGTTGCTCAACGCTTGCGTGACCTTGTGCATCAGCACGAGGCGATACGCTTTTGCCAACGTTCTGCGCGTATTGCGCTGGACCAGTAACCTCTAGTCAGAGAACCAGAAAATGCATTTTATTGATGTTTTAGTCGCCCGTAGTCTGCCTTTTATTCCACGCGTTATTGTTAAGCGTCTGTCCACGCGTTATCTGGCAGGTTCCACCCTTGAAGAGGCGCTGCAGGTCATTCACAACCTCAACCGGGCCGGTTATGGCGTGACACTTGATGTGCTGGGTGAATCCGCCACTTCTGAGGCTGAAGCTGATGCCATGAGCGCCGCTTATGCTACGGCCATTGCCGCCATTGCTGCCCATAATCTTGATGCGGAATTATCCATAAAACCCTCTGCATTGGGGCTGTTAAATGATGAGGCGCAGTGCGAAATACGCATCCAGCAGATCCTGGCCCAGGCCAGGCAGGTGGCAAAAACCGCCACGCTGGATATGGAAGATCTGCAATGCACGCAGAAAGAGCTGGATCTCTTTCGCCGTTTGCAGCAGCGCTACGCCGATCTGGGAATCGCCATTCAGGCCTATTTGCAACGCAGCTATGCCGATGTGGATTTGTTAATGGTTACCCGCAGCCGTTTGCGCATTTGCAAAGGCATTTATCAGGAAGATCCGCAGTATCTGGTGCCTGGAGCCAGTGACGACCGTGCAGCGATTAATTCCCATTTCCTTGCACATGTTAAGTGCTGCTTCGTTGCAGGTGTTTTTGTCAGCGTTGCAACGCATGATGAAGAACTGATTGAAGCTGTGGTCGCTCTGGCAAGGCAGCATCATGTTGCCGCTGACGCGTTTGAATTTCAGATGTTGCTGGGGGTGTGTGAACCTTTACGTGACAAAGTGCGTGCGCTTGGGTTTGCCGTGCGGGTGTACGTTCCTTATGGTGCGGACTGGTATGGCTACAGCACGCGTCGTTTGCAGGAGAATCCGCGTATTGCGGGCTATATCCTGCGTGCATTGCTGAAGCGCTAACGGGTTAAACGCCAGTCACCTCTCATCGGGGGGGCTGGCTATTTATCGACGTCAGAACAGAAAAATCTGATTAAATGAAGCGAATTCATATGTGGGGTGTTTTTTTATTTTATAGTGGATCTGTTATTTTAAAAAATAATCATTAAAAATAATAAGTTAATACTTTTTTTAGATCCGATTAATTATAAAGTAAGTGTCTGGCGTCAGTACCAATAATTACCATGCGTTCCGCATAATACCCGGTACAATATGTCGGGCTTCGGCGATGTTTCACATGGGTAAATTTTAATAAACTACTCATGTTTATATGATGATGGTAAAATTTCACCTTAACTTTCAGGGATGGATGTATGTCAATATCACAAGAAAACCCCTGCACCCTGAACGGAAAGTACGCCTGTTTACTGGCAACCTCCGCAGCAAGGATTTGGCTTATCACCTTCTCGTTGCTGCTCTTGCTGGTTTCTTCTCCTTTACGCGCGGCAGAGGCATCAGACGATGCCGCAAATCGTATTGTCAGTGGCATTATCAGTTTTACCCAATGGCCGGGTTTAAAACATCCACCGCAGCTTTGCGTGCTGCCGTCGGTGAGTCATCTCTCTTTGCCGCAGGGGCGTGAGCAGGGGTTTAGCGTGGTGTGGCTTGCCAGCGAAGAGGCCCTGGCTGAGCAGCCGTGTGATGCGGTCTACTTTGGCGCTCAATCGCCACAGCAGCAAGTGGCGCTGCTGGAAAAAGCCAGCAGCCGCCCGATGCTTTCCATCGCTGAAAACAACCCGGAATGTACCATCGGTGCATCCTTTTGCCTCATTTTTCATCAGGATAAGACGGTGTTTTCTGTAAATCTTGACTCGCTGACAAGAAGCGGCGTGAGAGTCAGTCCGGATGTGTTATTACTGTCCCGCAAAGGAAGCCAGTAAGATGAAATTCGAAAAAATAAAAACCGAAAAATCATCTATACGGAATCAGTTACGTAAAATCAGTACCATCAATGCGGCGGTTATTTTGCTGCTGTGCTGGTTATTGCTTTTTTCCACTTCCATGCTGTTTATTAAAAGCTATGAAAAAAGAAATCTGGAACTGATTGCCAATACGCTCAGTACCAGCCTGACGGCGGCTACCGTATTTGAAGACAGCTACGATGCGAAGAAAAAAGTTATGTTACTGGCCGAGCAGGGTATGTTCTCGGCGGCAAAACTGGAGACTTCCGAACAGACGGTGTTAGTTGACTGGCAGGATAATGTGGAAAGCGAAAGCCATTTTCAGCATCTGCTGCGCCACTGGATTTATGCCAAACCGCTGACGGTTAACGTCACCCACGAAGATGCCAAAGTGGGAACGCTGACCCTGTCGGGTACCGTGACCAATGTGGCTGATTTCATTGAATACTCGATCATTATTTTATCCTGTAGCATGATTTTCGTGTTTATTATCTCGTTTCTGGTCAGCGAGTTATTGCACCGTGGCATTCTTGCCTCCTTCAGAAATATCACCAGCACCATCCACAATGTGATTCGCTCTGGTGATTTTTCGCCGCGTATCTCCGGTAGCTCCACCAAAGAATTTCAGGTGTTCTCCGAGGATTTGAATTCGCTGCTGGCGGAAATGCAGACCTTAAAAGCGTCGCTGCTGCGGGACAATAAATCCCTCGCGGCCAAAGCGCTTAAAGATCCGCTGACCGGGCTGGCGAACCGTGCGGCCTTTATCAACCGACTTAACCAGTTACTCGATCAACAGCTGGCGCACGAGCGTTTTGTGCTGCTGTTTCTCGATGGCGACCGTTTTAAAAGCATCAACGATACCTGGGGACATGCGGCTGGCGATGAAGTGCTGCAAAGCATAGCGGCCAGGTTGTCTGGCCTGGTGACGAAAAACGATATGGTGGCAAGGCTGGGGGGCGATGAGTTCGCCATGCTGATCACCAGCCACACCACGGAAGATGCGCTGCAACAGCTGACCAGCGAGATTGAAAGCACCATCGCGCAAAAGATTGCCATCTCTGCTGGCGTTAATATCTCCACCTCGGTGACCATTGGTTATGCCTGGTCGCAGCACGGTGATTCTGTCACCTCAATTCTTGAGCGTGCAGATATGAATATGTACAAACATAAGGGCATTACAAAGGTATCAGGATGAAACTTAAAGCATTGCTACTCCTATGCATCGTCGCTTGTGCCGGGTGTCAGTCAAAAAGGACCTTCACCGACGAGCAAATTGCCGCCATGCGTAAAGAAGGATTCAGCCCGAATGCGGAAGGCTGGGGACTGGGGATGTCGGACAAAATTCTTTTCGGGATTAACGAATCAGAACTGACCCCGGAAAGTAAAACCACCATCAACCGTATGGCGACCAACCTTGCTGTTACCGGCATTGAACATCTGCGCATTGATGGTCATACCGATAATTACGGCACTGCCAGTTATAACGAGCAGCTGTCGCTGAAACGCGCTAACGCAGTCGCGGCGCAGTGGGCGACAGGGGCATCGTTACCGCGCAGTAATATCGAGACGCGCGGGCTGGGAATGAAATATCCGGTGACCAGCAATAACAGCGCTCAGGGGCGCGCACAGAACCGGCGTGTGGCAGTGGTGATTACCGCGCCATAGCGTATTGCGCCGACTCTCTCTATGATGTGATGTTTGCCCCTGCGATTGTCGCGGGTGATCAATGTCTTAGGGAACGTCCGCATGTTACACGATCTGGATTTACGTCAGCTGGAAGCCTTTGCGGCAGTGATTTCCGCTGGCAGCGTCACGGCAGCGGCAAAGGCGCTGAATCGCTCGCAGCCCGCCGTGTCACGCCTGATTCAGGAACTGGAGCAGACACTGGGCTATCCGCTGTTTATTCGCAACGGACCCCGCATCCATCCCTCAGAAGAAGCACTGCAGCTGCATCAGTATGTGCAAAAAGCGCTGCTGTCATTGCAGCAAATCCGTCTGCGCGCGCAGGAGATTGCGCAGCAGCAACATCGTCCGCTGAGTATCGCCGCCACGCCTGCGCTGGCTGCTGGCTTACTGCCGCAGGCGCTCGCTAGCCTGAATTTGCAGAATAAAGTACAGATTATCAGTGAATCCGCTGAACAGACGGCCCATGCGGTGATCACTGCTGAGGCGGACCTCGGTCTGAGTAGCCTGCCGCTGGAGCATCACGCGGTTGACCTGCACTGGATCGGCCAGTCGCGTTGTGTGGTGGCGTTGCCGCAGGATGATCCCCTCGCCACACAGCCGCAGCTGACGCTGGCCTGCCTCGCCGGGCGTCGATTGATTGCCCCCTGGAGTCCGCAACGGTTACGGGGCCGCTATGATAAGGCGTTGAAAAAACTCAAAGTGCCGCCACATGAAACCATCGAAACCAATTCCTCGGCCAATATTCTGGCTTGTGTACGCGCCGGTTTAGGCGTGGCGATCCTCGAACCGGTGACGGCCTGGGGCATGCCGTTGGAAGGTGTGGTGATCCGTACGCTGGAAGAAGAGATCCCCTATTTCTTTGGCGTGATCACCCCGCAGGGACGACAGATTACCAGCGCCGCGCAGGCATTGGTGGAGGCGCTGGAACAGGCTGCGCAGACGTTGCTGCCGGGTTTTCAGCGTTTACCCGCCAGCGAGCACCCGCGCATTATGCGCTTGATTAATGAGACTTAAATCCAAAAAAATCCTTCCTTAGAACATTTTCTGCTTTAGATATAAGAAATCCATTGGTTACGAAGTGAGCATCCTGCTTGACTCCTTTCGGGGCCAGAGGGATTATGCAAAACCTTAGCTCTTACTATGCGTATTTTTGATTATTAATCATTAATTATGCTTTTTGTGGATGATTGATTGCGCCTTCTAAACCTGCGTTTGCAGGTTTATACCCGCAGCAGGGAACAACACCATGACGACAGCAGCACAGCCCAGCGGTCTTACCGCGCTTGAAGCACAGCTTCAGCAGGATCTCGAATTCCTCGAATTACCGGCCAAAGCCTGGGTGCCTGCGCGCACTCACCATGGTGCGCCGGTACGCGATGTCGTCGTGATTGGTGGAGGGATGTGCGGGCTGGCCGCGACGGCAAAATTGCTGCTGACCGGCATCACTAACGTGGTGGCGTATGATGCCGCCCCGGCCGGGCTGGAAGGGCCGTGGGTTACCTTTGCCCGCATGGAGACACTGCGCTCGCCCAAAAGCCTGCATGGCCCCTCACTCGGCTTGCCGCAGCTGACCTTCCGCGCCTGGTTTACCGCGCAGTGGGGCGCTGAGGCCTGGCAGGCGCTGGACAAAATCCCTAAAGATCAGTGGATGGATTACCTGATCTGGTATCGCAAGGTGCTGAATCTGCCGGTGCGCAACAACGTGCGCATGACAGCCATCGCCGCTGAAGGTGACCTGATTGCGCTGGATCTCACCGGTGCCGAAACCGGCCGCGTTTATACGCGCCGTCTGGTGCTGGCGACCGGGCGCTCGGGCCTTGGTGATTTTGCCGTACCGGACTTTTTGCAGGGCATCGATCGCAAATTCTGGGCGCATTCGGCTGATGACATCGATTTTTCCGCATTGCAGGGCAAGCGGGTGGCGGTAATTGGTGCCGGAGCCTCCTCCATGGACAACGCCGCGACGGCGCTGGAAAACGGTGCGGGCGCGGTGGATCTGCTGATTCGCCGCCAGCAGATGCCGCGCATCAACAAGATGACCGGCATCGGCAGCCAGGGCGTAGTGCATGGGATGCATCAGTTGCCGGACGCGTGGAAGTGGAAATTTGTTGATTACACCGCCTCGACGCAAACGCCGCCGCCACGTTCCTCCACGCTACGCGTCTCACGTCATGCCAATGCGCGTTTCTTCCTCGATTGCGGCATCAATGCCGTGAAACAGCAAGCCGATGGCCTGGTGATTGAAACCACCCAGGGCGCGTTGCATTACGACTATCTGATCGCGGCGACCGGTTTTACCAACGATTTTAACGGTCGCCCTGAGTTTGCTGCCATCGCGCCGTATATCCGCAGCTGGGCCGATGGGCGCTACCAGGCAGAGATGGGTGCCGCGCGCACCAGCATGCTGGAAGCGCCGGATCTGGGGCCAGCCTTTGAGTTCCGTGAGCGCGAGCCGGGCAGCTGTCCGCTGCTGGCGCATATCCATTGTTTCAACGATGCGGCGATGCTGACGCACGGCAAAGTGTCTGGCGATATTCCGGCGGTCAGCGCCGGTGCCGACCGCCTGGTGCGTGGCATTGCGGCTTCACTGTTCGCCGAGGATGTTGAGCAGCACTTCGACAGCCTGATGGCTTTTGACACCCCTGAATTGCAGGGCGATGAATGGGTGGATTCCACACCCTTACTCAAACAGGAGAATGCGTTGTGATCGACGCCATTGATCAGTCCGCGGGGCTGACACCAGAGGATGAACTGTATCGTGCCCGCCGTTTTCGCCCGGAGTTTGTTGATGGTGCCGAGCAATGCCGCCAGTCGGTATTGGCTCCACAACAGGATCAGGGACTGGCTGCCGATCTGCGTGTGGCGCTGGCACATCGCATGGCTGCGCTCAATGGTGATGCGCATCTGCTGGCTGACTACGCCGCCCAGCTGGCACAGCTGTCTCCCTCCGCTGCGCTGCTGGCACTGGCAAACGGTGAGACGGATTTGGCCGAGCCGCTGGCGACCATTGCCCGCCACGCTGACCTGGTCACCAACACCCCGTTTGCCGCCGAGGCCAGCCATATCCGTCTGCTGGAGCTGGCCGGGTTGAACAATCCGCAAATTGTGGCGTTGTCTGAACTGATCGCCTTCGTTAATTTCCAGACGCGTGTGGTGTCCGGTTTACGTTTGATGAGGTCCGTATGATTCCGTTAGTCAGCCTCAAACCGTTGCACTGGCATCCTTATATCACCCCGGTTGATGTCGCTGAGGCCACACCGGAGCAGCTCGACGCGATGAAGGTGACGCCATCAAATAAGAAGATCTCCGATTATGTGCGCACTCTGGCGCACGACCCGGAGAGTTACACCGCGCGCACCGTGCTGTTCAACGCCATTATGTATGTCGATGGCGGGCTGGATCGGGCCGATCGTGAACTGGGTGCGTTAGGCGCTTCCATCGTAAACGGCTGCAAATATTGCGCCGTGGTGCACGCCCGTCGCCATGCGCAGCTAACCAAAAGCGATGCGCTGGTGAGTGCGCTTTACTTTGACAAAGCTGACACCCTCGGCCCGCGTGATGCGGCCATCTATCGTTTTGCCCGTCGTTTATCGGTCACGCCATCAGAGGCAACAGCGGAAGATGTGGCTGCGCTGCGTGAACAGGGGATGGACGACCACGAAATTATCGACCTGATCCACGCCATCGCCATCTTTGGCTGGGCCAACCGTTTGATGCACGTGCTCGGCCACGCCAGCATTGAGAAATAACCGTCTTTCACCCGCAAGGACATGAACACAAATGCTTGAACTCAAAGATATTAAGCTGTCTTACGGGAGCACGCCGATCCTGAAAGGGGTCGATCTCTCGGTAAAGCGTGGTGACGTGGTATCGATTATCGGCCCGAGCGGCACCGGTAAAACCACGCTGCTGCGCTGCATTAACTACCTGGCAAAACCAACGTCAGGCAGCATCACGTTTGACCAGATTGCGATGGATTATCAGTCGCCGGACAAAGCCGCGATTCAGGCCATCCGTCTGCGTACCGCGATGGTTTTCCAGCAGTTCAACGTGTTCAAAAATATGACGGTGATTGAAAACGTGATGGACCCGCTGATCGCGGTGCAGCGTAAATCGAAGCAGGAAGCGCGCGCTATCGCTGTGCAGGAGCTGGATCGGGTCGGCCTCGGTGGTAAGCAGGATCACTATCCCTCTCAGCTTTCCGGTGGTCAGCTGCAACGTACCGGCATTGCGCGTGCGCTGGCGCTGCGCCCGGATGTGATGTTGTTCGATGAACCCACTTCCTCGCTCGACCCTGAGCTGGTGGGAGAAGTGTTGAAGGTGATTAAAGACGTGACGTCTTCCGGCATTACATCGCTGCTGGTGACGCATGAAATGCAGTTTGCCAAAAGTATCTCCAACCGCATTGTGTTTATGGATCAGGGTGTTGTCGCGGCGCAGGGTAGCCCGACAGAGATTTTCGATAACCCGAGCCTGCCACGCCTTGCACAGTTCCTCAATTCAGAACACGTACTCTAATAATTACAGGAATCAAAGACATGCCTGCAATCAAAACAACATTACGTCGCCTGGCAATGCCGGGTATCGTGACCATCGCATTACTCAGTGCTGCCACCAGCTATGCGGAATCGGTGCGCACCATCAAAATCGCCACCGCAGCAGAATCCAAGCCGCTGTCGTGGGGCGCTATCGGCGTTGAACCGCAGGGTTATGAGCCGGATGTACTGAAAGCCATCAACGCGAAACTGCCCCAGTACAAATTTGTTATGGAAGGTGCGGCGGATATCGCTCAGGAAACCGGTCTGGCAACCGGCAAATATGATATGGCGACAGGCGGCTACTACAAGGCTCCGGCGCGTAGCAAACAGTTCCTGATCCCCGATAATCCGATCGGTGCCAGCCTGATGAAGATCTACAGCCGTAAAGACAGCAATATCAACGGCATGAAGGATCTGGTTGGTAAGAATATCGTTCCGGTAACCGCCGGTGGTGGCGTCTACAAGTTTGTTATGCAGTGGCAGCAGGAAAACCCGAGTGACAAGGTAGACATCAAAGCCTCCAGCGCCGGTGTGCCTTATCCGGACCGCCTGAAAGAAGTACAGAACGGCAAATATGATGCGCTGATTCTGCCTTCCAACCTCGGTGAGCAAACCGTTATCGACAACCAGAAGTTGGCGATCAAAGCCAGTGAGCCGGTTGCCATTAACAACACCTACGTCCTGATTCACCGCTCTGACGAGAACAAAAAGCTGAATGACGATGTGAACGAGGCGCTGAAAGAGCTGAAAGCGGACGGCACGCTCGATAAGTTGTCACAGAAGTGGTTCGGCGAAGATATCGTCAAGTACATGAAATAACCGGTTCACCTGAAACCTTCGTTTCCGTAGCGGCGCGATTTATCGCGCAATCTTTTAAAAGATGCGCGATAAATCGCGCCGCTACACCAATGCGTGTAACGCAGATATTTTTTCAGGAGTGTTTCACAGTGAATCTTTCGACCATGATTCCCGAGCTACTGTCGGCTTTGCCGTTAACGCTCGCCATTATGTTGGTCGCGATGATTGTCGGCTTTGTGCTGGCACTGATCGCGACAACCTTCCGTGTGCGTCGTATCGCAGTGGTAAGCCAGCTGGCTGATCTCTACGTCTCCTACGCGCGCAGTGTTCCGGTGGTGCTGCAACTCTTTGTGGCATTTTATGGCCTGCCGTTGGTGCTGGAGTCGTTCGGCGTGGGCGATTTTATGTCGGCTACGGTGGCGTCGATGGTGGGCCTGAGCCTGTACCACGGCGGCTATCTCTCCGAAGTGATGCGTCCGGCGTTTCTGGCCGTGGAGCGCGGCCAGCATGATGCCGCTGACAGCATGGGCTACAGCTTCCGGCAGAAAATGTGGCGCATCGTCGGACCGCAGGCGCTGCATATCGGGCTGCCTGGCTACGGCAATGCCATCATCTACCTGATCCACAACGTGGCGCTGGTGATGTATATCGGCGCGGCCGATGTGATGGCAACCGCGCATCTGATCATGGAGCGTGATTACAACCAGTATCAGTTCGGCACTTATCTGGTGCTGGCGGTGCTTTATTCACTGCTCTGCCTGGTTGCCTGGCTGATCGTCCGTTTCTTCGAGCAACGTCATGCCAAATACAACTCGAAAACGGCAGCCAGCTCGGTGAAGTTCACCGCCAGCGTCTGACAGAGAGAGAACACCGATTATGTTTGATATTGAGGTTTTGCTGCCGGACTTCTGGAGCATTCTGGATGCGGTACCGGTTACGTTGGCGATGGCTATTACCGTGTTTATCTGTTCCACGCTGATTGGCGGCTTGTTCGCCTTTGTGGAGCATAAGCGCCTGCCGGTGCTGCGTCAGCTGGTGCTGGCGTACAAAATTGCCTTCAAAGGTGTGCCGATGGTGGTGGTGATTTTCCTGGCTTATTACGGCCTGCCACCGGCGCTGCATTTCATTGCCACGCTGTGTGGCGTTGAAGTGAATGCCCACTCGTTGCCGAACTGGGTGATCATCATCGTGGCGCTGAGTGCCTGCGTGGCGGCGTTCCAGGCTGAGGTGTGGAAAGGGGCTCTGAACTCGTTTGATAGCGGACAGTCGGATGCGGCGCAGTCGCTGGGTTATACCGGCGGCCAGCTCTTCCGTCGGGTGATGTTCCCGCAAATTATCGTGGCGGCAATCCCGGACCTGGCGAACGCCTTTATGGTGATCATGAAAGCGCTGTCGCTGGCCTTTGCCATCGAAGTGGTGGATATCTTCGCTCAGGCACAGCTCACCGCCGCGCTGAACTTCTACTATCTGGAAGCCTTCCTGATTGCGGTGGTGTTCTACATGGTGATTGCCTATGTGGTCACTAAGATCGCCGATATCATCGAAGCGAAGTTGCGGATACGCAGCTGATACTGCAAATGCGCGATGAATCGCGCCGCTACAAACGTACAGGCCCCGTAGCGGCGTGATTTATCGCGCATGAAAACACGGGCCACAATGCCCCTTTTTCTACCCCAGATACTCAATAATCGACAGTCCACCGTTGTAATCGGTGCTGTAGATAATCCCTCCGGCATCGACAAACACATCACAACTCTGAATCACCTGCGGACGATCGGGTCGGGTATCCATCATGCGTGCCGGAGCGGCGGGTACCAGCGCACCGGTTTCTTTCGGCTGATAAGGATTGGAGATGTCATAGGCGCGTACGCCAGCATTTTGATAAGTGGCGAAAATCAGCGTGTCGCTGACAAAGCTACCGGGTCGATTTTCATGCAGATTATGCGGGCCAAAATGGGCACCCTTTGCCACGTAATCGCGCTCATCCGGCTGGGGAAAGGTAGCGATGCTCACCGGGTTGGCGGGTGCGCGAATATCAAACAGCCAAATCAGCTTCTCGCCATCCTGCTGGTTATCCAGCACCGCTTCGTCCAGCACCACCAGCAGATTGCGTGTTGGTAGCGGCAATGCGGTATGGGTGCCACCGCCAAACGGCGGACTCCAGTTGCGATGGCTGATTAACCGCGGTGCCGTACGATCGCTGACATCCAGCAACGTTAATCCGCCGTCGCGCCAGCAGCCATAGGCGGTATCCCCGCTGATAATGGCGTGGTGCAAGGCATAACGTTTGCCTTCCGGCCAGTCTGGCGTCTCGCCCCCGGCGGTGTGCATTCCGGGCAGCCACCAGCGCCCGGCCACCGCAGGACGTTGTGGATCGGCTAAATCGATGGTCAGCAAAATGTAATCGCTGAACCCCTCAATCAACGCAGAGACGTAGGCCCAGCGTCCGCCGACATACCAGATACGGTGAATCCCGATACCCTCGAGCGCGAGAAAGGCGATTTCACGCGGTTGCGCCGGGGAAGAGATATCAAAAATCCGCAGCCCGGATTGCCAGCTTTTTTCCTGAATATCTGCCGTGGTCTGCCCCACCGCACGGGTGTAATAGACTTTCTCATCGGCGAAGCGGGCATCGGCAAACAGATCGCGGGCGTTGATCACCAGCAGCAAATCGTCGTGCGCCTGCAAATGCACGTTCCAGGTACCGGGTGGTGCGGCAACAAAATTTACGGTTTTGGGCTGACGTGCATCGCGCACGTCAATCACGCTAAAGCCTTGTGAGACCATATGGCCGACATAGGCAAAGCCGCGATGCACCATCACCTGAACGCCATCCGGGCGGCCGCCCTGATCGCTGTGACCAATCAGCCGCATATTGCGGCTGTATTCCGGAGTGGGGAGCGACGAAGTCATGTTCGGCCTCACTGCGCGTTGGCGGCGAGGGTGGCGAACCAGGGCGCGACAAAATCACTGCTCTGACCCCAGCCGGGAATCACCTTTTGCAGTGCGGCAACGTTGGCGGCTCCGGGCTGGCCGGTTACCAGTGCCTGTGGAATGGCGGCGGCTTTAAAGTCATAGCTGGCCGGAGTGGTTTCTCCCGCCAGCTTCAGGGCAATCAGGCGCATATTAACGGCTCCAATCAGCTTCGGATCGACCGCCACGCTGACCTTCCACGGGCTGTTTTTTTCGCGCATCAGCTGCAAATCGCCGTTGGAGATATCGATGCTGTAGAGTTTGATTTCGGTGCGTCCATTCTCCTGCAACGCCTTATACGCGCCCTGGCTAAAGGCATCCCAGGTGCCCCAGATAGCGTCGATTTTCCCCTTTGGGTATTTCGCCAGCAGCGCGCCGACTTTGTTGGCGGTATCGCCCTGCACATCGGCAGAGACGGCCCCCACCGACTCCAGTTCATGAATTCCCGGGTTGGCCTTCTGGATCTGCTCCCAGGCTGCCTGACGGCGTTCCATCGGTGGGAAGCCCGCGACCCACAATTTGATGATATTGGCTTTGCCGTTGAAGTCTTTGATCAGCGGTTGCAGCGATTGCTCAGTCAGCGAAGCATCATCCTGCTGCGTTACCGTGACGCCTGCGGGGGCGTTATCCACCGCGGTATCGAACACCGACAGCGCGATGCCGCTGGCATGAATACGTTTAACCAAATCGGTGGAATAGGGTGCGCGGCCCTGGGACAGGATAATACCGTCATATTTCTGGCTGATGGCCTGGTTCACGAAATCCTGGAAACGCGCATCGTCACCCTGGCTCAAAAAGGTGCTGACTTTAAAGCCCAGTTGTTTGCCCTGCTGAATGGCTCCGGCGACAAACTGGGTGGTGTTATCGTCCGAACCGAGATTGCGAATTACCGCCACCCGAATCGGTCCCTGATGATGTGCCAGTGGCGCGGGAAGCGGTGCCTGTGCGGCGCTGACGGCTGAGCTGAGCAGGCTCAGCGTCAAAAAGGGTACGGCCAATGATTTCATGCAATTTCCCCGAATAAGATGGATGAGACGACTTTGCGCACCGCCGGTTTTTATTGTGGTTGGCGGGCGTTCTGAGCGGATTTTTCATCCTCTGCACGAGGTTGGCAATCAAGGAAAAGGCATAAGTAATGCCAGATAAATCATTAGGTTTGCGGATGGGGCATTGGGGGGAAAGATAAAACCGCGCGATAAATCTCGCCGCTACAACCAGGTGCAGAATCTGTAGCGGCGCGATTTATCGCGCATGTCGGGGGAGAAAAGCTTAACGTTTACTCAGTGCTTCCCACAGGCCCAGCAGATAGGTGGTGCCGAGCGCGCGGTCATAGAGTCCATAGCCCGGACGGCCGGTTTCGCCCCAGATAAAGCGGCCATGATCGGAACGGATATAGCCGTCAAAACCGTTGTCGTACATCGACTTCATTACCTGGTACATATCCAGCGATCCGTACTCGGTGGGATGGGCACACTCGTAGAAATCTTTGTCCTGAATGATTTTGATATTGCGCACATGGGCGAATGGGATACGTTGGCGGCGTGAGAATTCGGCCAGAATCGCATACACATCATTCTGCGGATCTTCGGCAATCGACCCGGTGCACAGGGTAATGCAGTTAGCTGGCGAATCGACCACGTTACAGATCCAGTCGAGATCGTCACGATTTTTCACCACGCGCGGCAGGCCGAAAATGGAGTACGGCGGATCATCCGGGTGGATCGCCATCTTCACGCCAACTTCTTCACATACCGGGATCACTGCTTTGAGGAAATACGCCAGGTTTTCACGCAGCTTCGCATCATCCACCCCTTCGTACTGGGCAAACAGATCCTGCACTTTCGCCAGACGCTCAGGTTCCCAACCCGGCAGAGCAAAACCGTTAGCGCTGCCCAGCACCTCCTGCACCACTTCATCGAGGCTTTTATCGATACCTTTTTTCTCGAACGCCATGGTGATGGAGCCGTCTGGCAGCACGTAGTTCATCTCGGTCTTCATCCAGTCGAATACCGGCATGAAGTTATAGCAAATCACCTTTACGCCGACTTCGGCCAGGTTGCGGATGCTCTGCTTATAATTCTCGATATAGCCATCGCGGCTTGGCAGTCCGATCTTGATGTCGTCATGAATATTGACGCTTTCGATCACTTCCACTGTCAGCCCGGCAGCCTGTGCCTGATCCACCAGCGCTTTAATCTTATCCTTCGGCCAGGTTTCACCCACTGGCACATCGTACAGCGCGCCGACGATACCCCGGACACCCGGAACCTGGCGAATATATTCCAGCGAAACCTTATCTT
Source organism: Pantoea sp. X-Soil-TKNS-1280 (assembly GCF_059730475.1). NCBI lineage: Bacteria > Pseudomonadati > Pseudomonadota > Gammaproteobacteria > Enterobacterales > Erwiniaceae > Pantoea > Pantoea sp. X-Soil-TKNS-1280. Next base: position 3,596,390 of record NZ_AP035962.1, on the reverse strand, counting down.
CTTTCGGACCAAACCAACGCATTGTCAGCTGCATAATGTCATCCACCGTCATCGTGTCTGTGAGAACTGATAAACTACCATTCTAGTATTCATGATGACAGCACCCTGCAGCGATCAACCCATGATCGTCGTCACAGAACCGCATTTATCCTGCGCGAGGGAGAGTGTGCGCACACCTGAACCCATGTTGGCGAGAATTCAATCCTAATCAGAACTTAGAAATGTCTGATCCACTACCATAAAATGTTAAAAACAGCGTGGTTAACTGCGATTAGTCAGCTATTAAGGGTTAACCTCTCATTTTCCGGCAATTTACCGCTGCTAATCGGCTTTTTACCTGGATCATTTACAGAATATTCCTGGCAGGCACAATAAACCTTATTTCTCTCCCTCCATAAATCATGTCCGATGAAGCGCTGCTCCAGCAGATTCAAAACCTGAAAAAGCATAATTCGCGACTAAAGCGTATCGCGCATGATGCCCGCAATAAGCTCAGTGCTGCGCTTGATGGCACCGGGCTGTGTTTGTGGCAGCTGGATATTCCCAGCGGCAAACTGGTTATTTTTAACCGGCGCTGGGGAGCGATGCTGGGTTTCCAGCCGAAAGAGCTGAGCGCGAAGTTTGAAGTCTGGCGTGAACACCTGCATCCCGAGGATGCCGATGAGGTGCTGAAGGCGTTTTACGATCATATCGAAGGTCGCGCGCCTTATTATGAAGCCCTGCATCGCATGATCGCCAAAAGCGGCAAAATTACCTGGGTACTGGATCGTGGGCGCGTCACCGAATGGGATGAGCAGGGTAATCCGATGAAGGTAACGGGCACCCATATCGATATGACCAAAGAGAAGAATTATGAGGCGCAGCTTTCGACACTGGCCAATCACGATCCGCTCACCGGTCTCACCAATCGCCACGCGTTGTTAACCCACTTTAGCCAGATAAAAAAGCAGGGGCCGCTGTGTGTGGCCTATATCGACCTGGATAACTTCAAACACGTCAATGACACCCTGGGACACCGCAGTGGCGATGAAGTATTGATTCAGCTTAGCCAGCGTATGCGCGACGCCGTGCCGCCGAACGTGGTGATTGGTCGTATTGGCGGTGATGAGTTTGTGTTGCTGATGCCGTTTCTGATCGACTATCCCAAAGTGCGTATCATGGCGCAGGCGGTACTGGATGCGGCACTCGCACCATTTGAACTGGATAACGGTATGGCGCAGATTGGCGCCTCAATCGGTATTGCCCAGGTGCAGGAGCATGATGATTTCACTGCTGCGTTGACGCGCGCCGATGAAGCTATGTACAGCATCAAAAAGAATGGTAAGCAGGGATTTGGTTTAGTCCCGTAATGGCGTGATTTATTGCCTGACAAAATGGCTGATTTCATATTTCACTCAGAAACCCGGGGATGATTGATCCGGATTATCATCTTTTTTATATATCACTCATGACATCATTATGATTTAGTAACGCGTGTTTTTCATCTCATTCCCTCTGCCTGTCATTATCTTATTTAGTGGATAAGATGTCATTCTGGCACCGACAGGGGAATCCTTATGCTAAATAAAATCGCGAAAAGTAATGGAGAAATAATATGTCGGAGTTTGCTATTGGTTCTTTTCCCGTCGCTCAAGAGTCCGGGCAAGCAGAAAATGTGACGCCTGCATCGGCGGTTAATATCACGAACACCAATACAAGCATGTTTTCAAATAACCGGGTTAATGAAAAAGGCGTGCATGCCAGAGAGGTTTGTCACGATAAAGTATTTTCGGGTTGTGACACAGAGAAAAACTTTTATGAAAACATCGTGTTTTTGGATGCGCGATTCACGGAGCCTCGTTTTGAAAAGCCGATTTTATTCAGAAATTGCACCTTCGCTGCGAGTAAACAACCATTGCAGGAAACATTCCAGCTTCCGGACATGAAAGGTGTGGTCTGGGATAATGTTACGCTTGATGGTCGCTGTAACGAGGAACGATCGCTTATTCCCTGCCATCGTCTGTCTTATGCGGTAATAAAAAATAGTACCCTGAAAGATCTGGTGTTTTCTGGCGCTAAAAATAAAGCACTGATAGATACCGACTTTACCGGCACTCACATGACAGATGTCGCGTTCATAGGAGAAGAAAGGAAACCATTCGAATTAAGAAATGTTAAGTTTAATGACATCAATGCCAGAAATCTGGAGATGAGAAATCTCCGTTGCAGAGACAACGTCCGTTTTACCAATGCAAAAATTGATGGTTTGCTTTTATCCCAGCCGGTTGATTTCAGAGATGCAGGATTTGGTTTTTATATACCGGGCAGTATCCTGTTAAGTCAGAAGCATGTTTCTGACTGGCCAAAGATATTTGATTATCTCTGCGATGATAATCATCCCAGATACCCCGCTATTCTTTTATCTTCCCTGAACACGATAATTAATTTTGAGCTACAGCGTGATGCGAAAGAGCAGGTGGTGCAGTTTTTTTCTGACCGTCCTGAACTCAATCAGGCGCTGCTCCACTCGGGTTCATTACGGCAATCCATGTTGTCTTATATGATAAAAATGTCTGCTCACTCAAATAAAATAAAGGATTTTCTGGAGCAGGCGCTCATCAGATATCACAGCCATGCGCTGTTAAGAGAGAGTGACAAAGCGAATATCACCACGGTACTCCGTAACATCGATGTGCAGCGCCTGGTGGACTATCAATTTTTGGTTAACCAATTACCGGAGTTACGCCAAGTGATGAATGCGCAATCTCCGATAAAAGAATTTATGGATTATGCCCGTCAGTTCAATAAGTCCAGAGCGGATGGCGTGATTTTCTATTCTGCTGAATCTGAGCAGGCAATTTTTATACCGATTGATGGGTTTGAAAAATTAATTGCTGAGCAGGTGATGCCTCAGCATTACCTGTTGTTATCCCGCAACCGCGCGGATAATAGCATAACGCATATCCCTCACGCCGTTGAGAATTTCAACGCAGCACTGGAAAATTTCCCTACCCTTGAAGCACTGTGGAAGGGTAATGGCAGAAGGCTGATCGGGGTTATTCTTGGCCTGGTGGCTGTTCCGGAATATTTTACTGGCGAGCAAAGGGAAGGGGCATCACGTTTGGGTAACCAGATGATCAATCTGCTGACCAAAGCCAATCACGAGAGATTAAATCTCGAAGCGGCTGATGATGTTTATCTGTTAAAAAGTCTCCTCACAGGCTTCACTGACAGTGAAAAAAGACAGGCACTGACCGAACTGGCGCGTAGCAGTCTGGCTCTGGAACAGTACGGCCTCTCTGCCGATCAGGAGCAGGCTGTGGCGGCGATAGTACTGGCGAAAACATTTACCAACCTGTTTTCAGCGACCCATTGCAGCACCGATGAGGCCATTCGAGGTTGGCTGCTCGAATTTGCACAGCAATTTCTGCTTGATGCGCATCATTACTGCCCGAACAACGTGCCTGAAGATGGGGTAAATGTTGTCCTTTCGCAAGTCGATCGGCCTGCTGCGGCGTTATTTCTTCTGGATACGCTTCAGTTCAATGGAGAAAACGGCGCAGCTATCGCCAGGTTAATCCAGCAACATAGCCCGGTGTTTTGATTCAGGGCTGATGTTCCCGCTGGCCGCCGGGTTGTTTCTACCCGTTGTGCGATAAAATCAGTGCAGCCAGGTCGCCATTCAGGGCGGCCTGGCGTTTGGTCACCCTCAAAACGCGAAGCAGGAACAGCCCAGCGCGCCCCAGAAGGCATTGTTATCGGAGACTGGCACCGACGACTGGCGAGCAACATCATGGGCATGGCTGTGCACACCGCATGGGCCGCTGCACTGATGCACCTTCGGCATCATTGCGGCACGTCCCGCTACCTGCGGCGGTGCGCTGCGATAATGACCCGGCACTGTCACCACCGGTGACCACTCCGGCAACACTGGCACCGGTGGCGGTGCCAGCGGGGTAAAGCTGCCCGCAGCGTACACTACATCACCATCAACCAGGGTCAGTACCGATTCAATCCCTTTGACCTCTTCTTCCGGCACGCTGAAGAAATCTTTCGATAGCAGCACCAAATCCGCCAGTTGTCCGACCTTGATCTCACCTTTGGCGCTCTGCTCGCTGGAGAACCAGGCGCTGCCTTTGGTCCACAGCATCAGCGCGGTTTCGCGGTCGATACGGGCGTTATCATCATACAACTGCATACCGCCAACGGTGCGGCCGGAAACCAGCCAGTACAGCGCCGTCCATGGGTTATAGCTGGCGACGCGAGTGGCATCAGTACCCAGACCTACCGGCACCTCAGCATCCAGCATGCGTGCGACCGGTGGTGTTTGTTTCGCAGCTTGTTTGCCGTAGCGATCAACAAAATATTCGCCCTGGAACGCCATGCGGTGCTGCACCGCGATACCACCGCCCAGTGCCTTAACCCGTTCGATATTGGCTTCGGTGATGGTTTCTGCGTGATCGAAGAACCAGTGCAGGCCGTTAAACGGAATATCGCGGTTTACTTTCTCGAACACATCCAGCATTCGGCTGATGGATTCGTTATAGGTGGCGTGCAGGCGGAACGGCCAGCGGTGCTCTACCAGGTGGCGCACCACGCGCTCCAGTTCGTCTTCCATACCGGGGGCCAGGTCCGGGCGCGGTTCGAGGAAGTCCTCAAAATCCGCCGCAGAGAACACCAGCATTTCCCCTGCGCCGTTGTGACGCAGAAAGTTAGTGCCCTGGCCCGGCTTCAGCATATCGGTCCACTTTTCAAAATCTTCCAGCTCATGGCCGGGACGCTGAGTAAACAGGTTATAGGCGATGCGTACTGTCAGCTGCTTTTTGGCATGCAGCTCAGAAATCACATCGTAATCATCGGGATAGTTCTGGAAACCGCCGCCAGCATCAATCGCGCTGGTCAGGCCAAGGCGATTCAGCTCGCGCATAAACTGACGGGTGGAATTCACCTGTTGTTCCAGTGGCAGCTTCGGACCTTTTGCCAGCGTGGCATAAAGCAGCATGGCGTTGGGACGGGCGATCAGCATCCCGGTCGGGTTGCCGTTGCTGTCGCGCTGGATCTCACCACCCGGCGGGTTCGGCGTGTCTTTGGTGTAACCCACCACTTTTAGCGCAGCACGGTTGAGCAGGGCACGGTCATACAGATGCAGGATAAATACTGGCGTGTCCGGCGCGGCAGCGTTGATTTCGTCCAGCGTTGGCATGCGACGTTCGGCAAACTGGAATTCAGTCCAGCCGCCGACCACGCGTACCCACTGCGGTGATGGCGTACGCAGGGCCTGCTCGCGCAGCATACGCAGCGCATCTGCCAGCGACGGCACGCCTTCCCAGCGCAGTTCCAGATTGTAGTTCAGGCCGCCACGAATCAGGTGCAGGTGTGAATCGTTGAGGCCGGGAATGCCGGTGTGGCCTTTGGCATCGATAATTTGCGTGTGGCTTCCGGCAAAGCGCATCACTTCCGCTTCGCTCCCCACGGCGAGGAACTTGCCATCTTTAATCGCGACGGCGGTTGCCAGTGGATTGGCGCGGTCAACAGTATGGAATTTGCCGTTGGTCAAAATCAGTGAAGCAGTGGTCATGTGTCTTCTCCTGTCAGATTATGCTTTGCTGCCAATCAGCCATTGTTTCAACACGCGAGTCAGCAGTGGCATCCACAGGAAAACCACTAACGCCACGACGCTGGCATTGTCGAGAAAATTCCCCCACAGCGTGCCGTGGCTGACAGGCAACACCGTATTCCAGAACCAGGGGACGAGGTTGGCTGAGGGAAAAATCACCCCCAGCGTGAGTAAGTATTGTTTCCATTTGGCGGGTTTGACCTGGCCTTTTTGCGTCGGAGTAAACCAGAACGCGGCGCCAGGGCGAACTTCAATATGTTCCGGCTGGGCGAGGATGGCAGGCAGCTCTTTCACCAGTTCCTGACGGGCCGGGGATTTCAGCCAGGCATACAACTCATCCATGCCAATAAAGCGAATCAGCACGGTGTAGGCGTTATCGCCGTGTACCGGGCGCAGCACGTTTACCCCAAGGTGTCCAGGAAAGCTGGCGGCCTGCGGCATGATAGTTTCGAGCCACTTTTCGTAGTCGGCCTGCTTCTCTGGCTGGATGCTGTGGGTGATCACCAGCGTGACATGATGAGCCTGTTGTGAATATTTCATGGTCTGTTCCTCGGTGCGTCTCGCGGGTGAAAGTGCTTGCGTCGTTGAGGAAAAAAATACGAAATGAGAGCGTTTATTGATAACGGATTGTTTTTGGGTTGTTGTTCAACAAATTTTGGGGAGGGGGTAAGGAATGCGTTTGAACCTCGAAGCGCTGCTGATTCTGGATGCGCTCGATCGTCACGGCACCTTCGCCGCAGCGGCGGCAAGGCTGTTTAAAACCGCGTCAGCGCTGAGTTATACCGTGCAGAAAATGGAAAGCGATCTGAAAATCACGCTGCTGGATCGTTCCGGCCATCGCGCGACTTTTACGCCGACCGGCCGTCTGATGCTGGAAAAAGGCCGCACGTTATTACGTGCGGTGAACGAGCTGGAGCAGCAGGCGCGCTACGTGGAAAGCGGCTGGGAGAGCCAGCTGGTGGTAAGTGTCGATGCCTCAGTGCCGTTTAGCCTGCTGACCCCGCTGATTGATGAATTCTATCAGCAGCATTCGCATACCCAGCTCCAGTTCCGCCATGATGTGCTGGCTGGTTGCTGGGAAGCCCTGCATTACGGCGAGGCAGACATCGTGTTTGGCGCGGTACAGGAACCGGCGACGCGCAAAGAGATTGGCTGTCAGCCGCTCGGCTGGCTGGAGTATGTGTTTGCCGTCGCGCCAGAACATCCGCTGGCTGTGGCCCCTGAGCCGCTGCTGCGCGAACAAATTCGCCAGTATCGGGCAGTGACGGTGCATGATTCTTCACGCCACAGTGCGGGTATTGATTTACGCGTGCTGGATGAGCAGAAGACGTTGAGTGTGCATGATTTCCCGTCCAAATTGCAGGCGCAGCTTGCCGGACTGGGCTGCGGTTATCTGCCTCGCTATCTGGCAGAGCCGCATTTGCGCAGTGGCGCGTTGGTGGAACGTCAGCTGGATAGCGAATGTCGTCGCGATATGGCGTATCTGGCATGGAATGAAAGTGCGAATGGTAATGCGGCAACCTGGTGGCGTGAGCGCTTGCTCACGCTGCCAGGTCTGCATGATATCTATCTGCCTGTCTCAACTTAAATCGAAATGTGGTGGCTGACCTGCGGCGGTTCGTCACCCTGATGATATTGCAGCACCGCCTGTTGCAGCTCCACATCGGCGTGGGAGACGCGCTGATGCTGGCGCAGGTGTTCCTGCCACGATTCCACCAGGAACCATTCCAGCAACGCGGTGGGATCGTCGCTCTGTTCCATCAATCCCCAGGCATAGGCCCCGTCACGGCGACGTGCGGCGGCCAGTTTGCGCATCGCCCGTTTGAAGTCTGCACGATCGGACTGCGGCACCTGATAACGCACCTGAATCATCACCGGACCACGACGCACATCCACCTCATCGCTCACCACCGGTTCGGCCCAGCGCTGTGCGGGTTGCAGATCGGCCTCCCCGGCAGGCAACACCAGGCGTTTCAGCAGCAGGGCGGTGATCAGTAAGGTCACACCCGCCAGCAGCAGGGTATTCGCCAGCCCGATATGCTGGGCAACTAACCCCCAGACCAGGCTGCCACCCGCCAGCGTGCCGTTGAATACCATCAGATACACCGCCAGACCCCGTCCACGCACCCAATCCGGCAGCACCGCCTGCGCCACGCCGTTCAGGGTGGTCAGGGCGATAATCCAGCCAACACCCAGCAACACCATCAGCAGCAACGCCAGCCATTGCGGCGGGCTGAATGCCAGCGCCAGCATCACCACCGCACTGAGCAGCGCCGAGAGCAGCAGCAGGCCATCGTTGCCCATATGCAGACGAAAACGGGGCAACAGCAGCGCACCGGCAATCGCACCGGCACCGACCGCACCCAGCAGCAGGCCGTAAAACCCGGCAGTACCGTGCAGCATATTACGCGCCACCAGCGGCAGCAGCGCCCAGATGGCACTGGCGAAGGCGAAGTAACACGCGGCGCGCAGCAACACACGGTGCAAATCGCGGCTGGCGCGGACATAGCGCAGCCCGGCACGGAAGGCACCGAAGAAGTGTTCATTCAACTCAGTTTTGGCTTTGGCCGGACGCTTCCAGTACAGCAGCGCGGCAACCACGAAGAAGTAACTGGCGACATCTGCGCCGTAAGCTGCCATCGCGCCGAAACTGGCCAGCAACAGGCCACCGGTGGCAGGGCCGATAGCACGCGCGATATTGATGCCGAGTGAATTCAGCGCCACGGCGTTTTTCAGTTCATGGCGCGGCACCAGCTCCGGCACAATCGCCTGCCACGCCGGGCCAAACAGTGCGGCACCGACGCCGCCGACAAAGGTCAGGCCGATCAACCATTCGGTGGTCAGCCAGTTGTTATGCGACAGCACCAGCAAGGTACCGCTGACGCTGGCCATCAGGATCTGCACGGCAATCAGTAAACGGCGACGGTCAACGATATCGGACAGCACGCCCGCAGGCAGCGCCAGCAGGAACACCGGCAGGGTGGCGGCGGTTTGCATCAATGCCACGGCGGCCGGGTTATCAGACAATCCGGTGACCAGCCAGGCGCTGGCGACATCGCGGATAAAGCTGCCGGTGTTGCCTAAGACTGAAGCGGTCCAGATCAGGGCAAATAGCCCGTAGGCGAAGGGGGAAAAGGCACTGCTGCGTGCGGTTACAGGCGGTTGGCTCATGGTCAATCTCCGATAAGGTTGCGATGACTGCACATTACGAAGCCTGGCTGATGGTTGATAGCGGAAAAAATCGGCCAACTTGTCCAGGCTTTTTTGACAGGTGCAGAACGCAAAAAAGTTTGAACAAGTCGTCAAAAACTCTGCTTTAGGTTTTTCCGTAGACCACGGGTAGTTTGATTAGCGAGACACAACATTACTCACCTGACGGAGAAAAATTATGAGCACTTTCAAGACTAAAGACGGCGTAAACCTGTATTACAAAGACTGGGGCAAAGGCCAACCGGTACTGTTCAGCCACGGCTGGCCGCTGGATGCTGACATGTGGGATAGCCAGATGAATTTCCTCGCAGAACGTGGCTACCGGGTTATTGCATTTGACCGCCGTGGTTTTGGTCGCTCAGAACAACCGTGGGAAGGTTATGACTACGACACCTTCGCGGATGATATTCATGGCCTGATTGAACACCTGCAACTGGACGATGTCACCCTGGTGGGCTTCTCGATGGGCGGCGGCGATGTGTCACGCTACATTGGCCGTTACGGCACGGCGAAGGTGAAAGGGCTGGTGCTGCTGGGGGCAGTGACACCGATTTTTGGTAAAACCAGCGATCATCCGGAAGGGGTGGAGACCGCGGTATTTGATGGCATTAAAGCGGGATTACGTCAGGACCGTGCGCAGTTTATCAAAGACTTCGCGGTGCCTTTCTATGGTACCAATGCCGGACAGACGGTATCAGAGGGTGTGATGACTCAGACGCTGAATATCGCGCTGCTGGCTTCACTGAAAGGTACGCTGGATTGTGTGACGGCGTTTTCTGAGACCGATTTCCGGGCGGATATCGCTAAAGTGGATGTGCCGACGCTGGTGATTCACGGCAGCAACGACCAGATCGTACCGTTCGAAGCCACCGGTAAACTGGTACACGAGATGATTCCGGGATCAGAGCTGAAAGTGTATGAGAATGGCCCGCACGGTTTCGCGGTGACACACCAGGATCAACTGAACGCCGACCTGCTGGCGTTTTTACAACGTAACTAAACACCCGCGCAATAAATCGCGCCGCTACGGGATTCTGCACACATCGTGTAGCGGTGCGGTTTACCGCGCGTTTCTGGATATCAATCCGCCAGCAAATGCCCGTACATTGCCATTAACCGACGCGTTACACCGTTGGTCCAGCCAAAACCATCCTGCAACGGATACTCACCCCCGCCACCCGGACGGGCACGCTCGCCGCTGATGTCATACTTCTCCACCAGCTTATGATGCAGCGAATAGAAGTTTTTCACCGTGGTCAGCCAGTTAACCGCAATCTCCGTTGCCAGCGTCTCTTCACCGTAGTGATTCAGCCCGACAATGGCCATCCATTGCAGCGGTGCCCAGCCGTTGGGCTTGTCCCACTGCTCGCCGCTTTCCACCATTGAGGTGACCAGGCCACCCTGCGTCAGCAACAGCTGGCGCAACGCCACCGCCTGCAAATGCGCCTGTTCTGGCGTGGCGAGCCCCAGGAACAGCGGCACCACCGCGGCGGCGGTAAAGGCACCAAAACGCTGGCGTCGCCAGTCGTAATCGCGATACACCCCGGCGGTTTTATCCCACAGGTAGCGATGAATGGCGCGTTTGCGCACATCGGCTTTTTTCTGCCATGCCAGCGCCGTCAGTTCCTCACCTTTAGCGTACGACAGGGTGGAAATCATCAGCTCCAGCTTGTAGAGAAACGCATTCAGGTCAACCGGAATGAATTGCGTGGTGCGAATGCTTGCCAGACGATGCGGATCGCGCAACCAGCGTGACGAGTAATCCCAGCCGGAAGCGGCACCGGCACGCAGATCGCGATACACCTCATTCGCCGGGCGGCGCGATTTGCTGGCGGTTTCCACGTCTTCAATCCAGGATTCATCACGCGGTGTGTCGCGGTCATCCCAGTAGCGATTCAGCAACGAACCATCGGGCATACGCACCACATGGCGGTAGGCCTGGTCAGGCATCAGCGAACCGGCACCGTCCATCCAGAACTGGTACTCTTTCATCAGATGGTCCAGATAGCGTTTCGCGCCGCGAATGCCATCCTCTTCAAACAGTTCCACCATCAGCGCAAACACCGGCGGCTGCGAACGGCTGAGATAATAGGTCCGGTTACCATTCGGCACATGGCCGTAGTTATCAATCAGCCAGGCAAAGTTGTCTGCCATATCGCGCAGCAGATCGTCACGACCACTCTCCGCCAGGCCCAGCATGGTGAAGTAGGAGTCCCAGTAGTAGGTCTCCCCGAAACGCCCGCCTGGCACCACATAAGGTTTCGGTAGCGGCAGCAGGGAGGAATGCGGCATATGTTGCTGCGGCATTTTAGTCAGCACCGGCCACAGCTCATCAATATGTTCTGTCAGGGTTTTATCCGGATTAGAAACATAAAAACTTTCATTGCTCTGCGGCAGATAAAAATGGTCATGCACAAATTTGCCGAGATCAAACTCAGCCGAACGTTTGCGGCGGCGATAGCGGATTAAAATATCCAGCGGATCATATTTTGGTGCACAATCCGGGAACGTTTTGCTATCGGCAAATATCCGCGACATTTGCACGTGCTCAAAAAGCTCCATGTATCGATCGGCGGGCGTGAGCGCATCCGGGGCGGGCAGACCTTCAATCAGCTCCGGCTCCGGCTCAGAATCCTGCATGCCCTCAAGGATTAACTCATGAGGATCCTGTTGATACTCCAGTTCCGCATCGCCACGACGCTCTTCGAAAACATTATTTTGCTGGTGGTTAGTATTAATAGCAGCCTCCTGAAAAGTCCCGGTTGCTTAAAGTACAAATTATATATCCCTCATCCCTTAGGGCAACAATGCGAAATATCTATGAACGTAATAAATCATGTCGATGGATCGGTTATTTTGGTGATTTTTTAGGGATTACAAGGCGCTATATTTCAGGAAATGAAAACGGTATCTGAAATGAAGCTATAAATAATCGGACAGAATTATCTGTAAATAAGAAAATCGCCAGGTGATGGCAAAAAAAAGCGGAAAATATTGATCATTTGATGGCAAACGCAACGCGAAAAAATGCGCCCCGACGGGGGCGCACTCGCTTAGTCTTCACTGACCCGATAGCGTTCCAGCCAGTGGGCGTACGGGGCAGGCAGCACCCATGAAGGCTGGTTTTTACCCAGCGCCAGCGCGGCATGATAAGGCCAGTGCGGATTTTTCAGGTGTGCCCGACCGATCATCACCAGGTCCAGCTGGCCTTGTTCAATGGTGGCGTTCGCCACCTGCGGCGTGTCGATGCCCCAGGCTGAGGCCACCGGGATATCGGCTTCACGCCGCACGCGCTCGGCGATCGGGGCCATAAACGGGCTACCCCACGGAATATTGGCGTCCGGGGTGGAAAAGCCCATGCTGACGCTCAGCAGGTCCATGCCGTTGGCGCGCCAGTATTTTGTCAGGGTGATCGCTTCCTGCATCGTCTCTTCGTCGCGACCATCAAATTCCAGCACGCCAAAGCGCGCGGTCAGCGGCAGGTTTTCCGGCCACACGGCACGCACCGCATCAAAGGTTTCGCGCAGGAAACGGCTGCGACCAAATGCATCGCCGCCGTATTCATCGGTACGCTGGTTGGCGTGGACCGAGAAGAAACTCTGCGCCAGATAGCCGTGCGCAAAGTGCAGTTCCAGCCACTCGAAACCGGCGTCACGGGCGCGTTTCGCGGCACTGACAAAGTCATCACGCACGCGTTTGATATCGTCCAGCGTCATGGCTTTGGGCACGCGCGGCAGGTTATTGCCGAAGGCGATGGCGGAGGGGGAAAGGGTGTCCCAGCCGCGTGCATCGTTCTCGCTGATATGATCGTCGCCTTCCCACGGCTTATTGGCGCTGGCTTTACGTCCGGCATGACCAATCTGGATACCCGGTACGGCACCGGCCGCTTTGATTTCCCGCGCGATGCGGGCCAGTTTTTCGGCCTGTGCATCGTTCCACAAACCCAGACAACCCGGGGTGATACGACCTTCCGGCGACACTCCGGTAGCTTCCACAATCACCAGCCCCGCGCCGCCGCGTGCCTGGCTGCTGTAGTGCACGTAGTGCCATTCGTTGCTCAGGCCATCGACCGCGCTGTACTGGCACATTGGCGGAATAGCGATACGGTTACGCAGCGTCACATCTTTCAGTGTGAACGGTGAAAATAACCCTGACATAACAACCCCTTAATATGGTTAAAGCAATATAATTTGTTTGCCGCTGAAGTTACGATGCTGCAACGCCTGTAACTGCGTGGGCAGCTGATCGTAAGGAAAATGCAGCAGCAGTTCGCTGTGTAAGGTGCCCTGCGCGATTTGCGCCAGCATGCGTTCACCTTGCTGGGTCAGTGCGTGCCATTGCTGTGCGTCACCATGAAGATGCAGTGCGCCGAGCGCCACTTCATGTAGCGATAATGCACGACCAAACGGTGTGCAGGGCCACTGTTCTACCCGGCCCTGAATGCACACCAGATGGCCATTTGCCAGCAAGTTACCGGCCAGGCTGGTCGCGTGTTCCGGGCTGACGGCATCAATCACTGCATAGAAGCGCGAGGCATTGTGCAGCGGATCGCTTAAGGTGTACTTCGCACCGAGTGCTTGCAGGCGGGAAAAATGGCGCTCGCTGCTGAGTGTCGTCACCGTAAAACCACGCGCCTGTGCCAGCTGCACCAGAAAGTGACCGACCGATCCCCCGGCACCGGCAATCAGCAATGACGCGCCCGGCTGGGTGGGAACTTTTTCGATGGCCTGCCAGGCGGTTAATGCCGGGCAGGGGAAGGCCGCTGCCGTAGCAAAATCAATAGTATCCGGCAGGCGCATCAGCACCTGGGCGGCAATGGGGGTAAATTCGGCAAAGCTGCCGGGACGTTGCAGGCTCTGATGATAAGCCACACGGGTGCCGAGCCAGCGTTGATCAACATCCGCTCCAATGGCTACCACGGTGCCTGCGCCATCCACACCCGGTACTTTGCCGATTTGGCTATCGAGCACTTTCCAGTCCACCGGATTCAGGCCGATCGCCGCGTTCTGCACCAGCACCTCGCCGGACTGCAAAGGATCCGCAGTCAGATAACGATCCTGGAGATCGTGCGGCGATTTGCCGCCCTGCCAGACCCAGCCACGCCAGTCGTTCGGCACGTTAAACATAGGCACCCGCAGAGTAGGTCAGTTCATAGCTGTGGCTGTAGATCTCAATGATATTGCCGAATGGATCTTCCATATAAACCATGCGATAAGGCTTCTCACCGGGGAAATATTCGCGCACCGGCATACGTTGTTTACCGCCAGCCGCGACGATTTTTTCTGCCAGACCTTCAACATCCGGGTCCTGCACGCAGAAGTGAAACACGCCGGTTTTCCAGTATTCAAAGTTGTTTTCCGGTTTTTCGGCTGCTTTGAATTCAAAGATTTCCACGCCGACACGGTCGCCGGTGGAGAGATGGGCAATGCGGAATTTCTCCCAGCCGCCACCAAATACGTCGCTGCACATCACGCCGATAGCGGAGTCATCTTCCTGGATTTCAGTGGGCGGCATAATCAGATACCAGCCCATCACTTCGGTGTAGAACTTCACGGCCGCGTCGAGATCGGTCACGGACAGGCCGATATGAGAAAAGGTACGAGGATAAGGCGCAGTCATCTGCATTCTCCATGTGTCGAAAAGATCTACAGGCTACTGCGCAACAGGTATAATGAAAACAGTGATTCAGTTATGGTTTTTATAAAATTTCATTATGTTCAATCCACAATGGTTAAAATCCTTCGCCATGCTGGCGGAGCAGGGCAGCTTCACGGAAAGCGCCGATCGTCTGGGGATCACCCAGGCAGCCGTCAGCCAGCATATCCGGCATCTGGAGCAGCAGCTGGGGCCGCTAATCCTACGCAGCAAACGTCCGCTGGAGCTGACGCCCGCCGGGCTGGCGCTGCTGGATTATTGCCAGGAGGTGGATCGCGCCCAGCGCCATCTGACGCTACGGCTGAGCGAAGAGGATGTGACCTGTGGTGAAGTGAGCCTGATTTCACCGGGCAGCATCGGCCTGCGCCTCTATCCACTGCTGCTGGCGTTACAACAGCAGTACCCGGATCTCAGTATCCGACATCGCTTTGCCCCGGATAGCGAGGTGATGGATGCGGTGCTGCATAACCGCTACGAGATGGGGCTGGTTACGCAGAAGCCGGACGATAAACGGCTGGTGGCGGAGAAGTTTGCCGAAGAACCGCTTGAACTGGTGGTGCCAGCGGGCGTGAAGGTGCACGGCTGGGCGGATCTGGAGACGCTGGGTTATATCGATCATCCGGATGGTCAGGCGATGGCGACGCGTTTGCTAAGCCGTCGTTTTCCGGGGAATCCGGGGGTGCGTAATTTGCCGCAACGTGGGTTCAGTAATCAGATCAGTTTGATCCTCGAACCGGTCGCGCGTGGCCTGGGATTTGCGGTGATCCCGCAATCGGCGCGGCTGGCGTTTGCGCAGCCGGAAGCGATCCAGGTGGAAAGCTGTGGCGTGTCGCTGGTGGATACCATCTGGCTGATCCACCGTGCCGAGTGGCCATTGTCGGGCCGTGCCCGCCAGGCACTACAATGGCTGGAAGGTAAGCTGTAGCGACGCGATTTATCTCGCAGGTTTTTCAGCATATTGCGTCGCTACGGATTGTGCGCTTATTTCGCCAGCGCAGCTTTAATGACATCGGCGTAAGGTGTTGTCGCGCGGCCAATCAGCTTGCTCAGCGTTTTGCTGTTATCAAACAGGCCGCCCTGTTCAGCTCCGGCATCGGAGTCCGCCAGCATCTCCGCCAGACCATCCGGCAACCCCGCACCTTTCAGCGCCGCAGCGAATTCCGCCTGCGGCAGATTGATATAATCCACTTTCTCACCAGACTGCTGCGCAATCTCAGCGGCGAATTCTGCCAGTGAGTAGCTCTCGTCGCCGGCCAGTTCATAGATTTTGCCCGCCTGGTCGTCACGGCTGATCACTTCGGCAGCGGCCGCCGCATAATCGGCACGCGCAGCAGATGAGATACGACCTTCGCCGACCGCACCGATAAACACATGATGTGCCAGCGCGGGTGGGATGCTCGCTGCATAGTTTTCGGTGTACCAGCCGTTGCGCAGCAGCGCAAACGGAATACCGGAAGCCTTCAGCTGTGCTTCGGTGGCGCGGTGCTCCACACCAAGGCCGAGGGGGGAGGTGTCGGCATGCAGCAGGCTGGTATAAGCGATAAAACCAACGCCCGCCGCTTTGGCGGCTTCAATTACCGCTTTATGCTGTGCTTCACGCTGTCCGACTTCGCTGGAGGAAATCAGCAGCAGTTTATCCACCCCCGCAAAGGCGCTTTTCAGCGTTTCCGGCTGGCTGTAATCAGCGGTGCGCAGCGTCACGCCCAGCGCGGCCAGGTCTGCGGCTTTTTCCGGTGAACGCACCGCCGCAATCACTTCGCCTGCCGGGACTTTTTTCAGTAATTCGTTGATGACCAGACGACCCAATTGGCCGGTTGCACCTGTAATCGCAATCATGATGTTCTCCTTCAGTTTGAACTGGTATGTCATCATCCTGGCGTATAAACTAACTTTTAGTAAGTACTTACAGAATTGTTAGTGTGGCGGAAAAAACCTAAATGTCTGAAAACCTGAGTGATAAATTTAGCCGTGGCGAGTTGCTGAACGTCAATTGCCCCTCGCGCGAAGTGCTGAAACGTATTACCAGCCGCTGGAGCGTGCTGGTGCTGCTGGCCCTGCGCGAGGAAACGCTGCGCTTCAGCGAGCTGCGTCGCAGAATCGGTGGCGTCAGCGAACGCATGCTGGCGCAGACGCTGCGCTATATGGAAGAAGATGGTTTTGTCGCGCGCATCGCCTATGACGTGGTGCCGCCGCATGTGGAATACCATCTCACCCCGCTGGGACGTGAAGTCGAAGGGCAGGTTATCGGCCTTGCGGACTGGCTTGAGAGTAACCTGCATCGCATTCTGGAAGTGCGCGAATCTGCGTAACCCGGTCGGCATAAATGCCGAAAAACGCAGGGTGCGCATTTATGCGCACCAGGATCTTAGTGCAAATATTTCTCAAACCATCCTAAGGTACGGCTCCACGCCAGCTCTGCCGCCGCTTTGTCGTAACGCGGTGTCGAATCATTATGGAAGCCGTGATTCACGCCGGGATAAATATACGCCTCGTAAACTTTATGGTTGGCTTTCAGTGCCGCTTCATATGCTGGCCAGCCTTCATTGATGCCTTTATCCAGCGCCGCATAATGCAGCAACAGCGGTGCCTGAATACGCGGCACGTCTTCTGCCTTCGGCTGACGGCCATAAAACGGCACCGCACAGGCCAGCTCGGGAAAAGCCACCGCCGCCGCATTGGCGACACCGCCGCCATAACAGAAACCGGTAATGCCGACTTTGCCGGTGCCCGCCTCGTGATGCATCAGGAAATCCACGGCGGCGAAAAAGTCGTTCATCAGTTTGACCGGGTCAATCTTTGCTTGCATGGTGCGGCCTTCTTCATCATTACCCGGATAGCCACCGACCGAACTCAGCCCATCCGGTGCCAGCGCGATATAACCGGCTTTTGCCACGCGGCGGGCCACGTCTTCGATATACGGATTCAGCCCACGATTCTCATGCACCACCACCACGGCAGGGACTTTGCCGCTGGCTTTCGCCGGGCGTACTAAATAACCGCGTACCTCACCGTGTCCCTGCGGCGATGGGTAGTGAATATACTCCGGGTTGATAGCGGGATCGGTGAATTCCACCTGCTGCGCCAGGGCATAGTTCGGACTCATGGCACTTAACAACGTGGCACCGGTCATCCCGGCGATGGTGAACTTTGCCGCCAGTGTGATGAACTCGCGTTTGCTGATTTTACCATGGGCGTAATAGTCATAAAGCTCAAGCAGTTCCTGCGGAAAATCCTGTGCGGTAAGACGTGTCATAACCTCTCCTTCGCTGATTAACCAGATGGTATTGCCGCTCTAACAAAGCACAGTCAGGAGCAGGTGACAAATGGCATGACGCAAAGGGTTAAGGATTTTTCTGCGCCCATTTGGTTAGCGGTAAGCACTATAAAACCCGACATTTGTTTCTGATTTATTATTGTTGCGTTAACGAATTGGATATTTTGAAGTGGCTGGCTATAATTTACAGCAGGCTAATCAGGCTGAGAAATTAAGCTATTTTTCGGACGTAATAAATAATAAGTTAAATCCACTCTATTGATTTTAAATGAATTAGTGGCAGTTAAATTTTTGCAAAAGACACTGTTATAGTTTTGTTGATCCTCACTGTTTATTTTTAAAAACACCACTTCCTTTTACAGTCACGCTCTCTTTCTTCGACTCGCAGGAAAATAAATTCGTTGCCGTTCAATTGTTAATTATAAGTAAAAACTGGTGTTCTATTTGGCAAAGAGGTAAGCAATGTTTGGATTAGATGCCTTTCACCTGGCAAGGATACAGTTCGCATTTACTGTCTCCTTTCATATCATCTTTCCAGCCATCACCATCGGTCTCGCCAGCTTCCTGGCCGTGCTCGAAGGTATGTGGCTGAAAACCCATAATGAAACCTATCGCGATCTCTATCATTTCTGGTCCAAAGTTTTTGCCGTGAACTTCGGCATGGGCGTGGTCTCTGGCCTGGTGATGGCCTACCAGTTCGGGACTAACTGGAGTGGTTTTTCACAGTTTGCCGGCAGTATCACCGGCCCGCTGTTGACCTATGAAGTCTTAACCGCCTTCTTCCTCGAAGCTGGCTTCCTCGGTGTCATGCTGTTTGGCTGGAACCGCGTCGGGCCGGGCCTGCACTTCTTTGCCACCTGCATGGTGGCGCTCGGAACGATTATCTCGACGTTCTGGATTCTGGCTTCCAACAGCTGGATGCATACCCCGCAGGGGTACATTATTCAGAACGGCGTGGTGGTGCCGCAGGACTGGCTGAAAATCATCTTTAACCCGTCGTTCCCGTACCGTTTGCTGCATATGTCAACCGGGGCCTTCCTCGCCAGCGCCTTCTTTGTCGGTTCTTCTGCGGCCTGGCATCTGCTGAAAGGCAATGACAATCCGGCCATCCGTAAGATGTTCTCGATGGCGCTGTGGATGGCGCTGATCGTGTCGCCGATTCAGGCGATGATTGGTGACGCGCACGGCCTGAATACCCTCGAACATCAGCCTGCGAAAATTGCAGCGATTGAAGGTCATTGGGAAAACCCACCCGGGGAAGCCACGCCGTTGATTCTGTTCGGTATTCCGGATATGGAGCAGGAACGCACCAAATACGCACTGGAGATCCCTTACCTCGGTAGCCTGATTCTGACCCACAGCCTCGACAAGCAGGTTCCGGCACTGAAATCGTTCCCGAAAGAAGATCGCCCGGATTCCACCGTGATTTTCTGGTCGTTCCGCGTGATGGTGGCGCTGGGACTGCTGATGATCACCCTCGGTGTGGTCAGCCTGTGGCTGCGTTTCAAAGGGCGTTTATATCAGTCGCGACCGTTCCTGTGGTTCGCGCTGCTGATGGGGCCATCGGGTCTGCTGGCGATTCTGGCGGGCTGGTTTACCACGGAAATTGGCCGTCAGCCGTGGGTGGTCTATGGCGTTCAGCGCACCATTGATGCGGTCTCCGCCCATGGTGATCTGCATATGAGCATCAGCCTGCTGGCGTTCATTGTGGTGTACTGCTCGGTGTTCGGTGTGGGGTATGGCTACATGATGCGTTTGATTAAACAGGGACCGCAGGTGGGCGAAGGTCACGATGTGACGCCGGGAGGTCCGGGTCAAAGCAATACGCCTGCGCGTCCGCTGTCCGCCGCTACCCATCAGGAGGGAAGCCACAAATGATCGATTTTTCTATTATCTGGTTCGCGATCATCGTGTTCGCCATCCTGATGTACATCGTGATGGACGGTTTTGATCTCGGTATCGGCCTGCTGTTTCCCTTCAACAAAAACCCGGTCGAACGCGACATGATGGTTAACACCGTCGCCCCGGTGTGGGACGGCAACGAAACCTGGCTGGTGCTGGGGGGGGCCGGGATGTACGGTGCCTTTCCACTGGCTTACTCGGTGATTGTCGATGCCCTGACCATTCCGCTGACGGCAATGCTGGTGGGGCTGATTTTCCGTGGTGTCGCCTTTGAGTTCCGTTTCAAAGCGACGGAATCACACCGCCCATTCTGGGACAAAGCCTTTATCTGGGGCTCGGTGCTGGCAACCTTCAGTCAGGGCGTTTCGGTGGGAGCCATCATTAATGGTTTTCCGGTCCATGGCCGTACTTTCGCCGGGTGCTATATGGACTGGCTGGCACCGTTCCCGCTGTTTTGTGGTATCGGCCTGCTGGTGGCTTATGCACTGCTCGGCTGCACCTGGCTGATTATGAAAACCGAGCATGAGTTGCATCGTAAGATGTCCGCGCTGGCAACGCCGCTGGTGATCGCGTTGCTGGTGATTGTCGGCCTGATCAGCCTGTGGACACCGTTCAGCCATGAGGCCATTGCCCAGCGCTGGTTCACCCGTCCCAACCTGTTCTGGTTCCTGCCGGTTCCGGTGCTGGTGCTGGTGTGTGCGTGGGGGATTGTGCGCGGCATTAAACGCGAAGCCCACTACAGCCCATTCCTGCTGACGCTGGCGTTGATTTTCCTCGGTTTCTCTGGCCTGGGGATCAGCGTGTGGCCGTATATCATTCCGCCTTCCATCACTATCTGGCAGGCGGCGTCGCCCGCTATCAGCCAGGCATTTATGCTGGTGGGGGGGCTGCTGATTATCCCGGTGATTCTGATGTACACCTTCTGGAGTTACTACGTATTCCGTGGAAAAGTCAAAGCCGACGAAGGATACCATTGAGATGTCAGGCGGAGTCAGCAATATGAATAACCAACCTCAAGCGAAAGCACCGTTCTGGAAACGGGTGATGTGGCTGGTGATTATCTACGGCGCAAGCGTGCTGGCACTGGGGGTGGTAGCAACGTTATTTCGTATGATGATGACGGCTGCGGGGATGCGTTCGCACTAATAAGTGGCTGTCAGCGCCCCGGTATGTTCCGGGGCGGTTCATTTCCTGCGTAAAAATTAGCAAACTAAGCAAATAATGCTTTTCCCGTTACGCTTTCTTTACTCTTCCTTACATTGGTAATACGTTTTTGTTATATTTATGTGACCGATAACGCAAATTCTGCGTCACCCACTTCCTTTCGATCATCACAGAAATGCTCAGCCTGAATCTGAAACAACAGTACATCGATGATTTGGTGGACTGGATTGAAGCGAACCTGACCGACGACCTCAACATCGATCTGATTAGCCTGAAATCCGGTTATTCCAAATGGCACATGCAACGCATGTTCAAAGAAATGACCGGACAAACGCTGGCGTCCTACACGCGCAAGCGTCGTCTGACCATGTCGGCAATGGCGCTGCGCCTGACGCGCATGCCACTGATTGATATCGCCGTTCGCTTTGGTTTTGATAACCAGCAGAATTTTACCCGGGTGTTTAAAAACCATTTTTCACTGACGCCTGGCGCATTTCGTCGCAATCCTGAGTTGCAGCTGAAAGATTTCCACAGCCGTATTACTACCCGCCATCGCTGGGCTGACGTGCGACTGGCAGAGAAGCCGGAACTGCAATTGAGCGGGGAGGTTATCGAGTGGGAATGTCGTTTCGGCGAATTCATTCATGACCATGGTGATGTGGTGGCGCAGCACGCACGTGACTTCGTCGCCTTTGCCGGACAGCATGCCAGCAAAGGCTGGCTGGGCTTTCAGTTCAGTCCGGGGGAGGGATCTGCCGATCAGCAACATATCAGCCTGTTCGAGGCGCTGGAGAGCCAGCATGGTGATGTGCTGCCGCGCAATGCGGTGAACTGGACCGGCGAAAGTGGCTTGTACGCGGAAGTTGACTGGCAGGGCACGCCCGAGCAAATCAACGCCTTTACCTCCGACATGTATTACATCCATCTGCCTGCGCTGGGTGTTGCACGCCGTCAGGGTAAAGATTTGCTGCGTCTCGATCTGCAAAACAGCACGCCCGATCGGCTGTATGGCACCTTCTTTATCCCGGTTACTGCCGGATAATGCATAAATCGTGCGGTAGTCTGTGATAAACCGCACGATTTTATAAAATCATTGCCATAAGCGGCGTAAAATTCTTCATTGAAACCTGATCCCCCGCGTAAAACCCTGACGCCCCCGAATCAGGCTGAATAATCACCTGCATTCCAGGTCCATCCCGGACCCATAAGAGAAGAAAAATGATGCGACTTTTACCGTTGTTCCTTGTGACAGCGCTGACCGCGTTTTCGGCTATTGCCAGCGCTCAGCTCTCCGAACCGTTCTCACCGCCAGCCGGTCTGCATCCGCATCAGACCTGCCAGCAGCATGAAATTTCGGGCGATAACCCGTTACCGCAAAATGATGGCGGAATGATGGAGTGTGGTCACCGCGATGCGCTGCAAAACTAAGTTTGCAGCGTCTGCCGCTCTGAGCGGCGAGCAAGCCAACTGGCACGGATAAACGCGACGATAAACACCAGCGCAAACAGCACCACAATGGTGGGAGCAGGGGCGCTATCCAGATAAAACGACCCATACACCCCACCCAGCGAGACCATGACGGCAACCATCACCGCCGTGATCAGCGCGTGTGAAAAACGTCGTGTCAGCAACAGGGCAATCGCCCCTGGTGCAATCAGCAAAGAAACCGACAGAATAATCCCGACCGCTTTCATTGTTGCCACGATGGTCAGCGCGACCATGCACAGCAGACCATAATGCAACAGGCGGGTGGGTAATCCGCTGGCCTGCGCCTGTTGTTGATCGAAGCAAAACAATAAAAAATCCCGCCATTTTAACGCCATGATCAGCATGATCGCTGCCGCGATGATCCCGGTTTGCACCATGTCCGTCCGGGTGATGCCCAGCATGTCGCCGAACAGGATATGATCAAGATGCACCTCCGGTTTGGTGGCGATATACAGGATCAACCCGACTGCGAACATACCGGAGAAGACGATGCCCATCACCGTATCCTGTTTGATGCGGCTGTTGTCCTTCAGGAAACCGCTGGCAACGGCGCAAAACACCCCAGCGGCAAAGGCACCGACGGCCAACGGCAGGCCCAGCATCCAGGCCAATACGATGCCGGGAAATACCGCGTGGCTCATGGCATCGCCCATCAACGCCCAGCCTTTCAGCACCAGAAACACCGAGAGCAGGGCACAGGGAACGGCAACCACCACGGCAATCAACAACGCGTGACGCATAAATTCGAACTGGAAAGGTTCGGCCAGCAGGCTCAGCATTGGGCATTCTCCAAAGATGTTCGGGCGCGCCGCCGCTGCGCCAGCAATCCCTGTTGCGGGGCGAAGACAAACGCCAGCAAAAACAACAGCGTTTGCGCCACCACGATAATGCCACCCGTGGCACCGTCCAGATAATAACTGGCCCAGGCACCGAGGAAGCTGGTCACGCTGCCTATGCTGACGGCGATGGCTAACAGACGCGGAAAGCGATCGGTCAGCAGCCAGGCGGTGGCGCCCGGCGTTACCACCAGACAAATCACCAGAAACGCGCCCACGGTTTGCAGTGCGGCGACGGTCGATAGCGCCAGCAGGGTGAAGAACAACAATTTGAGGCGGCCTGGGTGCAGACCGATGGCGCGTGCGTGGTTCTCGTCAAAAAACGTCACCAGTAAATCTTTCCATTTGAAAAACAGCACGCAGATGGAGACGGCGCCAATCAGCGTCAGTTGCAGGATATCGGCGGGGGCGATGGCGAGAATATTACCCAGCACAATGGTCTGAATGTTCACCGCCGTCGGGTTAAGCGACACCATAAACAGGCCGAGACCGAAGAATGAGGTGAAAATCAGGCCGATGATCGCGTCCTCTTTTAACCGGGTACGCTGGTTAAGGAACAGCATACTGCCTGCCGCCAGTCCGCCGGAAAGAAAGGCCCCGAGGGCAAACGGCAAACCGAGCATATACGCGCCCGCCACGCCGGGTACGATGGAGTGCGATAGCGCATCGCCAATCAGTGACCAGCCTTTCAGCATCAGATAGCAGGAGAGAAAGGCGCACAGGCCGCCGACCAGCGCCGAGACCCACATGGCGTTCAGCATATATTGGTAGCTAAAGGGTTCCAGTAGCAGCTGCATCGTCAGACCCCTTGCTTGTTGGGTGGCAGGTGGGCGACGAACGGACGTTCATCATCGGTAATGATGTGTTCTTCTGAACCATTCAGCACCACATGGCGCAGCACGCCGCTAAACGCGCGTTCCAGATTTTGCTGGGTGAAAGTGGTCGCCGTCGGACCGCTCGCCAGCACCGTGCCTTTCACCATCACCGTATAATCACAGAACTCAGTGACCGAACCGAGATTATGCGTTGAAACCAAAAGGGTTTTCCCTTCATCGCGCAGTTCCCGCAGCAGGCTGATGATTTTGGCTTCGGTCTGCACATCCACGCCGGTAAAAGGCTCATCGAGCAGAATCACTTCGCCCTGCTGTGCGATGGCGCGCGCCAGAAACACGCGTTTTTTCTGGCCGCCGGAGAGTTCACCAATCTGACGATGACGCAGGGCCAGCATATCGACGCGATCCAGCGCAGCGTTAACTATGGCGTGGTCATGCTGTTTGGCGATACGCAGCATCCCCATATGGCCGTAACGGCCCATCATCACCACATCTTCCACCAGCACCGGAAAAGACCAGTCAACCTCTTCCGCCTGGGGGACGTAGGCAACCAGATTACGTCGCAGCGCCTGACGCGTTGGCATGCCGAGGATGCGAATGTCCCCCTGCGCCAGCCGCACAAACCCCATCACCGCTTTAAACAGCGTCGATTTCCCGGAACCATTAACCCCGACCAGCGCGGCGATGGAACCGCCCGGTACGCTAAAACTGGCATCGCGCAGCGCGGTGTGTCCATTACGGTAAGTGACGCTCACTCCGGATGCGGCAATGCCTGCGACCTGTGTCATAGCTTTACTCCTTCATCCCGTCTTTGATGCCCTGCACCAGCGTACGAGTGGTGACGTTGAGTAAGTCGATATAGGTGGGAACCGGGCCTCCGGCCTGACTGAGCGAATCGACATACAACACGCCGCCATAATGCGCACCGGTTTCCCGCGCGACCTGGCGTGCCGCTTTGTCGGATACCGTGCTCTCACTGAAGACGGCTGGGATGTGTTCCTGTCGGACGCGATCAATCACCCGGCGTACCTGTTGCGGCGTTCCTTGCTGGTCGGCATTGATTGGCCACAGATAGAGTTCTTTCAGCCCCAGATCGCGCGCCAGATAGGAAAATGCGCCTTCGCTCGATACCAGCCAGCGTTTATTTTCCGGGATTTGTGCCACTTGCTGGCGCAGGGGGAGCAGCGTCGCGGTGATTTTCTGCTTGTAAGACTCGGCATTGCGCTGATATATCGCGGCATTTGCCGGATCGTAATGCATCAGTGCATCGCGGATATTGTCGACATAAATCAAGGCATTGTCGGGGGACATCCAGGCATGGGGATTGGGTTTGCCATTGTACGGGCCTTCGCTGATGCCCATCGGCGTCACGCCGCGTGTAACGATAACTTCGGGCACATCTTTTAAGTGCTGATAAAAACGCCGGAACCACAGTTCAAGATTCAGGCCGTTGGTGAGAATTAGCTGCGCCCCCTGGGCACGTTTGATGTCGCCCGGCGTGGGCTGATATTCATGGATTTCGGCACCCGGCTTGGTGATCGAGCTGACGTCCGCCGCGTCTCCGGCCACGTTTTTCGCCATATCGGCGATGATCGTGAAGGTGGTCACCACCCTGAATTTCTCGCTGGCAAAAGCGCTGGGGATAACCACGCTACTCAGCAGCGTACACAGCAATATTCCTCTTATCATTTTCATACATCCATCCTCGGCATGATTAAAAAACGACCTTATATAGCAATTGCTATACTTTATAGCAGTTGCTAAAACAATTGCCAGATTCAGGTATGTAAAGCTGTGTATGTAAGGGGAGTTCTGGGGGAGAAAAAAGCCGGAGCCCTGGAGGCACCGGCTGGAGAGGTTACTGCACGAAGTGATAAGGCTGGTAGAA
This sequence comes from Pantoea sp. X-Soil-TKNS-1280, assembly GCF_059730475.1. Taxonomy (NCBI): domain Bacteria; kingdom Pseudomonadati; phylum Pseudomonadota; class Gammaproteobacteria; order Enterobacterales; family Erwiniaceae; genus Pantoea; species Pantoea sp. X-Soil-TKNS-1280. The sequence goes on along the minus strand of NZ_AP035962.1, from coordinate 3,570,544 downwards.
CGCCTCGCCTGCCCAGATGTAATGGCTGTGTATTACCGGCAGCGTTTTACGTACATAATTGGCAGCCTGTTTTTCATCCCCTTTACCGCTCCATACCGCGTACTCCGGGTACGGATAGACCGGGCGTGACGCGGCCCCGGCTGGGATGGTTTCCAGCTGTAAATCATTACGTTGCATCATCATGGGCGGTTTACCACCGGCTCCCGTCGGCTGTCCAAAGCTGTTGTGCTGCTGTGGCGCGGCCTGATGCGTGACCACGGCGCCAGGCGCGTTACCGTTTTCAACCCAGTTCATCATCGGCGTCAGGAAATCCACCAGACTCGGGCCTTCACCATTGGAGCAGTGATATACACCCGGCAGCAGATAAAGACGTTCAAACGCGTCACGTTGCGTGTTGCCCAGCTCTTTACCCAGCGCCTGGTGATAAGCGATGGAGTTGAGTGGGGAGATATGTGGATCGGCCCAGCCGTGCCAGATAATCAGCTTGCCACCCGCGCTGGCAAAGGCACGCAGATCGGGATTGGTGGCGTCATACAGCGGGTGCAGCTCGCTGAGTTTTTTAAAGGTCGCTTCATCAAACTTCACATCTTTCAGTGCAAAGTCGGGGGCCGGGTTGGTCTTAAAGTTGACGTAACGCAGTGAGGCGAGGGAGATCATTTCGCTCATTACTGGTTGATCCGCCTGTTGCGGAATAAAGACGCCCGCCCAGGCCAGTTCCGAACCATATTGTGGCCCGCCGACAATCAGGCGCTGACCGGTTTTGCTGTCGCGTGGCCCATCGTAAAGTTTACGCAGCGCACCAAGTTGTGCCGGATTCAGACAGTTTTCCGTCTGATTCGCCTTACATGCCAGCACGTTTAAATCGGGATGGCAGGCTTCCGGTGCCGCAATCAGCCCATCTTTTTGCCCGTCAAGCGCGTCGCACTGCGCCAGTACCGCTTGGTGGATCAGCGGTAAATCCTGGGCCACGATCAGGGCCTTGCCGTTAGCATCGTGATTACTCACCACCTGCCACGCATGGTACATGGCGTTCTGAACCTGGAAGTTCATGGCAGCCGCACCGGCGATAACGCCGTTGAAGTCCTCGGGGAAGCGCTGGGCTTCCATCAGGGCTTCACGTCCGCCATCGGAACAGCCGTTAAAGTACGACCATGCCGCCTTTTGCTGATAAAACGCAGCGATCAACGCTTTGGCGGCGACAGCGGTCAGGTGCTGACTACGCCACGCAAAATCCTGCCTTTTCTGTGGGTCATTGCCCCAATCCTGCTCGGACTCTTTATGGCCCATATCGGTGGCGGCGACGGCAAAACCGTTGCTGTTGAGCGGTGCGCAACCCGCTGCGGCACCGGGTTGCAGGTTGATGGAGCCACACAAACCACCGCAGCCGAGCTGCATGTAACGCTGATTCCAGCTCTGCGTCGGCAGCAACAGACGAAAACCAATCTCCGGTGCCAGCGTTCCTTCCACTTTGCACCATTCGGTATGGTTGATGGTGGTCAGGGTCGCGGCGGTGACCCGGCTGCCTTTGCCACCCATTGCTGTCAGATTGAATTGTTGCAGGCTGTCACAGCTGACCGCAGGTTTCACCACGGATAATGGTGCGGCCTGAGCCGGAGATAACCAGAGCAGAGAAAAAAGCAGCGGCGTTAATACGCCAGTCAGTAAACGAAATAGCCTTCGGGCCATAGTGATTCCTTATCCATAGAGGTAACGCTTTAAGTATAAAGAGAATCATGACGGGAGCCGGTTCTCCTTCTGCCGGTCAAACGACAGGCAATGCATAACGGATGTAAATGAATATTTCGTGTTGTACGCAATAGCATTTTTCGGCATTGCGCTTAAGATATATCATAACTATCCTGACGGCGTCAGATGAGAATGAGTTTCGCTTTCATATTTGATTCATGCGCGGGCTTCTGACGCCCGACGCGAGGCAAAATAATGGAAAAAAAACCTGAATCGACCAGCGCTGTGCTGGCCCAGACTTACCACTCGATTTCGCTGGCGGCGGCACGCACCGTTATCACTGCGGCTCTGCAAACCGCTGCCGGGCATGGCTGGCATATCAGCGTTGCGGTGGTGGATCGCGCTGGCGAACTGGTCAGCCTGGATCGCAGCGATGCGGCGATCGGCATCAGCCCGAGCGTGGCGCAGGGTAAAGCGCGCACCGCCGCGTTATTACGCGCCCCCTCGAAAGAGTTCGAAAGCTTTATCAATAGCGGCAGCCCCAGCTTCCTCGCTACCCCAGGGGTGACGCCACTCGAAGGCGGCATTCCGCTGTGGTTACACGGCGAAGTGATCGGTGCGGTCGGCGTGAGCGGGGCGCACGGCGCTAACGATTCGCTGGTGGCTGAACAGGCCGCTGAAGCGCTGGCCTCATTCTAAGGAGCGGGTGATGGCAGCATTACAGGACAAACATCTGGTAGTGATTGGCGGCAGCTCCGGCATTGGTTTTCAGGTTGCGCAGCGGGCAGCAGCCGAGGGCGCGCGTCTGACGCTGCTGGGACGCAATACCGAACGCCTTGCTCAGGCACAGAACGCGTTAGCGGAGCAGGGCGCACAGGTCGCCACCCTCGCGGTGGATGCCCACGATCACGATGCGTTGCGTGCGGCTTTTGCGCAGCTTGATGCGTTTGATCATCTGGTATCGATGGTGGGCGATGCCATGGGCGGTGGCTTCCTTACCGCCGATATGGCGCTGATTGAAAAGGTGATTTACTCGAAATTCCTCACCAATGTGCTGATTGGCAAGCTGGCGGCAGAAAAAGTACGGGCAGGTGGTTCGCTGACCTTTACTGCGGGCACCGGCGGGCGTGCTCAACATGCCTGTGCCAGCTACGTCGGCAATCAGGGCATTGTGGCGCTGGCGCAGGGGCTGGCTGTGGAGCTGGCACCGAAAGCCCGCGTCAACTGTGTTGCCCCCACCTGGACCGTGACGCCGTTCTGGCGGCAGCAGGCGGCAGAGCAGGTGGAACAAACCCGCCAGCATTTTGCCGGCATCATTCCGCTGGGTCGTACCGCGGAAATTGACGAACTCGCCAGCGCTTATCTGTTCTTAATGCAAAACGATTTTATTACCGGACAACAAATCGCGGTGGACGGCGGCATTATGCTTGGCTGATCCCGCAGGAGAGATGACTTGAGAAAACAGACCCCGACAGGTAACCCACGCGCGCCGCAACGTGTGCGCAATGAACTGCGTTTCCGCCACATCACCGTGGCAAGCAAAACCCGCGTTTCCGGAGAGTTCTGGCGCATTGTCTTTACCGGCAGCGATCTGGCGGGTTTCAACTCGCCTTCCTATGACGACCATATCAAAGTTTTCTTCCCGGAAGCGGGCGGGGTGCTGACGCTGCCACAGATGACCGACGAAGGCGTGGTATGGCCTGCGGGTATGCGCCCGGCGGCGCGTGATTACACGCCTCTGGCATTTAATGGCGTGGATTCACTGACGCTCGATTTCTATATTCACGATGGCGGTGTGGCCAGCAGCTGGGCGAATGACGCGCAGCCGGGCGATCAGCTGGCGATGGGCGGTCCGCGTGGTTCGCTGATCATTCCTGCCGATTATGCCAGCCAGATCTATGTCTGTGACGAAACCGGTTTGCCCGCCATCAAACGTCGTCTGGCGGAAATTGATGCGCAGGACGTGCATCTGCTGGCCTTTGTTGACGAAGCCACTGGCCGTGATTATCTCGGCGAACTGGCTGGCGTCAATGTCAGCTGGCTTGGCAGCGGCACTATGCAGAGCGATAACCTTGGTGCGCTGATTGCGAAGCTGGACAGGATTTCACTGCCGACCGAAGAATACTTTATCTGGCTAACCGGTGAAGGCGAGGCGGTGAAACTGCTGAGCGACTACTTTACCCAGCGCCGTGGTGCAGACACTGATTTTGTGCGCGCCGTAGCCTACTGGCATCAGAAATAACCGACTCTTCCCCGCCCGTTGCCGCCTGTGTTGAATTTTGCCAGGCGGCAGACTACTATCAACCTCCCTTAACCGACCCTCAGGCAGGCAATGAAACAGCATCGGGATTTTGCATGGCACGGCGACCAGGCACAGCGTGGCTTTTGTGCGGGGGCGCGTAAAAAGCGCCGTGAACGTATGCTGGATGCCAGTGATATCCGTCTGTTAATGCTGCACTTTCTGGCGCAAAGCAATGCGCACGGTTATGAGCTGATCAAATCGGTTGAAGAACTTTCCAAAGGGGAATACTCCCCCAGTCCCGGTATTATCTACCCCAATCTGACGCTGCTGGAAGAGATGGACGCCATTCGTGTGGTGGACGCTCAGGAGTCACGCAAGGCATACACGCTCAACGATAGCGGTCGTGCGTTGCTGGCGGAAAACCGTGAAAATGTCGATACTATTATTCAGCGTCTTACCTCTCTGGCTATTCTGGTCAATAACCGCAGCATTCCTGAAGTAGAACAGGCGATTCACAATATTAAATTCACGTTAAATCATCGCCTGGCGCAGGAAAATATTTCCGCTGAAACACTTGAGATCGTGATCACAGCGTTAAATGAAGCCGCAGAGAAAATCGCAAGGAGTTGATCTCAATCATTTTTAACCCATAAAATTGTTGCAACATTGTTTAATTAAATTAAGTAAATAAAAACAAAGTTGTAGCAATAATTACAGCCAAACCAAAAAGGTTTGGCTGGTAAATATAAACGGTAGTTTTTCTCACTATTATTCAGCGCTACTTTTCCCGCATCGCATTCACTCTGAAGCGTTAAGGGAAAAGAATATGTCTGAAACCAAAAAACAGCCAGTGCATGACCTGCGTTCGGCCATCTCATTGTTACAAAGCCTGAAAGGCGAATTCGTCAGTACCGATACTGAAGTCGATCCCCATGCGGAACTCTCCGGCGTGTATCGCTATGTCGGTGCCGGTGGTACCTGCGAGCGTCCAACGCGCAAAGGCCCGGCGATGATGTTCAACAAGGTGAAAGGTTTTCCTGATGTGCGCGTTGTGACTGGCCTGATGTCCACTCGCGAGCGTGTCGGCCATCTGCTGGATTGCGCGCCAGAAAAACTCGGCTTTCTGCTGAAAGACTCAGTACATCATGCGGTTGCGCCAGTGGTAATCAGTGAAAAACCGCAGTGCCAGGAAGTGGTGCACTACGCGGAAGACCCGAACTTTGACCTGCGTACCTTATTACCCGCACCAACCAACACCGAAGAGGATGCCGGTCCTTACTTCACCATGGGGATGTGCTATGCGTCTGACCCGGAAACGCACGAGTCAGATATCACCATTCACCGTCTGTGCATTCAAAGCCGCGATGAACTTTCGATGTGGCTGACCCCGGGTCGCCATATTGATGCCTTCCGTGAAAAAGCGGAAAAAGCCGGTCAGCCGTTGCCGATCTCCATCAGCATTGGTGTTGACCCGGCGATTGAAATTGCCGCCTGCTTTGAGCCACCGACAACGCCGCTGGGCTTTAACGAACTGAGCATTGCCGGGGCACTGCGTGGTAAGCCGGTAGAACTGGCGCCGTGCGTCAGTATCAACGAAAAGGCCATCGCCCACGCTGAAATCGTGATTGAAGGCGAGTTGCTGCCGAATGTGCGGGTGCGTGAAGACCAGAACACCAACACCGGTAAAGCGATGCCGGAATTCCCGGGTTATACCGGCGAAGCCAAAGCCGAGCTGCCGGTGATCAAGGTGAAAGCCGTTACCCACCGCAAACACCCGATTCTGCAAACCACCCTTGGCCCAAGTGGCGAACACGTCAGCATGGCCGGTATCCCGACCGAAGCCAGTATTCTCGATATGCTGGAACGCGCTATGCCGGGCCGCGTAGTGAATGTGAATGCTCACACTTCAGGTGGCGGAAAACTGCTGGCGGTGATTCAGTTTAGAAAATCTTCCCCGGTGGATGAAGGTCGCCAGCGTCAGGCTGCGTTGATTGCCTTTGCGGCTTTCTCTGAACTGAAGCATGTGATCCTGGTGGATGAGGATGTGGATGTGTTCGACACCGATGACATCCTGTGGGCGATGCAAACCCGCTTCCAGGGCGATGTCGATATCGCCACCATCGCCGGTGTGCGCTGCCATCCGCTCGATCCGTCGCAGGACCCGGCCTACAGCGCCAGCATCACGCAACAAGGTATGACCACCAAAACCATCTTTGACTGCACCGTGCCGTGGCATTTGAAAGCCCACTTTGAACGTTCGAAGTTCAAAAAAGTGGATGTAAAACGTTTCCTTCCCGATTTTGAGTAAGTGAGGTTGTAGTGAGCAGAAGGCGCATTATCGTCGGCATTAGCGGCGCGTCTGGTTTCCAGTACGGTATGAAGGCGCTGCAATTGCTGCGCGATCAGGATGTTGAGGTCCACCTGGTAGTGACCAAAGGCGCGGAAGTGACGCGTTCGATGGAAACTGATTGGCAGCGACAGGAGATTACCGATTTAGCAGATGAGGTGCATAGCATCAGTAACCTCGGCGCGTCGATCTCCAGTGGCTCGTTTAAGACCCTCGGCATGTTGATTGCGCCCTGCTCAATGAACTCGCTGGCGTCCATCGCTCATGGACTGACCGGCAATCTGCTGACCCGTGCAGCAGATGTGATCCTGAAAGAGCGGCGTCGGCTGGTGTTAATGGTCCGTGAGACGCCGCTCAATCTGGTGCACATTCGCAACATGGCGGCAGTTACCGAAATGGGCGGCATTGTTTATCCGCCGGTTCCGGCCTTTTACCAGAAGCCACAATCCGTGGATGAAATGGTACATCACAGCGTAGCGCGCGCCCTCGACCTGTTTGATCTCGATGTTGGCAACCTGAAACGCTGGGGTGAAAAACATAATGAAGCGTAAGGAGTAAATTATGGTAGTGGGACCCTTTGTCAACGGCAGTGCCGTGCTGTTGGGTGGACTGGCGGGCGCGTTCCTCGGCACGAAAGTACCGGAACGCTTGCGCGTAGCTCTGCCGATGACCTTCGGCCTGTCGTCGATGGGCCTCGGGATTGTGTTGATTGGTAAGATTCACAGTTTACCGGCGGTGATTCTGGCGCTGATTATCGGTGCCGCCGTCGGTGAACTGGTGTTTCTGGAAGAGAAAATTGGCCGGCTGGGTAATCTGGCAAAAGGGCTGGTGGGACGTTTCCAGAGCGAACAAACCGAAACCGGTCTGTCGGGTGCTGCCTTTACGGAGAAATATGTGGCGATTCTGGTGCTGTTCTGTGCCAGTGGCACCGGCATTATCGGGGCAATGACCGAAGGGATGACGCACGATCCCAATATCCTGTTTGTGAAATCAATCATGGATATCTTTACCGCTGCGATTTTTGCTACCTTGCTGGGTTACGCGGTGGCGGTAATCGCCGTGCCGCAGCTGATTATTCAGCTGGTGCTGGCTTCAGCGGCGGTGCTGATTATGCCGCACACCTCGCCGACCATGATGAGTGACTTTACCGCAGCAGGTGGATTTATCATGCTGGCAGCCGGTTTCCGCATCGCGGGGATTAAATCTTTCCCGGTCGCCAATATGCTGCCCGCGTTGATACTGGTGATGCCGGTCAGTTATCTGTGGACGATGTATATCCACTAAGCAACACGTCAGCCGCGGTTGGATCGTGGTTAGCCATGCTAAAATAAGCGCGGGAAAACGCGCGGAGTCATCATGGATCTCAAACGATTGCATTACTTTTGCACGATAGCGGAACAAGGCTCCATCAGTAAGGCCGCGAAGCTATTGAACATCGCACAACCGCCGCTGGGTAAGCGTTTGCAGGAGCTGGAAGAGGAAATTGGTTCACCGCTGTTTACCCGCACACCACGTCGTATGGTGTTGACCGAGGCCGGAACCTTTCTCTATCGCCAGGCCTGCGACATCTTAAGCCGGGTTAATCAACTCAAACGCCAGACCATCACCATCGCCACGCGTAAACAGCGCCGGGTGAATATTGGTATCTCCTATCTTTATCTGCGCTATTTCAACACGATCCTGATGGATTACTACCGCAACCGTCCTGACTGGGACATCAATGTGATTGTGTCTGATTCCAGCCATCTGGAAGCGATGCTGCTGGATAACACCGTGGATATTGCGCTGATGCAGGTCCCTGGCGATCGTCAGCCCTGGTTTATCCGTGAGCTGGAACCGATTGATACTATTGCGGTGATTTCTTCCCACTATAGCCCGATGCTGGCTGGGAAAGCCTTGCAGTTCAGTGACCTGAGCGGCATTCCACTGATGTTGTTGCACCGCATCGGCGGGGAAGGGACCTATGAAGTGATGCGCAGTAAACTGTTCAGTAGCCTCGATCAGGTGAATATCACCATTAAAGTTTCAGAACCGCGTCTGGTACTGGAAATGATGGAACAGGGTTTTGATGGCGCGGCATTTTTACCGCGCTCCGAGTTTATTCCCAGCGCACTGGGTAAATATATGGTGTGCCCGCTGGCGGAACCTTTCGCGATTTATCACCCGGCGATCGTGACCTTAAGTACCGCGCAGGACCGGCTGTTATGGCCGCAGGAGCATGAGGTCGCCTGACCTCAATTCCCGGTCGGTTTCTTCTTATCCACGTGCCCCAGCTCGCGATCCGGGAAACAATAATCACGCACCCGCTGCTTTAATGCGGCGGCGTCGGGAAAACCGCCTTCCTGTTTACGCTCCCAAATCACCTTGCCATCGATGGTTATCTCAAACACGCCACCGGTGCCGGGCTGCAAGGTGACGGAAGCTAAATCGTCAGCAAAAGTATGCAGCAGCTCCTGTGCCATCCACGCTGAGCGCAGCAGCCAGTTGCATTGCGTACAGTAATGAATATTCACCGCTGGTTTGTGTGTCATTTCATCGCTCATCTTAATTGATTGATTAGTAATAAGTTAACTGCGGTTAACAAAATGTGCTGTCTAAGATACATCTTAGTGTAAATGGTATTGATAATGATTACCACTTGCATTACATTCCTGACGAAATCATTTATAACATAAAAAAAGTCTGTAACTTTTTACGGTTTTTTATACAAAAACTGTGGTTTTCTGGCAGCAAACACGTGAGCGAATACTAACAATTAACAAGGTATTTCGCGTCTATGTCTCCAATTTTTCAGGGGTTCACCTCACAGCGTCTGTTTAAAACAGCGGTGCTGGCATCCGCCATCCATGCAGCCTGCGGCTATGCAGCCACCAGCGACAATCAGGATCTGGCGATTTCAGGCAAAAAAAACACCACAAATGAACCGGTGATGACGGTCACTGCGCCGAAACAACCGCTGGTTGCCGGTAGCCGTACCACGCTTTCTGCCGAGGAGTTGCAGAAACAGGGTGGTAATGATTTTGGCTCCATTATGCGTTATCAGCCGCTGGTTACCGCGCCGGGTGCCGCTGGCGGCAGCAACACCGGCAAGAGTGGATATACCGGGGACCGTGGCGGTTATACCGGTTATAACATTCGTGGCCTGGAAGATAACCGCGTTTCCATTGACGTAGACGGCATTGAACAGCCTTTAGCCACCGGACGCAGTTCAGTGGGCCGTGCCGGTTCAGGCACCTTCGGGATTGGTCGCGACTATATCGATCCTTATATGTATGGATCCGTGGGTATCGTCGAAGGCGCGACCGATGTTTCCAACAAGAACCTGGCGCTTGGCGGCTCGGTTTCATTCCGGCCAAAATCCCCGGATGACTACCTGTCGCCCACCAAACAAACCTACTTCGGTTACCAGAGTGACTACGACTCTTCCAACCGCAGCTGGCACAATGGCATCACTGCCGCAGCAGGCGATGAAACCCTGCGTGGTATTGTGGTGATCAGCCGTCGTGACGGCCAGGAAACCCGCAACAACAGCGGAACCATTGATGCGTATCCGGCGAACTGGCACTCCGATGCCATCGCCGCCACCGGTATCTGGCAGCCGAACAGCGAACACCAGTTCAGCGCTACCCTGGATTACTATCACAAAACCAACCACACCAACTTCGATTACTGGGGCAGCAGCACCACAACTATTTATGGTCGAGCCGATCAGAGCAGCCAGACGCGGCGCTGGAGCGGCATGCTGAAAGATCTCTGGACGCCAGATAACAACCTGCTGGTGGACAGCCTCGAAAGCAGCATCTATTACCAGCAAACCGAAGCGCACGATGATACCGCAGCGCCAGATGCCGGTTCGGTTGAAGCCCACAACATCTATTCAAACTACAACACCAAAACCTTTGGCTTTGAAACCAAAGGAGAAAAAAGCTGGTTGTTTAACAACTTCCGCTACGGCCTGAACGGCAGTATCGCCAAAACCGAGCGTCCATACTGGCTGGATCCGGCACAGACCTCGTACAACAACATCACCCGACCTGAAGCGGATAGCCGCACCTGGAGCTTTGGCGTCTATGCTGAAGATACGATGAGCTGGGATCTGAATGGTCACACCTTCTCGATCATTCCTGGGGTACGTTACGCTTACCAGAATACCAAGCCGCAAAATCTTTCCAGCCTGGCGGGTGGTGATGCGGATCTTTCTACGGGTGATGTGGAAACGCTTTATGGCAAGGGGTTCAGTGACGGGCAGATCCTGCCGTCACTCGCCTTCCAGTACAATCTGACGCCGAAGATGATGGCGTATCTGCAATACAAGCGTGGTGCGCAGTTCCCGAACGCCAGCCAAATGTATGGCTCATGGAACCTGTCGTCTAATTACGGTGGTAGCAATCAGTATGCTCTGCTGGGTAACACTGACCTGAAAACCGAAACCAGCAATAACTTTGAGTTCGGTCTGAAAGGTGAAGCGGTGGAAGGGATCACCTTCTCGGCGGCGACCTTCTACAACAGTTACAAAAACTTTATCGACTACACCCGTTACAGCCGTAGCGCGAATCCGGAAGTCTTCACTAACATTCCGGATAACATCGGTATCGCTTACCGCGCAGAAAACCGTGATAAAGCTTATATCTATGGGGCAGAGTTCGGCAGCAAGTTCAACATCGGGACATGGGTGCCTGAAGTTGATGGCCTGACTGCTCGTCTGGCGTTTGGTTATGCGCAAGGCGCGTCGAAATCCAGCTACCTGGGTGACAAATATGTGCCGCTGGAGAGCGTGCCGCCGATGCGTCTGATCACCGGTGTGGCTTACGATGATCCGGATCAGCGCTATGGTGCCGCCGTGACCGCCACCTTTAACCATGGTAAGCGTGCCACCTACACCCAGCGTCAGACCTACACCAACACAGGTAGCTCGCTTGGCACCACCAGCAATACTTACTACCAGAACATCCCTGGCTACGCGCTGGTGGATCTGACGGCTTACTATCGTGTCACCAAAAACGTCAAAATCAGTGGCGGGATCTACAACCTGACTGACCGTAAATACTGGGATTACCTCAGCAGCCGCGATCTGGAATCCACCACCAGCAAGACCGATCAGAACTACTATGATTCACAGCTTGCTGTGATGCCGGGCCGCACCTTCCAGTTAGGTGTTAACGTCGATTTCTGATAATCAACTTCGCCCTGCGGTGACGCAGGGCATTTTCATGGGAGCAAGCGCAATGAACCAACGTTATGAACACTATCTGGCCCTGAAAGGCGAACATCCAAAAAAATACGCCCGCGACCTGGCCGCGCTGATGGGCATTGGCGAAGCGCAGCTGTGTGAAGCGCGTGTCGGCCACGATGCTCAGGCGTTGAAAACCGATTTCCCGGCACTGCTGGCGGCACTGGAAGCCGTGGGTGAAACCAAAAGCATCACCCGTAATGAATACGCGGTGCACGAGCAGGTAGGTAAGTATGAAAATCTGCACCTTGGCGAACACGCCGGGCTGATTCTCAACCCACGCGCGCTGGATCAGCGTCTGTTCCCGCAACAGTGGCACAGTGCATTCTTCCTGCGTGACATGACCGCGCGCGGTGAGCGTCAAAGCATCCAGATTTTTGATCGTCATGGCGACGCGGTGCTGAAAATCTACACCACCGATAACACCGACATCGCGGCCTGGGATGCGCTGATTGCACAGTTCACCACCGATGCCTCCCCGCTGGAACTGACGCCGGCCAGCGGCCCGCAGCACAGCGCAACCCTCGACGCCACGACGGTAGAAGCCGAATGGCGCGCTATGACCGATGTACATCAGTTCTTCGGTCTGCTGAAGCGCCACAATATTTCACGTCAGCAGGCGTTCCGCGCGGTGGCTGACGATCTCGCCTGGCAGGTCAGCAATGATTCGCTGGCGCAGCTGCTGAACCAGGCGCAGCAGGACGGCAACGAAATCATGATTTTTATCGGCAACCGTGGCTGTACCCAAATCTTCACCGGCGCGGTGGAAAAACTGATGCCGATGGACAACTGGATCAATATCTTCAACCCCAATTTCACGCTGCATCTGATGGCGGATCACATCAGTGAAAGCTGGGTGACGCGTAAGCAGAGCGGTGATGGTTTTGTCACCAGCCTCGAATTGTTCGCCGCTGATGGCACGCAGATTGCCCAGCTTTATGGTCAGCGTAGCGAAGGTACGCCGGAGCAAACGCGCTGGCGTGAACAACTGGCGTTGCTGACTACCCCAGGAGCGGCCGCATGAAACGTCTGCCCCTGTTGCTGCTGACCGCGCTGGCGCTGCCAGCCCTGGCGGCAGAGCGCGTGGTGTCTATTGGTGGTGACGTCACGCAAATCGTCTATGCGCTGGATGCCCAGCAGGATCTGGTGGCGCGCGACAGCACCAGCCAGCAACCGGCGCAGGCGAATAAATTGCCGAACATCGGTTATATGCGGCAGCTCAATGCCGAAGGCATTCTGGCGCTGAAACCGACGCTGGTACTGAGCAGCGAGCTGGCGAAACCCTCACTGGTGCTGCAACAGGTAGAACAGGCCGGGGTGAAAGTGGTCGAGGTCACCGGCAAAAACAGCGTTGACGCTATCCCGGAGAAGATCGCCACCATTGGTAAAGCCCTGCATCGTGAAGCAGAAGCTAAAGCGCTAACGGAAAAAGTGCAGAAGCAACTGGCGCAGCTGCCAAGCCAGCCACTGCCGGTGAAGGTGCTGTTTATCATGGCGCACAGCGGCATGAACACCCTGGCGGCGGGTGCGCAAACCGGCGCTGATGGCGCCATTCGCAGCGCCGGTCTGGTAAATGCGATGGGTGCGGTTCCGCATTATCAGCCACTGTCACAGGAAGGCGTGGTGGCTGCTGCACCGGATCTGGTGGTGGTGGGGCAGGATGGCCTGCGCACCCTCGGTGGTGAAGAGAAGGTGTGGTCACTGCCCGGTCTGGCGCTGACGCCTGCGGGTCAGCATCATGCGTTGCTAGTGGTGGATGAGATGGCGCTGCTGAGCTTTGGTCTCGACACGCCGGATGCCATCGTTAAGCTGCGTCGTGCGGCTGAAGCGGCGACACATGACTAACGTGGTGATGCTGCGCTGGCTGAGCCTGATGGCGGTCAGCATGCTGGTTTGCATGCTGATGGCAGCCAATTTTGGCGCGATGCCGCTATCGATGCGCACGCTGTGGCACGCGCCTCTTAGCGATATGGTGTGGCAGATCTGGCTGAATATCCGTCTGCCGCGCGTGCTGCTGGCGGTGCTGCTGGGTATGGCGCTGGCGGTCTCCGGTGCGGTGATGCAGGGGCTGTTCCGCAACTCGCTGGCCGATCCGGGTCTGTTGGGAATCAGCAGTGGTGCCGGTCTGGCGGTAGCGCTGGCGATCATCGTGCCAGTGGCGCTGCCGCCGATCCTCGCGTTATGGCTGCCGATGCTGGCCGCGTTTATCGGTAGTCTGGTGGTCACTTTATTGATCTTCAGCTTCAGTCGGCTGGCGATGGGGAACCTGTCGCGTTTGCTGCTGGTGGGGATTGCCATCAATGCGCTGTGCGGCGCGGCGGTGGGGGTGCTGTCGTGGATCAGCAACGATCAACAGCTGCGTCAGCTGGCGCTTTGGGGCATGGGCAGCCTGAGTTCGGCGCAGTGGCCGAGCCTGACGGTGTGTGCCGTGCTGATCCTGCCTGCGCTGATCGCCATCCAGACCCGGGCGCGTCGCCTCAACCTGCTGCAACTCGGTGAGGAAGATGCGCATTACATGGGGATCGATGTGAAGCGCACTCAGCGTCAGTTGCTGGTGCTGAGCGCGTTGCTGGTGGGTACTGCGGTGTCGGTCAGCGGCATTATTGGGTTTGTCGGGCTGGTGGTGCCGCATGTCATGCGCTTCTGCCTCGGCAGCGATCATCGCTGGATGTTGCCGGGATCGGCGCTGGCCGGAGCGATCTTATTGCTGCTGGCGGACACCCTGGCACGCACTGTGGTGATCCCGGCAGAAATGCCGGTAGGTCTGCTGACCAGCCTGCTTGGCGGTCCGTGGTTTCTCTGGCTGATTCTGCGCCAGCAAAGGGGGATAAATGAGTGATCGTATGCAGGCGCGAGGTCTGCGGTTTAGCCACGGCACACGGGCGTTGATTGATAACGTCTCCGTCACGCTGGAGCCGGGTGAAATGGTGGCGTTGATCGGTCCGAACGGTGCTGGTAAATCAACCTTGCTGCGCCTGCTGAGCGGTTTTCTCACCCCGGATGCCGGTGACTGCTGGCTGGGAGAACAGCCGCTGGCGGAATGGCCGCGTGAACCGCTGGCGCAGCGCCGTGCAGTGATGCGCCAGCAAAATACCCTGACCTTTCCCATGCCAGCGGAAGAGGTCGTGGCGATGGGGCGTGCGCCCTGGCCCGCAGCGGGCGGGAAAGCGGTGATTGAGGAAGTGATGCACATCACCGGTAGCCTCGAACTGGCGCGACGTGATTATCGTTCGCTGTCTGGCGGTGAGCAGCAACGCGTCCAGCTGGCGCGGGTACTGGCGCAGCTGTGGCATGAAGATGGTCCGCGTGGCTGGCTGTTCCTGGATGAACCTACCTCGGCACTGGATTTGTTCTGGCAGCAGCACAGCCTGCGTTTACTGCATCGTTTAACGCGCAATGGCCGCTTCAGCGTGTGCACCGTGTTGCACGATCTGAATCTGGCATCGCTGTGGTCGGATCGTATTCTGTTGTTACATCAGGGAAAACTGGTGGCCGAGGGCGCACCGCATGACGTGATGACGGAGCAGACGCTGACGCGCTGGTATCAGGCCGATCTGGATGTGGTGCATCAGGCGGAGCAGGGCAGGCCGCAGATTCAACTGCGGGCCTGAATAACATCGCGCGTTTCTTATCAGATGCTAGCGGCAATCCACAATTAAACGACCGCGAACTTTCCCAGCCAGCAGCTGTTCCGCACCTTCACGCGCTTCACTGAGCGGGATCACGCGGGTCAGTTTCTCCAGCTGATTCGCTTCCACCAGTTCAGCCAGGCGCTGCCATGCCTGCTGACGCAGCGGCAGCGAGCACATCACGCTATCCACACCCGCGAGAATAACGCCGCGTAAAATAAAGGGAGCGACGCTGGCAGGCAGATCCAGCCCCTGCGCCATGCCACAGGCGGCGACCACGCCATCCCGTTTCATGCCAGCTAATACGTTGCTTAAGGTATGGCTGCCAACGCTATCAATGGCGGCGGCCCAGCGTTCTTTTGCCAGCGGTTTACCGGGTTGGCTCAGCTCGTTGCGATCGATCACTGAGGCAGCGCCAAGGGTATTGATCAGATAGTCGCTGTCGCTGGAGCGGCCGCTGGAGGCTACAACTTCATAGCCGAGACGCGCCAGCAGGCTGACACTAAAGCTGCCGACGCCACCGCTGGCACCGGTCACCAGCACCGGACCGTGCTGCGGCGTGATGCCCTGTTTTTCCAGCGCCATCACGCACAGCATGGCGGTGAAGCCCGCGGTACCAATAGCCATAGTTTGTAGCGGACTCAGCGCCGCAGGCACTTTCACCAGCCAGTCACCGGAAACGCTGGCTTTCTGCGCCAGACCTCCCCAGTATTTCTCGCCCACGCCCCAGCCGGTCAGCAGCGCCACATCATCCTGCTGCCATTGCGGATGACGACTGCTGATCACGCGACCAACAAAATCAATACCGGGCACCATCGGGAACTGACGCACAATCGGGCCTTTGTTGCAGATGGCGAGTGCGTCTTTGTAATTAAGGGTGGAGTAGCTAACTGCGAGGGTGACATCCTGATCGGGTAGTTGTTTTTCTTCCAGATCTTTCAGGGATGTACGATATCCCTGTTCGTCATTATCAATGACCAGTGCCTTGAACATGCAGCCTCCGGCTGGTTGAGGAAAGTGAACCATGGTACTCCCCAAATCAGGAGGCTTCCAGTGAGCCAAATCAAGTGCACGTCATTCGTTGTTCCGGTCCGAAACACCGCTGTCATTCCTGAATATTTCCTGAAGGCGATCTGAATCCCTTAAATCTCTGTGAGAATCTTACCCATTTTATTTCAGTATGTTATGGGCGATGTTAATGTCCAGGCACTTTTATCGTACTGG
This sequence comes from Pantoea sp. X-Soil-TKNS-1280, assembly GCF_059730475.1. Classification (NCBI taxonomy): domain Bacteria; kingdom Pseudomonadati; phylum Pseudomonadota; class Gammaproteobacteria; order Enterobacterales; family Erwiniaceae; genus Pantoea; species Pantoea sp. X-Soil-TKNS-1280. Next base: position 3,554,186 of record NZ_AP035962.1, on the reverse strand, counting down.
CAGGTGTTGCGTTTATGAGTGTCATTCCGGCCCCGCATGATGCACTGTTCAAAAGGTTTCTTAGCCACCCGCCGATTGCCAGGCAGTTCCTCGAAATTCACCTGCCGCCAGCTATACGTCAGCACTGCGATCTGGACACTCTGCAACTGGTTACCACCACCTTTATTGAACGGGACCTACGTGCGTTATATTCCGATGTACTGCTGTCGATGAAGACCGACTGTGGTGAAGGGTATATTTACGCCTTGATTGAGCATCAAAGCTCTCCTGATAAAAATATGACCCTACGCATGATGCGTTATGCCATTGCCGCCATGCAACGCCACCTTGATGAGGGGCATGCTGAATTGCCGATTGTCGTACCCATGTTGTTCTATCAGGGAAAAACCAGCCCCTATCCCTACTCAATGAATTGGCTGGCGTCATTCCGCGACCCGGATCTGGCTGAGCAGATTTTTTGCCATCCTTTCCCGCTGATTGATGTCACCGTTATCCCTGATGAAGAGATCATGACGCATCGCGCGGTGGCACGACTGGAAATGGCGCATAAGATCATACGTCTGCGTGACATGTTGGAGAATATCGACCCGATGGCAACGTTGCTGTCAGTGGATTACAATGATGATCTCTCTATCGACGTGATCTTCTATCTGATGCAGTATGGAGATACGGATAATCGGGAAAAACTCGTTGAGATATTGATGCAGACCAAACCTCAACTAAAGGAGCAGATTATGACTGTGGAACAACAGTGGCGGCAGCAAGGACGGCAGGAAGGGCGGCAGGAACTGGCACAGGAAATGGCACGCCGCATGCTGGCCAAACAGCTGGATCTGGAAACTATTATCGAAGTGACTGGCCTTAGTGAAGGTGAGTTACAACAGCTGGGAGCCTGAATTTTGCTTCCGGCTGTAGCGGCGCAATTTATTGCGCGCTTTTTGTCCGGGCATGGAGAGAACAGCGCGATAAATCGCGCCGCTACGCGCCCATACCGTTAGCACCCGGGGCTTGATGTTCAAGACCGCAGCCACGGGATGTTTCCTCAATCCCGCGCTTTATCCACCGCATCGCGGAAACGATACCAGCCGGTCACCAGCGGTAAAAACCACGGTTTGCCGCCATACAGCGGGATGGGTTTAAAGGTATTGCGCTCAAACGAGAGCGGGCGCGCCTCGGTGCCGAGCAACTTCTGCGCTGCGCGATAACCAAGCCAGCTCATCAGCGCGACACCGTTGCCGTTGCAGCCGACAGCAAAACGCGCATTATCCATCTCCCCGGCATAGGCAGTTTTATCCCATGTCATGCCGACATAGCCGCTCCACGCGTGGCTGATTCGATACGGGGCCAGCTCCGGCCAGATCGCCAGCATCCGCTGACGAATACGGATCGCCGCAGTTTTGTCATCACAATCCATAATGCCAGGGCGCGATCCAAATAACAGACGCGTGCCATCCGGGGACGGGCGGGTATAGATCAGATCGCGGCGGCTGTCGGTGATCATTCGGCCTCCGGGGATCAGCTTCGCCATCAGTTCCGGCGGCAGCGGTTCGGTGGCGATCTGGTAGCTTTTCACCGGGACAATGCGTTTTGCCAGCGCAGGCGATGCCTGGGCATCGGTGTACCCGTTGGTGAGGAAAATCACCTGACGCGCGCGCAGCGTGCCGCGTTCGGTATATACCACCTTGCTGCCACCTTCGTTTTCCACCCCGGTGACACGCGCATGGGAGAACAGCTGAGCACCAAATTTTCGTGCCAGCTCGCGTAACGCGCGGTTGTATTTACCCGGATGCACGCCGCCATATTCATCCACCAGGATGCCGCCGTGATAAAAATCGGAGCCAATGATCGGTGCCTGGGTGGCGCGATCAATCTTATGCACCGTAACGCCAGTGACGCGGTGCAGGATATCGCCCATCTGATATAAACCAGCCAGCTGCTTCTGGGTATGCGCGCCAAAATAGCGCCCGCCGATAAACAGATCGGCGTCCAGTTGCTCCTCACGGACCAGATCCTGAATAAAGGCAAAGGAGGCGATGGAGTCGGCGATCATGCGCTGGAACAATTCCGGCGCGATGCCTTTAATGGCACCGCCTACCACCAGTTTCTGCCCGCTGCTGATCATGCCGCCGGTGCGGGTGCTGCCGCCGCTGCCCAGCTCGTTCGCCTCCAGCACCACCACTTTTTTGCCGTGGCGTGCCAGCTCAATCGCGGCGTTAAGTCCGGCAAAACCGGAACCCACAATCACCACCTCGGTTTCAGCCGGTAACGGATCGCGACAGGTTTCCGGCGGTGCGGCGTCCCACCAGTAGGGGGTCGTTTTGAAATCTTCAGTAAAAATTGCCTGATCAGACATGATGTCTCTCAACTCCGTTACAACACCTGGCCGAGGAACTCGCGCGTGCGCGCATCCTGCGGATCGTCAAAGAGCTGCGCCGGGGGCGCCATCTCCACAATTTTGCCTTTATCGGTAAAGCACACCCGGTGCGACACCTCACGCGCGAAGCGCATCTCATGCGTCACCAGCAGGCAGGTCAGGCCGTCATCCACCAGCTCGCGAATGGTGTTCAGCACTTCCTTCACCGTTTCCGGATCCAGCGCGGCAGTGACTTCATCAAACAGGATGATTTCCGGCTGCATCGCCAGTGCACGGGCAATAGCGACGCGCTGCTGCTGGCCGCCAGAAAGCTCTCCGGGATAGCGCCCCTCTTTCCCCTCCAGCCGGACCTTTTTCAGCAGGCGCAACGCCCGCTCGTGTACTGCGTCGCGTTCATGTTTCAGCACCTGCATCGGGGCCATCATCACGTTATCGAGCACTGTACGATGCGGAAACAGGTTGTACTGCTGAAATACCATCGCCACCTGATGGCGCAACGGACGCATCGCTTTTTCGCTCTCGATCTCATGAACACGGTGATGTCCAACGCGGATAAAGCCATCGTCGATCGGCAGCAGGCCGTTGATACAACGCAGAATGGTGGATTTGCCCGAACCGGATGGCCCGATAATGCACACCGCTTCGCCTTTGGTTACGTCCAGCGAAATGCCTTTCAGCACCTCGGTGTTACCGAAGGATTTGTGAATATTGTCCAGCTCGATCAGGGACGGAGTGCGATCGATCATATGGCATCCCCTTTGGTGTGGAATTCCAGCCGACGCGCCAGCAAGGCAATCGGATAGCAATAACAGAAGAACATCAGCAGTACGGTGACGTAGAAATACACCAGCGAGCCTTCGCTTTCGGTTGCCAGCGTGGTGCGCAGCAATGTCACTACCTCCTGTACCCCGGTCACGGTAGCCAGTGCGGTGGAGATGGCCAGCAGTGCGTACAGGTTCATCCAGCCGGGAATGATGCGGCGCAGCGCCTGCGGCAGAATCACGATGCGATAGATTTGCCACGGGCTGTAACCGAGTGAGCGGGCGGATTCCCACTGGCCGCTGTGCACCGAGTTCACTGCACCACGGATCACCTCGGCAAAGTTAGCCGCAGTGGGCAGGCTCAGGCCGACAATCGCCTTAAACAGCGGTGACAACGTGAACTGGAAACCCAGCAACTCCACGCGATATGGCAGCAGATACAGCATGGAAAACAGCAGCACCAGCCAGGGGGCGTTGCGCAGAAAGTTCATCACCGCGCGCGCCGGGATACTGAGCCAGCGGCGTTTTGCCAGCATCAACAGGCCCAGAAACAACCCGAGCACCGTGGCAATCGCCATGCTGGCGATACTAATAAAGATGTTAAGAATGAAGCCACCGTTCAGCGGCCAGCCGTGCATCGAACCGGTGAGCAGCAGGGGCAGCCTTTCCCACACCTGGTGCCACTCGCCACCGCGATCGGTGACCATGCTGAACAACAGCAGCAGCAGACCAATAAACAGAAAGGCGTGGCGCGTTTGTTTTTTGCGTTTCAGATAGAGAATGTCGCTCATCACTCAGGCTCCATAACCAGGATAGGCCAGCGCGCGCTGCACCCAGCCAATCAGCCACACCACTGCGCTCACCAGCACCACGTAGATCACCAGGATCAGCAGCATCACTTCCAGTGTGCGGAAGGTGTCGTTGTAGATCTGCCCGGCGGCGTACATCAGTTCCGGGACGGTGATCACCGAAGCCTGCGAGGTGGTTTTGAACAAATTGGTCAGCACGTTGGTCAGCGGCGGCAGACAGATGCGTGCAGCAATCGGCATCTGTACATGGCGGAACAATCCCCAACGCGTGTAGCCCAGTGAGCGCGCCGCTTCCAGCGTCGCTTTCGGCACCGCATCGAAGCCGGAACGAAAGGCTTCGATGCACAGCGCGCCACCAAACAGGCTGAGCGATACGGTGGCCGACATAAAGGCGCTGATCAGCGGTACCTGCAAACCGGTCACCGGGTCTTCGCTGGTAAAGCCAATCTGCGTCAGCGTGAAGTAGAAGAACAACATTTGCAGCAGCGGCGGCGTGTTGCGAAACAGCTCGACGAACAGCTCGATACTGGCATCCAGCCACGCGAGTCGGAACGTCAGGCCAAAAGCGCCCAGCAGGCCGATAAGAATGGCGAACAGCGAAGAGAGCGCCGCCAGTTCCAGCGTTTGCAGCACGCCCTGCAACAGCCATTGCTGATACGTCGGGTCGAGCAGCCAGGAGAAATCGAGTCCGAACATGTTACGCTCCTGACGGCTTACTTAGCCGCAGCGCGCGCTGCTTCAGCACGTTTGGCGATGTACGGCGAGGCGGGCATATCGAATTCTTTTTCCCAGCCAATCAGCTTGTTTTCGCCTTCGGCTTTGACGATGGCCTTATCCACCGCCGCCCGGAAAGCGTCATCCCCTTTGCGCAGGCCACCGGCCATCGGCAGGTATTCATACGGCTTCACCGCAATTTTGTAATCGCTCCAGCCGGGTTCTTTCAGCTTGTTTTGCAGTGACATGTCATCAAACACCATCGCCACGCAACGGTTATCCTGCAACGCACGGTAGGCTTCCGGCAGAGCAGTGAAGTTCACCAGTTGCAGGCCATAGTTCTGCGTCACGGTTTTGTTGAAGTAGGAACCCTGAATCCCGCAAATTTTCTGGCCTTTCAGCTGTTCCCACTGGGTAAATTTCACTTCTTTGCGCGCCAGGATCGACGGGCCAGCAGCGGAAACATATTCATCGGTAAAGTCGATCTGTTTGGCACGATCCGGCGTTACTCCAAGGGTGGCCATGATCATGTCGATCTGCCCAGAATTGAGGAATTGCATACGGTTGGAGGCGTTTACTGGCACCAGCTTGATCTTATCCGGCGAACCGAGCAGTTCATTGGCGATGTAACGCGCCAGGCTGATCTCAAAGCCGACGGTGTTGCCGTTGTTATCCATGTAGCCATAAGGCGGATAGTCGTTCTTCACCCCGACTGTTAATACGCCGCGAGCTTTGATGTCGGACAGCGTGTCCGCGTGGGTGATAACAGGGGCGGCCAACAGCAACATCGAAGCAGCCAGAATACGCATGCGATGGTTTTTCATAGATATTTCCTCTGTCGGGGTGAATCTGCAGGTGTTGTAAATTTTGTTATGTGAGCGACTTTTTTTGTTGAAACGCGCTGCTCACTTGTCAACCGAATATGAAATCTGCTAGAAAATTAGTCAACAAAAAACCATATACTGAAATCTTATGATTTAAAGTTTCATAATGTGGAACTTTAACGGTGAGGCGATGAACGAAAATTCGGGGAAAAATGGCGTCCAGTTACTCGATCGTGCCGTGATGTTGCTCGATCTGGTGTCAGATGCGGGAAGTGAAGGGGCAACGCTGAAAGCGCTGTGTGAACTGTCTGGCCTGAACAAAGTCACCTGCCATCGCATTCTCAATTCGCTGGTGGAGCATCAGCTGCTGCAAAAGGTGCAGAGCGACAAATGTTACCGGTTGGGCACCAAGCTGCTGGTGTTTGGTGCCAAAGCGGCACGCGGGCCGGGTCTGCGTCGCCAGTTCCAGCCTGCGCTGGAGCGGTTACGCCAGCAGACTGGCGAGACGGCGATGTTGATGGCGCGCGATCGGGATGACTCGGTGTGTATTGACCGCTACGACAGCGAATACCAGATGCAGACGCTGACCGGTTCGGTCGGTGGTGCCGTACCGCTGGGCCTCGGGCCGGGCAGCCTGGCGATCCTGGCGTTTCTGGAAGAGGATCAGCAGCAGGCGATTCTGGCGCGCAATCGGGCACGGCTCGACAGTTGGCCGCAGCTGACGGCGGAAAATCTGCAACTGAAACTGGATCAGACAAGACTGCAGGGCTTTGCCATCGATCCGGGAGAGCTCATTCCGGGGATCGCCGGGATCGCCGTTCCGATCGAGGTTTCTGGTGCGGGGGTGGTGGGATCGCTTGGGTTGACTTTCCTCTCACCACGGCTGAATCCCGAGGTGCAGCAACATTATGTCGCGCTGCTGCAAGAGGAAGTGGCAGCGATTGCGCCCTTAATTAGCCCGCTGGATACGCGGTTACGGGCTTCGTTGTAAAAAACGCGCGATAAATCGCGCCGCTACAGTGGGGGCGCTTAATGATGCATATCTTCGTAGCGGCGCGATTTATCGCGCAATAACAATACATTTCACCGGGGGAGAACCATGAGCAAATCAACACGAAAGGTTGCGTTAATCAGTGGGGCCAGTCGCGGTATTGGGGCGGCGATTGCTGCCAATCTGCTGGCGAACGGCTGGGCGGTGAGTCTCGGCTGTCGTTCGCCGGAAGATGTCATCCTTAGCGATAGCGACAATCAGCTGGTGTGCCGTTTCGATGCTTTCGATGCTGCTACCGAAGAAGCGTGGGTCGCGGCGACTATCGAAAAATTTGGCCGCATTGATGCGGTAGTGCACAACGCTGGCATGATGCTGCCGCTGTCGATCCTGGAAGCCACTGACGACGAGTTCGATCGTACCTTTGACGTCAACGTCAAATCACCAATGCGTCTCAGCCGTCTGACCTGGCCGCATTTGCAGGCCAGCGGTGCCGGGCGCATCGTGATGCTGGTGTCACTCTCCGGCAAGCGCGTTAAAGCCGAGCGTTCCAGCCTGTACGCCATGAGCAAGTATGCCGCACTGGCGCTGGCGCACGGCTTACGCAAAATCGGTGATGCCGATGGCATTCGCTGCACCGCCATTTGCCCCGGATTTGTCGCCACCGATATGGGGACCGCGTTGACGGAAGTCCCGGCTGAGAAAATGACCCAGCCGGAAGATCTCGCGCACCTGATCCGCACGGTGCTGGAATTACCCACCACCACCAGCATCGCCGAAATTCCGGTGAACTGGACGGTGGAAGATAACTATTGATGCCCTTTTACCTGACGAGGAAATAAACCATGGGCCCCAGCGTTGATGCAGTTCCCTCTTCGGCGCAGTTTCCGACCAGCGCCGATGTGGTGGTGATTGGTGGTGGGATTATCGGCGTGGCGACCGCCTTGTCGCTGGTGCAGCGCGGGGTACGTACCGTGCTGCTGGAGAAAGGCACGGTGGCGGCAGAGCAGTCGAGCCGCAACTGGGGCTGGTGCCGTCGTACCGGGCGTGATCTGCGTGAGCTGCCACTGATTAATCTCAGTATGCAGCTGTGGGAAGGGATGAATACGCGCCTTAACCGCGAAACGGGTTTTCGTCGCAATGGCATCGTTTATGCCTCCAGAACTGAACAACAGCGTGAACGTCATCAACGCTGGGTGAACGAAGCCCGGCACTATGGGATTGAAAGCGAAATGCTGACGCCGCAACAGCTGAGTCAGCATCTGCCGCAGCTCCAGGGCAGCTATCCCGGTGGGTTATATACCGCGCTGGACGGGCGTGCCGAACCACAGAAAGCGGCACCCGCGATGGTGGCGGCGGCAATGGAGCAGGGGCTGAATCTCCAGCAGCATTGCGCGGTGCGCACCATCGAACGTACCAATGGTCGCGTCAGTGAAGTGGTGACTGAGCATGGTGCGATCCGTTGTCAGCAGGTGGTAGTGGCAGGCGGGGCCTGGTCGCGCCTGTTGTTGCAGGGGATGGGGGTGACGCTGCCGCAGCTGAAAGTACTGTCAACCGTGCTGCGAACTCGTCCGGTTGAGTTCGATCCCGGCGTCTGTGCCAGTTTTGGCAGCGTGGCGCTACGTAAGCGGCTGGACGGCGGGCTGACCGTCGCCAGTTCAGCCACCAACACCGCCGATATCACGCTGGATTCACTGCGTTTCAGCCCGCGCTTTATGCCCGCATTTTGGGTGGAGCGTAAGTCGCTCCAGCTGCGTCTGGGCAAACGCTTTGTCGATGAAGCGCTGCGCTGGAAGCCCGGTCAGGCGGATAAACGATCGATTTATGAGGTATTGCGCGTGCTCGATCCTCTGATCGACCCAGCGATTGTGCAGCGTATGCGTCATAGTCTGGCAGAACTGATGCCGCCGTTGCGCGATCTACCGGTGGCGCAGTGCTGGGGGGGATTGATCGACACCATGCCTGATGCAATTCCGGTGATCTCCGGCATTGATCAGGTGGCTGGGTTGTATCTGGCGACCGGTTTTTCCGGCCACGGTTTTGGTATTGCCCCCGGTGCCGGTCAGTTGATGGCCGATCTGGTGCTGAACAGCACGCCATCAGTGGATGCGCAGCCGTTCCGCTTCAGCCGCTTTAGCGATGGTGAAAAGATCCGCGCCCAGCACTGGCTGTAACGCTTTGTTATTAATATCCGCACCTTGCATAATTTTGCATAAGGTGCGGATATTTAAGCGTTTTTGGTTTGGGCATCTGATAAAATATTTTTATTATCAATGTGTTATATCTATGCTTTCATGCGTAGATATTGCGGCTGGCGGGTTGTTCCGGCAAAAAAAAGATGACATTATTGCGCCAGTTTATCCATTCCCTTTAACACTGAGGACGCCGCCATGCCCGGTACAATGCAGATTTGCACTTGTTCCCGTTCGCTTCGCCGAAAGCGTTCCTCCGTCATCTGTTGTTCGCATTTCTCGCTCACCATGCGGTGAGGCCAGCTTAACGCTCGCTGTTGGACATGAGTAAAGACAGACGCTTTCTGGCTTTACTGATGTCTATCGGTTGCGGCTGTAATCCACCTTTGCACCCATCCGTCTGACGTTATTCGCCGGGGAATCTTCCTCATTGCTGTGCCACTGGCACCCACTCATCCTTGACCTCTGGGGATTTGTGTTATGACACCACTGAAAATTGCTGCCAGCGCTGCTGTAGCGCCAAACCTGAGCCTGAACACCATGCGCGACGTGGTGACGCTGGACAATACTGACTTTACCGATGTGGCGGCTGTTGTCGTCTCTTTGGCGGATACGCGGAGTGGCGTGCTGGCGCTGTTGCGCCATACCGGCTTCAATCTGCCGGTGTTTGTTGCTAACGCCTTTGATGAAGAGGTGCTGCAACTGCCGGGCGTGACCGGCGAAATCAACGGCGCGCCGGAAGAGTGGGAGCGGCTGGAAGAAGCTGCGCAGGAATATGAATCCAAACTGCTGCCGCCGTTCTTTGACACCCTGATGCGCTACGTTGATATGCAGAACAGCACCTTTGCCTGCCCGGGCCATCAGGGCGGTGCGTTCTTTAAAAAGCATCCGGCGGGTCGGCAGTTCTATGAATTCTATGGCGAAAACGTCTTCCGCTCCGATATGTGCAACGCGGACGTTAAGCTGGGCGATTTGCTGATCCACGAAGGTTCCGCCAAACACGCGCAGAAGTACGCGGCGAAAGTGTTCAACGCGGATAAAACCTATTTCGTGCTGAACGGCACCTCCAGCGCTAACAAAGTGGTGACCAACGCACTGCTGACGCGTGGCGACCTGGTACTGTTTGACCGCAACAACCATAAATCCAACCATCATGGTGCGCTGATTCAGGCTGGTGCGACGCCGGTTTATCTGGAAGCGGCACGTAACCCGTTTGGTTTTATTGGCGGCATTGATGCTCACTGCTTTGACGAAGCGTATTTGCGTGAGCGCGTGAAGAAAGTGGCACCGCAGCGGGCGAAAGATCAGCGCCCGTTCCGTCTGGCGATTATCCAACTCGGCACCTACGACGGTACGGTGTACAACGCGCGTCAGGTGGTGGATCGCATTGGCCATCTGTGTGATTACATCCTGTTTGACTCAGCGTGGCTGGGCTACGAGCAATTTATCCCGCTAATGGAGGGCTGCTCACCGCTGACGCTGGATTTGAACGAAAATGATCCTGGTATCTTTGTCACCCAGTCGGTGCATAAGCAGCTGGCTGGCTTCTCGCAGACATCGCAGATTCACAAGAAAGATAATCATATTCGTGGTCAGAAGCGTTTTTGTCCGCATAAGCGCCTGAATAACGCCTTTATGCTGCATGCTTCCACCAGCCCGTTCTATCCATTGTTTGCCGCGCTGGATATCAATGCGCGCATGCATCAGGGCGAGGCGGGTCGTAGCATGTGGCACGAGTGCGTCACGCTGGGTATTGATGCACGTAAAGCGATTCTGGAACGCTGTGAGATGATTCTGCCATTCCTGCCGGAACAGGTGCATGGTCAACCGTGGCAGGCAGCAGAAACCGAGACGATCGCCGCCGATCCTGCTTACTTCAGCTTCGAACCTGGGGCGAAATGGCACGGTTTTGCCGGTTATGCCAGTGAGCAGTATCTGGTTGACCCTTGCAAACTGCTGCTCACTACGCCAGGCATTGATGCTGCCAGCGGGGAGTACACCGAGTTCGGCATTCCGGCCACCATTCTGGCCAATTACCTGCGCGAAAACGGTATCGTGCCGGAAAAATGTGACCTCAATTCAATTCTGTTCCTGCTGACCCCGGCGGAAAGCGCTGAGAAGATGGCGCACCTGGTGGCGATGCTGGAGCAGTTTGAACAGCATGTGAAGGAAGACGCGCTGCTGGCGGAGGTGCTGCCGAGTGTGTATCGCAAAAATATGGCGCGTTATCAGGGATATACCCTGCGTCGTTTGTGCCAGGAAATGCATGATTTGTACGTCAGCTATGATGTGAAAGATTTGCAGAAGGCGATGTTCCGCGAAGCCTGCTTCCCGCAGGTGGTGGTCAATCCGCAGGATGCGCATCAGGCATATATTCGTGGTGATGTGGAGCTGGTGGCGATTGCACAGGCAGAAGGGCGTATCGCTGCTGAAGGCGCATTGCCTTATCCTCCGGGCGTGCTGTGTGTGGTGCCTGGCGAGGTGTGGGGCGGCGCGGTACAGCGTTATTTCCTCGCGCTGGAAGAGGGCATTAATCTGCTGCCAGGTTTTTCACCAGAACTACAGGGCGTTTATACCGAAGAAGATGACAGCGGGCGTAAACACCTGGTCGCGAATATGATGGTATAAAGCCAGAAGCGGCCTGATGGCCGCTTCTGTCGTTCTGTGTAGCGGCGCGATTTATCGCGCGGATTTTTCTGGCATGGTGCCCGGAATTGCGCGATAAATCGCGCCGCTACAGTGCGTTAATACCGGTGATAACTGCGCTGGGCGTTGTTCACCTTGTACAGATATCGGCGTGATTCTGCGGAAGGATGGTCGTTAGTCAGTGTCTGATATACCTGGCTCGGCGACATGCTGTTAATGGTGGCAAACGCGCGATCTTTATCACTGGAGAACACGCGCAGCACGCTACCAGCACCGCCGTTATAAGCGGTAATCACCGCATAACGTCGTGATACCGGGTCCTGAATCCCGCCCAGATAGGTGTTCTGCAACAGCGACAAATAGGCCGTACCCGCATCGATGTTGTTTTCTGGATCCAGCAGATAGCTCCGGCTCGGCTGGCCCCATTTCCCTTTCATACGATAGACATCGACCCCCGCCGTATGCTGAACCACCTGCATCAGCCCCAGCGCATCCGAGTTACTGACCGCATAGGGGTTGAAGCTCGATTCAATCTGCATAATCGCCAGAATCAGCGAGGCATCAACGCCATACTGTTCGGCGGCTTTACGCACCATCGGCAGGTATTTATGCGCACGCTTGTCGAGGTGGTTCGGCACCATCGGAATGGTCACCGACCAGATAACATGCAGGCCCGACGTACGTTTCTGCAGCTTGTTCTGAATCAGGTAGTCAGCAAAGTTAGCGGCACGGCCCTGCCAGCGAATCGGTTGTCCGGTATTGTCCAGCACCTGGCCATAAAGCAGCGGTTCTTTACTGATCTGAATATCGTTGGCATCTGAATAGAGGTCGACATTACCCGGATCCTCGCCAATCAGCAGCGTGGTGATGATCGCCTGACGCAGGCTCGCCATCGGATCGGTGCCGGAAATGGTTTCAATGGTGATGCTACCGCTATCAAAGTTGATGTGGCTGCGGGTGTAATAATTATCGCTATATTTGACGTAATCTTTCGGTCCGGCGATCAGAACCTCATTGATTCCCCAGATATTTTCGATGTTGTGGGCGAACTGCCCCATCAGGATGTCGAAACCGTTGGTGTCCTTGACCCACTCTTCGTGATATTGCCCTTGTTTGTGTCCGGCGCAGGAAACCAACAGCGGTGCGATTGCCAGCATGGCGATCAATTTTTTATTCATTGTTAATGCGAGCCTGACCTGAAAAGGGCCTCAAGGTGAGGCCCTGAAAGTTTATTTTTCCGGCGGTGTGTAACCTTCAATGTGCACATCTTTGCCTTCAAACAGGAAATTCACCATCTCCTGTTCCAGCACTTTGCGATCGCCCGGGTTCATCATGTTGAGCTTTTTCTCGTTGATCAGCATGGTTTGCTTTGACATCCATTGCTGCCAGGCTTCTTTCGAGATCTCGTTGTAGATGCGCTTACCCAGCTCGCCAGGATAAAGCTGAAAGTCCTGACCTTCAGCGTCGCGTTGCAGATAAGTACAAAAAATGGTGCGGCTCATTACTCTTCCTCTTCGGTCACTCGCGTATGCAGTGCCAGTTGCTGGGGGTGTCGCAGTTCATGCAACAGGCGCTCGACCGGCGCAGCCAGACCCACTGACGGTGGTTGCGCTAAGTTATACCAGAGACCGCCGGCTTCATCCATCAGCGACCCGGACGAAGGCCATGCCAGCCACATAGGCACAATATCCAGATGGAAATGGCTGAAGGTGTGACGAAACGCGGTGAGCTGTTGCGGTCGGGCGTGGATGCCACGCTCTGCCAGCCAGTCGAGCATCGCCTGCTCAGTGGTGAATTGCGGGAAACAGAACAGGCCGCCCCACAGGCCCACCGGTGGGCGCTGTTCCAGCCAGACGTCGTCACCATGTTGCATCATCAGGAACCAGCCACTGCGTTCTGGCAGCGTTTGTTTCGGTTTTTTACCGGGATAGCTGGCCCAGCTGTTGTTGGCATAAGCGACGCAACCGCTATTTAGCGGGCAGATTTCACATTTGGGACGCGAGCGGGTACAGACTAACGCGCCAAGATCCATCATTGCCTGATTAAACTGGCTGACGCCCTGCGCAGGCGTAACCTCTTCGCTCAGTTGCCACAGACGCTTCTCGACATCTTTTTTACCCGGCCAGCCCGCAACGGCGTAACAGCGTGCCAGCACGCGTTTTACGTTGCCATCGAGGATTGGGAAATGCTGGCCGAGCGATAAAGACAGGATGGCTCCTGCGGTTGAACGCCCGACGCCAGGCAGCGCCGCCACATCATCAAAATTACGCGGAAATTCGCCACCATGTTTATCCACCACTTGTTTTGCCGCTTTATGCAGATTGCGCGCGCGTGCATAGTAGCCAAGGCCGGTCCACAGGTGCAGCACCTCATCAAGCGGTGCGGCCGCCAAATCGGTTACGGTGGGAAAACGCGCCATAAAGCGTTCAAAATAAGGAATAACGGTGGCAACCTGAGTCTGCTGAAGCATCACTTCAGAGAGCCAGACTTTATAGGGCGTTTTCTCCTGCTGCCAGGGCAGGGTTTTGCGGCCAAAGCGCTGATACCAATCCAGCACCTGTTGCGCGAATTGCGGCGCTTGCATCATAAGAAGGCAATTTTCCATGGTTACTCTACAATCAGGCAGGAATTCCAGCACAGAGAGATCAGGGTGTAAACCGGAAGATTGCAAAGGCTTGCTTCTGCTATTGAACTTTGCATAATGCGCGTTTCCCTGAACAGGCTAATCAACAGGCTTTGACATGATTAATGACGTCATCACCCCAGAATTTGATGAGAACGGACGGCCATTACGCCGTATCCGCAGTTTTGTGCGCCGCCAGGGGCGCTTAACCAAAGGACAGCAGCTGGCGCTCGATCAATACTGGCCGGAGATGGGCGTCGAGTATCAGCCGGAGCCGCTGGATTTGACCGGGCTCTTCGGACGCGAAGCACCTGTGGTACTGGAGATTGGCTTTGGTATGGGGGCATCGTTAGTGACGATGGCGAAAAATAACCCACACCAGAACTTTCTCGGTATTGAAGTGCATGCGCCGGGCGTCGGTGCCTGCCTGGGTTCAGCGAAAGAAGCGGGCGTGGAAAACCTGCGCGTGATGTGTCACGACGCGGTGGAAGTGCTGGAGAAGATGATCCCGGATAATTCGCTGCGCATGGTGCAGCTGTTCTTCCCGGATCCCTGGCATAAAGTGCGTCACAACAAGCGCCGTATCGTTCAGGTGCCGTTTGCCGAACTGGTGATGCGTAAGCTGAAGCTGGGGGGCGTTTTCCATATGGCAACCGACTGGGAAGCCTATGCACAGCACATGCTGGAAGTGATGAGCAGCATTGATGGTTATCACAACCAGTCAGCCAGCCATGATTACGTGCCGCGTCCGGAAACGCGTCCGTTAACCAAATTTGAGCAACGCGGGCAGCGACTGGGCCATGGCGTTTGGGATCTGATGTTTGAGAGGGTGAAATAATGGCCACACAGCGCAGCCGTCGTTTACGTAAGAAGTTGCATATTGATGAGTTTCAGGAACTGGGTTTCTCCGTTGCCTGGCGTTTTGCTGAAGGCACCAGTGAGGAGCAGATTGATAGCACGCTGGATGCGTTTATCAACGAAGCGATCGACCCGAATGGTCTGGCCTACGATGGCAGCGGCTACCTGGTATGGGAAGGGCTGGTATGCCTGCAACAGACCGGCAAATGCACCGATGAACATCGTGAGCTGGTTCGCAAATGGTTACAGGATCGTGGCCTGGCAGATGTGCAGGTGACTGAACTCTTTGATGTGTGGTGGGACTAAGAATCACATAAACGGTGCTCATCGGCACATCCTGTAACGGCGCAATGTATCGTGCCGTTACGGTTCACCCAGGGATGCAGGAGATTTCATGGTTCGTAAAGCGCTTCTCGCCGCGTTGTTGCTGGCGGCGACTCAGGCCCAGGCTGCGTATGAATGCAGCGTTAAGCCACAAGATGATGTGATTATTAAGCCGCAGAGCGTGCAGGTGGTGGGAGAAAACGGCAACCTCGAAATCTCGCCGCAGGGTGATGTGCAGTTCAATGGGCAGAAAGTGAGTGTCGATAACGCCACACGCCAGAAAGCGATCGACTATCAAAACGCCCTGCGTCGTGACTTACCCTGGATCGATCAGGGTGCGAGTTCCCGTCTGGAGCGCAGTCGTGTTGCCCTGGATCAGGTGATTGTCGAAAAGCTGGGACCAAACAGCAACGTGCGTAATCGCCTCAGCAAACTGGATGGTCAGCTGAAGCAGCAGATGAACCGGATTATTGAGCATCGTAGCGATGGTCTGACTTTCCATCATCAGGCAATTGATCAGGTACGTGCCGACGGTGAAAAACTGGTGCAAAGCACCATGGGTGGTATCCTGCAGGACAGCCTGAACGAGATGGGCAGCCAGCAGGCAGGCAGCGGCAATAACCCGTTGCAGGCTTTAGTCGGTAATCTCGGCGGCTTACAGCAGTCGATTCAAACCGAATGGAACAAGCAGGAGAAGGATTTTCAGAATTTTGGTCATGAGGTGTGTAATCGCGTGACTGACCTGGAAGGGCAGCGTAAAGGCCTGGTGCAGGGAATTAAAGGTTAAAAAAAGGGGCTGATTTCAGCCCCTGATTGTTTTTATTCGTTGTTCGCTTCTTTAGCCACCGTCTTATTGCTGGCGGCAAAGTTATAAATAACCAGCAGAGCAAAAATCCCGGTAATCACCATGGTGATGGTGCCTTTGTCCATATATCTGGCCATATTACCGAGGAGAATCCCCGTCACACCAAAATCCGTATCTGAGAAGGTGGTATTGGTTAAGCCCAGTGCACCCAGTACCGGTAATAACGCAACTGGCAGGAAGGTAATCAGCACGCCATGGGCAAATGCACCCAGCATCGCACCACGCTTGCCGCCTGTGGCGTTACCAAATACCCCGGCAGTAGCCCCGCAGAAAAAGTGCGGTACAACGCCCGGCAGAATTAATACCCATTTCAATTGGCCGAGGATAAATAATCCGACCAGGCCACCGACAAAGCTGGAGATAAAACCAACCAGCACTGCATTCGGCGCATAGGGAAAAACAATCGGGCAATCAAGTGCCGGACGGGCATTGGGCACCAGCTTTTCCGAAAATCCGGTAAACGCCGGTACAATCTCTGCCAGAATTAACCGCACACCCTGCAGAATAATAAATACACCGGCGGCGAAAGTAATGGCCTGTACGAATGAATAGACCAGGTAGTTCTGACCATGGCTGAAATGACTTTCCACATAGTCTTTGCCCGCAGAAGCAGACAAAATAAAGTAGATAATCATCATGGTCAGAGAAATTGAGATGGTGCTGTCGCGCAAAAAACTCAGGTTTTTCGGCATGTTCATCTCTTCGGTGGATTTTGATCCTTTACCGACCAGAGAACCAATCCAGCCTGACAGAACATAACCAACCGTACCGGTATGCGCCAGGGCTACCTGATCATGACCCACAATTTTACGCATATGCGGCTGGGCCAGCGCCGGGAAAAACGCCATCAGCATTCCGAGGGCGAGAGAACCGGTGTAAATAAGCTGCACACCCTCAAAACCGGCAACTGACAGAATAATGGCCACCATACAGGCCATATAAAAAGTAACATGGCCGGAAAGGTAGATATATTTCAGGCGGGTAAAACGGGCAACCACAATATTCGCCACCATGCCAAAAGCCATGATCAGCGTGGTCGGTGCACCGTATTTTTCCAGCGCAATCGAGACCATGGCCTCGTTGTTTGGAATAATACCTTGTACATCAAAAGCCTGCTTGAAGATGTCACCCAGCGGAGTCAGTGAACCGACCAGCACCGACGCACCACCTGCCAGCACTAAAAAGCCCAGAATAGTTTTTACCGTACCTTTAATTACATCCGGGAACGGTTTTCTTTGTGCGACGAGACCAAATAACGCCACTAATCCTACCAGGATTGAAGGCACTTTCAGCACGTCAACAACGACCAATAAAAGGTTTTGGATAAACATAATAACCTCAGCGGTAAGCGTTCTGTTTTATAGTCGTGATCATCCAGGTTGCATATTCCCTGGCTGCAACCTGAATGATTTAGGGTAGAAAAGTTTGAGTCAGGGTTTATTAAAATATTCGCGAATTTTCTGCTCAAGCTCTTTAATATCAATGATGTTGTTGATGATAATTACCTTGCCTTCAGGAAGATTGGCACTGTAGGCAATGTCTTTACCCATGACAAAAACATCCGCAACGTCGGGGGTTACTGAACCCAGGTCGGAATGTTCAACTTCCGCAGTGATGTCGATGGCTTTCAGCACTTTTTTAATGTTCATCTCCATCATAAAGCTGCTTCCCAGCCCTGAACCGCAAACCGCCATAATTTTCATTTCACACCTCTTGGTTTCTATTCTGAAATATATTCGTCATGCTTGTTTAATTAACAACGTTGTCTGTCAGTAACACCGCACGCAATTCTTCTTTACTGCGGGAGTTGAAGAATTGATTCATCTTGTCTTCATCTGAAAGGACTTCTGCCAGCTCTGAAATCATTTCAATATGACTATGACTATCTGCGGCTGAGAACATAAAAATAGCATCAACCGGATCGTTTTCATCAGCATCAAATTTGACGGGCGTCGCCAGTTTGATGATGGATAACCCGAGTTTATTCGCTCCCTGCTCCGGACGAGCATGCGGCATGGCTATCCGCGGGGCGATAACAAAGTAGGGGCCAATGTCCTCTTTTTGCTGAATGATGACATCAATGTATTGCTGAGAAATGGCACCTTCCTCCAACAGCGGACGTCCTGCTACCTGAATGGCCTCTTTCCAGTCGGAGACATTTTCCAGGTACTGGATCTTTTCATCATTCAGCCACTTTGACAGATTCGACATATCGTTTTCCTGCATTAAATACGTGTTCAGTGATTACTTCAGTAGGCTACGGGCGGATTCAAGTACGTTTTCTACCGTAAAGCCGAAATGTTTGAAAAGTACGTTTGCCGGAGCGGACTCACCGAAAGATTTCATCCCGATCACTTTGCCATCCAGACCGGTGTAGCGCTGCCAGAATCCCTCAATACTGGCTTCAACGGCCAGACGTTTACGCACGTCGTGCGGCAGTACCGATTCTTTATATTGCGCATCCTGCTGATCAAAGCGTTCGGTGCAGGGGATAGAAACCACCCGTACCTTGCGACCTTCCTGTAACAGAACTTTAGCGGCAGCGACCACCAGCTCGATTTCTGAACCTGATGAAATCAGCAACAGCTCGGGTTTGCCCTCGCAATCAAGCAGCACATATCCGCCGCGCGCAATATCAGCCAGTTGTGCCGCAGAGCGCGGTTGCTGCTCAAGCGGTTGCCGGGTCAGAATTAACGCACTGGGTCCGTTTTTACGTTCAATCGCCTGACGCCATGCCACTGCCACTTCGACCTGATCGCAACCGCGCCAGGTTTCCATATTGGGGGTCAGTCGCAGCGAGGCTAATTGTTCAACCGGTTGATGGGTAGGGCCATCTTCACCGAGGCCGATGGTGTCATGGCTATACACGAATACCGAACGGATCTTCATGAGTGCCGCCATACGCACCGCATTGCGGGCGTATTCCATAAACATCAGGAAGGTGCCGCCGTAAGGGATGAAGCCGCCATGCAGGGCCAGGCCATTCATAATGGCGGACATGCCGAACTCGCGCACGCCGTAGGAAATGTAATTGCCCGCCGGATTTTCAGCGCTGAAATCGACGGATTGCTGCTGTCTGGTCAGATTCGACGGTGACAGGTCTGCCGAACCGCCCAGCATTTCCGGCAGTAAATCGGCGAAATGATTCAGGCACTTCTGGCTGACCTGACGGGTTGCCAGGCTGGCTGGCGTCGCCTGTAATGCCGCGATATAGCCATCCATATCTTCCGCCCAGTTAGCCGGCAGATCGCCCTGCATACGGCGGGTAAACTCATCAGCGAGTTGCGGCCATTGCTGTTGATAAGCGGCAAACAGTTGATCCCATGCTTGTTGATTTTTTGCCCCTTGTTCGCGGGCATCCCAGGCCTGGTAGATCGAATCGGGAATTTCAAATGGCGCGTAGGGCCAGTTCAGTGTTTCACGCACCAGCGCGACTTCTGCGGTGCCAAGGGCGGAACCATGACAATCGTGGCTATTGGCTTTATTTGGTGAGCCAAAGCCGATGATGGTTTTGCAACATAACAGGCTGGGTTTGTCTGTGACCGCTTTGGCTTCACGCACCGCAGCATCAACAGCGGCGGCATTATGCCCATCGACACCCTCAATTACATGCCAGCCATAAGCGCGGAAACGTGCGGCGGTATCTTCGGAGAACCAGCCTTCGACATGACCATCAATAGAGATACCGTTGTCATCCCAGATGGCGATCAATTTGCCGAGTTGCAGAGTGCCCGCCAGGCCGCAGGCCTCATGGGAAATCCCTTCCATCAGGCAACCGTCACCTAAAAACAGCCAGGTGTAATGATCGACAACGGCAAAATCAGGTTTATTGAACTGAGCCGCCAGAGCTTTCTCGGCAATCGCCATGCCGACCGCATTCGCTACACCCTGACCGAGTGGCCCAGTGGTGGTCTCGACCCCTGGGGTATAGCCGTATTCAGGATGCCCTGGGGTGCGGGAATGGAGCTGGCGAAACTGGCGGATGTCCTCAATCGACAGATCGTAGCCAGTCAGATGCAGCAGGGAATAAAGCAGCATCGAGCCATGTCCGTTGGACTGAACATAACGGTCGCGATTGAACCACTGAGGATTTTTGGGGTTGTGGCGTAAATGGTGACGCCAGACAACTTCGGCAATATCCGCCATTCCCATCGGGGCACCAGGATGCCCTGAATTGGCCTTCTGGATCGCATCAATGCTGAGAAATCGAATCGCGTTTGCTAACTCTCTATTTACCATGAACTGATCTCGCTTTAGCTCTGTTTTATGCAGTAACCCGGACTCTTTACTGTTGGCCGTTAACGCTTCTGTGGCAAAAGATGTCCAGTCATTTATCCCTGAAACCTGATGGCTACTGCACCTGGTGTTGTGCGCGTAATCTTTTCTGTTTTTGTTGGTGTAGAACTATTTTTCAATAAAAATTGATATTAATTATATAGTTATATTTTATTCTGGAATTTTTCACCAATGCGCTGGTGTTGGTTATCAGGTATAGACATGTTTAATATGTCTAGTCATCTTGATAATGCACATGGACGTGTATAGATACAATATGTAAGATTGAAATCTGGCTGGACACCCTGAGATTGAGTGCAAATTCGTTAACTCGATCACATCCTGATGCGGTCAGACTGGCACTTAGAAAATAAACTCAGGCATACATGTGCACTCATGGCTCACGGAGCCAGAGCCTACTCTTATCGGGAACAACGTTGATGGTCGATGGCATTACTGAGAAGCAGAAAGAGGTTGTCGATTACATCCTCCGCAAGATTAAAGATGAAGGGCTTCTGCCTGGCGATAAACTCGATACCGAAATTGCGATCGCGAAAAACATCGGCATTACCCGTGCCACTGTGCGGGAAGCAACCCGTATTCTGATTGAGCAGCAGCGCATTTACCGGGTGAAAGGGTCTGGCCTTTTCGTGGGTTCTATTGGGAAAAGTAATCATTCTGGCCGCTTTCACGCCCTGTCACCTTTTGATTATCAGGCGCAGAAAAAGGGTTATAAAGGGATCAGAAAAGTCATTACCGCCAGCATCATCAAAGTGCCATCAGCGGATATGGCGCAGGCACTGCGCATTAAAAACAGCGACCAGGTGTACAAAATTGTTCGTCTGATGTGTTTTGATGATATTCCTGTCGCACTGGAACAGTGCCATCTGCCGGTAAGTATGTTTAGCAGCATGGAGTTCAGTAAGCTGGAAATATCTAAATACTCGTATATTGAACAAATTACGGGCAAGAAGGTTCAGCGCAGGGATCAGCATTTAAACGCAATTAACCTGACCAATCCAGAGCAGATTAATCTTCTGAAATTAAAAGAAAATGATGCAGTGCTGGAGATAGCGGAAACCGTCTATCTGGATGATGGTTCACCCTGTGAAGTGAATATTGCGTTAATCAATACGCATCTGCTGCAATTAAGACAGAATACTGAGCGGAATTAATAAAATGGCCCGGAATTATCCGGGCTATTTTTATTCTTCGGCTAAGAACAACTCCAGCAACGAATTAAGGAACAACTTGCCTTTTTCCGTAATCTGCCACTGTTGCTCCGTTTCAACCACGTATCCGGCCGCAATGGCTGCATCAATCTGCGGACGGATGATCGCCTCATCCAGCCCGGTATAGCGACGGAAGTCAGCACGCGGTGCCGCTTCCAGCAGACGGAAACGGTTCATAAAGAACTCGAAAGGTTTATCCGCATCCGCAACCTGATGCTGCTTATCCAGATAATTGCCCTTCATAAAGCCACGCGGATGGCGGGTTTTCACCGTACGCAGGATACTGCCATCCGGTTGCGTCAGCTTGCCGTGAGCACCACAACCAATGCCGAGGTAATCACCAAAGCGCCAGTAATTGAGGTTGTGCTCGCAACGGTAGCCAGGTTTCGCATAGGCGGAGGTTTCATATTGCTGATAACCGGCCGCCGTCAGCAGCTGATGGCCTTGTTCGAAGATATCCCACAGCGCGTCATCATCCGGCAGCACCGGGGGACGCGAACCAAACAGCGTATTTGGCTCGATGGTCAGCTGATACCACGACAGATGCGGCGGATTAAGCGCAATCGCCTGACGTAAATCGTCGAGCGCTTCCTCCAGCGACTGATCGGGCAGGCCGTGCATCAAATCGAGGTTAAAGCTGCGCAGGCCAAGCCCGGCGGCGAGATGGGCAGCGCGTTTCGCCTCTTCCGGGCCATGAATACGACCCAGGCGCTCCAGCTTCTGCGGGCTGAAACTCTGCACCCCAATCGAAATACGGTTGATTCCGGCCCGCTGGTAGCCGCTGAAACGATCGGCTTCGACCGTGCCGGGATTGGCTTCCATAGTGATTTCTGCGTCTGCTGCCAGCGGCAGCCGCGCACGCACACCATCCATCAGCATCTGCATGGCATTGCTGCTCAGCAGGCTGGGGGTGCCACCACCAATAAAAATGGTGCGAACTTCGCGTCCGCTGGTGAGCGGCAAATCCTGCTCCAGATCGTTCAGCAGGTGCTGCACATACTCGATGTGCGGCACCTCGCCTTTCAATGCATGAGAGTTGAAATCACAATAGGGGCACTTCTGTACACACCACGGAATGTGGATGTAAAGGCTTAACGGCGGTAAATCAGGCATTGCGCATCGCATCCAGTAACAGCGTCAATGCTTTGCCACGGTGAGAAACGGCGCGCTTTTCATCTTTACTCAGCTCCGCAGCCGTTTTGCCCAGTTCAGGGACATAGAAAATCGGATCGTAGCCAAAACCCCCCTGGCCTGCTGCGGCGCGGGTGATTTCGCCTGCCCAGCTGCCATGAAACACCAGCGGCGTAGGGTCTGCGGCATGGCGTACATACACCAGCACGCAATGGAACTGGGCCTGACGCTCGCCATCCGCGACGTTATCCAGTGCGACCAGCAGCTTCTCAAGATTCTGCTGATCGCTGGCTTCCAGGCCCGCGTAGCGCGCGGAGTAGATACCAGGAGCACCGCCGAGGGCATCAACCGCCAGACCGGAGTCATCCGCAATCGCGGGCAGGCCGGTGATTTGGGCAGCATGGCGCGCTTTCAGGATAGCGTTTTCGATAAAAGTCAGACCGGTTTCTTCCGCTGACTCCACGCCCAGCTCGGTTTGTGCCACGATATCGAGGCCAAAGGCCGACAGCAGGTCGGCCAGTTCACGAACTTTGCCCGGATTACCGGTGGCGAGAACAACTTTTTGCATAACAGTTCCAGATTAACGAATTACAGCAAGTACCAGAGACCCGGGAACAGGTCCATGCCGAGGAAATTCAGCGCATACAGCACCAGAATCACAATCATGGCAGAAAAATCGATGCCGCCCATCGCTGGCAGAATGCGACGAATCGGTGCCATCAGCGGTTCGGTCAGTTGAATCAATACATAATCAATCGGACCACGGCCCTGGCTGATCCAGCTCATCAGCGAACGGATGATGATCACCCAGAACACCAGATAACCGGCAGATTTCAGCAATGACAGCAATCCGACCAGCAGGTTGGTGGGATCGACTGAGAACACGCCGACCTGAATTAACAGCAGAATCGGGTATTTCAGGGTGGTCAGCACAAACGCCAGCAGCAGCGACGCGGTATCAATCGGCCCCAAAGCAGGCAGCACGCGGCGCAGCGGTTTGATGATCGGCTGGGTAATCTTCACGACAAACTGCGATAGCGGATTATAGAAGTCACAGCGTGACCACTGCATCCAGATACGCAGCAGTAATACCATCACGTACAGGTCGATCAGCGTTTTGACTAAAAACGTCATTGTTAACATGAGGTTCCTCAATTATTGTTGTGAAGTGCGCGCATAATCCCGCGCGCCAAATACGGCGGTGCCGATGCGCACCATGGTACTGCCTGCGGCGATGGCCGCTTCCATGTCGTCGCTCATTCCCAGAGAAAGCGTATCGACGCCAGGGTAATCCTGTTGCAAGGCACGAAACGCAGCAGCCATCTGCTGACATACTGCCAGTTGGCGATCGTAATCCTGCTCGGGGGCCGGAATCGCCATCAGACCGCGTAAACGCAGCTGCGGTAAAGCTGCGATCTCCTGCGCCAGCGTCGGCAGCGCATCCAGCATGATGCCAGATTTGCTGTTCTCGTCACTGATATTTACCTGAATTAACACATTAAGCGGCGGCAAATGTGCCGGGCGCTGGTCATTCAGACGCTGTGCGATGCGCAGTCGATCGACGGTGTGGCACCAGGCAAAATGCTCCGCCACCAGACGGCTCTTATTCGACTGCAACGGCCCGATGAAGTGCCATTGCAGATCAGGATGTGCGGCCAGCGCGGTGACTTTTTCAACCCCTTCCTGCACGTAATTTTCGCCGAATGCCCGTTGTCCGGCCGCTATCGCTTCTGCAACTGCGCTCACAGGTTTGGTTTTACTCACTGCAAGCAGCGTGATTTCTTCTGGCGCGCGTCCGCAACGCGCAGCGGCAGCGGCGATACGCTCGCGCACTTGCTGTAAGTTGTGCTCAATGGAAGTCATAGTCAGGAGAATTTCTATGGATTTGGATAAAGTTGTGGCCCTTAGTGTAAAGCATAACGCCGCCGATCTGCACCTTTGCAGCGGACATTTGCCACACTGGCGGCGTCAGGGCGTGCTGGAACCCATCCCCGAACAGGCGGTGCTGGACCCTCTATGGCTGGAAACCTTTATCACCCAGTGGCTGGATAGCGAGCAGCAGGCTCTGCTTAATGCGGAAGGCCATGTGGATTTCGCCATCACGCTGGCAAGTGGCGTGCGGCTACGCGCCAATCTGTTCCTGCAACGGCAGGGGGTATCGCTGGCGTTGCGTCTGATTGCCAGCCAGGTTCCCGAGCTTGCCAGCCTGCATTTACCACCGGTGGTTGAACAGCTGTTGCAGCTGGATGAGGGGCTGATATTAATTACCGGGGCCACCGGCAGCGGCAAATCCACTACCCTGGCGGCGCTGGTAGATAGCCTGAATCGCCATCAGGCGCGCCATATTCTGACGCTGGAAGATCCCATCGAGTTTGTCCACCACAGCCAGCGTTCGCTGATTCAGCAGCGGGAGGTGGGGGCGCACTGCGCCTCGTTTCGTCAGGGATTGAAAGCGGCGCTGCGTGAAGACCCGGATGTGATACTGCTGGGTGAGCTGCGCGATAGCGAAACCATTCGGCTGGCATTAACTGCAGCCGAAACCGGCCATCTGGTGCTGGCGACACTGCACACACGTGGGGCGACCCAGGCGGTAGACCGGCTGGTGGATGTGTTCCCTGCCGAGGAGAAGAACCTGGTTCGCAGCCAGCTGGCGGGCAGCCTGAAAGCGGTGCTGGCGCAACGGCTGGTGGCGGCGAAAAACGGGGGGCGGATTGGCTTATTTGAAGTGTTGGTGGCGACCCCGGCAGTGGCTAATCTGATTCGTGAGGGCAAAATGCATCAGCTGCCGGGCGTGCTGCAAACCGGCGCTCAGGCCGGGATGCAAACCTTTGCCCAGAGTGAGCAGGCACGGCGACAGCAGGGGGTAATCTGACGGATCAATGATTGTCGAACCAATCCTCAAGGATGATCACCGCCGATTGCGCATCAACCCGTCCTTTTTGCAGGGCGCGGTAGCCGCCACGCTCGAACAAACCGGCGCGCGCTTCAACGGTACTGAGGCGTTCATCCTGCAACTCGACGCGCACGCCAAACCGGCCATGCAGACGATTGGCAAATTTACGGGCGCGCGCTGTCAGTTCCTGTTCGGTGCCATCCATATTTAACGGCAGCCCAACGACCACGTAATCGGGCTGCCACTCTTTCAGCAGACGTTCGATCTGATTCCAGTCCGGCGTGCCGTCCTGTGCTTTTAACGCGGTCAGCGCGCGTGCGGTTCCCGTCAGCTGTTGGCCGACGGCTACACCGATGCTTTTGGTGCCGAAATCAAAGCCCAGCAGTGTTTCACTGGCCATCAGGCGTGCCCTGCATCGTTGGTCATATTATGGATATCCACACCCAGGCATTTAGCGGCTTCACGCCAACGCTCCGCGATCGGTGTCTGGAACAGGATATTGGTGGAAGCTGGCGTCGTCAGCCACGCATTTTCCAGCAATTCGTTTTCCAGTTGATCCTTCTCCCAGGCACAGTAACCCAGCGCTACCAGCACGTTCTCCGGCTGGGAGGTGCTGCCAATGGCTTCCAGCACATCTCGTGAAGTGGTAATCACGGTGGTGTCGGAGATGCGGATGCTGGATGAATAGATGCGCTGAGCAGAGTGCAGAATAAAGCCGCGGTCCTCCGCCAGCGGGCCGCCAGCGAATACCGGTTTATCCAGCCTGATGGCCGGATCACGATCTGATGGGCTGATTTTGAGCTTTTTAAGGATGCCTTCAACCGTCAGATTATCCATTGGCTTATTGATGATTAAGCCCATGGCACCGTCTTCGTTATGCTCGCAAATGTAGACCACCGAGCGTTTGAAGAAGGGATCCTGTAGGGATGGCATCGCAATCAAAAAATGATGCTGTAAATTCATTCTCACTCGTATACCAAAAATAACCGGCATTGCCGCAGCAATACCGGTATTGGGTGGTTCATGGAGCACAGGCTCCGGCGGCATCCTTAGCCCAGACGTTTCTCAATCGCATCCATCAGCATACCGGTGATGGAGATCGGGAAGGCGGCTTCAATTTCACGCACGCAGGTCGGGCTGGTTACGTTCACTTCAGTCAGTTTATCACCGATGATATCGAGACCGACAAAAATCAACCCTTTTGCTTTCAGCGTGGGGCCAACACGACGGGCAATTTCCCAGTCGCTGTCGCTCAGCGGGCGTGCTTCGCCACGTCCACCTGCCGCGAGGTTACCACGGGTTTCTCCACCCTGCGGGATGCGCGCCAGGCAGTAGGGGACGGGTTCACCATCCACGACCAGTACACGTTTATCACCGTCTTTAATCGCTGGCAGGTAATTTTGTGCCATGCAGAAGTTCTGGCCGTGGTTGGTCAGGGTTTCGGTGATCACGCCAAAGTTAGGATCATCCTGCTTCACGCGGAAGATCGATGCGCCGCCCATGCCGTCCAGCGGTTTCAGGATCACATCACCGTGTTCCTGCCAGAACGCGCGCAGTTTCTCTTTGCTGCGGGTAACCAGGGTGTCCGGGGTTAAATCAGCAAACCAGGCGGTGTACAGTTTTTCGTTACAGTCGCGCAGGCTCTGCGGTTTGTTAACGATCAGCGTGCCTTGTTCTTCCGCGCGTTCCAGCAGATAGGTTGCGTAGATGAACTCGGTATCAAACGGCGGATCTTTGCGCATCAGCACCACGTTGAGATCGGCCAGTTTGATCTCCTGCTCGCTGCCAAATTCGTACCATTTGTCGTAGTTTTGTTCCACGCTGAGCAGGCGCGTGCGCGCATAAGTGACGCCGCCGCGCAGGGAGAGATCGTTCATCTCCATGTAGTGAATTTCGTAACCACGGCGCTGTGCTTCCAGCAACATGGCGAAGCTGGTGTCTTTTTTAATGTTGATGGACGAAATCGGGTCCATAACGATGCCAAGCTTAATCATTATTCTCTCCTCAAAGGGGGAATCAGCTACCCCTGCCTAGTCTGTAACCCGCAAGTATCCCTTAACCGAGGTCACCAAACCTCACCTGAAGTGCCGTAATGGCGGTGAGAGCGGTAGTTTCGGTGCGCAGCACGCGTGGTCCCAGCAGAATATCGGTAAAACCATGCTGCGACGTCATGCTAATTTCGTCTGATGACAGGCCACCTTCCGGGCCAATCAGCAGACGGATGCGTTCCACCGGCAGCGGCAGCGTGTTGATACTGTGGCTGGCGCGCGGGTGCAAATTAAGTTTTAGACCCTCATCCGCTTCAGCGCACCACGCCTCCAGCGTCATCGCTGCCCGAATTTCCGGCACACGATTACGGCCGCACTGCTCGCAGGCGGCAATTGCGATTTTCTGCCATTGCTGAATTTTCTTCGCCAGACGCTCTGCATCCAGCTTTACGCCGCAGCGTTCAGAAAACAAGGGCGTAATGACGTTGACGCCAAGCTCGATCGATTTTTGGATAGTGAATTCCATCTTTTCACCACGCGACATCACCTGGCCGAGATGCAGGTGCAGCGGTGATTCGCGATCGTCCAGTTGGCTGGTAAGGACTCTTACTTGTACACGCTTTTTATCGGCTTGGGTGATTTCGCCAGCAAAAGTCAGATTACTGCCATCAAACATCTCAAGGCGCTGGCCGGTACTCATGCGCAGCACGCGCCCGACGTGGTTGGCGGCGTCTTCGTCGAGGAAAATCTCACTGTCCACAGTCAGTGATTCGGGGTGAAAAATGCGAGGTATACGCATTGGGTTCCTGCCAGCGTTAATGCCGTGCCTCAGGCACGGCCCAATCGGAAAACCGCTAGTTTAGGGTAGCGCTTTTAGCGCTGGCAAGCCTGAAGCACATAAGGATTATGATTACCCTGGACTTTGGCAATGCGGTTATCGCGTTCGCACTCCCACGGCGTTACCGGATATTGCTTATCCCAGGCGGTAAACAGCTGAGTTTGCTGGCGTGACAGACTCAGGTGATATTGATCGCGCATATAGAAGTAGGTGCGGGCAATCGCGCCACGGGCGCGTTCCGGCGGCTGCGCCAGCTTCTGTTTGAAATCAATCTTCATGCTGCACTGACCATAAGGTTGATCACCACCGTTCCACTGGCTGTACTGAAAATTGCCACGGTCGCCGTTCACTTCACCAATCGCCGGTTGCAGGTTATGCAGATCGCTCTCAATCCGGCGGTAGTCGGCATCTTTGCTGCAATTCTTACGGCCGCCGTTCTGCCAGCATTGACGCTGATGGCCGAACTCCCAGGCTGGCATCACATGTTCCCATTCAATGCGCTCTGCACGATTGGCATTTTTACGCACGCTATAACCGCAACTGCTCAGGTCTGGCACGCCTTTTTTGCCGTGCCAGTTAATTTTGCAGCCACAATAGAAACTGCCGGGGGCATCGGCATTGATATAAGCCGCGTATTCTTTGGCTTGCTGGAAGTTGTTCTGATGATAATTGTTGAGGTTAAGGCTATACGCGCTAAGCGGCGCGACTAACAAGGTCAGGGCGATAATAATTTTGCGAGACATATTCCAAAAATTAACCTGGTGCGAAAAAAGGCGGCAGGTTAGCAGAATGCTGGCGGGGGTGAAATGGGATAATCAGACTAACTTGTTGTAAATTCACCGGGTTGCAGCAACGTGCCGCAATGGACGCAGCGATATTCACTTTCGCCGCGCAGCACACGATTGTGGCGACGCACGGTTAACTGATGTTGCTGGCAACCGCAGCGGTAGGGGAAAGTCTGGCTGCGAACGGAGTCGATTTCAAACTGGTGGGTGCGACGTGCCGCAACGCCCAGCACGTTTTCCATCATCCATTTCCACTCTTTGCCGTGTGGTGCAACGCGACCGAAGGTTTTCCATACCAGCAGGTGCGCCAGCTCGTGAGGGACGACTTCATCAATAAATGCCTGCTGATTTTCCAGCAGTAATACCGGATTGAGGCGAATTTCCCACTTTTCCAGCCAGGCGGTTCCCGCCGCGGTGCCGCGTTGCTGATAGATCAGTTTGGGTTCGGGATAGCTGCGTTCCAGCCGCTCGTTAGCCAGTTGCAGGAACTGGCGCAGTGAGCGCATGACGGCTTGTTGGATAGCGATAGGCAGGCGGGGTGTTTTCATGTCGGCCAGCATAAGATGTTGCGCCAGGGAACTCAACCGTTGCGGGGCGGGTAATAAAAAAGGGCTGCCAGCTGGCAGCCCTTGTGCGTTATATCTCGATCACTGCTGACCGATTTCGCGCAGTTTTTTGCCCGACAGCAGGTTACGTTCGATGTGCTCCAGTGAGACGTTTTTGGTCTCCGGAATCAGCACCAGTGTCAGCAGGATAAAGAACACGTTCAGTCCCGCGTAAACCCAGAAGGTCGGTGCGTTGCCCAGCGAGTTCAGCATCGTCAGGAAGGTTGCGCCGACAATCATGTTGGCAATCCAGTTGGTGGCGGTTGAGACGGTGATACCAAAGTCACGACCTTTCAGCGGCTGGATTTCAGAGCACAGTACCCAAATCAGCGGGCCGGCACTCATGGCAAAACCAACGATAAACATCAGCAGCATAGCAACCGCAAAGTATTGCGCACCTTCGGAGTGAATACCCACGTGCAGCATGGAACCGAGGATACCCATACCGGCCGCCATCACCAGGAAGCCCAGTACCAGCGTCGGTTTACGACCCCAGCGATCCACCAGGCCGATAGCGATAAAGGTTGCCAGTACGTTCACCAGACCGACAATCACCGTGCCCCACATTTGCTGCGTGGTGTTGGCAAAACCAGCGATTTCAAAGATTTTTGGCGCGTAGTACATGATGACGTTCATGCCGGTGAATTGCTGCATCACCTGCAACAGCACGCCGAGGAACACTGCGCGACGGAAGTTGCTATTGCTCTGGAACAGCTGCCAGCCTGACTGTTTGATCTTCAGACTTTCACGGATTTCATCCAGCTCACGTTTCGCCTGCTCGCTGGTATCACGCAGACGATCCAGTACGCGCTGTGCATCGCGGAAGTTACCTTTTGCCGCCAGCCAGCGTGGGCTGTTTGGCAGGAACACCACGCCGACCAGCAGCAGAATCGCCGGAATGGTGATCACGCCCAGCATCCAGCGCCATGCGCCAGCATCACTGAACGCGGTATCGGACAGGTAAGCCGCCAGAATACCGATGGTGATCATCAGCTGATACAGAGAAATCATGCTGCCACGGATTTTTTCCGGTGCGATTTCAGAGAGATACAACGGCGCGGTGTAAGATGCCACACCTACCGCCAGACCCAGAACCACACGGGCAACAATCAACATTTCCGGGTTAGGTGCAAAGGCTGACCAGAGGGAGCCAATGACAAACAAAATGGCACCGGCCATCAGGCTTTTTTTACGGCCCAGTTGTGATGACATCCAACCGCTACCGATGGCACCCACCGCTGCACCAAACATCATGGAGCTGACGATCCACTCCTGCTGATGGGCGGTTACGTTAAAGTCTTTAGCGATAAAGGGCAGGGCACCTGCGATAACGCCGATATCCAACCCGAACAGCAGGCCGGCCAGGGCCGCGAGAAAGCAGACAAACAAGGTCATCGCCTTATTCGAGGTTCTGCTTTTATGAGTATTGCCAGGCATATTGCCTCCAAAATTATCCATCGTTGTTTTTATCAATGTTAAGGAACCTGCTTCCGGGAAAAAGTGAGGGCGATCACATGAATGTAATCGGTTACACACACTGAAACCCTGTAATTCAGCATTTTTTACCCGAAATGGTTCAGTAACCAGTAAGGTATAGCACCCGTTAAGTTTCTGACATCATTCTAAATATCGGCTATCAGACGACGCTGAAAATAACGCATTTTTACTGGAATGACTACGCTGCAAAATTCCTAAATGACAGATATTTAAAGCGTTTCAAAATGTAATCGTTAACATTTTGTTGTGAACAGGATGTTGGAAGTGTAGACGGCATGAAAAAGTGTGCCTGGCGAAAGGTGGGAAATAAAAAACTGTACAAAACGTGGCGGTGCGATTTATCTCGCGAGTGGGTAAAAAATCACGCGATAAAATGCATCTCTGCAGAAATGAATCAGGGAGGCCAGAGCCTCCCTGATTTTGTCGCCTGTGGGCCTAAAACTTACAGGCCGGCAGCTTCACGCAGCTGTGCGGCTTTGTCGGTTTTTTCCCACGGGAAGTGTTCGCGACCAAAGTGACCGTAAGCAGCAGTCTCTTTGTAGATCGGTTTTAACAGATCCATCATCTGAATCAGACCGTAAGGACGCAGGTCGAAGAACTCGCGTACCAGCAGGGTCAGCTGTTCAGTTGCCACTTTCTCGGTACCGAAGGTTTCCACCATGATGGAGGTCGGTTCGGCCACGCCGATCGCGTAGGAAACCTGGATCTCACAACGGTCAGCCAGACCGGCCGCAACGATGTTTTTCGCCACATAACGCGCAGCGTAAGCCGCAGAACGGTCAACTTTTGATGGATCTTTACCGGAGAATGCACCGCCACCGTGACGCGCCATACCGCCGTAGGTATCAACGATGATTTTACGACCAGTCAGACCACAGTCACCCATCGGGCCACCGATAACGAAACGGCCAGTCGGGTTGATATGGTACTTGGTGCTGGCGTTGATCCACTCAGTCGGCAGAACCGGCTTGATGATCTCTTCCATCACGGCTTCACGCAGGTCAGCCTGAGAAATATCTTCAGCATGCTGAGTTGACAGGACTACAGCGTCGATACCGACAATCTTGCCGCCATCGTACTGGAAAGTGATCTGGCTTTTCGCATCCGGACGCAGCCACGGCAGGGTGCCATTTTTACGCACTTCAGCCTGACGCTGTACCAGACGGTGCGCATAGGTTACCGGCGCAGGCATCAGCACATCAGTTTCGTTGGTGGCGTAGCCAAACATCAGGCCCTGGTCACCGGCTCCCTGCTCCAGCGGATCGGTACGATCAACGCCCTGGTTGATGTCAGGGGATTGTTTACCGATGGCGCTCAGTACCGCACAGGAATTGGCATCAAAGCCCATATCGGAATGAACATAGCCGATTTCACGAACGGTATTACGGGTGATCTCTTCGATATCGACCCATGCGCTGGTGGTGATTTCACCGCCAACCAGCACCATACCGGTTTTCACGTATGTTTCGCAGGCCACGCGTGCTTTCGGATCCTGTTCAAGGATGGCGTCCAACACGGCGTCAGAAATTTGGTCAGCGATTTTATCAGGATGTCCTTCTGATACGGACTCAGACGTAAAAAGGTGTTTAGCCATTCTGTTCTTTACCTTACAAATGGTTTGAATTCGACTGCGTAGCGTAAGCAAGGCCAGCCTGGAAGTTAATTAACCAGTATAGATGGATGAGCATCTGGATGGCTATTCTAGGTTACTCACTGAGCGAATTACCAGCCCTTTTTCTGTTTCCGCATTTTACGCAACAGCAGAACTGGCAAATTTTCCTGACACAGATGCCCGCTACAGTCAGGGTATCGGCCGGTTACATGAAAGCTTTTGCAATTTTACGCGTCAGGCTGTATAAATCGCCGCTGCTGTCGACCACAGCCCAAAAGGATGACGCCGCCGTGCGTCGCGCTCGTCAGATATGTCTATATATATCTGGCTTTCACCCAGGCCGTTTACCGCATGTTTTCCCCATGCGTTGGAGGTGATTAAAGTAATGAACCCATCTTTCTCTTTATACGGTTCACTGCGTTCAGCGTGCGCGCTGGCCATCCTTCCCATTTCCATTTCTGTTTTACTCTCCAGTCGAAGTTTTGTTCGTTGCGGTAATTATCCCGACACGAGCGCCGGCTAAACTGTCCCCCACAATTCTGTCGATGTTTTTCACGCGCCCACAGCGCTGGAAATGTCAGGCTATTTCTGGCCTGGTTGCACGCATCCCGGCCCGGTGTTTTACACTTACCCGGAACACCTGATGAGGGAGTCTGCGCAGGATGGGGCATTTTTTTCCCGACGTAACAATGACAAAAATCGGCAACTGTTTCTTATTCCAACGGAAAATTGAGGTTCGCGATGTCTGACGACATGAAGAATATCAAGGGTTCGTCAGCAGGCGAACAGGGTGTACTCCGCTCCATGCAGGAGGTGGCGATGAATGACCTGGAAGCGAGCAGAATGCTGCGCACCTACAATATTGCCTGGTGGGGCAATAACTATTATGACGTGAACGAACTGGGTCACATCAGCGTGTGCCCGGATCCGGACATGCCGGAAGTTCGTGTCGATCTCGCTAAGCTGGTGAAAGAACGTGAAGCGGATGGTCAGCGTCTGCCTGCGTTATTCTGCTTCCCGCAGATTCTGCAACATCGCCTGCGTTCGATTAACGGTGCCTTTAAACGCGCGCGTGAATCTTATGGCTATAAAGGTGATTACTTCCTGGTTTATCCGATCAAGGTTAACCAGCACAAACGTGTGATCGAATCGCTGGTTAACTCCGGCGAGCCGCTGGGCCTGGAAGCGGGTTCCAAAGCGGAGCTGATGGCGGTACTGGCACACGCCGGTAAGACGCGCACGGTTATCGTCTGTAACGGCTATAAAGATCGCGAATATATTCGCCTGGCGCTGATTGGTGAGAAGCTCGGTCATAAAGTGTACCTGGTACTCGAAAAGATGACCGAGGTGCGACTGGTGCTGGAAGAAGCCGAACGTCTCAATGTGGTGCCGCGTCTGGGTATCCGCGCGCGCCTGGCGTCACAGGGTTCCGGTAAATGGCAGTCGAGCGGTGGTGAGAAATCTAAGTTTGGTCTGGCGGCTTCGCAGGTATTGCAGCTGGTTGAGATCATGCGTAAGGCCGGTCGTATCGACAGCCTGCAACTGCTGCATTTCCATCTTGGTTCACAGATGGCCAACATTCGCGATATCGCCACCGGTGTGCGCGAATCGGCACGCTTCTATGTCGAACTGGCGAAGCTGGGCGTCAACATTAAATGTTTCGATGTGGGTGGCGGTCTCGGGGTGGATTACGAAGGGACGCGCTCGCAATCGGATTGTTCGGTTAACTATGGCCTGAATGAATACGCCAATAACGTGATCTGGGCGATTGGTGATGCCTGTGAGGAACATGGACTGGAGCATCCGACGGTGATTACCGAATCCGGTCGTGCGGTGACTGCGCACCATACGGTGCTGGTTTCCAACATTATTGGGGTCGAACGTAACGAATTCAGCACGCCGGTCGCGCCGGATGTTGATGCACCGCGTCCAATCCAAAGTATGTGGGATACCTGGCAGGAGATGCACGAACCTAACGTGCGTCGTTCGCTGCGTGAGTGGCTGCATGACAGCCAGATGGACCTGTTCGACATCCACACCGGTTATTCTTCGGGTACTTATGATCTGCGCCAGCGTGCCTGGGCCGAGCAGTTGTATCTCAGCATCTGTCATTACATTCAGCAGCATCTCGATCCGAGCAATCGTGCGCATCGCCCGATCATCGATGAGCTGCAGGAGCGTATGGCAGACAAGATTTATGTCAACTTCTCACTGTTCCAGTCGATGCCGGATGCCTGGGGTATCGATCAGCTGTTCCCGGTACTGCCGCTGGAAGGGCTGAACAAAATGCCGCAGCGTCGCGCGGTGCTGCTCGATATCACCTGTGATTCCGATGGCACCATCGATCACTATGTCGACGGTGATGGCATAGCTACCACCATGCCGATGCCGGAATACGATATCGACAACCCGCCAATGCTGGGCTTCTTTATGGTGGGCGCCTATCAGGAAATCCTTGGCAACATGCATAACCTGTTTGGTGATACAGAAGCCGTGGATGTGTTTGCCTTCCCGGATGGCAGTGTCGAAGTTCAGCTGTCAGATGAAGGTGATACCGTCGCCGATATGCTGCAATATGTTCAGCTGAACCCGGCTGAACTGATGACGTTGTTCCGTAATCAGGTGAAGCAGACCGATATCGACGAAGAACTGCGTGCGCAGTTCCTTGAAGAATTCGAGAGTGGCTTGTATGGCTATACCTACCTTGAAGACGAATAATTAATCATCTCTTTACCGAGCCACGCCTGTGGCTCGGTTTGTTTTCCGCTCCATTATTATCTCCGCACTTCACCCTCATATTAAATTTGCGATCCTGGTCACTCCTGAATTAACCGAATGAGCGGTGGCAGGAATGAAGCTACGGTTGAATAGCTATCTTATTCATTTATTTAAAAAAGCGAAGCCGCAGACAGGTTATCCGGCACAAAAATCGCCGCATTGCCCATGAAAGCCTGGCGTTACTAAACAGCTTTTCTGTTATGTTTTATTTTATATTCATAATAAAAATTTGATCATTGGTCACAAAATAATTGCAGTTAGTTATTATTTATTTTCTGGAACCTTCAGGAAACCCATGTTTTCTGGTTTGATAACGCCTTTTTGACGTCAGATGAACTTATTTATGATTAATTTTTTATTTTTAGTTTAAATTTATGGACTTATGTATTTCTGTTTTTGTCATGAAGATCAGTGTGGGTATCTGAATCTAAGACTTATCTGAAACTTTGGTCAATGGTTAAACAGTGCCAAAAGTAAATTGATTTGAGATTTCTATTAAACGAAGCGGATGATTAGGCCTTGCCTATTTCTCAAACTGTAAGTTATGCGTTAATCTTCAGTAAAGGAGTTAAGTTTTGACAATGTTTTCCTTACTGTTTACATGAGGGATTCTGACATTTAGATCCTGTCGGATCGTGGTTAAAGGGAGCGTTAGTAGGCATGCGACAGCAATACGTCTTCATTTTAGAACCGGTCTACAGTCTGCCAGGTAAGTTAATTGCCTGGGAATTGCTGACGCGTTTTTCTGACGATGCCGATATTACCCACGAGCGTGATTCAGATAGAGAATCAGGTTTTTTCAGCCACTTATCGACGGAAGAAAAATGGCAGATATTCCTGTTGCAGATTGAACAACTTGAGCAACTTTATCGCAAAGGTTTCCAGCAAATCATTAGCGTGAACATTAACAGAGATATTGTAACCAGCATCTTTGCAGACGCACATGTCCAGCAAAGACTGGAACTGTTGCCATTTTTCCGCTTCGAAATATCGGCGTTTTTCATTGCCCGTTACACGCGAGCCGATTTGTTAATTCTAAAGGGGTTAGCAAAAATTGCCCCATTATGGCTCGATGATTTTGGTCCGGGATATTCCAATCTAACCATGATGAGTAGCGGAATATTTGAATGCGTCAAGATCGATAAAGCCTTTTTCTGGGAATATGGCGAAAATCACATATTTGACATTCTGTTAGGCCATCTCAACGATTTGTGCAGTGGCGTCATTGTTGAGGGAGTTGAAACCCAACGCCATATTGAACTGCTGGCGAATAAAGCCATATACGGCATGCAGGGATACCTCTGGAGTGCTGCTTATCTTGATGATTTTATTGATAAGTCATGGAGAGGTTCGGGCTCGGCAAACCTTTCTGGAAAACAGATATGCCAAAAAAAGAGTTTAAGGAGTTTCATGTAGTTCGCATTTTGCCAATCAATAAAAAAGATATTTTCCCCGTTGTCATTTTAAGAAATAAAACGTCCCCATTACCAGGATGGCGGCTTAACAAGGCTCAGTACGATTTCATCATCAGCATGTTTGAGGTCGTCAAAGAGAGAAGTGAATAACCAAAAGCGTATTCACTGGTGAGACCGGGATCTGCGGATTTCGGGCGTTTTCATGGATTCTGATAACCTTCGGTGGAATATAGAGAAATGAATAATATCTCAGTCACGCCTAAAGGAGGCACCATCGCGTCGGTGCTGAATGGCAACAATATCACGTTGACCTCTCCGAGTGTGGTTCAGCTCAAACTTGAAAAGTCAGATATTAAATCCTACACACGCAACGGTAATGATCTTATTGTCACCACGAAATCGGGTGAAGTTGTTGTTATTCATAATTTTTACGGTCCAAATGGCGAGAGCGACCTGGTATTGCAGGACCACAATGGCGCATTGTGGTGGGTAGAGCATCCGGGGGAGTCTGGCTTCCAGTATGTGAGTATCGACAGTACCGATGGGCTGTTGGCGGAAAACACCACACATGATGGTGCGATTGCCGCCTTTGGTCTCGGTGGTGCCGCTCTGGCAGGGATTGCTGCGATGTTTGCCGGTTCCAGCAGCGGTGGCGGCGGTAGCAGCAATGCTGGCGGCGGCGATAACGGCGGCGGCGGTGACAATGGCGGTGGGGGTAACAACGGTGGTGGCGGCGGTAACAATGGCGGTGGTGATACCACGGCTCCGGGTGTCGCCACTGACCTGGTTCTCTCGGATACCGTTGGCTCCATTCAGGGGGCTATCACTAATGGCACCAGCACCGATGACACCACACCAACTTTAACCGGTAAGGCGGAAGCGGGCAGCACGGTCAGCATCTATGACGGTGGTACCCTGTTGGGCACCGTGACCGTAGGTGCAGACGGCAACTGGAGCTTCACCACACCCACGCTGGCAAATGGTTCACACAGCCTGACCACCACCGTGACCGATGCAGCGGGAAACACCAGTGCGGCATCCAATCCGATCGACTTCACCGTTGATACCATTCCCCCGGTAGCCGCCAGTGATTTGGTGGTTACCGATAACGTCGGCGGTACGCAAGGGCCGCTGACTTCCGGCGAATCCACTGATGACAACACGCCAACGTTAAGCGGTAAGGCCGAGGCGGGTTCCACCGTCAGCATTTACGATGGCACTACGCTGCTCGGCACGGTCACCGTCGGGTCCAGTGGCGACTGGAGTTTCACGACTCCGGTGCTGAGTAATGGTAACCATAGCCTGACCGTCACGGTCACCGATGCGGCTGGCAACGTCAGTGCCGCCACGCCAGCCTTTGACCTGACGGTTGATGCCATTGCCCCGGCCACCAGCACGTTGCAGGTCACCGATGACAGTGGCAACACGCCGAAGCAGCTAAGTGACGGTGCCAGCACCCATGACACCACCCCGGTTCTGAGCGGCCTGGCGACGGCGAACGCCGTCATCACCCTGTATGACGGCAACACCGTGCTGGGCAGCGTGACTGCCGGTAGTGATGGTCAGTGGACCTTTACGCCGGGCGCTCTGGCCGATGGTTCGCACGCCTTCCATGCCACCATCACCGATGCTAACGGCAACGTTACTGATTCCAGCATCATCAACATCACTATTGATACCGTTGCGCCAGATGCAGCAGCCGATATCCACCTGAGTAACGATGAAGGTAGCACCGTTGTACCTATTGTATCGGGCGGTTCGACCAACGATACCACGCCAGTGCTGAGCGGCACTGCTGAGCCGGGCAGTACGGTGACCATTTCTGATGGCGGTACGGTACTGGGCACGGCAACCGTCGGTTCTGACGGCACCTGGAGCTTTACCACACCGGCACTGGGTGATGGCAGCCACAGCCTGACCACCACCGTCACCGATGCGGCCGGTAACACCAGCCCAGCCTCAGCACCCGTTGATTTCACTGTTGATACTACGCCACCGGCCGCAGCCAGTGGGCTGACAGTGACCGATAACGTGGGTGACAGCCAGGGGCCGCTGACCTCCGGTGAATCGACTGATGACAATACGCCAACCCTGAGCGGGCAGGCAGAACCAAACGGCCTGATCAACGTTTACGACGGCACAACCTTGCTGGGTCAGGTCGTCACCGATGTTAACGGCAACTGGAGCTTTACGACCCCGGCATTGACCAACGGTACTCACAGCCTGACGGTAACGGTGACCGATGCTGCGGGTAATGTGAGTGCCGCCACGCCTGCGTTTGTGGTGGATGTGAATGCTGGTCTGCCGCCAGCCACCACCTCACTGGAGGTGACTGACGATAAGGGCAACACGCTGGTGCAGTTGAGCAACGGTGCCAGCACCAATGACAATACGCCAGTGCTGAGTGGCCTTGCCACGGCGAATGCGGTTATCACGTTGTATGACGGTACTACCGTGCTGGGCAGCGTGACCGCCGGGGATAACGGCCAGTGGAGTTTCCCGACAGCGTTACTGGCGGATGGATCTCATGCTTTCCATGCTCTGGTGACCGATATCAATGGCAACACCACCGCGACCAGTACCATCAATATCACCATTGATACGGTGGCACCGGCAGCGGCGAGTGATTTGCAGCTCAGTAATGACAACGGCAGTACTGTCGTGCCAATTGCGGCGGGCGGTGCAACCAATGACAGCTCACCACAGCTGAGTGGTAACGCAGAACCCGGCACCACCGTGACCATTTCTGATGGCTCCACGGTACTGGGCACAACAACGGTCGGCCCCGATGGGCACTGGAGCTACACCACACCTCAGTTAAGCGATGGTAGCCATAGCCTGACCACCACCGTGACAGACGCGGCCGGTAACACCAGCCCAGCCTCGACCCCGATTGCTTTCACCGTTGATACCACTCCTCCGGCGGCGGCCAGTGGCCTGGTGGTAACGGACAACGTCGGCGACAGCCAGGGACCACTGACGTCTGGTGAGTCCACCGATGACAACACACCGACGCTGAGCGGCCAGGCTGAACCGGGCAGTTTCGTCAGTATTTATGATGGCAGCACGCTGCTGGGGACCGCTGCGGTAGGCGGCGACGGTAGCTGGAGCTTCACACCGGCGGCCCTGAGTAACGGCAACCACAGCCTGACCGTGACAGTGACGGATGCGGCGGGTAACGTCAGTCTGCCGACCACTGCGTTCAACGTAAATATCGATGCGGGTTTACCGCCAGCGACCAGTTCGCTGGAGGTGACCGACGACAGCGGCAACACCCTGGTACAACTCAGCGATGGTGCCAGCACCCATGACACCACCCCGGTACTGAGCGGACTCGCAGGCGCTAATAACCTGATCACGTTGTTCGATGGCACCACCGTGTTGGGCAGCGTCACAGCCGACAGTACCGGCCAGTGGAGTTTCACACCGTCGGTTTTGCCGGACGGGGCACATGCCTTCCATGCCGAGGTGACAGACGGTAACGGCAATACCACCGTAACCGGCACCATCAATATCACTATTGATACGGTGGCACCGGCTGCAGCCGGGGATGTGCAGCTGAGCAATGATAACCAGACACCTTCCGTACCGATTGTCTCGGGAGGAACCACCAATGATAACACCCCGGTATTGAGTGGCACGGCGGAGCCTGGCAGTACCGTCACGGTATCGGATGGCTCGACAGTGCTGGGTAGCACCACCACAGACAACAACGGTAACTGGAGTTACAGCACACCGACGCTAACAGATGGCTCACACAGCCTGACCGCCACCGTCAGCGATGCGGCGGGCAACACCAGCCCGGCCTCGACGCCGGTCACCGTCACCGTGGATACCATCCCGCCAGCGGCGGCGGGCAACGTGCAATTGAGCAATGACTCAAGCGGCACACCGGTACCGATCACCTCCGGTGCCACCAATGACACCACCCCGGTATTGAGTGGGACAGCTGAGCCGGGGAGTACTGTCACTGTCTCTGACGGCAGTACGGTGCTGGGCACCACCACCACAGACAGTGACGGCAACTGGAGCTTCACCACCCCGACGCTGGATCAGGGCGACCATAGCCTGACCACCACCGTCACCGATGCGGCGGGCAACACCGGACCGGCCACCACCCCGATTGTGGTGAATGTTGATACCACCGCACCGGATGCTGCTACCGGACTGCAACTCAGCAATGATTTGAGTGGCACGCCGGAGCCGATTGCGGATGGCGGTGTCACCAACGACACCACGCCAGTATTGAGTGGTACGGCAGAGCCGGGCAGCACCGTCACCGTCTTAGACGGCAGTACGGTGCTGGGGACGGCAACGGTAGACAACAACGGCAACTGGAGCTTTACCACCACACCATTGGGAGAAGGTGATCACAGCCTGACCACCACCGTCACCGATCCGGCGGGTAACACCAGTGTTGCTTCGGATCCGGTCACCGTCACCATCGATACTACCGCCCCGGCGGTAGCGGGTAACGTCGAGCTCAGCAATGACGAAAGCACGCCGCCAGTGACGATTGCCACAGGTGGCGCAACCAACGACACCACACCGGTATTAAGCGGCACCGCCGATCCAGGCACCACCGTCACCGTTTCTGACAATGGCTCGGTGCTGGGGACTGTCATCGTTGATAACGACGGTAACTGGAGTTTCACCACGCCGGAACTGGGCGAAGGTGCGCACAGCCTGACCGCTACCGTCACCGATCCGGCAGGCAATATCAGCTCGCCATCAGCGGCAATTGATTTCACTGTAGATACCACGGCACCCGCGGCGGCGACAGGCTTGCAACTCAGTAATGACGAGAGCGGTACCTCCGTGCCGATTGCCGCAGGTGGCACCACCAACGACACCACGCCGGTGCTGAGTGGCAGTGCTGAACCGGGCAGTACCGTCACGGTTTCCGATGGCACGAACGTGCTGGGTACGGCAACGGTGGATGGCAACGGTAACTGGAGCTTCACCACCCCTGCGCTGGATGAGGGGCCCCATAGCCTGACCACCACCGTAACCGATGCAGCCGGTAACACGGGAGCGGCCTCGGATCCGATCGCGGTCATCATTGATACCACCGCCCCGGCAGCGGCAGCGGACCTGTTACTCAGCAATGATTCCAGCGGCACGTCAGTCCCGATCACTTCGGGTTCCACCAACGACACCACACCGGTGTTGAGTGGTACGGCTGAACCGGGCAGCACGGTCACCGTCTCCGACGGCAGCGTGGTATTGGGCACGGCAACCGTGGATAACGACGGCAACTGGAGCTTCACTACGCCGGAACTGAGTGAAGGCTCACATAGCCTGACCACCACCGTGACCGATCCGGCTGGCAACACCAGCGTCGCGTCGGATCCAGTCGCCTTTACGGTTGATACTCTGCCGCCACTGGCGGCTGCGGATCTGCAACTCAACAACGACTCAAGTGGTACGCCAGTTGCCATTCCCGCAGGCGGTGTGACCAACGACACCACGCCGGTACTGAGCGGTACCGCAGAACCGGGCAGCACCGTCACGGTTTCTGATGGCACCAACGTGCTGGGTACCGCGACCACAGATGGCGATGGTAACTGGAGCTTCACCACGCCAGCGCTGGATGAGGGCGCTCACAGCCTGACCACCACCGTGACCGATCCGGCAGGCAACGTCAGTCCGGCATCGGATCCGATCGCGGTTACCATCGACACCACCGCGCCAGCGGCGGCGGGCGATCTGCAACTCAGCAGCGATACCAGCGGTGCGCTGGTGCCGGTCACCACGGGTTCAACCAACGACACCACGCCGGTACTGAGTGGTACGGCTGAACCGGGCAGCACGGTCACCGTCTCTGACGGCAGTACAGTGCTGGGGACCACCACCACAGACAGTGACGGCAACTGGAGCTTTACCACGCCAACGCTGGATCAGGGCGCTCATAGCCTGACTACCACGGTAACCGATGCAGCAGGCAATACCGGTGCATCTTCTGGTCCGGTCAACTTCACGGTCGATACCACTGCGCCTGATCCGGTCACCAACCTGACGGCGGAAAATGATGCTGGCGATACGTTGAATGGCCTGACTAATGACAGTACGCCAATTCTGAGCGGTACCGCCGAAGCGGGCAGTATCATCACCATTTACGACAATATGGCGGTGATTGGCTCAGTGCAGGCGGATCCCATCACCGGCAACTGGAATTACACCACCCCGACGCTGACCGATGGCGATCATAACCTGATGGTGACGGAAACCGATGCGGCGGGTAACGTCAGCGCACCAAGTAATATGGTGGCGCTGACGGTGGATACCACTCCACCGGATGCGGCCAGTTTCACGCTTGATAACAACAACGGCAGCACGGATATCCCGATTGCCAATGGTGGCGTTACCAATGACAGCTCACCATTACTGAGTGGTACCACCGAGCCGAATAGCATCGTGACCATTTACGATGGAACAAATGAGATAGGCAGTGTGACTACGGATGGCAGCGGCAACTGGAGTTTTATCACCACGCCATTGCCCGATGGCGACCATGCGTTGAGCATTACCGTAACTGATGCGGCAGGCAACACTGGCCCATCCTCGGCGGTGCTGAACTTCGCCATCGACACCGTTGCACCGGATCCGGTGACTGACCTGGCGGTGAACAACAACGAAGGCAGTACGCTGGTGCCGATCACCGAAGGCAACTTCACCAATGATGCGACGCCGGAACTGACCGGCACCGCTGATGCGGGCAGCATTATTAATGTCTACGACGGCAACACTCTGCTGGGCTCAACTTCTGTTGGTGCGGATGGCAGCTGGTCCTTCACCACGCCTGACCTGGGGCAGGGGGCGCACAGCCTGAGCGTCACCGTCAGCGATGCTGCCGGTAACACCAGTGCCAACTCGGCAACGGTGGATTTCACGGTTGACACTGAAGCGCCAGCGGCAGCACAAAACCTGCAACTGACCAACGATCAGACCGATACGCCGATTGCGGCGGGGGGTGCCACTAACGACACCACACCAGTGCTAAGTGGTACAGCGGAAGCGAACGGTATCGTAACGGTATCGGATGGCAGCAACGTGCTGGGCACCGCCATCGCTGATACCAATGGTAACTGGAGCTTCACCACACCTGCATTGACGGATGGCGTTCACAGCCTGACCACCACTGTCACCGATGAGGCAGGTAACATCAGCGATCCGAG
This sequence comes from Pantoea sp. X-Soil-TKNS-1280, assembly GCF_059730475.1. Lineage (NCBI taxonomy): Bacteria > Pseudomonadati > Pseudomonadota > Gammaproteobacteria > Enterobacterales > Erwiniaceae > Pantoea > Pantoea sp. X-Soil-TKNS-1280. The sequence goes on along the minus strand of NZ_AP035962.1, from coordinate 3,509,981 downwards.
CGCGCCGATCAGTGTCACTGTCGATACGGTCGCGCCAACGGTAGGCGATCTGGCGCTGAGCAACGATGCAGGCAGTACGCCGGAAGCGATCCCGGATGGCGGCCTGACCAACGACAATACGCCGGTGTTGAGTGGCGCGGGCGAAGTGGGCGATCTCATCACTATCTCGGATGAGAATGGTGTGATCGGATCCGTGACGGTGGGGGATGGTGGCACCTGGAGCTTCACCCCTGCGGCACTGGCGGATGGCAGCCATACCTTTAGTGTCACCGCAACGGATGCTGCCGGAAATGTCAGTGATCCCGTCACCATCGGCGTGGTGGTAGACGCCACCGCACCGGCTGCGGCCACGGATGTGGTACTCAGCAATGATAACGGTGCGACCCCGGTTGCCATCGCTGATGGTGGAATCACTAACGACAGCACACCGTTCCTGAGCGGTAATGCGGAACCTGGCAGTATCGTAACCATCCTTGATGGCACCACCGTATTGGGTAGCGCAGCGGTCAATGGCAGCGGGCAGTGGGGCTACAGTGTTCCAACCCTGAGTAATGCGGAGCACAGCCTGACTGTGACCGTCACCGACCCGGCGGGTAACACCAGCCCGGCCACGGCTCCCATCTCGTTTACCGTGGATACCCAGGCACCGGAAGCCTCGACACTGGTGGTCAGCAACGACAACGGCAGCACACCGGAGCCATTGCCTGATAATGCGATCACCAACGACAACACCCCGTTGCTAACCGGTGTAGCGGAAGCCAACAGCCTGATTACGCTGTATGACGGCAGTACGGTGATTGGTTCGACCACAGCAAATGGCGGCGGTATCTGGAGTTTCAGTTCGCCGACGCTCACCGATGGCAGCCATACCCTGACGGCAACGGCCACCGATGCGGCAGGCAACGTCAGCCCGGCTTCAACCGCAGTGACGGTGCAGATCGATGCCACGGCACCGGAACCGGTTGGCGATCTGTTGCTGCAAAACAACAATGGTTCAACTCCTGTCACCATCGCGGATGGCGGCACGACCAACGACAATACCCCGGAACTCAGCGGTACGGCGGAACCTGGCGGCATTGTGACCATCTATGATGGTACAACGCTGCTTGGCTCGGTGGCAGCAGATGGTACGGGTAACTGGAACTACACCACCTCGACCCTGTCGAATGCTACCCATACGCTGAATGTCACCGTCACAGATGAGGCGGGCAACATCAGCTCTACTTCGTCCGTCTCTGTCACCATCAATACTGTGGCACCGGACCCGGTCAGCAGCTTTGCCATCTACAACAACGACGGTACGACGCCCGTGCTGGTCGCCAATAATGGCTCCACCAACGACGACACGCCGGTGTTGCGCGGTACGGCAACGGCGGGTGACACCGTCAATATCTACCAGGACGGCACCTTAATTGGTAGCGCAGCGGTGGCAGATAACGGCGTGTGGCGTTTCGAAACCGCAAGTCTGGTTGATGGCCCTTATAGCTTCACGGTCACGGTGTCGGATGCGGCGGGTAACGTCAGTATCCCGTCGGCAACCTATACCGTCACGATTGATACTGTCGCACCTGAGGCGATTACTAATCTGGTGGTGAGCGACGATGTGGGAGCCAGCACGGGTGACCTGACCAGCGGCGATTCCACCGATGACAACACGCCGACATTCAGTGGTAACGCGACAACCGGCGATGTGGTCTCCATCTATGATGGCACCACATTGCTGGGGACGACCACGGTGGCGGCGGGTGCCTGGAGTTTCACGCCAGATGCGCTGAGTAATGGTCCGCATAACTTCACCTTTACCGTGACCGATCCGGCAGGCAACGTCAGCGCGGCAGCACCTTCACCGGCGTTTAGTCTTGATATTGAAGCCGGAATGCCGCCCGCCACCAGTACGCTGGAAATCACCGATGACAGCGGGGCAACCCTGGTACAGCTCACCAACGGTGCTGATACTAAGGACAATACGCCAGTACTGAGTGGCCTGGCTGCCACAGGGGATGTCATCACTATCCACGATGGTGCCACGGTGCTGGGCGTTGTGACCGTCACTGCCGCAGACGGTCAATGGACCTTCACGCCTTCACCGGCGCTGGCGGATGGTGCGCATGCACTTTTCATCACGACGGTCGATGATGTCGGTAACCCAGGTGCGACTTCTCCTACCATTAACATCACCGTTGATACCACAGTACCGGCGGCAGTGACGGATATGGTGGTGAGCAACGACAATGGCAGTACGCCGGTTGAGATTCCGAACGGCGGCACGACCAATGACAGTACGCCATTGCTGACCGGTACGGCAGAAGCCAATGCCATTGTCACCGTTTATGATGGTACGACGGTGGTGGGTTCTACTACGGTCAATGCCGCAGGAAACTGGAGCTTCAACACCCCAACCCTGAGCAACGGCACGCATACTCTGAGCGTCACGGTGAAAGATGGGGCAGGTAATGTCAGTACGGCCTCCTCGACAGTGACCATCTCGGTAGATACCCATGCGCCTGCGGCCTCGACACTGGTGGTCACCAACGATAACACCGACACCGTGATACCGAACGGTGGCTCAACCAACGACAACACGCCTACCCTGAGCGGCACGGCAGAGGCCAACGGCATTGTCACTGTCTATGACGGCACTACGGTGCTGGGTTCTGTGGCCGCCAACGCATCAGGAGCCTGGAGCTTTACCTCGACGACGCTGGCGGATGGCAGCCATGCGCTGAGTGTCAGGGTAACGGACGCGGCGGGTAACGTCAGCGTGGCATCCAGTACCGCCACGGTGGTGGTCGATACCGTGGCTCCGGCAGCGGTGAGCGGCCTGGCCGCCGCCAACAACAACGGCAGCACGCCAGTGGCGATTGCCAACAATGGCACCACCAACGACAGCACGCCGGGCCTGAGTGGTACCGCAGAAGCAGGCAGCAAAGTCTCCATCTATGATGGAGCAACGCTGCTCGGTACGGTGACGGCGGGCAGTAACGGGGCATGGAGCTTTACCACCTCGACTCTGACAGATGGCACCCATACCCTGAATGTCACCGCCACTGATGCGGCTGGCAACGTCAGTACGCCATCCTCCATCACCCTCACGGTAGATACCGTGGTTCCGGCGACCGTGACTGATCTGGCGGTAAGCGACAATGTCGGAGCCAGTCAGGGTCCGTTGACCAACGGTGCCGTCACCGATGACAACACGCCAACCCTGAGCGGCACCGCTGAAGCGGGTACGGTGGTGACCATCTATGATGGCAGCACGGTGCTGGGTTCGGTCACTGCGGGTACGGGTGGTGCATGGAGCTTCACCACCAATGCGCTGAGTGAAGGTACCCATCCGCTGAGCGTCACGGTGAAAGATGCGGCGGGCAACGTCAGCCCGGCCTCCGCCACTTTCTCTATCACGGTGGATACGGTGGCACCAGCAGCCTCAACGCTGACCATTACCAATGACAACGCCACGCCAAACGTGACGGTGCCGAATGGGGGTACCACCAACGACAGCACGCCAGTGCTGAGCGGTACGGCAGAAGCGGGCAGCAAAGTCACCATATCGGATGGCACGACGGTGCTGGGTACTGTGACCGTGGGTACCGGCGGTACCTGGAGTTATACCCCAACCACCCTGGCAGATGGCACGCACCCGCTGAGCGTCACGGTGACGGATGCGGCGGGTAACGTCAGCGGCACCACCTCCGCCACGGTGATTATCGATACCGTGGCACCGGTGGCGGTGAGCGGTCTGGCTGCCAGCAACAACAATGGCAGTACGCCGGTGGCGATTGCCAACAATGGCACCACCAACGACAACACCCCAGCCCTGAACGGCACGGCGGAAGCGGGCACGAAAGTCAGCATCTACGATGGGGCGACTTTACTGGGTACGGTGACGGCAGGCAGCAACGGGGCGTGGAGCTACACCACCTCCACGCTGGCGGACGGTACTCATACCCTGAATGTCACCTCAACCGATGCGGCAGGCAACGTCAGCACGCCATCCTCCATCACCCTCACGGTGGATACGGTTGTGCCGGCGGCTTCTACGCTAACGGTCACCGCCGATAACGTCACACCAAACGTGACGGTACCGAGCGGGGGTTACACCAACGACAATACGCCAACCCTGAGCGGCACAGCGGAAGCGGGTGCAGTGGTCACCATTTCTGATGGCACCACGGTGCTGGGTTCCGTCACGGCAGGCACGGGCGGTGCATGGACGTTCACTACCAGCGCGCTGAGCAACGGCAGCCATCCGCTGAGCGTCACGGTGAAAGATGCGGCGGGTAACGTCAGTCCGGCGACTTCCGCCACGGTGATTGTCGATACCGTGGCACCGGCGGCCTCCACGCTGACCATTACCAACGACAACGCCACGCCAAACGTGACGGTGCCGAACGGGGGTTCGACCAACGACAGCACGCCAGTGCTGAGCGGTACGGCAGAAGCGGGCAGCAAAGTCACTATTTATGACGGCAGCACGGTGCTGGGCACCGTGACCGTGGGGACGGGCGGCACCTGGAGCTTTACCACCACCACCCTCACCAACGGTACCCATCCGCTGAGCGTCACGGTGACAGATTTGGCGGGTAACGTCAGCGGCACCACGTCCGCCAGCGTGATCATTGATACCGTAGCACCAGCAGCGGTGACCGGTCTGGCGGCCAGCAACAACAACGGCAGTACGCCGGTGGCGATCCCCAATAACGGCAGTACCAACGACAACACCCCGGCCCTGAGCGGCACGGCGGAAGCGGGCAGCAAAGTCTCCATTTATGATGGCACGACCCTGCTGGGCACGGTGACGGCAGGCAGCAACGGGGCCTGGAGCTACACCACCTCCACGCTGGCGGACGGCACTCATACCCTGAACGTCACCGCTACCGATGCGGCAGGCAACGTCAGCCCGAATGCGTCCGTGACGCTGACGGTAGATACTGCAGTACCGGCCGCTTCGACGCTGACAGTCACCGCGGATAACGTCACGCCAAACGTGACGATACCGAGTGGCGGCTATACCAACGACAACACGCCAACCCTGAGTGGTACGGCGGAAGCGGGTTCGGTGGTCACCATCTCCGATGGCAGCACGGTGCTGGGTTCCGTGACGGTGGGCACGGGGGGCGCATGGACCTTCACCACCAGCGCGCTGAGCAACGGTACCCATCCGCTGAGTGTGACGGTGAAAGATGCGGCGGGCAACGTCAGCCCGGCCACGTCGGCGACCGTGATCGTCGATACTGTCGCGCCGACGGCTTCAACGCTGGTGGTAACGAATGATGTGACCAACACGGTGGTGCCGAATGGCGGTTCGACCAACGACAGCACGCCAACCCTGAGTGGTACGGCAGAAGCGGGCAGCAAAGTCACCATTTATGATGGCAGCACGGTGCTGGGTACGTTAACCGTCGGCGGAGGCGGCACCTGGAGCTTTACTACCGCCACGCTGACCAATGGCACCCATCCGCTGAGTGTCACAGTGACGGACCTGGCGGGTAACGTCAGCGGCACTACGTCCGCCAGCGTGATCATCGATACCATAGCGCCATCGGCGGTGACCGGTCTGGCGGCCAGCAACAACAACGGTGGTTCGGCGGTAGCCATTCCCAATAACGGCACCACCAACGACAACACACCGTTGTTGAGCGGTACGTCGGAAGCCGGGGCGAAGATCTCCATCTACGATGGTTCAACGCTGCTCGGGACTACCATCGCTGCCAGCAGTGGGGCATGGAGCTTTACCACCAGCACGCTGACTGAAGGCACTCATACCCTGAACGTCACCGCCACCGATGCGGCAGGCAACGTTAGCCCGAATGCGTCGGTGACGCTGACAGTGGATACCGTGGCACCGGCCGCTTCGACGCTGACCCTCACCAACGACTCGGTGACGCCAAACGTCACCATACCAAACGGCGGCTATACCCGAGATACCACGCCGGTATTGAGTGGTACGGCAGAGGTGGGCAGTCGCATCACCATTTACGATGGGGCGACCATCATCGGGTCTGTCACCGTTGGCGCCAGTGGGACATGGAGCTTTACCACGGCGGTGCTGGTGGATGGTTCTCATCCGATAAGCGTGACGGCAACGGATGCTGCAGGCAACGTCAGTAACATCACCACCGCGACGGTGAATGTGGATACCGTGGCACCGGCAGCCGCTACTGCGCTGGCGGTCAACTCGGCGGGTACCACACTGACCGGTACCGGCGAAGCGGGCACCACGGTGACGGTGAAAGATGCCGGGGGTAACACCATCGGTACCGGCACCGTCGGCGTCACCGGCAGCTTCTCGGTCACGCTGACCACCGCGCAGACCACCGGGGCAACGTTATCTGTTTCTCTGACCGATGCGGCGGGTAACACCTCACCAACCGCCACGGTGCTGGGCGCTATCAAAATTGTCGCGGTGAATGACTCGGCTGAGGTGGATTACTCCACCACCACAACCACGGTCAACAATGGTACAACCAGTGTTTCCCATACCTCGTTGTTAAGTGCCAACCTGGGAAGTCTGCTGGGCGTCAATGTGTTATCGAATGGAAATGCTTACCTGTTCAGTGTGGGGAATGACGATACCCGTTCTGTAACCCTTAACGGGTCAACGACCACTTTGGTGGGTCTGATTGGTAACTACACACTGTATTTGTATCAGCAGCAGTCAGATGGTACCTGGGCATTAAAATCCAGCACCGCAAACTACATTACGACGCTTCTGACCATTGGCACTCAGACGGGTTCCAACGTGACCTATTCCAACCTCGGAACGGGGACTTATGCGGTGGTATTGGGGGCCAGTACCGGTATCTCGGTGTTGCCAACCACCACCATCACTACCGTGACGGATACCACGGTGATGGCGGTAACGGTGGCTGCAACGGTGACCGGCAATCTGTTGACCAATGACACCAGCTCGGTAGCGGGTACGGTGCCAGCGGGTACCGCAGTGACCTCGGTTTCGGGTCATACGGTGGGAACCAGCACCTCGTTCAGCACCACCTACGGCACGCTGACCATCGACTCACACGGTAACTACACCTATACGCTGAAGGCCGGTGTGGATATCGACACCCTGCCAGCCGCCGACACCTTCAGCTATTCGGTGACGGATGCCCAGGGTGTGGTGACCACCGCCACGCTGTCGGTTTCCCTGGTACATGCTACTGGCACGGCCTCGCTGCTGACCGCCAACAGCCTGTTCGCGGAAACCACCACTACCACTGATAGCGACCATTCGGTCAGCGGCAGTATCTGGGCTGACAGCAGTACCAGTCACACCGGTACGCTGACCATCGCTAATGAACATGGTGACACCACCACCGTGAGCAGTAGCGGTCACACCCTGGTGGCGGGGGATTACGGTACATTGAGCATTGCTGCTGATGGTAGCTACACCTACGCGCTGAGTGCAGAGATTAACGTGCAAAGCATCACGCATAAGGAAGTGTTCAGCTACACCCTGGCGTCAACCGACGGCACCCTGATCAGCAACTCGTTCACCATTGAGCTGCATCCGACCATCACCGGCACCGCCGGGGCGGATACGCTGACCAGTAGCGCCTATGACGACACCATCACCTCGGGTGCCGGAACAGATACGCTGGTTTACCACCTGCTGAACAGCGCTGATGCCACCGGCGGTAACGGGCACGATACCTGGACTGATTTCTCAGTCACAAATGGCGACAAGATCGATGTCAGTAACCTGCTTATCGGCTGGAATGACGACACAAGTAACATTAATGATTTTGTGAAAGTGGATCATACCGCTGATGGCAGCACTGTGCTCTCGATTGACCGTGATGGCACCGGTACGGCGTACAGCAGTACCCAGCTGGTGACGCTGGAAGGCACTAACGCATCACTGGAGGAGTTGCTGCAACAACCGCATCAAACCCATACGCCGTAAACGCTGTGGGAAAGGCAGGGATGAACCGGGGCACAAGGATGTGCCTGTTTCTATCAATCACGGGTGGACTATCGATGGACCTGATGCAATCAAGCGCACTATCTCGCCGTTCCTGGAAGCTCAGCGTTTTCTGTGCTGGCATTGCCTTTCTCACTCATTCACAAGCCAGTGCGGCTGATACTGCCCTGACCAGGGCCGGTCGCATTACCACACAGGGTCTGTCACAACCGCAGGACCTGCCCTCATTAACCGGCGAAGTGGCGGAACCCGCACTGAACCACGTCCCTGATACCCTGACGCTTAATCAGGCAGTACAGCGGGCGGTACACTGGCATCCGGATATCGCCGAAGCAGTGGGAAAGCTGCTGGAGCAGGCCGACCAGGTTGATGTGGCGAAGGCCAAATACTATCCACAAATCAGCGCCGGGATGAATAACGGTTACTCCAATAGCTACACGGAAAAGGGCTACAGTCCCTCTTTTGTCCTCTCGATATCACAAATGTTGTATGACTTTGGCAAGGTCAGCAGCTCAGTGCGATCCGCCGAAGCGGGCGTGGCGCAGGAGCAGGCCAACGTACTGGTCAGCATCGACACTGTGGCACATGACACGGCTGCTGCCCTGATTGAAGTGCAGGGCTATCAGCAGCTGGTGGTCATTGCCCGACAGCAACTGGCAGCGCTGAGTAAAATTGGTGATTTGGCCCGCCAGCGTAACGATGAAGGGGCGGCGTCACTCTCTGATGCCACGCAAACCGATGCGCGTATTGAAGGGGCGCGTACCACCCTGACGCAATATCAGGCCAATCTGGATCGCTGGCGCGCGACGCTGGCAACCTATCTCGGCTGGCCCACGGTGAATAACGTGAGTGATGATTTTCCCGCAAAGCTGATGCGGTCCTGCCAATCATCCCAGGCGGAAGATCGGCTGATTCCGGCGGTGCTCGCCGCCTGGGCGGCGGCCAATCAGGCGCAGGCCAAGCTGGATAACGCCAACGCGCAAATGCTGCCGACCATCTCACTCGAACCGGAAGTGACCCATTATCTCAACGACCACTATGCCAGCAGCGAAACGCTGGATCGCACCCAGTATTCCGCGTGGGTCAAAGTGGAGATGCCGATTTATCAGGGTGGTGGGATGACCGCCAGTCGTGATGCGGCCGCCAATGCACTCAGTTCAGCTAATGCGGCGGTCAATTCGGCGCGTTTAAAAGCGCGACAACAGCTGAGTGAATCGCAAAATGAGTCACAAAGCCTTGCCCTCAGTCTCAACATTCTGGGACGACAACAACAGCTGACTGAGAAAACTCAGCAACTCTACCAGGACCAATATCTGCAACTGGGCACCCGTCCTCTGCTTGATGTGTTGAACGCCGAGCAGGAGGTGTACCAGACCCGTTTCACGCTTCAGCAAACCATCAGCCAGTTACGCTCGCTGCAGCTCGATTGCCTCTATAGCACCGGGCATATGCGGTCGGCGTTTGCTTTGAATAATCAGCGGATCCAGTCCGTGGAGATCCAGCCATGACGCAACTGCAAATACCCGACGCCCATGGCGGAAAACCCGATCAGGCTGAAGGAGGCGTTCCCTTACACGGATGGGCTACGGCGATCATCCTGATCGCCACACATTATCGCTTACCCTGTTCGCCGGGCATGATCCTCGCCTCCAGCGAGTGGCAGGGCAAACAGACGCGCGACAAGGCGTTACGCCATCTGGCGCGTCAGGCCGGTTTATCGTTACAGCTGTATGAGGATGACAAATGGCAGCTGACCCACTGGCGTCTGCCGCTGGCTGTGGAACTGGTAGATGGCCAGGTGGGGGTGATCACTGCCTTCGATGGCGAAGACGAAGTGCGTGTGCACTTTGCCGGTGATGAACAGCCGACGCCCGTTTCGCTGCTGGCGCTGCTGCCGGACATCTGCTTTGCCGCCGCGCTGCGCCCGCTGGCACCGGCGAAAGACAGCCGGGTCGATCGCTACCTCGAAGCCATGAAACCGGACTGGTTACGCCGTCTGGTACTAAAAGATCTGCACCCTTATGGTTATGTGATGCTGGGATCGTTTCTGATCAACCTGCTGGCGCTGGTGGGGATCATCTTTTCGATGCAGGTCTATGACCGGGTGATCCCGGCGCAATCCTATCCCACGCTGTATGTGCTGTATATCGGGGTAATTATCTCGGTGGTCTTCACCTACATCCTGCGCGTCGGGCGCGATCATGTGACCGATCTGCTCGGTAAGCGGGCGGATATGCGCGTCTCCGACCGGGTATTTGGTCATGCGCTGCGCCTGCGCAACAGCGCGGTGCCGCGTTCCACCGGTACCTTTATCTCGCAGCTGCGCGAGCTGGAGGCGATCCGCGAGATGGTCACCTCCACCACCGTGACCGCGATTGTCGATATGCCGTTTTTCCTGCTGTTTTTACTGGTGATGGCGATCATCGCTCCGCAGCTGGCGTGGGTCGCGCCGGTGGCGGTGATTCTGATGGTGCTGCCGGGTGTGTTTATGCAGAAAAAACTGTCGAAGCTGGCGCAGCAGGCGCTGAAGGAATCGACCTTACGCAATGCGGTGCTGGTGGAGAGCGTGCAGGGGCTGGAGGATATCAAGCTGATGCAGGCGGAGGACCGCTTTCTGCAACAGTGGAACAGCTATATTCGCATCACCGCGCAATCGGGCGTGGAGACGCGTAAAGCGATGCACTCGCTGATGAGCTGGGGCGTCACCATTCAGGGCATGGTTTATGCCACGGTAATTGTGATTGGTGCGCCGATGGTTATCGACGGCGATATCACCACCGGTGCCATCGTGGCGGCCTCGCTGTTGTCATCACGCATGATCGCGCCGATGGCGACGTTGTGCGGCGTGCTGGCACGCTGGCAGCAGGTCAAAGCGGCGAAAACCAGCCTTGATGGCCTGATGGCGCTGCCGGTGGAGAACAGCACCGACGAAACCCGCATTCATTGCCCGGTGCTGTTTGGTAACTATCAGTTTAACGACGCGATGTTCCGTTATTACAGCGACACGCTCACCGTGGCGCTGCGCATCAATCGTCTGACGATCAAGCAGGGCGAACGCATTGCGGTGCTGGGGCGTAACGGAGCCGGTAAATCAACCATGCTGCAGGCGATGATTGGTGGCATAGAGCTGATTGGCGGTGAGCTTCTGCTGGACAACCTCAGCCTGCCGCATATCGATCTGGCGGATGTGCGGCGCAACGTGGGCCTGATGACGCAAAACGCGCGCCTGTTCCACGGCACATTGCGGGAAAACCTGACAATGGGCGCGGCACACGCCACCGATGACGCCATCTTTGCCGCGCTGGTGGTGAGTGGCGGGGCTGATTTTATCCACCGTTTGCCGCTCGGCCTTGATCATCCGGTGATGGAAGGCGGTGTCGGACTATCGGGCGGTCAGCGCCAGTCGGTGCTGCTGGCGCGGATGCTGCTGCGCGATCCCAATATCGTGCTGCTGGATGAGCCCACCGCATCGCTGGACGATCACACAGAAAAAGAGTTTATCGAGCGGCTCGGGCAGTGGCTGAATGGCCGCACCCTGATCGTCGCTACCCACCGGGCGGCCATTCTGGCGCTGGTGGATCGCATCCTGGTGTTAAAAGAGGGACAACTGGTGATGGACAGCCCGAAAGAGAATGCGTTACCACCGCCACGCGCATCGAATCCGCGTCCGGAGGCCAACCCATGAAACACTTACCGGCAAAACTGCGGCTGGTGGCGGCGGAAGGGGACAGCTCTGACGACCTGGCGGGCGATCTGCAATCGGAAACGCATTATTCAGGCGCGGTACGTCTGATCATCATCAGCTTCTTTTTATTGTTGGTCAGCTGCATCTGGGCCTGGTTTGGCGTGCTGGATGAAGTCTCTACCGGCACCGGCAAAGTGATCCCCAGCTCCCATGATCAGGTGCTGCAATCGCTGGAAGGGGGCATCCTCGACGATATTTTTGTGCACGAGGGCAGCCATGTCGAGGCGGGACAAATCGTAGCGAAACTGGACCCGATTCGCTCGGAATCCAGCGTGGGGGAGAGTGCCGCCCGTTACCGTGCTGCGCTGGCGGCCAGTGCGCGCCTTAATGCTGAGGTCAACGATCTGCCGCTGACGTTTCCGGCCGCGCTGAATAAATTTCCTGACCTGATCGCCTCAGAAACCCGGCTATACACCACGCGTCGTGCGCAGTTGAGGGATTCAACCTCGCAAATCCAGCAATCGCTCAATCTGGCGAACCGTGAGCTGGCGATTACCCAGCGTCTGGCAAAAACCGGCGCAGCCAGTAGCGTCGAAGTGCTGCGTTTGCAGCGTGATAAGTCAGACCTCGAACTGAAGATGACGGATGTGCGCTCACAATATTATGTGCAGGCGCGTGAGGATCTGGCGAAAGCCACGGCAGAAGCCGATAGCCTGTTGCAGACGGTCAGAGGGCGCGAAGATACCGTGAGTCGCCTGACGATTCGTGCACCAATGCGCGGCGTGGTGAAAGATATCAAGGTGACCACGGTAGGGGGCGTTATCCCGCCGAATGGTGAACTGATGAATATCGTGCCGATGGACGATCATCTGCTGATTGAAGCGCGCCTTTCCCCGCGTGATATCGCGTTTATTCATCCGGATCAGAAAGCGCTGGTGAAGATCTCCGCCTATGACTATTCCATTTATGGCGGCCTCGATGGCGTGGTGGAGAGCATCTCGCCGGATACCATCCAGGATGAAGTGAAACCGGAGATTTATTACTACCGCGTCTATATTCGCACCGACCATGATTTTGTGCAGAACAAGGCCGGTAAACGTTTCTCGATCAGCCCCGGTATGGTGGCGACGGTGGATATTAAAACCGGCGAGAAGACAGTGATGGATTATCTGATTAAACCGTTTAACCGCGCCAAAGAAGCCTTGCGCGAACGTTAATTGCAGGCGGAGCCAATCTTCGCGATAATCAGCGCCATCAAATCCCTTCCTCGTCGGGTTTAACGACGCGGAAGGGATTTTTTTTGGTCATATTTCACCTATAACTTAATACGCTGATTCAGGATCTAAAGAGGACGATTTATGTATAACACCTTGGGTAATCAATATGATAACTCCCTGGTTTCGAACGCCTTTGGTTTCATGCGTTTTCCGGTTAACTTCCAGCCCTACGACAGCGATGCCGAGTGGGTGATCACCGGCGTACCTTTTGATGCAGCAACATCAGGCCGTCCGGGCAGCCGTTTAGGGCCGGGGGCGATCCGTCAGATCTCCACCAACCTTGCGTGGGAAGGCTGCCGCTGGCCGTGGGATTTTGATCTGCGCCAGCGTCTCAACGTGGTGGACTGTGGCGACCTGGTGTACGCCTTCGGCGATTCGCAGGATCTGTCTGACAAACTGCAGGCGCACGCCGAAAAGCTGCTGGCAAATGGCAAACGCATGCTGACGTTCGGCGGTGACCATTACGTCACGCTGCCGCTGCTGCGCGCCCATGCGAAGCACTTTGGCAAAATGGCGCTGGTGCACTTTGACGCGCACACCGATACCTATTCCAACGGCCCAACCTTTGACCACGGCACCATGTTCTTCACCGCGCCGAAAGAAGGGCTGATCGATCCGAATCATTCGGTGCAGATCGGTATCCGTACCGAGTTTGATAAGAGCCTCGGCTTTAACGTGCTGGATGCGGCGCAGGTGAACGACCGCAGCGTGGATGACATCCTGGCGGAAGTAAAACGCACCGTGGGCGATCTGCCGGTGTATCTGACCTTCGATATCGACTGCCTCGATCCGGCCCACGCACCGGGCACCGGCACACCGGTGATTGGCGGCCTGACCACCGATAAAGCCACTAAGCTGATTCGTGGTTTGCAGGGCATGAATATTGTCGGGATGGATCTGGTGGAAGTGGCACCGGGTTATGATCACGCCGATCTGACCTCGCTGGCTGCGGCAACGCTGGCGCTGGACATGCTTCACGTGCAGGCGGCCAATAAGGGCTAAACTTACTGACGGTCAATTAATCTTCGGAGGTCATGATGGGCTTACTGGATGATTTAGTCGGATCGTTGGAGGGTAGCCCCGGGCCGGGTAATCAGCTGGGTCAGTTGCAGGCTATCTGGCACTGGGTACAGGAGCAGGGCGGCGTTGAAGTGCTGCTGCATAAGTTTCAGCAGGGCGGGTTAGGCGACGTATTGGGTTCGTGGATTGGCACCGGCAATAACCAGCCAGTGGACAGTGGCGATATCCAGTCGGCGTTTGGTCAGGCAGATTTGCAGTCGCTGGCAGATAAGCTCGGTACTGATGTGCCGGGCGCATCCGGGACACTGGCGCTGCTGCTGCCACAACTGATCGATAAGATGTCACCACAGGGTCAGCTGGATGAGCAGAGTTTGCATGACAACCAGCTGGATTTAGGTTCGATGGTGGATCAGCTGTTTAAACGGTGATCCCCTGTAGCGGCGCGATAGATCGTGCCGCTACAATCGCATTTGTCTTCACCTTTTATTTACGTCAAAACAACCACCTGTCACATTCCCTCGCTGCGATTATCTCTGCGGGCTAGCAGACGGCAGCTAAATTGCAACCGCAGGCCACCTAATTTAGCACCCTGTAGCATGTACTTTTGCCCCGATTTTCATGTACATTGATGTGCAACTTTTCCCTTGCTTCGCCTGATAGCTGATTAATTACAATAAGTTAGGAGTGGCGAAGTATTAATCCGACCTGGAGTAGAAAATGCCCTCTCGTAAAGAGCTTGCCAACGCCATTCGCGCGTTAAGTATGGATGCAGTACAGAAAGCCAAATCGGGACACCCGGGTGCCCCGATGGGTATGGCAGATATCGCCGAAGTTCTGTGGCGTGATTTTCTGAACCATAACCCGACGAACCCGCAGTGGGCCGCACGTGACCGCTTTGTACTGTCTAACGGCCACGGCTCGATGCTGATTTACAGCCTGCTGCACCTCAGCGGCTACGATCTGCCAATGAGCGAGCTGCAGAACTTCCGTCAGCTGCATTCCAAAACTCCAGGTCACCCGGAATACGGCTACACCGTTGGTGTTGAAACCACCACCGGCCCGCTGGGCCAGGGCATCGCCAATGCCGTCGGTTTCGCTATTGCTGAACGCACTCTGGCGGCGCAGTTCAACCGTCCGGGCCACGACATCGTGGACCACAACACTTATGTGTTTATGGGCGACGGCTGCATGATGGAAGGTATCTCGCACGAGGTCTGCTCCATCGCCGGTACGCTGAAGCTGGGCAAACTGGTTGCCTTCTACGATGACAACGGCATCTCTATCGACGGTCACGTTGATGGCTGGTTCACCGACGATACCGCAAAACGCTTTGAAGCCTACGGCTGGCACGTGGTGCGCGGCGTGGACGGTCACGACGCTGACGCCATCAAAAAAGCAGTGGAAGAAGCCAAAGCGGTCAGCGACAAACCCTCTCTGCTGATGTGCAAAACCATTATCGGTTTCGGTTCACCGAACAAAGCCGGTACTCACGATTCCCACGGCGCACCGCTGGGCGACGCAGAAGTGGCGCTGACCCGCAAACAGCTGGGCTGGGACTACGCACCGTTCGAAATCCCGGCAGATATCTATGCGCAGTGGGATGCCAAAGAAGCCGGTCAGGCGAAAGAAGCCGCATGGGACGCGAAATTCGCTGCCTACGCTGCTGCCCACCCGGAACTGGCGGCTGAATTCAAACGTCGTATGAACAACGAACTGCCGGCGAACTGGGCAGAAGAGTCACAGAAATTCATCGAGCAGCTGCAGGCGAATCCGGCGAAAATCGCCAGCCGTAAAGCGTCGCAGAATGCCATCGAAGCCTTCGGTAAAATCCTGCCGGAATACCTCGGCGGTTCGGCTGACCTGGCACCAAGCAACCTGACCATGTGGTCCGGCTCTAAGCCGATCAACGAAGACCCGGCCGGTAACTACATCCATTACGGCGTGCGTGAATTCGGTATGACCGCCATCGCCAACGGTATCGCGCTGCACGGTGGCTTCCTGCCGTACACCGCCACCTTCCTGATGTTCGTGGAATATGCGCGTAATGCCGCGCGTATGGCGGCGCTGATGAAGATCCGTCAGGTGATGGTCTACACCCACGACTCCATCGGTCTGGGCGAAGATGGCCCGACGCATCAGCCGGTTGAGCAGATGGCGAGCCTGCGTACCACCCCGAACATGAGCCTGTGGCGTCCGTGTGACCAGGTGGAATCCGCGGTGGCGTGGAAATACGCTATCGAGCGTCAGGATGGCCCGAGCGCGCTGATTTTCTCCCGCCAGAACCTGGCGCAGCAGGATCGTACGGCTGAGCAGCTGGCGAACGTGGCGCGCGGCGGTTATGTGCTGAAGGACTGTGCCGGTCAGCCGGAACTGATCCTGATCGCCACCGGTTCAGAAGTGGAACTGGCGGTAGCCGCTTACGACCAGCTGACCACCGAAGGCCGTAAGGTGCGCGTGGTTTCCATGCCGTCTACCGATGCGTTCGACAAGCAGGATGCAGCTTACCGCGAATCCGTGCTGCCGAAAGCAGTGGCTGCGCGCGTGGCAATTGAAGCCGGTATCGCAGATTACTGGTTCAAGTACACCGGCCTGAACGGCGCTATCGTCGGCATGACCACCTTTGGTGAGTCAGCTCCGGCAGAACTGCTGTTCAAAGAGTTCGGCTTCACCGTTGAGAATGTGGTTGCGACCGCGAAATCTATTCTGTAATGCTTGCGGGCGGCCTGGTGGCCGCCCAATCATTCCCGTAGCGGCGCGATTTATCGCGCGGGTTTTTCCAACAGCGTGCACGTTATGGCGCGATAAATCGCGCCGCTACGAATTTGTGCAAGTATTACCCAATTATTCCTCCAGTAATAATCTTAAATTGGCTGATTTTGTGACGCAGATCCAATAATCAGCAGCGCACTTGATCGCAATCATTCCTGTTATTCCTTCCTTGCTTTATTCTGGCTGAACCGTTTCAGTTGTGGCGATGTGATCGTTTTCCCCCTGTACTGGCCAGCAAGAATTCCCTGTACAAAACAGGTTGAAACGCTCAGGCTAACGGCACGTTTTTTCAGGTGTTGTTGAAGGTAGAGATGACCGTTCGCATAGCTATAAATGGTTTTGGTCGTATCGGGCGTAATGTGCTGCGCGCACTGTATGAAACGGGCCGCAGGGCGGAAATCACCGTGGTGGCGATCAATGAACTGGCTGAAGCCGTCGGGATGGCGCATTTGCTGAAGTATGACACCAGCCATGGCCGTTTTGCCTTTGACGTACGCCAGGAGCGCGATCTGATGTTTGTCGGTGACGATACCATCCGCATCCTGCATCAGGCCGATATCGCCACCCTGCCGTGGCAGGAACTGAATGTCGATATCGTGCTGGACTGCACCGGCGTTTTTGGCAGCCGTGCGGATGGCGAAGCCCATTTGCAGGCGGGCGCGAAGAAGGTGCTGTTCTCGCATCCGGGCGGCAACGATCTGGATGCCACGGTAGTGTTCGGCGTGAACGAACAGGCTCTTAAACAAACTGACCGCATTGTCTCCAACGCATCCTGCACCACCAACTGTATTATTCCGGTGATAAAGTTGCTGGATGACGCCTTTGGCATTGAGTCGGGCACCGTCACCACGATCCATTCGGCGATGCACGATCAGCAGGTGATTGACGCCTATCACAGCGATCTGCGGCGTACTCGTGCTGCAAGCCAATCGATCATTCCGGTGGATACGCGTCTGGCGGCGGGCATTACGCGCATTTTTCCGAAATTTAACGATCGCTTCGAAGCTATCGCGGTGCGTGTGCCAACCATCAACGTGACAGCCATTGATTTAAGCGTTTCGGTACGTCAGGCGGTGAAGGCTTGTGAGGTCAACGCCTTGCTGCAAAACGCATCAGAAGGGGCATTTCGTGGTATAGTTGACTATACGGAATTACCGTTAGTCTCAGTCGATTTTAACCATGATCCGCACAGTGCCATTGTGGACGGCACCCAAACGCGGGTCAGTGGTCACCACCTCATCAAAACCCTGGTTTGGTGTGACAACGAATGGGGCTTTGCTAACCGCATGCTCGACACAACGTTAGCAATGGCCGCAAGCGGTTTCAGGTAAGACGCGGTCTGCGTCTGGCAAAACTTATGAGAATCAACGAGAGGGTTCACCATGTCTGTAATTAAGATGACCGATCTGGATCTTGCTGGAAAACGTGTTCTGATCCGTGCCGATCTCAACGTACCAGTGAAGGAAGGGAAAGTGACGTCTGATGCACGTATCCGTGCTTCTCTGCCCACCATCGAAGCGGCGTTGAAACAGGGCGCGAAAGTGATGGTTACCTCTCACCTGGGTCGTCCGACCGAAGGTGAATACAACGAAGAGTTCTCCCTGTTACCGGTTGTTAACTATCTGAAAGACAAACTGAACGGCACCAATGTTACCCTGGCAAAAGATTACCTCGACGGCGTTGACGTCGCTGCGGGTGAGCTGGTGGTGCTGGAAAACGTTCGTTTTAACAAAGGCGAGAAGAAAGACGACGAAGCGCTGTCGAAAAAATACGCTGCGCTGTGCGACGTATTTGTGATGGACGCTTTTGGTACTGCGCACCGCGCACAAGCTTCTACTCACGGTGTCGGCAAATTCGCACCGATCGCCTGTGCCGGTCCGCTGCTGTCTGCCGAGCTGGAAGCGCTGGGCAAAGTGATGAGCAACCCGCAGCGTCCGCTGGTGGCGGTGGTGGGTGGCTCTAAAGTTTCTACTAAATTCGACGTGTTGCAGTCGCTGGTGAAAATCGCTGACACCGTGATCGTCGGTGGTGGTATCGCCAACACCTTCGTGGCTATCGACAACAACGTAGGTAAATCCCTGTTCGAGCCGGACTTCGTTGCGGCGGCGAAAGGCCTGCGTGACCAGTACGGTATTCCGGTTCCGACCGATTCCCGCGTAGGCACAGAATTCTCTGAAACCGCACCGGCAACCGTGAAAAAGGTTTCCGAAGTGGCGGATAACGAAGAAATTATGGACTTCGGTGACGAAACCGCACTGGCCATGGCGAAACTGCTGAAAGACGCCAAAACCATTCTGTGGAACGGCCCGGTTGGCGTGTTCGAATTCCCGAACTTCCGCAAAGGCACTGAAATTATTGCTAACGCTATCGCGGATAGCGAAGCGTTCTCTGTAGCAGGCGGTGGTGACACCCTGGCAGCGATTGATCTGTTCGGTATCGAAGACAAGATCTCCTACATCTCTACCGGTGGCGGTGCATTCCTCGAATTCGTGGAAGGCAAAAAACTGCCTGCTGTTGCCATGCTGGAAGAGCGCGCGAAGCAGTAATCATTTGGGGGCGATGCTCTGGCGTCGCCTGAAGGCTTGCCCTGACGCTTATGGGGCATAAAATCCAGTCCCCCTCGAGTCGGGGATGAACGGTAAACGAAACAGGACACAACCATGTCTAAAATTTTTGATTTCGTAAAACCCGGCGTTGTCACTGGTGACGACGTTCAGAAAATCTTCAAAGTGGCGAAAGAGAACAAATTCGCCCTGCCAGCAGTGAACTGCGTCGGCACGGATTCCATCAACGCGGTACTGGAAGCGGCAGCGAAAGTGAAATCGCCGGTCATCGTTCAGTTCTCCAATGGTGGTGCTGCCTTCATCGCCGGTAAAGGTTACAAAACCGACAAACCGCAGGGCGCGGCGATTGCCGGTGCTATCGCCGGTGCGCATCATGTGCATCTGATGGCTGAACTGTATGGTGTGCCGGTTATCCTGCACACTGACCACTGCGCGAAAAAACTGCTGCCGTGGATCGACGGTCTGCTGGATGCGGGTGAAGCACACTTCGCCAAAACCGGTAAGCCGCTGTTCTCTTCTCACATGATCGACCTGTCTGAAGAGTCATTGCACGAGAACATCGAAATCTCCAGCAAATACCTGACCCGCATGGCGAAACTGGGTATGACCCTGGAAATCGAACTGGGCTGCACCGGTGGTGAAGAAGACGGTGTGGACAACAGCCACATGGACGCTTCTGCCCTGTATACCCAGCCGGAAGACGTGGACTACGCGTACACCGAACTGAGCAAAATCAGCCCGCGTTTCACTATCGCAGCATCCTTCGGTAACGTACACGGCGTGTACAAGCCGGGTAACGTGAAACTGACCCCGACCATCCTGCGTGATTCTCAGAAATACGTCAGCGAAAAACACAGTCTGCCGCATAACGCGCTGGACTTCGTGTTCCACGGTGGTTCCGGTTCTTCTGCTGCGGAAATCGAAGAATCTATCAGCTACGGCGTGATTAAGATGAACATCGATACCGACACCCAATGGGCAACCTGGGACGGTATCCTGCAGTACTACAAAAAGAACGAAGACTATCTGCAAGGCCAGCTGGGTAACCCGAACGGCGTAGATAGCCCGAACAAGAAATACTACGATCCGCGTGTATGGCTGCGCTCTGCTCAGGCTTCCATGGTGGTTCGTCTGGAACAGGCTTTCAAAGAGCTGAACGCTATCGACGTGCTGTAATTTTTACTTACAGTACAAAAAAGGCCCGAAAGGGCCTTTTTTTACGCATTATTTTCGGAATATTCAGTAAATTCAGACCACCTTTGGCGCTCATCCCCATTATTGTTTACCCTTGTACACGGGAGTGTCGGATTCATTCTGGCAGTTTTTGTTCTTTCCTGCGGGAAACTCAACAACAGGGCTAACAAATGGAAGATTTAAATGTCGTTGACGGCATTAATAACGCGGGCGGATGGCTGGTACGTAATCAGGAGCTGATCCTGAGCTATGTCGTCAATATTGTCGCGGCGATTGCCATCATCATCATCGGGATGATTGTGGCGCGCGTGATTTCTAACACCATCAACCGGGTACTGGTGGCGCGCCATATCGATGCGACCGTGGCGGACTTCCTGTCGGCGCTGGTGCGCTATGGCATCATCGCTTTCACCATTATCGCGGCACTGGGTCGCGTAGGTGTGCAGACGGCTTCGGTTATCGCCGTACTGGGTGCCGCAGGTCTGGCCGTAGGTCTGGCATTACAGGGGTCGCTGTCTAACCTCGCCGCGGGCGTTTTGCTGGTGACCTTCCGTCCGTTCCGTACCGGTGAGTTTGTCGATCTCGGTGGCGTGACGGGTACGGTTCAGAACGTGCAGATCTTCTCCACCACCATGAAAAGCGCCGACGGTAAAATCGTCGTGGTGCCCAACGGTAAGATCATTGCCGGTAACATCGTCAACTATTCCCGTGAACCCATTCGCCGTAACGAGTTTATTATCGGCGTGGCTTACGATGCCGATGTGGACCAGGTGATTGCGTTGCTGAGAGAAGTGACCGAAGCCGACGAGCGCGTACTGAAGGATATGGGGATTCAGATCGGCCTGAACGAGCTGGCGGCTTCCTCGCTCAACTTTGTGGTGCGTTGCTGGAGCAAAAGCAGCGACCTGCAAAACGTCTACTGGGATCTGCTGAAAAACTACAAGCGCACACTTGATGCGCATGGTATCGGCATCCCTTATCCGCAGATGGATGTGCATTTCCATCAGGTGAAAAGTGACGCTGCGGTAGCTGAGCGCGCTGAATAATCATCCTGCCAGGTCATTAGCAGTTTTGCTAATGACCTATTAAATCTTTCCATTTCCTCTAATATTCACGCCTCTCTATACTTCACGTCATCGCCACTGTTGATGGGAAAAATTACGTGTTATCTGTTTATTTACAAGGGCTTGCTCTTGGGGCATCGCTCATTCTGCCGCTAGGCCCGCAAAACGCATTTGTGATGAATCAGGGCATTAAGCGCCATTATCATCTGATGACGGCAGCTCTCTGTACTCTGAGTGATATCGCGCTGATTTGCGGCGGGATTTTTGGTGGTAGTGCGTTGCTCAATCAGTCACCGTTATTACTGATGCTGATCACCTGGGCAGGGGTAGCCTTCCTGACCTGGTATGGCTGGGGCGCACTACGCAATGCCTGGCAGGGCGATGTGTCGCTGGCATCGACAGAAGTCATGAAACAGGGACGCTGGCGCATTATCGCCACCATGCTGGCGGTGACCTGGCTCAATCCGCATGTTTATATTGATACGTTTGTGGTGCTGGGCAGCCTGGGTGGGCAACTACCGTCCGCAGAAGCGCGGCGCTGGTTTGCGTTGGGCAGCGTCAGTGCCTCGGTTATCTGGTTTTTTGGCCTGGCACTGCTGGCGGCCTGGCTATCCCCACGCCTGCGCACCGTGCGGGCGCAGCGAATCATCAACCTGCTGGTGGGATCGGTAATGTGGGTGATCGCCTTCCAGCTGGCGCGTCAGGGCATCGCCAACTGGTGATGCAGATGCAAACCGTAGAGCGCGGGTACAGCACCGGCGCTGGCAAGCATCTCAAGGCGTATCTGCCGGAAATTTACCCCCGGCGGTAGCGCGTGATGGCAGAGGGAATGATGGTTGTCTCTGACCTCTGCCAGCAACATTTCATCCAGCCACAGACGATAATGGGTGGTGCAGTGCGGCGTTACCGCCTGCGCGTGGCCCATCTGTACTGTCTCCATCGCGTGGTCAAAATCGTTATCAAACAGCAGGGTTAACTGGCTGGCCTGCTGGGGTTGCTCCCATTGCCAGCTAACCGCAGGCGCGGCATCGTCGAGCGCGGGAACCCAGCCGTTGGTGTGACTTTCCGGTCGCAGCTTGCCATTCAGCAGATAGTCGCGATGCCATAGTTGCAGCGGAGCCTCAAGGCTAAAGGCGAAAAGTATCTGCTGCGGCGCGCGGCGCGGCAGCCAGAAATCAAACTCATCGACACCATAATCGCCATCGTTAATCTGGCGCGTCCGCTTCGCCACGCGTGGATTCAGGCTGTTGAACACCATCATCACGCCCGGCAGCTGCACACGCGTCAGAGCAACCTCAATGGCCGGGTTTTCCGCGAAGGCGATCATCAGATAACGATCGCAATCGGCGCGGTAAGCAAAATCCAGCCGATACTCGCCTTGATCGTTAACCAGCAGGGTGTGGCTGGCCAGTTGCCGATCGCCGCAGGTATTGGCCGGGTTTTCGCTGGTCAGCAACGACACCTGTAACGACTGTGTTTGTCTGGCACGTAAATGTACCCTCAGCGCGGGCAGGCGCTCACCGGCTTTCAGCGGTAGCAGCAGTGCACAGCGTGATTGCAGCGGATGCCAGCCACCATCAGCAGGCAGGGCAGTGAGCTGGAGGGTGCTACTGACCGCGATTTTTGCTGCGCCAGCCGGGCTGATCAACTGCTGGCGTGGAATATAAGCCCCCTGACGCAGTAATTGTTGCTGCAACTGCCCAATACGCTCAGGTGCGCCCAGCTGGGCCGGGGTGAGTTGTTGTTTCTGGCAAAGCGCCGCGGCGTGTCCCACCACTTCCCCGAGCACGCCGCAGGTACACATCACGCGGGCGCTGCCGAACGCCACGTGGGTGGCGGAGATCAGGCGGCCGGTTAGCAGCAGATTGTCCAGTGACTGGCTGTAGAGCGCACGAAACGGGATGGTGTAGGTACCTTTGCTGTGGAATTGACGGCAGCCCTCATGTTCACTGTAGACGCCATCAGCGGGATGTAAATCAATCGACCAGCCGCCATAGGCCACCGCATCATAATGATCCCGCTGTTCAACAATATCCTGCTGGCATAACAGGGTAGCGCCGAGAAAGCGGCGACTCTCCCGTTTGCCGGGGATTAAGCCGACCCATTCAATGGTCAGGTTGTCGGCATCGGGAAATTCACCGGAGTTTTTGATGTAGTCCCACACCCCCCAGACGATTTTCCACAGTTCCCATTTGATGGTTTCACTCTCATGTACCGTATCAAGCCGTCCTCCCCATTCCAGCCACCACAGATCGCAGCCGTTCAGTTCGGAAGTCAGGCGTTTATAACGCGGAATCGCCTGGATATCCTGCAAGGCGAAGCTGGGGGGAACAAAGCGCACCGGCTGTGTGGTGCGTTTGGTGTAGAAGTAAATCGAGTGACCGAGTTTATGGCCGAAATGTTCACCTGGGGCCATCTTCTCGCCGAATTCTTCCACCGATTCGGCCCCGACGCGATGCGCCGCCCCGGCCAGATAGCCGAGCACCCCGTCACCGCTGGCATCGATAAACTGCCGGGCGCTGACAAAATAGCGCGTCTGGTTAATGGCATTGAAGGCGTGCACCGCCTCAATTTGCCGTCCTGACTTTTCGATCTCGCTGACCGTGGTATTGAGCAGTAACGTCAGGCCCGGCTGCGCCTGCACTAAATCCAGCAGCACCATATCAAACAGCACCGGATTGCCTTCTTTATTGCGCCACAGGTTCTCCTCCATGATCTCGCCCATGATGCCGCCCTCCCGCGCCCAGCGGTTGTTGTTGCCCATATGCGAGGTCGCGCCATTGGCCCACAGGCGAACTTCACTGGAAGCATTGCCGCCCAGCACCGGGCGATCCTGGATCAACACCACCTGCAAACCATCACGCGCAGCTGCCAGCGCTGCACAGACGCCCGCCAGGCCACCGCCCGCAATCAATACATCAGCCTGCAATGTTTGCAGTGGGAACGCACGGGCGGGCTGAGAGGAGAAAATTTGCATCATTTCATTCCTGTAGCTCTGAAGCTAAGATTAAATTTTTGACCGCCACAGGGTGACTTATGTCTTCTCAACCCAATCAAAGCCTGATTGACGGTATTCGCTGTCTGCAATATCTGGTCTCCAGTGGCAAAGCCGTAGGCTGCCGTGAGCTGGCGCGCCAGATGGGGATGAACAGCACACGGGTAAACCGTCTGCTGATGACCATGGCCGCTATCGGCCTGACGATGCAGGACGAACATCGCCGCTATTTGCCCGGACCGGGTGTTCACGCGCTGGCGGCCCAGGCAATACGTGGCTCGTCGCTGTTTGCCCAGGCGTTGCCGCAGCTGGAGGCACACGCGCCGCGTGACATCGTGGTGGCATTGGGTGTGCTGTGGGAGGATCAGGTGATCTATATCTGGCACTCGGAGCCTGGCGAGCGCACCAGCACCAGCCAGGCGCTGGCGGGATTCCATATGCTGCCAGCCTGGCAGTCGGTAATTGGTGTCTCGCTGCTGGCGGCGGAAAGCGACGAAGCGCTGCGACCGCGCTTCAGTGATGAGCAATGGACGCAGCTGGCCCCGTTGCTGGCACGTAAACGGTCGCAGGACACCCTCATCTGGCATCGTGATGATGGCGAAGTCAGCATGGCGCAGCCGATTAACAATAACCGTGCGGCACTGGCTTTCGCCAAAATCTGGCAGACGGATGAAGCGCATCTCAGCCAGCGGCTGGCGCAGTTGCAGGCGCTGGCCGGGCGTATGATCAGTGCGCGCTGACATGGTCAATTTTCCCGACGATAAATAGATAGCTGGCGATACCAATGGCAGCCAGCACGGCAATAAAGGCCAGTGCCGGGGCAAAATTATCGCCATCAATTAGCGCGCCAATGGCAATCGGCACCACAATCGAGGAGAGCGCGCCGGTAAAGTTGAACACCCCTCCGGCGAGACCGATCAAATGGCGGGGTGCCAGCGCGGTGACAAAGACCCAGGTGATGGTGGCCAGCCCATTGCCAAAGAAGGCGACAGACATAAACAGCATGATCAGGGTCGCGTTATCGGTGTAGTTGGCCCCGAGGATAAACAGCGTCAGAAACAGCCCGAGGATCACCGGCAGCTTGCGCGCTACGCTGGCAGAGACGCCGCGTCGCATCATACGATCGGAGGCGAATCCCGCCAGCAACACGCCGCAAAAGGCCGCAAAGTAGGGCACCGCCGCCACGTAGCCGCTCTTAATAAATCCCATATGGCGATACTCCACCAGGTAAGTTGGGAACCAGGTGAGGAAGAACCAGAAGGTGGCGGAGATGGTGAACTGGCCGATATAAATGCCCACCAGTTTGCGGCTGCGGAACATGTGCGCGAGATCCTGCCAGCGGGCGCGTGGCTGGCTGGCGTGTTGACGGCTTTCCAGCAGTGCGCCATTGCTGCGCAGATAATTCAGCTCGGCATCTGAAACGCCTTTATGTTCGGTCGGTTCACGATAGAGCAGGTACCACACCAGCGCCCAAATCATGCCTGCGACACCGGTGATCACAAACAAACCGCGCCAGCCAAAGACATCCTGCACATGGAACAACAGTGGCGTCATACAGGCGAGGCCGACAAACTGCGCCGAAGAATAAATACCAATGGCGCTGGCGCGTTCCTGTTCCGGGAACCAGCTGGAAATCACCCGGTTATTTGCGGGCATCACTGGTGCTTCAAACGCACCGACGCCCAGACGTAAACCAAACAGCGCGAGGAAACTACCGGCAAAAGCGTGTAGTGTCGTCACCAGTGACCAGATAAATAGCCCGACGCCGTATACCAGCCGTGCGCCCAGACGATCTATCAGGAAACCGCCGGGGATCTGCAACGCGGCGTAAATCCAGCCAAAGGCAGAGAAGATCAACCCCATTTCCAGCGGGGTGAAACGCAGTTCGCCCGCCATCGCCGTGGCGGCGACCGACAGATTGGTGCGGTCCATGTAATTGATGATGATGTTGATAAACACCAGACCCAGCATCAGAAAGCGGGTGCGTCCGGCGCGGATGCCCGCGGTAGCTTGGGTTATTGGCTGCTCTGTCATCGTGGACTCTCCCGGAGGTCAGAGTGTTTCTTTAATAGAAACATTTGTGCGGAAATTCAGCGAATAAACATCGGTTATTTTGTGATCGCGGAGACGATAAAACAGCAGAGTGCCCGAACTTTTAGCAGAATCAAAACTCAGACCATCACGCATGGTAATGTGTAGCGGGCTTCGCCATAGTGGCGGCCTTAGAACTGACTCTTCAAGGAGGACTTCCGTGAAACTGAAAGCACTGGCGCTGGCCGCCGTAATGAGCGCAGGCGCATTGCCTGGTATGGTTCTGGCGGGTGAATTGCCGAACGGACCGCATGTGGTCACCTCAGGACAGGCCAGCGTGGAGGCCCGTCCGGATATCGCTACGCTTTCGATTGTGGTGAATGTTTCATCGAAAGATGCAGCAGATGCGAAAAAACAAGCCGACAGTCGCGTCGCGCAATATTTTGATTTCCTGCAAAAAAACGGTATCGAAAAGAAAGATATTGATGCCGCTAATCTCAGCACTCAGCCAGAGTACGATTACACCAAAGAGGGTAAATCGGTGCTGAAAGGCTATCGCGCGGTGCGTCAGGTGCAGGTGACGTTGCGTCAGCTGGAGAAGCTGAATGAGTTGCTGGATGGGGCGCTGAAATCCGGCCTGAACGAAATCCGTGCCGTGGACCTCGGTGTGGCACACCCGGAAACCTACAAAGACCAGGCACGCAAAGCCGCAATCGCCAATGCGACGCAACAGGCGGCGGCGCTGGCCGAAGGCTTTAACGCCAAACTGGGTCCGGTGTATAGCATCCGTTATCACGTTGCTAACTACCAGCCGATGCCGATGGCGCGCATGTTTAAAGCCTCAGCCGCAGAAGCGGATACCTCAGCACAACAGACCTATGAGCAGCAGAGCATTCACTTTGACGATCAGGTGGATGTGGTGTTCGATATCAAACCGAACGCACAGTGATGTTTGCGTAGCGGCGCGATTTATCGCGCAATCGCGTGCGCGTTGTGGCAAAACCACGCGCGATAAATCGCGCCGCTACGAATTCGCTCAGGTTATTAGGCGGCCAGGTCGTCCTGGCGCAGTACGCGATGTCCGTGCGCAATCAGTGCGTCAGTCACGCGGCGCATCAGACGGCTTTCCGGCGCGAAACGGTGCCAGTACAGCATACGGCGCTGGTACAGACCGGGCGTCAAATCAACCAAATCTCCGCTCGCCAGCTCACGCTCAATTTGCAGATGCGGGATCATACAGCAGGTCGAACCCTGGCGTGCCAGCTGCACAAAGGCTTCGGACGAGTTAACAATATGGCAGGGCACGCTGCCCGGCGACAAGTCGAAATTCTGCTGCAGAAAAGCCTGATGCATATCATCCAGATGGTCAAAGGCGATGGCCGGTGCCTTCAGCAACGCTGAACGGGTCACACCATTGGGAAAGTAGCGATCGGCAAATTCAGGTGAAGCCACGAACAGATAGTCGAGCGCGCCCAGCTGGTCCACCAGGCAACTCGGCAGTGGCTGCGGCTGAATACTCACTGCGCCTACCACTTCGCCGCGACGTAAACGTTCCTGAGTACGGGTTTCATCCTCAACCTGGATATTCAGGCGCACCGGCGAATCTGCCAGCACATCCTTCAGCGCGGGCAGCAACCAGGTTGCCAGACTGTCGGCGTTCACCGCCAGCGATAACAGCAGCGGCGTGGTGCCACCATTTTCATCACCCAGCCATTCCTCTTCCAGCAACTCCACCTGATGCAATAACGCCAGCAGCTTCTGCCCCTGCTCAGTCGGACGCGGCGGCACGGTTCGTACCAGCAGCGGCTGGCCGAATAAATTCTCCAGCTGTTTAATACGCTGCGATACCGCCGATTGCGTAATGCAAAGTTTCTGCGCGGCGCGCTCAAAGCCGCGCTCACGAATCACAGCATCCAGCGCCTGAAGCGTTCGATAATCCGGGCGTTTCATTCTTGTTCTCTCTCGTTCAGGGTGGAGGTTACTATGCCACAAAAATGTAAAAGATGGTTTTTGTGGACTGAGTTACAAAGCCTTTAACAGCCGCGCATTTTTATGCCGCCTTGTTTTATACTACGCGCACCTCGTTGTCGCACAGGTTTTAAACATACCATGACCCAGGATGAACTGAAAAAAGCGGTAGGTTGGGCAGCACTGCAATATGTGCAGCCGGGCACCATTGTTGGCGTTGGCACGGGTTCAACCGCCGCCCACTTTATTGATGCTTTAGGCTCGATTAAGCATCAAATCGAGGGTGCGGTTTCCAGTTCGGAAGCCTCAACGCAGAAGCTGAAATCCCTTGGCATTCACGTATTTGATCTGAATGAAGTGGACTCGCTGTCGGTTTACGTTGATGGCGCTGATGAGATCAATCCACAAATGCAGATGATCAAAGGCGGTGGTGCGGCGCTGACGCGTGAGAAAATTGTCTCGGCGGTGGCTGAGAAATTTATCTGCATTGCTGATGCGTCGAAAGAAGTGGATGTGCTGGGCCACTTTCCGCTGCCCGTTGAAGTCATTCCCATGGCGCGTTCCTATGTGGCGCGTGAACTGGTGAAGCTGGGCGGCTTGCCGGAATACCGTCAGAACGTGTTGACCGATAATGGCAACATTATTCTCGACGTGCATAATCTTCGCATTCTCGACCCGATCGCGCTGGAAAAAGCCATCAACGCGCTGCCTGGCGTGGTGACCGTCGGGTTATTTGCGGCGCGTGGTGCGGATATCGCCCTGATCGGCACTGCCGATGGCGTAAAAACCATCAAGAAATGATCTGTCCGGCGCTCTCGTAGCGCCGCTTATTTCCATACGCAAAACATCTTTTCTTCGTATGCTGAAATTCGGTGACTTATGTCACAAAATAGTCATCAACAGCAGGTTCATTCTTCGCTCCGGGCGCATATCCCGATTTTGTACGGCATTGTGCTGCCCCAGCACTGACGCGTGCTGGGGCGGAGGCAATCGATTGTCTTGCTGCAATCGAATTTTTTGATATTTTGACAGAAGGCTGGCTTATGGCAGCCCTCGTTGAATTCTGAATAGGGTCGGGAAATGGCAGAGTTATCACTGGAAAAAGACAAGATTAAGTTCCTGCTGGTGGAAGGTGTCCATCAGAGCGCGCTGGATAATCTGCGTGCGGCAGGTTACACCAACATCGAATTCCACAAAGGTGCACTGGATGCGGAGACGCTGAAGTCCTCCATCCGCGATGCGCACTTCATTGGTATCCGTTCCCGTACCCAACTGACCGAAGAGATTTTCGCTGCGGCTGAGAAACTGGTCGCGGTAGGCTGCTTCTGTATCGGCACCAATCAGGTCAACCTGAATGCAGCGGCAAAACGCGGTGTACCGGTGTTCAACGCCCCGTTCTCCAACACCCGTTCGGTGGCGGAGTTGGTGATTGGTGAAATGCTGCTGATGCTGCGTGGCATCCCGGAAGCGAACGCCAAAGCACATCGCGGTATCTGGAATAAAATTGCGTCGGGTTCCTACGAAGCGCGTGGCAAAAAGCTGGGCATCATTGGCTATGGCCACATCGGCATGCAACTGGGCGTGCTGGCTGAGAGCCTCGGCATGCACGTGTTCTTCTACGATATCGAGAGCAAGCTGCCGCTGGGCAATGCGACTCAGGTGCGCCATCTTTCTGATCTGCTGAACATGAGCGATGTGGTCAGCCTGCATGTGCCGGAAACGCCATCCACACAGAACATGATCAGTGCTGCCGAACTGGCAATGATGAAACCGGGTGCGCTGCTGATTAACGCCGCACGTGGTACGGTGATTGATATCCCAGCGCTGTGCGATGCTTTGTCGAACAAACATCTGGCGGGTGCAGCAATTGACGTATTCCCGACTGAGCCGGCGACGAACAGCGATCCGTTTAACTCACCGCTGTGTGAATTTGATAACGTGATTCTGACGCCGCATATCGGCGGTTCGACTCAGGAAGCGCAGGAAAACATCGGCCTGGAAGTGTCTGGCAAGCTGGCGAAGTATTCGGACAACGGTTCTACGCTGTCTGCGGTGAATTTCCCGGAAGTGTCGCTGCCGATGCATGCTGCCAGTGCCAGCCGTCTGCTGCACATCCACGAAAACCGCCCGGGCGTGCTGACCGCCATCAACCAGATTTTTGCTGAGCAGGGCATCAACATTGCCGCCCAGTATCTGCAAACATCTCCGCTGATGGGTTATGTGGTCATCGATATCGATGCCGAGCAGGATGTAGCGGACAAAGCGCTGCAACTGATGAAGGCGATTCCTGGTACCATCCGCGCACGTTTGCTGTACTGATTTAACATCGCGCTGCTGCATATCTTTGTAGCGGCGCGATTTATCGCGCCAATCACCACTGCCACAGCTTTGACGGTGTCATCACCGCAGGCAAGGGCACATCCCATGCCGCGACCGGCAACGCTTCCACGCACTGGCAATCATGCGCTATCCCGATGGGCAGGACACCATGTTGCTGCCAGTTTTGCAGGGTGCGATCGTAAAAACCCTTACCCATACCCAGACGCTGCCCGCTATGGTCGAACGCCACTAACGGCACCATGATCACATCCAGTTGATCGAGCGTTGCCATGCGGGTGATATCCAGCGGTGGCTCGGGGATACGCAATTTGTTCGGGCTAAGCGGGGTGTCTGGCGTATAGCGCAGGAAGATCAGGTTACCAGGTGAAAAGGGGTGCAGCACCGGCAGATACACCTGTTTTTTCTGTTGCCAGAGTTTGGCGATCAACGGGCGTGTATTCAGCTCACCATCAACGGAAAGAAACAGGGCGATGCGTTGGGCATTGCTGATTGGGGCAAAATTGATGGCGTGCTCTGCCAGCAAATCGGCAGCTTGTTCCTGCTGTTCAGCCGTGAGATTGCGGCGCAAATGGCGTACGTGTTGACGAATGTCTTGTCGGTCGCGTAGTGAGGGTTCAGACATGATATCCCCGGCAATGTCGGCTGTTGCCAGCCACTATATCACGCGTACCGGGGGATTACAGATGTGGAACTAAGTGGAGATCTCCGAGATGCCGCCGTAGGCTGTAACCCTTGAACCCTTGGTTCAAGGTGAATGTGTCGTCGCAACTATCAGGCTTCTCGGACGGACCGAGCATGCTCACAAGTTACGGAGCGCCACATTCTGTGGTAATGAAATATCGGCTCAGGGGACTGGCCCACATGCAAACATCTCAGAGAAAATTTACTTCACCGTTACTGTATCACGATAACCATGAAGTGTTATTCAAACTTTGTGCCCTGGCGATCAGTTATGCGACCTTGCTCAACTAATGCTTGTTCAATGGTCTGCTGCAGCATACGGATACGTTGTTCCATATTGGCTGCATAGTCGCGCGTTTTACCTTTCTCTTGTGCCAGCTCGTGGCAAATGTTTAACGCGGCGATGAACACCAGCTGCTCTGTATTTGTGACTCTAGTGCGAACTTTTAAATCTTGCAACCGTTGATTGAGGTCCTCAGCTGCCAGATTCAGCGCATCTTGCTGTTCAGGCGGACAATTCACTCTCAATGAACGACCAAAAATCTGAATATCTACCGGTTGTGCAGACATGCCACCTTCCTGACTGATTACTTCGCCCGCATCTCCCTTAGCAGTCAATGGCTTGGGAGGTGCGCAACTATATAGACCCGCGTGATAAGTTACAACCCCTTTTCTGGAAACCCTGAGGCACCTGGTGGTAGCATAACACGAACTTATTCTGCCAACGACGACGAAAGCTTATGTCTTTACAGAACGCAACGCCCACTTACAACGCGCTGGCTACGGCGCTTTCCCAGCAGGGCGTGGGAATGACCCCGGCCGAAATGCACGGCCTGATTTGCGGCATCCTGTGTGGTGGCAACCAGGATAACAGCTGGAAGACGCTGGTGCACGATCTCACCAACGAAGGCATGGCTTTTTCGCAAAGCCTGTCGCAGCCGTTACAGGCGTTACATGAAAGCCTGGCCAACACGCTGGATGAAGAGGGTTTCCTGTTTCAGCTGATGCTGCCTGACGATGATGACATTACGGTGTTCGATCGTGCCGATGCACTGGCAGGATGGGTAAACCATTTCCTGCTCGGCCTGGGGGTGACGCAACCGAAACTGGACAAAGTCACGGGCGAAACCGGTGAAGCGATTGATGACCTGCGCACCATCGCTCAACTGGGCTATGACGAAGATGAAGATCAGGAAGAACTCGAACAATCACTTGAAGAAGTGATTGAATACGTTCGTGTTGCCGCATTGCTGTGCCACGACACCTTCAACCAGCCGCAGCCACCCACTGCACCTGAAGTGAAGAAGCCAACGCTACACTAAGCGCGTCATTCCGGGTACTACCGTGCCCGCTTTTCAACAGGGAGTGCAAACATGATTACACTGGAAACCTTCCAGCAACGTCGTCAGGCGCTGATTGCCCGTATGGCGCCCGGTAGTGCCGCATTGATTTTTGCCGCGCCTGAAGTGACGCGCAGCAACGACAGCGAATATTCCTTCCGCCAGAACAGTGATTTCTGGTATTTCACCGGCTTCAACGAGCCGCAGGCGTTGCTGGTGCTGATCAAAAGCGACGACACCCACAATCACAGCGTGCTATTCAACCGCGTGCGCGACCTCACCGCAGAAATCTGGTTTGGCCGTCGCCTGGGGCAGGAAGCGGCACCGGCGAAACTGGGTGTCGATCGCGCATTGCCGTGGGATGACATTGGCGAGCAGCTGTATCAACTGCTGAATGGCCTGGATGTGGTGTATCACGCGCAGGGGCTGTATGCCGAGGCTGACACGCTGGTATTCGGCGCACTGGAGAAACTGCGTCGCGGCTTCCGTCAGAACCTGAGCGCCCCCGCTACCGTCACTGACTGGCGTCCGTGGGTACATGAGATGCGCCTGTTTAAAGGGCCGGAAGAGATTGCCATTCTGCGTCGCGCCGGTGAGATCAGCGCACTGGCGCATACCCGTGCGATGCAGGCTTGCCGCCCGGGGATGTTCGAATATCAGCTGGAAGGCGAAATCCACCACGAATTCAATCGCCACGGCGCACGTTTTCCTTCCTACAACACCATCGTCGGTTCCGGCGAAAACGGCTGCATCCTGCATTACACCGAAAATGAGTGCGAGATGCGTGATGGCGATTTGGTGCTGATCGATGCGGGTTGTGAATTTCACGGTTATGCCGGTGACATCACCCGTACTTTCCCGGTGAACGGCAAATTCAGCGAGCCACAGCGTGCCATTTACGACATCGTGCTGGCCTCGTTGTACAAAGCGCTGGCGCTGTTCCGCCCGGGTATCAGCATCCATGATGTGAACGAGGAAGTGGTTCGCATTATGGTGACTGGCTTGGTTGAACTGGGTGTGATGGAAGGCGAAGTGGACGCACTGATTGCGGAACAGGCGCATCGCCAGTTCTTTATGCACGGGCTGAGCCACTGGCTGGGGCTGGATGTGCACGACGTCGGCCATTATGGCACCCCGAGCCGCGACCGCATTCTGGAACCTGGCATGGTGCTGACCATCGAACCCGGTCTGTATATTGCGCCGGATGCCAAAGTCCCGGCACAGTATCGCGGTATCGGCATTCGTATTGAGGATGACATCGTGATCACTGCCGAAGGCAACGAGAATCTCACCGATAGCGTGGTGAAAGATGCCGACGCAATTGAAGCCTTAATGGCGGCGGCGCGCCAGGCATGACTATTCTGATTGCAGGCGGCGGCATGACCGGCGCCACGCTGGCGCTGGCCATATCCCATCTGACGCAGGGAAAACTGCCGGTGACGCTGATTGAACGCAGCGAACCGGACAGCCGTGCTCATCCTGGATATGACGGACGCGCCATCGCGCTGGCGGCAGGGACCTGCCAGCAACTGGCGGAGATTGATCTGTGGCGTTCGTTGCAGGATTGCGCCACGCCGATCACCCACGTCCATGTTTCTGACCGTGGTCATACTGGCTTTGTTTCGATGCAGGCGGCGGATTACCAGTTACCGGCACTGGGCCAGGTGGTGGAGCTGTTCGATGTCGGGCAACGCCTGTTCCAGCGGCTGAAAAGCGCACCGGGCGTGACGCTACGTTGCCCGGCGCATGTCACGGCGGTGTCACGCAGTGCTGATAGCGTGCAGGTCACGCTGGACAGCGGCGAACAGCTGGATGGTGCGCTGCTGGTGGCAGCAGACGGCTCACGTTCACCGTTGGCGGCCTCCTGCGGCATTAGCTGGCAGCGCGAGGATTACCAGCAGCTGGCGGTGATAGCCAATGTCACCACGCAGTTGCCGCATCAGGGACGCGCCTTCGAACGTTTTACCGAACACGGTCCGCTGGCGTTGTTGCCGATGTCGGGCAATCGCCTGTCGCTGGTGTGGTGTCATCCGCTGGACGAGAAAGACAAGCTGGCGCAGTGGGATGACGCGACTTTTCTGCGCGAGTTGCAACAGGCGTTCGGCTGGCGGCTGGGACGTTTCACCCACACCGGCCAGCGCGAAATTTACCCGCTGGCGTTACAAACCGCCGAGCGGCAGGTGGCGCACCGGCTGGCGCTGGTGGGTAATGCGTCGCAGACGCTGCATCCGATTGCCGGTCAGGGTTTTAACCTCGGCCTGCGTGATGTGATGTCGCTGGCGGAAACGCTGGCGAGTGCCTGGCGTCACCAGCAGGATCCCGGCAGTTATGCGGTACTCCATCATTTTGCCGCCCGACGCCAACCGGATCGTGCGGCGACCATTGGCGTGACCGATGGTCTGGTACGATTATTTGCTAACCGTTATGCCACGCTGGTGGCAGGACGAAATCTTGGGCTGGTGGCAATGGACCATCTGCCGTGGCTGCGAAACCCCCTTGCCGCGCGGACGCTCGGCTGGGTAAAACGTTAAGCATGAATTAAGGGGCAGCAATGCAAACTTTTGATGTGGCTATCGCTGGCGGTGGCATGGTCGGACTGGCCGTTGCCTGCGGGCTGCAAGGCAGTGGATTGCGCGTTGCGGTGCTGGAGAAGGCGGCAGAGCCGCGATTTGATCCGCAAGCTGCGCCATCGATCCGCGTATCGGCGATCAATGCGGCCAGTGAACGCCTGCTGCAAAAGCTCGATGTCTGGTCAACGATTCTGGCATTACGCGCCAGCGCTTATCACGGCATGGAAGTGTGGGACCAGGACAGTTTTGGCAGCATCAGTTTTGATGATGAGCAGCAGGGCTTAGCCCACCTCGGCCATATCATTGAAAATCCAGTGATTCATAGCGCATTATGGCAGCGCGCCAGCCAGTGCAGCGATATTACGTTGCTGGCTCCAGCGCAGTTGCAGCAGGTGGCTTTTGGCGACAACGAAGCCTTTATCACTCTGCAGGATGGCAGCATGATGAGTGCCCGTCTGTTGATCGCCGCCGACGGTGCCAACTCCTGGCTGCGTGACAAAGCGGATATCCCGATCACTTTCTGGGATTACGATCATCACGCGCTGGTGGCGAATATCCGCACTGACCTGCCGCACGATGCGGTGGCGCGCCAGGTGTTCCACGGTGACGGCATTCTGGCATTTTTGCCAATGCAGGACCCGCATCTGAGTTCAATTGTCTGGTCGTTGTCTCCCCAGGAAGCCACGCGTTTGCAGGATATGCCTGAAGCGTTGTTCAATCAGCAACTTTCTGTGGCTTTCGATATGCGCCTTGGTTTGTGCCAGGTGGAGAGCGAGCGTAAAACCTTCCCGCTGATGGCACGCTATGCGCGTAACTTTGCTGCGCACCGCCTGGCGTTGGTTGGCGATGCTGCGCACACTATCCATCCGCTGGCCGGGCAGGGCGTGAATTTGGGCTTTATGGATGCCGCCGAACTGATCGGTGAAATCCGCCGCCTGCACAGTCAGGGCAAGGATATTGGGCAGCACCTGTATCTGCGACGTTATGAACGCAGCCGCAAACATAGCGCGGCGCTGATGCTGGCGGGTATGCAGGGCTTCCGTGAACTTTTTGCCGGAAGTAATCCAGCGAAAAAATTCCTGCGTGACGTCGGCCTGAAACTGGCGGACACCCTGCCAGGGGTCAAACCGATGATGCTGAAGCAGGCCATGGGGCTGAATGATATCCCCGGCTGGCTGCGCTAACCTTCTCTAAATCTGCACAAATTCAGTAACGGCGCGATTTATCGCGCCGTTACAGCCATTCATTCTTCCCCCAGCCAATTGCCCGTTTGCACCACCATGATGCAGACCCGCCCTATTTTTGCGCCTCGTTTGATTTATTCTAATTTTACGCAGGAATTCGCATTATATTTTCTCATGTCATAGTGGTTTTTTTTCGGTGCCATTTGCCCACTCATGGCGTTGGATTCCATTATTTTGCTACATAAAAGTTATGTTGTTGTATTTTGTGCGTGTTTAATCACATAAAGCCAGTGGATTATCCTGCATTCTGTGCGGCGCTTCGCAGACGACAGACTTTGTTTCGCCCTCGTTTTCCTTATGGTTAATTCGAGCGTTCGGTGGTAACGTCAGCGCAAAGAGAACGTTTGCGTCAGCCATCATGGCTACGCAGGCGCGTCACGCTCACTTGTTTTCTACAGGATGGTTATGACTCAGCAAACGCCTCTATTCGAACAGCATCAGGCCAGCGGCGCCCGTATGGTGGACTTTCACGGCTGGATGATGCCTCTGCATTACGGCTCACAAATGGATGAGCACCACGCGGTACGTACTGATGCCGGCATGTTTGACGTTTCCCACATGACCATCGTCGATCTGCGCGGGGCGAGCACCCGTGAATTCCTGCGTTATCTGCTGGCAAATGATGTCGCCAAACTGACCCAGCCAGGCAAAGCGCTTTACACCGGCATGCTGAACGCTTCCGGTGGCGTCATTGATGATTTGATTGTTTACTTTATGACCGAGGACTTTTTCCGTCTGGTGGTGAACTCCGCTACGCGTGAAAAAGATCTGCAATGGATTGGTGAACACGCGAAGAAATACGGGGTGACGTTGACCGAGCGTGACGATCTGGCGCTGATTGCGGTACAGGGACCCAATGCCCAGCAAAAAGCACAGTCGTTGTTTAGCGCGGCACAACGTGAGGCTGTGACGGGCATGAAGCCATTCTTCGGCGTTCAGGCGGAAGATTTGTTTATTGCTACCACCGGTTATACCGGCGAAGCGGGCTACGAGATTGCCTTGCCTGCTGGCGCTGCTGCGGATTTCTGGCAGCGTTTGCTGGCGGCAGGTGTCAAACCGGCGGGGCTGGGTGCACGTGATACGTTGCGTCTGGAAGCGGGGATGAACTTGTATGGCCAGGAGATGGATGAAGGCGTCTCACCGCTGGCGGCCAACATGGGCTGGACCATTGTCTGGGAACCGACCGACCGTGATTTTATTGGCCGTGCCGCGCTGGAAGCTCAGCGTGCTGCAGGGACAGAAAAACTGGTGGGCCTGGTCATGACCGAAAAAGGGGTGCTGCGTAACGGCTTGCCGGTACGTTTCACCGATGAACAGGGTCAGCCGCAGCAGGGTATTATTACCAGTGGTTCCTTCTCTCCAACGCTGGGTTACAGCATTGCGCTGGCACGCGTGCCAGCGGGAATTGGCGAGCAGGCGATTGTGGAAATCCGCAACCGTGAAATGCCGGTGAAGGTCACCAAACCGATTTTTGTTCGCGCCGGTAAGCCGGTCGCTCAGTAACTTTTTTCAGGAGATTTGGCGATGAGCAATGTACCAAAAGAATTGAAGTACAAAGATAGCCACGAGTGGGTGCGTAAAGAAGCCGACGGTACTTTCACCGTCGGGATTACCGAACATGCCCAGGAACTGTTAGGTGACATGGTGTTTGTTGACCTGCCAGAAGTAGGACGCGTTGTTGCAGCTGGTGAAGATTGTGCAGTAGCAGAATCAGTGAAAGCCGCTTCTGACATCTATGCCCCGCTGAGCGGCGAAATCATTGAGATTAACGAAGAACTGGAAGGTTCGCCGGAACTGATCAACAGCGATCCGTACAGCGATGGCTGGTTGTTCAAAATCAAAGCCAGC
Organism: Pantoea sp. X-Soil-TKNS-1280; assembly: GCF_059730475.1. Classification (NCBI taxonomy): domain Bacteria; kingdom Pseudomonadati; phylum Pseudomonadota; class Gammaproteobacteria; order Enterobacterales; family Erwiniaceae; genus Pantoea; species Pantoea sp. X-Soil-TKNS-1280. The sequence goes on along the minus strand of NZ_AP035962.1, from coordinate 3,471,467 downwards.
GATGAGTCTGAACTTGACTCGATGCTGGACGCCGATGCGTACAAAGCTTCCATCGACGAATAAGTATGCGTAACAGAAGGTGTCGCCAGGCGGCACCTTCGTTTTTATCTGTATTAATACCCAGCCCGACTCAGGATTTACTGCTAATGACTCAGACTCTCAGCCAGCTTGAACATAACGGTGCTTTCATTGAGCGCCATATCGGCCCTACGCCGGAGCAACAGGCCACCATGCTGGAAGCGATTGGTGCCAGCTCACTGGAAGCGTTGATCGGTTCCATCGTGCCTGCCGACATCCAACTGCCGGGCCCGCCCGCGGTGGGTGATGCCGCCACTGAGCAGCAGGCGCTGGCTGAGTTGAAAGCCATTGCCAGTCAGAACCAGCGTTACAAATCCTGGATTGGTATGGGTTACACTGCGGTAATCACCCCGCCGGTGATCCTGCGTAACATGCTGGAAAATCCGGGCTGGTACACCGCTTACACGCCGTATCAGCCGGAAGTATCACAGGGCCGTCTGGAAGCGCTGCTTAACTTCCAGACCCTGACGCTGGATCTTACTGGCCTCGACATCGCATCAGCATCACTGTTGGACGAAGCCACTGCCGCCGCTGAAGCGATGGCGATGGCAAAACGTGTCAGCAAGCTGAAAACTGCCAACAAATTCTTTATCGCCGACGATATCCATCCGCAGACGCTGGATGTGGTACGTACTCGTGCTGAAACCTTTGGTTTTGAACTGATTATCGACAGCGCGGAAAAAGCGCTCGATCATGACGACCTGTTCGGTGTGCTGCTGCAACAGGCAGGTACCACCGGTGAAGTGCATGATTACCGCGCACTGATAAGCGAGCTGAAAAGCCGCAAAGTGGTGGTGAGTGTCGCCGCTGATTTTATGGCGCTGGTGCAGCTGGAAGCTCCAGGCAAGCAGGGCGCAGACATCGTGTTTGGCTCTGCGCAGCGCTTTGGCGTGCCGATGGGCTACGGTGGTCCGCACGCGGCCTTCTTTGCCAGCCGCGACGAACATAAACGCTCGATGCCGGGCCGTATCATCGGTGTTTCACGCGATGCCGCAGGCAACACTGCGCTGCGCATGGCGATGCAGACCCGCGAACAACATATCCGTCGTGAAAAAGCCAACTCCAACATCTGTACTTCACAGGTGCTGCTGGCGAATATCGCCGGTTTCTATGCGGTCTATCATGGACCCGCTGGCCTGAAGCGTATTGCTTCACGTATTCACCGTCTGACCAGCATTCTTGCTGCCGGGTTGAAAAACGGTGGCCTGAAACTGCGCCACAACAGCTGGTTCGATACTTTGACGGTAGACGTGGCTGACAAAGCGGCGATACTTAACCGTGCGCTGAGCTTTGGTGTCAACCTGCGCAGCGACATCCATAATGCGGTGGGTATCACTCTGGATGAAACCACACGTCGTGAAGATGTGCAGGCGCTATTTGCCATTCTGCTGGGCGATGCCCACGGCCAGGATATTGATGCGCTGGATAGCGCCGTTGCCGCTGAAAACAGCGCGATTCCGGCGGGCCAGCAGCGTCAAAGCGCCATTCTGGAACATCCGGTGTTCAACCGTCATCACAGCGAAACTGAGATGATGCGTTACATGCACAGCCTGGAGAAAAAGGATCTGGCGCTGAACCAGGCGATGATCCCGCTGGGTTCCTGCACCATGAAACTCAATGCCGCAGCCGAAATGATTCCAATCACCTGGCCGGAATTCGCTGAAATGCATCCGTTCTGTCCGTCAGAGCAGGCAGCGGGTTATCTGCAAATGATCGGCCAGCTGTCGCAGTGGCTGGTGCAGCTGACCGGTTATGACGCGCTGTGTATGCAGCCGAACTCGGGTGCACAGGGTGAATATGCCGGCCTGCTGGCGATTCGTCGCTACCACGAAAGCCGTAACCAGGGCGACCGTCATATCTGTCTGATCCCCAGTTCTGCACACGGCACCAACCCGGCGTCGGCACAGATGGCGGGCATGTCAGTGGTGGTAGTCGCCTGTGATAAACAGGGCAATATCGACCTCGGTGACCTGCGTGAGAAAGCGGCACAGTCGGGCGATAAGCTTTCCTGCATCATGGTGACGTATCCGTCTACCCATGGCGTGTACGAAGAAACAATCCGTGAAGTGTGCCAGATTGTGCATCAGTACGGCGGCCAGGTTTATCTTGATGGTGCCAACATGAACGCGCAGGTGGGTATCACCACACCAGGCTACATCGGTGCGGATGTCTCTCACCTTAACCTGCACAAAACCTTCTGCATTCCGCACGGCGGTGGTGGACCGGGTATGGGACCGATCGGCGTGAAAGCGCATCTGGCCCCCTTCGTGCCGGGCCACAGCGTGGTACAGATTGATGGCGTACTGACCCAGCAGGGCGCGGTTTCCGCAGCGCCGTTCGGCAGCGCTTCGATTCTGCCGATCAGCTGGATGTACATCCGTATGATGGGTGCTGAAGGACTGAAACAGGCCAGTTCAGTAGCAATTCTTAATGCTAACTACATCGCCAGCCGTCTGCAGTCGGCCTACCCGATTCTGTATACCGGGCGCGATGGCCGCGTTGCACACGAATGTATTCTGGATATCCGTCCGCTGAAAGAGCAAACCGGTATCAGCGAGCTGGATATTGCCAAACGCCTGATTGACTACGGCTTCCATGCGCCGACCATGTCGTTCCCGGTTGCCGGTACGCTGATGGTCGAGCCGACGGAATCGGAGAGCAAAATCGAACTGGATCGCTTTATCGACGCCATGCTGGCGATTCGTATGGAGATCGATCGTGTGGCTGATGGTGAATGGCCGCTCGAAGACAACCCGCTGGTCAATGCGCCGCATACCCAGATGGAAATTGTCGGTGAGTGGGCGCATCCGTACACCCGCGAGCTGGCCGTGTTCCCGGCAGGTAGCGCCAATAAATACTGGCCGACGGTAAAACGCCTGGATGATGTCTTCGGCGACCGCAATCTTTTCTGTAGCTGTGTCCCGATGAGTGAGTACGCGTAAGCTACACTCTTTCCCATCACAGCAAAGGTCGGGCAACCGGCCTTTTTTTATGGAGGCAATATGGCACTGGCATTGGTCACCGGAGCGAGTCGCGGGATTGGTCGTGCTACCGCGTTATTACTGGCAAAAGCAGGCTACTGTGTGGCGGTGAATTATCGCCAGCGTGAAGCAGAAGCGCAGCAGGTGGTTGCGGAGATCGCATCACAGGGCGGCCGCGCGTTTGCGGTTCAGGCCGATATCGCTGACGAAGCGCAGGTGCTGAAGATGTTCGAGCAACTCGATGGTCATGATGCTGAGCTGAAAGTGCTGGTGAACAACGCCGGTATCCTGTTTCAGCAGTGCCGGGTAGAGGATCTGGCTGTGGAACGTATCCAGCGCGTGTTTGCCACCAATGTGACCGGCACTTTTCTTTGCTGCCGCGAAGCGGTTAAACGCATGGGGACGCATCACGGCGGCAACGGAGGATCCATCATCAACGTGTCATCTGCCGCAGCCAGACTCGGTTCGCCAAACGAATATGTGGATTACGCCGCGTCCAAAGGCGCGATGGATACCCTGACCAAAGGCCTGTCGCTGGAAGTCGCTTTGCAGGGAATTCGCGTGAATGGCGTGCGTCCGGGACCGATCTACACCGAAATGCATGCCGACGGTGGAGAACCTGGCCGGGTTGATCGGGTCGCGAGTGGGATCCCGATGGGGCGCGGGGGTCAGCCGCAGGAAATCGCCGCCGCGATTGTCTGGCTGGCAAGCGATGCTGCGTCCTACATCACCGGCACCATCATTGATGCAGCGGGTGGGCGTTAACCAGCGCCCAAACATTCTCCGATCCGTAGCGGCGCGATTTATCGCGCGCCTTTGGCCGCCGTGGCATAAATTGCGTCGCTACATTATCGTGCGTTTTTTCATCATCGCGTTCCTGTCATCTTCCTGACATTTTCCCATTGTCTGATCACTCAGGTTGAAACACCGATACACAGTTTAATTTTAGCGTACATGTGTACACTGAAATTATTCCGGGCTACTCTGATGCACAGAAAAAGCACAGTCAGTTTCTTCGTTTTTCGGGACACATTCGCATGGTACAGAACCGTCTTATCACTCAGGGCTATTCGCTGGCAGAAGAGATCGCTAACAGCATCAGCCACGGTTTAGGCTGCCTGTTTGGCATTGTGGGTCTGGTATTGTTATTGACACAAGCCGTTGAAATGCAAGCCGATGCAACGGCCATTACCAGCTACAGCCTGTATGGCGGCAGCATGATTTTGCTGTTCCTGGCTTCCACGCTCTACCACGCGATTCCCCATCAGAAAGCCAAATACTGGCTGAAAAAATTCGACCACTGCGCCATCTATCTGCTGATCGCCGGGACTTATACGCCATTCCTATTGGTAGGATTGAAATCGTCCCTTGCCAAAGGGTTAATGATTGTCATCTGGAGCCTGGCGCTGGCGGGTATTATCTTTAAACTGACCATCGCTCACCGCTTCAAAGTGTTGTCACTGGTGACGTATCTCAGCATGGGATGGTTATCGCTGGTGGTGATTTATCAGCTGACGACTAAATTGTCAGCGGGTGGTGTCTGGCTGCTGGCGGCGGGGGGAATTGTCTATTCGCTTGGCGTGATTTTTTATGTCGCGCGGCGTATTCCCTACAATCACGCCATCTGGCACGCCTTTGTGCTGGGCGGCAGCATTTGCCACTTCTGCGCGATTTACTTCTATGTGATGTGAAACAATGCGTAGCGGCGCGATAAATCGCGCCGCTACAGATGTGTCAATCCTCCAGGGAATAAGGCAGCGGCTGGATCGTCAGTTTACCGCCTTCGTCACCTTCCACCCGCAGTACGCTATCCGGCTCAAGGTCGTTATTCATCACCACCTGCACCCATATTTCACCGTCATCCAGCTGAACCGCTGTAAGAACGGTGCCGGTACGACGCCACTTATCACCCATCTGCAATTCCAGTGAACCATCGACCTGTGGCAGATGGCTGGCATTACCCGCCAGCCAGTACAGGGCGCGTTTATTGGCACCACGGAATTTGGCACGCGCCACCATTTCCTGCCCGGTGTAACAACCTTTTTTAAAGCTGATAGCGTCGAGCGCCTGCAGGTTAGTGGCCTGTGGAATCAGCTGCGCGCTGGTGGCGCTATCGATCACCGGAATACCCGCTTCAATATCCAGTGCCAGCCACTGGGTGCTGTCATTGAGCTGCGCATCACCTTTCAGCTTATCTTTCAGGGCTTCAGCCTGTGCCAGGGTGGTGACCAGCAGAAAGCGCTCCGCTGGCTGTTCAAACCACAGCAGGGTGGTGTCGTCCTGTTGTACCACTGGCGTGGCCGCATCGGGCAGAAGCGGGAACTGACCTGCCAGCGCGGTGCGCGCCTGGAAACCGGCGACGCCCAGCAGCACGGCATCGTCATCGGCAGCGATGGTGACTTTAGCGAACACCGCATACTTTTTCAGCTCAGCCAGCTGGGTGTCACGCAGATTGCGACGAACCAGGTAGCCATAACCTTCGCCGCGATGGAACAGGCGCAGGCTGGTCCACATTTTCCCTTTGGCATCACAATGCGCCGCCGGGCGATGCTGGGTCGTATCCAGAGCCGCCATGTCCAGCGTCAGCTGGCCTTGCAGATAGGAGGTGCTGTCTTTGCCTTGCACCGAAACCAATGCCCACTCATCAAGAGACATCAGGGTTAATGGCAGACGAGAAGATGCCGCAGGCTGGCGTGGCGGAAGGGTATAAATAGGCATGGGCTATTCCTGATTATTGGGTTCATCCGTAGATAATGATTCCATGTTAAAAGAGCCGCGCGGCATTGCAACCTGTTTGCGGAATCCGACGCACAAATCGCGTGATAACCCTGCATTGTGTAAAAGGGTTTTGCGCGTTGATGCACAGCAACCTAAGCCACGCCTGCAGCCTTGAAAAAAAGCAGGTACACTGAGCGCCATTGTTTGCCGCTGTGGAAAAAGACACATGGATATTCATGACAAATCCCGCGTCCAGTGGGCATGCCGTCGTGGCATGCTGGAACTGGACATCGCCATCATGCCGTTTTTCAAATATGAATATGATTCTCTGACCGACGCCGACAAGCAGGTGTTTATTGCCTTGCTGAAAAGTGACGACCCTGATTTGTTTAACTGGATGATGAACCACGGTGAGCCTGCTGACCCCGAGTTCAAACGCATGGTGAAACTGATTCAGCAGCGCAATCGTGAACGCGGTCCGGTGGCAATGTAATCTGCATCCGTCGCGCAGCGCGCGTGCGTTGCTGGCGCTGATGCTCGGTTGCTGTTGTGTGCTGGTTGTGGCTTTGCCCTGGCCGGAGATGTGGCGCTGGGGCAAAGTTCTGCTGCTGTTATTACTGCTGGCAGAAGGCTGGCGCAACCACAGGTTGCTTCAGCAACGCCGTGGACGGCTGGCACTGGATCAACAAGGTCACTGGGAGTGGGATAACAGCAACTGGCGCAATGCGCGTGCGCCGGGCTGGTTGCCGATTGGCGTGTTGCTGGTGCTGCGTAATCAACAGGGGCAGTGCAGGCGGCTGTGGCTGATGTATGACAACATGCCATCTGGTTACTGGCGTACGTTGCGAGCCCACTGCTTTATGCATACCAGCCCGGAGCCGTAGCGGCGCGGTTTATCGCGCATCTCATAGCAACCCTGCCGTTGCCTGCGGATGATGCCTTAAAGCAGTTCAGCAGTTTCCGTCAGAACCTGTTCACACCACTGTTCGATACGTTCATCACTCAGTTCGAACTGGTTAACATCGTCGAGCGCCAGGCCGACAAATTGTTTGCCGTCGGCGGTGAGGGGTTTCGGGCTGGTAAATTCATAGCCATCCAGCGGCCAGTAGCCGACAAACTGCACGCCCATCGGTTGCAGCAGCTCATGCAGCATACCCAGCGCATCAAGAAACCATTCGCTGTAGCCAATCATGTCGCCCATGCCATAGAGCGCGACAATTTTCCCGCGCAGATTCAGTGCCGGGATTTGTGGCCAAATCGCTTCCCAGTCTTCCTGCAATTCACCAAAATCCCAGGTGGGAATACCGAGGATCAGCAAATCGTACTGCTCCATCAGCGTGGGATCGTCATCTTTCAGATTATGCAGGGTGACTAATTCTCCACCAATAAAGTCGCGGATCTTCTCCGCAGTCATTTCGGTGTAGCAGGTACTTGAACCGTAAAACAGGCCGATATTCATGCAATTAATGCTCTGGCTGAAACTGACTTTGGCGCAATTGTACCAGAAGCCGGCGCTTTTCAGGCATAATGAGCACGATTTCACACGAGCTGGAGGGAGAGAGTGGAAGACAGTGATCTGATCGAACAGTTTCTGGATACGCTGTGGATTGAGCGCAATCTGGCACAGAATACCCTCGCATCGTATCGGCAGGATCTGCAAACCCTCACCGGCTGGCTGCACCATCATGAGCGCACCCTGCTGACGCTGGAGGCGCTCGATTTGCAGCAGTTTCTGGCAGAACGCGTGGAAGGCGGCTATAAAGCCACCAGTTCTGCGCGTACCCTGAGCGCCATCCGTCGGTTATTTCAATATCTGTATCGTGAAAAGCTGCGCAGTGACGATCCCAGCGCATTGCTTTCTGCCCCGAAGCTGCCGCAGCGCCTGCCGAAGGATCTTAGCGAAAAGCAGGTGGAAAGCCTGTTGCAGGCACCGTCGATCGAGATCCCGCTCGAACTGCGCGACAAAGCGATGCTGGAGTTGCTCTACGCCACTGGCTTGCGCGTATCCGAGCTGGTGGGTTTAACCCTGAGCGATATCAGTCTGCGTCAGGGCGTGGTGCGGGTGATCGGTAAAGGCAACAAAGAGCGCCTTGTGCCATTGGGTGAAGAAGCGATTTACTGGCTGGAGCATTATATGGAGCATGGTCGTCCGTGGTTGCTTAACGGGCAGACTCTGGATGTGATGTTTCCCAGTAACCGAGCGCAACAGATGACGCGCCAGACGTTCTGGCATCGCATCAAGCATTACGCCATCCTGGCCGGGATCGACAGTGAAAAATTGTCGCCGCATGTGCTGCGTCACGCGTTTGCCACACATTTACTGAACCACGGGGCCGATTTGCGCGTCGTACAGATGTTGCTGGGGCATAGCGACCTCTCAACCACCCAAATTTATACGCATGTCGCCACTGAGCGTCTGCGACAGTTACATCAACAGCATCATCCGCGAGCCTGACACGCGGCAACAAGGAAATGAGATGAAAAAACAGTTAACGATGCTGGCTCTGCTGGTCAGCACTTTTTCCGGGCTGGTCCATGCCGATGACAACGCCATCCAGCAGGCGCTGAAAAAACTCGGCCTGCAACAGACGGAAATTCAGCCGTCACCGTTGCCTGGCATCAAAACCGTGCTGACGGAAAGCGGTGTGCTGTACGTCACCGAAGATGGCAAACACATGATTCAGGGGCCGCTGTACGATGTCAGCGGTGCTCAGCCGGTCAACGTCACTAACCAGCTGCTGGAGAAAAAAGTTGCCGCGCTGGAACCGCAAATGATCGTGTACAAAGCGCCGAAAGAACAACACGTTATCACTGTGTTCACCGATATTACCTGCGGTTACTGCCGTAAGCTGCATGAGCAGATGGCGGACTATAACGCGCTGGGCATCACCGTGCGCTATCTGGCGTTCCCGCGTGAAGGTCTGCATGGTCAGGTGGAAAAAGCGATGAAAGCGATCTGGTGTAGCGCCGATCGTAACAAAGCCTTTGATGAAGCGATGAAAGGCAACGCGCCCCAGATGGATGCGCCAGCCACCTGCAAAATCGACCTCGATCAGCACTACAAACTTGGCATTCTGTTTGGTATCCAGGGGACTCCCGCCATTCTTACCGACAGCGGCATGATGATCCCTGGCTATCAGGGACCGCAGGAGCTGAAGCAGGTGCTCGATGGCCAGAAAAGTGGCGGTTAATCCACAGTGATCCATTCTGTTGAACTGCGTCGGCGTGCAATCCATGCCGACGATGCTTTACCTGCCGATTTGCCGCCGCTGCTGCGTCGGCTCTACCTGCAACGTGGTGTACGCGATGCCGCAGAACTGGAGCGCGGCGCGAAACATCTGCTGCCCTGGCAAACGTTAGGCGGCATTGAAGCCGCTGTGACCTTGCTGCATCAGATGCTGCGCGACGGTCGCCGCATTGTGGTGGTCGGCGATTTTGATGCCGATGGAGCGACCAGTACGGCGCTGACGGTGCTGGCGCTGCGTAGCCTCGGTGGCAATATCGATTATCTGGTGCCAAACCGGTTCGAAGATGGTTACGGCCTGAGCCCGGAAGTGGTGGAACAGGCACGCGCACGCGGTGCCGAAATGATCCTCACGGTGGATAACGGTATCTCGTCCCATGCAGGCGTTGATACTGCGCATCAGCACGGTATCCCGGTGCTGGTCACGGACCACCATCTGCCTGGCGAAACGCTGCCTGCTGCCGAAGCCATTGTTAACCCCAATCTGAGCGACAGCGATTTCCCCTCGCGGGCGCTGGCCGGGGTCGGCGTCGCTTTTTACCTGATGCTGGCGTTACGTGCCCATTTGCGTACGCAAAACTGGTTTAGCGATGGGCGCAGCGAACCCAATCTGGCGGAATGGCTTGATTTGGTGGCGCTCGGCACCGTGGCGGACGTGGTGCCACTCGATGCCAATAACCGTATCCTGGTATGGCAGGGCCTGAGTCGCATTCGCGCCGGGAAATGCCGCGTGGGTATTCGTGCCTTGCTGGAAATCGCCAATCGTGATGCGCGTCAGCTGGTCGCCAGCGACCTTGGTTTCGCCATCGGCCCGCGCCTCAACGCTGCCGGGCGACTGGATGATATGTCGGTTGGGGTGGCGTTGCTGCTGACCGAGGACATCACCGAAGCACGTATGCTGGCGAACGAGCTGGATGCACTCAATCAGACCCGTAAAGAGATTGAACAGGGCATGAAAAGCGAAGCGCTGGCGCTGTGTGATGCGCTGGAGCGGCAGAATACCGATTTACCGCTGGGGCTGGCGTTTTTCCATCCCGAATGGCATCAGGGGGTGGTGGGCATTCTCGCCTCCCGCCTGAAGGAGCGTTTTCACCGTCCGGTGATTGCGTTTGCTCCGGCAGGGGATGGCACGCTGAAAGGCTCTGGTCGTTCGATTGCCGGTCTGCATCTGCGCGATGCGCTGGAACGCCTCGATACGTTATTCCCCGGCCTGATGATCAAGTTCGGCGGCCATGCGATGGCGGCGGGTTTGTCGCTGGAGGAAGCGCGTTTTGATGAGTTTCGCCAGCGTTTTGCTGCGCTAATCGATGAATGGCTGGCAGGCGAAGCGTTGCAGGGGGTGATCTGGTCTGATGGCGAGTTGCGTGCGCAGGAGTTTTCGCTGCAAACCGCTGAGTTACTGCGCGAAGCGGGTCCCTGGGGCCAGGCGTTCCCCGAGCCGGTATTTGACGGGCGCTTTAAAGTGCTGCAACAAAAACTGGTGGGCGAACGTCATCTGAAAGTGATGGTGGAGCCGGTCGGCGGCGGCCCGTTGCTGGATGGTATTGCGTTTAACGTCGATACTACCTTGTGGCCGGACAGTAGCGTGCGCCAGGTCGAACTGGCCTACAAGCTGGACATCAACGAGTATCGCGGCAACCGCTCGGTACAGCTGATTATCGACCATCTGTGGCCGCTGGCATAAGCAGGCTACCATTCCCCGTCATAATTCGGGTTGCAGCCAACGCGCCTGCGACACGAAGTATGACGGGGATACAAAATAAACGCGCTTTCGGTTAAACTAGCGCGTTAGTATTTTATCCTCTCACCGAATCGTCAAAAAAGACTGAAAAGCCATGTTTGAAATCAACCCGGTCAAAAACCGTATTCAGGACCTCACCGAGCGCAGCGACGTTCTTAGGGGGTATCTTTGACTACGATGCCAAGAAAGAACGCCTCGAAGAAGTAAACGCCGAGCTGGAACAACCTGACGTCTGGAACGAACCTGAGCGCGCACAGGCGCTGGGTAAAGAGCGTTCGTCGTTAGAAGCCATCGTCGATACCCTGGACCAGATGCATCAGGGTCTGGAGGACGTGCAGGGTCTGCTGGATCTGGCGGTTGAAGCCGACGACGAAGAGACCTTTAACGAAGCCGTTGCCGAGCTGGATGGACTTGAAGTCAAGCTGGGTGAACTGGAATTCCGTCGTATGTTCTCCGGCGAATATGACAGCGCCGATTGCTATATCGATTTGCAGGCCGGTTCCGGTGGCACCGAAGCGCAGGACTGGGCCAGCATGCTGATGCGTATGTATCTGCGCTGGGCTGAAGCCAAAGGCTTCAAAACCGAAATTATTGAAGAGTCAGAGGGTGAAGTGGCCGGTCTGAAATCTGCCACCATTCGCGTCTCTGGCGACTATGCTTTCGGCTGGCTGCGTACGGAAACTGGCGTTCATCGCCTGGTACGTAAGAGTCCGTTTGACTCCGGCGGCCGTCGTCACACCTCCTTCAGCTCGGCCTTTATCTACCCGGAAGTGGATGACGATATTGATATCGAAATCAACCCGGCAGATCTGCGTATTGACGTTTACCGTGCTTCGGGCGCGGGTGGTCAGCACGTTAACCGTACGGAATCCGCGGTACGTATTACCCATATTCCGACCGGTACCGTGACGCAATGCCAGAACGATCGTTCGCAGCATAAGAACAAAGATCAGGCGATGAAGCAGATGAAAGCGAAGCTGTACGAGCTTGAGATGCAGAAGAAAAATGCTGAGAAACAGGCGGCAGAAGATAACAAATCTGACATCGGCTGGGGCAGCCAGATCCGTTCGTACGTGCTGGACGATTCACGCATCAAAGATCTGCGTACTGGCGTCGAAACCCGTAACACCCAGGCGGTGCTGGACGGTGACCTCGATCGTTTTATTGAAGCAAGTTTAAAAGCAGGGCTATAAGGAACCGACATGTCTGAACAACAACCGCAGAGCGCTGACGCCGCACTTGAGTTTAATAACGAACTGAAAACGCGTCGCGAAAAACTCAGCGCGCTGCGTGAAACCGGCGTGGCGTTTCCTAACGATTTCCGCCGTGACACCACCTCCGATAAGCTGCACGCCAGCTATGATGAGAAAAGCAACGAAGAGTTGGAAGATCTCGGCATTGAGGTGAGCGTGGCCGGTCGTATGATGACTCGCCGTATTATGGGCAAAGCCTCGTTTGTCACCCTGCAGGACGTCGGTGGCCGCATCCAGCTGTATGTGGCGCGTGATGACCTGGCAGAAGGCATCTACAACGAACAGTTCAAGAAGTGGGATCTCGGCGATATCCTCGGTGCACGCGGTAAGCTGTTCAAAACCAAAACGGGTGAACTGTCGATCCATTGCTCTGAGCTGCGTCTGCTGACCAAAGCGCTGCGTCCGCTGCCGGACAAATTCCACGGCCTGGCCGATCAGGAAACCCGTTATCGTCAGCGTTACCTCGACCTGATCGCCAACGACGAATCACGCCACACCTTCCAGGTTCGCTCTAAAATCATGGCCGGTATCCGCCAGTTCATGGTCGGTCGCGACTTTATGGAAGTGGAAACCCCAATGATGCAGGTGATTCCGGGTGGTGCTTCGGCGCGTCCGTTTATTACCCATCACAATGCGCTGGACATCGATATGTACCTGCGTATTGCGCCGGAACTGTATCTGAAACGTCTGGTGGTCGGTGGTTTTGACCGCGTATTCGAGATCAACCGTAACTTCCGTAACGAAGGGATTTCGCCACGTCATAACCCAGAGTTCACCATGATGGAACTCTACATGGCGTATGCGGATTACAAAGATCTGATCGAGCTGACCGAAAGCCTGTTCCGCACCCTGGCGCAGGACGTGCTCGGCACCACGGAAGTGCCGTACGGTGAACACAGCTTCGATTTCGGTAAGCCGTTCGAAAAACTCACCATGCGTGAAGCGATCAAAAAATACCGTCCGGAAACCGATCTGGCCGATCTGGATAACTTCGACAAAGCCGTGGCGATTGCTCACTCTCTGCACATCAAAGTGGAGAAAAGCTGGGGTCTGGGCCGTGTTGTGACCGAGATCTTCGAAGAAACCGCCGAAGCACATCTGATCCAGCCGACCTTCATCACCGAATATCCGGCTGAAGTGTCACCGCTGGCGCGTCGTAATGACGAGAACCCGGAAATCACTGACCGCTTTGAATTCTTCATCGGCGGCCGTGAAATCGGTAACGGTTTCTCCGAGCTGAATGATGCAGAAGACCAGGCGGAGCGTTTCCTGCAACAGGTGAATGCCAAAGATGCAGGCGATGACGAAGCGATGTTCTACGACGAAGATTACGTTACTGCGCTGGAACACGGCCTGCCGCCGACTGCGGGCCTGGGTATCGGTATCGACCGTATGGTGATGTTGTTTACCAACAGCCACACCATCCGCGACGTGATCCTGTTCCCGGCTCTGCGCCCGTCAGGCAAATAATCGCATTGCCATACCAAAAAATGGTCGCCTTCAGGGCGACCTTTTTTTTGCCATAAAAATCCTGATGACAACCCGGCACGCTCTGTGCAGGATGGTTTTTTTATTTGCAGGGAATCACCATGAGTGCAAAAGCGGCATCGTTAGAAGGCCGGATTCGTCAGCACTGGGATCAACTCTCCAGCCACGAACAGCGGCTGGCTGATGTATTGCTGGCCGCACCCGGTCAGCTCGCCATGAACACGGCGACAGAACTGGCGCACAGCGCCGGGGTCTCCAAAGCCACCACTACCCGTTTCTTCCGTCATCTCGGTTATGAAAGCTACGAAGCGGCACGCCGTCAGGCGCGTGATATGCAAAGCAGCGGATCACCGCTTTATTTGCAGGTTGTTCCCAGCGCCTCACCGCTCGACAGCATCATGCAGCAGCATCTGGAAAAAGAGATCGCCAATCTGGTCAACAGCTACCGTACGCTGGAAAGCGCCCAGTTGCAGGAGGCGGTTGCTGCTATCGCCCGCGCGCGGCGCGTGGTGGTGATGGGCTGGCGTCATAGCCAGACTATCGCGCAGCTGATTTATCGGGACCTGATTCATGTCCATCCCGATGTGCGTTTGCTGCCACGTCCGGGCGATTCGCTGGCGGAACATCTCGCCTCGCTGGGAGAGCAGGATGTGGCGATCTGTGTCGGCCTGCGCCGCCGTATGCCGGTGCTCGACGCAGCGATGAATGTGCTGGCGGAGCGGCAGGTGCCGATGTTATATCTGGCCGATGTGTTGTCCGGTAAACCGGCACGCCACGCCCAATGGGTGGTACGCTGCCACACCGACAGCAGCCTGATTTTCGACAGCACCGCCGCACTGTCCGGCATCTGCAATCTGCTGTGTTCACTGGTGGCACGCCAGATGGGCAAAGCCAGCAATGATTACCTCGCGCAGGTTGAAGCGCTGCACCAATCCCTCGACGAGCTCGAATAACGCCCCATGCTGGCGCATTTTGCGCCAGTTTTTGCCCTTAAATGGTGCATCCGGTGTTGCCCGGTTCCCTGCTGTTTCATTAGTAATGAAACCATAGAAACTTAAAATAAAAATAAAGAAACAATTGTTTCTCAATGATTGTACAGGGAAAAGTGGTCACTCCTCCCTCTGGTGCGATCGGTGTGTGAAAAATCTGGCACAAAATATGCTCAGTAGAAAAAGACATTTCACCAACACCAGGGAAACACCATAATGAAAAAAACAGCAATGCTGATTGCCGCACTTTTGTCTGTTGGTACGCTGGCGCAGGCGCAAGCCGACACGCTGGCCGACATCAAAAGCAGCGGCAAAATCACCGTCGGTATCGACCCGACATTTCCTCCGTATGAATACACCGACGACAGTGGTGCGATCACCGGCTATAGCGTGGCGATCATGCAGTCTTTCGCCAAAGACCTCGGTGTGAAACTTGAGTTTCAGAAAACCGCGTTCAGCGGCATTTTACCGGGCCTGATTTCCGGCTCGTTTAACGCTGAAGGTTCCTCCCTGAACGTCACCGCCGAGCGCGCGAAGAAAGTGCTGTTCACCGTGCCCTACAGCAAAACCGTTAACGGTGTACTGGTGCGCGAAGATGAAGCCAAAACCTTTAGTGGCAAAACCCTCAGCCCGGAAAGCCTGTCTGGTCTGCGCGGTGCGGTGAAAACCGCCAGCGTACCGGAGCAGTTGCTGAAAGGGTTTAACGAGCAGCTGAAAAAAGCCGGTAAAAAACCGATCACCATCATCAGCGTCGATTCCCTTGATCAAACTGTCAGCACCCTGATGACCAAACGCGCCGATTTCGTTTACGACGATATCTCGGTGCTGGCACCGGTGGTGAAGAAGTATCCGAGCAAAGTGGCGCAGGTGGGCGAGGTCGGTCCGTCACAGTGGATGGGCTGGGCAACACGTAAAGAAGACGGCAGCCTGAACAAAGCCCTGAGCGACCATATCCTGGCGATGCAGAAAGATGGCGAGCTGACCAAACTGCAACAGCAGTACCTCGGCACCACTTTTACCGTGCCGGCCAGCGATTTCATTCCCCAGGAGTAAGTATGTGTCAGTCAACCCTGACGGTTCCGGCGGGCTTTGGTAAAACCTTCCGTGTGCGCAAAGGCCAGTTTATTACCGTCATTGATAGTGAAGGGCAGCAGGCCGCGGATTTTGTTGCGGTCAATGCCGACGACCTGAACGAAAAGCTGTCGCCGGTGCATACCCGCCAGCATCTGCGTTCGCTGTTCTTTAAACCCGGCGATGCGCTGTGGTCGAGTGACAACCGCCCGCTGCTGCGCATTGTCGCGGATACCATTGGTATTCACGACGCGAACGTCCCCGCCTGTGATCGCACGCGTTTCAGTGTTGATTTCGGCGTTGAGGGACATCGCAACTGCGTTGATAACCTGCTGGAAGGGATGAAAGCCTTTGGCGTGACGTACTTCACCCTGCCGGAACCGTTCAATCTGTTCCAGAACGGCCCGGTTACCGCCGATGGGCGGATGGAAGTCACCGATCCCCACAGCAAGGCGGGCGACAGCATCACCTTTGAAGCGCTGTGCGACCTGATTTGTTCGGTATCGTCCTGCCCACAGGACATCATTCCGGGTAACGGCTTGCAGGTGACACCTATCGATATTCGCGTCAGCGATCACTACCACACCGGGGAGATGCCGCATGTTGCTGATGCGTGAGAGTTATGAAGAAAGTGCGGAGCGCACCCTGGCGGCACCGGTTGAGGTGGCAGCGGGGAGCGTGGCATCGATTCGCGTGCTGCGTGGTCAGCTGCTGCGTATCACCGCGCTGGGGGAGGGGGCGGTAGCCTCGCTGTTTGGTTTTAGTTTGCAGGATCCGGCGGTATGGCTGTCGGTGCACCATACTCGTGTCTTCAGCAACAGTTATCTGCTCGGCTCCGGTATGCGCCTGGTCAACAACCGTCGCCGTCCGATGATGGTGCTGGGTAAAGACAGCGTCAAACGCCATGACCTGCTGCTGCCAGGTTCCACTACCTCGTTTCTGGCCCAGCGTGGCTACGGCGGCGAGGGTTGCATTGAAGGGGTAAGCCGCGAACTGGCGCGTCTGGGTATGACAGTGCCGAAGCTGCCGGATCCGATCAATCTGTTTATGCACGTCAAACTGACGCGTGACGGCGACATCCTGCCAGAAACCAACCTGACTCAGGCTGGCGACAGTATTACCTGTCGTGTGGTGATGGATACGCGCTTTATCGTCTCTGCCTGCAACACCGGCATTGAGGGCAACGACAAGCCCGCGCCGTTGCGACTGGCGGTGGCGGAGAACCTGACAGACTTTAACGCGGAGTAAGCGATGGGGCTGGATCAACAGGTAGTGGCCGCGCTGCCGGAGCTGGGGCACGGTCTGCTGATGACGCTGGTACTGACGGTGCTGGCATCATTGGTGAGCGTAGTGATGGGGCAGCTCGGCTGCTTCCTGCAACTGCGCCGGGCCTGGATCTGGCGCGCCATTGGCCGTCTCTACGTTAGCCTGATGCGTGGCACCCCGGCCATTGTTCAGCTGTTTGTGGTGTTTTTCACCTTGCCGCGCCTGGGGCTGGGTGGTCAGCCGATGCTTGCTGCGGTGGTGGCGATTGGTCTGAACAGTGGGGCTTACGTGGCGGAAATTCTGCGCGTCAACCGTAGTCTGGTGACGCGCGGGCAACTGGAAGCCGCCCGGACGCTGGGGTTAAGCCGCGCGCTCACCTGGTGGTATGTCATCAATCCTCAGGTAATGCGTGCCAGCCTGCCGATGCTGGTGAATGAGTTCACCATTTTGCTGAAAACCACCCCGCTGGCCTCAGTGGTGGCGCTGACAGAACTGACCTACGCCGGTCAGATTGTTATCGCCCGCACCTATGACGCCACTCAGGTGCTGCTGCTGGTGGCGGCCGGTTATCTGCTGATTGCGCTGCCGTTAATCGGTGCGGCACGACGTCTGGAAGCAAAACGGAGACTGGCATAGTGGATTGGCAGGCAATTATTACCTCGCTGCCATCGTTAGGGGATGGCCTGGTGGCAACCCTGCAATTGTGTGCGGTGGCGGCGCTGTGTTCGCTGCTGTGGGGGGCGTTGATGGCAACCATGCTGATGCGAGCCTCACCGTTCTGGCAGCGATTGCTCAATATTTACAGTGGGTTAACCCTGGCACTGCCGTTGCTGGTGGTGATTTATCTGCTCTATTTTGTGTTGCCGGAGTACGACATTACCCTGTCTTCGCCGGTGGTCGGCGTGCTGGCGCTGACGCTCTATTACGCACCTTATATTGCTCAGGTGATCCGTGCGGCGATTGCCGCGCTGCCGAAGGGGCAGTGGGAGGCGTGTCGGGTGCTGGGGCTGAGCCGCAGCGAGCAACTGCGCGATGTGGTGTTGCCGCAGACGCTGCCGCAAATGCTGTCACCGCTGGTCGGGTTAACCATTGGTTTGATTAAAGACTCTGCGCTGCTGTCGGTGGTTTCGGTGCAGGAGTTTATGTACGCCGCCAAACAGGCAATTTCTGATACGTACGCGCCGCTGGAGATCTACCTGACAGTAGCGCTCTGCTACTGGCTGCTGAACAGCCTGATCGACTGGCTGGCGCGCTGTCTTGAATCCCGCATGACGCGCTATCGTCGCGGCATGCAGCATTAATCTGGAGAACAACATGTCGGCTGAATATCAGCATCGTGCAACCATGACCATTCCGGCGCGCTACGGTAAAGCGGTGCGTCTTAATAAGGGCGAAGCGGTGCAGGTGATTAACCTGCACGGTACCCAGGTGGTGGATTGCTGGGCCTACAACGCGGATGACGTTAGTGAATATATGTGTATGGAGGCGACACGCGTCTGGAACCAGCGCCTCAATCCAAAGGTGGGTGATAGTTTTATTACCAGCCAGCGCCACCCGATTCTGACGCTGGTGGCGGATACCTCGCCTGGGGTGCACGATACTTTTATGGCGGCCTGTGATGCACGTCGCTATGAACTGCTGGGCTGCACCGAACCGCACCGTAATTGCCACGATAACCTGCATGAAGGGCTGGCAGAGCTGGGCGTGCAACTGCCACATGGCAACCTCGCGTCGTTCAATATTTTTATGAACATCCAGGTTCAGGCAGATGGCATCACCCTGAAGACGCTGCCGGTGGTAACCAAACCGGGTGATTACATCGTGCTGCGTGCCGAGATGGATTGCTTTGTGGCGTTCTCGGCCTGTCCGCAGGATATCGTCAGCATCCAGGGGCAGGGCGATAACACCCCGCGCGATGCTGAGCTGCGTATTCTCACCGACGGGTTTCCGCAGGTGACATTACAGGGGCCGTGGGTTCCGGCATAACAGATAAGACGCGTGCACTGAATTGTAGCGGCGCGATTTATCGCGCAATATTGTGCGTCGTGCCGGAAAATACCGCGCGATAAATCGCGCCGCTACAGAATGTTTACGATTTCATCACCCCATCCAGCCACTTCTGGAAGCGCGCATAAGGAATATACAGCGCCACATCCTTGTACAACGTTTTACCGCTGTGGTTATCGTTAATCCGGCTGCTGTAGCCGACGATCACCCCGGCTAAGGTGTTGTCGCTGGCGTTATACACCGCACCACCGGACATGCCCTTCACCACGCCCGCATTGGCGGCCACCACCACGCAGCTGGGTTTGTTCCAGTCATTCGCCAGCGTGGTATTGATCAGGTTCTGACCGGTGGAGGCCACCGGCATCGCGCTGATAAAGCTGTAGCCATAGAGATTGATGTTGTCGCCAATCCGCCCATTACGAAAATGCGGCGGGAGATCGGACTCGCTGTTTTTGTGATACACCACGGCAAGATCGCATTCGGGGTGCCAGGCCTTCACCCGATACATCGAGTATTTCGCCACATGCGCGGCCGTCAGGCTGTACTCGGGAGTCAGGGGAATCACTGAGCCGAGCGCACCGACACCCAGCACGGTAGGAATGCCGGTGAAGGTCATATCGACGCGCTTTTGCGCCTCTTTACTGTACTCGTAGTGCCCGACCGAGCAGCCAGTCAGACAGCCAATCGTTACGGCTATGAGCCATCGCATACGCTCTCCCCTTTGAAGAATGACGAGACATTACCAGGCAATCCATTGGGGTATCGGCAACGCGGAAATTTCCTTTAAGGATTGCTTCCCCGTCGAAATGCGACGGTGATCACAACCCGTCTTCAAGAGTAGCGTGAAAAAATCGTTCTGTTTCAGGAATGAGAAAACACCGAAGGGGTACAGATCCGCTCTCTGCGTGAGCAGTGAACGATTATTGCGGTAGCGGCAAAATAACCTTGCGGCACGCGGGGTGTATGGCAGAAAGTGGCTATGCTTTAATACGCGTTGTGACGCAGATCAAAAATTAATAAGCGTCTGCTATCACCGTTCCGCGTTCGTGGAACGGCCTGCCTGCATAAATTATCGTTATTGGGAGAGTGAGTTATGCCTGTTGCATTACTGGCGCTGGCGCTGAGTGCGTTCGCCATCGGCACCACGGAATTTGTCATCATGGGATTACTGCCGGAAGTGGCGGGTGATCTGCAAGTGTCGATTCCTTCTGCGGGATGGCTGATCAGTGGCTATGCGTTGGGTGTCGCCATCGGTGCCCCGATTATGGCGCTGCTGACAGCAAAACTGCCGCGTAAACGTACCCTGGTGCTGCTGATGTGTATCTTCATCGTCGGCAATGTCTTGTGTGCGCTGGCCTACAGCTACAATCTGCTGATGCTGGCACGCATTGTCACCGCGCTGTGTCACGGTGCGTTTTTCGGCATCGGTTCCGTGGTGGCGGCCAGTCTGGTCGCCCCGAGTCGTCAGGCATCGGCAGTGGCCTTGATGTTCACTGGTCTGACGCTGGCGAACGTGCTCGGTGTGCCGTTGGGCACCTGGTTTGGTCAGATGTTTGGCTGGCGCGCTACCTTCTGGGGGGTGGCGATTATCGGTATCTTCGCCTTTATCGCGTTGATCGTCAGTCTGCCCACCAACAAAGACGAAAAGCCGGTGCATCTGGCGAGCGAAGTCAGCGCGCTGGCGAACGGCAAACTGTGGCTGTCGCTGCTGATGACGGTGTTTTTTGCTGCGGCAATGTTTGCGCTGTTCAGCTATATCGCACCGCTGCTGTTGCAGGTCACCGGTATCACCGATCGCGGCGTCAGCTGGACGTTGTTCCTGATTGGTGCGGGCCTGACGGTGGGTAACATCCTTGGCGGCAAACTGGCTGACTGGAAAGTCTCTTTCAGCCTGATCCTCAGCTTCTCGCTGATTGCGGTGTTATCGCTGCTGTTCAGCTGGACCAGCCATGCGCTGTGGCTGGCAGAGATCACCCTGTTCCTGTGGGCGATGGCGACCTTCGCCACCGTACCGGGGCTGCAAATCAACGTGGTACGCCACGGTAAAGACGCGCCAAACCTGGTCTCAACCCTGAACATTTCCGCGTTTAACGTCGGCAATGCACTGGGAGCCTGGGTCGGTGGCGCGGTGATCGACAGAGGCTACGGCCTGACCTCGGTACCGGTGGCCGCTGCAGCGCTGGCGGTGGTGGGCCTGGTGGTCTGCCTGATTACCTTCCGTAAATCAGGTGGGCAGGGCGAGGCGGTGCGCGCTTAAGCCAGCCGCTCGGCAATGCGCTGGGGGAATGCGGCGACCTGTTGTTGCAGATGGTCGCAGAAGTGATCCACCAGCGCTGACGCCGGACGGTGTTGCGGGCGTACCAGGCTGATGGTAAATGGCACCGCAATGCTGAACCGGCGCATCACCACACCGCTGTCGGCGTAATCCAGCGCCGTCAGCGGGTTCACGATCGAAACCCCCACCCCGGCGCGCACCATCGCGCACACCGACGCTGCGCTATGCGTCTCCAGCACCAGTCGTCGTTCCACCCCTTGCTCATGAAACAACGTATCCAGTAACTGACGATAGCTGTCACTGCGCGACAGGCTGACGTAGTTTTGCCCGTGGAAATCCTGCGGCGTCAGCACCGCACGCTGGCACAGCGGATGCTGGGGCGGCAGCACACAAACTTCATCACAGGTCAGCAGCGCAACACGCTCGGTGCCTGCCGGGGCATGCTGGGTTTCCGTCAGCCCCAGATCGTAACGCTGCGCCGACAGCCACTCCTCCAGCAGCGGTGACTCCTGCGGAATGATGTTCATGCTTACCTGCGGATAACGCTGCAAAAATGGCTGACACAGCGGCGGCAGCAGCGATTGAGAAAACACTGGCAGGCAGGCGATGGAGAGTTCGCCCTGGCGGAACTGACGTAAACCTTCGGCGGCATCCATGATGCGATCCAGCCCGTACCACGAGCGCTGCACCTCTTCGAACAGGCGCAGCCCCTGCACCGTGGGTTGTAAGCGGCCACGTACCCGCTCAAACAGTTGCAGCCCGAGCTGCTGTTCCAGCCGCGCCAGTTCACGGCTGACGGTAGGCTGCGAGGTATGCAGCAGCGTGGCCGCCTGGGTCAGGTTGCCGCTGGTCATCACCGCGTGGAAAATTTCGATATGTCGCCAGTTAATTTTTGCCATACAGCCTCCGTCGCAATCCATATCATATTTGTATAGCCGACAGTAAAACAGATATTTTTCTGCATGGATGGGCTGTGGCTAAATAGCCTTAACGTCACAGGAGAATTGCTATGCCACGTCCATTGAATAACACCGTCACGGCGCTGACTGCCGCCAATTTGCTGCCACTGGCGCAGCGCTATGCTGGCCCGTTCTGGGCTTATGATGCCAGCGTCATCCAGCAGCGCATTGCGCAGCTGAGCCAGTTCGACGTGGTGCGCTTCGCCCAGAAAGCCTGCTCGAATATTCATATTCTGCGCCTGATGCGCGCGGCGGGCGTGAAGGTGGATTCCGTCTCACTGGGAGAGATTGAGCGTGCGCTGGCTGCCGGTTATCAGCCGGGTGGCGAAGATATCGTGTTCACCGCTGACGTGTTCGATCAACCCACGCTGGCGCGTATTGCCGAGCTGAAAGTGCCGGTGAACGCCGGTTCAGTGGATATGCTGCATCAACTCGGGGCGGTATCAAAGGGCCATGCGGTGTGGCTGCGTATTAACCCTGGCTTTGGCCATGGCCACAGCCAGAAAACCAACACCGGCGGCGAGAACAGCAAGCACGGTATCTGGCACAGCGATCTGCCGCAGGCGCTGGCGGCGATCCAGCAGCATGGTCTGCGTCTGGTGGGTCTGCATATGCATATCGGTTCCGGCGTGGATTACGGTCACCTGCAACAGGTGTGCGACGCGATGGTCGATCAGGTGGTGGCGTTTGGTCAGGATCTGGCAGCGATCTCTGCCGGTGGCGGCTTGTCGATTCCTTACCGCTTCGGTGAAGAAGCGATCGATACCGATCACTACTACGGCCTGTGGAACGGCGCGCGTGAACGTATCGCGGCGCACCTGGGGCATGCGGTGAAACTGGAAATCGAACCGGGCCGTTTCCTGGTGGCAGAATCCGGCGTGCTGGTTTCACAGGTCCGTGCGGTGAAAGAGATGGGTAGCCGTCACTTTGTACTGGTGGATGCGGGCTTCAGTGATCTGATGCGTCCGGCGATGTACGGCAGCTATCACCATATCTCCCTGCTGCCTGCTGATGGCCGCGCGGTGGATGAAAGCCAGACGGTGGCGAGCGTGGTGGCTGGTCCGCTGTGCGAATCGGGCGATGTCTTTACCCAGCTGGAAGGCGGCAAGGTGGAAACCCGCGACTTACCGGCGGCCGAGGTCGGTGATTATCTGGTATTCCACGATACCGGCGCTTATGGTGCATCGATGTCATCCAACTACAATAGCCGTCCGCTGATCCCGGAAGTGTTGTTTGAAAACGGCAGCGCGCGCGAGATTCGCCGCGCGCAGACCATCCAGGAGCTGCTGGCTCTGGAGCTGTAAGCCCCACCATGTTCCGTAGCGGCGCGATTTATCGCGCAATTTCGTGCGCGATGGATGAAAAATCCGCGCGATAAATCGCGCCGCTACGCCCTGAGCAGTTCTTTGCGCAATAATATGATTTCCTCTGCCAGATCGCGGCACAGCATTGCGGTCATCAAATGATCCTGCGCGTGCACCAGAATCAGGGTCACTGGCACTTTGCCGCAACCTTCATCGGCCCCAATTAGCGCGGTCTGAATCTTATGCGCGGCCTTGGCCGCTTCGTCCGATGCGCGTAATGCCGCCTCTGCTCCGTCCCAGTCTTTTTTGCGCGACTGCTGGATCGCCATCATCGCCTGAGATCGTGCTTCTCCCGCATTAATCAGCAGTTCCATCATCGTTTGTTCAAAATCCATACTCGTCTCACTTATTGGTATGCCAAATTCACGTTTTTGATGCTACCGGAATACCAAAAAGAGTTTCCGCGAACATGATCACAGAAATAACTCGCAATGATCGTCATTTTGGTATGCCACAACAGGGAAGCTGACGCACAACACAGGAATGCTTCATCCAAACCACCGAGGGTTGACCCATGTCTCTACAGGACCGTCTTATCGATTCTCTGGGTAGCTTTGCCACGCGTTTCAATAGCTACCGCTACATCATGGCGATTAAAGCCTCTTTCATTACGCTGATGCCGGTGATCATCGTTGGCGCATTTTCGGTGTTGATCTCCAATATGGTGCTCGATGCGAAAAATGGTCTCGCCAGCTTTCCGATGCTGGCGTTTCTCGCCGATCTGAAACCGATTACCAGCAGCATCAACTACGCCACCCTGAGTTTTCTCAACATTGGCGCGGTGTTTCTGATTGGTATCGAGCTCGGGCGGATCAACGGCATAAAAACGTTGTTTCCCGGCCTGCTGGCGATTATCTGCTTTATCTCCGTTACGCCGACCACCTTGCAGATGCTGGTCGATGGTCAGATGCATTTGGTCACCGATGTGCTGGCGAAGCAGTTCTCCGATACCAAAAGCCTGTTTCTCGGCATGTTTATCGCCATCCTTTCGGTGGAGATTTACTGTCGGCTGGAGCATGTCGAGCGGCTGAAAATCAAAATGCCTGACACCGTGCCGCCTAACGTTTCCGCCTCTTTCTCGGCGCTGATCCCGTCGATCATCACCGTGACGCTGGTCGCCACCTTTGGCTTTATCTTCCACCAGCTGACCGGCATGTATCTGTATGACGCGGTCTACAAAGTGGTGCAGCAGCCGCTGGAATCGGTGGTGCAGAGCCTGTGGGGCATTCTGCTGCTGATGTTTGTCGCCCAACTGTTCTGGGTGATCGGCATTCATGGCAATCAGATGGTGAAACCGATTCGTGAACCGCTGCTGCTGGGGGCGATTCTGGTGAATATGAACGCCTTCGAGCAGGGCAAAGAGGTGCCGAATATCATCACCATGCCGTTCTGGGATGTGTATATGAGCATTGGCGGTTCCGGGCTGACCATTGGCCTGCTGACCGCGGTGATGCTGGCAACCAAACGCAAAGAGATGCGCGAGATTGCCAAGTTATCCCTCGGCCCCGGCCTGTTTAACATCAATGAACCGGTGATTTTTGGTATGCCGATCATGCTCAACCCGATCCTTGCTATTCCCTTCATCATCACCCCGCTGGTGACCGGTTCGATTGGCTACTTCGCTACGGTAATGGGCTTTGCCGGGAAAGCGGTGGTAATGGTGCCCTGGACCACGCCGCCGATTATCAACGCCTGGCTGTCCACCGCCGGTTCTATGGGCGCAGTGGTCACTCAAATCATCTGCATCGGTGTGTCGGTGTTGATCTACCTGCCGTTCGTCAAAGTGGCGGCTCGCCGTGCCGAAGCAGCAGAGGCGAAAAACCTGCAACCGGAACTGGCGCAAAATTAAGGAGTTAGCATGAGTACCTATCATATCCCGCTGCCGGATGGCTTTATTCTCGGCGCGGCGGCATCGGCCTGGCAAACCGAAGGCTGGAGCGGCAAAAAACCGGGGCAGGATTCATATCTGGATGCCTGGTATAACCATGATCGTGATGTGTGGCACAACGGCTACGGCCCGGCGGTGGCGACGGATTTTATTAACCGATTCCGCGAAGATGTGGCGCTGATGAAAGCAGCGGGCCTGACGCACTATCGCACCTCGATTAACTGGTCGCGCTTCCTGACCGATTACGAAAACGCGGTGGTGGATGAGGAGTACGCGGCGTATTACGACCAGCTGATTGATGAGCTGCACCGCAACGGTATTGAGCTGATGCTGTGCCTCGAACATTACGAGTTGCCAGCGCAGTTGCTGGAACAATATGGCGGCTGGCAATCGAAGCATGTGGTGGAGCTGTTCACCCGCTATGCCGCGCAGGTCTTCGCCCGTTACGCCGCAAAAGTGACGCGCTGGTTTGTTTTCAACGAGCCGATTGTGGTGCAGACGCGTGTTTATCTGGATGCGCTGCGCTGGCCGTATGAGCAGAACACCCATAAGTGGATGCAGTGGAATCATCATAAAAATCTGGCGACGGCAAAGGTGGTGCAGCTGTTTCGTCAGCAGGGCTATGCCGGAACGGTTGGCACCATCCTTAATCCGGAAGTCACGTATCCCCGCTCAACCGCCGCGCATGATGTGAAAGCGGCCAGCATGTATGACCTGTTCTATAACCGGGTGTTTCTCGATCCGGCAATCAAAGGGGAATATCCCGCCGAACTGCTGCAACTGCTGGAAAAGCATCAGATCAGGTGGGAGGTGACGGCGGAAGAACTGGCGATTATCGCAGCCAACACCGTTGATGAAGTAGGGCTGAATCTTTATTACCCGCATCGGGTGAAAGCCCCGTCCCACGCCTGGCACCCTGAGACACCGTTTCATCCGGCGTACTACTACGAGCATTTTGACCTGCCAGGCCGACGAATGAATACCTCGCGGGGCTGGGAAATTCAGCCGCGCATCATCTACGACATGGCGCAACGCATGAAACAGGAATACGGCAACCTGCCGTGGTTTGTAGCGGAAAGCGGCATGGGCATTGAAAACGAAGCGCGTTTTAAGGATGCGCAGGGTGTGATTCAGGACGATTACCGCATCAATTTTATTGCCGAACATCTGCATCAGGCGCTGCGCGCGCAGGCGGCGGGCTGCCATTGCCAGGGCTACATGCTGTGGGCCTTCACCGATAACGTCTCGCCGATGAATGCGTTTAAAAATCGCTACGGATTAATCGAAATCGACCTGGATAACCATCGTCAGCGTCGTATGAAAAAGTCAGCGCATTGGTTTCGTCAGCTGCGTGATAGCCAGCAGCTGACGCTAAATATTGATGATGAAGTGAAATAAGGACGCCAACATGAAACGAATCGTACTGGCCTGCGCGGCAGGCATGTCTACCTCAATGGTGGTCACCCGGATGGAAAAAGAGGCGGCGGCGCGCGGCCTTGAGTATCAGATCTACGCTATCCCGGAGCAAAACCTGCGCGAAGAGTTGCAAAATTACGGCAACGAGGTGGCGGTGGTGCTGCTGGGGCCGCAGGTGCGCTTCAAGCTGGAGGAAAACAAAAAGCTCACCGACAGTTATCAGCTGCCTATTGCGGTGATCGATACGCTGGCTTACGGCACGTTGAATGGTGCAAAGGTACTCGATCAGGCGCTGGCTTTGGTACACTAGCGCCCAGATAGCAGACAGGTTCCCGTGCGCAATGGAGGCGGCTGGAACCTTGTGCGCCATGATGCAAAAGGGTGACAGCGTGGAAAAAGCCGAAGCGCCACAAGAGAAAAAGCAGTATCAGGAAATCGGGCAGCATCTGCGCCAGCAAATTATTGACGGACATTACCCGGTTGGCTCGCGCCTGCCACCGGAGCGTCAGCTGGCGGAAACCTGGGGCGTGAGTCGTACTATCGTGCGTGAAGCGTTACTGATGCTGGAGCTGGAGGGCACGGTCGATATTCGTCAAAGCTCGGGTGTCTACGTGATGCGTATCCCTTCGGACAGTGATGATGCGGAAGAAGCCTTTTTCCGCAGCGATGTTGGCCCTTTCGAAATGCTTCAGGCTCGTCAGTTGCTGGAGAGCAACATCGCCGCTTTTGCGGCCAAAATGGCAACCAAAGCCGATATTGAAAACCTGCGTCGTACCCTGGAGCAGGAGCAGCGTGCCATTGCGCTCAACGACAGCAGCCAGGATAACGACAAACTGTTTCATCTGCTGCTGGCGGGCGCGACGCAAAATCAGATGCTGCTGGATACCGTCACCAGCGTCTGGCGTCATCATGAAGCCAGTCCGCTGTGGCAGCAGCTGCGCCCGCAGTTTGAAACCCGCGCGTATCGTCTGAAGTGGTTAGGAGACCATCAAACCATCCTCGCAGCGTTGCGTCGCCGTGACGTGATGGGGGCCTGGCAGGCGATGTGGCAACATCTGGAAAATGTGAAAAATACCCTGCTGGAACTCTCTGATGCGGATGCGCCGGATTTTGACGGTTATCTGTTTGAATCGGTGCCTATTTTTCAGGGGAAATTAATGTAATGCAGATTCTGCCACTTCAGGAAGTGCCTCATTTCGCCTCACAGGTTACCGATTGGCTGTGGCGGGAATTTGGTGAAGGCACTCCGCGTGAGTTTTATGCCAGCATTGTAAAAAGCAGCCTGAAAGGGGCTGATTTTCCGGTGACCTTTGTGGCGCTGGATGGGGGCAGGCCGCTGGGAACGGTGGGATTCTGGCGCTGCGATTTGATCAGCCGCCAGGATTTCTATCCGTGGCTGGCGGCGTTGTTTATCGAAGAAGATGCGCGCGGGCAGGGCGTCAGCCAGGCGCTGCAACAGCATGTTATCGACTATGCCCGCGAGCGCGGCTATGACCGGCTGTGGTTGTGGTCCACCTTTGCCGGATATTACGAGCGTTTTGGCTGGGAGTTTAAAGAGGAAGCGCTGGAGTACCCGGATACCGTGGTACGGGTGTATCAGCGGGCACTGTAGCGGCACGATTTATCGTGCTATTCCGGGCACGGTGCCGGATAAAACGCGCAATAAATTGCGCCGCTACGAATCGCACAACATTGTAGCGGCACGATTTATCGTGCAATGACGGGGAATTGTCAGGCGCGATACAACCGAAACGCGCCGACCAGCCGCGAAACATGCTCCGCCTGTTCCTGCAACGACTGAGACGCTGCCGACGCCTGCTCCACCAGTGCCGCATTCTGCTGCGTCACATCATCCATCTGATCAATCGCCCGATGCACCTGGTTAATCCCCTGGCTTTGCTCTGCGGCAGCGGTGGCGATTTCATTCACCAGGCTATTGACCTGCGTAATCACTTCATTGACCGACTGAATGCTGTCGCCCACCTGCGCCGCCTGCTGCGCGCCGGACTCAATCAAATTGGTTGAGGCTTCAATCAGCGTTTTAATTTCCCGTGCGGCGGTAGTGGAGCGATGGGACAGGTTGCGCACTTCTCCGGCCACCACGGCAAAGCCTTTGCCATGTTCCCCGGCACGCGCGGCTTCGACGGCGGCATTTAAGGCCAGGATATTGGTCTGAAACGCAATGCCTTCAATCAGGCCGGTAATATCTTTAACTTTTAACGCACTTAAATGGATGTCGTTCATGGTGCTGAGCATGGTGTCCAGCGACGCGGTACTCTGGCGCGACAGCGTGCTGGCATTATCCGCCAGTCGGGTCGCATCGCGCGTGTGGTCGGCGGTCTGGCGCACGGTTTCACTCAGCTCGGTCATGCTGGCGGCGGTCTGCTCCAGCGAGGCGGCCTGTTGCTCGGTACGTGCCGAGAGATCTTCATTACCGGCAGCGATTTGCGTTGAAGCGCTGCTCACCGACCCGGCAGCAGTATTCACCGCTGTCAGCGATTTTGAAATATGGCGCATCAGCTTATTAAAGTAACCGGCCATTCTGCTCACTTCATCGTTGCGGCTTTCGTCAGCCGCCACCGTGAGATCGAGATGCTCAGTTGCCTGCGCCATAATCGTCGAGATGTTGTTCAGGCTGCGGCGGATATGCTTAATGGTCAGCAGTGCGAATATCACAATCATCAGTACCGCGACGGTGATCCCCGCTACGGTTGCCCAGCTGACAAAATGAAAAATGGTGCGGTTGGTGGCCCGCAGTTGGTCGCCAACTGTCATGTTGAGCGCCATTTGCTGGCGATAATCGGTAATCAGCGTCTGGAGCGCGCTGCCCATGCCCTTAGCGTTTGCCAGCACGTTTGGTTGATTGGCTTTTACCGCGTCAAGAAACGCGGGCAGACGCTGACTCAGCAGCTTAAGAGTGTCCGTCGCCTGCTGCACCAGTTGGGCGTCTTTATCATCGGCGATATGGGTGTTTTGGTAAGTCTGCTGTTGCTTGCGAATTTCAGCGATCTGCTGCGCCAGCTGTGATTCAAGCGTATCTGTTGGGCTATTTTGGTATTGATATAAACTGAGCCACAACTGCTGGCTACGATCGGTGAGGTCACTCAGCAGTTTAATTGAGGGAATGGCGCGGCTTTGCACATTTTCGAAGCGATCCTGAAATCCGCTGATAAAACTGATCGCCAGCGTCCCCTGCGCGATGATAACCGCGGTGATAAAACCCAGAGCCAGAAGTAAACGTCTGGAAATGCTCATCTTTCCTCCTTAAATTTCTATCGATCCTTGCTGGCGTGGCCAGAAAAGTCCGGCACAGGTATCGGCAGAAACGTTAAGAAGATGAGGGGTATTTAACAGTTACATTCCAATTTTGTGATGAATGCCCAGGGCGATTTGCATCGCCCTTACGGATAGCGACAAAATTTAACCCGGCCCGCTCACCGAATGGCGGCGCACCAGCGTCGGGCTGAACATGTTAGTCACTTCCGGCATCGGCGTATCATTGGCCAGCGCTAAGGCCAGCTGCGCGGCCTGCTGCGCCATGGTGACAATCGGGTAGCGTACCGTGGTCAGACGCGGACGGACGTAGCGCGACACCAGCACATCATCGAAACCAATCAGCGACATCTCTTCCGGTACGCGGATGCCGTTGTCACTCATCACTGCCAGTGCGCCTGCGGCCATAGAATCGTTATAACAAGCCACCGCCGTGAACTGTTTGCCGCGGCCAAGTAGCTCGGTCATTGCCTGCTCGCCGCCTACTTCATCCGGTTCGCCCCAGGCAACCAGCCGGTCGTTGCTCGGCAGGCCGTGTTCCTTCAGCGCATCGTAATAGCCTTGCAGGCGATCTTCGGCATCCGAAATGGTGTGGGTGGAGCAGATAAAGGCGATTTGCGTGTGGCCCTGCTGGATCAGATGACGTGTTGCCAGCCAGGCTCCGTAGCGGTCGTCCAGCGCGATGCAGCGTGATTCAAACCCTTTCAGCAGCCGGTTGAGCAGCACCATCCCCGGCACCTGCTTCATCAGCACTTCCAGATCCGCGTCCGGGATTTTTTTGGCATGCACCACCAGCGCATCGCAACGATGGCGCATCAGTTGCTCAATCGCCTGACGCTCTTTTTGCTCATTATGGTAACCGTTACCAATCAGCAAAAAGTTACCGGTCTGACCCGCCACTTCATCCACCGCTTTCACCATCGCGCCGAAAAACGGGTCGGAAACATCGCCGACCACCAGGCCGAGGGTTTCGGTGGATTGCTGTGCCAGCGCGCGTGCGTTGGCGTTCGGGTGATACTGCAACTGCTCCATTGCCATGGTGACGGCGAGGCGTGAGTTCTCGCTGGCCTTGGGGGAATTATTAATCACGCGGGATACGGTCGCGACCGAGACCCCAGCCATTCTGGCAACATCCTTAATGGTAGCCATTCGTTAACCTGCTTCCGGGAAAACGTTTACACATGCCACCAGTGTTACGGAAATCACTAATCGTCGCAACCCGGCAGAATGCCAGCGCTGTCGCAAAAGTGCGGAAAATCAGACGGTCGCGGCCAGGCTTTAGCCCGATACGCCGCGCATGTTATGCTGCCAGAACTCACAACACCTGCCTGCCGGACCATAACCATGAAAACACGCGTGCCACACCTGGCGCACTGGGGCGCTTTTACCGCCGTAACGGAGCATGATCGCCTGACTGGCTGCGAACCTTTCTTCGCGGATGCCGATCCTTCGCCGATGCTGAATACCATCCCCGAACTGGTTTATTCGGATAAACGTATTCGCCAGCCGATGGTGCGCCGTTCGTGGTTGAAATCACGGGAGAACAGCGATCGTACCCTGCGTGGCCGGGAAGATTTTGTCGCGGTGGACTGGGATACCGCGCTGGACCTGGTGGCGGAAGAAAATCGCCGGGTGCGCGAACGTTACGGTGCTTCCGGCATTTTTAACGGTTCTTATGGCTGGTCATCGGCCGGGCGCGTCAACCATGCCCGCACCCTGATCCGTCGCTTCTATTTTCAGGGCGGCGGCGGCGTTGACCAGCAGGGCAACTACAGCTGGGGCGCAGCGCAGTTCTTTTTACCTTATGTGATTGGTACCTATATGCCGCTGACCGGTCGCGTCACTGACTGGCCGGACGTGGTGGCACATGCGGAGATTTTTGTCGCCTTTGGCGGGCTGGCGCTGAAAAATGCCCAGGTGGCGTCCGGCGGGGCCGGGCAGCACAGCCTGAAACCGGCGCTGGAGCAGCTGACCGCTAAAGGTACGCCAATCATTAACATCAGCCCGATGCGTGATGACTGTCCGGCGTTCGTCAACGCAGAGTGGATTCCGATTCGACCCAATACCGATGTGGCGCTGATGCTGGCGCTCGGGTTTGAAATCACCCGGCGTCAGGCGGTGGATGAGGCCTTTCTTGCCAGCCACTGTACCGGCTGGCCGCAGCTGCGCGCTTATCTGCTGGGCGAAAGCGACGGCGTGGCGAAAACCCCGGAGTGGGCCAGCCAGATTACCGGCATTCCGGCGGCGCGTATTGCACTGCTGGCGCAACAGCTGATCGGCAAACGCAGCTTTATTACCTGTTCCTATTCGGTACAGCGCGCTCATCGTGGCGAGCAGCCGTACTGGATGATGATTGCGTTGTCGTCGATGCTGGGCCAGCCCGGTTTGCCGGGTGGCGGCTTCTCGTTCGGTCATGGCTCAATGAACAGCGTTGGCAATCCGCGTCAGGAAGGTCCGGCACCGCTGATGAGCACTGGCCCGAATCCGTCTGGCCTGTCGATTCCGGTGGCGCGCATCAGCGATATGCTGCTCAAGCCGGGACAGCCTTATAGCTTCCAGGGCGAGACGCTGCATTATCCGGATATCCATCTGGTGCACTGGGCCGGTGGCAACCCGTTCCATCACCATCAGCAGCTGAATCGCCTGGTTGAAGGCTGGCAGCGCCCGGATACCGTGGTGGTGCAGGATATCGTCTGGACGCCTGCGGCGCAGATGGCGGATATCGTTTTACCTGCCACCACCACGCTGGAGCGCAACGATATTGGCGGCTCCTCGCGTGACCGTTTTGTGCTGGCGATGCATCAGGCGATTAAACCGCAGCATCAGGCGCGTAATGACTTCGATATCTTTGCCGATCTCGCTGACCGCCTCGGCTATCGTGATGTCTTCACCGAAGGACGCAACGAGATGCAGTGGATCGAGCATCTGTATCAGCAATGCGCGGTGGCCCATGCGCGTAAAGGGATCCACTTCCCGGAGTTCGGTGAGTTCTGGCAGCGCGGCTTCGTGGAGATTCCGGAAGGGGGCACCCCTTACGTGTTTATGGATGAATTCCGCGCCAACCCGGTTACCCATCCGATTCAAACCGCCAGCGGTAAAATCGAACTGTTCTGTCAGACCATCGCCGATTATCAACTGGATGATTTTGCCGGTCACCCGGAATGGCGCGAGCCGCAGGAGTGGCTGGGGGCGGCGCTCAGTGAGCAGTTTCCGCTGCATATGATTTCAATTCAGCCATCCGATCGTCTGCATAGCCAGCTGGATGCCACCGCCACGGTGCAGGCTAACAAAACCGCCGGACGCGAAACGCTGTATATGCACCCGCAGGACGCGGCGGCGCGCGGGATTGTCGATGGCGATGAGATCGACGTCAGCAACGCGCGTGGGCGGATGCTGGCCGGGGTTCGCCTCACCGATGGTCTGACACCGGGCGTGGTAATTATCTCCACCGGAGCCTGGTTTGACCCTGGTTTTGGCCGCGCCTGGCAGCCGTGGGACCGCGCAGGGAACCCCAATGTGCTGACGCTGGATATCGGTACCTCGTCGTTAACTCAGGGGCCGAACGCCATGAGTTGCCTGGTGGAAATCAAAAAACATGAGGTTTGCACAATCCAGTAAGAATCTCATCGCTGGTTACATTTTGCGGGTAACTGTTGCGTTTGAGAGATGGAATCCCGTCTCTGCGCCTTGCTACAGTCAGGGTCCCAGAGGTATTGATGGGTGAACATCAAAAAGTTTTCTTGATTACACCGACCTGCGCAGATGCGCAGGTTTTTTTTGTCTGCGCCCCACGCTAACGAACTGAAACACAGTTTTCCTGTTATCCCGCCTCGCCTTTCTTTATAACTGCTGCGATAGCCCCCGTTTTACTTTTTAATTGCAGTGGTAATACCATGGCCCGAATAAAAAAACTTCTGGGAAAAGACCAGATCCAGGCCCCATTCAATCCGTTTCGTTTTCGCCTGATTTGTTTAGGTGTGCTCGGTTGTATGGGTCTGCTACTGGCACGCGTCGCTGATTTGCAGCTGATTAATCATCCGATGCTGGAACACGAAGCGGATCAGCGTTCGCTGCGTACCGTCACGTTGCCAACTAATCGCGGCACTCTGCTGGACCGTGACGGCGAAGCGCTGGCGCTCAGCGTCCCGTCCCGCGATATCATTGCCGACCCGATGCGGGTACTGGAAAGTAACCCCGATTTTACCAGCGCCAAGTGGGCCTATCTGGCTAATGCGCTGAATATGCGGCCGGATCAGCTGGCACAGCAGATTGTCGCCAACCCGAAAAAACGCTTCCTGTACCTCGGGCGTAAAATTGAGTTAAGCATCGCCAAAGATATCGCGGCGCTGCGCCTGAAAGGCATCAGCTCGGTGTACGACGACAGCCGTTTCTATCCGATGAGTGAAGCTGCTGCGCCATTGATTGGTATCGTCGGAGCGGATAACAACGGGCTGAATGGACTGGAAAAAGGTTTTGACCGCTTGTTGCAGGGCGAAGAGGGTAAAGAGGTTTATCGCCAGGACAAAAACGGCAATATCATCTCGATGATTGATTACCAGCCACCGCAACAGCCACCTACGGTGCAACTCAGCATCGATAAATTTGACCAGTACACGTTGTACAGCAAACTGCGCGATGGCGTGCTGCTGAACAAAGCAGACTCCGGCGCGGCGGTACTGGTGAAAATCGATACCGGTGAAATTCTGGCGATGGCGTCTTACCCCTCGTTCAACCCGAATAACTATGATGGCGCGACCCCCGCGCAGATGCGCAACACGGCGATAAACGACAGCTACGAACCCGGCTCCACGGTGAAACCGCTGGTGGTGATGGAAGGGCTGGAGCGCCATCTGGTGCGACCGGATTCAGTGATCGATACCACGCCTTACTCGGTTAACGGTCACCTGATCCGTGACGTTGGCCACTGGCCGCGTCTGACCATGACCGGCATTTTGCAGAAGTCGAGCGACATCGGGGTCTCCCATATTGCGCTGGCGATGCCTGCTGAGGCGCTGGTGAATACCTATCAGGCCTTTGGTCTCGGCAAACCCACCGGATTAGGGCTGACCGGCGAGAGCGTCGGTTACTTCCCGCTGCATCGTGAGCGTTGGGCGGATATCGAACGCGCGACCTTTGCCTTTGGTTACGGCCTGCGCGTCACGCCGCTGCAAATTGCGCGTGAATACGCCACGCTGGGGTCGTATGGCATCTATCGCCCGCTGTCGATCACCAAGGTGACGCCACCGGTACTGGGTAAACAGGTGGCCGATCCGCAAATCGTGCAAACCGTGGTGCATATGCTGGAGAGCGACGTATTGCCAGGGGGAACCGGGGTGAAAGCCGCTGTGCCGGGCTACCGACTCGCGACCAAAACCGGTACCGCAGAGAAGATGGGCAGCAGCGGTAAATATGATGGCGGTTATGTCAACTACACCGCAGGCATCGCGCCTGCCAGCCATCCGGAAGTGGCGCTGGTGGTGATGATCAACCATCCGACCGCCGGTGACCACTTTGGTGGTTCGGTGGCGGCTCCGGTCTTCGGCAACATTATGGGGCCGGTGCTGAAACATATGAACATCGCGCCCGACGCCATCTACAGCAAACCAGCACCCGATAAATCTTAACGAAATCATGATGTAAACGAGGTGGTGAAGTTTTCACACCTCGTTGCATTTCCCCGAATTCCGTTGCGTTTTCCCGCTGTCGTCAGCACACCGTTGATGCGAGGATGAAAGTCCCAGAGGTATTGATGGGTGTGAAGAACGGCAGCACACGCTGCTCACCCTGTTCTGTTGCACCGACCCACGCAGATGCGTGGGTTTTTTTTGCCTGCGATTCAGAGCCAAATCATGATGGTCAGGCAATGCTAAAACGCTCACACCTCTTATCTATCCCTTAACGTTCCCCCGCCAACAAAAAAATATCTCGTCGTGTAACGTATGCCACAACGCACCGCGATGTCGCATTCCATCAAGGTCCGCCAGCCCCTTACTGTGTTGGTAGCGCAGGTAAGGGGCGTATTTATTGCCATCCGTTGAGTGAAACCCTATGCCAAAACTCAAAGACCGAACGCCGAAAGGTGAGGGCCGCTCGGCGGCATTCCAGCTGCGTATCCATCCGGAATTGCATGATCAGCTCCGTGCGCTGACCGATGATGACAACGTGACGCTTTCCTGCTGGTTAAAGGATTTGGCGCGTCGGGAGCTGCGCCGCCGTGGTATTGAACCGAAAGGTTAACAATGCGCGATAAATCGCGCCGCTACAATGGGATGCAAAGTTTAGCAGTGGCGCTAACAAACGCAGTTACCGTAGCGGCGCGATTTATCGCGCTATAACAAATTGACGGGGATGAAAACCCGCAAAAAGCTAAAAAACACAGCGATTTATCGCACGAAAGGTTTACCATTTTCGTTTCGAAAATATGTTTTACGCAACCTTAACAGCTGTGTAGTTGCACCCTGCCTACAATGACTTTCCTTGAGAGTAATCATTCTCATTACTTTTACCCATCTTATTGAGAAAAACTATGCGCCTGAAACTTCTTTCTGCCAGCGTCGTGTTTTTACTGGCAGCCTGTGATCAGGGCGGAGCTACACCCGCCGCGTCTGCGACGCCGCAAGTCGGCGTTGTCACCCTGAAAACTGAGCCTGTTACGCTGGTGACGCAACTGCCTGGCCGCACCACGGCGGTAAGAACCGCTCAGGTGCGTCCGCAGGTCAGCGGTGTGATCCAAAAAATACTTTTCACCGAAGGGGGAGAAGTGAAAGAGGGCCAGCCGTTGTATCAAATCGACCCGGCCACGTATAAAGCCGCTTATGACAAAGCCATGGCGACCTGGCAAAACGATGCCATGCTGGCGAAACGCTATCAGCCACTGGCGGCCGCCCACGCCATTAGCCAGCAAACCTACGATGATGCGGTGGCGGCCGAGCGCGAAGCGAAAGCCGATGTGGAAACCGCCAAAGTGAATCTCGACTACACCCTGGTGAAAGCACCGATCTCCGGTCATATCAGCCGTTCGATTTACACCGCCGGTGCGCTGGTCACTGACGGGCAAACCGATTATCTCGCCACCATTACCCAGCTTGATCCCATCTATGTCGATGTGAATCAGTCGTCAACCGATCTGCTGCACCTGCGCCGCGCGCTGGCTGACGGCAAGATCGCGAAGATCGACGATAACACTGCCGCCGTGGGCCTCTCGCTGGAAGATGGCAGCCAATATGGCGCGCAGGGCAAACTGGCCTTCTCGGAAGTGAATGTGGATACCGCCACTGGCACCGTGGTGCTGCGCGCGGTGTTCCCGAACCCGAAAGACGAGTTACTGCCGGGGATGTATGTGCACGCCAGCTTCCCGCAGGGCGTCCAGCAGCAGGGCATCCTGGTGCCGCAGGAATCCATCATGCATGACACCAAAGGCCAGCCTTACGTCTATGTGGTGAAAAGCGATGACACTATTGAGCAGCGCAGCATCAGCACCGGCGAGATGATCAAAGGGGAGTGGCTGGTGACCGGAGGCTTGAAAGAGGGCGAGAAGGTGGTGGTAAACAATCTGCAAAGTGTACGCAGCGGCGTCAAAGTGACCACCACGGCGGCCGATACCAATGACACGCCTTCCGCCAATGCCGTCAGCCTCTCCATGACTGATGCTGCGGCACAATAAGGGGGCGTAATGTCTAAGTTTTTTATTGAACGCCCGATATTTGCGTGGGTGATCGCGATCATTGTGATGCTGGTGGGGGCGATTG
Organism: Pantoea sp. X-Soil-TKNS-1280; assembly: GCF_059730475.1. Classification (NCBI taxonomy): domain Bacteria; kingdom Pseudomonadati; phylum Pseudomonadota; class Gammaproteobacteria; order Enterobacterales; family Erwiniaceae; genus Pantoea; species Pantoea sp. X-Soil-TKNS-1280. The sequence goes on along the minus strand of NZ_AP035962.1, from coordinate 3,433,708 downwards.
CGACGCTCAAACTGCCGGTTAACCAATACCCCGATATCTCACCCCCGGCGGTGTCGATTTCCGTCACCTATCCCGGTGCCAGTGCCGAAACCACGCAAAACACCGTGGTGCAGGTGATTGAACAGCAACTTAACGGCCTGGACGGTCTGCGTTACCTCGAATCCAGCAGTGCATCCGACGGTAGTGCGCAGATCATCGCCACCTTCAACCAGGGGATTAACCCGGATATTGCGCAGGTACAGGTGCAGGACCGCGTTTCTCTGGCGGAGTCGCAATTACCGACCGATGTCACCCAGCAGGGTATCCGCATCCGTAAGTACCAGAAAAACTTCATGATGGTGGTTGGCCTGATTTCGAAAGACGGCAAGCTGACCAACGGTGACCTCGCGGATATGCTGGTCTCCAAACTGGAAGACCCGATTTCACGTACCCCAGGTGTCGGTGACTTTATGGTGCTGGGTTCCGAATACGCCATGCGTATCTGGCTCGATCCCGCCAAATTGTACAAATACAACCTGATGCCGAGCGATGTCAGTACCGCGATTGATAATCAGAACGTGCAGGTGTCTTCCGGTTCGCTGGGCGGTCTGCCGACCATTCAGGGCGCAAAAACCCAGGCAACGGTACTCGGCAAAACCCGTTTCACCACGGTAAAACAGTTTGAGAACGTGCTGCTGAAAGTGAACAGCGATGGCTCTCAGGTACGCCTGAAAGATGTGGCATCGGTAGCACTGGGGCCACAAAGCTACGGCATTGACGCCACGCTCAACGGCAAACCGGCGGCAGGTATCGCGTTGCGTCTGGCAACCGGTGCCAACGAGCTGAACACCGCGAAAGCGGTCCGTCAGACGATTGCCGATTTGAAAGAGTCGCTGCCGGATAACGTGGAAGTCACCTATCCCTACGACACCTCACCGGTGGTGAGCGCGTCGATTGAAGAAGTGGTAAAAACGCTGATCGAAGCCGTGATACTGGTGTTCTTCGTGATGCTTGTCTTCCTGCAAAACCTGCGCGCGACCATGATCACCACGCTGGTGGTGCCGGTGGTTCTGCTGGGTACTTTCGGTATCCTTGCGGCCTTCGGCTACAGCATCAACACCCTGACGATGTTCGGGATGGTGCTGGCGATAGGGCTGTTGGTGGATGATGCCATCGTAGTGGTGGAGAACGTCGAGCGTGTGATGCACGAAGAACGGCTCGATCCGAAAACCGCCACCATCAAATCGATGCAGCAAATCCAGGGGGCGTTGTTCGGTATCGCGCTGGTGCTGTCGGCGGTACTGCTGCCGATGGCGTTCTTCGCCGGATCAACCGGGGTTATCTATCGTCAGTTCTCGATAACCATTGTGTCGGCGATGGCGCTGTCGGTGATTATGGCGTTGATCTTCACCCCGGCGCTGTGCGCCACCCTGCTGAAAGCCAGTTCGGCCGAGCACAAAACCACGGGATTTGCCGGTTGGTTTAACCGCAAGTTTGATAGCGGTGCGATGCACTACACCCGCGGCGTGAGTAAAGTCATCTCACGGCGTGGGCTGTTTATGGTGGTGTATCTGGTGATTGTCGGGGTAACGGGCTTTCTGTTTACCCGCGTACCGACCACCTTCCTGCCCAATGAAGACCAGGGCTTGATGATGGTGCAGATGACCCTGCCGGTAAACGCCTCGTCGCAACGTACCCAGCAGGTGATCAACGACCTGAATGATTACCTGCAAAAGAACGAAGCTTCCGTGGTCACCACCACCTTTGGCGTGGCGGGCTTTAACTTTGCCGGTCGCGGTCAGAGTAACGCCATGGCGTTTGTGCGTCTGAAAGACTGGGGGGAACGAACCCATAGCGGCCAGAGCGTACAGGATTTGGCCAACCGGGTAATGGCGCATTTTGCCAATTACAAAAACGCCAAAATCTTTGCCATGGTGCCGCCTGCGGTGATGGAGCTGGGTAATGCCACCGGCTTTGACCTCTATTTGCAGGATACCGGCGCGCACACCCATCAGCAGATGATGGATGCCACGCATCAGTTAATTGCCCTGGCGAACAAAGACCCGCGTCTGGCTCAGGTACGCATGAATGGCCTGGAAGATGAGCCGCAGTATCAACTGGAGATTAATGACGAAAAAGCCAGCGCGCTCGGCCTGAGCATGACCGACATCAACAACACCTTGTCGGTGGCCTGGGGCTCCAGCTATATCGACCAGTTCATGTACAACGGTCGTGTCAAAGAGGTGTACCTGATGGGGAAAGCGGATTCCCGCGTGACGCCGTCCGACCTCAATAAATGGTACTTCCGCAATACCAGCGGCACCATGGTTCCATTCTCCGCCTTTGCCTCCGGTAAATGGGTGTATGGCTCGCCGCACTTCGAACGCTTTAACGGCCTGACGGCGGAAGAGATCCTCGGTTCCCCGGCTCCGGGTAAAAGTACCGGTGAAGCGATGACAGCGGTTGAGGAGCTGGCGAAGCAGCTGCCGAGCGGTTTCCGCGTGCAGTGGTACGGCATCTCTTATGAGGAGCAGGCATCAGGCAACCAGACCACTCAGCTGTATGCCATCTCGATTCTGGTGGTGTTCCTGTGCCTGGCGGCATTGTACGAAAGCTGGTCGATTCCGTTCTCGGTGATTCTGGTGGTGCCGCTTGGCGTGCTGGGCACCATCTGCGCGGTGTTGCTGCGCGGCTTGCAGAACGATGTGTTCTTCCAGGTAGGGCTATTAACCACCGTCGGGCTGGCGGCGAAGAACGCCATCCTGATTGTTGAATTTGCTAAGGAACTGCACGAGCGGGAAGGCAAGAGCCTGGTGGAAGCGGCGGTGGAGGCAGCCAGACTGCGTATCCGCCCGATCATCATGACGTCAATGGCCTTTATCCTCGGCGTGCTGCCGCTCACCATCTCTAACGGTGCGGGCGCAGGTAGCCAGCACTCCATCGGTACGGCGGTGGCTGGCGGGATGATTACCGCGACCTTCCTCGCCATCTTCTTTGTGCCGATGTTCTACGTGGTGGTGTCGCAGTTCTTCGCGCGTAAGAAAAACGCATCCGCAGAGGGGGTGCAGCATGATAACTAAAACCTTTAACTGGGCGCTGCTGCCGCTGGCTGCTGCCCTGGGCTTAACCGGCTGTACCATGGAGCCGCATTATCAGCGCCCATTGATGCCGGTGGATGCCCATTACGATCAGCCCACCGCAGTGGGCAATGTGGCGGATTTGCCGTGGCAGAATTTTTTCACCGATGCCACGATGCGTAATCTGATCCAGCTTTCACTCGATAACAACCGCGACCTGCGCGTCGCGGCCCTCAATGTCGAAGAGGCGCGTAACGATGTCACGGTGCAGCGCGCTGCGCTGATGCCGTCAATTGACGCCACGGCCAGCCAGACCTCGGCGCATGAGCCGGGCAATCTGTACAACACCCAAACCAGCGGTCCGATCACTTACCACGAGCTGAACGCCGGTCTGGGCGTCACCTCATGGGAGCTGGATTTCTTTGGTCGTTTGCGCAGCCTGCGCGATCAGGCGCAGGAAACCTATCTCTCGACCGCAGCAACCGAACGCGCCACCCGTATCTCGCTGATCTCCGAAGTCGCGACCGCCTGGTTGACCCTGTGCTCGGATAACGATCTGCTGCATCTGGCGCAGCACACCGCCCAGAGCCAGCAGGATTCGTACCGGCTGACCAAAATGAGCTATGACGGTGGCGTCAGCAGCGACCAGGACCTGGCCGAAGCAGAAAGCACAGTGCGTGCGGCCGAGGCGGATGTTGCCAGCTACACCCGTCAGGTACGCCAGGATGTGGATGCGCTGCGTCTGCTGGTGGGCACCGATCTGCCGGTGTCGCTGCTGTCCCATGCGTCGCTGGATGCCAACTGGCAGTTCCCGGCCACACCAGCCGGATTGCCGTCAGATTTGCTGACGCGCCGTCCGGATGTGATGGCCGCCGAACATACGCTGAAAGCCGCTAATGCCAATATCGGTGCAGCGCGCGCGGCCTTCTTCCCGAGCATTACGCTGACGGCATCCGGTGGCTCCACCAGTAGCTCGCTTGGCAGCCTGCTGGGTGGCGGTACCGGTGCCTGGTCGTTTGTCCCCTCGATTAACCTGCCGATTTTTGACGGCAGCAAAAACGAGGCTAACCTGAACATCGCCCATATCGAAAAACGCATTGAGATCGCCAACTATGAAAAAGCGATCCAGACCGCGTTTAAAGAAGTGAACGATGCGCTGGCTGGTCAGGACACCTGGCAGGATCAAATGACGGCCCTGCAAAAAGAGGTAGGTGCGAATCAGCGCGACTACGACTATTCTGAATTGCGGTATAAGCAGGGCGTTGATAATTATCTCAATGTGTTAGTGGCTCAACGTTCTCTTTACAGCGCACAACAAACGCTGATTAGCGCGCATCTGGGCCAGTTAAGCCAGAAAATCACGTTGTACAAGGCACTCGGCGGCGGCTGGAAATCCTGAGGATCTTAACGATACCCTTACGGTTTAAGCATGGAATAAAATATGTTTTTCAGCCGATAATACGCGCAGTAATGATTTACCTTTGAAATAATCCCCTGTTTTTCAGGGGATTTTCCATTTATCTGAGACCTAAAAACTCAATGAAGACCAACGCTCCTCGATCCGCTTTCTCTCGCTGGCTGAAATGGCTGCTCCTGTTAGTTGTGCTGTTAATTGTGGCTGGCGTGATCTGGCGCGTAGTCGGTGGACGCGGTGGGATGCCGCCAGGCGGAATGCCGCCGGGTGGTGAACACGGTGGGCGCAGTGGTCACCGTGGCGCCGGTGGCCCGCCGGGCATGGCGATGATGATGGGGGGGGCGACCCTGGTGCACAGTGGCGTTGCCACCACCGCCGATGTGCCGGTGTATCTGAATGCGCTGGGGACGGTGGTGCCCAATGCCAGCGTGACGGTTACCAGCCGGGTGGCGGGTCAGCTGGATAAGGTGTACTTCACCGAAGGACAGAAAGTGCAGGCGGGCCAGCTGCTGGCGCAGATCGATCCGCGCAGCTATCAGGCGACGCTGGCGCAGTATCAGGGCGATCTTAATCAGAACCAGGCGCTGCTGAAAAGTGCCGAACTGACGCTAGCACGCTACAAAAAACTCTACGCGCAGGACTCACTGGCGCGCCAGGACCTGGATACCCAGATGGCGACCGTAGGCCAGTATCGCGGTGCGGTGGCAGCGGATGAAGCGCAGATCGCCAGTGCAAAACTGGATATCGAATACGCGCGCATCACCTCGCCGGTCAGCGGCCGCGTGGGCCTGCGTCTGGTGGACCCGGGCAATATGATCCAGACCACTGATACCACCGGTATCGTGGTGGTGACGCAGATGCAACCGGCGGCAGTGACCTTCAGTGTGCCGCAAAGCAACATTCCGCAGCTGACCAAAGCGCTGCACAACGAACAAAGCCTGCCAGCAACAGCGTTTGATCAGGACAACACCACGGTGCTGGCGCAGGGTGAAGTGAGATATATCAGCAACCAAATCGACACCAGCACCGGCACCATCGAGCTGAAAGCCAGCTTCCCCAACGAAGACGAGTCGCTGTTTGCCAACCAGTTCGTCAATCTGCGCCTGCAAACCGATACCCTGAAAAACGCCACGGTGATCCCGGCCCAGGCGTTGCAACTGAGCAGCGATGGCAGCTTTGTGTTTGTCATCAACAAAGACAACACCGTGACGCGTAAAGCGGTCACCACCGGCCCGACCTTTGGTGAAGATTTCCAGGCGATTTTGAAAGGGGTAGAGCCGGGCGAACGTCTGGTGACGGAAGGCATCGATCGTCTGACCAACGGCAGTAAAGTGACGCTGGCCGATGAGAGCAAACCGACTGCGACCGCCGAGGCCAAATGAATCCGTCACGCCTGTTTATCCAGCGGCCGGTCGCTACCATCCTGTTGATGGTGGGCGTGCTGATCGCCGGGATCTTCGCTTATAAATTCCTCTCCACCTCGGCGTTGCCGCAGGTGGACTATCCGACCATTCAGGTCACCACGCTGTATCCGGGTGCCAGCCCGGACGTGATGGCCTCATCGATCACTTCGCCGCTGGAGCGGCAGCTGGGGCAGATGGCGGGTTTAAGCCAGATGACCTCCACCAGCTCCGGTGGGTCCTCAATCATTACGCTGAAGTTCAGCCTTGATCTGTCGCTGGATGTGGCGGAACAGGAAGTGCAGGCGGCGATCAATGCCGCGAACAACCTGCTGCCGAGCGATCTGCCTAATCCGCCAACCTATAAAAAGGTCAACCCGGCAGATACCGCGGTGATCACCCTGGCGGCCAGTTCCGATACGCTGCCGCTCACCGAAGTGCAGGATCTGGTCAACACCCGTGTGGCGCTGAAGCTGTCACAGATTTCCGGCGTCGGTATGGTGACGCTGGCGGGGGGCCATCAACCGGCGATTCGTGTCCAGATGGACCCGAAAGCACTGGCAGCACATAACCTGACGCTGGAAGACGTCAACACCCTGATCGGCAACAGCAACGTGAACGGCTCAAAAGGCGGCTTCGACGGCAAATACCATTCGGTCACCATCGACGCTAACGACCAGCTGCGCACCGCTGAAGAGTACGGCAACCTGATTATCACCTATCAGAACGGTGCTGCACTGCGCCTGAAAGATATTGCTCATATCGAGCAGGGGCCGGAAAACAGCTTCCAGTCGGCATGGGCCAATAACAGCCCGGCGATTGTGATAAGCGTACAGCGTCAGCCGGGGGCAAACGTCATTCAGGTGGTGGATGCCATCAAAGCCAAACTGCCTACGTTGCAGGCGGCGTTACCGGATGGCGTGAAGATGACCATCCTTTCCGACCGTACGCAAACCATTCGTGCTTCGATCAGTGACGTGCAGTTTGAGCTGATGTTGTCGGTGGCGCTGGTGGTGATGGTCACCTTCCTGTTCCTGCGCAATATCGCGGCGACGCTGATCCCCAGCGTAGCGGTGCCGCTGTCGCTGATTGGGACCTTCGGCGTGATGTACCTGGCTGACTTCAGCCTGAACAACCTGTCGCTGATGGCGCTGACCATCGCCACCGGTTTCGTGATCGACGATGCGATTGTGGTGGTGGAGAATATCTCGCGACGGCTGGAAGAGGGCGAAACGCCGATGCAGGCGGCGCTGAAAGGTTCCCAGCAGATTGGCTTCACCATTATCTCGCTGACCTTCTCGCTGATTGCGGTGCTGATCCCACTGCTGTTTATGGGCGATGTGGTCGGGCGTTTGTTCCGCGAATTTGCCATCACCCTGGCGGTGTCGATCCTCGTCTCGATGCTGGTGTCGCTGACGCTGACCCCGATGCTGTGTGCTTATCTGTTGCAGCATATCCCGCCGGAAAAACAGTCGCGTTTCTCACGCAAAGGCGGCGAATTTTTTGACAAGCTGGTGCGCGGCTATGACCGCATGCTGACTATCGTGCTGAATCACCAGAAGCTGACGTTGCTGGTGGCGCTGGCGACGTTCGCGCTGACGGCGGTGCTGTATCTGGTGATTCCTAAAGGCTTCTTCCCGACCCAGGATACCGGCCTGATTCAGGGCGTCACCCTTGCCTCGCAGGATGTCTCCTTTAGTGAAATGTCGAAACGGCAGCAGGCACTGGCAAAAGTGATCCTGCAAAATCCGTCGGTGGAGAGCTTGTCCTCGACCATCGGCATCGACGGCACCAATACCAGCCTCAACAGCGGCAGTATGCAGATTAACCTCAAGCCGTTTGGCGAGCGTGATGACAAAGCCGATGTGGTGATTAAACAGCTGCAACAGGCGGCGACCCAGGTGACGGGTATCCAGCTTTATTTGCAACCAGCGCAGGATTTAACGGTCAACGACCAGGTCACGCCGAATCAGTATCAGTTCACCCTGGACGATGCTGACAGCGAAAACCTGGTGAAATGGACGCCGCAGCTGATTGCCGCCTTGCAGAAACGCCCGGAATTTAATGGTGTGGTGAGCAACTTACAGGATCAGGGCCGCGTGGCTTATGTGGAACTGAACCGTGATAAAGCGGCACGCTACGGCATTACCGCCTCTGACGTCGATACCGCGTTGTACAACAGCTTTGGTCAGCGTCTGGTGTCTACCATCTTTACCCAGGCGAACCAGTATCGCGTGGTGCTGGAAGTGGCACCCACTTATCAGCAGTCTCCGGCATCGTTTGATGATGTCTATCTGCAACCGTCGAGCAGCAGCGACAGTAGCAGCTCCACCACCACCACCAGCAGCGCGTCCAGCAGCAGTAGCTCCAGCTCCAGTTCATCGGACAGCTCCAGCAGTTCGAGCTCATCCAGCACCAGCAGCACGACTGGCATGGTGAAACTGACCTCGATCGCCACCATCCATGAGCGCACCGGTTCTCTGATGCATATGCGTCTCAACCAGTTCCCGGCGGTGATGGTGTCGTTTAACCTCAGCAGCGGTTATTCACTGGAAGATGCGCAGCAGGCGATTACCGAGGTGACGCAGCAGCTGAATCTGCCGTCGAGTATCACCCTGCGTTATCAGGGGGAAACCTCAGCGTTCCAGAGCGCCACCGGCAACACGCTGTGGCTGATTCTGGCGGCGCTGATCACCATGTATGTGGTGCTGGGCATTCTGTATGAAAGCTTTATTCATCCGGTCACCATTCTCTCCACACTGCCGTCGGCGGCAGTGGGTGCGCTGCTGACACTGCTGCTGGCCGGGAGCGAGTTCAGCCTGATTGCGTTGATCGGGGTGATCCTGTTGATCGGCATCGTGAAGAAGAACGCCATTATGATGATCGACTTCGCGCTGGAAGCGGAAAACAAGCAGGGAATGAGCCCACGCGATGCGATTCATCAGGCGTGTCTGCTGCGTTTCCGTCCGATTATGATGACCACCATGGCGGCGCTGCTGGGGGCATTGCCGCTGATGCTGGCCTCCGGTTCTGGCGCTGAGTTGCGCCAGCCGCTTGGCCTGGTGATCGTCGGCGGGTTGATCGTCAGCCAGGTGTTGACGCTGTTCTCCACTCCGGTGATTTATCTGTGGTTTGATGGCTGGGCGCAGCGTGGCAAGCGTTTTGTGCAGCGTAAACAGCAGCAGGCGCGAGGCGAGCAATGAATCTGACGCGGCTGTTTATCTTCCGCCCGGTGACCACGCTGCTGCTGACGCTGTCGATCATGCTGCTTGGCCTGTTAGGCTACCGGCTGCTGCCGGTGGCTCCACTGCCGCAGGTGGATTTCCCCACCATCATGGTCAGCGCCAGCCTTGCCGGGGCCAGCCCGGAAACCATGGCGGCCACGGTGGCGACACCGCTGGAACGTTCGCTCGGGCAGATCGCGGGCATCACCGAGATGACGTCGAGCAGTTCGCAGGGTTCCAGCACCATCATTTTGCAGTTTGAACTGGATCGCGATATCAACGGCGCGGCGCGTGATGTGCAGGCGGCCATTAACGCGGCGCGCAGTTTGCTGCCCAGCTCGATGGAATCGCTGCCGACGTACCGTAAAGCCAACCCGTCCGATGCGCCGATTGTGATGCTGGCGCTGGTCTCCGCCACCCGAACGCCGGGTGAGCTCTACGACCTGGCGGAAAGCAAGATTGAACAGGCGATGAGCCAGGTGCAGGGCGTCGGCGAAGTATCGCTGATGGGCAGTGCGCTGCCTGCGGTGCGCATCGACCTGCAACCGCAGAAGTTGACGCAATACGGTATTTCACTGGATACGGTGCGTAGCGCCATCGCCGATAGCACCACCAACCTGCCGAAAGGGATTTTGCAGGGCAGCAGCCAGTCGTGGCTGGTGGACAGCAACGGACAGCTGGATAAAGCGGCACAGTACCGCAATCTGATCGTCAGCTATAACAACGGCAAAGCGGTGCGGCTGCATGATGTGGCGACCGTGTACGACTCGATTGAAGATAAGTATCAGGCCGGTTTCCTCAATGCTACGCCATCGGTGATGATCGGTATCACGCGCCAGGCCGGGGCTAACATGCTGGATACTATCGACGCCATTAAAGCGCAGCTGCCGAATCTGGAAAAAGATCTGCCCGCCGATACCCAACTGAAACTGGTGGTGGACCGTTCTCCGACGGTGCGCCAGTCGTTGTATGACACCGAAGAGACGCTGCTGATCGCCGTGATGCTGGTGATTGCGGTGGTGTTTGTCTTCCTGCGTAATGTGCAGGCGGTGGTGATACCGGCGCTGGCGCTGCCGGTGTCGCTGATTGGCACCTGTGCGGTGATGTATCTGCTGGGTTACAGCCTCGATAACCTGTCGCTGATGGCGTTGATCATCTCGACCGGCTTTGTGGTCGATGATGCGATTGTGGTGCTGGAAAACATCACCCGCCATATCGAAGAAGGGTTAAGTCCACTGCGCGCCGCGCTGCGTGGGGCGCAGGAAGTGAGTTTTACCGTGCTGTCGATGACCATGTCATTGATTGCGGTCTTCATCCCGATTCTGCTGATGGGGAGTATCGTCGGCCGTCTGTTCCGCGAGTTTGCCGTGACGCTTTCCATCTCGCTGCTGATCTCGATGTTTGTCTCGCTCAGCCTGACGCCGATGCTGTGCGCGCGGCTGCTGAAACCGAAGCCGAAAGTCAGCAAACGCCCGCATCCGCTGTATCAGTTTATTGAAAACCAGCTGAATGCGCTGCTGGCTGCCTACTCGCGTGGTCTGGCCTGGGTGCTGGCGCACCAGAAAATTACGATGTTCAGCTTGCTGCTTACCGTGTTGCTGAACCTGTTTTTGTATTCGGTGGTGCAGAAAGGCTTCTTCCCCAATCAGGATACCGGGCTGTTGATGGGCGCGTTGCGCGCCGATCAAAACATCTCTTTCCAGGCGATGAAGCCGAAGATGTTGCAGTTTACCAAAATCATCGAGTCTGACCCGGCAGTCGAAAGCGTGATGTCGTCGATGGGCAGCGGCATGTTTGGTTCGCGTAACAGCGCCAACTTCTTTGTGCGACTGAAGGATTTTGATAAGCGAACCGCGACCGCCACCGAAGTGGCCAACCGCCTGAGTATGAAGACCAGCCATATTGCCGGGGGACAGATGTTCCTGATGGCGGCGCAGGATCTGCATATTGGTGGCCGCAGTGCCAACGCCACTTATCAATACAGTTTGCAGGCCGACGATCTGGATGTATTGCGCACCTGGACGCCGAAAGTGCAGGCGGCGCTGGCGGCGATCCCGCAGCTGAACAGCGTGGATTCTGACTCGCAAATCGGCGGCCAGGAAGTGGTGATCAATATCGATCGCGACCGGGCAAAGATGCTCGGGGTTAACGTGCAGATGATCGATACCATGCTGAACAACTCCTTCAGCCAGCGGCAGATTGCCACGCTGTACCACACGCTTAACCAGTACCATGTGGTGATGTCGTTGCAGGACAGCTACACCCGTGACCCGAATATCCTGAAAGAGCTGTTTGTCGTCAATGACAGTGGCGATCGGGTGCCGCTCTCAGCCTTTGCCACTTTTGTCGGCGGCAATGCGCCGCTTTCGGTGGCGCATCAGGGGCAGTCTGCTACCAGCACCATCGCCTTCAACCTGAATGACGGCGTCTCGCTGGAACAGGCGCAGCAGCTTATCAAGCAGGCGATGGCGAAACTGGGGCTGCCTTCCAATATTCAGGCGGGCTTTGCCGGGACTGCCGCCGCGTTTTCTCAGCTGACCGCCACCATGCCGTGGCTGATTCTGGCGGCGCTGGCGGCGGTGTATATCGTGCTCGGCGTGCTGTACGAAAGCTATATCCACCCGCTCACCATTCTTTCTACGCTGCCGTCGGCGGGCGTCGGTGCCTTGCTGCTGTTGCTGCTGACGAATACGCAACTGACGGTGATCGCGCTGATCGGCATTATCCTGTTGATTGGTATCGTGAAAAAGAACGCCATTATGATGATCGACTTTGCCATCGACGCTGAACGCCGTCAGGGCATGACGCCGCGTCAGGCGATTACTCAGGCCTGCCTGATGCGCTTCCGTCCGATCATGATGACCACGCTGGCGGCCTTCTTCGGCGCACTGCCGCTGGCGCTGGGCCGCGGTGGCGATGCCGACCTGCGCAGCCCGCTTGGTCTGGCGATTGCCGGTGGCTTGGCGCTCAGCCAGTTGCTTACTTTGTTTACCACGCCGGTTGTTTATCTCTGGCTCGATAGTCTGAGCCGCGCCACCAAACGTCAGTGGCGGCGGTTGCGTCATGCGGAATCCTGATCCATGAAAATGTCGTTACGAATTACCCCGATCTTTATGGCGCTGCTGCTGGCAGGCTGTACCGTTGGTCCTGATTATCAGCGTCCGACGATGGCAATGCCGACCCATTTTAAAGAGGCGCAAGGCTGGACCGAGGCCACGCCGCAGGATGATCAGAGCAAAGGCGAATGGTGGGCGGTGTACCATGATGCCACCCTCGATGGCCTGCTGCGTCAGGTCAGCATCTCTAACCAGAACGTGGCGAACTATGCCGCCCAGTACCGTGAAGCCCAGGCGCTGGCATCGCAGTCACGTGCCGAGCTGTTCCCGTCGGTGAGCTACGATGCCACCAGCACGCGCAGCGGCAGCCGTGCCAGCACCACCGGCCAGCGTAGCGTCAGCAACAGCCATCAGGCCGAGCTGAGCGCCAGCTGGGAGCTGGATCTGTGGGGCAAATTGCGTCGCACGCTGGAAGAGAACAAAGCCAGCGCCCAGGCCAGCGCTGCCGAGCTGGCGAATATCACCCTTAGCGCCCAGTCTGAGCTGGCGCAGGACTATTTCCAGCTGCGCATTATGGACGAGAAAATCGCCCTCTATCAGCGCAGCATCGATGCTTATCAACGCTACCTGACGGTGATTCAAAACAAATATCAGGCGGGCAGCGAATCGCGCGCCACCCTGGCGCAGGCGCAGATGCAGCTGGAAAGCGCTCGCGCTTCCGCGCAGGATTATCAGTGGCAGCGTGCGCAGCTGGAGCACGCTATCGCGCTGTTGCTGGGACGCGCACCTGCCGATTTCTCTCTGCCGGTGGCGAAGCTGGATGCCACCCTGCCGGATATCCCGCACAGCGTACCGTCGCAGCTGTTGCAGCGCCGTCCGGATATCGCCTATGCCGAACGTAACGTGGCAGCAGCGAACGCTGCGGTGGGCGTAGCCATTGCCGGTTACTACCCGGACCTGACCTTAAGCGCCAGCGGCGGTGTCAGTTCTTCCACCTTTAGCAACCTGTTCTCGCTGCCCAACCGTGTCTGGTCGCTGGGGCCGGAGCTGAGTGGCACCTTGCTCGACTTTGGCGCGACTTCGGCGAAAGTGGAGCAGGCACGCGCTTCCTACGATGCCAGCGTGGCCAGCTATCGGCAGTCGGTGCTGCAAGGGATGCAGGAAGTGGAGGATTACCTGGTGGAGCTGAACACGCTGAAGGGCGAGATTGTTTCACAGCAGCTGGCGACCACCGCAGCGCAGGAATCGGCGCGGGTGACGCGTAATCAGTATGAGGCGGGAATGATTGATTATCTCGACGTTGCCACGACTGAGAATACCAGCCTGAGCGAGCAGCAGAGTTTGCTGTCATTGCAGAGTACCCAGTGGGTGAGTAGTGTGGAGTTGATAGCTGCGCTGGGCGGAGGATGGCAGGGCGGCGAGACGCGCTAGCGCGATGCTGTTTCGTTCGCCACGGGTCGGTTTCGTTCGCTTCTGGCTAAGGTAGTTTCAGTTCGCCCGTGCGGCGACCGAGCAAAGGGGACCTGGCCGTCCCCTTTGCATTCCCCGGCCTTGCGCCGCCTGCCTCGCCGCTTCGCGGTCCCTTCGCTTACTCACGCTTCCGACGGACCGGCGTCGGTTCGCTCCTGCTCAACGCCGCCTGTCGCCGCATCCATGCGGCTCCTCCTGGAATCGTTCCCGCGCTCAGCGAGTCCGGATGGCGCGTCAGCACCGCTGCCACATCGATGATTTCCTGTGTTTTTTCTTTTGCTGTTTGTTTTTATTAGATGGTCCTGCAAACGGGGGTGTGGGCGGCATTCGCAGCGCCGAGCGCAGAGGGAAGGCCAGGACGAGCCGCATGGATGCGGCGAGAGCGCGGCATGAGCCATGGATGGCGAATCCGCGAGGTCCGTCAGGCCTGAGTGATAAGCGAGGGAACAGCGCGTTAGCGCTGCGCGAGGACGCCGCAGGGCGCGGATTGCAAAGGTGCGCGCCATCGCACCTTTGCCCGTCCGCCTGCACGTTGTGGCTGAAACTCGGCAATGCCTGGCGGGCGGAACCTTCTCAGAGCCAGACCACTGTTGCCTCGCGGGCCATCCGATGGATGCAATTTTCACGCATTGCCACCGCTGCCACTTGTCGAAAATGCGCGAATCCTGCATCGTAGGGACCATTTTTCACGACTGCTAAGGAGCTGGCATGTTATTCACCTGCCTGCGTTTCCTCTGCCGCCTGTTATGGCGCGTCGAGCTGCGCGGTGATCTGGCTGCATTGCACAAACCTAAAGTGCTGATCACCCCTAACCACATGTCATTTCTTGATGGTGTGCTGGTAGCCTTATTCCTGCCAATTAAACCGGTGTTTGCTGTCTATTCCTCGATCAGCGATCAATGGTTTATGCGTATCCTGAAGCCAATAATCGACTTCGTGCCGCTCGATCCCACCAAACCGATGTCGATAAAGCATCTGGTCCGCCTGATCAACGAAGGTCGTCCGGTGGTGATTTTCCCGGAAGGTCGTATCACCGTTACCGCTTCGCTGATGAAGATCTACAGCGGCGCTGGTTTTGTGGCGGCAAAATCGGGGGCCAGCGTGGTGCCAATGCGTATCGAAGGCGCGGAATATACCCCGTTTGGCCGCCTCGCCGGGGTGTTTAAACGTCGCCTGTTCCCCCGCATCACCCTGACGGTGTTGCCAGCCACCGTGATCCCGATGCCAGAAGCACCACGTGCGCGTGACCGCCGTCTGCTGGCTGGTGAGCACTTACATCATGTGATGATGGAAGCGCGCATGGCGGTGCGTCCGCGTGAAACGTTATTCACTGCGTTCCTTAACGCGCGCACCCGTTACGGCCTGTTTAAGCCCTGCATCGAAGACATCAACTTCAAAACCGACAGCTATACCGGCCTGCTGAAAAAAGCATTGGGCGTCGGGCGTATCCTCGAACGTTACAGCCAGCAGGGCGAATATGTTGGTCTGCTGCTGCCCAATGCCACGGTGACAGCAGCGGCGATTCTCGGGGCGTCACTGCGTGGACGCGTTCCGGCGATGCTCAACTACACCGCCGGGGTCAATGGAATGCGTGCGGCGCTGACCGCGTCGCAGGTGAAAACCGTGTTCACCTCGCGTCAGTTCCTGGATAAAGGCAACCTGTGGCATTTGCCAGAGGGGCTGAGTGAGGTGAAGTGGATTTACCTCGAAGACCTGCGCGACACCGTCACCACCAAAGACAAATTGTGGATCCTGACCCATCTGCTGATGCCGCGTCGCGCACAGGTGGCGCAACAGCCGGAAGATGCGGCAATGGTACTGTTTACCTCGGGGTCGGAAGGCCATCCTAAAGGGGTGGTGCACTCCCATAAAAGCCTTCTGGCTAACGTCGAGCAGATTCGTACCGTGGCGGATTTCACCCCGCGTGACCGCTTTATGTCGGCGCTGCCGCTGTTTCACGCCTTTGGTCTGACCGTGGGCCTGTTCACGCCATTGCTGACCGGGGCAGAGGTGTTCCTCTATCCCAGCCCGCTGCACTACCGTGTCGTGCCCGAGCTGGTGTATGACCGCAACTGTACCGTGCTGTTTGGCACCTCAACCTTCCTCGGCAACTATGCGCGGTTCGCCAGCCCTTACGATTTTGCCCGTCTGCGTTATGTGGTGGCCGGTGCGGAAAAATTGCAGGAAGGGACGCGCCAGATCTACATGGAAAAATACGGCATCCGTATTCTTGAAGGCTACGGTGTGACCGAGTGTGCGCCAGTGGTGGCGATTAACGTGCCAATGGCGGCGAAATCGCACACCGTGGGACGTATCCTGCCGGGGATGGATTCGCGTCTGATTTCGGTGGCAGGCATCGAGCAGGGCGGTCGCCTGCAACTGCGTGGTCCCAACGTAATGAACGGCTATCTGCGCGTGGAAAACCCAGGCGCGCTGGAACTGCCGGTAGCCGATAACGGCGAAGGTGAAATGGAAGCGGGCTGGTACGACACCGGCGATATCGTCAGCTTTGATGAGGGCGGTTTCTGCCAGATTCAGGGACGGGCGAAACGCTTCGCCAAAATCGCCGGTGAGATGGTCTCGCTGGAGAGCGTCGAGCAGATCGCCCTGAAAGCCTCGCCGGAGAAACAACATGCGGCGTCCCTGCGGCCGGACGGCAGTCGCGGTGAAGCGCTGGTGCTGTTCACCACCGACAGTGAACTTAATCGTGACAAACTGCACCAGGCGCTGCGTGAACTCGGCGCAACGGAGCTGGCGTTACCGCGTGATATCCGCGTAATGAAACAATTGCCGATGCTGGGCAGCGGTAAACCTGACTATGTCAGCCTGAAAAAACTGGCCGAAGAGGAACAGGCATGAGCCAGGCGGTAAACCCGGATGCACCCCTGCTGTCACGTAACATGACGGCAGTGATTGTGGCGCAGTTTCTCTCGGCGTTTGGCGACAACGCGCTGTTGTTCGCCATGCTGGCGGTGCTGAAAAATCAGTTCTATCCCGACTGGAGCCAGCCGATTCTGCAAATGTTGTTTGTCGCCACTTACATTCTGCTCGCACCCTTTGTCGGGCAGATGGCGGACAGCTTTGCCAAAGGTCGGGTGATGATGTTCGCCAACAGCCTGAAGCTGCTGGGGGCGCTGATTATCTGTTTCGGCTTCAACCCGTTCCTTGGCTACACGCTGGTGGGCGTAGGGGCGGCGGCTTATTCCCCGGCGAAGTATGGCATCCT
The DNA here is from genome assembly GCF_059730475.1 of Pantoea sp. X-Soil-TKNS-1280. Classification (NCBI taxonomy): domain Bacteria; kingdom Pseudomonadati; phylum Pseudomonadota; class Gammaproteobacteria; order Enterobacterales; family Erwiniaceae; genus Pantoea; species Pantoea sp. X-Soil-TKNS-1280. Next base: position 3,416,862 of record NZ_AP035962.1, on the reverse strand, counting down.
CGGCGAAATCACCCGTGGTGAGAAGTTAGTGAAAGCTAACGGATTGATGGAAGGATCGACCATCGCCGCGATTCTGTTGGGCTCGGTGGCGGGTGGCATTCTTGCTGACTGGCATCTGCTGGCGGCACTGGCAGTGTGTGCGCTGACTTACGGGCTGGCCGTGGTGGCAAACCTGTTTATCCCGCGCCTGCGGGCGGCACGTCCTGGTCAGAGCTGGCATTTTGGCGTGATGCTGCGCAGTTTCATTGATGCCACGGTGCTGTTATGGCGCAACGGCGAAACCCGCTTCTCGCTACTGGGCACCAGCCTGTTCTGGGGGGCCGGGGTGACACTGCGTTTTCTGCTGGTGTTGTGGGTGCCGGTGGCGCTGGGAATCAGCGATAACAAAACGCCGACCACGCTAAATGCCATGGTAGCGATCGGTATCGTGATTGGCGCGGCGGCAGCGGCGAAGCTGGTGACACTACAAACGGTGCGCCGCTGTATGCCTGCCGGGGTGCTGATTGGTGTGATGGTGGTGGTGTTCTCAATGCAGCACAGTTTGCTGCCTGCTTACCTGATTTTGATGCTGATTGGCGCGCTGGGCGGGTTCTTTGTCGTGCCGCTGAACGCGTTATTGCAGGAACGTGGCAAGGCGAGCGTCGGCGCGGGCAATGCGATTGCCGTGCAGAACCTCGGTGAAAACACCGCGATGTTGCTGATGCTGGGTCTGTATACGCTGGCGATTAAGCTGGGTGCTCCGGCGGTGGCGACCGGTATCGGGTTTGGCGCGATTTTCGCCGTGGCGATCGTCGTGTTGTGGTGGAAAGCGCGGCGTTAGCCGCGCCTGGAACGAATTGTAGCGGCGCGATTTATCGCGCATTTTGGCTGGCAGCGGGTTAAGGTGCCGGGTAAGTAAACTGACGATGAATCGCCTCAATGCCTTCCAGCACATCCGCATTTAGTGTCAGATTAAAACTCTCCACGTCCGTCTTCAGCTGTTCCAGCGTGGTCGCACCCAACAGAGTGCTGGCAACAAACGGCTGTTGACGCACATAGGCCAGCGCCATCTGCGACGGGTCGAGATTGTGCTTCTTCGCCAGCTCCACATACGCCGCGACTGCCAGCTGTGACTGCTCGCTGCTGTAGCGGGTAAACCGGCTGAACAGGGTATTACGCGCCCCGGCCGGTTTTGCCCCGTTGAGATACTTGCCGCTTAAGGTGCCGAACGCCAGGCTGGAGTAAGCCAGCAGTTCAACGCCTTCATGCTGGCTGATCTCCGCCAGACCTACCTCAAAGCTGCGGTTCAGCAGGCTATACGGGTTCTGAATAGTCACGATGCGCGGCAGCTCATGCTTCTCTGCCAGTTGCAGATAGCGCATCACGCCCCAGGCCGTTTCGTTCGACACGCCGATATAGCGAATCTTGCCCGCACGTACCTGCTCGGTCAGCGCTTCCAGCGTTTCCAGCAGCGTGACCGGCACGGTGGATTCGGTGTACTGATAACCCAGCTTGCCAAAGAAGTTGGTCTGACGTTGCGGCCAGTGCAGCTGATAAAGATCGAGATAGTCGGTGTTCAGGCGCTTCAGGCTGGCGTCCAGCGCTTCACGGATATTTTTACGATCCAGTGCCTGGTTAGGACGAATCGACGCATCAGCGCCGCGTACCGGACCTGCGACTTTACTGGCCAGGATAATCTTGTCACGGCTGCCACGCTGCTTCAGCCAGTTGCCAATATATTGTTCAGTTAAACCCTGGGTTTCCGGGCGCGGCGGCACCGGATACATTTCAGCAGTATCAATCAGGTTGATCCCCTGGCTGACAGCATAATCCAGTTGCGCATGAGCGTCGGCTTCGCTGTTCTGCTCACCAAACGTCATGGTTCCCAACCCCAGCTGACTCACTTCCAGCGTGCTATGGGGGATACGGTGATAGTGCATTGCCGGCTTCCTTTTTTCATTATGGAATGGAATGTTGTGTCCTGTGGGACTATAGCGCGTGAAACGGCGCGGAAGGAAGGGGGGAAAGTTCGGGAAATCGCCTGCACAGCTGGAAAAATACCGCAGGCGATGAAATTTGGCACTTAACGCTCAATGATGGTAGAGACCTCATCACCATTGATTTGCATTTCATGGCCCTGCTCGTCTTTGTACTGCACCAGGCCAGTGTCTTTATCAATCGCTGGTTTGCCTTCCGTCATAATCATGCGGCCATCTTTGGTCGCCATCACGTAATCACTGCTGCAGCCACTCAATACTACTGCCGCCAGCACCAGCCCCATTGCACTTACCAACCCTTTCATTCGCGACTCCCTTACACAACTTCAACAGCAAAAGTGTAGTAATAAATGGTTTTGGCGTTGGGGGTAATCACATCATTCCGAAAAGCAACGGGCGAGCATGACTCGCCCTTGACTTTCTCAGGCCGCGCCTTTCCTGCTACGCATCAGATTCAGGCATTCCACTGCCATCGAGAAGAACATGGCAAAATAAATGTAACCTTTTGGTACATGGACGCCAAAACTCTCCAGAATCAGGGTAAAGCCGACCAGAATCAGAAAAGCCAGCGCCAGCATTTTCACAGACGGGTGACGGTCAACAAATTCGCCGATGGTCCGCGCCGCGAACATCATCATCAGTACGGCAATCACCACCGCCATCATCATAATAATCAGATGGTCCGACAGACCCACGGCAGTAATCACCGAATCGAGGCTGAAAATAATGTCCAGCAGCATGATCTGCACGATGGCACCGAGGAACGAATGCACGTTGGTTTTATGCTCTTCTTCACCACCCTCAATGGTTTCGTGGATCTCCATACTGGATTTCCACAGCAGAAACAGGCCACCAAACAGCAGAATCAAATCACGTGCGGAGAAGGCGTGATCCATGATCGAGAATAGCGGATTGGTCAGACGCACCACCCAGGCTATCGAGGCCAATAGCCCGAGGCGCATCAGCATGGCACCCATCAAACCCAGACGGCGCGCGCGATTTTGTTGATGTTTGGGGAGCTTCGCCACCACCAGGGAAAGGAAAATAATGTTATCGATGCCCAGAACCACTTCCAGAATGGTTAATGTCCCCAGCGCCAGCCAGGCGTTGGGATCAGCAATCCAGTCAAACATGTGTACATTCAATCCTAAACGAAAAGTAAACGGCGATTATACACTTCATCATTCAAGTTGCAGCTGCGTTAGCTGCGTGTACTCACCCCAGTCACTTACTTATGTAAGCTCCTGAGGATTCACCCACTTGCCGCCTTGCTGCACCTCGAATGATTTCGTGTATCGACATGTTCACAGCAAAAAATGACGCGCCAGCAGTGGGCCGGTGAAACTCTTCTTGAGATAAAAGCCGCGAGGTAGCGTCATTATAGGCTCTCCATGCTCGCCGATGGCTTCGGTCAGCGCTTTGCTGTTGGCGGCTTTCGGGCGAAGTTGCAGCCAGGCACCGTGACGCGCGGTGATGCGTTCCACCTGGCCGAGCACAATCATATCCATCAGTTCCTCCCAGTCATGACGCAGTTGCTCCTCTTCTTCGGCACTGGGATGCCACAGCAGCGGCGATCCAACGCGACGCTCCGCCAGCGGCAATGCACGATCGCCCTCCACCGGGATCCACAATACGCGTGCCAGTTTATGGCGCACATGGCTGGTTTCCCAGGTGACGCCGCTGTTGCCGGTGAGCGGAGCGACGCAGACAAAGGTGGTTTCCAGCGGTTTCCCCAGTGCATCGACCGGGATGGTTTTCAGCTCGATACCGAGGTGAGCAAAATCCTGCTCCGCTTTACTGCCTGCGCTGGCACCGAGGTGCATCTCCAGCAGCATCCCCACCCAGCCTTTATCCCGCTTCAGATTGGCAGGCATGGGCAGACCCAGCTGCGCAGCCAGAGCAGCAAAGCTTTGCCCCGCCAGCTGCCGGGCGCGTTGCAGCAATTCCGCTTCATTTTTTGGTGGCTCAGGCAGTAAAGCAGGGGAACTCATGGTTTTACTCATATTGATTAAAAGATAAGCAGTGATGGCGTGCGCAGATTGTCCACAAAATGCAGCCACTTATTTTGCTGATAATAGCATGATTCAGCGTGCTTTTTTATTTGCTGCTCATCCACGGCTGGCAAGGGCACGGCAGGTTATCCCGGTTTGTTATCGACAATAAACAGGATCTTAAACCCAGTTATCCACAGAAAGCTGGGATAACCCCGGCTTTAACCAACCCCTGTTTCCATTTACAGCCTTGACTTTAGCGATTTGCTGGCTTTTTTTCCCATTTCTGACCAGGTTTAGGACATTCTCTGTGGATAAAAACAACGGAGGTCGATCTTTAACCAGTTTGCCGGCAGGCGGTTATGCGTCCCGGATATTTTTGCCTGTAAATCCCAGGGATTATCTTTTATCCATAAGAAAACATTGGATTTTATTATTGTCTGGTCCTGTTATGATAAGACTTTTCCGAAGCGGTTATTCAATTAATTCCCGTGTTCTGCACAAAGCTATCCACAGAAAAGGTGAATAAAATCGCCCTGAAATCGACACCCCTGTTCATAACCTGGCTAAACTCTGTGAGTTATCCTGTAATTATTCCGTCATCACCCCAGATATCCAGTGGTTTACCGCCTGTAAGGAGTGTGAAACAATCAAGCTATTCAAATTTAGCTTTGAGGTAGTCCAGTGATCGATGATGATGGCTACCGCCCGAATGTTGGTATCGTAATCTGTAACAGGCAAGGACAAGTGTTATGGGCCAGGCGCTTTGGACAGCACTCCTGGCAATTTCCCCAGGGAGGCATCAATCCCGGTGAAACCGCAGAACAGGCGATGTATCGCGAACTGTTTGAAGAAGTGGGTTTGCACCGTAAAGATGTTCGAATACTTGCTTCAACCCGTAACTGGTTACGCTACAAATTGCCAAAACGTTTGGTGCGTTGGGACACAAAGCCGGTGTGTATCGGCCAGAAACAAAAGTGGTTTCTTCTGCAGTTAATGAGTAGTGACGCGGATATCAATGTGCAGCACAGCAGCACGCCAGAGTTTGACGGCTGGCGCTGGGTCAGCTTCTGGTATCCGGTGCGTCAGGTTGTCTCCTTCAAACGTGACGTCTACCGTCGCGTAATGAAGGAATTCGCTGGCGTGGTGATGACTATGCAGGAGAGTGCGGGGCCGCGCAATGCCGCAGCCCATCGACGTAAGAGAGGATAGGCCACGCCCTTTATGCTCACTCAGTTGCGCGAAATAGTAGAAAAAGTGGCGAGTGCGCCGCGTCTGAATGAAGCACTCGACCTTCTGGTAAACGAAATTTGCCTTGCGATGGAGACCGAGGTTTGCTCGGTCTACCTCGCTGATCACGATCGTCGCTGCTATTACCTGATGGCAACACGCGGGCTGAAAAAACCGCGTGGTCGCACGGTCACGCTGGCATTTGACGAGGGTATTGTGGGTCTGGTTGGCCGTCTGGCCGAGCCGATCAACCTCGCTGATGCGCAGAGCCACCCCAGCTTCAAATACATTCCTTCAGTGAAAGAGGAGCGTTATCGCTCCTTCCTCGGCGTACCCATTATCAGCCGCCGCCAGCTGCTGGGCGTGCTGGTAGTGCAGCAGCGCGAGCATCGTCAGTTCGACGAAAGCGAAGAATCTTTTCTGGTGACGCTGGCAACCCAGATGGCGGCATTGTTGTCGCAATCGCAGCTGGGTCAGCTCTTTGGTCAATTCCGTCAGTCACGGGTAAAAGCCATTGCTGCCTCGCCCGGTGTGGCGGTAGCGCCGGGTTGGGTTGATGAGACCCAGCCTCTGCTTGATCAGGTTTCCGCTGCTTCAACGCTGGATGTGCAGCGTGAACGCGACCGTCTGGCCGTCGCCATGAGCGAAGCCGCCAATGAATTCCGCCGCTTCAGTAAACGTTTCACCGCCAGCGTGCAAAAAGAGAGCGCAGCGATCTTCGATTTGTATTCGCACCTGCTGACTGACGCGCGCCTGAAAAAAGATCTGTTTGCCGAGATCGAACGCGGATCCGTCGCGGAATGGGCAGTCAAAACGGTGATCGAGAAGTTTGCCGCCCAGTTTGCCAGCTTGCAGGATCAATATCTGCGCGAGCGGGCCGGGGATCTGCGCGTGCTGGGCCAGCGTCTGCTGTTCCACCTCGATGATTCCCTGGTGGGTACCAATGCCTGGCCGGAGCGTTTTGTACTGGTTGCTGATGAGCTCACCGCAACCACGCTGGCCGAACTGCCTCACGAGCGGCTGGCAGGCGTGGTGGTGCGCGACGGCGCGGCCAACTCCCATGCGGCGATCCTGACGCGTGCTATGGGTATCCCAACGGTGATGGGCGCAGATATCCTGCCTGCCCAGCTCAACAAACGCCTGCTGATTGTCGATGGTTATCGCGGCGAGTTGCTGATCGATCCTGAGCCGGTGCTGGTGCAGGAATATCAGAGGCTGATCAGCGAAGAAAACGCGCTGAGCAAAATGGCTGAAGATGTAGTTGAGCAGCCGGGCGAGCTGAAAAGCGGCGAACGCGTGCAGGTGATGCTCAATGCCGGTCTCAGCCCGGAGCATGAGCGCGCGCTCGACAGCTGGGTTGATGGTATTGGCCTGTACCGCACCGAAATTCCCTTTATGCTGCAAAACGGCTTCCCGTCGGAAGAGGAGCAGGTGGCGCAGTATCAGGGCATGCTGCAACTGTTCCACAACAAGCCGGTGACGCTGCGCACGCTTGATGTCGGCGCGGATAAGCAACTGCCGTATATGCCGATCAGTGAGGAGAATCCCTGCCTCGGTTGGCGCGGTATCCGCTTAACCCTCGACCAGCCGGAAATCTTTCTGGTGCAGGTGCGCGCTATGCTGCGCGCCAATGCGGCCTCGGGCAATCTCAGCATTTTGCTGCCGATGATCAGCCATATTGATGAGATCGAGGACGCGCGTCGTCTGATTGATCGTGCCGGGCGGGAAGTGGAAGAGATGCTTGGTTACATCATTCCGAAACCGCGCATTGGCGTGATGATCGAAGTACCGTCGATGCTGTTTCTGATCCCGCATCTGGCGGATCGTGTCGATTTTGTCTCGGTTGGCACCAACGATCTGACCCAGTATCTGCTGGCGGTGGATCGCAACAATACCCGTGTGGCGAATCTTTACGATCCGCTGCATCCGGCGATGTTGCGCGCGTTGCAAACCATTGCGCAGGAAGCCCACAAGGCCAAGCTGGAACTGGGACTGTGTGGTGAAATGGCTGGCGATCCGATGTGTGTCGCGCTGTTGGTGGGGCTGGGTTATCACCACCTCAGCATGAACGGTAAAAATATCCCGCGCGTGAAATATCTGCTGCGTCATCTCGACAAAGAAGAAACGCAGAAGCTGAGCGAGCAGGTCGTGGCGGCCCACACCGCTTCGGAAGTCCGCCATCAGGTATCCGCTTTTATGGAGCGACGCGGCCTGGGTGGATTGATTCGCGGTGGTCGCTAAGGTTTACATTTCTGCGGCATTTATGAAAACACCGCTGTGCTATTATGCGCAGCCTTTATTGCATTGCCCCTGGCCACACCGTTTTCAGGGCAGAAAATTCCATGGTGAAAGATGACTAACGGCTATATCGCTTTTCCCCAATTTGACCCGGTGATTTTCTCCGTCGGGCCGATTTCGCTCCACTGGTACGGTTTGATGTATCTGGTGGGCTTTATATTCGCTATGTGGCTGGCAGTGCGTCGTGCCAACAAGCCAGGCAGCGGCTGGAAAAAAGAGGAAGTGGAAAACCTGTTGTATGCGGGTTTCCTCGGCGTATTCCTCGGTGGCCGCATCGGCTATGTGTTGTTCTACAACCTGCCGTTGTTCCTTGAAAATCCGCTGTATCTGTTCAAAGTCTGGGATGGCGGGATGTCGTTCCACGGCGGTCTGATGGGCGTGATCGTGGTGATGCTGATCTTTGCCCGTCGTACCAAACGTACTTTCTTCCAGGTCTCTGATTTTATTGCACCGCTGATCCCATTTGGCCTCGGTGCGGGTCGTCTCGGTAACTTTATCAATGGTGAACTGTGGGGCCGTGTGGCACCTGATTTTAAATTCGCCATGCTGTTCCCGGGTTCGCGCAGCGAAGACGTGGCGCTGGCAGCCACTAACCCGCAGTATCAATCCCTGCTGAATACCTACGGCGTACTGCCGCGTCATCCGTCGCAGCTGTATGAACTGATGCTGGAAGGGGTGGTGCTGTTCATCATCCTCAATCTGTTTATCCGCAAGCCACGCCCGATGGGCAGCGTGTCGGGACTGTTCCTGATTGGCTACGGCGCATTCCGTATTATTGTTGAATTCTTCCGTCAGCCGGACGCGCAGCTGGGTCTGTTCGACGGCGGTATCAGTATGGGGCAGATTCTCTCGACTCCAATGATTCTGGCTGGCGTGATTATGATGATTTGGGCGTATCGTCGTCACCCACAGCAACAGCCGCGAGAGGTAAAATGAAACAGTATCTGGATCTGATGCAACATGTGCTGAATGAAGGCGCAGAAAAGGCCGACCGTACCGGCACCGGCACGCTCTCCATTTTTGGCCACCAGATGCGTTTCAATTTGCAGGATGGTTTTCCGCTGGTGACCACCAAGAAATGCCACCTGCGCTCCATCATTCATGAATTGTTGTGGTTCCTGAAAGGTGAAACCAACATTGGTTACCTGAAAGACAACAACGTCACCATCTGGGATGAATGGGCGGATGAAAACGGTGATCTTGGCCCGGTCTACGGCAAACAATGGCGTAGCTGGGGCAGCGCCAGCGGTGAAGAGATTGACCAGATTTCCCGCGTGATTGAGCAACTGAAACGCGACCCGGATTCGCGCCGCATCATCGTTTCGGCGTGGAATGTGGGTGAACTGGATAAGATGGCGCTGGCTCCGTGCCACGCGTTCTTCCAGTTCTACGTGGCGAATGGCAAGCTTTCATGCCAGCTGTATCAGCGCTCATGCGACATCTTCCTGGGTCTGCCATTCAACATCGCCAGCTATGCGTTGCTGGTGCATATGGTGGCGCAGCAGTGTGACCTTGAGGTGGGCGATTTTGTCTGGACCGGTGGCGATACCCATCTGTACAGCAACCACCTGGAACAGGCGCGTCTGCAACTGACCCGCGAACCGCGTCCGCTGCCGAAGCTGGTTATCAAGCGTAAGCCAGCCTCGATCTTTGATTATCAGTTCGAAGATTTCGAGATCGAAGGTTACGATCCGCATCCGGCGATCAAAGCGCCAGTCGCGATTTAAACCTGAGAATATTTGCCAAAAGCCCTGCCTGAGTGCAGGGCTTTTTTGTTTCATCCCGCTGGAACGCGCCTCGCAAAATCCTGTATTTCTCTGCCATCTCCCTCTCTTTTCCTGCGCCCGCTTTTCCAGAATGCTGTTTTCCTGCTTGAGCCGTTAAGGCCTTCAGCGCAGCCTGATGGCCATGAACAGAAACGATGAAAACGGCTTTACCCTGCCGGAGTTATTACTGGTGATGGTGATCGCTGGCGTGCTCAGCCTCGGTACTTTACAGGGCTGGCAACGCTGGCAGCAGCATCAGCAGTTACGGGAAAGCGTACTACAACTCCAGGGCTTTTTACTGCGGCTGCGTGCCTATGCCAGCTGGCATAACACGGATGCCAGCCTGTGGCTGCAATCCGGTGATCCTGGTTGTATCGGCAGCGGAACGCACCCGGTGGACGGATGCCTGTCAGCATCACGCTGGATCTTTACACCACCACATGCGGGCGTGCGCCTCGTCAGTATCACGGGCGAACCCGGCTTTTACGGCCGCCGTGATGTCGCCAGGGCAGGCAGCATTGATATTGAAAGCAGCGCCGGGCGCTGGCGGGTGATTATCTCAGCCCGCGCGCGCATTCGTGCCTGTCCGGCGGGAGAGAAGGGATGCGAATAAGGCAGGCGGGGTTCAGCCTGCTGGAAATGCTGATTGCGATGGCGGTTGGGGCGGTACTGATGCTCAGCGTGGGGCGGTTTTTGCCGCTGCTGCTGGCGGAAAATCTGGGTTTACAGCAGCGAGTCCAGTTGCAGCAGGAGCTACAGCAAATCACGCAAACGCTGCAAAAGGCACTGCGCCGCGCGGGTTACTGCAACGGCGAGTGTAGCGGTCCGGCGCTCACGTTAAGTGAAAACGGCAGCTGTATCCTGCTGCGCTGGGATGAAAACAGTAATGGTCGCTGGGAAGGTGTCGGCCATAGCGATAGCGATTTCTATGGCTATCGCTTACGCAGCGGCCAGGTCGAGATGCAGCGTGGTGTCGATGAATGCAATAGCGCAGGCTGGGAACGTTTAACCGATCCTGAATTTCTGACCGTTACCCACTTCAGAGTCGAGCGCCAGGCAGAGCGTCTGATCGTACAACTGACGGGCAAAGCGGGTAAGCAATCGGTGGCACTGGAGAGCTGGGTGATGGGAGAAAACCTGTGAAACAGGCGGGTAATAGCACTCTGGGTATGGTGCTGATGGTGCTATTGATGGGCGGGCTAACCTTACATGCCACCCGTACCCGACTGGCGCAGGATATGGTTCTGGTCGCTGATGAACAGCAGCATCACCAGGATTTCTGGCGGGCTGCCGGGGCGTTGCAATGGGGCAAAGTACAGCATTGGCCGCAGACGCCGGGCTGGCAATGCCAGTGGTGGGAGACGGAGCAGTGGCGCAGCTGTCTGCTACGCATGGAGGATGACCGTGGGTTATTACAGGGAAGTGGTACCGGGCGCGAGCTGGCGCTCTGGCACTGGGTCTCGTTACAGGGAAATCAAATCAGGTTCCGGGCACATGGCTGGATTGATTACTGCCCGCTGGCGGACGCCGCGTTGTGTCAGGCAGCAGCAAGGATTCAGCCTGGCGGAAACGCTGGTGGCGATGCTGCTGCTGGCGATGAGCATCAGCGCGCTGCTGCATTATCATCGGGCGCTGGCGCTGGGTTTTAGCCAGCAATGGCAGCAGCGTCAGGCATGGCAGGTTGCAGGCCAGGCGTTGCTTGGTCGCGAAGTTGCAGGCTGGCGAATTCAGCGCCAGCAGCAACCTCAGCCAGGCAGCTGCATACTGGAACGGGTGACCGTTAGCAGCCCGCAACAGCGCGAGGCTTCACTGGCGCGGCTGAATTGTCCTTCTCCCTGATTGCGTCCTTGCGGTAGGCATCCCAGGCGATACAGGGTAGAGTGACCAGGCTGCGCAGTTTTACTTTTCTATGGGAGACTTCATGTTCCGGGTTTACCACTCCAATCAGCTTGACCTGCTTAAAAATCTGGCTGGAATTCTGATTGAAAACCAACCGCTTACCGATCCACTTGCTGCTGAGCAGGTGCTGGTGCAAAGCCCCGGTATGGCGCAATGGTTACAGATGGAACTGGCGCACAGCTTTGGCATTGCGGCGAACATTGATTTCCCGCTGCCCGCGACCTTTATCTGGAACATGTTTGTGCAGGTGCTGCCGGATATTCCCAGGGAAAGTGCCTTTACCAAAGCCAGCATGAGCTGGAAATTGATGCATCGTCTGCCCGCGTTGCTGGAGCAGGACGCCTTTCAGTCGCTGCGTCACTACCTGCATGACGATGCGGATAAGCGCAAGCTGTATCAACTCAGCGCCCGTGTCGCCGACTTGTTTGACCAGTATCTGGTGTATCGCGCTGACTGGCTTAACAGCTGGGAACGTGGTGAGTTGATCGAAGGCTTAGGGGAGTCGCAGCAGTGGCAGGCGGCGTTATGGTGTGATCTGGTCAGTTTTACTGCCAGCCTCGGTCAGCCGCTGTGGCATCGTGCCAATTTATATGCTCGCTTTATCCAGACGCTGGAGCAGGCCAGCAGCCCACCGCCAGGTCTGCCACAACGGGTGTTTATCTGCGGCATCTCTGCGCTCCCGCCCGTGTATTTACAGGCCCTGGAAGCGCTGGGTCGCCATATCGATATTCATCTGTTGTTCACCAATCCCTGCCGTGATTACTGGGGGGACATTCAGGATTATGCGTTTTTGGCTAAACTCCAGAGCCGCAAGCGTCGCCGTATTCATTCCGATGAACAGCAACCCCTGTTTCGTGATCCTGCGGCAGCGTCCGCGCTGTTTAATGAATCTGGTGAGCAACAGTTAACCAATCCGCTGCTGGCTTCGTGGGGCAAGCTGGGGCGCGATAACCTGTTTCTGCTCAGCCAGATGGAATCTGCCGCTAACGATATCGATGCCTTTGTCGATATCCCTCCCGATAATCTGCTACACGCGTTGCAGGCTGATTTACTCAACCTGGAAGATAATGCGGTGATTGGTGTGAGTGCCGGAGAGCTGGCAGGCAGCCAGGGCAAGCGCCTGCTGGATCCACAGGATCGCTCGCTGACGATTCAGGTTTGCCACAGCGCACAGCGCGAAGTCGAAGTGCTACAGGATCATTTATTAGCCCTGATGGAGGCCGATCCGCAACTGAAACCGCGCGATATTATCGTGATGGTGGCAGATATCGACAGTTACGCGCCCTTTATCCAGGCGGCGTTCGCCAGCGCCCCCTCATCCCGCTATCTGCCGTTTGCCATCTCTGACCGCAGGGCCAGTCAGGCTCATCCGGCAATTCTGGCGTTGTTGAGCTTGTTGTCGTTACCGGAAAGCCGTTTTGCTTCGGAAGAGGTGCTGGCGTTGCTGGAAGTACCGGCGCTGGCGCAGCGCTTCTCAGTAGATGAAAGCGGCTTACGCCTGCTGCGTCGCTGGGTGATGGAGTCCGGGATTCGCTGGGGGCTGGATGATGCCAGCGTCGAGGCACTGGCACTGCCTGTCACCGGCCAGCACACCTGGCGTTTTGGTTTGCAACGCATGCTTCTGGGTTACGCACTGGAAAGCCAGAACGGTGACTGGCAGGGGATTCTGCCTTATGACGAATCCACCGGATTGATTGCCGAACTGGCGGGCCATCTGGCGGAGTTGCTTTCACGGCTGGAGGCCTGGCGCGCACGGCTGGCACAGGAACGACCCCTTAACGACTGGCTGCCGTTATGCCGTGAATTAATGGATAGCTTCTTTAGCGGCGATAGCGAAAGTGAAGCGGCGTTGATGCTGGTGGAAAACCAGTGGAAGCAGATTATTGAGCAAGGCATGCAGGCGGCGTATGCCCAGCCGATTCCGGTCACGTTACTGCGCGATGAACTGCGTTCACGTCTCGATCAGCAACGTATCAGCCAGCGTTTTCTTGCCGGTCCGGTTAATTTCTGTACGCTGATGCCCATGCGTTCAATACCCTTCAAAGTGGTATGCCTGTTGGGCATGAACGACGGTGTCTATCCGCGCACGCTGGCACCACTGGGCTTTGACCTGATGCAGCAACAAATGCGCAAAGGAGATCGCAGCCGACGAGACGATGACCGTTATCTGTTCCTCGAAGCGCTGATTTCGGCCCAGGAACAGTTGTATATCAGCTATATCGGGCGTGCCATTCAGGACAATACCGAGCGTTATCCATCGGTGCTGGTGACGGAACTGATTGATTATCTTGGCCAGAGTTTCTGCCTGCCGGGGGATGAAGGGGCCGAACCGGATATCAGCGAGCAGCGGGTACGTGAACATTTACAAACGCTGCATAGCCGGATGCCGTTTGCCGCAGAAAATTTCCAGCCGGGCAGCTATGGGCAAAGTTTTGCCGCAGAGTGGTTGCCTGCCGCTGCCGGGCAGGGAGAGGCACAACCGGACTTCGTCCAGCCGCTGGCTGCGATGCCGGTGACCACAGTGTCGCTGGAACAGTTGCTCCGTTTCTGGCGTCATCCGGTACGCGCCTGGTTTCAACAGCGTCTGGGCGTGGCTTTCTGGATGGAAGAGAGTGAATTGCCTGACAGCGAACCATTCTCTCCCGACAGCCTTGAACGCTATCAGATCAACGCGCAGTTACTGAATACCCTGGTGGCAGGTGAGGATCCGACGCAGCTGTATGCCCGCCATCGTGTAGCAGGAAATCTTCCTTATGGCGCATTTGGGGAACTTTTCTGGCAAAGCCAGACCGAAGAGATGCAGGAAGTTGCGGCTGAAGTCAGTGGACAGCGCCAGGCAGCGGAAAGCTGGGAGGTGGATCTGCCGTTGGGTGATGTGCAGTTGACCGGCTGGCTAACTCAGGTGCAAGCTGATGGACTGCTGCGCTGGCGTCCCGGTGTGCTCAATATGAATGATGGCTTACTGCTGTGGCTGGAGCATCTGGTTTATTGTGCCCTGGGTGGCAGCGGTGAAAGCCGTATGTATGGTCGTAAACAAAGTCGCTGGCGTTTTAGCGCGATTAGCAGAGAGCAGGCGCTGAGCCTGTTGCAGGAGTATATGGCCGGGTATCAGACCGGATTGGCACAGCCGCTTATGCTGCTGAACAAATCGGGTGGAGCCTGGCTGGAAGCGAGTTTTGATGCGAAAACCCGTCAGCTATTGGATGACGAGATTACGCAGAAAAAAGCACGCAGCCGGCTGATACAGGCCTGGCAGGGTGGTTTTCAGCTGGAAGGTGAGGGCAGTGATCCTTACCTGCAGCGCCTGAGTCGTGTGCTTGATGACACGGCACTTCAGGCAATCACTGATGCTGCCCGGCGCTGGTATTTGCCGGTGCGTCTCGCGCATCACGATGATGAATAGCAATTGGGTGACGATGCTACAGGATGTCGTCCTCACCATAATAAAAAGTCATTTTTTTGACCGCCGGGTGCACAGCCAGCGGTAAAGGGTAACGTAAGGGGTTTAAATGCGGATTTACGCACGCTGGATAGCGGCGCTGCTGCTGAGCGTCACGGCTTTGACTGCCGTGGCTGACGAGCAGCGCGGCTGGCAGCCAGTCAATGAAACCATTCGTAAAAGCGATCACGATCCACGCGCCTATAAGGCGATAACGCTGACAAACGGTATGACCGTCCTGCTGGTCTCCGATCCCGCCGCGCCTAAGTCACTGGCAGCACTGACATTGCCGATTGGATCGCTGGACGATCCTAATCAGCAGTTGGGCCTGGCGCACTATCTCGAACATATGGTGCTGATGGGATCGAAACTTTATCCTCAGCCGGATAATCTCGCAGAATTCCTGAAAAAACACGGTGGCAGCCATAACGCCAGTACTGCGTCCTATCGCACGGCGTTCTATCTCGAAGTGGAGAACGATGCGCTGCAACCGGCGGTGGATCGTCTGGCGGATGCCATTGCCGAGCCGTTACTCGATCCGGTCAATGCCGATCGTGAGCGCCACGCGGTGAATGCCGAGCTGACGATGGCACGCTCGCGCGATGGCCTGCGTATGGCTCAGGTGGGCGCAGAAACCCTCAACCCGGCGCATCCCGGTGCGCGTTTTTCCGGCGGAAATCTTGATACGCTGAAGGACAAACCTGGCAGCCAGCTGCATCAGGCGTTGCTTGATTTCTACCATAGCCACTATTCGGCCAACCTGATGAAAGCGGTGATTTACAGCAACAAACCGCTGCCGGAGATGGCGGATATCGCCGCAAAAACCTTTGGTCGCGTAGCGAATCACCAGGCCAGCGTGCCGGATATCAGTGTACCGGTGGTGACCGATGCGCAGAAAGGTATCATCATTCACTACGTGCCCGCCCAGCCGCGCAAGCAGCTGAAAGTGGAGTTCCGGATTGCTAATAACAGCGACCGTTTCCGCAGTAAGACCGACACGCTGATAAGCTACGTGCTGGGGAATCGCAGTAAAAACACCCTGAATGACTGGCTGCAACGGCAAGGGCTGGCGGATGGTGTCAATGCCGGTGCTGACCCGATGACCGAACGCACCAGCGGCGTGTTTGCCATTACCGTCTCGCTGACCGACAAAGGTCTGGCACAGCGTGATGAGGTGGTGGCAGCAATATTTAGCTATCTCGATATGCTGCGTAGCAAAGGCATCGATAAAGGCTATTTTGATGAAGTTGCCCATGTGCTGGCGCTGGATTTCCGTTATCCCTCCATCACCCGCGACATGGATTACATCGAATGGCTGGTTGATACCATGCTGCGGGTGCCGATTGAGCATGCGCTGGATGCCCCGTATCTGGCCGATGACTATGATCCAGCCGCCATCAAGGCGCGTCTGGCGGAGATGACGCCGCAGAATGCCCGTATCTGGTATATCAGCCCGCAGGAGCCGCATAACAAAGAAGCCTACTTTGTTAATGCGCCTTACCAGGTCGATAAAATCAGCGATGCGCAGTTCAGTGACTGGCAGCAGCGCGCCAGTGCGATTCAGCTGTCATTACCCACCCTGAACCCTTATATCCCGTCGGACTTCTCCATCATGCCGTCCGATGGCAAAACCTACACCCATCCCGTTGCGCTGACCACTGGCGACAGCATGCGTATTTTCTGGATGCCAAGTCAGTACTACGCCAGTGAACCCAAAGCGGCGATCACCCTGGCGCTGCGAAATAAAGCGGCTATCAGTGATGCACAGCATCAGGTGTTATTTGGCCTGAATGATTATCTCTCCAGCCTGGCGCTGGATCAGCTGAACTCGCAGGCATCAGTCGGGGGGATCAGTTTCTCTACTGCTGAAAACGATGGTCTGGAGTTTAACGCCAGCGGTTTCACCCAGCGTCTGCCAGAGCTGCTGAAAAAGCTGGTGGAAGGTTACGCCACCTTCACGCCAACCCAGCAGCAACTGGAACAGGCGAAGTCCTGGTATCTTGATCAGCTGGAATCGGCGGATAAAGGCAAAGCGTTTGAACTGGCGATTCAGCCGATGCAGATGCTGTCGCAGCTTCCTTATACCCAGCGTGAGGAGCGTCGTAAGCTGGTAAAAGATATCACCCTGCAGCAGGTAACCGACTATCGGGATGCGCTGATTCACCACGCCACGCCAGAAATGATCGTGGTCGGGAATCTCTCTGCTGATCGGGTCAAACAGCTGGGCGAAGATCTGAAGCAGCAGTTGCAGAGTGACGGTCATTCCTACTGGCACAGCAACTATGTGGCGATTGATAAACCGGTCAAAGCCAACCTGCAAAAAGCGGGCAGCAGCACCGATTCGGCACTGGCTGCACTCTATGTGCCGCTTGGTTACAGCGAATACCAGAGCATGGCGAGCAGCTCCATGCTCAGCCAGATTGGGCAGCCGTGGTTCTATAACCAGCTGCGTACGGTGGAGCAGCTGGGTTATGCGGTGTTTGCCTTCCAGATGCCGGTGGGACGTCAGTGGGGCATCGGTTTCCTGCTGCAAAGTAACAGCAAGCAACCAGCTTACCTGTTGCAGCGCTTCCAGGCCTTCTATCCGCAGGCCGAACAACGCCTGCGTGATATGAAACCGGAAGAGTTTGCCCAGTATCAACAGGCAATGATCAACGATCTGCAACAGCGTCCGCAAACGCTGGATGAAGAAGCCAATCGCTACAACCGTGATTTCAATCGACAGAATTTTGCCTTTGATACCCGTGAAAACGTGATTGAACAGATCAAACAGCTGACTCCTTCCGGCCTGGCTGATTTCTTCCATCAGGGAGTGTTGGCACAACAGGGCATGGCGATGATTTCACAGATTGGCGGCAGCCATGATGGCACGGTGAAAGACGATTATGCCCAGTTGCCTGACTGGACCACCTGGCAGGAAGTTTCGCAGTTGCAGCAGTCGCTGCCGGTGAAGAGTGACAACAAATGAGTTTACTGCCTGAATCGCTCAATCCGCTGACGCTGCCATTGCGTGGCGAGCGGCTGATTGAAGCCTCAGCAGGGACCGGAAAAACCTTTACCATCGGCCTGCTTTATCTGCGCTTGCTGCTTGGGTTAGGGGGAGAGCGGGCTTATACCCGTCCGCTCTCGGTTGAAGAGATTCTGGTGGTGACCTTCACCGAAGCGGCTACTGCCGAGCTGCGCGGTCGTATCCGGGCGAATATCCACGAATTGCGGCTGGCCTGCATTCGCGGGCACAGTAACAACCCGATGCTGGCGCAATTGCTACAGGAAATGCCACAACCGGCCGAGGCGGCTTCTCTGCTGCTGGCGGCAGAGCGGCAGATGGACGAAGCGGCGATTTTCACCATTCACGGCTTTTGCCAGCGCATGCTCAACCTTAATGCGTTTGAATCCGGCATGTTGTTTGAACAGCAGCTGATCGAGGATGAACAGCTGTTGCTGAAACAGGCAACGGCAGATTTCTGGCGACGCCACTGCTATCCGCTGACGCTGGATGTGGCGCGAGCCATCGTGGCGGAATGGAGCGGCCCGGAGCAGCTGCTGACAACCTTACGCCCCTGGCTACAGGGCGAGACCCCAACATTGCAGTCTCCCCCGGCACCTGACGAAACGCTGGCGGCACGCCATGCGCAAAACCTGGCGCGTATTTCTGACATCAAAGCGTGCTGGGCGGCAGTGGGTGAAGAAGTCATTAACCTGATTGGCGAGTCCGGGGTCGATAAGCGCAGCTACAGCAGCAAAAATCTACCGCTTTGGATCAGCAAAGTTTCGCTGTGGGCGCAAAGCGAAACCCATGATTATCAGGTGCCAGCGGAACTGGCGCGTTTTGGTCAGCAGGTGTTGCTTGAGAAGACCAAAAAAGGTGACGCTCCCCAGCATGCATTATTTGTCGCGATTGACCAGTTTCTGGCGCAGCCGATTTCTCTGCGCGATCTGGTGATTGCCAGGGCGCTGACTGAAGTGCGCAGCGCGGTGCGGAAAGAAAAACGTCTGCACGCGCTGCTGGGTTTTGATGACCTGCTGAGCCGACTGGATGAAGCCCTGCAACAGCCCGCAGGCCCGCAGCTGGCACAGGCAATTCGTCAACGCTTTCCGGTGGCGCTGATTGACGAGTTTCAGGACACCGATCCACTGCAATATCGCATTTTCAGCACGCTTTACGTTAACCAGCCAGAGCATGCATTGTTGCTGATTGGCGATCCCAAACAGGCGATTTACGCGTTCCGTGGCGCGGATATTTTTACCTATATACGTGCCCGTAATGATGTGAGTGCCCACTATACCCTCGATACCAACTGGCGCTCATCACCGCCAATGGTCGAAAGCGTAAACCGGCTTTTTAGCCGCCTCGATGCGCCCTTTTTATTTGCCGATATTCCGTTTTTGCCAGTGCACTTTGCTGAGCCAAATCAGGCATTGACGCTGAATCTCGATCAGCAACCTCAGGCCGCATTACGCTTCTGGCTACAACCCGGTGAGGGGTGCAGCGTGGGCGATTACCAGCAACTGATGGCGCAGCAGTGTGCGGCGGATATCAGCCGCTGGTTGCAGGCGGGTCATGAACAGCGTGCGTTGCTGGGGAAAGCCCCGGCATTGCGCCCGGTACAGGCTTCGGACATCACCGTGCTGGTGCGCAGCCGCAACGAGGCGAACCTGATTCGTGAAGCGCTGAACCAACTGGCGATTCCATCGGTGTACCTGTCGAATCGCGACAGCGTCTATACCACCCCGGAAGCGCGCGAGTTGCTGTGGTTGTTGCAGGCGGTGCTGGCACCGGAGCAGGAGCGGATGCTGCGTACTGCACTGGCAACGTCACTGTTTGCTTTTGATGCGGCGCAACTGGATGCGCTCGATCAGGATGCGCGCGGCTGGGATCAACTGGTTGACACTTTTGCCCGCTGGCAACTGGTGTGGCAGCAACGTGGTGTGCTGCCGATGCTGCGCGAGATGATGCAGGAGCGGCAGCTGGCGGAAAATCTGCTGGCTTCGGAAAACGGTGAGCGCCGTCTGACCGATTTGTTGCATCTGGGCGAGTTGTTGCAGGAGGCGGCATCCCAGCTCGATAGCCCGCATGCGCTGGTACGCCATCTGGCGCAGCAGATTGCCCGTCCTGATAGCCAGGCGGCCAGTCAGCAGCTGCGTCTGGAAAGCGATCGTCATCTGGTGCAGATTGTCACTATCCATAAATCGAAAGGCTTACAGTATCCGCTGGTATGGCTGCCCTTTGCCGCCGGTTTCCGTGAGGCCGATACCGCGTTGTATCATGACCGGGAAAGCTTTGGTGCGGTGCTGGATTTACAAAACGATGAGGCCAGCCTGGCGTTAGCCGAGCAGGAGCGTCTGGCGGAAGATTTGCGTCTGTTGTATGTGGCGCTGACGCGTTCGGTTTATCACTGTAGCGTTGGCGTGGCACCGCTGTTTCGCGGCACTCGTAAGAAAGAGGGCGCTAGCGATCTGCATAAAAGTGCGCTTGGTTTTCTGCTGCAACGCGGTGAGGCCGCGACGGCGGAGCAACTGGCTACACTGTTGGCAGAAATGAATGATGCAGCAACTGAGGTGGTGCCTGCCGGTGATGCTGATGCAACGCGCTGGCAATCTCAGGCCGTCAGTGAGACGACATTAAATGCGCGTGAAGTGACACGTGTGCTGGCCGATCCCTGGCGCGTGACCAGCTATTCCGGGTTACAACAGCACGGTAGCAGCCGTTTGCTGGAAGTGATGCCGGGGTTTGATGTGGACGCGGCAGCAGACGAACCGGGCGAGCCACGACCTTCCGCTCTAACGCCACACCATTTCCCACGCGGCGCGGCGCCTGGTACTTTCCTGCATGAACTGTTTGAGTCGCTGGATTTTACCCAGCCACCCAGCGAAGAACTGCTGTTGCAGCATCTGCAACAGCAGGGTTATCCGCCGCACTGGCAGCCGATGCTCAGTGACTGGATTGCCAGGGTTGTGAGTACACCGCTTAATGCTGAGGGAATTCATCTGGCGGGTATTCAGCCACAACATCGCCTGGTCGAGATGGCGTTTTATCTGCCGATTAATGGCCTGCTGCGCGCTGAAGAAATGGATGCGCTGGTGCGCAGCCATGATGGGCTATCGCAGCATGCCCCGGCCCTCGATTTTCGTCAGGTGCAGGGCATGCTGAAGGGCTTTATCGATTTGGTGTTCCGCTGGCAGGGTAAATATTATCTGCTGGATTACAAATCCAACTGGCTGGGTGATAGCCATACCGCCTATACGCCGCAGGCGATGGCTCAGGCGATGATCGACCACCGCTACGATTTACAGTACCAGTTGTATAGCCTGGCGCTGCACCGTTATCTGCGCCATCGGCTGACTGATTACGATTATGAGCAGCATTTTGGTGGAGTGTTCTATCTGTTTTTACGTGGTATGGATGGCAGCTCGCCTGACAATGGTGTGTTTCACACCCGGCCATCCGGCGAGTTTATTGCACAACTGGATAGCCTGTTTCGCGGGCAGGGAGTGACATCATGAGTAGCATGACCGCATTGCTGACTCAGGCGATGGAACTGCGTTTACTGCGTCCGCTTGATATCCAGTTTGCTTGTCTGGTGGCTGATGACAGCCAGCCTGCGCGTCTGCTGGCCGCGGCATGTCTCAGTGCCGAAGCGGGAGAAGGGCACGTTTGTCTGCCGCTGACGCAACTGACGCGTGAGGAATTATTTAATGGTCGCCATCCTGAGCTGGCGCAGGCCATCTGGCAGACTGCCGGTGAGCCGCAGGACTGGCTGGCGGTATTTCAGGGCTGGTCCGCGCTAAGCGATAGCGCGCAAGCCACCCCTGTCGTGCTGGCGCAGCAGCGGCTTTATCTGCATCGGCTGTGGCAAAACGAAGGCCAGGTGGCACGCTTTTTTCGTGCTGATGCCGCGCCGCAGCGATTCGCCCCCGCGGCGATACGCCAGGTGCTGGACCAGCTGTTTGGCGTACAGCCAGAGGACTGGCAAAAGATTGCCGCTGCGGTGGCGCTGACACAAAAAACTGCGGTGATTTCCGGCGGTCCCGGCACCGGCAAAACCACGACGGTTGCGAAACTGCTGGCTGCGCTGATTCGTCTGAGTGACGGTTCGCTACGTATTCAGCTGGCCGCGCCGACTGGGAAAGCGGCCGCGCGCCTGACGGAGTCATTGGGCAAAGCGCTACGACAGCTTCCGGTTAGCGATACGGAGCGGCAAGCTTTTCCGGCTGAAGCCACCACCCTGCATCGCCTGCTGGGTGCCCAGCCGGAGACGCAGCGCCTGCGCTATCACGCGGGTAATCCGTTGCATCTGGATGTGCTGGTGGTGGATGAAGCCTCAATGGTCGATCTCGGCATGATGGCGAATCTGATCGCTGCCTTGCCGCCGCAGGCGCGGGTGATCTTTCTCGGCGATCGCGATCAGCTGGCATCGGTCGAAGCGGGAGCGGTGCTGGGGGATATCTGTCGCTGTGCCGAAGCCGGTTATAGCCCGGAACGGGCAACTCAGCTCAGCCAGCTCACCGGCTGTGAAGTGCCGGGCAGGGAAGACGCGGAAGCGCCGCTGGTGCGGGACGCCATCTGTCTGCTGCGCAAAAGCTATCGCTTTGATGCTCAATCAGGCATTGGCAAGCTGGCGGCGGCGGTGAACCAGGGCGATGTGGCGGACGTTGAGCGCGTGTTTGGCGCAGGTTTTAGCGATATTACCCGTCAGCCGCTGAGCGACACGCAGGCCTATCAGGCAATGCTGGCGCAGGTAGCGGAGGGCTATCGGCCTTATCTGCAGCTGGTGGCTGGGCGGGCTGATCCCGCCGATATTATCCATGCTTTTGGCCGCTATCAGCTGCTCTGCGCATTACGTGAAGGGCCGTTTGGCGTGCAGGGACTTAACCAGCGCATTGAACAAAAACTGATTCAGTTGCAGTTGATCCGTCGTCCGACGGGCGGCAGCCGTTGGTATCAGGGACGACCGGTGATGGTGACGCGCAATGACAGCGCGCTGGGGTTGTTTAATGGCGACATTGGTATCACGTTACCCGACGAGGAAGGGGTACTGAAGGTGTTCTTCCCGTTACCGGATGGCACTATCAAAGCGGTGCAACCCAGCCGCTTGCCGGCACATGATACCGCCTGGGCGATGACGGTGCACAAATCACAGGGTTCGGAATTTGATCACACCGCGCTGGTGATGCCTGCGCAATTTTTACCGGTGTTGACGCGCGAGCTGATTTATACCGCCATTACCCGCGCCCGGGAGCAACTGACGTTATACAGCGATGATGGCGTGTTCCGGCGTGCAGTGCAGTTGCGCACCCAGCGCCGCAGTGGATTGCTGGAGAGGTTGTAGCGGCGCGATTTATTGCGCCGCTACGATAGGGGCGGTTGCTGGGCTAACGCAAATCGGCCATCAGCACCTTAGAACGACGCTGGTAGTTGTACATCTTCTTCTTACTTTCTGGCAACGACTCAATATCCACCGGTGTAAAGCCACGTTCCTGGAACCAGTGAATGCTGCGCGTGGTGAGTACGAACAGCTTCTTCAGGCCCATCTGGCGGGCCTGTAAAGCGACACGTTGCAGCAGCGCTTCGCCGCGCGATGAACTGCGATAATCGGGGTGCACTGCCACGCAGGCCATTTCACCAATCTGCTCGTCCGGGAAGGGATACAGTGCCGCGCAGGCAATGGTCAGGTTGTCGCGTTCGATGATGGTGAACTTGTCGATCTCCATCTCCAGCTGCTCGCGTGAACGGCGTACCAGAATTCCCTGTTGCTCCAGCGGACGAATCAGTTCGAGAATGCCACCGATATCATTAATGGTGGCACGGCGAATCTGTTCGGCGGATTCCATCACGATCTGCGTACCGATACCATCGCGTGAGAACAACTCCTGCAACAGCGCACCGTCTTCCTGATAGCTGATCAAATGGCTGCGACGCACGCCGCTACGGCAGGCTTTCACCGCGCCACGCAGAAAACGCACCGCCGCGGAGAGAAAATCGCCGTCATTCTCCATTTCATCGATACGCGCCTGGGCATCGTTAGGGAACAGCTCGGAAATAATATCGCCATCGCGGTTGGTCACACCCTGTTCGGAGCAGAAGCCAATCATTTTTTCCGCTTTGAGTTTGATCGCCAATTGTGTGGCGACTTCTTCTGACGTCAGGTTAAAGCTTTCACCCGTCACGGAAACCGCAACCGGACCCAGCAACACAATGGCACCGTTATCCAGCTGGCGGTGAATCGCTTCTTCATCGATACGCCGAATGCGCCCGCTGTGGCAGTAATCCACACCGTCATCCACGCCCAGCGGCTGGGCAATGATGAAGTTGCCGCTAACCACATTAATATGCGCGCCCTGCAATGGCGTATTGTTGAGGCTCATTGACAGCCGCGCGGTGATATCCAACTGCAGACGGCCCGCTGCTTGCTTCACCAGCTCAAGCGATTGGGCATCGGTCACACGCGTGTATTTATGATAAATCGGTTCCAGCTGCTGCTGCGCCATGCTGGCGTCAATCTGCGGGCGGGCGCCGTACACCACCACCAGACGAATGCCCAGGCTATGCAGCAGGCCGATATCGTTAACGATGCTGGAGAAGTTTTCATGTTCGATGGCCTCGCCACCCAACATGATGACAAAGGTCTTGCCACGGTGGGCATTTATATAGGGAACGGTGTGGCGAAAACCCTGAACCAGTTCGGTACTACGTTCCTTCACGGCAAACCCTCTGTGAATGATTATTCGAAATTTTTGTATTTTTATGCTTTATCGCGGCGTAATGCAAGCGCCAGACCTGACGTTACTTTACGATTTTCCTGATGCAACCTGCGCTAACAGCCTGCATTATCTGGCTTTTCCGAAGTGAAAAGGCTCCATGGACGGAATAAAGTTTTCATCTTCTTTTACTTAACTGGCGATATTTTAGACATTACACAGTAGCTGGAGCGTCATGTCCGGAGTAAATCCTTTTTTTTCACGACGACGATTATTACAGGGCGCGGGCGCGTTATGGCTGCTCAGTGTCAGCCGCAGTGGTCTGGCGGCCAGCCAGCATATCGTGGCAGTACGTATCTGGCCTTCATCGACCTACTCACGCGTTACGCTGGAATCGAACGTTCCCCTGCAATACAAGCAGTTCACCCTCAGCAATCCCGATCGTCTGGTTATCGACATCGACAATCTGCATATCAATCCGGTACTGAAAGGGGTCGATAAACTGGTACGCGTTGATGATCCTTATATCCGGACCGCACGCGTGGGTCAGTTCGACCCGAATACGGTACGCATCGTGCTGGAACTGAAGCGCAGCGTGGCACCGCGTACCTTCACCTTAGCACCGGTGGCCGGGATCCGACATCGGCTGGTGGTGGATCTCTATCCCAGTCAGCAACAGCCGGAAGAGGATCCCTTACTGGCGTTACTGCAGGATTACAACCAGGGCGATCTGGAACGCGATCAACCTGCCCAGGCTCCACTGCCGGGTAAAGCCGGACGCGATCGACCGATTATTATCATGATCGATCCGGGACATGGCGGGGAAGATCCCGGTGCCCATGGCAAACTCAAAACGCGGGAAAAAGATATCGTGCTGAAGATGGGACGTTATCTGAAGGCGTTGATCGACAAACAACCCAATATGAAAGCCTATATGACGCGCAACGAGGATGTGTTTATTCCGCTGCGGGTGCGGGTGGCAAAAGCGCGTAAGCAGCGTGCCGATCTGTTTGTGTCGATCCATGCCGATGCCTTTACCAGCCGGGCGGCACGGGGTTCGTCCGTGTTTGCGCTTTCGACCAGTGGGGCGACCTCCGCCGCCGCCCGTTTTCTGGCGCAAACCCAGAATGAATCGGATTTGATTGGCGGCGTCAGCATGAGTGGCGATCGCTACCTCGACCACACCATGTTCGATATGGTGCAGCGTCAGACCATCCACGACAGCCTGAAGTTCGGCAAAGAAGTGTTATCGCGCATGGGGCATATCAATCACCTGCATAAGCGCACGGTGGATCAGGCTGGATTCGCGGTGCTGAAAGCGCCGGATATTCCGTCAATTCTGGTGGAAACCGCGTTTATCAGTAATGTGGAAGAGGAAAGGAAACTGCGTACCGCGCGTTATCAGCATCAGGTGGCGGAAGCCATTCTGCATGGCATCAAAGCGTATTTTGAGAAAGGGGCGGTGCTGGCGCATCGCTAAAGGATTGTGGCAGGGAGGCCACAATTTACCGGACGCCAGAAACAAAAAAACACCCGTTAAGGTGTCTGGTTGTATTGGTTGCGGGGGCCGGATTTGAACCGACGACCTTCGGGTTATGAGCCCGACGAGCTACCAGGCTGCTCCACCCCGCGTCCGTCTGTCGCTGTGCGACTTTTCACATTTTCTCTCTTCATGACTAAGAAGAGTTGGTTGCGGGGGCCGGATTTGAACCGACGACCTTCGGGTTATGAGCCCGACGAGCTACCAGGCTGCTCCACCCCGCGTCCGTCTGTCGCTGTGCGACTTTTTACATTTTCTCTCTTCATAACTAAGAAGAGTTGGTTGCGGGGGCCGGATTTGAACCGACGACCTTCGGGTTATGAGCCCGACGAGCTACCAGGCTGCTCCACCCCGCGTCCGTGGATGCGCACTATACTCCGGGTTCGCTATGATGCAACCCCTTTTTGACAGAAAGCACAAAATTTCCAGTTAGTTGGTGAATAAATTCGCCGTTAGGTTATTAACTATACAGCTGTGGACGCGATACCCGGTGGCCGATTTCATTCTGGCTGCCCCTTTGCTATCGTCGCGGTGCAAACAACCGATAAAAAGAGAAGGTCATGAAAGCAAATCGTGTAAAGCTGGCACTTACTGGCGCATTTCTCGCGCTGCTGGCGGGTTGTAGCTCCAAACCTACGGACCGTGGTCAGCAATATATTGATGGTAAGCTGGATGAGCCGCTGGCGCTGGTGAATCAGCCCAATGCCAAAGGGCGTCCGGTTAACGGCAGAGACTTTGGCGATCAGGTTCGTCAGATCCAGTCTGCGTCTACCGGGTTGTATGGTCGCAATACCGGCACCTATAGCGCGATTGAGAACTGGCTGATGTCGGGCGGCGATACCCGCCAGCTACGTCAGTTCGGTCTGAACGCCTATCAGATGGAAGGCACCGATAACTACGGTAACGTGCAGTTCACCGGCTACTACACGCCGGTTGTGGAGGCGCGTTACACCCGTCAGGGCGAATTCCAGTACCCGATTTACCGTATGCCACCCCGCAGAAGCGGGCAAAAATTACCAAGCCGCGCTTCTATCTATAGTGGTGGTCTTGATGATCGCTACGTGATTGCCTGGAGCAATTCACTCATCGACAACTTTATGATGGATGTGCAGGGCAGCGGCTATGTCGATTTCGGGGATGGCCGGCCACTGCGTTTCTTCGGCTACGGCGGTAAAAACGGCTGGGCCTACCACAGCATCGGTAAAGAACTGATCGATCGTGGTGAAGTGAAGCGCGAAGATATGTCGATGCAGGCCATTCGTCAGTGGGCGCAGGAGCATTCGCCAGAAGAAGTGCGTGCGTTGCTGGAAACCAACCAATCCTTCGTGTTCTTCAAACCGGAAGAGTATGTACCGGTGCGTGGTGCCAGCGCCGTGCCGCTGATTGCCAAAGCCTCCGTCGCATCGGACCGTTCACTGATCCCCGCCGGGACGGCGCTGCTGGCGGAAGTGCCGCAGTTAAATGAGAAGGGCAAGTTCAACGGTAAATATGAAATGCGTTTGATGGTGGCGCTGGATGTCGGCGGCGCGATCAAAGGCCAGCATTTCGACATCTATCAGGGCGTTGGTCCGGATGCCGCCCATCTGGCCGGTTTCTATAACCATTATGGCCGTGTCTGGGTGCTAAAATCGGCACCGGGAGCAGGCCAGCCGCTGTTCAGTAACACGCAAAGCGGTAATAATGGTTCGATGTTGTTAGGTTCGAATTAATTTTCTCTGCGGGCTGGCAGGTCCGCATGAACAAAAGGTTGGTTATGACAGTGGTTAGCGACGCCTGGCGGCAACGCTTTGGCGGCACGGCGCGTTTGTATGGGCAGGACGCGTTACAGCGTTTTGCTGATGCCCATTTTTGTGTGATTGGTATTGGCGGCGTGGGTTCCTGGGCGGCAGAAGCGCTGGCGCGCACCGGGATCGGCAAAATCACCCTGATCGATATGGATGATGTCTGTATTACCAACACCAATCGGCAGATCCACGCTTTGCATGGCAAAGTAGGCCAGGCTAAAACCGAGGTGATGGCGGAACGTATCCGCGCGATCAACCCGGAATGCGAGGTGATCTGCATCGATGATTTCATCACCCCGGAAAATACCGCCGAACTGTTGCCTGTCGGCTTTGATTATGTGATTGATGCCATCGACAGCGTGCGGCCAAAAGCGGCGCTGATTGCCTGGTGTCGTCGCAACAAGATCCCGCTGATTACCACTGGTGGGGCTGGTGGGCAGATCGATCCGACACAGATCCAGGTCAGCGATCTGGCGAAGACGATTCAGGATCCGCTGGCGGCGAAATTGCGTGAGCGACTGAAAAGCGATTTTGGTGTGAAGAAAAACAGCAAAGGTAAGCTGGGCATTGATTGCGTGTTTTCCACCGAAGCACTGGTTTATCCGCAACCGGACGGCAGTGTCTGTGCCTCACGTAGCACGGCCGAAGGCCCGAAACGCATGGATTGCGCGGCGGGATTTGGTGCGGCCACCATGGTGACCGCCACCTTTGGTTTTATCGCGGTTTCGCACGCGCTGAAAAAATTTCTCGCCCGCGCGGCACGCCAGGGGGATTAAGCGTAGTGGCGTGCGGCACGTTGTACGGCGTCGGCCAGCGCCTGTAAACCGCTGCTCCGTGAGGCGCTGAGCTGCGCACGCAGCCCGAGGGTATCAAACAACGCCAGTGGGTCCTGTTGTAGCAGGGCGGCTGGCGTTTTTCCTTCTACGGCGGTCAGCAGCACCGCCAGCAGGCCGCGCACGATACGTCCTTCACTGTCGCCATAAAAATGCAGCGTGCCATTACTTTGCAGCTGACTGCTGAGCCAGACACGATTCTCGCAACCGCTCAGTTCAATCTCCGGTATTTTCAACTCTTCCGCTAACGCCGGGAGCTGACGGCTCAGCTGAATCAGCTGGCGATAGCGATCCTCCCATTGGTGAAAATGGGTGAATTTCTCCGTCAGGCTGGCTTCCGTAATCAGATCACCAAACGGGTGCGGGGCGAGCAGGGATGTACTCATCAGGTTACTCACTCAGTAATTCCACAGCGCTGTGCATGGCACGCACCAACGCGTCCACGTCCTGTAAATTATTATAGGGGGCGAATGAGACGCGCAGCGTGCCGCTGACTCCCAGCGCCGCCATCAGTGGCTGGGCACAGTGCTGACCCGCGCGCAGGGCGATGCCGTGTTCTGCCAGCAGCGTAACGATATCGCTGTGGTGGATGCCCGCGATATCAAATGCCAGCAGGCTGCTGCTGCCACAGCGAAAACTGCGAAAACCGGGCAGGGCGCTCAGCTGCTCTTCCGCCAGGCTTGCCAACTGCTGGCTCCACATTTCCATCTTTTCCGCATTGTGCTGGCTAAGCCAGCGCAGGGCAGCGCTTAAACCGATGACTCCGGCGACGTTGGGGGTGCCGGCTTCAAAGCGCCATGGCACCGGCTGCGGCGTGAAACCGTTAAAATCTATCTGGGTCAGCATCTTACCGCCGCCCTGCCATGGCGACATGGCTTCCAGCAGTTCTGCCTTGCCATACAGCACGCCGATGCCCATCGGGCCATAGAGTTTATGACCCGAGAAGGCGTAAAAATCGATATCCAGTGCCCGAACATCAGGTGCGCAATGCACCACGCCCTGGGCACCATCCACCATCACTTTGGCACCCACGTTATGCGCCAGCCGAATTGCCTGCGCCAGATCCGGGCAACCGCCGGTGACATTCGACATCTGACCTATCGCCAGCAACCGGGTACGTGCATTCAATAATCCGGGCAACTGTTGTATGTCGGGCAGACGATCCGCGCCCAGCGGCCATTTCACCACTTTGGCACCCTTCGCTTCTGCCACCATCAGCCACGGCACCAGATTGGCGTGATGTTCTGCTTCGCTGACAACGATTTCATCGCCGGGTTGCAGGCGCGAAGACAGCCAGCTGTTTGCCACCAGATTGATGGCTTCCGTGGTGCCGCGCGTCCAGATGATCT
This sequence comes from Pantoea sp. X-Soil-TKNS-1280, assembly GCF_059730475.1. Classification (NCBI taxonomy): domain Bacteria; kingdom Pseudomonadati; phylum Pseudomonadota; class Gammaproteobacteria; order Enterobacterales; family Erwiniaceae; genus Pantoea; species Pantoea sp. X-Soil-TKNS-1280. Next base: position 3,387,058 of record NZ_AP035962.1, on the reverse strand, counting down.
GGCGATCGTCTGCGGCATTTAGCCAGCGGGCGACGAGACCTCGTGCCTGCTCGTATTGCTCGGTCAGGGCGCGCGCGGCTGCAAACTGGCTGCGATGCACGGTTCCGGCGCTCAGGGAATAGAACTGCTGAGTGGCCTCAATCACCGCCTGTGGCTTCAGGGCGGTGGCGGCACTATCGAGATAAACTCCAGCATCGGCCAGCGCTGGAAACTGCTGGCGAAAAGCGGAAGGTGTAAAAATAGTCATATCCGGCCTGTTGTGATGAATTTAGGACCAGACTGAAAGTCGGTCTGTTACCTGGCAAAGCTGGAAAAGTGCGTTATGCTAATTATTGCAAGGTTTAAACCTAAACCCGCATTTAGAATCGACCTTAACCAGTCGATTTCACTTTTTTAAGCTGCCTCTGTTCAGCGTCCCGCGGGTGGTTTGATGCAATCAATCTGCAAGGAGATAGAAAATGAAAAAACTCGCCGCAGTGCTGGCCGTATGTACCATGGCCTTTACCCTGGCCGCCTGTTCAAGCAATTACGTGATGCATACCAATGATGGTCGCACCATTGTTGCTTCAGGCAAACCCAAAGTTGACGATGATACCGGTATGATCAGCTATAAAGATGCCAATGGCAACCAGCAGCAGATTAACCGCTCAGATGTCAAAGAGATGGTTGAGATGGGCCAGTAAGTGACAGATAAAAAAAAGCACCGCAATTTGCGGTGCTATGTAAAATCACTATGGACAGACAGGGTAAATCTACAGGAATTAAAAGTTTGATCTGCAATCGTCAGATCAAAATGCAAACACAACATCACGACCACAAGCCAAAAGCTCTCCAGAAGTCTGCGAATTAACGCACGTTTCCAGAAATCTTTTCGTTCCGGCTCAGGAAGTGCGGCAACTATAGGTATTTGCTGGAGCTTCCTCAACGGACAATTTATAATGTCTCGGATTAATAAAACTAATACCTGACAACTTCTCATAAGTTGCAGTATTACTCTGTTGACCCGGATACGGAAAACCATGTCAAAACGCCTTCCCCCGCTCAATGCTTTACGTGTCTTCGATGCGGCGGCACGTCATTTGAGCTTCACTAAAGCTGCTGAAGAGCTGTTTGTTACCCAGGCAGCTGTAAGTCATCAGATTAAATCTCTGGAAGATTTCCTCGGTCTTAAGCTGTTTCGCCGGAGGAATCGTTCGCTTTTGCTGACTGAAGAAGGGCAAAGCTACTATCTGGATATTAAGGAGATTTTCTCCGCGCTGAACGATGCGACGCGTAAACTCCAGGCGCGTAGCGCCAAAGGCGCATTGACCGTGAGCCTGCTGCCAAGTTTTGCGATTCAGTGGCTGGTGCCACGTCTTTCCAGCTTTAATACAGCTTATCCGGGCATCGATGTGCGTATTCAGGCCGTCGATCGTGATGAAGAGAAACTGGCGGACGATGTGGATGTGGCGATTTTCTATGGCCGCGGTAACTGGCCAGGATTGCGGGTGGAAAAACTTTACGCCGAATATTTGTTGCCGGTTTGCTCGCCATTGCTGCTGACAGGCGACCATCCATTGAAATCACCGGCTGATTTAGCGCACTTTACGCTGCTGCATGATGCTTCGCGGCGGGACTGGCAATCTTATACGCGTCAGCTAGGCTTGCAGCACATTAATGTGCAGCAGGGTCCGATTTTCAGCCATAGCGCCATGGTGTTACAGGCAGCTATTCACGGCCAGGGTGTCGCGCTAGCCAATAATGTGATGGCGCAAAGTGAAATCGAAGCCGGTCGTCTGGTCTGTCCTTTTAATGACGTACTGGTCAGTAAAAATGCTTTTTATCTGGTTTGTCATGACAGCCAGGCAGAACTGGGTAAAATAGCCGCCTTTCGACAGTGGATCCTGGCCAAAGCCGCAACCGAACAAGAGAAGTTTCGTTTTCGTTACGATCACTAACGCGTTGATTTTTGCACAGTGACGTGCGTATACACTCTGAGGATTGTTAGATGTCCAGTCGTGCCATGTTTATTTTTGCAGCCATCAGCGGCTTCACGCTGGTGGCTTTTGGTGCTTTTGGTGCCCATGTGCTGAGCAAATCCCTCGGCCCAGCCGAGATGGCGTGGATTCATACCGGCCTTGAGTATCAGGCGTATCATACGCTGGCGATTATTGGTCTTGCCTCGGCGATGTTACGTCGTGCCAATATCTGGTTTTACTGGAGCAGCGCCGCACTGGCGCTCGGTACCGTTTTGTTCAGCGGCAGCCTCTATTGTCTGGCGCTGTCGCACCTGAAGTTTTGGGTATTTATCACGCCAGTCGGTGGCCTTGGCTTCCTGATTGGTTGGTTTTTGATGTTGATTGGCGCACTGCGTCTGAAACGAAAGGCAGAACGCCATGAATAAAGTTTTACTCTATTGCCGTCCCGGCTTTGAGAAAGAGTGTGCAGCAGAGATCAGTGCTAAGGCTGCGGAGCGCGAAATCTATGGTTTCCCGCGAGTCAAAGACGATGCGGGTTACGTGTTGTTCGAGTGCTATCAGCAAGAAGATGCGGAAAAACTGATCAGTCAGCTGCCTTTTGCAGAACTGATTTTCGCCCGTCAGATGGTGGTGGTCGGTGAAATGCTGCGTGACCTGCCGCCGGACGATCGTATTTCCCCGATTGTCGGGATGTTGATGGGCGTGGTCGAAAAGGGCGGTGAGCTGCGGGTGGAAGTACCGGACACCAACGAAGCGAAAGAGCTGACCAAATTCTGCCGCAAATTTACCGTACCGCTGCGTGCCAGCCTGCGTGAAAATCGTATTTTGCTCAATTATGAAAGCCCGAAACGTCCGGTGGTCCATGTGTTCTTTATTGCGCCGGGCACCTGCTATGTTGGCTATTCATTACCGCAAAATAACTCCCCATTCTATATGGGCATTCCTCGTCTCAAATTCCCGTCAGATGCGCCCAGCCGCTCCACTCTGAAGCTGGAGGAGGCGTTTCACGTCTTTATCCCGGCAGACGAATGGGATGAGCGTCTGGCCAGCGGCATGTGGGCGGTGGACCTGGGGGCTTGTCCAGGCGGATGGACCTATCAATTGGTCCAGCGCAGCATGATGGTCTACGCGGTGGATAACGGCCCCATGGCTCCCAGCCTGATGGATACCGGACAGGTGACGCACTGCCGTGAAGATGGCTTCCGCTTCCGACCGCCGCGTAGCAACATCAGCTGGCTGGTGTGCGATATGGTGGAAAAACCGGTGCGCGTTGCCAGCCTGATGAGTGAGTGGCTGGTGAATGGCTGGTGCCGCGAAGCTATCTTCAACCTCAAACTGCCAATGAAAAAGCGCTATGAAGAAGTGACGCAGAATCTCGCGATGATCGATGCCACCCTGAAAGAACAGGGCATCAACGCCCAGATTCAGGCGCGCCAGCTGTATCACGATCGTGAAGAAGTCACGGTACATGTGCGCCGGATTTGGGCGGCGGCAGGTGGGCGTCGCGATGAAAGATGATCCTTTCCTGGATTTTTAATGCCAGGAGGGTTAGTAAAATCTGTAGTTGGTTGATTTATCACGATATTTTTTCGAGATGCGGGAAAAATCAGCGCGATAAATCGCGCCGCTACGGCTTAATGCAAATACACAGGGCTTCAGGTTACGGGTTCGATACCTGTAACCTGAGTTATTGAGGGCTGTAACGCAGGGTGTTCAGATTGCCCTGCAAAACCAGATCGCGCTTCAGGGTGGCAACCTGGCGGCAAATCTCTGCCATTTCACGATGCGTCTGCAATTTTCCCTGCCACTTCGACGGTACCTGATCCCACTGCTGATAAATCGCTTCCAGCGAGCCAAACTGCAACAGTAATTCGCGTGCGCTCTTTGGTCCGATTCCGGCCACACCTGGAATTTTGCTGCTGCTGATGCCGCATAACCCCCAGTAATCCACCAATTGCGCAGGAGCTACGCCAAATTCCTGTTCAATAAAAGGCACATCCAGCCAGCGTTTCTGAAAGTAATCACGGATACGGATGTTAGGTGCCAGTAGCTGGCAGTATCCTTTGTCAGTCGAGACAATGGTTGCCTGATGTCCAGCATCTGCCATCTTTACTGCCAGTGTGGCGGCCAGATCATCGGCCTCATCCTGATCGGCAATCCAGCAACTGACGCCCACCGCCTGAAATGCCTGCTGAATAGCGGGCATTTCCCGTTGTAAATCTTCCGGCATCGGCGGGCGACCGGCTTTATAGTCCGGCAGCAACGTATGACGCCAGCCAGGCTGACGCTCCGCACTGTCAAACACCGCCACGACGTGGGTAGGTTGGGTATGGCCCAGTAACTGATGTAACGCAGCCACGCAGGCATCGCGGCATGGCGAGCCCTGAACGGCATGCAGACGACGGATCAGGTTCAGGGCATCAACAATAAGAAGGTGTAAAGACATGATGATAGCGGCAGCCCGCAGGCTGCCTTCCTGAGTTATTTGATGATTTCGTAGCAGGGGATGTAAGCGGTGCCCGGCAGCTTCATGCGATGCTGGGCCACGAAGCCCTGTAGCAGTTCATCCATACGATGCATGATGTCCGGATCGCCGTGAAGTTTATACGGTCCTTTTTCCCGGATTTCGCGAATGCCCACTTCTTTCACGTTACCGGCGACAATACCCGAGAAAGCCCGACGCAGGTCCGCTGCCAGTTTTTCTGCGGGTTGGTTGGTATACAGATTCAGGTTAGCCATGTTTTCGTGGGTTGGCAGGAACGGCAGTTGCAGATCCGGCACGATACGAATGGACCAGTTAAAGCTGTAAGCATCGCCGGTTTCACGACGATATTCCTTCACCTGCGGCATGGCTTTTTTCATCAGACGCGCCACTTCGGCGGCATCATCAATGATGATTTTGTAATGTTTACGCGCGGTTTCGCCCAGCGTGCTGACAATAAAATCATCCAGAACGCGGAAATAATCGGCGCTTTCCTGCGGACCGGTCAGGATCAGAGGCAGCACCTGATCGTTGTTTTGCGGATTCATCAGAATGCCCAGCAGATACAACAACTCTTCTGCGGTACCGACACCACCCGGGAAAATCACGATGCCGTGTGCAATACGCACAAAGGCTTCGAGGCGTTTTTCGATATCCGGCATGATGATCAGTTCATTGACCAGCGGATTCGGTGGCTCAGCGGCAATGATGGACGGTTCGGTCAGGCCAATAAAACGGCTGTCGCGGTAGCGTTGTTGGGCATGGCCGACGGCGGCACCTTTCATTGGCGCTTCCATCACACCCGGTCCACAGCCGGTACAGATGTTCAGCTCACGCAAACCCAGTTGCGTACCCACGTTACGGCAATACTGATATTCCACCGCGTTAATGGAGTGGCCACCCCAGCACACCACGGTATTGGGGTATTCACCTACATGCAGTGCGCGGGCGTTGCGCAGGATCGAAAAGACCAGGTTGGTAATGTGGGCTGAATCGTCCGCATCCAGGTTCTGGAAACGTTCTGCCGCAGAAAGTTGCCCGTTTACAAACAGGATGTCGCGTAATACGGCAAACAGGTTGGCCTGCAATGAGCGGATGATACGACCATCGACAAATGCGTCTTCGGGGGGGTTGATCAGTTCGAGTTTAACGCCACGCTCGCGGCGCAATACGTTGATATCAAAGCTTTCGAAGCGGGAAAGCAGTTCATGACTACTGTCGGTCTGACTACCAGAATTGAGCACCGCGAGTGAACAGTTGCGAAACAGCTGGTACAGGTCGCTGCTGGCGGTGCGCTTCAGCATATCGACTTCCAACTGGGAAAGCAGATCCATGGAGCCAAGAGGGCTAATGTGAGTAATCAAGAGAACTCCTTTACACGCAAGTGCGTGACTGATGACGCTATGCCCGACTCGCTGGGCACAGTGACGATTATCCCTGGTCGCGTATGCTTTATTGCCCGCGCCTTCGACAGAGTAGCCTTGTCAGCGGTGAATGCTCAAGTGGAACCGCGCATCCGTGCTGCGGCCTGCGAGGCGTCTCGCAATCTGTTACTGGCGTACCAGACGGGAATAGCCTGGGGAGAAAGGAACGTTGCTGCGCCACGGATTGATATCCAGACCCCCGCGGCGTGTGTAGCGCGCGTAGACGGTTAAGGCTTCTGGCTGGCAAAAGCGTTGAATATCATTGAAAATACGCTCGACACACTGCTCGTGAAACTCGTTGTGCTGGCGGAACGAGACCAGATAGCGCAGCAAGGCCTCACGATCGATGCGTGGCCCTTTATAGCGAATCATCACGGAACCCCAGTCGGGTTGATGGGTGATCAGGCAGTTCGATTTTAGAACATGGCTGACCAGCGTTTCTTCGATGATGTCGTTGCCTGCGGCCTGGGCGAGATGTTCAGCATTAAAAGCGTAATCGCGGATTTCAATATCCTGTTCGTCGATGACCTCACCGTTAAAATGGCCGATGGGCTGACCTTCGATTTCACTGATGCGGAACAATGCTACGCTCACCTCACCTTCGGCACAGGCGCTGAGATCGCGCTCCAGCGTTTGGCGGACGTCACCCCAGTCGGCAAAAACCGTCTGATTAAAACTGTTAAGATAGAGTTTAAAGCTCTTTGACTCGATAAGGTTGCGGCTCGCGGCGTTGAGGACCACTTCACCCACCGCCACCTGCGGTACACCTTTGCTGTTAAGCCAGGAAAGTTCGTACAGCGTCCAGATATCTGCACCGTGAAACGGCAGATTATCGGGAAACAGCCCCAGCGGTTCGCGATTCAGGCTGCGCGGCACCGCCTGCAGCAGTGAATTGTCGTAATGATCGACATACGCTGTGGGTTTACCCAAGGTCAGGCTACTTAATACCTGATCCTGTTGTTCAGTAGACATAACGGTTACCACTAAAATCCATCAAAGGGGTTAAGTGTAACCTATCAGAAGCGAGAAGATGAATGATGCAGCAAACCGCGGATGCTTTGCGCGATTTTACCGACCGTTATTGTGCGCAATGGCGTCAGAACACCGGACATTTACCTGCGAGCAGCGAATTGTTGGGTGTTCCTTCCCCCTGCATCCAGACCACGCTGGATGACCGGGTATTGTGGCAACCACAGCCGTTTACCTTACCGGCTACACTTGCCGCCGTTGAGCGCGCGCTGGATATCGAACTTCAGCCTGCAATTACCGCTTTTTACACCACGCAGTTTGCGGGTGATATGACTGCGCGTTTTCAGCAGCAATCCATTACCTTGTTACAGGTGTGGAGTGAAGAGGATTTCACACGGCTGCAGGAGAATTTAATTGGTCATCTGGTGATGAAACGTCGCCTGAAGCAAAGTCCGACATTATTTATCGCCACTACCGATTCTGAGCAGGATGTCATTTCACTGTGTAATCTTACCGGTGAAGTTATTCTGGAGCATCCTGGCAGTAAAAAACGGCAGATACTGTCCCCTGGAATTCAGATGTTTCTTAATGAATTACAACCGGTTAGCGACTGATTTGCAGACTTTGGCCTGTCGCTTTGTGAGAGATCTCTTACATGGCGTGTGAGAGATCGGCAAATTTTACTGAAGACTTCCGGACGGCAGGCTTGTAAAAATATTGTGAATCATGAGTTTATGGCAACTGTCCTAAAATAAAAAGATAACGGGCTGAGGTAACGGTCCTTAGTACCTTGTTAACGCGATAGTTTCTGCCAGAATAGTCACCACTGGCAGGAAGCCATGGATTAAGTGATGTTCAGGAGAGCATCAGCCAGGAAGGCAGGAACGTAACGGAGTTTGCGTCACAAGGAAGGCTTCAGGACGAAGCAGGACACTCAGGATTGAGTAAGGGACACCTCCAGGATGGAGAATGAGAGCCACGCGGGATGTGGCGGGCCAGGATGCTAAGGACCAATGTCATGATGACAAGCGATGGATAGCACGGGAAAAGTTGTCATGGATGAGCAGGGAGCACAGCGGTGGCGGGAATGCTGCAAACGAACCGGGAGCACTGTAGTCACAGTGCTCCCTTTTTTTATGCACTTTTTGAGCATGGCCCGACAAGTGATATGCTTGCCGCCCGATTTTTCTCTGGAGGTGGCGCATGTCGTCGCAACAACTTATTTTGCAGCGGCTGCAGCAGGTCGAAGCGGTGATGCGCGAGCACGACCACTGGCAGACGCAATGCCCTGATGAGGCAGCTTTTGCCAGCACACAACCCTTCTGTCTGGATACACTGGCACCGCTTGAGTGGCTGCAATGGGTGCTAATCCCCCGTATGCAGGCGTTAATTGCCGCTGATGCGCCGTTGCCGCAAAATTTTGCTGTCGCGCACTATTTTGAAATGGCGCTCCCTCCCACTACACCGGGCCATCCGATGCTATTGCTGACGCTAAGCCAGCTCGACGCCTTATTTGCGGAACCTTCTGCCTGATGCTGGAAATTATTTACCAGGATGAGTGGCTGGTGGCCGTCAATAAACCTGCGGGATGGCTGGTGCACCGCAGCTGGCTCGATCGCAAAGAAAAAGTGGTGGTGATGCAGACGGTGCGTGACCAGATTGGTCAGCATGTCTTTACTGCTCACCGTCTGGATCGTCCAACCTCCGGCGTATTGCTGATGGGACTGTCGAGCGAGGTGGGGAGGTTGCTATCGCAGCAATTTGAGCAGCACCAAATCCGCAAAACCTACCATGCAGTGTTGCGAGGCTGGCTGAGTGAAAGTGGTACGCTGGATTATCCGCTGGTGGAAGAACTGGATAAAATTGCCGATAAATTCGCCACAGAACCACGTGGTCCGCAGCCGGCCGTGACGGATTATCAGCTGCTGACGCATGTCGAGATGCCGGTGGCGATTAGCCGTTACGCCACCTCACGCTATAGCCTGGTGGAGATGCAACCGCGCACCGGGCGTAAACATCAGCTTCGTCGCCATATGGCGCACCTGCGTCATCCGATCATTGGCGATACCACCCACGGCGACTTGCGTCAGAACCGTGGTGCAGCGACGCATTTTGGTATGGATCGTCTGATGCTGCATGCCAGCGCACTGAGCCTCAATCATCCGGTAACGGGTGAGCCGCTGGTGATCCGCGCCGGGTTGGATTCGGTCTGGCAGCAGATGCTGCAGCAGTTTGGCTGGCAGGAGCAGATGCCTGATGTTCCCAGGGTTGAGTTTGCCGACGAGGCAGTCCAGGATAAGCCAACAGAATAAAGGAGCAGCACAATGGCAAAGATTGGCATTTTTGTAGGTACGGTATACGGCAATGCGTTGCTGGTGGCGGAAGAAGCAGAGCCGGTGTTGCAGGCGCAGGGCCATGAGGTCAAAGTCTTTGAAGATCCTTCACTGGCGCAGTGGCAGGATTACCAACAGGATGTGGTGCTGATTATCACCTCAACCACCGGGCAGGGTGATTTTCCTGACAGTATCGCCGGGCTGTATCACGCGGTAAAAGATCAGCTCGGCTATCAGCCGGCGCTGCGTTATGGCGTGATTGCGCTGGGTGACAGTAGCTACGATAACTTCTGCGGTGCAGGTAAGACGTTTGATGCCCTGTTGCAGGAGCAGAGTGCCAAACGCATCGGCGACGTCTTAACGGTGGATGCGACAGAAGACCCGGAGCCGGAATCCGTCACTACGCCGTGGGTGGAAAGCTGGGGTAAACTGCTGTAATTACGTAGCGGCGCGATTTATCGCGCGCTTTTGACTTAATTGCAAAAAAAAACAGCGCGATAAATCGCGCCGCTACGTATAAATGTTTGTCAGGTTTTATCAGGTCACTGGCGCTGGATTAAACACCGCCAGCTGATTGCGGATCCCCCAGCGGTCTGACCATGTTTGCTTGCGTCCGCTGGCAATATCCAGAATCAGTTCAAACAGTCGCCAGCCAACCTGTTCAATACTTTCCTCGCCGGTGGCAATGGTGCCCGCGTTAATATCCATCAGGTCATGCCAGCGCTCAGCCAGTGCGTTGCGCGTTGCCATCTTGATAACCGGAATCGCCGCCAGGCCATAAGGGGTACCGCGGCCAGTGGTGAACACCTGCAAGGTAATGCCCGAGGCCATCTGCTGCGTACCACAGACAAAGTCGCTGGCGGGTGTCGCGGCATAGATCAAACCGCGTTTAGTCGGACGCTGGCCGGGCGACAAAACTTCAACTATCGGGCTGCGGCCGGATTTTGCAATCGAACCCAGCGCTTTCTCCACCACATTGGCCAGTCCGCCTTTTTTATTGCCGGGAGAAGGATTGGCGCTACGGTCGGTTTGTCCCATGCTCAGATAGTTGTCATACCAGGCCATCTCTTCCAGCAGGCGTTTACCTACCGTCTCATCAACGACGCGTGGCGTCAGCAGATGGATGGCGTCGCGCACTTCGGTGACTTCAGAAAACATCACCGTCGCACCACAACGCACCAGCAGGTCAGAAGCAAACCCCACGGATGGATTGGCGGTGACGCCGGAAAACGCATCGCTGCCGCCACATTGCGTACCGATCACCAGTTCTGATGCCGGGCAGGTTTCGCGCTGGCGTTGATTAAGCCGTTTCAGATGGCGTTCGGCAACCTGCAAAATCTCATCCACCATCGCGCCAAATCCCACCAGCCGTTCATCCTGCAAACGCACAATATCGTGGTCATCCAGTGAGATGGCCTGAACATCGGGCGTGCCGGTCAGCAGACGTTCTGGCTGGAGTTTTTCGCAACCGAGGCTGACGATCATCACTTCGCCGCCAAAATTGGGGTTCAGCGCCAGGTTATGAATGGTGCGAATCGGTACCACGGCTGCCGGAGCGTTAATCGCCACGCCGCAGCCGTAAAGGTGGTTGAGCGCCACTACACCATCGACATTGGGATAACGGGGCAGAAGGTCACGTTCGATAATCTGCACCACATAATCCACCACCCCGGCAACGCAGTGCACGCTGGTGGTAATGCCAAGTAAGTTACGCGTCCCCACGCTGCCATCGGCATTGCGATAACCTTCGAAGGTATAACCTTCCAGTGGGGGTAAGGTCGCCGGGACATTGTTTGCCAGCGGCAGGCTGGCAAGCGGTGGCGCTTCCGGCAGCGCCACCAGGGATTCGTCGATCCAGCTGCCCTGGGCAATGGCGCGCAAGGCATAGCCGATGACTTCACCGTAACGCACAATCTCACCCTGCTCAGGAATAGCCACCAGCGCCACTTTATGGCCCTGGGGCACATGCTCAATCAGTTGCAGACCATCTGCAAAGCGGGTGCCAGCCGGCAGCCCCTGGTTATTGACCACAATGGCGACGTTGTCGCTATCGTGTACTTTTATATAAAGCGGTTTCTCGCTCACAGGTCGGTTCATTACTCACCTTCCGTTCAATCGCGCTGTGCGTGGCAGCGCGGTGTCATTGATTGCTTCCGTCACTTCATCGTTTTTTTGCCAGCCTTAGTATATGCAGGGGTATTGCGCGATACATTGTGCAACTGACTGGCTTTCAGTGATTTTATTGCCTCAATTTGGGTCGTTTAACCAAACACAAGTGAAGGGACTCACAAAGCATGACGAAGCTGTGTATTAATTAACCGCTATGGGGTGGAATTTGACAGTTCCGTGAGCCACGCCGCAGCGTTATGTGCAAATGCCATAAAATACGTCCACATGTCGTTAAATCATCAGGCTTTCATCCAGTGTTTCGCTTTCCCGCTGTTCCTATACTGACTCTCGTTATCCAACGTTAGGTTATGAGTCACGACGCATCATCGTATTGCCTATAAAAAAATCGCCGTGTTTAACCCAACATCATTCTGATACCCAACGCGATGTGTATGCAGTCAGAGTGAATGTAGCGTCTGCTATATTTCAGGAGTGCATCATGAATAGTTTTAGCCAGACAGCGGAAGCGGTGCAAAAGCGCACCAATGCCCGTTACTGGATTGTGGTGATGTTATTTATCGTCACCTCATTCAACTACGGCGACCGTGCAACCATCTCGATTGCCGGTTCTGCTATGTCCAAAGATATTGGCCTCGACTCGGTGGGTCTGGGGTATATCTTCTCCGCGTTCTCATGGGCTTATGTTATCGGCCAAATCCCTGGCGGCTGGTTGCTCGACCGCTTTGGTTCGAAACGCGTTTACTTCTGGAGCATCTTTACCTGGTCGCTGTTTACCTTCCTGCAAGGCTTCGTTGATCTGTTCAGCGGCTTCGGCATTATCGCTTCGCTGTTTATGCTGCGTTTCCTGGTGGGTCTGGCGGAAGCGCCTTCCTTCCCCGGCAACAGCCGCATTGTGGCTGCGTGGTTTCCGGCGCAGGAGCGCGGCACCGCAGTGGCTATCTTTAACTCCGCCCAATACTTCGCCACGGTGATTTTCGCGCCAATTATGGGCTGGCTGACCTCCGAAGTGGGCTGGGCGCATGTGTTCTGGTTCATGGGGGGGCTGGGCATCATCCTTAGCTTTATCTGGCTGAAGGTGATTCACGATCCGAACGATCATCCAGGCGTGAACAAAGCCGAGCTGGAATATATGGAGCAGGGCGGCGCACTGATCAATATGGACGCGAAAAAGTCCGAGCATAAGGTCAGCTGGAGCGAGAAGTTCTATCAAATCAAACAACTGCTGACCTCTCGTATGATGCTGGGTATCTATCTCGGCCAGTACTGCGTCAACGCGTTGACCTACTTCTTTATTACCTGGTTCCCGGTTTATCTGGTGCAGGCGCGCGGGATGTCAATTCTCAAGGCGGGGATTGTCGCGTCGATTCCGGCGATATGCGGTTTCCTCGGCGGCGTACTCGGTGGGGTGATCTCGGATTACCTGATGCGCAAAACCGGCTCCCTGAATATTGCCCGTAAGACTCCGATTGTGGTTGGCATGCTGATGTCGATCAGCATGGTGATGTGTAACTACGTCAATACCGAATGGGTGGTGGTATTTGTGATGGCGCTGGCCTTCTTTGGTAAAGGCATCGGTGCACTGGGCTGGGCGGTGATGGCGGATACCGCACCGAAAGAAATCAGTGGCCTGAGCGGCGGTCTGTTCAACATGTTCGGTAACTTCTCCGGGATTGTGACGCCGATTGCCATTGGCTACATCATTGCCACCAGCGGTTCGTTCGAATGGGCGCTGATTTATGTCGGTATCCACGCCTTCGTCGCCGCGTTCAGTTTCCTGGTGATTGCCGGGGATATCAAACGTATCGAATTGAAACATCGGGCATAAGGACAGAGCATGAATACGCAAAGTACGCCGGTGATTACTGATATGCAGGTGATCCCGGTTGCCGGTTACGACAGCATGTTGCTCAACATCGGGGGCGCGCACAGCGCCTGTTTCACCCGCAACATCGTGGTGCTGACGGACAGCGCCGGGCATACCGGCGTCGGTGAAGCGCCAGGCGGCGAAACCATTTATCAGACGCTGGTTGAGGCCATTCCGCAGGTGAAAGGCCAGCAGGTGGCGCGTATGAACCGGCTGGTGCAGCAGGTGCACAAAGGTAATCAGACCGCTGATTTTGATACCTTTGGCAAAGGCGCGTGGACCTTCGAACTGCGCGTCAATGCGGTGGCCGCGCTGGAAGCTGCGTTGCTTGATTTGCTGGGGCAATGCCTTGGTGTTCCGGTGGCGGAACTGCTCGGTCCCGGCCAGCAGCGTGATGAAGTAACGGTGCTGGGATACCTGTTCTATATCGGCGATCGGCGTAAAACCGATTTGCCTTACCTGAGCGGCGCAGGGGCCAGCCATGACTGGTATCACCTGCGGCACCAGGAGGCGCTGACCCCCGAAGCGGTGGTGCGTCTGGCTGAAGCGGCGCAGGATAAATACGGCTTTAAAGATTTCAAGCTCAAGGGCGGCGTGCTGCCGGGCGAGCAGGAAATTGCCTCGGCGGCGGCTTTGAAAAAACGTTTCCCGGATGCGCGCATCACGGTCGATCCCAACGGTGCCTGGCTGCTCGACGAGGCGATTGGCCTGTGTAAAGGCATGGGAGATGTGCTGACTTATGCGGAAGACCCCTGCGGTGCCGAGCAGGGCTATTCCGGTCGTGAAGTGATGGCGGAGTTCCGCCGTGCCACCGGTTTGCCGGTCGCCACCAATATGATCGCCACCAACTGGCGCGAGATGAACCACGCGGTGATGCTCAATTCCGTCGATATCCCGCTGGCCGATCCGCATTTCTGGACGCTGAGCGGGGCCGTGCGCGTCGCGCAATTATGTGACGACTGGGGCCTGACCTGGGGCTGCCACTCCAATAACCATTTCGACATTTCACTGGCGATGTTCACCCATGTGGGCGCAGCGGCACCGGGTAAACCGACTGCCATCGATACCCACTGGATCTGGCAGGAGGGCGACCAGCGCCTGACCAAAGAACCGCTGCAAATCCGCAACGGCAAAATCGGCGTACCGGATAAGCCTGGCCTCGGCATTGAGCTGGACTGGGATCGTTTGCAACAAGCTAACGCTTTGTACAAATCTCTGCCGGCAGGCGCGCGTAATGACGCCACGGCAATGCAATATCTGGTTCCCGGTTGGTCGTTCGACCGTAAGCGTCCGGCCTTCGGTCGCAGCAAAGCATAAGGAGCAGGAAATGAGTCAGACACCGAAAATCACATCCATGCAGGTCATCCCGGTGGCCGGTTACGACAGCATGCTGCTCAACCTGAGCGGTGCGCATGCGCCGTTCTTCACCCGAAACATCGTCATCATCAAAGACAATGCGGGTCATACCGGGGTTGGGGAGATTCCGGGCGGCGAAAAAATTCGTCAGACGCTGGAAGATGCAGCGGCGCTGGTGGTACAGAAAAACATTGGTGAATACAAAAACATTCTCAATCTGGTGCGCAGCACGTTTGCCGACCGCGATTCCAGCGGGCGTGGCTCTCAGACTTTTGACCTGCGCACCACTATCCATGTGGTGACCGGCATCGAAGCGGCGCTGCTCGATCTGCTGGGCCAGCACCTCGGCGTTAATGTGGCGTCGCTGCTGGGAGAAGGTCAGCAGCGTGACCGCGTAGAAATGCTCGGCTATCTGTTCTACGTCGGTGACCGCCGGAAAACCTCGCTGCCGTATCAGAGCCAGGAAAACGATAAATGCGACTGGTATCGCCTGCGCCATGAAGAGGCGTTAACGCCGGACACGGTGGTACGTCTGGCGGAAGCCGCCTATGAAAAATACGGCTTCAATGATTTCAAACTAAAAGGTGGCGTGCTGCGTGGCGGTGAAGAGGCCGAGGCGGTCACTGCGCTGGCGAAACGCTTCCCGCAGGCGCGTATTACGCTCGATCCTAACGGTGCCTGGTCGCTGAACGAAGCCATCCTGCTGGGTAAACAACTGAACGGGGTGCTGGCTTATGCTGAAGATCCCTGTGGTGCTGAGCAGGGTTACTCTGGTCGTGAAGTGATGGCGGAGTTCCGTCGCGCCACCGGCCTGCCGACCGCCACCAATATGATCGCCACCGACTGGCGTCAGATGGGGCATACCCTGTCGTTGCAGTCAGTCGATATCCCGCTGGCCGATCCGCATTTCTGGACCATGCAGGGTTCAGTGCGCGTGGCGCAGATGTGCCATGACTTTGGCCTGACCTGGGGTTCGCACTCCAATAACCATTTTGACGTATCACTGGCGATGTTCACCCATGTGGCCGCTGCGGCGCCGGGCGCGATTACCGCCATCGATACCCACTGGATCTGGCAGGAAGGCAATCAGCGCCTGACCAAAGAACCGTTGCAGATCAAAGGTGGCATGGTGCAGGTACCGCAGAAACCGGGTCTCGGCGTAGAGCTGGATATGGATCAGGTGATGCAGGCTAATGCGCTGTATCAGAAACACGGTCTGGGTGCGCGTGATGACGCCCAGGCGATGCAATTCCTTGTGCCCAACTGGACCTTTGATAACAAACGTCCATGTCTGGTGCGCTAATTTTTCCGTTACAGGAGTCAAGATAATGAGTAATACAGCCTGGCCGAATGCTTTTCGTCGCCGCTTGCTGGCAGGAGAAACCCTGATTGGTAGCTGGTGTGCGCTGGCCAATCCGATCACCACTGAAGTGCTGGGCCTGGCAGGATTTGACTGGCTGGTGCTGGATGGCGAACACGCCCCGAACGACATCACCACCTTCATTCCGCAACTGATGGCGCTGAAGGGCAGTCACAGCGCGCCCGTGGTCCGTCCGCCGTGCAACGAGCCGATCATCATCAAACGCCTGCTGGATATTGGTTTTTACAACTTTCTGATCCCGTTCGTGGAAACCGCCGAAGAGGCAACGCGTGCCGTGGCGTCAACCCGCTATCCGGCTGCCGGTATTCGCGGTGTCTCGGTTTCGCATCGTAGCAACATGTACGGCACGCTGCCGGACTATAACGCCACCATCAACGACAACATCACGGTGCTGGTGCAGATCGAATCCCAGCAAGCGGTAGACAACATTGATGCGATTGCCGCCGTTGAGGGCGTGGACGGCATTTTTGTCGGCCCGGGTGATCTCTCAGCCGCGCTGGGCTATCTCGGCCAGCCTGCCCACCCGGAAGTACTGAAAGTCATCAAATACATTTTTGAGCGTGCCAAAGCAGCCGGTAAACCGAGCGGCATTCTGGCTCCGGTTGAAGCGGACGCGCGCCGTTATCTGGAATGGGGAGCCAGCTTTGTTGCCGTCGGCAGCGATCTGGGTGTTTTCCGCAACGCCACACAGGCGCTGTGCGACAAATTTAAGAAGTAACTGACTAAAGGGCAAACGTCATGAAAATTGGATTTATCGGCCTCGGCATCATGGGCAAACCGATGAGTAAAAACCTGCTGAAAGCGGGTTATTCGCTGGTGGTACGTGACAACAACGCGACCAGCGAAGCTGAACTGATTGAGCTGGGCGCAACCAGCGCGAAGACGGCAAAAGAAGTGGCGCAGCAGGTTGATGTGGTAATCACCATGGTGCCGAACTCGCCGCAGGTGAAAGAAGTGTGCCTGGGCGAAAATGGCATCATCGATGGTGCCAAACCGGGCCTGATCGTCATCGACATGAGTTCTATCGCGCCGCTGGCCAGCCGTGAAGTGCACGCTGCGCTGGCAGAGAAAGGCATCAAAATGCTGGATGCGCCAGTCAGCGGTGGCGAGCCGAAAGCCATCGAAGGTACGTTGTCGGTGATGGTGGGCGGTGATAAAGCGGTGTTTGACCAATGCTACGACATCATGAAAGCGATGGCGGGTTCCGTGGTGCACACCGGTGAGATTGGCGCGGGCAACGTGACCAAGCTGGCGAATCAGGTGATTGTGGCGTTGAATATTGCCGCGATGTCTGAAGCGTTGTCGCTGGCGACCAAAGCGGGCGTGGACCCGGAGCTGGTTTATCAGGCGATTCGTGGCGGGCTGGCAGGCAGCACGGTGCTGGATGCCAAAGCGCCAATGGTGCTCGATCGTAACTTCAAACCCGGCTTCCGTATCGATCTGCATATCAAGGATCTGGCCAATGCGCTGGATACTTCGCATGGTATCGGTGCACATCTGCCGCTCACCGCTGCGGTGATGGAGATGATGCAGGCGCTGAAGGTCGATGGTCTGGGTACGGCCGACCACAGCGCGCTGGCCTGCTATTATGAAAAATTAGCGAAAGTTGAGATCACCCGATAACTCGCACGTCCGGTATCTGCTGATACCGGACGGCCTGGTTGCCTTAGCAGGACGGATTTCCGTCATCAACCGCGCTCGGATTGCCTATGAAAATCGTAATCGCACCGGATTCATATAAAGAGAGTTTATCCGCCCTGGAAGTGGCTTCAGCGATCGAAGCGGGATTCCGCGACATCTTCCCTGAAGCTGACTACGTAAAAATACCGGTCGCCGACGGTGGGGAAGGCACGGTAGAAGCGATGGTGGCGGCAACGCAGGGAAGCATTGTCAGGCTGACGGTCACCGGACCGCTGGGAGAGCCTGTTGATGCGTTCTACGGTTTATCTGGCGACACGCGTACCGCGTTTATTGAGATGGCTGCCGCCAGTGGCCTGGAGCTGGTTCCTGCGTCACGCCGCGACCCGCTGATCACCACCTCATTTGGTACCGGAGAACTGATTAAAAACGCGCTGGACAGAGGGGTGGGTCACATCATCATTGGTATTGGCGGCAGCGCCACCAACGATGGTGGATCCGGCATGATGCAGGCGCTAGGCGCTCGTCTGCTGGATAACCAGGGCCACGAAATTGCCTACGGCGGGGGAGCGTTGCCGCAGCTGGCGCGAATTGAAATCGATCGTTTAGATGTGCGCATCCGGCAGTGTCGTTTTGAAGTGGCCTGCGATGTCACCAACCCGCTGACCGGCGAAAAAGGTGCCTCGGCGATTTTTGGCCCGCAGAAGGGGGCGACACCGGAGCTGGTTGAGCAGCTGGATCAGGCGCTGGCGCACTATGCCGATATTATCCATCGTGATCTGGATATTGATGTGCTGCATATCGCGGGTGGCGGTGCGGCGGGGGGGATGGGGGCAGCTCTGCACGCTTTTTGCCAGGCCGAGTTACGGCGCGGTATAGAAATCGTCACCGAAGCGCTGGGCTTAGCCGAACAGGTGCAGGATGCCGACCTGGTGATTACCGGGGAAGGGCGCATCGACAGCCAGACCATCAACGGTAAGGTGCCCATCGGTGTCGCGCAGGTGGCGAAACAGTTTAACAAGCCGGTGATTGGCATTGCGGGCAGCCTGACGGCCGATGTCGGTGTGGTGCATGAACACGGGCTGGATGCGGTGTTTAGCGTTCTGTTTGGTATCTGCACGCTGGAGGAGGCGCTGGCAAACGCCGCGCAAAATGTGCGTATGACGGCACGTAATGTGGCGGCTACCATCAAGGTTGGCAATCTGTTGTAATCCCTGTAGCGGCGCGATTTATCGCGCGGCTTTTTGCAGCATCGCGCACGGAATTGCGCGATAAATCGCGCTGCTACGGGTGCCGGGTTTTATCCCAGCAATAATTTGCGTGCCTCGCGGGCCACATTCTCCATTTCGTCGCTCAGTTCCAGCAGTTCCGGCTCCAGCGCGGCGATATCACTCTCCTGATGCAGGCTCTTTTCCAGTTGCTGGCACAGCGCCTTCAGGCGCGGTACACCGCTGTAACTGGCGCTGCCGTGTAACTTGTGAATAATTTCCCGCAGTCCGGTCACGTCATTGTTTTCCATGCAACCTTCCACGCGTTCAGCCACGTCCGGCAGGAAATCCAGCAGCATCTGCAACAAATCGCGCGCCAGGTCTTCCTTGTTTGCCGCCTGGCGTAATGCCAGCGCCCAGTCCAGCGACGGGGCCAGCGCAGGAGCCGGGGTAACGGGCACGCTTTGCGGGGTATAACGCCGCAGCAGCTGGCTAAGCTTGTCTTCATCGATCGGCTTCGCCAGATAATCGTTCATACCGGCATTGATTAACTGCTCACGTTCACCATCCAGCGCATGGGCGGTGACTGCCACGATCGGTGTTGATGCGTGCAGCGGCAGGCTGCGGATAATTTCACTGGCGCGGATACCATCAATCTCCGGCATCTGAATATCCATCAGAATCACATCCAGCGCGTGGGTACGCGCCTGGCGGATGGCCTGTTCGGCGTTATCGCACAAAATAATGTGTTCAACCTGCTCCTCAAGCAGTGCGCCGATCAGCTTCAGGTTGGCCGGATTGTCATCCACCGCCATGACCGTCAGTGGCTGACGGCTGTGACGCGGCACCGCTTCGCGCTGACGGCTATGAAAATCGAGCAACATCGGCAACAACCGGGTCAGTGACACCGGTTTGGTGAGGCAACCCGCGATACCACGTTTACGCAGCTCGTCGGCATGCAGCATCATTTCGCTGGGCAACGCCAGCAGCACCGAGTCAGCGCGGCTTAGCAAATGGTTAATCATCTCATCGGGTATGACGGGCGTAGTTTTAGCCGACACCGGCAGACCCATCAGCAGCAGCGGGAAGTGCTCATCCCCCAGTGCCTCAAGGCTTTCGACGTGATGGACCTGCAACGGTGTGCCGCTCAGCATCTCAAGCACCGCTTTCGCCACCGCCGGATGCGGTTCCACGTAGGCCAGCAGTGACGGACGCAAATCCTCCAGCGCACGCGGCAGTGAAGGGGCGTTAGGATTGAGATCGAGCTGAATATGCACCCAAAAGGTGGACCCCTGCCCCTGTCGGCTATGGAAGGCAATTTCGCCCCCCATCTCGTGCACCAGTTTCTGGGTGATCACCAGACCCAGTCCGGTGCCGCCATGGCGACGTGAAATGCTGGCATCGGCCTGGCGGAACGCCTGAAACAATTGCGTCTGCTGCTCCCCGGAGATACCGATGCCGGTATCGTGCACCTGAATTTCCAGCGCAACGCGGGTGGCATTGGCATTGCGCAGCTCGACACGCAGGTCAATATGGCCCTGCTCGGTAAACTTGATGGCGTTGCCGATCAGGTTGATCAGAATCTGTTGCAGGCGCAGCGGGTCGCCAATCACGTTGTCCGGCACCTGTTTTTCCAGGCAGACGGTGATTTCCAGCCCCTTCTCGTGTGCCGAGGGAGCCAGCAGCACCAGGGTTTCATCCAGCGTTGCGCGCAGCGGGAAGGGGATGGATTCCAGCACCAGTTTTCCTGCTTCCAGTTTGGAGAAGTCGAGCACGTCATTAATGATGCTCAGCAGGTTCGCGGCCGAGCGCTCGATGGTGCTCATATAATCGCGCTGGTTGGTGCTCAGACCGGTTTTCAGCATCTGGCGGGTAAAGCCAATCACCCCGTTCAACGGCGTGCGCAGCTCGTGCGACATATTGGCGAGGAACTCGGATTTGATGCGTGCCGCCTCCTGGGCGCGTTTCTTCGCCAGATCCAGTTCTACGTTCTGAATCTCCAGCTGTTCCAGCGTTTCACGCAGATCGTAGGTGGCCTGATCGATATTCTGCTGCATCTCTTCATGGTACGCGGTCAGAGACATGGCCATGGCGTTGATACCATTCTTCAGAATACTGAGTTCACCCAACATGTAACCTTCGACGCGGCTATCGAGCTGGCCACGACGGATGCGGTCAACGGTGGTGACCATATTACGAATCGGGCCGGTGACATCGCGCATCAGGCGATAGGCAAACAGCATCGCGATGCACAGGCAAAACAGCAGCAGCAGGGTGGCGACAAACACCTCTTTGTATTGCTCAAGGCGCACCGATTGCAGATCCAGCTCAATCGCCACATAACCCAGCGGATTCCCGGCAGGTTTAGCGTCTTCTCCGGGCAATTCATCCACTGAATAACGTTCCGCGACGATAGGGGTGCGCAGCACCATCAGATTGCCCCGGCGTTCCACCGAGACCCCATCTTCCAGCGTGGAGATATCCTCCTTCTGCAACAAGCTGAGGTTTTGATTGTTATTCGAGGTGACGTAGATGTGATTGTTGTTGTCGAAAACCGTAATCGCACGGACAATATCGGAATGTCGTCGATGCAGCAGGCTGACCAGTTCGCGAATCGCATCGCGGTTGTGCCAGGTCATGCCGTATTCGGCGGAAACCGCCAGCGGCTCGATAATATTCGCCCCCGCATCGCGCACCTGATGCTGTAACTCGTTATAACGATGAACCACAAAAAAAGTACTGAGCAACAGGCCGATCATCAGCGTGGGTGCCAGTATCAAAATCATCATTCGCGCCCGCAGGCTGTATTTGGTCATAATTAAGGCCTGGCGGCTCCTGGCAAGTTTATCCCTGTGCAAACTGCACAACCCAATCAGAATAGAGAATTTACAACACTATGGCGCAATTTTACTCCGCAAAACAGCGGGTGACGACAAAGCAACGCATTACCGTCACCATTGAAGACCTTGATCCTTTTGGACAAGGTGTAGCGCGCCATAATGGTAAAGCGATGTTTGTCAGCGGCGCACTGCCGGGTGAGCAGGCAGAGGTCACGGTAGTGGAAGATAAACGTCAGTTCGCCAGAGCGAAAGCGACGCGCATCAGCCAACCCAGTACGGAACGTGTGACGCCGCGCTGCCCGCACTTTGGCGTTTGTGGCGGGTGTCAGCAGCAGCACGTCTCCGTCGCGCTCCAGCAGCAGAGTAAAGCCAAAGCGCTGGCACGTATGCTGAGCCACGATGCGCCTTTGCCGGTGTCGGTCGATGAGATCATCAGCGGCCCTGACTGGGGGTATCGCCGCCGTGCCCGCTTGGGATTGCAGTGGCAGCCGAAGCAACAACGTTTGCAGATGGGGTTCCGCAAAGCCGCCAGTAATGACCTGGTGGAGTTAACTCAGTGCCCCATTCTGGCGCCCGACCTTGAAGCGTTGCTGACGCCGTTGCGCCAAAGCCTGAGCACATTAAATGCGGTGAAGCGGCTGGGCCATGTTGAGCTGGTGCTGGCGGATAATGGCCCGATGATGGTGCTGCGCCATCTTGATGCATTGTCCGCAACGGATCGTGCAAAACTGGAACGTTTTTCGCATGAACATGATTTGATGCTGTATCTCGCCGATGGCAGCGATGATCTGACGGCCCTGAGCGCCAGCGAGCCGTATTATCAGTCGTTCAACCTGAAGCTGACCTTCAGTCCGCAGGATTTCATTCAGGTCAATGATGCGGTGAATCAGCAAATGGTGGCGAAAGCCATCGACTGGCTCGATTTACAGCCGCATGACCGGGTGCTGGATCTGTTCTGCGGTATGGGTAACTTTACGCTTCCTGTAGGAAAGTTCGTAGAAAATGCCGTGGGTGTGGAGGGCGTTGCAGCATTAGTACGGCAGGCAGCGTATAATGCAGACCTGAATAATCTGAAAAATGTCCGCTTTTTCCAGCACAACCTGGAGGAAGATGTTGCGCGCCAGGCATGGGCTGCGCAGGGATTTAATAAGGTGTTACTGGATCCGGCGCGAGCCGGGGCGGCAGCTGTGATGTCGCACATTGTTAAACTTGCGCCGGAACGCGTGGTCTATGTTTCCTGTAACCCAACGACACTTGCCCGCGACAGTCAGACATTACTGTCAGCAGGCTACCATTTGGAAAGGGTCGCGATGCTGGATATGTTTCCTCATACCGGTCATCTCGAATCCATGGTGCTGTTCAGCAAAACATAAGCGACATTCATGTCGCTGTGGCAGGAGAGGATATGGTTGCGGTTAGAAGTGCGCATTTGAATACGGCAGGGGAATTTGCCCTCGACCAGTGGATTGCCAGTTTAGGTATTGCTAACCCGCAATCCTGTCAGCGTCTGGCTGACACCTGGCGCTACTGTGAAGCCGAAACGCACGACCATCCTGAACAGGCTCTGCTGCTGTGGCGCGGTATTGAGATGGTAGAAATCCTCACTATGCTCAGTATGGATATCGACAGCCTGCGCGCCGCGCTGATCTTCCCGCTCGCTAATGCGGATGTGGTCAGCGAAGAGGAGCTGGAGCAGACCGTCGGCAAAGGTATCGTCTCGCTGGTGCATGGCGTGCGTGATATGGATGCAATTCGTCAGCTGAAAGCGATCCACAACGATTCGATGGCTTCCGAGCAGGTCGATAACGTGCGCCGCATGTTGCTGGCGATGGTGGAAGATTTCCGCTGCGTGGTCATCAAACTGGCAGAACGTATCGCGCATCTGCGTGAAATGAAGGATGCCCCTGAAGACGAACGCGTGCTGGCGGCCAAAGAGAGCACCAACATCTACGCGCCACTCGCCAACCGTCTCGGTATCGGCCAGCTCAAGTGGGAACTGGAGGATTACTGTTTCCGCTATCTCCATCCTGATGAATACAAACGTATCGCTAAGCTGCTGCATGAGCGGCGTATCGATCGCGAACAATACATCGAAAACTTCGTCGATAACCTGCGCAAAGAGATGCAGAAAGAGGGTGTGCGTGCCGAGGTGTATGGTCGCCCGAAACATATCTACAGCATCTGGCGCAAGATGCAGAAAAAATCGCTGGCGTTCGATGAGTTGTTCGATGTGCGTGCAGTGCGCATCGTGGCGGAACGCTTGCAGGATTGCTATGGCGCGCTGGGTACGGTGCATACCCTGTATCGCCACCTGCCGAGTGAGTTCGACGACTACGTTGCCAATCCGAAACCTAACGGTTATCAGTCCATCCATACCGTGGTGCTGGGGCCACAGGGCAAAACGGTTGAAATCCAGATCCGTACCCGCCAGATGCATGAAGATGCTGAGCTGGGCGTGGCGGCGCACTGGAAATACAAAGAAGGCCCCACCAGCAGCAACACGCGTGGTGCGGCAGGTCATGAAGAACGTATCGCCTGGCTGCGTAAGCTGATCACCTGGCAGGAAGAGATGTCGGATTCTGGCGAAATGCTGGAAGAGGTGCGTAGCCAGGTGTTTGACGACCGGGTTTACGTGTTTACCCCGAAGGGCGACGTGGTGGATTTGCCTGCGGGTTCAACGCCGCTCGATTTTGCTTACCATATCCACAGCGATATTGGTCACCGCTGTATCGGTGCCAAAATTGGTGGCCGTATCGTCCCGTTCACCTATCAGTTGCAGATGGGCGACCAGGTTGAGGTCATCACCCAGAAACAGCCGAACCCCAGCCGTGACTGGCTGAACCCGAACCTTGGCTATATCACCACCAGCCGTGGTCGTTCGAAGATACATAACTGGTTCCGTAAACAGGATCGCGACAAGAATATTATCGCCGGTCGCCAGATTCTGGATACTGAGCTGACTCAGCTGGATATCAGCCTGCGTGAGGCGGAGAAGCTGCTGCTGCCGCGCTATAACGTCACGTCGCTGGATGAACTGCTGGCGGCGATTGGCGGCGGTGATATTCGTCTCAACCAGATGGTCAACTTCCTGCAAGGCAAGCTCAACAAACCGAGTGCCGAAGAGGAAGACCGTGAAGCGCTGCGTCAGCTGACGCAAAAATCGCACACGCCATCGTCAGCGCGCAAAGAGAGTGGCCGTGTGGTGGTGGAAGGGGTCGGTAACCTGTTGCACCACATCGCCCGCTGCTGCCAGCCGATTCCGGGTGACGATATCGTCGGCTTTATCACCCAGGGGCGCGGCATCTCGATTCACCGCGCCGATTGTGACCAACTGGCAGAGCTGATTTCCCATGCGCCGGAACGTATTGTTGATGCGGTGTGGGGGGAGAGCTACTCCAGCGGTTATTCGCTGGTGGTACGTGTGACGGCTAACGACCGTAGCGGCCTGCTGCGCGATATCACCACCATCCTGGCGAATGAGAAGGTCAACGTCCTCGGCGTCTCCAGCCGCAGCGATACCCGTAAACAGCTGGCCACCATCGATATGGATATCGAGATTTACAACCAGCAGGTGCTGGGCCGCGTGCTTGCCCGACTGAATCAGGTGCCCGATATTATCGACGCGCGCCGTTTGCATTAAACAGCATGCACCAACCGTAGCGGCGCGATTTATCGCGCGTCTTTTAAATAAGCGCGATAAATCGCGCCGCTACAAAGCGTTATTCCCCAAAGGGCCTGCCAATGATATCTATCCAACGTCTGCTCACCATCATGCAAACCTTGCGCGATCCGCAGCGCGGTTGCCCGTGGGATCGGCAGCAAACTTTCGCCTCCATCGCCCCTTATACGCTGGAAGAGACGTATGAAGTGATTGATGCCATCCAGCGCGAAGATTTTGATGATCTGCGCGGGGAACTGGGTGATCTGCTGTTCCAGGTGGTGTTTTACGCGCAGATGGCCAATGAGCAGCAGCGTTTCAACTTCGATGACATCTGCAACGCCATCAGCGACAAACTTGAACGCCGTCACCCGCATATCTTCGGCGATACGCAGGTCGATGATGCACAGCAGGTGATTAAAAACTGGGAAGCCATCAAACAACACGAGCGGGCGGAAAAAGCGCAGCATTCGGCACTGGATGACATCCCCAAAGCGTTGCCTGCGTTAATGCGCGCGCACAAAATCCAGAAACGTTGCAGTAATGTCGGTTTCGACTGGAATAGCCTCGGTCCGGTGCTGGATAAAGTGCATGAAGAAATTGATGAGGTGATGCACGAAGCGCAGCAGGCGGTGATCGATAACGACAAGCTGGAAGAGGAAATCGGCGATTTACTGTTCGCCACGGTTAATCTTTCACGTCATCTCGGCAGCAAAGCCGAGGTCGCGTTGCAAAAGGCCAATGACAAATTTGAACGTCGTTTTCGCCAGGTGGAAGGATTGATTGCCGCGCAGGGGCTGGTGATGAGCGATGCCACCCTTGAGCAGATGGAAGAGGCCTGGCAGCAGGTTAAAGTCAGTGAGAACAAGCAGTAACGTATCGCAGGCGATTTGTTGATTATTCCAGCGCTGCGCATAAAATCGCCGCTTAAGCTTACTCGATTCAGCTGAGCGGTAACTTTGTGACGTGCGTCAACATTTCAACCCTGGCTATCCGCTATGTTATTCGCTGCACTGCGCAGGAGGAGAGGGTGGTGATTGATCAATTGTGGCAGGTGACGACTTCAGGTATACTGTTTTCCCGTCCTGGTTATTCCATCGTCTTTAAACCTAAACTCTCAGGTTCAGCATGACAACGAACTATATTTTTGTGACCGGCGGGGTCGTTTCCTCTCTGGGGAAAGGCATTGCCGCAGCCTCCCTCGCAGCCATCCTTGAAGCACGTGGTCTGAATGTGACCATCATGAAACTCGATCCGTATATCAACGTCGATCCGGGTACCATGAGCCCCACTCAGCACGGTGAAGTTTTCGTCACCGACGACGGGGCCGAAACCGATCTGGATTTAGGTCACTACGAGCGCTTCATCCGTACCAAAATGACGCGCCGCAACAACTTTACTACCGGCCGTATCTACTCAGAAGTGCTGCGCAAAGAGCGTCGTGGCGACTATCTGGGTGCGACCATTCAGGTTATCCCGCACATCACCAACGCCATTAAAGAACGCATCATTGAAGGTGGCGAAGGCCACGATGTGGTTCTGGTGGAAATCGGCGGCACCGTGGGGGATATCGAATCCCTGCCGTTCCTCGAAGCCATTCGCCAGATGGCGGTCGATGTAGGCCGTGAACACACCATGTATATGCACCTGACGCTGGTGCCGTATATGGCTGCCGCAGGCGAAGTGAAAACCAAGCCAACGCAACACTCGGTAAAAGAACTGCTGTCCATCGGGATTCAGCCTGATGTGCTGATCTGCCGTTCTGACCGCGCTGTACCGGCCAATGAACGCGCCAAAATTGCGCTGTTCTGTAACGTTCCGGAAAAAGCGGTTATTTCCCTGAAAGATGTTGATTCCATCTACAAGATCCCGGGCCTGCTGAAATCGCAGGGTCTGGATGACTACATCTGTAAACGCTTCAATCTGAATGCCCCGGAAGCCAACCTGGCCGAGTGGGAGCAGGTGATTTATGAAGAAGCGAATCCGGGCGGTGAAGTGACCATCGGTATGGTCGGCAAATATGTCGAGCTGCCAGATGCGTACAAATCAGTGATTGAAGCCCTGAAACACGGTGGTCTGAAAAACCGTGTCACCGTCAACATCAAGCTGATCGATTCGCAGGATGTTGAAACCCGAGGTGTCGAATTACTGAAAGATCTGGATGCTATTCTGATTCCGGGTGGCTTTGGCTACCGTGGCGTGGAAGGCAAACTGATGACCGCGCAATACGCGCGTGAAAACAACGTGCCTTACCTCGGCATCTGCCTGGGAATGCAGGTTGCACTGATGGAATTTGCCCGCAACGTGGCGGGAATGGCTGGCGCCAACTCAACTGAATTTGTGCCAGACTGTAAGTACCCGGTGGTTGCGTTGATCACCGAATGGCGTGACGAAGAAGGCAACGTCGAAGTGCGTAGCGAGCAGAGCGATCTGGGCGGCACCATGCGTCTGGGTAGCCAGCAGTGCCAGCTTACGCCGGAAAGCAAAGTACGCCAGATGTACGGCTCAGACGTGATCACTGAACGTCACCGCCACCGTTATGAAGTAAACAATATGCTGTTGAAGCAGATTGAAGCGGCGGGTCTGCGCATTGCAGGCCGTTCCGGTGACGATCAACTGGTCGAAATCATTGAGATTCCAAACCATCCGTGGTTTGTGGCCTGTCAGTTCCACCCGGAATTCACGTCGACCCCGCGCGATGGTCATCCGTTGTTCGCTGGCTTTGTTAAAGCGGCGCAGGAGTACCAGAAGCGGTTAGCGAAGTAAGTTTCACGAGCAGCGCGCGAAGTTTCGCGCGTTGTTTGTCTTAGGATTGACTAACTTGTACTGAGGAAAATCGAATGTCCAAAATCGTAAAAGTCATCGGTCGCGAAATTATCGACTCCCGTGGCAACCCGACTGTAGAAGCAGAAGTGCATCTGGAAGGTGGTTTCGTTGGTCTGGCTGCTGCGCCGTCAGGTGCATCAACCGGTTCTCGCGAAGCTCTGGAGCTGCGTGACGGTGACAAATCTCGTTTCCTGGGCAAAGGCGTAACCAAAGCGGTTGCGGCGGTTAACGGTCCGATCGCTGACGCGGTAAAAGGCAAAGATGCCAAAGACCAGGCGAACATCGATAAGATCATGATCGAGCTGGACGGTACTGAGAACAAATCCAACTTCGGTGCAAACGCCATTCTGGCCGTTTCTCTGGCTGCGGCTAAAGCTGCTGCTGCTTCTAAAGGTCAGCCGCTGTATGAGCACATCGCTGAACTGAACGGCACCCCGGGCAAATATTCTATGCCGCTGCCGATGATGAACATCATCAACGGTGGTGAGCACGCTGACAACAACGTCGATATCCAGGAATTCATGATTCAGCCGGTTGGCGCGAAAACTGTGAAAGAAGCCATCCGTATGGGTTCTGAAGTTTTCCATCACCTGGCAAAAGTGCTGAAAAGCAAAGGCATGAACACTGCGGTGGGTGACGAAGGTGGCTACGCGCCGAACCTGGGTTCTAACGCCGAAGCACTGGCCGTTATCGCTGAAGCAGTAAAAGCAGCAGGCTACGAACTGGGCAAAGACATCACCCTGGCGATGGACTGCGCAGCGTCTGAATTCTACAAAGACGGCAAATACGTGCTGGCGGGTGAAGGCGGTAAAGCGTTCACTTCTGAAGAATTCACTCACTTCCTGGAAGATCTGACCAAACAGTACCCGATCGTGTCTATCGAAGACGGTCTGGACGAGTCTGACTGGGCGGGCTTCGCTTACCAGACCAAAGTGCTGGGCGACAAAAT
Organism: Pantoea sp. X-Soil-TKNS-1280; assembly: GCF_059730475.1. NCBI lineage: Bacteria > Pseudomonadati > Pseudomonadota > Gammaproteobacteria > Enterobacterales > Erwiniaceae > Pantoea > Pantoea sp. X-Soil-TKNS-1280. The sequence continues at coordinate 3,358,042 of NZ_AP035962.1, read as the reverse complement.
CCAGCTGGTAGGTGACGATCTGTTCGTAACCAACACCAAGATCCTGAAAGAAGGTATCGATAAAGGTATCGCTAACTCCATCCTGATCAAATTCAACCAGATCGGTTCACTGACCGAAACACTGGCTGCTATCAAGATGGCGAAAGACGCTGGCTACACCGCGGTGATCTCACACCGTTCAGGTGAAACCGAAGATGCAACCATCGCTGACCTGGCGGTAGGTACTGCAGCGGGCCAGATCAAAACCGGTTCTATGAGCCGTTCTGACCGCGTTGCTAAGTACAACCAGCTGATTCGTATTGAAGAAGCTCTGGGCGCGAAAGCACCTTTCAACGGTCTGAAAGAAGTGAAAGGCCAGGCTTAATCGCCTGCTGATGCTGCCGTAAGGCGGTATCGCCTGATGTGAAGCCCCGCCTTGTGCGGGGCTTTTGCATTTTTGGCGTAAAGCCGCTGTTGTTACCGGTGACAGATCTGCCATAATCTGCGCCTTGAAATGATGAAGTGAGTAAAAAATGTTCTACCCGATTAACGAAATGTTCCAGACCCTGCAGGGCGAAGGTTTTTACACGGGCGTTCCGGCACTGTTCATTCGCTTGCAGGGATGTCCGGTGGGTTGTAGCTGGTGTGATACCAAACATACCTGGGAAAAGCTGGCAGATCGGGAGACTTCGCTCGGTGACATTCTGGTCAAAACGGTTGAAAGTGATGCCTGGGGCAACGCCGATGCTGCGATGCTGATTGAGAGCATTCAGCGTCAGGGCTGGACCGCGCACCATGTAGTGATCACCGGTGGTGAACCGGCCATTTACGATTTACGCCCTCTGACCAGCGCACTGGAAGCGGCGGGTTTTCAGTGCCAGATTGAAACCAGCGGCACCCATGAAATTCGTTGCACTGACACCACCTGGGTGACGGTTTCACCGAAAGTGAATATGCGCGGTGGTTACGATGTGCTGCCGCAGGCGTTAGTGCGGGCGGATGAGATCAAACATCCTGTAGCGCGCGAACGTGATGTTGAAGCGCTGGATGCGTTGCTGGCAGGATTGCACGACGAGAAAAAACGCATCATTGCGCTACAGCCAATCAGCCGTGGCGATGCGGCGACCAAACTGTGCATCGAAACCTGCATTGCCCGCAACTGGCGCTTGTCGATGCAGACGCACAAATATCTCAATATCGCCTGATAAATCAGGGCGGCGGTCGCCGCCCTCGTCGTTACTGCTTCGCCTGATACGCGTCAAAAGCCTGCTTAATTTCTGCTTTCGCTGCCGCCGAATCCTGGAAACCATTCAGTTCCACTTTCTTACGACCATCCGGCAGTTGTTTGTAGACACGGAAAAACGCCTGCAAACGTTCCTGCTCGATCTTCGGTAGATCGTTCATCGTCTTGATATCGTCATAGGTGGGATCGATTTTGCTGGCGGGCACCGCGACGATCTTATCGTCCACTTCGCCACCATCGATCATCTTCAGCACGCCAATCGGGCGCAGCTTAATCAACGTACCCGGTTGCAGCGGGGCACGGCTATAGAAAATTACATCCAGCGGATCACCATCGCCACCCAGCGATTGAGTCAGTGAACCGTAGTTGGCCGGGTAAGCCACCGGCATCGACTGAAAACGGTCGGCGACGATAAAGCCGGTTTTCGCGTCGGTTTCATACTTGATATTGCCACCCGCCGGGATTTCCGTGACGGCATAAAACTCATCCGGCACGTTTTTCGGCTGCGGGAAATCAAGCACGTTTTGCGCCTGAACGGCGGCAGAGGCGGAAATAAAAACAGCAATCAGGGAAAGGCGTTTCACCAGGTTCATTGTTGATTCTCTTGATCTTTAATGAAGGAGACAACAACGTAGGGGGAGTTGATGACAGCCAGATGATAGGAATGTAAAGAAGTCTTAAGGCACATTCCGTAGCGGCGCGATTTATCGCGCTCTTTTTAGCTCCAGCACCAAAACAACAGCGCGATAAATCGCGCCGCTACGGTTTGGTGCGTTAACCGCGGTAGACGCAGCCTGCGGTGCAGGTTTCTTTGATCATCACCGCACTGAGTTCTGGCAGGATCGGCTTCATCTCGTCCCAAATCCATTTTGCCAGCACTTCACTGGTGGGATTGGATAGACCTGGGATGTCATTCAGATAGTGATGATCGAGACGATCGTAAATCGGCGCAAACGCCGCTTTCAGTTCTGCAAAATCCATAACCCAACCGGTATAAGCATCCACTTCACCGGTAATTTCCAGCCGCACCAGAAAGGAGTGGCCGTGCAGACGACCGCATTTGTGCCCTTCAGGCACGTGAGGTAAGCGGTGCGCCGCTTCAAACTGGAACTCTTTAAACAACGTGGTAGACATAATGGCCTCAACATAAAAACCGCTGAAGTCTACCTGAAATGCAGATTTTTAGCATCCGTTACCGATGAACAGGGCATTTTACGCACTTAACCCAATCAGGCTGAAAATTAACTTATTGAATATACATTGCTTTATTTACCACTTTTGCTGGTTAGCATTACCCGAAAAACCACTTAGTCGTTTTGGTTATTTATTATGTCGAAGGTTTATTTAATCGTTAATATACGGGCCGGTAACCTACTCACTCTTCCGCCATTTTACGGTCCGGACTTCTGATACTGGAATTTTTAACGCGATGACGACTCAGGCACCCCCAGGTTCACTGCTGCCGCTAACCCCGGAGCAACTCGCGCGCTTACAGGCGGCGACTACCGATTTCTCTACCACCCAAATGGCATGGCTTTCGGGTTATTTCTGGGGCATGGTCAACCAGACGCCAGGAGCCGTGGCTGCCCCTGCGCCGGTGCAGGCCGACGTGCCGACCATCCTGTTAATCTCCGCATCACAAACCGGCAATGCACGCCGACTGGCGGAACAACTGCGTGATGACCTGCTGGCCGCCAAACTGAGCGTTAATCTGGTCAACGCCGGTGACTACAAATTCAAACAAATTGGGCAGGAAAAGCTGCTGGTGGTGGTGACCTCCACCCAGGGTGAAGGCGAGCCGCCGGAAGAAGCGGTGGCGCTGCATAAATTCCTGATGTCGAAAAAAGCCCCACAGTTGAAGGGCGCGGCTTTTGCCGTATTTGGTCTCGGCGATACGTCCTACGAATTCTTTAGCAAAGCCGGTAAGGACTTTGACAGTCGCCTGGCCGAGCTGGGTGCTGAGCGTCTGCTGGATCGCGTTGATGCGGATGTGGACTATGCCGAACAGGGAAGCACCTGGCGTAAGCAAATTACCGACATCCTGAAAGCGCGGGTGCCGACGGAAGCACCCGCCATTGCAGCTATTACCGCAGCGGGCAGCGTTAACGAAGTGCACAGCAGCCCCTACAGCAAAGAAGCGCCGCTGACGGCCAGCTTTGCCGTTAACCAGAAAATCACCGGGCGTGATTCCGATAAAGACGTGCGTCATATCGAAATTGACCTCGGCGACTCCGGTCTGCGTTACCAGCCGGGCGATGCCCTCGGTGTCTGGTATGAAAACGATCCGGCGCTGGTAAACGAGTTGCTGGAACTGCTGTGGCTGAAAGGTGACGAGCCGGTGACTATCCACGGTGAAACCCTGGCGCTGTCTGATGCGCTGCAACGTCATTTCGAGCTGACGGTGAACACGCCGCAGATCGTTGAACACTATGCCGCGCTGGCGCGCAACGATGCGCTGCTGGCACTGGTGGGTGACAAACCGAAGCTGCAGCATTACGCGCAGAGCCTGCCGATTGTCGATATGGTGCGTCAGGCACCGACTGAACTGAACGCTGAGCAGCTAACCGGACTGCTGCGCCCGCTGACGCCGCGTCTGTATTCCATCGCCTCTTCTCAGGCTGAGAACGAAACCGAAGTGCACATCACCGTGGGTGCGGTGCGCTACGACATCGATGGACGGGTACGTGGCGGTGGTGCCTCGACCTGGCTGGCCGATCGTCTGGCAGAAGACAGCGACATTCGCGTGTTTATCGAACATAACGACAACTTCCGTCTGCCAGCCAACCCGGAAACGCCAGTGATCATGATCGGACCCGGTACCGGCATCGCCCCGTTCCGCGCCTTTATGCAGCAGCGCGATAATGACGGTGCGGGCGGCAAAAACTGGCTGTTCTTTGGCAACCCGCACTTCACCGACGATTTCCTGTATCAGGTTGAGTGGCAGAAGTATGTCAAAGACGGTCTGCTGACCCATATCGATCTGGCGTGGTCACGCGACCAGGCAGAGAAGATTTACGTACAAGATAAAATCCGTGCCAAAGGTGCGGAAGTGTGGCGCTGGATTGAAGAAGGCGCGCACCTTTATGTCTGCGGCGACGCCAATCGCATGGCGAAAGACGTTGAGCAGGCATTACTGGATGTGGTGGCCGAGCACGGTGGAATGGATCGTGAAACGGCTGACGAGTTTTTAAGTGAGCTGCGCATTGAGCGCCGTTATCAGCGAGACGTTTACTAATGAGTGAAAAACACCCTGGACCGCTGGTCGTTGAAGGCAAACTTGTTGATGCCGAGCGTCTGAAAAAGCAAAGCAATTATCTGCGTGGCACCATCCTTGAGGATCTCGATGATGGTCTGACCGGCGGCTTCAACGGCGATAACTTCCTGCTGATCCGTTTCCACGGTATGTACCAGCAGGATGACCGTGACATCCGTGCCGAGCGTGCGGCGCAGAAACTCGAACCGCGCCATGCCATGATGCTGCGTTGCCGTCTGCCGGGCGGCATCATCACGCCGACCCAGTGGCTGGCGATTGATAAATTCGCCACCGACAAAACCATTTACGGCAGTATCCGTCTGACCAACCGCCAGACGTTCCAGTTTCACGGCATTCTGAAGAAGAACGTCAAGCCGACCCACCAGATGCTGCATGAAGTCGGTCTTGATGCGCTGGCAACCGCTAACGACGTCAACCGTAACGTGTTGTGTACCTCGAATCCGGTGGAATCTGAGCTGCATCAGGAAGCCTACGAATGGGCGAAAAAGTTGTCGGAGCACCTGCTGCCGAAAACCCGCGCCTATGCGGAGATCTGGTGGGATCAGGAAAAAGTTGCCACCACCGATGAGGAGCCGATCCTCGGTGAAACTTACCTGCCGCGTAAGTTTAAAACCACGGTGGTGATCCCGCCGCATAACGATGTGGATCTGCACGCTAACGATCTCAACTTTATTGCCATCGCTGAGAAAGGCAAGCTGGTGGGCTTTAATCTGCTGGTGGGCGGTGGGCTGTCGATCGATCACGGCAACAAAGCGACTTACGCGCGCACCGCCAGCGAGTTCGGCTTCCTGCCGGTGGAGAAGATCCTCGACGTTGCCGCCGCCGTGGTGACCACGCAGCGCGACTGGGGCAACCGTACCGATCGTAAAAACGCCAAAACCAAATACACGCTGGAACGCGTGGGCGTTGAAACCTTTAAAGCGGAAGTGGAAAAACGAGCTGGTATCACTTTTGCGCCGACGCGTCCTTACGAATTCACCACCCGTGGCGACCGTATTGGCTGGATCAAGGGTGTCGATAAGAAATGGCATCTGACGCTGTTTATTGAAAACGGTCGTTTGCTGGATTATCCGGGCCGTCCGCTGAAGCGCGGTATCGCTGAAATCGCCAAAGTGCATCAGGGTGATTTCCGTCTGACTGCCAACCAGAACCTGATTGTGGCGGGGGTGCCGGAGAAGCAAAAAGCGCAGATCGAAGCCATCGCCCGTGAACATGGTTTGATGGAACAGGTGACGCCGCAGCGTGAAAACTCGATGGCCTGCGTATCTTTCCCGACTTGCCCGCTGGCGATGGCTGAAGCCGAGCGCTTCCTGCCGTCGTTCGTGACCAAAGTGGAAGAAATCATGCATGGTCATGGCGTTGGCGAGGAGCACATAGTGCTACGCGTTACCGGTTGTCCTAACGGCTGTGGCCGTGCCATGCTGGCCGAAATCGGTCTGGTGGGCAAAGCGCCAGGTCGTTACAACCTGCATATTGGCGGCAACCGTATCGGTACCCGTATTCCGCGTATGTATCGTGAAAACATCACGGAAGGCGAGATCCTCGCCAGCATTGATGAGCTGGTGGGACGCTGGGCCAAAGAACGCAAAGGTGAAGAAGGTTTTGGCGACTTCGTGATTCGCGCGGGCATCGTGAAGCCAGTGGTTGATCCTGCCCGTGATTTTTGGGACCCGGAGGCAGTATGACGGTACTCGATCTTTCCGCACTGAATGATTTACCGAAAATTGATCGCGTAATGGCGCTGGCAGAAACCAACGCCCGGCTGGAAAAACAATCGGCAGAAGAGCGTCTGAACTGGGCGCTGGAGCAACTGCCTGGTGCGTTTGTACTCTCGTCCAGCTTTGGTATTCAGGCGGCGGTGTTGCTGCATATGGTCACCCGGCTGAAACCGGAGATTCCGGTGATTCTGACCGATACCGGTTATCTGTTCCCGGAAACTTATCGCTTTATCGATGAGCTGACTGAGCAGCTCAACCTGAATTTGCAGGTATTCCGTGCTGAAGCCTCACCCGCCTGGCAGGAAGCACGCTTCGGCAAATTGTGGGAGCAGGGTGTCGAAGGGATCGAGAAATACAACCAGATCAATAAAGTGGAACCGATGAACCGCGCACTGGAAACGCTGGGGGCGCAAACCTGGTTTGCGGGCCTGCGCCGTGATCAGTCCGGCAGCCGGGCGCATTTGCCGGTGCTGGCGATTCAGCGTGGTGTTTTTAAAGTTCTGCCGATTATCGACTGGGATAACCGCCAGGTGCATCAGTACCTGAAACAGCATGGCCTGAAATACCATCCGCTGTGGGATGAGGGTTACCTGTCAGTGGGGGATACGCATACCACGAAGAAATGGGAACCCGGCATGGCGGAAGAAGAAACGCGTTTCTTCGGTCTGAAGCGTGAGTGCGGCCTGCACGAAGGTTAATCTTTTCACCCGTAGCGGCGCGATTTATCGCGCATCTTTTAAAAGATCGCGCGATAAATCGCGCCGCTACGGATCAATTAAATACCTGTTAATCCAGCAAATGCTTCGCCAGCACGCGTCACATTCACCTTTGTGACGTCATAATTCGCCACCGCCACGAAGGGATCTTCCGCCAGAATCGCATCCAGCTCGTCCCGTGGCATCTCTTTCACCATCACCATTCCGCCAGTGCGTGGATCTTTACGTCCGGCCGCAATAAATGCACCGCTGGCAAAATAACGATCCAGCCATGCGATATGGGGGGCGAGTAGTGCTTCCACTTCTTCCACCGGACGGAAATAGTTCAGATAAACCACGTACATATCAGTTCCTCATGTTGTCGGGTTCGCCAGCTCGGTGAGCAATGGCAACAGGATTCTCACGCTCTCATGGGTGCGTTGGGTAATGCGGCCTGGCAGCCAGTGGTCGAGATAGTCCAGGTTATCGCGCTCGGTCTGATGACGGACGCTGCCATCCGGGAAGTGGGAGCTGCGCGCGCGCTGTTGCTGCCCATCTTTATTTCCCAGTGCCCAGTTGCTGGCGGTGACATCCAGCAGCGGCATACCCGCCTTATCAAAAGGATTCTCCCCGGGAAAATCACGTGCCACCAGCGTATGGGTGGCAACAGAGATGCCGAAGCGGTGCGCGAGCTGCACGGCGCGGGCGCTGGTTTGCTTGCGCACCGCCGATGGCGTATTCATGCCGCTGTTAAAGTAGAGATGATCGCCGACGATCAGGCTGTTCAGATCGATCACCAGCAGGGTGTCTTTCTTCTCTTTGGCGCTCATGCGTGACAGATAATCATCCATGCCATGCAGACCGGTTTCTCCGGCACTCAGCGCCACAAAGCGTACGCCATAATGTAAAGGCGTTTTGCTGAGCTGCTGGGCTAACTCCAGCATCACACCCAGGCCGGAAGCGTTATCATCCACGCCCTGCAAACGCAGACCGCCGATATTGTTGTCAGTTTCACGGCTGTTGAGCGGTGTCCAGGTATCGAGATGCGCCACAATCAGGATTTCCTGCGGTGCGCTACCCGCGCGGGCGGCAATCACCGAGGTGGCGGTCACTTTATGCCAGCGCATCTGGCCCTGCTTTTCGCGCCAGTTATAGCCGGTATTGAACTGACGGGTATTGCTCTGATAACCCAGTTGGGTGAATTGCTGGCGCAGATAATCTGCGGTCATCAGCTCTGCCGGGCTGCCGCTCATGCGCCCCGGATAATAGGTTGCGATATGACGCAATTGTTGTTCGGCAAATTGCCCGGGTACGTTCCCGGCAGCCTGAGCAAGGAGAGGAAAACCGCCCGCTATCGCTGCTGCCAGCAGGACGCGGCGGAGGGTGGCAAACATAGTGTGTCCTTTTCTGACATCCCGTCGTGTGAAAAAAATTGTGCTTCAGTATGAAACTGTGACCGCTATTACACAATTTGATTTGCTCCGAAACACCAGCAATATCATTTGCTAAGCACAAAATGTTCTCAGCAATCCCGGGTCGTTATTCCATTCGGTAACTACTCATTCCAATTCGTAATTTCATCTGCCAGAAGGCGGGGACGTATAGTCGCGTTAACTTATTGTAAAACTAACAAGGTTAACGTGGATTATCTGCCTCTCTTTGCCGATCTCAAAAACCGTCCGGTGCTGGTTGTCGGCGGTGGCGACATCGCTGCGCGCAAAATTGAACTGCTGCGGCGTGCCGGTGCGCATGTGCGGGTGACGGCGCGTGAGCTGGGCCATGAGCTGCAGGCACTGCATGAGATTGCGGCCATTGAGTGGGTAGCGCAAACCTTTGATGCGGAACAGCTGGAAGGCGTGTTCCTCGTGATTGCCGCCACAGATAACAACATCCTTAACGGCCTGGTCTTCGACGCTGCCAACGCGCGCCACAAGCTGGTGAATGTGGTGGATGACCAGCCGAAATGCAGCTTTATCTTCCCGTCGATTGTTGATCGCTCCCCGCTGGTAGTGGCGATTTCCTCCAGTGGTACCGCACCGGTACTCGCGCGTCTGCTGCGGGAAAAAATTGAAGCCCTGTTGCCCACGAATCTCGGACAAATGGCCCTCGTTGCCGGGCAGTGGCGCGACAAAGTGAAACAACGTTATCGCCAGATGTCAGAACGCCGTCGCTTCTGGGAGCGCGCTTTCAATGGCCTGTTCGCCAGCCAGATGGCGGCGGGCAACGTTCATGAAGCGCGTCGCACATTGGATCGTGAGCTGGAGAACGACAGCGGAAACCCAGGCGAAATCACCCTGGTGGGTGCAGGTCCCGGTGATGCCGGGTTATTGACGCTACGTGGCTTGCAGGTGATGCAACTGGCCGATGTGGTGCTGTATGACCACCTGGTCAGTGATGAGGTGCTGGAACTGGTACGACGCGATGCCGATCGTATCTGCGTGGGTAAACGCGCCGGTGCCCATTCCGTGTCACAGGAAGAGACCAATCAGCTGCTGGTGAAACTGGCGCAGGAAGGTAAACGCGTGGTGCGACTGAAAGGCGGCGATCCCTTTATTTTTGGCCGTGGCGGTGAAGAGTTGCAGGCCGCCAAAGCTGCCGGTATCCCGTTTCAGGTGGTGCCGGGTATCACTGCGGCAGCGGGCGCAACCGCCTATGCCGGTATCCCTTTAACCCATCGTGACCATGCGCAAAGCGTGTTGTTTATCACCGGCCACTGCCGGGCAGACAGCAACGGTATTGACTGGCCGTCACTGGCGCGCGCGCGTCAGACGCTGGCAATTTACATGGGCACGGTGAAGGCGGCGGAGATTGCCGCCGGACTGATTGAACACGGGCGCGATCCAGCGACGCCTGTTGCGGTGATTGGCCGCGGCACGCGTCAGGATCAGCAGGTGCTGACTGGCACCTTAGCCCAATTGGAGGCGCTGGCCGCCTCCGCGCCGACGCCAGCATTGCTGGTGATTGGCGAAGTTGTGAATTTGCACGGGCAACTGGCCTGGTTTCAACATTCGGCACAGCAGGGGGCTCGCGAGTCCGCCGTTGTCAATTTGGCTTGAGGAAAAATTATGGACCAAAACCGACTCACTCATCTGCGCCAGCTGGAGGCAGAGAGTATCCATATCATCCGCGAGGTGGCGGCCGAGTTCAGTAATCCGGTGATGATGTACTCCATCGGCAAGGACTCCTCGGTGATGCTACATCTGGCGCGCAAAGCCTTCTATCCGGGCACGCTGCCATTTCCGCTGCTGCACGTTGATACCGGCTGGAAATTCCGTGAAATGTACGAATTCCGCGATCGCACCGTCAAAGCGATGGGTGCTGAGTTGCTGGTACATCGCAACCCGGAAGGCGTGGCGATGGGTATCAACCCGTTTGTACACGGTAGCGCCAAACATACCGACATCATGAAAACCGAAGGGCTGAAGCAGGCGCTGAACAAATACGGCTTTGATGCCGCGTTTGGTGGCGCACGCCGTGATGAAGAGAAATCACGCGCCAAGGAACGTATCTATTCATTCCGTGACCGCTTCCACCGCTGGGACCCGAAAAACCAGCGACCGGAGCTGTGGCACAACTACAACGGCCAGATTAACAAAGGTGAGAGCATCCGTGTGTTCCCGCTCTCCAACTGGACCGAACTGGATATCTGGCAATACATCTTCCTGGAAAACATCGAGATTGTGCCGCTGTATCTCGCCGCACCGCGTCCGGTGCTGGAGCGTGATGGCATGCTGATGATGGTGGATGACGACCGTATCGACCTGCAACCGGGTGAAGTGATCAAACAGCGTATGGTGCGTTTCCGTACCCTCGGCTGCTGGCCGCTGACCGGTGCGGTGGAGTCCGAAGCACGAACGCTGCCGGAAATTATTGAAGAGATGCTGGTCTCCACTACCAGCGAACGGCAGGGCCGCGTGATTGACCGCGACCAGGCCGGTTCGATGGAACTGAAGAAACGTCAGGGTTATTTCTAAGGAGACGCAGATGAATACCGTTATTGCACAACAGATTGCCGATCAGGGCGGCGTGGAAGCCTGGCTGACCGCGCAACAACACAAAAGCCTGCTGCGTTTCCTCACCTGCGGTAGCGTGGACGACGGCAAAAGTACACTGATTGGCCGTCTGCTGCACGATACCCGTCAGATCTATGAAGATCAGCTGTCTTCACTGCACAACGACAGCAAACGTCACGGCACGCAGGGCGAGAAGCTCGATCTGGCACTGCTGGTTGATGGTTTGCAGGCCGAGCGTGAGCAGGGCATCACCATTGACGTGGCTTATCGTTACTTCTCCACCGAGAAGCGCAAATTCATTATCGCGGACACCCCCGGACACGAGCAGTACACGCGCAATATGGCGACCGGTGCCTCAACCTGCGATCTGGCGATTCTACTGATTGATGCCCGTAAAGGCGTGCTGGATCAGACCCGTCGTCACAGCTTTATCTCGACGCTGCTGGGCATTAAGCATCTGGTGGTGGCGATCAACAAGATGGATCTGGTGTCCTTCAAACAGGACGTGTTTGAACAGATCAAACAGGATTACCTCGATTTCGCGGCACAGCTGCCGGAGGACCTCGATATCCGCTTTGTGCCGATGTCGGCGCTGGAAGGGGATAACGTTGCCTCACAGAGCGAGAGCATGCCGTGGTATAGCGGCCCGACGCTGCTGGATGTGCTGGAAACCGTAGAGCTGAACCGCGTGGTTGATCATCAGCCGATGCGCTTCCCGGTGCAATACGTTAACCGCCCGAACCTCGATTTCCGCGGCTATGCCGGTACGCTGGCGTCAGGCGTGGTGAAAGTGGGGCAGCGCGTGAAAGTGCTGCCGTCGGGGGTGGAATCGACTATCGCGCGCATCGTCACTTTTGACGGTGATTTGCCGGAGGCAGGCGCTGGCGAGGCTATCACCCTGGTGCTGAAAGATGAGATCGACATCAGTCGCGGCGACCTGCTGGTAGACGCTGATGCGGAGCTGAAATCGGTGCAATCCGCCACCGTCAACGTGGTGTGGATGGCTGAGCAGCCGTTGCAACCAGGCCAGAGCTTTGATGTCAAGATTGCCGGTAAGAAAGCGCGTGGTCGGGTGGAAAAAGTGATCCATCAGTTCGATATCAACACGCTGGAAAAACGCAGTGCTGACAGCTTGCCGCTGAACGGTATCGGGCTGGTGGAAGTCACCTTCGATGAACCGATGGTGCTGGATCAGTATCGCCAGAACCCGGTCACCGGTGGCATGATTTTTATTGATCGTCTGAGCAACGTTACCGTCGGCGCGGGCATGATTGAAGAACCGCAAAGTGCCAGCCGCGCTGAAGCAGGTCAGTACAGCGACTTTGAGCTGGAACTGAATGCGTTGGTTCGTCGTCATTTCCCACACTGGAATGCACGCGATCTGCTGGGTGGTCAGTAATGGCGCAACACGATGAAAACGTGGTGTGGCATGACCATCCGGTGACGCGCGCTGAGCGTGAGCAGCAGCACGGTCATCAGGGCGTGGTGCTGTGGTTTACCGGGCTGTCCGGCTCGGGAAAATCCACGGTAGCAGGTGCAGTGGAGCAGGCGCTGCATCGTCTGGGTGTCAGTACCTATCTGCTGGATGGTGACAATGTGCGTCACGGCTTATGCCGTGACCTCGGCTTCAGCGATGACGATCGTAAAGAAAATATTCGTCGCGTCGGTGAAGTGGCAAAACTGATGGTAGATGCGGGGCTGGTGGTACTGACCGCCTTTATTTCCCCGCACCGTGCCGAGCGCCAGATGGTGCGCGACCTGCTGGCAGAAGGCCAGTTTATTGAAGTGTTTGTCGATACGCCGCTGGCAGTGTGCGAAGCACGCGATCCGAAAGGATTGTATAAAAAAGCCCGTGCCGGGGAACTGCGGAATTTCACCGGCATTGACAGCGTTTATGAGGCGCCAGATCAGCCTGCAATCCACCTGGATGGTGAACAATTGGTTACAAAACTGACCGCCCAATTGTTAGACCTGCTGCGCCACCGCGATATCATCAGATCCTGAATAGACAGCGGCAAATCATTACGGTTTGCCGCGCTTCGCGTCAACAGGAACTCTATGCAGAACGTTACCCCTATGCTGGCACGCAAAGATGAACTCCCCCAGGATGAGCCGCGCTCGTCGTTACCGGGTGGTGTGATTGGTTTTCTCTCGTACTGGTGCGCTCTGGCAATTCCGTTCCTGCTCTACGGCTCCAATACGCTGTTCTTCTTCCTCTATACCTGGCCATTTTTCCTTGCTCTGCTGCCGGTTTCGGTGCTGATTGGTATTGTCTTCAGCCTGATGCTGCGTGGTCATTTGTTCTGGAGCGGGGTGGTCACAGCAATCGTGGTGGTATGCCTGTTCTGGCTACTCTTCTCATTTCTCTCCGGCTGGTAAGCTGTGCCTGATGTGCAAACGCGTCGGCTGGTTACAAAACTTTACCTGCCGATGTTCTCATCATCTGCGTCATTATTTGTACGGACAAACGCCTGTGAACGGCATTTTCGCTGCTGGAGTGGAGTCCGGCGCGAAGTTATGGGATGATTGAGCCGTTTTTCAGGGGGCGGGGATGGGAAAACTGACGTTATTGCTACTCGTACTGCTCGGCTGGCTTCAATATTCGTTGTGGCTGGGTAAGAACGGGATTCATGACTATACGCGCGTTAATGATGACGTCGCGTCACAACAGGCGAATAACGCCAAACTCAAAGCGCGTAACGATCAGCTGTTCGCCGAAATTGACGATCTCAACGGCGGTTCTGAGGCTATCGAGGAACGCGCACGCAATGAACTGGGCATGATCAAGCCCGGTGAAACCTTCTATCGTCTGGTGCCGGACCAGAACAAACGTAACGCGCAACAAGCTGCGCAAAATCAACAACGATAAACCATGAACAACCTTTCTTCCTCTGCGGATGTGATCGCCGTAGTGCCCGCTGCCGGTATTGGCAGCCGCATGCAGGCGGCCTGCCCGAAACAGTATCTGACCATCGGTCAATTCACCCTTCTTGAACACAGCGTCGCGCGGTTACTGGCGCATCCTGCCGTAAAACAGGTGGTGGTCGCCATCGGCCCCGATGATGGGTGGTTTGACACCTTGCCGCTGGCGCAGGATGCCCGCGTGTTGCGCGTCACCGGCGGCGATACGCGCGCTGAGTCCGTGCTGGCGGGGTTGCAGGCAGTGAAGCAGGGGGAGTGGGTGCTGGTGCATGACGCGGCGCGTCCGTGCCTGCATCCCGATGATTTAGCACGCCTGCTAGCCGTGCGTCAGCACAGTAAAGTGGGGGCGATTCTGGCGGCACCGGTGCGTGACACCATGAAGCGTGCCGAACCGGGCAAAGCGGCCATTGCGCATACCGTAGAGCGTGAAAATTTATGGCATGCGCTGACGCCGCAATTCTTCCCTCACGCACTGCTGACGGCTTGCCTGACGCGCGCCCTTAATGAAGGGGCGACCATTACCGATGAGGCATCAGCACTGGAATACTGCGGCTACCATCCCGAACTGGTGAGTGGTCGCAGTGATAACATCAAGGTGACGCGGCCAGAAGACCTGGCGCTGGCGGCCTTCTATCTTACCCAGATTCAGTTACAGGAGAGCGCATGATGCGTATCGGCCACGGTTTTGACGTGCACGCCTTCGGAGGCGAGGGGCCTCTGGTGATTGGCGGGGTGCGAGTTCCCTTCGAACAGGGGTTTATTGCACATTCCGATGGTGATGTGGCGTTACATGCGCTGACTGACGCCCTGCTGGGAGCGGTGGCGATGGGCGATATCGGCAAACTGTTTCCCGATACCGATCCCACTTATAAAGGCGCGGACAGCCGTGGCCTGCTGCGTGAAGCCTGGCGTCGTATCCAGCAGAAGGGTTACCAGATTGGTAATGTCGATGTCACCATCATTGCCCAGGCACCGAAGATGCTGCCGCACGTCCCGCAAATGCGCGTGAATATCGCCGAAGATCTTGGTTGCCATATGGATCAGGTCAACGTCAAAGCCACAACTACAGAAAAACTGGGTTTTACCGGGCGTGGCGAAGGCATTGCCTGTGAAGCGGTTGCATTGCTGGTTAAGGCAGAAACGGCATGAGTGAATTGCTGTACCTGCATGGTGAACCGCGCGCGACCGGGGTGATTAAAGCCAATCCGGAAGATTTTGTCGTTATCGAGGATCTCGGTTATCCCTATGATGGCGAAGGTGAACAGCTATTGGTGCGTATCCGTAAAATCGGTTGTAACACCCGTTTTGTCGCGGAAGCGCTGGCGAAATTTTTAGGTGTGCACGTACGCGATCTCAGCTATGCCGGGATGAAGGACCGTCATGCGGTGACGGAACAGACGCTTTGCTTCCGTTTACCGGGTAACGCGATGCCCGATCTGTCTGAATTTCAGCTTGAAGGTGTGGAAATTCTGCAGGTTGTGCGTCACAAGCGTAAACTACGTACCGGTGCGCTGGCGGGAAATGCGTTTCGCCTGGTGATCCGTCAAATTTCGGATCGTACCGAGATAGAACAGCGTTTACAGAAAATTCAGAAAAGCGGTGTGCCGAATTATTTTGGCGAGCAGCGTTTCGGACGCGATGGTAATAATCTGACGCAGGCCCGGCAGTGGGCGCAGGATAGCTTTCGCCCGCGCGATCGTAACAAAAAAGGCCTGCTGCTTTCGGCGACACGTAGCCATCTGTTTAATCAGGTGACCAGCGCCCGCTTACAGCGTGACAATAGCCTTGATGCGGTCATCAGCGGTGATGCCTTGCAGCTGACCGGGCGTGGTAGCTGGTTTGTCGCGCAGGCCGAAGAACTGGCCGAACTGCAACAGCGTGTGGACCAGGATGAGCTGCGTATCACCGCCCCGTTAGCCGGGCGTGGTGGCTGGGGTACTCAGGCGGAAGCGCTTGAATTTGAACAGCAGAGCCTGGCAGGTGCGGCAGAATTGATTACACTGCTTGAGCGTGAACGTGTTGATGCGGCACGACGTGCAATGCGCGTAGTGCCAAAAGAGTTGCGCTGGAACTGGTGGGATGATGTGACGCTGGAGATGGCGTTCTGGCTGCCTGCGGGCAGTTATGCCACCAGTGTGGTGCGTGAGCTTCTCCAACAAGAAGGTAACGATGCGGATATTGCTGAGTAATGATGACGGCATTCATGCGCCAGGCATTCAGACTCTGGCGCGCGCGCTGCGCCAGTTTGCTGAGGTGCAGGTGGTCGCACCCGATCGCAATCGCAGTGGTGCCTCAAACTCGCTGACGCTGGAGACGCCGCTTCGTACCTTTACCCATGAAAACGGTGATATCGCCGTGCAAATGGGCACCCCGACCGATTGCGTGTTTCTCGGGGTTAACGCCCTGATGCAACCGCGCCCGGATATCGTGGTATCCGGTATCAATGCCGGGCCGAACCTCGGTGATGACGTGATTTATTCTGGCACCGTAGCCGCTGCCATGGAGGGACGTCATCTCGGACTACCGGCGCTGGCCGTATCCCTCAATGGTCATCAGCATTACGCCACCGCAGCCGCAGTGACCTGCGCGTTGCTGCGCGCCCTGACGCGTGAGCCGCTGCGTACCGGCCGCATCCTGAATATCAATGTACCTGATTTACCCCTGTCAGAAGTGAAAGGCTTCCGCGTGACGCGTTGCGGCAGCCGACATCCGGCCGATCAGGTGATTCGTCAGCAGGATCCGCGTGGTAACACCCTGTACTGGATCGGGCCGCCGGGCGAAAAGCTGGATGCGGGTCCGGATACTGATTTTGCGGCGGTTGATGCCGGCTACGTTTCCATCACCGCATTGCATGTTGACCTGACCGCGCCAGCGGCGCAGTTGGTGTTAAGCGAATGGCTGACTCAGGCGGAGGTGGATTTGGCATGGTGAGTCGGCGCGTCGAAACCCTGCTGGCGCAACTGCGCGCGCAGGGCATCCATGATGAACATCTGCTGAAAGCCATCGCCGATGTGCCGCGTGAGCGTTTTATCGACGAAGCCTTCGAACACAAAGCCTGGGACAATGTCGCACTGCCGATTGGCAGCGGGCAAACCATTTCACAGCCCTACATGGTGGCGCGCATGACAGCGCTGCTGGAATTGAATGCCGACGCATGTGTGCTGGAAATCGGCACCGGTTCCGGCTATCAAACTGCCATTCTGGCCCATCTGGTTAACCACGTTTATTCCGTTGAACGCATCAAAGGGTTGCAGTGGCAGGCGAAACGTCGGCTGAAGCAGCTCGATCTCCATAATGTTTCCACACGCCACGGTGATGGCTGGCAGGGATGGGCGGCACGCGGTCCGTTCGATGCCATTATCGTCACCGCTGCACCACCTGAAATTCCGACTGCGCTGATAGCGCAATTGCGCGACGGCGGCAGAATGGTGCTGCCGGTTGGAGAAGATCAGCAAGTGTTGAAACGTCTGCGTCGTCAGGGAGATGAGATGATTGAAGAGATCATCGAACCCGTCCGCTTTGTGCCTTTAGTACAGGGCGATCTGGCCTGAAGCGCTTCGTACTTGTTCACAACTGTTACATAGCATGGCGCAGTTGATCTTGCTACTATCCTTGTTAATCAAAGCGAAAGGCCGTTTCGGACGCATTACGCAGTGTAAAATGCGGCTAACGCAGTCACAGTTATATCCAGGATTGCCATCACGGGGGATCAATGAGCACGGGAAGCACAATATTTCAATTACGCCGTCTGGCGGCACTGACAGTGGTCGGTTTCTGGCTGGCAGGTTGTAGCTCCAGCGATAACACACAGGCACCCATTAGTCAGATTGGTGGAAACGGTGGTATGAGCGACGCCTCTGGCGGCGGTGTACCGACAATGCCTCGTGGCGGAATGTTAAGTGGTGGTGTACCTTCTGCGCCCGCGTCGGGCGGAATGATTAGTGGTAATGATAATGTGACGACGCAAAATGGTCATATTGTATACAACCGCAATTATGGGAATATTCCTAAAGGTAGTTATGGCGGTGAGACTTACACCGTCAAGCGTGGCGATACCCTGTTCTATATTGCCTGGATTACCGGCAACGATTTTCGCGATTTGGCTCAACGCAACAACATCGCCGCCCCGTATAGCCTGAGCGCCGGGCAAACGTTGCAGGTTGGTAATGGATCCGGACAGTCAATTACCGGTGGTAACGCTATCACTGCGGCCGATGCAACTCAGGGCGGCGTACCCGTTACACCGGGTTCTTCGCAAATTAAATCAACCCCGGTTGCACAGCAACCTGTTATTACGTATTCTGATGATTCGGGTAATTCTTCAGGCAGCAAATTGCTGCCGTCGAAAGGGGCAAATAATGTGGCAACGACCACAGCTCCGGTTATCGCACCGCCCACAGTCAGCAGCACAACGGATAGCACAACCCCAGTGGGAAGCTGGCGTTGGCCGACTGATGGGAAGATCATCGATAACTTCTCCGCTGCGGAAGGCGGAAACAAAGGGATCGATATCGCCGGTTCGCGTGGACAACCTGTTGTCGCCACTGCTTCGGGTAGGGTGGTATACGCAGGCAACGCGCTCCGTGGGTACGGTAATTTAATCATCATCAAACACAATGATGACTACCTGAGTGCGTACGCCCATAACGACACTATGCTGGTCCGGGAACAACAGGAAGTTAAAGCTGGGCAAAAAATCGCTACCATGGGTAGCACCGGAACCAGTTCAGTAAGATTGCATTTTGAAATTCGTTACAAGGGGAAATCCGTAAATCCGTTGCGTTACTTACCGCAACGATAATCCGGCAGAACCCAGGTGTTCTGCCCTTGGATCACGGGTAGGAGCCGCTTATGAGCCAGAATACGCTGAAAGTTAACGAGTTACACGAAGATGCGGAATTCGAGGAGAACGGAGCTGAGGTTTTTGATGAGAAGGCTCTCGTTGAGAACGAACCTGGTGATAACGATGTAGCGGAAGAAGAGTTGTTGTCACAGGGTGCGACGCAACGCGTTTTGGATGCGACGCAGCTCTACCTCGGAGAAATTGGTTATTCTCCATTATTAACGGCGGAAGAAGAGGTGTTCTTTGCCCGCCGCGCATTACGAGGCGATATTCCTTCTCGCCGCCGCATGATTGAAAGTAACCTGCGCCTGGTGGTGAAGATTGCCCGTCGTTATAGCAATCGTGGTCTGGCTCTGCTTGACCTGATTGAAGAGGGGAATCTCGGCCTGATTCGCGCAGTAGAGAAGTTTGACCCTGAACGTGGGTTCCGCTTCTCGACTTACGCCACCTGGTGGATTCGTCAGACCATTGAACGGGCGATCATGAACCAAACCCGTACCATTCGTCTGCCTATCCACATTGTTAAAGAGTTAAATGTTTATCTGCGTACTGCGCGTGAACTTTCTCACAAGCTCGATCATGAGCCGAGTGCCGAAGAGATCGCCGAGCAGCTGGATAAACCGGTTGATGATGTAAGCCGTATGCTGCGTCTCAACGAGCGCATTACCTCGGTTGATACGCCACTCGGTGGTGATTCCGAAAAAGCGTTGCTGGACATCCTGGCCGACGAAAAAGATAACGGCCCGGAAGACACCACGCAGGACGATGATATGAAACAAAGCATCGTTAAGTGGTTGTTTGAACTCAATGCCAAGCAGCGTGAAGTGCTGGCGCGTCGTTTCGGTCTGTTGGGCTATGAAGCGGCAACGCTGGAAGATGTTGGCCGCGAAATCGGTTTGACCCGTGAGCGTGTCCGTCAGATTCAGGTGGAAGGTCTGCGCCGTCTGCGTGAAATCCTGCAGACTCAGGGCCTGAATATCGAAGCGCTGTTTCGTGAATAAACCGTAATCGCTACATAAAAACGGTGACCATCTGGTCACCGTTTTTTTATGCCTGTTATTCAGGATGGTGGCGGGCTGCCGCCATCCTGCTGCTTCTACACCAGCGTTTTCAGACGATAGATCCACTCCAGAGCCTGACGTGGTGTCAGGGTATCGGGATCGAGCGCTTCCAGTGCCTCAACTGCCGGTGACGTGTCTGCTACCAGTAGCGGCAGCTGCGAACCTTCTACCGTCGAGGCTGCTGAACTGCCCGAAAGGGCTTCCAGTTCCTTCAGTTTATGGCGTGCACGTTTGATGACTTCTTTCGGTACACCCGCTAACGCCGCTACAGCCAGACCGTAACTTTTACTGGCTGCGCCGTCCTGGACGCTGTGCATAAAGGCGATGGTGTCACCATGTTCCACGGCATCGAGATGCACGTTAACCACACCTTCCATTTTTTCTGGCAGCGTGGTCAGCTCGAAATAGTGGGTAGCGAACAACGTCATCGCTTTAATGCGGTTGGCCAGGCTTTCGGCGCAGGCCCAGGCCAGCGACAGGCCATCATAGGTTGAGGTACCACGACCGATTTCATCCATCAGTACCAGGCTGTTTTCGGTAGCGTTGTGCAGGATGTTGGCGGTTTCGGTCATTTCCACCATAAAGGTAGAGCGTCCTGAGGCCAGGTCGTCAGCTGCACCGACACGGGTAAAAATACGGTCGATGGGGCCAATCACCGTTTCCTCAGCCGGAACAAAGCTACCGATCCACGCCATCAGCGCGATCAATGCCGCCTGGCGCATATAAGTACTTTTACCACCCATATTCGGTCCGGTGATGATCAGCATACGACGCTGAGTGGAGAGCGATAATGGATTCGCGATAAAGGGTTCTTTCAGCACCTGCTCAACAACCGGGTGACGACCGCCGGTGATGCGGATACCGGCTTTATCCTGTAGCACCGGACGGCAATAGTTGAGCGTCCAGGCACGTTCCGCCAGGTTAGCCAGCACATCAAGCTCGGCCAGTGCGGCAGCGCTTAATTGCAGCGCTTCCAGGTGCGGCAGCAGGCGATCGAAAAGCTCGTCGTAAAGGCCTTTTTCCAGCGTCAGTGCTTTGCCTTTTGAGGTCAGGACCTTGTCTTCATACTCTTTCAGTTCTGGAATGATGTAGCGTTCAGCATTCTTCAGCGTCTGACGGCGCACATAGTGGATGGGTACCAGATGGCTCTGACCACGGCTGACCTGGATGTAATAGCCATGAATGGCGTTAAAGCCGACTTTAAGGGTATCCAGCCCGAGTTTTTCCCGTTCGCGGATTTCAAGACGATCGAGATAATCGGTGGCCCCATCAGCCAGTGCGCGCCACTCATCGAGTTCAGCGTTATAACCGGGTGCAATCACACCTCCGTCACGGACTAATACCGGCGGAGACTCAATAATCGCCTGCTCCAGCAGTTCGCGTAGTTCACTGAAATCCCCCATCTGCGTACGCAGCTGAATAAGTTGAGGAGCCTCGGCCTGTTCCAGTAAGGCATTCAGTTCCGGCAACTGCTGAAAAGCGTGGCGCATACGGGCCAGATCGCGTGGGCGGGCGGTGCGCAGCGCCAGACGGGCGAGGATACGTTCCAGATCGCCTACCTGGCGTAACACGGGTTGTAACTCTTCGCTGTGCGCCTGTAATTCCGCAATGGATTGCTGACGACGTGCGATGGTTTCGACATCACGCAATGGCATATGCAGCCAGCGTTTCAGCATGCGGCTGCCCATCGGGGTAACGGTTTTATCCAGAACCGCAGCGAGGGTGTTTTCCGTCCCTCCGGCCAGATTCTGCGTGATTTCGAGGTTGCGACGTGTGGCGGCATCCATAATCACGCTATCCTGCTGACGCTCCATGCTGAGTGAGCGGATATGGGGCAGGGAGGTGCGCTGGGTGTCTTTGACATATTGCAGCAGACAACCTGCCGCGCGCAGTGCCAGATGCGCCTGTTCGACGCCAAACCCATTGAGATCGCGCGTGCCGAATTGCAGATTCAACTGCTGGCGCGCGGTATCGATTTCATATTCCCAGAGCGGACGGCGGCGCAGGCCACGGCGCTGATCTATGAGCGGCATCGCCTGAAAATCTTCGGGGTAGAGCAATTCAGCCGGATTCGTGCGTTGCAATTCGGCGGCCATGGTTTCCTGATCGCCAGGTTCGCTTAACCGGAAGCGCCCGGAACTGATATCCAGCGTGGCATAGCCAAAACCGCGCTGGCTCTGAAAAATAGCCGCCAGCAGGTTATCCTGGCGCTCTTGCAATAATGCTTCATCGCTGATGGTGCCGGGGGTGACAATACGCACCACTTTGCGTTCTACCGGGCCTTTGCTCAGCGCGGGATCACCAATCTGCTCACAAATCGCCACCGACTCACCTAACTGGACCAGTTTCGCCAGATAGCCTTCAACCGCATGATAGGGAACGCCTGCCATGGGAATGGGTTCGCCTGCAGACGCACCGCGTTTGGTGAGTGAGATTTCCAGCAGCTGTGAAGCGCGTTTTGCGTCATCGTAAAACAGCTCATAAAAATCACCCATGCGATAGAACAGCAGGATATCAGGATGATCGGCCTTCAGACGCAGGTATTGCTGCATCATGGGCGTATGGGCGGTGAAGTCCATTTGCTCTGCTCCTTTCATCTCTTTCTCGCTTTGCATTTACTTTTTGAGTGCCCGTAATAGGTTATCGCTACAGGGAAGGTGCGTTATCACGCTGGCGCGATAACGAAAGAGGCGATGTTACCATTTTTGCAGCATCTCCTTCATCCGCCTGCTGGCCTTTCGGTTGCCGACCATAGCAAATTGCTGCGGCAGGAAAAAAGAAAAAATGCTGTAAATGGTAAAGTGCGGAAGCGGGTCGCAAATTTCGCCGGGCGGCACCCTGACAGAGATAACTGACGTAAATTTAAGATATTGCCCTGTAAGTCATTAACCTGAACGATTAATATGTGGACTCCGGTTTCATCTGGCTTATGGAAATCCAATGCGTTTTAAGGTTGCCCTTCTCCCGCTCATTACCCTGCTTGCCGCCTGTAGTAGCAAGCCTGAAACATCCCAGCAGCCCGCCGTCGTTTCTGCACCTCAGGGTGGTTTTCTACTGGATCAATCACACGCTATCCAGCCAATGTTTGGTGATTTCGCGGAGAATCCTGCCGCTGAGCAATTTATTGATCAGATGGTGGCGAAGCACGGTTTTGATCGCCAGCAATTACATGCGGTGATTGGCCAGGCGAAACGGCTGGATTATGTGCTGCGCCTGATGGACCAACAGGCACCGAGCTACACTCCGCCAACCGGCCCAAATGGTGCCTGGATTCGCTATCGTAATAAATTCATTACCCCTGATAACGTGCAAAATGGTGTTGCCTTCTGGAATCAATATCAGGATGCGCTGCAACGCGCCCAGCAGGTCTATGGCGTGCCACCGGAAATTATCGTCGGCATTATTGGTGTTGAGACCCGCTGGGGTAGGGTGATGGGGAAAACCCGCTTACTGGATGCGCTGGCAACGCTTTCTTTCAACTATCCACGCCGGGCAGCTTACTTTAGCAGCGAGCTGGAAACGTTTCTGTTGATGGCACGTACCGAGCAGGATGATCCGCTTGATCTGCGCGGTTCTTTCGCGGGCGCAATGGGCTACGGACAGTTTATGCCATCGTCGTATAAACAATATGCGGTGGATTTTAACGGGGATGGACACATCAATTTGTGGGACCCGGTGGATGCTATCGGCAGCGTGGCTAATTATTTCAAAGAACACGGTTGGCGTCCGGGGGAAACCGTCGCTGTCCCGGCCAGCGGGCAGGCTCCGGCACTGGAGAATGGTTTCAAAACCCTGTACCCGGTTAGCACTCTGGCGGCAAGTGGCCTCACACCGCAGGGATCGCTGGACGGCAACAATCAGGCCAGTTTGTTGCGCCTCGATCTCGGTACCAGTTATCAGTACTGGTACGGGCTGCCCAATTTCTACGTCATAACCCGCTACAATCACAGCACGCATTATGCAATGGCGGTGTGGCAGTTGGGCGAAGCGGTCAGCAAAGCGCGTCAGGGCGCGATATTTTAATGCTGTCCTTACTAATAGTAAGGAGATAAGATATCGCCCCTTTTGCGGCACCACCTTCGCCGCGATCTTTTCTCTGAGGAGCGCTTATGAATACCTTACCCGCCTGCCCTGAATGTCAGGCCGACTATACCTGGCAGGATGGCGAGAAGCTGAACTGCCCGTCATGTGGACATATCTGGTCGCTGGCGGCGGATGATGTGGCTGCTGATGGTCTGGTTGTGCGTGATGCTAATGGTAACCTGCTGGTGGATGGCGACAGCGTCACTGTGGTCAAGGATCTGAAGGTTAAGGGCAGCTCCTCAACGTTGAAAATCGGCACAAAAGTGAAAAGCATTCGTCTGGTTGAAGGTGATCACAATATCGATTGTAAGATCGATGGTTTTGGCTCGATGAAACTGAAATCTGAGTTCGTGAAAAAGAACTGAGGTCCGGACGGCGCTGTGCCGTCCGCGTTGTTCTCTTATGCCAGCAGTCGATCTATCGCTGCGCACTGGGCGGCACTGAGTTCTCCGCCATAATTGCGGGATCGGGTGGTCATCGATTCATAACGACGCGCGACGGCGGTTTTGATCGTCGTGACAAAATCGTCCCCCAGGGTATAAATCGCCATCAGCTGACCAATGCGTTGCTGAATTGCGGTTAACTGATGTAAATCGCCTGCCCGCCATGCCTGCATCGCCCCGGCAAACAGCTCTGGCACAATATTATTCAGCCCGGAAATCACCCCTGCACCGCCTGCCAGCAGGTTAGGTAACAGATATTCGTCATAGCCGGATAACACAGTAAAGTCACTGCGGACCTTTCTTGTTTCTTCAATCAGCGCACGGTTGTGCGACAGACAATCCACCGTATCTTTGATACCAATAAAATTCGGCAGTTCTGCTGCCAGCTCCGCTACCAGCGCGGGGGTTAAATCACAACCGGTACGCGCCGGAAAATTGTAGGCAAACCACTTCCCACCTAATTGCTGGTCCAGGGCTTTGAAATAACTCAGCAACTGTTTTTGCGTCTGTCCATAGTAATAAGGAGGTAGCACCATCACCGCGTCAAACCCATGCTGCCACGCGGCCTCAGCCAGTTGCAGCATATCAGGCACGCAGGTGCTGGAAACGTTAGCGACCATCGTGAGTGGGGATAGCTGACGCGCTTCGCGAATCAGGCGTAGTCGCTCCTGTTGCGTGAGCGAAGCAAACTCCCCAATGCTGCCCATTAACAGAAGTGTATCAATGCCTGAAGGATTGAGCCGGGTGAAGTGACGGCCCAGAGCATCAATATCAACGTTACCGTCGTTATCAAAAGGGGTTACTGACGGACACCAGACGCCAGCCAGTGCGGGTTGTGCAACCATAGCAAACTCCTTATCATTAAAAATGAAACACTGTTTTAACTTAATCGCCATTGGCTAAACTCACCAGATAACAGCACGCAAAAAGTGAGCTATCGCACTTTTCTTTTCGGGGGATGGCAAAAACGAGTAGTGTTTAGTTCTTGGGATAAAACAGGAGCGTGCCAATGCAAGACTGGAATCCACAGCTATATCGTCAGTTTGAATCAGAGAGAACCCGACCGGCCTATGAGTTACTGGCGCGGGTCAACACCCCTGAGGTGCGCTACGCAACGGATTTAGGTTGCGGGCCGGGCAACAGTACCGAGCTACTGGCGCAGGCCTGGCCAGAGGCCGTCGTCTGCGGCATTGATAGCTCGGAAGCGATGCTGGTGCAGGCGCGTGAACGCCTTCCGGATTGTCTCTTTGAACAGGTTGATATTCGCACCTGGCAGGCCAGGCAGCCGCAGCAGGTGATTTACGCCAATGCGTCATTGCAATGGCTGGGCGATCATTCTTCGCTGCTGCCACATCTGGTGAGCCAGCTCGCTATCGGCGGCTCACTGGCAATTCAGATGCCGGATAACCTTGAGGAACCTTCACATCGCCTGATGCGCGAGGTGGCTGCGGGTGAGCGCTGGCTGCCGCATATCTCCCAGCAGGCAGCTGAACGTAAGCGCTTACTGACCACTGCACAGTATTATGATTTGCTGAGCGATGCGGGTTGTGAGGTGGATATCTGGCGTACCACCTACTACCACATCATGGCGGATGCCCAGGCGATTATTACCTGGCTGCGAGCCACCGGCTTACGTCCTTTCCTTGCCGGGCTGGATGAAAATCAGCAACAGGCGTTTTTAGCGGAATATCATCAGGCGCTGATTAACGCTTATCCGACTCGCGCCGATGGTAAGGTTTTGCTGGCCTTCCCGCGTCTTTTTATGGTGGCAATGAAAACGCGCTGAAGCTTCTGGAAGCGCACGCGCAAAACGGTACATTGGGGTTGAAAAGGGTCCTCCGCTGCACCATTTACTGTTAACGTGAGCGCCAGACAAGGAGAAGACGATGAACGATGAACAGTTACAGCAGTTGAGTCGTCGTATTGGCGAGCAGCTGAAAACGCGCAAGGCAACCATCACAGCGGCTGAGTCCTGTACCGGTGGCTGGATTGCAAAAGTGTTCACTGATATCAGCGGCAGTTCCGCCTGGTTTGAGCGCAGTTTCGTGACCTATAGCAATGACGCCAAACAACAAATGGTGGGTGTGCAGGCCGGTACCCTTGCCCGATTTGGTGCCGTGAGCGAGCAGACCGTGCGCGAAATGGCGGCGGGGGCCTGCAAAGAGGCGGGTGCGCAGTATGCTATTGCTGTCAGCGGTATAGCGGGACCGGATGGCGGCACTGCGGATAAACCCGTCGGTACTGTCTGGTTTGGCTTTGCCGGGCCGGATGGGCAACTGATGGCGCAGTGTCAGCACTTTGCTGGCGACCGTGATGCGGTGCGTCGTCAGTCTGTCGCCTGGGCACTGCAAACGCTGCATGATGAATTTCTGACAAATTAAACTTGATACTGTATGACTGTACAGTATAATTACCGGCAACAGAACGCGAGCAGACATACAGAGATGTCCGCTTACCCGGCATGATTAGGAGTGGAAATGGCGATTGACGAGAACAAACAGAAGGCTTTAGCTGCCGCGCTGGGCCAGATCGAGAAACAGTTTGGTAAAGGCTCCATCATGCGCCTGGGTGAAGACCGCTCGATGGATGTTGAAACCATCTCCACCGGTTCACTTTCGCTGGACATCGCGCTGGGCGCAGGCGGCCTGCCGATGGGCCGTATCGTTGAGATTTATGGTCCGGAATCCTCTGGTAAAACTACGCTGACCTTGCAGGTCATTGCCGCTGCGCAGCGTAAAGGCAAAACCTGCGCCTTTATTGATGCCGAGCATGCGCTTGACCCGGTCTACGCGAAGAAGCTGGGCGTTGATATTGATAACCTGCTGTGTTCGCAGCCGGATACCGGTGAGCAGGCGCTGGAAATTTGTGATGCGCTGGCGCGTTCCGGTGCCGTTGACGTCATCATCGTTGACTCCGTTGCTGCCCTGACGCCGAAAGCGGAAATTGAAGGCGAGATCGGTGACTCTCACATGGGTCTGGCCGCTCGTATGATGAGCCAGGCGATGCGTAAGCTGGCGGGTAATCTGAAGCAGTCTAATACGCTGCTGATTTTCATCAACCAGATCCGTATGAAGATTGGTGTGATGTTCGGTAACCCGGAAACCACCACCGGTGGTAACGCGCTGAAATTCTACGCTTCCGTACGTCTCGATATTCGCCGCATCGGTGCCATTAAAGAGGGCGACGAAGTGGTGGGTAGCGAAACCCGCGTGAAAGTGGTGAAGAACAAAATTGCTGCACCGTTCAAACAGGCTGAATTCCAGATTATGTATGGCGAAGGTATCAACACCTTTGGTGAACTGGTTGATCTGGGCGTGAAGCACAAGCTGGTTGAGAAAGCCGGTGCCTGGTACAGCTACAACGGTGACAAAATCGGCCAGGGTAAAGCAAACTCGACCAATTTCCTGAAGGAAAACCCGGCGATTGCGAATGAAATCGATCAGAAGCTGCGTGACATGCTGCTGACCGGTGCAACGGCCAGTGCCGGTGCTGCGGATGTTTCCGCTGACGATTACGAAGAAGCCAGCGAAACGAACGAAGATTTCTGATACCACAACGGGAGCGTTCTGCTCCCGTTTTGTTTTTACCCCGCCAGCACTTTCCCTCTTGAATCTCTTGCTTTACCCTGCGCTACGGTCTGAAAAAGGTAAGTCATATGTCATCATCTCCGACACCCGCGCCAACTTTCTCGCGCTTGCTGGACCGCGCCATGCGTATCCTGTCACAACGTGACCATAGCCGTGAAGAACTGAAGCGCAAGCTACAACTTTCCAGCCAGCGGGCTGCCTGGATGCAGCAACAGGAAAAAGCCGAACCCATTCCTGATGAGTTGCTGGAGCAGGTTGCCGACTGGTGTCAGCAGAATGGTTGGTTAAACGATCAGCGTTTTACCGAGCGATTTATCCTCAGTCGCAGCGGCAGAGGATATGGCCCGCAACGTATTCGCATGGAGCTGCAACAAAAAGGCATTGCGCGCGATGAAGTTGACCAGGCGCTGTTTGATACCGAGGTCAACTGGATCGCGTGTGCAGCCGGGCTGGCGAAACGTAAGTTTGGCGATCCGTTGCCACAGGACTGGGCCGGGAAAAGCAAAGTCCAGCGATTTCTGATGACAAAAGGCTTTCTGATGGAAGATATTCAGGCAATTTTCAGAAATTTTGACGACTGAAAGGCAATGGGATTTTACTTCCCACTGAAGAAAATTTATCTTATTCCCACTTTTTGTTCCTCAGTCAGTGGTGGGCCGGGCGCATGCGGCTTGCCAGACGAGAGGTAACGTTCGTTAGCGTGATTCCAGGAAATTTATGAGCAAGAGCACTGCTGAGATCCGTCAAGCGTTTCTCGACTTTTTTCATAGCAAGGGACATCAGGTTGTAGCCAGCAGCTCCCTCGTACCGAACAACGACCCGACGCTGCTGTTTACCAACGCCGGGATGAACCAGTTTAAAGACGTTTTCCTCGGTCAGGATAAGCGCGATTACTCACGTGCGACCACAGCGCAGCGCTGCGTTCGTGCGGGCGGTAAGCACAATGACCTCGAAAACGTGGGTTATACCGCGCGTCATCACACCTTCTTTGAAATGTTGGGCAACTTCAGTTTTGGCGACTATTTCAAAAAAGACGCGATTGCCTATGCCTGGGAACTGCTGACGGGCGAGCAGTGGTTTAAGCTGCCAAAAGAACGCCTTTGGGTCACCGTCTATGAAACTGACGATGAAGCCTATGACATCTGGGCCAAAGATATTGGTATTCCGCACGAACGTATTATTCGTATCGGGGACAATAAAGGCAGCGCTTACGCATCAGACAACTTCTGGCAGATGGGCGATACCGGCCCATGTGGTCCGTGCAGCGAGATCTTCTTCGATCATGGCGATCATATCTGGGGTGGCCCGCCGGGCAGCCCGGAAGAAGATGGCGACCGCTATATTGAAATCTGGAATATCGTATTCATGCAGTTCAACCGTCAGGCAGACGGTACCATGCAGCCATTACCGAAACCTTCAGTCGATACCGGTATGGGGCTGGAGCGTATTGCTGCGGTTCTGCAACACGTTAACTCCAACTACGAAATCGACCTTTTCGCCAGACTGATTAAGTCAGTGGCTGAAGTGACAGGTGCGACTGATCTCAGCAACAAATCACTGCGAGTGATCGCTGACCATATCCGTTCCTGTGCTTTCCTGGTCGCTGATGGCGTGATTCCTTCGAACGAAAACCGTGGCTATGTACTGCGTCGTATCATTCGTCGCGCGGTACGTCACGGCAACATGCTTGGCGCGAAAGATGCCTTCTTCTATAAGCTGGTTGCGCCTCTGATTGCGGTAATGGGCTCGGCAGGTGAAGACCTGCAACGTCAGCAGGTTCAGGTTGAGAACGTCCTGAAAGCGGAAGAAGAACAGTTTGCGAAAACGCTGGAGCGTGGTCTGGCGCTGCTGGACGAAGAACTGGCGAAGCTGCAAGGCGATACGCTGGATGGTGAAACTGTATTCCGCCTTTATGATACTTTCGGCTTCCCGGTAGACCTGACTGCGGATGTGTGCCGTGAGCGCAATCTGAAGATCGACGAAGCTGGGTTTGAAGTGGCGATGGAGCAGCAACGCCAGCGTGCACGTGAAGCCAGTGGATTTGGTGCGGATTACAACAATGTGATTCGTATTGATTCTGCATCGGCCTTTAAAGGTTATGACCAGCTGGCACTGACCTCTACCGTACAGGCGTTGTTTGTCGATGGGCAAGCGGTTGAGCAGGTGAGTGCAGGCCAGGACGCGGTAGTGGTGCTTGATGAGACCCCATTCTACGGCGAGTCTGGTGGCCAGGTCGGTGATACCGGCGTACTGGCTGGGAATAATGCTGAATTTAGCGTGCAGGACACACAGAAGTATAGTCAGGCCATTGGTCATATCGGTAAGCTAACTACCGGCCAGCTGCGTGTCGGCGATCGCCTGAGTGCTCAGGTTGATGAAGAACGCCGTGCCCGCATCCGTCTGAACCATTCAGCGACACACCTGTTGCATGCCGCATTGCGACAGGTTTTAGGTGAGCATGTCGCGCAGAAAGGCTCGCTGGTCAATGATAAATACCTGCGTTTCGACTTCTCTCATTTTGAAGCGATGAAGCCGCAGGAGATTCGTCAGGTTGAGGATATCGTCAACGCGCAGATCCGTCGTAACCTGGCCGTTGAAACCAATATCATGGATCTTGAGGCTGCCAAAGCGAAGGGTGCCATGGCACTGTTTGGCGAGAAATACGATCAACGTGTTCGTGTGCTGAGCATGGGAGATTTCTCAACCGAGCTGTGTGGCGGTACGCATGCTGCGCGCACCGGTGATATTGGCCTGTTCCGTATTTTGTCTGAATCGGGTACTGCTGCGGGTGTACGTCGTATCGAAGCGGTGACTGGCGAAGGGGCTCTGGCGCAGGTTAATGCACAAAGCCACCAGTTGCAGGACATCGCGCATCTGGTGAAAGCCAATAGCAGTAATCTGAATGAGAAAGTCCGCGGACTGGTGGACCATGTTCGTGCCCTGGAAAAAGAATTGCAGCAACTGCGTGATCAGCAGGCAGCACAGGAAAGTGCCTCACTCAGCAGCAAGGCCGTGGATGTTAAAGGGACTAAACTGCTGGTGAGTGAACTTAGCAATGTAGAACCTAAGATGCTGCGTACCATGATGGACGACCTGAAAAATCAGCTTGGTTCTGCCATTATCGTGCTGGCGACCGTAGCAGAAGGTAAAGTGTCGCTGATCGCGGGTGTGACCAAAGACCTGACCGATCGCGTGAAAGCGGGCGAACTGGTGGGTGAACTGGCTGCTCAGGTGGGCGGGAAGGGCGGTGGTCGCCCGGATATGGCTCAGGCGGGCGGTACGAATCCACAGGCGCTGTCTGGCGCGCTGGCGGGTGTGCAGGACTGGGTCAGCAATCGACTGTAACGAAATAAAACTAAGCATCGTGGAGAGCGCCAGGAACGGAACGTTCCGGCGCTTTTTAACGCGATGTGCACCAGGTAATGACAAAGTCAGGTTGAGGCAGTGTATTTCGGCTAAACTAACTATCAGCAGAATGTATTGGCGTGGCAAACCACAATGGTGTATTTGTCATAGACATTGTTCAGCGTTATATGATGGATATGGCCGGGAACCCGAACAGGCCCGACTCTTTTAATCTTTCAAGGAGCAAAGAATGCTTATTCTAACTCGTCGAGTTGGTGAAACCCTCATGATTGGCGATGAGGTGACTGTAACGGTGCTGGGAGTTAAAGGTAACCAGGTCCGTATTGGCGTCAATGCACCTAAAGAAGTTTCGGTGCATCGCGAAGAGATCTATCAGCGCATTCAGGCAGAAAAAGCTCAGCCTACGAGTTACTAACGGATTCAGCGCCTCGCCTTGCTGCGAGGCGCTACCGATTTTTCCTGCCTGCAACTTCTTCCCCTCCCATTTTTTTCTTTCCCATTTTGTTATCTGTATCCCCCTTTTACTGTTGATTAATCACTCTTTTTGTCGGCAAAATGCGCGGATTGTCTGTCATTTGTGCAAACGAACCTGTAGTGGGAAAAATTGTTTGACTTATAAGTGCGGGAAAGTAATATGTGCGCCACGCAGTGCCGATGAGCAGAAACAAAGTTCAGAAGCACGGTTCGGAAGAACGCGTAAGGTGAGGTGGCCGAGAGGCTGAAGGCGCTCCCCTGCTAAGGGAGTATGCGGTCAAAAGCTGCATCCGGGGTTCGAATCCCCGCCTCACCGCCATTTTTCGATGCATCCATAGCTCAGCTGGATAGAGTACTCGGCTACGAACCGAGCGGTCGGAGGTTCGAATCCTCCTGGATGCACCATCGAAAAAGATGTCGTAAAGAGTGAACGAGCAGTTCCTTTCGAGGTGAGTTGTTAGCACCCTGCGTTGTACAAGAATTTTCAGAAATGCATCCATAGCTCAGCTGGATAGAGTACTCGGCTACGAACCGAGCGGTCGGAGGTTCGAATCCTCCTGGATGCACCATTCTTCGTATCATTCCCAGGTTGATTTCAGTTAGTCCATCGTAAGAAAATATCTCAATGCATCCATAGCTCAGCTGGATAGAGTACTCGGCTACGAACCGAGCGGTCGGAGGTTCGAATCCTCCTGGATGCACCATTCTTTGTCTCATCACCCGATTGTTTCAGTTCTTCCATCGCAACAAAGTTTCTCCAATGCATCCATAGCTCAGCTGGATAGAGTACTCGGCTACGAACCGAGCGGTCGGAGGTTCGAATCCTCCTGGATGCACCATATCCCCCCGATTTATTACTACGCTGTAAAAAAAGCCCTGTTTTAACCGCCATTTATCTGCGGCACCACTTTCTCGCCTTTATCTTAAAACCAAAAATACTAATGCTTTCAAAGCATTTGCTGTTAAGCGCGCCTGGCGACAACCTGAACGCATTACGTTAAAGTAATGGCTCGTTTGCTGGACGCCCGGAGTGACAATGTACGACCAATATGACGCCCTGATTTTCGATATGGACGGCACGATTCTCGATTCTGAGCCGACACATCGAAAAGCCTGGCATCAGGTACTTAGCCGCTATGGTTTCACCATGGATGAGGAAAAAATGGTGAGCTTTAACGGTGCGCCCACCTGGCAGCTGGCGCAATTCATCATTGAGCAAAACCATGCTACGCACGATCCCCATTTGCTGGCGGCGGAAAAAACCGTGGCCTTTAAAGCAATGCTGCTGGATAGCGTGCGTCCTCTGCCGCTGATGGAGGTGGTGAAAGCTTATCACGGACGTCGCCCGATGGCGGTTGGCACTGGCAGTGAACATAGCCTGGCTAAAGCCCTGCTCACACAATTAGGTGTTTATCATCTTTTTACCGCCGTCGTTGGCGCTGATGATGTACAGCGCCATAAACCGCAACCTGATACCTTTTTACGCTGCGCCGAGTTAATGGGCGTCGCGCCCGCGCGCTGTGTGGTATTTGAAGATGCTGATTTTGGTGTTC
This sequence comes from Pantoea sp. X-Soil-TKNS-1280, assembly GCF_059730475.1. NCBI lineage: Bacteria > Pseudomonadati > Pseudomonadota > Gammaproteobacteria > Enterobacterales > Erwiniaceae > Pantoea > Pantoea sp. X-Soil-TKNS-1280. Next base: position 3,324,788 of record NZ_AP035962.1, on the reverse strand, counting down.
AGGCAGCAAAAGCAGCAGGTATGGATGTGGTTGATGTCCGTTTACTGTGAATGAATTTCTGACCTATGGCTCGTTATTCGGCAGTAGCTTTCTGAGTGCCACCCTCCTTCCGGGAAGCTCAGAGGCGGTGCTGGTAGCCTTGTTGATCGCCCAAAAGGGATCGGTCTATGGGCTACTATTGGCTGCATCAGTGGGAAACACGCTGGGTGGCCTGACTAACATTCTTCTTGGTCGCCTGATGCCGCCGAAAGGGCAGGGGCGATGGCATAACACAGCAATGACGTGGTTACACCGATTGGGACCTGCAGCCCTGTTATTTAGTTGGCTGCCAGTGGTGGGCGATCTGCTCTGCGTCTTCGCAGGCTGGTTGCGCGTTGCCTGGCTTCCGGCGTTGCTGTTTCTCGCCATCGGTAAAACACTGCGTTACATCGTTATCGCGATGGTCACCTTACAAGGTTTGCAATGGTGGCATTGATTCGCACAGATTCGAGGCTACGGTTAACATTATGCTGAACAAAAATAAATTATTCGCACAGCGGGAGGTTAATGTGATCCCGGACGTATCAAAAGCGCTCTCCTGGCTGGAAGCGCATCCCGACGCGTTAAAGGGTATCGGCCGTGGTATTGAACGCGAAACCTTGCGTGTCAACCCGGATGGTCATCTGGCAACGACCGGGCACCCAGAGTCTCTGGGTTCAGCGCTGAAGCATGATTGGATTACTACCGATTTTGCCGAGACGCTGCTGGAGTTCATCACGCCTGTAGATCAGAACATCGATCACATGCTCAGTTTCTTGCGCGATATTCACCGCCACGTGGCGCGTGAGCTGGGGCAGGAGCGCATGTGGCCCTTTAGCATGCCGTGCATTATTGACGATGCCGATAACATCGAGCTGGCGCAATACGGTAGTTCCAACATTGGCCAAATGAAGACACTGTATCGCCAGGGGCTGAAAAATCGCTATGGCGCGTTGATGCAGACGATCTCAGGTATCCATTACAACTTCTCACTGCCGCTGTCGTTCTGGCAGGAGTGGGCGGATGTCAAAGATGCGGAAAGTGGTAAAGAGACCATTTCTGCCGGTTATCTGCGCCTGATCCGTAACTATTATCGCTTCGGCTGGGTTATCCCGTATCTGTTTGGTGCTTCGCCGGCAATTTGCTCGAGCTTCCTGCAAGGCCGCGAAACCAATCTGCCGTTTGAAACGAACGACAAAGGGACCTTGTGGTTGCCGTATGCAACCTCCTTGCGCCTGAGCGACCTTGGATATACCAATAAATCGCAAAGTGGGTTGGGTATCACCTTTAACTCACTGGATGGCTATGTTGCGGCGCTAAAAGCTGCGATCAAAACGCCATCGGAAGAGTATGCGGCCATGGGTACTAAAGATGCCGATGGTAACTGGCTGCAGTTAAATACCAATGTGCTGCAGATTGAGAACGAGCTGTACGCGCCGATTAGGCCGAAGCGTGTGACACGTTCCGGTGAAGCACCGTCGGATGCGCTGCAACGTGGCGGCATTGAATATATTGAAGTCCGTTCGCTGGATATCAACCCCTTCTCAGCGATTGGCGTTGATGCGACCCAGGTGCGTTTCCTCGATTTGTTCCTGATTTGGTGTACGCTGGCCGATGCGCCGGAAATGAGCGCAGATGAATTGCTGTGCAGCCGTAAAAACTGGAATCGAGTGGTGCTGGAAGGCCGTAAGCCGGGGCAGGTGATTGCCGTGGGTTGCAGTGAAACGCAGCATACGCTGGTTGAGGTAGGTAAGGCCCTGTTTGCTGATTTGAGTCGCGTAGCAGAAGTGCTCGACAGCAATCATGGCAGCACGCAATATCAACAGGTTTGCGATCAACTGGTGGCATCGTTTGACGATCCTGAGCTAACCTATTCGGCGCGTATCCTTCATGCAATGAAGGAAAATGGTTTGACCGGGACCGGAGTGGCGTTGGCTGAACAATATCGTCATTTGTTATGCGAAGAGCCGTTACAGGTTCTGAGTGAGGATGACTTTACTCGCCAGGCGCAGGATTCAGTGCTCGCGCAAGAGAAGCTGGAACAGAGCGATACGTTGGATTTTGCCAGCTACCTCGCCAGCCGGGAAGGGTAAAAAAGAAAAGGCCACATCACTGTGGCCGAATTAACATCTCTGTTGTCAGGGATGATGATAACAAATGCGCGTCTTTCATGTATTCAGACGTTGGGCGAACAGAAAAGTTTCATCGTTTTAAAAAAAATTCTCAAAACAGGAGGTGACAATATGCCACTGCTGGATAGTTTTACTGTAGATCACACCATCATGGCGGCGCCCGCAGTACGCGTAGCAAAAACCATGAAAACTCCTCATGGCGATACCATCACCGTTTTTGACCTGCGTTTCTGCCGGCCGAACAAGGAAATCCTGACTGAGCGCGGCATCCATACGCTGGAGCACCTCTTCGCTGGGTTTATGCGTAATCACCTGAATGGTGAAGGCGTGGAAATCGTTGATATTTCGCCGATGGGTTGCCGTACCGGCTTTTATATGAGCCTGATTGGCACGCCGGACGAGCAGCGTGTGGCAAAAGCGTGGAAAGGGGCGATGGAAGACGTTCTGAAAGTAAAAGAACAGAACCAGATCCCGGAATTGAACGAATATCAATGTGGTAGCTACAAACTGCATTCGCTGGATGAAGCGCAGCAGATTGCCCGCAACGTGCTGGCAAGCGAGATCGGCGTTAACTACAACGAAGATCTGAAACTGCCGAAAGAAAAACTGCAAGAACTGCATATCTAGTTTTTTGCTGATGCAGAAAGAAAAATGCCGCGATAATCGCGGCATTTTTTTATGCTTCAGTTCAGGAACCGATGGAAGACTTTAGCGGTGTATGCGGCGTAATACGTGCCTGTTTCACCATGTTGTCCTGCACATCAAGAATATCAATATCGTACTTACCAATTTGTACCTGGGTGCCAACCTGAGGGATTTCTTCCAGCACTTCCAGCAGCATACCGTTGATGGTACGGGCTTCTTCCTCCGGTAATGACCAGTTGAAGGCCTTGTTGATTTCACGAATATTTGCACTGCCTTCAATCAGAACAGAACCGTCGTTCTGCGGCATGACCTCTTCGGCCAGCGTCGGAGACATTGAGGTGGTGAAATCGCCAACAATGTCCTCAAGAATGTCTTCGATGGTGACCAGACCTTTGATATCGCCATACTCATCCACCACTAAACCCACTTTCTTCTTATTGCGCTGGAATTTAACCAGCTGCACGTTAAGTGGGGTACCTTCCGGCACATAGTAGATTTCATCGGCGGCACGCAGCAGTGTCTCTTTGTTAAATTCTTTTTTCTCGGTCATCATGCGCCAGGCTTCACGGACCCGCAGCATGGCGACGCAATCATCCAGCGAGTCGCGGAATAATACGATACGACCATGCGGTGAATGACTGAGCTGACGAACAATCGATTTCCAGTCGTCATTAATGTTGATGCCGACAATCTCGTTACGCGGCACCATGATGTCTTCAACGCCCACCTTTTCCAGATCCAGCACTGACAGCAGCATATCCTGATTACGGCGTGACATCAGGCTGCGTGATTCATGGACGATGGTGCGTAACTCTTCCTTACTTAACGCCGAACTGATGGAGCCATCCGTTTTGATACCAACCATGCGCATCAGAATGCGTGTAATGGTGTTGAGCAGCCATACCAATGGCAGCATCACATATTGCAGTGGAGCGAGCAGGAAACTACTGGGATAAGCGACCTTCTCCGGATAGAGCGCGGCGATGGTTTTGGGCAGCACTTCAGCGAACACCAGCACCACAAAAGTCAGTACGCCGGTTGCTATCGCGACGCCAGCATCACCGTATAAACGCATGCCGACGATAGTGCCTAACGCCGAGGCGAGGATGTTGACCAGGTTATTCCCGATCAGCACCAGACTGATCAGTCGATCTGGCCGACGCAGTAATTTTTCGACGCGCCGTGCGCCGCGCTGCCCGTTTTTAGCCTGATGGCGCAGCTTGTAACGATTGAGCGTCATCATGCCGGTCTCTGAACCGGAGAAATAGGCCGAGACCAGCACCATGATGACCAGGGTGATGATCAGCGTGGTGGTTGAAACATGTTCCAACGCAAAAATTCCTTTAGTGAGACGATTGAGTTAGCAGGTGCTGCAGTACACGGCTGCCGAAGTAGGCCATGGTCAGCAAAATCGCACCGCTGCAATTGAACCAGACGACACGGCGACCGCGCCAGCCTTCGTGGTAGTGTCCCCAGAGCAGAACGATATAGACGAACCAGGCAATGATTGAGAGTACCGCTTTGTCCACATTCTCGGCGCTGAACAGATTGTGCATATAGAACAGACCGGTGCACAGCACCAGCGTCAGCAGCACGACGCCAACCTGAGTGATGTGGAACATTTTGCGCTCAATGGTGAGCAGCGGTGGCATATCCTGGGTGAACGCCAGCTTTTTATTTTTTAACTGGTAGTCAATCCACGCCAGCTGCAACGCATAAAGGGCGGCAATGATCAGGGTGGCATAGGCAAACAGCGACAGGCCGATGTGAATCATCATGCCCGGCGTGGTTTCCAGATGGGTAATAAACGCATTGGGCACGAAAGTGGCAAAGGCCAGATTAATCAACGCAAAGCTGTAAACGATAGGTAGCAGCAGCCAGCCACGATTGCGTGACGCCACGATGGTCATAATCGAACAGATCAGCAGGCTCACCAGCGAACCTATGTTCAACAGGCTGAGATTTTGGCCGTTATCGACGGCAAAAATACGCTGTTGCAACGCGATGGCGTGGGCAATCAGCGCCACACAGGCGGAAAGTACCGCAAGGCGTCGCCAGCCACCGTTGCGTTTCAACAGGCTGGGTATGATCAGAGCAAGGCTGATAGAGTAGGCGAACAGCGCCACGATCGCAGAAACAAACATAGATCCTGTCAGGTGTCGGTCAGATAAGGAAAAAAGCAGTATAACGTTAGCCGCATCAGGCTCCAAACGATCTGAAGGGCAATTGCAGAGATCGGCCTGGCTTCGTGTTATAATCCGCCGCATTGTGTCGCCCTGGCGGCCTCGCTATGTTTTTAAGTGAGAGAGCATGTTTGATAATTTAACCGATCGTTTGTCGCAAACCCTGCGCAATATTAGCGGCCGCGGAAGGCTGACCGAAGACAACATTAAAGACACGCTGCGCGAAGTGCGTATGGCGCTGCTGGAAGCGGATGTTGCGCTGCCAGTCGTACGTGAATTTATCAACCGTGTGAAAGAGCGCGCGGTTGGTCATGATGTGAACAAGAGCCTGACCCCAGGTCAGGAATTCATCAAAATTGTTCGCAATGAGCTGGTCGAGGCGATGGGTGCAGAAAATAATGCACTCAACCTGGCTGCTCAGCCGCCGGCCGTCGTATTGATGGCGGGTCTGCAGGGTGCGGGTAAAACCACCAGCGTTGCCAAGCTGGGTAAATTCCTGCGTGAGAAGCACAAGAAAAAAGTACTGGTCGTTTCTGCTGACGTCTATCGCCCGGCGGCGATCAGACAGCTGGAAACGCTGGCGCAGCAGGTTGGCGTGGATTTCTGCCCGTCTGACCTGAGCCAGAAGCCTGTCGATATCGTGAATAACGCGCTGAAAGAAGCTCGTCTGCAATTCTACGACGTTCTGATCGTGGATACCGCGGGCCGTCTGCACGTTGATGAAGCGATGATGGACGAAATCAAGCAGGTACATGCCGCGATTGATCCGGTAGAAACCCTGTTTGTTGTTGATGCCATGACGGGTCAGGATGCCGCGAATACCGCGAAAGCATTTAATGAAGCGCTGCCGCTGACCGGTGTGATTCTGACCAAAGTCGATGGTGATGCACGTGGTGGTGCGGCGTTGTCGATTCGCCATATTACCGGCAAGCCGATCAAATTCATGGGTGTTGGTGAGAAGACTGAAGCCCTGGAGCCGTTCTACCCAGATCGTATTGCATCGCGCATCCTGGGTATGGGCGATGTGCTGTCGCTGATTGAAGATATCGAAAGCAAAGTTGACCGCGAGCAAGCGGAAAAGCTGGCGAAGAAACTGAAAACCGGCGATGGCTTTGACCTTAACGATTTCCTTGATCAGCTAAAGCAGATGCGCAACATGGGTGGGATGGCAAGCCTGATGGGCAAGCTGCCTGGCATGGGCCAACTGCCGGATAATGTGAAATCGCAGATGGACGATAAACTTCTGGTGCGTATGGAAGCCATCATCAACTCGATGACACGCAAAGAGCGTGAGAAGCCGGAAATCATTAAAGGCTCACGCAAACGCCGTATCGCTCTGGGTTCAGGCATGCAGGTGCAGGATGTTAACCGACTGCTGAAGCAGTTCGATGACATGCAGCGCATGATGAAGAAAATGAAGAAGGGCGGCATGGCGAAAATGATGCGCAGCATGAAAGGCATGATGCCGCCAGGATTCCCCGGTCGCTAAGGCGACCGGTAAAATGCCGGAAAAGTGAGATGCTCAGGTTGCTTTTTGCGCCAAAATGAGTAGAATTTTCGGGCTTTATATATTGCACCCGGGCCCCGTTCCTCGATGGGGCCCGGTTGTTTTATTAACTAATGAGGATGTTATGGTAACTATTCGTTTGGCACGTCACGGCGCGAAAAAGCGTCCGTTCTATCAGGTCGTCGTTACTGACAGCCGCAATGCTCGTAACGGTCGCTTCATCGAGCGCGTAGGTTTCTTCAACCCGATCGCTGCTGGTCAGGCTGAAGGTCTGCGTCTGGATCTGGACCGTATTGAGCACTGGGTTGGCCAGGGCGCAACGCTTTCTGATCGCGTTAACGCGCTGATCAAAGAAGCAAAAAAAGCAGCTTAATCTGTCACGGTGGTGAGCATGAGCAGAAAACCTGCCGCACAGCCTCCCGCTAACCCAATCGTATTGGGGAAGATGGGTGCCGCTTACGGCATTCGGGGCTGGCTCAAAGTGTTTTCTTCCACCGAAGAAGCCGAAAGTATCTTTGACTATCAGCCCTGGTTGATTCAGCACGCCGGTCAATGGCAGCTGGTCGAACTGGAGGGCTGGAAGCACCACAATCAGGATCTGATCATCAAAGTCAAAGGCATTGACGATCGGGATGCAGCGGCACAGTTAACCAATTGCGAAATTACGGTTGACTCCGCGCAACTGCCAGCGCTGGAAGAGGGTGATTACTACTGGAAAGACCTGATGGGTTGCAAAGTAGTAAACCTCGAAGGCTACGAAATGGGTAAAGTCATTGATTTGATGGAAACCGGCTCGAACGACGTTCTCGTCGTAAAGGCAAACCTGAAAGATGCATTCGGTGCACAGGAGCGGTTAATACCGTTTCTTGATGAACAGGTTATCAAGAAAGTCGATCTCTCTACTGGCACTATTGAAGTAGATTGGGATCCTGGTTTTTGACCTCCGGATCAACCGGTAACGTAACGGCGAACGCGATGTGGATTGGTGTTATTAGCCTGTTTCCAGAGATGTTTCGCGCTATTACCGATTTCGGGGTAACTGGCCGGGCAGTAAAAAATGGCCTGCTCAGCATTGAGAGCTGGAGTCCGCGTGACTTCACGCACGACCGGCACCGTACCGTGGATGATCGTCCTTACGGCGGCGGACCGGGAATGCTGATGATGGTGCAACCTTTACGGGACGCCATCTCCGCAGCGAAAGCGGCGGCGGGAGAAGGGGCCAGGGTGATTTATCTTTCACCTCAGGGGCGCAAACTTGACCAACAGGGCGTTTGCGAACTGGCGACACATCAGAAGTTGATTCTGGTATGTGGTCGCTATGAAGGGATTGATGAGCGCGTTATTCAAACCGAAATTGATGAAGAATGGTCAATCGGTGATTACGTACTCAGTGGCGGTGAGCTACCAGCCATGACGTTGATTGACTCCGTCGCCCGGTTTATACCCGGCGTTCTGGGGAAACAGGCGTCAGCCGATGAGGATTCGTTCTCGGACGGTTTGCTGGATTGCCCGCACTATACCCGACCTGAAGTGTTAGAAGGGATGGATGTACCGGCAGTATTACTGTCGGGGAACCATGCCGATATTCGCCGCTGGCGTCTGAAACAGTCGCTAGGCCGTACCTGGCTGAGAAGACCTGAACTTCTGGAAAACCTGGCTCTGACTGTAGAGCAAGCAAGGTTGCTTACTGAGTTCCAGCGGGAACATCAGCAGCAACAAAACGATGAGGCGGAAGAGTAATCTTCCCTGACTATCAGTTTACCCAGGATAAGAGATTTAATTATGAGCAACATTATCAAGCAAATTGAACAAGAGCAGATGAAACAGGACGTACCTTCCTTCCGTCCGGGTGATACCGTGGAAGTGAAAGTATGGGTCGTTGAAGGTTCTAAGAAACGTCTGCAGGCATTCGAGGGCGTGGTTATCGCTATTCGTAACCGCGGTCTGCACTCTGCATTCACTGTTCGCAAGATTTCTAACGGCGAAGGCGTTGAGCGTGTCTTCCAGACTCACTCTCCGGTAATTGACAGCATTGCTGTTAAACGTCGTGGTGCTGTGCGTCAAGCCAAACTGTACTACCTGCGTGAGCGTACTGGTAAGTCTGCTCGTATTAAAGAGCGTCTTAGCTAAGAGCTCGCGAAAGCGACATCTCAAAGTTAATAGCAAACAAGGGGTTGGCATCTGCCAGCCCCTTTTTTTATCTACGTTCTAAATGATAAATGGCGGTATTCACCGGGCCGCTTTCCAGCACGATTAACCCGTAGCGATAATCAATGAAACTAAACCCGCTGCGTTCTGCCACTGCGCGACTGGCCAGGTTATCAGCAGCGGCGAGAATTTCCAGTAACTTCACCTCGGGTGATTGAAAGCCTAATTCAATCAGCTGCGCCACCGCCCGTGTCGCGACGCCCTGGCGCTGGGCGGATGAGCGTACCCAATAACCCAGAGCACAGAACTCTCCGGGTTGGCGGGCAAAACGGAACCCAGCCCCGCCAAGCAATTGATCATTACCATCGACAATGGCGAACTCTTCGGCTTCACCTCTGGCCCGCTGAAGATGGGTGAAATTGATCCAACTGACGGCTTCATCATTACGATAGTCATCATGTGCCCACTCCATCCATGGGCTAAGGCTGGGAAGTGATGCATTCACCGCCTCGGTAAAAGCCTCTGCATCCTGCAAATTATAGGGGCGGAGATGTACATGAGGAATTGCCATAAGATCGATCCCGAAAAAGTCTATTTAACAGAATGTTAGCCCAGATGATGCCAACGAAGGTATTAAATTTCTGCAATGAGTGTAATTAATAGTTTACACCACGATGTGGTGTTGTTGAGTGTTTTTTGTTATTAAATATATGAAATAAAACAACTTTATTTGAAATTCCTTTGTTGGTTTTTATGTGTGGTAATAAAAGTGTACATCTGTGGATTGCATGATTTACGACTTATGGTAAAGTGAACGCCATCCTCAGTGAGGATCCCAACACGCATAAACGAGTAAAAAGGATCGCAATCATGCAAAAAGACGCGCTGAACAATGTGCATATCGCCGATGAACAAATTTTAATCACCCCGGGAGAGTTGAAAGCGAAATTTCCGCTCAGTGCTGCTCAGGAAGCGCAAATTGCGACTTCCCGTCAGACCATCTCCGACATCATCGCGGGCCGCGATCCGCGTCTGTTGGTGGTGTGTGGCCCTTGTTCAATCCACGATACCGAAGCTGCACTTGAATACGCCCATCTTTTGAAAACTCTTTCTGAACAGTTGAAGGATCAGCTGTACATCGTTATGCGTGTCTATTTTGAGAAACCCCGTACCACCGTCGGCTGGAAAGGGTTAATCAACGATCCTTACATGGACAACTCGTTTGATATGGAAGCCGGGCTGCACATTGCGCGTCAGCTGCTGGTTAACCTGGTAGAAATGGGACTACCGCTGGCCACTGAGGCGCTCGATCCTAACAGCCCGCAATACCTTGGTGACCTGTTCAGCTGGTCAGCGATTGGTGCACGTACTACCGAGTCGCAGACTCACCGTGAAATGGCGTCAGGTCTTTCCATGCCGGTTGGATTCAAAAATGGCACCGACGGCAGCCTTGGCACTGCGATCAATGCTATGCGCGCAGCAGCCATGCCGCATCGCTTCGTGGGCATCAACCAGGCAGGGCAGGTTTGTCTGTTACAGACCCAGGGTAACCCGGATGGTCATGTGATTCTGCGCGGTGGCAAAGCACCGAACTACGGCCCGGAAGATGTCGCGCAGTGCGAAAAAGAGATGCTGAAAGCGGGACTGCGTCCGGCCTTAATGATAGATTGCAGCCATGGCAATTCTAACAAAGACTATCGCCGCCAGCCTGGTGTAGCCGAATCGGCTATTGCCCAGATTAAAGATGGCAACCGTTCCATTATCGGCCTGATGCTGGAAAGCCACATCCACGAAGGCAACCAGTCTTCCGAGCAGCCGCGTAGTGAGATGAAATACGGTGTGTCTGTCACTGATGCCTGCATCAACTGGGACACCACTGAAACCTTGCTGCGTGAAATCCATCAGGATTTGCAGGGAGTGCTGTCGGCGCGTCTGTCACACGAGGTGTAATGAGTCATGGTGGCTGAACTGACCGCGCTACGCGATCAAATAGATGAAGTTGATAAAGCACTGCTCGGGCTGCTGGCTAAGCGGCTTGAGTTGGTAGCAGAAGTAGGTGAAGTGAAAAGCCGTTATGGCTTGCCGATTTATGTACCTGAGCGCGAAGCGAGCATGCTGGCTTCGCGTCGTCAGGAAGCTGAGGCGCTCGGTGTACCGCCGGATTTGATTGAAGATGTCCTGCGCCGCCTGATGCGTGAATCCTATACCAGTGAAAACGACAAAGGCTTTAAAACCCTGTGTCCGACGCTGCGTCCGGTGGTGATCGTCGGTGGCCGTGGTCAGATGGGACGTCTGTTTGAAAAAATGCTCACCCTGTCGGGCTATCAGGTACGTCTGCTCGACAAAGGTGACTGGGAACAGGCTGACGAGTTATTGAAAGATGCCGGTATGGTTATCATCAGCGTACCGATACATCTTACCGAGCAAATTATCGCGCAGCTGCCAACGCTACCGGAAGATTGCATCCTGGTTGATTTGGCCTCGGTGAAGAACCGTCCCCTGCAGGCGATGCTGGCTGCCCATAACGGACCGGTACTTGGCCTGCATCCGATGTTCGGCCCGGATAGCGGCAGCCTGGCGAAACAGGTGGTGGTGTGGTGCGATGGACGTCAGCCGGAAGCTTATCAGTGGTTCCTGGAGCAGATTCAGGTCTGGGGTGCGCGGTTGCATCGTATCAGTGCCGTTGAGCATGACCAAAATATGGCGTTTATCCAGGCATTGCGTCACTTCGCAACCTTTGCTTATGGTCTCCATCTGGCTGAGGAGAACGTCAATCTGGATCAATTACTGGCGCTGTCGTCACCGATATACCGGCTGGAACTGGCAATGGTCGGCAGATTGTTCGCGCAGGACCCACAGCTGTACGCGGATATCATTATGTCCTCGGAGAGCAACATCGCGCTGATTAAACGCTATTACCAGCGTTTTGGTGAGGCGATAACCTTGCTGGAACATGGAGACAAGCAGGCCTTCATCGAAAGCTTTGAACGCGTAGAACATTGGTTTGGTGACTATGCGAAACGCTTCCTGGTTGAAAGCCGTAGCATGCTACGTTCGGCTAACGACAGTCGGCAATAACAGAAAAGGGCATCCATCCGGATGCCCTTTTGCTTAGATGCGCGGCTCCACCGGCACCACATTCTCGCCCGGATAACAACCGAGTACCTTGAGTGAGCGGGTTAAACCACGCAGCTCTTCCAGCGCGCGTTGCATGCTGTCAGATTGCAGGTTGCCCTGCACATCAATGTAAAACATCTCTTCCCACGGATTGCCGTTAATCGGACGTGATTCCAGTTTGCTCATGATCAGGTTGTGCTGACGTAATACCAGTAACGCTTCAACCAGTGCACCTGCCTGCTGCCCGGTGGCCATAATCAGCGTGGTTTTGGCCGGTACCTGGTCGGAGACATCAATGGACTTGCGCGCCAGTACGATAAAACGTGTGTGGTTTTGCTGCTGGTTAGCCAGATCACGCTCCAGTACCTGCAATTGATACAGCTCGCCACCGGCTTCGCTGCCGAGAGCCGCCACTTTCGGTGAGTTCATCGCAGCCACTTTTTCCATCGCTGCAGCGGTGCTTTCGGTGTATTCGATTTTCCATTGCGGGAAACGGTTGATGAACTGGCTGCACTGCTGGAACGGTTGCGGATGGCTGTAGACAGTCTCAATTTGCTGCAAATCGGTATTGCTGCTCACCAGCACACAATGTTCGATGGGAATGGTCAGCTCGCCAACGATCGACAACGACGTCTGCTGGAGCAGGTCGTAAACGTCATTGATGGAGCCAGAGCTGGTATTCTCAATCGGCATCACCGCATAGTCAGCCTGGCCGCTCTCCACTTGCTGGATGATGTCGTGGAATTTGAGACAACCCATTTCCACCATCGAATCAAAATGTCGTGCTGCATATTTGCGTGCAGCAAGATGCGAATAGGAACCTTTCGGACCAAGGAAAGCGATACGCGGCGCCAGCGCATGGGGATGATTAAGGTTCTTTTGCAGCAATGCCTGCTGCGTCAGAACCGAATCTTCAATCACCAGCTGGAACAGACGCGTGATGTAATGCGCATCAAGCTGGTGTTTTTTTCCCAGCATAATCAAATTTTCCAGCAGGGCGCGCTCGCGCTCGACATCACGGATTGGGCGATGGGTTGCCAGTTTTGCCTGGGCAACTTCAATGGCCAGCGCGCGGCGCTCGGCCAGCAGTGTCAGCAGCTTCTCATCAACGGCGCTGATTTTGTCACGTAATGCCAGCAGTGGGTTATCGGGGGTCATAGGGCTCACCTGTAAGCTGTCCAATAAAAAAGCCTCCCGGTTGGGAGGCTTTGTTGTTCGTCTTCGCATTCATTTTCACATGACGAATCGCCTCCCAATCAGGGGAAGGTAAAAAAGAATGCGAAGAAGAACGGCAGATGTTTCATGGTGGTTTCCGAAAGTAAAGTGACCCGAGATTAACCGCACTGATTTGAGGCTGTCAATAAAAAACGCGCCCGGAGGCGCGTTGCTGAGAAAATGGGTGTTTATCCCGCAGGCGTAAAATCTTTCACACTACTGGTGGCACGACGCGCTTCGGGTTTGTGTTGCGCTTTGTTGAGCTGTCGTTCCAGCTTCGCAATCAGATCGTTGATTGCGGTGTACATATCATCATGTTTCGCGCTGGCGACCAGCGTGCCATTTGGCGTGTTAATCGTGGCGTCGGCCACAAATTCTTTCGGCTCTTTCGATAACACGATGTGCGGGTTTATCAGGTGAGTTTGCCATTTTTCCAGCTTGGCGAGACGGTCTTCGACATGGTTGCGGATAGCCGCAGTGATTTCCATTTGTTTACTGGTAATGTTCAGAATCATCATTCAAACCTCTCTGTCATTTCCGTCTGGGTAGGTCCAGCATACCGCGGAAACCGGGAAAATGTGTGATCTAAATCACGTAAAAATGTCACTTTTTGTCAATTCCAGCAAATTGTGAGAAAGGCCGGGAAAGTGGCGGAAAAAGCTTGAAGCGGAGGGGGGAACGGGGCAAGATTGACGAGTTAACCGGGTGAGAAATTTTGTTTTTAGTCTGAATTTTCACCAAAAAAAAGCAGCCAGTGAAGGCTGCTTTTTTATTTGCCATTGATCAGGCGTTATTGGCGGCAATAATTTTTGCCACTTTATCCGCTTCAGCAGTCAGTTGCAGCTGGCGATAGGCATTTTCCATCAGCGGCAGCGCTTCATGAGTCGCTTCTGCATCCGGGTAATCCTTCATCATGCCTTCTACACGGTTAACAACAGCGACATAAGCACCGCGCTTGGTATAGAATTGCGCCACTGAAAGTTCATACTTCGCCAGACGTTCTTTCAGGAAGACCAGGCGTTTCTGGGCGTCGGCGGCATACTGGCTGTTCGGGTAACCGCGCAGCAACTGAGAAAAGTCGCGGAACGCGTCACGGGCATGAGTCGGATCGCGGTCAGAACGATCGATACCGAAGAAGCCCTGTAGTGCTGAATCATCCAGTGCCATATCCGTCAGACCTTTCATGTAAATGACATAGTCGATGTTCGGATGAGTCGGATTCAGACGCATAAAGCGAGCGATCGCGGCTTGCGCCAGCGGCAGATCGGCATTTTTGTAATACGCGTAGATCAAATCCAGCTGTACCTGCTGAGAATATGGACCGAACGGGTAACGGTTATCCAGCGCTTCCAGTTGCTTAATCGCCGCTTTAAAGTTACCGTCCTGCAGTTTTTGCTGAGCTGTGGCGTAAATCTCAGACGGCGGGCTGTCCGGTACTGTGTCCTTTGAGCTGGAACAACCCACCAGTGCCAGGCTCAGTGTGGCAGCAGCCACCAGATGTTTCATACGCGTCATGACGAAATGATTATCCTCAAAGTGTTATGGCGGAAGCTGTCCGTGTAGCTCCCGGTAATGACCAGGTACGATAGCACATTATATTAAACGGCATCGCCGTGAAAACCCAACGTTAACGAAGAAGCTGTATATGGCACAACAAGTTCAACTCACCGCAACGGTGTCCGAAGCACAACTTGGACAACGCTTAGATCAGACTTTGGCGGAATTGTTCCCTGATTATTCACGTTCTCGCATAAAAGAATGGATCCTTGAGCGTCGCGTCAGCGTCAATGGCACCGTCATCGACAAACCGAAAGAGAAGGTTCTGGGCGGCGAGCAGGTGTCGATCAGCGCTGAAATCGAAGAAGAGCAACGCTGGGAAGCGCAAAACATCCCGCTCAATATCGTGTATGAAGACGACGATATTCTTGTTATCAACAAACCGCGTGGTTTAGTGGTGCATCCGGGAGCCGGTAATCCGGACGGGACTGTGCTTAACGCATTGCTTTATCATTACCCGGCGATTGCGGATGTTCCTCGTGCGGGCATTGTCCATCGTCTGGACAAAGACACCACCGGTCTGATGGTGGTGGCTAAAACCGTACCTGCGCAAACGCATCTGGTGGAAACGCTGCAGCTGCGTGAAATCACCCGTGAGTACGAAGCAGTTGCGATTGGCACCATGACCGCAGGCGGTACTGTTAATGAGCCCATGGCGCGTCACTCCACCAAACGTACTCATATGGCAGTGCACCCGATGGGGAAACCGGCGGTGACCCATTACCGCATCATGGAGCACTTCCGTGCGCATACCCGCCTGCGCTTGCGTCTGGAAACCGGTCGTACACACCAGATCCGCGTTCATATGGCCCATATCAACCATCCGCTGGTGGGGGATCCGCTTTACGGTGGTCGTCCACGTCCACCAAAAGGGGCATCTGATGAATTTATCGCAACCCTGCGTGGATTTGATCGTCAGGCATTGCACGCAACCATGTTGCGTCTCTACCATCCGATCACCGGGATTGAAATGGAGTGGCATGCGCCACTGCCGCAGGACATGGTCGATTTGATTGATGCCCTGAAAGCTGATACCGATATGTTCCGCGATCAGATGGACTGGCTATGAATGAGTTGATCATCCCGGACTGGCCAGCACCGGCGCGCGTTCGGGCATGTTCAACTACACGTCACGGTGGCGTCAGCCAGGCTCCCTGGAACGCCCTCAATCTTGGCAGTCACGTTGGTGACAATCAGGAACATGTGCTCCTTAATCGCCAGCGTTTGGTTGCTCTGGCACAGTTACCGGCGATGCCCCAATGGCTCAATCAGGTTCACGGTCAGGAGGCGGTGCGTTTACCTGCTAGCGTAGCGCTACCTGATGCGGATGCTGCGATTACGCGTGAAACGGGCGTGGTCTGTGCCGTGATGACGGCAGATTGCCTGCCGGTGCTCTTTTGTGCCAGTGACGGTAGCGAAGTGGCGGTTGCTCATGCCGGCTGGCGTGGCTTATGTCACGGTGTACTGGAGCAGACGCTGGCACAGTTTCACTGTCCCGCACAAGAGATTCATGCCTGGCTGGGACCTGCCATTGGTCCGCAGGCTTTCGAAGTGGGTGCGGAGGTGCGTTCGGCATTTATGGCGCATGACGAGCGTGCCGATCAGGCATTTCGCCCCGTCGGCGAAAAATATTTTGCTGATATCTGGTTGCTGGCACGTCAGCGCTTGCAGGCTGCTCGTGTGCGTTCAATCAGCGGCGAACAACGCTGTACCTGGCATGAAAGCGACGATTTTTTCTCCTTCCGACGCGATCGTATCACCGGGCGTATGGCAACTTTGATTTGGCTGAGATAACCTTACGCCACAAGACGATCCAGTTAGCGTATTTTTTGCTCACAACTCAGGTCATTAACCTTGAAAATTTGAGGGATGACCTCATTTAATCTCCAGTAGCATTTTGACCTGTAATGGGAGGAAACATGCGTCTGGATCGTCTTACCAACAAATTCCAGTTGGCCCTGGCCGATGCACAGTCCCTTGCTCTGGGACACGATAACCAATTCATAGAACCCCTTCATGTGATGAGCGCGTTGCTCAATCAGGAAGGCGGATCGGTGCGTCCGTTGCTCAGCGCAGCGGGTGCCGATGTCGCTGGGCTACGCACCAGCATTGAACAGGCTATTAATCGATTACCACAAGTTGA
This sequence comes from Pantoea sp. X-Soil-TKNS-1280, assembly GCF_059730475.1. Classification (NCBI taxonomy): domain Bacteria; kingdom Pseudomonadati; phylum Pseudomonadota; class Gammaproteobacteria; order Enterobacterales; family Erwiniaceae; genus Pantoea; species Pantoea sp. X-Soil-TKNS-1280. The sequence goes on along the minus strand of NZ_AP035962.1, from coordinate 3,308,123 downwards.
AGGCACTGACGGCGACGTCCAGCCGTCTGCGGATTTAGTCCGTGTGCTTAACCTGTGCGACAAGCTGGCGCAAAAGCGCGGCGACAATTTTATTTCATCTGAATTATTTGCTTTGGCGGCCCTGGATTCACGTGGCTCGCTGGCTGATTTACTTAAATCGGCTGGTGCAACGTCGGAAAAACTCGCTAAGGCTATCGAGCAATTGCGAGGGGGAGAGAACGTGAACGATCAAGGGGCTGAAGATCAGCGTCAGGCATTAAAGAAATACACCATCGATCTGACGGAACGCGCCGAACTGGGCAAACTTGACCCGGTGATTGGTCGTGACGAGGAAATTCGGCGCACCATTCAGGTTCTGCAACGTCGTACCAAGAATAACCCGGTACTGATTGGTGAACCCGGTGTCGGTAAAACCGCTATCGTTGAAGGTTTGGCTCAGCGCATCATCAATGGCGAAGTGCCTGAAGGCCTGAAAGGCCGTCGGGTATTGGCGCTGGATATGGGAGCGCTGGTGGCGGGTGCGAAATATCGTGGTGAGTTTGAAGAACGTTTAAAAGGGGTCCTGAACGATCTGGCGAAGCAGGAAGGCAACGTCATCCTGTTTATCGACGAACTGCATACCATGGTCGGTGCCGGTAAAGCTGACGGCGCAATGGATGCCGGTAACATGCTTAAGCCAGCTCTGGCTCGCGGTGAGTTGCACTGCGTCGGTGCCACTACGCTGGATGAGTATCGTCAGTACATTGAAAAAGATGCTGCGCTGGAACGTCGTTTCCAGAAAGTGTTTGTGGCGGAACCGAGTGTTGAAGATACCATCGCGATTTTGCGTGGCCTGAAAGAACGCTATGAGTTGCACCACCATGTGCAAATTACCGATCCGGCGATAGTTGCTGCGGCAACGCTTTCACATCGTTATATCGCCGATCGCCAGTTACCGGATAAAGCTATCGACCTGATCGATGAGGCGGCTTCAAGCATTCGTCTGCAAATTGACTCTAAGCCGGAGCCACTTGATCGTCTCGACCGCCGCATTATCCAGCTCAAGCTGGAACAGCAGGCACTGAAGAAAGAGTCGGATGACGCCAGTGTCAAACGTCTGGAAATGCTGGAGAGCGAGCTTGACCAGAAAGAGCGTGAATACGCCGAGCTGGAAGAGGAGTGGAAAGCAGAGAAAGCGTCTCTGACTGGCACACAGAACATCAAGGCTGAACTGGAGCAGGCGCGTTTGTCTCTGGAGCAGGCGCGCCGTGTTGGCGATCTGGGGCAGATGTCCGAGCTGCAGTACGGCAAAATTCCGGCGCTGGAGAAACAATTGGCTGCGGCGACTCAGTCTGAAGGCAAGACTATGAAGCTGCTGCGCAACCGCGTGACCGATGTGGAAATTGCTGATGTACTGGCGCGCTGGACTGGTATTCCGGTCGCCCGCATGATGGAAGGGGAGCGTGATAAGTTGCTGCGGATGGAGCAGGAGCTGCATTCGCGCGTGATTGGCCAGGATGAAGCGGTAGAAGCCGTATCGAATGCGATTCGTCGTAGTCGTGCCGGCTTGTCTGATCCAAACCGGCCAATTGGTTCTTTCCTGTTCCTGGGACCAACAGGTGTGGGTAAAACCGAGTTGTGTAAGGCGCTGGCAAACTTCCTGTTCGACAGTGACGACGCCATGGTGCGTATCGATATGTCTGAGTTTATGGAGAAACACTCCGTATCGCGTCTGGTGGGTGCGCCTCCAGGATATGTCGGTTATGAAGAGGGTGGCTATCTGACCGAGGCCGTTCGTCGTCGTCCTTATTCGGTGATTTTGCTCGATGAAGTAGAGAAAGCCCATCCGGATGTTTTCAACATTCTGTTGCAGGTGCTGGATGATGGTCGCTTAACCGATGGGCAGGGGCGTACGGTCGATTTCCGTAACACGGTGGTGATCATGACCTCTAACCTCGGCTCGGATTTGATTCAGGAGCGGTTTGGTGCGCTGGATTATCCTGAGATGAAAGAAATGGTGATGTCGGTTGTCGGGCACCATTTCCGTCCGGAGTTTATTAACCGTATCGATGAAGTGGTAGTGTTCCATCCTCTGGGTGAAAAACACATTGCTTCTATTGCGCAGATTCAGCTGCAGCGGTTGTATAAACGTCTTGAAGAGCGTGGTTACCAGTTGCACATTTCGGACGCAGCCATCCGGTTGCTGGGTGAGAACGGTTACGATCCGGTTTACGGGGCGCGGCCACTGAAACGTGCTATCCAGCAGCAAATTGAAAACCCGCTGGCGCAACAGATTCTTTCTGGGGCGTTAGTGCCGGGTAAAACCATCGAGATGGATGTGAAAGATGATGTGATAGTCGCACATCAGTAAGAAATAACCATTAACGGGCCTGCGGGCCCGTTTTTTATGCCTTTCGCACAGGTTTTTGCTGGATTTTGCAACGCTTCGCCTGGAAAGTGAGCTGTCGTGCAAAAAGTTTAAATTAGCGCTTGTCACTCAGAATTATCTCCCTATAATGCGCCTCCACTGACACGGCAAAGCGGCAACGCAGACGGTCAGCGAGGGACGAAGTGATTCATCCCGCCGGAGAAAATCGCTGAAAAAAGTGATTGACTCTGAAGGAGGAAAGCGTAATATACGCCACCTCGCGACAGACGGTTAATCCGCTGCTCGCACTGCTCTTTAACAATTTATCAGACAATCTGTGTGGGCACTCGCAGGATTGATATCAAAAGTCTACGGACTTAAAAAATATCAAGTCTCAAGAGTGAACACGTAATTCATTACGAAGTTTAATTCTTTGAGCATCAAACTTTAAATTGAAGAGTTTGATCATGGCTCAGATTGAACGCTGGCGGCAGGCCTAACACATGCAAGTCGAACGGTAGCACAGAGGAGCTTGCTCCTTGGGTGACGAGTGGCGGACGGGTGAGTAATGTCTGGGGATCTGCCCGATGGAGGGGGATAACTACTGGAAACGGTAGCTAATACCGCATAACGTCGCAAGACCAAAGTGGGGGACCTTCGGGCCTCACACCATCGGATGAACCCAGATGGGATTAGCTAGTAGGTGGGGTAACGGCTCACCTAGGCGACGATCCCTAGCTGGTCTGAGAGGATGACCAGCCACACTGGAACTGAGACACGGTCCAGACTCCTACGGGAGGCAGCAGTGGGGAATATTGCACAATGGGCGCAAGCCTGATGCAGCCATGCCGCGTGTATGAAGAAGGCCTTCGGGTTGTAAAGTACTTTCAGCGGGGAGGAAGGCGATGAGGTTAATAACCTCATCGATTGACGTTACCCGCAGAAGAAGCACCGGCTAACTCCGTGCCAGCAGCCGCGGTAATACGGAGGGTGCAAGCGTTAATCGGAATTACTGGGCGTAAAGCGCACGCAGGCGGTCTGTCAAGTCGGATGTGAAATCCCCGGGCTTAACCTGGGAACTGCATTCGAAACTGGCAGGCTAGAGTCTCGTAGAGGGGGGTAGAATTCCAGGTGTAGCGGTGAAATGCGTAGAGATCTGGAGGAATACCGGTGGCGAAGGCGGCCCCCTGGACGAAGACTGACGCTCAGGTGCGAAAGCGTGGGGAGCAAACAGGATTAGATACCCTGGTAGTCCACGCCGTAAACGATGTCGACTTGGAGGTTGTGCCCTTGAGGCGTGGCTTCCGGAGCTAACGCGTTAAGTCGACCGCCTGGGGAGTACGGCCGCAAGGTTAAAACTCAAATGAATTGACGGGGGCCCGCACAAGCGGTGGAGCATGTGGTTTAATTCGATGCAACGCGAAGAACCTTACCTGGCCTTGACATCCACGGAATTTGGCAGAGATGCCTTAGTGCCTTCGGGAACCGTGAGACAGGTGCTGCATGGCTGTCGTCAGCTCGTGTTGTGAAATGTTGGGTTAAGTCCCGCAACGAGCGCAACCCTTATCCTTTGTTGCCAGCGATTCGGTCGGGAACTCAAAGGAGACTGCCGGTGATAAACCGGAGGAAGGTGGGGATGACGTCAAGTCATCATGGCCCTTACGGCCAGGGCTACACACGTGCTACAATGGCGCATACAAAGAGAAGCGACCTCGCGAGAGCAAGCGGACCTCATAAAGTGCGTCGTAGTCCGGATTGGAGTCTGCAACTCGACTCCATGAAGTCGGAATCGCTAGTAATCGTAGATCAGAATGCTACGGTGAATACGTTCCCGGGCCTTGTACACACCGCCCGTCACACCATGGGAGTGGGTTGCAAAAGAAGTAGGTAGCTTAACCTTCGGGAGGGCGCTTACCACTTTGTGATTCATGACTGGGGTGAAGTCGTAACAAGGTAACCGTAGGGGAACCTGCGGTTGGATCACCTCCTTACCTGAAGATACCTTCCTTCGAAGTGCTCACACAGATTGTCTGATAGAAAAGTAACGAGCAGAAAAACCTCTACAGGCTTGTAGCTCAGGTGGTTAGAGCGCACCCCTGATAAGGGTGAGGTCGGTGGTTCAAGTCCACTCAGGCCTACCAAATTTCTTCTCATGCTGCGTTATGCGCGCGGTCGTTTACCGACGTAAACTTCCCTTCCGCATGCCTTGCCTGAGCAGAAATTGCATTCTTCTTTTGTCTGAAGAATGTGAACTCGGTTGAGTGGTAGTAGTGGTCTCTGCAGTAACTGTATGGGGCTATAGCTCAGCTGGGAGAGCGCCTGCCTTGCACGCAGGAGGTCAGCGGTTCGATCCCGCTTAGCTCCACCATTACAGTACTTCAATACTTCAGAGCGTACCGGAAACGGTGTGCTGCGAAGTATTTGCTCTTTAACAATCCGGAACAAGCTGAAAATTTGAAACGACGCGTTGTGTCATTTCTCCGTAATAAGAAATGAAAGCGACGCGTTCGAGTCTCTCAAAAGCTTACGATTCATAAGCGTTGCAAAACGCCTGTGGGTTGTGAGGTTAAGCGACTAAGCGTACACGGTGGATGCCCTGGCAGTCAGAGGCGATGAAGGACGTGCTAATCTGCGAAAAGCGCCGGCAAGGTGATATGAACCGCAACAGCCGGCGATGTCCGAATGGGGAAACCCAGTGCACTTGTGCACTATCGTTAACTGAATACATAGGTTAACGAGGCGAACCGGGGGAACTGAAACATCTAAGTACCCCGAGGAAAAGAAATCAACCGAGATTCCCCCAGTAGCGGCGAGCGAACGGGGAACAGCCCAGGACCTGAATCAGTTTGTGTGTTAGTGGAAGCGTCTGGAAAGTCGCGCGATACAGGGTGACAGCCCCGTACACGAAAATGCACAGATTGTGAGTCCGATGAGTAGGGCGGGACACGTGGTATCCTGTCTGAATATGGGGGGACCATCCTCCAAGGCTAAATACTCCTGACTGACCGATAGTGAACCAGTACCGTGAGGGAAAGGCGAAAAGAACCCCGGCGAGGGGAGTGAAACAGAACCTGAAACCGTGTACGTACAAGCAGTGGGAGCATCCTTCGGGGTGTGACTGCGTACCTTTTGTATAATGGGTCAGCGACTTATATTCTGTAGCAAGGTTAACCGCATAGGGGAGCCGAAGGGAAACCGAGTCTTAATTGGGCGTTAAGTTGCAGGGTATAGACCCGAAACCCGGTGATCTAGCCATGGGCAGGTTGAAGGTTGGGTAACACTAACTGGAGGACCGAACCGACTAATGTTGAAAAATTAGCGGATGACCTGTGGCTGGGGGTGAAAGGCCAATCAAACCGGGAGATAGCTGGTTCTCCCCGAAAGCTATTTAGGTAGCGCCTCGTGAACTCATCTCCGGGGGTAGAGCACTGTTTCGGCTAGGGGGCCATCCCGGCTTACCAACCCGATGCAAACTGCGAATACCGGAGAATGTTATCACGGGAGACACACGGCGGGTGCTAACGTCCGTCGTGAAGAGGGAAACAACCCAGACCGCCAGCTAAGGTCCCAAAGTCATGGTTAAGTGGGAAACGATGTGGGAAGGCACAGACAGCCAGGATGTTGGCTTAGAAGCAGCCATCATTTAAAGAAAGCGTAATAGCTCACTGGTCGAGTCGGCCTGCGCGGAAGATGTAACGGGGCTAAACCATGCACCGAAGCTGCGGCAGCGACGCTTAGGCGTTGTTGGGTAGGGGAGCGTTCTGTAAGCCGCTGAAGGTGGACTGTGAGGTCTGCTGGAGGTATCAGAAGTGCGAATGCTGACATAAGTAACGATAAAGCGGGTGAAAAGCCCGCTCGCCGGAAGACCAAGGGTTCCTGTCCAACGTTAATCGGGGCAGGGTGAGTCGACCCCTAAGGCGAGGCTGAAAAGCGTAGTCGATGGGAAACAGGTTAATATTCCTGTACTTGGTGTTACTGCGAAGGGGGGACGGAGAAGGCTAGGTTATCCGGGCGACGGTTGTCCCGGTTTAAGCGTGTAGGTGTGAAGACCAGGCAAATCCGGTCTTCTTTAACACTGAGGCGTGATGACGAGCCACTACGGTGGTGAAGTAACTGATGCCCTGCTTCCAGGAAAAGCCTCTAAGCTCCAGGTAACACGAAATCGTACCCCAAACCGACACAGGTGGTCAGGTAGAGAATACCAAGGCGCTTGAGAGAACTCGGGTGAAGGAACTAGGCAAAATGGTGCCGTAACTTCGGGAGAAGGCACGCTGGCATTAGGTGAAGGGACTTGCTCCCGGAGCTGAAGCCAGTCGAAGATACCAGCTGGCTGCAACTGTTTATTAAAAACACAGCACTGTGCAAACACGAAAGTGGACGTATACGGTGTGACGCCTGCCCGGTGCCGGAAGGTTAATTGATGGGGTTATCCGTAAGGAGAAGCTCTTGATCGAAGCCCCGGTAAACGGCGGCCGTAACTATAACGGTCCTAAGGTAGCGAAATTCCTTGTCGGGTAAGTTCCGACCTGCACGAATGGCGTAATGATGGCCAGGCTGTCTCCACCCGAGACTCAGTGAAATTGAAATCGCTGTGAAGATGCAGTGTACCCGCGGCAAGACGGAAAGACCCCGTGAACCTTTACTATAGCTTGACACTGAACATTGAGCCTTGATGTGTAGGATAGGTGGGAGGCTTTGAAGCGTGGACGCCAGTCTGCGTGGAGCCGACCTTGAAATACCACCCTTTAATGTTTGATGTTCTAACGTAGGCCCGTAATCCGGGCTGCGGACAGTGTCTGGTGGGTAGTTTGACTGGGGCGGTCTCCTCCCAAAGCGTAACGGAGGAGCACGAAGGTTGGCTAATCCTGGTCGGACATCAGGAGGTTAGTGCAATGGCATAAGCCAGCTTGACTGCGAGAGTGACGGCTCGAGCAGGTGCGAAAGCAGGTCATAGTGATCCGGTGGTTCTGAATGGAAGGGCCATCGCTCAACGGATAAAAGGTACTCCGGGGATAACAGGCTGATACCGCCCAAGAGTTCATATCGACGGCGGTGTTTGGCACCTCGATGTCGGCTCATCACATCCTGGGGCTGAAGTAGGTCCCAAGGGTACGGCTGTTCGCCGTTTAAAGTGGTACGCGAGCTGGGTTTAGAACGTCGTGAGACAGTTCGGTCCCTATCTGCCGTGGGCGCTGGAGAATTGAGGGGGGTTGCTCCTAGTACGAGAGGACCGGAGTGAACGCACCACTGGTGTTCGGGTTGTCATGCCAATGGCATTGCCCGGTAGCTAAGTGCGGAAAAGATAAGTGCTGAAAGCATCTAAGCACGAAACTTGCCCCGAGATGAGTTCTCCCTGACTCCTTGAGAGTCCTGAAGGGACGTTGAAGACGACGACGTTGATAGGCCGGATGTGTAAGTGCAGCGATGCATTGAGCTAACCGGTACTAATGACCCGTGAGGCTTAACCTTACAACGCCAGAGGCGTTTTGGTGAGAGACCAGAGAAGATTTTCAGCATTGTTCGAACGGATTGATTCGTGCGGCCTGCGAGGGCGGTGCGGATAAACAGAATTTGCCTGGCGGCTGTAGCGCGGTGGTCCCACCTGACCCCATGCCGAACTCAGAAGTGAAACGCCGTAGCGCCGATGGTAGTGTGGGGTCTCCCCATGCGAGAGTAGGGAACTGCCAGGCATCAATCAAGTGAAGAAGCCCTGAACGAAAGTTCAGGGCTTTTTTACGTCTGAAAATTGCCCCACAAACCTCTTCCCGGTCACATTTTGTCATTCGGATATTTGCCCGCTTCACCTGACGGGCCAACAAATGCTTTACTCAATGCTTTGGCGTTTATTATCCGCAAGGAAAAGAGGAAAGCATGACAGACTCTCTACAACAAAAAGTGGTACCACACGACACGACGACCATTAGCAAACAACGCATCTGGGCGATTGTTGGTGCTTCATCAGGCAACCTGGTGGAGTGGTTCGATTTCTATGTTTATTCGTTCTTCTCACTCTATTTCGCCCATATATTTTTCCCATCGGGCGATACCACCACGCAATTACTGCAAACCGCAGGTGTATTTGCCGCAGGATTTTTGATGCGTCCTATCGGTGGCTGGCTATTTGGTTATATTGCTGATCGCCACGGACGAAAAAACTCCATGCTGATCTCGGTTTGTATGATGTGTCTCGGTTCACTGGTGATAGCCTGTCTGCCCGGATATGGGGAAATTGGCATTGCCGCTCCCACGATTCTGCTGCTGGCGCGCATGTTTCAGGGGCTGTCCGTGGGTGGAGAATATGGCACCAGCGCCACTTATATGAGTGAAGTGGCGCTGGAAGGACGCAAAGGGTTCTACGCCTCATTCCAGTATGTGACCTTAATCGGTGGGCAGTTACTGGCAGTGCTTACCGTGGTGGTGCTGCAACAAATTCTCAGTGATGAACAACTACATAGCTGGGGATGGCGTATCCCATTCTTCCTGGGCGCTATTCTGGCAGTTGTCGCACTCTGGCTGCGTCGCTCGCTCAATGAAACTTCAGAGAAAAAACACCGCGAACATCGTGATGCTGGCAGTATCCTTGGTCTGCTGCGCAATCACTCTCGTGCTTTTCTGATGGTGCTGGGCTTTACTGCCGGTGGTTCACTCAGTTTTTATACCTTTACTACCTATATGCAAAAATACCTGGTCAATACCGCCGGGATGGATGCACGCAGCGCGAGTGCATTAATGACCGGGGCGTTGCTGGTATTTATGTTGATTCAGCCGATTATCGGCGCGTTATCCGATAAAATCGGCCGCCGTGCTTCCATGATAATTTTTGGTGCGGGTGCAGCGATTTGTACCGTACCGATTCTGACGCTGCTACAAAATGTGCAGAGTGGCTGGCTGGCATTTCTTCTGGTGATGGTAGCGTTGATCATCACCAGCTTCTATACCGCTATCAGCGGCATACTTAAAGCAGAGATGTTCCCGCCGGAGGTGCGAGCACTGGGTGTCGGCTTATCTTATGCAGTGGCAAATGCTATTTTTGGTGGTTCTGCCGAGTACATTGCGTTGCTGCTGAAAAAAGAAGGCGTGGAAACCAGTTTCTTCTGGTATGTGTCAGCAATGGGTGCATTAGCGTTTCTGGTGTCACTGATGCTGCATCGCAAAGGGAAGGGGATTAAGTTATAACATGGCTGGCCGCTCCTCACTGAGCGGCCAGGGTCTCACAGCAGACGGCTGATAAGACGATCGATTCGGATCCGGCGCAGACGACGAATCAACTTGCGCACTTTTGCCGGATAGTCGGCAATGCTCTCCAGTTCACGGAAATGCTGCACCACCGTGGTATGTGTACGGATCAATGCCAGTTCCCGTTCGCGTTGTTCAGCCAGCTGATTCAGCGGGTCATGGATCAACACCGCATTTTCCAGATCGAGCCGCCAGGCGCGTGGATTGAGGTTATTGCCGGTGATCATCATCCATTCATCGTCCACCCAGATGCCTTTCAGATGGTAGCTATTTTCACCATCTTTCCACAGGCGCACCGTCAGCTGACCATTGTTGACGTAATATTGCAGGCGGCTGAGGAAACGGCGCAGGTTAATCTCGTAGAGATAAGGCAACGCACCGATAATCTTAAAGGGCTGCTCAGGTGGAATATAAAAGTCGTTGGCCGTTTTGTCCCCGATGATGATCTCAACCTCTTTTCCCTGACGCAGTAAATGGATCAGATTACGCACCAGGATAGCGGGCAGATTGAAATAAGGCGTACACAGGGTGAGTTTACGCTCGGCACAGGGCATTAAATGGAAGATGGTTTTATTCAGCAGGCTACGTTTGCCCAGGCCCACCAATGGTGTGACTGTCAGCGTTTCGTTGCCCGCATTACCGGTAAACTGATAGTTGAAGCCACGCAGATCCTGGCGGAACTGGCGGGTTTCATTTTTGATTTCCGGGCTGGAAGGGCGTTCTGACTGATCAAGACGGTGCACCGCATCTGATTGCTTCAGATTCTCACAGATCCACTGATACATGGTATCGGCCAGCTGCGGGTTGCGGATTAGCTGATAGCGGTCATAACGGTATTTATCATGCTGATGCAGATAGACATCGTTCAGGCTGGCACCGCTATACAACAGCGTGTCGTCAATGATAAAGCCTTTCAAATGCAGTACGCCCAGCGCTTCACGGGTGTTCACCGGAATACCATACACCGGAATGGCGATATCCGGATGCTGCGTCGCCATCTCGCAATACCAGTCGGCATTGGTGAAGCCTCGTGCTGCGCCGATGCGGCCACGTTGCGCACGATGCCAGTCCACCAGAATACTGATATCCAGTTCAGGACGTGCCTGACGCGCAGCATAGAGTGCCTGCATAATGCCACGTCCACCATCATCATTTTCCAGGTAAAGCGCAGCGATACAGATACGTTTTTCTGCAGCGGCAATTTTCGTCAGCAGGGTTTCGCGAAATTCAGCAGGCGAGTAAAGCGTGGTCACATCCGACACGGATTGTGACAGTTTAGGCAGCTGTGCGAGGTGTTGTTGGTGTTTATTGCGTTTGAATTTAGACAACATCACGGTGCACTTCTTCTCTGTTCATCGCATGGCCTTTTGCCATCAAATCATGATCCTAACGCGCGATAATAACATCAACCGGCGGGCCCGGGGGGATTTTTACCTTTCTCTACAAGGTTAGTCGATGCCATCATTTAAGGGTAAATTGAGGCTGACAATTCCGTCATCCAATTGAATATTCACACGAAAGTTAAGTTTTCGTGCCAGCGTAATCATGCCGGTATTGTGTGGCATGGTGATACCGTTCAATTGTTGCAGACCGTGATCGCGGGTATAGCGAATCATCTTCTCCAGCAGGCGTCTGCCCATGCCCAGCCCTTTGAGATCCGAACGCACCAGGACGGAAAACTCAGCATCAATGTTATCGGCATCAGAAATGGCACGCGTCACCCCAATAATCTCTTGTTGATTTGCCTGCTGACGCACCGCCACAATCGCCATTTCACGGTCATAATCGATCTGCGTCATATTGGCCAAATCCTCATGAGTGAATTCGTTGATCTCACTGAAATAGCGGTAGTAGAGATCTTCTTTGGTCACCTGCGCAATAAAGTCACGCAGCAGCGGTTCATCTTCAGGCAGGATGGGGCGGAACAGGCAATGCTGACCATCCTTCAACGCGAACTGCTCCTCTAGGTGATGAGGATAGGGACGAATCGCCAACCGGGCTTCGTTATCGCCGTGGAAAGGGGCCAGCTGGAGCGTGACATCCAGCAACGTAAATTCATCACCGGCGGCCAGTAGTGGATGAATATCCAGTCGCTGAATCTCCGGGCAATCCACCACCAGGTTAGAAACCTGCACCAGTAACTGGCTAAGCGCCGGAATATTTAACGGCCGCAGGGCGCTGCGGCTACGCACTTTGCCACTCTTCATCGCCTGGATCACCAGATAACGCGCCAGCGTCATATTGAGTGGCGGCAGGGCAACGGCGGCCTGTTTATCTGGCTGCCATTCAACGCCGCCTTCGCCCAGCAAAATAATCGGGCCAAACAGCGGATCCTGTTCGACCACCACGCGCAGCTCCTGTGCACCAGCGCGATTCGCCATGCTCTGTACCAGCAGGCCATCAATACGCGCGTGCGGATGGGTCTGGCGCACACGGTCAAAAATGGCTTCAGCAGCCTGCTTCACTTCTGCGGCACTGCGCAGATAAAGCATCACCCCCTGCACCTCGGATTTATGCGGGATATCTGGCGAACGAAGTTTGAGTGCCACGGGATAGCCAATCTGTCCGGCAATATTGGCTGCCGCAGCGCTGTCAGCTGCAATCCAGGTCGGCAAAGTTGCCAGACCATAGGCTTCCAGCACGGGCTGCACCTCGTGGGTATCCAGCGTGGTGATGCCTTGATCGAGCGCCTGCTGAATCAGCTGGTGCGCCTGAGCGCTATTCTGCGTTAGCCCTGGGGGTAGCGCGGGCGTTTCACGCAGTTGCTTCTGATTGCGACGATACTCCACCTGATGCATAAACGCGGTGACAGTCCCCTCCGGGGTGCGCCAGGTGGGGATGCCCGCCCTGGTGAAGGCACGCCGTGCGTCCTGCGAGGAGAACTCGCCGCACCAGTTAGTCAGCAATGTCACCTGTTTGCCACGCGGATGGCGGGCAATTGCCTCAATGATTTGCGCGGCAGTTTCGCTGGCAGGTGAGACCGCGCTTGGTGCGTGGATGATCATCAGCGCATCCAGCTCGTGGCTATCAAGCAGCTTCTCAATGCAGGTGACATAGCGTTCCGGAGTGGCATCATCTTTCAAGTCAAGAGGATTGCCGCGTCCCACTCCCTCCGGCAGCAGCGCCGCCAGCGCCTGCAAGGTCTCTTCGCTCAGTGTCGCCAGTTTGCCATTGCGCGCGTAAAGCTCATCCAGCGCCAGGGCTGCCGGGGCCGCACCATTGCTAATGATCATCAGACGATCGCCGCGTAGCGGACGCATATGGCTGAGTGATTCAACGGCAGAAAACAGTTCATGGGTATCCTGCACGCGCAGCAGACCGGCACGCTGGATGGCCGCATCCCAGGCGGCATCCAGCCCGCTATGGGTGCCTATCATCGCCTGGGCCTGATGGCTGCGGCCACTTTTGATCACCAGAATGGGTTTATTACGCGAGGCGCTGCGCGAGGCAGAAACAAAGCGGCGCGCATCGCTGAGATGTTCCAGGTACAGCAGAATGGCGCTGGTTTTGCCGTCGCGCGCGAGAAAATCGAGCAGGTCATCAACATCAATATCAAGGCTGTCACCGAGGGCAATAAACCAGGAAAACCCAAGGTTACGCTGTTGTGCCCAGTCGAGGATGGTGTTCGACACCGCCGCCGATTGCGAAATAAAGGCGATGCGGCCTTTCGCGATCGGCACCGGGGAAAAGCTGGCATTCAGACCTTGCCAGGGCGCAAGCAATCCAAGGCTGTTGGGGCCGAGCAGGCGGATCTGCCACTGGCTGGCGCAGGCTTTCAGTTCTTCCAGCTGGCTGGCCGGTGCAGAGAGGATAATGCAGGCTTTACAGCCTTTTTCGCCCAGTTGTTGCAGCAGTTCGAGGTTGCGTCGGGCATGGGTGCAGATGACAGCAAGATCCGGGGCGAAGGGCAGGCTGGCAATGTCCGGCCAGGCCAATACACCGCTCACGGCTTTATATTTGGGCGTCACCGGTAATACCGGGCCGCTAAAGCCCCCCGCCAACAGGTTACGCATCATAAAGTAACCCGCACGACCGGGTTTCACCGAGGCACCAATTACCGCAATGGATTTAGGTCGTAACAGCGCTTCCAGTCCGCGTTGGCTCATCATGCACTCCTGACATGGGGATTTGCATGATTGTAAACGCTTTTGGTGGCGTTTGCCGATTCACCGATCGCAGTCTGCTACAGGGCTTCGTCCAGGGCGTGTACAGGATGATGCGGCTTTCCGGCCAGATATGCCTGACGGAACTGTTCGAAATGCTGTTGCAAAGCGTTGGCCGCTGCTGCATCACCCGCCTGCTCCAGCAAGGCGGCGGCGACTTCAGCAGTGCAGTGCTGGCCTTCACCATGTGCTTCACGCAGCGTGTAACGCGAAGGCGTGGTGACATTCAGTGACATCACCGGAAATGCATCCAGCCATGGGCTTTTGCGGAACATTTTGCGGGCTTCAGTCCAGGTGCCGTCGAGCATAATAAACAGCGGTGGCTTGCCGGTGGTTGGCGGTTCGGTCAATACCGCACGGCCAGGATCGGCATAGGAAGCGGGGAACACCACCAGAGGCTGATATTCACTCATCTGCACCGCCTGTAATAATGCAGCATCCGGCTCGGTACGCGACCAGCCAAATGCCAGCGTATCTGGCAAGATGTCGGCGATAAGGCGTCCGGTGTTGCTCGGCTTCATTGGTTCGGTATCAAACATCACCAGACAGAAACGGCTACGCGCGGTTTGCGGTTGCAAGCTGGCACAGACGCAATGTTTATGCGGCAGAAGACAGCCCTGACAGCGGATAACACGATTTCCTCGTGCCAGAAAGGGGCGCGTGGCGCGGGCAAGGCGTTGCGAACGCAAACGCAGGACAGCATTTTCAGACATAACACTCAGGCGGGCAGAAAAAACGCAATTGTAATGGAATTGCCGCAGAAAGGTAATATGGCCAGCGCAAGGCTGGCCAGGGGCAGGATCACAGCGATTCGTCGAGCCATTCATTAAAGGGTGCTTTGGGCATGGCACCATTGAGCATATCGACCATTTCACCGTTCTTAAACAGCATGATGGTGGGAATGCTGCGAATGCGAAAACGCGAGCTGAGTGCCGGTTCTGCTTCGGTATTAACCTTTACAAAACGCACTTTACCACGCCGCTCATCGGCGACATCTTTGAACACCGGTGCGAAGTTGACACAAGGACCACACCACGGTGCCCAGAAATCGACCACTACCGGCAGATCATCCTGCAAATATTTATCCAGCGTCGCGGCCGTCGCGCTGACCACTTCACCGTTGAACAACTCACCGCCGCAGCGGCCACACTTGGCTCCATCGGCAATGCGTGCATCGGGCACGCGATTGGTTGCCTGACAGGAGGCGCATACCGTATTCATAGTTACCTCAACCGGACCTGTAAAACTTACGATTGCCGAGCATTATGAAAGGGTTGAGTGCTATGCTCAATCTGGATTGCCCAATAGGTTCAATAGTTGATAGCTAAGCGCCTACACATCAGGTAATCTTCGCGCTCTCAATGCTGGAGGAACAGATGAACGACGAATTTAAAGGCAAAAGCGGCAAGGTAAAAGTGATGTATGTACGTGGTGAGGATGAGGGCCAGAAAGGCTCGCGTGCGCCAAACCCCCGTACCGGCAAAGGCGGCCGTACTGCTGCGCGCCAGGAAGATAATCGTCGTTCCGGGCCTCGTAGCGGACGTAATAATGAAGAGGGTGGCCGTAACGCCGGTCCTCGTGGCGGACGTAATAGTGAAGAAGGTGGCCGCAGCGCCGGTCGTCGTAACGACCGCGAACCCTCGCGTGGCTATGAAGATTCTCCGTGGCGCACTGTTTCGCGTCCACCGGTTAGCGAAGAAAGCCTGTCTGATGAGGCGGGCAGCAGCAAGCCTGCCATCGATCCGGAGCAGATTCGCCGTCAGCGTCAGGAAGAGACGCGCGTTTACGGTGAAAATGCCTGTCAGGCATTGTTCCAGAGTCGTCCTGAAAGCATCGTACGTGCCTGGTTTGTGCAGAGCGTGACGCCGCGCTTCCGCGAAACCTTGCGCTGGCTGGCGGCCAATCGTAAAGCCTATCACGTGGTTGAAGATGCCGAACTGGCGAAAGCCTCAGGCACTGAACATCATGGCGGCGTTTGCTTCATTATCAAAAAACGCATGGGCATGGCGGTTTCTGAATGGTTAAGTCAGGCCGAAGCCAAAGATTGCGTGCTGGCGCTGGAAGATGTCAGCAACCCGCATAACCTCGGCGGCATCATGCGTAGCTGCGCGCACTTTGGTGTGAAAGGCCTGCTGGTCAATGACGCATCGCTGCTGGAATCAGGTGCAGCGGTACGAACCGCAGAAGGCGGTGCCGAGCATGTCCAGGCGATCAGTGGTGAGAGCTTCTCCGAGGGCCTGGAAGCGTTCCGTAAAGCGGGCTACACCATTGTGACCACTTCAAGCCATGAAGGTACGCCGCTGGCGAAGGCTGAATTGCCCGCCAAAATGGTGCTGGTGCTGGGTCAGGAGCGTGAAGGTTTGTCCGACAGCGCATTCCAGCAGGGCGACATGAGCCTGTCGATTGGCGGCACCGGCAACGTGGAAAGCCTTAACGTGTCGGTGGCAACCGGCATACTGCTTGCCGAATGGTGGCGACAGAATGCATAAAAAAACGGGCCGAATGGCCCGTTTTGCTTTCTGGCTTAGTGTGCGCCACCGCCGCCACCGCCCGCCCCAAAAGGCGGACGCGCGAACCAGATCAACACCAGCAGAATGATAAACACCCCGGCTGAGGCCCAGAAAATCTCGTTGGCTGAGATTATCAGGCCCTGGTTGGTGATCTGCTGCGCGATATACGCAGAGGCCTGCTGGTGGGTCATACCGAGACTTTCCAGCTGATCGTACATCTGCTGCGAATTGGCGTTGTACGGATTGACCGACTCCGACAAATAGCTGTGATGCATCGATTCGCGATCGGTCCACATGGTGGTGGTGATCGAGGTTCCGATGGAACCCGCCAGCGTACGCACGAAGTTGGACAGACTGGACGCTGCCGCCATACGTTCCGGCGGTAAGCCCGACAACGTGATGGTGGTCAGTGGCATAAAGAAACACGCCACTGCGAAGCCCTGAATAAACTGCGGCCACGCCGACGCACCAAAATCCATCCCCGGCTCAAAGGTATACGCGCGCCAGTAGAAACAGACGGCATACATAATAAAGCTGAAGGTCACCAGACGGCGCATATCCAGCTTATGCGCAAAGCGCCCGATAATCGGCGACAGGATCACCGGAATCACCCCGACCGGTGCTGAGGCCAGCCCAGCCCAGGTGGCGGTGTAGCCGTACACCTCCTGTAATAGCTGGGGCAACAACACGATCGAGCCGAAGTAGAGCATGTAAGCGAGGCTGATCGACAAACAACCGATGGTGAAATTACGCGATTTAAATAGCGAAAGATCGACTATCGGATGGTCATCGGTCAGTTCCCACACCAGTAGCACCAAAAGGGAGACCACGGCGACGACCGTCAGCACGATAATCTCCGTCGAGCTAAACCAGTCCAGCTCTTTGCCACGGTCCAGCATCACCTGCAGACAGCCAATACCCACCACCAGCAGCACCAGACCGACCATATCAATCGGCCGGACGGCGGTTGCGGTTTCGCGACCACGCAGGGTTTGCAGCGTCAGAATCACCACCACCACGCCAATCGGCACGTTGATGAAGAAGATCCAGCCCCAGTGATAGTTATCGCTAATCCAGCCACCAAGTATCGGTCCACAGATCGGCGCGACGATCACCGTCATTGCCCATAACGACAGCGCCACGCTGCGTTTTGCGGGTGGGTAGTTGTTCAGCAGCAGGCTCTGCGACAGAGGAATTAACGGGCCTGCCACGACCCCCTGGATGATACGGAAGAAAATCAGCATCGACAGACTTTCTGACATACCACACGCCCAGGAGGCGAGGGCGAACAAAATGGTCGCCCAGGTAAACAGCTTCACTTCACCCACGCGTTTCGCCAGCCAGCCGGTGATCGGGATCGAGATGGCGTTTGCCACCCCGAAGGAGGTGATCACCCAGGTGCCCTGCGAGTTCGAGGCACCGAGATTACCGGCGATGGTCGGAATCGCCACGTTGGCGATAGTCGAGTCGAGTACCTGCATGAACGTCGCCAGCGACAGGGCGATGGTCATCAGGACTAACGGCGCGCCTTCAAGCGGTTTTTGTGCCATAACAGCCTCCCGCGTTATCAGCCGGCGTTGGCACGAACGATGTCAGTGATCATCTGGTTAACCGGTGTCAGGTCGATTGCCAGCGCATTGCTTTCATAAGCGGCCTGAGCACGTACGCTGCTGGCCAGGGTTGCACCCTCTTTATTCGAAGTATCCACTTTCACCAGGGTGGACAGACCGATACGCAGTGGATGATCCGCCACTTCTTTGGCATCCAGTTCGATACGCACCGGCAGACGCTGAACCACTTTGATCCAGTTACCGGTGGCGTTCTGGGCTGGCAGCAACGAGAAGGCGCTACCGGTGCCCATATCGAGGCCAACCACTTTCCCCTGGTACACCACATCATCACCGTAGATATCACTGACCACTGTCGCAGGCTGTCCAATACGAACGTCTGCCAGCTGGGTCTCTTTGAAGTTAGCATCCACCCACAAATTGGTAGCCGGAACCACCGCCAGCAACGGCGTGCTGGTGGAGATTTGCGAACCTACCTGAACGCTACGACGGGAGACATAACCATCCATCGGGCTGCGAATATCGGTGCGTTGCAGTGCCAGCCAGGCATCGCGCAGTTCAGCAGATGCCTGTTTGACAGCGGGCTGGTTTTCCAGCGAGGTGTTGAGGATCATCGCCTGATTCGCATTGAACTGCTGCACTGCCACATCGAGCTGTGCTTTGGCGGTTGCCACAGCATCACGGGCGTGCTGTAACTCTTCACGGCCAATCAGGTTAGCCGCACCCAGCGGCTCACGGCGTTTCAGGTCCGCCTCCGCCTGTTCCAGCGCAGTTTTCTGCAATGCAATGGTGGCCTGATCCTGCTTGCCGGTGATCATCAACTGATGCGTCTGACGAACGCTGGTGGCCAGCGCCGTCTGGGCTTTCTCGAATGCCTGTTCGGCATCGGTTTTATCGAGCGATACCAGCACATCACCTTTTTTTACGAAGTCGGTATCATCGAACCAGACTTTATTCACGCTACCAGAAACCTGTGCCATCACCTGCACCTGGTTACCGGAGACATAAGCATCATCGGTTTCCTGAAAATGCCGCAGTACCACCCACCAGTAAGCCAGATATGCCACACCAATTAATACAAACACGATTGCCAGCAGGATCAGCACACCTTTGCGCTTCTTCTTTTTATTTGCTGGCTGTTGCGGGCTTTGGGCTTCCGCTGTCGCACTCATTTGATTCTCCACGTTTTCCATTTTTTCGGGATGTGCTGATCCATCAACACGGGGTCCCGAGTCGAAAAAAGCCAGCGTTTAACACGCTGGCCGGATAAAAGGGGATTAAAATATCGGTTTCGACAGGTGATTGTGTCGCACTTCTTGCTATTAGCGCGACAGAGAGGCGATGAGTTGGTCTTCGTCCATTTTGTCGAGGCGGTTAAGCAGCTTACGGGTAATGGCTTCCAGCTGGCCCTGCTCGTCTGAGGAGAGGGAGGACCAGAGATATTGCAGGCTCTGGTGCTGCGGTGGCAGCAGCTGACGTAAGAATTCGTTACCTTTTTCTGTCAGGTGCAGATGCAGGCAACGGCGATCGTTATCGCTTTCACGACGCTCAATCCAGCCGCGTTTTTCCAGTTCGTCAGCAATACGCGTGGCGTTGGTACGGGAAGAACCCAGTGCGGAACTCAGTTCTGATGGCTGGATGCTCTGGTTTTCCTGCGCGTCCAGGGTGATCAGCGCCATGAATAAGGTTTCGTTAATTCCCTGCGCCTTCAACATTTTGTTGCGATTATCCAGCAGTTTGCCCTGCATATGCATGCACAGACGCGTCAGGATGATTTCCTGCAGTGGAAAATCTTTGTGGCGAGTAGCACGGATGTTTAGCATCTGCTCAATGGGAGTAAACGAACTTTCCATTCTAAAAAAACCTCACTAGTTGCAACTGGTATAGTAATGATGGTGACAGATTAAGCGTAGTCATAATTCCCGCATGTGATTGTTAGCAGGATCACACTGTCAACACCAGGCGATTCGAGGCCGCTCCCTGACCCCGGGCACATGGCCCGATCCTATGGCTGCAGATTCGCAGACAAGGGATGCTATCAATTCGCCTCGCGAAATCTTTTTACTGTTGAATAATTTCGCGAGAAAAAATAACCCTGATGAATAACTCTCTGGCTAACCATAACAAACCCAATCATTGATGAACAGTATCGCTCATTGATTTGGTCCGGTCTTTACGTTTTCTAAACACTTTCGAAACGCGCATTGCGCCACCAAATCAATAGGTTAATTATGGTGAACAGCACACCAGCCCCACAAACGCCATACCAGCCTGCATGATGAAATGCGTTCGCTGAGATGATGGAACCCAGTGCGCCGCCAATAAAATAACTGGTCATATAACCGGCATTGAGGCGATTACGTGCCTCGGGTTTGTGGCGATAAATGACGCTTTGGTTGGTGATATGCACTGCCTGAACAGCTAAATCGAGCAGCAGGATACCGATAATCAGCGCCAGCAAATGCTGTGCGCCCAGTGCGGTCACCAGCCAGGCCACCAGCATAATCAGCAATCCGGCGCTGGTGGTGAGTTTGGCTTTGCCCTTATCGGCGAGGCCACCCGCCTGACGTGCCGCCAGCGCGCCCGCCGCACCGACCAGCCCCAGCAGGCCAATTTCACCTTCATTAAAGCCATAAGGTGGGGCAGAGAGCAGAAACGCCATTGAGGTCCAGAGCATGCTGAAGTTGGCAAAGCTGAGGCAGCCAGTTAATGCGCGGGTACGGATCACCCGATTACCGGCATACAGGCTAAAGATGGAGCGCAGCAGCTGCGGATAATTCAGCGGCACATGCTGTTTATAGCGTGGCAGAAAGCGCCACAGCGCCAGCGCCATCAGGATCATCAATACGCTGGCAGTCCAATAGACGCAGCGCCAGCCGCCCAGTTGTGCCAGTGCCCCAGCGGCGGTACGTGCCAGCAGGATACCCAGCAGCAAACCACTCATCACCGTCCCGACCACCTTGCCGCGCTTTTCGGGCGCAGCCAGGGTGGCGGCGAGGGGCACCAGCATCTGCGCCACCACGGAAAATAACCCGGTGACAACGGTGCCCAGCAGCATGAAGGGCAGAGAAGGGGAGAGCGCGGTGATCATCATGCCACCGGCGGCCAGCAGGCTCATCGACACGATCAGACTACGGCGTTCCAGCATATCCCCCAATGGCACCAGCAGTAGCAGGCCGCAGGCATAACCCAGTTGGGCAGTGGTGACGATAAAACCGGCAAGGCTGACGGAGAGATTAAACTGGTGGGCGATGGTATCCAGCAGCGGCTGGACATAATAGTTACTGGCGACGGCAAGGCCAGTCGCGACCGACATCAGTGCGACCAGGGCAGAATTGAGGCCCTGATGGGAAGCATTCATAGCGAGATGAGCAGGCAAATAATCATAATAGGGTAATAGTAACCCAAAAAACTATTTCATTGTTGTGTTAATTAACAGGACGTACCAGTACGCTATAACGTCCGAATCGATTAGGGAGCCGAATCACCAATAGGGTGATTCGGCTCCCGTGTGGCGGCGCGATTTATCGCGCTTCTCTGGCAACAACGCCGGGATAAAAACGCGCAATAAATTGCGCTGCTACGGCCTGCAACATTTATTTCGCGGCGGCCAGTGCATCCTGCACCCACTTATCGAACTCAGCCTGATGGCCTTTGATCCAGCCGTTGACATGACGGTTGATGTCATCTTCCGAAGCCTGCCCGCTATGCATCGCGGCATTTTCCGCATTGATATCGGTGATCGGCAGTTTCATCTCAGCAAACAGTTTCGCTGCCGCCGGGTTTTTCTCAGCCCAGGCTTTGTTAGCAACGATGTGCATGGTATTCACCGGGAAGCCATAGTTGGCACCGTTGGCCAGCTTGGTATCGACATTCTTCTGCTCGCCTGGCAGTGATGAGAACGGCACCTGTAGCCATACCACATCTTTACCCGGCTTCAGTACGTCACTCACCCAGTACGGCGTCCAGGTGTAGTACAGAATCGGTTTACCCTGCTTAAAGCGGGTGATGGTATCGGCGATCATCGCGGAGTAGTTACCCTGGTTATGTTCCACGGTATTGCTCAGGCCATAGGCATTGATCTGGTGATTAATCACTGCTTCGCAGCCCCAGCCCGGCGTACATCCGGTCAGGTCAGCCTTGCCGTCACCATTGGTATCGAACAATTTCGCAATCTTCGGATCTTTTAACTGGGCAAAATTGTTGATGTGATATTTTTCTGCCGTCTTTTTGTCGATCAGATAGCCCTGTGCCGCGCCCGTCACATAGGTGCCTTCACGGTAGAACTTCTGGTCGCCACCGGCGGCTTTGTACATATCATCGTGCAGCGGCTGCCAGTTCACGGCGGTAAAGGTGGCATCACCTTCGGCAATTGAGGTGTAACCGACGTTGTAATCGACCTCACTTGGCTTATCTACGGTATAGCCCAGTTTTTCCAGCGCGCGGCTTACCAGCAGCGTCTGAAAGGTTTCTTCTGAGATGGTGCTCTGCACCGGCTTAACGGTAATGCCTTTACCCGGCAGGTCGGCGGCGGACACGTGCGTCACGGCGAACGTCGTCAGGACGGCAGCGAATAGGGCTGTCTTGCGCATAGTCATTCCTTATTTTACGTGTGGCGTCGGAGACGGGCGGCCACAAGGTGCCGCCCAAATGAATTACTTGTTTTTACTGAAAGGACGCATCAGCAGGCCGATCGGGCCGGTGCTGTACCAGTGGCGATTGCCACGGCTGCGGCTGTCACGTCCGACTGACTGGGTCAGACGGTCGAGAATAATGGCGAGAATCACGATACCGACACCGCCGACAGTGGCGAGGCCCATATCAAGACGACCAATCCCGCGCAGTACCATCTGACCAAGACCACCGACGGCAATCATCGAGGCGATCACCACCATCGACAACGCCAGCATCAGCGTCTGGTTAACCCCGGCCATAATGGTCGGCATTGCCAGCGGCAGCTGCACTTTGAACAACATCTGACGCGGGCTGGCACCAAAGGATTCACTGGCTTCAATCAGATCAGCCGGGACTTGTTTGATCCCCAGAATGGTCAGACGCACAATCGGCGGCAGCGCAAAGATAATGGTCACTACCACTCCCGGGACGTTACCGATACCGAACAACATCACAATCGGCACCAGATAGACGAAGGCCGGGGTGGTTTGCATCGCATCAAGCAGCGGCCGGATGATACGGGCAGCACGTTCGCTGCGTGCCAGCCAGATACCGAGTGGCAAACCAATAATGATGCAGAACAGCAGGGCGGTGAGTACCAGCGCCAGCGTCACCATTGCCTGCGACCAGGCGCCAATCGCGCCAATTAACACCAACGAAATCAGGGTGGCGATACCCATTGCCGGGCTGGCGATCTGCCAGGCAATCAGAGCAAACACGATAATCGCTACCGGCGCCGGCATCCCCAGCAGCAATTGCTGGAAGGCGCTGAGAATGTAATCCACCGGGACGCGGATACCCTGGAACACCGGACGGAAGTGGTTAACCACCCAGTCGATGCCCTCGGTCACCCAGCTGTCGAGGGGGATCATGGTCTTATGGAACGGGTCCATGATATTAAAATGCTCGGGCTGCGGCGCAGGCGCACTGCTCAGCCAATCGCTGCTTGCTGCACTGCTGGCTGCGTCGTGACCACCGCTACTGGCAGCGGCAGCACCGCTATCGGCAGGCGTGCTGCTGGCACCGGTTGACCAGGGATCGCTACTGCTGGCCGCCGCGCTGTTATCAGGGGTTGCCTGGCTGGCGCTATCCCACGGATTGCTGTTTTGTTCACTCATTCTCAGGCTCCTTCACGATCTAAAGCGCGCAGCAGCGTGCTTTTCGAAATAACACCAACATATTGATTTTCTTCACCCACTACCGGCACGGCACAAGGTGCCTGAGCCACATGGGAGAGCAAATCGTTCAGTGAGGTGTCCGCAGGAACCGCCGGAATGTCCAGCAGTGCGCTGTCCAGCCCATCGCCAGCCGCTAACGCCGCTTTCAGCGAATCAGTTGAAACCACGCCAATAAATTTCTGTTTTTCCAGCACATAACCAAAATCGCGATCTTCATCCTGCAGCAGCTTAATCGCTGAGCGTGGACCAAGACCGGCCGCTTTACGGATCAGTGCCCCGGCAGTACGACGCGCAATATCTTTGGCACTAAATACATGGCTGATATCGACGCCACGGAAGAAGGTACGGACATAATCGTTGGCTGGATTATTAAGAATTTCATCCGGCGTGCCGACCTGCACCACTTCGCCGCCCTGCATAATGGCAATACGATCGCCAATACGCATCGCTTCATCGAGATCGTGGGAAATAAACACAATGGTACGCTGATGTTTTGCCTGCAATTTCACCAGCTCATCCTGCATTTCAGTACGAATAAGCGGATCGAGTGCGGAGAAGGCTTCATCCATCAACAATATATCGGGATTGATTGCCAGTGCGCGGGCTAATCCAACACGCTGACGCATACCACCGGAAAGCTCATCCGGGTACGCATGGGCATAATTTTCCAATCCAACCTGACGCAATGCTTCCAGCGCTTTTTCCTGACGCTCCTGCAATGCGACGCCCGCTAATTCCATGCCGAAGGCGGTATTATTTAATACCGTCATATGTGGCATCAGGGCAAATGACTGAAATACCATGCTGATCTTATTTCTGCGCACTTCGCGCAGTTCGGCTTCCGATATTTTCGCAATATCGACACCGTCAATAATCACCTGGCCGCGTGTCGGCTCGATCAGACGATTGAGAAGGCGAACCATGGTGGACTTACCTGAACCTGAAAGCCCCATGATGACGAAGATCTCGCCTTCTTCAATGGCCAGACTGGCATTCTTAACACCGAGAGAGAGTCCGGTTTTCGCCAGGATTGCCTCTTTACCCTCACCGTTATCAATATGTTTAAATGCCCTTTCCGGGTGATCACCAAATATCTTATATAAATTCTTTACTTCGAGTTTAATTGCCATGCAGTAATTAAATTCCTGGTTAATTGATGTTTCGCTATTTCTTGTTGTGGCCCTGATTAAAATTAAGCGGCCTATACCGTAACATAATGAGAATATCTGACAACCCTTTCGGCCGATATTCGGCGTACGCTGCTGGATGAAATGGCGTGCAATTCCAGTGCTCACAAGGGATGAGGGAGGATCAATTTTTTCCTAATTTTTTGCCGAATTTATGCCATCTGGACGGAAATAATTGGCTGAAAGGCGATAAATCACGCTTTAGCTGGCGATATATGGACCATTTGAATGACGATAAAATGACAATAGAATGAAGTTATAAAGGGTAAATAACGGGAAAATAACCAACAGCAGCAAGGGGAAATATCGGGCTGAGGCCAGCCCGATATGAAAGGATTAAAAGTTCCAGTCTTCGTCTTCGGTTTCGACCGCTTTACCCATCACGTAGGAGGAGCCAGAACCCGAGAAGAAATCGTGGTTTTCATCGGCATTGGGTGACAGCGCAGACAGAATCGCCGGGTTGACCGTGGTCAGCTCAGCCGGGAATAACGCTTCATAACCGAGGTTCATCAGCGCCTTATTGGCGTTGTAATGCAGGAAGGTTTTCACCTCTTCCGCCCAGCCCACATCGGCATACAGCGCTTCGGTATACACCACCTCGTTTTCGTACAGGGCCAGCAGCAGTTCGATGGCAAATTGCTGTAACTCTTCACGGCGCGCATCATCCACATTTTCCAGTGCTTTCTGATACTTATAACCGATGTAATAACCGTGCACCGCTTCGTCACGGATGATCAGACGAATCAAATCGGCGGTGTTAGTCAGCTTACCGCGGCTTGACCAGTACATTGGCAACCAGAAGCCGGAGTAAAACAGGAACGATTCGAGAAACACGCTGGCAATTTTCTTTTTCAGCGGATCGTCAGCGCGATAATGCTCCAGCACAATTTTCGCTTTGTTTTGCAGCGCTGCGTTTTCTTCACTCCAGCGATAGGCGGCATCCACATCCGCTGTGTTGCACAGGGTGGAAAAAATCGAGCTGTAGGAGCGCGCATGCACTGCTTCCATAAAGCTGACGTTGGACAGCACCGCTTCTTCATGGGGCGTCAGCGCATCTTCCATCAGCCCTGGCGCGCCAATCACGTTTTGAATGGTATCGAGCAGTGTCAGGCCAGTAAACACGCGAATGGTCAGCTGCTGCTGCTGTTTATCCAGCGTCTGCCAGGCGGGCAGATCGTTAGATAACGGCACTTTTTCCGGTAGCCAGAAGTTGCTGGTCAGACGGTTCCACACCTCAAGGTCTTTCTCGTCCTGAATGCGGTTCCAGTTAATCGCTTGAATTTGATTTAATCGCATAGTTTTCATCACAGGGCGCAGGAAACGCAGCCCTGCACCTCTGTGCCTTGAAGCGCCATCTGGCGCAGTCGAATGTAATAAAGCGTTTTGATACCTTTCTTCCACGCATAAATCTGCGCTTTGTTGATATCGCGCGTGGTGACGTCATCACGGAAAAACAGCGTCAACGACAGCCCCTGATCCACATGCTGCGTGGCTTCAGCGTAGGTATCGATAATCGCCTCTGGCCCTATCTGGTACGCATCCTGATAGAAATCCAGATTGTCGTTGGTCATAAACGGTGCCGGGTAATAAACGCGGCCGGTTTTGCCTTCTTTACGGATCTCAATACGCGACACAATCGGGTGAATGCTTGAGGTGGCGTGGTTGATATAAGAGATGGAACCGGTTGGCGGGATCGCCTGCAGGTTCTGGTTATACAAACCATGTGTCATCACGGCATCACGCAGAGCCTGCCAGTCGGCCTGGGTCGGCAACGCGATACCGGCATCGGCAAACAGCTGCGCCACGCGTGCGGTACGCGGCTGCCAGGCGCGTTCAGTGTACTTGTCGAAATAATGGCCGCTGGCATAGGTTGACTGCGCAAAACCATCGAAACTTTGTTTACGCTCCTGCGCCAGCAGGTTCGAAGTACGTACCGCGTGATAAGTGACGCAGTAAAAATAGAGATTGGTGAAGTCCAGTGCCTCTTCCGAACCATAGGCCATCCCTTCACGCGCCAGATAACCGTGCAGGTTCATCTGACCGAGACCGACCGCGTGTGAACGACGGTTACCTTCCGCCACTGACGGCACTGAATTTATTTCGCTCATATCGGATACGGCGGTCAGCGCGCGTACCGCCACCTCCACCGTTTGTGCCAGATTGCGGGAATCCATGGCATGGGCGATGTTGAGTGAGCCGAGGTTACAGGAAATATCCTTGCCAACGCGGCGATAGCTGAGGTCGTCGTGGTACTCGCTGGCGCTATTGACCTGCAAAATCTCCGAACACAGGTTGCTCATATTGATGCGACCAGCGATTGGGTTACTGCGGTTTACGCTGTCCTCATACATGATGTAGGGATAGCCGGATTCGAACTGAATCTCCGCCAGCGTCTGGAAGAAATCACGCGGTTGAATAAAGGTTTTGCGGATACGGTCATCGGCCAGCATTTCATCGTAATGCTCGCTGATGCTGATATCGCCAAATGCTTTGCCGTAGATGCGTTCCACATCATAGGGCGAAAACAGCGCCATCTCGCGGTTCTCTTTCGCCAGACGGAAAGTGACATCGGGGATTACCACGCCGAGCGACAACGTTTTGATACGGATCTTCTCGTCGGCGTTTTCGCGTTTGGTATCGAGGAAACGCAGGATATCCGGGTGATGGGCGTTCAGCCATACCGCTCCCGCCCCCTGACGTGCACCCAGCTGATTCGCGTAAGAAAACGCATCTTCCAGCATTTTCATCACCGGGATCACCCCGGAAGACTGGTTTTCGATGCGCTTAATCGGCGCACCGGATTCACGCAGGTTTGACAGCAGGAAGGCCACGCCGCCGCCACGCTTGGAAAGCTGCAACGCCGAGTTCACCGCGCGACCAATCGATTCCATATTGTCTTCGATACGCAGCAGGAAGCAGGAGACCAGCTCACCGCGCTGTTGTTTACCGCAGTTAAGGAAGGTAGGCGTGGCGGGCTGGAAGCGGCCACTCAGCATCTCTGCCAGCAGCTCACGCGCCAGCTGCTCGTTGCCGCGTGCCAGCGTCAGCGCCACCATGCAGGCGCGCTGTTCAAAGGTTTCCAGATAACGTTTGCCGTCAAAAGTTTTCAGCGTGTAGCTGGTATAGAACTTCCACGCGCCGAGGAAGGTATGAAAACGGAAACCCCAGGCATCGGCTTCGTCGTGCAGCTGGCACAGGAAGGTGAAATCGTACTGATTCAGCACTGCCGCTTCGTAGTAGCCTTCGGCCACCAGATAGCGCAGACGCTCCGCCGCTGAGGCGAAGGGTACGGTATTCGGCTGAACGTGTTGCAGGAAAAATTGCTGTGTGGCTTCGTGATCTTTATCGAACTGGATGCGGCCATCAGCGTCATACAGGTTCAGCATCGCGTTCAGGGCGTGGTAATCAAGCCCGGTGCCGTTGAGGGTGTCTGTCGTTGCCAAAATTGGGTTACTCCCGCTTTTACATTAGCGATATCGTCGGGGGTTCCCATCAACTCAAAGCGGTAGAGATAGGGAACCTGACATTTCTGCGCAATGATGTCGCCTGCCAGGCAGAACCCTGCACCAAAGTTGCGGTTACCGGCAGCAATCACCCCGCGAATACCGCGTCGGTTAGCTTCATCATTGAGGAACTGGATCACTTGTCTGGGCACCGCACCTCGCGTGCTGCCGCCGCCGTAGCTGGGCACCACCAGGATATAGGGTTGGTCAATATGCAGTTGCTGCGTGCTATCAACGGGGATGCGTTGTGCAGGCAGGCCCAGACGGGTGATGAATCGGTGCGTGTTCTCCGACTGGCTGGAAAAATACACCAGTGGAAACATCGCCTTATCCCCCGACAGCAGCGAGCTGGCGCAGGCTGGCGATTTTATCGGGACGGAAACCACTCCAGTGATCATCCTGGGTCATGACCACCGGCACCTGGCGATAGCCGAGGGATTTCAGGCTGTCGATGGCTTCAGGTTGTGAGTCGAGGTTAATCAGCTGGTAATCGATGCCATTACGGTCCATGGCATTTTTTGTGGCGTTGCACTGGACACAGTTGTTTTTGGTGTAAATAATAATGCGCATGATTCGTATTTCCCTCTGGTTGTGGTCAGGATGCGAGATACGAAGCAAAAATCCTTCTGCTGCGAGCCTCATCCTTGCTGATATCTGGTAGCGAGTTGATGGAGTGAATACTAGATGTAGTGGTTGTGGCGGTCAAGCCCACCAGATATAGGGTTTTGTGATTTCGAAGCTCAGATTTCGCCTAAGGCCAGGGATCATGCGCCCTGGCGAGCGAAAAAAAATTTTGAGCAAGGTGAGGGTGGGGCATTTAAGGCAAATTTTGACGTGAATTTGCACAATCACTGGACCATTGCATGGTCTCGTAGCGGCGCGATTCATCGCGCGCTTTTGACGTTGATGCTGCTACGGGCGAATAAAAAAGCCCCGCACTGTGCGAGGCTCTCTGAAGGGATGTGATGGTTAGCGGCGTGATACCAGCAACGCCCCAATGACCAGGCCGACGGCGGCACCGATGCCGACACCGTGCCAGGGTTTATCATGAACATAAGCATCAACCTGATAGCTCGCATCGCGCGCAGCCTGTGAAACCCGGTTGTTGCCATTCAGTTTGGCGCGGGTTTGTTTCAGCAGTGACTGGGCTTTGCTGCGCGCGCCTTCTACCTCATCTTTGGCTTCGCTGCCGTAAGATTTCAGTAACGCTTCCAGCGAATCTGCCAGCTCGTTCACATCCTGATTGATATCAATGTCATCGTTTTTACTGGTTCGATTAAACATTTTTCGCTCCCTTTGATTTAAAAAGTAATACTTAGTGTAGACGAGCCATCATCAAACGCTGGTTTTCGCCTGGCTTTATGGAAAATTCCGAAAGCCTTGTGCCACACCGCTGTTGTAAGGTTGCGAGGCTAGAGCAGAGAGGAGCAAGCATGTATTTACGACCGGATGAGGTTGCGCGCGTACTGGAGAAAGCAGGGTTCGAAATGGATACCCTGACGCCGAAAATCTATGGCTATCGTCGTGGCGACAACTATGTTTACGTCAACCGTGAAGCGCGTATGGGGCGCACGGCACTGATCATTCACCCCACGCTGAAAGAGAAAAGCCTGAACTTCGCTGAACCGGCATCAGAAATGAAAACCTGCGATCATTACACGCAATTTCCTCTCTATCTGGCGGGCGATACTCAGGAACATTACGGGATTCCCCATGGCTTTAGCTCACGCATCGCGCTGGAGCGTTATTTGCAGGGCGTTTTCGGCGGCTGACGCAGTGCCCCGCCCGTGCGGGGCCGCACCCACCTGATAAAATCCTTACCTTTTACCACGTTGCATTTCCCGGCGCTGGCGCGTATAACCCTGTATCCATGTAGATGTTTAGACGTCCATATGGATAAAAATAATGCAATCCGAGCAAAATCCTCCGCAGGAAAACTTTAAACGCACCATGAAAGTGCGGCATCTGGTGATGCTGTCGCTGGGGGGCGTTATCGGTACTGGCCTGTTCTTTAATACCGGCTACATCATCTCAACCACCGGTGCCGCTGGTACGCTGCTGGCCTATCTGATTGGTGCGCTGGTGGTGTGGCTGGTGATGGTGTGTCTCGGTGAGCTGGCGGTGGCGATGCCGGAAACCGGGGCTTTCCATGTCTATGCTGCGCGTTACCTCAGCCCGGCCACCGGTTATACCGTTGCCTGGCTCTACTGGCTGACGTGGACGGTAGCGCTGGGATCCAGCCTCACCGCAGCCGGGTTTTGCATGCAGTACTGGTTTCCGACCATCCCGGTCTGGGTGTGGTGTCTGGTGTTCTGTATCGCCATCTATTTGCTGAATATCGTCTCGACCCGCTTCTTTGCCGAAGGGGAATTCTGGTTCTCGATTATCAAGGTGATCACCATTGTCGCCTTTATTATTCTCGGCGCAGGGGCGATGTTTGGTTTTATCCCGATGAAGGACGGCAGCGCAGCGCCCGGCCTGCATAATCTCACCGCATCGGGCTGGTTACCGCACGGCACTTTGCCGATTCTGATGACGATGGTGGCGGTCAACTTTGCCTTCTCGGGCACGGAATTGATCGGTATCGCTGCCGGGGAAACCGAGCAGCCGCAAAAAGCCCTGCCGCTGGCGATCCGTACCACGGTGGCGCGTCTGATCATCTTCTTTATCGGCACGGTGCTGGTGCTGGCGGCGCTGATCCCGATGGATCAAGCCGGGATCGTGAAAAGTCCGTTTGTGCTGGTGTTTGAGAAGATCGGCATTCCCTGGGCGGCTGATATCTTCAACTTCGTGATTCTCACGGCGATCCTGTCGGCGGCAAATTCCGGGTTGTATGCGTCGGGGCGGATGCTGTGGTCGCTGGCTAATGAGAACACCCTGCCGCGCTGTTTTGCCCGGGTGAATCGCCGCGGCATTCCAGTGCTGGCGCTTACCATCAGTATGATAGGTGGCCTGCTGGCGCTGTTCTCCAGCGTGATTGCCCCGGATACGGTGTTTGTCGCGCTGTCTGCCATCTCCGGTTTCGCCGTGGTGGCAGTCTGGCTCAGTATCTGTGCTTCACATTATATGTTCCGCCGCCGCCACCTCCAGCAGGGGGGAACCTTAAAGGATCTGGTGTATCGTGCGCCGCTCTATCCGCTGACGCCGATTCTCGGTTTCCTGCTGTGCGGGCTGGCTTGTGTCGGGCTGGCTTTTGACCCGTCACAACGGATTGCGCTGTGGTGCGGGATTCCGTTTGTTCTCTTCTGTTATGCCGCATACCATGTCACGCAACGACGTAAATCATCTTTGCAGGCTGAGGAGGCCAACGATGTGGCGTAACCCGATAGCGCAGGCGCTATCTCAAACCGACACCCTGATCCTTGATGGGGCGCTGGCAACCGAACTGGAAGCACGCGGCTGTAATCTGGCCGATGCGTTATGGTCGGCGAAGGTGCTGATGGAAAATCCTGAACTGATCTATCAGGTCCATTACGATTATTTTGCTGCCGGTGCCCATTGCGCCATTACCGCCAGCTACCAGGCGACGCCACAGGGCTTTGCTCAGCGTGGCCTGGATGAAACTCAGGCGTTGGCGCTGATCCGCCAGAGTGCCACGCTGGCAAAACGTGCGCGGGATGATTATCGTGCGGCGTCTGGCAGCAGCGCGCCACTGCTGGTGGCCGGGTCGGTAGGGCCTTATGGCGCGTTTCTCGCCAATGGGGCGGAATACCGGGGCGATTATGCATTGCCTGAAGACGAGATGAAGGCGTTCCATCGTCCACGCATCGCGGCCTTGCTCGAGGCGGGCGTCGATCTGCTGGCCTGTGAGACGCTGCCGTCGTTTGCGGAAGCCGAGGCGCTGGTCAGCCTGCTGGCGGAGTTCCCGGACAGCAGTGCCTGGTTCTCCTTCACGCTGCGTGATGCGCAGCATATCAGCGATGGCACCCCGCTCAGCAAAGTCGCGGCGCTGCTCAATACGGCCCCGCAGGTGGTGGCGCTGGGAATCAACTGTGTCGCACTGGAGAGCGTCACCCCGGCGCTGCGTAGCTTGCAGGCGCTGTGTGATAAGCCGCTGCTGGTCTATCCGAACTCGGGCGAACAGTACGATGCCAGCAGTAAAACCTGGCACTCGGCACCCTCGGGCTGCACGCTGCATGACAAATTCCCGGAGTGGCAGCAGGCCGGTGCCCGCCTGATTGGCGGCTGCTGTCGCACCACGCCGCAGGATATCGCGGCGATTGCCGCCTGTTGTCAACCGCAATAAGACGCCGAAAAGCGCCACTGATAGCGCGATTGAGGCGAGTGAAAAGGGCGGAAGGGCAGTTTAGACTGTTCCTTCTGACCCTGAAGCGGACCTGCTATGAACCTGCGACATCTCCTTCCTGCCTGCGCGCTGCTGTTAAGCGGCTGTGCGACCATTGTAGGCACCCAAACGCAATCGGTAAGAATTGACTCCGTGCCACAGGGCGCGCGTTTCACCGTGCAGGATGAGACCGGGCATGCCGTGGCGCAGGGCTTTACGCCCCAAACCATTGAACTGGCGAAATCCACCGGCAGCTATTTCGGTAAGAAACACTATCTGGTGATGCTGGAGAATCCGGGTTATGTTCCGGTGACGATGCCGATCGAAGGCAGCGCCAACCTGTGGTATTTGCTGGGGAACATTCCGCTGCTCGGTTTTCCCGGCTGGTTGCTGGTCGATCCGTTCAACGGCGGCATGTATGACCTGAAGCCTGAGCACCCCAAAGCATTTCTTAACCGGGTGGGCGCACGCGGGTAAACCCCAGAGCCGGGCTTATTGCGCGGTTGGCTTCACCATCGCGCCTGGCGTTTTATGCTGCGCCAGATATTGATGCTGAAAGATACACATGCGGATGGTGTTACGGTACGCACCGTTGATGAAAAACTCGTGTTTCAACACGCCTTCCACTTCAAAACCCAGTTTGGTGTAGATGTGGATGGCCTTCTCATTCTCCTGATCGACAATCAGATAGAGCTTGTAGAGATTCAGCACCGAAAAGCCATAGTCCATCGCTAACTTCGCCGCCTGGGTTGCCAGTCCTTTGCCCTGATGAGCCGGATCGATAATGATCTGAAACTCGGCGCGGCGATGTACGTGATTAATCTCGACCAGCTCCACCAGCCCGGCTTTCTGTCCATCATGCTCGACCACGAAACGACGTTCGGTCTGGTCGTGAATATGCTTGTTGTACAGGTCCGACAGCTCGACAAAGGCTTCATACGGCTCCTCGAACCAATAACGCATCACGCTGGCGTTGTTATCTAACTGATGCACAAAGTGCAGATCTTCCCGCTCCAGCGGACGTAATTTAACCGTCATACGGCATTCCTTCTTCAACTAAGATGCGGAGAGTATAACCGCACCAAAGTGGTTAATGCGCTCCCTGGCTTGCTCCGCGACGGTGCAACGCATTTTCCGATCATCGCGTGCGCTGCCGCACAGTCTCGATCTGCTTTCTGGCACAGCCATTGCTTTGCTTGTATAGATAAGCCTATACAACTGTAGTTTTTCATCACCTTTTGACAGGAGTGGAAGATGGGTAAGCCAGTGCAACATGCAGTTCGTGCGTTAACCGTAGCCGTTATGTTGGGGTCTGCGCTCGGCGCACAGGCTGCGGATACTAAAGTGGCGATCGGTATTTCCGGCTGGACCGGATTTGCTCCGCTGACGCTGGCAGATAAAGCCGGTATCTTCAAAAAGCATGGCCTTGATGTCGATGTAAAAATGATCCCGCAAAGCAGCCGTCATCTGGCGGTGGCTTCCGGCACCATTCAATGTGCGGCCACCACAGTCGAAACCTATATTTCATGGAACGCGGCCGGTGTGCCGATCAAGCAAATCGTCCAGCTGGATAAATCCTACGGGGCTGATGGCCTGGCAACCCGCAGCGATATCACCAGCATCAAAGATCTGAAAGGCAAAACCATCGCCGTCGATGCGCCGGGCACGTCACCATACTTCCTGCTGGCGTGGATGCTGGATAAAAACGGCCTGACCATGAAAGACGTTAAGCTGGCGACGATGGCACCCCAGGCGGCAGCCCAGTCGTTCGCTGCCGGGCAAAACGATGCGGCCGTGACCTATGAACCTTACCTGTCAGTGATTCGTAACCAGCCAAAAGCGGGCAAAATCCTCGCCACCACGCTGGATTACCCGATGGTGATGGATACGCTCGGTTGTACTCCCACCTTCCTGAAAGAGCATCCACAGGCGGCGAAAGCGCTGGTGGCCAGCTACTACGATGCGCTGGAGATGATCAAACAGCAGCCGGATAAATCCAACGAAATCATGGGGGCAGCGGTGAAGTCCACCGGCAAAGAGTTTGCTGAATCCGCCAGCTACCTGCGCTGGGCCGGTCCTGAAGAGAACAAAAAATTCTTTAGCGGTGAAATTGAAACCTTTAGTGATGAAGCGGGCAAACTGCTGCTGCGCGCGGGCGTGATTAAAAAAATGCCGGACGTGAAGAGCCTGTACGACGCCAGCTTCGTGCAGTAATCAGGGAGACAGGAGATGGAGATGAGTAAAAGCCAACCCGTAACGCCGCCCGAAGCGCTGCCAGATGCACCTCGCCGCTGGCACAATCCGCTGATGGTGCCGTTAAAAGCGATCTCAACCCGGTTGCGTATCGGCCTTGGCGTGGCTTTCTTTGTGCTGTTCGTCGCGGTGTGGGCGCTGGTGACCTTCAGTGGCATGGTATCGCCAACCTTCCTTGCCGATCCGATAACCATGCTGCAACAGGGCGTGTCACTATTCACCGAATATAACTTTTCGCTGGATATTGGCATGACGGTGATGCGCGTGCTGGCTGGATTCCTGCTGGCGGCCCTGATCGGGGTGCCGCTCGGTATCATGATGGGCGCGTACAAAATGTGGGAAGCCTTTCTCGAACCCTTCGTCTCCTTCTGTCGTTATCTGCCGGCATCGGCCTTTGTGCCGTTGCTGATCCTGTGGGCCGGTATTGGTGAAATGCAGAAAATCCTCGTCATCTTTATCGGCTCCTTTTTCCAGATCGTATTGATGGTGGCGGTGACCGTCAGCAGCGCGCGGCGTGATTTGGTTGAGGCGGCCTATACACTGGGCTGCAGCAATCGTTCCATCGTGCGTCGGGTATTGATCCCCGGAGCCGCTCCCGGCATTGCCGAGCTGCTGCGGCTGGTGCTGGGCTGGGCATGGACCTATGTGATCGTTGCTGAGTTGATCGGCTCGGAAAGCGGTATCGGCCATATGATTGTCGATAGCCAGGCGCTGCTGAATACCGGGCAAATTATCTTTGGCATCATCGTGATTGGCTGTATCGGCCTGGTGTCTGATTATTTGTTCAAAGTCGCCAACCGGCGCTTGTTTGCATGGAGTAACCTGTGATGAAACACAGCAAGCTGAACGTGCGCGGGGTGGAACGCGTATTTACCGGACCGAAAGGCGAACAAACGCTGGCGTTGCAGCCGATTCATTACCAGGTGGAGGAGAATGATTTCATCACCATTCTCGGCCCCTCCGGTTGTGGTAAATCGACGCTGTTGCGCATCATTGCCGGGCTGGATACCCCGACGCGTGGGGAGATCTGGCTTGATGGGCAGCCGGTCGATGGCCCCGGAGCTGACCGCGGCATGGTGTTTCAGAGCTACACGCTGTTCCCGTGGCTGACGGTGGAAGAGAACATCCGCTTTGGTCTGCGCGAACGCGGCCTGAGTGCTGCACAGCAAAAGGAGCGTAGCGATTATTATATCCAGCAGGTGGGGCTGCGTGGCTTTGCCCGGCACTATCCACGTCAGCTCTCTGGCGGCATGCAGCAGCGTACCGCCATCGCGCGTGCGCTGGCGAATGACCCGAAAGTGCTGCTGATGGATGAACCCTTTGGTGCCCTGGATAATCAGACGCGGGTGATGATGCAGGAGTTGTTGCTGTCAGTGTGGGAGCAATCGCGCAAGACGGTGCTCTTCGTTACGCACGACATCGATGAGGCGATCTTTATGGCAAATAAGGTGGCGATCTTCAGCGCCCGGCCGGGTCGTATCAAACAGGAAGTGGCGGTAAATTTTAACAGTGGCCGTGATTACACCATTAAAACTTCACCGGAGTTTATGACGCTGAAGGCGGAAATTACCGAGTCGATCCGCAGCGAAACATTGCAAACGATGGCGCATTAACGGATTACGCGATGAATCGCGCCGCTACAAAAACTGGCCTGATCGTAGCGGCGTGATTTATCGCGCGGTTTTAAGCACTTAACTGTTCAACAATCCTGCCCTGTGCCATGCGCACGGCGCGATCGCACATATGATCGATCACGTCAGGATCGTGGCTTACCAGCACCATCGTCAATCCATCATCACGCTTCAGCTCGTTCAGCAGGTTGAGGATCTCCGCCTGCACTGACATATCCAGCGCCGAGGTTGGCTCATCCAGCAGCAGGATCTTCGGCTGGAGCAGCAGGGCGCGCACAATGGCGACGCGCTGACGCTGGCCGCCCGAGAGCTGGTGCGGATAGCGATCTGCCAGCGCCGGATCAAGGCCCACATGGCGAAATCCATCGTTGATGCGATCGTCGATATGGTCCTGTTTCAGCATCTTTAACGGCTCGGCCAGGGTGCGACGCAGGCGATGGCGCGGATGCAGCGAAGCGTAGGGATCCTGAAATACCATCTGCACATCACGCCGCAACTGGCCGGTAAAGGGTTTACCCGGTTTCACGGCAGTGCCCGCCAGCGCCATGCTGCCGGACCAGTGCGGGTTGAGTCCGGCCATCACCCACAGCAGCGACGATTTACCGCAGCCAGAGGGACCCACCAGGCCAAAACACTCGCCTGCCTTCACGTTGAGGTTGACGTCATGTACCACGGTGCGCAGTTCGTAGCCCTGCTTATGGGATACGCTCAGGTTGGATAACTCAATCATGGTTCTGCTCCAGGGCGGCACGATCCAGCACCGGTAGTGCTGCGCCGTGGGTGGCTTTGCTCGGACGGCAGGCCCACAGCGTGCGGGTATACGGATGGCTGGCGTTGGACAACTGCGCCGCAGGCAAGGTATCCAGCAGACGGCCTTTATACATCACCATCACCCGCTCGCAATGCTCCGACACCTGTTGCAGATCGTGGCTGATCAGCAGCAGCCCCATGTTGCGTTGTTCCACCAGACGACGAATCAGCGCCAGCACCTGATCACGCATCGCATGATCGAGCGCTGAGGTCGGTTCATCGGCGATCAGCAGCTCGGGAT
This sequence comes from Pantoea sp. X-Soil-TKNS-1280, assembly GCF_059730475.1. Taxonomy (NCBI): domain Bacteria; kingdom Pseudomonadati; phylum Pseudomonadota; class Gammaproteobacteria; order Enterobacterales; family Erwiniaceae; genus Pantoea; species Pantoea sp. X-Soil-TKNS-1280. The sequence continues at coordinate 3,270,537 of NZ_AP035962.1, read as the reverse complement.
CGGTGATCAAGGCAATTGCCAGCATTACACGCTGGCCCATTCCCCCGGAGAGCTGATGCGGATAACGTTTCATCAGCTGACGGGGATCCGGCAGGCCGACGGCATCGAGCATGTCGCACACTTTCTCTTTGCGCTCGGCGCGGCTCAGACGATGGTGCAGCACCAGCGGTTCCTCCACCTGCCAGCCAATGGTGCGCGTTGGGTTGAGGGCGTATTTCGGGTCCTGCATCACCATCGCGACCTTGCTGCCGCGCAGGCGGCTCCAGTCGCGTTCGCGCATCTGCAACGCATCCTGCCCCACCACCTGCAGACGATCCGCGTGCAAATGCAGTGACGGTGACAACAGCCCCATCAGGGTGCGGGCGGTGAGGGATTTGCCCGAACCTGACTCACCGACCAGTGCCACGCGTTCGCGCCCGAGCTGAAAGTGGATGTTATCAACCAGCAACGCGTCGTCGCTGCGAATCACCAGCCCCTGAGCATCAATTAACAGATCATTTGGCATGGCGGGTATCCAGTTGGTCACGCAGGCCGTCACCTGCCAGGTTAAAGGCCAGGCTGGCGAACAAAATAGCAGCACCGGGGGCCGCAGCCACCCACCATTGGTCGAAAATGACTTTGCTGCCTTCGGCTACCATCGATCCCCATTCTGCGGTGGGCGGTTGCACACCCATGCCGAGGAAGCCGAGACCGGCAGCGGAAAGAATAATGCCGCCGAGACTCAGCGCCGCACGCACCACTGCGGTAGGCAGGCAAAGCGGCAGAATATGGCCGAACATCAGACGCAGGCCGGTGATGCCCTGCATCCGTGCTGCGGCGAGGTAATCACTACGGCGCAGCGCCAGCGTCTCGGCACGCGCCTGACGGGCGAACGGTGGCCAGCTGGTGAGTGCCAGCGCCAGCGCGCCGTTCATCAGACCTGGGCCGAGCATGGCGACAAACGCCAGGGCGATAACCAGATTAGGCAGAGAGAGAAAAATGTCGGTAATGCGCATCAGCACGCGCTCGGTCCAGCCACCAACATAACCGGCAGTGATGCCGACCAGCAGACCTACCGGGATGGTCAGTACCAGAATCAGCGCTACTAGCAGCAGCGTCGGACGGGTGCCATAAATCACGCGAGACAACAGATCACGACCAAAACCATCGGTGCCAAACCAGTGGGTTGCCGAAGGCGGCAGCAGGCGCATACTGATGGTTTGCACATTCGGATCAAAGGGGGACAGCAGCGGTGCAAACACCGCCATCACCAGCAGAATCACCACCAGCGTTAAACCGATGCTGAGCGAGGTGATGCGACGTCGGCTGCGACGTGGGCGCAGCGTTTCCAGTTCGGAGAGTTGTTGAGTCATCGGGTTCTCGGATCGGTTAACCAGGTCAGGGCGTCGGCCACCGCGTTAAGCAGAATAAAGCAGCTGCCAATCAGCAGGGTCGCGCCGAGAATCGCCGGAACATCGGCGGAGAACAGCGCGTTAGTCATGTAACGACCCACGCCGGGCCAGGCAAAAACGGTTTCCGTCAGCACCGAACCTTCCAGCAGGGTGGCCCAGGAGAGGGCGATAACGGTAATCAGCGTGCCGAGCACGTTGGGAAAGATATGACGCAGCAGAATGCGCGTGCGGCCAGCACCTTTGGCACGCGCCAGAATCACATACTCCTTGCTGCTCTCCTCCAGCAACGCGGCACGCAGCAGGCGTGTAATCCCGGCCATCGCCAGCATGCCAAGAATCACCACTGGCAGCCAGATATGGGCGATCGCATTGCGGAACATCTCAGGGTCCCCGGACAGCCAGCTATCAATCAGCACAAAGCCGGTTTTCGGCTCCAGCGTATATATCCAGATATCATCCAGCTGACCCGGTCCGGCGGACCAGTGCAGCACGGCGTAAAACAACAGCAGACCGAGCAGACCGAGCCAGAACACCGGCACGGAATAACCGAGCAGCGAAATAAAACGCGCCACGTTATCGATGATGCTGCCTGGTTTCCAGGCCGCCAGCAGCGCCAGCGCCACACCGAATACCGCCGCAAAAATGATCGAACAGGTCGCCAGTTCAATGGTCGCCGGGAAGGTGCGCATCAGGTCGGCGCTAACCGGTTGATTGGTCAGATGGGACAGGCCGAGATCGCCGTGGGCCAGATGGCTGATATAACGCCAGAACTGCACCAGCACCGGTTGATCGAGACCGAGATCGTGACGCACCTGCGCATAAGTGGCCTCACTGGCGTGATCGCCTGCGATCTGCTGCACCGGATCGACCGGTGACAGGTGCGATAACATAAAGGTAAAGGCCAGCAGGCCGAGCAGCGTCACCAGCAGCGACAGCAGGCTGGTGATGAATCGGCTGGTGCGTTGCCAGAGTGGCCGGGCGAACCCGGCCTGTGGGGCTGATGCCGCCATTACTTGGTAACCTGTGAGTAATACACCATATCCGGGTTGATGCCCTGAACGTAGCCTTGCAGATTGTCGCGCAACGCAATCAGGTTACGTGCCTGCAGACCAATCACATAAGGTGAGTTCTTTAGCACTTCACGCTGCATCGCCTGGTACATTTCCACACGCTTGTTGCTGTCGCTCTCGGCAGTGGCCGCCAGTGTTTGCTTGCTCAGCTCCGGGATGTGCCAGTCAGAACGGTAAGCGATGGTTTTGCTGCCATCTTCCGGGTTGTAAGCAAAGGAAGCGGCGTTGGTGTTGGGATCGAAGTAGTCAGCACCCCAGGCATTCAGCGTCGCCTGATACTGGTGCGCTTTAACCTTGGTAGACACTTCAGAACTGAGTCCCGGCTGCACTTCAACCTTCACGCCACCTTTGGCAAAGCTGCCCTGCAACGCCTGCGCGATGTCCAGATACGGCGGCTGATTGCTGGTGGAGAGGGTAAAGCTGACGTTGGTCAGACCGGCCTTCTTCAGAATCGCTTTGGCTTTTTCCGGATCGTAGCTGTACGGGGTATCGTTCAGGGCACCGAGGAAACCTTTTGGCAGGAAGGTCTGATGCACTTCGAACTGGCCTTTCAGCAGGTCGTTGGCGATACCTTTATAGTCGAACAGGTAACGCGCGGCTTCCCACAATGCCGGGTTTTTCAGCACCGGATTGGCACCCACGTTGAACTGGATGTAGTAAAGCGAGGCCATCGGGATGGCTTCAGTTTTCACGCCTGCTTTACCTTTCAGCGCTGCAATCTGGTCGGCACCGAGATTACGTGCGATATCCACATCACCCTGCTCCAGCAGCAGACGACGCGCAGCCGGTTCCGGTACGTTTTTGATCAGGATGTTCTTCAGCTTCGGCGCGCCAGCCGGAGAAGTGGGGTTAGCCGTCAGCAACACCACTTCGTGTAATACCACTTTGCGGATCTGATAAGGGCCGCTGCCCGCCGAATGGGTGGCAAGCCATGCGTGACCAAAATCGCCATTGGTCGCGTTTGCCTGCGCGGTTTTCTCATCAACGATTGAGGAGACGGGCGCTGACAGCAGGCTCAGCACATAGGCCGGACTCACGTTGGCGCTCCAGCTGATTTGGACATGGTTGTCGTCAACTTTTTTCAGGAAGCTATCAACGTTGTCCTTGTTCCAGCCGAGCTGAGTAAGGATAAAGGAAGGATCGAGGTTTAGCTTCACCACACGGCCCAGTGAGAAGATCACATCTTCCGGACGCAGTGGGTTGCCGCTGGCGAATTTGGCATCTTTACGCAGTTCAAACGTCAGGCTGCGGTTGTCACTGCCCGGCTGCCAGGAGGTTGCCAGGGTGGGTTTCAGGTCGGTCGGATTTTGCGGGTCGGACTGGACCAGGCGTTGGTAAATGTTGGTGAACGCCTGGACCGTGGTCAGCTCAAAGCCCTGGGCCGGGTCAAAGCTGTCGGCATCGTCGGTGGATTGGGCAATCACCAGCGTATCTTTCGGTGTCGCGGCATTAACTGAGAACGCGGCTACCATCGATAACGCCAGCAGGGAGGGGATTATTTTTTTCATGAGAATTCCTTGCCTTAAAAAAGTAACGCGAGTTTACGAAAGCGTTGTAATGAATAATAGTCAATTATCAGATATAGATATGCCTTAAAGTTCTAAGACTAACGTTATGGTTATAAGCCGGTAAACATGGGGTGAGCAGATTTGCGGAACCTTAACATTCGCTCAGGTATGGGTCGGTTGAAGTCAGGGGATTTACAACAGAATTTAAACGGAAACCGATGGCAGAATAATTAACTTTACAATACATGTGCCAGGAATATAATGGCCGCAACTTCAAACAGGAGAATTCAGTTGGACAGTCACCCTTATTTAACACAACACAAGGCAAGCTGACGCACGAATTCTTTTGTTGCTGCTTGCCGGAACCGGCAGGTAGCAATCCTCTCCCTTTTCTGACGATTGTTCCCATGCTTTAACTTTTGTACGGGCTGCTGCCCAGGGGATAACGTCATGCACATGATTTTACACGCACTTTTCCCTCCACCTCGGTGCGCACACTGATCTTCAGTGTGCTGGTTCTTCCTGCGCATCTGGCGACAGAACGCGGGCATCGACATCGTTGAATATTCATTACTTACTGTCTCAGTGAGCGGGATAACTTATTTTCTCTTCCCGTAAACAGGCATGAATATTTCGTGTGTGTCGTTTTTTTTTAATAACGCTTTGCCGTTAATTTATTTCCCAATAATGCATGCCAGACATGCAGGGATATTTATCGCCGTAAAAAAGAGGAGTGTCACGATGACTGACATGAAACTCAATAAAGAAAAAAGAGCGCTGAACATTGCACGTCAGCCGCGTCAGAAAACCCCGCGCTATCTGATTGAAGAAGAAGCTGCTTTCACCGCCAGTGAAACCCTGGCCCGGGTGCATAGCGATGCGCAGGGACTGAGTGCCAGTGAAGCTGAAGCGCGTCTGGCGGTATTTGGTCACAACCAGGTGGCACATGATAAAGCGCCACCAGCGCTGGTGCAGCTGTTGCTGGCGTTCAACAATCCGTTCATTTATGTCCTGATGGTGCTGGCCGGCGTGAGCTTCTTCACCGATTACTGGATACCTGCACGCCATGGCGAGGAGACCGATCTGACCGGTGTCATCATCATTTTGACGATGGTAACGCTCAGCGGTTTACTGCGTTTCTGGCAGGAGTTCCGTACTAATAAAGCGGCTCAGGCACTCAAATCTATGGTGCGTACCACCGCGACGGTACTGCGTCGTGAATCGGCACAGCAACCCGCGAGCAAACAGGAAGTGGACATTACCACCCTGGTGCCGGGCGACATCATTTATCTCTCTGCCGGGGATCTGGTGCCTGCCGATGTGCGCCTGCTTGATTCACGCGATTTGTTTATCAGCCAGGCGATTCTGACCGGCGAGTCGCTGCCGGTGGAAAAATATGATGTTACCGGCAACCTCGCCAGCAAAAGCATGGCTTCCAGTGAGCAGGGGGCTTCTCTGCTGGAACTGGGTAGCGTGTGTCTGATGGGAACCAACGTCTCCAGCGGTACAGCGAAAGCCGTAGTGGTGGCGACCGGAGAGGAAACCTATTTTGGTAGCCTGGCGAAATCCATCGTTGGCAACCGTACGCAAACGTCGTTTGACCGTGGAGTTAACAGCGTTAGCTGGTTGTTGATCCGTTTTATGCTGGTGATGGTGCCGGTGGTTTTGCTGATTAACGGCCTGACCAAAGGTGACTGGCTGGATGCTGCATTGTTTGCCCTGGCGGTGGCGGTGGGCCTGACACCGGAAATGCTGCCGATGATTGTCAGCTCCAACCTGGCGAAAGGTGCGATCGCCATGTCACGCCGCAAAGTTATCGTGAAACGTCTGAATGCGATTCAGAACCTGGGTGCGATGGATATTCTGTGTACCGATAAAACCGGCACGCTGACCCAGGACAACATTATTCTGGAGCACCATCTTGATTGTGCGGGAGTGGAAAACTCACGCGTACTGATGCTGAGCTGGCTGAACAGCCACTATCAAAGCAGCACGCCCAATCTGATGGACCGCGCCATCCTGCGCTACGGTGAACACCGCGTCAGCAGTGCTGTGGCGGATTACTACAGCAAAGTGGATGAGCTGCCGTTTGATTTCATCCGCCGCCGGGTATCGGTGGTGGTGGCAGACCGTCGTCTTGGCCAGCAGTTGCTGATCTGCAAAGGCGCGGTGGAAGAGATGCTGAGCATTGCCACTGCAGAACGTGAAGGTAAGCTAATCCAGCCATTGGATGCGAATCGTCGTGCGGAACTGCTGGCACTGGCGCATCAGTATAACGAACAGGGCTTTCGCGTGCTGCTGGTGGCCAGCCGTGTTCTGCCGGAACCCGGCTTACAGCATGCGCTGAGTGTGGCAGATGAGCAGGGGCTGACGATCGAAGGGCTGCTCACCTTCCTCGATCCGCCAAAAGAGAGTGCTGCGAAAGCCATTACTGCGTTGCAGGAAAACGGTGTCAGCGTCAAAGTGCTGACCGGTGATAACCCGGTCGTGACGGCGCGTATCTGCCAGCAGGTCGGTATCGACTGTGGCACCATCGTCACCGGCGATGATATTGCGGCGATGAGTGATGAACAGCTGGCGACAGTGGCTGCGCAGAGTGCGGTATTTGCCAAACTGACGCCATTGCAGAAATCACGCATCCTGCGAGCGCTGCAACAGCAGGATCATACTGTTGGCTTCCTGGGGGATGGTATCAACGATGCACCAGCCCTGCGCGATGCGGATGTGGGGATCTCTGTCGATAGCGCAGCGGATATCGCTAAAGAATCATCTGACATTATCCTGCTGGAAAAAGATCTGATGGTACTGGAAGCGGGTGTGATGAAGGGCCGGGAAACCTTCGGCAACATCATTAAGTATCTGAATATGACCGCCAGCTCTAACTTCGGCAACGTCTTTTCCGTGCTGGTAGCGAGCGCCTTTATACCGTTCCTGCCAATGCTGGCGATACATCTGCTGATTCAGAACCTGATGTATGACGTTTCCCAGCTGGCATTGCCGTGGGACAAAATGGATCGTGAATTCCTGCGTAAACCGCGTAAATGGGATGCGCGTAATATCAAACGTTTCATGCTGTGGATTGGGCCGACATCTTCCATCTTTGATATCACAACCTTTGCCGTCATGTGGTATGTGTTCGCTGCCAATACTCCGGCAGTGCAGTCGCTGTTCCAGTCTGGCTGGTTTGTAGAAGGGTTGCTGTCACAGACGTTGGTGGTGCATATGCTGCGCACACAAAAGATTCCGTTTATCCAGAGCCGCGCGGCGTTGCCGGTGTTGCTTGCCACCGGCTGTGTGATGGTGGCGGGGATTTTGCTACCGTTCTCGCCACTCGGCGCGATGGTGGGTCTGGTACCGCTGCCGTGGGCCTACTTCCCGTGGCTGGTCGCGATTCTGCTGGGTTACTGCGTGCTGGCACAGGGCATGAAAACGTTCTACATCAAACGTTTTGGCCAGTGGTTCTAAAACCAGGGAGGCGATATGCGCAAACTGGATAAGGTGGTGTGCCATCTGCTAATCATGATGGCAGTGATCATACTGTTGACGGTGGTGGTGCGTTAACGGATTTAACGATTTGGGCGGTTATAACAGCAGCGTTTTCCCAGGAAGCGCTGCTTTTTTTTGACCAGAAAACGCAAGGCTTGACACGTATTTATCGTACGCTGGTACGATGAAAGTCTGTTTTTGGCATATTCAATCAATTAATATGTATTTTGCAGATGATAATGTTTTATTTTGTACGTTGTACGGTATTTTAATGGATTGGTCTTATTCAATTTTAATGAATAAGTCTGTCAGGATGACAGGGTTATGTTTATCTGACCATCGCTCTACCATGCGCTCCAGCATTTCCCCCCTATTGGAGCAAATATGAAAACTATCCTTGTAAAACTGATGATGACCGGTGCGCTGGTCTCCCTGAGTGCTTCGGCGCTGGCTGCCACTGAAATTGCGTCTCCAGGAACGCAACAGGTGATCGGGCATATCAGTGCCAGCGGTGCCAGCAATCTTGACGATCTGGTTGCAGCGCTCGCTCAAAAAGCTGACCGTGCAGGTGCTCCGGCGTTTCATATCACTTCTGCCAACGGCAAGAACACCTTTTCAGGTAGTGCGCAGCTGTTGAAATAAGATGAGTCAGATGATGAGTGTCGGGAAGAGAGCGATGCGCGCTGGCGCTGAGCAGATGCGTGACAACATTTTGCACTGTGCAGCGGCGATTATCCGCCGCGACGGATTACATGCCTGTACCCATCGCGCGGTGGCAACAGATTGTGATATCTCGCCTGGAACCGTCACTTATCATTTTAAAAATCTCGATGAGCTGCATGCGGCGGTCATCGAACGGGCGGTGGAGAATTTTACCCGGCAAACACAGGAGTGGTTTCTCGTGGAAGCAGAAACGGACATCCCACGGCAGCTAACCCGGTTCTTGTTCTGGACGCTGGATGCGCGGGCCAGATTAATTTGTGAGTACGAATTGTTTGTTGCTGCGGTTTCACGCCCTCGTCTGCGGCAGGCAGCAGCGGCATGGATTACCAGTCATCAGCAAATACTGCAACAGCAACTGGCGTTGACTTCGCAGCAGGCAGAAGCCGCGGTAGCGTTCACTGATGCGTGGCTGCTGCGTTCCATTATTCAGGAAGGCAGGCAGCCGGATGCGACCATGGTTCAGCGGTTTTTCACCAGCATTCTGCAGAGCTAGTCTTCATCAGGCTGGTAATACTGCACGCCAATCTCGATGCGTTCCCGACCACTGGCAACGCGATGGCGGTTACTGTCGCGTAATGAATAGATGCAACCACAATATTCCTGCTGATAGAAACGTTCGCGCTTACTGATTTCGATCATGCGTGCGGAACCCCCACCTTTACGCCAGTTAAATTCCCAATACAGCATATCCGGATAACGTGCGGCGGCACGTACTCCACAATCGTTGATTTGCTGCATATTCTTCCAGCGCGAAATACCCAGTGAGCTGGTGATGACCGGGAAACCATGTTCGTGGGCATATAATGCAGTGCGTTCGAAGCGCATATCAAAACACATGGTGCAACGCACGCCGCGTTCCGGCTCCCACTCCATACCGCGGGCGCGTTCGAACCAGTTGTCTTTGTCGTAGTCGGCATCGACAAAAGGGACACCAAACTGCTCGGCAAAGCGGATATTTTCTTCCTTTCGCAGTTCGTATTCTTTCAATGGATGAATGTTTGGGTTGTAAAAGAAAATGGTGTAATCGATACCGGAAGCCAGCATCGCTTCCATTACTTCACCGGAGCAGGGCGCGCAACAGGAATGCAGCAGCACTTTGTTGTGACCGTTTGGCAGGGGAAGCGGCTGGCGGATGAAGGTGTCAGACATAAGCGTGTTTAATGGTTTTTGAAGGAAAAAAAGCAGTGTAAGGGCTATGCAGCCAGGAAGCAAAGAATGGGGTTTGTTAAGATAAAGAAAAGGCCGCATTTGCGGCCTCTGAGTTAACTTATTCGGTGACTTTTTTCTTCACGTCGCTGGCACCTTCTTTGGTTTTGTTCCAGCCTTTCTGAGCACCTTCTTTGGTGGCATCCCAACCTTTTTCAGTCCCTTCTTTGGTTTTATGCCAGGCCTTTTGTGTGCCTTCGCTCGCCTTGCTACTCAGGCTATCGCTTTTACCTTCAGCAGCATGTTTAGACTTGAGCTTCAGTTCAGACCCTTCATCCTGCGCCTGATGCAGTTTCTCTTTTGCGGTATTCGCGCCTGCCTGTGCATTGGCTACGGTTTCATCGGTTGCATGTGTGGTAGCGGCAAAAGCCGACGAAGCCAGCAGAAATGCTGATAAAGCGATAATTGTCTTTTTCATGAATATTCCCTCATCAAAGTCATTAATGTTCTGACCGTAGTTAACAATGGCACGCTCAGTAACATCTGGCTTTAGGAATAAACTGTAAATGAATCATCGTGTTCTGACCGGCTTTATTTTACTACTGGCGATTCCAGGGCATTTTTGCCAGTAGATTTGCCATGCCGTACCAGCCACTGATACCAGCAAAAAGCAAACCCGCGCCGACAAAACCGGATAGTAAAAAGAATCTCAGATGCAGATTATACCCCGCAATAACCCCCCACCAGAACCATCGTTCCGGCAGTGATCTGCACCTGTCGCATCAGGGGGAGAGGCTGTCTGGCGTTTTTTACTATCGGAAGACTCGCTTGTTTTCAGGCATTGATCCCTCCCTCAGGCAGGACGAGTTCGCCACCATCGGCGGTTTTTGCCAGTGCTGCGCTGTTCGGTTGAGTACGCAAGCCTGCCTGACAATGGAAAATCACGGGACTCTGTGCTGGGAAGGTGTGCAGTGTGTTGCCAGACTGTATCTCACTCAGAGGCCATGAAATAGATCCGGGGATGTGCTCGCGGCGAAACTCATCTTTTTCGCGAATATCAACAATCACGCCCCTTTTTCCCTGAGTTGGTTGATTTCATTGGATGAAGTTGTGGCGTGGCTCATCATGTATTTTCCGGGCAGAAAATCGCTTTTAAGGTCGCTGCCAGCTTTTGTACTGATTCATCTTTAATAAAATAATTAACGCGCTGCGCCTGTCTCTCGCTCTTAATGAGGTTTTCCGACCTCATGCGGGCAAGATGCTGGGATGTAGCGGATGGACTCAATCCTGTCAGCTTGCTCAGATCGCCAGCCGATGTGCCTGGAGAATCGATGAGAATGCAAAGGATCAATAACCTGCCTGGATTACTCATCGATTTGAGCAAGACAGCTGTGGTGGTGGCATTTTCTTTAAACAGCGATAAATTGGTCTCTGATATTTTAGTAAATTCTAAATTTAGAATAATCTCAAGTTAAAAGCAGTGAAGTGCAACACCCGGATGTGTGCGGGAGGTGGCCGTGGAGCATGAGAAAGGGCTGATGACAGCCCTTAGATTAGGCTGCGATGTTAAGTCTGGTCGCGGACATCAGCTGAGCTACCATTCTGCTGAACGGATCTGATGCCATTTTGTGCGGCTTGCTTAGTGGAGTACATTTCGCTGGTGGCGATAGTTTCGCCATTGCTTGCCTTCAATACAAAATAATACTTCTGGTTCTGTACGGTTTTGGTACTTTTCTTGAGAATGTAATAGCCCATGAGATATCTCCTTATTGAATCCCGGAGCCTCTTGCCCCGGCGACTTAATATTCATCATGGATAAATATTGATCAATTAATCTTTCTCATGATTTTAGGATGTCGCTCACTTCTTTCTCTGTAGCTAGCAGGAGTTACAGACACAAAAAAGCCCGCAGGGCTTGCGCCGTGCGGGCTTTCAGGACTTCAGCGGACGATTCTGGTATCGCCGCGAAAGAATTTTGGGGCTGGCGGAATCTGAATAAATAATCCAACTTATTGTTTTAAAGGTTGTTTGTTTAATTCAGTTTTCTTCCGTGTACCTAAACGTGTACCAATTATTTTTTCTCATCAGGAAATGTACTCCCGGAAACCTCATTTCTCTGACGAGATCTGACGTACAGTCATCAGGAATTCATGAGCAGTGGTTTCCCAAAGTTCAGGCGAAAAATCAAACCCGTATCGTTTCCTGAACTCTTCTTCGACACCGTCACCATAGGCGGAGATAAAATCATCAACTTCTTCGACGAGATCTTTGAGCATCCAGTCTGGTGCTGACTTTTTGAACAGCCGTACTATGCCTTCAATCGTATCCTCGCCATCATTGATGATGTCGGCGTCCTGGTTGAAATAACCGAAAATCAGTTGGTCAAGAAAGTGGAAGTTTTGCATTTTGTACCTATAGAGCCGGGAACGCTGTGAGAATGTAATAGGGTTTGCCGTTATATTGCTGAAAATCAATAACAATTCTCACATTTGTCATGACTATCCGCTGGTTACTCCCGCGCTGGAAACCGTAGCCAATCGGTTTCCCAAATGCATAGCGAATAGTCAGCCTGGCTCCCTGCCTGCCTCCGCCAAGAACGGATTTTATAACGCCCCGATTAGCAAAGAGCGCTCTCGATATGGCTTCTTCTGCAACACGCACGTTGGTAAAGGTTGTGGAATACTGCAAACGTTTATTCGTTTCAAAGCGGGCTAACAGCTCTGCATCGCTTTTGCCAACATGTGTGGAAAGCGTATGCCCGCCGGGTTTAAAACCCGTCATTGACTCATGCTCACTGAGTTTGATACGGCCAGCCCTTACTGCTGCTACCCGGCTTGCGCCGATGCCAAGTGCAAATCCTAATGGAACAGCGATATCGACAGTCAGGCCGATTTTCATCGCCGTATCGTCATCTGCTCCAAAGGATTTGGCAATTGCTGTTGCTGCCTCGTAAGTTGCCGTGCGGGTGTCTCTGCCCACAATGAGCTGGTTTGCAGCAGCGTGAATGCTATCGAGACTATGTGCGCCGACAACTACACATCCTGCTTTTGTTAATCCGGTAGGTTCAGGTGCGATACACAGAGCGGTGGCGCCTGCCAGCTCAAGTGAACCCATGACAAGCCCCAGCCCTCCGAGAAGGCGGTTACTCATCGTTTCCGCCTCTGTCACTGTCTTATCAGAGAGCGCAGCAGCAAGCTGAACAGGGGACATCGCGATCTTTATGCCATCATCCATAATGCAACCTCATGTGTTTAAAAGACAAACAGGTCGATTCTAACCTTTTTTCTTACATGACCAATCATTTCAGAGTCAGAAATGATTTTAGTAAAAAGTGTTCACACTGTTCACTTTTGATTTTAATCATTTTAAATCAATTTGTTAGGTAGTGAAGGGTTAAGGGGTGTGTGTACACTTGTGTTCATATGGAGTGATCACTCCGGGCTGAAACGTAAAAAAACCGGCCTGAGCCGGTTCGTTTGTTGCGGGGTTTACTGACTGCACGCGGGCAGCCAGTCGGCCTCGCTGTCCTCATGTAACGTGAGATTGGTCTGGACGCCGTTATTCGTCCGGCGCTTCAGCAGGATGCGCTCATACTCCTTCAGCGTCTGCGGCACCGCCTGGCCGAATGCGGTCAGGCTGAGCGGGTGCTGATGGCCGCGCGATTCCATGAATGACAGGTAGGCATGGTACAGATATCGCTTCGGATTCAGCGGGCGGATATTGGCGTTACCCATAAACAGGCCGGTCGCGGTGCTTATCGGCATCAGGTAGGCGCAGAAATCAACCAGCGGGTCAGCCTGGCGTTTAATTTCCAGCGCCTCGCCGGACGTCTGCTGCGCCTGAAGCAGCGCGCGGGCCTCCTCCGGCTGGCTGAAGCGCTGCATCAGGTGACGCACGATAACGGCCAGCTCGGTGCTGATTTTGTCCAGCAACTGCGGGTCACGCTCCTTTGCCGGTATCACCTCCGGGAACGTCAGGATCACCCGGCGGCGTGACACACCGCCGCTGCGGTCGCTGAAGCGCATCGGGTTGTTGTTCACCGCCAGAATCACCGCCGGGATGTGTGCCGAATAGGCGTCACGGTATTTCGGGTCGATTGCCACCGCATCGCCGCCGGTAATCGCCTTGATGCCCGCGCCGTCGCCGCTCCATTTCTCCTGGTCAGGCAGGATAATCAGCGAGAAGCCCACCACGCTGGCGCGCTCGCGTGAGGATTCCAGCGTGTCGATGGTGGCGGACGTGGTGTTGTCTTTTCCGGCCAGCAGAGTGGCTATTGAGGCCATCACGCTTTTACCGCTGCCGCCGGGGCCGGTCACCTCAAGAAACATCTGCCAGTCATAGCGGTTTGCCAGCACCATAAATAACGCCGCGAGAATTCGCTCCTGCTTGTCGTGACTGTGTCCGGCGGCCCGCGTTAACCAGCGCCAGAATGCCGGGGCGTGGTCTGCAAGGTTTTCACCCGGACGCGGGGCGGTGTAATCCACGCTGTTCACCGTGCGCAGCCAGTGCTCGCGGCGGTGCGGGCTGAACGTGCCGGTGGCGGTATCAAACACGCCGTTACGGAAGCCAATCAGGCGGCGGGACGGTTCCCCCATCTGCGGCACCATCAGCTTGAGCGTGTCGAGCACGCTGCCGATACCGGCGGCGGAGAATGGCGCGCGCACCTTCTGAAACAGGGCGGCGATTTCCCGGCGCAGCGTCTTCGCCTCCATCACCTGCCATGCGCCGCTTTCATAGCGGCAGATTTCCTCCCCGACCGGCGGCACGGCCAGCGCCTGCCCGTAGTGGGCGACCAGCAGCTCCGCCTTCTGGCTGGCGCTCATGGCCTTCAGGTCGGCCTCGCTGACGGATTCAAACGGGCTGAGTGGCTGCGGCTGGGTGAAGGCGGTGAGCTGCGCCAGCGTGGCAATATCGCCCTGCGCCTGCCACACGTCGTTCCAGTCACCCGCCACCGGCGGCAGGGCGGCTTTGCCGCTACAGGCTCTGGCCGCTTCCTCTGCCTTTAGCTGGCCGGTGCCGTTGTCGTCACGGTCGGCGGCAATCAGCATCAGCGCGTCAGGATGTGACTCACGCAGCCGCTTCGCCAGCGCGGGCAGGTTGTTGGCGCTCAGCGCCACGTAAACCGCCTGGCCGGTCAGCCGGTGCACGGTCAGGCCGGTGGCGTAACCCTCGGTGAGCCACAGCGTTTTGCCGTCCGGCTCGCCTGCCAGCCAGTACGTGCCTTTCACCTGCCCGCCGGGCAGGGTGCGTTTGTCGCCTCCGGCGCTGATGAGCTGCACGTTAACGGGCGAGCCGTCTTCACCGGTCAGCGGGATGAGCACATCCCCGGCGGCAAAACTGATGCCACCACAGCGCAGCGCATCAGAAAGCGTCAGCGCCTGCGTGCCGTACAGCCCCTTAGCTGAAAGGTAGGCGTTGTCCGTGCGGCTGACGGCGGCAGCGATAAGCGCCTGCGCCCGTGCGGCGGCGTCTGCCTGCGCGTGGGTTCTGTCTGCGGCATCAGGCATCACCGGGGCGGACTCCGGCAGCGCGCCGAGCATCCCGGCCACCCTGACGGCGGCCTCTTTCGTGCTGACGTCGAGTGCTTTCTCCACCAGGTTAAGGCCGTCACCGGCCCCACACTGGTTGCACAGCCAGGTTCCGCGACCGCCCTGATTGTCAAAGCGGAAGCGGTCTTTACCGCCACAGACCGGGCAGGCACCGTGCCGCCCCCCGGCGTGCACGCTGATGCCGAGGGCGGGCAGAAGCTGCGGCCAGAGCCCGGTGGCCGCCTGTACGGTGTCAGAGACAATATGTTTCATGTGAGCGTCCTCCCTCAGTGCAGCGTGGTGCGGCTGGCGGCCGCAAGCTGGCTGCGGAACAGCTCATCCATCATGGTGACGCCGAGCTGCGTCAGGCGCGGCGGCGCGGTCAGCAGGTCAGGCTCGACCATATCGCCCAGCATGGTACAGGCCATCTCCATGCCCGCATCGGGGCCGTGGCGGCGCACATAGAAGCCCTCCAGCTCAAGGGCAATGGTCATCTGCAACTCATCGAGCGTGGCGGAAACGGTAATGCCGAGGCTTTTGCAGGCATTCAGGTAGCCCTGCGCCAGCGCGCGGCGGTAAACGGCGGTGCGTACCTCAACGGGCAGGCAGGAGTGATTAACGGTCATCATGGCGGGCCTCCGTGGCTAACATGCGGGATTCACAGGTTTCAACGACTTTACCGAGCTGGTCGGTGAGCAGGGCGACGACCGAGGCCAGCGCCGCGCCGTCCGGCACGCAGCCGCGCGCGCTCAGACAGTTCACCGAGTCGAACATATCGAGCACGGTCACGCCGACCGTGTGCGCGTGCAGCAGGCGCAGGTAGTCAGCGTGGGGAATGGGGTAGGAGTCTTGGTTATTCAGGTGTTGAGAAAGGGTATTCATGCGACCACCGCCTTAACCGGCAGACGACCGGCAAAGGACAGGACATAATCGCGGGCGAGGCGGGCGCGGGCGCTGCGCTCATCGCCTGCCACGGTGCGCAGCATACAGGGGCGTGCGGCGGCATCGGTGCGGCGCACGGCGGCAAAAATAAAGGTGAATTCGGGGTGAGTGACAGTAAGGGCCGTTGTCATGAGGACAAACTCCAATAAGTAGCGGTTACTGCTACCACCGGAGTTCCTACGCTCATGGGTGGTAGCCCAGACGGGGGTAGGAATACCGGCCTTATTGGAAACCGGCCAGCCCGAAGGCTGCCCCGCCTGAGCCACCATTATTTTGACGACGCAACGGAATAAGAACCGCTGCGCTGAAAAATGGCGCACTGAGGCAACGACGTAAAAAAACACGCATGGCGCGTGTTGTGTCGCCAATAAGTAGCACGGGTTCCTACGCCCGGCTGCCGATTTTGCGGCAGCGAGAAAACTGTATAACGGCCGCTCGCCAGAGAAAAGCCTTTTTTCACACATCGGGGCGTTTTCCTCAGCAATCGGTCAGGACGTGATCGGATTGCGGCGGATTTGATCGGAATTTCCCGTCCTCTTTCTTCTCGCCCTGTTTGGCAGGCTTCGCTTTTCGACTCAGCACGGAAATATGGCCGTGCATCCCGCTTGTAAAGGCCGGTGCCGTGGCGGGTTTGCCGCTGACGGCTGCCGTCAGGCTTTCCGCGACAAAGGCGGCCTCTTCGCGGGTGAGTGGGTAGGTTTTCGTGCCGAAATTCAGCGTAATCATGCTGCACCCCCGGCGCGTTGCGCGATGCGGGCCTGCATCCAGCCGTCAATCTCTGACGCCAGCCAGGCGACGTTTTTACCGCCGAGGGAAATCTGCGACGGGAACTGCTCCCGGCTGATTAAGTCGTAAATGGTCGAGCGTGACAGGCCGCAGGTGCTGATGACTTCCGGCAGGCGCATGAAGCGGTCACGCGGGAAAACGACGTCACGGGTTACGGGGAGGGCAGGGGCCGGTACGGATGAAACTGCGTGCATGGTGTTACCTCTTTCTGGGTCCGGCCGGTGCTGTCCGGTTACGGTAGTGTCTTCAGGTAACCCCCTATTGTGAGAATATTTTTACTCATGTAAACAAGATGGAATTGGTCAAAAAACAAGCGTTTTGTTTTCTGTTGGCCTCTATTAGCCTCTGTTAGCCTTTAAAGGGACATTTGATTTAAGTATCAATTAATGATTGTTAATTAATAGCTAAAAACAATGAAGGTTCGCTCGCCAGAAAAAGGCCTGTTTCTGAAAGGTGTGAACACCTGTGAATACTTGGTGAAGACTTTAAATCTAAGTGTTCACTGCTTTACTTACTGTATTTATTATCTTTTTTATCTCAGTGAATACCAGTGAACAGTTATATAAGAAATAAAATCTGTTAAGAGGGGGCCCGCACCGGCTCTGCCTTTGTCTGCTCATTGACAGGCGGGAAGCAATGAAATGCGCTGTCCTGTGGTACACGACAGAATGACCTCATCCTTTACAGACGATGAGAGACCACCATGACCACCCCGGAACAGAAACCTGCCTCACTGGTGCGCTTCGAGAAGGCCCGTGCAGAACATACGGAAAGAATGAAGCGGTATAACGGCATCTGCGCTGATATCACCCGCTGTGAGAAAGAGCAGCAGGCGGCCATCGAAGCCGGTAAAGAAGCCGAGAACAACTGGCGCACGCGCTTCCGTAACCTGCGCGGCAACCTCACGGATGAGCTGCGCACCGAGCATTCACAGCGTATCGCCAGCCGGGAATTGGCCGATGAGTTTGCCGGGCTGCTGAAAGAGCTGGCGCTGGATAAGCAGGAGGCGATGCTGAAATGCTGCGGCAGTGGCAAAGAGTATGTTGAATCGCACCGCGAGGCGTTTACCGGATTCGCGGATGCGCACTGGCAGTCAGCTTTGCGCAACGTGAGTCCGGCTTTGCTGTGGGCCATCAGTCTGCGTATCCGGCGTGAAGAACTTTCCCCGACGTTTGCCGGTGACGACCGGGACCGGATTAAGGATGTGGCCGGGCTGGTTGGCGAAGCACTGACGCGGGCAGCAATGGCACTGCCGGAGAGCGTGCTGAAAGAGGCACCGCTGCTGGAGAATATCGGCCTGCATCGCCCGGCGCTGACTGGGGTTGATATGGAGCTCTATACGCGCCCCCTGCGCCGCCAGAAGCTGGGGGAATCAATCCGGGCACAGCGTGCAAAACTTCAGGAGGGCAGCCAGAAATGATGCACTGTCCCTACTGCAAAAGCGCGGCACACACCAAATCGAGTCGTTATATGTCCGAGCAGGTGAAAGAGCGTTATCACCAGTGCACTAACCTGGACTGCTCCTGCACCTTCAAGACGAATGAAAGCATCACAAAGGTCATCACCGCACCGCCACAGCCGGAAAAAGTACCGGAAGCACCGCCGGAACCGGTAAAGGAACGCCAGACGCTGGGCCGTTACGGTTCTGCATTTCGCCAGGTACATTAATCCCACACAGCCGCTGCCGACCAGCGGCTTTTTTGTGTCTTCGCTTTGCCTTTCTGAAGCCCTTTTTCTGGCCAGCCGCTTTGTAAAGAGTGATGCATGCATAGCGTGCATGGATCTGCATGCAAAACCATGCACCGCTTTTCCCCATTCAGGCCATGCCGGACGCGGTCCGGCCCGCATTATGCACCTGCATGAAAAGCGATGCATAAAGCGGGCAGGCGTGGCGGGGATAGCATTGCGCGCGAAGCTAACTGGCATTAGCTTCGCGTTTTAAGTATTAAATTTTTTCGGCTAGCTCATTATTGTAAACTATAAGATCTTCCTGCACTGCGGTTTCTAATAAAGGGCTTATTTTTTGAGTTTTCTCGGTGATGAAAGCGACTTGAAATTTGGCTCTAGTAATAGCGACATATAATTTGTTGAAGGCTGAGTAGTTGATGAAATGGTGTGACTCTCCTGTATAAGTTGATTGCTCTGGGAATTTGTCAGCATCTGCACCGATTATAATTACTGCTGAAAACTCAAGTCCACCTATGTAATCTATTCCTCCAATAATATATTGATCTTTTTCAGCAGCTCTTTCTATCGCTAAGTTGTCACCTCGCCTTTCGATTGTTGCATGATTAACTTGTTGTTTTTCACAAAAAGATTTTAACTCGCGTAATGATTTGTCAGTGCACGGCACTATGAGAATGTCTTTTTTTGGTATGCCATAAGACTGAATTATATGATCCGATAAAGAAAAACAAGCTTTATAGACCTCTTCCGAAGTTTGCTTTGAAATAATATAAGGAATGGTGCATTTCTCTTCAATTAGAGAAGTGTGGCCAGTCATAGATTCTGATAAGGGATTTTCTAGCTCTTGGAATAAAGTTGCACCGGAAGCTAACACGCAACTTGCAAGATTGATAATATGCTCTGAGGAGCGGAATACAGCATTTAGCCCATGCTCGTTAGCTAGTTTGGCATCAAGCTCTTTTGTCACATCATCTTTTGTGATTGCAGTGTCGCCAGACGCCTGACTTCTGTCCATCGTGAATACAATATGATTCGAATTGGGTTTTAGCAGATTGTGGAAGAGACTTAGTTCATTTATGTTGAACAGATGGGTCTCATCAATGTACATGATATCGTAACCACTATTCATCCTTCTCCTTTTCCAGATCGGCGTGGAGGTTTCTTTTAACGCTGAAAGTGTAATATCATCACTATCAAATAAATTTAGAGATATGAGTTTTTCTTGGTATTTATTATATATTGAAAATATTGTTTTAAAGTCGTCTTCAGATGATAAAGGAATGGTGAGCTTTGTTCTTGCTAAGGAAATGTAAGTCTCTAAATCATCCCCAGCTCTACCTTTTATATATGTTGAAATTTCTTCTTGTAGTAAAATGGAAATTGACCAAGTGTCGTTATTTCCAAAGAAATCCTTTAGCTCAGGGGTGATAAATGAGACGGCGCCGGCATAATCATTTATCAAAAAATCATCCAGAGCTTCATTAATATATAAAAGTTGTAATTGCTTTGATTCCAGTGCGTCATTGTCTAAATATTCAGTGGCAGATATTCTATTGCCTAAGTTTTTTATGCACCATTCTTGTAATGTTGTGACTACCACTGAATGTTGTCCATCTGAATCGATAAAATCCACGCCTCCATTGGATGCTATTAGGTTTTCAATGTTTTCTTTTGTGGCAATGCTATGAGTTATAAAGATAGCTTGGAGAGGTGTGTCTTTATCCCGTGCATTTTTTAGTTGAACTACGCACCGCAGAATGAGGCTCAGCGTCTTTCCTGTTCCGGCAGCACCTTTGAGTATGTCAGGACCATAGCTTTCGCTAAATACGAATCTCTTTTGATTTTCCGTGAGATTCTTAGACCAATAGTCAAGTCCCATATGAGGGTTTGATTGGGCATTATTGGCATCTGATTCATTAACTATTAAATATGAGTTCTGAGGGGCGTCAGTTTTATCAACAGGTTTAAATAGTGATGTGAAATCTATCTCGCTCATGCCTTCTTTTGCTTTTCTAAAATTAGAAAGTTTAGGACTGTCTCCTGCTGTTTCATAACCATCTTGAAATATTAAAAAACTACTTTCATTCCTCTTTTCCTGTCTTTCTTTATCTGGGGATTTGTCAAGAATAACTTTGTATGATTTTCCTGTAGTGAAAGATAGAGGTAAAAGAGCGATTAGTGACGTGCCATTAATAACCTTTTCACAAGGACTGTGACCGATTTTATCCCATAGTTTAATGGCTAATCTGCATGATTTTTGCAGTATAGTGATTACTTCATTGCTGGTTTTTTGGAATCCATTGAATGTTGTGGTGTCATAAATTAAAAAGTTTTTCTTTGTTGGATTCTTGCTTAAAATGTAAATTCCAGCGTTATGCTCTATTGCTTTAATGTCAGGACTGAAGTCAGTTATGCTACCATCTTTTAAAAGATTTGCGAGAAGTTGACCTTTGTCATAATCAGCTGACTGCAACATTCTTTCTGAAACAATTTTTCTTGCCGCGCTACTGTCAATTGCAATAAAATTCATTTTAAATTCCCATTATTGAGGTTGATAATTCCTTGTGTGGATTGGTTACACCGATCCGAATGAAGTTGTTTGCGAATCTCTGTATTAATAACTCGATGTACGGGGACTTCATTTGACCTACAATGCTACAAAATTTATTCTCTATGTTAATGTTTAGCCCAGGATGGTTTCCGTTATACTCCAGATCTATACCGTTAGGTATTAGTTTTGCCGTAGATATGCTTAATTCATATATTTCTCTAAGATTAACAACTACTGCATTGTAACCTGGTACTCGATCTATCAGGAAATAATCTGGGTTTTTATTTTCGATTATATCATCAATGCATTTTTTTATTTCGTCGGAGAAGAGTCTGTGCATAACTTCATAATTCCCCTCATCAATAAAACAGCTCAGTTTTTCCTTCAAGGTCAGGAGCTTTGTTAAATCTCGTGCATTGATTTTTTTTTGTTTTTTAATTTCTTCTAGAATTTTTTCAAATCCATAAGTTTTTACGTTTGTTTCTGAAAAACCAGCAGAGGAAATGAGAGTTAGGTACTGATGAAAAAGGTTTTTATAAACGCGTTTTTTTAATAAGGGGAGTAGCTCTTTTTTTTTCCAGATGTTGAACGGAATTGCGGGTATGTAGTTGAAAAATTTCACTTTATCTTTGTTTGCGATATCGCAGCGAGCCGTAACTATTAGTCCTAGGGTTTCGTCATTGGGATATAAAGCACAATAGGCACAATTAAAAATAGTGCCTTGAGAAAGGCTTTTATCATCCGCAACATCGATTATGTCACGTAACATTTCATCTCCTTATAGTCACTTCCTGAAAACAAAATCTCCCCACCAAGCCATCAGCTCTCTTCGTAAGTCAAGATACAATGACCGGTTATAGGCTCTTCTAACCTCATTTTTATCGACATGAGCCAGCGAAACTTCAATCGCATCAGTGTTAAAATTGGCTTCATTCAATGCAGTGCTTGCTATGCTTCTCATACCATGAGCCACTAACTTACCACCATATCCAATTCTTTTTAAAGCTGCATTAGCTGTCTGGCTGTTCATTGGCATATTTGGATCGTTGCGGCTAGGAAATATGAAATCTCTTTTGAAACTGATGCTTTTCATCACACTTAATACCTCCAGTGCTTGTGATGACAAAGGCACTATATGTTCTCTCTTTGCTTTCATTCGATGTGCTGGGATTGTCCAAGTGTTTGTATTTAGATTGATTTCGTCCCATCTGGCACCGGAAGCTTCAGAAGGCCGGACAAGGGTCAGTAGTTGCCATTCAATCAAACAGCGTGTTGGAACGGATAAATTGGACATGGCCAAAGATCGCATTAGTGCTGGCAACTCTTCTGGCCTTACTGTAGGCATGTTCTGCTTTTTGGGTTTCTCAAAAGCCATACCCACGCCTGCCGCTGGGTTTGCATCAATTAATCCGGTATTTACTGCATATATCATTATTTCATTAATACGTTGTACTAAACGGCGTACTGTTTCTAATGCTCCTCTTGCTTTTATAGGTTCCAGTGTTTCAACGAGCATTCTGGCTTTTATCGATTGGACTGGAATATCCCCTATACTTGGGAAAATGTCTTTCTCTAAAGAGCGCCAGATATCCTTCGCATAGTCCTCTGTAACGCTTTTGCTCTTTAGCTGAAACCAATTCTCGGCTACCACTGCGAAAACGCTATCTAAC
This sequence comes from Pantoea sp. X-Soil-TKNS-1280, assembly GCF_059730475.1. Lineage (NCBI taxonomy): Bacteria > Pseudomonadati > Pseudomonadota > Gammaproteobacteria > Enterobacterales > Erwiniaceae > Pantoea > Pantoea sp. X-Soil-TKNS-1280. Next base: position 3,248,050 of record NZ_AP035962.1, on the reverse strand, counting down.
TCGATTTGACGCTGCTTAATGGCTTCTTCCTCTTGCCGCTGTGGATCGATTCTCTGTACGAGAAGAGACAAATACTGGTCGCGCATTTGTCGAGCAGCAGCGAGCGTGAGAGCAGGGTAGGAGCCAAGACTCAAATTTGTACGGCTGTTGCTGTCCGGTCGTTGATAGCGAAAGCGCCATAGCTTCTTCCCTGACGTTTTGATGAGAATGAAGAGCCCATCTCCGTCATGCAGCGTGAAGTCTTTCTCTTGAGGCTTGGCTTTAAGGATTTCATTGTTAGTGAGGGGGCGTGTGATCCGCGCCATGATTGATTTCCGTCCATAATTGGTACACGTTTTTGGCCCATATTATAGCGTGTACCAAAACGTGTACCAATTATCACTGGATTCAGGCGGATCATGTCGGAAGATTACAGACACAAAAAAGCCCGCAGGGCTTGCGCTATGCGGGCTTTCAGGACTTCTGCGGATGGCTCTGGAACCATCTTTGAAGAATTTTGGTGGAGCTGGCGGGAGTTGAACCCGCGTCCGAAATTACTACACCGTCGGCACTACATGCTTAGTCCAGTCTTTACATTCGCCTGCCAGCTGCGGATGGACACGCCACTAACAAACTAGCCTGATTGGATTTAACGCTTCAACCCCAGGCAGGGCATCCACGCGATCTCTTTTGGGTTTGACCTCTCTTGATCCCCGTCCTAAGAGCGGAGGCTAGGGAGAGAGGACACCTTCAGTTTCTTAGGCTGATTAAGCTGCGAGAGCAGCAGGTGCGAAGTTTTCGTCGTTTGCGACTATTTTTTTGCGGTTTTTTATCGAGGCCTACCGCACCTCGGCATGCACCTAAGGGTTCACAATCCCGTCGAATCCAGAATCAGCCCCAGGAACTTTTAATTATAGCAAAAAAAACTGTAGATTCCATCCCTTAGCGGTTGGAATTTTTCATGATGCGCGCTTTATCCATCTTCCACTCGCGTTCTTTGATATCCTCGCGTTTGTCGTGCTCTTTCTTACCGCGTGCCACACCAATCTTCAGTTTGGCCCAGGCATTTTTCCAGTAAATCGACAAGGCGACTACCGTGTAACCTTCGCGATTGACACGGCCATAGAGCGAATCAAGTTCACGCTGCTTCAGCAGAAGTTTACGGTTGCGGGTAGGGTCGCACACCACATGTGTAGAGGCCACCGCCAGCGGTTGAAAAGTCGAACCAAACAGATAGGCTTCGCCATCGCGCAGCAGAATATAGCTGTCGCTGATGTTGGCTTTGCCAGCGCGGAGAGATTTGACTTCCCATCCTTGCAACGACATACCCGCTTCGAACTCTTCTTCAATGAAGTATTCATGGCGAGCGCGTTTGTTGAGGGCAATAGTGGCTGAACCGGGTTTGTTAGCTTTTTTCTTTGTCATAGTGCGGCGTAGTCTACATCACTCAGTCTGTGGACGCATCCCCTGTCCTGCGGGGCGGTAAAAAACAGGCTATTTTAGCACAGCTGGCAAAGCCGTGAATTTTTGTTTAATGGCTGAAAATGGTATTATTCAACGGTTTTGTGATGAACAGGAACCATTATGGCCCAGATAAGTCGTTCAGCGCTGGTCCCCTACAGCGCTGAGCAGATGTACCAGCTCGTGAATGATGTGGATGCTTATCCTGAATTTCTTCCGGGTTGCACCGGCAGTCGGGTGCTGGAAAACAGCGGTAATCAAATGACAGCTGCTGTCGATGTCTCCAAAGCAGGCATCAGTAAGACTTTTACTACGCGTAACACATTGACCAGCAATCAAAGCATTCATATGCAGCTGGTTGACGGTCCGTTCCGCAAGCTGACCGGGGGCTGGCACTTTACTTCACTGGGTGACGATGCCTGCAAGGTCGAGTTGAGTCTGGATTTTGAGTTCACCAACATGCTGGTAGAAATGGCGTTCGGTCGGGTATTTAAAGAGCTGGCTAACAATATGGTGCTGGCCTTTACTAAACGCGCCAAAGAGGTTTATCGTGCCTGATATCACGATAGAAGTTGTTTATGCCCTGCCGGACAAACAGTACCTGCGCACCGTAACGCTGGAAGAGGGTGCGACAGTGGAGGAGGCGATTAAAGCCTCAGGACTGTTATCTCTGCGCAAAGATATCGATCTGAAAACGAATAAAGTCGGTGTGTTCAGCCGCCCGGTAAAACTGGATGATACGTTGCAGGATGGCGATCGCGTGGAAATCTATCGTCCACTGATTGCCGACCCGAAAGAGATGAGACGCCAGCGAGCGGAACGCTCAGCTGAGAAAAAATAGCGAAACGGCAGAAACAAAAAAGGCGCTTCAGGCGCCTTTTTTATTGCATCTTACTTAGCCTTCGCTGCCAGTGAGACGCGGTTTGTTGTCGATGTTAGTCAGCACGCCATTGCTATCGAAAGTCAGCGTCAGCGTCTGTTGTTTCACGCTTTCATGACCGGGTTCCTGGCGGAAAACGTAGTACCAGACATTGCTACCGAAGGGATCGCGCATCATCGGGGTACCGAGGGTATACGCGACCTGCTGCTGCGTCATGCCAGTGTGGATTTTAGCCACATCATTGGCGACCAGGTAGTTCCCCTGATTGATATCAGGACGGTATACAACGCGCTCAAGGGTGGAACATCCGGCGGTCATCATCAACATTACCACTGCCGCGGCAGTCAGCATTTTACAGCGCATCTCTACATTCCTTTTCTGGGGCCAAACGCCTTTTCATCAGGCTGTTTTTTTGCCATCAAATTCTGAACTCTGCCTGCGGCAGGCTTTATTACTCTGGCGACATAAGTGCCGATGATAATAAACCTTTTCGCTATTGGAAACCTCTACAGAGCAAGCATATGACCATCGGGCCGGAAAAAAGTGCGGTATCAGGCTGCTAAAAGTTCTTTCGCGTTCGCCAGCGTGTTGCGTGTCACCTCACTACCGCCCAGCAACCGCGCCAGTTCCTGCAGGCGTGCACGTTTATCAAGTGGTTGCATGTGCGTTTCTGTCATTGCACCATCCGTTTCTTTGCTGACGAAGAAATGTTGATGACCACAACCGGCAACCTGCGGCAAGTGCGTCACGCACATCACCTGGGTTGATTCACCCAACTGACGCAACATCTGGCCGACAACGGCAGCCGTCGGGCCACTGATACCAACATCCACTTCATCAAAGATCATTGCCGGAGTTTCCATTTTCTGCGCAGTAATAACCTGAATTGCCAGCGCGATACGCGACAATTCACCCCCTGATGCCACTTTCCCGAGCGGCTGCAATGGCTGGCCAGGGTTAGTCGTCACGCGAAAATCAATGCGGCTGGCTCCTTCGGCAGTCAGCTGCTCCGGGTTGAATTCCAGCACAATCGCGAATTCACCGTGCGGCATTGCCAGCATGCGCATGCTTTGGGTGATTAACCGGGTCAGTTCCTGTGCTGCAACCTCACGTTGCTGATGCAGCAGCGTGGCGCTCGCCAGTGCTTCGTGATGATGCGCAGCGACAGCAATCTGTAATGTCTCCTGATCGCTTTCCTGCTGAGAGAGTTGTTCGGCTTCATCCAGCAGTTGCTGATACAACACGGGCAGCGCTTCGGGTGAGACATGATGCTTGCGTGCCAGAGCGATCTGGCGCGACAGGCGTTGCTCCAGTTCGTGCAGACGATTGGGATCGAGATCGAGGCGGTCGCAATAGTGGCGCAGTTCATCGCTGGCCTCACTCAACTGGATTGCCGCTTCTTCCAGCAGATTAAATACGCCGCCGACTTTATCATCCAGCGTGACCAGTTCGCTCAGCATCTGACGTGCGCTATACAGCAGACTTTGCATATTGGTGTCTTCGCTGTCGGCCAGAATCTGCAAGGCCTGCTGGCTGGTCGAGAGCAACTGACCACTGTTGGCAAGACGTTTATATTCTTCGTCGATTTGCTCAAACTCACCGGGTTGCGGTGCAAACTCATTCAACTCTTTCAACTGGTACTGCAACAGCTCACGGCGTGCTTCCCGCTCCTGGGAAAGTTGCTGATGCTGGGCCAGTGCACGGCAGCTTTGATGCCAGTGTTGATAGTGGGTACGCATCTGGACCAGCAGAGCATCGTGTGCAGCATAAGCATCGAGCAGATGCTTTTGATGTTCAGGTTTGAGCAACAGTTGGTGGGCATGCTGGCCGTGAATCTGAATCAACAACTGTCCCAGTTCACGTAGTTGAGAAAGTGGGACCGACGTGCCGTTGATAAAACCGCGTGACCGGCCATCGGCACTGATCACGCGGCGTAACAGGCATTCATTGCCGTCATCCAGTTGATTTTCCACCAGCCAGCGTTGGGCAGACGGTGAGGCTTTCAGCTGAAAGCGTGCACAAATATCCGCACGATTCGCTCCCTGACGCACCATATCTGCTTCGGCACGACCACCAAGGCACAAGCCAAGCGCATCAATTGCGATGGATTTTCCTGCGCCGGTTTCACCTGTGATCGCTGTCATGCCACGGTGAAAATCGATTTCCAATTCACGAACGATAGCAAAATTACTGATGGTAAGTTGTGCCAGCATAAATTCACCTGTATAGAAAAACAGATATGGTTTTTCATACAGTATAAACTGGTTTTTTATCCAGTAAAGTGGTTCAGAACAATTTTTTTGACCAGCCGAGTTTTGAACTTAACGTATTAAAATAATTGTAATTTTTAGGGTGGATTAGATTGAGGTGATGGGTGCTGCGGCGAATCAACACATCTTCACCCTCCTGAATCGGCAATGCAATCTGGCTATCGCAGCTGATCTCCAAATCGTTGCGGCGCGAGGAGAAACGCAGGCGAATGGTACTGTTACTGTTGATCACCAGCGGACGCGCAGACAGAGTATGCGGGAACATCGGTACCAGCGCGATGGCTTCCAGCGAAGGTGTCAGAATCGGGCCACCAGCGGAGAGTGAATAAGCGGTTGAACCCGTCGGTGTGGAGATAATCAGACCATCGGAACGTTGCGAGAAGGCAAAAACCTCATCGATATAGACTTCAAATTCAATCATATGCGCCACTTTTCCCGGATGCAGAACCACTTCATTAATGGCGCTACCAATACGCGGTGAGCAATCTTCTTTGCATACCTGCGCTTCCAGTAAAAAACGGCTTTCGACGAAATAATCGCCTTGCAGTACATCATCCAGCTGTTGCTGGGCGTTGTCTGGATCGAGATCGGTCAGAAAACCCAGATTTCCACGGTTAATACCAATCACTTTGATATCGTAACGGGCCAGCACGCGCGCGGCTCCGAGCATGTTGCCGTCGCCACCGACCACCACAGCCAGGTCGGCCTGCTGGCCAATTTCCGCCAGCGTGCCGGTTTGTACATTTTTCAGTGCCAGTTCGCGCGCAATTTGCTGCTCAACAATCACCTCATAGCCTTTTGCTGTCAGCCAGCGCCACAGCATTTCATGGGTAGTTAACGCAGTAGGATGGCGGGGATGGCCGACGATCCCAATGCAGTTAAAGTGTTTGTTCATTTGCGCTCGTATTCCTCATAAGCCAAAACGGCCAGGCAATGTGATGGGTTCCCTTGAAACCGTCAAACTGATCCCCATAATAAGCGAACCAGCGAGATGAATGTGCAAAACGCGGAGAAATTCATGAGTAGTAAAGAACAGAACACCCCAAACGAGCAAGTCTCAGACGAAATTCAACAGGATCAACAGCACTTGGACGCAGAGACGGCAGCTGAGGTGGATCCGCGTGATGAACGCATCGCGCAACTGGAAGCTGAATTAGCTCAGTCGCAGTCCGGTGTGCGTGAAGCACAACTGCGTGCGCAGGCGGAAATCGAAAACATCCGTCGTCGTACTGAAATGGATGTGGAAAAAGCGCACAAATTTGCGCTGGAAAAATTTGCCAACGAGCTGCTGCCGGTCATCGATAGCCTCGAGCGTGCGCTGGAAGTGGCGGACAAAGAGAATTCTGAACTGGCATCAATGATTGAAGGCATCGAGTTGACGCTGAAATCACTGCTGGGTGCGGTGCGTAAATTCGGTGTGGAGGTGGTGGGTGAGACCAATGTGCCTTTCAACCCGGATGTGCATCAGGCAATGTCGATGATGGAATCCGAAGAAGTGGCACCTAATCACGTGATGATGGTGATGCAGCGTGGTTATACGCTGAACGGTCGCTTGCTGCGTCCGGCGATGGTTGCGGTAGCAAAAGCGAAAAGCTGATTTGCTGCTTAATCACAAACGGCCGCCTGATGCGGCCGTTTGCGTTTCAGGGCAACACCGGTGTCCAGTCAATAACGGGTTTCCCAGCCTGATTCAGCAAGGTGTTGGTCTGCGAAAAATGACGGCTGCCAAAAAAACCGCGATGGGCGGACAGCGGTGAAGGATGCGGCGCTTTCAGAACATGATGACGCTGGCGATCAATGATGCTGCCTTTCTTTTGCGCATGCGAACCCCACAGCAGAAAAATCACCCCTTCGCGATGCTGATTAATTGCGCTGATCACGTTGTCAGTAAAGGTTTCCCAACCAAAGCGCGCATGTGAATGTGCCTGTCCTGCTTCCACTGTCAGCACCGTGTTGAGCAACATCACACCTTGTTTTGCCCAGCTCTCCAGAAAGCCATGCTGAGGGCGAACAAATCCGGGTATATCCTGCTCCAGCTCTTTATACATATTTAGCAGCGAGGGGGGGATGGCTACGCCCGGTAGTACGGAAAAAGCCAGTCCGTGAGCCTGATTGGGGCCGTGATAAGGGTCCTGGCCCAATATCACTACCTTGATGTCCCCTAACTCGGTCAGGCGAAAGGCATTGAACACATCTTTTTGCGGCGGATAGACCGTTTTACCCGCAGCGCGCTCACTGGCGACCGCCTTCAGGGTCTCCACAAAGTAAGGTTTCTCTTTCTCTTCAGCCAGCACATCGTGCCAGGTCAGCTTCTCGGTCATCATGGACTCCCTGCCAAAAAATTGCGCCTAGCTTAACGCGTCCGGGCGGGGAGCAGAAGGTCAAAAATAATTTGATAATTTACAAAAAAATTTAAAACGTAAACCTGTTATAAAACAAGTTTTTAGTTTTTGTTGGTACCAGAGCGCCTGGTTGAAATTGATGCAGGTCAAAACTGCTCATTTCTGCCAGTGATATACCTGAGCATCAAAGATTTTCGAAAACCGCGCTGTTCAACCGTGGCAGCGCCTGGACCTGGAGGCCATGTATGATTACCGGTATTCAAATTACTAAAACCAATAATCCGCAGCTGCTGAATTCTTTCTGGCTGCTGGACGATGAAAAATCTGAAGCACGTTGCCTGTGTGCAAAAGGTGATTTTGCTGAAGATCAGGTGGTTGCCATCAGCGATCTGGGTGAAATTGCTTACCGCGAAATTCCGGTGGAGCAGAAACCACAGGTTCGTATCGAGGGCGGCCAGCATCTGAATGTTAACGTTCTGCGTCGTGAAACGCTGGAAGATGCGGTGAAACACCCGGAAAAATATCCGCAGCTGACCATCCGTGTATCAGGTTATGCAGTACGTTTTAATGCGCTGACGCCGGAACAACAGCGTGATGTTATCACCCGTACTTTCACTGAAAGCCTGTAACTGCGGCTTTTTGCATAACTGACGAAAAGACACACAGCAATCCAGGCCGTACCGGTGCTTACCGGTACGGCCTTTTTGTATTTAATCTTTTAGCTTCGTGACACCAGAGTGAAAAGGGGAGCGAAATGGGAATTTTTGGCAGTTAAACGTAAAAAAAACGCCTCACAGGAGGCGATTTTTTGGTAAGTGTGCTGATTTATTCCACACTTTGATCCGGTGTGCCGGAACCGCTTGGCTTGCGGCGTTTACCGATATTTTTAGCATCGCGGTGACGTTTTTTTACCCGCGGTTTTTCGGCTTCTTTCTCTTTCTGCTCTTTACGCTTCGCAAGCACCTTTTTCGACGGTTTTCCGGTCACTTTTGCGCTGGGCGCACGGCTCTCCGGACGTAACTCATCGATGGTACGTGGCTTAAGCGGTTCATTAATATAACGGCTGATTTTGCCCAGCAGCACATGGTCATGCGCTTCAACCAGTGACAGCGCAGTCCCTTTGCGGCCAGCACGCGCGGTGCGGCCAATGCGGTGCAGATAGGTATCCGCAGTACGTGGCATATCAAAGTTGAATACGTGGCTGACATCTTCGATGTCGATACCGCGTGCAGCGACGTCGGTGGCCACCAGTACGTTGACGCGACCGTCATTCAGACGTTTCAGCGCCTCGTTGCGCTTGGCTTGCACCATCTCACCTTCGAGATAGCTGCAGCGAATACCGGCTTCGTGCAGCCAGGTCACCAGTTCATGCAGACGCTCGCGCTTACGCACAAACACAATCGAGCGGGTGACTTCAGGTTGCTTCAGCAGATGCACCAGCAGTTTGGTTTTGTGCTCGAGGTCGTCAGCACGGTAATACCATTGCTGAATTTTCTTACGCTCGCGCTGGCTGGGATCCGAATCAACTGAAACCGGGTCATTCAGCAGGCGTTCGGCAAAGTCTTTGATGCTGTCGCCTTCCAGCGTGGCGGAGAACAGCAGCGTTTGCTTACGCCAGCGGGTTTCGCCCGCGATGGTTTCGATGTCCTGGGCAAAACCCATGTCCAGCATGCGGTCGGCTTCATCGAGAATTAGCGTTTCAACGGCGCGGCAGTCAAAGTTTTCTTCTTTGATGTATTGCAGCAAACGGCCCGTGGTCGCCACCACGATGTCCTGATTTTCGCTGAAGACTTCAGCGTGATTCATGTAGGCAACGCCGCCAGTGATGGTGGCGATATCCAGATGTGTATGTTTTGCCAGTTCACGCGCATGATCGGCAACCTGCATCGCCAGTTCGCGCGTGGGCGTTAAAATTAAAATGCGCGGCGGGCCTGATTTTTTACGTGGGAAATCGATCAGGTGCTGCAAAGCCGGCAGCAGATAAGCTGCGGTTTTCCCCGTTCCGGTCGGTGCTGAACCCAGTACGTCACGGCCCTCCAGTGCGGCAGGGATGGCCTCAGCCTGGATGGCTGTTGGGCGCGTGAAGCCTTTTTCCTGCAGGGCATCCAGCAGGCTTTCGTCGAGTTCGAGTTCGGAGAATGTGGTTACGGTCATGGTCTACCTCAGTTTGGGGCGCTGATTATAGACAGAACAAACATAATCTTCATCTGTTTGTGTGCCGATGTCGTTCGGCCAGGAGATGTTTTCCCTGTCGAGCCACGTTACACTGAAGCTCTGCCATTGGGCAGGATTTGTTGAGTGGTTGCAGAGAATGACAGAAACGACGCCGCATCCGCGGCCTCAGTTACAAAAGAATGGTTTTACCTTTAAGCGGTTTTTTATTGCCCACGATCGCTGTGCAATGAAAGTTGGCACCGACGGGATTTTGCTGGGCGCGTGGGCACCGGTTGCTGGTGTGCGGCGGGTGCTGGATATCGGTAGCGGCAGCGGGCTGATTGCCCTGATGATTGCCCAGCGCACGCCAGATGAGGTGCATATCGATGCTGTAGAACTGGACGCTGATGCAGCCGGGCAGGCGCAGGAGAATGTGCAGGCGTCACCCTGGCCATCAAGGGTGACAGTTCATCACGCAGATATCACCGATTGGGCAGAGGATTGCGAACAACGTTACTCCCTGATCGTCAGTAATCCCCCTTATTTCGCACCTGGCGTGGCCTGTGCGACCCCGCAACGTGCCGCCGCGCGATCCACCGATAGTCTTGATCACCAGACTTTGCTACGTTGTGCGGCGCAGTTAATAGAAGAAGAGGGGTTCTTTTGCGTGGTGCTGCCCGAATCACTGGGGCAGGGCATGATTGAGCAGGCACAGCAGGATGGCTGGCATCTGCGTTTTCGTTATGACGTGGCAGAATACGCGCAGCGGCCGCCCCATCGCGTGCTGCTTGGGTTCTCACCCAGTGCCGGAGAACACTTGATGGAGCGACTGGCGATACGTGATGAGAACACGCAATACTCAGAAGACTGGTGTAGCCTGACGCGCGATTTCTATCTGTTCATGTAATGGGCTGGAGCCAATACCGTGGGCTGTGCTTCGGGTAACAGGAAAGGATAGTCTGGCGTGTAATGCAGGCCGCGACTCTCTTTACGTTCCAGTGCACAGCGCACCATCAACTCCGCCACCTGAACCAGGTTGCGTAGTTCCAGCAAATTGTTAGACAGTCTAAAATGCGCGTAATACTCATCAATTTCCTGCTGTAGCAGATTGATACGGCGCAGCGCCCGTTCCAGCCGCTTGGTGGTGCGCACGATTCCCATGTAATCCCACATGAACAGCCGCAGTTCGTGCCAGTTATGCTGAATCACCACGCGTTCATCGGCATCATCGACGCGACTTTCATCCCAGGCAGGAAGATGCTCGACCTGTTTGATCTCTGGCAGACGACGCATCAAATCTTCTGCTGCCGACCAGCCATACACCAGGCACTCCAGCAGGGAGTTTGACGCCATACGGTTCGCGCCATGCAGGCCGGTATAGCTGACCTCGCCAATGGCATACAGGCCATCGACATCGGTACGACCCTGCTGATCGACTATCACGCCGCCGCAGGTGTAATGGGCGGCGGGGACGATGGGGATCGGCTCTTTGGTCAGATCCAGGCCAAAGGTCAGCAGCTTTTCATAAATCATCGGGAAGTGGGCGCGAACAAAGCTGGCTGGCTGATGGCTGATGTCGAGATACATGCAATCCACACCAAGACGTTTCATCTCATGGTCGATCGCGCGTGCCACGATATCGCGCGGCGCCAGCTCGGCACGTTGATCAAAATCTGGCATAAAGCGCGTACCATCCGGGCGCAGTAGCCATGCACCCTCACCGCGCAGCGCTTCGGTAAGCAGGAAGTTTTGCGCCTGCGGATGGAACAAACAGGTGGGGTGGAACTGATTGAATTCCAGATTTGCGACCCGGCAGCCAGCACGCCATGCCATCGCGATCCCGTCACCGGAAGCAACGTCTGGATTGGTGGTGTATTGATAAACTTTAGCGGCACCGCCGGTAGCCAGAATCACCGCACGCGCCCGGCAGGTTTCTACCTGTTCTCGATTACGGTTCCAGATCCAGGCACCGACCACACGACGTGGACCCGGCTGGCCAATTTTATCGGATAAGATCAGATCCACCGCGTTGGTCCGTTCGAGAATACGAATGTTGGGATGACTAAGGGCCTGGCTGACCAGCGTGGTTTCCACGGCACGCCCGGTCGCATCAGCACTGTGCAGAATGCGGCGATGGCTGTGGCCGCCTTCCCGCGTCAGGTGGTAGCGCGCTTCGCCCTCTCCCTGCGGCTCTTTATCGAAGGCCACACCGTTATCAATCAACCATTGCACGCAGTTACGCGCGTTGCTGGCGATAAAACTGACCGTAGCGCGATCGCATAAGCCGGCACCCGCAATCAGGGTGTCTTCTACATGTGATTCAATGCTGTCGGTTTCATCAAACACGGCGGCGATACCGCCCTGGGCGTAGAGCGTCGAACCTTCATTGACCTGGGCTTTACTCAGCACCGTGACCTGATAATGCGGTGCCAGGCGCAGCGCCAGTGACAGGCCAGCAGCACCACTGCCGACGATAAGTACGTCACACTGATAATCGGATAATGAGGTCATAATGTTTAATTTACTAAACAAAAGGTCCCCTGAGCATAAGCCCGGATGGCTGCGCTGTGAAGTATTTTGAACAAATCTCGCGGGGAAATTAGACGTTTTTCCGCGATAACGACGCGATTTCAGTAAGTTATGTCTGAAAATAGTCTTTACGCGTTTTTTATACCAAACATACTGAAAATTCAGGTAATAAAGATGAAAATCGTAGCGTCATGGGTTACTCTGCCAGCGATTATCGGTGCCGACCAGAGGTCGCCCGCGCGGCAAGTCGCTACACTGTATGACAATCAACAACAAAGGCGTCTTGGTGCCGATACGGAAAATTATCAGGTCGTAATGAACTTCAGGCCAGAATATGACTCTAAGCGCATGCTTGCTCAGAACTAATGAGATGTGCTGGCAGTTCATTTACGCGTATTTAAAGAGTTTGGGGAGACATTACCTCGGATGAGCGAGCAGTTAACGGATCAGGTTCTTGTTGAACGGGTTCAGAAGGGAGATCAAAAGTCCTTTAATTTACTGGTGATACGATACCAGCATAAAGTGGCGAGCCTGGTTTCACGTTATGTCCCGTCGGGCGATGTGCCGGATGTGGTACAGGAGTCTTTCATTAAAGCGTATCGCGCACTGGAATCGTTCCGTGGCGACAGCGCGTTTTATACATGGCTGTACCGCATTGCGGTGAACACAGCAAAAAATTATCTGGTGGCTCAGGGACGCCGCCCGCCATCCAGCGATGTTGATGCGATCGACGCGGAAAATTTCGAAAGTGCGGGTGCGTTAAAAGAAATTTCGAACCCTGAGAACTTAATGTTGTCTGACGAACTGAAACAGATTGTCTTTCGTACCATTGAGGCGCTTCCTGAGGATTTACGCATGGCCATTACCCTCAGAGAGCTGGACGGATTAAGCTACGAAGAAATTGCCGCCATCATGGATTGTCCGGTCGGTACGGTACGTTCGCGTATCTTCCGTGCACGAGAGGCTATTGATAATAAAGTTCAACCGCTTATCCAACGTCAGTGATAACGGCTACTGGAAGGGTACCAAAGCATGCAGAAAGAAAAACTTTCCGCTTTAATGGATGGTGAGACTTTAGATAACGAGCTGCTGGCGTCGTTGTCCAGGGATGCAAATCTGCAAAAAAGCTGGGAAAGCTACCATCTGATCCGCGACACCCTGCGGGGCGATGTGGGTGAAGTGCTGCATTTTGATATCTCCGCGCGTGTAGCGGCAGCCATCGAAAATGAACCGGTACGCAAAGTGACGTCGCTGATTCCGGAAGCGCAGCCTGAACCGGCGAGCTGGAAGAAAATGCCGTTCTGGCGTAAGTCTGGCTCCTGGACAGCGCAACTGGCTCAGGTCGGCTTAGCCGCCTGTGTATCGCTGGCGGTGATTGTCGGTGTTCAGCACTACAATCAGCCTGCAGGTAGCAACGCGACGCCATCGTCCGATTCTCCGGTGTTCAACACTCTGCCGATGATGGGCAAGGCCTCTCCGGTCAGTCTGGGGGTTCCTTCTGACGCGTTCGATACCAACAGTTCGAATCAGCAGGTGCAGGAACAGCGTCGCCGTATCAACGCGATGCTGCAGGATTATGAGCTGCAACGTCGTCTGCATGCCGATCAGGTTCAGTTTGAAAAGAACGATCCGCAACAGGCACAGGCTAATGTTCCCGGTAATCAGTCGTTAGGAATTCAGCAGCAGTAATGAAGCAGCTTTGGTGTGCCGTTAGCCTGCTGGCAGGCAGCCTGCTTTACACATCTACCGCCCCGGCGCAGACCTCTGCGTCCGGGGCGTTGTTACAGCAGATGGAGCAGGCAAGCCAGTCCCTCAATTACGAATTCGCTTATATCAATGTCTCGCGTCTCGGCATTGAATCTCTGCGTTATCGCCACGCGGTTATCAACAACCGTGTATTTGCCCAGCTTTTGCAGATGGACGGTCCGCGACGTGAGGTGATTCAGCGCGGTAATGACATCAGCTATTTCGAGGCTGGCCTCGATCCGTTCACACTGCCCGGCAACCATATCGTCGATGCACTGCCTCCGTTGATGTTTGCCGACTTCTCCCGTCTGAGCAGCGCCTACGATTTCATTCCGGTTGGTCGTTCACGTATTGCCGACCAGCTGTGTGAAGTGATGCGCATCGTTTCCCGGGATGGCTCACGTTACAGCTATGTCGTGTGGCTGGATGTCGATACCAGGTTGCCATTACGTATCGATCTGCTGGATCGTGATGGCGAGACACTTGAACAGTTCCGCGTCATCAGTTTTGCTGTCGATGAAGGCGTACGTAATCTGATGCAGGGGCTGGAGAAAGCCAATCTTCCACCCACCTTATCCTTACCCGTGGGCGATAAAGTTCAGCTCAACTGGCAGCCAACATGGCTACCGGCGGGGATGACGCTGATTTCGCAGAGCCGTCGTGATATCCCGGCGCTGAACAAAACGGTGGAATCCCGTCTCTACAGCGATGGTTTGTTCAGTTTCGCCATTAACGTAACGCCAGCTGATAAAAATAGCGTTGCGCAGACATTGCGCACTGGGCGTCGTACGGTGCAGACCGAAGTGCGCAATAATAGCGAGATTACCGTGGTGGGTGAGATTCCTCCCGCCACAGCAAAACGTATTGCGGACAGCATTGATTCGGGACCAGCAAAATGATGAGAGAATGGGCCACCGTGGTGGCATGGAAAGAGGGCGTCGCGACCTTACATACCGAAGCGAAGACCTCCTGTAACAGTTGCTCGGCGCGTAAAGGCTGCGGCAGCCACATGCTGAATAAGCTGGGGCCGAAAAATGCCCACGTGATGCAAATCGCCAGCCCGGAACCGCTACAACCTGGCCAGCGTATTGAGCTGGGTATCCGTGAGAGTAGTCTGCTGGGCTCTGCGTTGCTGGTTTACATGACACCGCTGTTTGGCCTGTTCCTGGTTGCTGGCTTGTTTCAGATGTTGTTCCATAGCGATCTGGCATCCGCCTGTGGTGCGCTGCTGGGCGGCACAGGGGGCTTTATTGTGGCGAAAGGGGTCTCGACATTAGTCGGCGAACGTGAGGCTTTTCAGCCAGTGATCCTGAATGTTGCTTTGCCGCCAGATGCCATGCGGGTTGAAACTGAAATCTGATTCTTGCCGGGCCGTGTCAATCGCGGCCTTTTTATGCGCGCTTAGCCGCTTAATTCTGTTGCGATTCCCCGCTGTTCCATTCTTTAACGCAAGGCGTTAACAGTGTAATATGCGTCGTCATTAATGAGGCTGACAGGGTTCCAGGTAAAATACCGTTTCCTGAATGTGTCTGTGCTCAAGTATTCAACTGCTGTTCTACGTGAAGATATTCATATAAATGAAGCACATAAGAAATTTCTCCATCATCGCTCATATCGACCACGGCAAATCGACGCTCTCCGACCGTTTGATCCAAATTTGTGGTGGCCTGAGCGATCGTGAGATGGCAGCGCAGGTTCTGGATTCAATGGATTTGGAACGTGAGCGCGGCATTACCATTAAAGCGCAGAGCGTAACGCTCGATTACAAAGCGCTGAACGGTGAAACTTACCAGCTCAATTTTATCGATACCCCCGGACACGTTGACTTCTCCTATGAAGTATCGCGTTCTCTGGCGGCCTGTGAAGGGGCGTTGCTGGTGGTCGATGCAGGTCAGGGCGTAGAAGCACAGACGCTGGCGAACTGCTACACCGCAATGGAAATGGATCTGGAAGTGGTACCGGTACTGAACAAGATCGACCTGCCTGCGGCCGACCCGGAGCGTGTGGCGGAAGAGATTGAAGATATCGTTGGTATCGATGCGACGGATGCCGTGCGCTGTTCAGCGAAAACCGGCGTCGGTGTGCCGGAAGTGCTGGAACGTCTGGTACGTGACATTCCGCCGCCGCAGGGCGATCCGGATGCTCCGCTGCAGGCGCTGATCATCGACTCATGGTTCGATAACTATCTTGGCGTGGTGTCGCTGATTCGTATCAAGAACGGCACGCTGCGTAAAGGCGACAAAATTAAAGTGATCAGCACCGGTCAGGTGTATAACGCTGAGCGCCTGGGGATTTTCACGCCGAAACAAGTCGATCGCACCGAACTGAAATGCGGTGAGGTAGGCTGGCTGGTTTGCGCCATTAAAGACATCCTCGGTGCACCAGTGGGCGATACCCTGACGCTGCAACGTAATCCGGCAGATAAAGCGCTGCCGGGCTTCAAAAAAGTGAAGCCGCAGGTTTATGCCGGTCTGTTCCCGGTCAGCTCTGATGATTACGAAGCCTTCCGCGATGCGCTGGGCAAACTAAGCCTGAACGATGCCTCGCTGTTTTACGAGCCGGAAAGCTCCACTGCGCTGGGCTTCGGCTTCCGCTGTGGCTTCCTTGGCCTGCTGCATATGGAGATCATCCAGGAACGTCTGGAGCGTGAATACGATCTCGATCTGATCACCACCGCACCAACCGTGGTGTATGAAGTGGAAACCACAGATGGCGAAGTGGTGTATGTCGACAGCCCGTCGAAGCTACCGCCGCTGAATAACATTGAAGAACTGCGCGAACCGATCGCCGAGTGTCATATGCTGCTGCCGCAGGAATATCTGGGCAACGTCATTACACTGTGCATCGAGAAACGTGGTGTTCAGACAAATATGGTTTACCACGGCAACCAGGTTGCGCTGACTTACGAAATTCCGATGGCAGAAGTGGTCCTCGACTTCTTTGACCGTCTGAAATCGACGTCACGCGGCTATGCTTCACTGGATTATAACTTCAAACGTTTCCAGGCCTCTGACATGGTGCGTGTCGACGTGCTGATCAACTCAGAACGTGTCGATGCGCTGGCGCTGATTACTCACCGTGATAACTCGCAGTATCGTGGCCGTGATCTGGTGGAGAAGATGAAAGAACTGATCCCACGACAGCAGTTCGATATCGCGATTCAGGCAGCAATTGGCAACCACATTATCGCTCGCTCAACAGTCAAACAGCTGCGTAAAAACGTTCTGGCGAAATGCTATGGCGGTGACGTCAGCCGTAAGAAAAAACTGTTGCAGAAGCAGAAGGACGGTAAGAAGCGAATGAAGCAGGTCGGTAACGTTGAGCTGCCGCAGGAAGCATTCCTTGCCATTCTGCATGTCGGTAAAGACAGCAAATAAGGAACCTCAATGGCTAATATGTTCGCCCTGATTCTGGCGATCGCCACCCTGGTAACGGGTGTTATCTGGTGTATTGATCGTTTTAAATGGGCACCGACGCGTCGTGCTAAGCAGGCTGCTGCACAGGCGCAAGCCGGCAACACGCTGGATAGCAAAACGCTGGCGAAAGTCTCCGCGCAGCCAGGATGGGTGGAAACCGCAGCATCGGTTTTCCCGGTGCTGGCGGTGGTGTTTATTGTTCGTTCTTTTGTGTATGAGCCGTTCCAGATCCCATCTGGTTCGATGATGCCCACCTTGTTGATTGGTGACTTCATCCTCGTCGAGAAGTTCGCCTATGGTCTGAAAGATCCGATCACGCAAACCACGCTGATCCCAACCGGCCATCCGCAGCGAGGTGACGTCGCGGTATTTAAATACCCGAAAGATCCGAGCATGGATTATATCAAACGCGTTATCGGCTTACCGGGCGACAAAGTGGTCTACGATCCTTATAGCAAAACGTTGACCGTTAACCCGGGCTGCGCAGGGAGCAAGTGCGATACGGCACTGCCGATTACCTACACCAATATCGAACCGAGCAGCTTTATTCAGACTTTCAGCGGCTTCGATGGCAATGAAACCGGCAACGGCTTCTTCCAGGTACCGCCGGGAGAAACCATGCGTGGCGGCCTGCGTCTCGGGACACGTAAAGAGACGCTGGGCAACGTGACGCATGACATCCTGCTGGTTAACGAAGCGCAAAGTCAGGCGAGCATGTACTATCAGCAGCCAGGCGAGCCGCAATCCACGTGGATTGTGCCGCAGGGGCAATACTTCATGATGGGCGATAACCGTGATAACAGCGCCGACAGCCGCTATTGGGGCTTTGTACCCGAGCGTAATCTGGTCGGTAAAGCGGTCGCTATCTGGATGAGCTTTGAGAAACAGGAAGGACAGTGGCCAACCGGCGTGCGACTGAGTCGCATCGGTGGTATTCACTGATAACAGGCCCGCATAGCGGGCAAAACGGTTGGCTCCCTGCGGGGAGCCACTGCACACGAAACAGAACGTGTTGGAACCTCAGCCCTGTTTCGTATGCAGAGTGACAGACGCACAGAAGAACTGGAATCGCATGAACCCCATCCTCATTAACAAGCTACAGCGCAAACTGGGCTACACTTTTACTCATCCGGAACTACTGCAACAGGCGCTGACTCACCGCAGTGCCAGCAGTAAACATAACGAGCGTCTTGAATTTCTTGGCGATTCAATTCTTAGCTATGTGATTGCTAACGCACTTTACCAACGCTTTCCTCGCGTTGATGAAGGTGATATGAGTCGCATGCGCGCCACGCTGGTACGTGGTAACACGCTGGCTGAAATGGCACGGGAGTTTGATCTCGGCGAGTGTTTACGCCTCGGTCCGGGTGAATTGAAAAGCGGCGGTTTTCGTCGCGAATCGATTCTGGCTGATACCGTGGAAGCGCTGATTGGTGGCATCTTCCTCGACAGCACGATTCAGACCGTCGAAAAGCTGATTCTCGACTGGTATCAAACGCGGCTGGAACAAATCAGCCCGGGCGATAAGCAAAAAGATCCGAAAACCCGCCTGCAGGAGTATCTGCAGGGACGCCATCTGCCACTGCCCTCTTATCTGGTAGTGCAGGTGCGTGGTGAAGCCCACGATCAGGAATTTACCATTCACTGTCAGGTGAGTGGCATGGCAGAACCGGTGGTGGGCGTAGGCTCCAGCCGCCGTAAAGCGGAACAGGCCGCTGCCGAACAAGCGCTGATTAAACTCGGCCTCGAATAGTCACATCGCAGCACCCTGAACGGTGCTGATTAAGTCAGGACTCGAATGAGCGAACACGAAACTTATTGCGGCTTTGTCGCGATTGTTGGCCGACCGAACGTCGGCAAATCCACCTTACTGAACCAGTTGCTGGGGCAGAAGGTGTCGATCACTTCACGCAAGCCGCAAACCACGCGTCACCGCATCATGGGTATTCATACTGAAGGGCCTTATCAGGCCATCTACGTGGACACCCCCGGGCTGCATATGGAAGAAAAGCGGGCAATCAACCGCCTGATGAACCGTGCTGCCAGCAGCTCCATTGGTGATGTTGAACTGGTCATTTTCGTGGTCGATGGCACGCGCTGGACACCTGATGACGAAATGGTGCTGAACAAGCTGCGTGATGGCAAAGTGCCGGTAGTGCTGGCGGTTAACAAAGTTGATAACATCCAGGATAAAAGCATCCTGCTGCCACACCTGCAATTCCTCAGCCAGCAGATGAACTTCGCTGAAATCGTGCCGATTTCCGCTGAATTCGGTAAGAATGTGGACACTATTGCCGCTATCGTGCGCAAACGTCTGCCGCAGGCCGAGCATCACTTCCCGGAAGAGTACATCACTGACCGCTCACAACGCTTTATGGCATCCGAAATCATCCGTGAAAAACTGATGCGTTTCCTCGGTGCTGAGCTGCCTTATTCTGTTACCGTTGAGATTGAGAAGTTCGAAACCAACGAACGTGGCGGCTACGATATCAGCGGCCTGATTCTGGTTGAGCGCGACGGACAGAAGAAAATGGTGATTGGCAACAAAGGGGCCAAAATCAAAACCATCGGTATTGAAGCGCGTAAAGATATGGAAGAGATGTTTGAGGCCAAAGTGCACCTCGAACTGTGGGTGAAGGTCAAATCTGGCTGGGCGGACGACGAACGTGCGTTGCGCAGTCTGGGTTATGTAGACGACCTCTAACCGATGGAAGGCTGGCAACGCGCCTTTGTGCTGCATAGTCGCCCCTATAGCGAAACCAGCCTGCTGATCGATCTCTTTAGCGAAAGCGAAGGGCGCGTGCGTGTCCTCGCCAAAGGTGCGCGGTCGCGCCGTTCGCAACTCAAAGGTGCTTTGCAACCTTTCACGCCATTGCTGGTGCGCTGGGGCGGGCGCGGCGAAGTAAAAACGCTGCGCAGTGCCGAAGCGGTATCGCTGGCGCTGCCGCTCAGCGGTATCACACTCTACTGTGGCCTGTACGTGAACGAACTCTTGTCACGCGTCCTGGAGCAGGAAATTCCTTTCTCTGAACTGTTCTTCGATTACCTGAATTGCATCCAGTCACTGGCAGCGGCCAGCGGCACGCCTGAACCGGCGTTGCGCCGCTTTGAGCTGGCGCTGCTGGGCCACCTGGGATACGGTGTCGATTTCCTGCACTGCGCAGGCAGTGGGGAAGAGGTGGATGACGGCATGACCTACAGCTATCGCGAAGAAAAAGGGTTTATTGCCAGCCTGGTGGTGAACCAGCGCAGCTTTACCGGTCGCCAGCTGCGGGCGCTATGGGAGCGAGATTTCCCGGATGCGGATAGCCTGCGCGCAGCCAAACGTTTTACCCGTATGGCGCTAAAGCCATACCTGGGCGGTAAACCGCTCAAGAGTCAGGAACTCTTTCGTCAGTTTGTGCCGAAAAAGAAGCCGGATACGGCGAGCGAATGATGCCAGGCGGGATGTCGCGCGGTACACTCTCAACACACTAAACATATTTAAGGATTGTCATGGCTGAGTTGCTGTTAGGGGTCAACATTGACCACATCGCCACCGTACGTAACGCACGTGGCACCCATTATCCTGATCCGGTGCAGGCCGCATTTATCTCCGAACAGGCTGGGGCGGATGGCATTACCGTGCACCTGCGTGAAGACCGTCGTCATATTACCGACCGCGATGTGCGTATTCTGCGTGATACCATCCAGACACGTATGAACCTGGAAATGGCCGTCACCGATGAAATGGTCGGCATTGCCTGTGACATCAAACCGCATTTCTGCTGCCTGGTGCCGGAAAAACGTCAGGAAGTGACCACCGAAGGTGGGCTCGATGTGGCGGGACAACAGGACAAAATCAACGCTGCGGTAAGGCAACTGAGTGAGGCGGGAATTCTGGTTTCGTTGTTTATTGATGCCGATCACCGTCAGATTGAAGCGGCAGTCGCCAGCGGTGCGCCTTATATTGAAATCCACACCGGTGCCTATGCTGAAGCGCCTGAAGGGCTGGCGCGTGATGCTGAGCTGGAACGAATTCGTATCGCAGCCACCTTTGCTGCCAGCCTCGGCCTGAAAGTGAATGCCGGCCACGGACTGACCTACCACAACGTGCTGCCGATTGCGGCTTTACCGGAAATGCATGAACTGAATATCGGTCATGCGATTATTGGTCGCGCGGTGATGAGTGGTCTGGCTGACGCAGTTAAAGAGATGAAACAGCTGATGCGGGAAGCGCGCCGTTAATGGCCATACTCGGGCTGGGCAGCGATATCGTTGAGATTGAGCGCATCGCCGGTGTCATTGAGCGCTCCGGGGATCGTCTGGCGCGTCGGGTGCTGAGCGAAGCCGAGTGGCAGCAATACCAGACGCACCAGCAGCCGGTGCGTTTTCTGGCTAAGCGTTTTGCGGTGAAGGAAGCGGCGGCGAAAGCTTTTGGTACCGGCATTCGTGGCGGTCTGGCGTTTAATCAGTTTGAAGTGTACAACGATGCGCTGGGCAAACCGGGTTTGCGTTTCTTCCTGCAAGCGGCGGAAATTGCACGACAGCTTGGTGTGCAGCATGTCCACGTCACCCTGGCCGATGAACGGCACTACGCCTGTGCCACGGTGATCATCGAAAGCTAGTGATGCAGCACCACAAATTTCTCCCACAGCGCTTCGCGACTTTCGGGGTGCTGTGGGTCAGGAATGATGGTGTTATCGATGGGGCATACACTCAGGCAGGTCGGCACATCATAATGGCCGACACATTCGGTGCAGCGAGCGCTGTCGATCTGGTAGATGGCGTCACCGAGGCTGATCGCCTGGTTCGGGCATTCCGGTTCGCACATGTCGCAGTTGATACAGCGCTGGGTAATCAGTAAAGCCATGGTGAGTTACTATCTGGTGTAAAAGATTCAGTAAAGGCGCGCACCTTAGCATAATCCGGCCTTCCCCCCAATCTGGCGTGTTGATTTTTCTCCGTTTCATTTGCGCCAGCGCAAGATTGCATTCGTTATATTTTTCTGATGATGCCATCAGGGGTTTGTTTATTTCTATGATATCAATAATTTATCAGGGAACCTGGGTTGAAGCCATCTGGTGCTGAGTTAGCATCTGCGCTACCAGGTGAACCTCTAATAAATTATGCAATGAATATAATAAATGAACTGATTAGCAACCGGCATGCTGCCGACAAATCCCATATTGATCTGAGCTATATTACGCATTTTTATTGTGACCAGGAGTCTATCAACTCGGTCATCTCTTTGTTAAAGGAATATGAAACTTATCCGGCACCATTATTAGATCGTATTGAATTTATTATTGTCGATGACTGCTCACCGATTGAATATGAAATACCGGTATTGAATTTAAATTTGACCTGGTTACGCATCACGACGGATATCAAATGGAATCAGGGTGGGGCACGTAATCTGGGAGTGACCTACGCAAAATCGGATAAAATTTTGATGTCAGACCTCGACCATGGTTTCCCGGCCAGCACGCTGGCATATCTGGTTGACTCTGATAACCCAGGGCGATGTTTCTATAAACTGCGGCGTAAGCGTGCTGATGGCATCTGCTATAAAGGCCATTCCAATCTGTTTTTTATGAGCCGCGCCCGTTTTCTGCGTTTTTACGGCTATGATGAAGAATATTGCGGCAATTATGGTGCAGAAGATTATCGGTTTGTGAAATATCAGAAGTATCAGGGGTCGCAGCAGCGTTATATGCCGGACAGCATTTGGTGTTATGAGCGTCAACTGGATCGTGAAAAAAGCTATCACAATTTATCACGTGATCTTTCTGCTAATACGCCGGTTGATTTGCGAAAGAAGAATGAGTGTAGCTACTTTGGCAGAGAGTATGGGCATAGTCGTATTTTTCTCAATTTCGACTGGATTAAAATGAAAACCTATAATCGTTGTCCGGCAATGCCGCCAAAAATCAGGAAATACTGGCGGCCATTGTGGTGGTGGCGTTGGTTGAATCCGCGCGCAGCACGCTGAACATCATGTCTGGCGGTGCTGGTTATCACGCGGGTTTAGTAACCGTGTGAAGCGCCTGAAAATAGCGCGATAGATCGCGCTATTGAACTGTTACACCAGTTTTCTTACCAGCGCTTCACTGTGGCGGATATGGCTGGAGGCGCGTTCAGGATCATTCTGTACCAGTGCCATAAACAGCAGGTCCGTCAGGGCCAGCTGTGCGCTGGTTGAGGAGATTGCGGCACTGCGGGTGCTTTGCTCCTCGGCAACGGTGTAGAGACAATGCGTGGCGCACTGCTGCAACGTATTGGGGGTGAACCCGGTAAACGCCAGCACATCGGCCCCGGTCTGCGCGGCTTCCTGGGCGGCAAGATTGATTTCGCGTCGTTCGCCGGTATAGGAAATGGCCAGCAGCACATCGCCTGCGGTCATGGCCTGTACGCTGGCGAGCAACGCATGCATATCCTGCTCGGCGACCGCGTTGATGCCGATCTTCATCAGTTTCCAGGAAAAATCTTTTGCTACCAGGCCCGATGCGCCAATGCCGACCAGCAGGATACGGTTGGCATTCTTCAGCAGCCGTAACGTTTCCATCAACATCTCTTCGCTGTTGATATCCAGCGTGGCGCGAATTGCCGAGATCTTCTCGGCCAGCAGTTTTTCACCCACGACTTTCAGCGGGTCATCGCTAAGAATATGGTTATGAACGGTGATGGCATCACGGTCGGCCAGTGATTCGCTGAGTGCTAACTTCAATGCCGGGAACCCTTTATAGCCCAGTTTCTGGGCAAACTTGACCACGCTGGACTGGCTGACGCCTGATTCTTCCGCCAGTTTTTGCGAACTCAAATGCCGCGCCCGGTCCGGTTGTGACAACAAAAAATCCGCCAGACGTCGCTCGTTGAGCGCCAGACGCGGATAAAGCTGACGAATCCGCAGCAATGAACTCATCTCCGATCCTTAATTCAGAACGTAATGCTTATTTAGCCTGATAAATGTGGCGAGGAATGCCACATAGCAGCCTGCCGCCAATAAGAATAAACTATTCAGCGGGCATTGTAGTCATTGGAATTAAAAATGACCGCGTTCGCCTGGCTACACTCAAGAGCAGGCATGATAAAGCAGAATGAAAGGAGAGTGGTTTGACAAAGGGTACGCAACGACGCGTGGTGTTTTTTGATCTCGACGGCACGCTACATCAACAGGATATGTTCGGCACCTTTATGCGCTATCTGCTGAGACATCAGCCGCTGAATTTATTGCTGGTCGTGCCATTGTTACCGGTGATTGCTGCGGGGTTGCTGTTTAAAGGGCGTGCCGCGCGCTGGCCGATGAGTTTGTTGCTGTGGGCCATCACCTTCGGTCACAGTGAAAAACGCCTGTTGCAGCGCGAAGCTGAATTCGCCCGCTGGTTCCGCCAGCGCGTTACCGCTTTTCCGGTGGTACAGCAGCGGCTGACGGATTACCTCAGCAGCGATGATGCTGATGTCTGGTTAATCACCGGTTCACCGCAGTCGCTGGTGGAGCAGGTCTATTTCGATTCAGCTTTTCTGCCGCGTGTTCAACTCATTGCCAGCCAGATGAAGCCAGCACGGGGTGGGCGTGTACTGACGATGCGCTGTCTCGGGCATGAAAAAGTGGCGCAGCTGGAGGAGAAAATCGGCACGCCGTTGCAGCTGTACAGTGGCTATAGCGACAGCAAGCAGGACAACCCGCTGCTGTTCTTTTGCCAGCATCGCTGGCGCGTCACCCCGCGTGGTGATTTGCAGCAGCTGGAATAACCTCGCTATTTCGCTATAATGCGCCGCCTTTGTTACCCGCAGGAGTTACCCGGTGAACCCACAGACTGATGAATACTGGATGCGTCACGCTTTACGCCTCGCACGTTTGGCGTGGGAGCAGGGGGAAGTGCCAGTCGGTGCGGTGCTGGTGCAGGGTGACAAGGTGATTGGCGAAGGCTGGAACCGTCCGATCGGTCAGCATGATCCTACTGCGCATGCGGAAATTATGGCGCTGCGCCAGGGCGGTAAAGTGCTGGAAAATTATCGTCTGCTCGACACCACGTTATACGTGACGCTCGAACCCTGTGTGATGTGTGCCGGGGCGATGGTGCATAGCCGGATTACCCGGCTGGTGTATGGCGCAAAAGATGAAAAAACCGGAGCGGTCGGTTCGCTGCTGGATGTGATTGGTCATCCCGGTATGAATCACCAAATCCAGATTGCTTCTGGTGTGCTGGCGGAAGAATGCGCCGCGATGCTGAGTGATTTTTTCCGCATGCGGCGTGAGCAGAAAAAAGCGCTGCGTCAGGCGCAGCGCGACGCGGGTTAATTCATCGCAATCTTCGGTTCGACAGCAGGATAACCGGCGCCCAGTTCTGCTTCCATGGCTGACTGCTGCGCCAGCCGTTTGTCCTGTTCCTGTAAATATCCCACCAAACTAATCTGATACTTACGGATATTCTCCACGTAGTTATACGCCTCATGACCGCGAGCATAGCCGTACGTGGTCTGCGCGTAGTAACGCTTCTGGCTCAGCATCGGCAAACGCAGCTTCACATCGGCCCAGCTATCAGGGTTACCGCCTTGTTTGGCCGTCAGCTTACGGGCGTCCAGCATGTGGGCATAGCCCATGTTATAGGCCGCCAGAGCAAACCAGATACGTTCATCTTCCGGGATGGTCGTGGGGACTTTTTCCACCATACGTTGCAGGTATTCGCTGCCACCGCGGATACTTTGCTCAGGATCGAGACGATCGGCAACGTCAAGGCTGTCAGCGGTGTTGCGAGTCAGCATCATCATGCCGCGCACGCCGGTGGGCGAGGTTGCCTGTGGATTCCAGTGCGACTCCTGATAAGAAATCGCCGCCAGCAGCCGCCAGTCGAGACTGGAGGCATATTTCTCAAATAACGGCTTGATATCCGGCAGGGTATTGTCGATGGCGCGCAGGAAGGTGCGGGTATCGACATAATCAAAGGTGCCGACATGGCCGAGATACTTCTCCTCCAGCCGCGCGATGGTGCCTTCTTCGCTCATCTGACTATAGAAGTCGAGCATGGCCGCATTCAGGCTGTCATCTTCTTCATTATGTGGCAGATACCAGGTGACGGGTTCTTCATCGGTGATATCAAAGGCCACTGCCAGCTGCGGATGAATGCGTTGCAGCAGGCCAATGGTGACAGAATCCCCCACGGTGTAGTCCAGTTTGCCATCCGCCACCGCTTCCAGCAGCGCTTTTTGCCCCTGGTCGGTAGCGATTGACCAGTCAAGATCGGGATAGTTTCCGGCTTTAGCGGAACGTAAAGTTGACAGGTACGCGGAACCGGACTGCACAATCAGGCGGCCTTTCAGATCACCGAGGTTTTTTGGCCGCGGCTTATCAATGCGATACACCAGCTGTTGCGATACCGAGTAATAACTCGGTCCGGTCTGATAACGGGCTATGCGATCGTTGTTGTAGATCAGGCCCGCAGCCAGCAAATCCGCCTTACCATCATCAAGATCGTCAAACAGGTCACCGAGGTTCGGACGCACCGTCACCTGGAGTTTGACGCCAAGATAATCGGCGAAGCGCTTTGCCAGCTCATAATCCATACCGGCTGGTGCATTATTGATGGTGTAGTAAGTCAGCGGGGAGTTAACGGTACTGATGCGCAGCACTCCCCGTGATTTGATCTGCGATATCGCGTCTTTGCCGCCCCCGTACCAGGGGATCGACGGCCACAGTGCCAGCGCAAGTAGCACGGTGATCAGACCGATAAACAGATAGTTTAATTTCAGGCGTTTCAAATAGTTGTCTCTCGCTGGCTCTAAGGCCTCTGTCTTTAAAAGGCAGTATTGATCTTGTATGAACTCCCAGAGCGAAGGGCATTTTGCGCAACAAAGCGAGCCGGAGCAACTTATATAGCAGGATTTGCGCAAAATTCAGGCGAATCCGGTAGACCATAAATTCTGCGCAAACGGTTTCGTAACCGGTGCTGTTTCTCTATAATACGCCCCGTTTTCCCTGTTGCGCCCAATGAAGCGTCGCCCGGCGCTTCGAAGACGAGAGATCTTTAATGATGGAAATTCTGCGTGGTTCGCCCGCCCTGTCGGCATTTCGTGTAAACAAACTGCTGACCCGCTTTCAGGACGCTCATCTGCCGGTGAGTGATATTTACGCCGAGTACGTCCATTTTGCCGATGTCAGTGCGCCGCTGAGTGCGGACGAAAAAGCCCGCCTGCAACGCCTGCTGAAATACGGTCCGTCTCTCGCCGAACATGCGCCACAAGGGCGTCTGTTGCTGGTGACGCCGCGTCCAGGCACCATTTCACCCTGGTCCTCCAAAGCGACCGATATCGCCCACAACTGCGATCTGCCACAGGTGCGTCGTCTGGAACGCGGTATGGCGTTCTATGTTCAGGCACCGCAGCTGACAGAAGCACAGTGGCAGACCCTTGCCAGCCTGCTGCATGACCGCATGATGGAAACGGTATACGGCGATCTCAATGATGCGCAGCAACTGTTTGCCCACCATGAGCCGCAGCCGCTGAAAAGTGTTGATGTGCTGGGTGGGGGCCGTCAGGCACTGGAACTGGCTAACACTACGCTGGGTCTGGCCCTGGCCGATGACGAAATCGACTACCTGCTGAACGCCTTCACTACGCTGGGCCGCAACCCGAACGACATTGAACTCTATATGTTTGCCCAGGCGAACTCCGAGCATTGCCGTCACAAAATCTTCAACGCCGACTGGATTATCGACGGCGAAAAACAGCCGAAGTCGCTGTTTAAAATGATCAAAAACACCTTCGAACAAACGCCTGACTATGTGTTGTCTGCCTATAAAGACAACGCGGCGGTGATGGAAGGTTCCGAAGTTGGCCGTTACTACGCCGATGCCGAAAAAGGCGAATACGATTTCCATCAGGAAGCCGCGCATATCCTGATGAAAGTGGAAACGCATAACCACCCAACGGCGATTTCTCCATGGCCCGGTGCGGCGACCGGTTCCGGTGGTGAAATCCGTGACGAAGGCGCAACCGGACGTGGTGCCAAACCCAAAGCGGGTCTGGTGGGCTTCTCCGTGTCCAACCTGCGTATTCCGGGCTTTGAACAGCCGTGGGAAGAAGACTTTGGTAAGCCGGATCGTATCGTGACGGCGCTGGATATCATGACCGAAGGCCCACTGGGTGGCGCGGCGTTCAACAACGAATTTGGTCGTCCGGCACTGAACGGTTACTTCCGTACCTATGAAGAACGCGTTAACAGCCACAACGGTGAAGAACTGCGTGGTTACCACAAGCCAATCATGCTGGCGGGCGGCATCGGTAACATCCGTGCCGACCACGTGCAAAAAGGCGAAATAGTGGTGGGCGCGAAGCTGATTGTGCTGGGTGGCCCGGCAATGAATATCGGTCTCGGCGGCGGTGCTGCCTCATCAATGGCTTCTGGCCAGTCTGATGCCGACCTCGACTTTGCTTCCGTACAGCGTGACAACCCGGAAATGGAACGTCGTTGCCAGGAAGTGATCGACCGCTGCTGGCAGCTGGGCGAAGCTAACCCGATTCTGTTTATCCATGACGTGGGTGCAGGTGGCTTGTCTAACGCCATGCCGGAGCTGGTCAGCGACGGTGGCCGTGGTGGCCGCTTCAATCTGCGTGACGTGCTGAGCGATGAGCCAGGCATGAGCCCGCTGGAAGTGTGGTGCAACGAATCGCAGGAACGTTATGTGCTGGCGGTAGCGCCGGACAAACTGGCGCTGTTTGATGAGCTGTGCCAGCGCGAGCGTGCCCCTTACGCGGTAATTGGTGAAGCCACCGAAGAACAGCATCTGAGCCTGGCGGATACGCATTTCGACAACAAACCGATCGATATGCCGCTGGATGTGCTGCTGGGTAAAACGCCGAAGATGACGCGTGATGTGGTCAGTCAGCAGGCGAAAGGTGAAGCATTGCAGCGCGACGGCATCACCGTTGCTGATGCGGTCAACCGTGTGCTGCATTTGCCGACCGTGGCAGAGAAAACCTTCCTTGTCACCATCGGTGACCGTACCGTAACCGGTATGGTGGCACGTGATCAGATGGTGGGTCCATGGCAGATTCCGGTTGCCAACTGCGCAGTGACCACCGCCAGCCTCGATAGCTACTACGGTGAAGCCTTCTCTCTCGGCGAACGCGCCCCGGTTGCACTGCTCGACTTCGCCGCTTCAGGCCGTCTGGCGGTGGGTGAAGCGCTGACTAACCTTGCTGCAACGGCAATTGGTTCACTGACACGCGTGAAGCTGTCAGCGAACTGGATGGCGGCAGCCGGTCACCCTGGTGAAGATGCGGGCCTGTATGAAGCCGTGAAAGCGGTCGGCGAAGAACTTTGCCCGGCGCTGGGTATCACCATCCCGGTGGGTAAAGATTCCATGTCGATGAAAACCCGCTGGCAGCAGGGGAATGAACAGCGTGAAATGACGTCACCGTTGTCGCTGGTCATCACCGCTTTTGCCCGCGTGGAAGACGTACGCCGCACCGTAACGCCGCAATTGCAGGCCGATAAAGACAACCTGCTGCTGCTGGTGGATCTGGGCAATGGGGCAAACACCCTGGGTGCGACGGCGCTGTCACAGGTCTATCGTCAACTGGGTGATAAACCAGCTGACGTGCGTGACGCCGCACAGCTGGCTGGCTTCTTTAACGCTATTCAGGCGCTGGTGGCGGAGCAGAAACTGCTGGCCTACCACGACCGTTCTGACGGCGGCCTGCTGGTGACACTGGCTGAGATGGCGTTTACTGGCCATTGCGGTATCGAAGCCAATATTGCCGCGCTGGGTAGTGATGCGCTGGCTGCGCTGTTCACCGAGGAACTGGGTGCGGTGGTGCAAATCAACGCTGCTGACCGTGATGCGGTGCTGAAGACGTTCGCCGATCATGGCCTGATGACCAACGTCCATGTGATTGGTCAGGCGCTACCGGGCGATCGTTTTGTGATTCGTTCTGGTGAGCACGCGGTGTACAGCGAAAGCCGTACTACGCTGCGTACCTGGTGGGCAGAAACCACCTGGCAGATGCAGCGTCTGCGTGACAACCCGGCCTGTGCCGATCAGGAACATGAAGCGAAGAAAAACGACAACGATCCTGGTCTGAATGTCCATCTGACCTTCAAACCGGAAGAAGACGTTGCTGCACCGATGATTGCCACCGGTGCGCGTCCGCGTGTCGCGGTGCTGCGTGAGCAGGGCGTCAACTCCCACGTTGAAATGGCGGCCGCCTTCCATCGTGCAGGCTTTACCGCCGTCGATGTGCATATGAGCGATCTGCTGGCGGGCCGTCGCGGTCTGGAAGAGTTCCATGCGCTGGTGGCCTGTGGTGGCTTCTCCTACGGTGACGTACTGGGGGCAGGTGAAGGCTGGGCGAAATCCATCCTGTTCAACAGCCGCGTGCGTGATGAGTTCGAAAACTTCTTCCACCGTCCGCAGACGCTGGCGCTGGGCGTCTGTAACGGCTGCCAGATGATGTCCAACCTGCGCGAGCTGGTGCCGGGCAGCGAACTGTGGCCGCGCTTCGTACGTAACCAGTCAGAACGCTTTGAAGCGCGTTTCAGCCTGGTGGAAGTGGCTGCCAGCCCGTCACTGCTGCTGGACGGCATGGCCGGTTCGCATATGCCGATTGCGGTATCACACGGCGAAGGTTTTGTTGAAGTGCGTGATGGCGCGCATCTGGCGGCGCTGGAAAGCAAAGGCCTGGTGGCGCTGCGTTTCGTGGACAACTTCGGTAAGGTGACCGAGACTTATCCGGCCAACCCGAACGGTTCCCCGAACGGTATCACTGCGGTGACCAACGAAAGCGGCCGCGTGACCATTATGATGCCGCACCCGGAACGCGTGTTCCGTACGGTGAGCAATTCATGGCACCCGGCAGAGTGGGGCGAAGACAGCCCGTGGATGCGTATTTTCCGCAACGCACGTAAGCAGTTGGGTTAATGTGTAGCGGCGCGATTTATCGCGCAATCAAGGGCATCCTGATGGATGCCCTTTTTTTTGGGTGTCGGAAAATAGCGACACCGCTACGGTTAGCTTGTCGTCAAAAGGTGACATTTAACCTATTGATATTATTGAGTGTAATTTTTCCTTCAGAAACGCGTTGCTAATCAGCGACAGTCTTTTTAGACCGGACGGTAAATTTTTTGCGCCGGGTCTCACTCTGAGAAAGCATTTATCTGATAATTAACGCTATTTTATTTTTGGCACGATGTTTGCTATACTCATTACGTTGCTCATTCTCCTGCTTATGATTGCCCCGCATTGCGGTTGAGCTCATAAAAACTGAATGACGCACCAAACGGTGCCTGCCGTCCACCCAACCGATAATCGCTTGCTTTGCAACGTTATCAAGCATCGGACGTAACGTTGAGTTAGGCACCACCTTATTCCCGCGTGAGGCGTTCGGCGTCACGCTCAACGGCAGGCCATAGCGCCTGCCGTTTTCTTATCTGTGCTTTCTTCCGCTTTCAGACTCCGCTAGCATTCCTGTAGTAAAAATTTAAGGAAATCCGGTTGTGAAGAGATGGCGTTTATTTCCCCGTTCGCTGCGTCAGCTGGTGTTGATGGCGTTCCTGCTGGTGCTGCTGCCGCTGTTGGTACTGGCGTGGCAGGCATGGGAAAGCCTGTCGGCGCTAAGTAATCAGGCGGCAGACACCAATCGCAACACCTTTACGGACGTGCGCCGCAGTGAAGCCATGGCGCGGACTGCCATCGAGCTGGAGCGCAGCTATCGTCAATATTGTGTGTTGGGTGATGACAGTCTGGCGCGGCTCTATCAGTCACAACGTGCGCACTACAGTCAGATGCTCACCACCCACGCTGCCAGCCTGCCGGATTTGCCCTCGTTCAAACTGTTAGCCGCAACGCTGCCACAGCTGGAAACGCTGCAATGTGCCAGCGGCAATCCCTCCGAACCTGCATCGACAGCCCTTGAGCACTTTTCCGATACCAATGCGCAAATGGTGCAGGAAACACGCGAAGTGGTGTTTTCGCGGGGTTTGCAATTGCAGCGTGAAATTGCCGATCGAGGCCAGTTTTTTGGCTGGCAGGCTCTGATATTGTTTCTGATCAGCCTGGCGCTGGTGTTGTTGTTTACCGGCATGATTATCGGGCCGGTGAAGCGGGTGGAGCGGATGATCAACCGGCTGGGTGAAGGCAAGGCGCTGGGCGACAGTATCAGCTTTCGTGGTCCGCGTGAGATTCGCTCGCTCGGTAAGCGTATTGTCTGGCTGAGTGAACGCCTGAGCTGGCTGGAAGCGCAACGCCACGAATTTTTACGCCATCTTTCCCATGAACTGAAAACGCCACTTGCCAGCTTGCGCGAAGGCACGGAATTGTTAGCCGATCAGGTGGCAGGCCCACTGAATAGCGAACAGCAGGAAGTGGTGGCGATTCTGGATACCAGCAGCCGTCATTTGCAACGTTTGATCGAGCAGCTGCTGGATTACAACCGCAAACTGGCCGACGGCCCGCTGGCGCTGGATGTCGTGGCACTGGATACCATTGTCGAGACGGTGGTGAAATCACACTCGTTACCGGCCCATGCGCGGCAAATGCGCACCCATGTGGATTTACAGGTGAACCACTGCCTGGCAGAGGCAACCCTGTTGCAACGGGTGATCGATAACCTTTATTCGAACGCCGTGAACTACGGTAGCGAATCCGGTAACATCTGGCTGCACAGCCAGCAGAAGGGCAATGAGGTGTGGATCGAGGTGGCAAACACCGGCACACCGATTCCGGCTGAAGAGCAGGCGATGATCTTTGAGCCTTTTTATCAGGGCAGCCAACAACGCAAGGGGCCGGTTAAAGGCAGTGGGCTGGGGTTAAGCATCGCCAAAGATTGCCTGCGCAGGATGCAGGGTGATTTACAGCTGGTGACACGTAAGGACGCGGATGTCTGTTTTCGTATCATTTTGACTACCACCGCCGGGAATGCCTGATCAATGAATTTATCCCTCAACAAATTATGCGCCGCCAGCCTGCTGGTGTTCAGCCTGGCGGGTTGCCATGCACCTTCTGCAGACAACGCCCTCAGGGACGACAGCATCCAGCCGGAGCCGCAGGTGCGCCTGCCGGACTATCTGGCGACTGACTGTGGCAGTGTCTGGCAAATTGAATATCCGGCTGCCATGAGCAACCCCTTGTATTGGCAGCGTGCCATTGATTGTGCGGAACGTCTGTCACCGGCCGAAGCCCGGGCGGAAGCACGTCGCTGGCCGGTGCAGGGCTGGTCCCGTGCCTTTAAGCAGGGCATATTGCTGGCTAACGGCAACGTAACGCCACAGGAGCGCCGCGACTATGTTGATACGCTGGATGGCTACAGTACGACGTTTCCGGCGGCAGTTCGTCCGCTGATTCAGCTGTGGCGCAGCAACCAGGCCGCTCAGCTTGAGCTGAGTGACGCGCGTGGCCGCTACGCACGGCTACAGCAAAGTACCGATGCCGAGCTGGATAGCCTGCGCCAGCAGCAACGCACGCTTCGTACCTCGCTGGCAGATACGCAGCATAAGCTGGAGCGTCTGACGGATATCGAGCGTCAGCTGTCCTCGCGTAAAGCGCCCGACAGCAGCGACACATCGCACAGTGCCAGCGGTACGGCGAATGAGGAGCAGCCATAATGAAACAGGCCGCACGATTATTGCTGGTGGATGATGATCCGGGGCTGCTGAAGCTGCTGGGAATGCGTCTCAGCAGCGAAGGCTATCAGGTCGCAACGGCGGCCAGCGGGCCGGAAGCCTTACGTCATCTGCAAAAAGAGAAGGTCGATTTGGTGGTCAGCGACCTGCGTATGGATGAGATGGACGGTCTGGCGTTGTTTGGTGAAATCCAGAAGCGCCATGCGGGCCTGCCGGTGATCATCCTGACTGCGCATGGATCGATCCCGGAAGCAGTTTCAGCCACCCAACAGGGCGTATTTAGCTTTCTCACCAAACCGGTGGATCGTGATGCGTTATACAAAGCGATTGATGAGGCGCTGGCCCTGCGTGCACCCGAGAGCGATGATGGCTGGCGTGAGTCTATCGTCACACGTAATCCGCTGATGCTACGACTGCTGGAGCAGGCGCACATGGTGGCGCAATCCGACGTCAGTGTGTTGATCAACGGCCAGAGCGGCACCGGTAAAGAAGTGCTGGCACAGGCAATTCATGCCGCCAGCCCGCGTGCCAGTAAACCTTTTATCGCCATCAACTGTGGCGCGTTACCGGAGCAGTTGCTGGAGTCTGAGCTGTTCGGTCACGCCAGGGGGGCGTTTACCGGCGCGGTGAGTGCTCGCGAGGGGCTGTTTCAGGCAGCGGAAGGCGGCACGCTATTCCTCGATGAGATTGGCGATATGCCGCAGGCGTTGCAGGTGAAGCTGCTACGCGTGCTGCAAGAGCGCAAGGTTCGTCCGCTCGGCAGTAATCATGATGTCAGTATCAATGTGCGCATCATTTCTGCCACCCATCGTGATTTGCCTAAAGCGATGGAAAAGAAAAGCTTTCGCGAAGATCTCTACTATCGCCTCAACGTGGTGAACCTGAAGATCCCGGCGTTGCATGAACGTGCCGAAGATATTCCCCTGCTGGCGAATCATTTGCTGCGTCAGTCTGCCGATCGCCATAAACCCTTTGTGCGCAGTTTTTCCGTGGACGCCATGAAACGATTGGTGGGAGCCAGCTGGCCGGGTAATGTGCGTCAACTGGTGAACGTCATCGAGCAGTGCGTGGCGCTGAGTACCTCACCGGTGATTGGCGATGCGCTGGTTGAACAGGCGCTGGCAGGTGAGAACACCGCATTGCCGACGTTTGTTGAAGCGCGCAATCAGTTTGAACTGAACTATCTGCGTAAGCTGCTGCAAATGACCAAAGGAAATGTGACCAATGCTGCGCGTCTGGCTGGACGTAACCGCACCGAGTTTTATAAGCTGCTGTCGCGCCATGAACTGGACGCCAGCGATTTTAAAGAGTAGCTTTCTGCCGCTGCGATTCGGCCTGTTGCCCCGGCATTCGGACAGAAAGCAGGAGAAAGTCCTGTTTTGACGCCACAGACGGCTCTGAGCCAGCGGCTGCGGCAGGAACATTTATACTATCTGTTACCCGTCCGGCCACGGAGGGAGTGAAAAAAGGATCTGTGATGAAAAAGATCGATGCAATTATCAAACCATTTAAACTCGATGATGTACGCGAAGCGTTAGCGGAAGTCGGCATCACCGGGATGACGGTCAGCGAAGTGAAAGGATTTGGTCGCCAGAAAGGTCACACTGAACTGTATCGTGGTGCCGAGTATATGGTCGATTTTCTGCCGAAAGTAAAAATCGAAATGGTGGTGGGCGACGATATCGTTGATACCTGCGTTGAGACCATCATGAAAACTGCGCAAACCGGCAAAATCGGCGACGGTAAAATCTTTGTCTTTGACGTGGCACGTGTAGTGCGTATCCGTACCGGTGAAGAAGACGAAGAGGCGATTTAAACCCAGCTTCAGATTAATGTAGCGGCGCGATTTATCGCGCTGTTTACAGGCAATCATTACATGCTATAACCCGCGCAATAAATTGCGCCGCTACGATTTTTATTCCTGCTTACAACACCTTATGCGGACCAAACACTTCGTAATGAATACGGTCGGCGGTGACACCCGCATCCAGCAACTGGCGTGCGACAAACTGCATAAACGCCAGCGGGCCACAGAGCCAGAACTGGCGATCGGGCTGATTGAGTTCAGCAGAAACACCCGCTAAATCCATCAATCCCTGCGCATCGTAATGACCGGCGTCAGCAACGGCAGGCTGGCGATACCAGACATGGCTGCTAAAGTTCGGCAGACGGCTGCCCAGCGCCTGGACTTCCCCGGCGAAGGCATGTTGCTGGCCGTCTTCCGTTGCATGCAACCAGGTGACTGCGGCCGGATGTTGTTGCTCTGCCAGGCTGGCGAGCATTGCCAGCATCGGAGTCTGGCCGACACCCGCTGAGATCAGGGTAACAGGCGTCGCAGGCTCTGCCTGGAGGAAGAAATCGCCCGCCGGTGCCGCGCATTGCACCACATCCCCGACCTGCGCTTCGTCATGCAGCCAGTTAGATACCGCGCCCTGATCTTCACGTTTCACCGCAATACGATAGAACTGACCATTTGGCTGGTGGGTGAGTGAATATTGACGATGCTGTAGATTGCCCTGGCTCTCTGGACGCAGGGTGATGGCCAGATACTGACCAGGCAGGAAATCCACCACCGCTGCACCATCCACCGGCTCCAGTTCAAAGCTTTTAATCACGCTGCTTTGCGGCTGAATGGCACGAATACGGAACTCACGCGCACCACGCCAGCCACCGGTTTTCGCTGCGGACGCGCGGTAAATCGCTTCCTCACGCTGGATAAACACCTCAGCCAGCACGCCATACGCCTTGCCCCATGCCTGCAGCACCTCATCCCCCGGATTCAGCAGTTCCTGAATGGTCGCCAGCAGATTTTCACCGACGATGGCGTACTGCTCGGGCTGAATATTCAGGCTGGTATGTTTCTGGGCGATTTTTTCCACCGCGGGCAGCAGCACTTCGAGGTTTTCCAGATTGCTGCCGTAGGCGCAGATGGCGTTGAACAGCGCTTCACGCTGGTTGCCACTGCGCTGATTGTTCATGTTGAACACATCCTTGAGTTCCGGATGCTGCGTCAGCATACGCTGATAAAAATGGCCGGTGAGCTGTGGGCCTAATTCGGCAATAGCGGGCAGGGTGGATTTGATGATAGCGATGTCTTGCGCGTTGAGCATGGGTGAATCCTCATAGCAGTTTAAAAGTTGTATTTTAAATGCATCTTATAATCGCGAACATGGGGTTGTAAATCCCCCTGAATGCTCAGGGATAAATCAGGTTTACTGGAATCTCTGCCGCAATCCTGAAATTTTTTCCGCTTCATTCTGAGGAAATATCGTGATTATCTGGCTTGCAAAAATGCGTAAAAAACCCGTTCCAGCGCCTTGCCAATCGTTTGCGTAAAAAGAGGGGATTGCTGCTACCGTCACCTGTCAAAACGGTTTACACTGTTGGCCTTCGCCCCTTAGCGGGGCTTAAATTGCCGTTAAAAAAGTTAGCTGAGTCAGGAGATGCGGATGTTAAAGCGTGATATGAACATTGCCGATTATGATGCCGAGTTGTGGCAGGCGATGGAGCAAGAGAAAGTGCGCCAGGAAGAGCACATTGAACTGATTGCTTCTGAAAACTACACCAGCCCGCGCGTTATGCAGGCGCAAGGTTCACAGCTCACCAATAAATACGCGGAAGGGTATCCGGGCAAACGCTACTACGGCGGATGTGAATACGTCGATATCGTTGAACAGCTGGCGATTGATCGCGCGAAAGCACTGTTCGGCGCAGACTACGCCAACGTGCAGCCGCACTCTGGTTCTCAGGCAAACTTCGCGGTTTACACTGCGCTGTTGCAGCCGGGCGACACCATTTTGGGTATGAACCTGGCACACGGTGGTCACCTGACTCACGGTTCACCGGTTAACCTGTCCGGTAAACTGTATAACGTGGTGCCTTACGGCATCGATGAAACCGGCAAAATTGACTACAACGAGCTGGCAGAACTGGCGAAAACCCATAAGCCGAAAATGATCGTCGGTGGTTTCTCTGCTTACTCTGGCGTGGTTGACTGGGCCAAAATGCGTGAAATCGCTGACAGCGTTGGCGCGTACCTGTTCGTTGACATGGCACACGTGGCTGGTCTGATCGCGGCTGACGTCTATCCGAACCCGGTTCCGCATGCGCATATCGTCACTTCAACTACCCACAAAACCTTGGCGGGTCCGCGTGGCGGCTTGATCCTGGCGAAAAACGGTGATGAAGAGCTGTACAAAAAACTAAACTCTGCGGTGTTCCCTGGCGGCCAGGGTGGCCCGCTGATGCACGTGATCGCCGGTAAAGCCGTCGCGTTCAAAGAAGCGATGGAACCTGAGTTTAAAACTTACCAGCAGCAGGTGGCTAAAAACGCCAAAGCGATGGTGGAAGTGCTGATTGAGCGCGGCTACAACATCGTATCAGGCGGCACCTATAACCACCTGTTCCTGATTGATCTGGTGAGCAAAAACCTGACCGGTAAAGAAGCGGATGCCGCACTGGGCCGTGCTAACATCACCGTCAACAAAAACAGCGTACCGAACGATCCGAAGAGCCCGTTTGTGACTTCCGGTGTGCGTATCGGTACCCCGGCAGTTACCCGCCGCGGCTTCAAAGAAGCTGAAGTGCGTGAACTGGCAGGCTGGATTGCGGATGTGCTGGACAACATCAACGACGAAGCCACCATCGAACGTACCAAGCAGAAAGTGCTGGATATCTGTGCACGTCTGCCGGTTTATGCCTGATTTCGCATAAGCGCGTGGCGATAGAAAGGATGGCGAAAGCCATCCTTTTTTTATGTCCCGCATTCAAAGGGAACCAGGTGACAGGCCACGCGCTGACCAACGGATTTCAGTGCCAGCACCGGCCGCTCAGTGCGGCAGCGATCGGTAACAAACGGGCAGCGGGTGTGAAAGCGACAGCCGGACGGGGGGGCAAGCGGGCTGGGGAGTTCGCCGGTCAGGCTGACATTTTTCCCGCGATCGTCAGGGTCCATACTCGGTGCCGCGCGTAATAAGGCCTGGGTATAGGGATGCAATGGCTTGATAAATAACGTTTCCGTATCCGCCACCTCCACCACTTCACCAAGGTACATCACCGCCACACGATGCGAAATATGTCTGACCAGCCGCAGATCGTGGGCGACGAATAGCACCGTCAGATTGAGTTTCTGCTGCAAATCCAGCAGCAGGTTTACCACCTGTGCCTGCACTGACACATCCAGCGCCGAAACCAGTTCATCGGCGATCAACACCTGCGGCTCCACGGCCAGCGCGCGACTGATGCCAATACGCTGGCGCTGCCCACCGGAAAACTCATGCGGCAGTTTATCGATAGCGTCGGCAGGCAGGCGCACCAATTCCATCAACTCACGGATACGCGCCGGAATATCTTTTTTCGCACACATGCCGTGCACCGACAGCGCTTCGGTCAGTACCTGGCCGACAGTCATGCGCGGGTTAAGTGAACTGTAGGGATCCTGGAAAATCATCTGCACCTGGCGGTTAAAGCTACGGCGTTCTTTGCCACGCAGCGTCGCGATATCTTTGCCATTGAAGTAGATTTTGCCTTCGTTAGTTTGCAGCAGACCCACCATAGTGCGCGCCAGCGTGGATTTACCGCAGCCGGACTCGCCAACCACTCCCAGTGTCTCACCCTGCATCAGTTCCAGCCGGACGCCATTAAGCGCCTGCACAAACTTGCGGGGTTTACCCTGAATCTTTTCGATAATGGTCTGCGCCACCGGGAAGTGGACGATCGCCTCCTCGACGCTGACGATTGGCAGGCTGCTGTGTGACGAAGTTTCACCCATCTCAGATGCCCTCCATGACGTTAAGGTTAGCGTGATGATGACAGGCAACCTGATGTTCGCTATTCAGCGCCTCAGGGGGTGGCACCTCCCGCAGGCAAATGTCGGTTTTATAGCGACAGCGCGGGCTAAAACTGCACCCCTGTGGCAGGTTGAGCAGCGACGGCGGTGTGCCCTCAATCGACTGCAGTGGTTTTCGCTCGCCGCCGTTTTGTGGCACCGAGGCGATCAACCCCTGGGTGTAGGGATGACGCGGCTGGCTGAAAATTTCCCGTACCGGTGCGCTTTCGACGATACGTCCGGCATACATCACCGCCACGCGATCGCACAGCTGAGCAACCACGCCGAGATCGTGTGTGACAAAAATAATTCCCATCGCTAACTGATCACGCAGGTTAAATAGCAGCTTGAGGATTTGCTCCTGAATGGTGACATCCAACGCGGTGGTGGGCTCGTCGGCCAGCAGCAGACGGGGATTGCCCGCCAGCGCAATGGCAATCATCACACGCTGACGCATCCCGCCGGAGAACTGGTGCGGATAATCGTCGAGACGCAACTCCGGTGCGGGGATACCCACCTGATTCAGTAACTCAATGGCGCGCTGGCGACGTTGTTTACGCGTTAAATCGGTGTGGGCGGCCAGGCTTTCCTCAATCTGCCGCCAGACGGTTAACACCGGATTGAGGGCGATCATCGGTTCCTGAAAAATCATCGCGATTTCACCGCCGCGAATGCTGCGCAGCTCCGCCGGTTTCATACTGGTAATCTCGCGCCCCTGCCATTTCACTGAACCCGAAACTTCGGCGCTGGCGGGCATCAGGCGCAGCAGAGAACGCAGGGTGACACTTTTTCCCGAGCCGGATTCACCGACCAGCCCGAGAATTTCTCCCGGATTGAGGCTGAAACTCACGTCCTGAATCGCCCGCAGGCTACCGCGCGAGGTATGAATTTGGGTGTTGAGCTGCTGCACCTCAAGCAAAGGGGAAGTCTGGCTGGGCATAATTCGCTCTCATGTTCACTAACGGCTTCCAGGACGCAGCCAGTCTGCCAGCAGATCGCCAAACAGGCTGAATCCCAGGCCGGTTAATACGATGGCAATACCGGGGAAAATCGTTATCCACCATGCGGTATCCATGAAGTTCTTACCGGAGGCGATCAGCACCCCCCATTCGGCGGCGGGCGGTTGTGCGCCGAGGCCGAGATAACCGAGGCTGGATCCCAGCAGGATCGCCAGCGCCATATCGGTCATCCAGTACACCAGCGTGGTGGTAATAACGTTTGGCAGCACGTGACGGAAGATAATGCGCGGCGTGCTGTAGCCCATGACTTTGCCTGCGGCCACGTATTCCAGCCGTTTCTGAATGCTCACTTCACCGGCAATTAATTTGGCGTAGAACACCCAATAAATAATACCGACGGCGATATACATGCTATTCAGGCCCGGGCCGAGAATCGCGACGATAGCGATCACCAGCACCAGTAGCGGGAAGGTGACGACCGCATCGACGATCCTTTGAAACAGCATCTCGGCCACGCCGCCGAAATAGCCGACCAGCAGCCCAACCAGGGTGCCAAACACCATCGGGAACAGTGTGGTGAAGAAGGCGATTTGCAAATCAATCTGGTAGGCATACACCACGCGCGAAAAGATATCGCGGCCAAAGTTATCGGTGCCAAAAAAGTGTTGCAGGTTCGGCCCTTTGAGGATGGCGCGGTAGTCGAACTTCAGCGGGTCGGCGGTGGCAATCAGATGCGGAAAGAACGCCATTAGCAGGCTGAGTAGCAGGATGACGCAGCCCAACAGTGACGACCAGGGCAGATATTTGCGCCACTTGCGGGTGAGGGATCGCTGGATAATTAATTCACTCATCGTGCCCTCCTTGGGTCAATCATCACCTGTACGATGTCGGTGATCAGAAAAATCAGCGACACCAGCACGGACAGCACGATTACCAGTCCCTGAATCATCGGATAGTCGCGGCTGAAAATGCTATCGACCATCAGGCGCGCGATGCCGGGCACGGCGAACACCGTTTCAGTGATTACCGCACTGCCGATGGTGGTGCCGATATTGAGGGCAAACAGACTCAGCATCGGGATCAGCGAGTTACGCAGCACATGGCGCAGCAACACTACCCGGCTGCTCAGCCCTTTAGCGCGGGCGAAGGTAATGTATTCCGCATCGAGCACCGCGATAATCGAGTTGCGCAGGCTGCCAATCAGCACCGAGGTGATACTTACAGCCAGCGTCATCGCCGGAAGAAACAGATGATAGATGCGCTGTCCCCAGCTATCGCCATAACCACCGACCGGGAACCAGTGGAGCTGCGCAGCGAAAACGGTCAGCAGCACCAGGCCGATATAGAAGGAGGGCATCGACAGCGTAACCTGCGATGCGCCGCGAATGGTGATATCGGTGGCGCTGTTGCGTTTAAGCGCGGAAATAAAGGCCAACGGGATCGCCATCAACAGCGAAAATAGCGCCGCCATGCCGGTTAACAGCAGGGTGACCGGCAAACGTTCGGCGATCACTGCCGTCACCGGGGCATGCATTGCATAGGAGTTGCCCAGATTGCCACTGGCGACCTGGCGCACAAACCCGGCAAACTGCACGGGCAGTGACTGATCCAGCCCCAGCTGTTGATTGATACGATTGACATCAGTGTCGGTGGCGCGGTCGCCGATCATCGCACTGGCGGGATCGCCAGGTAGCAGACGCACGATGGTGAAAGTCACCACCAGTATGACCAGCAGCGTCGGGATGATCAGCAGAATGCGTTTTAAAATATAACTCAGCTCAGTCAACGCGTGCTCCCAAATCCAGCGTAATGGCGCTGTAGTCGCTACAGCGCCAGATGGCTGGATTTCACTCGGTGTAATGAATGGCGAATTACTTCTTCAGCCAGGTTTCGGTGAAGATGTTATTACCCAGTGGGATCTGGACGAATCCTTCGACATTTTTCTTCAGCGCGACCGGATAAGAACTTTCATATAACGGGATAGTCGGACCGGTGCTGTTGTAGATGTCCTGGATTTGTTTGTACTGCTCTGCACGTTTCGCCGGATTGGTTTCCTGTTGTGAGGCTTCAAACAACTTATCCAGCTCGTCACTTTTCCAGCCTGAATGCAGCGCCTGAATGTTCTTCGAATAGGCGTAGTAGGAGGTGATTTCGTTTGGATCGGCGATATCGTCGGTCCACGGCCCAATGCGGGTGCTGAAGTTCCCCTTGCGGAAGTTGGCGTTCAGCGTGGCGTTATCCATCTGGTTGATGGTTAATTTAACGCCAATCTGTGCCCACATCTGTTGCAAGCCGGTGGCAATGCTCAGGCTGTCTTCATTACCCGCCAGGATATTCATGCTGGTGCTGAAGCCGTTAGGATAGCCCGCTTCTTTCATCAGTGACTGCGCTTTTTCCACATCCACCGGCCAGAGTGGTTTGGTGCCGGAGTTCAGCGGGGTAGAGGTAGACATAAACGAAGTCATCGGTTTACCCAGTCCGAAAGTCACCAGCTGGATGATGCCGTCTTTATCCGTGGCATAGTTCAGCGCAGCGCGTACCTTCGGGTTCGCCAGTGGGTTCGGCTTGCCGTCTATCTCTGGCCGTGCGTTGACGCTGGCGACTTCGACACGGGTTGATGGGAATAGCGCCATATTCAGTGCCGGATTGCCCTGCAACTCCTTAACGCGTGAGTAAGGGATAAACTCGGCCCCGTCCAGCTCACCAGACTGCAACTTCAGGATGCGGGTGGCATCGTCAGGAATGATTTCAAACTTGATGCCGTCAAGGTAGGGCAGGGCTTTGCCATCCGCGCCTTTTTCCCAGTAGTACGGGTTACGCACCAGCGTCATGGTGGCGTTATGTTGCCACGACTTCAGCATAAAAGGGCCGGATCCAATCGGATGTTCAGCGAATGCCGCCGCTTTGTCGTGATCGGTGGCACCCGGTTCCGCTTCGAACTGTTTCTCCGGCATGATCGCGGTG
Source organism: Pantoea sp. X-Soil-TKNS-1280 (assembly GCF_059730475.1). NCBI lineage: Bacteria > Pseudomonadati > Pseudomonadota > Gammaproteobacteria > Enterobacterales > Erwiniaceae > Pantoea > Pantoea sp. X-Soil-TKNS-1280. The sequence continues at coordinate 3,204,923 of NZ_AP035962.1, read as the reverse complement.
TTGAAAACTGTCAGCGCGGTAAGGATAGCAGGATCGGTATGCGACAGGTGGATCACCACGGTATGAGGATCGCTGATGGTGACGTTATCGATTGCGCTGACCAGAAATTGCCATACGCCGTTACCGGGTTTGGCAGCACGTTCAAGTGACCATTTAACGTCTTCGGCGGTGATGGGCGAGCCGTCAGAAAATTTAGTATCAGGGCGCAGGGTAAGCGTGACGCTTTTACCGTCTGCCGCCAGCTTCCAGGCCGTTGCCAGACCGGGTCTGATGCCCTTGCCATCGTTGGTCGGCAGCAGCAGGGTGTCATACAAGTTGGAGAGGATCCAGATATCGTTATTGCTTTCATTCAGGACCGGTTCGAGGAAATTACTGTCGGCGTAGCGGCCATAAGTCAGGGTTCCGCCGCGCTGTACTACCTCTGCTGCCTGTGCGGCCAGGGCGTTGAAGGCACTTGCTGCCAGTAAGGCGATTAACGTTAATTTAGGCATAACTTTCATTACCTTGCCTCTCTGTTGAGTCAGAAAAAAATGCTTGTCAGGCACCGGTTTGTCACCCTGAAAAGAAGGGAGACGGAACCTGCAAAAAATGGCGGTGATGATTGTGTTCTAGTTAACTGGTACGATAATTGAAGGATTGCTCATAAACTGTCAATCATTAGCGCAAAAAAAATGCAAAAAAATTCAATGCTGTTATAACAAAAAGTTATTTTATGATTATTTTTTGCGTTAACGACTTGCGTTGATGCAAAAAACAGAATAATTGTATTAACAGACCAGTACACTTTCAGGGTAGGTAATGGAATTCCACCTCGACCGAGAATCTTCGATCCCGCTGGGGGCGCAGTTACGCGGCATCATTGAATACGCCATCACCTTTGGTGCGTTAAAGCCCGGCGAGCAGCTGCCTTCGGTGCGCGAAATGGCCGATTTGGTTGGTGTCGCGCCGATGACGGTGGCGCAGGTCTATCGCGAATTAAGGGCGGCGGAGCTGGTGTACAGCAAGCCAGGTGCCGGAACCTTTATCGCCGATGCATCGCTGTTGCTCGGGTCTTCAGAGCATGATGTCAATGAGTTGCATCAGCACCTGGATGCCTTTATCAATTGCGGCATGTTGATGGGATTGGGTGCCGCCGATCTCGGGGCGTTGGTCAGCAGCCGTTATGGCGAAAAGCAGCGTCAGCTCAAGAAGAAAACTGTCTTTTTCATTGGCAATTTTATTGATGCGGCGCGTGATTACGCACAGTGCATCGCGGAAACGCTGGGCGACATCGCAGTGGTAGAAGCGACGACCCTCACCGATTTGAAACAGGATGAGGTTCTGCGCCAGCGAGTGGCCAGCGCCGATTTACTGCTGACTTTTGCCCATCGTCGGCGTGAAGTCAGCGAGCTATTTACGGGGCAGCCGTTGCTGAACATCAGCTTTATTCCGTCCGAAGCCACGCGCCGCGCGCTGGCTTCGCTCGAACCGCTGACCCGCACGCTGGTGGTCTCGATTTTTCCAGAATTTACCGCGCTGATGACGCATGGCGTGGCGCGCTTTGCTCCACACGTCACTCAGGTCACGGTGGTTCATAGCGATGATCCCCGGCTTGGCGAATTATTAAAAGAGACCGATGCCCTGGTGTACGCCACCGGCGTTCAGGAACTCACCGCCCAGCTGGGAGAAAAACAATCTTCTTTTGAATACAGGCACGTACCTGATGCAGGAGAAATCCAGCGGGTTGTTGTCCCGTTGCTGCAGCAGGAAATTTTACACGCGTCCAACACCGGGGACCGTAATGAAGATCAGTGAAATGAACTGGCAGCAATTAGCACACTATCTGACCACTGACGATAGGGTGATTGTGCCGCTCGGCAGTACCGAGCAGCATGCGCTGTTAAGCCTGTCAGTGGATTCGATTCTGGCAGAAAGAGTGTCAACCGAGGCCGCAGAGCCTTATGGCATTCCTGTTTTTCCCGTGATGCCTTTTGGCATGACACCCGCGTTTAGTGATTATCCCGGTACCATCAGCCTCAGCATGCAAACCTATATCTGCCTGCTGAATGACATCCTCAATAACCTGAAGCGGCAGGGGTTTCGGCGCATTCTGTTTATCAATGGTCACGGCGGCAACTCACCGGCGCAAAACATTTTCAGCGAATGGATGGTGAACAACCCTGGGGTGACGGTGCAATTACACAACTGGTGGAATGCGCCAAAAACCTGGGCAAAAGTCATGTCCATCGACCCGATCGCTTCGCATGCATCGTGGATGGAAAATTTTCCGTGGACGCGTTTGCCTGGGGTGACGCAGCCTGAGCAGCAGAAGCCGCTGGTCGATCTGGTGACGTTGCGCAAAATGGACCCGATACGCGCCAAAGCCTATCTCGGTGATGGCAACTACGGTGGCTATTATCAGCGTGCCGATGAGGAAATGCTGGCGATTTGGCAAACCGCGCTGGCGGAAATTCGCGAGATTATTGACGCGCTTTAGTGTGCTGAGGCGCAACTTTCCCGGAGGAAAAACCGATGTCAGTTGTCACTCAGCCGCAAACGCCTGCTCCGCTGGTTATTTGGGGGGCGGGAGCGATTGGCGGCGCAATAGGCGCTTCATTTATCGACGCCGGACAGCCGGTGATCTTTGTCGATAACGTCGCGGAACATGTGACGGCCATCAACCAGCACGGCTTGCGCATCACCGGCCCCCTCGGCGACAAAGTGGTGCAGGCGCAGGCTTTTCTCCCTGAACAACTTGAAGGCAGTTTCCGCTGCGTGCTGCTGGCGGTGAAATCACATCATACTGCGGCGGCCATCCGCCAGATTGTGCCGCATTTAGCACCCGACGGCTTCGTGGTCTCGATGCAAAATGGTCTCAACGAACGGGTTATCGCCGACGAGATTGGCATCGAACGCACCGTGGGCGCTTTCCTTAACTTTGGTGCAGACTTCCTTGAACCCGGTGTGATTCATCACGGTGGACGCGGGGCGGTGGTGATAGGGGAGTTAGACGGTGTGACGCGACCGCGTACCGCAACGCTCTACTCGCTGTTGCAGCAGTTTGATGCTGCGGCGATCCTGACCCCGAATATCTGGGGATTCCTGTGGGCGAAAATGATTTACGGCGCGTTGCTGTTTGCCACTGCACTGTCCGACGACAGCATCGCCGATGTGCTGGCGATGCCGCGGTTTCGCCCGGTGCTGACGGCACTGGCGCGGGAAATTGGCAGCGTGGCGCATGCGCAGAATATCGTACTGGAAGGGTTTGATGGTTTTGACCCTTCGGCGTTTTTACCTGATGCCAGTCCTGAACACACTCGTCAATCCTTTGAGGATATGGTGGCGCACAACCGGCGATCGGCCAAATCCCACTCCGGTATCTGGCGAGATTTGGCGGTGCGGAAACGTCAGACTGAAATTGACGCGCAGATTGCTCCGGCTATTGATATTGGGCGTGGATTTGATCTGCCGATGCCCCTCACTACGCAACTGGTACACCTCATTCATCGGATTGAGCGCGGCGAGCTGCCGCAGAGTCTCGCGACGCTGGCGTTGCTGGAAATTAACGAAACGGGAACCGCCTGATGCAAAACCCTTTTGATTTTTCACAACGCCAGGTATTGGTGACCGGTGCCGCGCACGGATTTGGTCGCGCCATTTGTCTGGCCTTTGCTGCGCGTGGCGCGCGGGTGATTGCCTGCGATATCCAGAAAGAGCAGGTCGAAGAGACGGCAGCGTTGTGTGGCAACGATGCGCTGGCTTTCGCGCTCGACCTGAGCTCGCCCGAGGCAATTAGCGCGCTGTTTAGCTCGCTCGCATCACAGCAGATTGATGTTGATACACTGGTGAACAATGCCGGCGGTGTCGTCGGTCAGGTGGGGCAGCCGCTGGAAACGGTGACCTTTGCCCAGTGGCAGGCGATTGTGGCAGTCAACCTGAATGCGGCCTTTTTGATGTCGCAGGCGGCGGTCAGCGGCATGAAAGCCCGCCGTTTTGGCCGCATCATTAATATTTCCAGCCGCGCCGGACTGGATGTCAGCCTGACCGGTATTCAGGCTTATGCCAGCGCCAAAGCCGGGCAAATTGGTCTGACGCGTCAGCTGGCCCACGAATTGGGTGCGTGGAACATCACCGTTAACAACGTGGCGCCGGGTTTTATTCGCAGCAACCCGACGACGGAAAAGCAATGGGATGCGCTGGGCAGTGAAGGTCAGCAGCAGTTGATCGACAATATCGCCCTGCGGCGGCTGGGCGTGGCAGACGATATTGCCCACGCGGTGTTGTATTTCGCCTCGGATTGGGCGAACTGGGTAACAGGTCAAATCCTCAGCGTTGATGGCGGCAGATAATCCGCCTTACTATGCCTTTTCACCTCGATTACTTCCCTTTCAAAGATTTTACTCCAGCTAATCTTGTGTCCAGATTTGTTATAAGAAATTTCTAACTAATCAGAAAATTTCCTCATTCTCTCGATGTACTGTTCTGAGGTATAGTATTTTGCTCTTGGTCTAGTTTTGAGGGATTGGCAACAAGTGCTATACGTTTAATAGGTTAACATCTGAAATTAGCCTAAATATTTACGGTAGAGGGTGTTGAAAATGCGTAAAGATTTTTTTTCAAATGCTGAAAAAAATAAGTATATAAAAGAGTGTTTAGAAAAACGGTTGGAGAAATATGGAAAGGTAAATTATATATATGCAGTGATGAATAAGAAGAATATGGATGAAATGATATTTATTAGCGATTTTCCTGATGAGATAGAGGCCAATTATCTAGGGAATAAATATCAAAACATCGATCCGGTTATTGCCAATGCATTGAATGGGTTTTCACCTTTTTCTTGGGATGAAAATCTGAAGATAAATTCGATGTGGACAATGAAAAGGATTTTCGAAAAAATAAAAAATCATAACATTATACGTGGGCATGCCTTTGTTCTCCATGATCATAATAATAACCTGGCAATGCTGTTGTTTTACATTGACAAGTTTTTAACAAATGAAGCTGATGATGTCTTTAAAAAGTATTCTGATGAAATTCAAGGGGTGTTGATTTATATCCATAAAATGCTGCTTGATGTCTATAAGGAAGAATATGGTATCGATAAAAATGCACTCTCTTCCCGTGAAACAGAAATACTTTACTGGTGTAGTAAAGGAAAAACATACCCTGAAGTGTCAGTAATTCTGGAAGTTTCCGTCAGCACGATAAAGTTTCATATGAGGAATATTGTCAGGAAAATGGGCGTTAAAAATGCAAAACATGCAATTAGCTTAGGAATTGAACTCAATATCGTTTCCTCTCCACCAGTTAGAAAAGAGTGAATCATTATATTTTTATGAGATTTTTCAGATTTTTTGAAAGGGAGTTTTATCAGGGGGGAGTGTAATCTATTGATGTATGGAGTAATGAAATGATGTGGCGTGTAATACAAGAAAATAAGGTTGTTGCTTATCAACTTTACTGAGGATACTTTATGTATACTATACTTATGGTCAGCGCTTCGTACTTTCCTTTCATTAGTGTGATTGTTTGATTATGTCAATTATTCCCCCTTCGGGGGAAATAAAAGGAATTAAAAAATGAAATGTAGGCACGCTAAGGATTCAGAGTTGGATAAGGTGTGTGACCTTCTGGCTGAGGAGTTTAGTAATGATCCATTGCACGAGGTTCTATTCACTGAACCGAAAGAGCGTATCAGGATCTTGCGTAATTATTTTCGAATTTATGTTGATCTCGCCAGTAAACGTGGAGGGACGTTGTTTGCCGAAAACGATGCGGGAGTCTTGGTTTATTTCCGTCCTGAAGTTATGGAGATGAGTGATGAAGATCAGGTCACAATCGATAATCAAATACGTGAAGTATGTGGCTCTTACTCTGCGACAGTAGCAGCGTATACGCAAGGTCTTAAACATTACCATCCCCGAACACCGCCTCATTATTATATCCTTCTTATCGCTATTCGGCGTTCGTCTCGTGGCGGAAGAGTAGTGACAGATTTATTCAGTGCACTGCATGCTATGGCCGATAAAGAGAAATTTCCGTGCTATGCCGAGTGTACTAAGTTTAGCACTCGTACCAACTTCAGACGATGGGGATATCTTGATGCGGGTCCTCCATTGCGTATCGATGGATTTCCTGAACTCTTTCCGGTATGGCGCGAATCTCAATAAACTACTTGCGCAGTGATATAATTTTCCCATGGTGGCATGTTTAGAAAATGAATATGGGTATCTGCCATTTTTCTAATCAGGAAATATCTTATTCATTTATTGATGTTTTCAGCATCGCCAGCCTGCTTAAAACCTATCTTGTCGATGAGTTTTTTATCTTTATATATCTTTTTTATATTAAATGTAATGTTTGAGAATTTTCAAAACGCTCCAGTTGAATATAAAAGGGTTTAATAATGAAATGTCGATATGCCATGTATTCTGACTTGGATGGGGTTTGTAACCTTCTGGCTGCAGAATTTAATAACGATCCTATACATAAGGTTATATTCGCTGATCGGATAGACCGTGTGGATGTATTACGAGGCTTTTTTCGTATTGATGTCGAACTTTCAAGAGAATACGGAGGTACGCTTCTCGCCGAAAATAATGCTGGTGCCTTGGTTTATTTCAGACCTGAAATACTGGAAATGACTGATGAAGAACTTGCTATTATCGATAATAAGTTACGTATAGTATGTGGTTCAAATTATACGGCAGTGGCCAGATACACTGATGGACTGGGGCACTATCGCCCGCGATCTTCTCCACATTACTATATCCCTCTTCTTGCAGTGCAACGTTCGTCTCGTGGTGGAAACGTAGTGAAGGATTTATTCAGCGCTCTGAATACCATACTCGATAAAGAGCATCTTCCTTGTTACGCTGAGTGTACAAGGTCTAGCACACGAACTCTGCTTAGACGTTGGGGTTACCGAGATGCAGGTCCTCCTCTGCGCATTGAGGGTTTGCCTGAACTCTTCCCGGTATGGCGTGAGCCTCAATAAACTTCCCGTGGAGTATTGAAATTAGTTCATGGGAAAATGAATATGGGTATCTCTTGTTACGTAAATCAGGAGATACTCTGTACCTGGATAGAGGCCCGTGCCTTACCTCTCTCACATATACCAATATTCATCAACCTTGACACTTGGCAACCAGGTATTATGCTGATGCTCGATTGAATTGATATTCGTCAACATCATCATTTTTCTATTCCCTTTCCCCAAATGCTCTGACAAAGTACCGCACAAAATTATTAGATCGGTATCGATTACCCTGCGGAGCCAATATGACCCTCGGATCGGCAAAGTGGCTGGGTCTCAGCTACTTCACCTATTTTTTCTGTTATGGCATCTATCTACCATTCTGGAGCGTGTGGCTTAAAGGCATTGGGCTGGATGCAGAGAAAATCGGTCTGATGATCGGTTGCGGCATGGTGGCGCGTTTTGTCGGCAGTTTGCTCATTGCCTCGCAGGTCAAAACACCTTCCCATCTGATTCGGGCGCTGCGCCTGCTGGCGCTGATGACCTGCCTGTTTGCGCTGGGTTTCTGGTTCGGCGGCCAGTGGCTGTGGCTGCTGCTGGTGATGATCGGTTTTAACCTGTTCTTTTCTCCGCTGGTGCCGTTAAGCGATGCGCTGGCCGCCACCTGGACACAACAGATCGGCCTTGCCTATGGCCCGGTACGCTTATGGGGTTCACTGGCGTTTGTCATCAGCTCCGCGCTGACGGGGATGCTGGTCAGCGCCTTCTCATCGCAGGCGATTCTGCTGCTGTTATCTGTCGGCGTGCTGTCGATGCTGGCTGGTATGATGCTGCCGCCGCACACCCGTCCACAGGGGGATGCCCGCCACGGTGCAAGCGGTGGCTGGTCTGCCTGGCGTGATTTACTGCGGGAAAATGCCGTCTGGCGTTTTATGTTATGTGTCACCCTGATGCAGGGAGCGCACGCGGCTTATTACAGTTTCAGCGCCATCTGGTGGCAGGAGGCAGGCTATTCCGCCGCCATCGTCGGCTATCTCTGGTCACTGGGGGTGGTGGCAGAAATTGTGGTCTTCGCGCTCAGCAATCGCCTGTTCCGCCGCTGGACCGCGCGCGACCTGCTGCTGCTGTCCTGCGTTTGCGCGCTGGTACGCTGGACGCTACTCGGTTCCAGCACCGCACTGCCACTGTTGATCGTGGCGCAGATTCTGCATTGTGGCAGTTTTACTGTCTGCCATCTGGCGGCGATGCGTTTTATCGCCGCACGTAAAGGTGCCGAAGTCATCCGCCTGCAATCGCTTTACTCGGCGCTGGCGATGGGCGGCGGCATCGCGGTGATGACCATGATTTGTGGCGTGCTGTTTACTCACCTGCAGGGACATCTGTTCTGGGTGATGGCGCTGGTAGCACTGCCGGCGCTGTTTTTGCGTCCACGCGCGGCTTAAGACTCCAGCAACTGACGGATGCGGCGCTGCTGGTACTCGCTCAGTGGCAGCTCCGCATGAATTAAGGTTGGTGAAAACAGCGGCAACGAGGTCGCATACGGAGAGATCACCAGCGCGATATCACGCGGTGCGCCGTGCTGCTGAAACTGCTGCATGTCCTGATAAGTAATGTTGATTGGCAGCAGCGTCAGTTCGCGAATGTGCTGCTCCAGCAATTGTTCGAGGCTGGCATCTTCGCCAGTCAGCATCAGGACCTGCTTCTCCTGTAATGCGTTCTCCTGCATCAGCCAGGCACCGAACAACACTGCCACCAGGCTAACCTCTTCGGCGCTGAAACGGGTAGCAAATTGCTGCGCGAAGTCATCCAGCGCCTGTTCAGTGGTACGCAGCAGGCGTGGATAGAGCCGTGCGACATCCAGCGCCACGCTGTTATCAATACCGATGGCAAAATGGCTGCGGTCCAGCGCCTGCGCCAGATGGGTAAAAAGCTGTTGTTTTAACTCTTCCGGATAATTGATACGTGTCTGTGCCAGCTGTTCAAAACGGCTGATCAGCGCTTCAATTGCCTGCATCAGGATTTGCGCCTGCGGGTGCTGCAGCTGGGTGCCGTCCGGTGCGTGGATCAGGCTAAACAGCAGTGTCCAGAAATCGGCCTCGCTGGCATCCGGCACCAGATGGCAACGTTTTTGCCAGTGATGAATCACATCGTCCGCAGCTTCCCGCTCCGCCTTCTCCGCCAGCCAGGCGCGCTGCGCAGGGTTAAACAACGCGTTCTGGCGCTGGCACAGGGCATACTTCATAAAGATTTGCAGAAACAGCCGATCGCGCTGACTGAAGTTGCGATTAAGCCGCAGGCTGCAATGCTGAATCAGCGCCTGCAAATTGGTCTCATCCCACAACGCTTTTTCAATCTTCAGCACTTTCAGGCGTTGGCGCAGCACCGGGGCAAAGTGTTCACAAACAAAATCCTGCGACAGGCGCAATGCGCGTCGCAGCCAATGAAGCAGGCATAAGCGCCTGTCCAGTTCCGTTCCATGTACGCGAAAGCTGCCATCAACCATCTGGTGTAGCTCCAGTTGATGATAACGCTGTATCTCGTCACTGACATCCGCGATATCCTGTCGGGCGACAACAGGGTCCACGCCATTTAACTGGCAGAGCTTTTCAAGCGTCAGCGCGGGAGCGGGCAGAAATAGCAGCAGTAACAGATGGCAACGACGTTGGGAACGGCTGAAGAGTGGTGCAGAAGAGGACGCAGAACTCATCAATGGTCATTCCAGCAGGTCATTTTTGAGCTAAGAATAGTCAACTCCACACGGTAACCCTGCACTTTGTCGTGACTTTTACTCAGAGCTTCAAAGCGGGTCACAGTTTTTCTGGACCACTGGAATCTGCACCTTTTAATTGTTACTTTATAACATTATGAAAATCGCGCTTTTTACCCTGATGCTGCTGTTTAGTGGCGTAGCCTGGTCACATCCACATAGCTTTATTGATATGAAAACTGAGTTGGTCACCGAAAATGATCATCTGACCGGATTAAAAATGGTCTGGACGATGGACGAAATCACCTCCGCTGATCTGCTATATGATGCTGGTAAAGCCGAGCCGGGTAGCGTGGTGTGGAAAAAACTTGCGGCGCAGGTGATGGCTAATGTGCTGGGGCAACACTATTTCACCGAAGTGTGGCAGGGAAAAAAACGGGTGAAATTCCTCAATCTGCCGAAGGAATATCAGCTATCGCGCAACGGTAACAAAGCGGTGCTGGAGTTCATTCTGCCGTTGGGGGAGCCACAATCCCTGAGCGCGAGCCAGTATCGCATCCTCACCTTCGACCCGAGCTATTTCGTTGATATGTACTATGACAACGTCCAGGCGCTGACCATGCCGGATGCGCTGAAATCGCGCTGCCAGCTGGATCTGCATACGCCAAAACCTGACGACTCGCTGAAACAGTATGCGCTGTCGCTCGATAAAGCCGATGCTCCACCCGAGGATATGGATCTCGGGCAGCAATTCGCGCAGACGGTGACACTGACATGTCATTAATTTCACTGCCTTCCCGTTCACGTCATTTATGGCCATTGTGGCTGCTGGCGCTGGTTTTGCTGCTGGCAGGGGGATTGCTGTGGCAATTCTGGCCGCAGATTTTGCTGCAAAGTGTCATCTGGCAAAAAGTGCTGAACCGCGAAATGACGCAACTGCTACAGCAGGTGGCTGAACAGCCACATCAGGCCGGTTTTACCCTGATGTTATTCAGCCTCGCCTACGGCGTGTTGCACGCGCTGGGTCCGGGACACGGTAAAGTGGTGATCAGCACTTTTCTGGCGACTCATCCGGCACGCTTAAAAACCAGTATGAAGCTGACGTTACTGGCAGCGCTGTTGCAGGGGGGCGTGGCCATCGGGCTGGTGACGGTGATGCTGGTAGTGCTACAGACATCCTCGCGTGAGCTGCATCTCGGCAGCTACTGGCTGGAGAAGGGCAGTTATCTGCTGGTGATGGCGCTGGGCGTGTGGGTTGGCTGGCGTGCGCTACGCTCGCTGTGGGCAGCGTTAAAGCCTGCGCCCCGTATGCAGATTCATGCCATCCGGCCACATCATCAGCATGATGAACATTGTGGGTGCGGCCATGCGCATCTGCCTTCTCCCGCGCAGATGGAGCAGGCGGTGAGCGGCAAAACACAGGCATTGGTGGTGTTCTCGATGGGTTTACGTCCCTGTTCCGGTGCCATCATGATGCTGTTATTTGCCAAAGTGATTAACGTTTATGCCTGGGGTGTGGCATCGGCTGTTGCGATGGCGATGGGTACCGCAGTCACCGTCTCGGCGATGGGGTTGCTGGTGCAGCGTTCGCGTAAACTGGCGGAAAAACTCGGCAGCGCCAGTCCGGCAGGGAGACAGGCGAAAGTCCTGATGCCGATGCTGGCATTGTTTGGCAGCGTGATTTTGCTGATGGCGGGTGCGGTGCTGTGGCAAAGCGCACAGCCAATGATGAGCAGTGGCCTGCGGCCGTTTTAATGTCGCGGCGCGATACATTGCGCCGCGACCAGAGATTAACGCTTCAGCGCTTCGCTCAGTTCTTCACGCATGTTGGAAAGCAGTGCTTTAACGACGCGCGGGTTACCGGCCACGATATTACCGGACATCAGGTAGCCATGACCGCCAGTAAAGTCAGTCACCAGACCGCCCGCTTCACGTACCAGCAGTTCACCGGCAGCGAAATCCCACGGCTTCAGACCAATTTCGAAGTAGCCATCAACACGGCCTGCGGCTACGTAAGCCAGGTCCAGTGCGGCAGAACCGGTACGACGGAAGTCAGCGCACTGGGTGAACAGTTTACCCACCAGATTGATGTAGGTCTGGGCATGCTGTTTCAGTTTGAACGGGAAACCCGTCGCCAGAATGGTGCCATCCAGATCGCGAGCGGTGCTGCCGCGCAGGCGGTAACCGTTCAGCTGTGCGCCCTGACCACGTACGGCAGTGAACAATTCGTTGCGCATTGGATCGTAAACCACAGCGACTTCGGTGCGGCCTTTGATGCGCACAGCGATAGAAACTGAGAAGTGGGGGAGGCGTTTGATAAAGTTAGTGGTGCCATCCAGCGGATCGATTACCCATTGAATGTCCTGATCGTCGCCCGCCAGTTCACCGCTTTCTTCGGTGATGATGGTGTGTTGCGGGTATGACTTGCGAATCACTTCGACAATCAGACGTTCTGCGTCGCGGTCAACATTGGTGACGAAATCGTTGCTGCCTTTCTGGCTGGCTTCGACAGCGTCCGGGGTTTCATAATTTTTTGCAATTAAATTTCCGGCCTTGCGCGCAGCGCGCACGGCGATGTTGAGCATCGGATGCATCGGTATCTCTCGCTGGATGTTAAAGAACAGGGAAAACGGCGCGGAGTATAGCAGCGCATTCGGTAAATGTCCTGCTTTTATGTTAGGATCGCGCCATCATTTTCTTACCTGCTCCTATTATGCTGCAAAATATCCGAATTGTACTGGTTGAAACCTCCCACACCGGCAACATGGGCTCGGTGGCCCGCGCCATGAAAACCATGGGCCTGAGTAACCTTTACCTGGTCAACCCGCTGGTGAAGCCTGATTCTCAGGCGATCTCACTGGCTGCGGGTGCCAGCGACGTGATTGGTAATGCGCAAATTGTCGATACGCTGGATGAGGCCATCGCAGGTTGTAGCCTGGTGGTTGGCACCAGCGCACGCTCGCGTTCGCTGCCGTGGCCGATGCTGGATTCGCGCGAATGCGGCATCAAAAGCGTGGAAGAGGGCCAGCAGGCACCGGTCGCGCTGGTGTTTGGTCGCGAGCGCGTTGGCCTGACTAATGAAGAGTTGCAAAAGTGTCATTATCACGTGGCGATTCAGGCCAACCCGGAATACAGCTCGCTGAACCTGGCGATGGCGGTGCAGATCATCGCGTATGAAGTGCGCATGGCCTGGCTGGCAGAGCAAGAGAAGGCCACACCGAAGCCGCAGTTTGAAGAATCCCCGTATCCGCTGGTGGATGATCTGGAACGCTTCTACCAGCACATGGAACAGATGATGCTGAACAGCGGCTTTATCCGTGAAGGCAATCCCGGCCAGGTGATGAGCAAGCTGCGTCGTCTATATACCCGTGCACGCCCGGAGCGTGATGAGCTGAATATTCTGCGCGGTATGCTGGCGTCGTTCGAAAAACGTAAAGGTAGTGAGGGTAATAGTTGAGTAAATTGCTCAGTTAAATAGTTGAGCAAATTACTCGGTTAAATAGTTGACCAATTTACTCAGGAATGTCAGACTAGCGGCCATTCATCAGATACCCGCCGATAACCGACGGACGCTTACGAGGTTGTATGCTATGAGACTGACATCCAAAGGACGTTATGCCGTTACCGCTATGCTGGACGTTGCCCTGCACTCGCACGAGGGGCCGGTGCCGCTGGCTGATATTTCTGAGCGTCAGGGCATTTCGTTGTCCTATCTGGAGCAGTTATTCTCGCGTCTGCGTAAGCATGGTCTGGTTGCCAGCGTGCGTGGTCCGGGCGGCGGTTATCTGTTAGGTAAAGATGCTGGCGCGATTGCCGTTGGCGCGGTGATTACCGCGGTTGACGAATCCGTTGATGCCACCAAATGCCAGGGTAAAGAAGGTTGTCAGGGTGGTGAACGTTGCCTGACTCACGTTCTGTGGCGTGACCTGAGTGAACGCATCAGCGAATTCCTCAACAATATCACGCTGGCGGAACTGGTTAACAATCAGGAAATTCTTGATGTGGCCGATCGTCAGAATGCTATCGACAATCGTCGCTTCCAGAATCACCGCGTGCAGGAAACCATCAACGTTAATCTGCGTGCCTGATCCTGCCTCCTTCGGCCTTTCCTGCTAACGCAGGGAGGGCCGAATCATGCTATAAAGTCGTATGATTTTTTATACGGAGCTTTAGCGCAATGAAATTACCGATCTACCTGGATTACGCGGCCACCACGCCAGCGGATCCGCGTGTTGCCACCAGAATGATGCAGTTCCTCACCCTGGATGGCACGTTCGGTAACCCCGCTTCCCGTTCTCACCGTTTTGGCTGGCAGGCAGAAGAAGCTGTCGATGTCGCTCGTAACCAGGTTGCCGAGCTGGTTAATGCCGATCCGCGTGAAATCGTTTTTACCTCCGGTGCCACTGAAGCTGACAACCTTGCGATCAAAGGCGCTGCCCTGTCGCATCAGGCGCGCGGCAAACATATCATCACCAGTCAGACCGAACATAAAGCGGTGCTCGACAGCTGCCATCAGCTGGAGCGTGAAGGCTTTGAGGTCACCTATCTGCAACCCGGTCATGATGGCATCGTTACGCCTGAGATGCTGGCTGCGGCGTTGCGTGCTGACACCGTTCTGGTCTCGCTGATGCACGTCAACAACGAAACCGGTGTGATTCAGGATATCGCTGCACTCGGTGCCTTGTGCCGTGAGCACGATATTCTGTTTCACGTTGATGCGACGCAAAGCGTCGGCAAACTGCCGATTGATGTCAGCACGCTGCCGGTGGATTTGATGTCTTTCTCCGCGCACAAAATTTACGGTCCGAAAGGTATCGGCGCGCTCTGGGTGCGCCGTAAACCGCGTCTGCTGATTGATGCGCAAATGCATGGCGGTGGTCACGAGCGCGGCATGCGATCTGGTACCTTGCCGGTACATCAGATTGTTGGCATGGGCGAGGCCTATCGTATCGCGCGGGAAGAGATGGGCACGGAAGTTGCACGCCTTGCGGGGTTACGCCAGCGTTTGTGGCAGGGCATCAGCGCACTTAGCGATGTGACGCTGAATGGTTCCCTGGAGCAGGGCGCACCCAATATTCTCAATATCAGTTTTGCCCACGTTGAAGGTGAATCGCTGATTATGGCGCTGAAAGATCTGGCGCTGTCGTCCGGTTCTGCCTGTACCTCGGCCAGCCTCGAACCCTCTTATGTGCTGCGCGCCATGGGCGTTGAGCAGGAGCTGGCGCACAGCTCGCTGCGTTTTTCGCTCGGACGCTTTACCACCGAAGAGGAAATTGATTACGCCATTGAGCTGGTCAACAAAGCGGTAACCCGTCTGCGGGCGTTAATGCCTGCGGCCAATACCCGCTAACTTTCTGTTAAACAGCATCATTCCGCTGGTCTGGCGGAAGGTGATAACTCACGCATACGGAGCCACGCGATGACAACACAACCAATGACAATTACGCTCAGCTCCCAGGCCGCCGATGCGCGCTGGGGTGAAAAAGCGTTGCTGAGCAGCAATGACAGTGGCATGACCCTTCACCTCACCGGCACTGATGTGCTGCTGAGCATTCAGCGCGCAGCGCGCAAACTCGATGGCCAGGGCATTCGCCATGTCGCCTTAAGCGGCGAAGGCTGGGATCTGGAAAAATGCTGGGCATTCTGGCAGGGCTACCGTGGTCCGAAAGGCACGCGTCAGGTGGAATGGCCCGCGCTGAGCGAGCATGAGCAGAGCGAATTTGATCGCCGCCTGAAGATTGTTGACTGGGTGCGCGACATCATCAATTTACCGGCAGAAGACCTCAGCCCGGAACAGCTGGCACATGGCGCGATTGACCTGATCTCTGATGTGGGTGGCAATGCCGTAAGCTACCGCATTACCAAAGGTGAAGATCTGCGCGAGCAGGGCTACCTGGGTATCCATACCGTGGGCCGTGGTTCAACCCGCCCGCCGGTGCTGCTGGCACTGGATTACAATCCAGGCGGTGATGAAAATACCCCGGTTTATGCCTGCCTGGTGGGCAAAGGCATCACCTTTGATACCGGTGGTTACAGCCTGAAGCAGAGCAGCTTTATGGATTCCATGAAATCCGACATGGGCGGTGCCGCCACCGTCACTGGTGCACTGGCGCTGGCCATTTCCCGTGGGCTGAACAAACGCGTGAAGTTGTATCTGTGCTGTGCCGACAACATGGTCAGCGGCAATGCCTTCCGTCTGGGCGACATCATCCGTTACCGTAATGGCAAAACTGTTGAAGTGATGAACACCGATGCGGAAGGACGTCTGGTACTGGCCGATGGCCTGATCGACGCCAGCGCACAAAATCCTGAGTTGCTGATTGATGCGGCGACACTGACCGGAGCGGCGAAAACCGCGCTCGGCAATGATTACCATGCGCTGTTCACTTTTGATGATGTGCTGGCTCAGTCGCTGCTGGGCAGTGCCGCCGGTGAAAACGAAGCGTTCTGGCGTCTGCCGCTGGCGGAATTCCATCGCAGCCATCTGCCGTCAAACTTTGCCGATCTGAACAATATCGCCAGCCCGGCACACTCCGCCGGTGCCAGCAGTGCTGCGGCGTTCCTGTCGCATTTTGTCAGCAAATATCAGCAGGGCTGGCTGCATATCGACTGCTCAGCAACCTATCGCAAAAGCGCGGTGGAACAGTGGTCAGCTGGCGCAACCGGCCTCGGTGTGCGTACCATCGCGAATCTGTTGCTGAAATAATCCTGATGACGGCAGGCGTAAACCTGCCGTCTTTTTTTGGAAAAACCAAACCATGAGTAACCGTCTTGAAGAGGTGCTGAAGCTGGCGGCCACTGAGCCTGCGCACCGTCCGGAATTTTTTCAGCTGTTGCTGGAAGCTGATGTCTGGGTGCCGGGTGAAAGTAGCGCGCAGCAGTTCGATGCCACCACACCGATTGATTTGCAGCACTGGGAAAAGGAAGAGGGCGGTAGCGTCATTCCGTTTTTCACGTCTGAACAGGCGATGAGTGAAGCGATCAAGGATGAACAGGCTTACCTGCGCTTGCCCGCGCGGACGTTGTTCGAAATGACGCTGGGCGAAACTCTGTTTCTCAACCCGAAGCTGCCGGTAGGGAAAGAGTTTTCAGCCGGTGAGATTGCTCATCTGCTGGGCGAAGAGGGTAGTGCACTTAGCCAGCAAACGGTGCTGGAAGGCGGCCATGCTTTGCTGCTGTCTGAGGTCGCTGAACCACCTGCGCAGATGATCGACTCGCTGACGCAGTTGTTCGCTAAATATAAACAGGTACGCCGCGCGTATATTGCCAGCATTCGTGAACAGGCGGGCGATGCACCGAACCTGCTGATTGGCATTGAAGCGGATAGCGATATTGAACAGATTATTCAGGCGGCAGGCAGCGTGGCGACCGATACGCTGACGGATGATGCACCGATTGATCTCTGTGAAGTGGTGAGCGGCGAGCATGGCGTGAGCCATTTCTTTACCGCCCATATCACGCCTTTTTATGAACGTCGCTGGGGCAGTTTCCTGCGCGATTTCAAAGGCAGTCAGCGGATTATCTAAAAACTGCACTGAATCGTAGCGGCGCGATTTATCGCGCTGTCCCTTGCGCGCCGCTGCGACGGTTATTACTTCTCGATAGGGAGGTCGTCGCGGCTGCCCCATTCGCCCCAGGAGCCGTCATACAAGGCGACATTCCGCACGCCGAGCGACGTCAGCGCCAGAATCACCACCACCGCCGTCACCCCTGAACCGCAGCTGGCAATCACCGGTTGATCCAGTTTCACGCCCGCTTTATCAAACTCGCTGCGCAGTTCAGCCGCAGGCTTGAGTGCGCCGTTAACCACCAGATTATTCCACGGCACGTTGAGGCTATTGGGGATATGCCCACGAAGCAGGCCGGGGCGCGGTTCATCCACTTCAGCGTTAAAACGATTGGCCGCACGGGCATCGACAATCTGCGCTCCCCCTTCATGACTTACCAGCAGTACATCGGTCAGACGTTTCACCTGGCTGGCGTCGTACTTCGCGTCAAATTCCCCTTCCGCCAGCGAAACCGGACCATTGGCAATGGTAAAGCCCGCCGCTTTCCAGCCCGCCAGGCCTCCCGCCAGAATCGACACATTAAGGCAGCCAAAAGCCCGCAGCATCCACCATGCCCGGGGCGCGGAGAACAGATTACCCTCGTCGTAGACCACCAGGTGCTTATCCTGGCTGACACCCAGCTCGCGCATCGCGACGGCAAAGGCTTCGGCACGCGGCATCATATGCGGGTAGGGGCTGGTGTGATCGGAAAGGGCTTCAATATTAAAGAAGGGGGCATCAGGCAGATGGCCTGCCAGATACTCGGCCTGGATATCACGCACGGCTTCCTGGCCAGGTGGCAGCATACGGGCATCCAGCACCTGCAGGGTTTCCTCGGTGTAATGTTCATTTAACCAGTCAGCGGATACAAACAGGGGAGCTGTCATAGCAACCTCTTCTCATCAATCAGGAAAGCCTTCAGTGTCCGGTAATGTGCAGGCTATCTCAAGGGCTGATAAGGCGAAAGTTGAAGATGGTCATCAGGATATGGCACATTTTTAAACGGTCTGCCCCGACAGAAATCAATTATTTTCAATAATTCCTACGATCGGCAATAGGCAACGCCCGGCGATGTCCCTATAATCGCCCCGTTTTCTTACCGGGCAGGTTCCCGGTTTCTTCAGAATGGCTATGCCGTAAAAACAGAGGTCAACATGGCAATCGAACGTACTTTCTCAATCGTTAAACCAAACGCCGTCGCTAAGAACGTGATTGGTGCTATCTACAACCGTTTTGAAAGCGCGGGCTTCAAAATCGTTGGCGCAAAAATGCTGCACCTGACCAAAGAGCAGGCTGAAGGCTTCTACGCTGAGCACAAAGGCCGTCCGTTCTTTGATGGTCTGGTTGAATTCATGACCTCTGGTCCGGTTGTGGTTTCTGTTCTGGAAGGCGAAAACGCCGTTCAGCGTCACCGTGATCTGATGGGTGCAACCAACCCGGACAACGCGCTGGCTGGTACTCTGCGTGCTGACTACGCTGACAGCTTCACTGAGAACGCGACCCACGGTTCTGATTCTGCAGAATCAGCTGCCCGTGAAATCGCTTACTTCTTCGCTGAGAACGAAGTCTGCCCGCGCACTCGCTAAGGTGACGAAAGGTTTACACCTTTTAACCTGGCGTAAACCGTTCCCCCTGGCATCATGCCGCAGATGTAGTACAATTATGCGCCCTTGTTGAGCTCACTCAGCAAGGGCGCAGTTTTTTTCCTATTCTTAACCAGAGCCATAACGTGTAACAACGAGGCCAGAGAACATTATGTCCGAACAGATTGTGACGCCGTCGTCCGCTTCCCCCGTGGTTGTTTCCCCAAAAAACGAAAAAATTAACCTGCTGGATCTTAACCGCCAGCAGATGCGCGAATTCTTTGTTTCGCTCGGTGAAAAGCCCTTCCGCGCCGATCAGGTGATGAAGTGGATGTATCATTACTGCTGCGATGATTTCGAGCAGATGACCGACATTAACAAAGTGCTGCGTGGCAAGTTGATGCAGCTCACGGAGATTCGCGCGCCGGAAGTGGCGGAAGAGAAACGTTCCAGTGATGGCACCATCAAATGGGCGATTCGCGTCGGCGACCAATTGGTCGAAACTGTGTATATCCCGGAAGATGACCGCGCCACACTGTGCGTGTCTTCGCAGGTAGGATGTGCGCTGGAATGCAAATTCTGTTCGACGGCGCAGCAGGGTTTTAACCGTAACCTGCGCGTTTCGGAAATCATCGGCCAGGTGTGGCGCGCGGCGAAAATTATCGGTGCGGCCAAAGTGACGGGGCAGCGTCCGATCACCAACGTGGTGATGATGGGCATGGGTGAGCCGTTGCTTAACCTCAACAACGTAGTTCCGGCCATGGAAATCATGCTGGATGACTTCGGTTTTGGTCTGTCTAAGCGTCGCGTCACGCTTTCGACCTCCGGCGTGGTTCCGGCACTCGATAAACTGGGCGATATGATTGACGTTGCACTGGCTATCTCGCTGCATGCCCCAAACGACACGCTGCGTGACGATATCGTGCCGATTAACAAGAAATACAACATCGAAACCTTCCTCGGTGCGGTGAAACGTTACCTGGAGAAATCCAATGCCAACCAGGGACGCGTCACGATTGAGTACGTGATGCTGGATCATGTTAATGACAGCACGGATGATGCTCATCAACTGGCCGAGCTACTGAAAGATACGCCGTGTAAAATCAACCTGATTCCGTGGAACCCCTTCCCCGGTGCGCCTTATGGCCGGAGCTCGAACAGCCGTGTCGATCGCTTCTCTAAGGTATTGATGGAATACGGTTTCACCACCATCGTGCGTAAAACCCGTGGTGATGATATCGATGCCGCCTGTGGTCAGCTGGCGGGTGATGTAATCGACCGTACCAAGCGTACGATGCGTAAAAAGATGGCCGGTGAAGCCATCTCTGTGAAGGCGCTCTGAAAGTCAGCGCCTGGTGATGTTCACCGGGCGCAACTCGTGTCAGTCTCTCCCGCCTGAATGATTCAGGGAGAATGGACGATGAGTAAGGGATTACCGGCAGTATTGCTGGCAGGCTTTGTTGTAACCGGGTGTGTCAGTGAACCCACGCGTCAGGGGGCTGCGGATATCCGCCTGCAGCTGGGATTACACTATCTGGCGGTGAAAGATTTTTCGGCAGCGCAGCGCAATTTGCTGCGAGCACAACAGGCTGCGCCGCAAGATTATCGGGTACCGCTGGCGCTTGCGCGCGTGGCTCAGGCGCAGCAGAATATCGCGCAAACACGTTGGTACTACCAGCGTGCGCAACAACTGGCTCCGGCCAATGGTTATGTGGCTAACAATTACGGTGCGTTTCTCTGCGGTTTGAGGCAGTATGACGAATCGCATCAACAGTTTAAGCTGGCAGCTGATGCGCAGGACCCCGATGCGCGTCAGGATGCATTGTTGTTTTCGGGCTATTGTTACCTGCAGGCTGGCGATTATGCCGCTGCACGGAAGCAATTAACTCACGCACTGGATGCCGCACCGCAGTTGGGCAATCAACTGCTGACGGAAGCGGAAAGGCAATCTGAACAGCAAGCGTGGGACAAGGTTTCACTGCTCTTAGAGATTTACCACCATAAGCTGCCCGCCAGTGCCGACAGCTTAGGGTTACAGATACGTTTCGCCGCGCAACAGGGAAACGCTGCTGACGTTACACGTTATGGCGACCGGTTGGCGCGAAGTTTTCCACAATCGATACAGTACCAGCGTTATTTAGCTAATGAATACTGAAGCCACTCAAGAGAAATCTGCAGTACATTCCACAGGTGAACGCCTGCGTCTGGCCCGTGAGCAGATGGGGCTGACCCAGCAAAACGTCGCTGAACGCCTGTGCCTGAAACTTTCAACCGTACGCGACATTGAAGAGGACAAATCGCCTGCTGATTTAGCTTCGACTTTCCTGCGCGGTTATATTCGCTCCTATGCTCGTCTGGTTCATGTACCGGAAGATGACCTGTTGCCGATGATGGCAAAACAGGCACCGGTTCGTGCGGCCAAAATCGAGCCTATGCAGAGCTTCTCGTTGGGTAAACGACGCAAGAAACGTGATGGCTGGCTGATGATTTTCACCTGGCTGGTGATCTTCGTGGTGATCGGTCTGACCGGTGCCTGGTGGTGGCAGAATCATAAAGCCTCACAGGAAGATTTGGTGTCGATGGCTGACCAAAACGGCAGCAACAGCGGTGACAACAGTCAGTCGATTCCGTTGGGTGATAACAGCAGCAACGACGCACCCACTGATGCCGACACCAACGCCGCAGGCACGCCGATCGATAACGGTGCCGGAGCGGTAGCTACCCCGAATAACAACACCAGCGCCCCTGCCGCTAGCAGCAATGCGCCTGCTGCGGCCAGCAGTGCACCCGCTGCGCAGAGCAGCGACAATGCCGTGGTCGCGCCAAGCCAGGCACCGGTTGATAGCACGCCACCTCCGGCGACGTCTCCTGCCCCGGCGAATAGCGTTGCGGGTCAGTTGCCGACCGGTAGCGCAGGCGTCAGCCAGACGTCAGCCGATCCTAATGCGCTGGTGATGAACTTCAATGCGGATTGCTGGCTGGAAGTCACCGACGCCAGCGGTAAAAAGCTGTTCAGCGGGCTGCAACGTAGCGGCGGTAAGCTGAGTCTGTCTGGTCAGGCTCCGTATCGTCTGAAAATTGGTGCGCCAGCCGCTGTCCAGGTGCAATATCAGAATCAGCCCGTTGATTTAAGCCGTTTTATCCGTAATAACCAGGTTGCCCGTCTGACAGTCGGTGCGCAATAACGCGCATCGCGCTTGCCGGGCAATTGTGGAGAGAGAATATGCATAACGAAGCACCCATTATCCGTCGCAAATCAACGCGGATTTACGTCGGCAAGGTGCCAGTCGGCGATGGTGCGCCTATTGCCGTTCAGTCGATGACCAACACCCGCACCACGGATGTTGCCGCCACGGTCAATCAGATCAAAGCGCTGGAGCGCGTCGGCGTTGATATCGTCCGTGTCTCAGTGCCGACCATGGACGCGGCTGAAGCTTTCAAACTGATTAAGCAGCAGGTTAATGTGCCGCTGGTAGCGGATATTCACTTTGACTATCGCATCGCGCTGAAAGTCGCCGAATATGGCGTAGATTGTCTGCGAATCAACCCAGGCAACATCGGCAATAACGAGCGTATCCGTCAGGTGGTGGATTGCGCGCGTCACTACAATATTCCGATCCGTATCGGGGTGAATGCCGGTTCGCTGGAAAAAGATCTGCAGGAAAAGTACGGTGAGCCAACGCCGCAGGCGCTGCTCGAATCCGCCATGCGCCATGTGGATCACCTCGATCGCCTCAACTTTGATCAGTTCAAAGTCAGTGTTAAAGCCTCCGATGTTTTCCTTGCGGTTGAATCCTATCGTCTGCTGGCGAAAGCCATTGATCAGCCTCTGCATCTCGGCATCACCGAGGCGGGTGGCGCGCGCGCGGGTGCAGTGAAATCCGCCATTGGTTTAGGCTTGCTGCTGTCAGAGGGGATTGGCGATACGCTGCGTATCTCGCTGGCCGCCGATCCGGTGGAGGAGGTCAAAGTGGGTTATGACATCCTCAAATCCCTGCGCATCCGTTCCCGTGGTATCAACTTTATCGCCTGCCCAACCTGTTCACGTCAGGAATTTGACGTGATTGGCACGGTAAACGCACTGGAAGAACGCCTCGAAGACATCATCACGCCGATGGATGTCTCGATCATTGGCTGCGTGGTCAACGGTCCTGGCGAAGCCACGGTATCGACGCTGGGCGTCACCGGCGGTAACAAGAAAAGTGGTTTCTACGAAGATGGCGTGCGCCAGCGTGACCGTCTCGATAACCAGGACATGATCGACCAGCTGGAAGCGCGTATCCGTGCTAAGGCATCAATGCTGGATGAAAGCCGCCGCATTAACGTGCAGCAGCTGGAAAAATAAGGGAAGGTGCGCGTCTGCCGCGTGCCAGTTTGTGATTGAACCTGTGCGGTTTCATCCTCATAAGGTATGATGCCGGACAGGTTTTTTTGTCTTAAGAGATTTTAACGTGGCGAAGAATATTCAAGCGATTCGCGGGATGAACGATTACCTGCCGGCGGATACCGCGATCTGGCAACGTATCGAAGGCACGCTCAAGCAGGTGCTGGCCAGCTATGGTTACAGTGAAATCCGCCTGCCGATCGTTGAGCAGACCCCGCTGTTCAGCCGCGCGATTGGTGAAGTCACCGACGTGGTTGAAAAAGAGATGTATACCTTTGAGGATCGCAATGGCGAAAGCCTGACGCTGCGTCCGGAAGGGACAGCAGGCTGCGTGCGCGCCGGTATCGAACACGGTTTGCTCTACAACCAGGAGCAGCGCCTGTGGTACATGGGGCCAATGTTCCGCTACGAACGTCCGCAGAAAGGCCGTTATCGCCAGTTCCATCAGATGGGTGCGGAAGTCTTCGGCCTGCAGGGGCCGGATGTTGACGCTGAACTGATCATGATGACCGCGCGCTGGTGGAAAGCGCTGGGTATTGCCGAGCATGTCCAGCTGGAACTGAACTCGATTGGTTCACTCGACGCGCGTGCTAACTACCGTGACGCCCTGGTGGCTTTCCTCGAACAGCATAAAGAGGTGCTGGACGAAGACTGCAAACGCCGTATGTACACCAACCCGCTACGCGTACTCGATAGCAAAAACCCGGATATTCAAAAGCTGCTGAATGATGCGCCGACGCTGGGTGACTTCCTTGATGAAGATTCCCGCGCGCACTTCAGCGGCTTGTGTGCTCTGCTGGACGATGCCGGTATCAGCTACACCATTAACCAACGTCTGGTGCGTGGTCTCGACTATTACAACCGTACCGTGTTTGAGTGGGTGACCAGTGCGCTCGGCTCTCAGGGCACCGTGTGCGGTGGTGGCCGTTATGATGGTCTGGTTGAACAACTGGGTGGACGTCCGACGCCAGCTGTCGGTTTTGCCATGGGTATGGAACGTCTGGTGCTGCTGGTGCAGGCAGTTAACCCGGAATTTGAACCGACGCGCATTGTTGATGTCTATGTTATCGCTTCGGGGCAGGGCGTGCAGTCCGCCGCGATGCAACTGGCGGAAAAACTGCGTGATGCTGACCCACAGCTGAAGCTGATGACTAACTTCGGTGGTGGTAACTTCAAGAAGCAGTTTGCCCGTGCAGACAAGTGGGGCGCGCGCATTGCGCTGGTGCTGGGCGAAGATGAAGTGAAAACCGGCCAGGTGGTGATTAAAGACCTGCGTACCGGCGATCAGCAGACGCTGGCCCAGAGTGAAGCCAGTGCTACGTTGCGCACGTTGTTGCCGTAAGCGTAGCATCGCAACAGCCATTTTTAAGAGAGGGATTGCGTGGAAGTTTACAGCAACGAAAACGAACAGGTTGATGTGCTGCGCCGCTTTTTTGCCAACAATGGCAAAGCACTGGCGGTAGGCGTTGTCATCGGTATCGCAGCATTGGGCGGCTGGCGTTTTTGGGCCAGCCATCAGGCCGGTGCCGACAAAGCCGCCTCAGCGCAGTATCAGCAGCTGACCAGCGCCATGCAGGCTGATAAGCCGCAAACGCTGGAAGCCGTTGCCAGTTTTGCCAGTGAAAACAACAACACCTATGGTGCGCTGGCGTCGCTGGATCTGGCTAAACAGTATGTTGAAACCAATCAGCTGGACAAAGCTATCGCTCTGCTGCAGAGCGGGCTGAAAGATACCAAAGATGCCAACCTGCAGGCGGTGATTAACCTGCGTCTGGCACGCATTCAACTGCAACAAAATCAGGCCGATGCCGCACTTTCTACCCTCAACAATGTTAAGGGTGATGGCTGGACAGCTATCGTAGCGGACATTCGTGGCGAAGCACTGCTGAGCAAAGGCGATAAGCAGGGCGCGCGTGATGCCTGGAGCAAAGGTGCGGAGTCACAAGCTTCTCCGGCCCTGAAGCAAATGCTGCAGATGAAGATGAATAACTTAAGTTAAGCCAGTCAAGAGAGCGCACATGGAATTACGTAAATACCTGCTGCCAGGGCTGATTTCAGTCACTCTGCTCAGCGGTTGCTCGCTGTTCAGCGGCGAAGAAGATGTAGTGAAAATGGCCCCGCTGCCGAAAGTAGAAAATCAGTTTACGCCGCAAACTGCGTGGAGCACCTCCGTGGGTGATGGCGTCGGCGACTTCTACTCCAACCTGCATCCGGCCTGGCAGGATGGCACTGTCTACGCTGCTGACCGCTTTGGCGTGGTGAAAGCCCTCGATGCCAGCAACGGCAAAGAAAAATGGAAAGTGGACCTCTCTGAGAAGACCGGCTTCTTCTCGAAAAATATTTCAGCACTGCTGTCGGGTGGCGTTACCGTAAACGGTGACCGTCTCTACATCGGCAGTGAGCGCGGTCAGGTGTTTGCACTGAACACCAGCGATGGCAGCATTGCCTGGCAGACCAAAGTGGCGGGTGAGGCGTTATCACGTCCGGTCGTCAGCGATGGTCTGGTACTGATTCATACCAGCAACGGTCAGTTGCAGGGGCTGGATCAGGCGAGCGGTGCGATCAAGTGGAGCGTCAACCTCGATATGCCAGCGTTGTCACTGCGCGGTGAATCAGCTCCGGCGGTTGCCTTTGGTGGTGCCATTGTCGGCGGCGACAACGGTCGCGTCAGCGCGGTGATCATGAACCAGGGCCAGCTGATTTGGCAGCAGCGTATTTCGCAGCCGAGCGGTGCCACTGAGATTGACCGTCTGAACGACGTCGATACCACGCCGGTTATCGTCAATGGCGTGGTTTATGCGCTGGCTTACAACGGCAACCTGACAGCGCTGGATCTGCGTTCTGGTCAGATCCTGTGGAAGCGCGAAATTGGCGGCGTGAAAGATCTGATCGTTGATGCGGGTCGTATCTACCTGGTGGATCAGAATGACCGTGTCGATGCGCTGAACGCCGACGGTGGCGTAGCCATCTGGCGTCAGAGCGAGCTGTTGCACCGTAATCTGACTTCACCGGTGTTGTTCAATGGCTACCTGGTGGTGGGCGACAGTGAAGGTTATGTACACTGGATTAATACGCTGGACGGCCGCTTTGTGGCACAGCAGAAACTCGACAGCTCCGGCTTCCAGACCGAACCGGTGGTGGCGGGTGACAAGCTGCTGATTCAGTCGAAAGACGGTGAGGTTTACGCCATTACCCGTTAAGGGCGAAGCCTGGCTGTAGGTTGCGACGGCTCCTGATTGTTCAGGGGCCGTTTCGTTTTTATGGTATTCTTAGCGCCTTCAGCCTGAACCTGACGGCAAATGCCGTTATAATCACGCCATTCGGGCGATTCATTTTTAAACTGAGGCAAGTGTTATGGTACCTGTGGTCGCGCTGGTTGGGCGTCCCAATGTGGGGAAATCCACGCTGTTTAACCGCTTAACGCGCACCCGTGATGCGCTGGTGGCGGATTTTCCTGGACTGACTCGCGATCGCAAATATGGTCGCGCCGAAGTGGAAGGGCGCGAATTTATTGTTATCGATACCGGTGGTATTGATGGCACTGAAGAAGGTGTAGAAAATCGCATGGCAGAGCAGTCACTGCTGGCGATTGAAGAGGCCGATGTGGTGCTGTTTCTGGTAGATGCCCGTGCGGGTGTGATGCCAGCTGACCAGCAGATCGCCAATCACCTGCGTTCACGTCAAAAAGCGACCTTCCTGGTGGCGAACAAAACCGACGGTCTCGACCCGGAAGCCGCTGTGCTGGATTTCTACGCCCTGGGACTGGGTGAGATCCACGCTATTGCCGCTTCGCATGGTCGTGGTGTGACTTCGCTGCTGGAAACTGCGTTGCTGCCGTGGATGGATGTCGTTGCGCCGCTGGAAGTCAGCGAAGAAGACGAAAACGAAGCCTACTGGGCAGCGTTAGCGGCAGAAGAGAACGGCGAGGAGCTGGCAGAAGAGGAAGAGGACGATTTCGATCCAACCACTTTGCCCATCAAACTGGCGATTGTCGGACGTCCTAACGTCGGTAAGTCAACGCTTACTAACCGTATCCTCGGTGAAGACCGTGTCGTGGTTTACGACATGCCGGGCACCACACGTGACAGCATTTACATCCCGATGGAGCGTGACGATCGTGAATATATTCTGATCGATACCGCCGGTGTGCGTAAGCGTGGCAAGATCACTGATACCGTTGAGAAGTTCTCGGTGATCAAAACTCTGCAGGCGATTGAAGACGCCAACGTCGTGATGCTGGTGATCGATGCGCGTGAAGGCATTTCCGATCAGGACCTGTCGCTGCTGGGCTTTATCCTGAATAGTGGGCGCTCACTGGTGATTGTGGTTAACAAGTGGGATGGCCTGTCGCAGGAAGTGAAAGATGAAGTGAAAGAGACGCTGGATTTCCGCCTCGGCTTTATCGATTTTGCTCGCGTTCACTTTATTTCGGCACTGCACGGTAGCGGCGTAGGTAACCTGTTTGAATCGGTCACCGAAGCTTACGATTGTTCCACCAAACGTGTGAACACCTCGATGCTGACGCGCATCATGAACATGGCAGCCGAAGACCATCAGCCACCGCTGGTGCGTGGCCGTCGCGTGAAGCTGAAGTATGCGCATGCGGGGGGTTACAATCCGCCGATTGTGGTGATTCACGGTAATCAGGTGAAAGACCTGCCGGATTCCTACAAACGTTATCTGATGAACTACTTCCGTCGTTCGCTGAACGTGATGGGTACGCCGATTCGTATTCAGTTCAAAGAGGGTGATAACCCGTACGCAGGCAAACGTAACCTGCTGACGCCAACTCAGCAGCGTAAGCGTAAGCGTCTACTGGCGCACCTGAAAAAGAACAAGAAATAAGATGATGGGGGCCAGAGTGGCCCTCATTTTTTTTATTTGTCTGGAGAATGATATGAGCGCCAATTGCCCTAACTGTCAGCAATTACTCACCCACAGCGAGGCGGGATTTGACTGTCACCACTGTGGCAGCCATTTCGATCAAATCGCCATTTGCCCGGATTGCCATCAACCGTTGCAGGTGCTGAAAGCCTGTGGTGCGATGGATTATTTTTGCCAGCACGGCGACGGCTTGATTTCGAAAAAGCGCATTGAATTTATACCGGATGTGACGCATGGCTCGCATCCGTAGCGGCGCGATTTATCGCGCAATTTCGTGCGTCGTGCCGGAAAAAAAAGCACGATAAATCGCGCCGCTACAAAATTCTCGCCCTCCCTGCGTCATAAATTTTAATAAGTTACGACTGGATTTGTAGCAAAAATGCTATTGCGCAGTAACTCCTGCGTTATGGATATTCACTTCTTAATGTACCAGGTGGTACAATCTTGCCGCCTTGTGGTAAGTCTCAATAGCGTTTCGCTGTGTCCTTCCTCACAAGCACTGCATCACGGGCATCGCACCCGTACCAATAGTTCTAAAATAAAGACGTTAACGGAACGATTCCTGCAACAGGCATGGCAGGGTATCTGTGACCGGGCAATAGGCTATGTCCGGCGCCAGCGCTTTATTTTTTCAGGAGAGTTTGTGTTATGGCAGAAAATTCCGCTCGCCCCTGTAAAGGGTTGAGCATCTGGTCTGTGTTATTAGGGCTGGTCCTGTTGGCCGTCGGGCTGTTCTTCGCCATCGGCGGTGGCAAGCTGGTCTCCCTCGGCGGTAGCTGGTACTTCCTGATCGCCGGTATCGTAATGTTACTGTCGGCGATTCAGTTCTTCCGTCGTAAATCTTCAGCTGTCACGCTGTTCATTCTGGTCTTCGCCGGTACGCTGATTTGGGCGCTGGTGGATGCGGGCTGGGTGTTCTGGCCGCTGGTTTCACGTCTGATGGTACCTGCGGGTCTGATGCTGCTGGCGTTCCTGACCTGGCCTGCTCTGCGTAAGGCTGAGGGCAAAAGCTCACTGGCAAAAGTCTCGTACACGCTGTCTGCGGTGATTGTCGTTGGTATGGTGGCAACCTTTGTTCAGATGTTCCAGCCGCACCCGACTGTCGCTTTTGAAGGCACTCAACTGCCGCTGATTCCGGTGGATAAAGCGAAACAGCAGAAGAACTGGGAAAACTACGGCAACACCCCGGGCGGTGACCGCTTCGTGGCGCTGGACCAGATCACCCGTGACAACGTGAAAGACCTGCAAGTGGCCTGGACGTTCCACACCGGTGATACCCCAATCAGCCCTGGCGGAAACGGTGCTGAAGATCAGGAAACGCCGTTGCAGGTTGGCAACACCCTGTTCCTGTGTACGCCGCACAACAACGTGATCGCGGTTGCGGCTGACACCGGTAAGCAGATCTGGAAACGTGAAGTTAACGCCCAGTCTCAGGTGTGGAACCGCTGCCGTGGCCTGGCGTACTTTGATGCGACCAAGCCGCTGACTCAGCCAACTCAACCTGGATCAACGCCGGTCACTCCGGTGACTCTGGCTGCCGGTGATACCTGTCAGCGTCGTATTCTGATGAACACCATCGATGCACGTCTGATCGCTATCAACGCCGACAACGGTGAGTACTGTGAAGACTTCGGTGATCACGGTGTGGTTGACCTGAAAAAAGGCCTGGGCGATGCGCCAGACCCGCTTTATCAGCTGACGTCTGCACCTGCGATGGCAGGGACTACGGTAGTGGTAGGTGGTCGTGTTGCTGATAACGTGAAAACCGACATGCCTGGTGGCGTGCTGCGTGGTTTCGACGTGATCACGGGCCAGATGCGCTGGGCGTTTGACCCAGGCAACGTGGACCCGAATGCGGTTCTGATGCCGGGCAAAGACTACACCCGTAGTACCCCGAACTCCTGGGCACCGATGTCCTACGATCCGGCAATGAACACCGTATTCCTGCCGATGGGTAGCCCATCTGTGGACCTGTGGGGTGCGAACCGTACCAGACTGGATCACAAATACGGCGCATCAATTCTGGCGCTGGATGCAACTACCGGTAAAGAGAAGTGGGTTTACCAGACCGTACATAACGATCTGTGGGACTTCGACCTGCCGATGCAGCCGAGCCTGGTTGACTTCCCGATGAAGGATGGCACCACCAAGCCTGCGGTGGTGATCGGTGCGAAAACGGGCATGATTTGGGTTCTGGATCGTCTGACCGGTAAGCCTTTGACTAAGGTTGAAGAATTGCCGATGCCGCAGGGTCACATCCCGAACGAGCAGTACACCAAAACCCAGCCGCATTCGGTGGAAATGCCGAACATCGGTAACCAGACCCTGAAAGAGTCTGATATGTGGGGTGCAACACCGTTCGACCAACTGATCTGTCGTATCAGCTTCAAATCCATGCGTTACAACGGCCTGTTCACTGTACCGGATACCGATGTCTCACTCAGCTTCCCGGGTTCACTGGGTGGTATGAACTGGGGCAGCATCTCGTTTGACCCGAACAACCAGTACATGTTCGTCAACGATATGCGTCTGGGCCTGTGGGTGCAGATGGTTCCGCAGGACACCAGCAAAGCGTCAGCCAGCAATGGTGGTGAGTCTGTCAACGCCGGTATGGGTGCAGTTCCGCTGAAAGGCACGCCGTACGCTGTTAACAAAAACCGCTTTATGTCTCCGCTGGGTATCCCGTGCCAGGCTCCGCCGTTCGGTACCATGTCCGCGATTGATATGAAGACCCGTAAGATTGTCTGGCAGGTGCCGGTAGGTACGGTGCAGGATACCGGTCCGTTCGGTATTAAAATGCACGCGCAGATGCCAATCGGTATGCCGACGCTGGGCGGCTCTCTGGCAACGCAGGGTGGCCTGGTATTCTTCGCCGGTACTCAGGATTACTACCTGCGTGCGTTCGACAGCTCAACCGGTAAAGAAGTATGGAAAGCCCGTCTGCCAGTAGGTAGCCAGGGTGGCCCGATCAGCTACGTGTCGCCGAAAACGGGCAAACAGTACATCCTGATCTCCGCAGGTGGTGCTCGTCAGTCTCCGGACCGTGGTGATTACGTTATCGCCTACGCCTTGCCGTAACGATGATACTCCCGGCCAGTCTCTGCTGGCCGGATGCAAAGAAAAAGGACCGACATCGTCGGTCCTTTTTTATGCCTGCTCACCATCACGCCGCTATCTGGTGCGTGGTTTACGTTCAGTCGATTTCTGCGGACTAAGCGTAGTGACTTCGCTTTCCACCCAGCCATCATCCAGCCGGGTACGCAGCAGGTCGCCTTTGCTTAGCTGCTGCATTTTTTTCACCACATGACCCTGGGTATCGGTGGTCACGCTAAAACCGCGCGCCAGCGTTGCCAGCGGGCTTACCGCCTCCAGCTGCGCCGCCAGGGTGCCAAAGCGCTGACGATTGTGGTTGAGCTGCCGCTCCATCCCCTGCTGCAAACGGTAATGCCACTGCTGAAGCTGTTGCTGGGCACGCAGGATGCGGGGTTGGGGCTGCTGGGTGTTCAGACGCTGCACCAGGCGATCCTGCTGGCGGCTGGCGCTGCGCAGGCGCAGATCCATCGCCTCAGTCAAACGCTGTTTCAGTTGCAGCAGGGCGGTGCTCTGGCGCGCCAGGCGCAGCTGGGGATGCTGTTGCTGCAACCGATGCTGCATACGGGTAAAACGGCGTTGCTGCTGCGCCAGGTAGTAATCCATCGCCATTTCCAGCCGCTGCTGCTGTGATTGCAGGCGACGAACTAACTCCAGCTGATTACGGCTGACCAGTTCGGCGGCCGCGGACGGCGTGGGGGCGCGCAGGTCGGCAACAAAGTCGGCAATCGTGACATCGGTTTCATGCCCGACAGCGCTGACAATCGGCAGGCGACTGGCGAAAATTGCCCGTGCTACGCGTTCGTCGTTAAAACTCCACAAATCTTCCAGTGAACCGCCACCACGACCGACGATCAGCACATCACACTCATCACGCAGGTTCGCCAGCTCAATAGCACGCACAATCGCTGCCGGAGCATCCACACCCTGTACCGCCGTGGGATAAATCACCACCGGCAGGGAGGGATCGCGACGATGCAGCACGCGCAGCACATCATGTAGAGCGGCACCCGTGGCAGAGGTGATCACCCCGACCTGACGCGCCGGGTCCGGCAGCGGTTGCTTGAATTGCTGATCAAATAAACCCTCCGCCGCCAGCCGGGTTTTAAGCTGCTCAAACTGCTGTTGCAGCAAGCCTTCACCTGCCGGGTGCATGCTTTCAATAATCAGCTGATAATCGCCACGCGGTTCATATAACGTGATGCTGGCACGTACCAGCACCTGCTGACCATGCTGCGGACGAAATGCTACCCGGCGATTGCTGTTACGGAACATGGCGCAACGCACCTGGGCACCATCATCCTTCAGGGTGAAGTACCAGTGGCCGGACGCGGGTTGGGTAAAATTGGAGATCTCTGCGCTGAGCCACACCAGACCCATTTCATTTTCCAGCAGTTGACGCACCGTGGTATTCAGGCGGCTAACGGTAAAAATATTGGCGGTTGGCGGTAGCGACATGTGATGGAGATCAAATAGTAAATCAGAGGGTTAATTAACCGATACTACATGGCTGGTACAGAGGATCAAGAGTTTTTCTGAAAAAACACTGGAGGCAACCGATTTCGGCCTGTATAATGCCGCGGCAATATTTTATCTGTTCTCATTCACCCCCAGGTTGAGATATTGCCATGCTACGAATCGCTAAAGAAGCACTCACATTTGACGACGTTCTGCTCGTTCCTGCTCATTCTACCGTTCTGCCTAACACGGCCGATCTCAGCACCCAACTGACGAAAAACATTCGTCTGAACATCCCTATGCTCTCCGCTGCAATGGACACCGTGACCGAAGCGGGTCTGGCTATCGCGCTGGCACAGGAAGGTGGTCTGGGCTTTATCCACAAAAACATGTCAATTGAGCGCCAGGCGGATGAAGTTCGCAAGGTGAAAAAACATGAAAGTGGCGTGGTGACTGAACCGCAAACCGTGCTGCCCACCACCACCCTGGCGGACGTGAAAGCGCTGACCGAGCGTAACGGCTTTGCCGGTTACCCGGTCGTGAATGCCGACAACGAGCTGGTGGGTATCATTACCGGTCGTGACGTGCGTTTTGTTACCGATCTGAGCCTGCCGGTTTCAGCGGTGATGACGCCGAAAGAGCGCCTGGTCACGGTGAAAGAGGGCGAAGCCCGTGACATCGTGCTGCAGAAAATGCACGAAAAACGTGTTGAGAAAGCGCTGGTGGTGGACGATAGCTTCCATCTGCTGGGCATGATCACCGTAAAAGATTTCCAGAAAGCCGAACGTAAACCGAATGCCTGTAAAGATGCGCAGGGTCGTCTGCGTGTGGGTGCTGCGGTGGGTGCAGGCGCGGGCAACGAAGAGCGCGTCGATGCGCTGGTCGCGGCAGGTGTTGACGTTCTGCTGATTGACTCCTCACACGGTCACTCTGAAGGCGTGTTGCAGCGTATTCGTGAAACCCGTGCGAAATACCCGGACCTCGAAATCATCGGTGGCAACGTAGCGACCGGTGCAGGCGCACTGGCGCTGGCGCAGGCCGGTGTGAGCGCGGTGAAAGTGGGTATCGGCCCTGGCTCCATCTGTACTACCCGTATCGTGACTGGCGTGGGTGTTCCGCAGATCACTGCCGTTTCTGACGCAGTAGAAGCGCTGGAAGGCACTGGCATTCCGGTTATCGCCGATGGCGGTATCCGCTTCTCTGGTGACATCGCCAAAGCCATCGCCGCTGGTGCGGCAGCGGTGATGGTCGGCTCTATGCTGGCCGGTACCGAAGAATCCCCGGGTGAAATCGAGCTGTATCAGGGCCGTTCATTCAAATCTTACCGTGGTATGGGTTCACTGGGCGCGATGTCCAAAGGTTCTTCAGACCGCTACTTCCAGAGCGATAACGCTGCTGACAAACTGGTGCCGGAAGGTATCGAAGGTCGCGTTGCTTACAAAGGCCGCCTGAAAGAGATTGTGCACCAGCAGATGGGTGGCCTGCGCTCCTGTATGGGCCTGACCGGTTGTCCGACCATTGACGATCTGCGTACTAAAGCAGAGTTTGTTCGCATCAGCGGCGCGGGCATCTCGGAAAGCCACGTGCACGACGTGACCATCACCAAAGAGTCGCCGAACTACCGCATGGGTTCATAATCCCGTAAGATTTACCGCCCGGCTCCAGCCGGGCGAATTTATTATTAAGTCCATCCCATGGAAACGCCGCAATGACGACTGAAAATATTCATAAACATCGCATTTTGATCCTCGATTTTGGTTCTCAGTATACGCAACTGGTCGCGCGCCGCGTGCGTGAGCTGGGCGTCTACTGCGAACTCTGGGCGTGGGATGTCACCGAAGAGCAAATTCGTCAGTTCAACCCGAACGGCATCATTCTTTCTGGTGGCCCGGAAAGCACCACCGAGCTGAACAGCCCGCGTGCCCCGGAATATGTCTTTAACGCTGGCGTGCCGGTACTGGGCGTGTGCTATGGCATGCAGACCATGGCAATGCAGCTGGGTGGCAAGGTTGAAGGCTCCACTGAGCGTGAATTTGGTTACGCGCAGGTTGAAGTGACCACGCCAAGCGCGCTGATTCGTGACATCGAAGATGCCATCAGCGATGCAGGTAAACCGCTGCTGGATGTCTGGATGAGCCACGGTGATAAAGTGACGGCGATCCCGGCGGATTTCGTTACCGTAGCCAGCACCGAAACCTGTCCGTTTGCCATCATGGCGAACGAAGAGAAGCGTTTCTACGGTGTGCAGTTCCACCCGGAAGTGACCCATACCCGTCAGGGCCTGCGCATGCTGGAGCGTTTTGTGCGCGATATCTGCGGCTGTGAAGCGTTGTGGACTGCGGCCAAAATCATCGAAGACGCGGTTGAGCGTATTCGTGAGCAGGTAGGTCAAGACAAAGTCATCCTTGGTCTGTCTGGTGGTGTCGATTCTTCCGTCACCGCGATGCTGCTGCACCGCGCGATTGGTGACCGTCTGACCTGCGTATTCGTCGATAACGGCCTGCTGCGTCTGAACGAAGCGGACCAGGTGCTGGAGATGTTTGGTGACCACTTTGGTCTGAACATTGTCCACGTTGCAGCTGAGGCTCGTTTCCTTGAGGCGCTGGCGGGTGAGAACGATCCGGAAGCCAAACGTAAGATCATCGGTCGCGTGTTTGTGGAAGTCTTCGACGAAGAAGCCAGCAAACTGACCGACGTGAAATGGCTGGCGCAGGGCACCATCTACCCGGACGTGATCGAATCTGCGGCTTCTGCCACCGGCAAAGCGCACGTGATCAAATCGCACCACAACGTGGGCGGTCTGCCGAAAGAGATGAAGCTGGGTCTGGTTGAGCCGCTGAAAGAGTTGTTCAAAGACGAAGTGCGCAAAATCGGTCTGGAACTCGGCTTGCCGTACGCCATGCTGTACCGTCACCCGTTCCCGGGTCCGGGCCTCGGCGTGCGTGTGCTGGGCGAAGTGAAGAAAGAGTATTGCGACCTGCTGCGTCGTGCTGATGCCATCTTTATCGAAGAACTGCACAAAGCTGACCTCTACAACAAAGTCAGCCAGGCGTTCACTGTGTTCCTGCCGGTGCGTTCTGTCGGTGTGATGGGTGATGGTCGTAAATATGATTGGGTGGTGTCACTGCGCGCAGTGGAAACCATCGACTTTATGACCGCTCACTGGGCGCATCTGCCGTATGACTTCCTTGGCCGCGTCTCCAACCGCATCATCAATGAAGTGAACGGCATCTCCCGCGTGGTTTACGATATTTCTGGTAAGCCGCCAGCGACGATCGAGTGGGAATAATTTCCACCCCAGTTGCCGAAAAAGTGAAGCCCGCGTCATTGCGGGCTTTTTTTTAATACAAGGTCTTCAACGCTGCGGTATTAAACCCCGCCAGCTGATCCCACTGCCCCAGACGAATCTTTTCCAGCCATTGTGGATCCTGCAGCAACGGGCGGCCCACCATCATCAAATCGAACTCGCCATTTTCCAGCCTTTCCAGCAGCGGATCGAGCGGTGCCGTGGCAAAGCATTTGCCCGCCAGCGAGGAAAAAACATCGCCACTCAGTCCGGCTGCGCCCACGGCGATGCTGGTGACACCGGTGAGTTTTTTCACCCACCCGGCCATATTCAGCGTCTTATCAACCTCAGGGAATGCGGCATCCCAGTAGTGACGCTGAGAACAGTCAAAGGCATCCACACCGGCATTGACCAGCGCATTCAGCCAGTCAGCCAAAATATCGGGTGTTTCGGCGATGCGGGAATCAAACGCCTGGGCTTTCCACTGCGAAAAGCGAAACAGGACGGGAAAATCGGCGCTGACCCGCTGGCGAATCGCTTGCAGAACTTCAATCGCGAAGCGTGATCGCGCCAGCAGCGACTCTCCGCCCCAGCGATCCTGACGCTGGTTGAGGTGGCCGAAGAAAAACTGGTTGATGAGATAACTATGGCCGCCATGCAGTTCTATGCCGTCAAAACCCAGCCGCTCGGCGTTCACCGCGGCGTCAGCAAAGGCATCAATCGTGTCGGCAATATCAGCATCACTCATTGGGTTGCCAACAGATTCTCCCGCGATCGATAAACCTGAAGGGCCTTCAAAGCTGGCTGCTGCTTGCCAGTCTGCATGGAAAATTGAACGCTTGGTTCCGACATGCCACAGCTGCGGCATGATTTTTCCGCCTGCCGCATGCACCTCATCGACCACTCTTTTCCAGCCTGCCAAAGCGGCTTCGCCGTGGAAAACAGGCACATCGGGTTCATTAACGGACGCCGGGCGGTTAATACCCGTTGCTTCAGTGATGATTAACCCGACACCGGCGGCGGCACGGCGTCGATAATAAGCCGCCATCTCCGGTGTGGGGATGCCACCAGGAGAAAAGGAACGGGTCATGGGGGCCATTACCACCCGGTTGGGCAGCAGCAGGTTTTTCAGCTGATAAGGGGAAAACATAAAGCGGGTGGAATGCATGATCTTCTCCATGAGATGATAAAAGCAATTTTGTTGCTTTTATAGATCTCCTCTCGCATAAAAGCAACTTTTTTGCTTTTATAGTGACGGCACCAGCGATGACAGGAAGCAAGATGAGTGAGAATGAGGTTAATACACGCTCGGCACCGCGCCCGGGTGGGCGTGCGGCGCGTATTCAGGCGGCAGTTTATGCGGCGGTAGCACGCCTGCGGGCAGAGAAGGGGACTGAGGGTTTGAGCGTGCATGCCATCGCGCAGGAGGCTGCTGTGAACCCCACCACCATTTACCGGCGCTGGGGATCGCTGAGCCAACTGCTCTCGGATATTGCGCTGCAAAAGCTATTACCGGATTCCGAACCGGAAGATACCGGCAATATGCACGAAGATTTCAGTCGCTGGCTGGAAGAGTATGTTGATGAGCTGGCGACAGAAACCGGGCGTAAATTACTTAGCGAAATTGCGGCGGCGGAGAGTGATGAATACCGGGTGCGCTGCCAGCGGCGGCACGTCGAACAAATCGAGGCGATCCGCCAGCGCGCAATC
This sequence comes from Pantoea sp. X-Soil-TKNS-1280, assembly GCF_059730475.1. Taxonomy (NCBI): domain Bacteria; kingdom Pseudomonadati; phylum Pseudomonadota; class Gammaproteobacteria; order Enterobacterales; family Erwiniaceae; genus Pantoea; species Pantoea sp. X-Soil-TKNS-1280. The sequence goes on along the minus strand of NZ_AP035962.1, from coordinate 3,167,316 downwards.
CAACGTGGCGAAACGCCACCTGAGACGGTGCGGGTGATGGATGAGCTGATTGCGCCCGTTGTTTACCGTATTCTTTTTTCGCAGACGCTACCTGACTTCACCTGGGCTTCCACGTTGTTGGTAAAGTTGCTGAGGATTTAGGGGCGTACCCTTTTAGCGACGTCAGCAGCCACTTTCCCTGGCGTCACAATCATCCACACCGCCAGACACACAATCACCGCGCCGATAACAAACCCACCTGAAAGGGTCTCATCCAGCACCAGATAGCCCCATAGCACGCCAAAGGGCGGGATCAGGAAGGTAACAGTGAGAGATCTCAGCGGGCCAATATCAGCGATTAGCCGGAAATAGAGAATATAAGCGAGCGCGGTACAAATCAGCCCGACCGCGATGACGCTGGCCCAGACGGTGGGCTGATGCCAGTTAACCTGCGGTCCGCTGGTAACCGAGAAAGCAAAAAACGGCAGCAGAAACAGGCTGGCACCCGCCTGGCTGCCAAATGCTACGATCTTCGGATCAAGGCCGCCACGATCGGAGATCCAGCGCCGCGTCAGGAATCCGGCGACACCGTAACAGCCGGTTGCCACCAGACAGGCAACTACACCCGCCAGCATACTGTGGGTTGCATGGTTTTCCCCCATCGTAGTAATCACCACAATGCCAGCCAGTCCCAGCGTGACGCCTCCCCACTTACGCAGCGTCAGTTTCTCACTGAAGAAGAGAAAGCCGATGATGGCTCCCATCAAGGGGGTAGTGGCATTGAGAATGGCGGAATAGCCCGCAGGGAGCCATTTGACCGCCACAGCGTACATAAAAAACGGCAGACCAGAGTTAATGATGCCGAGCATCAGTGATGCGCGCAATTTACCTGCGAATTGCCATGATGAACCTGTCATGAACAGGATTACCGCCAGCCCGATAAAACCAAAAAAAACGCGCAGAAAAGCGGTGTTGATGGCACCGAACTGGGGAGCAGCGATGCGTATAAACAGGAAGCTGGCTCCCCAAATGGCCGCGAGAACGATCAGCCTGATATAATCTGCGAGGCGCATATCAAAATTTCCTGTGGTTAGCTAAACTTAATCGTTCAAATGACTTTGAGCCTGATCGACGTATTATTCAAACCATAATTTCTTCCTGGATTAAGTTTTTCTAACTTATGGTTATGGGGCATCGATGAAACTTCCGCCGCTACATGCGCTGATGTGTTTTGAGTCTGCCGCCAGGCATCTCAGCATGAAACAAGCTGCCGCAGAGTTATGCGTCACACCCAGTGCCGTTAGCCAGCAGATTACCAAACTTGAAGAGACGGTTAACATCCGACTTTTTTTCCGGAGTGCGCGTCAGCTCGAATTAACCACCGAGGGGCGTATCTATCTCCGTGCCATACGGCCTGCCTTCAGCCAGATTGCGGAAGCGACCCAGCGGCTAATGGATGAAGGCAAACCCAATAAAATTACCGTCAGCTGCACCAGTGGCTTTGCTATCCAGTGGCTGCTGCCGCGATTAGCGGCGTTTGAAAAGGATAATCCGGGGGTTGAGGTTCAGATCAGTACCACCAACCGTAAGGTCGATTTACTTGCCGAGGGCATTGATTTTGCGGTGCGGCATGGTACGGGTGTCTATCCGGGGCTGGAGTCGCAATGTTTGCTCAATGACCGGTTGCGTCCGGTATGCAGTCCGCGCCTGCTTGCTGCGGGAGAAACCCTGCTGACTCCGCTGGATATCACCCGTTATACGTTGTTGCATGATGAGCACCGTATGGACTGGGGACTCTGGTTCCGTGCCGTGGGTATCAACGATGCCGAAACCCATAAAGGGCCAGTATTTGTCGATTCCAACGGCGTGATCGAAGCGGCACTGGCGGGGAAAGGGATGGCACTGGTCCGGCGTTCGCTGGTCAGGGAGGAGCTTGAGCAGGGCACGCTGGTTAATCCACTTCAGGTCGAGGTGGAGTCTCCTATCGCTTACTACCTTGTGTACGACGAGTCTGCCGTGTTGCAGCGCATGAGCCGACGCTTCCGTGACTGGTTGATCGCCGCGGCAGCGGCAGACAAAAACGAATATCCAGCCTGAACCCTTTCATCCCAATCCGTAGAATTATCCGCAAAACAGCTTGTTATTTCTCCCACGGCGCATCAGAGCGAAACGTTAAGATAGCGAAAATGTGTTTCTGTTCCGTGGCCCTGACAACGGTGGTTCAGAACAAAACGATGGCAAAGCGCGGCAGCAAGGTTTGAGGAGAAGGGTGTGAACAGTTCAGTTATTGATTTTTTGTCCGGCTATGGTAATGGAATCAATGAAATAAAGTTAAAAGACCTTCTCACCCTGAAAAATATCTGCTCAGCTGATGAGCAAATTTCCACCCTGTTCCCGCCAGTGGAAATTGGCAGTATTACGCTGGTTGATCAGATTGTCCTGCTTAGCCTGCTGAAAATCACCCAGCCTAAAAGCGTGCTCGAAGTCGGCACTTATCTTGGTTATTCCACCACGCTGCTGGCACTGAATAGCGATGCCAAAATATTCTCTCTCGATTTGCCCACTGACGCCTGCCTGGAAACGCAGTTTGATAGCGATAAAATCCTCACCGATGGTGATGTGAATGATGATTTCCTGCGCCACACCCAATCCATTGAAGGGGCAGTGTATCTGAAAAACTTAACCACAGAACAACGGGCACGAGTTAATCTGATTAAAAAGGATTCGACTCAGGTTAATTTTCAGCAGGCATTTGGTGAGCTGGATTATGTATTTGTTGATGGCGGACATGCCTATGACATTATTAAAAGCGATACCGAAAACGCTTTGCAGGCGGTGCGCAAAGGCGTGGTGATTTGGCATGATTATGCTTCAGGTATTCACAGCGACGTGACGCAATATCTGAATTCCCGTGATGACCTGAAAATATTTCATGTGAAAAACTCGTTGTGTGCCTTTGCCTTTGCTGGCTTTTGAACGGGGGCAAAATGCGCATTACTGAGGTAATCGACAAAAGTGTTTTAAGAAAATTATCAGCAACCAACAGCCGGGTCGCCTCGTTGCATCTTGCCCTGCGTCTGGGGATTGAGTTATTGCTGATTTATATGTTGTACAAAACTCAGCATCATATTTTGCTGCTGGTTTTAACCATTTTGTTGCTTGGTTTTGTGCACAGCTTCTGGGGCTATGCGGGTTATGCCCATGAGCTTTTCCATAAGCGTGTATTTTCAGCAAAGTGGGCGAATCAACTGCTGTTTCGTTTTTCGGCTGCTGTGACATTTAATAATCGGGCATTTTTTGAAGCGAGCCATATGCGTCATCACAGCAAAACCTTCAGTGATGATGACGATGAAGGGCACAGTTTCCAGAACTGGAGTATTGCGAACATTATTCGTTACGCCCTGTTCGATTATACCTTTATGTGGCGGAAGGTAACTTACACTATTAAAAACGCCTGCGGTATTATTCCCGCCTCGTTTTCGGCCATTAAAGTAAATATCCAACGAGCAGCTGCTGAAGTTTTGATTATTAATGGGTTGATCTATCTGGCTGTGTATCTTGCCACCCATAGTGGGTGGGTGGTACTGGCTTATTTTGTTGCTCAGTTCTCCTGTCAGTTGCCCAATCGCATGCTGGCCCAGGCACAACATTTGGGGCTGGAGGAGCAGAAGGATAATGGGCCATTAGGTCATTCCCGTACCATCACGTTGCCGGTGTGGCTGGCATTTCTCTATGCCAATATGAATTACCATTGTGAACATCATATTATGCCGTCCATTCCTTATTATCATTTGCCTGAGCTGAACCAGCGCTTAAAAGCAGCCGGTGTGACGTTTGAAGAGGTTGGCGCAGGTTATCTCTTTACCACCTTCTGGCAGGAAGTGAGGCATAAACAGCAGACGATTGCGCTGTAGATAGCTTATATGGAGAGTGAAATGAATATTGAAGAACTCATTGCTGCGGAAGAAGACTATTTCGCGCCAATGATTGCCAGAGCAGAAAAAGCCACAGCCGAACAACGTGCGTCATGGCAAAAAGAGACGGTGCGCGAAAGGCAGGAAAGGATTTCGCTGGAGATTTTTGATTCTGTTGAAGGCCGGGTTAAATACGGACCATTTAAAGGTCTGCAATTAAACCGTGAGACCTGGTGGGGTAAACTCGATTTAGGTTCTCAGTGCCTTGGTCTATATGAAAAAGAGCTGCTCGATTTTATTGCGGCCTTGCCTGACAATCAATTCTCGCATTTTATTGATATTGGTGCTGCGGATGGTTATTACGCTATTGGTATGCTGGTTTCGCAAAAAATCCGCAATTGCATCTGTTTTGAACAATCGGAAAAAGGCCAGCAAACGATTCTGGCGAACTGGCAACGTAATCACTCACCGGGAAAACTAAAAATCTTCGGCGAAGCCAATGAGCAGAGTCTGGCCTCGTTGTTACCAGAAGAATTGCAACGGGCGCTGGTATTAATTGATATCGAAGGTTTTGAGTTCGAGCTGCTGAATCCGGCCTTTTTAGCGAAACTCCAATCCTGTACCATCATCATCGAAGTGCATAACTGGGTAGAGGATTTCCTCGCCAAATATACGCAGCTGTTGCGTAATGCCCATCTCTTCTTTGACATTGAAATGGTTGAGCGTATTGATCGCACCACCAGCCATCTGCCTGAATTAAGAGATATGACGGATGACAATCGTCTGCTGTTTACCTCTGAACGTCGGCCCTGCATGATGCGCTTTTTGCAACTGACACCGAAAAAGTAATCTGCCACACCGCGTTAAGCGGGTAAATATCAGACAGGCTATGCTGCCTTGCTGATTTCCCGCTGGACGCCACTATGCTGACCTTCAAAGCTTTTTCACTGTGTGTTGTTATGATCATCCTGTTGTCGCTGTTTGCCAGCCTGGCGCGTGCCACGCATGGGGTTGGACACACCAGCGAACGTGATGGCTGGTGGTCAGCACGGCGTGATTCAGCAGGTATCGCCCCCGACCCGCGCAGCCATGCGTCGGAAGCCATTGTGCAGGTTTATGCGGCCCCGACCTATGGCTGGAAGGGGGCGGTGGCGGTCCATCCGTGGATCATCTTTAAGCGCGCCGGTGAAACGCAGTACAACCGTTATGAGGTGATTAGCTGGGGCAGCGATGACAAAGTACGCCACAACGCCAATGTCCCGGATGGTTACTGGTATGGCGCACGACCAAGGCTATTGGTGGAGCATCGCGGGGCGGCGGCGCAGGCGATGATTCCGCAGATTGAAGCCGCCATCAAATCCTATCCGTGGCCCCAGACTTATCACGCCTGGCCGGGTCCGAACAGCAATACGTTTCTTGCCCATATCGGCCGTGAAGTTCCGGCACTGGAACTGGATTTACCGGCCAACGCGGTAGGCAAGGATTACCGGCCGCTGTGGAATCCCGTGGGGTTACCGCCATCGGGACGAGGCATTCAGGTATCCGTGCTGGGGCTGGCTGGGGTGACTGTCGGCGCTGAAGAAGGGTTTGAACTGAATGTGCTGGGCCTGAATATGGGGCTGGATTTCAGCCCATTCCGCCTGCGCTTACCCTTTATTGGTGGCATCGGTAGCGACAATGTTCAGCAGGATAACCCGCCGGGTTAATGGTGCAGTAAAAACAGCGTAGCCAGCCCGAGGAAAATAAAAAAGCCCCCGGTATCGGTGATGGCGGTGATCAGCACGCTGGATCCGACTGCCGGGTCGCGTTTCAGTTTGGTCATGATCAGTGGGATCAGCACACCCATCAATGCTGCCAGCAGCAGGTTGAGCACCATCGCCAGCATCATCACCCCTCCCAGCGCCAGATTGTCGTACATCATCCAGGTGACCCCGCCCATGATGCCGCCCCAGAACACGCCGTTTAGTAACGCGACGCCAAGCTCGCGCAGGATCAGAAACGAAAAGTTGCCCGGTTCCACCTGATGCAACGCCAGCGCGCGCACAATCATGGTGATGGTCTGATTGCCGGTATTACCGCCAATCCCGGCCACGATCGGCATCAGGGTTGCCAGCGCCACCAGTTGCGAGATGGTGGCTTCAAACAGGCCGATCACGCGCGAGGCAACAAACGCGGTGCAAAGGTTAATCGCCAGCCACGCCCAGCGTTTGCTTACCGCTTTACGTACCGGCGCGAACACATCCTCTTCCTGGCTGATACCGCCCATTTTACGGATATTGCTTTCGTTTTCTTCGTTGACGAGGTCAATCACGTCCTCAACGATAACGCGGCCAATCAGCTTGCCTTTTGCATCGGTGACCGCGGCAGAAATCAGGTTATAACGTTCAAATGCGCCCGCCGCGTCTTCCGCTTTATCGTTAAGCTGGAAGGTAGTGGGTTTGGCGTTCATAACGCTTTCAACCCGCGTACTGGGCGGATTAAGCAGGATGGTGGTGAGCGGCAGTTCACCCAGCAATTGGTTGCTTTTATCGGTGATAAATAGCTTATCCGTACCATCCGGCATGGTTTTATGGCGGCGCAAAAAACGCTGCACGGTGGCCAGTGTGACATCCGCGCGCACCGTGAGGATATTGAAATCCATGATACGCGCCACCCGGTCACGGTCGAACTCCTCCACGCTGAGCACATGTGCGCGCTGGCTGGGATCCAGCGTGGTCAGCAGGCGTCCGGTCAGATCGCGCGGCAGATAGCGTGCCAGATAAGCCTGGTCGTCAAGATCCAGCGGCTCGATGGCGCGCAGGATCTCGCGATCGGTCATGTTTTCGGTCAGGCTGGCCCAGACAGTATCGGAGGCTTCAACCAATACCCGACCACGTTGTTCACAGGGAACTAAGCGCCACAGTGCCTGACGCTCGACATGCGGCAGCGCTTCGAGAATGTCGGCCAAATCCGCGGCGTGCATCATCTGCAAATCACTTTCCAGCTGCTGACGCCAGCCGTTGATCTCTTTCAGCTCACTGGCAGACAAATCCACCGATTTATCCAGCAGAACATCGACTAAATCGTGTTGAGTAAGCAGCAGGTTGAGAATGCGATGGCGGGTTTCAGTCAGTTGTTGCGCGGGCGAAGCAGACATAACGCGTCCTTTGTGTCTGTAATTGTCAGGTCGAAGTGTAGTGCGTTACGGGTAAACAGGACACAACAGGTTGCATTGTCGCACTGGGCAATGTGAAGGTGCAGTGACTCGCAAATTCCTTTAACGCGTGTCGGTACTGCTTTGCGTCACCGGATCGGGCGTGGCTTTCTTCTGCTGATGATGCTCAATGGCACCTGGAATAGTGAAAATCAGACGGCCAACCAAAATAAAAAAACTGATCAGCAAAACAATGCGCGTCATCGAACCGGTTTTGGGACGTCTTCGTGCGGGGAAAGCGTTATTCACGCGGGGTGATTCCTGTCGATACCCATTTGGGCGATAGCAACATTTAGTCATACTTAGATCGGTAAAGCAATCGCTGTGTGAAAAATGAGCAGAAAAGGTTAAAAGTGGCGGCGCATCTGCGCCGCCACCCATCAGTAACTGGCTTTTTGCGCCAGCAACGTAGCGAAGCGACAGCGGATTCGCTGGCCGTTTTCATCACGCCGATGCAGCTCACCAACATGCTCGTTATATTTCACGATATGCCAGTTGCGATAGTAGTTACTGAGTTCACCGGATTTAAAGGTGAACGGGAAGTTGAGCGGATTGGGATAATCGTCAGTGTCCATGGCGGCGACAATCAGGTTGTAGCCATATTTCACCGTGCTGGCCTGCATATCGGCAATCAGCTGCGGAATGGTTTCCGGTTGCAGAAACATCATCACCACGGTGGAGAGCACCAGCTGGTAATCACCGTTGAAGCGGACCTGGTTCAGGTCACAGGCTTCCGCCCGGATATGTTGCAGCTGCTCATCGTGGATAATCTGCTGCAACCGGGCCAGGCTTTGCGGATTGCTATCCCAGCCAGTGACATCAAACCCCTGTTGATTGAGAAACAGGCTGTTGCGGCCCTGGCCGCAGCCCAAATCCAGCACCTTACCGGGTGTTAATTTGGGCAACGCTTCCAGCACTTCCGAGTGCGGTGGCGTCAGGCCATACTTTTCCGCGAAATAGTTGTCAGGACGAATGGTCATAATAACCCGCGTTTACTCCTCTTGCAGAATCAGGTTCCAGCCGGTCACTTCATTCCAGTAGCTTTGCTCGCGCTCCAGATCCAGCTGCACCAGCGTGTTCTGGCTGAAGTAGCCTGCCGGGAAAGTGAGCGTCCAGTGTCCGTCATCGGTATTCAGCTTCAGCGTATCCGGGCGCGTGGTGGCCTGGCGCTGATTATTCAGCAAGGTGCCGAGACGCAGCAGGAAAACCAGCGGCAGAAACTGCTTCTTCTTAAACAAGGTGAAACGTGGCATTTCATCCACCTTCACCGCTTTACGGTGGAAGCGTACCAGCATCGCCAGCAGCATCTGTTGATCCTGATTAAAACCTGGCATGTTGGTGTATTGCAGGATGTAGGCCGAGTGACGCTGCATGCCGCTGTGGTTGATGGTCAGCCCGACTTCATGCAAGGTTGCCGCCCATTTCAGCAGGGCCGCCAGTTGCGGATTCGCCAGCTTCGGGTTCTGGTCGAGCCATTGCAGATACAGTTGCTCGGTGGTTTCCAGCACGCGACGCGCCTGCTCATTATCGATGGCGTAATGATTTGCCAGACTTTGAGCGGTACGGCTGCGGATATCCTGGTGGCGGAAGCGGCCTTCCATTTCATACAGCACGCCTTCGCGCAGTGCGCCATCAGACAGACGCAACTCGCGAATCGCCAGCGCATCAAAGACGCCACACAGAATCGCCAGCCCAGGCACAAACACCGCCTTACGTTCTTCAGACAGGCCCGGCAGGCTAAGTGCTGCAAAAGATTTGTGCTTGATCACCTCGTTATACAGCTGGTCCAGCCGCTCCGGGGTAATCAGCTTCTCTTTCTCACCCATGGCCAGCAGCACTTCACAGGCGGCTTTGATGGTGCCAGACGCGCCCAGCGCGTACTGCCAGCCATGCAGACGATATTGCCAGGCCAGGGTTTCCAGCTTTTGCGCTGCCGCCAGACGGGCGCGACGGAAGTTTTCCGGCGAGATTTCCCCTTTGGGGAAATACAGCTGGGCAAAGCTGACGCAACCCATACGGCGGCTTTCCACCAGCTGCGGTTCGAAATCTTCGCCAATCACCAGCTCGGTCGAGCCGCCGCCGATATCGATCACCAGCTTGCGGCCTTTCTCCGGCTGCGTATGTTCCACGCCCATAAAGATCAGACGTGCTTCTTCATTGCCGGAAATCACTTCAATCGGGTAGGGGATGACGTCGGCCGCACGTTGCAGGAACTCCTCAGCGTTAATCGCCTGACGCAGCGTATGCGTCCCCACGATGGTGACGTTAGCCGGGCTGAACCCTTGCAGGCGCTCGGCAAACAGCGCCAGGCAGCTCAGCCCGCGTTGGATTGCCTCTTCGCTCAGGCGATTCTGTGCATCCAGCCCATCGGCCAGATGCACACGTTGCTTGAGCCGTCCCAGCACCTGCATGGCACCATCCACCACACGGGCAATCACCATATGAAAACTGTTGGAGCCGAGGTCAATGGCCGCAAACTCCTGTGGCTTCGGCGTACTCTTATGGGAAATTGGCATAGGAATTATTCAGGTTGTTCCAGTTTCTTGATGTAATCGTAAATCGCCAGCTGCGAGCGCACCTTCCGGCGGTTGCCGCGCGGCACATAACGGTTACTCAGTTCTTTGTCGACGATACGGGCTTTTACTGTATCGCTAAACAGGATGGCAATGATATCCAGTACGCGCTCTTTCAGACGAGGGTCCAGGATCGACACCGCCACTTCAATACGATAATCGATATTGCGTGTCATCCAGTCCGCAGAGGAGAGATACACTTTTTTATCGCCACCGTTTTCGAAAATATAGACGCGGTCGTGCTCCAGGTAGCGGTCAACGATGCTAATCACGCGAATATTTTCGCTAATGCCGGGTAAATCCGGGATCAGCGAGCACATACCGCGTACCAGCAGGTTCACTTTTACTCCGGCAGATGACGCCGCATACAGCCGATCCACCAGACCGTTATCCACCAGGTTATTAATTTTCAACGTAATACCCGCTGGAATACCCTGCTGCACGTTGGCAATTTCGTTATCAATCAATTGATAAAGCATATTGCGCGAATTTTGCGGCGACACCATCAGATGGTCGAAACTCACCGGACGATACGGGTTTTCAATAAAGTTAAACACCCGACGGACTTCATTGGTGATACGCGCATCCGCAGTTAACAAAGAATAGTCAGTATAAATGCGTGCGGTTTTTTCGTTGAAGTTACCGGTGCCGATATGTGCGTAACGCACAATCTCGTCCCCTTCGCGACGCGAGATCAGGAACAGTTTGGCGTGAATTTTCAGACCAGGTGCAGAGAAAATCACGTGGACGCCTGCTTCGGTCAGACGCTTCGCCCAGCGGATGTTGGCTTCTTCATCAAAGCGCGCCTGCAATTCCACCACGACCGTCACTTTTTTGCCATTGTAGGCCGCGTGGATCATCGCATCCATGATGCGCGAGTTTTTCGCCACACGGTAGATGTTGATTTTGATCGCCAGCACGCTGGGGTCGAAGGAAGCCTGGCGCAGCAGTTCCAGCACATGCTCGAAAGTATGGTACGGATAGTAGAGCAGCACATCGCGGTTGCGGATGGCGTCAAAGCCGTTGCGGAAGCCATCAAAGCCAATATGACGAATCTGCGGTAACGGGCGATTCTCCAGATTGCTTTTACCTTCATTCGGGAAACTGATGAAATCTTTGAAGTTATGGTAACGGCCGCCCGGCACCACCGAGTCATAGTTGGAGATGGAGAGCTTATGACGCAGCATCTCCACCATTTCATCCGGCATATCACGCTGATACACGAAGCGTACCGGCTCGGCGTTGAGGCGCTGTTTCAGGCTGGAGGACATCAGTTCCAGCAGGCTGGATTCCATCTCAGTGACCAGATCGTACTCGGCATCGCGCGTCATCTTCATGGAGTAGGCATTCAGCGAATCATAATCGAAAAAGCCTTTGAAAATTTCATCAAGGCAATAGCGCAGAATGTTGTCCAGCAGGATCATCGGTTTACGACGGCGGGGTGACTCGGCCGGCAGGTTAACGAAACGCGGCACTTTATCGGACGGAATCTCCAGCAGGGCATAGCGTTTGTCTTCACCACGAATGATTTCCACCGCCAGATAGGTGTAATCGTCCTTAAGGAATTCGATTAAATCGGTGTCGTGGTTGAGCAGAATCGGCGTGATATGCTGGCGCAGCTGGTGCTTGAAGTAATAGCGCAGCCAGACCTGCTGATTGGGCGACAGCTGACGTTCATTAATCAGGAAGATCTGATTACGCGCCATCTCCAGCAGTAATTCGTTATACAGCGCGTCAAATTCCTGGTCGGATTTCAGCACCCGTAGTTGAATTTTCTTCAGCAGATGGCGTGGGGTGCTGGGCGATCCTTGTTCTTCACCGATCAGAATACGACGTTTCAAATCCGCGAAGCGGACTTTATAAAACTCATCAAGGTTGTTCGAATAGATCCCGAGGAAACGCATACGTTCAATCAGCGGGTTACTTTTATCCGCTGCTTCCTGTAACACGCGTTCATTAAATGATAACCAGCTTAATTCTTTTTCTATATACAGCTTTTCCTGACCCATTCTGACTCCGTGATGCTGTTGCTGGACGGGGTGTCCGGCGAAAAGGGGGCTTTCGCTCAGTGTCCGTCACCATTATGGCGAGAGTATGGCAGGCTTGTCCAACGCCAACAGTTGTCATATCAATCAGCTACGGGCAACATAGCGGCTTGTCTACGAGCGTAACCCTGGTCTGCATGAGCATAACAAGAATTCCCGTCCACTTTAGTGATAGCCGCCGTCGAGCCATCGACCGGTGGGTAAAGCGTGTTGTCACCGCCTGCGGCGTGGGGATTCTGGCTTTGATGTTACTGCTATTTTTCTGGTTGATCTGGGTAGTCATGCCACTTTTTAATCCGCCAGGGATGCAGATTGTCGCCAGTCAGCAGCTGTGGGATAAGGCCCCGGTACTGGCATTAGGCAACGATGGGCAACTGGGATGGCGCATCAGCCGCGATGAAGCACGCTTTATTCCGCTTGATGGTCAACCTGCCGGGCCTGCGCTGGCACTGAAGGGTAAACCGGATGCGGTGGTGCAAAGCGCCGACCACAACAGCCTGCTGTTGAATATGCAGGGTGACCTGATGTTGATGCAACCGGTTAATGGCGAATGGCGTTTTCCGTTGGGCGATCGTCCGATGCATCTGCCGCAGGGGGCCGTAGCGCAGATGGCACTGGCTACCCTCGAGGCTGATCAATGGCGCATCGCTGCGCAAACCGCCACCGGCATCATCGTGCTGACGCTGGATAAATCAGCCCACGTCAACCAGATTGTCCTGTCTCAACAGCAGGCCGATCATCTGCTGTTCTCCCCGGATGGCACCCTGCTGTATACCAGCGAGGGCCGCCTGCTGCGCGTCTGGCAAATCAGCGATGACGGTGCGCAACTGCGTGAAACACAAACGCTGGTGCAGCGTCCGCGTAGCCTGCATCTGCTGGCCGGTGGCCGCACCCTGCTGATTCAGGATCAACGCGGCATCAGCCAATGGTTCGCGATTACCGGTCCACAGGGGCCACGTTTACAGGAAATCCATACTTTTGACGGCAGTTCGGATACGGCTTTGATTGTGACCGAACCACAGCGTCGCGTGTTCGCCACTCTGACACCTGAGGGCGACGTCAGCCTGTTCGCCAGCAAGCAACAGGGGGCGACAGTTACCCGCAAGCTGGAACCGGGCATTGTGGCTGCCGCTTTTTCACCGCGCGGCGATACGCTGGTGGTGGAACGGGCAGGGCAATGGCAGCGTCTGCGCCTTGACGATCCCTGGCCTGACTTTAGCTGGCGCAACCTGTGGCAGAAAATCTGGTATGAAAACTATCCACAGCCGAATTGGGTGTGGCAATCCACGGCGGCGGGGGACAGCTATCAGGCCAAATTCAGCCTGATACCGATGATTATTGGCACCCTGAAGGCCGCCAGCCTGGCGCTGTTGTTTGCCACCCCACTGGCGCTGGCTGCGGCGATGTACACCGCCTGGTTTATGACACCGGGCCTGCGCCGTTGGGTGAAACCGGGCATTGAGATGATGGGTGCGCTGCCGAGCGTGGTCATCGGCCTGATTGCCGGGGTGTGGCTGGCACCGCATATCAGCAATGCGTTGATTGGCGTGTTACTGCTGCCGCTGATACTGGCGGCCACGTTGTTGTTATGCGGAGTGCTCAGCCCGCGGCTGCCCGCGCGCTGGCGTCAGCCTGGCTATGAAGTGCTGCTGTTGCTGCCGATTCTGCTGGCGGTGACGTTGCTGACGCTCTGGCTGCCAACCCATTTCTGGCCCGCGATGGGGGAGCGGCTGGCCCATTATGAGCAGCGCAACCTGCTGGTGGCTGCGCTGGCGATGGCATTTGCGCTGGTACCCCTGATTTTTACCTTATCGGAAGATGCGTTATTCAGCGTGCCGGCCTCACTGGGGCAAGGCTCGCTGGCGCTGGGGGCTACGCCGTGGCAGACCCTGACGCGTGTGATCTTGCCCGGTGCTTCGGCCGGGATTTTTGCCGCACTGATGATTGGTTTTGGTCGGGCCCTGGGGGAAACCATGATCGTGCTGATGGCAACCGGTAACACCCCGGTGAGTGAAGGCGGGTTATTTGCCGGATTACGTGCGCTTTCCGCCAATATCGCTATTGAAATGCCGGAAGCGGCAGCGGGCAGCGCCCATTATCGCATTCTGTTTCTCAGTGCGCTGATTCTGCTGATATTTACCTTAATCATTAACACGGTGGCGGAAGTGATCCGTCAGCGCCTGCGACAGCGCTACAGCCAGCATGAGGGACAGGGATGAAGGCAATGCGCCAAAATGATCGCTGGCGTTGGCTGACTGCCGGTGCGGTGGCCGTATGTTTACTGGCTTTTACCCTGCTGATTGGCTTACTGGCGTGGCAGGGGATGCGTGCCTTCTGGCCGCAGCCGGTCGATCAATATCTGTTCCAGCCACCTGAGGGCGATCCGGTGATGGTGCTGGGGGAAACCCTGCAACGTCAGCGGCATGACAGCGGCTGGCGTTATTGGGTGAAAACCGGTAACCGTGATTTTTCCCCTCCTGATTTTCGCGTGATTGACAGCCAGAGCCGGGCGAAAACCCGCAGGCCTGCGGATGTGATAGTGCTGCAACGTCGCAGTGGCGGGAATGCCTACGGCTGGTTTATTGAGCTACGTGAAGATAATGAAGTGCTGACGGCGCGCGACCGTGATGCGTTGCTGCACCAGCGTCTGCAACAGGTCCACGGGCAGCTGCGGCAGGCCAGCCATATTCGCCGTATCGAAATGGCGCGCCTCAATGCCCAGCTGGAAAATCTGCAACGGCAGGCTGAGAGGCAACAGCAGAAAGGGGAGTTTAGCGCGCAGCGCCAGTCTGAATACGACGCCAACAGCGCCGCTTTGCAACGGAACTTCGCTGCGCTGGGCAGCCAACTGGCACAGTTGCAAAGCGCCAGCCATCGGGATGTGCTGGTGTTGCGCGATGTACAGGGGCAGGATCATCTGATCCCGCTGGCGCAGATTGTCGCGGCCTGGTATCCGAATAACATGAGCCTCGGCCAGAAAATGCAGCACTTTCTCAGCCAGCTATGGCAATTTGTCAGCGATAACCCGGCGGCAGGCGAGAGCGAAAGCGGTGCCTTTCCGGCGATTTTTGGTACGGTGCTAATGGTGTTGCTGATGTCGGTTATCGTCATGCCACTCGGTGTGGTGGTGGCGGTCTGGCTGCATGAATACGCCGGGCGCAACGCGCTGACCCGGCTGGTGCGGATTGCGGTAGTGAATCTGGCGGGGGTTCCCTCGATTGTTTATGGCGTGTTTGGTCTGGGCTTTTTTGTCTGGCTGATTGGCGGCACCATTGACCAGATATTTTACGCGCGCGCCTTGCCCAACCCGACATTTGGTACCCCCGGTCTGCTGTGGGCGGCGTTGACGCTGGCGCTGCTGACGCTGCCGGTGGTGATCGTCGCCACGGAAGAAGGTCTGTCCCGTATCCCGGACAGCCTGCGACAAGGTTCGCTGGCGCTGGGGGCGACGCAGGCCGAAACCCTGTGGCGCGTGGTACTGCCGCTGGCGGTTCCGGCGATGTTGACGGGGTTGATTCTGGCGGTGGCGCGTGCTGCCGGGGAAACTGCCCCGCTGATGCTGGTCGGGGTGGTGAAGATGGTACCGGAACTGCCAGTAGACGCCGTGTTTCCTTATCTGCACCTTGACCGCAAATTTATGCACCTCGGTTTTCAGATTTACGATCTGGCCTTCCAGAGCCCGAATATCGACGCTGATCGCCCCCTGGTTTACGCCACTGCCCTATTGCTGGTGGTGATCATCCTGTCGCTCAACTTGCTGGCGATGGCGTTGCGCCACCGTCTGCGTGAGCGTTACCGGCTTATGACGCATTAAAAGGTTTTACACATGACGCCCGATTACGACATCGCTCTTGAGGTTAATCAGCTTTCGCTATGGTATGGCGAACGCCAGGCGCTGAATAACATTGCCCTGCAACTGCCGAAGAATCGCATCACGGCGCTGATTGGCCCCTCCGGCTGCGGCAAATCGACGCTGTTGCGCTGCTTTAATCGCATGAATGATGTGATCGATCGCTGCCGGGTGGAGGGTGAGATCCTGTTGGGGCAGCATGCCATTATGCAACCGGAACAGGATCTGGCTGCGCTGCGGCGGCGTGTTGGCATGGTGTTTCAGCGCCCGAATCCGTTCCCTAAATCAATTTATGAAAACGTGGTTTATGGTCTGCGCTTGCAGGGCGTGCGCGATCGTCGGGTGTTGAATGAAGCCTGCGAAAATGCGCTGCGTGCGGCGGCGCTGTGGGGTGAGGTGAAGGATCAATTGGGGCAAAGTGCCTTAACCCTCTCCACCGGACAGCAGCAGCGGCTGGTGATTGCACGCGCCATTGCCATCGAACCGGAAGTCCTGTTGCTGGACGAGCCGACCTCGGCGCTGGACCCGATCTCTACACTGGTGATTGAAGAGTTGATGAGCACGCTGAAGCAGCATTTCACGCTGGTGCTGGTGACGCACAATATGCAGCAGGCAGCGCGCGTGTCGGATTACACCGCGTTTATGCACCATGGCCAGCTGGTGGAGTTTGATGAAACCGACCGCATCTTCACCACGCCGAAAACACGGCGCACCGAAGATTACATTACGGGACGGTTTGGGTAAGGCAAAACCTAAAACCTTGCGCGATAAATAGCGCCGCTACAAAAGGTTGCGAATACTGTAGCGGCGCGATTTATCGCGCGAAGTCGTATTGGATACGGGATCAATCGTGGGCATAACCCTGTGGCGGCAACGGTTGGCCATCCAGCCAGGCGGCACCCTCGCGCATCTGCAAGCGTCCATCGACAAACCAGCTGATCACCAGCGGATAAATCGCATGCTCCTGATGCTGCACGCGGGCGGTGATTTCATCTTCCGTATCATCCGCAAACACCGGTACGCGCGCCTGCAAAATAATCGGCCCGCCATCCAGCTCATCCGTGACGAAATGCACGGAGGTGCCGTGTTCCTCGTCGCCATTCTCCAGCGCCTGGCGATGAGTGTGCAGGCCGGGATACTTCGGCAGCAGGGAGGGATGGATGTTGACCAGACGATCGTGGTAATGCGCAACAAACGCCTGGCTGAGAATACGCATGTAACCAGCCAGCACCACCAGATCCGGGGCGTAAGCATCAATCTCCTGCATCAGCTGGCGATCGAAGGCGTCACGGTCGGCAAATTCACTGGCGGCCAGCGTATGGGTCGCAACCCCCGCTTCCTGCGCGCGCGTCAAACCCATGGCCGAGGCTTTATTACTGAAAACGGCAGCCACGCTGCCGTTAATCCGCCCGCTTGCGCAGGCGTCGAGGATGGACTGAAGATTGCTCCCGTTACCGGAAATCAGTACAACCAGTTTCTTCATGGGTTGATGACCACACGCTCTTCGGCATCAGAAGCTTTGATCACACCGATTTTCCACGCCTGCTCGCCCGCGTCGGTCATCAGCTGAATCGCTTTGTCGGCTTCTGCCGCGCTTAGCGCAATCACCATACCCACGCCGCAGTTAAAGGTGCGGTACATTTCATGACGGCTAACGTTACCTGCCTGCTGCAGCCAGCCGAACACCGCTGGCCACTGCCAGCTGCTCTCTTCCAGCACCGCCTGGGTGTTGTCCGGCAGTACGCGCGGAATGTTTTCCCAGAAGCCGCCACCGGTGAGGTGCGCAATCGCGTGCACATCAACCTGTTCGATCAGGCTGAGGATGTTTTTCACGTAGATACGGGTCGGGGCCAGCAGATGATCGGCCAGCGATTTACCTTCCAGCTGTTTGCTTTCCGGATCGGTCTGGCTCACCTGGAGGATTTTACGCACCAGCGAATAACCGTTGGAGTGCGGACCGCTGGAACCCAGCGCAATCAGTACATCGCCATCCTGCACTTTCGAGCCGTCGATGATTTCTGATTTTTCCACCACGCCAACGCAGAAACCGGCCACGTCGTAATCTTCACCATGGTACATGCCCGGCATTTCAGCGGTTTCACCGCCGACCAGCGCACAACCCGATTGCAGACAACCTTCTGCGATACCGGTGATGACCGATGAAGCGGTATCCACATCCAGCTTGCCGGTTGCATAGTAGTCGAGGAAGAACAGCGGCTCAGCGCCTTGTACCACCAGGTCATTCACGCACATCGCCACCAGATCGATACCGATGCTGTCATGGCGTTTCAGATCCATCGCCAGACGCAGCTTGGTGCCGACGCCGTCGGTGCCGGAAACCAGCACTGGCTCGCGGTATTTCTGCGGCAGCGCACAAAGCGCGCCAAAGCCACCCAGTCCACCCATCACTTCCGGGCGGCGGGTCTTTTTCACTACGCCTTTGATACGGTCAACCAGAGCGTTACCAGCGTCAATATCTACACCGGCGTCTTTGTAGCTGAGAGAGGTCTTGTCGGTCACTGCGGAATCCCCACGCGAGTTGCGGTTGGTGGTTAAAATAAAGCGGCGTAATTCTACCAGCGCAGGCAAACGTTTGCGAGTCCCATCTCACGCCACCTTTGCACAGTACCGCTTTTTCGCTAATCCTTAATCCCGGAGGGAGCAGGGCGTTGTATTGACCAATGACATATGGCGTCGCGGAAAAAAGGCGGTATAATCCGGCGATTTTTTTTTCGCTCAACACAATTCCGGGAGAACACTCATGAAGATCGTGGAAGTCAAACACCCGCTGGTCAAACATAAACTGGGCCTGATGCGTGAGCATGATGTCAGCACCAAGCGATTCCGCGAACTGGCCTCGGAAGTGGGTAGTCTGTTGACCTATGAAGCCACTGCCGACCTGGCAACCGAACGCGTTACCATCGAAGGCTGGAATGGCCCGGTAGAAATCGAACAAATCAAAGGCAAAAAAATTACCGTGGTGCCGATTCTGCGCGCCGGTCTGGGCATGATGGAAGGGGTGCTGGAGCACGTACCAAGCGCGCGTATCAGCGTGGTGGGTGTCTATCGTGATGAAGAAACCCTCGAGCCGGTGCCGTACTTCCAGAAACTGGTTTCCAACATTGAAGAACGCATGGCGCTGGTGGTTGACCCGATGCTGGCGACCGGTGGATCAATGATCGCCACCATCGACCTGCTGAAAAAAGCCGGTTGTAACAGCATCAAGGTGCTGGTGCTGGTGGCGGCACCGGAAGGGATTGCCGCGCTGGAAAAAGCGCACCCGGATGTGGAACTGTACACCGCGTCTATTGATAAAGGCCTGAACGAGAAGGGCTACATTATTCCTGGTCTCGGCGATGCCGGTGACAAGATTTTCGGAACCAAATAAAGAAAGCAGCCGGCCAGAGAGTCGGCTTTTTTTTGGCAAAAAAGCACCACACAACTCAAGGGGATAACTGAATGACTCGTCGCGCCATCGGCGTTAACGAACGACCGCCGCTACTCAAAACCATTCCACTCAGCCTGCAACATCTGTTTGCTATGTTTGGTGCAACGGTGCTGGTGCCGATTTTGTTCCACATCAACCCGGCCACGGTGTTGCTGTTTAACGGTGTCGGTACGCTGCTGTACCTGTTTATCTGTAAAGGCAAAATTCCGGCCTATCTCGGCTCCAGCTTTGCTTTTATTTCACCGGTGTTGCTGTTGCTGCCGCTGGGCTATGAAGTGGCGCTGGGGGGCTTTATCCTCTGCGGCTTCCTGTTCTGTGTGGTGGCGCTGATAGTGAAAAAAGCCGGTACCGGCTGGCTGGATGTGATGTTCCCGCCAGCAGCGATGGGCGCAATTGTTGCGGTTATCGGCCTGGAACTGGCAGGCGTGGCGGCCAATATGGCCGGACTGCTGCCCGCTGAGGGCACCTCACCGGATGGCACCACCGTGTTTATCTCGATGGTCACGCTCGGCGTTACCGTTTTCGGTTCGGTACTGTTCCGGGGTTTCTTCGCCATCATCCCGATTCTGATCGGCGTGCTGGTGGGCTACGCGCTCTCTTCATTTATGGGGATCGTCAACTGGTCTTCGGTGGTGAATGCGCCCTGGTTCGCGTTGCCAACTTTCTACACGCCGCGCTTCGAGTGGGCAGCGATGCTGACCATTCTGCCTGCGGCGCTGGTGGTGATTGCCGAGCACGTTGGTCACCTGGTGGTGACGGCGAATATCGTCAAAAAAGATCTGATCCGCGATCCGGGCCTGCATCGCTCGATGTTTGCTAATGGTCTCTCTACCATGATCTCCGGTTTCTTCGGTTCGACGCCTAACACGACCTACGGTGAAAACATTGGCGTGATGGCGATTACCCGTGTCTACAGTACCTGGGTGATCGGTGGCGCGGCGATCCTGGCGATTCTGCTGTCCTGCGTCGGTAAACTGGCGGCGGCGATTCAGGCGATCCCGGTGCCGGTGATGGGCGGTGTCTCTTTGCTGCTGTACGGGGTGATCGGTGCCTCCGGTATCCGTGTGCTGATTGAATCCAAAGTGGATTACAACAAAGCACAGAATCTGATCCTTACCTCGGTGATCCTGATCATCGGTGTCAGTGGCGCGAAAGTCCATATCGGTGCTGCCGAGCTGAAAGGTATGGCGCTGGCGACCATCGTCGGTGTGGCCCTCAGCCTGATCTTCCGCGTAATCAGCCTGTTACGCCCGGAAGAAGTGGTGCTGGACGCTGAAGAACAACGCGAATCCTAAGCGTCTTTGCCGGGCAGGGAAGCCCGGTTCATCTCTGGCAAGGATCATGATAAACTTGCCCGGTTTTCTGCCCGTTCATACCCTGAGGTGCTTCTGAACACGCCGGCACAGCTTTCACTGCCACTTTACTTACCTGATGACGAAACCTTTGCCAGCTTCTGGCCAGGGGAAAATCCGTCCCTCCTCGCTGCGCTTCAAGGCGCGCTGGTGCAGCAACACGGCAGCTATCTCTATTTCTGGTCACGCGAAGGCGGTGGGCGCAGCCATCTGCTGCATGCGGCCTGCGCGGAAATGTCGGCGCGTGGTGAGGCGGTGGGTTACGTCCCGCTGGATAAACGCACCTGGTTTGTTCCCGATGTACTGGAAGGCATGGAGCATCTGGCGTTGGTGTGCATCGACAATATTGAATGTATCGCCGGGGATGCCGCATGGGAAATGGCGATCTTTGATCTCTACAACCGCATTCTGGAAATCGGTAAAACCCGCCTGTTGATCACCGGCGATCGTCCGCCGCGTCAGCTTAACCTCGGGTTGCCGGACCTGGCGTCACGTCTCGACTGGGGCCAAATCTACCGCTTACAGCCGCTGTCGGATGACGACAAATTGCAGGCGATGCAGTTGCGTGCCGGGATCCGCGGATTTGAATTGCCGGAGGACGTCGGGCGCTTCCTGCTGAAACGCCTCGACCGTGAAATGCGCACCCTGTTCGACACACTCGACAGACTGGATCGTGCCTCGATCAGCGCACAACGCAAACTCACCATTCCCTTTGTTAAAGAAGCGCTGGGGCTTTAAACAATCTCCAGCACCGCTTCCGGCGGGCGACCGAGACGCGCCTGCTCACCGTTAATCACAATCGGCCTTTCAATCAATTTCGGGTTTGCTGCCAGCGCCTGTAGCAGCTGATCTTCTGTCAGTTCCGGGTTGGCTAATTCCAGCGATTTATACAAATCTTCTTTGCGGCGCATCAGTTCACGCGCGCTGCTCATCCCAAGTTGTTTCAGCAACGTTTTCAGCGTGGCTACGTCGGGTGGGGTCTCCAGATACAGCACCACTTACGGCTGCACTCCCTGCTGTTGCAGCAGCGCAAGGGTTTCGCGGCTCTTGCTGCAACGCGGATTATGATAAATGGTCACCATGATTAAGATCCTTTTTGATACTGACGGAAGCGTTTTTGCAGCTCGCGGAATTGGTCGATGCGCGCATCATAACGCGCCTGTTTCAGGCTGCCGATCGGCACCTGGGCGCTGGCGCTACTGAGTGCCCGGATGGCCTGATCCATCTGACCATTCAACGCCAGGCCTTCTGCGCGTGCCGAGAGTTCCTCATCCTGCAAACCCTGGGCAGCGGAAGCCTGTGCCAGCAGATCCCAGCCATTAGGATCGTCCGGATGCGACCAGGTGTAGCGATTGAGGATACGGCTGGCATTGGCGGGTTGTTTGGCTTCAACGTAGGCGTTCGCCAGGTTAAGCTGAATCACCGCATTGCTGTTGCTGCCTTTGGCGCTGCTGAGCATGTTGATAGCCTGCTGGGGTTGATTCAGACCGATATCAATGTCGGACATGATATCGAGAAACCAGACGTTATCCGGTTGTTTAGCCAGCATCGGCGCAATGATTTTCTTCGCGTTTTCAAAGCTTTTGGCCTGCAAAAACTGCACCGCTTTGCCGTACTGCGATGCCTGTTGTTCACGGCTGTTGCCTTTGGCGTATTGATTCAGCAGCTCATCGGTCAGCTGATTCTGGCCGGTGGAATACATGCCGAGAGCACGGACTTTCGCCATATAGAAATCCTGTGAGGACTGCACCACTACCGGACGCATCTGGTTCGCGCGGTTGCGCGCATCCGCCAGACGGCTGTCAGGCAGGGGGTGAGTCAGCAGGATTTCCGGGGGCTTAGACGAGAAGCGACTTTGATCCGCCAGCTTTTGCAGGAAAGCGGGCATCGCCTGGGGATCAAACCCGGCGCGTTGCAACACCTGAATACCAATGCGGTCCGCTTCCTGTTCATTGCTTTGGGTAAAGCTGATCATCCCCTGCTGCGTCCCGGCGAGGGTGCCCATCAGCCCGGCCATCCCCGCCTGCGGGTTAGCAATCGCCAGCAAAATCGAACCGAGCGCACCGACCCAGGTCAGCGGCGCATTCTTCTTCTGTTCTTCCATAGCGCGTGCCAGATGGCGCTGGGTGACGTGGGAGATTTCGTGCGCCATCACCGATGCCAGCTGGCTTTCGTTATCGGTGAAGCGGAAAAGCGCCGAGTGCAGCACCACGTTGCCACCAAAGAAGGCGAAGGCGTTCAGCTCATCATTCTGGATCAGATAAAAATGAAACGGTGTGCGCACCGAGTCGGCATGCGCGACCAGGCGCTGTCCGAGTTGGTTGATATATTGATTCAGCAAGGGATCGTTGATCAGCGGGGCGCTGGCACGTAGCTGCCGCACATAGAAATCACCGATCTGCAATTCCTGATTAATCGATAGCGTTGCGCCCGCCGTGGTGCCCATATCGGGCAGAGAATCGCTCACGTCGGCGCGGGTACTCAGCGCGGGTGTGAGCAGCAGCGCAGGAATAAGGGCCGCCAGCACTGATTTCTTCAACCGGTTAAACATGCCTTGATCCTGTAACGAGTGACCTGAAATTGGACAGGTAAGTGGTGCAAATGTTCTGCGATCTCATACTGTAGCGGCGCGACTTATCGCGCGTCTTTTTAAAAACCGCGCGATAAATCGCGCCGCTACGAATCTGGGTAATTGTTTATCTTAACCACACGCAGCATACAAGCAAGCTGAGTGGGAGATGAGATAAATGCAAAATGTTGCTGACGCATGGCGAAAAAAGTAGCAAAAATTTGAATAAGACAAATGCGCCATTTACAGCGGTGTTGCGCCTGGTTAAGAGTAAATTCAGGTAAAATTACTCAAAATTATTGAATCTAGCATGAATATTTCCAGGTTTACTCTGAAAAGTAGGGCAAAGAATGTGCGGATGGCCTGATTTATCCATCGACATTATTAATCATGACGCAAAAGGTTAAGCAGGGGACTGCATAAAAGGATGGTCATATTTCCCATCATTGATAGTCATGACAATCGGATTCTCCGCTAAAACTCCCGTCCAGCCATTCTTCAACTCGTCAACTTTCCTTCATCAGCGTTGCTATTCAATGAGTCGCGCTAATTATTTTTCCTGCAACGAAACCGCGCACAGCCGCGAAAACCGGCGGCTTTAGGCGTTGTCCTGGTGTGGTATAGATAAAGCACATTGTTCAAACGGACTGCGACTACCTGCCGGAGAGTGCCTATGCGTTCTGTTGTCTCCTATGCCCTGATTGCGATCGTCGGTGGTTTTGTGGGTGCCGTTGCCAGTAAAAGTGATGACCTCTATCAGCGTGTCGTTAACCACTTTTCATCGCCACCGAGCGACCCGGCAGGGTTCTGGAGCACGCCGGGCATTAATGGCTACGGCAAAATCCATTACGAACCCGATGCGGCCTTTAAGCCGGTGGCGGGACTGAGTAACAAAATCGTCTTTCAACTCACGAAAAACGAAGGCGATATCGCCCGGCCAAACCTTGGGCTGGAACGTGTGGCCAGGGTGGTGAATCTGTATATCGCCTCGGGTGTCCCGGCGGAGCAACTGCACTTTGTGGTGTCAGTCACCGGTGATGCGACCCCGGCGATGCTGGATAACGCGCATTTCAAACAATTTTATGGCACCGATAACCCCAATCTGCCGTTGATTGCAGAGCTGAATAAGCAAGGGGTGAAGGTGTCGGTATGCGATCAGTCGGTGGCGTTTCATCACTACCCCAATGACTGGATCGACAAATCGGTGATCCATGCGCTCTCCAGCCCGACCACGGTATCGACGCTGCAAAATCAGGGCTATGCATGGCTACAAATGTAACGGGCTTTTTGATGATGGTTGAGGAGAAGTGAAATGCGTCCAGCAACATACATTGTAGTGGCAGCACTGGCCGGTTTTATCGGCGGAAATGTGCTTCAGCTTCCCGATCTTGTTGGTAAAGTCAGCGACAAGTTTGCGGATAAAAAAACCGAACCGGCTGATTTCTGGAGCACACCCGCCATCGACGGTTATGGCAAGATTCATTTTGTGAACACACCGGCGTTTAACCCTGGCAGCACTCCAGGCCTGAGCAACAAAATCGTCTTCCAGATTAACCGTAGCGAAGGGGATATTCGCCAGCCGAACCTCGGTCTGGAACGTGTGGCACGCGTCACCAACCTTTATTACGCTGCCGGGGTGCCGCTGAACCAGCTGAACTTCGTGGTATCGATTAACAGCGATGCCGTGCCTGCTGCGCTGAACAACGAGCAATTCCGCAAAGCTTATGGCGTCGATAATCCCAACCTGAAGTTGATCAGCGAGCTGGAAAAAGCCGGGGTGAAGGTGTCGATTTGCGATCAGTCGGTGGCTTTCCATCAGCTGGAACGTGAATGGATTGACCCGATGGTCACGCACACGCTGTCCAGTGGCACCACCGTCGCCACGCTGCAAAACGAAGGTTATGCCTTCCTGATGTTGTGATCCCTCTGACAGCAGTCTTCGCTGCTGTCATCTTGCTGTCATCTCCGCGCGATGTGGCTGTCACAGTTCGCCATTAAGTTAAGCGCCAATGAGATCGATCTCATTGGTGACTAACGAGGCGAATATGTCCGATTTACTGAGTGTGGCAAAGCTGGCTGGCGTCTCGCGCGCGACAGCAGCGCGTGCCTTCTCTGATCCCCATCTGCTGCGGCCGGATACCTTGAATAAGGTGCTGGCGGCATCGGAACAACTGGGTTTTCGCCCCAACCACATCGCCCGCCAGTTACGCACGCAAAGCTCAACCACCCTCGGTGTGCTGCTGCCTTCGCTGCTCAACCCGATTTTCTCGCAACAGTTGCAGGCGATGGAGCGCGAAGCGCGTCAGGCCGGATTTGGCTTGCTGGTGGCGACCAGTGATTATCAGCCGGATCGCGAAGCGGCGATTGTCGAACATATGCTGCGCCAGCGGGTGGCGGGACTGGTGCTAACCGTGGCCGATGCAGACAACAGCGCGGTGCTGCATACCCTGCATGAGGCACAGATGCCATTTGTGCTGGCGCATAACGTGCCGCAGCACAGCGACTGGCCTGCGGTTTGCGTCGATAACCGCCAGGCGATGCGTGAAGCCACCAACCATCTGCTGCAACTCGGGCACCGGCATATCGGCATGATTGCCGGTCCGATGCTGCAATCCGATCGCGCCCGTCTGCGTTATCGGGGCTACTGCGATGCCATGCAACAAGCGGCCCTGCCGGTGATTGAAATGCCCAGCCACACCCATTCAGATTTCGCGCTGCTGCAACCCTGGTTGCAGGGTGAGTCGGCGCTGACGGCGGTAATTTGCACCAATGATCTGCTGGCGATCAGCCTGATTGGTGACGCCCAGCGCGCCGGAGTACGCATTCCACAACAACTTTCAGTGATGGGATTTGATGGCATCGATATCGGTGAACAGATTGCCCCCTCACTGGCAAGCGTGGCGCAGCCTGGCGATCGGCTGGGTTCCTGCGCCATTGAGATGCTTTTACAACAGGCCAGCCGCGGCACACGCGTACTGGCACATCGACTGCGGCCAGGTGAAAGCGTGGCGGCACCGGTTTTTTCCTTTATTGCCAACACCAGGGAACCATCATGAAATTGCGTAAAAAAGTCAAAATCATTGCCGGGGCGCTGGCCCTGACGCTCGGTTCGCTACTCAGCGCACAGACGCAGGCGGCAGAAACCGCCATTTGCTACAACTGCCCACCGGAATGGGCTGACTGGGGCACGCAGCTCAAAGCCATCGCCAAAGACACCGGCATTCAGGTGCCGCAGGACAACAAAAACTCCGGCCAGGCGCTGGCACAGATGGTGGCTGAACAGGCTAACCCGGTGGCGGATGTGGTGTATTATGGCGTCAGCTTTGGTATCCAGGCCGACAGCGCCGGAGTGATCGCCAGCTATAAACCCAAACACTGGGATGAAATCCCGGCAGGTATGAAAGATCCCAACGGTAAATGGGTCGCGCTGCATTCGGGCACCATGGGCTTTATGGTCAACGTGGATGCGCTCGGTGGTGCACCCATCCCGCAATCCTGGCATGACCTGCTGAAGCCGGAATACAAAGGCATGATTGGTTATCTCGATCCGGCCAGCGCCTTTGTCGGCTATGTGGCGGCAGTGGCGGTGAACCAGGCGCTGGGCGGCAACATGCACGACTTTACGCCGGGCCTGGACTGGTTCAAAAAATTGCAGGCGAATCAGCCGATTGTGCCGAAACAAACCGCCTATGCGCGTCTGCTCTCCGGCGAGATCCCGATTCTGCTCGATTACGACTTCAACGCTTATCGCGCCAAATATAAAGACCATGCCAACGTGGCCTTTGTGATCCCGAAAGAGGGCACAGTCACGGTGCCGTATGTCATCAGCCTGGTGAAGAACGCGCCGCATGAAGCTAATGGCAAGAAAGTGATCGATTACGTGCTGTCGGACAAAGGGCAGGCCATCTGGGCCAATGCTTTCCTGCGCCCGGTACGCACTTCCGCCATGTCGCCTGAAGCGAAGAAATACTTCCTGCCGGACAGCGATTACGCACGCGCCAAAACTGTTGATTACCAGCAGATGGCCGATGCGCAGAAAGCCTTCTCTGCCCGTTATCTGAGTGAGATCCATTAATGTCGCAGTCCGGCATCCTGGCGGCTTCGTGCCGCCAGACGCGTAAATGGTCGGGCAGCCGCTGGCTGTGGCTGACGCTGCCCGCGCTGTTGTTCTTCTGTGCATTCTGGTTGTTGCCGTTTGCCCGCTTGCTGCAAATCGGTATGCAGGCAGACCGCACCACCCAGCACAGCGGTTACTGGACGGTAGTAAGCCAGCCGCAATATTTAGTCAGCCTGCTGAATACGGTGCTGTTGTCGCTGGCGGTGACGCTGGTGACGCTGTTAATCGCCGCCAGTGTCGGCTGTTTTCTGGCGCGTCAGCGCTTTGCCGGTCGCGGCATTTTGCTGGCGTTGCTGACCTTCCCGCTGGCATTTCCCGGTGTAGTAGTGGGTTTTCTGGTGGTGATGCTGGCGGGCCGCCAGGGTTTGCTGGCACAGATCAGTATGAGCCTGGTGCATGAACGCTGGACGCTGGCCTATTCGCTGGTCGGATTGTTTATCGGTTATCTCTACTTTTCACTGCCACGTGCCATCGTCACGTTGGTGGCGGCCAGTGAAAAACTCGATCGTTCGCTGGAAGAAGCAGCGCGTTCGCTCGGTGCCAGTCAATGGCGCATTACCTGGGATGTGATCGTCCCCGGACTGCAACCGGCGCTGCTCTCCACGGGGGCACTGTGCTTTGCCACCAGTATGGGGGCATTTGGCACCGCCTTTACGCTCGGCACTGATTTAGCGGTGTTGCCGCTGACCATTTATGGCGAGTTCACTAACTATGCCAACTTTGCCACCGCCGCAGCGTTGTCCGTGGTGATGGGGGGCGTCGCCTGGCTGGCGCTGATGCTGGCGCGCCGTCTGGCACATCGTTCAACGAAGGAGGCCGAATGACCCGTCGTGGACTCTTCACTCTGCAACTGCTGATCACCACGCTCACCGCGCTGTTTATGCTGGTGCCGGTGGTGCTGTCGATGCTGGCCGGGGTGACCAACAACTATTTTATTGGTCTGCGCAGCGGCCTGACGCTGAAGTGGGTGGAGCAGGTGTGGCAGATGTACGCCGACACCTTCTGGCTGTCGTTACTGATTGCGCTGTGCTGTCTGCTGGTCACGCTGGTGATTGGTGTGCCTGCCGCCTGGGGATTACTGAAAGCACCTCGCGGCTTCGCGGCACGCATTGAAGAATGCCTGATGCTGCCGGTGGCGCTGCCGGGTTTAGCCACCGCGCTCGGTATCATCCTGTTATATGGTCAGTTTTCCGGCCTGCGCGACAGCTGGCTGTTTATCCTGGTAGGTCACGTACTCTTTACCCTGCCATTTATGATGCGCCCGGTGCTGGCGGTGATGCAGGCGGTGGATATGCCGCGTCTGGAAGAAGCCTCCGCCAGCCTTGGTGCTGGGTTCTGGCAGCGTTTCTTCACCGTGGTGGTGCCCAACTGCCGCAACGGCATTCTCGCCGGGGCGTTTATGGTCATCACGTTATCGGTGGGGGAGTTCAACATCACCTGGATGCTGCACACGCCGCTGACCAAAACCCTGCCAGTGGGCCTGGCCGATAGCTATGCCTCAATGCGGCTGGAAGTGGGCTCGGCCTATACCCTGATTTTTATTCTGATGATTCTGCCGTTGTTGCTGCTGCTGAATGCGCTCAATCAATGGCTTAACCGCGCAGTTGCGCGCCAACACAAGGAGCCGGCATGAACAACGCTGCCGTAACCGTGACGCTGCGTAACTGTTCGCGTCGCTTTCATCATCACCTGGCGCTGCATCCGCTGGATCTGACAGTCAATGCGGGTGAAACCCTGGTGCTGCTGGGTCCTTCGGGCTGCGGTAAAACCACCACGCTGCGCATTATCAGCGGGCTGGAAAGCTGCGATGTTGGTGGTGAAGTGTGGTTTGACGGGCGCAACGTCACCGATTTGCCGATTGAAAAACGCAATGTCGGCATGGTGTTCCAGAACTACGCGCTGTTTCCCAATCTGAATGTAGCCGACAACGTGGCTTACGGCCTGAAAGTGCAGGGCGTACCGCGTGCGGAGCGTGAGGCGCGGGTGAAAGAGATGCTGGCACTGGTGGACCTTAGCGCGCTGGCGCAGCGCAGTATCGACAAACTTTCCGGCGGGCAGAAGCAACGCGTGGCGCTGGCCCGTGCGCTGGCGGCTCGCCCGAAAGTGCTGCTGTTTGACGAGCCGCTGGCAGCGCTGGATGCACGCCTGCGTGACCGTCTGCGTCTGGAGATCGGGGCGCTGCTGAAGCAGCTGGCGATCACCGCGGTGTACGTCACTCACGATCAGCAGGAAGCGATGGCGCTGGGCGATCGGATTGCGGTGATGGAACACGGACGGCTGGTACAAATCGATACGCCGCAGCGCATTTATCAGCATCCGGCTTCGAAGTTCGTGGCTGATTTTGTCGGGGCGATTAACTGCGTTGATGTGGATACGCGTGGTAATCCCCAGCGTTTTTGCCGCCCGGAAGATGTGCTATTGGCCAGTGATAACCGTTATACGCGCCAGGGTTTTGTCGTCGCCAGTACCTTCCTTGGCGCGTCACAGCGGCTGATGATCGATATTGGTCTGGCCGCACCGATTCAGGTTGATCGTCATGCGCGCGAAGCCTGGCATGCCGGGCAACCGGTGAGCTGGTCACTGGCGCAGGACGCCGCCCTCCAATTTTCTGCTTCCTGAGGAATAAAGATTGTCTGAAGTCATGACGTTGATTGCGCAAATCAGCGATTTACATATCAAGGCGCAGGGTCGCCTGTCGTATAAAAAAGTGGATACCCAGGCGGCATTGTTACGGGTGATTGATACGCTGAATCAGCTGCGTCCACGCCCGGATGTGGTGGTGATTACCGGCGATTTGGTTGATTTTGGCTTGCCGGAAGAGTATCAAACCCTGCGCCAGGCACTGAAGCAGCTGCAACGGCCTTATCTGCTGATGCCGGGTAACCATGACGACCGCCAGGCACTACGCGCGGCCTTCCCGGAGCACACTTATCTGCAACGCGGGGAAACCCTCAACTGGCAAACCTGCGTTAACGGGGTGCAACTGCTGGCGCTGGATTCCAGCGTGCCGCAGCAGCCGTGGGGTTATGTTGATGAAGCGCAGCTACAGTGGCTGGATGCGCAACTGCAAAGCGCACCCGACACGCCAACCCTGGTGATGCTGCATCATCCGCCGTTTATCACCGGCATCGGCCATATGGATAAACAACCGCTGCGCAACCCTGACGCATTGGCGGCGGTGATTCGCCAGCATCCGCAGGTGGAGCGGGTGCTCAGTGGCCATCTGCACCGATCGATTCAGGCGCGTTTCGCTGGCACCCTGGCCTGTACGGCTCCGGGTGTATCGCATCAGGTGGCGTTTGATTTGTCCGCAGATGGCCCGGCCAACTTTGTGCTGGAACCGCCGGGTTTTCTGCTGCATCGCTGGCATGCTCAGCAGGGAATGACGACACATCTGTGTGCCATTGGTGATTATCCCGGACCGTTTCCGTTCTACGATGCTAACGGCTTAATCGACTAATCAGCGCCAGATATAAGTAAAAGAATTCGTGTGCCGGCAGGATGCTTCGTGCTCAAATTGAGTTGCGGGTGTACAATCCTCTGTTACCTCACCAGGGTATGTACCACCAACAATAACAATACTGTCAGGCATTCGAATTATGAACAGACTCATCATGGTGGAGCCACCATGTTAATGCGCATCCGGCCAAAAACCGATCTGCGCACGCTGATCACGCTGCTGGCCATCACCAGTATTGTTATCACGCTTGCTAACGCCCTGTATGCGACATGGCGCGTGCAACGTATGGTCCTGATTGAAAGCACCCTCGAAGCCAACCGCGCTTATGCCACCAAACTGGCCGCCACCACCGAAGTTTTCTTTCAGCTGGCACAATCCCAGCTGCACTACAGCGCGACCCAGCTGGGCAAAGATTTCGACAATACCGAACTGGCGCAGCAGGAAGTAAATCGTCTGCGCGAGCAGACCAGCAGCTTCAACTCGGTGGCGGTGGTGAACACCGATGGCGTGGTGAAAGCCATTTCGCCGGAATCGCTGATGCTGAAAGGCATGAAACTCACCAGCCAGGCATCACGCGAAGCGCTGGCAAAACGTCAGCCAATGGTCAGCAAACCGACCCTTTCCGCCGCCAATAACTTGCTGGTGTTTGTCTCCTGGCCGATCTGGAGCAAAGAAGGTCGCTACCTGGGTTATGTCGGCGGCACTATCTATCTGAAGAAGAAAAGCATTCTGAACGAGCTGCTGGGCGAGCAATATTATCGTGATGGCACCCATGTTTACGTGTTGGATCGCAATAATCAGGTGCTATATCACCAGAACAACCAGCTGATTGGTAAAAGCGTGCCGGGTATCATCAGCGAGAGCCAGCGTCAGGAGCAAACCAATGGGTCGCTGCAATTGACGGAGGAAGGAACGGCGAAACTGGCCGGTTACGCCATCGTGCCGACCACCGGCTGGATGGTGGTGGCGCTGAAACCCACCGATGTCACCCTGGCTCCACTCTCCGGATTGCTGTTGAAAGTATTGAAAAACTCGGTGCCCTTTGCCTTGTTAACGCTGCTGGTGGCGGTGATTCTGGCGCGTCTGATCGCGCTGCCATTGTGGCAGCTGGCGCGCAAGGCCAGCCAGATGGATACGCAAAGTGTGTCAGGTGAGATTGGCGGCATTCGTGCCTGGTACTTTGAAGCCGCGCAGGTCAAACGCGCGATGCTGACCGGTATCAGCCTGGTACAGGACAAAATTGGCCGGTTGAAGTCCGAAGTTCAGACCGATCCCCTGACCAGCCTGCTTAACCGGCGCGGCCTGAGCGCGGTGCTGGATTATTTCAATGCCATGCGCCAGCCGTTTGCCGTGCTGGCGCTGGATATCGACCACTTTAAACGCGTGAATGATAACTTCGGTCACGATGTGGGTGACGAAGTGATCAAAAAAATCGCCCAGGCCCTGAGCCACAGCGCGCGCGCAACAGACGTGGTGTGCCGCAACGGCGGCGAAGAGTTTCTGATGCTGCTGCCAGGCACCACGGCGGAAGAAGCGCGAATTATTGCCGAGCGGTTACGCAACAATATTGCTGACAGCAGGATCGAAACGGTCGGTAACATCACCATTTCTGTCGGCATTGCCCTGTGGCAGCCGGAAAATGGCACCCAGGAGCAGAGCCTGAAACAGGCCGACGCAGCCTTGTATCAGGCGAAGAATGCCGGACGTAACTGCGTGATGATTGCCGGGCAGGATGCGCTGGTCAGCAGTATCACCCGTTAAACAGCAGTCTGTTCATCAGCCGGAATTTCAGTACAATCGTCATCCCGTTTGACCTCAGGCAACGAAAGTTATGCTGGCTCTGCTTATTCAATGGTACAGACGTCGTTTCAGTGATCCCGAGGCGATTGGCCTGGTAGTGATTCTGCTGGCGGCGTTCTGCATCCTGTTCTTCTTCAGTGGCCTGCTGGCCCCGCTGCTGGTGGCCGTGGTACTGGCTTACCTGCTGGAGTGGCCCACTGTGCGCCTGCAACGGGTCGGCTGTAGCCGCACCTGGGCTACCAGCATTGTGCTGGTGCTGTTCGGTAGCATCGTGCTGGTGATGGGATTGATTGTCGTGCCAGTGGCGTGGCAGCAAAGTATCAACCTGACCCACGACCTCCCCAACATGCTGAACAAACTCTACCAGTTTGCCGCTGGGCTGCCGAAACGTTACCCGGCGCTGGTGGATGCTGGCATCATCGATATCGTCGTCGAGAACCTACGTAGCCGTCTTACCGGGCTGGGTGATTCGCTGGTGAAATATTCGCTGGCGTCGCTGGTCGGGTTGATGACGCTGATGATTTATCTGGTGCTGGTGCCGCTGATGGTGTTTTTCCTGCTGAAAGACAAAGAGCAGATGCTCAATGCGGTACGTCGCGTATTACCACGTAATCGTGGTCTGGCGGGCGTCGTGTGGCAGGAGATGAATCAGCAAATCACCAACTACATTCGCGGCAAAGTACTGGAAATGCTGGCGGTGGGCGTGGTGAGCTGGCTGGCATTTTTGTTGCTCGGCCTTAATTACGCGTTGCTGCTGGCGGTGCTGGTGGGGATTTCTGTGTTGATCCCCTATATCGGGGCGATGCTGGTGACCATTCCGGTGATTGGCGTCGGCCTGTTCCAGTGGGGACTGGGCAGCGATTTCTGGACCATGTTTGTGGTGTATCTGGTGGTTCAGGGGCTGGATGGCAACATACTGGTCCCGATTCTGTTCTCCGAGGCGGTCAACCTGCATCCGCTGGTGATCATTTTATCGGTGGTGATTTTCGGTGGGTTATGGGGCTTCTGGGGCGTGTTCTTTGCCATCCCACTGGCGACATTAATCAAAGCCGTGGTTCGCGCCTGGCCGGAAGAGACGATCGTAAGCTAAATAAAACGGGTGCGCATGGCGCACCCGTGAGTATCAGGCTGACTGCAGGTAATCCAGCACAACGTCGTGGTGGTTCGACGTTTTGAAGTCGTCAAACACCTTCTCCACCGTGCCTTCACCATCAATCAGAAAGCTGATGCGGTGGATGCCGTCATAGGTTTTCCCCATAAAGGATTTCTCCCCCCAGACGCCAAACTGCTCGCACACCTGATGATCTTCATCAGACAGCAGCGTGAAGTTCAGCATCTCTTTTTCGGCAAAACGTGACAGCTTTTCTGGTTTGTCAGTGCTGATGCCCAGCACTTCTACGCCGACTTTTTTCAGATCATCCATGTTGTCGCGCAGACCACAGGCCTGAACGGTGCAACCTGGGGTCATGGCTTTCGGATAGAAATAGACCAGAACGCGCTGTCCCTGGAAGTCGGCCAAATTTACTTGTTCGCCATCCTGATCGGGCAAGCTAAATTTCGGTGCGGTATCACCGGCTTTCAGTGGATTCATCACAACTCTCCATTTTTTTCTTTCATGCTGTGGGTAATACACCATCAGGACCAAAAGTGCCAGGTGGAGTTTACCGTCAGGGTTATTTCCGCACACTGTTTACCCGTTTGGGCAGAGTGTGTGACGAAATAACCCGGAGGCCTGATCAGTGCCCGGCAAGGGTGCTGGCAGCGCTGTACAGACGAATCGTACCCTGGGCGTGCAGTTCCTGACAGAGTTGATTAAACGCCGGTTCGATGCTGGCACCTTCAACGCTATGCGCGGTCATCTGAATATACAGCGTGGGTGGCACGCCATCCTGCGCGGGTTGAATACGCGAAACCAGCTCGGCGATATTCATCTGATGCTTATCAAACAAATCGGTGAAGCGCTCAATGATATGCGGTGAATCCGGCACTTCTACCTGCACCCAGACGGTGGCGGGCATCGGCGGGGTGATGCGCGCATTGGTGCGCTTCATCACAATCAGCAATTCCAGTTCCGCGCCTTTCATCGGCAGAGTGGATTCAATCAGGGTGATGGCATTCCAGCTTCCGGATAGCAGCATAATAAAGGTGAATTCATCACCGAGCATCGCCAGACGGCTGTCTTCGATATTGCAGCCGCAGCTGCTGACATGGCGGGTGATGGTATTCACGATACCGGGACGATCAACGCCCAACGCGGTGATCACCAGGTGGTGAGGCTGTGGCTGCGACAAAATGACATTTCCTGTGTGTTCGCTAATAACCATAAGGTAAACATAAAAAAAACTGCTGACAAGCGCTTGAATGGCGTGGCTCGCTTGCTTTTCCCTTGGCGTAAAACGTACCATGAGGCACTTGTATGTCGAGGGGATCGCCCATGTTCACCGGAAGTATTGTTGCGCTCGTTACGCCAATGAATGACAAAGGTAATGTCTGCCGCGCGAGTTTGAAAAAACTGATTGATTATCATGTCGCCAGCGGCACCGCGGCGATTGTTTCTGTTGGCACCACTGGCGAATCTGCCACCCTCAGCCATGAAGAACATGGCGAAGTGGTGATGATGACCCTCGAACTGGCCGATGGCCGCATCCCGGTGATTGCCGGAACCGGCGCGAATGCGACCGCCGAAGGGATTTCCCTCACTAAACGCTTCACCGGCACCGGTGTGGTAGGCTGCCTGACGGTGACGCCTTACTATAACCGTCCGACCCAGGAAGGCCTGTTCCAGCATTTCAAAGCGATTGCGGAAAGTACCGATCTGCCGCAGATGCTGTACAACGTCCCTTCCCGTACCGGTTGCGACATGCTGCCGGAGACAGTTGCTCGTCTGGCCGAAATCAAAAATATTATCGGAATCAAAGAGGCAACCGGGAACTTATCGCGGGTTAGTCAGATCCAAGAGCTGGTTGATGATGAATTCATTCTGGTGAGTGGCGATGACGGCACTGCACTGGACTTCATGCAACTGGGCGGCAAAGGCGTTATTTCGGTCACGGCCAACATTGCGGCACGTGAAATGGTTGAACTGTGCGCGCTGGCGCAGCAGGGCAACTTTGCCGAAGCGCGTCGCCTGAATCAGCGTCTGATGCATCTGCACCAGACGCTTTTCTGTGAACCCAATCCTATCCCGGTGAAATGGGCCGCGAAACAACTAGGATTAATCGCGGATGACACGCTGCGTTTGCCAATGACGCCGCTGACCGAAGCCGGTCAGGCCAAAACGGCGCAGGCATTGATCAAAGCGGGTCTGCGATAATTTAGGGAGAATCAATGAGTTATTCAGTTAAGCGCTCGACGCTGGCAACGGTGGTGGGTCTTTCCACCCTGATGCTGCTGTCAGCTTGTTCCAGCGATCAGCGTTATAAGCGCCAGGTCAGCGGTGATGAATCTTACCTGCAGGCGCCTGAACTGCATGATTTAAAAGCCCCGGCGGGGATGATTCTGCCTCTGCAGAATGGTGATTACGACGTGCCGCACGCGGTTGCCAAAGGCGCAGTGGGTAAAGAGCTGGATATTCGTCCGCCTGCCCAGCCGCTGGCACTGATGAACGGTACACGAGCTCAGTTCACCGGCAATACCGGCGTGCTGGCTGTGGAAAGCAGCCGTGGTTCCATCTGGCCGCAGGTGGTCAACGTGGTGCAATCGTACAAATTCCCGATTGCCCAGCGTGATGATGCCGGACAACAGCTGACCACCGATTGGGTGCAGTGGAACCGTGCGGATGAAGACAATCAGTATCGTGGTCGTTACCAGGTCAGCGTTCAGAACCAGAGCTATCAACAGGTGCTGACGGTGCGCCTGCTGGAACTGCAACAGTCAGGCAAGACCGTGACTGCACCGGTACAAATCCAGCGCTACACCGCGCAGATGCTGAACGACATCAGCACCGGTATGGATAAGATCGATACTGCCAGCCAGGATGCCGCAGCCGGTCGTGGTATTGGACAGATTGCCGTCCAGAGCGGTGCCGATGACACCGGTCTGCCGCTGTTGATTCTGCGTTCACCGTTCAACCTCACCTGGCAGCGTCTGCCAGCTGCGCTGAAACGCGCAGGTATGGAAGTGACCGACAGCAACCGCTCGCAGGGTAGCCTGAACGTCACCTACAAACAGCCGGGTAGCGGCGCGTGGGATGATATCGGTGCCAAAGATCCGGGCTTACCGAACGGCGATTACAAATTGCAGGTCGGCGATCTCGATAACCGCAGCAGTCTGCAGTTCATCGATCCTAAAGGTCATGTGCTGACTCAGTCGCAGAATGATGCGCTGGTGGCGGTGATGCAGGGCGCACTGAACAAATAAATTGCCTCAGGCCGGAGAATATCCGGCCTTTTTTTTGAGATTTTGGCATAATAGCGCCCGGCGAGGTAAACGATTGCGTATTGCCGCCGTGCAGTGGGTATCCATTGCTGAACACGGGTTCTTTCATGTTTGGAGTTAACAAGATGCAAAAGCGAGCTGAGTTGTATCGCGGTAAAGCGAAAACCGTATACAGCACCGACAATCCGGATCTGCTGGTACTTGAATTCCGCAACGATACGTCAGCAGGAGACGGTGCACGAATCGAGCAGTTTGATCGCAAAGGGATGGTGAATAACAAGTTCAACCATTTCATCATGACCAAATTGCAGGAAGCGGGCATTCCGACCCAGATGGAAGCGCTGCTGTCGGATAACGAAGCGCTGGTGAAAAAGCTGGAGATGGTGCCGGTGGAGTGCGTGGTGCGCAACCGTGCGGCAGGATCGCTGGTAAAACGTCTGGGTGTGGAAGAGGGCATGTTGCTCAATCCACCGCTGTTTGATCTCTTCCTGAAAGATGACGCCAAACACGACCCGATGGTGAACGAATCTTACTGCGAAACCTTTGGCTGGGTGAGTAAAGAGAATCTGGCGCGTATGCGTGAGCTGACCTACAAAGCCAACGACGTGCTGAGCAAAATGTTTGATGACGCTGGTCTGATCCTGGTGGACTTCAAGCTGGAGTTTGGTCTGTTCAAAGGCGAAGTGGTGCTGGGCGATGAGTTCTCGCCAGATGGCGCACGTCTGTGGGACAAAGAAACCATGGACAAAATGGACAAAGACCGTTTCCGTCAGAGCCTCGGTGGCCTGATCGAAGCCTATGAAGAAGTGGCGCACCGACTGGGTGTGAAACTGGATTAATGTGTAGCCATATTATGTAGCGGCGCGATTTATCGCGCCGTTTTTTTATCTGCCACGTTCAAAAGCGCGTGATAAATCGCGCCGCTACAGGCTGGTGCTTCCTGCTGCTGCCATCTAAAATCATGCAAAGTTAATTTGATGAACACAGGAGCACGCCATGCGCTGGCAGGGACGTCGCGAAAGCGACAATGTGGAAGACAGACGTGACCAGTCGCCAGGCGGTTACGAGGGGCGACAAATACGTCTGCCGCGTGGTAAAGGCGGTATCATCCTATTAATCATCGTCGCAGTGGCCGGTTATTACGGCTATGACCTGACGGCGCTGATCGAAGGCGGCGGCAATCTCACTCCTACCACCCAGCAGCAGCGCGCCAACCCGGCGCAGGATGAAGCGGCAAAATTCACCTCGGTCATTCTTGCCACCACCGAAGATACCTGGAGCAAGCTGTTCCAGCAAATGGGCAAACAGTACGTGCCGCCCAAACTGGTGATGTATCGTGGTGCCACCCGTACCGGTTGTGGTACTGGCCAGTCGGTGATGGGGCCGTTCTACTGTCCGGCGGATCAAACTGTGTATATCGACCTGTCATTTTACGATGAGATGAAAACCAAACTCGGCGCGGGTGGTGACTTTGCCCAGGGCTACGTGATCGCCCACGAAGTCGGCCATCATGTACAGAAACTGCTGGGTATCGAACCGAAAGTGCGTCAGATGCAGCAGGGTGCCAGCCAGACGCAGGTCAATCAGCTATCGGTGAAAATGGAGCTTCAGGCGGACTGCTTTGCCGGTGTCTGGGGCCATTATATGCAGCAGCAAAATATCCTCGAAGTCGGTGATTTGCAGGAAGCACTGAATGCCGCTGAGGCGATTGGTGATGACCGCCTGCAACAAAAAAGTCAGGGACGGGTGGTGCCGGACAGCTTTACCCATGGCACCTCGCAGCAGCGTTATACCTGGTTTAAACGCGGTTTCGACAGCGGTAATCCGGGGCAATGCAACACCTTTGCCACTAACGGATGAATTTGCCTGACATCAGCACGGCGATGCAGCGGGCAGGTATTCGCCGTTTGTGCGTGATAAGCGGCAGCAGCGAGTGGGCGCAGCAGCAGGCTAGCGTCTGGCGGGCGGCATTACCCGGCGACTGGCTGACCATCAGCGAGCTAAACGACCTCGCTGCGTCCTTTCACCCGCCAGCAGCACTGCGCACCCTGCTGGGTCGCGAATTTCATCACGCCATTTTCGATGCTCGCCACGGTTTCCATGCGGAAGCTTTTGCCGCACTGGCGGGTACGTTGACCGCCGGAAGCTGGTTGCTGCTGCTGACGCCACCCTGGCAGGAATGGGCCACCCGGCCTGATGCTGATAGCTTGCGCTGGGCAGACGTCAGCCAGCCGATTGCCACGCCACATTTCACCCGTCAGTTGCAACAGCAGATACTGTCGGATGCGCAAATTATGTTGCTGCGCGAAGGGCTGCCAGCGCGGGAACCGGCTGCGGCCGCGTTCCCTGACTGGCATTGCCAGGCACCGCAGCAGCAACAGCGCATCCTGCAACAACTGCTCACCCTGCCTGTGGGCGTGGCGGTCATCACCGCTGCGCGCGGGCGCGGTAAGTCAGCGCTGGCCGGGATGCTGGCGCAGCAGGATGGTCATTGCCTCGTCACTGCCCCGGCTAAAGTCTCCACCGACGTGCTGGCTCAGTTCGCCGCGGAACATTTCCAGTTTATCGCCCCGGATGCGTTGCTGGCACAGGAACCACCACCAGACGCCTCATGGCTGATTATCGACGAAGCCGCCGCCATTCCCGCACCGCTGCTGTCACAGCTGGTGGCGCGTTTTCCTCGCGTGTTGCTGACCACCACCGTGCAGGGCTACGAAGGCACCGGGCGCGGGTTTATGCTGCGCTTCTGCGCCTCATTGCCGGATGTACGCTATTTCACGCTGGATGAGCCGCTCCGTTGGTCGCCCCGGGATCCGCTGGAAACCTGGCTGAGCCACGCGTTGTTATTTGAGGATGCGCAGGAGAGTGAGGCTCCAGCTGAGTTGACGCTGTTTCCAGCGACGCCAGAGCTTCATCCTGAAGCATTGGCGTCGGGTTATCGCCTGCTGTCTAGTGCGCACTATCGCACCACGCCGCTCGATTTACGGCGCATGCTGGATGCGCCGGGGATGCGTTTCTGGCTGGCCGGGACACCTGATAACGTGCAGGGAGCGCTGTGGCTGGTGGAGGAGGGAGGGCTGGATGCTGCGCTGGCCTGGGCGGTATGGGCCGGGGTGCGCCGTCCGCGTGGCAACCTGGTGGCGCAGTCGCTGGCGGCTCATGCGGGCTTTCCTGAGGCTGCCACGCTGCGTTCACAGCGTATCAGCCGTATTGCGGTGATGGCCGCCGTGCGACAACGTGGTATCGGTAGCGCGCTGGTGGCGGCTGCGCGCCAGCAGGCTCAGGACAGCGATTATCTCTCGGTCAGTTTTGGTTATACGGAAACCTTGTGGCGCTTCTGGCAGCGCTGTGGTTTCACTCTGGTGCGCATCGGTTCCCAGCGCGAAGCCAGCAGTGGCTGCTATGCCGCGATGGCGATGCTGGCGCTGACGCCCGCGGCACAGACGTTGCAGCAGCAGGCGACACGGCGTCTGGCGCGTGACTGGCGCTGGCTGCAACAGTTAATTGCGCTGGATTTACCGCTGTTGGCGGATGATGAGCAGCAGATGGATGAGGATGACCTGGCGTTGCTGGCCGGTTTTGCCTGGGCGCAACGCCCCTGGGAGGCAAGCTACGCCGCGTTACAGCGTCTGATACGCCAGACCCCACTGCATCAACCGTTGTTACACGCCATACTTATACAAAAACAAGCGCTGAGTGAGGTGGCCCACCAGGGCGGGATCAGCGGACGTAAGGCATTAATGGTAAAGCTGCGTGCCGAGGTGGCTCAGGCGCTGCAACAGCGGGACGCCAGCATGGCCGCAAGCTGGCAACAGCGGTTCGCTTCGTTGCAATAAATCCATTATCTCGTTCAAATTTTCCCAATATCACTCGCCAGGCAGTGGCGTATAGTGATGTCAGGAGGATGTTATGGCACTACATTATGTAATTGTTCAGCAACCGAGCACCGATCCCGCCCAGCTGTTTCTGCTGTACCACGGCGTGAACGATAACCCGGATTCGATGGCGCAAATCGGCAGCTGGTTTGCCCGTGCTTTCCCGGAAGCGCAGGTGGTGGCGGTTGGTGCGCCTTTGCCCGGCAGCGTTCCCCAGGGGCGTAAATGGTTTGCCGAAATTCCGGCGCACGATCGTTCAGAGCAACAGGGCGTCAACGCGGCGATGCCGGAGTTTGTTGAGTCGGTACGTCACTGGCAACAGCAGAGTGGGGTGCGGCCTGAAGCGACGGCGCTGATTGGCTTCTCACAGGGTAGCACCATGGTGCTGGAAGGTGTGAAAGCGCAGCCTGATCTGGCCGGGCGCGTGGTGGCATTCAGCGGGCGTTACGCGACGCTGCCGGAGCGCGCCAGTACCCGTACCACCATCCATCTGATTCATGGCGAATACGATGATCAGATCCCGATGCAGCATGCAGAAGAAGCAGCACAGCGCTTAACCGCACTGGGTGGCGATGTGACGCTGGATATTGTTGAAGATTTGCCACATGCCATTGACCATCGCAGCATGGAACTGGCGCTGAACCATCTGCGCTATACCGTTCCAAAGCGTTATTTTGACGAGGCGCTGAGCGGTGCCAAACCTGGCGATGACGATGTGGTGATGATGGTTTAGATGAAAAACGGCGCGATTGATCGCGCCGTTTACGTTACGCAGGGCCGTTATTTTTTCTTCGGCCAGTCGTCGTCATCGTCCCATTTGTCGTTGAAGTCACGATGCGGCGGCAGATCCGGTTTGTTATCCATGAATTTTTTATGATCGATACGTTTCAGGTCTTTATAAACGTTCATCAAAATACCGACCATCAGCAGGATCACCAGGATCCACCAATATTCTTTTAACCATTCCATTTGCCTGCTCCTTATGCGTGCTCTCAGGCGATCAGCTGTTCCATGATGCGCTGATACATACGGCTCAACATCTGCAAATCTGACGCCTTCACGCACTCATTGATTTTATGAATGGTGGCATTCACCGGACCGAGTTCTACCACCTGTGCTCCCATACGGGCGATGAAACGTCCGTCAGAGGTGCCGCCGGTCGTTAACAGCTGCGGCTTGATTTCATTATAGTGCGCTACAGCGTTCACTACGGCATCCACCAGTTTACCGCGCGACGTCAGGAACGGCTGGCCGGAAAGTTTCCACTCCAGCGTGTAGTGCAACTGGTAGCGATCGAGCAGGGCGGCAACGCGCTCGCGGATCATTTGATCGGTCAGTTCGGTGCTGAAACGGAAATTGAATTGTACGAAAAACTCGCCCGGAATGACGTTGTTGCTGCCGGTACCCGCCTGCACGTTGGCAATTTGCATGCTGGTTGGCGGGAAGAATTCGTTACCCTGATCCCACTCGGTAGCGACCAGTTCATTTAACGCGGGCATGGCGCGATGCACCGGGTTATCCGCCAGATGCGGGTAAGCAACATGGCCCTGCACGCCATGAATGGTTAGATTGGCGGTGATCGAGCCACGACGGCCATTTTTCACCACATCACCCACCACTTCGGTGCTGGAAGGCTCGCCCACCAGGCAGTAATCCATCCGCTCATGACGCGCCATCAGTCGCTCAACCACTTTTACCGTGCCGTTAGCGGCGCTGGCTTCTTCGTCTGAGGTAATCAGAAAGGCGAGGCGGCCCTTGTGATTCGGGTGCGCGGCGACGAAACGTTCTGCGGCGACCACCATCGCAGCCAGTGAGCCTTTCATATCGGCAGCACCACGGCCAAACAGCATGCCATCACGGATGGTGGGTTCGAATGGCGGATTGATCCAGCGGTTGGCGTCCCCGGGTGGCACCACGTCGGTGTGTCCGGCAAACGCCAGGGTTTCGCCCTGACCACGC
This sequence comes from Pantoea sp. X-Soil-TKNS-1280, assembly GCF_059730475.1. Classification (NCBI taxonomy): domain Bacteria; kingdom Pseudomonadati; phylum Pseudomonadota; class Gammaproteobacteria; order Enterobacterales; family Erwiniaceae; genus Pantoea; species Pantoea sp. X-Soil-TKNS-1280. Next base: position 3,124,805 of record NZ_AP035962.1, on the reverse strand, counting down.
GTGGCCCAAAAATTCAGGGTATCGTCAATGTGCATCGGTTCCACGGTGAAGCCAATCGCTTCCAGTCGGGCAATCAGCAGCGCCTGACAACCAGCATCATCCGGACTGAGGGAAGGACGACGAATCAGCTGCTGAGCCAGCTCAATAACCGGACAGAACATGTTATGACTTCTCCTGGATAAACGCGTGATAAAGGGATTCATTAAAGCCGACCAGCAGGTCACCATTGGTCGCTGCCAGCACCGGGCGTTTAATCACGGCGGGCTGTGCCAGCATGATGGCTTTGGCGCTGTTGGCATCCTGCACCGCTGCGCGTTCCGCTTCCGGCAGTTTACGCCAGGTGGTGCCACGGGTGTTGAGCAGCGGCTCATAGCCGAGCTGGTCAATAAATGACTGCAACAGCGCATCGTCCACGCCATCTACGCGGTAATCATGGAAACGATAATCAATGCCGGAAGCGTCTAAATATCGGCGAGCTTTTTTAATGGTGTCACAATTTTTAATGCCGTAGAGCTGGAACATAGTATTTGACTACTCTTTTAGCGTGAAGATGAAATGCGCGATCGGCCAGGGATTGTAACAAGGTTGCCTGAGGGGATGACAGTGTTCTGTGATCGCACCAGGTAATTAAGCGCTTGTCTGTGACTGTAATAAGCTAATAACTATCAAATCGTTCGATAGAAATGAATATTACCTATTAATTGATGTGTTTTAACCTAGTCGCAAATTAAAAAAGCGGAGAGCAACATGAGCAATTCTAACGAAACAACCCCGTCAGCAGCCAAATGCCCCTTCCATCAGGGCGCCGATTTGCCTGCTGCGGGTGGCGGAACCAACAACCGTGACTGGTGGCCTAACCAGCTGCGTGTCGATTTACTCAATCAGCATTCCAATCGTTCGAATCCCCTCGGTGAAAACTTCAACTATCGCGAAGCCTTTAGCCAGCTCGACTACTTTGCCCTGAAAGCCGACCTGAAAGCGCTGCTCACCGACTCTCAACCCTGGTGGCCTGCCGACTGGGGTAACTATGCCGGTCTGTTTATTCGTATGGCCTGGCATAGTGCAGGGACCTACCGTATGACTGATGGTCGCGGCGGTTCCGGTCGCGGTCAGCAGCGCTTTTCGCCTCTGAACTCCTGGCCGGATAACGTCAGCCTGGATAAAGCGCGCCGCCTGCTGTGGCCGGTGAAACAAAAATATGGTCAGAAAATTTCCTGGGCCGACCTCTATATCCTGGCGGGGAACGTGGCGCTGGAAAACGCCGGTTTCCGCACCTTTGGTTTTGGTGCCGGACGTGAAGATGTCTGGGAGCCGGATCTCGATGTGAACTGGGGTGATGAGAAAACCTGGCTGAGCCATCGCCATCCGGAAGCGCTGGCGAAAAATCCGCTCTCCGCGACAGAAATGGGCCTGATCTACGTTAACCCGGAAGGTCCGAATGCCAGCGGCGATCCGGCTTCTGCCGCTCCGGCTATCCGTGCCACCTTCGGTAATATGGGCATGGACGATGAAGAAACCGTGGCGCTGATTGCCGGTGGTCATACGCTGGGTAAAACCCACGGTGCCGGTGCAGCCAGCCATGTCGGTGCTGAGCCGGAAGCGGCTCCGCTGGAATCACAGGGCTTCGGCTGGCAAAGCAGCTACAACAGCGGTGTCGGTGCGGATGCCATCACTTCCGGTTTGGAAGTGGTATGGACACAAACCCCGACCCAGTGGAGCAACTACTTCTTCGAGAACCTGTTCAAATACGAGTGGGTTAAAACGCACAGCCCGGCAGGCGCTATCCAGTATGAAGCGGTTGACGCCCCGGAAATCATTCCGGATCCGTTTGACCCGGCAAAAAAACGTAAGCCAACTATGCTGGTGACCGACCTGACGCTGCGTTTTGATCCTGAATTCGAGAAAATCTCGCGTCGTTTCCTGAATAATCCGCAGGCGTTTAACGAAGCCTTCGCCCGTGCCTGGTTCAAACTGACCCACCGCGATATGGGGCCGATTGCACGTTACTTAGGCCCGGAAGTACCGAAAGAAGCGCTGATTTGGCAGGATCCGCTGCCGACGCCGTCGCATAACCCGACGCCCGCTGACATCGATAATCTGAAAGCGGCGATTGCCGATGCCGGTCTGTCGGTAGGTGAGCTGGTATCAGTTGCCTGGGCTTCAGCTTCAACCTTCCGCGGTGGTGATAAACGTGGTGGTGCCAACGGTGCCCGTGTGGCGTTAGCGCCGCAGAACAGCTGGGAAGTCAATGCCAGCATTCAGCCTGCGTTGAACAAATTGATCGCTATCCAACAGGCATCCGGTAAAGCTTCACTGGCCGATGTGATTGTGCTGGCGGGCGTTGTCGGTGTGGAGCAGGCAGCACAGGCGGCTAATGTGGCGGTGAAAGTGCCGTTCACCTCGGGCCGCGTGGATGCCACTCAGGAGCAAACTGATGTGGAAGCCTTCGCGCTGCTGGAACCGGGCTATGATGGTTTCCGCAATTACCAACGTGCTGGTACCACTCAGGCGGCAGAAACGCAGCTGATCGATAAAGCACAGCAACTGACGTTGACCCCACCAGAACTGACTGCGCTGATTGGTGGTTTGCGTGTACTGGGTGCCAACTTTGATGGTAGCGAACATGGCGTGTTTACCAGCCGCAAAGGTGTGCTGAGCAACGATTTCTTCGTCAATCTGCTGGATATGGGCAATGAGTGGAAATCGGTTGATCAGGCGAAAGGGCTGTATGAAGGTCGTGAGCGCAGCAGCGGTGCGGTTAAATTCAGCGCCACCCGTGCCGATCTGGTGTTCGGTTCTAACGCCATTCTGCGCGCGCTGGCGGAAGTGTACGCCAGCAGCGATGGCCGTGAGAAGTTGGTCCATGACTTCGTCGCGGCCTGGACCAAAGTAATGAATCTTGATCGTTTCTAAGTTGTAAATCGGGCTTCCGGGAGCGATCCCGGAAGTCTTTTTCCTGATATTGCGCGATAAATCGCGCCGTTACGGATTCTGGCAAAACTCTTGCCGTTTAGTACCAGTAACCGCTTTCATTAGCCCCGTGAATAATTGCCCGCCGCACCATAAGCCTGATCAGAATCTTCCCAATCGAAAAATTGTGCTACGCGTTGTCACCAGGAATTTTCTTCCGCTACGTTAGGGGGTTGCTGAAATGTGCGTCAGTACGCAATTTGAGCAAATTACAGCTTTTGCCAGCTTTTGCCGATACAGATAACAGGTGGAAGCGTATTCACCTGTAGAAAAAAACGGCGTACACTCGGCGGCACAATAAGAGAGGGTATTATGGTTGACACTGAACTGGGGAACTGGAAAGAATTTATTGACGCGATGTTACGTAAGTAACCCGCGAAGAGAAAAGCAGGGCAAATCCCCAACTTGCTGTAATTCTTACCAAACAAAAATAAGGCAGCCATTAATCAGGCTGCCTTAATTTTTTATCGCTTAATCATGCGGCTTGTCTTTCAGCGGGAAGCGGCGACGCACCAGTACAAAGAACAGCGGCACAAAGAAGATCGCCAGTACGGTCGCGGAAATCATCCCGCCCATCACCCCCGTCCCCACCGCGTGCTGGCTGCCGGAACCGGCACCCGCGCTGATTGCCATGGGCAGCACACCAAAGATAAACGCCAGTGAGGTCATCAGGATCGGGCGCAGGCGCTGGCGTGAGGCCTCCAGCGTGGCTTCAATCAATTCACGTCCTTTGCTGTTGATCTCGTTAGCGAATTCGACAATCAGAATGGCGTTCTTCGCCGACAAGCCAATCACCGTCAACAGCCCGACCTGGAAATAGACATCGTTTTCCAGCCCGCGTAGCCAGGTGGCGATCAGCGCACCCACCACGCCGAGTGGCACCACTAGCATCACCGAGAACGGAATGGACCAGCTTTCGTACAGCGCCGCCAGGCTCAGAAACACCACCAGCAGTGAGATAGCATATAACGCCGGAGCCTGCGAACCAGAGAGTCGTTCCTGATACGAGGCACCGGTCCACTGGAAGCCGATGCCGAGCGGTAACTGGCTGACCAGCTTCTCCATCGCATCCATTGCCGTACCACTGCTGACGCCGTTTGCAGCTTCACCAATAATCTCCAGCGAGGAATAGCCGTTATAGCGCTCCAGTCGTGGAGACCCCACTTCCCAGTGGCTGGTGGCGAAGGCAGAGAAAGGCACCATAGTGCCGCTGCTGTTGCGCACATACCATTTATTGATGTCATCCGGCAGCATGCGGAATTCCGGCGCCGCCTGCACGTAAACTTTCTTGATGCGACCCCGGTCGATAAAGTCATTCACATAGGTTGAACCCCAGGCCGTGGTCAGGGTGTCATTGATGGTATCCACTGAGACGCCCAGTGCCTGCGCTTTGCGCTGGTCAACATCAATCTGCAACTGCGGGCTGTCGTCCAGACCGTTATGGCGCACGCGGGATAATGCCGGATCGCGGGCCGCTTCGCCCAGTAATTTATCACGCATCGCCATCAAGGCCGTATGACCAATCCCACCATGATCCTGTAGTTCGAGGTCGAAACCAGATGAACTGCCAAGACCGGTAATGGCGGGCGGGCTGCTGGCGATAACGTTGGCTTCTTTGATTTTACGGAAAGCTTTAGTGGCGCGGTCAATGATGGCAAAGGCGGTGCGATCGGTACCAGGGCGTTCGTCCCAATCTTTCAGGCGGATAAACATACGTGCCACGTTCTGACCGTTACCACCCGGACCGGCACCGATAGTGGAAAACACCGACAGGACATTCTCTTTTTCGGCGGTCATATAATAATTCTCCACCTTCGCCACCACCTTAGAGGTTTGTTCGAGAGTGGCCCCCGCCGGGAGTTGTACCTGGGTCAGGAACACGCCACGATCCTCCTGTGGCAGAAACGAGGTCGGCAGGCGGATAAACATAAACGCCATCAGGCCAATGATCGCCAGGTAGAGCAGCATCCAGCGACCACTTTTTACCAGAATGCGCGCCACACCACGTTCATAACGTCCAGCGTTAGCGTTGAAGTGGCGGTTAAACCAGCCGAAAAAGCCACGCCGACCGTGATGTTGACCTTTTTCGAGCGGTTTCAGCAGGGTGGCACAGAGTGCAGGCGTGAGGATCAACGCCACCAATACCGACAAAATCATCGCGGAAACGATAGTGATGGAGAACTGACGGTAAATCGCACCGACGGTGCCACCAAAAAAGGCCATCGGCACAAACACCGCCGATAACACCAGCGCAATACCGACCAGCGCCCCCTGAATCTGTCCCATCGATTTACGCGTTGCCGCACGTGGCGAGAGACCTTCCTCGCTCATGATTCGCTCGACGTTCTCTACCACCACGATGGCATCATCCACCAGCAGACCAATCGCCAGCACCGTGGCAAACATGGTGAGGGTGTTGATACTGTAACCACAGGCATACAGCACGGCAAAGGTGCCTAGCAGTACCACCGGTACGGCGATAGTGGGGATTAACGTTGCCCGGAAGTTTTGCATGAACAGATACATCACCAGGAACACCAGCAGGATCGCTTCCAGCAGGGTTTTCACCACATCGGTGATCGAGGCTTTAACGAACGGGGTGGTTTCATAAGCGACTTTCGCCTCCAGCCCGTGTGGGAAGTACTGCGACAGCTCGGCAATGCGGGCGCGTACCAGTTTGTCGGTATTCATCTCATTGGCGCCGGAGGCCAGTTTAATGCCGAGACCGGAGGCGGCCTGGCCGTTGTAGCGACTGAGATAGTCATATTTCTCAGCCCCCATGGCCACATCCGCAACATCGCCCACCGTCACCACCGAACCATCGGCATTGGTTTTCAGTGTAATGGCTTTGAACTGTTCCGGGGTTTGCAGCATTGACTGGGCATTGACCGTGGCGTTAAGCGCCTGTTTTTCCACTGAGGGCAATCCGCCCAACTGGCCGACAGCCACCTGAGCGTTCTGAGATTCAATGGCGCTAACGACATCATCCGTGGTCAGCGCATACGCGTTCAGCTTGTTCGGGTCGAGCCAGATACGCATGGAATATTGCGAGCCGTAGGCATCGACTTCACCGACACCATCAATACGGCTGAGCGGATCTTCAATGTTACTGGCGACATAATCTGAAATATCCTGTTTGTCCATACTTCCATCGGTAGAAACAAACGCAATCATCAGAATGTTGCTGTCACCGGTTTTATTCACCGTTACGCCCTGGGATTGCACCGCCGATGGCAACTGTCGCAGGGCGGTTTGTAACTGGTTCTGCACCTGCTGGCGTGCTTCGTCCGGGTCTGTACCCGCAGTAAAGGTCAGGGTGATTTGTGCCTGACCGGTGTTGCTGCTGTTCGATGACATGTACATCAGATTGTCGATGCCAGTCATGTTCTGCTCGATCACCTGAGTCACGGTGTTTTCCAGCGTTTCGGCTGAGGCACCGGGGTAATTGGCGGTAATGCGCACGTTAGGTGGCGCGAGGTCGGGATATTGCTCAATCGGCAGGGCGATAATCGCCAGGGTGCCGCATAAGCAAAGTAAAATCGCCAGAACCCAGGCAAAAATGGGGCGGTCGATAAAAAAATTCGACATGGAACCGACACTCCTCAGCTGCGTATTTTTTACTTTTATTATCAGAAGCGTGAACCCTGCTCGGGTTCACGCTGGCGGAGTGGAAGCGCTATCCTGGGACATCTCCTGCCGCAGCTTACTCTACGCGGCGCAAATTAGAGAATCGTGGAGAAATTATGGAGAAAGTGTAAATCTCCCGACGGATTTTTGAGATGTGCTAGACATTGCGGCTTTCCAGCCAAAGTACAGTGGCAGCCACGCGCGAGCGCACGTCCAGCTTGCGCAGCATATTACGGATATGCACCTTCACCGTTTCTTCCGAGATATGCAGGGTGCTGGCAATCTCTTTATTTGACAAGCCACGCGCCACTTCCTGCAACACATCCAGTTCGCGTTCGGTTAACAGGCGGAATGGGTTAGAACTGTGGGGGCGGTTAGCCAGATAGTCAACGACCACCTCGCTGAACACATTCTCACCTTGTGCGCCGCGCAAAATTTGCTGCAGCAGCTGCTCGGGTTCGCTGTCTTTCAGTAAGTAACCGTCGGCACCGGCATCGACCATGGCGTAGATATCATTACGGGCATCAGAGACGGTGAGCACCAGGATGCGTGCCGAAATGTCCTCATTACGCAGTGCCTTCAGCGTATCCAGCCCCGACATCCCTTTCATATTGAGATCGAGCAGAATGACGTCAGGTGCCAGGCGGCGTGCCTCTGCCAGCGCCTCGGTGCCATTATTGGCCTCGGCGACCACCTGTAACTTCGGCTCCAGAGCCAGTAACTGGCGAATGCCACGGCGCATCAGGGGATGGTCATCAACGATCATAATTGTCAGAGTTTGCAGGTCCATATTCTCTCCAATAAACGGTCCATGTAGCCTGTTATTCCAGCAGGTGCATCGGGCGTGGCGGGAAACGTAATGTTACCCGTGTGCCGTGTTCCTGCGGGGTAATCAGCAGCGTGCCAGACAGGCGCGCTGCTCGTTCTGCCATAATTGTCAGGCCATAGTGGCCTGGCGGTTCTTCCGTACTGCGTATACCTTTGCCATCATCTTCAATAGTTAACAGATGGTCCTCATCGGCAACACGCTGGTAGCGAATGGTAATCTGCTGTGCTCCCGCGTGGCGGATCGCATTGAGCAGTGCTTCGCGGGCAATCTGCAACACATGCACTTGCTGTTGTGCATCCAGGCTCTGCAATCCGGGTTGATAGTCAAACTGGATTTCCGCCTGGGATTGCTCCTGCAGGGGGACGATCATGGCCTGCATCGCGGCCACCAGATCGGCCTGTTCAATGGTCAGACGGAAAGTGGTCAGCAGCTCGCGCAATTGCTGATAGGCATCGGCCAGCGCGCGATCAAATTCGCTGATGATACTTTGCGCCTCTGGCTGGCTGCCATCAACCGTTCGTCGCAGCAGAGTAAGCTGGATGCGCAGAAAGGAGAGTGACTGCGCCAGCGAATCGTGAAGTTCGCGCGCGATGGTGGCACGTTCCTCGATCAGCAGCATTTGTTGATATTGCTTCTGCGTTTGCCAGATCCACAGGGCGCGCGCCAGCATATTGGCGAGGCTTTGCATTAATTCATCGGAAGCGGGCTTAGCCGATTGCCAGCGCAACTCCCCGAGCAGCTGTTCATCCTGCTGCAATGCCAGATGCTGCCATACCAGTGACTCATCACTGCTTCCGGCCTGAAAGGTCAGATTTTCGCTCTCCAGCACCACCACGCGGAAACCTTCGCGTAACTTAAGTTGCTGGAGCAACCCCTGAAAAACATCAGGGTCGAGCGCGCTGCTGGTGAGGATTTGGGAGCTTTCATACAGCAACGACAGCATCCGATTAGCCTGCGTCAGGCTCTCGGTTTTCTCCTGCACCGCATCTTCCAGCAGACGATAATGTGACTGTAAACGCGATGCCATCGCGGTGAAAGCCTGCGCCAGCACACCGAGTTCGTTGGGTTGATCCACCGGTAAGGGCGGAAAACTAAACCGGGTTTTCTCAACATACTGGCTGGCGGTGACCAGCGAATCCAGCGGACCGACCACATTGCGGCGAATAAAACGGATGGTCCACAGCGCCAGCCCGACAATCGCCAGAAAGCCAGACAAACTGCTGGCAACCACCAGGTGCATTTTCAGCTCGGCATAATGTTGTACCGCCAATACAAAACGATTGATTTCACCCACATAGCTCGCCACTTGTTGTTGATAAACCTGCAGGTGTTGCGGCTGTAAGCGCTGCTGTAACTCTGGCCAGCTGTCCCGCAGGTAGTGATAACGATTAGTGACTTCAGCCGGTACCCAGGGGCGATCCAGACCGCTTAATGCCGGTGATTCCAGTGTCTGCTGATAGAGCTGGATATGATGTCCCAGTTGTTGCGGGTCACGCGCACTGTCCCAGGCGAGGCGATAAACCTGCATACGTAGTGAGCCAGCCGCATTGACCGTCTCGGCATCGCGCAGGCTGCTGGAAAGGGTCATCAGCGCCAGCCCGGAGGTGAGAAGCGAAAGCAGTACAATGGCGCTGAGTGCGCGAGCAATGGTACGTGTTACGGGACGTTTCACTATCACGATTAAAAACCCTGTTAAGAGCGCGGAATTATAAAGCAGTGCAACCGCATCGGCGACGATATCTCGCCACATCAGGTTACTCTTCGTACAAAAAGTAACCATTCTTTACCTTTCCCTGGATGAATCTGAGATGGCGGGCGAAATATTAAACAAATTTACCGCTGGCTCAATCTGGTTTGCGTTCGCGGGTTAATACTTTAGAGGTAGTCATTTTCCCAGAAAAACACAGGAGCATCCCCATGAAGACACGATATGCCGTTCTGGCTGGTGCACTGCTAGCCACCTTAAGTTTCAGTAGCCTGGCCGCCACCGCATTGAACGCGGAGCAGGCACAAAATATGCAAAGTATGGGCAGCGTTTCCGTCAGTGGCGTGAGTGGTTCGCTCGACGATGCCACTCGCCAGCTGTCGCAAAAAGCCACTGAGATGGGTGCCAGCCATTACCGCGTTATCGGTGTGCAAAATCCTGGCGACTCCAGCATGTGGAGTGGCACTGCCGAGATTTACCGTTAATTTCCCTCAGGTTTTCTCCCTGTAGCAACCCCGACCGGCCAGATCCTTTGGCCGGTTTTTTTGTGCACGACAACGGATAATTGCAAATCATCCCGTGCAGACTAGCGGTATATTTTGCTTCATTCATGCAGAACGGGTAGGATTCATCGCCGTAATTTCCCGGCTGGTTGTGTGGCATCGTTCTGCCCCCTGCTTCCGGGTGTTACCCCATTTCGCACCGCGCTACGCAAACGTTTGGTAAGCGGTGATTGATGGTCAGGACAAACAGGAACGCTATGAAACCTACTAAAAAAACCGCAGCCGAACAGCGCGCTGCGAAACGACGCTGGCTTAATTCCCACGACACCGGTTACCACAAAGCGATGGGTAATCGTCAGGTTCAAATGATTGCCATTGGTGGCGCTATCGGTACCGGTCTGTTTTTGGGTGCAGGTGCGCGTCTGCAAATGGCGGGTCCGGCACTGGCGCTGGTGTATCTGGTGTGCGGTATCTTCTCTTTCTTCATCCTCCGTGCGTTGGGCGAACTGGTATTACATCGCCCTTCCAGCGGTAGCTTCGTCTCCTATGCGCGTGAATTCCTTGGTGAAAAAGCGTCTTATGTGGCGGGCTGGATGTACTTTGTTAACTGGGCGATGACCGGTATCGTGGATATCACGGCTGTCGCACTGTATATGCATTACTGGGGCGCGTTTGGCGACGTACCGCAGTGGGTGTTCGCCTTGGGTGCGCTGGCCATTGTCGGCACCATGAACATGATCGGCGTGAAGTGGTTCGCCGAGATGGAGTTCTGGTTTGCGCTGATCAAAGTGCTGGCGATTGTGGTCTTCCTGATCGTTGGTGTGGTGTTCCTTGGCAGCGGTAAGCCGCTGGATGGCAATGCGACCGGCTTCCATCTGATCACCGATAATGGCGGCCTGTTCCCGCATGGTCTGCTGCCCGCGCTGGTGCTGGTGCAAGGGGTGGTGTTTGCTTTCGCCTCGATTGAGCTGGTCGGCACCGCTGCCGGTGAATGTAAAGACCCGAAAACCATGCTGCCGAAAGCCATCAATAGCGTGATCTGGCGTATCGGTCTGTTCTACGTTGGTTCGGTGGTGCTGCTGGTGCTGCTGCTGCCGTGGAATGCTTATCAGGCGGGGCAAAGCCCGTTCGTGACGTTCTTCTCCAAACTCGGTGTGCCCTATATCGGTAGCGTGATGAACATCGTGGTACTGAGTGCGGCACTCTCCAGCCTGAACTCAGGTCTGTACTCCACCGGTCGTATTCTGCGTTCTATGTCGATGGGCGGCTCGGCACCGAAGTTTATGTCGAAGATGAGCAACCAGCAGGTACCCTTCGCGGGTATTCTGGTCACCATCGCCGTTTACGTCGTCGGTGTGGTGCTGAACTACTATGTTCCGTCGCAGGTGTTTGAGATCGTACTGAACGTGGCATCACTGGGCATCATCTCTTCGTGGGGCTTCATTGTGGTTTGCCAGATGCGTCTGCGCAAAGCTATCAAAGAAGGCAAAGCGGAAGATGTCAGCTTTAAATTGCCGTGGGCACCGGTCACCTCCTGGTTGACGCTGCTGTTCCTGGTCAGCGTGCTGGTACTGATGGCGTTTGACTATCCGAACGGTACCTACACCATCGCATCTATCCCGTTGATCGCGGTGATACTGGTACTGGGCTGGTTTGGCGTGCGTAAGCGCGTCAATGAAGAAGCGCTGAAAGCGCATGATCACCATCATGAGGGTGAGGAAGAGGTTTCGCGTACATTAGCAGAAGACTCTCCACGCTAAGTTTTTTGATGTGATAGTGCGAAGGGCCGTCCAGTGGACGGCCTTTTTTTTGCTCATTTCTCAGCCATGCGATCAATCGTGCGGCAACTTGATCCCGCATCGGGAATTACACCTTTCGAGTGATATAGCCCTCTTTAGTGTCAGGTTATTTTACGCATCTTACTTTTTAACTCCGAAACAGGTGTTCCGATGGTGCTGTCACGACGCGAATTCTTTACCGGACAGCGCAAAGCTGTCGCGGGGGCGATCGCGCTGCCGTGGTGGCGTCATCAGGCGGGTTGTGATGGATGTGGCCGCTGTGTGGCTGCCTGCACCACGCAAATTGTGCAGCTGGCGGCAGGTGCGCAGCCACAACTCAACTTTCAGCATGGCGAATGCACCTTCTGTGGTGCCTGCGCAGATGCCTGCCCGCAACCGCTGTTTCATCCACGCGACCATCAGCCGTGGCAGCAGCACATCCATATCAGTCGCGATTGCATCACCTTTCAGGGCGTTAATTGCCGCAGTTGCCAGGAAAGTTGTGAACAGCGGGCGATCCGCTTTCGTCTCACCGCCAATGGCATCGCCCAACCGGAAACCATGCCGCAGCTTTGCACTGGCTGTGGCGCATGTATCGCACCTTGCCCGGTGTCAGCCACAGGATTAGATCATGAACACAAATAACAGCTGGCACGTCTGTGGCCTGGTGATTCAGGCACGCCCAGCGGTCGTTGCTGCGGTCAGCCAGACGTTGCTGACGTATGCCGATAGCGAGATCGCCTCACAAGACACGGCACGCGGCACATTGGCCGTCACCCTTGGTGCCGCCGACAGCGCGACGCTGCTGCGCAATATTGAAGCCACCCGCAACATTCCCGGCGTGCTGGCGGTGTCTCTGGTGTATCACCAGCAGGACGAATTTGAACAACCCGCAAAGGAAGCATTATGCAACTAAGTCGTCGTGATTTTATGAAGGCCAACGCGGCGGCGGCTGCCGCGACTGCTGCTGGATTAGTGATTCCCACCGTAACCAAAGCGGCCACTGCGCTCGCCGCGCCCATACGCTGGGAAAAAGCGCCTTGTCGTTTTTGCGGCACCGGCTGTGGTGTGCTGGTGGGCACTCAGGATGGCCGGGTGGTTGCCTCTCAGGGCGATCCGCAGGCGGAAGTTAACCGCGGGCTTAACTGTATCAAAGGCTACTTCCTGCCAAAAATCATGTATGGCAAAGATCGTCTGACCCAGCCACTGCTGCGCATGACCGATGGCCGTTTCGATAAAAATGGTGAGTTCACGCCGGTCAGCTGGGATCAGGCGTTCGACATCATGGAAGAGAAGTTCAAGGCAGCGCTGAAAGCGAACGGGCCGGAATCGATCGGTATGTTCGGCTCCGGCCAGTGGACGCTGTGGGAAGGTTATGCCGCCTCGAAGTTAATGAAAGCTGGCTTCCGCAGTAATAACCTCGATCCGAACGCACGTCACTGTATGGCGTCGGCGGTGGTGGGCTTTATGCGCACTTTCGGAATGGATGAACCAATGGGCTGCTACGACGATATCGAGCAGGCCGATGCCTTCGTGCTATGGGGATCGAACATGGCCGAGATGCATCCGATCCTCTGGTCGCGATTAACCGCGCGCCGCCTCAGCAATGAAAACGTCAGAGTCGCGGTGCTTTCCACCTATCGTCATCGCAGCTTTGAGCTGGCCGACAACGGCATGGTGTTCACGCCGCAAACCGATCTGGTGATCCTCAACTTTATTGCCAATTACATCATCCAGAACGGCAAGGTGGATAAAACCTTCCTGCAAAACCATGTGAATTTGCACCGGGGGGCGACTGACATCGGTTATGGCTTGCGTCCGACCGATCCCCGGCAGGCGACAGCGAAAAACCCGGACAGCGGTGACTCAACCCCGATCAGTTTCGATGAATACGCGAAATTTGTCTCTGAATACACGCTGGAAAAAGCCAGTGAAATGAGCGGAGTGGAGAAAGATCAACTGGTGATGCTGGCTGAGCTGTATGCCGACCCTAACATCAAGGTGGTGTCGTACTGGACTATGGGGTTCAACCAGCATACGCGCGGCGTGTGGGCCAACAATCTGGTGTACAACCTGCATCTGCTGACGGGCAAAATCTCGCGTCCCGGCACCGGGCCTTTCTCACTGACCGGTCAGCCATCAGCCTGCGGTACCGCACGCGAAGTCGGCACCTTTTCCCACCGTTTGCCTGCAGACATGGTGGTGACCAACGACAAACATCGTGCACTGGCAGAAAAACTGTGGAAGCTGCCAGCGGGCACCATCCCGGCGAAAGTGGGTTATCACGCAGTGGCGCAGGATCGTGCACTGAAAGATGGCAAGATCAATGCCTACTGGTCCATGTGCAACAACAATATGCAGGCCGGACCGAACCTGACTCAGGAACGTATGCCGGGCTGGCGTGATGAACGTAATTTCATTGTGGTGTCCGATCCTTATCCGACTGTCAGCGCGCTTTCCGCCGATCTGATTCTGCCGACCGCCATGTGGGTAGAGAAGGAAGGAGCCTATGGAAACGCTGAACGCCGTACGCAATTCTGGCATCAACAGGTTAAAGCGCCGGGTGAAGCAAAATCCGACCTGTGGCAGCTCGTCAACTTTTCCAAACGCTTCCGCGTGGCGGAAGTGTGGCCGGAAGAATTGATCGCCCGGCAACCGGAGCTACGCGATAAAACGCTGTACGACGTGCTGTACGCCAACGGCCAGGTCAATCAGTTCCCGCTGAGTGAAGTGGCGGATGATCAACTCAACGATGATGCGCGCACCTTCGGTTTCTATCTGCAAAAAGGGTTGTTCGAAGAGTACGCCAGTTTTGGGCGTGGTCACGGTCATGATCTGGCTCCGTTCGATACCTATCATCAGGCGCGGGGTCTGCGCTGGCCGGTAGTTGATGGCAAAGAGACACGCTGGCGTTATCGCGAAGGGCATGACAGCTATGTCAAAGCGGGGGAGGGGGTGCGCTTCTACGGTAAGCCGGACGGTAAAGCGACCATTTTCGCCCTGCCGTATGAGCCGCCTGCTGAATCGCCGGATGCTGAATACGATCTGTGGTTCTGCACTGGCCGCGTGCTGGAACACTGGCACACCGGCACCATGACGCGTCGTGTCCCCGAGCTGCACCGCGCCGTGCCGCAGGCGCTGCTGTATATCCATCCGCTGGATGCTAAAGCGCGCGGTTTGCGTCGTGGCGAGAAAGTACGCGTGGTATCACGTCGTGGTGAAACCCTGGCCACCGTAGAAACCCGCGGCCGCAACCAGCCACCGCAGGGACTGGTGTTTACGCCTTTCTTCGATGCCGGGGTGCTGGTGAACAACATCACGCTGGACGCCACCGATCCACTGTCGAAGCAAACCGATTACAAAAAATGCGCCGTTAAGCTGGTGAAAATTTAAGGCAGGATGCAATGAAACCTCTTATCACATTTCTCACATTGGCCGCCCTGATGCTGGGCGGCACGGTTTGGGCCGCGAATGGCGTAGACCTGAATCAGTCACCCGAGGTAACGGCGACGCAGCAGGGTACGATCCATCAACCCAAAGAGCAGAGCCGCAAGCCGCTGAATTATGTCAATCAACCGCCGGTGATCCCGCACAGCGTGGATGGCTATCAGGTGACAAAAAACATCAACCGTTGCCTGCAATGCCATGGCACGCAGAGTTACCTGACCACGGGTGCGCCGCGCGTGAGCCCGACACACTTTACTGACCGTGATGGGTTAGTCAGCAGTTCGGTATCACCGCGTCGCTACTTTTGTCTGCAATGCCATGTTCCGCAAACCGATGCCAAACCGGTGGTAGAAAATACCTTCCGCCCGGCTGAAGGCTTTGGGCAGTGAGGTTAGCGATGAAACAGATGATTATCCGAATCTGGCGCTGGTGGCGGCGACCCAGCCGCCTGGCAATCGGCACCTTGCTGCTGATTGGTTTTGCGGGTGGCATCATTTTCTGGGGTGGTTTTAATACCGGGCTGGAGATGACTAACCGCGAGCAGTTTTGTATTGGCTGCCATGAAATGCGCAATAACGTCTATCAGGAATATATGCAGACGGTGCACTACAACAACCGTAGCGGCGTGCGTGCCACCTGCCCGGATTGCCATGTGCCGCACGAGTGGGGACCGAAGATGTGGCGTAAGTTACAGGCCAGTAAAGAGGTTTACGCCAAGGTGTTCGGCATTGTTGATACGCCCGAGAAATTTGAAGAGAAACGTCTCGAACTGGCGCAAAACGAATGGCGCAGGATGAAGAACAACAATTCGCAGGCCTGCCGTAACTGCCATAACTTTGAATATATGGATTTTACCGCGCAGAAGACCGTGGCAGCGAAGATGCATACCAAAGCGGTGGAGGAAGGTAAAACCTGTATCGATTGCCACAAAGGTATCGCCCACCATTTACCGGATATGAAAGAGGAAAAGAACGGGTTTTAATCTGTGATTCCTTTTGACCGCGCGATAGAATGCGCCGCTGCCCAGTTCAACGGTCCGTAGCGGCGCGATTTATTGCGCGTTTTGACTGTTAATATAATTAAGATAGTTTTCCCGCTGGCTTCGGCCTATCATGCCAGGCTCCCTCGAAATTTGCTGTGGAGTGGTCATGCCGTTAAAGATCAACATCATCAAAGAGAAGTTGCTGTCAGAAAATTGGTTTGTACTGCGCAACTTTACCTACGAAATCACCCGCAACAATGGCGAAGTGCTGCGCCACAAACGTGAAGTCTACGATCGCGGCAACGGGGCCACTATCCTGCTGTATAACCGTGAAAAAAACAGCGTGGTGTTGATACGCCAGTTCCGTATCGCCACTTACCTTAATGGCAACCAAAGCGGTGAGCTGATCGAGGCCTGCGCCGGGTTGCTGGATGATGACACCCCAGAAGATTGCATCCGCAAAGAGGCGATTGAGGAGACCGGCTATCAGGTAGGCGAAGTCGAAAAACTTTGGCAGGCTTACATGTCACCGGGTGGCGTCACTGAAATTGTGCACTTTTTCGCGGCGGAATATAGCGAGGCGCAACGCACGAATAATGGCGGCGGCGTAGAGGACGAAGAGATCGCAGTACTTGAGCTGCCTTTTCCGGAGGCGATGGCGATGGTGAAGAATGGTCGTATTTGTGACGGCAAAACCATTATGTTGCTGCAACATGCGCAGATAGCGGGCTGGTTAAAAGCCTGACAGGACAAAAGCAGGGATGATTCCCTGCTTTTGTCATAATAATTACTGAGGATGATGTTCATCCAGGAAATTAAAATAAACTAAATTTTGTTGTAGCACGGCGTTGTACCAATCCCGATGAGCATCGGTAGATTCCTTATTCGTTAACTCATATAAGTGATCCAGCGGAAAATTTGTAATGAATAATGCTCGTGGGTTAATCGGATAGTCGGTGTGGAATTTACTGATCAATTGCCGTGGCAGATAATTCCCCTGCCACATAATGATTTTTTGAGCTTCATGGACCATCGCATACCAGTTATCAATATGTCTTTTAAAATAGATAAGCTCACCCACCCCCTCAAGCCCTTCGTTATCAATAAAGGAAACTCGCTCATCGAATTTTGCTAAGAGTTCCAGATCCATGCATAAGGTTGCTCCTTCTTTTGTCGTACAGGGGATGCCATTGAGTGAACCATAGCTGTCAGTTAGTGGACTCTTTTTTTTAGCAATGAATACCTCTGTCGTTTTATTCAGAATACGGGAGGAATAGCCTAAATTTTGCAGGTCTCTGTTGCTCAGTTTTTGTAATATTTTCTCTGGTTCAGCAATGCCACCAATCAGAACACGGATTAAATCATTTTCGCTACCACTGAACTTGCTCCAGTCCTTAAGTTTTTTCTCAGCAGTGGTTTTTAGCGACTCCCATAATGCAATGAATCTTTTGTTTTCTGCATAATACTCTATGTTCTCCTGTTCAGTGGTAGCGTAATCTTTATATTCGTCCCAGTTTTCTTCAATATGCCGGGCGGTTCGCTCCCTGACTTCTGGGTAATTTTCTTCATCATTACTCATGGCCAATGCAATAGCGCGGAATAAACAATTCCCGTCATTTTTAACATCGATGGTGCTTTCTCTACGACCGATAAGCTGGTAATGTTCATGCCCCTCTTTTCTTACCCGGCGCAGACGTATTATCCGCATTGGATCATCAGCTTGCCCAATCGTATAAAGATACACTCGATTATCGCGTGCCGTGTTATCTTCAATATCCAACTGGACATTGTACTCACTCGCGACACCATAAATGGCCAGATCCATGCCATTATTGTTCCAGTAACCATCAGTTCGGATATTCTTCAGTGTCGTTGCTTTTATTTTTTCCGCTTCATTGCCAGAAAGTGCAGTACCATCATTTTTTTTGCTGGCGGAAATAATTGATTTTTTGATAATAGATTTTCTTGCGGTGTTTTTTAGTATGCTACTAACCGTTGTCTCTCCGACATGTTCAGAGGTGTTTTTAACTTTTTGGGCTGGTTCACTGAAGGCTTCAAAAAACAACTTAGGCATGGGGCGTTTAATGGCATCCACTGATTTGTATGGTAAGTTTTGCTCATGACGCAGCGACGGGAAATCAGGCTCTCTAACTCTTGACCTGGGGTGTTGAGAACCCAGTCCTGATGAACGATTCGACAATAACGTCGTAGTATGCCGATTATCAGATTGTAAATCACGGTTGGTAACATGAGTAATTGTGGGGAGTTTTTTAGTTATTTCATTATTATGTTGATGCAGCGTGGATATCGCACTTTTTCGGTAAGATTCTATACTGGTACTTAACATATCAATCTCCTTATTAAATAATAAGCTGCTTAGGTTGTTCTGGAACTAAGGTATCAATGCTCATTATCTGTCGTTTGTAGATCCAATAATATTTTTGTACAAATCGGGAAGGTAGAGTGTTGTGTTGATGGCCCAGGCTGACCTGGTGGCGGCATAGAGTATGAGGTTGCTATGGCATTCAGCACATTATCAGCCTCACTGAGTATCGGGGGGGGCAATCGTTTGGTAGCAGGGTGGTCTATGGCAGCCCGAATGTCAGGTCCCGGAGAGACGACGGTTGATTTATAAGTGGAGGCACCGAGAGGCTGAATGCGTACCGGGTTAAACCTTCCTGCACTATCATGCTGTAATACCAGCGCCTTCCCTGTGACGGCCTCTTTTAGCATTGCTGAAGGTATTATTTGTGCAATGTTTCCCTGGTTACTCATATTGCCTGGCTGAGGCACCAATGGCTGACCAGAACGCGTAGCCCCTTTCCCCGGCTTATATAAATGACCACGATCCTTATCATCTATAACAATGATGTTTTTTCCCGTTGATGCAGAGGCTGCGCTAATGATGGCACTTTGTAAGGGCTGAACCGCAGCCCTGGCACGATACAAGTTTTCCGGGCGATGCTGTGTAAGCAGGCGCAGTGAATCCTCTACCCGTGTACACCAGTTATTATTTTCACGTTGTCGAATTAGTGTACCCTGTTTTGTTGCTAAGCCCTGCGCTTGTACACAAGGATCGAAAACCTCACACGGGTGGTGAATTTTTTTCATGGCCCTGATTGCTGATGATACATTAGCACTCGTGTCTTTGGGTCTGGCTGGTTGCCTGATTTTTTCGGCGTAATTTTGCAGGACGACAGAACTTACTGGTGCATTACAGATTGGAAATTCAGGTGGTTTGCTGGAAAGATTATGCATATAACTGCCTTTCTGTATATCCATAGCCGAATTCACTTCAACATCATAGCGTTCGGTGATGGTGCCAACCGTTGAATTTCCACCTCCCTCATTGGGTATTGTCAGTGGTTGTATGTCAAGAAATGGTGTGAACTGAATATGTTGTATCTGAAATGTGGGGCAATATTTCTCCTGAATGGTTTCATTGATTTTTTTATAGTCAATGTGCCCATTCTTATCGAGGATATCGCAGAGTTTAAACCTGATCATCGTCATGCCAGGATTCGATGACTGAATATTTTGTGTTTCTGCCTCCTCGCCATTGGCATAAGAGATAGTGGTAGTTCGTGTTTCAGTGACGTTGGTATTGATATAAACAAAAACGGGCCGGTGCATTTCGACCCAGTAATTGGAAAACTGTGTTCCGAGATAGAAAAGCCATTTCCATTCTTCAGTAAGTTTTTCATAGTGTTCATATTTATTGGCGGAGTCGATGGCTTTTTCATAGTCATTTTCCGCATCACGGGCTTCACGATCGGCCCGATATTCGGCCATGTCACACTCCGCCTGGGTGGAAAATATCCCCTGATTGGCGGCAGCATAAGCCAGAAGAGCCAATTCCAGCTCTTGTTCGGCAATGATTTTTTTATTCTCAGCATCAATTTCATCCTGCCGCCAGGTCAATGCATCAGCCAGGAAAGGTTCAAGCAGGGTAATGGAATAAAGCAGGGAGTCGGAAATATGGTGTTTTTGATTGATGGAGTGGATAAATTTTTTAGCGCTTTCAGTATTGATTCCTTCAGCGTTCTCCAGAATAAAATACTCCAGTAAATCTGCTTCAGTGAGTTTTTGTCCTGTTTTGGCAATACGTGCAGGTATTCCTCTTTCATAAATTTCATCTATGATTTTCTGATAAATCTCGTCAGGCGATAATTGGGCATCCTGGCTTTGTAGCTTTCTGAAAAAATTGAGGCATTTTAATAAATAATTGATATGGTTATTTTCATCACTCGATAGGGTTTTCCGTAAATCCCAGAAGATTGTGCTAATATCTTTACGGTAATCGTCCCCGCCCTTAGCCAGCAACGTTAATAATTCTTTTCTGATATGTGCGAATTGATCTTCGGTAAATGTTTGACCAATGGCTTTGTCATCTTTGTCGTTGCTGGTTTTACAAAAGTCTTTTAAAACACTACTCGGAGATACACCTGCTATAAGCTTACAGGCTGCATTGGTATAACGGTCACCCTCTTTAATGCCAGGGTCGAAAGCGGCAAGTGCCGTGTCCAGTTCAGTGGCGATTAAACCATTTATCTGGGTAATCAATCCGTTGGTCAGGGTGTTAAGAAAATGATGAGGCTGACCGGCGGCGGTATCTGTGGGTAATTCCAGAACATCGGCCGATGCGAAGGATCTTCTCAGGATATAAGAAAGAATCTGGCAGCTCCGTTCCTCATTGGTGATATCGGCAGTAATGGATTCACCAAGTAGTTTAATGATATTTTTCTGGCAGTCAGAATCTACCCTGATACCCATTCCCGCAGCTTTAGCGAAAAAATCACGGGGTGTAGTTTGTGGGTAGGTTGACAGAGATTGTCGGATCTCTGCCAGTTGCTGCGCTAATGGTGTCGTTTCATCGCTGATCAGCGTCACCATTTCATCACTGGAAAACAGATCTTTGATTGCCCGCTGAATCTCCAGCTCAGATTCAGGAGAAAATGGATTATTTTCCAGCAACGCCAGAGCGATATTTGAATATATCGCAATATCGTAACTAACATTCGGATTGGCGACTATTTCATCCAATCGGTTGATTTGTGAATGTGCTGCAAATGTCTCATCCAGCATTTTATCGAGAGAATTATGCAGAATATATAAATGGTCAATTTCTTTGACCAGTGTTTCCGTCAGCAGGGTATTACTTGTTATTGCATGATATTTAAAAAAATGGGACGGGCGCAGTGAGTTAGTTTCAAGGTCAAAAGATAATTTTTCGGGTAATAACTTAAGGATTGTCGCGATATCGACTTTGAATTGAGGCAGTTTACTCTCTGCATCGGCATACCTGTTACGTGACAGCAGGAAATCCATGACGATTTCCTTAATGTGTGTTTGCTGCTCCTCTGAGATATTCAGCTTATCGACCAGGTACGGGTCAAGATGCAAGCCTTTCTGGTAACGCTGTTCTAATCTGACAGGATTCAGTGCACTGATGATGCTTTCTTCAATGTTCAGCAGGAATTCATTGATGGGAGGGATGTCGTAAACGTTGGTTCCGGTTACTGCCAGTAACAGCCTTTCCCGCATTTTCCAGTTCAGGGCGGGAGGGAGAAGGCGGCTAATTGCCAGCATAATTCCCCGATCATAACCACTGCCCATGTTTTCCTGGTGTGCGGCAAAAAACGCATCAACTTCCTGTGGCGCAGGATAATAGTTCCTCATCAAATGATACAATTGGCTTGTATCTCGGATGTTTTCCGCAATCACCTGACTGGCATCCAGCATTGAAGCCATACAAATGAAATCATAGCATTCTGTTGGGTTATACAACAAATGGGGTGATACTTGTTCCGCTATTTCCTGAAGATCAATATCATCAATCACCATATCCTGAAAATCATCACCCCGGGTCATCAATGATTTAAAGGTTGCATCCACACCGGCATTTTGCAGCCGATCAAGAGCATTAAAAAAAAGATCCTGATACAGTATATGTACCTCAGCAAATTCAACTTTTTTTTCAATACGCTTTTTTAAGTTAGCGAGGGTTTTGGGTATCCGATACAATATATTGAAACTCTCACTGATACGCTTAACAAGCGTGGCATGTTTCAGTCTCTTCAGCTCTGCGTTGTTCTCTTTATATTCAGTCAGCAGATCATCGATTTCATTTTTTAATACATCGAGCTTAAACACCGTCGGTAAGCTGTTTAATTCCCGCCATAACTCGCTGCCACTGGTGGTTTCACTTAATACTTCCTGTAATCCTGTGTTATTGATAAGTGATTCGATGACCTCACTGGTGGTTTTACCGTTATAGTCAATTTCGCATAATTGATGGTAGTATTTGGTCTCAATGGGGGCGCAAAGTAGCTGTAATTTATCCAGTAAGTCTTTTTGTGTATCATTGATGGCCATGAAGAATTTATTGTTGTTATTGGATAGTATCTGCCTGATTTCATCTTCAATGCCTGTCCACAGGTCAAACTGAGTCAGGAAAGTTTCCAGGTGAGGGTTGTTCACGATAAACTCCCATAGTCTGCGGTAGTTTCTCCTTTGCTGACATGTTGTGGATAGCGATAAGATATCATTCCAAAACACATCTAAGTGATGGGTTTGTCGATCGGCGCAAACTGCGGAGACAGTGTTAAAGAGTATTTTTAATTTTTCATTGTCTGTTTGTTCTAACTTTTTATTGATGATTGTTTTATTTCTTTCCCAGGCATTTTTCGCCTTCTGACGTATCTTTTTTCTCAATCCTTCTTTCTTATTGAAAATATCATCACACTGGCTGGAAAATCTTCTGATGTGATAGGATTTTGACTCACTCAGTTGCTCAGTAGCAGTGGGTAATTGCTCGATAAGTCGCTCATTATCACGAAACTGTTGAACAACCTGCCGGGCAGGAACATCTGCGCATTTGCTGGATTGCGGATGATATATCGCTTTCTTTGGCCGGGTTGAAAGTGCTAAACGAGCAGGCCGTAGGGTGTTGGCTTGTGCTGAAGACACTCCTAAGGATGACATAGGTCGGTCATTCAGATTTCGTGGAGCAGATATATTATTAATTGATTGTATATGAGTAGTGATTTCCTTTCTGCATATTGGTTGAGTGACGGGTGGTTTATTTACGATGGCATTAATTGTGCTGCTGCTTAGCATATTTCATCCTGATCCCTGATGATAGATTGTTACTCTGGCGAGACTTCCCTGCCAAATAATTCAAAGAGGGAATTCTGCCATCCCTTTATCACAATATTCGATTGTACCCGTGCCAGCGGGAAATGGAGTGAAGGTTATACGGCAACTGAGCTAAACCTATTTATCGTAACATATCAATTTATGACAATTTTGTGACGGTGGCAGATATTCTCGATAATCAGCATGGCGAAAACAGAGGCTTTCTGCATCAACCCGGCAATTGTGCGACAAATCCGATTGAGCAGAATTCATTCGGCAAGGATGATGACAGCTCAGTTTTACCCGCACAGATCGCTCAAAGCGACGTCTTTTTCGGCAGTTAGCACCGCTTTTCGGACCAGCTCACAGATTAGGTCCGGTGTCAGCGTTGTCATTGCGCTATCATCTTCTCTCTAAGAATTTGGGGATCGGTTTTTTAGATGTCGTATTGGATGAAATCGCTGCTTTTATTGCTTTTTCTTTTTGCTGCGGGAGTGCAGGCGGATCCACTGCAAAAGTCATTTTCTGACTGGCAGCTGACCTGTAACAATGCGGCTTTTTGTGTAGCTCGCAGTTTTCCTGGTGATAATGGATTGGTCATGACAATATCGCGGCACGCTGGCGTGAACGATCGCCCGTTGCTGCGTATTGACTATGGCAGCGCTTACAGCGGTGAATTACCGGGTGCTCCGTTGCAGGACAATCTGTTGCTGGATCAGCAGCGGATGAAACCCGATCTCAAACACTGGAACGTAGAACCTCATCATCTTTCTACCAGCAACGCCATCGCTATTGACGAATTTCTGGCGCAGACGCTGGATGCCGATACTCTTCAGCTCACCTGGCAAACCAAAGCCTCTATCTCGCTGCACGGCATGAAAGCCGCGTTGCTGCTGATGGATGATGTGCAGGGCAGGGTGAATGGTTTAAGTGCCTGGGTGAAACGTGGCGACCGCGTGGTATGGGATGTACCGCCACAACCGCCATTGCCTCGTCTGCCCGACCCCTTACCCCAACCTGCGGCACTGACCCGTGATGAAACCAGTGGGTTGATTGATTACGGCACCTGGCGCATCAACACCGACAGCTGCTCACTTGATCCGATACGACGGGAAGTGAGCGTCGCACCGTTGACGGACAGTAAAGCGCTGCTGCTCATCAGCTGCGAAACCGGCGCGTACAATGTTATCGACCTGGCGTTTGAAGTGACGCGCAGCCAGCCGTATGTGGCGCGTGGTCTGACCCTCACCTTGCCGTTTACTCCCCCTTCGCGCACGGATAATCAGCTGGATTTGGTCAATGCCGAGTACGATGCCAGCAGCGGTTTTCTTTACACCTTCAGCAAAGGTCGTGGTCTGGGGGATTGCGGTACGGCGACACGCTGGCAGTTCGATGGCAGCGAGTTTGTGCTGGCGGAGTATGCGGAAGAAAAAACCTGCGATGCGTGGCACAGCAGTGACGACTGGCCAACCCTGTGGGTCAGCCAGCCGCAAAATGCACCACCATCGCGTTAACGGATCACCTGCACCATCATCGGTGAACCGCTCTGGTTGCCCACCAGCTCGGCCAGCATATCGTTGACGCCATCGCTCATCGGCGTGAAGCGCGTCAGCGGCGAACGCGTCACCACCACGAACACCCCAACATTATGCTGCGGCACCATCGCCATATAGGTGATGAAACCACCACCACCGCCGGTTTTCTGAATGATGCCCGGGTGGCCGTTTTTCGGTCCCATATAGACCCACCCCATGCCCAGCGCATCGGCCCGACCCGGCACATCCATTCCTTCCACTTTGTTTAGCTGGTCACGACGATAGATCAACGTTTGCAGCCGGTCGATTTGCGCGGTGCGCTGATTCACGGCGGAGTTAAGGAATTGCTGCATCCAGCGCCCCATATCCTCCGGTGTGGAATACACGCCACCGCTGCCAGTCGCTGCCAGCGTGTTATTACACGGGCTGGTGCCTTTCTCGGCAATCATCAGACGCTGACACTGATCCGGTGACGGGGTAAAAGTGGTGTCCTTCATCCCTAACGGGCGCGTGATAAGTTGCTGGAACAACGCCGGATAAGGTTTACCCGCCGCCTGCGACAGCGCATCACTCAGCAGGTCATAACCGAGGTTTGAATAAGATGCGTCCACACCAGGGGCGACTTTGAGCGAAGCGCGAGACAGCCATTGCCAGCGGTCGCTACGTGTCGGCCAGTTGAACACCGGACGATGCGGTTTGCCACCCGGTTGCTCACGCGGCAGGCCGCTGGTGTGGGTTGAAAGGTTAATCAGGCGAATGGGTTGGCCGTTGTAGCTGGGAACACGCATTCCCGGAGGTGCGTATTTGCTTAACGGGTCCTCAAGGCGAATCTGGCCGCGTTCAGCCATTTTCACCATCACTTCGCTGGTCATCAGCTTACTCAGCGAGGCAATGCGGATCAGCGAATCCTGCTGTGGCCGGACGTTGCTACCTGGTCGGGTTTCGCCAAAGCTGGCGAAAACGCGTTGATTGCCATCAATCGCGACCAACGCCATCCCCACGGCACCACTGCCGTAAAAGATGTGTTCGGCATAACGATCAACGATCTGTGAAGCCAGCAGGGGAGCCGGGGCGGTCTGCGCCATGCTTTTTAAAGGAAGCAGTGAAACCATTAATGTCAGCAACCAGGGTGTATGTTTTTTCAACGGTAAGACGTCCGGCAGAAGAAGCGGAGAAAAGTCTTATAGTAATCAGTTTGAACGAGGCGGGAAGGGGGCAGGGCAGGTTTTTTTCTGTATCAGGCTGTGATCAAAAACGGCCCTGACGCCGTGAGACGCAGGGCCGAATCGATTAGTGAGGCTTGAGTAAGGCTTCGGTATGGCTCACGATATTCTCCACCGTGAAGCCAAATTCCGGGAAGAGTTTCCCGGCAGGTGCAGACTCACCAAAGGTGGTCATACCGACTATCGCCCCATCCAGACCAACATATTTGAACCAGTAATCAGCAATCCCGGCCTCCACGGCCACCCGCGCTTTCACGCCGGAAGGCAGCACAGATTCGCGGTATGCCGCATCCTGTTTATCAAACACGTCGGTGGAGGGCAGGGAAACCACGCGGATTTTATGCCCGTTGGCTGTCAGTTTGTCCGCTGCACCCAGGGCGATCTCAATTTCCGAACCGGTGGCAATAATGATAGCCTCCGGGGTAGCGTCGCAATCCTGCAACACATAACCACCACGCGCAATATTGGCGACCTGTTGTTTGCTGCGTTCCGGTTGCAGCAGGTTCTGACGCGACAGAATCAGCGCGGTGGGGCCGTGATGGCGTTCCACTGCGGCTTTCCACGCCACCGTGGTTTCTACCTGATCGCACGGACGCCATACGCTCATGTTAGGTGTCAGACGCAGGCTGGCGAGCTGTTCGACCGGCTGGTGCGTCGGACCATCCTCCCCCAGACCAATCGAATCATGGGTATAGACCAGCACCTGACGTGCCTTCATCAACGCCGCCATACGCGCAGCGTTACGGGCGTACTCCACAAACATCAGGAAGGTGGCCGTGTAGGGCAGAAAGCCACCGTGATGGGCGATGCCGTTACCAATCGCTGTCATCCCGAACTCACGTACTCCGTAGTGGATGTAGTTCCCGGCAATGTCTTCCTTAATCGATTTAGAACCGGACCAGATCGTCAGGTTGCTCGGTGCAAGGTCAGCGGAACCACCGAGGAACTCAGGCAATAACTTGCCAAACACTTCGAGAGTATTTTGCGAAGCCTTGCGACTGGCAATTTTCTGCGGATTGGCCTGCAACTGATCGACAAATGCCTGCACATCGTTTTCCCAGTTGGCGGGCATCTCACCGCTCATGCGGCGTTTAAATTCTTTTGCCAGCTCAGGATAGGCAGCCTGATAAGCCGCCATTTTGTCGTCCCAGGCTTTTTCTCGGGCGGCACCGGCTTCTTTGGCATCCCATTGCTGATAGATCTCTTTCGGGATTTCAAACGGCGGGTAATTCCAGCCGAGTTGCTTACGGGCCAGCGCGACTTCCGCTTCGCCGAGTGCAGCACCGTGCGATTCTTCTTTACCGGCTTTATTCGGCGAGCCAAAACCGATGATGGTGCGACAGATGATCAGCGAGGGTTTGTCGGTGACGCTCTGCGCCTCTTTGATGGCACTGGCGACGGCGGCCGGATCGTGCCCGTCAATATCGCCAATCACATGCCAGTTATAGGCTTCAAAACGTTTGTGGGTATCGTCGGTAAACCAGCCTTCGGTTTCACCATCAATCGAAATACCGTTGTGATCGTAAAAGCCGATCAATTTGCCAAGCCCCAGGGTGCCCGCCAGCGAGCTGACTTCGTGCGAGATCCCTTCCATCAGGCAGCCGTCACCCATAAACACGTAGGTGTAATGGTCAACGATGTCATGTCCAGGCTGATTAAACTGAGCGGCTAATGTGCGTTCAGAAATCGCCATTCCTACTGCATTAGCCAGCCCCTGACCCAGCGGTCCGGTGGTGGTTTCAACGCCGGGGGTGTATCCCAGTTCCGGGTGGCCCGGCGTTTTTGAATGCAGCTGGCGGAAGTTTTTCAACTCTTCCATCGGCAGGTCATAGCCGGTGAGATGCAGCAGGCTGTATAGCAACATCGAGGCGTGGCCGTTGGACAGGATAAAGCGGTCACGATCCGCCCAGGCGGGATTGGTCGGGTTATGTTTCAGGAAATCGCGCCACAGCACTTCGGCGATATCCGCCATGCCCATAGGGGCTCCGGGGTGACCTGAATTTGCTTTTTGTACCGCATCCATGCTCAGGGCACGAATTGCGTTAGCCAACTCTCTGCGTGAAGACATAGGGTGCTCCCTTGTGATTTGGCAAAAATAAGGACGGGCAGACGCCCGTCCGGCATGATGTGAGGATAATGACTAGAGGCGTGCAGCCAGCACGTCCTCCAGTTTTTGCTGGTCTACAGCAAACTGACGGATACCATCAGACAGTTTTTCCACTGCCATCGGATCCTGATTATGTTCCCAGCGGAACTCCGCTTCGGACAGCGGGGCCGGCTGATGGAAGCCCTCGGTGGATGGCTCCAGTTTACGTTCCAGCGGTGCATCGCTGTTTGCCAGCTCCTCCAGCAGATTCGGGGAGATGGTCAGACGGTCACAGCCCGCCAGTGCCAGGATTTGCTCCACTTTACGGAAGCTGGCACCCATGATGACGGTGTTGTAGCGATGCTTTTTGTAGTAATCGTAAATACGGCGTACCGATTTCACACCTGGATCCTCATCGACCACATACGGATCAAGCGGTTTACGGCTGTTGTACCAGTCATAAATACGGCCGACGAACGGCGAAATCAGGAACACCCCGGCTTCAGCACAGGCGCGGGCCTGGGCGAAAGAGAACAGCAGCGTCAGGTTGCAGTTGATGCCGTTCTTTTGCAGTTCTTCGGCGGCGCGGATCCCTTCCCAGGTCGAAGCCAGTTTGATCAGAATGCGTGAGCGGTCGATGCCGTTTTCTTCATACAAACGAATCAGTTTTTCCGCTTTGGTGACACACATGCCACGATCGAAGGAGAGGCGAGCATCCACTTCGGTCGAGACACGGCCTGGTACGCTTTTCAGAATTTCCATACCGAGGTTGATCGCCACTTTATCGCTGGCGTTGATGATTTGCGTTTCTTTACTGCCGCCCTGTTTTTTCGCGTAGTCGATGGCGTCATCAATCAGGTGCTTGTAGGCGTCGAGTCCGGCGGCTTTGAGGATTAACGAGGGGTTGGTGGTGGCATCTTCCGGGTGGTATTGGCGAATGGATTCAATATCGCCACTGTCCGCCACCACGGTGGTGAACTGTTTCAATGCATCTAGCTGGTTCATCGCTTAACTCCTTGATTAGCAATCATTAGGGCAAATAAAAAACCTCAGGCAGCTCTGGCTTTGTTGCGCCATTTCCAGGTGGGGTCCGGTCCAACACCTTGCTACAGACGCCAGGTTAAGAAAATGCGTTTTCTCTGATTGTGACGCCGGGATGCCCACCGCGCGCGGTTGTGATTGAGGGCCTGCCTGAAAGGTGTCAGCTGCGCGTTTTACCACTCCTAAGCATAGCAGCCTGTGGCAGACCCGTTGATCCTGCTGTGGCAATCTGTGCCCTTGCCAGCCGTGCATTCTTTGAGCGCCTTCACCCTCTTTTGTGCCGTTGATTTCTATACTGAACGCTTATCTCTCCGCGCAACAGGATGCCCAATGGACGAACAACTGAAGCAAAGCGCTCTCGAGTTTCACCAGTATCCCACTCCCGGAAAAATTCAGGTGTCACCCACCAAACCGCTGGCGACCCAGCGCGATCTGGCGCTGGCCTATTCTCCCGGCGTGGCTGCACCCTGCCTGGAAATTGCCGCAGACCCACTGGCGGCACACAAATACACCGCGCGTGGCAATCTGGTGGCGGTGATCTCCAATGGCACTGCGGTGCTGGGGCTGGGCAATATCGGCGCACTGGCCGGTAAACCGGTGATGGAAGGCAAAGGGGTGCTGTTTAAGAAATTTGCCGGTATTGATGTGTTTGATATCGAAATCGACGAGCGGGACCCGGACAAGCTGATTGAGGTGATCGCGGCACTGGAGCCGACCTTTGGCGGCATCAACCTTGAAGATATCAAAGCGCCGGAGTGCTTCTATATCGAGCAGAAGCTGCGTGAACGGATGAAGATCCCGGTGTTCCATGACGATCAGCACGGCACCGCGATTATCTGTACTGCGGCGGTACTTAATGGTTTGCAGATCGTCAAAAAAGCCATCTCTGATGTGCGGCTGGTGGTGTCAGGAGCGGGGGCTTCGGCCATTGCCTGCCTGAATCTGCTGGTGGCGCTGGGGATGCAACGCCATAACATTGTGGCGTGTGACTCGAAAGGGGTGATCTGGCGCGGACGTGATACCGATATGGCGGAGACCAAAGCGGCCTATGCCGTTGAGGATAATGGGAAACGCACGCTGGAGGAGGTGATTGCCGGTGCGGACATT
This sequence comes from Pantoea sp. X-Soil-TKNS-1280, assembly GCF_059730475.1. NCBI lineage: Bacteria > Pseudomonadati > Pseudomonadota > Gammaproteobacteria > Enterobacterales > Erwiniaceae > Pantoea > Pantoea sp. X-Soil-TKNS-1280. The sequence continues at coordinate 3,094,835 of NZ_AP035962.1, read as the reverse complement.
TTCCTCGGCTGCTCAGGGCCGCAAGTGCTGACGCCGCAGATGGTACAGCAGATGGCGCAGGATCCGCTGATTCTGGCGCTGGCCAACCCGGAGCCGGAAATCATGCCACCGCTGGCGAAGGCGGTCCGGCCCGACGCGATTATCTGTACCGGGCGTTCTGATTTCCCCAATCAGGTGAATAACGTGCTGTGTTTTCCTTTTATCTTCCGTGGTGCGCTGGATGTTGGGGCCACCGCCATCAATGAGGAAATGAAACTGGCGGCGGTACATGCCATTGCGGCGCTGGCGCAGGCTGAGCAGAGCGATGTGGTGGCCTCGGCCTATGACGATCAGGATCTGAGCTTTGGCCCGGAATATCTGATCCCCAAACCTTTTGACCCACGTCTGATTGTGCAGATCGCGCCAGCGGTTGCTAAAGCGGCGATGGACTCCGGTGTGGCGACGCGGCCGATTGAAGATTTTGATGCCTATCGCGAGAAACTCACCGAGTTTGTTTATAAAACCAACCTGTTTATGAAACCGATCTTCTCGCAGGCGCGTAAAGATCCGAAGCGCGTGGTGCTGGCGGAAGGGGAGGAGGTGCGGGTGCTGCATGCCACCCAGGAACTGGTGTCGCTCGGGCTGGCGAAACCGATCCTGATTGGACGCCCGAATGTCATCGCCATGCGTTTACAAAAGCAGGGGCTGAAGATCGAGGCGGGCAAGGATTTTGAAGTGGTGAATAACGAATCCGATCCGCGTTTTAAAGCTTACTGGAGTGAATATTATCAGATCATGAAACGACGTGGCGTAACGCCAGAGATGGCCCAGCGAGCGGTGATCGGCAATCCAACACTGATCGGTGCCATCATGGTCCATCGTGGCGAAGCCGATGCGATGATTTGCGGTACGGTGGGCGATTATCATGAACATTATGAGGTGATCGAGAAGGTGTTTGGCTTCCGGCCTGATGTGCGGGTGGCCGGGGCGATGAATGCGCTGCTGCTGCCGAGCGGCAACACCTTTATTACCGATACCTACGTCAATGAAGATCCGACGCCGGAACAGCTGGCGGATATCACCCTGATGGCGGCAGAAACGGTGCGGCGTTTTGGTATCGAACCGCGTGTGGCGTTGCTGTCGCACTCCAGTTTTGGCACCTCCAATGCGCCTGGGGCGCGCAAGATGCGTGACGCGCTGGCGCTGATTCAGCAGCGAGCGCCGGATCTGGAGATTGACGGCGAGATGCACGGCGATGCGGCACTGGTGGAAAACATCCGTCGCGAGTTGATGCCGGACAGCCCACTAAAAGGCACGGCTAATCTGTTGATTATGCCCAATGTCGAAGCGGCCCGTATCAGCTACAACCTGCTGCGTGTTTCCTGCTCGGAAGGGGTGACCGTCGGGCCGGTGTTGATGGGGATCAGCAAACCGGTGCATGTGCTGACGCGTATCGCGTCAGTACGCCGCATCGTCAATATGGTGGCGCTGGCGGTGGTGGAGGCACAGACCGAGCCGTTATAAATACAGGCACATCATTGTAGCGGCGCGATTTATCGCGCGTGTTTTAAAACCTGCGCGATAAATCGCGCCGCTACAGATAGCAAAAATATTAATTATTTGGACGCGAGTTTCAGCCAATCCTTCACCGGCAGAAAATCACGATACAACGCCGCTTCCGGTGAGTCAGATTCCGGCTGATAATCATATTCCCAGCGCACCAGCGGCGGCATCGACATCAGGATCGATTCGGTGCGTCCGCCGGTTTGCAGGCCAAACAGTGTGCCGCGATCCCACACCAGATTGAACTCGACATAACGCCCACGACGATACAGCTGGAACTGACGCTCGCGTTCGCCCCACGGCAGCGCTTTGCGTTTTGCCACAATCGGGCGATAGGCTTGCAGGAAGCCATTGCCCACCGCCTGGGTAAAGGCAAAGCAATGGTCAAAATCAGGGGTGTTGAGATCGTCAAAGAACAGGCCGCCAATGCCGCGCTGCTCGTCGCGATGCTTCAGCCAGAAGTAGTCGTCGCACCACTTTTTATAACGCGGGTAGACATCCGCACCGAACGGCTGGCACAGATCAAACGCGGTCTGATGCCAGTGCAGCGCATCTTCTTCAAAGCCGTAGAAAGGGGTGAGATCGAAACCGCCACCGAACCACCACACCGGATCGGCACCCGGTTTTTCGGCAATAAAGAAACGCACATTGGCGTGGCTGGTCGGGACATAGGGATTTTCCGGGTGGATCACCAGCGAGACGCCCATCGCTTCAAAACTGCGGCCTGCCAGCTCCGGGCGGTGCGCGGTGGCTGAGGCAGGCATTTGATCGCCATGGACGTGGGAGAAGTTAACACCGGCCTGCTCAAACACCGCGCCGTTGCGTAATACGCGGCTGCGGCCACCGCCGCCGGCCGGGCGCTGCCAGCTATCTTCGGCAAAATCGGCGGCACCATCTTCCGCCGCCAGCTGGGCGCAGATGTCATCCTGGAGCGCCAGCAGAAAGGCTTTGACGCGGGAAATATCGGGATTGCTCATGAGTCACTCGTTCCGGAAATTTGCCGCGATTATACCTAAGCCTGACGCCGATCGTACTCCTCAAAGTAATTGACGATGCCATCCGCGATGGCGCTGGCAATTTTTCGGCGAAACGCTGGGGTGCCAAGCAACTGCTCCTCGTGCGGGTTGGTAATGAAGGAGGTCTCCACCAGTACCGACGGAATCGAGGGGGATTTCAGCACAGCGAACGCCGCCTGCTCAGTGTGCTGGCTGTGTAAATGATGCACCGGACGGATCTGATCCAGCACATGTTTACCAAGCGTCAGGCTGTTGCGGATGGTATCGGTCTGTACCAGATCGAACAGGATTTGGTTCAGATACTGATCTTTCTGCGCCACTTCCACCCCGGCGACTTTGTCAGCATCGTTCTCTTTCTGCGACATATAGCGCGCCATCGCGCTGCTGGCTCCACGATTTGACAGGGCAAACACCGAAGCGCCATTGGCGTCCGGGCTGGTGTAACCATCGGCGTGAATCGACATAAACAGGTTGGCACCGTGCTGATGGGCAATTTCCACCCGCTGATACAGGGGGATAAAGTAATCCGTATCACGCGTCAGGCGGACTTCAACCCGGGGATGATCCTGCAACAGCTGGCGCACGTTGTTGGCGATATCCAGCACGATGTGTTTTTCTTCGGAACCTTGTTCGCCAACCGCACCGGAATCAATCCCGCCGTGGCCCGGGTCGATCATCACAATACGTTTGCCGTTTTTAGCTGGTGGCGCGGGTTTATTGTGGCGCGGCAGCAGGTGCAAATCGGCACTTTCTTCTTTGGCCTGCACCAGACGCGGCGATAGCACCGCCAGCGCCAGCCCGGACAGCAGCAGCTGACGGCGATTAGTTAAACGTTTGAGCAGTGAAATTTTTTTCATCAATGAATCCCTGACAGGCTTACCTGAAAAGTGTTATATCGTAACATCCTGACGGGTGCGACCCTGTAACTATTTCAGGGCTTTACTTTGTATTTCAGGTCGCGAACAGGAATTTCGTCGCTTTTTTCTGCCACTGAACGGTGCGAGGGTTGCGCCCGCTAAAGAATACGTGATAATCAGCGAATTGTGCCTAACTGCAGGGTAACGCCGATGGAAATCCGCTCATTCCGCCAGGAAGATTTTGAAGAAGTGATCACGCTCTGGGAGCGTTGCGATCTGTTACGCCCGTGGAATGACCCTGAGCTGGACATTGAACGCAAAATGAACCATGACCCGGAGCTGTTTCTGGTGGCCGAAGTCGGTGGCGAGGTGGTGGGTACGCTGATGGGCGGCTACGATGGTCATCGTGGTGCGGCTTATTATCTGGCGGTGCATCCTGATTATCAGGGGCGTGGCTTTGCCAACGCGCTGATGAATCGTCTGGAAAAGAAACTGATTGCGCGCGGCTGCCCGAAAATCCATCTGATGGTGCGTGAAGAGAACGACCAGGTGGTGGCCTTCTATGAAAAGCTCGATTACGAGCCAGTGGATTCACTGCTGCTGGGCAAGCGCCTGATTGAAGACCGTGAGTATTAAGTGGTTACGCTGAAATACCCGCCAGAAGAATACGATGCAAAAGGGCAGCTGCGGCTGCCGTTTCTTTTCTGGCTGATCCTGCTGCTCCAGGCGCGAACCTGGCTGATTCTGGTGATGGCCGGGGCGTCCCGTCAGCAGGGGAATGACCTGCTGGCGCTGTTCTATCCCGATCGGCAAAGTTTCTGGCTGGGCCTGGCGCTCGGCATTCCGGCGGCTATCGGGCTGCTGCTCACCGGTTATCGTCAACGCTGGCCGCGCCTGTGGCAAAGCTGGCGTCTGGTGCTGAGCCTGTCATTGCTGATTAACCTGTTGTGGCAGGGCGTTAATCTGTTGCAGGGCGCGATGCCCGATTCGCCATTCCCGCTGCTGCTAACGGTGTTCGACCTGCTGGCGCTGTACTGGCTGCAAACCCATCGACGCCTGTGTGACTGCTTTTTGCCCGAACATCAGCATCACGAATAAACTTTTTGTCGCTTTGCGACTCCAACAGGCACGCCAAACCGGCAAACAAGATCAAGGAGTTTTCATGAAAGTTGTTCGTCCCGCGCTGCTGGCGACGGCTCTGGTGCTGGCAGGTTGTGCCAGCTCTGCGTCTTCGGGTTCGGCTGATGAAAGCCACTGGTATAACCCCCTGAGTTACCATTGGTCGGCGCTGAATCCGCTCAGCTGGTTCGGTGGTTCGCTGACGGTAAGCGAGCAGGGTGTCGCCGGGCTATCCAGTAGCACCGCCATGACGCAAACGGCTATCGATAAAGCGCTGAATGGCGATTACAAGCTGCGCCAGGGCATGCGCACCCAGAATGGCCAGGTGGTGGAGTTCTGGCAGGCACTGGATGGTGACAAGGTCAAACTGGTGATCAACGGGCAAAGCAGCGTTGAACGTATCGAGGTACTGGATCCGAGCGCGAAGAGTGCAGACGGCAGCAAAATCGGTGACCCGTTCAGTGCCAAATTCACTAAGGCGTTTGATAACTGCAAAATGGTACCGGGTCTCGACAGCCGTGATGTGGAGTGCCGTGCGCCGAATAGCCAGCACATCGCTTATGTCTACAGCGGCGAATGGCACGGCCCTGAAGGGTTGATGCCGTCGGATGATACGCTGAAAAACTGGAAAATCAGCAAGATCGTCTGGCAACGTTAATCCCTCAAAAAAGTGCGGTGATACGGGCTATCGCCGCCACTTTCCGGTATGATACGGACGAAAAAAACGCCGTTTAACCCCCATTGCCGGAGAGCATGTCGATGTCTCAATTTCAGAGCGGGATTCTGCTGGAACACCGCCGTTTCGCCATTTGGCTGGAAGCCCGTGTCACGGGTGATCTCGATGCGCTGCGCCTGGGCAGCAAAACCTTCCTGCAACACCTCGATGCACTGCAACAAAAATTCGCTGATGCCGGGTTGGGCGCGGTGATCGCCTTCGGTGATACGCTGTGGCGCGACTTGCAGGGTGCGGATTCTGCACCAGAACTGAAAGCCTTTAGCGCGCTGGGCAAAGGCATTGCGCCTGCTACGCAGCGTGATTTGCTGATCCATATTCAGTCACTCCGCCACGATGTGAACTTCTCTCTGGCGCAGGCTGCGCTGGTAGCGTTTGCCGCTGCTGTCGATATCGAAGAAGAAACCCACGGTTTTCGCTGGGTGGAAGAACGCGATCTCTCCGGTTTCGTCGATGGCACCGAGAATCCGCAAGGCGAACAGCGTGAGCAGGTAGCGATTATCGCCGCTGGCCCGGATGCAGGTGGCAGCTATGTCTTCACCCAGCGCTGGGAACATAACCTGAAGCTGTGGAACCGCATGGCGGTTGACAAGCAGGAAGCGGTAATGGGGCGCACCAAGGTGGAGAATGAAGAGATTCCCGGCGATGAGCGCCCGGTGACCTCGCATCTCAGCCGCGTCGATCTTAAAGAAGAAGGCAAAGGGCTGAAGATTTTGCGTCAGAGCCTGCCTTACGGTACAGCCAGCGGCACCCATGGCCTGTTCTTTATTGCCTACTGCAATCGCCTGCATAATATTGAACAGCAGCTGTTGAGCATGTTTGGTGAGCGTGATGGCAAGATGGACGCCATGCTACGGTTTACCAAACCGGTCACCGGTAGCTACTTTTTTGCTCCATCGCTTGACGCGTTACAGGCGCTGTAATGCCCTCCCGGACGGCGGCGATGCCGTCCGTTCGTTATCCCGCCAGATGCATAAACTTCCCCGTCGTCTTATGCCTTTTTAGACTTTGAAATCAGCAAACGATATATAAAACCGTTACTGGTTTGCCTCGAGTTATAAATACACTGACAACATCTAATGGCATCAGCCGTAACTCCACATTTCCAGGTGCAGCATGACACTTCCCGTTTTTAAAAAGTTGGTTGGCGGTATCGCGCTTTCGCTGGCAATGGCGGGTGCTGTGCAGGCGACAGAGCTGCTCAACAGCTCGTATGACGTCTCGCGCGAACTGTTTGTCGCCCTGAATGCGCCTTTTGAGCAGCAGTGGGATGCCAGCCATCCGGGTGACAAGCTGACGATTAAACAATCTCATGCCGGTTCATCAAAACAGGCGCTGGCGATCCTGCAGGGTTTGCGCGCCGATGTGGTGACTTATAACCAGGTGACAGATGTGCAGGTGCTGCACGATAAAGGTCAGCTGATCCCGGCCGACTGGCAAAGCCGCCTGCCGAATAACAGCTCGCCGTTTTACTCCACCATGGCGTTCCTGGTGCGTAAGGGTAACCCAAAGAATATTCACGACTGGGCCGATCTGGCACGGGCTGACGTGAAACTGATTTTCCCGAATCCTAAAACCTCCGGCAATGGCCGCTACACCTATCTGGCCGCCTGGGGCGCTGCGGATCAGGCTGATGGCAAAGACCAGGCCAAAACCGAAGCCTTTATGACGCAATTCCTGAAAAACGTCGAAGTGTTTGATACCGGAGGCCGTGGTGCCACCACCACTTTCGCCGAGCGCGGCCTGGGTGACGTGCTGATTAGCTTCGAGTCAGAAGTGAATAACATTCGTAACCAGTACGCTAAAGATGGTTACGAAGTGATTGTGCCGAAGACCAACATCCTCGCCGAGTTCCCGGTTGCCTGGGTGGATAAAAACGTCGCGCACAATGGCACGACGGATGCGGCGAAAGCCTATTTAAATTATCTCTATACACCGGAAGCACAGAAAATCATTACCAGCTTTTACTATCGTGTGAACAACCCGCAGTTGATGGCAGCCCAGCAGGATCGCTTCCCGCAGACCCGTCTTTTCAATGTCGATGAGGCATTTGGTGGCTGGGATAACGTGATGAAAACCCATTTTGCCAGCGGCGCTGAGCTGGACAAATTGCTGGCAGCGGGGCGCGGTTAATGTTTGCCTCAACGCAAAAACGGGTACTGCCCGGATTCGGTATCAGCCTCGGTACCAGTCTGCTATTTACCTGCCTGATTCTGCTGCTGCCGATCAGCGCGTTGCTGATGCAGCTGTCGAAAATGACGCTGGCGCAGTACTGGGAAGTGATCACCAATCCACAGCTGGTAGCGGCGTATAAAGTGACGCTGCTGTCTGCCGGGGTAGCTTCCCTCTTCAATGCGGTGTTTGGCATGCTGATGGCGTGGATTCTGACCCGCTATCGCTTTCCTGGCCGTACTCTGCTCGATGGTCTGATGGATTTACCCTTCGCCCTGCCCACGGCAGTGGCTGGCCTGACGCTGGCGGGTTTGTTCTCGGTTAATGGCTGGTATGGTCAGTGGCTGGCCCAGTTCGATATCAAAGTTTCTTATACCTGGCTCGGTATCGCGGTGGCGATGGCCTTCACCAGCATTCCGTTTGTGGTGCGTACCGTGCAACCGGTGCTGGAAGAGTTAGGGCCGGAATACGAAGAAGCTGCCGAAACCCTCGGTGCGACACCGTGGCAGAGCTTTCGTCGCGTGGTGCTGCCAGAAGTGGCTCCGGCGTTGCTGGCCGGGACCGCGCTGTCGTTTACCCGCAGCCTCGGCGAGTTTGGTGCGGTGATCTTTATCGCCGGTAATATCGCGTGGAAAACAGAAGTGACCTCGCTGATGATTTTTGTGCGTTTGCAGGAGTTTGATTATCCGGCCGCCAGCGCCATCGCCTCGGTGATCCTTGCCGCCTCGTTGCTGCTGCTGTTCGCTATCAACACCCTGCAAAGCCGCTTTGGCCGTCGTTTAGGAGGTCACTGATGGCAGAGATTTCGCAAATCAATCGGGTTGATCGTTCACCGATTAACTGGGGTAAATGGCTGCTGATTGGCATTGGCGCGCTGGTTTCCATCATGTTGCTGGTGGTGCCGATGGTCTCCATCTTCTGGGAAGCGCTCAATCAGGGGCTGGGTGCCGCCATCGGTAACCTGAAAGATGGCGATATGCTGCACGCCATCTGGCTGACGGTGATGGTGGCGTTGATCACCGTGCCGGTTAACCTGGTGTTCGGTACGTTGCTGGCGTGGCTGGTGACGCGTTTTAACTTTCCTGGCCGCCAGCTGTTGCTGACGCTGTTCGATATTCCTTTTGCCGTCTCCCCGGTGGTCGCTGGCCTGATGTACCTGCTGTTCTGGGGTATCAATGGTCCGGCGGGTGGCTGGCTGGATGCGCACAATATCCAGATTATGTTTGCCTGGCCGGGCATGGTGCTGGCGACCATTTTCGTAACCTGTCCGTTTGTGGTGCGTGAACTGGTGCCGGTGATGCTCAGCCAGGGCAGTAACGAAGATGAAGCCGCGGTGCTGCTTGGCGCATCCGGCTGGCAGATGTTCCGCCGCGTCACGCTGCCGAATATCCGCTGGGCGTTGTTGTACGGCGTGGTGCTGACCAATGCCCGTACCATCGGCGAATTTGGTGCGGTCTCGGTGGTATCGGGATCGATTCGCGGCGAAACCTATACCTTGCCGCTTCAGGTTGAATTACTCCATCAGGACTACAACACCGTTGGCGCATTTACCGCCGCCGCGCTGCTGACCCTGATGGCGATAGTGACACTGTTTCTGAAAAGCGTGGTGCAGTGGCGTTTAGAGCATCAGCGGAAACGCCAACAGGAGGAAAATCATGAGCATTGAGATCAAACAAATTAACAAATCGTTTGGCCGCACGCCGGTGTTGAACGATATCTCTCTGGATATTCCTTCCGGCCAGATGGTGGCGCTGCTGGGCCCATCCGGTTCGGGTAAAACCACGCTGCTGCGTATCATCGCCGGTCTGGAGCATCAGAACAGCGGTCAGATCCAGTTCCACGGTAAAGACGTCAGCCGCCTGCATGCGCGCGATCGCCAGGTGGGGTTTGTCTTCCAGCACTACGCGCTGTTTCGCCATATGACGGTGTTCGACAACATCGCGTTTGGCCTGACGGTGCTGCCACGCCGCGAGCGTCCCTCCAGTGCGGAAATCAAACAGCGCGTGACCCGTCTGCTGGAGATGGTGCAGTTGAGTCATCTCGCCAGCCGTTTCCCGGCACAGCTGTCGGGCGGTCAGAAACAGCGCGTCGCACTGGCGCGTGCGCTGGCCGTAGAACCGCAAATTTTATTGCTGGATGAACCCTTCGGCGCGCTCGATGCCCAGGTGCGTAAAGAGCTGCGTCGCTGGCTGCGTCAGCTGCATGAAGAACTGAAATTCACCAGCGTGTTCGTCACCCACGATCAGGAAGAAGCGATGGAAGTCGCGGACAGCGTAGTGGTGATGAGCCAGGGCAATATTGAGCAGGTCGGTACACCGGACGAAGTGTGGCGCGATCCGGCCACCCGCTTCGTGCTGGAGTTCCTCGGTGAAGTTAACCGCTTTGATGGTGAAGTGCATGGCTCGCAATTCCATGTTGCGGCACATCGCTGGCCGCTGGGCTATACCCCGGCGCATCAGGGCCCGGTAGAGCTGTTCCTGCGTCCGTGGGAGATTGATGTGTCGCGCCAGAGCAGCCTGGAGACTCCGCTGCCAGTGCAGGTGCTGGAAGTCAGCCCGCGCGGACATTTCTGGCAGCTGGTGGTACAACCCGCTGGCTGGCAGAGCGAACCTTTTACCCTGGTGTTTGATGGCGAGCAATCCGCCCCGATTCGCGGTGAACGTTTGTTTGTTGGCCTGCAACAGGCCCGGCTTTACCAGGGCACAACACCGCTGCGCACGGTTGCCTTTGCCGAGAGCGCCTGATATTTTTGACACTCCTTCGGGCGGGACTTTCCCGCCCGATTTCTTTGCCCCTCTTTCTCCGGGAATCTGACCGTGACCACACTGGAAAATACCATCGGTAATACGCCGTTGATTAAGTTGCAGCGCCTGACGCCTGACAACGGCAGCGAAATCTGGCTAAAACTGGAAGGTAATAATCCTGCGGGTTCAGTCAAGGATCGTGCCGCCTGGTCGATGATTCATCAGGCGGAACGGCGTGGTGAAATTAAACCGGGCGATACGCTGATTGAAGCCACCAGTGGCAACACCGGTATCGCGCTGGCGATGATCGCGGCGATGAAAGGCTATCGTCTGCGCCTGTTGATGCCGGAAAACATGAGTCAGGAGCGCCAGGACGCGATGCGCGCCTATGGTGCGGAGCTGGTGCTGGTCACTCGCGAACAGGGAATGGAAGGGGCGCGTGATTTGGCGCAGGAGATGGCGGCACGCGGTGAGGGCAGGGTGCTGGATCAGTTCAATAACCCCGATAATCCTCTCGGTCACTATCTCACTACCGGCCCGGAAATCTGGCAGCAGAGCCAGCATCGCATGACCCATTTCGTCTCCAGCATGGGGACGACAGGCACTATCACTGGCGTGGGCCGCTATCTGCGCGAGTCTGCGCCAGCAGTGAAAATTATTGGTTTGCAACCGCAGGAAGGCAGCAGCATTCCCGGTATCCGTCGCTGGCCGAGTGCCTATTTGCCCGGTATTTTCCGCCCGGAACTGGTGGATGAAGTGATGGATATGACGCAACAGGAAGCGGAAGAGACGATGCGTGCGCTGGCGCGGCGTGAAGGTATTTTCTGTGGTGTCAGTTCTGGCGGTGCGGTAGCCGGGGCATTGCGCATTGCAGCGGCTCAGCCAGGCAGCGTAGTGGTGGCGATTATTTGCGATCGCGGCGACCGTTACCTCTCCACCGGTGTTTTCCACTAAACTATTCTCTTGCACAAATTCGTTGCGCGATAAATCGCGCCGCTACGTAAGGATCGAGTAAAACCGGCTGCGTTCGGGACGAACTCAGGACAAAATAGCGGCAATTTTGTACGAGAGATAAAGATGAAAATTCTGCTTGTTGATGACGATTTAGAGCTTGGTACTATGCTGAGCCAATACCTGATTGCGGAAGGCTTTGATGCACAACTGGTTTTAACCGGAAGTGCCGGAGTTGAAGGTGCGCTTTCAGGCAATTACACCGCCATGATTCTCGATATCATGCTGCCGGATATGAGTGGAATTGATGTGCTGCGCCAGGTGCGTCAGAACAGCCGTCTGCCGGTGATCATGCTGACGGCCAAAGGCGACAATATCGATCGCGTGATTGGTCTGGAGATGGGAGCGGACGATTATGTACCGAAACCCTGCTACCCACGTGAACTGGTAGCGCGTCTGCGTGCGGTGCTGCGTCGCTTTGAAGATCAGACGCCGTTGCCCGATAAAAAAGAAGTGCTGCGCTGGGGCGATTTGAGCCTCAATCCCGCTACCCGTATCACCGAATGGCAGGGCAAAGCCTTTGACCTGACCGCTTCAGAATTCAATCTGCTCGACCTGCTGATGCGTGCTCCGGATCGTGTGGTATCGAAAGATGAACTGTCCGAGAAAGGGCTGGGCCGTCCGCGTGAAGCTTACGACCGTAGCGTCGATGTGCATATCAGCAATATTCGTCAAAAGCTGGCGGCGTTAACCGCAGACAACGTCAACATTGAAACCGTGCGCAGTATTGGTTATCGCATTCGATGAAGCAGCACAGCTATCGTGGTCGGATGTTCTGGAAGATCCTGCTGGGCTTCTGGATCGTTTTTGTGATTATCAGCCAGCTGCTGTGGCTCGGTTTTTCCCTCTCCGGTAATCGCCATGAACCCCCTGAAATCGTGGCGATTCGGCGTATTGTCAATTTGCAGATGGCGTCGGCAGTGTCGGTGCTGGAACGCGGTGGGCCAAGTTCACTCGACGATATGATGGCTGACTGGGAACCGAATGATCGACAGTTCTTTTCGGTGATTCAGCACAACAAACCGGTCTCAACCCAGAACGCGCCACCGGAAGGGTTTAATGAACCCTTCCACGGCCCTTTCCCGGATGTGATTGTACGCTGGGTCAAAGGGTCTGACGGCAAAGAGTACGAGCTACGCTACGACGTGAAAGGCCTGCGTGAGGATAGCTCAATGGGCGTGGGCGGTCCGCGTCGTATCCTGAATATTCCTGAGCCGATGTTTACCTTCGCTGGTGCGTTGGGGCTGCTGTTTAGCCTGCTGCTGGCGTGGAACCTGACGCGTCCGATGCGTCAGCTGCGTGAAGGTTTTGCCCGCGTGAGTAGTGGTGATTTGAGCGTGCGTCTCTATCCGGTGATGCGCAAACGCCATGATGAGCTGTCCAGCGTGGCGCAGGATTTTGACGCCATGGTGGAACGACTGGATACGCTGGTGAAAGCGCGTGAGGAGTTGTTGCATGATATCTCCCACGAATTGCGTTCGCCGCTGGCGCGTCTGCAACTGGCAACCGGTCTGGCGCGCCAGACGCCGGAAAGCGTAGAAACCTCTCTGAACCGTATCGATGAGGAAGCGCGTCGCCTCGATAAGATGATTGGCGAGTTGCTGACTTTGTCGCGTGCCGAGCACGAAAGCATGCCTGGGGAGCAGTATTTTGACCTCACCGGCCTGCTACATGCGGTGGTGACCGATGTCCGCTATGAGGCGCAGATTCCGGGCGTGAAAGTCGATTTTCAGGTTGATGAAAATGCCGACTATACCGTGCACGGCAATGCGGAGCTGATTCGCCGTGGGGTGGAGAATGTGCTGCGTAACGCGCTGCGTTTCTCCCATCGTGGCCAGCATATTCAGGTGCGTTTGCAGGCGGAGAACCAGTGGCTGGCGATTCGCGTACGCGATCAGGGGCCGGGTGTCGATGATGAGAAGCTTTCCAGTATTTTCGACCCCTTCGTGCGGGTGAATTCACCACTGATGGGCAAAGGTTACGGTCTGGGGCTGTCCATCGTTCGTAAGGTGATCCTGGCGCATCACGGTGAAGTGCAGGCGGTTAATCGCCCGGAAGGGGGCCTGGAACTGACGCTGAAGTTGCCACGCTGGAAGCAGAATTGAGTGGCTGTTAAATAAAAACGGCACCCATTGGGTGCCGTTTTACTATCCAGACTGCGAATTATTTCTTGATACGAATCACCGGGGTTTCACCCACAGTAACCGGACCAGAGAGTTTGATCAGGTCTTTGATCTCATCCATGTTAGAGATCACAACCGGCGTCAGCGTGGACTTTGCTTTCTCTTCCAGCAGCGGCAGATCAAATTCGATCACCACATCGCCTTTTTTCACTTTCTGGCCTTCTTCAGCGATACGTTTGAAGCCTTCACCTTTCAGTTCAACCGTGTCGATACCGAAGTGGACAAACAGCTCGATGCCGTTGTCAGACTCGATTGAAAAGGCGTGGTTGGTCTCGAAAATTTTGCCGATAGTCCCATCAACCGGGGCAACCATTTTGTTGCCTGAAGGTTTGATGGCGATACCGTCACCGACAATTTTCTCCGCGAATACCACATCTGGTACGTCTTCAATATTCACGATTTCGCCTGACAGAGGCGCTACGATTTCAATAGTTCCGGAAGCGCTTTCTGTTTTGTCGCCAAAAAGTTTAGAAAACAAACCCATGATCTTCTCCTAAGCAGTAATTTGGGGCCAGCGTCTCGCGGATCAGCAGAGTGTTTTTTCTTTGATGAACTTGTTCACCAGGTTCATCAAATCATCTGCTGTGGGTTGAGCCAGAGCCTGCTCCGCCAATGCCTTCGCATCTTCAAAATTGGTATTACGAATAATTTTCTTGATGCTCGGGATTGAAATGGCACTCATGCTGAATTCGTCCAGCCCCATTCCCAGTAACAGTAGTGTAGCACGTTCATCACCAGCCAGCTCACCACACATGCCGGTCCATTTCCCTTCGGCATGTGATGCATCGATCACTTGCTTGATGAGGCCCAGAACAGAAGGCGACATTGGGTTATAGAGGTGAGAAATCAAATCATTACCACGATCGACCGCCAGAGTATACTGCGTCAGGTCGTTTGTCCCAATACTGAAGAAATCGACTTCTTTCGCCAGATGGCGGGCAATCACTGCGGAAGCCGGTGTTTCTACCATGATGCCCATCTCGATGGTTTCATCAAAGGCTTTACCTTCTTCACGCAGCTGCGCTTTGAGCATGTCCAGTTCTGCTTTCAGGAAGCGAACTTCTTCCACGGAAATGATCATCGGGAACATGATGCGCAGTTTGCCAAACGAAGAGGCACGCAGGATCGCGCGCAGCTGGGCGTGCAGAATCTCTTTGCGGTCCATGGCGATACGAATCGCACGCCAGCCGAGGAACGGGTTTTCTTCTTTCGGCAGGTCCATGTAGGGCAGGTCTTTGTCGCCACCGATATCCATGGTACGGACGATGACGGCCTGTGAGCCCATGGCTTCAGCCACGGCTTTGTAAGCCTGGAACTGTTCTTCTTCAGTTGGCAGTGAATCACGGTCCATAAACAGGAACTCGGTACGATACAGGCCCACACCTTCGGCACCGTTACGCTCGGCACCGGCAACATCACGGACGGTACCGATGTTGGCGCACACTTCAACCTGATGACCATCCAGCGTGATCGCCGGCAGATCTTTCAGTTTCGCCAGTTCATGTTTTTCAGACAAATATTGCGTCTGGATGGCTTTCAGCTCTTCCAGTACGTCTGCGGTCGGGTTGATGTAAACTTTGTTGTTTACGCCATCCAGAATCAGAAAATCGCCATTGTTCACCGTGGCGGTCACGCTACCGGTGCCGACAATCGCAGGCAGTTCGAGGGAACGCGCCATGATGGAGGTGTGAGAGGTGCGGCCACCGAGATCGGTGATAAAGCCCAGTACCTTTTTCAGGTTCAGCTGCGCGGTTTCTGATGGTGTCAGATCTTTCGCCACCAGAATGGATTCTTCTTCGATGGCGCTCAGGTCAACGATGTGCAGGCCAAGGATGTTTTGCAGCAGGCGTTTACCGATGTCACGTACGTCAGCCGCACGTTCTTTTAAGTATTCGTCATCCAGTTCTTCCAGCGCTTTCGCCTGTCCTTCAATGACGGAGTGGGCAGCAGCATCAGCAGTCGCGCGATCTTTCTTGATCAGGTCGATGATTTCCTGCTCCAGCTCTTCGTCTTCCAGCAGCATGATGTGACCTTCAAAGATCGCCGCTTTTTCTTCACCGAAGGTTTCACCGGCTTTGATTTTGATGGCTTCGAGCTGAGAAGCAGCTTTGCTGCGTCCATCAAGGAAGCGCTGTACTTCCTGCTCAACCTGGTCATCAGAAATCTTTTTACGGTTGATGACGATCTCATCTTCCTTCAGCAGCAGTGCTTTGCCGAAAGCGATACCCGGTGATGCTAAAATGCCTGAAATCATAACTCTACCTTTATAATCACGATGGCTCGTTGACCCGATGCATTGCCATTGTCGCGGATAAGTCAATCTACGGAAGCAATAACGCGGACAGGTTGTCCGCGATCAAGATGTTTGCACTCAATGGGGCAAAGGAGTCGGTTTAGTTACAAACTGAGCGGATTACTCCAGCTCAGCCATCAGTTTTACCAGGTGTTCAACCGCTTGCTGCTCATCTTCACCTTCGGCAGACAGCGTAACAACCGTACCCTGAGTCAGACCCAGTGTCTGCAGTTTGAACAAGCTTTTCGCGCTGGCGGATTTGCCATTGGAAGTCACGGTGATTTCTGACTGGAAAGCCTTGGCTTCTTTAACGAACTGAGCTGCAGGACGAGTGTGGAGGCCGTTCGGTGCGGTAATGGTAACTTCTTGCTGGAACATTCTATTTCCCCAACTTTATCAGGTTTGGTGTTATGGATCTAAAGTCTAGCCTGGAGCCGTAACTTTAGCCTGTGTAGGTGCGCGGGTCAGGCATCACAGATGACCAAAAAATGCGCATGAATGAGAGCGTCATTTCAGGTGAAGGATCAAAAGCAGAGATGATCGCTCCATCTGCCCATTATGCCGTGATTCGCCGTATCGCCAAATCAGTAAATCGATTCAGCTTGATCCACTTCAAAGCCCGATTAATTTCAGGCATCGAAATAATTGGCTGCTTAAATACCAGACCCTCGTCACTGAAAGCAATCTGCCAGGTGGTAAAAGTGAGATCTGAGCCACAAAAAAGCACCCATTCGGGTGCTTTTTTCGCCACTTTCAGACTTTGACCGTCACTGTTGCAGCTCTTTTTCGGTGAACAGATCAGCAAAAAGCGCAGTGCTAAGGTAACGCTCGCCAGAGGACGGCAGGATCACCACAATGTTTTTGTTGGCGAATGCTTCGTCTTCCTGCAACTTCAGCGCGGCGGCGACGGCTGCACCTGAGGAGATACCGGCGAGGATGCCTTCTTCTTCCATCAGACGACGTGCGGTGCTGATCGCTTCGTCATTGGTGATGGCAACAACCCGGTCAACCAGTTTCAGGTCAAGGTTGCCTGGGATGAAGCCAGCACCGATACCCTGAATTTTGTGCGGACCCGGTTTGATCTCTTCACCAGCAAGCGCCTGAGCGATCACCGGGGAATCGGTGGGTTCGACTGCCACCGAAATCAGGTCTTTCTTCCCTTTGGTGTTTTTGATGTAGCGGCTGACACCGGTCAGCGTGCCGCCAGTACCGACACCGGCGATAAACACGTCCACGGCACCATCGGTATCTTCCCAGATCTCCGGGCCGGTGGTTTTTTCATGAATTTCCGGGTTAGCCGGGTTGCTGAACTGCTGCAGCAGGACAAATTTATCCGGGTCGCCGGCAACAATCTCTTCCGCTTTGGCGATGGCACCTTTCATGCCTTTCGCACCTTCGGTCAACACCAGATTGGCACCCAGCGCTTTCAAAAGCTTACGACGTTCGATCGACATGGTTTCCGGCATGGTCAGCGTCAGCTTGTAACCACGCGCTGCTGCCACATAGGCCAGGGCAATACCGGTGTTACCGCTGGTGGGTTCAACCAGTTCTACGCCAGGTTTCAGGATGCCGCGTTTTTCTGCGTCCCAAATCATATTGGCACCGATACGGCATTTGACGCTGAAGCTCGGGTTACGGGACTCGACCTTCGCCAGAATGCGGCCGTTACCGATGCGGTTCAGTCGAACCAGCGGCGTATGACCAATTGTCAGCGAGTTGTCTTCATAGATCTTACTCATAGCTCGTCCTTAACTGTATGAAATATTGGGAACCCTCAGAGCATACCTTTTCTGCCTGAGTGCGGAAGGAAAGAAATCGTATATCTATATAGCCCACAACCATAAGCCCCATGCAAAAAAGCATAAGGCTCTTTGATGGATTAATGACGCTGATGTTGCAGGCGATAACGATCCACCCACATTGCCGTGGCACCACATACAGCGACCGGCATAATGGCCAGATTGACAATCGGGATCATGGTGAACAGGCTCACCAGCGCACCAAACTGCATATTGGCGGTTTTATGCTGGCGTAACGCACTGCGCATGCGGGCAAAACTCACTTTGTGGTTATCAAAGGGATAATCGCAGTATTGCACTGACAACATCCAGGCGCTGAACAGAAACCATAAAAGTGGTGCCACGGTTTGACCAAAGCCCGGGATAAAGTGGAGCAACAGGAGACCAAATGCGCGTGGCAAATAGTAACCCAGCTTCTGTATTTCACGTTTCATGATGCGCGGGACGTCTTTCAGCATGGCAACCCAGCCGCTATCGGGCAGCGGATTTCCGGTTAAACGTCCTTCCAATTGCTCCGCCAGCAGGCCACAAAAGGGGGCAGCAATTAAGTTGGCAATGGTGGAGAAGAAGTAACTGAATATCAGCACAATCGAAATCACGGTCAGTGGCCATAGCAGATAGCTGAGCCACTGTAGCCAGTCTGGAATGTGTGCCATGAACTGCGGAATCCAAAGCCCCAGGCGCTTAAACAGCCAGATAAAGGCACCACCCAGCAGCAGAATGTTGACCAGCAGGGGGATGATGACGTAACGGCGAATGCCAGGCAGACGCACCAGTTTCCATCCCTCGGCGAAGTAATGAATACCATTAAATGATGAGACCGAATTCTCAGCGGGCATAACGGGCCTTTCTCCATATGTGTGCGGGCGCAAACATCATAACCTGGCTTTTCCTGGCTTTTTATCGGCAACCGGGTCGCTTTGCGCGAAAAAACAGCAAAAAAGCGTGGGGGAGCTATCTTATTTGTCAGAAAATACTGCACAGACTTGCACTTGTGTAGCTGGGCAAATACAGTTAGAGGGTAAAGTTTGCCGTGGTGGCAAGGTATTGGAACAACAGAGAATACAATGATGCAGGATTTGCGTCTGATATTAATCGTTGTTGGCGCGATCGCCATAATAGCGCTGCTACTTCACGGACTGTGGACCAGCCGTAAAGAGCGCTCTTCTGTGTTTCGCGATCGCCCGCACAAACGTCTGAAACAACGCGAAGAAGCGGATGATGATCTGCTGAGCGACGATGATGAAGGCGTCGGCGAAGTTCGTGTTCGTCGCGATCATGACACGCACGATGAACCTGAGTTTGGTGGCTATCCGGATAAGAAGCCTGCCAGCGCGCCGCGTGCGCCGGAACCTGTTCGTCAGCCTGCACCGCGTCAGGAAGCGCCAGTTGCGCGTGATCCGCTGTTTGATGCGGAGCCTGAAGTGCGCCAGCAGCCTGAGCCGCCGGTAGCGCCAGTGGCACGACCGGCACCGCAGCCTCAGCCGATTCAGGCCGATCCGTTGCTGGATCAGGATCCGCTCGCCGCCACACAACCGGCACCTGAATTCCAGGCTGCAGAACAACCTGAGCCGCATGTCGCTGCGCCGGTTGTCCATGAAGAAAAACAGCCGCAGCCTGCTGCAGCTGGCAGTAAGAAAGAAGCAGTGCTGGTACTGCATGTTGCTGCCCATGCGGGTGGCGTACTGAATGGTGAAGCGTTGTTGCAGGGGATTCTGCAGGCAGGCTTCCAGTTCGGTGAAATGAATATTTTCCATCGCCACCTCAGCCCGGCAGGCAGTGGCCCGGTGTTGTTTAGCCTGGCCAATATGGTGAAGCCTGGCTCGTTCAATCCGGATGAGATGGGCGATTTCAGCACCCCTGGCGTTTCTATCTTTATGATGGTGCCGTCTTACGGGGATGCGAATCAGAACTTCAAACTGATGCTGCAATCTGCGCAACGCATCGCGGATGACGTGGGTGGCGTGGTGCTGGATGATGAGCGTCGTATGATGACGCCGCAAAAGCTGGAAACCTACAAAGCGCGTATTCGTGAGGTTATCGGCTGATAACCTGCACAGGCATCAAAAAATCTCTACTTATAACCCCCGCCTGTCGGGGGTTTTTTATCGGATGAGGCACTATGAAATCGGTTCAGGAGCAGATCACCGCGCTGCGCACCACGTTACGTCACCACGAATATCTCTACCATGTGATGGATACGCCGGAAGTCCCGGATGCAGAGTATGACCGATTAATGGCGCAGCTGCGTGAGCTGGAGGGAGCGCATCCCGATCTGGTCACGCCGGATTCGCCGACGCAACGTGTGGGTGCTGAGCCACTGGCAGCTTTCGACCAGGTACGCCATGAAGTGCCAATGCTGTCGCTGGATAATACTTTCGACGAAGCGGGCTTCCTCGCCTTTAACAAACGCGTTCAGGATCGTCTGAAAAGCAGCGATGATCTGGTCTACTGCTGTGAGCTCAAGCTGGATGGTCTGGCGGTGAGCCTGCTGTATGAAGAGGGCGTACTGGTGCGTGCCGCGACCCGTGGCGACGGCACTACCGGGGAAAATATCACCGCCAATGTGCGTACCATTCATGCGATTCCGCTGCGTCTGCGTGGTGATAACATTCCGGCGCGTGTTGAAGTCCGTGGTGAAGTCTTTATGACGGAAAGCGGTTTCGAAAAACTCAATGAGGAAGCGCGTCGCACCGGAGCCAAAGTTTTTGCCAACCCGCGTAATGCGGCCGCAGGTTCACTGCGTCAGCTCGATCCGCGTATCACCGCTAAGCGTCCACTGACTTTTTTCTGCTACGGTCTTGGCTTGCTGGAAGGCGGTGAAATGCCGGCCAGCCACCTTGGGCGTCTGGAGCAGTTTAAAGCCTGGGGCTTACCGGTCAGCAACCGTGTCCGTCTGGCTAACAATGCCGATCAGGTGCTGGAATTTTATCGTCAGATTGAACAGGATCGCCCCACGCTGGGTTTTGATATTGATGGTGTGGTTATCAAGGTCGATTCGCTGGCATTGCAGGAGCAGCTGGGCTTTGTCGCACGTGCACCGCGCTGGGCCGTAGCGTTCAAATTTCCCGCCCAGGAGCAGTTGACCTTTGTGCGCGATGTTGAGTTTCAGGTAGGACGTACCGGGGCCATCACGCCGGTGGCGCGTCTGGAGCCGGTGCAGGTCGCCGGGGTGATCGTCAGCAATGCGACGTTGCATAACGCCGATGAAATCGCCCGACTCGGGCTGCGTATTGGCGACAAAGTCGTGATTCGTCGCGCAGGCGATGTCATCCCGCAGGTGGTGAATGTGGTGGAATCCGAGCGTCCGGACGATACGCGTGAAATCGTGTTCCCCAGCCACTGTCCGGTATGTGGTTCTGATGTTGAGCGTGTCGAAGGCGAAGCAGTAACGCGCTGTACCGGTGGGTTGATTTGCGGTGCCCAGCGCAAAGAAGCGCTGAAGCACTTTGTATCGCGCCGCGCGCTGGATGTTGATGGCATGGGTGACAAAATCATCGACCAGCTGGTGGAAAAAGAATACGTCAAAACCCCTGCCGACCTGTTCCGTCTGACGGCGGGTAAACTCACCGGGCTGGACCGTATGGGGCCGAAGTCGGCGCAGAATGTGGTCGATGCACTGGAGAAAGCCAAATTCACCACGCTGCCACGCTTCCTCTATGCACTCGGCATCCGTGAAGTCGGGGAAGCCACGGCCGCTAACCTGGCAAACCATTTCGGCGAGCTGGAAAAGGTGATGGATGCTGATTTGGATGCGCTGATCGCGGTACAGGATGTCGGCAAAGTGGTCGCCAGCCACGTACGTAATTTTATGGATGAGGAAAGCAACCGTGAGGTTATCCGCGAGCTGACGGAACAGATGGGCGTACACTGGCCGCAGGTTGAAGTGGTCAATGCTGAAGAAATTGATAGCCCGTTCGCTGGCAAAACTGTGGTATTAACCGGCTCGCTGTCGCAGATGAACCGTGATGATGCGAAGGCGCGACTAACGGCGCTGGGTGCTAAAGTCAGCGGTAGCGTGTCGAAGAAAACCGACTTGTTGATTGCCGGTGAAGCCGCAGGTTCTAAGCTGGCGAAGGCCCAGGAACTGGGCATTGCGGTGATTGACGAAGCAGAGATGATTCGCCTGCTCGGAGCCTGATATGGAAAAGCAGCAGCTGATTGAGATCGCCAACACGCCGATGCCATTTGGCAAATACAAAGGCAGAATGCTGATCGACCTGCCAGAGCCGTATCTGTTGTGGTTTGCCCGTGGCGGTGAGTTTCCCGCCGGTAAACTCGGGGAGCTGATGCAGATAACGCTGGCGATCAAGATCGAAGGATTGGAAGGTCTGGTGAAGCCGCTGAAACGCAGTGAATAAAAGAACAAGGCCCGCATGCGGGCCTTTTTATCAGGATTTTTGTGCTTCAGCCTGTTGCTGCTGCGCCAGGTGTTTTTCGTTGCTGGTTTTATAGCGTTGTGCGATGAATGAACAGACCATCAGCTGTACCTGGTGGAAGATCATCAGCGGTAGCACGATAATCCCCACGCTGCTGGCCGGAAACAGGATATTGGCCATCGGCACGCCGTTTGCCAGACTCTTTTTCGATCCGCAGAACAATACCGTAATCTCATCAGCACGTTTGAAGCCGAACAGACGTGAAGCTCCGAGGTTGATCAGCAGAACCACCACCAGCAGCAGCAGGCTGCCCGCCAGGATCCACAGCAGGGTATCCACGCCGACACGATTCCAGATGCCGTTAACCACCGCTTCACTGAAGGCAGAGTAAACCACCAGCAGAATCGAGGTCTGATCGGTTTTGCCAATCAGGCTACGATGTTTTTCTACCCAGCCACCAATCCAGCGGCGTGAGATGTGACCCAGCACAAAAGGCACCAGCAATTGCAGCATGATTTTGCCAATCTGCTCCAGACCGTTGCTCGGTGCATCACTGTGCACATTCATCACCAGGTTAACCAGCAGCGGTGAGACAAAAACACCCAGCAGGCTGGAGGCAGAGGCGCTGCATACCGCCGCGGCGACGTTACCGCCAGCCATCGAGGTAAAGGCAATCGCCGACTGCACGGTGGCAGGCAAAATACACAGATAAATGAAGCCAGTATAGATATCGGTGCCCACATCAACCGGATGCCACCACACCAGCAACAGGCCGAGGATCGGGAACAGCACAAAGGTGCTGCACATAATCCATAAATGCAGCCGCCAGTGGCTGCTACCGGCGATGATTTTTTCGCGTGACAGCTTAGCGCCATGCATAAAGAACAGCAGGGCGATGGCGGCGGTGGTCAGCCATTCGAAGAAATCGACAAACCCGCCTTTGGCCGGTAAGAAGCTGGCCAGCAGCACGGTGATGATGAGTTTGACCATCATCGGGTCGAGTCGTAAAAATCCCATTGTTACAATCCGGTTAAGCAAAAAATGATGTTGCTGATTGTGCGCTAGCTGGGTTTAGAAATAAAATTGATTTATTGCATCAATCTATGAGCGCTATCGATGAATTACACGTTACGCCAGTTGCGCACCTTTGTCGCGGTTGCGAAGTACGGCAGCTTCAGCCAGGCGGGGCAGGTGATTGGCCTTAGCCAGTCGGCGGTCAGCCACAGTATTAAAGAGCTGGAGGCGGAGATGGGAGTACGGTTACTGGATCGTACCACCCGTGAAGTGCAACTGACCGAGGCCGGGCAGCAACTGGCAACGCGGCTTGAGCGGCTGCTGGAGGAGCTAAACACCACGGTGCAGGATGTGCGCAGCTATGGCGAACAACGCAGTGGGACGGTACGGGTCGCTGCCAGCCAGACACCGTCTGCCCATCTGATGCCACAATGCCTCGCCAGCTGTCAGCAACACTATCCAGACATTCGCGTGATTCTGCATGATCGTGCCCAGCAATGGGTGCTGCAAAGCGTGCGTAACGCGGAGGTCGATTTTGGCCTGATTATTGGGCCGATCAGCGATAGCGATTTTGATTATCAGACCATCATGAATGAACCATTTTTGCTGCTATGTCGGGAAGATGATGTGCTGGCTCAGGATACTCAGCCGCAATGGGCGATGTTAGCGGGGCGAACGATGGTGTTGCAGGATTATGCCTCCGGCAGCCGTGCGCTGATTGATGCCGCTTTGCAGCAGCAGTCGATTGCGGTGAATGTGGTGCAGGAGATTGGTCACCCGGCGACGCTGTATCCGATGGTTGAGGCAGGAATTGGCATCAGTATCTTACCGGCGCTGGCGTTACCGTTGCCTTCCGGACGGAAACTGACGGTGCGGCGGCTGTATCCTGAAATCAATCGCAGCCTGATGTTGATTAAGCGCAGAAACCGCTCGCTGACACCTGCGGCAGAGGCCATCTGGCAGGAAGTGCGTCAGCAGGCAGAGCTGCTGACGCAACAACGTTCCCTCAAACCGGCGTTTTAAACGTAAACGTTGATTTGATTAGTATCGGTAGGACGGTTGATTCCATCTGCCTTGGTGCTGGTGGAGGAGGAGGTATCTTGCTTTTGCTGCTGCTCCTGCTGTTGCTGTGCTTTTTGCGTCGCCTGCTGCTCGATTTGCGTGATCTGCGCCTCAATCATCTGAATCTGCGACTGAATCATTTGCTCCTGCGTTGATTTTTGCTCATCAGTCAGGGTGTCATCACTGGACAGATCTTTGAGTTCTGTGGTGAGACTCTGGATTTGTTTATTCAGGCTGGCAATTTGTGAGGTATTGCCGGTGCTGCTACTACTACTGACACTGCTGGACACACTTGAAATGGTACTCATGGTTTTCTCCTTGCAATAGTTCACAGTCGTTATCGGCAAGGGGATAAAATCACATGAGGGCACAAAGTGTTAAGGTTGCGAAAGGAATTTGCAAAGGGGCGACGAGGTTTTCGCGCAGAGCAAAAAGGCGCCTTTAGGGCGCCTTTCTACATTGGTGGGTCGTGCAGGATGTGCCTCGGCCCATCCGGGGCCTCGCCCTGCGGGTGATGCTGACGCATCAGCCTGAATCGCTCCCGGCGATTCAGTCGAACCTGCAGCAGGTTCTCATCCTGCACTTTGCAGGCATAGCAAAAAGGCGCCTTTAGGGCGCCTTTCTACATTGGTGGGTCGTGCAGGATTCGAACCTGCGACCAATTGATTAAAAGTCAACTGCTCTACCAACTGAGCTAACGACCCGAAGTGGTGGGTGATGACGGGCTCGAACCGCCGACCCCCTCCTTGTAAGGGAGATGCTCTACCAACTGAGCTAATCACCCACTTCGGTACTACTTAACAAGAGTGTCATCTGACTAAGATATGGTGGGTGATGACGGGCTCGAACCGCCGACCCCCTCCTTGTAAGGGAGATGCTCTACCAACTGAGCTAATCACCCATATCTTATCTCTTGTTCACTGCGGGCCACCTTGAGAGTGGTGGGTGATGACGGGCTCGAACCGCCGACCCCCTCCTTGTAAGGGAGATGCTCTACCAACTGAGCTAATCACCCCCGCTGTGTGGAGTCGCATTATAGGGATCCTTCGAAGTGAGTCAACGCTTTTTAAAACATAAATGTGCGTTCGCTTTAAAATTAAACATCCTGCAGGGCTTTTAGCCAATGTGCTGGTTTTATTAGCAGAAAACTGGCTCTCTCCGGCAGTACCCACCGCGACAATCATTGAGGAATAACGGTCAGCTGCTAGAATATGCCCACTGTTTTTTCGCGTTAACCTGTTTTTTGTCATCCAGACAACGAACCTCCGCGCATTTAAGGCAATGCTGAATGAAAATCAAAACTCGCTTCGCACCCAGCCCCACTGGCTATCTGCATGTGGGCGGTGCTCGTACTGCTCTTTACTCCTGGCTTTATGCTCGTCATAACAAGGGCGAATTTGTTCTGCGTATCGAAGATACCGATCTGGAGCGATCCACACCGGAAGCCATCGAAGCCATTATGGATGGCATGAACTGGCTGAGCCTCGACTGGAACGAAGGTCCGTACTACCAGACCAAACGCTTTGATCGCTACAACGCGGTGATCGATGAGATGCTGGTGGCTGGCACTGCTTATAAATGTTACTGCTCCAAAGAGCGCCTGGAAGCATTGCGTGAAGAACAGATGGCGAAGGGTGAA
This sequence comes from Pantoea sp. X-Soil-TKNS-1280, assembly GCF_059730475.1. Lineage (NCBI taxonomy): Bacteria > Pseudomonadati > Pseudomonadota > Gammaproteobacteria > Enterobacterales > Erwiniaceae > Pantoea > Pantoea sp. X-Soil-TKNS-1280. The sequence goes on along the minus strand of NZ_AP035962.1, from coordinate 3,069,272 downwards.
AAGCCGCGTTACGACGGCCGTTGCCGCGACAGCCATGAACATCATGCTGCTGACGAACCTTGTGTGGTGCGTTTCCGCAACCCGCAGGATGGCTCTGTCATTTTTGATGATCAGATTCGTGGACCGATTGAGTTCAGCAACCAGGAGCTGGATGACCTGATCATTCGTCGTACCGATGGTTCGCCGACCTATAACTTCTGTGTGGTGGTGGACGACTGGGATATGGGTATCACCCACGTTATCCGTGGTGAAGACCATATCAACAACACGCCGCGTCAGATCAACATCCTGAAAGCGATTGGTGCTGAAGTTCCTGTGTACGCGCACGTATCAATGATCCTCGGTGATGACGGTAAAAAGCTGTCCAAACGTCATGGCGCGGTAGGGGTGATGCAGTATCGTGATGATGGCTACCTGCCGGAAGCGCTGCTCAACTATCTGGTGCGTCTGGGCTGGTCACATGGCGATCAGGAAATCTTCAGCGTGGCGGAAATGACTGAACTGTTTACCCTCGATGCGGTGAGCAAATCGGCCAGTGCCTTCAATACTGAAAAATTGCAGTGGCTGAACCATCACTACATTAATACCCTGCCGCCGGAATATGTGGCGACGCATCTGCAATGGCATATTGAACAGCAGAACATCGATACCCGTACCGGTCCGGAACTGGCGAAACTGGTTACCCTGCTGGGCGAGCGTTGTAAGACTCTGGTAGAGATTGCGGCATCCTGCCGTTACTTCTATGAAGAGTTCGATGCCTTTGATGCTGACGCTGCGAAGAAGCATCTGCGTCCGGTTGCGCGTCAGCCGCTGGAAGTGGTACGTGACAAACTGGCGGCCATCAGCGACAACGACTGGACCGCAGAGAATGTGCATCACGCCATTCAAAGCGCTGCCGATGAACTGGAGCTGGGGATGGGCAAAGTCGGTATGCCGTTGCGCGTTGCCGTGACCGGTGCGGGTCAGTCTCCGGCGCTGGATGTGACTGTCCAGGCTATTGGCCGCAGCCGCAGCGTGGCACGTATCGAAAAAGCGCTGGCCTTTATTGCCGAGCGCGAAGCTCAGGCATAATGTTCTGCGCTAACCTCTGACAGGCATAAAAAAAGCCGGAAGCATCTGCTCCCGGCTTTTTTATTTTTCCTGAATTCCCAGCCGTTGTAACACGCCTCGGATCCCTTCCCGTAGCAGAAGCGCCACCAGTTGTTCCTGTTCGGCTGCTGTCATTTGCTGGACAGAATTTATTAATAACGCAGGTAACGTATTTTGCTGTGCACCGTAATGAGCTGCCGGTTCGTTCGCATGGCGGGTGGATTGGATAAAGCTTTTCACGCGTTCATCGATATGGATCAATCGCGCCTTACCGCCCTGTACACCGGGCTTGGGCGTGGTTGTCCAGTTTTCGCGTTTAATCCATTTGTTAACAGTCTGCCGACTGTAGCCCGTTTCCAGCGCGAGTTCTTCGGGTGTTAGCCATTCCTTTTTCACGACGCTTTCCCTGTTAAATACATTAGCTCTACATATTACAACAAAACGTTACAGGAAAAAGTAATCACGAAGGAAAATGCCTCCTGCCATCCGGCAAAAGGCATAAATCGATTAAGAGGCTTCGGTTGCCGCCGCTTGTGCAGGACGGAAGGCGATGAAGTAGGTCAGGCCGACAAAAATCGCACCGCCAACCCCGTTGCCGAGGAACACCGCAACGAAATTCGGCAGGTATTCAGCCCAGCTAAGCTGTCCGGCAAAAATCGCGGCAGGCACGATAAACATGTTTGCTACCACGTGCTGGAAGCCAATCGCGACGAATGCCATCACCGGGAACCACATGCCGAAAATTTTTCCCACCACATCTTTACTGGCGAAGGCCAGCCAGACGGCGAGGCACACCAGCCAGTTACAGCCGATGCCAGAGATAAAGGCATGCAGGAAGTCGGCATTCACTTTGGCGGTAGCAATCGCGACGGTTTTCTTCAGGTAATCACCTTCGGTCATGCCGAGCATATGACCAAAGAACCAGGCCACGGCCATACTGCCGAGAAAGTTAGCAATGGTGACCCAGAACCAGTTACGCAGCACGCTAAAACCGCTGATGCGACGCGCGAACCAGGCAATCGGCATGGTCATCATATTGCCGGTCAGCAGTTCACCACCGGCCAGCACCGTCAGAATCAGTCCCACCGGGAACACTGCCGCGCCGAGCAGTCCACCGAAGGAACCCCAGTCGGCCGGGAGTTGGTTAATTACATGAAGATCGAGCAGAAAACCGGTGGCAATAAATGCACCGGCCATAAAGCCGAGAATCAATAAGGTTGAAACGGATAACTGGCTTTTTACCACGCCAGACTGAATCGCCAGCTGGGCGATCTCTTTGGGTGTATGCAGCGACATAAACTCACTTTTCTTCTATTGGCAAAGGGAAGGTGCAAACCGGCAAAAGGTTAAACCCTGGTCGGTGACCGGTTAATTAGCGCGCTAAGTTTACACTCCCTTTTAACGAAAACAAGATTTCTCCTAACATGATTAACGCATGGTTAACCTCGTGGGTTGTGAACGGGAGAAGGGGGATATCTGGCAAAAGCCCGGCGATGATGAAAAAAAAGCCAGTGCGGCGCGGGTTTGCCGCCTTTTTCAGCGATTGAACACAGAACCGAAATTTGACGTTGACACCCAGGAATGGGTTTCATATTATGCCGTCCGTCGAGGTGACTCGGCGGTTTTTTCGGTTCGGGGCTATAGCTCAGCTGGGAGAGCGCTTGCATGGCATGCAAGAGGTCAGCGGTTCGATCCCGCTTAGCTCCACCAAACTTCTTCCCAGAGGTTTGGCACTGAAAAAACGATTCCAGATGTGGGGGTATAGCTCAGCTGGGAGAGCGCTTGCATGGCATGCAAGAGGTCAGCGGTTCGATCCCGCTTATCTCCACCATTCATCCTGATTCATTGCAATCAATTCGTTATAAAACTATCCAATCTTCCAAACATCGAAATGACGTTATCTGGTTTTGTCATTCCTGCGAGCCTTATAGCTGCGTAACGGTTTCCCATTGCTGTTTTTTTAATCTGGACACCTTCCGGACAGGATTTTATGATAAGAAATCTTTAATGGAATGGAGTTTCAGGAATGGATACCACGGAACAGCTGGATGGGACGTATTTTTATAAAGGATTAACCAATCTCTCTGCCGGAGAATTATTCTTTTTCGTCTTTCTGGAAGAGGCTCAAAAGCAACTTGGTGCAGGGGATGTGCTGGCACTGGCTCTCATCATCCTGGGACAGCCAACGCAAAGTACCAGAGGTAAGCCAGCAGGCGCGACGCCAGGAACATCCATTCTCAGTGAAAACCTTCGACGCTGGTTAAAGTATCGTGTTAACCGCTGGCCTACCTTAACCAACGAAAGTATCCGCAATTTACGCTTTAGTTATGTCACTAATTTGGGCGCTTTCGCTGGCCGCTGGATACCCATTCTCAGTATTGCCTTTGTGATGAATGACGTTGCATGGATAGGGTTTAACTCTCTTAACACCTACAACCGAATTGCCAGAGAGGAGGATCGTATATGGTAACGGATATCGAAAACGCGGTTACCGAATGGTATGAAACGAGCTACAACGTTAAGCCTCTCTTCGCAAAATCGGCACCCGTATTAACGCCAGAAACGAGTCTGAACACAGGTAAATATCCCTGGGCGAGAGAGACAGGTGACGAAATCATGAAAGACTACTTTCAGCACTTCAATGTTGACAGTAGTGACTTCAACTTCCTTTCATACTGGCCCTATGAAAAAGGCATACTGCCTAACTTTATTCGTCCAAAATCGCAAAAAATTTCTCAAGCTGACCCTAAGCCGCTGACAATCCAGATGTTGATTGATTCCGCCAAAGCCGGGCGTTGGCTGTTTGATTAATCAAAATCCTGCATAACCGTAGCGGCGCGATTTATCGCGCAAAGTCGAAAATCCCGCCGCTACCCATGCACAACGCTAGCCCTGTGCGACTGGCTTCAGTACGCGGAACCCATGCGTCCCATCACGATCCAGCTGCGCCACCAGGCCGTATTCCCAGTCGAGATACGCCTGCATCACCGCGGGTGCGATATCGGTGCCTTCATACGGGCGGCGATAACGGTCTATCGCTGGTGACAGCAATTGTTGTGCTCCCTGCTCAGTCGGCAGACCCGCGGCGCGCCAGGCGGCGTTCCCGCCCGCCAGGACATAGACCGGCTTCCCGGTCAGTTCAGCGACCTGTTCAACGGCATAACCCGCCAGCAGGCTGCTACCACAGGTCAGCACATAACGTCGCGCCTCGGGAAGCAACGCTTTTCCCTGTTGTTGCAGAGTTGAGCGCAGCAGCCAGGCGGCACCGGGGATATGGCTGTTGAGATGGTTGGCGCGCGTAGTGAAATCCAGCACCTGAGTTTGCCCCTCATCCAGCCAACTGGCGAGCTGCTCTGGTGAGACAAACTCGGGATGGGCGACGGGTGGTACCTGTGCCAGCCATGGCCCGCTAACGCTGAAGTCACTGGGTTGTAATCCATCCAGCACCGCGACCTGCCAGCCAAGTTGAACCAGCCAGGATGCCGCCATATTGGCGCGTACGTTGTCATCATCGATCAGCACAATCCGCGCACCACGAACGCTGGCGTAATGATCGGTCTCCTGCACCAGCTGTCCGCCGGGGACATGGCGGCTGCCCGGCAGATGGCCTGCTGCATACTCCTGCGCATCACGCACATCGAACAGATAGGTGGTGCGGTTTTCCTGCTGAAGACCCGCCAGGGCAGAGAGGTGAGTACGCTCCACGCCTGCCTGGTCAGCCAACTGACGCGCTTGAGCTGCGGCCTGTCGCTGGGCGGTTTCGCTGGTGGTTTCGTAGCGGCGCGTCTGTCCTGTCTCGAGCGGATGGCCGGCCAACGTCCAGCCGATAGTGCCGTTGCGCAGCGCATAAACCGGGTTACGGATACCGGCATTCACCAGCGATTGCGTGCCGATAATGCTGCGGGTACGGCCCGCGCAGTTCACGATTACCGTGGTATCCGGTGAAGGGGCCAGGTCACGTACCCGCAGCACCAGTTCACCGCCCGGTACGCTGGTCGCACCAGGAATACTCATGGTCTGGTATTCATCAAAACGGCGCGCATCCAGTACCACCACATGGTTGCCGCTTGCCAGCAACGCATGTACCTCATCAGCCGCCAGCGACGGTGTCTGGTTATGATGTTCCACCAGTTCACCAAAGGCTTTGCTGGGGGAATTAACGTCAATAAACAGCTCACCACCCGCATCCTGCCAGCCCTGCAAATCGCCAGCCAGCAGCGCGACGTTGCGATAACCCAGTGCGGATATACGTTCCGCCGCTGTTTGTGCCAGACCTTCGCCATTATCGTACAAGGTGATGGCCGTCTCACGCCGGGGGATACGATCCAGCCACTCCAGCTCCAGTTTGGACAAGGGAATGTTCACCGCAAACAACGGATGACCAGTGGCATACAACGCTTCATCGCGTACATCCACCAGCGCCACTTCCTGCTGCTGGCGCAGCGCTGCAATAATGTCGGCCACCTGGCGCAACGGGAAAATCGGTTTAGTCATGTGAAAGATCCCAGATGTTGGGTAAATAACGGTTGCTGTAACCGGAGATAAACACCTTTTCGCTGCCATCCTCGCGATACACCGCGCGCTTCACTGCGCCAATATTTGCGCCATAAACGTGGATGCTGATGGAGATGCGGTCATCAAAGGCATTGCTGACGCGATGGATATCACCCACGGTGGGTGACACCGCCTCAACGCTGCCGGGTTCAAGCCGCACTGGCGGGCCTTCCGGTTGCAATCCCTGCGGTCCCGCTTGCCATGACTGGGAAATTTCGGCACCGCGCAGCATGCCAATCAAACCCCAGACGCGATGGTCGTGAATCGGGGTTTGCTGACCCGGCCCCCAGACAAAGCTCACGACCGAGAAGCGTTGCTGTGCATCGGCGTAGAGTAAATATTGTTGATAATGCTGCGCATGGGGTTGGGTGAAGGCTTCATCCAGCCAGTCATCATGACGAATTAACTCGCTCAGCCAGTTGCTGCCGCGTTGTAAAATGGTTTGTTCATCGGGCTGGCTATCGAGCAATTGCGCCAGATTACCGACAAAGGTTCGCAAACGCTGATGCTGAAGCTCACTCACGATTTATCCCCCTGGGCACTTTTCGCCACCTGGTTAGCTCCCGCCGCGAGGCTGAAATCAAAGGCTTTGCTGACATCGACCTGTTTTGGCAGCACCTGGTAGCGGTGGAAGAAATCCGCTGATTTTTGCAGGGTGCCGATCAGGCTGGCGTCAAACACCAAAGGACGGATGCGCGCATCCGCAATCCAGCTGGCAGTGATGTTCGTCGGCATGTTGAGGGTTTTACCCAGCACACGGGCGAACTCTTCGGGATGCTGCTGCGCCCAGATCTGGGCTTTAGCTAAACGCACCAGCAAATCGGCAATGGCTTTGCGCTTTTCCGGATTGCTCAGCGCTTCATCGCGCGCCAGCGCGTAAGAGTAGCCAGACATAATCCCCTTGCCGCCCCCCTGCGGTACACGCACCGTGCCATCCACGGCAGTGGAGGTGGCAATGTACGGTTCCCACGGAGCCCAGGCGGCAACCGCGCCGGAAGTTAACGCGGCACGGCCATCAACCGGGCCGAGAAAACGCAGCGTGACATCGTCAGGTTTCAGGCCGGCGCGTTCCAGCAGGCCAAGGATCAGATAGTGGCCCCATCCGCCGCGGTTCACCGCAATTTGTTTGCCTTTCAGATCCTGCAAACTGTGCACGCCGGCATTGGGACGGGTGAGCAGGGCAATGCTATCGGGATTGTTTTGCCACGCGCCCACGGCTTTAACCGGCGCACCGGCGGCATAGACAAACAGGAACGGCAGATCGCCGGTGAAACCGACATCCAGCGCGCCTGCGTTCAGGGCCTCCTGCACTGGCGCACCGGAATCGAACGCCGTCAGTTTGAGATCGTATGGCAGGTTGTTGAGTTCACCAGAGGCTTTCAGCGCGGCAAAGCGGTCACCTTTGACATCTCCCAGCCGCAGGGTGACTTTTTCCGCCGCAAACAGCGGGTTGAGCGATAACGCCAGAGTCAGACCAACAAATAAAGCAGCCAGGCGCATCAGGCGCTCCTTTTTTCTTTGCTATCGAGAGCAGCCACTTTTTCCCGCGTCAGCGGCAGCAGCTCGCGGCCATATTCCACCACGTCATTGAGCGGATCGAAGCCGCGAATCAACACGCTGTGAATGCCGAGGCGATAGTAATCGAGTAGCGCATCCGACACCTGTTCAGGCGTTCCCACCAACGCTGTTGAGTTGTAGCCCCCCTTCACCAGTTTGGCGACGCCAGTCCACAGCACTTTATCCAGCCGATCGCCTTCGTTAGCGGCAGCCAGCAGGCGTTGTGCACCGACACTCTGCGGTTTTGGCAGACCGAAGGTATAACCGGTTTCTGCCAGCTGTTTTTCGGCGGTGGCGCGGATATATTCAGCACGTTCCCAGGCTTCCTTTTCGGTTTTGCCGAGAATCGGACGGAAGGAGATATTGAAATCGATGTTCCTTCCCTGTTGCGCCGCAGCAGCGCGCACGTTGTGTACCGTTTCTTCCGCACCTTTAAGCGGCTCGCCCCACAACGCATACACATCGGCATGACGCGCGGCGACGTCAATGGCTTCCGCTGAAGAACCGCCGAAATAAATCGGCAGCTTTTTCTGCAGGGGTTTGATGGCGGAAAAGGCCTGTTCGGCCTGATAGTACGTCCCCTGGTAGTCGTAGGGCTGCGTCGATTCCAGACTCTGCTTCAGCACCGTGAGAAACTCATTGGTTCGTGCATAGCGTTCGGTTTTATTGCGGAAATCGCCGTCGCGACGTTGTTCGCTATCGCTGCCACCACTGATGATATGCACCGCCAGACGGCCATCGGTAAGATGATCGAGCGAAGCCAGTTTCCGTGCGGCCAGGGTGGGTGCGACAAAGCCCGGGCGGTGCGCCAGCAGGAATTTCAGTTTGCTGGTATGGGCCGCAGCGTGGGCGGTCACCAGGAACCCATCGGGTTGATCGGACCAGTAACCGACCAGAATACGGTCAAAGCCAGCGTCTTCATGGGCGCGGGCAAAGCGGGCAATATAATCTTTATCAAATAACGAGCCGCTGGCCGGGATGATCTCGGAGGCGAGACGGTGGCCAATCATGCCAAGAAATTGAATGCTCATGCTGTTCTCCTGATGTGACGTTAAGGAGAAAAACTACGGGCGCAGGCGGTGGCAACGGAAATTCAATATTGTGCAAAGGTTTTGCGTTGGGCGGGGAAGCAGGCCAGGGCGCGGCGAGAGGCGTGAAAAAATGAGATATAACGGATAGGAATAATTAAGAAGGGAAGGGCGAGCCGCAGCTCGCCCCGTGCATCAGAATGCCAGCACCAGACCGGCAATTGCGGCAGAAAGCACGCTCACCAGGGTAGAGCCGTACAGCAGCTTCAGACCAAAGCGGGAAACCACATTGCCTTGTTCTTCGTTCAGGCCTTTAATCGCACCCGCCACAATCCCGATAGAAGAGAAGTTGGCGAAAGAAACGAGGAACACCGACAGAATACCTTCCGCATGCGGAGAGAGCTGGCCGGCAATTTTCTGCAGATCCATCATCGCAACGAATTCGTTAGAAACCAGTTTGGTCGCCATGATGCTGCCAACCTGCAACGCTTCGTTAGACGGCACACCCATCACCCAGGCAAACGGGTAGAAGACATAACCCAGCACGCCCTGGAAGCTGATGCCGAAAATCACATCAAACAACGCATTCAGGCCGGAAATCAGGGCGATAAAGCCGATCAGCATTGCCGCGACGATGATGGCAACGCGGAAACCGGCCAGGATGTATTCACCCAGCATTTCAAAGAAGCTCTGACCTTTATGCAGATCCTGCAATTGCAGATCTTCTTCACTATCAACGCGGTACGGGTTGATCAGCGACAGCACGATAAAGGTACTGAACATGTTCAGCACCAGCGCGGCGACCACATATTTCGGTTGCAGCATGGTCATGTAAGCACCCACGATTGACATCGACACCGTTGACATCGCGGTGGCGGCCATGGTGTACATGCGGCGCTGTGACATTTTGCCGAGGATATCCTTATAAGCGATAAAGTTTTCTGACTGTCCCAGAATCAGAGAGCTGACGGCGTTAAAGGATTCCAGCTTGCCCATGCCATTGATTTTTGACAGCACGGTACCGATGCCACGAATAACCCATGGCAGGATGCGGAAGTGTTGCAAAATACCGATCAGGGCGGAGATAAAGACGATCGGGCACAGAACATTAAGGAAGAAGAAGGCGAGGCCTTTTTCATTCATGTTGCCGAACACGAAGTTGGTGCCTTCTGCCGCGTACTTCAGCAGATGATCAAACAGACCGGCAAACCCTTTTACGAAGCCGAGGCCGGCTTCAGAGTTGAGGAAGAACCAGGCAAGCAGAACTTCAATCACCAGAAGCTGAACGATATAGCGAATACGGATGCTTTTACGATCGTGACTGACCAGCAAGGCCAGCACGGCTACCACCACCAATGCTAAAAGAAAGTGCAAAATATGGGACATGTCGGCTCCAAATTTGAGGAGGGTTGTATTTTGCTGCGTATTCTATGTAACGCGTTACTTAAAAACGAGATCTAAACCACATTATAAGTATTCGGTATCGACATATTTCTCGGATAAGTCTCAGCCATCACAAGTTCTTCACACCTCCTTTACAAGAAAAATAACCACAAAGGGATTGTCTATAAAATAAGCCGAGGGTAGATTGAATCCTGTTGTGTAAATTTTGGCAAAACCTGGCTTTACCGCAAGGTATAGCAAAGGCTATACTTTATAGCACTATCTATTAAAGCGATAACTATAACCATATTTCACTTGCCTTGAATGCCCCGTAACCTGTGCGGGTAAACAAGCGTTAAGACAGGGTCAAAAACTATGTCAGAAAGCCGCACCGCAGAGCGCGCCGCTCGCGGAGCCAGAAAGGTTAAACTTGCGTTGCTGGGACCGGCCTTCATCGCGGCCATCGGTTATATCGATCCTGGTAACTTTGCCACCAATATCCAGGCGGGGGCTGCCTACGGCTACAAATTGCTGTGGGTGGTGGTCTGGGCAAACATTATGGCTGCGCTGATCCAACTCATGTCGGCGAAGCTGGGTATCGCTACCGGCAAAAATCTCGCGGAACACATCCGTGACCGCTTTCCGCGTCCGGCAGTGTGGTTCTACTGGGTTCAGGCCGAAATCATCGCCATGGCCACCGATTTAGCGGAATTTATTGGGGCTGCACTCGGCTTTAAGTTGTTACTGGGTATCTCGCTATTGCAGGGGGCGGTGCTGACAGGCATTGCCACTTACCTGATTCTGATGCTGCAAAATCGCGGGCAAAAGCCACTGGAACTGGTGATTGGCGGTCTGCTGATGTTTGTCGCGGCGGCTTATATTGTTGAGTTGTTCTTCTCACAGCCGAAGGTCAGTGAACTTCTCACCGGCATGGCGCTGCCATCGTTGCCGACTTCTGATGCCGTGTTCCTCGCGGCCGGTGTGCTGGGGGCGACCATCATGCCGCATGTGATTTATCTGCATTCGGCGTTGACCCAATATGGTAATCAGGGCACCAAAGGACAGCGTTACTCCTCCACCAAACTGGATGTGGCTATCGCCATGACCATTGCCGGATTTGTTAACCTGGCGATGATGGCAACCGCAGCAGCAGCCTTTCACTTTAGTGGCCATAGCGGGATTGCCGATCTTGATCAGGCCTATCTGACGTTGCAACCGTTGTTAAGCCACGCGGCGGCGACGGTATTTGGTTTGAGCCTGGTGGCAGCCGGTCTTTCTTCCACCGTGGTCGGCACGCTGGCCGGGCAGGTGGTGATGCAGGGGTTTATCCGTTTTCATATCCCGCTGTGGCTGCGTCGCACCATTACTATGCTGCCTTCCTTTATTGTTATCTGGGCTGGCTGGGATCCGACACGAATTCTGATACTCAGCCAGGTGTTGCTGAGTTTTGGTATCGCACTGGCGCTGGTGCCGCTGCTGTTTTTCACCGGCAATCGTGAGCTGATGGGTGAGGAGATGGTCAACTCGCGTGTGATGCAAACCATTGGCTGGGTGATTGTGGTGCTGGTGGTGGCGCTGAATATCTATCTGCTGGTCGGGCAGGCGCTGGGGTTATAAAAAAAGGTGCGCATCAAGCGCACCCCGACAGATCATCGATGGTCGTGATGACCAGGTCCACGACCGGGATGGTCGTAACGATGTTCATAACGCCAGCGTTCATGGCGGCGACGCTCACGTTCACGCTCCCACGCCTGATGACGACGCCATTCTTCATGACGCCACCAGCGGTGGTCATGGTAGCGATAACGATCGTTCCACCAGCGCGGTTCGCGCCAGCGGCCACCGTCCCAGTAATAACCACGATTATCGCGATCGCCTAATTGCAGGGTGATGCCGGGTGCCAGGTTAATGGTGGCACCACTGGCATGGGCTGAGTGTAGGGCCAGGGGTGACAGCGTTGCCAGCAAAGCGGCAAACAAAATTCCACGTTTCATAATTCTCCTTTCCGGCAACTTATCGGTTGCTGCCGTTGCGCTAGTTTGCCATATCGAACCAGTAAAGCTTTAAGAACCGGTCTGAAAGCGCTGAGGAATTTCTGAAATAAGAGTTTTCTGCTGAGGACGTCGCCCGGCGCTGGCCGGGCGGGAAAGCGGTTACATCAAAATTGCGGCGATAGCCTGAAGTTCTTCCTGGCTCAGCTCTGGCTGGCTCAGCATGTCAACGGCATCATCAATTTGCGCAGTTTTGCTGGCACCAATTAATACCGAAGTGACACGCGCATCGCGCAGCACCCAACTCAATGCCATCTGAGCCAGCTTCTGCCCACGTTGCTGGGCGATGGCGTGCAAGGCGCGAACTTTCACCATTTTTTCCTGCGTCAGCTGATCTTCACGCAGGAACTTGCTGCCACTGGCCACACGCGAATCTTCGGGGATGCCTTGCAGATAACGATCAGTCAGCACGCCGCCAGCCAGCGGCGAGAACGCGATACAGCCCACACCATTCTCACCCAGCACATCCAGCAAGCCCTGTTCCGGCGCGCGTTCAAACATCGAATAACGTGGCTGATGAATCAGGCAGGGAGTGCCCAGGTCACGCAAGATGGCGATCGCTTCGGCGGCTTTCTCTGCCGGATAATTTGAGATCGCGGCATACAGCGCTTTGCCCTGGCGTACCACCTGATCCAGCGCGCGCATGGTTTCTTCCAGCGGCGTTTCGGGATCCGGGCGGTGATGATAAAAGATATCGACGTACTCCAGCCCCATTCGTTTCAGGCTTTGATCGAGACTGGAAATCAGATACTTGCGTGACCCCCAGTCACCGTAAGGGCCGTCCCACATGGTGTAACCGGCTTTGGTGGAGATCACCAGTTCATCGCGGTAGCCACGAAAATCTTCCCGCAGAATGCGGCCAAAATTCTCTTCCGCTGAACCCGGCGGTGGCCCGTAGTTATTCGCAAGGTCGAAATGCGTGATGCCACGGTCGAAGGCATGACGCAGCAGCGTGCGGCTGTTATCAACCCGGGTGCTATCACCAAAGTTGTGCCACAGGCCGAGTGAAATGGCGGGCAATTTCAGGCCACTACGTCCACTGCGTCGATATTGCATCTGTTGATAGCGTTCGGGATGGGGAAAAGCACTCATGCAGCGTTCCTGTCGCAAAGGGAAAGTGTCATTAGCATAGCAGTGTATACGTTTACACAAATGGTGAACGCGCGGGGGATCGCAACTTACGGATTTTTCCCTTTAGTAACGTTACCTTGACAGATCATTCTGAGTAATTGTGGTTAAAATCCAACCAATTCAGCCTCATCGGTAATACTCCTTATATAACCTACAAAGGAGTAGCTGCGCATGAAAACGTTTAAAGTTGGCGAATACTTGTTGTTGCGTTTACAGCAGGCGGGCATCCGGCATCTGTTTGGGGTGCCGGGCGATTACAATTTACAGTTCCTGGATAGCGTGATTGATCATCCGGAGATGACCTGGGTGGGCTGTGCTAATGAGCTGAATGCGGCTTATGCTGCGGATGGCTATGGCCGCTGCAGCGGTGCGGCCGCACTGCTCACCACTTTTGGCGTTGGCGAGTTGAGTGCGATTAACGGGATTGCCGGAAGTTACGCGGAATATGTCCCGGTGATCCATATCGTTGGCGCGCCAGCCAGCGCGGCGCAGCAGCAGGGAGATTGCGTCCATCATTCACTCGGTGATGGCGATTTCCGCCACTTTAGCCGTATGGCGAAAGAAGTCAGTGCCGCGACTGCGGTGCTGACGGCGGAAAATGCGGTTCAGGAAATTGATCGCGTGATCAGCGAGGCACTCCATCAGCACCGGCCCGGTTATTTATTGATGGCGGTGGATGTGGAGCAGGCGGAGGTGGAACTGCCGCCGCTGTCATCCTCTGTCACCCCCATTACTTCAGCGGCAGAGGCGTTTGCGCAGGCTGCGGAACGATTACTGGCTCCAGCACAGCGCGTGGCGCTGCTGGCCGATTTCCTTGCATCACGCTGGCAATTGCAGGCACAGCTGGCCGCATTGCGCCAGATACGCGCTATTCCAGCCGCCACCTTATTAATGGGCAAAGGGGTGCTGGATGAACAGCAGCCCGGTTTTGTTGGGACCTATGCCGCTGAAGGCAGTACGCCACAGGTGCAATCGGCGATTGAGGAGACGGATGTCACCATCTGTGTCGGGGTGCGCTTCACTGATACCTTGACCGCCGGTTTTACTCAGCATCTGCCAGCCGCCAGACTTATCGATCTGCAACCTTTCCATGCAGTGGTGGCGGGGGAAACTTTTGCCCCACTGACCATGGCACAGGCGCTCAGCACACTGGAGCCACTGTTCCGTCAGTACGGAGCGCAATGGGCACTGGGGCAGATCCCGATCAGCACCTGCGAGCCGGTTGAGGACGCGCTAATCACGCAGAATGCTTTCTGGCAGGCGATGCAGCAGTTTCTGCAACCTGGTGATATTATCCTGGCCGATCAAGGCACTGCCGCCTTTGGTGCTGCGGCGCTGCGGTTACCACAGGATGCGCAGTTGCTGGTACAGCCACTGTGGGGATCGATTGGCTATACTTTACCGGCAGCCTTTGGTGCGCAAACCGCACAACCGGATCGCCGCGTGATTTTGATTATCGGCGATGGCTCGGCGCAGTTAACCATTCAGGAACTGGGTTCGATGCAGCGCGATGGTCAGCAACCGATTATTTTTCTTCTGAATAATGAGGGCTATACCGTCGAACGGGCGATACACGGTGCGCATCAGCGTTACAACGATATCGCCCAGTGGAACTGGACCGCGCTGCCGCAGGCACTCAGCCTGGAGGGTGCCGCGCAGAGCTGGCGCGTGAGCGAAACGGTGCAGCTGGAAGGCGTGATGGCGTTACTGGCGCGCAACGAGCATTTGTCGCTGGTGGAAGTGGTGCTGGATAAAGACGATCTCCCGCCGTTGCTACGTAAGGTGACAGCCTCGCTCCATCAGCGCAACGGTGGCTGAGTTTCGGACAGTTGCCTCTGTGCAGTTAGCCAGGTGCGTGCCAGTATGTGGCCGCACCTGAGTGAATACGCCCATCTGACGCACTGATGGGCGTTGTTGTTTTATTGGCAGGCTTTTATAGTGTCCTGCAATTATTTATGACCCAAGCGGAGCAGCAGAAGAATGACAAAATACGCCCTGGTCGGCGATGTGGGGGGTACCAATGCCCGTCTCGCCCTGTGTGAGGTGGAGACCGGTGCCATCTCCCAGGCCACAACATTCTCAACATCAGACTATGACAACCTTGAAGCGGTCATCCGTCACTATCTGGATGAGCAGAAACAGGATATCAAAGATGGTTGCATCGCCATCGCCTGCCCGATTACTGGCGACTGGGTCGAAATGACCAACCATGACTGGGCTTTCTCCACGAAGCAGATGAAAGAGAGCCTCGGTTTTGCTCACCTGGAAATCATCAATGATTTCACCGCGATATCGATGGCGGTGCCGATGCTGGCAGAAAACGATGTGATTCAGTTCGGTGGCAAAGCGCCGGTGCAGGACAAACCGATCGCCATCTATGGGGCAGGCACCGGGCTTGGCGTCAGCCATCTGGTGCACGTCGATAAGCGCTGGGTGAGTCTGCCGGGTGAGGGCGGTCACGTTGATTTCGCGCCTAACAGCGAAGAAGAAGCCGAGATTCTGGAAGTGCTGCGGGCGGAGCTGGGCCATGTCTCAGCGGAGCGCGTGCTGTCTGGTTCCGGGTTGGTCAATCTGTACCGCGCCATCGTTAAATCGGATCAGCGTGAACCCGAAAATCTGAAGCCGAAGGATGTTACCGAACGCGCACTGAAAGACAGCTGCATTGATTGCCGCCGCGCCCTGTCACTGTTCTGCGTCATTATGGGACGTTTCGGCGGCAACCTGGCGCTCAACCTGGGCACTTTTGGCGGTGTTTATATCGCTGGTGGCATTGTGCCGCGTTTCCTCGACTTCTTTAAAGCCTCGGGTTTCCGTGCGGCGTTTGAAGATAAAGGCCGTTTCCGCGATTACCTGGTGGATATTCCGGTCTATATGATCACCCACGATCAGCCGGGTCTGCTCGGTGCCGGTGCTCATCTGCGCCAGACACTGGGGCGCGTGCTGTAATTCCGCGCAGGCGAACGGTGTCAACATGCCGTTCGCCTTACAAACGCATCAATTGCCGGAAGGCCTTCACTTTGCTGCGGCTCACCGGGACCTGCGCGTCCAAATCACGTAATTTCACCAGATAGGTATTGTTGAACCAGGGTTCAATTTCGCGAATTTTACTCAGGTTGACGCAGTACGAACGGTGGCAACGAAAGAAGGCCGATTCGGGCAGACGGCTGCAAAACTCACTGATGGTCATCGACATCACGTAGGCTTCGCGCCGGGTATACACGAACGTCAGCTTCTCGTGCGCTTCGACATAATAAATATCGTTGATGTCAGTCACGATGATGCGCTCATCTTTAACCAGATTCACGGTCTGCGGAACCGTGGATTGCGGATTGCTGGCGGGTGATTGCTGCTGTTGCCAGCTGGCTTCCAGTTTGTTGAGCATGGTGATAATGCGCGACTCATGATACGGCTTCAGGATGTAGTCAAAGGCTTCCAGCTCAAAGGCTTCCACTGCATGCTCTTTCCACGCGGTGATAAACACGATCAACGGCTTGTGCGCGAACTGATTAATATTTTGTGCCAGCAACATGCCATCCAGGGACGGGATATTGATGTCGAGGAAAATCACATCGACACGGTGGTTTTGCAGATATTTCAGCACTTCCAGCCCGTCATCAAAACAGGCTTCAATACTGATCTGGCTATGATGCTGAATCATCCAGCTCAGTTCCTGCTGTGCCAGGAATTCATCTTCGACAATGATGGCTTTCACGCTGAGGTTTCCTGGCTGACGAGCGGTGTGGGCAACCGGTGGCCATTTTTGCTAAGAGTAAAGGAAATTTCGGTGCCAGGCTGATGACGCACAATGGTTAATCCCTGGCCGGAAAGCAGTTTCACCCGATGATGTACATTAAGCAGACCGATTTTATTCCCTGGCATTTCATCCCGCGCCACGCGTGCCATCACGTCATCGCTAATACCGGCACCGGTATCGCGCACCGAAACCCGCACCTGGTCGCCCAGGTCTTTCACGCTGAGCGTGACCACCCCTTTACCCCGGCAGGGCTGGATGCCATGCACAATGGCATTCTCCACCAGTGGCTGGATTAGCAGGCTGGGCAGGGTGAAATGCAGGTCTTCATCAACATCGTAAATCATCGACAGTTTGTCACCGAAGCGCGCTTGCTCAATCGCAATATAATCTTTCACCTGCCACAGCTCTTTCTTGATATCGATAGGCTCGTCATCATTCAGTTCCAGGTTGTAGCGCAGATAGCGTGACAAATTGATCACCAGCTGGCGGGCGGTATCGGGATTGAGGCGAATCGAGGCGGAGATCGCGTTCAGCGCGTTAAACAGGAAATGCGGGTTGATCTTGCTTTGTAACGCACGTAGTTCGGCTTTGTTTGCCATCTCACGCAACTGCTCGGCGCGCGACACTTCCAGCTGGGTGGAGATGATCTGCGACAGCCCAACTGCCATCTCTTTTAGCGAACCGGTGATGCGATGCGCACGGCGATAATAGATTTTTAGCGTCCCGGTAACTTCCCCTTTTTCCCAAAGGGGAATAACCAGCATCGAGTGGATATCTTTGGTGCGGTGTGCCTCGTCATTATTTTTAATGATAATTTTTCGGCTGGTGATCGCCTGAGCGGTGGTGGGGCTGAGGCCGTCATCACCATCGTGATAGTTCTCTTCACCGTAGCCGACATAGGCAAGAATCTGTTTGGTATTGGTGATTGCCACCGCATCTGCATGAATTTCGCTGCGAATGATGTCGCAAATCTGGTGCAATGAATCGCTGTTGACCTGGCGAAACAGTGGCAGCGTTTTGTTCGCAATCTCCAGCGCCAGCTTGGCCTGGCGCGCCGCAATCGCTTCTTTTTCCCCTTCAACGCTCTGCACCAGCAACACAATTAACCCAATACTGGATGCGCCAAGGATCATCGGCAGTGCAATCTCAGAGACAATATCGAGGCCGAGCGTCATCGGTCTGGCCCACAGCACAATCAGCAGCATGGTCAGGGTTTCACACAACATGCCGCCGAGAATACCGGCGCGCCAGCGCTGCTCCTTGCTGACCCGGCGATTAATCACGCCTGAAGCGATACCGGCAATGATGCTGGTGATTAGACAGGGAATTGAGGTAATGCCATGAATATCAATCAGAAAACGGTGTAACCCGGCAATGACGCCTGTGGCGATGCCGACCCAGGGGCCAAATAAAATGCCGCCCGACATCACCGCAATCACACGTACGTTAAGCAGTGAACCATCGACATCAATACCTGACCAGGTGCTGAAGAGGGCGAATAGCGAAAAAATCGCCGTTACTACCACTTTTTCCTGGCGTGAATGCTCATCCTTCTGCAACAACTGGCGAAACACCCGGGTGCGGGTGAGGAAAAACAGGCAAATCAGCATCAGTGCGGCGCGATCAAACACCGCCAGCAGCATGTCAAAGTGAGAGGGCACAGGCATCTCGTCGCTAACGAAAAAGGAGTAGGTCTATGATAAAAAATGTGATCGAGATCTGCCAGCGCCCTGGCAGGCTGCGGGCACTTCTTATGGCCAGGATCAATTTTTACTCACCAAAATCCAAAAAGGGGAAAAGTTGAGTGGTAAAAAGAGGATTATCTTTTCCCGGTGGTTGCGACTTCCTGTCACTGGTCCGGTTTGTTATGTTGGCCTAAGCCTTTTTCGGAGTGCAGCCATGCAATTAGTTACTGCTCGTTTGACCCTCAGCCGGTTACAACCGGAAGACTGGCAGATTTTTAAAGCGGTCCACGAAGATGCCGCCACTATGACCTGGGTAAGTGAGATCCCCGATGAAGAGGATATCCGCCAGCGCTTTACCGAACGCCTTGCACCCTGGCTGGTCACCAGTTTCCATATGCTGTGTCTGGTGGCCCGTCTGCGTGACAGCGGGGAGGCTATCGGCCTGTTTGGCTGTAGCCCCGAATGGGAGCCAAATCGGCAGGCTGAAGTGGGTTACATGATGCTGCATCGCTTCACCGGGCAGGGCTATGGCAGTGAGGCATTGAGCGCGCTGTGCACCTTTTTGTTCCAGGCGGAATTTCATAAACTCAAAGCGCTGGTGGTGGAGGGGAATTGGCCGTCACGGCGCATTCTGGAGAAGAATGATTTCGCGCTGGAGGGGGTTTTGCGGGATAATTATCTGCTAAATGGCCGGTGGGTAAACGATTGGGTGCTCGGCCGCCTGAATCCGCGAAAATAAAAAAATTATCTTCGGCGCTCGACAATGCGGTGATCGCCGCGTTATGTTCTTGGTTCGGTCACAGCAGTGACCCACGTCGCTCGGACGGTCCGGGCGCTAACGTACTCCAGAGGACATCATGGCTGATAACAGCACACCCCGTCGTTTTTCCCGTATTGAACGCCTTCCCCCTTACGTTTTTAACATCACCGCTGAATTGAAGATGGCTGCGCGTCGGCGCGGCGAAGACATCATCGATTTTTCGATGGGGAACCCGGATGGCCCAACGCCGCCGCATATCGTGGAAAAATTGTGCCAGGTGGCACAGCGCGACGACACCCATGGTTACTCCACCTCGAAAGGTATTCCGCGTCTGCGCCGCGCTATTTCGCGCTGGTATGCGGACCGTTATCAGGTGGACATCGATCCGGAGTCCGAAGCCATTGTCACTATCGGTTCGAAAGAGGGGCTGGCGCATCTGATGCTGGCAACGCTCGACCACGGTGACACCGTGCTGGTACCGAATCCCAGTTATCCTATTCATATCTACGGCGCGGTGATTGCCGGTGCACAGGTCCGTTCTGTGCCGCTGGTGGCGGGCGTCGATTTCTTTAACGAGCTGGAACGCGCAATTCGCGAAAGCTACCCGAAACCGAAGATGATGATCCTCGGCTTCCCGTCGAATCCGACCGCGCAGTGCGTCGAGCTGGATTTCTTTGAGCGGGTGATTGCGCTGGCGAAACAGTACAACGTGCTGGTTATCCACGATCTGGCCTATGCCGACATTGTTTACGATGGCTGGAAAGCGCCGTCTATCATGCAGGTGCCGGGTGCACGCGATGTGGCGGTGGAGTTTTTCACCCTGTCAAAAAGCTACAACATGGCGGGCTGGCGTATCGGCTTTATGGTCGGCAACAAGGAGCTGGTCGCAGCGCTGGCGCGTATCAAGAGTTATCACGATTACGGCACCTTTACACCGTTGCAGGTGGCGGCGATTGCTGCACTGGAAGGCGATCAGCAATGCGTTCGTGATATCGCTGAACAATACAAACGTCGTCGTGATGTGCTGGTGAAAGGGCTGCATGAAGCGGGCTGGATGGTGGAGATGCCGAAAGCGTCAATGTATGTCTGGGCGAAAATTCCTGACCACTATGCGCACCTTGGCTCGCTGGAATTTGCCAAACTGTTGCTACAGGAAGCCAAAGTGTGCGTCTCACCGGGTGTCGGCTTTGGCGATTACGGCGATACTCACGTACGTTTCGCGCTGATCGAAAACAGCGACCGTATTCGTCAGGCGGTGCGGGGCATTAAAGCGATGTTTCGTGCGGATGGTATTTTGCCGGGAACGCTGAAAGCAACAGAAGAAGAGTAGAATTTTTGAGTAAAGGGCGACAGATTTGTCGCCCTTTCTGACTTCCTGGTGGCTCTATAGCATCAGCACAAAGGTGCCGACCCAGATTAACAGGAAAAAAGAGATTCCCATCAAAGCGTATTTCACACAACAACTCCTCTGAGCGGTTACGACGATGGCGATCCCAGGCCAGCGTAACGCGACAGAATAAGAGAAAGGTGAAGTTCATAACCGCCGCACGCTTTTCTCTCAGGTCGTCCAGAGCAAACTCAGAACAGGATCGAACGCTAATTTACGCGTAATCTTTCCGAAAAGAAAGTGATCGGATCTGAGATATTTATCACGCTTTTACTGCACCTCAATTTGCGGGATCGCCGACATACCTACCCGTAATTGCGCCAGATCGGATTGGTTCGGATCCAGCACGATTTTTACCGGCAGACGCTGAATCACCTTAGTATAGTTGCCTGTCGCGTTATCCGGAGAAATGGCGGAAAAGGTCGCGCCTGTGGCCGGGGCGATGCTGTCAACGTGACCGGAAAACGTTTTGCCGGGCAGGGCATCCACCCGCACGGTCACCTTCTGACCCTGGCGAACATCTGTCAACTGAGTTTCCAGAAAATTGGCGGTGATGTAAGTTTGCTGTAATGGCACCACTGCCAGCAAACGGGTACCCGCTGTGACATAGGCTCCGAGGCGGACCGAACGCTGCCCGACCATGCCATCAACCGGTGCGACAATCCGCGTGTAAGACAGGTTTAGCTGCGCCTGATCGACACTGGCCTGCGCTGCGCTGACATCGGCTTCAGCCTGACGCAAGGCCGCCTGCAACACTCCCACTTCCTTTACCGCTGCGGCGAGAGCCGCTTCGCTTTGACGCACCGTAGCGGCGGCGGAACGCTGAGTCGATGTCGCTTTTTGTTGCTCGTCGGCAGCGATGGTGCCGCTTTTATACAAGCTGTCGTAACGTGCAGCGCTCTGTCCCGCGTATTGCGCGGAGGCCTGGCTGGCTGCCAGCGTTGCTTTGGCCTGGTCGATGGTCGATTGTTGCTGATCCAGCTGTGCCTGGCTGCTCAGACGTTTGGCTTCGCTAACCTGCAGATTGGCTTTGGCGGTTTCCAGCGCGACGCGGTAATCACGATCGTCCAGCGTCGCCAGCAGTTCTCCCGCTTTCACCCGCTGGTTATCCTGCACATTGACGCTGGCAATATAGCCAGAGACTTTGGGGGCCACCAGCGTGTAATCAGCATTCACGTAAGCATCATCGGTGCGATGATCGTTACGGGTCATGGCTGACCAGACAAAAAAAGCCATCACCAGCAACAGCAGCAGTAAGGCGCTCAGCAGCACCGTTCTCTTCAAAGCAAAAGCACGCATATTATTTATCTCGACGTGTTTGTAACAGGTTGAATCAGGGTTTGTGGCGGCCAGACGCGTTTTGGCAGCCAGACGGTAAGCAGCAGCATCAGTGCGGCGAAACCGATCAGCATCAGATAGCTATCACTCAGGCTCAGCACCATCGCCTGATGCTTGAGCAGGCTGGCGAAACCACTCAGGTTTTCACTGCTGCTGGCGCTGCCATCGGGGAGGAGTGGAAAACTGCTGCTGGCCTGGGCGGTGGTGGGTGCGGTCATCAGCCAGGAACGACTGGCGGCATTACCCACCAGGATATTGGAATGAAACTGTTCGCGATGGCTGATAAACCACTCCACCAGCGTACTGGCAGCGACACTGGAGAACCCACGTACGGTGTTGAACATCGCCGAGGCAAACGGACCTTCCGGCGGTGCTACCACGCTGGTGGCGCTCATCAGCACCGGCAAAATGACCATCGGTTGACCGAAAGCCTGCAAAATTTGGATCAGCCAAAAATTCTGCCGTCCCCAGTCGGTGGTGATCTGCATGCCCAGCAGGCAGGAGATGACCAGCAGCGCCACGCCAGCCGTCAACATCCAGCGGCAGTCAATCCAGCGGATATTCAGCAAGGCAGCAATCAACGGTGCGATCAGTAACTGCGGTAAACCCACCGTCAGCGCCAGCGGTGCGAATTGCAGGGTGCGAAAACCTTCAATCTGGCCAAAGTAAGCGGAGGGCAGGGCAGAGCCGGACAGCGACAGAATCAGTACCCCCGCCAGCGCCAGCAGACCGTGCGCCAGATTGCGGCGCTGGAGCATCTGCAACTTAAAGATGGGTAGCGGATGAAACCATTCATTAATAAAGAACACAATCAGCAATGCCGCTGCGCTGAATAATAGCGCGACGATTAGCGGTGAACTGAGCCAGTCCAGCCGTTCGCCCTGGGTCAGCGCCAGTACCAGCATGGCAATGCCGCTGCAACCGGTGAGCATGCCAAACAGATCCATCTGCTGGAAACGCTCGAAGCGCAGGGGATCCTGCGGCAGGCCCCAACCGATCAGCAGCATGGCGATCAGCATGGTGGGGACAATCTGCCAGAACACAAACATCCAGCTGACGTCATCGGTCCAGAAGGCAGCAAGGGTGGCGGCGAGATTGGGACCGAAGGTGGCGGTCAGCGCATAAGCGCCGAGGCCGTAAAGTTTGATCGGCGGAGGTAAAAAACGCAGCGCTACCGTCATCAGTAACGGGGGCAGCGCGCCGCCGAATAATCCCTGAATGACGCGCAGGGTGATAAACAGCGTGGCATTAGGCAGCAGTGGTAACAGAAGGCCGGTAAGCATAAAGCCTGCTGACACCGTCAGCGCAAAACGACGTAACGAGAAGGTCACGGCAAACCAGGGGGCGATCATCATCGCGGCCACTTCGGCGGCCTGATAGGCGGAAATAATCCAGCTACCCTGATCGTAACTGATGCCAATGGCCGCACGAATATCCGCCAGCGCAATATCGGTGACACGATCGTTTAAACCGGAGGTGAGTGCGGCAATCAGTACCCCCACCAGACCGAGCGCAAGGCGCAGGGTAAAAGGATGAGGTGCCGGCGCCGCTGCAGGTTGGGCGTTCATAGCAGGAATCTCGTTATGTTGATGCAGTGTATTGCGATGTGATACAGCTCGCATATTACATCCCGGTATGTTGTATTGCAATGTGATACAGGGTGTAAAAGTGCGGTAATCGCGCTACAGTAGGCCAGGCCACAAAGGAACGAAATATGGTTGAACTCCCCTCCTGCCGTGAGGATGAAAAAGCGGGCGGCATTCAGGTCATTGCCCGCGCGGCAAAAATTTTAAATGCTTTGGGTGAGCATCCCGGCGGTATGAGCCTGGGGGAGATCGCTCAGGCGGTGGATTTGCCGCGCTCAACGGTGCAACGCATTATCGCCGCGCTGGATAACGCCCAACTGGTGCGCAGCAGCGGCGCAGGTGGCTTACGTCTCGGGCCCGCATTGCTGAAACTGATCTCCAGTGTGCACAGCGACGTGGTTGAAGTGGTACGTCCCTTCCTTGAACAACTTTCTGCTGCGACTAATGAAACCGTTTCGCTGGCGCGTGCCAGTGGGACGCAGTTGGCGATCGTCCATTATGTGGTGGCTTCGCGCGAACTGCGCGTGGTGCCTCGCATGGGACTGAACCTTCCGCTTTACAGCACCTCGGGCGGACGTGCCCTGCTGGCGCTGGAGAGCGATGATGATGTACGGGTTATTGTCGGTGAAGCGTATAAAGAGCTGACCGAAATGACGATAAAAACGCTGCCGCAATTGCTGGGGTTGATTGGCGAAGTCCGTAAAACCGGCTTCTCCTACGATCGTGGCGAGACGCTGGAAGGCATCTCCACCATGGCGGTGGCGATCGATACGTTATTTGGACGTTTTTCTATCTCACTACTGGTGCCAACGGCGCGTTTCCGTAAACATGAAGCGCGTTATTGTGAGGAAATCCTGAAGTGTAAAGAAGCGCTAACCCGCGAAATTGGCAAAATGACCGCTGTTGAAGGATAACCAAGAATGAAAACCTTGCTGATGGCCATAGATAACTCCCCGGTGGCGGAAAAAGTGATCGCCCTTACCATTGATCAGGCGCTGGCTCACCAGGCGCAGGTCGTGGTGTTGTGCTGCGTCGATCCCGCTTATTCATCCTGCAACCAGCCGATCGAGATTGATGCCGGTGAAGATCCGGATGATTTTCTGGTGGCAAAGGATGAACAGAATACTGCGGAAATGGTGGTGCGGCATGCGCTTGCCCCCATACTGCGGGCTGGTGTGGCGGCCAAAGGGGTGATTCTGGCCGGTGAAGCAGCAGAAACCATTGTTGCACAGTCGGCGGCAGTGCAGGCCAGCATGATCATCATGGGACGTCGGCATCTTTCGCCGTTTAACCGCCTGCTGAAAGGCTCGGTCAGTGCTGCCGTGATTGAACGTGCTAACTGCCCGGTTCTGATTGACGTTCGCAAGGATTAATAACCGCTCCATGCTCTCGCTTTTCCCTGTTACGCTGGCCGCCTTTGTGCTGCTGGCGGTGATTATTATTTTGCTGATACGTACCACCTCACTCCGTCTCTGGCAGGGGGTGGTGTTGTTCCTGTTACCGGTGTTGCTGGCGAATTTGCTGTGGTTTAGCTGGTTGCATCCGCGCCAGCAGCGACAGGCGCTGGCGGCTGAAGTTGCCAGCCAGCTCAGCGAGGCTCCGGGCTATCGATTGCTGAAAACGCAGGAACCGGCGTTGTGGCAACTACTGAACCATGAACTGTTGCACAAACGCCTGGCCGGGGTGCCGCCGGATGAAGCGCTGGGCGAAATGCGTGGCTGGCTGCTCGATCTGGTCAATCAGCGTCTGATGCGAGCCAGTGATGCAGCCATCATCAATTATATTTCCGTGTCGGTTGAGGAGATGAAGGCGCTGCAACAGCAGGATGCACAAACCTGTTTCCGCTTCCTCTATCCGCAGGTGATTGGCGGCATTAATTTGCAACGCGTGCTGTCACCGGCGCTGAATCAGCGTGATGCTCAGGCGCTGGATGAATTGTTGGCGCAGAGCACCGGTGATGATCAGGTCGTCGATAATCAGGCTGCGCAACGTGATTTGCAAAAAGTGGTGGAAACCCTGTACGGCAAATGGGGCGATCGCCTGCAGCAACTGAATATGCCAGCGGATACCACGGTGGATCGTTCAGCGATGTGCGCGATGTCGATTGACCTGTACAGCGGCATTCTGGCATTGCCTGCCAAACAAGCCGCCAATCTCCTGCGTAAAATGGTCAGCCTTACCGGATAGCGGGCAAAAAAAAGCCCGCTCAGCACGGGCATAAGGTCACAATCAGTCAGTCTCTTATCTATTCACCTGGTGTGGTGCCGACTTCGTTTTGTCTGAACACATCATGGCACTGCTGTGCTGATATGAATAACCGTTTGGTTTTATCAATTTGATTGGTAAAAGCTTGGTTTTGTGCAGACATTTCGCGCCTTAATCCTATGGAAAGGCGCTGTGCCGCCATTTACACTGCGGCATCGAATGAGGACATCATAATGAAAAAGTGGTTATTAGGCGCCATGGCGCTTTTAATGCTGACCGGCTGTAGTGTCAGCCAACCAGGTGGATTTGAGCGTGTCGATGAAGATCCCAGTTCAAATACCGTTCAGTATCGCTACGATCCGCAGAAATTTAATCGCGATGCCATGGAAATGGATTTGGCAGAATATTGCAGCAAACGTGGATTTGATAAAGTGGAATCGTTACCGGCGGAAGATAGTCATATTCCAGGACTAAAGAAAGCCTGGTATCAATGTAATTACGCGGTAAAAAGCTAAAAAACAGGGCGGGGTATTTCCCCGCCCTTTTTCTTTTTTATTATTTGCTGTGTGTGCTTTGCCCAATTACCACCGGCCATAACCCGGTCCGCCGTGGTGCCAGCCGCCGTGTGGCGGTCCCCAGCCGGGTCCACGCCCATGCCCAGGATCAATAATACAACCACTCAGCATGACTATAACGGCAACAACGGACGCGACTTTTATTAATTTTTTCATGGAGAGTCCTCCTCTTTTCCAATGAGGCCAGATTACAACGGAAAAGTGGAGCTAAGATGCAGCTAATGTAGAGTTATTTCTGGATCTATTTCTGAATATTTCAGTGTGATGAGGAGAGAGGCGGGAGGAAATATAAACCAATCGGAATAAGCTGAATACAGGATGATAATAACGCGATTACTCTGAAAAGCAAGCCTGAATAATATCTGTTCTCAATTAACGCACATCGTGCAGAACTGTGGGATACCAGCTAAAGTCAGGGCAGTTTAAATTAAGGAGAACATCATGGCGCGCGAAGTAAGAAATGTACTGGCATTGCAGGCGGAACTGGCTGAGTGCCCGCTATGGTCAACCCGGGAGCAGGTGCTGTGGTGCGTTGATATACTGGCCCCGGCGATTCACCGTTTCGATCCAGCCAGCGGTGAGTTGCGCAGCTTCCCACAACAGGAAGAGGTGGGATGTATCGGACTGCGCGAGCAGGGCGGTCTGATTGCCGCTTTGCGCAGTGGCGTCTGGCTGCTGGATGATGAAGGTAAACCGCAGCGTAAACTGGCGGATAATCCGGGAATCGTGGCCAAAAGCCGTTTTAACGATGGACGCGTGGATCCCTGGGGCAATTTCTGGTGCGGCAGCTTATGGGAACCACAGGATAAAAACGGTGGCCTGTTGTGCCGCGTCACCCCCGATGGCGCGCTGCGGGTGATGGCGCAGGATGTCAAAATCTCCAACGGGCTGGCATTCTCGCCGGACCGTCAATGGATGTATCACAGCGATACGCCGAATGAGGTGCTGTATCGCTACCCGCTGGATGCACAGAGCGGGGAACCGGGGACACGGCAGCGTTTCCGGCAGTTTGACGCCAAAGGGGGATTACCGGATGGCGCCGCAGTGGATAGCGCAGGCTATTACTGGTCAGCCATGTTTGATGGGGGGCGCGTGGTGCGTATTGATCCGCTGACGGCAGAGATTGTTGATGAGATTGCTTTGCCGGTGCGCTGGCCGACCATGGTGGCATTTGGCGGCGCAGACCTGAAGACGCTGTACATCACCTCATCGCGTGAGCATCGCACTGCGGAGGAGCTGGCACGTTATCCACAATCCGGCGATGTTTTTGCGGTGGATGTGGCGGTGGCGGGGATTGCTGAGCCGTTATTCAAAGGTTAAGCAGCAGGATGCCGTGCCTAAGGCACGGCATTGGGAGAAAACTTAGCTGCGATGCAGTACCGGTTCCTGCACATCGTGGCGCTGTGGCAGGCGGATGCTGATGGAGAGGAACAGAGAAATCACCAGCAGGGTCATAATCAGGCTGAAAGTGATGGTAAAACCACCAAATACCGATGCCACCAGCGACCCCAGCACGCTGCCGATACCAAAGCCAAGATAAATCAGGCCATAGTTTTTGGTCAGGTTATTCAGGCCAAAGAAATCGCTCACCAGTGACGGGAACACGGTGATGGTGCCGCCGAAGCTGAATGCCACACAGGCCAGAGAGATAAAGAAGGTGGATTCATTCATATGGGTGAACAGCAGGATGCTCATGCCCAGCAGTGAAACCACCTGTGCCAGCGAAATCACCCGAATGCGCGCCATTTTATCGGACAGCACACCCAGAACCAGGCGGCCACTCAGATTGGCGATGGCAATCACGGTCACGGCGTTGGCGGCGGTAGCGGTACTGAGATGTACCAGACCTTCGCCGATATCTTTTGCTACGCCAATCACATACAAACCACTCATGCAGGCAGTCAGGAACATCAGCGCCAGCATCCAGTATTGCGGTAAGCGTACGGACTGCGCCAGGGTGTAGTCTTTAGCCTGCTGAACGGAAGCATTGTTGCTTTGCTGCACTGGCGCATCACGCATCAGCAACGCACCAATCACAATCATCACCATCGCCATAACACCCCAGATGATAAAGGTGTTTTCCAGTCCCTGAGTGCTGAGTAACGCGCCGCAGATAAATTTAAAACCCAGGCTGCCTAAACCGTAGGCACCAATCGCACAGGCGGAAATCACCCCTTTGCGCTCCGGGAACCATTTCACACAGTTGGATAAGGTCATCAGATAACCCGCGCCATCGGCCAGACCGACCAGCACACCGGCACTGAGGTACAGCATCATCAGATTATCGGCATGGGCGGTTAACCAGAAGCCCAGCGCCATCAGTACGCCAGCACCGATGGTGACATTGCGTACGCCAAAGCGTTCCTGCAATTTGCCCGCCAGTGATGACGCAATCGCCAGGCCCAGGCTCAGTAAACCAAAGGAGAAAGCCACCTGGCTGACGGGTGCATCGAGCTTCTGCGCCAGCTGACCATTAAACAGGCTCCAGGTGTAGACCGAACCCAGCGCAAATTGGGTCAAAATGGTGCCGGCAAGAGTAAGCCAGCGGGTACGTTGATAACTCGGTGTTGTGCTTTTCATTTTTTCTCTCCCATCCGGGAATTCGGAAACTGAGGCGATGATAAGCCCCCCTCGCGTACGCGTGTGGGGAAAGGGCGTGAAAGGCTGTGAGGGCGGAATGAAATGCAGCGAAACGGGTATGAATGACATTGCAGACAGTGGTGCCTTGTCATCACATGTGAAGCTGTTGCTTCGCGTGATAAAATGTAACCAAATGCGTGCATGGCGGCGCTTTGGCTGCAAAATGGTGAAGTTTTGCCAGGCTTAAAATTCACTTAACAGGAGGAAATATGAAAGACCGAGCATATGAATCCGCGTCCAGTGAGGATGAAGTTTGCTGCATCATCGGTCAGGCGGTGATCGAGTTAAGCGATGAGCATCAACCGGTGAATAAATCCACGCTGTCGTTGAAACTACTGGCAATGGCCGACCGCGACAGAGACGATGAACGCATACTGCTTTACTGGATCGCCAGAAAAGCGATCAATCAACCTCACCAGCTCAATATCGGCGTGCAGGGCTGGCGCTAAGAGGACGAGAGAGCGGGCGCAATGCCCGCTCTCGTGTATTACGCCAGACGCAGACGTTTTGCCGCAGGCCAGCGTACAAACATCACCATATTGCCCGCCAGAATCATTACCAGGCCAACAATCGCATTGTTATGCCATTGATAACCTTCATACAGGGTCGATAAGGTCAGTGCTACCAGCGGAAACAGCAAGGTACTGTAGGCTGCCTGACTGGCACCAATGCGACCCACCAGCGTGAAGTACGCGCCAAATCCCAGCACCGAGCCAAAAATCGCCAGATAACTCATCGCACCCAGCCATTGCAGATTGAACGCCGGTGCCAGCGAATCACCGTTCAGTACCGCGAGGACCGCCATGATCAGCGCGCCATACAACATGGCGTAACTGTTGGTGGTTAAGACATCGCGCTGACGACGCTGGTGGCGCGTCGAAATCATGTTGCCAAAGGAGAAACCCAGCGTGCCGAGGGCGCTTAACCCTACTCCCCATAATAATTGTGGTGCCGGATGGGCGGTGCGGATATCACCCCAGAACAGCGCAACAATACCACCCAATCCCAGGATGGCGGCGGGCAACAGGCGGAACGAGGGGCGTTGACGGAAGAAGATCCAGCTGTTTAAGGCGTTATACAGCACCGCCATCGAGAAAATAACCGATTCCAGCCCGCTGCTGATCCAGGCGGCGGCATGATAGAAACAGACAAAATTGAAGCCAAACACGCAGCAACCCTGTAACAGGCAGAACAGATGATCCTGCGCATCCAGCTTTTTCAGACGGCGAATCAGTTTCAGCATCACCAGCATCACCAGCGATGCCAGTAAAAAACGCCAGAACACCGCGACAAAGACCGGCGTGTTGGCCGCTTCCTGCTGTAAAAAAATGGCGATCCATGTCGTTCCCCAAATCACCACCACCGCCAGATACAACATCAGGTTCATTTTGCCTACTCCACAACAAATTTGTATTGAGTGTGCCGTGCTGATTCCCGGCTGGCTTGCATCCCCTTGCGAACGAATTGCAAAATCTTGCGCTTTTTCCTGTGGTGTCCCAATGTGGCCTGTTCTCTGTCCCGATGAATCCGTAAAATGCGGGTTATCAAATAAAGAGCGATCGTGACTATGCCCGACTACCAGACTTTTAACATGCTACAGCGACATAAAGCACAGCTGCGTGACAGCGTGCAGCTGAATAGTGGCATCAAACTGGCAGCCTGGTTTAACAGTGGCGATCGCGTCACTAACCTCAGCGATCACCATACGCTCAGCCTGTACACCGCAGATGGCTACGATACCTGGCATAAAACGCAGCACGGCTGGCGCAACGGTGGTGGGCCGGATCGTTTTTGCCTGATGCCGTCCGGCACCGAATCGGTATGGGACATCCGCGCTGACCTGTCGTTTGTGCATCTTTATTGCACCGACCAGCACCTGCGCCTGATGGCGGAACAGATTTGGGACCGCGACGCGGCTCGCCTGAATCTGCATGAAAAAGTGTTCTCTGATGACGATCGCATCACCCAGCTGTATCGCCATTTCCTGCTCAGCACTGACTGGCAACAGCCCGCTAACCAACTGATGCTCAGCAGCGCATCAACCTTACTGATGACGCACTTGTTGCAGCACTACAGCGATGTCCAGTGGCAGGCACCACAGGTGCGCGGTGGGCTGGCCCCGATAGTGTTACGACGCATTCTGGCGTATATCGATGAACATCTGGATCAACCGTTAACCCTGGCGCAGCTGGCGGGAGAGGCGGCATTGAGCGAGTTCCATTTCGCCCGCATGTTTCGAACCAGCGCAGGTATCGCCCCACATCAATATGTGATGCGTCGTCGTATGGATGAAGCACTGACATTGCTGAAGCATACCGCGCTGCCCCTCACGGACATTGCGCTGCGCTGTGGTTTTCACTCCTCCAGCCACTTCAGTAACCGTTTCCGTCAGCTGCATGGCGTGACGCCTTCGTTATGGCGGCAGCAGCAGGGGTGAGATCTTCTCGCGACATAATTCGGGTTACTATTAGCGAATTCTGCGATTCATGGGATTAACCTGCAATGCCTCAATATCAGCCGCCTTTCCAGCTCAGTATCACTATCATGCACCTTCTCGTTGAGGTGGGGGAGCTAATGGGGCGCTGGGCGGCTCAGGCTGAACAAACGTCCCCGACATTGCATAAAGAGAATCGTATCCGCACGATTCAGGCTTCACTGGCGATTGAACATAACAAGCCTGACTCTCGGCCAGGTTTCAGCTCTGATGGAAGGGAAGCGAGTATTGGGGCCAGCCAAAGATATCCAGGAAGTGCGTAATGCGATTCTTGCGTACGAGGAGCTGGCCGAGTGGCGGAGTTCCAGCCTTGATGATTTGCTGGCGGCACACCGGCTATTAATGGCGGGTCTGGTCGATTTTCCTGGCCAGTTGCGCCAGAGCAACGCGGGTATTTATCGTGAAGATAAGCTGATCCATATGGCTCCTCCAGCCAGGTCCCCCGACGGATGCAGGATCTTTTGCATTGGCTGGAAACCACGGAGGTTCATCCTCTGGTTGCCAGCTGCGTTTTCCATTACGAATTTGAATTCATTCATCCTTTCCCCGATGGCAATGGTCGTATGGGAAGGCTATGGCAAACCCTGATCCTCAGCCATTGGCGCAGTGAGCTGGCATGGCTGCCGGTGGAAACGTTAATTCATCACGATCAGGAACATTACTATCAAATCCTCGGCGCATGCGACCGTGCCAGCGATGCAACGCTGTTTGTCGAGTATATGCTGACAAATTTGCGCAATGCCCTACGGGAAGGGATGGATTCTGCAACGTGATGAAACGCGGGATTTGTTCTGCGAGCCTCTTTGCATTTCACGTTATTGCCGTGTTTTTTTGGTGATTTTTCTGCGGATGTCGTTAGCATGGCAAACGATAACTCCAGGAATTATCACGGAATTTACAATGACAGCTAACATGAGGAGATCAAATATGGAGATACGGACGTCAAAGCAGGACGTGGATCTTGCCGCGATGAAAATTGATTTGGCGGTAATCAAGTCAAATTACATGACTCGTAGCGATCTTCATGAAGAAATTGGCAAACAAACAAAATGGCTGATGGCGAGTATGGTTACGACAGCCGGGCTTTCTCTGGCACTGGCGCGCTGGTTATTTTGAATTTGGCTTAAAAAGGGCTGCAACCAGCCCTTTAATCACCTTCCCTGAAAGCCCCCATCCCTGATGTCATCAGATCTGCCGAAGAGCACAATTCACTTTTAACCACTCATTTTGTTGGTGACGTAGGCGTTATTCAGGTGGGTTTAACAGGAAGGAAAGGCTGCTCATGGCGTTCCCTGCAGGGATCGAACCTGCAACTAGCCCTTAGGAGGGGCTCGTTATATCCATTTAACTAAGGGAACGTCGGCGCGCAGTATAGCGTACCACCGACACGAATTTAACCGTGCGGCCACCGTTTGCTCAATATCTCGACAAATCAGAGGGATTTCTCACATTTCCTTCCGCTTTTGCTCAGCGCGCGCTTTTGCTTTAGCCGCTTCACTCATGTCATTACGAATCTGGGCGTGGCTGATTAAGGCAAAAATCAGCGTGCCACCCGTAATGTTACCGAGCAGCGTCGGCAGGGCAAAGGGCCAGAAAAATTCATGCCACGCGATGTTGCCCGCAAACACCAGATACAGCACTTCCACCGAGCCAACCACGATATGCGCCAAATCGCCCAGCGCGACCAGCCAGGTCATCATCACTATCACCACGATTTTCGCGCCACCCGCATAAGGGAACATCCACACCATAGTGGCGATGATCCAGCCGGAAATCACCGCATTGGCGAACATCTCAGCGGGTGGATTCTCCATCACTTTTTCACTGATGGCGGTAAATGCCTGACGAGTGGCATCATCGAAAATCGGCATATGATTAAATGCCAGTGCACCCAGCGCGGTACCTATCAGGTTACCCGCCAGCACCACGCCCCAGAAACGTAGCAGCAACAGAAAATTCCCTGACGTGGGTTTGTGCATTACCGGCAATACGGCTGTGACGGTATTTTCGGTAAACAGCTGCTGGCGGGCCATGATTACAATGACAAAGCCGAAGGTATAACCCAGATTTTCCAGCAAAAAACCACCGGGCACACCTTGCAGATGTACCTGGAAAATGCCTTTTGCCATCAGGGATGCACCCATGGAAATGCCAGCAGCAATCGCCGACCACAACAGCGCCATACCATCCCGTTCCAGCTCTTTTTCCCCGTCCTGACGAATCTCTTCATGAATGGCTGCGGCACGTGAGGGCAGAGCATCCTCATCTACTTCAATCTTCGTTCCCTGATCTTTTTCCTCACTTTCTACATCGTTTTTGTCTTGTGAAACTGATGATGATGATTTCATGTTTTCCTCCGGTGATAATGCCGGTATGCAATAAGCGTAGCCGTTTTGCGCAACACCAATTTGTTACGTGAATTCAAAATAAGAGTAACAAGACTTTAACTGAGGTGGTTTTTTGAGCAGTTTATTGATCTGATGCGCCCGTTTACCCCGATCGAGGGAGGTGTGACGAAGTTCACAGACTACGGCCCACAGATTCATTGTGGTATTATCCTGGCCTAATTTCATTGCTGTGATTCTCCCTTCTATGCTCGAAGTCATTAATCTCTCTTGCGTTCGCGATGAGCGTACCCTGTTCAATGGGCTGAGTTTTCGTGTTGAGGCAGGCGATATTGTGCAAATAGAAGGGCCGAATGGCGCAGGCAAAACGTCGCTGTTACGTTTACTGGCGGGATTGAGTCGGGCGGAAGAGGGCGAGGTGAAGTGGCAGGGGCAGCCGATTCGGCAGCAACGGGAAACATGGCATCAAAACCTGCTTTATCTTGGCCATCATCCGGGCGTGAAGTCGGTACTCTCTCCGCTGGAGAACCTGCATTTCTGGCATGGCGACAGCCACGGTGAGGCGATTTTTGCCGCGCTGGAGCAGGTGGACCTGCTGGGTTATGAAGAGGTGCCGGTGGCACAACTTTCTGCCGGACAACAACGGCGTGTCGCGCTGGCCCGATTGTGGCTCAGCCCGGCAAAATTGTG
The DNA here is from genome assembly GCF_059730475.1 of Pantoea sp. X-Soil-TKNS-1280. Lineage (NCBI taxonomy): Bacteria > Pseudomonadati > Pseudomonadota > Gammaproteobacteria > Enterobacterales > Erwiniaceae > Pantoea > Pantoea sp. X-Soil-TKNS-1280. The sequence goes on along the minus strand of NZ_AP035962.1, from coordinate 3,035,020 downwards.
GATTCTGGATGAACCGTTAACGGCAATCGATAAGGCCGGAGTGGAAAAACTCATGGCGCGTTTTGCCTGGCATGCCGATAACGGTGGTGCAGTGGTGCTAACCACGCATCAGGATTTACCGGATAGCGCGCAGCGCGTGCGCAAAATCCGCCTGACGTCGGAGTGGGCATGATGCTGGGACGTGTCATTCAGCGCGAGCTGAAAATTGCTTTCCGCAGCGGTGCGGAAGTGATTAACCCGCTGTGGTTTTTCCTGATTGTCATCACGCTGTTTCCGCTGGGCATTGGTCCGGATCCGCAGCAGTTAGCACGCATTGCACCTGGCATTGCCTGGGTCGCTGCTTTACTGGCATCACTGCTGGCGCTGGAGCGTTTGTTCCGCGATGATTTCCTGGACGGTTCGCTGGAACAGCTTTTGCTGTTACCCACACCGCTACCGGTAACGGTTCTGGGCAAAGTGATTGCTCACTGGCTGATTACCGGATTACCGCTGATTTTATTGTCACCGCTGGCGGCACTGCTGTTGTCGCTGGACTTTTCCAGCTGGCGTGCCATGGCGTTGACCCTGTTACTGGGTACGCCAACCCTGAGTTTTCTTGGCGCGATTGGCAGCGGATTAATCGTCGGGCTACGGCGCGGCGGCGTGTTACTGAGTTTGCTGGTATTGCCGCTGGCGATACCGGTGTTAATTTTTGCCAGTGCGGCGATTGATGCCGCCGGACAGGGACTGCCGATTGGTGGCTATCTGGCGATTCTTGGCGCCATGCTGGCAGGCAGCGCTACGCTCTCCCCGTTTGCAACGGCGGCGGCGCTGCGTATCAGCCTGCATTAAATCGTGCATCCACAGAGATGCAGTAATCTCTCTTCTTATATTGTGAGCTATGCAAATGTGGAAATGGTTAAACCGGTGGGCAAAGCCTGAAAAGCTGTATCAGCTTTGTGGCCGCTTAATTCCCTGGTTCGCTGTACTGGGGGTTGCCACCTTGTTGCTGGGGTGGGCGTGGGGTTTTGGTTTTGCACCCGCCGATTATCAGCAGGGTGACAGCTTCCGCATCATGTACATCCATGTACCCGCGGCAATGTGGTCCATGGGCGTGTATGCCTCGATGGCGATTGCGGCGTTTATCGGCCTGGTGTGGCAGATGAAGATGGCTGACCTGGTCTCGGCAGCGATGGCACCGGTTGGGGCGGTGTTTACCTTTATCGCGCTGGTCACCGGTTCCGCCTGGGGTAAACCCATGTGGGGGACCTGGTGGATTTGGGATGCGCGTCTGACCTCCGAACTGGTACTGCTGTTCCTTTATATGGGAGTGATTGCGCTGTATCACGCCTTTGACGATCGCCGTACCGCGGGTCGTGCTGCCGGAATTCTGATTCTGGTCGGTGTGGTCAACCTGCCAATCATCCACTTCTCGGTGCAATGGTGGAACACCCTGCATCAGGGCTCGTCTGGCATCCTGCAACAGGATATTGCGCCAAGCATGCGTACCCCGCTGCGCTGGGCGATTCTCGGTTATCTGCTGGTTTTCGTTTCGCTGACGCTGATGCGGCTGCGTAACATGATTTTGTTTACCGAACGTCATCGCCCATGGGCGATTGAGGTAGCACAGGGAGGGCGCAAATCATGACGCCAGCTTTCTCTTCCTGGCAGGATTTCTTTGCCATGGGCGGTTATGCCTTTTATGTCTGGCTCGCCGTCGTCCTCACGCTGATTCCGCTGATTGGTCTGGTGCTGCACACCGTGCTGTTTCGCCGCCGGTTACTGGCGGAGATTCGCCAGCGTCAATCCAGGGAGCGTCGCATCCGTGCGGCCAAATCGAAAAAAGCCGCCAGTGAAGCGGCAGGAGAATCCGTGTGAATATCCGTCGTCGTAACCGCCTGACTGTGGTGGTGGCGGTATTGGTGGGCTTAGGCCTGGCCACCGCATTGGTGATGTACGCGCTGCGTTCCAATATCGACCTGTTCTACACCCCGAGTGAAATCTTGTACGGCAAGGGCGAGGACCATCAGAAACCTGAGCCAGGCCAGCGTCTGCGTGTGGGTGGCATGGTGATGCCGGGCAGCGTTAAACGTGATCCGAAAACCCTTGCTGTGTCGTTCAAACTGTATGACGCCAACGGCGTGGTCAGTGTCAGCTACGAAGGTATCCTGCCGGACCTGTTCCGTGAAGGGCAGGGTATCGTGGCGCAGGGTGTGCTGGAAGATGGCAACCTGGTGAACGCCAAAGAAGTGCTGGCGAAGCACGATGAAAAATATACGCCACCGGAAATTCAGGACGCGATGAAGAAAAACCACAAAGGACCTGCGGCAACTTACCAGCAGGCGGGTGCCCAATCATGATGCCAGAAATTGGCAGCTTTCTGCTCTGTCTGGCGCTGGGACTGGCGCTACTGTTAAGTGTTTATCCATTATGGGGTGCGGTGCGCCAGGATGCGCGTTTGATGGCGCTGGCACGACCGCTCACCTGGGGGATGTTTGCCTGTATCGCGGCAGCATTCCTGGTGCTGGTGCACGCGTTTATCGTCAACGATTTCACCGTGGCCTATGTCGCCACCAACTCCAACACGTTGCTGCCGGTGTACTACCGCATAGCAGCGACCTGGGGTGCGCATGAAGGGTCGTTGCTGTTGTGGGTACTGCTGCTCAGCAGCTGGACGCTGGCCGTGGCGATTTTCAGCCGCGGCATGCCGCAGGATGCGCTGGCGCGTGTGCTGTCGGTGATGGGAATGATTAACCTCGGCTTTTTGCTGTTTATCACCCTGACATCGAACCCCTTTACCCGCACCTTACCGAACTTCCCGATTGATGGCAGCGATCTTAACCCGATGCTGCAGGATATCGGTCTGATCTTCCATCCGCCGTTGCTGTATATGGGCTATGTCGGTTTCTCAGTCGCGTTTGCCTTTGCCATTGCTTCGCTGATGGCGGGTCGCCTGGATACCGCCTGGGCACGTTGGTCACGTCCGTGGACCACCGCGGCCTGGGTATTCCTGACGATCGGTATCGTGCTGGGCTCGGCCTGGGCCTATTACGAGCTGGGCTGGGGTGGCTGGTGGTTCTGGGATCCGGTGGAAAACGCTTCCTTTATGCCGTGGCTGGCCGGTACTGCGCTGATGCATTCGCTGGCGGTGACGGAAAAACGCGGCAGTTTCAAATCCTGGACGGTGTTGCTGGCGATCACGGCGTTCTCGCTCAGTCTGCTGGGTACGTTCCTCGTGCGTTCCGGCGTGCTGGTGTCGGTACACTCGTTTGCGTCCGATCCGGCGCGCGGCATGTTTATCCTCGCCTTCCTGGTGATCGTCATTGGCAGCTCGCTGTTGCTGTATGCGATTAAAGGGGGGCAGGTACGCAGCCGGGTGCAAAATGAAGCCTGGTCGCGCGAATCTTTCCTGCTCGGCAATAACGTCCTGTTGATTGCAGCCATGCTGGTGGTGCTGCTGGGAACCCTGCTGCCGCTGGTGCATAAGCAGCTGGGCCTGGGCAGCATTTCCGTCGGTGAACCCTTCTTTAATACGATGTTTACCTGGCTAATGGCGCCGTTCGCGCTGATGCTGGGCATCGGTCCGCTGGTGCGCTGGCGTCGTGATGAACCGCAGAAGCTATGGAAGCGTCTGGGTATCGCGCTGCTGGTCACGCTAATCCTCTCTATCGCCCTGCCGTGGTTGTTACAGGATCGTATTGAAGCGATGACGGTGATCGGGCTGCTGATGTCGATTTGGGTGATCCTCCTGACGCTGATGGAGCTGCATGAACGCGCCACCCATCGCCACACCTTCTTTGCCGGTCTGCGCCATCTGACGCGCAGCCATTGGGGCATGGTGCTCGGCCATCTCGGTGTTGCGGTGACGGTGATTGGGATCGCCTTCAGCACGCAATACAGCGTGGAACGCGATGTGCGCATGAAGTCTGGCGATAATGTTGATATCCATAATTATCACTTTATTTTCCGCGATGTTCACAACCTGCAGGGCCCGAACTACAGCGGTGGCGTGGCGATTATCGACGTGACCCGTGATGGCAAACCGGAAGCCGTGCTGCATGCGGAAAAACGCTTCTATACGGCGGCGCGTACCATGATGACCGAAGCAGCGATCAGCGGTGGCTTTACCCGCGATCTCTACGCCGCGTTAGGAGAAGAGCTGGATGATGGCTCCTGGGCGGTGCGTATTTATTACAAACCGTTCGTGCGCTGGATTTGGTTCGGCGGCGTGTTTATGGCGGTGGGTGGTCTGCTGTGTCTGCTCGATCCGCGTTATCGTTCGCGCAAAAAAGCGCCACGGGAGGAGCAGGCATGAACAAGAAGATCCTTTTTATTCCGCTGGTATTGTTTCTGCTGTTAGCGGCGGCGTTGCTGTGGCAGTTGTCGCGCAACGCCAACGGTGATGACCCGACGTTGCTGGAATCTGCACTGATCGGTAAACCGGTGCCGGTATTTAAGCTGGAAGCGCTCGACAAGCCGGGCAAAATCTACAGCCAGCAGGTTCTGACCGATGGCAAGCCGATTCTGCTTAACGTCTGGGCCACCTGGTGCCCAACCTGTCGCGCCGAGCATGAATACCTCAACACGCTGGCGGAAAAAGGCATTCGCGTGGTGGGCCTTAATTATAAAGACGACCGCACCAAAGCCGTGACCTGGCTGAATACGCTGGGCAATCCTTACGCCCTCAGCCTGTATGACGGGGATGGCATGCTCGGTCTGGATTTGGGCGTCTATGGTGCACCGGAAACCTTCCTGATTGATGGTAAAGGCATCATTCGCTATCGCCACGCGGGCGACATGAACGATCGCGTCTGGCAGCAGGAAGTGAAGCCGCTGTGGGATAAATACAGCAAGGAGGCGGGCGCGTGAAACGGCTGCTTCTTTTGCTCGCGGGGGTGCTGTTGAGCACCAGCCTGTGGGCAGCCATCGATACTTACCAGTTCGATTCGGTACAGCAGGAGGAACAGTACCGCGACCTGACCGGTTCGCTGCGCTGCCCTAAATGCCAGAACAACAGCATTGCAGATTCCAACGCCATGATTGCGGCGGATATGCGCCTGAAAGTGTACGAATTGATGAAGCAGGGTCAGAGCCGACAGCAAATCATCAATTATATGGTGGCGCGCTATGGCAACTTCGTGACCTATGAACCCCCGGTCACGCCATCGACCCTGATTTTGTGGGTTGGACCGGCGCTGTTTGTGGTGCTGGGCGGCCTGATCATTATCCTGCGCAGTCGCCAGCGTAAAACACGCAGCGAACTGGATGAAAACGAACAACAGCGCCTCGCGGCGATTTTGAAGCGTGACGGGAAGTCATAATGAGTGGATTCTGGATTACCTTGATTATTTTACTGGCTGCGGCTTGCGCGCTTTTTCTCAGCGCGGGCTGGCGTCAGCGCGTGGCCAGCAATGGCGATCGCGATCGTCTGAATACTGACTTTTATCAGCAGCGCCTGCGTGAGCTGGAGCGGGATGAAGAGGAAGGTGTGGTAGCAGAGCGTCCGGAAATGGTACGCGAGCTGCAACAAACCTTGCTGACCGATGTTCCGCAACAGCAGGAAGCCGCGCGAAACCAGCAAAGCAGCCGCTGGATTCTGTTGCCGGGTGTAGGATTGCTGGTGGTGGTGTCGCTGGGAATGTATCTGAAAACCGGCGGGCTGGCGCAGCTGGCGGGCTGGACATCGGTACAGCAGGAATATCCGGCGCTGCGCGCGCGCGTGATGGACCCGCAGGCCAAACCGCTGACCATGGAAGAACTGGCGCGACTGCAACTGGGGCTGCGTACTTCACTGCAGTCTGACCCGCAAAACCTGAATGACTGGACCATGCTGGGCCGCCTCGGCATGGTGCTTAATAATGCCAGCGATGCCAGCCAGGCGTTCGAACGGGCGTTGCAGTTGGCTCCGAATAATCTGGAACTGCAACAGGATTATGCCGAGGTGCTGACGCGCTCCAGCGATCCGCAGGATAATCGTCAGGCCAGCATGTTGCTGCGTGACCTGCTGAAACGCGATCACAGCAACGTGCGTACCCTGAGTTTGCTGGCATTTAACGCCTTCGAACAGCAGCAGTATGACGAGGCGATTGGTGCCTGGCAGATGATGCTGAAACTGTTACCGGCAGGAGATAAGCGCATCGCGATGATCGAGCGCAGTATTGAACAAGCGAAAACCGACGCGGGACAGCAAAATACCCATCTGGCATTGACGGTGAGTTTAAATCCGCAGGCAGAAAAAATGTTGCCGCAGGGCGGAGTGATGTATATTTCTGTTACTGACGGTGTATCACCGGTGCCTGTGGCTGTGAAGCGTTTTCCGCTCAGCCATTTCCCGTTATCGCTTACGCTGGATGACAGTAACGCTATGATGCCAGACCGTTTGTTGTCGGCGCAGCATCAGGTGCAGATCCGGGTACGTATTTCGCGCGATGGTAGCGCCAATCCCCAGCCTGGCGATTGGTTTGGTTTAAGCGCGGTTACTCCCTGGGATGGTCATCAGCAACTTGCTGTGGAAATTAATCAGCAGCAGCCCTGAAGCGATACACCATTTTCATGCACAGGGAGATAAGAATGAATTACCGCCTGACCGGTCTGGCGCTGGCCAGTGTATTGCTGGTGGGATGTGCCAGTTCCAAACCGGCTGACAACGATCAAACTGCGCAGCGCAGCGATCCGCTTGAAGGCTTTAACCGCACGATGTTTAACTTCAACTACAACGTGCTGGATCCTTATGTGGTGCGTCCGGTAGCGGTGGCCTGGCGCGATTACGTGCCAGTACCTGCGCGTACCGGGATAAGTAATGTGCTGAGTAACCTTGATGAACCGGCGAGTATGCTCAACGCTTTCCTGACGGGTGAACCGCGTCGTGCGATGATCCACTTCACGCGTTTCTTCCTGAATACCACGTTAGGGCTGGGTGGCTTTATTGATGTGGCAGGTAAAGCCAATCCTGAGCTGGCGCGTGAAGAACCGCACCGGTTTGGTAGTACGTTGGGGCGTTATGGTGTCGGCTATGGTCCGTATGTGGAGCTGCCTGCTTACGGCAGCTTTACGATCCGTCAGGATGGCGGTGATTATGTTGATACCCTCTACCCGGTGCTGAGCTGGCTGACCTGGCCGATGGCCATCGGTAAATGGACGCTGGAAGGGGTGGAAACCCGTGCACAGCTGCTGGATAGCGATGCGATTCTGCGCCAGCAACAGGATCCTTATGCGTTTGTGCGTAATGCCTATTTCCAGCGTAATGATTTCCTCGCCAGAGGCGGTAAGCTGAAGCCGGAAGAAAACCCGAACGCGAAAGCGATCCAGGGCGATCTTAACGAGATTGATGCGGAATAAATAACAACAAAAGGCGGCTGATTCAGCCGCCTTTTTCATGCATACCGGGTCACATCAGAACTTATAGTTGAAGCTCGCGCCATACAACATCGCCTTACCTTCAGACCTGAAAGTGTAGCTGCCTTCCTGAATAGTGACGTTCTGTCCATGCATATAGGAAACACCCAAATCCACGGAGGCATCCGGGGTAAACGCATACGAGGCACCGAGGCTCAGCCACAGGCGATCCTGATCCGGGATGGAGATGGAACGGTTTTCGGCTGGAACCGGGCTATCGTCAAAGGCGATACCGCCACGGAAGGTCCAGTTGTCGTCGTAGAAGTAAGTGGTACCGAGCGCGATACGGTAAGCATCGCGGAAACCTTCATTTTTATAGAACAGTGTCTGACCATTGTTACCCGTGGCATTCAGCGCCTGGAACTGGCTCCAGCTGGTATAGGTCAGGCTGTAGTGCACTGCCCATTGCGGTGCCACTTTGTGCCAGCCTGAGACTTCCCACATTTCCGGCAGGTTGAGTGTCAATGCGCCTGGAATGGTGGAACCACCGGTTGCGTAAGGCAAACCTAAATTAAGCGCCTGGTTGACTGCATTGATGGAGGTAGGCAGGTTGCTCTTGTATTCGCCGTCGAAATCGACTTTCACTTCTGAACGATAGGTAAAGCCAAAGCGGTTGTTCTTATCTACTTCATATAAGATACCGGCGTTCCAGCCATAGCCCCATTCGTTGCCTTTCAGACGGGCGATTTGTGTATCTGCTGGAATACCCAGTGCTGCGCCAGACTCACCGGCATAACGTTCAATTTTCGCTTTGGCGTAAACCGCATCGAAACCGACGCCGAAGCTGAAGTGTTCATTCAGACGGTACGCGGTGCTGATGTTAAAGTTACCGGTGGTCAGGTCGGTCGTACCACCGTAAGCACCGGCGGTATAACCGTCATTAAATTCGGTTGCCAGGCCGTAATTAGAGGTGACGGAAGCCCCTACCCACCATTGGTCATTAATCGGGTGTACATAGTGGATATCCGGTATCCACTGATTGGGTGCAATATTTTTTGCATCAAGGCTGCGGCCAGAGGGACTGGTGCCGCTGATATTAACGTCGGGATCAATATAAACCGCGCCGATGGAGAAGGAAGGTCGATCCATCAATGCCATGGTTGCCGGGTTACGGCTGGCGGAGGCGGCGGTATCGCCCATTGCGCCTTCACCCGAATATGCACGACCTAATCCAATTGCTGAAAATTCGTTAAGTTGAAAGCCCGCTGCGTAAACATGAGAAGAGACGAGCGCCACTGCAACGGCCACAGCCGACTTTGCAAACAGGTTCTTATGGTTCATGACCACAACCTCATATCAATTATTATTAAAAGTTGTCACATCACGTAACAAGGGACGGCGGATTGTAGGGACTGACGACATTGACACATATCAGACCAGTGCGACGAGTATAGGTCTGACCTGTGTCGATGTTGCAATATTGTTTTTAAAATATTTCCAATTTGATCGATAAAATCAGATCTGCATAACAAAATCCTTGCCGTTACGTTCCAGCATAGTGACTCAAATTTGTTTTGGATCAATTTATAGTGTGATATTCGTCACTTAGCGGGCAGTTCGTGGCGATGGCAGTGCATCAGGCGTACAATTTGAAGCAGAAATAACCATTTTTAGTCAGGAGAACATGATGACTGATGCCATTAAAAACTGCAGTGCGAACGAGACAGCAGCCTGCTGCTGTGTGGATGTTGGCACCGTCATGGATAACACCGATTGTGCCGCAAGCTGGTCAGGAGTATTCGCTGACCGCCATGCAGCGGAAGCCATGCTCAAACATTTAAGTGACCGGGCGCGCCAGGTCGAATCCGAACCCTGTGATATCCGCTCACGCTTTGATGAAGAAGCCGCCGGTGTGCGTCTGAATATTGATTTCACCTTTGCCTGTCAGGCAGAAGCATTAATCTTCCAGCTTGGCCTGCGCTAATTAATCCCCCCTCGTCTGCCGGACACCCTTCCGGCAGCGTTTTTCAATTTCGTGTTTCTCCTCGCACTTTTTCTCTCTGCATATTGGCGACTTACGCGCTCCTGGTTAACACTGATGATCAGGTCAGACCTCTTTGGGCAATGACGCCCCGGTCAAATAGCACAGGTGACAGTCGATGAGCAAAGCGCAGCCGCTGCTGACGCGTCAGGGCGAACGCATCGCCATAACCCAGGGTCTTCGTACTCCTTTTGCCCGCCAGGCGAGTGATTTTCATGGCATTCCGGCGCTGGAGCTGGGAAGGATGGTGGTGAGTGAACTCATGGCGCGCAGTGAACTGCCGGTGGAGGTCATCGATCAACTGGTGTTTGGCCAGGTGGTGCAAATGCCGGAGGCCCCGAATATCGCCCGTGAAATTGTGCTGAGCAGCGGCCTGAGCGTGCACACCGATGCTTACAGCGTCAGCCGTGCCTGCGCTACCAGCTTCCAGGCAGTGGCAAATGTGGCGGAAAGCCTGATGGCGGGCAGCATCGATGCCGGGATCGCTGGCGGCGCTGATTCCTCATCCGTGTTGCCGATTGGCGTCAGCAAAACCCTGGCACGCGCATTGGTCGATCTCAACAAAGCGCGTCGCTTCGGCCAGAAATTACAGATTTTGCGCCGTCTGCGCCCACGTGACCTGCTGCCGGTGCCACCCGCTGTCGCGGAGTATTCCACGGGTCTGCGCATGGGGGATACCGCAGAACAGATGGCAAAAACCCATGGCATTACCCGTGAACAGCAGGATGCGTTAGCCCTGCGTTCACACCAGCGTGCTGCGCGTGCGTGGGAATCGGGTGTGCTGGCGCAGGAAGTGATGCCCGCCTTTGTACCGCCGTGGAAAGCGCCGGTCGAACAGGATAACAACGTACGCTTCAACGCCAGCGCGGCGGATTATGCCCGATTGCGTCCGGCATTCGATCGTCGTCACGGTACGGTGACGGCAGCTAACAGCACGCCGCTGACCGATGGCGCGGCGGCGGTGATCCTGATGCGTGAAGGTCGTGCCCGTGAGCTGGGCATCACGCCGCTTGGCTACCTGCGCAGCTACGCCTTCAGCGCCATTGATGTCTGGCAGGATATGCTGCTGGGACCGGCTTATGCTTCGCCGCTGGCGCTGGAACGTGCGGGGGTGAGCCTGAACGATCTCACCCTGATTGATATGCATGAAGCCTTCGCGGCACAGACGCTGGCGAATCTGAAAATGTTCAATGATGAGCGTTTCGCGCGCGAGGTGCTGAATCGCCCACACGCCCTCGGTGAAGTGAATGAAGAACGATTCAACGTGCTGGGCGGGTCGATCGCCTATGGACATCCCTTTGCTGCAACCGGTGCGCGCATGATCACCCAAACCTTGCAGGAACTGCGGCGGCGTGGTGGCGGGCTGGGGCTGGTCACCGCCTGCGCAGCGGGTGGATTAGGGACAGCTATGGTACTGGAGGCCGAATAATGAGTGATTCCGCATTCCACCTGCACATGCGCCTCGACCATATCGGCGTAATCACCATCGATGTGCCGGGTGAAAAGATGAATACCCTGAAGGCAGAGTTTGTCCCGCAGATTATGTCGGTGCTGGCTGAAGCACGGCGTGACCCACAGCTGGCCGGGCTGGTATTGATTTCCGGCAAGCGCGATAACTTTATCGCCGGGGCGGATATCAGCATGATTGATCGTTGTGCTACCGCCGAAGAAGCTGAAGCGCTGGCGCGTCAGGGGCAGGAAGTGATGGCGAATATTGCCGCGTTGCCTTTTCCGGTGGTGGCGGCGATCCATGGTGCCTGTCTTGGCGGTGGTCTCGAACTGGCGCTGGCATGCGACGCGCGTATCTGTTCGCTGGATGATAAAACCCGTCTCGGCCTGCCGGAAGTCCAGCTGGGCTTACTGCCTGGCTCCGGAGGCACGCAGCGGCTGCCACGGCTGATTGGTGTGCAGCAGGCGCTACCGTTGATCCTGACCGGTAAACAACTGCGGGCAAAACAGGCATTGAAGCTGGGGATCGTGGATGATGCGGTGCCACAAGCTATTCTGCTGGAAACGGCCGTAGCACGGATACTGCAGGGTAAAAAGACGCTACGAACGCTACCCTGCCGCGACCGGCTGATGCAGGGGCCGATCGCCAGGCATCTGTTGTTCGCGCTGGCAAAACGTCAAACCGACAGCAAAACCCACGGCAACTATCCGGCTGTCGATCGTATTTTGCAGGTGGTACGTATCGGGCTGGAGCAGGGCAGCAGTGCCGGTCACGAAGCAGAGGCGCGAGCTTTTGGTCAGCTGGCGATGACCCGCGAATCCGCCGCGCTACGCAGCCTGTTTTTTGCCTCCACGGCGATGAAGAAAGAGGCTTTTGCCGCTGCCACGCCGCGTGAGTTAACGCATATCGGCGTATTAGGCGGCGGTCTGATGGGCGGGGGCATTGCCAGCGTAACGGCGCTGAATGCCGGATTGCCGGTACGCATCCGCGATATTAATCTCAGCGGCATCAACCATGCGTTGCAGTACAGCTGGGATCGACTGACTCAACGCCTGAAGCGTCGGCAGATCAATGCTGCGCAGCGCCAGCAGCAGATGGCGTTGATCAGCGGCAGCCAGGATTATCAGGGCTTCACCCGGCGCGACCTGGTGATTGAGGCGGTATTTGAAGATTTGACGCTGAAGCAGCAAATGGTGGCGGACATTGAAAACCATTGCCAGCCACATACCATTTTTGCGTCTAACACCTCATCGCTGCCGATTGGTGACATTGCGGCCCACGCGCAGCGCCCGGAAAACGTTATCGGCCTGCATTTCTTTAGTCCGGTGGATAAAATGCCGCTGGTGGAGGTGATTCCCCATGATGGCACTTCGGAGGAGACGCTGGCGACCACGGTGCAACTGGCGCGTGAGCTGGGTAAAACCGCAGTGGTGGTGGCGGACAGGCCGGGGTTTTACGTCAATCGCATTCTCGCGCCCTATATAAATGAAGCGATGCGCTGCCTGCTGGAAGGTGAGCCGATTGAACATATCGATCGGGCGCTGGTGAAGTTTGGTTTTCCGGTAGGGCCATTGCAACTGCTGGATGAGGTCGGTATCGACGTTGGCAGTAAAATCAGCCCGATTCTGCAACAGGCATACGGTGAGCGTTTCAGCGCGCCGGAGGCCGTCGGCAAGATTCTGGCCGACGATCGTAAAGGGCGAAAGAATGGCAAAGGCTTCTATTTATACGCGCGCAGCCGCTGGCCGACAAAACGCAAAGCCGATGCGTCGATTTACCGTCTGCTGGGGATTAAACCGCAGGCGCAGCAGAGTGAGTTACAAATTGCTACGCGTTGCGTGATGATGATGCTGAACGAGGCCGCACGTTGTCTGGACGAAGGCGTGATTCGTAGCGCACGCGACGGCGATATTGCCGCCGTATTTGGTATTGGTTTTCCCCCTTTTCTCGGCGGGCCTTTCCATTATATGGATCAGCGCGGGGCCGGGGAGATGGTCAATACATTAAACGCTTTAATGCAGCGTCATGGCGATCGTTTCACCCCTTGTGACGCCCTGATGACGGTGCTACAACAACAAACGAAATTTTACATTTCTGCACAAATCTGAATAGGCTTACAGATTCAGCGGGTTAGATAGCCTGCTAAGAAATGGCTTACGCGGTAGCATTCCGAGATATGCTTATTTAATAAACAACCGGTTGACTATACTGAAGCCATTGCGGTAAAACACAGCGTTCATTCGCAGAATGAAGCGTCTGGTGCTGTGGTACCGGACGATATCGACAAACAACAGCGGTGCTTTATGCAAGTTTTTATCATGCGTCATGGCGATGCGGCTCTGGAAGCAGCAAGTGATTCAGTCCGGCCACTCACGATCTGTGGATGCGACGAATCACGCCAGATGGCGAGCTGGCTTAACGGCCAGGCGCTGGATATCGAACGGGTGCTGGTAAGCCCCTATCTTCGTGCCGGGCAAACCCTTGCAACGGTACGTGAAGCTCTGACTCTGCCGGAAGAGCAGGACGTATTGCCAGAGCTGACGCCAGGGGGCGATCCGGGACTGGTGGCCTGTTATTTACAGGCACTGGCGAACGAAGGCGTGAAATCGGTGCTGGTGATTTCGCACCTGCCATTGGTGGGATATCTGGTTTCTGAACTCTGCCCGCAGGAAACGCCGCCGATGTTTGCCACTTCGGCGATTGCCTGTGTCAATTTTGACCCGGTAGCCTGCGAAGGCAAGCTGGAATGGCAGGTCAGTCCATCGAAACTGGCTAAAGCGATGTAATCCCGCTGTGGGCCGCCTGTGCGGCCCTGATTTTTTATGGCAGTTCTGGCGGTTGCCACTCTTCTACTTCAATCAGCACCAGCAGGGCGGCGTCGCCGCCAAACATTTTCGGTGCCTGATGAAATGCCATCACCCACGGATGTTGTGCCAGCCACAGCGGCGTTTGCTGCTTGAGGATGTGTTTGCCGTGGCCGGTCATTACGCTGGCGCAAAACAGATGCTCACGACGGCAGGCGGCAATCAGCGCGCCCAGCTCCTGTTTGGCCTGCATCTGGGTTAAGCCGTGCAGATCGAGAAAAATTTCCGGAGTATAGTCGCCACGGCGCAGTTTTTTCAGCTCATAATGGCTGACGTCAGCGCGTACGTAGCGCATCGGACCGTCGCTGGACAACAACGGCTGAAACTCGTCGGAGAAGTAATGGCTGTTGTCGGCCTGTTCGGAAAGCAGCCTTTTCAGCGGCACTTCGCGCGTTTTCACCACCGGTTTATGCACGATGGTGTCCTGTTTCATTTTGCGCGTTCCGCTCATTAACTGGCGAAACAGCGCCTGATCGTCCTGGCTTAGCGGCGTCTTCTTACTCATGTCTCAATAGATATCATCAGAAATGGCGGGGGAACCCGATGCCATACCTTACCTTTAAGTGTTAACAAATGTCAGCTTTTTCACCTTGCCGCGCTGAATTCTGCCCGGCTTCGTGGCAAACTATCGGCCGATTGATTTTATGGCCTGCTGGAGGGCTACGTGGACAAAATTTTCGTCGATGAGGCAGTCAATGAACTGCACACCATTCAGGACATGTTGCGCTGGGCTGTCAGCCGTTTTTCCGCGGCCGGTATCTGGTATGGTCACGGTACAGATAACCCCTGGGACGAAGCGGTACAACTGGTCCTGCCCACCCTCTGGCTGCCGCTTGATATCCCGGAAGATATGCGTCATGCGCGCCTGACGGCCAGCGAACGCCATCGCATCGTTGAGCGCGTAATTCGTCGCGTTAACGAGCGCATTCCGGTGGCCTATCTCACCAACAAAGCCTGGTTCTGCGGCCACGAATTTTATGTCGATGAGCGCGTGCTGGTGCCGCGTTCGCCGATTGGTGAATTGATTGAAAATCGCTTCGCCGGGCTGATTGGCGATAATCCGGCACATATTCTCGACATGTGTACCGGCAGCGGTTGCATCGCCATTGCCTGTGCTTACGCTTTCCCTGAAGCCGAAGTGGACGCGGTGGATATCTCCACTGACGCGCTGGCGGTGGCGGAACGTAATATTGAAGAACACGGTTTGCTCAACCATGTGACGCCGATCCGCGCCGATTTGTTCCGTGGTCTGCCGGGCGTGAAATACGATCTGATCGTCACCAACCCGCCGTATGTGGATGCGGAAGATATGGATGATCTGCCGGGTGAATATCGCCACGAGCCGGAGCTGGGTCTGGCGGCAGGCAGCGATGGCCTGAAGCTGGTGCGCCGCATTCTCGCCTGTGCGCCGGATTATCTGAGCGAGCAGGGCGTGCTGATTTGCGAAGTGGGTAACAGCATGGTGCATATGATTGAACAGTATCCTGATGTGCCCTTTACCTGGCTGGAGTTCGACAACGGTGGCGACGGCGTATTTATGTTGACCCGTCAGCAAATCGTTGATGCGCAGCATCACTTCTCTTTCTTCAAAGACTAAAAACGAGGGCGAGTGTTCGCCCGCAACAAGGAATTACCATGGCCGGAAACAGCATCGGACAATTTTTTCGAGTAACCACGTTTGGCGAGTCGCACGGTATTGCGCTGGGCTGCATTGTTGATGGTGTGCCGCCCGGCATTCCACTGACCGAAGCTGATATTCAGCACGACCTCGATCGTCGCCGTCCTGGTACATCGCGCTACACCACGCAGCGTCGCGAGCCGGATCAGGTGAAAATTTTGTCGGGTGTGTTTGAAGGTGTCACCACCGGAACGTCAATCGGCCTGCTGATTGAGAACACCGACCAGCGTTCACAGGACTACAGCGCCATTAAAGACCTGTTCCGTCCCGGCCATGCGGATTACACCTACGAACAGAAATATGGTCTGCGCGACTACCGTGGCGGTGGCCGTTCTTCGGCGCGCGAAACGGCAATGCGTGTGGCAGCCGGTGCCATCGCGAAAAAATACCTGCAAATGAAACACGGTATTCAGGTGCGTGGCTATCTGGCACAGATTGGCGATGTGGCCTGTGAGCTGAAGGACTGGAGCATCGTCGAAGAAAACCCGTTCTTCTGCCCGGATGCTTCCAGGCTGGAAGCGCTGGATGAACTGATGCGCGCGCTGAAAAAAGAAGGCGATTCCATCGGTGCCAAAGTGACGGTAATGGCGGAAAACGTGCCGCCGGGCCTGGGTGAACCGGTGTTTGATCGCCTGGATGCGGATCTGGCGCATGCGCTGATGAGCATCAATGCGGTGAAAGGGGTGGAAATTGGCGATGGCTTCGCGGTGGTGAACCAGCGTGGCAGCCAGCATCGTGATGAAATCCGCGCCAATGGCTTCCAGAGCAACCACGCGGGCGGCATTCTCGGCGGCATCAGCAGCGGTCAGACCATCAGCGCCAACCTGGCGATGAAACCGACCTCCAGCATCACCGTACCGGGAAAAACCATCACCCGTGATGGTGAAGAAGTTGAGATGATCACCAAAGGGCGTCACGATCCTTGTGTGGGTATCCGTGCGGTGCCGATTGCGGAAGCGATGATGGCGATCGTGCTGATGGATCATCTGCTGCGCCAGCGTGCGCAGTGTGCTGACGTTAACTCCACTGTTCCGCGCTGGTAAATCGATGCGTCGCTTGCTGCTGACTCTCGCCGCGCTGCTGTTCAGTGCGGTTGCCGGGGCCGCCACACCCTGGCAGCAAATTCATCAACCGATTAGCGGTGCGCCACAGTCGATTGGCAGTTTTGCCAACGGCTGTATTATCGGTGCCGAACAATTGCCGCTAAATTCACCCAACTACCAGGTGATGCGTCAGGATCAGCGTCGTTATTACGGCCATCCGGATCTGATTGCCTTTATTCAGCGTCTCAGTACCCAGGTGCATCAGCTGCAACTGGGACAGGTGCTGATTGGCGATATGGGGATGGCAGCGGGTGGGCGTTTTAGCAGCGGTCACGCCAGCCATCAGACCGGACTGGATGTTGATATCTGGCTGCAACTGCCGCAAAGCCGCTGGACAGCGCAGCAACTGCTGCAGCCGCAGCCACTCGATCTGGTCGCTCCCGACGGCAAACAGGTGGTGGCGCGCCACTGGCAGCCGCAGATTGATAGCCTGATCAAACTGGCGGCGAAAGATGATGAAGTGACGCGTATCTTCGTCAATCCGGCGATTAAAAAGCAGCTTTGTGCCGACGCAGGCAGCGATCGTGCCTGGCTGAATAAAGTACGTCCGTGGTTTGCCCATCGCGCGCATATGCATGTCCGTCTGCGTTGCCCGCCAGGTAGCCTGGAGTGTCAGGATCAGGCTCCTCCTCCGCCAGGCGATGGCTGTGGCGCTGAGCTGGACAGCTGGTTCCTGCCGAAAAAACCGGGCAGTACGCCACCGGTCAAAAAAGAACCGCCGCCGTTGCCACCTTCTTGCCAGGCGCTGCTTGATAAACATCTTCTGTAGGAATATCCATGGAATGGTTCGTCGCCAGCCCTTTGGTGCTGGTCGTGTTGTTCGGTGTGTCGGTTCTGGCAGCATTTATTGATTCCATCGCCGGTGGCGGAGGCCTGCTAACTCTGCCGTCGCTGCTGGCGGCAGGACTTTCTCCCGCTCAGGCGTTAGCCACCAACAAACTGCAATCGGTTGGCGGATCTTTCTCCGCCAGCCTTTATTTTGTGCGCCGTGGTGCAGTGAAGCTGCATGCGCAGCGGCTGAATATCGCCATGACCTTTGTCGGCGCGGTGTGCGGCGCGTTGCTGATTCAGCATATGCATGCCGACGTGTTGCGCCAGATGCTGCCGCTGCTGCTGATCGGTATCGGGCTGTGGTTCCTGCTGATGCCGCGCATCGGCGAACAGGATCGCGCGCAGCGCCTGCACGGTTTGGCCTATGCGCTGGTGGGCGGCGGTTGCGTCGGTTTTTACGATGGCTTCTTTGGTCCCGGTGCGGGTTCGTTCTATGCACTGGCCTTCGTCACCTTATGCGGCTTCAACCTGGCAAAAGCCACCGCACACGCCAAAATTCTCAATTTCACCTCCAACTTTGGCAGCCTGCTGTTCTTTATGTTTGGCGGCAAAGTGGTGTGGGGCACCGGGCTTATCATGCTGCTGGGCGCGTTTTGCGGTGCCAGACTCGGCGCGCGTCTGGTGCTGAGCCGTGGACAGAAACTGATCCGCCCGATGGTGGTGACGGTGTCAGCGGTGATGAGCGCCAAACTGTTATGGGATAGCCACGGTAGCGCGCTGCTGGCATGGATGGCCACCCTGTGATCAAACACTCGTCAATAGCGGCAACCGATGCGACAATGACGCCGGTTTTCAACAGAACAATGACATCATGAGTACAACACATCATTACGAGCAGCTGATTAGCGTGTTCGATAGCTGCTTTCAGGACGAGTTTCAGACGCGTCTAATTAAAGGCGACGATGAACCCATCTATCTTCCCGCTGATGAGACATCGCCGTGGCACCGCGTGGTGTTTGCACATGGCTTTTACGCCAGTGGGTTGCATGAAATTTCTCACTGGTGCATCGCGGGAGCCGAGCGGCGCAAGCTGGTGGATTTTGGTTACTGGTATTGCCCGGATGGGCGCGATGCGCAGACGCAAAGCCAGTTTGAATCGGTAGAGATCAAACCGCAGGCGCTGGAGTGGTTGTTTTGTGTGGCGGCGGGCTTTCCCTTCAACGTAAGTTGTGACAATCTCGAAGGAGATTGTGAGCCAGATCGCATCGCGTTTCAGCGCAAGGTGCATGCCCAGGTGATGGCTTACCTTGAGCAAGGCATCCCGGCGCGTCCGGCGCGTTTTATTCAGGCATTAACCGATTATTACGGCACGCCTGCTCTGACGGCAGCACACTTTCCCTGGCCGGAAGATCTGTGACCATTAATGAAGGAAAAGAGAGATGATCGTAGAATTTGAGTCACGCATTCTGGCGCTGATTGACGATATGGTGGATCACGCCAGTGACGACGAGCTTTTTGCGGGCGGTTATCTGCGCGGACATCTGACGCTGGCAGTGGCGGAGATTGAGCAAACCGGTGAACACACGCCGGAAGCATTGCAGCTTCAGGTGACCCACAGCCTGCAAAAAGCCATTGCGGCGGGTGAACTGTCGCCGCGTGACCAGGCGCTAGTGGTTGGCATGTGGGATAATCTGTTTAGCCAGGCGCGCAAGTCCGCCTGATCAATCGGGGCGGGGGGACGCCTACCGTCCCGCCTTCTTCCCTTTCAGCAGTTTTCTGACCCAGTAGCGATTGGGGTTCATTGCCGCCAGCGTGGCCGCATCCAGCGGTTGTGGTTCTCCACTCATTTGTGCGGCCAGCACTTCAGCAGCCAAAGGCGCACTGCATAATCCGCGCGATCCAAGCGCACCCAGCACAAACAATCCCGTATAGAGTGGGGCGTCAGCCACTGCTGCGGCTTGCGCGCGCTGTTCGGCAAGCCGGGCGTATTGCGTCAGGGTCGCGTCGTAATCCGGGACGCTGCCGGCCATGGGCAGATGGTCGCGCGTGGCACAGCGTACGCCGTTACGCGCTTCACTGCCGCTGACATCAACCTGTGCTGGCCACCCGGCGTCTGGCAGACAATTCATCAGGCGCTGGCGATTTTCCTGCTGGTCATCGGCGCGATACGCGGTGTCGGTCACGCCGCGATGGTAGCTGGCCCCGATGCAGTGGGTGGCATAATTCGGGCTGACCGGTGTGAGATAGCCGTCATAGCACAGTACGCTGCGTAACGCGCCCAGCGCTGGGTTGGTGGGCACATGGCTGACCTGGCCCGCCACCGCATACACCGGTAACGGCTGACTTTGGGCGATATCCAGCAGCGCATGGCCGTTAGCCAGCACCACCTGTTGATGCTGCACCGGGTGCTTATCGACAAAACTCAATTTCCAGCCATCTTCCTGACATTGCAGCTGGCTGACGCGATGCAACCAATGCACCCGCAGGCCCTGGCTTTGGGCAAATTCCAGCAGGTTGCTGGTCAGTTCAGAGGGCGACAGCCAGCCACCGTGCGGATAATAAATACCACCCATGCCCAGCTCGACACCGGCCAGCGCTTCTGCTTGTTCTTTATTGACCCCCTGGGCGATCGCTGGCGGCAGCCCCATATCCAGCATCTGGGAAATTTTGTCGGCGCTTTTCTCGTCCCAGCCGAGTTGCAGCACGCCGCTCCAGTCGTGCTCAAAGCTCACCGGCAGCGCGTCATACAATCGGCGGGCAAAGCTGAATGCTGCAGGGAAAAAGCGAGCCAGTGCGGGATCGTGCTGATTCAGCAGCGGATAGAGCGCGCCCTGGCGATTGCCGGAAGCACCCAGCGCCGCCGCTGCATCAGCGCAATACAGGGTCACACGCCAGCCGCGACGCAACAGCGTCAGTGCCAGCACCGCACTGGCAACGCCACCGCCAATCAGCGCCACGTCCTGGCTATCCGCTTTTGGTCGCGCATACCACGGTTGACGCGGCGGCAGGGTAGGGGCAGTGGTTAACTCACCAGTCAGCATCTCGCGTTTATGACCAAAGCCTTTGCGTTTGGTGATGCTAAACCCGGCTTCCTGCAAACCGCGACGGACAAATCCGGCGGAGGTGAAGGTCGCCAGCGTGCCGTTCGGACGCGCCATCCGTGCCATGGCGGCAAACAGGCCCGGCGTCCACATCTCCGGGTTTTTCGCTGGCGCGAAACCATCGAGAAACCAGGCGTCCACCTGACGATGCAGACTGTCATCAAAGGTATCAATTAGCGCGTTAATATCGCCTAGCCACAGATCCAGCGTGACCTCACCGCCAGCAAACAGCAGCCGCTGGCAGCCCGGTAACGCCGCTGGCCATTGCTGCTGGAGTTGTTCGGCCCAGGGTTGCAGTTCCGGCCAGTGGGCGTGGGCCGCCACCAGGTCCGGGTGGGTCAGTGGGAATTTTTCACAGCTGATAAAGTGCAGGCGCTGCAGGCGGCCGGTCGGGTGCTGAGTACGGAAACGGTCGAATGCCTGCCACAG
Organism: Pantoea sp. X-Soil-TKNS-1280; assembly: GCF_059730475.1. Lineage (NCBI taxonomy): Bacteria > Pseudomonadati > Pseudomonadota > Gammaproteobacteria > Enterobacterales > Erwiniaceae > Pantoea > Pantoea sp. X-Soil-TKNS-1280. The sequence continues at coordinate 3,014,269 of NZ_AP035962.1, read as the reverse complement.
CGTGAGAAAGTTGAGGCCAGTGCCAAAACCGCTTTCCGCCACGATAAACAGGTCACGATCATGATCAGGGAAGCGTTGCGGAATCTGGTTGCCATCAAGGAAGACATAGCGCGTCTCCTCCAGACCATTGTCATTGGAGAAGTAGACATCGTCGAAGGCTTGCGAAACAGGTGTACCCTGTTCGTTCCAGTTTAGCTGTGCGTGTTCAACCGGGGATAACTTCAAGGGAAAGGTCCATATTTCAGGCAGTGGCGTGATTTTAGCGAGAGCCATCACATGACGCAAATTTACAAAAGGAAATGGCTGATCGGACTTGTTCGGCTTACAACTGTAAGCTAGAGTGCACGTCAATCCAAAAGAAGTGGAAGAGGACTATTTTAATGAAACGTGCAGTGATTACTGGCCTGGGTATTGTTTCCAGCATTGGTAATAACCAGCAGGAGGTGCTGGCATCTCTGCGTGAAGGGCGTTCTGGTATCACTTTCTCCGAAGAGATGAAAGAAGCCGGGATGCGCAGCCACGTATGGGGTAACGTAAAACTGGATACCACCGGGCTTATCGATCGCAAAATTGTGCGTTTCATGAGCGATGCCTCTATTTACGCGTACCTGTCGATGGCGGAAGCGGTTAAAGATTCCGGCCTGACTGAAGAACAGTATCAGAACAACCCGCGTGTGGGCCTGATTGCCGGTTCCGGCGGCGGTTCCCCGCGTTTTCAGGTGTTCGGTGCGGATGCTATGCGCAGCCCGCGCGGTCTGAAAGCGGTTGGCCCGTATGTGGTCACCAAAGCCATGGCATCTGGCGTGTCTGCCTGCCTGGCAACCCCGTTCAAAATCCACGGTGTGAACTACTCCATCAGCTCCGCCTGTGCAACTTCTGCACACTGCATCGGTAACGCGGTTGAGCAGATCCAGCTGGGCAAACAGGACATCGTATTTGCTGGCGGCGGTGAAGAACTGAGCTGGGAAATGGCCTGTGAGTTCGATGCCATGGGCGCGCTCTCCACCAAATACAACGAAACCCCGGAAAAAGCCTCACGTACCTATGATGCTAACCGTGACGGCTTCGTCATTGCTGGCGGCGGCGGTATGGTTGTGGTGGAAGAACTGGAGCACGCACTGGCTCGTGGTGCGCACATCTATGCTGAAATCGTCGGCTACGGTGCAACCTCTGATGGCGCTGACATGGTCGCTCCGTCAGGTGAAGGCGCAGTGCGCTGCATGAGAATGGCGATGCAGGGTCTGGACGCACCGATCGACTACCTCAACACCCACGGGACTTCTACCCCGGTTGGCGATGTGAAAGAACTGGGTGCGATTCGCGAAGTGTTCGGTGACAACACGCCGTATATCTCCGCGACCAAAGCGATGACCGGCCACTCACTGGGTGCGGCGGGCGTGCAGGAAGCGATTTATACCCTGCTGATGCTGGAAAACAGCTTCATTGCCCCGAGCATCAACGTGGAAGAACTGGACGATGCGGCGAAGGGCATGAACATCGTGACTAAGCCGACCGAAAAAGCGCTGACTACCGTGATGTCGAACAGCTTCGGCTTCGGCGGTACCAACGCCACCCTGACCATGCGTAAATATAACGCCTGATTTCAGGGCCATTTTTCCCACGAGGGCCGGTTAATCCGGCCCTCGCTGTTTTGACATTCTGCGCTTCGCTTGCCACAATCAATGCCCTCATCTCGTAATACGTAAGCGTTCACGTGAATCAACGCACCCGTTTCTGTTAATCACAGAAGACGTGCGTGTGTCTGGTTTTCGCCTGCATGGCACGTCTCAGAACAAGGAGTTACGTCCATTATGTCTATGGCTGCAAACGCGCAGACGCAATCTGTGTTTCCTCTGGCCTGCACCTCTTTTGCGGTGTTTCTGACTTATCTCACCGCAGGGCTGGCGCTGCCGGTTATCCCGTTGTATGTCCACCAGGAGCTGGGCATGAACAACGTCATGGTTGGCGTGGCGGTGGGGATTCAATTCTTTGCCACCCTGCTGACGCGCAGTTTCGCCGGTCGGCGCGCCGATCAGCACGGCGCAAAACTCACCACTCAGCATGGCATGATGGCGATCGCGTTGGTGGGCGTGGCCTATCTGGCGGCGGCGCTGCTGCCGGTGTCGCCGTGGGCGAAGTTCGGCCTGCTGGCGATAGGTCGGCTGCTGCTCGGCTTCGGTGAAAGCCTGTTGCTGACCGGCAATCTTACCTGGGGTATGGGCCTGGTCGGGACCCGACGTTCCGGGCTGGTAATGTCATGGAATGGGATGGCGATTTATGGATCGCTGGCTGCCGGTGCGCCGCTGGGTTTATTGATCCACGATTACGCCGGATTTGCCGCGCTTGGCGGGGCAGCCCTGTTGCTACCGTTGCTGTCGCTGGCGTTAAACAGCTGGATTTCAGCGGTGCCGGTGGTGGGGGGAGAACGCCCATCACTGTTCAGCGTAATAAAAACCATCTTTCAGCCCGGTTTGGCGCTGGCGCTCCAGGGTACTGGCTTTGCGGTCATCGGTACCTTTACCTCGCTTTATTTTGCTGCTGAAGAGTGGGGCAACGCCGGTTTCGCGCTGACCGCCTTTGGCTGTGCTTTTGTGCTGGTCCGCGTGTTCTTCGGTGGTTTGCCGGATCGTCACGGTGGTGTGCGAGTGGCGATGGTCTCGCTGTTGGTGGAAGCTGCCGGTCTGACGCTACTGGCGCTGGCCGGACAAGGCTGGGTCGCGCTGCTGGGGGCCGCGCTCACCGGCTGTGGCTGTTCGCTGATCTTCCCGGCGCTCGGCGTGGAGGTCATCAAACGCGTCTCGCCGCAGATTCGCGGAACCGCGCTGGGTGGCTTCTCCGCGTTTCAGGATATCGCTTACGGGGCCAGTGGCCCGCTGACCGGGCTGCTGGCGACGGCGCTCGGTTACGGTTCGGTGTATGTTGCGGGCGCCTGCTGTGCGGCGCTCGGTATGCTGGTTACCTGGCGCTTTGCCCGTCACGCGACAGCAGCATAACCAGCTTATCGCAGGCAGCCACAATTTCGCCGGGCGTCAGCGCGGCGAAACCCAGTATCCAGCCAGTCTGCCGCGTCTCTCCCGCATACAGCGGCGACAGACGCGGCAGTTGCAGGCCCCTCGCTCGCCCCTCATCGGTCAACTTCGCTTCATCGCCCTGCGATAAATTCACCGTCAGCTGCAGGCCGCCTGCTGCCGGGAGTGGCGTCAGCCAGTTGCCGCAGCGTGTGCGCAATTGTTGCAGCAGCACATCACGACGGCTGTGGTACAGCTGGCGCATCAGACGCAGGTGGCTGGCAAAATGCCCCTGTTGGATAAACTCGGCGGTGATCGCCTGTGGCAACAGCGCGCTGTGTCCGTCCAGCACGCTGCGTGCGCGGCCGAGGGCATCAACCAGCGTCGGAGGCACCACCATCCAGGCGAGGCGGAGTGACGGGAACAGCGTTTTGGAAAAGGTGCCGAGGCTAATGACCCGGCTCTCCGCTTCCAGCCCCTGCAGCGCAGGCAGTGGGCGTTCACCATAGTGAAACTCGCTATCGTAATCATCCTCAATCAGCCAGCTATCCTGCTGCCGTGCCCACGCCAGCCACTGTAAGCGCCGTGCCAGGCTCATGGGTATGCCAGTGGGATAATGGTGCGATGGGGTGAGGTAGACCAGCTTTGCGCGGCCGCTGAGGGGGACCGCCCCCTCAGCATCCAGTGGCATTGCGCGGCAGTGCGCACCGGCGGCGAGGAAGGCATTGCGTGCTCCCGGATATCCCGGTTCCTCCAGCCAGACGTCGTCGCCGCTATCGAGAAACATCAGTGCCAGCAGCTGTAACGCCTGTTGTGAGCTGGTCAGAATCATCACCTGCCCGGCGTCACAACGCAGGCCGCGCGACAATGCCAGATAATCGGCCACCGCCTGACGTAATGGCGCATAACCGCAGGGATCGCCATAACCCATCACTTTGCTGCCCAGTGAACGTTGTACGCTGGCGCTGATGCGTCGCCATGCTGTATGTGGAAACGCACGTAATTCCGGCGAACCGGCAGCAAATGCCTGTGGGAACGGTGGGTCCTGACATCCTCCCGTTGCCAGTACCTGGCTGCCACGCGCTGAAAAATTCAGGATGTCATGCTGTTTACCCGGTTGCGCACGCAGCGGCATGGCGATGGCAACAAAGGTGCCGCGTCCGCTCTGGCGCTGCAGATAGCCTTCACTTTCCAGCTGAGCGTAGGCGGCTTCCACGGTGACGCGGGAAAGACCGAGATCCATCGCCAGCTGGCGGCTGGAAGGCACCTTTTGTCCATAACGCAGATGGCCGCTGGCAATCGCCTGGCGCAGCGTGCCGCACAACCGTTCGCGCAGGCCGCCCTGGCTTTGATGACTGAACAGGGCCAGCAAGGGAGATGATGTCATGGTGGTCTTATCCGGGGTGATAAAGTGGTATCAGGATGCAGACCACTTTGCCGTACACTGAGGGAAATTCACAACAGGAGAATGCGATGTCATCGGTTTTAGCCTTCCCCCCGGCCAGTGCCGCTGAAAGTCTGGTTTATCTGCAACACAAGCTGGCGTATTACACCGATGCCTGGGATTTAGCCGAAGATATGGCGGCGGGCATCGCGCAGATTGTGGTGTTTGATGCACGCGCCACGGAGGCGTATCAGGCCGGTCATATTTGCGGCGCGATCTCCTTCCCGCATCGCACCATGAACGAAGCCACCACCGCGCAGCTGGATCGGCAGAAAGTTTACATCACCTATTGTGACGGCATCGGCTGCAATGGTTCGACCAAAGCGGCACTGAAGCTGGCGGCATTAGGTTTTCAGGTCAAAGAATTGATTGGTGGGCTGGATTTCTGGAAGCGAGACGGTCATCCGATGGCGTGGGGCAGTGCGGTGGGCGAATGGCCCACCGCTGCCCCGGCCGCACAATGTGGATGCTGAATCAGAGGAATATCCACATCAGGAAAATAAACACCACCAGCGCCAGGCTTAACGTCAGCGCCGGGCGCTGCGCCAGCGGTGCCGGTAACTGATTGAAGATCGGTGCCCAGATGGGTTGTGGGCGCAGTTCGCTGGCGGACAGCGGCTGCTCGAGGTTTTTTTCGGCGCGGCGGCTGAACAACAGGTTGAGCAGATCCTGAGTTTGCGCCGGGGTCAGTACCATCTGCGGCGTGGCCTGGAAACGCTGCTGGCTGTAATCCTCCAGCAAGCGCTGCTCATCGGCGCTCAAAGGTTGCTTCAGCGAGCTTTCCAGCATGTGCAACGTAGGTGAACTCAGCTGGCTCAGCGTCTGACGCACCTGTAAATATTGCGTCAACAGCGGGAAATGGCGTGATGGAATCGGATCGCCACTTTTCAGGTTAACCAGCTTTAGCACATCCCCCAGCACTTTCACCGGCGATTCACCGGTGCTGGCGGCGAGGCGCGTCACCTGCTGATTCAGCGCCTGATGTTCGGCAGGCAGCAGTGACCGGTCGCTGCTACGCGTCTGCTGCGGCTGCGGGATCGCCATCTGGCCGTTCTGCAGCATGGTCAGCACCTGACGCAGCTGGTCTGGTGACAGCGCGCTCAGTACCGTCTGGTTAAATTGCTGGCGGATAAAATCACTCACCGCCTGGCGGTTATTACCCAGCGGCAGTTTCTCCAGCAGTTGCTGCAACAGCTGACGTGTAGCGTGGCTGTCCTGCACCTGGGTTAAGCGACTATTGAGATGCTGCTCGGCAGCGGGAAAATGACGCGATTGCAGTTCAGCATCGTTCTTCACGCCGACTTCATGACGCACTCCAGCCCACAATTCCGGGGCTTTCAGGGTACTGAGCGACATAATACGTACGATCAGGCGTTCCAGCGTGGTGCGCTGAGCGGGAGATAATGGCTGTTCGCCTGCCGGGCCACCAGGGCGCGCAGGGCCAGTTGCCTGAGTGAGTGGGGAACGATCGCCCGAGGGCACACCGGGACCGCTGAGAGGTTGCATGGCGGAATCCTTGAAAACCGAGTCAGATCCGGGTGCGCCGGAAAAACGAGGCCATATGATAGCAAAAGCCCCCGGGAAATCCACGGGGGCAGCAGGTAGCAGGGAATTATTTTGCCTCGGCCAGCTTCAGGCGCTTACGCCGCCAGCGTTTCCACAGCGGTGGCACCACCAGCACCGATACCGCCAGCACCAGCAGTATCTTGCAGATCGGGCTTTGCCACAGGATCAGCAGGTCGCCGTTACTGATTGACAACGCACGCCTCAGGTTTTGTTCCAGCATTTCGCCCAGCACAAAGCCGAGGATCAAGGGTGACATCGGAAAATCCATCTTGCGCAGGATATAACCGAAAATGCCCAGCCCCACCATCAGCAACAGATCGAAAGTGGTACTGTGCACTGCGTAAACCCCGACCGCAGAAATCGCCGCAATCGCCGGGACCAGGAACCACAATGGAATGGTCAGCATGCGCGCGAACAGGTTGATCATCGGAATGTTCATGACAAGCAGCATCACGTTGCCGATCAACAACGCGGCAATCAATCCCCAGACGATATCGGGCTGCTCGGTAAACATCGCCGGGCCGGGGGTGATGTTGTACAGCGTCAGCGCACCCACCATCACCGCCGTGGTGCCGGAACCGGGGATCCCCAGCGTCAGCATCGGAATGAAGGAACCGCAGGCGGAGGCGTTATTCGCCGCTTCCGGCGCGGCCACGCCGCGAATATCCCCTTTACCGAATTGATCGCTGCCACTGATTTTCTTCTCGCTCATATAGGCGATGGCGCTGGCAATGGTCGCACCGGCACCGGGTAGCACGCCAACAAAGAAACCGATAAAGGACGCGCGTAGCGTCGCACCGGCCGACATCGCCGCCTCTTGCATATTGAACAGCATCCGACCACTGGCACGCACCATTTTCTGGCCGCTGCTGGTGGATTCCAGCATCAGCAGAATCTCGCTCACCGAGAACAGGCCAATCACCACCACCACGAACTGGATGCCATCGGAAAGATGCACGCTGTCGAAGGTAAAGCGATACACGCCGGTATTGGCATCCACGCCCACCGTCGCCATCCCCAGCCCCATCAGTGCGGCGAGAAATGACTTCAGTGGGTTGTGGCTCATCATGCTGCCGAGGCAGGCAATGGCGAACACCATCAAAGCGAAGTATTCCGCCGGACCAAACGCCAGTGACCAGTTAGCCAGCAGCGGCGCGAACAGAATAATGCCGATGATGGCGATGGTGGAACCGACGAAGGAGCTGACGGCAGAGATGGAGAGCGCCACGCCTGCTTTGCCCTGCTGCGCCATTGGGTAGCCGTCAAGCGCGGTCATAATCGCCCCGGCATCGCCCGGTACGTTGAGCAAAATCGAGGAGATGCGCCCGCCATATTCACAGCCAATATAGACGGTAGCCAGCAGGATCAGCGCCGACTCCGCCGGTAAGTGCAAGGCAAACGCCAGCGGCATCAAAATCGCTACGCCGTTAATCGGTCCAAGACCGGGCAATAACCCGACAATGGTACCAATAAAGCAGCCGATCAAGGCGATCATCAGGTTTTCCGGCGTCATGGCGACGGCGAAACCCTGCATCAGAAAAGACCAGGTATCCATCATAATCTCCCGTTAACTGAACCAGCTGCCGACTGGCAGCGTGACATCCAGCAGATGATCAAAGGCGTAAAACAGCGCCATACCCATCACGCCACCGGAAATCACCGCCGCCCACCAGCGCGCGCCAAACAGCAGGCCAATGCCGAAGGTCAGCAGTGTGGTGCACAAGGCGAAGCCGAGTTGCTCGAACAGCCAGCCGTACAGCACCAGCATGATGCTTAACGTCAGCAGCTTTTTCAGGATGGCGGGCGCAGGCCACAGCACCGCATCCGGTTTACGCAGCAGCATCAGCAGCGCGCAAATTCCCATCAGACCAAGTAACAGCAGCGGAAACGGGCGCGGTCCGACCGGTTCATAACTGTATTCGCTCTGGATTTGCCAGCCGATAAACAATCCGCCGATACACAGTGCCAGCCAGATGGCGGCGAAAATACGATCGCTCATTATCGCCCCCATTATTTTGCCAGCCCGAAGGATTTGGCCTGTTCACGATAGGTCGCGACCTGATGCTTTACGTAGCTGTCCAGTTCGCTGCCAAACAGGTTGAATTCAAACAAGCCACGCAAATCGCGTTGCTGCTGGAATTCTTTGGTGGTGACCAGCTTTTTAAACGCGTCTTCCCACCATTGATAGTCGGCGGCGCTGACTTTCGGGCCGAGGTAGTAACCACGAATAATCGGCCATGAAACGTTGAACCCCTGCTCTTTAGCGGTGGGGATGGCAGCCAGTTCACCCGGCAGGCGCTGGTCGGCCATCACGGCCAGCACGCGCATTTTGCCGCCCTGCAAATGCGGCACCATCTCGCTCATATCGCCGGATACCACCTGGATATGATTGCCGAGCAGCGCCGTCACCGGTTCTCCGCCGCCTTCGAAAGCGACATAGCGCATTTTGCGTGGGTCGATACCGGCTTCACGCGCCAGCAGCGCGGTTTTCATCCAGTCCTGGCTGCCAATTGAGGCACCGGCACCCACCACCACGTTGGTGGGATCTTTTTTCATCGCCTCCATCAGCTCGCCAAGGGTTTTCCAGGGGGCATCATTACGTACTGCCACCATGCCGTAGTCGGTGCCGATGGCGGCCAGCCACTTCACATCATCCACCGAGTAGCGGCCAAATTTACCCTGCGACAGATTCAGCAGCGAGCCACCGGAGAAGGCCACCAGCGTGCCTGCTTCGGCCGGTCGCTGGGCAATGATGGCGTTATACGCCACTGCACCCACGCCGCCGGGCATATAGGTGACGCGCATCGGCGTGGTGATTTGCTGCGTCTCCTGCATCGAGACCTGCAATAACTTGCAGGTGAGATCGAAACCCCCGCCCGGTTTTGCCGGGGCGATACATTCAGTGCGTTCTGGTGCCGCGGCGGACGCGGTGGAAACCGACATAGCCAGTAAGGTGGTGGCGAGGACGGTGCGAATGTTGTTTTTCATTTGTCGCTCCATTGATGATTCCAGTTTGTGATTACCGCCGAAAATTCGGGGTTAATGAATTGTTAAGGTGACAACCTTTCATTTACCTTTCATTCCTCAGGGAAAATGGCGGGGTGTGACATGCGTCTCTTACTGGTGGAAGACACGGTTGAGATGGCGAGCTGGTTGCAAAAAGCGCTGACACAAAAAGGATTTACGATAGATTGGGTGGCTGACGGTGTGGCGGCGGATCATGTGCTGCAAAGCGAAGAGTATGCGCTGGTGGTGCTGGATGTGACGCTGCCGCGTATGCATGGCCTTGAGGTGCTGGCGCGGCTCCGACGACGCGGGCAGAACGTCCCCGTCTTGCTGCTGACCGCGCGTAACGCGTTGGCACAGCGGGTACAGGGGCTGAACGCCGGGGCGGATGATTATCTTAGCAAACCCTTCGAGCTGGATGAGCTGGAAGCCAGGCTGCGTGCCTTGCTGCGCCGCAGTCATGGGCAAACGCCGCAATCGCAGGTGATTGGCCAACTGGAGCGGGACAATGAAGGTTGCTTCCTGCTGAATCGGCAGCCATTACATCTGACCCCGCGTGAAGCCAGCGTGCTGACCACCTTAATGCGGCGTCCCGGTCACCCGGTATCGCGCCAGCATCTCTATGAACAAACTTTTTCCCTGTGTGATGAAGCCAGCCCTGAAACCATCGAGTTATATGTCCATCGGGTGCGGAAAAAGTTGGCGGGCAGTGATGTCGCGATCATCACGTTGCGTGGGCTGGGCTACAGCCTTGAGTGTCAGCCATGCGGCTGATTCGCTCGCTGCGTGGCGAGCTGCTGGCATGGCTGGGTGTGCCGCTGCTGCTGCTGTGGGGATTATCGGTGTACACCCATTATCACAGCGCGCTCCAGGCGGCGAATCAGGCTTATGATCGTTCGCTGGTGGCTTCCGCGCGAACCGTGGCGGAGAGGCTGGTGGTGCGCCAGCAACAATTGCAGGTTGATGTTCCCTGGGTGGTGCTCGACAGTTTCGAACGTAATATGAACGATCAACTTTTCTATCAGGTGATCTCCCCGGAAGGACAGACGTTGTCAGGCTACGAGGATTTGCCGCCGTTGCCACGCAATGCGCCGCTTTCCACCTTGTTTCCGGCGCTGGTTCATTTCTACGATGCCCGCTATCGCCAGCAGCCGATTCGGGTGGTGGCCCTGTGGCAACCGGTCAGCGAAGAGGGAGTGCAGGGCATGGCGCTGGTACTGGTGGCGGAAACCCTGAATTCGCGCCACGCCTTTGCTGAGGGATTATTACGTACCGCCCTGATCAGCCAAAGCATTCTGGTGCTGATTACCCTGATTCTGGCGGGGTGGCTGCTGCGCAAGGTGCTACGCCCACTGCGTCGTTTGTCGCGCATCGTTCTGCGCCGTGCACCGGGGGAGCTGCAGCCTTTGCCGTCATTGCTGCCCTGGTCCGAGCTACAGCCACTGATTATCGCGTTCAACCGTCATCTGGAGCGGTTGCGTGGTTTGCTGGCGCGTCAGGAACGTTTTAGCGCCGATGTATCCCACCAACTGCGTACGCCGCTCACCATTCTGAAAACTCAGGTGGGTGTGGCACTTAACAGCGACGATCCACGGCAATGGCGTGAAAGCCTGCAGGGGATGCGCCATACCCTGGACGACACCGTACATCTCACCGACCGACTGTTGCAGCTGGCGCAGATCAAAGCCCGCCACGGCGAAGATAAACCCCTGGAGCGCGTTGATCTGGCGGCCATTGTGCAGCAGGCGTGCTTCAGTGGTTATGCGGCGGCGCGCCATAAACAAATCGATCTGGGTTATGAAGGTGAGGGGCAATGTCAGGTGCAGGGCGATGCGCTGCTGCTGGCGGAGTTATGCAGCAACCTGCTGGATAATGCCATCAAGTACACGCCGGTGCACGGTATTGTGACGGCATGCATCGCCTGCGGGGTGATGACCATTGAGGATAGCGGGCCAGGGATTGACGATGCCCAGCAGCAGCAGGCGCTGCAACCTTTCTCGCGGCTGGATAACGGCCAGCAGCAACCCGGTGCCGGTATCGGTCTGGCGCTGGTAAAAGATATCTGCGTCTGGCATGGCGCTGATTTAAGGCTGGACCGCAGCCCGCAACTGGGCGGGCTACGGGTGACGGTCAGCTTCCACTGACAGGGGGCGTGACTGTCCGGGGGCGACGTAACGGCGTGCGTAGCCGCTGTGCCAGAATCACCCCCAGCAACGTCATGCCACCGCCAATCCAGTGATAACCATGCAGCTGTTCATGCAGGAACAGGATCGCAATGACGGCGGTAAAGGCCGGGACAAAATTCATAAAGATGCTGGTGGTGCTGGCCCCGAGGCGCTGCACGCCGAGGATCCACAGGAACGGGGCGATGATCGACGCGAACAGCCCGGCAAACAGCACCAGCGGGATATTATGCGCATTAAGTGACACATCCGGCGTGCGCAGAAAGCCGGGCAGCAGCAACAGCACGCCAAAGAAAATCTGCACATATAAACTTTGCCAGGTCGGCAGAGGGATGGCCCAGCGTTTGGTCAGCACGCCATACAACGCGTAGGAGGTTGAAGCGGCCAGCATCATCAATTCACCATTGCCGAGGCGCTGATGCAGCAGCTGTGCCGGGTTGCCAGCGCTGACCAGCCACACCAGACCGGCAAACGACAGCAATCCGCCAATTAAAATCCCGCGCGTTGGAGCCAGACGTAACACCACCAGGCTGAGCAGAATGGTCAGCAGCGGAATGGTGGCCCCGAGAATCCCCATCATCACCGCCGATACGCTATGCGCCGCGTAATAGGCAAGGCTTTGATACAGCACCATACCAAGCAGGCCGAGGATCAGCAGGCGTCCGCTGCTGGCGATAATTTGCCGACGATGACGCCAGACGCCAGGCAGGGCAAACGGCGTCAGCACCACCAGCGCCAGGATCCAGCGATAAAAGGAAATGGCGGCGGGATCGATGCTCCCGGCGGAGAGTTTGCTAACGATGGTGTTGATCGACCAGATCAGCACCGCCACCAGCGGAAAGAGAAAATTCATCGTACGGCTCCAGAAAGTAAACGCGAAAAGTTTACATTTGACCGGTTTAAGACAGATAACTAAAATCGGACAAAAATCATTAATGACCGGACAGAATGAGTTTACAGGTTGAATATCAGCCGCCGCTCGATGCCTCACAGCTGCGCTACTTTATGCGCTTCGAGCAGGCCAACGCCAATACCGAATATCTGCCCCACACCCACTCCTGGGGGCAGCTGATTTTCGTCAAAAGCCATGTGCTGGAGATGGAGGTGGAAGGGGAGCGCCTGCTGACGCCAGCCGATATGCCGATCTGGATCCCACCCGGTCAGCGCCACAGCAGCTATAACCATCGTCAGGCGCAGTTTCGTACCTTCAATATTGCCGCCGATCTATGCCTGGGCTTGCCATCACAAGCCTGCCTGTTGAATGCGGATGCCATCGTTCATGCCATTATGGACGAGTTTGCCCAACGCAACCTGGAGCAGCCACGCAGTGAAGCAGACTGGCGATTGTGCGAGGTGCTGTGTGACCGGCTGCGCCTCGCGCCATTGCATAAAAGCTATCTGCCCACCTCGGATGACAAATTGCTGGCACCGATTCTGCACGCGCTCCAGGCGCATCCCGGCGATAACACCACGCTGGCACAATGGGCTAAACGGGTGTTTACCACCGAGCGTACGCTGGCGCGGCGTTGCCAGCAGCAGCTGCATATGTCCTTTAGTGAGTGGCGACAACGCCTGCGTTTTTTGCGTGCGATTGCCTTGCTGGAGCAGGGGATGAGTGTACAGGCGATTGCTTTTGAGCTGGGCTACAGCTCCGCCTCGGCGCTGATTGTCATGTTTCAGCACCAGGCCGGGACCACACCGGATCGCTATCGTAGCCGGTTAGGTTAATCAAAGGCTTTGTGCCAGAATATGGGCCTTTCGAATTTACAGGACTGCCGTGGTGAAAATTCTCGTCGATGAAAACATGCCGTATGCCCGTGAACTCTTTAGCCGCACCGGTGAGGTGCTGGCGGTACCGGGACGCCCCTTACCGGAAGCCGAACTCGCGGATGCCAGTGGGCTGATGGTGCGATCGGTGACTAAAGTCAATGCGACGCTCCTCGCCGGTACGCCAGTGAAATTTGTCGGCACCGCGACGGCGGGCACCGACCATATCGATGAGACCTCGCTGGAGGAGGCGGGCATCGCCTTTTCCGCCGCGCCGGGCTGCAACGCCATCGCGGTGGTGGAATATGTTTTCTCCTCGCTGCTGCTGCTGGCGGAGCGCGATGGTTTTAACCTGCGCGATCGTACCGTGGGGATTGTCGGCGTGGGCAATGTCGGTGGCCGTCTGCAAAAACGCTTGCAGGCGTGGGGCGTGAAAACCCTGTTGTGCGATCCGCCGCGTGCCGATCGCGGTGATGCGGAAGTTTTCCACTCGCTGGATGAACTGGTGGCGCAGGCCGATATTCTCACCTTCCATACGCCGTTATTTAAAGATGGCCAGTATAAAAGCTGGCATCTGGCGGATGCGGCGCTGCTGATGGCGCTGCGACCGAATACCATTCTGATCAACGCCTGTCGTGGCCCGGTGGTGGATAACGCGGCACTGCTGCAAGTGCTGAACATGCGCCAGGATCTCAGCGTGGTGCTGGATGTGTGGGAGCCGGAACCGGAGCTGTCGCTGGAACTGCTGGGTAAGGTGGACATTGCCACCGCGCATATTGCCGGTTACACCCTCGAAGGCAAGGCGCGCGGCACCACGCAGGTGTTTGAAGCCTGGTGTGAGTTTCTCGGTCAGCCGCAGCAGGTGCCGCTGGAAAGCCTGCTGCCCGCCCCGGAATTTGGCAGCATTACCTTACACGGCAAGCTTGATCAGCCGGTGCTGAAACGTCTGGTGCACCTGGTGTATGATGTGCGCCGCGATGATGCCCCACTGCGTAAAGTGGCGGCGCAGCCAGGCGAGTTTGACCGCCTGCGTAAGCAATATGAAGAACGCCGTGAATGGTCGTCATTGCAGGTGATTTGTGATGACGCTGCCGCGGCTGACATGCTTAATCAACTCGGGTTCCGCGCCACGCTGCAACCGGCAGGTGCCTGATTTGTCCGAATTAATGGGCGGTGAATATCACCGCCTTCTGTTTTTATGTCATTGTCTGGAGTAAACCAACATGTCTGACGGCTGGAATATTGCGCTATTGGGCGCGACAGGCGCAGTAGGGAACGCTGTACTGGAACTGCTGGCGGAACGCCAGTTCCCGGTTGGTGAAATTTATTTGCTGGCGAGCGAAAACAGCGCCGGAACAACCCTGCGTTTTGATGGCCGCTCGGTGCGGGTACAGGATGCGGCAGAATTTGACTGGTCGCAGGCGCAGCTGGCGTTTTTTGCCGCTGGCCCGGGCGCGGCGGCGCGTTATGCCGAAGAGGCTGCCAGCCAGGGTTGTCTGGTGATTGACAGCAGCGATGTGTTCGCGCTGGAGCCGGACGTGCCGCTGGTGGTGCCGGATGTGAACCCGCAGGTGCTGGCGGATTATCGCAATCGCAACATTATCAGCGTGGCGGATAGCCTGGTCAGCCAGCTGCTGAGCGCCATCAAACCGTTGGTGGATGCCGCCGGTCTGGGACGTTTGCAGGTGACTAACCTGATTTCCGTCTCCAGTGACGGCAAAAAAGCGGTGGATGCGCTGGCGGGAGAGAGCGCGCGTTTACTGAACGGCGTCCCGGCGGATGAACATTATTATGGTCGCCAGCTGGCGTTCAACCTGCTGCCACAGCTGGTGGACAACCAGGGTAGCGTGGAAAGTGAACGTCGTCTGGTGGATCAGGTACGCAAGGTGTTGCAGGACGAAGGCTTACCGATTGCAGTGAGCAGCGTGCAGGTGCCGGTGTTCTACGGCAATGCGCAAATCGTACACCTGGAGAATCTGCGTCCGCTGTCTGCCGAAGAAGCGCGGGATGAACTGGCGCGAGCGGATGATATCCGTCTCAGCGACGAAGGCGACTACCCAACCCAGGTGCAGGATGCTTCCGGTAACGGTGAGCTGAGCATCGGCTGTGTCCGCAATGATTATGGTATTCCTGAGCTGCTGCAATTCTGGTCAGTGGCGGACAACATCCGTTTCGGCGGTGCGCTGATGGCGGTGAAAACTGCTGAGAAGTTAGTGCAGGAGTATCTGTATTAATGTTGTCTGAAGGTAACACGCATAAGCTGGCGTTAGGCATTGAATATGACGGCAGCCGTTACTACGGCTGGCAGCGGCAGCAGGAAGTCCGCAGCGTGCAGGAAAAGCTGGAAAAAGCGCTGTCGCAAGTGGCGAATCATCCGGTCAGCGTGTTCTGCGCCGGGCGTACTGATGCCGGCGTACACGGCACCGGTCAGGTGGTGCATTTTGAAACCACTTCTCAGCGTGCCGACGGAGCCTGGACGCTGGGCGTCAACGCCAATCTGCCACCGGACATCGCGGTGCGTTGGGTGAAAGCGGTGCCGGACGAGTTTCATGCCCGCTTCAGCGCCACGGCGCGCCGTTATCGCTACGTGATATACAACCAGCGGCTGCGTCCGGCGATTCTCGGCAATGGTGTGACGCATTTTTACCATCCGCTGGATGCCGAAAAGATGCAGCGCGCCGGTCAGTGTCTGCTGGGCGAAAATGATTTCACGTCGTTTCGCGCGGTGCAGTGCCAGTCACGTACGCCGTGGCGCAATGTGATGCATCTGAACGTCACGCGCCAGGGGCCATACGTCATTGTCGATATTAAGGCCAATGCGTTTGTGCATCATATGGTGCGCAATATCGTGGGTAGCCTGATGGAAATTGGCTGTGGTAATCAGCCGGAAGACTGGATGGCGACGCTACTGGCAGCGAAAGATCGCACACTTGCGGCCGCAACGGCCCGAGCCGAGGGTTTGTATTTGGTGGCGGTGGATTATCCATCCCACTTTGCGTTACCTCAGCCTGCGCTGGGACCGTTGTTCCTCGCAGATTAATTGTTACCCGAAGGATGTAAGGAGCCTGGCTTTATGGAGTTCATCCATTTTATCGTCGATTTTATCCTGCATATTGATGTGCATTTGGCCGAACTGGTGGCGCAGTATGGCATCTGGATTTACGCCATTCTGTTCCTGATTCTGTTCTGCGAAACCGGGCTGGTGGTGACACCTTTCCTGCCGGGTGATTCGCTGTTATTTGTGGCCGGTGCGCTGGCGGCGCTGCCCAGCAACGACCTCAATGTGCATATGATGGTGGCATTGATGGTGATCGCGGCGATTCTGGGCGATGCGGTTAACTACACCATTGGTCGTCTGTTTGGTGAGAAGTTATTCAGCAATCCCAATTCGAAGATTTTCCGTCGCAGTTACCTGGACAAGACCCACGCCTTCTACGAACGCCACGGCGGTAAAACCATTATACTTGCGCGCTTTGTACCAATCGTGCGAACCTTTGCCCCCTTTGTGGCAGGGATGGGACATATGTCTTATCGCCACTTCGCGCTCTTTAACGTCTCGGGTGCGCTGCTGTGGGTGCTGCTGTTCTCTTACGCAGGCTACCTGTTTGGGGATCTGCCGGTGGTGCAGGAGAACCTGAAACTGCTGATCGTCGCGATTATCGTGGTGTCGATTCTGCCGGGCGTAATTGAAGTCTGGCGTCATCGCCGCCAGGCACGTCAGCAGAAATCTCAGTAAGCGCAAAACCAGATTTTTATCCACAGCGAGAAGCGGTTGTGGTTTAATGAGCGACATTTACGGCCTGCTGAAGGTGATTTCAGCAGCAATGAGAAGACTGGACCAGGTCGGTTTTAAACAGAAAGGTCATCAATGAGCTGGATTGAACGCATACTTAACAAAAGCAATATTACGCCGACGCGCCGTGCCAGTATCCCGGAAGGGGTGTGGACTAAGTGCGACAGCTGTGGCCAGGTGCTGTATCGCGCCGAGCTGGAGCGTAATCTTGAGGTCTGCCCGAAGTGCGACCATCACATGCGCATGCATGGCCGTGAGCGCCTGCATAGCCTGCTGGATGAAGGAACACTGGTAGAATTAGGTAGCGAGCTGGAACCGAAGGATCTGCTGAAGTTCCGTGACTCGAAAAAGTACAAAGATCGTCTGTCTGCGGCGCAGAAAGAAACCGACGAGAAAGATGCCCTGATCGTCATGAAAGGCCAGCTGCACGGTATGCCGGTGGTGGCTGCGGCGTTTGAGTTTGCCTTTATGGGTGGCTCAATGGGTTCGGTTGTTGGTGCTCGCTTTGTGCGTGCAGTTGAGCAGGCGCTGGAAGATAACTGCCCACTGATCTGCTTCTCCGCCAGTGGCGGTGCACGTATGCAGGAAGCGCTGATGTCGCTGATGCAGATGGCGAAAACCAGTGCAGCGCTGGCGAAAATGCAGGAACGCGGTCTGCCGTATATCTCGGTACTGACTGACCCAACCATGGGTGGCGTTTCTGCCAGCTTCGCGATGCTGGGCGATCTTAACGTCGCGGAACCGAAAGCGTTGATCGGCTTTGCCGGCCCACGTGTTATCGAGCAGACCGTACGTGAAAAACTGCCGCCGGGCTTCCAGCGCAGTGAATTCCTGATTGAGAAAGGCGCGATCGATATGATCATCCGTCGTCCGGAAATGCGCTTTAAGCTGGCAAGCCTGCTGGCGAAAATGATGAACCTGCCAGCGCCGCTGCAGGATGGTGATCAGCCCACTGCGGCTGAGCCGGAAAGCAACGAGGCCTGACAGGCAACGGAAAGGCGCAGCAATGCGCCTTTTTACTAATGCCGCGACACATGCTGAACGGGAAACATGGACACTCTTCACCTTCCTCAAGCCACGTCGCCTTTGGCCACGTGGCTTCATTATCTTGAACATCTGCATTCTCAGACCATCGAACTGGGTCTGGATCGTATTCAACGCGTCGCTGCACGCCTCAACCTGCTAAAACCTGCTCCCTTCGTCTTCACTGTTGCCGGAACCAATGGCAAAGGCACCACCTGCCGCACGCTGGAAACGTTACTGATGGCCGCCGGTTTCCGTGTCGGGGTCTACAGTTCACCGCATCTGGTGCGATACACCGAACGGGTGCGCATTCAGGGCGAGGAGCTGGATGAAGCTCTGCACAGCGCCAGTTTTGCCGCCATTGAAGCCGGGCGCGGCGACATCTCGCTGACCTATTTCGAGTTCGGTACCTTATCCGCGTTAAATCTGTTCCGTGAAGCGGGGCTGGATGTGGTGATCCTCGAGGTCGGTCTGGGTGGACGCCTCGACGCGACCAACATCGTCGATGCCGATGTGGCGGTGGTCACCAGCATCGCGCTGGACCACACCGACTGGCTGGGGCCGGATCGCGAAAGCATTGGCCGTGAAAAAGCGGGTGTGTTCCGTGCAGGTAAACCGGCTGTAGTGGGTGAACCGGATATGCCGCATACCATCGCGATCGTTGCGGCAGAGAAGGGCGCAGTGCTGTTGCAGCGTAACCGCGACTGGCAATGGCAGCAGCATGGCGACAGCTGGACGCTGCAGGATGCGCAGGGAGAATTGTGCGACCTGCCGTTACCGCAGGTGCCGTTACCCAATGCCGCGACCGCGCTTATCGCGCTGCGTGCGTCGGGTTTACCGGTTAGCGAGGCGATTATTCGTCAGCATCTGCCGCTGGCTATTTTGCCGGGCCGTTTCCAGACGGTCAGTGAATCGCCGCGCGTGATCCTGGATGTGGCACATAATCCCCATGCCGCTTATTATCTGGCTTCACGTCTGGCGGAACTGCCGCGTTCCGGTAAGGTTCATGCGGTGGTAGGTATGCTGCATGATAAAGATATCGCGGGAACGCTGGCGGCGCTGGCACCCCAGGTGGATAGCTGGTACTGCGCACCCCTTGAGGGGCCACGTGGCGCGACTGCTGAGCAACTGATTGCCCATCTGGCGAGCGGCGCAGCATTTGCTACCGTGGATGCTGCCTGGCAGGCGGCACGTTTGCAGGCCCGTCCCGAGGATGTGATTCTGGTGTGTGGTTCTTTCCACACCGTGGCACAGGTAATGGAATCGATGGCAGCGGAGAACGGCAGTGGCAAGTAAGTTTCAGAACCGTTTGGTGGGCACGGTCATTCTGGTGGCGGTTGGCGTCATCGTGTTGCCTGGCCTGCTGGATGGCAAGAAAAAGCACTACAAAGAGGAGTTCGCTGCCATTCCGCTGGTGCCGAAACCGGATGACCAGCAGGACAGCGAGATGGTGCCGCCGGTAACCCAGCCGTTGCCTGCTCAGCCGCCGGAAGGCGCGGGTACGACGACGGAGCAGAGCGCCCCCAACAGCAAAACCAGCAGTCCGGCGGAGAGCGGTAATAACCAGCCTGCGCAGAATAGCGAACCCAGTGTGGTGACGCCGCCACCAGTGCATCAGAGTGTGCCGGTGCAGACGCCGAAACCCAAACCCGTCGAGCAGCCTAAGCCGAAACCGATTGAGCAACCCAGGCCGAAACCGGTTGAGCCTAAGCCGGTGGAACAGCCGAAACCGGTCGAAACGCCGAAGCAGAGTGAAGCAGAAGCGCCAGCACCAGCGGGTCAGGCTTATGTGGTGCAGCTCGGGGCGTTGAAAAACGCAGCGAAGGTCAACGAGATTGTGGCGCAGTTGCGTCTCTCGGGCTATCGCGCCTTTACGGTGCCGTCAACGCCGGTTCAGGGCCAGATCACCCGTATTTATGTCGGGCCGGATGCGTCAAAAGCGAAGATGCAGGCGGCGCTGGGTGAGCTGAAAAACCTTTCCGGACTCGGTGGGGTCGTCAAACCGTACAGCACGCGCTAAACCGTTGATAAGCCGCGCCGATAGCAGAAAAAGGCGCGGCATAGCACAGGTTGTTCATCAAATTGATGACAGAAAAATTATTTTATTTCAGTTGGTTACCTTGCTGAGATACGTCGGGGCGAGGTGATTTTTTTTCTTCGCCCTTTTTATGGATACGGAACCGGAAAACCCTACGCAAACGTTTTCTTTTTCTGTTAGAATGCGCCCCGAACTGGATGCAGGGGTGCAATCGCGCTGGCGCTGGAAGAGTTCATGATCTGGATTGATTACGTCATTATTGCGGTAGTTAGTTTTTCGGCTCTGGTCAGCCTGGTTCGCGGGTTTGTCCGGGAAGCCTTATCTCTCGTTACCTGGGGATGTGCGTTTTTTGTCGCCAGTCACTACTACGCCTACCTTGCAGTCTGGTTTACAGGTTTTGACGACGAACTGGTTCGTAACGGTATCGCTATCGCGGTACTGTTCGTTGCTACCCTGATTGTGGGTGCCATCGTGAACTATGTGATCGGCACGCTGGTTGAAAAGACCGGCCTGTCGGGAACCGACAGGGTGTTGGGGGTCTGTTTCGGGGCGTTGCGTGGCGTGCTAATCGTTGCCGCTATTCTCTTCTTCCTTGATACATTCACCGGCTTCTCGAAAAGCCCGGACTGGCAGCAGTCCCAACTCATTCCCCAGTTCAGTTACATCATCAGGTGGTTTTTTGACTATCTGAAAAGCACGTCGAGTTTTTTACCCCGGTGATGCCACCGGGAGTGCGGCTAATGAGGAAATGACAACATGTGCGGTATTGTTGGTATCACCGGTTTTATGCCAGTAAACCAGTCGATCTATGACGCGTTAACGGTGCTGCAGCACCGCGGGCAGGATGCCGCCGGCATTTGTACCATCGATGCGCTTAACTGCTTTCGTCTGCGCAAAGCCAATGGGCTGGTGAGCGATGTCTTCGAAGCACGCCACATGCAGCGTTTGCAAGGCAACATCGGGATTGGTCACGTACGTTACCCGACAGCAGGCAGCTCCAGCGCCTCTGAAGCGCAACCTTTCTATGTGAACTCCCCTTACGGCATTACGCTGGCGCACAACGGTAACCTGACCAACGCGCACGAACTGCGTAAGCAGCTGTTCGAAGTGGGTCGCCGTCACGTCAACACCACCTCTGATTCCGAAATTCTGCTCAACATCTTTGCGCAGGAGCTGGACCGTTTTCAGCATTACCCGCTGGAAGCTGACAACATTTTTGCCGCGGTGGCTGCCGTGCACCAGCAGGTGCGTGGTGCTTACGCGGTGGTTTCGATGATTATCGGTCATGGCATGGTTGCCTTCCGCGATCCTAACGGCATCCGTCCGCTGGTGCTGGGTAAACGCCAAATCGCCGATGGCCGTATCGAGTATATGGTCGCGTCTGAAAGCGTGGCGCTGGATACGCTGGGCTTTGAATTCATTCGTGACGTGGCACCGGGTGAAGCAGTTTACATCACTGAGCAGGGCCAGCTCTCCACACGTCAGTGCGCGGAGAACCCGAAAAGCAATCCGTGTCTGTTCGAGTATGTCTACTTCGCACGCCCAGACTCGTTCCTCGACAAAATTTCGGTTTACAGCGCGCGCGTACGCATGGGCACCAAGCTGGGTGCCAAGATTGCCCGTGAGTGGGAAGATCTCGATATCGATGTAGTGATCCCGATCCCGGAAACCTCTACCGATGTGGCGCTGGAAATCGCCCGTATTCTTGATAAACCGTATCGTCAGGGGTTTGTGAAAAA
This sequence comes from Pantoea sp. X-Soil-TKNS-1280, assembly GCF_059730475.1. Lineage (NCBI taxonomy): Bacteria > Pseudomonadati > Pseudomonadota > Gammaproteobacteria > Enterobacterales > Erwiniaceae > Pantoea > Pantoea sp. X-Soil-TKNS-1280. Next base: position 2,992,702 of record NZ_AP035962.1, on the reverse strand, counting down.
CCGTTACGTTGGCCGTACCTTTATCATGCCGGGCCAGCATCTGCGCCGCAGCGCGGTACGCCGCAAGCTGAACGCTAACCGTGCTGAGTTCCGTGATAAGAACGTACTGCTGGTGGATGACTCCATCGTACGTGGTACGACTTCGGAGCAGATTATCGAGATGGCACGTGAAGCGGGTGCGAAGCGTGTATATCTGGCTTCAGCCGCACCGGAAATTCGTTTCCCGAACGTGTATGGCATCGATATGCCGAGCGCGACTGAACTGATCGCCCATGGTCGTGAAGTGGAAGAGATTCGTCAGCTGATCAAAGCCGATGCCTTAATTTTCCAGGATCTCGACGATCTGATCGAAGCAGTACGCGAAGAGAACCCGGATATCGCGCAGTTTGAGTGTTCGGTCTTTAACGGTATTTACGTCACCAAAGACGTTGACCAGCGTTATCTTGACTATCTCCAGTCACTGCGTAATGACGATGCAAAAGCCATCGCACGTCAGACTGAAGTGGAAGGTCTGGAATTACATAACGAAGGTTAAGTCCCTGCGCCCGTCTGATATTCAGGCGGGCGCTGCATTTCCCTCCTGGTTTGTCTTCCTCTTCTGCTGCGGGTTATGATTGTGGTTTACCTGCATGGCAAAATAATTATGAAACGACTCATTATTGGTATTTCCGGCGCCAGCGGCGCAATCTACGGCGTGCGCCTGTTGCAGGTATTACAACCGCTGGCCGAGGTGGAAACCCATCTGGTGATGAGTCAGGCTGCGCGTCAGACCCTGGCGCTGGAAACCGATTTCAATCTGCGCGAGGTGCAGGCACTGGCCAATGTGGTGCATGACGTGCGCGATATTGCTGCCAGCATTTCCTCCGGTTCATTTAAAACACTTGGCATGGTGATCCTGCCCTGTTCGATGAAAACCCTGTCCGGTATTGTCCACAGTTACAGCGATAGCCTGCTGACGCGTGCCGCTGATGTGGTGCTGAAAGAGCAGCGCAAACTGGTGCTGTGTGTGCGGGAAACCCCGTTGCACGTAGGCCATCTGCGTATGATGACCACTGCCGCTGAACTGGGCGCCGTGATTATGCCGCCGGTACCCGCGTTTTATCACCGTCCGCAAAATATTGCCGAGCTGGTGGATCAAACGGTCAATCGCGTACTGGACCAGTTCGATATTGAGTTACCGCAGGATCTGTTCACTCGCTGGCAAGGCGCATAAATGGTGCAGGGTTGCACTATTATGGTGCCAAATTGCGTACAGGATCACTCTTCGTGCATTTCATGCACCAAAAGTTAACAATGTCGCTTTTTCCTGCTCACCCGACTGTTATATTTTCCTCACAAACTAAGTGCTTGCGCCCCCTGGTGGACGCAGTATTTAGTGCGTCTGTACAGGGTTTCGCCAATTTGCACAACTGGCATGAAACATGCAAATTAAACAGCGCAAACACATCACGCACCACATAACAAAAAGCACTTCACTTGAGGGTTACCTATGAAAAAGCGAGTTCTGGCTCTTTCTCTGATGCTGGCAATGTCCAGCGCCGCGAGCGTGTTCGCGGCGGTACCGCATACGCTGCGCATCGGGACTGACCCGACTTACCCGCCGTTTGAATCGAAAAACGCGCAAGGACAGTTAGTGGGTTTTGACATTGATCTGGCTAACGAGATCTGTAAACGCATCAAGACTAAATGTACTTATGTGGAAAGCGATTTCGATGCGCTGATCCCGTCGCTGAAAGCGAAGAAGATCGATGCCATCATCTCTTCACTCTCCATTACTGAAAAGCGTCAGGAAGAGATTGGCTTCTCTGAAAAACTCTACGCAGCAAACGCCCGTCTGGTTGCACCAAAAGGTTCCACCATTCAGCCGACCATTGAGTCACTGAAAGGCAAGAATATTGGTCTGTTGCAGGGCACTACCCAGGAAACTTACGCCAATCAATACTGGCGTCCGCAGGGTGTCACCGTTACGCCGTATGCTAACCAGGATCTGGTGTATCAGGACCTGAATGCGGGCCGTATCGATGCCGCTTTCCAGGACGAAGTGCAGGCGAGCGAAGGCTTCCTGAAGCAGCCGGTAGGTAAAAACTACGCCTTTGCTGGCCCGGCGGTGAAAGATGATAAAATCTTTGGCGTCGGCACCGGTATGGGCCTGCGTAAAGATGATGCGGATCTGAAAGCCGCCATCGACAAAGCCTTCGAAGCCATGCGCAAAGACGGTACTTACGACAAGATTGCGAAGAAATACTTTGATTTCAATGTGTACGGTGACTGATTATCCTGTCTACCAGACTGCCCGCGACATGCGGGCAGTGCTTCGTTAATTTCCCCACGACAGGATCAAATTCATGTTGTATGGCTATTCTGACGTCATTCTAAAAGGCACCCTGGTTACACTGGAACTGGCGCTCAGTTCGGTGTTGCTGGCCGTGGTGCTTGGTTTAATTGGCGCTGGCGCCAAACTTTCCCGCAATCGCCCGCTGGCGATGCTTTTTGAAGGCTACACTACGCTGATTCGCGGCGTACCGGATCTGGTGTTGATGCTGCTGATTTTCTACGGTCTGCAGATCGCCCTGAACTCCCTGACCGATGCGATGGGTGTAGCGCAGTTCGATATCGACCCGATGGTGGCCGGTATCATCACCCTCGGCTTTATCTATGGTGCTTACTTTACTGAAACCTTCCGTGGTGCGTTTCTCGCTGTACCGAAGGGGCAGATTGAAGCGGCCACCGCGTTTGGTTTTACCGGCTCGCAAACTTTCCGTCGCATTCTGTTCCCGGCGATGATGCGCTTTGCGCTGCCGGGCATCGGTAACAACTGGCAGGTGATCCTGAAAGCGACCGCGCTGGTTTCGCTGCTCGGCCTTGAGGATGTGGTGAAAGCCACCCAGCTGGCAGGTAAAAGTACCTGGCAGCCGTTCTACTTCGCGATTGTTGCCGGGGTGATTTATCTGGTGTTTACCACGCTGTCGAACGGCGTGCTGTGGTGGCTTGAACGCCGCTACTCAGTGGGTGTGAAAAGGGCAGAGCTATGATCGATATTATTCAGGAGTATTGGAAATCCCTGCTCTGGACCGATGGTTACCGTTTTACCGGCGTGGCTATCACTCTGTGGCTGTTGATTATTTCTGTGGCGATTGGCGGCTGTCTGGCGGTGTTGCTGTCGATTGCCCGGGTGTCACCCAATCGCTTTATCTCTACCCCGGTATGGTTGTTCACCTACATCTTCCGCGGTACGCCGTTGTATGTGCAGCTGCTGGTGTTCTACTCCGGCATGTACACGCTGGAAGTCGTGAAAGGGTCCGAGTTGCTGAACGCCTTCTTCCGCAGCGGACTCAACTGTACCCTGCTTGCGTTTACCCTCAACACCTGCGCTTATACCACCGAAATGTTTGCCGGGGCTATTCGCGCCGTACCACACGGTGAAATCGAAGCGGCACGCGCCTATGGGTTCTCAACTTTTAAATTGTATCGTTGCATCATTCTGCCTTCGGCGCTGCGTACCGCGCTGCCTGCCTATAGCAATGAAGTGATCCTGATGCTGCACTCCACCGCGCTGGCGTTTACCGCCACAGTGCCAGATCTGCTGAAAGTGGCGCGCGATATCAACTCCGCTACCTATCAGCCGTTTGTCGCTTTTGGTATTGCCGCGGTGCTGTACCTGATTATCTCTTACGTGTTGATTAGCCTGTTCCGTATGGCGGAGCGCCGCTGGCTGGCCCACGTGAAACCTTCTTCATCGCATTGAGTAACCTATGGCTGAAAATAAATTAAGCGTTACCGAACTGCACAAGCGTTACGGTGAACATGAAGTCCTGAAAGGCGTGTCATTACAGGCGGATGCCGGTGATGTTATCAGTATCATTGGCTCGTCCGGTTCCGGGAAAAGTACTTTTCTGCGCTGCATTAACTTCCTCGAAAAACCGAGTGAAGGCACCATCGCAGTTAACAATGAGCAGATCAACCTGGTGCGCGACACCGATGGTCAGCTAAAGGTCTCGAATAAGGAGCAGTTGCGTTCGCTGCGTACCCGTCTCACCATGGTGTTCCAGCACTTCAACCTGTGGAGCCATATGACGGTGCTGGAGAACGTGATGGAAGCACCGATTCAGGTGCTGGGCCTGAGCAAAACCGAAGCGCGTGACCGTGCCATTAAGTATCTCGACAAAGTGGGTATCGACGAACGCGCCCGCGCTAAGTACCCGGTGCATCTCTCCGGTGGTCAGCAGCAGCGCGTTTCTATCGCCCGTGCGCTGGCGATGGAGCCGGAAGTGTTGTTATTTGATGAACCGACTTCGGCGCTCGACCCAGAGCTGGTCGGTGAAGTGCTGCGCATCATGCAGAAGCTGGCGGAAGAGGGCAAAACCATGGTGGTGGTGACACACGAAATGGAGTTTGCCCGTCACGTCTCCAGCCATGTGATTTTCCTGCATCAGGGGAAAATTGAGGAGCAGGGTGCGCCGGATGAAGTGTTCAACAACCCGAAAAGCCCGCGTTTGCAGCAGTTCCTGAAAGGCTCGCTGAAATAACCGGACCAGAATGTAGCGGCGCGATTTATCGCGCAGATTTTACCGGCATCGCGCACGGAATTGCGCGATAAATCGCGCCGCTACGATCAGCCCTGTTTATGCCGCCGTATCCTGCAATGCCTCCTGCAAGTCATACCAGCGAAAACCAAATCCTGACTCCTCCAGCCGTTTCGGCAGCACATGCTGGCCGCCGAGCACCAGCACGGCAGATTCACCCATCATCAGCCTGATAGCGCTGGCCGGAGTGCGCATAAAAGCCGGACGATGCATCACCTGGCCGAGCGTGGCAGCAAATTGTTCGTTGCGGACCGCATAGGGTGACACCAGATTGAATGGCCCCTGCAACGGATTATCAATCAGCCACCAGACCGCATTCACCAGGTCGTCGATATGAATCCACGGCAGATATTGTTTGCCGCTACCGATGGGGCCACCGACGCCAAGCCTGAACGGCAGCTTCATTTTTGCCAGCGCACCGCCTTCCTTCGCCAGTACCACGCCGGTACGCAGCAGGCACACCCGGGTACGATCGCTCTGCGCCGCCAGCGCCAGCTGCTCCCAGCGGGCACATAGCGTATGGGTAAACTCTTCATGTCCGGGATCGTCTTCGGTCAGTACCAAATCGCCAGTATCGCCATAGAAACCGGTGGCTGAGCCGGAGATCAAAAATTTCGGCGGCTGGCTGCTGGCATGGATCAGCGACACCAGGCGTTCGGTGATCTGCCAGCGGCTCTCGCACAGCAGTTGTTTCTGTTCTGCGGTCCAGCGCTTGTCGGCGATGGGCTCACCGGCAAGGTTAATCACCCCATCGACCCCATTGAGATCCTGCTGCTGCGCAAGGCCGGACCAGCAGGCAACGCGTGGGTCCAGCTTCTCGCGTGCGGCTGCGACATCACGCGTCACCACGCTCACCTGTTGACCAAGCTGTAACAGGCGCGGGATCAGATGGCGGCCAATCAAACCCGTGCCGCCGGTAATAAGCAGATGCATGTTGAGCCTCCTTGTGCTTGTTATGTGCTCAGTTTCAGCATAGAAGAGAAGCACACGGCTGGCGTGACCGCGCCGACGCTTACGATGAAAAAACCGTAGTCTGCGCTGGTCTTACCGGTTCAGATCCACATTGCCTTACTAAATAAAAATCGGTAAACATGAAGCACTCCAGATGCACATCCGAGGCAGCCGATGAATTACCCGAACATGACGTTGTGGTCCGATGCTTCTTTCTTCAGCCCTTATGCCATGTCGGTCTACGTGGCACTGACCGAAAAGGGCATTCCCTTCACCCTGAAACGTGTTGATCTGTCGCGTAATGCGCAATGGGATGATGATTATCGTGCGCTGTCGCTCACCTGCCGGGTGCCGACATTGCAAATTGATGATTTTATTCTTAATGAATCCTCAGCAATTGCCGAATATCTTGAGGAGCGCTTCCCGGCACCGGAGTACGAACGTCTGTACCCCCGCGACCGGGAAAAGCGCGCCCATGCCCGTGAGATTCAGGCATGGCTGCGCAGCGACCTGATGCCGCTACGTCAGGAGCGCCCAACCGAAGTGTTGTTTGCCGGTGAACGTTTTGCGCCGCTAAGCCGCGCAGGAGAGCAGTCGGCACAGAAGCTGATTACGGCGGTGCAACGTCTGCTGCCGGATGGACAGCAGAACCTGTTTGGCGAATGGTCGATTGCGGATACCGATTTGGCGGTGATGATTAATCGTCTGGCGCTGCATGGTGATGTGCTACCGGTGAAGTTGCAGCATTACGCTGAGTTCCAGTGGCAGCGTGCCTCAGTACAGCTGTGGCTGACAGAATCGGGCAAACAACGCTGAGCACGAAGAGGTCTTGCGATGGGGAAAAGAACCCTTTACCTTACCGCACACTCTAATAAAGAACAGTAAACAGGCGCGTGCCCGGCACGCCTAAACAGAAAAGGGTTACGGATGGTGGATCAACCTGCAGATAGCGGTATCGAATGGGTAGATATCGTTAACGAAGAGAATGAAGTGATTGCGCAGGCCAGTCGCGCGCAGATGCGTGCGCAGTGCCTGCGTCATCGCGCCACCTATATCGTGGTGCATGACGGCATGGGCAAGATTCTGGTGCAGCGTCGTACCGAAATCAAAGACTTCATGCCTGGTATGCTTGATGCGACCGCCGGTGGTGTGGTGCAGAGCGGTGAAGACATGCTGGAATCGGCGCGTCGTGAAGCGGAAGAAGAACTGGGTATTGCCGCGGTGCCGTTTGCTGAGCATGGAAAATTCTACTTCGAAGATGAACATTGCCGCGTCTGGGGCGGTTTGTTCAGCTGCGTGTCGCACGGTCCGTTTGCGATGCAGGAAGAGGAGGTGGATGAAGTCTTCTGGATGACACCGGAAGAGATCACCGCCCGCTGTGATGAGTTCACTGATGATTCACTGAAAGCTTTGTCGTTATGGCTGAGTCGCAATAGCGAATCATAAAAGTAAAGGCGCCGATTGTGGCGCCTTTTACATTAATGGGCAGGGTGCGACTGACGCATGCGCTCACCACGCCGCCGCAGTATCTCCATCACAATCAGCAGCACCAGTGAAGCTGCAATCATCAGCGTCGCCGCTGCCGCGATGGTGGGATCGAGGTTTTCGCGAATCCCGGCAAACATCTGAATCGGCAGGGTACGCTGGCTCGGGCTGGCGAGAAACAACGTCACCACCACTTCATCGAACGAGGCGGCAAAGGCAAATAACGCGCCAGAGAACACCCCTGGAGCGATGAGCGGCAGCGTGATTTTGCGGAAGGTCAGCAGCGGTGATGCGCCCAGGCTGGCTGCCGCGCGTGACAGGTTGGTGTCATAGCTTTTCAGCACCGCCACCACGGTAATCACCACAAAGGGTACGCCAAGCAGCGTATGCGCCAGCACCAGTCCGAGGTAGCTGTTCAGCAGCGATAACCGGGCGAAGAAGAAGAACATTCCTACCGCGATAATCACCACCGGTGCCACCATCGGCGAGATGATAATCGCCATTACGATGCCTTTGCCGCGAAATTCGCCACGTACCAGTCCCATTGACGCCAGCACCCCCAGAATGGTGGCGAGCAATGTCGCCAGCGGCGCAATCAGCAAACTGTTCCCCAGTGCGCCCAGCCACTCCTGCGAATGAAAGAAGGTTTGATACCAGCGCAGTGAAAAGCCGCTCAGCGGATAGCTGAGGAATGAGCTGGAGTTAAACGATAGCGGCACGATCACCAGAATTGGCAGAATTAAAAACAGCAGCACCGCCGCGCCATAGAAGTTGAAGAACGCGCCCCACAGGCGCAGCAGAGTAGAACCTTGTTGTTTCATTTCTTCGCTCCTTAGCGCGCCGCCGCTTCTGCGGAGGTACGGGTGACACGGATATAAACGATGTACAACAGCATCACGATAATCAGCAACTGACTCCCCAGGGCGGCGGCCATGCCCCAGTTCATGGTGCTGTTGGTAAAGAAGGCGACAAAGTAGCTGACCATTTGATCATCAGGCCCTCCGAGCAGCGCCGGGGTGACGTAATAACCAATCGCCATCATAAACACCAGCAGCGCACCGGCGGTGATACCGGCAAAAGTTTGCGGCACGTAGACGCGCCAGAAGGCGAGGAACGGATGCGCACCGAGCGAGATAGCGGCGCGCATATAGCTGGGAGAAATGCCTTTCATCACTGCGTACAGTGGCAGCACGATAAACGGCAGCAGAATATGGGTCATCGAGATATAAACACCCAGGCGGTTAAATACCAGTGTCAGTGGATGGTCGATCACCCCGATGCCCATCAGCGCACGGTTAATCAGACCACCCGATTGCAGCAGCACAATCCAGCTGGCGGTACGCACAATCAGTGAGGTCCAGAACGGCAGCAGCACCAGAATCATCAGCAGATTGGCGCGGCCAGAAGGTTGCTTCGCCAGCCAGTAGGCCAGCGGATAACCGATACCGACGCACAGTAGCGTCACCACTGTCGCCATCCATAAGGTGCGCAGCAATACATTCACGTACAGCGCCTGGTCAGCAGGCTGGCTGACGATGTCACCGGTTTTGGCATCGACTTTACGGTCAAACACCGACAGCAGGTAGAGGCTGGTGAAGGGTTTTGCGGCACGTTGCAGCGTGCGCCAGGTGGTGAGATCGCCCCACAGCGGCTGTTTAGCCATCATTGTGTTTTTCACATCCACCCCATCGGCAGGGGCGATGCGCGGGACGGCGAGGATCAGGCGACGGTAGCTGGCATCTTCGTAGCTGAGACGTTTCGCCACGCTGGAGATTTGTCCCTGATCGCGGGCGGCGATCAACTCTTTGGCCAGCAGCGCATAAACGCGCTCATCCGGCAGCGCGTCGCCAGACCACTGCTGCAATGCTTTGCTGGTTTGCGGCAATGCTTCCGGCAGCTCCGGGTTATTGATGCTCATGCTCAGGATCGAGCCAATTGGGAACAGGAAGCAGACCACCACGAACACCAGCAGAGGTGCAATCAGCAGCAGCGAACGTCGCGTCTTCGCAAACTCGCTGCGTTGCAGGCGTTGGCGCAGCGTCGGAACGCGCGGGTTATGCACTGATTGTGCTGGGGGATCCAAAACGGGATTTTGGCTCATGGCCGGACTCCTTACTGATATTTCTGCATTAATTCGTAGCGGCGCGATTTATCGCGCAATGCTGTGCGTCGTGCCGGAAAAAAACGCGCGATAAATCGCGCCGCTACGGAACTACTTACTTCGCGGCCCAGCTGTTAAAGCGCTGTTCCAGTTCTTCGCCGTGTTCCAGCCAGAAATTGGCATCCACCTGCACCGATTTCGCCAGGTTATCCGGCGAGGTGGGCAACTGCTTCAGGCGCTCAGGTGCCAGCAGGGCACCGGCCTTGATATTGGTCGGGCCGTAAGGAATATTTTCGGCGTAGACTTTCTGGTTTTCGGGCTGGTTGGCGAAGGCGATAAACTGTTCTGCCAGGGCTTTATGTTTCGAGCCCTTAACGATGGCCCAGTTATCCAGGTCATACAGGCCGCCGTCCCAGACGATTTTGAAGTTGTGGCCTTCCGCCTGGGCGGTACCGACTCGGCCGTTGTACGCCGATGCCATCACCACATCACCCGATACCAGCCATTGCAGTGGCTGTGCGCCGGATTCCCACCATTGGATATTCGGTTTCAGCTCATCCAGCTTTTTGAAGGCGCGATCGACACCGGCCGGGGTCGCCAGCACTTTGTAGACATCTTCACGCTTCACGCCATCCGCCATCAGCGCGATTTCGAGGGTGTATTTGGCGCTCTTACGCAGCGCGCGTTTGCCGGGGAATTTCTTCACATCCCAGAAATCAGCCCAACTGGTGGGGGCGGTTTTCAGTTTGTCGGCGTCGTAGGTCAGCACGGTAGACCAGACAAAAATCCCGGCACCGCATTCGCTGACGCTGCCAGGAATGAAATCACTTTTGTTGCCCAGCTTGCTCCAGTCGAGCGTTTCGAACAGGCCTTCATCACAACCACGCAGCAGTTCCGGGGTTTCCAGCTCAACCACATCCCAGCCGACCTGTTTGGTCTCCACCATGGCACGGATACGCGCCATCTCGCCGTTGTATTCGCCAGCATCGATGGTGCCTTTCCCGGCAGCGGTAAACGGTTTATAGAATGCTTTGTCCTGGGCGTCCTTGTTGGTGCCACCAAAAGAGATCACAGTCAGGGTTTCTGCCTGTGCTTGCAGTGCTATGGTAGCGAAAATGAGTACAGCTAACTTTTTAACCATCCCACAACTCCTGAATTATTATTGATGTGCAGGCGAACCTGCGTAGTGTTTGCAATGCAGCTTTTATGCCAGGTACCGATGCATAGCGGGAACGGCGCTATGCATCGGGGGAGAGAATTAGTGTTGCGCCAGAATGCCGGACAGCAGTTGCAATGCGCTGTTGAACTGCGCGTCCGGGATGGTGAGCGGGTAAAGGAAGCGGATCACGTTACCGTGCACGCCACAGGTCAGCAGAATCAATCCCTGTGCCAGTGCCTGCTGCTGGATGGCGCGCGCGATATCGGCGGAAGGTTTACCTGCGGCGTCATTAAACTCCGCCGCAATCATTGAACCGCGACCGCGTACTTCAGCCAGTGAACGGCACCCGGCACCCTGTAGGGTTTCACTCAGTTTCGCGCCGAGTTGGTTCGCGCGCTGACACAGTTGTTCTTCGTCGATCACGTCGAGTACCGCGTGTGCCGCTGCAATCGCTGGCGGGCTACCGGCGTAAGTGCCGCCGAGACCGCCCGGTTGCGGTGCATCCATCACCTCAGCGCGTCCGGATACCGCCGACAACGGCATGCCGCCCGCCAGGCTTTTCGCCATGGTGATCAGGTCAGGCTTCACGTCATAATATTCGCTGGCAAACAGCTTACCGGTGCGGGCAAAGCCGCTCTGAATTTCGTCGGCAATCAACAAAATGCCGTGCTGGTCGCACAGCGTGCGCAGCGCGCTGACAAATTCCGGCGGTGCCACGTTAAAACCACCTTCGCCCTGAATCGGTTCGAAAATGATGGCGGCGACTTGCTGCGGACTGATATCGCACTTGAAGATAGCTTCGAGACTTTCCAGTGCCGCTGCCACGCTGTGGCCATGCAGTGCATTGGGATAGCGGGCGTGGAATACTGAGCTGGCGAACGGACCAAAGCCGGTCTTGTAGGGGACCACTTTGCCGGTCAGCGTCATGGTCATATGGGTACGGCCATGAAACGCACCGGTAAAGGCGATGATGCCGGGACGACCGGTAGCCGCGCGGGCAATTTTCACCGCGTTCTCCACCGCTTCGGCACCGGTGGAGAAGAAAGTGGTTTTGGCCGGGCCGGTAACGGGTACGCGCTCATTCAGGCGCTCGGCCAGGCTGATGTAATTCTCGTAAGGGATCACCTGGAACGCGGTGTGGGTGAAGCAATCCAGCTGCTGTTTCACCGCAGCCATCACTTTCGGGTGACGGTGGCCGGTGTTTAGTACCGCAATACCGGCACTGAAATCGGTGTATTCACGGCCCTGATGATCCCAGAGCGTGGCGTTTTCCGCTTTCACGGCATAGAAATCGCACATCACACCAACACCGCGTGGGGTGGCGTTTAAACGACGTGCCTGTAATTCGCTGTTACTCATAGCTCAACCTCATCATGTGATTCGCCGGCTGACTTCACGCCGGAAAACTGCCCTGCTTGCTTTTTAGCGTTTTCAGGGTTTTATAATCCAGAGCCAGTTTTTTTTATTTTGAGGTACCAATTTTGCGCAGCTTACTGGGTGACCTGCTGTTTCAGCGTTTAAATCAGCTTTCCGGCGGCTCGCTGGCCAAGCGCCTGTACGACGTGTTGCAGGGGGCGATTCAGGAAGGTGCCATCGCCACCGGGGTGCGCCTGCCCGCCAGCCGTGACCTGGCGCGCGAGCTTTCGGTATCGCGTAATACCGTACTGGCGGCGTACGAAAAACTGCAATCGGAAGGCTATCTGGAAACTCGCACCGGAAGTGGTACCTTCGTCTGCCTGGTGCTGCCGGAACAAAGCCCGGAAGTGGCTCCGGCACCCGTTCAGCGCGCACGTGGTATGAATACTATCCGCCTGTCACGACGCGGGGCGCGTCTGCTGTCGCAAAGTGGTGCCGGGGCGTTTCAGTGGGGGGCGTTTATGCCGGGCGTGCCGGATGTGAGTTACATGCCGCACGATATCTGGCGCAAAATCCAGCTGCGCATCAGCCGACGCCTGCCGGTGGAATCACTGAGCTATGCCAACCACGGTGGATGCGTCGAGCTGCAACAGGCGCTGGCTGAGTATCTGCGGGTGATCCGTTCGGTCAACTGCACGGCGGAACAGGTGCTGGTCACGGCGGGCACCCATCAGTCGCTCGATTTGCTGGCGAAAATGCTGTGCGATCCGGGCGACAGTGCGCTGGTGGAGGAGCCGGGTTACTGGGGCATCCGCAACGTGCTGGCAGTCAATGGTATCGACCTGATCCCCACCGAAGTGGATGAGCAGGGGTTGGTGCTGCCCGCGGAACAGAGTGATCGTCCTGCGCCACGCCTGATTTGCGTCACCCCCTCGCACCAGTATCCGCTGGGGGCAGTGATGAGCCTGCAACGCCGCCATGAGTTATTAAATCGCGCCAAAAGTACCGGTAGCTGGGTGGTTGAGGATGATTACGATGGTGAGTTCCGCTTTGCTGGCAGCCCAATTCCGGCGCTCCAGGGATTATCGCCGGATGCACCAGTAATTTATCTCGGCACCTTCAGCAAGACGCTCTACCCGGGGATTCGTCTGAGTTACATGGTGGTGCCCAAACCCCTGGCGACGCGTATGAAAATGGCCCATTCGGAGCTTTATCGTGGCGGATATGGCCTGGTGCAGCTGACGCTGGCGGAGTTTATTCGTGAAGGGCACTACGCAGCCCATGTGCGGCGGATGCGGCAGATTTACAGCCGTCGCCGTGCGGCGTTGGTGGCGCTGATTACCGACACCCTCGGCGCGTCCTGGGTGGTACACCACAGCAACGCCGGGCTGCACCTGATTCTCGGACTGCCGGAAAGTATCGACGATGTGGCTTTCAGTGCCGAGCTGGAGCAGAACGGCGTGCTGACACGTCCGCTCTCCTCGTACTACCAGCGCGGGACGCTGCGCCGCGGCCTGCTGCTGGGCTACGCCTGCGTTGACGAAGCGCAGATGGCCACCGCATTCGCGCCGATTCTGCAACGCCTGCAACACCATCTCAAAACCACACCGGTTCCGATGTGACCGATTCTGCCCTGTCCCGGTGCAGGGCACGTAATCAGTGCATTAGCGTTATTGTTAACATTTTTGTAACGTTGATTTTTAAAAGACAATAGAAATCAATAGCCTGCGTTTTTTGATTCAGGCTAACTTTGTATTCAAATTGTCAAATTTCTCTTGTGTTCCTGAAATGCGTTGTGGTAGTGCTAAAAAAAGAGCCGCCAGCATGCGCATGTCAGATATGTCGATGCAGGAATCGTGCCGGATTACTTTTCCTTCACGCTTTACGAGAGAACGTCATGAGAAATTTCGTTAGTTTCAGGAACATAAAAAAGAGTTACGACGGCGATAAGCTGGTGGTGCGTAACCTCAATCTTGACGTGGAGGAAGGGGAGTTTCTCACGCTGCTTGGTCCATCCGGTTCAGGTAAAACCACCAGCCTGATGATGCTGGCGGGCTTTGAAACGCCGACCGATGGCGAGATTTTATTGCGTGATAAACCGCTGCATACCTTGCCACCACATCAGCGCGACATCGGCATGGTATTCCAGAACTATGCGCTGTTCCCCCATATGACGGTGGCGGAAAATCTTGCCTTTCCGCTGTCGATCCGCCGCATGAACAAAGCCGACATCAAATCCCGCGTTGATCGCATTCTGGATATGATCAAACTGACGTCACTGGCGGATCGCTATCCGGCCCAAATGTCCGGTGGGCAGCAGCAACGTGTGGCCCTGGCGCGTGCGCTGGTGTTTGAACCGAAGCTGGTACTGATGGATGAACCGCTCGGGGCGCTGGATAAGCAACTGCGTGAACATATGCAGATGGAGATCAAACAGTTACACGATATGCTGGGCCTGACGATCGTCTATGTGACGCATGATCAGAGCGAAGCGATGACCATGTCCGATCGGGTTGCGGTATTCAACGATGGCATGATCCAGCAGATGGACAGCCCGGATAAACTTTACGAGCAGCCGGAGAATGCGTTTGTCGCGCAGTTTATTGGCGAAAACAACAGCTTACTGGCGACGCAGGTGGCGCAAAACGGTGATTTCTATCAGGTGAAACTGGATGATGGTACGCAGCTTGATGCGCTGAAAGTGCGCCCCAGTTCACCGGGCAAAAAGATCCAGCTCAGCATTCGTCCGGAGCGTGTGAACGTCAATGCGCCGGAGCAGGGCGATCAGATCGTGCAGGCGCAGATCCAGCAGTTTATTTACCTGGGCGACCATGTGCGTATGCTGACCAGTGTGGCCGGGCAGGAGAACTTTATGGTGAAACTGTCGCCGTCGAAGATGGACAAAAGCTGGCAGCCGGGCGCGCAGGTAAGCCTGTCGTGGCAGCCGCAGCATCTGCGTGCGCTGGATGTGATGTTGCAATAATCGCTGTTGACCTCGCGCGATAAATCGCGCCGCTACAAATGCGTGCAGTTTACGTAGCGGCTTGATTTATCACGCAAAACAAGGCGTCCCACAGGACGCCTGAGGATTTTAGCCTTCAGCCTGCTGAGACTGAATCGCTGTCAGGGCGATGGTGTAGACAATGTCATCCACCAGCGCACCGCGTGACAGGTCGTTCACCGGCTTGCGCATACCCTGCAACATCGGTCCGATGGAGATCAGGTCCGCTGAACGCTGTACCGCTTTGTAGGTGGTGTTACCGGTGTTCAGATCCGGGAAGATAAACACGGTGGCACGGCCTGCAACCTGCGAGTTCGGCGCTTTGGATTTCGCCACGTCTTCCATAATGGCGGCGTCATACTGCAACGGACCGTCGATCACCAGGTCAGGGCGTTTTTCCTGCGCGATACGCGTGGCTTCACGGACTTTCTCAACGTCGCTACCGGCACCGGAGTTACCGGTGGAGTAGGAGATCATCGCGACGCGCGGATCGATTCCGAAAGCTTTGGCAGAATCGGCAGACTGAATTGCGATTTCGGCCAGCTGTTCCGGGTTCGGGTCCGGGTTGATGGCGCAGTCGCCATACACCAGCACCTGCTCCGGCAGCAGCATAAAGAACACCGAAGAAACCAGTGAGCTGTTCGGCGCAGTTTTGATCAGCTGCAACGGCGGACGAATGGTGTTGGCAGTGGTATGAACGGCACCGGAAACCAGGCCATCAACTTCACCACTTTCCAGCATCATGGTGCCCAGCACCACGTTGTCTTCCAGTTGTTCCTGCGCAACCACTTCGGTCATGCCTTTGCTCTTACGCAGTTCAACCAGACGCGGCACATAGTTCTCACGCACCACTTCCGGATCGACAATGACGATGCCTTTGCCCAGTTCCACGCCCTGAGCCGCAGCCACACGCTGGATCTCATCCGGGTTACCCAGCAGCACACAGGTGGCAATTCCGCGTTCGGCACAGATGGCAGCAGCTTTCACGGTACGCGGTTCGTCGCCTTCCGGCAGGACGATACGCTTGCCTGCTTTGCGTGCCAGCTCGGTCAGCTGGTAGCGGAAGGCTGGTGGTGACAGACGACGGCTGCGCTCGGAAGTGGCGGTCAGCGATTCGATCCAGTCGTCATTGATGTAGCTGGCGACGTACTCCTGCACTTTTTCAATACGCTGGGTATCATCAGCCGGGACTTCGAGGTTGAAGCTTTGCAGGCTGAGCGAGGTCTGCCAGGTGTTGGTTTTCACCATAAATACCGGCAGGCCGGTCTGGAAGGCGCGCTCGCACAGACGACCAATACGTTCATCAATCTCGTAACCACCGGTCAGCAGAATGGCCCCGATTTCCACGCCGTTCATCGCGGCCAGACAGGCTGCCAGCAGCACGTCTGGGCGGTCTGCGGAGGTCACCAGCAGAGAACCCGGGCGGAAATGCTCCAGCATGTGCGGGATGCTACGGGCACAGAAGGTGACGGATTTCACCCGGCGCGTCTGGATTTCGCCTTCGTTGATGATCTCGGCGTTCAGGTGACGGCACATATCAATCGCGCGGGTGGCGATCAGATCAAAGCTCCACGGCACACAACCCAGTACCGGCAGCGGGCTGTTGGTGAACAGCGTTTTCGGATCGATGTTGGCGATGCTGGCTTTGGAAGAGTCATCAAAAATCTCTGACAAATCCGGACGCGTGCGTCCCTGTTCATCCACCGGAGCATTCAGTTTGTTGATGATCACGCCAGTGATGTTTTTGTTCTTGCTGCCGCCAAAGCTGCTTTGCGTCAGTTCGATACGTTCTTTCAGCTGGGCCGGAGAATCGTTACCCAGGGCGGTGACGAAGACGATTTCGGCGTTCAGGGTTTTGGCGATTTCATAGTTCAGTGCGGAGGCAAACTGGTGTTTGCGCGTCGGCACCAGACCTTCCACCAGCACCACTTCGGCATCTTTGGTGTTTTCGTGGTAGCGGGCGATGATCTCTTCCATCAGCACGTCCTGCTGGTTGGAACCCAGCAGCGACTCAACACGCGACATCAGCAGCGGTTCAGCGGCTGGGATCGTGGAGTTCTTACGGATGATGGTGGTGGTCTGGTCCGGTTTGTCGCCGCCAGTACGTGGCTGCGCAATCGGTTTGAATACGCTCAGGCGCACGCCTTTGCGTTCCATCGCACGGATCACGCCAAGACTGACGCTGGTCAGACCGACGCTGGTGCCGGTTGGAATGAGCATAATTGTACGTGACACTTTATAACCTCTCAGGTGTTGCAGGGTGTCAAAAACAACTCCGTCAGCCTGAGCTGACGGAGAGAAGCATTTACGCGGTGAGACGCGCGGCGTCCTGGGCGATGACCAACTCTTCGTTGGTGGGGATCACCACCGCCGGGCGGGTGCCTTCTTTATTAATGAAGCCGGATTTACCGAAACGCGCTGCCAGGTTGCGTTCGTGATCCACTTCGAAGCCCAGCAGGCCCAGTTTCTGCAGTGACAGCTCACGCACCATCGCGGCATTTTCACCGATACCGCCGGTGAAGACCACCGCATCCAGACGGCCTTCCATCAGCGAGGTGTAGCCGCCGATGTATTTCGCCAGACGATGGCAGAACACGTCCATGGCGCGTTTGGCATCTTCTTTGGTGGTGTAGTTATCTTCCACATAGCGGCAGTCGCTGGTCACTTCGGTCAGACCCAGCAGACCAGACTCTTTGGTCAGCAGTTTGTTGATGGCATCAACGCTCATGCCGAGGGTGTCATGCAGGAAGAAAACGATGGCTGGATCGATGTCACCGCTGCGGGTGCCCATCACCAGACCTTCCAGTGGCGTCAGACCCATTGAGGTATCGACGCAAACACCGTTACGAATCGCGGAAACAGAACCGCCGTTGCCCAGGTGGCAGGTGATGACGTTCAGCTCTTCTACCGGTTTACCCAGCATTTTTGCCGCTTCCTGGGTCACGTAGTAGTGGCTGGTACCGTGGGCACCATAGCGACGTACGCCGTGTTCTTTATACAATTTGTACGGCAGAGCGTAGAGATACGATTCTTCAGGCATTGTCTGATGGAATGCTGTATCAAAAACCGCCACATTCTTATCTGAAAGGTGCGGGAAATTTTTCATTGCTTCGTCGATACCGATCAGATGTGCCGGATTGTGCAGCGGAGCAAATGAAGAAGCATCTTTAATGCCCTGAATAACGGACTCATCAATCACGACTGATTTCGTCAGTTGTTCGCCGCCATGAACGATACGATGGCCGATTGCAGCGATTTGTGCCGAAAGCTCTGGTTTTTGTGCCAGAATAGTTTTAACAATGAAGTTGAGGGCTTCGCTGTGCGCTGCGCCCGCGCCCAGAGGGGCTTCCTGTTTGCTACCTTCGAGTTTCCATTTAATACGCGCTTCGGGCAGGTGGAAGCATTCAGCCAGACCGGAGAGGAATTCGTCGCCGTTGGCGGGGTTGAGGATGGCAAACTTGAGTGAGGAGCTGCCGCAGTTCAGAACCAGAACTAACTTCGTCGACATGGAAGTACCTATTGGTTAAATAGTGGCGAGAAATAACGCAATCAGACTAACAGCGTAGTTCATGAAAGCTGGTAAATTAATGATTAACATCATGCGGTAGTCAAAAAGAGACCGATCCGCAAAAAAATTTTGGTAATTTTACGCGATTTTTTTAAATCAGCTTAGCGAAACATGGCTCTAAACTGCGCTTTTATTGAGCAGAAGCTTCCGGTAATGTTGCTAAAACGGCGTCAGAATACCCAGTGTCACCCTTAAAGACAAAAACTTTTGAAGGATGTCACGTAAAGTTGTGTGGTTGTCAGTTTATTTTAAATCTTGCAGTAATAGTTGAGGTCTACCATGGCGAATGATACAGGTAATCCAGGCTGGTTCGGCTTATTTCAGCGCGGCCAGCATTACATGAAGACCTGGCCAGCCGATAAACGCCTGGCACCGGTGTTTCCTGAAAATCGTGTGGTGACGGCGACACGTTTTTCCATTCGCTTTATGCCTCCCCTGGCAATTTTTACCCTGACGTGGCAGATCGCCATGGGCGGGCAGCTGGGGCCTGCGGTAGCCACTGCGCTATTTGCCTGTAGCCTGCCGATGCAGGGTTTATGGTGGCTGGGTAAACGCTCCATCACACCGTTGCCACCTTCTTTATTGCAATGGTTCCATGAGGTCCGCGCCAAACTGGAAGAAGCCGGACAGGCGATTGCGCCGGTCGAAGGTAAACCGACCTACCAGGCACTGGCCGATGTGCTGAAACGGGCATTTAAACAGCTGGATCGTACTTTCCTTGACGATCTTTGATCGATAAACGTTTCCCGCCGGGACAGAATTCGCCGCTGATCCCGGTTCAAATCAAAGAAAAGTGGTGCGGACATACCCGCATCTGTTCCCTTGTGCAATCATTTCTCTATACCTAAATTGATGCCCCGGGAGAACAACCATGGAAATGACCCACGCACAGCGGCTCATCCTGTCGAATCAGTACAAAATGATGGCGATGCTGGAGCCGGACAACGCTGAACGTTACCGCCGTTATCAGACCATCATTGAACGTGGCTATGGCCTGCAGTTACGCGAACTGGATAAAGAGTTCGGCGAGCTGAGCGAAGACACCTGTCGCACCCTGATCGATATTATGGAGATGCACCACGCGCTGCATGTTTCCTGGTCAAATCTCAAAGATTCTGCGCTGATTGAGGAACGTCGTCTGGCTTTTCTCGGTTTTGACGCCGCCACGGAAGCACGCTACCTCGGCTATGTGCGCTTTATGGTCAATACTGAAGGGCGCTACACCCATTTTGATTCCGGCACCCACGGGTTTAATGCGCAAACGCCGATGTGGGAAAAATACCAACGTATGCTGGCGGTGTGGCACACTTGTCCGCGTCAGTACCATTTGAGCGCGAACGAGATCGCGCAAATCCTTAATGCCTGAAGAAGGAGCATCGAGTGAAGTACAGGGGTTTTCTGTTTGATTTAGATGGCACGCTGGTGGATTCGCTGCCTGCTGTTGAGCGCGCGTGGACCCAATGGGGTGAACGTCATGGTTTTGCGGCGGAAGAAATCCTGAGCTTCATTCATGGTAAACAGGCAATTACCTCGCTGCGCCATTTTATGGCGGGCCAGAGCGAGGAGGCGATTCAGGCGGAGTTTTTGCGTCTGGAGCGTATCGAAGCGGAAGATACTGACGGGGTGTGTGCTTTGCCGGGTGCACAGGCACTGCTGGCGACACTCAACGAGTTGCAAATTCCGTGGGCGATTGTCACGTCAGGTTCAGTCCCGGTTGCCCATGCGCGTCACAAAGCCGCCGGATTACCTGCGCCTGCCGTGTTTATCACCGCCGAGAATGTAAAACGCGGCAAGCCGGAACCAGATGCCTATTTGTTGGGCGCAGAGAAACTGGGTCTGGCGGCTGGCGAGTGCGTGGTGGTGGAAGATGCGCCTGCGGGTGTGCTGGCCGGATTGAATGCGGGCAGCGCGGTGATTGCGGTAAATGCGCCGAAAGATACTCCACGTCTCGACGAGGTAACTTTTGCGCTTACCACGCTGGAAGACCTGGTAGTGACCGGTGACGGCAAGGGCGGTTTTACCCTTTCGCTGCAAGCATAATCTGTAACGGCGCGATAAATCGCGCCGTTACAACGGCGTATCCTGCGAAATTTCATCCAGCGACAGGCTGAAGCTGGGGATGAATACCTCAACAAAATAATCCATTTCCGGCGAACGGCGTTGCGCCAGCGTCTTTTCCAGACGTGCTTTTGCCAGCAAAAACTCATTGTTACCGGCAGACAGTTCCTCAAGGCATTTGACATACGCACACAGGGCATCGGCCTGCTTGACCACTGCTTGTTCCGCTTCGCTATGCAGATGCTCATCCAGCAACGGACGAAATTCTTCCTGCAGTTCCGCCGGGAGCATTTCAATCAGTTTGTGTTGGGCAATCTTCTCGATCTTTTTGTATTCATGGGCAATTTGCGCATTGTAATACTTCACCGGGGTCGGTAGATCGCCGGTCAGCACTTCACTGGCATCATGATAAAGCGCCAGCATGGCAATGCGATCGGCATTCAGATTGCCGTTGAATTTTTTGTTTTTAATCACGGCCAGAACATGGGCGACCATGGCGACCTGCAGGCTGTGCTCAGAGACATTCTCGGTGCGCACGTTACGCATCAGCGGCCAGCGGTTGATCAATTTAAGACGGGAGAGATGGGCGAAAAAGTGGCTACGGGTCATGAGCAGTTCCTGATCGGACGACGGGGAGAAAAGCCTCTCCCCGAAATACACTCACTATACGCGTGTGACGCTACTGACGATACCCTTGCAGGAAGCGACCAAACTTGGTGATGGCCATTTCCAGATCGTCAACGCGGGGCAGGGTAACGATGCGCACGTGATCCGGCCATGGCCAGTTGAACGCGGTGCCCTGCACCAGCAGCACTTTTTCCTGTAGCAGGAAATCAAGCACCATTTTCTGATCGTCGAACAGATTGAATTTCTTCGCATCAATGCGCGGGAACATATAGAGCGCACCCTGCGGCTTGACGCAGCTGACGCCAGGGATGTCATTAATCAATTCCCAGGCGCGCTGGCGTTGTTCATAAAGGCGGCCGCCCGGCACGATAAATTCACTGATGCTCTGATAGCCACCCAGCGCGGTTTGAATTGCGTGTTGTGCGGGGACGTTGGCGCACAGACGCATCGAGGCCAGCATTTCCAGACCTTCAATGTAGCCTTTCGCGTGTTTCTTCGGACCGTTCAGTACCATCCAGCCCTGACGGAAACCGGCAACGCGATAGGTTTTTGACAGGCCGTTAAAGGTGACGGTCAACAGATCGGGAGCCAGCGCGGCAATGGAATGATGCTGCGCTTCGTCATACAAGATCTTGTCGTAAATCTCATCGGCAAAGATGATCAGATTATGCTGGCGGGCAATCTCAACGATTTCCATCAGCAATTCTTTGCTGTACACCGCCCCGGTGGGGTTGTTCGGGTTGATAATCACGATGCCGCGTGTGCGCGGGGTGATTTTGCTGCGGATATCATCCAGGTCCGGGAACCAGCCGGCGGATTCATCACACAGATAATGTACCGCTTTTCCACTGGAAAGGGAGACGGCGGCGGTCCACAACGGGTAATCCGGTGCAGGTACCAGCATTTCATCACCGCTGTTCAGCAGCGCCTGCATGGCCTGCACAATCAGTTCCGAAACACCGTTACCAATATAGATGTCTTCAACGGTCATATCGCGCATGTCGCGCGCCTGATAATGCTGCATGATTGCTTTGCGCGCTGAATAGAGACCTTTGGAGTCACAATATCCCTGGGCACTGGGCAGGTTGCGGATCACATCAACCAGGATTTCATCGGGGGCTTCAAAACCAAACGGGGCAGGGTTGCCAATGTTGAGTTTGAGAACTTTGTTGCCTTCTTCTTCGAGACGTTTCGCCTCTTTCAGTACCGGACCACGGATGTCATAACAGACATTATCCAGCTTGCCGGATTTATCAATTTGAAAATTCATCGCTACCGCCTTAACGGGCAGAGTCCATTTAACCTGCCTCAAAAAACAAACCCGCCCAATTTACTCCTCTCCCCGTAACAAAAGAAGGGTAATGAAAGGTTTTGGCGAGTTTGGCAATTTTTTATGCTGATACTGGCTGAAAAGGCATTTTACACTGATTAATCTGGTTGAATTATCCAGTAAAGTTACCAGGGTTGATATTTAATGCTGACAGGGGGCCGGGGAGCTGTAAACTCCTTAATCCAGACGTAAAGAAGGGGATTGCGTATATTTTTATTCACAACTGTCGCATTGAATCGTTAGCGACGTAATGAAATAGTTAAAGAATCCTTGTAGGAAGTCGAATAATTAGTCATTGCCAGTTTATTGTCCGCTGGCGTCAGAAACTGTCCCCGATTCTCATTCAGTTTCAGAGACAGAATCAGAGAACTATCGGCAGCAGGGCGGTGTCCGAAGTCTGTATTAAATAGCATTTGCGCTGAAACTTAAGCTTTCCCTATGAAGTTTCGGAACCAGGGGGGCTTAAAAAATGAACAGCTTTGTGGCAGGATGTGCGGGAAAAGGGGACAGGTCAAAAATTACGAGCTTTCTAACAAAAACATTTCCATTTCTGGCGCAAAAATGATTAAGTATAATTTATTATTTGATGCACTTTACCTCTTCGCATCACCATAACATACAGTTATCATTTTTTGACCCGTGCACGTTTTTGGCGGGAAACCAGGCAACTACACAGCTTCCTGCATTTGCGCGATTTACGCTTTCGGCCCGAGAAGTTGTTCTGTCTTTGTGACGCCGCTGCTCTGTTTTCAGAGTGACGTAATCGTTGGAATCCGCCTGACCCAGTTTTTTCATGACAGTCTCCACACAGGACTGTCATTAAGCACCATTACCTCTTATCCCAATGATAAGTAAGGTAATACACCAGGGTAGTAGTTTGTAAAAAATCTTATAAGTGAAGAAAAAACATGACTAATGCAAATCGTCCGATACTGAATCTCGACCTCGATCTGCTGAGAACTTTCGTCGCCGTTGCTGACCTGAACACTTTTGCGGCTGCGGCTGCAGCCGTGTGCAGAACGCAATCAGCAGTAAGCCAGCAGATGCAGCGTCTGGAACAATTGGTAGGTAAAGAGCTGTTTGCCAGACATGGACGTAATAAATTGCTGACGGAGCATGGCATCCAACTGCTGGGCTACGCCAGAAAAATCCTTCGTTTCAATGACGAAGCTTGTACCTCTCTGATGTATAGCAATATTCAGGGCGTGCTGACCATTGGCGCTTCTGACGACACCTCAGATACCATTCTGCCTTTCCTGCTCAATCGTGTGACCTCGGTTTATCCGAAGCTGGCGATTGATGTCCGCGTGAAGCGTAATCCATTTATGATGGAAATGCTGAACCAGGGAGAAGTGGATTTGGTGGTCACCACTTCCAGTCCGGGTAACTTTACCCACCAGGTTCTGCGTACCTCGCCGACCCTGTGGTATTGTGCGGCTGATTACATCTTCCAGCGCGGTGAAGCGATTCCACTGGTGCTGCTGGATGAACCAAGCCCGTACCGCGACATGGCGATTGACCATCTGAACGAAGCGGGTATTCCGTGGCGTATTTCCTATGTGGCCTCGACGCTGGCGGCAGTCCGTGCGGCAGTAAAAGCCGGTCTTGGCGTTACCGCGCGTCCGGTGGAAATGATGAGCCCGGAACTGCGAGTGATGGGTGCTGCTGAAGGCTTGCCTGTTTTACCGGATACCCAATATCTGCTGTGCCGTAATCCGGACAGCGATAATGAACTGGCGCTGGCCATCTTCAATGCTATGCAATCAACTAACGATCCGTACAATCTAAGTGCAAATCCGGACGGCACACTGTTGCTGGACGACGAAGAGTAAGCACAATCTGCGCGGGTAATCATTCTCAAATAGAATACCAGGCAATTGTTAAAACTTAGATAAATAAGCCTTAGCATGGTTTTTCTCTGCTAAGGCTTTTTTTATGTCATTTATCTCTGCCATTCTGGTGCTGACACGCCGGTAATAAATTTCCCCCTGCCTGAAAAAATGAAATGCGTTTCATTTTCATCTGAAGTGGAACGATTTTCTCATTTCGTGCCATCTTTCCCTGGGCATCTGCCTGCGAGAATTGTCTCTTTTTACAGCAAAAAGCATTGTTATGTGTCCTGGATCAAGAAAATAGCCCTGAAAAGGACAAGGAAATCCGGTTAATTCCTGTCAAAATATGATTGTTAAATGCACGATCCATGCATGTGAATACCCGCTACACTGAAAGTAACCTCACAAACTGAAGCGATTTAGCTGGCGCAACTGGCCTTGTATGTTAATAATATGCTGCGGATGTAAAATAATGTTTGGATACTTTTGTCAAAGTTGACAAAAGGTTATAGAAAGGAGTAAAAAACCCCATAAAATTGCTGCTTAATTGCTAATGACAGCAAAGTTTATAAGGTTTTTTATCCTTCCCTTGAATCGATGTGGTGCGTTTGCTGCGAATGTGCAGGATGCCATCGCCACTTTTGATGAGTAAGCAAAGAGTATGTCAACAACCACAGAAGTGATCGCTCATCACTGGGCATTTATTGTTTTCATTGTTCTCGCGTTCGGTCTTTGCGCCTTTATGTTGACCGGTGGCTGGTTGTTAGGTGGTCGTGCCCGCGCGCGTTACAAGAACACCCCGTTTGAATCGGGTATCGACTCGGTCGGTGACACCCATATTCGCCTCTCTGCAAAATTCTATCTGGTTGCGATGTTCTTCGTGATTTTCGACGTCGAAGCCCTCTTTTTATACGCATGGTCGACTTCCATACGCGAAAGCGGCTGGGTCGGCTTTGTCGAAGCCGCAATTTTCATTTTGGTGCTACTGGCAGGCCTGGTTTACCTGGTTCGCATCGGTGCGCTGGATTGGGCACCGGCGCGTCGTCGCGTGGTGGTCAAGTCAAGCCCGGTCAGTCACAGCCACACCAATCCTCAAAAGCAGTAAAAGCGAGGCAATAAGATGGACTACACGCTGACACGCGTAGACCCGAATGGGGGCGATAACGATCGCTATCCGCTGCAAAAACAGGAGATCGTCGCTGATCCTCTGGAGCAGCATGTTCACCGCAGCGTCTATATGGGCAAACTCGAAAATGCCCTGCACGACATGGTGAACTGGGGTCGTAAAAACTCTCTCTGGCCGTACAACTTCGGCCTTTCCTGTTGCTACGTGGAGATGACCACGTCATTCACTGCGGTGCATGACGTGGCGCGTTTTGGTGCGGAAGTTATGCGTGCCTCACCGCGTCAGGCTGACTTCATGGTGATTGCCGGTACGCCGTTTACCAAAATGGCCCCGGTGATTCAGCGTCTGTATGACCAGATGCTCGAACCCAAATGGGTCATCTCAATGGGGGCCTGTGCCAACTCCGGCGGCATGTATGACATCTATTCGGTGGTACAGGGCGTAGATAAATTCCTGCCAGTGGATGTGTATATCCCAGGTTGCCCGCCGCGTCCGGAAGCTTATATGCAGGCGCTGCTGTTGTTACGCGAATCCATCGGCAAAGAGCGTCGTCCGCTCTCGTGGGTGGTGGGGGATCAGGGCGTTTATCGCGCGAATATGCAATCAGAACGCGAAAGAAAACGCGGTGACCGTATCGCAGTCACCAACCTGAGAACACCCGACGAAGTTTAAGCTACCCGTACACGGATGGAGCCACGGCCGCAGCAGAACACCACAATTTAATGTGTGCCGCCATCCTGACGCCTTCTTTTGAGTGCCTGATAACAGGCCGGAATGGTGAGTAACGTATGACAGATTTAACCACGCAAGATCTCGCTCAGCCTGCATGGCAAACCCGGGATCACCTGGACGACCCGGTGATCGGCGAGCTGCGTAACCGTTTTGGGCCGGATGCCTTTACCGTTCAGGCCACCCGCACCGGTATTCCGGTGGTGTGGGTGAAGCGTGAACAATTGCTGGAAATTGTCGAATTCCTGCGCAAACTGCCGAAGCCTTACGTCATGCTGTATGATTTGCATGGCATGGACGAGCGTTTACGTACCAACCGCGCGGGCCTGCCTGCCGCGGATTTTTCCGTTTTCTATCATCTGCTATCGATTGAACGCAATCGCGACATCATGCTCAAGGTCGCGTTGTCTGAAAACGATATGCGTCTGCCGACCATCACCAAAATTTTTGCCAATGCCAACTGGTATGAGCGCGAAACCTGGGAAATGTTTGGCATGACCTTTGATGGTCACCCGCACCTGACGCGCATCATGATGCCGCAAACGTGGGAAGGGCATCCGTTGCGCAAGGATTATCCGGCGCGTGCGACCGAATTTGATCCCTTCACGCTGACTAAACAAAAAGAAGACCTCGAAATGGAGTCGCTGACCTTCAAACCCGAAGACTGGGGGATGAAGCGCAGCACCGCCAACGAGGACTTTATGTTCCTTAACCTCGGTCCAAACCACCCGTCTGCCCACGGTGCGTTCCGTATCATTCTGCAACTGGATGGCGAAGAGATCGTCGATTGCGTGCCAGATGTCGGTTATCACCACCGCGGTGCCGAGAAAATGGGTGAGCGCCAGTCCTGGCACAGCTACATTCCGTATACCGACCGTATCGAGTATCTCGGTGGTTGCGTTAACGAAATGCCGTATGTGCTGGCGGTGGAAAAACTGGCGGGTATCACCGTTCCGGATCGCGTCAATGTGATTCGCGTGATGCTGTCGGAACTGTTCCGCATCAACAGCCATCTGCTGTACATCTCAACCTTTATTCAGGACGTCGGTGCGATGACGCCGGTGTTCTTCGCCTTTACCGATCGCCAGAAAATCTATGATGTGGTCGAAGCCATTACCGGTTTCCGTATGCACCCGGCATGGTTCCGTATAGGTGGTGTGGCGCACGATCTGCCGAAAGGCTGGGAACGTCTGCTGCGTGAATTCCTCGACTGGATGCCAAAACGTCTGAAAGAGTACGACAAAGCAGCGCTGCGCAACCGCGTGCTGATGGGCCGTTCTCAGGGCGTTGCCGCGTACAACATGGACGAAGCACTGGCGTGGGGCACCACCGGTGCCGGTCTGCGCGCCACCGGTCTTGATTTTGACGTGCGTAAATGGCGTCCGTATTCAGGTTACGAGAATTTCGATTTCGAGATTCCGGTCGGTGCCGGGATCAGCGATGCCTACACCCGCGTGATGCTGAAAATGGAAGAGATGTGGCAGTCGCTGCGCATTCTGGAGCAGTGCCTGAAAAATATGCCGGAAGGGCCGTTCAAAGCGGATCACCCGCTGACCACGCCGCCGCCGAAAGAGCGCACGCTGCAACACATCGAAACCCTGATCACTCACTTCCTGCAGGTTTCCTGGGGCCCGGTAATGCCGGCCAACGAATCCTTCCAGATGATCGAGGCGACCAAAGGGATCAACAGTTACTACCTGACCAGCGATGGCAGCACCATGAGCTACCGCACCCGCGTGCGTACGCCGAGCTTCCCGCATCTGCAACAGATCCCGTCGGTGATCCGTGGCAGCCTGGTATCCGATCTGATCGTTTACCTCGGTAGTATCGATTTTGTTATGTCAGACGTGGACCGCTAATTATGCACGATCAAAAAATTGCCATCCAAACGATCGACCCGAATGAGGTCTTTGTGCTGAGCGAGGCAGAACACCACGCGATTGAGCACGAAAAACACCATTACGAAGATGCGCGCGCGGCTTCCATCGAAGCGCTGAAGATCGTGCAGAAACAGCGTGGCTGGGTGCCTGACGGCGCGATTCACGCCATTGCCGAGGTGCTGGGTATTCCGGCCAGTGACGTCGAAGGTGTGGCGACATTCTATAGCCAGATCTATCGTCAGCCGGTAGGGCGTCATGTGATTCGCTACTGTGACAGCGTGGTGTGCCATATCACCGGTTATCAGGGGATTCAGGCCGCTTTAGAACAAAACCTGCACATCAAACCGGGCCAGACGACGCCGGATGGCCGCTTTACGTTGCTGCCGACCTGCTGTCTGGGTAACTGCGATAAAGGCCCGACCATGATGGTGGATGAAGATACCCACGTTCATCTGACGCCGGAAGGTATTGCCAACTTACTGGAGCAGTATCAATGACTATCAAACAGATCATTCGTACTGCGGAAACGCATCCACTGACCTGGCGTCTGCGCGATGACAAACAGCCGGTATGGATCGACGAATATCGCAGCAAAAACGGCTACGTTGGCGCGGAAAAAGCGCTGAAAGGCATGAGTCAGGACGAAATCGTCGCAGCGGTGAAGGACTCCGGTCTGAAAGGCCGTGGTGGTGCAGGCTTTAACACCGGCCTGAAATGGAGCCTGATGCCGAAAGACGAATCCATGAACATCCGTTACCTGCTGTGTAACGCTGATGAGATGGAACCAGGTACTTATAAAGACCGCCTGCTGATGGAGCAAATGCCGCACCAGTTGGTGGAAGGAATGCTGATCAGTGCCTTTGCACTGAAAGCCTACCGTGGCTACATCTTCCTGCGCGGTGAATATATCGAGGCGGCGGTGCATCTGCGCAAAGCAATCGCTGAAGCCACTGAAGCCGGATTTCTCGGCAAAAACATTCTCGGCACCGGTTTTGATTTCGAGCTGATCGTGCATACCGGGGCGGGGCGCTACATTTGTGGTGAAGAAACCGCGTTAATTAACTCGCTGGAAGGGCGTCGCGCTAACCCGCGTTCCAAGCCACCGTTCCCGGCCAGTGCTGGCGTCTGGGGCAAACCGACCTGTGTTAACAACGTTGAGACGCTGTCGAACGTACCGGCCATCTTCCTCAATGGGGTGGAGTGGTACAAGAACATCTCTAAAAGTGATGATACCGGCACCAAAATGATGGGCTTCTCAGGCCGCGTGAAAAACCCGGGTGTCTGGGAGCTGCCGTTCGGTATTACCGCGCGCGAGATCCTGGAAGATTATGCCGGTGGTATGCGCGATGGTCTGAAGTTCAAAGCCTGGCAACCGGGCGGCGCAGGCACTGACTTCCTCACCGATCAACACCTCGACCTGCCGATGGAATTTGCCAGCATTGGTAAAGCCGGTAGCCGTCTGGGGACCGCGCTGGCGATGGCGGTTGACCATGAGATCAACATGGTGTCGCTGGTGCGCAATCTGGAAGAGTTCTTTGCCCGCGAATCCTGTGGCTGGTGTACGCCATGCCGTGATGGTCTGCCGTGGAGCGTGAAGATCCTGCGTGCGCTGGAGCAGAAACAAGGCCAGCCGGGTGATATCGAAACCCTGCAACAGCTTTGTCGCCAGCTTGGCCCAGGTAAAACCTTCTGTGCCCATGCGCCTGGTGCGGTAGAGCCATTGCAGAGTGCCATTAAATATTTCCGTGAAGAGTTTGAAGCCGGCATTGCGCCGCAGGTGTTTGGCAATACCCGAGCCATCGGCGGTATCCAGCCGAACCTGCTGAAAGCGCGCTGGTAATCAGCCGCCGTACACGGATTACCCGACGCGATTGCCTCGCGTGGGGAAAGAAATAGATGTTTAACGCTCGTCCCCGGACGGGCCTTACGGAAGCATATTCACTATGGCTACTATCCATGTAGACGGTAAAGAGTATGAAGTGAACGGGTCGGACAACCTGCTACAGGCATGTCTGTCTCTGGGCCTTGATATTCCTTATTTTTGCTGGCATCCGGCGCTGGGAAGCGTGGGTGCCTGTCGCCAGTGCGCGGTAAAGCAATTCCAGAATGCCGAAGATACCCGCGGTCGCCTTGTCATGTCATGCATGACGCCCGCATCGGACGGCACCTTTATTTCCATCGACGATGGCGAAGCGAAAGAGTTTCGTGAAAGCGTGGTGGAATGGCTGATGACCAACCACCCGCATGACTGTCCGGTGTGCGAAGAGGGCGGTAACTGCCACCTGCAGGATATGACGGTAATGACGGGCCACAGCTTCCGTCGCTATCGCTTCACCAAACGTACTCACCAGAATCAGGACCTCGGCCCGTTCATTTCTCATGAAATGAACCGCTGCATCGCCTGTTATCGCTGTGTGCGTTACTACAAAGATTACGCCGATGGCACCGACCTTGGTGTGTATGGCGCGCATGACAACGTCTACTTTGGTCGTCCGGAAGATGGCACGCTGGAAAGCGAATTCTCCGGTAACCTGGTAGAAATCTGTCCGACCGGGGTCTTCACCGATAAAACCCACTCCGAGCGTTATAACCGTAAGTGGGATATGCAGTTTGCGCCGAGTATCTGCCAGCAATGCAGCGTCGGTTGTAACACCAGCCCCGGTGAGCGTTACGGCGAATTACGACGTATCGAAAACCGTTATAACGGCACAGTAAACCACTACTTCCTGTGTGACCGCGGTCGCTTTGGTTACGGTTACGTCAACCTGAAGGACCGTCCGCGCCATCCGGTACAGCTGCGTGGCAATGACTGGGTCACTCTGAATGCTGAGCAGGCTGTGAACGCAGCGGCAGATGTGTTGCGTCAGGCGAAAAAAGTCATCGGGATTGGCTCTCCGCGTGCCAGCATCGAAAGTAACTTTGCCCTGCGCGAGCTGGTGGGAGCGGATAACTTCTCCACCGGTATGCCAGCAGGCGAGCAGGCGCGTCTGGAACTGATGCTCAAAGTGCTGCGCGAAGGCGGTATCTATACCCCGTCTCTGCGTGAAATTGAAAGCTACGATGCGGTGCTGGTGCTGGGCGAAGATCTGACTCAGGTTGGCGCGCGCGTGGCACTGTCCGTACGTCAGGCGGTGAAGGGTAAAGCACGCGAAATGGCCGCCGCACAGAAAGTGGCTGACTGGCAAATCGCGGCGATCCTCAACATCGGACAACACGCCAAACACCCGCTGTTCGTGACCAACGTCGATGAAACCCGTCTGGATGATATCGCCGCGTGGAGCTATCGCGCTCCGGTGGAAGATCAGGCACGTCTCGGTTTTGCCATCGCGCATGCGCTGGATGAAAGCGCGCCAGCGGTTGGCGATTTTGACAAGACGCTGAACGGTAAGCTGGATGTGGTGGTACAGGCGCTGACCGGGGCGAAAAAGCCGCTGATTATCTCCGGTACTCACTCTGGCAGCACCGCAATGATTGAAGCGGCCGCCAACGTGGCTAAAGCGCTGAAAGCGCGTGGTGCGGATGTCGGCATCACCCTGCTGGCATCCGCCGCTAACAGCATCGGCCTGGGCCTAATGGGCGGTGCATCGCTGGATAGCGCCCTGGCGCAACTGAGCAACGGCGAAGCCGATACGCTGGTGGTGCTGGAAAACGATCTGTATCGCCACGCGCCGAAGGCGACGGTGGACGCGGCACTGGCGCAGGCTGCCAACGTGATTGTGGTTGATCATCAACGCACCGCCACGCTGGAAAAAGCCAACCTGGTGTTCTCCACAGCCAGCTTTGCCGAAAGCGATGGTACCTCGATCAACCATGAAGGTCGCGCTCAGCGCTTCTTCCAGGTTTACGATCCTTCCTACTACGACAGCAGCGTGGTGATGCTGGAAAGCTGGCGTTGGCTGCATTCGCTGCACAGCACAGTGGAAAGCCGCCACATTGACTGGACGCTGCTCGACCATGTGATAGATGCCACCATCGCGGCATTGCCGCAGTTGAAAGGCATCAAGGACGCGGCACCGGATGCCAGCTTCCGTATTCGTGGTCAGAAACTGGCGCGTTCCCCGCATCGTTACAGTGGCCGTACTGCGGCGCGCGCGAATATCAGCGTGCACGAACCGCGTCAGCCGCAGGATAAAGACACCATGTTTGCCTTCTCGATGGAAGGGAACAACCAGCCGAATGCTGCGCGTTCGCAGATTCCGTTTGCCTGGGCGCCAGGCTGGAACTCCCCACAGGCATGGAACAAATTCCAGGCCGAAGTGGGCGGTAAGCTGCGCAATGGCGATCCGGGTGTGCGTCTGTTTGAGGCCGCAGAAGGTTCACTGCCGTGGTTCAGTGCCGTGCCGGAAAGTTTTGTCGGTGGCAGCCAGTGGCGCGTGGCCCCTTACTATCAGCTGTTCGGTAGTGAAGAGATGACGCAACGTTCACCGGTGTTCCAGAAACGTATGTCTCCGGCCACGCTGGTGATCAACCCAGCCGACGCTGAGAAGCTCGGTGTGAATAACGGTGCGGCGGTGGAGCTGGTGTGTGCTGGTGAAACCCTGCGCCTGCCGGTACGTTTTTCCGCGTCATTGCAGGCGGGGCAGGTAGGTCTGCCACTCGGTATGCCGGGTGTACCGCCGTTCCTCTCGGGTGCGCAAATTGACAAACTGCAGGAGGCGGCGCAATGAGCTGGCTGACACCGGACGTTATTGACATCCTGATTAGCATCGGCAAAGCCATCGTCATCCTGCTGGTGGTGGTGGGTTGTGGTGCCTTTATGAGCTTTGCCGAGCGTCGTCTGCTCGGCTTATGGCAGAACCGTTACGGACCGAACCGTGTAGGTTGGGGCGGTTCGCTGCAACTGGCAGCGGACATGATCAAAATGTTCTTTAAAGAGGACTGGATTCCGCCGTTTACCGACCGATTCATCTTCACCCTCGCCCCGGTAATTGCGTTTGTTTCGCTGCTGCTGGCGTTTGCAATTGTGCCGGTCACACCGACCTGGATGGTGACTGACCTGAATATCGGTCTGCTGTTCTTCCTGATGATGGCGGGTCTGGCGGTGTACGCGGTGCTGTTTGCGGGCTGGTCGAGTAACAACAAATATTCGCTGCTGGGTGCGATGCGTGCTTCCGCGCAGACCCTGAGCTACGAAGTGTTCCTCGGTCTGTCGCTGATGGGTGTGGTAGCGCAGGCGGGATCGTTCAATCTGAATGCCATCGTCGAAAGCCAGGCGCACCTGTGGAACATCATTCCGCAATTCTTCGGCTTCCTTACTTTCTGTATCGCAGGCGTTGCGGTGTGTCACCGTCATCCGTTTGACCAGCCGGAAGCCGAGCAGGAACTGGCCGATGGTTATCACATCGAATACGCCGGGATGAAGTTCGGTCTGTTCTTTGTCGGTGAATACGTGGCCATCACCACCGTGTCAGCGCTGATTGTGACGCTGTTCTTCGGTGGCTGGCAGGGGCCGTTCCTGCCGCCGATCATCTGGTTTGCCGTTAAGACTGCGTTCTTCATGGTGATGTTTATCCTGATTCGTGCTGCGCTTCCGCGTCCACGCTATGACCAGGTGCTGTCGTTCGGCTGGAAAGTGTGTTTGCCGTTGACGCTGCTGAACCTGCTGGCGACCGCCGCAGTGATTCTGTCTGCGCAGTAAGGGGTTTTGAGATGACTTTAAAAGATATTGTCGTTGGCTTCGGCACGACAGTGCGCAGTATCTGGATGATAGGCATGCATGCCTTCGCCAAACGCGAAACCCAGATGTACCCGGAAGAGCCGGTGTACCTGCCGCCACGCTACCGTGGCCGCATCGTGCTGACGCGCGATCCGGACGGTGAGGAGCGTTGCGTTGCCTGTAACCTGTGTGCGGTAGCGTGTCCGGTAGGCTGTATTTCGCTGCAAAAAGCCGAAATGCAGGATGGCCGCTGGTATCCGGAATTCTTCCGCATCAACTTTTCACGCTGCATCTTCTGTGGCCTGTGCGAAGAAGCCTGTCCGACTACGGCTATCCAGCTGACCCCGGATTTCGAACTGGGTGAGTTTAAGCGTCAGGATTTGGTGTACGAAAAACAGGATCTGTTGATCTCCGGGCCGGGTAAATATCCGGAGTACAACTTCTACCGCATGGCGGGTATGGCAATTGACGGGAAAGGCAAAGGCGATGCTGAAAACGAAGCCAAACCGATCGACGTCAAAGGTTTGTTACCTTAAGGAGCCAGGTATGGAATTTGCGTTTTATCTTTGCGGACTGGTGGCGGTGCTGACGACGCTACGCGTCATCACTCACACCAACCCGGTACATGCGCTGCTGTACCTGATTGTTTCGCTGCTGTCGATTGCGGGTGTGTTCTTTTCGATGGGCGCTTACTTTGCCGGTGCGCTGGAAATTATCGTCTACGCCGGTGCCATTATGGTGCTGTTCGTGTTCGTGGTGATGATGCTGAACCTTGGCAAAACCCAGCAGGATCAGGAGCGCGAGTGGCTGAAGCCATCGCTGTGGATTGGTCCTGGCATCGTGTCCTTACTGCTGCTGGTGGTGATGATTTATGCCATCAGCACCGCACACGATCAGGGTATTGATGGCACCGTTATTGACGCCAAAGCGGTGGGTATCAGCCTGTTTGGTCCTTATGTTCTGGCTGTGGAGCTGGCGTCGATGCTGCTGCTGGCTGGTCTGGTTGTGGCCTTCCATATCGGACGTGAAGAGCGTCAGGGCGAAGTGTTAAGCAACCGTCCGGCAGAGGCGCAAGGGAATAAGGAGGAGCACGCATGATCCCGTTACAACACGGCCTGATTCTGGCTGCTGTGCTGTTTGTTCTTGGCCTGACCTCACTGGTGCTGCGCCGTAACCTGCTGTTTATGCTGATTGGTCTGGAAATCATGATCAACGCTGCCGCGCTGGCGCTGGTGGTGGCAGGCAGCTACTGGGGGCAAGCGGACGGCCAGGTAATGTACATTCTGGCCATCAGCCTCGCGGCGGCGGAAGCCAGTATTGGTCTGGCGCTGCTGCTCCAGCTCTATCGTCGTCGTCAGACGCTGAACATTGATACTGTGAGCGAGATGCGCGGATGAATCTTCTCTATTTAACCGTTTTATTTCCGCTAATTGGCTTCGTGCTGTTGGCATTTTCCCGTGGTCGCTGGTCGGAGAACCTGTCTGCCGCTGTGGGGATGGGCTCAGTCGGTCTGGCTGCCCTGACCACTATTTTTGTCGGCATGGATTTCTTCAGCCAGGGGCAGCAGCCGTTTACGCAGGCGCTCTGGACCTGGATGAACGTCGGACACTTCGACATCAAAGTCAACCTGGTGCTGGATGGCCTGTCGCTGACGATGTTGTCCGTGGTGACCGGAGTTGGCTTCTTCATCCACATGTTCGCTTCCTGGTACATGCGCGGTGAAGAGGGATACTCACGCTTCTTCGCTTACACCAACCTGTTTATCGCCAGCATGGTGGTTCTGGTGCTGGCCGATAACCTGATGCTGATGTATCTCGGCTGGGAAGGGGTGGGGCTGTGTTCCTATCTGCTGATCGGTTTCTACTACAGCAACCCGGAAAATGGCAAAGCAGCAATGAAAGCCTTCATCATTACCCGTGTGGGTGATGTGTTCCTGGCTTTAGCCTTATTCATCCTCTACAACGAACTGGGTACGCTGAACTTCCGCGAACTGATGGAATTGGCTCCGGCGCACTTTGCGGCTGACAACCATATGTTGCAGTGGGCTACCCTGCTGTTACTGGGTGGTGCGGTGGGTAAATCAGCACAGCTGCCGTTGCAGACGTGGCTGGCGGATGCGATGGCCGGTCCGACGCCGGTTTCTGCACTGATCCACGCCGCGACCATGGTGACGGCGGGTGTCTATTTGATCGCCCGTACGCATGGCCTGTTCCTGCTGACGCCGGATGTGCTGCATCTGGTCGGTATCGTGGGGGCTATCACCCTGGTGCTGGCGGGTTTTGCCGCGCTGGTGCAGACCGATATCAAACGCGTACTGGCTTACTCGACCATGAGCCAGATTGGCTACATGTTCCTGGCACTTGGTGTTCAGGCGTGGGATGCGGCGATTTTCCACCTGATGACCCATGCGTTCTTTAAAGCGCTGCTGTTCCTCTCTTCAGGTTCAGTGATTCTGGCCTGCCATCACGAGCAGAACATCTTCAAAATGGGTGGTCTGCGTAAGAGCATCCCGCTGGTGTATGCCTGCTTCCTGGTGGGTGGTGCGGCACTGGCCGCGCTGCCGCTGATTACCGCAGGTTTCTACAGTAAAGATGAAATCCTGTTTGGTGCGCTGGCCAATGGCCACATCAATCTGATGGTTGCCGGTCTGGTCGGGGCGTTCCTGACTTCTATCTATACTTTCCGCATGATTTTCATCGTCTTCCACGGCGAAGAAAAAATTCATGCCCATGCCGGTAAAGGCATTACTCATCATCTGCCGCTGATTGTGCTGCTGGTGCTTTCGACCTTTATTGGTGCGCTGATTACTCCACCGCTGGCAGGTGTTCTGCCGCAGAACGAGTTTGGTGAAGGCGGCAAAGTGGGGCTGGAAATCACCTCTGGCGTGGTGGCTATCGTCGGTATCCTGATTGCTGCGGCGCTGTGGCTGGGCAAACGTCAGCTGGTGACCCGCGTTGCCAACAGTGCACCGGGCCGTTTCTTCGGTACCTGGTGGTTTGCGGCCTGGGGCTTCGACTGGCTGTACGACAAAGTGTTCGTTAAGCCATTCCTCGGCATTGCCTGGCTGTTGCACCGTGACCCGCTGAACTCGCTGATGAATCTGCCCGCGCTGATTTCACGCGTTGGCAACAAGGGGCTGGTGGTCAGCGAAAACGGCTATCTGCGCTGGTATGTGGCGTCCATGAGTGTCGGTGCTGTGGTCGTTCTGGCCCTGCTGCTGGTGGTTTAAAAAGATTGATGGGCGGGGTGGCGGTCTTTCCTTCACCCCAGTCGAGAAAGTAAAAATTGCCTGATAAAGGCAAAAAAAAGGGAAGTACGCCGTGTTATTACCTTGGCTAATAATCATACCTTTTCTCGGTGGCTTGCTGTGCTGGCTGGCCGAGCGCCTTGGCGCGAAGGTGCCGCGCTGGATCGCCCTGATCACCATGGGGCTGACGCTGGTGCTCTCTATGCAGCTGTGGTTGCAGGGAGGCTATTCACTGACGCAGGCGACAGGAATGCCGCAGTGGCAATCAGAATATTCGGTGCCGTGGATCCCGCGTTTCGGTATCCATTTCCACCTGGCGATTGATGGTCTGTCGCTGCTGATGGTGGTGCTGACCGGTCTGCTCGGTCTGATGGCGGTACTCTGCTCCTGGAAAGAAATTGAGAAATATCAGGGCTTTTTCCACCTCAACCTGATGTGGATCCTCGGTGGCGTAATTGGCGTGTTCCTCTCCATCGACATGTTCCTGTTCTTCTTCTTCTGGGAAATGATGCTGGTGCCGATGTACTTCCTCATCGCGCTCTGGGGTCATAAAGCGTCGGACGGGAAAACCCGTATCACCGCCGCCACCAAGTTCTTTATTTATACCCAGGCATCGGGTCTGGTGATGCTGATTGCCATCCTGGCGCTGGTGTTTGTGCACTACAACGCCACCGGTGTGTGGACCTTCAGCTACGAAGAATTGCTGAAAACGCCGATGTCCCACACCGTGGAATATCTGCTGATGCTGGGCTTCTTTATCGCCTTCGCGGTAAAAATGCCGGTGGTACCGTTGCACGGCTGGTTGCCAGATGCGCACAGCCAGGCACCGACAGCCGGTTCGGTGGACCTCGCCGGGATTCTGCTGAAAACCGCCGCTTATGGTCTGCTGCGCTTCAGTCTGCCGCTGTTCCCGCATGCCTCGGCGGAGTTTGCACCGATTGCTATGTGGCTGGGCGTCATCGGTATCTTCTACGGTGCCTGGATGGCGTTTGCACAGACAGATATCAAACGCCTGATCGCTTACACCTCTATCTCGCATATGGGCTTCGTGCTGATTGCTATCTACACCGGCAGCCAGCTGGCGTTCCAGGGTGCAGTGGTACAGATGATTGCGCATGGCCTGTCCGCCGCTGCGCTGTTCATCCTGTGTGGCCAGCTGTATGAACGTCTGCACACCCGTGATATGCGTCAGATGGGGGGCTTGTGGTCACGCATCAAATGGATTCCGGGACTGTCGCTGTTCTTTGCCGTCGCCAATCTGGGTATGCCGGGCACCGGTAACTTTGCCGGGGAATTTATGATTCTCACCGGCAGTTTCCAGGTAGTGCCGGTGATTATCGTGATTGCCACTTTTGGTCTGGTATTCGCCTCGGTCTATTCACTGGTGATGATGCAGCGCGCTTATTACGGTGAAGCAAAATCACAGGCGCCGCTGCCAGGCATGTCACCGCGTGAGTTCATTATGATTATGGTTCTGGTGGTGCTGCTGGTTCTGCTCGGAGTGTATCCGCAGCCGATCCTCGACACTTCCCATGCTGCAATGAGCAACATTCAGCAGTGGTTTACCGCTTCAATTTCAACTACAAGGCCGTAATTCGCCATGACAATAACTCCTCAACAATTGATCGCGTTACTGCCGCTGTTGATCGTCGGATTGACGGTGGTGGTTGTGATGCTGTCCATTGCGTGGCGACGCAACCATTTTGTTAATGCCACGCTGACGGTCATTGGTCTTAACCTGGCGCTGCTTTCTCTGTGGTTTGTTGCCCATGTCGGGCCAATGGATGTCACGCCGATGCTGCGTGTCGATGGTTACTCTATCTTCTACACCGGGCTGGTGATGCTGGCGAGTCTCGCGACCTGCACCTTCGCTTATCCGTGGCTGGCCGGTTTCCCGGACAACAAAGATGAGTTCTATCTGCTGGTGCTGATTGCGGCACTCGGCGGTATCGTGCTGGCCAGCGCCAACCATCTGGCGGCGCTGTTTATCGGTATCGAACTGCTGTCACTGCCGCTGTTTGGTTTGATTGGTTACGCTTTCCGCCAGAAACGTTCACTGGAAGCGGCACTGAAATACACCATTCTGTCGGCAGCAGCGTCATCGTTCCTGTTGTTCGGTATTGCGCTGATCTATGCCGACTCCGGTAGCCTGAGCTTTGTTCAGCTTGGTAAAAGCCTGAACGACAGCATGATGCAGCAGCCGTTGTTGCTGGTTGGCCTCGGCATGATGATTATCGGTCTCGGCTTCAAACTGTCGCTGGTGCCGTTCCATCTGTGGACGCCTGATGTGTACCAGGGCGCACCTGCTCCGGTTTCAACCTTCCTGGCGACCGCCAGCAAAATCGCTATCTTCGGCGTGATCATGCGTTTGTTTATGTACGCGCCGGTGACCGACAGTGAAGCCGTACGCACCGTGTTGGGTGTCATTGCCTTCGTTTCCATCCTGTTCGGTAACCTGATGGCGATTTCGCAGAGCAACATCAAGCGTCTGCTGGGTTATTCCTCCATCGCCCACCTGGGTTACCTGCTGGTGGCGCTGATTTCGGTGAAAACCCATCAGCTGTCACTGGAAACTGCCGGGGTGTATCTGGCTGGTTACCTGTTCAGCAGCCTGGGTGCCTTCGGTGTGGTCAGCCTGATGTCCAGCCCGTATCGTGGCCCGGATGCCGACACCCTGTACTCTTATCGTGGCCTGTTCTGGCACCGTCCGATTCTGTCAGCGGTGATGACCATCATGATGCTGTCGCTGGCGGGTATCCCGATGACGCTGGGCTTTATCGGTAAGTTCTACGTGATCG
The DNA here is from genome assembly GCF_059730475.1 of Pantoea sp. X-Soil-TKNS-1280. Lineage (NCBI taxonomy): Bacteria > Pseudomonadati > Pseudomonadota > Gammaproteobacteria > Enterobacterales > Erwiniaceae > Pantoea > Pantoea sp. X-Soil-TKNS-1280. Next base: position 2,953,215 of record NZ_AP035962.1, on the reverse strand, counting down.
CTTCGGGTGTGAATGCGCACCTGTGGTGGCTGACCGGCGCGGTGGTGGCGGGTAGCGCCATCGGTCTTTACTATTACCTGCGTGTCACGGTGAGTTTGTACCTCAGTCCGCCGGAACTGCACACGCGCGATCGTGATACCCCGGCCAACTGGGCCTTCACTGCCGGTGGGGTGGTGGTATTGATTTCCGCCATTCTGGTCCTGCTGTTGGGTGTCTATCCGCAGCCGCTCATTACGCTGGTGCAAATGGCACAGCCGCTGATGTAAGCATTATGCTACTGACAAATCAGGCCTGCGGGCCTGATTTTTTTTGCCTGTTATCTCAGACAACCCCGCCACCGATTGCTAACTTTTAAGTCATGTTCATCCCGCTGCGCTGAGGTAATGTGATTAAGTTGATCTTTCTGCTGACCGGTGCCCAGGTGATCCGGCGACGCTGGTATTGGCTGGCTTTGACTGGCATGGCGTTGCTGCTACTGGCGGCATTGATCTTCTACGATATTGCCAGTGACGGCTTGCTTTCGGTTCCACTGGATATGCTCGCGCTATTTTTTATTATTGAAGGCATGGTGCAGATGACACTCGCCTTTATCCGCGAAATGCGCATTGATGGGTTGACCCTGCTCAAGGCGCTGGGCTTGTGGTGTATCGGCTTTTTGATTCTCAATATTCCGCAGGATAACAATGATGTATCGGCAGTGCTGTTTGGCATCGCCTTTATGATTGATGGTTTGTTCCGCTTCGTGGCCGCCATCGTGTTACGTGGCTGGCGCTGGAAGAAGCAATGCGTTACCGGCGTGGTGGAATGGATTATCAGTATTCTGATCATCAGTGACTGGCCGTTTCATCATCACATCGCCGTACCACTGTGTTTCTCGTTACTGTTGCTAAGTATTGGCACCACGTTGCTACAGATGGCGCGTCAGGCACACCTGCTGACGGCCAACAGCACGGTGACCACGCTACCCCTGTTTAAGGTGGGCGGATTGCGACAGTGGCACAGCAGCCAGTATGTGCATCCTCCTTTTCCCCTTCAGCCACCTCCCCAGCTGCTCAAGGTCTATGTCTGGACTCCGTTAGGTTCTATCAGGCTGCGCGAGAGTTACCGGTTAATTAATCGCTATATCGCTGCGGTTGATCAGCACGGGGTGATATCGACCGGGCATACTTCGCTGGCGGTCGGAGAGGGTCTGTATATCAGTCACTATCCGCTCGAGGATATTGATCGCGACAGTAGTAACTTCCGCGCAGTGTTACGCTCGGGTGAGCATAACGATGTTGCGGGGCGCTTCCTGGCCTCTCTGTCACTGGAGGTGGCTGACTGGTGTCAGCCCGATAAACAGATCCTGTTTTCACATTACAATTTTAAGGCCTTGCAAAATTTCTGGCACAGCTACCGGCTGGACAGTACCTACAACCTGACGGCACGTAATTGCTCATCTGCGGTGATACAGGCGCTGGATGTGGCGATTGAGGGGATTCTGGCACGACAGCCGTATGCCGGCTTACGCCTGCTGGCTGACCCTAATTTTTGGCTATTAGGCGTGGTACGCGGCAGGGCAGAGGAGATGGCCTGGACACCAGGCCTGGTGCTGGATTACGTGCGTCTGCTCAAGCGGGTGATTGAACCGCAACCTATCAGGTTGTGGCCAGTGCGTCTGTGGCAGAGCTTGCGCTTACGTTTTACCTTATGGCAGCAGAAGCGGACGCCTTCGCGCAGCGTGATAAAATGACGCGTAATCGCGCGATGATCCTCCTCGCCATTACCATCTTTGGTTTGACCTACGGCTTAAGTGCGCCTTTGATTGCGCTGCGGCTATCAAAGGCGGGATACAGTGAAACGCAAATCGGCATCAATGCGGCGATGCATGCGCTGGGCGTGCTGCTTATCGCGCCAGCATTGCCCGCTCTCATCCGTCGTTTTGCACCTAAATTCCTGCTTACCCTGTCGCTGCTGGTCACGGTGTTGTTGTTGATCCTTTTTCCTGTGCTACCGATTAGCAGCAGCTTCTTGCTGCGGCTGCTGTTGGGGATGGCCTCAGAAGTGATTCTGGTGGTGACGGAAACCTGGCTGAATCAACAAGCTGCGGAGCATAACCGGGCAAAAATGCTGGCAACTTACACCGCGATGCTGTCAGCAGGATTCGCGCTCGGTCCTTTTATTCTGACGATACTGGGCAGTGGTGACGGCGCATTTATCACTGGCGCGGCCTTATCTGCCCTTGCTGTGTTGGCGCTGTGCGCCAGCGGCAAACTGCATTTCAGCGCGGAAGAGGGGACACCGCGAAAACTGTCGCGCTGGCTGCGCTTGTTACCTCTGGCGCTGGCGGCGACCATCCTTAATGCGGCGCTGGAAGCGGCGGGGATGAATCTGCTGGCGTTGTACGCCATCAATCTTGGCTGGTCTGAAGGACAGGCGACATCGTTGATTACCATTTTAATGGTTGGGGCGATCCTGTTGCAGCTCCCGATCGGCTGGCTGGCCGATCGCATGGATCGTCATCACTTAATTGTCTGGCTGGCGGCGTTGTCCACCCTCGGGGCGCTGTCCTGGCCGTTCGCGCTTCAGTCGCTATGGCTGGCGCGCTTGCTGCTGTTTTGCTGGGGCGGAGTATTTGTCGGTATTTACACGGTTATCATCACGCTGGTGGGGCAGCGTTTTCAGGGTTCGGAACTGGCAGCGGCCTATGCCGCGTTGTCAGTGGCCTGGGGGATTGGCGCTTTTATTGGTCCGGCATTGGGTGGGCTGGCAATGTCGCTGACGCTGCACGGCTTGCCGTGGCTGGCGGCGCTGTTATGTGCTTTTTTTACCGGTTTTGCACTACAACAACGACGTACGTGAGGTAAATTAACCGCCCAACAAGGAGGCTTTATGGAAATTAACTGGCTGGATATTCATCATCGTGATTTGAGCCTGCAACAACTTTATGCGCTGCTGGCGCTGCGCAGTGAAGTATTTGTGGTGGAGCAGCAATGTCCTTACCTTGATGTCGATGGGCAGGATCTGGTGGCGGAGAATCGTCATCTGTTAGGTATGTATAACGATGAACTGGTGGCTTACGCGCGGCTGTTATCACCTGCGGATGCACAAAGCCCGGTGAAGATAGGTCGCGTTATCGTTTCGGATCGCGCGCGTGGTAATAATCTGGGCAACCGTTTAATGACCCAGGCGTTGCAGGCTTGCCAGCAGCACTGGCCGCAACATACACAATTCCTCTCAGCCCAGGCGCATCTGCAATCGTTCTATGGTCGCCATGGCTTTGTCGCGGTGAGTGACGTCTATCTGGAAGATGATATTCCGCATATCGACATGCAAAAATAATGGCGAGGTTTGCACCTCGCCATGTTTATCAGCCCGGCGTCATCTGCCGGTCGTCAACGTATTTACGCTGGTCTGGCGGTGGCGGGAAGTACTGATACAGCCAGGTTTCACTCAGGGTTTCGTCTTTGGTACGCAGGAACAGGCGCATATCCACCGGCTTGGTGGAATCGCTGTTCGGATACCAGTCAAACAGGATGCGGTAACCGTCCAGCGGCTCCACGTAGAGAATCTCAACCTGTTTAATGGTACCGGCAGACACGGTGATCACCGGTTCGATACCCTTCGGTGCAGCGGCTTTCAGGTCGCCACCAACGAAATCCACCGCAAAGCGACGGCACCACTGATCCGGGAAATGTTCGCCCGGTGCCCAGCCTTCCGGGAAGCCACCGATGCCGGTGCGGGTGGCATCGACACGCGCCAGACCGCTACGCACCGGCGGCAGGCCACTCCAGTACAGTTTGTACTGGAAGTTGAATTCGCTGCCAGCTTTGACTGGTTCAGCCGGTTGCCAGAAGCAAACGATGTTATCCAGCGTTTCACCGGTGGTGGGGATTTCCATCAGATTGATGGCCCCTTTCCCCCATTTGCCAATCGGCTCGACCCACAAGCTCGGACGTTTGTCGTACCAGCCAATCACATCCTGATAATCTTTAAAGTCATGATTGAGCTGTAACAGGCCAAAGCCACGCGGGTTCTCATCCTGATAGGCGTTGAATTGCAAACGCTGCGGATTGTTCAGCGGACGGGCGATCCATTCGCCATTACCGGTCCACATCGCCAGACGATCGGAGTCATGGATCTGCGGATGATAGGTATTACACATCCGGCGTTCGTTGGTGCCGCAGCTGAACATGCTGGTCATCGGTGCGATACCCAACTGACGGATCTCGTTGCGGGCAAACAGGTGGTTTTCCACCTCCATCACCACGCGTTCTGCTTCGCAGTGAATGGTGAACTTGTAGGCACCGGTGACGCTGGCACCATCCAGCAGGGCATACACCACAAAGGTGGTGTCTTCGGCTTTCGGCGTTTCAAACCAGAAGGCGGTGAAGTCCGGGAACTCTTCATGGCCGTTGCTGAAGGTATTCACCGCCACGCCACGCGCGGAAAGGCCGTATTGATAAGTTTCATCGACGGCGCGGAAGTAGCTGGCACCGAGGAAGGAGACGATATCGCGACGCGCCAGCTCCGGCTTTTTAAATGCACGGAAACCCGCAAAGCCAAGATCGGTTTTGCCGACCAGCTGTTTGGTATCAACGTTGGCGTTGTTGTAGTTGAACAGCTCCGGGCGGAAGTGGATTTCACGCGCTTCGCGGCTGTCGGCATCGACGGAAAACATCCGGATACGGCGTTTAAACCCCATGCCAACGTGGAAAAATTGCACATCCAGCTCGCGATTGGGGATGTTATTCCACAGCGAATGGTTGGCGTCGTACTGAATTTCGTTATAGGCCTGCGGGGTCAGATTGGCCAGGGTGTCAGGCAGCGGGCCAGGCGCGCCACCCCAGGGCTGTCTGGCGAGTGCGGCGGCTTTCTTTTTCAATACATCGAAATCGAAGCGAACCGCAGTGCCGTCGGCGATGCCATCATCGGCCCAGGCGGACTGCGCAAACAGCGTGGACAGACCCGTCATGCCGCTCAGGGCAGAGAGGGCCATTGACGCTTTCATAAACTTTCTACGATTCATGCCAGAAATCTAATCCTTAGCTGCTCGGGTTTAAGGTGACTGCCGTGCATCATGCACACATTTCAGACCTGATAGCTTCAGGCTACAGGGGGATACGACAGTCGCCGAATGAAAAAATTCAGTCCGAAGAAATTTATCAGATTAATCAGGGAAGCGAAGCAGATTTCAGATCTTTACGCTTTGGCGACGAAACTCGGGCGATTCCTGGCCGCTTCTGGTTTTTAGTGACTATAGTTAACCGACAGGTAAGTTAAATACATGGAGGAACTGCGTAATGTCATCTTCAGATCAATTTGAAAGCCGTCTTGATGACGATCTGGCCCTGCTGACCGAAACGCTGGAAGAAGTGCTGCGTTCGTCAGGTGACCCGGCCGATCAAAAGTATATCGAACTGAAAACCAAAGCGGAGCAGGCACTGGAAGAAGTGAAATCACGCGTCAGCCAGGCCTCTGACAGCTACTACTATCGGGCGAAAAAAGCCGCTTATCGTGCCGATGATTATGTGCATGATAAACCCTGGCAGGGAATTGGTATCGGTGCCGCCGCCGGGTTGTTCTTAGGGTTGCTGCTGGCCCGCCGTTAATGCTTTTCCGGGCGTGAATTCTTCGCGCCCATTCATCCTGTCTTACTGAAAATACCCCGCTTCCGCACCCACAGTGATTGTGTTTCTCTCGCCTGGTTCCTACAGTAAAGCGACAGGGAATAAGGAGAATAAACGTGATACGAGTTGAAATGCTCTCAACGGGCGATGAAGTGTTACATGGGCAGATTGTGGATACCAACGCTGCCTGGCTGGCTGATGTGTTGTTTCAGCATGGTTTGCCGATGACCAGCCGCAGCACGGTAGGGGATGCTCTGCCATCGCTGGTGGAGGCGCTCCAGAGCCGTAGCCAGATTGCCGATGTGCTGATTGTCAATGGCGGCCTTGGCCCCACCAGCGACGATCTCAGCGCCCTTGCGGCGGCTACGGCCAGCGACAGCCATTTGGTGCTGCATCAGGAATGGCTGGAGAAAATGGAGGCCTGGTTTGCCGGACGTGGGCGCATCATGGCACCGAGCAACCGCAAGCAGGCAGAAATTCCCGCCAACGCCGAATTGATTGATAACCCGGTAGGCACCGCCTGTGGTTTTGCACTGCAACTCAATCGTTGCTGGATCTTCTTCACCCCGGGCGTACCCTCCGAATTTAAAGTGATGGTCGAGCAGGAGATTCTGCCGCGTCTGAAAGCACGCTTTGAATTGCCGGAGCCACCCTTGTGCCTGCGTCTGACTACCTTTGGTCGCGGCGAAAGCGATTTAGCGGCGGAACTGGAGCCGTTGCCGTTACCGGATGGCGTGGTGATGGGGTATCGCTCCTCAATGCCGATTATTGAAATCAAACTCACCGGCCCGGCCAGCCAGCGTGTGGCGATGGAGCAGGTGTGGCAACAGGTCAAACTGCAACTGGCAGAATGCACCATTTTTTATGGCACCGAGGGCCTACCGGCGTTGCTGGCGCGTGAGCTGGCAGCGCGTGAGTTAACGCTGGCGATCAGCGAATCGTACACCGCTGGCTTGTTGCAGTGGCAGCTGGCTTCAGCAGAGGTACCGTTACGGGCTGGCAATGTATTGCCATCGCTGCCGGAAACGCTGGAGCAGCAGGTGCAGCGCATCCGTGATTTCGCCGGGCAGCAGCAGGCCGATGTGGCGCTGGCCGTGGGCACTTTGCATGAAGGGGAGGTGTCGATTGCGCTGCACACCCCGCAAGCCAGCTGGGGTCAGCGGGTGAAATTCAACCATGGGCGGCATAACCTGGAGATTCGCCAGAAGGTGGTGGCGATGATGGCAATGAATATGCTGCGCCGCTGGCTGCATGGCAGTGAAGTCAGCACCGGACACGGTTGGATTGATGTGCTGGAAACGGTGAAGATTTAAACGATCTCGTAGCGGCGCGATTTATCGCGCAATTCTGTGCGCTGTGCCAGGAAAATCCGCACGATAAATCGTGCCGCTACAAATCGTGCAAAAGTTACAGCTCGATCTCAATCTCGCCTTTGGCTTTACAACAGCAGGGCAAAAACTCGCCCTGCTGAATAAACGCCAGCGGTGTCTCGGCGTACTGCACTTCACCCTTCAGCAAACGCATCCGGCAGGAGCCGCAGTAGCCCTCGCGACACTGGAATTCAACGCACAAGTTATGCGCTTCGAGCGTGGCGAGCAGGTTGGGATGTTCTTCTGCGCACTCCAGCCGGGTGCCGGAGCTGCGCAGAATGACGACAGAACGGCTCATGCTTACAGCTGGAAGTCGTTGAAGTCGTCTTCGCCCACTTCAGAGTCGATCTGACCCACCAGATAAGAGCTGACTTCCACTTCCTGCGGTGCAACCTGCACGTTATCAGACACCAGCCAGCTGTTGATCCACGGAATCGGGTTGGAGCGGGTCTGGAAAGGCAGATCAAGACCGACCGCCTGCATACGAATATTGGTGATGTATTCGATGTACTGGCACAGAATGTCTTTGTTCAGGCCGATCATCGAGCCGCCGCTGAACAGGTATTCTGCCCACTCTTTTTCCTGCTCGGCTGCTTTCTTGAACAGGTCGTAACATTCGTCACGGCACTCTGCGGCAATCTCTTTCATTTCCGGATCGTCTTCACCGCTGCGCATCAGGTTCAGCATATGCTGAGTCCCGGTCAGGTGCAGCGCTTCATCACGGGCAATCAGGCGGATGATTTTGGCGTTACCTTCCATCAGCTCGCGCTCGGCAAACGCAAAGGAGCAGGCGAAGCTGACATAGAAGCGAATCGCTTCCAGTGCGTTCACGCTCATCAGGCAAATGTAGAGTTGCTTCTTCAGGCTGCGCAGATTAACGGTGACGGTTTTGCCCGCCACCTGATGAGTGCCTTCACCCAGCAGATGCCAGTAGTTGGTCATCTCAATCAGGTCATCGTAGTACTTAGAGATATCCTGTGCACGGGCGAGGATCTGCTCGTTAGTGACGATGTCATCAAACACCAGCGCCGGATCGTTAACGATGTTGCGGATGATGTGGGTATAGGAGCGCGAGTGGATGGTCTCGGAGAACGCCCAGGTTTCGATCCAGGTTTCCAGTTCCGGGATCGAGATCAGCGGCAGCAGCGCCACGTTCGGGCTACGACCTTGAATCGAATCCAGCAGCGTCTGATACTTCAGGTTGCTGATAAAAATGTGTTTCTCGTGTTCCGGCAGCGCCTGATAGTCGATGCGATCGCGAGAAACGTCCACTTCTTCCGGACGCCAGAAGAAGGAGAGTTGCTTCTCGATCAGCTTTTCGAAGATGTCATATTTCTGCTGATCGAAACGGGCAACGTTGACTGACTGACCGAAAAACATCGGCTCTTTCAGCTGGTCATTCTTGGTTTGCGAGAATGTGGTGTAAGCCATAGGGATGTCCAAATGTGAACGGGCCGACAGCTGTCGACCCCGAAACAAGGAGGGCGGAGCCGCGTGCTCCGCCCTTTAATTAAATCTTACAAGCGCCGCTTTCGCAGCCGTCATCCTGAATGGAAGGGGCCAGATCGTCCTGCGCATCCTCAGCACCGTCACGGGTGTTTTGGTAGTACAGAGTTTTCACGCCAAACTTGTAAGCGGTCAGCAGATCTTTCAGCAACTGCTTCATCGGCACTTTGCCGTTGGCGAAGCGGTTTGGATCGTAGTTGGTGTTCGACGAAATTGCCTGGTCGATAAACTTCTGCATCACGCCAACCAGCTGTAAATAGCCGTCGTTGGAAGGCATTTCCCACAGCAGTTCGTACTGATCTTTCAGACGCTCATATTCCGGCACCACCTGGCGCAGGATGCCATCTTTCGAGGCTTTGATGCTGATATGACCGCGCGGCGGTTCGATACCATTGGTGGCGTTCGAAATCTGCGACGAGGTTTCAGACGGCATCAGTGCAGACAGCGTGGAGTTACGCAGGCCGTGGGTTTTGATCGACTCACGCAGCGTTTCCCAGTCAAGATGCAGCGGCTCGTTGCAGATACTGTCGAGATCCTTTTTATAGGTATCGGTCGGCAGAATGCCCTGCGCATAGGTGGTCTCATTGAACCACGGGCAGGCACCTTGCTCTTTCGCCAGCTCGTTAGACGCCTTCAGCAGATAGTACTGAATGGCTTCGAACGTTCTGTGCGTCAGGTTGTTGGCGCTGCCATCGGAGTAACGAACACCGTTTTTCGCCAGGTAGTAAGCGAAGTTAATCACACCAATACCCAGGGTACGACGACCCATAGCGCCACGTTTAGCGGCCGGGATCGGGTAATCCTGGTAGTCGAGCAGGGCATCCAGGGCGCGTACGGCCAGGGTCGCCAGTTCTTCCAAATCGTCGAGGCTGTCGATCGCACCGAGGTTGAACGCAGAAAGCGTACACAGGGCGATTTCACCGTTTTCGTCGTTGACGTCATCCAGCGGCTTGGTCGGCAGGGCGATTTCCAGGCACAGGTTAGACTGACGTACCGGCGCAATAGCCGGATCAAACGGGCTGTGGGTGTTGCAGTGGTCAACGTTCTGGATGTAGATACGGCCGGTTGAGGCTCGTTCCTGCATCATCAGAGAGAACAGATCGACCGCCTTCACGCGCTGTTTACGGATGCTGTCGTCTTTCTCGTAAGTGGTGTACAGACGCTCAAATTCGTCCTGATCGGCGAAGAAGGCATCATACAGGCCAGGCACGTCAGACGGGCTGAACAGGGTGATATCTTCACCTTTCAGCAGGCGCTGGTACATCAGCTTGTTGATCTGCACACCGTAGTCCATATGACGGACGCGGTTGCCTTCGACGCCACGGTTGTTTTTCAACACCAGCAGGCTTTCAACTTCCAGATGCCACATCGGGTAGAACAGCGTCGCTGCACCACCGCGCACGCCACCCTGCGAGCAGGATTTGACCGCCGTCTGGAAATGTTTATAGAACGGGATACAACCGGTGTGGAACGCTTCACCGCCGCGAATCGGGCTGCCCAGCGCACGGATGCGACCGGCGTTGATACCGATACCGGCACGTTGGGAAACGTATTTCACAATGGCGCTGGAAGTGGCGTTGATGGAATCCAGGCTGTCGCCACATTCGATCAATACGCAGGAGCTGAACTGACGCGTCGGGGTACGTACACCGGACATAATTGGCGTCGGCAGCGAAATCTTGAAGGTAGAGACCGCGTCATAGAAACGCTTAACGTAATCCATGCGCGTGTCGCGCGGATAGCCGGAGAACAGGCAGGCAGCCACCAGAATATACAGGAACTGCGCGCTCTCGTAGATTTCACCGGTAACGCGGTTCTGCGCCAGGTATTTACCTTCCAGCTGCTTCACTGCGGCGTAGGAGAAGTTCATGTCGCGCCAGTGGTCAATAAAGCCGTCCATCTGCTCGAATTCTTCTTTGCTGTAGTCTTCCAGCAGATGGCGATCGTATTTGCCCATCTCGACCATTTTGACTACCTGGTCGAACAGCGTCGGCGGCTCAAACTGGCCGTAGGCTTTTTTACGCAGATGGAAAATCGCCAGGCGTGCGGCGAGGTACTGATAATCCGGGGCATCGCGAGAAATAAGGTCTGCAGCGGCCTTGATGATGGTCTCATGGATGTCGGAGGTCCGAATCCCATCATAGAACTGAATGTGAGAACGCAGTTCAACCTGTGACACGGAGACGTTGTTCAGCCCTTCGGCTGCCCAGTCCAGTACACGGTGAATTTTGTCGAGATCAATGCGCTCCTGGCGGCCATCGCGTTTAGTAACGAGCAGACTTTGGTTCATGTCGCGTTTTTACCTTTGCGTGAGTATCCAAAAATTAAAAGAAATCCCGGTTTATGCACAGCATATTCATTGTGAATAATGTTGTGGATAAACACTATATCTAGGGGGTGAAGGGTAAAACCATAACAACATGGAGGCATATTTTAGTATTTTAGCGCGGGTTAACAAGAGGAAAAAATGATGTTTGCAGGGGTTGTAATTTTTGCGAAATTTCTTAGGCCTTGTCTTATAAGGCCCGACATCATGTCAACCGGAATGCAGATTTTTTTCAGAACTTGATCGAGCGCGTATTTCTTATGCAATCCACTCCACCAACTCAAATTTCTGGTGAAAAAATGGCAGGATAAGCTACGCAGATACGGATTTTTCCGAGTTAACTGATGAATTTTTTATGACTGGCCGCAGATACGGTTGTCATCATTGTGCCCGTCGCGGCGCGAGAAATCACGCCGCGACGGAGCAGGATAAGGCATTGTTACAGCCCTGGCGCTTTCCACATTGACGTGGTCAGCCCGTTATCCACCAGCGTCAGCTGGTCAGCATACACCTTCTGCCAGACGGATTTTTGCTGCTGATAGAGCGCATGATGAGCGGCATCGGGATGAAATTCCCGTTCCCAGCGCACCAGGTCGCGTCCGGTCTCCGCCAGGTTGCTGTAGAGGCCGGCAGCGACCCCCGCCGCAATGGCGCAGCCCAGCGCGGTCGCTTCTTTTACCTGCGGCACTTTTACCGTCAGACCGGTCACGTCACTTAAGATTTGGCTCCACAGCTTCCCTTTGGATCCGCCGCCTGCGAACACCAGATGCGATGCCCGCACGCCGGAAAATTCTGCCACCTGATCAAGATTGCAGGCTGAAACAATGGCGGCGTTCTCCTCCAGCGCGCGGAACAGGGTTTGCTTATTACAACGTTCCGGGTCGATGGAGAGATTAATGAACGACGGAGCGGCGTGATACCACTTATTAAAGTGCATCGCGTCAGAGAATACCGGCATTACCCCCCAGGCACCGGCCGGAACGCGGGCGGCCATCTCCTCCAGCAGGCTATAGCAATCAACCCCCAGCCGTTCCGCCAGCAGTTTCTCCTCACTGCAAAAGGCATCACGGAACCAGCGCATGGTCAGGCCGGTAAAAAAGCTGATGGCTTCCGCCTGCGCCATGCCGGGAATGACGTGCGGATTGATACGAATATTCATCGCCGGATCGACCTGCGGCTGTGGCAGATTCACTACCTGCTGCCAGAAGGTGCCACCCAGCACCGCTGTCTCTCCGGCCCTGACCACCCCCAGCCCCAGCGTGCCCAACTGGACATCGCCACCGCCCATCGCCACCACTGTGCCTTGTGCCAGGCCACAGGCCTTGGCTGCGTCGGCAGTGACGTACCCGAGCGGGGTACCGGTTTCCGCCACGGGTGACAGCATATTGCCGCGTAAACCGGCCATCTCCAGCAGTTCCGGCCGCCAGTTGCGGCTGCGTAAATCGAGCAGGCCGGTTGTTCCGGCATTGGAAGGATCAACCGCCAGCTCGCCACTGAGGCATTTTGCCAGCCAGTCGCTGATCATGGTCAGGGTGGCGGCCTGGCGATAGATATCCGGACGGTGATGCGCCAGCCACAGCAGGCGCGGCATCGCACCCAGCGCCAGGGTTTGTCCGGAGCACTGGTAGATTTCGCGTTCAAACTCGCCGTGATGGATTTCTTTGAGTTCGCTGACTTCACGACTGGCGCGGGCATCAACGTTGGCACAGGCCCAGATCGCCTCACCGGCCTTGTTATACAACACGATACCTTCACGCATCGAACAACAGGCTACGCCACGGATGGCGCTGGCAGGGAGCTGCGCCTGTTGCAGCGCCTGGCGAATGCACTGGCAGGCCAGCTGCCAGTTTTTGCTCAGGTCAAATTCCATCGAACCGGGCACATCGGGTATGGCCAGGTGCTGCCATTCGGCCTGGGCGACGGTAATTTGCTCACCTTGCAGGTTAAAAATCACCGCGCGAATGCTGCCGGTGCCGGCGTCGAGCGCCATTAAATGCGGGGCATGGGATAGCGTCATCTCAGTAACTCCTGCAAAAAATCTGACCGGATCGACCCCGCCGCAGGGCTACTGCAATAACGCCAACATCGCGCGGGCTGTGTCCTCTTCTGTTACCAGGGCATTAATGCGCGCCCCCTTCAGGGCGGCAATGATGGCTTCTGCTTTTTCGGTGCCGCCTGCCACGCCTACCACGACAGGTATCGTCGCCAGCTCGGCAGGACTGACGGCTATCAGTTCATCATGGATCGGCATGGACTCAGCCAGTTGTCCATCGGGACGCATAAAGAAGCCGAGAATGTCACCCACCGCGCCTTTGCGACCATACATCAGCTGTTCTCCCTCGCTGATATAACCCGAGCGTAAAATGGTGGCCTGCTGCTTTTGACTGAGCGCACCAATGCCGACAATCGCCACATCAGCAGCACAGGCGGTGAGCATCACGTCCTGTACGCTGCGCTCCTGACGCAGGATTTGCGCCACGCTGGCGCTGGAAGCGCGCAGCGGTGCCGGAATAATGCTGATGCCACAGGCCGGATCAAGCTGGCCGATGCCAGTCATATACGGCCCGACGCCGCCCGAGAGAGTCACCATGCGGATCTGCTGCGAAGCGATAAAACCGCTCAGATGTTGCAGGGTGTTCATACTGGTTTCGCCAAACCCCACCCCCAGCAACTGTTGCGGCTGGAGTAACGACATCAGCATCTGGGCGGCACCCACCCCCAGCCGCTGGCTAAGATTCGGGCCGTGAAGCTGCGGCAGCACCCGTACCTGCTTCAGACTGAAGCGTTCGAGCAGGGCATGTTCCAGTGCCAGACATCCCTCAAAACGCGAATTAATCTGTACGCGGATCACTCCTGACTGGCGTCCTTTCTCCAGCAGGCGTGAAACTTTCAGGCGAGTCAGACCAAGTCGCTCACCAATTTCATTCTGTGTCAGTCCGTCGTGGTAATAGAACCAGGCGGTACGCGCCAGTAGCTCTTCTTCACTCATACTGTTTTCCACAGTGAGACCCGTTGCCGGGCTAAGATCGCTTTTCATGATGAACACTTTATAAAAAGTAAATCAATTGTTCGTTTTGGTTGTTGAAGGAAATGTGACCGTGCTGGCAGTTCGCACAACAAGTCAGCCACAATCATACGCGCCATGTTGGCGAAATAACAATCTGTGACCGCTGCGAGAGTTTTATCGAAAAAGCTTATCCAGGATTGTGAACATAATGTTATTTAAAAATCATTTGTTCTTATCGGGAGCGGCAATGGTGCAGGATCAGGTCAATCGGCAATCCAGCTTGCTGTTACACATCACTGCGGTCTGTAAGGCGTTTTCCGGTGTGCCGGTGCTACGTGGCATCGATTTTCAACTGCATGCGGGGCAGATTCACGCCTTGCTCGGTGGCAATGGCGCAGGCAAATCAACGCTGATGAAAATCATTGCCGGAATCGAACAACCGGATAGCGGCACGCTTACCCTCGCTAATCAGCCCCTGACGTTAATGACCCCGGCCAAAGCACATCAGTGTGGTATCTACCTGGTGCCACAGGAGCCATTGTTGTTCCCCAGCCTGACGGTGCGCGAGAACATCCTTTTTCGCCTGCCGCGCGCCCAGGCGGACAACCAAAAACTGCAAACCTTACTCAGCCAGATGGGCAGCGCGCTGCCGCTGGACGCACTGGCCGGTACCCTGGCGGTGGCTGACCAGCAACAGGTGGAGATTCTGCGTGGCCTGATGCGCGACGCCAGAGTGGTGATTTTCGATGAGCCAACCGCGTCATTAACCCCGGTGGAAACCGATCGCCTGTTCCGCCTGGTGCGACAGCTGGCCGGGCAGGGCGTGGGGGTGGTGTTCATTTCCCATAAGCTGCCGGAAATTCGGGCGCTGGCGCATCAGGTCAGCGTGATGCGTGACGGTTGCGTGGTGTTACAGGGCAGCATTAATGCGCTGGATGATGACGCGCTGGTGGCGGCAATGATGCCGCCCGAACGACAAGCCCCACTGAGCGCTGAGCAGCAGCTGTGGTTACAGGCGGGTAACGTGCCTGCGGAGCAAAAAGGCCAGGTGCTATTGCAGGTTGATGAGTTGAGTGGTGAAGGTTTTCGTCAGATTTCGTTGCAGGTGAAAGCGGGGGAAATCCTCGGTCTGGCGGGCATTGTTGGGGCCGGGCGTACCGAACTGGCGGAAACGCTGTACGGATTACGCACCGCCAGCAGCGGCACGGTCCGTTTGCAGCAGCAGGATCTGTTGTCGCTACCGACAGCCGCGCGTCTGCGCGCCGGGCTGGTTTATCTGCCGGAAGACCGGCAAACCTCCGGCCTCTATCCGGATGCACCGCTGGCGTGGAACGTCACCGCATTAACGCTGCCACGGCGCAGCTGGTGGCTGCGGCCCCGGCAGGAGAGGGCTGTGCTGACACGCTACCAGCGCGCGCTGGGGATCAAATTCAGTCACAACGACCAGCTGGCGCGCACGCTTTCCGGGGGGAATCAGCAAAAGTTATTGCTGGCAAATTGCCTCGAGGCGATGCCGAAAGTCCTGATCGTCGATGAACCGACGCGCGGGGTGGATGTGGCCGCTCGCGCTGATATCTATCAGTTGTTGCGATCGGTGGTGGCGCAGCAGATCGGCCTGATCATTATCTCTTCGGATCTGGATGAGGTCGCGCTGCTGGCGGATCGCGTGGTGGTGATGCATCAGGGTGCGCTGGTGGGCGAATTATCCGGAGCGGCGGTGAGTGCGGAACATATCATTCAGATGGCCTGGGGTCGTAGCGCTCAGGCAGCAGGAGAATACTGATGCTGAAATACCTGCAAACCCACCGGGAGCTGAGCACCCTGTTGGCGATCCTGCTGTTGTTTATGCTGCCCTGGCTGCTGGATCGTCAGAACGTTAGCCTGCAATTAGTGGGGATGATTTTTGGCAGTGCGCAGATCGCCATTCTGCTGGCGATGGGTGCCACGCTGGTGCTGCTGACGCGCAATATTGATGTGTCCTGCGGTTCCACCATGGGGCTGTGTGCTGCGGTGTTGGGTGTTCTGTTGAATCAGGGAGTCGCACTGCCGCTGGCCTGTCTGTCAACGCTGGGCACCGGTATGTTAGCCGGATTGTTTAATGGTGTACTGGTCACCGGGCTGCGTATTCCGGCGATTGTCGCCACCCTGGGCACTCTCGGGCTTTATCGCGGCCTGATGCTGTTGCTGACCGGTGGCAAATGGATCGAAGGGTTGCCGGAGCAGCTGAAAACCCTGGCCGCGCCGGTAGTGGCGGGGCTGTCACCGCTGGGCATCATGATTTTGCTTATCGCGCTTACGATGATGTTGTTCCTCGCGCGGACCGCTGCCGGCCGCAACTTTTATGCCACCGGTGATAATTTGCAGGGCGCGCGTCAGCTGGGCGTGCCGGTCAATCAGGTGCGTTTACTGGCTTTCACTGCTAACGGCGCGCTGGCGGCGCTGGCCGGGATGGTGTTTGCTGCGCAAATTGGTTTTGTGCCCAATCAAACCGGCACCGGGATGGAGATGAAAGCCATCGCAGCCTGTGTGCTGGGCGGTGTCAGTTTACTGGGCGGTTCGGGGACCCTGCTGGGGGCGATACTCGGTGCCTGGTTCCTGACGCAAATCGATAGTGTGCTGGTGCTGCTCAGGCTACCGGCATGGTGGAATGATTTTATCTCGGGACTGGTGCTGCTGGCGGTGCTGGTGATTGACGGACGCTTACGCCAGGCGCTGACCCGCCGTCTGCATCGGCAAAAGTACGCCCGTTTTTTATCCCCTCCGGCACGAAAAAAAACCGTTAAACCACCGCCGACAGCGGCCTCGCGCCGGGGAGCGACCGAATGAAGCGCTATCTGAACTGGGAAGGCGCGCTGGCGCTGCTGCTGGTGCTGGAAATCCTGCTGTTTGGCTGGGGTAATCCACGCATGCTGAACATCGACACCCTGCTATTCAGCACCAGCGATTTTATCACCGTCGGCATTGTCGCCTTGCCGCTGACGCTGGTGATTGTCAGTGGCGGTATCGACATCTCCTTTGCCGCGGTGACCGGCTTATGTGCTATCGCACTCGGTATCATGCTGCAAAGTCACTGGCCTTTACCGGTTGCTTTACTGTGTACGCTGTTGCTGGGCAGCCTGTGTGGCTGGCTCAATGGCGCGCTCATCCTCTGGACCGGCGTGAACCCGCTGGTGATCACCCTCGGCACGCTTTATCTCTACGGTGGCGGTGCGCTGCTGCTTTCCGGGCTGGCCGGAGCGACCGGCTTTGAAGGGATCGGGGATTTTCCGGCGACCTTTACCGATTTAGCCAATCTCACCCCGCTCGGCATACCGATGCCACTGCTGTTGTTTACGCTGCTCTGCTTGTTGTTCTGGCTGCTGATGCACCGGACGCGTACCGGACGCTATGTGTTTTTGCTCGGCCAGAACCTGCGTGCGGCGCGCTATGGCGCGTTGCCGGTCAACCGCACGTTGCTGCTGCTTTACAGCCTGGTCGGGCTGGCATCGGCGCTGGCGGCGGCGGTGATGAGCGCGTACTTCGGCTCGGCGCGTGCCGACCTCGGTGCGCCGCTGTTAATGCCTGCGATCACGGCGGTGGTGCTGGGCGGTGCCAATATTTACGGTGGGGCGGGTTCGGTGCTGGGCACCGCGCTGGCCACGCTGGTCATCGGTTTTTTGCAGCAGGGTTTGCAAATGGTGGGAGTGTCGAGTCAGGTCAGTAGCGCGCTTTCTGGCGCACTGCTGATTCTTGCGGTGATCGGACGCTCCTGGAGCCTGAATCCAGGCATTGTGCGCCAGCTTAGCCGGCGTTTGCGTGCGCGATTCACGCGCGATCGCGCATCTTACCAGGAGTAAAAATCATGAAAATGCAGCGGTTATCTCTGGCCCTGTGCTGTGTCCTCGGTGCCAGTCTGAGCGTTCAGGCAGCCGAACGGATCGCCTTTATCCCCAAGTTGGTGGGGGTAGGGTATTTCACCAGCGGCGGCAAAGGGGCCACCGAGGCCGGAAAAGCCCTCGGCGTTGATGTGACCTATGATGGCCCCACCGAGCCGAGCGTTTCCGGCCAGGTGCAGATGATCAATAACTTTGTTAATCAGGGTTATAACGCCATCGTCGTAGCCGCGGTTTCGCCAGACGGCCTGTGCCCGGCGTTGAAACGCGCGATGCAACGCGGTGTGAAGGTGCTCACCTGGGACTCCGACACCAAACCGGAATGCCGCTCGATTTATATTAATCAGGGCACCCCTGCGCAGCTGGGTGGCATGCTGGTGGATATGGCTGCCAGCCAGGTGAAAAAGGATAAAGCCAGGGTCGCGTTCTTCTATTCCAGCCCGACGGTGACCGATCAGAATCAATGGGTAAAAGAAGCGAAAGCGAAGATCGCCAAAGATCACCCTAACTGGGAGATTGTCACCACCCAGTATGGCTATAACGATGCCACCAAATCATTGCAGACGGCGGAGGGGATCCTGAAATCCTGGAGCGATCTGGATGCGATCATCGCCCCGGACGCCAATGCGTTACCGGCTGCGGCGCAGGCAGCGGAAAACCTTGGGCGTAAGGATGTGACCATTGTTGGGTTTAGCACCCCGAACGTGATGCGACCCTATGTTAAGCGCGGGACGGTGCAGCAGTTCGGTCTGTGGGATGTGGTGAAGCAGGGCCGGATTTCGATTGCGGTGGCGAATCAGTTGCTGAAAGGCGATCTCAATCCTGGAGACAGTTTACAGGTACCGGATGTGGGCAAAGTGACGGTCTCCGACAACAGCGTGCAGGGCTACAATTATGAAGCCAAAGGCAACGGTATCGTGCTGTTGCCTGAGCGCGTGGTGTTTACCAAAGACAACATCGACAACTACGATTTTTAAGGAGAACGTGAATGGAAGTCACTCTGGTGGAGATCAACGTAAAAGCCGACTGTATCGACGAATTTTTACGAGTATTCCAGGCAAATCATCTTGGGGCGGTACAGGAACCTGGCAACCTGCGTTTTGATGTTTTGCAGGACAGTAACGTGCCGACGCGTTTTTTTATTTATGAAGCTTATGCGGATGAGGCGGCGGTGCTGGCCCATAAAAAAACATCGCACTATCTGGTTTGTGTGGAGGCGCTGGAGGCGCTGATGACTGAACCAAGGAAGAAAACGGTGTTTAAAGGGATATATCCGTGATGGTTACGGGCAGGCCCGTGTTCGGAGTGTTTTCGTTCGCTACGGGCTGAGGGAGTTTCAGTTCGCCAGTGCGGCGACCGAGCAAAGGGGACCTGGCCGTCCCCTTTGCATTCCCCGGCCTTGCGCCGCCTGCCTCGCCGCTTCGCGGCTTTTTCGCGCGATAAATCGCGCCGCTACAACTTCCGACGGACCGGCGTCGATTCGCTCCTGCTCAACGCCGCCTTTCGCCGCATCCATGCGGCTCATCCTGGAATCGTTCCCGCGCTCAGCGAGTCCGGATGGCGCCCAGCAGCCGCTGCCACATCAATGCTTTTCTGTGCTTTCGCCATGGCTGCCTGCGCGATAAATTGCGCCGCTACAAAGGATTGCACGTAACGTAGCGGCGCGATTTATCGCGCAATGCAGACAGCGCCGGGCGTGCAGGCGGGGAGGGTGGCGGCATTCGCAGCGCCGAGTGCAGAGTGAAGGCCAGGACGAGCCGCAAGGATGCGGCGAGAGGGCGGCATGAGCCATGGATGGCGAATCCGCGCGGTCCGTCAGGCCTGAGTGATAAGCGAGGGAACAGCGCGTAGCGCTGCGCGAGGACGCCGCAGGGCGCGGATTGCAAAGGTCCGCGCCCTCGGACCTTTGCCCGTCCGCCTGCACAGGCGGCCCTGAAACTGCCTAAAGCCTGGCGGGCGGAACCTTCTCATAGCTAAACCGCTGCTGCCTGGCGGGCGGAACCTTCTCATAGCTAAACCGCTGCTGCCTGGCGGGCGGAACCTTCTCAGAGTCAAACTGCTGCTGATGGGCGCAGGGCCGCCTTAATCCTGCCGGTGCGTATGCACCATATAATTCACATCGACGCCACGACCCAACCGGAACTGATTGGTCAGCGGATTATAATGCAAACCAATCATCCCCTGCTCACGCAGCGGGGTTTCATCCACCCAGTTCAGCAACTCCGCCGGACGGATAAACTTCTTCACGTCATGCGTGCCGCGCGGCACCATGCGCATCACATATTCGGCACCAAACACGGCCAGCAGCCAGGCTTTCGGGTTGCGGTTGATGGTGGAGAAAAAGACTTCGCCGCCAGGTTTCACCAGCTGCGCACAAGCCAGCACCACCGAACGTGGGTCCGGCACATGCTCCAGCATCTCCATGCAGGTGACCACGTCATATTGGCCCGCATGGCTGAGGGCATGATCTTCCACCGTTTGCTGCACGTAGTTGACGCTGATACCGCTCTCCAGCGCATGCAGACGCGCCACTTCCAGCGGTTCAGCACCCATATCTAACCCGGTGACTTCTGCGCCTTCGCGCGCCATGCTTTCCGCCAGAATGCCGCCGCCGCAGCCTACATCCAGCACCTTCTTGCCAAACAAACCATTGCTGTGCTGGGCAATCCAGCCAAGACGCAGGGGATTAATGCGGTGTAACGGCTTAAATTCACCCTCTAAATCCCACCAGCGCGATGCGACTGCCTCAAACTTGGCAATTTCGTTGTGATCGACGTTCTGGCGGCTTTCCTGCGGTTGTTCATTCATTGAATCATGACTCCAGACAAAATGTGGCTTCAGTATAAACGCTTAAGCGCGGCCTGCGCACCTCTCAGAACAAAGGAAAAGCGGGATTAAACCGCGCTTAACATTCACCCCATGTAAGCAATGTGATATACTTTCGCACCTTTGAATTCCGGGATTATGTAGAGGGATAGCGGCTCCATGAGCGACCTTGCGAGAGAAATTACACCGGTCAATATCGAAGAAGAGTTGAAAAACTCGTATCTCGATTACGCCATGTCGGTCATCGTTGGCCGAGCCTTACCCGACGTCCGTGATGGCCTGAAGCCAGTGCACCGCCGTGTGCTTTTTGCCATGAGCGAACTGGGTAACGACTGGAACAAACCCTATAAAAAATCCGCCCGTGTGGTCGGTGACGTTATCGGTAAATATCACCCGCACGGTGATTCTGCCGTTTATGACACCATCGTTCGTATGGCCCAGCCTTTCTCCCTGCGTTACATGTTGGTAGACGGTCAAGGCAACTTCGGCTCCATCGACGGCGACTCCGCCGCAGCGATGCGTTACACCGAAGTGCGTATGGCCAAAATCGCCCACGATTTGTTAGCGGACCTGGAAAAAGAGACTGTCGATTTCGTTCCTAACTATGACGGAACCGAGCAGATTCCTGAGGTCCTGCCGACTAAAATCCCTAACCTGCTGGTTAACGGTTCTTCCGGTATCGCCGTCGGTATGGCCACCAACATTCCGCCGCACAACCTGCGCGAAGTGATTAACGGCTGCCTGGCCTATATTGATGATGAAAACATCAGCGTTGAAGGGCTGATGGAGCACATTCCGGGGCCAGATTTCCCGACCGCCGCCATCATCAATGGTCGTCGTGGTATCGAAGAAGCCTACCGTACCGGTCGCGGTAAAATCTATATCCGTGCGCGTGGCGAAGTGGAAGCTGACGCGAAAAGCGGTCGTGAAACCATCATCATTCACGAGCTGCCGTATCAGGTGAACAAAGCACGCCTGATCGAGAAGATTGCCGAGCTGGTGAAAGAGAAGCGTGTCGAAGGCATCAGCGCCCTGCGTGATGAGTCGGATAAAGACGGCATGCGCATCGTTATCGAGATCAAACGCGATGCGGTCGGTGAAGTGGTACTGAACAACCTTTACTCGCTGACTCAGCTGCAGGTTTCTTTCGGTATCAACATGGTGGCGCTGCATCAGGGCCAGCCGAAAATTATGGCGCTGAAAGAGATCCTTGAAGCGTTCGTTCGCCATCGTCGTGAAGTGGTGACGCGTCGTACGATTTTCGAACTGCGCAAAGCGCGCGATCGTGCCCATATCCTTGAAGGTCTGGCGATTGCGCTGGCTAACATCGATCCGATTATCGAGTTGATCCGTCGCGCACCGACGCCAGCAGAAGCGAAAGCAGGCCTGATTGCGCAGTCGTGGGATCTCGGCAATGTGGCCGCGATGCTGGAGCGTGCCGGTGATGACGCTGCGCGTCCGGAGTGGCTGGAAGCCGAGTTCGGTATTCGTGACGGTCAATACTATCTGACTGAGCAGCAGGCTCAGGCCATTCTGGATCTGCGTTTGCAGAAACTGACCGGCCTGGAACACGAGAAGCTGCTCGACGAATATAAAGAACTGCTCGATCAAATCGCTGAGTTGCTGCATATCCTTGCAAGCGCAGAGCGCCTGATGGAAGTGATCCGTGAAGAACTGGAAGCGATGCGCGACCAGTTTGGCGATGAGCGTCGCACTGAGATTACCGCCAACAGCGCAGACATCAACATCGAAGACCTGATCAACCAGGAAGATGTGGTCGTGACGCTGTCGCATCAGGGTTATGTCAAATACCAGCCGCTGACGGACTATGAAGCCCAGCGCCGCGGTGGTAAAGGCAAATCCGCCGCACGTATTAAAGAAGAAGACTTTATCGACCGTCTGCTGGTGGCCAACACCCACGATACGATTCTGTGCTTCTCCAGCCGTGGCCGTCTGTACTGGATGAAGGTGTATCAGCTGCCGGAAGCCAGCCGTGGCGCACGTGGCCGTCCGATCGTCAACCTGCTACCGCTGGAAGCGAACGAACGCATCACCGCCATTCTGCCGGTACGCGAGTACACCGAAGGCTTCAACATCTTTATGGCAACCGCTGACGGCACCGTGAAGAAAACCGCGTTGCAGGAATTCAGCCGTCCGCGTAGTGCTGGCATCATCGCCATCAATCTGCGTGAAGATGATGAGCTGATCGGTGTGGCGCTGACCAACGGTAGCGATGAAACCATGCTGTTCTCTGCTGCCGGTAAAGTGGTGCGCTTTGCGGAAAGTGCCGTCCGTGCGATGGGGCGTTCAGCTTCAGGCGTACGCGGTATCAAGCTGGCCGAAAGCGACAAAGTGGTATCGCTGATTGTGCCGCGTGAAGAAGGCGCGATCCTGACCGTGACGCAAAATGGTTACGGTAAACGTACCGCCAACAGCGAATACCCGACCAAATCCCGTGCGACTCAGGGTGTGATCTCCATTAAGGTCACCGAGCGTAATGGGCCGGTAGTCGGTGCGGTGCAGGTGGACGACTGCGATCAGATCATGATGATTACCGATGCCGGTACGCTGGTGCGTACTCGCGTGTCGGAAGTCAGCATCGTGGGTCGTAATACCCAGGGCGTGATTCTGATTCGTACCGCAGAAGATGAAAACGTGGTGGGTCTGCAACGTGTGGTCGAACCGGTGGAAGAGGAAGAACTCGATGCCATCGATGGTAGCGTTGCCGAAGGCGAAGAGGATATCGCGCCGGAAACAGACAACGACGACGATGCACCGGAAGCAGACGAAGAAGAGTAATCTGTCTCGGTGATAACCAACGGCAGGTCAGGGCAACCGACCTGCCGTTTCTTTTTCTGAGTTTTGACCGGAAGCGGCGCTCCGTCTGGCTTTTTCGGGATGATAAAGCTAGTGTATGGGCATAATAATTCCCTGACCTTTACCCCTTGCCGTGAGTTGAGCCTGCATTGAAATATCTCGTCTCCTTCCGTACCACGCTCCGTATCTCGCGCTACCTGTTCCGCGCACTGGCGTTGCTGCTTTGGTCGCTGGGTGCGTTGCTGACCACCTTTTACATCATCAATGTGCTGCACGAAAAAGAGAATGCGGTTCGCCAGGAATTTGACGCCAACTACGGTCAGGCGGAATGGTATGTCCGCCACTCGGCAGATGTGATGCGTGAACTGAAGTACATCACGGAAAACCGCCTCACCAGCAGTGCCAGTGGTCTGGATGTGCTGAACGGCATGCCCACCAGCAAAGGGACGCTGCCGCAATTCACGCCGCTGTTTTCCGACGGTGATTGCACCTCAATGAGCAGCACCTGGCGTAACTCCCTCGATTCCCTCAGTTACTACATCAATTACTGGAAAAGTAATTTTGCTTCGGCCTATGAGCTGAATCGGGTGTTCTTTATCGGCGGAGAAAATCAGTGCCTGGCCGATTTCACCATTGGCAGTAATACGGTGGATCGGGATCGCAGCCTGAAAGCACTGCGCGAGCGTGTGCTGCGCTATCGCAGCAGCAATGAAGACGAGCGTCGTAATCCGATGTACTGGATCACCGAAGGCACCCAGCCAGGAGTGGGCAGTTTCTCTATGGTGATGCCGGTCTATGTGGCGAATAAACTGCAGGCGCTGCTCGGGGTGGAGCAAAACATTCGCCTCGATGAATTTATTCAGCCGGGTGGATTGCCGCTGGTGGCGACCATCACCGATGAGAATTACCGCCCTCTGCTGACCACACGTCGCGGTGGTCCGGGTTACTCCCTTGATGATCTGCCTGATGACAAAACCTGGTTCGGCTATCTGGACGGTTACCGTCAGCTGGTGCTGAAAAAACCGTTGCCGCCGTCTGACCTCAATATTGTCTGGTCACTCTCCACCGATGT
Organism: Pantoea sp. X-Soil-TKNS-1280; assembly: GCF_059730475.1. NCBI lineage: Bacteria > Pseudomonadati > Pseudomonadota > Gammaproteobacteria > Enterobacterales > Erwiniaceae > Pantoea > Pantoea sp. X-Soil-TKNS-1280. The sequence continues at coordinate 2,928,810 of NZ_AP035962.1, read as the reverse complement.
GCTGGTTGATCAGCTGAAACTGATGCTGATTAACGCGCTGCTGCTGAATATTCTCAGCGCATTATTGCTGTTTACTCTGGCGTGGATATTTGAGCGCCGCATGTTTCTGCCGGCGGAAGATAATGCACATCGGCTGGAAGAACATGAACAGTTCAACCGTAAAATTGTAGCCTCTGCGCCGGTGGGGATTTGTATCCTGCGCACCAGTGACGGCACCAATATCCTCAGCAATGAACTGGCGCACAATTACCTGACGTTGCTTACCCAGGAAGACCGGCAGCGCCTGAACGAAATCATTGGTGGCCAGCAGGTTAACTTTGTTGATGTGCTGACGGGCAGCAATACCAACCTGCAAATTAGCTTTGTTCATTCGCGCTATCGCAATGAAAACGTGGCGATCTGCGTGCTGGTGGATGTTTCGGCACGCGTGCGTATGGAGCAATCGTTACAGGAGATGGCGCAGGCGGCAGAGCAGGCCAGTGCGTCGAAATCGATGTTCCTCGCCACCGTCAGCCATGAATTACGTACGCCGCTGTACGGGATCATCGGAAACCTCGATCTGTTGCAGACCAAAGCGTTACCGAAAGGGGTGGATTCGCTGGTCACGGCGATGAATAACTCCTCCAGTCTGCTGCTGAAAATTATCAGCGACATTCTCGATTTCTCGAAAATTGAGTCTGAGCAGCTGAAGATTGAACCGCGTCCTTTCTCCCCGCGTGAGGTGATTAACCATATCGTCGGCAACTACCTTTCGCTGGTGGTGCGCAAACGCCTCGCGCTGTATGTGTTTATCGAAAATGATGTGCCGCTGACGCTGGATGGTGATCCGCTACGTCTGCAACAGGTCATCTCTAACCTGCTGAATAACGCCATCAAATTTACCCATACCGGGTGCATCATCCTCCATGCTTATGAGAAAGAAGGCTACCTGGCGTTTCGCGTGCGTGATACCGGCGTCGGCATTCCGGCGAAAGAGGTGACGAGGCTGTTTGACCCGTTCTTCCAGGTCGGCAGTGGCGTGCAGCGAAACTTCCAGGGAACCGGCCTCGGACTGGCGATCTGCGAAAAGCTGATCAATATGATGGACGGGGATATTGAGGTGGATTCTGAGCCGGGCATGGGCAGCCAGTTTGTGGTGCGCATCCCGATTTACGCCGGACAACAGGCAGCGCCGCCTCTGCTGGAAGGGTTGCAGGAAAAAGCGCTCTGGCTCGACCTGCGTAACGATTACCTCGCCAGCTTCCTGCTGCGCCTGCTGCAACAGCAGGGCATGCAGGTTGCCCGTTATCAGGGACAGGCCGGTAGCGACGATGTGATCATCAGCGACCATGAAGATCTGCCGTTGCAAAGCGTCAGAGCGCGTATCTGCATCAGCGGCGAACACATCGATATGCCGCAGGAGATAGCCGCAGGGCAGTGGCTGCACAGCAGCGCTACGCTGCACGAATTGCCGGTGTTGTTGGGGCGCATTTATCGCATTGCGATCGACAGCGAAACCACTACGCCGCTGGCGTTGCCGGGGGCTGTGGCTGAAGAGGCCTGCTATGAAGACATCATGGTGTTGATTGTTGATGACCATCCGATCAACCGTATGTTGTTGTCAGAACAGCTCGGCACTTTGGGCTATCAGGTGAAAACTGCGCAGGATGGTGTCGATGCGTTGAATGTACTCAGTCGTAACCATATTGATATCGTGCTGAGCGACGTGAATATGCCAAATATGGATGGCTATCGTCTCACACAGCGTTTGCGTCAGCTGGGACACGCGTTCCCGGTGATTGGCGTGACAGCCAATGCATTGGCGGAAGAGAAGCAGCGTTGTATGGAGGCGGGGATGGATAACTGCCTGTCCAAACCGGTGACGCTGGATGTGTTGAAAACCACGCTGGCGATCTACGCAGAGCGGGTACGGAAAACGCGGGAAGGGTAGGGAATGGCAGAACAGGCGGTGCGACGGCACCGCCTGAACGGGGTTACTCTTTGTCGACCTGGGTGGCGCTGACGGAAGAGAGGTAGTTCAGCAGCGCGATATCGTTATCCACGCCCAGCTTCATCATCGCCGATTTTTTCTGGCTGCTGATGGTTTTGATACTGCGGTTCAGCTTCTTGGCGATTTCAGTGACCAGGAAACCTTCGGCGAACAGACGCAGCACTTCACTCTCTTTCGGTGACAGACGTTTGTCACCATAACCACCCGCACTGATTTTCTCCAGCAGCTTAGCCACGCTTTCCGGCGTGTATTTTTTGCCTTTCTGCAATGCTGCCAGCGCTTTTGGCAGGTCAGTCGGTGCACCCTGTTTCAGCACGATCCCTTCAATATCCAGATCCAGTACGGCACTCAGGATCGCCGGGTTATTGTTCATGGTCAGAACGATAATCGAGAGGTCCGGATAATGACGTTTGATGTATTTGATCAGGGTAATACCGTCACCATACTTCTCGCCTGGCATGGAGAGGTCAGTAATCAGGACATTGGCATCGAGTTTGGACAGGCTATTAATCAGTGCTGTTGAGTCTTCGAACTCACCTACAACGTTGACCCATTCAATCTGTTCCAGAGACTTACGGATACCAAACAGAACAATTGGATGGTCATCGGCAATAATTACATTCAGGTTATTCATCTTATGGGTTACCTTGCTGCAGCAGTTGATTGACATAAGCGTCAATTTCACTGGTGGTATTTTTAATGGTTGAATCGTCACATACTTTAATGTGCTGTTCTAACTCTTCACAAAGCTGTTTACCTGGCACCAGATTTAGCATGGCAAACACGCCTTTCAGGCGATGCGCTGTCTGAGCAAGCGAGGGGTAATCCTTCTCCGCTGCTTCAGTATACAGTCTCTTGACATCAGGCGGAACTGTCTCGGTAAACAGCTGAAAATAGCCTCCGCTTAGTAGCGGTGTGGCAGCCTCATCTTCGTTAGTCTCCTCCATTAAATCATGGGCCAGTTGCTTCTCGATCAATGCCAGCAACGCATCGAGTAATGCATTACTGAGGTTAAAGTTAACGCGGAATTGTTGATCGTTCAGCGCGTGGTGACCCATCTCATCACCCGCCAGTAACAGCGCCCAGCCGTTAAGGCGTGAAGGGTCGTCAGTTACCAGCACATCATGTTCCTGCCCTGACAAACGCTCGTCAGAAGTCAGGCACTTCGCCCCCCAGTTCTCCAGGTGGCGACAAACAATTTTATGCACATCTTCCATGGCGATATCGACCAGCACATTGACGCCTTCCAGCAGCTTCTCTTCCTGCTCGGTCTGCTGTTCCAGCGCCAGCGGTAACTGGATATTGTAGCGGGTGCCGATATCCGGTTTTGCCACAATTTCCAGAGAACCCCCCATCTGTTTACACAGCTGTTTGCACAGGAAGAAGGCCATGCCGGATGCCTGACCAAAACGATCCTGTGTGGTATCGCCGAGGAACGGGAAATCGACGTTTGCCAGCTCGTCAACCGTCAGACCGGAACCGGTATCGACCAGTTGCAACAGGATGCGGTCTGGCTTGCTTTCACTGGCCTTAATGTCGAGGGAAATCTTGCCCCAAAGCGTGGTGGTCAGCGAGTAATGCATCAGGGTGGTCAGCACTTTGCGCAGCGCACGGCGATCGCCAAAGCGGATCTCATCATTGGCGAGGTGATTATTCACCACCAGCGCCAGGCCTTTGCGGCGCAGCAGCGGCAGGCTTTCCAGCGCAATTTCATCCAGCAACTCCTGCAGGTTGAAACGGCTGGCATCTGGCGACCAGTCATGGGCCTCCAGACGGTTGAGCAGCACAATGTCATCCACCAGACGCGCCAGCCCCTGGCTTTCGTCGAGCAGATCGAGCACGCTCTCATCGCTGTCGCGCTGGCTGAGCTGCACCAGCTGCGCCACCATACTTTCCAGAGGGCGGTGCAGGGCGTGGCCGAGGTTATGCATCAACTGCTGACGCATCTGGTGATTACGATCCAGGACCTGCTGGGCTTTTTGCAGCTTTTTGTTGACCAGCAACTCGCGATCCTGATCGCGCATCATAAATAGCTGCGTATGCGGCGACAGCACGCTGCGCGCGTGGCGGATCTCGTACACCTCGTTATTGATGGTGGCCTGCAACACGCCCTGATGTTGATCGGACATATTGATGATTTTTTGCAGGTTCAGATGCGGCAGCAAATGTTCAGCGATCTTGTTGCTCAGCAAAGTACGGTTGGTGGCGAAATCATACACCAGCAAGCCGACCGGCAAACTGGCGACAATCTCTTCATTCAACATGCGCAGGGAATCCAGCTCCGCACTTTGGTTCTCATTCGGGCGCAGCGACTGCTGGCGCAGCAGGGTGATACCGGCTATCGACAGCAGGAACAGCAGCAGATTGACCAGTAACGGCCACAGCAGATTATGCAGGCTATCAATAATCAGGTTGGTGATGGGTACACGGTATACCAGCTGCAACGAGGTGCTTGGCAGCGATGCCGCAATTTCCAGATTCGGGTTAACCAGTGAAACATGAGTGGTTTCGCTGGTTTCATCATCGCTGTTGCTGCTGCTGGACTGCGTGGTGTCCTGACGTAGCAGGAAATTCTCCAGCGGCATGCTGCGCGGAATCAGATCGTTGACCGGTAAATCAAAAGCCACCACCGTGGCTAAATGACCCGGTTGATTAAAGGTGGTACGCAGCGTGAAGTAATGGTCATTCTGCCAGGCAAAGTGGCGCAGCGGTGAAAAGCTCTCGCGTTCATCCAGCGCATTAGCCTGCTGCAACATCTCGGCACGGCGGCTATCTACCAGCGAATTGATCGCGCTTTCTTTATAGCGTGTCGCCATATCTTTCAGCGGCAGGGTTGAGATCATGATCAGGCTGTTATCCTGACCATTGAGGAAATACATCGACCAGGTGGGATTTTCCGCCCCCCACAGGGTATCGAGGTAGTTGGACATGCGCATGGTCATATCCAGCGTGCTGCTGTCGTGGGAACCAAAAATCAGCGCTTCGGTTTTGCGACGGGTTTTTTCCAGGTAATACACATCCGGACGCAGACGGGTTTCCTGCAGGCTGCTGTTCGGTGTGGAACCGGCAGCGCTGGTGGCAAGGTTTTCATAAATCTGCCAGGTGGCGAAGCGGTACGCATCGATGCGCTTCTGCATGGCGCGTGCCAGATCGGTCATCGCGTAGCGCTTATCGGTGATCCAGGCATTAACGCTGTTGTGCACCATCGCGCCCAGCGCGAGGAACAGCACCAGGTTGAACACCACAAAAAAGCGGGTCACATTGCCGGATGTCAGAGGAAATTTGTAAGGCAACATAGCGTCTCAGGCACCTGAAATTATCGCGCAACCAGTCGGGCACTGGCAGCTACAGCCAGCAGCAGCAGGGCGATAAGCAAAAATGCGCCGCTCAGGCTGATCCACTGGGATATTAATCCGATCAAAGCCGGACCTGAAAGAATACCTGCATAGCCTAAGGTTGTCATGGCGGAAATCGCCAGATTTGACGGCATATCGTGTTGATTTCCGGCAGCATTGAACAACATCGGCACCGTATTGGCCAGGCCGAACCCCACCAGCAGAAAAGCCAGCAACGCCAGACCAGGCCAGGGGATCATGACAGCCAGCGTCATGCCCGCCGCTGCCGCCAGAGCGCCGCCCAGCATCACCGGATAACGCCCGCAGCGCTGGATGATTTTATCTCCGGTAAACCGTCCGAGGGTCATGGCAACAGAAAACACCGCATAGCCCAGTCCGGCCCAGGTGGCGGGCATCTCCGGGCTTTGTAACAGCAGCAGGGCACCCCAGTCGAGTACCGCGCCTTCGGCGAGAAACAGGATAAAGCACAGCAGTCCGAGAAAGGCCACCCAGCCGCGTGGAATCACCAGCCATGGCTGATCAGGCTGGTGTAAACGGGTGGTCATCATCCCTGGCTGGCTGCGTAACAGCAGCAACACCATTACCACCATCACCACGCCCACTGCGGCGAGTGGCGACAGTCCGGCGCTCATCAGCAGGCTGACCGTCGCGGCGCCGATAATCCCGCCCAGACTAAAGAAAGCGTGAAAGCCGGACATCATCGGACGACGCGCGGCTTTTTCTACTTCTACTGCCTGATAGTTCATGGCGACATCGAGCGTGCCAAGTCCGGCACCAAACAACATCAGCGCCACTGCCATCACTCCGGTCTGGCTGGCTGTCGCCAGCAGCGGCAGCATCATCAGCACCAACGCAGTGGAGCAGAGCATGACACGTCGGCAACCATGGCGCGCCACCAGTTTTCCGGTAACCGGCATTGCGGCCAGCGAACCAATGCCAAGGCACAGCAATAATGCACCGAGCATGCTGCCGGTTAAGTGCAGACGATCGCGGGCAAACGGCACCAGAGGAGCCCAGGCGGACATGCCGAGACCATTGATGAGAAACACGGTACGTGTTGACCAGTGCAGAAAGCGAGCGTCTCGCGGATGTTGTGCGGCGTCCAGTGCTGTCATGAAGTTATTATCTTTCTCGTCAAAAGGGCGATCTTAGCATCAACCCGCTGCAACGGCAGGTTAAGGGTTCGTCCCATGCCATGAATTAACCGGAAAAAGGGCATTTTACCGACTTTTCAGCCACTGCAATTTTTTTCCAGAACTTTCCTGGCGCCGGGACCGCGCGGGTGTGTGACTTAACTCAAATCATGATGAGTTGATTCAATAGGTTAGCTGAAAAACACTCTTCCGGCTGCGGAATAATTTGTGATGTTGATCACGAGATAAATAGAAAACTTCAGCTTTACCGGAAGATTAATCGAGCGATTTATCAGAAGAGGAATAACCAATAAGGTTATCTCATCGCCGTACCGGTTTGGAAAAACGCTATTTTCCCCTGGTTGCACAAGTCATATTTAAATTGAACTGGTCACAATGACCTAATGAATGCACAGCTTAACTTGCTGAATAAAGGCAAAGAAGCGATATGTGAGGGTGAATATTACGGACCGCAAATAATTACAATGATCTTTGTTGCAGCGGGAAATTAACATGATTGGTTTTTGACTTGTTATTGAACAAAATGTGCGGAAATAAACAAATAATGTTATTGGAGGGCTGTCTTAATTAAAGGCGGTCAAGTAAGTTTACGGAAGATGACAAAGCGGCGATAAATGGCAGGCAAAAAAATGCCGGACAAACATGTCCGGCGGGAATTTAGGGTAAACATCTCATTCGGGGTGAATGAAGGTAATAATGAAATAAATGATGATAGCGGGAGTAATTGTATTCTCTGATGGCTGAAAAGTTTTATCATTCAGTGCTGAAAGGGTTTCTAATGTAACCTATTGATATTAAGTAACTAAAAATCGGTTTATCAATATGTGCTATATTTTTTACCGATGCGTGCTGCTTATTAGTTCCCCAAAATTTACATTTGGAAATATTTATTTCATACAATGAAACACTTTCGGAAATTTAGTATCATTTTCGTGATAGATTATTGCCCTCTATAAAATAACAATGGCTTGCCGGCTGAATTTTTAATCGTTCAGTTAGCAGTGGCATAAATAAAGGCACATTACAGAGGGTAATAAAATGAAACTTCGTGTTCTCTCCCTGATGATTCCTGCGCTTCTTGTCGCAGGTGCTGCAAACGCAGCGGAAATTTACAATAAAGATGGCAACAAATTAGATCTGTACGGCAAAGTAGACGGTCTGCACTATTTTTCTGACAACTCTGGCAGTGATGGTGACCAGTCTTATCTGCGTTTTGGCTTCAAAGGTGAGACGCAGATTACCGATCAACTGTCCGGTTACGGCCAGTGGGAATACCAGGCGGCTCTGAATACCACAGAGAACCAGGGTACGGCTAACAGCTTCACGCGTGTGGGCTTTGCTGGTCTGAAATTCGGTGATGCCGGGTCTTTCGACTATGGTCGTAACTACGGCGTGTTGTATGACATCGGTTCATGGACCGACGTACTGCCTGAGTTCGGTGGTGATACCTACGGTGCTGACCAGTTCATGTTCCAGCGCAGCAATGGTCTGGCGACTTACCGCAACACCAACTTCTTCGGTCTGGTGGATGGCTGGAACTTTGCCGTGCAGTATCAGGGCAAAAATGACAACCCGACTGAGTCCGCATCTGGCCGTGATGTGCTGGGTGAGAACGGTGATGGCTTTGGTCTGAGCACCACCTATGACCTGGGTTCTGGTTTTGGTATCGGTGCGGCGATGATGTCGTCTGATCGTACCAACTCGCAGAACGGTGGCTACGACGGTATCCTGGGTCGCGGTAACAAAGCCGAGGCTTATACCGGTGGTCTGAAATATGATGCCAACAACATCTACCTGGCCGCGATGTATACCCGTTCCATCAACGCAACACGCTTCGGTTCCAGCGACAGCTCTGCGTTTGGTTATGCGGATAGCGCGGATAACTGGGAAATGGTTGCACAGTACCAGTTCGACTTCGGTCTGCGTCCGTCTCTGGCCTTCATCTCTTCACGCGGTGATGTTCAGAACTACGGTTCTCAGAACCTGAAAAAATACATCGACGTAGGCGCGACCTACTACTTCAACAAAAACATGTCCACCTATGTTGATTACCAGATCAACCTGCTGGACGACAACAACTTCACCCAGGCCGCCGGTATCAACACCGACGACGTTGTTGCTCTGGGTCTGGTTTACCAGTTCTAAGAAGTTTGCTGGAGCGTGGCCTGCCGGTCACGCTCCGGTTTTAACAACGTCACTAGCGCACCTCGTAACGCAGCAATAATCTGCTCTGTCGCTTCTCCCAACTGAACCTGCACAATCGCCCCCTCCACCAGCAAGACAATCTGTCCAACTATTGTCTGTTGTTCTGCCGTGAGTTGCTGAGCAATCGCCGCCGCCATCTCTCTTTTATGCTCCAGAATCATCACACTGGCTTCCGGCAGGGTGTCTCCCAATTCCGCCGCACTGTTAATAAAGGCACAGCCACGGAAATCCGCTTCGCTAAACCAGCTTTGCAATGCAGCGGGTAGGGCATCCACCAGCGCAGGCTGCTGCGCCAGTGCTGTGCGAAATGCTGTCATCCAGCGTTGATGGCGCTGTTGCAGAAACGTCACAATCAGGGCGTTCTTGGCGGGGAAGTGTCGATAAAAGGTCACTTTGGTAACGCCCGCTTCGGCAATCACTTTATCAATGCCTGTGGCGCGAATGCCCTGCTGATAAAACAGGCGCTGGGCGGTATTGAGGATGCGGTCGCGCGCGGCGGCCTGGGGATCGAAAGTCAGAGGAGCGAGCATAGCGTCACCGTAAAAAGGAAGTAGACAGAATTGTCTACATACGGCAGGATGAATCAAGTAGACAGATCTGTCTACATAAATAAGGAGACCATGATGCTGATTCCCCCGTTTGATGAAAAAAGCGCCACGCAGAAAGTGCGGATGGCGGAAGATGCCTGGAATAGCCGCGATCCACATCGGGTGGCACAGGTTTACACTGAAGATACGCGCTGGCGTAATCGCAGTGAGTTTGTCAATGGACGGGCAGATGTAGAGGCGTTTCTGCAACGCAAGTGGGCTAAAGAGCTGGATTATCGGCTGATTAAGGAGTTATGGGCGTGGCATAACGACCGGCTGGCGGTGCGCTTTGCTTATGAATGGCATGATGACAGTGGTAACTGGTTTCGCAGCTACGGTAATGAGAACTGGCACTTCGGGGCAGAGGGTTTGATGGTAACGCGCTACGCCTGTATCAACGATCTCGCAATCACTGAAGCGCAGCGTTTATTCCATTGGCCGCTGGGAACACGCCCGATTGATCATCCGGGCCTGAGTGAACTGGGGCTATAAACGCAGCATTACTGCGCAGCGCGCCACTTCTTCGCTTTTGGCGCTTGCTGTTGTGCTGGAGGGTGGCTGCCTTCCAGCGCCACGCCCGCGAGGGTAAAGGCTGAGAAACTCAGCCACTGCTGCCATTTGCCGTGTTGTGTTTTTGACTTTTCCATTCTGCTGCCTCAGCGATATTCAACTTAGCTTCAACATTGCAGAATTCATGCCACAACACCGCTCTCAGCGCCACGCGGATCGGTTTGACTTTGCTACACTGCGCCAGCGCTGAAGCGGTGCAACGCGGGTTTTTCTGGTGCAGAAATTTAACGCCCGCGCAGATGACGCTGACGATAATGCCGCCAGCATTGCAGGCTGCTGTAAAAAAACAGGCCAGTGGCCACCACAAGAATCGTATAAATCATCTGACGCTCCCGTATGCGCGGTTGTGCAGGAACGGGTTATCCTGTGCCAGCCTTCAGTCAACTTCAAGCACCTTTAGCCTGATTTACAAGCGAGTTATGCTTTGTAACAGGCTTAATTAAAGCGTTACAGATGAGGATTAAATGCGTTTTCAGAATATTCTGCTGACTGGCCTGGTGGTGATCGGGTTGAGTGGTTGCGATCAAACTGCCAGCCGGCAAAGCCTGGTGCTGGAAGGTAAAACCATGGGTACGGTATGGCGGGTCAGCCTGGCGGGGGTCGATGCGCAGCGTAAAGCGGCGCTACAGCAGGCGATCCAGCAGCAGCTGGATCAGGACGATGGCGAACTTTCTACCTGGAAGCCGGACTCCGTGCTGTCGCGCTTCAATCAATATCAGGGCACTGCACCGCAGCCGGTCAGTGCCGATATGGCGGATATCGTTACCGAAGCACTGCGCATCGGCAATAAAACCGGGGGCGCGATGGACATTACCGTCGGGCCGCTGGTCAATCTGTGGGGTTTTGGGCCGACCAAACAACCTGCGCATACACCAACAGATGCTGAAATTGCGGCGGCGAAAGCGCTAACCGGGTTACAGCATCTGCGGGTGATTCAGGCGGTTGACGGCCAGTGGCTGCAAAAAGATCTGCCGGGCTTGTATGTTGATCTCTCCACCATGGGCGAAGGCTATGCAACCGACCATCTGGCACGACTGATGGAGCAGCAGGGCATCACCGATTATCTGGTGTCGGTGGGCGGTGCGGTATTGAGTCGCGGCCTGAACGCGCAGAATCAGCCGTGGCGGGTGGCGATCCAGAAGCCTACCGATCGGGAAAATGCAGTGGAAGCGCGAGTGGATTTGCAGGGCCACGGCATCAGTACATCCGGCAGCTATCGCAACTATTATGAACTGGATGGCCAACGTATTTCACATGTCATCGACCCGGCCACCGGGCGGCCGATCCAGCATAAACTGGTATCGGCAACGGTGATCGCCACCACCGCGCTGGAAGCGGATGGTTGGGATACCGGGCTGATGGTGCTCGGCACTGAGCGCGCGAAAGCGCTGGCGCTGAAGGAGCATCTGGCGGTGTATCTGATCAGCAAACAGGACGATGGCTTCAGCCACTGGATGTCGCCGCAGTTTAAACAATTCCTGATTTCGCAGGATGATCACTGATTACGGAGGCGCAGATGTTGGATCTGTTTAGTGAGGAAGCGCCGTGGCAGGAACCGCTGGCTGAGGGGGCGGTGATCCTGCGTCGTCGCGCCCGCGAGCAGGCGGATGCCTTGCTGGCGGAAATTCATACTATCGCCGCACTTAACCCGTTTGCTCATCGCATTACGCCGGGTGGACACCGCATGTCGGTCGCCATGACCAACTGCGGCAATTTGGGCTGGTCAAGTGATGCGCGCGGCTACCAGTACACCGAGCAGGATAACCTCAGCGGACATACATGGCCGCCGATGCCGACCTTGTTCCGCGAGCTGGCGCAACAGACGGCGCTGGAAGCCGGGTTCAGCGGTTTTAACCCGGATGCCTGTCTGATCAACCGTTATGAGCCCGGTGCCAAACTGACGCTGCATCAGGATAAAGATGAGAAGGACCTGCGCCAGCCGATCGTTTCGGTGTCGCTCGGGCTGCCCGCCGTGTTTCAGTTTGGTGGTTTCGAACGCGGTGATGCCACACAGCGCGTATTACTGGAGCACGGCGATATCGTGGTATGGGGTGGGCCTTCGCGTCTGCGCTATCACGGCATTCTGCCGCTCAAACCGGGTGTGCATCCGCAGGCCGGTGCCTTTCGCTATAACCTCACTTTCCGTCGCGCCCATTGAGGGCGCGTTGGATGAGAATTATTCTTGCTATCATCTGACGCACCATTAAACTGCAGGCTGCAAAAGTTTACTGCTGGAACCGTTTAATGGCTCTGCTTCAGGTTGTCTATCGCCAGTATCGCTGGCCTTTTATTGGCGTCATCCTTCTTACTTTACTTAGCGCTGTGCTCGGCATTGGCATGATTGCCTGGATTAATAACGAGCTGATCACGGCGGTGAATACCTCGGTTAGCGTATTACCGGCGTTCCTGCTGCAGCTGTTTCTGCTGATGGCGGTGACGCTCGGCTCACAGCTGTCGCTGACACTGCTGGGTCATCACTTCGTCTGGCGTCTGCGTGGCGAATTTATCAAACGTATTCTGGATACCCGCGTAGAGCGTATTGAGCAGATCGGCAACGCACAACTGCTGGCTGGGCTGACCAGTGACGTGCGGGCCATTACCATTGCTTTTGTCCGTCTGCCGGAGTTGATCCAGGGCATCATCATTACCCTTGGTTCCGCGTTGTATATGGCGTGGTTATCACCGAAAATGCTGGCGGTGACCTCGTTGTGGCTGGTGGTGACGCTGGTGGGGGGCTGGTTACTGGTGTCGCGTGTTTATCAACATATGGCGAAGCTGCGCGAGGTGGAAGATGACCTCTATCGTGACTATCAAACCATCATTGAAGGGCGCAAAGAGCTACAGCTGAACCGCGATCGCGCGCAGCAGATTTACGACAGTGTTTACCAGGAAAACGCCAGAAGCTATCGTCACCATATTGTGCGTGCCGATACCTTCCATCTCAGTGCGGTGAACTGGTCAAACATTATGATGCTCGGGGCGATTGGCATCGTGTTCTGGATGGCCAATGGTCTTGGCTGGGCCAATACCGCCGTGGCGGCAACTTACTCGCTGACGCTGCTGTTTCTGCGCACACCTTTACTGGCAGCAGTGGGCGCTTTACCTACGCTGCTCAGTGCCCAGGTGGCATTTCGTAAGCTGAATACTTTTGACCTCGCACCTTATGAAGCGGAGTTCAAAGCCTTGCCCGCTGCCAGTGAGTGGGAATCCCTCGAATTACGTGATGTTTGCTTCCATTATGGCGAACATGGCTTCGAAGTGGGGCCGATCAACCTGACGCTGCGTCGGGGCGAGCTGGTGTTCCTGATTGGCGGTAATGGCAGCGGCAAATCGACGCTGGCGATGCTACTGACCGGCTTGTATCAGCCGCAATCCGGTAGCTTGTTGCTGAATGGCAAAGCGGTTGACTGGCACAATCTGGAAGCTTATCGCCAGCATTTCTCTGCGGTGTTCACCGATGTGCATCTGTTTGATCGTCTTATCGGCCAGGCTGGTCAACCCGCCAATCCGGCGCTGGTACAGCTTTGGCTGGAGCGTCTGAAGATGCAGGATAAACTGAAGCTGACGGGCAACAAGGTACTGAATCTGCAACTGTCGAAAGGACAAAGTAAGCGCCTGGCGCTGCTGCTGGCAGCCGCAGAGGAGCGCGACATTCTGCTGCTTGACGAATGGGCCGCCGATCAGGACCCGCATTTCCGCCGTATTTTCTATCGCGAGCTACTGCCCTGGTTACAGGAATCCGGCAAAACGGTGTTTGCTATCAGCCATGACGATCACTATTTCATTCACGCCGATCGCCTGCTGGAAATGCGTGACGGTAAGCTGAGTGAATTGACCGGTAGCGAACGTGAAATGGCGACGCTGGATGCGGTAAAACGCACCGATACCGGCCATTAACGGCTGATGTTATTGAAGCACCAGAGGATGCGTGACCAGCGTTACCACGCGCTGCTCACTTTGACTGAAACGCGCCTGAAGCAAGGTTTGCTGGTTAAAGTGCGCAGAAAAATCCTCGGTTAAGCGCAGCAGGGCGGTATGGGCCGTCAGATCGAGCTGGATCAGCTCCGCCTGGAGAAATTCCATGGGTTGATGTAACTGCGGCCACAATGCCTTATACACACTCTCTTTCAGGGAAAACAACAGCGTCGCCCCCATAGCAAAGGGCAACGCAAGCTGTTGCAGCAGCGCACGTTCCTGCGCATTCATCAACATTTCCGCCGTTTCCTGCGCCGTCCTGGCAGCCATCACCTGTTCCACATCAACACCGACGCACAGCGGTTCACGCGTTGCCGTAATCACCGCCATATCATGGCTATGCGACAGTGAGGCCTGCACGCCTGCGGGCCAGCAGGGGGAACGATCGGTAGCGTTGAGCAGCACAAAATCCGCCACGCCAAATTGTGCCATCACTTCGCGCGCCAGCCAGCGGCTGGCCAGGTATTCGGACTTACGCTTAATCACTGCCTTTTCCAGTGCCGCAGGCAGTGGCAATTGCCAACGTTGATGCAGCTCGGCCTGCCAGTGCTGTTTATCGAACTGACACCAGGCGAGCAACGGGGAGCCAGGTGTTATGCTAGCGGCGAGCAAAAAGGGTGATTCAGGAACGGTAAGCGGTGTTGCGGGTGTAAACATAGGGAATCACGGCTGACGGAAAAGGGCATTTAACCAGTCAGCCGGAGAGAGGGCAAGCTCAGCGCTCACCGCCTTTAGTCATTAGGGGGAATGGCAAAACTCTTGATCGATACCACAAAATGCTGATGGCCTTTACTGATGCGCGCACCGCGATCGCACCAGCGAGACGCCAGGCGGAAGAAATCGTCGCTGCCAATATCGTAAGCCAGTTCGACTTTACTGATACCGGAGTGCAGGAGTTCTTCAGCGTCCTGCAGATTTTTTGCTTTGATGACCATAACGGTTTTCCATCGTAAAACAGGAGACTAAAGGTTAGGGTAATAGTGTGACAGTTTTGTTTCACTCAGATGAATTGCTGTCACAATTTGGCAAAAATGTGATCTGGGACAAGATTTATTACGCCCGGTAACTTACTGATTATCTGGTAAAAACAATGTTAATTCTGGCTATTTTCTGATACCCATTAAGGGATTGGACAACAGGAGGTTGAGATGACAGTACCCCGGTTTGAAACGCCACGATTGCTTCTGGAACCGCTACAAAGCAGCGATGCTATCCAGGTACAACAAATCTTCCCACGCTGGGAAATCGTACGGCATCTGACTAACGCGGTCCCCTGGCCATACCCTGCGGACGGGGCCAGTTATTACATTAACCACATCGCGTTACCCGCAATGGAGGCCGGTCAGGCATGGCACTGGAGTTTACGCCACCGTTCCGCGCCAGAGACAGTGATTGGATTGATCTCCCTGCGCGCCGGTGAGGAAGATAACCGGGGTTTCTGGCTGGTGCCAGAGTGGCAGGGGCAGGGATTGATGAGCGAAGCCTGTGCTGTGGTTACTGACTACTGGTTTTTGACCCTGAAACAACCTCGTCTGCGCGTGCCCAAAGCGATGGATAACCTCGCATCGCGGCGCATCTCCGAACGCACCGGGATGCGGTTGATTGACACCTTCAGTAAAGCCTTTGTCGGCGGCGAAATGCTGGCGGGCAACTGGGAAATCACGCAGGAAGAGTGGCTGGCGCAGCGGACGCAGAAATCTGCCCCGTGATGCAATATCGCACCAGGTCGTAGCGGCGCAATTTATTGCGCGCTTTTGGCAGGGCACTGCTGATAATAGCGCGATAAATCGCACCGCTACGGATCCGTGCAGATAAGCAGGCGTAACACCCTCTCTTATGATCTCTCACCACGCCGGGTAAGCAGCCACATCATATAAGGTACGCCCAGCAGGGTGGCGACCAGCCCGGCGGGGAGTTCGCGTGGGGCCAGCAAGGTGCGCCCGGCCCAATCTGCCACTACCATCATTAACGCGCCACTGGGCAGGGCAAGCAGGAGTTGCTGCCCCGGACGCCGCGCACCCAGCAGGCGCGCAATATGCGGAGCGGTGAGGCCGACAAAGGATACCGGGCCGACGATCAAGGTTGCCGATGCCGTCAGCATGGCGATAAAGGTCAGGGTGAGCAGGCGGGCCTGCGCCAGAGTGACACCGACGGAGGCGGCACAGGCTGCACCCAGCGGTAAAATGCTCAGCCAGCGCCGGAAAAACAGCGTCAGTACACTTAATATCAGCGCCATCCCCGCCGCGACTTCTGCATCGTGCGGCATGATCGAGTAAGTCGAGCCGGATAACCAGTTCAGCAAAGTGATGGCGCGTTCATCACCCGCTGCGATGACCGTCGCCACCAATGCCTGGAACAGCGCGCTGATGGTCACACCGGCCAGCAAAACGCGATCCGGGGAAAAATGATGACGGCGGGAAAAAGATAAAATGATCAGCAACGTAACCAACGCCCCGCCCGTGGTAACGCCAAGACGCAGCGCATGTGATGTGCTTCCTACCATCAGAGTCAATGCCAGCATCCCCAAAGCAGCGCCAGCACTCACCCCCATCATTTCCGGGCTTGCCAGCTGGTTACCGGTTAATCGTTGCAGTAACACCCCGGCTGCGGCCAGCATCATCCCGGCAGCACAGGCGGCCACCTCACGGGGTACGCGCCATGGCAACAACGCTGCCAGATGCGGGAGTGGTGTGAATGCCCAGCCGCTGGGGGAGCGGCCAAAAAACACCGATAGCAGGAGACACAGCGCCAGCAACACAAACAAACCGAGGCTAAGAGGGGAGACACGGTGGTCTGTGTGGATCGATTCGCCAGCACCCGCAGACACCGGGGCCAAAGGCATAGATGCTACGCGTAACCTGAGCAGTAACCACAGTATCAGCGGAGCACCAAACAGCGCGGTGGCCGCTCCGGTGGGTACCAACTCCCCCAGCGCATTGGCAAAAGGCTGGACGGCCTGATCGGTACCCCACAGCAATACCGCGCCACACAGCGGGGCCAGTAGTAACTGGTGCAGCAGACGACGCGCGCCGAGCAACCGTGCCAGGGCAGGGGCTGCCAGCCCGACAAAACCTATGACTCCGACCGCACTGACCACGGTGGCGGTCAGCAGCACCGCCAGTGCAAATCCTGCCAGCCTGGCATATTGGGTGCGTAGTCCGAGGCTGCTGGCGTGCAGTTCACCGAGGCCCAGCAGCTGCAACGGACGCCGTAATAATAACGCCAGCAGCCAACCAACCAGCAACTGCCCGGCTAACTGACGTACCGATCCCCAGCCCGCCTGGACCAGCGAACCGGCTCCCCAGATAAACAGGCTGTGCAGATAAGGGGCGTAGAGCAATTGCAGCACGGTGATCACTGAACCACAGAATAAACTCACCACCAAACCGGCAATCGCTACCCGCGAAGGCTCCAGCCCACGTGAGGCTGAAAGGACCAGCACCAGCCCGGCTGCAGCGATCGCCCCGATCAGCGTCACCGTTTGCGTCCCTGCCGCCAGCCAGTGCGGGAGAAATATCGTTACCAGTGAGAGCGCGAGCTGGGCACCGGCAGCCACTCCCAGCGTCATCGGTTCTGCCAGCGGGTTACGCAGCGTTTGCTGAAACAGCAGACCCGCCAGCCCCAGCGCTGCCCCACACAACAGGCTGATCACCAGACGCGGTAACCATCCCTGCAAAACGATCAGTTGCCGAATAGAGTGCGCTGGCATCGGCAGCAACTGGGCAAAGTTATGCAGACTCAGCAACAGTAATGGCAGCAGTAACGCCAGTAGCAATATTATCCGGGCGCGCAGGTTCAGGGGTTTCATGCGGACCGACCTCTGAGTGCTGCGGACAGTTGCCGGGCAAAACGCATGGCGGAGGGGAGCATGCCAAATCCCCAAAAGGCGGGTAATGGCGCGCTATGGCCTGCCTGCACCGCAGGTAGCGCCTGCCATAAGGCATTATCCGCCAGGCCGTGCGGCATACTGGCGGGTAACGGGGTGAAATAAAGAATCTGTGCCTCAGTGGCCGGGGCCAGGCTATCCAGCCCGGCGACGCTGATTCCCCAGTAATCAGTTTCTCGCTGCCAGCCATTGTTGATTTTCATGGCGGTGAGAACGTCCTGAAACAGGCTGCGCTGACCATAGACACCGATATGGCGGGCATCGAAAAAGCGGATAAGGAAAACGGTTAAGTTGGTTGCGTGGCCTGATGCTGCCTGGCGTAAGGTTTCTGCGGCACCGCTGATCAGCTGCGCGGCAGCGGACTGGCGGTGACACAGCTCACCCAGCTGGCGGGTGGCCTCGATGGCGTGTTGCCAGGGTGTCCCTGTGTCGCTGTAAATGGTGAATGCCCGCACCGGAGCGATGCGCTCAAGGATTTCGCGCTGCGACTCCTGGCTGGAATTGATCAGGATATAATCCGGCATTAACTGCTGTAACCACTCCAGATTGGGGGTCAGGCGCAGGCCGACATCCGGCACCTCGGCGGGAATGCGGGGTTCCACCACGTTGTCGTGATACCCCTCGATTTCTGCCACGCCAGCCGGGATCACACCTATCGCCAGTAGCGTTTCCACCAGCCCCCAGTCGAGTACCACCAGACGTGGGGCCGGGAGTGAAGACGCACTCACATAACGCGTGCTCCCCGCCAGGGAGAGCAACGCGAACCACTGTAAAAACGTACGTCTTCTCATGCCATTACCAGCGATAGCGTGCGCTGGCCAGTACGTTTGCGCCATCGGCATAGGTACAGGTCGTGGCGCTATAGCACGAGGCGACATAATGGCGGTCAAGCAGGTTGCTGGCGTTCAGGCTAAACAACCAATGATCACCGGTATCGTAATGAATACCCGCATCCATCACGGTTGCGGACGCCACACGAATGGTGTTTGACGTATCTTCACTGGCTCCGATGTAACGAACACCCGCGTTGACACCAAATCCCTGCATTACCCCCTGATGGAAGGTGTAGTCCAGCCAGGCGGATGCCGTATTGCGTGGTATTCCCCACAGGCGTTTGCCTTCCAGTGAGGTGGTGCCGCCGTCCAGCGTGGTGGCGCTGTCGTTGGAATCAATGGTGACCGCGTTCAGCCAGGTATAGGCGCTGATCAGCGTCAGTGATGGCGTCAGGTTGGCGTGCGCTTCCACCTCGACACCTTTCGATCTGACGCGTCCGGCCTGTGTGTTATACCCCGAATGTTGCGGATCGCTGGTCAGCACATTCTTCTCAGTGAGATCAAACCAGGACGTGGTGATAAAGCCGTTAAAGCCGGTCGGCTGATATTTTACCCCCACTTCATACTGGTTGGCCGTGGTGGGTTTTGCCATGCCGCCACCATATAGCGTACCGACCTGCGGATTAAAGGATTTAGCAAAGCTGACATACGGGGCAATGCCGTTATCAAACTGATAAACCAGCCCGGTGCGCCAGGTGAAGGCACGGGCAGATTGTTCGGTAGAGGAATCCGTTACCGGGTTAACGTCATCGGCATGCGCCCAGTCTTCACGCATCCCCAGCAGGTAACTCCAGTTGCCAAATCGCATCTGATCCTGGGTATAAACGCCCAGTTGCTTCTGACGGATATGATCGTCTGACGTGGTGTTGGGCATGGTGACGGCGCTGTACTCTGGCGCAAAGGCATCCAGCGTTGGCGCAGCGCCCAGCCCCACGGTTTCGCGATACAGCACCCGCTGGAAATCAACACCTGACAGCAACTGGTGCGAGACAGCGCCGGTATCGAAATCGGCTTCCAGCTGGTTATCGACTGAAAGGGTTTTCGCCTGTTCATGGTTGAAGAAGGCATAACGGTTGAGCACGCGGCTGGAACCACTGGCGTAACCGTTGGTGAAAACATTTTCGAGGTTATCTTTCACATCGCTGTAATGCACATTTTGCCGCATCATCAGGGTGTTATTCAGGCGATGCCAGAATTCATAGCCCACGGAGAACTGGGTACGTGAATGATGATCAAAGTTGGGATCGCCGAGGTTGGTATGTGGCGAGATCTTACCGTTCGCCGTGCCGAATACGCTGCCGACTGCCGGAACAAAGTTGTAATAACCGATATCCGGATCACGCTGATACTTGGCCAGCACCGTCAGCGAGGTATCCTCGTTGGGTTGCCAGGTCAGTGCGGGCGCGACATACACATGCTTTTGCCGCGTATCGTCAACCTGAGTTTTACTGTCGGTGCCGCTGGCTGTCAGGCGGTACAGCAGGGTGCCATCGTCGTTGGCTTTGCCACCGACATCAAAACCGGTTTGCAGATGGTCGTGGCTCCCTGCGGTAACAAACACCTCGTTTACTGGCGTTGCCGTGGGTTTTTTACTGGTCAGATTGACCACGCCGCCGGGATTAACCTGGCCATATAACACCGAGGCCGGTCCATGCAGCACCTCAATGTTGCTAAAGCCATAGGTATCATAATTGGCAATCGCATAACCGAAGCTGCTGTCGCTCGGCATTCTGGCACCATCCAGAAATTGTTCCAGATAGAAGCCGCGGCTGAACAGATAACTCGCGCCATTGCTGGATGCGCCACGTATCTCTGACACCACACCGGAGGTGTAGCGCAAGGCTTCAGCCGTGGTCTGCGCTGCCTGTAAATCCATCTGCTTACGCGTCACGCTGGATACCGATTGCGGCACCTCAATTTTCGGCGTTGCCGTTTTGGTCGCGCTGGTGGTGCTGGTGGATACCACGCTGGTGTCATCTGTCGATGGCCGGGCAGCCTGGCTGGCCGTCACCACCATTTGCTGATCTGCTGCGCTGACTTTAGCAGCCATCAACACTAACGCAAGCGCACTCAGTACGAATGGACCCTTACCCATGCCTGTCATCTTGCACATCAATTTTCCCTATCTCTTAATAAGTTAAATAAATGCTCACCACATAAAAGTTTGTCTGGATAAGGCTTTTTTGACTCGCGTTACAAAAGCTGCACCAGCAGCGTAACGGGCAATCCCGACCAGGAGAAGGCGAATGATAATGATTTTATTTCTTATTAAAAGATGGTGGCTGTCTGTTATTCTGTGCTCGGAGAGATCACCCTGAAAAAGCGACAAAGGTTGTCGCAATCGATAAATAGTGGCGAAATTTTCGGATATCAGGCGGAGGAGAGGTGATGGCAGGTGGTGAAATGAATAGCGCACTCAAACTGAAAAGTAAAATTCCGCAGCTGCAACCGCAGATGTTAACGCCGGCTCCCTCTGTCGTGTCCTATTTCTACACGCACCAGCAGGCACAGGCCTGGCATTCACACGCCACGGCGCAGCTGACATATTGCAGTAGTGGGGCGGTCACTATCCATACCGCCGAGGCAAGCTGGACCTTACCTCCTTACCGTGCGTTATGGATCCCCTCCGGGCTCACGCACCAAACCCATGCGCAGGCAGGGACGCAGACTCATAATTTATATCTGGCCGATGCGGGTGAGAAAAAATGTATTGAGACACTTTGCCCTTTGCTAATCACCCGTCTCGTCCATCAACTGGTAACCGAACTGGATGATTTACCCCAGCATCAGCGGCGCAATCTGCTCATCCTGGCGTTGCTGTTCAATGAATTAAGCCAGGCACAATCGGCGCAGGTCAGTTGCCTGCCGGTAGCGAAAGAGCCGCGACTGTTGGCGATAACCGGGACATTGCTACAGCAGCCAGGCAATAACGCTACGCTGGAGAGCCTGAGCAATCAGGCTGGGATCACCCCGCGAACCCTGTCCCGCTTGTTTCGTCAGGAGACCGGGTTAAGCTTCGCGCAGTGGCGTCAGCAGTTAACTATTACAACGACCATCAACCAGCTGTCACAGGGGATGGCGGTGGAAGAGATTGCCAGCCAGCTGGGATATTGTAACGGCAGTGCGCTGATTGCCATGTTTAGTAAAGCGCTGGGACTGACGCCACAACGCTACTTTGCATTTCAGGGATGAGACGACATATCAGGAATTAATGTGCTCTTTACAGTAGCGTTGTTTCCAGCCTGCTGGCGTCAGGCCGGTATGTTTACGGAAGATTTGCCGAAAATAGCTGGTATCGCTGAACCCGCACTGTCGGGCCACTTCGGTTAACGACAATGAATTGCTGATCAGCAGTTTTTCGGCTGCCAGGACGCGCTGACGATGGATGGCTTCCGTCAGCGTCAGGCGAAATGTCCGACGGTAAACCCGGCCAAGATAATCGGCATTGCAGTGCAGCTCTTTTGCCAGCACCGCAGTGGAAAGCGGCAGATGGAATCGGCTACGGATGATCTGATGCGCTTTCCATGCCAGGGCGACGCCTGGGCTGTCATCGGCGCTTTCCTGCGGGCCTGGGGCAGCGATTTGTTGCAGAATCAGCAGCAAAATGCACTCCAGCGCGATACTGCGATGAATGTTTTCCTGTTCGCTAAGAAACTGCCGAAACAGCGCAATAACGTATTGTGGATCGCCAACGCGGGTGTGCTGGGGAAGCGTTAACAGCGCCTGATGCAACCCGGTTTCTCTGGCTCCTTTCAGCCATTCAAAATGCAGCCAGTAGAATTTTAGATCTGGCGGAAATGTTCCTTCCCCGACGTGCCGATATCCGGGCCTCAGCAGCAGGCTTTCACCTGCCTGTACGGAAAATAACCGATCCTCTTCGCGAATTTGCAGCTCGCCACGCTCGACAAAGATGACTTCCCAGGAGGACAGGGTGCGCGCCGGATGGCTTCCCACGCCACGGGAAATAAACAAACCCCCGTTTTGCACCTGAATCGGAAATGCTATGGATAATTCGAACATCGATATTCAATTTCCTGCTTTTGGGCGACCATAAAATCACTTTGTGACTGATTATTAATCATAAAGTGAGGCGATGCCCGATCCAGTTCACATTTCAGCTATCAGGTCGGAATTACCCTGTTTTTATACTTTTCCGTTCCCTTGTTGGTTGCCAGATTGCAGGCAGAATGAGTCAGGTACCTGTAAATAAGCCCGCCATGATGCGGGTAATGTACTCTGACCTGACGAGGAGTTTTCGATGACTTCTACCCCGATTACGCAAACCGAGCTGACGCAGCAGGACACCAGCGATGTGCTGTCGATGCGCGAGAAAATCGGTTATGGGCTGGGGGACGCCGGTGGCACGGTGATCACCTGCCTGATTATGAATTTTCTCACGTTTTTCTATACCGATGTCTTTGGCCTGACTCCGGCACTGGTCGGAACCTTGTTTATTGCTCTGCGCGTGTTTGATGCGGTATCCGATCCGATCATGGGGATCATTGCCGACCGCACCCAGAGCCGCTGGGGACGTTTCCGCCCCTGGCAGCTGTGGATTGCGGTACCGATTGGCATCATTGGCGTTCTGACCTTTACCGTCCCTGATGTCAGCATGAACATGAAAATCGCCTGGGCTTTCGGGACTTATTTGCTGCTCTCGATCAGCTACACGGCGATTAACGTGCCTTACTGTGCGCTGATCAACACCATGACCACCCGCCATACGGAAGTGCTTTCCTGCCAGTCATGGCGTTTTGTGTTGTGTGGCGTGGCGGGTTTTCTGGTCTCCGTCGGCCTGCCGTGGCTGGTGTCGGCGCTGGGTAAAGGCAATGCCGCACTCGGTTATCAGGCGGGCGTGGGACTGCTGTGCACGGTGGCGGTGGTGATGTTTCTTTGCTGCTTCTTCTGGGTGCGTGAGCGCGTACCGCTGGACAGCATGGGCAAATTTACCCTGCGGCAACATCTGGCCGGGTTACGCCGCAACGACCAACTGTTGCTGATGTTGCTGATGTCCTTCCTGCTGATTAATGTGTTTAACATCCGTGGTGGTGGCTATATGTACTTCATCACCTATGTGCTGAAAGGCAGCACTGCCTATACCTCGCTATTTTTCACCATGGTGACCTTTGCCTCGATTCTTGGCTCAGTCATCGTCAGCCCGCTGTCAAAACGCATTGATACCGTCAAACTTTACTATCGCACCAATATTGTGTTGGCGGCCCTGGCGGTTTTGATGTGGTTGCTGCCCACAGGCGTGGCGTGGCAGACGCTGTGGCTGGCGGTGATCCTCGGTAACGGCATTATCCTCGGCTTTACGCTGCCGCTGCATTTTGCGCTGATGGCGTTTGCCGATGATTACGGTGAGTGGAAAACCGGTGTGCGCTCGTCGGGGATGAACTTTGCCTTCAACCTGTTCTGTATCAAGCTCGCCTGGGCTTCCAGTGCCGGGATCATCAGCCTGGTGTTTATCTTCGTGGCCTACCAGCCGGGTGCCGGTAATCAGACCGCCGCTTCACTGCAGGGAATTACCACCATGGAAACTCTGCTCCCGGCCTTATTTCACCTGCTGCTGGCGTTCAGCATTCGTGCCTGCAAACTTAATAATCCGATGATGGCACGCATTGCCAGTGACCTGCGCGTCCGCCATGTTCAGTCTTAAGGAGACCCTAATGTCTGTGATGGAAGTTAACCTGCATAAGCTCAAAATCAGCGACCCGTTCCTCGGTCAGTACCAGCAACTGGTACGCGATGTCGTGATCCCTTATCAGTGGGATGCGCTCAATGACCGCATCGCGGAAGCCGATCCCAGCCATGCTATCGAAAATTTCCGCATTGCCGCTGGCCTGCAACAAGGGGAGTTTTACGGCATGGTGTTCCAGGACAGTGACGTGGCGAAATGGCTGGAGGCTGTCGCCTGGTCTTTGTGTCAGAAACCCGACGCGGAGCTGGAGAAAACCGCAGATGAGGTGATTGAGCTGGTGGCAGCCGCCCAGTGTGACGATGGCTATCTCAACACCTATTTCACGGTCAAAGCGCCAGCGGATCGCTGGACCAATCTCGCCGAATGCCATGAACTTTACTGCGCCGGACATATGATTGAAGCCGGTGTGGCTTTCTTTCAGGCCACGGGCAAACGCCGCTTGCTGGAGGTGGTCTGCAAACTTGCTGACCATATTGATAGCGTCTTTGGCCCGGGGGACACACAGCTGCATGGCTATCCGGGACATCCGGAAATTGAACTGGCGCTGATGCGTTTACATGAGGTAACCCAGGAACTGCGCTATATGACGCTGGTGAACTACTTTGTCGAACAGCGCGGTACGCAGCCGCATTTCTATGATATTGAGTATCAAAAGCGGGGCGAAACATCCTACTGGAATACTTACGGCCCGGCATGGATGGTAAAAGACAAGGCCTACAGTCAGGCTCATCAACCCATTGCGGAACAACAGACGGCGATTGGTCACGCGGTACGCTTTGTCTACCTGATGACGGGCGTGGCGCATCTGGCAAGACTCAGCCAGGATGAAGCGAAACGGCAGGATTGCCTGCGTCTGTGGCATAACATGGCGCAGCGCCAGCTGTATATCACCGGCGGCATCGGCTCGCAAAGCAGCGGGGAGGCCTTCAGCAGCGATTACGATTTACCGAACGACAGCGTCTATGCCGAAAGCTGTGCTTCGATTGGCCTGATGATGTTTGCCCGGCGTATGCTGGAGATGGAAGCCGACAGCCAGTACGCCGATGTGATGGAACGCGCGTTATATAACACCGTGCTGGGAGGGATGGCGCTGGATGGCAAACATTTCTTTTACGTCAATCCGCTGGAAGTACATCCTAAAACCCTCAGTTTTAACCATATCTACGATCATGTTAAACCGGTACGTCAGCGGTGGTTCGGCTGCGCCTGCTGTCCACCGAATATCGCCCGCGTGCTGACCTCGCTGGGGCACTATATCTATACACCGCGCGAGGATGCGCTTTACATCAATCTTTATGTCGGCAATAGCGTGGAAGTGCCGGTAGGCGAACAAACGCTACGCCTGCGTATCAGCGGCAACTTCCCGTGGCAGGAAAATGTGACCATCGCTATCGATTCAGCGCAGCCGGTGCGGCATACGCTGGCTCTGCGTTTGCCGGACTGGTGCGATGCACCACAGGTGGCGCTTAATGGCGTGGCGGTAGCGCATGACATCCGCAAAGGTTATCTGCATATCAATCGGCTCTGGGTGGAAGGCGACACCCTGGCGCTGACATTGCCCATGCCGGTACGCCGTGTGTATGGCAATCCGCTGGTACGTCACGTTGCAGGCAAAGTGGCGATTCAACGCGGTCCGCTGGTGTATTGTCTGGAACAGGCGGATAACGGCGAGCAGCTGCATAATCTGTGGTTGTCTGACTCTGCCAACTTCACGACTTTTGAGGGTAAAGGGTTGTTTGCGCATAAGGTGCTCATTCAGGCTGAGGGCAGCAAGCACACTTCTCATGAGCCTGAGCAGCAATTGCTCTGGCATTATGATCGTGCACCTTCCACCCGGCAAACTCAAACCTTAACGTTTATTCCGTGGTTTAGCTGGGCGAATCGTGGAGCAGGGGAGATGCGGATTTGGGTGAATGAGGGGTGATTTTTGATTTGTAGCACCGGATTGGAGCTGGAACACCACCAGGGTGATACCCTGGCGGTGTAAAATAGCGAAATTTGATTTAAGGCTAATGAGTTATTTCACACCATGATTTAGCACGGCGCTGGCATTGATGACCAGACAAGGCTCAGTACAAGTGTTGTTGAGGCCAATCACCGGCGCAGCTGGAATGACATAATTCATCGCGTGCTCTTTTCTGGCTGAATACGCCATGCCCGCAAATGTCCAGGGCATGCCTAATGAAAGGGCACCGAACTCATCATATTTAGTGGATTTTGCAACTCTCGGTAAATTATCTGAGTTGATGCTGTAATACAACTCACCTTTGAATTCTGCAGGAACAGTTCTCAGGACTTCAGCGTTGAACAGATGATATTCTTCCTGCTGAGGTAGAGAAAAACCATTGCGGATATTCTGGTTGCTAACAAATACCGTCAGTAAGATGAAAATAACATAAGGTATTTGCGGGAATCTGATGTTCTTAAAAATCGTCAATAGGCCAACGATGAACACCGCCGTGGTGATCAATGCAATGGCGACGATGGTGCGATACGCTGCCCAGCTCTCACTGACCAGTAAGTTTGGCAATCCTGATGCAAACACGAAAAAGACAAAAAAATAAGGTTTTTTTCTACCATGTTTTGTCATTGCAGCGATACCAATACCCATAATGACGAGTGAGAGGATGACAGAAAATAACGTTTTGCCTAAGTCATAATTGGCAATGGCGTTTTTTAGCGGTTCTTTAATGAACCACAATAATTTCTTTCCAAACTCCAGAGTTACATTCGTTCTGGCCAGAATGTCATGGTAAAGCCAGTACGGCAGTGCTTTGGCAAACAGCAATGCGCTGAACATACCAAAGCCTAACATCAATATCGTCCTGATGAAAATCTTACGATCAACCACTCGCTTTGACAGACAAAGGTCAATCATCGCAAAGAATAAAAAGCTCATGCCAGCAGGCTGATAAATGGCAAAAGAAGCCGAGATAAAGATCGCTGATAATAATAATCTGCTTAATGATGTTCTGTGGCTGGTGAGGCAGGAATAACTCAGGCCAGAAAAAATGACGGAAAGTACGTAAGGGAAACATACCGACCAGGCCGTGTACACCTGAAACGAAGGCAGCAGGCATAACATCGTACTGAAAGTGAAGCGCTGCAGGTTATTCTCAAGAATCTGACGTTTGCTGGTGAAATAATAGAGGTAACATCCCAGAGCAATCAGTGACAGGAGTGAAAATACTCTCAGAACGATAAGGCTATTAACATCGTCAATAAAAAATGAAAAAAGATAACGAAAAAAACCATACAATGGCCTGCCAGATAAAACATCCCACTTTAATATGCTATTGGGGTCTGTATTTGATGCGTATATGTAAAACCAGTCATCAGAAAAAGCATAATTTGAGAGATAGATCGGGCTGTAGCCTATTAATATGAAAAAGGCGATTAAGAAATAGAATTTAACATTATAGTTTGCGTTTATCGTATTAATCATGTCCTGTTCTTCTTCGTATATCCTGGTCAACGCATGGAAGGGTAATTGGGGGCGTAAAGGTTAGCATGCAGGACCACGATATGACCATCACGATATTCAGGCAATAAAAAAGCAGCCGTTGCAGGCTGCTTTTTTTGGGAATTTTGGTCGGCACGAGAGGATTTGAACCTCCGACCCCTGACACCCCATGACAGTGCGCTACCAGGCTGCGCTACGTGCCGAACGTGGAGGCATATACTACCGTTTCCGCGCACGATTGCAAGATGCGAGCGGTTTAACTGCCTCATATTTAATCAGTTTGCGATGAAGCGCTTCTCTTCCGTCAGTACCTGCAACAACAACGCCAGTTGCGGTTTATGATCCTTCAGCGCTTTACCCTGTGCATCGTATGCACGGTAGCTGCCATTATTGTTCAGTACCAGAGTCATGTCCGGTGTGGTTACCACCAGCCTGCCATCTTCACTGCTCGCTACCCAATTATGGCTGCGCTGAGCGGCGAACAGATCTTCACCCTGAGAATAGTTCACCGGGTTGGTCCGCACATGCAGCAGCCGTTGCATCAATGTCACCATCACATCCTGTTGATCGGTGAGGCGATCGATAGTCTGCGCTGGCGTATTCGGCCAGTGCACCACCAGCGGCACCTGCAGGGTCGCGCGGTTGCCCGGATTGTTGTCATCACCATCCAGCGCAATGGCGCGCTGAGCGGTAATCACCACTACAGTATTCTTCAGTAAATCGCGCTGTTGCAGGGTTTGCAGTACAGCGGCGATTTGCGCGTCAACACCCGCAGCCTGACGTAAATAGCTACGCTGTTGCGCTTTCAGGCTATCGCCAGTGATGGTGACGCCATTCAGTGCCACCCAGGAGAACCAGGGGGTGCTGTTGTCCTTCTGCCCGTTGAGCCAGTTTTGCCATTGGGCGACGGTCGCGCTATTCGGCTGGCTGTCCATGGCGGGCAGGGAGTAGTCCGCCAGCAGTGCCTGACGATATAACGGCTGATTAAAACCATCGGAGGAGAACAACCCGAACTGATAACCCTGGCTGTTCAGCGCGCTGAGTAATGTGGAAGGCGTACGTGCGGCCAGCACCCCATCCATATAGCTTGATGAGATGCCGTAGAACAGACCAAACAAGCCTTTTTCAGGCTGGTTTCCGGCGCTGTAGTGCTGCGTGAAGCGCACGTTGTCAGTAGCGAACTGATTCAGCGACGGTAACGCTTTTTCCACGTTGGCGTTATTCAGGCCATCCACCGTCAGCACCAGCAAATTATGACGTGTACCACCATCGCGGAAGGTGATATCGCTTAACGGATATTGCACCGATAACGCTTCCGGATCGCCTTGCTGCACCAGACGCTGCTGATACGCCTGCGCATCCAGCAGACCGTGACGCTCAAGGAAACGTCGCGCCGTCATCGGATAGGAAAGTGGCAGGTTAGCGCGCTGCATCGTGATCGGACGATAGAAGTTGGCATCAGCCCAGATATACAGCAGATGGCTGGCAAAGAACGCACAGATAAACAGCGCTGCCAGCGGTTTGCCAAACGAACGACGGTTGAGGCTGCGCAGCTTCTGCCAGCTCCAGGTGGCAAACAGCATCTGCACCAGAAATATCACCGGTACGCTGATAAACATCAGCTGCCAGTCGCGCGCCATCTCACTTTGGTCGGGGTTTATCACCAGCTCCCACACCACCGGATTGAGATGGAGATGGAAGCGGTTGAATACCGCACTGTCGACCATAATCAGCGTCAGCCCTGTGGTGGCGATGATAGCTGAAAGGAACCTGAGCAATCGCTGCGACATCACCACAAAGGTGAGCGGGAAGATCACCAGCAGATAAACGGAAAACACCAGAAAGCTAAAGTGGCCAATCCAGCTGGTATAGGCATAGATACGACCAGCCAGCGACGCTGGCCAGTCGGAAACCAACAGGTAACGGCTGCCTAAAACTAACGCGAAGAGAATATTAAACAGGGCAAACCAATGCCCCCAGCTGATCATCTGGGAGACTTTGTCACGGTAGCGCTGCCGGTTGGTTACCATATTATAAGGTCAAATCTGCAAATTAATGGGCGTTGTCATCGCGAACCGACGCTTGCAACGCATCGGCAAAAGATCGTGCCAGGCTGCGGCGCTGTGCCGGAGAGACGCTGGTGTTGATCAAATTGGTTACCATATTCCCCAGTACCATCAGGGAAAGGTCGGTTGGCGCTTTGTCTTTTTCAAGAATCTGCGCCATTTGCGCGAGGAGTTTCTCCACGCGTTCGTCACTGTAACGGGATGATTGTGGCATATCGTCGACTAATCAAGTATCAAAAGGCGGTATATTACCGTAACAACGCGATTTTTTCCGCAATTTTATCAAACGCGAAACGTTCGTGTTGTGTATGGAGTTGAAAGCAGCGGCGTGCGGTGTTTGAATACGCGCCTGTGCTTAAAGGAGAGTCTATCATGAGTCTGGATATCGACCAGATTGCCCTGCATCAGTTAGTTAAACGTGATGAGAACCAGCTTGAGCTGGTGCTGCGTGATACCCTGCTGCCTGCCACCAAAGCGGTTGAGGAGATGGCAGAAGAGTTGCATCGGGTGTACAGCGCCAAGAACAAAGCCTATGGGTTGTTCGATGAAGAGAGCGAACTGGCCGCTGCGCTGCGTAATTGCCGCAAAGGGGAAGATGACTTTCTCGCCTTTAGCCGGGCGGCGACCGGGCGTCTGCGCGATGAACTCGGCAAATATTCTTTTGCTGAAGGCGGTATCGTGCTGTTTATCCATTATCGTTATCTGGCGGTGGAATACCTGCTGGTTGCGGTGCTGAACAGCCAGTCCAGCATGCGGGTTAACGAAGAACTGGATATCAGCAGCACACACTATCTCGATATTAATCATGCCGATATCGTCGCGCGCATTGACCTCACCGAATGGGAAACTAACCCGGAATCGACCCGTTATCTGACGTTTTTGCGTGGACGGGTAGGGCGTAAAGTTGCCGACTTCTTTATGGATTTCCTCGGTGCCAGCGTGGGCCTCGATACCAAAGCACAAAACCGCGGCTTATTGCAGGCGGTGGATGATTATTGTGCGGAGTCGAATCTGGATAAAAATGAACGCCAGAATTACCGTCAGCAGGTTTACAGCTATTGTAACGATCAGCTGCAGGCCGGTGAGGAAATTGCGCTGGAAGACCTTTCCAGCGAACTGCCGCCGCTGGGCGAAAAGACTTTTCAGGCGTTTACCCAGGAGCAAGGCTACGAGCTGGAAGAGCATTTTCCTGCCGATCGCAGCACCTTACGTCAGCTGACTAAATTTGCCGGTAGCGGTGGTGGGTTAACCCTGAACTTCGACGCCATGCTGTTGGGTGAGCGTATTTTCTGGGATCCTACGACGGATACGCTGACCATCAAAGGCACGCCGCCTAATCTGCGCGATCAGCTGCAACGTCGCACCGGCGGCAACTGATTTCCGCCCATAAAAAAACGCCGCAGATGCGGCGTTTTTTCTTCAACTCGTCAGGCGATTAAGCGCGAACGAAGTCGATGTGGTGCAGTTTCGGCTTGAACGGGTGACGCTGTACAGCCTGAACTTTAACTTTGATTTCTTTACCGTCAGCAACGATGGTCAGAACGTCAGTGTAAAAGCCTTCTTTAGCCTGCATGTTCATGACTGAGTCGTGATCCAGTTCGATAGAAACCGGTGCTTCAGTTCCGCCATAAACGATGGCCGGGAACTTGTTAGCGTGGCGCAGGCGGCGGCTCGCACCCTTACCCTGCTCTTTACGTACTTCTGCGTTGATAGTAAACATCTTAATATCTCTTCGTTGATTCCTGTTACAGGCGACCCAGCAACAGAACGATTATTCAAACGCCATTGCGAATGCAAAAGCGGGCGGCATTATAGCCGCTAAGCGCCGCACGGGCAAATGATTCCGTGGGTCAACGCAGTTCATTGGCCCGACGAAAACGGCCCTGATAATCAAATATTTTTTCGCGGACTTGCCAGAAATGGCCCTTAGCACGCGCCACGACAAAATCAGGATGACGTAATAACGGTTGCAGAGCTACCACATCGCTGGCGGTCTGCCATCCGAGTGGCACACCTGGTGCGCGCTGATGGGGACGCATAAACAGTTGTTCAAATGCCTTACGTTGCGCGGGCGTGTGCAGGCGAAAACGTTCGCTGACGTCCAGACCATCCTCATCATAATAAGTCGCTTTCAGCCATTCGCCTTTCTCATCACGTCCCTGCGTTAGCGTCATGCCGCCGCAGCGCAGCACACGAGCGTCTTTGAGTTTCAGCGCGGCCTTCAGCATATCATCGGGATCAACCAGCACCTTGTCGCACTGGTGACAACGACGCGCCGCGATATCGTTTTCGGCACCGCAATCCGGGCAGCTTTTGAAGCGGAAGCGATAATCACATTGCTCACGCTGCCCGTCGTCGTCTTCCAGCACCCCCTGGCAACGGCGGCCAAAATGCTCAATCACATGACCATCAGCAGTGGCTTTGCCCCAGAAGGTGTTGGCGAAGCCGCAGGCGGGACAAAAAACCTGCACCGGCTGATTATCGCTGGCCCCTTTGGGCGCACCCACTTCAGGCGTGAAGAGATCGTGTGGGTTACCGGCGTAATCGAGGATCAGGCAGTCGGTTTTGCCGGGGGAAAGGCGCAAGCCGCGTCCGACGATTTGCTGATACAGGCTGACAGATTCGGTGGGGCGCAGAATGGCAATCAAATCGACATGGGGGGCATCGAAGCCGGTGGTCAGCACCGCGACGTTAACCAGAAACTTCAATTGCTGCGCCTTAAAGGCGTTAATCAGACGGTCGCGTTCTTTCACCGCCGTTTCGGCTGAGACCAGAGCGCTATTTTCCGGCAACAGCGTTAACACCTCACGCGCGTGCTCGACGGTGGCGGCAAAAATCATCACGCCACGGCGATCGTCGGCAAACTCCACGATCTGGCTGATAATGTGCGGCGTAACGCGCTGCTGCTGTTTCAGTTCCCGATTCAGGTCGGCTTCGCTGAACAGACCGTTGTTTTGCGGCATCAGGCGGCTGAAATCGTATTGCACCACCGGCATATCCAGCCGTTCTGGCGGTACCAGAAAGCCATGCTTAATCATATAGCGCAGCGGCAATTCATAGATGCAATCACGAAAAAGCGCCTTTTCATCGCCGCGTACCATTCCATGATAATGAAACTGATAGATCCAGCCTTTACCCAGGCGGAATGGGGTAGCCGTCAGCCCCAGCAGCCGCAACTGTGGATTATGTTGGCGCAGATGGGTGAAAAGTTGCTGATACTGACTTTCGCTGTGATCGCTGATGCGGTGGCATTCATCGACGATCACCAGGGAAAAGGCACTGTCGAAACGATCGAGGTTGCGTGCCACCGACTGCACACTGCCAAACACCACTTTGCGTTCGCTTTGTTTCCTTTGTAATCCCGCGGCGAAGATATCGGCTTCCAGTCCGTATGCCTGATATTTGCTGTGGTTCTGCTCCACCAGTTCTTTGACATGCGCCAGCACCAGCACGCGCCCGCGCGCCAGTCGTGCCAGTTCGGCAATTACCAGGCTTTTTCCTGCCCCGGTGGGCAGCACAATCACTGCGGGTGTCGCATGCTGGCGGAAGTGGGCAACGGTCGCGTTAACCGCTTCTTGCTGGTAGGGGCGCAGGGTGAAAGACATCGGGCCAAAACTTTTTTCTGAAACGGACCCGCATTATGCCATGAAAGCGCCTGAAACGCAGGATCAGCTCTGTTAGCCGTCGATGGTTCAGGCTATACTGCCCTTACATTTTCAACGGATAAAAACACCGTTTCAGTTTCCCTCCGCAGTAACAGGCAAAGCGAATTCATGCGACTCGACAAATTCATATCTCAGCAACTGGAAATCAGCCGTGCCATTGCCGCACGTGAAATACGTGCAAAAAAAATCACCATTAATGGTGAAACGGTGCGTGACACCTCCTATAAAGTGCTGCCGGATGACGAAGTGGAATACGACGGTAATCCACTGGTTCAGCAGCATGGTCCACGCTATTTCATGCTGAACAAGCCGCAGGGTTATGTCTGCTCCACTGATGATCCGGATCACCCGACCATCCTGTTCTTTATTGAAGAACCTATGGCCTGGAAGCTGCACGCGGCAGGGCGTCTGGATATTGATACCACCGGTCTGGTGCTGCTGACTGATGACGGTCAGTGGTCGCATCGTATTACTTCGCCACGTCACCATTGTGAAAAAACCTACCGTGTCGGGGTTGAATCCCCACTCGATCCGGCGCTGGTGGACACCTTTGCCGCGGGTATCCAGCTGCACAATGAAAAAGATCTGACCAAACCGGCGACGCTGGAAATTATCGGCCCGCAGGAAGCGTTGTTGACCATCAGCGAAGGGCGTTATCACCAGGTGAAACGCATGTTTGCGGCGGTGGGTAATCATGTGGTGACCCTGCATCGCGAACGTATCGGCGCTATCGCGCTTGATGCCGATCTTGAAGAAGGGGAGTACCGTGAATTGACCGGGGAAGAGGTCGAGAGCATTGGTTTACCTGACGAATTAAAACAACAGAAATAGCGGGAGCACGTGGTGCCAAAGGACAAGAACTCACCGGTCGGGTTAGTGGTTATCCTCGGATTGCTGGCGATGTTGATGCCGCTCTCCATCGATATGTATCTGCCAGCAATGCCACAAATTGCACGTCAGTTTGCCGTTTCATCCGGCAGCGTGCAGATGACGCTTAACCTTTATATTCTCGGCTTTGCCATTGGTCAGCTGGTTTATGGACCGCTGGCGGATAGCTATGGCCGCAAACCGGTGATTGCCCTTGGTACGCTGATTTTTGCCTGTGCGGCGGCGGCGTGTGCGTTATCGCAATCCATCGATCAACTGATCTTCATGCGTTTTCTGCACGGCCTGTCGGCAGCGGCGGCCAGCGTGGTGATCAACGCCCTGATGCGTGACAGCTACTCGAAAGAGGAATTCTCACGCATGATGTCGTTCGTCATGTTGATTACCACCATTGCGCCGTTGCTGGCACCGATTATCGGTGGCTGGTTGCTGCTGTTGTGGAGCTGGCATGCCATTTTCTGGACGTTGTCGATAGCGGCTATCGTGACCACCGTGCTGGTGGTGACCCAGATCCGCGAGACGCTCAAACCTGAGCAGCGTCAGCGTTTTCATCTGCGTACCACGATGGGGAATTTTGTCGCGCTGGTACGGCATAAACGCGCTTTCAGTTACATGCTGGCAAGTGGTTTCTCGTTTGCCGGGTTGTTTGCTTTCCTTAATGCCGGGCCTTTCGTGTACATCGAGGTGAACCACGTTTCGCCACAGAACTTTGGTTATTACTTTGGCCTCAACGTGGTTTTCCTGTTTGTGATGACGTTGATTAACAGCCGTGCGGTGCGTCGTTTTGGTCCGCTGGCGATGTTCCGAATCGGGTTGGTCATTCAGTTCTGTATGGGCGTCTGGCTGCTGGTGGCGAGTGCACTCAACCTGGGTTTCCTGCCGTTGGTGCTGGGCGTGGCGATGTTTATCGGTTGTGTCTCGACGGTTTCCTCCAACGCGATGGCGGTGATTCTTGATGAATTCCCGCATATGGCGGGTACCGCATCATCACTGGCGGGTACGCTGCGTTTTGGTGTTGGTGCGCTGGTGGGGGCGTTACTTTCGATGGTGAACGTCAGCAGTGCCTGGCCGATGGTCGCGACCATTGCGTTATGCGCCACCGTTTCTATTATGTTGTTCAGTTACGCTACACGACCTCGTCATAATATCGCCTGAATCCTCTCTGCGGTTTCGTCACTGACGGCGCGATTTAACGCGCCGTTACGGGCAATTTTCATCCATTCTCCAACCCTTTCCCACGCGTGATGTTTCCATATTGTGAAAATTAATAAGTAAAAAAGTAACCACATTGCGTCTAAAATGATTGTTAACTGCCGCTGAACAAGGTACATATAGCGATAAATGCGAGCATTCTCGCAAATAATAAATCTGCTATATGTTTTGTGCTTAAAACGAGAAGGCGAGCCTTGACGTCCGTATTCTGAGTTAACCAGGAAAGGGATTCACTGCGTGTGCGCTATTCGTCGTGAATGAAGTTAACGTCTCTGGGGATCACGTATCTATGCTGCAACTTTCGGTTGTGCATCGTCTGCCGCAACATTATCGCTGGTCGGTTGATCATGCTGGTGAGATTGAGCGACAGGAATCTGCCGATGCTGAAAATGACCAGGATCTGGTCGCACTACGCCTGCTCAGCCACGATGGCCATCCGGCGATGGAAATCCTGCGCCAGTTGCAGGATACGCTGGCGCAGATTCAGGTGGAATGCAAAATCGCCCATTGTGAAGGACAGCCCTGTTTGCTGATCCAGCGCGGTGACGAAAGCGCCACCAATTGCTGCCTGAAAAATCAGGGTGTGGCTATCGCCGAAACCTTTGACGGCCATTAAGTCAGGCTTTCTCCCTGGGCCGAAGCCAGTAGCTGACGGGTGTATTCCTGCGTCGGTGCATTGAATAGCGCATCACATTCCCCCTGTTCCACCACTTCCCCCTGGCGCAGCACAATCAGCTGATGGCACAGGGCGCGTACCACCTGCAAATCGTGACTGATAAACAGATAAGCCAGTTGATGCTGCTGCTGTAAACGGCGTAGCAGGCTGAGGATCTGTTTTTGTACCGAACGGTCCAGCGACGAGGTAGGTTCATCCAGCACCATCAGCTGCGGTTCGAGGATCAAGGCGCGGGCGATGGCGATACGCTGGCGTTGTCCTCCCGAAAACTCTGCCGGATAGCGTGTCCGGGTCTCCGCATCCAGTCCCACCTCCTGCATCACCGCAATCACTTTCGCTTCCTGTTCTGCCGCTGTCAGTGTCGGGCGATGAACCGCCAGCCCTTCAGCAATGATCTGTTGCACCGTCATGCGTGGATTGAGCGACGAGTTAGGATCCTGAAACACCACCTGAATCTTTTCCCGTAGCGGCAGCAACTGTTTAGACGACAGCTGATGCAACGGTTGATTGTCGAACCAGATTTCCCCGCGGGCGGCGATCAAACGCAGTAGCGCCAGCCCGGTGGTGCTTTTGCCAGAGCCGGACTCACCCACCAGACCCAGACTTTCGCCACGCCGCAGGGTAAAGCTCAGATCCTGCACCGCCATCTTTTCGGCAATGGTGCGTTTCAGCAGGCCACGCCGAATGGGAAACCCGACATGCAGATTCTTCACCTGTAACAGTGGCGTGCTGTCGCTGAGGGGGGCCGGTCGGCCATCTGGCTCGGCGGCGAGTAACTCGCGGGTATAAGCATGTTGCGGCTGGCTGAACAAGGTGGCGCAGCGGTTATGTTCCACTTCACGACCATTGCGCATCACCGTCACGTTATGCGCCAGCTGACGCACAATGCTGAGGTTATGGGTGATAAACAACATGCCCATATTCAGTTCACGTTGTAATTCACGTAGCAATTGCAGAATCTGCGCCTGCACCGTGACGTCGAGCGCGGTGGTCGGTTCATCAGCAATTAACAGCTTAGGTTGTGTCAGTAACGCCATGGCGATCATCACGCGCTGACGTTCGCCACCGGAAAGCTGATGTGGGAAATCCTGCAGGCGTGTCGCCGCCTGGCGGATACCGACGCGATCGAGACAGCTGAGAATTTCCGCCCGCGCCGCTTCACGCCGCATGCCCCGGTGTAGCGAGAGCACTTCGTACAATTGCTTCTCTACGCTATGCAGCGGATTAAGCGACACCATCGGTTCCTGAAAAATCATTGCCATCTGGTTACCGCGTAAACCGCGCAGCGAACGCTCACTGGCTTGCAGCAGGTTCTGCCCGTTAAACAGAATTTCGCCTCGAGGGTAGGTGACGGGCGGCTGAGGCAATAACTGCATAATCGATAACGCCGTGACGCTTTTACCGGAACCGGATTCCCCGACCAGCGCCAGGGTTTCACCCGCATCCACCCGCAGCGAAATGTCTTCCACCACGGTACGTTGCTGAAAGGCGACGGCGAGATGATTGACGGTCAGTAAATTGCTCATTCAGCTTCCCCGGCTTGGATCGAAGGCGTCGCGCACCGCTTCACCAATAAAAATCAGCAGCGATAGCAAAATCGCCAGCGCAAAAAAGCCCGACAGCCCAAGCCACGGTGCCTGCAAATTATTTTTTCCCTGCAACAGCAATTCACCCAGCGAAGGCGATCCAACCGGCAGACCAAAACCGAGAAAATCCAGTGAGGTCAGCGTGGTGATGGATCCGCACAGAATAAAGGGCAGAAAGGTCAGGGTGGCAACCATGGCGTTGGGCAACATATGGCGCAGCATAATGCGGCTGTCACTGACACCGAGGGCGCGCGCGGCGCGGATATAGTCGAAATTACGCGCCCGCAGAAATTCTGCGCGCACCACGCTGACCAGGCTCATCCAGCCAAACACCACGGTGACCAGCAGTAGCCACCAGAAACCTGGCTGGATCACACTGGAAAGCAGAATCAGCAAAAACAGCGACGGCATACCGGACCACACTTCAATCAGGCGTTGTCCCACCAAATCGATGCGTCCACCAAAGTAACCCTGAACCGCACCCACCACGATGCCGATGACGCTGGAGAACAGCGTCAGCAGAAGGCCAAACAGCAGAGAAATTCGTGTGCCATAGAGTAAGCGGGCCAGTACATCGCCGCCGTTGGCATCGGTCCCGAGCCAGTTCTGCGTTGAAGGCGGTGAAGGGAAGGGTACCTGAGTGGCAAAGTTGATGGTGCTGTCGCTAAAGCGAATCGGTGCCCAGATGGCCCATCCCTGTTGATCAATACGCTGCTTCAGCCACGGATCCTGATAATCTGCCGGGGTGGAAAAATCCCCGCCGTAGTCACTTTCGCTGTAGTTAAACAGCAGCGGGACATACCAGCGTTGCTGATAGTGCACCAGTAGTGGCTTATCGTTCGCCAGTAGCTCTGCTCCCAGCGACAACAGGAAAATGACCAGAAATATCCATAACGACCAGTAACCCCGGCGGTTATGGCGAAAGCGCTGCCAGCGCTGCTGGTTCAATGGAGACAAGCGCATCAGCGGCCCTCAAAATCAATGCGTGGATCGACCAGGGTGTAGGTCAAATCGCTGAGAATATTCATCAGAAGGCCGATCAGCGTGAAAATGTACAGCGTGCCAAACATCACCGGATAGTCGCGTTGAATGGTGGCGTCGTAGCCCAGCAGGCCGAGACCATTGAGGGAAAACATCACTTCAATCAGCACCGAACTGGTGAAAAACATGCTGATAAAGGTGGCCGGGAAACCGGCAATTACCAGCAGCATAGCGTTGCGAAAGACATGGCCGTAGAGGATACGTTTTTCATCCAGCCCTTTGGCGCGAGCTGTCACCACGTATTGCTTGCGGATCTCATCCAGGAACGAGTTTTTGGTCAGCATGGTCAGAGTGGCAAAACCGCCAATCACCGTTGCCAGTACCGGCAGGGTGATATGCCAGAGATAGTCGGTGATTTTGCCGTACCATGGCAGGGTGTCGAACTGGGGTGAGGTCAGGCCGCGTAACGGGAACCAGTCGAGATAACTGCCACCGGCAAATAGCACGATCAGCATCACGCCGAACAGAAATGCCGGAATGGAATAGCCAATGATAATAAAGCTACTGCTCCAGATATCGAAGGCGCTGCCGTTACGTACCGCTTTTTTGATACCGAGCGGAATCGACACCAGATAAATAATCAGCGTGCTCCACAACCCCAGGCTGATGGAGACCGGCAAACTATCTTTAATCAGCTGTAACACCGAAGCGCTGCGGAACAGGCTATCGCCAAAATCAAAGCGGACATAATTCCACAGCATTTCCACGTAGCGTTGCCACATGGGTTTATCGAAGCCATAGCGTTTTTTGATTTCGGCAATCACTTCCGGGTCGAGGCCGCGTGCGCCACGATACTGGCTGTCGCCGGGATTTTCCCGGCTCAGCGCACCGCGTGTGCCACCACCACCACTATCGCCAGCACCAGGAATGATGCTGCTGTGGCCGAATTGAATATTCGCCAGCGCCTGATCTACCGGCCCCCCCGGTGCTATCTGCACAATAAAAAAGTTGAGAGTGATGATGGCCCACAGGGTGGGGATAATTAGCAGTAACCTGCGCAGGAAATAAGCACCCAAACCGCACTCCTCAGCGTCGATCCGCCGGCAAACGCGCGGCTTTGTTCACATCGTACCACCAGTTTTCCAGGCCGGTGGCGAAGGCTGGCTTAATTTCGGGGTGCGAGAATTTATCCCAGTATGCCAGCCGCTGTTCGGCATTGAACCACATCGGGATCATATAGGCACGCCACAGCAGGATACGATCCAGCGCCTGGCCTAGCGGCAGCAACGCTTTCTCATTCCCCTGGTCCGCGACAATTTGCTGCACAAAGTGATCAACGATCGGATCTTTCACCCGCGCAGTATTCCATGTTGAATCGATGTACTCCGATTGCCAGATGGTTTGCAGATCGGTCGATGGCCAGGGCATGGCGTAATACACCGATGGCGTCATATCATAATCGCCGTGGCGCAGGCGGCGCAGATATTGCGAGCTATCCACCTGACGTAGCGAAACCTGAATACCCAACCGTGCGAGGCTGTGCTGGAATGGCAGCGTCCAGTCATTGCTGGAGCCACTGTTCAGCAACAGTTCAAAACGAAACGGCTGGCCGGTTTTAACATTGACCAATTGTTGGTTCTTAATCTCCCAGCCTGCTTCTTTCAGCAGATTCATCGCTTTCAGCAGGTTACCGCGATCGAAACCACTGCCGTCAGAATGGGGTGGGGCGTATTCGTTGTTAAACACTTCCGCTGGTAACTGATCCTTGTACGGTGCCAGTAAAATCAGCTGCGCGGCATCAGGGTAGCCTGCTGCGGCATACGCCGTGTTCTGAAAATAGCTACTGGTACGCTTATAGGCACCATAGAACAGCGCTTTATTCATCCATTCAAAATCAAAGGCCAGGCTGAGCGCCTGACGAACCCTGATATCACTAAACAGCGGCTTCTCATTGTTGAACGCCAGCCAACTGGTGTTGGTGGAGACATCATTAGGCGTTACCTGTTTGACGATGGCGTGGCTGTCAAAGTTGCGCCCCCGGTATTGGGTGGCCCATTTTTTTGCGGAGCCTTCTATGCGCAGATCGAAGGCCCCGGCTTTGAACGCCTCAAACGCCACGTTATCGTCGAGGTAGTAGTCATAGCGGATGGTGTCGAAGTTAAAACGTCCGCGATTGACCGGCAGATTGGCTGCCCAGTAATTTTTCACCCGGCTGTACTGGATAAACTGCCCTGGCTTGTAAGAGGTGACGCGGTAAGGCCCGCTGGCCAGCGGTGGATAGCCAATGGGTTCATTGAATTTTTTGTTCTGCCAGAACTTCTCGGGCAACACCGGCAATGTCAGCCAGCTCAACGCCAGATCTTTATCCGGCTTAGGTAGATTGATACGTACCGTCAGACGATTCAGGGCTTTGACTTCCACGCCGCGAAACGCCACGCGGAACTGGGGAACCCCTTCGGTCATGAACTTGTTAAAAGTGAAAGCCACATCCTGAGCGGTAATCGGTGTGCCATCCTGAAATTGCGCATGAGGATTAATTGAGACTTCCATCCAGTGAAAATCGCTGGGATAACGCGCCGATTCGGCAATCAGAGGGTAGTAGCTGGCAGGTTCATCATCGGAGGTCGTGAACAGGCCGTCATACAGGGTATCGGTTGCGGCACCGGGGTTGCCGCGCGAGGCATAACGGTTGAAGTTATCGTAAGTGCCAATGACGGCCAGGGTCAGCTTGCCGCCTTTTGGTGCGGCCGGATTGGCATAGTCATAATGGGTAAAATTCACCACATACTTCGGCTCACCCAGTTTGGCAAAGGCATAGCTTTCGTTGATGGTTTCCGCATGCAATGGCGACATTACACAGCCAAGCAGCAACGCTGTGACTAAACGAAGCAGCATAAGAGGGACGCTCTCCTTTCGTTATCCGCACCTTATGGTAGCAGTTTCATGACGTTTGCGTGACGTTAACCGGCAGCAACCAGTTGCTGCTGCTGATAATAGTCCACCAGATTTTCCGGCTTCAAGGGGCGACTAAACAGATAGCCCTGTAAATGGGTGACGCCACGATTGACCAGCCAGGCAGCCTGGTCACCGGTTTCCACGCCTTCTGCCACGGTTTTCAGGTTGAGCTTTTTCGCCAGTTGCAGCACGGCATCCAGCACCGGCGAGGTGACGGTTTCGGTGCCGATGCTTTGCACAAAACCACGGTCGATTTTGAGATAATCGAAGGGATATCTTTCCAGATAAATCAGCGCGCTGTGTCCGGTACCAAAGTCATCAATGGCAATCTTGATATCGTTATCATGCAGCCAGGCAAAGATTTCACCGGCGTTTTTTTCCTTCACCATCGTGCGTTCAGTTATCTCAAACACGTAGTTGAAGTGATTAGCAGGCATATCGGCGATCCAGTTTTGCACATCGTTGCGGAAGCTGTCTGAGGCCAGGTGCAACGGTGACAAATTCAGCCCCATCCGGGTACCGCGCGGCAGATGGCCACACATGGCATGCGCATCGCGAGCGACTAATTTAAACAGATGGCGGGTGAGGGGGATGATAAGATTTTGTGCTTCGGCATAACTGATAAAGGCATCGGGCGGGATTAACCCTTCGCTGGGGTGGGTCCAGCGTAGCAGGGCTTCGACGCCATAGGGTCGGCCATCATGGGCTGTCACCAGAGGCTGATATTCCACATGGAACTGGCCGCGTTTAATCCCCTGCATAATCTCTTTGCCAGGGCGTTGGTGCAACGTCAGCAACAGCCAGCAGGTTCCTCCCACCACCAGTGCAAACAGAATGCCACTCAGCAGAATCAGATGATAATCACGTAAGGCGAGGATGGAACCGAACAGGACAAAGCGCATCGCATCATTATTCAGCGACATGGAGGCCAGCGCCGGCGGCAAATCACTGACGCGCACCACCTGATTGCTACCACTCATAATGGCCCGATCACCCACGATCAGCGCCATCCCGGTGATTTCCGGATGGTATGAAGCCAGCAACTGATAAGGTGTCAGGCTGAGATTCATGGTGGTGAGGATGCCGGTTTCCGCTTTGCCGGGGGTTTTCAGCCACAGCGCCAGCGCAGGTTTGGCGGGTTGCAGCGGCGTGCCTTCCAGCAAGCGCACATCGCGATCGCGTTCAAGTTCAGATTCGGGGGAGATATCATTCACCGGTAACCTGAAGGCACCGGTAGCAGAGGAACAATAAGCGTCACCATCGCGTACCAGCAAAATGGCGCGAATATTACCGGCAAAGGCCGCGCGTGAGGTGAGTTCGCGACCAACGTTGCTGCACTCTAGCTG
This sequence comes from Pantoea sp. X-Soil-TKNS-1280, assembly GCF_059730475.1. Lineage (NCBI taxonomy): Bacteria > Pseudomonadati > Pseudomonadota > Gammaproteobacteria > Enterobacterales > Erwiniaceae > Pantoea > Pantoea sp. X-Soil-TKNS-1280. The sequence goes on along the minus strand of NZ_AP035962.1, from coordinate 2,885,718 downwards.
AGTATATTGTTGCAGCGGATAAAGGGTACCGACCAGGGTTGTCATCACCTGCTGTAAATCGTCCCGACTGTGTGTCAGTAACAGCGCATGCTGCTGTACTCTTTTTTGCCAGGCCAGTGTCAACATCACAGTGACAAACAACAGAAAGAACACAACGCCGACAATCACGCTGCTCCAGGCGATTCGGCGCGAATAGGCTGCATGACGTTTAAACGTCCCCGACAGTGGCATGGAGTGAATTCCCCTTGTCTTGCCATTTTATTATGTTAATTGCGCACTACTACTCTCTGGTGTAGCCCCGTAATTAGCCCGGTCACCGCTGTGTTTTACGCCAGCTTCTGAGCCGAATTAGTTGGGGTAAGTAAGTAAACGAGAATATAACGAGAGCGCGCGAAAAGTCTTGTTATATTTTTGATTCTCAAAAACTTTTTATCAATTTCGATGGAAAAAAATGACAGACGAAAAAAAACGCTGCCGGGGCAGCGTTTTCTGATTCTCTGGCTGAGAGGATCTTCAAAGGGGATTCATTAGCTGGGATTTCGTCCCAAAACACGCCGTGCTTCACGGTAACGTGCTTTCCAGTAACTGTCGTTAAGGCTGGAAATCATCACACCACTGCTGGTAGAGGCGTGCACAAAGTTGTCATTGCCCAGATAGATGCCAACGTGGCGACCGGTGGAACCGGCGCGGAACAGCACTAAATCACCCGGACGCAGTTTCGTGCGTGAAACCTGCTTACCTGTATCTTCCTGTTCATAGGTTGAGCGCGGAAGATCTAAACCAAACTGTTCGCGAAAGGTGCGCTGAACAAAAGCAGAACAATCGATGCCGCGCTTAGTGTCACCGCCTAAACGGTAACGCACGCCTTTCCAGTCATCGTATTGGTCCATGATGCGGGATTTGATATCCACGTTCCGCACCATCTGTTCGAATTCGTCCTGAGACGCCTGAAGTAAAAAACCATTCTGGTTGTTAACTTCATGATTCTCGTTATTCGCGTTTTGACCGTTATGGGTACTGCTACATGCCGATAAAAGTGTTGCCAGAGCTACTGCGGGAATAATCCGCCTGAGGTATCTCAGAATTGGTTGAGACTTGACCATTATGGGTGTTTTCCTTCGAAATCCTTACGACAAAATGTCGCCAGCCAGATGACAAAACGAGTCGAGATTAATAAGAGGGAGCAGCTAAGACAATTCCTTAATTACCAAAATGTGTTTAAGAACACACTTTTGTTGCCTTCGGAACCAGATTTTATGCTGTTCACCTACTAATTGCGTTTGAGGTTAACCGATTACAGACCGCGTGGCGAGTGCTTTTATATAAATTTTTATAGGTTTTTTCGATGTGAAATCAATCTGTAACACAATGGCTACTTTATCGACAACTGGCAGCGTTTAAACAGGGAAATAGCGGTGGGATCAGGGGCTAATTCTGGCGTTAAGGCCGATTTTAAGAGGGTTCTGACTGGACAGCTTAGGAAAAAGGCTATTGTGCGGCAAATTCCATCATAATCTTTTCTTTTTATAAGAAATTTATTAGCAGGCTAATAATCTATTTCTGGTTTCATTAAGCGCGAGTGATCGCTATTTTACGCTTTGATCACTCGCGCTAAACAATTATGCCTGCGGCTTATGTTTGCCCGGTAAAGAGCGATACAGCCAGTTAACTAATTTGTCACTGGCTGGTGTTAGCAACCACCAGCTCAGGCCCACTAATACCACTGACAACGAACCCACGGCGATATCAGTAAACCAGTGCGCACCCGCCATCACGCGAGGCAGGCCAAATACCACCACAATCAGTAAACCCATCAGGAAAGCGCGGCAACCGAAATAGCGCCACATAAAGCAGGCGAAGATCATCAGCATCATACCGTGGTCGCCCGGGAAGCTGTCGCTTGAGGCATCTTTAGCCGGAATACCGGTGAGTTCACTCACGCGATGAACGTGTTCAAAAAACAGCGTCGGGCTGGCGTGCTGCACCGGGATTAAATGCCCCAGTTGGTTGAGGATGACGGCGGTCAGCAGCATGGTAATGCCAATCGCCAACATGCGGCGACGGCCCTGTGGCGTTTCGCGTCGCCAGAACCACATATACAGTGAACCCATTGCCAGCAGTGAAACCAGGTCAAAACCGCGGAAGTTAGTGATGGCCACTAGCAGTGCAAAACCGTGATGCACGACCATCTGATCGTTGAAACCGAAGAAAATGGCTTTGTCGAGACCAAACCAGAAACCGTGCTCAGGCGGCAGATACCAGGAAAAGAAAATCACCACACCCAGCACATTGAGGAGCAGGATGGTGAATAAACGTGAAGCGCGCATAGTCCAACTCAAAAAAGAAAAATAACGGCAAAACGTACCGCATCTATTTTAAACGAATCTTCAACAGCCCGGTCTGTAACAGGTTCCAGTCAACGGGTTGATGATGGATCAATTCAATACGGCTGTCGGGTGGTGTCGTCGGGCGCGTCTCGATAAACAAGTCCTCACCCTGACGATTAATGGTGACTAAACCCTCCGCAGTGCGTAGCACGCCTTTCACCCGATCTACCGGCGCAAGCCGCGCCCACTCAAGGATTTTGATGGTATCAAATACTGTATCACCATCAAAAATCCAGCCACAGGAGGCATAACCCTGGCCTTCATTGAGCGCTCGCCGCCAGCGTGCCTGGCCGTCAAGTTTGAGCGCTGCCAGCCCTTGTGGACGTGATTCAGCGTGATGATGCAACGCCTCCGGAACCGCACGATCGGCCAATCCCCGCTGACTGAGCAGGGCGGGATCGATCTCTCCCCAGGCCGCTTCCACCCACTGACGATCGCCGAGCTGCTGCTGACGCCAGTCTGCAAGCAACTGACGATCTTCGTCACTCCAGCGATCGCTTTTGGTCGCAATGACGATATCGGCGGCGGTGAGCTGATCCTGGAAATTTTCATTCTGCACAATGCGCGGGTCAGCCAGCTGGCGGGGATCGAGTAATGTCAGCGTGGCATCGACCTGTAGCCACGGCTGATACACTGCAGCGCGCAGCATATTCAGCAACTGTTTGGGATGTCCAAGGCCGGTGGGTTCAATCAGCAGGCGATCGGGTTTGGTTTGCTTCAGCAACATATTCAGACCCACCTGCAACGGCAGGCCGTTGACGCAGCACATACAGCCACCAGGGATCTCTTTCAGCGTGGCCCCCCGATCGGCGAGCAATGCGCCATCAATGCCAATTTCGCCAAACTCATTGACCAGCACTGCCCAATTTTCATTGGCGGGCTTACTGGCTAACAGATGGAGCAGAGCGGTGGTCTTACCGCTACCGAGAAATCCGGTAATAACATTTACGTGCGTCACAATCATGCCTTAGCAAACGAGAACAACGCGCGGGAAAATCCATCCGGCGCGCCCAGTAGATTGTTATACTATAACATTTACTGTGCGCCGGACAGAGCAGTCTGCTTAGTCAGAGCGTCCCATATAGCGACGTTCGGCGATATGAATACGAATACGGTCGCCGTTGCTGAGATATTCCGGCACCTGAATAACCAGACCGGTACTCATCCCGGCGGGTTTCGTGCGGGCGCTGGCGGAAGCACCTTTGATGCCTGGTGAAGTATCAACAATCTCCAGATCAACCGTTTGCGGCAGTTCCAGTGCCAGCAGCTGGCCATCCATTGTCAGAACCTGCATGCCCGGCATGCCGCCTTCAGGAATAAACAGCAACTCTTCTTCGATCTGATCTTTTTTGAAGGTGTATGGCGTGAAATCTTCATCATCCATAAACACGTACTCATCGCCATCTATATAAGAGAAGGAGACGAAGCGGCGGGTCAGGGTGATGGCTTCCAGGATGTCATCGCCTTTAAAGCGTTCTTCGACTTTCATGCCAGTGCGCACGTCAGTAAAACGCATCTTATACAGGGTAGCCGCACCGCGTGCGCTGGGGCTTTGAATGTCGATATCTTTCACCAGCAGCAGTTTGCCGTTCCAGGTGAGCGCCATTCCTTTTTTAATCTCGTTTGCCTTTGGCATCGTGTGTTACTCGCTAAGAGAGAATAGATCGCGCCACGTTACCCGCGCGATGAAAAACAGGCAAGCGGACTAGCGCAAAATTTAGGGAATGCGGGATGGTATTCCTGAGGACAGCCTGTTATTGTCGCGCCGAAATCCCCGTGCAGGAGCGCGTGATGTTGTGTCGTGACCATTGCGGTGCCTGTTGCATTGCTGCTTCCATCTCTTCCCCGATCCCGGGTATGCCCAACGGCAAACCGGCGAATACCCCTTGCATTCAGCTTGATGCGCAGCTGCGTTGTAAAATATTCGGTTCGCCATTGCGCCCGGCGGTGTGTGGCAGCCTGCAGCCCAGCGCTGAAATGTGCGGCAGCAGCCGTGCTGATGCCATGACTTTTCTGCTTAAATTAGAAGTCGATACCGCTCCCTGAATTTTTGCTGACATTTTGCTGAAGCATTTGCCTTAAATGACGCTGGCGTTACAGCAAAAACGTCAGCGCGGCATCTGGCTAAAATCCTAAATCACCTCTGAAGTGTGCGTCGCTTCAAAAATCTGCTACGCCATTTACGCATTTTCTTGCCTGCCTGGCACAGCTGTACCATATTCCCTGAAACGTTTCAGCGTTGTCGTCCCGGCTAAGCCGATGTCGTACAGCGTATTTTTTCGCCATCAAGCTGAAACGATTCAATTCAGCAAGCGAGGAGAAATATGTTCCAGCTCGAAGTTCAGGCCATTCATACCGCTGCCAGTGCACAGAATAAAGAAGAGGCCATTCGTCAGGTTGCGGCGGCATTAACCGCTGCGGGCAATGTAGCTGAAGGCTACGTTAACGGCATGCTGGCGCGCGAACAGCAAACCACTACTTTCCTGGGTAACGGCATCGCCATCCCACACGGCACCACGGATACCCGTGATTTAGTGCTGAAAACGGGCGTACAGGTTTTCCAGTTTCCGCAGGGTGTGGCATGGGGCGACGGTCAGACGGCCTATGTCGCTATCGGTATCGCTGCAAAATCCGACGAACATCTCGCGCTGTTGCGTCAGCTGACTCATGTACTCAGCGACGACAGCATTGCTGAACAACTGAAAACCGCTTCAGCGGAAGACCTGCGTGCGCTGCTGATGGGTGAGAAGCAGGCTGCGGAATTCCAGTTCGATACCTCGTTGATCGCCGTTGATGTGGCTGCCAGCGATCTGATGACGCTGCAGGCGCTGAATGCCGGTCGCCTGCAGGCGGCAGGGGCCGTCGATGCCAGTTTCGTCGCTAACGTCGTGTCTAACGCCCCGTTAAGCCTCGGGCAGGGTATCTGGCTGAGCGACAGCCCGGTAGGTAACCTGAACAGCGGCGTCGCAGTCAGCCGTGCAGCAACGCCTTTTGACCATGCCGGTGCAAACGTAGCGCTGCTGGTAACGGTTGCCGCCAGCGACAACCGTCCGCTGGAAGTGCTGGGTTACCTCAGCAGCTTGCTGCATGCCAGCAAAGCTGAACGTCTGCTGAAAGCAGATGCCGCCGGGATTCTGGCGCTGCTGACCAGTGAAGTGGATGAGCAGGCCGATATGCTGACCGCAGAGTTCACCATTCGTAACGAACATGGCCTGCATGCCCGTCCGGGTACGGCGCTGGTTACCGTCATCAAGCAGTTCAACAGTGATATCACCGTCACTAACCTCGATGGCAGCGGTAAACCAGCCAATGGCCGCAGTCTGATGAAAGTGGTGGCGCTTGGCGTCAAAAAAGGTCACCGCCTGCGCTTTACTGCCAGCGGCGAAGATGCACAGCAGGCACTGAGTGCCATTGAAGAGGCCATTAATAGTGGCCTGGGCGAGGGGGTAGCATGAGTCGTCGCGTAGCCACCATCACTCTGAACCCGGCGTACGATCTGGTTGGCTTTACGCCGGAAATCGAACGTGGGGAAGTGAATCTGGTAAAAACCACCGGTTTGCATGCCGCAGGTAAGGGCATTAATGTCGCTAAGGTACTGAAGGACTTAGGTATTGATGTCACTGTAGGTGGTTTCCTGGGTAAAGAGAACCAGGATGGTTTCCAGCAACTGTTCAGCGAGCTGGGCATCGCTAACCGCTTTCAGGTGGTGCAGGGCCGTACCCGTATTAACGTCAAACTGACGGAAAAAGATGGCGAAGTGACCGACCTGAATTTCTCGGGTTTTGACGTTACCACCCAGGACTGGGATCGCTTCACAGCAGATTCCCTGACCTGGCTGGGTCAGTTCGACATGGTGTGTGTCAGCGGCAGCCTGCCTGTGGGTGTGGCACCAGAAGCGTTCACAAAATGGATGAGCGATCTGCGTACTCTGTGTCCATGCATTATTTTCGACAGCAGCCGTGAGGCGCTGGTCGCGGGTCTGAAAGCCGCTCCCTGGCTGGTGAAACCCAACCGTCGCGAGCTGGAAATCTGGGCCGGGCGCAAGCTGCCGACGCTGAAGGATGTGATTGACGCCGCGCATGAACTGCGCGAACAGGGCATAGCCCATGTAGTGATTTCACTCGGAGCAGAAGGGGCGCTGTGGGTGAATGCTTCAGGCGAATGGATTGCCAAACCACCTGCGTGTGAAGTGGTCAGCACCGTAGGTGCCGGGGATTCTATGGTTGGCGGGTTGATTTATGGCCTGCTGATGCGTGAGTCCAGTGAACATACCCTGCGCCTTGCAACGGCGGTGGCGGCCATGGCTGTCAGCCAGAGCAACGTAGGGGTTACCGATCGTACCCAGTTGGCCGCGATGATGGCGCGTGTTGACTTACAACCCGTTAACTAACAGCAGGAGAGGTATAATGAAAACGCTGCTGATTAAAGATTCTTCCCTGGGCCTCGCCTCAGGACATTTAGCGATGGAAAGTCTGCGTGCTGTCGCGGCGCAGGCTGGTCTTACCCTTACCGAAAACGCCGCTGACGCCGATCTGGTGCTGGTGGCGGGTCACAACGCACCGCACGATGCGCAGCTGGCAGGCAAATCACTGGCGCTGGTTGATGTGCAGCAGCTGCTGCGCGATCCGCTGGCAACGATCAATCAGGCAAAAGCCAATGCTCAGACGGTGCAAAACGTGGCCGTTGCCGCACCGGCTGTGGCGCAGAGCAGCGGTCAGAAGCGCATCGTTGCAGTGACAGCCTGTCCGACCGGTGTTGCCCATACTTTTATGGCAGCTGAAGCGATTGAAGCCGAAGCCAAAAAACGTGGCTGGTGGGTGAAAGTGGAAACCCGCGGCTCAGTGGGTGCTGGCAACGCCATCACCCCGGAAGAAGTGGCGGCGGCTGATTTGGTGGTGGTAGCGGCAGATATCGACGTGGATCTGGCGAAATTCGCCGGTAAGCCGATGTATCGCACCTCAACCAGCCTGGCGCTGAAGAAAACCGCCCAGGAGCTGGATAAAGCACAGACTGAAGCCAAACCTTACCAGCCGAGTGGCGCGCGCGCTTCAGGTGGTCAGGAAGACAAACAAGAGAAAGCGGGCGCGTATCGTCACCTGCTGACCGGTGTGTCTTACATGCTGCCAATGGTGGTTGCGGGTGGTTTGAGCATCGCACTGTCGTTTGCGTTTGGTATCACCGCGTTTAAAGAGCCGGGTACCCTGGCGGCAGCATTGATGCAAATTGGTGGCGGCAGCGCGTTCGCCCTGATGGTGCCGGTGCTGGCAGGTTTTATCGCCTTCTCCATTGCAGACCGTCCCGGTCTGACCCCTGGCCTGATTGGCGGTATGATCGCTACCAGCATTAACGCCGGTTTCCTTGGCGGGATTATCGCGGGTTTTATTGCCGGTTACGCCGCGAAGATGCTCAGCAGCAAAGTGAAGCTGCCGCAGAGTATGGAGGCATTGAAGCCGATACTGATCATTCCGCTGGTTGCCAGCCTGATTACCGGCCTGCTGATGATCTATGTGGTGGGTAAACCGGTAGCGGGCATCATGAGCGGCCTGACTCACTGGCTGGCAAACATGGGTACGGCTAACGCGGTTCTGCTGGGTGCTATCCTCGGTGGCATGATGTGTACCGATATGGGTGGTCCGGTGAACAAAGTGGCTTATGCGTTTGGTGTTGGCCTGTTGAGTTCGCAGACCTACGCCCCGATGGCTGCAATTATGGCCGCCGGTATGGTTCCGCCGCTGGCCATGGGCCTGGCGACTATCGTGGCTCGTCGTAAGTTCAACAAAGGTCAGCAGGAAGGTGGCAAGGCAGCGCTGGTGCTGGGTCTGTGCTTCATTTCTGAAGGTGCGATTCCGTTTGCCGCCCGTGACCCGATGCGTGTACTGCCGTGCTGTATCATTGGTGGTGCGGTGACAGGTGCGATTTCAATGGCGATTGGTGCCAAACTGATGGCACCGCACGGTGGTCTGTTTGTGTTGTTGATTCCGGGAGCGATTACACCGGTGCTGGGTTACCTGATGTCCATCGTGATTGGTACTGCGGTGGCGGGCCTGGGCTACGCTATCCTGAAACGTCCGGAAGAAGAGCTGGCTAAAGCCGCCTGATAACGTTTATCGACGCCAACACCAGGCATAGCAAAGGGGCGGTCCACAAGGCCGCCCCTTTTTTTATCCCTGTTGCTCCGACTTCAGCCATGCAATCTCGTCTTTCCAGATATCCGGATTGATGGTTTCCAGGATCATTGGAATACCATCAAAGCGTGCATCTTTCATTAGCCAGCTAAACACCGTCTTGCCGATATTACCTTCGCCAAGGCTATGGTGACGGTCAACACGGCTGCCAAGCGTGCTCTTGGCATCATTCAGATGCATGCCGCGCAGATATTGAAATCCGACAATGCGTTCAAATTCATTAAAGGTCGCGACACAGGCATCTTCCGTGCGCAGGTCATAACCCCCGGCAAAGGCATGGCAGGTATCAATACAAACACCGACGCGTGATTTATCTTCCACATGCTCAATAATGGTGGCGAGATGTTCGAAGCGAAAACCGAGGTTGCTTCCCTGGCCTGCGGTGTTTTCGATCACTGCGGTGACATTGTGCGTCTTATCCAGCGCAATATTGATGGATTCTGCGATACGCTTCAGGCACGCCTGCTCATCAATTTGTTGCAGATGGCTACCCGGATGGAAATTTAGCAAGGTCAGGCCGAGCTGTTCGGCACGCTGCATTTCATCAATAAACGCCTCGCGGGATTTCTCCAGCGCTTCCATCACAGGATGGCCGAGATTAATCAGATAGCTGTCGTGCGGTAAAATCTGGCCCGGCGTAAATTTATAGGTTTCGCAGGCTGTCTTAAACGCATCAATCACCTCACCTGAAAGCGGCGCTGCCTTCCACTGGCGCTGATTCTTGGTGAACAGCGCGAACGCCGTGGCTTCCAGTTCGTGGGCACGGATCACTGCCTGGTCTACGCCGCCTGATGCACTGACATGTGCGCCGATATATTTCATGACATTCTCCTGCTATTAACCGCGAAATGTCCTGCGGCATGCCTGTTTTTCTGTTGTTTAAATAAGTTTAAAATCAACGCAATATTAATAAGTATCTCAGATATATCTTGTATGTGCAAAGCCCGGGTATTGCCCTGGATGACTCAGGGCATTAAAACGCCAAATCTGAGAAAAGAACAATGCCAGACATTGCATACTCTTATTATTTCAGGATGAGTGCCCGCTTAAAATGGAAACAGCTGAGGGGGTAAAGTGGACTCGGTTTATAATGATATGAGCAAGTTGATCAATCAGGTTTGAATGGTTAATAAAAACCATTCATTTGGGTGGAATTAATGTTTTTCATGATTCCGATCACAGATATTAGTATTTGACGATCTCATCTTAATTAAATTGGTTAGTATATTTACTAAGTTGTTTTTATGATTTTCAGATTCTGAGTTTATAAAATTGAAAGTAAATGGGGTTTTATTATGGAAGATAAGGTCTGTCATTATGTTTTGGATATTGTTATCAACGATGAGTGTTTCCTGCAAGATGAAGTGCAATTGCAAAAGTTTTTCTCAGAAGTCCTGAGCGTAACGGAACTTAACGTTATTGGCTATCTCTCACAAAAGTTCACGGCAGAAGGTGAGGGTGTAACCGGTTTGTTTTTACTCAGCGAATCTCATCTTTCTTACCATACTTACCCTAAAAGTCATTACATCAGTATTGATCTTTATACCTGCGGAAGCAGATGTTTATCTGCCCTGCGAGAAATCAAATTACGTCTGGATTCCGCCACAAAACTCCTGGTCCGTTGTATAGAACGTGGCAGCAATATTACGGGATATAACAATGCCAGCGTGTATATCATTCCGGAACCAGACAGTGCACATTGATCTGGGTTCAGAAGGTGGTGATATTGCCAGCAACGATAACTCGACGATTATTTATATCCAGACTTACTTGTGAGCTGGCAAAAAAACTCACCTCAATCAATGCGTCTACGCCATACCAGCATATTCCGCATCCCGCCATCGTCAGTACACCAATCAACACGCTACACCACATTGCGTCGTCAATCGGGATAAACGCTATTCCTGAGCAGGATTCGCCATATAATGACTAACGTAGCTGGTATAAAACTAAAATTGATAATACATTAATAATTAACCATGATTAGTGGTAAGCGATGTGAGGAGGACGCGTGCACATTACGCTGCGTCAGATTGAAGTTTTTACCGAAGTGCTGAAGAGTGGTTCCACGACTCAGGCTTCGCAGGTGTTGGCTCTGTCCCAGTCGGCGGTGAGTGCTGCGCTGGCGGACCTCGAGAGCCAGCTCGGTGTGCAATTGTTCGACCGCGTCGGCAAACGGCTGGTTTTGAACGAACATGGGCGCTTACTCTATCCGCGCGCGGTGGGGTTACTGGAACAGGCGGGTGAAATCGAACAATTGTTTAAAGAAGACAATGGTGCCATTCGTCTGTTCGCCAGCAGCACCATCGGCAACTATCTGCTGCCGGGGATGATCGCTGCTTATCGTCGCGATTTTCCTGCGCTGCCGCTGGAGCTGAGCGTCGGCAACAGTCAGGATGCCATTAATGCGGTGGCGGATTTCCGGGTCGATATTGGCCTGATTGAAGGGCCGTGCCATGTGCCGGAACTGATCAGCGAGCCATGGCTGGAGGATGAGCTGGTGGTGTTTGCCGCACCGGATGCCGCCATTCTGCAACAGCCGGTCACTCTGGAGAGTCTGGCCGCTGCGCCGTGGATCCTGCGTGAACGTGGCTCCGGTACGCGTGAAATCGTCGATTATCTGCTGTTGTCCCATCTGCCGCAGTTTCAACTGGGTATGGAGCTGGGCAACTCGGAGGCGATCAAACATGCGGTACGCCACGGTATGGGCATTAGCTGCCTGTCACGGCGGGTGATCGCCGATTTGCTGGAGGCAGGCACGCTGGTGGAAGTGGCGGTGCCACTGCCGCGTCTGACGCGCACTTTGTATCGCATCCACCATCGCCAGAAACATCTCTCCAAGGCGCTTAACCGCTTTTTAACCTACTGCCGCGAGTAAACACAAACGCAGCGGCTAATAATTTCGTGGCGATTATGAAGGTAACTAATAACCCGACGTGAATGCTATACAGAGCAGGCTTAGCTGCTACAATCGCGCCTTATTTTTATCCGGCATAGCGTTTACACATGCATAATGACTCAAAAACAACACAACAACCTGCGTTACGACGCGAATTAAAGGCACGTCATCTGACAATGATCGCCATTGGCGGATCGATTGGAACAGGCCTCTTTGTTGCCTCGGGCGCAACGATTTCACAGGCAGGCCCAGGTGGCGCACTGCTCTCTTACGCGTTGATTGGCCTGATGGTTTACTTCCTGATGACCAGCCTCGGCGAGCTGGCCGCATTTATGCCGGTGTCCGGCTCCTTCGCGACTTACGGCGCAAAATATGTTGAGGAAGGCTTCGGTTTCGCCCTCGGCTGGAACTACTGGTACAACTGGGCCGTCACCATTGCTGTTGACCTCGTCGCATCCCAGTTGGTGATGAACTACTGGTTCCCCGATACCCCAGGCTGGATCTGGAGCGCGCTGTTCCTCGGCCTGATGTTCCTGCTCAACTACATTTCCGTAAAAGGTTTCGGTGAAGCGGAATACTGGTTCTCCCTGATCAAGGTCGCCACCGTCATCATCTTTATCGTGGTGGGTGTGCTGATGATCGTTGGCATTATGCGCGGCGCGGAAAACGCAGGCTGGCACAACTGGACGGTAGGTGATGCGCCTTTCGCCGGCGGCTTTGCGGCGATGATTGGTGTCGCGATGATTGTCGGCTTCTCGTTCCAGGGTACTGAGCTGATTGGCATCGCTGCCGGTGAATCGGAAGATCCGGCGAAAAACATTCCGCGCGCTGTGCGTCAGGTGTTCTGGCGTATCCTGCTGTTTTATGTTTTTGCCATTCTGATTATCAGCCTGATTCTGCCTTACACCGATCCGAAACTGTTACATAACGATATTAAAGATATCAGCATCAGCCCGTTCACTCTGGTGTTCCAGAATGCCGGTCTGTTGTCGGCCGCAGCGGTAATGAACGCGGTTATCCTGACGGCGGTGCTGTCAGCCGGTAACTCCGGTATGTATGCTTCCACCCGTATGCTGTTTAACCTAGCAAGTGAAGGTAAAGCGCCGCGTATTTTCGCCAAACTGTCGAAAGGCGGTGTACCGCGCAATGCGTTAATCGCCACCACCGTGGTGGCTGGTCTGTGCTTCCTGACCTCCAAATTTGGCAACCAGGAAGTGTATCTGTGGCTGCTGAATACTTCAGGTATGACCGGTTTTATCGCCTGGCTGGGGATTGCCATCAGCCACTACCGTTTCCGTCGTGGTTACACCGCACAGGGGCATGATTTGGCAGATTTACCTTATCGCTCGGGCTTCTTCCCCATCGGACCGATTTTCGCCTTTGTGTTGTGTCTGATTATCACCCTCGGCCAGAACTACCAGGCCTTCCTTGCTGACCGTATCGACTGGTACGGCGTAGCGGCAACCTATATTGGTATTCCGCTATTTTTGGTGATTTGGTTGGGTTACAAACTGGTACGGGGTTCCCGCTTTGTGAAATACAGCGAAATGGAATTCCCGACGTTTAAAGAGTGATTGCAACATATTGAAAGACGCGGCAATGTCCGCGCTTTTTTTTGGCGTTTAGTAACACAGATAAAATTGATAATTATTATCACCTGCTCTATTGTGACTGCCGTTATGATTGTGACGAGAAACAGGTAAAACAATGCGTACCTCGGAAGCCGCGCTGGTGGCGGAAAACGGCAACGATGTCGATACCATGACGCACTATCATCAGGTGCTGCGTCAGCGGATGTTGCTGATCGGTGTTCTGGTGCTGGCAATACTGGCATCGTTAGTTCTTGATTTTACGCTCGGCCCGGCCGGGCTTTCCCTGCACACCCTGTGGCAGACCCTGACACAACCCGACAGCGTTGATGCGGGTACGCGGGTCATTGTCTGGGACATCCGCCTGCCTTATGCACTGATGGCAATTGTGGTGGGTTTCTCACTCGGCCTCGCCGGGGCAGAGATGCAAACCATCCTGAATAACCCGCTGGCGAGTCCCTTTACCCTCGGTGTCTCTTCCGCTGCGGCCTTTGGTGCGGCACTGGCGATTATTCTCGGTATTGGTATCCCGGGTGTGCCGGATCAGTGGTTTATTTCGGCCAATGCTTTTATCTTTGCGCTGTTTGCCGCGCTGATGCTGGACGGCGTGACGCGCTGGACACGGGTTTCCACCTCGGGCGTGGTGCTGTTTGGTATCGCGCTGGTGTTTACCTTTAATGCGCTGGTCTCCATGATGCAGTTCATCGCCAGTGAAGATACCCTGCAGGGGCTGGTGTTCTGGACCATGGGCAGCCTGGCGCGCGCCTCGTGGGAGAAACTTGGCGTGCTGACGGCAGCCTTTGCCATCCTGATTCCGTTCTCCATGCTCAGCAGCTGGAAACTGACGGCGCTGCGCCTGGGCGAAGACCGCGCGATCAGCTTTGGTATCGATGTGCGTCGCCTGCGTCTCGCCACCTTATTACGCATCAGCATTCTCTCGGCGCTGGCGGTTGCCTTCGTCGGGCCGATTGGTTTTATTGGCCTGGTGGCCCCGCATATTGCCCGTATGATGTTTGGTGAAGACCACCGTTATTATCTGCCAGCCAGTGCGCTGACCGGTGCGCTGGTACTGTCGTTGGCGTCAGTGGCATCGAAAAACCTGATTCCTGGCGTCATCATTCCGGTCGGTATCGTCACTTCGCTGGTTGGTGTGCCGTTCTTCCTGAGCATTATTCTGCGTCATCGGGGGAATGTGTAATGGAACAAGGATTAAGTCTCAGCCATTTTTACGCAGGCTATCCGAAGCGTAAAGTCATCGAGGACCTCAACGTTCCACAGCTGCCGCGTGGCAAGATCACCGTGCTGCTCGGGCCGAACGGTTGTGGCAAATCGACGCTGCTGCGTGCACTGGCAGGTTTGAGCAAAGGGCAGGGCGAGCTGTGGCTGAACGGTGAAGAGTTAATGACCCAGCCGTTTGCCCGTCGTGCGCAGCGTGTGGTGTACCTGCCACAAACGTTGCCTGCCGGGGTGCATCTGCATGTGCTGGAATCAATCATCGTGGCACAGCGCGCCTCAGGCGGTTTGCATAGTGCCGCCAGTGAGACGGAGATCATGCATCTGCTGGAGCAACTCGGTATTGCTCATTTGGCGATGCGCTATCTTGATCAGCTCTCCGGTGGACAGAAGCAGCTGGTGGGTTTGGCCCAGTCCCTGATTCGTCGTCCCGAGCTGTTGCTGCTGGATGAGCCACTCAGCGCGCTGGATCTCAATTACCAGTTCCACGTGATGGATCTGGTACGCCGTGAAACGCGGCTGCGTAATATCGTTACGGTGGTGGTGGTGCATGATATTAATATCGCCCTGCGTCATGCTGACCACGCCCTGATGCTGAAGAACGGGACTTTGCTGGCCGATGGCGCACCGGCGCAGGTCATCACCCCGGATACGCTGGCGCAGGTTTACGGTGTGCGTGGCCGTATCGAATGTTGCTCACAGGGAATGCCGCAGGTCATGATTGATGGCCTGGTGGCGGAGTCAATTATTTAGCCCTTTCATCACGGCGCGATCTATCGCGCCGCTTTCTTAATGATATTTTGTCGTACTAATCACTGATCGCCGGGCCAATCCAGGATAGAACCACGGGACACATTTTTTATGGAGAAAAAATGATGAAGATTCCCCGTGCGACGCTATCCGTTTGGACAGAGCGTCCTGCAACCCAGCCGGAAGTGATTTTTCAATGTACGGCAATGATCGAACAAATTAAAAATTCTCCGGTCGCTTTATTTGAGCAAGTCAGAGCGAACGATATCGTTTGTCAAAACCTTATATTTGACCCAGCGGGCGCGATGCTGATCAACCGCGATAACCCTATTAGTTCGGTGCGTGCGGTCAGGCAGGATATTCTTGATGCGGTAAAAATATTATTTGGCCGTAAGAAAATAAAACAGATAGAGACGAAAACGCTGATTGTCGCGCCGTATTACCATGTCAGCGCCACAGAGCGCATGGCACCGGGGGGAGAGGTGCGTTGTCGTGTGATGGTGGCAAATAATAGACCTGAACGCGAATCGATGGACTTTTGTTATTTTTATCGACCGCTAGTGAATTATGACACTTTACTTGCAGATAAAGCCGCGCATTTTTCTGCCGACACCATTGTGATTAAATCATTAAAGGCGATGAGCATCACCACCAATAAAGTCTTTAATGTTGAGGACGAAGAGGGAAGTTTCGCCTTGAAACATGATTTCGATACTCCCCACAGCTTCACACCACGCTTTTTATAAGCAAAAAAAGCCGCGAACGTTCGCGGCTTAGATTTATTTTGCCCTATACCAGCAAATGTTTCGCGTGAAAATGCAGATGGTCTTCCACAAAACTGGCGATAAAGAAGTAACTATGGTCGTATCCCGGCTGAATACGTAATTCCAGCGGGAATCCCTGCTCACGTGCCACAGCCTCCAGACGTTCCGGATGCAGCTGATCGGCAAGGAATTGATCGCTGTCGCCCTGGTCAATCAGGATTGGCAGCCGATGTTCCACCTCACGCATCAGCAGGCAGCTATCGTATTCACGCCAGCTGGCACGATCGTCACCGAGATAGGCGCTAAACGCTTTCTGCCCCCACGGCACCTCAGTTGGGTTGACGATTGGCGCAAAGGCGGAAGCCGAAGCAAAACGCCCGCCAAGACGCAACGCCAGCAGCAATGCGCCGTGGCCACCCATCGAATGGCCCATCACCGACTGTCGCTCACTCAGCTTGAAATTAGCAGCGACCAGCGCCGGTAACTCATGGCTGACATAATCAAACATGCGATAGTGTGCCGCCCACGGCTGCTGAGTGGCGTTGAGATAAAATCCTGCGCCCTGACCGAGATCGTAGCCGCTGTCGTTCGCCACATCGTCACCGCGCGGGCTGGTGTCTGGCATAATCAGCACCAGACCCAGTTCCGCCGCCACGCGTTGAGCGCCCGCTTTGGTGGTGAAGTTCTCATCGGTGCAGGTCAGCCCGGCGAAGAACCACACCACCGGCGGTGGTGTGTCGTCCCTGGGCGGTGGCAGAAAAATGCTGAAAGTCATCGGGCAATTGAGTACCGATGAAGCATGCCGCCAGCGCTGTTGCCAGCCGCCAAACATGCGATGCTCTTCAAGCAATTCCAGAGTGGATGCCATAACGCCTCCTGGTTATTTGTTGAAATGCACCACGGAACGGATGGATTTCCCTTCGTGCATCAACTCAAACGCTTCGTTGATATCTTCCAGCGGCATGGTATGGGTAATGAAATCATTGAGCGCGAATTTACCGTCGAGGTAATCCTGCACAATGCCCGGCAGCTGCGAACGGCCTTTTACGCCGCCAAATGCAGAGCCACGCCACACACGACCAGTAACCAGCTGGAACGGACGGGTGGAGATTTCCTGACCGGCACCGGCGACGCCGATAATCACCGACTCACCCCAACCCTTGTGGCAGCACTCCAGCGCGGAACGCATCACGTTAACGTTACCGATACATTCAAACGAGTAATCCACACCGCCATCAGTCAGTTCAACGATCACGTCCTGAATCGGCTTCTCATAATCTTTTGGATTAATCAGATCGGTTGCGCCCAGTTTGCGCGCGAGGTCGAATTTGCTGGTGTTGATGTCGATACCGATAATGCGACCAGCTTTCGCCATTTTCGCACCGATAATCGCGGACAGGCCGATACCACCGAGACCGAAAATGGCCACGGTATCGCCTTCTTTCACTTTGGCCGTGTTCATTACTGCGCCCATACCGGTAGTCACGCCACAACCCAGCAGGCAAACTTCTTCCAGCGGGGCTTCTTTACTGATTTTCGCCAGTGAAATCTCCGGAACCACGGTGTATTCAGAGAACGTCGAGGTGCCCATATAGTGGAAAATCGGCTGACCGTCTTTGAAGAAACGCGTGGTGCCATCCGGCATCAACCCTTTGCCCTGCGTGGCGCGGATCGCCTGACACAGGTTGGTTTTGCCTGACAGACAGAACTTACATTTGCCGCATTCCGGGGTATATAACGGGATCACGTGGTCACCGACTTCCACGCTGGTTACGCCTTCACCCACCGCTTCCACGATGCCGCCGCCTTCATGACCAAGAATCGCCGGGAACACGCCTTCCGGATCGGCACCCGACAGGGTATACGCATCGGTATGGCATACACCGGTCGCCACGATGCGTACCAGCACTTCGCCTTTCTGTGGTGGCATCAGGTCCACTTCTTCGATTTTCAGTGGTTCGCCAGCTGCCCAGGCAACGGCGGCACGGGTTTTAATCATGTTCATGCAATTCCTCTTCCTGTAGAGTCGGGCCAGGCGGCCCGTTGGTCGTGATTACCCGTCATACTTCAAATTGCAGGCGCGTTAGCTGCGCTTATTCATCCCCGTCACCTACCTGAGTAAGCTCCTGGGGATTCACTCGCTTGCCGCCTTCCTGCAATTCGAATTATTTAGGGTAAAACAGTTAATAAATGACAAATTTACTCGGTCGCATGCAGCGGATGCATCAGTTCATCGTTGAGCGGCCGGTCATCAAATAATTCAATAATCAAATACTTCAATGCTTCGACATTGGGGGTGAACGCATCCCGACGCCACATCAGCCAGGTCGCGGTGTCGCGGTACGCCGGGGGGAGCGCATGTTCCTGCACCCGAACTTTGCCCGGCATCTGATTCAGCACCGATGCCGGGATCATTGCCACGCCCGCACCGCCTGCAACGCAGGCCATCATGGCGTGATAAGACTGGATTTCCATCACGTTATCCGGCGCGGTCTGGCTGTCGCGATACCAGGATTCCAGTTTGACGCGATACGAACAGCTGTTACGAAAGGCGAACAACGTATCGCCCTGAGTATCACGCGCATTGATGATCGGCTTATGTTCAAGGCTGGTGATTAACACCATTTCTTCGCGAAAAGCGATACAGCCGTTGAGATCATCATGGGTCACCGGACCATCAACCAGCGCGGCTGCCAGCGTGCCTTCGCGCACTTTATCGATGATCTCGCCCGAAGTGCCGGTGATCAGCGACAGCGCTACCGAGGGAAAACGCTGGTGATATGCCGCCAGCAAGCCCGGCAGGCGCGTTGCTGCGGTGCTTTCCATTGAACCGAGCGCAAAGTTGCCACCGGGTTCACCGGCGCGTGCCATACTCAGCGCTTCATCGCTCAACGCCAGAATACGCTGGGCGTAGTTGAGAAAGTTATGGCCCATCGGTGACAGGCGAATGCGTTGCTTCTCGCGGATAAACAGGTCCACGCCCAACTCTTCTTCCAGCTGGCGCAGACGGGTGGTGAGGTTCGAGGGAACCCGATGCAGCTGTTCCGCCGCACGAACCAGCGAGCCGGTTTCAGCCACAGAACAGAACATGCGTAGTTGGACCAGATCCATATTCTCTTCTCGTAAACAACTTGGTTAGTATTATTCACTTTTCGTGAGTTTAAACATCGCGCATGCTTGAAGCAAGTGATAAAACAATATCAGGGGTTAGTTATGGCGTTTCGCGTCGCGCTCAGTGCATTCTTAAGTTTAGTGGTTGCGATGGGGATTGGGCGGTTTGCTTTTACGCCGCAGGTCCCATTAATGATTCAGGACCATCAGTTGACGCTGACCAGTGCCAGCCTGGTGGCGGCACTGAATTATCTGGGGTATTTGTGCGGCTCCTTTGATGCTATGCGGGCACGTACGCGCGTCGAATGGCGCTTGCAGCTGGGAGTATGGGGCGCGGTGGTGCTGACGTTGCTCTCCGCCTGTGTCTCCGGCCCATGGTTGCATGGTCTGATTCGTTTTCTTATCGGTTGTGCCAGCGGCTGGGCGATGGTACTGGTGGCGGCATGGAGTAATGAACAACTGCTGCATCATGGACGCCCGGGATTGTCAGCGGCGGTGTTTGCCGGACCGGGCACCGGGATCTTCCTCAGCGGGATACTGGCGGTGTTGTTGCATGCCACCGGTGCCAGTGCCGCGCTGGCGTGGGGGGCGTATGGTTTGCTGGCGTTGCTGCTGATTGCGGCCATCGCCCGTTTTCTGCCGCGCCAGGGCCAGCTGCATCGGCCCGATCAGGCCCCAGCGCCGCTGGTGTTGAATGGTAACCTGAAGCGATTGGTACTGAGTTACAGCCTGGCCGGGTTTGGTTACATTCTGCCCGCAACCTTCCTGTCGCAAATGGCGGCAGCCCGTTTCCCGCATAGTGCCTTCGCCCAGTTTGTCTGGCCGGTGTTTGGCGGTGCGGCGGTCATCGGCATCCTCCTTGGCATCATGACCCGCCACTGGGGCAGTAGTCATGTCCGGCTGGCGCTGGTGTTGTGGGCGCAGGCGCTGGGTGTGATCGCCGCAAGCGTGCTGCCGGGGCTGAATGGTTTGATGATCGGGGCTGTGCTGATCGGTGGTGGTTTCCTGTGCGTGGTACAACTGACGTTGCAATATGGCCGTGAGCTGGCTCCGCAGCATACGCGTTATCTGGCCGGGCTGCTGACCACGGGCTATGCCGTTGGACAACTCGGCGGGCCATTGCTGTCGTGGGGCTCGTCTCTGCTGTGGCATCAGCTGGAACCGGCCTTATGGGTTGCCGGAGCCGGTTTACTGCTGGCGGGCGCGCTGGTGTTGCGTCGTAGCGCTCCATGAAAAGCTTTCATCTCCAATCAGATTGATTGCTGGATTAAGGGCGCGGAGTGTTTCACAATACGCGCTCAGAAATTCCCCCGCAGGCACCGACCTGCGGGCGCATCACCTGCCGGAGAAGATTACGATGAGCACCTTAAGTCAGGAAGCCGCCCTGGTTCATGAAGCGCTGCTGGCGCGTGGCCTGGAAACGCCGTTACGCGCCCCGGTGCGTGAAATGGACGATGAAACCCGCAAACGTCAGATCGCCGGTCACATGACCGAAATCATGCAGTTGCTGAATCTTGACCTGGAAGATGACAGCCTGATGGAGACCCCTCATCGCATCGCTAAGATGTATGTGGATGAAATTTTTTCAGGTCTCGACTACGCCAACTTCCCCAAAATCACCGTTATCGAAAACAAGATGAAGGTTGATGAAATGGTGACGGTACGTGATATCACCCTGACCAGCACCTGCGAACATCACTTCGTTATCATCGATGGTAAAGCTACCGTGGCTTACATCCCGAAAGATAAAGTGATTGGCTTGTCGAAAATCAACCGCATCGTGCAGTTCTTTGCCCAGCGTCCGCAGGTGCAGGAGCGTCTGACACAGCAGGTGCTGATTGCGTTGCAGACGCTGCTTGGCACCAACAATGTGGCAGTGTCGATTGATGCGGTGCATTACTGTGTCAAAGCGCGCGGTGTGAAAGATGCCACCAGCGCCACCACGACCACTTCATTAGGTGGCCTGTTTAAATCCAGCCAGAATACCCGTCAGGAGTTTCTGCGCGCGGTACGTCATAACTAAGACTGTTTGGGCGGCGTTTGCCGCCCGTTTTCATTTTTCCCTCAGGACACCCGATGCAACGCTATCTCGCGCTGGATTTCATTCGTGGTTGCGCCATTCTCGGCATTCTGCTGTTAAACATTGTTGGCTTCGGCTTGCCATCGGCGGCGTATCTCAATCCGGCATGGCAGGGCGAGATTTCGCTGTCTGACGCCTGGACCTGGGCGGTGATGGACGGTCTGGCGCAACTCAAATTCCTCACGCTGTTCGCGTTACTGTTTGGTGCCGGGCTGCATATGCAGATTCCGCGCGGCAGCCGCTGGATTTCGGCGCGCCTGTCGTTGCTGGTGCTGCTGGGTTTGATCCATGCGCTGTTTTTCTGGGAAGGGGATATTTTGCTGGATTACGGCCTGATTGGGCTGGTTATCTGGCGGATGTTACGTGAAGTGCCCTCGAACCGCGCATTATTACAAACCGGCGCGCTACTGTATCTGGTGGGGTGCGGCGTGCTGCTGGTGTTTGGTGCGATTTCCTCGCCGCAACCCAGCCGCTCCTGGTTGCCGGGTGTGGCCGATCTCCAGTATGAACGCTACTGGAAGCTATTGGGGGGCTGGGAAGCGGTGCAGAACCGCCTTGATCATCTTTCTTCCAGCCTGATGGCGCTGGCCTCGCAATATGGCTGGCAGCTGGCGGGCCTGATGCTGATTGGTGCTGCGTTGATGCGTACCGGCTGGTTGAGCGGGCAATTCAGCGTGCAGCATTATCGCCGCGCGGCTGTGATATTGCTGAGCGTGGGCTGGCTGATCGCCATTCCAGGTATCATCGGACAGTGGCATCTTGGCTGGGATTTCATCTGGAGCGGATTTTATTTGCAGGTACCGCGTGATGTTGCCAGCCCGTTTCTCAGCCTCGGTTATGCCGCGCTGTGCCTCGGCTTTTGGCCACAGATTGCCGCAACGCGTATCAGTTTCGCCATTCAGTGCGTCGGGCGGATGGCGTTGAGTAACTACCTGCTGCAAACGCTGATCTGCACCACGCTGTTTTATCGTTTCGGGCTGTTTATGAAGTATGACCGCCTGCAATTGCTGGCCTTTGTTCCCCCTGTGTGGCTGGTTAACATCCTGTTTTCCGTGCTGTGGCTGCGCCGGTTCCGCCAGGGACCCATGGAGTGGTTATGGCGCAAACTGACGGCATTAGCGGCGGGTAAATCGCGTAACGCGATCCGGTAAGATAATGACGGCCATCACAAAGGTTGCAGAATTGTATGTAACCGTTTTCATTCGTGTGACGTAATTCACGCTGCATCCCCAGAGGCCCTGACAGAATAGCGCCGTTACGCGCACCAGGCGCATTTTCTCCTCTGTGGAACAGCTGCATGATAACGATTCGTGATGTCGCCCGTCAGGCCGGCGTGTCGGTAGCCACCGTCTCGCGTGTGCTCAATAACAGCAGTGCCGTTACCGCGGATACCCGCGAAGCCGTACTCCAGGCGGTGGATACGCTGGGTTACCGGCCTAATGCCAATGCTCAGGCGCTGGCAACTCAGGTCAGCGACACCATCGGCGTTGTCGTCATGGATGTCTCCGACCCCTTTTTTGGTGCGCTGGTGAAATCGGTAGATACCGTCGCTCAGCGCATGCAAAAACATGTGTTGATCAGCAACTCCTGGCATCTGGAAGAGAAAGAACGTCATGCCATTGAGGTGCTGATCCGCCAGCGTTGCAACGCGCTGGTGGTGCACGCGAAAACGCTTTCAGACGCCGAACTGGCGCATTTCCTCGAACAGGTTCCTGGTATGGTACTGATAAATCGTACTATTCCGGGTTTTGAACACCGTTGTGTCTGTCTCGATAACGTGACCGGTGCGCTGGTTGCTACGCGCATGTTGTTACAACAGGGGCATCAACGCATTGGTTTTCTCAGCTCCAGTCACCCGATTGAAGATGTGGCCCAGCGACGTGAAGGCTGGCTGCAGGCCCTGGCAGAGCAGGGGATCCGTCCACCGGAAAGCTGGGTCGCCCAGGCCGAGCCGGATATGCAGGGCGGTGAGGCGGCAATGGTAGAGTTACTGGGACGTAACCAACATTTAACCGCCGTATTTTCCTACAACGATGGTATGGCCGCAGGCGCGCTCACTGCATTGAAAGATAATGGCATTCAGGTACCACAGCATTTCTCCGTCATCGGTTTTGATGACATTCCCATCTCACGTTATACCGATCCACAGTTAACGACTGTGCGTTATCCCATTGTTTCTATGGCGAAACTGGCCACTGAGCTGGCGCTGAAAGGTGCCGCCGGGGAACTGGATCCGCATGCGACCCATTGCTTTATGCCGACGCTGGTACGCCGCCATTCGGTGGCCCAGCGGCAAAATGTGGAGTCTGTCACTAATTCAGGCGATGGGGCTGTGTAACCGTTTTCAATCTGTGATTGTATTCACAGTTAATTAACATGCCGATCACTATGATGGCAGCGTCTTACCGGACTGAAACATTATGTAACGCCGGGTTTTCCTTCCCCGACATGGTTTCAGCAGCCGATTGAAATGGTTCACAACATTCTTCAGGAAGCGGTTACGCACAGGGAAGTCAGGAAAACGGTGGTGGTTTGGCTTTGAGCTTGATGCATCCGCCCCACCAGAGAGTTTCAACCGACTGCGCTGTCTGCCACAGAGCAGCATGGCGCGATGAAATACCCTGCATAAAAAAACCGGAGATACCATGAATAAGAAGGTTTTCACGCTCACAGCACTGGTTGCCAGCATGATGTTTGGTGCGACTGCTCACGCCGCAGATGCACGCATTGGCGTCACCATTTACAAATATGACGACAACTTTATGTCCATGGTGCGTAAGGACATTGAGAGTGAAGCGAAGAAAATTGGTGGCGTACAGCTGCTGATGAATGACTCGCAGAATGACCAGTCAAAACAGAACGATCAGATTGACGTGCTGATGGCTAAAGGCGTGAAAGCGCTGGCGATCAACCTGGTAGATCCGGCTGCTGCCGCAGTGGTCATTGATAAAGCAAAAGCCAATGATGTGCCGGTGGTGTTCTTCAACAAAGAACCGAACGCCAAAGTGCTGGCCAGCTATGACAAAGCCTACTACGTGGGTACCGACTCTAAAGAGTCCGGTGTTATCCAGGGCAAACTGATTGAGAAACACTGGAAAGCTACCCCGGCATGGGATCTGAACAAAGACGGCGAAATTCAGTATGTCCTGCTGAAAGGTGAACCGGGCCATCCGGATGCTGAAGCCCGTACGAAATACGTTATCGATACCCTGAACAAAGACGGCATCAAAACGCAGCAGTTAGCGATGGATACCGCGATGTGGGATACCGCACAGGCGAAAGACAAAATGGACGCCTGGCTGTCAGGCCCGAATGCGAAGAAAATCGAAGTGGTTATCGCCAACAACGACGCCATGGCAATGGGTGCGGTAGAAGCACTGAAAGCGCATAACATGACCTCTATCCCGGTGTTCGGTGTTGATGCCCTGCCAGAAGCGCTGGCGCTGATCAAATCTGGCGCACTGGCTGGTACCGTGCTGAACGATGCGGAAAACCAGGCAAAAGCGACGCTGGATATGGCGAAAAACCTGGCTGATGGTAAGCCAGCAACCGAAGGCACTAACTTCAAGATGGTTGATAAGATCGTTCGCGTTCCTTATGTACCGGTAGATAAAGATAATCTGTCTCAGTTTGTGAAGTAATCCGTCCCGGGCGCGGCATTACGCCGCGCCTTATTGCATCTGACCAACGCTTTTTTTAGCCAGGTAAATTATGGCCAGTGATAATCCGACCACACAGCGTGAATATCTGCTGGAGATGACGAATGTCTCGAAATCATTTCCAGGGGTTAAAGCCTTAGATAATGTGAATTTAAAAGTGCGGCCTCACTCGGTTCACGCATTGATGGGTGAAAACGGAGCCGGCAAATCCACATTATTAAAATGTCTGTTTGGGATTTATAAAAAGGATACGGGGAGCATCCTGTTTCAGGGTGAAGAAATTGATTATAAAAGTTCCAAAGAAGCGCTGGAAAATGGCGTATCGATGGTGCATCAGGAATTAAACCTGGTTCTGCAACGCAGCGTGATGGATAACATGTGGCTTGGCCGCTATCCACGCAAAGGCGTATTTGTCGATCAGGATAAAATGTATCGCGATACTAAAGCGATCTTTGACGAGCTGGATATTGATATTGATCCGCGCGATAAGGTTGCCAATCTGTCTGTTTCGCAGATGCAGATGATTGAAATCGCCAAAGCTTTTTCCTATGACGCCAAAATCGTTATTATGGATGAGCCAACGTCGTCGCTGACGGAAAAAGAGGTTAATCATCTTTTTACTATTATTCGTAAGTTGAAAGATCGTGGCTGCGGTATTGTGTATATCTCGCATAAGATGGAAGAAATTTTCCAGCTGTGTGATGAGATCACCATCCTGCGCGATGGACAATGGATTACTACCCAGCCGCTGGAAGGGCTGGATATGGATAAGATCATCGCCATGATGGTTGGCCGTTCCCTCAACCAGCGCTTCCCGGACAAAATTAACGTACCGGGTGAAGTGATTCTGGAAGTGCGTCATTTGACGTCGCTGCGCCAGCCGTCGATTCGCGATATCTCGTTTGATCTGCATAAAGGTGAAATTCTTGGCATTGCCGGGCTGGTGGGGGCTAAGCGTACTGATATCGTCGAGACCCTGTTTGGTATTCGCGAGAAATCAGGCGGCACCATTAAGCTGCATGGCAAAGCGATTAATAACCACAGTGCGAACGAAGCGATTAACCACGGTTTTGCCCTGGTAACGGAAGAACGGCGTTCCACCGGTATTTATGCTTACCTCGATATTGGTTTTAACTCACTTATTTCCAATATCAGAAAGTATAAAAACAATATGGGACTGCTGGACAATAAACGGATGAAAAGCGATACCCAATGGGTGATTGATGCGATGCGGGTGAAAACTCCGGGCCATCATACACAAATTGGATCGCTCTCTGGCGGTAACCAGCAAAAGGTGATTATTGGCCGCTGGTTATTAACTCAGCCGGAAATTCTGATGCTGGATGAACCGACTCGTGGTATTGACGTCGGGGCAAAATTCGAAATTTACCAGCTGATTGCCGAGCTGGCGAAGAAAGAGAAAGGCATCATTATTATCTCTTCTGAAATGCCAGAACTGTTGGGCATTACCGATCGCATTCTGGTGATGAGTAATGGACAGGTAGCGGGCATTGTTGATACTAAAACGACCTCGCAGAATGAAATCCTGCGTTTAGCGTCATTACACCTTTAATGAAGCAAGGGCTTTAACATGAAAGCGACTACTAAAAAGAATGCGCTAACCTGGTTAAAAGAGGGCGGCATTTATGTTGTCCTGTTGGTACTGCTGGCTATTATTATTTTCCAGGACCCGACATTTTTAAGTTTAATGAACCTGAGTAATATTCTGACCCAGTCATCAGTGCGTATTATTATCGCACTCGGTGTGGCCGGGTTAATTGTTACCCAGGGTACTGACCTGTCGGCCGGGCGTCAGGTGGGTCTGGCGGCGGTGGTGGCGGCAACCTTGTTGCAGGCCATGGATAACGCCAACAAAGTCTTCCCGCATCTGGATACTGTGCCGATTCCGCTGGTGATTCTGACGGTGTGCATCATTGGTGGCATCATCGGTCTGGTGAACGGCGTGATCATCGCCTATCTGAAAGTCACCCCATTTATCACCACCCTGGGTACCATGATTATCGTTTACGGCATTAACTCGCTGTACTACGACTACGTGGGCGCATCACCGATTGCAGGTTTTGATGCTGGCTTCTCGAAATTTGCCCAGGGCTTCTTCCGCTTTGGTGATTTCAAACTGTCGTACATTACCTTCTACGCGATTATCGCCATCATCTTCGTCTGGATCCTGTGGAATAAAACGCGCTTCGGTAAAAACATCTTTGCTATCGGGGGTAACCCGGAAGCAGCGAAAGTCTCCGGTGTTAACGTGCCGCTGAACCTGATTCTGGTGTATGCACTGTCCGGGGTGTTCTATGCCTTCGGTGGGATGCTGGAAGCGGGGCGTATCGGCAGTGCGACCAACAACCTCGGCTTTATGTATGAACTGGATGCGATTGCTGCTTGCGTGGTTGGCGGTGTCTCCTTCGCCGGTGGTGTGGGTACGGTCGCAGGCGTGGTGACCGGTGTGATCATCTTCACCGTCATTAACTACGGTCTGACCTATATCGGCGTGAACCCTTACTGGCAGTACATCATCAAGGGCGGCATCATCATCTTCGCCGTGGCGCTGGACTCGCTGAAATACGCCCGTAAGAAATAATAACATTCCGTAGCGGCGCGATTTATCGCGCGGGTTTTAAAAGACGCGCGATAAATCGCGCCGCTACATATTTGTGTTACTTCTTCAGCTTCTCTTCCAGCTCCAGCAACTGCTCTGGCGTCACCGCCGGGTAACTCTGCGCATCCTCCGGTACTTCATGCACCGCCGGAATCGGCACCAGCGGGCCGAGGAAACGCGGCTCGCGTTTCATCAGGTACAAATCTGCCAGCGCCCCTAAGCGCGCACCCACTTCGCGGAAACGCACCGTCAGCATATTTTTCGGTGACGGCACGGCATAGCACTGCGCCTGAATCCCCAGATGCAGGGCGATAAATAGCGCACGTTCACAGTGGAAACGCTGGGTGATGATGATGAAATCATTGGTATCGAAAACTTTACGGGTGCGAACGATCGAATCCAGCGTGCGGAACCCGGCATAGTCGAGCACGATATCGGCCGGATCGACACCTGCTTTAATCAAATCGCGGCGCATCGTCATCGGTTCGTTATAGTTTTGCTGCGCATTGTCGCCGCTTAACAGCAGGTAATTCACTTTGCCGCTGTTGTAGGCGTTGAGGGCACCCTGAATGCGATACAGGTAATACTGGTTGATCACGCCGGTGCGGTAATATTTGGCCGTGCCTAACACTACACCGACCTGGCGATGTGGTAATGCAGCGACATTTTCATAGATGAAGGGGGCGGTTTTCCAGCTGATCCAGCGATCGAGGCCAAGTGCGGTCGCCACCATCAGTAAGATGATGAAAAGCAGACCAAAGAAAACGCGTTTAATCATGCGCGCAGGCACTCGGTTGGCGGAAACAGGAATGGTTCAAGGCTACTTGAGGCCTCTGCGGGAAGCAAGTTAACGCCAGTTGGCTGGCGTTTTTTTGCGCATTACCGGGCGGGTTTGCCCGGCAAATCACTATCATCAGATTGAGGTGCGACGGTAGTGACGATACTGCGGCAGCCAGAAGTTGTTATTGATGGCTCTGGACAGCACATCTTCCGAGGTGACCACGGCAACCCCAGCCAGCTGGGCGGCTTTACCCACTTCCATGGCAATCACTTTGGACACGCCCTGGATATCCTTGATTTCCGGCAGAACCGGGCCTTCGCCGTCATTCACCAGCGGTGAACAATCGGCTAAAGCACGGCTGGCGGTCATCAGCATGGTATCAGTAACGCGTGAAGCGCCAGAGGCGATCACACCCAAACCAATGCCCGGGAAGATGTAGGAGTTGTTGCACTGGGCAATCGGATAGATTTTGCCTTTCCAGCTAACCGGTGCAAACGGGCTACCGGTCGCCACCAGCGCGGCACCATCGGTCCAGGCGATAATATCCGCCGGGGTGGCTTCCACGCGTGAAGTGGGGTTTGACAGCGGCATCACAATCGGGCGTTTACAGTGTTTGTTCATCTCACGGATGATCTCTTCTGTGAACAAGCCTGGCTGACCCGAAACACCGATCAGGATGTCCGGTTTAGCGTTACGCACCACATCCAGCAGGGAAATGGAATCACTGGTGATATCCCACGCTTTCAGGTTGTCGCTCTTCTGCACCAGACGGCTCTGGAAATCGAGCAGGTTCGGCAGCTTATCAGTCAGCAGACCAAAACGATCCACCATCAGCACGCGGGCACGCGCTTCGTCATCGCTCAGGCCTTCGGATTTCATCTGCGCGATGATCTGCTCGGCGATACCACAACCGGCAGATCCGGCACCGAGGAACACCACTTTTTGCTCGCACAGGCGGCTGCCCGCAGCGCGGCTGGCGGCAATCAGCGTACCGACGGTCACGGCTGCGGTGCCCTGGATGTCATCGTTAAAACAGCAGATCTCATCACGATAACGCTCCAGCAGCGGCATGGCATTTTTCTGCGCAAAGTCTTCAAATTGCAGCAGCACTTTCGGCCAGCGACGTTTAACCGCCTGGATAAATTCGTTAACGAATTCCTCGTATTCTTCACCCGAGATACGCGGATGACGCCAGCCCATGTACAGCGGGTCATTCAGCAGTTGCTGGTTGTTGGTACCCACATCCAGCACCACGGGCAGGGTGTAAGCCGGGCTGATGCCGCCACAGGCGGTATACAGTGACAGTTTACCGATCGGAATCCCCATACCGCCGATACCCAGGTCGCCAAGACCAAGGATACGCTCGCCGTCGGTTACCACAATCACCTTCACGTTCTGTTTGGTGGCGTTTTGCAGCATGTCTTCGATGCGATCGCGGTTGTTATAGGAAATAAATACGCCGCGCGCACGACGGTAAATCTCAGAAAAGTGTTCACAGGCGGCGCCGACCGTCGGGGTATAGATAATCGGCATCATCTCTTCCAGATGATTGTCCAACAGGCGGTAGAACAGGGTTTCGTTGGTGTCCTGAATATTGCGCAGGTAAACGTGCTTGTCGTTATTGTTCTTGAAATCCTGGAATTGACGCCATGCACGTTCGGCCTGTTCTTCAATGGTTTCAACTGCTTCGGGTAGCAGACCATTGAGATTGAACTCATTACGTTCTTCGAGGGAGAAGGCGCTGCCTTTATTCAACAGCGGAAATTCCAGCAGGATCGGACCGGCATAAGGAATATACAGCGGACGTTTACTTTCGTACTCGAGTTCCATGCAGTTTTTGCTCCGGTTGCAGTGTTTTCTGGCGTGTCGCCGGGAAAGGTAACGCCAGACTTTCTTATTGTGAAGTGATTTCTGGCGCCAGATCCTATGAAATTTCCTGCAGATGTACAGCTTTTGTTAATAAAAGGTCACAAAAGCGGTAAAAGGATCACTTAACTGCGCAAACTGACAAGGTGACAGCGGCAAAATCGCCACATCCCAGCGCCGCCAGTGTGGCACGCGTAGCGTCATGCTGGCTGAGCACTGCCCCCTGGCATTCCGCCAGTACCGCCTGCTGCACGCTATCCAGCGCTTCGTTGTGCATATTCAGCAGAATCAAGGCTGCCTGTAGCGGGGGCAGGCTGGGGTTGAATGCGGCATTTTCCGCATAACGTCCGGTAAAAATCTGCCCGCTGCGGCTACGCAGCGCCACTCCGCTGTAGCTGTGGCTGTAGGGGGCATGGCTCTGATTGGCTGCCTCAATGGCTGCCTGTTGCAGAGTGTCGCCCTGCAAGCTAAAGCCATGATTGACCGGGGTCAGTAAACGTTCAGCAATATTCAAATCCGCAGGGCCGAAAGCATCCGGCAAGTAATCGCCCAGGGTGCTGACAGCACGGCCTGGCAGGCTGATGCGAATGGCGGTGCCGCTGTTCAACTCGTTCATAAACTGGCGGCAGTGTCCGCACGGTGTGTAATTGACGGTGATGGTCTCCAGCTGCGTTTCACCCCGTAGCCAGGCATGGGTGATGGCGCTTTGTTCCGCGTGCACCGTCTGCTGTAAAGGTGCACCGCGGAATTCCATATTGGCACCGAAATACCAGTTACCGCTGCTGCCACGCGCAATGGCACCGACGTTAAAATTTGAAACTGGCGCGACGGCACAGGATGCCGCCAGTGGCAGCAAGGCGAGAGCGAGGGCATCGGCTTCCAGCGCGGTAGCCTGCTGTAACTGCGTCACTTCATTGGCCTGCAGGACACCATGAAAATCGGCGGCATCCATGATGGGTTGCAACGCCTGTTGCAGATTGACCGGCAGGGCAGAGAAAGCGGAAGTGAATCTTGGATGCATGATGGCCTCGTTAACGCGTCAGCGGCGGTGCGCCGCCTGAAGGGTTATATGTGATCTATATCGCTCTGACAATGTAAGCCGCCTTGCTTGTTTCAACTTTGCGAGATCTCTCGCAAGTTTACCCGAACCAGTGCATCAGCACCGGGTAGAGGAACGGTGCCAGTAGCGAGGTAATAATGCCGCAAATCACCAGCGCCAGAGAACTGAACGCCCCTTCCTGATAATCAATCTCTGCGGCGCGCGCGGTGCCCAGTGCATGCGAGGCATTGCCGATCGCTAATCCGCGTGATGCCTTGCTTTTTATCTGCAACAGATTGAGCAGCATATGGCCGAATACTGCGCCCAGCACACCCGCAATCAGTACACAAATGGCGCTGATAGCTGGGATGCCATGCATTGAGGCTGAAACCGCCATAGCAATCGGCGTTGTGACCGACTTCGGCATGATGGTGGCAGCAATCTCCGGCGTTGCACCCAACCATAAGGCGATGGCGGTGCCGGAAATCATTGCCGTGATGCTGCCAATAAAACAGACGCTGATAATGGTTTTCCAGCGGGCGCGGATTTGATGCATCTGCTCATACAACGGTAAGGCCAGCGCCACCACAGCGGGTTGCAATAGCTGATTGAGCAGCGCGCTGCCAGCAAAATAGCGGGCATAGGGCATATGTGTCAGCAGCAGAATGGGGATGACAATCGCCATCGCCACCAGTAACGGGTTAACGATGGAAATTTTGATTTTTGCTGCAAACTTACGGGCGAGGAAATAGGCCAGCAGCGTCAGTGGCAGGGACCACCAGATATCACTCATTTCCTGGCTCCTTTGGCACGCCAGACCGCTGCATTCGCTCGGCGCTCAGGCCGACCACCACCAGTACCAGGAAGGTACTGATCAGGCAGGAAACAACGATAGGACCGAATTGCGCGGTAAGGATATCGGTATAACTCATCACTCCGACGCTGATCGGGACAAACAGCAGCGCCATATAGCGAATCAGCAAATGACAACCGGGTTTGACCCAGTCCACGGGCAGGATTTGCAGCGCCAGCAGCATAAACAACAGCAGCATACCGATGATACTACCGGGAATGTTAATAGGAAGCAGGGTAGAAATGCCGATTCCGGCATAAAGAGCAGCGTAAATGATGATAAAGGCGCGCAAATAGCGCCAGCTGACAGACAGCACGGTGGGCATGACAGGCTCCTGTTTTCATAGGGCTTCATCATACGCATTAAGCGCTTAGCGTGCCAGAGATCACATCATGGGTAAGGTTTGCAGTCTGTAGCGGCGCGATTTATCGCGCGGGTTTTGTCAAAAAACAGCGCGATAAATCGCGCCGCTACAGGATGGCAGAAGCCGCCAGAAAATGACGGCTCAGAGTGTTATTTCACCGGCATTCCTGGCTGTGCACCGCTATCCACGGACAGCACAAACAGGTCTTTGCCGCCAGGACCCGCTGACAGCACCATCCCTTCCGATACACCGAAGCGCATCTTACGCGGTGCCAGGTTAGCGACAATGATGGTCATCTTGCCGACCAGCACTGACGGATCCGGATAGGCGGCACGAATGCCAGAGAAGATCTGGCGTTTCTCACCGCCCAAATCCAGCTCCAGGCGCAGCAGCTTGTCTGAACCTTCCACCAGCTCTGCTTTTTCGATCAGCGCCACGCGCATATCGACTTTGGCAAAATCATCGATGGTGATCGCGTCGCCAATCGGTGCTTCAGCCAGAGGGCCGGTCGCCGCAGGCTTGTTAGCGGCGGCAGCATCTTCTTTCGATGCTTCAACCAGCGCGTCAACTTTGGTCATCTCAATGCGGCCATACAATGCTTTGAACGGAGCAACGCTATGATCCAGCAGCGGCTGTTGGATAGCATCCCAGCTCAGTTCGCTCTGCAGGAAAGCTTCAGCGCGGGCGCTCAGAGACGGTAATACCGGTTTCAGCCAGGTCATCAGTACGCGGAACAGATTGATACCCATTGAGCAGATGGCTTGCAGGTCGGCATCACGGCCTTCCTGTTTCGCCACCACCCACGGTGCCTGTTCATCCACATAACGGTTGGCGAGATCCGCCAGTGCCATGATTTCACGGATGGCACGGTTGTATTCACGGCTGGCCCAGGCTTCACCGATCTTCTCCGAGGCATCGACAAAAGTCTGATACAGCGCCGGATCGGCCAGTTCGGACGACAGTTTGCCGCCAAAGCGTTTGGTCAGGAAGCCAGCGTTACGTGATGCCAGGTTTACCACTTTGTTGACGATGTCCGCATTCACGCGCTGCACGAAATCTTCCAGGTTCAGGTCGATATCATCGATACGTGAAGAGAGTTTCGCCGCGTAGTAATAACGCAGGCTGTCGGCATCCAGGTGCTGCAACCAGGTGCTGGCTTTGATAAAGGTGCCGCGAGATTTTGACATCTTCGCGCCATTAACCGTCACATAACCGTGCACAAACAGGTTGGTCGGCTTACGGAACTGGCTACCTTCCAGCATCGCGGGCCAGAACAGGCTATGGAAATAGACGATGTCTTTACCGATAAAGTGATACAGCTCGGTGGTGGAATCTTTCTTCCAGAACTCGTCGAAATCGATATTGCCGCGCTTATCGCACAGGTTTTTAAACGACCCCATGTAGCCGATTGGCGCATCCAGCCACACGTAGAAGTATTTGCCTGGCGCACCTGGAATCTCGAAACCGAAGTAGGGCGCATCGCGCGAGATATCCCACTGTTGCAGGCCGGATTCGAACCATTCCTGCATTTTGTTCGCCACCTGTTCCTGCAACGCACCAGAACGCGTCCACGCCTGCAGCATTTCACTGAAGGAAGGCAGATCGAAGAAGAAGTGCTCGGAATCACGCATTACCGGCGTCGCGCCAGATACCACGGATTTTGGTTCGATCAACTCGGTCGGGCTGTAAGTGGCACCGCAGACTTCACAGTTGTCGCCATATTGATCCGGCGATTTACATTTCGGGCAGGTGCCTTTAACGAAACGATCGGGCAGGAACATGCCTTTTTCCGGATCGTACAGCTGAGAAATGGTGCGATTTTTAATGAAGCCGTTCTCTTTCAGACGGCCATAAATCAGCTCCGACAGCTGGCGGTTTTCGTCGCCGTGCGTCGAGTGGTAGTTGTCATAGCTGATGTCGAAACCGGCGAAATCGGTCTCATGTTCCTGCTTCATCTCAGCAATCATCTGCTCAGGCGCAATGCCGAGTTGCTGTGCTTTCAGCATGATCGGTGTGCCGTGCGCGTCGTCGGCGCAGATGAAGTAAACCTGATTGCCACGCATTCGCTGGTAACGCACCCAAATGTCTGCCTGGATATGCTCGAGCATGTGGCCGAGATGGATTGAGCCGTTCGCGTATGGCAGCGCGCACGTTACCAGAATTTTTTTAGCGACTTGAGTCATAGTTTGCGTAGCTTTCTGTAAATGAAAAATCGGGCTTAAGATGTTAACCGAAGCACTCTCTGGCGTAAACACAACCTGACAGTCACGTCACTTTATGCCCTATCTGATATTATTGAAATCACATCGCTGAAGTTCAGCGTCAGAATAAAGAGTAAGGAGCGGGGATGACTTCACAATCCCGGGAACAACATTCACCTGAGGCCCTGCGCGCCGTGGTGATAGGCGTGCTGAGTGGCTTTGAACATCCGACACTGAAGCACAATCTTACGACACTGAAAGCCTTGCGCCATGTCGCGTTACTGGATGACATACTGCATCTGGAACTGGTGATGCCTTTCGCCTGGGCCAGTGCGTTTGAGGAATTGAAAGCACAAACCAGCAGCGAGCTGCTGCGCCTGACGCAAACCCGGGCGATTGACTGGCGGTTACGCCACGATATCGCCACCCTGAAGCGGGTGAAAAACCACCCTGGCGTCAATGGTGTGAAGAACATCATTGCGGTCAGTTCCGGCAAAGGGGGCGTGGGCAAATCCAGTACCGCAGTGAATATGGCGCTGGCGCTGGTGGCGGAAGGGGCGCGCGTGGGGATTCTTGACGCGGACATCTATGGTCCGTCGATTCCCAACATGCTCGGTACGGAAAATCAGCGTCCGACTTCGCCGGATGGCACCCATATGGCCCCGATCATGGCGCACGGGCTGGCGACCAACTCCATTGGTTATCTGGTGACTGACGATAACGCCATGGTGTGGCGTGGCCCTATGGCCAGCAAGGCATTGATGCAGCTACTCAATGAAACGATGTGGCCGGACCTGGATTATCTGGTGCTGGATATGCCACCCGGCACCGGTGATATCCAGCTGACGCTGGCGCAAAATATCCCGGTGACCGGCGCGCTGGTGGTGACGACGCCGCAGGACATCGCGTTGATTGATGCGCGTAAAGGTATCGTGATGTTCGAGAAGGTCAACGTACCGGTGCTGGGTGTGGTGGAAAATATGAGCATCCACATCTGTAGCGAATGTGGTCATCATGAGCCGATCTTTGGCACGGGTGGTGCGCAGAAACTGGCGCAGGACTACAACACCCGTCTGCTGGCGCAGCTGCCGCTGCATATTAATTTGCGCGAAGATCTGGATGACGGTGAGCCAACGGTGATTCGTCGTCCAGACAGTGAGTTTACCGTGATGTATCGTGAACTGGCCGGGCGCGTGGCATCGCAGCTTTACTGGCATGGGGAAGTGATCCCCGACGATATCGCCTTCCGCGCGGTTTAACCGACTGATTATCCGCTGGCGCGCGCCGTCAGCGGATAGTGCATCAACAGGTATTTCCCCTGATCGCTTTCACCCTGCGCCACCTTTTGCCAGCCATGCTTCAGATAAAAGGTTTGCGCAGCCTGGTTCAGCAGCAGGCATTTCAGCGCCCCGGTGCCGGTAAAACGTGCCTGTACCGCGTCCAGTAGCGCACTGCCCACACCCTGGCCCTGAAAATCGGGGGAGACATACAGGCTGTGCAGGAAATTATCATTATCGAGCACACCGGCAAAACCGGCGCGATGGCCGTCAATTTCCGCGACCAGCACGGTCTCACCCATGATTACCCGATCAAAATCCTCCAGCTGCCAGTCATCACTGTCGAGCCAGGTCCAGTTGGTCCGGCGCGCTGCAAGGAACAGCGTACGCAGAAAAGGGCGGTCAGCTTCCTGAAACAATCGAATATGCACTGATGAACTCCAGCAGTCGGTTCACTCAAAAGTAGCAGTTCCGGCGCAAAAAGATAAACCACGTTAAATCAGGGGAGTTTCTGTGTAGAATGCCGCGGCAGGCCGCAGCAATCGGGCCTTGTCGCGTTTGATAGCTTTTGTTTATCTAATTGATAACGGCTGCATATTAGATGTTGGCCCGAAAATTATGTAACCTGCATCACATCTTTTAACGGAGGTCACCCGATGTCTATCATTAATACCAAAATTAAACCGTTCAAAAACGCAGCATTCAAAAACGGCGAATTTATCGACGTAACCGAGAAAGACGTTGAGGGTAAATGGAGTGTTTTCTTCTTCTACCCAGCTGACTTTACCTTCGTATGCCCGACCGAACTGGGCGACGTGGCTGATCATCACGAAGAATTCCAGAAACTGGGCGTAGATATCTACTCTGTTTCTACTGACACCCACTTTACCCACAAAGCCTGGCACGGTTCTTCTGAAACCATCGCTAAAATCAAATATGCGATGATCGGCGACCCGACTGGTGCACTGACCCGTAACTTTGAAATCATGCGTGAAGCTGAAGGCCTGGCAGATCGTGGTACTTTCATCGTTGACCCGGAAGGCATCATCCAGGCTATCGAAATCACTGCTGAAGGCATTGGCCGTGACGCCTCTGACCTGCTGCGCAAAGTGAAAGCGGCTCAGTATGTTGCTTCTCACCCAGGTGAAGTTTGCCCGGCTAAATGGCAGGAAGGCGACGCGACTCTGGCTCCATCACTGGACCTGGTTGGCAAAATCTAAGCCAACACGCAGCCCTTCGATGTTTCTCCAATCGGGTGCTACGGCACCCGATTTTTCGACCAGCAACAGGAACTCATTATGCTCGACACCAACTTAAAAACCCAACTCAAGGCTTACCTTGAGAAATTAACGAAACCGGTTGAGTTAATTGCCACACTGGATGATGGCGCCAAATCCGCAGAGATTCGGACCCTGCTGGCTGATATCGCGAGCCTGTCTGACAAAGTCAGCTTCCGCGAAGAGAATGATCGTCCGGTACGTAAGCCTTCATTCCTGATTACCAACCCTGGCAGCCACAGCGGCCCGCGTTTTGCCGGTTCGCCGATGGGCCATGAATTTACTTCACTGGTACTGGCACTGCTGCAGACCGGTGGACACCCTTCGAAAGAAGCGCAGAGCCTGCTGGAGCAAGTGGCTCAGCTTGAAGGCGAGTTCCATTTCGAAACTTATTATTCCCTGTCATGCCACAACTGCCCGGATGTTGTTCAGGCACTGAACCTGATGGCAATCCTCAATCCGAATGTCAGCCATACGGCGATTGACGGTGGCATGTTCCAGAACGAAATCACCGAACGTAACGTGATGGGCGTTCCGGCTGTCTATCTGAACGGCAAAGAGTTTGGTCAGGGCCGTATGAGCCTGGCGGAAATCGTCGGCAAAGTGGACACCAACGCTGACAAACGTGCGGCGGAAGAATTGAATAAGCGTGATGCCTATGAAGTACTGATCGTCGGTAGTGGTCCGGCGGGCGCAGCAGCAGCGATTTACTCGGCACGTAAAGGTATTCGTACCGGTCTGATGGGTGAGCGTTTTGGTGGCCAGGTACTGGATACCGTGGACATTGAAAACTACATCTCCGTACCGAAAACCGAAGGTGCGAAGCTGGCAGGTTCACTGCGTGCCCACGTTGATGATTACGATGTTGATGTGATTGATACCCAGAGCGCGATCAAGCTGATCCCGGCAGCCAAAGAGGGTGGTCTGCATGCAATCGAAACCGCTTCTGGCGCAGTGCTGAAATCACGCAGCATCATCCTGGCTACCGGCGCTCGCTGGCGCAATATGGGTGTGCCGGGTGAAGAAGAGTATCGCACCAAAGGTGTAACCTATTGTCCGCACTGTGACGGTCCGCTGTTTAAAGGTAAGCGTACGGCGGTCATCGGTGGCGGTAACTCGGGTGTTGAAGCGGCCATCGACCTGGCGGGTATCGTTGAGCACGTCACCCTGCTTGAATTCGCCAGCGAAATGCGTGCTGACAAGGTATTGCAGGACAAACTGCGTAGCCTGAAAAACGTGGATGTGATCCTTAACGCACAAACCACGGCAGTGAAAGGCGATGGCAGCAAAGTGACCAGCCTGGTTTATACCGATCGCACCAATCAGAACAGCCATGAAATCGCGCTGAGCGGCATCTTTGTGCAGATTGGTCTGCTGCCGAATACCACCTGGCTGGAAGGCGCCGTTGAGCGCAACCGTATGGGCGAAATCATTATTGATGCGAAATGCGAAACCAGCCTGAAAGGCGTGTTTGCAGCGGGTGACTGCACCACGGTGCCGTACAAGCAGATCATCATTGCCAGCGGTGAAGGTGCCAAAGCCTCACTGAGTGCGTTCGATTATCTGATCCGCACCAATCCGGCTGAATAATTTTGTTGCGATAGCCACGCAAACGCCCTGCAACCTGTGTTGCAGGGCTTTTTTTTTTTGCACGTCAGTACCCGGCCAGCGTCATCAGCATCATCCATACCGGTGTGGTCACCGCCGCGAACAGCGTGGAAAACAACATACTGGCCGCAGCCGGGCCGGTCAGCACCTGAAATTTTTGCGACATCAGGTAGACATTGACGCCCACCGCCATCGATCCCAGTAGCACCACCACTTTACTTTCCAGCGCCGGTAAATCGGTCAGCCAGGCGATCGCCCAGATGCACATCGGCTGCACAATCAGCTTCAGCAGGCAGATACTGTAACTTTCCTTCAGGCCATCACGCACTCGATAGTGCGCCAGGCTC
Organism: Pantoea sp. X-Soil-TKNS-1280; assembly: GCF_059730475.1. NCBI lineage: Bacteria > Pseudomonadati > Pseudomonadota > Gammaproteobacteria > Enterobacterales > Erwiniaceae > Pantoea > Pantoea sp. X-Soil-TKNS-1280. Next base: position 2,846,828 of record NZ_AP035962.1, on the reverse strand, counting down.
ATGCCAAGCGTCACCAGCGACAGCGGTGCAGCAATGGAGCCAAGTAGATCAATGGGTTGTGCCGCAATCAGTGGCAGCGGTCGTTGCAGGAAACTCCAGGCCGTACCACTCAGGATGCCGATAATTAGCGGGTTTTTCAGTACGCTAATCAGCGTGCGACCAAGCCCGTGTACCGAGAAGCTGCCATGCTTTGACCACTCCACCGATACTGTCAGCAGGGTCCAGAGGATCAGGCTATTAAACACCAGCACCAGTGCCACCGATGGCAATGCCTGTTCGCCCAGTAACACCGTGGCGATGGGAATGCCCAGCATCACGTTGTTGGAAAAAATACCACCCAGCGCAAACACCGACCCGGCAATGCTTTCCAGCTGGAACACTTTTGCTGCGATCACGCGCCCGGCAATAAATACCAGCAGACAGCTGCCAAAAAATGCCAGCAGCAGACGAAAATCCACCGGCGGGCTTTTGTAGAAATCACTCATTACATCAAACAGCATGCAGGGCAGGGCCACATTGAACACAAAACGGTTCATCCCTTCACTGATACTGGCGGGCCATTTGCCAAAACGCGTCAGGCAATAACCGAGAAAAATAAGAATAAATAATGGGGCCGAGGGGTAAATCTGGTGACTTAATGTGGTTAATAGATCAGGCATAGCGGTGATATTGGCAAGAGGTTAATATGGGGAGATTACCATGCCATAACATCTCTGCAACATATGATCCGCTGATATCTGCCTGATTATCCTAACCAGCGGCGTGCCTCTGCATCGCTGATATCCCGGTAATAGACCCGGTGAATGCGTTCACCACATCCTTTGCAATGTGCCTGGACATGTGTGGAATGGTAGTGACGACCAGAGGGAGAAACTGCGCCTTTACGTGAGATCTGAATATTGCGCCATTTATGCGCGTGCGGAATAAAACTGAGTAATCTTAATTTCATGGTGTCTGCCGGATTTAATTATATTCTTCAGGTCCGGAATGAAATTAGGCCGTTTTTTACTCGCTCATAGTTTGATATTAATCAAGCAACAGTGATGTTGCTCTCATTTTGAAATTATTTATTAATTTCAAATAAAAAAGCGCGCAGGGGACTCAGCCTGCGCGCAATATAATTTGATTTACCCGGTCTTATTTTATTAACGCCAATAACTATTTTGAGTTATTTGTTGTGCCACCTCCTTTTTTGCCGTTCAACATCCGGGATGTTATTTGCGCTGAATCAGTTATGACGATTTGGAGCGTCAGTGATGAGAAATGATCCAGCGCAATTTATTCGATTACAGGCTTTCGCTGCGACTCGCCCTTTTTCCATCCAGACTCAGGCTACGCACCATCACCTTATCGCCTGCGGCAATGGTCGGTTGTGCCTGCGGATGATAGCCAATCCAGCTGTTGCCATTATCCAGACTGTATTGCAGCGGCAGACCGGGCAGGGCGATGTTCATTTCCAGCCTGCCAGCATTGATGCGCGCGCCAGGGACTGGGAGACGGTAATGAACACCGGCTTTATCCAGTTTGCCCAGTTCGCGCTGGCCCAGCAGATTGGCAAAACGCTGCCAGTCGCCAGTGAGCTGTGCCTGGTTGACATGGTGGGTTTCACCGCCCTTATAGCTGCGACCCTGCTGATAATCCAGCTCCCAACTGGCGCGATGCCAGCCACGTTCCGCAACCGCTAACAGACGCGGAAAAATCATATATTCCATCTGCTGATCGGTACGCACGGTTTCGCTCCACAACTGGGCAGAGAGGCCATATGCACCACCCCACGGCTTGTCCGACGTCGTGGCGAAAGGATTGCCATCGCGATCAACTGAGGTCTCAGCATTTTGCGGCAGGTTATCCGGTGCAAAGCTGAACATTTTGCGCTCATCACTAAAACGCGTCCCCCAGTAATAGCCGCGTTCCAGCGGATTAACCTCATAGGGGAAGTCCATGTAGACGTAATCCGGATTGGAGATCACCACATCGTAATCTTTTTGTGTCCAGTCATTGGCGCTGTCGAATCCGCCCCAGTACAAAGTGTCCCAGAAGTTAACGCGCGTGCGTGAGGTGGCGAAAGCATGAGCGTTGCTGGCATCTTTCAGACCATCCTGCCATGCCTGCATCACCGGTATGCCGTGCGCTTTGACCAACTGGCTGACTTCCAGCGCAAAGTGGCTTGGCAAATGTTCCAGGTCCTTCACTTTGCCGGATTTCACCAATGCCTGGCAGACCTGTGATTTAGCCCAGGGCTTGTCTTGCTGGCGCTGATCGAGAATGCCTTTACCTGCCTCAGGATTTTTTATATCGGTGTAGCCTGCGCCAAGACGAATGTTTTTCGCTTCGTCGCCACCAAAGTGCCAGGTCGTCAGCGGTTGACCTGCTTCACGGTGCATGCGTTGAATTTCACCTATCACCTTGTCAACAAAACGTTGTGAGGAGTCGAGGCAGGGGTTGAGGTAGCTGGTACGATCGTACAGTTGTACCGAGGTGGTAGTGGAAGTGTCGGTGGGATCAATCAGGCGGAATTCGCTGGCCGCGTGCGTTTTGCCTGCTGCCATCAGCCGGTTATAGCGTGCTTCCATCGAGATGACGGCAGCACGGGCGTGGGCAGGCATATCGATTTCCGGAATCACTTCAATATTGCGTGCCTGAGCATACTTCAGGATCTCAATATAATCGGTGCGGCTGAAATACCCACTACCATGATTATCGCTGAACGGACCGGAACCTAGCTGCGGCACCAGGCATTGTTGTTCGCTCAGGTCGTGACAGCGTTTGCTCCCGACATTGGTCAGTTCCGGCAGACCGGGGATTTCGATGCGCCAGCCTTCATCGTCGCTAAGATGGAAGTGGAATTTGTTCATCTTCCATGCGGCCATTTGGTCCAGCATCCGCAACACCGCCTGTTTGCTGTGGAAGTTACGTGCCACATCCAGGAAAGCCCCGCGATAGGCAAAACGCGGTGCATCCTGCGCTTCCAGCGTGGCGATAATGGGTTTGCCCTCGGCCGGGACCAGCGAGAGCAACGACATCAGGCCGTAGTATGCGCCAGCCGCATCATAGCCAACGATATCGGTACCACGAGGGGTAATGCGTAGCTGGTAAGCACCCGATACCGCCTCTTCGCCGTGGAACTTGCCTGAGTCAATACGGGTTTTGATGCCGTAGCCTTTCAGATTCGGTTGGATACCCAGCATGGCGAAACGTTGCTCTACTGCCTGAGCCTGGTTGGCTGGCAAAGCATCGAGATGCAACACCACACCCTTACTCAGATCGACATCAGCTGCATGGATGTTGACCGAACGTGGAGTGGGGGTAATTTGTCCACGCAACGTCGTTGCCGGCAGCAATTTGATATCAGCATTTTTGGCGAAACGGCTGTCGGGTTGCATCAGCACGTTTTTATCGTCAGCCACGCGCTTCCATTGATTGCCAAACGGCTGGACGAAGTCAGTTAAATTTTCCGTGTCGGTGCTGCTGATAATTTTTGGCGATGCCCCTTCTGCGGTGACGTACCAGCGCGGCATCACATCGGTGATAAACAGCTGCCAGTATTCATTAACGATGGGGATCTCTACGGTGGTTCCCGCAGCAAAGCCGGTGAATTTATCTGTCGGTTCCAGGCGGGTCAAATCGCCGACGACATGTGTCATTTTAAACTGGTCGTTATCGACGCGCAGGGTCTCATGCACGTTGCTCATGTAAATCGCCCAGTTGTTGCTGGTGATGGCCGGGCCATGGTTGGTTAGCTTGATGGTGGCCCGATTGCAGGAAGCCCAGTCAGCGCCAAGTTGGGCGCAATCTACGCCATGGCTGGCGGCCTGATTGTCGGTTACCTGGTACTGCACACCAAACTGACTGATTTGATCCACGATCGCTTGCTGGTTTTGTGGTACCGATTTACAGGCACCGAGCGCGATAACGCTCAATGCCAGAAGGCTTAATTTCAATTTTTTCATGCTGTTATCCTTATGCGCGGATGAATTCTGGCTCCTGCCAGCTCAGGGTCAAAAAAGGGTAAAGGGCGCGATGACCATAAATTTGATGTCTTTCTCGTCCTGGAAAATATTGCCGTAGCCACCGCTGTAGCTGGGCAGGTTGCTGTGGTTGTCATACTGGGTGTAATGCAGTTTGAACTGAGTACCTTTGGCGCGCGTTTCCTGCAGGGTATAAACCAGGTCGAGACTCCACGCAGATTCCGTCAGGCGTTGTTGCTGGTTGTAGATGGGATTTGTTGAGGGTTTTGCATCCCAGCCATAGGCATAAGATCCACCCGCCTGCCAGCCCGGCAATTGCCAGTGGCCGAGATCGACCATGACTCCGGCAAACAATGCTTTCTCGCCATTGGCGTTCCAGTCTGAACGCGAATCCCACCACACATCCATGCGGCCATTGGAACTGGCATAGGAAGGCGTCATGCGTTGCAGGAAAAAGCCCTGATTGCCTTCGGCTTTGACCCAGGTCCCTTCGAGACGGAAATCAAAAGCGCCCAGTGTGTAGCCCAGCGTCATGGCCTGCAGCCAGGCTAAACCGTCATAGACATGGTTGATATTGCTGGTGCCGCCGCTTTCGCGATCTTTGGCCCCGTAAAATTGATAGCTGGTGCGTAGCGGTGACCCGGCCAGCGGCAGCTGATATGAGGCTTTGGCAAAATACTGATCCATGTAATCTGCCGCCTGACCATATGCGCCTTCCAGGATGAAATCGTTTTTGAAGTCATACTTCGCGCCGAAGGATTGCAGCCACGGAATCCCCGTTTTGCCGTCCGCTTTGCGGAAGTTGTACATGTGCTGATACCACGGGGCTTTGTACTGATCTGCCCACATCCAGGAGAAGGAAAGCGCGCCGGTATCTGCAAAGTCGAAGGTGGTTCCCGCTTCGACGCCGCGATAGGTGCCTGGCAGGAAGCTCCAGTGCGGTGCCAGCAGCGTCTGGCCGGTTGGTTGCAAATAACCAGCACGCAGCCAGTTATCCTGCCATTTGGTTTTCAGTGCAGCCTTGTACAGGCTGGCGCCACTCTTATCACCGGTCCATTTTTCATCCCAGCGTGTGCGGGCATCGCTGAAGCCGATTTCATTGGGGGCGGCGGGGCCACCATGGGTTAATTCCAGCGCACCGAAAGCGGAGAGATCGAGACCAATAAAATTCGCCAGATAGCCGGAAGAGAAGTCCAGGCTGGCATTGGCAGAAGCATGGTGCAGGTTGGCATCATACTGGCCGTACTTGCCATGCTGCGGATCCATCTCTTTACGATCGCGCTGGCGTTGCCAGTAGAAGAGCGAACCGGTAAGAGAGGCGTCATCAACAAAGCCTGCCGCCAGTGCGGGTGTGCAGGGAATCAATGCCGTAACAGTCAGGATGGAAGCAATAGCAGCAGCCAGTGGCGTGCGAAGAGTCCGGTTCATGGTAAATCCTCCGTGATAATTCCTTTGGTGATGATGTTTGGTGAAACTGTTACCTCATGTAACAAGTGGTGTGATGTTATTTTTCGCGACGCGAATTATCAATAGCATTTTTTGCAAATTATGACGTGGCACGCAAAACACAGGATCTCAGGTTTAGACAGGATGGTTGATGTTATCTATATGATATTTAATTAAATTAAGATGTTTCAGGTCAGGGGGAGGATGTTCTTATCGTGAGGAATCCCTGCATGAAACCAGCAGGCGGGCGAGGGTAATGACATTGCGAAACAGGACAGGCTAAAAGGTGACGGGCGAAGTGTATTCTTTACAAAGCAGGGAGTTCATGAATCCAAAGATAAAAATTTTCTTATCGATGATAATTACGGCTTGTTGTACTTTGGTGTAGTTTCTATACCTTGATCTTGATGAGGATTTTGCCTAGGATTTTCGCCGATAGCCAGCACACTTCTGGCTGCTGATCTGAAGGGGGCGTTATGCCACTTAATTTAACCTCAGGAGCTGTAAAATGACTGATGCTTTGAAGAAAAGACAACCTGAAGACAAACGCGTTATTCGTCTCAGTGAAACCTGGGAAGTCGAATATTGGACTAAAACCCTGGATGTTTCTGTCGCACAATTACGAACCGCAGTCGCAAACGTGGGTAAGGATACGCAGAAAGTTAAGCAATATCTCGGTAAGTAGGTGTCCATTCAGCCTGGAAACCCCGCTCTGCGGGGTTTTTTATGCGGATTTTCTGTCCATATGAGGGGCTAATCTGAGGTTTACAGCAATGGCTAAGTCACTTATGATCATGGCTCACATCGCAGAAATTGCTGTGTAATATATTTATATATATCAATGACTCGGGGTGCCCTCCTAAACGGGGCTGAGATAAACCCGCTGACCTGATCTGGATAATGCCAGCGTAGGGAAGTCAGATGCCTGACCGCATTCGCCTTCTTGATCGCCGGTTGGGAGCCTTATGAAACAGCCTGACCTTCTCTCCACAGCGCAACTCGCGCAATCTCTTCAGTTACTCCGTCAGCATATGCCGCTGGTGCATTGCATGACCAATGACGTTGTACAAACCTTTACCGCGAATGTCCTGCTGGCGCTACGCGCTTCACCTGCCATGGTGATCGATGCTGATGAAGCCGCACAGTTCAGTGGTTTCGCCGATGCGTTGCTGATCAATGTTGGTACCCTGACACGCGATCGTCGTGATGCGATGCAGGCAGCCGTCTCCGCAGCCAACCGGGCGGGGACGCCCTGGACGCTCGATCCGGTAGCGGTCGGCGCGTTAACGTTTCGCACCGAATTTTGTCAGCAGCTGCTAAGCCAGCAACCCGCGGCTATTCGTGGCAATGCCTCAGAAATCCTGGCGCTGGCGAATCAGGCGGCAGGCGGGCGTGGTGTGGATAGCCTGCATCAGGCCGACGCGGCAATCAGTGCCGCACAGCAACTGGCGCGTGATTATCACAGCATCGTCGCGGTCACTGGCGAAGTGGATTATGTTACTGACGGTCACAACATCCTGGCAATTCCCGGCGGCAGCCCATTAATGACGCGGGTGGTGGGCACCGGTTGCGCACTATCGGCAGTGGTGGCGGGCTTTGCCAGCCTGCCGGGTGAGCGCCTGCAACATGTGGCTGCCGCCTGTCGCGTGATGTCGCTGGCGGGGGAAAGGGCTGCGCGTCAGGTGCAGGGACCAGGGAGCTTTGTGGCCGCCTTCCTCGATGAACTGTGGACGCTGGAGGTGACGCCATGAAGCGCATCAATGCATTAACCATTGCGGGCACCGATCCGAGCGGTGGCGCGGGAATTCAGGCCGATCTTAAAGCCTTTTCGGCACTCGGCGCTTACGGCACCAGCGTGATCACCGCTCTGGTGGCGCAGAATACCTGTGGCGTGCAATCGGTGTATCGCATCGATCCGGAATTTGTCGGTGCACAACTGGATTCGGTACTCGATGATGTGCGTATTGACAGCGCTAAAATCGGCATGCTGGCGGAAACGGCGGTAGTGGAAATCGTCGCTGCGAAGCTGAAGCGTGCCAGCCTGTCGTTTGTGGTGCTGGATACGGTGATGATTGCCAAAAGCGGCGACGCGTTGTTGTCACCTGATGCCATCGACAGTATCCGTGAACTGCTACTGCCGCAGGTTTCCCTGATTACGCCAAATTTACCGGAAGCGGCGGCGTTGCTTGGACGGAGCATGGCGCAGGATGAAGCCACCATGCTCCAGCAGGGCGATGCGTTGCTCGATCTCGGGTGTGAAGCGGTACTGATGAAGGGAGGACATCTGAGTGATGCGGAAAGCCCGGACTGGCTGATCACTCGCAGCGGACGCCAGCGCTTTACCGCACCTCGCGTCAATACCCGCAACACGCATGGCACCGGCTGTTCGTTGTCAGCGGCGCTGGCGGCACTGCGTCCACGGCATGACAGTTGGTCAGCCACGGTGGCGGAAGCCAAAGCGTGGCTGCAACAGGCGCTGTTGCAGGCGGATTCGCTAGAGGTCGGCAAAGGTATTGGGCCGGTGCACCATTTCCATCGCTGGTGGTAGGGCGTAACGCCGGATTGCCGTTTTTTGCCTGCGCATCTGTCTGAAAAATGGAGTCAGCAATTTGCCAGCCTGGCGGATTTGGGTCCAGGCTGTTGGGGGCGAATCGGCAGGTGTCGGTTCCAATCCAGCCATTTATTCAGGAGTCAGCATGACGGACATCGTTCAGTTATTGGGCAAAGAAGCGGACAGTCTTCTTCAACATCGCTGCATGACCATTCCAGCGGAAAGCCTTTATTTACCGGGCGCGGATTATGTTGATCGCGTAATGACGGACAACAATCGTTCTCCAGTCGTGTTACGTAATATGCAAACCTTGTACAACACTGGCCGACTGGCGGGCACGGGCTATCTGTCGATTCTGCCGGTTGATCAGGGCGTTGAGCACTCGGCGGGGGCTTCGTTTGCTGCCAACCCGCACTACTTCGATCCGAAAAATATCGTGGAGCTGGCGATTGAAGCGGGCTGCAACTGTGTCGCTTCGACCTATGGCGTGCTGGCTTCGGTTGCACGCCGTTACGCACACAAGATTCCCTTTATGGTGAAACTGAACCATAACGAGACGCTGAGCTATCCAACCCAGTACGATCAGACCCTGTACGCCAGCGTGGAGCAGGCGTTCAATATGGGGGCCATCGCGGTCGGTGCCACTATCTATTTCGGCTCTGAGCAGTCTCGGCGACAGATTGAAGAGATTTCTGTTGCGTTTGAACGCGCGCATGAGCTGGGCATGGTGACGGTGCTGTGGGCTTATCTGCGCAATAACGGCTTTAAGAAAGATGGTGTGGATTATCATGCCAGTGCCGATTTAACCGGCCAGGCCAACCATCTTGCGGCGACCATTGGTGCGGATATTGTGAAGCAGAAAATGGCGGAAAATAACGGGGGCTACACCGCTGTCAACTTTGGTCACACCGATGAGCGTGTCTACAGCAAGCTGACCACGGAAAACCCGATTGACCTGGTGCGTTATCAACTGGCGAACTGCTATATGGGGCGCGCCGGGTTGATTAACTCTGGCGGAGCAGCCGCCGGGGCGACCGATGTGGCCGAGTCAGTGCGTACGGCGGTGATTAACAAACGTGCGGGCGGTATGGGGCTGATCCTGGGACGCAAAGCGTTTAAGAAATCGCTGAAAGAGGGCGTGGAACTGATTAACGCGGTGCAGGATGTGTATTTATCCAAAGATGTAACGATTGCATAGTGTGCAGTAGTGCCCCTCCCGTAAACGGGAGAGGGCACTGATTCAAGGCGCTTCAAACCACTCGCTATTCCGTTCCGCAATCGGCGTAATGGTCAGAATCATTTCCTGCAAATGACGACGCATCGCAGACTCGGCAGCCTCAACATCATGCGCTTTCAGCGCCGCATAAATCTCTTCATGCTGCTGAATCAGGCTTTCCGGTGGGGAAACTTCGCTCAGTGTCAGAAACCGGACCCGGTCCATGGTGGCTTTAATGTTCTCCACCGTTTCCCATGCCAGCAGGCAGTTGATGCCTTCCGCAATCAGGCGGTGAAACTCATCATCGAGGGAGAGGAATGACTGGCTGTCATGGCGTTCGGCCGCTAAACGCTGCAGCTGAAGATTATGTTCCAGCGCCATCAGCGCCTCTGGCGCGATTTCCTGCGCCGCACGGCGCACCACGGCGATTTCCACCGCCTCACGGATAAACCGGCCATCAGCGACACGCTGGGCGGAAATCTTGCGTACAAAAGTGCCGCGTTGCGGTAATACCTGTACCAGTCCAGCCTCAGCCAGTTTGATAAAGGCTTCACGCACTGGCTGGCGTGAGACATTAAAGCGCGCTGAAACCTCTTTTTCCGACAGCAGCGAGCCGGGATGGATGGCGCAGGTAACGATATCCCGACGCAGATAGCGGTAAATCTGCTGATTTACGGGTTCGCTGGTGGTTATGGTATAGACAATCGACATGCAGCAATATCCGTATCGAATTATGGAGGTTATAAGGGAGCAGTCTAATCAGCACGCTGCCTCTGCGCTACAAGTTTGTTGCAGCCCGGGTGAGGGCATGCACTGTGGCGCGAGCACCAGCGGCACACAATTGCTGATAGAGTTCGGTGACGCGTGCCACGAAGCCGGCATGATGCAGTAAGTCCTCACCGAATACCGCTTTCAATCCCAGTAAGGCGCGAACACGAGGTGCACCTTCTTCGCTCGACGCCACAATGCGCGCCAGCTCATCTTTCAATGGGTCGCGAATCTCAATCGGCTGGCCGTGTTCATCCACACCGCTGACATAACGCATCCAGCCCGCCACCCCCAGCAACAGAAAATCGCAGCCTGAACCGTTTTGCAAATGCCAGCGCACACTGTCCAGCATGCGCTGCGGTAGCTTTTGCGTGCCATCGGTGGCGATCTGATAGGTGCGATGCTTGATCGCGCGGTTTTCGTAGCGAGCAATCAGCGAATCGGCATAGGCCGCCAGATCCACCCCCTGGGTACGCAAGGTGGGAGCCTGATCCTGCATCATCAACGCGCGGGCGGCGCTGCGATAATGAGGATCGGCCATACAGTCGCTGATATGTTCGTAACCCGCCAGGTAGCCAAGATACGCGAGGAAGGAGTGGCTGCCGTTCAGCATACGCAGCTTCATCTCTTCGAACGGTAGCACATCGCTCACCAGCTCAGCCCCGGCATTCTCCCAGGCGGGACGGCCACTGACAAAATTGTCTTCGATCACCCACTGGAAGAAGGGTTCCGCTTCCACGGCAACCGGATCGCTGCTGCCGAGCCGTGCCGCCAGGGTGGCGAATGCGGCATCAGTCATGGCCGGAACGATGCGATCGACCATGGTCGAAGGGAAGGAGAGGTGGGCTTTAATATAATCGGCCAGTTCGCTGCTGTGACGTTCCGCCAGCTGGACGATCACGTTGCGCGTCACGTGGCCGTTCTCCGGCATGTTATCGCAGGACATCACGCTAAACGGTGCTAAACCCCGTTCGCGGCGACGGATGATCGCAGCCAGAATCAGCCCCGGTAAAGAGCGTGGTGCCTGCGGCTGGGCCAGGTCGTGAACGATATCAGGATGATCCGGGTTGAGGTTGCCGCTGGCAGGCAGGTGGCAGTAGCCTTTTTCGGTGACCGTCATCGACACAATCGCCACATCCGGCTGGCTCATGGCCTCAATCACCGCCTCGATGCCATCCCCCTTGCCATGCAGAGCGGCGGTGATCACCCCAATCACCCGGGTATGCAGACTGTCGTCGGCCATTTCGGTCAGGGTGTAGAGTAAGTCCTGCTGGCGCAGCGCCTCGATTAATGCGCCGCTGTTGAGGTTCACTTCACAGTAACCCCAGTCACTGCCCTGAGCGGCCAGTTTGTCGCTCGCCAGTGCCTGATGGGCGCGGTGAAAAGCACCAAACCCGATGTGGACCATGCGGGTTTTCAGTTTGTTGCGGTCATAGCTCGGACGTTGTACGTCGGCGGGGAGGCGTTCAATCTCTAACATCATCATTCCTTTTCGCAAACGGGGCGGGGAACCGCCCCGTCATGATCAATCTGTTAAGCGGAAACCGGTTTGTTGCTGGTTTTCGGGCTGCGGATGACAAACAGCACCAGCAGCGCACCCAGGCCAGCGACCACGCCGGCCAGCACAAAGGCGCTGTCAAATTTGCCGGTGTGCTGGACGATAAAGCCGGTGACGATAGGACCAATGATGCCAGACAGGCTTCCCACCAGATGGATAAAGCCACTGATGCTACCGACACGGCTTTTGTGCACCACGTCCTGAATAATCGCCCAATAGATCGCGCCAGTGATGTAGAGGAAGAAGATGGAGATCGACATCATGATCACCGCCGAATTGACCTCTTTTATCGTACCCGCCAGCGCGACACAAATTGCGGCTGCCAGCAGTGAGACCACCAGCACAATTTTACGCGACAACAGCAACTTACCGGTGATGTTGAAAATTTTGTCGGAAATCCAGCCACCCAGCGCCAGACCGACGAAACCGACAATCCACGGGATCATGGTGGTGATACTCATGGCTTTGATATCCAGACCATGTGCCTGCACCAGATACGCCGGGAACCAGCTCAGGAAGAAGAACAGAATGTAGTTGTAGCAAAAGAAGGCGAATGCCGTGACCAGGATGATTGGCTGGCGCAGATAGTAACCCATACCGTGCGCGGCCCCGGCCAGATCCTCTTCTTCATTTGACTGTTCAGCTTTCAGTTTCTCCACCAGCGCCCGCTCTGCCGGTGAGACACGTTTGCTTTTCGCCGGGTTATCCGCGGCGATAAAGAACCAGATTGCCATCCACACCAGACCAATCACGCAGATGGCAACGAAGGCCGGACGCCAGCCGAATGACAGCGCCAGATAGCCGATAATCGGACCAGCGACTGCGCCACCGAGCGGGGAACCGGCACTTAATAAGCCCATGGCAGTGGCGGCCTGTTTTTTCGGGAACCAGCCATTGATGGCTTTGTTGGCCGAGGCGCAGATTGGCCCTTCTGCCATGCCGAACAGCACGCGCAGGATCATCATCGACCAGAAGCCGGTGGCAAGCGCGGTCATACCGCAAAACAACGACCACATGCCCACCGCAGTGCCAAGCACAATGGTCGGACCGAATTTATCGGTGGCGAGGCCGCCGATAAAGTTGAACAGGGCATAGCCGAAGAAGAAACTGCCGAAAATCATGCCGAACTGCTCGGCATTGATCATCAAATCTTTTTCCACCAGCGGAACGGTCAGGGACAAGGCAATACGATCGAGGTAGTTGATCATATAAACCAGAAACAACAGCAGTACGAGGGTCCAGCGCAGATTCTTCAACATAGAAACTCCGACATCATCATCTTTATAGTAGTGCTGCCGGCGGGTACGTACCGGCAGGAGGACACCTGGTGTGAAGGTTAACTCAGGCCATATGCAGAATCACTTTGCAGCAGGTGCGAGGGTCTTTTTCGAACAACGTCATCGCGCGTTCAATTTCTGCCAGCGGGAAATAGTGCGTAACCAGTTTCTCTGGCTGAATCTGGCCTTTTTCCATCCACTCAATCACTTGCGGAAAACGGTTGCTGTTGAGACGCGAAGTAAACAGCGACAGTTCTTTGCTGGTCAGGCTCTGCTGCGTAATGCTGCAGGGTTCGCCTGAGAAGCCCAGCAGGCCGATGCGGGCTGCCGGTGAGGCGAGGGCGGCCGCTTCCGCCAGAATGGCCGGATGGCAGGCGGCATCAATGATGAGCGTGGGCTGCGCCCCTTCAAGCTGGGCAGCCAGCGGGATCTCGCTGTTGTTAAACACCTGGTCGGCACCGTTTTGTTGCGCCAGCGCCAGGCGTTCTGGCAGACGGTCCACCACCAGTACCTGTTTAACGCCGTAGACCCCTTTCAATACCTGAATGGCGGTCAGACCCATCGGACCGGCACCATAAATCAATGCGACATCCTGTGGCTGCGGTTGCAGGAACGCGGTGATGTTGGCGGCGATGGTGAAAGGCTCGACCATGCTGGCCAGTTTATCGGGAATGCTGTCGGGCAAACGGAAGGCATTTTTGGCCGGGGCGACAGCGAACTCGCTAAAGCCACCATCGCGGTGCACGCCAATCACCTGGAGTTCTTTGCAAACATTGGGGCGACCAATGGAGCAGGGATAGCAGTGACCACAACTCACCACCGGATCGACGGCCACGCGTTCACCAATACGACGTTCATCAACACCGAGACCTGTGGCATCGATCACACCAAAGAATTCATGACCGATCACGCGTGGATATCTGGCGAATGGATTATGACCGTGCCAGATATGCACATCGGAGCCACAGATGCTGGCAAACTGGACTTTAACTCGCACTTCTCCGGCGGCAGGTTGCGGCACAGGACGCTCCGCCAGCAGCAGTTCACCCGGTTGTTCAATCACGACACTTTTCATCATCAGCTCCTTGCCTGGCATCCTCTTCAGGGGGGATTGGGCATTAACGGGAATTCAATGAGGAAAAAATACGCGCACAAATACTACCATACAAGTCTACGTTACGGAGTTGTGAAGAGGGTCACAAGATGGGCAGGTGCAGACACTGAGTGGTAGCGGCGCGATTTATCGCGCAACGTCTTGCGCGGCGTGGTGAAAAAATGCGCGATAAATCGCGCTGCTACGGGGGATATTGTTCAGATCACGCCAGCAACGGACACTGCGGCGGTAAACGGCAGCTCAGCGCGCCCGGCAGTACCTCAATCTGGAATTCACTGCCGGTGAGCGGTTCGCCATCGAGATTGAAGGTCATCTCATGGGGTGAGCGAATATGCAGTGACGGTAACTTCGCGCCGACAATGTTCGGGTTTTCATCATCGCGCGTCAGTGAATGCAGCAGGGTAGGCAGCAACTCCTGAGCCGTGACGATACTCAGGTTGAGTTGACCATCATTGATCAACGCATCCGGGCATAATTTCTGCCCACCGCCCGCCTGGCGACCATTACCAATGCCGATCACCAGCGCATCGCCTTGCCAGTTAAAATCCGCGGCGCTGATTTCGCAGCTATCCGGCTTTAAGGTATCAACGCGGGTCAAACCGTGAATAAAATACGAGACACCGCCGAGCGCCGATTTGAGTTTCTCTGGCGTTTCCGTGGTGATACGGGTGCCAAAGCCCCCGGTTGCCATGTTGATAAAGTAGCGATCGCCATTCACCCGCGCCAGGTCGATGGCGCTGGCCTTGCCGAGCACCGCCAGGCGCAATGCCGGTTCCATCTCCAGCGGGATACCTGCGCTGGTAGCAAAATCATTGGCCGTGCCAAGCGGTAAAATCCCCAGTACCGGTCGTTGTGATTCCGCTAATGCGGCCAGTGCGGTAGCGATTTCATTGATGGTGCCATCACCGCCACCCGCCACCACGGTTTCAGCCTGCAAACTGACCGCTTCCTGGACATAACGGTCACCATCGCCTTTTTCCCAGGTGACACGCACGGCCAGATTAAAGCCTTCGTCACGCAGTTGATTGACGGCGGCCCGTAATTCCTCATTTCCGGCACCTTTGCCGTTGAGGATCAATAACGTCAGCGGTTTGTTTTGCATGATTCGTCCCTTAATGCTTTCTCAGACAGGTGGTTATAGCATAGCTGGGCAGGGAACTTTATCGGCGGGTGACGAAAAAAGAAAACCCGCACGGGGGAGCCGGGCGGGTGAATGAGGTGGTTCCTGGTACTACCTGCTGTTTATTGTTACTCGTTAGCAGCGGAAGCGAGTTTACGCCAGGGCGAAACGGCGGTCTGTGATCTTGTTCTAATTTCAACCATTTCTTTTCATTACGTGCGATTGCTGGCGTGAGGATCGCGCGTGCTGTCGCCATCGGTGAAATTACGCAGCAGCAGGGCGAAAGCCAGATCGACATGTTCCGGCACCGGCAACCAGATGCGGTGGCCGTCACCCGGAGCCACCTCAACTGCGTTGCCTTTGTCATTCTGCATCGCTTCCAGCCGACAGTTCAGATTGCCGTTGGGCGTCATGATCTCCAGTTCATCACCGAGCAGGAATTTGTTCTTCACTGCCACCTGCGCCCAGTCACCCCGGCGTTCGCCGGTAAACTCGCCGACAAACTGCTGGCGTTCGGATACCGAGTAACCCTGCTGATAATTCTGGTAACTGTCATGGGTGTGGCGACGCAGAAAACCTTCGGTATAGCCGCGATGCGCCAACCCTTCCAGCGTTTCCAGCAGCGCGGGATCGAAGGGCTTACCGGCAGCGGCATCGTCAATGGCCCGACGATAAACCTGCGCGGTACGTGCACAGTAATAAAATGACTTGGTACGCCCCTCAATCTTCAGGGAATGCACTCCCATCTGACTCAAACGCTCGACATGCGCCACCGCGCGCAGATCTTTGGAATTCATGATGTACGTACCATGTTCATCCTCAAAGGCGCTCATGGTCTCGCCGGGTTTCATCTTCTCTTCCATCAGAAACACCCGGTCGGTGGGGGTACCGATGCCGAGCGTCGGTGCACTGTCCTGCATCTCCACCGGCTGATGAAAACCGACAATATTGCCGACTTCATCCTGCTGGCCTTCTTCCACCTTGTATTCCCAGCGGCAGGCGTTGGTGCAGGTACCCTGGTTGGGATCGCGTTTGTTCAGGTAGCCCGAGAGCAGGCAACGGCCGGAATACGCCATGCACAGCGCACCGTGTACGAAGATCTCGATTTCCATTTCCGGCACCTGCTGGCGGATCTCGGCAATTTCTTCCAGTGACAGTTCACGCGACAGGATCACCCGCGTCAGTCCCATCTGCTGCCAGAATTTCACCGTCGCCCAGTTGACGGCATTAGCCTGCACCGAAAGATGAATCGGCATCGCCGGAAAGGCTTCACGCACCAGCATAATCAGGCCGGGATCGGACATGATCAGCGCATCCGGCTGCATCGCCACCACCGGCGTCAGATCGCGGATAAAGGTCTTCAGCTTGGCGTTATGCGGCGCAATATTGACGACAACGTAGAATTTTTTACCGAGCCGATGGGCTTCATTGATGCCTTTGGCGAGGTTTTCATGGGTGAATTCGTTATTGCGCACGCGCAGGCTGTAACGAGGCTGACCGGCATACACCGCGTCGGCACCATAGGCAAAGGCATAGCGCATATTCTTCAGCGTTCCCGCTGGAGAAAGCAGTTCAGGTTTAAACATGGGATCTCACTGATGTCAGGTCAGCATGCCATCGTGGATGGCATGTGCAGTGGCCGTGTCAGACAGCCCTGCAAAAGGTGGGGAATTTTAGGCAGGGCCACCGCGAAGTAAATTGACCTGGATCAAGGTAATGCGCTGCCTGCTACACTAAGCGGCACACATCGGCTTCCCAGCGATAGCCCATACCGTATACCGCGCGGATAAAGGGTTGCTCGGCATCGAGATTTTCCAGCTTACGGCGCAGATTTTTGATGTGACTGTCGATGGTGCGATCGGTGACCACGCGGTAGTCGTCATACAAATGGTTAAGCAGCTGCTCGCGCGAAAACACTTTGCCCGGCTCCAGCGCCAGAGTTTTCAGCAAACGAAACTCGGCGGGCGTCAGCTCCAGCGGCTGTTCACGCCAGCTGGCCTGAAAGCGGCTTTCATCAATCAGCAAATGGGACGCCTGCTGGACTTCTTCCGGCGAGCGTTTAACACGGCGCAGGATGGTTTTCACCCGAGCCACCACTTCGCGCGGACTGAATGGCTTACAAATGTAATCGTCAGCACCGATTTCCAGCCCCAGCAGGCGATCGATCTCTTCAGTGCGCGCCGTCACCATAATGATCGGCAGATCGGAAAAACGGCGGATTTCACGGCACAGGGTCAGGCCATCACGGCCAGGCAGCATTAAATCCAGCAGCATCAGATCCGGCGGAGACTGCTGCACATAACTCAGCACCTCGCTGCCATCGCCAATGTGATGGGTGCGGTAATTAGACGCCTGCAGATAATCAATCATCAGCTGCGCCAGTTTTGGCTCGTCTTCAACAACAAGGATTAAAGGGTCTTGCTTTTCCGTGCTCATAGGCTGCGCTTAGTGAGGAACATAGGGCAAGTTTAGCGTGATTTGCAGTCCACCTAAATCAGAGAGATCTGCACTGATGCTGCCGCCATGCGCTTCCGCAATATTTTTGCAGATGGCCAGGCCGAGGCCCGAACCGCCGCTGGCACGGTTGCGTGAGCTTTCGGCACGGAAGAAGCGCTCAAAAAGCCGTGCCTGATGGGCCGGATCGACACCGGGTGCGCTGTCTGCAAAGCACAGCTGCCAATGGTCACCCTGGTTTTTCATGGTCAGACGTACCTGACCACCCGCATCGGTATAGCGCAGGCTGTTTTCCAGCAGATTGGTGAACAACTGCATCAGCCGGTCCGGATCGCCGAAGCTGGCCGCCTCAGCAGGCAGCGACAACTGTAATGTCAGTTGGCGGCTGCGATAGCGCTCACCAAAACTGCCTGCCACCACTTCCAGCAGATGGACCAAATCCACCGCCTGCTTGCGATAGGCGAGGGCACCGGCATCCGACAGCGACAGTTGATGCAGATCGTCCACCAGTTTGGTCAACACCACCACTTCGCTTTGCAGCGAGATAATGGCCTCCGGCGTCAGTTTACGCACGCCATCCTGCATCGCTTCCAGCTCACCGCGTAAAATCGCCAGCGGAGTCCGTAGTTCGTGGGAGATATCCGCCATAAAGGCGCGGCGATTGCTCTCATTTTTTTCCAGTGAACTGGCAAGCTGGTTGAAGTCACGCGCCAGCTGACCAAGCTCGTCGCTGCTGCCCACTTCAACCCGGGTGGCGAAATCCCCCGCGGCCAGATGATGGGTTCCATCCACCAGGCGTTTCACCGGGGCCAGTAAACCGCGCGCCATCAGCCAGGTCGCCAGCGCCGCCATCAGTGCGGTAAACGCCACAATGATCCAGCTGGTACGGCGTTGTTGCTGGTCAAAATTGATATCGGTGCTGCGCGTCAGGCGTTCCGCCGGAGAACCAATCACCCAGCCAACCACTTTACCGTTGCTGGTGGTAATGTTGCGCCTTGTGCCTTCAGGCGGTACCGGTGAACGCGGGCCGGACAGCACTTTGTACTGCTGGTCGATGATCCAGAACTGAGTACGCCAGCCGTGGGGTGGCAACTGATTTTCGCTGCCGGGATTCTGCTCCAGCGAACGCAGGATGGTAAAAATCAGGCGGTCATTATTGCGCAGAAAATCCCAGTTGCCGTGCTGCTCGTATTGATCGGCGAGCGCATCGCTGAGCAGTGTCAAACGTTGTTCGTTGCCTTTGCGGATGTAATCCACGAAGCCGTGTTCAAAGCTGAGTCGCACTCCCCAGTGCATGATGATAATCACCAGCATGCAGGTGGAAAAAATGGCCAGAAACAGCTTGGGACCAATCCCGAGTTTGACTGGCTGCTTCATCCTTCGCTCCTTTTACGTCGCAAATCGACGTTTTTGCTCACATCCTGCGGCACACGCCAGAACACCAGCGCAGGCAGGATAATCACCAACGCCATGCACAGGTAGGAGTAGATAAAGGTTTGATGGGCTGCAGCGCTATTCACTACCGCGCCATGACCGAAAGCACCGAGCAGCAGACCAGCCACGGTCACCCCGATACTGGTGGAGAGCTGCATAATCATTGACAGTAAACTGTTGCCGCTGGACGCCAGATCGTCAGGTAACTCTTTCAGCGTCAGGGTATTCATCGAGGAGAAGCGGATCGCGTTAACCATGCCCTGCAGTAACAACACCACCGGCAACAGCCAGGTCCAGCCGAGCAGCGCCACCGCCGGAAACAGCAGCACCACCAGCGCCAGTGCGCAGGTGCCGCCCACCAGCGCGTTGCGGTAGCCAAACATATTGACGATCCTGACCACCACGCGTTTGATCCCCATATTGCCCAGCACCATGGGAATCATCATCAGGCCAGCATGAAACGGGCTAAACCCGAGACCGACTTGCAGGAAAATCGGCGTCATAAACGGCAACATGCCGCTGCCGATGCGGCCAGTAAAGCTGCCGAGCAGGCCGATGGAATAGATACGGTTATCGAATAATTTCAGGCTGAACAAGGCGTTGTCGTTGTTACGACCATGCATCAGGTAGAATAGCAGGGAAAATACGCCAACCAGGATCAGCAGGCCGAGCAGCAACGGCGAGCCACCGGTGCTGCGCTGTCCATCCAGCGCCAGCGTCAGAGTTGCCATACCCACCGCCAGCAGGCCAAAGCCGAGAAAATCGAAGCGCCGGGTTTGCATGGTGTAGTTGGGCATGATGGCCAGCGTGGCGATCGCGCCGATAATGCCTACCGGGATGTTAATCAGGAAGATCCAGTGCCAGCTGGCGTACTGTACCAGGATGCCGCCGAGCGCCGGGCCGAGGAGCGGGCCCACCTGGCCGGGTAAGGTGACAAAAGTCATTGCCGACATGTACTGCTCGCGCGGGACAATTTTCATCACCGTTAAGCGCCCGACTGGCACCATCATCGCGCCGCCCACCCCCTGAATCACACGCGCCAGGATCAGTTGATCCAGCGAGGAGGAGAAGGCGCAAAATATCGAGCCAATGCTGAATAACACGATGGCGGTGAAGAAGATATTGCGCACGCCAAAACGGTCCGCCAGCCAGCCGCTTAGCGGCAGGGTAACGGCCACTGTCAGGACGTAGGACACAATCACCGAATGCATATGCAGCGGGCTGACGTTAAGGTCATGCGCCATCGACGGGATGGCGGTGTTAACGATGGTGGTATCCAGCGACTGCATAAAAAAGCCAAAAGCGACAATCCACAGTTGCCATCGCACTGTCGCGTTCTGAGTGGTCATGGTTTCTTCATCCCGTCAATTCTCCTGAATGTTGATCAGTACCGGACGCTTCCTGCGCCGCAGCTTATCCATCATCAGATACACCACTGGGGTGGTGTAGAGTGTCAGCAGCTGGCTCATCACCAGGCCACCGGCGATGGTGATGCCAAGCGGCTGACGCAGTTCCGCGCCGTCGCCGCTGGTCAGCACCAGCGGCAGTGCACCAAACAACGCCGCCAGTGTGGTCATCATGATCGGGCGGAAACGCAGCTGACAGGCCTGGAAAATCGCATCACGCGCGGTCAGATTGCCTTTGCGCTCTGCTTCGAGGGCAAAATCGACCATCATGATGGCGTTTTTCTTCACGATGCCAATCAGCAGCAGAATGCCAATCAGCGCAATCAGGCTGAACGGCGTATTAAACAGCTCCAGCGCCAGCAGCGCGCCGACCCCGGCCGAGGGCAGGGTAGAGAGAATGGTCAGCGGGTGGACGTAGCTCTCGTACAAAATCCCCAGCACGATATAGACCGCCGCAATTGCCGCCAGAATCAGGTACAGCTGGCTGGATTGTGATTGCTGGAACACCTGTGCGGTACCCGCAAAACTGCCGCGTACGCTGGCGGGCACACCGAGAGCGGTCATGGTGCGGTCGATGGCATCCGACGCCTGGGATAAGGATACCCCTTCCGGCAGGTTGAATGAGATAGTCGAAGCGGCCGATAAGCCCTGATGGTTAACAGACAGCGGCGCGTTGGCCGGTTGCCAGCGGGCAAACCAGCTCAGTGGGATAGCTTTGCCGTCGCTATTGATCACGAACATCTGGTCCAGCGCGCTGATATCCTGGGTGTAGCGCGGATCCACTTCCATCACCACTTTGTACTGATTCAGCGGCTGATAAATGGTGGAAATCTGCCGCTGACCAAAGGCATTATTCAGCAGCGCGTTGGCGGCGGAGACATCGATCCCCAGCCGTGCCATGCTGTCGCGATCGTACGTCAGGTCCATTTCGCTGCCTTTGTCCTGTTGATCCGAGTTGACGTCGGCCAGTTCCGGCAAGCTGGAGAATGCCTGACGGATCTGCGGTTCCCAGGTGCGCAGGTCCGTCAGATTATCGGACAGCAGGCTGTACTGATAACTGGCATTGGATTCACGTCCACCGATGCGAAGATCCTGTACCGCGTTGAGGTAGAGATTTGCGCCCGGTTCCTTCGCCAGTTTGATGCGCAGGCGCGCAATCACCTGCTGCGCATTTTCGCTGCGCTCAGATAAAGGTTTAAGCGAGATGAACATCGAACCGCTGTTGGTACGCGAACCGCCGGTAAAGCCGGTGACGTTATCCACCGCCGGATCGGCTTTGATGATGTTCATAAAATCCTGCAATTTGCCGCGCATCGCCTGGAAGGAGATGCTCTGATCGGCGGAAATAAAGCCAGTCAGCCGCCCGGTATCCTGTTCTGGCATAAAGGTTTTGGGGATAGAAATAAACAGCCAGATGGTCAGACCGACGGTAGCGATCAACACCAGCAATACCCAACGCGCATGATCCAGTACCCAGCCCAGCGAGCGACCGTAGCCATGCTGTACCGCCATCAGCAGCCGACCAAAACCCCGTAAGCGCGGTTGCGCGCGACGGGCCTGGGGCTTAAGCAAATACGCGCACATCATCGGTGTCAGGGTGATGGAGACAAACAGCGAAATCAGAATCGCCACTGACAAGGTGATGGCGAACTCGGAGAAGAAACGCCCAATCAGGCCGCCCAGCATCAGCAGCGGCAGGAATACCGCAATCAGCGACAGGCTCATCGACAACACGGTAAATCCGACCTCGCGCACCCCCTGCAAAGCGGCCTGCAGGGGTTTCATCCCCGCTTCCACATGGCGCGCAATGTTCTCCAGCACCACGATGGCATCATCCACCACAAAGCCGGTGGCGATGGTCAGCGCCATCAGCGACAGGTTGTTCAGGCTGAAGCCACACAGATACATGGCGGCAAAGGTGCCAATCAGCGAAACCGGCACCGCTGCGGCGGGGATCAGCGTGGCGCGGCCATCGCGCAGAAAGAAAAATACCACCAGAATCACCAGCGCCACAGCAATCACCAGCGACTGCTCCACCTCATGCAGTGAGGCGCGAATGGTCGGCGAACGATCCTGAGCGACCTGTAAGTCAATGGACGCCGGGATCACATCATGCAGCAGTGGCAGTTCGGCGCGGATACGGTCAACGGTATCGATAACGTTGGCATCCGGTGATTTGCGGATGATCAGCAGTACCGCGGGTTTGCCATTGGTCATCCCGGCGTTACGCACGTCCTGCACCGAGTCCTGCACGTTCGCCACGTCACTGAGCCTGACAGCCGCCCCGTTGTTGTAGTGCACCACCAGCGGCTGGTAATCGCTGGCAGATTGCAGTTCATCGTTGGTACGCAGCTGCCAGCGCAGTTGCTGATCGTCAATCGCACCCTGCGGGCGGCGCTGGTTGGCGTTAACAATGGCGGTGCGTACCGCATCCAGTGAAACACCCTGATTAAATAGCGCCTGTGGATTGAGATCGACACGCACCGCCGGTAATGAACTCCCCCCGACGGTGACATCGCCAACCCCTTCAATCTGCGACAATTTCTGCGCCAGCTGGGTTGAGGCGTAATCATACAGCTGACCGGGATTATAAATGTCCGAGGTCAGCGTCAGAATCATGATGGGCGCGTCGGACGGGTTGGCTTTGCGATAAGTCGGACGGCTCGGCATACCCGTCGGCAGCAGACTTTGCGCGGCATTGAGCGCCGCCTGCACATCGCGCGCGGCACCGTTGATGTCACGGTCAAAATCAAACACCAGAATAATACGGGTGCTACCGAGCGAGCTGGTGGAGGTCATCTCGCTGACCCCGGCGATACGCCCCAGTGAGCGCTCTAGCGGGGTCGCGACCGACGACGCCATGGTTTCCGGCGAGGCGCCGGGCAGGGAAGCGGAAATCACGATTACCGGAAAATCCACCTGCGGCAGCGGCGCAACCGGCAGCAGGCGGAAGCCGAGAATACCCGCCAGCGCAATCGCCAGCGTCAGCAGCGTGGTAGCGACAGGCCGGTGGATAAACAGGGCGAAAAACTTCACGGTTGTGCCTCCGAACGTTGGAAGCGGCGGCGCGTGGCGTGCGCCAGACGGTCAAATAACAGGTAGATCACCGGCGTGGTGAACAGCGTCAGGATCTGGCTGAGGATCAGCCCCCCTACCATCGCGATCCCCAGTGGACGCCGTAGCTCAGCACCCGCACCCATGCTCAGCATCAGCGGCAACGCGCCAAGCAACGCCGCCAGGGTTGTCATCAGTATCGGGCGGAAACGCAGCAGGCAGGCCTGATAAATCGCCTCATAGGGGGCCATCCCCTGTTCACGTTCGGCGGCCAGCGCGAAGTCGATCATCATGATGGCGTTTTTCTTCACGATACCGATCAGCAGGATGATGCCGATGATGGCCACAATATCCAGCTCGTTACCGCTCAGCATCAGCGCCAGCAGCGCACCCACCCCGGCGGTGGGCAGCGTTGAGAGGATGGTGATGGGGTGAATAAAACTCTCGTACAGCACGCCGAGCACGATATACATCGCCACCACCGCCGCGATAATCAGCCACACCGTGCTGGTCAGCGCCGCCTCGAACGCCAGCGTGCTGCCCTGGAATTGCGTCATCATTTCGGCGGGCATCCCCACCTGATCTTCCGCCGCACTGATGGCTTTAACCGCTTCACCCAGTGAATAGCCCTCGGCGACGTTAAATGAAAACGTGGCTGACGGGAACTGGTCAAGATGGTTGATGCTCAGTGCGGCGTGACGTTCCTCCACCGTGGCAATGGCGCTGAGCGGTACGCTGCCACCCGCGGTGCTGGCAAGACGAATGCCGTCAAGGCTGGCAAGGCCGGGTGTGGCATCGTTGTTTTGTCCCAGCACCACGCGATACTGATTTGCCTGGGTGTAGATGGTGGAGATCAGGCGCTGACCAAAGGCGTTGTACAGCGCGTTGTCGATATCCGCCATGGTGATGCCGAGCCGGCTGGCGCTGTCGCGATCGACGCGAATAAAGGCTTCCAGCCCCTGATCCTGCCAGTCGCTGCTGACATCGCGTAACTCAGGCAGGGTATTGAGCTGGTTAAGCAGCGCAGGAACCCAGGTACTGAGCGACTCCAGCGAACCCGATTGCAGCGTGAACTGATAAGGGGTGCGGCTGGCCTGGGTATCGATGGTGAGATCCTGTACCGGCTGCAACCAGAGCGAGACCCCCGGAATCTGCGCCACCGCTGCCTGTAGCCTTTTTTGTACCGCCGGGATGCGGTCATCACGCTCGGACAGGGGTTTCAGGTTGATTTGCAGCCGTGCGCTGTTGAGCGCGGCATTGGTGCCGTCAACACCGACAAATGATGTCAGGCTCTGCACTGCCGGATCTTTCATCACAATCGACGCCACATCACGCGTGCGTTGCGCCATGCTGGCATAGGAAACCGACTGCGGAGCCTGCAATGTCCCCTGAATAATGCCGTTGTCCTGCTGGGGAAAGAAGCCTTTCGGAATCGCTATCCACAGCAACACGGTCAGCAGCAGGGTACCGATCGCCACCGATAGCGTCAGCCAGGGATGTCGAAGTACCTGTGTCAGCCAGCGACCATAACCGGCGATGA
Organism: Pantoea sp. X-Soil-TKNS-1280; assembly: GCF_059730475.1. Taxonomy (NCBI): domain Bacteria; kingdom Pseudomonadati; phylum Pseudomonadota; class Gammaproteobacteria; order Enterobacterales; family Erwiniaceae; genus Pantoea; species Pantoea sp. X-Soil-TKNS-1280. The sequence continues at coordinate 2,821,922 of NZ_AP035962.1, read as the reverse complement.
TACGGTCAAACATCGCTTCACTGGCGCGGGAAAAACGATTTTGTTTACGCAGCGATTCGAGACTTAGCATACGCGCGCACATCATTGGCGTCAGCGTCAGCGACACCACGGCGGAAATCAGGATCGCCACCGCGAGGGTTACGGCAAATTCGCGGAACAGGCGGCCAATCACATCGCCCATAAATAACAGCGGAATCAGCACGGCAATCAGCGAAAAGGTCAGGGAGATGATGGTGAACCCGATTTCGCCTGCGCCTTTCAGTGCGGCGGTCAGGGGTTTCTCACCTTTCTCCAGATAACGGGAAATATTCTCGATCACCACGATGGCATCATCAACCACGAAGCCGGTGGCAATGGTCAGCGCCATCAGCGTCAGGTTGTTAATGGAGAAACCGAGGAAATACATCGCGGCAAAGGTGCCCACCAGTGACAGCGGCACCGCTACCGCCGGGATAATGGTCGCCGGGACATTACGCAGGAACAGGTAAATGATCATCACCACCAGACCCATCGCCAGCATCAGTTCATGCTGAGTATCCGCAACGGAGGCACGGATATTGGTGGTGCGGTCGGTCAGCAGTGTGACCTCAACCGACTTAGGTAACGCTGCGGTGAGCGATGGCAGCAGGGCGCGAATGTTATCAGCGGTGGCAATGATATTGGCCCCCGGCTGACGTTGCACGTTAAGCACAATCGCGGGCTGTCGATTGGCCCAGGCACCGAGCCAGCTGTTTTCTGCTCCCTGTTCAATGGTGGCAACATCGCCCAGACGCACTGGTGCGCCATTGTTGTAGCTGATGATGAGGCGGCGATAATCCTCGGCGGAGGTCATCTGATCGTTGGCGGACAGGGTGATGGAACGAGTAGGGCCATCCAGGCTGCCTTTAGCTGAATTGACGTTGGCATTGCTGATCGCCGTGCGCACCGTTTCGCTGGTTAGCCCCAGCGCCGCCAGCGCCTGGGCGTTCATTTGCACACGAACTGCCGGGCGTTGCCCGCCAGAAAGGGTCACCAGCCCGACACCGGAGACCTGGGAAATTTTCTGCGCCACGCGCGTTTCCACCATATCCTGCACCTGAGTTAACGGCATGCTGGTGGTGGTGACGGCGAGAGTCATAATCGGCGGATCCGCCGGATTGACTTTACTGTAAACCGGCGGGTTAGGCAGATCGCTGGGTAGCAGGTTGGTGGCGGAGTTGATCGCCGCCTGCACTTCCTGTTCCGCTACATCCAGTGACAGTGAGAGCTGGAATTGCAGTGTGACCACCGAAGCGCCACCGGAGCTTTGCGAGGACATCTGCTTCAGCCCGGACATCTGGCCGAACTGACGCTCCAGCGGTGCGGTAATTGAGGAGGTCACCACATCCGGGCTGGCACCGGGGTAGAGGGTGACCACCTGAATCGTCGGATAATCCACTTCCGGCAACGCGGACACCGGCAGGAAGCGATAACCGAGAATACCGGCCAGCAGGATGGCGATCATCAGCAGTGTGGTCGCCACCGGGCGTAGAATAAACAGGCGCGACGGTCCGCCGCTGGCGTCGGGAGGCATCACCTGCATTATTGACGTTCTCCGCGTGCCGGTTGGGTGGCGCGCCGGTTCAGCGGCGTGGTGCTTTGCGGTGCGACAATTTCGACCGTCGCCCCTTCAGTTAAGCGGTCCAGACCATCGGTGACCACGCGATCCCCTGCGGCCAGCCCGGCACTGATCACGACTTGCTGGCTGTCCTGCAAACCGGCGGTGACCCGTTTTTTACTCACTTTATTCTCGCTGTTCACCACCCAGACGAAATGACCCTCATTACTCATTTGCAATGCGGCGGTGGGGATCACCACTGCATCCTGCAGGGTATCGACTTTCAGGCGCGCATTGACGAACTGGTTGGGGAACAGCGCGTCATCCTCGTTGCTGAAGCGCGCTTTCAGTTTGATGGTGCCAGTGGTGACATCGATCTGGTTATCAATACTCAGCAGGGTGCCGGTGGTCAGCAGGGTTTTATTGCTGCGATCCCAGGCATCCACCATCAGCGGCTGGCCGCTTTTCTGTGCTTTGAGGATCTGGCTGATATTGTTCTCTGCCACGCTGAACACCACGTCGATCGGGTGGGTTTGCGTGATCACCACTAACCCAGTGGTATCACTGGAAGTCACGTAGTTACCGACATCAACCTGTTTCAGGCCAACCCGCCCGGAAATGGGGGCGGTGATGCGGCTATAGGTCAGATTGAGCTGGGCGCTGGCGACGTTACCTTCATCGGCTTTGATGGTACCGAGGGTTTCACTCACCAGTGAACGTTGGGTATCCAGTTCCTGCTGCGACACCAGCGCGGTTTTCGCCAGTTGTTCATAACGGGCTAAATCACGGCGCGCATTCGCCAGTGTGGCCTGATCTTTCGCCAGTTGTCCCTGAGCCTGAATCAATGCGACCTGATAAGGGCGTGGATCGATTTCTGCCAGTAACGCCCCGGCAGCCACCTGCTGGCCTTCATTGAAATGCAGTGCCATGAGCTGACCATCCACACGGCTGCGTACTGTGACGGTGTTGGCGGCGGTGACGGTGCCCAGCCCACTCAGATAATGCGGAACGCTTTGTAATTCGGCGTTTGCGGCTTGCACCGGTGCCAGTGGACGCCCCCCACTATTTGCGCCACCGGCACCGCGACCATGATGGCGCTGTCCTTCGGCCTGTGGTTGTTTATTCGGTTCTGCCGGATGCTGCCACCAGTAATAACCTCCGGCCAGCACAGCGACGATCGCCAGGGTGATGAGACTTTTTTTCCACAATGGATGTCGGTTCTTCATGAATTGATGCGCTCTCCTGCGTAGTCGTTTCCCAAAATGCGCAACCCAACCAACCGGAGCGCAAACCAAAGAATTGTAATCGCCTGGTCTGGGCAAAAATTGAAGGAATTAAGAATATCGTTCTGAGCCTGCTAATTATTCATATTCTGTACGAATTTATCAGGATTTTTTCACCAGCAGGTTTCGGCCCTTTGCTAAGCTCGGAAGCTATACCGTCTCGTTTCAATTAAGGAGAAATAAAATGAGTCAACAATCTACCCGCCAGCTTGGCGACAGTGGTATTGCAGTGCCGGTTCTCACTTTTGGAGGCAATGTCTTCGGCTGGACCGTTGATGAGAAAACCTCGTTTTCCCTGCTGGATGCGCTGGTGGAGAAGGGATTGTGGTTCATCGACACCGCCGATGTTTATTCACGCTGGGTACCCGGTAATGCAGGCGGTGAATCCGAAACTATCATTGGCAATTGGCTGAAGAAAAGCGGCAAACGCGACAGCATCGTACTGGCGACCAAAGTTGGTATGGAGCTGTCACCGGAAAAAAACGGCCTGAAGCCACAATATATTCGTCAGGCAGTGGAAGATTCGCTGCGCCGTCTGCAAACCGACTACATCGACCTGTATCAGGCACACCGCGACGATCAGGATACCCCGCTGGCCGAGACGCTGGCCGCGTTTGATTCGCTGATCAAAGAGGGCAAGGTCCGTGCCATTGGAGCCTCTAACTACAGCGCCGACCGTTTGCAGGAAGCACTAAAAATCAGCGAGCAGCAGGGATTAGCACGTTATGAAACTCTGCAACCTGAGTACAACCTTTATGATCGCCAGGGTTACGAAAACGGCCTGGAGCAGGTCGCGGTGGAACATGGCCTGGGCGTGATTAATTATTATTCACTGGCGAGCGGCTTTCTGAGCGGAAAATACCGTAAAGCTGCGGATGCCAGCAAAAGTGCACGCGGGCAGGGCGTGGTTGCCAAATATCTCAACCCGCGTGGCCTGCGTATTCTGGAAGCGCTGGACGATGTGGCTGACTCGCACGATGCTTCGCCAACCCAGGTGGCACTGGCCTGGCAGATTGCGCGCCCGAGCATCACTGCACCGATTGTGAGCGCGACCTCGCTGTCGCAGATTGATGATCTGGTGAAAGCGACACAGCTGACGCTAAGCAAACAGGAGATTGAAGAACTGTCTCGCGCTAGCGCAGAGTAGTCGTTTAACCACAGCGGCGCGATTTCTCGCGCCGCAACAATAAGTTAGTCTCGGGACTGTTCCATTATTTTTTCCAGTCAAAAAATGCCATTTTCTGCAAAAGATTTTCATTCATAGATCGCTGTCACAATTGCGTTAAAAAACTGTCACTCTGCGGAACTCTGAGCACATATTTGCAAAAACCTCTCCCACCCCAGAACTATTCTCTGCTCGATCTTTCCAGAAACTCACAAAAGAATAATCATCATGAACAGAAAAGAAGCAGTGCAACGCCTTCCGAGCCGTCTGGCCGCGGGAACCATTATGTTTGCTCTGCTGAGTGCCTCTGCCGTGGCAGCGGATGCATTCAGCTACGATTCACCCTACATGTTCGGTGACTGGGGCGGTTACCGAACCCAACTGGAGAATGATGGCGTTAAGTTTGATGTTAACTACACCATGGAAAGTGCTTCTAACCTGGGTGGCGGTTACGATAAAAACACTTCAATGCGCTACAGCGACCAATGGGCGTTTGGCGTTAATTTAGACCTGGAAAAACTGCTGAACTGGCAGGATGCTGAATTCCAGATGACCATCACCGACCGTAATGGCCAGAATATTTCTGATCAGGTGGGCGATCCGCGTAGCGGCATGCTCTCCTCTGTGCAGGAAGTTTATGGTCGTGGACAGACCTGGCGTTTAACGCAGTTCTGGTTACGTCAGGGATTATTTAACGATGTGGTTGATATCAAAGCCGGTCGTGTCACGGTGGGCGAAGACTTCGATAACTTTGATAGCAAGTTCCAGAACCTGGCATTCGGTAGCGGCCAGGCCGGTAACTGGCGTGGCGATCGTTGGTACAACTGGCCGGTTTCCCAGTGGGGCGGTCGTATCAAATTTAACATTACCCCGGAAGTCTTCTTCCAGGTGGGCTTCTACAACGATAACCCGAAAAACTACGATACCGGCAATGGCTTCCGTCTCGATATGGGCAATTCCTTAGGCAATATGGTGCCGGTGGAATTGGGCTGGAAACCCACCTTTGGTCCGGACAAACTGCCGGGTAACTACCGTATCGGTTATTACTATTCTTCAGTTGATGGTGATGTCTACGGTAGCTGGCGCAACGGTGGTTACCAGGATCAGGCGCATGCCTACGGCGGTTATGTGCTGTTGCAACAACAGCTGACTGCACAGGGTGGCGATGCCAGCCGTGGTCTTGGCGTGACGGTTCAGGCGGTAATGAACGACCACAAAACCTCGAAAACCGACAACTATCAATCCATCAGCTTTACCTGGAAAGGGCCGTTTGACGCGCGTCCTGCCGATGAAATTGGTATTGGTGCAGCACGTATTCACGTCAACAGCTCTTACACCACAGCATTACGCCAGCAGAATGCGGCTAACGGTGAGACGGACTACAACAGCCCGACCTATCTGCCGATTCAGGATGGTTCAGAATACAACTATGAAATCTACTACAACGCTCAGCTGACCAAATGGCTCCAGCTGCGTCCGAACCTGCAATATGTCACGGCGCCGGGTGCAGTGAGCGAAGTGAAAGATGCGTTTATTGGTGGTATCGCGGCAAATATCAGTTTCTAATCAGAAACTTTGCAGAAGGCGTCCTGCGGGACGCCTTTTTTTTATCTCAGGCAAACATAATTTCAGCCCAGCGGGCCAGACCTGCTGTCACCGAGCCAAAATCATCGCCGCTGGCGATCGGCGTATTCGGTAATGCCTGTTGCAGTGCCGCGCGCAGAATCGGTGAACGCGCGCTGCCACCGGTCAGATAGATCACTTCAGGTTTGGTGGCGCAGGTTGCCAGCGCCAGGTGAACCTGTTCCAGAATCCGCTCCAGCGGCTGATTGATCGCCTCTTCCAGCTGGCTGGTGCTGGTTTCCGCCTGCAACTGTGAGGCAATAAATGCCAGCGAGGCGGATGTGATCGGCTGCTCGGACAGGGCGATTTTGCTTTCCTCTGCCGCACGTACCAGGCGATAACTCAGTTTTTGCTGCCACACTTTCAGCAGGTGAGTGACCTGGTCGGGGTTCTGGGCATCGCGGATTAAATCACGCAACAACTTGCCGCAGGCGGCGGAATAGAACTCGCTCTGTGCCGGAACATCGTTAATCGCTACCGCGTTCCACCACGGCAGAGCGGGCAGGGCAATGCCTTTTTGCGTGCTGCCACCAAGACCGAGCAGGGGCATCAGGGTTTTGAATGCCAGCATGATATCGAGATCGTTACCCCCGACGCGGCAGCCACTGTGGCCGAGTAAACTCTCGCGGCGATCGGCTTTGTTGCGCCATTCGGGTCCCATCAGCAGCATCGAACAGTCGGTAGTGCCGCCGCCGATATCCACCACCAGCACGCGCGTTTCTTTTTCCAGCGTGGCTTCAAAATCGAGGCCCGCAGCGACCGGCTCGAACTGGAATTCGACATCGCGGAATCCGGCGCGTTTTGCTGCACGCAGCAGAATGCCCTGAGCCTGTTCATTCGCCTCATCGCCACCCAACCCCTGGAAGTTGATGGGACGGCCAATGACCGCCTGCTCAATCGGTTGATCCAGCTGGTTTTCGCCCTGCTGACGGATATGCAGCATCATGGCGCACACCAAATCTTCAAACAGCGCGATCTGTTGTGGTTTCAGGCCGCTGGCCCCGAGAAAGGATTTGGGTGATTTTACAAACCACACCTCTTCCGGATCGACCATATAGTTCTGCAACGCCGTGAGGCCGAACTGCACGCTGCCCGGCGTGACATCGATATCTTCTTCGCGGTTAAAGCGTAACGCGCGTTGCAGCAACGCCTGGCCTTCGTTATCCGGGGTAGGTACCTGATGATGGCGATACAGCCACTCGCTAATGGCTTCGCGGGTCGGGGCGCAAATCATGGAGGGAAGCAGGCGCTGACCATTCTCCAGCGTAAGCAGTCGTGGTTCGCCCCGATCGCTGACTGCGATGGAACAGTTGGCTGTGCCGTAATCGAATCCGATAAACATCATTTCCCCCATGCCTGAAAAAAGGGGGCGACTTTAGCGCAGCTCAGGCGGGCAGGCAAGGCAGATTACATCTGTATTTCCTGATAAACGTGATACTGACCACGTCCGGCGTGTTTGGCGCTGTAACAGGCAACATCCGCCTGTGACATCACCAGGTTGCTGATGCAGTTATGTTCATCAATTTGCGTCATACCCGCACTGGCACCGACCTGGTAGACGTTTTCCATCCACATAAAGCGATACTGATTGACCGCCGTGACCAGGCGATGCACCACATCCCTGACCTGGTCCACCTCACAATCCGGTAGCAGCAACCCAAACTCATCACCACCGAGGCGGGCAAGGAAATCACTGCTGCGTAAATGATGCTGCATCAGTTCACCCAGCTCGCGCAACAACGCGTCTCCGGCCGCATGGCCTGCGGTATCATTCACCGCTTTAAATTTATCGAGGTCAATAAACACCAGTACGTGTTGATGCTGATGCACCGTGGCATCGCTCAGCAGACGCTTGAGTTGCTGTTCAAAGCTCAGACGGTTGGGCAGACGTGTCAGCATATCGTGTGAGGCGCTGTAGCTCAGGCGCTTCATCATCTTGCGTGATTCGCTAACGTCCTGAATCACCATTACTGCGCCAATATTGTCGCCGGTCAGGGTTTTCAACGGGGTGATGCTGTAATGGATTTCGAACACGCCACCGTCGGCGGTATGCAACACCAGCTCCTCTTCCAGTCCGGGGGTGGTTTTTTCTCCCGGTAACTGGCACAGCAATAAATTCTCGAGACGAGGACCCGTGGTTCCGCGCGTAATATTGAGCAACTCAGAGATCGGCAGCCCAGCCGCAGCATCCTGGGTCCAGCCGGTCATCATTTCCGCTACCGGGTTCATAAAGGTGACACGCATTTCGTCATTGGTGCTGATCACTGCCTCACCGATCGAATCGAGGGTGATTGCCATGCGCTCTTTTTCCTGGAACAACGCATCGTTCAGGGTACGCAGATGGGTGATATCCTGACTGATGCCGAGCATGCGTTCAATTTGCCCATCCTGGCTGAGGATACGGTTGGCCTCGGTGCGTACATAGCGAATGCCATCCGGCAGGTTGATGCGATATTCCATGTGAAACGCGCTGCGGCGCTCAATCGCTTCCTGTACCGTAAGTGCGGCGTAGTCCTGTTCTGACGGGTGTACGCGCTGCATCCACAGGTCGTAGGTTGGCACTTCATGGGCAGCCAGACCATACAGCTCGTGCATGCGCTTATCCCACATCAGTTCACCGGTCAGCAGGTTCCACTCCCAGACGCCAATACCCCCGGCTTCATTTGCCAGCGTGATACGTTCCATCAGGCGACGATTGACCTGCTCACTCTGTTTCAGCTCGGAAATATCGACAATCTGCGAAATGAAGTAGAGCGGCTGCTGCTGTGTATCTCGCACCATGGATACCGTCAGACGCGCCCAGACGATATCGCCATCTTTGCGGAAATAGCGCTTCTCCATGGTGTAAGTCAGAATTTCTCCCTTCAACAGGCGTTTCAGCTGCTGCAGGTCGGATTCCAGATCGTCCGGGTGGGTGATTTGCTGGAAGGTGAGTTTTTTCAACTCATCAGCCGGGAAACCCAGCGTGCGACACAGCGATTGGTTTACCTGCAACCAGCCGCCCTGCGGCGATACCAGCGCCATGCCGATAGCGGAATATTCCATCGCATTACGGAAGCGGGTTTCATTTTCGGAGATATGGTTTTTCTCACGCTGAAAGGCATCCATCACCAGAGCCATCACATGGCTGGGGAGTAATACCAGCAGGAAGGGGAGCCAGGTCCCGGTCTGACCCAGCATGCGATCCTCATGGCCAAGATTGACCAGACCAAACGCCAGCAGGAACGATATAAAGCTGGAGTTGATCAGGAAAAGTAAGAAAGCTTCAAACTTCGGCAGGCGTACTGCGCACCAGAACAGAATCACCACAATAAAGGTGAAGGGCCATGGCAGATAGCGCAGGCTCAGATAACTGGCGATCAGAGTAACGGCGAGGGTGAAGAGTGTCTCCAGAACGCGATGACGCGCTATCGGGCTTTCCTGCTTACCTGATGGCCACAGCAGCAGTACCGGACCGAGCGCCAGCATACCGATGATCTCTGAAACTACCCAGGTCGAGAAAAAGGGCAGTGTGGCTTTGCCATCAACATGCAGGATCCACAGCGCCAGCACCCCACCTGCCAGCGGTGCCAGCAGCCCGGCGAACACCACGTAACGCCCCCAGTCGAGCAGCGAATTCAGTGGTGCATTGCGGTTAAGCAACGCGCGGAGCATCATGCCACCGATCAGCGCCTGTAGCATATTCAGTAAGGCAAATTTGAGGTTACTGACTGCCGGACCGATCATCAGCAGATTGGCTAGCGCAGTACCAATCAGACAGCCCAGCAACAGGAGCGGCACGCGCGGCGCAGGGGCGCGGAACACCACAATGGTCATCAATGCGGTGGAATACCACAGCGGCGAAATACGTCCACTGACGACGATTAGCTCCAGACAAAACAGCGTTAGCAGAAACGCGATTACCCCCAGATAGAGGGCGCTGAGCCAATATTTCTTAGAGCCATACTGCGAGGTCAATATGTCGAGGGTCATGCACGAATCCAGCAGCGCGCATTCGCAACACGACGAAAAATGCGCCAGTCATTCTCTATCAGGCATGCTAGCACATCTGGTACAGATGTCTGCCGCCAATTCACTTTTGCCCCTTATTCAATAGATTGACAGGCCCTTTGTTAACAGAGGGCCTGTCAGGCTACTGACGAAAGAGGTCGGCACGCGTATACGGTTTTTCCAGACCGGCAAGGTCGGCAGAGAAGCGCTCAAGGAATTGCTGTGTGGTGGCAACACGGCCATGGCTGACGAGTAACAGTGGCACCAGAAAAGCTACGCCCATCTGTGGCAGGCTAAAGGCTTTCAGCGCGGTGTCACGCTGGCTAAGCAGGAAGGCGCTGCTGAGTGTAAAACCTAGCGCCAGACCAGCAATCACTTCGCTAGGTGAATGTGCGTGGATTGCGAGGCGGGATAACCCGACCATCATTGGGATCAGATAACCGATACTGATAGTCAGCGTGCGCCAGAAGCTGGACCAGCGACCGGAAACCAGCCACATCATTACCGGCCAGAGTGTGGCAGACATCGCGCTGTGGCCGCTAAAGCCGGTGAAGTTAAACCGGGCGCTGCCAATGCCAAAGCCAAGAAACATAATTTTAGAAATGCTGACCAGCAAACCAGCCAGACCAAACGCCAGCAGCCAATACCACACGGTACGGCGGTTGTCGCTTTTCCACGGCAGCACCAGTGCGATGATCACCGCAGTGGGGATCAGCAGCATACTGTCACCGAAATAGGTCAGGGTTTTCCAGCTCATACATCTCCTTTGGACTTACACACGGTCAGGCGCAACATTGCACGCAATATTGGCAGAAGAACAGTGTATCGATTAAGCGGCTTGCTGCAAAAGGGGATAATCTGAAAAGCCACGGCCTGCATTTCTCTGGCATCAAACCGGTGAAATACCTATAATTGCCGCCAACCAAACCCTCTCATTATCGGCCCGTCGAAGTTCCGACTTCAACAGGCTCCAGTTATCAGGTCTTAAAAAAGTATGACTGACAAGTCCCATCAGTGCGTGATCGTTGGCATTGCAGGTGCATCCGCATCCGGAAAAAGTCTTATTGCCAGCACGCTCTATCGTGAAATCCGTGACCAGGTCGGTGACGAGCATATCGGGGTAATCCCGGAAGATGCCTACTACAAAGATCAAAGCCACCTCACCATGGAAGAGAGGGTCAAAACCAATTATGACCATCCGAGTGCGATGGATCATGACCTGCTGCTGCAACATCTTCAGGCACTGAAGGCGGGGCAGGACATCGAACTGCCGGTTTACAGCTATGTTGAGCACACCCGTACCACTGAGTGTATCCACCTGAAGCCGAAAAAGGTGATTATCCTCGAAGGGATCTTGCTGCTCACTGATGCGCGCCTGCGTCAGGAAATGAATTTCTCCATTTTCGTCGATACCCCGCTGGATATCTGCCTGATGCGTCGTATGAAACGTGATGTTAACGAACGCGGCCGTTCGATGGATTCAGTGATGAGCCAGTATCAGAAGACGGTTCGCCCGATGTTCCTGCAGTTTATCGAACCCTCCAAGCAGTACGCCGACATTATTGTGCCGCGCGGTGGGAAAAACCGCATTGCCATTGATATCCTCAAGGCAAAAATTAACCAGTTCTTCGAATAAACCGCGTCCGGATGGACGTGACGCGCTCAGGTTGTCACATCAGCGGCAGCCTTTCGCTACACTTAAATCATGGAGTCACAGCGATGAGATTATGCGATCGCGATATAGAAACCTGGCTGGACAGCGGTAAGCTGGCGATCTCGCCACGTCCGCCAGTTGAGCGTATTAATGGTGCCACGGTCGATGTGCGCCTCGGCAATCAGTTCCGCACCTTTCGCGGCCACACGGCGGCATTTATCGACCTCAGTGGTCCAAAGCATGAGGTGAGTGCTGCACTGGATCGCGTGATGAGCGATGAAATTGTGCTGCCGGAAGGGGAAGCGTTCTTCCTGCATCCGGGCGAGCTGGCGCTGGCGGTGACGCTGGAATCCGTGACGTTGCCGGATGATCTGGTCGGCTGGCTGGATGGTCGTTCATCACTGGCCCGTCTGGGGTTGATGGTGCATGTGACGGCACACCGTATCGACCCGGGCTGGCAGGGGCGCATCGTGCTGGAATTTTATAATTCCGGTAAGCTGCCGCTGGCACTGCGTCCCGGTATGCTGATTGGTGCCCTGAGTTTTGAGCCACTCTCCGGCCCGGCGGCGCGTCCGTACAACCGTCGTGAAGATGCTAAATATCGTGGCCAGCAGGGTGCTGATGCCAGCCGTATCGACAAAGATTGATCGCCGGATATTGAGGATGTAATGAGAAGAGTGATAACCACGCTGGCCATCCTGTTAGTGGTGGTCGTAGCGGGAATGACAGCACTGGTGTTGCTGGTGAATCCCAACGACTTTCGTACCTATATGGTACAACAGGTGGAACAACGCAGTGGTTATCGGCTCCAGGTCAGTGGCGATCTGCGCTGGCACGTCTGGCCGCAGCTGAGCATTCTGGCTGGCCGGATGAGCCTGACTGCGCCCGGGGCCAGTCAGCCGGTGGTCATCGCAGAAAATATGCGTCTCGACGTTAACCTGTGGCCGTTACTCTCTCATCAACTGAGCGTCAGCCAGGTGATGCTGAAAAATGCCATCATCCGCGTCACGCCTGATAGTGATGCGAAAAAGCCGACGGGGGCACCGGTAGGGCCGCGTGATGCCGAACCGGTTGCCAGTAACAATGGCTGGTCATTTGATATTGGTAAGCTGCGCCTTGCTGATAGCCTGCTGATTTGGCAGCAGCAGGGCGGTGACGAATACAACTTCCGCGCGCTGAACCTCAACCTGAGTCAGGATGCCAGCAAGCAAGCCAGCATTGATCTCAGCACCCGTATTTCCCGCAATCAGCGCAACCTTGTGGTCAGCCTCAAGGGACAGCTTGATGCTGCGCAATATCCCCATCGTTTGACAGGTCAGATTGATGCGCTGGATTACACGCTGGATGGTGCCAATTTGCCGACCCAGGGAATCAAAGGGACGCTGAGTGGCGAAGGTGAATGGAATAATGACCGCCAGCAGTTTGCCTTGAATAAAATGCAACTGAGTGCCAATGACAGTTCGCTTGACGGCAGCGCGCAAGGACGTCTTTCTCTGCCGCAGCAGCTCGCGCTGAAGCTACATGCCTCGACGCTGAATCTCGATAATCTGATGGCCAGTGCCCCGGTCAGTGATAGTGGTACCCCGCAACATGCCAGCGTGATACGCACCCCGGTGATTGCCGAGCCGCGTGAGCGTGACAACAGCGATTCGCCGCTGAATATGATGGACCTGTCACTGAACCTCAATGCGGACAAAGCGGTGTGGCGTGGATTGACGTTAAGCAATCTGCAACTGGCCGCCAGTAATCAGGAGGGGCTGATGACCCTCAGCCAATTGCAGGGCAAGCTGGGCGACGGGCAGTTCTCAATACCGGGAACCGTAGATATTCGTCATCCGGTCACTGAGGTGACGTTGCAACCGGAACTGTCACAGGTGGCGATTGCGCCGCTGCTGAAGGCATTTGAACTGCCGGAAGCGTTACAGGGAACGGTGTCACTGCAGGGTGATTTGAGTGGCAGCGGTCTGAGTATCGATGATGCCAAACAGAACTGGCAGGGGAGTGCGGAATTAACCGCCAACAACCTGCAATTGGCGCAGATCAATCTGCAGCAGATGGTGCGACGTGCCGTCGATCGTATCAGCAATCGCGTCACCAACGACGCCAGCGACGACCAGAATATCCAGCAGTTGAGCGGTCGCATCAGTCTGAATCATGGCAACATCATCCTGCCGGATTTGCAGGGTGGCAGTAGCCATCTGGCCGTGCAGAGCCAGGGCAATATTAACCTCGCCACTCGTCAGCTGGATGTCACCATTAATATGATGCTGCGTGGCTGGAAAGGCGACGATAAGCTGGCTGCAGTGATGAATGAGCAGACTATCCCGCTGCGTATGTACGGTCAGTGGGACAATTTGCAATATTCGCTGCCGGTGGATCAGGTTTTGCGCCAGCAATTGCAGAGTGAAGCGAAGAGCAGACTGGATCAGTGGCTGGATCGGCAGCAGTCATCTAAAGATAAGCAGTGATGTAGCGGCGCGATTTATCGCGCATGTTTTACGCTGCACCAACCCCAAAAGCGCGCGATAAATCGCGCCGCTACGGGGTAGGTTCCAGCGGCACAATCTCCACCTTCTGCACGCGGTGATTTTCTACCTGCAACGTCCGCAGCAGGTAATCCCCCACCTGTAAAACTTCCCCTTCCTGCGGCACATGTTGCAGGCTATCCATCAGTAAACCGGCCAACGTGTGATAGTTACGTTTCTCATCCAGTGGCAGGTGTACATACACCGCTAAATCTTCCAGCGGCATATGGCCGTTCGCAATCCATCCGCCGTCGGAGCTGGGTTGAATGTCATAGCGGGCATCAATCTCTTCTCCTTCATTAGGCAGATTACCCGCAATGGTTTCCATCACATCGCTAAGCGTGACCACCCCTTCCACCGAGCCAAATTCATCGACCACAAAGGCAAAATGGGTGCGTGCCTGGCGAAACTGTTCCAGCGCCTGCAGCAACGTGAGGCGTTCGGGGAACACCAGCGGCTGACGAATCAGCGAACGTAAATCGAGTGATTTAACATGCAAAGCCTGATGCATCAGATCAATGACATGCACCACGCCCAGTGGCTCATTGCCCTTTTCGGTAATCAGGATGCGGGTGTGCTGATTGCGATCGAGTTTCGCCATAATTTCTGCCGGGTCTTCACTCAAATCGATATGTTCAACGTCATGGCGTGAGGTCATGATGCTGCTGATTTGTCGCTGTCCCAGCCCCAGTACGCGCGCAATCATGCGCCGTTCCTGGCGATTAAACAGCGCGCCTTCCTCGCTATCCGCGAGGAGCGATGCGGTGTCGGCGTCCAGCTCCGCACGTTGCGCTTCACCACGTAAAATACGCAGCACCGCTTCAGCAGTGCGCTGACGCAGCGGACGGCCAGCAGAAAGAAAACGGCGGCGGTTAAATATCGCCAGCTGGTTGAATATTTCAATCAGGATTGAGAAGCCGATGGCGGCGTACAGGTATCCTTTGGGGATGATAAAGCCAAGGCCTTCTGCCACCAGGCTGAAGCCAATCATCAGCAGGAAACTCAGGCAGAGAATGACAATGGTGGGATGGCCATTGACGAAACGCGTGAGGGGTTTACTGGCCAGCAACATCAGCAGTATGGCGATGGTGACTGCCGTCATCATCACCGGCAATTCATTCACCATACCCACTGCGGTGATCACCGCATCAAGCGAGAAGATGGCATCCAGCACCACGATTTGCGCCACGACGGGCCAGAATTTAGCACCATTATTAGTTTGACCGTCGTCTTCGTCGCTGCCTTCCAGCCGGTCATTTAATTCGGTTGTGGCTTTAAACAGTAGAAATACACCGCCCGCAGATAGCAGCAGATCGCGCGCACTGAAGCTATGTTGCCAGAAGGTAAAGAGGGGTTGGGTCAGGGTAACCAGCCAGGAAAGCGAGGCCAGCAGCAGCAGACGCGATGCCAGCGCGAGCAGCAGACCAATCACACGGGCGCGATCGCGTACCGACGAAGGTAATTTTTCCACCAGAATGGCAATGAAAACCAGGTTATCAATGCCTAGCACCAGCTCAAGAACGATTAGCGTGACTAATCCGGCCCAGAGCGAGGGATCAGTGATCCACGCCAACATGCTTTCATCACCTGAATGTCTGAGAATGAGCTTAGTCTTATCATAGTTAATCCTCAGGCAGGGAACAAATAGCGCCTGATCACCGTATTACATAGGGTGCTCATGATAATAAGGAATATTCCTAAACGCTATTTTGTACAGATAAGTTGAATGTATGGATAAACAACATGCGCCTGATATCACCACTATTAATTTTTTTCTTCATGCGTCGATGTGCATTTTTAATGCGAAATGCGCAGAAGGTGAGTATCGAATTATTCTGATTTTTGCGTGGGAATGGCCTGAAAGGGATGGCATCAATACTAATGACTGGTAGTCTTTTTCCTAAAATAGAGCAGGGAACACGGGGTCTACTTGTAAACAAGCCAGTAATAACTAGTATAGCAACGTGTTAGTAAATGTCTGCGCTTATGTTGTTAATAGCGCGCTGTTTAGCTTCTTAATGTTGAGAATTGTGATCGTGCCCAGGTTAAGGCCAGTTATTGTCATGGCTTTTAAGGTCGTTCACAGACAGGAAATAGGGTGAGTAAAGCGGTATTGGCAGCGACAGCCAAGGGCGGTAGCGTGTCCGAAGTGCTTTTCTCTCCGGGGGATTTGCTTTGGAGGGGTATCAGCAGGAACTCGGACTAATCTGTTGGTATTTATCATAATTTTCTGGGTGTGACTGCAAAGGAACTGGCATCAACGCCGAAGATTTACCCCCCAGATTGCTGCTTTCGTGACAGTTTTTTATATCGCTCATTTATTACGCAGTCTTGTGGCATTAAGGATTAGGGAAATAAAATAAAGAGTTAATTATGCGCGATAACGAATTTACCTATAAAAGTCTCCTCACTAAAATTTTACTGGCGTGCTCGGATTTAATTTGTTTCAACGCGGCGTTGTTTATTGCTCTGGCGCTGATTAATTCGCTCACGAACTCCCCACTGGCAGATATTTCTGAAAAAGACCTCGATTTAAAAATCGCCACACACATCTGTCTGTCGATTATTTGTGTTGGCTGGTTCTGGGTTCGCCTGCGACATTTCACCTATCGCAAGCCTTTCTGGTTCGAGCTCAAAGAGATCTTTCGTACCATTCTTATTTTCTCTGTCATCGATTTGTCAATTACCGCACTGTCACAGTGGCAGATGTCGCGTTTTGTCTGGGTACTGACCTGGCTTCTGGCATTAATCCTAATTCCACTGGGGCGTGCCCTGTCAAAACGCGTCCTGAACCATTTTGGCATGTGGAAAAAGCAGACCATTATCATCGGCAGTAGCAAGAATGCCGAGGAAGCCTGGCAGGCACTGCAAAGCGAAGAAGTGATGGGATTTGATGTGATCGCTTTTTTCGATGTGGATGGCAGTTGCCCACAGACCAGCATTGCCGGTGTTCCGGTGCTGCGTAATGAGCAGGAATTGTGGCAGCTCACCAACGTTGAGACGCAATTTATCGTCGCGGTGGAGTTTGAGCAGAGCCAGTATCGTGATAACTGGCTGAAGACGCTCGCTATGCACAACTGTCGCTCAGTTTCCGTTATCCCAACGCTGCGTGGTGTGCCGCTCTACGGCACCGATATGGCGTATATCTTCAGCCACGAAGTGATGATCCTGAGGGTTAATAACAACCTGGCGAAGCGGACTTCGCGTTGCCTGAAACGTGTCTTCGATGTTGTTGGCGCGCTCAGCATCATCATTGCGCTGTCACCGGCATTACTGGTGCTGGGATTCCTGGTGGGACGTGACGGCGGCAACCCGATATACGGCCATGAACGCGTCGGTATGAATGGTCGCAAGTTCAAATGTCTCAAATTCCGCTCGATGGTGATCAACTCAAAAGAGGTGCTGGAAGAGGTACTGCGTACCGATCCGGTGGCGCGCGCCGAGTGGGACAAAGATTTCAAACTGAAGAACGATCCCCGCATTACTAAAGTCGGTCACTTTATCCGTAAAACCAGTCTGGATGAGTTACCGCAACTGTGGAACGTGGTCCGTGGCGATATGAGCCTGGTGGGACCGCGTCCGGTTATCGAAGATGAACTCTGCCGTTATGCCGGTGACGTCGATTATTACCTGATGGCGAAACCAGGCATGACGGGATTGTGGCAGGTCAGCGGTCGTAACGACGTTGACTATGAAACGCGCGTCTATTTCGATTCGTGGTATGTCAAAAACTGGTCGCTGTGGAATGACATCGCGATTCTGTTTAAGACGATTGGCGTAGTGCTGAAACGCGACGGAGCTTATTGATAGACAGCGAGGGCAAGGCGACAACATAAAACCCAGGGAGCCAATGATAATGACCCACAGTTTCGGTGTTTAACCCGTCGGCTTTATTTTTGTAAGACGCTTACACAGCGGCGTTTTCGCCTCTATCAATCATTAACTGATAGCGAAGATCCAGATGATTACAATGAAAATTAAAATGATACCGTTACTGGTATCAGCCACTATTCTCTCCGGGTGCACGATCGAGCCAGGTCAGCGCCTTTCCACTAGCGGAAAAGATGTCATTGAGCAGCAGGACAGCAATTTTGACATCGACAAATACGTTAACGTCTTTCCTTTAACACCGCGTCTGGTTGAGCAGATGCGTCCGAAACCGCTGGTGGCGCAAGCCAACCCGGCGTTGCAGAACGAAATTCAGAGCTATGAATATCGTGTCGGCATTGGTGATGTACTGAACGTCACCGTGTGGGATCACCCGGAATTGACCACCCCTGCGGGCCAGTACCGCAGTGCCAGCGACACCGGTAACTGGGTGCAGGCTGATGGTACGATCTTCTATCCCTATATCGGCAAAGTGCGAGTTGCGGGTAGAACCGTGACTGAAATCCGTGCCGAAATCGCGCGCCGTCTGGCGCAGTACATCGAAAGTCCGCAGGTGGATGTGAACGTCGCTGCCTTCCGTTCACAAAAAACCTATATCAGCGGTTCGGTGACGACTTCAGGCCAGCAGGCGATTACCAACGTACCGCTTACGGTATTGGACGCGGTCAACGCCGCAGGGGGTCTGACGGCGGATGCCGACTGGCGTAACGTGGTGCTGACGCACGGTGGCCGCGAACAGCGCATTTCGCTGCAGGCGCTGATGCAAAACGGTGACCTGAGCCAGAACCACTTGCTGTATCCGGGCGATATTCTTTACGTCCCACGTAACGACGATCTGAAGGTCTTCGTTATGGGTGAAGTTAAGCAGCAAACCACGCTGAAAATGGACCGCAGCGGCATGACGCTGGCTGAAGCGCTGGGCAATGCTCAGGGCATGGATCAGACCACGGCAGATGCCACCGGCGTGTTCGTCATTCGTCCTATTCGTG
The DNA here is from genome assembly GCF_059730475.1 of Pantoea sp. X-Soil-TKNS-1280. Lineage (NCBI taxonomy): Bacteria > Pseudomonadati > Pseudomonadota > Gammaproteobacteria > Enterobacterales > Erwiniaceae > Pantoea > Pantoea sp. X-Soil-TKNS-1280. The sequence continues at coordinate 2,803,229 of NZ_AP035962.1, read as the reverse complement.
GCAGCAACCGTACCAAGATCGCCAACATCTATCAGTTGAATACCAAAGATGCGGCATCAATGGTGATGGGTACTGAATTCCAACTGGAGCCGTACGACATCGTGTATGTCACCTCCACTCCGCTCACCCGCTGGAACCGCGTGATTTCCGCGCTGCTGCCAACCATCGTCGGTATCGACGATGCAAGCTCCGCAGCACTGCGTATTCACCAGTGGAACTAAGGTTTAACCATGATTAGCTCCGTGTTAGTCGTCTGTGTCGGCAACATTTGCCGCTCCCCGACCGGGGAGCGTTTGTTCAAACGCGCTTTACCTGAAACCCGGGTAGCGTCTGCGGGGCTGGGTGCTCTGCGTGGCTCCCCGGCAGATCAAACCGCCAGTGATGTGGCTGCCAGACATGGCGTGTCACTGGCAGGTCACCAGGCTCAGCAGTTAACGGCCGAAATGTGCCGTGACTATGACCTGATTCTGGTGATGGAAAAGCGTCATGTTGAGCAGGTAAATCGGATCGATCCAGCCGCACGCGGGAAAACCATGCTGCTTGGGCACTGGCTCAACCAACAGGAAATAGCGGATCCGTACAAAAAAAGCCGTGAGGCCTTTGAAGAGGTTTACGGGTTACTGGAACACGCTACCCAGAAATGGGTCAACGTACTAAGCCGATAGTTGGGATTATCCATGAATATAAAAAACAAGGTTATGACAGCGCCGAAAGAGGATTCGAATGGATGGGATCTGGCGCATCTTGTGGGACAACTCATTGACCATCGGTGGGTCATTGTTGCCGTTACCGCCTTCTTCATGTTGGTGGGAACCCTCTACACACTGTTTGCCACGCCGATCTATAGCGCGGATGCCATGGTGCAGGTCGAGCAGAAGAACACCAACTCGGTGCTGAACGATCTGCAGGATATCCTGCCGTCAACACCGGCTTCCGATACCGAAATTCAGATTCTTGAATCGCGCATGGTCATCGGTAAAACGGTAGACGATCTCGGTCTGGATACCGTGGTGCAGCAGAACTATTTCCCGATCATCGGTAAAGGTCTGTCGCGTCTGATGGGTAACAAACCGGCGCAGATCGCGATCACGCGTCTGGAAATCCCGCGTTCGATCGACAAACGTACCGTGCAGCTGGAAGTAACCGGGCCGCAGACCTACACCGTGACCAGCAATGGGGACGAGTTGTTTAAAGGCCGCGTGGGTCAGCTGGAACAGCACGGTGAAGTCACCATGCTGGTAAGCGGTATTCAGGCGGATGCCGGCACCAGCTTTGATGTCACCAAGCTGAGCGATCTGCAGGCGATCAAAGCGGTGCTGGGCAGTCTGACGGTTGCTGATAAAGCGAAAGACACCGGCGTGCTGGGTCTGGAATATCAGGACGAAGATCCGGATCAGGCCAGCCGCGTGCTGAATCAGATCGTTAACAACTATCTGTTGCAGAACGTTGAGCGCAAATCGGAACAGGCAGCGAAAAGCCTTGATTTCCTGCGCAATCAGCTGCCGATGGTACGCGATAACCTGAATGAAGCCGAAGACAAGCTGAACGCCTATCGTCGTGAAAACGAATCGGTAGATATGTCACTGGAAGCGAAATCGGCGCTGGATTCTTCCGTCAGCGTACAAAGTCAGCTGAATGAGCTGACCTTCCGCGAAGCTGAAGTGTCACAGCTGTACACCAAAGATCACCCGACTTACCGCGCGCTGCTGGAAAAACGCAAAACGCTGGAAGACGAGCAGGCGAATCTGAACAAGAAAATTGCGCAGATGCCGCAGACCCAGCAGGAGATCCTGCGTCTGACGCGTGATGTGCAGGCCGGCCAGGAGATCTACATGCAACTGCTGAATCGTCAGCAGGAGCTGGGTATCAGTAAAGCCAGTACCGTCGGGGATGTGCGCATCATTGACCAGGCAGAAACCGCTGGCTCGCCTGTCGCACCGAAGAAATTGCTGATCATTGCCGCCAGCCTGATTCTGGGCCTGGTGCTGTCCGTCGGCATTGTTCTGCTGAAAGCGGTGTTCCATCACGGTATTGAAAACCCGGAGCAACTGGAAGAGCTGGGGATGAACGTTTATGCCAGCGTGCCGTTGTCTGACTGGCAGCGTAAGAAGGATACCGAAGCACTGGCGCGGCGTGGGCACAAAGAGAAAAGTGACCCGCACAATACGCTGCTGGCGCTTGGCAACCCGACTGACCTCTCCATCGAAGCGATTCGTAGCCTGCGTACCAGCCTGCACTTCGCGATGATGGAAGCGAAGAACAACATTCTGATGATCACCGGTGCCAGCCCGGGTATTGGTAAAACCTTTATCTGTGCCAACCTGGCAACGCTGGTGTCGAAAGCGGGTCAACGCGTGTTGTTCATCGATGGTGATATGCGTCGCGGCTATACCCACGAACTGCTGGGAGCGGAAAACAAAGTTGGCCTGTCTAACGTGTTATCCGGCAAGAGTGAGTTCTCTCCGGGCATGATTCAGAAAGGCGCGTACGGATTTGATTTCCTGCCGCGTGGTCAGGTGCCACCTAACCCCTCAGAGCTGCTGATGCATCGTCGCATGGGTGAGTTGCTGGACTGGGCGGGTAAAAACTATGACCTGGTATTGATCGATACACCGCCGATCCTGGCCGTAACCGACGCTTCCATTATCGGTAAGCTGGCCGGAACCTCGCTGATGGTGGCACGTTTTGAGACCAACACCACCAAAGAGCTGGATGTCAGTTACCGTCGCTTTGCGCAGAACGGTATTGAGATCAAAGGCGTCATCCTCAACGCCGTGGTGCGTAAAGCATCGAATGTCTACGGTTATGGCTACGACTACTACAACTACGAGTACGGCAAAGAAACCAAAAGCTAAGAGACAGACACTCTTCCGGGGCGGTTTATCCGCCCCGTTTTTATCGTGCGTTTTGCACTGATTTTTAAACACTTATACACACAGCACACGCTTAGGTAATTCCGTAATGGTAGGCAACTGCTTAATGAGAAATGGATATAACGGCATGATTTTTTAGGAAAAAAGCCGATTCCCATCATCAGGTGGCGGAGTATACCGTTGAATCTGGAACAGCTGTTTAAGAGGTGCTGGCAATGCAGGATATCCACTTCTCAATTGTAATTCCCGCTTATAACGCGTCGAAGTCGATTGTGACGACGCTGGATTGTGTCAATGCGCAGAGTTATCGCAATTTTGAAGTCATCATTGTGGATGACAAATCAGCCGATGCGGCTGAACTGGCGCAGGTGGTGCGCAGCGATCGCTATCAGGACCTGGACATCAGGCTGGAGCTCTCTGAGGTAAAACTCAACGGGGCAGGGGCGCGCAATAAAGGGATTGAACTCGCCAGCGGTGATTTCATCAGTTTTCTTGATGCCGACGATGAATGGCATCCGGACAAGCTGCTGGAAGTCTCGCGCACCATCGCTAATCTTGAGGCACAGGGCAAGTCGCGTTATGTCATCTTTAGTCAGGTGAATATTCACCAGGACGGTAGCTTCCTGAAAGTGATGCCGATGCAGCCACCTGGTAACAACGAAACCGTGGCTGAATATCTGTTTGGTTGTTATGGCTTCATCCAGACCAGTACCATCGTGCTGAAGCGTGCCGATGCCGAACAGATCAAATTCGATACGCGCTATATTCGCCACCAGGACTATGACTTCTGCATTCGCGCCGATCGCATGGGCTATCAATTCGTCATGATTGATAAACCGCTGGCGACCTACCATCTGGTGACCAAATTTGGCTCGAAGCATAAAGGGGAGTCGGTGAAATACTCCTTCTTCTGGCTCGATACCATGAAACCCTATCTGACGGCGCGCGATATCCACACCTACAAAGCGTTCAAACTGCCGCTGCGGTACAAAATGGATGGCAACTCGCTGCTGGCGAGCGTCAGCTTCGCGCGTTACTTCTTCCTGACTAACAAAGATAACCAGGCTTACTTCATGAGCCGTCTGATGAACAAGGTGAAATCCCGTTTCTTTGGCAGCAGGGCTGTTTCCTGATTGGTGGTTCTTTTGATTTCACTTGCTCCCAGACCGGGGCAATTTTTTTGTACTTCCTGTCATCTCCTCTTACGGGTATTCAGATGAAAAATCATGTAGGCACCATCGGCATTGTGATGCCGATGTATAACGCGCGCCAGACGGTATTGCGTGCGGTGCAGTCGATTCTCGATCAGAGCTATAGCGACTGGCATCTCTATCTGATCAACGATAAATCGACCGACGATTCGCTGGCTTTGGTACGTGAACATTGCCAGGACGCGCGTATCACTATTCTCAACAATGAGATGAACCAGGGTGCGGCAGAGACCCGTAATGTCGGGCTGCGTGCTGCACAGCAAGAGATCATCGCTTTTCTTGATAGCGATGATGAATGGCATGCGGAAAAACTGGCTGAACAGGCCGCCGCGATTGCGGCCGGTGACGATTTTGTTATTACCCATTACCACTACAAAACCAAAAGCGCTGACCACGATATCATCTACAGCAAACCCTATCTGCAACAGCAAAACTTCGTGAAGAAGCAGTATCGCGTCTGCTTTTCTTCAGTTTGTTTTCGCCGTCCTCCGCAGGGCATCTTCTTTCAGCGTAAAGGCCATGAAGATTTCCTGTTCCTCTACGAGCTGTTTCTCCGTTACCGGCAAGCCCGGGTGATCCAGAAGACGCTGGTGAACTATTACGAGTTGGGTGATTCGCTGTCTCGTAACAAAAATAAAGCGGCAAAATGGCACCTCGAATTATTAAGAATTATCTATAAAAACAATCCCTTAAAAATCTATTACTATTACGGCTGGTATATGGTGAACGGTGTGCTTTTCACCCTGAAGCATCGTTGATACCCGGCATCATTTGCGCGTTTGAGGTGGAAAGCGTTTCATGAAAAAGATTGTACTGGTGATTAAGGATGCTTATTCGTACGCGGGTACGGAAAACATCTGCAACTTTATGTCGGAGTGTCTCGGCGAACAGCATGAGGTGACCGTTTATTCGCTGGAGGGTAGCGGAAAGCCGTTTTACCCCTTTACCCATGCCAAAGAGATTGTCAGCTTTGCCGGGCACAGTAATCCGATTAAAAGCGCGGTGGCCCGCATCCAGCAGGAAGGGTTCGACAGCGTTTTCCTTATCAGCATGGGGCGTCTCAGTGTGATGTTTGCCTTCTGGAACTTGATGTCCATGAAGAAAAAGCGCTTCAAAGCCTATGCCTGCGAGCACATCGCCATCAACTCCTTTAGTAAACCGATCAAATTGCTGAAATGGCTGTTGCTGCGCTTCTATGACCAGGTGATCGTGCTGACCGATAAAGACCATCAGGTCTTCAGCCGCTGGAATATTCCCAGCCAGCAGATTCCCAATCCGGTGGTGTACAAATCTTTTGCGCGTCACACGCGAACCCGTCAGGCGCTGGCCATTGGCCGCCTCGAACATCAGAAAGGTTTCGACCTGCTGCTGGATATCTGGGCTGATTTCAGCAAAACCCACCCTGACTGGACGCTGGTTGTCGCCGGAGACGGTGAGGTACGCCAGCAATTACACGATCAGGCTGCACAGCTGGGGATCACGGACAGCGTCAATTTCGTCGGCAGAGTCAGCAACATCAATGATTACTACCGTGGCAGCGACATGGCGCTGATGACCTCGCGTTATGAAGGATTACCGCTGGTGCTGCTGGAAGCCAAATCCTGGTCGCTGCCGGTGGTGGCCTATGACTGCCCGACCGGACCGCAGGAAATTATCAATCATGGCGAAGATGGCTTCCTGGTACCCATGAATGACAAAACCACTTTCCTCGCACGTATGGACCAACTCGCCAGTGACGATGCGTTGTTCTACCGCATGAGCGAGAAAACCAAAGAAACGGCGCTGAAGTTTGACGGGAAAGAGATCAAACAAAGCTGGCTGGCGCTGATTTAACGCCGCATGAAGCCTACGGCTACCTCGGGGACACACTTATGGCCGCCTGGCGGCCCCATGACCACGGGATTTGATGCATGAAAAGAAGAGAAGTCTTACAAACCGCAGCCTCCTCCATTGTTGCTGCGCTCTCGGTGAGTGCATTTTCCAGCTATGCCGCAAAAAATGGCCAGCCAGCATTGAAGGCGGTCGATCCTTCCAGCGTGCCGCAGGGAGATGTCCCGATTCTCACGCCGGAAAATGTTTACACCATGCCGCCGCAATTCTGGCAGAACTTTGAGGGCAAATTGTGGATTGGTAAGGCCGGTAGCGATGCCAGCAAAGCGGGTAACCAGATCCCGGTTTATCTGCGTGATGCCAGCGGCAAAATATCGCAAATCAGTCAGCCGATTGCGTTGAATAAGGGCAATTTTGCGCAATTTATCCACGATAATGCGGCGTTAATCGCTGATCCTGCCCACTCGATGGCCGTTGAAGACAACAGCGGCAATACGTTGTTTTCTATTGATGACGTAAGTCGTCCCAATCAAAGCAACTTCAGTCAGCGCCTGGCGCAACCCAATGGTTACCAGCTGATCGGGGAAATCCCCTCGGTAGAGGAATTGCGTAAAACCCGTCCGCTGTTTGCCGGTGCCAAAATCAAGCTGAAAAGCTGGCATGAAGGCCTGGAAGTGGGCGGTGGCGAATTTGTCGGTGCCTTTGGTGATGGCAAAGACGATAACGGCGTGATGTTCAGCGGTAACGGTTTTACCTGGCGTCGCGTGGTGGAAGATTTCAACCGTCTGACGTTGTTCGATTTCGGCGCGATCGCTGACGGCAAAACCGATGCCGCACCTGCCATCAAGGCGATGTATCAATGGTCGCAGGATGCTAATCAGCCGATTTGCGTGCAGTTCCCGGCGGGGACGTTCTTTGTTTCCGGTTGTGATTTCGGTGACCAGCAACAGCGCTTCTTCCGTATTTCTGGTGCGATGGTGAACTTTGGCTATTTCCCAGCCACCACGCTGGTTTCGGATGGTCGTTCCGAATTCCTGTTTCAGGTAAATGCCCGCTGGACCGAAATTTCTAACCTGATTTTTAACGGTAACAGCGACAAGCGTCCGAATAAGCAGGGGTTATTCCGTAATACCTGCCCGGGAGGCCAGTTCTTCCGTGGGGCTTGTTTGCGCTTTAACCAGGTGGGCGGCGTTTCGTTGAGTTTGCTGGATACGCTGGATTGCAAAATCGACCAGTGGTACGCCAACGGGTGTACAGGCGATGTGATTAAAGCCAGCTGGTCCGGGCAGAAAGCGGGTAACTGGGATCACAGCACCGCCATTGAGCTTTCCAACTTCAATGCCCAGCACTGTAAAGGCGGGATGGTGCTGAATCTGCCACGTTGCAGCCAGTCGATCATTCATAACGGCTGGATTGAGCACACCGAAAATCCCGGCGATATCTCCAATGGCCAATGGATCATTGATGCACTGAGTCTGGAAGATTGTAAGAACCCGTTGATCGCCCGTAACTCACGGCTGAATATGCGCCAGACCAATCTGCAGGCCGGTAGCTGGATCGATAACTCGCTGGAGGGCGAGCGCTGGCTGAATATCTGGGAGATGGGTTCAACGCGCGTTGAATCCTATGGCGTCGCCATCGACGGCAGCCTGAATTACAACTACATCACTTCACGTTTTCGCCTGTCGAACAACACCAATCAGGAAACCTGGTTTGAGCTGGGGAATTTCTATTCACCTGCCGTGGGTGATAGCTGGGAAATTGAGGTGTTTGGTCAGGCGCAATTTAGTAATGGGACGGACAACCAACCGCTGATGAACCCGATCGACGGCAAAGGCACCGGTGGCCGCGCGGTTATCCACTTGCAGCGCAAGAAAAGCAAGGCGGAAGCCAGCTGGTCTGCGGAAGGCAGTTCACCGCTGGTGGATGTGCGCTATGAACCGCGTACTGATACGGACACCAAAGTGTTCGTCAAACTGGCCGGCTGGACACCCGCCACTGTTGTGCTGATCAAAAGTACCGCGAAGGATCGCTTCCTCGCCGGTCGCTGTGCGCGCGTCGATGCCGCCATGACGCAGGGAACGCCGGCCAGCGGTAGCCAGCAGGCACCGCAGCGTTTCAGTCTGCACAACGGGAAAGCCGGTATTGGCGGCAATGAGCAGGGCGACCTGCTGATGGCCTCACGCATGCTGAAACCGGAGCAGGTTGATACCCATGAACCCAAAGGTTTTATCTCGGTAGTGATTAATGGCGAGCCCTGTGCTCTGCCGTATTTCGCTCTGAAATCGTAATACGTTCATCAACAAACCGGCCGCAAACAGGAGTGCGGCCGGATTAAATAGAGCAGTTTTTTTCAGGCGTTCGCCTCTCTTGCAGTCCTTTTTACACAGAGTTCACTTTTGCCAGGCCAGGAAAATGGCGGCTTGTAGAAAATTACAAAAATTTATCTGGAGTTTTTATGAAGATTTTATTGGTGGGTAACCATACCTGTGGAAATCGTGGGGATGGCGCGATTTTACGCGGGCTGATTGATTCACTTCAGTCCGCGCGTGGTGATCTGGATATCGACGTCATCAGCCGTTATCCAACCAGCTCTGGGTACTTACTGCAACAGGAAATCCAGCAGGATTCTCTGTTCCTGCACAATAACAAATCAGCTAAAGGGTTAGTGGGAAGCGTAAAGCGTAAAGTGGCTAACCGTTTGATGCCGGATATTATGATGGCGCATCTGGGTAAGGGGGGATTATATAAATCATTCTCTGTGCCGCCGCATCTGGCCGAATTCACCAAAAGCCTTGAACCTTATGATGCCATTATCCAGGTCGGGGGATCTTTCTTCGTCGATCTGTATGGCGTGACCCAGTTTGACCATGCGCTGTGCGCGCTCATGGCGAAAAAGCCGCTGTATATGATTGGGCATTCCGTCGGACCTTTTGAAAACCCGCGCGTTAATGCACTGGCGAACTTCGTGTTCGACCGCGTTGATAGCCTGGTGCTGCGTGAAGAGGTCAGCTATGAGCGGCTGAAACAGGATGGCGTCACCACCAGCAAAGTTAAGAAAGGTGTCGATACCGCGTTTCTGGTGCAGGCGCGTGAGGTAGAAAATCCCAGCCATAACCTGTTGCACTGGAAAGAGATTATCCGCTCACGCAAAACTATCGCGATTACCGTGCGTGAGCTGGCCCCGTTCGATAAACGTCTCGGCGTTACGCAAAAAGAATACGAAGCGGCGTTTGGTCGGGTGATCAATGCGATGATCGCCGACGGCTATCAGGTGGTGGCCTTCTCAACCTGCACCGGTATCGATAGCTATGCCAAAGATGACCGCATGGTGGCGCTGACGCTGCGTGACAGCGTTGATCATCCGGAGCATTACCATGTGATCATGGACGAATTCAACGACCTCGAACTCGGCATTTTGTTAAGTCACTGCCATCTGACGATCGGCACCCGCCTGCATTCCGCCATTATTTCCATGAATTTCGGCACACCTGCCGTTGCTATCAACTATGAACACAAGTCACTGGGTGTGATGAACCAGCTTGGCCTGCCGCAAATGGCAACCGATGTGCAGAGCCTGATGGATGGCTCGCTCATCGATAAAGTGCAGACCGTGCTGGCTGACTACGACAATGTGAAGCAGAAAGTTGATGCAGCGGTGGCGCAGGAGCGTGAGATTGGCAACCGAATCACTGAAGAAATTCTCAACGTCTTAGGGTGAAGTGATGAAGCTGACCTTTTTCACCATGCGTTTTCCGGTTGCCTCTGAGACTTTTGTCCTCAATCAGGTAACGCATTTCATTGATGCCGGTTATGACGTGGAGGTGATCTCCGTGTTTCCGGGCGATTTGATTAATCGCCATGCCGCGTTTGATGACTACAATCTGGCAGCAAAAACCCACTATCTGCTGCCGGAAGAGAAGGTATCGAACCTCGATAAGCTCACCCAACGCATCGGACTGATGCTGCCGAAAATCGGCAAACCTTCACTGCTTAAATCCCTCAACGTGCGCCGTTATGGCGCACAATCCAGCAAACTGCTGTTGCCCGCGATCGTGGCCAATGCCAGGCAAACCTTCGCCGCTGACGTATTTCTGGTGCACTTTGGCTACGCAGGTGCGCTGGCGAATAAGCTGCGCGAGCTTGGCGTACTGCGGGGTAAACAGGCCACGGTCTTCCACGGCGCGGACATCTCTCGTCGTCATATTCTGGAAGAACATAAACAGGACTATCTCAATCTGTTCCGCCAGAGCGAGCTGATGCTGCCCATCAGCCATTTGTGGGAAAACAAGTTGATTGAGATGGGGTGCCCGGCAGAGAAGATACACGTCACGCGGATGGGCATTGAGCCGGAGAAATTTAATTTCCAGCCGCGTGAAACTTTCCATACGCCGCTTCGCATTGTTTCAGTCGCACGCCTCACTGAAAAGAAAGGTCTGGATGTGGCGGTGAAAGCCAGTGAAATCCTGCGCAATGAAGGTGGGCAGTTCCAGTTCACCATCATTGGCAACGGTGAGCAGGACGGCATGATGCGCGAACACATTGCGCGCGCCGGTCTGGAAGATTATGTCAGCATGCCGGGCTTTAAGCCTCAGGAAGAGATTCGCCAGGCGCTGAGCGAAGCAGATATCTTCCTGCTGCCCTCCAAAACCGCAGCAGATGGCGATATGGAAGGGATTCCGGTAGCGCTGATGGAAGCAATGGCAGTGGGGCTGCCGGTGGTTTCTACCTTCCACAGCGGCATTCCCGAGCTGATTCAGAACAATGTTAGCGGCTGGCTGGTATCGGAAAACGATCCTGAGGAACTGGCGCAAATGTTGTTGCGTCTGTCGCGCGGAGATGTCGATGTTGCGCCGGTGGTTGCTGCCGCTCGTCACAAGGTAGAAACCGAGTTCAATCAGCATATTGCCTATGGCGAGCTGGCAAAAATTCTGGAGCGCATGGTGTGAGTGGATTAAAGTCGCAAGCCGTCTGGCTATTTGGCAGCACCTGCTTCGCCGCAGTGTTGCAGGTATTACAACTCAGCGTACTGGCTCGCAGGCTGGAAGCGCATGAGCTGGGTTTACTGGCGATTATCAACGCTATTCTGGCGGTGGCCGGGGTACTGCAGGACATGGGGATGAGCAGCTACATCGTGCATCGTCAGAACATTACCCGGCGTGAGCAAAGCACTATTTATTGGGTGAACGTTTCGCTCAGCTTCTGTACCGGGTTGATTATGTTGATGATTGCCTGGCCGGTAGCATGGTTTTATCACCTGCCGGAGTTGACCGGGCTGATTATGCTGACCAGCCTCAACTTCCTGGTTCTCGGGCATCTTTCGCAGTATCAGGCGCACTTTGTCAAAACCAAACGCATGGTGCTGCTGGCGAAGATTGAGATGGTGACCAAGCTGTTTGCCTTTCTTTGCACCGTGGCAATGTTGTATTTCACATCGCTGAGCGTTGCGGCGGCTATCCTCGGTCTGTTTATTAATGCCTTCACGCGCATTCTGTGCATGATTTACTTTGGCGAGAAATCCTGGCGTCCAACCTGGGAATTCGACCGGGCAACGTTTATCGCCGCCGTGCGTTACGGTATCTATCAGCTGGGGTCGCAGACCATTAACCAGCTACGCACGCAGGCAGATGCCCTGATCGTCGGGAAAGTAATGGGTGCCGATATGCTGGGGATCTACTCGCTGGCGAAAGAGCTGATCCTGCAACCGCTGAAGCTGGTCTCGCCAGTGATCAACCGCCTGGCGCTACCGCGTTTTGCTGAGAAGCAGCACGATCCGGAACAGCTGAAGAAGCTGTTCCTGAAAGGCACGCTCGTCATCATGCTGTTCAGCAGTACCATGTATCTGGCGATTGGTATTCTGTCCCCGGTGATTGTGCGTTTGCTGTATGGTGCATCTCATGAGCAGGTCTACCATCTGATCCCACTGATGCTGTTGTTTGGCATGTTGCGTCCGATGGGCGGGCTGACCGGGGCGATTTCCCAGGCGAACGGGCGTACTAACGTTGAGTTCTACTGGAATGTCGTAGCCAGCCTGGTGGTGTTGGTGGTACTGGCGACCACGCTGATCTGGCCTAACGTCATCTACGTGGCGCTGACACTGTCGATTTCACAGGTATTGATCTCCGCTTTTGCCCATCCCTTCTTTATCAAACCCGTTATCGGCATTCGCTTTATGCCTTATGCACGCCAGTGGGTTTCGGTCTCGGTGGTGTTTGTCGGCCTGATGTTGCTGGTAAACCACTTTAACCTGTTTGTGATGCCAGAATGGTTTGCAGGCTGGTTGTAACCTTTGACAGCCTAAGGTCGCGGCGCAATTACGTGCGCCGCGACGGCACGATCAGTCTGAAAATGGCTGGTCTTATCAATTCTGACTTTCTCCTGGCTCTCTCACTGTTTTACAGTAGGTTAGCGATTCTAATTACCCGCCAATTGGCGTCACGGTTGGGGACGAAAAAAGCGTTTTTTCAAGTTATGACAGAGAGTTAGTGCCGGTTTTTCAGATAAAGATTATACTTGCTGTTCCGGCCGATCCTGCATAATCGACCCCACGTATTCACTTCATGAAATGGAATAAATATGACCAAGCTTAAAGCTGTAATCCCGGTTGCGGGTCTCGGTATGCATATGCTCCCTGCGACAAAAGCGATTCCAAAAGAAATGCTGCCTGTCGTTGATAAACCGATGATCCAATATATCGTTGATGAGTGCGTGGCTGCAGGCATCAAGGAGATTGTGCTGGTCACCCATGCTTCCAAAAATGCGGTGGAAAACCACTTCGATACCACTTACGAGCTGGAAGCCCTGCTGGAAGCTCGTGTGAAACGTCAGCTGTTGAGCGAAGTGCAATCAATTTGCCCACCGGGCGTGACGATCATGAACGTCCGCCAGGCTAATCCGCTGGGCCTCGGCCACTCGGTGTTGTGCGCGCGTCCGATGATCGGCGACAATCCCTTCGTGGTGGTATTACCGGATGTGCTGCTGGATGACTCGACAGCCGATCACCTGCGTTATAACCTGGCGGCCATGGTAGCGCGTTTTGAGGAAACCGGACGCAGCCAGGTACTGGCTAAACATATGCCGGGAGCTGACCTCTCTGAATACTCGGTGATCACCACTGAACAACCGTTGGATAACCCTGGCGATGTCGGCACTATCACCAACTTTGTTGAGAAGCCGGAAGAAGTCAACACACTGGATTCGGATCTGGCTGCGGTAGGGCGTTATGTCCTTTCTGCTGATATCTGGGCGGAACTGGAGCGCACTGAGCCGGGTGCCTGGGGCCGTATCCAGCTGACTGATGCTATCGCTGCGCTGGGCAAGAAAAAACCGGTTGATGCCACCCTGCTGACGGGTACCAGCTTCGACTGTGGCCGTAAACTGGGTTACATGCAGGCATTCGTCTCCTACGGTTTGCGTAATAACAGCCAGGGCCGTGATTTCCGCGCCGCCATTCAGAAAATCCTGGCAAAATAAGCTTTTCTCATCGTGTGCCGCGCCATTGCGCGGCTGAAAGGAGTAAACATGGCTATTTTGGTAACGGGTGGAGCAGGGTACATCGGCTCTCACACGGTGCTGGCGCTGCTGCAGCGCGGTGACGACGTTGTGGTGCTGGATAACCTCTGTAATGCTTCGCGCGAAGCTGTTGATCGCGTTGAAAAGCTGGCGGGTAAAAAGGCGGTATTTGTTGAAGGTGACGTCCGTGACCGCGCCTGCCTGCGTGATCTGTTCGCGGCTAATGATATTTCAGCGGTTATCCACTTTGCAGCACTGAAAGCGGTAGGTGAATCCACCCGTATGCCGCTCGAATACTACGACAACAACGTCTCCGGTACGGTGGTGTTGCTGGAAGAGATGCGCAGTGCGGGTGTGTGGAACTTTATCTTCAGTTCCTCTGCCACCGTATATGGCGCTGATGCCCCGGTTCCTTATGTGGAAACCACGCCGATTGGCGGTACCACCACCACCAGTCCGTATGGCACTTCCAAGCTGATGATTGAGCTGGTCATGCGTGACTTCGCCAAAGCGGATAGCAACTTTAATGCGATTGCTTTGCGTTACTTCAACCCGGTGGGCGCGCACGAGTCGGGTGAAATCGGTGAAGATCCTGCTGGTATCCCGAACAATTTGTTGCCGTATATTGCTCAGGTGGCGATTGGCCGTCTGGACAAACTGGGTGTGTTTGGCGATGACTATGATACGCCAGACGGCACCTGCCAGCGTGATTACATCCACGTGGTCGATCTTGCTGAAGGCCATCTCAAAGCGCTGGATCATCTGCCGAAGGTCACCGGTTATAAAGCCTACAATCTGGGTGGCGGCAAAGGTTTCTCGGTGCTGGAAATGATTAAGGCCTTCGAGAAGGCTTCAGGGAAGCAGATCCCGTTTGAATTTAAACCGCGTCGTGATGGTGATTTGCCTGCGTTTTGGGCCGATGCATCGCTGGCGAACACAGAGCTGGACTGGCGTGTGACGCGTGGCATCGATGAGATGATGCGTGATACCTGGAACTGGCAGTCAAAAAACCCGAATGGGTTTAAGTAATCCCTTCCCCGGCGGGTTTACAACCCGCCAATCTCTTCCATCCCTCTCATATAATCAGGCTTACGCCTGTTTCATCAAAATCTGATTGAGTTGATTCTGTGACTCAGTAACCATCTTCCGCGCTACGCAGCGGTCAATATTTGCACTAACTCCCCGATGAGAAATGCAATTTATTCGTCATTGATCTTAGTGAGTGATAGAATTAATGACTGTTTAAAGATAATCCTCCTTTATTAATTACCTTGATAAACGAGTGATTATTCAGAAAGATAGCTGCAAATAAGTTTGATATGCCGCTTCTGCAATTTGATCCCGTCTCAGCTATGTGGGAGCTGTAACCCAGGGGCGGTAGCGTGCCTGTTAGACAGGCATTTTCCATTTCATTTTGGTGTAAGTCTTACTGAGTAAGTCGGGATAAACGAGACGTTATGAAAATCTTAATTACGGGTGGTGCAGGGTTTATCGGGTCAGCGGTGGTTCGCCACATTATCAACAATACCAATGATGAAGTGATTAATGTTGATAAACTGACCTATGCTGGCAATCTCGAATCTCTTGACGCAGTCAGCCAAAGCGCACGCTATAACTTTAGAAAAGTTGATATTTGTGATGGTGCTGGGTTGCAGGAAGTTTTTAATGAATTTAAGCCCGATGCGGTAATGCATCTGGCTGCCGAGAGCCACGTCGATCGTTCAATTACTGGCCCTGCTGAATTTGTCCAGACTAATGTTGTGGGTACCTACGCATTGCTGGAAGCGAGCCGTCAATACTGGTCTTCGCTGCCTGCCGAAAAGAAAGACGCATTCCGTTTTCATCATATTTCTACCGATGAAGTTTATGGCGATCTTCCGCACCCGGATGAAATGGCCGGCGACTTACCGCTTTTCACTGAAACCACCCCTTATGCACCAAGCAGCCCCTATTCATCGACTAAAGCCGCCAGCGATCATTTAGTTCGCGCCTGGGGACGTACCTACGGCCTGCCTGTGATTGTCACCAACTGTTCCAACAACTATGGTCCTTACCATTTCCCGGAAAAACTTATTCCGTTGATTATCAGCAATGCGCTGGAAGGGAAGCCATTGCCGATTTACGGTAAAGGTGACCAGATCCGCGACTGGCTCTATGTTGAAGACCATGCCCGCGCGCTTTATACCGTGGTGACTAAAGCTGCTACCGGCACCACCTATAACATCGGCGGGCATAACGAAAAGAAAAACCTTGATGTGGTATTGAAGGTTTGCGAATTGCTGGATGAACTGCGTCCGCAAGCGGCCTCCTACGCTGAGCAGATTATTTATGTTCAGGATCGTCCGGGCCATGACCGTCGTTATGCCATTGATGCTGAGAAAATCAAGAAAGAGCTGGGATGGTCACCACAGGAAACGTTTGAAAGCGGATTAAGGAAAACCGTTGAGTGGTACCTGGATAACCAGACATGGGTTGAGCATGTGAAAAGTGGTGCATATCAGAACTGGCTAAAAGAAAACTATGAGAATCGCAAATAATGAATATTTTGTTATTTGGCAGAAGCGGCCAGGTCGGCTGGGAACTGCAGCGTGCGCTCGCACCATTAGGTAAGGTAGTGGTACTGGATCGTCACTCTCTGGACTATTGTGGTGATTTCGAAAACCCAGTGGGTATTGCCGATAGTATCCTGAAGCTCAAACCTGATGTCATTGTTAACGCGACGGCCTATACCGCTGTGGATAAAGCTGAGAGCGAAGTTGATAAAGCCCGGCTGATCAACGCTACCAGCGTCAAAGCGATGGCAGCAGCGGCGAAAGAAATTAACGCCTTAGTGGTTCACTACTCAACGGATTATGTCTTTGATGGCAGCGGTACCAGACCGTGGAAGGAAACGGACGCTACGGCGCCGCTAAATGCCTACGGACAGACCAAGCTTGAAGGTGAAGACGCGATTATCAGCGTCGCTGAAAAATATCTTATCTTTCGTACCAGTTGGGTCTATGCCGCGAAAGGGAATAACTTCGCGAAAACCATGATCCGTCTTGCTCAGGAACGTGAGTCATTATCGGTAATTGATGACCAGTACGGAGCGCCGACAGGTGCCGAATTAATTGCAGATTGCACGGCTCATGCGATTCGTATGACAGTCGCACAACCTGAAAAGTCTGGAATTTATAACCTTATTGCCTCAGGTGTCACGACCTGGCATGCCTATGCTGAAACGGTTATTGAACATGTCAGGAAAAAAGGCTTGCCGCTGAAAGTTGCAACCGTGAATAAAGTTGCAACCTCGGCCTTTCCAACACCCGCTAAGCGACCATCGAACTCCCGCCTCAGTACAGATAAGTTCACTTCTACATTTGAACTTAATTTGCCGGATTGGCAGTTCGGGGTGATTCGTATGCTGGATGAATTATATAACTGAATGTTGCTACATCAGATTAACAAATTGAAGGGTAAACGTTGTGAAAAGTAAAAAAGGAATAATTCTCGCAGGTGGATCAGGAACACGCCTTTATCCTGTAACAATGGCAGTCAGTAAGCAGTTATTGCCTATCTATGACAAACCTATGATCTATTATCCGTTGAGCACCCTGATGTTAGCGGGTATTCGGGATATTTTGATCATCAGTACACCGCAGGATACTCCGCGTTTTGAAAGCCTGCTGGGCGATGGTTCCCAGTGGGGATTAAACCTGCAATATAAAGTGCAGGAGAGTCCGGACGGACTCGCTCAGGCCTTCATCCTTGGTGAAGAGTTTGTGGGCGATGATAACTGTGCTTTGATTCTTGGCGACAATATTTTTTACGGCCACGATCTTTATAAGCAGTTGGAAGAGGCATCGAATAAAGAGCAGGGTGCAACCGTTTTTGCCTATCACGTTCATGATCCAGAACGCTATGGCGTTGTTGAGTTTGATAAAACAGGAAAAGCTATTTCACTGGTTGAGAAGCCCAAAGAGCCAAAAAGTAATTATGCTGTGACCGGCCTGTATTTTTATGACAACAGCGTGGTTGAAATGGCTAAAAATCTCAAGCCTTCTCCGCGTGGCGAGCTGGAAATCACCGATATCAACAATCTCTACCTGGAAAAAGGTGAGCTTTCTGTTTCAATTATGGGACGCGGCCATGCCTGGCTCGATACCGGAACACATGAAAGCCTGATTGAAGCAAATAACTTCATTCAAACCATCGAAACACGCCAGGGCTTGAAGGTTGCCTGTCCGGAAGAGATTGCGTATCGCATGGGCTTTATTAACCGGGAAAGTTTGAAATCTCTGGCCGAACCTATGATGAAGAACAAATATGGCCAATATTTGATGGCGCTGTATGAAGGTAAGTTAGTATGAAGATTATCGACACGAAAATTGCGGATGTAAAAATTATTGAGCCGAAAGTATTTGGCGATGAGCGTGGTTTTTTCCTGGAAACCTTTCAGAAAGAACGTTACCTGTCAGCTCTGAATATTGAGGGTGATTTTGTTCAGGATAACCATTCGCGGTCCTCTAAAGGTGTTTTGCGCGGATTACATTTCCAGCGTGAAAATCCGCAGGGGAAACTGGTGAGAGTGGTTAGAGGCGAAGTATTTGATGTAGCAGTTGATATTCGCCCTGAATCACCTACCTTTAAGCAGTGGGTTGGTGTGTATCTCTCTGAAGAAAATAAAACACAATTCTGGATTCCACCGGGCCTGGCGCATGGTTTTGTGGTGATCTCTGACTTCGCTGACTTTGAATATAAATGTACGAACTATTATGACCCTGGAAGCGAAGGTTGCTTACTGTGGAACGATCCCGAAATCGGAATTGAGTGGCCGATTACTGAACCTCTGCTATCTGCAAAGGATATTCAGGGCAAACTATTGTCTGAATTAGTTTGATATGTTAATTAGCCTCAGAAGTTGAGGCTTTTATGTTTGTATTGCTTACGGAAGTGTTTGCGTAAAATCCAGATGGTACCGCACGTATCTTTAACCCAATGGTGCCAGTGTTCATAAGAGACTATTCATGGATCCTCATATTTCGAAACCCTCATCCTTGCGCTCATTGATCGTTCATTCCTGGAGAAATAGAAATCTTATCTACCAGATGACTAAGCGTGAAATTGTTGGACGATATCGCGGGTCAGCAATGGGACTGCTGTGGTCATTTATCAACCCTGTGTTTATGCTGACCGTCTACACATTTGTCTTCTCCGTGGTATTTAAAGCACGCTGGGGAGCCTCAGCTGTTCAGGAATCGAGAACAGATTTTGCCGTAATTTTATTTGTTGGGTTGATTGTCCATAGTCTATTTGCAGAGACGTTAAACCGGGCACCCACGTTGATTCTTGCTAATGTAAACTATGTTAAGAAAGTTGTTTTTCCATTAGAAATACTGCCGATTATTAACCTTGGCTCCGTACTGTTCCACAGTTTTATTAGCCTTCTGGTTTTATTGATTGCATTCTTTATCTTCAATGGTTTTATTCATTGGACTCTGGTCTTCATTCCCTTAGTATTACTTCCTCTGGTGCTGCTGATTCTGGGACTTTCATGGTTTCTCGCATCATTAGGTGTGTATTTGCGCGATGTTGGACAAACAATCACAATTATCATGACGGTTATGATGTTCCTGTCGCCGGTGTTCTACCCTATTAGTTCACTGCCGAAAAATCTTCAACCAGTTATCATGTTAAATCCACTGACCTTCATTATTGAACAAGCTCGCGCTGTACTTATTTGGGGTAAACTTCCCTCGTTTTCCGGGCTGGGTATTTATGCTTTAATTTCATTGGTGATTATGTGGTTGTGCTATGCATGGTTCCAGAAAACAAGAAAAGGATTTGCTGATGTCCTCTGAAGACAATGCAATTGAAATTCATAATGTCAGCAAGTGCTACCAGGTGTATGAGAATCCCACACGCCGCCTGAAACAGTTCATTATGCCCCGTATAGATAATCTGGTTGGGCGTGAAGCGCGTGTCTATCATGAGGATTTCTGGGCACTTAATGATGTGTCCTTTGTTTTACCCAAGGGTGAAACGATGGGCATTGTAGGACGAAATGGTTCGGGCAAATCCACGCTTCTGCAAATTATTGCTGGTACGTTAACGCCAACTGCAGGTCATGTGGTGGTTAATGGGCGCGTTGCAGCGTTGCTGGAACTTGGTGCTGGATTTAATAGTGACTTTTCAGGCCTGGAAAACGTTTATCTGAATGCCTCACTTCTTGGCCTTTCTCGTGAAGAAACGGATGCGAAATTAGACGATATTCTTTCCTTTGCCGATATTGGACGTTTTATTGATTCACCTGTGCGTTCGTATTCAAGTGGTATGCTGGTGCGTCTGGCTTTTGCCGTTCAGGCACAAATCGATCCTGAAATTTTAATTGTTGATGAGGCATTGGCTGTGGGCGATGCCAAATTTCAGGCTAAATGTTTCGCCAGACTGAAAAAATTGAAGGAAAATGGGACATCAATACTTTTTGTTTCCCATGCAACAGAACAAATCGTCACGCACTGCGATCGTGCAATTTTACTGGATGGCGGGGTATGTCAGGCTAACGGCAAACCACGCGATATTGTTAACCGCTATCTGGATATTCTTTTTGGTAAGAAAAAGAATAATGACAGCGAGCGTGATGAAGTTGATCGTCAAATTGAGCAGGCATCCGCAGGTGAAAAAGAACGCCTTGAACGTGAATCGGGTGTAGCAACTGAAAAAGATGGCGAAACATCTAATCATGCAAAACTACACGGTATATATGACCAGCGACCAAACTATAACCCAGCCGAATATCGATGGGGTGATGGGGCGGCGAAAATTACAGACTTTTATCTTGAGCAGGCTGGTGAAGCATTTCCAGGTAGTTTAGAACCACGCAAGCAGATTGACTGTTACTTTAAAATTGAATTTCAGGATACGGTATTTCGACCCATTTTTGGTTTCGCTGTTAAAACCAAAGAGGGGGTAACCATCTATAACACCAACAGCGAATGGCAGTCTGTTGCGTTAATCGATGAAGGGAAAAGGGGACAGGAAATAATTGTCTCTGTTTCACTACCAAATCTTCTCTTCGAAGGTGACTACTTCTTATCCGTGGGAATTGCCAGTAGCAATATTCATGGCGAAGTAATACCGCATGATCGCAGATATGATTCCATTCATTTAGCTGTAGGCACGGTTGGTACTTTTACTGGTTTGGCCGATTTGAACGCGAGAATTAAAATTGAACAAGACTAATTTGATTGAAATATTGTCAACTTCAGGCTTCAGGCAACATGAAGATAATCAACTCTGGTATCCGGCTGAGCACAATGAATTTGGCTACAGTGATGGCGATGATGCAGAAAATTATATTGCTGAAGCCATTGCAAGCGTCAGTGATTTGAGCATCAATTCTGAAGAACTTGAGGCAAAGATGGTTGACTGGCCATCGATTTATCATTTGAGTTCATCTCGTTCCAACTTGCTCAAACCCTTTAGTTCCTGGTTCAAAAATAAGCGTGTTTTAGAGATTGGCTGCGGTTGCGGTGCAATAACCCGATTTTTGGGTGAATGCGGAGCACAGGTGGTTTCTGTTGAAGGGAGCCTGCGACGTGCATCAATAGCACGTTCGCGCAGCCGCGATCTTCCGAATGTAACAGTGATCTGTGCACCCGCTGATACTTTGCCTGACCTGGGCGAATTTGATGCAGTCCTTTTAATTGGTGTACTAGAGTATGCCAGAGTCTTTGTGGCAGAAAATGGTGAATATGCTCTGCTGGAAGATTGCCGTAATCGCTTAAATAGTGACGGTAAATTATTTGTTGCTATCGAAAACAAATTAGGGATTAAGTATTTTTCTGGCGCATGCGAAGACCACGTTAATTTACCCATGTTTGGCATTAACAATAGTTACAATGAAAAAGGGGTAGTAACCTTTGGTCGTCAGGAGTTAATCAGACTGCTGGGTGATTGTGGTTTTTCTCACCAGGAAGAGTATATTCCGTTACCGGATTATAAGTTACCTTGCACTGTTGTAACGCCACTTGGATGGAAAAAATATTCCAGAGAGTTAAGTCAGTTGGCGCTTGAAAGTGCACACAAAGATAAGCAGGTTGTACCTGAATATTTGTTTTCTCTTGAACAGGGTATTAAAAATATCTGGGATAACGGGCTGGCTGCAGATATGTCAAGCTCATTCCTTATGGTAGCAAGTGTTCAGATTCAGCCAGAATTGAATCAGGGTGTTGCGGCTTTCCATTACTCTGACAGCCGCCAGGTTGCGCTGCGAAAAACCATTGCTTTTGTTAGTAATGATAATGAGTTAACGACAAGCATTATTCAGGATAGTGGTCATTTCACCACCGATGTTGTGCCTGTGAAATATTCAGAGGCCTTTATTAAAGGTCAGTCATTATGGGTCGACTTCGTGCATATAATCAATCGTCCACATTGGCGAATTGAAGAGGTTGCCGACTGGGCGAGAGGGTGGATTAATCAGGTTTTGCTTCGTACAGGAAAATCATTAGAGCTTGATCCCGCGACCTCATTGCCCGTAGAATATTTAGATGCACTACCATTTAATGTTATTCTGGATAGTTCTGGTAATTATGTGTTTTTTGATCAGGAATGGGAAGCTACTGATAAAGTCACATTAGGTTATTTGGCATTCCGTGGTGTTTTCCATTCATTCCTGCGTATCACATCGGTAGGTAATAGCCGCTATTGTTTGACCAACAATATATCAGAACTGTGTCTCGCAGTGTTAAAAGCGGTAGGTTTTCAGGTAGATGGTGAAGATCTGAGAAATTATTTGAAAGAAGAGGCCTCTTTTCTTTCTCAGGTGCAACATAAAGATGAACAGGAAATTTATACTACGCTGAAGACGTTGAACCTTACAGTACGTGCTGAATATTGGATAAATGCTGAAGACTTCGCTTCATTACAAGGACAGGCTGAAACTACGCATAATAATGATAGTGCACAAATTGACGAATTAAAGGCATCGCTGAACCGCGAAGAAGCAATTTCGGCTGAATTACGTCAACAACTGCAGGCCATTCAGACTGCTCATCAGCATGATGTCAATTTACTGGCGCAGTATAAGCATGATATGGATAGTCTTCTGACCTCGGCCAGTTGGAAAATTTCAGCACCTTTCCGCGTGTTGGGCCGACGCGTGCCATTTGCTGTGCGCGGACCTGTCAAACGGATATTTTTCCGCTGTTTTTATCTTGGTCAACGTATTAAAGTTAAGGCCGGACAAGTGTTGAGAAGAGCATTACAACATTCAGCAGTAGCTGAACTGAAGCGTAATTTACGGAGCAGCGCCCGTTCCCTCTATTATCGTTTACCAGAGCGTTACAAGGCGAAAGCGCTGACGCTAGCAATGAAAATCCGCCCGAGCTGGTTCGCTCACCATCCATCTTTCATGCAGGCTGCTTATGATCAGCAACTGCAAAATCCGATTGATACGTCCCGTCCTCCGGTCTTTATAAGTCACCATAATGATGGGACTTATCATTTTGCCGAGCGCCCGGATGAGTATGTTTATATTCCGGCGAAAAAACCTCATCATTATGAGGATTTAATTTCTGAGCTGGAAATTAAGCCAACATTTAGCATCATTGTCCCAATTTATAATACGCCGTTAGATCTGCTTGAGTTGATGGTTAACTCGGTAAAAAATCAATGGTATGAAAACTGGGAACTGGTTTTAGCCAATGATTGCAGTCCGATGCCTGAGATTGCCCCAGCGTTAGATGCGTTTAATGATCCTCGTATTAAGGTGATTCATATGCCTGAAAACCAGGGGATTGCGGGCGCGACAAATGTGGCCATTGAGGCCGCGACGGGTGATTATATTGTCTTCCTGGATCATGATGATGAGCTGACCGATGATTGCCTGTACGAGTTCGTGCAATGCATCAATGAGGAAGATCCCGACTTTATCTACAGCGATGAGGATAAATTCACACCAGAAGGTGATTTCTCACAACCCCATTTCAAACCAGATTGGTCACCTGATACCATGATGGGCACGATGTATACCTGCCATGCAGCTTGTGTTCGCCGCAGTAAAGCGCTCGAGTTAGGCGGATTACGTTCGGAATATAATGGTTGTCAGGATTGGGATTTCATATTACGTCTCAGTGAAATTACCGATAAAATTAGCCATATTCCCAAAATCCTTTATCACTGGCGTATTATTCCTGCTTCTGTGGCATCGGATATTACGGCAAAACCTTACGTTCTTGCTGCATCGAAGGCAGTACGTGAAGCCGCACTTGAGCGTCGTGGTGTCAAAGGTGAAGTTGAAGAGCTTAACGGCTATTTAGGCTATTTTCGCGTTAATTATCATATTAAAGATAATACGCTGGTATCGATCATTATTCCTAGTCGGGATAACCATGAAGTACTTGCACGCTGTATTGATTCTATTTTCGAGAAGACTCGCTGGCATAACTTTGAGATCGTGGTTGTTGATAACGGTTCTCAGCAGCCAGCAACGCTTGATTATTTAGCAACACTGAATAAGCGTGAGGGTGTAAAAGTCATTCGCCATGATGTACCATTCAATTTTTCGGAACTCAATAATATTGGTGTGGCGAACTCATCAGGCGAACTGTTGCTATTTCTGAATGATGACACTGAAGTGATGCAGGCCGATTGGCTGGAGCGCCTCGGCGGCTACGCCCAGCAAAAACACATTGGTGCGGTAGGTGCTAAGTTACTCTATGCTGACGGACATAGCATGCAGCATGCTGGCATTATCAACCTGCACTCGGGTCCGATGCATGCTTACTTGCGCCAGCATAAAGATCATCCAGGATATTTCCTGCGAAACCAAATTGAGTATAACTGGCTTGCTGTTACCGGTGCCTGTTTAATGGTTGAGCGAGCTAAATATGAAAAAATCGGTGGTTTCGATGAGACTTTCCCGGTTGCTTACAACGATGTTGATCTTTGCATGCTTCTGGTTGAAGAAGGCTATTACAATGTGATGTGCCAGGCTGTAACGCTGATTCATCACGAGTCGTTATCGCGTGGCCTGGATCATATGAATGCTGAAAAATACAATCGACTGATGAATGAGTTAAGTCGACTCAATAATAAACACCCGCAGTATTATCAGTATGATCCATTTTTTAATATCAATTTTTCATCTAATGGTTATAACTTTGAGATCATGAAATGAATGATGAAGACATATTAAAGACGATGAACTTTAAGGATGATGAAATGGAGTTGGCATCATTGCGCCACCAGGCTAAGCAGGCCAGAGTTATTTCTTTTGATTTTTTTGATACCCTGTTTGTTCGACCTCTCAATGATCCAGAGGATGCTTTTGACCTAGTTGGTTGTAAATTTGGCCTTGATAACTTCCGCCAGTTACGCAGGAAGGCCCAGGCTCTTGCTTTCAAACAAATGGTTAAAGAGGGAAGGAAGGAAATTACATTAGAGAATATCTATAATCAATTTCCTGATGTAAGAAGTGATGTTGGTGCTTTGGCTCGTGCAGAATACGATATTGAGTTGGCACTTGTTGAACCCAACCCTTTCTTTCTGAAGTTTTTTTACGAGATGCAGGCGGCGGGAAAAACAGTTGTCATTACTTCAGATATGTATATGGGTGAGGACTTTTTTCGTGCTGCATTAGATAAATATAATATACCTCAGGTTCCCCTTTATATTTCAGCTACACGCAATGCAACCAAACGTGATACGGGCGAAATTTTTGATTTTATTATTCAGGATTGCGAAGTATCAGCAGATGACATTTTGCATATCGGCGACAATGAACTTGCCGATGTGGTTCGTCCGCGCGAGAAGGGCTTAAAGGTCTGGCATTACCAACCTGAACATCTTCGTACTAAACATCAGCGTTCTAAGCTTAAAGGCCAGTCGCTTGGCACCTCTTTGATCGAGGGACTCTATCGGACAAGCGCGCCTGAAGAAGTGCCTAATCATACTTTTCAGCAGTTAGGATATGTCTACCAGGGGTCTGCAACGCTAGGTTTTCTTGAGTGGATTAGAAAACAATGTATTAAGGACGAAGTTGATAACCTTCTGTTCGTCTCTCGCGATGGGTTTTCACTCGAACGTCTGGCCCGGAACTATTTTAGCGATCGGCTCCCTGATTTTTCTTATTTCATGGGGTCTCGCATTGCGTTCAATCTGGCACTGATGACAGAAGATAATTTTGGCCAACATATCAATTTTCTGATGTCAGGTTCCGATGGCTTGTCACCCGGTGAGTTATTGGAACGTATTGGGATTGAGCCACCCACCGATGATGTGATGTATTCCCTCGGTGTGCCGCCACAAATGATCATCAAACCAGAGAATTACGCCTTAGTCCAAAAATTCCTTCTTGGTTATAAGGCTGAGATTTTAAAAGTTTGTCAGCGTAATCGCCGTGGACTCTTTATTTATCTCAATAATCTTGGCATTAAACCCGGCGATACAGTTGCCCTCGTAGACGTGGGTTGGAGTGGCACGACACAGGAAGCATTTGAGCAAACAGTGAAGTCCTTCTTCAATATCAATGTGGTGGGTTATTATTTTTGCCTTGCCAATACCATTGAACGTAGACGTCGCGATTCACATATGAATATGAAGGCATTGATTAATGCCGAATCATTCCCACAGGCCGTTATTGATAAAGTCTATGAAAACCGCGTTGCAGTGGAACTCTTCTTCTCTGCACCACATAATACAGTTATTGGTTATAAACCGGTTGGGAAGCGTGTAATTCCTGTTACCGATGTGGGGCGTTCCAAGGCAAAAGATCATAACGTTATTAATGATAAGCTTAATATTGGTGTCGATGCCTTTTGCAACGATTACCATAATCTGATTGGCAAACTTCAGGTCAGCCTGACTCCATTGCAGTTATCTTCTCCTCTCGTCGAGCTGGTAACTAAAGATAGCTGGCGCCAGAATCAACTTTTTCAGCAGGTTGAGAATTTTGATTCCTGGGGGAGCTCTCGCAATCAAACCGTGAAATTTGCAGATTATTTCAAGAAGTCATAAATATTAATGATGAATAACTCTTCATCTTCTGTTGCTATTCTGCTGGGCACCTATAATGGTGCCCATTTCATCAATCAGCAACTGAATTCCTATAAGCGACAGACGTACATCAACTGGTCTTTATGGGCTTCAGACGATGGATCCACAGATCAGGGCTTAGATGCCATTAAAGATTTTTCCCTGTCTGTGCCGCAGTCTATTAACCTGTTGGAAGGTCCCCGGCAGGGCGTTTGTCGCAATTTTGTTTCATTAATTAATAATGAAAATATTAATGCGTCCTATTATGCTTTTTCTGATCAGGACGATATCTGGATAAATGATAAGTTAGAACGGGCCGTAAACTGGCTTGATGCAGTTGATCCAGAGGTTCCAGCGCTCTATTGCAGTCGGACTGAACTTATCAACACTGAAGGGGAAAAGATTGGCTTTTCTCCTGATTATGCTAAACCTCCCTCATTTGCTAATGCTTTACTGCAAAATATCGCCAGCGGTAATACCATGGTGTTTAATAATAAAGCACGCGAATTGTTGAGGCAGGCAGCTGATGGCGAGATGGTGATTCATGACTGGGCATTGTACCTGGTCGTGACAGCCTGTGGTGGCCACGTTTTCTTTGATCGTGAACCAACCGTTTTATATCGTCAGCACGATAACAACGTTATTGGTAATGGCATGGGCCTGATGACGCGTATGGCTAATTTTCGGAAAGCACACCATGGTCGAAAGGCTGCCTGGAATGATACTAATATTGCCATGATGGGGTTAATAGGTGCGCAGATGACTGTTGAGAACCAACGCAGACTGAATGATTTTTTCGCGATCCGCGATAGCTCATTAATACAGCGTTTATGTCTACTCAGGCAGTCTGGTGTCTATCACCAACAGTTGGCTGGTACGCTAACCACTGTGTCTTACACACTATTGAACCGTATGTAACCAACTGGTGTTTGAGTGAAAATTATTGCCTCCTTAGTTTTATATCGCCATAGCCAGGCCGATATCGAAAAAACGCTGGAATCGTTATCTTCCGAGCAAAGTATCGATAAGATTTGCATCGTCGATAACGGTGGTCATTGCCGCTGGCTGGAAGGTTTAAGCCACCCTAAAATTGAAGTGATCAAGCTGCCGGTCAATCGTGGGTTTGGTAGCGGTCACAATGCGGTATTCCAAAAGTTCAACCAGGACTGCGACTACATTCTGGTATGCAATCCAGACATCTCGTTTACTACCGGACAGGTTGATAAGCTCTATAGCTTCAGCATGCAGCGGCAAACAGGGCTTTCCATACCTAAAGTTGTCTATCCCGATGGCAGTTTGCAACACGGTTGTAAGCTGTTGCCTACACCATGGCAGCTTTTTGTCCGTCGCTTTGGTTCGTCACTTGCTGACAAAATGAATCAGGATTACGAACTGCGTCAGGCCGATTACAGCTGCTCTTTTTTTGCACCCTCATTGTCAGGTTGCTTTATGCTGATCAGCCGGCAGGCCCTGCAAAAGACCGGTGGCTTCGATGAACGTTTTTTCCTCTATCTGGAAGATGTTGATCTCAGCCGTCGGGTCTGTACATCGGCATTGCCGGTTGAATATTGCCCTGGTTCAACCGTGGTGCATGAATCGCAGCGACGCTCATATCGTGATATCAAGTTCCTGATGTACCATGTTTTTTCTGCTGTTCGCTACTTTAATAAGTGGGGATGGTTCCTGGATACAGACCGCGATGCGTTGAACACGCGTTGTTTATCAGAGCTTCCTCAGGCACGAAATGTTTGACAAGTCATCCTGATAATAAGAGGTTGTACGGACGATAAAATCTCATGATGGTCAAGATTGTACAAATTAAAACCTCATTTTTATCAGTGATTTGAAATTATCGATTCGTGTTTTTTGGGAGAGCACTTAGCATCATTGGTGATGTATGATGGTGCGGTCATTGATAATGTAATCGATACTTCCCTTAGATAAGGCCAAAGCTGTTAGAGCTTTTATATCCAGACAGGAGTAAGAAATGTCCAAGCAACAAATCGGTGTTGTTGGTATGGCGGTAATGGGCCGTAACCTTGCGCTTAACATTGAGAGCCGCGGCTACACTGTATCTATCTTCAACCGTTCTCGTGAAAAGACTGACGAAGTCATTGCTGAGAATCAGGGCAAGAAACTCGCGCCTTACTACACCATTGAAGAGTTTGTTGACTCACTGGAAAAACCCCGTCGTATCCTGCTGATGGTACAGGCTGGTGAAGCGACTGATAAAACCATTGCTTCGCTGACCCCGCATCTGGATAAGGGCGATATCCTGATCGATGGCGGTAACACCTTCTACAAAGATACCATCCGTCGTAATAAAGAACTGTCTGACCAGGGCTTTAACTTCATTGGTACTGGCGTTTCCGGTGGTGAAGAGGGCGCTCTGAAGGGGCCTTCTATCATGCCTGGCGGCCAGAAAGAAGCTTATGAACTGGTTGCGCCGATTCTGGACAAAATTGCTGCACGTGCCGAAGATGGCGAAGCCTGTGTGACCTATATCGGTCCGGACGGTGCAGGTCACTACGTGAAAATGGTGCACAATGGCATCGAATACGGTGACATGCAGCTGATCGCAGAAGCGTATGCACTGCTGAAGGGTGCGCTGGGTCTGACCAACGAAGAACTGGCGAAAACTTTCACTGACTGGAACAACGGCGAGCTCAGCAGCTACCTGATTGACATCACCAAAGATATCTTCACCAAGAAAGATGAAGACGGCAAATATCTGGTTGATGTGATTCTGGATGAAGCGGCTAACAAAGGCACCGGTAAATGGACCAGCCAAAGCTCGCTGGATTTGGGCGAACCGCTGTCTCTGATCACCGAATCAGTATTTGCCCGCTACCTGTCTTCGCTGAAAACACAGCGTGTTGCGGCATCTAAAGTGCTGAGCGGTCCGCAGGCGAAAGCCTTCACCGGCGACAAAGCTGAATTCGTTGAGAAAGTACGTCGCGCGTTGTATCTGGGCAAAATCGTTTCTTACGCACAGGGCTTCTCTCAGCTGCGCGCTGCATCTGAGCAATATAACTGGGATCTGCAGTACGGAGAGATTGCTAAAATCTTCCGTGCGGGCTGTATCATCCGTGCTCAGTTCCTGCAGAAAATCACCGATGCTTACGCGGAAAACGCGAACATTGCCAACCTGCTGCTGGCTCCGTACTTCAAGAACATTGCTGACGAATATCAGCAGGCACTGCGTGACGTCGTCGCTTATGCGGTACAGAACGGTATCCCGACTCCGACCTTCTCTGCAGCGATTGCCTACTACGATAGCTATCGTTCAGAAGTTCTGCCTGCCAACCTGATTCAGGCTCAGCGTGACTACTTTGGTGCGCATACTTACAAGCGTATCGATAAAGACGGTGTGTTCCACACTGAGTGGCTGGACTGATCATAATAAGGCTTCCCTCGGGAAGCCTTATTTTTTAACCCACCAGCAAATCCCCTTCCCGACCCGCACTTTCCCCGGCTAGTCTTACTACCAGCATGCCCGCTGTCGCGAACTTCATCAGATGACGTGCATACAGCACACCACCAAATTCCGCCACCAACGGTGTGACCTGATCAGTAATTGGATCAACAATCTCTGCCACCACTTCACCCGCTTTTATCTTTTCACCGAGCGCACGACGATTAAGAATCAGGCCTGAATGCGGGGCAAAAATATACTCACACCCGGCTAATGGTGTCGCGGGGTTAATCAGGGCAGGGGATACGTTCACCTCTCCGGCAATATAATCACTCTCAATCAACGCATTGATAATGGCGTCGGCATCTTTCTCCGCCTGATCGGCGGCAACATCCGCTACACCACGAAGTTCCAGCGTCACCGGCAGCAAGCCACGCGGCATGGGATATTCATCGCCAAAGCGTTCGGCCAGTGTCTGCCAGGGTTCGCAGCAGGCCTCATCAAAAGGTTCACCACCGGAAATTTGCGCCAGAAGCTGGACTTCACTTCCCAGCCAGCGAGCCAGCGGCTCAATATCAGGCCAGGCGTGAGGTGTGGTGTACAAATGTGGCAGAGCATCCCAGTCACAGTGCAGGTCGATCATTAAATCCGCCTGGCTGGCCATGCGCATCAGCGTGAAACGTTGTGCATCCAGCTCGGTTTTGGCGATCTTGTCGCGGTAGTGGCGGTCGATAGCATCACGAATCAGCCGCTTGTTTTCATATTCGCTGTGGGTCAGCGTTCCAGCCAGTTCATCGACCAGTGTTTCCCCCAGTGCCGGGAAGCGACGATTAAAATCCTGGCCTGAGAGGGTATGAAAGCGTCCCAGATGTGTACCATGCCAGTGTTGCCCCAGCGCCAACGGATTGGCGACGGGCACCAGCGTGAATGAGGCTTTGAGTTGTCCGGCAGACTCCAGCGCCAGCAACTTCTGTTTCAGATACCATGCCACCGCCATGCCGGGTAGCTCATCACCATGTAGTGCGGCCTGAATATACACACGTTTATGTCCATCGCCACTGAAGTGGAAGCTATAGATTTCGCGCTGTGTTCCCAGCGACGCGCTGAGCAGAGGATGATGTTGTTGTTGCATGACGTTGATGATGTCCTGTTGTTCGCCACGGTGCAGGCTGACTCACACCGGCAAGAGTTGTCCGAATGGCAATTATTATAGTGCGATTGAAAAGAAGGGCGGCAAACGCCGCCCTGGGTTTACTGCTGAATGGAGATATCTGTCGCGAAGTATTTCTTCTGGATTTTGTCGAAGGTGCCGTTCTTTTTGATTTCATTGAAGGCATCATCCAGCGCGGTCTTCAGCTCGGTATCACCTTTACGCAGGCCGATAGCCGTTCCCGGTCCGATGATGGGATCCTGTACCGTTGGCCCGGCCAGTTCAAAGTCTTTGCCTTGCGGTTGTTTGAGGAAGCCGATGGCAGCCTGTGCGGCATCGGTAAACACCGCATCAAGACGACCAGAAACCAGGTCGTTCTCAACCTGAGCCTGATCGCCATAAGGCACCACGTTTACACCATTGGGCTGCCATTTGGCACGTGCATAGCGTTCCTGAACGGTGCCCTGTTCTACACCCACTGTTTTGCCTTTCAGCGATTCAGCCGTTGGCAGCAGGCCAGAGCCTTTACGCGCGATCAACTGTGTTTTGGTATCGTACAGCGGCATGGTGAAATCGATCTGTTTCAGGCGTTCTTCTGTCACGCCCATATCAGACAAAATGGCATCAAATTTGCGTGCTTTCAGCGCTGGGATCATGCCGTCGAATTCGCTTTCTACCCAGACACATTTGGTTTTCATTTGCTCACACAGAGCGTTACCCAGATCGATATCAAAACCGACCAGTTTACCCTGCGGTGTTTTAGATTCGAAAGGAGGGTAGGTCGGATCAACGGCGAAACGCACCTGATCAATTTTTGCCTGAGCACCAAACGCGCAACCTGCCAATACTGCCAGCGCCAGCGTCTGGCGCAAACGGACGGAAAAACGTGTACTTGCCATAAAATCGGTCTTCTTTTGTCGTGATGTGGAACCCAGCAGATTACTCTGCTGTGCGCGGCAAATCAAATGAGGCAAGGCCTTAATATCGTTATAATTTTGCAGAAAATGTGTCGGCCAGAATTTGACATATATTAATCCAGTTAATTCCTGGAGTCAGGCAGGTTGCCTGGGTAGTACAAAAATGGTAGAAAGGCCACCTCTCCAGTGAGTCTTTATCTATGCTCATTGTGATGACCAGGGATAGTGCGAAGAAAGCGGTCAGAAATGCGCGGAATTTCGGGCTACGGCGCTAGTGACCTACTTCAATGAGATAAAAAATGCATGACGCAAACCATAAAAAAATTCTCTTCGTAAGCGAAACGCTGCATGGTCATGGCGGAATGGAAAACGTCACCCGGCAGGTCATAAATTTAATCAATAGTGATAACGCGTTCAGTGCGGGCCTGTTCCTGCTGGACTCCCGGCTGGAAATCGCTTCAGAAAGTTGGTTAGACGGGCTGGTCTGGGGCCAGAGCAGCAGCGTGACCCGTAATCCTAAAATTGCCCGATTTGTACATATTCTCCGCCTGGCGCGCTTTATTCGTCAGCATAAACCAGACGTGGTTATTGCCCTCAACACCATCCCTTGTATGCTGGCGCGTAAAGCGCTGAATCTTTCAGGATGTAAGGCGACGCTGTATTCCTGGATGCACCTGCCGCCGAAAAATCGCTATCGTCCCCATTATTTGTTAATGGCTGATGCCCATCTGGCCATCAGCGCGGAAATCAAATCGCAGCTGATTGAGCTGGGTGCTAAACCTGACAATATCCATGTAGTATTCAACCCGGTAAAAGCGGTGCCATTGGTGATCGCGCGTCCTGCTCACACGCGCTTTTTGTATGTTGGACGGGTGCACTTTGAAGATCAGAAACAGCTGAAAGATTTGTTCGATGCATTGCAGCAGGTACAGGGCAACTGGACACTGGATATCGTGGGTGATGGCTACGATCGGGAACGTTGTGAAGACTATGCGCAGCAGTTGGGGATTGCTGATAACCTGCAATGGCATGGCTGGCAACCTAACGCCTGGAAGTATATTGAAACGCATATCAAAGAAGTGACTACCCTGGTGCTGACCTCGAATCATGAAGGTTTTCCGCTGATACTGCTGGAGGCGATGGCGCGCGGCATTTTTTGCGTCTCTTCCGATTGCATCAGTGGTCCATCGGAGATAATTTACCCAGACGTCAATGGGTTGCTTTATCCGGTGAATCAGGTTGGGCAACTGGCTGAAATATTGCAGGGAATTGCGGATGGCAGGGCGTTGCCCGATGCGCAGGAAATCAAACAAAGCCTCGCGGTATTTTACGAGGCAAATTACATGGAAAGACTGGGACGTATCATTGTTCAGGACACCCACATTGAATAACTCTCTTCCCTTCGCCGCACCTGCCAAATGGGTTGCGATGATTGTGACTCTCATCACACTTTTATTATGCGGTTCACTGGCGAGCAGCCTTTCCACTTACGGCTATGCGCAAAAAATATTTTATTTTGCCTCCTACCTGGCGCTGTTTTTGGTTGTTTATACCCTGGCCACTCCGGTCAATCGTAAAAGGCTCAATAAGTACGCCTTGCTGCTTTTTATCGCGGTTTTTGCCCTGGGTTTGGTCCAAATCAGCTGGGCATTCTATATCAACAAACACTATGGTGATTTTACTCTCACCACGATAAACACCATAAGTAACTATCAGCTTGGTGGTAAGCGGTTGATACTTGGTGCTTTTATTGTTTTAGTACTCAGCATCTATAACAAGGAAATTGCTGAAGTCAGTATTAACTGGTGTAAAGCGATTTTGTGGGTTGGTGCCGCTGTGGCGCTGGTGATGGGGGTGCATGAGCATCTGCTAACGGGCGATCGTATCAGGCTTACCGCAAATGTGGCGTCCAGCTCCTCCTACATGGTGATGTTTCTTTATTGCACTTACCTGTGGCTGTCGGTTAAAGAGGCGGGCCTCAGGTGGCAGATACTGGATATTGCTTTGATTGCTATCACGCTGAGCCTGGTGCTTCTCACCGGAACGCGGGTCACGCAACTGGCCTTTTTCTTTATTACGTTGTGCCAGATCAGCCGGTTTTATGGCTTATTAAAGATATTGCAGCCAAAACGGAATCGCTTAATCGCGTTAGTTATTGTGGTTGCACTGGCGGCACTGACGGGTGAGCGCTGGCTCCAGGGCATCAATAATCTTGAGAACTACGATTCCGATAGCTCGACGTCGCTCGGTGCACGCGTTGCTATCTGGGACAGCGGTCTGCATTTCCTGCCGCAGCATCTGGGTTATTCATCGCCTGATGAGCGTACCGTGACAGCCAGAGCCTTTATTGCGCGTGTTCATCCCGGCAATACCGAAGGTTACAAGAACGTGCAGTACAACATGCACAATGAATTTCTCGAAATTGCCACTTTGCAGGGTATTGCCGGACTGGCGGCGCTGGTCTTTTTCTACGCGGTTGCTCTATGGGTGTGGTTTAAACGCAGTGCCTTGATGGGGGTATCCATGCCAGTTGCGACACTTTTCATCATGGGAATGACGGACTCGGTGCTGATCTACTCACCGACATCGATGATGTTTGTCAGCGCCCTGGCATTGTGTGCCATACGGCCAAAGCTTCACCACCTCTGATATCCGTGGCGCGTGCGACTTAAGCCGTTAAACGCGCCACATTCCCACCGCAAATAGCACGATAGTCGGCGGTTTTTAACACCACGGATTTTTCCAGCAGACCAGCATTGAAGGCGATCTCGTCATAACGTTCGAACAGCAGCGGATCAACCACCAGCAACAAATCCGGATGGAAACTGAACGGGGGAATGGCACCAAATACGCAACCCGTTAGCGCATCGACCTCGGCCGGGCTGGCGAGTGAAGCGCGTCGTCCGCCTACAGCTTCTGCCACTTTGCTTAAATCCGCCTGTTGATCGGCGGGCAGCACTGCCAGGACATGCTGTTTGATGCCGTTACCTTTCACATGACACACCAGCGCTTTCGCGCCCTGGCCGACTTCTGTTCCGCGAATCGCCGCCACAGCCTCACATTTGCCGGTGGCTTCATGCGTCATCACGTTATAACGCGCATGGTGTTGTTCGAGCAGAGCCAGCAATTTTTCATGGGTGGTCATGGTTGTCTCCGTGACGAACAAGGTGGGTGAGAAGGGTCTGCATCATATGAGGCTGGCGCGGCAAAACACCTACCTTTAACCCTAATGGTTTAAATGCGCGACTTAATGTGGTGAGAGTGATGCTCTCTTTATTCAGCTCAACATCTGAAAGTGTACGGCGACTGATGCCAGCCAAAGCGGCATAGCGTTCCTGGGAGAAACCAAGGACTTTCTTGCGCAGTTGCATCAGTAATTCTCCCTGCGTCATCTGCTCCTCGATAAATTTCTGCAATAGATCAAGTAGCATGGCTTCACGTTCGAACGGTGAAATGTTTTTTTTCATAGTTGCCATCCAGCGATGCGTTGATCAAGAAAATTAAAACCAATCCCCGGCATTTCCAGGATTGAAGCAGGCACACCGCGTGCAGCCAGCCGTGTTTTCAGTCCGCGTAAACTTTCAGCCAGCATTTTCATTGCCTGAAGAAGTTCATGTTGCGGGATTAATTCGTCCAGCTGTGCGGCAATCAAATGCCATTGAAAGTGCCCCCCTTCTTCATAGGGCGATCCCCATTGGGTAGTACGGACCACACCTTCCGGATCGGCTTTCATCGGCGCAAAATCATATACCGGGGCCAGCCACATACCGCCTGGTTTTTTTATAATCGCGCTGTTACGCCCATGATTATCAGAATTTCCGAAAGCAATGTTGAGCATGTCGCGTTGCACCCATTCAATGACCAGACGCTTACGTTCTCCACCAGTAAGCCGCAGTTTTTCAATCAATGTGCGAATCACGTCAAAATGATTCAGATAGCTGCCAGGGGACTTTTCCATAATGGAATAGACTGACTCAAGGCCGAACAACACTTTTTTTCCTGCAACAAAGTCCACATCAAAGCGTGGAAGCCACAAGGATGGATAGCGTTCACCTTCACACAACAGCATTTTGCGGGTGCTGATAGTGTTTATACCGAGGGAATGTATCTCATGATAGAAATGGTATTCAGCGCGCAGAATATCGCAATCTATCTCACTGCGTGAACCGCGCGGATACTTCACCAGATAATGCGTATCCTGAATGTGTAAATCATCTTGCCAGGTATCGATCCAGACTTCGCTGTTTTCTGTCCGCCGCAACAGCAATTTTGGTGCTTCACCTCCCGCCCCGGTTGCACCACCACTGGCGGCTCCCATCTGCTGAGCGTATTCGAGGAAATCCGTATCACGTTCAATTGCCCATTCCGCTGGAAAGCGGCGGGTTTTCAACTGACTTTCCTCCGGGAGTTGAGGCAAAGATTCTTTGACTCTCAAATTACCAATTGGCGCAATAGTGCCCGCTTTCAGTAATGCGTAGTCCTGCTCTGCAGGAGATTTAGATTGTAAACCCAGTTGCGCTACCCAGTAACGTCGGCTGGCACCCGCTGGCATGATATCGTCAATAAAACCGAACCATGGTTGGGAAAAGTGGCTACCAATCAGCATCACTGCATTATTCAGACTGCAGCTGGCGAGGTCATTACGATCAAGATACTCTGAAGCGTAGTCGAAGTCATAAGCGAGCAAAGCGGCACTCTCCCGGCCCTTGCGCGGCTCTTTTACGTCCAGCAGAGCGGCATCCTGCCAGAGACCATCAATGTATAATTGGAGAGTTAACATACCAGACCTTATTTGAGCAGTATATTGCTCAATTTTAGCTGGATTTGTTTTTTTTGAGAAGTGTACTGCTCAAAATTCGCCATCAGTGACGATTTTGAGCAGCATAGTGCACAATCGGTTATTTATGTCGTGCACGCAGGTTATTGATGATGGCGCTCAGATCAAGGTCCTGATCCTGCAATAACACCAGCAGATGGTAGATCAAATCTGACGCTTCATTGGTCAGTTCAAAGCGATCGTTAACAGTGGCGGCGAGAGCGGTTTCAACGCCTTCTTCACCCACTTTCTGTGCGATGCGCTTGGTACCGCTGGCATACAGCTTCGCAGTATACGAACTGGCCGGATCGGCGCTTTTACGCTCGGCCAGCAGTTGCTCCAGCTGATACAGGAAAGTCCAGTCTGGTGCTGCCGGGGAGAAGCAGCTCGATGTGCCGAGATGGCAGGTGGGGCCAATCGGGTTGACCAGTACCAGCAAGGTGTCGTTGTCGCAGTCCGGCGTAATGCTGACCACTTTCAGGAAATGGCCCGAGGTTTCGCCTTTGGTCCACAGACGGTTCTTGGTGCGCGAGAAAAAGGTGACATTGCCGTCCGTGAGGGTTTTCTGCAATGCTTCCTCATTCATATAACCGTGCATCAGCACTTCGCCAGAAACGCTATGCTGGACGATAGCGGGCATCATGCCCGCGGTTTTGACCCAATCCAGGTTGGCCAGTTGTTCTGCAGTTAACACGCGCGAATCTCCACACCGTTGTCAATCAGGAAGCTTTTCAGCTCACCAATATTAATAATCTGTTTATGAAACACCGAAGCCGCCAGCGCGCCATCGACATTGGCCTGTTCGAAGGCTTCGAGGAAGTGTGCCATGGTGCCTGCGCCACCGGAAGCAATCAACGGTACCTTACAGACATCCCGCACTTTCTTCAGCTGCACCAAATCGTAACCGTTACGCACGCCGTCCTGGTTCATCATATTCAGGACGATTTCGCCAGCACCCAGCTTCTGCACTTCCTGCACCCAGTCCAGCGTTTCCCACTGGGTCACACGGGTACGGGATTCATCGCCAGTATACTGATTGACGTGATATTTGCCGGTAGCCTCGTCGAACCAGGTGTCAATGCCGACCACAATACACTGTACGCCAAAGCGATCGGCCAGACGGGTAATCAGTGAAGGGTCGGCCAGCGCCGGTGAGTTGATGGAGATTTTATCGGCACCAAACTGCAAAATGCGCGCGGCATCTTCGGCACTTTTGATCCCACCAGCCACGCAGAACGGAATATCAATCACTTCCGCCACGCGTGACACCCAGCTTTTGTCCACCACGCGTCCGTCCGAAGAGGCGGTGATATCGTAGAACACCAGCTCATCAGCACCTTCCTGCGCATAACGTTGCGCCAGCGGTACGATGTCGCCGATGATTTCATGGTTACGGAACTGAACCCCTTTCACCACCTGTCCATCACGCACATCAAGACAGGGAATTATCCGTTTTGCCAGCATGCAATAGCCTCCGAAACCGTAAATTTATCTTCCAGCAGCGCACGACCGACGATCACACCTTGTGCACCGCTGCCGCGCAGCGCAGCGATATCATCCAGCGAACCGATACCGCCGGAAGACTGAAATGCGATGTCCGGGAATGCCGCAGACACTTCCTGATACAGGGTGACATTGGAGCCGCTCAGCGTGCCATCGCGCGAAATATCGGTGCACAGTACGTGTTTCAGCCCCACCGGCTGGAACCAGCCAATCACTTCTTCCAGTGTGACACCGGCTGCTTCCTGCCAGCCGCTGATCGCCACTTCTTTGCGATTATCGGCATCGATACGCACATCCAGCGCCAGCACAATGGCATCGGCACCAAATTCGCGGAACCAGCTTTTTACCTCTTCCGGTTGCTTCACTGCGGTGGAACCCACCACCACACGGCTGGCACCCGCCGCAAGCAGCGCTGCAACATCTTCGCGGTTGCGGATACCGCCACCGACCTGCACCGGCACACTCACGCCACGCAGCAGAGTTTGCAACAGCGGGATCTGGCGTTTGGCCGGGTCTTTCGCACCGGTCAAATCCACCAGGTGCAGCACCTGCGCGCCCTGGCGCTCGTAGTCCTGCAGGCGTGGTAACGGGTCGCTACCGTAATCACGTTGCTGCCCGTAGTCCCCCTGATGCAGGCGCACCACTTTGCCGTCGATTAAATCTAAAGCCGGAATAATCATCACATCTCCAGGAAATTTTTCAGCAGCTGTGCGCCTGCTTTGCCGGAACGCTCCGGGTGGAACTGCACACCAAAGAAGTTATCTTTCTGCAATGCCGCAGTGAATGGCAGGCCATATTCGCACTGGGCGATGGTATTAGCATTTACCGGCATGGCGTAGCTGTGCACAAAATAGAAATAGCTACCATCATCGATGCCGCGGAACAGGTGATTGCCAGCCTGCGAGGTGATTTGGTTCCAGCCCATATGCGGCAGCGGTAAGCCTTTGGTATCCATCAGGGAGACGGGCTGATCGAGAATGCCAAGTGTGGTGATGCCGCCATTCTCATCGCTGCCGCGTCCCAGCAGCTGCATACCGAGGCAAATGCCCAGTACCGGCTGGGTACAGGCTTTAATCAGATCGATAAGATCGCGTTCTTCCAGCTGGTTCATTGCCGCCTGCGCGGTGCCAACGCCAGGCAGAAAGAGCTTATCGGCACGCAGTACCACGTCAGGGTCACGGCTGACTTCCGGGGTATAGCCGAGGCGTTCAACTGCCCACTTTACCGACGACAGGTTGGCGCAGCCGGTGTCGAGAATCACCACGTTCATCACAGCACTCCTTTCGAGCTCGGCAGGGTGTTACCGTCCACGCGGATCGCCTGGCGCAGCGTGCGGCCAAAGGCTTTAAACAGACTTTCTACACGGTGGTGATCGTTGCGGCCTTTGGTTTTCAGGTGCAGCGTGCTCATCATGGCGTAGGAGAGCGAACCGAAGAAATGTTCGACCATCTCAGTGCTGAGATCGCCCACGCGCTGATAGCTGAATTCGGCTTTATATTCGAGGTGCGGCCGGCCGGAGATGTCCAGAGCACAACGCGCCAGGCATTCATCCATCGGCAGGACAAAGCCGAAACGGCCAATGCCGCGTTTGTCACCCAGCGCCTTCAGCAAGGCTTCGCCCAGTGCCAGGCCGGTATCTTCCACCGTGTGGTGATCGTCGATATACAAATCGCCTTTGACATCGATATTCATACGGAAGCCACCGTGCACCGCAATCTGGTCGAGCATGTGGTCAAAGAAGCCGACGCCAGTGTTGATTTTGCTGCCACCTTCGCGATCCAGCCACACTTCAACTTTAATCTGCGTTTCTTTGGTGTTGCGATTCACCAGCGCGTAGCGGTCACGTTTGGTCAGACGCTGCTGGATAGCATTCCAGTCTTCGCCTTCGGCTCCGTAGCGCAAACCCTGGATACCCATATTCTGCGCCAGCTGAATGTCGGTGTGGCGATCGCCGATCACATAGCTGTTGGCGATATCGAGTGCACCCTCTGCCAGCCAGGCTTCCACCATCTTCGTTTTCGGTTTGCGGCAGTCGCAGTTATCTTCCGGCTTGTGTGGACAAATCAGAATGTCGCTAAAGCGGATTCCCTGCGATGTCAGGATTTGCATCATCAGATTATGCGGCCCGTCAAAATCGGCCTGCGGGAAGCTCTCGGTACCCAGGCCATCCTGATTGGTGATCATCACCAGCTGGTAACCAGCGCTTTGCAGCGCCAGCAGGGCAGGAATCACGTTCGGCTCAAAAGCCAGTTTTTCCATGCGGTCCACCTGAAAATCCACCGGGGGTTCAGAGATGATGGTGCCGTCGCGGTCGATAAAAAGGGTCTTCTGACTCATGCTTGCTCCACGGGTAAGGCTTGCAGTGCGGCGATCAGACGCTCGCATTCTTCACGGGTGCCAATGGAGATGCGCAGACATCCCGCCAGGCCTGGGTTTTTGTTTTGGTCACGCAGGATAATGCCTTCATCCCACAGGGCTTTAAACACTTTCGGTGAATCGGTAAAGCGCGCCAGAATGTAGTTGGTTTCGCTCGGAAACACCGCTTCGACGCAGGCAATCTGTGGCAGCTGTTCCAGCAGCCAGCTGCGGTTGTCATTCAGTTGCAGTGCGTGTTCACGCATCAGTGCCAGACCCTGGTCGCTCAGTGCCTGGGCGGCCACGTCGGCCACCGGGGTGGCGAGCGGATAGGGTGCAATCACTTTCATCAGCAGATCAATCACCGGTTTGTTCGCCAGGGTAAAGCCGCAGCGCAGACCAGCCAGCGCAAAGGCTTTAGACAGGGTGCGCAGGATCACCAGGTGCGGGTAATCTTTCAGCCAGCCGGCCAGCGTCGCCTGTGGGCAGAATTCAATATAGGCTTCATCGGCAACCACCAGTGCTTTTCCGGCCGTCATATCCAGCAGGGCGCGAATATCGTCCGGATTGATCAGGTTGCCGGTGGGGTTATTCGGGCTGCACATATACACCACTTTCACCCCGTCCAGCTGATCAGCAATCGCTGGCAGATTCAGCTGCCAGTTATCCAGCGCTGCAACAGTACGATATTCGATACCGATGGTTTCCGCACTGACGCTATACATGCCATAGGTCGGCGGGCAGAACAGAATCGCGTCTTTTCCCGGTTCACAGAAAGCGCGCATCACCAGTTCAATGCCTTCATCTGCGCCACGGCTGACCAGCACCTGCTCCGGCGTCACACCGGCGTACGCGGCATAGCGCCCGATAACCAGCTTTGGCTGGCATTCCGGGTAACGGTTCAGCGTTTGCTGCGAGAGCTCGAAAGGCACCGGCAGCGGAAATTCATTGGCATTCAGCCACACATCACCATTGCCACCCAGACGACGGGCTGATTGATACGGCGTCAGCGCGCGCACATTGGCGCGGGCCAGATCTTCAACATTCAGGCTCATGCTTGCTCCTTCAGGGCTG
Source organism: Pantoea sp. X-Soil-TKNS-1280 (assembly GCF_059730475.1). Taxonomy (NCBI): domain Bacteria; kingdom Pseudomonadati; phylum Pseudomonadota; class Gammaproteobacteria; order Enterobacterales; family Erwiniaceae; genus Pantoea; species Pantoea sp. X-Soil-TKNS-1280. The sequence continues at coordinate 2,761,556 of NZ_AP035962.1, read as the reverse complement.
CAACTCGCAGGGTAACGGCATTTTTGTGGGCTTCCAGCTGTTCAGCGGCAGCCAGGGTTTCGATGGTGGCTGCCAGGCCAAGGAAGCCCTGTGGTGTCAGTTCCTGCACCGTCATACGCTTCTGGAAATCGGCCAGCCCCAGGCTGGAGCAGGTGGCGGTGTAGCCATAGGTCGGCAGCACATGGTTAGTACCAGAGGCATAGTCGCCTGCTGATTCCGGCGACCAGTCACCAAGGAACACCGAACCCGCGCTGGTGATGCTATCCACCAGGTCGCGTGGAGTGCGGGTCTGAATAATCAGGTGCTCCGGGCCGTACTGGTTGGAGATTTCAATACACTGTGCCAGATCGCGAGCCACAATCAGGCGGCTGCTCGCCAGTGCCTGGCGCGCCGTGGCCGCACGGGGTAAGCGTGCCAGCTGTTCTTCCACCGCAGCAGCAACGCCGTTGGCCAGTTCCAGCGAGGGCGTCAGCAGAATGACCTGGGAATCCGGGCCGTGTTCTGCCTGAGACAACAAATCGGAAGCGACAAATGCCGGGGTTGCGCCCGCATCGGCAATCACCAGCACCTCAGACGGACCGGCAGGCATATCAATGGCAGCGCCATCGAGACGCTGGCTCACCTGGCGTTTGGCTTCGGTCACATACGCGTTGCCAGGACCAAAAATTTTGTCCACTTTCGGGACGGTGGCGGTACCGAAGGCGAGGGCGGCGATGGCTTGTGCGCCGCCGACCTGGAACACTTCTTTCACGCCACACAGCTGCGCGGCATACAGGATTTCATCGGCAATCGGCGGTGGAGAACACAACACCACGCGACCACAACCGGCGATGCGCGCCGGGGTTGCCAGCATTAATACCGTTGAGAACAACGGTGCGGAACCGCCTGGAATATACAGGCCAACCGATTGCACCGGGCGGGTGATTTGCTGACAGCGCACGCCGGGTTGCGTTTCCACATCAACTGCTGGCAGCTGCTGCGCGTTGTGAAAGGTTTCGATATTGCCCACTGCCACGGCCATTGCCTGCTTCAGGGTGTCGCTGAGACGCGCGCTGGCTGCCTGCATTTGTTCTGCGGTGACACGCAGGTTCTCCACCTGCGTTTTATCGAAGCGCGCGCTGAATTCACGCAATGCGCCATCACCGTTTTCCCTTACCTGCGCCAGCACATCGCGTACGACCTGGCTGATGCTGTCGGAGGCGGAAATCGCCGGACGCATCAACAGCGCCTGTTGCTGTTCACTGCTGCATTGCTGCCATTCAATGGGGGTCATCAGGGTGCTCATTCGGTCACTCCAGCATTTTTTCAATTGGCAGCACCAGAATTGAGCTGGCACCTAGGGATTTCAGTTTTTCCATGGTTTCCCAGAACAGCGTTTCGCTGCTTACCATGTGCATCGCCACACGGCTCACTTCACCAGCCAGCGGCAGCACAGTAGGACGTTCTGCACCCGGCAGCAGGGCAATCACTTCTTCCAGACGCTCACTTGGCGCGTGCAGCATGATGTACTTAGATTCGCGTGCTTTGATCACACCCTGAATACGCGTCATCAGTTTATCGACCAGCTCCTGCTTGGCTCCACTCAGTTCGCCATCGCGCTGAATCAGCACCGCTTTGGAACGATAAATCACTTCAACTTCGCGCAGGCCATTCGCTTCCAGCGTGGCACCGGTAGACACCAGGTCACAGATCGCATCAGCCAGACCGGCACGAGGTGCCACTTCGACAGAGCCATTCAGCAGACAGGATTTGAACGCGACACCTTGTTTATCGAGGTACTTTTTCAACAGATGGGGGTAGGAGGTCGCGATACGTGACTTATCGAGGCATTGCGGACCGGTGTACTCGGCATCAACCGGCATCGCCAGCGACAGGCGGCAGCCACCGAAATCGAGGCGGCGCAGAGTAAAGTAACGCGGGTCTTCCCCCTGGGCGCGGCGCGTCAGCAACTCTTCTTCCAGCACGTTTTCGCCCACGATGCCGAGATCCACCACACCATCCATCACCAGGCCCGGGATATCGTCATCGCGCACACGCAGAATGTCGATGGCCATGTTCTCCGCAAACGCAATCAAACGCTGCTGCTGAAGGTTAATTTTGATGCCGCAGCGTGCCAGCAGTTCGCGTGATTCATCACTTAAACGGCCTGATTTCTGCATAGCTATGCGTAAACGGGTGTTATCTAACATGGTTCCTGTCCTCTTATTCAATCCTGTCTGAACTCAGTTGGGTCGCGTCAGCCCATAAAAAAACCCCCGGAAGATGATCTTCCGGGGGCTCTCTTTGCGCTCACACCACTGGAAGATCCTAAACGTCTTCCAGCACACATCGCCTGAAAGACTAGTCAGGATGATGGTGATGATGGTGGTTGAACTGAACGCGTGTCATAAAAAATTCCGTTGCTGAATGGGTATTCATTTGCGTGCTGATTAACCTAACGAAGATAACGCCTGCTGGCAAGAATTTTTTATGTCAGTTTCCGGAATTCCCCGAAACAGTTAGCGCTGGTCTGACACAGACGACAGCACTAAGATGAAATGTCTTTGAGCAGCGAAGCCAGGAGTCGATATGAAAAAGGTCGCGATTGTAGGGCTGGGATGGCTGGGCATGCCGCTGGCGATGGCGCTAACGGCACGCGGCTGGCAGGTGACGGGCAGCAAAACCTCGCCGGATGGGGTAGATGCGGCACGCCGCTGCGGTATTGAGGCGTGTCAGCTGGTGTTGACGCCGGAACTGGAGTGTGAAGCCGACGATTTGAATACGCTTCTGTCGGTGGATGCGTTGGTCGTGACCTTGCCCGCCAGCCGAACGGTGCAGGGCGGTGAAGACTATATGCAGGCGGTGCAAAACGTGGTGGACACGGCACTGGCTTACAAAGTCCCGCGCATCATCTTCACCAGTTCGACATCGGTGTATGGGCCCGGTCCTGGGGTGATGAAAGAACGCAGCCCGTTACGGCCAGAAACTGTGGCCGGTAAAACGCTGGTGGCGTTGGAGAACTGGCTGCATGATTTGCCGGGCACCAGCGTGGATATCGTGCGCCTCGCCGGGTTGGTGGGGCCAAATCGTCACCCCGGACGCTTTCTTGCCGGGAAAACTGATTTAAGTGATGGCTCGCATGTGGTGAATCTGGTGCATCTGGATGATGTAGTGGAAGCCATCGTCTTGCTATTGCAGACGCCGAAAGGCGGGCGCGTTTATAACCTGTGCGCGCCAAAACATCCGACACGCAGTGAGTTTTACCCCACGGTGGCACGTCAGCTAGGCCTGACTCCGCCGACATTTGTGGCCGAGACCCAGGGGGATGTCGGAAAAAGCATCGACGGCAGGGCGATTTGCGATGAGCTCGGTTTCGAATATAGCTGGAGTGACCCCATGACGATGCCTTTGGGTTAAGTCACTTTATTTCATGGTCTTCCTTCGCGTGTCGCCGCCGATTTTTCAGCGTGTGGCACGTGAACATATTTTCATGAGTTGTTATTTTTATTTCTAATAATATATCTCGGTCTTTGCTTAGCCTCGACATAAATTCTTCCGATGTACTCACCAAGTACCCCAATACCAATTAACTGAACGCCACCAAGAAACAAAATCGACACGAGGATTGATGGATAACCCGCCACAGGGTTGCCCCAAATCAGCTTGTCGATAATCATCCAGATGCCATAAAGGAATGATAATCCGGCGACGAAAAAGCCAATATATGTCCACACACGTAAAGGGAAGGTGGAGAACGAGGTAATCCCTTCAAGCGCCAGATTCCATAGCCTCCAGCCATTAAACTTTGTCAAACCGGCAATCCGCTCAGCACGGGTATATTCCACAACTGCAGTACGGCCACCGACCCATGAAAGAATGCCCTTCATGAACAAATTCTTCTCAGGCAGAAGTTTTATATTATCAACGATTTCACGAGACATAAGGCGGAAATCACCCACATTCTCTTCAATCTGCGGCTTGCTGATCATGTTGTGCAATTTATAAAAGTATTCAGCACTTTTGCGCTTCAGGTGGCTATCGGACGAACGATCAACACGTTTTGCCAGAACGACGTCAGCTCCCTCTTGCCACTTTGCGATCAGACGAGGTATGACATCGATCGGATCCTGCAGATCCACATCGATAGGAATAACCACGTCACCCGTTGATGATTCAAGTCCGGCAAATAATGCAGGTTCTTTACCAAAGTTACGTGTAAAGCAGATATGTTTAACGAGGGGGTCGGTCTCTTCAATTTGCTGAAGTAACGTCTCGGTATTGTCGGTACTGCCATCATTGACAAAGATTATTTCAACATCATCATGGCCAAATCCCTGAAAATTACGGATGGCATGGTAAAAAACGGGTAGTGCTTCCTCTTCATTAAGAACAGGAACAACAAGAGATATTTTCATTTATGTTCTCTGAAAATAATATATTTAGAATAGATAAATCCACATACCAGGCTTGTTGCGGAGAAGACGACCAGCGTCACCACCGGGTTAATTTTCATTCTGTCAGCATATGAACCTATCATCACGGCGACCATTCCCATGAAGAACACATACATGATGTAGCGAATGGTGGTCGCATTTGAGCCGAACGTCCATTTGGCATTAGCAAAAAATGAGAAGGTTACAGCAACGAGAAATGCAATGAAGTTGGACAAAGATTGCTGGAGACCCCGTTCGACGCAGATGGCGAAGGTGATCCAGTGGATTAACGTGTTGATCACACCTACCGATGTGTATCTTGCAAAGAGTTTCAGCATGGCAATGTTCTGTAGCAAGTGAGGTGCAGATCCTTACACTTGCCTGCCACTGAAGCAAGGGATTGTTAATGCAGGTTATCATTTCACCATGTTGGGTCAATTGATCCTGAGGGAGCTGCCGCTCCCTTTTTTACACTCCCAATCTGCCCTTTAACTTATCCCAGGCAGCACCAATCGCCGTCAGGGGCATTTAAAACGTCTACCGTCCGGAAAGGGCAGATTCGAGCGCTAACAATGTCCACCTCTTCAAACATCTTCACCAGTTCGACTTCGTTGGATGGCATCAGTCCGGGGGATGAAAGAACGCAACCCATTACGGTCAGAAACCGTGGCCGATAAGACGCTGGTTCAGCTTGACCTGACACCGCTGACATTTATTGGCGAGCACCTCAGAAATGTCGGAAAAATCATCGACGGCAGTGCGATGTGTGATGAGTTAAGTTTCTAGTATGGTTGGAGTGATTAGATGGCTATGTATTTGGGTTAGGTCGCTTTTTTATACTTGATTTGTCTACGCTATGCCGCCGAATCTTCACTGTGAGGTACGAGAAGCATCTGTTTTATCCTGGAACCTGATCTAACGCAATCTTAACTTTTCCTTTTCGTTTCCTTTTAATTGCAAAGTCAGTATCATTCCTGACACAAAAAAAGTATCAGACATTGCCTAAGAATGGTTTGTCAGGTTTGGGGATCACATATGCAACAGGTCTCAAAAAATAAGGCTGGCCCGGCGAAAAATATTGTTATCGCTGGCGGTGGTTTTTTCGGCTTATATCTGGCGGAACAGCTAGCGTTAAAGGGTTGTCAGGTCACTATTTTTGAGAAAAGCCAACAGCTAATGTCACGCGCGTCATATGTTAATCAGGCGCGTGTACATAATGGCTATCATTACCCTCGAAGTATTCTTACCGCTTTACGATCGCGCCTCTCTTTTCCGCGTTTCGTTAATGAATTTCGTGACTGTATAGATGATGATTTTGCTAAGTATTACCTGGTTGCCGGGTCACTAAGCAAAGTCACTGGCGATCAATTCCTGCGTTTCTGCCAGCGTATTGGTGCTGAATGTGACGAAGCGCCAGCTTCAGTCAAACGTCTGATGAACCCGGCGCTGATTGATTCCGTGTTCACCACTCGCGAATATGCATTTGATTCCCACAAGCTGCGCGACCTCATGATTGAACGACTGTCAGCGGCTAATGTGCGCATTGTTACAGATGCGACGGTGGAAAAAGTCCGGCAGTATGGCGATGGGCTTGAGGTATTCACCTCAATCTCCGGTCAACCGGAGACAGTTTATGCCGATCATGTGTTTAACTGCACTTATTCACGCATCAACTATCTGCTGGATGGTTCAGGGCTGGCATTGATTCCGTTACGTCATGAGATGACAGAAATGTGTCTGGTCGATGTTCCTGACGAATTCAAAAAAATGGGGCTGACATTAATGTGCGGTCCATTTTTCTCGGTCATGCCGTTCCCCTCCGCGCAACTGCATTCGTTCAGCCACGTTCGCTACACGCCACATAACCAGTGGAGTGATGTCGCCAGTAAATCTTATGAAGATCCCCACATTAAATATGATCAGAGCCCGCGTCAGTCGGCATGGGGTCATATGCTGCGGGATGCACAACGATATGTTCCCGGTTTAAGCGAATGTCAGTATCAGCGCTCAATCTGGGAGGTGAAAACAATTTTACCCCGCAGCGACAGCGACGATTCGCGCCCGATTCTTTTCCGTGCCAACCATGGTTTAAAAGGATTGCACTGCGTGATGGGTGGCAAGATTGACAATATTTATGATGCGTTGCATGAAATTGAGCGCCTGATAGAGCTGAATTAATAATGATAAAAAGTGAATCATTTGTCTCTGTGGTCATTGTGATCCAGAACCATCTGGAAAACATCTACGAGCCATTATCAAAACTTGGCACGCTGTTAGATGAGAACTATAGCGATTATGAATTAGTTGTTATCGCCCCAGGATTAAACACGACACATGCTGAAGTTGAAGACCGTGTACTGAAACATATTCCCTGTGTGCGTATTATTCAGCTCTCCAGCGCGGTGTTTTACGATGTTGCGCTGGCGGCAGGTTTGGAAAGTGCCATCGGGGACTTTGTTGTGTTGTGGAACCCATTGTCCGATCCGATACATATCGTGCCGGACATCGTGAATCAATGCCGGAGTGGTACTGATGTGGTGGTTGGGGTGTCGAGCCATGTGCGCACGCTGCGCTACCGCATTATCCGCCGTTTGATGAATGTTGCACTGCGCACTATCGATTATGATATTCCTCGTAATGCTACCGGTTTACGTTGCTTAAGCCGTCGGGCAGTCAATGCCGTGACGCGAATTGGCCGTTTTCACCATCAGTTTTACCTGCGCATTCAAAAAACAGGCTATCCAGCGGGCGAGTTGAAATATACCCCGTTTAAAGAGTCTGAAGGTGCGAACGTGGTGGAGTCTCTACGACGTTTATTACGCTTGATGGTGTTTAACTCTTCCCGCCCGTTACGCTGGATGTCAGTGTTGGGGATGTGCGGGAGTATCGCGGGTTTCATTTTTGCCTGCTATAGCGTGTTCATTCATCTGCTTAGCGGTAATGTGGCTGAAGGATGGACTACCACCATACTGTTCATGAGCTCATTGTTTATCGTTCAGTTTGTGATGATGGCATTTTTTGGTGAATATTTAGGCCGATTACTGGACGAGAGTAGCGCCCAGGCTGAGTATGCGGTGGTTTATGAGCGTAACAGCGAAATTATGGTGAATACCAACCGGGTAAATGTCATGGATACATCGCTGGCGCCGGAAGCCAATAACGTACAGACTGGCCGCGACAATTAATTTACTCAGAGGGTAACATGGACGCACTAATTGGATTTTCTGGCTTTGTTGGCACTACGCTGTTGAAGCAGCGCCAGTTCGATTCGCTCTATCGCTCAACAAACATTGATGAAATTGTTGGACAGACTTTCGATACGGTGGTGTGTGCGGGGGCACCGGCGCAAAAATGGCTGGCGAATAAAGATCCTGCCGACGATTTGCAGAAAATCGAAGCACTGATCGAAAAATTAAAAACGGTGACCTGCCGCCAGTTTATTCTGATAAGCACTGTTGATGTATTTAAAGATCCGGTAAATGTGGATGAAGCGACCCCGATCGATACGACTGGGTTACACGCGTATGGTTTACATCGCTACTATCTTGAGCAGTTTGTCAGCCAGCACTTCCCCGATGCACTGATTGTGCGTCTGCCAGGGCTCGTTGGACCGGGCCTGAAAAAAAATATCATTTATGATTTTTTGCATGAGAATAACGTCGCGCAAATCGAAAGTCGCGGTGTGTTCCAGTTCTATCCCATGATCAACCTGTGGTATGACATCGAGATTGCCTTGCAGCATAAAATAAAGCTGCTGCATTTGACTGCGGCACCGGTAAGTGTGGCTGATGTGGCAAAACACGGCTTTGGCTTCGAATTTACTAATCACGTGCAGGACAAGCCGGGCAATTACAGTATGAAAAGCCGTTATAGCCATCTATTCACCAGCGATGCAGATTATCAATACAATCGCCGTGAATCACTGATGGCTGTTCGTGCCTATGCTCAATCTGAAAACGGCGGGAAAGCGGGATGAGAATTTCGATCTCAAATATCGCCTGGGACCCTGCCGATGATGAGGCGGTATGCCGCTTGTTACACCGCTGGCAAGTGAATGCTATCGATATTGCGCCGGGCAAATATTTTCCCGATCCATTGCAGGCCAGCGATAACGATATCGCCGTAGTCCGTCAGCGCTGGGAACAGCAGGGGATTACACTGGCAGGTATGCAATCGCTGCTTTTCGGTACCCAGGGGCTGAATCTGTTTGCTGACACCGCTGTTCAGGCAAAGATGCTGAACCATTTGCAGGCTGTCAGCCGCATCGCAGCCGGACTGGGTATTCCGGCTCTGGTTTTTGGCTCCCCCAAGAATCGCGATCGCCAGGGTTTAAGCGACGAAGCCACCTGTGACATCGCCAGCGATTTCTTCCATCGCCTGGGGCATATCGCTCAGCGTGAAGGCGTGGTGATTTGCCTGGAGCCGAATCCTGAATGCTATGGCGCTAATTTCATGACCGGAACGGCTGAAGCCGCAGCCATGGTGCGTCAGGTTAATCACCCCGGCATTAAAATGCAGCTGGATACTGGTGCCATTGCGATCAATCAGGAGAATATCAGTGAAATCATGCAGCGAGATGCTGACATCATCGGGCATATTCATCTGAGCGAGCCTAACCTTATTCCACTCGGTCGTAGCGCGGTGGATCATGTCGCCGTTGCCGCTGCCATCAATCATGCTCTGCCACAGCGGGTTGCTACCATTGAAATGCTGATGACACAGAACGAATCTCCTTTGTCTGCCATTGAAGAAGCGCTGGACTTTGTGACCCGCCACTATCGTGACTCAGCAGGAGCCGCGATATGAAATGGTTGATCCTGATTTTTGGTATCGCATCCAATGCTTCCGCAAGCGTACTGATTAAGATGGCGATGACACCGCCTCGCAAGTTGCCGAGCCTGGCAGAACCTTTGGCTGTGTTGTCTAACTGGCCATTGTGGCTGGGTATTTTCCTCTATGGTATGGCTTTCCTTCTTTATGCCGCCGCTCTGGCCTTCCTGCCATTAAATGTTGCTCACCCGGTGCTGACCTCAGGTGCTATTGCTTGTGTGGCACTACTCTCGGTATTAGTGTTTCGTGAGCCAATTTACTGGTCAACCATTGCCGGGATTTTTATGGTGATGGCGGGCGTCGCCTTGATTACTCTAAAAGTTAAATAAGCAGAAAATATTATGACTGAATCAATACCTCAAACCCTTCGTGCTGGTTGGGAAGTTCCTGCATTTGAGCGCCAGATGTGGCAGGGCAAAACACATGACTATTGTGTAGTGATTCCTGTAATCAATGAAGGTGAACGCATTCGGAATCTACTGGCCCGTATGGCGGCGATTAATGTCGCTTCTTACGCTGACATTATCATTGTTGATGGTGGCAGTCGCGATGGCTCTCTGGAGCTGGAAGCGCTGAAACAGTTGCAGGTCAGCGGATTATTATTAAAAACCGGGCCGGGCAAACTCAGTTCACAACTGCGCTGTGGTTATGCGTTTGCGCTGGATCAGGGATATGAGGGTATCGTCACTATTGATGGTAACGATAAAGACGATCCCGATGCCATCCCGCAGTTTATTGCGGCATTGAAAGACGGTGTGGATTTTGTGCAGGCATCACGTTTTGTCAAAGGTGGTGTGGCTGAAAATACTCCTGCTTCACGCGACTTCGCGATCCGTTTTATTCATGCGCCGATGTTGAGTGTATTTTCAGGTTTCAAATGGACGGATACGACTCAGGGGTTCCGGGCTTACAGCCGTAAGATGTTACTGGACGCGCGTATTGCACCCTTCCGCGATATTTTTTCGACTTATGAACTCCTTGCTTATCTTTCTTACCGCGCACCAAAGCTGGGTTTTCGTTGCCTTGAAATTGCGACAGTCCGTCGTTACCCGAAAGGTGAAGTTCCCACTAAAATTAGCGCTATCCGTGGTAATTGGTCAGTGTTGTCGATTCTTTTTGCTGCCTGCTTTGGTAAGTATAACTAAATATTAATTCTGCTATGATCAGGATGATGTATGTGTGCATTCTCACGTGATAATGTTGTAACAGTCCAAAAAACAAGGGCGGAATTATTTAGTCTGGCTCAGTTGTTTGTTTTTATATTTGCCATTATTTTTATCGCAACAAGTCAACAGCCACTTCATGTTGGGTCAGCGGGCAGCGCTGAGCAATGGATAAATGTGGTGCCAGATTTTTTTACTGGCCCACAGGACTTTCTTTTTAGCTATGGTCCATTGTACTGGTTAAGTGGGAAAATTGTAGCCCAATATTCCCTGCTTTCATATTGGACCTCTGCTGTCTTTATCAGTTTGTATGCTGCAATTTGCTGGGCAATCATGTTGCGCCTGGCGATCAAGTATCGGGCTGTAATCTTTTTAGCAATTGTTTATGTTGGCGTGGTAAGAGTTTTTGATACGGCGGCCATTTATTTTATCCTGCCTCTTTTTATCATAGTTTATTGCCGTTCAATTGGCCAGGAACGATGGTTGGAAAATAAGAAAACATTGGTTTTGCTTGGGGTTTTTGTCGCGTTTTTATTTTATTTACGTTTTTTTTATGGCATGGTTGCACTGCTCACCTTTGGTAGCTATTTATTTTCAACAGGTGTAATAAAACGTCATTTTTCGCCAGTGTTACTTTTCTCGATTACCTCGATCGCGTTCTACTTTTTGTTTGGTTTTCTTATCTTTCATCATGCCAGTAGTGTGATTGATTATACTGTTATCAACTCACAGCTTAATTTTGGCAATTCTGTTGATATGACGTATGATGTGCGTTTAAAAAATGCCACTTACATCATAATTTTTCTTGTTTTTGTTTGCTTTAATTTTTTTCTCGCTAAAAACCAGCCGTCATTATTGTTAACCATTAATGGCCTGCTGTTGATTTTTTTGAAAATCGGCTTTTCACGTGCCGACCATTATATTGGATATTTTATTTTCCCTGTGGCTCTGATGTCACTGATTTTTGTCATAAGCTCAAAGCGCAGGTGGTTAGGATTAGCGTTTTTTATAGTGGCATTGATGTTCACTATGGGGCGTATATCCATTTTTCCCGGTGCAAATAAAATTTCTGACTTGATGGTACATGAGGATTTTTCACAAAGTTATGCTTCGCGAGCAGCCGGATACTATCCTCAATACATATTGCCAGCCGATGTTGTTGCACAAATCGGCAGTCAGACAATTGATGTCTACCCCAATAGCAATGAGTATTTATTAGCGAATAAACTTAATTATCATCATCGCCCGTCATTTCAAAACTATATGACATTGACTCCGGTGCTGGATAATCTTAATGCTGCATTTTTTGCCGGTGATGATGCCTCAGAGTATGTCTTGTGGACGGCAAGCATGATGTGTACCAACCCACATTGCGAGGCATATAACGACTTTGACAACAAATATGTCCTCAATGAAGATCCTCTGACGTCGACGGCGATATTGAGCCATTATCAGGTAATCCGTACTTTCCCAGGAGAAAGAGGAACGCCTGTTATGTTGTTGAAGAAAAAACCGCAGAGCGCACCATTAACACCACAAGTCCTGGGCAAAGTGAGTTTGCATTTTGGTGAATGGATTCCTGTGCCTAAATTTACCTCTGGTGCAGTGAAATTAAAACCAGAATTGAATCTCACTTTACTGGCGAAAGTGCAGAATGCGTTATATCGCGGTGGTATTCTTTACGTGAATTATAAACTGACCAACGGCGAAATTAAGCGTTACCGTCTGAATATTATCAACGCACAGAGTGGGGTCTGGGTTTCTCCCTGGCTCAATAGCTTCCCTCAGCAGGGAGAGCGTGTCATCGAAGTGATGCTGGAGACACCGAATCGGCACTACTTCAAAGATGATTTCCAGGCAAGCTGGGAAAACTATCCTTTTGATAATATTAAGGCTGAAAATTCATTATTGCAGGCATTCACGGCTCAAAAACCCGTCGGATTATCTGAAGTAACAACAACCTGCGATGCCAGTATTGATGCGGTTGAATCGTCACGCTTTATACTTGATGGAGAGGCTAAAACCAGGCTGATGAGTTCGGGTTGGACTGCGTTTTCCATCGAACATAATCAGCCCGCAGAACGGGCATGGTTAACACTGACCAACGAGCAGGGGCAACGCTTTTACACACCCATGACGCCTGCGCCACGTGGTGATGTAGCGAATTATTTCCATAAGCCAGGTTTAATCAATTCCGGTTATAACGTTGTGGCAGATGTCACGGATTTTAAAGGAAATTATCAGGTCGGTGTGTCAATTGCCGGTGATGGAAAACTGCTGCAATGCAGCAACTTCGCCAAACCCATCACACTTCAATAAGCCAGAATCTAAAAGGGAGCGAAAGCTCCCTTTTTTACACCCCCAACCTATCCCGTAACGCATACCAGGCCGCGCCCATTGCCGTCAGGGGGATTTTAAAACGTCTGCCGCCCGGAAAGGGCAGGTGAGGCAATCTGGCGAAGGCATCAAAACGTTCTGCCTGACCACGTAGCACTTCAGCTATCAGCTTGCCGGACAAATGGGTGCAGGTTACGCCATGCCCGCTATCGCCCTGCATAAAATAGACATTTTTCTCCAGCTGGCCGAATTGCGGCATGCGCGATAGCGTGAGCAGGAAATTACCACTCCAGCGATAACTCAGCCGTACATCGCGCAGTTGCGGGAAGGTACGCAACAGCTTTGGTCGAATCAGCGTCTCAATATCATCGGGTTCACGCGCACCGTACACCACACCACCACCGTAGAGCAGGCGGTTATCGGCGGTCAGGCGGAAGTAATCCAGCAGATAATTACAATCTTCGACGCAATGATTGTTTGGCAATAACCCGAGCGCCTGGTCGCGGCTGAGCGGTTCAGTGGTGACGATTTGCGAACCACATGGCATGCTTTTGCGACTCAGACGCGGTTCCAGCTGTGAAGGCAGATAGGCGTTACCGGCGAAAATCACAAAAGTGGCGCTGACATCCCCCTGCGCGGTCTTCACCCGATTCGGCATGCCATATGCCACTTTCAGTGCGGCAGACTGTTCATAAATACGCCCACCATGCCGACGAATCGCTTCGGCTTCACCCAGCGCCAGATTCAGCGGATGCAAATGTCCACCGCGTTTATCCAGCAGACCGCCAACATAGCGATCGGTCGCCACTTCCCGGCGGATAGCACGTTCATCAAGCAGTTCTAAATCATGGTTGCCATAACGTGCCCAGCTGGCTTTCTGACTGCGCAGATGTCCCATCTGGCGGTTGTTGAGCGCAGCAAAAATGCCTCCGGGTCGATAATCACAGGCGATGGCATAGCGATCGATGCGATCACGAATAATGTCTGCCCCTTCGAACATCATGCTGCCCAGCATCTTCGCGGTATCTTTGCCATAACGCTGTTCAATTACATCAACATCGCGGCTATAGGAGTTCACCACCTGACCGCCGTTACGTCCGCTGGCACCAAAGCCGATTTTCGCCGCTTCCAGCACCACCACATCATAGCCAGCTTCGGTGAGAAACAACGCCGATGACAGCCCGGTAAAGCCGCCACCAATAATGCACACGTCACACTGAATGCTTTCCTGCAGTGCTGGCCAGGGCTGGTGCGCATTCGCAGTTGCGGCGTAATAACTCTCCACATGTTGCATCACAACCTCCTTATGCGCGAAACGTCAGAAATTTGCCGGAGAGTGGGCGCTGACAATCCGGCATGGCTGATCGGACATATTGGTAAAACTGTGTGGCAAGCCGGTATCGATCACGTAACTTTCACCGGCATACAGGTGATAACTCTGGCCGTTCACCACCAGGGTGATTTCGCCTTCCAGCACTGTCCCGGTCTCTTCGCCGGGATGGCGCAGTTTTTCACCGGTGCTGGAGCCAGGAGCATAATTTTCCAGCAGCATCGCCAGTGCGCGCTGTGGTACACCGTTATCAATCAATTGTAACGACACCCCAAGGCTACCGATCTCGACACGATCGTCAGGGCGGATAATCACCCGTGGGGTATTATCCTGTTTGGGTTCGGAAAAAAATTCCGACAGGGACAAGCCATAAACCTTGAGCAGTTTTTGTAGGGTACTCACCGCCGGGCTGACTTTATCCTGCTCGATGGTGCTGATGGCGCTGTGAGTTAAACCGGATAATTCGGCAACGCGGCGCTGGGATAATCCCAGCTCCTGGCGGATTTGTGATAAACGTCGTCCGGGCGCCAGAGTGGCGTCGTTCATGGTCGTTTTTCCTTGTGATAACGAGCAGCAGCATGGATAAATGCTTCGAACAACCGGCGCGAAACCGGATCGTCGGTCGAATGCCACTCCGGATGCCACTGCACTGCCAGGGCAAACGGGTGCTGACGTAAACTCACCGCTTCTATCAGGCCATCGGCCGCGCGCGCCTCGATGCGCACCTGGGGACCGGGTTCGCGTATCCCCTGTTGATGGAGAGAATTCACCGCAAAAGCGGCATCGCTACCGAGCAACTGGCTGAGCAGGCCATCCGCTTCCGGTTTTACCTCATGTACCGGGGCGTACTGCTGTTCCAGTGGTAGCGAGTCATCTTCACGATGTTCCTGGAATTGATGCGTCAGGTGCAGGTAACGATGCAGCGCACCGCCGTTCGCCACCACCAGTTCCTGTAAACCGCGACAAATACCCAGTATCGGCATCTTTTTACCCATCGCGTGGGTGATAACACCAAAAGCGAGACGATCGCGCGCCGGGTCGGCATGGGATTCCACCCCTTCCTCACCATAATGCCAGGGCTCAATGTTACTCGGGCTGCCGGTGAGCAAAATACCGTCCAGCAGCGTCATACTGTTTTCTAATAGATGAGGAGCTTGCATCAGTTGATGTGGCAAAGGGAGGGGCAGGCCATCAGCGAGCACGATGGCATCAAGATACTTGTTATGAACGGTCTGACCCGGATGGCTGCCAATGTTGTTCTGGCACATCACTACGCCAATCAAGGGTTTGTCAAAAATAATGCCCATTACGTCTCCGCGTCGCTGTTCAATATTTTCGCCGATAATGCCCATCTGAAGTAAAAGTGTGCAATATATTGTCAATCTAGCAACCGCCTGGCTAATCTTCAAACAGATTTGTTACATTTGCACACTTTTTGTGTTGGAGCTATGTTAGATGGGTGGCTGTTATTTTGAGCATTGCGCAAACCTGACAAACGGTAAAGGGCGGGTGGGATCATGACGAACCTCGTGGAAGTAGAAGACTTCACGCGACATAGTGAAGAGAAGCGAACCAGCGCGTTCCAGCTGGAGGTGAAAACCTGGCTGGAACGCCATCCTGAAACGCAGTATGTCGATATACTTTTAAATGATCTGAATGGGGTATTTCGCGGTAAGCGCATTCCCGTCTCAGCGTTAGCAAAACTGGAAAAGGGCTGTTACTTCCCGGCTTCGGTCTTTGCCATGGATATTCTGGGTAACACCGTCGAAGAGGCCGGACTGGGACAGGCGCTCGGCGAGCCAGACAATATTTGCTTTCCTGTCCTGGGTTCTTTAATGCCCTCCGCTGCCGACCCCCAACGCGTTGCACAACTGCTGCTGACCATGTGCAACCAAGATGGTACTCCCTTTGACGTTGAACCCCGAAATGTCCTCAATCAGCTGTGGCAACAGCTGCGCAATCGTGGATTATTTCCAGTGGTAGCGGTAGAGCTGGAGTTCTATCTGGTCGATAAAAAACGTGATGCGGAAGGCTATATCCAGCCGCCTTGCGCGCCAGGTAGTGATGAACGCAACATGCAAAGCCAGGTCTATTCGGTGGATAACCTCGATCACTTCGCCGACGTGCTGCGTGATATTGACGACCTGGCAAAACAGCAGGGCATTCCGGCGGATGGTGCGCTGGCCGAAGCCTCACCAGGACAATTTGAAATCAACCTGCATCACACGCGTGACGTGCTGAAAGCCTGCGATCACGCCATCCAGCTGAAACGCCTGGTACGTCAGGTGGCGGAAAATCATGGCATGACCGCAACGTTCATGGCGAAGCCCTACGAGGAGTATGCGGGCAGCGGGATGCACGTACATATCAGTATGCTTGATGCGGCCGATCACAACGCCTTCTCGCTGGATGATGGTAGCGATTCACCACTGTTGAAGCGTGCGCTGGCTGGGATGATCGATTTGATGCCGGCTTCCATGGCGTTGCTGGCACCGAATGTGAATGCGTATCGTCGCTTCCTGCCGGATGCTTTTGTACCGCTGCAGGCTTCCTGGGGACATAACAATCGCACGGTCGCGTTACGTATTCCTTGCGGTGATGTGGAAAATCATCGCGTGGAATATCGTGTTGCCGGAGCCGATGCAAATCCTTACCTCGTAGTGTCAACCATTCTTGCCGGTATTCTGCACGGTCTGGACAACGCATTGCCGCTACCGCATCCGGTGAAAGGCAATGGTCATGAGGCGGAGGGGCTGGCGCTGCCGATTCGGCAGAGTGATGCGCTGTATGAATTTGAGAACAGTTATCCGCTGCAAAAAATATTGGGGGAGCGTTTCAGTGCCGTCTGGCATAGCTGCAAACAGTACGAACTGATGCAGTTTGAGCGGCTGATCACCGCAACCGAGATTGACTGGATGCTGAAGAATGCCTGATCGCAGGAAGAATAGCGGCAACATCTTGTATTGAAGCCAGTAATTAAGGCAAAATATGCGCCCTGCAAAATACCAACATAACCGACGCTTATAGCGTCGGTTATTTTTTGCAGAGTGATTTCACCATAATTTAACCGAGGCCGGACACGCATCCGGATAGATAGACACTGAAACACGCGTTGCGCGTGAGATTTTGAGGATACAAAGATGGGGCTGTTTACAACTGCACCAGCGCAGGCTGGTTCTCGCTTTCGTGATGACTACGGCGCTGCGGTAAGCACAAATGCTTATCAACCCACCTCCTGTCGCAATTTGCGCAGTTTCCCTGTGGTACAACCCAGTCCGGTTGTTGCTGTAGGGGGCCTGAACAATGTCGCTTAATACCTCTAGCGCACCACAGCGTGCACACCTGAAAAAATCCCTGACCTTGATCCCGGTGGTCATGATGGGCCTGGCATATATGCAGCCAATGACCCTGTTTGATACCTTTGGCATTGTTTCAGGTCTGACTGACGGCCACGTCGCCACAGCGTATGCGTTTGCGCTGATTGCCATTCTGTTCACTGCTATTAGCTACGGTAAGCTGGTACGCCGCTTCCCATCTGCGGGCTCCGCTTATACCTATGCACAGAAGGCCATCAGCCCACATGTTGGCTTTATGGTGGGCTGGTCATCACTGCTGGACTATCTGTTCATGCCGATGATCAACATCCTGCTGGCAAAAAGCTATTTTGAAACGCTGGTGCCGGGCATTCCGTCGTGGATTTTCGTGGTGTTGCTGGTGGGCTTTATGACGCTCTCCAACCTGCGTGGTATCAAAACCGTTGCTAACTTCAACAGCCTGATTGTGGTGTTGCAGGTTCTGGTGATGATCGGGATTACCGCGATGGTGATCTACGGTGTGGCGCACGGTGTAGGTGCAGGTACGCTGACCAGCTCGAAACCGTTCTGGTCATCTGACGCCCATGTGGTACCGATGATCACCGGTGCGACTATCTTGTGTTTCTCATTCCTTGGCTTTGATGGCATCAGTTCGCTGTCGGAAGAGACCAAAGACGCTGAACGCACCATTCCGCGCGCGATTTTCCTTACCGCGTTGATCGGTGGCGTGATCTTTATTGCGGTGTCTTACTTCCTGCAGCTGTACTTCCCGGATATCTCGCGTTTCCAGAATCCGGATTCCTCTCAGCCGGAAATTATGCTGTTTGTGGCGGGTAAAGCGCTGCAGGTTGGCATCCTGATCTTCTCGGTGGTCACGGTGCTGGCATCTGGCATGGCGGCACACGCGGGCGTTTCCCGTCTGATGTATGTGATGGGGCGTGATGGTGTGTTCCCGGAGCGTTTCTTTGGCTATGTACACCCGAAATGGCGTACCCCGTCACTGAACGTGCTGCTGGTGGGCGCGATTGCATTGCTGGCGATTAACTTCGACCTGGTGACCGCAACGGCACTGATTAACTTCGGTGCGCTGGTAGCGTTTACCTTTGTTAACCTGTCGGTGATTGCGCAGTTCTGGATCCGTGAAAAGCGTAACAAAACGCTGAAAGATCACTTCCACTATCTGGTGTTGCCGGTTCTCGGTGCGATGACCGTCGGCGCACTGTGGATTAACCTGGAAGAGACCTCAATGGTGTTAGGTCTGGTGTGGGCAGCGGTAGGGATTATCTACCTGGCGTTTGTGACCCGCACCTTCCGTAACCCGGTGCCGCAGTACAGCGAAGAAGTTTAAATCAAAGTGGTGCGCGGTAACGCGCACCTTCAGTATGTGTAGCGGCGCGATTTATCGCGCAGGTTTTACCGAAATTGCGCGATAAATCGCACCGCTACGTTATGTCCTGAATGTAATTACGAAACCAGTTCCTGCGCATATAAATACAGCGATTTTAACAATCCCAGCTTTTCGTTATTCCCTTCATGCAAACTCGCCAGTGACTCCAGCTCCAGCAGGAATGCCTGCACACGCTCTGCGTTCAGCGCTTCACGGCGATGCTGTAACCAGCGCTGCTGCTCGGCATCATCCAGCGTGCCCGGAAAGTTGCGCGCCCGGTAGCGGAACAACAGCTTTGCAATGCGCTTATCATCAAAGGTTAAATCCAGCGCGGGCAGATTCTGTGCCGGTGTCTGACGCACGATATTCATTGCTGCCCGGTCGGCATCACTGAAGAAACCGTTATATAACTGCGCATCCACATCATCTGATGGGGTAAACGGCTCGGCTTCTGCAAATAACGTCACTGCTTTTTCCCGCACTTCCGCATGCTGACGCAACAGCGCAAGGTTTGCCAGGCAGGCCTGGCGATCGATATTCAGCCGCTCAGCATCTTCCGGACGCAGGGTGTTGGCCGGGGCCAGCACCGGGCATTTATTGATATGTACCAGTTTGATGGGGACTGCCGCACGATCGCCCAGTTCGCTATGGCGGGTGTACAAGCGTTCGCGCAGTTCATCAGGAGACAGCTCAAGCAGTGGCGTCATGTCCCCGGCCAAATCGGCCACGATCAGCGCGTTACGGTTATCCGGGTGCCATGCCAGCGGCACAATCCAGCTGGTATTACCCCGCGCCGCGCCGAACATCCCTGAAACATGCACCAGCGGCTTCATTTGCGGGATGTCGACAAGCGTCATCAGTTTCTGTTTATTGCGATGGGTAAACAGGAACTCAAACAGTTTCGGTTGCTTCTCTTTGACCAGCTTTGCCATTGCCAGCGTGGCATAGACATCCGACATCGCATCATGCGCCTGCTCGTGCGCCACGCCGTTCGCTTTGGTCAGATGTTCCAGTTTAAAGCTGGGGAAGCCGTCATCATTTTCCGGCCAGATAATGCCTTCCGGGCGCAACGCATAGCAGGCGCGCATCACATCCAGCAAATCCCAGCGCGAGTTACCGTTCTGCCAGCTCCAGCCATAAGGATCGAAGAAATTTCGATAGAAAATGTTGCGGGTGACTTCGTCATCGAAGCGGACATTGTTGTATCCCAGCACGCAGGTCTGCGGCTCGGTAAACAGGCCATGGATACGCTCGGCAAAGGCCGCTTCCGTTACGCCGCGTGCCTGCGCCGTTTGCGGGGTAATGCCGGTGATCATCACGGCTTCAGGTTGCGGCAGATAATCATCTGCTGGCTGGCAATAAAACACCTGCGGTTCACCTATGGCATTGAAATCTTTATCAGTACGCAACCCGGCAAACTGCGCCGGTCGATCCAGCGAGGGACTCTTGCCGAAGGTTTCGTAATCGTGGACTAAAAAGGTGAATTCGGAGGCGGGCACGGCGTTATCCTGGCAATGTAAAATCAACGCACAGAATAGTCGTCCGGCTGGCACAGTACAACCTTCCTCCACCGCTCTGCGCGTCCGCGCGCAGAATTTGTCCTCAGTTCATACTTTTTTTCAATTTATTCAAACCTCTTAAAGGCATTTGCCGTACAAAGTGCGGCGGTAAATTCATTTTTTGAGGAAGAAGTGTTGAAAAGGCGTCTGCTGGTAACTGTATCTGGAATGATTTTTTGGGCATCGCTGGCGCAGGCTGACGACAGCATGCCATTCCCCCTGACGCCTCCGTCGATTGATGCGGCTTCCTGGGTCCTGATGGACGCGACCACCGGGCAGATTCTCACATCCGGGAATCCCGATGAGGAGCGCAACCCGGCCAGTCTCACCAAACTGATGACCGGCTACGTGGTGGATCGGGCGATCGATCAGCACAAAATCACGCGTGACGATGTGGTTACCGTTGGCAAAGATGCCTGGGCTGCCGGCAACCCGGTGTTTAAAGGTTCCTCGCTGATGTTCCTCAAGCCTGGCGATAAGGTGACGGTGCGCGATCTGAGCCGTGGGGTGATTATCGATTCAGGCAACGATGCCTGTGTGGCACTGGCCGATTATGTTGCGGGCAGTCAGCAAAACTTCGTCACCATGATGAACAGCTATGTGCAGAAACTGGGCCTGACGCATACCCACTTTGAAACCGTGCACGGTCTGGATGCGCCAGGTCAGCACACCACCGCACGTGATCTGGCGGTGCTGTCTCGCGCCATTATCAGTGGCGAACCCGATTTCTATGCCATGTACAGTGAGAAAACCCTCACCTGGAACGGTATCACCCAGAACAACCGTAACGGCCTGCTGTGGGATAACAATCTGCACGTTGACGGCCTGAAAACCGGCCATACCGAAACCGCCGGCTTTAACATTATCGCCTCAAATATCATCGGTCAGCATCGTCTGATTGCGGTGATTATGGGGGGTAAAAGCTCGAAAGGACGTGAGGATCAGGCGCGTAAGCTGCTGATCTGGGGTCAGAACAACTTTGACACCGTCCAACTGTTCCATGCAGGCAAGAAGATTGGCACTGAAAACGTTTGGTACGGTAATCCGCATCAGGTGGATGTCGGCACCACCCAGGACATCTATCTGTCGCTGCCGCGTGGCGAAGTGCAGAACGTGAAAGCGAAATACGTTATCGATCGCAAAGATCTGGAAGCGCCTTTGAAGGCCAACGAGCAGGTGGGTGAGATTCAGGTGATGGACAAAGATAAGCAGCTGGCGAGCTATCCGCTCTATGCGCTGACAGCGGTAAATAAAGCCGGGATCGTGACGCGTATTGAAGATTACCTGAAGCAAAAACTGTAAGCATGGTCTAACTTCGGTATCAGCATCCCCATTTGCTGATACCGAGGTGAATCATGAAAACATCTGTCGTTGATCGTCCGGCGCAAAGCTGGGTCGGTTATCGCCTGAAAGGACCCTGGCAGGAAACTGTGCCGCAGGGTTTTGGGCAGCTGAAGGTGTGGGCCGCGCGTCATGGCTTCTCCGGGGAGTGGATGGCCATTTACTATGGAAATCCCCAGCAGTTACCGCCTGAGGAGTTAGAAGTGGAAACTGTGCTTACGGTCCCGGCGGATTTTGCCCTCGCGGCGGGGGACAATATTCAGCACGGTACGCTGGCGGGAGGGTACTACTTCCATACCTGCCGGGAAGTGACCAATAACGACTTCTTCGCTGCCTGGAATGAGTTGTTCGTGCTGTTACAGCAACGCAGTGACTGGCAAATCGATGAACGCCCCTGCTATGAGCATTATCTTTCCGACGGTTCGCAAAGCGGCAACTGGCTGCTCAATATGTATATTCCGGTGCGTCCTTGCTAAAAAAGCGCATGTCGTTACATCTATGTTTCGATTGGGAAAAATGGATGTAGCGCGCATGTTGGTTTTTGTAAGCAGTCGTCAAAAAGTCAGTAAAAATGCGCGTCAGGGCTTAAGCGATCCTGTTTTGCCAGGGTAACATAGCGCGCAAAATTTTCCCGTTCCCGGACCATCATGTTACGCGCTGATAAGCCTATTTCATCCATTGAGTTCTGGCTCTACCGCCATTATCGTGCCGTGCATGGCGTGCGTATCGCCATCGCTTTTGTCCTGAGCTTTTTGTTTGTCCGTCTGACAGAGATCCCGGAAGGAACCTGGCCGCTGATTACGCTGGTGGTAGTGATGGGGCCGATCTCGACCTGGGGAAATGTCTTTCCTCGTGTGGTCCAGCGTATCATTGGCACCTTTGCGGGTGCGGTCTCGGGGCTGATCGCCCTGAAGCTGGAACTGATCTCACTGCCAGTGATGCTGGTCTGGTGTTTTGCGGTGATGGTGGTGTGCGGTTATCTCACCCTTGGCAAACATCCGTATATGGCACTGCTGATAGGCATCACTCTGAGTGTGGTGGTTGGCGCACCGGCTGGGGACTTCACCGTGGCGATGTGGCGCGGCGGGGATGTGATTCTGGGCTCGCTGATGGCACTGATGTTCACCGCCATCTGGGCGCAGCGTGCCTACATTCACTGGCGTATCCAGCTCTCCGATGCCTTTATCAATATGGCGAAAATTCATCACACTGGGTTTTCAGCCAACCTGGTGGATAAACCCCGGCTGAATAAACCGTTTCAAAAACTGCTCACCAGCGTGATCAAAATGCGCGCGTTACTGGAACCCGCCAGCAAAGAGACCCGCATTCCAAAATCGGTGTTTGAAGCGATTCAGACCATAAACCGTAATATGGTTAACACCATGCAGATGCAAATTGATGCGTGGTGGGCGTCACGCGAGAGCCATTATCTGTTACTGAATGCACCCGCGTTACGCCGCACCCAGCAGATGACGGAAAACACCCTGAAGGCACTGGCGGTGCTGATGGTTAAAGGGGAGACGGAACAGGTCACGGCCAACAGCCATGAACTGGGCAATATCATGCAGGAACTGGAGCAACTGATTGCTAACGGCAGCAAGCAGCTGGAGACCACCTCGATTTATGGCTATGTCTGGCTGAGCCTTGAACAGGCTCGCCAGTTGGAGCGAATGACCGATCTGGTACGTCTGGCGTTACGTAAATAGTTTTCGCGGCAATGACTTAATGTGAATCGCCCTTTCTTTGCGCTAAGATAAGTCCCTGTCCGATTTTAGCTGTGAAAATTGCTTACGAGGCTGGCAAGCCGCTAAGCTGAAGATACCCGTCATACTTCAAGTTGCAGGTGCGTTGGCTGCGCTCATTCACCCCAGTCACTTACTTCAGTAAGCTCCTGGGGCTTCATTCTCTTGCCGCCTTCCTGCACCTCGAAGTATTTAGGGTATATGACTATTCCGCCTGCTCAGGCAGGCCTAAAGAAAGGTGCCAACATGGAAAATGCCAAGCAATCATTTCAGGACGTTCTGGAGTTTGTGCGTATGTTTCGTCGTAAAAACAAACTACAGCGCGAAATTACGGACAACGAGAAGAAAATCCGTGATAACCAGAAACGTGTGTTGCTGCTGGATAACCTGAGCGAATACATCAAACCGGGCATGAGCGTTGAGGCGATTCAGGAAATTATCGCCAGCATGCGCGTAGACTATGAAGACCGCGTGGACGAGTACATCATTAAAAACGCGGATCTCTCCAAAGAACGCCGTGAGCTGTCGAAAAAGCTCAAGGCCATGGGTGAACCCAAGCCGCAATAAGTATTCAGGGGCCGAAAGGCCCCTGAATGTTTTTCCGTCGCGATTATTCGCGCAGCAGCCGTCTTGCCAGCACCTGCAACTGTTGCGCCACCTCGGCGATATCTGACTTTTCCTGTTGCGGCGCTGCCGTGGTTTCCCGCACCACCAGCGTGGTTTCCAGTGGCTGCTCGTCGTGGCTCACACCGTCCAGGCGCGCCAGCAGCCGATCAACACTGATTGCACCGAGCTGCTGCAAATCCTGACGCACCGTAGTCAGTGGGGGCTGGTACCAGGCGCTCTCCACCGTGTCATCATAACCAATCACGGCTATCTCAGCGGGAATCTGCACGCCATGCTGATGCAGCGCGCGCATTGCTCCGAGCGCCATCTGATCGTTCGCCACCAGCAGCGCCTGCGGTAGGTGATGCGGTAACTGGCTGAGCAATGCCTGATAACCTGACGCTGCGCTCCAGTCGCCTTCCAGCACGCAACAGGTTGTCAGTCTATGGGCTGCCAGCGCCTGCTGCCACGCCTGAAAGCGTGCGCGCGCAGAGGCTGAACTTGCCGGACCGTTCAGCACCCCAATCTGGCGGTGGCCGAGCGCCACCAGATGATCCACTGCCTGGCGTGCGCCAGATTCACTGCGATACTGACATTGCATGACCCTGGCACTACGCTCAACATCAAGAAACAGGGCAGGTTTATCACCGCATTGCTGCTGAATCTGTTCTGCTGCGCTGGCGTCCAGCGGCAGATTGATTAGCAGTGCATCAACCCGCTGCGCCAGCAGTTCATTGACCGTGTCCTGAGCGCTACCTGAAGCCATGGCAATCACCAGATGGTAGCCAAGTGCTGCGGCACGTTGCTGGATGGCTGAGGCGATCTGCGCCGGTGCCATCAGAGCCAGATCACTGGTTGCCAGCCCCAGCGTGCGGGTGGCTTTGCCAGCCAGCTGCTGCGCCACGCGGTTCGGCACATAGTTTAGCTGCTGCATCGCGGCTTCAACTTTGGCCCTGGTACGGGGAGAAACCTGAGCGGAGCGGTTAAGCACGCGGGAAACGGTTTGGTAGGAAACCCCCGCCAGTTGAGCGACGTCATCGAGGGTTACGGAGCGCGAAGTCATTGAACTCTCCTGAAGATGATAGCGGCGAGTGTAGCAAATTTTTCCCTGTCGGTGTGGTCTTAAGGCGTACACTGCGAGAGATAACCTGAGGAGAACAACATGCAACTCAATAAGGAACACATTCACGATATCAACACGCTGGCGCAGTGGCTGGCGCTGGATCATATGCCGCATCAGGGCACGCTGGAGGCGGACCTGGCCATTCTGGCCGGGCATGCGGTGCTGCCGAATATTGAAGGTGTGGTGGCGCTGGCAAAGAAATACCAGCTGCCGTTATTAATCAGTGGCGGGATTGGTCATTCCACGCCGTTACTGGCACAGATGATGGCTGCTCATCCGCTGTATCGACAGATTGATACCCGGGGCAAAAGCGAGGCCGCCATGCTGGGTGACATTGCGCGCGTCTTTGCGGCATTGCCTGACGATCAGCTGCTGCTGGAAGAAAAATCACGCAACTGCGGAGAAAATGCTGCGTTTAGCCAGCAATTGCTGGATACCGAACAGTGGCAGCCGCAGCGGGTGATTCTGGTGCAGGACCCGTTGATGCAACGTCGTACCTGGGAAACCTTCCGCTGGCAATGGCGCGATCGCGCGGATGCCCCGGAATTTATCAGCTGGCCGGTGTTTACCCCTCAGGTGATTATTGATTCCGGCATGTTGCGTATCACCGGCGCACCGCCGCAGGGATTGTGGTCAATGGAGCGCTTCCTGTCGTTGCTGATGGGTGAAGTACAACGGCTGCGCGATGATGAAAATGGTTATGGGCCGCGTGGCAAAGGATTCTTTGGTCATGTTGAGGTGCCGGAAGCGGTAGAAACCGGATGGCAGCGGCTGATGCGTCTGCCGGGAGTGCAGTCACGCATCACGAGCTAAGAATCTCCAGTTGCGGCGCGAATTATCGCGCCGCGACGGTTTTGACCAGATCGGCATGAGGTTATGCTGTCAACACAATCTTCCCGACGTTAAGACCCTCTTCCATGCGCTGATGGGCGGCACTGGCTTCGGCAAGAGGATAGACACTGTCAATGATAGGCATCAGTCCGTCGTGACCAAACTCTGCCAGCCAGCGATCACGGAAGCGCTGTGACATGGCGTGTTTAACCGCCTGGCTGCGCGATTTCATCACGGTGCCGATAATTTGCAGGTGGCGATACAGCAGCCGATCCAGCGGAATTTTCGCGTTTTCGATGCCGCCCATAATACCAATCTGCACCAGGCGGCCACCGAAGTTGAGCGCATTGACGTTGCGTTCGAAGTAGGGCGCGCCAATGAAGTCGAGGATCAGGTCCACACCGCGATTCTCCGTCAGGCTGGCGACCACCTCGGCAAAGTCTTCATGCACATAATCGATGGCATAATCCGCCCCCATACGGCGTACCAATTGATGGGCGCTGTCCTGGGCTGTGGTAATGACCGTTGCGCCCAGAGCGTGCGCCAGCTGGACCGCCGCACCACCCACGCCACCGGCACCGGCATGGATCAGCACCGTTTCCCCCGCCTGTAATTTGCCCAGGTGGATCAGCGCTTCATTCGCCGTGACAAACACTTCGGTGATGGCGGCGGCCTGAACATAGTTGAGGCTGTCAGGGATGGGCATCGCCATGCGGTAATCAATGCGTGCAACCTCGGCGTAAGCACCCCCGCCGACAATCCCCATCACCCGGTCACCAATGCTAAAGCCGGTAACCTCAGCACCAACCGCAATCACATCCCCGGCAATTTCCAGCCCCATAAGGGTAGAATCACCAAAATCGGGCCGACCATAGCCACCACGGCGATGGGTGAGATCGGCGCGGTTAACGCCTGCGGCGCGGGTACGGACCAGCAGGTCATGAGGGCGAAGTGTGGGTTCCGGCACCTCGCCAAGTTTTAATACCTCTGCCGGTCCAAACTGTTCAAAAGTAATGGCTTTCATCGCGTTATCCTTAAATATCAATTAGCCTGGTCGTCAGCAAAGGTGGCGTTGGCATAAGCCGACGCGGTAATCGCGGCGGGGAAACCGGCGTAGAACGCCAGATGGGTAATCACTGCGCTCAACTCGGTTTTCGTCAGGCCATTTTCGATACCGCGACGTAAGTGCGCGGGCAGCTCATTGGCATGATTCAGGGCGATCAAACAGGCGATGGTGATCAGACTGCGGTCACGCGGGGCCAGATCGGCATCCTTCCAGACTTCTGAATACAGCGGTTGCTCAACGAAATCCGCCAGTTTGGGTGTAAAGGGACGGGCGGCCGCACGCGGGCTGGTGAAATCAATCGGTTTCATGGTTTTCTCCTTAAATCTGGCTGATAAATTTGTTGGTTAAATAATGCCCGATGCCTTCGCTGCCGCCCTCAGAACCGTGGCCGCTTTCTTTCATGCCGCCGAAGGGCAGTTCGGTGGCGATGATGCGGTACTGGTTGATACCGATCATGCCGGCTTCCAGCCCGTCACCCACATCGATAGCGGTGCGTGCATCACGGGTAAAGGCATAGGCGGAGAGCGCATAGGGCAGGCGATTGGCTTCGGCCAGGCCATCTTCCAGCGTGTCAAAAGGGAGCATCACCGCAATCGGACCAAAGGGTTCTTCATGCATGATGCGGGCGCTCATCGGCACATCCGCCAGCACGGTAGGGGCGAAGAAATAGCCGGGGCCGGGGATACGTTTGCCGCCGGTCAGCACTTTGGCGCCCTGGGCAACCGCATCAGCCACCAGTGATTCCATCTTTTCCAGCTGACGTTGATTCGCCAGCGGTCCCACCTGAGTTTCGGCGGCCATGCCGTCGCCAATCACCAGCTGCTCCGTGGCGGCGACAAAGGTGGCGACGAAGCGTTCATAGGCCGGGCGTTGGATCAGGAAACGGGTTGAGGAGATGCAGATCTGACCGGTGCCGCGGAAGCGGTTGGCTGCACCACCGGTGGCGGCGGCATCGATATCGGCATCGGCAAACACCAGCACCGGACCATGTCCACCCAGCTCCAGCGTAATGGGTTTCACCCCTGCGGCGGCACGTTCGGACAGCAGACGACCAATCGGCACCGAACCGGTAAAGGCGACTTTACGAATGATCGGTGATGCAATCAGCTGGGAAGAGACCTGGTCCGGGACGCCAAAGACGATTTGCAGGACCCCTTTAGGTAAACCGGCATCGTCGAGGCAGCGGGCGAGGGCCAGCGCAGTGGACGGGCTTTCTTCTCCGGGCTTGAGAATCACGCTGCATCCTGCGGCCAGTGCGGCGGAAAGTTTGCGCGCCGGAGTGATAGCCGGGAAGTTCCACGGAGTGAAGGCGGCTACCGGACCTATCGCCTGGCGTTTCACCAGCTGTTGTACGCCCGGACGATTGGCCGGGACGACACGGCCATCGATGCGGCGGGCTTCTTCGGCGAACCACTCGAAATATTCAGCGGCGCGCTGGACTTCATCGCGGCTCTCAGTCAGCGGTTTGCCTTCTTCCAGCGTCATTTGTGTGGCGATATGCTCCGCCCGTTCACGCATCAGGTCCGCTGCACGTTTCATAATGCGGGCGCGCTCAGCCGGGACGGTATGACGCCAGACATTGAAGCTGTCCTGTGCGACATCCAGCGCCAGCGCCAGGTCGGCGGCGGTCGCCAGCGGCAGGCGGCCAAGCACGGCACCATTGGCCGGATTGACGACCGGCGCAGTATCGCGATGGTCTGCGGCCAGCCAGGTGCCGTTGATGAACAGGTAAAGTGGATCATAAGTTGGTGTTTGCATGGTCTTCTTCCTCAGATTGATGATGTTTCGATTTGCGTTGAGAAGAAGGTTAAGCCGGGGAGGCTTCGCTGATAAGATGGCTTCTCCCCACAACAGCTATGCAAGAAATGCACAGATGCAATCAGAGAAATTTGCCGAGTTCCTCGGTGTCTTCGTAGACGTGGCACGCGAGAGTAGTTTTTCCGCCGCCGCACGTCGCCGTGGCCGTACGCCATCATCGATTGGCCGTCAGATTGATGCGCTGGAAGCACATCTTGATACACCGTTGTTCCTGCGCTCTACCCGCCATCTGACCCTGACCGATGCGGGCGAGGCGTTGCTGATCCGCGCCAGGCAGATTCTGGACTCACTGGTGGATGTGCAGCAGGAGCTGGCATCGATGAAGGGCGAGGTCACCGGGATCCTGCGTGTGGCCTGCTACCCAACCTTTGGTAAACGTTATGTCCTGCCGGTGATGGGTGAACTGTCGCGTCAGCATCCTGAGCTGCGACTGGAACTGGATTTGACGGAAAGGCTGGCGGACCCGGTCGCAGAACGGCTGGATTTGGTGATCCGCATTGGAGATATGTCCGACAGCACCCTGATTGGCAGCCGCATAGCGTTGCAGACACGGGTATTGTGCGCCAGTCCAGCGTATCTGGCGCAACAGGGGGTCCCAGGTTCGCTGAACGAACTCGCGGGTCATCCGTTAATCGACAAATTACACGGTGCCGACCTGTTGGGCTGGGCCGATGTGCTGGGGCATCCGACACGGGCGGGTAGCACTGCGCCGCTGTTTGGCTGTGATGATTTCGAAGGGATGAGGCTGGCGGCGGTTGAGGGCATGGGGATTGCTTATCTGCCCGACTGGGTAGTCGGGGAAGATATCAAAGCGGGTAAATTACAGCTGCTCTTTCCTGCGTGGTCGGCACAACCGCAGGCGGTTACCGGGATCTATGCGTTGCGCGCGCTACGGCACCCTCCGGCGAGGGTGACGGTGTTTCTCGATGCGCTGCGTGCGTATATTGGCAATCCGGCCATCTGGTCAGTGCTGGAGAGTTAATTTACGTCGCGACGTCTGTGCTATCGATTCTTCAGATACACCTGCAAATTGACATACACCGCATTCAGCAGCGGCGTTACCACGCCGTTGCGCGTGCCACGCACCAGCAAATCGCCGATGATTTGGTCAGCTTCGATGTCATAGCCCTGGGTCAGATCGCGATACATCGATGATGTCATCGCTGCCGCCGGGTTATTCAGCGTCTCAAAAATCTTCGCCGTCACCGCCGGGCGCTCCTGATAGCCTTCTGCGCTGATGACGGACAGCACTTCGCCGAAAACTCCCCGTAATAACGCTTCACCGCCCTGTGAGGTGAGGATCTGCTGGGTATTGCCACGCGCGATACAGCAGACGGCACCGAGGGTACTCAACAGCAGCCACTTTTCCCACATTTCGCTGCCGATGTTATCGGCAAAAACGCTGTCGAACTGCGCACCACTCAGGGCTTCATTCACCCGTTGCAGACGTGCATCGTTGTGACCATCCAGTGCGCCGTAGAACAGGATGTGCAGCGGGGTCATCTGCACCACTTCGCCGTTTTCACCCAAAGTCGCGTTGATTTTGCACAGTCCGCCAATCACCTTATCGCCAAAGCGGCTGCGTAGCGTATCAATATGCCGCATGCCGTTCAGGATCGGCATAATCAGCGTCTCCGGGCCAACCGCAGGGGCGATATCTTCAATCGCCTGTGTCAAACCAAAGCTTTTCACCGTCAGGATAATCAGATCATAAGTGCCGTGCAGCGCACCGGCCTGCACCAGCTGTGGATGCAGGGTCTCGCTGCTGGTGGGGGTTTTCAGTACCAGCCCGCCGTTTTTTAACTGCTGAAAACGGCGCTCGCGCACCAGAAAAGTCACATCACGTCCTGCTTGCGCCAGACGCGCACCGAAATACCCGCCGGTTGCGCCGGCGCCGACTACCAGAATGCGCATGGTTGTGTTTCCCGTTGAGAATGAGACCCCTACCATAAAACGCAGCGGCATGGGATGCCAGTGGTCAAATGCGTATTGATGTAATTGTGGTTGATGAAAAACAGCTCAAACTGTTCGTATTCATTCGTACAATGGGTCTACGCTATATAGCATCAGCGGGCAATGGTGCCCGCTTTTTTCCGTCAAAC
This sequence comes from Pantoea sp. X-Soil-TKNS-1280, assembly GCF_059730475.1. NCBI lineage: Bacteria > Pseudomonadati > Pseudomonadota > Gammaproteobacteria > Enterobacterales > Erwiniaceae > Pantoea > Pantoea sp. X-Soil-TKNS-1280. The sequence continues at coordinate 2,730,595 of NZ_AP035962.1, read as the reverse complement.
AGACTAAGGACGCATCATGCCCCGACCGCTACCCATCGAACGTTATCGCAATATCGGCATTTCCGCGCACATCGATGCCGGTAAAACCACCACCACCGAGCGCATCCTGTTTTACACCGGGATGAGCCATAAGCTGGGTGAAGTGCACGATGGCGCGGCAACCACCGACTGGATGGCGCAGGAGCAGGAGCGTGGTATCACCATCACCTCGGCTGCCGTGAGTTGCTACTGGCCGGGTATGGATGGCAGCTTTGCGCCACACCGTATCAACATCATTGATACCCCCGGACACGTCGATTTTACTATTGAAGTGGAACGTTCCATGCGTGTGCTGGATGGCGCGGTGATGGTGTATGACGCTGTTGGCGGCGTGCAGCCGCAGTCAGAAACCGTCTGGCGTCAGGCCAATAAATATCATGTGCCGCGTATTGCCTTCGTCAACAAAATGGACCGGCAGGGTGCGGATTTCTTCCATGTGGTGCAGATGATGAAGGATCGTCTGCACGCTAATCCAGTGCCGATTGTGATCCCGATTGGTGCCGAGGAACACTTTACCGGCGTGGTGGATCTGATCAAAATGCGCGCCATTTCCTGGGATGACGCGACTCAGGGGATGACCTTCAGTTACGCACCTATCCCGGATGATTTGCAGGCCCTGGCGGCGGAGTGGCGCGAAAACATGGTTGCCGCTGCGGCGGAAGCCAGTGAAGCGCTGATGGATGCGTACCTTGAGCAGGGTGATCTGAGCGAGGAGCAGGTGATTGCTGGTCTGCGTCAGCGTACTTTGCAGAACGAGATCCAGCCGATGCTGTGCGGTAGCGCCTTTAAAAACAAAGGGGTGCAACGCATGCTGGATGCGGTGATCGAGCTGATGCCGTCGCCGGTGGATGTGCCACCGGTTGCCGGTGTGGATGAGCGTGGCGAACACGCTGAACGCCATGCCGACGATGACGAACCCTTCTCGGCGCTGGCCTTTAAACTGATGAGCGACCCGTATGTCGGCCAGCTGACCTTTGTCCGCGTTTATTCTGGCGTATTGCGTAAAGGCGACAGCGTGTGGAACGCGGTGAAAGGGCGCAAAGAGCGTATCGGGCGCATTGTACAGATGCAGGCTAACGATCGTATTGAAATTGAAGAGATTCGTGCGGGTGATATCGCTGCCTGTGTCGGCCTGAAAGAGGTGACCACTGGCGAAACCCTGTGTGATCCCAACGCGGTGATCACGCTGGAGCGTATGGAATTCCCGGAACCGGTGATTTCGCTCTCCATCGAGCCGAAAACCAAGAGCGACCAGGAAAAAATGGGGCTGGCATTGCAGCGGCTGGCGGCGGAGGATCCCTCATTCCGCCTGCATACCGATGAAGAGTCAGGTCAGACGATTATTTCCGGCATGGGCGAGCTGCATCTGGAGATCATCGTTGATCGCATGAAGCGCGAGTTTGGCGTCGAAGCCAACATTGGCCGACCGCAGGTGACCTACCGTGAAACCATCCGCAAAACGGTGCGTGATGTGGAAGGGAAGTTTGTGCGTCAGTCAGGCGGTAAAGGCCAGTATGGTCATGTGGTTCTGACGCTGGAACCGCAGCAGGCGGGAGCCGGTTTTGCGTTTGAAGATGCCACTAAAGGCGGGGTTGTACCACGCGAGTTTATTCCTTCGGTAGAGAAGGGGATTCGCGAAGCGCTGAATAGCGGCGTGCTGGCGGGTTATCCGGTGGTGGACATTAAAGCCACTCTGACATTTGGTTCCTACCATGATGTTGACTCGTCGGAAATGGCGTTCCGCATGGCGGCAATTTTTGGCTTTAAGGCGGCAGCAAAACTGGCCGATCCGGTGATCCTCGAACCGGTGATGCAGGTTGAAGTGGAAACTCCGGAAGAGTACGCCGGTAACGTGATGGGGGATCTCTCCTCACGCCGTGGCACGTTGCAGGGGATGGACGAACGTTTTGGCGCACGCATAATCCGCGCTGAAGTGCCGCTGGCGGAGATGTTTGGTTACTCCACCACGCTGCGTTCGATGTCGCAGGGGCGTGCCACCTACAGCATGGAGTTTAATCACTACGCCGAAGCACCGAAAAACGTGGCCGATGCGATCATCGCTTCACGTCATTAAACTTACAGCGCCGTCACGCCCAGCGTGGCGGCCTGTTGTTCCCACTGCAACACCTCATCATAAAAGGCGCGATCTGGCGTGGCGAAACCGCCAATCAAGCTGGCAGTGCACAGTTCCCGATACTTCTCATCCTCCGTCAACTGCGTGAGCGCGGCGCGTAATTGTGCCAGCGTATCCGGGTCGGTCTGTGCCGCGGTGATCAGCGGCAACGCGGCGCACAGTGGCGTCTCGCCAATCCTCGTCAGCCCGGCCAGTTCTCCGGGGAAATTGCGCTGCACCAGCGCCCAGGTGATGCAGTCGATGGCGGCGATGTCGGCCAGGCCCTGACGCAGTGCGGCCAGTGACTGACGATGGCTGCCGCTGAAGTGAGTCTCAGCAAAGAAACGCCCCTGCTGTGCCAGCGGTGCCACCACATAACGCAGCGAGTTGTAGCCGGAGTGCGAATCGTCGCTGTTGCACACCGCGCGGCGACCACGAAAGTCAGCCAGCGACAGCGCCTGATCTTCATCGCGGACCACCAGCCAGCTGCGATAGCGCAGCCCCTCACAACCCGGCGCACTGGACTGAAACGCGCCGACCAGTTGCACCTCCGGCAGCAATTTCACCAGCGGATAACCGCAAGTCTGGCTCAGCAATAAATCGCTGTCACGCCAGTGCGGCAGCAGGTCGCTGTGCCACTCCACGTTTGCCGTGATGCCACGTGCTGCCAGCAGCTGCGCCAGTGCCCCGGCCAGTGCTGCGGTCACGGCATGATTGATATCGTACATCGGCAACGACAAGCGTTTAGTCATCCTGTGCATCCTGGTTGCGGCCCGGATGGGCGTTAACATTGACCGGCCTGGCCCAGAAGCGTCGCAGCCACTCGGCATAACCTGCCGCACGGAACCCCTGGTTACGCTGGAAGTAGCCATCACGGTGCAGCAGGTAAACCCGACGCAGGCCATACCACGGCAGGCCAGGCAGATCGTGATGTACTGAATGATAGTTGAGGTTAAGAAACAGCAAACGCCACGGCAGTGCAGCTTCGTTATTTACCGAGCGGGCCAGCGGTTCCTCTTCAGCCCGATGTTCATAAAAGGATCGGACTTTAGTCAGTGCCAGCGCTGGGTAGCTGACAGCCAGCACAAACCACAGCGGTGAAAAGCCCTGCTGCGCCAGCCAGGTAAACAGCCCAGCCAGCAGGCCAAGGTGAATGATCCACATGGTGATAGCGCGCCCATCGCGCTGGTGGAAAGCGTTCAGCATGGCATGCAGGGTGGCCAGAATATCCAGCAGCGGCCCGAGCAGCAGACGCCCGGGGAAGGTATTACGCAGATGAATGATCCGGCGCTGCCACGGCTGGAGCCGCGCCCAATGTTGTGGTGTCAGGTAATAGCTTTCAGGGTCGTCCTGTGGATCGGTCAGGGTATGGTTGTGATGATGCGCCAGATGCGAATCACGATATAACCCATACGGATACCACACCGCCAGCGGCAGGGTGCCAAACAGCTGGTTAAGGCGTGGCCAGCGCGTGGGGTGGCCATGGATCAGCTCATGCTGCAACGACATATACCAGGTGGTGAAGATAATCAGCAGCAGGGTGGTGGGTAACAGCCCCAGCCGCTGTCCATACCACAAGGTGCCAAACCAGCCGCTATATACCGCCAGGATCAGCAGCCAGGTTGGCAACTCACTGCGCCACAGCCAGCTGCGCTTCAATTGATAAATCTGTTCACGCTGTTGCGCGCTGATATAGGCGGAGGAACCCTGGGTCATGATGGCGGCGTAGTCCTGCTGTGTAATCTCTCCGCCAGACGATGCGGCAAGGTCAAAAAAAAGACAAAGACCTTAATTTTCTTACTTATGTCGAAAAACTTGATGAAGCGGATGAAAACTATTGGCTATCAGTACGGACCGGTCTGACGTAACCTTTCAGCATCGAAACTGACTTGACTTAGCCGGGGCGTAACCCGCCCACGAGGAGAATATTTCCATGAAAAAGATTGGCTTCTTATCCTTTGGTCACTGGACCCCATCATCGCAGTCCGCCACCCGTTCCGCGCAGGATGTACTGCTGCAATCCATCGATCTGGCCGTGGCTGCTGAAGAGTTAGGAGCCGACGGCGCTTATTACCGTGTGCATCACTTTGCCCGTCAGCTGAGTTCGCCATTCCCGCTGCTGGCGGCGGTGGGGGCACGTACCAAAACGATCGAGATTGGTACTGGCGTGATTGATATGCGTTATGAAAACCCGATGTATATGGCGGAAGACGCCGGTGCAGCGGACCTGATTTCTAATGGTCGTCTGCAACTGGGTATCAGCCGTGGTTCGCCGGAGCAGGTGGTCGAAGGTTATCGCTACTTTGGTTATAACCCGAAGGAAGGCGAGAGTGATGCGGATATGGGCCGTCGCCACACCGAGGAGTTTCTTGAGGTGTTGCGTGGAGAAGGTTTTGCCAAACCTAATCCGCAACCGATGTTCCCGAATCCACCGGGCCTGCTGCGTCTGGAGCCGTTTTCAGAAGGGCTACGTGAGCGTATCTGGTGGGGTTCTGGCTCCAATGCGACGGCTATCTGGGCGGCGCAACAGGGGATGAACCTGCAAAGTTCTACGCTGAAAGATGATGAAACCGGCGAGCCGTTCCACATCCAGCAGGCCAAGCAGATTCGTGCTTACCGTGAAGCCTGGCAGGCGGCGGGGCATCAGCATACGCCACGCGTTTCCGTCAGCCGCAGCATTTTTGCGCTGACCAACGATATTGACCGTGCTTATTTCGGTCGCAGCGGTCAGGAACAGGATTCAGTAGGTTTCCTCGATGAGAAAACCCGAGCCATCTTCGGTCGCAGCTATGCGGCGGAACCGGAACAGCTGATCAAACAGCTGGCGCAGGATGAGGCGATTGCTGAAGCCGATACTCTGCTGCTGACCATTCCGAACCAGCTGGGTGTGGATTACTGTGCTCATGTGATGGAAGCGATTCTGACCCACGTCGCACCGGAGCTGGGCTGGCGTTAATTCAGGTAACAGCGCGATTTATCGCGCTGTTTTGACGTTGTCACATTGCTTCACGTCGATACAGGCAAAAAAAAAGCAGCCTTTTCAGGCTGCTTTTCTTCGAATTTGGCTCCTCTGACTGGACTCGAACCAGTGACATACGGATTAACAGTCCGCCGTTCTACCGACTGAACTACAGAGGAATCGTTTGAACGGGGCGCATAGTAACGAGCAGGCAGCGGCTTGTCAAAGCCCTTTTGCACAAATTGTTCTGACTGCTGAATAAAGCATCAGGCTGACCCGCGCGAAACCAGACATCAACAAAACGTCCTGGGAAAATAATGAAATGTAAAATTCATCACAATACTAAATGGGAACAATAGATTGTGATGCCCATCACTAACCATATGAAAAATTACATTCTATTTTGTCGATTTTGTCAGGTCGATCGCATGCATGATCACAGATATTTCATTTCACCATTGTGGATGTACAAGGTGAAATTTATATTCCGGATCACTTCTTCTGTGAACCCAGGATGTGCGCTATGAACAAAGTCAGAATCGGTATGATTGGCAGTGGCTACATTGGACGTTGTCATGCAATTGCCTATGCCCAGGCACCCACGGTTTTTGCGCTGAAAGGTGAAATCGTGCGAGAGATGCTGGCGGAGGTCAATCCGGAGCTGGCAGCAAAACAGGCGGCAACCTTTGGTTTTGCCCGTTCCACCGGCGACTGGCGTGAGCTGGTGCGCGATCCCGCCATTGATGTGGTTGATATCTGCGCCCCCAATTTCCTGCATAAGGAGATGGCGCTGGAAGCGATTCGCCATGGTAAACATGTCTATTCAGAAAAACCGTTATCTCTCTCGGTTGCCGATGCGGAAGAGATGGTGCAGGCCGCCCGGCAGGCAGGTGTCAAAACCCTGGTGGGCTTCAACTACATGAAAAACCCGACCAGCCAGCTGGCGCGTGAAATCATTGCCCGCGGGGAAATTGGTGAGGTGGTGCATTTTTATGGCACCCACAACGAAGATTATCTGGCGAAGCCGGAAACACCACTGGACTGGCACTGCCAGAAAGCGCTGGCCGGACTGGGCGCGCTGGGTGACCTTGCAGCGCATATCGTCAATATGGCGCACTATCTGGTGGGCGATATTGCCGAAGTCAGTGGCGACATGATGACGGTCATCAAACAGCGTCCCGATCCGAAAGACCTGACTCGTTTGTTACCAGTAGAAAATGAAGACCAGGCCAGTGCGTTGCTGCGATTCAAAAACGGCGCGCATGGGGTGTTTGAAACCTCGCGCATCGCCTGCGGTAGCAAAATGGGACTGACCTACGTGGTAACCGGCACCAAAGGCACGCTGCGTTATACCCAGGAGCGTATGGCGGAGCTGGAACTTTATCTCCACGATGACCCGGCCGGTCGCCAAGGTTTTAAAACCATTCTGACCGGGCCTGCTCACCCAGACTATGCCAACTTCTGCGTTTCTGCCGGACATGGCATTGGTTTCAACGATCAGAAAACCGTGGAAATTCGTGACCTGATTAATGGCATCGCGGCAGGCGATCGTATGTGGCCTGATTTTGCCGAAGGGTTACAGGTGCAGAAGGTGCTGGAAGCAGTGGCGGTGTCGGCAGTGGAACGACGTTGGATGACGGTGTAACCCTGGAACGTTAATCGTAGCGGCGCGATAAATCGCGCCGCTACGATCTGAGCAGTTCTGTGGTCACTCTGCTGACATCTGCCACCACAACTTATCCAGTGCATAATACCGGTCGCGTTCCATCTCAGGCTGATACAAATCACGCTTCCAGGGTTTCGTCAGAATGTAATGCAGGTTTTTCACCTCTTGAGACTGCCACATCTGCGGATGCTGAAAAGGTAAGGTTTTCAACGCATTGTAGATATAGGACAGTGGCAGCCAGCGCCCGGCAAAAACCTCATTGAGTAAATCCTGCTCGGAGAAAGGATAACGGCGCAGATCGTCAATCGCGGCGACTTTATCCTGCAACTGCTGAAAAACTGTCATATCGGGCTTCAGTACCAGAAATCCGCCGTTGAGATAACGATCCAGCTCTGGCGGGGGCAGTTGGTGACGCTCCTGCCAGGTATAGTGACAATTCTCCGGCTGCCAGCTGGCCGGGTAACTGGCAATCTGATTCGGGTTACAGCGGCAGGCATGGCAGGCGGCGAGGGCGTAATCACCCATATCAAGGGTGAAAAGCTCGTCCATATTGCGAAGTACCAGCATATCGGCGTCGAGAAAAACCACGCGTTCACAGCCGGTAAGCTCCCAGGCGCGCAGTTTACTCCACACCTCACCAAACTGCGCCGAAGCGTAGTGTTGATCCAAATCGGCACGGGGAGTCAGCGGCGTCACGGGATGGAGCACGCAACCCTCAGTCTGCAACGCTTCACGCGTGGCGACATCAATGGCATCGGTCACCATCACAATCAGTGGCCATTGGGTTGCGCTTTTTTGTAGCGAACGATGCAAAGCTCTCACCCCGACCAGGTAATCGGGTTGTGTTAATAAAGTGACCCAGGCAAACATACTTTCCTCTCGTCAGGCTTAATCGAAAAGGGCGGTAACGTAGTCATTGCTGAAACGGCGATACGGATCGAGCTGCTGGCGCACGGCGCGAAAAGCATCCCACTGCGGATAAATATCGCGCCAGTGATAGCGTCGGGCATCGTAATATTTGCCCCAGTGTGGGCGTCCCCCCTCGGCTGCCAGCAATTTTTCCACTTCAGTGAGAAAGTGCAGCCCATCCTGCGATAACGAACCATCATCGGCGTAATACACCACAAAGCCGAAAAAGCAGGTGGCTTGCTGCCAGGCTGGGCTCAGCCAGGCTGAGGAGGGGCCGGTGCAGCGCAGAATGATCGGGTAATGCATATGGGGATGATTGGCCGCGTACCAGGCTTTGATTTTATTGATTATTTGCGGAGTTTTGTCCAGCGGGACACCAATCTCAACATTAATTTGTGGCACCGCAATGCCGCGACAAAATAGCTGGTAAATATCGCCGCTGATATCGGTGAAGTCGCGAAAACGCGTGACCGTGCGGAATTGTTTGCCGCCTTTGCCCTGGATCTGCGTATCCCGATGCATCTGCGCCAGCGTTTGATCGATGGTGTCATTCAGGCTGCTGTTGGTTTCTTCTCCATGCTCAATCACTTCACGCTGACTGGCGTAATAACGTTGCTTGTCCTGCTCACTGGCCTCTTCGGCATTCCAGACATGTATCAGATTGTCATCAACAAACCACCAGGCTTTGCTCAATTCGTATTGCTGGTTCCAGTTCAGCAAATCCTGTTCAAGGTTATCAGCGGACACGGCATTCTTGTGGCAGGTAAACAGGCGAAAAGGCTGGGTACGCAGCGTGACGGCGGTAACAATGCCCAGTGCCCCGAGCGCCACCTGGGCGGCAGGGAAATCGGCATCGTCGCGGGTAAATTCCCGCAGGCTGCCATCGGCCAGCACCATACGGATCCGGAGCGCTTCGTCTGCCAGTGAACTCTGATCCAATCCCTGGCCGTGGGTACCGGTGGACATGGCACCAGCCAGTGTTTGTACCGCAATCACGCCCGGAGATGAAGCCAGCATCAGGTTCATGGCAGTGAGCGTGGCATAGACCTGCTCCAGCCGGGTGCCCGCCCCAAAGGTGACGCTGACATCATCGCTGGCGATCACCCCTTGTAACGCGCTGAGATCCAGCAACACATCCTGCTCACCGACCCGCAGCATCCGTCCGGGGGACAGACGGCTCCCCAGTACGCGCACTTTGCCCTGCGAATGGCGCAAAATATGCTGCAGTTCGGCTTCATTCTGTGGTCGCAGTAACTGGCTGCGCTGGCCGACAACGGCATTTTGCGCCCAGTTCCATAAGGCAGTGGCATGATCGATGCTGGCGGTGTGACGTAATGGATAAAGGTGGGAATCTTTCACTACGGCGTTCCTTAGTCTGAGGTCTGTGACGGTCCCATTTCCCTAAAGCGTAGACCATCACAGCGCAGCCGCAGACTAAGGGGCTTTACGGATATAGCGCAGCGTGGCGGTGACGGCCAGCTGCCGGTTGCGGTGGATACTCTCCTCTTCACTCTTATCCGGGCTAAACAGCGCGTTAAAGGTGTAGCGGTTCGAGACATGATGTACGCAGATACTGCTGATCAGGCGATGCACATCGATGGTATTCACATCGGTGATAAAGATGCCCTGCTGTTGCCCGCGCAACAAAATATCATCGAGCAAATCAAGGGCGCTCTTGTTCAGCGCTTTTATCCGTTCCGACTGGGTGATGTAGCGGCCACGTAACAGGTTTTCGGTGCAGACCAGTCGCATAAAATCGGGGTGGGAGACGTGGTAATCAAAGCTGGCTTCGACCAGTTTGACCATCGCTTCTTCCGGAGCCATCGCCGCCAGATTCAGCCCGGTTTCATGCTGACGAATCGCCTGATAAACCTGCTCCAGCACTTCGATATATAGCTTCTCTTTATTAACAAAGTGGTACACCACCATACGTTTGGTGGTCTGAGCGTGCTCGGCAATCTGCTCCAGCCGTGCACCCTGCATACCGAACTCGGCAAAGGTTTTCAGTGCGCCAGCGAGGATGCGTTTCTTTAGCCCTTCAGGGTCATTCTTACGTTTGGTGGTATCCGACATAGTGCTCAGTAACAAGGTGCAAAAAGAGGATGTTAGCACAGCATCACGCGTGATCACGCAGTGGCTGTGCGCTTTATATGCATTTTGTGAATAACAATGCTGAAATCGAGATTAAGTGATAATAACGCGCTGCGTATACTGCGCTGATTCCCGACCCGTTAACCGGGCAGTGCTCAGCCGATGCAGGATGACCCATGACACTACTCCTTCCCCATGACATTTCAATATCGCGCCGTGCGGTCAGCGATACGCAGGATCGCTTGCACCCCTCACCCGTGGTAGTCAGCGTACGCGATATTTCACGCCGGTTTGGTGCCACACATGCGCTACGCAAGGTTTCACTCACGGTAAACCAGGGAGAAATCCTCGGCATCATTGGCCGTAGCGGTGCCGGGAAATCCACGCTGATTCGCTGTCTGAACGGCCTGGAACAACCTGATGAAGGTGTGATTGAGATTGAAGGGCGCGCTATCAGTGATTTATCAGAGAAAGCCTTACAGGCGGTGCGTAGCCGGGTAGGGATGGTGTTCCAGCACTTCAATTTATTGTCAGCAAAAACGGTGGCACAGAACGTGGCGCTGCCGCTAAAAATCGCCGGGGTGGCCAAAGCACAGCGGCAGCAACGTGTTGATGAGTTATTACATCTGGTGGGATTGGCTGACAAAGCGGACCACTACCCGGCAGCCCTGTCAGGGGGGCAGAAGCAACGCGTGGGGATTGCTCGTGCACTGGCGGCAGAACCAGCACTGCTGCTGTGTGATGAAGCCACATCGGCGCTCGACCCTGAAACCACACGCTCGATTCTCGCGCTGCTGAAATCACTTAATCAGCAGCTCGGCATCACTATCCTGCTGATCACCCACGAGATGGAGGTAATCAAAACGGTTGCTCATCGGGTGGCGGTGATCGACGGCGGCGAAATTATTGAAAGTGGTCCGGTATGGCAGGTATTTGCCCATCCACAAACCTCATTAACACAAACATTATTACGTGGCTTGCTGCCGCAGCTGCCGGAAAGTCTGGCGGCACGTATCCAGCCACAACCTGACGGAGAAGCAATTTTTCGCGTCAATTTTGCCGGTGATGATGCGCAGGGGGACCTGCTGACGCGGCTCGCCAGTCAATGGCCAGGCGCATTTCGTCTGTTGCAGGGCGGGGTGGATCATATTCAGCACTACGCGGTCGTCCGTTTCTTTATTGCACTGCCACACGCGCAGCAGCAACCGTTAATCAGCTGGCTGCAACAGCAGCAGGCGCAAGTGGAGTTAATAGGTTATGTCGCCAGTCATGATTGATTTATTGCTTAACGCCATTGGCGAAACGTTGCTAATGACGCTGGTTTCTGGATTGTTCTCTTTGGTAGCAGGCTTACCCTTAGGGTTAATTCTGGTGGTCACCAGTCCGGGTGGAATTGCCGAACATCGATTCATCAATCGGGTGCTTGGGGTGACCATTAATGGCTTTCGTTCGCTGCCGTTTATTATTTTGCTGGTGGCGTTGATTCCGTTTACCCGTTTTCTGGTTGGCACCTCGCTTGGAACCTGGGCCGCAATTGTCCCGCTTTCAATCACCGCGACACCGTATTTTGCCCGGGTGGCGGAGGTGTCATTGCGTGAGGTGGATCGTGGCCTGATCGATGCAGTACGCGCGATGGGAGCCAGCAGATTACGCATCGTCTGGGAGGTTCTGGTACCCGAAGCGCTTCCGGGCATCCTGGCAGGGTTTGTTGTCACCCTGGTGGCGCTGGTGGGCGCGTCGGCGATGGCGGGTGCCATTGGGGCCGGTGGGTTAGGGGACCTGGCGATTCGCTACGGTTATCAACGCTTCGAAACCAATGTCATGCTGGCAGTGATCGCGGTACTGATTATCCTGGTATGTGGCATTCAGTGGCTGGGTGATCGTCTGGTTGCGCGCGTGGACAAGCGGCGTTAAGCGCCCGTTTTTTGTCCAATCCCACCGGAACTGGCTGGTAAGCATCGGAAAAATTCGCATTCATTTCTTTCTCTTCACATTTCAGATGGACGTTTATTTTCAATAATCAAGTGAAATTCATTATTTGATGGGATAAACGTCTAATTTGTACTGTTTTGTAAGTTTTTTAACCTTCATATCACCCGTCGCTGCAGTTTTCACTAATTCTCCCCTGAATCAGATCCATTATTTGTATGAAATTTTATGAATTTTCTATGTATGAAATCTCATCATAAGTGATTATTTTCTTATGTTTCTAATCATTTTTTGGGAGCATTCTTATTTAAACCCGGTAAATTTGGCTGAATTTGCATTAGTTTTATTTGTTAACTTTTATTTAAGTATGTTTCCAGGATAACATCGCGTTGATATTTCGTCAGGGTTATGTAAACCTTTGGCAATTGTTAAAAATTCGATTGTGATTTCGTGCTCACGGGCGGGTATTACCTGGCTCGTGCGGTAGCCATGCTGGCGTGTAATTTTTTAACATATTGATTTAGATCGATTATTTTAACGTAGTTAACAGTTAAACTTCGTCATTGCTATTACCCCCTGATTCAATACTGTTTAATCAGTCTCATTGAACAGGGTGATTTTCAGACCGGGAATGTCATAAGAAAATCTTGTGATCGCTGCTTAACCTCCTTTGAGTTGCAAATATTGATCATTTTGATGAATGATTGATCCGCCACTCAGAAACTCCCGCCTGGTCTCTCGTTTCCTTTTATTGCATCTTAAATACTTAATTATAACTGATCAGTTGTGAGCATTTTTTTGCTTATTTCTGCCGCAGGAATCTTGTGGTTAATTTTTTTAAATGGTCCTGTATTGCAGCATGAATAACTGCAACCAGTGATTTGTTTTGCCAACAACCGGCCAATGGCCATTTTTTAGAGATTAATGGAACTAAACATGAAGAAAATGGTGAATCTCCGTATTGCGTTAAGCCTGCTGTTTGTCTTTGCTGTTGCAGGTTGTAAAGCGCCACCGAAAATCACTGATGACACTATGGTCACCAGCACCGTCGATGGTGTGACCCTGATCCATCGTCATGCCGTTACCCCGCCTGCGCAGTTAAGCCCCATCAATGAAGAATATCGTGCGCTCTATCCGGCGTCGGTCATGACCCGCCCTGACTTCGGCGGCAAAGTCGTCACGACGTTACAAACCGGCGGAAGCTATACCGTGCTTGGCATGGTAGAGAACAACTGGCTGGCTGTGGGCGAACAACCTCAGCAGGCTGCAGCGCCGGATGCCGATGCGAAAAAAGCCGCAGATTCAGTACCTCAGACGACGGCGCAGCCAGCTCAGCTAACCGGCTATGTGCCGTTCCGCGCGCTGGTGAAAAGCGATTTGTATGATCAAACCCTGAAGGCTGACCAACCTAAACGCCGTGCCCGTACCAGTGCGAAGAAGAAAACCTGCGTGTCGGTCGATGGTGACAGCAAAGCCTGTCAGAACGGCAACAGCGGGACCTGGATCATCAACTAAACACGATGAACATGGAGGGACAGGAGATGGCATTGACGCTAACAACATTCCGACTGAGGCAGTGGCTGTGGCCGCTGCTGGTCCTGCTACTGACTGCCTGCAGCAGTAGCCAGACCCCGGTTGCGCGTTACAACCTGAACTTTCAGGCGCACCCGCAAATCAATGCCGGTGCGCCGCTCAAGGTGCGGGTGATGCTATTAACCTCTGATGCGGCATTTATGTCCGCAGATTTCTATTCCCTGCAAAACCAGCCGGCCACTGCCCTGGGCAACTCACTTCTTAATACGCAGGAATTCTTCTTGCGATCAGGACAACTCAGCAAAACTCTCACCGGCAAGAGCCTGCCGGAAGCGCGTTTTATTGGTGTTATGGCTGAATATCAGACGCTGGATGGCAAGGTATGGCGTCTGGCATTGCCCTTCCCGGATGGTGACAACAGTTCTTTCTGGCAATTCTGGAAAAGTAATGATGGTGAGCTTAACGCCCGCATTGTTGCTGATATCAACGGTCTGCGCCCGGTTAAGCAGTAAAGGATGATTATGAACAGAGCCGAAAAGGTGGTGTGGACAGAAGGTATGTTCCTGCGCCCGCATCATTTCCAGCAGTCGGAAAACTTTCTGCACAGTACGCTGCGCGAGTGGGGGCAATCCCAGCGCGTCTATACCTGGGGTTTTTTTGACGTTGAATTTGATGAAGCCTTGCTGCGTCAGGGCAAACTGGCGTTGAGTGCTGCCAGTGGCTGTCTGCCAGATGGCACCTTCTTTTCCTTCAGTCAGCCACAGCAGGGCCCGGCACCACTCGACCTGCCAGAAAATGTTGATCGTGCCAAAGTGGTGCTGGCGATTCCGACACGGCGCAATGGGCGTGAAGCGGTGGCCTTTCAGGATTCACAGGACTCGCTGGCGCGCTATCTTGCCTGGGAAACCGAGGTGGAAGATGACAATGCGCTGGCTGTTGGTGCGGCAACGGTGCAGTTTGGCAAATTACGCCTGCGCCTGATGCTTGAGCAGGATCTTACCGCCGAATGGACCGCGATGGGTGTTGCGCGGGTGGTGGAAAAGCGTAGCGATAACCATATCCGCCTCGACAGTGACTACATCCCGCCGATGCTGACCCTAACCGGTAGTCAAGCTTTACAAAGCATGATGAACGATCTGCACGGGCTGATACAGCAGCGTAGCCAGCAACTGAGCCAGCGTGCACCTAACACGGGCCGTTTTAATAGTGCCGACATGGTTGATTTCATGCTGCTGGCGCTCCTGAATCGCCAACTCGGTTTGCATGCCCATCTGCAACATTTGCCGTTGCTCCACCCCGAATCGCTGTACTGCCAGTGGCTGCAACTGGCGGCCGAGCTTTGCACCTGGCTACCGGCCCGCACGCCGGATATTTTTCCACGCTATGACCATGACGATTTGCGCGGATGTTTCACCCGCCTGGCGCTGTTGTTACGCCAGGGGCTATCGCAGGTAATGGAGGAGAGCGCGATCCAGTTACCTCTGACGCAGCGTTCACATGGCCTCAATGTCGCGACCGTGCCGGATAGCAGTATGGTGCGCGAGTTTGGTTTTGTACTGGCGGTGAAAGCCAGCGTCCCGGCCGATGCCTTAAAAACCCATTTCCCGGCGCAGATGAAAGTCGCACCAGTCACCAAAATCCGCGATCTGGTGCAGTTGCAACTCCCCGGTCTGGCGCTGATTGCCATGCCTGGTGCACCGCCGCAAATCCCGTGGCATGCGGGTTACAGCTACTTTGAACTGGATAAAAACAGTGAGCTGTGGAAGGAGATGGAGCGCTCAGGAGCCTTTGCGCTACACCTTGCCGGTGAATTTCCGGGCCTGAATATGGAGTTCTGGGCCATTCGCAGTCAGTCAGAATAATCAAAACTGAGCACGCATGATGCAGCCACAACCAAAATCGAATAGCGATGCCGCGACGCCAGACCTGAGCCACCAGAATATCCTGGTGGCAGCGGCGAATCCGCTGATTAACGCCATCCCTCAAATCCGCCATTCTGTCTCTCACGACGACCCTGCGCGTCTGCGCCAGCAATTGATTGATCAGATTCGTCGTTTCGAGCTGAGTTGTCAGCAATCGGGTCTGAGCTATGAAGTGATCATTGGTGCGCGTTACTGTCTGTGTACCGCACTGGATGAGGCCGCAGCGCTCACGCCGTGGGGCAGCCGGGGAGTCTGGACCAGCAACGGTCTGCTGGTGACCTTTCATAACGAAACCTGGGGCGGTGAGAAGTTTTTCCAGCTGCTGGCAAAACTTTCACAGAATCCACGTCAGCATATTTTACTGCTGGAGTTGATCTATTTCTGCCTGCTGCTCGGTTTTGAAGGGCGCTATCGGGTGCTGGATAACGGGCGCTCGCAACTTGAAACCATCAAACAGCGTCTGTTGCAGATGATCAGAGGCGTTCGTGGCAGCTATGCGTCTGCACTGTCGGTGCACCCTACCGATCAACCGGTGCTGCGCAAGCTGTGGCGTCCCATGATCCCTCTGTGGGCCTGCGCGGCAGTGGCGGCGTTGGGGGCCTGTCTGTTTTACATCATTCTGAACTGGCGGCTGGGGGACTACACCACGCCGGTGCTGGCCAACATCTATCAGACATCGCTGCCAGAAATCCAGATTCGTAATCCGGCACCGCCACCTCCTGCGGCACTTAACCTGAAAACCTTCCTCAAACCGGAAATTGATGCGGGTCTGGTAGCGGTACGTGATGAAGCCGATCAAAGTGTGGTGACGCTGAAAGGTGATGGTTTGTTTACCTCCGGTGCAACGACGGTACGTGGCCGCTATGAAGCGGTTATTCAGCGTATTGCGGCGGCCATGAACAATGTCAGCGGCAAGATTCTGGTAGTGGGATATACCGATAACGTCCCGATCCGCAGCGCCCGCTTTGCCTCCAATTATGAACTCTCCCTGGCGCGTGCGCAGTCAGTCCAGACCCTGCTGCAACAGCAGCTGGCGCAGCCGAATCGGGTGAAGGCCGAAGGGCGGGGCGAAAGCAATCCGTTGGTGCCGAACTCCAGCGCCGCAAATCGCGCCCGTAACCGCCGCGTAGAAATTACGCTGTTGGTGGCACCGGATGCAACGCAAGCTGAACTCAACGGCCTGGCGAGAGGGAACTAATCCATGCTGAATATGCTTTTTGCCGTGCTGACCAGCCGCCTTGCCTGGGGATTTGTCGGGATCACTGCACTTTCTTTCATTATCTGGGTCATTGGCCCGGTATTCTCTATTGTTGACTCCCGGCCACTGGAGCCGGAACAGAATCGTGTTATCAGCATCGCTTTGCTCTATCTGGTGTGGGGCCTGAGTCAGGCGATTCCCCGCATCTACAATATGTGGCTCAACCGTAAACTGATGTCGAGTCTCGAAACGTCACCGGCGGATGCTCCAGAGCAGGATCGCAAGCGCCTGACCAACGAAGAACAGGTGCTGGCGAGCCGTTTTAGCGAAGCGACCGACATGCTCAAAAAGGCGCATTTTCAGCGCCATAACAGCAAAGGTACGCCATTCTGGGCGCAGCGTTTCAGCCGTCAGTATCTCTATCAGCTGCCCTGGTACATGATCATCGGCGCACCGGGTGCCGGAAAAACCACGGCGCTGGTGAACTCCGGTCTGCAATTCCCGCTGGCGGACAAGTTTGGTAAGGCGGCGCTGCGTGGCATTGGCGGGACACGTAATTGTGACTGGTGGTTTACCAACGAAGCGGTGCTGTTGGATACCGCCGGACGTTATACCACCCAGGAAAGCCAGCAGGAGCGCGATGCCAGCGAGTGGCATCATTTTCTTGGGTTGTTGTGTAAGTACCGTGGCCGTCAGCCGATCAATGGCGTAATCGTCACCCTCAGTGTGGCGGATCTGTTGAGCCAGACGCCGGAAGCGTTGCGTAATCAGTCGCTGGCTTTACGTCAGCGATTGATGGAATTGCACGATCGTCTCGGTATTCGTTTCCCGGTGTATGTGCTGGTCACTAAGGCGGATTTGCTTAAGGGATTTCGCAGCTACTTTGGTGGGTTGGATAAAGCACAGCGGGAACAAATCTGGGGCTTCACCTTTCCCTGGGCGCTGGCCTCAACGGCTGAATTTGAACTGAGTAGCCAGTTCCAGCAGGAATACTCACTGCTGCAGCAACGTCTTGATGCAGGCCTGGCGGATACCCTGCCGTTGGTCAGTGATGCGCAGGGACGTGCTGAAAGTTACCTGTTCCCGCAGGAGTTTGCCGCCTTGCGTCCCCATCTGGCGGAAGCGCTGGATACGTTATTTGCCCGTTCGGATTTCGAAACCCAGTTTGCGCCGCGGGGCATTTATTTTGCCAGCG
Source organism: Pantoea sp. X-Soil-TKNS-1280 (assembly GCF_059730475.1). Classification (NCBI taxonomy): domain Bacteria; kingdom Pseudomonadati; phylum Pseudomonadota; class Gammaproteobacteria; order Enterobacterales; family Erwiniaceae; genus Pantoea; species Pantoea sp. X-Soil-TKNS-1280. Next base: position 2,713,041 of record NZ_AP035962.1, on the reverse strand, counting down.
GCACTCAGGAAGGTTTGCCATTTGACCGCGTGATGGGGGAACTGACCCGTGCGTTGCACCTGCCCGGACAACGGGACGGCGAGTCAGGCAATTGGGACCAGGTCGGAAAAGATGCGCCGATTCCGTCGCCGAAGGGACAGAGTTTCTTCCTCAAGGACATGCTCGAAGACGTGGTGTTCCAGGAGTCAGGATTGGCGGCCAGCAATCGCTGGTGGGAACTGCGCAACCGTGCCGGTCTGTGGTCTGGCTATCTGGCATTACTGGTCATCGTGTTGATCGCCGGTGCGCTGTGGCTGACCAGCTACAGTAAAAATAAGGCTTACCTGCAGGAAATGGCGGCGAAAACGCCTGAAGTGGAAAAACTCGGGGCACAGCTGCAACGGGAAGGAACGGGCGATCTGTTTGCGCTGGTGCCTTATCTCAATACCATTCTGCACCTGCCAGAAAGCAATGACTTTTCGTTGCAGGATCCGCCGCTGACACGCCGCATGTGGTTGTACCGGGGTACTGAAGTCAGTGACGCCACCCAGGCGCTGTACAACAAGGCTCTGAAGCAACTGCTGATGCCACAGGTGGCGCAGCATATCACCCGCTGGTTACGTAATGACAATGGCAGCGATGCTGACTACAGCTACGAAGCGCTGAAGGCGTATCAGATGCTGTATCAGCCGAAGCACTACGACGGCAAGTTCCTGCAGGCGTGGCTGATGCTGAACATCTCGCGTGAACTGCCGCAGAACGTGACGCAGCAGGAAGTGAAACAGCTGGCCTGGCATCTGCAACAACTGCTGGAAACGCAAATTCAATCCTCGCCCTATGCGAAGGATGATGCGCTGGTAAAGCGCGAGCAGGCGCTGATTAATCAGATGCCGCTATCCCAGCGCGTTTACGGACGCCTGAAGCGTCTGCTGCAACGTGATGGCACCTTACCCCCAGTGACGCTGGCAGCGCTGGGCGGTCCGCAAAGTGAACTGGTCTTTTCCCGTAAAAGTGGTAAATCGGTGAATGATGGTGTGTCCGGCCTGTATACGCCGGAGGGATACTGGCAGCACGTGGATAAACAAATTGCGCCGGTAACTCAGGCGCTGTTCCAGGATGATATTTGGGTGCTGGGCGGCACCAGCCAACAGGAAAACAGCCAGCAGACCGATCTGGCGGTGCGTCAGCTTTATATGCAGGATTACATCCGCCAGTGGGAGCAATTCCTTAGCGATATCCAGCTCAATAGCAGCGCTGATCTCGCGCAACGCATTAACACCGCGCGTCTGCTTTCCGGCAACCATTCACCGCTGCGTCAGCTGGTGGTGAATCTCAGCAAAATATTGACCCTTACGCGCGCGCCGACGGATGACAAAACGGCGCAAAAGCAGCCGTCTTCCTCAGATAACAGCGCAACACGTACCCTGCAGGCGCTGTTTAGTACGCCGAAAGCCAATGCGGCACAAAACCAGGGCAGCCCGGCGCCGGAGCAGGTGGTTGGCGCGCACTTTGCGGCCATTATCGAACTGGCGCAGCCGTTGCAGCAGGGCAGCAAGGTACTGGCCGTGGACGATTTTCTGCGCCAGATTGACGATCTTTATCGTTATCTCACCGCAGTACAGGATGCGGCTAACAGCGGCATGCCGCCGCCTTCAGGTGATGCGATCAGTCGTGTGCAGGCCAGTGCCGGGCGCTTACCGGGTTCGCTGCAAAATATGGTTTCAAGTATGGCTGTCGGGGCCAGCAGTGATGCGCAGCAGCGTGACATGGAAAATGTGCGTAAGCGTATCCGCATGGAGGTAGGCAGCTTCTGTCAGCAGGCCATTGCCGGACGTTACCCGCTGGTACGTAATGGCCGTAATGAAGTGACGCCGGATGATTTAGCGAGAATGTTTGCGCCCGGCAGTGGCCTGATGGATAGCTTCTTCCGTGACAATCTGGCGAACAAAGTGGATACCACTCATGCGGCCTGGCGGTTTACCCCGGGCATTGATGGCAAAACCCTGCCTGGTGGTGAAGCGCTGTTACGCCCGTTCCAGCAGGCCCAGTCAATCCGCGATGCCTTCTTCACCAACGGCGCCACCACGCCGTCATTCCGCGTCACGCTGCGCACGGTGAAAATGGATAACGACATCCTCAACCTGACGCTCGATGTGGACGGGCAGATTCTGCGCTACAGCCACGGTCCGCAGGCGGTGCAAATGGTGAGCTGGCCAGGAACCGGTGGGACCAGCCAGGTGCGTATGCAGCTCGGTTTAACCAACGGTACGACATCAACGCTGGTGACCAGCGGCCCCTGGGCTCTTAACCGCTTTTTTGACCGCGCCCGACTGACGGACGCAGGGGGGCTGACACGCGAAGCCAGCTTTAATGTTGAGGGCCATCAGGTCACGCTGTCGTTCACGCCCGGCAGTATTCGTAACCCGTTCCAGCTTCCCGCTTTTAGCTGCCCCTGAATTGGAGCCTGACAATGACGCAATACGCAGCACCCGGCTGGTACGGCAAACTGCCCAATGCGGGTGATTTTGTGAAGCGACGCTTTCCCGACACCTTGCTGCGGCAATGGTCAAACTGGTTTCAGGTGGGTTTGCACCACTGGCAAACCAGCACTGAAGGGGATAGCGCCCCTTCGCGAGACTTTCTGAGCGCACCGGTCTGGAATTTTGTGGTACCCCCGATGCTGGGGAGCCAGCTCATCCAGATGGGTAGCCTGACTGCCTCGCGCGACGGCGTGGGCCGTCACTACCCGTTGTGCGCCTTGCACCACTTCAGTCCTGCGGAATGGTCACCTGCTTTGCTGGCCCACTCCGGCGACTGGTATCAGCAGGTCGGCAACACCTTGTTGCGAGGGGTGAGGGATGGCAGCACAGTGGAGCAACTGGATCAGGCGCTGCTCAGTATTCCGCAGCCACAGCAGCAGGCGAGTGGCGAGCCCTCGGACATTCTGGCGATTATCGGGGAGGGGGGAAGTGTCTCGACCCTGAGCTGGCAACTGCCTGCCGACAGCTTTGACCCACAGTTTTACACCAGTTTCTGGTGGACAAATCAGAGCGACGGATTCCCGCTGTACACCCATGTGCATAGTGGCAACTTCACCGCACAGCTGTTTTCGCTACTGTTTGATCCCGCTGGCGGCGCGAAGCCCGGACGAAACGGACTTTATCCCCCTATGTTTGAATCCTGAGGTGTACCCGCATGACGATCAATATTGAGGAGCTGCTGGCACCGGTCAGCAATGACCATCCCTGCGGTGAAAACCTGGAATACCACGCAGATTATCAGGCGATGGAGCAGGCCAGTGCCGGTAAGGCGGAACAGCAATTTGGTGACACCATCATCCCGGCGGAACCGGCTGACTGGAACCGGGTAGAAAAACTGGCGACTGAGTTGCTTAGTCGCAGCAAAGACTTGCGCGTGATGCTGGCACTGACGCAGGCGTGGGCCAATCTCCAGGGGCTGCCGGGGTATGCCCGGGGGCTGAAACTGATTGAACAGGCCCTGCTGTTATATTGGGAACCGCTCTGGCCCCGTCTGGAAGAGGATGGCGAGCAGGATCCTTTCTACCGTATTAACGCACTGGCGCTGCTGAGTGATCAATCTTCTCTGACAGCGGCGGTACGTCAGGCCTGGCTGCTACGCCATGCTTCCGATGGCATCATCCTGCGCGATGCCGCCGCCCTGTGCGACGGCAGCAAAGCGGAAATTGCTGATTACCCCGGCGGCATGGCGCGCTTGCGGGATGAACTGGCACAGCCAGGGCAATCTGCGGCTGAAGCCGTGCTGAATATTCATGTGCGTCTGCAAGCTATCCGCGAAATTCTGGTGGAACGTCTGGATGAAACCGCAGCGCCAGATATGGCGCAGTTGCAGAAAAGTTTTGCGCTGCTGGCGGGGCTGGCTCAGCCCGGCGATCCGGGAACGATGCAACCTGACACCGCCAGTGAGCAGGCCGCAGATGAATCTTCCCCCGCCGCTGTCCCTGGGGCCACGCGCAATGTACCTGACTGGCGCAGCGCGCAACTCAGTACCCGCGCCGATGCGCAACTGATGCTGGAAAAGGTGAAGCAATACTTCAGCCAGCACGAACCCAGCCATCCGGCACCGCTGATGATTGATCGTGTGCAACGACTGATCGAGCTCGACTTTATGGACATCATCCGTGATCTGGCCCCGGACGGGGTTCACCAGCTGGAAAATATTTTCGGACGCCGTAACTAACGCGCGTTTACCTCTTCATCACGCAGTGAGACCTGCGCCTTTACCCGCGCATCATTTATGGAGAAAACCATGGCCACAATGAAATCCAGTGGGCAGAAATTTATCGCCCGCAATCGCGCGCCTCGCGTTCAGATCGAATATGACGTGGAGATCTATGGCGCGGAGCGCAAAATCCAGCTGCCGTTCGTCATGGGCGTACTGGCAGACCTCGCAGGCAAGCCGCTGGAACCGCAGGCAGCCGTTGATGATCGTAAATTCCTTGAGATCGATATTGATAATTTTGACGAGCGCATGAAAGCGATGAAGCCTCGTGCGGCGTTCCAGGTGGACAACACCCTAAGCGGCGAGGGCAAACTCAATATCGAACTGACTTTCGAAAGCATGGATGATTTCTCGCCCGATGCGATTGCCCGTCATGTTGAGCCGCTCAACAAACTGCTGGAAGCACGCACTCAACTCGCCAACCTGCTGACCTATATGGATGGCAAAAACGGTGCGGAAGAGTTGATTGGCAAGATTCTGCATGATCCCACGCTGTTGCAGGCGCTGACGCATCTGCCAAAACAGGCTGACGCGGCAGAAGGGAAGGAGGAGTAAGCATGAGCCAGAGCACCGAACAGCAGCAACTACAGGGTGGCACCAGCTTCAGCCAGGATGAGTTTAGTGCGTTACTCAGTAAAGAGTTCCGCCCGAAGAACGATCAGGCACGAGAAGCGGTAGAAAGCGCGGTAAAAACTCTGGCGCATCAGGCGCTGGAAAATACCGTGACTATTTCGAACGATTCCTATCGCACCATCCAGTCACTGATCGCGGAAATTGACGAGAAATTATCGCAGCAGATTAACCAGATTATTCATCACGATGAGTTTCAGAAACTGGAAAGCGCCTGGCGTGGCCTGAGTTATCTGGTGAATAACACCGAAACGGATGAGATGCTGAAAATCCGTTTTATGAGCATCTCCAAGCAGGAGCTGGGACGCACCCTGAAACGTTACAAAGGCGTTGGCTGGGATCGTAGCCCGCTGTTCAAGAAAGTCTATGAGCAAGAATATGGTCAGTTTGGTGGTGAACCCTTTGGTTGCCTGGTGGGCGATTACTACTTCGACCACGGCCCGCAGGATGTGGAGCTGCTGGGTGAAATGGCGCGTATTGGCGCTGCCGCGCACTGTCCATTTATTACCGGTGCAGCACCGGAAGTGATGCAGATGGAGTCCTGGCAGGAACTGGCCAATCCACGCGATCTGACCAAGATCTTCCAGAACACGGAATATGCGGCCTGGCGCAGCCTGCGTGAATCGGAAGATTCACGTTACCTCGGCCTGGTGATGCCTCGTTTCCTGGCGCGTCTGCCATATGGAATCCGCACCAATCCGGTCGACAGCTTTGATTTCGAAGAAAAGACCGACGGTTCCGATCATAACAATTACGCCTGGAGCAACGCGGCTTATGCGATGGCGGCCAACATTAATCGTTCGTTTAAAGAGTACGGCTGGTGTACCTCCATTCGCGGTGTGGAATCGGGCGGGGCGGTAGAAAATCTGCCTTGCCATACCTTCCCGAGCGACGATGGCGGCGTGGATATGAAATGTCCAACCGAAATTGCCATCAGCGATCGCCGTGAAGCCGAGCTGGCGAAAAATGGGTTTATGCCGCTGGTGCACCGTAAAAACTCCGATTTTGCTGCCTTTATTGGTGCGCAGTCGTTACAGAAACCGGCGGAATATCACGATCCCGACGCGACGGCCAATGCACGTCTGGCAGCTCGTCTGCCGTATCTGTTTGCCTGCTGCCGCTTTGCTCATTATCTGAAATGCATCGTGCGTGACAAAATTGGTTCTTTCCGTGAGCGCGATGAGATGGAGCGCTGGCTGAACGACTGGGTGATGAACTACGTAGACGGTGATCCGGCTAACTCATCCCAGGAAACCAAATCACGCAAGCCGCTGGCGGCAGCCGAAGTCAATGTTGAAGAACAGGAAGATAATCCGGGTTATTACTCCGCAAAATTCTTCCTGCGTCCGCATTACCAGCTGGAAGGTCTGACGGTATCACTGCGACTGGTATCAAAACTGCCGTCGCTGAAAGCGAAAGATAATTAATCGTTGCGAATGATTCAGAGAATCTGAATTTTCAGGTTCTCTGCACCCTTTTCTTATTGCGTTAATTCGTAATAAGAATCCCCTCTGAATAACACATGTAGCGCTATTCAGAACACGAGGCAGAGGTAAAATATGGACTGTTTTATTCAGCCCCATGCTTTCCTGTTTGCCATAACGATGCTTGTTAAAAGCAAAGCGTAAATCAAACAAGAGAAGAGAATTATGGCTATAGATATGTTTTTAAAAGTTGATGGCGTGACTGGAGAATCGAAGGACTCTAATCACACCGGCTGGACGGATATTACCTCCTTTAGCTGGGGGGCGACTCAGCCTGGCAATATGGCAGTAGGCGGCGGCGGCGGTGCCGGTAAAGTGAATTTTAATGATCTGAGCGTGAATGCCCTGATCGACAAATCCACCTCCGCTATTCTGAAGTACTGTGCGAACGGTAAACATGTGACTAAAGTGGAACTGTCCGTGTGCAAAGCCGGTGGTTCTCAGGTTGAATATGCGCGTATCACGCTGGAAGACGTGCTGGTTTCTCGTCTGGATTACACTGGTGCTGCCAATGGCGACACTCTGGCTGTGACCTACGGTTTCCAGGCGGCGAAAGTGAAACAGCAATACTGGGAGCAAAGTTCTTCTGGTGGTAAAGGTGCTGAGAGCAGCGCTGGCTGGAATATTAAAGAAAACAAAGAGTCGTAATTTTTTATAAAGCGGCCTTACGGGGTCGCTTTATTCAATGTTAAAAAATAACTGCATTTAATAGCAAAAGGATATTGTGATGAGCGGAAATAGTATGGTTGAACCGGGTTTTTGCGTGGTGCAACGTCCCGGTAGACTGACAGAGCAGGCGATGTTTCTGTTCGGAAACCGCAATATTGCGGCGGCCAATTACTTTTTGCAATTAAATGCGGATGTCGCCTGGGCGAAACCAGGGCAGATACTGATAGTGGCTGATCCTTACGGTAATAACAGCCCGGCAGCCATGAATGCGTTGAGAGCAGCAAAAACTGCGACCAATAACAGCCTGGATCATCTCTCTGCAGATGAAGCCAGCTTTTTTCATCAGCATTACGCTTCGATTGCAGCAATCACCAACTTTATGGACAAATCATCGGGTGTTATCGGGGATGCCGGAGAGAAATATTTCGCGGAGATTGGTAAAAAACTGACCGCCATTGAGGTCGCTTACCGCAACCAATACCTGACTGCGGGTACGCTTATCGGCGAGCAGTTCTTTGTTGAACGTCGTCGTTTGTTTGGCGAACTGGATGTGCTGTTAAATAAATTTTCCCGTCTGGTACTGAAATTACAGCCTTATCAGAAGTTAAAACACGCTTTAAACCTGTCAAGTTCATCGATTGTACACGACTGGGAGAGTGCAGGGGTTGGTGCAATTCGTGGTTACTCCACCTACGTTGATGGTGCCGCGAAGGCCGCAAAGTTTATGAAAATGGGTGGCTGGGTATCGATTGGATTTAGTGCACTGAATACGACAAATGATGTTTATGATGCTTGTACTGTAGGGCGCAAAGATGAATGTGCCAAAGTAGCAATCAAGAAATATGCTCAATTTGGTGCGAGCACTTATGCGGCAATGTATGGCGCCCAAATTGGTGGTACATTACTCCCTATGGCATGTGTGATCCTTGGAATCGCTACAGGGCCTGTTGGTATATTGACTTGCAGTATTGCTGGTGCTGCCGTCGCTGGATATGGAATGGGTGAGTTGGCTGGTGGGATTGTAGGCGCTGCCATGGATAAAATTTTATGATTTCATATGATGTATTATTTTTTTTGCAAATTTTTTTACTACTTCTGGCATTTGGCATCCATTTATATGGGGTCTTCCTGTTTAAAAAGAATGCAAGTAGCTATGATGATTTAATCAATGAATTTCGTAATAAAGGCTTGCAGCTTGATGTAATGACAAATATTGCTTCTCATTTTGGAGCGTTCTTTAATGAGTTCAAAATTATGTATTTTACACGGTTGTACTATGGAAAAATATGGTATTACAAAAAGAATGAAGTGGTTAATCCTGAAACATATCAGTTTATTCAGAAACTACCAGAAGATCAGATTGTCTGGATCATTAAACTACATAGAATAAATATGGTGGCTTACTCTATGGCCGGGTTGTTCGTTGTGGTCGCACTGGTCTGGAGGTTTTTGTATTTTTGAATTATAAAAGATGATCCAGGTTAATATGAGTAATTTTTTTATGTATTGCTGCGTAGTTTTATTCTTTTTGATTGGTGTCTTGCATGTTTATGCGGCGATTATTTTTAGAAGAAACAAGGAAAAATATAATCAATTTGTCAGCGAATATCAGCAAGCAGGCTTGCCGTTGGATTTAACAACAAGAGTTTCAGGATTTATGGGGTCTTATGCAAACTATCAAAAGCTCGCATTTTTTATTCGATTATACCGTGGTGTGAAAATGCGTTTTTCGAAAAAAGAATATGTTAAGCAAGAGGCTTACGATTTCGTTCAGAAACAACCTCATGAAAAAATAAACTGGATGTTGGAGTTGCTCAATTTCTATAAAGTCATTTATTTATTAACAGCTGTCTTTGCTGTTTTTCTGGTGGTTTTTTCATATATATTAAATTAATAACCCTTACCCCAAAAATCATACTCTTTTTATCTTAAAGGGTATGTTGAATGCGTTGGTGGAGGAGTTATTATGACATTGGCTGATTTTTTCCTATATTTATCTCTGGCGTTATATTTTATTGCCTTCGCTTCACAGTTAGTCGCTTATTTTGTTTTCAAAAAAAATCAAAGTAAGTACGAGTCTTTATTGAGTGATTTCAGACAGCGCGGTATTCAGTTGGATATTATCACGAATTTTGCATCTTTCCTTGGTCCAATGTTTAATGCGCATAAAATAGCTTATTTTGTTGATGTTTATCACGGAAAGAAAATTTATCTGGATAGAAATGAATCCGTGAGTGAAGAAGCGAACTTGTTTGTTAAAAATCAGCCGCTGAGCAGAATTTCCTGGATATTTAGTTTGCATAAGTTAAATGTTGCCAGTTTTACGGTGCTGTTTCTTGCCGTTGCATTAAGTTTTATATCCAATTCTCTTCTGAAGTAGCTCAACAGTGGTGTGGTAGGTATTGTCGTGAATAAATACGATGTTTTTTATGATTTGCCACCCTGATTTTCAGTTGCTGCCACCAGTTTTAGACTTGCTGAAATGCCTGGGGTAACCGTATTTCATTATGTTCCGCCAGGGATGAAAATCATCTGATTCAGGTCTGCTTAGTCTGTCACAGCTAAAAGGGAATTTATCAATAAAATGTCTCTATACATACTCCCATTTGTAATTATCATTGCCTTTTCAAGTGTCACTTACGCAAAATCTATCTTAAATTTTCACGGGGTGAAATTTAAAGCAGTGATTGAGTATGATTGTGATGAAGGTAATTTAACCTGCGATAAAGTCTTTCTAAAATCAACAAACTTAAAAGATAATAGTTTTATTGAACTAAAAGGCGCAACGATCAATACCAATTGCCCTGATGTATGTGATTTTCAGGGATATGGTTTTGAAAATGGAAAATATAATTATGCATTTTATCCCAGCCTGAAAGGAAATGATGTTTGGGACTATATCATAACCGAAAATGACAATGTCATAGCTCAGGATTCAGGTGTTATGAAGTGATTTTTGGGAGTGTTAAACATTTTATGTCATTGCTACAACACTCATTAAATCTCCGTGCCTCAAAAATCAGCTCCCTATATCCCGCCCCTTTCCTCCGAGAGGTGCGCAATATAGATGCCGAACAGCTAACCGCAGGAATCCGTTATGCGCTTTACGATAATAACGACTAAACCCGGCCATCAGCCGCCGCAAGCCCTTTTTGACTTCTTACCACCTGGTGGCACCATTGGTCGTGGTGTTGATAACAACCTGGTGTTACCCGATGACGACCGGACCATCTCCCGTTTACAGGCCATTGTCCATATTACCGCTGACGGTGAATGTCGCCTGACGAATCGCGGCAACGTCACGCGTGTGATGCTGAACGATATTCCGCTGGAACGTGGGCGACAGGTGGAATTACAGGACGGCGATATTCTCGGCATTGATGACTATCAGCTGCTGGTTAATGATATTAACGCACAGCAACCCGCTCAACCACCGAAGGCCCCATCCCAGTCGGTGACCAAACCTGCTGTGATTGCTGATGAACCACCCGCTGCAGCGAGTAGCAGTACCGCTGCGATCCCGAGTGAGATCTGGGATAGCCTGGCGAAGGAGTTCTCCATCTCCGATGATCTCTCGAAGCCAAACAAAGTGGCACCCGCCGCGCCGGAAGTGAACCCGTTGACGGCCCCCGCATCGCCCGATCGTAACCCGGAAGACCCGCTGGCCGCGCTGATTAATGATGCCCCGCTGGATATTGGCCAGCAGCCTAAAAATAACAGCCTGTTTGATGCCGGTGATGCCCTGTTCGCCCAGGACAGTATTTTCGACGATGCAACGCCGAGCGCGCTGGCAGGGCAGAAAAGCGTCGTTGCAGCGGCACCGCCAGAAGCGAAGCCCGCGGAACTGGACCCGCTCAGCCTGTTTGGCAGCCAGAGCGCTCCCGATCCTCGTATTCATGACGATCCCCTCGGCCTGATGATGGGGGGGGCCGTTCCACTGGCACAACCGGAGCCACAATTAGCGCAATCTGCCAGCATTATTCCACCCGAACCGGAGGAAGAAACCTCAGATGTCAAACTGGCCGATCTGAGCAGTTCACCGCTGTTTGACGACACCGAAACACAACCTGCATCCGAACCCGTGCCTTTAATTGAGGAGGCAGCCGAAGCGAGCCCGGCAAGCCAGGTTGAATACGGCGGCATCACCCTGCCGACACCGCAGGCGGTACAACGCACGCCATCACCGATACCGAAAGGTCGTCTGCGTATTGACCCGGTGGCCTCCAGCAGCCAGAACGGTGCTTCAGCCCAGAGCAGTGGCGACGCATTAAAAGGCGAATTGCTGGATGCCTTGCTGGAAGGCATGGGGTTGCAGGATTTACAGCCCACGCCGCAGTTCGATCGTGAACAGATGCGCCAGTTTGGTCAGATGCTCAGCATGTTCTCACAGGGGACGGTGGCGCTGCTCTCTTCACGTTCGATTCTGAAGCGTGGCGTAAAAGCGGATATGACGGTGATTCTCGACGACGCCAACAACCCCTTCAAATTGCTGCCCTCGGGTAAAACGGTGCTGATGCAAATGTTTGGCAGCCGCATGCCCGGCTTTATGCCACCCCGTCAGGCGGTGCGTGATGCACTGATCGATTTGCAGGCGCATCAGTTGGGAATGATCGCCGGAATCCGCGCCATTATCGCGTCGATGCTGCAATCCTTTAACCCGGATCAGCTGGAAGAAGAGGCGCGTCAGGCGGGATCGGTATCGCGTCTGGGGCTGCCCGGCAGTCGCAAGGCGGCATTGTGGGAACATTTTGTTGAGCGTTACGGCGAAACAGCCGGAGAAATCGAAGACGACTTCCACACCCTGTTCGGCGAAGCCTTCCTGCACGCCTATGACATGGAAGTTAATCAGTACAAAGACTCACAAACCCACACGGATGACGCATGAATATCACCATTGCTTCCACGTCGAATCAGGGCGACCGCGCCAGCAATCAGGATCAGACCGGTGAAATCATCGGTGAACGTTCAGCCTGCTTTGTCGTTTGTGACGGCGTAGCGGGCTTTCCCGGCGGCGAGGTGGCGGCCACCATCGCCCGCAGCAGCCTGATGGATGCTTTCAACGGTGATAGCCACCTGAATGCACAGTCCATCCGCAATTATGTTAATCACGCCAATCACGCGATTCGCCAGCAGCAGAAAGCCAGCAGCGAGCACAGTCGCATGGGTACGACGCTGGTCAGCCTGTTTATCGATCGTGATTACGAGCTGGCCTACTGGGCACATGCCGGAGATAGCCGCCTTTATTTATTTCGGCGCGGTTATCTGTATCACGTCACGACCGATCACAGCCTGGTCCAGCAAATGAAAGATGCTGGCCATCAGACGGAAGGTATCAATACCAACTTGCTTTATTTTGCCCTTGGTATGGGGGATGAACAGCGTGATGCCAGCTATAGCGATGTGGTGGAGATTGAAGATGGTGACGCCTTTTTATTGTGCACCGATGGATTCTGGCACGGCGTCACGCTGGAGCAGATGCAGCAATCGTTGCATATGGTCAACACGCCACAGGAGTGGCTGACGCTGATGCAACAAATCATCAGAAACGACCAACCGGAAAAAGGCCAGCAGGATAATTTCAGTGCGCTGGCTGTCTGGGTTGGTTCACCTCAGGACACCACCTTACTGCACTCGCTGTCAGATGCGGCGCAGTTTTTCCCTCTTCGCGATTGAGAACGCCAACATGAAATATGGATTACTGGGTCTGGCTGCGTTGCTGCTGAGCACACACGCTTTTGCAGAGAACTATCGCATTGTTCAGTCCCCGGCACAGAAACTGGATGTCTGGATTGATGACGTAAAAGATAACCAGCTGGCAAGCTGGTGCCAGAAGAGTGTGGATCTGCGCATCGTCACCAAAGGTGAAAAGAATGCAGCGGTACTGGATGGATTCCTGCCGCGAGTGGCGGGGCTGATGGCTTCCCAGTGTAAGTCGCTGCAACAGCTGCATTGGCAGCTGGAGGATGAGCAAGGTAACGCGCTGGCAGAGGGCAGTGCCGAGCAGACGAAGAACTGGCAGCCCGTCACCACGCCACCGCCGCCCGTTGCTGCCCCAGCACCGGCACCGGTGCTCAGTTCACCCCCTGCGGATACCACGCCCTGGCAGCAATTCAGTCTGCTGGATGGGTGCCATTTCCGTACCTGGTGGACTCAACCGGCACAATCCAGCGCGATTTTTGTCCCGTCGAAACAGGGACTGGTCTGCGCTCAGGATGGCTGGCTGAGTGGTCACAGCACCCTGACACAGATGGGGAATGGCGCAGCAAAATCGGTGGAAGTCACCTTCCTGCAGGGATTTCCGGTTGCCGGGCTGAATAGCAAACCCTCACCCCGTGAACTGACCATTACCACGGTCAACCGTGAGCGCATGGTGCTGAGTAACGAGAAATCACCAGAAAGCTGGCTGGTATTGCCGTTTAGCCCGCAGTTTAACGGCTGGCAGGCACCTGATCAGGTGGTGGTACAAATGCCAGCCAGCGATGCTGCGGATGAAAGCGCATTACGCGCCCGGCTGCAGGAAGTCCGCAAAGTCTGGTCGCCGTGGCTGAACAGTGCATTACCGCTGAAAATCCTGCTGGTGGAACAATTGCATCCGGAACTGAAAGATCCGGCTGCTGCCGTTTATCGCACCGTTAACTAACGCAAAGGAGCATGCATGGACAGGTTACAACAGCGTCTGGCTACCGCATCACTGGCGGAAAATCTTGCCAGCATTACGGCGCAGATCCAGGCGAATCCGGCTGATGCCGATTTGCGCGCTGCCTTTGTTCAACTGCTGTGTCTGGCTGGCAACTGGACGCGAGCGCAAACCCAGCTGCAATCCTGGCTGGCATTGACCCCGCAGGCGCAACCGACGGTCACGCTGCTGCAACAGGCGATTGCCGGTGAACAACAGCGCGCTGCGGTATTGCAGGGTGAAGCTCAGCCACACCTGCCGGGCAGTGCCTGGATGTGGTGTGAAACCTTGCTGGCTGCGTTGCAGGCTGACATTGCCGGAGATGTTGCACATGGCACCGAACTGCGTCAGCAGGCACTGGAAAACGCTGCCGCGAATCCAGGTTCGCTGGAGCAGCAGGACCAGCAGATGGATTTCCCCTGGTTGATGGATGGTGACAGCCGTTTTGGTCCGGTTTGTGAGGCGCTGGTTAACGGGCGTTATTACTGGATTCCGTTTGCCGCCATTCGTGAAATGCAGTTTCAGGCACCGACCAGCGTGACGGATCTGGTATGGCGTCACACGCGGATACAACTGGTGGATGGCAGCGAGCAGGTCTGTCAGCTTCCGGTGCGTTATCCTCTCACGGCAACGCCTGAAGAGCGCTGGCTGCGTAGCAGCGTCACCGAATGGCAACCGCTGGGTAATGACGACAGCCAGTTTATTGGTCACGGTCAGAAAGTCTGGCTGAGCGACAGCGCTGAATATCCGCTGCTGGCGCTGCAGCGCCTCACGTTCGATCTCGTCGAGTCGTCTTATGAGCCGTGATTATCCTGCGCAACAGGACGGCTATGCCCAGCTGCATGGCGGCTATCGTGCGCGTAAAAATCGCGACACCCTCACTTCGCGTGACAAGTTGCAATCATCGCTGCTGGATCGTCTGACCGATGATGCCCCCGACAAACGCACGGAACCTGGCAACAGTATCCTGATCAGCCACAGTACTTTGCGTCGCCATGTGCTGCGTGATTTGCAGTGGCTGTTTAACACCATCAACAACGAAGCGCAGCAGGATCTCGACTGCTTTACCCATGTGCAGCGCTCGGTGTGGAATTTCGGCGTCGCACCGCTGGCCGGGCAAAATATGTCCGATATCGAATGGGAGGATGTCCAGCGCAAAATGACTGATGCCATCCTGCATTTTGAACCCCGTATCCTGCCGCAGGGTTTGCAGGTGCGTTGCGTCAGCGACCTGACTTCTCTCGATCTGCACAACGTGTTGTCACTGGAGATCAAAGGTCGCCTGTGGTGCGTACCTTATCCGCTGGAGTTTCTGTTCCGTACCGAGGTGGATCTTGAAAGCGGCCATTTCGAACTACAGGATGCGGGGTAATCATGGACAGTAAACTGCTCGACTACTACAACCGTGAGCTTGCCTATCTGCGCGAAATGGGAGCGGAGTTTGCTGCCCATTACCCCAAAGTAGCGGGGCGATTGGGGATGCGCGGCATTGATGTCGCTGATCCTTATGTTGAACGGTTGATGGAGGGGTTCGCGTTTCTCACCTCCCGCGTGCAGCTGAAAATGGATGCAGAGTTCCCACGCTTCTCGCAGCGGCTGCTGGAAATGATCGCACCGGGTTATCTGGCGCCAACACCTTCGATGGCGATAGCTCAGTTAACGCCGGACAGCCGTAAAGGGGATATCAGCAACGGCTTTCTGGTGCCACGCGGCACCATGATGGAAAGCCAGAGCCTGAAAAAATCCGGCGTCACCTGCAGCTACACCACGGCGCACGACGTGATGCTCCATCCCTTACGCATCAGTGAGGTGTCACTGGGTGGCGTCCCGGGTGATATCCCGTTGGGTGAACTGAAACTCAGCGGACGTGGTGCCAGTAGCGCATTACGGGTGCGTATTGAGTGCGAGGGTGTTTCCTCTCTCAGCCAGCTGAAGCTTGATGATTTGATGCTATACCTCAGCGGGCCGGATATTCAGGCACTGAAGTTACTGGAACTGTTGATGCAGCATCGGGTTGGCATCCTGCTGCAATCGGTGGAGGCCCAACCGCAGCGCCTGGTGCTGGCGGACAGTGCGCTGCAACAGCAGGGCTTTGCACCGGAGCAGGCATTGTTGCCGGATGATTTGCGCAATTTCGATGGCTATCGGCTGTTGCAGGAATATTTTGCCTTTCCGGCGCGTTTTCAGTTTATCAGCCTGCACCAGCTGGCGTCGTTTCTGGCGGGATGCCACAAAGCACAGGCATTCGACATCATCATTTTGCTCGATAAGGCCGACCCTGAGCTGGAAAGTGTGGTGGATAGCAACCATCTTGCGCTGCACTGCACACCGGTGATTAATCTGTTTCCGAAAACGGCTGAGCGCCTGAAAGTCAGCGACAGCCAGCACGAATATCATCTGGTGGTAGACAATATCCGCCCGCTGGATTACGAGGTGTACTCGGTACAGCGACTGTTTGCCACGGTAGAAGGACAACGCGAGGAACAGGTTTTCCGCCCGTTCTGGAGCACTTTCAGCCCGGATAGCGGCGACTACGGCGCGTACTTTTCTTTGCGTCGTGAGCAGCGCACCCTCTCGGAACATGCGCAACGTTACGGCACCCGCACCGGCTATATCGGTTCTGAAGTTTTTCTCTCACTGGTTGATGAACATCATTCGCCGTGGCGGGATGACATGCGTTTCTTCTCCGCTGAAGTGATGTGCACCAGCCGTGATTTACCGCTGATGTTGCTGCAACAGGAGCAGGGCAACTTCGTCATGCCGGACTCTATCCCGGTAAGCCAGCTGACGCTATGTAAAGGGCCAACGCCGCCGCGTCCGGCGCTGGCTGAAGGGTTATCCTCCTGGCGGCTGATTAGCCATCTGCAAATGAACTACCTCAGCCTGATGGACAGCGCTGACGGCGAAGGTGCTGCTGCATTGCGTCAGTTACTCAGCCTGTATGCAAATCTGGCTGAGGCACCGGTGGCCCGCCAGATTGAAGGTATCCGCCATTGCCAGCTGAAGGCGGTGCATCGTCGTGTCCCTGAACCGGGGCCGGTGGTGTTTGCTCGCGGCGTGAGTATCGCGCTGGAGGTGGATGAGCAGGTGTTCTCCGGTGCCAGCCCATGGCTGTTTGGCAGCGTGCTGGAGCGTGTCTTTTCGCGGCTGGTGGCGCTCAACAGCTTTACCGAATTGACCCTGAGCAGCCAGCAACGGGGCGAAATGGGTTACTGGCCGCCACGTATGGGTCAGAAGGCACTGCTATGAGTGATGTCGCACAGGTTATTCCGCTGCAGAGTGCCAGTCGTCTGCCTGATGATTTCTGGCAGGCGGTGATGGCTGCGCCCTGGCGCTACGATCTTTTCCAGCTGTTGCGCAGGCTGAATGCGCAGAGTGGTCAGCGTTATAGCCTGGGGCGTGCGCCACTGCCGAAGTTCGAAGCCGTCCGTCTCGGCCAGACGCCTTCACTGGCGTTTGCCCCGGCGACGCTAGCTAAAGTCAGCGAGCGCGAAGAGGATGGACGTCATGAAGTCTCGATCTACAGTTTTGGTCTGTTTGGCCCGAATGGTCCGCTCCCGACGCATCTGACTGAATACGTGCGCGAGCGCATCAGCCATCATCAGGATCACAGCCTTTCAGCTTTTGCCGACCTGTTCCACCATCGTGCCACGCTGCTGTTTTATCGTGCATGGGCTGATGCACAGCCGACCGCCTCGCTGGATCGCGGTGACGATAAACGCTTTCAGGATTATCTGGCGTGTCTGGCGGGCATTGGTTTTCCGGCGCAGCAGCAGGCCAGTTCGCTCAGCCTGCATGCCCGACTGATGCTGGTGGGCCATCTCAGCCGCCACGGACACGATGCAGAAGGTTTAGAACGCATTCTGCGCCTCTATTTTGGTGTGCCAGTGACGATGGAGCAAAACGTACCGCAATGGCTGACGCTGGATCACCGCGACCAGGCCCGCCTCGGTGCCGGAAGGCAGATGCCTCGTCTGGGAGAGTCCGCCTTTCTTGGGATCGCGGTGCGTGATGTTCAGCATCGCTTCCGTCTGCGTTTTGGCCCGCTTAGCGCTGCACAATATGCGCATTTCCTGCCCGACGGGAAAGGAGCATGTGAGGTGCGCGACTGGGTGCGCCATTATCTCGGCATCGAAATGCAATGGGATCTCAGCCTGATTCTTGCGGCTGAAGATGTCAACGGCGTGACTTTAGGGGGCAATGCCCGTCTGGGTTATACCAGCTGGCTGGGACAACCCGACCAGCCTGTCGATCGCGAAGATTTCGTTTTTGAGGTTGAGGCTGCTTCGCTCTAGCCCAACCCCTTTTCCCTGCCACATAGCCAGCTTCTTCATATTACAGGACCCGATATGTCTGAAATCAGCCGAGCCGTGTTATTCGGTAAACTGGACACGCTGTTATTTTCCTCGCTGGAAAGCGCCACCGCCTTTTGCAAGCTGCGCGGCAATCCCTATGTTGAACTGGTGCACTGGCTGCACCAGCTGATGCAGCAGCAGGAGGGGGATTTACAGCAGATAATCAGCCACTTTTCACTGGATGAAAACGCGCTGACGCGGGATATCGTGGCGGCACTGGATCGCCTGCCGCGCGGTGCCAGTTCCGTCTCCGATCTTGCCGAACACATCGACAGCGCGGTAGAACGCGCCTGGGTTTACGCCTCGCTAAAATACGGTGCAACACGCATCCGTGGCGGGCATCTGCTGATCGGCATGCTGAAAACCTTCAACCTCGCCAGCGTGCTGAAAGGCATTTCATCGCAGTTTGCGCGAATTAATGCCGACGTGCTGCTGGAGCAGTTCGACACCTTACTCAGCAATAGTAAGGAAGTGCAGCAGGCACTGACGCAGCCAGATGTCTCCGCACCCGCGGCGGCTGGTAGCAGCACCCTGGCGCAGTACGCGCAGGACCTCACCGCCCGGGCGCGCAGTGGGGCGATCGATCCGGTGACGGGGCGTGATGAAGAGATCCGCCAGATGGTGGATATCCTGATGCGTCGCCGCCAGAACAATCCGCTGCTGACCGGTGAAGCCGGTGTCGGGAAAACGGCGGTCGTTGAGGGGCTGGCGTTGCGTATTGCGGCAGGCGATGTCCCTGCACCGCTGCGCGATGTACAGCTATGGCTACTGGACATAGGCATGTTACAGGCCGGTGCCGGGATGAAAGGCGAGTTTGAGGCGCGGCTCCAGGCGCTGATCAACGAGGTGCAATCCAGCCCGACGCCGATTGTGCTGTTTGTGGATGAGATCCATACGCTGGTCGGTGCGGGCGGTCAGCAGGGCACCGGCGACGCAGCAAACCTGCTGAAACCGGCGCTGGCGCGCGGGCAACTACGAACTATCGGTGCTACCACCTGGGCCGAATACAAAAAATATATTGAGAAGGACCCGGCGCTGACCCGCCGTTTCCAGACGGTACAGGTACAGGAGCCGGATGAGGCGAAAGCCATCCAGATGCTGCGCAGTACCGTGAGTGCGCTGGAAAAACATCATCAGGTATTGCTGCTGGATGAGGCGGTGAGCGCGGCGGTTAAGCTGTCCCATCGCTATATCCCGGCACGCCAGCTGCCGGATAAAGCTGTCGCACTGCTGGATACCGCCTGTGCACGTGTGGCGGTCAGCCAGGGGGCGCAGCCCGCCGCACTGGAAGATTGTCTGCATCGCCTGGCTGCGCTTGATATCGAAGCGGAAATCGCCGAACGCGAGGCTAAAGTCGGGTTGGGTGCCCCTGGGCGTCAGCAGGAAATTGCGGTGTTGTATGCTGAGCTGTCTGCCACCCGCGATGCGCTCACGGCTCGCTGGCAGCAGGAGCGGGAGTTGGTTAATCAATTGATCGCCTTACGGGCACGTTGTGTCAGTGAGGGGGAGGCGACGCTGCGCAGCGAACTGGACGCCACCGTGCAGCAACTGCGCGCGCTCCAGGGGGAAGAACCGCTGCTGTTTGCTGCGGTGGATGCCAGCGTGGTTGCAGCCGTGGTCTCGGACTGGACAGGCATCCCACTGGGACGCATGGTGAAGAATGAGATAGATGCAGTACTGAACCTTGCAGATACCCTGAATCAGCGAGTGATTGGTCAACGTCATGGTCTGGATCTGATTGCCAGACGGGTTCGTACCGCACGCGCCCGGCTGGATAACCCGAATAAACCGGTGGGCGTGTTTATGCTGTGTGGTCCGTCGGGGGTAGGGAAAACTGAAACCGCCCTGGCGCTGGCGGAATCCCTGTATGGCGGTGAACAAAACGTCATCACCATCAATATGAGCGAATTCCAGGAAGCGCACACCGTCTCCACGTTAAAAGGTGCGCCTCCGGGGTACGTCGGTTACGGCGAAGGTGGCGTGCTGACCGAAGCAGTGCGCCGCCGTCCTTACAGCGTGGTGCTGCTGGATGAAATCGAGAAGGCACATCCCGATGTGCACGAATTATTTTTTCAGGTGTTCGATAAAGGCTGGATGGAGGATGGCGAAGGACGCCATATCGATTTTCGTAACACCATCATCATTCTGACTTCCAATGTCGGTACGCAGCTGATCAGCGCGCTGTGCGCCGATCCGGAACTGCTACCCGCACCTGACACGCTGAGCACGGCATTACGCAAGCCATTGCTGGAGGTCTTCCCACCGGCTCTGCTGGGACGCCTGCTGGTAGTGCCTTATTACCCGCTGAGTGATGCGATGCTGGCGGAGATTGTTCGCTTGCAGCTGACGCGTATCGTGCGTCGTCTGGCAGAGAACCACGGCATTGAAGCGGACATTGAGGATTCCGTCGTCAGTCAGATCGTGCAGCGTTGCACCGAAGTGGAATCCGGTGGCCGCATGGTTGATGCCATTCTCACCAATACTCTGTTGCCGCAAATGAGCCAGATGTTGCTCAGCGCCCATGCCCGTGATGAACGTTATCGCCGGGTACAGGTGCGCTGTGAACAGGGCGAGTTTGTCTGCCAGTTTGATGTCTAAAGCCGTTCGTTATCAGAGAGTTTTCGTCTATGTCGGAACACGATAATCACCTCAATGTACCCAACGCATTACCGCTGGGTTACCGATTCAATGAGTTTGAAATTAAGGAAGTCATCGGCGGTGGCGGCTTTGGCATTGTCTATCGCGCCTGGGATCATCAGCTGGAACGTGACATCGCGATTAAAGAATTTATGCCTGCCTCGCTGGCGGTGCGCAGCGAAGGGCTGAATCTGGTACTGCGCAGCGAGCGCTTTAGCAAAACGTTCGCAGCGGGTTTGAACAGTTTTATCCAGGAAGCCAGGCTGCTGGCGCGTTTCAACCATCCTAACCTGCTGCATGTGCTGCGCTTCTGGGTACAAAACGACACGGCCTATATGGGCACGGTGTTTTACAGTGGTACCACGCTCTCCATCGTGCGTGCGCGCAATCCACAACAGATTGATGAAGCATGGATCCGTCGTCTGCTGCCACCACTGCTGGGGGCAATTAAAACCATTCATGATGCGGGTTATCTGCACCGCGATATTTCGCTGGATAACATCCAGATCCAGAGTAACGGCGAACCGGTGCTGCTGGATTTCGGTTCGGCACGTAAGACCATCAGTAACCTGTCTGACGAAAGCGAAACCATGCTGCGTCCAGGTTATGCGCCGATTGAGCAGTACAGCGACAACGATGAAAGCGAGCAGGGGGCCTGGACAGATATCTATGCGCTGGGCGCAGTGCTGCATACCCTGATCACTGGCGCGCCACCGCCGGTAAGCGTGGTGCGTAGCATCGAAGATAACTACCAGCCGCTGGCCCAGCGTCGTCCAGCAGGATTCTCCCCGGCGCTGCTCAACGCTGTCGATGCGGCTCTGGCGCTGAAAGCAGAAGACCGTCCGCAAAGTATCGATGCCTTCGCTGAACTGATGGCATTGCCGGAAAGCAACGCAGAGACCCCGCACGCCGCCAACGTCAGTGGGCCAGGGACCATGCTGGTACCGGTTGAGGAAGTAGAGGAAGAAGCGGTACCTCTTTCGCCGGTTAAAGCCTTGCTGCGTCATCGTTTCGCGCTACCGGGATTGGTGGCGGCAGGTGTGGTGCTGGGTTTGTGTGTTGGCCTGCTGGTGGCCGGAGGCGGTGATGATGATGTACAGGCTCAGTCACAGCCGGAATCTCCTCCGGTCGCCACGGCCAGTGCGGCACCTGCGGTTCAGCAACAACCCGCAACACCGGCAGAACCACCAACGGCACCACGTGAAGCACAACCAGCACCGCCGCCTGCACCGGTCGCGCAGGTGTATATCAGGTTACAACCGGGCGAACAGGTGCAGGTGAATGGTAAACAACAGGCGCTGGTACCGGCTGCCAATGGCTTCGCTGCATTGCAGCTTGCACCGGGTCATTACACATTCTCCATTCATAGCCAGCATGGCGCACGTGAACAGACGCTGACCATCGGTGATGAAGGCGTCTGGCTGCTCGATCCACATAGCTAACTACAAGGGATTTGCTTATGTTTTCACGCATAACCGTTCAGCTGCCCATGGAGGGCTTGCTGTTCTGGAAACTCAACGGGTCCGAAGCCTTCTCGGAATCATTTGCCCTGGACGCGGAGCTGCTTGCCACCGATGCGCGCATCGATCGTCAGTCTCTGCTGGGAAAACCGATCACCTTTACGCTACCGACAGAGCATCTGCTGAGTACGCGCTATATCAACGGTAAAATCACCCGCGTGGCGGTACGCAACGAGGAGCTAAACGGTACCCGTTACGCGGTTTATGCTCTGACAGTGGAGCCGGACCTGTGGCCGATGAGGCGCGATCGTAACCTGCGCATCTTCCAGAGCCAGACGGTGCCACAGATTGTGCAGACGTTACTGAAGGAGTACAGCGTCAATGTGGAGTCGCGGCTCAGCAGTAGCTATCGGGTCTGGGATTACTGTGTGCAGTACCAGGAAAGCAGCTATGCCTTTATCAGCCGTCTGATGGAGCTGGAAGGCATTTACTTCTGGTTCCGCCACGAGGCCGATAAACACACCCTGGTGCTGTGCGACGCGGCGGATCAGCATCAACCCTTCAGCGGTTATGAAACCATCCCTTACCACGTTGCGCCGTCGGGCGGCAGTGTGACGGAAGAGGGCATCAGCCAGTGGTCACTTGCGGAGAGCGTCACGCCAGGGATGTACAGCACCGACGATTATGATTTCCGCAAGCCAAACGCCTGGATGTTACAGGCACGCCAGAATCCGGTGGCACCGAGTCCCGGCTCCGTGGATGTTTATGATTGGCCGGGGCACTTTGTGGATCACAGCCACGGTGAGTTTTACACCCGCATCCGCCAGGAGGTGTGGGAGGTGGAGCACCACAGCATCAGCGGAGTGGGGACGGCGACGGGTATTGCACCGGGCTACACCTTCGGGCTGCTCAATGCGCCGCACTTCAGCGACAACGGCAAATATCTGACAGTAACAGCCGAATATTCTTTCGAGGAAAACAGCTACGCCAGCGGGGATGTGACCACTACGCACAACATCCGTTTTACCGTGCTCCCGGCATCAATTACTTACCGAACACCGCCCCGCACGGCTTGGCCGAAAACGCATGGCCCGCAGACGGCAAAAGTGGTGGGACCAAAAGGCGAGTCGATCTGGACCGATCGTTATGGTCGGGTGAAGGTGAAGTTCCACTGGGACCGGCTGGCAAAAGGTGACGATACCAGTTCGTGCTGGGTACGCGTCTCCAGCGCCTGGGCGGGTCAGGGATTCGGCGGGGTACAAATCCCGCGCGTGGGTGATGAAGTGGTGGTGGATTTCATCAACGGCGATCCGGACCGCCCACTGATCATTGGTCGTGTTTATAACGAGGCGAGCATGCCACCGTGGGCGCTGCCAGCGGCGGCAACCCAGATGGGCTTCCTCAGCCGGACTAAAGACGGCACCGCAGACACCGCCAATGCGCTGCGCTTTGAGGACAAGGCAGGCGAGGAACAGCTGTGGATTCAGGCGCAAAAGAATATGGATACCAACGTCAAAAATGACGCCACCCATACTGTCGCCAACAACCACAGCCACTACGTCGGCGTTAATGAGCTCTACCGGGTTGAAACCAATCGTGTACATGGTGTGAAAGGCGGTGAAGAACTGCTGACCGGCAAAGGCAAAATCGATGCGGCGGTAGAAACTTATGTGCTGGGGTCGGGCACAAAATTGCGGCTGGAATGCGGTGAAAGCGCGATAGAACTGAACGCCAATGGGCAGATCAATATCGTCGGCAAAGGGTTTAATCTCTTCGTGCAGGGTGACGGAAATATCACCACATCGGGCGGCAAACTTAACCTGAATACCGCAGGTGCACAGCCCGGAACAGGTGCGCCGGGAAGCAGCCATAAGCAGAATATTACGGAGGCGGTGACGAATCTATTCCCGGCAAAAAAGGGGGATAAGGCGGAGGGACCTAACCCTCTGAAGTTAAGAGCGGTTGTTGCAAAATCTGCCGGTAGTAAGCCGGCTGGGAAAAGACGTCCTTTACCACTCGAAAAACAAGTCTTTTTTGATAAAGTAAATTCCGCAGCGAAGGCTATCGAGAAGAAAACAGGAATTCCAGCCGAAATTGTTACAGCTCAGGCAATTCTTGAATCAAACTGGGGAACACTTGTACCTGTTGATGAAAAAACCAAAAAAGTTAGTAACAATCTTTTTGGTATAAAAGCTCATGGATCGCCTAACTATGTGGAGACATGGACTCATGAGAATATTAATGGTAAGAGAGTACAAGTGTTGGATAAATTTGCTAGCTATGATTCTATAGATGAAAGCATTGAACAGCATGCTCAGTTTCTGATAAAGAATCCGCGTTATAGTAGTCTGTTCCATTCAACGGATCCGGTCGACTGGGCTAAAGGTTTACAAGCTAAAGGCTATGCAACAGATCCTAATTATGCTAAGAAGTTAATCGACATTATGAAAAGTCGAGGGATGATATGATAAAGTTTTTTGGGTTGTTACTTGTTTTGCTCCCGTTGACGTCATCAGCAAGCGTCTACTGCCAGGAAGCTGATAAAACAGGAATTTCTCAAGGTGTTCGCTTTGATAATACAGATAACCTTTATAAGGTTGGTGGGCAAGGGAGGTTGCAGTTTTATTCCGCACCTGATACGAAGTGTATAATGAAAGGGACTTTTGTTATTCCTGGTAACGATCTGATTGCATATGTTGAATATGGGGATTTTTATAGGGTAATGTATGTTGCTGATGATGATCAAGTAACTGGTTGGGTTAAAAAAAATAGACTAATTGAAACGCATAAAGGCATCGCACCGAATTATGATGAATAGTTGAGTGAAAAAAGTAGGTTGTGATTTTTATTATAATATCATGTTTTTATATGGTGATAATTATTTTATTGAGATTTTTAATGTCCATCGTGATTTTATGATGGTTTAATTTTGAACTATTTCAATATTTCATAGAGTGAAAGATTGCATTTAACACTCTGTGTTGATTTATTTCAAAGTGGGTAAGCTAGAAATATGCCCACTTTGACAACTGGTAGCGGTTTTTAAATGATCTGAAAAATTATCAGCAATTAATACAAGGATGAGTGAATGAGACTTGATAAGTTTACATTATTGGTGACTGTATTTTTATCTCTACCCTTCCATGCAGCAAAGGCCAGTGAGGAAAGTTTCACTCCTGTTTTCAAAAAATGCATGTCCAATTCAAACGGAATTACCGTTGCGATGCGTGACTGTTATAACGATGAAATCATCAAACAGGATGCGAGATTAAATAAAAACTACAAAACTTTCTTGGCATCACATGATGGTGATACCAAAAAATCTTTTGTGGAATCACAGCGGCTATGGTTGAAGTACCGCGATGCAAACTGTAATGCATGGATTACCTCTGAAGCAGGTGGCACGCTGGCGTTGCTGGTCGGTGAAAGCTGTAATCTAAAGATGACCGCCGAGAGAGCTGATGAATTAGAAATACCCGCCCCTTTCAGCGGTATCTGGCGAGGAGAACGGGGGGAGCAAATTTCTTTATCACTGACCTTAAAACAAACAGGCAACGAGATCACCGGAACCTACTGTTATATGGATGGCGGTGATCAGATTGATTGTCCGGCGATTGGCGAGTCAGATCCCTTGCACGGAGTTATAAAAGGTTCCTCGGCCATTGTGTGGTTTCCCTCTACAGGGGGCGAACCAGACAAACGCAAAGCCAGAATTACTCTTAAAAAAGATGGAAAACTTTCCTGGGAATTGCTTGAAGACCCCGATTGTTGTTTTACTCCTACACCACATTCTTTCCAAACGCTAAATCGCACAGGCTAAGAATTAATCAAACCACCTTTAGCAACTCGCAGCGAAAAATATGGCGAAACCTCTCGCCTCTATACCCGATTTAAACCCCCAGAACGGATAACCAACATGCACTACCAATTCAACGAGGGCGCATTTTCCCTGTTTCCTGCTGCCTGGCAGGATACCACCATGAATATCCTGCGTGATGAGGCCAGTGGCCTTGCGCTGATTGTCAGCCGTGGTCCTATCCCGGAAGGCAGCGACTTTCAACAGGAGTTTCAGCATCAATGGGATGCGTTGCGTCAGCAGATGGGGGAAATCCATCAGAGCGCGTTCGCCCATGTCACCGCTGGCGCAGACCATGCTCTGGATGCCATCGAAGTGGAAACTGCTTACGAACGCAATGGCCAGGCACTATGGCAAAAGCAACTGGCCGCCGAAGTACCCGGAACCCGTACCCTGATGGTTTTTACCCTCTCCGCCCTTCGGCCCTTCAGCGAAGAGGATGCTGTGCGCTGGAACGCATTTCGACAAAGCCTGACATTACATAACCCACGGAAAGCATAAGGCATGGATAACCGCGCAGCCCGGCAGGGCGATGAGATCATTCATTCCAGCATCCTGGCGGATATCACCAGCATTGTCGCGGAGGGCGTGACCTATGCGGCAATGGGGGCGATTGTCGCGGGAGCGGCCACCTTTGCCGGTCCGGTCCTTGGCATCGGCGCACTGACTGCGCTCGGCAGCAGTTGCCTGCTGAGCGGGATCGTGGCGGGCGTGGCCGCCAATGCCACCGGTCTGAGCAGCAAAATCAGCGCAGGCGCGGACGAAATCGGCAACTTTCTGTTCCCGCCATCCCCGTCGGGTGTGATCATCAGTGGCTCAGATGATGTGATCATCAACGGCCTCGCCGCTGCGCGGGCTGCCGGAACCCTGACGTCCGGCGATACCCCCGCGCCGGAACCGCAGTCCCCCGCCAGTTTTGCCGATTACGGCGGCATGCTGCTGGCAGCAGCAGAGCAGTTCGGCAGCGCCATGTGGCAGCCCGGCGTGGCGTCGGCCGCTGCGGGTACCTCGCCGCTGATGCAGGACAAAGTGCTGTGTGAAAAGCACAGCGGCCCGCAGTTTCTGGCGGAAGGCTCCAAAAGCGTCTTTATCAACGGTCAGCCTGCCGTGCGGGCCAAAGACCGCACCACCTGCGAAGCCACCATCAGCGATAACGTCTCGCCTGATGTCATCATCGGCGGTGAGACGCTGACGGTACGCGATATCAAAAGCGGCAAACAGCCGGGCCTGGCGCTGGCGATGATCGGGCTTTCGCTGATCCGTGGTCGTCCGTCGCAGATCCTGAAAAATATGCCCTGTGCGCTGGCGATGGCCGGGGGCGGTATGCTGGCGGACATGGCGATCAACGCCGTGTTCTCCTCACTTCATCCGGTGCATGCCGCCACGGGCGTTAAAGTCCTGAATGACGACGCCGAGCGCGACTTCGTCCTGCCGGGACGCTTCCCGCTGCGCTGGCAGCGCAGCTACAACAGCCTGACGCAGCGCGCCGGATTGTTCGGTACCGGCTGGGCCACGGTGTTCGACAGCTACCTGATGCTGGAAGGGGAACAGGCTACCTGGTTTGATGACACCGGCCGCGAGCTGACGTTTACTCTGCCCGGAGATCAGGCAGTGCTTTACAGCATCAGCGAAGGGCTGATGATCCGCCGGAATGCGCAGGGTGATATCGCCATTGCCGACGATGATGGTGCCGTCTGGCGGCTGTACAAACCGACGGCGGCAGACCCGCAGCAGCTGCGGCTGGCCTCGCTGAGCGATGAGTATGGTAACGCGCTGGAAACGGGGTGGGATGCGCAGGGACGTCTGGTACGCATCCATGATGAGCCGCTGGCGATTGATGTGGCGCTGCATTATGACGATCCACGTCATCCGCAGCGGGTCACCTCTGCGCACCACTTTGATGGTGAACGGCACTGGCCGCTGATGCGCTGGACATATGATGCACAGGGGCAGCTGGCTGACGTCACCGATGCGGCGGGCGTGGTCACCCGTCGGTTCCGCTACAACGCAGACGGGTTGATGGTCTGGCATCAGCTGGCGGGCGGTGCGGAAAATGAATATCGCTGGGAAAAGTTCGACCACTGGCGCGTGGTGGAAACCCGCAGCAGCAGCGGTGACGGCTGCCGGATGCATTATGATCTGGCTGCCGGGATCACCCGTGTCTCAACCTATGACGGACAGCAGCGGGAACACCACTGGAACGCACAGGGCCTGATTACCTGTTTTATCGATGAGCGCGGTGAAAAATGGCGCTATGAGTGGAATGAACACGAGCTGCTGACGCGGCGTATTGACCCGCTCGGCCATGCGGTGAGCTTTGCCTATGATGAATACGGCAACCGCGTGGAGGAACAGGACGCAGACGGTGCGGCGCAGGCGGTGCAGTGGCTGCCACATCGCGCATTGCCGGTGGCGGTTACCGCACCGGGCGGCAGCGTGACGCAGTATTTTTACGACAGCCACCACGGGCTGGAACGGGTGGTGAATGCGCTGGGGCAGAGCACGTTTTACCGGCGCGATGAATACGGGCTGGTGACGGAGGAGCAGGACGCGGCGGGTAATATTTACCACCGTGGCTATAACGATGCCGGGCAGGTGATCCGCGAGACCGACTGTTCGGGACGGACCACGCGTTACCGCTACCATGCGCGGGGATGGCTGAGCGGCGTTATCACCCCGGATGGTGAAGAGACGCGTTATGAATACGATGCTGCCGGTCGCCCGCAGCGGCTGGAGCGCGCGGAAGGCTGGGAAGAGAGCCTGAGCTGGAACGGGGAAGGATTGCCGGTTGCCTGGCACGCCGCCGACGGCCAGCGCAGCCTGTTTCGCTATGATAGCCAGGGCCGCCTGATTGCCACGCGCAACGCGCAGGGCGAGGAAGTGCAGCGCAGCTGGGACAGCCGCAGTCGCATGACGGCGCTGACCAATGAAAACGGCGAAAGTTATCGCTTTGAGTGGGGGGCGGACTCGCTGCTGCTGGCTGAGATTGGCCTGGATGGCGTGGCGACGCGTTATGAGTACGATGCGGCGGGGCAGACGCGCTCGCGTACTTTTGCCGCCGGGCACCCGGCCGCCATCACGCACCGGTTCAGCTGGAGTCCGGCGGGGCAGCTGCTGGACCGTACCACCCCGGAAGGACAGACGCGCTACCGCTACACGCCGGAGGGGCAGCTGGCCCGCATCACCCGGCATCTGCCGCTGTCGGACACGGCGTGGAGCCGCCAGGCGGAGCAGGAAATCACCTTCCGCTACGATGCGCTGGGGCGGGTGACGGACGAACAGGGGGGACAGGGCCGTCTGGCATGGCAGTATGATGCGCTGGGTAACTGCACCGCGCTGACGCTGCCGGACGGACGTCAGCTGAAGCAGCTGTACTACGGCAGCGGGCATCTGCTGAGCATCGCGCTGGACAGCCTGACGGTAAGCGAATTTACCCGCGACACGCTGCACCGGGAGCTGAGCCGCAGCCAGGGCGGGCTGACGACGCGTACTGAGTATGACCGCCTGGGCCGTCTGGTGAAAAAGGATGTGTTTAACGGCGATGCGCAGCGTCCGGCCCCGCGCTGCTGGTCACGCCGTCGCGATTTTGACTACCGCAACAATCTTATCCGCGAAGAACGGGACGATAACCCGTTCAGCCAGACGCTGTGGCAGTATGACAGCGCGGGCCGCCTGCTGGGGCAGGAAGGTGTGCAGCCGGGGAATGGTCAGTGGCGCTGGGACGCAGCGGGAAACCCGCTGGAGCGCCATGCCGGTGCGGTGTCGCACAACCGGGTGACGCAGCTGAACGGCATCCGCTGGCAGTATGACGTGCATGGCCGCACCACGGAGAAGGACAACGGGCAGGTGCGCTGGCGCTACCGTTACGACGGTGAACATCGTCTGACGGAGGTACTGAGCGAACCGTACGACCGCAACCGGCCGCCGGTGCGGGTGAGTTTTCAGTATGACCCGCTGGGCCGCCGCATCAGCAAAACGCGGCAGCCGCTGGTGCAGGGCAGGCCGGTCGGGAAGGCGGTGACCACGCGCTTCGTCTGGGAAGGGTTCCGCCTGTTGCAGGAGATTCAGGATGATGTGCCGCTGACGTATGTGTACAGCGGTGCGCAGAGCTTTGAACCGCTGGCGCGTATCGACGGCACGGACAACCCGGAAATAGCCTGGTTCCACTGTGCGGCAAACGGGATGCCGGAGCGGCTGACGGACCGAGAAGGCCGCATCAGCTGGGAAGGGGTGAACGGCGCGTGGGGCAAACTGCTGCGTGAGTCGTCCCTCCAGACTCCCGGTTTCGCGCAGAATCTGCGGATGCAGGGCCAGTACCTGGACCGGGAAACGGGACTGCACTACAATCTGTTCCGGTATTACGATCCGGACAGCGGACGGTTTACGCAGCAGGACCCGATAGGACTGGCGGGTGGGCTGAACCTGTATGCGTATGCGCCGAACCCGTTCAGCTGGATAGATCCGCTGGGGCTGAATAGATGTAAACCTGATTTTTATGTCGGGCCTGATGGACCAAGTGCGACGATGCCCTCGACTGCTTATCGTTATATGAGATATCTTGATGATGATGGTCAGGTCAACAAATGGGCTTTAAAAACGGTTGAGAGCAAATCTGCGCCTGCGTCATACATTGGTTTCGAGAAATATTCGACTTCGGCCGAAGCGAAGAATGCATTCCAAATAGCTCCAGAATGGAGTGATGCAAGATTAAGAGGGACGTTTGATACTTTGCAGCTTTATGAAAATGGTAAACCTCAGGTTAGGGTTCCATATTGGGCTGGTGATAAAGGAGCTCCAAGACTTGAACCATTTGCAGAAGCCTATCCACAATATGGTAAGGGTGGTGCGGTTCAGCTAAATGCGGATAATCGGATAGTCAATTTCGATCAAGTAGATATTATTGATTGATAGAGGATTGATATGAACATCAATGAAGGTAATAAGATTCTTCTGGAGCTAGCCAAAAAGTATCTTTCAGATAATGATTTAATTGATGAAATTGAGAGGGTGATTGCCTCCCTCCCCAAAAGAGTCGCAGTAAGAGGCGTGTTTGAAATAATAAATAACAATAAAATAAAGCCTTTTAATAAAGAGGATAAAGAAAAGCTTGATGATTTGTTTTATTTTTTTGGATGAGTAATCAATTGATTAACTTGAATGGGCTGGAGGTGTTATAATATTAGTATCGTTATTTTTTAAATATAAATCAATCAATTTCATTTGGTGTGCAGGTGTGAGGGTGCAGTTCAGCCACATGCAGGTGGTCGGCTTGTTAAATTTGACTCAAGAAAGAATGATGGGTAGATCACCGGACTTAACCACTTTGAATGCAGATCATCCCGTAGATTTAATCGTTGATGATTCACCAACGTAAAGATTACAAATGCTTAATGAGTCTACAAACAAAAGTGTTTGTAGTTTTTTTAAAAAAGCAGGTAGAAAAGCGGGTCTTCACCGGGAGACACGATTAGCGAAATAATTTTCCACTAGAAGTAATTATGAAAAAAAACTTTTCTTTTACAACGGATACCGCGACATTGTCCATTTTTGATTTGGCTTCTCTTAAGCACCGGGTTAACGATGATCCTGACTGGTGGAGTATCCCTGATGATGAGATAGATGAAATAAACAGAGGGAATGTTTTATTTTTAAGTCTCGGTAGTGACGGTGATTATACGGTTGAAATTCATGAAGATCTTAATGAAGGCTACGGAAAGTTATTTTTAAAAGTTCCAGTCGGAAAAGTTTTTATTGGTGCTGGAGAGGATGCCAGTGGTGGAGATCTTGAACCGGATGGAGCAGATTATATGTCAGGTGTTTTTTTAGACCTTTCTCCTGGAGCCTACAAGGTTAAGTTTAAAAAAGAAAAATCTAATATAATGTTGTCATTTTCTAAGTCTGAGAGTAGAGTCAATAATATTGCTGACTTAGTTAGATTGTAACATTTAAAAATATAAAAATCCAAATCGATTGGTTGATGTCAAACCCACTCGGAAAGGGTCTATAAATAAAACCGGAAGCGGACTCAAAGGTCCTCCGATTTTTTATTTTAGCCGCCTGTCGTCAGAATCAGACAGCCTGCCTCTACCTTGACAGAGACCGGCTGGCCGATCTCAAACCCCGCCTCAGCCAGCCACGTGCCCGCGATGCTGACCTGCGGCGTGCTGCGGTCACCGCACTTTGGGCGATAGCTCACAATGCAGCGCCCCTCTGTAAAATATATCCTGGGTGTAACACCAATGAATGGTGATGGAAGTTTCTTAGGGTTCAGTTTTATTAATTTTTCGGGATATTAAAATGAGCTTTGTTAAAAAATTATCACTTGTCTCCATAATGGAAAACCTGAAAAAATTGAACTCAAACTCAGGTTGGTAGTTAGTGAAAAATGTATACTGGAAGTTGATATTCTATTCAATAATAATTTCCTCGTTGAGGCTGATGGTTTTTATGAGTGTTTTCGCAAATAAAGAGAGCTGGATAAGTCGATAATGTATTACTGCAAAGGTTCCAGACTCAATGTGCTCCCATCAGGAATGATCAGACAAATGACATTGGGTATGAGCACCTATGAGACGACGGCCGGAAAGCCAGCTCGTAAAGAAGATTTGGTTAATATATTCGATTATGAAGACCAGGGGCTGGTTTCAGATCCTCAGAGACAGGATATATCAGAAGGAATGGTTCTTATCTCTCAAACACTAAGAACTAACCTCATTACATTGAACGGATGAGTTTCTTAAGGTGAAAATAGAATGATTGACCTGAGAGAGGAATACTCTACTATTGCGGGTTATGTTGGCAGAAATTACAGCGAAAATTTTCCCGAAAAATTTCCAATAGATAAAATAAGTCGGGGTGTATTTCAACTCGATTATCAATCCTGGCTTAATGGGATAAAGCCTCTTCCGCAATGGTTAGCATCAACGTTTCCTCTGGTGGATGACGACATTCTTTGTGATCGTGCTAAAGGGGCCCTGGTTGGTTTAGCGGTTGCAGATGCTGTGGGTACGACACTTGAGTTCCAGCAGCGTGATCAATATCACATTGATGATATGGTGGGTGGCGGACCATTTGGATTGAGGGCGGGAGAATGGACTGATGATACATCAATGGCGCTTTGTCTGGCTGAAACTTATCTTTTTAAAAATCGGCTGGATTTAACTGATTTTCGAAATCGTTTAGTTAACTGGTACAGATATGGTGTCAACAGTGTTAATGGTATTTGTTTTGATATCGGTAATACGACACGATATGCTCTCGAACAATTTCTTCAGCAAGGTGATGACTGGTTTGGTAATGTTGATCCTGAAACCGCTGGCAACGCATCTATCATTCGTCTTTCACCTTCGGTCATTTTTCAACGCCATTCTTTGATTCATGCACTTTGCGATGCAGAACAACAAGGGCGGGCTACACATGGCGCAGTCGAATCCGTGGATTGTAGCCGATTACTTGGCCTTATCCTTTACTGGCTTTTAAATGGAGCTGATAAGCAGCAGGCTTTATCAGCTCATGTATGTCCTTTCAATGCACGAACGGCACTAATAAATGCTGGAGAGTATAAACACAAATATCGCAATCAGATTCGGTCAAGCGGTTATGTGATTGATACACTTGAAGCTGCACTTTGGGCGGTCTGGCATACTGATAATTTTCGCGATGCCATCCTGCTAGCCGCTAATCTTGCAGATGATGCAGATAGTGTGGCGGCTACAGCGGGTCAAATTGCTGGTGCCTTATATGGTTATTCATCCATTCCTGAAGATTGGCGTAAAAAACTGGCAGAAGAGCAGCGTATCGCAAAGATAGCCGGGAATCTCTTTATCCTTGCGCCGTCTTACTAATAAGCTATTCGCTCAGGATATATTCATCATTGTAAAGATCAGTCCGTGTTAGCGGTAATTATATATTTTTTTATTTCATTTTTATATCCGGTGAAGAGCTAATGGGTATTAGCACATTCTCAGGATGAATTTTGTCATTTATATACTCCTGAAAGGAAACAGAGATGAATGCCTTCTTTAATAAAATAAACAGGCAGGTTTTTAAGCAGAGCCTGACGCATGGATAACCGCGCAGCCCGGCAGGGCGATGAGATCATTCATTCCAGCATCCTGGCGGATATCACCAGCATTGTCGCGGAGGGCGTGACCTATGCGGCAATGGGGGCGATTGTCGCGGGAGCGGCCACCTTTGCCGGTCCGGTCCTTGGCATCGGCGCACTGACTGCGCTCGGCAGCAGTTGCCTGCTGAGCGGGATCGTGGCGGGGGTGGCCGCCAATGCCACCGGTCTGAGCAGCAAAATCAGCGCAGGCGCGGACGAAATCGGCAACTTTCTGTTCCCGCCATCCCCGGCGGGTGTGATCATCAGTGGATCAGATGATGTGATCATCAACGGCCTCGCCGCTGCGCGGGCTGCCGGAACCCTGACGTCCGGCGATACCCCCGCGCCGGAACCGCAGTCCCCCGCCAGTTTTGCCGATTACGGCGGCATGCTGCTGGCAGCAGCAGAGCAGTTCGGCAGCGCCATGTGGCAGCCCGGCGTGGCATCTGCCTCTGCGGGTACCTCGCCGCTGATGCAGGACAAAGTGCTGTGTGAAAAGCACAGCGGCCCGCAGTTTCTGGCGGAAGGCTCCAAAAGCGTCTTTATCAACGGTCAGCCTGCCGTGCGGGCCAAAGACCGCACCACCTGCGAAGCCACCATCAGCGATAACGTCTCGCCTGATGTCATCATCGGCGGTGAGACGCTGACGGTACGCGATATCAAAAGCGGCAAACAGCCGGGTCTGGCGCTGGCGATGATCGGGCTTTCGCTGATCCGTGGTCGTCCGTCGCAGATCCTGAAAAATATGCCCTGTGCGCTGGCGATGGCCGGGGGCGGTATGCTGGCGGACATGGCGATCAACGCCGTGTTCTCCTCACTTCATCCGGTGCATGCCGCCACGGGTGTTAAAGTCCTGAACGACGCCGCCGAGCGCGACTTCGTCCTGCCGGGGCGCTTCCCGCTGCGCTGGCAGCGCAGCTACAACAGCCTGACGCAGCGCGCCGGATTGTTCGGTACCGGCTGGGCCACGGTGTTCGACAGCTACCTGATGCTGGAAGGGGAACAGGCTACCTGGTTTGATGACACCGGCCGCGAGCTGACGTTTACTCTGCCCGGAGATCAGGCAGTGCTTTACAGCATCAGCGAAGGGCTGATGATCCGCCGGAATGCGCAGGGTGATATCGCCATTGCCGACGATGATGGTGCCGTCTGGCGGCTGTACAAACCGACGGCGGCAGACCCGCAGCAGCTGCGGCTGGCCTCGCTGAGCGATGAGTATGGTAACGCGCTGGAAACGGGATGGGATGCGCAGGGACGTCTGGTGCGCATCCATGATGAGCCGCTGGCGATTGATGTGGCGCTGCATTATGACGATCCACGTCATCCGCAGCGGGTCACCTCCGCGCACCACTTTGATGGTGAACGGCACTGGCCGCTGATGCACTGGACATATGATGCACAGGGGCAGCTGGCTGACGTCAGCGATGCGGCGGGCGTGGTCACCCGTCGGTTCCGCTACAACGCAGACGGGTTGATGGTCTGGCATCAGCTGGCGGGCGGTGCGGAAAATGAATATCGCTGGGAAAAGTTCGACCACTGGCGCGTGGTGGAAACCCGCAGCAGCAGCGGTGACGGTTGCCGGATGCATTATGATCTGGCTGCCGGGATCACCCGTGTCTCAACCTATGACGGACAGCAGCGGGAACACCACTGGAACGCACAGGGCCTGATTACCTGTTTTATCGATGAGCGCGGTGAAAAATGGCGCTATGAGTGGAATGAACACGAGCTGCTGACGCGGCGTATTGACCCGCTCGGCCATGCGGTGAGCTTTGCCTATGATGACTACGGCAACCGCGTGGAGGAACAGGACGCAGACGGTGCGGCGCAGGCGGTGCAGTGGCTGCCACATCGCGCATTGCCGGTGGCGGTTACCGCACCGGGCGGCAGTGTGACGCAGTATTTTTACGACAGCCACCACGGGCTGGAACGGGTGGTGGATGCGCTGGGGCAGAGCACGTTTTACCGGCGCGATGAATACGGGCTGGTGACGGAGGAGCAGGACGCGGCGGGTAATATTTACCACCGTGGCTATAACGATGCCGGCCAGGTGATCCGCGAGACCGACTGTTCGGGACGGACCACGCGTTACCGCTACCATGCGCGGGGATGGCTGAGCGGCGTTATCACCCCGGATGGTGAAGAGACGCGTTATGAATACGATGCTGCCGGTCGCCCGCAGCGGCTGGAGCGCGCGGAAGGCTGGGAAGAGAGCCTGAGCTGGAACGGGGAAGGATTGCCGGTTGCCTGGCATGCTGCCGACGGCCAGCGCAGCCTGTTTCGCTATGATAGCCAGGGCCGCCTGATTGCCACGCGCAACGCGCAGGGCGAGGAAGTGCAGCGCAGCTGGGACAGCCGCAGTCGCATGACGGCGCTGACCAATGAAAACGGCGAAAGTTATCGCTTTGAGTGGGGGGCGGACTCGCTGCTGCTGGCTGAGATTGGCCTGGATGGCGTGGCGACGCGTTATGAGTACGATGCGGCGGGGCAGACGCGCTCGCGTACTTTTGCCGCCGGGCACCCGGCCGCCATCACGCACCGGTTCAGCTGGAGTCCGGCGGGGCAGCTGCTGGACCGTACCACCCCGGAAGGCCAGACGCGCTACCGCTACACGCCGGAGGGTCAGCTGGCCCGCATCACCCGGCATCTGCCGCTGTCGGACACGGCGTGGAGCCGCCAGGCGGAGCAGGAAATCACCTTCCGCTACGATGCGCTGGGGCGGGTGACGGACGAACAGGGGGGACAGGGCCGTCTGGCATGGCAGTATGATGCGCTGGGTAACTGCACCGCGCTGACGCTGCCGGACGGACGTCAGCTGAAGCAGCTGTACTATGGCAGCGGGCATCTGCTGAGCATCGCGCTGGACAGCCTGACGGTGAGCGAATTCACCCGCGACACGCTGCACCGGGAGCTGAGCCGCAGTCAGGGCGGACTGACGACGCGTACTGAGTATGACCGTCTGGGCCGTCTGGTGAAAAAGGATGTGTTTAACGGCGATGCGCAGCGTCCGGCCCCGCGCTGCTGGTCACGCCGTCGTGATTTTGACTACCGCAACAATCTTATCCGCGAAGAACGGGACGATAACCCGTTCAGCCAGACGCTGTGGCAGTATGACAGCGCGGGCCGCCTGCTGGGGCAGGAAGGTGTGCAGCCGGGGAATAGTCAGTGGCGCTGGGACGCAGCGGGAAACCCGCTGGAGCGCCATGCCGGTGCGGTGCCGCACAACCGGGTGACGCAGCTGAACGGCATCCGCTGGCAGTATGACGTGCATGGCCGCACCACGGAGAAGGACAACGGGCAGGTGCGCTGGCGCTACCGTTACGACGGTGAACATCGTCTGACGGAGGTACTGAGCGAACCGTACGACCGCAACCGGCCGCCGGTGCGGGTGAGTTTTCAGTATGACCCGCTGGGCCGCCGCATCAGCAAAACGCGGCAGCCGCTGGTGCAGGGCAGGCCGGTCGGGAAGGCGGTGACCACGCGCTTCGTCTGGGAAGGGTTCCGCCTGTTGCAGGAGATTCAGGATGACGTGCCGCTGACGTATGTGTACAGCGGGGCGCAGAGCTTTGAGCCGCTGGCGCGTATCGACGGCACGGACAACCCGGAAATAGCCTGGTTCCACTGTGCGGCAAACGGGATGCCGGAGCGGCTGACGGACCGTGAAGGGCGCATCAGCTGGGAAGGGGTGAACGGTGCGTGGGGCAAACTGCTGCGTGAGTCGTCCCTCCAGACTCCCGGTTTCGCGCAGAATCTGCGGATGCAGGGCCAGTACCTGGACCGGGAAACGGGACTGCACTACAATCTGTTCCGGTATTACGATCCGGACAGCGGACGGTTTACGCAGCAGGACCCGATAGGGTTGATGGGTGGGCTGAATCTTTATGCTTATGCGCCGAATGCGTTCAGCTGGATAGATCCGCTGGGGTTATATAAAGGCGAAGGGGAGCGTGGGTTAGGGAAATATCATGTGTTCCATGAGCACACACTGGACCCCAGCGAATATACTATGACGGATAAAGAACATTTTAGTCGTGCAAACGAGTCTGTTTATAACCGGCTTCAGACTGATCCTGAATTTAAAAAGACGATGTATACGAAATATCCTGAGGTTGTTAAATATGTTCAGCCAAGCTCAAAAGGAAATTTCAAAGGCTCTTCACCTCCGGGGACTACTTGGCATCATGGTGATGAACCGGGTTCGCTAAAACTTGTCGATCGTCCTGATCACCGTGATTTCCATAAGATTTATCATCCTGATGGCTTGGGTGGACGTAATAAATGGGGAGGAGGAACAAAATGCAGAAGGTGACTTATGAAAGTAATTAATGGCTTTGATGCGCTATTGAAAAGCTACCAGTCCTTGCCCGAAGCTGGCTGGATATTTATAGATGAAGATTTTGATGTTTTATCAAAAGAGGATATTTTAAATAAAAATTATTACCTATCTGAAGATGATGATGAAGAAATAGATATGGAAGATAATTATTCGACTTTTTTAGAATCACCAACATTTAAAGATGTGGTGATTAACAAAAACAACCATAACCCTAAGTCAACCAGAGATGAGATAATAGACGCCGTTATTTATTATCTCGAAAATGATGACTTCTTAGATTAAAAAATCAAGCCGGAAGCGATCTGAATGATCCTTCCGGCTTTTTATCTTTAGCCGCCCGCCGTCAGGATCAGGCAGCCCTGTTCCACCTTCATACACGCTGCGGTAAAACATACTGGCGGCATAGCAACAGGAAGATAAAGTGATGGCACTAATACATGATTCAAAAGGTATAGTAAGCGAGCAGGAACTGACAGTTTTGGAAAAGCAACTTGGCATTAATCTACCTAATGATTACAGAGAGTTTCTAAAAAAAAATAATGGTGGTTATCCAGAGTCAGATGGCTTTAGTTTTGCTAATGGTGAAGATGGGTCAAGTGTTGATAAGTTTTTGGAAGTGAGCGACTCAAATACCGCGAGTATTATGAATTATTATAATACCTACAAGAGTCGTATTCCTAAAAATTTCATTCCGATAGCTAAAGATCCTGGTGGAAATTTAATCCTAATTGAATTGAAACATGATTCGGCTGGGGTATATTTTGGGGACCATGAAAGTGAGGCCGAAGATGGTACTCCTCCTGGAATGGATAACGTATATTTGATATCTTCAAGCTTTGATGAATTTATAAACAATCTTTACGAAATTGAAATATGATTAATAAAGCCGGAGGCGATCAAAATGATCCTTCCGGCTTTTTGTTTTAGCCACCCGCTGTCAGGATCAGACAACCCGCCTCCACCCGGACGGTTGCTAATATTTTAATTGTCACCCAGAAATATCACCTTGATGTATTGGATCGGGCTTATCATTTTTGAGGCTGAATATGCAAAGAAAAGAACTTATAGAGTTAATTGAAAACATCCAGCATGGTGGAGGCACGGAAGAAGAGGTGGATAATTCTTTCGATTTTTATTTTATTCGTCAGGCATATAAACTTTCATCTACTTAAGTTTATTTAATTGC
The DNA here is from genome assembly GCF_059730475.1 of Pantoea sp. X-Soil-TKNS-1280. Taxonomy (NCBI): domain Bacteria; kingdom Pseudomonadati; phylum Pseudomonadota; class Gammaproteobacteria; order Enterobacterales; family Erwiniaceae; genus Pantoea; species Pantoea sp. X-Soil-TKNS-1280. The sequence goes on along the minus strand of NZ_AP035962.1, from coordinate 2,673,409 downwards.
TTGTAGGTTATTTATGAATTAAAGATTTGTTTAAATAATTGATATAATCAACTTTATTCTAACAATAACGTAATAATAAAATATACGTCAGTTGAAATCACTCCAACTTTTAATGCATTATAAATCCATGTGAAGCCATGAATATATCAAGAAAAGCAATAGACCGTTTGCTCGGAATCAACTGGTTCATCAATATTGGAAAGCAAAGCTCTCTGAACCACACAAAGCAGCTTGTTAAATATTCCGATTTTATTAAAGAGGTGTCGGGTGATAATTGGGAAAATGTTACGCTCGATGCCGGTAATGAAATTACAGGGTGTTTGGCAAAAAAACATACTAAAGACTATCAGGAATGGAATGCCCTGGTCAGTGAAGCAAAAAAGGCTATCGATAACGAAATTATTCCTTTATTAAAAAATAAAGTTATGAATGAGAATGTAATACTGGATAATGTTAAGTGGGATTTGGTGAGTTTTCTAATGGAAGACGCTTATAAGAAGTATTTAAAAGGTGGTCTTTTTTTTGAGGAATTGATCATAGTATATGAAAATGGACACATTCCCTGCGGCTGGGACGGTAAGTGGCCATCTGGCAGGTTAGTTATTTATTAATTCTATTATTTCAAACTAGTTATAGATGGTTAATCTAACCGATAAAAGCCGGAAGCGATCCTAAAGATCCTTCCGGCTTTTTTTTCAACATAGAAAAATATCATTGTCCCGCATTTAAAAATTAAAGTTATCATGACTACCCCCAATCGGTTACAGGAGATGATAACTGTTTATAATATTGATGTTTTTGATTTCCTCTGCTTTATTTCTCTGGTTTTTTTCAGGAAATCATCCGGAATATGGAATGGTTTTGTCAGTAATGATAATGGTAGCTTCCCAACTCCCACACAGGAAAAACACTCTATTCACCCCATATCGACATGTCATGCTTTAGAGGTAAATTATTATAACGCTTGAAGCATTCCTCAGAATCTGAGGTTTTCAGGGAAATGCGTTTCACTCAAAGTAAATCCGGAATAATAAATCATATGCAAGGACGGTTAAGATGAGAGCAGATAAATGTATTTCCCTGGGCGCAGTGTTGATCTCTGTTACTTCGGTCTCTGTGCTGGCCGGTAACATTATAAATAATAATGATTCATTAATTTCCCGTGTATCTGGAACAACCGTTGATATTAAACCACAGCAGCGGATTTTTAACATCGATGACTCTCTGCTTAAGGCGGAGAATGTTTATTCCATTGATATGAATCCTGAAGAACCTCTGACGTTCAGTAAGATACAATCCGTGCAAAGCCTGACGGTGAATTTTAAAACCCAGTCGCAGATTGAGAAAGCCGTTAAATCCACCGAGTTGAAAGTTATTCTGCCCGCTGGGGTAGTGCGCTCAACACAGGGAGATATTGTGGTGCGCTGTTCGCAGCATACCGACTGCAAATACGATACTGATAACACCTGGACAGGCAAAGAAGGACATCAGATGATTCTCCTCGCGCTGGATTTACAGCCGGGTGAAAGCTACAGCGTAACGGTACCGGTTACACGGGAGAAAACGCTACCCGCAGAACTTGCCCCGATTGAAGCAGTTATCGGGCAGTCGGCAAGTGTGAACCCGGATTCACCGGACAGAGTTGTCGCTCAGAACAGCGTAACAGGCGGTAAAAAAACCGTGAAAGTTGAAACCAAAGTCTCGATCCGCGCGCTTGAGGCTGCATCTCAGAAGGTGAAAGATGCAAAGACCTTTACCGCGCATGTTGTCGCTGAGGGGATGGAATCGACGGACAAACTCAGTCTGACGGACGGCACGCAAACCTGGCCGATGACGTTACAGACCGAATGCGATGTCAAAGATGCCAGCTGTTTTAGCGCTGAGCTGCCTATTCCGAGCAATCCCTTTACTTTCAGCCTGACGGCGGTGGTCATCGCACAGAATGAAGAGTTAAACCGGACGCTGCTGGTAATACCGCTGAAAGATGATTCCACAGCACCTTTTAACTTCATCATGCAGTGCGAAGAAGCTGTGTCAGCCACGGATGGATGTACATTTAACTGGGCTGATGAAACCCGTCCGGCACCGGTGCCTTATCTGGCGGACGACAGCTGGTTAACGCTGACCAAGATCTATCAACATGACCGGATTGCTGCGGGGACTTATAAACAGATCAATGATCTGATTATCGAAAATGGTCCGCTGGTGTTAGTTCCATCAAACGATGGCCCGGAAGGCTGGAAGCCGCTACTGACGTTTGAAAACACCAATAAAGCGCCAACGCTAAATAAGAAACATATGGATACGGGTGATAAAGATGTGCACGGTCTTATCACACCGGGAGAGATTCTCCCACGCTATGGTGTGCTGCATTTCAACTACGACCAGTAATCATCGCGTCACGACAGACAAAAAAAAAGCAGCCTTTTCAGGCTGCTTTTCTTCGAATTTGGCTCCTCTGACTGGACTCGAACCAGTGACATACGGATTAACAGTCCGCCGTTCTACCGACTGAACTACAGAGGAATCGTTGGAACGAGGCGCATATTAGCGATGCCGATCCTCGTTGTCAAAGCCCTCCTGCACACTTCTGGTTTAAGTGCGCGGAAAAGCAGCGGATTGCTGGTTTTATGCCTTGAATGATCACAATTCAAACTGCCAGCAAGATCTCACTTTAAACGCAATTCCTCGCAGATGTTAGATGCGTGTCAAAGTTTTGTTATTTGCCGATTTTAAAACAACTGTTTCAGTGCTTTTATGATGAAAATTTCAAATGTCGTTAAGATGGAATAAATGAACTGCTTATCATCACGGGTGGAACAACTTTTATAACCCGAAACGCTGTTTTGAAAATAACTTGTTGATAAGGAACATGTTGCAATGATGAGTTGTTGAAAACCGATAACGTTAAACCAGAAGCCTTACCTCTACAACCAGATAAAAAACGCCAGCGACGTTGAATGAATGTAAAAGAATTTTTTCATTCGCAGTATCAGCCAACCTGCGCATGTTAACGATAACGAAGGGTTACCTATGAACATTAAAAAAGCGTTAGTGACTTCCCTGTTAGCTTGCATGTTACCTGCCGCTGCAATGGCAAAAGATATCCAGGTCGGCGTCTCTATGGCGTTGTTTGATGACAACTTTCTCACCATCCTGCGTACCTCAATGCAGAAAGAGATGACCAAAGACAACATCAAAGGTCAGGTCGAAGACGCCAAAGGCGACGTATCACAGCAACTGCAACAGGTGCAGAACTTTATCGGTCAGGGTGTGGACGCCATCATCGTTAACCCGGTGGATACTAACGCAGTGAAACCGGTAATTGATGCCGCGACGAAAGCAGGCATCCCACTGGTGTTCGTTAACCGTAAACCAGCGGGTGAATTGACGGACAAGATGGCGTTCGTCGGTTCAGATTCTGAATTGGCGGGCCGCTTGCAGATGGAAGCGCTGGCAAAAGCGATGGGTGGTAAAGGTAACGTCGCCATTCTGCTGGGTGATTTGGCCAATGAATCCACGCGCGAGCGTACCAAAGGCGTCGAAGCGGTAGTGGCTAAATATCCCAATATTAAGGTTGTGCAGAAGCAAACCGCCAAATTCACCCGCAACGATGCGGTCGATGTCGTGAGTAACTGGCTGACAGCCGGTGATGATATTCAGGCCATTGCCTCCAACAACGATGAGATGGCCATTGGTGCGTTACAGGCGCTGGGTAAGAATTCGAATCACATTTTGGTCGCTGGCGTGGATGGAACACCTGATGCGTTACAGATGATCAAGAACGGTAAGATGGTTGCCAGTGTATTCCAGGATGCAAAAGGTCAGGGAGAAGGTGCAGTCCAGACTGCCATCAAACTGATCAATGGTGAAAAAGTTCAGAAGGTGGTGGATATCCCGTTCCAGTTAATCACCAAAGACAACTACACCAAATTCGCCAGCCTGAATCAGAAATAAACCAATCCCGACAAAGCCGTACGGAGGTGATGTATGACCGCTTTTGCGCTTGAAGCCGAAGGCATCAGCAAGTTCTTCCCTGGAGTGAAGGCACTCGACAATGTCTCACTGCGCGTTAAACCAGGGTCGGTACATGCCCTGATGGGCGAAAATGGCGCGGGCAAATCCACTTTAATGAAATGCCTTATCGGGATGTATCGTCCCGATAAGGGCACCATCCGCATTAAAGGGGAGCCAGTGCAGTTTCAGGACACCATGGATGCTCTGCGTTCCGGGATCTCCATGATTCACCAGGAACTGAATCTGGTGCCTCATATGACCGTAGCTGAAAACATCTGGCTCGGTCGTGAACCGATGAAATACGGCTTTGTCGACCACACTTTGCTCAACCAGCAGACACAACAGTTGCTGAACAAACTGAATATCCGTCTGAAAGCCGACCGTATGGTCGGTGAACTGAGCATCGCAGCCCAGCAGATGGTGGAAATCGCCAAAGCGGTGTCGTGGAACTCCGACATCGTGATTATGGATGAACCGACCTCTGCTCTGACAGAAACAGAAGTTTCGCACCTGTTCACCATTATTCGTGATCTGCGTGAGCAGGGCAAAGCCATCATCTATATCAGTCACAAAATGGATGAAATTTTCTCCATCACCGATGAAATCAGCATTTTCCGCGACGGTGCCTGGGTGGGCAGCAACAGCACCACGCAGTTTACCCGTCAGTCGCTGATTACCCAGATGGTGGGACGTGAACTGACTCAGCTATTCCCGAAATTTAACAATGCGATCGGCGAAGACGTGCTGACGGTGCGCAACCTCAACAGCAAAGGTCGCTTTAAAGATGTCAGCTTCACGCTGCGCAAAGGGGAAATTCTTGGCGTTGCCGGGCTGGTGGGTGCCGGTCGCAGTGAAGTGATGGAAAGCCTGTTTGGCATGGAAAGTTTCGACAGTGGTGAAGTGCTGATCGACGGCGTGCCGGTGAAAATCGACTCACCCTCCACGGCAATTGAGAAGGGCATGGCGTTCCTGACCGAAGACCGTAAAAAATCGGGGCTGTTTCTGGTGCTGTCGGTGCTGGAGAACATGAGCATCGTCAACATGCCGGATTACATCGGCAAAAGCGGCTTTGTCAGCCATATGAAGATGGCGCAGGACTGCATGGAGCAAATCCGCAAGCTGAACATCAAAACGCCGACCATGGACCAAATCATCAATAACCTCAGCGGTGGTAACCAGCAGAAGGTGCTGATTGCCCGCTGGCTGCTGGCTCAGCCGAAGATTCTCATTCTTGATGAACCGACGCGTGGTATCGACGTGGGTGCCAAAGCAGAGATCTATCGTTTGATCAGCGAACTGGCGAACCGTGGCGTCGCCATCATTATGGTGTCCTCGGAGCTGCCGGAAATTCTCGGCATGAGTGACCGCGTAATGGTGATGCATGCAGGACGTATAACCGGCATCCTCAATAAAGAAGAGGCCGACCAGGAAACCATTTTGTCGCTGGCATCTGAGTAAGGCGTGAGGCAACTATGAGCAACATGAAAGTTACAGCCCCCCAGGCAACTGAACAACAGACGTCCTTTTTCAGCAATTTGCGCCACAAGATGCCGAAAGATACCGGTATTTTTGTGGTGATGCTGGGTATTGCCCTGATCTTTGAAATTGCGGGCTGGTATGTCCGCGATCAATCCTTCCTGATGAACACCAATCGTCTGGTGCTGATTGTGTTGCAGGTGGCGATTATCGGTATCATCGCGGTGGGGGTGACTCAGGTCATTATTACCACCGGTATCGATCTTTCATCCGGTTCAGTCATCGCGCTGACGGCGGTTGTCGCGGCCAGCCTGGCGCAAACCTCCGATAGCCTGACGCCGATGTATCCTTCGCTGGTTAACCTGCCAGCGGCCATTCCGATTGTTGCGGGTATTGGGGTGGGGCTGGTCTGTGGGCTGGTCAACGGGGTCTTGATCACCAAAACGGGTATCCCTCCGTTTATCGCCACCCTCGGTATGATGGTATCCGCACGCGGTCTGGCGCAGTACTACACCCAGGGCAACCCGATCAGCTTCCTGTCTGATGGTTTCACCTCGATCGGTCAGGGTGCAATGCCTGTGGTGATCTTCCTGGTGGTGGCGTTCCTGTTCCATATCGCACTGAAGCACACCCGCTACGGCAAATATGTCTACGCCATTGGCGGCAACATGACCTCCGCTAAAGTCTCCGGCATCAACGTCAATAAATACCTGATTATCGTCTACACCATCGCCGGTGCGCTCTCGGGCCTGGCCGGTGTGGTACTGGCGGCGCGCGTCAGTAGCGGACAGTCAAGTATGGGGCTCGCCTATGAACTGGACGCCATCGCCGCAGCAGTTATCGGCGGCAGCAGCCTGATGGGCGGCGTGGGTCGTATTACCGGCACGTTGATCGGTGCGGTGATCCTCGGCCTGATTAAGAGTGGATTCACCTTTGTAGGGGTGGATGCGTACGTGCAAGACATCATTAAAGGCATCATCATCGTCGCGGCAGTGTCCATCGATATGCACCGCAACCGCAAAAAACGCTGATACGCTTCATACTTCGCACCGTAGCTGCGTTGGCTGCGCTCCCTCACCCCGGTCACATAGTAATCTATGCTCTCGGGGCTGAGGTCGCTTGCCGCCTTGGTTCAGTACGAATTATTTCGCGTATCGCTTTGGATGGCAGGTGATAAGTTTTACTACTGGCTTTGTCATATAACCTTCATTTAACTCCCTGATTTTCCCTGTCTTTGCCCATGCTGACGCCATTCAGTGCACTAAAAAGAGTCGCCGGGTCATCACTTTTTTGCACGCCTGCCTCGCATTTTCTGCACTTATTTGGTGCGTTACGCGTAATCTTTCAACAATCCGTGCCATGTGCTGCGCTTATTAACTCTAAAGTGGTAATCAGAAACGCTTATTTTCCGCGTCGTTAGGAAAAATCTGGTAAAGCTTTTACGTGTTTTGATAAAACCTGGCCTGCATATTGCAACCTATATCACCACAAGCCAGCAGGCTAAGAGCACCAATAATTATTGGGCATTCGGGGATCCGTGACGGAGGCAAAATGAACTTAAGACGACTGAAATACTTTGTAAAAATCGTCGATATCGGCAGCCTGACTCAGGCAGCAGAAGTGTTGCATATTGCGCAGCCCGCGCTTAGCCAGCAGGTGGCGACGCTGGAGAACGAGCTGGATCAGCAATTGCTGATTCGTACCAAACGCGGCGTAACGCCGACGGAAGCCGGTAAAATTCTTTATGCCCACGCACGCACCATCTTGCGTCAGTGCGAACAGGCGCAGACGGCGGTGATCAATGCGGGCCAGGCGCTGAATGGCCAGGTTTCGATTGGTCTGGCACCGGGTACCGCAGCATCATCGCTGACCATGCCGTTGCTGCAAACCGTGCGCGAACAGTATCCGGATGTGCTGGTGTATCTGCATGAAAACAGCGGTACCTCTCTGAACGAGAAAGTGATGAACGGCCAGCTGGATATGGCGGTGCTGTACGACCGCGCACCAACGGCTGGTATCAACAGCATTCCGCTGATGAAAGAAGAGCTGTATCTGGTCGGTGCGACCGACTGCCCAGGAACCACGGTGGATCTGGCCGATGTGGCGCAGATGAACCTGTTCCTGCCACGCGATTACAGTGCGGTACGTAAACGTGTGGATGAAGCCTTCTCCCTGCGTCGTCTCAGTGCGCGCATTATTGGTGAGATTGAATCGATTTCTACGCTGACTGCGGCAGTATCGAGCGGTATGGGCGTGACCGTACTGCCGGAGTCGGCCGCGCGTGCGCTGGTCAGTTCTACTCATGCCTGGATGGCGCGCATCAACAGCCCATCGCTGAATCTGCCGCTGTCACTGAACGTGTCTGCGCGTCTGCCACTGTCGCCATCAGCGCAGGCGGTGAAAAATATTCTGCTGTCGCTGCTGAATAAGCCGATGGTGGAAGATCGTGAATTAATGCTGGTAGGTTGATTGCGGTCGGGGGCGACTGGTCAGGCTGCGCCCGACACCTACTACGAGGTGATTTCGTTCGCTTCGGCGTGATTTCGTTCGGTTCGGTGTGATTTCGTTCGCTATTGGCACTTGCAGTTTCAGCTCGCCGGTGCGGCGACCGAGCAAAGGGGACCTGGCCGTCCCCTTTGCATTCCCCGGCCTTGCGCCGCCTTCCTCGCCGCTTTGCGGCTTTTTCGCGCGATAAATCGCGCCGCTACAACTTCCGACGGACCGGCGTCGATTCGCTCCTGCTCAACGCCGCCTTTCGCCGCATCCATGCGGCTCATCCTGGAATCGCTCCCGCGCCCAGCCGCCGCTGCCACATCAATGCTTTTCTGTGCTTTCGCCATGGCTGCCTGCGCGATAAATCGCGCCGCTACAAAGGATTGCACGTAACGTAGCGGCGCGATTTATCGCGCAATGCAGACAGCGCCGGGCGTGCAGGCGGGGGTGTTGGCGGCATTCGCAGCGCCGAGTGCAGAGGGAAGGCCAGGACGAGCCGCATGGATGCGGCGAGAGGGCGGCATGAGCCATGGATGGCGAATCCGCGCGGTCCGTCAGGCCTGAGAGATAAGCGAGGGAACAGCGCGAAGCGCTGCGCGAGGACGCCGCAGGGCGCGGATTGCAAAGGTGCGCGCCATCGCACCTTTGCCCGTCCGCCTGCACGTTGCGGCTGAAACTCGGCCATGCCTGGCGGGCGGAACCTTCTCATAGCCAAACCGCTGCTGCCTTGCGGGCGGAACGGCGGACGCAACCCGCCACCGCCTCAACCCGGTCTGGCTCCTTCCTTATTACCATTCCGCATAACAAACCGTTTTTTATTATTTGTTGTACTGCCACCAACTTCATAACATGGATGAAACAGGGGCAGGAACAAGGAGAAAAGGTGTGAATTTCCAGCAACTTAAAATTATACGTGAAGCAGCCCGTTGCGAGTTCAACCTGACTGAAGTCGCTAACACGCTCTTTACCTCGCAATCCGGGGTCAGTCGCCATATTCGCGATCTGGAAGATGAACTTGGCGTCGAAATTTTTATCCGTCGTGGTAAGCGTCTGCTGGGGATGACTGAGCCAGGTAAAGCGTTGCTGACCATTGCTGAACGCATCCTTGATGAAGCGGGCAAAGTCCGCCGCCTCGCCGATGTGTTTACCAATGAAACCAGCGGGGTGCTGACCATCGCCACCACCCATACCCAGGCACGTTATAGCCTGCCGCGGGTGATCAAAGCTTTCCGCCAGCTCTACCCCAATGTACGGCTGGAGCTGAATCAGGGATCGCCGCAGGAAATTGTGGCGATGCTGCTGGCGGGGGAGGCCGATGTCGGTATTGCCAGTGAACAACTGGTGAATAACGCCAGCCTGGCAGCTTTCCCGTGGTTTAGCTGGCATCACTCGCTGCTGGTGCCGCACGATCATGAACTGTTGCAGACGGAGCAGGTATCGCTGGGTCAGCTGAGCCGCTATCCACTGATCACCTACCGCCAGGGTATCACTGGCCGTTCGCGTGTTGACCGCGCCTTCCAGGCTGCCGGGCTGAAGCCGGATATTGTGCTCAGCGCCCAGGATTCCGATGTGGTAAAAACCTATGTCGAACTGGGTCTCGGCGTCGGCATCCTCGCCGACCAGGCTTGCGATATCTATGATGGTGAAGACTTGGTAAAAATCGATGCCCGTCATTTATTCGATGCCAACACCGTCTGGCTGGGCCTGAAACGCGGCCAGCTGCAACGTAACTATGTCTGGCAATTCCTCGAACTCTGTAACGCCAACCTGTCGCTGGAAGAGATCAAGCGTCAGGCGCTCTCCTACGAAACCGGCGAAGAACCCGCCATCGACTTCCAGATCTAACTTCCCGCGTGCGGCTCGTTCGGGCCGCGCAGCATAAAATTTCTTTTCCCGTCACAAAACGCGTAGCTGTGTCATTTCGTTCTCGCAGAAAAACATCCTGCGCTGTGCCGCCGCGTTACAGTGAAATGACATAGACACAGGGGAAAAGCATGTCGCGAATTCAACTGAAAGATACGGAGTTACTGCGCCAGCAGGCGTTATTTGGCGGACGCTGGCAGGATGCGCACAGCGGCGCGACGTTGCCGGTTGTCGATCCTTCCACTCAGGAAACGCTGGCGACCATCCCGGCACTGGGTGCGGTAGAAACCGAACAGGCAATAGATTATGCCGAATCAGTACGCATCAGCTGGGGTAAGACGCCGAATGCCGCCCGCGCGGCGTTGCTGGAAAAGTGGCATCAGCTGATCCTGGAGAATGCGGATGACCTGGCGATCATCATGACCGCCGAACAGGGCAAACCGCTGGCGGAAGCCAAAGGCGAAGTGCTGTACGGTGCCAGTTTCGTTAAATGGTTCGCGGAAGAGGCGCGCCGTATCTATGGTGATACCATCCCGGCACCGAGCGAAGATCGCCGCATACTGGTGCTGAAACAACCGGTGGGGGTGGCTGCCGCCATCACGCCGTGGAACTTCCCGATTGCGATGATCACCCGCAAAGTTGCTCCGGCGCTGGCAGCTGGGTGCCCCATCATTGTGAAGCCTTCCGAACTGACGCCGTTATCCGCACTGGCGCTGGCGGTGCTGGCCGAACGCGCAGGCTTCCCGAGTGGCGTGCTTCAGGTACTGACCGGTCTGCCTGCCGATATCGGCAGCACGCTCACTGCCAGTCGTACGGTGCGCAAAATCTCCTTCACCGGATCCACGCGCATCGGGCAACTGTTGATGCAGCAAAGTGCCGACAGCGTGAAACGTTTGAGCCTGGAACTGGGTGGCAATGCACCCTTGATCGTCTTTGACGATGCCGACCTGGAGATTGCGATTGCTGGCGTGATGGCGAGCAAGTTTCGTAATGCCGGACAAACCTGCGTCTGCGCCAACCGCATCCTGGTGCAGCGTGGTATTTATGAACGTTTCAGCGCCCGGTTGCTGGCAGCGGTGGCGACGTTAAAAGTCGGCGACGGCTTTGATGCGCAAAGCACCATCGGTCCGTTGATTAACGATCGCGCGGTTGAAAAGGTGAATAGCCATATTGATGATGCACTGAGCCAGGGGGCAACTCTGCTGACGGGGGGCATCAGCCAGCCCAACGGCACTTTTGTTCAGCCAACGGTGCTCGGTAATGTCACCAGCCGCATGCGTATCGCCCATGAAGAAACTTTTGGCCCGGTTGCGCCATTGTTTATTTTTGATGAAGAAGAAGAAGCCATCGCGATGGCGAATGATACGCCTTATGGTCTCGGTGCTTATTTCTTCACCGAAAATATTCGGCGGGCGTGGCGCGTAGCAGAAGCGCTGGAATTTGGCATGGTGGGATTTAATACCGGTGCCATTTCATTAGACGCCGCGCCATTCGGTGGAATTAAATTATCCGGTTTAGGACGTGAAGGATCACGCTACGGAATAGAAGAGTATCTGGAGCAGAAAACTTTTCATATTGGCAGCCTCTGATTAAAAATTAACAAACGAACAGCTCAGCGCCTGTTGCCTTTGGTAACAGGCGCTTTTTATTTTGTGCGCAATGTCATGTTTTTCCCGGCATTCGCTGTTTTAGTGCAAGTTTCATGCGAGGTGCACCAAAGGGATGCACGTATTTTGTGAAGTAAATCATCTGTTTATTGCTTCGGCAATTCCGCAAAATTTAGCTCGCCAATACGGCAGAAAATTTTTTTGGGCTGTTTTTTACGCATTATTATTTTTTGATGGGCTGGCATACTTTCTGCATTAGCTTATTAACAGCGCAGATAACTGTGGCAAGAAGTTTTAATTAGCACGCTAATGACGGGTGTGACAAATAAGGATTTTTCCATGTTAAGTTTCGACCCTGAAAAAGTTTCTTTACCCGCTGGACATTATATTAATGGTCAGCATCAACATACGCAGGGCGCGTCTTTTGCGGTTAAACGCCCCTCCGATGGCAAAGTCTACGCCAGCCTGAATGAAGCCACCGCAGCGGATGTGGATGGTGCGGTCACTATCGCTCATCACGCATTAACTGCCAGCAGCTGGCGCAGCTGTCCACCGCGCGAACGAGGCAAAGTGCTGCGTCGCTGGGCGGATCTGATTGAGAGCGACCTGTTGCTGGCACAGCTGGAAGCGCTCGGTTCCACCCGCCCGATCAGCGACGTGGTGCAGCATGAAATTCCGTTCACCGCCGAAGCGATTCGTTTCTACGCCGAGTGCGCCGACAAATACAGCGGCGACCTGTTCCCGACCAAAGAAAGCAGCCTTGGCATGCTGATCTCTGAACCTTATGGCGTCATCGGCGCCATCACCCCGTGGAATTTCCCGTTATCGATGGCGTCATGGAAATGCGGCCCGGCGCTGGCGGCGGGCAATGCCGTGGTGCTGAAACCCTCCGAGCTGACACCGTTCTCCACCGTACGCATGGCTGAGCTGGCTGTGCAGGCCGGTTTACCGGCGGGCATCCTGAATATTGTGCAGGGCAACGGGGCGGTGACCGGCCATGCACTGGTCACGCATCCGCTGGTGCGCAAGGTTTCCTTTACCGGTTCTACCGTGACCGGTGCACGCATCATGAGTGATGCCGCGCAGCACGGCATGAAACCGGTCACGCTGGAACTGGGTGGCAAAAGTCCACAGCTGGTGTTCGACGATGCAGGCGATATTGAGGTGCTGGCACAGCGTATCCTGCGCGGCTTTACCGCCAATGGCGGCCAGGCCTGCGTGGCCGGTACGCGTCTGATTGTGCAACGTGGTATCGCACAGCCGTTGCTGGATCGTCTGGTGACGCTGTGCCAGCAACCGCGGCCGGGTGTCACCTGGCAGGATGACAGCCGTTATGCACCACTGATAGACGAACGCCAGGGCCACAAAGTGGCATCGGTGATCGCGGCCGCGAAAGCGCAGGGAGCGGAGGTGCTGGTAGGTGGCGAGCGTTTTGCCGACACCGCCGAAGGCTGGTTCTGGCAGCCAACGCTGTTATGCGGTGTGGCACCTGATAATCCGGCGGTGCAGCAGGAAATTTTTGGCCCGGTGCTTACCGTGCAGGCGTTTGACGACGAAGAGGAAGGCCTACAGCTGGCAACGCATGAAACCTATGGCCTGTGCGCTGGAGTGCACACCCTGAGCCTGCCACGGGCGATGCGGGCGATGCGTGCACTGGAATCCGGCACCGTGTGGATCAACCGCTATGGCCGTTCCGGCGATTTTATTATCCCCACCGGCGGCTTCCTTGGCTCCGGTATTGGCAAAGATCTGGGGCGTCAGGCTTTTCAGGCCTGTCAGCGCCAGAAGAGTGTATTAATCGATTTTTAATTTCCGTTTCAGACAACGACGAGGTCGCGTCATGGCACTGTTTAAACCGAAATACATCACCTTTGATTGCTACGGCACCCTGATCAACTTCGATATGGCGGGGGCGGCTGAGCGCTGCTTTAAAGAACGCGTGGCACCGGAAGCGATGCGGGCGTTTACCACCGATTTTGCCCGTTACCGTATGGACGAAGTGCTGGGCGCATGGAAACCCTATTACGACGTGGTGAGTCACGCACTGCAACGCGCCTGTAACAAGTGGGGCGTGCAGTGGGACAAAGCCGACAGCGACTTTATCTACACCGACTGCGCCACCTGGGGTCCGCATGCGGATGTGCCAGCCGGTCTGGCGAAAGTGGCGCAAGAATTCCCGCTGGTGCTGCTCTCCAACTCGATGAAAGACCTGCTGCCACATCATATTCCGCGTCTCGGTGCGCCGATCCACATGGCGATCACCGCAGAAGAGGTCGGCGCATACAAGCCGCAGATGAAAGGCTTTGAATACATGCTGGAAAAACTTGACTGCCGTCCGGACGAAATTCTGCATGTTTCCTCCAGCCTGCGTTATGACCTGATGACCTGCCATGACATGGGGATCACCAACAAGGTGTGGGTCAATCGTGGTCACGATCCTGCCAACCCGGCTTACGGCTACACCGAGATCAAAGATATCGGCGGTCTGCCCGCTGTGGTCGGACTCTAAGCCCGGAGGGCAGCGCAATGAAACTCGAATCTTTCTGGCAGGCCACCGCCCCGCAATTTACCGGCGCAGCCACGGGTGCGCTGCCCGCCACGGCCAGCGTGGTGGTTATTGGCGGTGGTTTTACCGGCGTCTCGGCAGCGCTCAACCTGGCACGGAGCGGCATCGATGTGGTGCTGCTGGAAAGTGGCGACATCATGAGCCAGGCCTCGGCGCGCAACGGTGGTCACTGCAATACCGGCGTCTCACAAAACTTTGCCGTACTGGTTGCCAGCCAGGGGCTGGAACAGGCCAGCCGCTTCTATCGTGCTTTTGATGGGGCGGTGAGCTATGTCGAGCAGCTGGTGCATGACGAGCAGATCGATTGCGACTTCCGCCTGTGCGGCAAACTGAAACTCGCCAGCAAGGCCACGCACTTCCCCGGCCTGCGCAGCGCCTGGCAACTGATGCGCGATACCGTGGACCCGGAGATCGAGCTGATTAGCAAAGATGACATACGGCGTGAAGTGGGTAGCGATGCCTTTCACGGTGGCCTGCTGCAAAAGCGTGGCGGTCAGATGCATATGGGGAAATTTGGTGTCGGACTGGCGGAAGCGGCTGCTCGCAGCGGGGCGAAGATTTTCCCACATCACGCGGTTACCGGGCTAACCCGTCTGAACGGTTATCGCCACCGTATCACCACCACACAGGGTGAAATCGTGGCCGACAAGGTACTGATGGCCACCGGTGTTTCAAACGAAGGGCCATTTCCGTGGTTCCAGCGCCGCATCGTGCCGGTGGGCAGTTTTATCGTGGTGACAGAACCGCTGGGCGATGAGTTGCTGCGCCAGATCCTGCCGCAGGATCGTACCTACGTCACCTCGCTGAATATCGGTAACTACTTCCGTACCACTGCCGACCGTCGTCTGGTGTTTGGCGGCCGCGCCCGCTTTGCCGTCAGCAATCCGACGTCGGACTCGCGCAGCGGCGAGGTGTTACGGGCGGCGATGACCGCGCTGTTCCCGCAGTTGGGTAAGGCCGCCATTGATTACTGCTGGGGCGGCATGGTCGATATGACCGCCGACCGCCTGCCGCGTGCCGGTGAGCACGACGGCGTGTTCTATTCCCTCGGCTACAGCGGGCATGGCACCCAGATGTCAACCTGGATGGGGCGGGTGATGGCCGATGTGCTGGCCGAAAAACGCAATGATAACCCGTGGCAGCGAGAGGCCTGGCCTGCGTTGCCCGGTTACCACGGCAAACCGTGGTTTTTGCCTCTCGCGGGCTTGTATTACAAAGCTAAGGACCGGCTCTCCTGATCATCTCCTGCACCTGTTCGCGCGATAAATCGCGCAGCTACGGCGGGGTGCGGTCTGTAGCGGCGCAATTAATTGCGCAAAACGGCAAGGCGCAGGGTGTCAGTAACGATTATCAAAGCAAACAACATTTCATATTGAGGGTGTGCAGATGAGTAAATTTAAGAAAGAATCTGACGCTGTGAATCCGGCTCTGACGCGTGCATTGACCGAAGGGTCTCTGTCCCGTCGCAGCCTGATGAAGTTGTTGTCCGCCGGTGCGGTGATGAGCACCGGCCTGATCGGTTTTCCGGAAATGGGTTTTGCGGCGGAAACGCCGGTCAAAGGCGGTAAGCTGCGCGCGGCGATGGCCAACGCCTCAGCCACCGATACGCTTGATCCCGCCAAAGGCAACAACAGCGGCGACTACACCCGTCAGTTTATGGTCTACAGCGGTCTGACTGAACTGGACAAAAACCTGCAAATTCAGCCGGGGCTGGCGGAATCGGTGGCATCCAGTGATGGCATTACCTGGCAAATCAAGCTGCGCAAGGGCGTGACCTTCCACGATGGCAAACCGCTCACCGCCAAAGATGTGATTTATTCCCTGAGTCGCCACAAAGATCCGGCAGTCGCCTCCAACGCCTTCAAATTGGCCGATCAATTCAAAACCTTCACCGCCGTCAATGATAACGAAGTGCAGCTGGTGCTGAGCCAGGCCAACTTTGACGTTCCTTATATGCTGGCGGCGGCCCCGTTCCTGATCGTGCAGGATGGCACCAAAGATTTCAGTAAAGGCATCGGCACCGGCCCGTTCAAACTGAAAGAATTCAGTCCCGGCGTGCGTACCGTGGGCGTGAAGAATCCCAACTACTTCAAACCCGATTTGCCACATCTCGACGAGGTGGAACTGCTGGGCGTGACCGACCAGGCAGCGCGCGTCAATGCGCTGATGTCGGGTGACCTGCATATCATCTCCACCCTCAGCGCTGCCGATTGCAAACGTATCAAAGCCACCCGTGATTTCGGCGTGCTGGAGAGTAAATCCGGCATGTACACCAACCTGATCGTGCGCACCGACATGAAACCCGGCAGCAACGAAGATTTCGTGCTGGGGATGAAGTATCTGCAACCGCGCGAAATGCTGGTGAAGACCGTGTTGCAGGGATATGGCGACGTGAGTAATGACACGCCCGTACCGCCGTGGCATCCGCTGTACAACGCGGATCTGAAGCCACGCCCGCTGGATGTGGAAAAAGCCAAATTCCACTTCAAAAAAGCCGGCATGGTCGGGGCCAGTGTGGAAATCATCACCACACCGAACATTGAAGGGGCAGTGGAGGGTGGCCAGCTGATTCAGCAGGTGGCGCGCAACACCGGGGTGAACTTCAAAGTGCGCCGCGTGCCGTATGACGGCTACTGGTCAACGCACTGGACCAAAGATCCGGTCGGCTACGGCTCCATCAACCCGCGTCCGACGCTGGATATGTTGTTCTCCCAGTTCTATCTCTCCACCGCGTCGAACAATGAATCCGGCTGGAAAAATGATCAGTTTGACCAGCTGGTGGTGGCGGCAAGGGGTGAGCGCGATCAGGCGAAACGCAAGCAGATGTACGGTGATATGCAGACGCTGATTTACGACCACTGCGGCACCATCATCCCCACCTTTATCAGCTCCACCGATGGTTACAACAAGAAGGTGAAAGGGGTGGAGGCATGGCCATCAGGCATGATGATGGGTTATCGCTTCCATGAGTTTGCCTGGCTCTCTGCCTGATCCCTAACCCTGAGAGGAGTACGCCGATGAACCGATACATGATGTTCCTGATTGCCCGGCGCGCTGGCGCGGGCGTCCTGACTTTACTTATCGTCTCGGCGGTGGTGTTTTTTATCACCAGCCTGCTGCCCGGTGACGCGGCGCAGATGATTCTGGGGCAAAACGCCACACCGGAAACGGTGGCGGCGTTACGTCAGCAACTCGGGCTGGATCAGCCGCTGCTGGTGCGTTATTTCAGCTGGCTGGGCGGCATGCTGCATGGCGATTTCGGCATCTCGTTCGCCAGCCATTTACCGGTGGCACAGCTGGTGGCGCAGCGTATTCCGGCCACCTTTGAACTGGCGGCAATCACCACGCTGATCTGCGTACCGCTGGCACTGGTGATCGGCATTGCGGCGGCGATGAACCGGGGTTCAATGATTGACCGATTCCTTGTGGTCAGCACCATGGCGACGGTGGCGGTACCGGAATTTCTGGTGGCAACGGTGGCGGTGCTGATTTTCGCGGTGAAGCTGCATTGGGTGTCAGCCATGTCATTCGGCAGCCCGGATATGAGCCTGCTCAGTTACCTGAAATCCTATGCGCTGCCGGTGCTGACGCTATGCTGCGTGCTGGTGGCGCAAATGGCGCGCATGACGCGTGCTGCCATCATCAATCAGCTCGACAGCCCCTACCTGGAAATGGCGCGCTTAAAAGGCGTCTCGCCGCTGCGCGCAGTTTTGCGTCATGCGCTGCCTAATGCCGTCGGGCCGATTGCTAACTCCATCTCGCTCAGCCTGTCGTATCTGTTTGGTGGCGTGATCATCATCGAAACCATCTTCAGCTACCCTGGCCTCGCCAGTGCGCTGGTCGATGCGGTCAGCAACCGCGATCTGCCGGTGGTGCAATTTTGCGTCATGCTGTTTGCCGCCTGCTACCTGCTGTTGTTGCTGGCAGCCGACATTCTCACCATCGCCTTTAACCCGAAATGGAGGAGCTGATGAATAGCTTGCTACTTCCCTGGCGCTTTTTTCAGTCGCTATCGATCTCCGGTCGTTTTGGCCTGCTGATCTCGCTGTTCTGGGTGTTTATGGCATTGTTCGGTACGCAGCTCGCACCGCACAGCGTTGAAGATATTGGCGGCGGCCCGATGCTGGGCGGCTTTACCGCAGATAACTGGCTGGGTACGGATTATCTTGGCCGTGACATCCTCAGCCGCATTTTGTACGGCGCGAAGTTCTCCATCGGCCTGGCGCTGAGCGCGGCGATCGGGGCCAGCCTGATTGGTACGCTGCTGGCATTGCTGGCAGCCGTCACCGGGCGCTGGCTGGAGGAACTGCTGGGACGCGTCAACGATGCGCTGCTGGTGCTGCCCGGCAAAGTGCTGTCGCTGATGATTGTGGCGGTGTTCGGTTCTTCCCTGCCGATGCTGATTCTCACCGCAATCTTCACCTACTGGCCGGGGGCGTTTCGTATCGCATTTGCCATGGCGAGCAGCCTGCGCAACATGGACTACGTGCGCGCTTCGAAGCTGCGCGGTGAAAGCCGCTGGTACATCGCCATCCATGACATCCTGCCGAATATGGTGCACCCGATGCTGACCGATTTTGGTCTGCGTTTTGTCTACATCGTGTTGCTGCTCAGCGGCCTGAGTTTCCTTGGTCTCGGCGTACAACCGCCGTATGCCGACTGGGGCACGCTGGTACGTGAAAACATCCAGGGCCTGTTTGATGGTTCACCTGCGGTGCTGATGCCTGCGGTGGCGATAGCCAGCCTGACCATTGGTGCCAACCTGTTTATCGACAGCTTGCAGGCGATGCGTCCGCTGAGTTTTGCGAAGGAGGGAGCATGAACGTGACACCGCACACCGCGATGCCGGTGATCGCCGTCGAGAATCTGCGCGTCACTGCACAGACCGACAAAGGCGAAGAGATCGATCTGGTTTCCGACATTCGTTTTACCGTGCAGAAAGGCGAAGTGCTGGCGCTGATTGGTGAATCCGGCTCCGGCAAAACCACCATCGCCATGGCGCTGATGGGTTATGCGCGTCATGGTTGCCGTATCGCGGACGGCATGATCCATGTGGCAGGCACCGATGTCCGCAGCCTGTCGCCGGTCCAGCTGCGCGAGTTTCGTGGTAACAAGGTCGCCTATATCGCGCAGAGCGCGGCGGCGTCGTTTAACCCCGGTATGCGCATCCTCGATCAGGTGATCGAGCCGGTGGTGATCCGCGGCAGCATGAAACGCAAAGCGGCGAAAGAGAAGGCTATCGCGCTGTTTCGTGAACTGGCGTTGCCGAATCCGGACACCATCGGTGAGCGCTTTCCGCATCAGGTATCCGGCGGCCAGTTACAGCGTTTAATGACGGCAATGGCGCTGATTGGCGATCCGGATGTGGTGATTCTGGATGAGCCCACCACCGCGCTGGATGTGACCACCCAGGTGGAGGTACTGAAGGCGTTTCGCCGCGTGGTGGCGCAGCGCGGCGTCACGGCAATCTACGTCAGCCACGATTTGGCGGTGGTGGCACAAATGGCCGACCGCATTCTGGTGCTGCTGCGCGGCCAGATAGCGGAATACGGCACCACCGAACGCCTGATCGGCGACCCGCAGGCGGAATATACCCAGTTGCTGATGGATGCCGCACGTCAGACCGAGCGGCCAAGCAGCTGGAGCTGTGACACGGCAGAGATCCAGCCTTTGCTGGAAGTGCGCGATCTCTGTGCCGGTTATGGTCCACGCGGCAGCGATGGTCAGCCCAAAATCCGCATCCTCGAAGACATCAATCTGAAACTGTGGAAAGGGCAGGCGATCGGCATTATTGGCGAATCTGGATCCGGTAAAACCACGCTGGCGCACGCCATAGCCGGGCTGAATGCGCCGAGCCAGGGACATCTGTTATTCAACGGTCATTACATCAACGGTGACATGCACAAGCGGCCCGATAACGAGTTGCGCCGTATCCAGTATGTTTTTCAGATGGCAGACACCGCGCTGAATCCGGCGCACAGTGTTGAACGCATCCTGTCACGCCCGCTGGCCTTATTTCACGGCCTGAGTGGGGCGGCACGCGAACAGCGGCTGCATCAGTTGCTCGACCTGGTCAAACTGCCACGCAGCGTGTTATGGCGGCGTCCGTGGGCGCTCTCCGGCGGGCAAAAACAGCGCGTTAACCTCGCACGGGCGCTGGCCGCCGAGCCGGATCTGATCCTGTGTGATGAAGTGACCTCGGCGCTCGACACCGTAGTGGCGGCGGCAGTGCTGGATCTGATCAGCGAACTGCGGCGTGAGCTGGGGCTGTCCGTGCTGTTTATCAGCCACGACATGCACGCGGTGCGCGCCGTTTGCGACGATATCGTGGTGATGAAAAGCGGCCGCATTGTCACCCAGATCGCCCGAGCGGATTACGACAAACCCACCAGCGAGTTGTATTTCGAACGCCTGAAACGTGCTGTGCCAGAGCTGCGTCAGGGCTGGCTCGATGAGCACGAAGAAGTACTGAAGGCGGAATAACAGCACGAATGTAGCGGCGCGATTTATCGCGCGGTTTTTTCCCGATGTCGCGCGATTTATCGCGCGGTTATAAATCGCAGAAATATTTTAAATATTGAGGTAGCAACGTTATGCCTGCGCCGATTCGTTATGTACAGGACAGTGCTGATTTCCCTGAGTCCGCCGATGTGGTGGTGATTGGTGCCGGTATCGCCGGTTCTGCCGCCACCTGGGAGCTGGCCCAGCAGGGGTTAAAGGTGGTGTTGGTGGAAAAAGGGCTGGTGGGTGCGGAACAGTCGAGCCGTAACTGGGGCTGGTGTCGCCAGCAGAACCGCGACGAGCGCGAACTGCCACTGATTATCTATGCGCTCCAGCGCTGGGGGGAACTCAACGCGGCCACCGGCGAAGAACTGGGCTTCCGCCGCAGCGGCCTGGTGTATGCGACGCGTAACGAAGAAGATATTGCGGCCTGGGAAAAATGGGGCCGGATGGCAAAAAACTACGGAGTACGCAGCGACATGCTCAACGCAGAGCAGGCCAAAGCGATGACGCCTGGCAGTACCACCCCCTGGCTCGGAGGAGTGTCCTCACCCACTGATGGCCATGCGGAGCCACGACTGGCTTCCGCCGGGCTGGTGATTGGTGCGCAGCGTCTTGGCGCGCGGGTGTTCCAGCAATGCGCGGTACGTGGTCTGGACATTGCGGCAGGCCGGGTCAGCGGCGTGTGGACCGAGCGTGGCCTGATCAAAACCAGCCGGGTGATTTGCGCCGCCGGGGCCTGGACATCGATGTTCTGCCGCCGACACGGCATCGATCTGCCACTTGGCAATGTGATCGGCACAGCCTTCCGCACCCAGCCGATTGAGCAGGCGATTGCGATGCCGCTGTACACCCCCGGCTTTGCCTGCCGCCCGCAGATTGACGGCAGCTATACCGTCTCGGTGTCCGGTCGCGGTCGTCTTGAACCGGGTGCGCAGGGTATTCGCTACGCACGCCAGTTCTATCCGACCTTCAAAAGCCGCCGCAAAAACCTTAAATTCAATCCTGGCATCAAACCGTTCTTTTCTGGCCCGGAAGCGCTGGGCAGCTGGGAGTTTGATCGCCAGTCGCCGTTTGAACGGGTACGTATTCTCGACCCGGCAGCGGATGCCAGCATAGTGGAAGAAGGGCTGGCGGCGATGCGTAAAGAGTATCCGGCGCTGGCCAATCTTAAGCTGGCGCAATCCTGGGGCGGCATGATCGACAGCACCCCCGATGCCATTCCGGTGATCTCCACCGTGGCGAAACTACCGGGACTGGTGATCTCAGCCGGGTACAGTGCACACGGTTTTGGTATTGGTCCGGGGGCCGGGCGGCTGGCCGCCGATCTGGCGACCGACGGCACGCCGGTGGTGGACCCGACCCCATATCGTTATTCCCGCCTGGTTGATGGCAGTGGCCTCGACGCACCAGGCATGATGTAAGGAGCACAACATGAGTATCACATTACGCGCGATGACGGCGGACGACATTGAACAGGGTTTTGCCATGACGCAAAACCTGAAGTGGCCGCACCGGCGCGAAGACTGGTTGCAGGCGCAACAACTGGGCGAAGGCGTGGTGGCGGAGGAAGACGGTGCTTACCTTGGCAGCGCCATCGGCTGGCGCTGGGGAGAGCAGTCCGCCACCATCGGGCTGGTGATCGTCAATGACCAGTTCCAGGGGCGCGGTGTTGGCAAACAGCTGATGCTGGCGTTGCTGGAGAAATTTCCTGGCTGCAACGTACGCCTGCACGCGACGGAAATGGGTAAAGGGCTGTATGCGAAGCTCGGTTTCAACGTGACCGGCCATATCCAGCAGCACCAGACGCGTGCGCTGGCAGCGGTACCGCAGGTGACTATCCCTACCGGGCTGACGCTGCGTAACGCTACTCCGGCGGATGCGGATTTGCTGACCGAACTGGATCACCAGGCGCATGGCATGTGGCGTCCGCGTTTGCTCAACCAGCTGATTGCCAATAGCCAGACGGTGATGTTGCAGGACGCGCAGCAGCGTATCCACGGTTTTGCCAGCCTGCGGCGTTTTGGTCATGGCTGGGCGATTGGCCCGGTGATTGCACAGAACCTGCCGGTGGCGCAGGCGCTGGTGGCCGCGCTGATGCAGGGGCTGGGCGGCGAATTTGTCCGCATTGATACCGATGGTGCACAGCCGCTGGCCGCCTGGCTGGTAACGCTGGGACTGGATCAGGTCGATGCACCGACCACCATGATACGGGGAACGCCGTGGTCACCGCAGGTCGGTGAGATGCAGGCGTTCGGGTTGATGACCCAGGCGATGGCCTGATGCATATCGTTTATAAATCGGACCCGGTGCGCGGGGCGCACTGGCAACGCTGGCTGGCGCAGCACGCGCCGGATATCCGGCTGCATATCTGGCCAGAGATCGGCGATGCCGCGCAGGTGGAGGTGCTGATTGCCTGGCAGCCACCGGAAGATGTGCTGGCGACCTTTCCAAACCTGCAAGCGCTGCTGTCGGTAGGCGCGGGGGCTGACCAGTTTGACCTCAGTACGTTGCCGCCGGATCTGCCGGTGGTGCGCATGATCGAACCCGGCCTGACCCAGGGCATGGTGGAGTACGTCACTTTTGCCGTGCTGGGACTGCATCGCGATATGCCGCGCTATTTCCAGCAGCAGCGTGAACAGCAGTGGCAAACCCACAAAATACATACCGCCGGGGAGCGCCGGGTCGGGGTCATGGGGTTGGGTGAACTCGGTCAGGCTGCGCTGAAGCAGCTGGTATCGCTCGGTTTTCACTGCGCGGGCTGGAGCCGGACACCACGTGAAATCGACGGGGTGCGCTGCTGGCATGGCAGCGAACAGCTGGATGATTTCCTTGCCCATAGCGACATTCTGGTATGCCTGCTGCCGCTTACCGACAGCACGCGCGGGTTGCTCAATGCTGAACTCTTTGCACGGCTGCCCAGCGGAGCGGCGCTGGTGCAGGTGGGACGTGGGCCACAGCTCAATGACGATCATCTGCTGGCGGCACTGGCGAGCGGTCAGCTCAGTGCGGCGGTGATCGACGTGACCGATCCTGAGCCGCTGCCTGCCGGGCATCCTTTCTGGCACCATCCGGCCATCTGGCTGACGCCGCACATCGCCAGCCAGACGCAAACCGACAGCGCGGTGGCGGCGTTGCTCGACAATCTGCGTCGCTATCAACGCGGCGAACCGATGGTCGGTGTTATCGATCGTAACCGGGGATACTGAAAGCATTTCCCTGCTGAAAGGCTGACGATTTTAACAGGAAATGCCGCTGCTCCGGCAATTACGGCAGCGTGAGAAACCAATGGGTTGCGATACTTGAGCCAACCGAACGTTACGTGGATGAGGGTTAAAAATGCAGAATGTCATGGCGGAACAGCAAACATATTCCGATAACAGCCTGTTACTGGACGCGCGTGAGCAGCATGTGCCGCGTGGCGTGGTCACCGCACATCCGCTGGTGATCGAGCGGGCAAAGGGCAGCGAAGTGTGGGACGTGGAGGGCAATCGCTACCTTGATTTCGTCGGCGGCATTGGTGTCCTTAATGTCGGCCATAACCATCCGGCGGTGGTTAATGCCGTCACCCGCCAGCTGGGCCTGGTGTCACACGCCTGTTTCCAGGTGGTGGCCTATCCGGGTTACATCGAGCTGGCACAGCGTCTGAATCAGCTGGTAGGCAATGGTCAGCCGTTCAAAAGCGTGTTTTTCACCAGCGGTGCGGAGGCGGTAGAAAATGCGGTGAAAATCGCCCGTGCCCATACCCAGCGATCTGGCATCATCGCCTTTGACGGTGCGTTTCATGGCCGCACCCTGCTCGGTTGTACCCTGACCGGGATGAGTCAGCCTTACAAACAGAATTTTGGTCCATTCCCGGGCGAGGTGTATCGACTGCCGTTTCCGAACGCGTTTTATGGCGTGAGCGACGAAGATTGTCTGCAAGCGCTGGATCAATTGTTTGCGGTGCAGATTGCGCCGGAACGCGTCGCCGCAATCATCATCGAACCGGTGCAGGGCGATGGTGGTTTCCTGCCTGCCGGTGCCAGCTTTATGCAGGCTCTGCGTCGAGTCACCGAGAAGCACGGCATTTTGTTGATTTGTGATGAAGTGCAGACCGGTTTTGGTCGTACCGGCAAAATGTTCGCCTTCCAGCATTCGGGTATCACCCCGGACCTGATCACGGTGGCGAAAAGCCTCGGTGGCGGTCTGCCCATCTCCGGCGTGGTGGGTAAAGCGGCGATGATGGATGCACCGTTACCGGGTGGTCTGGGCGGCACCTATGGCGGCAACGCGCTTGGCTGTGCGGCGGCACTGGCGGTGCTCGATCTGCTGGAAAATGACAACCTGCTGGCGCGCAGCAATCAATTGGGTGACAAGCTTAATGCGCATCTGCACCAGCTGGCGGAAAAATATGCTTGTATCGGCGATGTGCGCGGCGTCGGCTTTATGCAGGCGGTAGAAATTATCGACTTCGAAACCAAACGCCCTGACGCGGTGATGACGCAGAAGATCCTCGACTGCGCCTGCCAGGAAGGATTGTTGCTGATTAAATGTGGTCTGCACCGCAGCACTATCCGCTTCCTGGCACCGCTGGTGACGACGGATTCGCAGTTGGAAGAAGCGCTACATATCTTTGATATCGCGCTGGCACGCGCCAGTGGCCGACTCGGATAAATCCGGCTTCCTCATTGATATTGCTGAAATTATTCTCAGGCTTCCCGAAAATCGTGGCGTGCGTCAGTGCTGGCGCAGCCACATTAAAGCGTGATATACCATCGGGATAACCTGCACAGTTGGTCAACAATGAGGGGTGCTATGAACGGCTTAATGAAACTCGACCGCATCGATATCAACATCCTGGTGCAACTACAAAAAGATGGCCGTATCAGCAACGTCAACCTGGCCGACGCCGTTGGACTTTCACCCAGCCCCTGCCTGCAAAGGGTGAAACGTCTGGAGCAGGCGGGTTTTATCACCGGCTATGAAGCGCATATCAATCTCACCAAAATTACCGATTCGGTGACGGTGTTTACCGAAGTGACGCTCTCCGGCCATCGCCGCGAAGATTTTATGAAATTCGAAAACGCGGTGCGTGATGTGGATGAGCTGATGGAGTGCCATCTGATCACCGGCGGTTACGACTATTTGCTGCGTTTTATTACCCGCAGTATTGAACATTACCAGGAAGTGATTGAAAAGATGCTGGATGCGCAAATCGGCATCGATAAGTATTTCAGTTATATCGTGATTAAGTCGCCGATTATGAAAAGTAGTGTGCCGTTGAGGTCGCTGATCGCGAAACAGAATTCGGTTGAGTTTGGGGTGTGATTTCGCGTTAACGCGGGTTCGTTGGGTTCGTTGATTTCGGGAAGGTTTCGTTCGCCTTGGGCTAAGGCAGTTTCAGATCGCCGGTGCGGCGACCGAGCAAAGGGGGCCAGGCCGCCCCCTTTGCATTCCCCGGCCTTGCGCCGCCTGCCTCGCCGCTTCGCGGCTTTTTCGCGCGATAAATCGCGCCGCTACAACTTCCGACGGATCGGCGTCGATTCGCTCCTGCTCAACGCCGCCTTTCGCCGCATCCATGCGGCTCATCCTGGAATCGTTCCCGCGCTCAGCGAGTTCGGATGGCGCCCAGCCGCCGCTGCCACATCAATGCTTTTCTGTGCTTTCGCCATGGCTGCCTGCGCGATAAATCGCGCCGCTACAAAGGATTGCACGTACCGTAGCGGCGCGATTTATCGCGCAAAGCAGACAGCGCCGGGCGTGCAGGCGGGGGTGTTGGCGGCATTCGCAGCGCCGAGCGCAGAGGGAAGGCCAGGGCGAGCCGCATGGATGCGGCGAGAGGGCGGCATGAGCCATGGATGGCGAATCCGCGTGGTCCGTCAGGCCTGAGTGATAAGCGAGGGAACAGCGCGAAGCGCTGCGCGAGTACGCCGCAGGGCGCGGATTGCAAAGGTCCGCGCCCTCGGACCTTTGCCCGTCCGCCTGCACAGGCGGCCCTGAAACTGCCTAAAGCCTGGCGGGCGGACCCCCTGCGGAGCCAAACCGCCGCTACCTGGCGGGCAGAACCCCCTCAGAGCCAAACCGCTGCTGGCAAGCCAGCGACCGGCGAACAAGATCGCCACCACCCCGGCCCGGTCTGGCCTCCTACCTGAGCAGCATAAAATTTCTCCATCGTACAAAATTCCCTTTATCTTAGTTGTTCAGGCTCCGGCTTCAGCCGTTATGCTTGCCCCAACGCCTTTAAACTCAATTCACCCCTTTACAAGGAGTTGCCATGGACGCCTTAACCATCCCCGCTCAGCAGTGGCAGCGCGATGACTTCACTCTCTCTACCGAACGTCAGCGCCTTGATATTGACTGGATTCATGACCAGCTGGCGGTGCGTTCGTACTGGGCTAAGGGCCAGCCGCGTGCGAAAACCGAGCGCTCGATTGCCGGGTCGCTGCCGTTTGGCCTTTATCATCAAAATCAACAAATTGGCTTTGCCCGGCTGGTGACGGACTACACCCGCTTCGGCTGGTTATGTGACGTCATCATCGATGAAAACTGGCGCGGCCACGGCCTGGGTAGCTGGCTGGCGACCTGTGTGCGGGAGCACCCGGAGTTACAAACGGTGCGCCGCTGGATGCTTTCGACGAATGATGCCCATCAGCTGTACCAGCGCCTCGGCTGGCGTGTGGTACAGGATCCGCACAAGCTGATGGAATTTCCTCTCTCCTGATAATGGGAAAACACCATGGGTTATCGCGTTGGCGTAGATATTGGCGGCTCCTTTACTGATTTCGCCGTCCTGAACGTGCAGACTAATCAGATTCACACCTTGAAAGTGTTATCGCGACCCGACCAGCCCGGCAGTGAAATTCTCACCGGACTGGCGCAACTGGAACAACGTGACGGCATCGCACCACAGCAAATCGACTACTTCACCCACGGCACCACGGTGGGGATTAACGCGGTTATCCAGCGGCGCGGCGTCAAACTGGCGCTGTTCGCTACCGAGGGTTTTTGCGATGTGCTGGAGCTGGCGCGCCTGAAAATACCGCATATCCACGACCTGTTCTCACGCCGACCAGAGCCGTTGATTTCCCGTGACCGGGTGTTTGCCATCAAAGAACGTACCGACCGTAATGGTGCCGTGTTGCAGGATGTCGATCATGACAGCGTGCTGGCGGCGATTGCAGGCGCGCGGGCGGCAGGGTGCCAGGGCATTGTGGTGGCGCTGCTGCACAGCTACCGTAATCGCCATAACGAAGCGGCAGTGAAAGCGATTATCAATGACCGGGCACCAGAATTGCTGACCTCCTGCTCGGCAGATATCTGGCCCATCATCCGCGAGTATGAACGCACCATCACCGCCACCATTAACGCCTATGTGCAGCCGATGGTGATCCATTATCTCGAATCCTTTGAGCGCGCCCTGAACACCATGGGCGTGACGCCACCGCCGCGTATCACGAAATCCAACGGCGGGGTGATGGGGGTGGAGCAGGCGAAAAGCGAATGTGTGCAGATGGTGCTGTCCGGCACTGCATCCGGCGTAATTGGCGCCAGCTTTCTCGCCAGCACCTGCGGTTTTGAAAAAATCCTTAGCCTCGACATTGGCGGCACCAGCGCCGATGTGGCGGTGATCATCGATGGCCAGGTGGCACAGGGTAATGGTGAAATCATCGGTGATTTCCCGATCTATATCCCCTCGGTGGCGGTGACATCCGTCGGGCAGGGCGGGGGTTCACTGGCGTGGATCGATAATCAGGGCGTGCTGCACATGGGGCCGGATAGCGCCGGCTCCCTGCCCGGACCGGTATGCTTCCAGCGTGGCGGCACGCAGCCGACCGCTACCGATGCCTTTGCCGCCTGCGGCATGATCGGTCACGGCGATCTGGGCTATAACGCCGTCAGGGTGGACGTTGCCGCTGCACGCGCTGCCTGGCAACCGCTGGCGGAAACCCTGGGTATCCCGGTGGAGGAGACGGCGGAAACCGCTATCCAACTGGCGATTTCCAGCATGTACAGCGATACCAGCGGCCTGCTGTCACGTTTTGGTCTCGATCCGCGTGAATTCTGGTTCCTCGCCTTTGGTGGTGCCGGTCCGATGATGGGCTGCTTCCTGGCGCGTGAACTGAATATGAAAGGGGTGATTGTGCCGCCGACCCCGGGAGTACTGTCTGCGCTGGGTGGACTGGTGGCGGATATCCGCAATGATTTTATCCGTACCTTGTACAGCGATCTGGATGCCTCACTGGCGGATAAACTGGCGACAGAAGCGGAAGCGCTCAGCCTGCGCGCCCGTGGCTGGCTGAGTGATCAGCACGGTAGCGCGATGCCGTTCACCCTGCACTACAGCGCCGATATGCGCTATCGCGGCCAGTCATTCGAAATTGAAGTGATGCTGGAGGAGTGCTGGCTGGTGCAGGCCAATGTCAGCGCCTTACATGATGCCTTTGATCGCCAGCATCAGCAGCTGTTTGGTCATTGCGATGCCAGCGCGCCAGTGCAGATCATCAATCTGCGGCTGGTGATCGCCTCGCCGACCCCCAAACCCACGCTGAATCGTCTGGCTGCGGCCAGCGGGCCGGTAGCCGTGGCGCAACAGACCCGCGCGTGGATTGATGGGGCAGAACATCAGGTTGATGTGGTGCTGCGCGCCAGCCTGCGTGCCGGACATCAGCTGACCGGGCCGGTGATTATCGCGCAGGATGACTGCACCACCTGCGTGCCACCGCACATGCAGGTGTTGGTGGATGAGTTTGGCAACTTACTGATTACCCCACGGGAGGCACACTAAGATGGCGATTGACGGACGTAACCTGCAAATTCTCGCCAACTATTGTGCGGCAGCGGCCGACGCGATGGCGTTTACCCTGATGCGCACCGCGCACTCCACTTTTGTCAAAGAGACGGAAGATTTCTCCTGCCAGATTGTCAGCCGGGACGGGCTGGCGTTCGCCTCACCGCGCAGTTTTGGCGCGCCCTGGTATAGCGGGATTGATTACGGCCCGGTGCTGACCCTGATTGAGCATTATGACGAGGGAGATATCTGCATCACCAACGACTCCTACGCGGGCAACGTGGCAACCCACTCGCCGGATATCCATATCTGGAAACCGGTGTTTCATCAGGGGGAAATTGTCTGCTTTGTGGTGGGGCATATTCACAATACTGATGTGGGCGGCGCAGTCCCGGCTTCGCTGTCGCGTTCCCTGACCGATATCGTGCAGGAAGGCATCCGCATTCCGCCGCTGAAAATCATGCGTAACGGTGAGTTAAATGAAGAAGTGGCGCGCATTATGCGGCTCAACGTGCGCGTACCGGATCAGAACTGGGGTGACTTCAAAGCCCAGCTTGCTTCGGTAAACGTGGGTGAGCGTAAAATCCACGAGATTATCGCCCGTTTCGGGGTGGTGGATTTTCTGCAAGGTATCGAGGGGATGCTGGAGTACGCCGAACGCCAGGCGCGCAGCATTATCGCCACCATTCCCGACGGTGAATATTTCTATGCCGACTTTGCCGACGAGGATGGCGAAGGGGGCTTCCCGTGCCGGGTGGCGATCACCCTGCGGGTGCAGGGGGAAACGCTGGAGCTGGATTACACCGGCAGCGATCCACAGCTGGCTTCCTCGCTGAATATGCCAACCGGTGGACGCGAACGCCACCCGCTGGCGCTGGTGGGGGTCACCTATGTGCTCTCCACGCTGGACCGTAACCTGTTGCTGAACGCGGGAACGCTGCGCCCGACGCGCGCCATTCTGCCGCCGGGAACGGTGATGAACTGTGAAGCACCGGCGGCAGTGGGCATGCGTTCGCTGACCTGTGCTCTGTCGCAGATCGCCACCATCGGCGTATTTTCCCAGGCGATCCCCGAACGTCTGCCAGCCAACTCGCCGGGTGGCAACTCCATCATGAATATTCGCACCAGCGATGCCGCTAACCGCAGCGTAGTGGCATCGCTTGGTCCGGTGGGCGGTGGTGCGGGCGGTACGCCACGTCACGATGGCCCGGATGGATCTGGTGGGTTATCCGCCTTCCTGAAAAACACGCCGATTGAGATCAACGAAGCGGAAGTGCCGATCCATTTCCATCGCTATGGCCTGGTGCCCGACAGCGCCGGTGCCGGACGTTATCGCGGCGGCTTAGCCAGCGAGATGGTGTTTGAGGTTTTTGCCCCGGATACGCTGGTCACCGCCCGTAACCGTAATCGTTCGGTATTTGCCTCGGCGGGCGTGCTCGGCGGCGCACCGGGCGGTTTGTCGCACTTCCGCACCCTGCGTGACGGTGACACCCTCGAACATGGCAACACCGATGTGATTCGCTGCCAGCCGGGGGACATTGTTGAGGTGTGCGGTCCGGGAGCGGGGGGCTACGGTCTGGCAGTGGATCGTGATGTGCAGGCGGTACTGCGGGATGTACGCTGCGGCTTCGTCAGTCTGGCGGCGGCCCGCGAGCAGTATGGCGTGGCGATCGTCAATGACCAGGTTGACGAGGTCATGACCGCTGAACTGCGTCATGCCATGCGCCAGCCTGCTGCCGGACACTTTGATCACGGGGCGGCGCGTGACGCGTTTGAAGCGATATGGACACCGCAACGCTATCAGTTGCTGACCAGCTTCCTGGCGGCTGCACCGGTTGGCTGGCGTCATTTTCTTAAGCATCAGGTGTTTAAGGCGGTGGCAGCGGATAGCCAGCCAGAGACGGGCATGGCGACGCAGATGCACGCCATCTTCAGCCAGTTGCGCCAGCGTTATCCGGCGATGATGATTTGATGACGCACAACACGCTAAAACCGTTGCGGCTTTCCTGCCAGGCTTAACCTCTTTGCCCGATGGCAGGTTCATCGGGCGTCTGACCTTTTCAGGAGAGTCTCAGCATGGCAACAGCAAAACATCCCGTATGGTTTATTTCCGGCTGCTCCACCGGCTTTGGTCGTGAACTGGCACAGCAGGCGATTGCGCGCGGTTTCCACACCGTGGTGACGGCACGCGATCCGGGGAAAGTGCAGGATCTGGTTGAAGGGCACAGCAATGCGCTGGCGGTGGCGCTGGATGTCACGCAGCAGGCCAGTATTGATGCTGCGGTAGCTAAAGCGCTGGCGACGTTCGGCACCATTGATGTGCTGGTCAACAACGCCGGATACGGTTATCAGAGTTCGGTAGAAGAGGGCGAGGATCAGGAAATTCGTGCCCAGTTTGATGCCAACGTGTTTGGTTTATTTGCGCTGACCCGCGCCATCCTGCCAACGATGCGTCAGGCGCGCAGCGGCCACATTATCAATATCACCTCGGTGGCCGGATTTATGGGGTTTGCCAGCTCGGGTTATTACTCGGCCAGCAAACACGCGGTGGAGGGCTGGTCGGATTCGCTGGCGCTGGAAACCGCCCCGCTGGGCATTCACGTCACCTGCGTCGAACCCGGCCCGTTCCGTACCGACTGGGCAGGGCGTTCACTGCATCAGACGCCGAGCAAGCTGCCAGAGTATGCCGAAACCGCCGCTGCGCGTATGAAAGCCACCTCTGAATACAGCGGCACCCAGGCGGGCGATCCGGCGCGCGCCGCTAGCGCGATGATAGCCATCACCGAAAACGCCACCCCACCGCGCCATCTGGTGATGGGGGCCTGGGGTTATGACGCAGTGACCAATAAGCTGAAAGAACGGCTGGCGCAGGTCGAGGCATGGAAACAAACGTCGATTGATACGGATTTTCCGTCGTAATAACAAACGCGCGATAAATCGCGCCGCTACAAATACGTGCAATGTACCGTAGCGGCGCGATTTATCGCGCAATCTTTTGCGATTTATTGCGCAATTATAAATAATATCGATCCCATTCCCAGCGCAATGGGTTTTGCTCAATATATTGCCGCACAAAATACAATTCTCGCTCGTCCCGAATCACGCGTTCATGGAAATTAAATTGCCAGATTTTTTGCCCGCAACGCCGGGTTACACCTGCTTTATATAACGCAATGATGCGTGAAAGTGGGCAGAGTCTGTTTTCTTCCAGCCACAAGATGCCATGCAGATGATTTGGCATCAGAACAAAAGCATCAAGCTTTAATTTATTTATGCGTGACGGCAACATTGACCACTCCTGTTCGGCAATTATTCCAAAGCGGCTACTCATTAATTGCGTGTTTTCAATATGTCCAAACAGTGGAGCACGTTGGCGAGTTACCATCGTTACAAAGTAGGCCCCTGCTGATTTATAGTCATAGTAGGGTAAGCGCAGATTCTTTCGACGTGACATGTTGCTCTCCTTGTTGCGGGAGCATATTGTCAGAAATTATGCGGTGGTTAATTTTTAGATTAATTTTTTGCGTAATGGATTCCAGTAAAGTTTGCTCATTACCGCGCGATAAATCGCGCAATTAAAAATCACACCATCCTTTCAATTTCCTCGATCGGCACGGCCTGGCTGAACAGATAACCCTGCAACTGGTTACAGCCGGCATCGGCCAGCGCGCTCATCTGGCCTTCGGTTTCTACCCCTTCGGCGGTGACCATTAACCCCATGGCGTGGCCGAGGCGTACCACCGATTCAATAATCGCGGCCGAATTCTGCGCCACCCCTAATGACTGCGTGAAGGAGCGGTCGATCTTGATTTTGTCCACCGGGAAGGTGCTGAGGTAATTCAGGCTGGAATAGCCGGTACCGAAATCATCCAGTGCGATGCGGAAACCGGCATTGCGTAACGCGATGATATTGTTGCGCGCCTCATGCTCATCCTCAATCAACACCCCTTCGGTAATCTCCAGCTCCATGCGCTGCGGATCGGCCCCTTCGGACTGGACAATTTCAATCATCCGCTCGACAAAACCACTGGCGCGGAACTGCACCGGTGAAACGTTAACAGCGACGATCAGCTGCGGCATGCGTAGCGAGGTTTTGCAGGCTTCGCGCAGCACCCATTCTCCCAGTGGGATGATCAATCCGGTTTCCTCTGCGATAGCAATAAACTCTCCGGGAACGACCTCGCCACGGGTGGGATGCTGCCAGCGTAACAGCGCTTCCACTCCCACCACACGCTGGCCGCTGATCTCCATCAACGGCTGATACCACACCGCCAGACCGTCGTAATGCAGCAGCGCGTGGCGCAGATCGGCGGCGATTTGCTGGCGGGTGCGCAGCGATTCATCCATCGCCCGCTCAAACTGACGATACTGACCGCGTCCGCCGTTTTTCGCTTCATACAACGCGATATCCGCTTTGCGCATCAACTCCTGGCGATCCAGCCCATCTTTGGGTGCCAGTGCCAGGCCGATACTGGCCCCAATCCAGGCTTCACTGCCAAACAAATGGTAGGGCTCGCTCAGCGCGTCGATGATGCGTTTTGCCACGGCCTGTACCTGGCCGATATTCTCCACATCCGGCATCACGATAATGAATTCATCTCCGCCGATGCGGCCAACGGTATCGCTGGCGCGCACCAGGCCGCTCAGCCGATGCGCGACTTCGATAATCAAATCATCGCCCGCGTGGTGACCGTAGGTATCATTGATGTTCTTAAAACGATCGAGATCGATCAGCAACAACGCCACGCGATGATCGTAGCGTGCGGCCATCGCCAGCGCCTGGCTGAGCCTGTCTTCCACCAGCGACCGGTTGGGCAGGCCGGTAAGCACATCATGAAACGCCAGATGCTGTGCCTGCGCCTCGCTGGCCCCCAGCCGCAGCAGCGACTGGGACAGATTTAATGATGAGGTCCAGATACGCCGGACCATAAACAGACAGACCAGGGTAATCATCACCACCGAAAGCAGGGTGGACGGACCGATGGTGCGCAACATCTGCGCGCCAGGCCGGTCTGGCTCCCAGCTGATATAGCCCACCGGATCGCCTTGTTGCGTGTTCAGCAGATAATGCGCCCGGTCATTGGGCTGTGGTGTGCCGCTGCTGAAATGCAACTGTCGCAACTGGCTGCGCGTCGCCAGCCGGTTCAGATAACCGTCATCGAGATATTTCACGCTCACCAGCCGATAGCGCCCAGCCAGACGGGAGTCACGGCTGATATCACCCACCGCAACTGAGGCGGCGCGATCGCCAATACGCACAAAATCGGCGCGATCTGCGGAAGGGGCACTGGTGAGCAGCAGCGTGCTGTTGAGCATCGCCTGTACCTGTGGCCCCACCTGGCGATCCGGCACCTGCTGCCCATTACGCCACACCTCAAGCAGTTGATTATCCTGCCCCAGTATCAGGACCAGCTCATGGTCGAACATTTCATACAGCCAGTTGCCGACATTCTCATCCAGCCAGCCCTGATCCGGCTGCGGCAAATCCAGCTGATTAGCCAGCGGTGCCCAGCGCGTCAGGCTGCGCAGCTGGCGCAAATGTTCCGTCAGACTTTGGTCAAACGAAGCCTCAATCATGCGTTGCTGCTGTTCCTGCGCTTCGTTATTGGTCAGGCGGGTGCCCCAGAACAGGCCAGCACCGGCACCGGCAAAGGTCAGCACCAGAATCGCCACTAACGGCAGGATCACTTCACGCACAAAGTTGCGCCGAAAACCGTCTGACAGTTTGATTGCATTAATCATTTTAAAGTTCGCGTAACAAGGAGGTGTCATGTTTTAACTTAGCAGAAGTATGAAAAGCTGCATTGCGCAAGGGGGGCGTAAATGAAGTGAAAATAACCGGTATTTTTTTGAGCAGCATCACAAAGGCAACAGTTAAAAATTTTTTATTAAATTCCCGTCTGAATTACTCGCATCCTGCTGCCTTAAAGCAAATTCATCAGTGCGTCACTGAGCCGTCACGGAGTTGTCATTTGCCTGCGTCAAGGTAGTCGGCATCCCGCAGCGTCTCTGGCTGCGATTCCACAACCTTACGCGAGCGAGGTATTGATGGTGATGGAGATATCCAGACATCCGACCACTGTGTACCAGGCGGTCGCCGCCCAACTGGAGCAGGCGCTACAGGAACATTATCGCTGCGGCGATTACCTGCCTTCTGAACAACAGCTGGCGGCACATTACGAAGTCAATCGCCACACGCTGCGCCGTGCGGTAGACGAGCTGGTGAATAAAGGGCTGCTGCAACGGCGTCATGGCGTCGGCATCCTGGTGCTGATGCGTCCGTATGACTACCCACTGCATGCTCAGGCCCGTTTCACTCAGAACCTGCTGGAGCAGGGCAGCCATCCTACCAGCGAACGTCTGCTGGCGGTGCTGCGTCCAGCCAGTAGTGACGTCGCCAGCGCCCTCGGCATCAGGGAAGGGGACAGCGTTATTCACCTGCGTACCCTGCGTCGCGTTAATGGCGTACCGGTCTGCGTCATCAACCATTACCTGTCTGAGCTGAGCTGGTGGCCGGTGATGCAACAGTTCCACAGCGGTTCGCTGCATAACTATTTACAGCAGCATGCCGGCCTGCAACTGACCCGCGCGCAGACCCGCATCAGCACCCGCCGTGCACAGGCCAAAGAGTGCCAGCAGCTGGAGATTGCTTTGCAGTCGCCGGTGCTGTGCGTACGTACCCTGAATAAAAACAGCGACGGCCAGGTAGCGGAATACTCCGTCAGCCTGACGCGTGGCGACATGATTGAACTGACCCTGGAGCACTAATGAAACAACCTACGGCCCGTCAGCACTGGATGTCGGTGCTGGCTCATAGTGAAGCCAGCCAGCTTGACGCTCACTGGCAACAGCTCCGACTCAACCCGAGCTTTGAACGGGTGCGTCCGGCAGAAACCGGTCTGACCCGTTTGCAGGCGCGCATGGGGGGCAGTGGCAAGCGCTTTGTGATGGGCGATGCCACGGTGACGCGTGCAGTGGTGAAACTGCACGATGGTACCCTCGGGTTCAGCTATGTGCTGGGACGCGATAAAGCCCATGCCGAGCGTTGCGCCTTGATCGATGCCTTATTACAGCAGCCGGAAACCCAGGCGCTGATCGAAGAAAAAATAATTGCCCCGCTGGCGGCCCTGCGTGAAGAGCAGCGTCAGCTGCGCGCACGCGAAATCGCCAGCTCCAAAGTGGATTTCTTTACGCTGGTTCGCGGAGATAACTGATGACATTACTGGCAAGTTTTAACCATCCGGTGGCTGATGCGCAGCGCGCTTTCCGTCGCATTCTGAAAGCGATGAGTGAGCCGGGCGTGATGGTGGCATTGCCGCTGGCCCAGGGCTGGGGCGATCTGTCACCGGCGGCAACGGCGGTGCTGCTGACGCTGGTCGATCAGGAAAGCGCCCTGTGGCTGGATGAGAAGATGGATAACGAGATCCTGCGCAGCAACCTGCGTTTCCATACCGGTGTACCGATTGTCAGCGAGCGCGATGCTCCCTTCGCCCTGACCCATGCCAGCGCCAACCCTGATCCGGCGCACTTCGCTGCTGGTGATAACCTGTCACCAGAAAAAAGCACCACGCTGATTATTGAAGTGCCATCGCTGAACGGTGGCCTGACGCTGCGTCTGTCTGGTCCGGGTCTGCGTGAACCGCGTGCCATCGCCCCTCAGCTGCCTGCGGCGATTCTTCATTACCTGCGTGAGCGCCCGCATCCGTTCCCACAGGGCGTCGATCTGATTTTCACCTGTGGCGAAGCGATGATGGCGTTGCCGCGCACCACTGACGTGGAGGTGTGCTGATGTACGTGGCGGTGAAAGGGGGCGAAAAGGCGATAGCCAGCGCCCATCAATTACAGGCCGATTTACGTCGTGGCAATCGTGCGCTGGCGGAGCTGCAGTGTGACCAGCTGGCAGAGCAGCTGGGTCTGGCGGTGGATCGCGTGATGACCGAAGGCGGCATCTACGATCCGCAGCTGGCGGCGCTGGCGATCAAGCAGGCGAGCGGCGATTTAGTCGAAGCGATTTTCCTGCTGCGCGCCTATCGCACCACGTTGCCACGCCTGGCGGACAGCCTGGCGTTAGACACCGATGCGATGCGTATCGAGCGTCGTATTTCGGCAGTGTACAAAGATCTGCCCGGCGGCCAGGTACTTGGCCCAACCTATGATTACAGCCACCGCCTGCTGGATTTTACCCTGCTGGCGAACGGTGAAACCCCGTCAGCGCCGCGTGGTGACCAGGTGCTGCCGCAGCATTGCCCGCATATGTTCAGCATGATGACCGCCGAAGGGCTGGCCACGCGTGAGGAAGATGATGGCAGCGAGCCGTGCGATATCACCCGTGAACCGCCCTCTTTTCCGGCATCGCGTGCCGCGCGTCTGCAACAGCTGGTGCGCGGTGATGAAGGTTTTCTGCTGGCGCTGGGCTATTCGACCCAGCGTGGTTATGGCCGCAACCACCCGTTCGCCGGTGAAATCCGTACTGGCTATCTTAGCGTCGCCATCTGCCCGGAAGAGCTGGGTTTCGAGATTGAGATTGGCGAAATCCTGCTGACCGAATGTGAGATGGTCAACGGCTTCGCCTCTCAGGACGATAACCCACCGCAATTTACCCGTGGTTACGGCCTGGTATTTGGCCGTACCGAGCGTAAAGCGATGGCGATGGCGCTGGTGGATCGCGCGCTGCAAACCCGCGAGTATCAGGAACGCATCACCAGCCCGGCGCAGGACGAAGAGTTTGTGCTGGCCCACGCCGACAACGTTGAAGCCGCGGGCTTTGTCTCGCACCTGAAGTTGCCGCACTACGTCGATTTCCAGGCGGAGCTGGAGCTGCTCAAGCGGCTGCGCCAACAGCATCAGGAGCAGAATGATGAGTGAACTGAGCGGCTATAACAGTGGCTATCTGGATGAGCAAACCAAACGCACCATCCGCCGCGCCATCCTCAAAGCGGTCGCCATCCCGGGTTATCAGGTGCCGTTTGCCGGACGCGAAATGCCGATGCCCTATGGCTGGGGTACCGGCGGGATTCAGATCACCGCCAGCATCATTGGCGATCAGGACGTGCTGAAGGTGATTGACCAGGGCGCAGACGATACCACCAACGCGGTGTCGATCCGTCGCTTCTTCCAGCGTGTCAGCGGTGCGGCTACCACGGAACGCACCGTGGATGCCACGCTGATCCAGACACGTCACCGCATCCCGGAGACGCCGCTGGAGGAGGATCAGGTGCTGATTTTTCAGGTGCCGATCCCGGAACCGCTGCGTTTTATCGAGCCGCGTGAGACCGAAACCCGCACCATGCACGCGCTGGAAGAGTACGGCAT
Source organism: Pantoea sp. X-Soil-TKNS-1280 (assembly GCF_059730475.1). Taxonomy (NCBI): domain Bacteria; kingdom Pseudomonadati; phylum Pseudomonadota; class Gammaproteobacteria; order Enterobacterales; family Erwiniaceae; genus Pantoea; species Pantoea sp. X-Soil-TKNS-1280. The sequence goes on along the minus strand of NZ_AP035962.1, from coordinate 2,634,804 downwards.
CATGCAGGTGAAACTGTATGAAGACATCGCCCGCTACGGCCATATCGCCACCACCTACGCTTACCCGGTGAAGGTCAACGATCGCTATGTGATGGACCCCTCACCGATCCCCAAATTCGACAACCCGAAGATGCATATGATGCCCGCGCTGCAATTGTTTGGTGCCGGGCGTGAGAAACGCATCTATGCGCTGCCGCCGTATACCAAAGTGGAAAGTCTCGACTTCGACGATCACCCATTCAGCGTACAACAGTGGGATCAACCCTGTGCGCTGTGCGGTTCACGTCACAGCTATCTCGATGAAGTGGTGATGGATGACGCCGGTACGCGCATGTTTGTTTGCTCCGATACCGATTTTTGCCACCAGCAGCAGGAACAACAGCATGCACAGTGAACAGCCGCTGCTTGCGGTCAATAACCTCACTCACCTTTACGCGCCTGGCAAAGGCTTTGAGGAGGTCAGCTTTGAACTTTATCCCGGCGAAGTGCTGGGGATTGTCGGTGAATCCGGCTCCGGCAAAACCACGCTGCTGCGCAGCCTGTCGGCGCGTTTAGCGCCGCAGCAGGGCAACATTATTTATCGCAATCAGGACCTGTATCAGCTGAGCGAGAGCGACCGACGCCGCCTGCTGCGCACCGAATGGGGCGTGGTCCATCAGCATCCGCTCGACGGCCTGCGTCCGCAGGTGACAGCGGGCGGCAATATCGGCGAGCGTTTGATGGCGGTCGGACAGCGTCATTACGGCAATATCCGCGCCGAAGCGATGCGCTGGTTGCAGGATGTGGAGATCCCTGCGGGTCGCATCGACGACCTGCCGACCACCTTCTCCGGCGGGATGCAGCAGCGTTTGCAGATTGCACGCAACCTCGTCACCCAGCCCTCGCTGGTGTTTATGGATGAACCCACTGGCGGGCTGGATGTGTCGGTGCAGGCGCGTCTGCTGGATTTACTGCGCACCCTGGTGCGCGAACTCAATCTGGCAGTGGTGATTGTCACCCACGATCTCGGTGTGGCACGCCTGCTGGCGCATCGTCTGCTGGTGATGAAACAGGGCAGGGTAGTGGAAAGCGGCCTCACCGATCGGGTGCTGGACGATCCGCATCACCCTTATACACAACTGCTGGTCTCTTCGGTGCTCAACTAATGGCGGAGTCAACCATGAATACGCAATTGCGCGTGGAGAAGCTGTGTAAGACCTTTGTGCTGCACAACCAGAGCGGCGTGGCGCTGCCGGTGTTGCAGGACGCCAGTCTGGAAGTCAACACGGGCGAATGTGTGGTGCTGCATGGCCGCTCCGGTAGCGGCAAATCAACGCTGTTGCGTGCGCTGTACGGCAACTATCAGGCCAACAGCGGCCATATCTGGCTGCAACATGCCGGGGAATGGATCGATATGGCGCAGGCACCGGCGCGCCAGATCCTTGCCATTCGCCGCAATACCATTGGCTGGGTCAGCCAGTTTCTGCGTGTCATCCCGCGTGTGCCGACGCTGGAAATCGTGATGCAGCCGCTGTTGGAGCGTGGTGTGGAGCGCGCCTTCTGCGAGAAACGCGCCAAAGAGCTGCTGACGCGCCTGAACGTGCCACAACGCCTGTGGTCACTGGCTCCGTCAACCTTCTCCGGCGGCGAGCAGCAGCGCGTCAATATCGCGCGTGGTTTTATCGCTGATTATCCGGTGCTGCTGCTGGATGAACCGACCGCTTCCCTCGACAGCGCCAACAGCGCGGCAGTGGTGGAACTGATTGAACAGGCGCGCGCCCGCGGTGCGGCCATCGTTGGTATTTTTCATGACGAAGCGGTGCGCAGTCGCGTGGCCGATCGCCTGCACGTCATGCAGCCGGTACAAACAGGAGCAGAAGCATGATCGTCAATAACGTCCGACTGGTGCTGGAAAATGAAGTGGTGGCCGGATCGCTGGAGATCCGCGAGGGGCGTATCGCCAGCTTTAGCGACAGCAACAGCCAGCAACCTGGCGCGCTGGATGGCGAACAGGCGTATCTGTTGCCCGGGCTGGTGGAGCTGCATACCGACAACCTGGACAAATTCTTCACTCCGCGTCCGAAAGTGGACTGGCCTGCCCATTCCGCCATGAGCAGCCATGATGCGCTGATGGTTGCCAGCGGTATTACCACGGTGCTGGATGCGATTGGCGTGGGTGATGTGCGTGACGGCGGTCATCGCCTCGATAACCTCAACAAGATGATCGACGCCATCCGCGACAGCAATCGCAAAGGGTTGAATCGCGTCGATCACCAGCTGCATCTGCGCTGTGAACTGCCTTATCACACCACGCTGACGCTGTTTGAAGCGCTGGTCAGCACGCCGGAACTGTCGCTGGTGTCGCTGATGGATCACTCGCCAGGTCAGCGTCAGTACGCCTCGCTGGAGAAGTACCGCGATTATTATCAGGGCAAATATCAGCTCAATGACGCGCAAATGGACGAGTTTGAACGCGAACAGCTGGCGCTGGCGGCCGAATGGTCACAGCCGAACCGCAACGCCATTGCGGCGATGTGCCGGGCGCGTGGTATTCCGATTGCCAGCCACGATGATGCCACGGCGGCGCACGTGGCCGAATCTCACGACGTCGGCAGTGCGATTGCCGAATTCCCCACCACGCTGGAAGCCGCTGCTGCTTCACGTGCCTGCGGAATGCAGGTGCTGATGGGCGCGCCCAATATTGTGCGCGGCGGTTCGCACTCCGGCAATGTGGCAGCCTGGGAGCTGGCGAGTGCCGGTCTGCTGGATATCCTCTCCTCGGATTACTACCCAGCCAGCCTGCTGGATGCGGTGTTCCGCCTGACGGCGGATGAACGCAACACGCTGGAACTGCCGCAGGCGGTGGCGCTGGTGACACGTAATCCGGCGCGAGCCATCGGCTTGCAGGATCGCGGCACCATCGCCGAAGGACTACGTGCCGACCTGGTACTGGCGCACACCGATCACGGTCATCCGCATATTCGTCATGTGTGGTCGCAGGGCAGGCTGGTGTTCTGATGGCGCGTCTGATCTGGCTGACTGGCCCATCCGGCTCGGGGAAAGACAGCCTGCTCAACGCGCTGCGCGAAGCACCGCCGGAGCGTCTGGTGATCGCCCATCGCTACATTACACGCCCGGCGGATGCCGGGGGTGAGAACCATGTGGCGCTGAGCGAAGCGGAGTTTCGGCGGCGTGAGGCGCTCGGGTTGTTTGCCCTTAGCTGGCAGGCGCATGGTCTTAGCTATGGTCTGGGTGAAGAAATCGACCACTGGCTGGCACGCGATCTTAACGTGCTGGTCAATGGTTCGCGGCTGCATCTGCCGGTGGCACAGCAACGCTACGGCAGCCAGCTGCTGCCGTTGGTGTTGCAGGTGTCACCCGAGGTACTGGCGATGCGTCTGCGGCAGCGTGGGCGCGAAAGCGAGGCGGAGATTGCGCGTCGGCTGGCGCGTGCGGCTGAGCCGCTCCCGGCCCATAGTTTTCCGCTCAATAACGATGGCGCACTGGCGGATACGCTCGCTCAGTTGCGTGAGTGGTTGTAGCGGCGCGATTTATCGCGCGTATTTTTTGTACCGAGGCGGCTTTTTCGCGCGATAAATCGCGCCGCTACACGCTGCATCCATGCGGCTCATCCTGGAATCGTTCCCGCGCTCAGCGAGTTCGGATGGCGCTCACCCCCCCCCCCCCGCTGTATGACTTGTGCTTTTCAGCCTCTTCCTTTTTGCTTTTTATTTTTTCTGCGGTCTTTCAGACGGGGGTGTGGGCGGCATTCGCAGCGCCGAGTGCAGAGGGAAGGCCAGGACGAGCCGCATGGATGCGGCGAGAGGGCGGCATGAGCCAGGGATGGCGAATCCGCGCGGTCCGTACGGCCTGAGTGATAAGCGAGGGGACAGCGCGTAGCGCTGCGCGAGGACGCCGCAGGGCGCGGATTGCAAAGGTCCGCGCCCTCGGACCTTTGCCCGTCCGCCTGCACAGGCGGCCCTGAAACTGCCTAAAGCCTGGCGGGCGGAACCTTCTCAATAGCCGAACCGCTGCTGCCTGGCGGGCGGAACCCGCTGAACCCGCTGAACCCGCTGTCACGGTTTGATCATTTTGCTGTCATCAAGTCTTCATCCCGTTTGGCCGTAATAAGCGGGCAATTCACACCTCAGATGAAACGGAGCGGAATATGGCACAGGCATTACTGAAAACCGTGATCGACAATCCTTATGTTCCGCACCTGCAGCAGGGCAACAAGGTGTTGTCGGTGCAGGGACTGTGCAAAGCGTACGGCGAAAACCGCGTACTGGATAATGTCAGTTTCGATCTGCATGCGGGGGAACTGGTGGCGGTGATTGGCCGCTCAGGCGCAGGCAAATCGACATTGTTACATATGCTGAACGGCACCATCTCAGCCAGCGAGGGTGCCATCCTCACCCAGCGTAGCGGCGAAGCGGAACGCAACGTGGTGGCGCTGAACAGTCGCCAGATGCGTGAGTGGCGCAGCGAATGCGGCATGATTTTCCAGGATTTCTGCCTGGTGCCGCGCCTCGATGTGCTGACTAACGTGCTGCTGGGACGTCTCAGCCAGACCTCTACACTGAAATCCTTCTTTAAAGTCTTTTCCGAAGCTGACCGCGCTCAGGCAATTGAGCTGTTGCAGTGGATGAACATGCTGCCGCAGGCGCTGCAACGCGCCGAAAACCTGTCTGGTGGTCAGATGCAGCGCGTGGCGATTTGTCGCGCGCTGATGCAGAACCCGAAGATTCTGCTGGCGGATGAGCCGGTAGCCTCTCTCGACCCGAAAAACACCAAACGCATCATGGACGTGCTGCGCCAGGTCAGCGAGCAGGGCATCAGTGTGATGGTCAACCTGCACTCGATTGAACTGGTGAAAAACTACTGCACCCGCGTCATCGGTATTCAGCGCGGCAAGGTGCTGTTTGACGGACATCCTTCTGAGTTGACCGACGGCCTGCTGCATGAGCTGTACGGCGACGAAATTAACCAGCTCCACTAACTCCCACGGCAAGAGAATAACCACCAATGAAACTGACCTCTTTAGCTTTACTGACTGGCGCTTTGATGGCTTTTGGCGTTAACGCAGCGGATGCCCCTAAGCAACTTAACCTCGGGATTCTGGGTGGCCAGAACGCCACGCAGCAGATTGGCGACAACCAGTGTGTGAAAACGTTCTTCGACAAAGAGCTGAATGTTGATACCCAACTGCGTAACTCTTCTGACTACTCAGGCGTGATTCAGGGCCTGTTGGGTAACAAAATTGACCTGGTACTGAGCATGTCACCGGCATCGTATGCCTCGGTCTACCTGCAGAACCCGAAAGCGGTCGATATCGTTGGTATCGTGGTGGATGACAAAGACGGTTCACAAGGTTACCACTCGGTGGTGATCGTTAAAGCGGACAGCCCGTACAAAAAGCTGGAAGACCTGAAAGGTAAATCCTTCGGCATGGCCGACCCGGATTCGACCTCTGGCTTCCTGATGCCAAACCAGGCATTCAAGAAAGAGTTTGGCGGCACAGTGGATGATAAGTACAAAGGCACCTTCTCTAACGTGACCTTCTCCGGCGGCCACGAGCAGGACATCCTCGGCGTGCTGAATGGTCAGTTTGACGGCGCGGTAACCTGGACTTCACTGGTGGGTGATTACAACACCGGTTACACCTCAGGTGCGTTTGGTCGTTTGATTCGTATGGACCACCCGGACCTGATGAAACAGATTCGCATCATCTGGAAATCACCGTTGATCCCGAACGGTCCAATCCTGGTGAGCAACAATCTGCCAGCCGACTTTAAAGAAAAAGTGGTGGCAACCATCAAGAAACTGGATAAAGAAGATCACAGCTGCTTTGTTAAAGCAGTGGGCGGTGAGCAGCATATCGGCCCGGCAACTGTCGCTGACTATCAGAACATCATTGATATGAAGCGTGACCTGATGAAGGGCAGCCGCGGCTAACGCTTTTTCTGCGCGATAAATCGCGCCGCTACGAAATCGTGCACACTGCCGTAGCGGCGCAATTCATTGCGCGATAAATCGCATCGTTATGGTACGCATTCCAACCACAGGATTCCCCCCTTGACCGATTTTGAACACTACTATCAACGCATCCGTCGTCAGCAAAAGCGTGACACGTTGCTGTGGTCGCTGTTGCTGGTGGCGCTGTATCTTGCTGCGGGCAAAATCGCGGAATTTAACCTGGTCACTGTCTGGCAATCATTGCCACATTTCTTTGATTACATTGGCGAAACCATGCCGGTGCTGCATTTACCGGTGCTGTTTGCCGATGTCAAAACCGAAGGTTCCTTCGCGTATTGGGGCTATCGCCTGAATATTCAGTTACCGCTGATTTGGGAAACCCTACAGCTGGCGATCTCATCAACGGTGATTGGCGTGGCTATCGCCGCCGGGCTGGCCTTTTTCGCCGCCGACAATACGCAATCCCCCGCCGGTGTGCGTCTCGCCATCCGCGCGTTTGTCGCCTTTTTGCGTACCATGCCGGAACTGGCGTGGGCAGTGATGTTTGTTATGGCCTTTGGTATCGGTGCCATTCCCGGCTTTCTTGCGCTGGCATTGCACACCGTTGGCAGCCTGACCAAGCTGTTCTACGAATCAATTGAAAGTGCTTCGGACAAGCCAGTACGCGGCCTGGCCGCCTGCGGTGCCAGCAAATTGCAGCGCATGCGTTTTGCCTTCTGGCCGCAGGTCAAACCGACCTTCCTCTCCTACAGCTTTATGCGTCTGGAGATTAATTTCCGCTCCTCCACCATACTGGGTCTGGTAGGGGCAGGGGGCATCGGCCAGGAGCTGATGACCAATATCAAACTCGACCGTTACGATCAGGTCAGCATTACGCTGCTGCTGATCATCGTGGTGGTGTCGCTGCTGGATACGATCTCTGGCTGGCTGCGCCGTCGCGTGGTGGAAGGAGAACGCGCATGATTGCTCTGGCCCCGGATATTGGCAAACTGAAGCAGGAACACCCGGCGCTGTTTGCCGCGCAAAAGCGCTATCTGCGCCGCATTGCGCTGATCGCGCTGGCCGTGCTGCTCTACTACCTCTTTTTCTTTGAAGTTTTTGGTATCGAATGGAGTCGCCTGTTGATTGGCTGCCAGCAGCTGGGACGTTATTTCCTGCGCATGTTTGTCTGGCAGGATTTCGCCAACTGGCCATTCGGTTATTACCTGTCACAGATTGGCATCACGCTGGCGATTGTGTTTGCCGGTACCTTCACCGCGACGCTGCTGGCGCTGCCAATCTCCTTCCTGGCGGCGCGTAACGTGATGCACGACCCGCTGACCCGCCCGATTTCGCTGCTGATGCGTCGTGTGCTGGATATATTGCGCGGCATCGATATGGCGATCTGGGGTCTGATTTTTGTGCGCGCGGTCGGCATGGGGCCGCTGGCCGGGGTGCTGGCGATAGTGATGCAGGACATTGGCCTGCTCGGCAAACTGTATGCCGAAGGACACGAAGCGGTGGAACGTTCGCCGAGCCGTGGTCTGGGAGCCGTCGGGGCCAACAGCCTGCAAAAACACCGCTTCGGTATTTTCACCCAGTCGTTCCCGACCTTCCTCGCCCTCAGCCTGTACCAGATTGAATCCAACACCCGCTCGGCGGCAGTGCTGGGCTTTGTTGGCGCAGGCGGTGTCGGCCTGGTGTATGCCGAGAACATGCGCCTGTGGAACTGGGATGTGGTGATGTTTATCACCGTGATCCTCGCGGCGATCGTGATGATGATGGATGTTGTCTCCAGCCGTCTGCGTAAGCGTTACATCACCGGGAAAGCGGTGCCGCTGTGGCAGCCCGCCGCGCGCGACTGAGCCGTTCACTGCGCTGCCAGGCGCGTTCCAGCGCCTGCACCAGCTGCGCCTGATGCCAGGGTTTTGCCAGCCGCTCACACAGCGGCAGCATCACCGGCGTCTGGCGCAAATCCTGTCCACTGATCAGCAGCGTCGCCAGTTGCGGCCACTGCTGCTGCGCCTGGCGGATCACATCGGCACCGTTGAGGTTGCCGGGTAGCATCAGGTCACTGATCAACAGTTCGATATCTGGCGTCTGGCGCAGCAGCGTCAGCGCGCTCTCGCCATCGCCACACTCCAGCGTCAGGTAGCCCAGCTGATGTAAATGTTCGCACAACGTCTGGCGCACCGCCGGTTCGTCATCGAGTACCAGCACCAGCCGATCGGCACTGGCGCTCAGCAAGTGGGGTGCAACGACGGACGCAGGCTGTACCACATCAGGAGCACGCGGCAGTAACAGGCGCACCGTGGTGCCCTGGCCGGGCGCAGTTTCCAGTTCAATTTGCCCGCCGGACTGACGCACAAAGCCATACACCATCGACAATCCCAGCCCGCTACCGCTGCCAATCGCTTTGGTGGTGAAAAAGGGTTCGAACACCTGCGCCTGCACCTCGGCGGACATGCCGCAGCCGTGGTCGATCACTTCAATGGTGACGCGGTCGCCTTCGTTGCGCCGCTGATGCCAGACGCGCAGGCGGATTTCGCCGCTTTGCTTTTCCATCGCATCGCGCGCATTGACCACCAGATTCATCAGCGCATTCTCCAGCTGTCCAGCGTCGATCCACGCGGGCCAGCCGGGGCGCTCGGCCTCAATCACCAGTTGCTGGCCCGGCAGCAGCGAGTGCTGCAACAGACCCTGTAAATTATCCACCAAATCGACCACCGACACGGCGCGCGGGTAGAGTGCCTGCTTGCGTGAAAAAGCCAGCAGACGCTGGGTGAGCTGGGCGGCACGATCCGCCGCTTGTCTTGCGCGTTCGATACGGCTGGCGAGGGTGCCGGGCGGCAGTTGATCGACGGTAAGGGCCAGGCTGCCAATAATCACCGCCAGCAGATTGTTGAAATCGTGGGCCAGCCCGCCGGTGAGTTGCCCAACCGCCTTCATTTTCTGGCTGTGCAGCAATGCCTCTTCCAGCGCTTTGCGCGTGGTGCGTTCCAGCACGGTGTTGACCATGCCACGCCGTGGCACCGGGCTAAAGCGCAGCTCCAGCGTGCGACCATCCGCCAGCCGCACCTCCTGCGCTTCACCCAGTCCGTGCAGTTCAATCTCCAGTTGCTTCAGCAATTGCTGATAATGCAGGCCGCGATGCAGTTCACGCGGGGCGATACCCAGCAGTTGCGCGTATTGTGCGTTCCACACCACCAGCCCGCCGCTGTTGTCGAACAGGGCAAAGCCATCACGCATCGCCAGAAAGGTGGACTCCAGCTGGTTACTTTTCTCTTTCAGCAGGCGCGAGGTGTGTGCCAGCGAGGCGGTATTGCGTGCGAACACGTTAAAGGCACGCGCCAGATCCCCCAGCTCGTCACGTCGCGCCAGCCCAGGCACATTGACGCTTTTCTCCCCCTGCGCCAGCAACGTCATGGCGTGGGCGATGGCCGTCAGGCTGGAACCCAGGTTGCGATAAATGTAGTAACCGGCATACCCGGTGATCAGCAGCGCCAGCAGCATAAACAGGCCGATAAAGCCGATGATGGAGTCCAGCTCCTGATGGGTGGCCTGGCTGCGGGTGTCAGTTTGCTGCGCCACCAGCTGCACGTAATGGGTGATGTCATCGTTAAGCATCGCCACCAGCGCTTTGATGCGATAGGTGGCGTAGGCAATGGCGATATCGCTCTGATCCAGCTCGGTGGCAACCGGCAGCAGCGCACGTTCGGTGCTGACCAGTTGCTGCACTTTATCCGCCAGTACCCCCTGCGTTGGCAGCGTTGACCAGGCATCGAATAGCGTATTCAGCTGGCGTACTGCCGCCTGTGGCGTAGTGGACTGAATGGCGACGGTGAGCAGGCGGGTCGTTTGCTGGCGCAGGTCGGGGGAAAAGGGCTGCTGCACTGCCAGGCTATCGATATGGTTGAGCAGTAACTGAGCCTGCCACAGGCCGCTCAGCATCAGGTTGCGTTGCAGATGGCGCTCATGGCCTTTGAGCAGCAGCTGATTGATGCTTTGCTCCAGCATCTGGCTGCGTTCACGGATGCGTTGCAGCAAGGCCGGTTGCAGCAACGCCAGCGGTGCACGCGCCAGTTGATTCAGCGAGTGCTGCAACGCCTGCTGGGTTTGTTGCAGGCGCGCCGATTCACTTTGGTACTCCAGCGCGCCCACCACCTGGGAAAGCCGTACAGCGGCGGTTGCCACGTTGGCGGTGTCGCGTGCCAGCGCCAGGCTGCCGCTCATATCGGCGAGGGTTTGTGCCTGCGCCTGTTCCTGAATGTGACCGGCGTGGCGAAATCCACTAATTGCCACCAGACCCACCGCCAGGGTGACGCACACCACCAGCAGATTAAACAGCAGCAGGCGACCGCGCGCGCCTACCTGCCAGTGCAGACTTCGACTCATGCTGCGTCCTCCAACCGGCCCTTTTCTGCGCGAGTATAGAAGTGCCAGGTCGGCGCTTTATGACAAATATGAATGGTGGCTGACATTTTCCATTTATCTGTCATTGCTTAACTCGCTGCACGATTTGCCAGCAGGAGCGAACCGATGGCGGCCACACCGATTCTGGAAATGCGGGAAATTACCCGGCGCTTTGGCAGTTTCTACGCGCTGAAAGGGGTGGATCTGACAGTCTGGCCCGGCGAGGTGCATGCGCTGATGGGGGAAAACGGCGCGGGTAAAAGCACGCTGATGAAAATTCTGGCCGGGGCATACACCGCCAGCAGTGGGGAAATCCTGATTGATGGTCAACCCTATGTCATCAAAGGACCGAAAGACGCGCTGGCGGCAGGCATCACCCTGATTTATCAGGAGATCAATCTGGCCCCCAATCTGACGGTGGCGGAAAACATCTTTCTCGGTAGCGAAATTACCCGCGTGGGCCTGGTCAAACGTCGCCAGATGGCGGAAGAGGCGCAGCAGGTGATCGATCGCCTTGGTGCGCAGTTCAGCGCCACCGATCTGGTCAGCCGTCTCAGCATTGCCGAGCAGCAGCAGGTGGAAATCGCCCGCGCGCTGCATCGCAACAGCCGCATCCTGGTGATGGATGAACCCACCGCCGCGCTCTCCAACCGCGAAACCGAGCAGTTGTTTGCCTTAATCAAACGTCTGCGCAGCGCGGGGATGGCGATTATCTATATCAGCCACCGCATGGCGGAGGTGTATGAACTCTCCGACCGCGTTAGCGTGCTGCGTGATGGTCAGTACGTCGGCAGTCTGACGCGTGATCAACTCAACGCCAGCGAGCTGGTGCGCATGATGGTCGGGCGTCCGCTCAGCGATCTGTTCAACAAAGATCGCTCCATTCCCTTTGGGGAGATTCGTCTCGCGGTTAACCACCTGACAGACGGTAAAAAGGTCCACCCCAGCAGCCTGGCGGTGCGCGCCGGAGAGATTGTCGGGCTGGCGGGGCTGGTGGGGGCCGGGCGCAGCGAACTGGCGCAGTTGATTTTTGGCGTGCACAAGCCGAGTAGCGGCGAGGTCTGGATTGATGGTGAGAAAGTGAAAATTCACTCACCGCGCGAAGCCATCGCCCACGGCATTGGCTTTCTCACCGAGAACCGTAAAGAGCAGGGGTTATTTCTCGAGCTGGCCGCCCAGGAAAATATTGTGATGGCGACGCTGGAACGTGACGCCAGCTATGGCCTGCTCAATCGGCGCAAAGGCCAGAAGATCGCCAGTGAGGCGATCCAGACCCTCAACATTCGTGTTCCCCATGCCCAGGTGCGCGCTGGAGGCTTGTCCGGCGGCAATCAGCAGAAGTTGCTGGTATCGCGCTGGGTGGCGATTGCCCCACGCATCCTGATCCTCGATGAACCCACGCGCGGCGTGGATGTCGGTGCCAAAAGTGAAATCTACCGCATGATGAGCCAGCTGGCGCAGCAGGGTGTGGCGATTCTGATGATCTCCAGTGAACTGCCGGAAGTGGTGGGGATGAGCGACCGGGTATACGTGATGCGCGAAGGCACCATTGCCGGTGAACTGAGCGGTGATGAGATCAGCCAGGAAAACATTATGACACTGGCCACCGGCGCACAGCCGGTCGAGCCTTGAGGAGACGTGGATGACCAGTGAAACCACCCGTATGAAAAACCCGACGTTGAAACGCGCGCTGATGGCGGATCTGTTGCAGACCGTCGGCATCCTGCCGATTTTGATTCTGATCGTCGCGGTGTTTGGTTTTGTTGCACCCAACTTTTTTACCGAAGCCAACCTGCTGAACATCACCCGTCAGGCGTCGATCAACATTGTGCTGGCGGCGGGCATGACCTTTGTCATCCTTACCGGCGGCATTGATTTGTCGGTCGGTTCGATGCTCGGCACCACGGCGGTGGTGGCGATGGTGGTTTCACTCGACCCGGCGTTTGCCAGCCTGACCATCCCGGCGGCGCTGGGGGCGGGCCTGATCATGGGGCTGTTCAACGGCCTGCTGGTGGCCTGGGCCGGACTACCGCCGTTTATCGTCACCCTTGGCACCTACACCGCCTTGCGTGGCGCGGCTTATCTGCTGGCGGACGGCACCACGGTGATTAACTCCGACATTAACTTTGAGTGGATAGGCAATGGCTATATCGGGCCGATTCCGTGGCTGATTGTCATTGCCTTTGCGGTGATTGCCTTGTGCTGGTTCATTCTGCGCCGCACCACGCTTGGCGTTCATATCTACGCGGTGGGCGGCAATATGCAGGCGGCACGTCTCACCGGCATCAAGGTCGGGGCGGTGCTGGCGTTCGTCTATGCCGTCAGTGGCCTGCTGTCCGGGCTGGGCGGGTTGATGAGCGCCTCGCGGCTGTACAGCGCCAACGGCAACCTCGGGGTGGGCTACGAGCTGGACGCGATTGCTGCGGTGATCCTCGGCGGCACCAGCTTTGTCGGCGGTATCGGCACCATCACCGGCACGCTGATTGGTGCGTTGATTATCGCCACGCTGAATAACGGCATGACGCTGATGGGGGTGTCGTACTTCTGGCAGCTGGTGATTAAGGGAGGGGTGATCATTATCGCCGTGTTGATCGACAAGTACCGTACCCGGCATCACGTCGGTTGAAAGAGAAAAAGACGCGCGATAAATCGCGCCGCTACGGGATGACGCACGATTTTGTAGCGGCGCGATTTATCGCGCAATGCAATACCAACAAAAAAAAGCAGGAGAACATCGACTATGCGTTTTAATCCGATTATCACCGGACTGCTGGCGGCCACGCTTTTCAGCGCACCGCTGGTCCAGGCCAAAGAGTTAAAAGCCATTGGTGTCACCGTCGGCGACCTCGCCAACCCGTTCTTCGTGCAGATCACCAAAGGGGCGGCACTGGAAGCACGCAAGCTGGCAGGAGATGACGTGAAAGTGACGCTGGTCTCCAGCGGTTACGATCTCGGCCAGCAGGTGGCGCAAATCGACAACTTTATCGCCGCCAAAGTGGACATGATCATCCTCAACGCCGCTGACTCGAAAGGGATCGCGCCTGCCGTCAAACGCGCCCGCGATGCCGGGATCGTGGTGGTGGCAGTGGACGTGGCTGCCGAAGGTGCCGATGCTACCATCACCTCCGATAACACCGCAGCAGGGGCGATGGCCTGTAAATACATCTCTGACCGCCTGAAAGACAAAGGCAACGTGGTGATCATTAACGGACCGCCGGTTTCAGCGGTGCAGAACCGCGTGGAAGGCTGCATGAACGAGTTCAAAACCCACCCGGATATCAAGATCCTGTCCTCCAACCAGAACGCCAAGGGTAGCCGTGAAGGTGGGCTGGAAGTGATGACCGGCCTGCTGTCGGCTAACCCGAAAATTGATGCGGTGTTCGCCATTAACGATCCTACCGCCATCGGCGCGGATTTAGCCGCCAAACAGGCGCAGCGCCACGAATTCTTTATTGTTGGCGTCGATGGCAGCCCGGACGGTGAAGAGGCGCTGAAACGCAAAGGTTCGCTGTTTGTCGCTACCCCGGCGCAGGACCCGCAGGTGATGGCGGCGAAAGCGGTGGAGATCGGTTATGACATCCTGCAAGGCAAACCTGCGCCGGATAAGCCAGTGCTGATCCCGGTGTCGATGATCGACCGCAACAATGTCAGCAGCTACAAAGGCTGGACGGTGAAATAACCGACGTGGGCGGTGCGCCATGGGCCGCCCCCCACTTTCCACTGACCGGAGACGCAGTGATGCAACGTTCGGAAGTGAATACCATTCTGCAACTCACCCGTGAATTCTTTATGCGCCAGGATGTCCATCTGCCCAGCTGGGCTGATTATGGCCTGAGCCAGTGGCGTGCGCTGGATAAGCCGGCGGCCGACGAGCTGCTGGCGCTACACCTCGGCTGGGATGTCACCAGCTTTGGCGCGCAGGATTTCTTTCAGACCGGTTTAACCCTGTTCACCCTGCGTAACGGTTCGCGCGGCGGCAAGCCGTGGGCGAAACCCTATGCGGAAAAGATCATGCATGTGCGGGAAGGGCAGGTGACGCCGATGCACTACCACCCGCAAAAGATGGAAGACATTATCAATCGTGGCGGCGGCAACCTGATTGTCACGCTGCACAATCGTGATGGCGACCGTCTGGCCAACACACCGGTGAACGTCACCCTCGATGGCATCCGTCAGACCCATGCTGCTGGATCACAACTGCGCCTGTCGCCGGGGGAGAGCGTCACCCTGGTGCCGGGTATCTGGCACAGCTTCTGGGGAGAAGAGGGTTACGGCGACGTGCTGGTGGGGGAGGTTTCCATGCCGAACGATGATGAGCACGACAACGTCTTTCTCACCCCGCTGGCGCGCTTCAACCCGATTGATGAGGATGAAGACCCGCGCTGGCTGCTGTGTAACGAATATGCCCGCTGGCTGGACTGAAGGAGCAACAATATGGCACTCATCTCACTGGCGCAGGGCCTGGCTCATGCGCAACAAAACGGTTATGCCCTCGGCGCGTTTAACGTGCTCGATACCCACTTTCTGCGTGCCCTGTTCCATGCGGCAGAGCAGCAGCGTTCACCGTTTATCATCAATATCGCTGAGGTGCATTTTAAGTATGTCAGCCTCGATCATCTGATTGCGGCCATCCGCACAGAGGCGGCATTGCACGATATTCCGGTGGTGCTTAACCTCGATCACGGCCTGCATTTCGAGGCGGTGATGCAGGCGATCCGTCTCGGTTTTACCTCGGTGATGTTTGATGGTTCCACCCTCAGTTATGACGAGAACGTGCGCCAGACCCAGGAAGTGGTGAAGATCTGCCACGCGCTTGGGGTGTCGGTGGAAGCGGAACTTGGCGCGGTCGGCGGGGATGAAGGTGGCGCGTTGTTTGGTGAAGCGGACAGCGATAAATTTACCGATCCCCGACTGGCGGCGGAGTTTGTGCGCAGCACCGGCATTGATTGCCTGGCGGTGGCGATTGGTAATGCGCATGGCAAATATAAAGGCGAACCGAAACTCGATTTTGACCGGCTGGCGGCGATCCGTGATGCGGCGCGGGTGCCGCTGGTGCTGCACGGTGGTTCCGGCATCAGCGATGCGGATTTCCGTCACGCCATCAGTCTGGGCATCCATAAAATCAATTTCTACACCGGCATGTCTCAGGCGGCGCTGGGGGCGATTGAGAGCCAGATTGCCCAGCGTGAAGCGCGCTACGATGCCTTTGCCGAACTGCTGATGGCAGTGGAGCGCGATATCGCCAACGTGGTGGCGCAGCAGATGCGGGTATTTGGCAGCGCCGGGAGAGTCTGAGATGGTGGCACGCAGCGGCATCTTAGCGGCAGGCAGCATGCTGGTGGATCATGTGCAGCGTATCAGTCACTGGCCGGAGCAGGGCTGGCTGGCCGAAATCCACCACAGCGAAAAGTGTAGCGGCGGTGCGGTGCCGAATGTGTTATTCACCCTGGCACGTATGCAGATCAACCTGCCGCTGGCGGCTGTCGGAATGATCGGTGAGGACAGCGACGGCGACTATCTGGTGCAATTGCTGGACCAGCATCATGTTGAGCGACATCTGGTCCAGCGTACTCGCAGCGTGAATACCGCCATGACTCAGGTGATGACCACACCCGATGGACAGCGCACTTTCTTCCATGCGCGGGGAGCCAATGCGCAGCTTGATCTGGCGCATTTTGCCACGGTGAATACCGACCATCGTATCTTCCACCTGGGGTATCTGCTGCTGCTGGATGCCCTCGATGTGCCGGATGCAACCTGGGGCACGCGCAGCGCACAGTTGCTGGCGCAAATGCAGCAGCGCGGTTATCTGACTTCGCTCGATCTGGTGTCGCGTGCCGGGGAGTATCAGGCATTGGTGGTGCCCGCGTTACGCTGGCTCGACTATCTGGTGATTAACGAACTGGAAGCGCAATCGCTCACCGGCATCAGCCTGCGCAGTACACAAGGACTGGCACCGCCCGCCAGCTTTGCTGCCGCTGCCCGCTGGCTGGCGCAGCAGGGGGTGCGTCAGCGCGTGGTGATCCATGCCCCTGAGGGCGCATGGGGGTTGCAGGTCGGTGGTGAAGGGCACTGGCAACCGGCGTGGCAGTTACAGCCGGAGGAGATTGTCGGCAGCGTCGGCGCAGGGGATGCCTTCTGTGCCGGGGTGCTGTATGCCAGCCACCAGGGTTGGCCGATGACCGATACCCTAAAGCTGGCGCACACCTGCGCCTGTTTCAATTTGCATGCGGCCAATGCGCTGGACGGCACCCGCCCTTTGAGCGAGATGCAGCGCTGGATGGGTCAGGCGATTTGCGTGACTGGCGCTAGCGACGCCGGACGCATCACATCGGCGGAAAAAACATAACCGAGGCCGCGGATGGTGCGGATCAGGCTGGGCTGGTGCGGATTCATTTCAATCTTGCGCCGCAGCCGCATAATTAACACATCAATGGTGCGATCAAACACATCCAGGGTTTCGCTGTGGGTGAGTTCCAGCAATTGATCGCGCGTCAGTACTTTACGTGCATGGCATACCAGCGCGCGCAGCAGCGCATACTCGCCCTGGGTGAGCGGCACACTTTCGCGCTGGGGGTTGAACAACTGGCAACGTGCTTCATCCAGCCGCCAGCCGTTAAAGTGCCAGCCGTCATCCTGGACGCTGTCCGGTTGCGCCAGCCGTCCGCAACGGCGTAACGCGGCGCGGGCGCGCGCCACCACCACGCGCGGATTGAAGGGTTTGGCAATGTAGTCGTCCGCGCCCATTTCCAGCCCGACCACCATATCCGCTTCCGATCCCATACCGGTCAGCATGATGACCAGTAACTCGGGCCGTTGTCGTTGCATCTGTTGCAACACCAGCAGGCCGTTGGTGTCCGGTAACATCATATCCAGCATCACCAGAGAAATTTCCGGATGCGCCGCCAGTAAGGTCAGCGCGTCTTTGCCCTGGTGGCAGCTATAAACGGTAAAAACATGTTCACTCAACACATCATGCAGCAGTTCGCAGACGGCACGATCGTCATCCACTACCAGAATTGCGGGCTTCATTACGGGCCTCTTTTGTTATGGAAGAGTTAACGGAGAGTGTATACCGACCGCTTTTGCCTGCTGCATCAGGCAACAGAAACGTGAGCGACATCGCCTGACAGAATGCGAAAGCGTGCGTTACCGCAATCTTTTTTCACTCCCCCATTGACGTGTGGGAAAACGATTGCGCACACATGGTGCAATGCACCATAATCGCGCCTCGTTCTGGTTCAGAATAGTCTTAGCCGTTGCTGCGATTGAGAAGGTAAACGATTGCGTCCCGGCATGGCATAGCAATTGCTATGAGGACTGAGGGGAAAGGAGTTTGACTACAAGGCGGATCGATGGCAGAGCATGCAGCCCCGTCTGCTTTTTCCCGAAACAATAACGCGCATGCACACCCCATTGGCAAGAGAACGCACGTCAGTGACGTCTCCCCATCACGAGAGATGATGATGTTAGAAAAACTATTCAAGCTAAAAGCGCACAACACAACGGTCCGCACCGAAGTTATTGCGGGCATAACCACCTTCCTGGCAATGGCCTATATCCTGTTCGTTAACCCAAGCATCCTCGGTGCCACTGGCATGGATAAGGGTGCGGTCTTTGTGGCAACCTGTCTGGCGGCGGCGATTGGCTGCGTCCTGATGGGCCTGATTGCCAACTACCCGATTGCGTTGGCACCGGGTATGGGCCTCAACGCCTTCTTTACTTACACAGTGGTACTGCATATGGGCTACACCTGGCAAATCGCGCTGGGTGCGGTATTCCTCTCTGCCTGTATCTTCTTTGCCTTGTCGGTGTTCAAAATTCGTGAATGGATTATTGCCAGCATTCCGTTGCCATTGCGCGCCGGGATTGCGGCGGGTATCGGCCTGTTCCTGGCGCTGATTGCGCTGGAAGGGGCGGGTATCGTGGTGGATAACCCGGCGACATTGGTGGGTCTGGGTGATCTGACCAAGCCGGGTCCGCTGCTGGCACTGCTGGGCTTTGTCATCATCGTAGTATTGGAAGCGCGTCGCGTTACCGGTGCGGTGCTGATCGGTATTCTGATCGTCACCTTCCTGTCGATGGGTATCGGCCTGACGCCGTTTGGTGGCGTGTTCTCTGCACCGCCGTCAATCGCCCCGACTTTCCTGCATCTGGATATCGCGGGTGCCTTTAACGTCGGCCTGGTGAGCGTGATTTTTGCCTTCCTGTTTGTGGACGTGTTCGACAACACCGGTACGTTGCTGGGTGTGACGAAGCGCGCCGGTCTGGCGGATGAGCAGGGTAACGTGCCGAAAATGGGCCGTGCGCTGATTGCCGACAGTGCGGCAGCACTGTTTGGTTCACTGCTGGGTACCTCAACCACCACCAGTTATGTGGAATCGGCAGCGGGCGTCAGCGCCGGTGGCCGTACTGGTCTGACGGCGATTGTGGTTGCCATTCTGTTCCTGCTCAGCCTGTTCTTCTCGCCGCTGGCGGGCAGTGTACCGGTATTCGCCACCGCACCGGCGCTGCTGTTTGTCGCCGTACTGATGGCATCCGGCCTGGCGGAGATTGACTGGAAAGATATCACCACCGCAGCCCCGGTCACCGTGACTGCGCTGACCATGCCGCTGACTTACTCCATCGCCAACGGTATTGCGTTTGGTTTTATTACCTGGACGGTAGTGAAGCTGCTGAGCGGTCGTACTAAAGAGGTGAATGCGGCGCTGATTATTATGTCGATCCTGTTTGTGATCAAACTGGGTTGGTTGAGCGCGTAATCCTCCTTATTCGTAGCGGCGCAATTTATTGCGCGTTGTTTGGAAAGACGCGCGATAAATCGCGCCGCTACGGTCATGTGCATCTTCCTGAATTTATTTGCAAACATCACACCGCCGTTGTAGCAGCGCGATTTATCGCGCAGCCCTGGCTGGTATCTGGACGTTTGTCAGACTGGGCATCCCGTTAGTCGCCCGTTAAGGTTTTATTTTCTTTGTAAGTAGTGGTTTTTTTTGTTTTTTATTGCCTCCTGGATAACGACTTGGCCATATTTCAGCGGGGGTCAGGCCTAATGCCTGCGCAATAATTGTTTCTCCCCGTGGCCAGGGTTTTCGCAGAGCATTATTTAATGTTCCAGCCGCCAGTCCATTTTCCCTTGAAAGTGCAGCGAGAGACTTCTTCTTTTTTCTGACAGCAGCAATAATATCCTCTACATGCCAGTCTTCAGGATTCATTTTCCCTTTTCGCTCCATTGCCTATTCATCCGTTAAATTGAGTATCTCTAGGTCACGTGATGATTTATATATGGAGTGATAAATGATGTAAATCAGAAGCAAAAAAACACCTATGAAAATTCATAGGTTTGGGCAGTTATGATGCGATGAGGTTGATAAAATAAATTAAAGAACAATGTGATAGGGTATAAACTCATGCAACCCATTTTGATAACAGAAAAAAACAAGTTGGTCTCGCGTATCGACTCTGAACTTTTCCTTAATATTCATCAAATGAAAATCGTGCGATGAAGTCGATATTCCTGCCAGTTCGGATATCTTTCGGCGTGAAAAACCTTTCAGAAGATAAAATAATACTCTCGACTCAACAATTGTCAGGTTGAATCCGGAATAGTCGCAAACTCGCATGCTGGAAGCAGTACCTGCAAGGTTGCCAAATTCAACTGAGCCATTGAAAATCAGTGCTGTTGCGATCGTGCCTGATGGTTTTCCGCTTTTGGAGTAGATAACTTTTTTACTGGTAAATAAGCAGGTTTTAACAACGCCACTTAGTGGTTCTATAACGTTATATTCTAAACCAGATAAAATATCCTTTTCGTGATTTATGTAAATATCTTTATTTTCTGCCCATGGCATATCTTCATCATTCAAACCTATGAGAGATTTCGGAGTATAACCTGAATAATTACTGAATACTGAGTTTGATGCGATAAATTCATGATTTGAGTTTTTTACCAACATAATGCCAGTGTTCCAGTGAATAATAGGGTGATCACAAAACCACTCAAAAAATAACTCTTCGTCTTGAGGTTTATGAAAAATAACCCTACTATTATTAGTAGTCATATTGAATGTTCTCGCGTTTATATCACTTTATTGGAAGGATATTGCTGCCATGCCTTGCATGTGTGCAATTAACAAGGACGATCGTTGTTATGAAAAACAAAGAAAAAAAACTCAAAACATTCCATCTGCCACAACAAAAAGGCAAGCTGTCCGACTACTGGATTGCTATTTGTGAAGGTGAGGTAGAAGGCGCAGAAACAGAGCAGGAAGCGATAAAAAGGATCCTGAATAAAAGGAAGGATTTACACTGAAGGGTGTAAATGCCATCTCATTTACTGCCTCTGAATAATTGGCCTTCCAGAAAAAATAAAGAGTGCTAATTTTGCTGTCTTGTCGGCGCAATTTTAAGATCGCGCACACATACTGACTGCGGTAGCTCGTATGAAAATATGATGCTATCAATAACATTTTTGGCAGAAATGACACCGCCTATACTTTCTTTCCATTCGATATAATCATTTTTCACGAAGTCGTCACTAATATGGCTGATAAGCTCCGTCTCGGCGGCACCAGGAGAGATGGTGATAACCCGGACGTTGTCCGGGGCAACCTCCCAGCGAACGCTGTCGGACAAACCGTGTACGGCGAACTTAGTTGCACAATATGCAGCATGGTATTGATAGGTCTTTTGACCCGCCAGGGAGGAGATATTGATTATTGTTCCTGTTTTCCGTTCGCGCATCGAGGGCAAGACCGCCTGCATACCATGAATGACGCCTTTGATATTGGTATCAATCATTCGGTTCCATTCGTCCTGACTCTGAAATTCTAATTCGCCCAATAACATCACTCCCGCATTGTTTATGATGCAATCTACGTCGCCAAACTTTTCTTCGGCCTTACGAATAGCATTAACAACCTGTTCACGACAGGTAACATCGACTTCAAAACACAGGGAGTTTGCAAGATTCATTGCACGTAACTTATCGATACGACGAGCCAGGAGAGCAAGACAATATCCCCTGTTGCTCAGTGCCCTGGCAACTTCAGCGCCAAATCCGGAACTGGCTCCCGTTATCACTACCAGTTTATTGTTCATAGAAAATTGCCCCATTCTGCATAATATTTCTTAGCAACATCGGGATGAGAGCGCAGCCTTCCCTTCATATAATTCAGGCCCACATCTCTGAGTAGCGGGTTGTTTGGGTCAGTTTCGATAAATGAGGAATCGGAGGTTAACTCTGAGGGCAATCTGAATACCGGTACGACAGAATCGAGACTGGCACCTAAGAAATAGGCCACTGAAATTCTGTCATTCTCTCCTGCCGGGGCCAGAACCTTATGAACGGTTGCTTTGAGATATCCGTTAGTGGCTAACTCCAGTAACTCGCCCAGATTAACCACAAAGGTATTATCAATTGGAGAAACATCTACCCACTTATTATCGGTAGTCTTAACTTGTAAGCCTTTATTTTCGTCCTGAAGAATTAGCGTCAAAAGACCAGAATCTTTATGAGCCCCCACACCCTGAGTCTCGGTTATTTTTTTACAACGTGGATATCTGATGAGTTTGATATGCTCGTTCGGTGTGTCACCGTATATTTTGTCAAAAGAATTTTCTGGCAACCCCAGACCTGATGCAAGGCTTCTGAGTAATCTCAGCGAGATGTTGGTTAATATATTGTTGTAGAAAAGAAGGGTATTCTTCAACTCAGGCAAGGATGCAGGCCATTGATTAAAACCATGCAAGCCCATCCAGATAGGATCCTTATCCGTTAAGTTATAGGGCTTCCGTTCAGCTCCGATATCAAATTGTTCTCGCCAGTCTGCTTTACCGTTGGTTAATTCATTACCGGCTCGGTTATATCCTCTGAAATGAGGGGAATTAATCATTGAAACAGAAAGTTTTTCTTCTTCAGATAAGAAAAAAAACTTTCGGGTTTGTTCACGAACTTCAGTCAGGAATGATGCTGCGACGCCATGATCGCTAAGATAGAAAAAACCAACATCATGAGCGGCTTCTGTTAACAGGCCGATAAATTTATCTTTATCATTCTGGTCCCCATCTAACAAAGATAATTTTAATACAGGTATAGATGTCATTATCTATCTCTCCATCATGAGTACATTCAACTGGCAAAACTTTACGGTACCGTACCATAACACAAAAAACTATACTAAAGTTTAGTTTAAGTGATGTGAGCTTTATCGCATGTTGAAGTCATGATCGGAGGATTGCACCGCTCACAAAGGAGCGGTGACATTAATTACCTGAACGGCGGTTCATTAAAGGTACGCAATTTGCGTGAATGCAGCTTATCCCCCTCGGCGCGCAGCAGCTCGACCGCACAAATCCCAATCTGCAAATGCTCGGAAATCGCTCCCTCGTAGAAACGATTCGCCTGGCCTGGCAGTTTGATCTCACCATGCAGTGGCTTATCCGACACGCACAACAGCGTGCCGTAAGGCACCCGGAAACGATAACCTTGGGCGGCGATGGTGGCGCTTTCCATATCCACCGCCACCGCGCGGCTGAGATTAAAGCGCAGCGCAGAAGCGGAATAACGCAGTTCCCAGTTGCGGTCATCCGTGGTCACCACGGTGCCGGTGCGCAGGCGTTGTTTGACTTCTTCACCGGGCATGCCGCTCACCGCTTTGGTGGCGTCGTAGAGTGCACGCTGCACCTCGGCGATGCTCGGAATCGGAATATCCGGCGGCAGTACGCTGTCCAGCACATGGTCGTCACGCAGATAGGCATGCGCCAGCACGTAATCGCCAATGGTCTGGCTTTCACGCAGGCCGCCGCAGTGGCCAATCATCAGCCAGGCGTGCGGACGTACCACCGCCAGATGGTCACAGATGGTTTTGGCATTGGAAGGGCCCACGCCAATGTTGACCAGAGTAATGCCACGACGATTGGGTGAGGTCAGGTGCCAGGCAGGCATCTGATGCTTCTTCCACGCCAGATCCGACATCATCGCTTCCGGATCCTGGGTATCTTTGGTGATCACCACATCACCGGCGCAGGCGAGGCTATCGTAGGAGGTGTTGGGATCCTGTACCTGTTCAATTGCCCAGCGGACAAACTCATCAACGTAACGCGTGTAATTGGTAAACAGCACAAACGGCTGGAAGTGCTCCACGGCGGTGCCGGTGTAATGACGCAGACGCGCCAGCGAGAAGTCGGTACGCAGTGCATCAAAGTGTGACAGCGGGAGCTGCGCGTCAGCATGGAACAAACCATCGGCGGTTTCATCGCCAATCTGCGACAGTTCGGTGGTGGGGAAATGGCGTGCAATGCTGGCGCTCATCGAGCGGTCCAGAGACAAATCGGAACCGTCAATCACATAAGGGTAAGGAATTTCCTGCTGTGAGGGTCCGACTTCAATCACTACCTCGTACTCTTTCTCAATCATCAGCAATTGCTCACTGAGATAGTGACGTAATAACGCCGGGCGCGTGATGGTGGTGCTGTAGCTGCCAGTGTGGGTAAAACGGCCCCAGGCACGGGTACGATTACGTTGCGGACCCTCGCCAGCCCAGGTAATACGCAGCTCCGGATAGACAAATAACCCCTGCTGGCGCGCTGCCTCATCCGGCAAACGTCCGTTTTCAGTAAAGTCGCGAATCGCGTTGCGTAACGCCTCTACCGCGTTGGCGTATAACCGTTCAAGTTCATCCAGCGCCTGCTGGCTGCTGATGCCGTTCCGTTGTGTATTCATAAGTTCTCCCGCATCAATTTTGGGTCGATTTGGCTATAGCATAGCGGGTAAACCCCTCAGCACCATGAAGAATCTGTGATCAACCGCATTCTGCACCAACAGAGTGCTGGTGCGTCTTAAAACGCTGGCTATGGTTAAGATCAGCAGACGCGTTCCCTCCCGCTTTGGCGCGATGCCGGTGCAAAAACTTGTCACCAATGCTTACCTTTGGCGAGCTTTTTGCTTGATTGTTAACCGTGGCCCTGTTGGTCACACACTGCACATCGTTAAGTTTCAGAAATTGATTTCTCCCAGGCCGTGGTATGGCTCCGTTCCTGACCCGTTGAGGATTGAAAGCATGTCTTTGAAATTCATAAAATTACCATTGAAGGTTGTGATTGCAGGTTGCCTGAGCGCGGCGTTTTATGCCCAGGCGGATATTAAGATTGGGGTAGCCGGACCCTTTTCCGGCCCTAATGCCACTTACGGCGCACAGTATTGGAAAGGTGCTACTCAGGCGGCGGATGATATCAACGCTGCCGGGGGCATTAACGGTGAGAAAATTGTGCTGGTGCAGGGGGATGACGCCTGCGAACCGAAACAGGCCGTCGCCGTTGCCAACCGTCTGGTAGACCAGGACAAGGTACTGGCAGTGGTGGGGCACTTCTGTTCCTCTTCCACCATGCCCGCTTCCGAAGTGTATGACGATGCAGGCGTGCTGGCGATTACCCCCGGCTCGACTAACCCGCAAATCACCGAACGCGGCATGAAAACCATGTTCCGTATGTGTGGCCGCGACGATCAGCAGGGGGCTATTGCCGCTAACTACATCATCGATAAGCTGAAAGCCAAACGCGTGGCGGTGATCCACGACAAAGACACCTACGGCCAGGGGCTGGCCGATGCCACCAAGGCTGCGCTGGAAAAGCGCGGTGTTAACGAAGTGCTGTATGAAGGTTTATCGCGCGGTGAGAAGGACTTTAACGCGCTGGTGACCAAAATCGCCTCAGTCAAACCGGATGTAGTGTACTTCGGTGGCTGCCACCCGGAAGCCGGTCCGCTGGTGCGCCAGATGCGTGAGCAGGGTGTGACGGCGGCCTTCTTCTCCGGTGACTGTATCGTGACTGAAGATATGGTGACCGCAGCGGGCGGCCCGCAATACACCAAAGGCGTTTATATGACATTTGGTCAGGATCCGCGTCAGATTCCTGACGGCAAAGCGGTGATCGCCAAATTCCGCGCCGGTGGTTTTGAGCCGGAAGGCTATACCTTGTATGCCTACGCTTCCGTGCAGGCACTGGCCGCCGCTTACAAAGCCGCAGGTAAAGATAACGCCAAAGCCAGTGAGTGGCTGAAGGCTAATAGCGTCGATACCGTGATGGGCAAAAAAGCCTGGGACGGCAAAGGCGATCTGAAAGTCTCGGATTATGTGGTGTATCAGTGGGACGATAAAGGCAAATATCACCAGCTGTAAGCTGACACGCGGCCCCGCGCGTTGCGGGGCCATTCGCGATTGGGCGCGAAGTTTGCGCTCCCTTTAAGCACGGGACTTGCATATGGAAGCCTTCTTTCTCCAGCAGCTGGTGAACGGCCTGACACTGGGCGCGGTTTACGGGCTGATTGCCATTGGCTACACCATGGTTTACGGCATCATCGGCATGATCAACTTCGCCCACGGCGAAGTGTATATGGTCTCTGCCTATCTTTGTGCCATCGGGCTGGGGCTGCTCAGCTTTTTTGGCATTCACTCCTTCCCACTGCTGATTTTCGGCACCCTGATCTTCACCATTGTGGTGACGGCGGTCTACGGCTGGACTATCGAGCGCATCGCCTATCGTCCGTTACGTAACTCCACCCGTCTCGCACCACTGATTTCTGCCATTGGTATGTCACTGATTTTGCAAAACTACGTGCAGATAAGTCAGGGTCCGAACCAGCAGGGCATTCCCACCCTGATGTCCGGTGTATTGCGCATGGAAGTGGGTGATGGCGTGGTGCAAATCACCTGGACCAAAGTGTTTATCCTGATTGCCGCGTTGTGCGGCATGGCGTTGCTTACCTGGATTATCCAATACACGCGGCTGGGACGGATTTGCCGTGCGGTGCAGCAGGACCGGCGCATGGCCGCCATTCTTGGTATCAACACCGACCGGGTGATTTCGCTGGTGTTTATGATTGGCGCGGCGATGGCGGGCCTGGCCGGGGTGCTGGTCACCCTGAATTACGGCACCTTTGATTTCTATATTGGTTTTGTTATCGGCATCAAAGCCTTTACCGCTGCGGTGCTGGGCGGCATCGGTTCGTTACCGGGGGCGATGCTCGGCGGCCTGCTGCTTGGCGTGGCGGAGGCGCAGTTCGCCGGGCTGGTGAACTCCGATTACAAAGATGTTTTCTCTTTTGCTCTGCTGGTGGTGATTTTGATCTTCCGGCCACAGGGGCTGCTGGGACGACCGCTGGTTGCCAAAGTATGAGGACGCCAAAATGAGTGCAATGACGCAACGAATTGATCTGCGCCAGTCGCTGCTGGATTGTCTGATGGCCGGGTTGGTGGCGCTGGTGGTGTTTGGCCCGATTGTCGGTGTGGTGCTGGATGGCTACAGTTTTCATCTTTCGCCACAGCGTGTTGCTGTGCTGGTGGCGGTGGTGATGGTGGGACGCCTGCTGTTTAGCTTGTTTCAGCAATCCGCTGCCGGGCAGCGCTTCGCGCGTAAATTCGAAGGCAATGATGATGGCGTGTACGTGCGCGAACCGGGGCACCGCTCTCCTTTGCGCTGGATTCTGCCTGTGCTGCTGCTGGTGGCGCTGGCGTTTCCGTTCCTTTCGAGTAAATACCTGCTGACAGTGGCGATTCTCGGGCTGATTTACGTCTTGCTTGGTCTTGGGCTGAATATTGTGGTGGGTCTCGCGGGGCTGCTTGACCTCGGTTATGTGGCGTTTTACGCCATCGGTGCCTACGGGCTGGCCCTTGGTTATGAGTATCTCGGCCTTGGATTCTGGAGCATGTTGCCGCTCGCGGCGCTGATGGCCGCCTTTGCTGGTGCGC
Source organism: Pantoea sp. X-Soil-TKNS-1280 (assembly GCF_059730475.1). Classification (NCBI taxonomy): domain Bacteria; kingdom Pseudomonadati; phylum Pseudomonadota; class Gammaproteobacteria; order Enterobacterales; family Erwiniaceae; genus Pantoea; species Pantoea sp. X-Soil-TKNS-1280. The sequence goes on along the minus strand of NZ_AP035962.1, from coordinate 2,607,712 downwards.
TATTGGGTTTCCCGGTGCTGCGGATGCACGGCGATTATCTGGCGATCGTCACCCTTGGTTTTGGCGAAATCATCCGTCTGGTGCTGAACAACTGGCTGACATTTACCGGCGGCCCCAACGGGGTGTCGGTGCCGTCTCCCACCTTTCTCGGGCTGGAATTTGGTCGCCGTGCACGCGAGGGCGGGGTGCCGTATAACGAGTTTTTCCATCTCGACTACAACCCGAACATGAAGTTTATCTTTATCTACGTGGTGCTGGTTCTGGTGGTGCTGCTGGTGTTGTTTATCAAACATCGCCTGACGCGCATGCCGATTGGTCGCGCCTGGGAAGCGCTGCGCGAAGATGAGATTGCCTGCCGGGCGATGGGTCTGAATCACGTATTGGTCAAGTTGTCGGCGTTTATGCTGGGTGCGTCAACCGCCGGTATCGCTGGTGTGTTCTTTGCCAGCTATCAGGGTTTCGTCAATCCGACCTCGTTTACCTTTTTCGAATCGGCACTGATCCTCGCCATTGTGGTACTGGGCGGGATGGGTTCGACGCTGGGTGTAGTGCTGGCGGCGTTTGTGCTGACCGTTGCTCCCGAGCTGCTGCGCAGCTTCGCCGAGTACCGGGTGCTGCTGTTTGGCGTGCTGATGGTGCTGATGATGATCTGGCGGCCACGCGGGCTGGTGCGAACCGCACGCGTGGGCGTGCCGCTGCGTAAAGGAGTACGCCATGAGTGATGCTATTTTGCAGGTGGATAACCTGATGATGCGCTTTGGCGGCATTAAAGCGCTTAATGACGTCAGCCTGGCCGTTGAACGTGGTTCGGTGACGGCGCTGATTGGCCCCAACGGTGCGGGAAAAACCACGGTATTTAACTGCTTAACCGGCTTTTACCGGGCGACAGGTGGGCGCATCACCCTGAATGCCAGGCAGCGATCTACCGACGTGATTCAGGTACTGGGGCAGAAAATTCACCCCGCAGACTGGCTGCATCCGGCGCGGCTCGGTTCGCGCGTCTGGTACAAAATGTTTGGCGGTGCGCATCTGGTGAACCGTGCCGGTCTGGCGCGCACCTTCCAGAATATCCGCCTGTTTCGTGAGATGTCGGTGATTGAGAACCTGCTGGTGGCGCAACATATGCAGGTTAACCGCCAGCTGCTGGCGGGCATTCTGAATACCCGCGGCTATCGCGAGGCGGAAAATCGCGCGCTGGATCGGGCGTTTTATTGGCTGGAGAATGTGGACCTGGTCGGCAGCGCCAACCGCCTGGCAGGCACCTTGTCTTACGGCCAGCAGCGACGGCTGGAGATTGCCCGCGCGATGTGCACGCGACCAGAGCTGATCTGCCTCGATGAACCGGCTGCCGGACTCAACCCGGTGGAAACCGAGGCGTTAAGCCAGATTCTGCATCGCCTGCGCGCTGACCATCGCATCAGCGTGTTGTTAATCGAACACGATATGCCGATGGTGATGCGCATCTCTGACCATATCGTGGTGCTGGATCACGGGGATGTGATTGCCCAGGGCACCCCGCAGCAAATCCGTCATGACCCGAAAGTGATTGCCGCCTATCTCGGCGCGGAAGAGGAGAGTGATCATGGCTGAACCGATGCTGAGTTTTGAAGGGGTGGATGTGTTTTACGGTCCGGTACAGGCTCTGAAACAGGTTTCCCTGACGGTGAACGAAGGGGAAACGGTGGCGCTGATTGGGGCCAACGGGGCGGGCAAATCCACGCTGCTGATGTCGATCTTCAGCCAGCCGCGTATCGCTGCCGGGGAGATTCGCTTTCGCGGCGAAGCCATCAGCCACAAATCGACTCATGCGATTGCTGCCAGCGGCATTGCCCAGTCCCCGGAGGGGCGGCGAATTTTCCCCGATATGACGGTAGAGGAAAATTTGCTGATGGGTACCATCTCGATTGGCGATCGTCATGTGCGCGAGGATAAGGACCGTATGTATCAGTTGTTTCCGCGCCTGCTGGAACGGCGTAAGCAACGTGCGATGACGCTGTCCGGTGGCGAACAGCAAATGCTGGCGATAGCGCGTGCGCTGATGAGTCGGCCAAAGCTGCTGCTGCTGGATGAACCAAGTCTCGGGCTCGCACCGCTGGTGGTGAAACAGATCTTCAGCATCCTGCGTGAACTGACACAACAGGGCATGACGCTGTTTCTGGTGGAGCAGAATGCCCGCCATGCGCTGCAACTGGCCGATCGGGGCTATGTCATGGTCAACGGTGAAATTCTGCTGCGCGGCAGCGGCGAGGAATTGCTGCATAACGAGGATGTACGCAGTGCTTATCTGGGCGGTGCGGTCGATCCTGCGGCCCCGGGAACAAAAAGTTTGTAATAATGATTAAATGTTGACGGGAAACACTTTGCATAATTGTTAGCGGCCTATCATCATTATTCTTCTTGTCCAAAGTGATTTGGTATTCCCTTGCAAAATCCTGGCGTAGCAGTGATGCGGGCGATCAGAAAAACGGCGTGGTACCCAAAACGCCGTTCTTATCGCACGCTGTTGTGGCGTGAAATTACGCCTCTGGCCGTGCCCATCTTTATCGAAAACCTCTGCGTGATGCTGATGGGCGTCCTCAGTACCTTCCTGGTCAGCTGGCTGGGTAAAGAAGCGATGGCGGGCGTAGGCCTGGCCGACAGCTTCAATATGGTGATCATCTCATTCTTTGCCGCCATCGATCTCGGCACCACGGTGGTGGTGGCGTTCAGCCTTGCCAAACGTAATGGCAAACGCGCGCGCGCGGCCACCCGTCAGTCGCTGGGATTGATGACGGTACTGGCATTTATGTTGGTGATCGCCATTGAGATTTGGGGTCACTTGATCATCGATGTGATTGCCGGGAGCGCCGAGCCCCAGGTGAAGGAGCTGGCGCTCAGCTACCTGCAAACTTCTGCGTGGAGTTATCCGGCAGCGGCGATTGCGCTGATCGGTAGCGGTGCTTTGCGCGGGGCGGGCAACACCAAAATCCCGATGCTGATCAACGGCGGGATGAACATCCTCAATATCATCATCAGTACCGTGCTGATCTATGGCTGTTTTGGCTGGCATGGATTGGGTTTTATCGGGGCCGGTCTCGGGCTGACCATCTCACGCTATATCGGTGCCATAGCGGCGATTTACGTGCTGTATCTGGGTATCAATCCGGCGCTAAAGATCTCCATCCAGAGTTACTTTCGGCGCTGGAATTACGGCATCCTGATGGAAGTGCTGAGCATTGGTGTGCCCGCCAGTATCGAATCGGTGTTGTTTAACGGCGGTAAGCTGCTGACGCAGATTTTTGTCGCCGGGATGGGCACCAACGAAATCGCCGGTAACTTTATCGCCTTCTCGATTGCCACCCTGATTAACCTGCCCGGTAACGCATTAGGCTCGGCCTCGACCATTATCACCGGCAAGCGACTCGGGCGTAATCAGGTGATGCAGGCCGAACGCCAGATCAAGCATGTGTTCTGGCTGGCGATGATTGGCCTGTGTAGCCTGGCGGCGATCACCGTGCCGATTGCCGGGTTGCTGGCAAAGTTCTATACCCGCGATCCGGAGGTAATCACGGTGACCAAACACCTGATCTGGCTGAATGCCGCTTTTATGCCGATCTGGACCGCCTCCTGGGTGCTGCCCGCCGGGTTGAAAGGTGCTCGCGATGCCCGTTACACCATGTACGTTTCGATGTTCAGCATGTGGGGTGCACGCGTGGTAGCCGGTTACCTGCTCGGCATTGTGCTGGGTATGGGGGTCGTTGGCGTGTGGCTCGGCATGTTCCTCGACTGGACAGTGCGCGGCATTTGCTTCTGGTGGCGTCTGACCAGCGGCACATGGCTGAATAATTATCGGCGAATGCTGGCGAAAACCGGGGGGTAAATCCCCTTTAACGATGCGCGATAAATCGCGCCGCTACGGTATGTGCAATGAATTGTAGCGGCGCGATTTATCGCGCGGATAAGTCAAATGCGAAATAAGTAAAACCTATTATTTCCCCGCCGCTAATCTGTGCCATTTTCCCTGCTTAACTAAAAAATTAAATTCATCTGCTGGTCAATTCCGTTAATTAACCGCTGGCTTCGATACCGAAAAACTATTTTTCAGTGCAACCAGGAGCGTCAATATGGAAAACCCTGACAACATCGCCCCGTTATTTTCTGTGCGCCAGCTTTCTGTGGCGTTACCTGCCGGCATGGACCGCCGTTTTGCGGTGGAAAACCTCAGTTTTGATCTCTGGCCCGGGGAAATTCTTTGCATCATTGGTGAATCCGGTTCGGGTAAATCCGTCACCGCCCATGCAGCGATGGGGTTGCTGCCGAAGGCGCTGCGCGTGCAGGGCGGAGAGATTTTGTTGCGCGGCAACAACCTGTTGCAGCACAGCGCCGATCAGCTGCGTCAGTTGCAGGGCAAGACAATTGCCATCATCTTTCAGGACCCGTTGTCGGCGCTCAATCCGCTGATGACCATTGGTGAGCAGATCGCCGAGGTGATGCTGGCGCATAACGTCGGCACCCCCGCGTCACGCCAGCAAAAAGTACTGGCGCTGCTGGAAGAAGTCGGGTTGCCGGAACCGGAAAAAATTCAGCATCAGCACCCGTTTCGCCTGTCCGGCGGGCAGCGTCAGCGCGTGATGATTGCCATGGCGCTGGCGCTTGACCCCGATATTCTGATTGCCGATGAACCCACCACTGCGCTGGACGTCACCACCCAGGCGCAAATCCTGCGGCTTATCCGTGGCCTGCAACAGCGCAAGGCGATGAGCGTGATGTTTATCACCCACGATTTTGGTGTGGTGGAGGAGATCGCTGACCGGGTCATCGTGATGGAAAAAGGCCATATGGTGGAGTCTGGCCCGGCACAGCAGGTGTTAAATGCGCCCCGACATCCCTATTCGCAGAAGTTGATTGCCGCCGTGCCACGTATGCATGCCGGTGACAAAGATGTGCGTGACACACCAACGGTATTGCAGGTCAATAACCTGGTGAAAACCTACCCCAGCGACGGTGGCTGGTTGAGCCGCAGCCGTGAGGTGAAGGCGTTAAACAACGTCAGCTTCAGCCTGAACAAGGGCGAAACGCTGGGCATTGTCGGTGAGTCGGGATCCGGCAAATCCTCGCTAGGCCGGGTATTGCTGAAGTTGCTGGCGGCGGATAGCGGGGAAATCCTGTTTGACGGGCGCGATATCCTGCCGATGAAAGAAGCGGATTTCCGTCCGCTGCGGCGTTATATCCAGATGATTTTCCAGGACCCCTTTGCTTCACTTAACCCGCGCCACACCATTGGCACCATCCTCTCGGCCGGTCCGCTGGCGCTGGGCGGCATGACGCCGCAGGAAGTGGAGCGCAAAGCCAAACAGCTGCTGCAACGGGTGGGTCTGGATGCCAGTGCCTGGCAGCGTTTCCCGCATGAGTTTTCCGGTGGTCAGCGCCAGCGCATCGGCATTGCGCGCGCGTTAATGTTCGACCCGGTGCTGCTGGTGGCGGATGAATCGGTCTCCGCACTGGACGTGTCGATTCAGGCCCAGGTACTGGAATTGCTGCGTAGCATTCAGCAGCAAACCCAGGTGGCGATGATTTTTATTACCCACGATCTGCGTGTCGCCAGCCAGATTTGTGACCGTATCGCAGTGCTGTTTAAAGGGGAAATTGTTGAGCAGGGCACGCCGCAGGCGGTGTTCCGCCAGCCGCAGCATCGTTATACACAACAACTGGTTAGCGCCATTCCTGGCCATGCGGAAGAACGGGTGGTGTCATAAGTTAAATTGGAAAAAGCTATGACAAAAGTCGTTGTCATTGTCCACTATCTCGCCAATACTTGATGAAAGTTTTGACTGCCCTAATCCCTTCTTCTGAGACGTTTTTTTTCAGTAATGTGGAGCGCAGAATGATAAAACCAGCTGTTCCGCAACAAGCCGTTGACGTGGATTTGGGACCGCTTGGCAATATGCTGAGTTTTTACATTCGTAGCATCAACATCGCCGTGTCGCGTGACCTTGACCAGCAACTGGCTGGACTCGAAGTGGCGCGCGGCACCGGCAAAATCAGCACGCTGCTGGTGGTAGATCGCCACCCCGGTATCCGGCCTTCGGTGATTGCCGATGTGATCCAGCGTGACCGTTCGGCCATGGCACGTCTGCTGGAGCAGATGGAGCAACAACAGTTGCTGACGCGCGAGGCCGACCACAGCGATAACCGTTCACAGGCGCTGTTTCTTACCGAACACGGTAAGGCTCTGGCGCAGCGCGTGCGCGAACTGACGCAACAACAGGAAGATCGTTTTTTTCAGCGGTTGACGGCCAGAGAAAAACACACCGTCATCCGTTTATTAAAAAAAGTCTTACAGCCGTAATGCATTAATAAAAGCTGCATATTTCTGTGGGTGAAAAATTAATTTCACCTGCACGGTGAACTGTTGTCGAAATATCTCTGATGGCGTCTGATGGCAGACTGAAATAATGATGACAAAACTGCGGGAATTATTATGCCTGGTCCATTTGTTGTGCCGGTTCACGGCGATGTGACATTGCCGGAGAAAGTCGATGTGGTGGTGATTGGCGGCGGCATTATTGGTTGCGCCACCGCGCTGGAAATTGCCGAACAGGGCGTCAGCGTCGCATTGTGTGAAAAAGGCGGCATTGGTCAGGAGCAATCCAGCCGTAACTGGGGCTGGGTGCGGCTGGCGCGCCGTGACCCGCGTGAAGTCCCGCTGATGGCCGAATCACTGCGTATCTGGCAGCAACTGGATCAACGGGTGCAGGCGGACACCGGTTATCAGCGTGCTGGCATCACCTTTAACTGCGCCACTGACCAGGAATTCAGCGAGCTGCAAAGCTGGTCGCGGCATATGGCAGGCACCGGCTTTCGTGCTGAAATGCTGGATCGCGACGGGGTGGAGAAACTGTTCCCCGGCCACAAAATTCAGGGCGTGGGTGCGCTCTATACTCCGGATGATGGGCGTGCTGAACCGCAGAAAGCGGCTCCGGCGATTGCCGAGGCGGCACGCCGCCACGGTGCGCATATTCTGACGGAATGCGCGGTGCGCGGTATCGAAACCAGCGGTGGGCGTATTTCTGGCGTGATGACGGAACGCGGTGCGATTGCCTGCCAGAGCGTGGTGCTGGCCGGAGGTGCCTGGTCAGGGCTGATGGCGCAGCGCTTTGGTCTGCGCCTGCCACAGCTCAAGGTGCTGAACAGCGTGGTACGCACCGAGCCGCTGGCGGGTGGGCCGGAAGCGGCGTTCTGGGCGCGCGATTTTGCAATTCGTAAACGTCAGGATGGTGGTTACACCATCGCCTCCGGGCATGAAAGCGAAGTGGATTTCGTGCCCGATACTTTTCGTTTTGCCCACAATTTCCTGCCAGCACTGCGCCATGAATGGGGATCATTACGCCTGCGTCTCACCGGACGATTTTATGACGAGTGGCGCATGCCACGTCACTGGCATCTGGATGAACCCAGCCCGTTTGAATATTGCCGCGTGCTCGATCTGCCGCCGTCGAGAAAACTCACTGACAAGGTACTGGAGCAGCTGAAACAGCAACTGCCTGCACTGGCCGGGCTGAAAGTCGCGCAGCGCTGGGCAGGCTGCATTGATGTGCTGCCGGATGCCATCCCGGTAATTTCCCATATCGAGCGTTATCCCGGCCTGGTGATGGCCACCGGTTTTTCCGGCCATGGCTTTGGTATCGGACCCGGAGCCGGACGCCTCACCGCTGACCTGGTACTCAATCGCACGCCGGTAGTGGACCCCAATGCTTTCCGTTTCTCCCGTTTCACCGATGGTTCAAAGATCGAAATTATGACCGGCTACTAACTCTTATTGCCGCAGCGCGGCGTTGTGTTTCTGTTCACCTGAGGAATAACAATGAGCGATAAGTTTGCAGATTCCCTGCCAAAAATTTCCCGTCGGCAGGCCCTGGTTTATCTGGCCTCCGGCACCGCAGCGATGGCATTGCCGGGGCTGTTCGGCAGCAACGTGGCGCGTGCAGCAATGACCGGGCCAGCGGGAAGTGGTGGACAGATGGTGGTGGGGTTCTCCCAGGAACCGACGGTGTTTAACCCGCTGATGCCCCATATCGAGGTAGACGACGGCCTGCATTTCAGCTTGTTCGATCCGCTGTTTGGCATTGATGAGAAAGGCAACTTCACCCCAGCGCTGGCGACAGAAGTGCCGACGCAGGCCAACGGCGGCATCTCCGCCGATGGTCTCAATTTCCATCTCAAACTGCGCGAAGGGGTGAAGTGGCACGATGGTCAGCCGTTCACTGCCGAAGATGTGAAATTCACTCTGGAACTGCTGGTAGATCCGAATTTCCGCAGCTGGAGCCGTTCCGGTCATGAGCTGGTGCGCGACATTACCATCGTCTCGCCGACCGAAATCAAATGGCGCATGGAAAAACCTTATTCGCCTTACACCTCGATTCTTGCCGCCACCTTTATTGTGCCGAAGCATGGCTTTGCCAACGTGCAGGACAAAAACACCGCGCCGTTCAACAGCGCGCCGGTGGGCACCGGACCGTTCAAATGGCAGCAGCGGGTGCCGGGCGACCATATCGAACTGACGGCCAACAAAGATTACTTTGGCGACGGCCCGAAACTCGACCGGTTGATTTATAAATACATCCCGGATCTCAACGTGATGTACACCCAGTTTGTCTCCGGCGATATCGACATTGCCGGGTTGCAGTGGATCTCGGCAGACCATTACGACGAGGCGAAAAAGCTGCCGGGTAAAGTGGTGGACGTGTTCCAGAGCGCCACCATTGAGAACTTTGCCTTTAACCTGGCGCGTCCACAGTTCCAGGACCCCGCTGTGCGTGAAGCCCTGTATTACGCCATTGATAAACAAACCATTATCGATGCGTTGTATTACGGCCTGCCGAAGCCGACCGAAACCTATATGCCGCGTCAGTCGTCATATTTTAACGCTGACTTACCGGCCCATGAATTCAGTCTCGATAAAGCCAAAGCGCTGCTGGATAAGGCAGGCTGGAAGCCCGGTGCGGGCGGGATACGCGAGAAGAATGGCGTCAAACTGTCGTTCACCAATTCCACTACCGCCGGGAACCATCTGCGCGAACAAATGCAGCAGTTTATGCAGCAAAGCTTCCAGGAAATTGGCGTCGAGATGAAGATCTCCAACCTGCCGCCTGCGGTGATGTGGGGCGATTACTGGATGTTGTCGAAATTTGATAGCGCCATTGTCGGCCTGAATTATCTCACCGGTTCTGACCCGGATACCGCCACTTATATGCGTTCCGATGCCATTCCGGCTCAGGGTGGGGCGGGACAGAACGTATTCCAGTACAAAAATCCCGAGGTGGATAAGTTGCTGGCGCAGGGCAGTGCCGAGTTTGCCCCCGAGCAGCGTAAGGCGGCTTATCTGCAAATCCAGGCGCTGGTGCGCAAAGACCTGCCGTTCCTGACGTTGTTCAGTTTCGCCAATGTGCGCGGTCACAAGCAGGGTGCGGAAAATATCATTCCCAACATCAACGTGCGTATCGATAGCTGGAACGTCAACACCTGGTACTGGAACAAAAAAGCCTGAGTCCATTCACAGAGTGCGTGACGTGATCGCGCGTCACGCCGGGGAGGAGAGCCATGGGCGCATTTTTGCTGCGACGTGTTGGCCAAAGCATCATCTTGCTGTTGCTGGTGTCGATCATCGGTTTTGCCGCATTGAACCTGGCACCCGGTGGGCCACTGTCGCAATACGCCTTAACGCCGGGGATGACCCAGGAAGCGATGCAACGCATCGCCACCCAGATGGGACTGAACCGGCCTTTGCCGGTGCAATATTTTGACTGGCTCAGCCATTTGCTGCGTGGGGACTGGGGGCGATCTTACCGTGATGGTCAGCCGGTACTCAGCATCATCTTTTCGCATCTGCCTGCCACCTTGTTGCTGATGTGCACCTCAATGGTGTTTTCCATCGCGATTGGTGTGTGGATCGGCATTCAGAGCGCCATCAAACGTGACAGCCTGTTTGATCGCATGGCGACCATGGGGGCGATGGTCGCGCTGTCGATTCCCACCTTCTGGTTCGGCCTGGTGGCGATTTATTTCTTTGCACTGAAGCTGCAATGGCTGCCCGCCGGAAATATGTACACCGTGGGGGACGGTTCGCTGCTGGATGTGCTGCGCCATCTGATTCTGCCGGTACTGGTGCTGACTTTTGTCGATGTGGCGATCTGGAGCCGCTACATGCGCACCGCCACGCTCGAGGTCATCAACCAGGATTTCATCAAAACCGCGCGTGCGAAAGGTGTTTCCCCACGTCGTGTGCTGATGAAGCATGTGGTGGGCAATGCGCTGCTGCCGATGATTACCCTCGCGGGCATGCAATTGCCAACCATTCTCGGTGGCGCGCTGGTGGCGGAGACGGTGTTCACCTGGCCGGGCATGGGGCGTCTGTTCCTCGACAGCCTCGGCTACAGCGATTACCCGGTGGTGATGGGGTTGCTGATGTGTTCGGCCATTCTGGTGCTGATTGGCAATCTGCTGGCGGATGTGATCACCGCGCTGGTCGATCCGCGAATTCGTCCCGCTTAAGGAGGCAAGATGGCATCTTCTGTGATTACGCCACCGGTCGCCACGTCACGCTGGCGAGGCAACCGTACGCTGCAACGCTTTTTGCGTCACCGGCTGGCCTGCGCCAGTCTGCTGCTGATTATCCTGATGGCACTGGCCTGCGCATTCGGCCCCGCATTGCTGCCGTTTGACGATTTACATATCGACCTGCGCGCGCGTTTTGCGCCGCCGCTTACCGGCTGGCACTGGCTGGGCACCGATCCACTCGGGCGTGATTTGCTGGCGCGACTGTTGATGGCCGGGCGTATTTCGCTGTTGGTGGGTTTCTTTGCCATGCTGCTCAGTATCATGCTGGGCACGCTGGTGGGGATTGTGGCTGGCTATTACGGCGGACGTGTTGGTGCGCTGCTGATGCGTGTCGTCGATGCGTTTCTCGCTTTTCCCAGCGTGTTTTTGCTGCTGGCGCTGGCGGCGTTTATTAAACCGGATCCGGCGATGATTACCGTGATTATCGCGGTGACCAGCTGGATGGAAGTGGCACGCATTGTTGAGGCGGAAGTACGTTCGCTGCGTGAACGTGAATATATTCTGGCGGCGCGCATGCTGGGTCTGTCCGGGCGCTGGATTATGTTCCGCGAGCTGCTACCCAACGTGGTGGGGCCGATTATCGTCGCCGCGACGCTGACGGTGGCGCGCGCCATCCTGCTGGAAGCCTATATTAGCTTTCTCGGCTATGGCATTCAGCCACCGCTGCCGAGCTGGGGCAATATGCTCAACGGTGCACAGCAGTACCTGATTCGCGCGCCCTGGCTGGCGTTGGTGCCGGGCATCGCCATTACTCTGGCGGTAACCTGCTTTAACTTTATTGGCGATGGGCTGCGCGATGCGCTGGACGCCCGCAGCGAGAAAGAGTGAGGTGACTCATGGCCCGGTTCTCCCCGTTTGAAGATTCGCTGTGGTTTGCCACTGCGGCTGCCGCGCCGCCATTGCCCCCGTTGCAGGGCGAGCGCCAGGCCGATGTCTGTGTGGTGGGCGGCGGTTATACCGGCCTGACCACGGCGCTGACGCTGGCAAAGCAGGGGGTAAAAGTCACGCTGCTGGAAGCGCAGCAGGCCGGTTTTGGTGGTTCGGGACGCAATGCCGGCCACTGCACACCGACCTTTACCCACTTTTCCCTGCCGGAACTGCGCCGGTTACTCGGTGAGCCCTGGGCGGAGCGACTGATTGCGCGGCAGACCCAGGCGAATCATCAGGTCAGCGCCATGATCAGTGACTACCAGATTGACTGCGAATGGCAGCAAAACGGTTATCTACAGGCAGCGGCACGGCCGGGTGCGATGAAGTTGATCGAAGAGAAAGCCCGCCAGTACAACGCGGTGGGGGCGCGCACCGCAGCGGTGGATGCCGCGCAGGCGGAACGCATCAGTGGCAGCCCGCGCTTTTATGGTGGCTGGTTTCATCATGAAGGGGGGCACCTCAATCCGTTGGGTTATGCGCGCGGTCTGGCGCGCGCAGTGGTGCAGGAGGGCGGAGAGATCTATTGTGAATCGCCGGTCAGCGAGGTGAGAAAGCAGGGAGCCAAATGGCAGGTGATCACGCCGCAGGGCGCTGTACTGGCGGATAAAGTGATTTTCGCCACCGGGGCTTATACCGTCGCTGGCTGGCCGCAGCTGGCACAGAGTTTTCGTATCATGCGGGTGTTTGTGGCGGCAACCCAGCCGCTGGATGAGGCGTTGCGCCGCCATGTACTGCCCCTGAATACCACCCTCCATGACGGACGCGGTGATATCTACGTTTACAAATACAACCAGCAGGGGCGAATCGTTGCCTCGATGTTCCCGATGGGGCGGCGTGGGCGTGAGATAAATTATACCCATCAGGTGATGAGTGACCGACTGCGCTGGCTGCATCCGGCTATCGACCAGCCATTACGCTGGGAATATTTCTGGTATGGCGAGCTGGATATGCAGCAGCGCACTATCCCGCGGCTGTATCAGCTGGCACCCGGTGTGGTGGCGCTGACCGGCCTTTCCGGGCGAGGCGTGCCCACCGGCAGTATGCTGGGCGGCATTCTGGCCGAATGGGCGCTGGAGGTGCCGGAGAGTGAGCTGGCGCTGAAAATTGAACCACTGCATAAAGCCCCGTTCTGGATGGGCTTTGGCCCACAACTGACGCTGCGTTATTACCGTGTACGGGATTGGTTGCGCTGCCGCATGGAAGGTGCCGCACTGCCACCCCATGCCTGATGTTATATGCAATTTGCGGCAATGAAGCGCAGAACTAATTGTTTTGGTTATAAGCCGGGGTGCGCTTTACTGACATGGTCAATCATTTCTGGAGAACAGCCGATGAAAAAGTTACTACAGCAGTGGTTTAATCGTTTCAATCAGCCTCAGAACGCGGTGCCGCAACAGCGTGACATCGATGTCGCGAAACATATTGAGCTGCTCATTCCCATCAGCCAGCTGTATGGCATTGAATTCCATCCCTCGGTGTATCGTTACTATGAAAGATGAACGATTCCATCTGGTGATGCGCTACAGCTACTGGAATGAGCTGTGCGCGTGAGTTCAGCGCGATAAATCGCGCCGCTACAGCTATACGCTGTGCCATATTTTTGTAGCGGCGCGATTTATCGCGCTTTTTTTATGCGCCCAATCTGACGAATTTCTGCACATTGTTTAAATAATTCTTACAAACCCTCCTTGATTCGTTCAACTGTATTGATTGTGTAATAAATGCGTAAAGAAATGTTTTTCTTTACCGTTGTGCTCGTGTAAAAATACGAAAGTAAATGATAACCATTCTTTTTATCATTTAAGGGATCGGGCCGGACCTATGTGAAATTTCCCCTGTGGCCTGATGTGCGCGTCAATAACAACAATCAAACCCACACTTTTAAAAATGGATAAAAATCGCAATCTGCCGTTTGGCAGCTTTAACTCGCTGACCTTGTTCACCGGGCTGTGCATCGGTATCTCTCCAGCGGCAGCGCTGGCGGCAGACAATACCGGCAAAAAAACCGACGATACCCTGGTAGTGGAAGCGCAGACCCCTTCGCTCTATTCACCAGGCGTTTCCGCCGACCCGAAATTCACCCAGCCGCTGGTGGATACCACGCGTACCATCACGGTGGTTCCCGGCCAGGTGATGCGAGATCAGGGGTTCAATAACCTCACCGATGCACTGAAAAACGTGCCGGGTGTCGGGGCATTTTACGCCGGGGAAAACGGCAGCTCCTCCACCGGGGATGCGGTGTATATGCGTGGTGTCGATACCTCGAACAGCATTTACGTTGACGGTATCCGCGATATCGGCAGCGTGACGCGCGATACCTTTAACACCGAGCAGGTCGAGGTGATCAAAGGCCCGGCAGGGACGGACTATGGCCGCAGCGCACCGTCGGGTTCTATCAATATGATCAGCAAGCAGCCACGCCTGGATACCGGTCTCGATGCCTCAGTCAGCGTCGGCAGTGCCTGGATGCGTCGCGGGACACTGGATTACAACCAGGCCATCAGCGATAACGCCGCTTTCCGGCTCAATCTGATGGGCGAGAAAACCCACGATGCCGGACGTGATAACATCGAGAATGAACGTTATGGTGTGGCTCCATCGCTGGCGTTTGGGCTTGATACCTCAACCCGGCTGTACCTCAATTACCTGCATGTGCACCAGAACAACACCCCGGATGGCGGCATTCCGACCATCGGCCTGCCGGGTTACTCCTCACCGACCGCGGCAACCTCCGCGCTGAATAATTCCGGGAAAGTGGCGACCAGCAACTACTACGGCACCGATTCGGACTTTGACAAATCCACCACCGATACCGCGACCATCCGTTTCGAGCATGATCTGTCGGATAACACCACCATCCGTAACACCACACGCTGGTCACGGGTCAAGCAGGAGTATCTGCTGACGGCGGTGATGGGCAGCACCATCGGTATGCCAGACCCGAATGATGTTGGCACCTGGACCTGGACGCGTAACGCCAACCTGAAAGATGTCAGCAACCGTATCCTGACCAACCAGACCAATATCACCTCGAAGTTTTATACCGGTTCGGTCGGACATGATGTTAGCGCCGGGGTGGAGTTTACCCGAGAAAACCAGACCAACTACGGTGTGAACGCGATTACCGCGCCAGCGGTCAATATCTACCATCCGATCAGCAGCATTTCGGTGGGCGGGCTGGATCGTAACGGTGCCAACGCCAATGGCCAGACCGATACTTTTGGTATCTACGCCTTCGATACCCTGGCGATCACCAAAAACTTCGAGCTGAACGGTGGCATTCGCCTCGACAACTATCACACTGATTACGACAGTGCGACCGCCTGTGGTGGCACCGGACGTGGAGCGCTGGCCTGCCCGGCAGGAGTACCGAGTAGGACACCGATCACCACGGTTGATACCGCGAAATCCGGCAATCTGGTGAACTGGAAGGCGGGTGCGTTGTATCGCCTGACTGAACACGGCAACGTCTACGTCAATTACGCTATCTCCCAGCAACCGCCGGGCGGCAGCAGCTTTGCCCTGGCGGCAGGTGGCAGCGGCAATAGCGCCAACCGTACCGATTTCAAACCACAAAAGGCCAAATCCAGCGAAGTGGGGACCAAGTGGGAAGTGCTGGATAAACGTCTGTTGCTGAATGCGGCGCTGTTCCGTACCGATATTGAGAACGAAGTGGCGGAAAATGACGACGGCACCTATTCACAGTACGGTAAGAAACGTGTTGAGGGATATGAGTTGTCGGCCACCGGTAATATCACGCCGGACTGGCAGATCATCGCCGGTTATACCCAGCAACATGCCTCGGTGACTGAAGGTGACAACGTGGCGCAGGACGGTTCATCTGCGCTGGCGTATACGCCGAAACATGCCTTTACCCTGTGGACCAACTACCAGGCGACGGATGCGCTGTCAGTCGGTGCCGGTGCGCGTTATGTCGGCAGCCTGCGTCGTGGCAGTGATGGTGCAGTGGGCACACCGGATCATACTGAAGGGTACTGGGTGGCGGATGCGAAGCTGGGATACAAGGTGAATAACAACCTTGATCTGCAACTTAACGTCTACAACCTGTTTGACACCAACTATGTTGCCTCGATCAACAAGAGTGGTTACCGCTACCATCCGGGTGAACCGCGTACCTTCCTGTTGACCGCCAACGTCCATTTCTAACCGACTGTAGCGGCGCGATTAACTGTGCGCGATAAATCGCGCCGCTACGGAATGTGCAAGCCTCACTGTTTTAAAGAGAGAACAACGCGATGATGTATCACATTCCTGCCGTGCTGACGCCGGAAGAGGTCGCCAGTTTCACTTCCCTGCTGCAACAGGCCGAATGGGTCGATGGCCGGGTTACTGTCGGCAGCCAGGGGGCGACGGTCAAAAATAACCAACAAATCGATACCCGTACCCCCTTATACGATCGGTTGCAGGCGGCGGTATTGCAGGCACTGAACAACAACCCGCTGTTCTTTTCCGCTGCGCTACCGCGCACCATTTCCACACCGTTGTTTAATCGCTATGAACAGGGGGAAACCTACGGATTTCATGTGGACGGCGCAGTACGTCACAACGGTGCGGCGGGCTGGATGCGTACCGACCTTTCCGCCACGCTGTTCCTGTGTGAACCGGACAGCTATGACGGCGGTGAGCTGGTGATTGAAGACACTTACGGCCAGCACAAGGTCAAACTTCCCGCCGGGCATCTGGTGTTGTATCCCTCCAGCAGCCTGCACTGTGTCACACCGGTGACGCGCGGTGCGCGCGTGGCGTCCTTCCTGTGGATTCAGTCGATGGTGCGCGATGATAAACAGCGTGCCATGTTATTTGAGCTGGACCGCAATATTCAGAGCCTGAAAGCGCGCCACGGCGACAGCGAGGAGCTGCTGTCGCTACTGAATATGTATCACAACCTGCTGCGTGGCTGGACAGAGGTGTAAACCAGCTCGTTAGTGCTCTAACTCGCACTCAGCCCTGGCCTTTTGGCCCTTGATCACGCCAATGAACAGCAAACGAAATTCATTGAATTGATGGGTAATAATGGTTTGGTTATCGGCTGAGCGGAACTCCTTCACCATAAAGGAGGGAACACTGCGGGTGTGGTCGTAAGGCTGATGCTTAATCTGCACCAGCGAGAAATGCTGATTAAGCATATTGATACTGTCCGTTCCCACCTGGAGAGAAACCTGGGTGTAGGCGGTACCGTTGGCCGGGTCCGGGATATTATTGAAGCCGCAACGGTAGGTGCCGGTGCGGATAATCACACGACCTTCTGGCATGATACGGCTCACACCCGTGTTAGGCGGCGGCGTGTAGGGTTCCGGTGTGACAGAACCCGGCTGGTAAACATAGTGAGCGGTGATGATCAGCTGCTCTGGCGCAGACTTCACCGGCGCGTGTGGCGCATCCACTGTGGGTGCTTTGGTTTCAGCCACAGGGGAAACCGCTGCGGTGTTAAGTGCCGCGATGCGTTGCTGGTATGCCGTCTGTAATTGGGCGGCATCGGTGCCGCGGCTGCGCAGTTGTTTCAGCCAGTCACGCTGCGATTGTTTTAACTGCGCCGCATCAGCAGCGGCCAGGCCAGATATCTTTTGGCGATAAACAGTGGCTAAGGTTTCATCGAGAGCCGAGAGCTGTGGGGTCTGGCAAATCAGTTTTTCCTGCGGCGTACTGGCGCGGTTGCAGTCAAAAGAGGCGGCCATGGCCGGAGAAACTGCGCCGAGTAACAGCATTGAAGCCAGGATAGTTCGCTGGAGAGGCATCATTATTCCCTGATTGATGGATTCTCTCCGTTATATCGGCGGCTGGCAGGCAGACTTTACTTCAGGTTTTACGCACTCTTCTTTTTGATTTCATCCAGATAGTTGTAAATGGTGTAACGGGTGACACCGAGCACTTTGGCCGCCTTTTCTACACCACCGCGTACGATAAACATTCCCTTGTTCTGCATCTGCCGCACGATTTCAACTTTCTCTTTTTTACTGGTACCGGTTCTGAGCTGCCCGGTGGGAGGGATACAGCTGCGGATGATCTCATCCATCTTTTCTTCCAGCCCGGCCTCGCCTCCATCTTTGCTGCTGTTCTGCGGAAGGAGCATAGCCAGCGCATCGCGCGCCGCCTCTATCGCATGGTTGTCAGCGTTGAAACACAGCGCCAGTGCGGGTTTGCCGTTTTCATCTTTAAACAATGCGGTTGAACTGCGCAGTGGGCTGCCCTGCAGACTTGCGGTCGGGTAATTGGGAAAAACCGTGGGTTCAGTGCTGGACGGCAGAGTATCCAGGTTCAGCAGGCCGAGAAATCCGCGATCATTCTCCGGGCCATCCAGCAGGGAACTGCCTGGCTTTCTGCCGGAGACATGACCATTAATGATTTTTACCACGGAGGATTCAGGCTGCGTCAGATCGTGCAGTACCACCTCAACATGATGACCTGAGATCGAAGCAAAGGCATCCATAACCGCACTCAGTTGCTGTATCAGGCGTGTTTTTTCGTGATCGTCTGTCATGCGCCAAACTCATGGTGTAAGAGCAAATTTTGCCTGCGAGTATAAACAATTTGTTGAAATATAAACATGCTTATCGTCATGACCTGTTTTCAACCAAATGTTGATACTTCAACTTTTTGTTGTTATTTTAGGTTATCCACTTAGCCTGTCCATGCGGGGCAATCATGAATCCAGCTATTAAAAATTATGCCAGCAGTTTGCCGTTTCCTTTCGCGGCGGCGACAGAAACCAACGGTGTGCTTTATCTTTCCGGCCAGGTGTCGATGACGGCGCATGCAGAGCCGCTGTACGGCGATATTGCCACGCAGACCGCCAATATTCTTGCCAGTATCCGGCACTCATTGGTTGAGCTGGGATCCAGTCTGGAGAGTATTTTCAAGGTCACGGTCTGGTTGTCGGACATGAAGCATTTCGCTGAATTTAATCAGGAATATGCAAAGTGGTTCCAGCATGGCTATCCGGCCCGTTCGGTGGTCAGCAGCAAGCTGGCTTTTGACCTCGATGTAGAAATCGAAGTGCAGGCCGTCGCCCAAAAAAACTTAGCAGAACAGGTGAGTTAACATGCCATTACACCTCAACACGCCATTGTTGAATTCCCGACCTTTGAGCCAGCTTACCGGCAGCCAGGTCTGGTTAAAGATGGACGCACTACAACCCTCGGGTTCATTCAAGATCAGAGGCGTTGGCCTCGCGTGCCAGCGCTATTATCAACAGGGAGCGCGTCGTTTTATCTCGTCCTCTGGCGGTAATGCCGGGCTGGCGGTGGCTTACGCAGGCCGAACTCTGGGCATCCCGGTGACGGTTATCGTTCCGGAGTCCACCCCAATCCGCGCCAGAGAACTGCTCAGGCTGGAACAGGCCGAGGTGATCGTCCATGGCGTGTCCTGGCAGGAAGCGAACCAGTATGCACAATCGTTGTTAAGTGCAACCGATGCCTTTATTCATCCTTTTGATGATCCGTTGCTGTGGCAGGGACATGCCACACTGGTCGATGAGGTGGTGGCTGCCGGTGTACGCCCTGACGCGGTGGTGTTGTCGGTGGGTGGGGGTGGCTTGTTATCTGGTGTTATTACAGGCTTGCAACGCAACGGTTTGCCGGATGTGCCGGTGATTGCGGTGGAAACCGCAGGTGCAGCATCGTTTCACGCGGCCATCAGGGCAGGGCATGCGGTTGAAATCGACCGTATCAACACGGTTGCCACCAGCCTTGGCGCGAAAAAGGTCTGCGACCAGGCCGTAAAACTTGCCGGGGAGCATCCGGTGATCAGCGAAGTGGTGACAGATGAAGAGGCATTGCGCGCCTGTCGCCTGTTTATCGATGACCATCGGGTGCTGACCGAACCCGCCTGTGGGGCGAGCCTGGCCTGTTTATACCAGCAAAAAGCCGTGATGCAGCCTTACCGCAACCCACTGGTGGTGGTGTGTGGTGGTGCAACGCTGTCGCTCGAACAATTGCTGAATGCCTGACTACTGCGTCAGCTCCCGCGCAAACTGGATAAAATCATGTAACGCCTTATTCTTTATCTCTCGCTGCCAGCTCATGGTCAGCGTCGAGGTGGCGTGCTGATCCTGCAAAAAGCAGTAGGCTACGTCGGGTATCATCACCGAACGCTGGGTCTCAGGGACCAGCGTCACTCCCATCCCCATTGAAACCAGGCCAATGGCCACCGAGACGTCACGGGTTGGCTGGATTTTCTGCGGCACAAATCCTGCCTGCTGGCAGGCGTTCAGTGCCGACCAGCCCAGCCCGACGCCTGGCGGGTCTTCCTGCATCAAAAACGGTTCAGTAGCAAGTTGCGTTAACGCAATTCGCGGCTGGCAGGCTAGCGCATGGCTGCGCGGCAGCACCGCAATCAGGGGACGGGTGGCAAGATCGAGATAGGCCAAATGATCATATCGTGGCACCGGTGAACGAACCAGTGCGACATCTATTTGATTAGTTAACAAAAGTGTAAGTTGTTCGTGAACATTACGTTCTTCAATCACGATATCGATGTCCGGTTTCCGCTTACGATAACCATTAATTAACAGCGTGAGTGCCGGATCGAGGATGGAAGATCCGACATAGCCGAGCTTAATTTGTCCGCGATAACCTAGGCGTAAGCTGCGGGCATTGTTGCGAAACTTAACGTAGTGGCTCGATGCAATGCGCGCTTCTTCCACCAGCTGTTCGCCTTCAAAGGTCAGTGCTACATGCCGCCTGTCACGGGTGAATAGCTCAAATTCCAGCTCCTTTTCCAGCGCCTTAATGTATTGACTTAATGCCGGTTGGGCGATGTTGAGGCGCAGTGCCGCCTTGCCAAAATGCAGCTCCTCCGCCAGTACCACGAATGCGTGTAAATGCCGGTAATCCATCGGTTCTCTCCTGATTTTTTCTGATAATAACTCCTTATCAAAACCGCCGGTATTATTATTGGACTCTTATCACCGATCCTCTAAAACTGTGGGGGCAACGACGGGAGGTGCCGGTTCTATGCCACTGAATTCACTCCTGTTGTTCTCAAGGTGTGCCTGCGTTTGTCTGCGCCGCTGCATCACCGATTACCACGACTAAGAGGGACATTGAGATGTCTGTTAAGCAAACGAAAGTCACCGATTTGCGTTCCGCACTGGAAGTGTTAAGCCAGTACGATGATGAATTGATCTACACCGATGAACCGGTAGACCCGATTGCCGAGCTATCCGGGGTTTACCGCTATGTGGGTGCGCACGGCACTGTGAAACGCCCAACGCAAATCGGCCCGGCTATGATTTTCAACAAAATCAAAGGCTATAACGATATGCGGGTGCTGATTGGCCTGCTTTCTTCACGTAAACGTGTGGCGCGCCTGTTTGGCACCACCCCGGAAAACCTGGCGTTTATGTTGAAAGATTCCGTTGCAAACCCGATTGCGCCGATTGTCATTCCCCGTGAACAGGCAGCCTGCCAGGAAGTGGTTCATCTGGCCAGCGACCCGGATTTCGATATCCTGAAAATTCTGCCTGCGCCGACCAATACCCCGGAAGATGCCGGTCCGTATTTCACTCTGGGTATGTGTTATGCCGCCGACCCTGAAACCGGCGAGCACGACGTCACCATTCACCGTTTATGCGTGCAGAGCAAAGACGAAATCTCGATGTATTTCGTGCCGGGCCGCCATCTGGATACCTTCCGTCAGAAAGCGGAAGCCGCCGGTAAACCGCTGCCGATTTCTATCAGCATCGGTGTCGATCCAGCGATTGAAATTGGTGCCTGCTTTGAGCCGCCAACAACGCCGCTCGGCTTCGATGAACTGTCCATCGCCGGTAGCCTGCGCAACCAGGCCGTTGAACTCGCTGAATGCGTTACCGTCAATGCGCGTGCCATTGCTAATGCTGAAGTGGTGATTGAAGGCGAACTGCTGCCAGGCGTGCGTGTGCGTGAAGACCAGAACACCAACTCCGGTAAAGCCATGCCTGAATTCCCGGGTTATACCGGTGCAGCCCAGGCCGAAGTTCCGGTGATTAAAGTGAAAGCCATCACCCATCGTCGTTCCCCGATTCTGCAAACCTGTATCGGTCCAAGCGATGAACACACCAATATGGCCGGTATCCCGACCGAAGCCAGTATCCTGCAAATGGTTGAACGCGCACTGCCTGGCTTTGTGCAGACCGTACATTGCCCGACTCCAGGTACCGGTAAATATCTGGCGGTGTTGCAGGTGAAAAAACGCACCCCGGCTGATGAAGGACGTCAGCGTCAGGCGGCTCTGCTGGCTTTCTCCGCCTTCTCCGAACTGAAACATGTGATGCTGGTGGATGAAGACGTGGATGTGTTCGATATCAACGACGTCGTCTGGGCAATGACTACCCGCTACCAGGGTGATGTGGATACCGTATTTATCCCCGGCGTCCGCTGCCATCCGCTCGATCCGTCTTCCGATCCGGCCTACAGCCCATCGGTACGCGATCACGGTATTGCCTGCAAAACGATTTTTGACTGCACCGTGCCTTATCACCTGAAAGCCAATTTCCACCGCAGCGAGTTCCTCGAAGTGGATGTGAATCGCTTTATCCCAGGTTTTAACAAAAAATAAGGAGTTAGCATGTCAGGGTCTGTGATTCGTAACAGTGGTAAACCTCGGGTGATTGTGGGCATTAGCGGTGCCTCCGGTTTTTCCTATGGCGTACAGGCATTACGTTATTTACGTCAGATGGAGGTGGAGAGCCATCTGGTGATCTCTCCGGCGGGGCATCTTAATCGTGAACATGAAACCGACCTCAGTGCAGAGGATGTGGCGGAGTTAGCCGATGTGGTTTATCCCATCCGTGCCGTAGGGGCGGCGATCGCCAGCGGTTCATTCCGCACCCTCGGCATGCTGGTGGCTCCCTGTTCGATGCATACCCTGGCGGCTATCGCCAACGGCCTGACCGACAATCTGCTGACGCGTGCTGCTGATGTGGTATTAAAAGAGCGGCGCAGGCTGGTCCTGATGGTGCGGGAAACTCCGCTCCATCTGGGACATATCCGCAATATGCAACAGGCGACCGAATCCGGCGCGATTGTTTTCCCGCCGGTGCCTGCGCTGTATGCCAGGCCGCAAAGTGTGGAAGAGATTATTGCGCATAGCGTTGCACGTGCTCTGGGGCTGATGGATCTGGATTGCGCCGATCTGCCGCGCTGGGGAGAAGACGTGACTTTAATGACCAGGAGTAATAAATCGTGATTATTGGACCCTATATCAATGGCTCTGCCGTCCTGATTGGCGGCATTGTCGGTGCGCTGCTCAGTTCGCGTTTGCCCGAGCGTATCAGAACCTCCATGCCGCTGATTTTCGGCGCCGCCTCGATGTGTATGGGGATTGTGCTGGTGGTGAAAGTCAGCCATATGCCGGTAATGGTGCTGTCAGTGATCCTCGGCGCACTGCTCGGTGAGTTGTGTTATCTCGAAAAAGGCATTGGCAAGCTGGGCAGCAAGGCGCGCGGGCTGGTGGAGATGTTTGTCAGTTCAGGTGCACAGGATCAGGAATCGCAGGAGCAATTTCTGCAAAGCTATGTGGCGATTATCGTGCTGTTTTGCGCCAGCGGCACCGGGATATTTGGTTCAATGCACGAAGGCATGACCGGCGATACCAGCGTCCTGATTGCGAAATCGTTCCTTGATCTGTTCACTGCCGCAATCTTTGCCACGTCACTGGGTTTTGCCGTGGCAGTGGTGGCGGTGCCACAGCTCATTATCCAGTTGTTGCTGGCTTATGGCGCGGTATTTATTTTGCCGCTGACCACCCCAGCGATGCAGGCGGACTTCTCAGCGGTAGGCGGCGTATTAATGTTCGCTACTGGCTTCCGTATTTGCGGCATTAAAATCTTCCCGGTGGCAAATATGTTACCTGCGCTGGTTTTAGCCATGCCGATCTCTTCGTTGTGGACCAGTTTCTTTTAATGGAGGAAGGTAAGTCACAGGTTATAAATGGGATGGAAATGTTATAAATCCAGGGGCCGGAAACGGGTGCTTCACTTTCCGGCATCTTAAGCAAGATCGGAATTTATCATGATTAAAAATAAAATTACTTGCGCAATAGCCTTGCTATTGCCATTGGCATCATACGCAGCGGATAACGCAACACAGGGTCTTGAAGTACTTCAGGTGACTTCTCCAGCTGATGATGGCAGCAATGGTACGCTGCGTTGGGCACTGGAAAAGAATAATCAAAATCCTGGTCATTATCGCATCGAATTACATTCCACTAACAACCAGCCACTGATTATTAAACCCAATAAACCACTGCCGGAAATTAAAGGGCCGGTGGATATTATTAACAGCGATTTCCTCAAAAATGGCAGCTATGTGGCTATCGATGGCTCGGGTTACATTAAAGGCGTCGATCCGCGATCCTGCCCGGGAGCCGTTAGCGGCCAGTATGGCGCGAATGTTCGTACTACCACCATGCCGGGCCTGGTGCTGCGCGATACCCATGATGTCACCCTGCAAGGGGTAGAGGTGCGTAATTTCTGTATCGGCATTCTGATCAATCGCGCCAAAAATAACGTCATCGAAGATAACCGTATTGTCGGTAACCACGGCGGTGCCGGTATTATGATGACCGGCGATGATGGTAAAGGCAATTCCACGGCAACCACCACCGAACGTAATAAAATTATCCGCAATACCTTTATTAATAACGGCGATGCAATGGAAGCCACTCGTGGCGCTTCATTCAATCTGATTGCGGATAACTTTGTCACCACGGATAGCGTACATAATCAGGAACCGTCGCAGGGCCTGGAAATGTTATGGGGTAATGACAACGAAGTGATTCATAACCACTTTGAAAATTATTCCGATGGCGTACAGCTGAACTGGGGTAATCGCAACTATATTGCCGATAATACCTTCACCAACCTCTCTTCCGCAGTGACCTTAAGTGGTACCGGCAATGTGGTGGCGGGGAATATTATGACCGGTAACCGCGTGGCCGTGTCTGTTCGTCCGCAGGGTGCGGCGGGTAAAGATGGCAGCTTTGGTATCAACCGTATTACCGGACCAGCGGTAAACCGTATCACTGAAAATATTATGGTCGATAACGGTAAAGAAATTAAACGTTGCTTTGCCGGTGGTAGCTGCCTGCCGGGTTATGCCGGAGCGATTGTATTTAATGTACCCGGTCTGGAACACGCGGCATTTATCGGTAATCGTGGTGGTGGTATCAGCGATGACACCAGCAAACTGGAAAAAATCTGCGCTATTGATGGCAACGTTGCCGGTTGTGAACCGACGCCGAATAAAGACCAGCATGCCCCGGCTATTACCCGTGTCGTCCGTAACCAGAACACGCTGACCGTAGACGGTAATGTGAAAGGTGAAGCCAATACCGAATACCGTATTGAGTTTTTCTCCAACAGCAAACCTGCCATGGATGAAGCCGAGCATTTCCTTGGTTATGAAATGGTGGCAATTAATGCGCAAGGCAATGGCGTCATTCATTATCAGACTCCGTTAAGCGCTGATTTGCAGGTAGCGAATGTCACTTCTACCGCCACCACCAATGACGGAGCAACTTCACCCTTAAGTAAGCCAGCCCCGATGCAATAACTCTTTCCTGGATAAGCCTCGACATCGCATTACCTGACAGCATTCACCTGAAATTAAAAAAAATAATCCGACCGGAAAGAGACGGCATTCGTGCCGCTCTCATCTTGTCAGGTGTGTCATTAGCGAAACAGGAACAACCCATGAACTTGCGTAAAAATGTATTAGCGATTTCTCTGCTGCTGGCCTTGCCGGGCGTGACCAACGCCATCGCTGCCACCAGCGCACCTGCCGCCGCAGTAAGCGTGCGTCACGCAGAACCGATTGTTATCCGTCAGACCGCGATTGGCGAAGGTATGCCGAAAGTCATCATTCCGACCACGGGTGCGACAGCCGAGCAGGTACTGGAACAAGCGAAAGCCATCGGCGCCAACCCGGATGCCGATTTGATTGAATACCGCATTGATTACCTGAATTTTGCTACTGACGCCGCCAAAGTTGGCGCGCTGGGCAAACAGGTTGCAGCAGATGTCCAGGGTAAACCGCTGATCCTGACTTTCCGTACCCAATCTGAAGGTGGCGCGAAAGCTATCAGCGATAAGGACTATGGCAAGTTATATCTGGCGCTGATTAAAGACCATTTCATCGATATTCTTGATGTGGAAATGTTCCGCGATCCGGCCGTGATTCATCAGGTAGTCACTGCGGCCCACCAGGCGGGGATTAAAGTGGTGATGTCGAGCCATGATTTCCACAAAACCCCATCGACCAGTGAAATCGTCGCTCGTCTGCGTAAACAGGACAGCATGGGGGCCGATATCCTGAAAATCGCGGTAATGCCGCATGATTCCGGCGATGTGGTGAAACTGATCGATGCGACTGCGCAGATTCGTAATCAATATTCACGCAAACCGCTGCTGACCATGTCGATGGGCGGATTGGGTGCCATTTCCCGTTTGTCGGGTGAAGTGTTTGGCGACGATCTGACTTTCGGTATGTTGGGCACGGCTTCAGCGCCGGGTCAGGTTGATGCTGCGCAGCTGCATCAGGTATTGAAAACCATCGATGTTGCGCTGAACGGTCATTAATTCCCGCCTGCTAAATACGCCTTCCTCGTTTGTCGTGGAAGGCGTTTTCTTTTAGAACTTCACTTTAACCTGCACACCGGCTACCCAGGTATCTTTAATCTCTTTATTCGAGAAGGCACCCGGTTCTTTGATGTACTGCACGCTCGGGCGCACGGACAGCCACGGCGTAGCCTGAAGGTTATAGGTCATTTCAACCAGCTGCTCACCGATATCCAGACCGTTCACCATTTCTGCCTGGGCTAACTCGTCTTTGGCTCGCAGACTATCAACCGCGTTATCACGGCTGTGCTGGTTGTACACCGCACGACCGTAACCAATGGCAATGGCATCGTTGGGGCGCGATTCAAACGGACCATTTAGCACCAGACCGGCGGAATACCAGTGACGGAAAGGGGAAGTGGCTTCGTCGGTGGTGGTGGCCTGACCGAATACATGCAGATTCTGGCTGCGCAGGGAAGCGGATTGCCAGATGGTCTGATCCGCCAGTACATAAGCCCCCCAGCGTTTATCGGCGCGGCGGTCCGGCTGGTCAATACGTGCGACGTTGGAGCTGTCGTAGTAATAACCTAATTTGTACTGACCGGGCAGGGCGCTGTTGAAGTTGTAGATCAACTCAATCGGTACGATATAGCCGGTGGTGCCGGGAACGAACGGTTTAAATGCGTTTGATGATTCGCTGTTCTGCGTCGGGTTAACATTAAACACGGCGGTTTGCAGTGCCCAGCTGTCATTGAAGGTGTACTTCAGCTCACCGCCCAGATGCGCATTTGGGTAGTTGCCCCAGCCGCTGCCACCTGACAGGGAAAGCGGGTGGGCGCAGAATCCGGCGTTCATAAAGTTAGTCAGAATCGACAGACCACCAAAATCATTGCCCATCGCCAGCCAGCCCAGTTTGTACTGCAATTGCGGTGTAAACAGGGTGTTGGTGTAGCTGAATTCACTCAGACGGGTATATTCCCCACCATAAACTTCCTGAATCGGCAGACGGTTGCCCACCAGATCGGCAGAGGTGCTGCGTCCACGACGGTCGTTAATGCTGAGCTGGATGGTACCGGCATGTTCAGCATTAAACAGACGATTCAGATCAAAAGTGGCACCGAGGCGAATTTGCTGCGCATAGCGGGTGCCATAAGACTGGCCGCCACTGAGGACTCCGGCGGTTTCAGAAACATAATCGCCGGTTAAGTTGACGCCATGTTGCGCCAGGTCGGTGCGTGCACCTCCCCAGTCGCCGGTCATCGTGTCCTGATGGAAAAAGTCGGTTGCCTGTGCGGCAGGCATGGCCAGCGCACAAAGTAATGCCACAGGCAATGGCCTGATTTTAAAACGAATGGTATTCATGATGTGTAAATTGTGATTAGTGAAAATGCACGCTTATTGTACCGCTCGGTTCGTTTGAGGTCGCTGTTTTATTGACGTTTCATGACAAACTAAGTGTTTCTAAATTTCTTGAAGGGTAACTTCAGGTTTCAGCAATTTGTGCGGGGAAAAATAAGATGAAAAAAGAAAATACTCTCACGCTATTGCCATGAACATGGCATTTTCTGGTAATGATTTGGCCAAATATTTCTTGCGAGAGTAGGATGTTTCTGAAATGGATTCTGTATGTTGATATCCTTTCCACATTCAACCACTCGTAAGGAAACGTAGATGAGTGCTCTTTCCCTCAGTATTGAACGCTGGCGCAATATCGTCGAGCAAACTTATGACTTCTCTCTGCAATATCTCTACCGATTTGATGAAGATAAGCAAGAGATTAACGTTGAGTTACGTGATGATTCCGTCCCTAAACATTTTTTTTCTGCCAATACGGAAATCGTGTGTCTCACCGGTAAGAATGGTAGTGGCAAATCAGGCGTAATGAGCATACTGAATCTTACTGGCTCGTTGTTAAAGATCGGGCAAGTCGTGGAAGACGGAGCGGATGTCAGTGCTTATGCCTTCACCTATATTTTTACCCGATTTGACTATGTGTATGTGGTAAAAGTGACACAGGGAAGAGTTGCTGGCTTATGGCGGACAAGAGATAAGTTTCATGCTGATAAGATCATGCGATTAAGTTGTGAGCAGATAAAAAGTACGCCCATAGTAGACACCTGGTATTATGCTTCAAACAATCTTCAGTTGAGTTTCTCAGGGAGTAAGAACGCACGACACGATTTATCGATTTCGTATCGGAGGCGTAATAAAAGCCACGCAGGTCCGGATGAAGTGTTTTATTGTTATCAGGTTATGGACCATCTCGATCTGCAAGAGAGGATGGCATCGCGTTTGTTTACGTGGAATGTACAGCGTTCATGGTACCAAAAGTTTAGTCATGTTGAGGTCGCGTTGCCTGGCGATCTCAAATTACATGATAAGAAAAAATTTGTTGCCACACTGGTTGCACTGAGATTGCTATGGGCCATCGCGCGATCTTATGAGGAAAATAACTTTTTCTGGAAAGAGATAAATAAAGAAAATCCTGATATTAGGCATATTATTCCTGGGTATGTTTCATTGCTGTATTACATCAGTATGATTGACTCGGAAGATAGTGCATTTAAACTGCTTAATGAGTTTTCGCCGTTGTGTAATTATTTCTTTTCAGTTGATCCTTACACGCTGGTAAAGTCTCTGTATTATATGCAGCGTAGTAATTTCACCCGGAATGGAACGGTTCGTTATGAGTTTTCGCCTGTCAGGCAAAACGGTGAACCGTTTCGTAGTATTCTGTCAGTTATGGCAAAAATTAAAGAAAATGTCAGTGAAAGTCGTTTCACCATAGATCCTCCATTTAGCACTGGCGAGTGGAAAATCATTGATCTTTACGCCACTTTGCAGCGCAAGGCAAAAGACGCGAGAACCAGAGCAAATAATATGCAGTTACTGCTGGACGAACCTGATTCAGATCTGCATCCCGACCTGCAAAGATGTTTGATTAAATCGATGCTGGATTTATTAGCCACGTATTCGCAACGGAACTTTCAGTTAATTATTTCCAGCCATAATCCGATCGTTGTTTCCGATTTACCTTCCGCGAGTGTGATAGCGGTAGATCCGTCTTCTGAAATATTAGGGAAAACGTTTGGCAGCAATATTCACGATTTATACAAACACCGTTTCTTCGTTGATCGCTCGGTAGGTGCATTTGCGAGCAGTAAAATACGTGAGGTGCTGGAGGACAAGGAGGTTGATGAAGAGATGTTACGTTTTCTGATTGCTGAAACAGGGGAGCCAGTCGTTGTTTATGCCTTGGAGAATAAACTTAGGACACCAGAACATATGGCAAATCAGGAGATAGATCAATTTCTGTCCAGGTTAACGGAACAGCAGCGTGCACTGTTAAAAGGAAAACTCAATGAGGGATGATACGCCTTTTCTCGAGTGGTGTGTGCGGGTCAATTATTTCTCCGAATTTAATATCACGCTTGCCGTTAACAGGCATTTAAGAGCGGCGGTGATCACTGTTTTTTTCGCCGGAAGGACGAATGATTATGATCAGTTTAATATTGATATTGCCGCACTGAAGCATGTCAAATCATCAGCAACAAAAGTTGATTCACTGCGCATTTTCCTCAACAAATCAGAAGCTGCGTTGGTAAAGGCTGCTTTCATTAGCACACCATGGCAAGGTAAAAGGTTAAACAGGCGAAGCCAGGTCTTTGAGGCCGCATTACGTGGTCTGACACCCCAGCAGCGACTTGCCTTTAATACATGGATGGAGGCAAGCTACACGCGTTTCAGAAATTCAGTCTCGGCCCCCTGTTTTGCTAAGTCGCTCAGCACGGTGGTGTGCCCATACTGCGACAAAGCGTTTCTGGATGTGGGCAAACAGTTTTACGGTGAACTCGACCATTACCTGGATAAATCGACATATAGTTATTACGCCCTGAATATTCACAATTTTGTGCCTGTGTGCGGCATTTGCAATCGAAAGAAAAGTAAAACGGCGTTGCGACATTTCAACCCGAAAGACGATAGCCTGGATTCAGTATTTCACTTTTATCTCTCGGATGTGGATAAATATCATGCATTGGTAAACTACCAGGCAGAGGATATAAAAATCCGACAACATTATCTGCAGGGTAAAGAGCATCATCTGAAGGAGCTAAATGATACATTTTCACTGGATGACCGTTATGAAAATATGACCGCTGTCGTTGATTATCTGGCCCAGCTTAAGCGTATATATACACCGGAATGGATGGCTGAATTAGAAGCGACTTATGGGATTACCTTTTCCCGTGAGCAACTCAAACAATTACTATTAGGCCAGTTCAGTTTCCGCAACCCGGCGACCCGCCTGCAACCTTTAACTAAGTTAATTGATGATTTGGTTCGGGACCTGGATGTATTTAACGATATTCCGGTAAGGAACCCGATTCCGTAAGATGGTATAGAAGAAAAGCAAAAAGCCCGCTCAGGTTTCCCTGAGCGGGCTTCTCTAAATATGGCTCCTCTGACTGGACTCGAACCAGTGACATACGGATTAACAGTCCGCCGTTCTACCGACTGAACTACAGAGGAATCGGTTTCGATGGCGCGCATATTAATGGCCACTGGCAGATGTGTCAACAGCTAAAAACACATTTGTATTCAACTGGCTAGCAATAATACAAAGCGATCACGCTTTAAGCAGATTCCGGTGGTGCGGGGTTTAATCGTGCCAGTGGATCCTGGTGGTAAAACTGTTGCAGATGCTGGTACATCGCGGGAAAGCGGTTTGCCAGCAAATCCGGTGCGCTAAAGAAATACTCGGACAGCACCGCAAAGCATTCGGCAGCATCGCTGGCGGCGTAAGGATCGATAGTGGCGGCCTGCTCACCAACCAGCTCCACCTCGGCTTCAATTTGCTCCATCGCATGTAGCAAATCTTTCTCCCAGCTGGCGACATCACGCAGCGCAATCGCCGGGACACCGCTGGTATAACCGCTGCCGCGCGCATCCAGCTTATGTGCCACTTCGTGGATCACCAGGTTATAGCCGGAGAGATCGAACGAATCCTGAATATCCAGGGCGTTTAATACCACCGGACCTTGTGTCCAGCTCTGACCGGCGTGCACGGCTGCCGCCTGGTGCACCAGACCGCTTTCATCCTGCCAGTGGTCATCCACATTAAAGGGTTCAGGATAGATAAGGATCTCGTGGAAGCCATCGAGCCATTCCAGACCGAGTTTTAACACCGGCAGGCAAAACAATAACGCCAGTCGCGCGGTGCGCAGCTCATCCAGTTGCAAACCCTGAAGTGGAGTTATCTTTTTCTGTTGCAGGAAGCGCTGGGCCAGGGCGATCAAGGCTCGGTGCTCATCCTCCTCCAGCAGAGAGAAGATAGGCTGCGCCAGCGCCTGTTGCCACGGGAGTGCTGCAACGGAAGATTCAACCTGCGCTTGCCACGGCCATTTGAACATTGCATCACTCACTCTTCAGGGCGGAAGACGGTATCGTCGCGCGGTGCAGAGAAAATTACCAGCGCGGATTCAAAGCCGTCTATTCAACCTGTTAGCGAGGATTTTGTCTGTGACTGGGATTACAAAGGTGAGAGTTTTCCTCTCCCGCAGGCGGGAGAGGAGGGAGGATTTATTCACGTTCTACACGCTGGAACTCGATCACCCATACCCAGGGGTTAACTTCCCAACTGGTGGCACCGTATTGCTTTTGCCAGGCCTTGCGGTAGGCCTCTTTCGGTGATTCAGCATTCATATTCATGGTGAAGAAGTTATTCAGGAAGTGAGAGTCGGTCTGGACGCCTTCTGCCATGATGTCGTCTTCACTGATGTCCTGAATCTTCTCCGCGCGTACTGAGGTAATTTCCAGGTCGATGCGGCTGGCCCAGCGCGGCATATGGATGGCCGTCTGCCAGCCAAATTGTTCAGCATCCTGCATGTTCTCATCCAACTGCCCCAGTTCATTGCTGTCGGCACGGTACTGGCAGAACGACGGAAGACGGAAGGGGATAGGATCTCGCTCGTATTCAGTGAGCTGATCTTCGGGAACAATCGGCCCACGCCAGGTCTCACGCACCCACAGGCGATCGCCGGGTTTGCCATAGGGGCAATGATAGCTGATATCAGCCATCGACATGAGTTTGTAGCCATGCAGATGGTTCGCGCTGACGTCAAATGCGTGCACACCTTCGTGGTGATCCTGACCCGGACCAAATGCCTGAGTCTTCATAATGCGCCGGGTCTGTGTTTGCTGGCCAACCAACAGGGCGCGTACCCGCTGTTCGGAAAAAAGAATCGGCCGTTCTTTCATGATTTACCTCTTGTTATGTCACGAACCCGGAGAATCTGCTGCCTCATTCGCGTCTGCGGATGTGCAGAATTAGCATAATGGGTTTAAATAAATTTGCTTAATAATTTGTCGCCTTATAGTCAGGCCATCCGTGCGTTTTCAGTTTTAAAAATGGCTCATAAGCAAAAAGCGTGCTTACTTGGCTTAGACGGAAAAACAGAATCACATTTTTCTCAGATACAGTACGTTATAACGGACAAAATGGGAACTCTTTCAGAATATGCCGTGGGTGATCGGTTTACCGAAACGATTTTAAGTAGTGGGTTAAACCAGAATAATTGATTAACACACTATATCTGTATGGCTTTAAAACATTATGGCTGCTAAACAGAGTCGTTTAACTGAAACGAGGATGAGGAAATACCGAAAACATCTATGGTGCTGGGAAAGCGGAGTTAACAGCGCTATAACAGGATCAGGATCTCATTTTTTCCTCATGGCTTATGCAGGAGGGGTGTAAAGATAGTGTCATCAACGGGCCGCTATGATGTCCGCAGGAGTAGCACCCTGAGCCTGGCGGTGCTTTATAACAGCAATAACAGGAGAAGCACGATGTCGCTAACTGGTTGGCAAACACGATTCGAAAACTGGCTGCAGCAGAACTGGCTGCATGATGATAAAGCCCATGATATCGCCCACCTGCGCCGTGTCTGGATGAGCGCGTCGCGCATTATGCAGCAGAGTGATGCTGATCCGCTGGTGGTGCTCACTGCCTGCTACTTCCATGATGTGGTTAACCTGCCGAAAAACCACCCGGAACGCCATCTGGCCTCGACCTATGCCGCAGAAGAGACGCGTCGTATTTTGCAGCAGGACTTCCCTGATTTTCCGGCCGATCATCTTGATGCAGTTGCCCATGCGGTACAGGCGCACAGCTTTAGCGCCGGAATCGCTCCTCATACGCTGGAAGCGAAGATTGTGCAGGATGCGGACCGGCTGGAATCACTGGGGGCAATTGGACTGGCGCGCGTCTTTTATACCGCAGGCGCACTGGGTCGTCCGCTGTTCGATAGCGATGATCCGCTGGGTAAAGATCGCGAGCTGAATGATGTGCAGTGGACACTGGATCATTTTCAGAAGAAGCTGTTGCGCCTGCCGGAAACCATGCAAACGGAAGCTGGCCGTCAGCTGGCAGAATACAATGCTGACTTTCTGGTGCGCTATATGGCCAAACTCTGTGCGGAGTTACAGGGCAATCTGACCTCCATTGATGAATCGGTATTAAGAGATTTCAGCCCTATACAGGTTTAATATTAAATTTTTATGACAGCCTGTTAACTTTCGGCATCTTCCGCTACGTTGATGAAAATCAAAAAGGAGTAACAAGATGACCGAGACCGTTAACTTAACCATTAAAATTGATCCTGCGCTGAAAGAACACATCAAACAGCTGGCTCTGGACAACCAGATTTCCATGAGCCAGGAGATTGTTAATCGCTTGCAGGCGAGCTTACTGGCACCGTCTCAGGACGCGATTGATAATCAGGACACAGAGGAAGCACCGGCTGAACAGCTGAGTGCCGCGGAACTGAAACAGATCCGTACGCTGCTGAAGAAGCAGGGTAAGAAGAAAAAATAAGACTAAACCCGTCGCCTGACGGGTTTTTCTTTCCAGAAATTTAAGCGTGTTCCACGCGAAACTGCTGCGCGCGCTGCGCCAGGCGGTCTGAAAGATCACGCAACTGCGCAGCCGCGTCCACCTGCTGCGCATTAAGCGTTTCATTTTTCTGGAGTTGCTCGCTCATTGCCACCACTTCCTGGGCAATAGTGCTGACACGACGGCTCTGGGCCGTGGTATTGGTTTGCAAATCGTCCAGCTGTTGTACCACCCCCGAAACCGCGTGGCTTATTTGCGCAAACAACGTTTCCAGCGTTTTCACCTTATCGAAACCGTCACTGACATGCTGGCGCGTATGCTGAATCAGACCATCGATCTGTCGTGTTGACTGGCCGCTTTGCTGCGACAACAACCCAATCTCTTTCGCCACCACCGAAAAGCTGCGGCCATATACTCCAGCATGCGCCGACTCAATCGCCGCATTCAGTGCCAGCAATCGGGTTTGCAGCGAAAGATTATCCAGCATATCGACAATCCCGGCGATATCGCCGGAAGCGTTGACGATCTGCTGCATCTGATGTTCCATGTTATCCACCTCCCGCGCGCAGTTACGCATTAACGTATCGGCAGACTGGGCTTCCTGGGTGGCCTGCTGCGAGAAGCGCGCGCCATTTTCCACTTCTTCTGATACCCGATGCAGACGCTGTGACAAGTGATGGAAGCTGGCGTTTTGCGCCTGATGTTGCTGCATCACCTGCTCGTTATGCTGTTGCATATGTTCGGCACCGGCCGCAACACTCACCGCGACGGTGTTGATATCGCTCACGATCTGCTGCAACCCCTGGCGCATGGTATCGATTGACTGGAGTAACTGGCGTGTTTCCAGCGACTGGCGACCGGCTAAGGTGTGGCTGGCAAGCAGGTCACCGGTGGCGATTTGTGCCAGCTGGGCATTGGCGTGACGTAGTGGTCGTAATACACCGCGAATCAGCAGCGTCGCCGTCAGTAACAACAGGGCCATTAACAGCGCACTGACCAGCAAGGACAGGTCCCGGCTATGTTTCAGGGTGCTCAGGGTACTCTGATTCACGCTGCTAAGTTGATGGTTGGCCTGCTCGATTTCGCTGAACCAGGCATCGTTGAATTGCTGCTGAAATGCCTGCATCGGCACCATAAAGAAGGCGTTGATATCATTGGCGCTGAGACCTTTGAGCTGCTCCTGCAACCCGCCAGCCAGCAAAGCAAAACCCTGCGCCAGCGGGCTATCGGCTGCCGCATGATATTGCGTAAACAGCTGCTGTGCCTGATTTAACGAGTCCTGAGCGGCGGCGGCAAGGCTTTTCCAGCTATCCACTGAGCCGCTTTGCTGATCCTGCATCAGATAGATGGCCGCCCCATGGCTATTATCACTGGCGGTGAGTAACTCAATACGGGCTTTATCCAGCAGGGCCAGCCTATCCCGGAGCAGGCTGGCCTGTTGCAGCGAGGTTTGGGTCTGATTCACTTTACTGTTAAGCAACATCACGCCTGCCGATTGCAGCAGGCAAAACAGCACCATAAACAGCAAAAACTGGCTGCGCAGACTGGTGAGCCACAAAGGTATGCGCAGGGAAAGCCGGGCGCGCAGCCGCGCTGGCAGAGAGATAACGGAAAGGAGTGACATCAAACGCCCCCAAAAAATAAAAAGCAGTATTGGCAGGGCGTGTGACAGTTTGGTGACAGAGGAGTGACTGCCAGGGAAAACAGCAGAACACGCGTCACTAAAGGAAATTCTGGACCGAAATCACTTATTGTTATGCGTGTATTGCTCAATCAACGGCAGCAGCAATTGCGCGACAGCAGCAAATACCGGCACCACCACCGAGTTGCCGAACTGTTTATAAGCTTGCGTATCGGAGACCGGAATGCGGAAACGTGCTTCACCGGGCGCTTCAAACCCCATCAGGCGCGCGCATTCCCGTGGTGTTAAACGTCGCGGACGGCGCGCCATATTTCCGGGATGCTGAAAGTTCTGCTCGCCTAATGCGCTATCCCAGCCGCGATCGATAAGAATTTCCGAACCATCCTTGTAATAGCGTGCCGACAGAGTACGCACACAGACCACAGGATTACGCGGATCGTTCAGGCCGAAACCGAATCCATTACCTTTGGCTTTATGTTTTTTAGCGTACTGATAGAGATAGTTCCACAGCACCGGGGAGAGTGTGTATTTGGCATCGGGCTGCGGCTCCAGCAGGCTACTCAGGGCTGGCACTTGTTTCGGGTAAAGCGAGGAGAGGGTACGCAGGGAAAAACCTGCGCTGAGTCCGATATCACGCCGGATACCCACCAGCACGATACGTTCGCGGTGCTGTGGCAGGAAATGGCGCGCATCGACGATTTTGGCATCCGGCAGTCCATCGTCATGCGCATTAGCCACGTCATAGCCCAGTTCATCCAGCGTCGCCATGATGATGGCAAAGGTGCGGCCTTTATCGTGGCTTTTGAGGTTTTTGACATTTTCCAGCACAAAGAATGGCGGTTTTTTCGCGGCCAGAATACGTGCCACATCGAAGAACAGCGTGCCCTGTGCTTCACATTCAAAACCGTGTGCTCGCCCCATGGCGTTCTTTTTACTCACGCCTGCCAGCGAGAAGGGCTGGCAGGGGAAGCCAGCCAGCAGCACCTGATGGTCAGGGATTGTGTTGGCGATGTGCTGATAAATTTCCTGTTCATCAGTCAGTCCCGCCGGTTGTGTCACCTGACGAATATCGCTGTTAAAACTATGGGTCTGCGGATCGCAATAATGATTGGCTTTGTATGTGCGAACCGCCTCTTTATTCCATT
This sequence comes from Pantoea sp. X-Soil-TKNS-1280, assembly GCF_059730475.1. Lineage (NCBI taxonomy): Bacteria > Pseudomonadati > Pseudomonadota > Gammaproteobacteria > Enterobacterales > Erwiniaceae > Pantoea > Pantoea sp. X-Soil-TKNS-1280. The sequence continues at coordinate 2,570,951 of NZ_AP035962.1, read as the reverse complement.
CACTGGTGAAGATGCACTGGCCACCAATCTGCTCAAATCCACGACGAATGCCGCCAATGCCTGCGAACAGGTCAACAAACTGGAAGCGAGGCGCATCGTAATGTGTGGGTCGGCTGGGTAATAACGCCTGCAGGCTAGCCACTTCCGCACTGCTTAGCGCCGGTGCTGCCATCTTGCCCTGACGTATCCGGTTGAGACGTGTTACGTTCCAGTCACGACCACCGGCGTTGCTGAGTGTGATGACCAGATCGCGCGCGGCATAAATCGCCAGAACCTGTTGCAGCAGATTGCTGGCATCGTCATGGGTGGAAACAGTGAGCGGGGAGGGTGAGGCAGTCGCGGCGGTCTCTTCGGCGTGCATGCGTTTTTCCTTAACAGTGAAGCGGCTATGCTATCACTCATCTCATCATGAAGAAATTGGCCCGCAGTATCAGCAACAGGAGAGGCTTTCGCTTTTGCCCCAAACCGCTAAAGTTGAAGGAGCCACAAGAAGAAGGAAACGTTATGGCCGACGTCCATTCCCGTGATGTGCGCAGCAAAAATATGCGCGCGATTCGCAATCAGGACACTGAGATTGAACAACGTATCGCTTTGATATTAAAAGACCGCGGCTTTATCTATCGGGTACAGGATAAAGCATTAGCAGGTCGTCCTGACTTTGTTGTGCCTGCCCAGCAGGCGATTATTTTTGTGCATGGTTGCTTCTGGCACCGCCATCACTGTTACCTGTTCAAGATGCCCGCCACGCGCACCGAATTCTGGACCGGAAAAATTAACAGCAATGTTGAACGCGACAGGCGCTATGTCCGCCAGCTACAGGAGAGTGGCTGGAAGGTCCTTATCATCTGGGAGTGCGCCCTGCGCGGTAAGCTGCGTCTGGATGATGAAGCGCTGATCGAACGGCTGGAGGAGTGGTTACTGGCAGCCAGCCATAGCGGTGAAATTGATCATGCCGGTTTGCATCATTATCGCGCTGAATAAGGGTGATTGTTGCTTTTATACGCCATAACGGTTTAGATCTCCCCTTTCTCTGGGACGCGGAATATAGCCATGAGCAGCATCAAACTGACGGTCAAACGCCTGTACCAACTTCGTGACGAACGGATGATCAACACCCGAGCCACCGCACGTATCTATCTGGGAGATACGCTGGTGGCAACCGAAGAGATTACGGGTATGACGGAAAGTCCGGTGAGCAAATATTTGCACGCGGGAGATGTGGCAGGGCAACCATTACGCGTCGAGTGGGATTGTGCGGGCATCGCCGATATGTCGGTAACGGCGGTTGAGCGTTGCCCCTGTTGTCAGGATCACGAACCGGAATAAGGATAATATTTTGGCAGGAACCAGCTTACTGACGCTTCTGGACGATATTGCAACATTGCTTGATGACATTTCGGTCATGGGCAAGGTGGCAGCAAAAAAAACGGCGGGTGTCTTAGGAGATGATCTCTCGCTCAATGCGCAACAGGTTACCGGTGTAAAAGCCAATCGCGAATTGCCGGTGGTGTGGAGTGTTACCAAAGGCTCGTTTATTAACAAATTGATTCTGGTGCCGCTGGCGTTGCTGATCTCCGCTTTTGCTCCCTGGCTGATTACGCCGTTACTGATGGTGGGTGGCGCGTATCTTTGCTACGAGGGGGTGGAGAAAGTGCTGCACAGCCTGAATCATGATAAAGCAGAAAAAAGCCCGGAGGCGCGGCAGCAGCGGCTTGAGCAGCTGGCGCAGCAGGACCCTCGGGAATTTGAGAAGAATAAAGTGAAAGGTGCGGTGCGTACCGATTTTATTCTTTCCGCTGAGATCGTGGCGATTACGCTTGGCATCGTTTCTGAGGCTCCGTTGCTGAATCAGGTGCTGATTCTGGCGGGTATTGCGATTCTGGTCACCGTCGGCGTCTACGGTATTGTGGCGGTGATTGTGAAAATCGACGACCTCGGCTACTGGCTGCGGGAAAAGTCGTCCACGCTGGCGCAGGCTGTCGGCGGGCTGTTGCTGGCGGCGGCACCGATCCTGATGAAAATTCTGTCGGTGGTGGGGACGGTAGCAATGTTTTTGGTCGGGGGTGGCATCGTGGTCCATGGGATAACGCCGCTGCATCATGCCATTACCGAGTACAGCGACGGATTTGGCCCGCTGATCTCGGCGTTGCTGAGTAACGGTGCCAATCTGGTACTGGGATTCCTGATTGGGTCGATCGTGCTATTAGTGGTGAATCTGGTTGCCAAATTGCGTGGATAATCGTTATAAAGCGCAGGAAATTTTTAATCACGGGTCAGGAGAACGATGATGAACGACGATATGTTTGAATTTGATATCGATGCACAGCTGGAACAGGCTGAGGCGAAAGCAGCTGAAAAAGCGCGCGAAGTGCCGACCGATCTGAGCGACGAAGCCGACTGCGAAGGCTGCAAAATCTGATTTTCCCACCCGGGAAACGATTTCAAAGCGGATAATAATTTTTATCCGCTTTTTTTATTTTCCGCATTTTTAACTGCTTATTCCTAAATTGCAGTTGTAATCACAAACTCTTATAGGCAAAAACATCCCCCACCTGCTATACCTGATGAGGTTCATTCAACGGTAGAAGGGAGGGCGCGTAATGACCTTTGCGATCAGTGACGAAGTTCAGCATAAACAGGGCGGACCCACTATGGTGGTGACCGGCTATGCCAGCGGAATGGTAGAGTGTCGTTGGTATGATGGCTACAGCGTGCGCCGTGAGGCGTTCCATAGTGACGAACTCTGTCACTTATCCACAGCGCGCCAGTTGGCCAGCTAACCGCCTCCGGGACGGATTTTTGCCGTCCCGTGTTATTCAGCGAACTATCTGATTTTCATTTGATTCCCGCCTGTACGATTTTTCTCCTGCTGACTACACTGTTTTCATTCGCCTTTTTCCGGAGCATGGTTGCTGATGGCACAATCGCCACTTCCCCGGCAGTCGGGCAATCCTTTTTTACCGGTTCACCTGTGTTTTTTTGCGGTTTTCCTTTTCTCCGCTTTTCTCACGGTTCATGAAGCGCTGGAACTCAAAAACAATTACGAAGATCGTCAGCGTGCGCAACTGGCGGAAATACAGAAAAGTCTCGACAGCCAGTTCCAGGAAAGCGTTGACGAATTGGTCTACTACGAGAAAATGCTCAGCTATGCGCTGATGCATCCGCTCGATTCAGACAATGCGCGCGAAGCCGTTACGCGCTTTAAGGATCTCCGTCAGCAACCGCAGTGGCAGCTACAGCTGAATAGCCCACGCAGTATGCCGCTTAACGGTGTCAGTGATGAGTGGCTGAAACGGGACCCTTTATTGCAGCGTGATGCAACGCGCATCGACCAGGAAATCCGTGCAGCGCTGGAATTCAGTTTTATTATGCAGTTCAGCGATCCTGACCACGATTTTCATTCGCGCTTCTGGTACATCTCACGCGCCGGGTTTTACATCAGTTCGCGGCCGCCGCAAAGCGCGCAGGAGCTGGAGCTGAGTTACGCCACTATGGTGCAGCGTAACTATTTCCGCGCGCTTGCCCCGCCACAAACTCCTGCCAATCGCCTGCGCTGGACCAGCGGTTATCAGGGATTATTTAATGAAGGCCTGATGCTGACCCTGAGCACACCGATTATCAGCAATGGTTACTGGTATGGTGTGTTGTCGATGGATTTCCCGCAGGCACGGATTCGCGATCTGATGGCGAAAACGCGCCATACGTTGTTGCAGGGCAATATGGTATTCCTGGACAGGAAAATGGATGAAATCGCCCGCCTGCATGCGCCGGATGAAGTTCCCCTCAACCCTGAACAACGGCAGCAATTATTAGGTCGGATGCAACACGAACCGAGTGGGATTCTGCGGCTTGGGACGAAATTTGCCAGCTGGAGCAAACTGGAAAATGTAGAGGGTTATATTATCAATGTGCAAACTCTGAAGCAGGGGATGCAGCAGGAGTTAGGTCGCGTCTCTTTGTTCCTGTTTGGCATGTGGATGTTGTTTGTGCTGCTGCTAGCGGTGGCGCATCAGGTGATTTTTCGCCTGGTAAGGCGTATGGACGATCTCTCTGCGCGCCTCACCTGGCGTGCCAACTATGATGGGTTAACCCGCCTGCTTAATCGCAATGCCTTCTTTGAACAATTCGTCGCTCAGGCCGCCCGTTGCCAGCAACAGGGACAGCCGATTTCGGTGATTCAGTTAGATGTTGACCACTTCAAAAACGTGAATGACACCTGGGGGCATCACGCAGGTGACCAGGCGTTGATTCGCGTCGCCAGCGTCATCAGTCATACGCTGCGTAAATATGATAGCGCGGGGCGGATCGGCGGGGAGGAATTCTGCATTGTGCTGCCGGAAACCCGGCTTGAGGAAGCCTCTGCGGTCGCAGAACGTATCCGGGCACGGCTGGCGGCAAAAACCATCCTGGTTAATGCCAGCACCACTTTCAATATCACCTTATCCGCCGGGGTGACCAGCAGCGAGGAGCAGGGTGATTACGACGCCGAAAGCCTGCAAGCCAAAGCTGACAGCAGGCTCTATCTGGCAAAAACCAGCGGGCGTAACCGCGTGTGCAGTAAAGATTAGACTTTACCGTCGTTATCCTCTTCCACTGCCTGATAAATCCGTTGCAGGATATCGGGGAATGCGGATTGCACGCGGCTCCAGCTGGGGATAAAAGGTTTGTCATTCGGGCGTTCAATAAACGCCTGACCGGCGTCGAGAATCGCCTGGGTGAACATCTCCACCGCCGCTTCTTCGATATGCTGGTCGAACTTCAGGCCGTTCATGGTGGCTTCGTGGTTGTAGATTTCCATCATATCCAGCGCATTGCGGTAGTAGGTGGCTTTCAGCACCCGGAATGAATCGCTGGTCAGAGGAACCCCCATCGTCGCCAGTTTACGCAGCAGCGACTGCACAATGTCGTTACTCATGCGTTTCAATCCACCGGTACCATCCTCTTCCGACAACGGCTGATGCTTATGATCATAGTTATCGGCGATCTCAACCTGACAGCTCTGGCGGGTAGTGTAATTGCGATAAATCTCCGACAGCACCCCAATTTCCAGCCCCCAGTCACCGGGAATCTTGATGTTATTCAGCACATGGGTGCGCATGGCAAATTCGCCAGACAGGGGATAGCGGAAGCTGGCGAGGTAATCGAGATACTCCGAATGGCCGTAGACTTTTTGTAATGAACGCAGCAACGGACCGACCAGCAGACGGCCAACACGCCCGTTCAGTTTGCCCCCCGCGACGCGTGCGTAAAAACCTTTGCAGAACTCATACTGAAAAGCCGGGTTAGCCAACGGATAGAGCAGACGGGCGAGCATGCTGCGTTCATAGGTGACGATATCGCAGTCGTGCAGGGCGACACAGCTGGTCCGGTCAGAGGCCAGGGTGTAACCGGTGCAGAACCACACGTTGCGGCCTTTGCCTGGCTGGCTGGGGGATAAGCCCTCTTTATCCAGCTCGGCATCCAGCGCCTTCAGCCGTGGTCCGTCATTCCACAGAATCCGGTGGCGTTGTGGCAGGCGGGAGAAAAAGTCACGGGCAAACAGAAACTGATCGCGGTCGGCACGATCAAGCCCAATGACGATTTCATCGAGGTAGGGCACTTTCGCCAGTTCGTTGACGATATTATCCAGTGCCGGACCTTCCAGTTCGGAAAACAGCGACGGTAAAATCAGCCCCATTTTGCGTTTACGTGCAAAGCGCACCATCTCTTTTTCCAGCGATTCAACGCTGCGGTGGGTGAGATTATGAAAGTTAGTAATCACGCCATTCTGGTAAAAATCACTCATCGCCTCATCCTTCTGATTAGCTGTGCGGCCCGTTAATCGGGTTGGGCAAGAAAATAATCCAGACCTTCACGCCAGCCCTGCGGGCCAACATGTGCGGTGTGGTAGACGTTTTCAACATCATCGCGCTGCAGGATGACCGGCGTTTTACTGAACCCCTTAATCACCACGGCATAATCGACATCTTCCAGCATCGGCGCATCATTGGGACCATCGCCTAAGCCAATGGTGATACGCGTCTGGCCTTCCTGGCGGGCAAGATGTTGTTGCAGACGTTGCAAGGCGATGCCTTTACCACTGCCCTGCGGCATGACATGCCAGAAACGCCCCCCCTGGGTTAACGCCAGCCCGAGTGGTGTCAGTGCGGCGCGAAATTCTTCAAGACGGGTGGGGTCATCGCGCCACAGCACGACTTCGGAAGCCTCGCGTAACCGACTCTGTCGCGCTTCGGCAGGCGTCAGCCCGGTGAATTTCGCCACCTCCATGTCGCTGAAATCATGAAAGCCAGTGAAGTGAAATCTCCTCTGCAAAGTTTTCAGTTGCTGGCAGAGATCGAGATAGTCACGGCTCGGGTCTTCGGGCAGGGTTTGTTCACCGCCCAAGGCGAGCCGGGCACCGTTTTCAGCGATAAAGGGGGCCCCGGCAATGCCGAGTTTCTTCTGTAACGGGATAATCTCGGCAGCGGTTTTGCTGGAACAAATCACCAGCGGGATTTGATGTTGTTTCAGGCGTATCAGCCATTCGCTGGCAGCATCCCAGCGATAATCGTGATGGTCCAGCAGCGAACCATCGAGGTCGGTGACAATCAATAGCGGTTGGTCAAGACTGACCATCATCACACTCCTTACCCCTCGGGTATGCGTAAAGCGAGGAATTATCAGTATAATAGCGTAATCGTGATCACAGTTTTTCGCCTGTCAGCGTGCAACGGGGCTGAGAAAAATCCGAAAACGCAGTGATAGCAGAATTGTGCATGCTGGATGATTGTGCAGAAAAAAGGCAGCAAAGGCGCGGTGTTTTCGGTAACAACCTGCGTGGCAAGCGCGCATGACGTTGCATCTCCAGTAAGTGCTGGCTCTTGTCTTATTCAGACCAGCGCGTAATCTGGCTGCTGTGTTAGAGATTTTCCTGGTGTAACGAATTTAACGCTTTATCTTTACCCGGCCATCCCGCCGGGTATTTTTTTGCCGCGAAGGTTAGCGGTTGACTTCGGTGATGGTGTAATCGCGGATATCCAGTTCAAAGGCCTCCGCCAGCTCGGTATAGGAGTCGAAAGATTCACCCCCCACCTTTACGCGGTGCGCGTGCTCGGGTTCCATATACTCTTTCACCTCACCCGAGGTTTTTTCCTGAATAGCCTGAAGCAACGCTTCAACATCGATATTCACTTCACGCTGAACGTTATCGCTGTACTCTTTTGCAGTTGCCATCATCAGCCTCCTGAAAGGCGCAAGGGGTCTTAAAACAGTATAGACGGCAGGGAGAAATGGGCGGGCGGCTTATTGACGGGCAAAAAAAAGCCCGCGCTGCGCGGGCAAAAATCCTTGTTACTTTTAGGTTGACTGCGCCTTTGGGGTTGGTGCAGTGCCAAAAATTCTACGCGCTGAGGGCGTCAAAAGTCTCGCCACTAAACGTTAAGAAAGTGAAAATCCCTTACCGGGCACATCGTTAGTCGTTCTGACGTGCGAATCATCTGATGCTGATCGCGATCACGCAGTTGCCCATTTCTTCCGTTACACTGTGTCCGAGGCACTATTTCTGGAGAGTAATCAATGAAGGTCAATGACCGCGTGACGGTAAAGACAGACGGCGGTCCACGCCGTAGCGGGACAATCCTGGCGGTGGAACCCTTTAACGAAGGGGTGATGTATCTGGTGGCGCTGGAGGATTATCCGCTGGGTATCTGGTTCTTTAATGAAAGCGATCATGCGGAAGGGATATTTGTCGAACCCTATGCAGGGGATTAATGAGTTGCACCCGTAGCGGCGCGATTTATCGCGCAGGTTTTTCCGTTAGAACGCACGGGACTGCGCGATAAATCGCGCCGCTACGGGATGTTATTGATATCTAATGCTTAAAACGTTTCCCAGTTATCGTTACTGGTAGCCGCCAGTGCCGGACGTGGGTTAAACGTTTTTGGCATGGGTTGCACAAGAGATGTGGGCACCAGCAATCCCGGGCTGTCATTTAAACGGAATGCCGCCACGGCCTGCGTCAGTTTGCCCGCCTGATCTTCCAGCGATGCCGCCGCCGAAGAGGCTTCTTCCACCAGCGAGGCGTTCTGCTGCGTCACGTTATCCATCTCAGTCACAGCCAGACTCACCTGCTGGATGCCACGGCTCTGCTCATCTGAAGCGGCGGCAATTTCCGCCATAATATCGGTCACCCTGCGTACCGCCTCAACAATCTCGCTCATGGTGGCACCCGCCGCGCCGACCTGGCTGGAGCCATTGCTGATCAGTTCAACCGACTCGCCAATCAGCGACTCAATCTCTTTCGCCGCCTGGGCGCTGCGCTGTGCCAGGCTGCGCACTTCGCTGGCGACCACAGCAAAACCGCGCCCCTGTTCACCGGCTCGCGCAGCTTCAACCGCAGCGTTCAGTGCCAGAATGTTGGTCTGGAAGGCGATGCTGTTGATCACATTGGTAATCTCAGCAATTTTCTTTGAGCTGCCGGAAATGTTGTTCATGGTTTTCACCACGCCGTTAACCAGCTCACCACCGCTGCGCGCTTTGCCGGAAGCATCCGCTGCCAGCTGGCTGGCATGATGGGCGTTTTCTGCGTTCTGCTTCACCGTGGCCGTCAGTTGTTCCATGCTGGCCGCCGTTTGCTCCAGCGCAGAAGCCTGTTCTTCGGTACGTGAGGAGAGGTCGGTATTACCGGCAGAGATTTCACTGGACCCCTGATAAATAGCCACCGCCCCTTCACGGACCGTGCCGACGGTACGTACCAGTGAAGCCTGCATCAGTTGCAGATTATGCAGCAGGCTACCAATTTCGCTGCGGCCCCAGTGCTGTTCCGGCGCGGTCAGGTCGCCCTGCGCGATGCGTTCAATGCGCGCCACGGATTGACGCAGCGGGTTAATCACCACGCGGCGCAGGAACAGGAAGGTCAGCAGCACCAGCACCAGCGCGGCGGCAAATGCCGCTGCCATCGCGATAAAACCGATGCGGGATTGATGTGCGGCCATGGCGTTAATGGCATCTGCCCGGTCGGTGCGAATCTTAATCGCCTTCAGTAACACCGCGTTATACGCATCATCCAGCTTGCGCGTTACGTCGGTTTCCTGCGCGATAATTCCTTCAAAGCTGCCTTGTTTTGCCGAGTCGATCATCGGCTTCAGTCCTTTATCGATATAGGCATTGAAGCGTTCGGTTAGCGGTGCATCCAGTGCCAGATCTTCTGCGGTTTTGGTTTTACGGTCCATATACAGTTTGAAGCCAGCACGAGCCTGTTCAATGCGCTGCTCGGTGCGCGCCAGATCGGCACGGTAGCCATCCATCTCACCGATACGTGCTGCCGCGCCGGACTGGATCACATTCAGGCGGGCGGTGCGTAAGTGGTTGGAACTGTTGGAAATCCCCATGCGGATTTGAATTTCATCCGTGGCGTCATTCAGCGACGTATTGCTTTGAATCAGAAAGTAGCTGGCGAGTCCAATGCACAGGGCAAAAAGCAGCAGAATGCCACCAAAGATCATGCTGAAAAGAGGCATCAGGCGCAGGTTCTGCCAGATGCTGAGCTTATGTTGCTCATCAATCGATGCTGTTTTCATATCCTTGCTCTCAGTTAGGTTGGTGTGCTGAAGCTAACATCGGCAAGGCAGGAGAAAGGATTAGATGGCAGAGTGGGATCTGCATCGCAAAACGGATAAAACGTAAAAAAGGGCTAATCCGCTGATTAGCCCTTATTTTTACCGTGTGAAATTATCGCACGTTGACATAGATGCCAGAAGTAACATTATCCGTCAGACGCACAACATGGTAAATAACCTGTTTATTGTGGGTCTTAATTTTGCGTTTAATATTACCTTTGTGTGACGAAACTGTTTTCGCCTTAATTTGCATCTTATCTGAAATCTGAATGGTGTCGTGGCCTGACATCCACATTTTCAGCATGTTCGATTCCGTCTGGCTTAATGTCAGAGGGTGAATATCAAGTCCAGCTGAAATTCGCGGCGCTGCATTGAGTTTCTTTTGCAGGTAGGTGCCAAGTAAGGAGTCCAGGGTCGATGTTTTAATCGATTTTGACGTAATAATCAGGTTCTTACGAACGTAGAGATATTCCTCAAAATGGATGTTTGAAATCGCCATGAAGATGAAAAATAAGGTGTCAGGGTGCTGCATGATAATGCCGCGAATACGATCACTGGAATCGGATTCATGAATGAAACACTCTTCGTTAATAAATACCACTCCGGGTTTTAGCTGCTCACAGCGTTGCTGCAATTGCTCAATGTCCGACACGGAGGTAATATTTTTCTTTTTAACTCCTTTTGCGGACATATAGTCCGATAATCCCAGGCGTGTGTAGTTGCATGAATCCATAATAATCGTTGGCATGTTAGCGACCCTCACCAAATTTGTTATCCGTTTAAATCAACGATGAATTACGCGTTTGCGGTACGAGAGAGATTTCCAAAGACACTTTTTTATTCTGCTCAGCAGTCTGGCGACTCGTACGCCATAATGACTCTTCCCTGACCCGTCCTGCGAAGTTTGTTGTGTTACTTCACGTCACTCTTGTCCCCGCGATAGTGGGAATCGCCGGGAAGTTGCCTTAAGTACTAAGATCGCACTGTTTTTGCGAGCCATGTCACTATCGCGCATGTCACAGACAAATCTGATAGGACAAATCTTAAAAACATTTGAATTGCGAAAGTGTGACGCTTCAGCGAGTGTTGACAATGCCGTAAAAAAAGAATTCTTACAAGAAAAATCGCTGTTAAATTTTTTTTGTTCAAAAACAATCTTTTGGGCATTTTCTCAACGAATCCACACGTTTAGGTATCGTAGGATTCGTCTGACTAAAATACTTGAACCGTCGTTTAATAAGAATAATTTTCACCATAAATGCGCATTTATCAGAATATCCTCAGTTGATTTCTGAGAAATATGGTTCGAAAAATGCACAAATAGATTTTGAATCCTTAACTATCACTTAAGAACGGCTACAGAATCGTTAATCATCCTTGCCGGGAGAGTTCTGACATGAACTGAGCGAGCAAATCAAAGACTTCGCTGAAGAGATGTTCGCAGAAGGGGGCGAGCAGAGGCATCATCAGACCCAGGCTGAGGATACCCACAGATAAGGTTATCGGGAAGCCCACTACGAAAATTGATAACTGTGGTGTAACACGGTTTAACAAACCCAGGGCCATGTTGATCGTGAGGAGCAGAACTATCAAAGGCAGCGCTAACATCATGCCGTTAAGGAAAATTAATCCCGCTGCCTTCACCAGCGCCATAAAGGCGTTGGCGTTAAGGGGGTGATCGCTGATCGGCATGGTGTGAAAACTATCAACCAGCATCGAGATCAACCACAAATGACCGTTAAAGGTCAGGAACAGCAGCATCGCCAGCATATCAAGGATACGCGCCAGTACCGGCATATTGAGGCGACTGGCGGGATCAAAGAACGTCGCGAACGACAGCCCCATCTGCAAACCAATCACTTCACCCGCCATGCGCACCGCACCAAAGGCAAACTGCATGGTCAGACCGAGGCCGACACCAATCAATATTTGCTGCAGCAGCAGCCAGAAACCGGCAGCGCTAAACAGCGTCACGTTAACCGAGGGCAGCAGCGGCATCAAAATCCAGGTGGTGAGCACTGCCAGGCCAATTTTGACGCGGTTAGGAATGCTTTTTTCACTCAAAACCGGTGCGCTGGCAAACAATGCCAGCAAACGCACCATCGGCCAGAAAAACTGGCTGACCCAGTGGACCAGTTGGCTGCTGTCGAGGGTAATCATTAACCGATGATATAGGGCAGGTTGCTGAACAGGTTGCGCATGTAATCCAGGATCAGATTCAGCATCCACGGGCCAGCAATCACGGCGGTGGCGGCAACGGCGAGAATTTTAGGGATAAACGACAGCGTTTGTTCGTTAATCTGCGTAGCGGCCTGCAACACGCTGATGATCAATCCGCTGACCAGCGCCACCAGCAACATCGGGGCGGCCATCATCAGCGCGATACGCATCGCTTCCTGTCCCATTACCATTACCGATTCGGGTGTCATGTTGCGCTCCTGTGTTGAGAAAAGTGGCGAATGACGCCACTCAGGAATAGAAACTTTGTGCCAGTGAACCCACCAGCAACTGCCAGCCATCCACCAGCACGAACAGCATCAGCTTGAACGGCAGCGAAATTGAGGCCGGTGGCACCATCATCATCCCCAGCGCCATCAGCACGCTGGCAACCACCAGGTCGATAATCAGGAAGGGGATAAAGACCGAGAAACCAATCTGGAAGGCTGTTTTTAGCTCGCTGGTCACATAGGCAGGCAGCAGGATGCGCATCGGCACGGCTTCCGGTCCCTGAATCGGTGGCGTGTTAGCCAGACGGGCAAACAAGGCGAGGTCGGCTTCGCGGGTTTGACGCAGCATAAAGTCACGCAGCGGTTGCGCACCTTTATCAATGGCGACATCCATGCTGATCTTGTCCTGACTGAACGGCAGATAAGCATCGGTATAAATTTTGTCGAAGGTTGGCGCCATGATGAAGAAGGTCAGAAACAACGCCAGACCGACCAGCACCTGGTTCGGCGGGGCTGACGGCGTCCCCAGTGCGTTGCGCAACAAACCAAACACAATAATGATGCGGGTGAAACTGGTCATCATCAGCAACACTGCCGGAAGAAACGACAGGGAGGTGATAAATACCAGCGTCTGCACCGGCAGCGACCAGCTCTGGCCACCGTTTGCCAGCGGCTGGCTTACCAGACCTGGCAGTTGCGCATGGGCAACCGGTGCCAGCAACAGCAGCGGCAGAAGGGGAAGCAATCGACGCATCATTGGGGTTTTCCGGGGCGTTTAACTAAAGTCTGTAGCAACTGACGAAAATCCTGCGCGGGCGCCGGGGGAGCCGAAAGATCTTCCGGTGCAATCGGCGGCAGGCTGTGCAGATGGGTAATTTGCTGCGTAGTCACGCCAAGTACCAGACGGGCATCCGCGGTATCGACAATCACCACCCGCTCCTGCTTGCCGACCAGTACGCTGGCGCTGACTTTCAGCGCCTGACCGTTGACCGTTTTCGGCGCAAAACCGAGGCGGCGTGCCAGCCAACCGCAGGCGAGGATCAGCAGGATAATCACCGCCAGCACGCTGCTGACCTGGCCTACCACCGAACCGGTTGAAACCACCGGTTCGCTATGGATTACCGGCTGACCGGTTTGCGCATCTTTTAACATTATTAGCGGCTCAGACGACGCATACGTTCGGATGGGGTGATGATGTCAGTGATGCGCACGCCATATTTGTCGTTGACCACGACGACTTCACCCTGGGCAATCAGGTAGCCGTTGATCAGAATATCCAGCGGTTCACCGGCCAGTCCATCCAGCGCCACCACTGACCCCTGGGTCAGACGCAGCAGCTCTTTAATGGTCATCTTGGTGCGACCCAGTTCCACAGTCAGTTTGACCGGGATATCCATGATCAGATCGATGTCCTGCAATGAACCGCTGGCCGCACCGCTTTCGAGCGATTTGAACACGCCATCGCTTTGCTCAGGCGCACTGGTTGCCGCCTGCTCGTTCATTGCTGCAGCCCACAGATCGTCCGCGGAGATGTCGTCATCGGACGGTTTCTTGCTGTCACTCATTGGGCTGTTCCTCATTCAGCGAATTCAAAATCGGGTTAATCAGGTGCTCGACACGCAGCGCATACTGGCCATTTAACGTGCCGTACTGGCTGGTCAGCACCGGTACGCCATCTACGTGTGCGATGATGCGATCCGGCTTCTCAATGGGCAGGACGTCACCAGGTTTCAGTTGCAAAATACGTGACAGACGCAGCGACACATCGGCGAAGTGGGCAATCAGCTCCAGCTCCGAGTGCTGCACCTGTTTCACCAGATTGTCACGCCAGTGGTTATCTTCCTGACGGGAGTTTTCCAGCGGGGGATTGACCAGCAGCTCGCGCAGCGGCTCAATCATTGAAAACGGAATACAGATGTTGAATTCACCCACCAGGTTGCCAATTTCCACCTGGAACGGGGTATTCACCACGATGTCGTTCGGTGAAGTGGTGATATTGGTGAACTTCACCTGCATCTCGGAACGGACATATTCCACATCCAGCGGATAAATCGCTTTCCATGCATCGCTGTAACCTTCCAGCGCCAGCTTCAGCATGCGGCGGATTACGCGCTGCTCGGTATGGGTAAATTCGCGGCCTTCCACTTTGGTCGGAAAGCGGCCATCACCACCGAACAGGTTATCCACGGCGATAAACACCAGACTCGGCGAGAACACCACCAGCGCGGTACCGCGCAGCGGTTTCAGGTGGATCAGGTTCAGGTTGGTCGGCACCGGCAGGTTGCGGGCAAACTCATGGTACGGCTGAATCTTGATCGCCCCAACGCTGATATCCGGGCTGCGACGCAGCAGGTTAAACAGCGCCATACGAAAGTGACGGGCAAAACGCTCATTGATGATCTCCAGTGCCTGCAAACGCTCGCGTACTACGCGGCGCTGGGTATTGGGATCATAGGGACGAATATCACCATCGCCCCCGGTGGAACTCTTCTCTACTTCCGCGCTGTCACTGTCGCCATTGAGCAGCGCGTCAATCTCAGCCTGGGAGAGAATGCTATCGCCCATTAAATCACCTCAAAATGAAGGCGGTAAACAGCACGTCACTGACCACCTGCGGAGGTTGACCCTTTACCAGCGGCGGTGACAGCACCTGTTTGATTTGATCAACCAGGGCCTGTTTGCCTTGCTCCGATGCCAGTGAACTTGCGCTCTGGCGGGAAAGCAGCAACAGCAGGCGGCTGCGCACTTCCGGCAGGTAGTCATTCAGCCGACGACGGGTATCCTCATCGGGCAGACGCAGCGTAAAGCCCACGTACAGCACACGGTCAGGATCGTTGTCAGGATTGACCAGGTTAACCGTAAAAGTATCCATTGCAAAAAATACGGGGGCGGGTGGCGGCTCAACTTTCGCCACTTCCGGCTTACCGCCCTCGTGTTTATTCATCATTCGCCAGACTGCATAGCCTGCCACGCTGCAAGCGGCCAGCGTCACAATCAGTAACACCGGAATTAATATTGAACGTTTGCGGCCTTTAGCTTTCGCGTTATCAGACATGTTTGCAGTTACTTCCTGTGAATTATGGGCAAGCCTTTCGGCTCGCCTGGACAGATTATCCCGCGTCTTAAGTCAAACAATGGGAAGAAAAGACGCGGGTTTTACGCTTACCTTCAGCGTTAGCCGCTGTCAGGCAAAGATATCGACAGCGCCGTTGCCGGTCGCGCGCGCCTGGAGGGCTGCCGGGACGGCAATAGGCGTTATCTCGTTTTCACTGTCCTGGGAGAGGGTAAAGCTACCGTATTGTCCATCACGGCGACCTTCCTGCTGGCCCTGATAATTCTGGCCCTGTGCGGAGGCGTCGCTGCTGACATTACTCTGTCCCAGGTTGATGCCGCTCTCCGCCAGCGCCGTTTTCAGCTGTGGGAGAGCCGCTTCCAGCGCGGCCCTCACATGGCTGTGGCTGGAAACCATATTTAACTGTGCCTGATCCTTATCGAGGGTCAGGCTGATCTGAATTGCACCCAGGTCCTCCGGGTGCAGACGCAATTCGGCGTTTTGCTGCCCATTGCGGCTGAACATCACAATCTGCTGACTCAGCGCCTGCTGCCACTCTGCGCTGCCGAGTTGCGCGTTGAGCATCGGGGTCGATGGCGTAGCGCTGGTCGACGCGGTGCTGCTGGTCAGGGTACTGGTACTGCTTAATGGCGCGCTGGTGATCGGGGTGGTCGTGTCACTGCTGTTGCTCAGGTCACGCTTATCATCCGTCTTCGCCAACGTGCTCAGCACCTGCTGGAAACTTTCATCCAGCGTCAGGGCCGTGCTGTTCGTGCTACTGTTACTGCTACTGGCCGTGCTACTGGTGGCCGTTGTGGCGCTGGTCTGCGCGGTTAACGCATCCGCGACATCACTGGTTTTCTTCGCCGTTACTGTTGTGGTGGCCGCCGTTGTCTCGGGCTGTTCATCCTTCATGGCGCTGGCCAGCGAATTGAGTAACGAGCTATTCAGGCTGGCGTTTTTATCGCTGGTGCTGTCACTCAGCGCGCTGGTTGCTGCTGTCTGCGTGGTTCGGTTTTCTACCGCAGCTGGCAACATGGCGAACAGGGCCTGAACATTCTGTAAGTCGCTGGCGCTTAACGAACTTGCCTCACTCTTATCCTTATCATCGGCTGATTTCAGCGTGGCTTTAATATTTTCCGGTTGTAAAAGTGCGTTCAGGGTCTCTGGTTTGTCCAGTGCCTCCATCAGCGCACTCAGCGAGACACCTTTGTTGGATTTTTCATCGCTTTCTGCTGATGAATCAGCCGATTGCGTGCTGGTGCCTTGTTGTTGCGCCAGCGTGAGCAGCTTATTTCCCAGCGCGGTGACGAAGTCCTGCGGCAGGTTTTCCACCCCCTGCAGAATGTCCGTCGAAACTGAAGTGTCCGCATCACCCGCAGTCGGGGTTTGCGTCACCACTGTTGGCAGCGTAATCATTCGCCTTTCCTCAATGCAGCCCGTTGGGCGTATTCATCCATCCGTTTCTGGTCGAGACGGTTTTCCTGTCGTAAAGCGTTTTCGGCAGCGCGGGTGATTAGCGTTTGGTAGGCATTGAGCCGCTTTTGCTTTTCGCGCCAGTTGTTGAGAGCCTGATCGAGACGCTTCTCCCATTGCTGCAGCTGTTGGCGATGCTGTTCAATGGCTTTTTCCAGCGTCTGAATAAATTGGTGGTAGTTGGTCCAGCGGGTGCTGGCGATGCCACCTGACATGTCCTGATTTAACTTGTTGCGATATTCATCCTGGTAATCGAGCAGCATATGCAGCTGCTCGTCCGCCTGTTGCTGACCGCGGCGCATATCACCGAGATGAATAACCGCTTTTTCCAGGTCCTGTTCCGCCAGATCGCGCAATGTATCAATAGCATTGGCCGTTTTCATTGCATTCCCCTTAACACCGGGTTAACCGAACATCGCCTGTAAATGCAAGCAGGCATCGTCGTAGTCGCTGCGTTCGAAAATCCCCTGTTGCAGGAAAGCCTCCATTTGTGGATAGAGCTTGATGGCCCGATCCAGCATGGGATCGCTCCCTGCGGCATAAGCCCCCACACTCACCAGGTCACGGTTACGCTGGAAGCTGGAGAGCAGTTGCTTAAACTGGCGCACGCGTGCGTAGTGGTTTTCATCGATCAGCGCCGTCATGGCACGGCTGATCGAGGCTTCAATATCAATCGCCGGATAGTGTCCGGCTTCTGCCAGACGGCGCGATAACACGATATGGCCGTCAAGGATGGCACGCGCCGAATCGGCAATCGGGTCTTGCTGATCGTCGCCTTCGGTCAGAACGGTATAGAACGCGGTAATCGAACCGCCGCCGTGGGTGCCGTTACCGGCACGTTCCACCAGCGCCGGCAGTTTCGCAAACACCGAAGGCGGATAACCTTTGGTCGCCGGTGGCTCGCCGATAGCCAGCGCGATTTCACGCTGGGCCATGGCGTAGCGGGTCAGAGAGTCCATAATCAGCAACACGTGCTGACCCCGATCGCGGAAATCTTCGGCGATACGCGTGGCATAGGCGGCACCCTGCATACGCAGCAGCGGTGAGACATCCGCCGGTGCGGCAATCACCACCGAACGGGCACGGCCTTCTGCACCGAGAATGTTTTCAATAAACTCTTTAACTTCGCGACCACGTTCACCAATCAGCCCCACCACAATCACATCGGCTTTGGTGTAACGTGCCATCATGCCGAGCAACACGCTTTTGCCGACACCGGAACCGGCGAACAGGCCCATACGCTGGCCGCGACCGACGGTGAGCAGGGCGTTAATGGCGCGCACACCGGTATCCAGCACATCTTCGATAGGGGTACGTTGCAACGGGTTGAAAGGCGCGGTGATTAGCGGGGCGCGATAGCCGGTTTCCGGCGAGGGCAGGCCATCCAGCGGTTTGCCGCTGCCATCGAGCACGCGGCCCAGTAGCTGCGGACCGAGCAGCAGCTGTTTACCGCTGTGGGCGTTATCGCCTGTGACGCGGGCATAAACGCGGGCACCGGGCAAAATGCCGTCCACTTCCTCCAGCGGCATCAGAAACAGTTTCTGGCCGTTAAAACCGACCACTTCGCTTTCCACTTCGGTAATATTCGCGCCATCGTGGCGTTCAATCACACAGGTGGCTCCGAGCGGCAGTTGCAGGCCAGTGGCTTCCAGCACCAGGCCGGTGGCACGAATCAATCGACCATAACGGCGCACGGTCTGGACCTGAGAAATACGATCTTCGAAGGCGTCCAGCGCCCCGAGCCAGCGATTGAGGCGCGTAGTCATCAGAACTCTCCCGGTGCCGCCAGGCGGCACAATTCCTGCCAGCGCGTTGCCACGCTGGCATCGAGATCGCCATCCTCGGCACTGAGCTTACAGCCGCCGGGGTGCAGGGTACTGTCAGCCAACAGACGCCAGCCGTGCAGATCCAGTGTCGGGCCGAGTGTCTGCTCGATACGTTGCAAATCGTCAGGATGGACGCGCAGTTGCGGTTTGCCACTGAACATCGGTTCTTGCTGGATCAGCTGCTGGATCTGGCGCAGCAGGGCGCTGCCATCGACCGTGGTCGCCTGGCCAATCACCGTACGGGCGGCTTCCAGTGCCAGCTGCATCAGTCGCGCGGCTATCACGCTATCGAGGGATTCCAGTGTGTGCTGGAATTCCGTCACCAGTTGCTGCATACGCGCCTGCAAAGGTGCCTGCTGCTGCTGGGCATCGGCTAATCCCTGCTGAAAACCGGCGTCATAACCATGCTGCTGTGATTCGGCATGGCCTTTCTGGTAGCCCTCACTGTAGCCCTGGGTTTGAGCTTCTTTGCGCATCTGCTGTTGCAGACGTTCCAGCTGTTGCTGCTGCTCATCTTCGGGACTCAGCTCTTCGTCGCTGATAGATTCCAGCGGCAACGGTTCCGGTTCCGCATCAAACGAACGCCCTAAATCATCAGGCTGCCAGGGCTGCCACGGACGGGCGGAAAAGGCATCAGACATAGGTTTCCTCGCCACCACCAATTACCATTTCGCCTGCTTCTGCCAGACGGCGTACCACCAGCAGGATGGCTTTCTGTTCGTTTTCCACCGACGACATACGCACCGGGCCACGGTTGGCAAGGTCGTCGCGCAGGATGTCGGCCGCACGGGCGGACATGTTTTTGAGGAACTTCTCGCGCAGCGGCTGCTCGGCACCTTTCAGGGCGATCAGCAACTGCTCGGATTCCACTTCCTGCAACAGACGCTGGATGCTGCGGTCGTCCACTTCCACCAGGTTTTCGAACAGGAACATCTCGTCGATGATCTTCTGTGCCAGCTCGCCATCGAAGTCGCGAACCGCTTCGATAACCGCTTCTTCCTGCTGGGTTTTCATCAGGTTGATAATTTCTGCTGCGGTTCTTACGCCGCCCATCTTCGCGCGCTTGAGGTTGGTACCATCCAGCAGGCTGTTGAGCACTTCGGTCAGCTCTGCCAGCGCCGCTGGCTGTACGCCGCCGAAGGTGGCGATACGCAGCATCACATCGTGACGCAGACGTTCGTCGAACAGCGCCAGAATATCTGCCGCCTGGCCACGTTTGAGGTGGACCAGGATGGTGGCGATAATCTGCGGGTGTTCGTCGCGGATAAGGTCCGCAGCTGCCTGCGGCTCCATAAAGTTGAGGGTTTCCATCCCGCTGGTGGTTTCACGCGTTTCGAGAATGTCCTCCAGCAGGCTGGAGGCGCGTTCTTCGCCCAGCGCCTTGACCAGCACCGTGCGCAGGTATTCATTGGAGTTGAGACTCAGCGCGGCAAACTGCTCGGCATTCATCTCAAACTCGCGTAACACCTCGGTCAGCTGCTTGTGCGAAATCTGTTTCATGCTGGCCATTGCCGCACTCAGATGTTGCACTTCGCGCTGGTTGAGGTGTTTGAACACCTCAGACGCACGATCCTCGCCAATGGTCATCATCAGAATGGCGCTTTTTTCAGTACCGGTCAGACTCATAGTTCGTTACTCATCCATTCACGGATCACCAGCGCGACAACGCGTGGATCGTTTTCAGACATATCGCGGATGCGCTGGCTCAACACTTCCGCGCTCATGCGGTTAGTTGATTTACGCTCCTGATCCACTTCATCTTTGCTGAGCTGCACGTTGTAGGCCTGCTCTTCTTCCTGCGCAGCAGCGCGGGCGGCAGCAGCTTCAACGGCAGCCTGTTCTTGTTCACGTTTACGCAGCAACTGCGGACGGACCAGCTTGCGGTAGAGGATGAAGGCAACCAGCGCGACCAGCAGCCAGCGACCGGCGGTCATCAGCTGATCAAAGAACGACTGCTGTTGCCAGAAGGGCAGGTCGCCACCGGCAGGCTCAGTCATGTTGAACGGTGAGTTCACCACGTTGATGCTGTCGCCACGGGTCTGCGAATAGCCCATCGCTTCACGCGTCAGGTCTTCAATCTGCTTAATCTGCTGATCGTTAAGGGCAACAGGTTTGCCTTTGTCGTCAGCGCGATAGTTCACCACCACGGCAACCGACAGACGCTGCACATCACCGACATTCACTTTGGTGTGACGGATGGTGCGATCCAGCTCGTAGTTCACCGTGTCGTCACGACGTGAGTTGCTCGGACCGCTGTTCTGGGCGGTGCTGGTGGTACTGCCATTCGCCGCGTTGTTCTGTCCATTAGCATTCTGGCCGTTGGCATTATTGGCTGGCGGGTTGGTGACCGGTGCCGTATTGGCCGGTGCCGGCTGATTAGACAATGCACCCGGTACGCCACCCGGATAAGGGCTGCCGTTTTGCTGGCTGGTACTGGTCTGGCGTGAGCGGATCGCCGAGTTATCCGGACCACCGTTCGGCTGATATTTCTCGTCGGTTTGTTCGCTGCGGTCAAAGTTGAGCTGCGCCGTCACCTGCGCATGCACATTACCCTGGCCAACAATCGGGTTGAGGATAGCCTCGATGCGTTGTTGATAACGCGCTTCCACTTCGGATGTGAATTTCAGCTGGGCATCGTTAAGATCGCGACCTTCGCTGTCAGAACGGGTCAGCAGGCGACCGGCCTGATCCACCACCGTGACGTTACCCGGCGGCAGACCGGGGACGCTGCTGGAGACGATATGCACGATGGCCTGAATCTGGCCTTCATCGAGCGCACGTCCTGGTTGCAGGTTCAGGGTGACTGAGGCAGAAGGGGCTTTCTGTTCACGGACAAACAGCGTCGGTTTTGGCATTGCCAGATGGACGCGAGCGCTTTTGACGGGGCCGAGCGTTTCGATGGTGCGCGCCAGTTCACCTTCCAGCGCACGTTGATAGTTAACCTGTTCGCTGAACTGACTGATGCCGAATTTCTCTTTATCCATCAGTTCAAAACCGACCGAACCCCCTTTCGGCAACCCCTGCTCGGCAAGACGCAGGCGCAGTTCATGCACCTTTTCTGCAGGCACCATCAGCGCACCGCCAGTCTCTGAGAACTGGTAAGGGATGTTCATCTGGGTCAGCTGGGTAACAATCGCGCCGCCGTCCTCATCGGAAAGGTTGCTATAAAGGACGCGATAATCCGGGGTTTTGGCCCACAGCACCAATGCAAAAACCACTGCGATAGCCGCAGCGGCAGCGATAATTAAGGGAATTCGCGGATTGGCGCGCAGGCGGGCGATAAGGTCACTGAAGCCTTTCTTTGTTGTATCCTGTGTAGCGGCTGCACTCGCATTCATGACCGATTCCTGCCTGACATAATTGACCGGGTGTGTTGTGGTGACAAAACTGACTCCCTGAAACGTCGAAAAATGAAATTCCACTCCAATGCTTTGCATTATTTTCTGAATCACGAAATTTGATGGCTGAATAAGCCGGGTTTTTTGCAGTCATTTAGCGCCTTTGTCTTATTGACAGTGTGCTAACTTTTCCATCGTGAAAATTCGGATCAACTTCAACGAGGTAATGGCATGTCGATTCAGGCAATTGATGGTGTTCTGCAGCAGCTCCAGCTGACATCGGTGCAGGCCAGCGGTCAGCAGAGTGACACCACACAGCAGGTGGATTTTGCAGCCACCATGAAAGCCGCGCTGGATAAAATCAGCGACACCCAGAACAATGCACGCACCCAGGCGCAGGATTTTGAGATGGGTAAACCAGGCGTCGCACTGAACGACGTGATGGTCGATTTGCAGAAATCATCGATTTCAATGCAGATGGGAATTCAGGTCAGAAACAAGCTAGTCTCGGCTTATACCGACATCATGAACATGTCGGTGTAGAAACAGAGTTAATACCCGAAACATACTGTTTCTTGGCTAATAATAAACTTAGCAACTATTGCTAAGTTTCGCTGGGAATAATCTGAGATGATTGTTCTGCCCCTTCAAGAGCTAAGCCAATTACGAGTGCCGGAGATAAGCGCCGGGTGGGGCATTAATTTCAAGACAGGCCACCTGCGGGTGGCCTGTCTGCTATGGCATCATAAAATCTATTGAATCTCCGGCCAGGCCACGGCAGGAATGCCGTTCAGCTGCGGGCGGGCAAACAGGAAACCCTGGAATTTGCTAATCCCGGCCGCTTCCAGCCACATCCACTCTTCAGCTTTTTCTACCCCTTCGGCAATCACTGAAATCTCCAGTGAGGAGCAGCACTTAATAATGGCATGCACGATAGCCTGCTTCGGGCCGCTTTTGTGTACGTCTTTGATGATGTTGCGATCGATTTTGATCTTATCGGGCTGAAATTTTGCCAGCAGCGACAGGCCAGCAAACCCGGCACCAAAGTCATCCAGCGCCACGCTGATCCCGGCGGCCTTTAATTGTTTAATTGCGGCGGCGAATTCATCGGCACGCGAGATGGCTTCATCCTCGGTCACCTCCACCACTATCTGCTCAGGCACCAGGCCACTGGCCCGAATTTCAGCCAGCAAATAATCCACGGCGTTGGGCACCATCACCAGCGACATCGGTAACAGATTAATCGACAGCGTCAGTTCCGGAATGCCGAACTGTTTTGCCAGCTTAAACGCCTGGCTTTTACTTTTGAGATCGACCTCATAGGCTTGCTTGCGGCTGTAGGGAGCAAAGAACTTTTGTGGCGGTCCGCCATCCGCGCTGCGAATCAGCGCCTCCAGCGCCAGGACTTCGCGAGAGAACGGGTCGATAATCGGTTGAAAGGCAAAGTGGCACTGCGTAGTGGGATCGGGAATAACGTCGATAAGCACCTTTTCCCCGCTATCAGCGATAAATTCCCAGGTGCTGGCCGGCGGAATTTCAAAATAGTTTTCTTTTTCTCTGGCTTCGACAAAGGTACGCAAAAAACGTAACGCCCGATCTTCAAAGGTAAGCTGATACTTAGAGGTCCCTTTGTTCAGCACTGCCTGCAATACCGTGGCCTTATCATGCTCGCGCAAGTCAAACAGCTCCATACCGGAATTGCCAAAACGGCGGGCGGGAGCATAGTCATGCAACAATTCCACCAGGTTCTCATGACGCGCGTCTTTACAGATCCGCTCATAGATAGACTGTACGGCTTCAGGCGGTCCCTCCAGCAGCTGGAAAAAATGCAGACCATCAAATAACAAAATGCCCGTTACATCCGATAATTCATTCTTTTTATTGGCTTTACCAACCATATCTTCCAGGGTTTTCACCGGAACATGGTCGCACAGATGGCTGCGATAAAGGACGGTTGAGAGCATGGCAGGTTCCACAGCATTATTTTTGTGTGACCTACATTAACAGAGCGATGACGGAAAAAGACGATATGACAGATGATTTATATTTGCCGTTGCTTTCCCTCCTTTAACCGGCTGGAACGTGGCGATGGGTTTACGTCAAGTCGGATTCTTTCTGCATCAGGTTGTTACTCACTTGTCGATAAAAAAATTAGATTGAAACGACAAATAAAAAGCGTAGTGTAACCTTCGTTAACGGGAGGTGAGTACAATGTTGCGTGATTATTTGAAGATTGATGATAGCGATCGCTTAGTAGAACAGGGTATGCAAAGGCTTAACAATCGCGGTCAGGAAGATATTACTGAATGGCGCATTATCGGTGCGAATGGCGAACATAAAGGGCGGGTGTCCCTGTTTGATAAAATGTGTATCCAGCGTTCCTGGTGCGTCAGTTATCGCATTACGCAAACCGATGTAAACGGAAGGGTTGTCGTCGATCACTTGACCGACGTGTTGTAATTTTTGCCGTAGTTTTGTCTTATTTGACCCGCCATTGTGCGGGTTTTTTGCCCGACATTGATCTGCGTTCAGTTCCGATTATTCCTAAGGCGTTACCGCTATTTTCTACTAACTTTAATCATTCGCACGTTATTAAAACTGGCAATTTTTAGAAAAAGGAAAATAGCATGAGTGATTCAGAGGCAATCAAAACCAAAACTGACTACCTGCGTGATGTCACCTCACAGCTAAAAGAGATGCGTCATTACGCGCAAACCAATACTGAAACGCTTTCCAGTCACTGGCTGGCCTTTGATGCGGGTGAATATAAAGATAAAGAGTATGCCACCCGGTTTGATGGGTTGATCAACAGGCAGGGAAAATTGCTGGATGATATTGATCAGGCGATTCAGGATCTGGAAATCGCCATCAATCATAGTGAGCAGGAAAGCTAAGCCGATGGAGCTGGTGGTTAATCAGCCACCAGCCACATATCAGCCTCATCGAACATCTCTTCGATGATACGTGCCAGGGTGGCTTTCTCGTTTTTACTCATGTCGGTTTCGATGGCATTACGTTCCATCGGCTTAACCCGCACTTCAATTTCCGGAAACACCCGCTGCACACGTTTTTCCAGTTCCTGCAAAATCATTTCGCGCGCGCCGGGCAATCCCGCTACGTTGCGCTTGTCGTAAATCAGCTCCACAAACATCAGGGCATTCCATTTAATGAATCAGAGCGTCATATTACTGTAAATAAAAACAGTATCAAGCGGCGGGAAGGGATAAGACGAAAATATTATCTTTGATCAGGATACTTTACATTCCAGGGGGTAAACATGCGGCAATTGGTCATCGATATTTTGCTCAAGATGGCAAAAATGGATGTGGAAGCAAAAGAACTCATGGCACAGGTGGAAGCACAGTCGCTGCTGATTGCTGCGCTGCTGATTCAGGCCAAACAGGATAATTCGCTAACCATCAGTGACACGGTGCAGGACGCCATTGTGACGGCATCACGCTCATCACAGGAGTTCTTGCAGTCAGATGTGGATCTGTTGCTGACGCACATTAACCGCCTGCTGGCCGTGGCGCGTTATGTAGAAGTGAAGGCGATTGAACGCGAAGAGTAGCAAAAAAATTTTACCTCTGGAGGTGGAAATCCAGCAACACCTCCAGAGGCGGTGCAAAGGCACCATTCGTTCAAGGACAATCTACGACCGAAGTCGTGAGATTAAGTTATACAGATTTTATTAAGTTGTACAACTTTATCCTGATCATTTTGAGCTTTTTAGGGCCAGATGAAATCGTGCTGTGGAGTCAGAGTTCGTTTTTGATGCAGAACTCTTCCCACGTCATTCCCAGCGCCGTAGCGTGTGATTTCAGATAAGTTTCGATAGCGGTTGCCGCCACGTCCTTGTCTGGCTCGGCGAGTTGAATGGAAAACAGCATACCGTCGAGATTTTTCTGACGGAGAAATGCGGCGTAGATACGTTCAGCGTGCCACTGGCGCAGGGCGTCCAATGTCATGCTCGCCTGCCGGGCATCCTGCTCCGTCAGTTCATCCAGTGCGGACTGGAAATCAGGGTGGGCGGCAAAAAACATCTCGCGCGCCTGGGCGTAATATTGTTCTGGTGTTTTCATGCGGAATTCCTGCTGATCGACTCGGCGCGTAGTGTAACGTGCCACAGCCGGGTTGTCGCCCGGGCGCGCTTCTATGACGGAAAAAGAGCGTGATACGAACAACCCGCGCGCAGATAGCTTGCGAAACTCACTGGAAAAATTATAACGTAGCCGCCATTGAAGCGAGTGTAGGGACCGAAGATGAAAAAGTGGATGATACTGGCGGCGCTGGCGCTGACCGGTTGTGCGCAGATTAACAACTATGAAGCCGCCGTGAAAACCCCGCCTCCGGCAGAATTGCAGGGTTACTGGCAAACTACAGGGCCGCAGAGCAAGCTTGTCAGTGACCAGGCGATGGCGAGTCTGATCATCGGTGCTAAGGGGGATACGCTGGATTGTCGTCAATGGCAACGCGTGATCGCCAAGCCGGGCAAATTGACGCGTTTTGACGATCAGTGGGTCAACGTGACGCGTCTGGTGCGCGTGATGCCGCTGCGACTGCAAAATGGTGAGCTGCGTTACGATGGTCTGCGCATGCGCAAAGTGGAGCGCCCGACAGTGGAATGTCAGCAGGCCTTACAGGAAGTGGCGGCGCGGCCAAATGAAGCGGTGATTCAGAATATTGAGCCGGAAATTATGCGGCCGACGCAGAGCGTTGCGCAGCAATAAAAGCAGAAAAAAAACGCAGCGGCGGGGAAATGATCTTTCACTGCCGCTGCGTGAGGGTAAAAAATCAGACCGATTCGCGCGGCACCAGCACGCTGCCTTGCTTGCCGTAAGCGCCCATCACCGACTTCTGCCGTGATGTTTGCCCCACCAGCTGTGCCAGTTCATCCATACGAGCCTGCAACAGACGTCTGACTTCACTCTCGTTGTCGAGGATATGGCGGAGTACCGGGCGCAACTGTTCCTGGGTTTGCAGCGAAGGTGCAGCATCCTGCGTTGATCGGGCTAGCTGTTGCACCGCACTGACATACTCCAACTCCTTTTTAATCAATTCATCCCATTCGCCGTCTGCGGCAAGGCGCAGCATTCCCTGGCTGAGATCGAGTAACTGTTGATAAATGGCAATCAGATGCGGTGCGATAGTCATTAAACGGCGTCCTGAAGGTGTTGAGGTTGAGCGACTTCTTTCCAGGCATCGGCGATATTACGCAGAAGGCCTTCAACTTCTTCGATGGCTTCCACGTCATTACGCAGATTAGCCTGTAACAGACGGCGAACCATGTAGGCATACAGCCCTAACAGGTTATCGGTGAGTTCATCACCGTTGCTGTCTGCCAGACCCTGTTTGAGTCCGTTTTCGATAATGTTGATCGCATGAGAGAGCGAGCGGCCTTTGCCCTCCATATTACCGTCCTGTAAAAACAGGCGGGCGCGAACCAGTGCACTGAGCGCACCGTCAAACAGCATCACCACCAGTTGCTGCTGGCTGGCGCTCATGACGGCGCTTTCAACGCCGATTTTGGCATAGGCTTTTGTGCCATTTGCGCTATACATGAATCATTCCTTATGAGGATGAGCTACTGCTGGATGAAGTACTGAACTGTTGAGTCAGGTAAGTACTGGTGCTGTTCAGCGAGCTCATAGTGACGTCGAGCTGGGTAAATTGCGTTTTATAGCGCGCAATCAGGTTATCAATGCGGGTGCTCATGTTGTTGTACTGATCGGTCAGGTCGTTCAGCGTCTTACTCACACCATCGGTAGCCGATTGCACAATACCTGTAGTGGAGAGCCAACTGGTCAGACTGTTGCCAATGGTGGTGGTAATACCGGTGGTTTTACCATCGCCAATAATCATCTGTTTAACGCCATCGGCATCGGTGCTCAGCGCCGTGGACAGTTTGTCAGCATCCAGATCCAGCTGGCCGGTTGTCGGATCGGTGGTGATACCGATTTGCGCCAGGGTTTTATACGTGGATGAGCTCTGCGCATTGGTCAACATGCTTTTCAGCTGGGTCTGAATGGTACGCAGGGTACTGTCGCCGAGCAGTGCGCCGTTGCTGGAGTCCTGTGAATCTGAACCCACATCCACCGCGGTATATTTGGTCAGGGTGTCGAACTGCGTCAGCAGGGCGTTATAAGCACTCACCCAGTTGGTGATTGCGTTATCTGCTTTCGATGAGTCTTTAGTGATGGCCAGCGTTTGGTTGCCGGTGGTGGTATCGTTCAGATTAAGCGTAATCCCTTCCAGCGCATCACTGATGGTGTTGCTGCTGTTCTCAATCGCCACGTTATTCACTGTGAGTTTGGCGTTCTGCGCTGCAACGCTTTCTGTCATGACGTTGCTGCTGGCACTGGCGTCATAGCCGACGATACCCTGCAACGTATCATCGCCAGTCACCGTGATGCTGCTGACGGCATTATCGCTGCCGGTTTCAGTTGAGGTCAGTGACAGACGGTAGCTGCTATCGCCGGTTTTAATAATAGTGGCAGTGACACCGGCATCGGCGCTGTTGATGGCATCACGCATACCGGTCAGCGAGGTCTGATCGCTGGTCAGGGTGATGTCTTTACTGGTGCCATCCACCAGTTTAATCGTCATGGTGCGGCTGCTGGCCGAGCTATCGCCCAGTGCGGTGCTGTTGCTGGTTTGCGTGGCGGAGGTCAGCGTCTGTGCCTGTGCCAGCTGAGATACGCTGATAGTGTAATTACCGGCGACAACGTTACCAGACGTGGTGGCGCTAAAGGCGCTGGAAGTGCTGGTCGCGGTTGTTGCAGTAAACAGGTCAGCACTGTTTAACGCGGTATTGGCTGTCTGGAACGTCGTCAAAGCACTTTTCAGCGTCCCATAGGCACTCAGTTTAGCGGTGTACGCCGTTTGCTGATTGGAGATCGGTGTTAATGACGCTTTCTCGGCGGTTTCCAGACTGTCTAAAATGTCACTTAAATTCAGGCCTGAACCGACACCCAGGTTAGTAATCGTTGCTGCCATGTTGTTTCCTTATTTATGTCGACACGGAGAGTGAATACCGGGGTTATCGGCTTTGGATGGGGAAAGTTTAAATTTATTTACCTGCGAGTAATAAAGCGAATAGCGTATATAGAGAAGGGTATTTCTGACGCTAGAAAAGTGATCATTCAGCACTAAAGAAGTGCAGGACCTGGGCGATAAAGATAAGCGTGACAGGCTGAAGTGAAAAATTTTTGCCTGGTACTAAAAAAAATCTAAAGGTTGTTTAAAGGCAGACGATAACAACTTTGACGGCGCTGAAGCCGGCGGGTTGAAGCCCACACCTTAACCGAAAGACTTGATTAACAGGAATATTTATCATGGCCCAAGTCATTAATACCAACAGCCTCTCGCTGATCACTCAGAACAACATCAACAAGAACCAGTCTGCTCTGTCTACTTCTATCGAGCGTCTGTCTTCTGGTCTTCGTATTAACAGCGCTAAAGATGACGCAGCGGGCCAGGCGATTGCTAACCGCTTCACTTCTAACATCAACGGCCTGACTCAGGCAGCGCGTAACGCCAACGACGGTATCTCTGCTGCGCAGACTACTGAAGGCGCACTGTCTGAAATCAACAACAACTTACAGCGTATCCGTGAACTGACTGTACAGGCACAGAACGGTACCAACTCTGATTCTGACCTGTCTTCAATCCAGGACGAAATCAAATCACGTCTCGACGAAATTGACCGTGTGTCTGGCCAGACCACCTTCAACGGCGTGAACGTGCTGTCTAAAAACGGTTCAATGAGCATCCAGGTCGGTTCTAACGATGGCGAAACCATCGATATCAACCTGCAGCAGATTGACTCTTCTACTCTGGGTCTGAGCGGCTTCTCCGTCTCTAAAAACTCTCTGGATGTGTCTGACTCTATCACTCAGGTTGCTGATACCGGCACCGGCGTGATGAAAGATATCGACCTGACTGACGTAGCAAGCAAACTGGGCGTGAGCAGCGGTACTCTGTCTCTGCACCAGATCTCTGGCACCAGCGAATACGTGGTACAGTCTGGCAGCGATTACTACTCTGTATCTGTTGATACTGACGGTACTTCTGGCAACAACGCAGGTAAAGTTGAACTGAACACCGTTGACGTTTCTTATGATGACGCAGCGAATGGCCTGTCGAGCGGCAGCCCGGCGACCGTGAGTGGTCAGTTGATTAAAGTGGGTACTGACAGCAGCGGTAATGTGACTGCTTACACCACCCTGCAAGACAAAAACTACGCAGTAAGCGGTACCGTGCTGGCGAACAGCAATAACGCCGCTCAATCAACCAGCGGTACTATGGCCATTCATCTGAGCACCAGCGGTGCCACCACCGCGACTGCAGAATTCGCTGGTGCATCCACTGCTGACCCGCTGGCTCTGCTGGACAAAGCTATCTCTCAGGTTGACACCTACCGTTCAAGCCTGGGTGCGGTGCAGAACCGTCTGGACTCTGCCATCACCAACCTGAACAACACCACGACCAACCTGTCAGAAGCACAGTCCCGTATCCAGGATGCGGACTACGCGACAGAAGTGTCGAACATGTCTAAAGCACAGATCATCCAGCAGGCAGGTAACTCCGTGTTGGCGAAAGCTAACCAGGTTCCGCAGCAGGTTCTGTCTCTGCTGCAGTAAGTTTCTAATGGCTTGCAAACCCCGCTCCGGCGGGGTTTTTTTATGGCTGAATAACCACAAAATCGTGGCGCTGCTTGGCGGATTGAATTCGCTGGTAACCCTTAGGATAAGGAAAAATCGTCTTGCTGCGTGCCGATGACGGTTGACGCAACCATTGCCAGAGAAGGGCCATCATGAACCACTCCCCACTTGTCAGCATTATTATCACGGCGCATTTTCCCGTTTGGCTGGAAGAGGCACTCAACAGTGCGCTGGCGCAGGATCACCCCAACTGTGAAATCCTGGTGGCTGACGTCAGCGGTACGGAATTTGTCGCACAACTGCTACAACCTTATCTGAATCAGCCGGGCCATCCGGTTCGCCATCTGGTCTATCCGTCACGACATCCTGAAGTGATTGCCGAAGCGATTCGGGAAGCGCGGGGTGAGTTGATTAATGTGCTGAGTTATACGGATCTGTTGACCAGCAACGCCATCAGTACCCTGGTTGGAGCATTAGACACGGCACCCCAGGCGGTACTGGCGCTATCAAAACGCAACCGGATGGATGCAGCCGGTGAACCGCTGGCCGATATCCTCTCCACCGCCGCGTTTTTGCCGGAGCCGGGGGTGATCAAGGGCATGGACCTGTTGCGTTACCAGTGTCGTCTTGGCTACAACCTGCTCGGTGATCTCAGTGCTGCGTTGATGCGTCGGGAAATGTTACTGGCGCTCATGCCAGATAACGGTGCGTTATTAAGCATTGAGGGTGAGGCGCTGCCAGAAATTGGTGCGATGGTGTTGTACAGCAAACTACTGCCGCAGGGGGATGTGGTGTGGTTTCCGCAGGCGCTGTGCACGGTGCGTGTGTCAGATTTGTATGTGCAACCGCATATGAAAGAGGGGGAAGATCATATCCGCATCCCCCGTGAGAAACTGATTCAGCAGTTGCGTAAAGCGGCATGGTATATCAATGCCAAAGGTCCGTCGGATATCGTCAGGGTGACCTCGCTGACGCAACCGGCTCAGACGACGCAATACAATATGCGCCAGCAGCAGTATCAGGCGCTGAGTAACAGCACCCTTAACCACTGGAATGCGGTGCGTCAGCTGACTCCGGCTCACCAGGCGGCCCTGATGCAAATGAGTGCGGAAGTCACGCAACCGGTTTGTGTGGCGGTGGTGATCACTGTCACCGCGGATAATGCGGCCCTGCTTGATGAAACAGTGACATCGCTGGCGGCGTTTTCTTCCCCATTACTGACGCTGCGCCCAATGCTGGTCGGTGCGGTAAGCGATAATCAGGCGGGTGTGCTGGCGTTTCCGGCCGCAGCCGATCAACGTTTGCCGGTGATCAATCAACTGATCAACGATCAGGATGCCCACTGGTTTATCTTTGTTGAGGCGGGAACGCGTTTTAATGCCTCTGGCCTGATCGCACTGGCGAGTACCTTGCCCTCCCGTGATGATGTGCTGGCGTTATATGCCGATGAGTATTTCTTCATCAATGGTGAACCCTCCGGACTGGCATTCCGCCCGGATTTCAACCTCGACATGTTACTCAGCTCGCCGAAAACCATGGCCCAGCACTGGCTGTTCCGCCGTGAACTGCTGCTGGCAGCGGAAGGGTTTGACCTCAATTATCCGCAGGCGGCAGAGCTGGATTTGATCGTGAAATTGATCGAATCACAAGGATTGAATGTCGTCGGGCACCTGGCGGAACCGCTGGTGACGGCGCACCTGCGTGCACGCGAGGTGGTGGTGGATGCCGGGATTATCCAGCGTCACCTGCAAAACCGGGGGTACGCCAATGCCGAAATTGCCCTCGACAATTACTACAACTATCGCCTGCGCTACAACCACGAGGCGCAGCCAAAAGTCTCGATCGTGATCCTCGCCGGGCAAAGTCTGCCCGCGTTGATTACCTGTGTGACCACCCTGATGGAGAAGACGCGTTATCAGCATTATGAGCTGCTGATTGTGGCTGACGATCAGCACAGCCCGGAACGCGACAACTGGCTGAGTGCCATTGCCACGGTGGATCCACAACGTATTCGCGTCATTCACTATCCGCATCCGTGGCATCAGGGTGCGATGAGCAATCTGGCAGCAGAGCAGGCACTGGGTGAATACCTGATGTTTATGCACAGTGAGCTGGCGATTGCCGATGGCGACTGGCTGGATAATCTGCTCAATCATGGGCAGCGTCCGGAGGTGGCGATTGTTGGCGGTAAGCAGCTCTCCACCAATAATAAAGTCCGTCACGCGGGGTATATTCTGGGCATTAATGGCGTGGTGGGTGATGTGCTGCGTGGCCATGATGATAAAGATCCCAGTGCGCTGGGTCGCCTGCATCTCGATCAGAATTACAGCGCCGTGTCTGGTGATTTTATGCTGGTGCGTTTTGCCGTGTTCGCGGCGCTTAACGGTTTCGACGAAAGCCAGCCGCTGTTTAGCGATGTGGATTTGTGTTTGCGCGCGCGCGAACAGGGTTATCTCACGGTCTGGACGCCTTACGCACGTATCATGCGTGCCGCCGAACGCAAAAGTCCCTTTGCGGGTGTCACCCTCAAGACTGCCGCCCAGCTCAGGCAGCAGGAAGAAGACACGTTGCTGCAACGCTGGCTGCCGCTGGTGGGGCATGACCCGGCTTATAACACCAATCTGTCTCTGCGCAGCCGACACTTTGATATCAGCAATGACAGCGAAATGAGCTGGCGTCCGGTGCAACGAGCCGTGCTGCCGCAGTTGCTGCTGCATCACTCTGATACGGCGGGTTGCGGTCATTACCGCATGTTGCAACCGCTGTATGCCATGCAAATGGAAGGAAAAGCGCAGGGCAACGCCTCGTTATCTTTGCTCAATCTGAGCGAAGTTGCCCAGTATCGTCCCGACAGCCTGATCATCCAGCGCCGTTACGCTCCGGCTTTTCATACGTGGATCGAACGTGCGGGTAAGATGCCGGATATGTTCAAAGTGTTCGAACTGGATGATTACATCCTCAATCTGCCGATGAAGCATTACAACCGTGCCAATTTCAGCCAGGAGATCTCCGGACTGCTGCGTAAAAGCCTGAGCTACTTCGACCGCTTTGTGGTTTCGACACCGCCACTGGCGGAGTCGCTCGCCACTTTCCATCCCGATATCCAGGTGGTGCTGAACCGTCTGCCGGTGAACTGGTGGGGCAACCTGCACAGCCTGCGCGGCCAGGGGCGCAAACCGCGCGTGGGCTGGGCCGGTGGCTCCAGCCATCAGGGCGATCTGGAAATGATTGCCGACGTGGTGAAGGCGCTGGCGAATGAGGTGGAGTGGGTGTTTATGGGCATGTGTCCGGAAAAACTGCGTCCTTACGTCCATGAACATCATGCTGGTGTAGACATCAGTCTCTATCCGACGGCATTGGCGGCGCTCAATCTCGATCTGGCGCTGGCACCGGTGGAAGACAATATCTTTAACGTCTGCAAAAGCAATCTGCGTCTGATGGAGTACGGTGCCTGTGGCATTCCCGTGATCTGTAGCGATGTGGAATGTTATCGCCACACTGATTTGCCGGTCACGCGCGTTAAGAACCGCTTTAAGGACTGGGTGGATGCGATCCGTATGCACCTCAGCGATGCGGATGCCAGCGAACGCAATGGTCTGGCACTGCAAACCCTGGTGCGGGATGAGTGGATGCTGACCGGTACGCATCTGGACAACTGGTTAAAAGCCTGGACTGTCTGATAACGACGTAAATACCCCGTTTTTGCCCTTTGTTTTGGGGATTGGTGGCACAGCGGGGTCGCTAGTATAGGGAATATTTGCCGGGCTACATCAGCTACAGAAGAAGCGCACAACGATGACCACCATTCAGGACGAAAACTTCCCTTATTTCATTATCGCGCCGGATTATCGCGAGTCTTCGGCTGGCATACAGGTGATGCATCGCTTGTGCCATCTGTTGAATGAAAGTGGCAGACAGGCATGGATGGTCAATTGCGCCGTTAATCCGGCATGGAATACACCGGTGGTCAGCGGTAAAGAACTGCGGGATCACCGGCTGCGTGGTGGCCTGTTTACCGCTATCTACCCGGAAGTGATAAGCGGCAACCCTCATCAGGCAGCGATGGTGGTGCGTTACATGCTCAACCAGGAAGGGGTGATTAACGGCAATGCCCTGGAAGCTGGTGCTGATGACCTGTTTTTCTGGTATCGCCCGGAATTTGCTGGTAAACACGCGAATCCGCGCATGCTCAATATCGAGTGCTATAACCTCGACCTGTTCCAGGACGATCAGCCAGAGAAAAGCTGTGACATTCTGTATCTCAACCGTGTACCGCTCTCTGCGGTTGATTTCTCCGTCTTACCGCCAGGCGTTGAGATTCTCTCGATGCGCAATCCACTGACGCTGACTGAACTGGCAGCAAAGCTGAAAACGGCGCGAACGTTTTATACCTTTGAGTCATCCGGTACCGCCTTGCTGGCCATTCTGTGTGGCAGCCCGGTGGTGGCGCTCAGGGCGGCGGGTTACGAAAAATATGCCCTGACCGAAGCGACGCTGGCGGAAAATGGTGCTGTCGGTATCTGCTGGGATGACCATCCCGCCACGCTTGAGGCGGTGCGTGCCAATTTATGGCAGATGCGAGATACCTTACTGAAGCGACGTGAGCAGACGCAGGCGCAGATCCAGCAGCTGGTGGATATTACCCAGCAGAAGCTGCGCCAGCACCAGCGGGCGCTGTGGCA
The DNA here is from genome assembly GCF_059730475.1 of Pantoea sp. X-Soil-TKNS-1280. NCBI lineage: Bacteria > Pseudomonadati > Pseudomonadota > Gammaproteobacteria > Enterobacterales > Erwiniaceae > Pantoea > Pantoea sp. X-Soil-TKNS-1280. Next base: position 2,535,871 of record NZ_AP035962.1, on the reverse strand, counting down.
GGGACGACTGGAAAACTGGCTGGTGCAACGTAGCCTGACACCCGCTCTGCATGACAGGCTGGCGTTAGCCAGCTCGCCGCGTATCCTGGTGGCGGTGTTTAACGATCCCGACCATCCTGAGCATCTCTTGCTGACGTTAGACACGCTGATGCAACGGCCCGCGTTTGTGCAGGTGGTGGTGATTGCGGCGCAGGATATAACCCTGCCGGCGGACATACTGGCGATTCAGGCGGATGAGTGGCTCAACTGGCTGCAATACGCCAGCGTTGAAGCCACCTATGATTGGTTACATTGCATCCCCACTGGCAGTTTTTACAGTGCGGAAAACTGGCCGGTACTGGCCCACTTTCTCAGCAGACAAGCGGATGCACTGGCGGTGTACAGCGACGAGCTGTGGCTGAACGCAGCAGGTACCGCGGTGCCACATCTGAAACCCCAGTGGGATTGGGACCTGTTCAGTGCAGCACCTGCGGCATATCTGAAGCGATGCTGGTTGTCACGCCAGGCACTGCAACGCTGGCAGGGTGAGGCACGGCAATATCCGCAGGCATTTGAAGTTGCTCTGATGCAGCAGATCACCTTACACGCAGGTGCTGAGACGATCCGACATTACCCGGACCCGCTGTGTATCTTGCCTGAACCGCAGTTGACTGAAGCAGAAAGTCTGGAGACTGGGCGGGTGCTGGAGCATGGCCTGCAGCTGATGGGGTATCCCGCGGCTCAGGTCCATATTCAGCCAGGTCAGACGCTGCAGCTGCTGTATGGACATACCGCAATGCCGCTGGTCTCGCTGATCCTGCTGGCAGGCAATTCGCTGGCAGAGCTGGAGCGTGCCATCACCAGCCTGCTGCAACATAACAACTGGCCGCATACCGAGCTGCTGGTGGTGAATCATCAGCATGAAGACAGCACCCTGAATACCTGGCTGGCAGGGCTGGCAACCATCGATCCAGCACGCATTCGCGTGATTGAGGTAGCCACCGGCTGGCAGCCTGTTGCACTGCGTAATGCGGCAGCAACGCAGGCCACCGGCGAGTTTCTGTGCTTTATTGAGCCGCAGCTGATCTTCTTGCTGGATAACTGGCTGGCAGCGTTGATGAACCATGCGCTGCGCCCGGAAGTGGCGATGGTGGGGCCAAAGTTAATCCACACCGAACAGCATATCCTCTCGGCGGGCGTTATTGCCGGTTATCGCGGGCTGGCGGCACATATTGGTCACGGTGAACGCTGGGATTCATCGGCAATGGGCGGTTATCTGCAAAGCGATCGTCAGTCACGGCTGCTCAATGCTCAGTGCCTGTTGATCCGGCAGCATTGCTGGCAGCAGGCGGGTGGGCTGGACGAAAGCTATCGCGATCCTGCCGTGGCAGAAATCGACTTTGCGCTGAAAATTGCCCAGGCGGGTTATCGCAGTATCTGGACACCGCACAGTGTGGTGGCAACCGAGGGCAATGCGCGTGGATTCAACCCTTCGTCGCCAGAGGCCAGCCAGCTGCGCCAGCATTGGGGACGTGACTTGCTATGCGATCCGGCTTATCCCCTTAATTACTCGTTGCACGGTGATCCTTTCAGCGTTGATGAGAGCCTGAAACAAACCTGGCCTGCCTTTAGCGAGGCAAACATTCCCCGTGTGGCTTTTGTACATGACGATCAACATAAGCCTAATAGCGCGCGCTTGCTGCAAATCCTGAGTGTGATGGCACAGCAGCAACAGATTGCACTGCTGACCTATGACGCCTTTACCCCCTGGGTGCTGCTGCGTCTGCAACCGGATATGTTGATCGTTACCGCCGACGTCGCCGAGCGACAACGGGAAAATATTGCGTCGCTAGTGAACCTGAGCGGCTGCCAATGCTATGTCCTGCCGGAAGCCAGTGTCAGCCAGCAATCCGGCTCGAATTTGTTGCAGGCCAGCTGGCTGAACGGCTGGCTGGTGTGGAGCGAAGAATCACAGCTTTGGCTGCAAAAACGTAAGCAAAGCGCGTTTCTGCTGCCGTCGCAGGTCATGATGCCAGAAACACCTCCCCCCCATGCACCGCGTCACGCACGCCTGCGCGTGTTGTGTGACACCGGTGAACTCAGCGCTGCCGATGTGCGCTTTTTTGCCAGCATCGTGAGCGAAACCTCAGCGTTTATCGACTGGGTGATCCGTGGTGAAGCGCCAGCCAGCTGGCTCGGGTCGATCGGCGAAATCCATCGTGCTGCGCCGGGTCCGGTTTCGGTCAACGAACTCGCCAGCCTGCAGGTCAACATGGCGGTGCTGTTTCGTCTCAATCTGGACGAAAACCGTGGCAAAAATGATTTGTCATTACTCCATTATCAGGCGGCGGGTCTGCCGGTGTTGTGCAGCGACATCGCTTCGCTGCGGCATCGCGGATCGGCGAGCCATATCCGTAATAAACAGAATCTCTGGATTACCGCACTTCGCGACTGGCACCAGCAGGCTGAATGGCCGCCGGTTCCGGCGCTTGATCCCGCGTATCAACTGACGGAAGCCGGACTAACGCGCTTCTGGCAGCAGGCGGGTATCCATTTTCCTGACCGTGACACCGCCCACAGGGGGTTTTGATGAAAAAGATTGCGCCACATTACGACAATAAAAACATTCTGGTCACCAGTCCGTTATTGCCGCCGCTGGAAGAGTTTATTCCATATCTGGAGAATATCTGGCAGAGCAAATATCTGACCAACGGCGGTCCGTACCATCAGGCGCTGGAAGCGGCGCTGGCGGAGTACCTTGGGGTCAAACATATTTGCCTGTTCTCTAACGGCACGCTGGCCTTAATGACGGCGCTACAGGCATTACGCATCGGCGGAGAAGTGATCACCACGCCTTATTCCTTTGTCGCCACCTCGCACTCACTGCTGTGGAACGGCATCAAACCGGTATTTGTCGATATTGATCCGGTGACCTGTAACCTCGATCCGGCCAAAATTGAAGCGGCCATTACGCCACAAACCAGCGCCATCATGCCGGTACATTGCTACGGTATTCCGTGCGATACCGATGCGATTCAGCGTATTGCCGATACCTATGGCCTGCGGGTGATTTATGATGCTGCGCATGCCTTCGCGGTGAAGCGTGAAGGCGTCAGCATCCTGAATCATGGCGATTTATCGGTGCTGAGTTTCCACGCCACTAAGGTGTTTAATACCTTTGAGGGCGGGGCGATTATCTGTCCTGATGAGAAAATCAAACGTCGCATCGATTATCTGAAAAACTTCGGTTTTGCTGATGAAACCACCGTGGTAGCGGCGGGTATTAACGGCAAAATGAGCGAATTCCAGGCGGCATTTGGTATGTTACAGCTCAAACACGTTGATGCTGCCTTTGCGGTGCGCCAGCAGATCTATCAGCGCTACGTTGCGGCACTGGCTTCTGTACCCGGTGTATCACTGTTGTATAGCGATGCGCAAACCGAGTGGAATTATGCCTACTGTCCGTTGTTTATCCATCCGGAACACTTCCCGCTGTCGCGTGATGAACTGTACCAGCGCATGAAAGATGCCGGGATTTATGCGCGTCGTTATTTCTACCCACTGATATCGCAGTTCCCGATGTACAAAGGCTACGATTCATCCCATCCCGACAACTTGCCGGTGGCGACCGAAACCTCGCAACAGGTCCTGTGCCTGCCGATCCATCCGACACTGACCGAAGCTGAGCAGACGCGTATCATTGATATCGTGCTGGCAGCCAGCCAGATCGCGGCAGCCTGAAGACAGACGAAGAGAGCATCTCCCCTGACGCGGGGGAGATGCGGTTACTGCAGGGTTAGCTGGCGGCGGTAACCGGCTGGCTGAGCAGATCCAGCAGCGTAACCGGTTGATGCAGTGCAGCACTGCGCTGCGCTTTCTCGAGAAAGGTTAAGCCACTCAACGCGGTATCAATACCCTGGCTGTAATCATTATGCTCACCGCGCAAACTGTGCGCGATATCCACGTAATAATTGGCAAAGGCTTCGATAAACCCGGCAGGATGACCGGCTTTGAAGCGGCAGTAGCGCGGCAGATTGGCGATGCGGTTGGCGTTATCGGTACGATCAATTAACGTGACCTGCCCCTGTGCGTTGGTGAGCTTCAGGGTCTCCGGTTCGACCTGGAGCCATTCGGCACTGCCTTTATCACCCATCACCCGGATGCGTAAGCCATTGCGGTAACCCAGTGCGGCTTTGCCATACCAATACTGGCACACCAGGCCGTCTTCATAACGGGAAACGGCATGTACGGTATCGATGATATTGGGCAGCGAGGTGAAGTGGCTATTGATGGCATACACATCGGTTGCCCGGCGTTGCGCGACAAAATCCACCAGCTGATGGACATGTACACCGAGATCGAGAGAGACAGTTGGGATCACGCCGTCAGATTGTCGCCAGCTTTGCGGACGAGCGACTTCACCGGCCGGATTGCGGCGACTAAAGCCTTCCTGCGGCATTTCCACCAGCACTTGCTGAATATCGCCGAGCTCGCCATCCGCGATGCGCTGACGCAGTTCGCGCACCATCGGGTAGCCACTGTAGTTATAGGTGACATACAGACGACCACCGGTGCGTTGCAGGGTACGGTGCACCAGCTGGGCGCTGGCGACGGACTCGACCAGCGCTTTTTCACAAATCACGGCGACGCCGTATTCCAGACAGCGCACGATCACATCGAGATGATGGGGTGTCGGTAGTAAAATCACCACGGCGTCCAGTTGGTCATGTTCGGCAGCCAGTAACGCCTCGTAATGGCCATACAGGCGTTCTGCCGGGATCCCCCACGCCTGTGCCGTTTGCTGGTTGATTTGCGCATCGCGACTGAAACAACCGGCGACCAGCTGGAACTCGCCATCCATCTGGCAGGCAATTTTATGCGTCTGGCCGATGGCGGAATTCATCCCGCCACCGAGAAAGGCCAGCTTGAGTGGCTGGGTCATAATGATCTCTCCTGTTGTATCGACGGGTTGAGATATTGGTTCAGATGAGGAGTCAACTCTGCCAGCGTGGTCAGGCTGTCGCATTCGGCAAACACCAGACCCGCGCGATCGCGTGGTGCGGCCTCCAGCGCGTCGCCTGGCATTTTCAGCGGGATCACATCAAGAATCTGTGCCGGCAGCGCCGCGAAATGGAAGCCAGGGAAACGGGTCGGCTGGGCCACCGAAACGGTATGACGGGCAATAAAACGCTGACGCACCGGACGGCGCTGATCAAAATGGTCGTCCAGCCTGATAAAAGGGGCGACGAAGTGGCTACAGTAAGGCACTCCGGTGGAGAGGCTGACCAGGCGGCTGTAGAGATCGCCAGGGCAACGGCGCGTCAGTTCGATCAACCAAAAATCGTTGCCGTTAGTCATAAACTGGGTGTGCAGCAGACCATCAACCAGACCAAGTTGTGCGGTTAGCGTCGCCAGACAATCACTGACCCGATCCTGCATTGCGCAACTGAGCTGGGTGGTGAGGGAGCTGCTGTTAACCTGCCACGGGTAAACGGTGCAAAACTCATCGACAAAGAATTCGCAGACGATTTCACCGTTGCGGATAAACGCGGAATGGCTGTGCAGCGAACCCTGAATAAATTGTTCAATCAGCGCCTCGCCGCTGCGCGATGCCTGGCGGGCAGCAGCAAAAGCGGCGGGTAACTGTGCGCGTTCGCTGATATGCGTAATTCCCAGTCCGCTGTACGCATCCACGGGTTTCACGATTAATGGTAAAGGGAGCGTTTCGCTCTCACTTAGCTGGTCCACCGCGGCGGGCACCGGGAAATGATGGGTCAGCGCCCAGCGACGGAACTGATCTTTCTGAAACAACGTGTCACTGACGTCAGGGGTGTCAAATCCGGGAAAGCCAAGCTGTTCCGCCACGCGCGATCCGGTGAGATAAGACACATCGGTAACGCCGGGCAGCAGCGCTGAAATGCGCCATTCGCGGCACAGATCCATCACCTGTTGCACATCACCATAGTTAACCGGACTGCTGTCATCCGCGCAGCGATGGCCTGGGTCCTGGTTTTTACTGCCACAGACCGCAGTGCGGTAACCCTGCTGGCGTAAAACATCGAGAAAGGGCAGCGATGCGAATCCCGCATCCAGCAGCAGCGCCCGTGAGGGTGAAGACATGGCGTCCAACCTTAGCCTGAGTAAATTTAACGGCTTTATTTTATGCAACTGACCCGGGGAACAATGGCTTAAACAGACGGGCTTTTTGCCCTGATTTGCCGGGTTCCCGCGTGGTATGGCGGCAAGTTGCTGTAACGGGCAGATAAAACCGTGACGCAGGTCAGTTTGTGAGCAAGTTCCAGGGAAGGAGAGCGTGATTTCAGGTAAAAAGGGGCTGCAATTGCCGGTAAGCTGACGTGCTCTGCGTCAGATTCAATGATGGATTATAATCAGTCTGATAAGGAATAATTATGCCAAACGCTAATAACGTTAATTCGCTTGCCAGTTTTAATCGGCAATCACTATTATCTACGCCAGCAACATCACATATCAGAAATACAGCTGTCACATCCCTGGGGAATAGTTCAGCCCGGCTGTCATTACCACCACAATTATTACCTAATCGAGTTTTAACCCGCGCGACCAGTTTATCTTTACCGGTATTATCTTCTCGTGGCAAAGTGGATAATCAATTTACCCGCTCTATTCGGTCCCTGGTGCCTGTCACTCATCCCGCACCTCAGCGACCCTCTCCGGTAAAGGCAATGGATTGCCGTCGCGAGATGAATAATAAAAAACAGCGCGTTACCGGTGATTGGGGTGTGCAGGATATATTGTACTCGGGAGATAATATAAAGCAGGCGGTAAAAGAAATTCATCAGGAAAAATGCGGCTGAGCAGCTGGCGAAACTCACATTAAATAAGCGTGAGAACAAGCAGAATGAACAACTCAAACAGGATGTATTAAGTAGCATACGCCAATCTGGCAAATGGAATCATCAGGCAATTGATATTGCGGTTGACGCGCTGGTGAAGGCATTCAATATTCGACTGAATATTTATGATGCAGATTTGGGCTCCACCACTCAGGTAGGGGATGCGCAACATTCACAACAGACGATAAATTTACAAATAATCAGGCTGTATGGTCAGGAACATTATCAATTGGTCGATAATTCCGGTGTCGTTCACGATGTGGCAGCAGACGGAAATTGTTTTTTTGCTTCAGTATCGCTTGGGCTATACGGTGATGAAGATTCCTGGCGTCATCTGAGGAATGAAACGGCTAATTATGTGGAGAATCATTGGGGGGATTATAAGGAATTTATTTCAGAGCCGTCAGAAGAGGAGTTATTGGATGAGCGCTTGTCAGGACTGACGGAAAGCAGACCGCATATAAAAGATAACATTCTCGATATCACCGCAAGAAACTTGAAAAAGAACCTATGCAGTTTTATTGATCGGAGCGTAACGCCGGTACAGGTGATTGCAGAAGCAGATGAAGTTACTTTGCGAAATGTACTACATCACTTTTTATCGATCTTTGATGTGCAAAAGCTGGCTGAAATAAAGCAGGCGATTACCCGCTGGCAGCTGGACCCGGTAGAGGAAAAACGACAGCTGGGGCGCTTAGAAGCACTGGCACAACGTTCTCAACATAGTTTGCGCTGCCTGGAGTTTCGCGAGCAGGCCAGTCAGCAAAAATACAAAGATGTTAATTCACTGAAGATTTTCGCGACGGCCGTCTGCAATGATCTGGTGACCATTATAGTGGGTACAGGTGTTAACCCCCATCAGCTGCTGGCTTTCCTTGAGACATCGGAAGCCGCCAATCTGCTCCAGGATGCCGGATTACTTGGTGCCACCTGTGAAGATCTGGCTGATATATTGCAGGGAACGGCAGAAGACCCCGATTTACCACGCGAGTACTTGCGTATAAATGAGCCATCGGTTCAGCGTCAGATAGAGCAATTAAAAGAAGATTTTGAAGAAAGTCTGCTAGAACTGGCGCGGTTTGATCCTGATATCGATGTCCAGGGTTTTTTCATGATGAGTGACCGGGAATTAGATGAGCACTATAGCCCGGAAAATTATAACCACACTGATAAACTGGATGATGTGGTAAGCAGAGAGGGCGTTAACAAAAAAGATGTTATCGCGCATCGGGTCAGGCGTTTATTAGAGAAGCTTTTTATGCAACGCGTGGCGGTTAACAATCTTTTTGACGATGTGGTATACAACGGCCCGCTGTTTATGGTGAGGAGTGTGATCAACCCGGAACAGAGAGAATTATATTATGATGGCCAAATCAGCGAAAGAAGTGTCAGGCTTCATCTGAATAATAACCGTGCGGAAAGGACTGGCAGCCTGAAGCAGCATATGGCAGGTGCACCTTTTATTTTCGGTGAGGGCAGTCCAGTCACCGATATGAACCTGGACGGCCTAAATTATGGTTGTAAAGGGCTGAGTATTGAGGTGTTAAACCGGGAATTGATCGACAATCCGGCTATCTCAACATTTCGTTTGAATCGTATTGGTCTCTGGAGTAATACGATAATCCCCCAGATAACCCGAACTGGTGTTATGGATTTCCACTGGATGGACGGGTTAGCGGATGACACGCTAGAGGCCTTATTTCAGGGACTCAGAAACCCGGAAAGAAACGATGAACTGGATAGCTTATTATTGTTCTCCTCTTTAATGCGTATCGGTAAGACAATCAAAGGGGGCACATTCGATGAACATCAGATTGCCGGGCTTATCGAGGCAGGTCTTGAACCGTTCACGCTGGACAAACTTTCGCTGAAACTGGATGAACTTGCCTGGCTGTTATTTATGCTCCCTTATGGTGTCGATGGGGGACGGGGTATTATTGATATTGCCGCGCAGATCGATGACGAACGTGTGCAGGATGAAGTACCTTATAACCCCACCGCTGACTGGAAAATGCTGGTCACCACACTGGCAAATAAGAGGAGGTTCAAAGAAATACTCGAAAGGCGTCTGCAAGTCTTACAGGCAAGAATCGATAATATTCCGGTTACAGAGTTCTACCGCTATCTGGCCCAGCAAAGCAAAATCGTCGTTATTGAGGAAAGCGAGGCACAGGAATTTTTGGCTTCTTTTGACCCGTCGGGTCGGATGGCGCATACCCCTCCGACAGAACAACCAGCCCAACCTTATGTGGTGCTGCGCTCTAATTCCCTCGAAGCCTATGACGGAAGGTCAATGGATCCGATAGAATTCTATCGGTTTGAGAATTCCAACTTTTCCGTGCTGCGGGCTATTGTTGAGATCGATGCTATTCGCCAGGCGAATGTGAGCAGACGCAAACCCACTGATGCGGAAAATCGGCAGGCGCTGGAACGTTTTGCGTTGAACATCTTAGCACGGCTGAAAGGTTAAAAAACTCAGCAGCGGCGCGCTTTATCGCACCGCTGCTTAATATGTCAGAAAAAGAGGAGGTGCATCGGAAAACTAAACCTGTTTTTTTATTTCACGTCAGGAATATAAAAAGCCTGTTGTAATGTCGCTGAGCAAATATGCCTGGCGTCAGATTAAATGATGGATTATCAAGGCTTAATAAGGAATATATCATGCCAGACTTTCATAATGTTCATTCATTAGTGAGTTTTAATCGCCAGTCCACATTATCTACCCGTCCACCTGCATTGAAAAAAATAACAACAGTTGCATCTTTAAATAATACCACTGAAACAATTGCTTCACGCATTATGCCACCACCACTCCGGCCAGAGCGGAATCTATCCTCTGCTGCCAGTCAATCTTTCCCTTTCCGCAACCATGCAGACAGTAAATTTATCCGTTCAATTCAGAAAATAGCGCCATTTAGCATCGCGCAGAAAAGACCGTCTTCGGTTATGGAGATTACCTGTGGTCGCAAAGAGCAAGTTAAAAGTAAACGCTTTGATCCCAGCTGGGGGGCGAGCGATATATTAAAATCAGGGAGTGAAGCAAGACATAATGCAAAAGTAAAAAAATCGATCCAAAAAAACGCCACACAGTTGCTGGAAAAACTTTCATTACAGACGAAAGAAAAAAGTGAAAGCGAAAAAGCAAAAGAAAATTTATTAAGTTGCATTCGCGAGGAAGGCAGATGGGATCATGATGCCATCGATATTGCAGTGGATGCGCTGGCTAATGCCTGCAATATACGAATCCGAATCTATGATGCTGATGTGGGAATGATTGCTGATGCCGGTCAGGAGCAGAATGCACAGAGAACCATTAATTTACAAAGAGTCAGGATTCGCGGTTATGAGCATTATCAATTTATCGATAACGCAGGTTACGTGCATGATGTGGCGGCCGATGGCAATTGTTTGTTCCGCTCAGTATCCATGGCGTTGTACGGCGATCAAGACTCCTGGATTTATTTAAGAGGTCAGACAGCAGATCATATTGAAAATCACTATGATATTTATCGGGAATTTGTTCGGGTAGCACCGTTGGAGCGGGCACCAGATATAACCGGGCAGGAAAAAAAGCTTGAAGATCTCTTGCCAGATCTTACGCTAAGTAAGCCACACGTTAAGGATACTATTCTGGATAACTTCTCAACGTCATTGCAAAAGGATTTATGCAGTTTTATCGGGAAAAATCTTACACCATCACAAGTCATTACTGAAAAAGACCTAAGGATTCTGAGAAACGTATTACATCATTTTTTATCGATCTACGATGCCAATAGATTGGCAGGAATAAAGGAAGCTATTGCCAACTGGATAGATGACCCGGTGGAGCAAAAGAGGATCTTCGGTCATTTACAACGACAGATGGAGCGAGCGCAGGAGGGTCTGCATAACCTTGATTTTAAGGAGCAGGTTAGCAGGCAAAAAATCAAGGAAATGAGTTCACTGAAGATTTTTGCTGATGCCATTAACAATGACCTCGTGACCGTTCTGTTAGAACCCGGAATCAATCCCCACCAGCTGCTGACTTTCCTTGAGCAGGCAGAAGCCGCAACATTGATACAGAAAACGGGATTATTGGGAACCGCACTGGAAGACCTGGGGGAAATTGTGCGGGATGCGGAAGAAGATCCTGATTTACCCGAGGATTGCCTGCGCATAAAAGAATCCGCGGTTCAGGAACAGATAGAGAATTTAAAAGAGTGCTTTGAGAAAGATTTGATCGAACTGGCACACTTTGTTAATAACATCGATTTTGAAGGACATTTCTTTCTGAATGAGCGGCAATTAGACGAGAACTATAGCATCGAAAACTATAATTACACTGACAATCTTGATGATGTTGTCGCCAGAGATGGAGTAATTAAAGAGGATTTGGTCGCTAACCGGAACAGGCGATTGTTAGAGCTACGTTATATGCAACGCCTTCCCATGAATAATCTACAGGAGAATGCGGAATATAATAGTCCGTTATTTATGATGAGGAGTATTATTAATCCAGAAGAGAGGGGGTTGTATTATGATGGCAATCTTAGCGAAAAAAGCATCAGGCATCACCTCAGCAACAATCGTGCAGCCCGTATGGCCAGTCTGAGGCAGCATATGATCGCAGCACCGTTTATTCTCGGTGAAGGTTTGCCCATTACCGATATGAATCTGGAAGGCCTCCCTTATGGGGATAAAGGATTAAGCTATAAAATGCTCAGGGAGGAATTAATAGATAATCTCGCTATCTCAATATTTCGTCTCAATCGTATTGGTCTCTGGAGTAACCTGCATATCCCGGAAATAACCCGCACCGGGAAAATAGATTTTCACTGGATGGATGGTCTCAGCGATGATTCGCTTGAGTTATTATTTCACGCATTCAGAAATCCTGAGAAAAACGACGACTATGATAGTTTATTATTGTTAACTTCATTGAAAAATATTGGCAAAAAACTTAATGGAGAAAAATTTGACGAGCACCAAATTGGGAAGTTAATTCAGGATGGCCTGTATCCCTACACACTGGAAAGGCTATCACTGAAACTGGATGATTTGGCATATCTGCTGTTTTTATTCCCAAATGGTGTGGATGGCGGGAGGGGTATCCTTGATATTGCTGCAAAGATCAATGAAGAACGTGCCGAAGGCGAGCCTCCTTATCATCCTCACGCGGACTGGAAAAAGCTGGTGTCCTCGCTAGCGCTGGATAAAACCAGGCGGGCCAGTTTCGCAGAGCGTTTTCAGGTATTGCAAGCAACCATTGATGCGATTACGGGGCCGCAGCTCTACAGCTATCTGGCCCGGCATGTGAATATAATGGTGATTGAGGAAAACGCGGTGCACGACTTTGTCGCTTATTATCAACCGAACGGAGTGGTCAGTTTCATACCACCCGCCGATCAGCCAAATGAACCCTGGCTGTTGCTGCGTCCGGATTATTTAGAGGTTTACGATGGCGAAGGGGTATCACTCGGTGAATTTTTCCGTTTTGAAAACACCAGTTTTTCCGCACTGCGCGCCATTATTGATTCTGAAGCGTCGATTTTCTACGATACTTACGGTCGTTTACCGACCGATTCAGAAAACAGGGAAGCGCTAGAGCGTCTTGCTAAACAAATTTTAGCGTTGCATAAAGCGCAGGAAACCCGCCAAAATTCTGTCTGACAGGTTATCTTTCCGCAGCGGCACGATTCAGCGTGCCGCTACCATAAAAAAAGTAACCATCCTGTTACAGAACCCGCCTAATCTGCCGATAACCCCTTTCAGAATCACACCAATTATTGCCTTATTTTTTCCATTTTCTGGGGTGTCTATGCGCTTCAATTATGACTTGTTACCCGGTGAGCTACTGACTTTTGAAGAGATCGCATTGCGCTACACGCAACAGCATCCTGACGAAAAAGAGCTTACCTCCCGCGGGTTGCTGAGCCCGTCAACCAGCTATCGCAATTTGATTATCCGCGCAGTGTTTGCCCAACAGGAGATCAATAGCCCGCTGGAAGATCTGTTATTTGTCTCGGATGATAACGAACGTAAAAACTATCTGCGCCGTTTTGAGCATTACCTGAAAAACCAGCAGGCTTTCCTTTATTTCCGTCGTACTGATGAAATAAAGAAAGAAAATCGCTGGAAGGTGGTGGGGGAAACCCGGGTCTATGCGATGCTCGATCCGCATTCTGCCGAGGCGCAAAACATGCTGGCGAGCCGTGGTTTTAAGCTGGTACTGATGCGCCAGAATGAAGAGGATGAATACTGGCAGTTGTTCGACCCACAGGCGCACCCTTGTTTCCCGCTGTCACGCAAAGTGCAATTCCTGGTGGTACTGAGTACGCCGCAACATAAAGTACCGATCGCAGTGATGCCCGGCATCGAAGTGGGCAGGCGGGTTAAAGCCAGAGTTTTCCAGCGCGACAGCCAGGCCGAATTTAGCGCCGCAGTAAAGGCGCGTTATGGTGCCTGCATTATCACCGGTACCCGGCTGACCGAGCGCCATAGTTGGCCCTGGGTTGAAGCCTGCCATATCGATACCCAGGAAAATGATGATGGATTTCTCGCCGATAATAGCGTGGACAACGGTTTGTTCCTGCGTAGTGACTTACAACGGCTGTTTATCAACCGAATGTTAAGCATTGATGCGGAAACCGGCCAGGTGTTGTTCAAATCACAACTGGAAAGCGACGATAACATTAATCCTTTTTATCAGGTGCTTGAGGGTAAAACCTGTGCACTGTGGGATGCGGTGCCGCCCGGCACGCGGCAGCGTCTGCGTAATCTGCGTTAATCTCCCGATGGATGGCGGCTCATGATGCTGCCATCTATTACAAATTTGAAATAACCGCGCTTTGCCCGCCTATTCACCCAATCAAAACACCCTACAGAATTGGATAATCATGCCGATAACTTTACTAACGCAGGGTAGTCAACGTGAACGATCTCTATACCGCCGATGGCGTGATGGATAAACATTCGCTCTGGCAGCGCTACGTTCCTCTGGTGCGGCATGAAGCGCTGCGTCTGCAGGTGCGCTTGCCAGCCAGCGTTGAACTTGACGATCTGCTGCAGGCCGGTGGCATTGGTTTACTGAACGCCGTGGAGCGCTACGACGCGTTACAGGGCACTGCCTTTACCACTTACGCCGTGCAGCGTATCCGGGGATCAATGCTGGATGAATTGCGTAGTCGTGACTGGGCACCACGCAGCGTTCGCCGCAATGCGCGCGAAGTGGCGGGTGCGATGCATCAGGTAGAACAAGCGATGGGGCGCGCGGCTACCGAGCAGGAAGTGGCTGAGCAATTGAATGTTTCGCTGGAAGAGTATCGGCAGATTCTGCTGGATACCAACAACAGCCAGCTCTTCTCCTACGACGAGTATCGGGAAGAACACGGTGACAGCGCAGAGCTGGTGACGGAAGGGCATGAAGAAGCCAACCCGCTTCATCAACTGATGGAAGGGAATCTGCGTGAGCGCGTAATTGAAGCGATCGAGGCGTTGCCCGAGCGTGAAAAATTGGTGCTGACACTGTACTACCAGGAAGAACTGAACCTGAAAGAGATTGGCGCGGTGCTTGAAGTGGGCGAATCCCGCGTCAGCCAGCTGCACAGTCAGGCGATTAAACGCCTGCGTGCCCGATTAACGGGAGCGCGCTGACAGAATCAGTTCCTGGCGATCCAAAAATAATAAAACCGGGGACTCAGCAATGGGAGCCAAATCCAAAGCCAGACCTTTAAGTCGCTACCTTAAAGACTACAAGCACAGCCAAAGCAATTGTTCGCACTGTGGCAAAGTTCTTGACCGTATGGCGTTAGTGTTCCGTGGCCAGATTATCAATAAAGAGGCCATCGCACGGATGGACCAGATGATTGACGATCAGGTCTGGATGAAACTCCAGCCGGAATTGACTGCCTTGTGTCGTTTTTGCAGCGATATTTTTTGTAATACTCATCCGAATTACTTCGATATCATGGCGTTCAAACAATACCTCTTTGAACAGACTGAGATGAGTCACAGCACCATTCGTGAATACGTGGTGCGGTTACGTCGTCTCGATGACATGCTTAAGGCGAAAAACTTCCCGGCAGAACGCTTGCGGGGCAACAGCTGGCATGAATGTCTGGAGAACGATTTACCTGATGCCGGTAACAACAACTACCGCATCGCTTTGCGCAAATATGACCAGTTTTTAGGCTGGCAGCGCAGTTAACTGTGATCCTCCTCCCTGTTGTTGTCGAAGACGTCAGCAACAGGGACCGCACCCGGTGATTTCCGGGTGCGACTTCTCTCATCTTCTGCAACACTGTAAGAATAATCGCACTTAGCCCGAATGGAGGCTGCATTGTCCTTACATCTTTTGCACCAGTATCCCCGTCTTGAATTACTCGGTGCACCTACGCCGCTGGAACACCTGCCACGTCTGTCTGACTATCTGGGCCGTGATATTTTTATCAAACGCGATGATTTCACGCCGATGGCGTTCGGCGGCAATAAACTGCGCAAACTTGAATTTCTGGCGGCCGATGCCCTGCGCGAAGGCGCGGATGTGTTGCTGACCGCGGGCGCTATCCAGTCGAACCATGTGCGCCAGACCGCCGCGGTAGCAGCGCGTCTTGGCCTGAAATGCGTGGCGTTGCTGGAAAACCCGATTGGTACCACCGCCGCAAACTACCTCACTAACGGCAATCGGCTGCTGCTGGATCTGATGGATGTGGAAGTGGTGATGGTGGAGGCGTTGCACAACCCAACCGCACAGCTGGCGGAGCAGGCCATCCGCCTGGAAGCGCAGGGATTTCGTCCTTATGTGGTGCCCGTTGGCGGCTCCAATGCGCTCGGGGCGCTGGGATATGTCGAGTGCGCACAGGAAATCGCCCATCAGAGCGAAGGGGTGGTGGATTTTGCTGCGGTGGTTGTCGCGTCCGGTAGCGCCGGTACCCATGCCGGTCTGGCGGTTGGTCTGGAGCAGTTGCTGCCAGATAGCGAGCTGGTGGGGGTGACGGTGTCGCGTAAAGTGGCCGATCAGTTGCCAGTGGTGGAGCGCATCCGCAGTGCGCTGGCACAGCAGCTGGAGGTCACCGCTCAGGCACCGATTACCCTGTGGGATGACTATTTTGCCCCGCGCTACGGTGAACCGAACGAAGAAGGGATGGACGCGGTCAAGCTGCTGGCGCGACTGGAAGGCATCATGCTTGACCCGGTGTACACCGGCAAAGCCATGGCCGGGCTCATTGATGGTATCAGTCAGCAGCGCTTCCGCCGCGAAGGGCCACTATTATTTGTTCATACCGGCGGTGCGCCCGCGTTATTTGCTTATCATCCTTCGGTCTGAGGCGCGGCTGAAAAAAGGTTTATAATCCGCCCGTTATTTGACTTGCCCGGTTAAGTAGCGCTAATAACGATAGTGCGGCAGATGTGGTTTTTGCCGCCTCACAACACACAACTCACAAATAATAAATGGGGTAACTATGGCTTTCTCACAGATTCGTCGCCAGCTGGTGATGGGCGTGATGGCGGTGGCGTTAGTCGCTGGCTTCAACGTGAAAACCTTTGCGGCAGAAAATCTGCTCAATAAAGTTAAAGAGCGCGGTACGCTGCTGGTGGGTCTGGAAGGGACGTATCCACCGTTCAGCTTCCAGGATGAAAACGGCAAGCTGACCGGTTTTGAAGTCGAGTTTGCTCAGCAACTGGCCCAGCATCTCGGCGTCAAAGCCAGCCTGAAACCGACCAAATGGGACGGCATGCTGGCGGCGCTGGATTCAAAACGCATTGACGTTGTCATCAATCAGGTGACTATTTCTGACGAGCGTAAGAAGAAATATGACTTCTCCACGCCGTACACCATTTCCGGTGTGCAGGCGCTGACACTGAAGAAAAACGCGGGCAGCATCAGTAAGCCGGAAGATCTCTCAGGTAAGAAAGTGGGGGTTGGCCTCGGTTCTAACTATGAACAATGGCTGCGCGATAACGTCAAGGGTGTAGATATCCGCACCTATGATGATGACCCGACCAAATATCAGGATCTGCGTTCTGGCCGTCTTGATGCCATCCTGGTTGATCGCCTGGCTGCGCTGGATCTGGTAAAGAAAACCGGCGATACCATGGCAGTGGCCGGTCCGGCCTTCTCCCGTCTGGAATCGGGTGTGGCACTGCGTAAAGGCAATGATGATTTGCTGAACGCGATTAATGCCGCCATTGCTGAGATGCAAAAAGATGGCTCGCTGAGCAAGCTCTCCGAGAAATGGTTCGGCGCGGACGTCACTAAATAATGCAGGAAAGCCTACAACTGGTGCTGGATTCAGCACCATTTCTCCTTAAAGGCGCGGTGTTCACCCTTCAGCTGAGTATCGGCGGGATGTTCTTTGGCCTGATACTTGGCTTTGTGCTGGCATTGATGCGCCTGTCCCACTTCTGGCCAATTAACTGGCTGGCCCGCATTTACGTCTCGATCTTTCGCGGTACCCCGCTGATCGCCCAGCTGTTTATGATCTACTACGGTCTGCCGCAGTTTGGTATCGAGCTGGACCCGATTCCTTCCGCGATGATTGGCCTGTCGCTTAACACCGCAGCCTATGCCTCGGAATCGCTGCGTGGTGCCATCGCGGCGATTGAGCGTGGACAGTGGGAAGCGGCCGCCAGTATCGGTATGACGCCGTGGCAGACACTGCGGCGCGTGATCCTGCCGCAGGCGGCGCGGACGGCATTGCCACCGCTGGGCAACAGCTTTATCAGCCTGGTGAAAGACACCTCGCTGGCGGCGACCATTCAGGTGCCGGAGTTATTCCGTCAGGCGCAGCTGATCACCTCGCGTACCCTTGAGGTATTTACCATGTATCTGGCCGCGTCGGTGATTTATTGGGTGATGGCTACGGTACTTTCTGCCTTGCAGAACCGGCTGGAAGCGCATGTAAATCGTCAGGATCGGGAGGTGAAATGAGTGCCATTGAAGTTCGTCAGCTGGTGAAGCAATTTCACGGCCAGACGGTGCTGCACGGTATCGATCTGGACGTGGCTTCCGGCGAAGTTGTCGCCATTATCGGACCGAGTGGCTCGGGTAAAACTACGTTATTGCGCAGTATCAACCTGCTGGAAGTGCCGGATAGTGGGCGCATCAGGGTCGGGGATATCTCGGTCGATGCCGCACTGGGCATCCACAAGCAGAAAGAGTTGGTACGGCGTCTGCGTCAGCAGGTTGGTTTTGTGTTCCAGAACTTCAATCTGTTTCCTCACCGCTCGGTGCTGGAAAATATCATTGAGGGGCCGGTAATCGTCAAAGGCGAGCCGAAAGCGGAAGCCATTGCGCGCGCGCGCTCGCTGCTGGAGAAAGTCGGCTTGCAGGGTAAGGAAGAGAGCTTCCCACGCCGGTTGTCCGGTGGACAGCAGCAGCGCGTGGCGATTGCGCGTGCGCTGGCGATGCGGCCGCAGGTGATTTTGTTTGATGAACCGACGTCCGCTCTCGATCCTGAGCTGGTGGGGGAGGTGCTGAATACCATTCGCGCGCTGGCGGAAGAGAAACGCACCATGGTCATCGTCACCCACGAAATGAGCTTTGCCCGTGATGTTGCTGACCGCGCGATCTTTATGGATCAGGGACGCATCGTAGAGCAGGGGCCGTCAAAGGCGCTGTTTAGCAACCCACAGCAGGCGCGTACCCGGCAATTTCTCGATAAATTCCTTAGTCAATAATCCTCAACGCCGCAATTCAGTTGCGGCGTTTTTTACTCTTCTGACTCGATTATTCCCTGGCTGAATAACAGGTGAAATATTCTTAATTGTGAGGGGTGTTGATATTCTGTTGACAGTGACGGTGGTTCCTGACCGTTTAAATAAATGAAGTAAATCATTAGCCTGCTTATTTACAAATAAAGATAAAACCACGTAACGCATTGTTATATCAGGACCAGTGAAAAACTTTTAAGAGTTTCGCTACAGTAATGCAGCATCTCCTGCCCGATAATTGCCCCTTAATCAAAAAAAGTACTCGCCATTTATCTGCCTCACATTTTTCACATTTCAGACCTACACAGCGGGAGTTAATCTTATGAATAACACCAGGAGCGATGAAATATTGTGGGTAAACACCCTCAAAGGGACCTGCATATTACTGGTTGTGCTCTATCACACGGTCTTACCCGGATTTGAGAATACGGTGCAGTATCTGTCGGCAGGATGGATTCCGGCTGAGTTATGGGTGAAGTTCAATACGGTATTGTCGCCACTGCGTATGCCAGCCTTTTTCTTTGTGTCGGGATTGCTGGCGGCGAACGGGATTATGAATCGCCCGTGGAAACAGGTATTTACCAGTCGGATTACCAACCTGTTCTATCTCTATATTTTATGGGGATTTATTCAGTGGTGGTCAATTGTTGGTATCTCCTCTGAAATTACCGGGCAGCGTATTTCCGAAAACCTGAATGCGGCGTATGCAGGTTCTTTACTTGAGTTTCTTAAGCTGACCTTCCTCGCTATGAGTACTTCCTGGTATCTGTATGGTCTGGGCATTTACTTCCTGCTCGCCAGGATCTTCCGTAAGCAGAAAATAGCGTTGCTGGTGGTGGCGGTGGTGCTGAATTATCTGGCCGTAGAGAAGATTATTCCTTTCTGGGGACCACAAAGCCTGGCGCAATATTTCCTGTTCTTCCTGATGGGGGCATTCTGGAGCCCGCTGATGCTGCGCCTGAGCGAATGGCGGCGTGAGAATATTGTGCCCTGGGCGCTGCTGGCGGCCATTGCCGGTGTCCATGTGATCTTCGGTATGAACCGCAGCCTGTTTATGTGCCTGATTGCGGTGCTGTGCAGCGTGGCAATTTGTCGCTGGCTGAATGCCCATTTCCGTATGAGCTGGCTCAACTGGATTGGACGTAACACGTTACAGATTTACGTTATTCACCGCATCTTCATTGAGTTCTTTGGTATGTCGGCGATTCTGTTTGCCCAGCGTCATCATCTGTTCGAGCAAACGTGGTTTTCCGTGCTGTGGGCATGTCTCTACCCGATAGCGATCGTCACCATCTGTTCGCTGTGCTCGGTACTGGTGTGGTCATTAACCAATCGTGGTCTGGGGCAGTCCTTGTTTGTCTTCCCCACTCTGATTGGTATGAAACGTAAAAAAACTGCGGCGTAGCGGTACGGTTTATCGCCGGAGAACAAACGTGCGAAATAAATTGCGCCGCTACAAACCGTGCAAGATGGATGCAGGCATACCAAATTCACCACAGCGTAGCGGCGCGATTTATCGCGCAATAAGATCTGCAAGCGGCCTTGTTACAGGGCCGCTTTGCTTTTCAATATCAACCAATGGTCATCAGGCTGGCGTTACCCCCAGCAGCGGCGGTATTGACGCTGAGCGAGCGCTCAATCAACAACCGTTCCAGCAGCAGATTGGTTTCACCACGGGCAAAGCCCTGCACGGAAACAATCGCACCGTCACGCGCGGCAACCTGTTCACACAGGCTACGCAGCTGATCGGCATCACCGTGGTAGATCACCGCATCAAACTCACCGGCCAGCACATCTTTTGCCAGCGTAATACGTTGTTGAACCGCCGCAGGTAACGCCGCGCGCAGCGTCCGATGCAGTTCATCATCCGGCCACAACGCATGGCTGCCGACGCTGGTGACGGCTGCCAGTTGCGCCAGCGTATCCTGTTCATTATCGGCGATACACAATACCTGCTCACGCGGTAACAGGGTGAAGGTGTTGCGCTCACCGGTCGGACCCGGCAGCACGCGCACCGTACCGGCCTGTGTCAGCTGTTCATAGCGCTGCGTCAGGGCCAGTAGTTCAGGTTTGTCCTGTGCCCATTGTTGCAGTGCCTGATGGGCGTTGAGCAGCGTGGTGCGCAGCACGCTGTCCACCGGGCGCTCGGCATCCTGGCGATCAAAAGTCGTGCGCAGTGCAGCATCCGGGCGGTTTGCCAGCAGACGATAGAGATAGAGTGGGCCACCGGCTTTCGGACCGGTACCCGACAAGCCTTCACCCCCAAACGGTTGCACGCCGACCACGGCACCGACCATATTGCGGTTCACATACAGGTTGCCAACTTTCGCTCCGGCGGTGACCTGCGCAATGGTTTCATCGATACGGGTGTGTACGCCGAGCGTCAGGCCATAACCGGAGGCGTTGATCTGATCGATCAGCTGCGGCAGGTTATTGCGTGCGAAACGCACCACATGCAGCACCGGACCAAATACCTCTTTGTCGAGATCGCTGACCTGTTCCAACTCAATCAGCGTTGGTTTAACAAAGGTGCCCGTCGCCCATTCTTTGCTGTCCTGCGGATTTTCCTGTGCGGCCTGGTAAATGGTGAAGCCTTTACTGCGCATCGCCTGAATGTGACGCTCAATATTGGCTTTGGCTTCGGCATCAATCACCGGACCCACATCGGTGGAGAGGCGCTCCGGATTTCCCATGCGGCATTCGGCCATGGCACCACGCAGCATTTTCAACGTGTGATCGGCCACATCATCCTGCACACACAGCAGACGCAGGGCGGAGCAACGCTGTCCGGCGCTATCAAACGCGGAGGCAACGATATCCACCACCACCTGCTCGGTCAGCGCTGAGGAATCGACGATCATCGCGTTCATCCCTCCTGTTTCGGCAATCAGCGGCGTTGGACGACCCTGCGGATCAAGACGACCAGCAAGATTGCGCTGCAGCAGGGTGGCGACGGCGGTAGAACCGGTGAACATCACACCGCGCACGCGTTCGTCTCCGGTCAACTGAGCACCCACGGTTTCCCCCAGGCCTGGCAACAGTTGCAGCACGCCAGACGGCACACCGGCATCCAGCATAATCTGTACTGCCTGGGCGGCGATCAGTGGCGTCTGCTCGGCCGGTTTCGCCAGCACGCTGTTGCCTGCGGCAAGAGCGGCGGCAATCTGACCGCTGAAAATCGCCAGCGGGAAGTTCCACGGACTGATACACACCACCGGACCCAGCGGGCGATGGGTGACATTGTCGAAATCATCACGCACCATGCCTGCGTAGTAGTAGAGGAAATCCACCGCTTCACGGACTTCGGCGATGGCGTTGTTGTAGGTTTTGCCCGCCTCGCGCACCAGCAGGCCAATCAGTTGCTGCATCTGGCCTTCCATCATTTCGGCAGCGCGTTCCAGAATGGCGGCGCGTTCCTGCGGTGGGGTGGCAAACCAGATCGGACCGGCATTCACCGCAGCATCCAGTGCTTGTGACACCTCCTGAGATGTGGCTTCGCGCACGCTGCCCACCACATCAGCAGGAGCTGACGGGTTGAGCACCGGACGGCCGCTACCGGCACCCAGTTCACCGTCAATCAACGGCTGGGCCTGCCACGGCTGGCTGGCGCTGTTCAGCAGGGCGCTGGACAACGACGCCAGACGGTGTTCGTTCGCCATGTCGAGACCGGCGGAGTTAACGCGTTTTTCACCATACAATTCGCGCGGCAATGGAATTTTCGCGTGCGGCAGGCCAATCGCCCCTTCGCTCGCGCCCATTTTTTCCACCGCCGTGACCGGATCGGCCACCAGTTCATCAATCGGCAGCGAAGTATCGGCGATGCGGTTCACGAACGAGGTGTTAGCTCCGTTTTCCAGCAGACGGCGTACCAGATACGCCAGCAGGGTTTCATGGGTGCCGACGGGTGCATAAATACGACATGGGCGATTGAGCTTGCCATCGGCGACTTTGCCCACCACCTGCTCATACAAGGGTTCTCCCATGCCATGCAGGCACTGGAATTCGTACTGGCCTGGATAGTAGTTGTTACCCGCCAGCTGATAAATCGCCGCCAGCGTATGGGCGTTATGAGTGGCGAACTGTGGATAGATCAGGTTTGGCACCGCCAGCAGTTTGCGTGCGCAGGCCAGGTAGGAGATATCGGTATACACTTTGCGGGTATAGACCGGGTAGCCTTCCAGGCCGTCGATCTGGGCGCGTTTGATTTCGCTGTCCCAGTAGGCGCCTTTCACCAGACGGATCATCAGACGACGACGGCTGCGCTGAGCCAGATCTACCAGGTAATCAATCACGAATGGACAGCGTTTCTGGTAGGCCTGAATCACAAAGCCAATCCCGTTCCAGCCTTCCAGCTCCGGTTCAAAGCACAGTTTTTCCAGCAGATCGAGCGACAGTTCGAGACGGTCAGCTTCCTCGGCATCGATGTTAATGCCGATGTCGTAAGAGCGCGCCAGCAGCGTCAACGATTTCAGCGTCGGGTAGAGTTCTTCCATCACACGTTCATACTGCGCGCGGCTGTAGCGCGGATGCAGTGCCGACAACTTGATGGAGATACCCGGACCTTCGTAAATGCCACGACCATTAGAGGCCTTACCAATGGCATGTATGGCCTGCTGATAGGAGACCAGGTAGGCTTTGGCATCACTGGCGGTGAGTGCCGCCTCACCCAGCATATCGTAAGAATAACGGAAGCCTTTTTCTTCCAGCTTGCGTGCGTTAGCCAGCGCTTCAGCGATGGTTTCACCGGTTACAAACTGTTCCCCCATCAAACGCATCGCCATATCCACACCTTTGCGGATCAACGGCTCACCACTCTTACCAATGATGCGGTTAAGGGAACGGGACAGGTTAGCCTCATTGTGGGTGGACACCAGACGACCGGTGAACAACAGGCCCCAGGTGGCGGCATTAACGAACATCGACGGACTGCGACCGAGATGCGACTGCCAGTTGCCATTGCTGATTTTGTCGCGAATGAGTGCATCACGCGTCGGTTTATCTGGAATACGTAGCAAAGCCTCGGCCAGGCACATCAGCGCCACCCCTTCCTGAGAAGAGAGGGAGAACTCCTGCAACAAACTTTGCACCATTCCGGCGCGCCCGGTTGCACCTTTCTGATGCCGGAGTTTATCGGCGAGGGTGTAAGCCAGCTGATGGGTTTTTTCCGCCAGCGGGGCCGGGAGACGTGCCTGTTCCAGCAGCATCGGGACGGCATCGGTTTCCGGACGACGCCATGCGGCGGTAATGGCTGAACGTGTCACCGACTGCGGCAGAATATGCTCGGCGAAATCAAGGAACGGTTGCAGGGGTTCTTCAGCTGACGCGTCTTCCTGCGCCGTATCGCTGGATTGCAATGGAATCTCTGGCAGCGAATCCCCGGCCTCAAGTTGCGCCAGATAGTTAAAAATCGCCTGTTTAATCAACCAGTGTGGCGTGCGATCGATCTTCTGCGCTGCCAGTTTAATGCGATCGCGGGTGGCGTCATCCAGCTTCACCCCCATGGTGGTGGTTCCCATGTTTTCCTGTTCCTCAAAAAGAATAGTTTGATGTCCGGTGTGAACTGCACTATCACTTATGTTGCAACTTTGTGCAACCTTGTTAATTGTGCGCTAAGTCATTGGTCTGAGGTTTATTGCAAGAATCTCGCCAGGGTTGCACCTTGAGTGGTTGTAAATTCATTGGGTGCAACCGTCTGGGGCGCGAAATGAAAGGCATTGTGCCGGCCACCGCTTTGCGGCAGGATACCGCGCCTTTATGGAAATCGAATAATAAGTGGAGAGATAAAATGAATGTCAGTACACCGATGCTGGTGACTTTTGTTGTTTATATCCTCGGGATGGTGTTGATCGGGTTTGTGGCATATCGTTCAACCAAAAACTTTGATGATTATATTCTCGGTGGCCGCAGCCTTGGCAGCGTGGTAACGGCGCTCTCTGCAGGGGCGTCGGATATGAGTGGCTGGCTGCTGATGGGGTTGCCAGGTGCCATTTTTCTCTCGGGCATTTCTGAGAGCTGGATTGCCATCGGCCTGACTATCGGTGCCTGGCTGAACTGGAAAATCGTTGCCGGACGTCTGCGTGTACAGACGGAGCATCATAACAATGCCCTGACGCTGCCAGACTTCTTTACCAGCCGCTTTGAGGACCACAGCAAAATTCTGCGGGTGATCTCTGCGCTGATCATTCTTATCTTCTTCACCATTTATTGTGCTTCAGGAGTGGTTGCTGGCGCGCGTCTGTTTGAAAGCACCTTCGGTATGGATTACCAGACGGCGTTATGGGCCGGTGCTGCGGCCACTATTCTCTATACCCTGGTGGGTGGCTTCCTGGCGGTGAGCTGGACTGACACCGTTCAGGCCAGCCTGATGATCTTCGCGCTGATCCTGACGCCAGTGATTGTGATTGTTGCGGTGGGTGGCCTGTCCGACTCGCTGGCGGTGATTGAAGCCAAAAGCCTGGAAAACCTCAACATGCTGAAAGGGCTGAACTTTATCGCGATTGTGTCGCTGCTCGGTTGGGGACTGGGTTATTTTGGTCAACCGCATATTCTGGCGCGTTTTATGGCAGCCGACTCCCATCGTTCCATCCGCACCGCGCGTCGGATTGGGATGACCTGGATGATCCTGTGCCTGGCAGGCGCAGTGGCAGTGGGCTTCTTCGGTATTGCTTACTTCCAGAACCATCCTGACCAGGCTGGCGGTGTCAGTCAGAACGGTGAGCGCGTGTTTATCGAACTGGCGCGCATCCTGTTCAATCCGTGGATTGCCGGTATTCTGCTGTCGGCCATTCTGGCGGCAGTCATGTCAACGCTGAGCTGCCAGTTGCTGGTGTGTTCCAGTGCGCTGACGGAAGATCTTTATAAAGGTTTCCTGCGGAAAAATGCCAGTCAGCGGGAGCTGGTCTGGGTGGGACGTCTGATGGTGTTAGTGATTGCCTTGATTGCGATCGCGCTGGCTGCAAATCCGGAAAATCGGGTGTTGGGTCTGGTGAGTTATGCCTGGGCCGGTTTTGGCGCTGCCTTTGGTCCGGTGGTGCTGTTTGGTGTGTGCTGGCAACGCATGACACGTAACGGTGCGCTGGTGGGCATGATTATTGGCGCAGCGACGGTGCTGGTGTGGAAACATTTTGCCTGGCTGGATCTGTATGAAATTATTCCCGGGTTCCTGTTTGCCAGCATCGCAATTGTGGTGGTGAGCCTGATGGGGCGCGCGCCATCGCAGGCGGCACAACTGCGTTTCGCGGCGGCGGAAGCCGAGTATCAGACTAAATAAGCCTCTGCTCGCCTCATTTTATGGGGCGGGTTTTATTGCAGTGCCTAGAGACGAGGTATTGAACCGCGAGTGAATATATTTTCCAGGGTAAAACAATTATCCCACCTGCCGGTTGTTGACCAGTTGGTTAATAAATACACAGCACGTTTTACCACATCAGATGCGCAGGCATCATCCCCGTCAGGTTTTCCTGAGTTTCGCATGGCATCTGCGATTTCCGAATCCTCCTAAAAAGTTCAGACCAACCCGAAATAAATAACTCATTGATAATAATCTTAAATTTAATTTAAGATGCAGGCCGGGTGCATGCCGCAGTCACTTTTTGTTAGCCGATAGTTAAAATTACTGTTGCAAAGGACCGTAAATATGATGCACTTTAATCATAAGCGTTGTCAGAAGTGTGGCTAAGGTCACTGGAGTTCGCGCATGATTCGGTCCTTCAAAGGACAGGTAAATACCCTCCAACATACGCAGTCCACTGCGGGGGATTTCTTCCCTCGAAAGTTTCCTCTTCACTTTTCAATTTTCAGACTTTTTCAGGCCCCAATTCATTACCGGTGCGCGGCAGCGTTTTGGCGTTGTTGTACACCTTTCTCAATGGCTAGAAACGGCTCTAAAGGAAGCCACGTAAACCTCTAAAGCGTTCACGTCATCGCAACAGGAAAGCCCCTGCGGCGATAAATGAAACCAACTGTAAGGTGCCACTATGGGAAGACAGAAAGCAGTGATCAAAGCGCGTCGCGAAGCAAGAAGAGTAATTCGTAATGACTCTCGCAGTCATCGTCAGCGTGAAGAAGAATCGGTCACTTCGCTGGTGCAGATGGGTGGGCTGGATGCAATTGGTATGGCGCGGGATGTACGCGATCGTTCACCAATTGAGGCCAGAAATGATGCTCAGGCGCACTATCTTAATGCCATAGAAACGAAACAGCTTATTTTCGCCACCGGAGAAGCCGGCTGCGGAAAAACCTGGATTAGCGCAGCCAAAGCGGCTGAGGCCCTGATACATAAGGACATCGACAGGATAATCGTTACGCGCCCGGTTCTGCAGGCGGATGAAGATCTCGGTTTCCTCCCCGGAGATATTTCCGAGAAATTCGCCCCTTATTTCCGGCCGGTCTATGACGTTCTGGTTAAACGTCTTGGCGCTTCCTTTATGCAGTACTGCCTGCGTCCCGAAATCGGCAAGGTGGAGATCGCGCCCTTCGCGTATATGCGCGGACGCACCTTCGAAAATGCCGTGGTGATTCTGGATGAGGCGCAGAACGTCACCGCCGCGCAGATGAAGATGTTTCTGACGCGCCTTGGTGAGAACGTGACGGTAATCGTCAACGGTGATATCACCCAATGTGATCTACCGCGTGGTGTGCTATCAGGCCTTGCAGATGCGCTGGCGCGCTTCGAAGAGGATGAGATGATTGGGGTTGTCCGTTTTGCTAAAGACGACTGTGTACGTTCAGCACTCTGCCAGCGCACGCTGCATGCTTACAGTTAACCATTGAGAATCAGGACAGTAGACAAAACCCGGCTCAGGCCGGGTTTTTTTGTGCCGCTGCCGGGGACCAGGCAAAAAAAAAGTCTGAACGTAAGTTCAGACTCTTCTTCAAAATTGTGGCGGTGAGAGGGGGATTGACTCGCTTCGCTCGCCCTGCGGGCAGTTTGTTCGCTGCGCGCCCAAACTGTCCAACCGGCTGTGCCGGTTGTCGAACCCCGTCGGGGATTCTCACCCTCTCTCACCCGGAGAATATGCAAAAAAAAAGTCTGAACATAAGTTCAGACTCTTCTTCAAAATTGTGGCGGTGAGAGGGGGATTCGAACCCCCGATACGTTGCCGTATACACACTTTCCAGGCGTGCTCCTTCAGCCACTCGGACACCTCACCACATTTTTTGCTGCTGACCTTGGCGGGTCAACGGGGCGCTACTATAGGGAGTTCGCCTAAAAGGGTCAAGCCCTATTTTCTCCTTTTTTTCTATTCGCTTAAGCCCTGAGCGAATCGCTTCAACCCTGTACGCTTTGGTTATCCTGTCATCAAAATATTGCATGTCAGTCACAAAAGTATCACGAAATTGTCGCAGACTTGTCCGCGGAAACATTTGGTTATATTTGTGAATAAGGATGCTTATAAATGAAACATATACCTCTGATTACGGTTCCACTTATCGCTTCACTGTTTGCTTCGGCTGCGGTGGCGGATGAGGAAACTTACTCCCGCGCCGCAACCGGTGATTTGACGCAGCACGGCGGTGCGCGTCGTCTGACGGGGGATCAAACTGAAGCATTGAAAGCCTCGCTCAGCAACAGCACGGCTAAAAACGTGATTCTGCTGATTGGTGATGGCATGGGGGATTCAGAAATCACCGCAGCACGTAACCAGGCGATGGGGGCCGGTGGCTTTTTCCCGGGTATCGATGCGTTACCGCTCACCGGCCAGTACACCCACTATTCTCTGGATAAGAAAACCCACAAACCAAACTACGTCACGGATTCAGCCGCTTCTGCCACGGCCTGGGCTACCGGCACCAAATCCTATAACGGTGCCATTGGCGTTGATGTGAACGGTAAAGATCAGACCACGCTGCTGGAGCTGGCAAAAGCAGCGGGCAAGGCGACCGGTAACGTTTCTACGGCGGAATTGCAGGATGCGACACCTGCGGCACTGATCGCCCATGTGACCTCACGTAAATGCTATGGCCCGGAAAAAACCAGTGATCTATGCCCGAGCAATGCGCTGGAGCAGGGTGGGAAGGGGTCAATTACCGAACAGATGCTGAAAACCCGCGCGGATGTCACGCTGGGCGGCGGAGCGAAATCTTTCAGCGAAGTAGCGAAAGCGGGTGAATATCAGGGCAAAACCCTGCGTGAGCAGGCGCAGGCTATGGGTTATCAGCTGGTGGATAATCTTGATGGTATGAATGCTGTGCAGCAGGCAGACCAAAGCAAGCCAGTGCTGGGGCTGTTTGCGGAGGGCAATATGCCGGTACGCTGGCAGGGGCCAAAAGCCAGCTATCACGGTAACCTGGATAAGCCAGTGGTCACCTGTGAAGTTAATAAAGATCGCCCGGCAACTACGCCGACACTGGCGCAGATGACCAAAAAGGCACTGGACCTGCTCAGTCAAAATGACAAAGGTTTCTTCCTGCAAGTTGAGGGGGCATCGATTGATAAACAGGATCATGCTGCCAATCCCTGTGGTCAGATAGGTGAAACCGTGGACCTGGACGAAGCGGTACAGCAGGCACTGGCCTTTGCCCGCCAGCACGGTGACACGCTGGTGGTGGTGACTGCGGACCACGCTCACAGTAGCCAGATTATCGAAAATGGCACCAAAGCGCCGGGACTGACGCAGGCTGTCAACACCAAAGATGGCGCGGTGATGACCATCAGCTACGGTAATTCAGAAGAGGATTCGCAGGAACACACTGGCACTCAGCTGCGTATTGCTGCTTACGGCCCTCATGCTGCCAATGTGGTGGGTCTGACAGATCAGACTGACCTGTTCTTTACCCTGCGGGATGCGATGGGGATTAAGTAACGCATTATTCTTACGGGATAATAAATCCACGCAATCGCGTGGATTTTTTCGTATTTGATCGCGGTAAGAACAGTCTTCACCATAAAGAACGGCGTCTTAGTGACTGGGTTGCCCAACGGTGGTTTTTAAATCTTTACCCACGAACTCATACTGATAATTGAATTTACCATTACATCGCCCATATGAATGCGGATAAGTAAGCTCGCCTTGTTTCCCGTTTGAAGTGACGTAGGGTGGTGAAACGGTGATTTGCGCGACTTCCGGAATAGAACAGGTTGCAACATTCTTATAATACTCAATCCACCCCGCCTGATTGTTTCTTAAAGTTCCTGAACCCGCAGGCAGGCGCCATGCACCAATCTGTGTTTCATTCTTACTCCCTTCTTCTTTGACGAAACCGTACCAGGTATTCGCGTCATGGTTATCACGGCGAACTTCAAACAGATATTTTTTACCTGTCTTGATCGAATACAGGGTAGAACAACTCACACCGTGACCGCCATCAGCACCAAGGCGACAGTGCTGACTGTCCAGTACAGCCGTTCCGTTAATAAAAGAAGAGAAAATCAACATATATTGTTCGGTTGTGTGTGGCTGCAAACCAATATAACCAACGGCACGGGTACCAGTGAAAGAAAATTGATTTGCAAAATAATAACCAGCAGTGTCTGGGGCCTTGTTAACCGTTAACGGCAGGGTGAGACTGGTAATATTGTCCGCATTGACAGACCAGTTCCATCCGGCCACACCACCTGGTGTTATAGCGCAGGCATTGCCTGTTAAACAGGTGGTTACAGCCAGGGCAAAAAAAGAATATTTCATGTGAATCCTCCATGAATAAATCAAGTGTGCTTAATATCTGGCAGTGGCTAATTATTAGTTGAATTTTGTTTTGTGCAAATTTCGATAGAAAAAAACGCCTCCTGAGTGGCGTTAAATATTAAGATATTTTTCTGCTTAAAGTCTGACAATGTAACAGTATGTGGGATAGATGTTTTCTTTTGGGAATCACAGAAATTTCTTAGCAGTTATTTCATCAGAGATAATGAATAAGACAGCAGGAGAACGAGAAAAAGGGACTCATTCGCGGTGATGTGTAAAGAAAAATCCACGCAATTGCGTTGATTTTTGGTTCGCGAAGGAGAGCTTGCAGTATTGGAGCCGGTCAGGATAAATCCCTGAAGTGTCTTCAATCTGTAAACCGTATTGAAGCCAATTGATAAACTGCCGGGTAATAATAGCGGTAATAAAAAAGCCCATGCAATTTGCATGGGCCTGATTTTCGACATCAACTTATAAGAAGTAAATCAGACGTTAAACAGGAAGTTCATCACATCGCCATCTTTCACGATGTATTCTTTGCCTTCTGAACGCATTTTTCCTGCTTCCTTCGCGCCTTGTTCACCCTTGTAAGTGACAAAGTCATCAAATGCGATGGTCTGGGCGCGGATAAAGCCTTTTTCGAAGTCGGTGTGGATCTTGCCAGCGGCCTGTGGAGCCGTTGCGCCGACCGGGATGGTCCAGGCACGCACTTCTTTGACGCCTGCGGTGAAGTAGGTCTGCAGGTTGAGCAAGGTGTAACCGGCGCGGATAACGCGGTTCAGACCGGGTTCTTCCAGACCCAGCTCCGCCATAAACTCAGCACGCTCTTCATCATCCAGCTCGGCGATATCTGATTCGACAGCCGCACAAACCGGTACGACAACAGAGCCTTCAGCGTCAGCAATCGCACGAACCTGGTCGAGGTAAGGGTTGTTATCGAAACCATCTTCGTTGACGTTGGCGATGTACATGGTCGGCTTGAGCGTCAGGAAGCTCAGATAACGGATGGCGGCTTTTTCATCGGCATCCAGATCCAGTGAACGCAGCATACCGGCGTTTTCCAGATGCGGCAGGCACTTCTCCAGCGCAGCCAGTTCAGCTTTTGCGTCTTTATCTCCGCCTTTGGCTTTCTTCTGCACACGCTGGATAGCGCGTTCGCAGGTATCGAGATCCGACAGCGCCAGTTCGGTGTTGATAACGTCAATGTCTTCAGCCGGGTTTACTTTGCCTGCAACGTGAATGATGTTGTCATTCTCAAAGCAACGTACCACATGGCCGATAGCTTCGGTTTCGCGGATATTGGTCAGGAATTTGTTGCCGAGACCTTCACCTTTCGACGCACCTTCAACCAGACCGGCAATATCGACGAATTCCATGGTGGTTGGCACAACACGCTGCGGCTTAACGATGTCGCTCAGTTGATCAAGACGCGGGTCGGGCATAGGTACCACACCGGTATTGGGTTCGATGGTGCAGAACGGAAAGTTGGCTGCTTCGATACCCGCTTTGGTCAGCGCGTTGAACAGGGTGGATTTACCGACGTTCGGCAGGCCCACAATACCGCATTTAAATCCCATGGTCTGATTACCTTTCTCACTGAGGGTGCAGCGCTGGCTGGCAACGCTGACAGATTCTAAAAATTTCGCGCATTATACACAGAAATGCTGCTGTGCGGCGCGGGAATTGGCGTTAACCGGCTTTGAAAGCGTGCAGGCGGTTCATCGCCTTTATTTTGTCTTCTTTTAGCCAGAGTTCAGTGCAACGCACCGCTTCATCAATGGCATCATCAATCAATTTCTGCTCGCTGGTGGGCGGTTTACCCAGCACAAATCCGGTAACTTTATTGCGATCTCCTGGGTGGCCAATGCCAACACGCAAACGGTGAAAGTTATTGTTATTTCCCAGTTTGCTGATGATGTCTTTCAGCCCGTTATGGCCGCCGTGGCCGCCACCCTGCTTAAATTTTGCGATGCCAGGCGGCAAATCCAGCTCATCATGTGCGACCAGAATCTCTTCCGGCGCAATACGGTAAAAGGTCGCCATCGCTGCCACCGCTTTGCCACTCAGGTTCATAAATGTGGTCGGTACCAGCAGGCGCACATCTTCTCCCGCCAGTGACAGCCGGGCGGTATAGCCAAAGAATTTGGGTTCGTCTTTCAGAGACTGATTGTAGCGCTCTGCCAGCAGATCCACATACCAGGCGCCAGCGTTATGGCGCGTGGCGGCATATTCGGCGCCGGGATTTGCCAGTCCGACAATCAGTTTAATGCTGCTCACGATGGTTATCCTGTCTCGATCACGAAAGGGCGATAGTTTACTGCGTGCCCGAGAAGATGACAAAGGGCGAGGCTGAAGAATAGTGACGCTTCGTTATTTATCATTTTCTATCGAAATCAATCCGATAAGCGGTAAAGTTTTGTCAGAATTGTGAAAGATGTGTGATCCTGTACGCATATTAACCGCCTGGTATTGCCTAAACTTATGGTCAGTTAACGTTATGTGCTGTTCTTAGCTTTGCTCATAAGGAAGGAGGTAAACCATGAAACGTCATCATACTCGCTATATTGGTAATGGCCTGATGTGTCTCGGCTTACTCACCATGGTGCTCGGCGTCGGGTATTCGATCATTAATCAAATTCCTTCGCTGAATCTGCCGCAATTTCTTGCGCATGGCGCAATGTTCAGCATCTTTATTGGTGCGCTGCTGTGGCTGGTTGGCGCACGCGTCAGCGGACGTGAAAAAGTAGAAGACCGTTATTTCTGGTTGCGGCATTACGGCGATAAACGTTGCCGCCGCAATACCCATCATTCTTAACGCTACACCAACGTAGCCTGATTAAACGGCTGTAACTGCGCCAGATACTGTTCGGTGCGGTTACGGCCTGTGGCTTTTGCGCGGTAGAGCGCTTCATCGGCCAGTGCCAGCAATGCCGGGAAATGTTTATCTTCCTGACAGGAAGTGGCAAAACCAATGCTGACGGTGTAACTGATATCATCCGGTTGCGACAGCTGAGTCGCCACCCGGATGCGTTCGCAGACTGTTTGCGCCAGTTCGCTGCCACCGGGCAGAATAGCGGCAAATTCCTCGCCGCCCAGACGGGCAAACTTACCTTCCTCCGGCAATAACGCCTGCGCAATCTGACAAAAATCGATAAGCACCCGGTCGCCTTGCTGATGACCATAACGGTCATTGATGCTTTTGAAATGATCCAGGTCGAACAACACGGCGGTGAATGGCTGCTGCTGACGTAATCGGCGGGCAATGATCTTTTCTGCCTGCTCGAACAGGGCCCGGCGATTCCACACGCTGGTTAGCGGATCGTGCAGTGATGCCAGCTTGTGTGCAATTTGCGTGCGTTCATTCACCATTGCCAGAATCGTAAAGGCCAGACCAATCACGAACAAAATGGATTCAAGGATGACGTAGACGGAAAAACTGGAGCCACCAATCGCCCCATGTACCGGAGTCGCCACGGCATCATCAAGAAAGATACGGGCAACGTGGAACAACAGATGAATCCACAGCAGCGTTTGCGCAGGCCAGAATGTCACCGTCAATGTGGCGCGGGCACGCCAAAGCAACTGAATTAAGGCTGCGGTGTAAAAGATACACAGCAGACAAACCACCAGCACGCGTTTGGGCAGGCTGTCATAAAAGGCGGGGAAGCAACACAGAATTGCCCAGAGCAGGGCACCGGCCAGCCAGCTCAATCCCAGAGGCTTGTTATCGAACACGCGGAAGGCATTCAGCAAACTGCCATAAGCCAGCATCATGACCACATTTCCGACCGCAACCGGCAGAAAGTGCAGTCCTGCGGCACGCAGGCTGCTAAGAAACACCGCCAGTAAGGTTAATGTCAGGGTCAGCGAGGTGAAACCCAGCACGCGATCATATTGTGAACCGACCCAGGCGAAGACCAGAATGATGCTTAAAAACCCCAGTACATAGAGCTCACAAACAAAAAGTGTGTAGATGTCGAGAGCCATAGTGGTCGGAGTTCTCAAAAAAAGTGTGGTGAAAAATACCACTAAACATGGGAGCGCTAAAGTCCGGATGTCAGTGTTGGCAGAAAACAGTGAATGGCAACGAGAATAGCGAATTTTAACGAAATTTATCGCGCGAGTATCTGCGGCAGGAGCGGCTTAGTCGGTAAATGACGCGATAGCAGGACCAGAGAAATAAAACCGGGCGCGAGGCCCGGTTTCATTTGAACAATCGATCAATGTTCGAACATGGCGGAGATGGATTCTTCGTTGCTGATACGACGAATCGCCTCGGCCAGCATGCCGGACAGCGTCAGAGTACGCACGTTCGGCAGAGATTTCATCTCGTCAGACAGTGGGATGGTGTCACAAACGATAACCTGATCGATCACCGATTTGCGCAGGTTTTCCACTGCGTTACCAGAGAAAATCGGGTGTGTGGCGTAAGCGAACACGCGCTTCGCACCGCGCTCCTTCAGCGCTTCAGCCGCTTTACACAGCGTACCGCCGGTGTCGATCATATCGTCGACCAGTACACAGTCTCGGCCAGCGACGTCACCAATGATATGCATGACCTGAGAAACGTTGGCACGCGGGCGACGTTTATCAATGATAGCCATGTCGGTGTCGTTGAGCAGTTTGGCAATCGCACGGGCGCGAACCACACCACCAATATCCGGGGAAACCACAATCGGGTTTTCCAGACCAATTTGCAGCATATCTTCCAGCAGAATTGGGCTGCCAAACACGTTGTCAACCGGGACATCAAAGAAGCCCTGAATCTGCTCGGCGTGCAGGTCCACCGTCAGAACACGGTCAACACCCACGCTGGAAAGGAAATCCGCAACCACTTTAGCGGTGATTGGCACACGCGCAGAACGCACACGGCGGTCCTGACGGGCATAGCCAAAGTAGGGGATAACGGCAGTAATACGACCAGCAGAAGCCCGACGCAGCGCGTCGACCATCACAACCAGCTCCATCAGATTATCGTTGGTGGGGGCACAGGTGGACTGGATGATGAAAATATCACCACCGCGTACATTTTCGTTAATCTGTACACTCACTTCACCATCGCTGAAACGACCGACAGCGGCGTCTCCGAGGCTGGTGTAAAGGCGGTTGGCAATACGTTGTGCTAGTTCCGGGGTGGCGTTACCAGCAAATAGCTTCATATCAGGCACGAGAAGAACCTCAGGCTTTGCGTCCAGCGAATGAACAACGCTGCGATAACCGGCGCATACCGCAAAGCGTGTTCAGACAGGTGTGTTGATGCGTCGCGTGCTGTGTCTGGAACAGGGGTGACACAGTCACGCATACGCTTAAATCCCGGAAAGAGTACGCTGCAACGGCGAGATATTTAGCCCGCGCGCCACAAATCCTCGTATCCATTCCGGGGCAAGCTCCAGCACCTGACGAGCGGCGGATTCGGTGTTGAATTCAGCAAACACACAAGCTCCGGTCCCAGTCAGGCGCGACGGCGCGTATTCTAGCAGCCAGGAAACCAGCTCATCAACCTCACGAAAACGTTTTCTTGCCACAGACTCACAATCATTGTGGAAAGGAAGCTGCAAAAGTTCATCAAGTGAGCGAGTTGGTGAATCTCTCGTCAGCTCCGGATCGCCAAAAATTTGCGGCGTAGCGATACTGACGCCAGGATGGGCCACCAGATACCACTTTTCTGCCGGGGCGGCTGGCTGCAATTGTTCACCCACGCCTTCGGCAAAAGCTGCCTGCCCGCGGACAAACACCGGCACATCGGCACCCAGCCGCACGCCAAGGGTCGCCAGCTCATCGACACTCAACCCGGTTTGCCACAGATGATTCAGCGCCACCAGCACCGTAGCGGCATCTGATGAGCCGCCACCCAGCCCACCACCCATCGGCAGACGCTTTTCCAGGGTGATCTGCGCACCGGCCTGTGGCGGCAGGGTGCCGCGCAGGTTTGCCGCCTGCATTAACGCCCGGGCGGCCCGCACAATCAGGTTATCCTCGTCCGGCACGTCATCAAGTGGTGTCAGCAAACGAATATCGCCGCTGTCATCCGGGGTGATGGTCAGCGTATCGCCGTAATCAAGGAACTGAAACAGGGTTTGCAGATTATGATAGCCGTCCGGACGACGGCCAGTGATGTAAAGAAATAAATTCAGCTTCGCTGGAGCAGGCCAGGTGGTGATCATTGTACGGTCCAGCTATCCATACGCAGTTTGATGCGCTGGCCACCTTCAGTTAGCTCCAGATTTGCTGGCAGCGGTGGTGTGACTTTGCTGTCATAATCCGTAATCGAGACCTTCCACTGCTGGCCGTTACGGCTATAGTTCAGGCTCTGTAACTGATATTGGTCGTTCAGCTGATACTCGCTGGCATCGCCAGGCAGGCCCATCATCCACTGACGCAGATTGGCGAGCGGAATATCCATGCCGGTCAGCTGGGAGATCATTTTTTCAGCATCGTTGCTAACGTAGCGCTTGCCTTTGTTATCGACGATTTGAACGACTGAACCTTGCGCATCCAGCTGCAACTCGGTGCTGCCCAGCGGGTTGGTCAGCAGCAGGCGATAGCGGTCAGCGGCGGTTTGCTGCCAGTTAAAACGGGCATACACTTTCTGGCGATCAGAGATGTAAGCGAACGCACCACGGGTTTCATAGTGGCTGATTTTCGCCACTGTCTGCTGATGTTGTTGCCACTGTGGTGAGGTGGTGCTGGGACCAGGACCCTGCTGCGGCTTGTTGATGCTACAGGCAGCCAGCAGCACACTGGCAAGGGGTAAAAGGCGCAACAGCTTGCGCGGGGGCATGTGCATCACGTGGTCATCTCCTCAGACACGTTTTTATTTCGTAACCGGTAACGCTAACCATCCGCATCTAAGCCGTCAATGCTGATATACGGATTATTGCGCACGATCAGTTTAATCTTATTACAGTCATAGCCTTTGTATGGCTTTTCTTGATCTAAGGCATCTTGTAGAATGCGCTTCACAAAACCATGACAATACCTGGGATATCCCAACCAGAATCACCATGACGCTGCTTGCTCTCGGAATCAACCATAAAACCGCACCCGTTGCACTGCGCGAACGTGTATCGTTCACGCCGGATACGCTGGATCAGGCACTTAGCAGCCTGCTGTCCCAACCGATGGTGCAAAGCGGAGTGGTGCTTTCCACCTGTAATCGTACTGAACTCTACCTCAGCGTAGAGCAGCAGACTGATTTGCAGGAGAAGCTGGTGCGCTGGTTGTGTGATTATCACCAGCTGCGCGAAGAAGATGTGCGCAAAAGTCTCTACTGGCATCAGGATAACGCTGCCGTCAGCCATCTGATGCGCGTCGCCAGCGGGCTGGACTCACTGGTGCTGGGCGAGCCGCAAATTCTGGGGCAGGTGAAAAAAGCCTTCGCCGATTCCCAGCGCGGTCATGCGTTGACCAGCGAACTGGAGCGCATGTTCCAGAAGACCTTCTCTGTCGCCAAACGCGTCCGTACCGAAACCGAAATCGGTGCCAGCGCGGTTTCCGTCGCTTTTGCCGCCTGTTCCCTGGCGCGTCAAATCTTTGAATCGCTCAGCACCGTCAATGTTTTACTGGTGGGTGCCGGTGAAACCATCGAGCTGGTGGCGCGCCATTTGCGCGAGC
Organism: Pantoea sp. X-Soil-TKNS-1280; assembly: GCF_059730475.1. Lineage (NCBI taxonomy): Bacteria > Pseudomonadati > Pseudomonadota > Gammaproteobacteria > Enterobacterales > Erwiniaceae > Pantoea > Pantoea sp. X-Soil-TKNS-1280. Next base: position 2,498,085 of record NZ_AP035962.1, on the reverse strand, counting down.
ACCATGTGCAAAAACTGATGATCGCCAACCGGACGCGTGAGCGCGCTCAGCTGCTGGCCGATGAGGTCGGGGCTGAAGTAATTGGTCTGGCGGATATTGATTCGCGTCTGGCCGATGCTGATATTATTATTTCTTCTACTGCCAGCCCGCTGCCCATTATCGGCAAAGGGATGGTGGAACGCGCGTTAAAAGCACGCCGTAACCAGCCGATGCTGCTGGTGGATATCGCTGTACCGCGTGACGTAGAGCCGGAAGTGGGCAAACTCGCCAATGCCTATCTCTACAGCGTGGATGACCTGCAGGCCATCATTGAACAGAATATGGCGCAGCGTAAAGCCGCTGCCGTGCAGGCCGAAAGCATTGTGGTGCAGGAAAGTGGCGAATTTATGGCTTGGCTGCGCGCGCAAAGTGCCGTTGAAACCATTCGCGAGTACCGTACCCAGGCTGATGATGTCCGCGCAGAATTGCAGGAGCGTGCGCTGGCAGCGTTGCGTCAGGGCGCGGATGCGGAAAAAGTATTGCAGGAGTTGGCACACAAGCTGACCAACCGTTTAATTCACGCTCCAACCAAATCACTACAGCAGGCCGCGCGCGATGGCGACAGCGAACGTCTGCAGATCTTACGTGACAGTCTCGGTCTCGATTAGGCTGTTACGTCCTTTTACGGGATACCCTCAATTACATGAAGACCTCTATTGTTGCCAAGCTGCAAGCGCTCCAGGAACGTCACGAAGAAGTGGAAGCGATGCTGGGCGATGCTGGCGTGATTGCCGATCAGGACCGTTTCCGTGCGCTTTCGCGCGAATATGCACAGCTGTCTGACGTGACCCGTTGTTTCCGTGAATGGCAGCAGGTACAGGAAGATGTTGAGACGGCTGAGATGCTGCTCGACGATCCTGAAATGCGCGATATGGCGCAGGAAGAACTGAAAACGTCACGCGAAAAACGCGAAATACTGGAGCAACAGTTACAGGTATTGCTGTTGCCGAAGGATCCTGACGACGAGCGTCCTTGCTTTGTGGAAGTCCGTGCAGGCACTGGCGGTGATGAAGCGGCGATTTTTGCCGGGGACCTGTTCCGTATGTACAGCCGTTATGCGGAAGCGCGTCGCTGGCAGGTAGAAATTATCAGCAGCAATGACGGCGAGCATGGCGGTTATAAAGAGGTTATCGCCCGCGTAATTGGCGATGGCGCTTATGGCCGCTTCAAGTTTGAGTCGGGTGGACATCGCGTGCAGCGCGTCCCGGAAACGGAGTCGCAGGGCCGCATCCATACTTCAGCCTGCACCGTGGCGGTGATGCCTGAGTTACCGGAAGCCGAACTGCCGGAAATCAATCCAGGCGACCTGAAAATTGATACTTTCCGCTCCTCCGGTGCCGGTGGCCAGCACGTTAACACCACCGATTCTGCTATCCGCATTACCCACCTGCCGACCGGTATTGTGGTGGAGTGCCAGGACGAGCGTTCGCAGCATAAAAACAAAGCGAAAGCGCTGGCCGTATTGGGTGCGCGTATACACGCAGCTGAAATGGCAAAACGCCACGAAGCCGAAGCCTCAACGCGTCGCAACCTGTTGGGCAGCGGTGACCGCTCCGACCGTATCCGCACCTATAACTTCCCGCAGGGAAGGGTGACCGACCACCGTATCAACCTGACGCTTTATCGTCTGGATGAAACCATGGAAGGTAAGCTGGATACCCTGATTGAACCGATTGTGCAGGAATATCAGGCCGATCAGCTGGCGGCGCTGGCCGGACAGGATTAATGGAAATCCGTCATTGGCTCCGGCAGGCCGTCACTGCGCTCCATGGTGGCGATAGCCCAAAACGCGATGCAGAAATTCTGCTGGCGTTTGTCACGGGCAAATCCCGCAGCTGGCTGGTGGCGTTTGATGATGCGCAGCTTGATGACACCCAGCTACAGCAACTCGATACTCTGCTGGCACGTCGTGCCCGGGGTGAGCCGGTGGCGCATCTGGTGGGTGAACGCGAATTCTGGTCGCTGCCGCTACGCGTCAGTGACGCCACCCTGATCCCGCGTCCTGATACCGAAGTGCTGGTGGAGCAGGCGCTGGTCCATCTGCCTGCTGCTGCCGCAAACATACTTGACCTGGGCACCGGCACCGGTGCTATCGCGCTGGCACTGGCCAGTGAACGACCTGATTGCCAGGTTATCGGCTGCGATCGTGTTGCCGCTGCCGTGGCGCTGGCGCAGGAAAATGCCCAGCGTCTGCATATTGCTAACGCAACGTTTTTCCTCAGCCACTGGTTCAGCGACCTTCGCCCACAACGTTTTGACCTGATCGCCAGCAATCCTCCCTATATTGATGCCGCCGATGAACATCTGCAGCAGGGGGATGTACGTTTTGAACCACTCAGCGCGTTGGTGGCCGATGATGCCGGACTGGCGGATCTTCGGGTCATTATCGCCTCGGCCACGGATTGGCTTTTGCCGGGTGGCTGGCTGTTGCTTGAGCATGGCTGGCAACAGGGTGAGGCGGTGCGTACCTTGCTGGTTCAGCACGGCTATCAAGAGGTGAACACCGTGGACGATTACGGCGGTAATCCGCGCGTGACGCTTGGACAATTTCTCTGATTAAGGAAGCAAGATGGTTACCTGGTATCCACTGATCAAACATTTCCACCTGCTGACGGTGGTCATCACCATTAGCCTGTTCTTGCTGCGTTTCTACTGGCTTTGTACCGGTTCCGGGCAGTTGAACCGTCGCTGGGTGCGCATTGCGCCACACGTAAACGACACCTTTTTACTGTTGAGCGGCGTGCTGTTGGTCATGATTACGCACTTTTACCCGTTCTCACCACAAGGAAGCTGGCTGACGGAGAAGCTGATAGGGGTTATTATCTACATCGCCTTAGGTTCCGTGGCACTAAGTCGTCGCCCACGCAAGATGAGTATCCGCTGGATTGCCTGTCTGCTGGCTATCGTGGCGTTGCTGGTCGTGTTTAAGCTGGCGATGACCAAAGTGCCGTTATTGGGGATAGTATGACCTCGCCAGAGCAACTTGATTACAGTCAAACACCGTTAAGTGAAGCGGTTATTGGCGCAACCTGCGCCATCCGCGAAGATTTTTCTGCTCAATCCGTTGAGCTTCAGCTGGCTGCGTTGGTTGAAGAAGCGCGCGAGTATGTCAGCAGTGCAACGGATGCCGACCTGCAACTGGAAAAGTTGCTGGAGCTGTTTTATCGCCAGTGGGGATTTGGTGGTGCCAGTGGCGTCTACAATTTATCGGATGCGTTATGGATCGATAAGGTGCTGAAAAGCCGCCAGGGCACGGCGGTGTCACTGGGCGTGATCCTGCTGCATATCGCTGAGGAGCTGGAGTTGCCGCTGATGCCGGTGATTTTCCCGACGCAGATGATTCTGCGTGCGGACTGGCTGGATGGCGAAATGTGGCTGATCAATCCGTTTAACGGCGAAACCCTTGATACCCATACGCTGGAAGTGTGGCTGAAGGGCAATATCAGCCCGACAGCGAAGCTCTATCAGGACGATCTCGACGAAGCGAAAACCGTCAGCGTGATGCGCAAAATGCTCGATACGCTGAAAGCGGCGCTGATGGAAGAGAAGAAGATGGAGCTGGCGCTGAATGTCAGCCAGGTGCTGTTGCAAATCGATCCGGACGACCCGTATGAAATCCGCGATCGTGGTTTGATCTATGCTCAGCTGGAATGTGAACATATCGCGCTGAACGATCTTACCTACTTTGTTGAACAGTGTCCGGAAGACCCGGTGAGCGAAATGATTCGGGTGCAGATCCACGCAATTGAACAAAAACAGGTCACGCTGCACTAAGCGTACCTCTGAATAAGGAAAGGGCATGACACAGAAAGTAGTCAGTATTGGTGATATCAAGGTCGCAAACGATCTGCCATTTGTTCTCTTTGGCGGCATGAACGTGCTGGAGTCGCGCGACCTCGCCATGCGTATCTGCGAACACTACGTGAAAGTGACCGATAAACTCGGCATCCCTTACGTGTTCAAAGCCTCTTTTGATAAAGCGAACCGTTCTTCAATCCATTCCTATCGCGGTCCGGGTCTGGAAGAGGGTATGAAGATTTTTCAGGAGCTGAAACAGGCGTTTGGCGTGAAAATCATTACTGATGTCCATGAAGCGGCGCAGGCACAACCCGTTGCTGATGTGGTGGATGTGATTCAGTTGCCTGCGTTCCTGGCGCGTCAGACTGACCTGGTTGAAGCGATGGCGAAAACCGGCGCGGTGATCAACGTGAAGAAACCGCAGTTTGTCAGCCCGGGTCAGATGGGCAACATCGTGGATAAATTTGCCGAAGGCGGCAATGACAAAGTCATTCTGTGTGACCGTGGCAGCAATTTCGGCTATGACAACCTCGTGGTGGATATGCTCGGTTTCAACGTCATGAAGAAAGTCACCAACAATAGCCCGGTGATTTTCGACGTTACCCATGCGCTGCAAACCCGTGACCCCTTCGGTGCAGCATCCGGTGGACGTCGTGCACAGGTGGGTGAACTGGCGCGTGCGGGTATGGCAGTGGGTATTGCCGGCCTGTTTATCGAAGCGCATCCGGAGCCGAACAGCGCCAAATGTGATGGTCCGTCAGCGCTGCCGCTCGACAAGCTGGAGCCGTTCCTGGTGCAGATGAAAGCCATTGATGATCTGGTGAAAAGCTTCCCGGAACTGGATACCAGCAATTAATTTGCCGGTTGATGAAAAAAGGCGTCGTAAGACGCCTTTTTTATTGCGCGTTCGGTTACAACATAATCGTCATCAGATAGCCGACAAACAGGGCCAGATGGGCCGCGCCGTTGAGCACATTGGTACGCCCGGTGGAAAACGAAATATGGCACAGGATCAGTACGGCGCTCATCACCACCATATGCGGCGGCTCCAGACCGAACACCAGCTGCTGGCCAGTCAGCGTAGCGATAATGGTCACCGCAGGTACCGTCAGGGAAATTGTCGCCAGCACGGAACCGAAAAACAGGTTCATTGCGCGTTGCACCTGGTTCATCAGCACCGCTTTGATCGCCCCGAGACCTTCCGGTGACAGAATCAGTAATGCCACCAGGAAGCCGGTAAACTGCTCGGGTGCATTTAATTCTGTCAGCAGATGTTCCAGCGTATTGGCGTTCATTTTGGTCACGCTGATCACCGCAATCAGATGCACAATCAGCCAGGCGGTATGCCAGACAGAGCTGTGCGACGATGGCTTGCCATGATGCGGGTCGCCATCATCGCTCTCATCTTCGTGCTCATAAACAAACAAATTCTGGTGCGTTTTGGTCTGAATCAGCAGAAACACGCCATACATCGCCGCGGAAATCGCCGCAATCAGCAACGCCTGGGCGGTGGTGAAATTGCCACCAGGTAACGCATTGGGGAACACCAGCACCAGAATTGCCAGCGGGAAAATGGCGATCAAATACTGCTTAACGCCAACCAGATTGACGTACTGGGTAGCGAATTTACGCCCGCCGAGCAGCAGCGCAAAGCCTACCAGGCCTGCGGTAACAATCATAATGATGGAGTAAAGCGTATCGCGCATCAGTGCGGGCGCGGCATCGCCGGTTGCCATCAGCGCCGAGATCAGGCTGACCTCCAGAATCACCACCGACAAGCTGAGGATCAGTGAGCCATAAGGTTCGCCCAGCCGGTGGGCCAGAACGTCAGCATGACGAACCACGCTGAATGCGCTGCTCAGAATAGCAACCAGCGCCAGCAGGTTAATGCCGACGACAGCCAGCAGGCTGGTTTGCCCGCCAAAAAAGCTCAATACTGCCAGGGCGACAATCGGGAAAATCAGGGAATACTCAGAATGTCGGGTTTTCTCTTGTGCAGCCATTCACCATCCTCTCCGGAAAAAAGAACAAAATCAGGCAGTCAGTGCCTGATAAATATACGTGGTTTTACCGCGATGCGCAGTGTAACTTTTCAGCTTCTCCGTTGTTGCATCTTTACGCGTTTTTACTTTTAGTGAAATCAAGACCAATCCGGGTAAAAAACAAGGTTATCTCAATTCATCTTCATATTTTCATGATGTTAATGTTTGAACGGTGAGGATTTTAATGGTGATTTTTTGCGATTTAATTTTGAGTTAATGGATAAAAATTGATGTTATAACTTAATTATTCTGTTTATAAGGTAAAAATGTTGGTTTGCATTTTTCTTTATCTGTTCCAGACTTATAAGGTGTGTTCGCAGGGGAGGAACTATGCCTTATTCATCAACACGTCAACTGCCTGACAGCATACGCCACGTACTGCCAGCGCACGCGCAAACCATCTACCAGAAAGCGTTTAACAGCGCCTGGGATCAGTATCAGGATAAAGACGATTGGCGCGGCGATGATTCACGGGAAAAGGTGGCACATAAAGTGGCCTGGGCGGCAGTGAAAAAAGATTACCAAAAGGGCGACGATAATAAGTGGCATCGTAAACATTAATTTGCGCGGGTCTTTGCGGCCCGCTTCACACTTCTCAACCCATCTGACTTTCTCACCTCAAGTATCATGCCAGGCAGCCGATGCTATTTACGGGCAATTTACCCTTTGTGATCGGCATCAACCTTGAAAAAATTGTGACAAATGCATTAATGTCTTCTTATCAGGCAGCTCTGTGCTAGCCAAAGGTCATGAAATCAGTTTCAGCGGAGCCAAATCGACAGGATGTCAGGGGAGTTGAGGAGGTCGCATTGCTAACCCGGGAATTCTTATTAAAAGCGGATTGTAAAACATCATTCGGCGATATTGATGACACGCTGCTGTGGAGCTGTGAGCAACGTGCCGCTTCTCTCGCTGCCACGCTTGCCTGTCGGCCTGACCAAAGTCCGGTGTGGATTTTCGGTTACGGCTCGCTAATGTGGAACCCGGTTTTTGAGTCGGAAGAAGTGGCTTCTGGTCATCTTGATGGCTGGCATCGTGCTTTCTGTCTGCGGCTCACGGCCGGACGCGGTACCGCATCGCACCCTGGCCGCATGCTGGCGCTGAAAGAGGGTGGTAGCACCAGTGGGCTGGCGTTTCGTCTGCCAGAAGCGCGTCTGCATGAAGAACTGGAATTGCTGTGGAAGCGTGAAATGATCACTGGCTGCTATCTGCCCACCTGGTGTGAACTGAAGCTGGACGATGGTCGCAGCGTATCTGCGCTGGTGTTTATTATGGATCCGCGCCATCCGCTATTCGAAGCCGATTCCTGCCCTGGGACTATCGCCCCGTTAATTGCCCAGGCCAGCGGCCCGCTGGGCACCAACGCGCAGTATCTCTTTGCGCTGGAGCAGGAACTGGCAAAGCGCGGTATGCAGGAAGAAGGGCTAACGGTGCTTGCCAGCCAGGTCAGAGCGCTGCAACAACGTACAGCGCGTTTATCCTCTTAATTGCCGGGATTAATCAGCCAGGTGCCAGGTTTATCAATGGTCAGCGTCTGGCTGTGAACCTGGCTGCCACTGTGCACTTCAATATGATACTGGCCTGCCGCCAGGCTCAGCGAGGCAAACCCGTTGCTGGCAGGCTTCACGTTCTGCGCTTTCCCATTCAGCACGATATTCTCGCCGCTCTGCAAACGCAGATAAAGGGTTGCCAGCGTTGGTGCATTGCTGACGGTTTTGCTGGCTTCGGCGGGTGCGGGTGTGCCTGAGTTCGCTAACGGCACCACCACGTCACGATGATTCACTTTCCAGACGGCAACAATCACCGCCAGCAGTGCAACGGCAGCCACCGCCAGCAGTCCGGGTGATAAACGACGGACGTTGCGTGGGGTGAGCGGTTCAATGGCCGCCGCCGCATGGTTAACTCCCATGATCTGGGGTTCAGGAATGATGATCGCTGGTTCAGGTTCCGCTGGCGTTTCGCTGACGCTGGTATACTGGGCTACCAGCGCTTCGACATCGCTTACCGGTAAGTCGATCAGGCTGGCGAAAGCATCAATGGTTTGTGGCCGGTCAGTGGGTTTCATCGCCAGCGCGCAGTCGATGGCATGCAGCAGGGGCAGCGAATAGCCTGCAGGTTTGCGTTCTACCAGCGGCTGATAGTTGTCTTCAATGCAGCGCACCACGGAAACCGGTGGCGCATAGCCGGTAATCAGATTATGCAGTACCGCGCCCAGCGCGTAGATGTCAGTCCAGGGGCCTTGTTCGCCTTCACCTTCTTCGCTGTATTGTTCAATGGGCGCAAAACCGGGTTTCAGCATAATCTCGGTTTCATCGGACAGGTTGCCAATCTCTTTACGCGCGGAACCGAAATCCAGCAGCACAGGCAGCTGGTTTTCCTGAATCTGGATATTATCCAGTGAGATATCACGATGCAGGTAGCCGGCCTGATGAATGGTATTGATGGCGCCAAACAACGGCGGCAGCAGGCGACGTATCCAGGCTTCGTTGACGCTTTCCGGGCTGGTCAGCTGCCACTCTTTCAGCGTCATGCCGCTGTAGTAGAGCGTCCCCATATAGGCAGTGCCGTTCTCTTCCCAGAAACGCAATACATGCAGCAGGCCGGGATGATTAAAACGCGCCAGCAGACGGGCTTCCTGAATAAAGCTATTGCGACCAGCGTTGAACAGCTTCTGAAAGCGCTCGCCGCGCAGCTCCAGCGACAGATCAGCAGCACGAATAGCCAGTGAAACCGGCATATATTCTTTGATGGCGATAGTGCGCTCCAGCTGATGATCCCAGGCACGGTAAACAATGCCGAAACCACCGCCGCCAATCACATCCTTGATTTCAAACTCATTGAACCGGTAACCCGCAGGCAGGGCGTTGGGTACTTTCTGATTATCGTTTGCCGACATAGTGAACTCTCTGAACACGTCCTGTAGCGCCCGGCCATCGCGATGACATGGGCAACGACCGCTAATTAATTAATGTTACGCCAGGCACCAATCGCGGGATCGGCGAGATCCGCATGCAGGGTGTCAATCAGTAACACAGTCACTTTTTGCTGTGGCATAAACTGTGGCGTCCAGACGCCACGTAAGGTATCAACCCGCTTTTTAACGGCATCACTATCCTGTCCAGCGGTCTTATCCATTTTGATCAGCAAAGTCCCGGTAAAGCGCCACAGGTGTTGTTGCGCATCAAACGGCAACACCAGCCAGCTACCGTCGGCATCAGGACGCGTCACAATCATGCGTTGATTATTCACAGCCACCACCTGCAACGCTGTCGCGTTCAGATTGAGATCGGCGATGGGATAACCCTGATAAAAATTCACTAACTGCTTGCGGGTCTGACCGGCACTCATCAGCGTCAGTTCGCTTGCACCTTCCAGCCAGCCTTCACTGGAGCAGTGCTGCTGGGTACTCTCCGGGACAAATAACGATTCCCCTTTCTCATCCCATGAAGTCCGGAAATGGCAGCCACCGGGCAGCGCAAATTGCTGCAATGGCGTGCTGTCCGCAGGGCGCGATAAATCAAGCGGTGCGGCATTATCGTTGCTGGCACTGGCCGTGGCGTCATTCAATACAATCGGCCGCCAGTTCTGCAATTTGGTGGCACTGCCGTTCGCCAGTACGCTGCCTTCTTTATCCGTCATTTGCCAGGGAATGACATCAAGCGTGCCACACTGATTCGCCAGCAATGTCCCTACGCGTGGCAGGAAGCTGGTCAGTACGCTGGAGTCGGTGCTTTTACCCGAGACAATGCGCAGCGGCAGCGTTTCTTTACACCAGTCGTTCGGCGCATTACTGGCCACGTCATCGATATACACTTCCAGTGAGAGGCTTGGCGAGTACACCACCCGATAATCTTCTGCCTGTGCTGTCAGGGTGAGCAGCAAGGTCGCTAAGCCCGGCAACCACAATTTCATATGAATCCTTGCATCAATAACGTGACGGCAGAAAACGTGCCGCATCAGCCTGGGAATAAAGCAGCGTTGCTTCCTGTGGCTCGCCAATCCAAATCGCCAGAGCACTCAGATTGTCGCTTTTTACGCTGCGGTTAACGGCTTGTTCCATCAATGCCAGCCACTCTTCGCAGGCATTCACCATGCGCAGTGCCTGTTCCATTTCTTCGGTGGTCAGGTTGAGCCAAAATCCGTCGGTGCAGACAAGAAATGCGTCGCCATCCTCCAGCGCAATCACATCGCTAAATGTGGCGGGTTTCGCCGGTTCAACGCCCAGCGCATTATAGAGTAAATTACTGTTAATGCCGGTATTTTCATAGCCAGCTTCGCGTAACTGCTGGGCAAGACTGTGGTCACGAGTGACCTGGTGCAGCGCACCGTGACGGAAGTGATAAACCCGGCTGTCACCCGCGTGCGCCCACCACGCGCATTGTTTTTCCCGGTCAATAAACAGGGCGGCGAGCGTGGTACTCATGCGGGAAAAATTCGGATTCTTTCCCTGCGCGTCCAGCAACACGCGCTGGCAAAGTTTCACCGCTTCACAGGTGACTTCCGGTGTGAAGTCCTCATTGTCCTGCAATGCACCCAGCAGCGTGTCACGTACCAGCTGTGCCGCCATGTCTCCGCCGGGTATGCCTGCGACGCCATCACAGACCAGAAAACAGGCTTTATGCTCGTCAAGTTTCGCGCCGGTGCGATCCTGATTTTCATCGCGCATACCCTGCTGGCAGCGACTGGCAAACATCATCTTCATGCGTCTTCGGTCCGCGTTTGTGAGTCCTTGTATTGATTGACTTCCATGTCGTAGGCATGAAGAAAGGCTTCGCCGAACAGGGTGTGGAAGTCATCCTCAATCTCACCGGCGGTGCGCTGATAATGACGGGAAAAATGGTCCCACAACGCGGCTTTGCGGGTATTGGAAAACGGCATTTTCGGCATGGCACCATCGCGTCGTGCCTGTTCTTCCAGCCGTTGCGGATTGAACGATTGCAGCATCGCCGCAATAATGGCGCGAATCCCGGCGATCATTCCGAGTTGATGCGCCTGTAAATCCACCAGCGCATCGCGTACCGCCGTTTCCGGCGGCATAAAGCCCGGCATCTGGCTCTGGTACATCTGCATCAACACAGTTTTGCCGGAGGGCAGGATCTTGAACGGGTTATTGGCCTCATTGAGGATCATCGTCATGTCAGCTTTTACGCCGCGCTTGAGAATCGAGCGCGAGGAAAGCAGCGCCACCGTTCCCTGTGAGAACAGACTCAACATGCGGCCAGTGACCCGCATTTGATCTTCATTCATCGGCGTCTGATGGCCGTTATTCAGCCCCATCCCCTCCAGCAAAGCAGCAATCAGTTTATCCTGATCGCTGCCGGTCATGATGGCGGGCAGGGCGGGGGAATCGCTCTGTGGATCGATGCCGAGCCGGGCATCATTATGGCGTTCAGAGCGTGTCACTAAGGGTTCAGAGATAACATTCTCGGCGGGGATATGCAGGCCATCCAGCATGCCGAGAGGATCGCTTTCGCTGGCAGCAAACAACGCCAGCGGATCATCTTTTTGCGTGCTTGTACGCACCGGATCGCGGACCTCCAGGCCATAATCGCCAATCTTTAGCGTATCGCCATGCTGCAGGACCGCCTGCGCGCCACGGGGTAATGCCGCACCATTCAACACCACCGAGGTGACGCTTCCCTGATTGGTCAGACGGCATTCGCCTTCTGGCGACAGATGTACCAGTGCCTGCAGGCGCGAAATGGCCCGCGATTCATCCGGCAGCACCAGGTCATTATCCTGGCTACGGCCGATGGTGCCGCCGGGAGGCTTAAACGCCACCGTTTTTGCCGGCACATCCGTATTGCATTGCACAATGGTAAATTCCATGAGTCTTCCCGTTTTCAGAGGGCAAACGTCGCGGTCTTATTCGAACATCGGCGGATAAAGACCGTTACGTCCCGGCTGTGCACCAGACGCCGGGTTAAACAATAACGAAAAAAGCTGCGCGGTGAGCGGGCCACTGTGTTTATGTGTGGCGTGAGCAAAACCGTCACTGCGATTACTCCACCAGTAGCTGATATGCTGCTGGGGATCAAACTGGTCTGCCACCTCACGCCAGCTCAGCGTGCTGGGCAGATCGTCAAAACCGATGACATCCATGATGTCAGAGCGACGTTTTTCCGGTACCAGTAAAGGTGACACCTGCTGTATCGACTGTTCCAGCTGCTCCGCTGTCTGTGCTTCACGCACAGCATGCCACAGCGTCGCGCCCAGCTCCTGGAACCACTCACCGGAAATCGCCAGTTGCGCAGGATGCCACAGGTTGAGTGGAAAATGGTGCAATGCCAGCAGCGGCCAGGCGCGACCAACGCGATCGCACGAGGGCAGCAGGCAACCCATTTGCACCTGTTGGCGCAGTGGCGAAATCGGCAAAACAAAATTCCACACCGGTGCGGCGAGAAACTGCTGGGTACTGGCATCATTCTCCGGGTGCCAGTGCAGCAATCCCTGTTGAAACCAATGGCTCCAGGATGTCACGGTATTTTCACTGAGACGCTGTCGCAGGAAATCACCGGTTGTCGGCAATTTCCCGTACCAGCCTGGGGCGGTATAGGTCGCCATCGTTACCTCACCATTACTCACTGCGTCCGGTCAATCGCTGTGCAGCCTTTAAAGGCACGAGCGTCAGCGTATTGCCATTCTGACCCGCATTTTTCAGATTTTCCGCAAGCTTACGCATCATCAACGCATTGTCGCTGGCATAAGGCGAAGACTGAATCTGCTGATCCAGCAATTGGCTGAGATGCCAGTCCAGTTGTTGTAAATCGCGAGCGCTGACATTGGCGGGCAGGGAACGTTGCAGGTTTTGCATCAGCCAGCCGCGCAGAAACTCACCGTCATAATTGCGAGGCTGATACAACATCTGATAGGCCCGCAAGGCATTGCGGCTGTATTCATTGTCGGTACCGGGATCGTCGCGCAGCAGATTGGTGATTTGCTGTGCCACGCGTGGCAACAATAAAGACTTTAAGGCGTTTTGATAAAGCACCCATGCCGCGTCACTCACCTGATTACCGCGATACAAGCCGACACGCATAGTAAGCGGTGGATTGTCGAGGGAAAAACGGTCCGACAGCGGCAATTTGACCAGGTTATTTAAGAAGGGTAGCAGATCAAAAATATTATCAGCGGGCTGATGAATCACCTGCTGGCTCTGGCGGGTAATGGGCGCGATACGAGCGGCGACCTGGTCCAGATAGCGCTGATTCTGGAGATAACTTGCCAGCCACAGACAGGAAAGCAGCAGCAGGGCACCCGTGAGGGCACCGTAGCCAATCCAGTGAAATAACCGGTTGCGGTACTCCCAATGGCGGTTACTCCCGGCCAGCCCGCTTTCACGAAACACCAGGTCACTCAGGAGATTACGGATAAAAAAGCTTTGACCTTTGGTACCGGGAATCGGGCTGCTGCGATTGACACTATCCCAGGCGGCAATGGTGTGCTGCCCAGCCAGCGGCAGCTGTAATTTACGGTTTAACTCACCCATGATGCGGTCAAAGGGCAAGCCTTCCTGGGTGCCGCTGGTAAAAAACAACCCGCGCGCGGACCAGGCCACTGCATCCTGATGGCCGGAAAACACCACATCGAGATATTCACTCAGCAGCGGTCGCAGGGAGCTGAATTCCTGCGGGAAAAGGAAACTGTCGGCTCGTTGCGTCAGGTCGCGATCCTGCGCCATCACCCCCGCCAGCTGCTGTTGCAGGCGCTGCTCCAGCAGGTGGAAATGCTGATTGAAGCTGCGATGCCAGCTATCCTTGTGCGGTTTACCCGGATCCCACGGAAAGGTGAAACCCCAGACGGCATCGCGCTGTTGCTTAGTCAGTGCACCGTAAAAACTGAGAAAACCTTTCAGCAGATCGGTTTTCGTCACCATCACATACACTGGGAAATGAATGCCGGTTTGCTGATGCAGTTCGACCATACGCTGGCGCAGGGCGGTGGCCTGAGCATGGCGCGCTTCGGCAGAGTCGGTCAGCAGATCGGCCACGCTAATAGTAATGATGACGCCGTTAATCGGCTGACGGGTGCGATAGCGTTTCAGCAAATGGATAAAGTTTTGCCATTCGCTGGCGTCGCGTGCGCGCTGACTCTCCTGCAATGCATAGCGACCGGCGGTGTCGATCAGTACCGCGCTGTCGGTAAACCACCAGTCGCAATGGCGTGTTCCGCCAACACCACGGATTGCCGCGTTACCAAGGCTATCGGTAAGGGGAAAATCCAGCCCGGCATTAAGCAGGGCGGTGGTTTTACCGGCTCCGGGAGCGCCAATGATCACATACCAGGGTAACTGATAGAGATAGTGGCTCTGAAACCGTGCCAGCCAGCTTTGCTGTGGACGTCGGCCAAACTGGGTACGCTTCAGGCGCTGTGCGGCTTCACTGAAACGTTGTGTCAGTAACGTTTCGGTTGCCTGGCGATCGGTTAACTCTTCACTGTTGTCCTGTTGCAGACGGGTGAGGAGTTTACTGTTAAACCACCCCCGCCAGATTGCCGGGATAAACTGGAACAGAACCCAGAAAAAATAGAGGAAGCCCACCACCAGCTGGCGTGGCCACACCGGTTCGAGCGGGCGGGTATCGCCCCAGCTCCACAGCGGACCGAGTATCCACAGCACGCAACTCAGCGCGCTGACACCAATAAAGCTCCACAGCAGGCGGTGGGTTAATAAATGCTGAAGTGATGCGCGCATCACTGGCCTCCCTGATGATTGCTGAGGGTTTCCGGTGCCGCGAATAAGGTGATTTCCACCCGGCGGTTGCGGGCGCGGTTTTCATTGCTGTCGTTGGGCAGCAGGGGATTGCTGTCGCCACGTCCTTCAGCTTTTACGTTGTGCCCCTCAGCCAGCTGCGGATTGAGCAACTGCGCCACAGCGCGAGCGCGGGCAAAGGAGAATTCATAGCTGGAGGCAAAGCGTCCATCCACCGCGCTGTCATCGGTATATACTGAAACCAGCACCGTACCTTTCACTGATTTCATCGCACTGGCGACGTGTGCCAGTAGGGCGCGTCCCACCTGATTGACGACCGTACCGTCGGTAGCAAACAGCTTATCGGCGGGGATGATCACCTTGCTCCCAAATGCACCATCGCTGACTTCCAGTTGCCCGGCGGCGATCACATCGTTAAGGCGCTGATGCAGGTCAAGCAGTGCCTGGGGGGATGTCGGGCGGCGTCCTGGCGTAATTTGCGGTAACGGTGTTTGATAGATGGCGCGCAGCAGGGGTTCCGCGGCATTGCCCAGACGCCAGTTCAGGCCACTGTAGATCAGGCAGGCCACCAGGGTCGCCACTGTGACGCAGGCCCACAGTGGCACCATCGGACGGGATAAGCTGCTCACCAGCGGATGGACCTCTACCAGGCGAGCCATTGCGGCAGCGTTATCCGGACGGGTTTCGGCAATCAAATGCGCCAGGCGCTTACGGATGATTTCGCACTGCGCAGGGCCGTTCTCACTGCCGCGATAGCGGCCTTCGTACCCCAGCAGCAGACAATAGTGAATCACTTCCAGCAGCCACAGATGTTGTTCCGGGTTTTGTGAAATGCGTGACAGCAGTTGAAAGACCTTGTCGCCGCCCCAGCTTTCATTATGGAAAGTGACCAGCATGCCATTACCGGACCAGACACCCCGGGTGCCCCATGGCGTTTGCGCGGCGGCTTCATCCAGCAGGCTACACAGGCAATAGCGAGCGCCAATGATCATCTCAAACGGTAAACCGGCTTGTTTACAGCGGTTTTCAAACTGGCGAACTTCATCGATAAGTAACTGACGCAGCCCGGCAGGATCGTCATGCGTCGCGGCCTGCCGAATCTGAACGACGGCATTGAGGATTGGGGCTGCGGCAGTCAATAAAAGGTTATCATTGCCCGCGACGTTCGCATCACGTGCAGGAGCGTCCTGAGTCATTAAATCGTGTTCTTCCAGGCAATAGTGAAACTCTCTGCCCGCAGAGAGTCAGCCTTCTGCGGGCAATATGCGCCGGATTTCATGTTCAGTCTAAGATCCAGGTCGCGGTATCGTTGGTGCGGCATGCCTTACTGGCACCCCCCACGTCTACACAGACCTGTTTGCTGCGGCGGGGACGGGGACGGTCGCTGCGCACGGTGGCATCATAACGGCTGCTTTCGACGCCCGCTTTCGGCGGTACGTAGCCAATCAGCTGACCCTGTGCTTCATCTGCAATTGCCAGCCAGCTATGTTCAACCCGACCTAAAACTTCAAAGGTTTTACCGGTTTCCAGGTAACGCACCACTTTGCCGCTATAGTCGGGTGTAGTCATGATGGATGCGCCATATAAGGCACGAAAGCTCTCATTGACCGGCGTGAACTCGCCAGGTGCTGCCACCGCATGACGATGAACCAGTTTAACCCCATTCACTTCACTGGTTACCAGGGTGTCATCTGTGACTGGCGGCGGTGGCGCTTTACAACTCGCCAGAGTGAGCACCGCCAGCAGTGTTAGCACAAGACTCTTATTCACCATGATCCTCAAATTTCATCAGATTAACTACATAATGGGGAGTCCCGGGTGCCTGTTAACGGGCGCAGGAGGCCGGATTATGCAGTGAGAAAGCCATCAAAAAAACAGACAGATTACAGAAAGATAGTGCTCCCGTCAGTCTACCTAAGACTTTTGAGAATTCAAACCATTGCACCGTATGAAATCCCGTGCTAACGGGGAAAACGGGACGATCGTTGGGTGATAAAAAAACTGTGCGCGTGGGGATAGTTAAGCCAATTTAACTTATTTGATGCGATTCGGCGCTCCGGCCAGCGTAACCGCTTTTGATACCCGTCAGGACCAAAAATAAACGGTAAATAAGATTAATCTATTTTCTGTTGTAAAAAAAGATTGCGGCAGTAAACAATTTTCTTACTTTCAGAATATCCGCCCCTGATTCGGCCCGTTGCAACTTCAGTTCCGGCATGGCTTTTGCTAAGTCTTTTAGTCGAAAAGGTTATTTGCCAGGAGAATGCGATGACTCAGGCTGTGGATTATTTGCAGGCCAGCCGCGCGAGCGAAATTGCCAGCCTGCAACGGCTGCTGCGTACTGGTGAATTAATCACTGCAATCAGTGAGTTAATTCATCTGTTGCAACGCGA
Source organism: Pantoea sp. X-Soil-TKNS-1280 (assembly GCF_059730475.1). Taxonomy (NCBI): domain Bacteria; kingdom Pseudomonadati; phylum Pseudomonadota; class Gammaproteobacteria; order Enterobacterales; family Erwiniaceae; genus Pantoea; species Pantoea sp. X-Soil-TKNS-1280. Next base: position 2,481,103 of record NZ_AP035962.1, on the reverse strand, counting down.
AAGAGGCGTCAGCAACATCTGGTTGTGTTCAGACGGACGTTTATTTGGTGATGAGCTGGAAGCGCGCGCGTTGGATGTCCAGCGTGGTCAACAGCACATGCTCGCCGTGCTGCCACCGGCAGATGCGCAACCAGGCTACAGTCGCTTCTGCCTGTTAATCGCGGCGGGTTTACAGGCGCTGGAAGGATTACCCGCACTGCGGTTGCAGGTACAAAGCCAGCAGCTGGCGCATGCACAGGCGATGGAAGCGTTCAACCACATCATCCGCACCTTACTCAATCTGGTGTTTGAAGCGGCGGATACCGCCAGCGAGCCGGATATTTCACGCGCGCTAATCGCGCTGTTCAGCTTTATGCAGGGGAAAGAACTGGCCGGGCAGGAACGCGCCACCGGCTCTGCGGGTTTTGCCGCCGGACATTTTAGTGAGCAGCAGCGGCAGCGGTTGCAGGCATTGATTGAAGCCCAGGAGCAAAATTTCGCCACCTTCAGCCAGTTCGCCGATGCCTATAATCTGCAACGCTGGCGCGCTATGGCTGATGCGGGAGGGGATATTGAACGTCTGCGGCGTATCGCCTGTACCGGTGCGCATTGTGGCGAGAGCGGCGTACTGCAATGGTTCCGGTTGCTCACCGCGCGTCTCGATAAAATGAAACAGGTAGAAGATGGCCTGAGTGCCATGTTAATGAGCTGCTGCCAACGCGCCATCGCTGCCAGTGAGCAGCCTGATACCCACGCGCCTGCGCTGGCGGATGAGGCCGGTTTCACCTTATATGTAGCAGGTGCGAACTGGCTGGCGGGGCAGGATATCACGCTGGATAGCAATGGTCTGGCCCCCCAGCTGGGCCGTTCGGTGCTGTCGCTGATCCGCGAGCAGGCGCAGCGTTTACAAACGCAGGCCGATGAACTGGCCAGCATGCGCGCCTCGCTGGATGAGCGCAAAATCATCGATCAGGCCAAGGGCTGGCTGATGCAACAACATGGCTACAGTGAGCAGGACGCGTGGCAGACGCTGCGTAAAAGCGCCATGAACCAGAACAAACGTATCCTTGAAATCGCTCAGGCGATCCTCGCGGTCGCCGCCACGTTAAAGACATAACCCATTAGAGTTAGCTGCACAAACAATGTGCGTATTTTGCGTCAACGCAGTGCGCACCGCTGAACGAAAAAAGGGCTTAGCCGCTTAACTGCCTGAAATGTCGCCCTTCACCTTCCTGGCACAGCCTTTGCAATATCCTGAATGACATTACGCATTTGTTTTGCCAATGGCGGCAGAACGAGTGCTTTGGATAAAGGCGTCCGGCCCCGTGCAATTGCATGTGGGAGGACGCCTTTTTTTATTCCTTTTTTCAGGGTAAAGCGGATGAGCAAAACGCGGTTTTCGATTTCCCGTCGTCAGTTTTTGCTGGGCAGTGCGGTGGTGGGCAGTAGCTATCTGCTGCCTGGCTTACGCAACGCCGTCTGGGCAGCAGGCAGTGATGCGCCGGAGAAAAGTACAGTGCGGGTGGGGTTTATCCCGTTGACGGACTGCGCACCGGTGGTGATGGCAGCAGTAAAAGGATTCGACAAAAAATACGGCCTCAGCCTGCAACCCAGCAAAGAAGCCAGCTGGGCGGCAGTGCGCGACAAACTGACGTCCGGTGAGCTGGATGCGGCCCATGCGTTGTACGGCATGATCTATGGCCTGCAATTGGGTGTGGCCGGGCCGCAGCACGATATGGCCAACCTGATGACGCTGAACAACAATGGCCAGGCCATCACCTTAGCCAATCAGCTGAAAGATCAGAAGGTGACCGATGCCGCCAGTCTGAAAACCCTGATCGCGGGCAGCGCCAAAGGCACGTATACCTTTGCTCACACCTTTCCCACCAGTACCCACGCCATGTGGCTGTATTACTGGCTGGCAAATGCCGGGATCGATCCCATTGAGGATGTGCGTACCGTGGTGGTGCCACCGCCACAAATGGTGATGAACATGAAGATCGGCAATATGAGCGGTTTTTGTGTTGGCGAACCCTGGAACCAGCGTGCCATCAGCGACAACATTGGTTTCACCGCCACAACCACACAGCAAATCTGGCCAGATCACCCGGAAAAAATCCTCGCCACCCGCTCGCAATGGGTCACGGAAAACCCCAACACTGCCCGTGCGCTTACTGCTGCGGTACTGGAAGCCGCGCGCTGGATTGATGCATCCGACGACAACCGACGCGAAACCGCGCAAACCCTGGCAGGGCGCGCCTGGATCAACACCAAACCCGAAATCCTGGAAGGCCGCATGTTGGGTCATTACGAAAATGGTCTCGGTCAGCAGTGGCAGGACGCGCATGCGATGCGCTTCTTCCACGACGGTGAAGTCAGCTTCCCGTGGCTTTCCGATGGCATGTGGTTCCTGACGCAACTGAAACGCTGGGGAATGCTGAAAAGCGATCCGGATTACCCTGGCGTGGCACAGAAAATCAACCGTATCGACATCTATAAACAGGCTGCGGCTGCGGTGGGCAATGTCACGCTGCCTACTGGCGTCATGCGCAGCAGCACCCTGATGGACGGCAAAGTGTGGGATGGCAGCAACCCTGCCGCCTACGCCGCCAGTTTCGCTATTCACCATTAAGAGGAGTTGCCATGAAATCTGAAGCGCGCACCCTGAAACCCCCGGTCAGCGCCGCCGCGCCGACGGCGCAGGTGATCACTCTCAAGCTTCAAACGACCCCCAGCATCCGCCAGCCCTGGCTGCGGCCGCTGTTGCAACGGCTGATTCCGGCAGGCTGCGGCATGCTGTTGCTGCTGCTGGTATGGCAAATCGCCGCGTTGTCCAGCAAAGGCTTTCCCACACCGTACGCCACCTGGCAGGCGGCACTGACCCTGTTTGCCGACCCTTTCTATAACAACGGTCCAAACGATCAGGGCATTGGCTGGAACGTGCTGGCATCGTTACAACGCGTGGCGGTGGGCTTTGGTCTGGCAGCGCTGGTGGGCATTCCGGCAGGCTTTCTGCTCGGTCGCTTCACCTTTGTCTCCCGCATGTTCAATCCGATCATCGCGTTGCTGCGTCCGGTAAGCCCGCTCGCCTGGCTGCCAATCGGCCTGCTGCTGTTTCAGCGTGCTGAACCGGCCTCCAGCTGGACCATTTTTATCTGCTCCATCTGGCCGATGGTGATCAACACCGCCGAAGGGGTGCAACGCATCCCGCAGGATTACCTCAACGTGGCGCGGGTGCTGCAACTGTCTGAATGGACGGTGATGCGCCGCATCCTGTTCCCGGCGGTGTTGCCCGCCGTGTTGACCGGGGTACGTCTGTCCATCGGTATCGCCTGGCTGGTGATCGTCGCCGCCGAGATGCTGACCGGAGGCCTGGGGATTGGTTTCTGGATCTGGAATGAGTGGAACAACCTCAATGTGGAAAACATTCTGATTGCCATCGTGATCATCGGCGTGGTCGGGCTGTTGCTCGAACAAATACTGATGCTGCTGGCGCGTCGTTTTAGCTGGGATAAATAAGGAGCCTCTCTGATGAATTCGATCATTCGTGTGCAGCAGGTGAGCCAGCGTTTTGCCACGGCTCAGGGTGATTTCCTCGCCCTCGATAACGTCAGCTTTGACATCCATCCGGGAGAAACCCTCAGTCTTATTGGTCATTCCGGCTGTGGCAAATCGACGCTGCTTAACCTGATTGCCGGGTTGACCGCGCCGAGTAACGGTGTGCTGCTGTGTGACAACCGCGAGATCACCGGTCCTGGCCCGGAGCGCGCGGTGGTGTTTCAAAACCATTCGCTGCTGCCGTGGCTGACGGCGTATCAAAACGTGGAACTGGCTGTGCAGCAGATCTTTAAAGGCAAGATGAGTCGCAGTGAGATGGCGGAGTGGATCGAACACAACCTTGGCAGGGTGCAGATGAGTCATGCCATGCATAAACGCCCGGGTGAAATCTCCGGTGGCATGAAGCAACGCGTGGGCATTGCCCGTGCGCTGGCGATGAAGCCGCGAGTGCTGCTGTTGGATGAGCCCTTTGGTGCGCTGGATGCACTGACCCGCGCCCATTTACAGGACAGCGTGATGCGCATCCAGCAGGAACTCAACACCACCATCGTGCTGATTACTCACGATGTGGATGAAGCGGTGCTGCTTTCTGACCGGGTGCTGATGATGACCAATGGGCCAGCTGCGCAGGTTGGCGAGATTCTGGCGATTGATTTGCCACGCCCGCGCTCGCGTGTGGCGTTGGCCGATGAGCCGCGTTATCACCAGTTGCGCCAGCAAATCCTGCACTTCCTCTACGAAAAGCAGACGGCGGTCGCGTAAGGAGCCGGGCATGCAGCAGCTGATTGTTATCGGAAACGGTATGGCGGGGATGCGCATGGTGGAAACCCTGCTGCAGCGTGCGCCAGGACGTTATGCGATTACCGTCATTGGCCGCGAACCCGAGGGAAATTACAACCGGGTGCTGCTGTCGCCGGTGCTGGCGGGGGAGAAAACCTTCGCTGAAACCCTGATTCATTCCCCGCAATGGTATGCGGAGAACGGTGTCAGGTTGCTGGCGGGGGAAGAGGTTGAGTCGGTGGACATCGACGCCCGACTGCTGCACACCGACCAGCGCACCCTGAGCTGGGACAAGCTGGTATTTGCCTGTGGATCGCAGCCACGGATGCCGTCACTGCCCGGCATCGGACAGCCCCATGTGCTGGGATTCCGCACCTTACGCGATGTGGAAAAAATGCAGGCTGAGGCGGGACCGGTGGTGGTGCTGGGCGGTGGCTTGGTTGGTGTTGAGGCGGCAGCGGCACTGTGCCAGCAGGGGCGCGCAGTCACTTTGCTGCACCATCGTCCCTGGCTGCTGGATCGTCAGCTGGATGCCCACGCCGGGTCGCTGTTGCAGCAACATCTGACAGCGCGTGGTATCGACTGCCGTCTCGGGGTGTCGTTGCAGCAGGTGGGGGCGCAGCAGGTGACGCTCACCGATGGCAGCCAGATCGCCGCACAGCAGGTGGTGATTGCCATCGGCGTCATTCCGGAGATTGCGCTGGCGCAGGCGGCGGGAGTGTCTTGTCAACGCGGCATTCTGGTGAATCGCCAGCTGCATACCGCGATCCCCGGTATCTATGCCCTTGGTGAATGCTGCGAGATTGACGGGGAAACCTTCGGCCTGGTCGCACCCTGTCTGGCACAGGCGGCGGTGCTGGCCGGAAGCCTGGCCGGGGAGCCGGTGGATGATTTTTATTACCAGGAAAGCGGCACCCGGCTCAAGGTCAGCGGTATCGAGATGTTCAGTGCCGGAGAGATGAGTGAAGCCCCCTCGCTGACCAGCTTCGACCCGCTAGCGGGACACTACCAGCGGCTGTTCCTGCGTGATGGCGTGCTTTCAGGCGTGCTGTTGTTTGGTGACAGCAGTCCGGCAGCAACGTTACTCACCCGATTACAACGGACCGAACGCGTTGATATCAATGCGCTGTTTGGCCTGGACAACAATACGACGCAGCCAGTGGCTGCAGGAAGCACAATGATGAGCAAACCCATTCTCGCAGTCGTGGGCCACGGTATGGTTGGCCACCATTTTCTTGAGCAACTGGTCAGCCGCGACCTGCATCAGCAATATCATATTGTGGTGTACGGCGACGAGCCGCAGATGGCTTACGACCGCGTGCATCTGACCGAGTATTTCACGGGCAAAAGTGCTGACGACCTGTCACTGGTGAGTGACAACTTTTTCCAGCAGCACGGCATTGAGTTGCGTAGCGGTTGCGAAGTCAATGCGATTGACCCGCAGCGCCGCAGCCTGCGCGACAGCCAGGGGAACGAACTGGCGTGGGACAAACTGGTGCTGGCGACCGGCTCAGTGCCGTTTGTGCCACCAGTGCCAGGCCATGACCTGCCGCGTTGCTTTGTCTATCGTACGCTGGCGGATCTCGATGCTATCGCCAGCTGTGCGCGTGGGGCGCAACGCGGGGTGGTGATTGGTGGCGGTTTGCTGGGTCTGGAGGCGGCTAATGCCCTGAAGCAACTGGGACTGGAAACCCACGTGGTTGAGTTTGCTCCACGCCTGATGGCCGTGCAGCTGGATGACGGTGGCGCGCAAATGCTGCGTGGCAAAATCAGCGCCCTCGGGGTGCAGGTGCACACCAGCAAGGTGACGGAAGCGATTGAGAGCCAGCCGGACGGCAGCGTGCAACTGCGTTTCGCCGATGGCAGCCTGCTGGATAGCGACCTGGTGGTGTTTTCCGCCGGGATCCGCCCGCGTGATGCGCTGGCGCGTGCGGCGGGCATTACCCTCGGTGAACGTGGTGGCATCGTCATTGATGATGGCTGCGCAACCAGCGTGCGCGATGTGTATGCCATCGGGGAATGCGCCCTGTGGCACGGACAAATTTTTGGGCTGGTGGCACCCGGTTACCAGATGGCGCGGGTGCTGGCCGGACAACTGGCTCAGGAAGGGGCGGCCTTCAGCGGCGCGGACATGAGCACTAAGCTAAAGCTGCTGGGGGTGGAAGTCGCATCATTTGGCGACGCTCATGGTCGTACTCCGGCCAGCCAGAACTATCAATGGATCGATAACCCGAAAGGCATCTACAAAAAGCTGGTGGTGTCTGAGGATGGCAAAACCCTGTTGGGTGGCGTGCTGGTGGGAGACACCAGCGATTACGCCAGCCTGCTGCAAATGATGCTGAATAAAATGGCGCTGCCGGAAGCGCCTGAAAGCCTGATTCTGCCGCAGCTGGCAGGGTCGCCGGCCAAAGCACTCGGCGTTGCCGCGTTGCCGGACAGCGCGCAGATTTGCTCCTGCCACAATGTCAGCAAAGGCGACATCTGTGCTGCGGTGCAAGGCGGCTGCGGTGATATGGCGACGTTGAAAAGCTGCACTAAAGCGGCCACCGGTTGTGGGGGTTGCAGCGCGCTGGTGAAGCAGGTGATGGAGCATCAGCTCGCCAGTCTCGGGGTTGAAGTGAAGAAGGACATTTGCGAGCACTTTGCCTGGTCACGCCAGGAGCTGTATCACTTGATCCGCGTGGGTGAGATCACCACGTTTGATGAGTTGCTGGCCCAGCATGGTCGTGGTCATGGCTGCGAAATCTGCAAGCCGTTGGTGGGTTCACTGCTGGCCTCCTGCTGGAATGATTATCTGCTAAAGCCCGCGCATCTGCCGTTGCAGGACACCAACGATCGTTACTTCGCTAACATCCAGAAAGATGGCACCTACTCGGTGGTACCGCGCGTACCGGGTGGTGAAATCACCCCGCAGGGCCTGATCGCGATTGGTGAAGTGGCGGCACAGTACGATCTCTACACCAAAATTACTGGCGGGCAGCGTATCGACCTGTTTGGTGCGCGTCTCGATCAACTGCCCGCTATCTGGGAAGCGCTGATTGCCGCCGGATTCGAAACGGGCCATGCCTATGGTAAATCGCTGCGCACGGTTAAATCCTGCGTCGGATCGAGCTGGTGCCGCTACGGCGTGCAGGATTCTACCGCCTTTGCCATCGCGCTGGAGCATCGCTACAAAGGCCTGCGAGCGCCGCACAAAATTAAAATGGCGGTATCCGGCTGTACGCGCGAATGCGCGGAAGCGCAGAGCAAAGATATTGGCGTAATCGCCACCGATAAAGGCTGGAACCTGTATGTGTGCGGCAATGGCGGTATGAAGCCACGCCATGCTGATCTGTTTGCCAGCGACCTGGATGACGACACCTTGATCCGTTATGTCGATCGCATTCTGATGTTCTATGTCCGCACTGCCGATCGTTTGCAACGTACCAGCGTATGGATGGACAACATGGAAGGCGGGCTGGCGTATCTGCGTGAGGTGGTGATTGACGATGCGCTCGGCATCGGTGCCACACTGGAGCAGGAGATGCAGCGGGTGGTGGATCGTTATCAGTGCGAATGGCACACCACGCTGGCCGACCCGTCGCGTCGTGCGTTGTTCAGTGCCACCATCAACAGCGACCAGCCGGACGAAACCCTGCATTACAGTGAAGTACGTGGCCAGCGTCAGCCGGTTGATAACCTCAGTATCCCGGTACTGACCCTGCCAGCGGAACCGTGGCACGCCATCTGTGATGAGGCGGCGATCCCGCCTGCGGCAGGTGTCGGGGCGCGGCTGGGTCAGCAGCGCGTGGCCTTGTTCCGCTTCGGGAGTGCCATTTATGCGCTGGAGGATATTGAACCGGGTACTCAGGCCAGCGTGTTGTCACGCGGCATTCTCGGTGATGTGGCCGGGGAACCGGTGGTGATCTCGCCATTGTATAAGCAGCGGATACGCCTGCGTGACGGGCAAAGCCTCGACAACCCCCAGTTGCAATTACGTTGCTGGCCAGTGCGGGTTGAGGAGGGCAAAGTCTGGTTGGGTAATCAGCCGCTGCTGGCCCTGGCGGCGGCATCATGAAAACTACCTGTCCCTACTGTGGCGTGGGTTGTGGCGTCGAGATCCATGCTCCTGATGCCCCGGTCAGTGGCGACCGCCAGCATCCCGCCAACTTTGGCCGCCTGTGCGTCAAAGGTTCTGCGCTGGGGGAAACCCTCGGGCAGGAGGGACGTTTGCTGTGGCCGCAAGTAAAAGGCCAGCGTGCCAGCATGGGGCAGGCGCTGGATTATGTGGCCACAGGATTGCGTGACATCATCCGTCAGCATGGCCCACAGGCAGTGGCGTTTTATGCCTCCGGGCAACTGCTGACTGAAGATTATTATGTCGCCAATAAACTGATGAAAGGTTTTATTGGTGCCGCCAATATCGATACCAACTCGCGGTTGTGTATGGCCTCGGCAGTGGTGGGGTACAAACGGGCCTTTGGTGCCGATGCGGTGCCTTGCTGTTATGAAGACATTGAGCAGGCGGATCTGGTGATTCTGGTGGGTTCCAACGCCGCCTGGGCGCATCCGGTTGCCTGGCAGAGGCTGGTGCAGGCGAAGCAGCAGCGGCCAGGGATGAAGCTGGTGGTTATCGACCCGCGACGGACCGCCAGCTGCGATCTGGCCGACCTGCACCTGGCCCTGCGTCCCGGCAGCGATAGCGCCTTATTTGCCGGATTACTTAACTGGCTAAGCAGCGAGGGTGGCATCGATAGCAGCATGCTGCCGCACCTCGACCATGTCGAAGCGACGCAGGCGGCCTGTACTGACTGGGATCTGGCCGCCGTTGCCCATGCCTGCCAGCTGGATCAGGCCAGCATCCTGACTTTCTGGCAGCTGTTTACCGCGCATCCCCGCGTGCTGACGTTATGGTGCATGGGGATCAACCAGTCGCAGACCGGCAGCGACAATAACAACGCCATCCTTAACGTGCATTTGCTGAGCGGCAAAATTGGCCGCGCTGGCTGCGGGCCTTTCTCGCTCACCGGCCAGCCCAATGCCATGGGCGGGCGCGAAGTTGGCGGCCTGGCCAATCAACTGGCCGCGCATATGGGGTTTAGCGTGGAAGAGGTGGATCGAGTGGCCCGTTTCTGGCGCAGCGAGCGGGTAGCCTCTCAGCCCGGACTGAAGGCGGTGAAACTGTTCCAGGCGGTTGAGCGCGGTGAGGTAAAAGCGGTCTGGATTATGGGCACCAATCCGGCGGTGTCGATGCCGGAGGGAAATCGCGTGGCTGAAGCGCTGGCACGCTGTCCATTGGTGATTGTCTCGGAGGTGAGCGCGGCCACGGATACCAGCGCGTATGCCGACGTGCTGCTGCCCGCCCAGGGGTGGGGGGAAAAGAATGGCACCGTGACCAATTCGGAACGCCGCATTTCGCGTCAACGCAGCTTTGTTGCGCCCGCCGGGGAAGCGAAGCCGGACTGGTGGTTGCTGGCTCAGGTGGCTCAGCGCCTCGGTTATGAGGACGCGTTTGGCTGGCAGCATCCCCATGAAATCTTTATTGAACATGCAGCACTGTCTGGTTTTGAAAATCAGGGACGTCGTGCGTTTGATATCAGCACCCTGGCAACGCTGAGTCGTGAACAATATGACCAGTTGCAGCCGGTGCAGTGGCCGGTTAATCCGGCTGCCCCGGCAGGTACTTCGCGGCTGTTCAGCGATCGCCGCTTCTTTCATCCAGGGGGTAGAGCCCGTCTGCTGCCGGTAGCCATTCCGCTATCTACCCCATCGTCCGAACACTATCCGTTGCTGATGAACACCGGGCGTATCCGCGATCAGTGGCACACCATGACGCGTACCGGTGCGGTGCCGCGGCTGATGCAGCATTACGACGAGCCTTTTGTGTTGTTGCATCCGCATGACGCGGCGTCGCATGGCCTGAGTCAGGGCGATCTGACGCGGGTGCAATCGCAGCTTGGCTGGTGGTGTGGCCGGGTGATTATCGATAACGGCCTGACGCGTGGACAGTTATTTATCCCAATGCACTGGACGCGTCAGTTCAGCGGCCAGGCGAATGTCGATGGGCTGGTGGCCGCGCGCTGTTGTCCGGATTCCGGGCAACCGGCCCTCAAGCAAACTGGCGTGCGCCTGCAACCACTGCGTCCGCAGTGGCAGGGCTGGTTGTGGCAGCGCGAGCAGGCGGATCCTCAGCATGTGGATTATTGGTCACGCGCGCCGCAGCCGGGTGTACTGCGTTATGTACTGGCCGGGCAGGGAGCACCCGCCGATTGGTTACAGCAGCAGCCCGGTGCAGCTGAACTGCAATGGCAGCATGCCCGGGCAGGTCAGCAGTTGCATCTGTTGGGCTGGCGCAATGGTCAGCTGGAGCGGGCATTCTATGCCGCTCCCTGGTTACCAGAGATTGACCATTCCTTTGTCGCGTTGGGATTCAGCGAACATCCAGCCACGGCGCAACAGCGCCATGCGCTACTTGGCGGACGGCCTGCACAGGGAGAGAGCCAGGGACGGACCATTTGCAGCTGTTTTGGCGTCGGTGAAGTCGCCATCCGACGAGCCATTGAGCAAGGTTGCCACTCTCCGGCAGCGCTGGGCGCATCGCTCAAGTGCGGCACTAACTGTGGCTCCTGTATTCCGGAGCTGAAACAACTTATCAGCGCGCTCCAGGTAGCGCAGTAGCGGAGGCCATTATGACCCAGGCAATTGAGACACTGGATAAACTGTTTAACCCGCCGGGATTGGATGCGCCACAGGGGCAGGTATGGTTGGTGGGTGCCGGGCCGGGCGATGTGGAGCTGCTGACGCTGAAAGCGCTGCGGTTGATCAAAAGTGCCGATGTGGTGGTCTATGATCGTCTGGTCAGTGACGATGTCATGGCGGAAGTACCATCCAGCACGTTGGCGATTGATGTCGGTAAAAAACTCGGCAGCCATGGGTTAAAGCAAGCGCAGATCAATCAACTGCTGGTGGATCTGGCGCGTAGCGGGCGCAATGTGGTGCGTCTGAAAGGGGGCGATCCGTTTATTTTTGGTCGTGGTGGGGAAGAAATGGTTTGTCTCCAGCAGGCCGGGATTGGTTGTCAGGTGGTACCGGGAATTACGGCCGCTGCTGGTTGTGCGGCAGCCAGCGGGATTCCACTGACCCACCGCGAATGCGCCCAGTCGCTGCGGCTGATTACCGGGCACGGTAAAACCGGCGAGCCGCAGCTGGATGATCATAGCCTCGCCGCCGCCAATCAGACATTGGTGTTTTATATGGGGCTGAAATGGAGCGCCAGTATTAGCGTACAGTTGCAGGCGCAGGGGCGAGAACCGACCACGCCGGTTGCCATCATTGAGAATGGCACGCGACCACAACAGCGGGTGCTCATCACCACCCTGGATAAGCTTAGCGAGACAGTAGCCCGCGAGCAGCTGCAATCACCAGCGTTGTTGCTGGTGGGTGAAGTGGTGCGCTTTTATCGTGAAACCAGCGTTGCAAACACGACACATGGCGCTATGGTGTAGCCGCTAGTTTATCTCGCCATTTTCTGCGATGCCCTGTCCTGAAAGGGCATCGTTTTGAAATGACTCTTTGCTGATACTTTCCTGAACACATCCTGAATGCCTTAAATCCCTCTGACATTTTGATGACTCAAATTTCGGAGACTGACCACCTGTGCTAACGTCCAGTCACTTTTCTCACCAGTGACAGGAATTACCGCTATGGGGGCTACTCCCGCGCCACATGATGCACTGTTTAAAAAATTTCTCAGTCATCTTCCCGTCGCCAGGCAATTCCTGGAAATTCACTTACCGCAGGAAATACAACAGCATTGCGACCTGAATACGCTCCAACTGATACCGACTACCTTTATTGAAAGAGATCTAAGCGCCTTTTATTCTGATGTCCTGTTATCCATGAAGACCGACTGTGGTGCAGGGTATATCTATACGTTGATCGAGCATCAAAGCACTCCCGATAAACATATGACCTTGCGCATGATGCGCTACAGCATTGCCGCCATGCAGCGCCACCTCGATGAAGGCCATCGTGAATTACCCATCGTGGTGCCGATGCTGTTTTATCAGGGAAGGATCAGCCCCTATCCTTATTCGATGAACTGGCTGGAGTCATTTCGCAATCCGAAACTGGCTGAACAGATCTTCTGTCGGCCCTTCCCGCTGGTTGATGTTACGGTCATTCCTGACGAGGAAATCATGACGCACCGGGATGTGGCGCGGCTTGAGATGGCACACAAAATTATCCGTTTACGCGATATGCTGGAAAATATCGACCCGATAGCAACCTTGCTGGCGGTGGATTACAATGATGATCTCTCGATCGATGTCATATTTTATTTGCTGCGACATGGAGATACAGATGATCGGGGCAAGGTGGTTGAAATACTGAGGCAAGCCAAACCGCAACTTGAGGAAAAGATTATGACGATTGAAGAGCAGTGGCGGCTGGAGTCACGTCTGGAAGGACGGCAGGAAGGGCGGCAGGAAGGGCGGCAGGAAGGACGGCAGGAAGTCACGCTGGAAATGGCTCGTCGTATGTTGGCGGAAAAAGTCGATTTCAACACTATCATCAAGGTGACTGGCCTCAGTCATGGCGAGTTAAAACAACTCAACGCCTGAACATACCGTCATAAATCAGTCCGCTACGTCATCTGTGCGTGGTAATTTCCTTTGAGGAAAAGACAATGACAATCGAAGAGCAGTGGCGGCTGGAATCACATCTGAAAGGATGGCAGGAAGGATACCTGGAGGGCCGTCAGGAAGTCACACTTGAAATAGCGCGCCGTATGCTAGCGGAAAAACTGGACTTCAACACCATCATAAAAGTGACTGGCCTCAGTGAGGGCGAGTTAAAACAACTCAATTCCTGAACATCCCGCGATAAATCTGGCCGCGATGTCATCTGCGCAGGCGGTAATTTCCCTTATGGCTAAATAAACTGACATTTTCCCCCCTTAATCCACGCTTTAGCGTCCGCGCCTTTTGGCATCCTATGCTCAGAATTCCAGTCAGCAGAGGTAAGTCGTGGCTGAAGACAGTAGTGACGAGGACAAAACAGAATCGCCCACAGCGCACCGACTTGAAAAAGCGCGTGAAGAGGGGCAGATTCCGCGTTCGCGCGAGCTGACGTCATTACTGATGATGTTATCCGGCATTATGATTTTATGGCTGGGCGGCACCAGCATGGCGCGACGGCTGGCCGCGATGGTGGCGACCGGTTTTCGTTTTGATCATGGCATGGTCACGGATGACAAAGTGATCGTGGCGCATATCAGTACCCTGATTGGTCAGGCGGTGCTGGCGGTGCTGCCGTTGATGGCCGGTTTAGTGCTGGTGGCGATGTCGGCACCGATGCTGCTGGGCGGTATTGTTATCAGCGGCAAATCTCTCAGCCCGGATTTCACCAAACTTAACCCGCTGAGCGGCCTGAAGCGCATGGTTTCGGGACAAACCTGGGCTGAGCTGCTGAAAGCTATCCTCAAGGCGGTGCTGGTGGGGGTGGTGGCGGGTTGGTATGTCTGGTCGCACTGGCCGGAGATGCTGCGTTTGATCAGCGAATCACCGATGAACGCGCTAGAACATGGCATGAATATGATCGCCGTGTGTTGTGCGCTGGTGATGCTGGGTTTGATTCCGATGGTCGGCTTCGATGTGTTCTGGCAGTTGTACAGCTACTTCAAAAAATTACGTATGTCGCGTCAGGATATCCGTGACGAATTCAAACAGCAGGAGGGTGATCCTCATGTTAAAGGGCGAATTCGTCAGGCAATGCGTGCCGCTGCCCGCCGCCGCATGATGGCCGACGTACCCAAGGCCGATGTGATCGTCACCAACCCGACGCACTACTCGGTGGCACTGCAATATAACGAGAAAAAAATGAGCGCACCGAAGGTCATCGCGAAAGGTGCGGGTGACGTGGCGCTGAAAATTCGCGAACTGGGCAAAGAACATCGCGTACCCATTCTTGAAGCACCACCGCTGGCGCGTGCGCTATATCGTCATACCGAAATTGGTCAGTTCATTCCGGGGGCACTTTATGCGGCGGTGGCCGAAGTGCTGGCGTGGGTCTGGCAGCTGCGACGCTGGAAGCGTGAAGGCGGCATGATACCGAAGAAACCTAATAATCTGTCGGTCCCGGCAGAGATGGACATTCCAGGAGAGAACAGAAACGATGGCTAATCTGGCCGAAAAGCTGCGGTTACCGGGCAACTTCAAAGACACACAATGGCAGGTACTGGCCGGTCCGGTTCTGATCATGATGATCCTGTCGATGATGGTGCTGCCGTTACCCGCGTTCATCCTTGACCTGCTGTTTACCTTTAACATTGCGCTGTCGATCATGGTGTTGCTGGTGGCGATGTTCACCCAGCGCACCCTGGATTTCGCGGCATTTCCTACCATTCTGCTGTTCTCCACCTTGTTGCGTCTGGCGCTTAACGTCGCCTCGACACGTATCATCCTGCTGGATGGTCATACCGGTGCCGCAGCGGCAGGACGCGTGGTGGAGGCCTTCGGCCACTTTCTGGTCGGTGGCAACTTCGCGATTGGTATCGTGGTGTTTATCATCCTGGTCATCATCAACTTTATGGTTATCACCAAGGGTGCTGGCCGTATCGCTGAGGTGGGGGCACGCTTTGTCCTCGATGGGATGCCTGGCAAACAAATGGCGATTGACGCCGATCTGAACGCCGGTTTGATCGGCGAAGAGGAAGCCAAACGCCGTCGCTCAGAGGTGACGCAGGAAGCGGACTTCTACGGTTCGATGGACGGTGCCAGTAAGTTTGTACGCGGCGATGCCATCGCCGGGATCATGATCATGGTGATTAACGTGATTGGTGGCCTGCTGGTGGGTGTTGTTCAGCACGGTCTGGATCTGGGGCATGCTGCTGAAACCTATACGCTGCTGACCATTGGTGATGGTCTGGTGGCGCAGATCCCGGCACTGGTCATCTCGACCGCTGCGGGTGTTATTGTGACGCGCGTCAGTACTGACCAGGACGTTGGCGAGCAGATGGTGGGCCAGCTGTTTAACAACCCGCGCGTACTGATGCTGAGTGGCGGGGTGATCGGTTTGCTGGGCCTGGTGCCTGGAATGCCGAATTTTGTGTTCCTGCTGTTCACCGCTGGGCTATTGGGTCTGGCCTGGTGGTTGCGTGGCCGCCAGATGCAGCCGAAGAAACAACCGGAAGCGTCCAGCGTGGTGAAAAGTCAGGAGACACCTGCCACGGTTGAAGCTTCATGGACCGACGTCCAACTGGAAGATTCACTCGGTATGGAAGTCGGGTATCGCCTGATTCCGATGGTCGATCATTTGCAAAACGGTGAACTGCTGGGGCGTATCCGCAGTATCCGTAAAAAAGTGGCGCAGGAGGTGGGCTTTCTGCCGCCTGTGGTACATATTCGCGACAACATGGAACTGCCGCCCGCACGTTACCGCATTCTGATGAAAGGGGTAGAAATTGGCAGCGGCGATGCCTATCCGGGACGCTGGATGGCGATTAACCCTGGCACCGCAGCCGGCACCCTGCCGGGTGAGGCGACTGTTGACCCAGCCTTCGGCCTGGCGGCTATCTGGATCGACAGTGCGTTGAAAGAGCAGGCACAAATTCAGGGCTTCACCGTGGTGGAAGCCAGTACCGTGGTCGCAACACACCTCAATCATCTGATTGGACAATACGCCAGCGAGTTGTTTGGTCGTCATGAAGCCCAGCAGCTGCTGGATCGTGTGACGCAGGAAATGCCGAAACTTACCGAAGATTTGGTGCCGGGCGTGATCACCCTGACCACGTTGCATAAGGTCTTGCAGAACCTGTTGACGGAGCGAGTATCGATTCGTGATATGCGCACCATTATCGAAACGCTGGCCGAACATGCACCGGTACAGACCGATCCGCAGGAGCTGACCAGTGTGGTTCGCGTGGCGCTGGGCCGTGCCATCACCCAGCAGTGGTTCCCGGGCAACGGGGAAGTGCAGGTGATCGGCCTGGATGCCACGCTGGAACGCCTGTTGTTACAGGCATTACAGGGCGGCGGCGGTCTGGAACCGGGTCTCGCCGATCGCTTGTTGCATCAGGCACAGGATGCGCTGCAACGTCAGGAAATGCTGGGTGCGCCGCCGGTGCTGCTGGTTAACCATCCGCTGCGCGCATTGCTGGCGCGCTTCCTGCGCCGTAATCTGCCGCAGCTGGTGGTGTTGTCCAATATGGAGCTGACGGATAACCGCCAGATTCGCATGACCGCCACCATCGGGGGCAAATAATATGCTTCGTGTGTGGCCGGGCTTTTTGCTGCTGCTGCCGCTGTGGGCGGTGGCGGCTGATGGTGCATGGCATGCCAGCGCCAGCGGGCCGACGCTTGGAGCGCGTGGCAACTGGCTGGCTTCTCCGCCGTTACGTGCCGCAACCAAGGTGCAGGGAACCATTTCGCAGGTGAGCTGGCGTTATCAGCTGAGCCGTCCGGCACCATCCGGGTTGGTGGTGCGCCTTTGTGCCAGCCAGCGTTGTGTGCTGCTGGAGGGGGCGAGCGGTACAACGCGCGGTTTGGCGCATATCGCTGCCGATGAAACGTTGCACCTGGCTTTTGGCTTTAACGGACGGGGTGCCGTGCCGCCAGGCTTACGCGTGGTGAGCAGTGAAGTGACGGTGAATTATCATTAGCGTAACAGGTACAGGTTACGTTCATCATGTAGCGTAAAGCAGGCGCGATAAATCGCGCCGTTGTGGAATATGCGTTTAATTCTGCACCTTGATTACGCCATATTTTGACGCCTGATCCTGATAAACCACGTCACCGGTACTGTTTCTGACAATTTTGATCGAGAGAATGTCATTATCCATGCTGTTTTGCGCAAACAGCGTGAAGCTTTTCGTTAAAAGAATATGCAGGCCATCACTTTTAGCTTCTCCCGCCTGGCTGGGATAATTGCCACTGTTCATATTGTAAAGCGTGGTCATATTGTTTTGTGTGATCTTCAGATCGCTATCATTGAAACAATTATCGACATAGTTTCCGCCCATCGGGCCACAGGTAATAATTGCTGTAAATCCATCCTGATATTTTTGCTGCTGTGCAATCTGGTATTTGACGGCCTGAATATTCCTTGCCGCCAGCGGGCTGCCATTTTGGGCGGCCTTTTCATACCATAACAACGATTGTTGCAAATCCCTGGGAACCCCGATTCCCTTTGCATAGCTGTAACCAAGATTTATCTGCGCCTCAGCATTGTTCGCGACGGCTGCCTGCTGAGTAAGCTGAACACCCCGTGGAACATCTTTGACCACACCCTCACCGTAAGTCAGCAAATAACCGAGGCGGGATATCGCGGCAATATTGCCTGCTTTGGCTGCTTGTTCCAGCCAGGCCAGTGCCGCTTGTTGCTGTTGCAGATTTCCGTCACTCAGTTTAATGCCTAACTCTGCTTGTGCGGCCACATCACCGGATTCTGCTTTGACTTCAAGCGGAGATTTCACGGGGGTTACTGGTGGCGTCGCAACGGGTTTTACGGACGTATTGGGCGACGAGGTTTCTTTGCCGTCAGTCAGGGTGGTGAGATCCCGGATGCGTCCCTGGTAAGCGGTTTCCAGATCCTGAATGGTGGTGGCTTTATTTCTTATATCCCTTAGCCAGGCGATTTGCGATTTACGTAACAACGGTTTATTTTGCGGCTGTTGTTGCAGGGCTGTGTTGTAAAGGGTGTTTAGCTGCGTATCAAGAGTAGATAATGCGGGTGTGGTACAGATGGTCAGCTCAGTAAATCCGGCGGCTTTATTACAGTCAAATGAAGCGCCAAAAGCGACAGGCGCTGTCCCTAATATCAGGGCGGCCAGGAGTATTCGTTTCATTTTGTTCCTCAGACTCATCCATGGATAAAAACTACTATCGGCTGAGGAAGCCTGCTCTTTAATGCAATTTCAGCTAACCGCCCACCATCAAAGATGGGCGGTTAATTTGTATTACATACGTTCGACAGTTTTAATGCCGAGGGTGTCGAGACCCTGCTTCAGCGTTTTCGCTGTCAATGCCGCCAGTTGCAGACGGCTATTACGCACCTGCTCATCTTCCGCCGACAGGATCGGGCAGTGCTCGTAGAAGCCCGAGAACTGACCCGCCAGATCGTACAGATAAGCACACATCACATGTGGTGTCCCGTCACGTGCAACCTGCGTAATGACTTCTTCAAATTGCAGCAGACGGGTTGCCAACTGGGCTTCACGCTCTTCAGTCAATACAATCTCGCCTTGCAGGCTGTCGGCATCAATGCCGGCTTTACGGAACACCGACAGCACGCGGGTGTAGGCATACTGCATGTAAGGCGCAGTATTGCCTTCAAAGGCCAGCATGTTGTCCCAGTCGAAGACGTAATCGGTGGTGCGGCTTTTTGACAGGTCGGCGTATTTCACCGCGCCAATGCCCACCACTTCCGCCAGTTCCTGCAACTCCTGCGGTGTCATATCCGGGTTTTTCTCACTGACCAGCGCCAGTGCGCGTTCAACCGCTTCGTCCAGCAGGTCAGCCAGTTTGATGGTGCCGCCGGTACGGGTCTTGAATGGACGGCCATCTTTGCCCAGCATCATACCAAATGCGTGGTGCTCCAGCGGCACGCTCTCAGGCACGTAACCGGCTTTACGTACGATGGTCCATGCCTGTTGCAGATGCTGATGCTGGCGTGAATCGATGTAGTACAGCACGCGGTCAGCATGCAGGGTTTCGTAACGATATTTCGCACAGGCGATATCGGTGGTGGTGTAGAGATAGCCACCATCTTTCTTCTGCACAATCACCCCCATCGGTTCGCCTTCCTTGTTTTTGAATTCATCAAGGAACACCACGGTTGCGCCTTCACTGACAACCGCCAGACCTTTCTCTTTCAGGTCGGCAACGATGCCCGGCAGCATGTCGTTGTACAGGCTTTCACCCATCACATCTTTACGCGTCAGGGTAACATTCAAACGGTCATAAACTTTCTGGTTCTGACTCATGGTGATATCGACCAGCTTCTTCCACATGGTGCGGCAATATTCATCGCCACCCTGCAATTTCACCACATAGCCGCGCGCGATTTCAGCGAAAGCTTCGTCTTCGTCATAAGTGCGCTTGGCTTCGCGGTAGAAGGCTTCGAGGTCAGCCAGTGCGATATCTTCATGATGTTCGTTCTGCTGTTTTTCCAGGTAGGCAATCAACATACCGAACTGCGTACCCCAGTCACCAACGTGGTTGGCACGGATGACATGGTGGCCGAGAAACTCCAGCGTACGCACCGCAGCATCACCGATGATGGTGGAGCGGACGTGACCTACGTGCATTTCTTTCGCCACGTTCGGTGCGGAATAGTCAATCACCACGGTTTCGGGTGCCACGGTGCTAACGCCAAGACGGGGTAATACCAGCGCCTGCGCCGCCTGCTCAGCCAGCCACTGGCGATTGAGGAAGATATTAATGAAGCCGGGACCGGCGATTTCGACTTTGCTGGCAATACCGTGCAGATCAAGATGCTGGATCACCTGCTCAGCCAGCTGACGCGGTGCCTGACCGAGCTTTTTTGCCACCGCCATGATACCGTTCGCCTGGTAGTCGCCAAATTGCACCTTAGCGGACTGACGAACCTGGGGTTCGCAATCGGCAGGCGCACCTGCCGCGATCATTGCCTGACCGACTTTGTCGGAAAGAAGAGCCTGAATATTCACCGCGTTACCTTCATATGCTGAAATGGCCCGCCTGCCATGAGCGAGCCGTTGTCGTCATCCCGCAGAGGCATTCTCGGGCTGGCGGGACGGAAAAAATAAGAGGGGAAGTATACGTGAAATGATAGAGTGCGTCAGCAATCGGTTCAGACTGAAAAATAGAGGAAACACCAGCGCCGATTAACGGCGCCGTGCAAAGCGCCGAGGATTTTTAACGCTTTTGTCTTCACGCACCTTCCAGTGGCGGGAAATTGCAAATCCCATCAATGCAATCAGGACCGCGACAACAATGAGCATAGACATAGGGCCATTCCTTTTATTTGAGTAGTCACAAATTTATAAGAAAGGATTTCAGGCTGCAATTGTTTGCAGGCTAAATAAGACTTATCTCATTGTATTAATTATGTTTACTAAAAACAGATAGTTAAAGCACTTTCATAAAGTAACTTTTGGACCTGGGGTTGCGATTAATCCGAATTGAAAGGCAGTTTTATACGGTTTTACGGGGTTTTAGCGTCGAAATCAGATGATTCCGACAGTTATGCCTGAAGAAATTCAGATTCTGCAAGAGTCTGCATTGATTAAAAGATCTAAACTAATCGTAAGGTGATTGACGCATGACGATGATTTTTCCTTCGGAACTGAAGGATTTGGAACAGGACCTGCTGCGCTTTGAACAGGCGTTACTCCAATTTGCTGAACGTTTGGGATTGCAGCTCGATCAACACGAAGCCGATCATGTGGCAGTTCGCTGCCATCAGTACGCTACGGCTGAGCGCTGGAAGCAGGGTTTGCTGCAAATCGGCAGCCAGTTCTCTGAAGCTATGATCAATGGTCGTCCGATTTGTTTGTTCAAACTGCATCAGCCCATGCAGCTGGCGGGTTGGCAGGTTGAGGTGATCGAGTTACCCTGGCCGGGTGAAAAACTCTATCGGCATGAAGGATGGGAACATGTGGAAATTGTGTTGCGTGGTGAGCCGGAAACGCTGGGCATGCGGGCGATGGCGCTGCTGGCCGATGAAGCGCTGATGCAACCGGGAATTTCCTTTAAAACCAGCACCCCGCAGGGCGAAAAGGAGCGTTTGCCCAATCCGACCCTGGCAGTGACGGATGGGCAAACTACCATTAAGTTTCATCCGTGGCGACTGGAAGAGATCGTCGCCAGCGAACAGGCTTAGCGTCGGGTTGCCACCGCGCGTTGCAGACGTGCGACGGCTTCCTTCAGCGTGGCGCGGGTACAGCCAAAATTGAAACGAACAAAATTATCGTCGCCAAAATCGCGTCCTGGTGAGAAACCCAGCCCATGCTGTTCAAACCACCGTGCCGGGCTGGCAACGGCAAGCTTGCTGGCATCGATCCAGCCCAGGTAGGTCGCTTCTGGGGATACCATGCTGAGCTCGGGCAGGGCATTTACCTGTTCCACCAGCCAGTCACGATTGGCGCGCAGATAATCAAGCTGTGCTGCCAGCCAGGCATCCCCCTCCCGCCAGGCCGCCTCTGCCGCGACCAGTGCCAGAATATCCACCGCGGGCACAATCCCCTGACGCATCTGATTAAAACGTTTACGTAATTCCGGGTTAGGGATGATCGCCATTGATGCGCCCAGCCCGGCAATGTTGAAGGTTTTCGATGGTGAAATCAGCGTGATGCTGCGCTGTGACGCGTCTTCGCTGAGTGATGCAAAAGGAACGTGCTGCACGCCGGGGCTAAGGATCAGGTCGCAATGAATTTCATCAGAGCAGACGATCAAATCATATTGTTGCGCAAAGGCCAGCTGTGCCTGCAACTCGTCACGTCGATAAGCGGTGCCGCCCGGATTTTGCGGATTGCACAGCATCAGCAAACGTTCATTACCCTGCATCTGTTCATTGACCACCGCCAGATTCATTAGCCAGCGCTGATTTTCTAACTGCAGCGGCAAGTGGATTTGACGTCGATCCGCCAGTTTAGCCGCAGCGCGAAACGGGGGATAAATCGGGTCTGGAGCGACGGTGCTTTGCGCGGGGTCGGTAAATGCGCGGACCGAAAGATTCAGGCCACTGACGACTCCCGGCAATAACACAATCCATTCCGGCTGGATATGCCAACCATAGCGCTGCGCCAGACGGGAAATCGTGATATCAATCAATCCGGTTGGTGTAGCACCGTAACCAAAAACACCGTGCTCTGCCCGGTTTTTTATCGCAGTAATCACGCATTCCGGGGAGCGAAAATCGGTGTCGGCAACCCATAGTGGCAGTACATCCTGATCGCCATATTTGTGCCATTTCAAACTATCGCTGTGACGGCGGTCTATCCATTGGTCAAAATTGAATGCCATAGTTAGTTTTCCACGTAAACTGTCTTCATTGAGCAGACTAACTTAAGCAATCTTCCCGAGCCAGAAGTCATGTGAAAGGAGAAAAGTATGACGAAACTGGAAATATGCTGCTACGGCATCGACTGTGCAATGACTGCGCAGCTGTCCGGTGCTGACCGAGTGGAACTCTGCAGCGCACCCCGTGAAGGTGGGCTGACACCTTCTGCGGGCGTGCTGGAAGCGGCACGACGGCAGGTGACAATTCCGGTGCATCCGATCGTCCGGCCGCGCGGCGGTGATTTTTGTTATACCGCCCACGAGTTTGAAGTGATGAAATCGGATGTGGCGCTGATGCGTGAACTGGGTTTCCCCGGTCTGGTTATTGGCATGCTGGATGAAGATGCACATGTGGATGTCGCCCGTATGCGCCAGATTATGGCATTGTGTGACGGCATGGCAGTGACCTTCCATCGCGCTTTTGACTTATGCCATAGCCCAAAACGTGCCCTTGAGGTACTGAGTGATTTGGGGATTGCGCGCATTCTGACTTCGGGCCAGCAGCAAAGCGCGGAAACCGGAATTCCATTATTGCGGGAACTTAATGAGCAAAACGTGGGTCCAATCATTATGGCCGGGGCAGGGGTGCGTCTTAGCAACCTGCAAAAGTTTCTGGATGGTGGCATCCAGGAAGTTCATAGCTCGGCAAGCCGCTTAGTCGCCTCTCCAATGCGCTACCGCAAAGCTGGGGTGTCGATGTGTTCTGAAGCGGAAACCGATGAATTCAGTCGCTACTGTGTTGACGGTGATGTGGTGGAAGCCATGAAAAGCATGATGCAGATGAACACCGTCCGGGTAGCCTGAAATCGCGCCAATTTTGCCGCGCAGCACGCCGAAAGCATGACGTGGTGTTTGCAAGTACCAAACCCCAGTTTTTCTTGCTGGGGTTCTTTTTGTCTAAAATAAGTATTAACCTCAGCGGAACCTGGTTATACCACGTCGGTGTCCCCTTACTGCGCGTAGCATCAAATATGACTAATCATAAAAATATAAATCCGTCAACCCGCCAATATTAAACTCACATAATCTCCATATTGTCATTACCATGACGTGCAGAGAAAAGAACTTATTACAACTAAAAGCACGGATGATTTATCAACCACAACATTCGTGTGTCATCAATGTAGTACTTTTGGCTGGGGTAAATGGATATGACCATGATTTCACAGGAGAAACTCGTGACTCTGAATCGCATGCGAAACGGAACGGATTATAAGTTACGAGGTGATAAAGCAGTCGGTGTGGAAGTCAGACATGATAATGTACGAAGAAAACGTAAAGAGGTCACTTGCCGGAGCCTGGCACCATTGATGCGCGAAGGTTTAATTGATTTCGTGGTGGTAGTGAGCGATATGACACGCTATTACGAGGTCAGACTCACAGAGGAGGGTGAGAAGATAATAAGGAGTAAGCTACGATAATCTTATCTGGAATGGCATCCCGTCATCACTTTTAATGATGGATAAAGTATGAAACGTAGCGGCGTGATTTATCGCGCAATATCTTTTCGCGTCAACCATAACCCGCGCGATAAATCGCACCGCTACGCGTCAGGAACAGAACATGGCGCGTTATTGTCGTTTTAGCGACTGCTCGTAAATATCAATAGCATTGGCGATGATGGCTGCCTGAGATATCCCGGAATGACTCGCGAGCAACTCGATTCGATCGATGGTATTCAGGGGGAGTTTATAGGTTTTGGGCTTCATACCACGCTTTTCATCGCTGCGTTTCTGAATGTCGCTGGCTGATTGAATCATGCTTAAACCCTCCGTAGAGTTAGGGATAGTAGGGTACGGCTGTTCTCATTAAGATTGCCTTAGGGATTATAAATGGGCGGCAGTGAGCTTAATCTCATGAATAGCCTCACTATAATGGGTTAATCAGACTTGACTTTGTTCAGAAGAGTTTTTTTAGTTTTAAAATCTATGAAATCCTGCAATGGCAGAAGCTAACATTAAATAGCGGATATAAACCGGGTTTAAATATTTAAAGTAAACTTTAAATAAATCCTGGTGATTCGTCTTTTACTGTTGTGTGATGAGCTTCCTTCCCCCTTTGTGATGATCTCCGCAAGCTGACCGTAGCGCATCATGAAAAAAGATGCTTACATTGAAAGTTAAGGCTATTCACGGATAACCATCATGAAATCCATCCCTTGTGCCGTTTTACTGCTGCTTTTTCCGCTCAGTGGCGCTGCGCTGGCTGTCAGCACCGTCTGTCCGCCGTTGAGCAAGAACATCACCAATAGCAACAACTGGATTATGCTGGGGGGGAATGCGAAAGGCGCTGTGCGCCAGGTGATTGCCGGTGAATTTGGTAAAGACGTTGATTCACAGAAACGTATTCTGGGGCAGTTTGATCCCTGTGGTGATTTGATGGTGGCGGACATTACTTATGATAAAAGCGAAAGTAATGTCGTGCTGAGCATGGAACAGCATATTGCGCGTGTGCAGGGCGGCTGGGTGGCGGAGTACGCCTATCTGGTGAAAGTCCTGAAAGAGGGGAAAGAAGTGGTGGTGGATAACCGGCAGGGCACCATTAACTGGCAGATGGGGCAGCGGGGTAACATCATCAGTTCCTCTGACAAATTTACCAGCATGGGCAAAAACGGCTTCACCGATACCACTTACCGTTATGACAAACATTTCCGCGTGGAAAGAAGCGTCGCACGCGGCAGCGATGCGCTGACTAACGGTGAGAGTACCTACAACTGGAATCCACAGGGGCTGGTGATCAGCGCCATCAGCGCACGCAGCAAAGATACCTACACCTATGACAATCAGTGGCGTGAGTTACGTCTGAATGGCACGGCGACCACACCGGTCAGTACCCTCCGATCGGTGGATGAATGTCAGTTGTGGGATGAGGTAGGAAATTGCACGCTCAGTTATTTGCACGAAACCGAAGTGTTTGAGAAAGGAACCATCGAGCGTCATCTCAGTTCGGCTTACAAATATCAGTATTGGGATAAACCCACTGAAGAGCAGTAGCGATGACAACAGCGTAGCGGCGCGATCACTCAGGCCGCTACGCAGACTGGATTATTTAACGGTTTTACTGAACGCATCAACCGCCAGAATGGCATTGGCGATGTCTTCCGGTGCCAGATGCGGATTCAGGTTCTTCAGCGTATCGCCCTCGCTATTTGCCAGCGCACCCACCCGCACCAGGTTCTCCCAGGACTCATGCTCCAGATGCAGTTCTTTCAGTGTGGTCGGCATATTAATCGAACGATAGAAACGGATGTAGCGCGCGATCTCTTCATCCGGACGCTGCTCCAGCACCATCTGGGTCAGGGTGCCATAAGCCACTTTTTCACCATGGGTCAGATGGTGAATATCCCCGTCGATAGCGGTAAAACCATTGTGGATGGCATGTGCGCCAGCCAGACCGGCATTCTCAAAGCCAAGGCCGGAGAGCAGGGTATTGGCCTCTACGACAGCTTCAACCGCTGGCGTTACGCGTTTTTCGCTGACGGCGGTGTAAGCGCTGAATCCCCAGGTCAGCAGCGTTTCCTCACAGGCACGGGCGATCGCCAGTCCGGCGATGGTAGGATCGCCATTGACCATCGATTTGGCATGTGAACGCAACACCGCCTGTGCTTCTACCCAGGTAGCAAGACCATCGGCAATACCGGAGGCGAACAGACGCACGGGCGCGCTGGCACAGACCGCGGTATCGACCAGTACCAAATCCGGGTTTTTGCTATAGAAGCGATAACTTTCAAACACGCCGCTGTCGGAGTAGATCACGGAAAGCGCGCTACATGGTGCATCGGTGGAGGCTACGGTGGGGACGATGGCGACCGGCAGTTTGAGTTCATCAGCCACGGCTTTCACCGTATCCAGCGTTTTACCGCCACCGAGGCCGACAATCACATCGCTGCCGGTAGATTTCGCCAGTAGTGCCAGGCGGTTGATCTCATTGCTGGAGGCTTCGCCATTAAACGGCTGACGACTGAATTCGATGCTGGTGGCCTTTAAAGCCTGCTGTGTCCGCTCGCCAATCAGCTGCCAGACGATATCGTCGGCCACCAGAAAAGCGTGTGTACCCAGCTCTGCGAGAGAGGCTCCCAGTTCATCCAGCACGCCAGCGCCCTGCACATATTTCCGTGGTGAAGAGAAAATAAACTTACTCATAGCCATAACTCCTTTGGGTGAGAAAAGAGACTGGCATCAAACTGACACAGAAAAATGACGGTAATTTAACCATTGGTGGCAAGTTGAGAATTATTCTCAGTTACTCACGGAAGGTAACTATCGTCTTCCTCCCATTGCAGCGTTAAGATAGCGGCAAATTTACAGGGAGCCCGCCATGACTTTACTGATTTCATTTCTGTTTGCTATTACCATCCTCACCTTAACACCGGGTTTTGATACCGCACTGGTGCTGCGTAGTGCGGCGGCCCAGGGCTGGAAACGTGCCTCGGCTACCGCGTTCGGTGTCACGCTGGGATGTCTGGTGTGGGGAGTGATGGTGGGCCTGGGTTTGGGGGCGTTGCTGTTGGCTTCAGAAATGGCTTATAACCTGTTGAAATGGGTGGGGGCAGCGTATCTGCTGTGGCTGGGTGTGAAGTTGTTGCTGAATCCGCGTACTCAGGCGGATGACGGGCAGGTTACCACCACAAAAGAACAAAGTTATTTCGCCTGTTTTAGTCGTGGGCTGTTGGGCAACATGCTGAATCCAAAAGTGGGGGTGTTTTACGTCACTTTCCTGCCGCAGTTTATCCCGGCCGGTGCGTCAGTACCGTTGTGGTGTACCCTGATGGCGCTAACCCATATGGCGATTGGTCTGGTGTGGAATGCGGTGCTGATTGGTGGCAGCCACTACTTTGCTGCACACCTGCGTCGTCCGACCGTGTTGAAAGTGATGGATCGTCTGACTGGCTGCGTATTTATCGGTTTCGCCGCGAAGCTGGCGCTGTCGCGGCGTTAAAGATCAGGGCTTACGTGCGACCAGTACCGCGCGCAGCGGTGCTGGATAGCCTTCCACCGTTTTGCTGCTATCGAGTGGATCAAGGAATTCGGCCAGCGATTCGCTGGTCATCCAGTCGGTCCGACGTTGTTCTTCCACCGAGGTGACCGCGTAATCAACGATACGCACATCGACGAAGCCACACTTCTCCAGCCAGCTTTTTAACGCGGCAGCGGAAGGAATAAAGTAGACGTTGCGCATCTGCGCATAACGTTCGCCAGGTACCAGTACCGCGTTCTCATCCCCTTCAATCACTAGCGTTTCCAGCACCAGCTCCCCTTCACTGACCAGCTGATTTTTCAGCTGCAGCAGATGGTCCAGCGGCGAACGGCGGTGATACAGCACCCCCATCGAAAACACGGTATCGAACGCCTGTAGCGCAGGCAGTTGCTCAATGCCCAGCGGCAGCAAATGCGCACGACGATCGTCACCCAACAGCTTGCGTACTGCTTCGAACTGACACAGGAACAACTGCATGGGATCGATACCGACCACCAGCTGTGCACCGGCACCGACCATGCGCCACATGTGGTAGCCACTGCCACAGCCGACATCCAGCACCGTGCGTCCGGCCAGCGGGGAAATGTGTGGCTGTACACGCTGCCACTTCCAGTCCGAACGCCATTCGGTATCGATTTCTGTGCCGTAGAGTGAGTACGGCCCTTTGCGCCACGGCATGAGATTACGTAACAGCTTTTCAATCCCGGCACGCTGACGTTCAGTTAGATCATCCTGTTGTGCACTGACGCTATGCAGTAAATCGAGCTGCTGCGGGACAAGTGCGGGAAGATGCTCAACCGATTTTTCCCAGTTACGGAAATGACCGTGTAGATTTTCCCGCTGCCAGGCCGCCACCTGGGCAGGTAACACTTCCAGCCAGCTGGCAAGCGGGCCAGTGGCGATTTGCTGATAGAATCGACCAAAATCAATCATTTCAGTGCCACCAGCGAACCAAAGTTAAAGCACTGGAACCACAGCTCGGCGTGGGAAAAACCCGCCTGTTTAAGCCGCGCTTTGTGTGCTTCGACGCTATCGGTCAACATAACGTTTTCCAGCATGCTGCGTTTCTGGCTAATTTCCAGTTCGCTATAGCCATTGGCGCGTTTGAAGTCGTGGTGCATGTTGAACAGTAGCTCGCCGACTTCGGCATCTTCAAAGCTGAATTTTTCCGACAGCACCAGCGCCCCGCCAGGATTCAGGCCCTGGGCAATTTTTTGCAACAGCAACAACCGGGCATCGGGTTCCAGGAACTGTAACGTAAAGTTGAGCACCACCAGGGAGGCGTTTTCGATGTGGATATCACGAATATCCGCCTCCAGCACCTGCACCGGCGTATCGGCACGGAAAGCATCGATATGGCGGCGACAACGTTCAACCATCGCCGGCGAGTTATCAACAGCAATGATCTCACAACCCGGCACATGAATATTACGGCGGACTGAGAGCGTGGCAGCACCGAGCGAACAGCCCAGATCGTAGACCTTGCTGTTGGGCTGCACAAAGCGTTCTGCCAGCATACCAATCATCGAAATGATGTTGGAATAACCGGGCACCGAGCGCTGAATCATATCGGGAAAGACTTCAGCCACGCGCTCGTCAAAGGTCCAGTCACCCAGTTTATCGATGGGTGCGGAAAATAGCGTATCGCGGTCAGACATAATGAAATATCCGGAGAGAAAACGGAAAGGGCGCTATTCTGGCAGAAACTGCCGCAGGCTGCACCCGTTTCCCATGAGTGTAGCCCGAGGTGTCAGAACAGGCTGGATTGCTGAGGCCAGATGGGCAGCGCAGGCAGCCGGGGTTCCAGCTGTTGCAACTGGGGCCACAAGGCGGCAACCAGTGGAAAAACCTCACCCATATCGGGGGTATGAATAAACAACATCGGATCGCTTTCCACCAGCCAGCCGGGCAATTTTGCCAGCCACGGCTGAAACATTGGCACAGATTCATCAACACTATCACTGCCGATAAAACGCACCATCGGCTGGTTGCCGGTGCGCACCGCATGTGGCGGTACGCGAGGCTTTTTTTCTCGCGCATGGATGGCCACGGCGGTTTGTGATTGCGAGGCATGTACCGGGCGGCTATCCAGAATCACCCGATTCACGCCGCGTTGTTGCAAGCCGCGATTAAGCGCACGTTCGGCCTCGCCTTTGGCAAAGAACGCCGCATGGCGCACTTCTACACCATAACTGAAGCGCCGCGGCAGGCTATCCAGAAAGTGCCACAAATCATTCAGTTGCGCCGGGGAAAAGGCGGCGGGGAGTTGCAGCCAATATTGGCCGATACGGTTGGCTAACGGGTCCAGCAGACGCAAAAACTCCGCCAGCAAATCATCGCAGTTACGCAACGCCGCCTGGTGGCTGATGGTGGACGGGAATTTAAAGCAGAAGCGAAAATCGTCATGGGTCATGTCGCGCCAGCGCAGCACCACTTCCTGCTTTGGTAATGCATAAAGCGTGGTATTGCCTTCGACACAATCGAACAACTGCGCATAATCGGCCAGCGTTGCCAGACCAAATTGTTTCCAGTGTGCATGCTGCCACTGCGGTAAGCCAATACGTAGCGTCAAAACGAACCCCATACGGAAAAATCAGCGACAGGTTAACCTGTTTTATTCACACTGGGATAACAACCTGTGACAAAAGCAGATGTTTTAAGCGCTTTGGCGCGGCTCTACTTATCCTGTCAGGCTTTTTCCATTATAATAGCCGCCTTTTTTGCGGCAGCATCTCAGAAGGTTACGCGGCCTGATGCTGCCTGGCTGCAGCGGCGAAGTTAAAAGGATACGTTATGCGTACAGAATATTGCGGACAGCTCAATCTGTCTCATGTGGGTCAGCAAGTCACTCTTTGCGGCTGGGTAAACCGCCGTCGCGATCTGGGTAGCCTGATTTTTATCGATATGCGCGACCGTGAAGGCATCGTCCAGGTGTTCTTCGATCCCGATCGTCAGGAGGCTTTCCAGCTGGCGTCTGAGCTGCGTAACGAATTCTGTATCCAAATCACTGGCACCGTGCGTGCGCGTGATGAGAAGAATAAAAACAGCGAAATGGCGACTGGCGAGATTGAAATCTTTGCCCATGACCTGAACATTATTAACCGTGCTGAGCCGCTGCCGCTGGATTCCAACCAGATCAACAGCGAAGAAGCACGTTTGAAATACCGCTACCTGGACCTGCGTCGTCCGGAGATGGCTCAGCGCCTGAAAACCCGCGCAAAAATCACCAGCTTTGTCCGCCGCTTTATGGATAACGAAGGTTTCCTCGATATCGAAACCCCGATGCTGACCAAAGCCACACCGGAAGGTGCGCGTGACTATCTGGTGCCGAGCCGTGTGCATAAAGGCAAATTTTATGCACTGCCGCAGTCACCGCAACTGTTCAAACAGCTGCTGATGATGTCCGGCTTTGACCGTTACTATCAGATCGTGAAGTGCTTCCGTGACGAAGACCTGCGTGCCGATCGTCAGCCTGAATTTACCCAGATCGACGTGGAAACCTCCTTTATGAGCGCCGAACAGGTGCGTGAAGTGATGGAGCGTCTGATCCGTGAACTGTGGATGGATATCCGCGGTGTTGACCTTGGCAGCTTCCCGCAAATGACCTTCGCCGAAGCGATGCGTCGTTACGGTTCTGACAAGCCAGATCTGCGTAACCCGATGGAGCTGGTGGATGTTGCGGATCTGCTGAAAAACGTCGAATTCCAGGTATTCTCTGGTCCGGCCAACGATGCCAAAGGCCGTGTCGCCGCGCTGCGCGTGCCGGGTGGTGCCACCCTGAGCCGTAAGCAGATTGATGAGTACGGCAAGTTTGTTGAAATCTACGGTGCCAAAGGGTTGGCGTGGATGAAGGTCAACGAGCTGGCGAAAGGTTTTGAAGGTGTACAAAGCCCGGTGGCGAAGTTCCTCAATGCTGAGATTGTGGCCGCGATTCTTGAGCGCACCGGCGCGCAGGATGGCGATGTGATCTTCTTTGGTGCCGATCGCGCCAAAGTGGTTTCCGATGCGCTGGGTGCACTGCGTCTGAAAGTGGGTCGTGACCTGCAAATCACCGATGACAAAGCCTGGGCACCGCTGTGGGTCATCGACTTCCCGATGTTCGAAGCGGATGACGAAGGTGGTCTGGCAGCGATGCACCATCCGTTTACCTCGCCGAAAGAGATGACGGCTGAGCAACTGGCAGAAAACCCGGAGCAGGCCATCGCCAATGCTTACGATATGGTGATCAACGGTTATGAAGTGGGCGGCGGTTCCGTGCGTATCCACAACGGCAAAATGCAGCAGGCGGTGTTCAGCATTCTCGGTATTGCGGAAGAAGAACAGCGTGAGAAGTTCGGCTTCCTGCTGGATGCACTGAAATTCGGCACCCCGCCACATGCGGGTCTGGCATTTGGTCTGGACCGCGTCACCATGCTGCTGACCGGCACCGATAACATCCGTGACGTGATTGCCTTCCCGAAAACCACCGCGGCGGCCTGTCTGATGACGGAAGCACCCAGCGAAGCCAACCCGGCTGCGCTGGCCGATCTCGGGATTCAGCTGGCTCCGAAGAAAGACAAGCTTGAGAATAAATAATGGGCTATAAGCATCCGGTTTCGGTTCTGGTGGTGATTTTTGCTCAGGACTCAGGCCGGGTGCTGATGCTGCAACGCCGCGATGACGAGAGCTTCTGGCAATCGGTCACTGGCAGCCTTGAAGCCGGGGAAAGCCCGCTTCAGGCTGCCCAGCGTGAGGTGCAGGAAGAACTGGCGATTGATGTGGTAACCGAACAGCTGTCGCTGGAAGATTGCCATAAGCAAATCGAGTTCGAGATCTTCCCGCACTACCGCCATCGCTACGCGCCGGGCACCACCCACAACCGTGAACACTGGTTCCGGCTGGCACTGCCCGCAGAGCGCGAGGTTATCCTGAGTGAACACCTTGCCGCGCGCTGGCTGACGCCCACTGATGCAGCAGCCCTGACGAAGTCCTGGAGTAACCGCCAGGCAATTGAAGAATTTATCTGAATGCCAGCCGCCACGCGTTTTTTCGGTGGCGCATTTATTAGAATTTAATGCATCTGGTGCGTTCTTCAGAACTGCACAGCGAAATTGAACAGTCAGGTTAGAAAGATACCCTGCATAAGATTTGAGATCGGAGAGAAATTTTTATGGCTGGACATAGTAAATGGGCAAACACCAAGCACCGCAAGGCGGCTCAGGATGCGAAACGCGGTAAGATCTTCACCAAAATCATTCGCGAGCTGGTGACTGCCGCGAAACTGGGTGGTGGCGATGCCGGTTCCAACCCGCGTCTGCGCGCTGCAATGGACAAAGCCCTGTCCAACAACATGACCCGTGACACCATGAACCGTGCGATTGCACGCGGCGTGGGTGGTGAAGATGATTCCAACATGGAAACCATCATTTATGAAGGTTACGGTCCGGGCGGTTCTGCGGTGATGGTGGAATGTCTGAGTGACAACCGCAACCGTACCGTCGGCGAAGTGCGTCATGCCTTCACCAAAACCGGGGGTAACCTCGGTACTGACGGTTCCGTTTCTTACCTGTTCAGCAAGAAAGGGGTGATCTCCTTCGAACCGGGCAAGGATGAAGATAGCGTGATGGAAGCTGCACTGGAAGCAGGCGCGGAAGATGTGGTGAGCTACGATGATGGTGCTATTGACGTGTTCACGGCCTGGGAAGAACTGGGTGCGGTGCGTGATGCACTGGAAGCCGCTGGCCTGAAAGCCGATAGCGCGGAAGTTTCCATGATCCCGTCAACCAAAGCCGAAATGGATGCGGAAACCGCACCGAAACTGCTGCGTTTGATCGATATGCTGGAAGATTGCGACGACGTGCAAGAAGTTTACCATAACGGCGAAATTTCCGATGAGGTGGCGGAAACGCTGTAATGGCGTTTTCTCAACCCCAGATTGCCGGAGACGCACCATGGCGATAATCCTTGGGATCGACCCTGGTTCGCGCGTCACCGGCTACGGTGTTATCCGCCAGACCGGCCGCCAGCTCAGTTATCTGGGCAGCGGCTGTATCCGCACTAACGTTACCGACCTGCCATCCCGTCTCAAGCTGATTTATGCCGGCGTCAGCGAAATCATCACCCAGTTTTCGCCTGATTTTTTTGCCATCGAACAGGTATTTATGGCGAAAAACGCCGATTCAGCACTCAAGCTGGGGCAGGCGCGTGGGGCCGCCATCGTGGCAGCGGTGAATCGCGATCTGCCGGTATTTGAATACGCGGCACGCCAGGTCAAACAAACGGTGACCGGCATGGGTAGCGCGGAAAAAAGCCAGGTGCAGCATATGGTGCGCACCTTGCTGAAGTTACCGGCCAATCCACAGGCGGATGCGGCCGACGCCCTGGCCATCGCCATCACCCATTGCCACGTCAGTCAGAACGCGGCGCGGATGAGTGATAGCAAGCTGGTGCTGACGCGAGGGCGTTTGCGGTCGGGCTAGATGAAAACCTAAGGCTGGATATTCATCCAGCCTTTTTTATGGTATATAAACAGGCTTACTCATAGATTAAGGAAGTGCTCAGGTGATTGGTCGTTTACGAGGCAATATTCTGGAAAAACAGCCGCCGCTGGTGTTAATTGAGGCGCACGGCGTCGGTTATGAAGTGCATATGCCAATGACCTGCTTTTATGAGCTGCCTGAGCTAAACCAGGAAGCGATTATCTTCACCCAGTTTGTGGTGCGCGAAGATGCGCAGCTGCTGTTTGGTTTTAATAGCAAACAGGAGCGTGCGTTGTTCCGCGAGCTGATCAAAGTGAATGGCGTCGGGCCAAAGCTGGCGCTGGCAATTCTCTCCGGCATGTCGGCACAGCAGTTCGTGACGGCAGTGGAGAAAGAAGAGATTGCGGTGCTGGTGAAGTTACCGGGTGTTGGCAAGAAAACTGCCGAGCGCCTGGTGGTGGAAATGAAGGACCGCTTCAAAGGGATGCACGGCGATCTGTTCGGTGGCGACAACGCCTTTACCCTGACCACGCCGTCTGCCGTGCCAGATACCAACGATGCGGAAGCAGAAGCGGTTGCGGCCCTGGTAGCGCTGGGGTATAAACCGCAGGAAGCCAGCCGTATGGTAAGTAAGATTGGCCGACCCGATGCGGACTGCGAAACCCTGATCCGCGAAGCCCTGCGCGCAGCCATTTGAGGTAAAGCATGATTGAAGCCGATCGTCTGGTCTCCGCCAGCAGTGTTAACGAAGAAGAGAACCTCGACCGCGCCATTCGACCTAAGCTGCTGTCTGAATATGTTGGCCAGCCGCAGGTGCGTGAGCAGATGGAGATCTTTATCAAGGCGGCGCAGCTGCGCGGTGATGCGCTCGACCATCTGTTGATCTTCGGCCCGCCTGGCCTCGGTAAAACCACGCTGGCGAATATTGTCGCCAACGAGATGGGCGTCAATCTGCGGACCACCTCCGGACCGGTGCTGGAGAAGGCGGGCGATCTGGCGGCGATGCTGACCAACCTCGAACCCCATGATGTGTTATTCATCGATGAGATTCATCGCCTCTCCCCGGTAGTGGAAGAGGTGCTGTATCCGGCAATGGAAGATTATCAGCTGGACATCATGATCGGTGAAGGACCAGCGGCGCGTTCCATCAAACTGGACCTCCCACCTTTTACCTTGATTGGTGCCACCACTCGCGCCGGTTCGCTGACTTCACCACTGCGCGATCGCTTCGGGATTGTGCAGCGGCTGGAATTTTATAATGTGGCGGATTTGCAACATATCGTTGGTCGCAGCGCCGCCTGTCTGGGCCTGGCGCTGAGCGAAGAGGGTGCACTGGAAATCGCACGTCGCTCACGCGGGACGCCACGTATTGCCAACCGCCTGTTGCGCCGTGTGCGGGACTTCGCTGAGGTGCGGGCCAATGGTGATATGAGCGGTGAGGTTTCTGCCAGCGCGCTGGATATGCTCAACGTGGACAGCCAGGGCTTTGACTACATGGACCGCAAGCTGTTGCTGGCGATTATTGATAAGTTCATGGGCGGCCCGGTTGGACTGGATAACCTGGCGGCAGCGATTGGCGAAGAGCGTGAGACTATCGAAGATGTGATTGAACCCTTCCTGATTCAGCAGGGCTTTGTTCAGCGCACGCCGCGTGGCCGTATGGCAACGCAGCATGCGTATCGTCACTTCGGGATTACCCGCGAAGAACAGTAAACCGGCGTCAGGCCGCCGGTTTCTTCGCCATGCTGATGATAAACAGGATGGCGGCGCATAGCACCACTGACGGGCCTGCCGGGGTATCGTAAAGCGCGGAAAAGCACAAACCGCCAGTGACGGCCAGAATGCCGATAATCACCGCAAAGCCTGCCATTTGCTCCGGCGAACGTGAGAAGCGGCGTGCGGTAGCGGCCGGGATGATCAGCAGCGAAGTGATAATCAACGCCCCGACAAATTTCATCGCCACACCAATCGTCAGCGCCGTCACCAGCATCAGCATCAGGCGCGTGCGCTGAATGTTGACGCCATCCACCTGCGCCAGTTCCGGGCTGATGGTCATAGACAGCAGCGAGCGCCATTGCCACGCCATCACCGCCAGCACAATCACCACGCCAGCGCCCATCATCCACAAGTCCTGTGGCGTAACCGCCAGCAAATCACCGAACAGATAAGCCATTAAATCGACGCGCACGCCGGACATCAGGCTGACTACCACCAGACCCAGCGATAACGCACTGTGCGCCATAATACCGAGCAGGGTATCGATCGCCAGATGCGGACGACGCTCCAGCCACACCAGCCCCAGCGCCAGGCAAACCGTCACCAGAATCACGGCATAATAGGGATTGACGTTAAACAGCAGGCCGAAGGCCACACCGAGCAGTGAGGCGTGGGCGAGGGTATCACCAAAATAGGACATACGACGCCAGACGACAAACGCGCCCAGCGGACCGGCTGCCAGTGCCAGAAACACACCACCCAGCCAGCCGGGTAACAACAGTTCAATCATGACGGGCCATTTCCTTTGCGCAGAACAATTCGTCCCTGTAAATCGTGACGATGATTATGATGGTGGCGATAAATAGCCAGCTGCTGAGCACCGCGAGGACCGAACATGGCGATAAATTCCGGATGCTGCGAGACCGCCTCCGGCGTGCCGGAACAGCAGATATGGTGATTGAGGCACAGTACTTCGTCAGTTTTTGCCATCACCAGATGCAGGTCATGTGAAACCATCAGCACACCGCAGTTCAGCTCGCGTCGGAGCTGATCAATCAGGTCATACAACGCGACCTGTCCATTCACATCGACCCCCTGAGTGGGTTCATCCAGCACCAGCAGTTGCGGGTCGCTGAGTAGCGCCCGGGCCAGCAACACGCGTTGCGTTTCACCGCCGGATAATTTCTGTAAAGGTGCATGCAGCAGATGCCCGGCCTGCACGCGTTTTAACGCCGGTAAGATGGCGTCCACGCGGCTGCCACGCGACAGACGCATAAAGCGTTCGACAGTGATCGGCAGGGTTGGGTCAATATGCAGTTTCTGCGGCACATAGCCGATACGTAAACTGGCGCTTCGTATTACGCTGCCGGTGTCAGGCGTCAGCAAGCCCAGCACGACACGCACAAGGGTCGATTTCCCGGCACCATTCGGGCCAAGCAATGTCAAAATTCTTCCCGGCTCCAGTGACAGGCTGACACCCGCCAGGACTGGACGTTGGGAGAATTTCACGGAGATATTTTCGAGCGTAACAAGTGAAGGCATGATATTTACAGGTTGCACAGAATTTCGAATGTTATAATATCACATTCCATCACCTGGTCACGATGGAATGACGCATTATGTTACACAATAAAAAGCGCCTTGCTTTTACCCTTCCTGCGGTCGCATTAGCGGCCTCATTTGCTCTGCCAGCATCCGCTGCGGTCGTTGCCTCAATTAAACCGATTGGATTTATCGCCGCTGCGATTGCCGATGGCGTTACGCCGGTGGAAGTGCTGCTGCCGGATGGCGCGTCTGAGCATGATTATGCACTACGTCCTTCAGATGTAAAACGTATAAAAAACGCAGACTTAGTGGTTTGGGTCGGCCCGGAAATGGAAGCCTTTCTGACGAAGTCAGCGGCGGAACTTCCGGCGAATAAAAATCTGGAAATTGCCGATATTGCCGGGGTTAAGCCACTGCTGATTACCGGTGCTGATGACGATGATGAGCATGATCATGCGCATGATCAGGGACATGGAGCAGCAGATTCCGCTGACCATGATGCCGCTGATGAACACCATCACCATGGTCAGTTTAATATGCATCTGTGGATGTCCCCAGAGATCGCAAGGCAATCTGCGGTTGCAATCCACGGAAAATTATTGGAACTTATGCCGCAAAGCAAGGCCAAACTAGACGCCAACCTGCAGCATTTCGAAGCAGAATTAGCGGATACGGACAAACACATTGGCGCGCAGCTTGCTCCGGTGCGGAATAAGGGTTACTTCGTTTTTCACGATGCTTATAGCTACTTTGAGAAACATTACGGTTTATCACCATTAGGGCATTTTACCGTTAATCCTGAGATCCAACCGGGCGCACAGCGTTTAAATCAAATACGAACACAGTTGGTTGAGCAGAAAGCCACATGCGTTTTTGCTGAACCACAATTCAGGCCGGCGGTCATCGATGCCGTGTCACGAGGGACGAATGTGCGTAAAGGTACGTTGGATCCATTGGGCATGGGAATCAGCTTAACCAAAGACAGCTACGTGAAATTCCTCTCACAGCTGTCGAGCCAGTATGCAAGCTGCCTGAATGGAGCATAGAGGAATAGGTAAAAGTGCAGCAGATAGCCCGCTCTGTCGCCCTCGCATTTAATAATTTGCCGCGCCCCCACCGCGTTATGCTGGGGTCATTAACTGTTATTACGTTGGCCGTCGCTGTCTGGCGGCCTTACGTTTACCATCCCACCGATGATTCTACGCCGATCGTCAAAAATGTCCCACTGGACAAATTCGAATTGCAGAATCTGCTGCCGGAAGACAGTGAGCCGGTCGATCAATCGACGCCAGAACCGGAAGAAGACATCCCGGCAGACGATATCGATAAAGACGTGCCGGACAATCCGAACGTGCACGATTATACGGTCTCTGCAGGCGATACACTGAGTAGCGCCCTCAACCAGTATGGTATCGACCTCGGTGACATCAATGCACTGGTCAGCAGCGATAAAGATCTGCGAGGTCTGCGCGTCGGTCAGCAGCTGAGCTGGACCCTGAACGCCGACGGACAGTTGCAGAGCTTCAGCTGGGAGCTTGATCGCCGTGAAACCCGCACTTATCAGCGCCAGAATGACGGCAGCTTTAAAATGCAGCAGGAGCTGCAAAAAGGCGAATGGCAAAACAGCGTGATGAAAGGCGAAGTGCACGGTAGTTTTGCTGCCAGCGCCCGCAGCGCCGGATTGACCAGCACGGAAATCAGTAACGTGATCAAGGCGATGCAGTGGCAGATGGATTTCCGCAAGCTGCGTGCTGGCGATCAGTTTAGCGTGCTGATGTCGCGCGAAATGCTCGACGGCAAGAGTGCCCAGAGCCAGCTGGTGGGGGTACGCCTGCATACCGGCGGCAAAGATTACTATGCCTTCCGTGCCGAAGACGGCAAATTCTACGATCGTAACGGTTCCGGCCTGGCGCGTGGCTTTATGCGTTTCCCGACGGTGAAGCAATACCGTGTATCGTCCAACTTTAACCCACGTCGTCTGAACCCGGTCACCGGTCGCATCGCGCCGCATCGCGGTGTCGATTTTGCGCTGCCAATTGGTACGCCGGTATTAGCGGTGGGTGATGGCGAAGTAGTGATGGCGAAGAACGGCGGTGCGGCGGGTAATTACGTGGCGATCCGTCATGGCCGCCAATACATGACGCGCTACATGCACCTGAGCAAAGTGCTGGTGAAGCCAGGGCAGAAGGTGAAGCGTGGCGATCGTATCGCGCTTTCCGGCAATACCGGACGCTCCACCGGGCCGCATCTGCACTTTGAAATCTGGATTAACAATCAGGCCGTTAACCCACTCACGGCGAAACTGCCGCGTATGGAAGGGCTGACCGGTAAAGATCGCAGCAGCTATCTGGCGGATGTGAAGACTTATCTGCCGCAACTGGTACTGCAGCAGTAACGCATTATCACGGGCAAAAACGCAAAACCGACGGATTATTCGTCGGTTTTTTGCTATCTGACGCACGAAGATTGCAAAATTAGTCATCGTCACTATTATTGACCGGTCATTGTCAGAGGCGAGTGCATGGAAACCCGTAAAAAAAATAACATTGAGTTTATTCCCGTTTTTCAACGTTCTTTTTTGAAGCCGAAATACTGGGGCAACTGGCTGGCGATTGGTGCGCTGGCCGGTATGGCTATGTTACCCGCAAAAGTGCGAGATCCCCTGTTGGGTGGCCTGGGTAAGCTGGCAGGTAAGCTGGCAAAAAGCGCGCGTCGCCGTGCGTTGATCAATCTGTATTACTGCCTGCCGGAACTGAGCGAAGCCGAGCGCGAAACCATCGTCGATGAAATGTTTGCTACCGCCCCGCAGGCGATGGTGATGATGGCGGAACTCGGCATACGCAACCCGGAGCGGGTGCGTCAGCGTGTTGACTGGTTTGGTCGCGACATCATCGACCAGCTACAGGCCAATAATGAAAACGTTATTTTCCTCGTTCCGCATGGCTGGGGTGTCGATATTCCGGCAATGCTGCTGGCATCTGAAGGGCAGATGATGGCAGCGATGTTCCATAACCAGAGCGACCCGCTGATGGATTATGTCTGGAATACGGTGCGTCGTCGTTTTGGTGGGCGTATGCATGCGCGTAACGACGGTATCAAACCCTTTATCAGTTCCGTGCGTCAGGGCTACTGGGGTTATTATCTGCCAGATCAGGATCACGGGGCGGAGCACAGCGAGTTTGTTGATTTTTTTGCCACTTACAAAGCGACATTACCGGCAGTTGGCCGCCTGATGAAGGTGTGTCGGGCGCGCGTGGTGCCGTTGTTCCCGGTGTATAACAGCACGACACATCGTCTTGAAGTCTATGTGCGGCCGCCAATGGATGATTTGCTGGAAGCGGATGATAAAACGCTGGCGCGTCGTATGAATGAAGAAGTGGAAATCTTTGTGCTTCCACACCCGGAGCAATATACCTGGATTCTCAAGCTACTGAAGACGCGTAAAGAGGGGGATATTGAACCCTATGTGCGTAAAGATCTTTATCCCCGCAAATAAGCGAAAAAACCTGTCGGGATGAACCCGACAGGTTTAGTGATTAGAAGCGATATTGCAGACCTACCGTCACGGTGTAGTTTTTGTTGGAAATACCCGCTGCATCACCACCGAAAGACGCTGACTCACCGGTTGGCGTGTCGATAACCTGAGTGCCGCCTTTCCCTTCTTCGTATTTGCTGTAAGTAAATTCAGCAAATACTTTGGCATTTTCGGTGACATAGTAACCCGCATCCACAGACGCGCCGTAGTAACGGGAATTTGAGGTTTTCTCGCGGAAGGTCAGTTCGCGCAAATAGTGTTCGTCGTTGTCATGTGCACGCACCCAATCGCTGAATTTAAACTGGGCGTTAAATTCAAAATCATTGATACGGTAATGACCGACCAGACCAATATACGGCATGGAGAAACGCTGGCTGTAACCAATTCCTGCCTGGCCATTCGGGAAGTCACCTACCAGTTCGCCATTGTCGTAATTGTAAGAGCCGCCGGTTGCCGTCCAGCTGAAACGCGTCTCCTGATAACCCGCCACTGCACCGACTTTATAATCGTCGCCCTGCAGGAACCAGCCTTTCACATTCAGGTCGTATTCATTAGCATAATTCACATCGGTGCTCGGATGTGATGAGTGATCGGTCCAGCCTGACTGGTTAGCATTCTGCCAGTCGTAATCATCCATATGACCGGAACCGGAAGCCAGAGAAGTCCAGCCACGCGCATTCAAGGTCAGGAAGGACCATGCATCCCAGGAGATATCGCCTTTCAGGATGGCGACATTTTTAATTTTCCAGTCCAGCTGGCTGACTTTACGTGCGTTGCTGGCATCATAAACCAGCTCTTTGGATTTACCGCCCAGCATACCCACCGAAGTGGCGACACTCAGACTTTCCGGTGAAAAGTTTGGTGTGAATTGTGCAGACTCCGCATAAGCGGTCCCTGAAAGCGCGGCCATCATCATTACCGCAACAGCATTCTTGTTCATGTTATATCCCGTGTTTAATTAAACTAATCCTTAAACTGCGCGCACAGACTAATGTGCAGGAAAATGTCAGGCAAGTGTAAGTTTTTCGCTAAGAAAGCGTGCGATCAGAGTTCAGAAAAATTAACTAATAAAATTTTAGATTCTGACGATAATAATCGATCGCTCTGCAGAATCAGAGGGGCGGGGCCGGATAATTGTCTGCTTAAGCAACAAGTTAGTTGAACAGGTAAGCTAATGTTCAGGAAGGCTATGCCGGTTGGGATGAGAGAATTAATTTTTATCGCGAATTAATTTCTCTTCATCATTCAGAACGAGATTTAATTTGCGAGACGAATTAATGGGCTATTTGGGTTATGAGAAAAATGGGTGATAAATTAGCCAAAAATAAAGTTCAAAAGATGTCCATGAAATCTTTTCATCATTTTTTTTAAGGTAAATTTTTTGCTGAAAATATCACCCAATATCAGGCGTTGAATTATTCGATCCCATCATCCAATACAACGCCTGTTAATTAATCAGACTTCAGTAACCTGGCTGCGGCGCTTGCGTTCCCGCAGAAACAACGTCACCAGGCCGAACCACATCACACCGCTGGCGAAGTTAATCGCGCTAAACCACGGTGTGCCGCCGCTGAAATAAGCGCTTTTCGCCAGTTCGATACCGATAGCCAGCGTCAGGATGCTGATCATGCCCAGCATCGCGGCAATACTGCCTTTACCTTCATTGCTGGCGTAGAGGGTGAGACGGTACAAACCGGCGTTGACCATCCCGGCACCAAAGGCATACAGACTTAGCCCCGCCGTCAGCAACAGATAGCTGTGACTATTCAGCAGGTTTGCCAGCAACGCAATGCTCAGGCCAAGCAGAATCGGCCATGCGGCGAACTTCACCGGTTGCTCAATCGGGACCCGTCCCGCCAGTTTCCCCAGCGTCAGGTTCCCGGCGATCATTGCCAGAAACACCGGCAATTGCAGCAAGGCGTAATGCAGACGCGACAGACCTTCATCATGCATCAGAATCACCGGCGACAGGGCGACCCAGGTGAGAATCGGGATAAACACCAGACCAATCGCGAAGGAGCCGTACATCACCTGCTTATCGCGTGCCAGACGACCATAGCCGCGCGCCAGGTTTGGCAGGGCAATGGAGTGACTGCGGTCACCGGCGGTTTCAGGCATGATGCGCCACAGCACCACGAAGGCCACCATGCTACAGGCGGCAAACAACCAAAACATGCTGCGCCAGTCACCGACGCTAAGCCAGGCCGCCCCGGCCAGGGGGCCTGCCAGCGGGGCGAGCAGCGCCACATTCGCCATTAACGCCATCATGCGCACGGCCAGGGCTTCGGCGAAAGCCTCCTGTACGGCGGCATAGCTGACCGCGCCGATAAAGCACAGACTGATGCCCTGAATAAAGCGCAGAGTGACAAATTGCTCGATGTTCTGTACCAGGGTGGTGAGCATGCAGGCAGCGGCAAAAAACAAAATGCCGAACAGTAACACCGGACGGCGGCCATATTTGTCGGAGAGTGGACCGAGCAGCCATTGCAGTACCACTCCACCCATCAAATAGGCCGTCAGCGAGGTGGAAACCCATTCCGGCCCGACATTGAATTCACTGGTGACCAGCAACATCCCGGGTTGAATCATGTCGTGGGCGATATAGGTGGCAAACTCAAACAACACCAGCGCCAGCGGAAATAACAGCACGCGGCCGGTGAGTTGGGTTATGGGTTGAAAGCGGGCCATCTGGCCTCCTTGTCAGAGAAAATAAAACGCGACTGCCGGGGCAGTCGCGTTTTCCTTGTTGTTACAGCCGCTGTCAGTGGGCGTATTTAGTCTACGCGCAGCACCCGGCTGGTATTGGTGGTGCCGGTGGTCGCCATCACGTCGCCCTGGGTCACAATCACCAGGTCGCCGGAGACGAGGAAACCTTTGTCACGCAGCAGATTGATGGCGTCGTGAGCGGCGGCAACACCGTCGTTGTTGCTGTCGAAAAATACCGGCGTCACACCACGGTATAACGCGGTCAGATTCAGCGTACGCTCGTGACGTGACATAGCGAAGATCGGCAGGCCCGAAGTGATACGTGATGTCATCAGCGCGGTACGGCCTGATTCGGTCATGGTGATAATGGCGGTAACCCCTTGCAGGTGGTTCGCTGCAT
This sequence comes from Pantoea sp. X-Soil-TKNS-1280, assembly GCF_059730475.1. Classification (NCBI taxonomy): domain Bacteria; kingdom Pseudomonadati; phylum Pseudomonadota; class Gammaproteobacteria; order Enterobacterales; family Erwiniaceae; genus Pantoea; species Pantoea sp. X-Soil-TKNS-1280. Next base: position 2,437,432 of record NZ_AP035962.1, on the reverse strand, counting down.
ACATCGCGGACATTGCAATCGCTTCTTCGATGTTGTCGAACTGCACTTCAAGGCGGTGCTTGGACACGTTAACGCTCGGGATTTTTTCCGCGCCAAGACACACTTTCGCCATTGCCGAAACGGTTTCTGCCGGGTACTGGCCCGCTGCGGTTTCAGCTGACAGCATCACCGCATCGGTGCCGTCGAGCACGGCGTTCGCCACGTCCATCACTTCAGCACGGGTCGGCATCGGGTTGGTGATCATCGATTCCATCATCTGCGTTGCGGTGATAATGGTGCGGTTCAGCTGACGTGCACGACGAATCAACGCTTTCTGAATGCCGACCAGTTCCGGATCGCCAATTTCCACGCCGAGGTCACCACGCGCTACCATCACCACGTCAGAAGCGAGGATGATGTCATCCATGGCTTCCTGGGTCGCTACCGCTTCTGCGCGTTCCACTTTCGCGACCAGCTTGGCTTCGCAACCGGCATCGCGCGCTAAACGACGCGCATAGTTCATATCTTCACCACAGCGCGGGAAAGAAACGGCCAGGTAGTCTACGCCAATTTTCGCCGCAGTGAGGATATCGGCTTTATCTTTCTCGGTCAGCGCTTCGGCTGACAGGCCACCGCCCAGTTTGTTGATGCCTTTGTTATTGGAAAGCGGGCCGCCCACAGTGACTTCGGTGAAGACTTTCATGCCCTGAACTTCCAGCACCTTCAACTGCACGCGCCCATCATCCAGCAGCAGAATATCGCCTGGCACCACGTCAGCAGGCAGACCTTTGTAGTCGATACCGACTTTCTCTTTGTCGCCTTCACCTTTGCTCAGGCTGGCATCCAGCAGGAAGCGGTCGCCAACATTGAGGAATACTTTGCCTTCTTTGAAGGTCGATACACGAATTTTCGGACCCTGCAGATCGCCGAGAATGGCGACATGGCGACCCAGCTTGGCCGCAATTTCACGCACTTTGTTGGCGCGTAGCTGATGATCTTCCGGGGAACCATGGGAGAAGTTGAGTCGTACAACGTTCGCACCCGCCGCAATGATTTTTTCGAGGTTATTGTCGCGATCGGTTGCCGGGCCGAGGGTTGTAACGATCTTGGTTCTTCTGAGACGTCTGGACATGAAGGACTCCGTTGACTAAGTATCGTGTCCCTGTCATCTGGACACGTTGTGGTCACATATTCTATATGATCGATGGGCTGTGATTCGACTCACATTGTGAATGTGATGTTAATTATTTTGCCGTGCATTGATTTCTGTCTGCACTTGCTTCTCCAGGCGCGAATCTCTCAGCGCCTCTTTAACCCGTTTTAGATTCTCGCGGAAAGAGGTGCCGCGCTCAAGGGTAAAACCCGTTGCCAGGACATCGACCATGGTCAATTGCGCCAGGCGGGAAACCATCGGCAAATAGATATCAGTATCTTCCGGAACATCGAGTGTCAGTGCCAGTGTGGCTTCTGCCGCGAGCGGTGAACCGGGGGACGTGATAGCCAAAACGGTGGAAGCGTTTACACGCGCCAGGCGAGCCAGTTCTATCATATTTTTGGTTCGACCAGTATGTGATATGAGAACAAAAACGTCATTTGGTCCACTATTTATGCAACTCATGCGCTGGATCACAATATCCTCCGACCAGATGACCGGCAGATTAAAACGCAGGAATTTATTGGTGGCGTCATGGGCGACCACGGCGGAGGCACCGAGACCAAAAAAAGCAATTTTATTGGCACGCGTCAGCGCCCGAACCGCCTGCTGAATCACCGCCATATCCAGCTGCTGGCGTACGCGATTGAGACCGGCCAGCGCCGAATCAAAGATTTTATGGCTGTAGCTCTCAACGCTGTCATTTTCTTCCACATCCCGGCTGACCCAGTTTGGGCCTTTCGCCAGACTCTGCGCCAGTTGCAGCTTAAAATCGGGGAAGCCTCGCGTTCCCATGCGGTGGCAAAAACGATTCACCGTAGGCTCACTTACCCCGGCGGCTGCGGCCAGCGTGGCGATGCTGGAATGCATGGCTTGCTGGGGGGCGGCAAGGATTTGCTCCGCGACTTTACGTTCCGATTTGCTCAGCGCCTGCAATTGCGCCTGAATCTGTTCCAGCATATTGATAACCCGATGACCACTCATCACTTTTGCCAATTTCATTTATGGATGAAAGGGCGCTCTGTTAACAACAATATACCGTGTAAACTGCAGTCGCACGCAGTTGCGGATAAATGTAAACGCGATTTTTTTGTCATACTTTGACCCGTGATGGGTTTTGCCCCGACAAAAGCAGAAACAGAAAAAGCGTCAAAAGCGCACGTGACAACACACGTTATTCATCAATCGCGTTCAGAGTTATCACACGTAAGCCTGTGTCCGGGTTGTTCCGGCACAGGGAAAAAAGTACATTGTGCTGTAAGAAAATTACAATAAGGACCCGGTAAATGAGGACGCTCGACCGGGTATATCCTGCAACGAGGAGAGGAAAATGGCGGTAACACAAACAGCCCAGGCATGCGATCTGGTGATTTTCGGTGCCAAAGGCGATCTTGCACGCCGGAAACTGTTGCCTTCACTGTATCAGCTGGAGAAAGCCGGTCAGATTCACGACACCACGCGCATTATCGGCGTAGGCCGCGCGGAGTGGGACAAAGACGCATACACCAAAGTGGTGCGTGAAGCGCTGGAAACCTTCATGAAAGAGAAGATCGATGAAGCGCTGTGGGACAAACTCAGCAGCCGTCTCGACTTCTGTAACCTCGACGTAAACGATACTTCGCACTTTTCTCGTCTGGGCAAAATGCTCGACCAGAAAAATCGCGTCACCATTAACTACTTCGCTATGCCGCCGAGCACCTTTGGTGCCATCTGCGATGGTCTGGGTTCAGCCAAACTGAACGCCAAACCGGCGCGTGTGGTGATGGAGAAGCCGCTTGGCACCTCGCTGGAAACCTCTCAGGAGATCAACAACAGCGTGGGCAAATACTTCGAAGAGAGCCAGGTGTTCCGTATCGACCACTATCTGGGCAAAGAAACGGTACTGAACCTGCTGGCGCTGCGATTTGCTAACTCGATCTTCGTCAACAACTGGGACAACCGCACCATCGACCACGTGCAGATTACGGTGGCTGAAGAGGTGGGTATCGAGGGCCGCTGGGGCTACTTTGATAAAGCGGGCCAGATGCGTGACATGATCCAAAACCATCTGTTGCAGATCCTCACCATGATCGCCATGTCGCCGCCATCAGACCTGAGTGCCGATGCGATTCGTGACGAAAAAGTGAAGGTGCTGCGTTCGCTGCGTCGCATCGATCAGACTAACGTGCGTGAAAAAACCGTGCGTGGCCAATACACCGCCGGTTTCGTCCAGGGTAAAAAAGTACCAGGCTACCTGGAAGAAGAGGGTGCCAACAAGCAGAGCGCTACAGAAACCTTCGTGGCTATTCGTGTCGATATCGACAACTGGCGCTGGGCGGGCGTACCGTTCTACCTGCGTACCGGTAAGCGTTTGCCAACCAAGTGTTCTGAAGTGGTGGTGTACTTCAAGAACCCGGAAATGAACCTGTTCAAAGATTCCTACGCTGAACTGCCGCAGAACAAGCTGACGATTCGCCTGCAGCCGGATGAAGGTGTGGATATCGAGATTCTGAACAAAGTGCCGGGTCTGGATCACAAACACAAACTGCAGACCACCAAGCTGGATCTCAGTTACTCAGAAACCTTCAATCAGTCGCATCTGGCGGATGCTTATGAGCGTCTGTTGCTGGAAACCATGCGTGGCATTCAGGCGCTGTTCGTGCGCCGCGATGAAGTCGAAGCCGCATGGACATGGGTGGATTCCATCATTGATGCATGGAGCGCCGATGCGGATGCACCGAAGCCGTATCAGGCCGGTACCTGGGGACCTGTCGCCTCCGTGGCGATGATCACCCGTGACGGACGTTCCTGGAACGAATTCGAGTAGTCGTCACAGCTGAGCTATTCGTAGCGGCGCGATTTATCGCGCTCTGCATAAACCGCACGATAAATCGTGCCGCTACGGAATGTGCCAATAACTGGCTTCAGCGCGCCTTATAATCTTCCAGATGAATATTGAAGGCTTTTAGCTTTCTCCACAGCGAGGTACGGCTGATCTTCAGTGCCTCGGTAATCTTCATGGCTCTCCCCTTACACTGGATGGCTGCCTGAATCAGGGCGTCCCGCTCCATATCATTAAGGCTGTGCAGACCATGGGCTGGCGGCTCGACACCAATATCGCGAATCCTTTCAATCAGGGAGGAAGGAATATCTTTTGCCCGAATCATTGCGCCGTCGCTGTAACTGAAAGCGCGTTCAAGCACATTACGCAATTCCCGGTTATTGCCCGGCCAGCTGTAACGCGTTAACAGTTGCAATGCATCGTCAGACAGTGACACGTTTTTACCCACCTCATGACTCATGATTTTCAGGTAACGTTTGATCAGCGGCGGAATATCTTCGCTGCGCTCGCGTAACGGCGGGATATGGATATCAAACGACTGTAACTCATACAGTAAATGGCGGCGGAAGCGGTTTTCATCGACGTATTGATTGATATCAACCGTGGTGGTGGTGATGAGGCGGACATCCAGAGGCACCAGCAGCTGGTTGGCTTTGCTAAGTAGCCCGGTTTTCAGCAATTGCAGCAGCGCGGTCTGTACTTCTGCCGTCAGATATTCGACATTCTCCAGCAGCAAGGTGCCACCTTTAGCCAGTTCGAATTTAGAAATCACATGCTTGTCACCGTTAATAACGCCGCCGAGAAACTCGCTGGTCATTGCTTCACGCAGGATTGCCTGGCAGTTAATGGTGATAAAAGGCTTATCCTGACGCTCGCTGGCATTATGAATCGCCTGCGCCAGGTGCGACTTGCCCAACCCTTCTTCTCCGTGCAGCAGTACCGAACCGCGTCCTTTCGCTGCCTGTTGTGCCAGACGCATCACGCGCCGAATCGCATTGGAACTGCCCACATAGTCGAGATCGTCAAAGGTCAGACGCGCCCAGACACCACTGTGGCGATGTACCAGTTCACGGATGCGATCGATGGGGTGCAACAGGGCGATATAGCGATCCGAGCTATTATTGGGGCCTTTAACGATCTTCAGGGAGATCGCCAGTGAAATAAAACTGCCATTAAATTCAATCGCGGTTTCAAACAAATCAACTTCACGGTTGTGTTCAATCGCATTAATGATGTTTTGCGGTAATTTAATAATCTCGTGGATATTTTTCCCGAGGATCTTTTCACCTTTAACATTAAATAAATCGCTGCCGTGAATATTGAGATACAGAATGGTGCCTTTATTGTCCCAGGCCAGCACGCCTTCTTCCACGCCGTCCAGCAGCGCATGGACTTCGCTGAGATGCTGATTGGACTCGGCCAGAACCAGGTCGGTATTTAGCCTGGCGGTAATTTGTTGTTCGATGGAGTGCACCAGCGCCAGTCCCAGTGTTGGCAGGGTATCATTACCGGTTAGCAGGACAAGACCCACCGCGCCCATCACGGTGCTGTCGCTATCAAAAACCGGTGCGGCGCACACCGTAAAGGCGTGCAGATGCCGGTTGAAATGTTCATAGCCTCTGACGCTGACCGTTTCGTGCAGCAGCAGGGCGCTGGAAACGGCATTATTGCCCATCATGCCTTCCCGCCAGTAGACACTGGCACGGATCCCCAGTGCTGCCAGGCGGGTGGTCATTGCCGGGGTGGCGTAAAATCGCAGCGTACAACCGGTTTCATCAGTAATGAAGATGGCGCAATCCGGCGTATCAAGATATTCGAAAATATCCTCGATAATCGGTGAGGAGATATTAAGCATCTCCGATTTGTTGCGGCACAGCGAGTCGAAGGTGATGCCTTTGGCATAAAGTTGTGGTGGCCAGTGATCATGCCGCTGTTGTCGCCGACAACGCAGCCAGGACTCCTTCAGCCAGGGTTTAATATCGAGACGATCCAGACTGGTGAGGTTGTTAAACTCGCCGGGATCTTTGGCGACAAACGCCCGCCATATCGCTTTCATATTGAGACGCATGCGTTGCCTTCCTGCTGAAAAAGATCCAGCGATTAATATTGAGGTACGCGTCTGTCACGCGAACGTAGCGCTATATGTAGAGTATTTTGGTTCTTTCCAGGAAAAGGACGTAGCAATTTGTGACATCGATCGGCAAATATTTTTTCTCAGTTTAGTCAGGAGAGATATATTTGTAATTGATTGTATTTCAGATGATTTTTAATTTTCCTGTGGAGGGCTGTGAAGTATCTCACATCTTTGAATACAGTATGACGGCGGTCAAATAACCCGTTTTTTCTCCAGCGTGATGTTTCTTTTTGCAACCTTCTCCGGAAAAAGACTGTTTCCGGATTGAACAAAAAAAACTTTTTTACAGCCTTTTTTCGCCTTCCTATTCTCAACGTGTTCTTGCATAAGACGACCAGCTATATCACCTGTTAATTAAAGGAAAGAAAGATGAACATCTTTTTATCAGAAATGGTCGGCACCATGCTGTTGATTCTGCTTGGCGACGGTGTGGTGGCCAACGTGGTATTAAAACAAACCAAAGGAGGAAGTAGCGGCTGGATTGTCATTACCGCAGGCTGGGGCTTTGCGGTGACTGTCGCTGTTTATGCCGTCGGCTGGGTCAGCGGCGCGCATCTCAATCCGGCGGTGACCCTGGCTGTCTGGCTCCAGGGCGGCATTCCTGCAAGCGTGGTGCCGGTTTACATTATCGGCCAGCTTGTCGGGGCGTTTCTCGGCGCGATTCTGGTCTGGCTCACTTACAAGCGCCACTATGATGTTTCCGACGATAAGGGGTTAATCCTCGCCACCTTTTGTACTGGTCCTGCCATTCGTGACTATAAATGGAACCTGGTCACCGAAATTATCGGCACTGCAATGCTAACGTTTGGCGTGCTGGCCATTTTTAACTCGCACAATGGTATTGCTGGCGGCTTCGGACCCTATGCGGTCGGTGTGCTGGTGTGGAGTATCGGCCTGTCGTTAGGTGGCCCTACCGGCTATGCGATCAACCCGGCGCGTGACCTTGGCCCGCGTCTGGCCCATGCGTTGTTGCCGATAAAAAATAAGGGTGGTTCCGACTGGGGCTATGCCTGGGTGCCGATCGTCGGTCCGTTAATCGGCGGCGCGGCTGGCTCATTATTATACACAATCTTGATTCCTGTCTTTACCACCCATTAACCGTCAGCTCCCCTGTCCGTGAGGTCCAGGCGGGGGAGGGCATACGAGGAAGGATTGATGAAAAAGTTGATCAATAAAGTCGATGATGTGGTCAGGGAACAACTGGAAGGCTTTGCTCTGGCGCATCCGGAATTAATGGTAAATACCGAACCTTTCTATGTCTGTCGTCGTACAGATAAACCGAAAGTGGCGCTGATTTCCGGTGGCGGATCGGGACATGAACCGATGCATGGCGGATTTGTTGGTTTCGGTATGCTTGACGGTGCCTGTCCCGGACATATTTTTACCTCACCCACCCCCGATCAAATGTATGAATGTGCGCAAAAGGTTAACGGCGATAACGGTATTTTGCTGCTGATTAAAAATTACACCGGGGACATTCTCAATTTTGAAACTGCGGCTGAATTGCTGCACGGCGAAGGCATTCCGGTGCAGGTGGCGGTGATTGACGATGATGTCGCGGTCAAGGATAGCCTGTACACCGCCGGACGGCGTGGTGTTGCTACTACCGTGCTGGCGGAGAAAATACTCGGGGCGGCGGCTGAAGAAGGTTACAGCCTCGATGAATGCGTGCAGCTGGCCACACGTATTGGCAACCGGGGACGGTCGATTGGCGTGGCGTTGTCGGCCTGTACCGTTCCGGCGGCTGGCAGGGCCAGTTTTGATTTGGCCGATGATGAAATCGAGTTTGGCATTGGTATTCATGGTGAGCCGGGTATTCGTCGGGAGAAGTACAGCGATTGCGATACGCTGGTCACGGAGATGGTTAACGAAATTCTCGACAATACTCCCTACAGCCGTGTGTTACGACAATGGAACGGTGATAAAGGCGAGTGGATGGAAAACAGCCAGACTACCGAACCACTCAATGAACAGGACAGTGTGATTGTGCTGGTCAATGGGCTGGGGGGCACGCCGTTGTCGGAACTGTATGCCGTGTATCGCAAAACGGCGGAGCTACTCACCGGGCGCAACATTCATATTGCCCGTAATCTGGTGGGGACCTTCTGCAGTTCCATCGACATGCAGGGGGTATCGATTACGTTATTGAAAGTCGATGAGGAAATGCTGACGTTGTGGGATTTTCCGGTCAGCACGCCAGCGCTACGCTGGAAAATGTAACGCGGTGTCGCGGCCTGGTCGCTGATGACGGGCCGCTTCGGCACCGGATGAAATCACTCTCCGGGGGATAACAATGGTCGTAACCAAGAAACAGGTCATTGACTGGCTGGATGCGTCGGCAGCGGTGTTTGAACAACAACAGGAGTTTCTGACCAATCTGGATCGTGAGATTGGCGATGCCGACCACGGGTTAAACATGAACCGTGGCTTCAAAAAGGTGAAAGAAAAACTGCCGACGCTGGAAGATAAGGATATCGGCACCATTTTGAAAAATACCGGCATGGTGCTGTTATCAAGTATTGGCGGTGCCAGTGGGCCGCTGTATGGCACTTTTTTCATTAAATCCGCCGAGTGCGTGATGGCGAAAGAAGAACTGACGGTGACAGATTTGTACAACATGTACCGGGAAGGGACGGATCGTATCAGCGCACGCGGTATGGCGCATCCGGGTGATAAAACCATGGTGGATACGCTGTCAGCCATTGTCACGTCGTTGCAAAACCAACAGGAAGCGCCATTGGCAACGGCATTGAGTAGTACCTTGCAGGCTGCTGAGGCGGCAATGAAAAGCACCATTCCGATGAGGGCAGGGAAGGGACGCGCCAGTTATCTTGGCGAGCGATCCATCGGTCATCAGGACCCAGGTGCCACGTCCAGCTATCTGCTGTTTAAAACACTTTGTGAGGTTGTTGGTTAACAGTTGCAGTCCTCAATAAGGTTATGACATATGGTCAATATCGTGGTGGTTTCTCATAGCAAAAAACTGGCTGACGGGGTTGTTGAGCTGGCGTCGCAAATGACGCAGGGAAAAGTGAAGTTCGCGGTGGCGGCAGGGATGGATGACCCGGAGAATCCGATAGGCACTGACCCGGTTGCAATCATGGCGGCCATTGAGGCTGTCATGGATGATGATGTATTGGTGATGGTCGATATGGGAAGCGCGATTCTCAGTACCGATATGGCGAAGGAACTGCTGGGCGAGGAGGCCATGGCGCGGGTTCAGGTCTGCGCGGCCCCGCTGGTGGAAGGCACTGTCGCTGCGGCGGTGGCAGCGGCGGCGGGTCAGCCCATCGACCAGGTCATCACCGAGGCACACCAGGCGCTGGCGGCTAAATATGCCCAGCTGAATCAGAGCGACTGGCTGGCCGGTGCACCCGCGCCAGTGAGCGACACCAGCAACTATCCTTTGCACTTTTCCTGGACCATAACCAACCCAACCGGTATCCATGCCCGCCCGGCCTCGGCGATTGCCCGGAGCCTGAGTCAATTCGATGCCGATGTACAGCTGGCCAACGGTGATCGCATGCTCAACGCGAAGAGTATGAACAACGTGGCGCGACTGGCTATCAAATGTGGCGATGTGATTACCCTGCATGCGCGCGGGCCGCAGGCGCAGCAGGCAATAGACGCTTTTGCTGCACTGGCCGCGACACAATTCGGTGATGAGGTGCAGGAGACCGTTGCGGTGGACGACGCCAGGAAAAAATCGCCAGCGTGGTTATCTGTCACTGTCTGCCGTATTGAACGGGGTAAGCCGCCGCTCCCGACGCGAACGGCTGAAGCAAAGCCACAGGCACTTGCCCGGCTGAGCGATGCAATAACGGCCGCGCAACAGGAACTGGCGGCATTGGTCACCACCACGGGACAGCAATTATCTGACAAAGAGGCAGCCATTTTTTCCGCGCATCAGATGATGCTGGAAGATAGCGAACTTTATGATGCGACGTGTGAAAAGATGGACCAGCAAAGTGCGCCTGTTGAGCACCTTTGGCTGGCAACCATCAGCCAGATGGCGGATGAGTATCGGGCCATTGAAGATGCTTATTTACGCGAAAGATATGTGGATGTTTATGACGTCGGCATACGGGTACTGCGGTTGCTACTCGGACACCCGTTATTGACCTTGCCACAGCAGCACACCCCCACGCTGATTATCGCTAATTATTTGTTGCCTTCCGAGATCATGGCGCTGGATAGTGCCTGGATTGAAGGCATTTATTTTACCGACATTGGTGTCCATTCCCACCCGGCACTGCTGGCAGCCGCACGCGGCATCCCGGTGTATATCGATAGCGCACAGCGTACCCAGGCATATCAGGATGGCACGGTGGTTAAGCTGTCTGGTGATTCCGGCGAGATTTTACCGCTGTAGCGATTAAGCAGAATGAACCGTGGTTTCAAAAATACTTCGCAGCCAATAGACGCGAGTCACACGAATCTTGTATGGTACGGCTCAGGAACATCCCACAGACCAGGCTCATGGTCTGACTGAAACCCCCCTTAGGAAACGTGATGAAAAACTGGAAAACAAGTGCAGAACAGATCCTGACAACCGGACCGGTCGTACCGGTCATTGTGGTGAACAAACTCGAACACGCTGTGCCGATGGCAAAAGCGCTGGTTGCGGGTGGTGTGCGTGTGCTGGAAGTGACCCTGCGTACCCCTGTCGCGATGGATGCGTTACGCGCCATGATTAAAGAAGTCCCAGAGGCGATTGTCGGGGCGGGCACCGTTATCAATCCTCAGCAACTGAAAGAAGTGACCGATGCGGGTGCACAGTTCGTGATAAGCCCGGGCATTACCGAGCCGTTGCTGCGTGCCGCAGTAGAAGGGCCGGTGCCGTTAATCCCAGGTATCAGCACTGTCTCTGAACTGATGACCGGTATGGATTACGGCCTGCGAGAGTTTAAATTCTTCCCGGCAGAAGCGAATGGCGGGGTGAAAGCGCTACAGGCTATCGGCGGACCTTTCCCGCAGGTGCGTTTCTGCCCGACGGGTGGCATTTCACCGGCAAACTACCGCGATTATCTGGCGCTGAAAAGCGTGCTGTGCATCGGAGGTTCCTGGCTGGTGCCAAACGATGCGCTGGAAGCAGGCGACTGGGATCGTATTACGCGCCTGGCGCAAGAGGCGGTGGCTGGCGCTAAGTAAGCCATAATCGCTCTCCGTTACCGGCAGTGCGCTGCCGGTTCATTAATTCTCACTGTTGCTGGCAAACGTTGTTTTAAGCCGTTCAATAAACAAGCGTGTTTTGGTATTTACATACTTTGCATTGGGTGTAATGGCGTGCATTGGAAGCGTTGGGCAAGCCCATGCGGGTAAAACCTGGACTAACTCACCGCTTGAAAGATGGCGATTAAAAACAAAAGCCGGGCCATAAGCGATCCCGGCATGTGCCAGCGCGACTTCCAGCATGATCGCGGTATTGTTGGCGAGAAAACGTCGCTTATCATCTGCCTGAATCCATCCCTGTTCATCATCATAAAAATGCCAGGGCGCAGCATTCTGGTTACCCAGGTAACCTATCAGCGTATGACTGTGTAGTTCAGCCGGTGTCGCCGGCGAGCCCGCAACGGCCAGATAGGCTGGGGTGGCACAGGCCAGTAATGGGCAATCCGCAATTTTTCGCGCAATTAACTCTGAGTCGGGTAGATGACCGATACGGAGCGCCAAATCGATACCATCCTCCACTAAATTGATGAAGCGATCCTGTAACTGCAATGTAATGTTTACCGCAGGAAAATCGGCCATAAACTGTGCAATCAACGGGCCGAGATACAAGGTACCGAAGGTCACAGGGGCTGCGATACGTAAGGTTCCGGTTGGGTTACTTTGTATGTCTGCCGCTTCACGATTGGCCTCTGCCCAGGCTTCAAGAATATGTTTGCTCCTGGCCATGTATTTTTGCCCAGCGTCAGTCAGACTTAACCGCTGCGTCGTGCGTTCAACCAATCGCGCGGCAACCCTTTGCTCCAGCGAGGTGAGATAACGGCCAGCCATCACTGCAGATAACCCCAGTTTTCTTGCCGCCGCCGCGATGCTGCCTTCTTCCACTGCGGCCACGAATACTGCCAGCTCCGTGAAGCGATCCATAATTCCCCATGCGTATTTTAAGTATGTAATCTATGAACCATGACGATCATTCCCTATTTAAATGTAATGACGCAAGATCTGTCGCAACAAAATGAACATTTCTCTAAACAGGAGGGAAAATGAAAATTATTGCGAACGGTGTTGAGCTGAATATTACAGAATATGGTCAAGGGGAGACTGCCCTGGTGTTTCTGCATTTCTGGGGTGGATCGTCTTTGACATGGCAGGGAGTCATGGCTGGTTTGAGCGAGGATTTTCGTTGTGTCGCCATTGATGCACGCGGCGCTGGCGCTTCTGCTGCACCTGCCAGTGGCTATAACACTGGTGATCATGCTGATGATGTACAGGCGGTGATTAAGACTCTGGAATTACAACGCTATATCCTGGTAGGGCATTCTATGGGGGGAAAAGTCGCACAGTTGATTGCCAGCCGCCGCCCGCAGGGACTGTCTGGTGTGGTACTGGTGGCCTCATCACCACTTGCGCCCATGTCTATCAGTGACGAGCAGAGGGAAATGATGCGTACGGCTTATGCCAGTGAAGAAGCGGCTCGCTGGACAGTGGAAAATATTCTGACTGCCTCGCCGATCGCGACAGAAGCGAAGCAACAGCTTATTAAGGATGCATTGCGTATGGACCCTGTAGCGGTCAGTGGCTGGCTCGATAACAGTTCAAAAGAGGATTTGCACGCGGTGGCCTCTGCCATCAGGGTGCCGGTGGTGGTAGTGACAGGGGAGCGTGATCAGGTTGACCCACTGACAGTGGTGGAAAGACAAATCGCCGTGCACTTTCCCGGCGCGCCATTGCATATTCTTCCAGGTAAAGGGCACCTGTTACCACTTGAAGCGGCATCTGAGGTCGCCGACATCGTGCGCAATTTTGCGGCAACCGTGCGATAAAGTTAACAGCGGTGAGCACAAGGCTCACCGCTTCAGCAATTAACCTTCGACTTTCACCGCAGCCGCGCTGGCAATGGCGCGGGCGATGGCATCATCGGTATTTTCACCCGTAGCGAGCGCGACACCCAGGCGACGCTGGCCCGCAATTTCCGGCTTGCCAAACAGGCGCAGTTGCAGACCAGCACCCAGCGCCGCTTCGACATTAACGAAACGCACATTGTTGCTTTCCAGCTGCGGCAGGATCACCGCCGAGGCCGCCGGGCCATACTGGCGAATGCCGCCAATCGGCAGGCCGAGGAAGGCACGCACATGCAACGCGAACTCTGACAGGTCCTGTGAAATCAGTGTCACCATACCGGTATCGTGCGGGCGTGGTGAGACTTCGCTAAAGATGACCTCATCACCGCAGACAAACAACTCCACACCAAACAGGCCGTAGCCGCCCAGTGCTTTCACCACTTTCGCGGCGATGTCCTGGGCGCGTTGCAGTGCCAGATCGCTCATCTGCTGCGGCTGCCAGGATTCACGATAATCGCCGTCTTCCTGGCGATGACCGATCGGGGCGCAGAAATGAATGCCATCCACAGCGCTGATGGTCAGCAGGGTGATTTCGAAATCAAACTTCACCACACCTTCCACAATCACGCGACCGGCACCGGCACGACCACCCTGCTGAGCGTAATCCCATGCTTTGTCCAGCTGGCTGGCATCACGAATAAAGCTCTGACCCTTGCCGGATGAACTCATCACCGGCTTCACGATGCATGGGAAACCGATGGTGTCAGCGGCGGCGACAAAGTTTTCTTTGCTATCGGCAAACTGGTAGGTGGACGTCGGCAATGCCAGTTCTTCGGCCGCCAGACGACGAATGCCTTCGCGGTTCATGGTCAGACGTGCCGCGCGCGCGGTAGGTACCACTTTTTGTCCCTGAAGCTCCAGTTCCAGCAATTTTTCCGTGGCAATCGCCTCAATTTCCGGCACCACAAAATCGGGTTTTTCCTGAGCAATCAGCGCGGCCAGTGCATCACCATCCAGCATGTTAATTACATGGCTGCGATGGGCAACGTGCATGGCTGGAGCATCGGCGTAGCGATCGACAGCAATCACTTCCACACCAAGACGCTGGCACTCCAGTGCCACTTCTTTGCCCAGCTCGCCTGAACCTAACAGCATGACACGCGTTGCGGCAGGACGCAGCGCGGTTCCGAGAGTCGTCATAATTTCACCTTAGCAGTCAAAATGCGCGCGCAGTATATACGAAAACGTTTGCGTTCTCACCTTTTCCCCCTGATAAGGTTTGCCTTACTTTTCTCCGCTCTGACATTTCCTGACATCTTCTGCGGCAGCATGTGAAACCGGAATCCTAAACAGGAGTTAAACGATGAATAACTGGCTGCAGCAAATTCAATCGGTACTGAAAAAGCAGGGAGGCGCGGGTCAGGGGAGTGGTCTCAGTGACATGCTAGCACCCGGCGCGTTAGGTGGGCTGGCAGGATTGCTGATCGCGAGTCAATCTTCACGCAAGCTGCTGACCAAATACGGCGGAAAAGCGTTAATTATTGGTGGTAGCGCGGCAGCGGGTGCCGTGCTGTGGAACAAATACAAACAGCGGGTGAGTGAAAGCCATCAGAATGAAGCGGGTTATGGTCAGTTGCAAACACCGCTGGACCAGCGCGCAGCACGTCTGGTGACCGCGCTGGTATTTGCGGCCAAAAGTGACGGACATATTGACGATCGTGAACGTGCGACCATCGAACAAAATATTCAGCAGGCTGGCTATGGCGCGCAGGCGGAAGCGCTGATTCAACAGGCGATGAATCGCCCGCTGGATCCGCACTGGCTGGCTGCGGATGTAAAAAATGAGGAAGAGGCACTGGAACTCTACTTCCTCAGCTGCGCAGCCATTGATCTCGACCATTTTATGGAGCGCAGCTACCTCTCTGCGTTGGGGGATGCTTTAAAAATTCCCCAGGATGTACGCGAGGAAATGCAAAAAGATCTTATTGCGGAGAAAGCGGCACTCCCCGCCAGTTAACCTGCTCAGGCCACATCAGTGGCCTTCGTTTACATTTTCCTGCCAGCTAATGGCTTGGCTTTGCGCCCAATCGGTGCCACGCTTGCAGAATGTTGTCTCTTCAGGGAAATGAACAATGATAAATCAGCCCAGGGCCAAAAAAATCCCCCATCAAATGACACTGCACGGGGAAACGCGCACGGACAATTACTTCTGGTTGCGTGACGATGATCGGCAAAACCCCGAAGTACTCGACTATCTGCATGCCGAAAATGATTACGGCAAAGCGATGATGGCATCGCAGACGCATTTACAGGATCGGGTGCTGAAGGAGATCATTGACCGCATTCCGCAGCAGGATCATTCCGTACCCTATGTCAAAAATGGCTATCGTTACCAAAGCCGTTATGAAAGCGGCAATGAATACGCAGCTTATTATCGCCAACCCAAAGAGGCTGGTACCGATGCGGAGTGGCAACTGCTGCTGGATGGCAACCAGCGAGCATCGCACAGTGACTTCTACACCATGGGCGCGCTGGCAATAAGCCCTGATAATCAGGTGATGGCGCTGGCGGAAGATTTCCTCTCACGCCGCCAGTACGGAGTCCGTTTTCGTAATCTGCAAAGCGGCAGCTGGTACCCCGAGGTGTTAAGCGATGCATCGTCCAGCCTGGCGTGGGCCAATGATTCACGTACTATCTATTATGTGCGCAAACACCCGCAAACCTTGCTGGCTTATCAGGTCTGGCGTCATGAACTGGGTCATCCGCAATCTGATGACCAACTGGTTTATGAGGAAAAGGACGATACCTTCCACCTTAGTGTGCACAAAACCACCTCCGAACACTTTATTCTGATTGCGTTATTCAGCACCACCACCAGTGAAATCCAGCTGATTGATGCGGAGTATCCCGATGCACAGCCCCAGGTGTTTTGTCCGCGCCGCCGCGATCATGAGTACACCATTGATCACTACAATCATCAGTTCTACATCCGCTCCAATCGCGAGGGTAAAAACTTTGGTTTATACCGCAGCGCCTGGCTGGCGGAGCATCGCTGGCAAACACTGATCCCGGCGCGCGAGCAGGTGGTGCTGGAGGATTTTCAGCTGTTTACGCATTGGCTGGTGGTTGAGGAGCGTTCCCGCGGCGTTACCAGCCTGCGGCAGATCCACTGGGAAAGCGGAGAAAGCACCGGCATCGCGTTTGATGACCCAACGTATGTCACCTGGCTGGCCTACAATCCCTCACCGGACAGCGATACGTTGCGCTATGGCTACTCGTCAATGACCACGCCAACTACCCTGTTCGAACTGAATATGGAAAGCGGCGAACGTCGGGTGTTGAAGCAAACGCCGGTACCGGGCTTTAATCCTGACGACTACAAAAGTGAACATCATTGGATCACCGTTCGTGATGGCACCGAAGTTCCGGTTTCGCTGGTCTATCATCGCCAGCATTTCCAGCCTGGCAACAATCCGTTGCTGGTATACGGCTATGGCGCTTATGGCAGCAGTATGGACGCCAGCTTTGGCACCAGCCGTATCAGCCTGCTGGAGCGTGGATTTGTCTATGCGATTATCCATGTGCGCGGCGGTGGTGAACTGGGGCAGCAGTGGTATGACGATGGCAGGCTGCACAACAAGATCAATAGCTTCACTGATTTTATTGATGTGACGGAAGCCCTGGTGGCAAAAGGATTGGGTCACCCGCAACAGTTGTATGCCATGGGGGGCAGTGCCGGAGGCTTACTGATGGGGGCGGTGATTAATATGGCACCGCAGCTCTACCACGGCGTAGTGGCGCAGGTGCCGTTTGTTGATGTGGTGACGACCATGCTCGATCCCTTAATTCCCCTGACCACCGGGGAATACGATGAGTGGGGCAACCCCGAACAGGCGGAGTATTATCACACCATTAGCCAGTACAGCCCCTATGACAATGTGGCCGCGCAAGCTTACCCACATCTGCTGGTGACCACCGGCCTGCATGATTCACAGGTGCAATACTGGGAACCGGCGAAATGGGTGGCGAAACTGCGTGAGCTAAAAACCAATGATACGTTGCTGCTGCTGTGCACGGATATGGATTCCGGCCACGGCGGAAAGTCGGGGCGTTTTAAATCCTATGAAGGGGTGGCGCTGGAATTTAGTTTCCTGATTGGCCTGGCACAGGGCGTGTTACCCGATCGCAGCGACTACTGACCCGTCTTCACGTATTTACGCAGCGCCTGCCGCAACGGTGGGCGCAAATCGCGCACGTTCTCCAGCACCCAGCGCAGATAGCCAGGATCTTTGCGTGCAATGCTACCGATGCTCTGTCCGCGATATTTACCAAAGGGGAAAACATCATCGGCGACCGGTGCGGGTTGGCAGCGACTCACCATTTGTGCCGCGTCCCAGCCGGATTTTTCCATAATGCGAATCAGCAAGGCGGCGGTGATATAGCAGTCATACAACGCGCGGTGCGCATGCAAATCAGCGGGTGGTGTCACATCCAGCTTCAGGCTATGGCGCAGCGCCTGGTTGCCATATTTCTGGCCGGGCCACAGCTGGCGCGCCAGCGTCATGGTGCAAATCCATTCACCAGGCATTTCCGGCAGCATCCGACGATCAAAGCTGGCATTATGCGCGACATAATGGGCGCTGCCATGATAGCGGCCAATCGCCTGTTCAATGGGCGGTTTATCCGCCACCATGGCTTCGGTGATGCGGTGCACCGCCATTGCTTCACGGCTGATAGGACGATCCGGGCAAACCAGATCACTCATCGGATTGAGGATTTGTCCGTCAATAACGTCTACCGACGCCACCTCGACCACGCCACCCTGCAAACCGCAGGTTTCGGTATCGATAACGCGTAACATAGGTTATTTCTGCTTCGGTTCGTAAGGCAGGCGGGAAAGGCTGAGTGACGCCTGGCGATAATGCATCAAACGCTGGCGAAACCACTCACGTAGCGCTTGTGGTTGCTCCCGCTCCACCAAATCGGCGACGACCGGCATATTGTAGCGCTCTTTGAAAGCCACTCCGGCGGCAGCCAGATCGACATTCACTTTGTCTTTCTCTTCCTGCGACAGCAGGGCAAGGTTTTGACTCATGCTTTTCTCCTGTTAACAGGGGCAAAAGTAATGTTTTCATCGTTAAGGATCAAGGGAAAAGGGATCGCATTGCAGGTCTCGACACCCGAAGATCAGCAGCGTATCCTGCTGCCACGCCTGCGGTGGATTGCCGCAATAAAGAGGATGACTGATGAAGAAGACGACCTTAACCCGCATTGCGGCGCTGTTGCTGGCATCATCCACGCTGGCATTTAGTCAGTTTGCCCTGGCCCATGCTCACCTTAAAACGCCGGTTCCAGCTGACAAATCAACCGTTGAAACTTCACCGCAAGCGCTAACGCTGACCTTTACGGAAGATGTTGAACCCGCTTTTAGTGGCGTGGAGATCCGTAATGCGCAGAATCAGGTCGTGCCAGCAGACAAGGCCACGCTCAATGATAAGCAACATGATCAGCTGATTGTTCCGCTCAGTCAGCCGCTGCCTGCTGGCAGCTATCAGGTAAGCTGGCACGTGCTCTCGGTAGATGGTCATAAAACCAAAGGCAGTTACACATTTAGCGTGAAGTAATGAGCTTGGGTACGCTGTGGATCAGCCTGCGGGTATTCCACTTTCTGTCCGCGTTGTTGCTCACCGGCAGCGCGTTCTACACCGCACTGCTGGCACCGAAGCGTTTCCGTCCGATACTGGCGCAACGCCTGTCAGCCATCCTGAAGTTAAGTGCGGTAGTCAGTTTATTCAGCGCCGTGCTGATGCTCGCGACGCAAACGGGCCTGATGAGTGGTGACTGGCATAATGTTGTAGATAGCGATACCTGGCTGGCGGTTTTAGCGACGCGTTTTGGCCAGGTGTGGCGCTGGGAGATCCTGTTTGCCTTACTCAGCGTGCTGGCATTCCTGCTGCGCGGCAACGTGCGACAGCAATTGTTGTTGCTGACCGGATTGTTGCAGCTGATCACGTTAGCCGGAGTAGGGCATGCTGCGATGCACGATGGCTGGCAGGGTACGTTGCAACAAACCAACCATGCGTTACATCTGATATCGGCAGCATTCTGGAGTGGGGGCCTGCTGCCACTGCTGCTGCTGATGCGTGAAGCCCGCAAGATAGCGCACCGCACCGATGCCATCCGCAGCATGATGCGTTTTTCCCGCTATGGGCATTTAGCCGTAGCGCTGGCGTTGTTAACGGGCATTTTCAATAGCCTGTTGATTGCCGGATCACCGCTGCAATGGCACCAAACGCCGTGGAGTGAGTTGCTGATTGCGAAGGTGTTGTTAGTCATGTTGATGGTGACCGTTGCGGTGATCAACCGTTACTGGCTGGTGCCGCGTTTTCGCCTGGCGGGCAGTGGCGCAGCCACGATTTTTATTCGCCTGACGCAGTTTGAACTGCTGTTGGCGGTTGTTGTTATCGGGCTGGTTAGCGTGTTTGCCACGCTGGCTCCAGCCTGAATCATCTATACCGATTGAATGTATGAGGACGACATTTTGCTGAAGAAACTGATTCCAGCTTGTATGCTGCTGACCCTGTGCAGCCAGGCGATGGCGGCACAGATTATTACCATCAGCCGTTTTGAGATTGGCAAAGACAAATGGCCGTTCACGCGTGAAGAAGTGATGCTGAGCTGTGAGAAGGATGGTGCGTTGTTCGCCATCAACCCCAGCACGCTGTTGCAGTACCCGTTGAATGACAAAGCCGAAGCAAACCTGAAATCGGGCCGTGGCACCACGGAATCCATCAGTTCAATTCAGGCGGAAGATAAAGCCCACCCCGGACAGAAGATGAGTCTCGAACCAATTATCGCCCGCGCTCAGGCGCTGTGCAGTCAGTAATCCCTGTCTGAAAGGCGTGGCAACCCGCTACGCCACCTTCCTGCGCTATTCTGCCGTTGCGATCACAGAGTCGGCAGCTTTCCTTCCCTGATGTGATGGTTGGCTGGAAAATAATCACCTGTGGTCTACCTTTAAAAGGCAAGGCGACCTCGCCTGCATTAATGCCAACTTTTAGCGCACGGCTCTTCAAGAGCCATTTCCCTGGACCGGATACAGGAATCGTATTCGGTCTTTTTTTGTCTGCTGTTTAGCATCAATGACTTATCGTAAAATCAATGAGTTAACACACATCCTCTTATCCTCTGTATCACCCTGCTGGAACCTCTGCCGCTCAGGCTATGCGTGACTTTGCTGATGAGCCACGGCTGTGCATCAATCACTGATTTAAATCCGCTCACCGCAACCGGGGTTTTCGGGTAAAGATCAGCCCGACCCATTGCCAGGGTGATCGAGAACTCCGCGACGTCGCGTTGCAGCTTCTCCCACTTCGCTTTGGCGGCGCGCATGGCCGTGGCTTTGCTGGAATAGACCGTCTGTTGGACGTGGTTTCGGCTTCGTCGTCGCCTTCGGCCACGCGCATCACAACGGTGACGGGTTTCGACTGGTCGGCAATCGCCTGCAACGCTGCGGCCAGCGTGCCTTTGACGCCCGCCTTGCCGACTGCGCCCTGCACGTTGGTGATGAGCACCGGCTTATTCAGCGGGAAAGTAGCCGCATCCGCATCACCAGCGGTGCAGACCATGCCGACGATTGCGGTAGATACGGTGGATACGGTGGAGATGGTGCGCGTGCCGTCGTTTACTTCAGTGACGCGGACACCGTGATGATAATCTGCCATCTGTGCACTCCTGGTTAAAGGTGTGCTCAGGGTGGCAGCCCGGGCGGGGCGGGGCATGTGATAGAAGTTTGCTGATTGCTCAGCGGGCAGTTACTCTTGAGCTATCGCTCTGATATCCAGTGGTACTACAAACAACCAGTTGAAAATGAGGGAACGATGATGATTGCAGGAACCGCAACGAAAGAACCCGGCAGGTATTACACCTTCCAGTCGCCTTTACCGGCTGATGTCTTTTTTGAAGTCCGCCCCCGGACGTTGCCACACAATGCACAATCCGTGCTGGATGAAACCAGCGGCATGTGCGTAGGCTATTCAGTCGCCCAGGCTCCGGGACTGTGGCAGATTTACGACACGCAGGGACATTTTCTAAGGCTGGAAGAAGCCCCTCTTGAAACACCCCTGATAGATCCAACCGATATTGCGCTCATTGCTTTTGGCGTCTTCCGTATTTTCCGTGCGGGGCGTGTGCTGTTTGAAGCGGGTACGCGTTCGGCTGTCAGCGCGAAACTCAGCCAGGCGACAATCATGTTTCTCCGTGCCCGGCTTAAAACCGGGTTATCTGCCCGTAACATTAAAATGACTGAAACAGCCGCCCGGCATATGTACGAACCGGGGCGCTATGTTCCATTACATATTCAGGAAAAAGCTATCCGTTATGGTAGACGTATGGCTGATCCTCGTAACGGGGAAGGGATGTTTCGCTACGAAACTGAGATGTATAAACTGAATCGTAAGAGAAATGTCACCGAGTATAAGAAGTACACTCTTGAGGTTGTGGTGCGGGAATCAGACTGGACGATTACCCATTTTAAATATTTTGATTAACCGGCAGGAAAGTACGCATGTTTGATATCAGAAATGAAGAATTCGTCTTCGCGGTCTCACCTTTCGAGCGTGTCGTGGATGACGAAGCCGATCCGGTTAATCACCTCTGGGACTGGATTAAGTCTTTCGTGGAGTTTTCCGTCAGCGGGGTGAAAGTACAGTTTCAGACTGAGTTTACAGTCGGCGAACTCAGGGAACTGCGCAATCAGTTTTCCGTGCATTACAAGGCTGTGATGGCTCAGCAGGAAATTGAATCATTCAGTTTTCGCAGCCAGCTTAATCAGCTGAATATGGTTCTGCGGAAAGTCACAGGTGATGATGCAGTGATTGTTGAATATGTTCTGCGC
Organism: Pantoea sp. X-Soil-TKNS-1280; assembly: GCF_059730475.1. NCBI lineage: Bacteria > Pseudomonadati > Pseudomonadota > Gammaproteobacteria > Enterobacterales > Erwiniaceae > Pantoea > Pantoea sp. X-Soil-TKNS-1280. Next base: position 2,415,439 of record NZ_AP035962.1, on the reverse strand, counting down.
CCTGAAGAACATGCGGATAGCGTTCAGATAAAGGGCGAATTTGGCATTAATGAAAGCCACTTCCCGGACATCCTCAGACGCCTGGATGAAATGATAACCTGGCCGGAATAACATTCTGATTTCCCGGCTATGCGCATAAGCGCCCCCGCTATAACGGGGGCATTTTTTTTATGCGGGCTTATCCGGCCAGACAATATCCGGGGCGGCGACAGTAACCACTGCCTGCACATCCTGAATATATTTCATCCATTCGGTCAGCTTTTCTTTATCAGCATCGGTAATGATGCCGAGCATCAGCTGCGTCTGCCATGCTTGGGTCGTGGTATTGGCGCTGCTGATGAGCGTAATCTTCTGATTATCGGCTTCTGCCACATCGGCCTGTTTCTGCGCATCCGCATCTGTTACCCACTTTTCCCGTCCCATTTATCAAAGCCGGTGGCAGGTTTTAACGTCGTGGTATCCGCCGGATAATCGCCGGTTTCCGTTATCACCTGGGAGAATCATCAGCCAGATTTGTCGCGAAAAGGGTGCCAATGTAGATTAGCTTGCACAGGATTTCGTTAATGTTTTCTTATGTGTGCATATTGAGTACATTATTACAAACACGGTATGGATACACTCTGGAGTTGTCCACCAGTGGATCGGCAAGCAATTCATTAATAGGAATAAAATGCGTAAAGAATATTTAATTTTGGGTTTCGTTTTACTTATTACGTTAATTTTCCCTTTGGTGGTTCTATACCTATATCGAGAGTATGTTACGGGAATACCTGTTACGTTCTCTTTAGAAGGCGTTTTTCGTGACTCTGGGAAATGGTCAGATTTTGGTTCTTTGCTTTCTGGGTTATTTACTTTAAGTGGTGCAGTCGCTGCTTTAGCCGCACTGTTATTTGCAATTTTTCAAAATAGACAGCTCTCCGATGAGGCAAAAAAACGATCTATGACGGATCAGGAAACGGCTAAAAAGAATGAGAATTTTATGCGTTTTCAGCTGGAAAGAATGAATTTTGAAAAGTTTAGGATGCATCAGTTAATGTTTAATAACCTGCTGGATAAGGCGGAAGTTGATGCATTTAATAACTTTGCATTTAAATCCAGGATGATTTTTTACAAAAAAATCTTCACAAATAACTCATTCTCTCAGTGCGACACAAAGGTAGATTTGACATCTGTGAAAGCCGGATCATTAAAAGATATACTCAACTGCGGGGAAAGTATCAATTCTAAGATGAAATCAGGAGAATACCTCGACTCACCTCATGTGCTGGTTGATGACATATCTACTCTCCATTCTCTGCTAATGTTAACGGTTGAGAGAGCTGCAAAGGATGGAGACATCATATTTGCAGGTAAGTTTATTGTACTGAATGTGGTTGACTTGCATAATGACTTTGTGTTTCTTTCCGATGTGGTAAATGCACTTTGTACTTTTTGTGAAGTTGATACGAGGGTGAACTTAACGACTAATCTTAGTCTCGGTAAAACCATTATTGCTCTGGTTAACTATGCCAGTCATTTCGATTTCTCTAAAGTTCAGTTTTCAACGTATTCCTATAGTTTTAAATGCGAGTTATATATTCGTAATCTTACAGAGCTTCATGAAATTTTTACGATAGATAAAAATGTCCCACTGTATTCTTTTTTCAAAAATTTCAATAATTACATTCTTGATGCACTTGGAGCGTCAAACATTCATCATGTGACTTCTATGGATGGTTATTTGCTCTTTTTAGACTCCTTTAGACAACGCGTCGCTTCAGCCATTTCAGAAGCGATGACACATGATGTTAATTTCTTTAAGATCGGGGAATATTATTTAGGTGAAATAGATAAAATGCGTGCTCGGATTAAGAATTGAGTCTTTTGATAACCCGTTCTTCAACTGGATAATTGTCCTTTTGACCTAAGCCTGGTGGTAGCCGCGCAGTCAATAATGATGCACTTGAACCATGTCCGCTCATCGTCACTTCAGCAACGACGGAACGCCTCATACCAAATGGTTGTGACTAACTTCACGAACATGAGTAAAACTGTGGTTGTGGGGCTATATTTTTAGGATAAATCTGAGATAATTTACTCACCCCTTCAAGAGCTAAGCCATAGAGAGTGCCGGAGATAAGCGCCGGGTGGGGTACTAATTATTGGCAAAGGCCGCAGAAATGCGGCCTTTTTCCTTTTTTACCCACGATTTGTGTGATACCTGTTCGACGCCCCCGGAACACTGCCGGAGATAAACAAAACCTGTCTGATGATGCTAATCACTCGATTAGGATCTTTTCGCTATGTTAGCTTAACGCCAAACCAGCCATATAGATGGCGTCGATCAAGATGAGAAGAACCGCAATGTACAAGCCTGCTTGCCTTTTCATCATCCTGCTGCTTAGCGGATGCGCTCTGAAACAGTACCCACAATCTGCAAAGGTGAGTGATGCAGAAGCTAAAAATGATGATTGCGCGACATTGCAGCAGGAAATAGCCAAAAGCCATGACGTTCAGCAGCAGATCGCGAAGACCGGGCAGTTTGATGCGTTAACGGTGATTGGCTTTGTGGGGGATTTTGGTATCGGCAACGGGATTGCTAAAGCCAAAGCCAACCAAAAGGCCACCGAACGATTGCAGCAACTGGAGGCGCTGGAAGCGGTACGTTGCCACAATGCATCATAGATAGCTGTCCAACCGCAAATATCCTGAGAGCCAGCCGGGCAAAAAATGGTATAAAATGGCGCTTTATTGATGTTGCCTGCTTATAAGGGTCCTACATGGCAAATACGCAATACCTTCTCTGGGTGATGATTGGCACATTAACCTTATTATCGGTGTTTATTTCCGCGCTGGTTGGCCGGGCTAAATCGCCACGACTGGGTTTCATTACCTTTGCGGTATTATTTCTGGGCTTTATGGCCGCGATTTTCTTTATCACGCGCTAGCTAATGACTAATCCTCTGCAGCAGGTTGCCGCGCTGTTTGTATGGCAACCATGCCAGGGGGTTAAGAAGCGGGGCGCAGTGCTTTACGGTGTTGTGCGATAAGTTGGTCGGCAAGATAGCGATCTTCTTCGTGTTGAGTAATGTAATACTCGTAAGGATCTTTTATACCCAGACTCTCAATATATTCCAGATGAGCACGTTTTATTTCGCGGTTAATATATTGCACTTCATCCATCCCCATATCATCAGCATAAACTGGTGCTTTGCTTTTAATCTCAGCAATTAACAGTTTGTTATTTTGCATAAAGGTTTCCAAATCAATCTTATAATAATCTTTCATAAACGGCTCCCTCTCAAACTGCGTTTGTATAAGCCTGGCAAAAAACGGGGAGGCGATGTGGCTGTGGATGCTTACCATTTCATCTCACCGTTGCCAATTGGCAATGTCCATCGTCAAATTCTAACAATTTGATTTATAGAGAGATTAGTTGTCGGGTCTAAATTTTTTAGTGAGAATGATAGTTAATATCATTTAACTTGATCGGAATACTCCGAAGAATTACAGTAGCTGCCGTCCCTCGCAGAGCTAACACCTTCAATGAGTGCCGGAGATAAGCGCCGGAAGGGACGTTCATCGGGGCTGCAGGATGCGGCCGCTGCTGAATCTGCCAGCGACATCACCCTTATCCCACCACCAGCAAATGTACCAGCCGCGCAAGCGTTTCCAGCAGCAATAGGCTGCCGACAAAAATGACTACCAGTACGCCAATAAATTGTTTACGGCTGTTCACGCTTCCCTCCGATGCCTGCATGTCGCCAGGCTATACTTTAAGCCGGATTCACTAAACTTCCAGTAAACCAGCTTTCAGGAGACCAATATGTTTTATCAAACGGTCAATGCGGAAGCATGGCGTCACATCTGGGTAGTTGGCGATTTACACGGTTGTCGCACTCAGCTTGATTCACAATTGATTCTGCATCAGTTTGATACGCAGCAGGATTTATTAATTTCCGTTGGTGATTTGATCGATCGGGGACCCGACAGTCCCGGTTGTCTGGCATTGCTGGATGAACCCTGGTTTCGATGTGTACGCGGCAATCATGAACAGATGGCTATCGCGGCGTTGCAGGGCGAGGACCCGATGCTATGGCTGATGAATGGGGGTGAATGGTTCTGGCAATTGCGCGGCAGTGAGGTGATTGCAGCGCGTCATGCGCTAAGGCGTTGTGCTGCATTGCCGCTGATTTTGCATCTGCAACTCGCCGACCGCGTGGTGGTGATCGCCCATGCGGATTATCCTGCCAGTCACTACTCTCTGGGGCAAGAGGTTGACTGGCATCAGGTGGTGTGGAGCCGCGACCGGCTGGGGCGACATCAGCGCGGTAACTCGGCAGCAATTGAGGGGGCCAGCGATTTTTATTTTGGCCATACCCCGCTGGAGCAACCGCTCAACGCTGCCAATCAACATTATATCGATACCGGTGCCGTATTCGGCAACCGGCTCACGTTGGTGCAGCTGCAGTAAGCTTTACCGGAACAAACGGCCATCGCGCACCAGCTCGCGCGGGTAGCTATTCTTGATACGATTGCCGACCTTTTTTGCCAGACCGAGTGTCTGCTGCTGCCAGGTCACAATCACCTCATCCCGTTCGGGCAGATGCTCCGGATGGATATCCTGACCACGATACCAGCTTTCCGCTTCGGCCTCCGTCAGCGCAAAGGCCAGCGAACTATCCGGCTGTGCCAGAGCGACCACGGCTTCGTGTTGCCAGCGATACCCTTTCGGAAAGGTTTCCGCGAGTTTTATACCGATGCGCGAGAAGCGCACTTTACCCAGCCAGCTTTCCAGTGCGGCGGGGAACAGCCACAATTCTTTATCACGCTGCCATAACAGCAAATTATCGTCCCAGTGCAGGCCAACTTTTGCCGCCGCCTGCATCACTTCAGCCGTCAATTTCCGGCTGGCAGGTGAAAAGGGGAGTTTGCCAACTTTATAAGTTGGAACGGGTAATGCCGGTACGCTGGCGGTTTTCCGCAGACGTGCGACAAAGAAGCCTTCGCTGTCGAAGATTTGCGGGAACACATGCAGGAAGCCTTCTGACGTCAGGGCCTTTTCGGCACCCGCGAACAGGCCATCCAGCGGTATAATTTCGACAGCATCAGGATAACGTTGCTGCAGCCAGCTGATGACTTGCTGATTCTCAATCTGGTTGAGCGTACAGGTGGAATAAATCAGCGTGCCACCAGGTTGCAGGGCGTGAAAAGCGCTGTCAATCAGGTCGCGCTGGGTGGCGGCGATGTCCTCAGTGCTGGCCAGGGTCCAGTTGCGCAGCGCATCGGCATCTTTACGCACGACGCCTTCTCCGGAGCAGGGGGCATCCAGCAGGATGGCATCAAACTGCTCGGGCAATGCCGCACCAAACACACGACCATCGAAATGGGTCAGGGCGACATTGCTGACCCCACAGCGGCTGATATTGGCATGTAACACCTTTACCCGGCTGGCGGAGTATTCATTGGCCAGAATCGCGCCATTATTGTGCATCAACGCCGCCATTTGCGTGGTTTTGGAGCCCGGTGCTGCGGCAACATCCATTACCTGACGCGCATCGGGCGCGGCATCAAACAATGCCGTTACCGGCAGCATCGAGCTGGCTTCCTGAATATAAAACAACCCGCTGAGATGTTCCGCCACGCTGCCCAGCGGCAGCGATTCGTCGTCGCGATCAATCCAGAATCCTTCAGCGCACCACGGAATGGGCGTCAGTCGCCAGCCGTAATGTGCGGTACATGCCAGAAAATCAGACACGCTAATTTTTAAGGTATTCACACGCAAGCTGCGGCGTAACGGTTGCTGACTGATGGCGAGAAAACGTTGCAGTTCTTCATCGTTGGGCAGGCTGGCACGCATCAGCGTGAGGAAATCTTCAGGAAAACGTTCGGACACGGGTTTCTTCCGGGGATAGCAAACAGAGCGCGAAGTGTAACACGCGAAAAAGAATCGGGCAGCCAGGCTGCCCGATTTGCTTAGGGTTGTGCGGGGTCAGGAATCGCGGTTCCCCAGTTGCGCCAGTCTTTCGGCGCTTCATCCTGCAACAGGAAGTGTTTGTTCGCACCCGCCTGCGGTGCCAGTGGCACGGTTGGCGGGGTGGCAAACTGAATCCCACCCTGAATAAATTGCTGGAAGGTGCCGGTTTTGACCACGCCGCCAATCAGGCCGAAATTCAGGTTATAGCCGGATGCCAGCCAGAACACCGAATTGTTGCGCACCAGATGCTGATATTTCTTACTGATGCGCAACGCCACCTGAACGCGGTCCGCCATATTGCCCAGCGAGGTGCCGGTAACGGTACCGACTTCCACCCCACGGAACAGCACCGGTGTACCCACCGAGAGTGAACCGGCTTCTGTCGCGTCAACAAAGATTGTCAGACCATTAAGATAACGTGAATCGGTAATGGTGCTGTCCTGAAGCTCAAAAGTGCGCGCCTGGGCACCTTTGCCAGGATCGACGTTGACATAGGGTTGCAGTAGGGTCTCAAGATGGTTGACGCCAGCGGCAGAAATCTGTGGAGAGACCACCGAGAAACGGCTGCCGATACGGGCAAAGTCCTGTACGTATTCCGGATACAGTACGGCTTTTGCCACCACCTGGTTGTTGTCGGCACTCAGTGAGAGCGACTCGACCTGGCCGACGTTAATACCAAGATAACGAATCGGCATGCCGGCTGACAGTTTGCTGGCATCATAGGTGTGCAGCGCAATCTGGCTGCCTACGGCGCGTGCGGCGGTTTCAGAAGCATAAAGTACCCGCTTCACCCCTTTTGCCGCTTGCGCACCGCTCAGGTTATCGAAACTGATGGCACCTTTCAGCGCGCGATTCAGCGGTGATGCCTGCACGGTCAGACCGCTACCATTCAACTGTACCTTGGCACCCCCCTCGGCCCAGAATACGCTTTCGCTGGTGAGCAGTTTGCGATATTGCGGTTCGATATGAATCGAGATTTCAAAGGCATCGGCGCGCGGCACAACATTCACCACTTCACCCACCTGGAATTTACGATACAGCACCACAGAACCGGTCTGAACATCAGGCAGGCTGCTGGCTGTCAGTTTCAGCGTGGCTGGGGGCTGATCGCCAATAATCCCTTCCTCTGCACGCTCAGCATCGCCATACAATGGGTAACGCATCTGCGGGTTGCCTTTTGCCCCCGGAACCAGACGGATACCGCCATCCACCCATTCACGTGCACTGGCACCCAGTACCTGCATGCCATCAAGGCCGAATTTCACGTCAATGCGGCTGTTAACGATAAATTTGCTGTCACCGTGTACCAGATGGCGATATTCCGGATTGATGGCCACCACAAAACTGATGCCTTTTTCGTCCAGTTCCCGTGAGATGACCTGGCCTATCTTCATGCCGTAGAGCATCACCGGTTGTCCGGCGTCGATACCGTAGGTTTCTGGCGCATTAAGTTGCAGTGTCAGGACATCCGGTTTTTGCAGCAAAGATTCACTGGCCGGTAATACGCTAAAGTGATCCTGTGGCTGGCCTTCTCCGGGTACCAGTTCAAAGGTATTGCCGGTTAACAGGCTGCTGAGATTGGTATCTGTCAGGCTGATTTTTGGCGAGCGCATTTCAATGCGGGTGCCCGTGCGCATCAATCCGGCGACGGAGGGATCAACGGTCAATTCCCCGGTCACTTTACCGCCAGGCAGCAAATTCAGCTTGGTTAAGGTGCCCACTTCCAGCCCCTGATACATCAGCGGCGTGCTGTCTGCCTTCAGGTTATCACCGCTCGGCAGGTCGAGGCTGACCTGCACCCCGCGCTGGCTTTGTGCGAGGTCGGGATAGAGCTGGTAGTTTTCATCGGAGTCAGCCTGCTGGCCTTCGTCGGGAGAATCGAAGGCAATGGCACCATTAACCAGTGCCGCCAGGCTCTCCAGTTTGACTTTGGCCCCACTCAGACTGATATCTGCATCCACGCCAGACACATTCCAGAACCGACTCTGTTTTTTCACCAGGTTAATGAAGCGGCGCTCAATCAGTACATCAATAGTCACGCCATCAGTATTACTGTTGATGCTGTAGTCATAGACCCGGCCAACCGGAATTTTGCGGTAATACACCAGCGAACCGGTATTCAGCGAGCCGAGATCGGGTGCACGCAGGTGGATCAATAACTCACCGGTATTCACACGGTATTTCGGTTGCGTATCCAGCGCTGTGAAGTGTTCCTGTGGGTTACCGCTGCCCGGCATCATACTGATGTAGTTGCCACCCACCAGGGCATCTAACCCGGAGACCCCGGCCAGCGAGGCTTTGGGTGTCACCAGCCAGAACTGGGTGTTGTCGCGGAGTGCATCGCGCATGTCGCTTTTAATGCTGGCTTTAATCTGGATGCTACGATAGTCATTGCTCAGCACGATACCCTGCACCGTACCCACTTCCACACCCTGATAGCGAATAGGCGTACGCCCCGGCACGATACCGTCCGCAGTCTGGAAGTTGATGGTGATGATGGTCCCGCGTTCCTGATAATTGGTCCATAACAGCCATGCGGCAATCAGCAGGGCGATAATGGGCAGTAACCAGAATGGCGAAATCTTGCGTTTGTTTCGCAGATTTGCGCTAGTCGGTGTAGTCGGCGTTTCCTGTTGCATGTGCATCCCAGATCAGGCGGCTGTCAAGCCACTCTACAGCCATAATGGTCAGGATCACTGCCGAGCCAAAATAGAGCGCGGCAGGTCCCATGGTAAATGCCAGCAGCTGGTCACGATTGACCAGCGACATGGTTAATGAAATGACGAACAGATCCAGCATCGACCAGCGACCTACCCAGGTCACGGCGCGCAGCAAGCGGATACGGGTTTTCAGCCCCTGTTCACATTTGAAATGAATACTGAGCAGCAGCGTTAACATCACCAGCACTTTGGTAAAGGGCACCAGAATACTGGCGATAAACACCACCGCTGCCACCGGAATATTGCCGGAAGCCAGGCCGAGAATACCGGAAAAAATGGTGTCCTCGCGCCGTGCCCCGTTAACATACACCACAGAAATCGGCAGCAGATTGGCAGGAATGAGCAGCACGATGGAAGCAATTAACGATGCCCAGGATTTTTGCAGGCTGTGGCGGCGGCGATAATCCAGCGGCGTATGGCAGCGGGTACAGCGCCCGCGATCATCTGCCATACCGGTGTGATGGCAGTTCAGGCAAACCTGCCATTGCTCAGGCGGTGAGGTGGGGACTGCCTGCGGATAATAATGCTCCCACAGTTGCTCGACATTAAGATGAATCAGCGTCAGCACGCTAAGTACCGTCAGCGCAATATAAGCCACCATGCCATAACCCACTTCCAGCGTGGCGTAGTCCTGTACTTTGATGGACGCCACCGCGACGCCGACCAGATAGATATCCAGCATCACCCATTCTTTCAGCTTCTCCAGCATCAGCAACACCGGACGCAGATTCATCCCCAGTGCATGACCGATGCCCAAATAGCTAATGCCCGCCACCAGCGTCATGGGGGCGCCAATGGTGCAAAACGCCACGATGGATGCGGTGATGACATCGCCTTGTTGCGTCATCTGTATCACCCCTTCCAGCAGGCTGGCATTAATGCGCATACCCAGCAGCCGGATATCTACCAGCGGCAGGGTAAAAGCGAACGGCATCAGCATCAGCATGGTGACCGCCATCGCGGTCAGACGCGTCATTGACCAGTCAAAACCACTCTGAATACGAGCGTGACAACGCGGGCAGTAGGCCGCCTGATGCGATTTAACATCCGGTAAGGAAAAAAGGGTATCGCATTGCGGACAACGCTGATAACGTGCGTGGGGCAACGTCTGGCTGATAGCGTGAATTTTCATAGGGTGACGCAAGTGGCCCATCGTTCGTTACAGTTACCGGCATGTCAGGCAGCAGGTTGCTGGCTGAGACATCTGTGGTGGCATGAAGTTCGATCCACAGAAAGCTAAGGGTATAGTAACTAACACAATGATTCACCTTGTGACGCTGGATAATTAGTGCTTATTTTAACATCTGAGTGACACACGCGGCTTTGCTGCGTCGAATTATGGTTAAACAATGAACAAAAAAGCCTTTTACGAGGATTTAAATCGCGATGCGCGTGCGCTGCTGGCAGGTGAAACCTCTTTCCTCGCCGCGCTGGGTAATTGCAGCGCGTTACTGTTTGAACGCCTGGAAGGCGTCAACTGGGCAGGTTTTTATTTGCTGACTGAAGCAAATACGCTGGTACTGGGTCCCTTCCAGGGCAAAATTGCCTGTGTGCGTATTGCTGTAGGCAAGGGTGTTTGTGGCACGGCGATTGCAGAAGAGAAAGTGCAGCGCGTGGAAGATGTGCACGCTTTCCCCGGTCATATCGCCTGTGACGCCGCCAGTAATGCCGAAATCGTGATTCCTCTGAAAGTGAATGGCACGTTAGTCGGTGTGCTGGACATCGACAGTACGGTTTATTCTCGCTTCGATAGTGAGGATGAAGCGGGGCTGGTGGCCCTTACTGACGGGCTTTGTGAAGTACTGGCGGGCAGCGACATTGAAAAATTTCTTCAACTGACGCGCAGCTAATCGACTGGATCACATAGCATTTGGCGATGTTGTCATTATAATGTCGCCTGTTCATGCCTGCTCTGGTCGGCAAACCCGTTGTAATCAGGAAATTTCATGGAAAATCAACCTAAGTTGAATAGCAGTAAAGAAGTCATCGCCTTTCTGGCGGAGCGTTTTCCGCACTGCTTTAGCGCCGAAGGTGAAGCGCGTCCGCTCAAAATCGGTATCTTTCAGGATCTGGTCGAGCGTGTTCAGGGCGATATGGGCCTGAGCAAGACGCAACTGCGTTCGGCCTTACGTCTTTATACCTCAAGCTGGCGTTACCTTTACGGCATTAAAGCGGGTGCCATCCGTGTTGACCTCGACGGCAACGCCTGTGGCGTGCTGGATGAGCAACATGTTGAACATGCGCGCAAACAGCTGGAAGAAGCGAAAGCGCGTGTTCAGGTACAGCGCGAGCAGCAAAAAGCGAAGAAACGTGAAGCAGGTGAAGAGACGGGCGAACGTCGTCCGCGCAAACCGGCTCCGCGTAAAACCGCTGAAGGTGAGGCGCCGCGTAAACCGCGTCCGCAGGCACCGCGTGCCGCCTCTGCTGAACGTAACGCTGCGCCACGCCCACCGCGAGCTAAACCCATCACTGATACCTCAACTTTGCAACCCGGCCAGAATATTAAAGTTAAAGCAGGCAAAAGTGCGATGGACGCAACCATTCTTGAAATTACTAAAGATGGCGTTCGGGTACAGCTCGCTTCCGGCATGGCAATGATTGTGCGCGCAGAACATTTGCAGTTCTGAAACGGAGGCTGACCCTGGCATGAACACTATTTTTAAGATCGGTATGATCGCGGGCCTGCTGCTGGCAGGCCCCAGTTTTGCTGCGGATAACATTACCCGCGCAGATCAGATTCCCCAGTTACACGAAGAACCACAGCATCCCACCGTCAGTGAACGCGTCACCTCGCGCTTTACCCGTTCGCATTATCGTCAGTTCGACCTGAATCAGGATTTTTCTGCGAAAATTTTTGATCGCTACCTGAATCTGCTCGATTACAACCACAATGTGCTGCTGGCTTCAGACATCGCGCAGTTTGCCGATAAGAAGACCACGCTGGGTGATGAACTGCGCAGCGGCAAGCTGGATGTTTTTTACGATTTATACAATCTGGCGCAGAAACGCCGCTTTGAGCGCTATCAGTATGCGCTGAGCGTGCTAAATCGCCCGATGAACTTTACCGGCAATGACACCATCGACATTGACCGCAGCAAGTCACCGTGGCCGAAAAGCACCGATGAGCTAAATGCGCTGTGGGATGCGAAGGTCAAATTTGATGAGCTGAGCCTCAAGCTGGCCGGTAAAGATGACAAAGAGATTCGTGACACGCTGACCAAGCGTTATAACTTTGCTATCCGTCGTCTGGCGCAGAGCAACAGTGAAGATGTGTTCCAGCTGGCGATGACCGCCTTTGCACACGAAATCGATCCGCATACCAACTACCTGTCACCGCGTAACACCGAGCAATTCAACACCGAGATGAGCCTGTCACTGGAAGGCATTGGTGCTGTGTTGCAGATGGATGATGATTACACGGTAATCAATTCGATGGTGGCGGGTGGTCCGGCGGCGAAGAGTAAATCGATCAGCGTAGGCGATCGTATTGTTGGCGTGGCTCAACCCGGTAAACCGATGGAAGATGTCATCGGCTGGCGTCTCGATGATGTGGTAGCCAAAATCAAAGGTCCGAAAGGCAGCAAAGTACGGCTGGAAATCCTGCCTGCTGGCAAAGGGACCAAAACCCGCATTGTGACCCTGACGCGTGAGAAAATCCGCCTGGAAGACCGCGCGGTGAAAGGCACGGTGCAGACCGTCGGCAAAGAAAAAGTCGGCGTGCTGGATATCCCGGGCTTCTACGTGGGTCTGACGGATGACGTGAAAGTACAGCTGCAGAAACTGCAGAAGCAGAATGTCGATAGCATCGTGATTGATCTGCGTACCAACGGCGGTGGTGCACTGACTGAGGCGGTATCGCTTTCAGGCCTGTTTATTCCGAGTGGCCCGGTTGTGCAGGTGCGTGACAACAATGGTCGCGTGCGCCAGGACAGTGATAATGATGGCATCGTGTACTACAAAGGCCCATTAGTGGTGTTGGTGGATCGCTTCAGTGCTTCCGCGTCTGAGATCTTTGCCGCCGCCATGCAGGATTATGGTCGTGCGCTGATTGTCGGTGAACCGACCTTTGGTAAAGGTACCGTGCAGCAGTATCGTTCGCTGAACCGTATCTATGATCAGATGCTGCGCCCGGAATGGCCTGCACTGGGTTCTGTCCAGTACACCATTCAGAAGTTCTACCGTATCAATGGCGGCAGCACCCAGCGTAAAGGCGTCACGCCGGATCTGCTGATGCCGACTGGCGTCGAAGCGGCAGAGACCGGTGAGAAGTTTGAAGATAACGCCTTACCGTGGGATAGCGTCAGTGCGGCGACCTACACCAAAACCGGTGATATCACGCCGCTGGTGCCGGAACTGACCAAAGAGCATAACGATCGCATCGCCAAAGATCGCGAGTTCCAGTACATCATGAAAGATATTGCGCGCTTCAACGCGACCAAAGACAAACGCAATATCGTGTCTCTCAATCTTGTCCAGCGCGAGAAAGAGAACCATGATGAAGATGCATTACGTCTGGAACGTATCAACGCGCGTTATCAGGCCGAGGGCAAACCGCAGCTGAAGAGCCTTGACGATCTGCCGAAGGATTACAAAGAGCCGGATCCGTATCTGGATGAAACGGTGAAAATTGCCAATGACCTGGCGCAGCTGGAGAAATCCCAGCCGCAGGCAGCGGGCAGTAAATAATCGTTAGGCGTAAATCACAAGCACCGCTCAATGCGGTGCTTTTTTTTATCCCTTAAGTCACTTAATGTTTGCCAGGCGCAGAGACATTACTGAATGTAAAGTTATGTCTTTTTAGACACTTAAAGATTAAGGTTGCTTGAAATGCTGCGTAATGACCCTAGGATGTATATCCGCGTATAAGCGCGAGCACAACTGAGGAAGATTAACGTTTATGATGCGTATTGCTCTTTTCCTGATCACCAACCTGGCGGTGATGTTGGTTTTCGGACTGATTCTCAGTCTGACAGGAATCCAGTCAAGCAGTGTTCAGGGTCTGATGATTATGGCAGGTCTGTTTGGCTTTGGCGGTGCGTTTGTTTCACTGCTGATGTCTAAATGGATGGCGTTACGTTCAGTCGGTGGTGAAGTAATTGAACAACCCCGTAACGAAACGGAACGCTGGCTAATGGACACCGTTGGCCGCCAAGCTCAGCAGGCCGGCATTGCTATGCCGCAGGTTGCCATTTATCACGCGCCCGATATCAACGCCTTTGCGACTGGTGCACGTCGTGATGCATCGCTGGTGGCGGTATCCACCGGGCTGTTACAAAACATGAGTCGCGATGAAGCAGAAGCGGTTCTGGCCCATGAAATCAGCCATATTGCCAACGGCGACATGGTCACCATGACGCTGATTCAGGGTATTGTGAACACCTTCGTGATCTTCATTTCACGTATCATTGCCCAGGTGGCTTCCGGTTTCCTGTCGGGCAACCGCGATGGTGAAGAAAGCAGTAACGGCAACCCGCTGGTCTACTTTGCGGTAGCTACCGTGCTGGAGCTGGTATTCGGCATTCTCGCCAGCATCATCACTATGTGGTTCTCGCGTCATCGTGAGTTCCATGCCGATGCGGGGTCAGCGAAGCTGGTCGGTCGTGAAAAGATGATTGCCGCGTTGCAGCGTTTGAAAACCAGCTATGAACCGCAGGAGCCGAGCAGCATGATGGCCTTCTGTATCAATGGTAAGGGTAAATCGCTCAGCGAGCTGTTTATGTCACATCCGCCGCTGGATAAGCGAATCGAAGCGTTACGCAGCGGTGCATATCTGAAGTAATAGCAACAACGAAAAGGGCGCCTCAGCAGGCGCCCTTAGTTTTTAAGATTCGGCAGTTTCACGTGATTGTGTCATGCGCGCCATACTCACCACCGCAGCGACGCTTGAAAAGACACCAGCCAGAATCAGCGAGGCATGAGTACCGCTCTCGCTGAACAGGTTGAACATCAACGCCACCAGCGCAGCCCCGCTGCTTTGTCCCAGCAAACGTGCGGTTCCTAACATACCACTGGCACCACCACTGCGGTTACGTGGCGCGGAGGAGATTATGGTGTGATTGTTGGGCGACTGGAACAGGCCAAAACCCGCACCGCACAGCATCATGCGCCAGATAATATCGGCATCGGCTGGCTGCGAGGGCAGCAGGGCCAGCAGAAACAGACCGGCCGCAAACATCGCCAGCCCCAGTCCACCCAGCAGACCGGCATGCACCTTCTCAATCAGACGACCGGCGATCGGGGCCATCACCATCGTTGCCAGCGGCCAGGGAGTCAACAGCAGGCCGGTGGCCACTTCATCACGTCCCAGCACGTTTTGCAGGAAGAAGGGCAGTGAAACCATTGCCAGCATCTGGGCGCAGAATGAACAGATAGAGGTGCCGAGAGAGAGGGTGAAGATGGGAATGCGCAGCAGATCCACCGGCAGCAGCGGTACCGGCATCGCTAACTGGCGACGAATAAACACCACGCCGACCAACAGCAGCGCCACGACTTCACCCAGTGTCAGCCAGTGATTTTGACCCTGGGCAAAACCACTTAGCGCCGAGATCAACAGGCCAAAGAACAGCGCGTTCATAATGGCACTGGCCACGTCAAACTTCTGTTGCTTCGCTTTCTGCTGGTTATCCGGCAGGAAACGCAGCGCCAGCCACAGAGCAATAATCCCCAGCGGTACGTTAATCAGGAACAGCCATTTCCAGCTGGCAACCGACAAAATAGCAGCTGCTACCGTCGGGCCTGCGGCGGTGGACACGGCCACGATTAACGAGTTGATCGCCATGCCGCGCCCAAGGAAGCGCTGTGGATAGATGATGCGTATCAGTGCGGTGTTAACGCTCATCAGCGCCGCGCCACCGAATCCCTGGAGTACACGGGCAAGGGTGAGCATATTCAGTGACGACGACAGCGCACAGAATAGCGATGTCGCGATAAACAGCGCCAGGCCAGCCTGATAGACGCGGCGGTAACCGAGCATGTCACCGAGAAACGACAGCGATAGCAGCGAGATAACGATGGCGATTTGATAGGCGTTCACAATCCATATCGATTCAGCCGGACTGGCGTTTAATTCGCGTGAGATGGTAGGCAAGGCGACGTTAGCAATCGCGCCATCCAGCACCGCCATCATAATGCCCAGCGCAATAGTAATAATTGCGCCATAACGTTGTGGAACGGGTAAACCATCCTGAAGTGAGGTTGCGGACATAGAAGGAATAAGTGAAGTAAGTGAATATCATCATGCTAATCAATTCTGTGCCGGAAAGCATCGTATTGCATGACAAAAAGTATCTGTGAATGTGTCGCTTAGTGCTGTGCATTGCCGCCTGTGGCCTGAAACGCATATACTGGCGCTTCTGTTCCGTTTTTTTTGAAACAACCTCAAAAAAGGATACGCGATGGCGAACGCTGATAACGATAAACAGCCCGATTCCGTTTCTTCGGTGATGAAGGTGTTTGGTATTTTGCAGGCGCTGGGGGAAGAGCGCGATCATGGCATTACCGAGCTGTCTCAGCGCGTGATGATGTCAAAAAGCACCGTCTATCGCTTTTTACAGACTATGAAGTCGCTGGGCTATGTGGCACAGGAAGGTGAAACGGAAAAATACTCGCTGACGCTCAAGTTATTCGAGCTGGGTGCCAAGGCGCTGCAAAATGTTGACCTGATTCGCAGCGCCGATGTGCAGATGCGTGAGCTGTCACGTCTGACCAAAGAGACCATCCATCTCGGGGCGCTGGAAGAAGACAGCATCGTTTATATTCACAAAATTGATTCGCTCTACAACCTGCGCATGTATTCGCGGATTGGACGCCGTAATCCGCTGCACACCACGGCAATTGGCAAAGTCTTGCTGGCGTGGCGCGATCGTAGCGAGGTGCAGGAGATCCTGCGCGAAGTGGAATTTCGTCGCAGCACCGCCAATACCATCGTCAGCGCTGAGGCGTTACTGAAGGTGCTCGACCAGGTGAAGGTGCAGGGCTTTGGTGAAGATAACGAGGAGCAGGAAGAGGGATTACGTTGCATCGCGGTGCCGGTGTTTGACCGCTTTGGCGTCGTCATTGCCGGTCTGAGCATCTCATTCCCGACGATTCGTTTCTCGGAAGAAGGCAAAAACGAATATGTTGCCATGCTGCATCGTGCCGCACGAGCTGTCTCTGAGCAAATGGGCTATCACAACTATCCTTTTTAAACCGATGCGATAAACGGGCTGCGTTACCAGCCCGTTTACAGATCAGTTATCGACCACTTCACCGCTCTTTTTCAGCAGCGGGCAGTCCGTCACGCCGACAATACCGCTATCGGTATGCAGATACTGTGCCGTGATCATGCCACGTGCAGTCAGGTAGCTGCATTGCAGGCCGAGTCCGGCCGCGTTTTTATTGCTGCCGGTTAACACGCCATAACCCGTAAATAACATTGCTAACCAGATAACGGCGATGACCACTATCGCCCGGATGAATAGTTTCATTTTGTCTCCATGTGATACATAACGCAGCTGTCCAGATGTTGCTGCCATCTCTATAGTAGCAGCATGCCTCGCTTTCCTCGCCAGATCGATCAGAGATAACTGAAAGATGGCGCACAGGAAATTCTGCTTTCCGTTCGTGCCCATTATCTTTTGCCGTCGCAAGGCGTAGAATCAGCAGCTGAGTGAGTATTTGACATTAATCAGTAATCTGAGGCAGTTATGAATGAGTTAGCCGCAAATTCCAGTCCGCTGTTCAGCTATGGCGTACTGGCCATCATTATCGTTGTGGCCTTTATCGCCTGGTTCTTTGTTAACCGGGCCAGCGTGCGGGCCAGCGAACAGATTCAATTGCTGGAAGCGCTACTGGAAGAACAAAAGAAACAAAATGCGCTACTGCGCCGTTTGGCCGACGCACAGCCAGACACTGCAACAAAAAGCGAAGAAGAGAGTGAAAAGCGCGATTTTATTCGCTTAATCCCGGAACGTTAATCATCGAGTGGAGAGGTAATGGCCTGGCAAAATCCCTGGTACGATGCGGCAAAAATGCACCACACGCCGCAGGGCTTCCGTAACCCGGAAGAGGAGTTACGGCATCCCGGGGATTTGCAACGCTGGCGGCGTGAGCGCAAAGAGCAGGGGCTACCTCTGCCACCGCAGGCGGGTTATCCGGCATTTATCAGTGACTGGTGCCAGTCGGCTGATTTAAGTGGTGATGACGATCGCATCTGGTGGCTGGGACATGCCGCTTTATTGCTGCGTGTTAATCAACGTTACCTGCTGATTGACCCGGCTCTGTCGCAAAGCGCGTCACCGCTACCGTTTGTGGGTCCACAACGTAAGACCCCGGCACCGCTCAGCGTTGCTCAGTTACCTCATCTCGACTACGTGCTGATCTCGCACAATCACTATGATCACCTGGATCGCCCGACGGTGAAGCGTATCGCGCGGCAATTTCCGCAGGCGCATTTTCTGGTACCGCTCGGTATGGAAGATTGGTGTCGTCGTCGGGGAGTGCGTCACGTGACTCAGCTGGACTGGTGGCAGAGCATTGAGCTGGCCGGTATCCACTTTACTGCGGTACCTGCACGTCACTGGAGTATGCGTTCTTTCTTTGACCGTAACCGCTCCCTGTGGTGTGGCTGGGTGGTCAGGAATACCACGTTTAATTTCTGGTTTTCGGGTGACAGTGGTTACAGTGAAAATCTCACGACCATCGCCCAGAAACTGGGGCCATTTAACCTTGCTGCCTTGCCGATCGGCGCTTACGCACCAAAATGGTTCATGCGCGGTCAGCATATGGACCCGGACCAGGCGGTGCAACTGTGGCAGCAAATCGGCAGGCCGGTAACCATCCCCATTCACTGGGGAGTGTTTGAACTGGCAGATGAATCGCTGGATGAACCGCCCGCAGTGCTGGTACAGGCACTGCGCACTGCAGGGGAGACGGGGACTGACTTTGCGCCGTGGAGAATAGGTGAAAGCCGCAATTTGCCGAATATCGATTCAGATTTGTCCTAAGCCCATTTTGTTAAATTCCGCCAGCTGGTGCGTTTTTTTAACATTTAATTGTTGTGACGTTAGAAAAAAATGAGATAAATGCCAAATCAAATTTGTGCATATATTTGGGGCAGGCAGGTTTATATTTTCCTGATTTTGGTGCAAAACTATTAATAAGCTGTACTAAATAAAAACTATTGTACAGGATTTGAACGATGCACATATGTTGCGTCAGACGTTAACATTTTGGTGGATTACATTATCCATGCCATATTTTTGCAATATTTTTTGCGTATGTTTATCTGTTTAAATAGTGGCGAATTGGACAGTTCCCCCTAATTCGACTACAACAATTTTTGGCTGTAATGATACTGATCAATAACCTTTTTTTGTGCAGTATCGGCAAACGACGGCGGAAGCGAAACAGGCAAAGCCTGTGCCCTGGCTAGCAATTATGTGCGGCAAGTCGATGACCTTTTAAAAATGGCTTGCCATTAATTTGCGGATATGTGATAACGATTCGTGGGTTAAACGAGGTACAGTTCTGTTTATGTATGGCATCTTCAGTAAAGAAGTTACGAGTAAAGACGTTGACGTTGAATACCGCTTCCTTGCCGAAACCTTAAATTAGTGCCTCATGCAGTAAATGTCTCTGGTTTCTCTGTAAGTCTGCCTCCGGGCAATATAAACACTCTAAGGAATTTGCAAAAATGGCAAAAATTAAAGGTCAGGTTAAGTGGTTCAACGAGTCTAAAGGTTTTGGTTTTATCACCCCTGCTGACGGTAGCAAAGATGTGTTCGTACACTTCTCTGCAATCCAGGGCAATGGTTTTAAAACTCTGGCCGAAGGCCAAAACGTTGAATTCGAAATCCAGGATGGCCAGAAAGGCCCTGCAGCAGTTAACGTCACTGCTATCTGATTTCGTCGCCAGGCTGGGTGCCATGCACCGCTGAAACGAATCTTAAAGCCCCGGTCACTGACCGGGGCTTTTCTTTATCCTTTCTGTTACCAGATGACCAGGTTACACTGCGCCGCGAATCGCTAACCCGGAGTTATCTATGTCTTTGATTTGCCCGCTTTGTCACCAGCCACTTCTGTTGCAGGCCACCAGCTACCGCTGTGGAGCCGGACATCAGTTCGATCAGGCCAAAGAAGGGTACGTCAATCTGTTACCGGTTCAGCATAAAGGCTCCCGTCAGCCGGGAGACAGCCCGGAAATGCTGCTGGCAAGACGCGAGTTTCTCGATGCCGGATATTATCAGCCACTGCGCGATCACCTTGCCTCATGGCTGGCGCAGCGTCTGCAGGGTACCTCAGCGCAATTGCTGGATATTGGCTGTGGTGAGGGCTATTACACCGCAGCAATGGCTGCTGCGCTGCCATCAGCGCAGGTCTGTGGCCTTGACGTGGCGAAGGCAGCCATTCGCATGGCGGCGAAGCGTTATCGCTCAGTAAAGTTTTGTGTCGCTTCAAGCCAACGCCTGCCATTTGCTGATGCTTCACTGGATGCAGTTGTGCGCATCTATGCCCCCTGTAATGAAGATGAACTAAGCCGGGTGGTAAAACAGGGGGGGTATCTGCTGACGGTGACCCCTGGGCCGCATCATTTGCAGCAATTTAAAGCGTTAATTTATCGCAAAGTGCAGCTGCATGTGGCGGAGGAGAAGGCGTATGCCGGTTTTCATCAGGTTGAACAGCAAAACCTGGCTTATACCATGACACTGAGCGGAAAAGCGGCAACCACCTTGCTGCAAATGACACCTTTCGCCTGGCGTGCGCGTGAAGACGTGTGGCAAACCCTGGCAGAAGCGACAGAGTTCAGTTGTGACGCGGATTTCACCCTGACGCTCTGGCAGCGCGATTAACGCGCTTCCACCAGCGTGTTGTAGATACGTTCTAAATCGTCGAGTTGTTTCACCGCAATCAGCAGACGCCGCTGCTCCAGCTGCATCACCAGGATGCCATCTTCGGACAGGTTCATACTTTGGATGCGGCGATAATCAATCCATACGCCGGCGAAAAACAGACCGTCGTTTTTCATCAGCAGTTTCGGGCTGCGCAGCCAGAATAGCCAGACTGCCATAAAGCTCAACACCATCAGCAGGGTGGTGGTCAGTTGCGGCCCCTGATGGCTGACGTTATTCCACAGCAGAATCATTAGCAGCACGATAAAGATGGCGCTATCGATTTTATGGCGGCGGCGCAGCGCCACCCGCAATTTGGTTGGGCCATTACGGCGCGGCAGAATGGCTTCATCGTAGATGGCGAACAACAGCAGGCCCGCAATCAACAGGACAATCAGGGCGTCAGTCAGTGACATGATGATTCCTTAACAGAAGTTACCTGAACGTTGGCGCTCAGGTAACGTCAATAAGCAGCCGGGAGACATGCTCCCGGCTGAGCCTTTTACAGGCCGAGCAAACCGATCCAGTAACCGAAAATACCAATCGCAAAGAAGCCGACGATAATCCACAGGGCGTTAACTTTACGGCGCAGCAGCCACATACAACCAAAGGTTAACAGCAGTGGGATCAGGCCCGGCATCAGCTGATCAAGAATCGACTGAACCGTGGTAACGGTGGTTTTACCGGTCTGGTCAGTGATGCGTGATACCACCAGCGGCACATTGACATGTGTCCACTTGTTTACCAACGCCCCCATGACAAACAGGCCGAGGATGGACGCCCCTTCCGTCAGTTTTTGCAGGAAGCCGCCGCCCATATCGCTAACGATATCCACCCCTTTACGATAACCGTAAGCCACACCGTAATAACGGGTAAGCAAACGCGCGATATTGAACAAGAGGAAAAACAACAATGGGCCAAGCAGGCTACCGCTCATGGCGATCCCGGCACCTAGCGCCGCAAACACCGGGCGTACCGTACCCCAGAAAATCGGGTCACCAACACCGGCCAGCGGGCCCATCAGGCCAACTTTAATACCGTTGATGGCACCATCATCAATCGCTGCACCATTGGCACGTTGCTCTTCCATCGCCATGGTGACACCGAGTACCGGTGCGGCCACAAACGGGTGGGTATTGAAGAACTCCAGGTGGCGCTTGATGGCCTGTTTACGGTCATCATTGTTTTCCGGATAAAGACGACGAATTACCGGCACCATTGAGAAGCAGAAGCCCAGCGCCTGCATACGTTCAAAGTTCCACGAACCCTGAAACAGATTGGAGCGCAGGAACACACCACGGACATCGCCGGGGGTGAGTTTCTTTTGAGACTGAGTTGTATCAACCATGATGTCACCTGTTCCTTAATCGAGTTCGTTGTCGAGGTCGTTTTGCGCAGGACCGGCCGCAGCAGCACCGGCAACACGGTTATATTTCGGTGCCAGCTGGATATACAGCACTGCCATTACCACACCAATCACGCCCAGTGCCACCAGGTTGAAGTTGGTGAAGGCGGCAGTAACGAAGCCGAGGTAGAAGAACGGCATCAGGTAGCCAGCGCGCATCATGTTGATCACCATCGCATAACCAACCACCACGATCATGCCACCGGCGATGTTGAGGCCGTTGGTTACCACTTCCGGAATCGAACTCAGCAAGGTGTGTACCGCACTGGTGCCGACGGAAATGGCGACGATTAACGCGGGAATCGCGATACGCATTGCCTGCAACAGCAGAGCGGAAACGTGAATCCACGAAATCGCCGACAGGTTACCTTTCTCGGCCGCTTTATCGGCAGCGTGCTGGAAGGCTACGGTGATAGTACGAACGATAATGGTCAGCACCTGGCCAGCTGCCGCCAGCGGAATCGCCAGCGCGATACCTGCACCGACGCTCTGACCACCGGCAATAACCAGAATGGTTGAGATGATGGAGGCGAGGGCGGCATCGGGGGCCACGGCGGCACCGATGTTCATCCAGCCGAGTGCAATCATTTCCAGCGTACCACCGATGATGATGCCGGTTTTCATATCGCCGAGCACCGCACCAATCAGGGTACAGGCCACCAACGGACGGTGGAACTGGAACTCATCAAGAATCGAACCCATCCCGGCGATACAGGCCACAATAAATATCAAAACGATTTGTAGCGAGGTTATCTCCATTGCATTTCTCCTAAGCAAAGGTCACGAATTTTCGCCCACATACGCAGGCGCAGATGGCGAATTACGGATTTACCTTCGCAATCAGGTCCATCATTTTCAGTTTCGGGTCGTTAGAAACTTTGCGCACTTCCAGTTCAATACCCCGGTCATTGAGTTTACGGAAGGCGGCAATATCCTTTTCATCGACAGAGACCGCATTGTTAACCTGAGTTTTGCCCTGACGGAACGCCATCCCGCCGATATTGACCGATTTGATATCCACGCCCTGTTCAACAATACGTTCGACATCGGTAGGGTTGGTGAACAACAGCATGACGCGATCGCGGCCATATTTCGGGTTGTTCCAGACGCGAATCATTTTATCGACATCCACCACATGCGCGGTGACACCGGGAGGGGCGACCTGGGTGAGCAGTGTTTTACGCACATGGTCGTTGGCAACTTCATCGCTGACGACAATGATACGTGTGACGTTGGTTTCTTTGGTCCAGCGGGTGGCGACCTGGCCATGAATCAGACGGTCATCAATACGCGCCAGACCAATCTTCATGTGCTCGCCAGGAGCCAGCGGTTTCTGCGGCTGCGGAGCGGCTTTGGCAGCCGGTGCAGCAGGAGCGGGTTCCGCCGTTTCGGTTTTTAGCGCCTTCACGCCTTCACGGCCGGCTTCGACCGCGATGTGAATTAACTCCTCCAGTGAGGGATTGTCATCCCGTCCCATCAGGGTTTCCACCAGCATCGGAATGTTGACCCCGGCGATGACATCATGATCCGGTTTATCAACCACGATGCGGCTTGCCGCGTTGAAGGGACTGCCACCCCAGGTGTCGACCAGGAACAGTACACCTTTTGAGGTGTCCATATTGGCCAGTCGCGCCTGATACTTTTCTATTAGCGTTTCTGCATTTTCGCCGGGAACGAAATCAATCCATCCGACATTTTCCTGCTCACCCAACAGCATTTCTGCTGTTTTTAGCAGTTGTTCTGCCGCCCAGCCATGTGTACCAATTACAATAGCAATGGTCACTTGCTACCTCCGTTCGCATGAGAGATTCTCTGGCTTCGCCGGGAATCGATGAAAATTACCGTTGTTGATTCATGTGGATCGTTTCGGGCTAAGATGAAGAAAAGCATCGATTAATAAGCCAAAACTTTCCGCT
Source organism: Pantoea sp. X-Soil-TKNS-1280 (assembly GCF_059730475.1). Lineage (NCBI taxonomy): Bacteria > Pseudomonadati > Pseudomonadota > Gammaproteobacteria > Enterobacterales > Erwiniaceae > Pantoea > Pantoea sp. X-Soil-TKNS-1280. The sequence goes on along the minus strand of NZ_AP035962.1, from coordinate 2,391,575 downwards.
GCACAGCGATAAGGTCGCGATTTATTTTAGTGAGTGAAAAAATAATTTATGTGATGTTTGTCAGTTATTGAGAGCGTAACGGGGTTAATTTGTGCTTTTATCTCTCCTCCTTTCAGGCTGTTACTGTTTGTAAATGTAAGAAAATTTTTTGACGCCAGAAATGTAACTGATACATTAACGTTCTGTTTATTCCTCAGGAGTACCGGGCTTTAGCTCACCTTTATGGACCGTCACCGACGTCGCTTCACACTTTCTCCGCGCCCGCTGGCGCATGCTTTCACGCCTTCCGGCGTTATCCAAACCGTTAACGATCTGCTGTCTCGCTTTATTGCGCAGACCGGCTCACGTGTACGCATTCCCCTGGTAAGGAGTCATTGATGGAATTTCTCTTCGACCCCTCAATCTGGGCGGGTTTGCTGACGCTCATCGTGCTGGAGATTGTTCTCGGCATCGATAACCTGGTTTTTATCGCCATCCTGGCGGACAAACTGCCGCCAAAGCAGCGCGATAAAGCGCGTCTGATCGGTCTGTCGCTGGCTCTGGTTATGCGACTTGGCCTGCTGTCACTCATCTCCTGGATGGTGACATTGACGCGACCCCTATTCAGCGTAGGCGATTTCAGCTTTTCCGGGCGCGATTTAATTCTGCTGGTGGGTGGTATCTTCCTGTTGTTCAAGGCCACGATGGAACTACACGAGCGACTGGAAAACCGCCATCTGGAGCATCAGGGCAACCGCAGCTATGCCAGCTTCTGGGCGGTGGTGACGCAGATTGTGGTGCTTGACGCGGTGTTCTCACTGGATGCGGTGATCACTGCTGTGGGGATGGTGAACCATCTGCCGGTGATGATGACGGCGGTAGTGATCGCCATGGGTGTCATGCTTTTGGCCTCGAAACCGTTGACGCGTTTTGTTAACGCGCATCCCACCGTGGTGGTGCTGTGTCTCAGCTTCCTGTTGATGATCGGTCTGTCGCTGATGGCGGAAGGTTTTGGTTTCCATATTCCGAAAGGTTACCTGTATGCCGCGATTGGCTTCTCGATTCTGATCGAGCTGTTTAACCAGATTGCGCGTCGTAACTTTATTCGTCATCAGGCACATCGTCCGATGCGTGAACGTACCGCAGAAGCGATTTTGCGTCTGATGGGTGGACGTCAGCGTAAGCAAGCCGTCAACACGGAAGAGTCAGCGCTGGTGGAGGCATTGCCGCAGGAAGCCTTTAAAGATGAAGAGCGCTATATGATCAACGGCGTGCTGACGCTGGCACAACGTTCGATTCGCAGCATTATGACGCCACGCGGTGAAATCTCGTGGGTAGATGTGGAACGTCCGCTGGACGAAATTCGCATTCAATTGCTGGATACGCCGCACAGCCTGTTCCCGGTATGCCGTGGTGAGCTGGATGAGATCATCGGTGTAGTACGCGCCAAAGAGTTGCTGGTCGCGCTGGAGCACGGCATGGATGTGGCGACTTTCGCCGCCAATACGCCGCCGATTGTAGTGCCGGAAACGCTGGACCCGATCAACCTATTAGGCGTGCTGCGCCGTGCCAAAGGCAGCTTCGTGATCGTCACTAACGAATTCGGCGTGGTGCAGGGTTTGATTACCCCGCTTGACGTGCTGGAAGCGATTGCCGGTGAATTCCCGGACGAAGATGAAACTCCGGACATTATCGTCGATGGCGATGGCTGGCTGGTGAAAGGGGGCACCGATTTGCACTCTCTGCAACAGCTGCTGGATTATCATGAGCTGGTGAAAGCAGAAGATGACCACGCGTCACTGGCAGGTCTGTTGATCGATCAGAAAGGCCAACTGCCCGTGCCAGGTGAGGTGATTGACCTCCCTCCGTTGCATTTCCAGATTATCGAAGCGACAGATTATCGGGTGGACCTGGTTCGTGTGACCCGCGATCGACCGCACGATGAGGAAGAAGAAGCATAATGCTAAACGGCACCCGCGGGTGCCGTTTTTTATGCACTCAACTGAGCCTGATGCTGTTCCAGCCAGTCGGGGAAATCTTCAATCGGCATTGGTCGGGCATAGAAATACCCCTGCAAATGATCCACACCACGTTCACGCAGATAATGCGCCTGTTCCGCCGTCTCCACGCCCTCCGCCACCAGGGCGATATTCAGACGCTGTGCCAGTGAAATCACCATATCAGTCACGGTGGCGTTGATTGCGTCAGTGCCGATGGCTGCGGTAAAGATCTTATCGATCTTCAGCACATCCGGCTTCAGGTCTTTCAGATAGGCCAGCGAGCTGTGTCCGGTGCCGAAATCATCAATCGCCAGCCTGACACCAATCTCATGCAATTGGGCCACCACCGACTGATCAATGATGGGTAACGCATCGCGCTCGGTCAATTCCACCACCAGGCCTGGCAGCGGATTGGCTGGCCACCAGATGCGCTGCAAATCCTCGACGATCGCCCGATCGTGGAAATGGCTGGCGGCGACGTTAATCGCAATATGGAAGGAGGGGCAACGCGGCAGGTTCGGGAGTTCATCCACCACTTTAGCGATGACAAAACGCGTTAGCGGGGCAATTAAATTTTGTCGTTCAGCGAGTGGAATAAATACATCGGGCGCGATCCAGCCCTGGCGCGGATTATGCCAGCGCAGCAGCAATTCGATACCATCACATTCGCCACTTTTGGCATTAATCAGCGGCTGACAGTAGACCATAAATTCATTGGCCGTGATCCCATAGCTAATTTGCCAGCTAAGACTCATGCGGTTAGCGGTCGCCAGCCAGACAATATAACCCATCAACAGACTCAGCAGCACCGCCAGCGGTAACTGCGAGGGCATGGTACTCAGCGCCAGACGGGCGGGCGAGGGGCCATACAGGGTAATGGTATAGGGATAACGCAGGGATGCCTGATCGTAGGCTACTTCATCATCAGAGGGGACGGTCGGTTCGATCAGCGGATTGCCATACTCCAGGCTTTGGCCGCCAACGTTGAAAATGGCGCGTTCCACCCATGGCAACTGCGGCTCCAGCAGATAATTGGTCATCAGCTCGATATTAATCATTTGAAGCAGACCTTCGCGGTTATCCAGCGATTTAGGTGTCCACAGCAACAGCACCGGAGAACCTTTTAACAGGTAATCATCGGTGGTTAACATCATGCGCTGATTATTAATCGCCAGTTCGGGGTAAGTCTGGCTGAAAGAAATATTACTCGGACCATAAATGCTGGAACAATACAGGGTGTCGTTCTGCACCAGCTGTATTGAACGCACCGTTTGTAGCGCGGCGATTTTTTCAATCAGTGGGAAACGCACTTCCGGACAGGGTACGCCAACCAATCCCAGGGTGTTATTGGCGGAGACATCCAGCGGTGAAAACATGCGATCAAAACGTTCGATGGCGCGTGACGCAAAATCCAGTGACTGCTGCTCAATACGTGACTTCTCTTCGATATAACGAAAAGTCAGCGTAAGAATTAATACCAGCGCGGCGATCACTAACGCAATAAGCAAACGCTTACGGCGAAATTGACCAACAAATTGCTGGGCTATGAGCATCAGTAACCACCTTGCAAGGACCAGGATTAAAGCCAAAGTAACGTATAAGTTATCGGCATAGCGGCGGCCAGGTTTAGCACGGCTCAGGAAAAAAAGCGGTACTGAAAAAGCAGCGCGGCCAACGAGGGCCGCGCGTAAATCACTCTATCTGGTTTAACCAGGCGGAGGTAGCAGCAGATGCATAAAAAAGTTCAATCGGTGTTTTTTTGCGCACCGAAGCAAGCTGCCGTGTCAGAGCGAAATCAGTCGCATTGCACCTTAATGGCGAGGCCGCCGCGTGAGGTTTCACGATACTTGGCGTTCATATCTTTGCCGGTCTCGTACATGGTTTCGATCACCTTATCGAGCGAAACGCGCGGTTCGCTGGTACGACGCAGCGCCATACGGGCGGAGTTGATGGCTTTGACTGAGGCAATGGCATTGCGCTCAATGCAGGGCACCTGAACCTGGCCCGCTACCGGGTCACAGGTCAGACCCAGGTTATGCTCCATGCCGATTTCGGCAGCGACGCAGACTTGCTCCGGGCTGGCCCCCAGCAGCTCCGCCAGACCGGCTGCAGCCATCGAGCAGGCCACGCCTACTTCCCCCTGACAACCCACTTCGGCACCGGAAATCGACGCATTCATTTTATACAGTATGCCGATGGCACCGGAGGCAAGGAAGTAGCGGATATAAATATCCGGCGTGACGTTTTCAATAAAATGATCGTAGTAGGCCAGCACCGCAGGCACGATGCCGCAGGCACCGTTGGTGGGGGCGGTAACGACGCGGCCACCCGCGGCATTCTCTTCATTTACCGCCAGCGCAAACATATTGACCCAGTCGATAACATTCATTGGGTCATTGGAATGTTTGGTCGAGGAGACCAGCAGACGGCGCAGTGATGCCGCACGACGCGGCACCCGCAACGGACCCGGCAGCACGCCTTCGGTATTCAGGCCACGATCGATACATGCCTGCATGGTTTGCCAGACGTTAGCGAAGTAGCTGTAGATTTCCTCACGGCTGTGCAGCGCCAGCTCATTTTTCATCACCAGGCCAGACAGAGACAAACCACTCTCGCGGCAGTGGCTCAGTAACTCTTTGGCGGAGTGAAACGGCCAGGGAACCGAGACCTGATCCAGCACCGGTTGGCCAAAATGTTCTTCATCGACGATAAAACCACCGCCGATGGAATAATAGGTTTTGCTGAGAATCAGCAGGTCGCCGGCAAAGGCGTACAGCGTCAGGCCATTTTCGTGCAAAGAAAGATTTTCGCTACGAAACACCATGCCGCCTTCACGTGGGAAATCAACCTCATGTGCGCCGTTCGCCAGCAGCAGACGCTCACGTTGTTCGACATCCTGGATAAATGCCGGAATGCCATCGATATCCACAGTAGCGGGTTCATCACCGGCCAGACCCATAATGATGGCGATATCGGTATGGTGACCTTTACCGGTGAGTGACAGGGAACCATAGACATCGACCGCAATGCGCGTGACATCCTGCAACTTACCCTGTTCGGCCAGCAGATCGACAAATTGTTTACCCGCTTTCATCGGGCCGACGGTATGCGAACTGGATGGGCCGATACCCACTTTGAACATGTCAAAAACACTAATCACCGGTGACACTCCTCACAAATCTTATTTAGTACGGCGCAGGCCGTTTTATGCGGCTAATAGTAATCGCAGGTGCTGCAACAGGATCAGCTTTTCGCATGAAATAAACTAATTATACAGCACAGAAATAGTTATCCGTCACCGGCGAAAAAAACAGCAAGTGACAGGATGGCAAGCTGCCATGCCAGAGAGGAAAATCAGACGGGAAGGGCGATTTGCTGGCCGAGTGCGCGAATAATGCCCGCGGTCATGCCCCAGATAAAATAATCTTCGTACCAGGAGAGCCACACCTGATGCTGCCGATGACCCCGGCGCAGTGTCAGGTCGCTGTAGCGACTGAGGCGCAAAGCCTCGGCCAGCGGCATGGCAAAGGCACTTTCGACTTCGTCGGCATTGATGATGAGCGGCAGCCCGGCGGGAATAATGCCCACCACTGGCGTCACCGCGAAGCCGGTGCTGCTGGTGACGGCAGGCAAAACGCCGACCACCTGCACCTGGTCAGGTTGAATCCCCACCTCTTCCTGCGCCTCACGCAGGGCGGTGTGGATCAGTGAATCATCGCTGGCATCCTGCATGCCGCCGGGGAAAGCCACCTGACCGGCATGTTTACGCAGATGTGTGGATCGACGTGTCAGCAACAACCCCGGCTCGGCTGCGTCAATCAACGGTACCAGCACCGCAGCGCGTCGGCCGTTGATCACACTTTTTGGCGCAGCAACCGGGGGTTGCAGCACAAAACGGCTCAGGAATTGATCGAGGGTCAGTGCTCCGTTCATCTTAAAATGGCTCCTGCAGGCTGGGCAGAATACGATTCACTTTGTGCAGCGTTTCCTGATACTCCGCCGCGACGACACTATCAGCCACCAGGCCACCGCCCGCTGCACAGTATAACTGCTGATTTTCGGCAATCAGCGTGCGAATGGTGATGCTGGTATCCATGCGGCCACACAGGCTGAGGTAACCAATACTGCCACACCAGGCATTGCGGCGGTGAGGTTCGAGTTCTTCAATGATTTCCATCGCACGGATTTTCGGTGCGCCGGTGATGGAACCGCCAGGAAAACAGGCGCGTAACAGGTCGGTGGCGGCAAGCGTCGCCGGTAATTGCGCGCGCACCGTGCTGACCAAATGATGCACGGCGGGGAACGGCTCCACCACAAACAGTTCCGGCACGCTGACACTGCCCGGTTCGGCGACACGACCAATATCATTACGCAGCAGGTCAACAATCATCAGGTTTTCGGCGCGATCTTTCTCTGCGCTGGCCAGTTCCTGCGCCTGTTGACGATCGGCGTGCGGGTCGGCCATACGCGGGCGGGTCCCTTTGATCGGCCGGGTCTCAATCACCCGTTGTTGCAGAGAAAGAAAACGCTCCGGGGACAGGCTGAGAATGGCACTTTTCGGCAGGCGCAAAAAGGCGCTGAATGGTGCGCGATTCGTTTCATTCAGGCGCTGAAACGCCTGCCATTCATCACCGCGATAACTGGCCTGAAAACGCTGGGCCAGATTCACCTGGTAGCAGTCACCCGCCTGGATATATGCCTGCACGGCAGCAAAGCGCTGAGCATACTCGTCAAAACTCAGGTTGGATTGCCAGTCACTGGTGAGGGCAAAGGGTTGAACCGCAGGGGCGGTTTGTGCCTGTAACCACTGCCAGCGTGCCTCAGGATCACCAAGCGCGACCAGTGTCAGTTTTTGCTGATGATGATCGGCAATCAACGCCCAGTCATAAATGCCCACCGCCATATCCGGCGTGTTGAGATCCTGTTGCGCCAGCTGTGGCAGGTGTTCGAAACGACGACCCAGATCGTAACCGAATAAACCGATCGCACCACCCTGGAACGGCAAGTCCGTCGTAAACGCGGGCTGAACACCGAGGGCATCACAGTAGCGTTGTACCAGCGTGAGCGGATCGTCGGTTGAACTGAGCGTTGTATTCTGCTGGGTAATTTCTGTCGCTGGGCCGCGGGTCACCAGGGTTACGCGCGGATCGGCGGTCATGATATCGAAACGGTTATCCGCATGATCGGCGTGACCTGAAGTCAGCAACATCGCCCATGGCTGATGAGCAAGGGAGGAAAAAAGCTGCGGCAGCGTATCCGGCGTATAATTCAGAGCGAGGGTTTTTACGATCATGAGACAAATCAGATAACAGCAACAAGGGCGTTAGCCTGACATATTTTTTTGCTGCTGGCACCTGTTTGTTCCGCATGGAATAATGCGTCCCCTTTTTCCCAGGAGCGAGTTATGTTTTCAGGTCTTCCGGCATTATCTCACGAACAGCAGCAACAGGCTGTCGAGCGTATTCAGGAACTGATGGCGGGCGGTATGGCCAGTGGTCAGGCGATTGCCCAGGTGGCGCATGAAATTCGCCAGAGCCACCAGGGTGAGCAGATTCGGGCGCGTTTTGAAGACGACGAAGACGACGCCTGACGCCCGAAACACGTTATAACGCGGCGATGATCTTGATTTCGACTTTATACTTCGGGTTCATCAGACCAGCCTGTACGGTGCAGCGCACCGGTGCGTTGCCCGGTGACACCCAGGCATCCCAGGCACGGTTCATCGCCGGGAAGTCGGCTTTATCGACGAGGAAAATGGTGGCGTCGAGGATTTTGCTTTTGTCGGAACCGACGCGGGTCAGAATCGCGTCAATCACCGCCAGCGCATTGGCCGTCTGCGCTTCCGCATCCTCATCAAGGTTTTCCGGTACGCTGGTGTAATACACGGTCTGGTTATGAATAACGGCTTCGGACATGCGGTGTTCCGGATCGATACGCGTAATAGTCATGATTTTCTCCTTAATTTTCGCGCTGCTAGCCTGACACATCGGCTGGTGTGCTGTCATCTGTTGTGGTCGCATGAGTGGAATCCTGACATAATTACAGTACTTTTTGCGTTATTGGTGAGGATGTGTGGCAGACGATTTTGCAGCTGACGGCGCGCTGGCGCTGGCGATCCCTGGTTTTAAACCGCGTGAAGCGCAGCGCGAGATGGCGCAGGCGGTCGCTGAGGCGGTGAAAACCGGTGGGGAGTTAGTGGTCGAAGCCGGCACCGGTACCGGGAAAACCTACGCTTATCTCGCCCCCGCGCTGCGCGCTGACAAAAAAGTCATTATCTCCACTGGCTCGAAAGCCCTGCAGGATCAGCTGTATAACCGCGATCTGCCCACCGTGGCCCGCGCCCTGAAATTCAAAGGCAAAACCGCGTTGCTGAAAGGCCGCTCCAACTATCTTTGTCTTGAGCGGATGGAGCAGCAAACGCAAACCGGTGGCGACCTTAGCGTCCAGGCGCTGGGCGATCTGATTACCCTGCGTGGCTGGTCATCAGAAACCGTGGACGGTGATATCAGCAGTTGTATCGGTGTCGCCGAAGACAGCCCGGTGTGGCCTTACGTCACCAGCACCAACGACAACTGTCTTGGCAGTGATTGTCCGCTGTATAAAGATTGTTTTGTGGTTAAAGCGCGTAAACGGGCCATGGATGCCGACGTGGTGGTGGTCAACCATCATCTTTTCCTCGCCGATTTAGTGGTGAAAGAAGGGGGGTTTGGTGAGCTGATCCCCGAAGCTGACGTGATGATTTTTGACGAAGCGCACCAACTGCCGGATATCGCCAGCCAGTATTTCGGCCAGCAACTCTCCAGCCGTCAACTCCTCGATTTGGTCAAAGACATCATCATTGCTTACCGCACTGAAGTGCGTGATGTGCAGCAGCTACAGAAATCCGCCGATCGGCTGGCGCAATGCACCCAGGATTTCCGCCTGACGCTCGGGGACCCGGGCTTCCGTGGCAATCTGCGCGATCTGCTGAACGATAACAACGTGATGCGCATGCTGACTCTGCTGGATGATGCGCTGGAACTTTGTTATGACGTGATCAAATTGTCGCTGGGACGCTCCGCGTTGCTGGATGCCGCCTTTGAGCGTGCCGCCCTCTATCGAACACGCCTGAAACGTCTGCGCGCCATCGACGAACCGGGGTTCAGTTATTGGTATGAATGCTCCAGCCGACATTTCACCCTGGCGCTGACGCCGCTTTCGGTGGCGGAACGCTTCCGCGAAGTGATGGATAATCGGAAAGCCGCCTGGGTGTTCACCTCAGCTACGCTGGCGGTCAATGAACAGATGAGCCATTTCTCCAGCCGGCTGGGGGTCGATAAAGCGAAAACGCTGATCCTCAACAGCCCGTTCGATTATGCCCGCCAGGCGTTGCTGTGCGTGCCGCGCAACTTACCGGAGCCGAACCGCCCTGGAGGTGCCCGTCAGCTGGCGCGCATGATGAAACCGCTGATCGACGCCAACAAGGGACGTTGTTTTTTCCTCTGTACCTCACACATGATGATGCGTGAGCTGGCAGCGGAATTTCGTGCCTCCATGACGCTGCCGGTGCTGTTGCAGGGCGAAACCAGCAAAGGCCAGCTGCTGAAGCAGTTTATTGAAGCGGGCAATGCCTTGCTGGTGGCCACCAGTAGTTTCTGGGAAGGGGTGGATGTGCGGGGGGACGCGCTGTCATTGGTGATCATTGATAAGCTGCCGTTTACCTCGCCGGAAGACCCGCTGCTCAAGGCGCGCATGGAAGATTGCCGTATCCGCGGCGGCGATCCGTTTAACGATGTCCAGCTGCCGGATGCGGTCATCACCCTGAAGCAAGGGGTGGGACGTTTAATCCGTGATACCGACGACCGCGGTGTGCTGGTGATTTGCGACCAGCGTCTGGTGTCGCGTCCTTACGGTGCGCTGTTCCTCAATAGTTTGCCTCCTACGCCACGTACCCGCGATCTTGACCGCGCCATCCGCTTCGCCCGCGAGCAGGAGAGTCACTAATTTGTGCCAGGCTGTGGTAAGATGCGCGCCATTTTGAATCTCCCGAGGTTGTTATGTCCGCCCGAATTTTAGCCCTGGACACGGCGACAGAAGCCTGTTCTGCCGCGCTGCTGAATCAACAGCACATCGATGCCCGTTTCGAAATCGCCCCGCGTGACCACACGCAGCGCATTCTGCCGCTGGTGCAGGAGCTGTTGCAGGCGCAGCAGCTGGAACTGACCGCGCTTGACGCGCTGGCCTTTGGGCGTGGACCAGGCAGCTTTACCGGCGTACGTATTGGCATTGGCATTGCTCAGGGACTGGCGCTGGGGGCAAATCTGCCGATGATTGGCGTTTCCTCCTTAGCCACGATGGCGCAGGGCGCATGGCGTAAAAATGGCGCGACGCGCGTACTGGCGGCGATTGATGCACGTATGGGCGAAGTCTACTGGGCAGAGTATCAGCGTGACGCCAATGGCGAATGGCAGGGTGCAGAGACCGAAGCGGTGTTGTCGCCAGAAGCGGCCCAGGCACGAATCCAAAGTCTGAGCGGAGAATGGACTACTGTCGGTACCGGCTGGCAGGCCTGGCCGCAATTGCTCACCTCGCCAGGCGCACAACTGCTGTCCAGCGCAATCACCTTACCGGCGGCTGAAGATATGCTGCCGCTGGCCGTAGCGGCCTGGCAGCGAGGGGAAACGGTCGCCGTGGAACATGCCGAGCCGGTTTATCTGCGCAATGAAGTGGCCTGGAAAAAGTTGCCGGGACGTTAAGCCAACACGCAACTTATCGCTGCGCTTTCAGTCTAATCTGAGAAATAACAGGAGGCTTTTATGCCAATCAGTCGTAAAGGGATGTCTGGCGCTCTGTTAGCCTGCGCGCTGTTGCTCAGCGGTTGTGTTTCGGTGCCGGATTCCATTAAAGGGAGTTCTCCGCTTCCACAGCAAGATTTATTACGGGTGATGAATGCGCCGCAGCTTTACGTTGGCCAGGAATCACGCTTTGGCGGTAAAGTGGTGAACGTCACCAATCTGAATGGTCTGACGCGTCTGGAAATCGCCACTCAGCCGCTGGATGACAGCGGGCGTCCGCGTCTTGGCTCGGCATCGGTTGGCCGTATTTTTGCCGACATCCACGGATTTGTCGATCCGACCGATGTTAATAATCAGTACGTCACGGTGCTGGGCAACATTAAAGGTAGCGAAAAAGGCACCGTAGGCCAGGCCAGCTATAATTTTGTGGTGATTGATGTGAAAGGCTATCAGCGCTGGCATTTAACCCAGCAAGTGATGACGCCACCTCAGCCCATCGATCCCTGGATATTTTACGGACCGACGCGCCATCACCCAGGATACTGGGGACCTAACCCTTACTGGGGCATGTACAGTAGCGGTCCGGCACAGGTACAAACCATTCTGACTGAATAATATTTTATTTCAGTTAGTTACGGCCCGATCGCGGCGCTCGCGACCGGGCTTTTTTATTGCGCACGCAACCGAAGCGCGAAATTTAGTGATGAGCCTCGCAACCTGAACAGGTCGAACCCGGCAAACTGGTACAATCAGTTAAAATATTGTTAATAACACTGATGGCAGAGGCGGCGATGGCTAAGCAACAAGAATCTCGGGGTGAATCTTTGACTAAGGTTTGGCTGAAACGCTATCCGCCAGATGTACCAGCGGAAATTACTGCTGACCGCTATACATCGTTAATCGATCTTTTTGAGCATGCGGCAACGCAATATGCCGATCAGGTCGCTTTCGTAAACATGGGGCAACCCATGACCTATCGCCAGCTGGAGCAGCAAAGCCGCGCCTTTGCCGCCTGGTTGCAGCATGGGCTGAAGCTGAAAGCCGGTGATCGGGTGGCCCTGATGATGCCGAACCTGCTGCAATATCCGGTGGCGCTATTTGGTGTGTTACGCGCCGGGATGGTGGTGGTCAATGTTAACCCGCTGTATACGCCGCGCGAGTTGAAGCATCAGCTTAATGACAGCGGTGCCTGCGCGATTGTTATCGTGTCGAACTTTGCCCACACGCTGGAAAAAGTGGTCGCAGAGACGCAGGTTAAACATGTGATGCTGACGCGCATGGGCGATCAACTGGCCCCAATCAAAGGCACACTGGTCAACTTTATCGTCCGCTATGTAAAAAAACTGGTGCCGAAATACCATCTGCCAGGCGCGGTGCCGTTTCGTCAGGCGTTACAGCAGGGGGAACAGCTGAGTTACCAGCGTCCCGATGTCACCAATGATGATCTGGCGTTTTTGCAATATACCGGTGGGACCACCGGGGTGGCGAAAGGCGCGATGCTGACACACGGCAACATGCAGGCCAACCTCGAACAGGCTAAGGCAACCTATGGCAAACTGCTGCGTCCGGGGCAGGAATGCGTCGTCACCGCACTGCCGCTGTACCATATCTTTGCTCTGACGGTGAATTGCCTGCTGTTCCTCGACCTGGGTGGGCAGAACCTGCTGATTACCAATCCGCGAGATATTCCGGGCTTTGTCAGAGAGCTGGCGAAGTTCCCGTTTACCGCGATCACCGGCGTGAATACGTTGTTCAATGCGCTGCTGAACGATGCCAACTTTAATAAGCTGGATTTCTCTACCCTGCGTATGTCTGCGGGTGGGGGAATGGCGGTGCAGAAGGCGGTGGCTGAACGCTGGGAAAAACTGACCGGACACTATTTGCTGGAAGGTTATGGTCTGACGGAATGCTCGCCGCTGGTGTCAGTCAATCCGTATGACATTACCTGCCACACCGGTAGCATCGGTTTACCGGTACCCTCCACCGATGTGCGCATCGTGGATGAACAGGATAATGATGTGGCACCTGGCGAACCCGGCGAACTTTGCATTCGCGGTCCGCAGGTGATGATCGGCTACTGGCAACGTCCGGAAGCCACGGAAGAAGTGCTGAAAAATGGCTGGCTGCATACCGGTGATATTGTTACCGTGGACAGCGAAGGCTTTATCCGCATCGTTGATCGTAAAAAAGACATGATTCTGGTGTCGGGATTTAATGTGTATCCCAACGAAATCGAAGATGTGCTGATGCAGCACGCGAAGGTGCGCGAGGCTGCAGCGATTGGTGTGCCGAGCGATCTTTCCGGTGAAGCAGTGAAAGTCTGCATCGTGAAGAAAGATCCCAGCCTGACCAAAGAAGAAGTGTTGGATCACTGTCGGCGTCAGCTTACCGGCTACAAGGTGCCGAAGATTATCGAGTTTCGTGACGAGCTGCCTAAAACGAATGTGGGCAAGATCTTACGTCGCGAATTGCGTGATGAGGTGAAGCGGGAAGGGCAGTAGTGCGTACCTCGCTCAATGGTTAACGCCGGCAATGTCCGGCGTTTTTATTGCTTTTAACATGGAGCGCTGCGCGCAGTGAGTCGCGGCGAAAACATAACGTGAATTATTCCCTGATCGACCAAAATGACCAACTGGCTGCGGTGTGCGACAAAGCACGCCAGCATGCTGCCGTGGCGCTGGATACCGAATTTGTCCGCACCCGTACTTACTATCCGCAGCTGGGCCTGATCCAGCTGTTTGATAGCGAGCAATTGGTCCTGATCGATCCCCTCAACATCAGTGACTGGACGCCGTTTATCGACCTGCTGCGTGATACCCGGGTCACGAAATTCCTGCACGCGGGTGGTGAAGACCTGGAAGTGTTCCTGCATCGTTTTGACTGCCTGCCGGACCCGATGATTGATACCCAGATTCTGGCGGCATTTGCCGGTCAGCCGTTGTCATGGGGTTTTGCGGCGATGGTGATGCATTTTGACCAAATCGAGCTGGATAAAAGTGAGGCGCGTACTGACTGGCTGGCTCGCCCGCTGACGGAGCGGCAGTGCGAATATGCGGCAGCCGATGTAGCCTATTTGCTGCCTATCGCTCATCAGTTGCTGGCGCAAACTGAAGCGGCGGGTAATATGGCGGCGGCACGCAGCGAATGCGAAAACCTGTGCCAGCGCCGTCTTGATGTGCTGGCACCCAACGAGGCCTGGCGTGATATCACCAATGCCTGGCAGCTGCGCCCGCGTCAGCTGGCGGCATTGCAGCGTCTGGCCGCCTGGCGTCTTAACACCGCACGTCAGAAAGATATGGCGGTTAACTTTGTGGTGCGCGAAGAGAATCTGTGGAAAGTGGCGCGTTTTATGCCGGGTAGCCTGGGTGAGCTGGACCATCTCGGCCTGAACGGTCATGAGATTCGCTTCCACGGTAAAGCGATGGTGGCGCTGGTCGCCGAAGCACAGGCGCAGGATGAGGCCACGCTGCCGCAACCGCTGGGCAATCTGATCGACCATCCGCAATACAAACAGACATTCAAAGCGATTAAAGCGCTGGTGCAGCAGGTAAGCGAGGAAACCGGGTTTAGTCAGGAATTGCTGGCTTCACGCCGCCAGATCAATCAGGTGCTGAGTGTGTACTGGGGATTGAAAACTGCATCGCGCACCCCGGAATTGCTCACAGGCTGGCGCGGCGATTTGCTGAAAGCGCGCATCGACGAGATTCTGCAAACCCTGTAAGCGCGATTTTTTCCCCTGCAAATTGCGCAGGGGAAAATCAGGAAACCGCTGGCGTCATTTGGTGACTTCTTCCGTCTCCGGTAGCGTAACGTTCAGCTCCAGAATCGAGATATCATCCCCTTTCTGATCCAGCTGAACGGTGACCATATCCGGATCAATTTTCACATATTTGCAAATCACTTCCAGAATGTCGCGCTTGAGCTGCGGCAGATAGTGGGGCTCACTGTCGCCCCTTCTGCGTTCAGCCACAATAATCTGCAGCCTTTCCTTGGCTATGTTGGCTGTGTTCTTCTTACGGGATAAAAAGAAATCGAGTAATGCCATTGGTTATCCCCCGAACAGGCGTTTCAGGAAACCCTTCTTCTCTTCTTCAATAAAGCGGAAGGGGCGTTCTTCGCCAAGCAGGCGGTCTACGGTATCAGCATAGGCTTTACCGGCATCTGAGGTGGTATCGAGGATCACGGGTTCGCCCTGGTTGGAAGCGCGTAATACCGATTGATCTTCAGGGATCACACCGACCAGCGGGATACGCAGGATGTCCAGCACGTCTTCCATGCTCAGCATATCACCACGGCTCACGCGGCCCGGATTGTAACGGGTCAGCAGAAGGTGTTCTTTCACCGCTTCCTGGCTATTTTCCGCACGACGGGATTTGGACGAAATGATGCCGAGAATACGGTCAGAGTCACGTACCGAGGACACTTCCGGGTTGGTGGTGATGATGGCTTCATCTGCAAAATACAGCGCCATCAACGCACCAGTTTCGATACCGGCAGGTGAATCGCAGACGATGAAATCGAATTCCATCGTTGCCAGGTCGTTAAGCACTTTTTCAACGCCTTCACGGGTCAGGGCGTCTTTGTCGCGGGTTTGCGACGCTGGCAGAATATACAGTTGCTCAGTGCGCTTATCTTTAATCAGCGCCTGGTTCAATGTGGCATCGCCCTGAATAACATTGACGAAGTCGTAAACAACACGACGTTCACAGCCCATGATCAGGTCGAGGTTACGCAGACCGATATCAAAATCGATCACCACGGTTTTTTTGCCTTTTTGCGCGAGTCCAGTGGCGATGGCCGCGCTTGACGTGGTCTTGCCAACGCCCCCTTTACCGGATGTAACTACAATGATGCGTGCCATAAATGTTGATTTCCTTAACGAAAGAAAAGGGGCCTAATTAAGTGTCTGAATGGTGAGCGCGCCCTCTTTGAGGCATAAACGCGCAGCTTTACCAAAAAACTCAGCCGGAATCTGATCCATGATCCAGTACTCCCCGGCAATGGAGACCAACTCTGCGACGAGGTTGGTGCAAAAAATCTGGCAGTCACGATCGCCGCTGGCACCTGCCAGGGCGCGACCGCGCATCATGCCGTAAATATGGATGTTGCCATCGGCAACCAGCTCGGCACCGGCGCTAACGCTGCTGGTGACAATCAAATCAGCATTGCGGGCGTAAATTTGCTGGCCAGAACGGACTGGCGTATTAATGATGCGGGTTTTATTGACGGTCTCCGCCACTACGGGGGCGGGGGCTGGCTCGGGAACATCCGCTGGCGCATCATTGCGCTTTTTGCGATCGCTCCCCTCAGACAGCACCGGCAATCCGGCACGCGCAATCATCTTTTTCAGCGCATCGTCTTTACAACCGCTGACGCCAACGATGCGCAGCCCGGTTGCACTGATGGCTTGCTGCATCTGCTTCCAGTTGATGTCGCCGTTCAATGCCGACACATTCAGCACCACCGGTGCATTTTTCAGAAAGCCGGGCGCCTGGTCGATTTTGTCCTGCAACGCCTGACGAATCACCTCAGGTTGCGAATGGTGCAGATGAACGACTGATAGGGTAAAACTGCTTCCCTTGAATTCGATTGGCGTTTGCGACATCTGTCCTGACTCGTCCTGTTTTCACTACCGTTAGATGAACGCCGATAAAATCGTCATTAACACCCTGCGGTCAATATTCGAAGTTCAGCAAGCATGTTATAGTTACTGCTATATTCAGGCAAGTGACGCCATCAGTTAATTCGAGTAAAAAATATGTTTTGTGTGATCTACAGAAGCCCGCAGCGTGACCAGACTTATCTTTATGTTGAAAAAAAAGACGATTTTTCTCGTGTGCCAGAAGAATTGCTCCGTGGCTTCGGCAAACCCCAGCTATCTATGGTGCTGTCGCTGGAAAAGCGCGACAAACTGGCGGGTGCAGATATCAATAAAGTTAAGCAGGCATTGAGCGAACAGGGCTATTATTTACAATTGCCACCGCCGCCGGAAAGTCTGTTGAACATACATCTTCAGCAAAACAAAAAAGATTAATTCGGATTCATCTGTAAATATATCCAGATTTAATCATCAGCGTGGTCGCTTTATTTATTTGCCTGTGGCTAACCCTTAATTGCAGGCAATATCAACCACCCATGGCGATATCGATTAACGTCTTTTGACAATTTACGCACACTCCTTAGCCACAAAGCAGCTTAATATATTGACCCTCAGCCTGCCGCGTTCCGGCACTGAAGCAGACACAACGCGCCAGCTCAACTGGCGTCATACTCAAATCAAAGCAGGGGAATAGCATGTATCAGCATCGTAACTGGCAGGGCGCTCTGTTGGATTATCCGGCCAGCAAAGTGGTCTGTGTTGGCAGCAACTATGCTAATCATATCAAGGAGATGGGAAGTGCAACGCCTGACGAACCGGTGGTGTTTATCAAACCGGAAACCGCACTGTGCGATCTGCGTCAGCCGCTGTCCATTCCGGGCAATTTTGGTGAAGTGCATCATGAAGTTGAACTGGCCGTGCTGATCGGCGCGACGCTGAAGCAGGCGAGCGAAGAACATGTGGCGAAAGCCATTGCCGGTTATGGTGTGGCACTGGACCTGACGCTGCGTGATGTGCAGGCCGGTCTGAAGAAAACAGGCCGTCCGTGGGAGAAATCCAAAGGTTTTGACAACTCCTGTCCGCTGTCTGGTTTTATTCCTGTCTCTGAATTCAGTGGCGATCCGCAGAACACGGAGTTAAAGCTGGTGGTGAACGGTGAAGTGCGCCAGCATGGCACCACCGCTGACATGATCCACAAAATTCTGCCGCTGATTGCCTACATGAGCCAGTATTTTACCCTGCGTGCAGGCGACGTGGTGCTCACCGGTACCCCGGAAGGGGTGGGACCAATGCGTTCCGGCGATAAGCTGGAAATCTCCCTCGCTGGCCACGGTATTACCACTCGCGTACTGTAAAACTTGCATCACCGCACCTGAACCTTGTATAAGGTGCGGTCTTTACGTTAATCCGGACCGCCACCATGACCGAACAGCCTTTCTGGCAGACAAAACGCCTTGACCAAATGAACGACGCCGAGTGGGAATCGCTGTGCGACGGCTGTGGTCAGTGCTGCCTGAATAAACTGCAGGATGCGGACACCGATGAAATCTACTTCACTAACGTGGCCTGTAATCAGCTCAATATCAAAACCTGCCAGTGCCGTAACTACGAACGGCGGTTTGAGTATGAAGAAGACTGTATCAAGCTGACGCGGGAAAATCTCACCACCTTCAACTGGCTGCCGCGTACCTGTGCGTATCGGTTACTGGGGGAAGGGAAAACCTTGCCAGCCTGGCATCCGCTGATTGCGGGTTCGAAGAAAGCGATGCATGCGCAGCGCATTTCAGTGCGGTTTATCGCGGTGCGTGAGAGCGAAGTGAGAGACTGGGAAGAACATATTATTGATCGGCCGGATCGCCATGGCTGAGAAAAAACAGGCAGCGCAGGCTGCCTGTTTTATGTTGATTAGCGTCCAAACAAATCGCGGCGTTTGGCTTTAAACGGCTGAGCAATCAGCACCAGCACGGCAACCAGCAAATAGGCACCGAAAGTCACGATCAGCCACTGCGGCATACTCCAGGTGAGGAAAGTCCAGCCCAGCTCAGAACAGTCACCATGCGCCACAAATACCGCCGGGAACCATTTATCCAGTGGCAGCCAGCTCGGGAAACGTGCGGCAAAATCACAGGTGACAAACGGATTCGGGTGCAGCTGGATCATGGTGTGCTCCCAGGAGAGTCTTAACCCCTCAATCGCACTGTAAAGCCAGATCAGCAACGCCACCCAACGCAGCGGCGTTTTCGGTGCGATGGCACCGACAATACCCGCACCCATCACGCCAAACAGCGCGCAACGTTCATAAATGCACATGACGCAGGGTTGTAGCCCCATCACGTGCTGGAAAAAGAGTGCAGTCAGTTCAAGAGCCAGTGCCGTCAGTGCCAACAATAACCAGGCTCCGCGTCCCCGCGAACATTGGTTCAAATATCGCAACATAGTGCTGTTCCTGTAGTCGTTAATGCATCGCAGTGTAAACCAAAAGCGCGTGCGTGCCAGCCTGGACGCGGGAAAAAATCATGTAGAAAAATGACTTATCCTGATCCAGGCCAAAAAACCTCAGGGTTGTGCGGCGCTAAGCCAACCCTGCTGCACGAAATAATCTGTCGCGGGTACCAGCCATGCATTAATGCAGAGAAAGCCGACCAGCGACAACACCAGGGTAAAGGGTAGAGCCATCCACACCATGCGGCCATAAGAAAGACGGATCAGCGGAGCCAGAGCGGAGGTCAGCAGAAACAGAAATGCCGCCTGCCCGTTAGGCGTTGCGACAGAGGGCAGATTTGTTCCGGTGTTGGTGGCAACCGCCAGTAATGCGAACTGATGCTGGTCAATGGCCCCGCTGTCAAAGGCATGTCTGGCTTCATTGATATACACCGAACCGACAAATACATTATCGGAAATGGCGGACAGCAGGCCATTAAACACATAAAACCAGCTCAGTTGTGCGGCGGGATCGGCCTGCAACACGAAATGGACCAGTGGCTGGAACAATTGCTGTTCAATGATCACCGCGACGATGGCAAAGAAAACCGCCAGCAGTGCAGTAAAGGGCAGGGCTTCGGTAAACGCCTGGCCGAGCGTATGTTCGTCGGTGATGCCGCATAGCGATGTGGCAAGGATGATCACCGAAAGTCCGATCAGGCCGACTTCAGCCAGATGAAAAGCCAGGGCGATGATCAGCCAGACACCGATCAGCGCTTGTATGCCAAGTTTCAGCGACTCCTGGCGGGTGCGCTGCGCGCTGGCCTGGCGATCGCTTTCCAGCAAAATGGTGCGCACTGCATCAGGCAGCGTTTCACCGTAGCCAAATAAGCGGAAACGCTCCACCAGCATGCTCGTGGCAATACCGCACAGCAGCACGGGAACGGTGACCGGTGCCATTCGCAGGAAGAAATCGGTGAAGTTCCAGCCTGCTGCGTGAGCAATGATCAGATTCTGTGGCTCACCTACCATCGTCATCACCCCACCGAGGGCGGTCCCCACACCTGCCTGCATCATCAGGCTGCGCAGAAAAGCACGGAATTTTTCCAGCGTTGCGCGCGCTTCATCATGCTGCCCAGGATTAGCGGACGCTACACGGTGATAAATCTCGTAAAAACCCATCGCCACGCTGATGACCACGGCCAGCACGGTCAGCGCATCAAGAAAGGCTGAGAGAAATGCGGCGGCGAGACAGAAGGTCAACCCGAGTAGCACCTTGCTACGTATCGACAGCAATATTCGGGTGAAAACGAACAGCAGCAGTTGTTTCATAAAGAAGATGCCTGCCACCATAAAAATCAGCAGCAGTAACACTTCAATATTGCCCGCCAGCTCGGCTTTCACCTGATCGGCAGTGGCCATACCGATGGCTATCGCTTCAATGGCCAGCAAGCCACCGGGTAGCAGCGGGTGGCATTTTAACGCCATGCCAAGGGTAAAAATAAATTCCGCCACCAGTAACCAGCCAGCAAAAAACGGGCTGATAAACAGGAAAATCAGCGGATTGATCACCAGAAAAGCAATGAGGGTAAGTTTGTACCATTCGGGCGACTGCCCAAGAAAATTGCGCCTGAATGCCTGCGCATAGCTGAGTTCCATCGACTCTCCCTGAGGTAAATCTTTGATGTTGAAATTTGCGGCAGCGCGCGCTTTTAATCTGTTGCCAGTCTATATCCGCTATAGCCCCTCTGGTATGATGAGTCCAATTACGACAAAGAAAGCAACGAGAAATAAATGCTATGGTGATTAAGGCGCAAAGCCCTGCAGGATTTGCTGAAGAGTATATTATTGAAAGCATCTGGAACAGTCGTTTTCCGCCGGGATCAATTCTGCCTGCCGAACGTGAGCTTTCTGAACTGATCGGCGTAACCCGTACCACGCTGCGTGAGGTATTGCAGCGCCTGGCTCGTGATGGCTGGTTAACTATCCAGCACGGTAAACCGACGCGTGTGAATGATTTCTGGGAAACCTCAGGTTTAAATATTCTGGAAACGCTGGCGCGTCTCGATCACGACAGCGTGCCACAGTTGATTGATAATCTGCTGTCAGTGCGCACCAACATCGCATCGATCTTTATCAGCCGTGCCCTGCGCCATCACCCGGACAAGGCGCGTGACGTGCTGGAAACGGCGCTCAGTTCCGATGACCAGGCCGAGGCATACACCGAGCTGGATTATCGGGTGTTCCGTGGTCTGGCTTTTGCTTCTGGTAACCCGATCTATGGTCTGATCCTTAATGGTCTGAAAGGTTTGTATACCCGTGTGGGTCGTCATTACTTCTCTAACCCGGAAGCACGCGAATTGGCCCGCAGCTTTTATCAGCAGCTGGCTAACCTGTGCGGCGTGGTGCCGACGCAGGAACAGATTGTGGATTGCGTGCGTGATTATGGCCGTCGTAGTGGTGAGATCTGGCATGGCATGCAGAAAAGTATGCCGGAGGATTTGGGCAGCAAGCGCTAACCCCTTCTTCAGTTAAAAAAACGCCATCAGATTGATGGCGTTTTTCGTTATCTCACAGTGCCGGGCCGCGTGCCGGACTGCGATCCAGCAGCTCAACGCTGCCATCTTCATTCTGTTGTTCAAGAATCACGTCAAAGCCCCACAGCCGATGTACGTGTTTCAGCACTTCGCGACGGCTTTTATCCAGCGGTGCTCGCTGCTGCGGGACATAGCGCAGCGTCAGCGAACGATCGCCGCGCAGGTCAACATTGTAAACCTGGATATTAGGTTCCAGATTGCTCAGGTTGTATTGCGCAGACAGCTGCTGACGAATGGCACGATAACCTGCTTCATCATGGATGGCGGCAATCTCCAGATAATTGTTGCGATCATCATCCAGTACGGTAAACAGGCGGAAATCGCGCATCACCTTCGGCGACAGGAACTGGCTGATAAAGCTCTCGTCTTTAAACTCACGCATGGCGAAATGCAGCGTTTTCAGCCAGTCAGATCCGGCGATGTCCGGGAACCAGTAGCGATCCTCTTCGGTCGGTGACTGACAAATACGCTTGATGTCCTGGAACATGGCGAATCCCAGTGCGTAGGGGTTGATGCCGTTGTACCACGGACTATTGTAAGGCGGCTGGAACACCACGTTGGTGTGGCTGTGCAGGAACTCCATCATAAAACGCTCCGACACTTTGCCTTCGTCATACAGATGATTGAGGATGGTGTAATGCCAGAACGTGGCCCAGCCTTCATTCATCACCTGGGTTTGTTTCTGCGGATAAAAATACTGGCTGACTTTGCGTACAATGCGCAACACTTCACGCTGCCACGATTCCAGCAACGGCGCATTTTTCTCCATAAAATACAGCAGGTTTTCCTGCGGCTCAGAAGGATAGCGGGCCGCTTCAATATGCACCGACTCCTTCTCTTTACGCGGCAGAGTGCGCCACAAGGTATTCACCTGGCTTTGCAGGTACTCTTCACGGCTTTTCTGCCGGGCTTTCTCCTCCTGCAGCGAGATTTTTTGCGGACGTTTATAACGATCGACACCGTAATTCATCAACGCATGGCAGGAGTCCAGCAGGCGTTCCACCTCTTCAACGCCGTAGCGTTCTTCGCAGTCGGTAATGTAATTACGGGCAAATAGCAGGTAATCGACAATTGAACTGGCATCGGTCCAGCTGCGGAACAGGTAATTATTTTTGAAGAAGGAGTTATGACCGTAACAGGCGTGCGCCATCACCAGCGCCTGCATCGTCATGGTATTTTCTTCCATCAGATAGGCGATACAGGGGTTAGAGTTAATCACGATCTCATAAGCCAGACCCTGCTGGCCGTGCTTGTATCGTTGCTCAGTCTCAATGAATTTCTTGCCGAAGGACCAGTGGGCGTAATTGATTGGCATACCCACGCTGGAGTAAGCATCCATCATCTGCTCAGAGGTAATGACTTCGATTTGGTGCGGGTAAGTATCCAGCCCGTAGAGTTTGGCTACGCGGTCAATTTCCGCCAGATAGACATCGAGCAGTTCGAATGTCCAGTCAGGTCCGTCACTGAGTCGTTTACTGTTCCTGGTTGGCTCGTCAAAGATTGTCGTCATAGCGCACCTCTGTTTTGCAGAGTGGCAGGTAACGGAATGTCACCTGTCACGAACGTTTAAGGCTTCATCCTGAGAAAGACAGCCCAAAAAAACTGAGCGAACACATCAATGATAGTCCACTGTCGCTTATCCGAAACCGGAACTCAAACGAATTCTTTTGGCACAAAATCATTCAATTAAACCCCGCAGATGATTTCGTAAACCCAAATATCAATAACGCTCCAATTATCAGAATAAAATTCTGTTTATAAGCGCATTATATGACTGCGGCGCTTTCTCCTGAAAAAAGAGAAAATCACTGGTTGGCGCATCATAAATTGCTGGTTAATGATTTTTTAGCATAAAAAATCCTGATTTTGCCGTGTCGGCATGATTTTAGTTACCAGAATGGTAAAAAACATGTGAAATGTGATGGTCAGATGAGAGGTTTTATCAGGTGTCTGGTTATGCTGTGCCGGGCGAATTATTTGGTCAATTATGCTTTTGTTGGGGTGGCGGGGGTCTTATGCGCGTAGTGATTCTGGGAAGTGGGGTGGTCGGCGTCGCAAGCGCCTGGTATCTGGCGCAGGCCGGACATGAGGTTACCGTCATTGATCGCCAGCCGGGTGCGGCACTGGAAACCAGTGCAGGCAACGCCGGACAGATTTCACCCGGCTATGCTGCCCCCTGGGCTGCTCCCGGTGTGCCGCTAAAAGCGGTTAAATGGATGTTTCAGCGTCACGCGCCGTTAGCTGTCCGCCTTGACGGCAGCCGCTTCCAGTTGGAGTGGATGTGGAACATGTTGCGTAACTGCGATATGCGTCATTATCAGGAAAACAAAAGCCGCATGGTGCGTATCGCCGAATACAGCCGTGATTGTCTGAAAGCGTTGCGGGAGTCAACCGGCATTGCTTACGAAGGGCGTCAGGGCGGTACATTGCAGCTGTTTCGTACCCGACAGCAGTTCGACAGTGCCAGCAAAGATATCGCCGTGCTAAAAGAAGCAGGCGTACCTTATGAATTGCTGGAGTCACATCAGCTGGCGAGTGCAGAGCCTGCGCTGGCGGCGACAGCGCATAAGCTGACAGGCGGTTTACGTCTGCCGAATGATGAAACCGGTGATTGCCAGCTGTTTACCCAGCGTCTGGCTGAGATGGCGAAAGCTGCGGGTGTCACCTTCCGCTTCGATACCCCGGTTGATCACCTGCTGCGTGAAGGCAACCGTATTTACGGCGTGAAGTGCGGCGATGAAGTGATCAAAGCCGATGCTTACGTGGTGGCGTTTGGTTCCTACTCCACCGCGCTGTTGAAAGATATTGTCTCCATCCCGGTTTATCCCCTGAAAGGCTACTCCCTGACCATCCCGATTAAAAATCCGGACGCTGCACCGGTTTCCACCATTCTTGATGAAACCTATAAAGTTGCCGTGACGCGGTTTGATGATCGCATCCGGGTGGGGGGTATGGCGGAAATTGTTGGTTTTAACACCAAACTGTTACCGGCACGACGTGAAACGCTGGAGATGGTGGTCAGCGATCTCTATCCTGAAGGCGGTTATGTTGAACAGGCCACTTTCTGGAGCGGATTGCGCCCAATGACGCCGGACGGTACACCGATTGTTGGACGTACGCCGCTCTCCAACCTCTATCTCAACACCGGTCACGGTACGCTGGGATGGACCATGGCCTGTGGTTCCGGTCAGCTGCTGGCCGATCTGATTTCCGGCCAGAAACCGGCTATCGCCTTTGACGATTTGTCTGTATTGCGTTATTTGCCGGGTTTTGAGCCAAACACTTCGCCGCTGCGTAATGCTAACGTAGCGCGCTGAGCATTCAGGGAGAGCAAGAGTATGTCACGTCCTATTGTCGCCACCGTTAATCAACAGGCGCTGCGACATAATCTGGCCATCGTTCGTCAGGCGGCGCCATCGTCACGCGTCTGGTCGGTGGTAAAGGCTAATGCTTACGGGCATGGTATCCGTCGTGTCTGGCAGAGCCTGGCCGAGACCGATGGTTTCGCGTTGCTGAATATGGAAGAGGCCATCCTGTTACGCGAACAGGGCTGGAAAAAACCGATTTTGCTGCTGGAAGGTTTCTTCCATCCCGAGGATCTGCAACTGATTGACCGCTATCGTCTGACCACCAGCGTACACAGTAACTGGCAAATCCAGGCGCTGGCGCAGGCGCAGCTCTCTGCCCCTGTCGATATCTACGTCAAAGTCAACAGTGGGATGAACCGTCTGGGCTTTCGCCCGGAGCAGGTTAACGCGGTGTGGCAGGCTCTGCGCGCACTGCCGAATGTGGCTGAGATGACGCTGATGGCACATTTTGCCGATGCGGAAAACCCGCAGGGACTGATCGAACCGATGAAACGCATCGAGCAGGCGGCAGAAGGGCTGCAATGCCCGCGTTCGTTGTCGAACTCGGCAGCGACATTGTGGCATCCGGAAGCGCATTTTGACTGGGTTCGTCCGGGTATCGTGCTGTACGGCGCCTCACCAAGTGGCAATTGGCAGGATATCGCCAGTACCGGCCTGCAACCGGTGATGACACTGACCAGTGAAATCATTGGTGTTCAGCAGTTGCAGGCGGGTGATGGTGTGGGATACGGCTATCGCTACCATGCGTCAGCTGCACAGCGTATTGGGGTAGTGGCCTGTGGCTATGCTGATGGCTATCCGCGTCATGCGCCAACCGGCACGCCGGTGTCAGTCGATGGCGTGAGAACCCGCACCCTCGGTGCCATCTCCATGGATATGATAATGATTGATTTGGAGCCCTGCCCGCAGGCTGGCATTGGTTCGAAAGTGGAGCTGTGGGGCGAGCAGGTGAAAATCGACGACGTGGCCAAAGCAGCCGGAACGGTGGGCTACGAGTTGATGTGTGCCCTGGCACCACGCGTTCCGGTGGAAATCATTTAACCGCAGTCAGAGATCCGTGCATTCCTTTGCTGCAGCGCCAGGCGATCAGCGCCAGCGCTGCACCAATCAGCATCATCAATGCCAGCGCAGATTTTTCTGCCAGCGGGAAGGCAACCACCAGCAGGCTGCCACCCGCACCGCATGCCATCTGAATAAATCCCTGTAACGCAGAGGCGACACCAGCCTGCTGTTGATACGGTTCCAGCGCATAGCTGGTGGCCGGTCCAACGGTGAACGCCAGGCCAGCGACCGAGATCGCCACCGGGATCATGTACAGCGACCAGTGGGTTTGCCAGCTATCCGGCAACAACACCATGCCTGCTGTCAGCAGCAGCGCGCCGACCAGCATCGCCACAAAACCCATCGCCAGGCAGAAAGGGCGTCCGGCTTTGCGAATGGTTTTGTTGACAAAAGCGCTGACCAGCATGATCCAGAAACCATTGGCACCAAAGGCAAAGGAGAACTGGAGCGGCGTAAGTCCGCCTTCCGTCATCAGTACATGGGGTGCCAGCGAGACATAGGTCAGCACCATGCCGAGTGCCCCGGCATTGGCAAAGGCAAAAGCAAGAAAACGCGGTTCACGCGCGATGGCGAGATATTGCGCCAGCGGCAGTCCGGCAACGCGCAACGTATTTGCCGGACGAGTCTCAGGCAGCCACAGCAGCACGACCACCGTAAGCACAACGGCGTAAATGCACAGGAACCAGAAAGGCGCGCGCCAGCCAAAGGCATCCGCCAGCAATCCCCCCAGCAATGGGGCCAGCGCCGGGACAATATTCAGTGCGCCATTCAGGAAACCGTAAGCGCGTGCGGCGGCTTCACCGCTGAGGCGATCGCGCACACCGCTGAAAGCCACCACTGCCGTGCAACACACCGCACAGCCCTGAATCAATCGCGCCAGCATGAACACCGGCCAGACGGTCGCGGTCGCCGCGACCGCACTGCCGATGATGTACAGCGCCAGGCCAATCAGGGCGATAGGTTTACGGCCAAAATTATCCACCAGCGGGCCGGTGATCAACTGACCCAACCCCATCACCAGCAGGAACAGCGGAATGGTGGTTTGAATCAGGCTTACCGGGCTGTCCAGCCCTTCAGCAATTTGCGGTAACGTCGGAAGATAAAGATCAATGCCGAGCGGTGCCAGCAGCACCAGGCTTAAGAGCAGTAGGGTAAATTTTTGCATTACGAACCAGAAACGTCCTGTTAATTGAGCGGGAAGGGTAATGATTAAGCGGAAAAAAAGAAAGGGGTAAAAAGAGAAAAGGCGATGCCTGCCAGACTGCAACAGACATCGCGTCGAGGGTATTAGTATGCGCCGTCGCGACGCAGCACGACGCCTGCGGTTTTGAACAAAATGGCGATGTCCGTCCACAGCGCCCAGTTCTTCACGTACCAGGAGTCGAAATAGACGCGGGTGTCGTAATCGATATCGTTACGGCCACTGACCTGCCAAAGCCCGGTCATACCCGGTTTAGCCATCAGGTAGTAATCCACATCCCCCGCATAGCGTTCCAGCTCAGCCTCAATCACCGGGCGTGGCCCCACCAGACTCATCTCACCGCGAATCACGTTCCACAACTGCGGCAGCTCATCAAGGCTGGTTTTACGCAGGAAGCCACCAATTTTGGTGATGCGTGGATCATTCTTCAATTTGAAATCCCGATCCCATTCAGCCCGGGCTTCCTCGCTGGTGGCGAGTAGGTTTTGCAGCACTTCCTGTGAGTTGGTCACCATCGATCGGAATTTCAGGCATTTAAACTTTTTGCCTTCAAATCCGACGCGCTCATGACCGTAGATGGCATTCCCGCCATCACGT
Organism: Pantoea sp. X-Soil-TKNS-1280; assembly: GCF_059730475.1. NCBI lineage: Bacteria > Pseudomonadati > Pseudomonadota > Gammaproteobacteria > Enterobacterales > Erwiniaceae > Pantoea > Pantoea sp. X-Soil-TKNS-1280. Next base: position 2,363,977 of record NZ_AP035962.1, on the reverse strand, counting down.
TTCACCATCCAGCACAGCAGGCCGAAAACCGGGGCCAGGAACAGCAGCAGCAGCGAAGCCACCACGATATCAAAGGTCCGTTTCAGGAAGCGCGAAGAGCGTTTAGCCAGATTGTTGCTGACGCGCAGAATCATCACTTCATGGCTGAAGATAAATGACATGTCGGTGCCATACAGCGGCACGCCGCGCAGCGTCGGAATGACGGATACCGAGCGACACTGCATTTTTGACAGGAACTTCAGCCATTTATCACGCACCACCTGCTGCTCAAACTCGGTGGCGACGATAAATTGGGTGTTATCGCGGTCCATGGTTTGCCAGTTAATATCTTCCCAGGTGATGACCGGAACGCCATTGACACTTTCCGGGCGTTTATCATCCTCAAGTGCAATAAACGCCTGCACGTTGTAGCCAAGAATTTCTTCACTTTGCAGGGCTGCGTAGGCTTCCATGGCATTTTTACCGGAACCAATGATGATGGTCTCTTTTTGCCATTGTCCGGCGCGGTTGATGGCGCGTTTGACCCCGGCACGCATCAGTGGCAGCAGCAGCAGGGCATAGCTCCAGCTGAACACCCACACCATGCGTGAGAAGTCCCATTTCGAGAAGGCGATCAGCGCCAGATCGAGCAATGAGAACACAAACAGCGTTTTGACGATCTCTTTCAGCTCAAACCAGAAAGGCTTGCGATAAGTGTAATGACGTAAGCGCACCCAAAACCACAGCGTGCAAAGAAGTGACAGACCCAACTGGGCAATAAAACGATATTCAATCTGTTGTGGAGGAATAAAGCTGTCCAGTTCTCCCCAAATACCCTGGACGGTGGCGGCAGACAAAAAAAGTGCCAGATTTAATGCAATTAAATCAGAAATACTTAGGGCAACCTTCGCAATAAGATTTTTTCGCAAGCCGCTCCATGAGCGGGCCGCATTGTTCAATACCAATGTACTTGCCATAAAACCTGCTCTCTTTTCTTCAGTAAAAGATGGCCTGACCAGAATCAAGTACGCGTTCAGGTGTGAATCGCTGAATAGGGAAAGATATGATTTCTCAGCGAAATGTGAGTCGGTGCTGCCATTAGCGTTGCGCTTTAAAAGACCGCTAAAAACGTGATTATTGTCACAATATTCTGTAGCGGTGTTAAAGATTATGCAGGAGTTATCTGACGGAGTTAATATGGAAATAGTCTGAAAAGGAAAGAAATGCCTGGTGCGGAAGTGATATAACCTAATGAATATATGTAATAAAATCTAAAAATTATCCTATATAACGCCTTATTTTAAGACTGTTTTTAGGAATAACCGCCATTCGCAGCGGATGGCGGTAAATAAAATGACTCAGGCGGGTTTCTTTAGTACCCAGCGGTCTTGTTGCTTATCGTAGTGGCCAATTTCCAGATCGACGGGTTCGCCATCGATCCAGGCCGGTACGCTGGTTTCATGATCCCAGCCGTCGAGCTGATAGCTCAGGCCGGGGTTAGTCAGGCAGGGGATACTGACGGTGTCGGGTTTCTCGGCGTTCAGTTCCGCATCAATGATCTCGTAACGACCAATCTTAACCACATGTCCCATAGGAATCTCCCGTTTGCACTGGGTGGAACTGTGATCATAGTCGTTCTGGCTCGGTTTACGAGTGGTCTGGCCTCGGATTATTCCTTCTCTTCCGCCGGACGTACCCCAATCTTCAGAATGTGATTGTCTTCTTTCTCCGCCACCGTCCAGGTCAGCTGGTTCCATTCAACCTGGTCACCAACCACTGGCGTGCTGCCCAGCAGGGACATCACCAGCTGGCCGAGGGATTGCTGATCGTTAGTCTCTTCATCAAGATCCAGCCCGTAAATCTGCGCGACATCACGCAGCCGTGCATCGGCATCCAGAATAAAGTCACCAAAGAAGCGCTGGTCGAGCGCCACCGGTGGCGACTGACTGAACATCTTGCCGAGGGCGGGCAGATCGCGCTCGCGACCAATCACGCACAGCACGTCTCCCTCTTTGAGCCGCGTACTGCCATTAGGATGCATCAGCACATTGTCACGAAACAGCGCGGCGATACGGGTTTCACGCGGCATCTGCAAATCACGTAGCGCGGCACCGATACACCATTTGTCGGCGCTGAGTTGATAGACAAATTGTTCCCACGGGTTTTCCGGATGAATATCCAGTCCGACACGGCTAATCGGGGAGGCGGTCGGCGGGACCACCACTTTAGCTTTGCGCGCGGCAAAGCCCAGAGAGGTGCCCTGCAGCATCAGTGACACCAGCACCACAAAGAAGGCAATGTTGAAGTAAAGCGAGGAATTCTCCAGCCCGGCCATCATCGGAAATACCGCGAGGATGATGGGAACCGCGCCACGCAGCCCGACCCAACTGATAAAGATGCGTTCGCGGCCGGTAAAACCTTTAAACGGCAATAATCCCACCAGAATCGACAGCGGGCGCGCTACCAGAATCAGCCACAATGACAGCAGCATCGCCGGAATGGCGATATGCCAGAGATCCGAAGGGGTGACCAGCAGGCCCAACACGATAAACATGCCAATCTGGCTCAGCCACGCCATACCATCGAAAGTTTGCAGAATGCCATGGCGGTTGCGAATCGGGCTATTGCCCAGCAGGAAGCCACACAGGTAAACCGCCAGAATCCCGCTGCCTTCCATCACCGTGGTCAGCGCGAACACAATGATCCCGCCACTCAGCGCCAGCAGCGGATACAGCCCCTGTGCCAGATTGATGCGGTTGATCAGCTGTTGCAGCGCCCAGCCACCCCCCAGTCCGAGCACAATTCCCAGACCAAACTGCTGCACCAGATGCACCACAAACATCCAGCTCAGGCCGCTTTGTCCCTGCTGAATCATGTCGATCAGGGTGATGGTCAGAAACACCGCCATCGGGTCATTGCTGCCTGATTCAATCTCCAGTGTGGCGCTGACGCGTTCGTTCAGGCCCTTATCACCCAGCAGGGAAAAGACCGCTGCGGCGTCGGTGGAGCCGATAATGGCACCTATCAGAAAGCCCTGCATCAAATCGAGATGGAACAGCCAGGCGGCGGCCAGTCCGGTCAGACCGGCGGTGATCATCACGCCCACCGTTGCCAGCGACAGCGCCGGACCCAGCGCGACTTTAAACGAGCTGGCTTTGGTACGCATTCCACCGTCGAGCAGGATGATCGCCAGCGCCAGGTTCGAAACCAGATAAGCGACCGGATAGTTATCAAAAGCGATACCGCCGATACCATCAACCCCGGTCAGCATCCCCAGTGCGAGGAAGATCACCAGAATCGGGATACCCAGGCGTGATGAGAAGGAGCTAAGCAGAATACTTGCCGCTACCAGCACTGAACCAATAATGAACAAACTGTAAACCATGCTGGCATTCAACGGCATTCTCCTGCGGCGGGTGGCAAATCAGATGTAGTGTGTAAGTTTCACACGGATGAAGACAAAAGATAATGCCTTATCAATAGCTTGTCAGCGCAAAATTACACATTTTTTAATATCGGCAGGTGTTGGGGCATCTGTAGTTAAATTTGTCGGCAAAATCAGCATCGTCTGGCGGGAATGTAGCGGTTGCGGGAAAGAAAAAGCCGGTCAGTGACCGGCTATGCTTATCAGGCTTCTGCCACCTGTTTGTGGAAAAGTTCTCTAAATACCGGGTAAATATCTTCCGGCTCGCGGATGTGCTGAATCGCAAAGTTATCGAACATTGCCTGCAAATGCTCATACTCACGCCACAAGGTTTGATGGGCGCGGCGGGTGATCTCGATATAACTGTAATAACGCACCACCGGCAGAATGTTCTTCGCCAGAATCTCGTGGCACAACGGGGAGTCATCGGCCCAGTTATCGCCATCCGAGGCCTGCGCGGCATAGATATTCCATTGCGCCGGGTCGTAACGTTCTTTCACTACCTCGTCCATCAACTTCAGGGCGCTGGATACGATAGTACCGCCGGTCTCCTGCGAGTAGAAAAACTCCTGTTCATCCACTTCTTTTGCCTGGGTGTGATGGCGGATGTATACCACATCGACGTTTTTATAGGTTCGGCTCAGGAACAGATAGAGCAGAATGTAAAAACGCTTCGCCATGTCTTTGGTGGCCTGATCCATGGAGCCAGAAACGTCCATCAGACAGAACATCACCGCCTGGCTGGAAGGCTCAGGACGTTTCTCGAAATTTTTGTAACGCAGATCGAAGGTGTCAATAAACGGCACGCGTTCGATGCGCGCACGTAACTCCGCGATCTCTTTGCGCAGTCGCTCCTCTTCCAGCAGCTGCGCAGGCTCGGTTTTTTCCACCTCGCTGAGTGTGGCTTCCAGTTCATGCAGCATACGGCGTTTACCCGCCGTCATGGCAGTACGACGTGCCAGAGAATTCTGCAACGAACGCACCACGCTAATATTGGCCGGAACCCCATTAGAAGTGAAACCTGCCCGGTGGGTTTTGTATTCGTTTAACTGGCGATGCTGATTCTTACGCAGGTTAGGTAGCGCAAGATCTTCAAACAGTAAGTCAAGATATTCATCTTTCGAAATCTGGAAGACGAACTCATCCTGGCCTTCACCATCCTGACTGGCATTGCCCTGACCGGCTCCGCCACCGCCGCCGCCGCCCTGCGGGCGCTCGACGCGGTCATTCTGGACAAAATGATCGTTACCGGGATGGACGCGATGGCGGCTGCCGCCACGGCCCTGATGGAAAATCGGTTCGTTGATGTCGTCAATTGGAATGGAGACGGACTCGCCGCTTTCCACGTCGGTAACCGAACGCTTGTTGATGGCCTCGGAGATCGACTGCTTGATTTGCGACTTGTAACGGCGCAGAAAGCGCTGCCGATTGACTGCGCTTTTATTCTTGCCGTTCAGACGCCGATCGATGAAATAGGCCATAAAGTTCCCCCAAACTACAGTGCAAGCCAGGTCGGGCGAACCCGACCTTCCTCTTCCGGCGCACCGGCGCCGTTTAGCTTACAGACCGAATTATGACGATTTACGCACACGCAGATACCATTCGCACAGCAGGCGCACCTGTTTGCGGGTATAGCCTTTCTCCATCATGCGATCGACAAAATCATCATGTTTTTTCTGTTCGTCCGTTGAGGTTTTCGTATTGAACGAAATCACCGGTAGCAACTCTTCGGTGTTCGAGAACATTTTCTTCTCGATAACCGTGCGCAGTTTTTCGTAGCTGGTCCAGTTCGGATTGCGTCCGCTGTTCTGCGCACGGGCACGCAGCACAAAGTTGACAATCTCGTTACGGAAATCTTTCGGGTTGCTGATCCCGGCAGGTTTCTCGATTTTTTCCAGCTCGGCGTTCAGTGATTCACGATCAAACAATTGTCCGGTATCTGGATCGCGGTATTCCTGATCCTGAATCCAGAAATCGGCGTAGGTGACATACCGATCAAAAATGTTCTGACCATATTCCGAGTAAGATTCGAGGTAAGCCGTCTGAATCTCTTTGCCAATAAACTCGGCGTACTTCGGAATCAGGTAACCTTTCAGGTGCTCCAGATATTTCTCAGCCTGCTCCTGCGGGAACTGCTCGCGTTCAATTTGCTGTTCCAGCACATAGAACAGGTGTACCGGGTTAGCCGCCACTTCGGCATGGTCGAAGTTGAACACGCGTGACAGGATTTTAAAGGCGAAACGGGTAGAAAGACCGTTCATCCCTTCATCCACGCCAGCGTAGTCATGGTACTCCTGCCATGACTTGGCTTTCGGGTCGGTATCTTTCAGTGTCTCACCATCGTAGACGCGCATTTTGGAGTAGATACTGGAATTTTCCGGATCTTTCAGGCGCGAAAGGATGGAGAAACGCGCTAAGGTTTCCAGTGTACCCGGCGCGCAAGGCGCTGTGGCCAGCTCACTGTGGTTCAGCAGTTTCTCGTAGATTTTAATCTCTTCGGAAACACGCAGGCAGTAAGGCACTTTGACAATGTACACACGGTCAAGGAACGCTTCATTGTTTTTGTTGTTACGGAAGGTGACCCATTCTGATTCGTTGGAGTGCGCCAGAATGATGCCGTTAAACGGCAGTGCGGAGATCCCTTCAGTACCGTTGTAGTTCCCTTCCTGCGTTGCAGTCAGCAGAGGGTGCAGCACTTTGATCGGTGCTTTGAACATCTCAACGAATTCCATGATGCCCTGGTTGGCACGGCACAGTGCGCCGGAGTAGCCGTAAGCATCGGGATCGTTCTGGGCGTGGTTCTCCAGTTTACGGATATCCACTTTACCCACCAGCGCGGAGATGTCCTGGTTGTTTTCATCGCCCGGTTCAGTTTTGGCAATCGCCAGCTGTTCCAGAATAGATGGCCAGACTTTGACCACTTTAAAACGGGTGATATCGCCGCCGAAATCGTGCAGGCGTTTCGCTGCCCACGGAGACATGATGGTGCCGAGGTAACGCCGCGGCACACCATACTCTTTTTCGAGGATGTTGGCGTCTTCCTGCGGGTTGAACAGGCACAGCGGATGATCATTCACCGGGCTACGTTCGCCATCGGCACTGAGCACGTAAATCGGTACGCGCTGCATCAGCGATTTAAGGCGTTCGGCCAGGGAAGATTTACCGCCACCCACCGGACCCAACAGGTAAAGGATCTGTTTCTTCTCCTCCAGCCCCTGCGCAGCATGTTTGAGGTAAGAGACGATCTGTTCAATCGCTTCTTCCATGCCGTAGAACTCTTCAAACGCAGGGTAGCGTCCAATGACGCGATTCGAGAATATTCTGGAAAGGCGTGGCTCCTGAGCAGTGTCAACCATCACTGGCTCACCAATGGCCATCAACAGTCGCTCTGCAGCGTTGGCGTATGCACTGCGATCCTGCTTACAGATTGCGAGGAATTCCTGCAGTGTGAACTCTTCGTCCTTGGCAGCTTCATAACGCTGACGATAGTGATCGAATATATTCATAGCGATGCCCGTCCTTTCGTTTTTAGCACAGGTAAAGGAGCGTAATAAGATGCTCTTGCAGCTCCCGGAAGATATTCTCTATTGAGTACAGCAACCCTTATGCCAACCTGACGTTTTTTTATCGGGATACACAATTCTTATGGTTACTCTGCTCGTACAAAAAGTCTCGTCTTACTTTTAACTGTAGAAGGCATTTAAGAAATTTCCTCCGTCTTTTCTCCTTATTTAGCGATATATCAATAACAAAGTCTCATAAGCTATGGAAAACCAGGCCCTCATTTCGGGCCGGTATCGTCGATTTGAGACAATTCTGCTGCGATTGAGAAGCACCCTCATTAAAAGTTAAAGCATTGGCAGAATTTGGTTAGACTCTGTGTGTGATTGTTATATTAATAGACCGAATAAATTGTGAACCATTTCAAACTTAAAGTGCTTTCTGTGCCGGGATCCTGATATTTTGCGGCTTGCAGCACCGGTGCAGTTCCCTTATCTCATAGTGCCTTTGTTATTTATGACGAATCATCTTATCGTGATGGGCAGGACCGTTTTTAGCCGGTGCTGCTGGGTGATGATGACAGGGTAAACGTTGCTCCTGGTTCATATCAGCAATGTGTGTTTCGTACGCGAGAACACCTTCTGTAACCTGACAGCCGCAGTGTCAGACCACGCTGCATGGCGCTATTTTTTGTTGGTTTTGCATCCATGCACCGCAATGGTGCTCTTTTTCTGTATTGCACCATTTGTGGGTTCATTTATGGTGCATTTGGAGGCTTTGTGACCAGAACAATTCAGTTTCAGGGAGAATCACTGTTACCGGCGATCGGCCAGGGGACCTGGTATATGGGGGAAAACCCGGCGACACACCAGCAGGAAGTCGCAGCGCTGCAGGCCGGGCTGGACTGCGGACTGCGGTTGATTGACACCGCTGAGATGTATGCTGAGGGTGGGGCGGAAATTGTCGTGGGTGAGGCATTAAAAGGACGACGCGATCAGGCCTGGCTGGTGTCAAAGGTCTACCCGTGGAACGCCGGTGCAGTCGATGCTATTGATGCCTGTGAGCGCAGTCTGCGCCGTTTACAGACTGATTATCTCGACCTTTATTTGTTGCACTGGCGTGGCAACATCCCTCTGGAAGAGACCATCCTCGCGATGGAAACCCTGCAACAGCAGGGGAAAATCCGGCACTGGGGAGTATCGAATTTCGATACTGACGATATGCAGGAGCTGTGGGGAGAAGACGGCGGTAGCGCCTGTCTGACCAATCAGGTGCTTTATCATCTCGCCTCGCGGGGGATCGAATATGATTTGCTGCCGGAATGCCAGCAGCGTGATGTCCCCATCATGGCCTACTGCCCGTTAGCCCAGGCGGGGCGGCTGCGGCAGTCACTGTTCAGCGATGCGCGCGTGCAGCAGGTTGCACAACAGCAGGGCATTAGCGTAGCGCAATTGCTGTTGGCATGGGTGATTCGTAAAGATGGGGTGATCGCCATTCCGAAAGCCAGCAGTGTGGCTCATGTGCGGGAAAATGCGGCAGCGCTTGACGTGGTGTTAAGCGGGGAAGAACTGGCGTTGCTGAACCAGGCGTTTCCACCGCCGCAGAATAAGCTGCCGCTGGATGTGGTATAGCGGCGCATCAGCACCGCTTTTATCAGGCTTTACTGCGCAACCGGAAGGTGGTGGCGAGGCGGGCAGGGGATTCACCAGCGCTCACTAACGGCTGATTAATGCGTGCGGTTTCCACGCACACCATGGTTTTGTAACCATCATTAGCCATATCAGCCATGCTGCATGACAATTCTGGCCCCGGGTTCCAGGTGACAACGTCACTTTGATAATGATGGTAAACCTCGATAAGCCGGTTGCCACCTTTATCATGGATCACGCTGCAGTCATCTGGCGCGGTAAACACGCGATCAATACGGCCGGGGTAAGTCTGGCGGCCATTTGATTCACCGGAGGCACTGCTGTCCACTTTATCGATAAACGCGTTACCCAGTCCGCTCACCTCGGTCTGGACGATATCGGCTATCTGGAAATAGCTGTGGAGCGCCGCGGTGGCAGAAAAATCACCGTGTGCTTCCAGTTCGATCTCGCAATGGGATTCGATACGGAAGCGGGCAAACAGGGTGAAATCGTGCGGCCAGAGCTTTTTGGTTTGTGCGTTGCTTTCCAGCGCGAAGGTCAGAATGACACCTTCTTCATTTTCATCATGTGCTGACAACGTCCAGGGCAGGTTACGGGCAAAGCCGTGTGCTGGTTCACCCGCCGGACCAAACCATGGCCAGCAAATCGGTACGCCGCCGCGAATAGCTTTACCGGCAGCAAACGGTGTTTTGTCACTCAGCCATAACACCGGCTGCTGGCCGCTCGGTTGCCAGGCAAGCAAATGAGCACCCTGCAGGGTAATGGCGGCACGGACACGAGGATGGTTGACGACAATGACGGGCAAATCACCAATCTGACGTTGTGACAGATAAGGCGTAATCTGCGTCACCACGGGTAGCGAAAAAAGCGACTCTTGCATACAAAGACCTTCTCTTTAGCTAGCCAAAAAAAAGGGCGACCTAAGTCGCCCCTTGTCCATTTCACGGGTTTTCTTACTTAGCAGCAACCAGTGCAATCAGGTCGAGAACCTTGTTAGAGTAACCAGTTTCGTTATCGTACCAGGAAACCAGTTTCACAAAGTTGTCATTCAGCGCGATACCGGCTTTAGCATCGAATACTGAAGTCAGCACTTCGCCGTTGAAGTCAGTTGAAACCACGTCATCTTCAACATAACCCAGCACGTCTTTCATTTCGCCTTCAGCAGCGGCTTTGATGGCTGCACAAATTTCTTTGTAAGAGGCGGCTTTTTCCAGACGAACGGTCAGGTCAACAACAGAGACGTTCGGGGTCGGAACGCGGAACGCCATACCGGTCAGTTTACCGTTCAGTTCTGGCAGAACTTTACCTACGGCTTTAGCCGCACCGGTAGAAGACGGGATGATGTTCTGAGAAGCACCACGGCCGCCGCGCCAGTCTTTGTGAGACGGGCCGTCAACGGTTTTCTGGGTAGCGGTGGTCGCGTGAACAGTGGTCATCAGACCTTCAACGATACCGAATTTGTCGTTGATGACTTTTGCCAGCGGAGCCAGGCAGTTGGTGGTGCAGGATGCGTTAGAAACGATGTCCTGGCCAGCATATTTCTCGAAGTTAGCACCGCGAACAAACATCGGGGTGTCATCTTTAGATGGGCCAGTCAGAACCACTTTCTTCGCGCCAGCTGCGATGTGTTTACGTGCAGTTTCGTCGGTCAGGAAGATACCGGTTGCTTCAGCAACCACGTCAACACCCACTTCGTCCCATTTCAGGTTAGCCGGGTCTTTCTCAGCGGTAACACGGATTTTTTTACCGTTAACAATCAGCGCGCCGTCTTTAACTTCTACGGTGCCGTCGAAACGACCATGCGTAGAGTCATACTTCAGCATATAAGCCATGTAATCGGCGTCCAGCAGGTCGTTGATCGCGACGATTTCGATGTCAGAACGCTGCTGCGCAGCACGGAAAACGATGCGACCGATACGGCCAAAACCGTTGATACCTACTTTGATAGTCATATATTCCACCAGCTATTTGTTAGTGAATAAAAGGTTGGCTGTAAAATTACAAAAACCTTACCAGGCGTCAAGCGGAATCGTGTCAATTGTTGCGACAGGTCAATTCCACTGACAGGAATTATTCGTTGCGCAAACGCTTGCGCAACGGCGATTATTCCAGAGCCAGATCTGCCGATCGCCGACTATAAAGGGATGTGTATTGTAAAGGGTGATCGGCATCACAAATTCGTGCTGTGATCCGCGAGACGGATGCGTTCGCACGAAAAAAGACCCGGATGATGTTATTCGTTTGTTAGAATACTAGTCGATTTTTTCAGAATGACACCCCGGAATCCTAAAATGGCTAAAGACACCGCACCTGCGGAAAAAATCGCGCAGCTGTCCGAAATGCAGCGCTATGTAACCCAGCATCGCGGAACGGAACCTCCTTTTACCGGAGCCCTTTTGCATAATAAGCAGGAGGGCATCTACCACTGCCTGGTGTGTAACGCGCCGCTGTTCCTTTCCGAGAGCAAATATGATTCTGGCTGTGGCTGGCCAAGCTTCTACCAGCCCGTCAGCGATGATGCGATTCGTTACCTCGAAGATGATACCCACGGCATGCACCGCGTCGAAATCCGCTGCGGAAACTGTGATGCGCATCTGGGGCATGTGTTCCCGGATGGACCACAGCCGACCGGTGAACGCTATTGCGTCAACTCCGCTTCGCTCAGCTTCACTGATGAGCAGGGCAAGCAACAGCAGGGGTAAGCATGAAACAGGAACTGGAAGCGATGCTGGCGGCGATGACGCCAGAAGTTTACCAGCGTCTTGCCACTGCAGTGGAGACGGGGAAGTGGCCGGATGGGGTAGCGCTAACCCCGGAGCAGCGTGAAAACTGCCTGCAGCTGGTGATGTTGTGGCAGGCGCGTCACAACGATGCACCGCAGCATATGACCATTGGCAAAAATGGCGAGATGGTGATGAAGTCGAAGAAAGAGCTGAAAGAAGAGTTCGGCATCGAAACCGATGTGACCCGTATCAACCTGCACTGATTGCTGAAGGGCTGGTGACCACCAGCCCTGATTTTCAGATAATTACCGCACCCTGATTACGCATCTGTTCTATGGCAATGGCGCTATCGTCGGGGTTGAGGTTGACACCGCGGCAGCCTTCTTCCACCACTTCAACCTGATAACCCAGCTCCAGCGCATCCAGTACGCTGTATTTGACGCAGTAATCGGTTGCCAGCCCCAATACCACTAAATGGCTGATATCACGTTCACGCAGCCAGCTGTCCAGCTCGGTTTTACGGCGATGGCCGTTGTCGAAAAAGGCGCTGTAGCTGTCAACATCCACATCCTGTCCTTTATGGAACACCGCATCAATCAGCGAACGATCCAGCTCCGGATGGAAATCGGCCCCTGCAGAACCCTGAATGCCGTGGTCTGGCCACCAGATCTGCGCCAATCCGTTCAGTTCCCCTAAGGTATACACCGGCTCGCCGGATACAGAGGCAAAGCTGCCATGGTTTTTCGGGTGCCAGTCCTGCAATGCCACCACGCACTCGCCCCTGGCCCGAAATTCACGTGCGTAGCGATTGGCAACAGCAACCGTCAGGTCACCTTCACGCACTGCCATTGGGCCACCGGGGCAAAAATCGTTTTGTATATCGATGATTATCAATGCCCGCTTCATTACATCTCGCTCCGTATCAATCTTCTGTCAGTTCGCCACGTAAATTCTGCTGCATTCTGGCACGAATTTCTCCGCTGGTGAGGTTTTGACTCAGTAAAAAGTGAAGTTTTGTTAATGTTGCTTCAACAGTGAGATCAAAACCGCTGATCACGCCAGCATGCTCCAGTGCATTACCGGTGGCGTATCCCCCCATATTCACTTTGCCAGACATGCACTGCGTCAGGTTGACCACCACAATCCCACGCTCACTCGCCTGTTGCAGCTCGGCCAGGAACTCCGCGTTTTGCGGCGCATTGCCTACGCCATAGGAGCGCAGAATCAGGGCTTTCACCGGCTGACGCAGGAAATTACGTACCACTTCCGCAGATATTCCTGGGTAAATGGTCACCACACCAATCGGTTGTGGGGTGATCGGATGGACAATCAGTGCACCCTTGCCTGGCGGTGCCGGTGGAGTATTCAGGCGGCGAATATGAATACCCGCTTCCAGTAACGGTGGCAGGTTTGGCGAGGCAAACGCGTTGAAGCCATCAGCGTGCGCTTTAGTGGTGCGGTTACCCCGGAACAGGGTGTTATTAAAGAATAGCGTCACTTCGTTGATCGGATAGTTAGCCGCCACATACAACGAGTTCAGCAGGTTCTGTTGGCCGTCTGAGCGCAATTCTGCCAGTGGGATCTGTGATCCGGTGACGATCACCGGCTTGGCAAGGTTCTCCAGCATAAAGGAGAGTGCCGACGCGGTGAATGCCATGGTATCGGTACCATGCAGAATCACAAAGCCGTCGTAATGGTCGTAATTCTGTTTGATATCATTGGCGATAGCCTGCCAGTCCTCCGGCGTCATGTCGGAGGAATCCATCAGCGGGTGATATTCGTGAATGGTGAAATCTGGCATTTCCGGGCGGTGGAACTCAGGCATATTGGCCAGCTGCTGTTGCAGGTGACCTGACACCGGAATGTAGCCATGGGCGGAGCGCTGCATACCAATGGTCCCGCCAGTGTAGGCGACGTAGATATTTTTCTTTTGCATGAATGAACTCAGACTTGCCGTAAAACGCGCAGTATAAGGGGATTACCGGGGAAAAGCAGCCCGGCCAGAGGCCGGACTGTAAAGATTATCTCACACCCGTCATTCTTCGCGCTGCAGGTGCGTTGGCTGCGCTCATTCACCCCAGTCACTTACCTGAGTAAGCTCCTGAGGATTCACTCGCTTGCCGCCCTCCTGCAGCGCGAATTATTTAGGGTTTACGTTGCCGCAGTTGAGGCAGAACGCGTAACGATTTTGCGGATCGTTGAGGTTATCGAACAGGCCAGGCTGTTGCTTCATGGCGCTCATCACATCCAGCATCGGTGCCGGCAGCCACACTTTCAGTGCCTGTGGCATGATGGCGCTAGCCGAAGCACTCATCTGATTCAGCAGCAGATCCAGCATGCCTGGATCATCCTGATACCAGCTCAACTGTGGTGTGGTGATTTTTGCCAGCTCGGCGGCTTTTTTGACGGCATCATCAAAGTCACCCAGGGCATCCACCAGCCCATTGGCTTTGGCATCGCTACCGGTCCAGACATGGCCCTGAGCAATATCATTGATCTGCTCTGGCGTTTTATGGCGCGACGCGGCGACCAAACCTACAAAGTTACGATAGCCGTTTTCAATGGTCAGCTGCATCAACTGCTGCACTTCAGGTGGCAGCGCTTTGGTGGTCGCGACATCTGCCAGCGGTGAAGTGGCAACGCCATCGGTGTGCACGCCAATGGTACTCAGGCTGTTTTCGACGGTATTAATCACACCAAAGATTCCGATGGAACCGGTCAGGGTGCTGGGGTTCGCCACAATATAATCAGCTGGTGTGGAGATCCAGTAACCGCCGGATGCCGCCATGCCACCCATCGATACGACGACCGGTTTACCCGCTGCATGGGCAGCCGCCAGTTCTTCGCGGATCGCTTCTGAGGCGGTGACGCTGCCACCAGGGCTGTTCACGCGCAGGATGATCGCCTTAATTTTCGGATCGAGACGCGCATCGCGGATCTGCGCGGCTGTGGTATCACCACCGACATTCCCGGCGGTCTCTTCACCGTCCATGATCGCACCACTTGCCATTACCACAGCGATATTGCCATCCTGCTGCGTCGGCGGTTGTTTAACGGTGTAATCGTAAATGCTGACGTTGCGATAATCGTTGTTTTGCTTATCCCAGCCAAACGTCTTGATCATCTCCTGATCGGCAACAGCACGGCTCTCCAGTGCATCCACCAGCTTACTGTTCAACGCATATTTAGCGGTATCGCCCTGCACAGCCTGTAATCCGCTGATGATGCCTGCGGCGCCAGGGAACAGCTGTTCCGGCGTGATCTGGCGGTTTGCTGAGACGGTGTTCAGGTAGTTCTGCCAAAGCTGACCAATCCAGCGGCTATCAGCATCGCGTGCTTCCGGTGACATATCGTCACGCAGGAAAGGTTCCACTGCCGATTTGTAAGTGCCAACGCGGAACACATGTGAATTAACTTTCAGCTTATCCAGCAGCGTTTTGTAGTACAGCCCGTTGGTGGCGAAACCATGTAAATCCACGGTGCCTTGCGGTGACAGGTAAATCTTGTTGGCATAGCTGGCGAGATAATATTGCGCCTGGCTGTAGTTATCGCCAATGGCATACACCGGTTTGCCGCTGTCACGGAACTCGCGCAACGCTTTCCCGACATATTGCAGCGAAGGCTGATCGCCACCGCCAAAATCACGCAGGTCGAGCACAATCCCGGTGATGTTTTTGTCACCTTTTGCCTGACGGATGGCATCGACAACATCAAACAGGGAATTTTCCTGCAAGCGATCGCTGTTGCTGCCGAGCAATTGACGACCAATACGGCTCAGACGATTGCTGACCGAAGGTTTGTCCACCAGTACACCGGTGAGGTCTACTTTTAGCGCACCTTGTTGCACCGGTTCGCTACTGCTTGAACCGCTCACCTGCAACCAGATCCCAACACCTGCAAGGATCAAAACAATAAGAAATAAGTTAAGGATAAATTCCCGGATAAAATTCAGCACCCGCCAGCCCCAGCGGAACAGGCCTGCAATAATTCGCCACAGTGTGCGCATAGACTCTCCATATTCACGTAGCCGAAGACAGCCAGCACGCTGGCAGCCCCGATGTCGCCCTCATCCTAAAGAGCAGCGTGCTAAATGTCAGCAGGAAATCGCGCCAGACTGTTACAAAAGATCGTCGTATGCCAGGATTAGGCAACGCTTTTACACAAGGGAGAAGATAATGGATGCACTTGATTTGTTAGTTAATCGTCGCTCGGCTTCACGTCTGGCCGATCCTGCACCGGCGGGTGAGGTGCTGGAGAACATTCTGCGCGCGGGTATGCGCGCACCGGATCACGGCGCATTACAGCCGTGGCGCTTCATTATTGTTGAGAAAGAAGGGCGTGACCGTCTGAGCCAGCTGCTGGAGCAGGCTGCCCGTGCCAGCGCGATGGATGATAAGGCGATAGAGAAAGCCAGTTCGTCACCGTTCCGCGCACCGATGATTATCACCGTGGTGGCGCGGTGCGAAGATCACCCGAAGGTGCCGCGCTGGGAACAACTGATTTCCGCTGGTTGTGCGGTGATGGCGATGCAAATGGCCGCCGCCGCGCAGGGCTTCAATGGCATCTGGCGCAGTGGACCCTGGACGGACCATCCTCAGGTACGCGAAGCCTTTGGTTGCCGTGAGCAGGATGCGATTGTCGGCTTCCTTTATCTGGGTACGCCACAGCTGAAATCCAGCACCACCGTACTCCCGCCCGACACGGCGGAATTTGTCAGTTATTTCTGACAGACAAATGGCGGGCTGGTGCGGCAGGCTGAGTGACGTTGCAGGGATTGCATATCGCCTGTGCGATTGATCGAACTGTAACCGCGTAACACTTACCACATGCTGGCAGCCAGGCTAACATAGCGCTATCTGCCAGTGCATAAGGAACCCGCCATGAGTGAACCTCTTCGCCTGACCCAGTACAGCCACGGTGCTGGCTGTGGCTGTAAAATATCCCCCCAGGTGCTGGAAACCATCCTGCATAGCGAACTGACCGCCTTCCATGATCCCCATCTGCTGGTGGGGAATGAAACGCGTGATGATGCAGCGGTTTACGATTTAGGCAACGGCAGCGCGGTGGTCAGTACCACCGACTTTTTTATGCCGATCGTTGACGATCCCCACACCTTTGGCCGTATTGCCGCGACCAACGCCATCAGTGA
Source organism: Pantoea sp. X-Soil-TKNS-1280 (assembly GCF_059730475.1). Lineage (NCBI taxonomy): Bacteria > Pseudomonadati > Pseudomonadota > Gammaproteobacteria > Enterobacterales > Erwiniaceae > Pantoea > Pantoea sp. X-Soil-TKNS-1280. The sequence continues at coordinate 2,347,552 of NZ_AP035962.1, read as the reverse complement.
CATCTACGCCATGGGCGGTAAACCCATTATGGCTATCGCGATTCTGGGCTGGCCGGTCAATGTGCTCAGCCCGGAAGTGGCGCAGCAGGTGGTGGAGGGTGGTCGCGCGGCGTGTCAGGCGGCGGGTATTGCGCTGGCGGGCGGCCATTCCATTGACGCCCCCGAACCGATTTTCGGCCTTGCTGTGACCGGTATCGTCGATGTGGCGCGCGTGAAGAAAAACAGCGCGGCGCAGGCCGGGTGTCAACTGTTCCTGACCAAGCCGCTCGGCATTGGCATTCTGACCACGGCAGAAAAGAAAGGATTGCTGCGGCCTGAGCATCAGACGCTGGCGGCGGAAGTGATGTGCCAGCTGAATAAAGCCGGTGCAGAGTTCGCGCAACTGGCGGGGGTCACCGCCATGACCGATGTCACCGGATTTGGCTTGCTGGGCCATCTGAGTGAAATCTGTCAGGGATCGGGCTTGCGTGCTGAGGTGATTGTCGCGCAGGTGCCGCGTCTGTCCGGGGTTGATGCCTATATCGCTGCCGGTGCTGTCCCCGGTGGGACGGGCCGCAACTTTGCCAGTTATGGCCGACATGTGTCGCCGATGGATGATGCGACGCGCGCGTTGTTATGTGATCCGCAAACGTCTGGCGGCCTGCTGGTGGCGGTACAACCCTCGGCTATCGAGGAGTTTCAGCGTTGTGCCATGCTGGCGGGTGTCACTGCAACCGCCATTGGCGAGCTTTTTGCGGCAGAACCCCATCTGCCACTGATTACCGTAGTTAACTGACGTTTAAGGAACGACGCCATTCATGCGTTTGTTTATTGCAGAAAAACCCAGTCTGGGACGCGCCATCGCTGACGTGTTGCCAAAACCGCACCGACGCGGCGATGGGTATATTGCCTGCGGCAATGACCAGGTGGTGACCTGGTGTGTCGGGCATTTGCTGGAGCAGGCTCAGCCAGACAGCTATGACAGTCGATACGCCCGCTGGAACCTTGCCGATCTGCCGATCATCCCCGAAAAGTGGCGGCTCCAGCCACGGCCATCGGTGGCAAAACAGCTGAAGGTTATTGAAGGATTGCTGGCGCAGGCCACCGAGGTGGTGCACGCGGGTGACCCGGACCGTGAAGGTCAGTTGCTGGTGGATGAGGTGATCGATTATCTCCAGCTGCCGCCGGAAAAACGTCAAAAGGTGCAGCGTTGTTTAATTAACGATCTCAATCCGCAGGCGGTGGAGCGGGCGGTAGGTCGTTTACGTGAAAACCGTGAGTTTATTCCGCTGTGCGTCTCGGCGCTGGCGCGTGCGCGTGCGGATTGGTTGTATGGCATCAATATGACCCGTGCCTGGACGCTGCTGGGACGCAACGCTGGCTACGACGGCGTACTCTCGGTTGGCCGGGTGCAAACCCCGGTGCTTGGCCTGGTGGTCCGTCGTGATGAAGAAATCGAAAACTTTATTCCAAAGGACTATTTCGAAGTCAAAGCGCACATTGTGACGCCAAAAAACGAGCGCTTTGTCGCCAGCTGGGTGCCAAGTGACGCCTGTGAACCCTGGCAGGATGAAGAAGGTCGCTTACTAAACCGTTCGCTGGCGGATCATGTGCTGGAACGCATCAACGGCAAGCCCGCGCTGGTCACCGGGTATAATGATAAACGGGAATCAGAAATCGCTCCGTTGCCGTTCTCACTGTCGAGTCTGCAAATCGAAGCGGCAAGGCGCTTTGGCCTGAGTGCGCAAAATGTACTGGATTGCTGCCAGCGCCTGTATGAAACCCACAAACTGATTACCTATCCGCGCTCGGATTGTCGTTATCTGCCCGAAGAGCATTTTGCGGGTCGGCATGCGGTACTGAACGCCATTCAGGCACACCAGCCGGATATGACGCCGCCAGCGGATTTCAATGTCGATCAGCGCAATCGTTGCTGGGACGATAAAAAAGTGGATGCGCACCACGCCATCATTCCAACCGCGCGCTCCAGCAAGGTTAACCTGAGCGAAAACGAAGCCAATATTTATGGGCTGATCGCACGCCAGTATCTGATGCAGTTCTGCCCTGATGCGGTGTTCCGCAAGTGCGTGATCGATCTCGACATTGCCGGTGGCAAATTTGTCGCGAAAGCTCGGTTTCTGGCTGAGGCGGGCTGGCGGGCATTACTGGGCAGTAAAGAGCGAGATGAAGAGAACGATGGCACCCCGTTGCCGGTGGTCAGCAAAGGAGATGAGCTGTTATGCGAACGCGGGGAGGTACTGGCGAAACAGACTCAGCCTCCGCGTCCCTTCACCGATGCGACTTTACTCTCCGCGATGACCGGTATCGCGCGTTTTGTTCAGGATAAAGATCTAAAGAAAGTGCTGCGAGCAACCGATGGTTTAGGAACGGAAGCGACGCGCGCCGGAATTATTGAATTATTGTTCCGGCGAACATTCCTGGTGAAGAAGGGCCGTTATATTCACTCCACAGAAGCGGGCAGAGCATTGATTCACGCGCTACCCGAAATGGCGGCACGGCCTGATATGACGGCGCACTGGGAATCGACGCTAACCCGCATCAGTGAAAAAGCCTGTCGTTACGATGAGTTTATGCAGCCGCTGGTCAGCACCTTAATCGGTTTGATTGGTCAGGCGCGTCAGCAGCCGTCGTTGCAGGCATTTCGTGGCATTGCCGCGAGCGGCACAGCGAGTGAGAAAAAACGATCACGCAAACCCGCCCGGCGCAAAATGAAGGAGACCGAGTGATGCGTTATTTGATGGTGCTGCTGAGTGGCGTATTGCTGTTTAGCAGCGCTGCGCAGGCCAATCGCACCCCTGATGTGGGGCGCACCGGCAATACCGATGTGGTGGTTGATATGCCACCTGAAGTCTGGACGCAGGGACAAAATAACCAGCAAAGCAATTGCCTGCAGTGCTGCACCTATGAGAATCGCAGTTATTCTGAAGGGGCGGTGGTCAAAGCGGAAGGCGTGCTGCTGCAATGCTCACGCGATGAGAAAGTGATGGGTACCAATCCCTTAATCTGGAAGATCATCAAATAATCCGGGTGGCCTGTTGCAGGCCACCCGGCATCATCAAAAACCGAACGTTGACCACACTGGTGCGTGATCGGACGGTTTTTCCATACTGCGGATGTCATAGTCGATACCGCTTGCGATGCAGCGTGAGGCCAGCGGCTGGCTGGCAAGCAGCAGATCAATACGCAGGCCACGGTTATCATCAAAACCTTTGGAGCGGTAATCAAACCATGAGAAACGGTCTGCTGTTTCCGGGTATTTAGCACGCCAGGTATCCACCAGTCCCCAGTTCATCAGGCGATCCATCCACTCACGCTCCTCCGGCAGGAACGAGCATTTGCCGGTGCGCAGCCAGCGTTTGCGGTTCTCTTCCCCGATGCCGATATCGAGATCGGTGCTGCTGATATTCATATCACCCATAATCAGCACCGGCTTATCGGCGGCCAGCTGATTTTGCAGGTAGTTTTGCAGATCCTGATAAAACTTCTCTTTCGCCGGGAACTTGATCGGATGGTCACGGCTTTCTCCCTGCGGGAAATAGCCATTGATAACCGTGATATCACCAATCGGGCTGGGAATTTCTGCCATGATCAGACGGCGCTGGGCATCTTCACCATCATCCGGGAAACCACGATGGACCACCACCGGTTGTGCTTTTGTCAACAGAGCGACGCCGTAGTGGCCTTTTTGTCCATGATAAAACACGTTGTAACCGAGCTTGCTCACTTCCTCGAGTGGGAACATATCGTCATGGACCTTGGTTTCCTGCAGGCCAATCACGTCTGGCTGATGTTGCTCAACCAGCGCTTCGAGTTGATGAGGACGCGCCCGTAAGCCATTGATGTTAAATGAGACAAATTTCATGTGGCAGCCATTTTATCCGTGATAAGTATGGCGGGATGGTAGCGAGTTTTGTCATAAATGTCATGGGCAGAATCGACAGAAAAGGCAAGGCGTGGGGTTTACCTGCCGCCGCGTGCTGACGGGCGGCAGGTGGTAAATCAGTCCTTTCTGGCCTGGGCCAGTGCCGTTGCTAACTCCTGTCTGGTCATCCGCACGCAGTAGGAGGGCATTCCGCGCTCGAAACGCCAGCCTTCAGCCAGCGGACCGGCATCGACGGTATCAAAGCCAAAAGCTTCGTAAAGCGCGGCAGCGACAGCTTTGCCCTCTTTATCGTCGCCTGCCAGCGGCAGTGCGCGTCGTCCGGCTGTTGCCGCCGGTAATCCATCACTCTCCAGCTGAGTCATGGGGATAGCGTTAAAGGCTTTAGTAATCTGACTATCGGGTAAGTGGCTGGCCAGCAGTTCACTGGTGGTGGTCTGTCGCCTGGCCAGCACATCGACGTTACCGTCGCGATCAGGATAGTAGTTAACGGCATCGAGAAGATGCTTTCCTCTCAGTTCATCTACCGGCAGTGCATCGATGGCGGTCAGTGGCACTGCAATAAGCACGATATCGCCAAATCTGGCGGCTTCGCTTGCCGTACCTATTTCACAACCGATCATCGGACGCAGACTGAACAGCGTCTGAGGACTACGTGAATTGCTGAGCATGACCTGATGTCCGGCCTGAATTGCCAGTTTAGCGACCGCACGGCCCACGAATCCGGCACCAATAATTCCAATTCTCATTATTCCTCCACAGGGGCTTGACCTGTGGTCTACTATGATTCTCTCCTAAAAGAAGATAAATCGATCTATTGTTGTTTTAAAAACAACTCAAAGGGGTTAATCGTGGATAGGCTGACTGGAATGAAAGTATTCGTTAAAGCCGCAGAACTGGGTTCTTTTGCAGCGGTGGCTGATGCGCTGGAAATGTCACCACAGATGGTGGCGAAACACATTGCTGCGCTTGAATCGCGCTTAGGTACGGCACTTATTAACCGCACTACGCGCCGTCAGCATCTGACCGATATCGGGCGCAGCTATTACGAACGCTGTCGGGTGGTGTTATCGGAAGTGGAGGAGGCGGATGCCGTAGTGTTGAATATGCAGGCGACGCCTTCCGGCATCATTCGGGTGAATGCCCCGGTGACGTTTGGCTCTTACGCACTTGCTCCTTTTATCACCCACTATCTGGCGACCTGGCCAGAGGTGCAGGTTGAACTGACGTTGAGTGACAGGATCATCAATCCTGGCGAAGAAGAGGCCGAGGTGATTATCCGCATTGGCGAACTGGCCGACAGCTCGATGGTGGCATGGCCGCTGTCACCTTACCGGCTGATTGCCTGTGCTGCTCCTTCCTATATTCAACAGTATGGCTTACCGCTGACACCGTCAGATTTGCAGCACCATGCTTGTCTGGTGTATGGACTGTGGTCGGCCGCTATGCCCTGTCGCTGGATGTTCCGCAAAGAGGGGAAAACGGAAGAAGTGAGACCAGAAGGGCGGTTAAGATCCAATGACTGGAAGGCGCTGATGCATGCGGCGCTGGAAGGCTATGGCGTTACGCTGGGACCAGAAGATGTGCTGAAAGAGGAAATCAACAAAGGACATCTGGTCAGGGTGTTGCCGGATTACGAAGGTCCGTCACGCCCGATGCATGTCCTGGTTCCCTCGGCACGTAAACAAACGGCAAAAATACGCTGTTTTGTCGAGGCACTCAGAAATGAGTTTGCAAATAACTAAGGGGGATGTTCTGGAGTGGAATCAACACAGGAAATATCTGGATGGTGGTGGGAGAAGGATTATTCGGCGCGTCGCGCCTCACCCTTCGGGCCGCGCTAAAGCGCGTTGTCTCGCGTAGCTCGACTCGAACCTTCGGTCGAAGTTTCTCATCCTTCTCCATCAGCAATATGGATGTTCTGGAGTGGAATCAACACAGGAAATATCTGGATGGTGGTGGGAGAAGGATTCGAACCTTCGAAGTCTGTGACGGCAGATTTACAGTCTGCTCCCTTTGGCCGCTCGGGAATCCCACCAGGGATGATACATATTGTGGCTACAGGTCGCGGCGATTCAGATGGTGGTGGGAGAAGGATTCGAACCTTCGAAGTCTGTGACGGCAGATTTACAGTCTGCTCCCTTTGGCCGCTCGGGAATCCCACCACTGGCCTGAATCATTACGCCTGAAAGCGGGGCGCATAATACCAAATGCGCTCAGTCTGTAAAGCGCCCACGCTAAATTTATGAATCGATTGCCCACTTTTTGCCCGTGACGCTGAAGCCTTGCACAGTTCAGCGTCTGAGTGATTAAAGAATGATCGTACGATTGCCGTAAACAAACACACGCTGGCCCAGCACTTTGTACAGTGCACGGCTCAGTACATTCTTCTCAACGTCACGACCCGCGCGCATCATTTCTTCTGCGGTGTAGCTGTGATCCACGTTGATGACATCCTGCATAATGATCGGACCTTCATCGAGGTTGTCGTTCACATAATGCGCGGTGGCACCAATGATTTTCACGCCACGCTCGTAGGCCTGATGATAAGGACGCGCGCCAATAAAGGCGGGCAGGAAGGAGTGGTGAATATTGATGATCTGGTTCGGGTAGCGCTGCACAAACGCTGGGGTTAGTACGCGCATATATTTAGCCAGCACCACGTAATCCGGCTGATAACGATCAATCTCTTCAACCATGCGGTTATCGTGCTCTTCACGCGTCAATCCTTCATGGCTGACCAGCGCAAATGGAATATCGAAGCGTTCGACCAGCGAGCGCAACGTTTCGTGATTGCCGATAACCGCAGCAATTTCCATATCAAGACCACCAAACGCGCTTTTCATCAGCAGGTCGCCAAGGCAATGCGCTTCTTTGGTCACCAGAATCACCACACGACGGCGTCCGGCGCTGTTCAGCTCACGGACCGATCCAACCGGTAAGGCGCTGTCGAGATCCGCGAGCAGGGTGTTGTCGTTGAAAATGCCTTCCAGCTCTGTGCGCATAAAAAAACGCCCGGTACGGTGATCGACAAATTCGTTGTTCTGCACGATGTTGAGTTCGTGCTTGTAACAAATATTGGTGATTTTGGCGATCAGACCTTTCGCATCGGGGCAAATGGTACGTAATACTTTTCGTTGCATGGTTTGCGCTTGCATCTCGATCAGAGTCCTGTCAAAGCGATGAATGGTAAAGCCGTTGGGTGAATGTCCAAATCAGCCACAACATTTTTTGTATTTTTTATCGGAGCCACAAGGACAGCGATCGTTACGCCCCAGTTCAGGCGTTGTTCCGTCAACATAGTACCAGCGTTGATCCTCACGAAGAAAGCGTGAACATTCATAGATGGCCGAAGTACGTCCTTTTTCGATGAATCGCGCAAAAAAAGTCACGAATGCTTCGTTCTCATGGCTTCCCTGATTACAACGGGTTACATTCAGGCCCAGCCATTCGGTGCCGGAAAAACTTTCAGATAATAACGTCTCAAGTTCGGCCACCCGCTGGCTGGGGTGCCAGGTGGCGACCAGCCAGGCAGCGTTTTTCTCCACGTAAGCACAGTAGCGTGAGCGCATCAGTTGCTCAGCACTGGCGGGGGAACTCTGCCCGGTCAGAAAGGGTTGGCAACATAGGCTATACTGCTTTCCGCTGCAGCAGGGGCACTTTTCGTACACGTCATCTCCAGAGGGTGATTAAAGTTAAAGATTGCGCGCGCTATGGTAGCCGAGTGTCAGGCGCGATGCTACGTACCAGGCAAAACCCGAGGTAAGATGAGAAAGGTGAGGATCGGGCTGGCCCTGGGATCAGGTGCCGCCAAAGGCTGGTCACATATTGGCGTGATTAATGCGCTGGAGCGGGCCGGTATCGAGGTCGATGTCGTCGCCGGATGTTCCGTGGGTGCGCTGGTCGGTTCAGCTTATGTAAATGGCCGTCTGGGTATGATGGAACGCTGGGTGAGCGCCTTTCGTTACTGGGATGTCATTCGGCTGATGGACCTGTCATGGCAGCGCGGTGGTTTGTTGCGAGGCGATCGGGTATTCAGTCACGTCCGGCAACTGATCCCGAATGATTTTATTGAGCAGTGTGACAAACCTTTTGGTGTGGTTGCCACCAATCTTAGTACCGGCCGTGAGTTGTGGTTAACCGAGGGTGACCTGCATCAGGCGGTACGTGCTTCCTGTAGTATGCCAGGCTTATTACCACCCGTTGGCTACAATGGTTACTGGCTGGTGGATGGTGCGGTGGTTAATCCGGTGCCGATTTCGCTCACCCGGGCGCTGGGCGCGGATATCGTTATCGCGGTTGATTTGCAGCATGACGCGCACCTGATGCAACAAGATTTGCTGTCGGTTACGCCGCAAAGTGGGGAAGAACAAGCGGCAGCAGAAGCACTGAGCTGGGGCAAAAAACTGCGCCAGCGGTTGCTGGGATTAGCCCAGCGCCGCGCTAATCAAACACCTGGTGCGATGGAAATTATGTCTACCTCCATCCAGGTACTGGAAAATCGCCTGAAGCGTAACCGTATGGCAGGCGATCCGCCGGATGTGCTGATTCAGCCATTCTGTCCACAAATTTCTACGCTGGACTTTCACCGTGCTGAAGAAGCCATTGCGGCAGGCAAGGCCGCCGTTGAGAAGAAAATGGATGAACTATTGCCACTGGTTCGTAGCAGATAGTCAGGTTGTTCATTCACAGATGTTGTTACTTCAGTTAATTCTGAAAGGCGCAACTGCGTTTTATGAACCACTATTGAAATATCTGGTACGCAGGGGGAGAGAATGGAAAAACCACTAATCGGCAAAAAGATACTCATTGTCGAAGATGAGGTCGTTTTCCGTTCGATGCTGGATAACTTATTAGTCAGTCTCGGCGCTCAGACGATGCAGGCGGGCGATGGCCTCGATGGCCTGACGTTACTCACCGCACAACCGGTTGATCTGGTGATTTGCGATTTGGAAATGCCGCGCATGGGTGGCATTCAGTTTGTCGAGCGAATCCGCAGTCGCGGCAACAGCGTGCCAATTCTGATCATCTCGGCAACACAAAATATGGCCGATATTGCCCATGTTTTACGCCTTGGTGTGCAGGATGTGCTGCTCAAGCCTTTGAAGAACCTCGACCGCTTTCGTGAAGCGGTGTATGAGTGCCTTTATCCTTCCATGTTTACCTCCAAGGTTGAGGAAGATGAACAGCTGTTCCAGGATTGGGATGCGCTGGTGCGTGATCCGCTGGCGGCTTCCAAACTTCTGAAGCAACTGCAACCCCCGGTGCAGCAAACTATTGCTAACTGCCGGATTAATTATCGCCAGCTTACCATGGCAGAACAGCCGGGATTGGTACTGGATATTGCCGCGTTATCCGATAAAGACCTGGCGTTTTATTGTCTTGATGTAACCCGAGCCGGAGATAATGGCGTGTTGGCTGCGTTGTTGTTGCGCGCGTTGTTTAACGGCTTGCTGCAGGAACAACTTTCCGGACAGAAACAGCGCCTGCCGGAGTTAAATGGCTTGCTGCGCCAGGTGAATATGTTGTTGCGTCAGGCAAACCTGAATGGGCAATTTCCATTGCTGGTCGGTTACTATCATCGGCAACTTAAAAATCTTATTTTGGTGTCGGCAGGTCTTAACGCCACACTGCACATTAACACCCATCAAATTCAACTCAGTAATGGGGTTCCGCTTGGCACTATGGGCAGTACCCACCTCAATCAAATTAGTCAGCGTGCAGAGTCCTGGCAATGCCATGTCTGGGGCTCTGGTGGCAGGCTGCGTCTGATGTTATCGGCTGAAGAATAAGCGATTAGATTTATATTTTCTGCGGGCTGGAGACAGGGCCAGGGGTAAGCTTTACACTTGGGTAATAGTCTTAAATTCCGCGGATTAACTCCATCCAGGATAAATCCGTCAGTGAGTAGCTGATATACTCATTTCGTTTTTTAAACCGACATATCAAGTATTAACTTGAGCGGCCTATAAGAGAGGTATCTTGATGTCTGCCTTTAAGTCTAAAGTAAAAAAAGCGGTAATCCCTGTTGCTGGTCTGGGTACGCGTATGCTCCCTGCCACGAAAGCGATTCCCAAAGAGATGTTACCGCTGGTCGATAAGCCGTTGATCCAGTATGTCGTGAATGAGTGTATTGCTGCTGGCATTAACGAAATTGTGCTGGTTACCCATTCGTCTAAAAACGCGATCGAAAACCATTTTGATACCAGTTTTGAGCTGGAATCAATGCTGGAAAAACGTGTTAAGCGTCAGCTGCTGGACGAAATCCAGTCAATTTGCCCGCCACACGTTACCATCATGCAGGTGCGTCAGGGCATCGCCAAAGGTCTGGGTCACGCTGTGATGTGTGCACACCCGCTGGTCGGTGATGAGCCGGTTGCCGTCATTCTGCCGGATGTGATCATCGATGAGTACGAATCTGACCCGACCAAAGACAACCTGGCAGAAATGCTGTCGCGTTACGAAGAAAGTGGCCGTAGCCAGATTATGGTTGAGCCGGTTGCCGATGTGACCGCATACGGTGTGGTTGACTGCAAAGGTGCGGATCTCAGCCCGGGCGAAAGTGCGCCGATGGTGGGTGTCGTTGAGAAACCGAAAGCGTCTGAAGCGCCATCAAACCTGGCAGTGGTTGGCCGTTATGTGCTGTCTGCGGATATTTGGCCGTTGCTGGCGAAAACCCCTCCGGGTGCTGGCGGTGAAGTACAGCTGACTGACTCCATTGCGATGCTGATGGAAAAAGAAACGGTTGAAGCTTATCACCTGAAGGGTGTGAGCCATGACTGCGGTAACAAGCTCGGTTATATGCAGGCTTTTGTTGAGTACGGTGTTCGCCACCCGGTCCTGGGCAAAGATTTTGCACAGTGGCTTGAAGGCGAAGTAGGAAATAAAAAGTAACTCATTAAGCACAGGATAATTCAATGAAAGTCACTGTATTTGGTATCGGCTATGTCGGTCTGGTTCAGGCTGCGGTGTTGGCCGAAGTCGGACATGACGTTCTCTGTATTGATGTCGACGCGAATAAAGTCGAAAACCTGAAAAAAGGCATCATCCCGATTTTTGAGCCGGGACTCACTCCTCTGGTGATGGCGAACTATGAGTCAGGGCGCCTGAAATTCAGTACCGATGCGGAAGAAGGCGTAAACCACGGTGTGATGCAGTTTATCGCCGTGGGTACACCGCCAGATGAAGACGGTTCAGCCGATCTGAAATATGTGACTGCAGTAGCTCGTACCATTGCGCAGCACATGAATGGTCACAAAGTGGTTATCGATAAATCAACAGTACCGGTTGGCACAGCAGATAAAGTGCGCTCGGTGATGACGGAAACCCTGAAAAACCGTGATGCCAATATTGCGTTTGATGTGGTTTCTAACCCGGAATTCCTCAAGGAAGGTGCAGCGGTAAGTGACTGCATGCGTCCTGAGCGTATCGTGGTCGGTACTGATAACGATGAAGTGGTTGAGCTGTTGCGTGAGCTTTATGAGCCGTTTAACCGCAACCATGATCGTATGATTTTAATGGATATCCGCAGCGCAGAGCTGACGAAGTACGCAGCAAACTGCATGCTGGCAACCAAAATCAGCTTTATGAATGAGATCTCCAACCTGGCTGAACGCCTTGGTGCGGACATTGAGAAAGTGCGTCAGGGCATCGGTTCTGATTCCCGTATTGGCTACCACTTTATCTATCCGGGCTGTGGTTACGGCGGTTCCTGCTTCCCGAAAGATGTTCAGGCGCTGATTCGTACTGCTGAGTCTATCGGTTATAAACCGCGTCTGCTGCAGGCGGTTGAAGATGTTAACGACTCACAGAAAAGCAAACTGCCCACCTTTATCAAACGTCATTTTGGCGATGATTTGCGTGGTAAGACCTTTGCGCTGTGGGGCCTGGCATTTAAACCGAACACCGACGATATGCGTGAAGCTTCCAGCCGCGTTTTGATGGAAACGTTGTGGGAAGCGGGTGCGACTATTCAGGCATTCGATCCGGAAGCGATGGATGAAGCGCAACGTATCTACGGACACCGTAGCGATCTGAAACTCATGGGTACCAAAGAAGCGGCGCTGCAGGGCGCAGATGGCCTGGTCATCTGTACCGAATGGCAGAATTTCCGCGCACCTGATTTTGATGTCATTAAAACGGCATTAAAACAACCCGTGATTTTTGATGGTCGTAACCTGTATGATCCGGAACGCATCAGCAAACGCGGCTTCGTTTATTATGCAATCGGCCGCGGAGCTTCTATTCAAATTGCGTAATAAATGAGGGATGTATGAAGTTTCTGGTTACCGGCGCGGCAGGTTTTATTGGATTTCATGTTTGTCAGCGTCTGCTGGCTGCCGGTCACCAGGTTGTCGGCATCGACAACCTGAATGATTATTATGATGTCAGCCTGAAGCAAGCCCGCCTTGATCGGATAGCCTCTCATCCCGCATTCAGTTTCAGTAAAATGGACCTGGCTGATCGCCAGGCCATTTCTTCCTTGTTTGAACATCATGGCTTTGATCGTGTCATTCATTTAGGGGCACAAGCCGGGGTGCGTTATTCTATCCAGAATCCGCATATCTACGCCGAATCCAATCTCATCGGCCATCTCAATATTCTTGAAGGTTGCCGCCATCATAAGGTCGGCCATCTTCTTTATGCTTCCTCCAGTTCAGTTTATGGTCTGAACCGTAAAATGCCTTTTTCAACCGACGACTCGGTTGATCATCCGGTTTCGCTGTACGCCGCGACCAAAAAAGCCAATGAGTTAATGGCCCATACGTATTCGCATCTCTATCAATTGCCCACCACCGGTTTACGTTTTTTCACCGTGTACGGCCCGTGGGGACGGCCCGATATGGCGCTGTTCAAGTTCACCCGCGCGATGCTGGCTGGAGAACCTATTGATGTGTACAACAATGGGCAGATGATGCGTGATTTCACCTACATTGATGATATTGCTGAGGCGATTGTCCGCTTACAGGATGTGATTCCGCAGCCAGACGCTCAATGGACCGTAGAAACCGGATCGGCAGCCACCAGTTCTGCGCCGTATCACGTCTACAATATCGGCAACAGTCAGCCGGTGACATTAATGGCGTATATCGAAGCACTGGAAAGTGCACTGGGCATGGAAGCGAAGAAAAACATGATGCCGCTGCAGCCCGGTGATGTGCTGGAAACCAGCGCAGATACTGAAGCCCTGAAGAAAGCGATAAATTTCCACCCGCAGACCAGCGTGCGAGAGGGCGTGCAGCAATTTGTTGACTGGTACCGTGAGTTTTATCAGCAATAATGATGCATAAAAAAAGGAAGCCAGCGGCTTCCTTTTTCTTACCTGGTGAATTCACCAAACGGGTGTGTAGTCACAATCATTTCGAAGCACTGGGGGATTTACAGCAGAAAATCGTCCAGTTGTTTGCCTTGTTCTTCAATGGCTTTTTTAATCACGGCTGGTGTACGACCCTGACCTGTCCAGGTACGGTTTTCACCATTTTCATCAACGTATTGATATTTAGCCGGGCGAGCTGCACGCTTGGTTTTAGCTGCAGTTTTGGTTTCAGATAACGCATTCAGTAACTCGTTGGGATCGATACCGTCAGCAATCAGCATTTCACGATATTGTTCCAGCTTACGGTTACGCTCAGCATTTTCTGCCTCTGCATGTGACTCTTCTTCACGACGTTCATTCACCACAACCTCAAGTTTTTCCAGCATCTCTTCCAGTGTTTCAAGAGAGCATTCCCGAGCCTGCGCGCGCAATGTACGGATATTATTAAGAATTTTAAGTGCTTCGCTCATTGTCCTAATCTCAAAATATATTTAATGGGAGTTGTTCTGCCCGCTCATAATAGTGGTGGGTAAAAATAACTGCAATAGTAAAATTATAAAGTAAAACGTAAATTAAAACTGATAAGACTTTTTTAGCAACCTCCAGACACTATTTAACTCTCTCTTTTGTATTCCTTAACCCTTAAATTTTGTGGTTTATAACCAGTGGTTGCAAGGTAACTACGCAGGCAGGAGAATAAGTGTGAATAAAAAACAAACATTGTCGTTTTGTCATTTCGTGCGGTGTTGGTGCCTCCTGGCCAATAAACGAAGTGGTCTGGCGTCGGTAATTTGAGCAAATGATAAAAATTAAGCCATCGCTACAGTCATGCTGTCTTTATGGTAGACTTGCGCGCAACTGATTCAGGCTCTGATGAGATTTTCCAATGGCGCAACTCTATTTTTATTACTCGGCGATGAATGCGGGCAAATCAACGGCCTTGCTACAATCCTCCTATAATTACCAGGAACGAGGCATGCGTACCCTGGTGTATACCGCCGAAATTGATGATCGCTTCGGTGCCGGGAAGGTTAGTTCGCGTATTGGTCTCTCTTCACCGGCGTTTTTATATAATGCGCAAACTCAATTGGATGCAGAAATAGCGGCTGAACATGCCCGACAACCGGTACATTGCGTGCTGGTGGACGAAAGTCAGTTTCTGACTCGCGAACAGGTAAAAGCGTTGTCTGATGTGGTCGATAATATGGATATTCCGGTGCTGTGTTATGGACTGCGCACCGACTTTCGCGGTGAGTTGTTTGTCGGCAGCCAATACTTACTGGCATGGGCGGATAAGTTAGTGGAACTGAAAACTATCTGCCATTGCGGGCGTAAAGCCAGCATGGTTTTACGTCTGGATGCTAACGGAAAACCCTTTAGTGAAGGTGAGCAGGTGGTGATCGGCGGTAATGAACGTTATATATCCGTTTGCCGTAAGCATTATAAACAGGCAATTGATGAAGGCTCATTAAAAGCCATTTATGGGTCGAATCAACCCCATCTGTAAAAACAGTTAATATAAAAAAACCCGCCGAAGCGGGTTTTTTTGTTATCAGGGCTTACGCCTTTTTAGTTTTCTTCTCAGTCTTGACTGACTTTACCGGCTGCAGATCAACTGCTTCTGTCACTTCAGCGGTGGTTTCGACAAATTCGCGACCGTAGAAGGTATCCAGCATGATTTGTTTCAGTTCAGCAATCAGCGGATAACGCGGGTTCGCACCGGTACACTGATCATCGAAGGCATCATCAGCCAGCTTATCAACTTTAGCGAGGAAGTCAGCTTCCTGTACCCCTGCTTCACGAATTGAAGTCGGGATGCCCAGCTGGGTTTTCATCTCTTCCAGCCATGCCAGCAGTTTTTCAATTTTCTGCGCAGTACGGTCACCCTCAGCACTCAGGCCCAGATGGTCAGCTACTTCGGCATAACGGCGACGTGCCTGCGGACGGTCATACTGACTGAAAGCGGTCTGCTTAGTCGGGTTGTCATTGGCGTTGTAGCGAATGACGTTACAAATCAGCAGGGCGTTCGCCAGACCATGCGGAATATGGAATTCTGAACCCAATTTATGTGCCATGGAGTGACATACCCCGAGGAAGGCGTTAGCAAACGCGATACCTGCGATGGTGGCGGCATTGTGCACACGCTCACGCGCTACCGGGTTTTTCGCCCCTTCTTTATAACTGGCTGGCAGGTTTTCTTTCAGCAATTTCAGTGCCTGCAAAGCCTGACCATCGGAGTATTCATTGGCAAGCACAGAAACGTAGGCTTCCAGTGAGTGGGTCACCGCATCCAGACCACCAAATGCGCAGAGTGAACGCGGCATATCCATCACCAGGTTAGCATCGACAATCGCCATGTCCGGGGTCAGTGCATAGTCAGCCAGCGGATATTTCTGGCCCGTCGCGTCATCGGTGACGACGGCGAACGGTGTCACTTCAGAACCGGTACCGGAAGTGGTGGTGATAGCGACCATGCGCGCTTTCACACCCATTTTCGGGAATTTGTAGATACGTTTACGGATATCCATAAAGCGCAGCGCCAGTTCTTCAAAGTGGGTTTCCGGATGTTCGTACATCACCCACATGATTTTGGCGGCATCCATCGGTGAACCACCACCGAGGGCGATAATGACGTCGGGTTTAAAGCTGTTCATCTGCTCTGCACCTTTACGCACGATGCTCAGCGTCGGGTCAGCTTCTACTTCGAAGAATACTTCAGTCTCGATACCGTGTGATTTCAGCACGCGGGTGACCTGGTCAGCATAGCCATTGTTGAACAGGAAACGGTCGGTAACGATGAAAGCACGTTTGGCCCCGTCAGTCGCCACTTCTTCAAGCGCAATTGGCAGAGAACCACGACGGAAGTAGATAGACTTCGGAAGTTTATGCCACAACATATTTTCAGCTCGCTTGGCCACGGTTTTCTTGTTGATGAGATGTTTCGGTCCCACGTTTTCAGAAATGGAGTTGCCGCCCCATGAACCACAACCCAGTGTCAGTGACGGAGCCAGTTTGAAGTTATACAGGTCACCGATACCACCCTGTGAAGCCGGGGTGTTAATCAGAATACGTGCGGTTTTCATCTTGTCGCCGAAGTAGTGCACGCGTTCATTCTGGTTATCCTGATCGGTGTAGAGGCAGGAGGTGTGACCGATACCGCCCATTGCTACCAGTTTTTCTGCTTTATCAACCGCGTCCTGGAAATCTTTGGCACGATACATCGCCAGTGTCGGCGATAATTTCTCATGAGCAAAAGGTTCTGACTCATCAACCAGCTTCACTTCGCCAATCAAAATCTTGGTGTTTGCCGGGACGGTAATACCGGCCATTTCAGCAATTTTCGGCGCTGGCTGACCAACAATCGCGGCGTTGAGTGCGCCATTTTTCAGGATGATATCCTGCACGGCTTTCAGCTCTTTGCCCTGCAGCATATAACCGCCGTGGGTGGCGAAACGTTCACGTACCGCGTCATAGGCGGAGTCGACGACAATAACGGACTGCTCAGAAGCACAAATCACGCCGTTATCGAAGGTTTTTGACATCAGAATTGAAGCCACAGCGCGTTTGATATCGGCCGTTTCATCCACCACTACCGGGGTATTACCGGCACCCACACCAATCGCTGGTTTACCTGAGCTGTAGGCGGCTTTCACCATGCCCGGGCCACCCGTCGCCAGGATCAGGTTGATATCCGGGTGATGCATTAACTGATTTGACAGTTCCACGGACGGGGCATCAATCCAGCCGATAATATCTTTTGGTGCACCCGCGGCGATGGCAGCTTGCAGTACGATATCAGCGGCTTTATTGGTCGCATCTTTGGCGCGTGGATGTGGTGAGAAGATAATGCCGTTACGGGTTTTCAGACTGATCAGAGCTTTAAAAATTGCAGTAGAAGTCGGGTTGGTGGTCGGTACGATACCGCAAATCAGGCCAATAGGTTCGGCTATAGTGATAGTGCCAAAGGTGTCATCAGTGTCGAGCACACCACAGGTTTTTTCATCTTTATAAGCGTTGTAGATATATTCGGAAGCAAAGTGGTTTTTGATCACTTTATCTTCGACGATGCCCATGCCGGATTCGGCAACGGCCATCTTAGCGAGCGGGATTCGTGCATCAGCGGCGGCGAGGGCAGCGGCGCGGAAGATGGCATCAACTTGTTCCTGACTAAAATTGGCGTATTCGCGCTGTGCCTTTTTAACACGTTCTACCAGTGCATTAAGTTCGGCGACATTAGTTACGGCCATGGTGCTCTCCTGAAGGAAGTTAAACTTTTTTAGTAAACAAGCCTGGATCCAAAAGTATAGTCGCGCTATAGAACGCTGTTTGGTCAGGAAGGCGAGTGAACTCGCGGTTGCTTACTAAAAAGGTTTACTGTTCTGGATGCTGGTGCCTCAGGATATTGTTTCGATGGGGTAAGGTTACCCCTGATGAGGTATTAGAATTATGACGCAGATCAATTTTGTCCTAAGCTGACACCATTCAGCACCCACTTTTGCAATTAAAGTAATCGCAGCCCGCCACACAATAAGGACCGAACAGTAGCAAAGCAGTAACCCAACGTTAACGGCAGATAAATGCACTGGTTTATTGCCTCGGAGGTAGCATAGATTTCTGCTGAAAGCGCTGGTTTTTAGCCAGTGATTTGCACTACATTATGCGCGATTTTTACTGTGACCCATTGTGGAGCTGACTGTGACCCCCGTGCTACTTGATCTATCCGGCTATATTAAGTTTTTTGTCGGTTTGTTCGCCCTGGTGAACCCAGTCGGCATCATTCCGGTCTTTATCAGCATGACCAGCTATCAGGGGGCGGTAGAACGCAATAAAACCAACCTGACGGCAAATTTGGCTGTGGCCATTATATTGTGGACCTCGTTGTTCCTCGGCGATGCGATTCTGCACCTGTTCGGGATCTCCATTGATTCGTTCCGTATTGCCGGTGGCATCCTGGTGGTGACCATCGCCATGTCGATGATCAGCGGTAAGCTGGGGGAAGATAAGCAGAACAAACAGGAAAAATCAGAAACCGCGATCCGTGAAAGCATTGGCGTCGTGCCGCTGGCATTGCCGCTGATGGCTGGCCCCGGAGCGATCAGTTCCACCATAGTCTGGAGTACGCGCTACCATAACTGGCAAAACCTGCTGGGATTCACCCTGGCGATTGCCATTTTTGCTTTCTGCTGCTGGTTGCTGTTCCGCGCAGCTCCGCTAATGGTCCGAGTGCTGGGGCAGACGGGAATTAACGTGATTACGCGTATTATGGGCTTACTGCTGATGGCGTTGGGTATTGAGTTTGTGGTCACCGGACTAAAAGCCATTTTCCCTGGTTTATTAAGTTAAAAATCGCCTTAATTTTCTACACGTCATCTTTTCATGATCCAACATGGTGCGATAAAGGGTAATTTCGCACCATGTTGGTGCTGATATTCATCATGCTTAATATCACGGGTGGGTTATCAATTTTGCTACTGTGCTAATCCGCGTTTAGCTATTCTCTGTATTTTACTGTGATAATTATCACAGCATCATATTCTGATTATCAGGGTAAGATATAAATAAAACTCGCTTTGTCGGGGTTTTTCCTATTCACATATCCCATGTTTATACTATTCAGTGACATAAAACACATTTTATCCATTCTGCATTTAACTCTGCACATAATGACAGCAAATTCATCTATAATTGCCTATAAATCAATAAATTAAGTGATAATTTTGGTTAAGAATTAACACTTTTCCTTGGCAATAAGACGTGATAAAAGAGAATTAGATAACATTTTTGTGGTTTAGCTTTGGCGCATGGGCATTTGTTCTGATAATTTTCGGAACATCGCAATTTTTTTATCTGATAGTCAAAAATGTGTACGGTTCTTGCTTACTCGCTATCAGGTTTATGTTGAAGGTTGATTTCTTTTGATGAAATGGATGGTAGCGAAGGCCCCGGCGTTTTCACCTCTTGCCCTCTGCCTGTGGGGTATTTTGAGCCAGAGTCAGGCGGCTGATATCCCGGCAGGGACACAATTATCCGCCACACAGCGTATTGTGATTAATAACGGCAGCGAAGTGGCGTCTCTTGATCCGCAGAAAATTGAGGGCGTACCGGAATCGAATGTGATTCAAAGCCTGCTCGATGGCCTGGTTAACACCGACAACAACGGGAAAATTGTCCCCGGTGTGGCTGAAAGCTGGCAAAACGATCAGGCGCGCGTCTGGACTTTTACCCTGCGAGAAAACGCCCGCTGGAGTAATGGTGAGCCCGTCACGGCCGCTGATTTTGTTTACAGCTGGCAACGCCTTGCCGATCCGAAAACGGCCTCTCCGTACGCCAGTTATTTGCAGGCGGCGCATGTTGCCAATGTTGATGCGATCATGGCGGGTAAAGCCAAACCTGCGGAGCTGGGTGTCAAAGCGCTGGACGCTCGTCATTTTCAGGTAACGCTGACAGAACCCGTTCCTTATTTCCTCTCCATGGTGGCAAATACCGCAATGAAGCCGGTTTATCCTCCAGCGGTGGAGAAGTGGGGCGAGCAGTGGACGCAGCCTGAACATTACGTCAGCAATGGTCCTTACACGCTCAGTCAGTGGGTTGTGAATGAAAAAATCGTGGTGAAGCGCAATCCGCTCTACTGGGACAATGCCCATACCGTGATTGAAGAGGGCGTCTATCTGCCGCTATCGTCGGAAAACAGCGATATTAACCGTTATCGCAGTGGCGGCACGGATATGACCAACAGCGTGGTTCCGCCGGATATGTACCATAAATTGCGCCAGGATCTTGGCGACCAGGTCAAAGTCAGCCCGCTGCTGTGTACCTTCTACTATGAAATCAACAACAAAAAAGCCCCATTTAATGATGCCCGGGTGCGTACTGCGCTGAAGCTGACGCTGGACCGCGACATCATCGCGCAGAAAGTGATGGGGCAGGGACAAATCCCGGCCTACAGCCTGACCCCACCATTTACTGACGGCGTGCAGCTTTCCCCGCCCGCCTGGTTCACTCAAACGCAGGCAGAACGCAATGCCAGCGCGAAAAAACTGCTGGCTGAGGCCGGTTTTAACGACCAGCATCCGCTGCGCTTCTCGCTGCTGTACAACACCTCCGAGCAAAACAAAAAGCAGGCCATTGCCGCTGCTTCAATGTGGCAGAAAAACCTCGGCGCAGTGGTGACCCTGGAAAATCAGGAATGGAAAACGCTGCTGGAGACACGCCATCAGGCGCAATACGATGTGGTGCGCGCCACCTGGTGTGCAGACTACAACGAACCGTCCACCTTCCTGAATATTCTGCTGAGCGGCGCTTCCATCAATACCGCTTTCTACAGCAGCCCGGCATTCGATCGGCTGATGGCGCAAACGCTGACGGCACCGGACGACGCGACACGCGCCGCGCTCTATCAACAGGCAGAAAATCAGCAGGATAAAGATTCAGCGATTATCCCGGTGTATTACCGCGTCAGCGTACGCCTGGTGAAGCCCTGGGTGGGCGGTTTTACCGGGCAGGATCCGCAGGATCTGATTAATCTGAAATACTATTACATAAAGAAACATTGAGTAACGGGCTGATCCGGCGCTACAGTCGGGCGGCACGTTACCGTGGCAACCCTTGCAAGGGGGATTGCAATCTCTGACCAGACAGGGCGGAGATTCCCGGATACGGGGTACGCCGGGCGGCTCAGACCGACCCGGTGACGATAATAAAACTGGAGCGTAATAATGAACAACATCACGAAGAAAAGCCTGATCGCCTTAGGTGTAGTTGCGGCGATTGGCGCGCTGGCAGGGAATGCCGCGTTGGCAGCGACAGTGCCAGCAGGCGTTCAATTGGCAGCAAAGCAGGAGCTGGTGCGCGGCAATGGTGACGAAGTACAGTCACTGGATCCGCATAAAATCGAAGGCGTGCCAGAAGATAACGTGGCGCGTGACCTGTATGAAGGTCTGCTGGTGAGCGACAGCGATGGCAAACCGGTGCCTGGCGTGGCGGAAAGCTGGGAAAACAAAGACTACAAAGTCTGGACTTTCCATCTGCGTAAAAATGCCAAATGGTCGAATGGTGCGCCGGTAACGGCACAGGATTTCGTATATAGCTGGGAGCGCCTGGTTGACCCGAAAACGGCGTCCCCGTATGCCAGCTATCCGCAGTATGGTCACATTGCTAACGTCGATGACATCATCGCCGGTAAAAAACCCATCACCGATCTGGGCGTGAAAGCGCTGGACGATCACACGCTGGAAGTCACCCTGAGTGAGCCAGTGCCGTATTTCGACAAACTGCTGATTAACTCCGTGATGTCACCGGTTTACAAACCGGCGATTGAGAAATTTGGTGAGCAGTGGACTCAGCCGCAAAACTGGGTCGGTAACGGTGCCTTTAAACTGCAGGATCATGTGATCAACGAGCGTATTACGCTGGTGCGTAACCCGGAATATTGGGATAACGCCCACACGGTGCTGAACAAAGTCACTTTCCTGCCGATCAGCTCTGAAGTGAGCGATGTTAACCGTTACTTCTCTGAGAACGGCAGCGACATGACCTATAACAACATGCCGATTGAGCTGTTCAAGAAGCTGCAGCGTGATAACGGCAAAGAGCTGCATGTTGACCCGTACCTGTGTACTTACTACTACGAAATCAACAACCAGAAAGCACCATTCACCGATCCGCGCGTACGTGCAGCGCTGAAACTGGGTCTGGATCGCGACATCATGGTGAACAAAGTGCTGGCACAGGGCCAGATGCCTGCCTACAGCTTCACTCCGCCGGCCACCGATGGCATGGAAATTCTGCCGCCGGACTGGTTCAAATGGTCACAGGAAAAACGTAACGCTGAAGCGAAGAAATTGCTGGCTGAAGCCGGTTATACCGCTGATAAACCGTTGACCTTCAACCTGCTTTATAACACTTCCGACCTGCACAAAAAGCTGGCGATTGCCGCTGCATCAATCTGGAAGAAAAACATCGGTGTGAATATCAAGCTGGAAAACCAGGAGTGGAAAACCTTCCTGGATACCCGTCATCAGGGCAACTTTGACGTTTCCCGTGCGGCCTGGTGTGCGGACTACAACGAACCGACGTCGTTCCTGAACATCATGTTATCGGACAGCAGCAGTAACACCTCGCACTATAAGAGCGCTGAGTATGACCAGGTGATCAAAGATGCTATCAAAGCACCTGACGCCAAAGGTCGTGCCGCTGATTATCAAAAAGCAGAACAGATCCTCGATAAGGACAGCACCATCGTGCCGGTTTACTACTACGTGAACGCACGTCTGGTGAAACCTTATGTCGGCGGTTACACCGGCAAAGATCCGCTGGATAAAACCCTCGATAAGAACTTTTATATAATTAAACACTAATAGCACACAGGCTATCGACAGTGGCGGTGCTGCGGCACCGCCAATTACTTTGTGAAGCAACAGCCTGGTAGGTACGGCAATGTTAAAATTCATCCTGCGACGGATTCTGGAAGCGATTCCGACGCTCTTCGTTTTGATTACCATCTCCTTCTTCATGATGCGACTGGCACCCGGTAGCCCGTTTACCGGCGAACGCACCTTATCGCCCGAAGTGATGGCGAATATCGAAGCCAAATACCATCTCAACGATCCCATCGGCAAACAATATGTTGATTACCTGATTCAGCTGGCGCATGGCGATTTCGGCCCCTCCTTTAAGTACAAGGACTATAGCGTTAACTATCTGGTAGGACATGCGTTCCCGGTGTCAGCCAAACTTGGTCTGGCGGCCTTTGTGCTGGCGATGGTGTTGGGGATTACCGCGGGCGTAATAGCCGCCCTGAAACAGAACAGTTTGTGGGATTATGCGGTGATGGGGGTCGCCATGACCGGCGTGGTGATACCGAGTTTTGTGGTCGCACCCTTGCTGGTCCTGGTGTTCGCCATCACCCTGCGCTGGCTGCCTGGTGGTGGCTGGAATGGCGGGCAACTGCAATACATGCTGCTGCCGATGGTGGCGCTGTCTCTGGCGTATATCGCCAGCATCGCGCGTATTACGCGTGGTTCGATGATTGAAGTGATGCACTCCAACTTTATCCGTACCGCGCGGGCCAAAGGGTTGCCGCTGCGTCGTATCGTGCTGCGTCATGCGCTGAAACCGGCGCTGTTGCCGGTCATCTCCTACATGGGTCCGGCATTCGTCGGCATCATCACCGGTTCAATGGTTATCGAGTCAATTTATGGCCTGCCGGGCATTGGTCAGCTGTTCGTTAATGGCGCGCTTAACCGCGACTACTCGCTGGTAATGAGCCTGACCATCCTGGTCGGTGTACTGACCATTGTGTTTAATGCGGTCGTTGACGTGCTGTATGCCGTGATCGATCCGAAGATTCGTTACTGATGCTGGAGTTCGCCCATGATGTTAAGTAAGAAAAACAGCGAAGCTCTGGATGCCTTCAGTGAAAAGCTGGAAGTTGAGGGCCGCAGCCTGTGGCAGGATGCGCGTCGTCGTTTTATCCATAACCGTGCTGCGCTGCTGAGTTTGCTGGTGCTGGTGCTGATCGCGCTGTTTGTGGTGTTCGCCCCGATGCTGTCGCAGTTCCGCTATGACGACACCGACTGGGGCATGATGTCCGCGCCGCCGGACACCACCTCCGGACACTGGTTCGGCACGGACTCCTCTGGCCGCGATCTGCTGGTGCGCGTGGCCATCGGTGGCCGTATCTCACTGATGGTGGGGATTGCCTCGGCGTTGATTGCCGTGCTGGTAGGTACCCTGTATGGCTCGGCTGCCGGTTATCTCGGCGGTAAAACCGACTCGGTGATGATGCGTATCCTGGAAATCCTCAACTCCTTCCCGTTTATGTTCTTCGTCATTCTGCTGGTGACCTTCTTTGGCCGTAACATCCTGCTGATTTTTGTCGCCATCGGTATGGTGTCGTGGCTGGATATGGCGCGTATCGTGCGTGGCCAGACGCTGGGCCTGAAACGCAAAGAGTTTATTGAAGCGGCCCAGGTCGGTGGGGTATCCACCACCAATATCGTGCTGCGCCATATCGTGCCTAACGTGTTGGGTGTGGTCGTGGTGTATGCCTCGCTGCTGGTTCCCAGCATGATCCTGTTTGAATCCTTCCTGAGTTTCCTCGGACTGGGTACCCAGGAGCCGCTGAGTAGCTGGGGCGCGCTGCTGAGCGATGGTGCCAACTCCATGGAAGTTTCACCCTGGTTGCTGCTGTTTCCGGCAGGATTCCTGGTGGTCACGCTGTTCTGTTTTAACTTTATCGGCGATGGCCTGCGTGATGCCCTCGACCCGAAAGATCGTTGAGGAGTTTCCCGATGACCATTCATGAATTTCAGCCAGCAATGGCGGCCCGTGCGGGAAGCAACCTGTTGTTAGACGTTAAAGATCTGCGCGTGACCTTTGGCACGCACGACGGTGACGTCACCGCCGTCAACGACCTCAACTTTTCCCTGCGTGCCGGTGAAACCCTCGGGATCGTAGGGGAGTCTGGTTCGGGTAAATCGCAGACGGCCTTTGCCCTGATGGGGCTGCTGGCAAAAAACGGTCGTATTGGCGGGTCGGCAAAATTTAACGGCCAGGAGATTCTCAACCTGCCGGAAAATCAACTGAATAAGCTGCGCGCCGAGCAGATCGCGATGATTTTCCAGGATCCGATGACGTCGCTCAACCCGTATATGCGCGTCGGTGAACAGCTGATGGAAGTGCTGAAGCTGCATAAAGGGATGAACAATGCGCAGGCGTTTGAAGAGTCGGTGCGTATGCTGGATGCGGTGAAAATGCCGGAAGCGCGCAAACGCATGAAAATGTTTCCGCACGAGTTCTCCGGCGGGATGCGTCAGCGCGTGATGATTGCTATGGCATTGCTATGCCGTCCTAAATTACTGATCGCCGATGAACCAACCACCGCGCTGGACGTGACAGTGCAGGCGCAGATCATGACGTTGCTGAATGAACTCAAACGCGAGTTCAACACCGCGATCATCATGATTACCCACGATCTGGGCGTGGTGGCGGGGATCTGCGACAAGGTGCTGGTGATGTATGCCGGACGTACCATGGAATATGGCCGGGCGCGCGATGTGTTCTATCAACCGGCGCACCCGTACTCCATCGGTCTGCTGAGCGCGGTGCCGCGTCTGGATGCTGAAGGCGAGTCGTTGATGACCATTCCAGGCAATCCACCTAACCTGTTGCGTCTGCCGCAGGGTTGTCCATTCCAGCCTCGCTGCCCGCATGCGATGGATATCTGTGCCACAGCCCCGGCGCTGGAGCCTTTTGGTGACGGACGCCTGCGTGCCTGCTTTAAGCCGGTGGAGGAATTAGTATGAACACCGTAGCGGAAAAGAAAGTGTTACTGGAAATCGCCGATCTGAAGGTGCATTTCGATATCAAAGATGGCAAGCAGTGGTTCTGGCAGCCAGCTAAAACCCTGAAAGCAGTCGATGGCGTCAGCCTGCGCTTATATGAAGGGGAGACCCTCGGCGTGGTGGGCGAGTCCGGCTGTGGTAAATCGACGCTGGCGCGTGCCATTATCGGGCTGGTGAAGGCCACAGAAGGGCGTGTTGCCTGGCTGGGGCGGGATCTGCTGGGACAGAGTCAGGAAGAGTGGCGCAAAGCGCGCAGCGACATCCAGATGATCTTCCAGGACCCGTTAGCGTCGCTCAACCCGCGTATGACCATCGGCGATATTATCGCGGAACCGCTGCGTACCTATCATCCGAAGATGTCACGTCAGGAAGTGAAGGATAAGGTTAAAAACATGATGATGAAGGTTGGCCTGCTGCCAAACCTTATCAACCGTTATCCTCACGAGTTCTCCGGTGGCCAGTGCCAGCGTATCGGTATCGCTCGCGCGCTGATTCTGGAACCGAAACTGATCATTTGTGATGAGCCAGTATCGGCACTTGATGTGTCAATTCAGGCGCAGGTGGTGAACCTGTTGCAGCAGCTGCAACGTGAGATGGGGTTATCGCTGATCTTCATTGCTCACGATCTGGCAGTGGTGAAGCACATCTCCGACCGCGTGCTGGTGATGTACCTCGGTCACGCGGTGGAGCTGGGAACCTACGACGCGGTGTACAACAACCCGCAGCATCCCTACACCCGCGCGCTGATGTCGGCGGTGCCGATTCCCGATCCGGATCTGGAAAAGAATAAACAGATCCAGTTGCTGGAAGGAGAGCTGCCGTCGCCCATCAATCCACCATCAGGTTGCGTCTTCCGTACCCGCTGCCCGATTGCCGGGCCAGAGTGCGCGAAAACACGACCATTACTCGAAGGCAGCTTCCGCCATGCGGTGTCCTGCCTCAAGGTGGACCCGATGTAAAACAAAACGCCGGGCGATTGCCCGGCGTTCTTTTGTGACCCTATTCGCGCCAGAGAATATGGCACAGTTTGTGGTCTTTCTCGCGACACAGCAGAATGCGCGCAAAGACATCGGTAATCGGCTCACCGTCCGCTTCACCGAGTCCAATCACCACTTCAGCGAAAAAGTCAGGATTCAGGTCAAAATCGACATGTTCCTGCCAGTCTTCCGAAGGATCGAACAGCTCAGCGCCACCACGTTCCTCAAACTGCAGATTGAACAAAATGATATCGGCCGGATCGAGGTTGTCCCCTGCCAGTTCCAGAAAAATATCGTAAGCCTGCTCCAGCGTTTCATCTTCAGTCAGGCGATTATTTAAATCCATGGTCATTTGCGTGCCCTGCGGCGGTAAATATTTCCGCTCGTTTTACAGTAAAGGACTGAAGAAGTAAAACAGTCGTTCGACGATGCGTTGCCACCAGGCACGTTTTGCCCAGCGGGCGCCATCCAGCAGGCGTGAGCGGGCGATATAGTCATCCTGGACACAAGCAAGATCGCTGCCAAACCCGGCATCATCCACCACCAGGGTAATCTCAAAATTGAGCCACAGGCTGCGCATATCAAGATTTACGGTGCCCACCAGGCTGAGCTGACCATCGACCAGCACGCTCTTGGTATGCAACAGCCCATCCTCGAACTGATAAATCTTCACCCCGGCTTCCAGCAACTCGGTGAAGAAGGCGCGGCTGGCCCAGCCCACCAGCAGGGAATCGTTATGACGTGGCACAATAATGCTGACTTCCACCCCGCGCAGCGCTGCAGTACAAATGGCATGCAGCAAATCATCGCTGGGCACGAAGTAGGGGGTCGTCATAATCAACTGGTGGCGTGCGGAATAGACTGCCGTTAACAACGCCTGATGGATCATGTCCTCCGGGAAGCCGGGGCCGGAAGCAATCACCTGAATGGTGTGACCACTCTCCTGTTCGAACGGCATGATATTGGCATCAGGGGCGGGCGGCAGGATGCGCTTGCCGGTTTCAATCTCCCAGTCGCATGAGTAGACAATGCCCATGGTGGTGGCGACCGGGCCTTCCATACGGGCCATCATATCAATCCATTGACCCACACCTGCGTCCTGCTTGAAGAAGCGTGGATCAACCAGATTCATGCTGCCGGTGTAGGCAATGTAGTTATCAATCAGCACCACCTTGCGATGCTGGCGCAAATCCATACGGCGCAGGAACACACGCAGCAGGCTGACCTGTAACGCTTCTACCACATCGATACCCGCATTACGCATCATGCCGGGCCACGGACTGCGGAAAAAGGCCACGCTGCCGGCGGAGTCGAGCATCAGGCGGCAGTGCACACCACGCCGTGATGCCGCCATCAGCGATTCAGCCACTTCGTCTGCCAGCCCGCCGGGTTGCCAGATATAGAACACCATCTCGATATTGTGGCGAGCCAGCTGAATATCGCGGATTAAGGCATGCATCACATCATCGGAGTTGGTCAGCAACTGGAGCTGGTTGCCTTTTACTCCGGCAATACCCTGACGATGGTGGCACAGCTGAAACAACGATAGCGCCACGTCGCTGTGTTCAGTGGCGAAGATATGGCGGCATTGTTTTAGGTCGTTGAGCCATTTGGCCGTTGACGGCCACATGGTGCGCGCACGCTCCGCACGGCGTTTGCCCAGATGCAGTTCACCAAATGACAAATACGCAATAATACCCACCAGCGGCAGAATATAGATGATGAGCAGCCAGGCCATGGCAGAAGTCACAGCACGGCGTTTCATCAGAATTCGCAGTGTCACACCCGCAATGAGTAACCAGTAGCCAAACAGTAGCAACCAACTGATCAGGGTATAAAATGTGGTCATTAAGTGGACGTCCCGTTCGCGCTTTGATGAGCAAAGTTTACGTGCTGATGAACGGTAGCGAAACCTTTAATCATAACGGGTTAACGATAAGCGATTCGAATTGGCATTTTATGGCAGATCACTATAATGCGAGCCGGTGATTAGCCAGTCAGAGAGGATGTGATGAGACGAAGCAGAAATGAAGTGGCTCGCTGGAGAATGTTACGTCAGGTGCAGCGCCGTCGTGCGCGCTGGCTGGAAGGGCAATCCCGGCGCTATAAACGTATTCACGCCATTCGTCACCAGGTTGCGCAGCAACACCGTCGCTCTATCCTGTTCATCACCCAAAATACCTGATGGGAATGCGCGGCGTTAAACGCCGCGTAACACTAAGGTCAGGTTTACCATCTGTAGCGCGGCGGCCAGCACAATCAACATCACGATGTGCTGACGGGCGCTGCGAAAGCCCTGCCGACGCCATATCCAGAGTGCTCTGCCAAGCAATGCGAAGACAATGATCAGCAGAGCAAGTGCGCGCCACATCTAGAAAACGCGTTTAAATGGCTTGACCGCAACCTGCTTATACACCCCGGCTGCAATATAGGGGTCATCATTGGCCCAGGATTGTGCCGCTTCCAGCGATGGGAACTCGGCAATCACGGTTGAACCGGTAAAACCGGCGGCACCGGGATCATTGCTATCAACCGCAGGCATCGGACCTGCCACAATCAGACGACCTTCATCCTGCAATAGTTGCAGACGCGCCAGGTGGGCAGGGCGTACAGAAGTACGTTTTTCCAGTGAATCAGCATTGTCTTCCGCATAAATGACATAAAGCACGATTGGGAACTCCCGTTATACTGGTCAGATTTGCGAAACACGTTAAGTGATCGGTAAACAGAGTGCAAACGAAAGATATTTCCTGCGCCATTCTGCGCAAATGGGGCTAAAAAAGGCATTTACTGGTACGCACTTAACACTGCTTATTGAAACTGATTGCTATTTGCATTTAAAATCTGCGCTTCACTCAATGAACATGACTGTTATGACGACGCTGACTACGCCTTTCCCAAAACGTACCCCCGTTTCTCTGCTGTTGTCCGTGGTACTTCACGGCACAGTAATTGCTGGCATTCTCTATGCATCGTTTCATCAGGTCATTGAGGTTCCTAAAGCATCACAACCGATTAGCGTAAGCATGGTGGCACCGGAAGTGCAGCCAGAACCTGCGCCGACAGTGCAGACGCCACCGCCACCGCCGGAACCCGAACCTACACCGGAGCCGGTTCCTGAAGTTGCCCCGGAACCCCCTAAAGCTGAGCCGGTCCCGATTCCGATTCCAAAACCTGAGCCGAAGCCGAAACCTAAGCCGAAGGTAGAGAAAAAGCACGAACCGAAACGTGAGGTAAAACCGCGTGAGGAAACGAAGCCGCAGGCTCCGGTAAAAACCGACGCGCCGACCACGCAGACACGGCCGACAACGGCACCGAAAACCAATCCGACCTCGACGCCATCAGTTTCAGATGGTCCGAAAGCGATGAACGTCAGCAAGCCCGCTTATCCGGCACGCGCGTTTGCGCTGCGTGTGGAAGGTCGGGTGCGGGTGCAGTTTGATGTTGATAGTGAGGGTCGCGTTGATAATATTCAGATTCTCTCGGCTGAACCACGCAACATGTTCGAACGTGAAGTGAAGCAAGCGATGAAAAAATGGCGCTATCAGCCGGGACGTCCGGGCACTAACCTGACGATGAACATTGTGTTCCGTATCAACGGTGGCGCGAATATCGAATAAGATGAGAAAGCGGTCAAAGGACCGCTTTTTTTATCGCGGTTAATCGCTGAGGTTGGCTTTACCCGGTGGCAACGGGCGTGACTTACCTGTGTTGTCGATGGCGACATAGATAAATACCGCCTCGGTGGCGCAGTAGGTCTGGCCAATCGGCTCTGAAGACACTTTTTTGATCCACACTTCGACATTGATGGTCATGGAGCTGTTGCCAGTACGGATACAGCGGCAATAGCAGCTCACCACATCACCCACCGCAACGGGTTTGAGGAAACTCATCCCATCCACGCGCACGGTTGCCACGCGACCTTCGGCAATCTCTTTCGCCAGAATCGCACCGCCCATATCCATCTGCGACATCAGCCAGCCGCCAAAGATATCACCATTGGCGTTGGTATCGGCTGGCATTGCCAGCGTGCGCAGCACCATTTCGCCTTGCGGCAATTTGTGTTTTTCGTCCATTGCTTCAGTTCTTATGCAGGTGATGGCGGCAGGCGCCAAAAAACCCGGCAATTGCCGGGCATCATTCATTATTTTTCTTCTTGTTGCGGCATGTGTCGCCAGATATACACGCCACTTAACAGGGTAAACAGCAGGGTAAGACCGGTCAGACCAAACACTTTAAAGTTAACCCAAAATTCCTGTGATAACCAAAATGCAACATAAATATTTGCCAGACCGCAGGCGAGGAAGAAAATGGCCCAGGCCACATTCAGACGTCGCCAGACACCATCCGGTAACTGCAACTCTTTACCCAGCATGCTCTGAATCAGCGGTTGTTTCATAAACCATTGGCTGTACAGCAATGCCAGCGCAAACAGGGAATAGATCACCGTCACTTTCCACTTGATGAATTCATCGTTATGGAACACCAACGTCAGAGTGCCGAACACTGCCACCAGCACGAAAGTGAAAATGGTCATTTTCTCCAGCTTGCGGTACAGCACCCAGCTGACGATCAGCGCAATGCCGGTGGCAACCACCAGTGCGCCGGAGGCGACAAAAATGTCGTACAGCTTGTAGAAAATGAAGAACACGACCAGTGGAAGAAAATCAAGTAACTGCTTCATAGGATATCCAGTCAGGGGCGGCAATTAAGGCGCTCAATGAGCGCCATAATCCTTAACGTAACAGCATATAGAGCCGGTACAAATAGATAATCAGAATGGCGGAAACCAGGTTCCCCAGTGCGTTTAGTACCACAGAAGCCACATTGGCGGGCAGCACTGTCAGCGAAGAAAAGAAGAACATCAGCGCGATTTTAGCCAGCAACCAGACAATGATGGCCGGGGCGATCAGTTTGACGTTTTTCCAGGCCATACGCATGCTGGCGCGCATGGCGCGCATTACACCCATTTTTTCACTGACCAACATCACCGGAGCCAGCGAGAACAGGATCGCCAAAAGAACGCCAGGCACCATCAGCACCATAAAGCCAAGCTGAACCAGTAAAGTGATTAAAAAGGTTTGCAGCAGCAATTTCGGCAGCAATGGTGCGGAAGCACCAATAGCACGCAGGGCGCTGACACGTTGACCCGCCGATACCATCGGGATCAGGCATAGCATGCCGCCCAGTAGCAGGGTGTTGCCCACCAGCGCTGCGAAGGTACCCGCAGCGGAAGCGCGCAGCAAAATGCGTTGTTGATCCGGCGACATATTCTGTACCAGCTCAAACAGCGAGGATGCGCTGTCATCACTCTGGCTCAGCAGTGACAACTGGTCGGCACCGGGGGTCAGGGCATGGCCGATAATCACGGTAATAAACGAGGTCAGCAACGCCATCAGCACAACGGTAATCAGCTGATGGCGCAGAAAATTTCCTGTGTCACGGTATAACGAGCTTGCCGTGATAGACATGTACACTCCTTGAAGGAACCGGGTTAATTAACCCGGCGATTGTACATGTTCTGCGGGCATGCTGGCACCCGCATTAGGATAACTTTCTGTCATGTCTGGTAAAGATGGGCAAAAAAGCGCGGGCAAACCATAGCGCGCCCTGGCCCGATCGCAGGCTTCGTTCAGTACACCCTGCTCGCCTGACATCGCAAACTCACGACAAGGTGACGGGCGCTGTTGATAGATGCCACATGAGACACAACCACCAATTTCGCCCTGCAACGCCACACAGCGCGGCGTACGCGCGTTAGTGCCGCGCATATTGCGCATTAGCAGACTTAAAGGCTCAGTTAATTCCACCGGTACCTCACCGCCAGCATCGTCAGCTTCGGCCCAATAGAAAGAAACACGGAAATGGGCGCAGCAGGCGCCACAGGTCATACAAGGGTTGAATGAATCGCTCATTTGATCGCCCGCTTCTCCTAAGCATCGAACCAAAATCAACGGCAGGATTCAGCAAAGTAGTCACGGCGCGAAATTTTCGCAAGCAGATTTTTATTTCCTGCTGTAACGCCAAAATTGATCTGAATCAATTCATTGTTTTATAAGTGATTTATCTGAAATGATTCAGATGCAATTTGTCGAAAAACGCGATAGATCTCTTGCCACAAACTTCGTCACTACATCAATAACAAATGGGCAAAGGAGTGAATATGAAACTGGCAAAATGCGCGCTGCTGGTGGCACTGGCAATTCCACAACTGGCACTGGCTCACGAAGCAGGTGATTTCTTTATGCGTGTGGGTACCGCAACGGTACGTCCCACAGAAAGCTCACAAAATGTGTTGGGTCTGGGGGGATTTAACGTCAGCAATGATACCCAGATGGGCCTGACCTTTACCTATATGGCAACCGATAACATAGGTATTGAATTGCTGGCGGCTACGCCTTTCAGACACAAAGTCGGCCTGAATGCGACCGGTAATATTGCGACCGTCCATCAGCTACCGCCAACGCTGATGGCGCAATACTATTTCTTAGACAGCAACAGTAAATTCCGGCCTTATGTGGGTGCGGGTATTAACTACACGATGTTCTTTGATAAAAGTTTCAACCAAACCGGGCAAGATGCCGGGCTGAGCGATCTCAAAATGAAAAATTCATGGGGGGTGGCTGGACAGGTTGGTGTTGATTATCAAATCAACCGGGACTGGATGCTGAACGCATCACTGTGGTACATGGATATTGATACCAATGTGAAATTTAAAGCGGCTGGTGAACAGCAGAATATCCATACCAATATTAATCCCTTTGTTTTCTTCTTTGGTGTTGGTTACCGTTTCTGACCGGGACAAAAAATTCGGGCGACCTGTTGGCCGCCCGATTGCTTATTTGATTTGCATATTATTAACCACGGATTTCACACCTGCGACGCTGCGTGTAACGGCCACTGCACGATTAGCCATCTGGGGTGAACTGACAAAACCACTTAACTGCACCCGACCTTTGAAGGTTTCTACATTGATCTCGGTTGATTTCAGCGAGTCATCCTTCAGCAATTCAGTTTTCACTTTCGTCGTGATCACGGTGTCATCGATATAACCACCGGTCCCTTCCTGTGTCGGCGTGGGTGCACACGCGCTGAGGGTCAGCGCCATCACCGCAGCCATCAGCAATCCCGCAACGATTTTGAACAGTTTCATTGGTTATCTCCCTGTCATACATGATGTTTCACCGCGATGTGACGGTGCGCTTAAAGTGTGGTGTGGCAACGGGAAATGGTCAAATCAGCACAGCGAAAAAACGCGAAATGATCATAATGCCTATGAATCGGGACTTGGGGAGTGAGTCATTTGCATGATTCTGCAAAATTAAATCTGCTTACCAGGGTGACAGAGGCCACAAATCATTAATAAATTTGATGAAATTTGTGCAATTCAAACCACTTCAGATATCATTGGCACTTCTATTGGGCAACAAAGGATTGTGGCTATGGATGCTTCTAAGATCGCTGAAGGTATCTGGGATAGTGTGAAGGGAATACCGAAGAGTTTTTACTACGGTGTAAAACGAACTTATATCAGCTCTGGCGCATTAGGTTTTGAACGTAGAATTCGTAATGATCAGGAAAATGAACGTTTTTATAGGGTTATCAAGTCATTAGTTCAAAATGAAGAACCTCTGCGCCGATTGATTACCATTGTCATCATTGAGTTCTACAACAAACTGGATGAGCAGGGTAAACAGGTCGTCCATAATCAGATTGGATACGGTACCGGCAGATTAGCTGGCCGCGTAGGTGCTCAGATACTGACTTCTCAGGTTGTTGCTGCATCAATAGTGAAATTTGCTCGTGGCAGCAAAGTATGGAAGACATTATACCGATTCGGTACCAGTTTCACGATTAGTGCCGGATTGTGGCAGGGATTCATTGAAGAAGCCGCATTAGCAAGCCGCAGCATCATTACCCTCACATATACTGGAAAGTACAGCCGCAAGGACTCGATATGATTTATTTCCTCGTTGAGGATCAGTTACAGCCTTATCTTGAGTTCATCACCAGCCACCCAGAAATGTGTAAAAGGATTAACCATGAGATTTGCAAGTTGGCTGGTTAAGGCCATCGGGTGGTTGTTGGCCCATGCATTAGAGGGAACAATTACCGTTGCAATGAGTTTTGTCGCTTTGGCTTCATTCTATATTTTTGACAGCCTCACGATGAAGCTGGCAGGTTTTTTTGGTTCTATGATTGTCGGTTATTTAGCGGCTTACTACTTAGGTAAGCTGCGTGGAGAACATCAGGATCAGACGTAATCTTTTGCTATAAACGAGAAGTGTTCATCATGAAGAAAACCACCTTACCCGCAGCGTGAGCGGATAAGGCGGGCAGGGCATTAACGTGTGGCGGCTTTCAGATTGCTGACAAAGGTTTGCAGCTCATTCAGCATCACATCAGGTTGGTTAAGGTTACGTTCGATGATCTTCACAATCGCCGATCCCGAAATCGCACCGGCCGCACCGGCCGCGACCGCTTCTTTCACCTGACCGGGTTCTGAGATACCAAAACCCTGCAATGGCGGCGCAGCATGGTATTCATGCAGTTTGTCGATCAGATGCTGCAGCGGCACGTGAGCGCGGTTTTCTGAACCGGTTACCCCGGCGCGTGACAGAAAATAAGTGTAGCCACGGCCATGTGAAGCGATCTCGCGCAGCAGGTCATCATCGGCATTCGGCGGGCAGATAAAGATTGGTGCGACGTTGTGACGCATCGCTGCCTGGCGGAACGGGGCTGATTCTTCCACCGGAACATCTGCCACCAGCACGGAATCCACACCCACAGCTTCACATTGCGCGTAAAAATTATCGATCCCTTTACTGAACACCAGGTTTGCGTACATCAGCAGACCAATCGGCAGATCGGGGTATTTCTGGCGCACGCTGGCGAGAATCTCGAAGCATTGCGCGGTGGTGGTACCAGCAGCAAACGCTCGCAGCGTGGCGTTCTGGATAGTCGGGCCATCCGCAAGTGGATCGGAGAAGGGAATGCCTAACTCCAGCGCATCGGCACCACCGGCAACCAATGCATCAATAATTTTCAGCGACATCTCCGGCGAGGGATCGCCGAGGGTAACGAAAGGAACGAACGCACCTTCTTTATTCGCCGACAGACGTTTAAATAGCTGATTATAACGTTCCATCAGATCTCTCCCTTCGCTTTCAGAATATCGTGAACGGTGAAAATATCTTTATCACCGCGGCCGGACAGGTTAACCACCAGCAATTGCTCTTTTTCCGGATTCTCGCGGATCATCTTCAGCGCATGAGCCAGCGCATGAGATGACTCCAGTGCCGGGATAATACCTTCTGAACGCGACAGCTGCTTGAAGGCATCCAGCGCTTCGTCATCGGTAATCGACACATATTCAGCACGACCGATGCTATTGAGATGGGCATGTTGCGGTCCGACAGACGGGAAGTCGAGACCGGCAGAGATGGAGTAGGACTCTTCAATCTGTCCCTCTTCAGTCTGCATCATCGGCGCTTTCATACCAAAGTAGATACCTACGCGGCCGTGTTTCAGCGGTGCACCGTGTTCGCCGGTTTCGATACCGTGACCTGCCGGTTCCACGCCGATCAAGCCAACGCTGGTTTCATCGATAAAATCAGCAAACATACCGATGGCGTTGGAGCCGCCACCGACACAGGCCAGCACAGCATCCGGCAGACGTCCTTCTTTTTCCAGAATCTGCGCTTTGGTCTCTTCGCCGATCATACGCTGGAATTCGCGCACGATGGTCGGGAACGGGTGTGGACCGGCAGCGGTGCCGAGCATGTAGTGCGCCGTTTCATAGCTGCCAGACCAGTCGCGCAGGGCCTCATTACAGGCGTCTTTTAACGTCGCCGAACCACTGTGTACTGGAATAACTTCAGCACCCATCAGGCGCATACGGAACACGTTTGGTGACTGACGCTCTACGTCCTTCGCACCCATATAAATGCGGCACTTCATCCCGAGCAACGCACATGCCAGCGCCGAGGCAACACCGTGCTGACCGGCTCCGGTTTCTGCGATGATTTCGTTTTTACCCATGCGCTTTGCCAGTAACGCCTGGCCCAGCACCTGGTTAGTTTTATGCGCGCCACCGTGCAGCAGGTCTTCACGCTTCAGATACAGGCGGGTTTTACTGCCTTTAGTCAGGTTGCGGCACAAGGTCAGTGCGGTAGGGCGACCTGCATAGTTTTTCAGCAGGTCAGTAAATTCCGCCTGAAATTCCGGATCGCGCTGAGCCTCGACAAACGCGGCCTCCAGCTGACGCAAAGCCGGCATCAGGATTTGCGGCACATACTGGCCGCCAAATTCGCCAAAATAGGGATTCAGTAACGTCATCTTCTCATCTTCCTTATCCAGCCCGCTCCCGGCGGGCAAGAGAAATTAATAGGCGCGTAACGTGCGGAATACTGCGGCGATCTTGCCGGCATCTTTAATACCAGGGGCCGATTCCACACCAGAGTTGAAATCAAGACCCGCACAACCGAGCTGTGCGGCTTCGACGCAGTTGTCGGCGCTTAATCCACCGGCTAGCAGCACGTTGTCCAGCTTCTGGCCTTGTAACAGTGACCAGTCAAAACGCTGGCCGGTACCGCCCTGGCCATTATCAAAGACATAACGATCGACGTGCGGCCAGTCACGTGCGGGTAACGCGTCTTTGATGCTCAGGGCTTTCCAGATCTGCACATTAGCAGGCAGGGTCTGGCGTAATTCGGCAACAAACGCCGGGTCTTCATCGCCGTGCAGCTGAACCGCAAACAGGTTGAGTGTCGTCGTCTGCGTGACAATGTCACTGATACTGTTGTTACGGAACACGCCGACGTATTTCAACGGTGCCGCGGCAATCACCGTCTGGGCCTGTTCAGTGCTGACCTGGCGCGGTGAACCCGCCGCAAAAATCACGCCGCCGTAGATAGCACCGGCTTCATGCACAACGCGGGCATCTTCCGCGCGAGTCAGGCCACATACTTTGTTCGCACCCATCAGCACGCGACGTACCGCAGCATTGAGATCGTCTTCTTCCATCAGAGCGGAACCGATCAGGAAACCGTTAGCGAAATGGCTCAGCTCACGTACCTGAGCATAGTTATGAATGCCGGACTCGCTAATCACCGTCACGCCATGGCCGAGACGGGGGGCCAGCTGGCGCGTACGATTCAGGTCAATCGACAGATCGCGCAGATCGCGGTTGTTGATGCCGACCACCTTCGCTTCCAGTGCAATGGCGCGCTCCAGCTCTTCTTCATTGCTGACTTCAGTCAGAATGCCCATTTTCAGGCTATGGGCCACGGCAGCCAGCTGGCGATACTGATCATCATCCAGCACTGACAGCATCAGCAGGATGGCATCGGCCTGATAATGACGTGCCAGGTAAATCTGGTAAGGGTCGATGATAAAATCTTTGCACAGTACCGGCTGGGTAATCGCTGCACTGACGATGGGCAGAAATTCGAAGTTGCCCTGGAAGTATTTCTCATCGGTCAGCACTGATACCGCAGAAGCATAATGACGATAGACGCCAGCGATGGTGGCGGGATCAAAGTCGTCGCGAATCAAACCCTTCGACGGGGACGCTTTCTTACATTCCAGAATAAAAGCGGTACGCGTGCCGCGCAGCGCATCGTAAAAATGGCGTTCGGCCGGTTGCAGGCTGTTCTGGAAGGTCGTCAGTGGTTGCTGCGCTTTGCGCGCTTCCACCCATACGGCTTTATCCAGCACAATTTTTTCTAACACGGTTCCCTTAATGCTCATCTCATCCTCTCGCTGCCAGGGCGACAACGCGTTCGTATGCCTGGCCGCTGCGAATCGCGGTAAGGGCACGCTGCGCATTGTCACGCAAATCTTCATTACCAAATACTTTCAGCAACATCGCCACGTTGACCGCCACGGCTTCCTCGTGGGCTTGCTGGCCTTTACCCTGGAGTAAACGCGTCAGAATGTCACGGTTTTCTTCCGGGGTGCCACCTGCCAGGGCTTCTTTGTCGTGATAACGGAAACCAAAGTCTTCCGGGGTTAGCTGATAACCGGTGATTTCACCGTCACGCAGTTCCGCCACCTGGGTCGGACTGTGCAGCGCAACCTCATCCATACCGCCGCCATGCACCACAGCTGCACGCTGATAGCCAAGCACTTTCAGCGTCTGGGCGATGGGCAGCACCAGCTCCGGACTGTAGACACCAATCACCGCCAGCGGTGGACGCGCCGGATTGATCAATGGGCCGAGCACGTTAAAGAGCGTGCGGGTTTTTAGCTGCTGACGCACCGGCATCGCATGGCGGAAACCGCTGTGATACTGCGGGGCAAACAGGAAACACACATTCAGATCATCCAGCGCAAGCCGCGCCTGTTCTGCGGGCATATCCAGATTGATGCCGAACGCGGCCAGCAGGTCGGACGAACCGGACTTGCTCGACACGCTGCGGTTGCCATGTTTCGCCACTTTCAGCCCACAGGTGGCCGCGACAAAAGCACTGGCAGTGGAAATATTGATACTGTTGCTGCCATCGCCACCGGTGCCGACGATATCGGCAAAGGTGTAATCCGGACGCGGGAAGGGTTTGGCATCTTCCAGCAGCGCGGAGGCGGCACCGGCGATCTCTTCCGGGCGCTCGCCACGTACTTTCATGGCAATTAGCGCAGCTGCCAGCTGGGTCGGTTCCAGCTGGCCGGTAATAATGGCACTAAACAGCTGATGGCTCTCGGCCTGGGTCAGTGTCTGGGCCTGATAAAGTTTTTCCAGAATAGCTTGCATCATTATCTCCCTATTACTTCGCCAGCGCCCAGGCCAGCGTTTGTTCTAACAAACGTGCGCCCTGGGTGGTCAGAATAGATTCAGGATGGAACTGGAAACCGCACACGCGGTCGGCATCGTGGCGCACAGCCATCACCATGCCGTTATAGCTGGCATTTACCGTCAGTTCAGCGGGGGTATTACTGCCAACCAGCGAGTGATAACGTGCGACTGGCAGCGGATTGCTCAGGCCGGCAAACATGCCGATACCATCATGGGTAATCGACGAGGCTTTCCCGTGCAGAATCTCACCCGCCTGGCCGACATGACCGCCGTAGGCCTCAACAATCGCCTGATGTCCGAGACAAATGCCGATAATCGGCAGCCGGCCACGTAACGTCTGCAACAGTTCAGGCATACAACCCGCATCTTTCGGTGCGCCCGGACCAGGAGATAACATCAGCACCGGGTTTTCCATCTGTTGCAAACGCTCAATCAGCAGTTCGGCGGGCAGATTGTTACGGTAGATCACCACGTTGTGGCCGAAGGTCCGCAGCTGATCAACGAGGTTGTAAGTAAAGGAGTCGATATTATCGAGCAGCAGGATGTCGGCCATCAGAAAATCTCCTTGCAGTGATGGGCGGTGGCAATGGCGCGCAACACGGCGCGGGCTTTATTACGGCTTTCGTCGGCTTCCGCCTGGGGTTGCGAATCCAGCACCACACCGGCTCCGGCCTGCACGGTGGCAACACCATCCTCTACCCATGCCGAACGGATAACGATGCAGGTGTCGAGATCGCCATGCGCGGTGAAGTAACCCACTGCGCCACCGTAGCTGCCGCGGCGGGTGCCTTCGGCATTGGCAATCAGTTGCATGGCGCGCACTTTGGGTGCGCCGCTCAGGGTGCCCATATTCATCACGGCGCGATACGCGTGCAGCACGTCAAGATCATGACGCAGCGTACCGACTACGCGTGAGACCAGGTGCATCACAAAGGTGTAGCGATCAACGCTGGTCAGGTCGGCGACATAACGGCTGCCAGGTACGCAGATGCGCGCCAGATCGTTACGCGCCAGATCCACCAGCATCAAATGCTCGGCCAGCTCTTTATGGTCGGTACGCATTTCCAGTTCGATACGGCTATCCAGATCGCGATCCAACGAGCCATCAGCATGACGGCCGCGCGGACGGGTACCGGCAATCGGATAGATTTCAATCTGGCGGCTGGTGGCGTCGTATTTCAGCGAGCTTTCCGGCGAGGCACCGAACAGCGCGAAATCCTGGTCCTGCATAAAGAACATATACGGGCTGGGGTTGCTGTTCTTCAGTGTGTCATAAGCGGCCAGCGGTGACGGGCACGGCAGTGAGAAACGGCGTGATGGTACCACCTGGAAAATTTCGCCAATGCGAATGGCTTCCTGCATCTCTCTGACGACGTTGCAGTAAACCTCGTCGCTTTGGTTGGTGCTTAACACCATATGTTCCACTGTCTGCACTGGCAGAGCAGGGGCGGCATGCGTCATCTGTCCGCGTAATTGTTCGATACGGCTCTGCAAACGCTGGAACTCACTGGTGGACGGACAGAACAGGCTGGCCTGCAGACGAGCGCTGCGCTCCTGATGGTCAATCACCAGCAGGGTCTCAGCCAGATAGAAGCAATAGTCGGGGCAGCGCTGGTCATTCTGCAATTCAGGCAGATCTTCAAATCCTGCCACCAGGTCGTAAGCAAACAAACCACCGAGGAACATGGCTTCACGTTCTTCCACCGGGCTTTGCACCAGCTGGGGGATCAGGCGCAGCGCATCAAACACTGACAACGCTTTCAGGCGGGAATCTTCATCCTGCAAATCCCGCGGCTGTGGGAAGTGCAACTCGCGGCCATCCGGGCGCACCGCAATGCGCACCGTCTGTGGCAGCGCTTCATCCAGCAGCGCCAGCAGCGCCCGGCCATTTTCCGACAGCGCCTGAATAGTGACCACGTTGCCCAGTGCGCTAATACGCAGAGCGCTATCAACGATTAACAGGCTTTTCAGGTTACGTTTACTGTCGATATCAGCGGATTCGAGCAGCAAGGTTGCCGGACGTGCGCCGCATAACTGATGAAACACTGCGGCCGGATCTTCGCGGTAGGGCGCGGTGCCGGTAATCAACTTCAATGTAGGTTTCGCATTTGGCATGATGATTTCTCTGAATTTAGCTCAAAAAAAAGCCCGCTCGGTGGCGGGCTCAGGTATCTGCACAGCGTTTACGCAAGTTGTGCACGACGACGTCGCCCGTGTTCGGGAACATCGCGCCACCAACCATTTGAATGCGTATGAACAACAGCCATGATTAAATACCCGTTACGTGTGAACTTGTGTACTAGTTAACTGGTTCGGCTGAAAAAAGTCAATACCCTTTTTCAGTTCAGGGCAAAATCGTTATCATGCCTGCCGGTTCATGCAGTTGCTGGAGTTATCTTGACGGACATCCCCCGTTTTCCCCTTTACGATTTACACAGCCATACCCTGGCTTCCGATGGCGTGCTCACCCCGGCGGCGCTGGTGCAGCGCGCGGCTGAAATGCGTGTCGGTGTGCTCGCCATTACCGATCACGACACCGTTGCTGGCGTGGCGGAAGCACAATCGACGGTGCTGGAGCAGGCGCTACCGCTTAAGGTGGTGGCCGGACTGGAAGCTTCAACATTGTGGGAGAATCATGAAATCCACATCGTTGGGCTGCATGTGGATTGCCAGCATCCGCAGCTGACGCAATTTCTGGCGCAACAACATCAATGCAGGGTTGAACGGGCGCTGCTGATTGCCGAGCGTCTGGAGCGTGCACGCATTCCTGACGCACTGGCAGGAGCGCAACGGCTGGCGCAGGGTGGGGTGATTACCCGTGGTCATTTTGCCCGCTATTTAGTGGAAATCGGTAAAGCGGACAACCTGGCCCAGGTGTTTAAGAATTACCTGGCACGCGGTAAAACCGGTTATGTGCCGCCACAATGGTGTACAATTAAACAAGCCATTGATGCAATTCATGATTCCGGTGGCTATGCCGTGCTGGCTCACCCAGGGCGTTATGGTCTATCCGGCAAATGGCTGAGACGACTGATCGCCCATTTCGCAGAGGTGGGCGGTGACGCGATGGAAGTGGCGCAATGCCAGCAGGCACCTAATGAACGCAGTCAGCTGGCAACCTATGCCCGCGATCATCAACTGGCGGCGTCGCAGGGATCTGATTTTCACCAACCCTGTCCGTGGATCGAGTTGGGGCGTAAGTTGTGGTTACCCGGCGGTGTCGAACCGATCTGGGAACGTTTTCCTGCACTTGCGCCTGATCTGGTTCCAGCAGACAGGTGATATGAGGTTTTTATGAGTCAACTGTTCCATATTCACCCGGATAATCCGCAGCCACGTCTGGTCAACCAGGCGGTTGACTATCTCAATAAAGGCGGAGTTATTGTTTATCCGACCGATTCCGGTTATGCGCTGGGTTGCCGTCTCGAAGAGAAAAATGCCATGGAGCGCATCTGCCGTATCCGACAGCTGGATGGGCACCACAATTTCACCCTGATGTGTCGTGATCTGTCAGAACTCTCGACGTATTCGCAGGTGGATAATTCGGCGTTTCGTATCATCAAAAATAATACGCCCGGTAATTACACCTTTATTTTGAAAGCCACCAAAGAAGTGCCACGTCGTTTGATGAACGATAAACGTAAGACCATTGGTTTGCGTGTGCCTTCAAACCCGGTGGCGCTGGCGCTGCTGGAGGCACTCAATGAGCCGATGATGTCCACCTCGCTGATGCTGCCGGGTAATGATTTTACCGAATCCGACCCGGAAGAGATCCAGCACAACATCGGTAAACTGGTCGATCTGATCATTGATGGCGGTACGCTGGGACAACAGCCGACCACGGTGGTCGATCTCACCAGCGATGCTCCAGTGATTGTGCGTGAAGGCGTCGGCGATATTCGCCCTTTCCTGTAATTATGCGTGGTCAGGCGTCGTCTCCGGCGTCTGGCCAATATTGGTTTCCAGCCAGGTTCTGAATTCGCCATACGGAATATAGAGCGATACATCTTTCAGGACCGTTTTACCACTGCGCACATTATCGATTTCATGGCTATATCCGACAATAACGCCAGCCATGGTCTGGTCTGCATTATATACCGCACCTCCTGACATTCCCTGTACCACGCCAGCATTTGTCGCCATCGCCACGCAGGGTTTTTTATTCCAGTGATTATTGATTGCGGTACGCGCTAAATTCACACCATTTGATTCAACGGGCATGGCAGAAATAAAGCTGTAACCGTACATCTTAATCGGTTCGCCAATGGCACTTTTGCGGAATTTAACCAACGTCTTAGGATCGTTCTTGTGATAAATAATTGCCACATCACAATACGGGTGATAAGCCTTCACACGCTGGACGGCAGTGGTCGCAACGTGAGCAGCTGTCAGGCTGTACTCTGGTGTTAAAGGAATGGTTGTGCCGAGGACACCTAAACCCAGTACAGTCGGGATGCCGGTCACGCTCATATCAACGTGTTGCAGCGCCGCACGGCTGTACTCAGTATGGCCCACGGAACAACCGCTCAGTGCCAGCGCGGCGAGCGCAGGCCAAAGCAGGGAAGTTCTCATGATAGTAATCTTTATTCAGGCATACCGGTAAAATCCCTGGTGAAGATTTTTGGCATGCAAGTTTAATTCGTACCTGAATGAATTAACGCAACAACTCCCGCGCGCGCCGGTTTATATTATCAATGAAATTTCACAATGCTCGTTATTGATTTGTTAGTAAATAGATAATAAAAGGTAAGGCTTAAAGTGTTTATTTTCACGATGCACTGGATTTCAGGGTCAAATTTTACACAGATTTTAAATCAGAACAATTCAGAAATTTAA
Source organism: Pantoea sp. X-Soil-TKNS-1280 (assembly GCF_059730475.1). Taxonomy (NCBI): domain Bacteria; kingdom Pseudomonadati; phylum Pseudomonadota; class Gammaproteobacteria; order Enterobacterales; family Erwiniaceae; genus Pantoea; species Pantoea sp. X-Soil-TKNS-1280. Next base: position 2,303,406 of record NZ_AP035962.1, on the reverse strand, counting down.
CCTTTATAAAATAAATCAGAAAATATAGATGTAATCCAATCCACGCTGTTATTTAGCTGGGAATTTACATTTATTGGGGGGATGAGGCTTACTTAAGCGTGTTGATCAGGATTAAATTCTGTTTTTGACTTCCGTGGTAGTCTTTGTAATCGCACTTTAACATAAGCATAGATGGCTATGCTGTGATTGCAGTATTGAGAGTGGCTAATGTATCAGTTTGTTTAAGTGCGGCTGCTTTTCTGACAACGACTCTCAGGTCAAAAAGGCAAAAATTCAGGGGGTTGGGGCAAAATAGCCTGATATCGCTGCGGGCCATTTATTAATTTTGCGAATGGATAGCGTTTTTCTCTGCAGGATGGACACTAAATGCGCGACCATTGTTATCGGCAGAAAAGTAAAAGGTTTTAACGCTGCTATGCTTAGTGTAAAATCGCGGGCCGCTTGCAGGTCTGGCGGCTGAAACGAATTCTGATATGGGAACTGGTAATCCCTGTATCCGCACCTTCTTACCACGACGCCTGGGAAGGCGACAACGAGGCTGCTCAATGAGCGAGAAATTACAGAAAGTATTAGCGCGTGCCGGTCATGGTTCGCGCCGCGAAATCGAAACCATGATTTCGGCCGGACGCGTCAGCGTTGATGGCAAACTGGCGACGCTGGGCGATCGCATCGAAAACGACAAATCCCTGAAAATCCGTATTGATGGCCATGTGGTTTCCATCGCTGAATCCACCACGGAAGTGTGTCGGGTGCTGGCGTATTACAAACCCGAAGGTGAACTCTGCACCCGTAACGATCCGGAAGGGCGTCCGACGGTGTTTGACCGCCTGCCTCGCCTGCGTGGATCGCGCTGGATTGCCGTTGGTCGCCTGGATGTGAATACCTGTGGCCTGTTGCTGTTTACCACCGATGGTGAACTGGCGAATCGCCTGATGCACCCGAGCCGTGAAGTTGAACGTGAATACGCGGTACGCGTGTTCGGTGAAGTTGGCGATGATAAAATTCGCCAGCTGAGCAAAGGCGTGCAGCTGGAAGACGGCCCTGCGGCATTCAAAACGCTGCGTTTCGCGGGTGGCGAAGGTATCAACCAATGGTACAACGTGACGCTGACCGAAGGCCGTAACCGTGAAGTACGTCGTTTATGGGAAGCGGTTGGCGTGCAGGTGAGCCGTCTGATGCGTGTGCGTTATGGTGATATTCAACTGCCTAAAGGCCTGCCGCGTGGTGGCTGGATGGAGCTGGAATTACCGGCGGTAAACTATCTGCGGACCCTGGTTGAGATGCCGGAAGAGACGGTGACCAAAGTGGCGGTTGAGAAAGATCGTCGCCGCACGAAAGCGAACCAGATTCGCCGTGCAGTGAAACGTCACAGCCAGGTCAGTAACTCGCCCCGTCGCAGCAGTAAGCGCGGTTCCTGAGTTATCATTGACGCCGCCTTTGCGGCGTCAATTGTTTTTACCAGTCAATACCTTGCTGAGCCTGAATGCCGGCATCAAACGCGTGTTTTACCGGGCGCATCTCCGTCACGGTATCGGCCATCTCCAGTAATGTACGGTGACAACCGCGGCCAGTAATGATGACCGTTTGCTCCAGCGGCCGCTCGATTAAAGCCGTCACCAATTCATCCAGATCCAGATAATCCATGCTGACCATGTAGGTGATCTCATCAAGAATCACCAGATCCAACTGCGGATCAGCCAGCATGCGTCGCGCGTGTTGCCACACCTGCTGGCAGGCGGTGGTGTCGGTTGCCCGGTTCTGCGTTTCCCAGGTAAAGCCCGTTGCCATCACCTGGAATTCCACCCCATGCTGCTCCAGCAGATTACGTTCGCCGTTGGGCCATTCACCTTTAATAAACTGAATCGCCGCCACTTTTTTGCCATGGCCACAGGCGCGCAATGCGGTGCCAAATGCCGCGGTGGTTTTGCCTTTACCATTGCCGGTAAACACAATCAGAATGCCACGGGTTTCACTGGCTGCCGCGATACGTGCATCTACCTGTTCTTTTAAACGCTGCTGGCGTTGCTGATGACGTTGTTCACTCATGCGCTGGCTGGTCCGGGTTTGCGTCCTGGCTGCGCGTCAAAACTGATGCCGGTTTTTCGTCTGCTGTCATCACCCATTAAATAAAGGTAGAGCGGCATCAAATCAGTCGGAGTCTTCAGTAGGCTGGCATCTTCATCCGGGAAGGCGCTGGCGCGCATTTTGGTGCGAGTACCGCCCGGATTGATGCAATTCACCCGTAAATGGCGATTTTTATATTCATCAGCCAATACCTGCATCATGCCTTCGGTGGCAAATTTTGACACGGCATAAGCTCCCCAACCCGCGCGGCCCACCCGGCCTACGCTTGAGGTGGTGAAGATCAGAGAGCCGGCATCGGATTTCAGCAGCAATGGCAGCAGGGCTTGAGTGAGAAAAAAGGTGGCATCGAGGTTAATTTGCATTACCTGACGCCAGATATGCGGCTCCAGTTCGGCAAGCGGCACAATTTCACCGAGAATGCCGGCGTTATGCAGCACGCCATCCAGACGCGGTACCTGCTGGGCCAGCTGTTGTGCCAGTTGCTGGCAACTTTCTGGCGTGGCATGAGAGAAATCCAGTAGCAACGATGACGCGGGCTTTTTGTTGAGTCGATTGATTGCGTGTTCAGTTTGTTGCAGCGTATCGGGATTACGGCCTAACAGGATCACCTGCGCACCATAGCGCGCATAGGTTAATGCAGCTTCGCGGCCAATACCGTCAGAGGCGCCGGTGACCAGGATAATACGATTTTCAAGCAGATCGCTTTTCGGTTGATAATGCACAGCGATGTCCTTTGCACAGGTCAGAGGGTTTTTTGGTTTTATGCCTCAAATTGGCGTTCGGTGCAATCGCTCAACCGTGCATTCTGTGCCGCCTGCCGGCAATTCAGGCGACGAACGCGGGTAAAGCGGGTAAACTCAGCCTTTGTCTGTAATTCACTGTTTAATAAGGCGGCAGAATGGATTTACTCTCCAGCTATGGATTATTTCTGGCCAAGGCCGTCACCGTGGTGGTGACGATCGCAGCTATTGTTCTGATTGTGCTCAATGCGGCGCTGCGTAAACGTCACAGCGGCGGTCAGTTGCGCTTAACCCATCTGGATGAAGACTACCGCCAGATGAAAGAAGATTTGCAGCTGGCGAAAATGAAGCCTCAGATGCAAAAAGTCTGGCTGAAACAGCATAAAAAAGAAGAGAAGCAGAAAGCAAAAACCGCCAAACGTAATGCCAAAGCCGGTGTAGCGGAAGCGGAAAAGCCGACGCTGTATGTGCTGGAATTTAAAGGCAGTATGGACGCCGGAGAAGTCAGCTCACTGCGTGAAGAGATCTCTGCGGTGCTGGCGGTAGCCACTCCGGGCGATGAAGTGTTGCTGAAGCTGGAAAGCCCCGGCGGGGTGGTGCACGGTTATGGCCTGGCGGCGTCGCAGCTGCAACGGCTCCGTGATGCGGGTCTGACGCTGACGGCGGCGGTGGATAAGGTGGCCGCCAGTGGCGGTTATATGATGGCGTGTGTAGCCGATCGCATTGTCGCGGCACCGTTCTCGATCGTAGGTTCGATCGGGGTCGTGGCACAAATCCCCAACTTTAACCGTCTGCTGAAGCGTAACGATATCGATGTCGAGCTGCATACCGCGGGTCAGTACAAACGTACCCTGACGCTGTTTGGCGAAAATACCGACGAAGGCCGGGAAAAGTTTCGCGAAGATCTGAACGAAACGCATCAGCTGTTTAAAGATTTTGTCCATCAGATGCGCCCGACGCTCGACCTGGAAAAGGTGGCGACCGGCGAACATTGGTATGGTCGCCAGGCGCTGGACCTGGGGTTGGTTGACGAAATTGGCACCAGCGATGCGCTGATTATCCATCAGATGGACCGCTTTACCGTGCTCGGCGTGCACTATGCGCGCAAACGCAAAATGATCGATCGCGTGACCCATAGCGCCAGCCTGGCAGCGGAGCGGGTAATTCTGAAAATGTGGCAGCGTGGTAATAAGCCGCTACTGTAAAACCACCCGGCTCCGGCCGGGTTTTTTTATTCCAGGTGATAGTGGGAAGAAAAGGTCAGCGCCAGGTATTTGAACACGTTAAATACGGCAGTGGTTTTGACAGTGGGTAAACCTTGTTCATCAAGAAAGAAGGGGCCGCGAAACACTAACACGTCCCCTTGCTGGATGACCTCATTGGCTTCCATACCGGCGAAATAATCATCGTGTTCTTTGATGAGCTGATTGGCTTTTTCCAGTAACACCTGGCGTGAAATGGATTCCGTAAATGCTGACATTATTCACTCCTTTTTTGACAGTCACTTTTCTCCTTCTATATTACTTGCCAGTGAGTGGGAGGTGCAAATCAGTGGCAACAGGCAAAATTGGCGCAAAATTAAACAGAGTGCTAATTAAGTTGCGTAACGGATTTTATCAGGTAGAGTGTGGGCGATTCAGATTTCAGGGAGATCACACCGGGATGTGTGATACTGTCAGATGGAAAACTCGCTCCTAATCATAAAGTTGCATAAGTCGATGCAATCTGACCTGAGATTGTCCCGGTTGCCTTGAAAAGTGAAAAAGTGGCAGCAATATTGAACCCATTGGGTTTCAGGGTCTCCAATCCTCTCCCGTTTATCAGGACGTTTCAATTAGGTAAAGGTACATATGGGTAAAGCACTCGTCATCGTTGAGTCCCCGGCAAAGGCCAAAACAATCAATAAATACCTCGGTAATGACTACGTGGTGAAATCCAGCGTCGGTCATATCCGTGATTTGCCGACCAGTGGTTCAACGACCCGTAAAAGTGCCGACGGGGAAAAAGCGAAACCCGCCGGTAAGAAGGTAAAGAAAGATGAAAAAGCCGCGCTGGTGAATCGCATGGGCGTGGATCCCTGGCATGGTTGGCAGGCGGATTATCAGATTCTGCCGGGTAAAGAAAAGGTAGTTTCAGAACTGAAAAGCCTTGCGGCCGATGCTGATCACATCTATCTCGCAACCGACCTTGACCGCGAAGGGGAAGCCATTGCCTGGCATCTGCGCGAGGTTATTGGTGGCGACGACAAGCGTTTTAGCCGCGTGGTGTTTAACGAAATCACCAAAAATGCAATTCGTCAGGCGTTTGATAAGCCGGGCGAGCTGAATATCGAACGTGTTAATGCTCAGCAGGCGCGCCGTTTTATGGACCGCGTGGTGGGTTATATGGTTTCTCCGCTGCTGTGGAAGAAAATCGCCCGTGGTCTGTCTGCCGGTCGTGTGCAGTCAGTGGCGGTGCGTCTGGTGGTGGAGCGCGAGCGCGAAATCAAAGCCTTCGTCCCGGAAGAATACTGGGAAATCGATGCTGACTTTGTTACGCCCAAAGGCGATGCGCTGGCGATGCAGGTGACGCATCAGGGCGATAAAGCCTTCCGTCCGGTTAACCGTGAACAGACCCATGCGGCGGTTGCGCTGCTGCAGAAAGCCCGTTATGACGTGCTGGATCGTGAAGATAAACCGACCAGCAGCAAGCCTTCTGCGCCTTTCATTACTTCTACCCTGCAGCAGGCGGCCAGTACGCGTCTTGGCTTCGGCGTGAAGAAAACCATGATGATGGCACAGCGTCTGTACGAAGCGGGCCACATCACTTATATGCGTACTGACTCAACCAACCTGAGTCAGGATGCCATTGCTATGGCACGCGGTTATATCGACCAGAATTTTGGTAAGAAATATCTGCCAGAGGCACCTAACACTTACGCCAGCAAAGACAATTCGCAGGAAGCGCACGAAGCGATTCGTCCTTCTGACGTGGAGATCGTGGCGGATAAGCTGAAGGATATGGAAGCGGACGCGCAGAAGCTTTATCAGCTGATTTGGCGTCAGTTCGTTGCTTGCCAGATGGTGCCTGCGCAGTATGACTCCACCACGCTGACCGTGGGCGCAGCTGACTTCAAACTGAAAGCCAAAGGACGCACTCTGCGTTTTGATGGCTGGACTCGCGTGATGCCTGCGCTGCGCAAGAATGATGAAGATCTGACGTTGCCTCCGGTGAATGTTGGCGATGTGCTGGATCTGAAAGAATTGCTGCCAAGCCAGCACTTTACCAAGCCGCCAGCCCGTTTCAGTGAAGCTTCGCTGGTGCGTGAGCTGGAAAAGCGCGGTATTGGTCGTCCTTCTACCTATGCTTCCATCATCTCGACGATTCAGGATCGTGGTTATGTGCGGGTCGAGAACCGTCGTTTCTACGCGGAAAAAATGGGTGAGATTGTCACCGATCGTCTGGAAGAGAACTTCCGTGAGCTGATGAACTACGACTTCACCGCGCACATGGAAGACAGCCTCGATCAGGTGGCAAACAATCAGGCCGAGTGGAAAGGTGTGCTGGACTCTTTCTTTAGCGATTTCAGCCAGCAGCTGGATCAGGCCGAAAAAGAGCCGGAAGAAGGCGGCATGCAGCCGAACCAGATGGTGCTGACCTCCATCGATTGCCCCACCTGTGGACGTAAGATGGGCATTCGCACCGCCAGCACCGGCGTGTTCCTCGGTTGTTCCGGTTATGCGCTGCCGCCGAAAGAGCGTTGTAAGCAGACCATCAACCTGATCCCGGAAAACGAAGTGCTGAACGTGCTGGAAGGTGACGATGCGGAAACCAACGCATTACGCGCCCGCCGCCGTTGCCAGAAGTGCGGCACTGCGATGGACAGTTACCTGATTGATAATCAGCGCAAGTTGCATGTTTGTGGTAACAACCCGGAATGTGATGGCTACGAAATCGAGCAGGGCGAGTTCCGTATCAAAGGTTATGATGGCCCGATCGTTGAATGCGAAAAATGTGGTTCTGAAATGCACCTGAAAATGGGACGTTTCGGTAAGTACATGGCCTGTACCAACGACGAGTGTAAAAACACCCGCAAAATCCTGCGTAACGGTGAAGTCGCGCCGCCGAAGGAAGATCCGGTACCGTTGCCGGAACTGCCGTGCGAGAAATCGGATGCGTATTTCGTCCTGCGTGATGGCGCAGCCGGTGTATTCCTGGCCGCCAATACCTTCCCTAAATCGCGCGAGACCCGTGCGCCGCTGGTGGAAGAGTTGCAGCGTTTCGCTGACCGTCTGCCGGAAAAATTGAAATATCTGGCAGAAGCACCGGCCACCGATCCGGAAGGCAACAAAACCATGGTGCGCTTTAGTCGCAAGACTAAGCAGCAATATGTTGCCTCAGAAAAAGAGGGCAAAGCGACCGGTTGGTCTGCCTTCTATATCGACGGCAAATGGCAGGAAGCGAAAAAATAATCCCCCCAAGGCCAGCATTTGCTGGCCTTTTTCCCATCCTTATAGCTAATCGTTCTACATTCTTTCTTTAACTGATATAGTGGTTATAGATTTTACGTTTCGCTGACGCGCATTCCCTGAAATACCTCAACCAGGGCGGAAACACGCTCATGGGGGATTGCTACTCTGTCGCCTACCGGGAAGATATAACTATGAAATTGCAGCAGTTGCGTTACATCGTTGAAGTGGTCAATCACAACCTCAATGTCTCTTCCACCGCAGAAGGCTTATACACTTCGCAGCCAGGCATCAGTAAACAGGTCAGAATGCTGGAAGATGAACTGGGCGTGCAGATTTTTGCCCGCAGCGGTAAACATCTGACGCAGGTTACCCCAGCGGGTGAGGAAATCATTCGCATTGCCCGTGAAGTGCTATCTAAAGTCGATGCGATCAAATCGGTTGCTGGTGAGCATACCTGGCCAGATAAAGGTTCACTGTACGTCGCGACGACCCATACTCAGGCCCGTTATGCGCTGCCAGGGGTCATTAAAGGCTTTATCGAACGCTATCCACGTGTGTCCCTGCATATGCATCAGGGCTCACCTACCCAAATTGCTGAAGCGGTTTCTAAAGGCAATGCTGACTTTGCTATTGCCACCGAAGCGCTGCATCTCTACGACGACCTGATTATGCTGCCGTGTTATCACTGGAACCGCGCAATAGTGGTGACGCCGGACCATCCGCTGGCGGGGAAAGCGCAGGTGACGATTGAGGAGCTGGCCGAGTTCCCTCTGGTGACTTACACCTTCGGCTTTACCGGACGTTCTGAGCTGGATACCGCGTTTAATCGTGCGGGACTGACGCCACGTATTGTCTTTACCGCCACCGATGCGGATGTCATCAAGACCTATGTCCGTTTAGGATTAGGGGTGGGAGTGATTGCCAGCATGGCGGTGGACCCGGTTTCCGATCCGGATTTAGTCCGCATTGAAGCATCAGAGATATTTACCAATAGCACCACGAAGATTGGTTTCAGACGCAGTACCTTCCTGCGTAGTTATATGTATGATTTTATTCAGCGTTTTGCTCCGCATCTGACCCGCGATGTCGTGGATACCGCAGTCGCCTTGCGCTCCAATGAAGATATTGAAGCCATGTTCCGTGATATCAAGTTACCTTTCAAGTGATCCGCTAAGTCATTATTTTTTCGGGGTGCCTGACTGGCACCCTCAGTTTTTTCCTTACTTAGCGCCAGCCGTAGCTCAAAAATTTTCATTATTTTTTTGTAAATGAAACATCGGTCACATGTTTTTTCATTGTTAGTTCTTAAATGCGAATTAGTACACATTTTTTACTTTACCGCTTTGCGAGATCCCAGGAATATTCCCATACTCCAGTTAAGAGTTGATGGGGAAGGGCTTTTTAGCTGGTCCGGTAAATTAAGGTTTAATTAAGATTGGATCTAATTTTGATTTAACCCAAATTTACAATGTAACTATTTAATTAATAGTTTGCTTAGTTATTAAATTTATCTCATCAGTTTCTGACATTTTGATAAATAGCATTAATCGTTGTGCTCAATAAAAATAACTGGATTTTTGGTCTTAACGCGTTTAGGATTCGTCCTAAATCTTAATCGATGTCATCAATCGTTTTATTGAGAGTGATTATCAAAAACTATGGCTACGAGATTAACTGTACAACCGGATTTCCGGGCTAAAAGCACCAAGGTTGAGCGTTCAGGTAACATCCGTCGCAAAGCCTGGTTGACTGTCTTCGCTGCATCAGCCTTGTTCTGGGTAGTGGTGGCACTAATGATTTGGCGTATGTGGGGTTAAGCCATGTGGGCAAATACACTCAGCAGTAAATCTTCAGTTTCTGCACGTCAGCCCAACACACCTGTGTGTAAAGCAAAAGATGCTGCCAGCACGGAACAGGAAGTGGCAATCCCTTCATCGTGGGAACTGAGTGAAAAGCAGCGTCACTTTATTGAATCATTCATGGATCCGAAGTCCAAATAACGCAGGTCTGCGTTCTGCTCTTTTTATATCAACGAGTAGTCCTTCTTTTCCGGGTTATCCGGCGGGCAACTTTAAAGCCCCTCTTTTAACACTCAGCATATAAAAACGGTGTCATCAGCTCTGGCTGAGGACGTTATCCCTTTTTACCCGGAATCCGGGAGGGAGTGACTCTATGAATGCAACAACAACAATGTCATGGTTCAGCATATATGCCTTTTCATTCCTTTTTTGGGCCGCTGCTGTGTGGATGATAATGTAATCCAATAACTCAAATTGTTTCTCATTTTAAATGCCTCGACCCATCGTCGGGGCATTTTTGTTTGTCGTTAAATACATAGCTCAATGTGTCAATTCGTGTTGTTATCAAAACGTTAACGAAAATGTGGTCTATCTTTAAGCTAAACCTTGTGGTTACTGAGGTTAAGAGTGTCATTATTAAGGAGGAGCTATGTCGACGTTACGCGAGCAGAGTCAGGAGACGCTGAAAGTTGGTAAAAATACCTGGCAATATTACAGCCTGCAAAAAGCATCCCACCAGTTAGGCAATATCGATCGTCTACCCAAATCAATGAAAGTTCTGCTGGAAAATCTGCTGCGCTGGCAGGATGAAGACTCAGTAACGGCAGAAGACATTCAGGCGCTGGTGGCATGGCAAAAAGATGCACATGCCGATCGTGAGATAGCTTATCGCCCGGCGCGGGTACTGATGCAGGACTTTACCGGCGTACCGGCAGTGGTCGATTTGGCGGCAATGCGTGAAGCAGTAAAACGTCTCGGCGGCGATGTTGCAAAGGTGAACCCGCTGTCGCCTGTCGATCTGGTGATTGACCACTCGGTCACGGTTGACCACTTTGGTGACGATGAGGCTTTTGAGGAAAACGTCCGGTTAGAGATGGAACGTAACCATGAGCGTTATGTTTTCCTGCGCTGGGGGCAAAAAGCCTTTAATCGGTTTCGCGTCGTGCCACCCGGCACCGGCATTTGCCATCAGGTGAATCTTGAGTATCTCGGTAAATCCATCTGGCATGAAAACGTGGACGGTACGGATGTGGCCTACCCCGACACGCTGGTTGGTACTGATTCTCACACCACTATGATTAATGCACTCGGTGTGCTGGGCTGGGGAGTAGGGGGTATCGAAGCAGAAGCGGCCATGCTCGGACAGCCAGTTTCAATGCTGATCCCGGATGTAGTGGGCTTTAAACTTACCGGGAAATTACGTCCCGGCATCACCGCAACTGACCTGGTCTTAACCGTCACGCAGATGCTGCGTAAGCATGGCGTGGTAGGTAAATTCGTCGAATTTTATGGTGATGGATTGGCAGATCTGCCGCTGGCTGACCGCGCCACCATTGCGAATATGTCACCGGAATACGGTGCAACCTGTGGTTTCTTCCCGATTGATGATGTCACCCTGAGTTATATGACGTTGACTGGCCGCGATAGTGTGCAGGTGCAACTGGTGGAGGCCTACGCTAAAGCGCAGGGAATGTGGCGTAACCCCGGTGATGAGCCCGTATTTACCAGCACCCTGGCGCTGGATATGAATGATGTTGAATCCAGCCTCGCCGGTCCAAAACGTCCACAGGACCGTGTTTCGCTGGGTGATGTCCCTGCGGCTTTCGCCGCCAGTAATGAACTGGAACTCAACCAGGCACAGAAACCACATAAAAGCGTCAGTTATCGCGACAGCGAAACCGGTGACAGCTATCAGCTGGATGATGGGGCGGTGGTGATCTCGGCGATTACCTCCTGCACCAATACCTCAAATCCCAGCGTACTGATGGCGGCGGGATTACTGGCGAAAAAAGCCGTGGAAAAAGGGCTGATGCGCAAACCCTGGGTGAAGGCATCGCTGGCACCCGGTTCTAAAGTGGTTTCTGATTATCTGGCTGTCGCGCAACTGACTCCTTACCTCGACGAACTGGGATTCAATCTGGTCGGCTACGGTTGTACTACCTGTATCGGTAACTCGGGACCGTTACCGGATAGTATCGAGAGCGCGATCAAAGAGGGCGATTTGACCGTCGGCGCAGTGCTTTCCGGTAATCGTAACTTCGAGGGCCGCATCCATCCCCTGGTAAAAACCAACTGGCTGGCTTCGCCACCGCTGGTGGTGGCTTATGCTCTCGCGGGTAATATGAAGGTTAATTTGCAGAGCGATCCGATCGGCCAGGATCAACGCGGCCATGATGTTTATCTGAAAGAAATCTGGCCGTCACCGGAAGAAATTGCCGAGGCAGTACAAAAGGTGACCAGTGATATGTTCCACAAAGAGTATGCCGAAGTATTTGATGGCACACCGGAATGGCAACAAATCAAAGTGAGTGAAGCAGCCACCTATAACTGGGATGAAGGTTCAACTTATATCCGGTTGTCACCGTTTTTTGACGATATGGAAAAAACACCAAAACCGGTGCAGGACATCACCGGTGCGCGCATTCTGGCGATGCTCGGTGATTCAGTCACCACCGACCACATCTCTCCGGCCGGCAGTATCAAGGCAGAAAGTCCGGCGGGGCGTTATTTGCTGGCACATGGTGTGGAGCGCAACGACTTCAACTCCTATGGATCGCGTCGTGGTAACCACGAAGTGATGATGCGCGGCACCTTTGCCAATATTCGTATTCGTAATGAGATGGTCCCTGGCGTGGAAGGGGGCTATACCAGACATTTCCCCAGCAATGAACAACTGGCGATTTACGATGCTGCCATGAAGTATCAGCAGGAGGGGATACCGCTGGCGGTGATTGCGGGCAAAGAGTACGGCTCCGGCTCAAGTCGCGACTGGGCGGCCAAAGGCCCGCGCTTACAAGGCGTGCGCGTGGTGATTGCCGAGTCGTTTGAGCGTATCCATCGTTCAAACCTGATTGGTATGGGGATTCTGCCGCTGGAATTTCCTCAGGGGGTCACGCGTAAAACGCTGCAACTGACCGGTGAGGAGCATATTGATGTGGCAAACCTGGCACAGCTCAAACCGGGATGTACCGTCAACGTGACCCTGACTCGCGCCGATGGCAGCCGCGAGACGCTGGAGACGCGCTGTCGAATTGATACGGGGAATGAACTGACCTATTACCAGAACGATGGCATTCTGCATTACGTAATTCGTAACATGCTGAACTAAGAAAAAGCCGGGAGTATCCCGGCTTTTTTATTACGACTTCGGCAACAGATGCCCCATTTTTTCCGCTTTGGTATCGAGGTAATGGGCATTCTTTGGATTGCGGCCAACGATTAACGGCACGCGCTCAACAATATTGATGCCAGCTTCGCTGAGGATTTCCACTTTGCGCGGGTTATTGGTCAGCAAGCGCACTTCATTGACACCCAGCAGTTTGAACATATCAGCGCATAACGTGAAATCACGTTCATCTGCGGCAAAGCCCAACTGATGATTGGCTTCTACGGTGTCAAAGCCTTTATCCTGTAGTGCATAGGCACGAATCTTGTTTAACAGGCCGATATTGCGACCTTCCTGACGATGATAAAGCAGCACGCCGCGGCCTTCTTCAGCAATCGCCGTCAGCGCGGCTTCAAGCTGGAACCCGCAATCACAGCGCAGGCTGAATAAAGCGTCACCGGTCAGACATTCAGAATGGACGCGCGCCAGCACCGCAGTGTGATCGCTAACATCACCATAAACCAGCGCGACGTGGTCGTGACCGGTTGCCAGTTCTTCAAAACCAACCATCAGGAAATCTCCCCATGGCGTGGGCAGTTTGGCTTCTGCTACCCGTTTAAGCTGCATGTGACTCTCCAGAACCTTCATAGGATGCGCTATCATCATGATAACGCATGGGCCTGTGTGGCCCCAAAACTGACAATATTGTGCCACAACCTGACATCAGGCAGTTAATCAGTCAGAGTTATTGTAGTGATAAAGCACAATTATCTAAGCCGCAATGGTTATGTTATTCTTTTTTCAGCTAAAGTTATGCATGGCACAGTGTTTTACGCGGTTGTAAGGGAAAGTGGATGTTAAAGATTGTACAACGCACGACGTTCGGGGCGTTTTTATTGCTGATAATGCCGCTGAGCGTCTGGCTTTCTGGCTGGCAGTGGCAGCCAGGATCCCATGGAGCACTGTTGAAATTCCTGTTCTGGATGACGGAAACCGTTACCAGCCCATGGGGAACGCTTACCAGCCTGCTTCTCAGTGCCTGGGTATTATGGTGCCTGCGCTTCCGTCTCAGGCCCGCGATTTTGCTGCTCATCATCATGAATGGCGCTATTCTCACCGGGCAGTACACTAAATCCTTTATTAAAGATCAGGTGCAGGAGCCTCGTCCCTACGTGATGTGGCTGGCAAAAAGCCATGGTCTCGATGAACACCAGTTTTACGAGCTAAAACGTAAGCAGCGCAGCCAGGTGGTAGAACAACTGTTGGCGAATGATACGATGCTGCCTGGCTGGTTAAAAAAACACTGGGCATTTGAAACGGGCTTTGCGTTTCCTTCTGGTCATACCCTGTTTGCTGCCAGCTGGGCGTTACTGGTCATCGGTTTACTGTGGCCGCGGCGTCACACCCTGACCATCGTGGTGGTGTTTGTCTGGGCGAGTCTGGTGATGGGCAGTCGCCTGATGCTGGGGATGCACTGGCCGCGTGATTTGGTAATGGCAACGCTGATTTCCTGGTTGCTGGTGATGATAGCAACATGGCTGGCACAGCGGTTTTGTGGTCCCCTTAGTGTCCCGCCACCGGAGGCAAAAGAGATTGCACAGCGGGACGACGGATTGTAATTTTCCCATCCAGCCCCATATTATTGATTGCACTTGCGTAAATCAGGCCGTTTGATGTGGTGATAAGCAGCATCGGCGTCGCTTTTTTGGCATACTTCTACTGGATAACCTCAGACAGGATGCATTGTGAAATATTTGCTGATTTTTCTCGTGGTATTGGTCATTTTTATCGTCTCCGTTACGCTCGGGGCGCATAACGACCAAATCATCACTTTTAACTATCTGCTGGCGCAGGGCCAATTTCGTATTTCAACATTGCTGGCTGGTCTGTTTGGTGCCGGATTTCTGCTGGGATGGGCAATTTGTGGGCTGTTCTGGTTACGGTTACGGGTATCGCTGGCACACGCGCAGCGCAAACTGAAACGTATGCAGGCGCAAAATGAACAATCGACCGCGGTGACAACCTCACCTTCCGCCGGTCGTCGGGATTAAGCTTCGATGCTTGAATTGCTGTTTTTGCTTCTTCCTGTCGCTGCAGCGTATGGCTGGTATATGGGCCGGCGCAGTGCACAACAGGATAAGCAACAGGAAGCCAACCGCCTGTCACGTGAATACGTTGCAGGGGTTAACTTTCTGCTATCTAACCAACAGGACAAGGCTGTTGACCTCTTTCTCGACATGTTGAAAGAGGACAGTGGCACGGTTGAAGCCCACCTTACGCTGGGTAACCTGTTTCGTTCCCGCGGTGAAGTTGACCGTGCCATCCGCATTCACCAGTCATTAATGGAAAGTGCCTCACTCAGCTACGAACAGCGTTTGCTGGCGATACAACAGTTGGGCCGCGATTATATGGCGGCTGGCCTGTATGACCGTGCAGAAGATATGTTTAGCCAGTTGGTAGATGAGACCGATTTCCGCATCGGCGCGTTGCAACAGTTGCTGTTAATCCATCAGGCAACCAGTGACTGGCAGCAGGCGATTGAGGTGGCGGAAAAGCTGGTCAAGTTGGGCAAGGATAAGCAGAAAGGTGAAATTGCTCACTTTTATTGTGAACTGGCGCTGCAGGCGCTCAGCAGTGATGATCTCGATCGTGCGATGTCGCTGCTGAAAAAAGGCGAGGCCGCCGATCGTCAGAGTGCGCGTGTCTCCATTATGACCGGTCGCATCCTGATGGAGCAGGGTGAATACGCGAAAGCGGTGGAACGTCTGCAACGTGTGCTGGAGCAGGATAAAGAGCTGGTCAGCGAAACCCTGCCGATGCTGGAAACCTGCTATCAACGGATGGAAGAGCCGGAACAATGGGCGCAATTCCTGCAACGTTGTGTGGAGGAGAACACCGGGGCGGCAGCAGAACTGTATCTCGCCGATATCCTTGAGCAGCAGCAAGGCCCGGAAGCGGCACAGCTCTATATCAACCGGCAGCTGCAGCGTCATCCGACCATGCGTGTGTTCCATCGCCTGATGGATTTTCACCTGCATGAAGCGGAAGATGGCCGTGCAAAAGAAAGCCTGATGGTGCTGCGGGATATGGTTGGCGAGCAAATTCGCACCAAACCGCGCTATCGTTGCCAGAAATGTGGCTTCACCGCACATGCGCTGTACTGGCATTGTCCTTCATGCCGCACCTGGTCATCGGTGAAACCTATTCGCGGACTTGACGGCCAGTAATGGTCGTCAGTTTTAAAAAAAACATCATCATAGTTACAACATACTAAAGGCTAAGAAAATTCAATAACCTCAGGCCTTGTGCAGCCTGCGTTCAATCAGCCGGTTAATCGCGGCACTGAGATTGTCGTCACCAGGACAGGCAGGTAGAATGCTTGCCGTTTGTCTAACGCGCCTGCGGGTGCCTGTAACTGAGGAAACGTTATGCCTGTTACCACTTCACCTATCCTGGTGGCACTCGACTATCATAATCTCGACAGCGCACTGCAATTTGTCGATCGGATCGATCCCAGCCAATGCCGTCTGAAAGTCGGCAAAGAGATGTTCACGCTATTTGGCCCATCGCTGGTCAAAACGTTACAGGCGCGTGGTTTCGAGATTTTCCTCGACCTGAAATTTCACGATATCCCTAACACCACGGCACATGCGGTGGCGGCAGCAGCAGACCTGGGGGTGTGGATGGTGAACGTGCATGCCAGTGGCGGGGCGCGCATGATGAATGCGGCGCGTGAGGCGCTGGTGTCATATGGTAATGATGCTCCGTTATTGATTGCCGTTACGGTACTGACCAGCATGGATGCAGAGGATCTCAAAGGTCTGGGCATCACTCTGTCACCGGCAGCTCAGGCAGAACGTCTGGCGCGCCTGACGCACGATTGCGGGCTGGATGGTGTGGTATGCTCCGCACAGGAAGCGGCACATTTTAAACAGGTTATCGGCAAGGATTTCGCGCTGGTCACGCCCGGTATTCGTCCGGCTGGCAGTGATGCGGGCGATCAGCGCCGCATTATGACACCGCAGCAGGCGCAGCAGGCAGGGGTTGATTATATGGTGATTGGGCGTCCGATCACCCAATCAGCCGATCCTGCGGCAACATTGCAGCAAATTCTGCGCAGTTTACAGGAGGGTTAATGGCTCAGGACAATCCGCTGGTTTACTCCACCGAAAGTGGGCGTATTGCGCCCGTCGAAGAAAAAGTACCACGTCCTAAGGGGGATGGCGTGGTGCGCATCCAGCGTCAGACCAGTGGCCGCAAAGGTAAGGGCGTGTGTCTGATCACCGGTGTCGATTTGGATGATGATGCGTTAGCGAAACTGGCTGCCGAACTGAAGAAAAAGTGTGGCTGTGGTGGCGCAGTGAAAGATGGCGTGATTGAAATCCAGGGCGACAAGCGTGACCTGCTGAAATCGTTGCTGGAAGCCAAAGGGATGAAGGTTAAACTCGCCGGCGGCTAAATAAAGAAGGGCCACTCAATGAGTGGCCCTGTACTGTAGATGCGCTGCGTAGCCTTATATTATGTAAGGTCCTTTAGTGGACCTGATGGCCGATAATGCCACCCACTGCGGCACCACCAATGGTACCCAATGCACTGCCGTTAGTCAGAACCGAACCGCCAATCGCGCCAGCACCCGCACCAATGGCGGTATTACGATCGCGTTTGGACCAGTTTGAACAACCGCTCAGGGCGATAACTAAAGTGGTCGCCAGCACGGCCGCGGTCAGACGTTTCATTGTTGTTGTCATAAACTTCTCCTTGATTGTACATACAGAGGCAACTCTTTAAGTATAGGCGTTGCTCCCTGAAACTGTTTCACACCGTTATGTCATCACGGTCCTCATCCTTAAGCCTGCAATCCGCAGCCCGAATGCGAAAACAGCGTGTTAACCCTGCCGTGTGGGAGCAAAAAACGCTCCACGGTTGGCTGGAGACAAGTCTAATCATTACGGATTTTTTCCGAAGATAGAAAACTCCTAATTCACGCCACATTTTTACGCCCTCAGCCACTTTCCGCTGCTTTTACAGCCATTCCCTCCATAACGTTTTTGCCGCAGGCTTTGCACAATTTCTCCATCACATCTTGCAGGAGAAAAAACATGCTGGAAGCGTTGAAACAACAGGTACTGGAAGCCAATCTGGATTTACCACGCTATAACCTGGTGACCTTTACCTGGGGTAATGTCAGTGCTATCGACCGTGCCAGCGGCTTATTGGTGATCAAACCTTCCGGGGTGAAATACGCCAACATGCAGCGCGACGACATGGTGGTGGTAGAACTGGAAAGCGGCAAGGTGGTGGAGGGGAAAATGCGGCCATCCTCAGACACCGCAACGCATCGTGCGCTGTATCTTGCCTGGCCGGAAATTGGCGGTATTGTGCATACTCATTCGCGCCACGCCACCATCTGGGCGCAGGCCGGACGAGACATTCCTGCCTGGGGAACCACCCATGCTGACGATTTCTACGGCACCATTCCCTGTACCCGTGCAATGGCGCGAGAAGAGATTGAACAGGAGTATGAATGGAATACCGGGCAGGTGATTATCGAGACGTTCGCCAAACGCGAAATTGCCCCGACGGCCATTCCTGCGGCATTAGTCAATTCTCATGGTCCCTTTGCCTGGGGTAAAGATGCGGATGCTGCGGTTCACAGCGCCGTGGTTTTGGAGGAAGTCGCCTATATGGCGTTGCATACGGAACAGTTACGTCAGGAGCTGCCCTCCATTTCGCAAACCCTGCTTGACCTGCACTACCTAAGAAAGCATGGCAAAAATGCCTGGTATGGGCAGAAGTAATGGAACACCGCCAGGGCACCAGCAGGTGCCTTTTTTATTGCCAAAAACTAACTGGTATGGCGAGCATGGTCAAAAAATAAAACTATAAACCAATAAAAATAAAACAACGTTTCATAAATATATTGGCGATCACTATTTTGCTCGTGAGAAGCCGTTATCTTGCCAGCCAGACCTGTTGGCAATGTTTAACGCACCTCCCTCTGGCTCAGTCAAGGTGACACTAATATGCATATCAAACGTGCAATCGATAAAATCCCTGGCGGTATGATGTTGATCCCGTTGTTCCTTGGCGCACTGTGCCACACCTTTTCACCCGGCGCGGGCAAATACTTCGGTTCGTTCACCAATGGACTCATGAGCGGCACTGTACCCATCCTTGCGGTATGGTTCTTCTGCATGGGCGCATCCATTAAACTCAGCGCCACCGGCACCGTGTTACGCAAATCCGGTACGCTGGTGCTAACCAAAATCGCGGTGGCCTGGGTGGTGGCAGCCATTGCCTCACGCGTGATGCCGGAAAACGGGGTGGAAGTGGGCATGTTTGCTGGCCTTTCTACCCTGGCGTTAGTGGCGGCGATGGATATGACCAACGGCGGTTTGTATGCCTCGATCATGCAGCAATATGGCTCCAAAGAAGAAGCGGGGGCGTTTGTGCTGATGTCACTGGAATCAGGGCCACTGATGACCATGGTGATTCTGGGTACGGCGGGCATCGCCTCGTTTGAACCTCATGTGTTTGTCGGCGCGGTGCTGCCATTCCTCGTTGGTTTTGCCCTCGGTAACCTCGACCCGGAGTTGCGGGATTTCTTCGGCAAAGCGGTGCATACCCTGATTCCGTTTTTCGCCTTTGCGCTCGGCAATACCATTGATTTAGCGGTTATTGCGCAAACCGGTTTACTCGGTGTGTTGCTGGGCGTCGCGGTGATCATCATCACCGGCATTCCGCTAATCCTTGCCGACCGTCTGATTGGCGGTGGCGACGGTACCGCAGGCATTGCTGCTTCCAGCACCGCGGGTGCCGCGGTGGCAACGCCGGTCTTGATTGCCGAAATGCTGCCACAGTTTAAACCCGTTGCTCCTGCGGCTACCGCGCTGGTGGCGACATCGGTCATTGTTACTTCAGTATTGGTCCCCATCATTACGGCGCTTTATTCACGGCGCGTTAAGCGTTTTCATGTTGCGGCAGGACAACGCGCGGCCATCAAGTAACCCTGCTAATCTTTCCCCGACCCCTGTGTCGGGGAAATCTCTGGAATTTGCTATATAAATCAATCTCTCATTTGGTCTGGCCTCACTCTGGATTACGCTGATATTGCGTTCAACGCATCATATAAACAGAGGATGAGACTATGACAGTGATTAACCAACCTACATGCAGATTGTTCACCGAAGTCGGACAAACCACGCAGCTGGCTGCCTATTATGAGGAAGGGCGGCACACCATGTGGATGATGCTGCGGGCGCAACCGCGTCCCAGCTTTAACCACGAATTAATCGAGGAGATCATGAACCTGAGCTACGCTGCGCAGCGTTCCGGTCTGCCGATCGATTTTTGGGTGACGGGATCGCTGGTACCACAAATGTTTAACGCTGGAGGCGATTTGCGGTTCTTTGTCGAGTGCATTCGTAACAACCGGCGGGAAGCATTGCGTGCTTATGCCCGTGCCTGCGTGGACTGCATCCATTCAGCTGCGAAGGGTTTCGACACCGGAGCGGTAACGCTGGCTATGATTGAGGGCAGTGCACTTGGCGGTGGTTTTGAAGCCGCCCTGGCGCACCACTTCATTCTGGCGCAGAACAGCGCACGTCTGGGATTCCCGGAAATTGCCTTCAATCTGTTCCCGGGCATGGGCGGGTACTCGTTAGTTGCGCGGCGTGCCGGCATGAAGCTGGCAGAAGAGTTAATTTGTGAAGGGGAGTCACACAGCGCGGAATGGTATGAAACCCGCGGTCTGGTGGATAAAGTGTTCCAGCCTGGTGATAGCTATCGCGCCACGCGCACCTTCATCGATACCCTGCGTCCGAAATTGAATGGCGTACGGGCAATGCT
Organism: Pantoea sp. X-Soil-TKNS-1280; assembly: GCF_059730475.1. Lineage (NCBI taxonomy): Bacteria > Pseudomonadati > Pseudomonadota > Gammaproteobacteria > Enterobacterales > Erwiniaceae > Pantoea > Pantoea sp. X-Soil-TKNS-1280. The sequence continues at coordinate 2,283,158 of NZ_AP035962.1, read as the reverse complement.
GAAAGCGCGTCAGCGTGTATTACAACTCTCCAGGGCGGAGCTAATGGATATTACGGAGGATTGGGTTGATTATGCTTTCACGTTGGAACCAAAAGACATTGCATATATGGAACGTCTGGTGCAACTGCAGAACCGTCATAGCGCATCCCTGCGCAAGGCCGGATAATCTCGCAGACCAGCGTTAAACACGGGCAGGATGCTTAAGCCAATGCCCGAGCTGGTCTGCGGGCATTGGTTTCGCATAATAATAACCCTGACGCCCATCGACGCCGTTAGCCATAACAAATTTTTCTTCGGCTTTGGTTTCAATACCTTCGGCAATCACCTGCAAATCAAGGGCTTTAGCCACCGCCATAATGGCACGCACCAGTGACTGCGCCACCGGTTGCTTATTGATATTACGAATAAAACTCTGATCCAGCTTGATTGCGTCAATCGGTACGCGCGCCAGCTGAGACAATGAGGAATAACCGGTGCCGAAATCGTCGAGATGGACCTGCGCCCCCAACTCCTGAAACTGCTTCATCAGCTTCAGTGCATCGGCTTCGTTCTCAATCAGACAACTTTCGGTGAGTTCGATATCAATCGGACAATCCGTCAGGCCACTTTCCGCCAGCGCCTGTTTCAGGTCGCTATAAATACTTTGATCAATCAGCTGCTTCGCTGAGACATTCACCGCAACCCGTAACCAGATGCCTTCCGCGCGCCAGGCGATGACTTGTTGCAGCACGTTGAGCATCACCCAGCGGCCAAGCGGCACAATCAGGCCGGATTCTTCCGCGTAAGCGATAAAATCCCCGGGGGGCACCAGACCGCGCTCCGGCGAATTCCAGCGCACCAACGCCTCGGCCGTGCGCACCTCGCCATCGCGATCCACTTTCGGCTGGTAATACACCACCAGATGATCCTGCTCCAGCGCTTTGCGCAGATTGGTGTCGAGCCACAGGTATTCAAACACGCGCTGATTCATCTCACTGGCAAAGACGCAAAACTTACCGCGACCATTTTCTTTCGCGTGATACATCGCGGTATCGGCGTTACGAATCAGGCTTTCACGATCCTCGCCATGCAGCGGGGCGAGAGCGATGCCGATTGAGCAACCGCTGTACACCTCTATCAGGCCGATGCGGAATGGCTGACGCAGCCGTTCCAGAATACGTGAGGCCATGGCTTCCAGTGCGGCCTGGCTGGTGTTTTCTGCCAGCACCACAAACTCGTCACCACCCAGGCGCGCCAGAGTCTGATCTTTCCCGAGACAACTCAGGATGGCCAGCGATACGGCCTGGAGTAACTGGTCGCCAAACATATGGCCGTAGGCGTCATTCACCTTCTTGAAATTATCCAAATCGAGGTAAACCACGCCGGTTTGCGTGCCTTTCGCCATCTCCAGAGCCAGACTAATTTGCTGATGGATGGCGTTGCGATTGGGTAAACCGGTGACGGTATCGGTATTGGCAAGTACGCGCAGACGCTCCTGGGCGCGGCGCTCCTCGGTTATATCCGTTCCTGAACAGATGAGAAATATTTCATTTTTGCCGCTGCCACTGTGGACGAACTTATTACGAAACAGAAACAGTCGTTGACCTTTTTTGGTCTTCACCCAGCGTTCAACTTCGTAAGAACTGCCATCACGAAAGAATCCGGCGATGTTGCGACGTGAGGCCTGGGCCTCCTGTTTGGTCATAAACAGCTGGAATACGTTACGGCCAATCACTTCGTGTTCTTTAAGGCCAGTGTATTCTTCACTTAACCGATTGAAACGTTGAATATTTCCTCGCTGATCAAGGATGACAATCACCGAGTTGGCTTCAGAAACGACTTGTTCCGCAAAGGAAAGTCCGAGGGTCAAATCGCGTGCGACAGATGAGGTATCACCCCATGCAGAAGCGGTACCGGCCCAGGTGGCCTGATTCACTTTGCGGCCGACAAAATGCATTGGCACAGGCGTGCCGTGCAGCGATAACGTCAGGTTAATGCTGGAGGTTATAACGGTCATGGCGCGCAGCAAACTCGCCTGCGCAGGGGTAAGAGGAACGGCCAGATTGGTGTGGGCATGTTCTTCTTCGGCAAAGTGCAATGCATCGCTGTCTGCTGTCAGACGCCAATGAGGGCTGGTGGTGCCAAACAAGGTGTATAGCAACGTTTGCCCTTGTTCATCGGTCATGGAAACTTCCTCCGGGGAATGCTCAGCAGGCGGTATCTCATTATTTTAGCAACAGTATTCATCCTCTTGCGTAAGCACAAGATGCAATCCGCATATATTTTTGTTTAGAGAAATGAATGGCACGAAAAAGCCCCAAAAATTTGGGGCTATGCAGCATTAACAAGGGCATTTGCCCAGTTTTCCTGGCTCACTGGGAAAGCGGGCATTGAGACAGTAGCGATAAAAATCACGCTCATTCATCGGCGTCTGGTCAGGGTGATGCAGACGCATATGCTGCAGATAATTTTGATAATCATGGACGCCGACCATTAAGCGGAAGCTTTGCTGCAAACCTCGCCATAATCGTTGCCAGCGCGTGCGTGGTGCATCCCTCGCCACACTAGTCAGTGGCAGGCACTGGCGGATTTGCCAGGTTCCTGTTGGTTTTCGCGGGTAACGAATAGCATCAGACATTACGCACCTCCTTACGCAGTGACACCACCGACTCATGTACGGTCGGCACTTCACTGCGTAATGCACGACGAATGACGAAGAACGCGGCGATCAGCATGGTGACCGCCACCAGCATAAAGAAGCCGCACAGCAAGGCGTTTATCTGGTTACTGAAGACAATGGTTTGCATATCCGCCACGGTTTTGGCCGGTGCGATAATCACGCCTTCGTCGAGGCCTTTACGGAATTTGCTGGCCTGAGCGAGGAAACCAATTGAAGGTTTTTCGTGAAAAATCTTCTGCCAGCCCGCGGTCATCGAGGTAATAAACAGCCATACGGTAGGCAAAATGGTCACCCAGGCGTAACGCTGCTTCTTCATTTTGAACAGCACCACCGTGCCGAGGATCAGCGCCATCGAGGCCAGCATCTGGTTACCGATGCCGAACAGTGGCCACAGGGTATTGATGCCCCCGAGTGGGTCCACCACGCCCTGATAGACGAAGAATCCCCAGCCTGCTACTGCCACGGTCGTCCCGGCCATATTGCCCAGCCATGAACGGTTGTTCGCCAGTGATGGGACTACCGTGCCCACCAGATCCTGCACCATAAAACGACAGGCGCGCGTACCGGCATCCACGGCAGTCAGGATAAATAGCGCTTCAAACAGGATGGCGAAGTGATACCAGAACGCCATCATCGCGCGGCTGTTAAACACCTCGGTGATGATGTGTGCCATACCCACCGCAAAGGTCGGCGCGCCACCAGCTCGTGACAAAATGGTTTGTTCTCCCACTTCACCGGCGATGGAGGTCAGCATTTCCGGCGTCACCACAAAGCCCCAGCCATTAATCACCTGCGCAGCATTTTCGACCGTGGTGCCGATCAGTGCGGCTGGTGCGTTCATGGCGAAGTAGACGCCCGGATCAAGCACTGAGGCGCAAATCAGCGCCATGATGGCGACAAAAGACTCCATCAACATCGCACCGTAGCCGATAAAACGGATATGGCTCTCACGCTCTACCAGTTTCGGCGTGGTGCCGCTGGCCACCAGTGCATGGAAGCCGGAGATCGCACCACAGGCAATGGTGATAAACAGGAACGGGAACATCGCACCGGAGAACACCGGGCCGGTGCCATCGATAAATTTAGTGACGGCGGGCATTTTCAGTTCAGGCATGGCAAACAAAATGCCTACCGCAAGACCAAGAATGACGCCAATTTTCAGGAAGGTAGAGAGGTAATCACGCGGGGCCAGCAGCAGCCACACCGGCAGTGACGAGGCGACAAAACCGTAAATCACCAGCACCCAGGTCAGTTCGGTGCCTTTCAGGGTGAAGAAGGGTCCCCAGAAGGGATGTTGGGCGATATCGCCACCAAAAATGATCGCCGCCATCATCAGCACAAAGCCGATAATTGAGATTTCAGCGATTTTTCCCGGACGCAGAAAACGCATATACACGCCCATAAACAAGGCGATCGGGATAGTGGCCGCAATGGTGAATAATCCCCACGGGCTGTTTGCCAGCGCTTTTACCACCACCAGCGCGAGGGCTGAGAGAATAATGATCATTACGCCGAACGCGCCGAGCATGGTAATCACCCCGGCAAAGGCACCCAGCTCCTGCCGCGCCATTTCGCCCAGCGAGCGGCCATCACGACGGGTGGAGATAAACAACACCAGGAAATCCTGAACCGCACCGGCCAGCATCACGCCGACCAGGATCCAGATAGTGCCAGGCAGAAAACCCATCTGGGCGGCGAGGATTGGGCCGACCAGCGGACCGGCACCGGCGATGGCGGCAAAGTGATGGCCGAACAGCACCCACTTATTGGTCGGCACATAATCCAGACCATCATTGAAACGTTCCGCCGGGGTCCGGCGACGATCATCCAGCTCGAAAATGCGGCGGGCAATAAACAGGCTATAGAAGCGATAAGCAATGCTGTAACAGGCCACGGCAGCAATCACCAGCCAGACCGCGTTAACGTGTTCGCCACGACTGAGCGCCAGCATGGCAAACGATGCGGCACCAATTAACGCCACCGCTAACCAGATCAATCCGGTTCTGACGTTGTTCATGAGTTAACTCCTTGTAGGGACCGGGAAAAATAAACGATCGAATACAACAAGTTAAAAATAATGTAATGGAATGTAAGCGACAGTGATTAGATGAAGAAGTGTGAAGCGGAATACAAATTTAACAATTGTTTAAACAGGCGGGGAAAAATGCGGGATAACGACTGTTATCCCGCACAATTTCATGCTCAGGCGGCGGGGCGAGCCACCACGCTGCGTGTTTCCATACGTACTTCGGCGATGGTCACGTCGATCACGTCAGTCACACGGTAAGCGACTTCACCTTTGATCTGTACGGTACCGTTTTCCTGCGAACACACCAGCTCATCACGCACGGCGTGGATGAACGGCGCAGGTATAAAGGCAACCGCGCCATTTTCCAGCAGACGTACGCGCATACCACCACGGGAAACGTCGATGATCTCGGCGCTGAACTTGCGATCGCCACCGGCAAACGGTGCGAGGAAGCGTGCGTACAGCCAGTCCCCCACATCGCGCTCGGCCATGCGGTTCAGGCGACGACGTTCACCCATGGTCACGGTCAGCTCATCCTGCGGACGCGCGATCGATTCACCACGAATAATGGCTTTCAGCAGGCGATGGTTGATCATATCGCCAGATTTACGAATCGGTGAGGTCCAGGTTGCGTACGCTTCAAGACCGAGGCCAAAGTGCGGGCCTGGCTCGGTGCTGATCTCGGCAAAGGCCTGGAAACGGCGGATACGGCTGTCGAGGTACTGTGTCGGCTGGGCATCCAGCTCACGACGCAGCTGACGGAAACCGTCCAGCGTGGTAATGGCCTGTGGATCCACGGTGATACCGTGGCCAGCCAGTACGCCAGCTGCCTGTTCCGCGTTAGCGAGGTCAAAACCGGTATGCACGTTGTAGATACCAAAGCCCAGTTTCTGTTGCAGCACTTTGGCGGCACAGACGTTAGCCAGGATCATCGCTTCTTCGACGATGCGGTTAGCGATGCGGCGTGGCTCGGCAATGATATCCAGCACTTCACCTTTTTCGCCCAGTACGAAGCGGTAATCCGGACGATCTTTGAACACCAGTGCGTGCGTCTGACGCCAGTCGCTGCGCGCCAGGCACAGGCGATGCAGCAGGCGAATCTGCTGGGCGATAGCGTCGCTGGATGGCTGCCAGCTACCACTGTTTTCCAGCCAGTCAGAAACCTCGTCATACACCAGCTTGGCTTTGGATTCGATCCATGCGGCGAAGAAGTGAATGTCATCAGCCAGGCTGCCGTCTTTCAGTACGGTGACGCGGCAGGCCAGCGCCGGACGACGCACGTTCGGACGCAGTGAGCACACATCGTCAGACAGCTCGCGCGGCAGCATCGGGATGTTGAAGCCCGGCAGGTAGTTGGTAAAGGCGCGTTTCGCGGCCAGTTTATCCAGTGTGCTGCCTTCAGGGACATAAGCAGTAGGATCGGCAATGGCGATGGTCAGCAGCAGGTTGCCTTCGGCAGTCTCTTCTGCGTACAGCGCATCGTCCATATCTTCGGTGCTGGCGCTATCGATGGTGACGAAATCCAGCGCAGTGAGATCTTCACGTTGCAGATGCTCGTCAATCATTTCACCAAAACCGACTTCCGGTGCTTCGCGCTCCAGATTGTGGCGCGACAGCGTCACCCACCACGGTGCCAGATGGTCGTCAGCGGTGGTGATAAATTCGGTCAGTTCAGCATAAAAACCACGGTCGCCTTTCAGCGGATGGCGACGCATTTCGGCCACGGCCCAGTCACCGGCCTGGAAGTCATGGCTGACATCACGGGCTGCGCGGCATTGGATGGCATCTTTCAGCAGCGGATGATCGGGCACGATGGACAGACGATCATCTTTTTTCTGTACGCGGCCGACAAAACGCGTCAGGAACGGCTCAACCAGGCTTTCCGGCTCGGCGCTCTCGCGATCTTTGTCAGTGTGAATCACAGCAACGATGCGGTCACCGTGCATCACTTTTTTCATCTGCGGCGGTGGAATGAAGTAGCTTTTCTGAGCATCAACCTCCAGAAAGCCAAATCCTTTTTCCGTACCTTTCACCACGCCTTCGGCGCGCGGGGTCTGCGCGTGGAGCTTCTCTTTCAGCTGCGCGAGCAGCGGGTTATCCTGGAACATAATTTTTTTAGTTTCGTGGCCTAAGAGCGGCTGACAGTTTTACGCGAATCATGCCCGCGCGGCAAGGCCAAAACAGGCTAAAAAGCCGCTTTACGCGGCTTTTTACCTTCTGATAACCCGGCGTCAGGCAATACGTTGGGTTGGTACAGCGGCTGTTAAGGCCAGCTTCACCGGCACTGACTTCGAAGTCGGGGTGCCGCTACCGTCACCGTAGCTGGAAAGGGGCACCAGCGGGTTGGTTTCCGGGTAGTAAGCGGCCAGATTGCCACGAGGAATATTATACGGCACCAGTTTAAAACCGCTCACCCGGCGGGTGATACCGTCGTTCCACAGGGTTTCGATATCCACCAGTTCGCCTTCACTGAAACCGAGCGCCTGTAAATCGTCCGGGTGAATAAACACCACTTCACGCTGGCCGTACACACCGCGATAACGGTCATCGAGGCCGTAAATGGTGGTGTTGTACTGGTCATGGGAACGCAGGGTTTGCAGCGTAAACGGTACCTCGACATCGCCCAGCTGTGGGAACAGCGAAGTGGGCAGGGCAGCATTGCTGAACTCTGCTTTCTGTGACGGGGTATTGAAACGCAGTTCTGCGGCGGCGTTACCGAGGTAGAACCCACCCGGGAGATCACATTTGGTGTTGAAATCGCTAAAGCCTGGGATGGTGGCGGCAATGTGATTACGGATCAGATTGTAATCATCGGCCAGCGCCAGCCAGTCAATTTTCTCTTTGCCAAGGGTGGCATGAGCGATACCGGCGACAATCGCAGTTTCTGAACGCTGGGTGTCCGCCAGAGGAATACCGACACCTTCAGAGGCGTGCACCATGCTGAATGAATCTTCCACGGTGATGAACTGGTTACCCGTTGCCTGACGATCACGCTCAGTACGACCGAGGGTGGGCAGAATCAAACCTTCGTGACCGGGTACCAGATGGCTACGGTTCAGTTTGGTGCTGATGTGCACGGTCAGACCGCAACGTTGCAGCGCCTCTTCGGTCAGCGGCGAGTCAGGTGCCGCTGCCGCCAGGTTGCCACCCAGCGCGATCAGCACTTTCACTTCGTCACGCAGCATGGCGTTGAGGGCTTCCACGGTGTTATGACCGTGTTCGCGCGGTGGTTCAAAGTCAAAATGTTTGCCCAGCGCATCGAGGAACGCCTTGCTGGGTTTTTCATCGATACCCATGGTGCGGTTGCCCTGCACGTTACTGTGACCACGCACCGGGCACAGGCCTGCGCCTTTCTTGCCCAGCTGACCAAACAGCAGTTGCAGGTTGACGATTTCACGCACGGTATCGACAGAGTGTTTATGTTGGGTGATCCCCATCGCCCAGGTACAGATCACCCGGTCGGCGCTTTGATAGATGGCGGCAGCCTCACGAATCTGCGCTTCACTCAGCCCGGACTGACGCACAATGTCATCCCAGCGGGTGTTATCCACTGCGGTCAGATAGGCTTCCACGCCCTGGGTAGCGGCGTTGATAAAGGTTTCGTCAAACAGACCTTTTTCACCGGCCGCGATCAGCGCGCGATGGGTTTCCAGCAGCGTTTTTACCATGCCGCGGATGGCCGCCATATCACCGCCCAGATTAGGCTGATAATAGGCGGAACTGATGGTGCCCGCCATCGACGTCACCACTTCCAGCGGTTTTTGCGGATCGGCAAAACGCTCCAGACCACGCTCGCGCAGGGTATTGAAGGTGACGATACGCGCGCCGTGATCGGCGGCGTGACGCAGGCTGTGCAGCATACGCGGGTGGTTGGTGCCGGGATTCTGACCGAAGACAAAAATCGCATCGGCATGGTCAAAATCATCGAGACGGATGGTACCTTTGCCCACGCCAATGCTGCGTTTCAAACCGGAGCCACTGGCTTCGTGGCACATATTGGAACAGTCAGGAAAATTGTTGGTGCCCATCACGCGGCCAAACAATTGATACAGCCAGGAAGCTTCGTTGCTGGCGCGACCAGAAGTATACAGCTCCATCTGGTCAGGGTGGTCCATCGCCTGTAAATGGCTGGCAATCAGCGCGAAGGCATCATCCCAGCTGATCGGCTCGTAATGGTCCGTATCGCGGTTGTAGCGCAGCGGGTGGGTCAGACGGCCCTGATATTCAAGGAAATAATCACTTTGCTGATACAGCGTGCTGACGCTGTGCTGGGCGAAGAACGCGGGTTCAACGACGCGGCGGGTGGCTTCCCAGGTCACCGCTTTGGCACCGTTCTCACAGAAACTAAAGGTGCTTTTGTTGTCATCGCCCCACGCGCATCCCGGACAGTCAAAGCCGCGTGCTTTGTTCATACGCAACAGGTTACGCATGTTTTTCAGTGCAGCTTTACTGTCGAAGACGAAACGGGTGGTCGCTTCCAAAGAGCCCCATCCACCGGCAGCGGCACGGTAGGGCTGAATTTTACGTTTAAATTTCATAGTAAATGCAGGCTTATTGTTTGGGAGTTGTTATCAGGATATGACGACTGTTGACGGGAAGTGTGCGACTCAGAGCAAAAGTTGTCTAATTGATTGACTTAATGGTGCGATAGCTGGCGTTTATCGCGCTAATCGGACAGAAGCGTGAGCCAGTTCAAACTTTACCGGCCACTGCGGGCGGGCTTTTACCTGTGCAGCGAATAACTGGCTAATAATTGTACTTTCAATTATTGCAGAGGTCTGAACCATGAAGAATCTGGCCAGCCAAATTCACGCCTTCGGTAAAGCCTTAATGATGCCCATCTCGGTGATTGCCGCTGCCGGGATATTTCTCGGTCTGGCCGCGGCTATGCAAAACCCGGCGATTACTGGCGATGCCTTCGCACATATGCAAGTTCCTCAGCTCATTATTGGGTTTATTCGTAAGGTGGCTGGTGCGCTGTTTGCCAATCTACCGGTGTTTTTTGCCGTTGCCAGTGCGATTGGTCTGGCAAAAGCTGAAAAACCGACCGCTGCGTTTGCCGCTGTGATTGGTTTTATCGCCATGAATGTGGGCATCAGCACCACCCTGGCGGCGAAGGGAATGACGGAGGCCACCACCACCGCAGCTGCCCTGCAGCAGTCGGGGATGGATCAAACCACGGCGATGATGACCTCGGCGGAATATATCGAGATGTTGGGCATCTTTACCTACAACATGAGTGTACTCGGCGGGGTGATAGCGGGTCTGATTACGGTGGCATTGCATAACCGTTTTTATACCCAGCAGCTTCCCACTGCCATCAGTTTCTTTGGCGGGCGGCGTTTTGTGCCGATTATCACCGTAGTAGTGTTGCCGCTGGTGGGAATCTTGCTGGCGTTGATTTGGCCAACCATCGGTGCCGGTATCGCCTGGGTGGGGCAGATGATCGGCAAAAGCGGCCAGTACGGTGCGTTTCTGCTTGGTGCCTGCGAACGTCTGCTGATCCCGACCGGTTTGCATCATATCCTCAATGAAACCGTGCGTTTCACACCAATTGGCGGCATGGCGACGGTGGATGGACAGACCATCGTTGGAGCCTTGAATATTTTCAACACCTCGTTGACCAACCCAGGGGCAATTCCGGATGAGACGGTCCGTACCGCCACCCAATTCCTCGCGCAGGGCAAGATTCCGGTGATGATGTTTGGCCTGCCCGCTGCCGCACTGGCGATCTACCACACCGCACGCCCGGAGCATAAGCAGCGCGTTAAAGCATTGATGCTGGCGGGTGCGCTTACCTCGTTCACCACCGGTATTACCGAGCCGCTGGAGTTCTGCTTTATCTTTGTGTCACCGGTCCTGTATTTCCTGCATGCACTATTGATGGGCCTGTCGTTTATGCTGATGTCGATGCTGCATTTGATGATTGGCAACGTGCAGGGCGGTGCCATCGATCTGGTGGTGTTTGGCATCCTGGGCGGCAGCAAAACGCACTGGTGGTGGACTCTGGTCCTTGGGGTCATCTATGTGCCGATTTACTACTATGGCTTCCGTTTTGTCATCACGCGGATGGGGGTAGAAACCCCGGGCCGCGAATCTGAGGATGAGCAGAAACCGGAGCAGGTGGCGGCCGACGAGCGCACCCGTGTGATCATCAGCGGGCTGGGTGGGGAGGCCAATATCGAGGATGTCGATTGTTGTTTTACCCGTCTGCGGGTACGCGTTAAACAAATGAATGAAGTCGTCGATCAGACGCTGATGACCACCGGGGCGAATGGCGTGAACCGGGTCAGTGAGCACGATGTGCAGGTGATTTATGGCCCACAGGTGGAGAAGATTGCCAGTGAAGTGAAAAGTGCGCTAGGAGTGGCCTGACAGGAAAAAGAAGCGAAGCGCTTGAGAATATTCAGCGCTGGCAGGATGATAGCCGGGTTGATGGTAGTCAGGGAAATGCCATGCTGGTAAGCACTGAGAGTTCCAGAACCTATAATACCGACCGTAGTCTGGCCTGTACCCTTGCGGCAGTGGCCGGTGCACTGAACACGGCAGCGTTCGAAACCGTGGGTTTTTTCTCCGCCAATATGACCGGTAACGTTTCGCTGTTATCAGATCATCTGGCAAAAGTTGACCTGCATATCGGCCTGTTTTTTCTGCTGATTATCCTGCTATTTATTGCGGGATCCTCGGTCTCAACCCTGATTATCAACGCCGGACGGCGACGTGAAATTCGTGGCATTTACGCCATCAATATTTTTATCGAAGGCATCGCGTTGCTGGTGCTGGGTGTGCTGGAGAGCTGGTTTCCTAACGGTGATTCCGGGGTGCAGCTGATCCTCAGCCTGAGCTTTCTCCTCGGGCTACAAAATGCGGTAGTGACGCGGATTTCCAACGCGCGCGTCAGAACCACCCATGTTTCCGGCACCTCGACCGATATCGGTATCGAGCTGGCGATGTTATTTGATGTGCTGCGGCGTAAGGAATCGCCCAAAGATGCGCCGTTATATATTGAGCGGCTGAAGCTGCATTTGTATACGGTGCTGGCGTTCCTCGGCGGCGGGGTGGTGGGTATCGTGCTGCTGAAGGCCATCAGTTTTAAATTGTTATTAATGATCGGCCTGATGTTGACGATGATGTCTCTGACCGCTCTCAGACGCGCACGCCAGGTGTCGCTGTAACTTTGTGAAAATACATGGATATCAAACAGTTAATTTATTTGTGCAATCTGGAACGCGAACGTCACTTTGGCCGGGCAGCGGAGGCCAGCTTTGTCAGCCAGCCTACGCTATCGATGCGCCTGAAAAATCTTGAACGCGAGCTGGGTCTGTCGCTGATTAACCGCAGCAACAACTTTGATGGCTTTACCCCGGAAGGTGAACGGGTACTAGCCTGGGCGCGGGAAATCGTCTCGGTATATCAGGGACTTAAACTGGAAGTGGAATCGCTGAAACACGGCGTGAATGGCACTCTGCGTCTCGGAGTGATGCCGCAGTGCAGCGTGGCGTTACCAGCGCTGCTGAAGGCGGTTGAGGCACGCTATCCGCAGCTGGATTATCGCGTGTCGGCGATGAGCGCCGATCAGTTGCTGGATGCGCTGAACAGCCATACGGTCGATGGTGGTATCGGTTTTTTTGAACTCAATGCGCTGCGCGAATTGCATTTCCAGACGGCGCTATTGAAAGATCGCGGTGTCGAGGCGGTGTTCAATCCCGAGGTTTTCCCGGCGCTGCTGGAGCATCCGACGCTTGATCTGGCGCTGCTTGCTACCCAGCCGCTGTGTCTCGCTGAACCGACACGTTATTTCCGCCGTTATCTCGATAGCCAGCTGCGCGCGGCTGGGCTCCAGCCACGGGTGATTGTCGAGAGCGCATCCATTATGCAGTTGCTGCAAAGCGCGCAGGTAGGGTTAGGAGTGATGGTCTCGCCTTGTGGGCATCTGCTGCCGGAAATGCTGCAAAATCTGCAACGTCGCCCGATTGAGATTGCGCCGATGGGACGCCAGGCGGCTTTGGTGATTGCTGAACCAGGCCGGGCAACGCCGCTGGCTCAGCATTTTTTCGATGAAGCGCGTGGGCATTTGCCCGATTAACGTGTCTCGCCCAGCGCCATCAACAGGCGGTCCTGCCAGTTTGCCAGCGCCACCGCCTGTAGCAGGGTAAAGATCTTTTCTGTTCCCCAACCGGCGTTGAGCAGCGGTTGCAGATGGGCAGCGCTGAAACGCTCAGGAAGCCGGGTAAGTTGTGCGCTCAACGCGGTCAGTGGCTCGTCGTCACCGGCAATCCCATTAATCAACGTGTCGCGCTTCTCTCTGGCATGGCGATCAAACTGACGCTGGCAGCCGAGAATCCGTGCGCTCACCGCCTGTCCCTGAGACTCATCCGCGTCAAAATGCTCGCTTAAACGTTGATGCAATGTCGCCCAGCCGTACAAGGCCTGGGCATCATGTACCAGCAACCACACCGCGTCATCCAGCCCATCGATTCCCTGACAAAAGGTGATGGCCGCCAGTTGTTCCGCCGTGGCATAACGCAGCTCAACCGGTTTCAGCGCATGCTGCCAGTGGGAGGATTGCTGAAACAATGCGGCGTCGGCATCGGGTGGTGGTGATACGCCGGGGATCCAGCGAACGGGCAGGCCGATCATCGCCTGTAACCCGGCAACCACACGCGCCTGATAGCTGACAAAACCCACCAGTTGATTAAGGGTGACGATATCCGGTTCCGTCAGCCCGACGGCATCCAGCGCGCTGATACTGCTGCCATCAATCAGCGCCGGTTGCATTGCCAGCTGGCGCGCGTACTGGGTGATCTGCGTCAGCCGGTTATTACTTTCTCTGGAGGAGTCAGGGCCCGGCAGTGGGTTCAGTCGCGCAGCATAGTGATTGCATAAGCGTTGGACGCCCGCCACCTGTGCCACGGTCAGTGCGGTACTGAGACGATCATACAGCGTCAGAGTATGCGTCAGGGTGGGGGTTAAGGTGTCGGGAAACAGAATCTGGCTGAGATCGCGCGCCGCCAGCAGGGCGGGTTGAAAGCGAATAAACAACGGCTGCAAGGCGGTAGCTTCCTGCTGTAAACCGAGCAGAAAACGATCCTCAATATGGGCAGCTTCAGGGACCAGCGGTGCCGCAGCGCTATGTTGCGGGCGGGTCTGACTTTCATAAAACCACTGGTCATGGCCTGGAGAACGGCGTTGTTCCATGGTCATTCCTTTTGCAAAAAACGGACTCGGTAGCGGTGGCCGCAATCTGAAAACGGGCGCGCACCGAAGGGCTAGCTTATCCTCGCCGAAGGGCTGTCCGGGGCAAAAGAATGATCGGTGATAATTAATAGCAAGAATGCATAAGAACGTAGCGGCGCGATTTATCGCGCATATTTGATGCAGAGGATTGCGGGCATAAATGAAAAGGGCGAGCCAGGCTCGCCCTCAGGAACTTATTTCAGTTCCAGCTCGTTCATCGCGGCAATGCTGAAGCCGCCATCAACGTGTACCACTTCACCCGTGATACCACCCGCCAGATCAGAACACAGGAAGGCCGCAGAGTTACCTACGTCTTCGATGGTTACAGTACGGCGAATAGGGGTAACGGCTTCGCAATGTGCCAGCATCTTACGGAAATCTTTGATGCCAGAGGCTGCCAGCGTACGGATCGGACCCGCAGACACGGCGTTAACACGTACACCTTCCGGACCCATCGCGTTCGCCATGTAGCGAACGTTGGCTTCCAGAGATGCTTTAGCCAGGCCCATCACGTTGTAGTTCGGGATGGCGCGCTCTGCACCCAGGTAAGACAGGGTCAGCAGCGCTGAATTCGGGTTCAGCATCGCACGGCACTCTTTCGCCATAGCAACAAAGCTGTAGGCGCTGATGTCGTGAGCAATTTTGAAGCCTTCACGGGTAACGGCGTTTACATAGTCGCCATCCAGCTGGTCGCCCGGGGCGAAACCGATGGAGTGAACGAAACCGTCAAATTTTGGCCAGGTTTTTGCCAGCTCGGTGAACAGCGCAGTGATGCTCTCGTCTTCTGCCACATCGCACGGCAGAACAATGTCTGAACCCAGGTCTTTAGCAAACTCTTCCACACGACCTTTCAGTTTGTCGTTTTGGTAGGTGAAAGCCAGCTCTGCGCCCTGTTTGTGCATCGCCTGCGCAATACCGTAGGCAATGGAAAGTTTACTGGCAACGCCAGTAATCAGAATGCGCTTACCGGAAAGAAAACCCATAGCTGTAATCCTTATGGTCATTGTTGTTGGCGGCCGCAATGGTTAAAAAGTGCGCGACCGACGTTAATCGACGTGCGGATTCTAGCACGTCTCTGTCAAATGCGGTAAATCGCGCCGCGTTTTCCGCGACGCAGTGAACAATCAACGCTCACGCCGCCAGGCTTCGGCGGTCAGGGCTTCACCAAAATGGCTGGCGATCAACCGTTTGGTCAGTTCATGCAGCGGGGAGGCCAGCACATCGGCGGTACCGCCACGCTCCACCACTTCGCCCTGATGCATCACCAGGACCTGGTCGCTGATGTGCTTCATCATGCCGATATGCTGGGTGACATAAATATAGGAGATACCGTGCTTCTCCTGGAGCTCCAGCATCAGGTTCACCAGTTGTGAACGCATGGTCATATCCAGCGAGGCCAGCGCTTCATCCGCCACAATCACTTTGGGTTGCAGAATCAACGCACGCGCCAGCGCCAGACGTTGTTTCTGCCCCGGTGCCAGCATATGGGGGTAATAACCAGCATGATCGCGTAATAAGCCCACCTGGCGCAGCGTGGCAATGATGCGTTTTTCCCGCGCCTCATCATCCAAATCGGTATTCAGGCGCAGTGGGAAATCGAGGATCTGGCTGACGCGCTGGCGCGGGTTCAGCGACGTTGTCGGGTCCTGAAAAATCATGCGGATGCGCTGGCTACGATAACCATAGTCGCCATACTCCAACTGATGATCGTCAATCAGGATTTGTCCATCTGTGGGGGGAACCATGCCGCTCAGCATCTTCGCCAGCGTGGATTTACCGGAACCATTTTCCCCGATAATTGCCAGCGTCTGTTTATCGCGCAGCGTAAAGCTGACATCTTTCACCGCTTCTACATGTTGGCGACGAAACAGCCCCGTGCGATAACGGAACGTTTTGCTCAGGTTGCGTACTTCCAGCAGCGTTTCCATGTTTACTGACCCTCCATATTCAGCGGGAAGTGGCAGGCAAACAGATGCGCTTTGGTGCCATTGAGCCGCGGTGTCTCAATACATTTCCGTTGCGCGTAAGGACAGCGCGGTCCAAGACGGCAGCCAATCGGCAGATGCTCCAGCGAAGGAATCGCTCCCGTCAACGTATTGAGACGGCTTTTGTGCGGCAAAGCGCTACCAAAATCCGGCATCGCGCGGATTAGCGCCTGGGTATAAGGATGATGGGGCGTTCCCATCAGATCTTCGCTTTGTGCGGTTTCCACCGTCTGGCCGCAATACATCACGTTGATGCGATCGGCCCATTGACTCATGGTGCGCAGGTCATGGCTGATCAGCAAAATGGTGGTGTTATTGTTCTGATTGAGGCGGCTGAGCAGGCGGAAAATCTGCGCCTGGGTGGTGGGTTCCATGGCGTTGGTTGGCTCATCGGCAATCAACAACCGTGGCTGGTTCGCCAGGGCGATAGCAATCATCACTTTCTGGCATTCACCCTCGGTCAGCTCGTAAGGAAAGCTGCGCATGATGTCTTTATGATCTTTGATACCGACGCGATGCAGCAACTCAATGGCACGCGCTTTGCGCCAAAACCACAACCGCTGATACCAGTGGCCTTTAAATGTCCAGCCGGGTATCGCCTGCATCAGCTGGCGACCAATGCTTTCCGAGGGGTCAAGACAGGACTGTGGTTCCTGAAAGATCATTGAGACGTTGTGGCCGACAATGCGACGGCGTTCGCGTGGAGACAGGCGCAGCAGATCGATATCGTCGAAGCGCATACGGTCGGCGGTGACGCGCCAGTTATCTTTAGTGACGCCACAGATGGCTTTGGCGACCAGGCTCTTGCCGGAACCGGATTCGCCCACCAGACCGCGTACTTCGCCTTCGGTGAGGGTCAGATTGATACGATCAACCGCCTTGACCGGGCCTTCTGCGGTCATAAATTCGATGGTCAGATTGCGGATATCGAGTAATGGCATTATTCAGCTCCCGCTTCTACGGCGCGACGGATGCCGTCGCCCAGCAGGTTAACAATCAATACACTCACCATCAGCGCAGCTCCGGGTAACATGACCGTCCAGGGGGCAACATAAATCAGTTCCAGTGAGTCACCCAGCATCGCGCCCCATTCGGGCGATGGCAGCTGTGCGCCAAGATCGAGAAAACCGAGCGCGGCGATATCGAGAATCGCCATCGATAGCGAACGCGTAAATTCGCTGACCAGCAGCGGGAGGACGTTAGGCAGTACCGCACTCCACAGGATATTGAAGTTACGCGCCCCATCCAGACGCAGTGCCACCACATACTCTTTTTCCATCTCATCGTGCACGGCGGTGTAGATTTCGCGCACCAGACGCGGGATCAGCGCCAGCCACACGGCGAGCATGGCGTGCTCCAGCCGTGGGCCAAGAAACGCCACCACAATGATCGCCAGCAGCAACGAGGGGATCGACAGCAGTGTATCCAGTACGTGGTTCATCACCGCCGAACGCAGACCGTGGGTAATGCCAGCCAGCACGCCGAGCACCAGCGCGCAGATCGCCGCCAGCAGCGTAACCAGAATCGCCGAACCCACGGTTGGCGTCACGCCGCTCAGCAACCGGCTAAGGACATCGCGGCCCAAATCGTCAGTGCCGAGGAAGAACGAGACATCGCCATAGCGTGACCATGAGGGCGGCAGTAACTGGTAGCCAAGGAACTGCTGATCGATACCATAGGGAGCCAACAGGCCGCCAAACAGACACAGAAACAGGATGGCACCGAAGCCATATAAGCCGATCATCGCGCTGGTGTCGTGATAGAAGCGCTGCCAGCTGAGTCGGAAGGTGCCGGGCTGCCGTTTTTCGGCGTAGATATTATCTAAGGGCATACCATTCCTTATGTTTCAATGGGTTCAGCGCCGCGCCAACAATATCTGACAGCACGTTAACGACGATTACCAGGCTGCCTACCACCATCACACCGGCAGAAATTGCGGCATAATCCTGCTGGCGGATAGCATTGATCAGCCAGCGCCCCAGACCTGGCCAGTTGAACACCACTTCTGTAATCATTGCCAGCGTCAGCATGGTGGAGAACTGCAAACCCAGTCGGGGGATCACCGGGGGCAGTGCGTTATGCAGCACATGGCGGCGGATAATGGTAAAACGCGACAGCCCACGCGTCGCCGCCGCTTTAACGTAGTTTTTATCCATCACCTCGCTGGTGCTGCTACGCAACAGGCGAATCACTTCGGTGGTCGGAGCAACGGCCAGCACCACCACCGGCAGGATCATATGAGTCAGGGTGCTGATCAGCATCTCATGTCGCCACGGTGAATGACTCAGCCAGGCATCAATCAGCGCGAAACCCGTGACGTTCTGCACCGGATAGAGCAAATCAAACCGGCCAGATACCGGCAACCAGCCGAGGGTTAACGAGAAAAACATCGTGAAGAGTAAGGCCAGCCAGAACACCGGCATGGAGAAACCAAGCAGTGCCAGCGCGCTAATCGCCTTGTCCTGCCATTTATTACGCATCACTCCGGCACAGATCCCGAGCGGAATCCCGACCATCAGCGCCAGCATAAAGGCCAGAATGCACAGCTCCAGCGTGGCGGGAAACACCTCGCGTAGCTGGATATCAATCGACTGACCATTGGTACTGGACACCCCAAAATCAAACTGCAGCAGCCCCTTAAACCAGAACCACCAGGCATCAAACAAGGACGCGCCTTCCAGCGGGGCATTGGGGGTGAAATAGCTCAGGCTGAAGCTGACCAGCGACAGCAAAAACAGCGTGATGATCAACAACAGCAGGCGACGCAATATATAGATGATCATGCTTATTCCTCGCTGCTTTCATCACGATAAACGCCTGCGAATGAGGCGTTACCAAACGGACTCAGCACCAGGCCTTTAATATCATGGCGATAGGCCTGCAAACGTAGTGATGATGCCAGTGGCAGCACCGGCAGCTCCTGCGCCAGCATCTGCTGCGCTTTATCATAACTTTCAATGCGCGCCGCGAGCTGTTGTGACAGCAGGGCCTGTTGCAGCACCTCATCAAAGGCGGGTGAGCACCAGTGCGCGTAATTGGTTTGCGAGCGAATCGCCGCGCAGCTCAGGAGCGGACGGAAGAAACTGTCGGGGTCGTTACTGTCGGTGGCCCAGCCGGTGAGGGTAATATCATGGTTCATGGACATCAGCTGAGCTTCCTGAAAACGGCCCTCCACCGGGACGATGGTGACGCGCACCCCGACCTGCGCCAGATCGGCCTGTAACAACTCAGCGGTTTTCAGCGGGCTGGGGTTCCACGACTGCGACGCAGTGGGCACCACCAGGCGTAAATGCAGATCCTCCACACCCAACGCCTTCAGGGTTTCCCGCGCTTTGGCCGGGTTATATTCGGTAACACGCGCGTTATTATCATATGCCCACGAGGCGCGCGGCAGAATCGATGCGGCGGTTTCAGCGGTGCCATAATAAATCGACTCCATCAAACGTTCATTGTTGATCGCCAGCGCCAGCGCATGCCGCACTTCAGGTCGATCCAGCGGCGGTTTACGGGTGTTAAAGGCCAGATAAGCGATATTCATGCCGGGACGCAGCGTCATACGTAAACGTGGGTCGTCGCGCAGAATACTGAGCTGGCTGGCAGCTGGATAGGCCAGCACGTCACATTCACCGGTCAGCAATTTCGACAGGCGACCGGTGCCACCAACGCCGAGATCGATCACCACCTGCTGGAGACGTGGCACCCCGCGCCAGTATTGCGGGTTGCGCGCAAGACGCAGATATTGCCCGGTACGGTATTCGCTGAGCTGGAATGGGCCTGTGCCGACGGGTTCACGATCCAGTCTTTCCTGCTGACCTTTGGCCGTCAGTTGATCGGCATACTCTTTGGAGAGCACTGGCGCGTAATGGGTGGCGAGATGCCACAGGAACGAGGCGTCCGGACTGTTCAGGCGAATCTCGACGGTATCGTCATCGAGTTTTTTCACGCTCTGCACCGAGTCCGCAAATTGCAGGCTATCAAAATAAGGGTAGCTGCCGCCGTTAACGTTATGCCATGGATGCTGACGATCAAACATACGTGCAAAGCTGAACACCACATCGTCGGCATTCATTTTTCGTGTCGGCGTAAACCAGTTGGTGTGCTGAAAGGCAACATCTTTACGCAGGTGGAAGCGATACGTTGCGCCGTTATCACGCACCTCCCAGCTTTGTGCCAGGTCGGGTATCAGCCGATAGGTATAGGGATCGACATCAAGCAGGCGATCGTAAAGCTGTGCGGCAAGGGTATCGACCACTAACCCGCTGCTGGCCAGCTGCGGGTTGAAGGTATTCACCGTGCCGTTGACGCAATAAACGAAGCCGGTATGGCGAATATCGTTCGCAGGCAGCGCCCATGCAGACGCACTCAATACGCTGAGGCTGAGCAACAGCGTGGGGAATAATTTTGGCATAGAACTCAACGATTCTGAGGCAATAGCGAGAGTGTATCGCAAACGCTGGGTACTCCCCAAATTAAGGACAGTTCTGGTGTCTTTTTCAGCAAACCGAGGGTGGGGTAATCACAACGTTAGTGTGGAAATGAGAAAAATTCTCAATTAGGGGTTTACAGATGATAATAAGAATGATTATTATTCTTCTGCGCTTCGACGGTGGCTCTACCGAAGAAGAGCACGACATTGCTCACATTGCTTCCAGTATTTGTTGCCCGCTTATAGCGGGCTTTTTTTTCTTCATATTTTGCGCTGTAGCTTCGTTGGCTGCACTCGCTCGCCACCTTGCTACTGCGCAAACTATTTCGAAAACCTGTGCAGTAAACTCTCATAGTGAACGTTATTATCATGGAGGCGTTTATGACGAGGATATCATTAACAGCTGTAGGGATACCGAGGCCCGCTGCCGGTGCGCGCAGAGGCTCGAAAGTTAAGGATTCAACGACCATCCTGTTAAACGGCAAAGCCTGCAAGGTCAGCTTCGAAAACATCACCGCAGCAAAACCAGCCTCGGTTCGTAAACATTATTTCAAACCCGGACGCTATTTTTTTACTGGCGCGTTAACAACGGGAGCCATCGCCACGGCGGTGTGTAGCACACCGTTATATTCACCATCGGGCAGGCCACAGCAAATCGCAGTCCGAACGTCCGGCGTTACCATACATGCGCCACCGGTAAAGGCAATATCACAACCGGCCCCGGTTTCCGGGTATCATAATAAAAGTCAGAAACCTCTTCCCTGTAAAAAAGCTGTTGTCAGGCACCATTACCAGGTCATTTCGGCCCTTAACCCGGCTAAGCACCATCCTGTAAAGTCCCGAGCGCGTGATGCGCCAGCGATCAATGTCCGTTCTGATAATTCTGCCCAGACAGCAATGCATGTTTTGAATCGTCCGCATGAAGAAGAACACAGACTAATCAGGAATGATAAAGGCGTTGAACGCACCCGGACACGCAATCGGCAGCAACAACGGGATGATAAAACCAGGCGTGGATTGGGTGACACAGCAGACTGGCGTTTATTACCACACGATAATCAGATAAGAAATGTCCGGTCACTTCCTGTCAGACAGATGCAAACGACACCAGCTCCTTTTAATCCTGTCGATGTCATTATTATCAGAAGACTGGATGAAGGAATTAAAACCCAATATACCCTCCTGGATATTACCGGCCTTTTGACGGAAGCCTTTAAACGACCGGTTGAATCATTTATTAGCGCGGCAATTGAACTCTATCAATATTCTTCCGGCAGGCTTTTAGAATCCAAAACTGAACAGGCTTTGAAATCATTGGCTATCCAGCTTGGCAAAATAGAATCCCTCGCCAGCTCACTGCATCCGGCCGGACTCATCAGGAGTTCATTGGGATCTATCTTTTCACTGATAAATGACCATCTTGCGGGAAGGGCGGTTGACCAAAACGAACTGGAATCCGCGCTGATGGATCTTTTGAATGTCAGATTCACCGCAGGCCATGAGGAAGCGCTCGAATATAAACGTGGTGATGCGGGTTGGCAAACGAAACATATCCTGCTTTTACCTGAGATGAAAACGTTTGCATGGCACGAAAAAACACTTAAATCCTATGACTATGGTGAAGGTACAATTCTGTGGCGCGATGAAAATGAGGACTTATATTTGCGCGTGCGGGAGTCGGATAGTAAATATAAATATGTGAATGTTTTCTTTGAAGGTGATCTCCTCACGGTGAAGGAGAAGAGTAATAATCCCGTCTACGGTTCACGTCAGAATACCTATTTTTTTGAAAAAGACATCGGCTGGGTTTTCGACCGGCAGGCATTTAGAAGTTTAGATAACCTGCCTGAAACAACGCAAAAACTCTCCAGTATCACGGGCATCAGCCGCATACAGGGATATCCTGGAGTATATTTCCAGGAAAAAACAAATCAGTATTTTTTGCGTGTCGGGCAAAAAGAGGGCCAGGCGGAGTATATTGAAATTATGGCGGACGGCGAGCATTTTGTAACACCGAAGCCAACTATCAGTGATTTGCATTCGTTTAAAAAAGGTGGCTTGAGTCAGACAAAATTTACCTATAATAATAAAATAAAAGAGTGGAGGAGGAGTGAGGTGACCTCGCCAGCTTTTGAATACACCATACCAAAAGAGTTAAGGCTGAAGTTATCCCGTGATTTGAACCTGACACCTGTCGCTGAATTACCGGAGGTTTATCAGGCTAATAAAGGTGACTTTTATCTCAGAACAGGAAATAAAAATGGCAGGGATTGGTATGTTGCTGTTGAGATCTTAGAAAATAAACGTGTGCAGCTAAAAGTGCCGTCAACCTATACCCGGCCAGAAGGCGCATCTGCACTGGCATATATTTTTGATGTGGAAAAATGGCAATGGAAACTTGATGAAAGGGTCAAAGGTGGTGGTTCTGTCGTGTCCAGCATTCCAGAAAATTTAGAAGGCAAAATTATATGGGGTATGGACGACGCAACCAATGATGTAATAAAGAGAAACCGGGTGGTCGCGGATGGGAAGTACAGCATTGGCAAAAATAACATTGCCCATAAAATTGCGATAGTGCAGGCGATTAAAAACTTTGAACTAACTCTGGACAGAGTCGAGATGCTGATTAAGAGCAAAGATGCCAGCGTCAGGAGCGTTATCGCTGAATATATTGGTGTTCAGCCGAATGAAGTGAGTGATGCTATCTTTGCCAAAGTGAGTAAAATCGTTTCAGAACTGAGAGAAGCACAAAAGTGGCTGGCTGATGAAGACAAAAGTGTAGTGGAATTAGAATATGTGGGAGGGATAAAAGCGAATGCCGTTTATTATCCCTTATTAAATAAAATAGGGCTGCCGGAAATTTTTTGGTCAAAAAATATTTGGGAAAAAGTGCAGATTATCATACATGAATCGGTACATGCTAAAGTTAAAAAAGAAGGCGACATGGGAACCGATCCATTGCCAGACAATTATTACGTGGGTGCCCCTGTAACAGAGAAAGATTTCTGTAACTCTAACTGCAATTTCATTGTGAAGACGATTCCGCTGGAAGAAAAAATTGCGATACGCCGCCAATGGCATCGCTCTATCGCCAGCAGCAGAGCGAAGCATTATCTTCAGTTCTCAGATAAACAAC
Source organism: Pantoea sp. X-Soil-TKNS-1280 (assembly GCF_059730475.1). Lineage (NCBI taxonomy): Bacteria > Pseudomonadati > Pseudomonadota > Gammaproteobacteria > Enterobacterales > Erwiniaceae > Pantoea > Pantoea sp. X-Soil-TKNS-1280. The sequence goes on along the minus strand of NZ_AP035962.1, from coordinate 2,259,686 downwards.
AGGCAGGGTTTATTACCGCAATGAGGGCCAGCACTTTTGATGAGGCAATAACGACATTCACAACCAACAGTGAATTAAGAAGTGAATTTATTCTTTATAACCCTGACACCATATCAGATATGTTGCTGGAGATTGCAGAGTTTGCCGATGGTAAACGTTAACGCTTTTATCCTTCATCGCGCACCTGGATGCCATGCTTCTTCATCATCGCCCGCAGCTGATGATAGGTAACCCCCAGTAAATCCGCTGCCCGGCGCTGGTTATATTTCGCCTCCGCCAGGCTGCGTTCCACCAGCTGACGTTCCTGCTGGTTCTGCCACTGACGCAGATCGAGCGGCAGAGCGGGCTGGCTGCTTTCAGTACTGGCGGCAACCGAAACCGGCGCACTGCGTGGCGCAAACGGGTTGATAATGATGTTATCCAGCGGCTCCTCAATGCTGTGATGGCGGTATACCGAACGTTCTACCACGTTTTTCAGTTCGCGCACATTACCCGGCCAGTTGTAGTGCAACAGCGCCTGTTGCGCCTGTTCACTGAAGCCGGGGAACAGCGGCAGACCCAGTTCGCGGCACATCTGAATGGCAAAATGTTCTGCCATGACCAGGATATCACTGCGGCGCTCGCGCAGCGGTGGCAGCTGGACCACGTCAAAGGCGAGACGATCGAGCAGGTCCGCGCGGAATTTGCCTTCCGCTGCCAGCGCGGGCAGATCTTCATTGGTGGCGCACACCAGACGGACATTAACCTGTAGCGACTGGTTGCCGCCGACGCGCTCCAGCTGTCCATATTCAATGACGCGCAGCAATTTTTCCTGCACCAGCATCGGCGCTGTCGCCAGTTCATCGAGAAACAGCGTGCCACCATCGGCGCGTTCAAAACGACCGAGATGTCGTTTCTGCGCACCGGTAAAGGCACCGGCTTCATGGCCGAACAGTTCAGAATCGAGCAGATTTTCATTCAATGCGGCGCAATTAAGGGAGATGAAAGGACCCTGCCAGCGATCGGATAAATAATGTAGACGGCTGGCAATCAACTCCTTACCGGTACCGCGTTCGCCAATCACCAGCACCGGTTTTTCCAGCGGGGCGAGGCGCGAAACCTGTTCCAGCACTTCAAGAAAGTTGTTGGATTCGCCCAGCAGGTTGTCATTACCATTTGCCATGATGAATTTCACCATCAGTTAATCAATTTCACTACCTTATGCGAATACTGGCGGGATGTAAAACAATCAAGATCAATAAATTCATACAGTTAAAAACTGGCACGCCTTTTGTATTAGTGATGAGCGTCTTACGCAACCACATTACACTCTGAGGAACATCATTATGGGTATTTTTTCTCGTTTTGCCGACATCGTGAACGCCAATATCAACTCTTTGCTGGAGCGAGCTGAAGATCCGCAGAAACTGGTACGCCTGATGATTCAGGAAATGGAAGACACGCTGGTGGAAGTGCGCTCCACCTCGGCCCGTGCCCTGGCCGAAAAGAAACAATTGCTGCGCCGTATTGAGCAGGCCGATATTCAGCAGGCTGAATGGCAGGAAAAAGCTGAGCTGGCTCTGCGCAAAGATAAAGATGACCTGGCGCGCGCGGCACTGATTGAAAAACAGAAACTGACCGATTTGATCGCTGCGCTGCAACAGGAAGTTTCACAAGTCGAAGAAACGCTGGAACGTATGAAAGGGGAAATTGGTGAGCTGGAGAAAAAACTCAGCGAAACCCGTGCCCGCCAGCAGGCGCTGACGTTGCGTCACCAGGCAGCCTCTTCATCGCGCGATGTGCGTCGTCAACTCGACAGCAATAAACTGAATGACGCGATGGCACGTTTCGAATCGTTTGAACGCCGTATCGATCACATGGAAGCAGAAGCGGAAAGCCAGCGTTTTGGTAAACCGAAAAGCCTCGATCAGGAGTTCACCGAGCTGAAAGCTGATGATGAAATCAGCCAGCAGCTGGCGGCCCTGAAAGCCAAAATGAATCGCAGCGAGTAATGGTGCTGAACCAGTCACGGGTTAAATGATTAAGGAGAGTCAATGAGCGCACTTTTTCTGGCCATTCCGCTGACCATCTTCGTGCTGTTTGTCGCACCGATTTGGTTATGGCTTCATTACAGCAACAAACGCAACGGCGGTGCGGAGCTTTCTTCGAATGACATGCAACGTTTACAACAGCTGACGCAGGATGCTCGCCGGATGCGCGAACGCGTCGAAGCGCTGGAGGCGATTCTTGATGCTGAGCACCCGAACTGGAGGCAGCCATGAGCGGAGGAAGTCTGAAAGGGCGTAAGCTGTGGCGTATCCCGCAACAGGGTAAAGTGCGCGGGGTTTGTGCCGGTCTGGCGGAATATCTTGATGTCCCCGTCACGCTGCTGCGGGTAATTTTGGTACTGTCGATGTTTTTTGGGTTGTTCGGCTTTGTTCTGATTGCCTACTTTATCCTCGGCTTCGTACTGGATGTAAAACCGGATGATGCGCCGGACGTACATAAACCCAGTGCCAGCGAGCTGCTCGATGAGCTGGATGCTGCGCTACAGGTCGATGAACATCATGTGCGCGATATTGAACGTTACGTCACCTCGGAAACTTTCAGCGTGCGTAGTCGTTTTCGTCAAATTTAATTGCCGGAGGTTGCCTTGTCCGCCCAACGTTTTACAACCCTGCGTCGCCGCGCAGCACCTGCGTTGAAGTCGGCGGGAAAATTTATCATCATCAGTGCAGTCACATATGCCCCTGGCGGCCTCGCTGGCTGGGCAGTGAAATCGGTGGCGCGGCGTCCGTTAAAGTTGTTACTGGCGTTTGCGCTGGAACCGTTGCTGACAAAGGTGTTTAGTCGCCTGTCGGCACGCTTCATCAGGGAAAACGATGAAAAGACTGCAAAATGAATTGATGGCGCTGGTGAATCGGGGAGTTGACCGTCACCTGCGCCTTGCCGTGACGGGCCTGAGCCGCAGTGGCAAAACGGCCTTTATCACCTCACTGGTTAATCAGCTCCTGAATGTCCACAGCGGCGCTCGTTTGCCGCTGTTTTCTGTGGTGCGCGAGGAGCGTCTGCTCGGTGTCAAACGTGTGCCGCAACGCGAATTGGGTACGCCACGTTTTACTTATGACGAAGGTCTGGCCCAACTGTATGGCGTGCCGCCCAGCTGGCCCACGCCGACACGCGGCGTCAGTGAAATGCGTCTGGCACTACGCTATCGCCCGGATGAATCGCTGCTGCGCCACTTCAAAGACACGGCCACGTTGTATCTGGAAATTGTCGATTATCCCGGCGAATGGCTGCTCGATTTACCGATGCTGGCGCAGGATTATGCTGGCTGGTCACGGCAGATGCTGGGATTGTTGCAGGGCGATCGCGCCATATGGGCGCAGCGCTGGCGCAGTCTGTGTGCCGATCTCGATCCTTATGCTCAGGCCGATGAAAACCGTCTGGCCGCCATCGCCGCCGCCTGGACCGATTATCTGCATCAATGCAAAGCCGAGGGGCTGCATTTTATTCAGCCGGGGCGTTTTGTGTTGCCGGGAGATATGGCTGGTGCGCCTGCATTACAGTTTTTTCCCTGGCCTCAGGTGGACGACATCCAGCGGCAGGCACCGGCGGGCAGTAATTTCGCGATGCTGCAGCAGCGTTTTAACTACTACTGCCAGCATGTGGTGAAAGGTTTTTATAAAAATTATTTCCTGCGCTTTGATCGGCAGATTGTATTGGTCGACTGCCTGCAACCGCTGAACAGCGGACCGCAGGCGTTTAACGATATGCGTCTGGCGTTGACACAACTGATGCAGAGCTTTCATTACGGCCAGCGCACCTTATTTCGTCGTTTGTTTTCACCGGTTATCGACAAGCTGCTGTTCGCTGCCACCAAAGCGGATCACATCACCGCCGATCAGCACGCCAACATGGTGTCGTTATTGCAGCAGCTGGTGCAGGATGCGTGGCAGAACGCCGCATTCGAAGGCATCACCATGGATTGTCTCGGTCTGGCCTCGGTGCAGGCGACCGAAAGCGGGCTGGTTGATCATCGTGGCGAGAAACTCCCCGCGCTGCGCGGTAACCGTCTGGACGATGGTGAGGCGTTGACTTTCTATCCCGGCGAAGTGCCGCCACGCCTGCCTGGCCACACCTTCTGGCAACAGCAGGGATTTCAGTTTGAACAATTCCGCCCGCAGCAGCTCGACGTTGACCGTCCACTGCCACACATTCGTATGGATGCGGCGCTGGAGTTTTTATTGGGAGATAAGTTGCGATGAACGATGAAACACCGTTGAAACCGCGCATCGACTTTGCCCGGCCTCTGGATCGCGAAGCAGATAAACCGCTGCGTGCGGCGCAAACCTTCAGCGCCGACACTGACGTGGCGTTTCTCGCCACCCGTGAAGAGGAGCCGCTGGAAGAGGGCGCGGGTGAAAAAGTGGTTGAAGCGGCGCTGCGTCCGAAACGCAGCCTGTGGCGCAAAATGGTGGGTGCCGGCCTCGGCATTTTTGGCGTCAGTGTAGTGGCTCAGGGAGTGCAGTGGATGCACGATGCCTGGCTGACACGTGACTGGTTTGCACTAGGCAGCGGCGTTGCCGGTGGCTTGATCATCGCCGCCGGGGCGGGTGCGCTGATTAGCGAGTGGCGTCGGTTATATCGATTGCGGCAGCGCGCTGAGGAGCGTGATATAGGGCGTGAGCTACTCCATAGCCATGGTATCGGTAAAGGGCGTGCATTTTGTGAAAAACTGGCACAGCAGGCGCAGCTGGATCAGGCGCATCCTGCATTGCAGCGCTGGCATGCTGCCTTGCATGAAACGCATAACGATCGTGAGATAGTCACGCTGTATGCGCAGCTGGTGCAGCCGGTGCTGGATCGTCAGGCCCGGCGTGAAATCAGCCGTCATGCGGCGGAAGCGACCCTGATGATTGCTGTCAGCCCGTTGGCACTGGTGGATATGGCTTTTATCGCCTGGCGTAACTTACGCCTTGTGAACCGTATCGCCACCCTTTACGGCATCGAGCTGGGTTACTTCAGCCGTTTGCGCCTGTTCCGTCTGGTGCTGCTGAATATGGCCTTTGCCGGAGCCTCTGAACTGGTACGTGAGGTGGGCATGGATTGGATATCGCAGGATATTGCTGCAAGGCTTTCTGCTCGCGCAGCCCAGGGGATTGGTGCCGGACTGCTCACGGCACGCCTGGGTATTAAGGCGATGGAGCTGTGTCGCCCTCTGCCATGGCTGGAAGATGATAAACCGCGGCTGGGTGATTTCCGTCGTGAACTGATTGGCCAGTTGAAAGAAACCCTTAGCAAAAGCGAGGCTAAAGCAGGGCAGAGTGCTAAATAATCAGCACCCGCTCACCTTTCGCACTGAAAATGGTGTGAAAGGTGAGATTTTCTTTGTTAATTGTGATTTTTGGCGGGATTATTATTGGTTGTTCCGTTACACTTTTGTCAATCGTCGGCTTCTTACTGTCAACTTTTCCTGACAGGCCCCTTCTGAGGCGTCGCAAGTTAGCGTATTATCACTAAAATCAAAACCTGAATAAGGCCATCGCAATGCGTTTGGAAGTTTTCTGCCAGGACCGTATCGGGCTGGCGCGCGAGCTGCTCGACCTGCTGGTTGCCCGCAATATCGACCTGCGCGGCATTGAAATTGCGCCACTTGGGCGCATCTACCTCAACTTTTCCGCACTGGAATTCGAACAATTCAGCTCACTGATGGCGGAAATTCGCCGTACACCTGGCGTGACAGATGTACGCACCGTGGCTTACATGCCCTCAGAACGTGAACACCGGGCACTGAGCGCGTTACTGGTGGCGATGCCGGAACCGGTATTGTCCATCGATCTCAAATGCAAAGTGGAACTGGCGAATCCGGCGGCACAAAATCTGTTTAATCTCGACGAACAAAAAATCCGCAACCAGAACGCGGGGACGCTGATCAGCGGCTTTAACTTCCAGCGCTGGATTGAGAATGATCGGGTTGATGCTGAGGTACAGCACGTGGTGATTCAGGGACGTGATTTCCTGCTGGAAGCGCGCCCGATTTATCTCGCTGAAGAAGAAGGCCAGAGCGATCAGCCGGTGGGTGCGATGATTACCCTGAAATCCACCGCGCGGATGGGCCGTCAGCTGCAGAATCTGACGGTAACCGATGAGTCGGAATTCGACCATATCGTAGCGGTCACGCCAAAAATGCGTCAGGTGCTGGACCAGGCTCGTAAGCTGGCAATGCACGATGCACCGCTGCTGATTGTCGGTGATACCGGCACCGGTAAAGATATGCTGGCGCGCGCCTGTCATTTGCGCAGTGCGCGCGGCAAGAAACCTTTCCTGGCACTGAACTGTGCCTCGTTGCCCGATGATGTGGCGGAAAGTGAATTATTTGGTCATGCGGCGGGTGCCTATCCTAATGCGCTGGAAGGGAAAAAAGGGTTTTTCGAGCAGGCGAATGGCGGTTCGGTGCTGCTGGACGAAATTGGTGAGATGTCACCGCGTATGCAGACCAAGCTGTTGCGCTTCCTGAACGATGGCACCTTCCGCCGCGTCGGCGAGGAGCACGAGGTGCACGTTGATGTGCGCGTGATTTGTGCCACGCAAAAGAACCTGATTGAGCTGGTTCAACGTGGCGAATTCCGTGAAGATTTGTTCTATCGTCTGAATGTACTGACGCTGAACCTGCCGCCGCTGCGTGAACGTCCGCAGGATATCCTGCCGCTCACTGAAATGTTTGTCGCCCGTTTTGCTGATGAACAGGGGTTGCCACGCCCGCGTCTTTCTCCGCAGCTGACAGCCTTTCTCACGCGTTACAGCTGGCCGGGCAATGTGCGACAGCTGAAAAATGCCCTGTACCGAGCCCTGACGCAGCTGGAAGGCTATGAACTCCGTCCGCAGGATATCGTGTTGCCGGAGCAGGCGCTCGATGTATCGATGGGAGAAGAGGCGATGGAAGGGACGCTGGATGAGATCACCAGTCGTTTTGAACGTTCGATTCTGACGCGCCTGTATCTCTCTTATCCCAGCACGCGTAAGCTGGCGAAGCGATTGGGCGTGTCACATACTGCCATTGCCAATAAGTTGCGCGAATATGGGTTAAGCCAGAAACGCAACGAAAGCGAATAATTCGGCATAAAAAAACCGTCTTCAGCAATGAAGACGGTTTTTTTTAACTTACGACTTAGTTGAGCGCAGCCAGCGCCGCATCGTAGTTTGGCTCGCTGGTGATTTCGTTCACCAGTTCGCTATAAATGACTTTATCGTTTTCGTCGATCACCACCACCGCACGCGCGGTCAGGCCTTTCAGCGCGCCTTCGGCAATCGCCACACCGTATTCTTCTTTGAACTCAGCACCACGCAGGGTAGACAGCGTCACCACATTGTTCAGGCTCTCTGCACCGCAGAAACGCGACTGCGCAAACGGCAGGTCAGCGGAGATGCACAGCACCACGGTATTGTTGGCTTTACCCGCCAGTTCGTTGAACTTGCGCACAGAAGCGGCACAGACGCCGGTATCAATGCTCGGGAAAATGTTCAGGACTTTGCGTTTGCCTGCATACTGAGAAAGAGTCACATCAGCGAGATCTTTAGCTACCAGAGAAAACGGTTTAGCCTGGGTGCCTGCCTGCGGGAACTGGCCTGCAACTGGCACCGGGTTGCCCTGGAAGTGAACATTCTGAGACATACGATTTCCTTTTAACGATGAAAATAGCTGACTTTTAACACGTCAGTACAGGTATAGCCGTTGTTTATGACATATTTTTTAAGGGTTTACGAGAGCAAATCGTAGCGATTACTGAGCCGCCTCGCATTTAAGTGACGGATTAAAGGAGAAATAATGAGAACAGTAAAGAGTTATCCGGAAGCCTGGCCGTTGCATTCACCGTTTGTCATTTCGCGCGGCAGCCGCACTGAAGCGCAAGTGGTGGTGGTGGAAATTGAAGATGAAGGGATTCGCGGCGTGGGCGAGGCAACACCTTACGCGCGCTATGGGGAAAGCGAAGCCTCAGTGCTGGCACAAATTGCCAGCGTGCTACCGCAGTTGCAGGCGGGTATGACACGGGTAGCCTTACAACAGGCACTGCCGCCGGGGGCTGCGCGTAATGCCGTTGATTGTGCATTGTGGGATCTGGAGCGCCAGCAACAACAGCAAAGCCTGGCGGAGCTATGTGGTGTCAGCCTCGCCAGCCGCATCGTCACCGCGCATACCGTCAGCATCGACACACCTGATGCCATGGCCAGCAGCGCGCTGGCGCTATGGCAGCATGGTGCAAAGCTGTTAAAAATTAAGCTGGACAATAACTTCATCAGCGAACGTCTGGTGGCGATTCGCAGCGCCGTACCGGAAGCCACGCTGATTGTCGATGCCAACGAGGCCTGGCAGGCAGAAGGGCTGGCGGCACGTTGTCAGCTGCTGGCCGACCTTCAGGTGGCGATGCTGGAACAGCCACTCCCTGCTGCCCAGGATGCGGCGCTGGCGAATTTTATTCACCCGCTGCCGATCTGCGCCGATGAAAGCTGCCATACCCGCGAAAGCCTGGCTGCCCTGCAAGGCCGCTATGAAATGGTTAACATTAAGCTGGATAAAACCGGTGGGTTGACGGAGGCACTGGCGCTGGCCGTCAGTGCGCGGCAGCAGGGATTCGGCATCATGCTGGGCTGCATGCTGTGCACTTCGCGTGCCATCCGTGCGGCGCTTCCGCTGACGCCGCTGGCGCAGTTTGCCGATCTCGACGGTCCCACCTGGCTGGCTGCGGATGTGGAACCGTCGCTGCATTTTGCTAACGGGGTGCTTATCCCTGCGGCTGCCAGCGCAGCAGATTAATCATGGTTTCCAGATACACCTCGGTGGCTTCGTCCACCGAAATCGGTGGCATTTCGGCGGTGATGCACAGCAGGTCAAGATCACTGCACCAGCTGCCAAACGAGCCGGGGGTAGCATACCCGACACTGCTGACGACCGGCAGTTGCGTCTGCTGCGACAACCACTGCGCCAGTTCGCTATTGTGCGGATCGTCAATGCAGGCCAGAGGCTCATGCCAGGTCACCACCCAGCGCGGCTTGATGTGATGAATCAGCTGACACAGCGCGCTGGTTTCTGGTTCTGATGAGGGACGTTCCCCGGTAGACAGCACCACGTCGCGCTGGTCTGCCACACTGTTCCAGCGATATACGGTGTCACCACTTTGCCAGTTAGCCGCCGGGAAATTACGGTTGAGATCGACACCATTGGCATTGGCGCGCAGACCAAGCTGACAGCCATCAGGATTGACTGCCAGGATAACGTGATGACGTCGCAGTGACTCCGGCAAAGTACGCATAGCGCCCGATAGCGTCGCCACTGCGGCATTTTCGTCACCGTGAGTCCCCGCGATAATCAGACCACTCTCGGCATCGGCAGCCGGAGCGGGAAACCATAGCAGCGGCGCACCCAGCACCGATTGCCCATATTGTTGCCAGACAGCATCCAGCTTGCCGCGCAGTGGGCGCGGGTGTAGTGACGACATAACAAACTTCCTCAAATTGTGACCGGGGATCCAGCCTCAACATAACGGTAAACAGCGCGCGGGAAAATAGCTATTTATCAATCAGCAATTTGCGATAAAGTGCCGAAAGTCGCTGGTGGCGCATTTTTTTTGGCGGCCGCCTTTTTTTGGGTAAAGGAGTGGTGATGAAAATAACTTTTCGCAAGACGCTTGCTGCCTTAATGGTTATCGGTGCAACTTCGCCGGTATTCGCCGCCAATGTGCCGCCGGGCGCACAACTGGCACCGGTACAGGAAATCGTGCGCCATATTAAAGATGAACCTGCATCGCTTGATCCGATGAAAGCCGTCGGCCTGCCGGAAATTCAGGTCATGCGTGATTTGTTCGAAGGGCTGACCAATCAGGATGCGCAGGGCCATATCGTGCCGGGCGTGGCACAAAGCTGGAGCAGTAACGATAACAAGACCTGGATTTTTAACCTGCGCAAAGATGCCCGCTGGTCCAATGGCGACCCGGTCAGCGCCCAGGATTTTGTTTACAGCTGGCAACGGCTGGTTGATCCGAAAAATAGCTCGCCTTCAGCCTGGTTTGCGACGTTGAGCGGCATCGAGAACGCTGAAGCCATCACCAAAGGGCAAATGAGCCCCGACAAGTTGGGTGTCAGCGTGCTGGATGGTAATCGACTTAAAGTGACATTGTCACGCCCGGTGCCGTGGTTTCCCAGCATGGTAGCCAATGCGGCGCTGTTTCCGGTGCCGGAAAAAGTCATTGCACAAGAGGGCGATGGCTGGACGGCCCCCGGTAAGCTGGTCGGCAATGGCGCTTATCAGCTCCAGGATCGTGTCGTGAATGAAAAAATTGTGCTGATCCGTAACAGCCATTATTGGGATGATGCGCACTCGGTACTGACTAAAGTCACCTTCATTCCAATCAATGAGGAATCCAGTGCCACCAAACGTTATCGTGCTGGCGATATCGATATCACTGAATCCTTTCCGAAAAACATGTACGCGCTGCTGAAAAAAGAGCTGCCGGGCCAGGTCTATACTCCGGACCAGCTTGGCACCTATTACTACGCCTTTAACACCGAAAAAGGCCCGACTGCCGATATCCGTGTACGTAAGGCGCTGACATGGACCATCGATCGCCGCATCATCGCCGAAAAAGTGCTGGGCACCGGTGAGAAGCCCGCCTGGCGTTTCACGCCTGATGTAACAGCAGGTTTCACGCCGCAGAAAAGTTATATGCAGCAGCATAGTCAGCAGGAACTCAATGCGCAGGCTAAATCGCTGCTGACGGCAGCGGGCTATGGACCGGCGAAACCGCTGCATCTGACGTTGCTGTACAACACCTCAGAAAGCCATCAGAAAATCGCCATTGCGGTGGCATCGATGTGGAAAAAGAATCTGGGCGTGGATGTCACGCTGCAAAATCAGGAATGGAAGACGTATATCGATAGCCGCAACAGCGGCAACTTTGACGTTATTCGTGCCTCGTGGGTGGGAGATTATAACGAGCCCTCTACCTTCCTCAGCCTGCTGACTTCCAGCCATAGCGGCAATATCGCGCGTTTTCATAATGCCGATTACGATGCCGTGCTGGCAAAAGCCAGTAACGAAACCAGCGCGCAGGCACGAAATCAGGACTACAACCGTGCCGAGCAAATTCTGGCTGAACAGGCACCGATTGCGCCGATTTATCAGTACACCAATGGACGTCTGATTAAACCCTGGGTGAAAGGCTACCCGATTACCAATCCAGAAGATGTGGCCTACAGCCGCGAAATGTGGATTGAAAAACACTAATCTTCCTGGCGGCCGCTCTGGCCGCCTGTCATGTTTGCTCACAGCCTGAAGATTGCAACTCGTCGTCGCCACGCTAGACTGTATCGTATTGATTTTGATGAAGAGGCGAGTTCGTGAACGTCATTGAAGGTAAAGAATTGAAGGTTTCAGATGCCATTGTGGCTTGTCAGCTCGACGGCAAAGGTGGGGTGATCGCTATTGATGAGACTGAGGTCATTAATTGTGAACGTCCTTGCTGGCTACACCTGAATTACACTCAGGAGCAGAGCGCTGAATGGCTGCAAAAAACCCCACTCATTCCCGATGCCGTGCGTGATGCGCTGGCTGGCGATAGCATGCGGCCACGCGTGTCACGCCTTGGCGATGGTTTTATGATTGTGCTGCGCAGCGTTAACCACAACAGTGATTCACGACCGGATCAGCTGGTGGCGATGCGGGTATTTATTAATGACAAACTGATTGTTTCGACGCGTCGTCGTAAAGTCTACGCCGTCGATGAAGTGCTGACCGATCTGCAAAACGGCAATGGCCCGGTAGACGGCGGCAGTTGGCTGGTGGATGTGTGTGATGCGCTTACCGATCATGCCAGTGAATTTATTGAAGAGATGCATGACAAGATTATCGAGCTGGAAGATGCCCTGATGGATCAGCAAGTCCCGGCCCGGGGTGAACTGGCGTTGCTGCGCAAGCAACTGATTGTGATGCGTCGTTATATGGCCCCGCAGCGGGATGTCTATGCACGACTGGCCAGTGAAAAACTGGCGTGGATGGACGACGATAACCGTCGTCGCATGCAGGATATTGCCGACCGACTTGGCCGCGGGCTGGACGATCTGGATGCGGGGGTGGCACGAACGGCAGTGCTGACCGATGAAATCGCCGCAGTGCTGGCGGAAGCGATGAACCGACGTACCTACACCATGTCATTGCTGGCGATGATTTTCCTGCCGACCACCTTTTTAACCGGCCTGTTTGGTGTCAACCTCGGGGGTATCCCCGGCAATAGCTGGCATATGGGTTTTGGCGTGTTCTGCCTGCTGTTATTAATCATGGTAGTGGGACTGGCCTGGTGGCTAAGACAACGCAAATGGCTATAAGCGCCACTGATGATGTTAATGGCGGGTTAGCAGAAGGTAACCCGCTGTAAATTAAGGATGCGAGGGTAAAAAAGCGTAAAAAAACTGATCGACGTCAATATCCACATCAGGCAACAGGAGCAAACTCTCTCTCGCAGGTGAATGCAACGTCAAGCGATGGGCGTTGCGCTCCATATTGTCTTACTTCCTTTTTTGAATTACTGCATAGCACATTTGATTCGTACAACGCCGGCTAATCCGCCGGCTTTTTTTTGTCCGTTTGCCAGTGCCGCTTATCTTTTCCTATGCTTATAAGACATTCAGCGACAAGGAGAACGGCATGTCAGTTATCCGCGCCACCGATCCCATTCCAACCGATCCGCCACCGATTCCGGAACCGATTCCGCATCCACAACCCATTCCTGAACCCGATCCGCCGTACGATCCTGAGTTTCCACCGATTATCGATCCGCCACCGCATCGCTAATAAAAAAGGCGCGTAGCCGAAGCGACGCGCCTTTTTCTGTCGGGGCGAATTACTTTATCTGCAATACATCCAGACGGACGCTTAAATCGGCAGCATCTTCCTCTTCCGGTTGCCAGCCAGCAGGTTGCACGGGCAGCGATTCACGATCGAATGCCAGATCGCCGCCATCAATCACCGCATCGCCATGCTGAATGCCTTTGAAGTCAAACAGGTTAATGTCGGCCATATGGGACGGCACGATGTTCTGCATCGCGCTAAACATGGTTTCGATACGGCCCGGGTAGCGTTTATCCCAGTCGCGTAGCATATCGGCCACCACCTGACGTTGCAGGTTAGGCTGGGAGCCGCACAGATTACACGGGATAATCGGGAACTGGCGAGCCTCAGAGAAACGGATGATGTCTTTTTCGCGGCAGTAGGCCAGCGGGCGGATCACGATATGCTTGCCATCATCGCTCATCAACTTTGGTGGCATACCCTTCATCTTGCCGCCGTAGAACATATTCAGGAACAGCGTTTGCAGAATATCGTCGCGATGATGGCCAAGGGCAATTTTGGTACAGCCCAGCTCAGTCGCGGTGCGATAGAGAATGCCGCGACGCAGACGCGAGCATAATGAACAGGTGGTTTTGCCTTCCGGAATTTTCTCTTTAACGATGGAGTAAGTATCTTCGTTAACAATCTTATACTCAACGCCGAGGTTATCGAGATACGCGGGCAGGATGTGTTCCGGGAAGCCGGGCTGCTTCTGATCAAGATTCACCGCCACCAGTGAAAAGTTAACCGGCGCGCTTTGTTGCAGATTACGTAAGATTTCCAGCATGGTATAGCTGTCTTTGCCGCCCGACAGACACACCATGATGCGATCGCCTTCTTCAATCATATTGAAATCAGCAATGGCTTCGCCCACGTTACGACGCAGACGCTTTTGTAATTTGTTCAGGTTGTACTGCTCTTTTTTTGTGACTTCTTGATTTTCTGACATTATTTTCACGCTTTACAATGACGGCTTGAGGTGTGAAGCATCGCAGAACGCATCCCGCGACTGAAAACCCCTCTGACATGAGTGCGTATGGTACGGATTGCAGCGCTGAACGCCAGCGCATTTTGCAGTTATCCTGGTTATACGGTTACTCAGATTCTTCAGGTCAAGTGCCTGCATTCTGCCGCGATAATCACCGGAGCAGCTTGCTCTGACTCATTGCACACGTCTGAAGAGCCAGATACGCTGCCAGCGCAGACACCATCATTCCTGACACCATCAGCACTCGTTGCTCTGAAGCATAGATGGTAGGTGACAGGCCGAGCATCACCGTTCCTGAATATGAGGCAATATAGGCTATCGCGATGAGCCATGCCGTTTTCCTCTCCTGTTGTGCCAGAAACAACAGCAGGGTGGTGGCGAGAGCAAAGATGATAACCGTAGCGGCTCTGGCAATCGCGAAAGTGCTGGTTATATTTTCTGAACTGAACTTGTAGATGGCATCAAAATTTGATGTGGCAAAAACTCTACGTTCAATCAGTGACAAGGTGATGGTTGCAATAAGCAGTAACAGAGAAAATATTTGAGCCTTTTTATTGTTACGGAGTATCAAGGCTAAACATAAATAAATAATACCGACTGCGATTGGCTGAACAGTGAACATCTGGTCAAAGGCCAGATTCAATCCCATAAGCACTTTATCAACAAAATTCAAATTAACAAAGTCAGGCATCCAGCGCCCAATCTCAAGATATAATCTACGTGTATTTCCCGGGCTGAGTATGATGTACGTGAACACCAGCAGAGTGGTTGCCAGAGAGATGAGTGCTGCTTTTCTCACTGGCCCCCGATAGAGTAAAGCGATTGTCGGCAATAGAAAGAGATTGATTACCACGATTTGTTCGCTGAACGAGGAGAAGAAAAAAATTATCGCGGTGACGATCGCATTTCTATAGAAATTCTGTTCTGTCGTGCATCGTTTAAGCAGAGCAAAGCCCAATATGGAAAGGGCAAACGGCCACAAATAGTTAACTGAGCCAGTCATCCACAGGATGCCCTCCTTGATAAACCCTTTTTTAATAGTGAAAAGTATGACCAGTACAAAGAACAGGCTGGCTAAAATGGCGTCTTTTTTATTTTTCGCCACTATCCAGGATAATGAACATATGGTTACAGCGAAGAAGAATGAATTTAAAAATGCCCATGTTTGTTTATGGTTTATTATTTTTAATAATACGAATTCAATGGCGGTGCGGGAGGACCATGATTGATAGCGTGTAATAAGCCATTGGAAAATATCTGGGGTGTGTGCTTCTTGCGAAAACACGACATCATCTGAATAGTGGGAAATTCCTTTTAGCTTTAAATAAGAAAACGCACACAGGAAAATAATAAAAAAGAGAGCGGTGAAAGTCCGTGTCATTGTTTTTCTACCTTGCGTACCTGATGAGTATTAGAACCCTGCTGACGTTATATTTTATCAGGTACGAAGCACTGGAGAAAGATGGGCATGATCATCATAAGCGCAGAATTATCATCTATACACAAATGATAATTATTATCATAAACTGATCGGGTGCTAACAAAGGAGTGGTTATGAAGCCCGAAGCGAATGACATCCTGAAAACCGATTGCTGTATTGTTGGCGGAGGCCCGGCGGGGTTGATGCTGGGGTATCTGCTGGTGCGTGCGGGGTTACGCGTGGTGGTGATAGAAAAACACGCCGACTTCCTGCGCGATTTCCGCGGAGATACCATTCATCCCTCTACACTCGAAATCATGCATCAGCTCGGTTTACTGGACGAACTTTTGCTATTGCCACACCAGCGCGCAGAAAAGTTACAGGCTGAATTGGCCGGTGAGGAAGTCACCATGGCCGATTTCACCCGACTGCCCGTGCAATGCCGTTTTATCGCGTTTATGCCGCAATGGGACTTTCTCAACTTTCTGGCGCAGAAAAGCGCGCAGTTTGCCGGTTTCACCCTGCTACAATCCACCACTTTTGACCGCTTTCTCTACCAGCATGACACCGTGCGGGGCATTCGGGCGAACACCGAACAGGGCCCGGTGGAAATTCAGGCCCCGCTGGTTGTGGGGGCTGATGGCCGCAATTCAGCGGTCCGTCTCGCCGCCGGATTGACCAGTCGGGCGTTTGGCGCATCAAAGGATGTGGTGTGGTTTCGGCTGGATAAACAGTCGGGCGATCCGACCTGGGGAATGGGACATAAGGGGCCACGGCAAAACTTTATCGTTATCGATCGCGGCACCTACTGGCAATGCGGCTACACCATTGCGAAAGGCCAGTTTGAGGAATTAAAGGTGGCGGGCCTGGATCAGTTTAAACAGGCTATCGCTGCCGTTGCGCCCTTTAGCGTGGAACGGATGTCAATGCTGGAGGAGTGGCAGCAATTTAAGTTACTGTCGATCCGTATCGACCGGCTTGATAGCTGGATGAAGCCCGGCGTACTTTGCATCGGTGATGCGGCGCACGCGATGTCGCCGATTGGTGGGGTTGGCGTCAATCTGGCGATTCAGGATGCAGTTGCAGCCGCCAATTATCTGACGGAACCGCTGCGCCGGGGTGCAGTCAGTGTGCGCGATTTGGCGAAGGTACAGAAACGCCGTCAGTTTCCGACGGTGGCAACACAATTTCTGCAAATTAAAATGAGCAGCAATAAACGTAAACCCGGCAGTAAAAGCCCGATGCCTGGTCTTATCCGCCGCTTTCCCTTTCTGCGTTTTGTCTTTGGTCGCCTAATCGGACTGGGATTCCGCATGGAGAAGCCACGTTTTTCTGGTTAAGTCAGCCACTGGAACCGGATCAGCATTCTTTGCCTGAATTATTTGTGCATTTATTGATCTGCGCGAAGATTTTGCTTTGTCTGCACTGACAGGATGGAAGCATAAGTTACTTTAGTTTCTAAAGGTGAGGAGAGGCAGATGCAAACGTACGACATGGTATTTGAAGAAGCGTGCCGCCTGGTGGGGCAATGTTACCTGGAACTGGCGCAGCGTGGCGCGGCGACAGAAAAAGATGTGCTGGCAACGGAGCTACAAAATCTGCAACTCCGTTATCGCGAATTAACCGGATCCCCGAACCGGGCAGTGGAGATGGCAATTACGCAACTCAAGCCCTGTTGATAAGCTTGCAGCCCGGCCATTTGTGCCGGGCTTTGTTTATGACTCGTTTTTCTCTGCTTTCCCTGCCAGTTCTGCCAGCCGCTGATAACGTTGATTAGCAGCGTCGCTGGCATCACGCCACAACCGGGCAGCGGCTTCCGGTTCGCTGGTTTGCAGCTGCCGGAAGCGCTGCTCATTCATCAAGGCCTGCTCCAGCTCAGAGCTGGGCGGGCGTGAATCGAGTGACAACGCGGCTTTGCCCTGTTCCGCACGACGTGGATCGAAGCGATAGAGCGGCCAGAATCCACTGGTGGTCAGCAGGCGCATTTGTTCATGGCTATAGGCCAGGTCATAGCCGTGCTCCTCGCAGGGGCTGTACGCGATGATCAACGACGGCCCCGGCCAGGCTTCGGCTTCCTGAATCGCTTTCACCGTTTGGTTGAGCTGGGCACCGAGCGAAATCTGCGCCACATAAACATGCCCGTACAGCAAGGTTGCCATGCCGAGGTCTTTACGCGCCTTACGTTTTCCCTGTTCGCCAAATTTGGTGACGGCTCCCAGTGGGGTGGCTTTCGAAGCCTGTCCGCCGGTATTGGAATAGCATTGGGTATCAAGCACCAGCACATTAACGTTTTCACTCAGGCTCATCACATGGTCCAGCCCGCCATAACCGATGTCATAGGCCCAGCCATCGCCGCCAATCAGCCACACCGATTTATCCACCAGCGCATCGGCTGCGATCATTAGCGCCTGAGCATCCTGCCGTGTCGAGCTTTGCAGCAGGTTGCGCAGTTGGGCGATTTGTTCACGGCGTAATGATGGTGTGACATTGTCACTTCTGAGGTCGGCGACCAGGCTCTCTGGTAATTGCGCGGCGCACTGTTCCAGCAGACGCAGTGCTCGCTGACGTTGCTGATCAACGCTCAGCCGGAACCCCAGGCCAAACTCGGCGTTATCTTCGAACAGGGAGTTGGCCCAGGCCGGACCGCGTCCTTCCGCGTTGGTGGTATAAGGCGTAGACGGCAGATTGCCACCATAGATGGAGGAACAGCCGGTTGCATTGGCGATCAACAGCCGGTCGCCGTAGAGCTGAGTCAGCAACTTAATATAAGGCGTTTCGCCGCAGCCGGAGCAGGCACCGGAATATTCAAACAGCGGGGTGATCAACTGAGAGGTACGGATATCGATACGTTCCAGTTGCTCGGCGGTGATCTCCGGCAGGGCAAGAAAGGCGTCGTAATTGATTTTTTCCGTTTCAACATGCTCCAGACGCGATTTCATGTTGATGGCTTTGATTTCCGGATGTTCACGATCGCTGGCCGGGCACACTTCAACGCACAGGTTGCAGCCGGTGCAATCCTCGGGGGCGACCTGTAACACGTATTTTTGTCCGCGCATATCGCGCGATTTAACATCCAGTGAGGCCAGAGTTGCGGGCGCGCCCGCCAGCGCTTCCGGTGGCACCACTTTGGCGCGAATGGCGGAATGGGGGCAGGCCGCCACGCAGTGGTTGCACTGGGTACAGAGATCGGGCTGCCAGATTGGTACAGCCTCGGCAATGTTGCGTTTTTCCCATTGAGTGGTGCCGGTCGGCCAACTGCCATCGGGGGGTAAGGCGGATACCGGCAATTTGTCACCCAGACCGGCCAGCATCGCTGCCGTCACGGTTTTGACAAAATCAGGTGCATTATCTGCAACAACCGGTGGGCGATGCGGGCTGCGGGTATCGACCGGTTGCAACGGCACTGCCTCCAGCGCCTGTTGTGCCATCGCCAGCGCCTGCCAGTTGCGCTGCACCAGTTCCTCACCTTTGCTGCGATAGCTGCGGGCGATAGCGTTTTGCAGTTCTGTCAGGGCGCTGTCCCCCGGCAAAATTTGCGTCAGCTGGAAGAAAGCCATTTGCATCACGGTATTGATGCGTGCCCCTAACTGGCATTCGCGCGCAATGCGGGCGGCGTTGATCACGTAAAAACGCGCCTGTTTGTCGTTAAGCTGCGTCTGCACTTCCTGTGGCAGACGAGACCACACTTCATCGGCCGCGTAGGGGGTATTTAGCAGAAAAATGCCGCCGGGTTTGAGTTGGTCCAGCATCGAATATTTGTCGATGAACTGTAGCTGGTGACAGCCGATAAAATCGGCCTGCTGAATCAGATAGGCCGACTGGATAGGTTGCTGGCTGACACGCAAATGCGAAACCGTCAGCCCGCCGGCTTTTTTTGAGTCATAGACAAAATAACCCTGTACCTGCCAGGGCGTGGCATTGCCGATAATCTTCAGGTTATTTTTGGTGGCACTGACGCTACCATCGCTGCCCAGCCCGTAGAACAAGGCTTCGAGGTGGGCGCGATTGGGGACAATATTGGTTTCCGGCGGCAGCGACAGATGGGTCACATCGTCATAAATACCGACGGTAAAGCGGGCCGGTGGTTCAGGACGTTGCAGGGCGCGGAACACCGCCAGTACCGCATCGGGTGCGAATTCTTTCGATGATAAACCGTAGCGTCCACCACTAATCCGCGGCAACGTACTGCGCTCGCCGCGACTGTAGGCTTCCGCCAGTGCGGTCATCACATCCAGAAACAGCGGTTCACCGAGCGCGCCCGGCTCTTTGGTGCGATCCAGCACCGCGACACGCTGGACAGATGCAGGCAGTACGGTCAACAGATGGCTGGCGGAGAACGGACGATAGAGGCGGACTTTGACCAGACCGACTTTTTCGCCACGCTGCAATAACTCGTCAATGGCTTCTTCGGTGGTACCACAGCCGGATCCCATCATGATAATCACCCGCTCCGCCTGTGGATGGCCGTAAAACTCGAACGGCTGATAACGGCGGCCGGTTTGCCCGGCAAACGCCTCCATGGCGTTAATCACATGCCCGGTGCAGGCGTCGTACCACAGGTTAGTCGCTTCGCGTGACTGAAAATACGTATCCGGATTGGCTGAGGTGCCGCGTACTGTCGGGTGATCCGGGGTGAGGGCGCGGGCGCGATGTTGCGCAATCGCTTCCTGTGGCATCAGTGCCAGCAGCGTCTCGTCACTGATCGGGACGATTTTATTGATCTCGTGCGAAGTACGAAAACCGTCAAAAAAATGGATAAACGGAATGCGGCTATTAAGCGATGCCATTTGCGCAATCAGGGCGAAATCCTGCGCTTCCTGCACGCTGGAGGCACAAAGTTGCGCACAACCGGTTTGACGTACCGCCATCACGTCAGAATGATCGCCGAAAATCGATAAGGCATGGGTAGCAATGGTACGTGCCGCCACATGCAGGACAAACGGCATCAGTTGCCCGGCCAGTTTGTAGAGTGTCGGGATCATCAGCAGCAGGCCCTGCGATGAGGTGAACGAAGTGGAAAGTGCGCCGGTTTGCAGTGCACCGTGTACGGTGGCAATCGCACCGCCCTCGGATTGCATCTCCACCACACGCGGGACGTCACCCCAGATATTGCGGCGGCCAACGCCGGCCCAGCTATCCGCCAGCTCTGCCATGGTTGAGCTGGGTGTGATGGGGTAGATGGCGATAACTTCACTGGTACGGAAGGCGACAGAAGCCACAGCACCGTTGCCGTCAACGGTAATCATAGATCGTCCTTTGCTAAGCTGAGAATGCCCGTAAAATTGCCGGGTTAATCATCTCAGTCTAGCAAAGCGATCTGCCGTCACTTTCTTATCTGTGTGGTGTGCTGAATCCTGCGCACCGAAATCTAACTTTGCTGCTTTTTAAACCACTTACGCCAGGTTGCTGTGGGTCTGAAAGGCGGGCACTTTTCGCCGCTAAGTGGTAAAAAAACGTCAATCAGGATAATTCTGGTTGCAAAGCCGGAAAGAAAATTTTGTAAAAAGCTGTGTCGCCTCTCGACCCCTTGCTGTGCCTGACATATGCTGGTTCGAATTTTTCCCCATCCGCCCGGAGCCTGAACGATGAAAGCCGCTTCCTTCCTGCTGGCCGGTGCTGCACTGTTACTTTCTGCCTGCAGCAGCAATAGTGATAATGAACCGCCGCAACAAGCGACTGCCGCACATATACAACCGCAGGTGGTGATGTCGTCGCTGGCGGAATCGAATTGCGCGAATGCCGGGGGTACACTGGCGTTTTCACGTCAGCTCGATGGTTCCCGTATCGGGATGTGCCAGTTGGCAAATGGTCGTCGTTGTGATGAGCAGGCGCTGATGGGTGGGAGATGCGCCCGCTAACGCAGGCGCACACAGTCAGGCTTTTACCAGGTTGAGACACTCTTCTCCCCGTTCCAGCTGCCGCAGATTACTCAGCGTGGTTTCGGAGATGGCGGTTAAGGCTTCCGCCGTCAGGAATGCCTGATGGCCGGTGAATAATACGTTGTGGCATGCCGAGAGGCGACGAAACACGTCATCCTGAATCACATCATTCGATTTATCTTCAAAGAACAGATCCCGCTCGTTTTCGTACACATCCATCCCCAGCGCGCCAATTTTCTGCTGCTTCAGCGCGTCAATTGCGGCCTGAGAATCAATTAAGCCACCACGACTGGTGTTGATGATCATCACCCCATCTTTCATCTGGCTGAAAGCATGGGCATTCAGCAGATGATGATTTTCCGGCGTCAACGGGCAGTGCAGAGTGATGACATCGGACTCGGCAAATAAGGTTTTCAAATCCACATATTCTGCACCAAGCTCCAGCGCCTGCGGGCTGGGGTAAGGATCAAACGCCAGCAAGCGCATACCAAAGCCCTTCAGGATACGCATGGCAGCCACACCAATTTTACCGGTGCCGACCACGCCTGCGGTTTTATTGTGCATATTGAAACCGGTTAAACCATCGAGCGAGAAGTTAGCGTCACGGGTACGCTGATAAGCGCGATGGATGCGGCGGTTCAGCGTCATCATCAGGCCCACCGCATGTTCCGCTACGGCTTCCGGCGAATAGGCGGGTACGCGCACTACCTGTAAACCGAGCGCCGCAGCGGCGGTCAAATCGACGTTATTGAATCCGGCACAGCGCAGCGCGATATATTTCACCCCCAGTGCAGCCAGTTCCTCCAGCACCACTTTGCCACCGTCATCATTAACGAAAATACAGACGGCATCACAGCCGACGGCGTTTTTGGCGGTGGCTTCTGTCAGCAGAAAGTCAAAAAACTCCAGTTCAAAACCGTAGCTGGCGTTGACGTGTTCGAGGTATTTCTGGTCATACTGTTTGGTGCTGTAAACCGCAACTTTCATTGTTTCGCTCCTGAAAAATGGAATGCAGGTATGTTCACAGGATAACGGTTTCTGCATAACTTTGCTGGTGAATACCCGAAGCAGGGTTTAAGCCTTCATTAACCCGGCATAACATGCCATCATCTTCGTCAGGATTGTGTTAAGAACAGGAAAGTGAGCTGCCATGACGCGGGGCCTACGCCGATTACTTGCTGCGCTGCTGGCGCTGACATTGTTGCTATTAGGATTGTTACTGACGGTGACGCAATGGTTGCCCCGTCTGGTCGGTATCTGGCTGCCGGACAATACCCGCGTGGAACTGGGCGCTGCGCCCGGCTGGCAACAGGGCGGTCTGTTTATTCCAGAAGTCCGCTACCTGGCCGGGGATTGTGAACTGGCCAAAGTCAGCGATGCCCGGCTCGGCTGGCATCAGCATCGCTGGCAACTCGCCGCTCGCCAGCTACAACTCAACAGTGACTGCCTGCAATCGTTGCCGCAAAGCAGCGCTCCCAGCGATGCCCCGCGTACTCTGGCGCAGTGGCAGGCGATGCTGCCGGGTGCAGATATCCATCTTGATCAACTGATTCTTTTACCGTGGCAGCAATATGCCGGTCAGTTTGACCTGACTCTCGACAAAGACACACAGCTCTTACGTTATCAGGGCAATAACCTGAGCGTTGACGCGCGCCTGCAAGGCCAGCAGTTGCAACTCACGCAGCTGCAACTGACCCACCCGTTACTGCCCAAACCGCTGGATGTGCATGGCACCCTGACATTACCCACTTTTGCCGATGGTCTGCCGGTGGCCGGTGAACTCAGTGGCGATATCAGCCTGACGCAGTGGCCACAACCGCTCAGCCTGGCGCTCAACTGGCAACAGCAGCAGGGTAAGCTGACGGTGCGTCAGCCGGGGGACGAGCAACCTTTGCTGCAACTGCCGTGGCAGATCGACGATCAACACATCCGTATTGCCCAGGGACAATGGCGTTGGCCGCAGCAGGGACAGCCTCTGGCGGGTGGTCTGGCGCTGACGCTGACTCACTGGCAGCAGGGGCTGGAAAACACGCAGGTCGAGGGGCGCTTCAATTTGCTGACGCAAGGCAAGGGCGGCAAAGGCAACCTGGTGCTGAGCGTCGGCCCCGGTTCCCTCAGCCTGCAAAACAGCCATTTACCGTTCCAGTTAACCGGCGAAAGCAAATTTTCTGAGCTGCAATTATACGGTGCTATTCCGGGTGTATTGCAGGGGATGCTGACCGATCCGCAACTGGCGCTGCGGCCCGGTGCCTTGCTGCGTCTGCGTGGCCGTCTGCTTTCCACACTGCAAGTGGATGAGGCACGCTGGCCGCTGGCCGGGGTGACATTGAGCACAGCAGGGATAAACGGGCGCTTGCAGGCGATCCTGCAGGCACACGATCCCAGCTTTGGCCGCTTCAGACTGCATCTTGATGGGCGGGCGACACAATTCTGGCCCGACCGGGGACGCTGGAACTGGCGTTACTGGGGCGATGGGGTAATGGATCCCCTCAATGCCAAATGGGATGTGAAAGGCACCGGTAGCTGGCAGGACCAGCTCATCAGTCTCGATACGCTGGACACCGGTTTTGATCAGCTGGCTTACGGCATGGTCGAGGTGAGCAAACCACGTCTTACCCTCACCGCGCCGGTGCGCTGGCAGCGTGATGTACAACATCCCGCTTTTAACGGCGGTTTTGTTCTCAAGTCAGGCCAGACCCGCTTCAGCTACGGTGGCTGGTTGCCGCCTTCGGAACTCGATTTTGAAGCGAAAGGCAGCGACCCGAGCCAGTTTATCTGGCGTGGTCAGCTCAGGGCAGGCGATATCGGTCCGCTGCGGGTGCATGGGCGCTGGGATGGCGAGCGATTGCGTGGTGAAGCCTGGTGGCCAAAACAATCGCTGGCGGTGTTTCAGCCTTTACTCAGCAGCGATCTGAAGATGCGCATTCAGTCGGGCGATCTTCAGGCGCAGGTGGCGTTTTCTGCCGCCAGCGATCAGGGATTCGAGGCGGGTGGACACTGGGTGGTAAAAAACGGCAGCGTCTGGATGCCTGATAGCGAAATCAATGGCATCGATTTCTCGCTGCCGTTCCGCCTGAAAGATCATCAATGGCAGCTTGGCCGACGTGGGCCGGTATCCCTGCGCATTGCGGAAGTGAAAAATCAGTTTGCTTTGCAGAATATCACCGCCGATTTGCAGGGCCATTATCCGTGGCAGGAACGGCAGCCGCTGACGCTCTCCAATGTCAACCTCGACCTGCTAGGCGGCCACGTCAGCCTGCCGGAGCTGCGTCTGCCGCAGCATGACCCTGCGCGTATTTCGCTGCGAGATATCGACCTGAGTCGCCTGATTACCGCGATTAAACCGAAACAGTTCGCCATGTCCGGCAAGGTCAATGGCGAATTGCCGTTGTGGGTGAATAATCCACGCTGGCTGGTTGAGAAAGGTTGGATCGCCAACAGCGGCCCGCTGACCTTTCGCATGGACAAAGACATGGCCGATGCCATCACCAGCAACAATTTTGCCGCCGGGGCGGCAATGGACTGGCTACGTTATATGGAAATTTCCCGTTCATGGGCCACGCTGGATCTGGATAACTTCGGCAATCTGACCCTGCAATCGGAGGTGAAGGGTACCAGCCAGTTCAGCAATCGCCGACAATCGGTCAACCTTAACTACCGTCATCAGGAAAACCTGTTCCAGCTGTGGCGCAGCCTGCGCTTTGGCGATAATTTGCAATCCTGGGTGGAGCAAAATGCCACCCTGCCATCCAAAAAGGACCCCCAACCATGAGCCTGAGGGCATTACTGGTGCTGGCAGCCGGGCTGCCGCTGATTGGCTGCGTGCCGCGTATTGAAGTCGCGGCACCGAAAGAGCCGATCACCATCAATATGAATGTAAAAATCGAGCATGAAATTCACATCAAGGTGGATAAAGATGTGGAAGCCCTGCTGAAGAATCAGAGCGGTTTATTTTGAGGAGGGGGGCGATGAAGCGTAAAGGGATGGTTCTGCTATTGGCGCTGTTACTGGTGCCTTCTGCCTGGGCGCTGACGCTCGACCAGGCCCGCCAGCAGGGGCGGGTCGGTGAAACGCTGAGTGGCTACATTGCCGCACGTCAGCAGGACAGCGAAACGCTGGCGCTGGTCAAACGTATCAACGACGGGCGTAGCCAGCAATATCAACGCGTGGCGCAGCAGAACAATTTGACCACCGGTGAAGTGGCGCGCATCGCTGGAGAAAAACTGGTGAATCGTGCCGCATCTGGCGAGTATGTGCAGGGAATTAACGGGCAATGGTTGCAAAAATAGGCAAAAAAAAGCCGGGCGCTCAGGCCCGGCTAAAAGATGACACAGTTTTGCTTACGCAGCAGCAATCTCTTTGATCGCGTCTTTAGCATCGCTGGTTGCTTTGGTCGCCACTTCCGGACCGTAAGCAATACCTTCTGCGAACACGAAGTTCACGTCAGTGATGCCGATGAAACCGAGGAACAGCTTAACATACGGGGTCAGCAGGTCGGTCGGGGTGTCTTTGTGGATGCCGCCACGGCTGGACAGGATCACCGCACGTTTACCTTTCACCAGACCTTCCGGGCCTGCTTCGGTGTAACGGAAAGTGACGCCAGCACGGGCAATCAGGTCGAAGTAGTTTTTCAGCTGGGTCGGGATGTTGAAGTTGTACATCGGTGCCGCGATAACGACCACATCATGAGCCTGCAGCTCAGCAATCAGGGCGTCTGACAGAGCCAGCGCTTCCTGCTGACGCGGTGACAGCGGAGCGTCAGAAGGACGCAGCGCGCCAACCAGCTCACCGTCCAGAACCGGAATCGGGTCAGCGGCCAGGTCACGAACGGTGACTTCATCACCCTTGCTCTTTGCCTGCTCAACATAGAAATCAGCCAGTTGGCTGGACTGAGAGTAACCTGCAAGGATGCTGGATTTCAGAACTAATACTTTGCTCATGGTGTTTTCCTGTTTGTCTACGCGGAAGGCTTACCGCTCAATGCGTTACACTCTACGAAGATTAAGGGCCGGGTAAAAGCGCAATATTTCGAGACCTATGTTCGAATTTATTGAATAAGGCAGCACGCACGGTCAGGGCAGCAGAGGCAAATTATGCTATGATGCCGCTCATTAATTGATTGAATCCGCCGGTATTTCCGGCCGGCAGTGCCTGAGCATTGCCACAACAGGTAACTCATCACTATGTCATCATCCGTTACTTCTCCTTTGGCCCCGTTCTGGACGCGACTCGAAAACCTGATGTTGCGCGATCGCCAGCGTCTGCAGCGTCGGCTACATGGCGCAACCAAAGTGAAAAATCCCGCCGCACAAGAGGGGATTGCTGCCGAGCTGGAGGCCGAATTCAGCCAGGCAGAGCAGCGTGTCGCCCAGCGTATGGCCGCGACACCCCGCATCACTTTCCCGGAAAATCTGCCTGTCAGCCAGAAACAGCAGGCAATTGCCGAAGCCATTCGCGACCATCAGGTGGTCATCGTGGCGGGTGAAACCGGCTCGGGCAAAACGACACAGCTGCCGAAAATCTGTCTGACGCTGGGTCGGGGTGTGAAAGGGTTGATTGGTCATACCCAGCCGCGCCGTTTGGCTGCGCGTACCGTCGCCAACCGTATTGCCGACGAGCTGGAGACATCGCTCGGTGGCTGCATTGGTTACAAGGTCCGTTTTAACGATCAGGTCAGCGACACCACCCAGGTGAAGTTGATGACCGACGGTATTCTGCTGGCCGAGATTCAGCAGGACCGCATGTTGTTGCAGTACGACACCATCATCATCGATGAAGCGCATGAACGCAGCCTGAATATCGATTTTCTGTTGGGTTATCTGCGCGAGTTGCTGCCGCGTCGTCCGGATCTGAAGGTGATCATCACCTCCGCTACCATCGATCCGCAGCGCTTTTCACGTCACTTTAACAACGCGCCGGTGATTGAAGTGTCTGGCCGCACCTTCCCGGTGGAAGTGCGTTATCGTCCCATCGTTGAAGAAGCGGACGACACCGATCGTGACCAGTTACAGGCCATCTTTGATGCGGTGGATGAACTGGGCCAGGAAAGCCGTGGCGATATCCTGATTTTTATGAGCGGTGAGCGTGAAATCCGCGACACCGCCGATGCGCTGATGAAGCGTGATCTGCCACACACCGAAATTCTGCCGCTGTATGCGCGTCTGTCGAACGCGGAACAGAACCGGGTGTTCCAGTCTCACAGCGGGCGACGCATCGTGTTGGCCACCAACGTGGCGGAGACCTCGCTCACGGTACCGGGCATTAAATACGTTATTGACCCCGGCACTGCGCGTATCAGTCGCTATAGCTACCGCACCAAAGTGCAGCGCCTGCCGATTGAACCGGTCTCCCAGGCCTCGGCGAATCAGCGTAAAGGCCGCTGCGGCCGTGTCTCGGAAGGCATCTGTATCCGGCTGTACTCAGAAGACGATTTCCTGAGCCGTCCGGAATTTACCGACCCGGAGATTCTGCGTACCAACCTGGCGTCGGTTATTTTGCAGATGACCGCGCTCGGCCTCGGCGATATTGGCGCGTTCCCGTTTGTTGAAGCCCCGGATAAACGCAATATCCAGGATGGGGTCAGGTTGCTGGAGGAACTGGGGGCGATCACCGTCAATGAAGACGGGCACTACAAACTGACCGCGTCCGGGCGGCAGCTGGCATTGCTGCCGGTGGACCCGCGCCTGGCGCGTATGGTGCTGGAAGCGCAGAAATTTGGTTGTGTGCGCGAAGCGATGATCATCACCGCGGCGCTCTCGATTCAGGACCCGCGTGAACGTCCGGTGGAGAAACAGCAGGCATCGGACGAGAAACACCGGCGATTTGCAGATAAAGAGTCGGACTTTCTCACGTTCGTGAATTTATGGAACTATCTGCAGGAACAGCAAAAAGCGCTGTCGGGGAATCAGTTCCGTCGCCAGTGTAAAAGCGACTACCTCAACTATCTGCGCGTACGTGAATGGCAGGATATTTACACCCAGCTGCGCCAGGTGGTGCGTGAGCAGGGGATGCCGGTCAACAGCGAACCGGCACCCTATCGTGAAGTCCACTGCGCTTTGCTGAGCGGGCTGCTATCGCATATTGGCCAGAAAGATGCCGATAAACAGGAGTTTACTGGCGCACGCAATGCCCGCTTCTCCATCTTTCCCGGTTCCGGTCTGTTTAAAAAACCGCCGAAATGGACCATGGTGGCGGAACTGGTGGAAACCAGCCGTCTGTGGGGACGTATCGCCGCCCGCCTCGATCCAGAGTGGATCGAGCCGCTGGCGCAGCATCTGATCAAGCGCAGCTACAGCGAGCCGCACTGGGAGAAAGCTCAGGGCGCAGTGATGGCGACTGAAAAGGTCACACTGTACGGTTTGCCGATTGTGCAGGCACGTAAGGTGAATTACAGCCAAATCGACGCGCCACTGAGCCGTGAATTGTTTATCCGCCATGCGTTGGTGGAAGGTGACTGGCAGACGCGTCACGCCTTTTTCCGCAACAATCAGAAGCTGCGTAGCGAAGTCGAAGATCTGGAACATAAATCACGTCGCCGCGATATCCTGGTGGATGATGAGACGCTGTTTGCCTTTTACGATCGGCGTATCGGCAGTGACGTCGTTTCGGCGCGTCATTTTGACAACTGGTGGAAAAAAGCCAGCAAAGATAATCCCGACCTGCTCAGCTTCGATAAGCAGATGCTGATTAAGGATGGTGCGGAAAAGGTCAGCCAGCTTGATTACCCGAATTTCTGGCATCAGGGCAACCTGAAGCTGAAACTCAGTTACCAGTTTGAACCGGGTACCGATGCGGATGGGGTAACGGTACATATCCCGCTGCCGCTACTTAATCAGGTTGATGAGGCCGGGTTCGAGTGGCAAATCCCCGGCGTGCGCCGCGAACTGGTGATTGCCCTGATTAAATCGTTACCGAAACCGGTACGACGCAATCTGGTGCCCGCCCCGAACTATGCTGAAGCCTTCCTCGGTCGTGTAACCGCGCTGGAATTGCCGTTGCTGGATGCGCTGGAGCGTGAGTTCCGCCGGATGACGGGGGTCACCATTGACCGCGAAGCCTGGCAATGGGATCAGGTGCCCGATCACCTGAAAATGACCTTCCGCGTGGTGGATGAACACAACCGCAAGTTACAGGAAGGCAAAGATCTGCATCAGCTGAAGCTGGCGCTGAAAGGGAAAGTGCAGGAAACGCTGTCTAAAGTGGCGGATGACGGGCTGGAGCAGAGCGGTCTGCATATCTGGAGTTTCGGCGATTTACCGCAAAGCTATGAGCAGAAACGCGGCAGCTATCAGGTTAAAGCCTGGCCTGCGCTGGTGGATGAGAAAGATAGCGTTGCGATTCGCCTGTTCGACAGCGAGCAGGAGCAACAAAAAATGATGTGGCGCGGTCAGCGTCGCTTATTGCTGCTGAACATTCCATCGCCGATCAAGTATCTGCACGAGAAGCTGCCCAATAAGGCCAAACTCGGATTGTACTTTAACCCGTATGGCAAAGTGCTGGAGCTGATTGACGACTGCATCGCCTGCGGTGTGGATAAGCTGATGAGCGAAGCAGGGGGGCCGGCGTGGCAACAGGAAAACTTTGAACAGCTGCGCGACAAAGTCCGTGCCGAACTGAACGAGACGGTTGTCACCATTGCGAAACAGGTGGAGCAGATCCTGACCTGCGTTTTCAATATTAACAAACGTCTGAAAGGTCGGCTGGATATGTCTCTGGCGCTGGCACTGGCGGATATTAAGAATCAGATGAGCGGGCTGGTGTATCGCGGTTTCGTGACCGGCAACGGCTGGCAGCGTCTGGCAGATACCTTGCGTTATTTGCAGGGCATTGAGCGCCGTCTGGAGAAATTGCCGGTCGATCCACATAGCGATCGCGCCCGCATGCTGAAAGTCCAGGCTGTGGAGCAGGCGTGGCAAAGCTGGCGTAACAAGCTGCCGCCGCAGCGTCAGGATGATGCGGAAGTGCTGGCGATTCGCTGGATGCTGGAAGAGTTGCGTATCAGCTACTTTGCCCAGCAACTGGGGACGCCTTACCCGATTTCGGATAAGCGTATTTTGCAGACCATGGAGCAGATGAATTAATAGCGCGTTGCCGACTGGCAACGCACCTTATCGGGTTAGCGCAATGTTATTGCGCTAACTCCTCCAGTTTGTCGCGGAACGAGGTGACCGCAATGGCGCGGTTATCCGCACGATAACGATCGGCGGGTGCAGGGGCGGAGCTTTGCACCGCAATTAATTGCCAGCCGTCATCTTTCTTCAGCAGCAGCGGTGAACCGCTGTCGCCGGGCAGGGTATCGCATTGGTGCGACAATACCGCGCGCTGTGCCCAGCCGGTAATCAGACAATCGCTGTGCGAATACAGCGTATCCAGATGATCTGCCGGGTAACCGGCCTGAGTTACCTGACGTCCTGTGGCTTTCAGCGCGTCCGTCAGATCGCCACGCGAACCGTCAAACAGCGGAATCGGCGTGATAGCGGAGGGCGGGTTGTGCAGGATAATCAAACCGTAATCAAAAGGTGCGGCGTCAGGCGGAACAATCCAGCCTTCACCATCGGCTTTCAGCTTGCGTGCCAGTGAGGGTTCCACGCGAGCATCGATATCATGAATTTCATAACGCCAGCCTTTTTTGCCAGCCATAAAACGCAGCGCTACGGGTTTATCGAATTTGCCTGGTGGGGTCAGTAAACAGTGACCTGCGGTTAATGCCAGATGGGCAGAAATCAGCGTAGCCGTGCAGAGGTTGCCGCTTTCGGTCTCCAGTTGACCTATGGCATCCCAGGGCGCAGCGCTGACATCGGTAATGGCTTTGCGGTGATCCTTGCCAAAGAACAGCGTTTTAATCTCGTCCGGGCTTGGCCCGTCTTCGTCATCGGCATGTGCTGCAAGGTTAAAACTGAAAATACCAACAAATAACAGGATAGCCAGGCGCATAGTTCTCTCAATGGCGAGAATAAGTAGAGGTTTTGGTCATCACGCTTGAGCGATAACTATAGTCGGTAAGCGGTAAAATAGGGAGAAATATTGGGATAATCAGCACGCTACAACGACTAAATAAAGAAGCTGGCTGCGACAATGCCGCACAGGATCACCACAATCAGAATGATTTCGAAGCGATAGCGACGCACCATGTTCCGCTACTCCAGTAAACAAACACCCGGCAGAACCGGGTGTTTTAATCATTAATGCAAGGTCGGGCGCGCAGAGGCAACCTTATTTAGCGGCTTTTTTGGTCGCTTTTTTGTGGTGCTTTTTAGCAGCCTGAGCTTTCTGTGCAGCAGGTTTAGTTACTTTTTTGTGGTGCTTTTTAGCAGCCTGGGCTTTCTGTGCAGCCGGTTTGGTTGCTTTTTTGTGGTGCTTTTTAGCAGCCTGAGCTTTCTGTGCAGCAGGTTTGGTTACTTTTTTGTGGTGCTTTTTGGCAGCCTGAGCTTTTTGTGCGGCTGGTGCTGCTTTTTTCTTTGCTGCTTTTTTGTGTTTCTTGGCAGCCTGAGCTTTCTGTGCAGCGGCTTTCTTGTGTTTATGAGTAGTCGCTTTGTGTTTAACCGGTGCAGCGGTAGTAGTTGCAGCAGCAGCCGGAGCCGGGGTAGCAGTGGTTTCAGCTGCGAAAGCTACAGAAGACAGACCCATAGCAGCGGCGATCACCAGCGCAAATAATTTTTTCATTGCAAATTCCTCGAACTATTTTTTCATGTGTAGCCCACTGCGGGGCCGGTGAAATGACTATATGAAATTGCAGGAATTCTTTCCGTGAGGGATTGGTATCGGCGTGTAACGGAATGTACAAAGGAAGGTAAAGGAATAGAAAAGGCGGCCAGCAAGGCCGCCGCGCAGTTTAATCAGCCAGATAACGTTGTTCAAGATGCTGGCGGAAATAGTACGGATTTAAGGTTTCTCCGGTGGCGTTGACCAGCAATTGCCCGGTCGGGAAACGGCTGCCGTGCTGCCAGATATTCTGTTGCAGCCAGTCAAACACCGGTTGTAAATCCCCCTGCAGAATCAGCTCGCTGACCTGCGGAATGGCGCGCTTCACCGCCTGGAACAGCTGTGCCGCATACATGGCTCCGAGGGTGTAGGTCGGGAAGTAACCAAAGGCTCCATCCGTCCAGTGGATATCCTGCATACAGCCATCACGATAATTGCCTCGTGTATCCATGCCGAGTGCATCCTGCATCTTTTCATCCCACAGCGCAGGAATATCGTCTACCTCGATCTCGCCCTCAATCAACGCACGTTCAATCTCGTAACGTAAAATCACATGTGCCGGATAGCTGAGTTCGTCGGCATCAACACGGATCAGGCCCGGTCTCACACGTTGCGTCAGACGGATAAAATTATTACTGGCTAGGGCGGGCTGACCGCCCATCAGCGCAATCACCTGCGGCTGGATTCGTTGCAGAAACTCACGGCTACGTCCCAGCTGCATCTCCATAAACAGACTTTGCGATTCGTGCATCGCGGTGGAACGCGCATGCGCAACCGGCTGCCCGCGCCACTGCTGGGGCAGATTCTGTTCATAACGGGCGTGACCGGTTTCGTGGATCACCCCCATCATCGCGCTGAGAAATTCGTTCTCATTGTAACGGGTGGTGATACGCACATCTTCCGGCACACCGCCGCAGAAAGGGTGGGCACTGACGTCGAGACGGCCATGATTGAAATCGAAGCCGAGGGTGCCCATCAGGCTCAACCCGAGTTGCTTTTGTGATTCGATAGCAAACGGCCCGACCGGCGTGGTGACGGGATGCTGCTGTTGTTTAGCCACCACTTTTTGCAGCAGTTCCGGCAGCCAGCTTTTTAACTCGCCAAAGGTCTGGTCAAGTTGAGCGCTGGTCATACCCGGTTCGAACACGTCAAGCAGTGCATCGTAGCGGGAGACGCCCAGCGCCTCAGCACGCAGCTGTGCTTCTTCGCGGCTCAGTTTCACCACATCTTTCAGATTGGCGGCGAATCCCTGCCAGTCATTCGCCGGGCGCTGCTGACGCCAGGCGTGTTCACAACGGGAACCCGCCAGCGATTTTGCTTCAACTAATGAGGCCGGGAGAAGGGTAGCCTGTTGCCAGGCGCGGTGCATTTCCGTCAGGTTTGCCTGCTCCACATCATTGAGAGATTCCTGCTGCGCGGCATCAAACAGGCCACCGAGGCGTTTATCGGTCAGGATTTCGTGCATAAATACGCTCAGCTCGGCCATGGCTTCACCACGGGCGCGGCTGCCACCGGCAGGCATGGTGGTTTGCATATCCACACCGGCGATAGCGCCTAAATGGCCGAAGCGAGACAGACGCAGAAAAGTGCGGCTAAGTTCCTGATAAGCTGAGGACACGGGGAAACTCCTTGTTAGGTTAAGCGCGACGGGATTTCCCGCAAGGGTAGATCAACCGGCCAGCAAAAGCGAACGCTGGCACCGCCCAGCGGGCTGCTCTCAATGGTGACATTGCCCTGCAACGCAAGGGCGATGGAGTGGACGATCGCCAGACCGAGGCCGCAGCCGCCGGTGGCACGATCGCGGCTGGGATCGAGGCGTACAAAGGGCTCAAACACGCGTTCACGCTCTTCCTGCGGAATGCCTGGGCCGTCATCCTCCACCTGCAAACACCCGATACTGCCATCAAACCACAGGCTGACGCGCAGCCGTTGTTGTGCGTAGCGCAGCGCGTTATTGACCAGGTTATCCAGCACGCGCTCCATCAGACGGGTATCAGCGACGCCAACGTTTTCACGTTGCGGAATGTCGAGATCGATTTGCGCCTGCGGATTCACCGCCTGCACATCTTCAATATGCAGGCGCAGCCATTCGGCGAGATCAAAAGATTTCAGGGTGAGATCGACACGCGGACGGTCGAGGCGCGCATAGGTCAGCAGCTCCTCGATTAAGCTTTCCAGCTGGCCGATATCCCTGTTCAGCGCTGCAGATTCATTTTCGCTCAGGTTTTCACTCATCTCCAGCCGATAGCGCAGACGTACCAGTGGGGTGCGTAATTCATGGGCGATACCGTCAATCAGCTGCTTTTTACTGGCAACCAGCGTGTTGATGTTATCGGCCATCTGGTTGAAGGCGACGCCGAGACGGAACAGGCTGGAGGTGCTGTCAAAATGGGTACGCACATCCAGTTCACCGCGACCAAAGCGTTGTGCTGCCTTTTCCAGCCGCAGCATTTCTTTCCAGTGGGGGCGCATCCAGATAAACACTGGCAACGCCAGCGACATGCCAATAAAAGCCAGCAGCGCGATATCCAGCAGACGCATCTGATGCAGATAAAACAGGTAAGGAATCGGGCCAACGGATAACACGTAATGGCTGCGCGGAATGTGTTGCAGGAAGGTGTATTGATCGTCAAGCGCCACGATTTCGCCTGCACGTAACCGCTTCATATCCGGCTCGTCCAGTTCATACTTACTCATCGGCTCGATGTGCAGATTAAAGGATAAATCGAGATCGAGGCTGCGGATGGTTTTGTTCCAGTCACGCGGCGGGATCTCACGCAACTCGCTGCGCATCAAAAACAGCGAACTGGCCATTAAATCATTCATCGACTGGCGTCCGGCGCGTTCGGCGGTGAATTTGTACACCAGCCCTACCAGCAAGGTCATCACCAGAAAGCAGACGAAAAGTAACAGATAGAACTGGATAAAGAGCTTTCTCATGCGGAACGGGTATCCCAGGCCTGCGGCGCGAACAGATAGCCTTTGTTGCGGATGGTTTTGATGCGGAACGGCTCGGTGGCGCTGTCATACAGTTTCTTGCGCAGGCGCGAAATTGCCACATCAATGCTGCGATCCATCCCGTCATAGCTGACGCCACGCAGGGTTTGTAATAACGCATCACGGTTGAGAATCTGCCCGGCGTGGTTGGCCAGTTCCCACAGCAGGTCAAAGTCCGCGGTGGAAAGGGTGATGTTTTCCTCAAACAACGTGACCTGACGATTCAGCGCATCGATAGTCAGCGAGCCAAAGCGCAGTACCTTCTGCGAACTTTGTACCGCCGGGGTAACTTCCGGCTGGCCGATATGCGCCTGACGCAAATGCAGACGCAGGCGCGCCAGCAGCACCGCAGGTGGGGTGGTTTTCAGAATATAATCGTTGGCACCCATTTCCAGCGCCAGAATGTGGTTCATATCGCTGTCGAGCGATGTCAGCAACACAATGGGGCCTTGCCAGCTGGCACGTAAGTCGCGACATAAGGTCATGCCGTCTTTGCCCGGTAGCATGATATCCAGCATCACTAAATCGGGATCAGCGGCGGCAATGGTGGCTTCAGCGCGGTCACCGCGCGTTTCCACAATTACTTCAATGTCATGACGTCCGAGGTAGGCAGCGATCAGCTCACCTACTTCCGGTTCATCTTCCACATATACAATCTTGTTCATAATCCACTGTGACTGGTGAGTATGGACAGCAGCATAGCGTTTTCAGCTGTCGAGCTCTATGCTACAGCACGAAATATCCTTTGCTCTCTGGTATCCGGGCCGTGAAATGTGCCATTATTAGCAGCGCGTTGTGGCGCAAGGTTCGGAACCGTAATGAAAAACAGGAGGAGTGCGAGGGTGTCTGATAAAGAGCTGGCTTCAGCCGGATACAGTGACCGCATCTGCTTCAATTACAGTGATTTCCTTTCCGCCTCGTGCAAAAAACGCTGGAGCTTCGTTGACGCCATCTATGGTGTGTTGCCCATTTTTGGCATGGTCACCCGTAAATCAGCGCACAGTCTACAGGCCAGCGACGATCATCTGAAAGAATTAGCATTACAAATCATTTCAACTCAGGTCAGTGATGAGATCAACATTGCGCGCCTGATCACCCTGGCTGAACAGCAGCACATCAGCCGTTTCGATATCCAGTTACCTTATCCGCTGTCAGCGGAGCAGCTTGACGCCATCCATCAGGAATACCGTAAGCCGCTCAATCTGACACAGCAGGGTGACCTGCTGTGCGTGACCATCCCCGGACAACCGCATTAATTTGTCAGCTGCCACACGGCGGGTAGTGATGCGGCGATTAACAAGACGATAGCGATACGTTCCAGCTGTGACAGCGTCTGACTGGCACGGCCGCCACGGCGCGCATATAGAAACAACAGCACACCCGGCGCATACAGCACCACGGACAGCAGCAGATGCAACGGACCTGACGCGTACAACAGCCAGATACCGTACAGGCTGGCACCGATGCCCGTCAGCATCGCCAGGGGCTTTTGCTGTCCGCGAACCACCTTGATCAGATACAAACCGACCAGCAGGTAAGGCACGAGAATCATCTCCGAGGCGATGGTGAGCAGAGTATTGTAATCCGCGCCAGTGACGGCAATCAGAATCAGACACACCTGCACGCTGCCATTGGTCAGCCATAGCGAGGCAGCGGGGGAGTTATGGCGGTTCTGCCGGGCAATGCTGCGCGGAAAAGCCCCTAATTGCGCGGCGAGAAACGGGACTTCAGCGGCCATAATGGTCCAGCTCAGATAGGCGCCGCACACCGAGATGATTAAGCCGATGGCGATGACGGCATCACCCCAGTGGCCGATCAGATGTTGCATCAATCCGGCCATCGAGGGATTACGCATTTGCGCCAGCTCCGCGCGCGGTACCACACCCAGCGACAGCAGCGTCACCAGCAGATAAACCAGCAGCGCGGCCAGCACTGCCAGCATTGTCGCGCGACCCACATCTTGCTTATGGCGCGCGCGGGCTGAGACCACCACCGCACCTTCAACACCGATAAACACCCAAAGGGTGATCAGCATGGTTTGCTTCACCTGTTCCCACAGCGGTTTATCGAGCGCAACACCGCTAAAATCGAGGCGAAAACGATCATAGTTAAATGCCATTACCGCCAGCACCACAAACAGCAGTAGCGGAACCAGTTTGCCCAGTGTCGCCAGCACATTGATGCTGGCTGCCGTCTGCACGCCGCGCAGCACCAGCGCATGGACCAGCCACAGCAACACCGATGCACCGAGCATCGCCTGCCAGGTATTACCATCCCCAAACACCACGTGATCGGGCGTATCGGTAAAAAAGCTCAGCGCAGAAAACACAATCACCAGATAGGAAACGTTAGCAATGACCGCGCAAAGCCAGTATCCCCACGCCGAACAGAACCCCATCAGCTCGCCAAACCCGGCACGGGCATAGGTAAAGATACCGCCATCCAGCTCGGGTTTGAGGCGTGTCAGCAAGAGCATCGCCAGGGAAAGAAACAGAATTCCCACACCGGTAATTAACCAGCCAATCAGCAACGCCGCCGGACCCGCGACGGCGGCCATATTTTGTGGCAGGCTAAAAACACCCGCTCCCAGCATTGAACTGAGTACCAGCGCGGTGAGTGCACTAAGACCTAATTTTTTATCCAAAACGCCATTCCTGAGCAGCAGAGTATGCTGGGTAAAAACGATTCCGTTGGATATTAACGCGACAAATCGTCGGCTTTGAAACGGAATGCCCTGAAAATCAGGCGGCAGATTTTACGGAGTGCGTAGCGGGAAGGCAATGAATGATGATGCAGAGATGGTTAGCTTTTATGCAAATAGCAGGGCGACGAGTGCCGCCCTGCCTGAAGATTACTTGAACAGGTCTGCGGTGACGGTCAGGTTGCCGCCGCTCTGGTTCTGCCATTGACGGGTGACGTGGTAATACTTCGCCCCTTTATCTCCGGCACGTTTCGCCACTTCTTCAGAAACTTCAGTCGGTGAACCGAAGTGGCCGGTAAAGGTCACGGTATCAAACGGTTGCATCTGTGCTGCGGTAATCGCGTTCACTTCCTGAATTTTCTTACCGTCGGCTAAGGTTACCGTGTAACGCTCACCGGTGGAGGTCTGGGTTTCGAAGAAACGACCCACTTTAGTGGTTGGGGTTTCTGAAGAGGCAACGCCCGGGATCTCAACGTTTTTCGCGGCAGCACCACCTGCGGCCAGTGCGGCTTTACCCGCTTCAGAATCAGCAGGGATCAGGTTCGGGCTCTGAACTTTGCGTTCTTTGGCATCGGCTTTATAGACATAAGCGGTGACGTACTGGTTACCGCCATTGTTGGCATCGATCTGACGAACGATAAAGAAAGAGGCCGCGCCTTTCTCTTTCGCTGCTTTAGAAATAGCGTCGTTGACATCCGGCTGGCTGGGGAAAAAGCCGCTGACGGAAACGGTATCGAACGGCTCCAGACGGTAAGCTTCTGCTTTTGGCAGCGCTTTTACGCCATTGTAGCTGAGGTATTCAGTCTGCTTTGATGCTTCAGGTGCATCCGCGTGGTACAGATCAGCGGTAACACGCCAGTTACCGCTGTTGCCGTTACTGTCGTTGATGCCCTGAATGTAGTAAGAGGCTGCGCCCAGTTCATCAGCACGTTTTGATACGGCGTCAGCAGCGTCGCCAATCGCGTTGAAACGGCCGGTGATATTAATACGTTGGAATGGCTTCAACGCGGCCGCTTTTTCCGGCGTCAGTTCCTGCGCAGCAAACGCATTGGCTGCCAGCAGTGATAACAAGGTGGACGCCAGAATAGTGTTCTTAAGCTTCATAAAATGATCCTTCGCCTTACGCAAAAATGAGTACGAAAACGTGCTGGACTCTTGATGTATAACAGATTAGCCGCTGATTATTACATGTAATAATCAGCCTGTCTCAGCCAATTTATCCGACACAGATTGACAATCTACCCGGATTATTCATTGGACTGTCATCACTATCTGCTATGGCGTTTTTTTGTGCGCGTTACCACTAAATCTGGTAACACTTAGTGCTGCAATAGTTAAAGTATTGTTAAATAAAGGTTTTTAATAACACTAAATTCGCCGTGACACGATTTTGCACAGCATATAATTTTTTAATATGACCAAAATGCAGTGGCAAAACGTGGCATTCAATCTTTGCTTCTGAATATTTGTGTGAATGTCATAAGTATGCATTATCACTGTGGATCGCTATTCATATTTTCAGTAGGTTATAAAGACTTTGTTACATTGCGCATTTCGCTCATAAGTAGCTGAAACATTGTTTCAGTTACCTGAGCCTGTGCCGCTTACAGACCCTCATCCTTTAACCGATGAAAGGAAACAGTATGTTAATTGGGATACCCAAAGAGCGGTTAGCCAATGAATCGCGCGTGGCCGCCACGCCGAAAACCGTTGAGCAACTGATCAAGCTGGGATTCAGCGTCACCATCGAGCAGGGCGCAGGTATTCGTGCCAGTTTTGATGATGAAAGTTTTGTTGCCGCAGGTGCCAGCATCAGCAACACCGCTGAGGTGTGGCAGTCAGATATCGTGCTGAAAGTGAATGCGCCCGACGATGACGAAATCGCGTTGACGCGTGCAGGTAGCACCCTGGTCAGCTTTATCTGGCCGGCACAGAATCCGGCGCTGCTGGAAAAACTGGCGGCACGTAACGTCACCGTGATGGCGATGGACTCCGTGCCACGTATTTCCCGCGCCCAGGCGCTGGATGCACTCAGCTCGATGGCGAATATTGCCGGTTATCGTGCCATTGTTGAAGCCGCGCATGAATTTGGTCGTTTCTTTACCGGGCAAATCACGGCGGCAGGTAAAGTGCCTCCCGCCAAAGTGATGGTGATTGGTGCGGGCGTGGCTGGTCTGGCTGCGATTGGCGCGGCGGGTAGTCTGGGCGCTATCGTGCGTGCATTCGATACCCGTCCGGAAGTGAAGGAACAGGTACAGAGTATGGGTGCCGAGTTCCTTGAGCTGGATTTCGAGGAAGAAGCGGGCAGCGGCGACGGCTACGCCAAAGTGATGTCAGAAGCCTTTATTAAGGCGGAGATGGAACTGTTTGCCGCACAGGCAAAAGACGTGGACATCATCGTCACCACGGCGCTGATTCCGGGCCGCCCGGCACCGAAGCTGATTACCAAAGAGATGGTTGCCAGCATGAAACCGGGAAGCGTGATTGTCGATCTGGCGGCGCAAACCGGCGGTAACTGTGAGCTGACCGTCGCCGATCAGGTCACGCTGACCAGCAACGGCGTGAAGATCATTGGTTACACCGATCTGCCAAGCCGTCTGCCGACCCAGTCTTCTCAGCTGTATGGCACCAACCTGGTGAACCTGCTGAAACTGCTATGTAAAGAGAAAGACGGTCAAATCACTGTCGATTTCGAAGACGTGGTGATTCGTGGTGTAACGGTCATCCGTGACGGCGAAGTGACCTGGCCGGCCCCGCCGATTCAGGTTTCCGCTGCACCGAAAGCCGCGCAGCCTGCAGCGGCCCCGAAACAAAAAGTCGAAGAAAAGCCGGCATCGCCGTGGCGTAAATTTGTGCTGCTGGCGTTGGCCGTGGTGCTGTTCGCCTGCCTGGCAAACGTCGCGCCGCCGGAATTCCTGTCGCACTTTACCGTGTTTGCGCTCTCCTGCGTGGTGGGTTACTACGTGGTGTGGAACGTCAGCCACGCGCTGCATACCCCGCTGATGTCCGTGACCAACGCCATTTCCGGCATTATCGTGGTTGGCGCAGTGTTGCAGATGGGGCACGGCGGTTGGGTTACGCTGCTGGCATTTATCGCGGTGTTGATCGCCAGTATCAACATCTTTGGTGGCTTTACTGTCACCCAGCGCATGCTGAAAATGTTTCGTAAGAATTAAGGGGTAACAACATGTCTGGCGGATTAGTCACTGCAGCATACATTGTTGCCGCGATTCTGTTTATTTTCAGCCTTGCCGGTCTCTCTAAACATGAGACTTCAAAGCAGGGTAACATTTTTGGCATGAGCGGGATGGCTCTCGCGCTACTCGCAACCATCTTTGGTCCCAACAGCGGTCACGTTGCCTGGATCCTGCTGGCGATGGTGATCGGCGGTGCAATTGGTGTCCGTCTGGCAAAGAAAGTCGAAATGACCGAAATGCCGGAACTGGTTGCTATTCTGCACAGTTTCGTTGGTCTGGCGGCGGTGCTGGTAGGTTTTAACAGCTACCTCGACCACGCACCGGGCCTTTCGGCGGTGATGGAAAACATCCATCTGACCGAAGTGTTCCTCGGCATCTTTATTGGTGCGGTCACCTTCACCGGTTCAATCGTCGCCTTTGGCAAA
This sequence comes from Pantoea sp. X-Soil-TKNS-1280, assembly GCF_059730475.1. NCBI lineage: Bacteria > Pseudomonadati > Pseudomonadota > Gammaproteobacteria > Enterobacterales > Erwiniaceae > Pantoea > Pantoea sp. X-Soil-TKNS-1280. Next base: position 2,218,519 of record NZ_AP035962.1, on the reverse strand, counting down.
TTGCGCGGTAAAATTTCATCGCGTCCGCTGATGCTGCCGCATCGCCACAAGCTTAATTTGCTGGCGCTGGTGGTTTCATTTGCGCTGCTGGTGTGGTTTGTCCGCACGGAAAGTACCGGTGCACAGGTATTTGCGCTGCTGCTGATGACGGTGATCGCGCTGGCATTTGGCTGGCACCTGGTGGCTTCTATCGGCGGTGCTGACATGCCGGTAGTGGTCTCCATGCTGAACTCCTATTCAGGTTGGGCAGCGGCGGCGGCCGGTTTCATGCTGAGCAACGACCTGTTGATCGTCACCGGTGCGCTGGTGGGTTCGAGCGGTGCCATCCTGTCTTACATTATGTGTAAGGCGATGAACCGTTCGTTTATCAGCGTGATTGCCGGTGGCTTTGGTACGGATACCAGCGTCGGTGGTGAAAGCGAAGAGGCCGGTGAACACCGTGAGATCAATGTTGAAGAAACCGCAGAGCTGCTGAAATCCTCAACCTCAGTGATCATCACCCCCGGCTACGGCATGGCGGTGGCGCAGGCGCAGTATCCGGTGGCGGAAATCACCGAGAAATTGCGCGCACGCGGTATCAAAGTGCGTTTTGGTATTCACCCGGTGGCCGGTCGTCTTCCTGGTCATATGAACGTACTGCTGGCGGAAGCCAAAGTGCCGTATGACGTAGTGCTGGAGATGGATGAGATCAACGATGATTTCAGCGATACCGACACCGTACTGGTTATCGGTGCGAACGACACCGTGAACCCGGCAGCGCAGGAAGATCCACGCAGTCCTATCGCGGGTATGCCAGTGCTGGAAGTCTGGAAAGCGCAGAACGTTATTGTCTTCAAACGTTCCATGAATACTGGCTATGCCGGTGTGCAGAACCCGCTGTTCTTCAAAGACAACACCCAGATGTTGTTTGGTGACGCGAAGGCCAGCGTAGAAGGCATCCTGCGCGCATTGTAAAAACCAGAAGGGCGACATATGTCGCCCTTCATTATTCGTAACGGCGCGATTTATCGCGCGGGTTGTTCGACAGCGTGCACAGCCTGTTATTCGTCGTCGTCTTCTTCGTCATCATCATCGAGTTCGATGGGTGATTTAAAGTCATCCGGCTTAATCGCCAGCAAATCGCAACGCAGATGGTCGATCACCTGTTCAGCAGTATTACCGAGGAACGCCGCAGATAATCCGGTACGGCCTATGGTACCCAGCACCACAATTCCCGCTCCCAGATGGGCTGCGATATCGGGGATCACTTCTTCCGGCAAACCTTTTGCCACATGAGTGAACTCTTCACTGATGGAAAACTTCTGCCGCAGCGCTTTCATCGCCACCAGATGCTGGCCGCGAATCGCATCGTTGTAAACGCTGGGATCGAAGTCCGGCAGTTCGATAGCGATGTTTATCGGGGTAATCGGGTAGGCACCCACCAGATGCACTTCGGTATGGTTAACCATTTCCGCCAGCACCGTGGTTTCCTGAATCAGCTTTTGGTTGAGGGCATCATGATGAGGTTCTTCGCTGGCGAGGTTCACTGCCACCAGCGCTTTGCCGCCTTCCGGCCACGGCTGGTCTTTAACCATCCACACCGGGCAAGGGCATTTACGCAGCAGATGCCAGTCGGTGGGGGTGAAGATCACTGCTTCCAGCCGATCGTGCTGGTGCGCCATCTTCAGCACCAGGTCGTGCTGATGGGTCATGACCTCATGAATAATCGCTTCAAAGGGGCGGTTATGCCAGATCACCTTGATTTCAATATCGACCCCCGCCTCTAAATAGGCGTGGGCTTGTTCACGGATCCACTCGGTACGCTGGCTTATCACGCCTTTGCGCATATTGCCACGCTCATCAGGCGACAGCAGCGTGGTCATTTCGTATGAAAAATCATAGATAGGCAGGAAAGCTTTGATTTTTCCGCCGATGCGTTGATTGAGATAAACCGCACGCCGCAGCGCGGGTTGATCGTCCTGCTGTGCATCAATCGCGACCAGAATATTTTGGTACCGGGACATAAGGCAATCTCCTCAAAACCAAAGCAAGTTGGGATAAAGATAGCCTAAGTTAGGACAGTGCAGAAGGGAAAAAGTTGTTGCCGGATCAATAAAATAACATTTATCGATCCGGCTGAGTGTCAGGCAGCCTGCTCAGTCTGACCAGCAAGTTCTGCCAGCAAAGCATGGTTTTCAATAGTGATATATTTGCCTTTTACCGCCAGCATGCCACTTTTCTGGAAACGACCGAGTAAACGGCTGATGGTTTCTACGGTTAGTCCCAGATAGTTACCAATATCGCCGCGCGTCATGGTCAACCGGAACTCGCGCTGGGAAAAACCGCGCTGACCGAAGCGACGTGACAGGTTCCAGATAAAGGCCGCCAGGCGTTCTTCAGCATTCTTTTTCGACAGCAACAGAATCATGTCCTGATCGCCCTTAATCTCGCCACTCATCAGGCGCATCATCTGCTGACGCAGGGCAGGCATTTTGCCGGACAAATCGTCGAGAGTCTCAAACGGGATCTCGCACACCATCGCGGTTTCCAGTGCCTGGGCAAAGCTGGGGTGATGGGCGCTGACAATGGCGTCAAAACCTACCAAATCACCTGCCAGATGGAAGCCGGTAATCTGTTCGTCACCCTGTTCAGTGATGGTGTAACTTTTGATGGTGCCAGAGCGAATAGCGTATAAAGATTTCAGTTCATCACCGGCTTTGAACAATGTCTGGCCTTTCTGAATCGGCTTTTTGCGTTCGATGATATTATCCAGCTGATCCAGTTCGTGCTCGTTCAGCGTGAAGGGAATACACAACTGGCTGATACTGCAATCCTGGCAATGGATGGCACAACCGCCAGACTGAATACGTCGAATGCTGCGTTTTTCCGGGATCATAATGTCTACGCTCGATGATTATTGACTGTGGTCAATTTTAACATTTTTCCGTGCAAAGGGCACTCATCCGAGCAGTAATAATCCTCAAAAAAAGTGGGGGTGACACAAAAATAGTTGATCAGCGCTAATTCCGCTATTTGCCGATAAATTCCGCAAGGGTGTTTTTTGATCTGGAACGATTTGTTGACACTTTTTTGCACCACCCGTTGCTGGGTTTTTGTACAAAAAGTGACAGATGTGATGCCAGAAAGCTTTTGCTACTCTTTCTTCGCTGAATTGTTATGTGGGAAAAAACCATGAACCTTGATGATGATGACCTTTTCCGGGATGCCATGGGTGATGTAACACCGTTGAAAGATTGCGCCAATACCCAGTGGCTGCGCACACCGTCCACCAAAGCGCCACGGGTGGCACAACGCAATGATGAACAGGAAAACTTTCTCACGCGTGGCTTTCTGGAGATTATTTCCCTTGGGACGCCGCTGGAACACAAAGCCGACGGTATCCAGCAAGGGGTGCTGGATAAGCTGCGGCTGGGCAAATACCCACTGGATGCCAGTCTCAATCTGCTGCGTCAGCCGGTAGAAACCTGCCGCCAGTCGTTGTTCAGCTTTATGATGCAGGCGCGCAAGCAGGGGTTACGCAATCTGCTGATCATTCACGGTAAGGGGCGGGAGGATGAATCGCACGCCAATATCGTGCGCAGTTACCTCGCTCGCTGGCTACAACAGTTTGATGAAGTGCAAACCTTTTGCGTGGCACAACCGCAGCACGGCGGCGCGGGAGCGCTCTACGTTGGATTACGTAAAACGGATAAGGCGCGCCTGGATAACCGCGAACGGCATGCCAAGCGCAGCCGCTAGCTGTGGAACTTACGGATCGTCGCCATTAAGACTTCTGCGCTCAGGCTTAAGGTATTACCGGTGCGGGTGATAATACCCACCGGCTCGCCAGGTCCAACGGAACTGATGGGCAGGGCGCAGAGCGCGTTATGGCTCAAATCTTCTTTAATGGCTCCGGACGGCACAAACCACACATAGTCGTAACGCAGCGCCAGCTGACGCGCCAGTGAGGTGGAAGAGGTTTCAACACAGTTGGCGGGCAGGGAGCAGTCCTGATCATCCAGCATCTGCTGGGCGATACGGCGTGGTGCCGTGCCCTCCGGGGAGATCACCACCGGCCATTGCATGGCGCGTGATAGTGTGACGTTGTCACCTAATAACGGATGTTCCGGGCGTACTACCAGCTTCAGCGACTCCAGAAACAGCAACTCATAAGTCAGGCCAGCCATCATTTCGCTGTCGGCCATGCGGCCAATACCGATATCAAATTCCCCGGCCCGTAAACCCGCCAGCAGTACGTTGTTATGCAGGGTTGCCACCTGAACCGTGGTGTTGGGTTGCTGCTGATGAAAACGATCGAGAATTTGCGGCAGCATACCCATCGCTGCCGTCGTCAGCGCGCCAAGACGAATCACCATTGGGCGTCCTGGCAGCGGGGCGTTGAAGCTCTGCCCGGCATGATTCAATGCATCCAGCACCTTCACCGCATGGGTAAGAAATTGTTCCCCCAGGGTGGTGAGTTGCGCACCAAGTCTGCCACGTTCAAATAAACGGGCACCTGCCAGTTCCTCCAGCTCGTTGAGGGTTTTCGATAGCGCAGGCTGGCTCAGGCTGAGAGTCTCTGCTGCCCGGCCAAGGGTGCCCTGCTGCGCTACCGCAACAAAGGTATGTAAGTGGCGCAAGCGAATGCGCTGATTGAAAAGGATATTTTTGTCCATAACCTCACACTTAATGAGATTTCCAGCGTGCAAGCAACTGGCAAACTGAAATTTTGTTAACCTTGCTGCAAAATTATATTAACAATTTTAGATTGTATTGCGCTAAACGCATAAGTCGCTGTAATCATGGGAAATACCGCATATTAAGCTGCCGGGTACATTATCACCGCCTGTAATATCAGAGGGTTAAGATCACAAATCCTGAATAATTCTCAATTACATTCAAAATTAGTGCCCGCTATTGTTAACGATGAGCTATCATAAGCGCCGTTTTTTTTACCAAAACTGATGTTTAAATCGGTAAGCCGAAGCAGGGGTTCTGACGTGACCAGCGTTGAAGCAGTAGATGTCCGCCAGCTCATTAATCAGAGCGCATTCAGTAGCCGGCAAAAGCGCCTGATTGCGCTCTGCTTCATTGTCGTGGCGCTGGACGGTATGGATATCGCACTGATGGGCTTTATCGCACCGACGCTCAAAGCTGCCTGGGGAGTCAGCAATCATCAACTCGGCATGGTCATTAGCGCCGCATTGGTGGGGCTGGCACTGGGTGCTGTGGTGGCGGGGCCACTGGCCGACCGTTTTGGTCGCCGCCTGCTGATTCTACAAAGCGTACTGTTCTTCGGCATATGGACACTGGCCACTGCGATGGCACAAAACATCGAACAGATGATGTTGTTCCGTTTCCTGACCGGATTAGGCCTTGGCGCGGCCATGCCCAACGTGGGTACGCTCGTGGCGGAATACGCCCCTGAACGCCGTCGTTCCTTCATTATTACCGTGGTATTTTGCGGTTTCACCTTCGGTGCCGCCTCAGGTGGTTTTGCCGCCTCATGGCTGCTGCCGCGTTATAACTGGCATGCGGTGATGTTGCTTGGCGGTGTGCTGCCGCTGGTGGTACTGCCTTTCTTGCTACACGGTTTACCGGAATCAGTGCGTTTTCTTATCAGTCGTCGGGCACCTGCGGCACGGATACATGCCATTCTCGATCGTATGATGCCGGGCGCAGTGCAAGCCAATAGCCATTTTCACAGTGCCGAGCCACCCGCAGCACGTCATGGCGCGATAGCCACCGTCGTGTCCCGCCGTTACCTGTTTGGCAGCCTGATGCTGTGGGGCGGTTATTTTATGGGGCTGTTCCTGGTTTATTTGATTGGCAGCTGGCTGCCGTCACTGGTGAATACGCTGGGGATGTCGGTTACCGAAGCCGCAATCATCACCGCGATGTACCAGGCTGGCGGCACCCTGGGTTCACTGTTCGCTGGCTGGCTGATGGACCGCGTCAATGCCAACCTGGCGCTGGCAGTGATCTATTTTTGTGGCGGTATCGCGATTATCGTCCTCGGCTTCTCCCCGGCCGAGGTCGGATTGATGAGTGGCATCGCCTTTTGCAGCGGCTTTTGTTTTAACGGCGCCAATACCGGCATGAACGCGCTTGCTGCCAGTTATTATCCCACCCATGCGCGTGCGACCGGTTCCAGCTGGATGCATGGCGTAGGACGCGTCGGTGCCATCCTGAGCGCCTTTGTTGGCGCAGAATTGCTGTCGCTCGGCTGGTCATTCAGTCATATCTTCCTGATGCTGGCACTCCCGGCGGCGTTAACCACGGTGATGCTGGTCCTGAAATTTCGCTTTGGCGATCCAGAGTAAGCAGGCGAGATCACAGTTCCACGAAATTGTTACCCGGTGTTAAACGGTTGATCTACAGTAGCAACAACCCTTTAGCCCGAGGTGATAATCATGGACAACTTTCTCGCCAGTGATGCCATTCGTACGCTGTTTTCTCAGGCCATGTCGGCCATGTACCAGCAAGAGGTGCCGCAATATGGCACTCTGACGCAGCTGGTCAGCGCCGTTAACGAACGGACGCTGGAAGCCAATCCCGCCCTGAAAAATCGTCTGGCGGCTGCCGATGAACTCAGCCGCTTAAGCGTGGAGCGTCATGGTGCCATCCGTGTGGGTACGGCTGCGGAGTTAAGCCTGTTGCGGCAGATGTTTGCCGTCATGGGGATGTATCCGGTGGGGTACTACGATCTGTCACAGGCTGGCGTGCCGGTGCACTCCACCGCGTTTCGCCCGGTCAGCGATAGTGCGCTGCGGCGCAATCCCTTCCGCGTTTTTACCTCACTGTTGCGGCTGGAGTTGATTAACGATGAGGCGCTGCGTGCCAAAGCTGCCGCTATCCTCGCGGCACGCGATATTTTTACCCCAGGCTGCCGGGCGCTGATTGCGAAACACCAGCATCAGGGGGGGCTTACCGCTGGCGATGCTGCGTTATTTGTCAAAGAAGCGCTGGAAACTTTCCGCTGGCATGCGCATACCACGGTAGACAGCGCTACCTATCGTGCGCTGAGCCAGCAACATCGTTTGATCGCCGATGTGGTGTGTTTCCGCGGTTGTCATATCAACCACCTGACCCCGCGCACGCTGGACATTGACCGTGTGCAGGCGCTGATGCCGTCACGCGGTATCGATCCTAAAACGCTGATCGAAGGCCCACCGCAACGTCAGGTGCCGATTCTGTTGCGCCAGACCAGCTTCAAGGCGCTGGAAGAGCCGGTTCATTTTCAGGATGGCTTTCAGGGGACGCACACCGCCCGGTTCGGCGAAATCGAGCAGCGTGGCGTGGCGCTGACGCCGAAAGGCCGCGCGCTGTATGATAAGTTGCTGGCCGAAGCGGGAACCGCTCCTGATAATCAACACCATCAGCAACATCTGGCAGCGGTGTTCAGTGACTTCCCTGATGATGAAACCAGCCTGCGGGAACAGCAGCTGGCGTGGTTCCGCTATCGGCTAACGGAAAAAGGTGTCCAGTCTCCTCCGCGTGCGGAAGAGAGTATGGAGCAGCTGATGAAAGAAGGGCGATTGCTGGCAGAACCCATCACTTATGAAGACTTTTTACCGGTAAGCGCGGCGGGGATTTTCCAGTCTAATCTGGGGGATGAAGCCCAGGTACGCAGTGCGGGCTATGCCAGTCGTGAAGCATTTGAAAACGCGCTGGGTGCAGCGGTGCAGGATGAAATGGTGTTGTATCAGCAGATGCAGCAGCGCAGTCTGGTACGCTGCGGACTGGCATAAAAAAGAGCCGGTCTGCGGACCGGCTTGGTAGCATTATTGCAGGCGCGGAGTCCGCACCAGCGAGTATTTCCCGGCCCCCAGAAACATAATGGCGAGTGCGCCAAGTGTGTAAAGGGCTTCCGTCTCCAGCGACCATGCACCCACATCCGTCAGGTGCCAGACCACGCCCATTTTGACCAGCAACGTCGCGACAATCATGTTGATCACGATAATGAACGCCGCAGGGCGTGTCATGAAACCAATGATCATCATCACGGGTGCCAGAATTTCCCCGATATAAGCACCGTATGCGATGAAGCCAGGCATACCTCTGACGGTGAGCAGATGCTCAATCCATGCCACACCGTGAACGACTTTAAATTCACCATGAAACAACAGTAATCCGCCAAACGTCAGGCGGAGCAACAATTTAGCGAAGTCCGGATGATCACACATCCGGGTAAACAGCTGATTAATGCCACCGAACATTGCGCTTCTCCATTTCGCCAGGTCAACCTGTAACATTAAATCTAATCGGTAAATGGCAACCCGACAAAAAATCAGAATGGGATGTTGAATCTCGCGTGCGGGTTTTCGGCTTAATCTGCAAATTCCTCAGCAACATGGACAATCACGCCGGGCCTGCAAATAATGGAGGAATCCATGATCAGGGAAGCCGAGATGAAAAATGAACGACGTCTGAGGATCGTGACAGCGGAAGGTGAACTCAGAGGCACAATGGATGATGATCTTTTTGTCTTCAAGGGGATACCCTATGCCGCTCCTCCGGTTGGCGCCTTGCGCTGGCGGCCACCACAGCCGCTGCAACCCTGGCAGGGGGTGCATGATGCCACAGCATGGGGCGACGCCAGCTGGCAAAATCGGGACTACTGCGTCGCGGCAGGGGGCGGTGATCCGGGACGTTTTAGCGAAGATTGCCTCTATCTGAATATCTGGACGCCTGATATCGAACCCTCCAGACCGCTGCCGGTCATGGTGTGGCTGCATGGCGGCGGATTTGCTATTGGTGCGGGCAGCCTCGATCCTTATCGTGGCAAAGCGCTGGCCGCGCAGGGCGTGGTGGTGGTCACTCTCAATTATCGCCTCGGGCATTTCGGTTTTTTTTCCCACCCGGCACTGGATGCGGAATATCCCGATGGCGGCATGGTGAATAACTTCGCGTTGCTCGATCAGATTGCGGCATTGCAATGGGTGCAGCGCAATATCCCGGCATTTGGCGGCGATCGCCACAATATCACCTTGTTTGGTGAGTCATCGGGCGCGCGTAGCGTATTGTCTTTATGTTGTTCCCCGCTGGCCGAGGGATTGTTCCACAAAGGCATTGTGCAGAGCGCCTATAGCCTGCCGGATATTCCGCGTGCGGAAGCGCAGCAGGCGGGCAAAAAGGTGGCGGCGCATTTCGGGCTGACGGAGAACGCTTCTGCCTCTGAGCTACGCGAGTTGCCTGCGGAGGCGTTCTGGCCGTTGCAACGCCCGCTGGCGCTGGGGCCAGTGCCGATCAGTGGCGATACGGTGTTGCCCCGGCCGATGCTGGCCACTTTTCTGGCGGGCAAACAGCACCGGGTGCCCTTGATGATTGGCAGCAATAGCGATGAAGCCAGCGTGCTTGAGTATTTTGGTGTCGATGCCACCCAGGTGCTTCAGCAGCTGCGGCGTAAAAATCGCTTCAGCTATCAGGTGATTAAGTGGCTGTACGATCTTCATGATGACGCCCTGCTGGGACGTGCCGTGGCGCGTGATATGGCCTTTTCGGTGATGCCGTTGTTGATCGTTAAAGCGCAACATAATATTGGTATGCCTGGCTGGCGTTACTGGTTCGATTATGTTTCCGAACAATCACGCGATCTCTATCCCCACGGTGCCTGGCACGGCAATGAAATCCCCTATGTCTTTAATACGCTTCAGTCGCTGCCTCCGCCGGAAGGGCGCACGTATACCGCAGCCGACCATGCCTTTGCCGCCAAAGTCAGCGCCTTTTGGGTGACGTTTGCCCGGGACGCCAATGCGTTCAGCCATCAGTTGCAGGGTGACGTTGCCTGGCCCGCCTGGCGTGCCAGTGAAGATGTAACGCTAGTGTTTGGCCAGGATAAAGAGAATCCCCTGCGGTTACAGCCTCGTTTTATGCGTGGGCGACTGCGCTTGTTCCGCCTGATGATGCGCAGCATGGTGAAACTTTAATTAACCTGCTAATGATTAAATTCCGCAAACGTTTTTTTAAGGCAAATTTTTCCGCATCCCTCTGATTTAGCTCAGACAATCCTTTTGTATCTGTGGCCGATCCAGCAATTAATTAGCTTACTAAACCAGTACATTTTCTGAATCGACTGCCGATAAACGCAATATGCCCGATTTTATCGGGCCTCCATTGCGTTTCACATCAAGGGATTTCGTATGGGTATCTTAAAAAATTTTACTATTCGTGCCGTCATGCTAACCATTCTTGGGCTGTTCTGCCTGCTGTGGTGCGTCGTCGGCCTGTTTAGCGTGCACTCGCTAAACGCTCTGGGTGACGGCAACGAGGTTGATCGTCAGTTGGTCAATCAGATGACGGTGCTGAGCAAAGGCAACGATCAATATTTTCGTGTGGTCACACGCATGTCGCGTGTGATGGAAATCCGTGCCTCAGGTGCCACACCTCCGGCCGATGCATTTGGGCCGGTACAGCAGGCACTGGACAGCATGAAGCAGCAGCTGGAACAGTTTAAAGCGATGGCTCCCGGGCCGATGGATGCGGACACTGCCAATAGCGTGATCGCCAGCTGGCAAAAACTGCTGGATGAGGGGATTGCGCCGCAGGTCGCGCTGGCGCAGCAGGGCACGCTGGAGGCTTACCGTGCGCAGGCCAATAATGTCACACCGGCGTTGAGCCGTGCGTTTGGTGCCAGCGCCGAGAGTTTTAATCAGGCGGCGGCTATCAAGCTGGATGAAACGCGTGTCAACGTCGATAAACTGACTAACGTGACGAAGGTCATTATCCTGGCGGCGGTAGTGGTGGGGCTGTTGATCCTGCTGTTTACCGATCGCTACCTCGTCACCATGCTGGTTAAGCCGCTGGATAAGATTCGCGATCACTTCGCCATTATCGCTCAGGGGGATCTCAGCCAGCCGGTGCAGGAGTTTGGCCGCAACTGTGTGGGCAAACTGGTGCCGTTACTGCGCGCGATGCAGGACAGCCTGCGTGAAGCGGTAAGCGCCATTCGCAGCGGTACGGAAAACATTTACCGTGGTGCGGCGGAAATTTCCGCAGGCAACAACGATCTCTCTTCCCGTACCGAAGAGCAGGCCGCCGCGCTGGAGCAAACCGCTGCCAGCATGGAGCAGTTGACCGCCACGGTGAAATTTAACGCCGACAACGCGCGTCAGGCCAGTTCACTGGCGGAAACCGCCACCGGGACTGCACAGCAGGGGGGCCGTCTGGTGGGGGAAGTGGTGACCACTATGGAAGGGATTTCCGGCAGTTCGAAGAAAATCGCTGAAATCACCAACGTCATCAATAGCATTGCCTTCCAGACCAATATTCTGGCACTCAATGCGGCGGTGGAAGCTGCGCGTGCCGGTGAACAGGGACGTGGTTTTGCCGTCGTTGCCAGCGAAGTGCGTAACCTCGCCCAGCGCAGCGCCAATGCGGCGAAAGAGATTGCTACCCTGATTGAAGATTCGGTACAGCGCGTCGGTAAAGGCTCAGAGCTGGTAAACAATGCCGGTCATACCATGAATGACATCCTGAAATCGGTTCAGGATGTGAATGAGATCATGAAGCACATCGCCGCTGCCTCGGAAGAACAAAGCAAAGGGATTTCGCAGGTGGGCACGGCAGTGACGGAGATGGACAGCGTGACGCAGCAGAACGCGTCACTGGTTGAAGAGGTTTCTGCGGCGGCCAGCGCGCTGGAACGTCAGACCGAAGAGTTGCAGGCGTCAGTGGCGAAATTCCGCCTTGCGCCCAGCGCTCCGGTTACGGTCGCGGCCAAACCACCGGCTGGGCCTGTGTTACGCCGTCCGGCGCTCAACGCGCCGCCGGTAGCTCAATCCAAATCCGCCAGCACCGACGAATGGGTTTCATTCTGAGGCTGACACAACCACGCCACCAGTTCCTGCAGGAAGGGTGGCGCATCACGTTCCGCTCGCTGTAATAAGCTATAACTCGCCCCGGTAGAGACGCAGTGGTCAAACGGGGCGATCAACCGACCATTTACCAGATCATTCTGCACCAGCGACACATCCGCCACCGTCACACCAAATCCCTGAATCGCCGCACTGATCGCCAGATCCATGGTGGCAAAATGCTGGTTGCGCGCCATCGGAACGCTGGCCTGCTGTGCATGCAGCCACAATTGCCAGTCGCGGGTGTCATTGGTGGGATGTAAAAAGGTGAAGCGGGACAGGGCAGCCACGCTGGCGGGCGGCGTGACGCTGCTGGCCAGCACCGGGGTCAGACGCTCATCAAATAAATGGATGGCCTCGGCGGGGGCAATGCCGTAGACAATCGCCGCATCGAAGTTATCCAGTTGCGAGGCATGATCGAGAGTGGTGGTGAGCGCCACATGGATGTCCGGTCGCTGTTGCTCCAGCGCCACCAGACGCGGCACCAGCCAGCGCATGGCACAGGTGGGCGCTTTCAGGCGTATCGAGACATTGCTGCGGCTGGCCTTTTCTGTGGCATTGACCAGCATGGCGAATCCCTGTTGCAGCTCAGGCAGCAGCGCCGCCCCCTGCGAGGTCAGATGCAGCCCACGCGCGTGACGTTCGAATAACGCGAACCCCAGCCAGCTCTCCAGTGCGGCAATTTTGCGGCTGACCGCGCCCTGCGTAATGCAAAGCTCACTGGCGGCACGGGTCAGATTCAGGTGACGCGCCGTGACCAGAAAGGCGTGAATGGCGTTGAGCGGCAGAGCAGAGCGGGACATAACAGCCTCAAGCTATGATTTTAAGTCATGGCTATTATGACAACAATTCGCTTGTGGACTCAAGCAGCAGGCCGTTGAATAGAAATCTGATTTTATTACGTGGTTATGCAACCTATCTGGCGGAGTTACGATGTCTCTTCAATCAAGTGTTCAGACCTCTTCAAAATTACCCGATGTTGGCACCACTATTTTCAGTGTGATTGGTCAGCTTTCGGCGCAGCATAAAGCCATCAACCTGTCACAGGGCGCACCGAATTTCCCCTGCGATCCACAGTTGGTCGAGCTGGTCAGCAAAGCGATGCGCGAGGGTCATAACCAGTACGCGCCGCTGACGGGCCTGCCTGCACTGAAAGAAGCGCTGGCGCAGAAAGTGCATACGTTGTATGGCCAGCAGTACGATGTCGGCAGTGAAGTGCTGATCACCGGCAGCGCCAGCCAGGGTATCTATATGGCGATTTCCGCGCTGGTGCATCCTGGTGATGAAGTGATTTTCTTCGAACCAGCCTTCGACAGCTATGCGCCGGTGGTCCGTTTGCAGGGTGGTAAACCGATTGGCCTGAAATTGCAGGTGCCGGATTTTGCCATCAACTGGGACGAACTGCGAGCCACCATTACGCCACGTACCCGCATGATCATCATCAACACGCCACACAACCCGAGTGCGCAGGTGTTAACCCCGGCGGATCTGGATCAGCTGGCCGCACTGACGCGTAATACCGATATCGTGGTGTTGTCCGACGAAGTGTACGAACACATCGTGTTTGATGGTCGTCCGCACTGCGGTATGGCGACGCATCCTGAGCTGGCGCAGCGCAGCGTGATTGTCTCCTCCTTTGGTAAAACCTTCCACGTCACCGGCTGGCGCGTCGGTTATGCGCTGGCACCGGCCGCGCTGATGACGGAAATTGTCAAAGTACATCAGTTTATGATGTATGCCGCCGATACCCCGATGCAGGTGGGTTTTGCCCATTACCTGCAACATCCGGAAAATTATCTGCAACTGTCGCCGTTCTATCAGCAGAAGCGCGATCGTCTGATGTCATTGATGGCGGATTCGCCGTTTAAACTGCTGCCGTGCGCCGGTTCCTTCTTTGTTTTAGCCAGTTACGGACATTTCAGTGACGAAAGTGATAGCGAAATGGTAAAACGTCTCATCGTCGAACACGGTGTGGCGACCATTCCGTTGTCGGCGTTTTATATGGATGGCACAGACAATAAATTAATCCGTCTGTCGTTTGCCAAAGACGACGCGACATTACAGGCCGGAGCAGAAGCACTCTGCCGGGTCAAAGGGTAACTTAGGGGTATAACAATGAAAAAATTAAACGTACTTTTTGTGGCGCTGGGCATGATGACCTCTGTGCATGCATTCGCCCAGGAGACCTTACGCTACGGTCTGGAATCACAGTACCCACCGTTTGAGAGCCGCAACGCCCAGGGCGAGCTGGAAGGCTTCGATATTGAGCTGGGTAAAGCCATTTGCCAGAGCGGCAACTTCAAATGCAGCTGGGTCGAAAGCAGCTTTGATGCTCTGATCCCGGCGTTGCAGGCCAAGAAATTTGATGCCATCAACTCTGCGATGAACATCACCGAAGCACGCGCGAAAAGCATCGACTTCACCAAACCGATTTACCGTATTCCGACCATGCTGGTGGCGAAAGAGGGCCAGGGCCTGCTGCCGACCGCAGCATCGCTGAAAGGGAAAAACATCGGCGTATTGCAGGGTTCCATCCAGGAAACCTATGCCAAAAAACATTGGGAGCCGGAGGGCGTGACCGTAACGTCCTATCAGGATCAAAACCAGGTGTATAACGACATGGTCGCCGGGCGTCTGGATGGCACGCTGGTGATGTCAGCCGCGGGTCAGTCCGGTTTCCTTGATAAGCCGCAGGGCAAAGGTTTTGCTTTCGTTGGCAAGCCAGTGGAAGACGATACTATCCTCGGCTCAGGCATCGGTTTTGGCCTGCGCAAGGGTGACGCCAGGCTGAAACAGGAGCTGGATGCGGCGATCACCAAAGTGCAGACTGATGGCACCGTGACCAAACTGGCGGCGAAATTCTTCCCGGGTATCGACGTTAGCGTGGCGAAATAACCTATTACGGTGTGCATCAATAAGGATGCACACCGTATTGCACGAGTTTATCTGGCTGCCAGATAACACAAGGCTTCCGCAACCTGATACGACTTCACAAACGACGGCACTGGCAGGAATTCAAAACGCGAATGAAAGTTGTGTGCACCGGTAAAGAAATTCGGTGTCAGCAAGCCTTTAGCCGATAGCGCTGCCCCATCAGTCCCCCCTCGCATCGGAATCACCTTCGGTTCAATCCCCAGCTGTGCCAGCGCGGCAAATATCAAATCAATCGCTCGCCGATCCTCACCGATAGCATTGCTGATATTGCTGTAGACATCATTGATGCTGAGCGCCACCTGTCCGGTGGGATACTGTGCGGCAATCTCATCGGCGATTTCCACCAGTTGCTGTTTCTTCGCATCGAAGCCATTGAGATCAAAATCACGAATCGATGCTTTCAGCACCGCACGGCTGGCATTGGCCTGCATATCGTTAAACCAGATATAGCCTTCGCGTCCTTCGGTGTGCTCCGGCGTCGCCTGGCGATCGAACCGCTGGATAAAGTCATGCGCCATCAGCAGCGGATTCACCAGCACGCCTTTGCCGGACATCGGGTGTGCCGGAACACCAGTAAAAATAATCTCAGCAGCGGCGGCATTGAAGTTTTCGTAGACCACTTCGCCCAGCTCGCAGCAGTCGATGGTCCAGGCAAAATCGACGTCAAAACGTTGTTCCAGATCGAGCGCTTTGGCACCACGCAGGCCAATTTCCTCGTCGGGTACAAAGGCCACCACGATATCGCCATGATCACCTTGCAGGTTTTCCATCAGCGTCATCACCACCGTCACCGCCGCTTTGTTGTCTGCGCCGAGTACACTGGTCCCGTCGCTAAAGATAATTTGCTGGCCGAGGTAGGGTACGATTTCAGGATGCTCAGCCACGCGCAGCCAGATATCCTGCACGGCATTCAGGCACAGGTCGTCGCCGGTAAAGGTTAGGGTTTGTGGGTGGATATCCGCTGACAACCCGACATCAACAGTATCGATGTGGGTGATAAACCCGATGCGTGGGGCTTCAGGGCGATTACCGCGCTTCAGTGCCGTCACCGTGGCGTGTGCGTCGATCATCACCTCTTCCAGCCCCAGCTCACGCAGCTCTGCTGCCAGCAGCTCAGCCATGGCATGTTGTGAGGGGGTACTCGGAAGCGTAGTGGATTTGGCATCGCTCTGGCTGGAAACGGCCAGATAACGGTAAAACCGCTGAGTCAGCTGGCGGGCGAGTTGATCTGTCATCGGGAGTCCTTATCAATTTAACGGGGCGTTCGTTCGCAGAACGACTAAATCAAATTATTAATTAATGCCTTGTATAACGATGCAGACTCATTGAAGTCAACTAATCGCGAGAAATCGGATTTTAACCGCTCGATTGTTCCAGTGTGTTCAGCTGCTGGTGCAGAAAATCGAGGAACAAATTCAGGGCGGCACTACGCGGCCGTCCTGATAATGTCTGCAATTGCAGCGTTCGCTGGTTCAACTGATCAATGCGCACCGAGCGCAATAGCAACCCGTGAGTTTGCGCCTCATACCGCACGGTAAACGGGCTACAAATGGTGACCGCCAGCGGTGTTTGCAGCAGAAAATGGAACAGGGTGGAGAAGTTATCGCAGGTCAGCACCGGTTCGATAACATAGCCACTCATATGGCAGGAGAGATCAAACAACTGGCGCACCGTGGTGTTTTGCTCCGGTAACGCCAGCGGATATTGGCCCAGGTCAGCCAGTGTCACCTCATCAGCCTGCGCCAGTGGATGGTTATGATGCATCACCAGCTGCACTGGCGCGGGCCAGGAGCCGATGACCTCAACGCCACGCTCGGCATACAGGCTGAACTGCAACGCCAGATCACACTCGCCGTTACGAATTAACTCAGCCACGCCCTGGGTGCTGGCCACTTTCAGGCTAAACAGCACGCCTGGGTTACTGGCGCGGAAATCGGCAAACAGACGTGGCAGCAAGGTAAACGCCATGCCATCGGTGCAGGCCACGCGAATCTGCGTGCGGCGCACGGCGGTGAGTCCCTTAATTTCCGCCAGGGCATATTCCATATCCAGCATATTTTTCCGCACATGATGGGCAAAGATTTCTCCGGCTTCGTTCAGCACCATGCCACGGGCGTGGCGGTCAAACAGCGGCACACCGACTTCAGCTTCCAGCCGCTGAATCTGGCGGCTGATCGCCGAAATGGCGACAAATAACTGCTCACTGGCCGCGCTGAGCGATCCGGCATTGGCAACCGCCATAAAATAACGAATTTCACTGCTGAGCACTGACCTGCCTCCTGATGGTGCATGCCTCGTAATCGGGCAGCTGACCTTTGCTTTAAAAGCAAATCTTACTCGATAAATTGATAATTGTGGCAAATCAGCCTTTCCGCAAAGATAAGGATGATGATAAAACCAACAAAAGACAGGGCAAACATGACAGTACAACAGGTCGTTAATCAGGCCAGCGACTATTTTGACAGCGGGGAATTCCAGCAATTACTGGCGCGCCGCGTGGCGCTGGTGACTGAAAGCCAGCGCGCGGATCGCGATGACGAACTGCATCACTACCTGCATCAGGAAATCGGGCCGCAACTGGCGGCACTCGGGTTTACGCTGCACTTTATCGACAACCCGGTCACCGCCCAGCGTCCGTTCCTGGTTGCGGTGCGTATGGAGGATCCAGCCCTGCCAACGCTGCTGAGTTACGGTCACGGCGATGTGGTATTTGGCGATGATGAAAACTGGCGCGACGGATTATCGCCGTGGCAGCTGACCGAAGAGGGCGATCGCTGGTACGGTCGCGGCAGCGCGGATAATAAAGGTCAGCACTGCGTCAATCTGGCGGCGCTGGAACAGGTCTTCAAGGCGCGCGGCGGACGGCTTGGCTTTAACTGTAAAATGCTGTTTGAAATGGGCGAAGAGATCAGCTCGCCGGGGCTGGCGCAGCTGTGCCAGGAACACGGTGAACTGCTGCAAGCGGACCTGTTTATCGCCTCTGACGGCCCGCGCCTCAATGCGGTACGCCCGACGCTGTTCCTTGGTTCGCGCGGCTGCGTCAATTTTCGTCTGACCATTAACGCACGCGACAATGCCTACCACTCCGGCAACTGGGGCGGTCTGCTGACCAACCCCGGTACTCAGCTGGCGAATGCGATTGCCTCGCTGGTGAGCGCCAATGGCGTATTGCAGGTGGCGGCGCTGAAACCGACCTCACTGACGGATGAAGTGCGTGCCATTCTGAGTGATATCGAAGTAGGGGGCATGCCAGGCGACCCGCAGATTGAGGTTAACTGGGGTGAGCCCGGACTGACGCCAACCGAACGCCTGTATGGCTGGAACACGCTGGAAGTGCTGGCGTTTCTCACCGGCAATCCGGCACGGCCGATGAACGCCATTCCTGGTGAGGCCAGCGCAGTTTGTCAGCTGCGTTTTGTCGTCGGGACTGACTGGCAAAACCTGGTGCAGCACATCGAGGCGCATCTGCAACAACATGGCTTTGATCAGGTAAAAGTGGAGTTTATGCGCGGATCGCCTGCCACCCGCCTTGATCCCACCGATCCGCTGGTGCACTGGGTGCTGGCAAGCATGGCGGAGACCAGCGGGAAAAAACCGGCGCTGTTGCCGAATCTCGGTGGCTCGCTGCCGAACGAAGTGTTCTCCGATATCCTCGGCCTGCCGACGTTGTGGGTGCCGCACTCGTATCCGGCCTGCGGTCAGCATGGCGTCAACGAGCATATGCTGAAATCCATTGCGCGTGAGGGTCTGCAAATCATGACGCGCCTGCTGTGGGATTTGGGTGAGCAGGGCGAGGAACTGATGGCCCGTCACCGTGCCCATGCCGGAGGTGCCAAATGAGCAGCCTTAGCCAAAGCGCACCGGCCAGCGTGGTCAAACCCAGCCTGCATAAAACGCTGTTTGCCACCTGTATCGGCAATGCACTGGAGTGGTTCGACATTGCGGTATATGGCTTCTTCGCCAGTTATATCGCCCATGCTTTCTTCCCGACCAGCGATCCCTCGGTATCGCTGCTGCTGACCTTTGGCAGCTTCGGTGTTTCTTTCCTGATTCGTCCGCTGGGGGCGATTGTGCTGGGCAACTACGCCGATCGTCATGGCCGTAAAAAGGCGCTGCTGCTGTCGATCAACCTGATGATGCTGGGCGGAGCGATTATTACCTTTATGCCGGGTTACGCCTCGATTGGCCTGATTGCCCCGGTACTGATTCTGCTGGCGCGCCTGATCCAGGGATTCTCCGCCGGTGGCGAGTTCGGTAGCTCGACGGCGTTCCTGGTTGAGCATTTTCCAGAGCGCAAAGCCTTTATCGCCAGCTGGCAGTTCGCCACCCAGGGGGCGAGCACCCTGATGGCGTCGGCGTTTGGTCTGGGTCTGACGCAGATCCTTACCGAGAGCCAGATTCAGGAGTGGGGCTGGCGTATTCCGTTCGCGTTTGGTTTGTTGATCGGTCCGCTGGGTATTTATATCCGTCGCCATGTGCATGAACCGGCCAGCTTCGCTGCACAACAGCCGGAAGCGGCACCGCTGAAGCGCCTGTTTGGCCGCCAGAAGGAGCTGATGCTGCTGGCAATTGGGTTGATGGTGATCTCCACTGCGGTCAACTACATGCTCAACTATGTGCCGACCTATGCCACCAAAACGCTGCATCTGCCGGGGTCGGCGGCCTTCACTGCCACGCTGCTGGCCGGGGTGATTCTGACCGTGGTTACGCCGTTGATGGGACTGTGGGCTGAGAAAGTCGGGCGTGTGCCGTTGATGTGGGGATCGCTGATTCTGCTGCTGGTGACCATCTATCCGGCGTTTAAGATGGTGGTGAACCACACCACCCCGACGACGTTGATTCTGCTGGTGGGCTGGATGGCACTGCTGAAGTCGGTGTATTTCTCGACGGTACCTTCGGTGATGGCTGACCTGTTTCCGGTGGGTACCCGCGCCAGTGGCATGGCTATCAGCTATAACATCGCGGTGACGGTATTTGGTGGTTTTTCGCCGCTGATTTGTACCCTGTTGATTAGCGCGACCGGCACCAGCCTGGCACCGAGCTATTATCTGATGGCAGTGGCATTGCTGAGTGGTATCGCGCTGGTGCGCAGCAAGCAGCGCCTGAGTTAACCCACTGCAATAACCGTAACCGGGTCGGCATTGATGCCGACCCGGTCAATAAACGCACTGTTCCGTAGCGGCGCGATTTATCGCGCAAGTTTTTTTTACGAAAACTGCAAATACGCCACATGGGTTTGCAGATACTCTTCCAGCCCGTGACGACCATCGGCACCGCCGACACCCGATTTACGCCAGCCCGCATGGAAACCCTGCATCGCTTCGAAATTCTCGCGATTGATATAGGTCTCACCAAACTTCAGCTGACGCAGGGCGATCATTGCGGTATTGAGGTTTTGCGTGTAGATCGACGACGTTAGCCCATATTCACAGTCATTAGCCAGCGTGATCGCTTCATCCAGCGTTTTAAACGTCATGACTGGCAGCACCGGTCCAAAGATCTCTTCACGCATGATCTCCATCTCCTGGCGTACGCCGGTGATGATGGTGGGTTCAAAGTAGAAACCTTTATCGCCAGCACGTTTCCCGCCCAGCACCACTTTGCCGCCTTGCTCAACCGCCTTCGCCACTTTTTGTTCTACGCGCCCCAGTGCTGCAGCGGTGATCAGCGGCCCCATATCGATGTCAGTCAGTTCCGCAGGATTGCCGAATTTCACCTGCTTAAAGGCTTCGGTTAGCGCATTGATAAAGCGATCGTAGATGCCTTCCTGCACATAAACGCGCTCGGCACAGTTACACACCTGCCCGGTATTGATCACACGTGAACTGACAATCGCTTTCACCGCCAGATCGAGATCGGCATCATCCATCACGATAGCCGGGGCTTTGCCACCCAGTTCCAGTGAGACTTTAGTGACGTTCTTCGCTGCGGCTTCCATGGTGGCGATACCGGCATTGACGCTGCCTGTCAGGCTTACCAGCCCGACTTTCGGGTTTGCCGCCAGCTCCTGACCGACTTCCGGGCCGTAACCGTAAACAAAGTTAATCACCCCTTTAGGCAGGCTGATGTCATGCAGAATACGGGCGAAGATCGCCGCGTTGTTGGGGGTCAGTTCACTGGGTTTGATCACGATGGTATTGCCGGTGACCAGCGCCGGGGCCGCTTTACGCGCAATCAGGAAGAAAGGGAAATTCCACGGCAGAATGCCGGTGGTGACGCCAATCGCCTTTTTAAAGACAAAAATGTTTTCGTTGGGGCGGTCGCTGTTAACAATTTCCCCTTCGTAGCGTCGCGCCCATTCCGCCATATATTCAAGATAATCGGCGGTAAACAGCACTTCGGTTTGCGCCAGCCCCTGGGTTTTCCCGCCTTCGGCAACGATGGTAGCGGTCAATTCCGTCTCATGTTGACGAATACCGGCGGCGATTTTACGCAGCCAGTTGCCGCGCTCAATCGCCGGTAACGCCTCCCAACCGGGTTGCGCCGCTTCTGCCGCTGCAATGGCCTGGCTGGCGTCCTGCTTTGTGCCTTCCGGCACGCGTGACAGCAGCGCTTCGGTGGCCGGGTTAATCACTTCAATCCATTTATCATTCTGGTTTGCAACAAACTCGCCATTAATGAAATGTTGATGGTGCGTTGTCATCTGTAGGGTCTCCGCGATCGGTTTCGTTAAATTTGTGTGAAATGCAGAGTGAAACAGATCAAGGTGTAGCACCTTTTTATGGCTGCCAGGGCGGGCGTGTGGATGGCAAAGACGGGAAGAACAACATGATAAACGCAGCATAACTGGCGAAATGCTGCGTATTCAGCAGGTTACTATGTGGGTCGGCAGAGTCTGAAAACCTCAGGAACCTGGCATCATCGCGCCGCTGGCAATAAACCAGGCCAGAAAGCTGACACCGGCAACAATAATGGCGATAGGAAAAAGCAGTCCGATTTTCATGATTATCCTAAAGTGAATGCGGGTTCAGCTCAGCTGAACCAGGGCACGATGCGTTTTCATCATACTGAACAGCTGAAACTGCGTGGCATCGTCAACTTCACGCAGATGTTCACCTTTTTGATACTGAATACTATGAATATGCCCAAGTTGCCGCCAGACCACGATAGCCGACGCCAGCAGGGCGCAGTTATCCTCGCTTTGCACGCATTCAACACGGGCATAACGGGTCTCTTCCAGTCCATTAATGAAGATGTTGAGTGACTCAGGCGGCACAATCGCGCGGATATCATCCAGCATCACGCGGCTTACCGGCCTTGAGAGCATCAGCGTCAACCATTTGGTGTTCATCCCAATCCTTCGTCCTGATGATTTTCCTCAACGTTATACGGATTAATTGCGGCCGGGGGAAGGCATGATCCGTGCTTTGTGTGATTGCCATGTTAAGAGGAAGTCTGGCAATCAGGTTAAAACTGTGCTGATCAACACAACATTACCGGAAAAAATCGATAATAATAAATGAGTTATCTATTTTACCTGTGTAACTGCCTGCAAATGTGGATTTGTGATCCGAATGTTGAATACCCACCGGATATTGCCAACTCCGCCCGTTCCCCGGCAACCATCCAAAGGCTGAGTAAAAGCTGACCGCCGTAGACTCTCGGGTAATCGGGAGACCGTCGGTTTCCTGTTGGCCTCAACCTTACGAAGGAATAACAATGAACAGTGCCATCATTGCAGGTATTTTCTGGCATCTGGTGGGTGCCGCCAGTGCCGCATGCTTTTATGCTCCGTTTAAACAGGTGAAAAAGTGGTCATGGGAAACCATGTGGTCGGTCGGTGGCGTGATGTCATGGCTGATTTTGCCCTGGGTGGTCAGTGCGGTGCTGTTACCGAATTTCTGGGCCTACTACGGTAGCTTCAGCTTTTCGCAGTTGCTGCCGGTGTTTTTGTTTGGGGGCATGTGGGGTATCGGCAACATCAACTACGGGCTGACGATGCGTTATCTCGGTATGTCGATGGGCATCGGTATCGCCATAGGGATTACCCTGGTGGTAGGTACGCTGATGACGCCGCTGCTCCAGGGCCGCTTTGTCGAGTTGTTCAGCTCGGAAGGCGGGCGATTAACGTTGCTCGGCGTGTTTGTGGCGTTGATTGGCGTCGCTATCGTCTCACGCGCCGGATTGTTAAAAGAACGCGCCCTGGGCATCAATGCGGAAGAGTTCAATTTGAAGAAGGGGCTGGTGCTGGCGGTGATTTGCGGCATCTTCTCAGCCGGGATGTCTTTTGCTATGGACGCGGCGAAACCGATGCACGAGGCTGCGGCGAATCTTGGCATTAACCCGCTGTATGTGGCATTGCCCAGTTATGTGGTGATCATGGGGGGCGGGGCGCTGGTCAACCTGGCCTACTGCTTTATCCGTCTGGCGGTGAAGTCGGATCTCTCTGTACGGGCCGATTTCTCAATTGCGAAGCCGATGCTGATTGCTAACATCGCCTTCGCCGTGCTGGGCGGCACCATGTGGTATCTGCAATTCTTCTTCTATGCCTGGGGACACGCCAAAATCCCGGCACAGTATGACTTCGTCAGCTGGATGCTGCATATGAGCCTGTATGTGCTGTGCGGTGGCCTGGTTGGGCTGGTCATGAAGGAATGGAAAGCCGTTGGGCAACGTCCGGTACGTGTACTGTCGCTGGGCTGTGTGGTGATCATCATTGCGGCGAATATTGTCGGGCTGGGCATGGCATCCTGATACATCATTGCGGCGCGAATTATCGCGCCGCAATGATTTAATGTGTTTCATTCATCATTATTAGGCGGTTTGGCAAAAAACGTTGCCGCCACGCACTCGGCGTCAGGCCGGTTTCACGCGTAAATACCACCGAAAAATAATTGCTGTCATCAAAGCCGCAACGGGCGGCCACTTCACTGATTAACCAATCCTGAGTACGCAGCAGATATTTCGCCTGGCATAGCTGTAACTGACGCAGATAATGGCCGATGGTCATGCCGGTCTGCTGGCGGAACAACTGTTTGAGCGCCCGTTCACCTAATTGATTCTGCTCGCAAAACGTGGCGAGGTCGAAAGGGCGGTCAATCGCGCCCTGCAAGGCAGACATCAGCAGGTCCAGCTGTTCTCCCTCCGGCAATACCCAGGGACGATCCGCCGCATAACCGTGGCGGCGCAGGATCAGCGCCAGCTGCAAAAAAAGCGCTTCAGAAAGCTGAATGGAGAGAGGATCGCTTTTGCGGCTTTCCCGCTCCAGCTGGGTGATCACCCCACGTGCCAGCGCCATACCACGCGTGGTTAAGCGCCAGCAGCCCGGGGATTCTGCATCGTCGGGTGGCAACAACTGGCTCCAGTCCAGTCCAAGATGAAAGCGGTCACGACAGTAGAGAATATTGTCCAGCACCAGATCGTTGACGCTGTCATAGCTGTGGCAGTCGTTATCGCGAATATAAAACACATCGCCACAGGTAATCAGCCACGGTCGATCGTTGAGCACATGCAAGCCGTTGCCGCGCCAGACAATCACAATTTCACTGAACTCATGACGATGCGGCGGGAAGGAAGGCTGCGGCAGGCGTTCAGCTACCGCAATCGGCAAAGAGGGTGCCGGGAAATAGTCTTCGCGCGACAATATTAGCGACATGAGGGTCACTCCTAATCACAACATCTGCTGGCGCTCCGTTCTGGGTGCACAGCCAAATTCCCGCCGGAACAAGGTGGAGAAATGGTTGCTGTCACCAAATCCACACTGAAAGGCGATATCCGTAATGCGCAAATCGCTGTGCCGTAACAGGTGGCGCGCCTGTAGCAAGCGCAACCGGTTCAGGTAGCGTTGCGGCGTATTCCCGGTTTGTTGCTTCATCTGACGATGCAGGGTGCGCAGCGACAGTGAAAATTGGTCAGCAAGTGCCTCCCAGAGAATCTCTTCACTGTAGTGCTCATTCAGCCAGTCAAGCAACCGATGCAATCGGGCTTCCTGATCCTGGGCTTCATCGTTGTGACCCGCCTCGCGCAACAACACCAACAGTTGCAGGAACAACTGTTCCTGACGTGCCTGCTTCTCCAGTGACCAGACACCTGGCGGATTCATCTGCGTAACAATCTGCAAGGCCTGGCCCATCACCTTGTGGTTAATCCGCCAGTGTGACGCGTAATTGCCATCCTCCTCGCGCGGCAGCAAAGCTTGCAGACCGGAGAGAAAGCGGAAGGCCGCCGGACTGCGATACAGCACGTTGGTCAGACACAGGTTGTCGGTTTGCTCATAAAGATGGCGATCGTGATCGCGAATGAAACACACACAACCGGCACACAGCGCCTGCGGCTGACCATTGAACACATGAATGCCGGAACCCTGTTCTACCAGCACAATTTCGTGGAAATCATGGTGATGTTCAGGAAACGCCTGCTGCGGCACGCGCGGCTCGATGGCGATGGCGTAATCCCCGGCAGGGAAAAAATCTGCGCTGTGTAAAACGGTCATGGCTCGCCTCTCATTATTAACAAAACCGTAACCGAGTCTACTCAGGCGGCTGCCACCTTACCTTGAATTTTCAACCTGCCAATGCAGGAAAATGGCTAATTTTTCAAGATCTCGCGTGTTGTTCGGGAAAATGCGGCGAAGGTCACAACCCGGTGCTTGTATGGTTCTGTGAGCTGTCTCACGAACATCTTTGTAACGGTGCCAGCAGCATTGGCGCGCTGGCAGTAAGGGGAAGGTGACCAGACGGCAGGATTTTTACTCTTTACGCATCTCATCACAGGAAGAACTCGCCATGAGTATGCGTAACATTGTTGCCATTGATTTAGGCGCATCCAGCGGGCGCATAATGCTCGCTCAATGGACCTCCGCGTCTCAGCGCATCACGCTGCGGGAAGTGCGCCGTTTTGCTAATCAGCGCGTGCGTCGTGCCGGTTACGACTGCTGGGATCTGGACCATCTGGAGCAGGAGATACGTTGCGGGCTACAACAGCTGGATGAGGAAGGTATCGTGCCGGACAGCATCGGTATCGATACCTGGGGTGTTGACCTGGTGCTGCTGGATGCTGATGGACAGCGGGTCGGCGAGGCAGTGAGCTATCGCGACGCCCGTACCGATGGCCAGATGACGCAGGCAATCAGCGATCTCGGCAAACAGGCCATTTATCAGCGCACCGGCATTCAGTTTCTGCCGTTTAATACCCTGTATCAGCTGCGTGCCCTGCATTTGCAACAGCCAGACTGGCAGGCGCAGGTAGCACATGCGTTGATGATTCCGGACTACCTGCATTTTCAATTGACCGGCAACATGAACTGGGAATACACCAACGCCACGACGACCCAATTGCTGAACATCACCAGTGGCGAATGGGACCCGGATTTACTGGCCTGGGCCGGGGTGGATGCCCGCTGGTTTGGCAAACCCTCCGCACCGGGTAACACCGTCGGTTTTTGGTCCAGTCCCCGTGGACACAGGATTCCGGTGGTTGCGGTCGCCACCCATGACACCGCCAGTGCCGTGCTGGCAACGCCTTTAATGCAGGATGATGCCGCTTATCTTAGCTCTGGTACCTGGTCACTGATGGGGATTGAGAGCCTGCAACCTTGCCTGAGCCGTGCCGCGCTTGACGCCAATATCACCAATGAAGGGGGCGCGGAGGGCTACCGGGTATTGAAAAATATCATGGGCCTGTGGCTGTTGCAGCGGGTGTGCAGTGAACTGCAAATCAGCGATCTGTGTGGATTGATTCAGCAGGCGGCGGATGAACCGGCCTGCCGCGCCCTGATCAACCCCAACGCCAGCCGCTTTATCAATCCCGCCAGTATGGTGCAGGAAATTCAGAACGCCTGTGCGGAACAACATATGCCGGTTCCTCAGTCATCTGCCGCGCTGGCCCGCACCATTTTTGACAGCCTGGCTCTGCTGTATCGCCAGGTCATCAGCGAACTCGGCCAGCTACGTGCGGGACCTTTGCGTCAGCTGCATGTGGTTGGAGGGGGGTGCCAGAACCCGTTGCTCAACCAGCTTTGCGCCGATGCCTGCCAGCTGCCGGTGTTCGCCGGACCGGTGGAAGCCTCGACGCTGGGCAATGTCGGCTGCCAGCTGATCGCTCTCGGTGAGCTGCGAGATGTGGCCGACCTGCGTCGCTGTATCAGCCAAAACTTCCCGTTAGAAAAATTCGAACCGCTTAACAACAGCGCTTTTCGTGCCAGCCAGGCACGTTTTGCCGCGCTGAGCCAACCCGCTAAGGAACTTGCTTATGACAAAGCTGATTGAACAGGCCTTTGACCTGGCGAAACAACGCTACACCGCGATCGGCGTGGATGTGGAACAGGTAATGACGCAACTGGATGGTATCCCGGTGTCGATGCACTGCTGGCAGGGCGATGACGTGCGCGGATTCGAGAACCCGCAAGGTGCTCTGACCGGCGGTATTCAGGCCACCGGCAACTACCCGGGCAAGGCGCGTAATGCTGAGGAGCTGCGCGCTGATCTCGATAAAGCGATGTCGCTGATTCCGGGAGCTAAACGCCTCAACCTGCACGCGATCTATCTGGAAAGCGATAAGCCGGTAGAGCGTGATGCCATCGAACCAGAACATTTCAGCAACTGGGTGGCGTGGGCAAAAAGCAACAAACTGGGGCTGGATTTCAACCCGACCTGTTTCTCACACCCGCTGAGCGCCGACGGTTTTACTCTGGCGCATGCAGATAAGAGCATCCGCCAGTTCTGGATTGATCACTGCAAGGCCAGCCGCCGCATTTCGGCTTCGTTCGGCGAACAGCTGGGTACGGCGTCGGTCATGAACATTTGGGTGCCGGACGGGATGAAAGATCTGACGGTGGATCGGCTGGCACCGCGCCAGAGACTGCTGGCGGCGCTGGATGAGATCATCAGTGAAAAACTTAATCCACAACATCATATCGATGCGGTTGAAAGCAAACTGTTTGGCATCGGTGCTGAGAGTTATACCGTCGGCTCTAACGAGTTCTGTCTCGGATATGCCTGTAGCCGTCAGATCGCGCTGACGCTTGATGCCGGCCACTTTCACCCGACGGAAGTGATCTCCGACAAGATTTCCACCGCCATGCTGTATGTGCCACGCCTGCTGCTGCATGTCAGCCGCCCGGTGCGCTGGGACAGCGACCATGTGGTGCTGCTGGATGACGAAACTCAGGCGATCGCCAATGAAATCGCCCGTCAGAAGTTATTCGATAAGGTCCACATCGGCCTCGACTTTTTTGATGCTTCCATCAACCGCATTGCCGCCTGGGTGATTGGTACGCGCAACGCCAAAAAAGCGCTGCTGCGCGCGCTGCTGGAGCCGACGGAACAGCTGCGCAAACTGGAAAGTGAAGGGGATTACACCGCCCGCCTCGCGCTGCTGGAAGAACAAAAATCACTGCCGTGGCAGGCGGTCTGGGAAGCCTGGTGCCTGCGCCATGACGTACCGGCAGATGCCAGCTGGCTGAGCGATGTCCGCCATTACGAACAACAAATTCTGGCTCAACGTTAAGGGACACACCATGCAAAGTATTCTCACTTCCGCGTTTGTACAGGGAATGGTTAAAGCGACCAGTGATATGTGGCTAAAGGGTTGGGATGAGCGCAACGGCGGTAACGTTAGCCTGCGTCTGTTGCCAGAAGAAGTGCAGCCGTATACTGCGGATTTCTATGCTGAACCTCGTTGTATTGAACTCAGCAAACCTGCACCGGCACTGGCAAATGACTGGTTCCTGGTGACCGGATCCGGCAAGTTTTTCCGCAATGTTCAACTTGATCCCGCCGACAGTCTGGTGCTGCTGCAGGTCGATGACCGCGGGCTGTCGTACAAAATTCACTGGGGATTGAGCAATGGTGGCTTACCGACCTCAGAACTGGCTGCCCATTTCCAGTCGCACAGCGTGCGTAAGCAGGTGAGTCACGGTGCTGACCGTGTGATTATGCATTGTCACGCCACCCACTTTATGGCGCTGAGTTACGTGGTGGAGCTGGATTCCGCGCGCTTCACCCGCCTGTTATGGGAAGGCAGCACCGAATGTCTGGTCGTGTTCCCGGATGGCGTGGGTATTCTGCCGTGGATGGTCCCTGGCACCGATGGCATTGGTCAGGCAACGGCCGATGAAATGGCGACACATAGCCTGGTAATGTGGCCTTTCCACGGCATCTTTGGCGCGGGGCCGACGCTGGATGAGACCTTTGGTCTGATTGATACAGCGGAAAAATCCTCGGAAGTGGTAGTCAAAGCGTTGTCGATGGGAGGGATTCGCCAGAGTATTACCACGGAACAACTGATCGCGCTGGGAGAACGCTTTGGTGTCACCCCCTGGCAGGCGGCGTTGCAGGTGGAGCGGGCGAATGTTGCGTAGAGCCTTTGTCATGCAGGTCCATGCGGATTGCCATGAGGAGTACCTGCGCCGTCATTCGCCCATCTGGCCGGAGCTGGCTGAGACCCTCAAAGCGCATGGAGCGCATAATTACGCTATCTGGCTGGATGCAGAACGCCACTTGCTGTTTGCCAGCGTTGAGATTGAATCAGAAGCACGCTGGCAGGCGGTGGCACAAACCGAAGTCTGCCAGCGTTGGTGGGCATCAATGAAAGATCTGATGCCGTCCAACGCCGATAACAGCCCGGTAAGCGCAGCATTAAAACCGATGTTTTTCCTGCCCTAAGCCCGTGGCGGCGTGAACTCCCGCGCCGTCACGACCTTACTGAACAATAGCCCGCCAGAGCAGGCCAAATCGCCATTTGTGTATCAACGATTTGCTCTAAATCTTCCCGGCTAGCACCTTCACGGGCGCGCACTGACATTCCCTGGAGCACGCAGGCGAGAAAACTGGCAAGCGTAGTGGTATTGCTACAGGCAGGCAACTCACCCTGCTGCTGACGGGTTGCCAGGAACTGCTGTAACGCGTGTTCCTGCGCATGATGCTGCTGCTCCAGCATGCGTGCTACCTCTTCAGAACCGGCGGAAAGGGCGCTGGAAGTACAAATGAAAAAACAACCGGCCGGTTTGTCACACTCGGTGAAGCAGGCCGCGGTGGCGCGGAAATACGCCTCTATCGCTGACTTAACATCCAGCGCTACATCATTCAGCACGGCATTACGTTGTGCACTAAACCGTTCGATATAACGCTGCATGGCGGCCTTAAACAGGCCTTCTTTGTTTTCGAACTCAGCGTAGAGCGTGGGGGCTTTCGCACCTGTAGCGCTCACTAAATCCGCCAGCGAGGTGCCTTCATAACCGTGTGCCCAGAACAGCATCAACGCTTTATCCAGCGCATCATCGCGATCAAAGACTTTGGGTCTGCCACGACTTTTGCGGATCACCGGTTCACTTATCTGGCTCATACATCCTCACAACGGCGAAAACATATCATTAAATTACCGATCATTAAATTAATATGCAAGGGCAGCGGGTAAAGTGATGTCCACACTTTGCCCGTTTGTGCTTTTGATCGGAAAAACCGCCTGATCCGTCAAGTGTAGATCGACGCCAAAGCCCATACTCACGCCACTCCCATTAAAATAACGAGCGTTAATAAAATAGTTGACGCGCATACGGCTTTGGATTTAGCATTTACTTAACGGTTGTTAATTTAATGGCGACTGACCCTAATTTCATCTGCAAAGAGAGACAAATCATGAAAAGCATTAAACTGACCCTGGCCGCTGTGGCCCTGTCATCAATCGCGTTTGGAACCATGGCTGCTGATCTGGTGAGCGAAGCGCCAGTGAATCAACAACAAATTGGCGTGGTTAGTGCATCAGGTAGCACGGATTTGACATCGCTGGAGAATCAACTGGCGGAGAAGGCGAGTGCTGCCGGAGCAAAGTCTTTCCGCATCACTTCGACCTCTGGCAACAACAACCTGCATGGCACCGCAGAACTCTATAAATAAGAAGGGGCTGGCTTCAGATCACAGCGTATCTGAAGCCCTTTTTCGACTATCCGTTCGAACGCAACTGCGGATAGCGACGGAAGATGTAGATGCACCAGAACAATGCGACCAGACCAATTAATCCACCCACATTACCCACATCCGCCATGCTTAAATGCAGGCTGACCTGGTTCCCCAGCAGCGCCCCGGCACCAATGCCGATGTTATAAATGCCGGACATCAGCGACATTGCCACATCGGTCGCGTCCGGTGCCAGCGACAATACCCGCACCTGCATCGCCAGCCCGATCATCATCATGGCCATACCCCAGAAGATACAGAGCGTAGCAATGGCTGCCGGACGCACGGCGGCAAAGATCAACAAACCCATGCTCAAGGTAATCACGGCGATGGCCGCAATCAGCAGGGCTGAGGGATATTTATTGCCGAGGGTACTGAACAGCACGCTACCGATAATCCCCGCAGAGCCGAACAGTAGCAGTAACAAGGTGGTGAAGTTCTCCCCGGAATTCGCCACCACTTGCATAAAGGGTTCGATATAGCTGTAGGCGGTGTAATGGGCGGTCACCACCACTGTCACCAGCACATACATACTGACCAGCGCCGGTCGGCGAAACAGCATCGGTACGCTGCTGAGCGATCCGGTGTGTTCGCTTGGCAGACGCGGCAGAATACGCACCAGTAACACCAGCAGCACCAGAGCAGACAAACCAATCATGCCAAAGGTGGTGCGCCAGCCCAGATACTGACCTACGACGCGGCCAATCGGCACACCCAGGACCATCGCCAGCGCGGTGCCGGTTGCCAGCATACTCAGCGCCTGGGTCTTTTTACCCGCCGGAGCAACGCGTATCGCCAGCGACGCGGTAATTGACCAGAACACCGCATGGGCGAGGGCGATACCGATACGGGAGAGCACCAGTGAGGTGAAATCCCAGGCCACAGACGAAAGCACATGACTGGCGATAAACAGCACGAACAGAATCGATAGCAGCAGGCGGCGTTCAATATTGCGTGTCAGCAACATCAGCGGCAGCGATAACAGCGCCACTACCCAGGCATAGATGGTCAGCATGATGCCGACATCAGCCGTTTTCATCGAGTAACTGGCGGCGATATCTGACAATAAGCCGACCGGCACAAATTCGGTGGTATTAAAGACAAAAGCGGCAATGGCCAGCAGCACGACTCGTAGCCAGGCCGTTTTACGGGAGACGGTTGTTGATTGCATTAATTTCAGATCAGTCAGCAGCAAATGAAGGGCTAAAGACACCCATGTAAAGTGACATCCATCACAATTTATGCCTATTGTGATGGATTAAAACGCGGAGGGAAACCTTCTAAGCGCGTTTTATTGCTGAATATTTTTTATCGCCAACGCTAAAGTCAATAGCCTGAGGTTATCAACCGCGTTTGCGTGCCGGCATCATGCGCAACAGCGTGTTGTCTTTGAATACGTAATGGTGCAGTAATGCTGCGGCTGCATGCAGGCCGATTAACCAGTAACCGAGTGGAGCGAGGGTCTCATGCCAGCTGATCAGGCTATCGGCGAGATCAAAATTCGGGGTTGCACTGACGGGCATCACCACGCCAAATAATTGCCAGGGACGTCCATTCAGATACTTCGAGGTTACTCCCAAAATCGGCAATACCAGAAACAACGCGTACAGCAGAAGATGCATCAGGTGGGCTAAACCCTGTTGCCAGCGTGGCGGGGGTGGCAGGATATTGGGTGAAGCGTGACGATGGCGTAACACACCACGCGCCAGCATCAGTACCCATACTGATACACCGCAGCTATAGTGCGTCATTATCATCAGATTGCGCGCCCATGAACCACGCGGAACCAGACCGCGCAGTTCAATGGTGGTATAGGCAATAGCGATCAACAGCACTGTTAACCAGTGCAGGGCGATTTGTGACTTCGCGAATTTTTCCCGCATCAACGATCCAACCTGAAGCCAGTTTTAGTGTCTCTAACATAGCGAAATGCCGCAGGAAAACTTAACAAAACGGCGCACCGCTGCGACGGGATCCAGGCCGGGATTATCAGAGTCACACCAGGTGTTTTAGCGCCACGTTATTCTGAGTCGTCAGGTTTTTTTTTACCAAAACCGGACAGCAATGTTCGCAGCCCATGGCGCTGGGGAAAAATTTTCGCGCCTGTTGAATTGCGGCGTTCGCGGTATAAAAAGTTCCAAGAAAACGCCGTGCCGAGTCAGGTGGAAGGAAGGGACAGCCGGTGGCATGAACCACGTGATTGTCATTATAACCTGCGTGCTTATCGACATAATAATAGAGTCCCATCTGACTTCCTCGTTGCTGTGAAAAAAAAAGTCTAACAATAGTTGGAATAGAACAAATTATAGCTAGCAATTGATATTTTGTTTTGATTGGGACTAAAGGTTTATCAGGAAGTGTTTTTCGCGTGGGAAAACGGGGCGCAATGACCCCGTTATAAAGATGCAGGCTACTACAGTTTACGGCACTGCAAACGCCAGCCGACCAGCAAAGCCAGCACCAGCAGCATGCTGATAAACAGCGTGACGCCGCTCCAGCCAAAGCTATGCCAGAACACGCCACCTAAGGTACCGGCGACACTGGAACCCGCGTAGTAACTGAAGAGATAGAGGGATGATGCCTGGCCTTTTGCACGACGGGCGCGCGGACCAATCCAGCCGCTGGCAACCGAGTGAGCGGCAAAGAAACCTGCGGTAAACAGCATCATACCGGGCAGGATAATCCACAGCGTATTGAATGCTGTCAGTAATAATCCGCACAGCATGATGGCGGTAGCAGCAATCATCACCGGACCGCGTCCAAAGCGACTGGTCATGGCACCGGCTTTAGGCGAACTCCAGGAGCCAGTCAGATAGACCACAGAAAGCAATCCCACCACTGCCTGGCTGAGAAACCACGGGGCACTTAACAGGCGGTAGCCAATGTAGTTGAACAGGGTGACAAATGCGCCCATCAGCAGAAAACCTTCGGCGAACAATAGCGGCAAGCCCTTATCTCGCCAGTGCAGACGGAAATTGATCAGCAGGTTATGTGGACGCAGAGAAGCCGGGCGGAAATGACGCGAAGCAGGCAGGATTTTCCAGAACATCAACGCGGAAGCCAGCGAAAAACAGCCAATCACCCCAATGGCAATGCGCCATGAAAACAGATCGGTCAGCACCCCGGTCAGCAGACGTCCGCTCATCCCGCCAATCGAGTTACCGCTGATATACAGCCCCATCGAGAAGGCGATCACGCGTGGATGAATCTCTTCACTCAGGTAGGTCATCCCCACCGCAGCCACACCACTGAGCGATAAACCAATCAACGCACGCATCAGCAGGATGCCGTGCCAGCTGGTCATCATGGCAGAAATGACGGTACAGATGGCCGCCAGCATCAGCGCAGTGACCATCACCGATTTGCGACCAATAGCATCCGACAGCGGGCCGGTGACCAGCAATCCCAGTGCCATCAGGGCAGTCGAAAGCGACAACGAGATACTACTGGCCGCTGGCGATACACCAAACTGCTGGGAAAGCACGGGCAGAATAGGCTGGACGCAATAAAGCAGGGCAAAGGTGGCAAGACCGGCAGAGAACAGGGCAAGGGTAACACGCATAAATTGCGGCGAACCACGTTCAATCCATGTTGCTGATGCGGGAACTGAGGCAGGCACAACGGACACTTCGTCCTCATCGAGTGTCACAGCCTGAGAAGAGCGACTCACGGAAAATCCTTAAGATTATGAAGGTATTGATATCGTAGGAAAGTATGAATAGGTTGTACAATATATTAATAATCTCGAATGAGACGTTTAAAATATGAATATCGAACTGCGTCATCTGCGCTATTTCATTGCCGTGGCTGAAGAGTTGCATTTTGGTCGTGCTGCTCAGCGCCTGAATATTTCACAGCCGCCGCTCAGCCAGCAGATCCAGCAGCTGGAACAGGAAATTGGTGCGCAGCTGTTTACCCGTACCAATCGCAGCGTGCAACTGACCGCCGCCGGGCAGCAGTTTTTACTGGATGCGCGCGGGATCATGCTGCAGGTCGAACAGGCTGCCAGCCGTGCCGTCAGGTTACATAATGGTCAGGAAGGGGAGTTGCGCATCGGTTTTACCTCATCCGCACCTTTTACCGGGCTGGTGTCTGATGCGCTCTACCATTTCCGTCAGCGCTGGCCGGAGGTCCATATCCAGATGCAGGAGATCAACACCCGGCAGCAACTGGCACCGTTGCATGAAGGACGTCTCGACCTGGGTGTGATGCGCAATACACCGTTGCCTGCTGATTTGCAGCATCAATTGTTGCTGCGTGAGCCGCTCTGTGCGGTGGTGCATTGGGCGCATCCACTGGCCGATGCCGAGTCCATTTCCATCCAGGCGCTGGCCAATGAACCCTTTGTTTTCTTTGATCCCCAGGGCGGCACTGCCTTATATGGTGAGATTCTTGCCTTGCTGCATCGTTACCAGATCAAACCTTTTGTAACCCAGGAAGTCGGTGAGGCGATGACCATTCTCGGGTTGGTGGCGACCGGGTTGGGGGTGTCGATATTACCCGCATCGTTTCGCCGCGCACGGCTGGCTGATGTGGTATGGCTACCGCTACATGAAAGCGATGCGCTTTCGGAGGTATGGCTGGTGTGGTCATCCACCCGCGAACCCAGCGCGCAGATGGCGAATATGATGATGCTTTTACAGCGCAACGCCGAAACTTAATCCAGTGGGTGAGAAAAACACCAGGCTTTATGTGCGATAAATCACATATCTAATCAAATATTTGGCGCTATCCGCCATTCTGCCGCACCATAGTTGCTATTTATTTAGAAGCGCGAAAATAACCGGGAGCAGGGCGTGAATCAGGACAGTCAACCTGGCCACATTGACCAGATAAAGCAGACCAATGCAGGCGTGGTTTACCGACTGATCGATCATTTCGGCCCGATTTCGCGTATTGAACTTTCTAAGCGCGCCCAACTGGCTCCTGCCAGCATCACCAAAATCGTCCGTGAAATGCTGGATGCACATCTGGTTCAGGAAACCGAGTTTCAGGAAGCGGGCAGCCGTGGACGTCCGGCTATCGGCCTGCTGCTGGATACTCTGGCCTGGCACTATCTGGCGGTACGTATTCAGCCTGGTCACATCACCCTGACATTGCGCGACCTCAGCAGCCGAGCCTTGCAGGAGGAGCGTCTGCCACTGATCGTCGGCCCGGACAAACCGTTGTTGCAGGAGCTGCTGGAACTGATCGATGCCTTTTTTATCCGTCATCAGAAAAAACTGGAGCGCCTGACGGCTATCGCCATCACGCTGCCGGGCCTGATTAACGCCGCATCCGGCGTTGTGCACCGTATCCCCGGTTACGATATTGAGGATATGCCGCTGGGCGAGACCCTGTCGCAACGTAGTGGTGTGCCGGTTTTCGTGCAGCATGATATTTCCGCCTGGACCCTGGCTGAATCGCTGTTTGGCGCATCACGCGGGGCGCAGGACGTGATTCAGATTGTAATTGATGAAACCGTGGGAGCCGGGGTGATTACCGGTGGACAATTGCTGCACAAGAGCGGGCGGGCGCTGGTGGAAATTGGTCACACGCAAATTGATCCTTATGGTCAGCAGTGTTACTGCGGTAATCATGGCTGCCTGGAAACCGTCGCCAGCATTGGCAGTTTGCTCAATCTGGCGAAATTGCGCCTGCCGACCCAGCCGGAGAGCCGCCTGCACGCGGCCCCGCTGACGATTGAAACCCTGTGCCAGGCAGCACAGCAGGGCGACCGTCTGGCGACTGATGTCATTGCCGGGGTCGGGCATCATATTGGCCGCATGCTGGCAATGATGGTTAATATCTTCAATCCACGCCAAATTCTCATCGGTTCTCCCCTCAATCAGGCCGCTGACGTCCTGTTTCCTGCCGTCAGCAGCACCATTCGCCAGCAGGCATTACCGGCTTACAGCGATGAAATCCAGCTTGCCCCCACCGTGTTTAACGATCCCGGCACCTTAGGGGCTGCGGCGTTAATCAAAGATGCCCTTTATTCCGGTCATTTACTGGTAAAACTGCTCCAGGGTTGATTAGCTCGCCCTAAGTTTGCGCTAACGCAATCTGTCAGGTACGACATTTACTTACACTGCCCCTTCGTCACCTCTGGTTCACATCGCTATAACGAAGGAGGAGAGGGTGAAAACACTCTTTATCACCGGTACCGACACCGCGGTGGGCAAAACCGTGGTTTCCCGCGCGCTGCTGCAGTGCTTTGCACAGGCAGGTCAGTGCGCTGTGGGTTATAAGCCCATTGCTAAAAGCGCAAAACAGACTCCTGAGGGCTTGCGTAACAAGGATGCACTGTTATTGCAGCAGGCTTCTGGCCTGGCATTACCTTATGCCGCGATCAATCCTATTACTTTGGAAGAGGATGAAATCAGCACCAGTCCCACCCATCAAATTGATTATCCGCTGCTCAGTAAAGGGCTGGCTGCCTTGCGGGAGCGCGCCCCGCATGTGGTGGTTGAGGGAACGGGCGGCTGGCGCTGCCTGATGAATGATCTGCAACCGCTCTCAAGCTGGGTAAAACAGGAGCAGTTGCCGGTGATTCTGGTGGTCGGGATTAAAGAAGGATGCATCAGCCATGCTTTACTGACTGCCGAGGCCATAGCACAGGATGGTCTGCCGCTGGTGGGTTGGGTTGCCAATCGCATCAACCCTGGACTGGCACATTATGCTGAAATCATTGATGTACTGAGTGAAAAGCTGGCCGCACCGTTAGTGGGTGAATTGCCCTATCTGCCGCGTGCGGAACAGCGTGATCTGAGTGGTTACCTCGATCTTTCGCTGCTGGATAACCGTCTGTCGCACAACGACAGTGCAAAACCAGCAGCCTGATGAAACGAAAAGTGGCAAATGCGTAGTGGCTGAATCTAAGGTTGCAGATTCAGCCGCCTTTTTTATCAAATTAATCCCCTTTAAATTCAACATCCTGCCAAAAATATCACTTAAACTTATTGCTCTGGCGTGATTCATGCATCAGCTGACCTGATGAATTTACTGCCGGAGCACCGTTATGTCGCACTCAGATGAAAAAGGTTTGCTGTACGGGCTGGAAGCACGCATAGGCCCAGTCCCCGCATTTTTTGCCGCACTGCAACATGTGTTGGCCAGCGTAGTGGGGATCATCACGCCACCGCTGATTATTGGTTCGGTACTGGGATTACAGGCTTATATTCCTTATCTGATTAGTATGTCGTTACTGGTCTCTGGTTTGGGTACCTTTATTCAGGCGCGGCGTTTTATGGGCATCGGTGCTGGGATGATCTGTTTACAGGGCACCAGTTTTGCCTTCCTTGGTGTGATCCTGTCTGGCGGCCTGATGGTGAAAGCACGCGGCGGATCGCCGGAAGAGATCATGGCGATGATCTTTGGTTGCAACCTGATCGCCGCGCTGATCCCGATGCTGATCAGCCGCTGTATCGCGCCGTTGCGTAAAGTGTTAACGCCAGTGGTGACTGGCACTGTGATCACCCTGATTGGCATCAGCCTGATAAAAGTCAGCATCACTGACTGGGCCGGTGGTCATAACGCGGCTGACTTCGGCGCTCCGTGGAACCTGGCGCTGGGCGCACTGACGTTGTTGGTGATTGTGGCACTCAACCGTTCACGTAACCGCTGGGCACGACTGATTGCAGTGGTGGCGGGCATCGCCGTCGGTTGTATTGCTGCCGCACTGACTGGCCATCTGCAACTGAAACCGATGGCAACCAGCAGCTGGCTGGTGATGCCGGGCTTTTTCCGCTTTGGCTTCAACTTCGACTGGGCGATCTTTGTGCCGATTGCGCTGGTTTCTGTGATTAGCGTTATCGAAGCCGTTGGGGATCTCACCGCAAACTGCCTGCTGTCGCGCCAGCCGATTGAGGGAGAGGGCTTCCAGCGGCGTTTGCAGGGCGGTATCCTGGCGGATGGCATCAGCTGCGTGCTGGCCGCGATGTTCTCTGCTTTCCCGAACACCACCTTCGCGCAGAATAACGGTGTCATTCAGATGACCGGCGTCGCCAGCCGTTATGTTGGCATGGTGATTGGTCTGATGCTGGTGTTGCTGGGCGTGTTCCCGGTGATTGGCAATCTGTTGCAGCAAATTCCGCCGCCGGTATTGGGTGGAGCAACGCTGGTGATGTTCGGTAGCGTAGTCGCTGCGGGGATCCGCGTGATGACGCAGACGCCGCTGGGACGGCGTGAAATGCTGATCGTGGCGGTGTCATTTGGTCTGGGTCTGGGAGTAGAAGCGGTACCGGATGTGCTGAAACAATTCCCGATGATCATCACCAATTTGTTTGGCCATGCGGTGACCACCGGCGGCATCCTGGCGATTGTGCTCAACGTGATGCTGCCATCAGAGCAGAACAACGCAGCACTGACGACTGCAGCAGAGGACTCCCATTAAACACTGACGTAGCGGCGCGATTTATCGCGCGGGTTTTTCCCGCATCGTGCACGGGATTGCGCGATAAATCGCGCCGCTACGGATCAGTGCAGTTAAGGATTTAACCGCCGACGTGTCCGTCCCGAACTTAAATAGTCCGCAATATAATCCTGCGAAATCTCCCCGCTGTAACGGCCATCCTCATCGACAATCGGCATCCATACCAGATTGTGTTCATACAATTTGGACAGGACGACACGCAGGTTCTCTTCGGCTTTGCCGGTGACGGTAAAGGTATGCAGCATTTCTTCACAGCGTCCATTGGCCCCGCGTGCTTCGCGGCGTTTCACAAAGCCCAGCGGCTTACCATCATTATCTACCACCGTTACCGAGCGCATATCGTTATCATCCATGGTGGCGAAGGCTTCCTGTAGCGGGGTGCTGCGCTGTACGGTAATAGTCGGCTGCTGATCGGTGACGTCACCCGCCTGCACCAGCAACAAACGTTTCAGGGTGCGGTCCTGGCCGACAAACGATCCAACAAAATCATTCGCCGGTTTCGCCAGCAATTCATCCGGGCTGGCGCACTGCACAATTTTGCCCTGTCCAAACACCGCAATGCGGTCACCGAGCTTCAATGCCTCGTCGATATCGTGGCTGACCAGCATGACCGTCTTCTTTAATTGCCGTTGCATGTCGAGGAACTCATTCTGGATCACCTCGCGGTTAATCGGGTCAACGGCACCGAAAGGTTCATCCATCAGCAGCACCGGCGGATCCGCCGCCAGCGCGCGGATCACGCCGATCCTCTGCTGCTGGCCACCGGACATCTCGCGCGGGTAGCGATGCAGGAATTTTGTCGGATCGAGCGCCACCATGCTCATCAGCTCGGTAGCGCGTTCACGGCAACGCTTTTTATCCCAGCCCAGCATGCGGGGCACCACGGTGATGTTCTCTTCAATCGTCATATTGGGGAACAAACCAATCTGCTGGATCACATAGCCGATATTGCGGCGTAGCGTCACGGTATCCTGCATGCTGGTGTCTTCACCATTGATCAAAATTCTGCCGCTGGTTGCGGGAATCAGTCGGTTTATCATTTTCAGCGTGGTGGTTTTGCCGCAGCCAGAAGGACCGAGCAGCACACACATTTCCCCGGCGGGAACCTCCAGGCTGACGTTATCAACAGCATTGAAGCGAGAGCCGTTTTTCTGGGTAAAGGTTTTCGTCAGGTTTTCCAGTTTTATCATTATCGAATCCCCTTAGGAGTCAGCGCCGACTGCAAACGATGCAGCAGCCAGTCAAGTACAATAGCCAGCACACAAATCATCAACGCACCGGCAATCAACATCCGCACATCGCTGCCGCTGATGCCATCCAGCAGTTGCAGGCCCAAACCACCCGCACCGATCACTGCGGCAATCGCCATCACGCCGACATTCATCACCACGGCGGTGCGGATACCACCAAAAATCACCGGCAATGCCATGGGGATCTCGACCCAGCGCAGGCGCTGCCAGAAGGTCATGCCAATGCCCCGTCCCGCCTCACGCAGACCCGGTGGTAAGTTCTCTAGCGCGGTATGGGTGTTACGCACAATTGGCAGCAGTGAATAAAGAAACACGGCGGTGATGGCAGGCAGGGCACCAATACCCTGACCGATCAGCGAAAACAGCGGAATCATCAGACCAAACAGCGCGATGGTCGGAATAGTCAGCACAATGGTGGCAATGCCCAATACCGGCGTCGCCAGCCATTTAAAGCGCACAATCAAAATGCCGAGCGGCACGCCAACGACAATGGTAAAACCCACCGCCACCAGCACCAGCCAGGTATGCTGCCAGGTCAGGGCCAGCAGGGTGTCCCAGTTATCCATGATGTAATGCAGGGTATCCATAGCGCCTCCTTACAGCATGTTTTTGGATTGAAGGAAATCACGCGCCACCTGTTCAGGAGACTGGTGATCGATATCGACGCGTTTATTCATCTCAGTGATCGCCTCGTCTGTGATCAACGGTGACAACTGATTCAGCGCCGCTGCCAGCCCTGGATGGCTCTCCAGCACATCTTTACGCACCACTGGCGTGACGTTGTAACTTGGGAAGAAGTGCTTATCATCTTCCAGCACCTTGAGATCAAAGCCTTTGACGCGTCCGTCGGTGGTATAGATCAGGCCAGCATCAACAAAGCCTTCCAGCACCGCGTTGTACACCAGACCGGGGTCCATCTGTCGAATCTGTGGGCGGTCAAGCGGCATGTTATAGGCCTTCTGTAACGGCTTGAGGCCATCAGAGCGCCCGGCAAACTCCAGGTCCAGCCCCAGCTTCCAGTTATGATCCGGGTCGGTCTTACGAATCTGCTCCAGCTTTGCCACCAGCTGCGACATAGTGCTGATACCTTCCTTGTCAGCACGTTCGCGTTTCATGGCGAAGGCGTAGGTATTGTTCATGGGTGCCGGGTCCAGCCAGATCAGCCCCAGCTTACCGTCGAGATCTTTCACCGTTTGATAGGCCTGTTGTGACGACATCGGCTTATTGATGTGGTTAAAGATGATCAGTGACGTCCCGGTATATTCCCAGGTCATATCAATCTGTTTGTTGATCATCGCATTACGACCAATGGTGGTGGCGATATTGGTTTTTGGGATCACCTGAAAACCTTTCTTTTGCAGCCACAACACCGTCATAGCGGAAAGGATGTGCTGCTCGGTAAAACTTTTGGTCGCCATCACGATGGGAGTGGCAGCCGCAGCGGCCTGGCTGAGTGCCAGGGTTGCGGTCAGCGCCAGCGCAGTGCGTTTCGCCCAGCGCGCCAGCAGGTTGGCAGTGGCCATCACAAGACTCCTGTGGTTATGCCGCTGA
Organism: Pantoea sp. X-Soil-TKNS-1280; assembly: GCF_059730475.1. NCBI lineage: Bacteria > Pseudomonadati > Pseudomonadota > Gammaproteobacteria > Enterobacterales > Erwiniaceae > Pantoea > Pantoea sp. X-Soil-TKNS-1280. Next base: position 2,176,644 of record NZ_AP035962.1, on the reverse strand, counting down.
GTGCGGGCTGAGGATGCGTCCCACTGCGGCAAGCAGCATATCGAGGATCAGCGCAAACAGGGCGGTTGCCGCTGCACCGAGGATCAGCGTTGGGAAATCGTTGAGATAGATGCCCGGAAAAATCAGCTCGCCGTAGCTGCTGGCACCAATCAAAAACGCCAGTGGTGCCGTGCCAACATTGATGGCGGTGGCAATCCGTACCCCGGTGAGGATCACCGGCAGCGCATTGGGGATTTCCACCTGGCGTAAACGCTGAAATTTGGTCATGCCAATACCGTTGGCGGCTTCGAGCAGCGAAGGGGGTACCGCGCTCAGTCCAGCAAAGGTATTCCGCACGATAGGCAGCAGAGAGGCGAGGAACAGCGCAATTAACGCCGGGCGATCGCCGATGCCGACAATCACCATCGCCAGGGCTAGCACAGCCAGTGGCGGCAACGTGTTGCCGACGTTGAAAATCTGCATCACGTACTCGGCCCAGCGCCGGGCAAACGGACGGCTTAGCAAAATACCGCTGGGAATGCCGACCAGCAGCGCGAAGAACATCGACCAGAACACCAAAAATAGATGCTGTTGCCCAAGGTAGAGTAAATCCACCCGGCGGGCGCGCAGCGTATCCAGCCCGAGTCCCCAGACCAGCAGCCCAACCACCACCAAAATGGCAAGCACTGCCAACCCGGCTCGTCGGGCAAGCGATGCGTTTTGCATAGCGTGCTTCTCCCTGAATCATAAAAGCGTTGAAAAAATTAAGATTGCAGATAAAACGACTTCTTAATGTCACTTTTCCAGTGAAAACCGGGAAAGGGGTTTTAGACCTATAGCAACCTAAAACGAAACATGCCAGTTTTCAGGGGAAAATCAGACAGATAGAAAAAGGGGAAAAAATGGGTTCAGGCCGCATGAAATCAGGCAATTTATGACAATAAAAAAAATTCATCGAATTGTGTGACAATGTCACAACAGGGCGCACGCAGAGGAAATTGACGACGGCAAATTTCGTCTAGCTTTGAGACAAAGGAAGGTAAAAAAATGACTGAGAGCGCAGAAATACAAACGGGAAACCGCCACTGGATCCTCATAGCCTGCATGCTGGCTATGTTTATGGCGGCAATTGAGGTCACCATTGTGGCGACGGCGATGCCCACCATCATTGCCGATCTGGGCGGCTTCTCGCAGTTTGGCTGGGTTTTCTCCATTTATCTGCTCACCCAGGCGGTGACGGTGCCGCTTTACGGGCGGCTGGCAGATATGTGGGGCCGAAAAACGCTATTTTTTGTTGGCGTTTCGCTGTTCCTGATCGGGTCGGTGCTGTGTGGCTTTGCCCACAGCATGACATGGCTGATTCTGTTCCGTGCTTTTCAGGGGATGGGGGCGGGAGCCATCATGCCGCTGACCACCACCATCGTCGCGGACATCTACTCGCCGCGCGAACGCGCCAGTGTGCAGGGCTGGCTTTCCAGCGTCTGGGGAGTGGCGGCAATACTCGGCCCGCTGAGCGGTGCCTGGCTGGTGCAGCACTTCAGTTGGGCGGTGATTTTCTGGGTCAACGTGCCGATTGGGTTGCTCTCCATGCTGCTGCTGGCGCGATTCCTTCCCGCACGTGAACAACAACAACCTTGTGCATTGAACATCACCGGCTGCGCCTGGCTAATGCTCAGCGTCAGCGCGTTACTGATCGCCTTGTTGCAGGCAGAAGTGCTGGGCTACTGGTTACTGTTTTTCGTGTTGATGGCGTTTATCGCCGCGTTTTTCCTCAAACGTCATGAGCAACGTGCGGCGGCCCCCCTGTTCCCGCTGGCCATCTGGCGCAGCCGGTTAATTGTGGCGGGCAATGCGGGCAATCTGATTATCGGGGCAGCGATGATGGGGATCAGCGCTTTCCTGCCCACCTGGATTCAGGGCATTACCGGTGGCACACCGTTACAGGCGGGCAGTGCGCTGGCGATGATGTCGATTGGCTGGCCACTCGCCAGCACCCTGAGTGGGCGTCTGATGCTGATGACCTCTTACCGCTTTACCGCCCAGTTGGGGGCGCTATTATTAATTGCCGGTAGTGCGTTGCTGCTGCTGTTGCGCGCCGACAGCAGCATTTTGCAGGCTGGACTCACCGCTTTTGTCATCGGCACGGGCATGGGGATGACCAGCACCACCTTCCTGGTTTCGGTACAAAACCATGCGCATTACGAGATTCGCGGTATCTGTACCGCGTCGATTATGTTTAGCAGGATGCTGGGTTCGGCGATTGGGACGGCGCTGATGGGGGCGGTGCTGAATTATAACCTGATGCTACGGCTGCCGCAGGCCAGCGATCCGATGCAAAAAATCATGTCGCATGATAGCCGCCAGGCATTGCCATACGGCACATTGCAGGAGTGGATAGCCCAGATCGCCAGTTCGTTGCATTGGGTGTTTGTGGTGGCGCTGCTGATTGCCAGCCTGACACTGTGGATTGCGTGGCTGATGCCGCATCAGCGGCCGGAGAATGAGTAGCGGCGTGCAAAGCCGCGCCGCTACAGGGTATGTTTACTGTGAAGATGAGTCCTGTGAGCTGCCCGCAGCATTGGGTTCGTTGCTGTCAGCGTCGTGGTTCAGCTTTTTGTAGACAATTTTCTGACTGTCGTTTTCGCAATGGCCCACAACCTGGCCACCTGCCTGATCGGCCTGATCGTTCGCGACGATATCCAGGGTAAAATCTGACTCGGCTACGCCGTTACTGATGATTTTTTTGCTGATATCTGCTTTTACGCTTTCACAGGAGGCCTGTGCCAGCATCGGCAATGCCAGCAGGGACAACAATACAACGGCTACACGTTTATTCATCACACACTCCTTTGGTTTTTATTCCCTTGATGACTATAGCAGCATCAGCGGCTTATGGTGCGACCGGGCGACCGGTGCGACGATCCAGACAGCGCAGGGTATTAGGTTCCCAGTAGGCGTTGACGTTATAGCTTTTTTCACAGGAGTCGCGGGTATCAAACGCTTTGTCAGCCTTATCGAACTCTTTCTCGACGCGGGTGTTGACCTTGTTGCGCAGGTTGCGGGTGTCATTCCATTGTTCCTTACTCTGACGTGCCGCCTCATTGCTGGCAGCGCTGTTGCCGTTTTCAATGATCAGCTTATCAGTCTGCGCGGAAGCCATAGGGGCAGCCAGCAGTACGCTGGAGGTCAGTACCGCAGCCAGTAGTGCGGGAAACAGTTTTTTCATCATCTTTTCCTTCAGTTAACGCCAGCACAGCCGCGATGGTGGCTGTAACAACAATGGTCGCTAGTATATCATCGCTGCTTCTTTACTCACCAGCGGTGAGGCATTCGTTGAGACTTTTGAGAGACTTTTTATGCTGGTGAAAACCGCACTGTTGTTTTTTTTCACTGCCATCGCGGAAATTGTTGGCTGCTTTCTGCCGTGGCTGTGGCTGAAGAAGGGGGCGACGGCATGGCTGCTGCTACCGGCTGCGGCCAGCCTGATGCTATTTGTCTGGTTGCTGACGTTACACCCGGCGGCGAGTGGGCGCGTCTATGCCGCCTACGGTGGTGTGTATGTGATGACGGCGCTAATTTGGCTGCGGGTGGTTGATGGGGTAAAACTCAGCCCGTGGGACTGGGCAGGGGGCCTGATAGCCTTAAGTGGCATGCTGATTATTGTGGCTGGCTGGGGTAGTGAAGCGTAGCGACGCGATAAATCGCGCCGCGACGATTTATTCTTTATGAACCTTCAGACCGGCCAGTGTTTGTGTCACCGGCATCATCTCCAGCGTATTGATATTGACGTGCTTCGGCAGCGTCGCGACCCAATACACCGCTTCGGTGACATCTTCGGCTGTCAGTGCGGTGGTGCCTTCATACACTTTATCCGCTTTGCCGTCGTCGCCTTTAAAACGGACATTGGAAAACTCGGTACCGCCTACCAGTCCTGGTTCGATATCCGTCACACGCAGTGCGGTGCCGTGCAAATCGGTACGCAGATTCAGGCTGAACTGACGCACGAAGGCTTTAGTCGCACCATAAACGTTGCCCCCTAAGTACGGCCAGCTACCGGCAATGGAGCCGATATTGATAATATGACCGACGTTGCGTTCCACCATGGCTGGCAGCAACGCGCGCGTCATATACACCAAACCTTTGTTGTTGGTGTCGATCATATTTTCCCAGTCTTCAATATTGGCCTTGTGTGCTGGCTCTACGCCTAACGCCAGACCGGCATTGTTAACCAGCACATCAATATTGCGCCATTCGGCAGGCAGGGCGGCGATAGCCTCCTCGATTGCCGCGCGGTTACGCACGTCCAGCTGAACGGTATACAGATTGTCGCCCAGCTCGTCTTTCAGTGCTTGCAGGCGCTCAGCGCGGCGTCCGCTGGCGATCACTTTATGACCGGTAGCAATGAAGCGGCGGGTGATACTTTGACCAAAACCGGCGGTCGCGCCGGTAACAAAAATAATCATCTCACTGTTCCTTAAATAATTGCACGTCATGATTAATCTATTGATTTAAATTAAATTAATCCACCTCAAAATCTAAAGGGGTATACAGGAGGCAAAACTGAATTGTCAGCACCGTATTCAGCACGACAACCTGGCTCTCCGGGTCATGAACCATAAACATCATAAACCATAAGCATGTCGGGCCCGGATCGCAAAATTGAGATAAAAGTACGTATTTCCGAAGCGGGGTATCTAAAAACTTTGGTTAAGTCAGAGGGTTGGCTTAGAATCGCGGCGGGTGCTTGAGGCTTTCTGCCTGAAGCATTTGTCAAAGGCAGGAAGAAGAAAAGCCCCGAGTGATTAAGATTAAATCAACCCGAGGCCCCTTCATGCTCGACAACATAAAGGTAGCCTCTTACGTGCTGAAAGGCAAGGAGAAGCAACCATGAAGCAGCATAAGGCGATCCTGATCGCCACCATCCTATTAGGGGCGGTTATAGCCGCCATATTGGTAACGAGGAAAGACCTTTGCGAGGTACGAATCCGCACCGGCTACATGGAGGTTGCTGCTGTCATGGATTACGAACCCAGGTAAGAGCAACCGGCGGGGAGTAATCCCCGCCACTCGTTGTTGCTGCTAACCTCAATGCACCCAATCCTTTCTTTAAATTCAAGCCTGGTGTTCTGCCGATAACAAACAATGACCGAACGTGTCATGCACAATGATGGCGCAGGCTTGCACCACGATGACACACGTCATTCTCACGCCAATCGCACCAAAAATACCAGTTGTTAAATCGCAACCGATTGCGACTCCAGGCAACCGGTTGCGCATTCGGTTGCCTGGAGTTCGCAACACAAAAACACGAAATCAAACACAACTCATTGTAAATTATGATAAAAACAAAAATCTGCGTTGGCATGTTGTTTGCAATCTACATAAAAGGCCGTCACCTGCCATAACAAAGAGAAAGCCGGGTGCTTTCTCAATTAAGGAACATTTTATGCCTTTTGCATCCGAAACCACGCTGCGGGCCAGCTTTTTTGACTTTACCGGCCTGGCTAGCCAGCCTGACACCATTGCCGATCAGGCACGTTACCTCGAAGATGGGGTACTGACGCTGCGCGACGGCAAAGTCGTCAGCCTGGAAAGCTGGGAAACTGCGCAGACACAGATCAATCTCGCCAACCTGACCGACCTGCGTGGCAAACTGATCGTGCCGGGTTTTATCGACACCCATATCCATTATCCACAGACCGAGATGATCGGCGCATTTGGTGAGCAGTTGCTGGAATGGTTGAATCAATACACTTTTCCGGTAGAAAGCCAGTATCACTGCCCTGACCACGCCGCGCAGATGTCGGCATTTTTTCTGCACCAGCTGCTGGCGAATGGCACTACTACCGCGTTGGTGTTCGGAACGGTGCATCCACAATCGGTCGATGCCTTATTCAGCGCGGCGGAGCAACTCAATATGCGCCTGATCGCCGGAAAGGTGATGATGGATCGCAACGCACCGGCTTATCTGACGGAAACGCCGCAGGCCAGCTACCTGCAAACCCGTGACCTGATTAAGCGCTGGCACAATCGCGGGCGGTTAAGTTATGCGCTAACCCCGCGTTTTGCCCCTACATCATCGCCTCAGTTGCTGGAAAAAGTGAGCCAGCTACGGGCGGAATTTCCCGATACCTGGCTGCATACCCACCTGAGCGAAAATCCGCAGGAAATTGCCTGGGTGAAAGAGTTATTCCCGGAGCACGAAGGCTATCTTGATGTCTATCACCAACACCACCTCACCGGGAAACGCAGCGTGTTTGCCCACTGCCTGCATCTGGAAGACCATGAATGGCAGTGCCTGCACGATACCGATTCGTCGATAGCCTTTTGTCCAACCTCCAACCTGTTTCTCGGCAGCGGATTATTTAACATCAAACGCTGCTGGCAACAGGGGGTGCGTATGGGGATTGGCACGGATGTCGGCGCTGGTACCACTTTCAATCTGCTCCAGACGCTGGGCGAAGCCTATAAAGTTGGCCAGCTGCAACGCTACAAACTCAGCGCCTGTGAAGCCTTCTACCACGCAACGCTGGGTGGGGCGCATGCGCTCGATCTTGATCATGCCATCGGCAATTTCAATCCCGGTAAAGAGGCGGATTTCGTGGTACTCGACCCGGCCGTATCAGCTTTACAGCAACTGCGCTATGCCAATAGCAAAGATATCTGGGAAAAACTGTTTGTGCTGATGACGCTGGGTGACGATCGCAACATCGCCCAGACCTGGGTTAATGGTCAGCCCGTCTGGCAACGTGAAAGCGGGGTGAAAGCTGCATGATTCAGTTTCTGCTTAATAACCGTCTGGTGACCGAGCATGCCCTCGATCCCAATCTCACCGTGCTGAATTATCTGCGTAATCACCAGCAACGACGCGGCACCAAAGAAGGCTGCGCCTCAGGCGACTGTGGTGCCTGTACCGTGACGCTGGGCAAGGTAGTGGATGGCCGTATCCGCTATGAAACGGTAAACAGCTGCCTGACGCTGGTCAGCAGCTTGCAGGGAAAACAGTTGATCACCGTGGAAGACCTGCGCCAGGGGAACGATCTGCACCCGGTGCAGCAGGCGATGGTTGATTGCCACGGCTCACAATGCGGCTACTGCACGCCGGGATTTGTCATGTCGTTATTTACCTTACAGAAAAACAGTGACGGCTGGGACCGGCATCAGGCGGAGCAGGCCCTGGCGGGGAATCTGTGTCGCTGCACCGGCTATCGACCGATTATGGATGCGGCGCAGCAGGCCTGCGCACAGCCAGCCAGTGATAACTTCAGCCAGAGCGAGGCCAGTCTGGTGCAGCGCTTACAGGCGCTGGTCAGCAACGAAGTGCAGGTGCTGGACGCCAATGATAGCCGCTGTTTTGTCCCCAAAACGGTGGCACAACTGGCGGCGCTGTATCAGCAGCATCCACAAGCGCGTCTGCTGGCAGGTGGCACCGATCTCAGCTTACAAATCACCCAGCAGTATCAGCGTATCCCGCTGTTAATCGCGCTGGAGCAAGTAGCGGAGCTGAAGACCTGTCTTGAGGATGATGAAAGCTGGCGTCTCGGCGCGGGGGCATCCCTGCATCATTGTTATCAGTTTCTGGCGTCGCGCATTCCGGCATTCAGTGCCATGCTGGAGCGTTTCGCTTCACTGCAAATCCGCAATCAGGGGACGCTCGGTGGCAATATCGGTAATGCCTCACCGATTGGTGATGCCGCGCCAATGCTGCTGGCGCTTAGCGCCCGGCTGGAATTACAGCAGGGGGAGCATTGTCGTGAAGTGGAGCTCGATCAGTTTTTCACCGGTTATCGCCAGACGGTGTTACAACCGGGCGAGTTTATCCGTACCATCATCATCCCTCGTGTGACAGTGTCACCTGATTTTGTTGCCTGGAAGGTGTCAAAACGCCTGGATGACGATATTTCCGCCATCTTTGCCGCCATCAATATCCAACTGGAAAACGGTACGGTGCAGCGTGTGCGTATGGCCTTTGGTGGCATGGCGGCGACACCGAAACGAGCGTTACATGCCGAGGCTGCGCTCGCCGGTGCGCCTTTTAATCTGGCCACCATTGAAACGGCCTGTGCTGCCCTGAGCCATGATTTCCAGCCACTGAGCGACTTCCGCGCCAGCGCGGATTATCGCCTGCAAGTAGCGCGTAATCTGTTGCGGCGCTACTACGCGCAGGCCAGTGGTGAGCTGACCATTGCCGAGGTAACGCGCTATGTCTCATAACCGCCCGCAATTGAATGAAACCCTGTTAAAGACGCAGTTTGACGCCGGTATCCAGACTGGCGTCGGGCGCAGCCGTAAGCATGAAAGCGCCGATAAACACGTTTCCGGCGAAGCGATGTATATCGACGACAAACCAGAGCTGCCCGGTTTGCTGCACCTGTGCCCGTTACTCAGCCCGCACGCCCATGCGCGCATCACCCGGCTCGATGTGCAACCCTGCTACGCAGTGCCAGGCGTGGTCAGTGTTTTGACCTGGCGTGATGTGCCGGGCATCAACGATGTGGGTCCGCTGGAACCCGGTGACCCGCTGCTGGCGCAGGATAAAGTGGAATATCTCGGTCAGATGGTGATCGCCGTCGCCGCCGAGTCCCCGGAAGCGGCACGCGCCGGAGTCGCTGCGGCTATCGTCGAATATGAACCGTTACCGGCGATCCTTGATGTCTGTGAGGCGCTGGAGCAGGGATATTTTGTCCAGCAGCCTCATGTCCATCAGCGCGGTGACGCCGATGCTGCATTGGCGCGCGCGCCACACCGTATTCAGGGCAGCTTTCATATCGGCGGGCAGGAACATTTTTACCTCGAAACCCAGACGGCACTGGTGATCCCCGGTGAGGATGCCAATTTGCAGGTGTTCTCCTCCACACAAAACCCCACCGAAGTGCAGAAGCTGGTGGCAGAAGTGATGGGGATCAGTATGAACAATGTCACCATCGATATGCGCCGCATGGGTGGGGGCTTTGGCGGTAAAGAAACGCAGGCAGCAGGGGTGGCCTGCCTGTGCGCGATTGCCGCGCGCCAGACCCGGCGGGCAGCGAAAATGCGTCTCGCCCGACGTGATGACATGCGTATCACCGGCAAGCGTCATCCCTTTTATGTACGTTACGACGTCGGTTTCGATGACGAAGGACGTTTCTGCGGGGTGAAGATCGATCTGGCAGGAAATTGTGGATATTCGCTCGATCTTAGTGGATCGATAGTCGATCGAGCCATGTTCCATGCCGATAATGCTTATTACCTCGGCGATGCGCTGATTACTGGTTACCGCTGTCGTACCAACATCGCGTCAAATACCGCCTATCGTGGCTTCGGTGGTCCGCAGGGCATGGTGGCGATTGAGCAAATCATGGACCACATCGCGCGTGAGTTGCAGATCGACCCGCTGGAACTGCGCAAACGTAACTACTACGGTAAGCAGGATCGCAACGTCACTCATTATCACCAGCAGGTGGAAGATAATCTGCTGGATGAGATCACCGCGCAGCTGGAAAACAGTAGCGACTACGCGGCGCGACGCAGCGAAATTCAGGCATTCAATGCGGTCAATCGGGTGATGAAACGCGGGCTGGCGCTGACGCCAGTGAAATTTGGTATCTCATTCACCTCCAGCTTCCTCAATCAGGCCGGGGCGTTGATTTTGATTTACACCGACGGCACGGTGCAGTTGAACCACGGTGGCACCGAAATGGGCCAGGGGCTGAATACCAAAGTGGCGCAGATCGTCGCTGAAGTGCTGCAAATCGACATTAGCCAAATCCAGATCACCGCCACCGATACCGGTAAAGTGCCCAACACCTCACCGACGGCCGCCTCCAGTGGGGCCGATTTGAACGGCAAAGCCGCCCAGGATGCGGCGCAGACGTTGCGCGATCGCTTAACTGAAATGCTGTGCAAACTGCATCAGTGCGGGCCGGAGCGGGTGAATTTCAGCAACGGCATCGTCCGGGTCGGAGAGGAGCATTTTACCTTCGCCCAGGTCTGCCAGCAGGCATGGCTGAATCAGGTGCCACTTTCTGCCACCGGCTACTATCGCGTACCGGGCATTCATTACGACCGCAACGCCGGTCGCGGCACGCCGTTTTATTACTTCGCCTATGGCGCAGCCTGCTGCGAAGTGCTGGTGGATACCTTCACCGGCGAGTACCGCCTGTTGCGTGCCGATATCCTGCATGACGTGGGCGCTTCCCTGAATCCGGCGATTGATATCGGCCAGGTGGAAGGGGGATTTGTGCAGGGCATGGGCTGGCTGACCTGTGAGGAACTGGTGTGGAACGATCAGGGCAAACTGCTGACTGATGGACCGGCCAGCTACAAAATCCCGGCTATCAGCGATGTCCCGGCGGATCTGCGCGTCACCCTGGTGGAGAATCGCAAAAATCCACAGCAGACGGTGTTCCACTCCAAAGCCGTCGGCGAACCGCCTTTTATGCTGGGGATTGCCGTGTGGTGCGCGTTGCAGGATGCGATCGCCAGCGTGGCGGATTATCGTCAGCATCCACTGCTGGATGCGCCTGCCACACCGGAACGGGTTTTCTGGGGCGTCCAGCGCCTCTCTGGAGCGGATGATGATCTACCACGACTGGATTAGCGTGCTGCATAGCCTGCGGGAAAAACGGCAGAGTTGTGTGCTGGTGACCGTGCTCAGCGAGCGCGGTTCGGTGCCGCGTGACAGCGGCAGCAAAATGGTGGTCACCGCCAGCGATAGCTTTCTCACCATTGGCGGCGGTCATCTGGAATATCAATGCCTCGCCCAGGCACGAGAAATGCTGCAACAGCAACGCTGTTCACCGCATACGGAGGAGTTTGCGTTGGGGGCGCGGCTGGGGCAGTGTTGTGGCGGCATGGCGACGATTTTGTTTGAACCGCTGATGCAGCAGCAGCCAGAAATCCAGGTCTACGGTGCGGGGCATGTCGGCCAGGCGTTGGTACAACTGCTGTCAACGTTACCCTGTCACATCACCTGGATTGATAGCCGTGCTGCGCAGTTCCGCACAGTGCCGGATGGCGTCTCGGTGCGGCAGCTGGAGGAGCCGGTGGACTGTGTAGCCGAAGCGCGGCCGGGCAGCTATTTCGTGGTGATGACCCATCATCATCCGCTCGACCTGGCGCTGAGCGAAGCCATATTGCGTCGTGGCGATTTCTGTTATGCCGGGGTGATTGGTTCGGAAACCAAAGCGCAGCGTTTTCGCTATCGGCTGGAGGGGAAAGGGATCGCAGCGGATACCCTGGCCCGCCTGCGTTGCCCGATCGGCTTACCGGATGTGAAGGGCAAGCTGCCAGCAGAAATTGCCGTGGCGGTGGCAGGAGAGATCATTAGTGTTTATCAGCGTCAGACGATGAGTTGTTGAGACGGCGCGAAACTGCCAGGATAGAGACATCCCGCCGGGCCCTGTTCCGGCGTTGCTGATTGTCAGGAGCGATAATGAATTCAAGAACGAATCCTTTTTTCACCGCCAGCACCTTGCCGTACCAGACCCCACCGTTTGACCTTATTCAGGAAGCAGACTTTCTCCCGGCGCTGGAAGCCGGTATTGCAGAGAAACGTCAGCAGGTCGCGGCGATCGCCAGCAATCCGGAACCTGCCACCTTTGAAAACACCTATGAAGCACTGGAGCGCAGCGGGCAACTGCTGAGCCGTGTCAATCTGGTGTTTGGTGCCATGACCTCCGCCAATACCAGCGAACTGCTACAGGAAGTGGATGAAATCATTACTCCGCAGCTGACGGCGCTGAACGATGAAATCACGCTGAACAGCCAGCTGTTTGCCCGTCTCGACAGCGTTTATCAGCATCGCGGTACGCAATGCCCGGATGCTGAAGCGATGCGCCTGGTGGAAGTGGTCTGGCAACATTTTCAGTTGGCGGGTGCCAGCCTGAATGACGCAGACAAAGATCAGCTGCGCGCCTGTAATCAGGAGCTGGCCACGCTCGGTACGAAGTTTGGTAATCGGCTACTGGCTGCGACTAAAGCGGGGGCGTATACCGTCAGCAGTCCTGCGGCGCTGGCCGGACTCAGCGATGAGGAACTGGCGCATGCCAAAGCAGCGGCCGAGGCGCGCGGTCTGTCGGGTGAATGGCTGATCCCATTGCAAAACACCACCCAGCAACCGGTGCTGCAGGCGTTAAGCGTGCGGGCCACCCGCGAAGTGTTGTTCCAGCGATCGCTGACGCGTTGTGAACAGGGCGACGAAAACGACACCCGCGCGCTGGTACTGCGTATGGCGCAGCTGCGCGCGCAGCGGGCCAGTCTGCTTGGCTTCAAAACCTACGCCGAGTGGGGTTTGCAGGACCAGATGGCGAAGACTCCGGAAGCGGCGTTGAGTTTTATGCGCAATATCGTGCCTGCCGCCCGTGGACGGGCCGAGCGGGAAGCGGCTGAGATTCAGCAGGCCATTGAACAGTCGCACCATAGTTTCCCGCTGCGCGCCTGGGACTGGAGCTTCTACGCTGAGCAGGTACGTAAAGACAAATACGCGCTGGATGAGAGCCAGATTCGCCCGTACTTCGCGCTGGAAAACGTGCTGGAGAAAGGCGTGTTCTGGTCAGCCAGCCAGTTGTTCGGCATTCGCTTTAGCGAGCGTCATGATTTGCCGGTTTATCATCCCGATGTCCGCATATATGAGATTTTCGATGCAGACGATACGCCGCTGGCGCTGTTCTACACCGATTTCTTTAAACGTGATAACAAAAGCGGCGGTGCATGGATGAGCAACTTTGTCGATCAATCGACACTGCTGGGCAGCAAACCCGTCATTTACAACGTCTGTAATTACACTAAACCGGCGGCGGGTCAGCCAGCGTTGCTGAGCTGGGATGAAGTTATCACCCTGTTCCATGAGTTTGGTCATGCGCTACATGGTCTGTTCGCTTCGCAGCGTTATGTCACGCTGTCTGGCACCGCCACACCGCGTGATTTTGTCGAATTCCCGTCGCAGATTAATGAACACTGGGCCAGCAACCCGCAGGTGTTCGCCAATTATGCCTGCCATTATCAGAGCGGCGAGCCGATGCCTGCTGAACTGCGGGAGAAAATGGTGCGTGCGGCGAAGTTCAACAAAGGTTACGACATGACGGAGCTGCTGGCTGCCGCGTTGCTGGATATGCAATGGCACTCACTGACCACCCATGATAATCCCGAAGATGTCAGCCATTTTGAATTGCAGGCGCTGGCGGCGGAAAATATCGCCCTGGCAACCGTCCCGCCGCGCTACCGTTCCAGCTATTTCCGCCATATCTGGGGCGGCGGCTATGCCGCGGGTTATTATGCTTATATCTGGACGCAAATGCTGGCCGATGATGGCTATCAGGCATTTGAGGAGCGGGGCGGCTTAACGCGGGAAAATGGTCAGCACTTCCGTGAACACATCCTGTCACGCGGCAACAGCACCGATTTGCAGTACCTGTGGCTGGCCTGGCGCGGCAAAGCGCCGGAAATCGGCCCGATGCTGGAGAATCGCGGACTGTCGTAGCGGCGCAATGTGATGCACCGACCGTAGCGGCGCGATTTATCGCGCACAATAGACAGTCGGTGCATTTTAATATTTACCCCAGCGGGCCACCTTCGATGGTGTCGCACATGCCGGCCAGCACCCGCTCGCCGGTTTCATTTTTCAGATCCTGATACCAGGCGGCGGTAATGGCCGCGTCCTTCGCGTGCGTGACATCACAACGCTTACGCGCCTTCAGCACTAAATCTTTGGTACGTTCCACGCGACGTGCCTGATAACGCAGTAACGCATCTTCTATCCCCAGCGAATGGGCCGCCAGCGTCTGCGCCAGCACAATGGCGTCTTCCATTGCCGCGCATCCCCCCTGACCAATATCCGGCGTGGTGCTGTGCGCCGCATCACCCAGCAGCGCTACCCGGCCTTTGACAAACTGGCTGAAGGGTTCGATATCGTGGATCTCTACGCGATTGGTGGTGTCCGGGTTGATGGTGTCGATCAGCCGCTGCACCGGCTCGGCCCAGCCAGCAAAATAACCTTTCAGGTCGCTTTTCAACGTGCTGCGATCTTCCGCTAATCCCTTTGGCAGCGGGACATCAAAGAAGAAGTAAAACCGGTTGTCGCTGACGGGCATTAGCGAGACGCGCTTGCCTTCACCGACAAACGTGGTCCACTGGTTCGCCGGGGCGATGCTTTCATCGATGGTCACCAGACCATTCCAGTTAACGTACCCGGCATAGCGGCGTTCAACGTTTTCACCCAGCACATAATGCCGGATAACCGAGTGGGTACCGTCAGCCGCGATGAGAAAATCGGCGCTTTGCTGACTGCCATCGTCAAACCAAGCGGTAACGCCTGACGCGGTTTGTTCCACCTGAGTTACGCGCTTACCAAAGTTGATGCGTGAGCGGCCATAGGTATCAATCAGCATCGCCTGGAGTTCAGCACGGGCAACCGGATAGGGATATTCGCCCACCTGCTGTACCAGCGGTGACATGCTGAAGCGGGTCAGGGTGCTGCCGCTGTGGGCATCGTTGTAGGCCATAAACGCCATATTGCCGCCCAGCGCACGGAGTGATTCTTTCATGCCGAGGGCATTCAGGCACTTCACGCCATTGGGCCAGATGGAAATAGCGGCACCGACCGGTTTCATCTCTTTCACCGCTTCGAACACCACCGTACTAAAACCTTCTTTCTCCAGCGCAATCGCCGCGCTCATTCCGCCGATGCCAGCACCAATCACAATCGCTTTCATAACTGTCTCCTTTGCAATACGGATTAGGCTTGCAACTTTTGTACCAATGAAGACATGTCAGCAGCTGAGAAGCCAATGGATTGATATTTATTGATTTTAATCAATTTTATTTTGGAGGATATGTATGGCGCGCACAACAATAGTTCATTGCTGCGCACTAAATTGATGCATAAGCATGTAAAGCATGAATCAATAGTTTCATTCTGCACATAGTGTAGCGGCGCGATTTATCGCGCTTTTTTCGGCTCAGAACTCAAAATTGCGCGATAAATCGCGCCGCTACCGGTGGGTGTCATATCCACTGTGCCATACTGATTCTGACTAACCACACGAGGGTAAGGCGATGAAGTGGACTATCCTGTTGCTGCTGCTGACCAGCCTGGGTGTCGCAGCACAAACCAACTGGCAACCGCAGCAAAAAACGCCGCTACCGCAACTGACGCCCGCCGCAGCGAAATGTGATGTTTCTGCCTGCCAGCAGAACTGTTATATCCAGCAATCTCAATGCAACAACAATAAAGACAGCGCATGTGGTTCGCTGGCACAAATTTGCGTACAAAACTGTGCCAGCCAGTGCCGTTAAATGAAATAAAACTGTCACATCAGGGTGCTAGCGTGTTTCCCCGGCAAGGTAATATTCTGATAACAGGGGAAAATAATGAAAACCCGCTATACACTGATGGCCACCGTTTTGCTGCTGGCGCAGCAGGCGCATGCGATCTCACTGCCGGACGCCGCCGCGCTCGCCAGCCAGACTTCAACCGGTTCTGCTCACGCAGGTTACAACGATCTTGAACAGCAGATGTTGCAGGCCGAACGTGCCGCGTTACAGGGTAACAATCCAGCACTGACGCGTAACCTGCTGGAAAAAGCCAAACAGTCACCAACGCAGGCTGACTACGCATGGCTGAAAAGTAAAGGTTACGATTTCCAGACCAAAGCCAATCAGCAGGCAGGCATCGCGCTGCTGTCGGGTTTTAGCGATCTACCGGCCAGCGTGCTGGATGCCAACCGCGCCACTGTCACCCATATCAATCTGAATGCCACCCAGGGCACGCGTCATCAGGCGCTGGCCGATGCTGAAGGCATCAACCATCTTTATTTCCTCGCCGATGCGCTGGGTCCACGTCTGGGCAAAGCGTTTCTGGCTGCCTATGATAAGGGCGAACTGGGCAAAGCTGCTGCACTGATTAAGGCCAGCGAAGTCAGCACCGGCGCGGCGAAAAAGCATTTCAACTATCCGCGCCCGTTCCTGCATGAAGGCAACACCATCCATCTGGTGCCGGATGATACGGTAGTGAAAGATAATCAACCGTATACCGCCGATGGCGGTTCTTTCCCGAGTGGCCATACCAACACCGGTTACACCGATGCCTTGCTGATGGCCGAGATGGTGCCGGAACGTTTCGAAGCGCTGGTCACCCGTGGTGCGCGTTATGGTTATTCGCGTCTGGTGCTGGGCGTGCATTACCCGCTGGATGTGATGGGTTCACGCATGGTGGCCGAACGTAACGTTGCCAATTACCTGAACGACACGCGCTACCAGGCGCTGTTCAGTGAGGCGCGCGATCAGCTGCGTGCGGCGCTGGAGAAAGAGTGTGGTACCTCGCTGGCAGAGTGCGCACGCAGTGCCGGTCAGGACGACCCTTACACCTCGCCGCAGATGAAGCAGTTCTATCGCTTTACCATGAGCTACAACCTGCCGAAAGCCGCGGGTAAAAATGTGGCGGTGACGGTACCCGCTGGGGCTGAGGTGCTGCTGAAAGCGGCGTTGCCGCAGTTGTCTGACGCGCAACGTCGTGCGCTGATGGTGAAATCGGCACTGCCAGCAGGTTATCCGTTATCAGGTAGCACTGCGGATCAGTCCTTCTGGCAACGCCTGGATTTAACGGCCGCTTATTCGCTGGCGCAACATCAGTAAAGATTAAAATCGCGCGATGAATCGCGCCGCTACACAGGGCGCGATTGATTAATCGACAATAAATAACTTTGCACCGGTTTCCGTTGATGAACGATGCGCTTCAGCGTTATCGGCGACCTGGTAACTGACGCCCGGTGTCAGGGTAAAACAGCGGCCATCCTCCAGCTCGGTCAGCATCTCGCCTTCAAGACACAACAAAATATGCCCTTTCAGGCACCAGTGATCGGCCAGATAGCCCGGCGAATACTCCACCATCCGTACGCGAATATCGTTAAAACGCTGCGTACGCCAAAGCGCAAAGCCGCGTTCTCCGTGATGTGTTTCCGGCTCGATGTGATCCCACTGGGTAATGCCAAACGGTAACTGGGTGATTTGCACGATGTTGATCCTGGTGAGGGTTGAACATTGTTTATACCCGTATTCACCCGTGGTGCAAACCCTTAACCTTGCTGATAAATTTCCAGCGCATCCGGGCCGCTGGCTCCCTGATGAATAATCGCCATCAGCGCTTTCACCACGCGTGACGGGTTATCGTGCTGGTAAACGTTGCGACCATACACCATGCCGCTGGCACCTTGCGCCATCAGCGCCGCGCTTTTTTGCAGTACCGCACCCAGCTCGCCTTTGCCGCCACCGCGCACCAGCGTCGGGCAGCGCGCCGCTTCCACCACGCGATGAAAGTCTTCCACGTTCTCAGTCGGATCGGCTTTGACGATATCGGCACCCAACTCGCGCGCCAGGCGCACCAGCGGCACGATTTTCTCCACGTCACCGATCGAGCCGTACGCGGCACCCTGTCCCGCAGGGGCCATCACCAGTGGTTCAATCATCAGTGGCATCGCGTAGCGATCGCAGGCCTGGCGCAGGCGACCAATATTCTCCACGCACATGCGGAAGATGCCGGGTTCATCAGGGATCAGATACAGATTGACCACCACCGCAGCGGCATCCATCTGCAATGCGGCGAGAATCGGTTCTTCCGGATTGTGCAGCACCGCCCACATTTCGCGATGACGGGCGGCGTTATAGGCGTTACCGACGTCAGTACGCATCACCAACGCCGGTTTGCGTCCTACTTCGCGTTGCAACAAATCGGCCTGGCCGTAATTGACCTGAATGGCATCCGGCTGGGCAGCTATCAGGTTGCGCATCACGCCAGCAATATTTTCCAGGCCAATGAGAAAATCGGGTTCATTAGCAATGCCGTGATCGATAGCCACATCGAGACATTTGCCGTGTTGAAACAGGCGATTCATGCGAACTTTATTGGTGACGAACATGACGTGTTTCCTCCTGAAAAACCGCGAGATAAGGAGATCATTGTAATTCCCGCTGCGCCTGAGCGAGCAAACGCCGTGTTGCAGTTGTGAAGTTGTTCACTTAATTTATTGTGGTTGGTTGAAATCCGCCCGTTACCAAAATTAAAGGAATATCAATGCGTTTAATGGAAAAAATCGCCGTACTGGCAGTGCTGGTGAGTGGCAGCGTACTGGCCCAGACACCCGACATCGACCCGATCGTCACACCGCTGATGCAGCAATATCAGGTGCCCGGCATGGCCGTGGCGATTTTTTATCGCGGTAAAACCACGTTTTATAACTACGGCGTGGCGTCGAAAACCACACAACAGCCGATCACCAATGAAACGCTGTTTGAAATTGGATCGCTGAGTAAAACCTTCACCGCGACGCTGGCGAGCTATGCAGCAGTCCGGCACAAGTTACAGTTCAGCGACACCGCCAGCCACTGGCTGCCAGAACTCAAGGGCAGTGCTTTTGATCGCGTCACATTGCTTAACCTTGCAACGCATACCAGCGGCACGCCGCTGTTTGTGCCGGATGCAGTGACCAATCAGCAGCAACTGATGGCATGGTATCAGCACTGGCAACCTTCTGCGCCGCCTGGCGCACAGCGGGTTTATTCCAACCTCGGTATTGGGATGCTGGGCATGATCGCCGCTAAAAGCTTGCATCAGCCATTCCGGCAGGCAATGGAACAACAGCTGCTGCCCGCAATGGGGATGCATCACAGCTGGGTACAGGTGCCACCAGTAGAGATGAAAAACTATGCCCAGGGTTACAACAAACAGGATCAACCGGTACGTGTCACACCTGGCCCGCTGGATGCTGAAGCCTATGGTCTGAAATCCACCAGCGCCGATTTGATCCGCTGGCTGGCGATTCAGATCAATAACGTGCAAATTGATCCCGAATGGCGGCGGGCGATCGCCATCACCCATCAGGGGCAATATCACACCGAGGCGTTCACGCAGGCGATGATGTGGGAATATTATTCCTTGCCGGTAACACAACATACGCTGGTGGCGGGGAATAGCGGGCAGAGGATTATGCAGGGCATGGCTGCTCAGCCCATTCGTCCGTTACAGCCTGCGCCACAACAGGCGTGGTACAACAAAACCGGCTCCACCAATGGTTTCTCCACCTATGCGGTATTTATCCCCTCAGAGCACATTGCCGTGATTATGCTGGCGAATAAATGGTTCCCGAATGATGACCGGGTCGTGGCGGCGGATAAGATAATCAATATGATAAAAGGCAGGGATTAACTATGCAGTTACGTGCGTTACAGACAAATGATTACTCCTCGTGGCTGGCCTTATGGCAGGGCTATCAACGTTTTTATGCGGCGGATATCAGTGCGGAAACGACTGCAAATACCTTCAGCCGCTTATTGGCCGATAACGAGCCAATGCATTGTCTGGTGGCCGAAGAAAACGGAGAACTACTCGGTCTGGTGCATTATCTGACCCATCGTTCCACCTGGACAACAGGGGATTATTGTTACCTGCAAGATCTGTTTGTCAGTGAGGCGGCACGCGGTAAAGGGGCAGGTAAAGCGCTGATCCTCGCGGTGTACCAGCAGGCAGAAGCGGCCGGTTGCTCGCGTGTGTACTGGACCACCCAGGAATCGAATGCCACCGCACGCAGGTTATATGATCAGGTCGCCAGTAAAACCGAGTTTATTCAGTATCGAAAATTGTTCAGCTAACAATATATCAATTTCAGGCCGCACAATTTCAGACTGACAGCCCGCACAGGCTGCGCTAACGTATTGCTGCTTATTATTTTTAATATTGGAGTGGAATATGACAGTTCCTGTTGTAGCAATATTTACTATTAAACCAGGCAGTGAAGATCAGGCTGAGAAACTATTTCGTGGCGTGATTGAAGAAACATTAAAAGAGCCGGGTTGTATCACTTACCAGCTTAATCGCGACAGCCAGAACCCGCGTCGCTTTATCTGGACCGAAGAGTGGCAAAGCCAGGCGCTGCTGGAACAACATCTTAATGCACCGCATATTGTGAAGTTGTTTGGCGAACTGCCGCCGCTGGTCGAGCATTCTGAAGTGATCGCCTTAAATAAACTGGCGGGTGGTGCAGCCTGATAGCTGCCTGTCGTAGCGGCGTGATACCTCGCGCCGCTACGCATGTATACGAAAGAAGTCTTACCCTGGCTATTCTCCTCGCGATAAAAGTAGTGTGGAACCCTGAATAAATAACCTGCCGGAACAGAAGGATCGCAAGGATGTTTACTGTCAAAACCACCCACCCGCAAAATACCGATTTACAACAGCTGATAGCCGAACTGGACGCTTTCCAGAGCGTGCTTTATCCGGCGGAAAGTAACCACTGTCTGGATCTCGCCACGGTTGAGGATGGCATGCTGCATTGCCTGATGGTCACTGATGCCGCTGACCATCCGGTGGGCTGTGGGGCGATTTTGTTGCAGGGTGACGGGGGGGCAGAATTAAAACGCATCTATGTGCGCCCGGCGTGGCGCGGTCACCAACTGGGTGAGGCGATTGTGCAGCAACTTGAGACCCTCGCCATGCAGCAGGGCTGTGGGGTGACCCGGCTGGAAACCGGCAATCAGCAACAGGCGGCTATCCGGCTGTACGAGAAAATGGGCTATCGCCAGTGCGCAGCTTTCCCGCCTTATTTACCCGATCCGCTCAGCGTCTTTATGATGAAACCACTAAAAACAAAGGAGTGAACAATGCGTACACAAAAACGTTGTATGGGATATGTGGCTATCGTGGTGGACGATTATGATCGGGCCATTGAATATTACACGCAGAAACTGGGATTCCATTTAATCGAAGATACGCCGCAACCTGGTAAGCGCTGGGTGGTGGTGAACCCCAATCCGGAGAGTGACTGCAACCTGTTACTGGCGAAAGCCTCGAATCCGCGTCAGGAAGGTTTTATCGGGAATCAATGCGGGGGACGCGTGTTTCTGTTCCTGCAAACCGATGATTTCTGGCGCGATTATCAGCAAATGAAAGCAAAGGGTGTGACTTTCTGCGAAGAGCCTCGGGAAGAGGAGTACGGCACGGTAGTGGTGTTTGAGGATATTTACGGCAACCGCTGGGACCTCTATCAGAATCGGTAAAGGTATCCCGGATTTATGCAGTTCCTGAGACGTTGAGGACTCTCTATGCGCGTAAAGATTGATGCAGTGCCTGACAGCCCAGCCTTTCCTGCACAGGCTGATGTGGTGGTGATTGGTGGTGGAATCATCGGTACCTCGGTCGCCTATGAACTGGCGAAGCGCGGCGTGTCGGTGGCGCTGTTTGAAAAAGGGGTGATGGCTTGTGAACAATCCAGTCGCAACTGGGGCTGGGTGCGACAACAAAACCGCGATCTTTACGAGCTGCCGATGGCGATGTACAGCCTGCAACGCTGGTCTGAGTTGGGGGATGAAATCGGCAGGGACCTGGGTTTCCGCCGTACCGGTATCCTGTACGGCACCACCGAAGCGGCAGACCTGGCAAAGTGGGAAAGCTGGGGTCAACAGGCGAAAAATATCGGTTTTCACAGCCAGCTGCTGTCGGCAAAAGAAGCTCAGGAACGTATTGGTGGCAAAACAACCTGGCTGGGCGGTGTGTGGTCGCCCAGTGATGGTCGTGCTGAACCTTCACAGGCGGTGCCTGCGCTGGCGATGGGGGCGCAGCAGCGGGGAGCCAACATTCAACAGCGCTGTGCCGTGCGCGGGCTGGACATCAGTGGCGGTCGTGTAACCGGTGTGTGGACCGAGCGCGGCCTGGTCAAAACCAGCCGGGTCATCTGCTGTGGCGGAGCCTGGAGTTCACGCTTCTGCACGCGTTATGGCATTGAACTGCCGAGCGCCAACATTCTGGGTACGGCATTTAAGACTACAGTGGCGGCAGAAGTGACCCCGGGCTGTCTGAGTGTGCCTGGACTGGCGATGCGTCGGCGTCTTGATGGATCTTATACCGTGGCGATATCCGGGCGCGGGCAACTGGACCTGGCGCCGCAGAACCTGCGTTATGCCACACGCTTTTATCCCATGTACCGCAGTAAAATCGCCAAAAAGCTGAAAATCCGCATCAATAGCTCGTTCTTTTCCGGTCCGGAAGCGGCAGGATCCTGGTCGATGGACGCGGTCTCGCCGTTTGAAAAAATCCGCGTGCTGGATCCGGCCGCGGACAAGCAAATTCTGCGCGAAGCGATTGCCAAAATGGTGCATGAATTCCCGGTATTACAGGGTATTGCCGTCGATCATGCCTGGGGTGGCTGGATTGATACTACCCCGGACCTGGTACCGGTGATTGACGAAATCCCGCAGATCCCGGGTCTGATCGTCGCCTCTGGCTTTAGTGGTCATGGTTTTGGCATCGGCCCGGGGGCCGGGAAGTTGTGTTCACAGCTGGTGATGAACGATCAGCCCTATACCGATTTGTCTCCCTATAGCCTGAGCCGTTTTGCCCGTGGTAATGCGATTCGCGAACCACAGATGATGTAATGGGCACGGTCGCCCTCAAGGGCGACCAAAAATAAAAATCAATTATCCATTCGTATACCTATCCGTTTGTATAACTTTCTTTTACACCACAGCTGATTGATATTGTTATTCAATATCTACAAGGCAGGGTGTTATATGAACGCGATGACGGCTGAGAAGACATTTCTGCCCACCTCTTATCCGGTGCATGAAAAGATTATTTATTCAGTGGTGGATGACATTATCCACTGGATTGAAGACCACCTGTATGACGAAAATATTCGTGTCAGCACCGTAACCGGGAAAAGTGGTTATGGGCACTGGCATTTCCAGCGGATCTTCCGCGACGTAACCGGGTATAACCTCGGCGAATATATACGTCTTCGCCGGGTCATCAGATCGACGTTTTCCATTATTCATAGTCAGAAAACCCTGCTGGAAATTGCGATAGAAAATGGTTTTACCAGCCAGCAAACCTTCACCCGTATTTTTAAAAAATATATTCATGCCACCCCGGGTGAAATCAGGGGGCAATATGCCAATGACAAAGGCGCATTCTTCCACCTGACGGCAGAACTGTTAAAAAATAAATAAGCGAAAAACCATTGCGTTGTTTAACGTAACATTTGAAAAGGAAAAGACAATGAAATTGAAGATGGTGATGGGTGCTTTATTACTGGCGAGTCAGGTAAGTGCAGCATTTGCCGCGAGTGAAGAAAACCTTCCCGCACCAACAGCGGGTGTCGCGGCCTTTCTTAACGTGCTGAACAGCGGTAACGGCAAACCGATTGAGCAACTTTCACCAGCAGCGGCACGTCAGGTACTGATTGGCGCGCAGAAGGGCGTCAAACTGCCCGCGGCCCAGGTGAGTGAAAAAGTCATTCAGGTACTGGGTCAGCCGCTGACGCTGACCATCGTGAAGCCAGAACATGCGCAGGGCGTATTGCCGGTGTTTATGTTTTTCCACGGTGGTGGCTGGGTGTTAGGCGATTATCAGACGCATGAGCGCCTGGTACGCGATCTGGTGAATGCATCGGGCGCGGCAGCGGTTTTTGTCAATTATACCCCATCGCCGGAAGCACATTTCCCGGTCGCCATTACTCAGGCTTATGAAGCCACCAAGTGGGTCGCGCAGCATGGCGCAGAGATTGGCGTCGATGGCAGCCGCCTGGCACTGGTCGGCAACAGCGTCGGGGGCAATATGGTGGCGGCAGTGGCGTTACAGGCCAAACAATTCCACACCCCGGCGATTCGTTATGACGTCATGCTGTGGCCGGTCACCAACGCCAGCTTTGATGATGCTTCTTACCAGCAGTTCGCGGATGGCCACTTCCTGACCAAAAACATGATGAAGTGGTTCTGGGATAGCTATGCCCCGGGTGAAAAAGATCGCAACAATATTCTGGCATCCCCGTTACGCGCCACCACTGAACAGTTACGCGGCTTACCGCCAACGCTGATTCAAACCGCCGAACTGGATGTGTTGCGTGATGAAGGTGAAGCGTTTGGACGCAAACTGGACGCAGCAGGCGTGCCCGTCACCGTCACCCGTTACAACGGCATGATCCATGACTATGGCTTACTGAATGCCCTGAGCCAGGAGCCAACAGTACGCACCGCGCTGCAACAGGCAGGCGCAGAAATAAAACTGCACCTCAACTAATCCGCCGACGCCAGCATCCACGCTGGCGTTTTTCATTGCAGAAATTTTGCGCACAGAATGCGTGGGGGAGATGGCGGCAGTTGAGTTAATTTAATTGTCATCTTTCCCGGTTGTTATTGAATTCCTCTTCACCCATGGCAAGGACTTCTATCATGAAAAAAATCGGTATTAACGGCTTTGGTCGCATTGGTCGCCTGGTTCTGCGTCGTATTCTTGAGCAAAAAGAAGCGGTTGAAATTGTTGCTATCAACGATCTCACTTCGCCAGAAATGCTGGCTTATCTGCTGAAGTACGATTCCAACTACGGTGCTTTCCCGGTATCGGTCAGTGCTGAAGGCAACAACCTGGTGGTTGATGGCAAAAGTATCCAGGTATTTGCTGAGAAAGATGCGAAGAACATCCCCTGGGGTCAGCTCGGCGTGGATGTGGTGATTGAATGTACCGGCTTCTATACCTCCGCGGACAAAGCCCAGGCGCATATTGATGCTGGGGCGAAAAAAGTGCTGATTTCTGCCCCGGCCGGTGACATGAAAACCATCGTGTTTAACGTCAACGATGACACGCTCGATGCGGCTGATACCATCATTTCGGTGGCTTCCTGCACCACTAACTGCCTGGCCCCCATGGCGAAAGCCCTTAACGACAGCTTTGGCATTAAAGTCGGCACCATGACCACCGTCCATGCCTACACCGGCACCCAGGCGTTGGTTGATGGGCCTCGTGGTAAAGATTTCCGTGCCTCACGTGCGGCAGCGGAAAACGTCATTCCTCATACCACAGGCGCAGCGAAAGCCATCGGGCTGGTGATTCCGGCGCTGTCTGGCAAGCTGAAAGGGCATGCGCAGCGCGTGCCGGTGAAAACCGGTTCTGTCACCGAACTGGTATCGGTGCTGGATAAAAAAGTCACGGTGGATGAGATTAACGCCGCGCTGAAAAAAGCCTGTGAAAACAACGAATCGTTTAAATATACCGACGATCCGATTGTTTCCTCCGACGTGATTGGCGTGCCCTTTGGTTCGATTTTCGATGCAACCCAGACTGAAATCAGCGAAGCCGGTGATATCCAGCTGGTGAAAACCGTCTCCTGGTACGACAACGAATACGGCTTTGTTACCCAGCTGGTGCGTGTGCTGCATAAGTTTTCCAGCCTTTAAGTCACTTATAGCGTGATACATTGCGCCGTCGAACTGTAGCGGCGCGATTTATCGCGCTTTTTATTGATTTTATTGTCCACTAATTCGTTACACTGATTGCAATATGACGTCATTGTTAGGCAAATCTGTTTACCCTAATCTGTGTTCAACGAAGGAGACATCACTCCTTTACCCGGTTAACACAGAGAATTGAGGAGCAGATCATGATTGAACAACGCCTGTCAGAACAACGTGGTGTCGGTGCACACGGCTGGTTACATTCACACCATACTTTCTCGTTTGCCAACTATTGGGATCCGAAACAGGTAGGTTTCTCCGACCTGTTAGTCATCAACGATGATCGGGTAGCGAAAGCGCGTGGTTTTGGTGCACATCCGCACAGCAACATGGAAATTATCTCCTATGTGCTGGAAGGCGCGCTGGAGCATAAAGACTCGATGGGAACGGGTTCGGTGATTGTTCCGGGTGATGTGCAGCTGATGAGTGCTGGCAGCGGCGTGACGCACAGCGAGTTTAACCACTCCAGTGAGGATGGCGTTCACTTCCTGCAAATCTGGGTAGTGCCATCTGAGAAGAACTCACCGCCGGGTTATCAGCAAATCTCGGTACCTGAGAGTGACAAACGTGGCAATCTGCGTCTGATCGTCTCTCCGGAAGGTCAGGAAGGTTCACTGAGCATTCGTCAGGATGTGCGTATCTACGCCGGACTCTTCAGTGCGGGTGAGCAGCAGACCCTGACGCTGGATGATGATCGTTATGCGTATATCCATGTGGCACGCGGCAGCATCACGGTGAATGGCGTGAAATTTAAAGCCGGAGATGGTGCGCGGGTGCGCAATGAAAAAACGCTGACCTTCAGCGAAGGCGATGAGGCCGAGGTGTTAGTGTTTGATTTGCGTCCGCTTGAAGTGAATCATCCGACCCGATAACCATTGGCAAGGTCGGCATCAATGCCGACCTTAAACGTAGGGGGCGAGTTTATTCGCCCCTGACACTGTGACTAGCGTTGCAGAAACGCCAGCAAATCTTCATTCAGCTGATCCTGATGGGTAACCGCGAAACCATGCGGGCCATTCTCGTACACCTTCAGTTCTGCACCCTTAATCATCTCCGCCGCGACTTTGCCGGTGGTGGCAAAGGGGACGACCTGATCGTTGCTGCCGTGAATAACCAGCGTAGGCACGTCAATTTTCTGCATATCCGGGCGGAAATCGGTTTCAGAAAATGCGGTGACGCAATCCAGCGTACCTTTCAATGATGCCAGCAGAGCGATATTCAGCGTCTGCGTCAGCACGCCGTCAGAAACGGTCTGGCCCGCGTTGGTGCCATAGAAAGGCACGGCGAAATCACTGATAAACTGCGCACGATCTTTTCTCAATCCGTCACGGATACCAGCAAACACCGATAAATCCACGCCCTGCGGATAATCTTCGGCTTTACCAAAGATCGGCGTTACCGCGCCCAGCAGCACCAGTCCCGCAACGCGAGCGGTGCCATAGTTGGCGATATAGCGGGTGACGTCGCCACCGCCCATGGAGAAACCAACCAGCGTCACCTCTTCCAGACCGAGGCAGTTGATCAAATCGTTAATGTCGGAAGCGAAGGTATCGTAATCATATCCCTGCCACGGCTGCTCTGAGCGGCCAAAGCCACGACGGTCAAACGCAATAACGCGATAGCCACGTTCCGCCAGGAAATTCATCTGGCTATCCCACATATCCCCATCCAGCGGCCAGCCGTGGCTGAATAGCACCGGCTTACCTGTACCCCAATCTTTAAAATAAATCTGCGTACCGTCTGTGGTTCTGAAAGTGCTCATTGCATGGACCTCTTGTTGATTGAGTTGATTGATATGCCTGGGCGGCCTGTGTCAGACCGGGGCCACCAGATAGCGAACGTCGGGCATGTTTTCGCCCTGATGGAAGGCGTAGACCCGGCTCTGAATCTTGCGGTCGTTCATGGTGTAGCGTTCCTTTTCGCGCAGATGTTCCATCCAGGACCCCACCACAAAGGTTTCGACGAAAATGCCGGGTTGCAGCACGTCTTCATAAATCGACCAGTTGATCGCGCCGCCACGACGCCGTACGCGGCGCATATCCTGCATACAGACGGTAAAATCATGAGCGTCTTCCGGGCGGATCCGATACTCGTAGCTCACCATCACCGGGCCACGATTGTGATGGACCTCGGGCACCGGGTTGTTATCGCTGTCGTTCAGAATCTCAAGATTTAAATCGGGGTCCTGATCGAGCCGCCAGCGCCAGACAGTGGCGCAGGATAAAAACATCCCCACTGCGGCAATCGACAGCGAAACCGGAATCGAGAAATGCGTCGCGAGTTGCCCCCATACGGCGCTTCCTGCGGTCATGGAGCCGAAGAATGCCGTGAGGTACACCGCCAGCGCGCGGGCTTTAACCCATTTGGCAGCACTGCGCTGCGCGCCGAGATTGAGGGTGGAGAGCACGGCAATCCAGGCGAATCCGGTGAAGAATTGGCAGGCATTCAGCCACCAGAAATGGCGGATAAACGCCAGCGCCAGCATGGTCAGAGCAAACATCAGGCTGGCCAGCACCATCAGCCGGTCGGCGCTGAATTTTTTGCGCAATCCCGGCAGTAAAACTGCACCGCAGATGGCCCCGAGGCCGATGCAGGCCAGCATAATGCCGTAGCCGCCGGGGCCAAGTCCCAGTTCACGTCTTGCCACCAGGGGTAACAAGGCCCATCCGGCGCTGCCAAACAGGAAGAAGGCGCAGGTGCGCACCAGCACATTGCGGAAAACCGGTGCTGCATGGACATAGCGCAACCCCACCCGCACCGCAGGGAAGAAGTGTTCCGGTGGCAGCCGCTGGATACTGGGAGCGGCCTTCCAGCGATACAGCACCCAGGCGACCCCGAGCACTGACAACGCATTGAGCAAAAATACCATCCAGGGACCGGCAAACGACAGGATCAGGCCACCCAGCGCCGGACCAATGGCACGGCTGATGTTAATACCGAGAGAGTTCAGAGCGATGGCCGGGCCCAGCTCATTTTTGTTTACCAGGTCAGGCACGATGGCCTGGAAGGGCGGTGAACTCATCGCTGCGCCGGTACTCAATAAAAAAGCGGCAACCAGCAGCACCCAGGGCGTCACCAGCCCAGACCAGGAAAGCAGCGTCAGGCCGGTTGCGGCGATAAATACCCATAGCTGTGAGAACAGCAGATATTTACGACGATCGACAATATCGGCCATTACCCCGGAAGGCAGCGCGAACAGAAACATCGGCAGGCTGCTGGCAGCCTGCACCAGTGCCACCATCAGGGGATCGCTACTGAGCGTCAGCATGCTCCAGTTGACGCCAACATCGTTCATCCATGAACCGATGTTGGACACCACTGTGGCCAGCCACAGCATACGGAAAACGGGTTGTCTCAGGGGTTGCCAGGGTGAAGCGGCTTGCACCGGTACTTCGCTCGGGAGTTCGGCTCCGGCGCTGTGAATATCATTAACCTGTGCCATGGCGCAGCTCCTGCTTTGGCTTCACGCCGATGCGCCAGGCTCCTGGCCCGGTCAACGCCAGCGTGGTAAAGATAATCAGCAGCAACCAGCCAAACTGGCCGTCGGCGATCGACCAGTCCGGGTGAACCACCAGCATCGCCACCAGCAATACGCCAATAATCGGCAGACAGGCCAGACGTGACCACCAGCCGAGGATGATCAGGATCGGGCAGATCACTTCAGCCACGATCGCCGGGATCAGGCTCATATACGGCCCCATACCGAACGGGTCTTCGATACGCGTCAGTTCCTCCTGAAAATGAAACACTTTCGGTAGGCCATGGACATGCAAAAGTAACAGGCTGCCGGTCAGACGCAGGAAAAACAGCCCCAGATCGATCCGGGGCGGGATTGAGAAAAACGATGAAGTCTTCATGATGTTAAAACGCAAAGCAGCTGCAACCGAGCGCGCCCCAGAAGGCGTTATCTTCGGCTACCGGAACATTGGCACCACGCGCAATATCATGCTGGTGGCTGTGGACACCACAGGGGCCGCTACAATGATGCGCCTGCGGCATCATACCTACGCGCGTCATAGCATCCGGCGGCGCACTGCGGTAATGACCAGGCACCTTCACCACCGGTGACCATTCCGGCAACACCGGCAGCGTCGGTGGGGCTTCTGAACTGAAGGATCCGGCGGCATACACCACGTTGCCATCCACCACCGTCAGCACTGACTCAATACCTTTGATTTCCTCTTCCGGTACGCTAAAGAAATCCTTACTCAGCACCGCCATATCTGCCAGCTGGCCGACTTTGATCTGTCCTTTTTTGCCCTGTTCACTGGAGAACCAGGCGCTGCCCTGGGTCCACAACATCAGCGCGGTGTCACGATCGAGGCGGGCATTGACGTCATACATCTGCATGCCGCCCACGGTACGGCCGGAAACCAGCCAATAGAGCGCGGTCCAGGGGTTGTAGCTGGCCACGCGGGTGGCGTCAGTACCCAGACCCACCGGTACGCCGGTTTCGAGCATACGCGCCACCGGCGGGGTATGGCGGGTGGCTTCGATGCCATAACGTTCGGCAAAATATTCGCCCTGGAACGCCATACGATGTTGCACCGCAATGCCGCCACCGAGGGCTTTGATGCGGTCGATATTTTTCTGCGTCACGGTTTCCGCATGATCGAAGAACCAATGCAGACCGTTAAACGGAATATCGCGATCCACTTTTTCAAACACATCCAGCATGCGGCTGATGGATTCGTTGTAAGTGGCGTGCAGACGGAACGGCCAGCGATGTTCCACCAGATGACGCACCACGCGCTCCAGCTCATCTTCCATCCCTGGGGCGAGGTCCGGGCGCGGTTCGAGGAAGTCTTCAAAGTCTGCCGCCGAGAACACCAGCATTTCACCGGCACCGTTATGGCGGAAGTAGTCGCTGCCCTGGCCGGGCGTCAGCATATCGGTCCATTTTTCGAAATCTTCCAGTTCATGACCGGGACGCTGGGTAAACAGGTTATAGGCGATGCGCACCGTCATCTGCTTTTTGCTGTGCAGCTCGGCAATGACTTCATAATCGTCAGGATAATTCTGGAAACCGCCGCCCGCATCGATAGCACTGGTCAGGCCGAGGCGATTCAATTCACGCATAAACTGACGGGTGGAGTTGATCTGCAATTCCAGCGGCAGTTTCGGTCCTTTCGCCAGTGTGGCATACAGGATCATCGCGTTGGGGCGGGCAATCAACATACCGGTTGGGTTACCGTTGCTGTCGCGCTGGATTTCACCCCCTGGCGGGTTTGGTGTGTCTTTGGTGTATCCCACCACTTTGAGTGCGGCGCGGTTGAGCAGGGCGCGATCGTAGAGATGCAGAATAAACACCGGGGTGTCCGGTGCCGCGTCGTTGATCTCCTCCAGCGTTGGCATCCGGCGTTCGGCAAACTGGAACTCAGTCCAGCCACCGACAACGCGCACCCACTGGGGCGACGGGGTACGCAGCGCCTGCTCTTTTAACATGCGCAGCGCATCAGCCAGCGACGGTACGCCTTCCCAGCGCAGTTCCAGGTTGTAGTTGAGGCCGCCACGGATCAGGTGCAGGTGGGAATCATTCAGACCAGGAATGGCAGTATGTCCCTTAAGATCAATCACTTTAGTGCCTTCGCAATGATGCTCCATCACTTCGGCCTCGCTACCGACGGCAAGAAATTTGCCTTCACGAATCGCCACGGCGACAGCCACCGGGTTGGCGCGGTCAACGGTGTGGAATTTACCGTTGATTAAAATCAGCTCTGCTTTACCGAGCGTCACCATAGATCCTCCTGAACTGAGATGTCCGAATAGCAGGACGGGAAATGCGCGCTGTCGCAGGGCGTCAGAGCACCATCAGCTCAGGATTATGGTAAGCGGGGAGAAACGCCGTCTAGTTATACAAAGGGATACCTATACGTTCGTATACTTATACACAGAGATAATAGTCCGGTCATGTAATGCCCCCTAAACTCCGATCTGACAGTGACCAACCGGTGACTGCCACTTTTGCTCCGTATTTATGTTCGCGGAAATCCAGTTACTAACCTCAATGGGTACATTCATGTCCAACTCTAAGCTTGAAGTTCTGACCCCGCATAACAGCCAGATTATCTTTATCGATCAGCAACCGCAGATGGCGTTTGGTGTGCAGTCAATCGATCGTCAGGTGCTGAAAAATAACACGGTCGCGCTGGCGAAAGCGGCGAAGGTATTTAACATTCCGACCATCATCACCACGGTCGAAACCGAGAGTTTCTCTGGCTATACCTACCCTGAACTGCTGGACGTGTTCCCGGGGCTGGATATCCTGGAACGTACTTCCATGAACTCATGGGACGATCAGAAAGTCCGTGATGCGCTGGCCGCTAATGGGAAGAAAAAAGTGGTGGTTTCCGGCCTGTGGACCGAAGTGTGTAACAACAGCTTCGCCCTGTGCGCCATGCTGGAAGGCGGCTATGAAATCTACATGGTGGCGGATGCCTCTGGCGGCACCTCAAAAGAAGCCCACGACTATGCCATGCAGCGCATGATCCAGGCTGGGGTGATCCCGGTAACCTGGCAGCAGGTGATGCTGGAGTGGCAGCGTGACTGGGCGCATCGTGATACCTATGACGCTGTAATGAAGATTGCCAAAGAGCATTCTGGTGCCTACGGCATCGGCGTTGATTACGCTTACACCATGGTGCACAAAGCGCCATCACGTCAGGAAAGCGAACATCGCACCCTGGCGCCGGTTCCGGCACGTTAATTCCCTTGCGATGACCGGCACTCTGATGTGCCGGTCTCAGGAGGATCATGATGAATCCTTTGATCATTTCTCTGGGGGCAGGCGTATTGGTTGGCTTGTTCTATGCACTGCTCCGGGTCCGTTCACCCGCACCACCGGCAATCGCGCTCATCGGTTTGCTGGGTATGATTATTGGCGGGCAGCTGATTCATCTGGTGAAGCCAGTGCAGCAGACCGCCGCGGTTGCAAGCCACGTCGATAAGAGATCCTGACCATGCTGAAGTCATATGTTATTTCGCTGGTGGTGGGTATGCTGGCGGGCGTGATTTATGGTCTGATAGATGTCAATTCCCCTGCGCCGCCAGTGATCGCGTTGCTGGGATTATTTGGCATGCTGGTGGGGGAGCAACTGGTCCCGCTGGCGCAACGCCTGATCCGTCGCCAACCGGTAACCCTGGCCTGGTTCCGCCATGAATGTGTGCCCAAAATCAGTGGCACGCCACCACCTGGTGGAGAAAAGGGACCCTAAGGAATATCCTCACGTACGCGTGAGGATTATCAGAGGATTACAGCATGACGCTACCACAGCACATTGTTATCGTTGATGATGAACGCTCAGTCCGTAATGGCCTGAGCAATTTACTGCATTCTGACGGATACACCACCAGCCTGTATGAATCGGGCGAAGAACTCCTCCAAAACGATTCAGCATTAACCGGCGCGGTTATGCTGATCATCGACGTCAGATTGAAAGGAATGAGCGGTTTTGAACTTTACTCACTCCTGAAACAGCAATCCGTGGCTCTGCCCGTGATTTTCATCTCTGCCGATCAGGAAGAATCCGTGCAGTGGTATGCGATCGCGTTGGGTGCGCTCACCTTTTTGCGAAAACCCATTGATGTTGATACGCTCCTGACCATTATCCGTAGCGAACTGTCGCAGGGGGAAACACCATAATGGGCATTATCTCTGTGCCGCAGGAAGGTAACGACGAAGCGAAGATCATCCTGCCGGAAGAGATAATGCTGACCCCGCTGGCGCAGGATGGCATGCCTGGTTGATGGGGCGATTTGCTGCCGGTGAAACCGTGCTGATCGCCACTGCCGCCAGTGACGAGGTGGCATTTCAGGCGACGCAGTTATTAAAAAACGAGCTGGCGCTGGCCCCGCATCTGGCTCCGCGCTGGGCGGTGAAACCGGCGGGCTTTACCCGTCACCAGGGTCATTATGCGCTGGTGTATCCGCAGTTTCCTTATCGAACACTGGCGGGGATTATCGGGATGCCGCCGGAGCAGATCGCGGATTATTTGCGCAATGCGATTCAGCTATGTTTGCCATTGAGTCAGGCCCATCATCAGGGGATTGTGCACGGCGATATCAAACCCGCCCATCTGTTTCTGAATAACGACGGTTCCTACCGTCTGGGTGGCTTTGGGCTGGCCTCCGTCACCGTCGATTCCCAACTGAAAAATTCGCTGCGCGCGTCGGGCGGCACGCTGGCTTACATGTCGCCGGAACATACCGGACGTACGCCTTATCCGGTCAGCAACCTCAGCGACCTCTACAGTCTGGGCGTGGTGTTATATGAAATGCTCACCGGCAGGCTGCCGTTTGGTTCGCCCCAGGCGGGGCAGGCTGAGTGGATCCACCATCATCTGGCGACCGCGCCACGTCCACCAGAATCAATTCGCCCGGATGTCCCGGCGATGCTGTCGGCCATCATCCTGCGTCTGCTGGCAAAATCGCCCGCCGATGGTTATCAAACCATTGACGGCTTGCTGGCCGATCTGCGGCGCTGCAAGGCGACGCTGACGCAAGAGGGCACCATCGCCCCTTTTACCCTGGGTTTGCAGGAACGTTTCACGACGAATTATCGTATTGAAACGCTGTTTACCGGCCATCCACAGGCGCGGGAGTTACTGAACGCACTGGAGGAGGCGCAGTACAGCGGTACCCATCATCTGGTGATGATCGGCGGTGCGCCGGGATCAGGGAAGTCTGCCATCATTGCCTCGGCGCTGAAAAAGCTACAACACAAGCCCATTTTGTTGACGGTCGGCAAAGCCGATCAACATTCCCCCAAAGTGCCATATTCCGCGCTGAGCGCCGCCTTCCGTACCCTGACGTTGTATCTGCTCGGCCTGCCCGCGGCGGATGTACGGGTGTGGCGGACGCGCTTAACACGAGCGTTGGGCCATGATGTCGAGCTGGCAATTGAACTGGTGCCGGAACTGCGCCAGTTGCTGGGTATTTCGCAACCTGTGGTCAGCACCGATCCGTTAATCGATGCGCGCGAACGTTTTCACCAGATGGCTTGTGCATTAATCAAGGCATTTGCCTCATCAGGTAAACCGCTGGTGATGTTAATTGATGACGTGCACTGGGCAGATCAGGCCAGCCTGCAACTGCTGGAGACGGTGTTTCAGCGTAACGAACATCTGCCGTTTTTACTGGTGATCGCGCATCGCGATGCCGAGTCGATGCCTTGTCGGCAGGTGGCCGGTTTTCTGGCACGCATCCAGAGTGCCGCAGCACGTATCACCCAGCTGACACCGCAGCCGCTTAACGTCAAAATGGTCGCCCGCTGGCTGGCGGGTATGTTGCATACCCGTACCAGCGGCACCAGCGAGCTGGCCCAGCTGATCCATGAGAAAACCGGTGGTAATCCGCTATTCCTGCAAGAGTTTTTTAAACAGGCTATCGATGACGGGCTCATCTTTTACACCAAAGATCCGCTGAAATGGCATTACGACCAGAGTGCGTTGCAGGCGCGTCAGTATACCGATAATGTCGCCAGCCTGGTGGTACGCCAGCTGGAGCGCATGCCTGAAGCGACCCGGCAACTGCTCGGCAGCCTGGCCTGTCTGGGGGGAAATGGTCAGCTGGCGCTGCTCAGCCAGATCCTGGGGGCTGGTCAGCGCAAAATTCAGGAGCGGCTGCGACCTGCCATCGCCGCAAAGTTTATTACCATCGTCAACGATGAATACACCTTCACTCACGATCGCGTCCATGATGCAGCCTTTTTGCTGATTGGTTTTAAGCAAAAGTTACGCATCCATCAACAGGCCGCCTGTCTGCTGGCAGAGTGTGCGCCGCGCGCCGAAGGTAACGAAACGCTGTTTCGCGCAGTGCACCATATTGCGATGGCGGCGGATGTGCCGATGCCCCCGGCACAAAGCCGCAATTACTTTCGCCTCAGCCTTACAGCGGCGCAGCGCGCCAAACGTGCTGGCGATTACGCGTCGGCGTTACGCTATCTGCAAACGGCCCGCGCGCTGGATCAGCAACAACCCACCTCTGACCATTTTTTACTGGGCTTCGAGGAAGCGGAGTGCCAGTTCCTGCAGGGCAATCTCAGCGCAGCACAGGCCCAGTGCACTGTACTGCTGGGGATGCCGGGCAGCCTGACGGAGAAATCGGCGGCGGCTTGCCTGTCGGCTGAGATCCATATGCGGCAGTCAGACAACTATCTGGCACTGGAAACCGCGCTGGCCTGGCTGGCGGTGTTCGGTGTGCATTTCAATCGCTATCCGGATGAGGATGAGTGCAACGCGGCCTGGTACGCACTGAAAGCGCGCCTGGGGCCGGATCCGTCCATCACCCTCGGTACGTTGCCGCTGATGGCGAACCGCGAAAAAGAGTCGGTGCTGAACCTGATGGCCAGCACCATTTTTGCTTCCTCTTATGACTGCCCGCAGTTGCACCTGCTGCTGGTGTGCAAAATGCTGGATATGACGCTGGACCACGGTATCAGTGGTGCGTCGGTGTTTGGCCTGTCATGGTTTAGCGTACTGATCACCGATCGCTACCAGGAATACCACTACGGCTTTAAATCCGGCATGTTAGCCACGCAGCTGGCCGAAAAGCACAACTTTGTGCGTTTTAAAGCGCGCACGTTGTTGCCGCTCGATCAGGTGGGGATCTGGACGCAGCCGCTGGCCTTCGCAATCGATTACGCGAAAAAAAGCTTTAACGTTGCGCTGGCGCACGGCGATAAATCCTTTGCCTGCCTGTCGTTACGTCATCAGGTGATGAACTACCTGACGCGCGGTGATCACCTGGAGTCGGTGCAGACCACCATCGAACGTGGCCTGGCCTTTACGCAAAAATCTTTTTATCCCGATGTCGAAAACGTGCTGCTGATGCAGAAGCATTTTGTCATCCATCTGCGTGGCAGCAGCCATACCAAATTCAGCGGTATCGATCTCTATCCGACACAACTTACCGGCAGCGAGCCTGGGCCGGTGTCCGGTCCTAAAGCAATGGTGCTGTTCTGGTCATATTTGTATCGCGGTATGGCGCATTTTTATGCGGGCGAATATGCCCTGGCCTTGCCCTGTTTCGCCGAGGCGACGCAGCTGATAAGCGCCGTGCCTGGCTATATCTATCTGCTGGATTTACATTTCTTTAGCGCATTGAGCCTGACGGTGCCGCTGTCTGCCGGGCAGGCGACCGCCAAAGTTCATCAACAGGCCCACGACCATTTTGACAAGATTGTCCAATGGTCGGTGCTTAATCCCGAGCTGTTTGCCGATAAAGCCGCACTGATCGCGGCGGAACTTGCCCGCCTGCGCGGTGAAGTGGGCGAGGCGTTAAGCCAGTACGAGATGGCGATTAATTTGTCACGCAAGTCAGGTTATCAGCACATCAACGCACTGGCTTACGAGCTGGCGGGGTATTGCGCCAAAGGCTGGAAACTCGACGTGCCTGCCGATGCCTATTTAAAAGGGGCGATCAGCGGCTGGGAAAACTGGGGCGCACAGGCCAAGGTACGCCAGCTGGAACAACGCTATCCGCAGCTGGCGACGCAAAAACAGAGCAACGCGTTCACCACCATTCCCTTTGCAGACGAATCCATTCGTGACCTCGAAAGTGTGGTGACAGCGGTACGCGCCCTGACGGAGGAGATCAATCTTGACCGTCTGATCCATATTCTGATGCGGATGCTGCTGGAGCGCGCCGGGGCGCAGCGTTGCCTGCTGATTCGCGTGCTGGACGGCAATGTCCCGGAAACGGAAGCCTGGGCCGAAGCCAATGCCGATGGCGTTAAAGTCAGAATTGTCAAAGAACGGCCAGCCGCCACCGATTTGCCGCTGTCGGTACTTTCCGCGGTGATCCGCACCGGGCAGGAGATTCGTACCGGTAAACCGGAAGATTTCAGTCCCTTCAGTCAGGACCCTTATCTGGTTTCTTCCGGCGCAGCCGTGATGTGTGTGCCGATGTTCAAGCAGGCCAATATGGTTGGGGTGTTATATCTGGAAAACCGGCTGATGCCGGATGTGTTCACCGCCGAGCAATCGCATATCGTCAAAACCCTCAGCGCGCAGGCAGCAGTATCCATTGAGACTGCGCGCCTGTATGCCGAATTGCTTGAGGAGAACATTCACCGCAGACGCGTGGAGAAGCAGCTGCGCGCCAGCCAGACCTCCCTGATGATGGGGGAGAAAATCAGCCATACTGGCACCTGGAGCTGGGATATCGGGCAGGACCGGCTGTCCGTGTCGGATGAGTATATGCGTATTCTCGGTCTGCCCGAGCAGCAGCAAAGCTGGTCGATGGCGGATTTCATGACCGTTGTGCACCCTGACGACTTTCAATGTATTAATGACCTGGTGCGCGACAGTGTGCAGAACGGCATCAGTATGCAGGCGGAATTTCGCATCATCCGGCCAAATGGCGAAAATCGTTATATCAAAGGAATTGGCGATCCGGTGGAGAACTGGCCGGAAGTCAAAGAATATTTTGGCACCATTTCCGACATTACCGTACAACGTCGGGCAGAGGATGCGGCGCGTATGGCACAGGCCGATCTCGCCCGGGTTTCGCGCGCCACCACTGTAGGGCAGTTAACCGCCTCGATCGCGCATGAAATCAACCAGCCATTAATGTCGATCGTGGCCCATGCCGGTGCCAGCCAGCGCTGGCTGAAACGCGAACCCCGGCATATCGAGAATGCCTGTTTCAGCCTGGACGAGATTTTGCAGGAAGGAAAACGCGCAGGTGACATTATCCGGGGCCTGCAGGCGTTAACCCGCAAACATGACTCGGTATTTGCTAAAGCGAACCTGCATTTGATTGCGCGCGATATTCTGGCATTGTCACGCGCGGAGATTGAAAGAAAATGGATCTCGCTGGAGCTGAAACTGCATGCCGATTGTGCCGAGGTGTATTGTGACCGCATCCAGATTCAGCAGGTGCTACTGAACCTGGTGGTGAATGCTATCGATGCCATGACCGATATTGACCAGCGTCCACTGATTCTGACGCTGGCAACCTCCAATCCCACCCCCGACACCATTCGCTTTGAAGTGCGGGACAGCGGATCGGGTATCCCGGATGAGGTGCGGGAACATATCTTTGATTCGTTCTATACCACCAAAAAGGAAGGGATGGGAATGGGGTTGACGATAAGCCAGGGCATCATTAAAAAGCACTGCGGCGAATTGCGCGGGGAAAACCTGGCTGACTATGGCAGCCGCTTCTGGTTTACCTTACCCGTCGAGCCGCCAGCCAGTGCTTAACCCTTAACGACGGCGCGTGCTGAGAATGTTCAGCCGTTCGGCAGCACGCACCAGGTCAGAAAGGGAACGGACATTCATCTTTTCCATCACCCGGCGTTTATGCACCTTGGCGGTAATTTCACTGATGCCCATCTCCGCAGCAATCTGCTTGTTCAGCAGGCCACTGATTGCCAGCATCATGACTTCGCTTTCCCGCGGGGTCAGTGACTGATGGCGAACCGTCATGTCATATTTTTCCTGTGAAGAAACCAGGTTTTCTTCCGCGATCAACAGCGCTTCTGCCACCGCCTGTAATATCCGCTCCGGATCGACCGGTTTGGTCAGGAATTCACAGGCACCGGTTTTCATCGCTTTAACGGTAACAGGAATAGTGCCGAACCCGGTGAGGAAAATGGTAGGAATAACATAACCGCGCTCATTTAAGGTATTTGCTACGGCAAAGCCATCCGCACCCGGCATATTAATATCCAGAATCAGACAACTGGGAACGGCGTTGAAGGTGTGATCAAGAAATGCCTGAGCAGTGGAAAAAACAATAACGTCATAATCTTCTGAACTGAGCAGATTACTCAGGGCAGATCTTACCGATTCGTCATCATCTACAACATAAACTAAGTGATTCATAGAAGGACTCTTCTCAACCTGAATTTCACGGATGTTTAAACGTTGTGCTTAATATCCAATATACTGCGAAAAGACACAGGTTCAACCTGTGTAAAGATGTAGGGGTGTTAGCATAATGCCGGATGTTATCACAATAAGTCTGATTATCATCAGCGAATGTTGCAATGTGAAGATAAGGCATAACTTATTGACCCGAATGGTTAATTATTGATCGGAATTCAATCTGCCGATTAAAAGAGCGGTATACGTTCAAACTTTTTGCGATATTCGCGCGGGCTCAGTGTGCGGTGCTGGCTAAATATGCGCGAGAAGTAGAGGGGATCACCGTAGCCGACTGCGCGTGCCACCTGGGCAATCGGCAACTGGGTTTGCTGCAACAAATCACAGGCGCGTGAAACGCGCTGGCGCTCACGCCAGCCATAAATGGTATGTCCCATCTCTCGCTTGAACAGATGCGCCAGCCGGGAAGGGGATAAAAACGTCATCTGTGCCAATTGTTCCACCCGCGTCTCTTCGGCCAGATGTTCATTGATGTAATGGCAGACTGTCTGGATACGTGGGTCACGGTTATGACGGTTGCTGGTGGGTTGCCGCTGGAATGCATCCAGAATAATACGTTCCAGCGTGTTCATTGCTATCGCTTCTGCCAGCGGCTCTGCTGCGGCATTCCAGTGAATAACCTCTTTAAACAGCTGCACCATGTGCTGCAACAGGGGCGTATCGCCGCATGCCATACGGCCTATCTGCCCCAGGTTTCGATCCCAGTGTAACCAGTCGATCCAGTAGGGGCGAGGCACAAAATAAATCCACAAATGATCCCAGGCGGGGCTTTCTTTAGCGCGACCGTAATGATGCAGCACCCCCGGCGGAAACAACAACATCTCTCCCTGCTGGCAACGGAATTCTCCGTCAGCGTGATGAATAATGCCTTCACCTTTTAGCGTGATATTGAGCAGATAACCTTTCATCCCCTGGGGTCGGTGAATAAAGAAGTCGAGCTTGCTGCCGGGGCTGATTGGCGTATATCCCGACACCATAAAGGCGTTAAAGGTGAAACTTTTCACCAGCGGGGAGAAATTCATCATGTCGGCATCGCTCAACTCAACCATCTGCATCATTCCTGCGAATTAGAGTGCGGGAAGTATAACGACGCCCCCCGTCAGAATCGCTGAGCAGAGGGCGCTTTTGCGGCGTGGCGCAACTTTAGTGTTGTAGCGGCTCCCGAACCACCGGCGTCATGACCGGATTATTTTGCTGATAGCGGCCCGCTGCCAGGTCCTGTGCCACCTGGTGATAGAAATCATCCAGTTTGTAGAAATAAAGCAGCCCGAAGTTGAGTAGCGCCAGCAAGAGCGGGAAAAAGATAAACAGAAACTCGATAGTGTTCAGCACTGACGCTGATTGTACGGCATTGCCGCCGCTGACAAATCCGACTGCGCCAAGTACCCAGCCGACACTGGCGGTACCTAACCCCATGCCCAGTGTCTGCCCGAGGGTACCGGCACTGAACAAAATGCCCTCAATACGTAACCCGGTACGCCATTCTCCGTAGTCAATGGTATCGGCCAGCAAGGCAAACATGGTGGCCCCAATGCCACAGAAGCCGACGCTGCGCACGGCAGTGGCGATGATCACAAACAGCGCATCCTGTTTATTCAGCAACGGGATCAGATAGGCGACCGAGCAGACCAGTAAACCCAGCATCGCCAGACGCCGCTTACCCAGTTTTTTCAGCAACAGCGGGATGATCATCAGGGTCAGCAGACCAGGGATGTATTGCGCCATGCTGATATAAGCAATCAGGGAGACATCGCGCAGAATGTATTTCGAATAATATACCCCCACGGCGGAGAGTGCGGTCAGGCTGGTAAAGGTAATCAACAGATAGAAAAAGATCATCAGCCAGTAACGGTTCGCCAGCATGGAACTCCCCACCTGACGTACATTGATGCGCTGGCTGTTGTCACTGCGCACCGGCTGGACACGTTCACGCGTCCCCAACGCCGTCAGGAACAGACAGAGCGCGGTAAAGAAACCAAAGAGGGCAAACACGATGATCCAGGAGGTACTGCTGTTGCCGAAGTGCGCGACCAGCGGCAGGGTGAACACGCCGACTGTCAGCGAGCCACAGGTCGATAGCCCCTTACGGAACACACTCAGGATGCCGCGCTGGTACGCATCACGGGTGATCAACGCCAACAGTGAACCATAGGCGATGTTATTGGCGGTAAAACAAATGTTTGCCAGCAGGTAGGTGATACACACATAAGCCACCTTCAGGCTATCGCTGACATTCGGCACCGTCGCCATCAAAAAGGCCGACAAACCAAAAGGCAGTGCGGTCCACAGTACCCAGGGACGCGCTTTGCCGAGACGCGAACGGGTTTTATCGATGCGGATACCAACAAAGATACAGATCACCCCATCCAGTACCCGGGCGAAGAACATCAGCGAGCCAATCAGCAGGGCGGAGATGCCAACGACATCGGTATAAAAATAGGCGAGGAAGGTTACCATCAGGGTGTAAGTCAGGTTGGTGCCATAATCACCGATGCCAAAGGCCAGGCGTTCAGCGAGGCCAATGCGTTGCAGGTCATCCGTCGGGGTAGCGGTTTTCATTGTGCCTCCTCCAGTTCAACAATCGCGACATCCCAGTCGGCCAGCGTGAGTGTCTCGCCGCGTTGCCAGTGCCGCTGGCGCAACAATTCCCGTCCACGCGTGAATGACAGCGTGACCTGTTGCGGCTGGCTGCTAAAGTTGAGATAAAACAGCACGGTGTTACCGGCACGATTGGTGGCGCGTTTAACCACCACCGGGAAGCGGTGGCCTTCAGCGTCATCGGCCAATCCCAGTCGCTGGCGCAGCGTACATAACACGCTCTCCAGCGCGCCCTCGCTGATGCAGCATCCGATATAGGTGGCGCTGCCACGGCCAAATCGATTGTGAACGATGGCAGCATATTTTCCCCAGTAAGGATGCTGATAACGCGCCCAGATTTCCGCATTCGGGTTCTCCGTTTCCAGTAACTCCATCCAGTGATCAACCCGGGTGGCCTGCGGGGGCAGGTCCAGCACATCCGACTGCAAAGTGACGTCATGTGGTTCGACAAACAACTGATAGCTGGCCCCAATCGCTTCGCGAATTACGCCCGGCTGGCGTTCATGACGCACTTTCAGATGCTGATTGGCAAAACCTGACTTAAACGAATACAGCACATGACCGCCGTCAGCCACGAACCGGTTTAATCGTTGCAGCACGTCATCAGACACGGCATACATCAGTGGCGCGATCAGCAACTGATATCGGCTGATGCGCGGGTCGTCAACGGTGAGAATATCTACCTCGATATTCAGCCGGTAAAGGGCATCATAATAACTGCGGAACAGATCGTTGTACTGATGCTCTTTGTGACGGCCAAACTGGTGCCCCTGATACGGGTGCCAGTCAATGGCGGTCAGGCAGGTATTGCTGACCAGCAGCGCCACCCGATTCTGTTTCTTTAATCCCGCCAGTTGTGGCGACAGCCGGGACAGTGTCTGGCCAATCTGTTGCGCCTCATGGTAAATCGGGTTGGGTTGCAGATCATGGCTGAGCAAGCCCTTCCAGTAGGTTTCATAGGCGTTGTGGAGAGAATGCCAGTGCCAGTAACCGATCATCGCCGCACCCGAGGCAATATGGCTGAACGCCTGTAGGCGCAGCTGCCCGGGGTAAGGGGTCCAGTTTTTGAAGGCCTGCGCCTGGGTTTCCAGCACCAGATAATTATTATCTTTGGTGGTGCGGGCGATATCGCCGGCGAAGGCGATTTCAGCGCCGGTCAGCTGGTGCTGGCTGGGATGATAGATATCGACGCCGGTAATATCGAGCGCGGCAGAAGCGGCGAAATGATCGACTTCGCCACGCAGCCCATATGACCAGGTGCGCCATTCAAAATCGAAGTTATGGGTGATGAACTGCTCTGGCCGCCGGTATTCGCTGACAAGCTCAGCCTGCCAGGCAAGGAATTGTTCAACCAGCTGACGCTGATATTGCTGGAAAGCCGCGCCAAGACTGGCATTGATGGTACTCTCCAGCGGCGGGAAGTCTTCCCAGGCGTCGATACGGTTGCTCCAGTAATCCAGCCCGAACTCCGCATTGAGGCGGCCGAGATCGCCAGCAAACCGCTGCTGCAAATGCCGCACAAAATCACGCTGTACATGCGCACCGCAGGTATCGTAATACTTGGTTTCGTTGTCGATTTGAAAACCTATCACTGCGGGGTGCTGCGCCGTGGCGCGCAGTAATGCGCGGATAATCCG
The DNA here is from genome assembly GCF_059730475.1 of Pantoea sp. X-Soil-TKNS-1280. Lineage (NCBI taxonomy): Bacteria > Pseudomonadati > Pseudomonadota > Gammaproteobacteria > Enterobacterales > Erwiniaceae > Pantoea > Pantoea sp. X-Soil-TKNS-1280. The sequence goes on along the minus strand of NZ_AP035962.1, from coordinate 2,133,290 downwards.
TTCGGCGTAACGCAGATAGATGGGGCTGGTAATATCCATCTTCTGGCGATGACCATATTTGTTCACGCCCTGGGGTGTGGTCGCCATCACGGATGGGTGTTTCTTTGCCAGCCAGCCCGGTATCGCATAGGTGGGGGTGCCGACAATGACCGCAATCTGGCTGGCATGCATGCGGTCCAGCACGGTGAGCACGCTGGAGAAATCAAATTCGCCGTCGTGCCGTTCGAAGGTGCTCCAGGTACTCTCGGCAATGCGCACCACATTGATACCGGCAGCCTTCATCAGGCGGATGTCTTCATCCAGCCGTTCCTCAGGCAAGTATTCGCGATAATAGGCCATACCATACAACAGCTTATCCATCTCATTTCCTCCACTACATGCGTTATGGCGCTACGTTAGCGGAATGAGATGGGCCAAAGATAAAATTTGCTGTCACGAACATAGAGAAACTCGCTCCCACCTTAAGTCCATGAACTGCATCACAAAATGGCACAAGGGTCGGGAAGGAGAAACCAGCCCGGAACGGACTGGTTCAGGAGAGAAGGTCAATCAGGCACGTATAAAGGCAAGCAAATCAGCGTTGATCACATCAGCATGGGTGGTGTGCATCCCGTGGGGAAAGCCGGGATAAATTTTCAAGGTGCTGTCCTGCAGTAGTTCATCCTGCAGCAATGCGGCATCTTTATAGGGCACCACCTGATCGTCATCGCCCTGCATCACCAGCGTCGGGACGGTTATCGCCTTTAAATCTTCCGTCTGATCGGTTTCCGAGAAGGCTTTAATACCATCGTAATGTGCTTTAGCCCCGCCAATCATCCCCTGACGCCACCAGTTCTGAATCGTGCCCTGGGAAACCTGTGCGCCTTCACGGTTGAAGCCATAGAACGGACCTGAAGCCACATCCAGATAGAACTGCGCGCGATTCGCTGCCAGCCCAGCGCGAAAGCCATCAAACACCTCTAATGGTGTACCCTCGGGATTACCCGGTGTTTTCAACATCAGAGGCGGTACCGCGCTAATCAGCACCGCTTTGGCGACGCGGCCCTGTGGCTGTCCATATTGGGCGACATAACGTGCGACCTGGCCGCCACCGGTGGAATGTCCGATATGCACCGCATTATGCAGGTCAAGATGTTCAGCGACTGCTGAGGCATCTGCCGCGTAATGGTCCATATCATGTCCTTCACTGACCTGATCCGACCGGCCATGACCGCGCCTGTCAATCGCGATAACCCGGAATCCTTCTGCCAGAAAGAACAACATCTGATTGTCCCAGTCATCGGCGCTTAATGGCCAGCCATGATGGAAGACAATCGGTTGAGCTTCTTTAGGTCCCCAGTCTTTGAAGAAGATATTCACGCCATCTTTCGTCGTTACAAAAGCCATAGAACAGACTCCTATCAGTTAAGGATTGTTTGAGCTGATGAGTAGCGGCACTGAGGGTGTTAACCCCCGCAACAGTATAGTCGCAGGCACGCAGAAACGACGGCGTATGGCGGGGGGTTATTCGAGGGTGTAGCTGATCAGTTCAGCAGCAGGCTCGATGTGGTTCACATAACGTGCGCTGTCGATTTTATACGATGCGCCAGCCTCTTTAGACTGCATCACCACGCGGGCCTGGGCATCATCCAGCGTTGTGCCGTGGGCTTGTGCAAAGCCTGAGAATGAAAGGAATAGCAGCGTCATGCTGGTGGCAAAAATGTTGATATATTTCATGATAATTTCCTGTGTCGCTCAATTCAGGGGAAGCGTATGCTTCGATTGGGTAAATTGTAAGCACATGGCAGGGGGAACTGAATACCTGATCTCTGGCGGAATCTTTCAGATAATTTGAATGAGGTGTGAGGGAGCGGGTGTGACTTTTTGCTGAAGGATCAATTATATCTTCGTATAGCTATCCATCTGTATAACTTACTTTTTTTCAATTCCTGCTGATAATCGCTTAGACTTCCCCATTACATAGCGAGCGAACCATGAATCATCCCCCTCTGAAGTTTGTCACCCTGACCTGTAGCCTGCGTAGCGGATCGGTCAATGCGGCGATTGCCAGCACATTACCGGAACTGGCTCCCGAGGGCGTGGTTTTTACCGCGCTGGGTTCGCCGGGGGATTTCCCGCATTACAGCATGGACACGGAACTGGCGGGGTTTCCTGCGGCCGTGGTCGCCATGGCAGAAGATATCGCCGAGGCTGATGGCCTGGTGATCATCACCCCGGAATATAACCATTCTATTCCGGGCTTGCTGAAGAATGCCCTCGACTGGCTGTCTCGTGTCAATCCGCAACCGCTGGCCGGAAAGCCCGTGCTGATTCAGTCTGCCTCGCCGGGTAAGTTAGGCGGGGTGCGTGCGCAGCTGCATCTGCGACAGATCCTCGCTTATTTCGATGCCAAAGTGCTGAATAAGCCGGAAGCGATGATTGGCGATGTCGGCCATAAGGTGGTGGATGGCATGCTGGTCGATGAGGACACCAAACGTTTCCTCGCGCGCCAGTTAGTGGCCTTTGCGGAATTTGCCGGCAAATAACCTGATCCTTTCCTTCCCCGAGCGGGCGATGCTGGTGCATCGCCCGTTTTTTTTGCCCCATTCTGGTTCAAATCATCGTAACAAGATCTTCCCTGGCGGCATTTGATCCACTGGAAAATCACAAAAAATAATATTGGCACACTTAATGCTTATACATTGTTGAACAAATAACACCAGAGGCTTTCCACTATGAAAACGATGTTACGCATGGCCTGTCTTGCAGCACCTGTGTTCTTCAGCGTCGCGCAGGCTGCCACCCTTGTGCCTGGCAGCCTGACCATTGGCTCGGACCTGACGTATCCGCCGTATAACTTCTTAAAACAGGATAAACCTGCGGGTTTTGATGCCGAGTTTATTGATCTGATCGCCGCGCCGCTGAAACTGAAACCGGTGGTGAAGGACACCCGTTTTGCCAGCCTGATCCTCGGCTTAAAGAGCGATAAGTTCGACATTGTCGCTTCAACACTCTATGTCACGCCAGAGCGTGCACAGCAGGTGGATTTTCTGCCGTATATGAAAACCGGGGGTTCTTTGCTGGTCACCGCCAGTTCCAGCTTTGCGCCTGAAAAGCCGGAAGATCTGTGCGGCAAACGCGTCGCTTCGATCAAAGGCGGTGCCTGGATTGCGCGTCTGAATAAAGTGTCAACGGACTATTGCCAGCCGAAAGGGCTGGGTGCCATTTCGGTACGCGAGTTCCCGACTTCACCGGAAGCCACTCAGGCGCTGCTGTCGTCAGCGGTGGATGTGCAATATGAAGATGCCGCGGTGGCAAAAGCGACGGTCGAAAAGACCGGGCAGCGTCTGAAAATCTCTTCCCACCAGATGATTTATCCGGTGGTGGTCGGCCTGGCGGTGAATAAGGACAACCCGCAGCTGCTGAACGAACTGAAAACCTCATTCGCGCAGAAGGTGAGTGATGGCAGCTATCGTGCGCTGTTGCAAAAGTACAACCTGCAAATGCCGGACGCGGATGAAATCACCAAAGCATTGGCTGGCACGCTGTAAATAACGGATCGCCCTGGAGGAAGCATGCAATTTGACTGGCCTTACCTGATAAGTTTATTTCATTACGCGGACTTCTGGCGGGCCAGTTGGCTGGTGGTACAACTCAGCGTGCTGACCTGGCTGGGAGGGATCGTTCTGGGGCTGGGTGTGGCACTGGCAAAGCAGTCGCGCCATGCGCTGCTGCGCAATGTGGCTGGCTGTTATATCTGGCTGTTCCGCAGCCTGCCACTGCTGGTGCTGCTGATTTTTATCTTTAACCTGCCACAAATTTTTCCGGCGACCAGCAGCGTGCTGTCCAACCCGTTTGCCGCTGGCCTGCTGGCCCTGATCATCAGTGAGACCGCCTATATTGCGGAGATCCATCGCGGTGGTTTGTTATCAGTCCAGCGTGGGCAGTTTGAAGCGGGAAGGGCGTTAGGATTAAACACCACCCAGATTCGCCTCAGCATCATTATTCCGCAGGCGTTGCGCATCTCGCTGCCCACTCTGGTGAATGAATTTATTACCATCGTAAAGATGACGTCACTGGTATCGGTGATTTCGCTGTCCGAGATTTTGATGGTGGGCGAGCGCCTGTACACCGACAACTTCAAGGTGATGGAAACCATGCTAGCGGTGGCCTGCTATTACGTGCTGATTGTCACCGTGTTTGAGCGTCTGTTTGGCTGGCTCGAACGCCGCTGGGATGTACAAAACCGGACTCCGGCCGCGTTTGATGCCGAGCAGGCACGCGCCAGCTTACCGGCCCCCGAGGCACTGACGCGCAAAAGCCATAGCGCATCGGCCAAACCGATTCTGCAATTACGCGGGATCAGCAAAGCGTTTAACGATAAACCGGTGCTGCGCGATATCAACCTCAGCGTGAAACCTGGCGAGGTGATCTCGATTATTGGTCCTTCCGGCTCCGGCAAAACGACGCTTATCCGTACGGTAAACGGGCTGGAGAAACTCGACCAGGGCAGCGTAGAGCTGCTGGGTCAGGCGTTTATCGAGGCGGGACAGCGTGAGAATGCCTTACCTTACCGTTCGCAGATTACCCGTCTCGGCATGGTGTTCCAGGGGTTTAATCTGTTCCCGCATAAAACAGTGCTGGAAAATTTGCTGCTGGCACCGCGTCTGCACAATCTGGACAGCCGTGAGGACCTGCATCAACGCAGCCTGGCGATGCTGGATAAAGTGGGAATGCTGGAACATGCCACCAAATATCCGCATCAGTTATCCGGTGGTCAGCAACAACGCGTGGCCATTGCCCGTACGCTGGTCATGAAGCCTGCGGTGGTGCTGTTTGATGAACCGACATCGGCACTTGATCCCGAGCGCGTCAGTGAAGTCCTGCAGGTGATTGAAAAGCTGGCAGAGGAGGGGATCACCATGTTGATCGTCACCCATGAGATGAAATTTGCTTTCGCCATTTCAGACCGGGTGGTGTTTATGGAGCAGGGGCGTATTCAGATCGATGCCTCACCCGCAGAGATTCGCCAGATGCGCGATCACCGGATTTCGCGCTTTATCGATGATATGGCCACGGCCTGAGGTCAGCATATGAAAGGAATAGCCGGGGAAACCCGAACCTTAACCATTGAAATACCAGAACATATTGATTTATCTGGCTTGCCCGCGTTCGAGCGTATTTCGATTCTGCTGCGGGAAAATATTATCAGCGGCAACCTGGTGGCCGGGCAGGCGCTGGGTGAAATCGAACTGGCGGCGTTATGTGACAGTTCCCGCAATACGCTGCGGGAAGCGCTGCGTTTCTTACACGGCGAAGGGTTAGTGAATTATCACCAGAATCGCGGGGTGTTTGTTCGCCAGCTGGATAAGCGTGATGTGCGCGATATTTTCAAAGCGCGCCGTCATCTGGAAGTGCTGGCGCTAACCGTAAACAGCCCAGTCAGTGACTTTCATCTGACGCGCATGGCGCAGCATCTGGACAAGGCTGCTCAGGCGGCGGCCGAGGAGCAGTGGCGCAGCGTGGGTACCCATAGCCTGCGTTTTCATCAAAGCATCGTACAGATGTTGGGTTGCTCCAGATTTAACGATTTTTTCAGCGTCTTGCTGGCGCAGTTACGTCTGCTGTTTTGCAGCGGTGCTGGCGAGCGTGATTTTCAGCTGCCGTGGATTGCCCGCGATCGTCAGATCCTGACATTGCTGGGCGAGCATCAAACCGCAGCCGCATGCCAGGCGCTCATTGATTACCTCGACTATTCCGAGCGCCAGCTGACCACCACTTTTAGTCATCCTATTTCTCATGGAGAATCATACTGATGTCGAATTATCCTGCCGCTTACCAGAGCACATCCGGCTCTGCATTAGATGTTGATCGCCAGTTTTATCAGGCACTGGCCGAGGGACCGCGTGAGCTTACCGCCTCCCATTTGATCCCGATTCGTACCGGTTTTGCCTGGGAAGTGCCAGCCGGGCATCTGTTCCGTATTACCACGCCGGAAGGTCCGCAGGTCGGGGATTTGAATATCTGGAACCGCCGCGATCCGCGCGAGAGAATGTGGGTGTCCCGCACACGGCAGCTACAACGCGCGCATCTTTCGACTTACGATCGCCTGTGGTCCAATTTACCGTTTATCCGCCCGATGGCGACCATTACTGCTGATTCGCTGGCGGATTATGGCATCGACAGCGATGGTGGCCGGGTGCATGATTTGCTGGGAACGCGTTGCGATCCTTACGTCAACAAGCTGCTAACCGGTGAAGATTTCGATTTCCATTGCCATTCCAATCTGGTGCGTGCTGTACAGCCGTATGGTCTGACTGAGTTTGATGTTCACGATGTGATGAATGTTTTCCAGTGCACCGGCCTGAACGACGATGACCAATACTTTATGAAAGCCTGTCCGGCGAAAAAGGGCGATTACCTGGAGTTCTTCGCTGAGATTGACCTGCTGTGTGCGTTATCCACCTGTCCGGGCGGCGATCTGTCATTGCCGATGTGGGGCGACGAAGCGGAAGATACGCTGAAAGTTTGCCGTCCGCTGGGGGTAGAAATTTACAAACCGCAGGCTGAGTTGCTGGCTAACTGGACATCGCCGGTATCACCGGATTACCGGGGTAACCATGGTATGCAGCTGAAGCCCGTCAGCTGGTAATTGCCAGATAAAAAAACCAGCTGCATCAGCTGGTTTTTTATTACCGGGTCAAAGTCAGCTGGCAGTGGCGGCGATTACCAGCTCATCATTTCACCTGGTTATCGTTCTTTTCTGCTGTCACACCAAAGTACCTACAATGTATATTATGTTAAATGCGATATCCGTACATCCTCCGGACCGCGCCGCTACGGCAAAATTCCTTCTCCATTACCCTGCTCGGGTCCGGGATAAATTAATTAACGGGCCAATGCTACACTTCAAAAATATCCACCTTGCCACCCACAAGATGATACATGCTGCCCACAATTTTAATTTTCTTCTCTTCTTCGAGTTTTTTCAGTACCGGGCTGTTTTCGCGAATATTCCCGACCGTCAGCTCAACATTTTTACGGGCCACCGCGTCAACAAAATCATAATTGCTTCCTTTACGTTCACCACTGTATTCCGTTTTCTCAATGGCGGGTTTTATCTCATCCAGCAAACCCGTCAGGTTTCCAAGCTCGGCGTTATCAATAGCCCCGCGAACCGCACCGCAACTGGTGTGCCCCATAACCAGTACCAGTTTCGCCCCGGCTACTGCGCAGGCAAACTCCATGCTACCGAGTATGTCCCGATTGCTGATATTACCTGCCACACGCGCGTTAAATGTTTCTCCGATACCTGCATCGAGAACAATTTCAGCCGGTGCACGCGAGTCTATGCAACTGAGGATCACGGCAGCCGGATACTGGCCTGCCGCACTACTGCGTTTCTGCGCCAGATAATCATGTTTGGTCGGTCGATTCTCACGGAAGCGAAGATTGCCCTGCCTGAAATGCTCAATCACTGAATCCGGTGTCATCGCATCACGTTGTTCTTTGCTGAGGGAGGCAGCAAAGGCGATAGAAGGCACGGTTAAGCCGGTTAGCCCTGTGACGGAAAGTGCGGAAATAGCGAGAGCGTGTTTCAGTATTACCCGACGTGACGGTTGATACGGTTTATCTTTTCCCATCATGTACTCCTCTCAAAAATTACCTTACCGAATGGCCCCCTGCCTGGCAGGAAAGCCATAATCTGAGTCAGTATTTACTCATCGTCTGGTATTAGTTTGTTAGCGGCTTAAGCCTCGTCGCACAGGGAGGGATTCATCGCATTGAGTAAAAATTAGCAAGAGCCGAGGGTAAAGCAAGCCAAGCGGTCATCACGACTGAGGTGAGTTGTCCTATTTAATTCTCCTGTTCTGAACCAGACCATTAACCCGTTCACTCACCCTATTTTACTGAAATATTATCGCAATCCCGCCCCCGAAAAGGCAGGAAAAAACACATGGCGATTGCAATCCTCCTGTTTACACAATTCCTTCTCCATTACCCTGCTCTTTTCTCAGATTTCACGTAGCGACGCCGAACGGGTTGCGGATTAAGCCTGGGACTCACCCCTCTACGTCATCCCGATAGACATACACATCCTCGACCATTTCATGCGGGAATGTTTGCACCGATAAAAGCTCATAGCTTTCAGTTCCGTCACGTTTCATCTGTTTAAAGGCATTACGCGCGACTTCATGATTCCCTCCATCATCGTCACAGAACGCAACAAAGAAATCGTTCGGTTTGACGCCGTGCTGGATGGCGAGCTTATTCACAATATCATTGATGATCTCAATCTTAGGTGTTTGAGATGTCAGGTAGACTTTATCTTTATAGCACCACGAACGGGTCTTGCCATCCGGGAATACTGTGACATCTTTTGCCACTGTGCCATCAAATTTAATATCGATATCTTCACAATCTGATTTTTTAGGCCACATTGCCCCGGCAATATCTTTGGTGATTAAAAAATCAACCAGCTTGATCAATGCACCATCAATGAAAGAACGCGACGAAATAAAACCGACATAGGCTCGCCCTGCGCAAACTGAGAGAAAAACGTCCCGTATGTGAGCTTCTTTATTCTCCGCCGTCTTGTCGAATTCCCTGTCAGCCCACTCTTTATTGGATATCCCCATAAACCGATGACTCGCAATACTGATGGTATCGTCAAAGTCTAAAAGCAATACCACTGGTTTGTTTTCCGGATTGTAATCCTTAATCAGGTCTTTAACTTCCAGCAGCGTTTGATCCAAAGGGGAATTGCAAAGTCCAGTGGCATAGGCATCAGGCGTATAATCTTTCGTTTCGACGCGTAGATAGTTATCCAGGCAGCGGTTTTCCAAATCCCTTATCACCGGCGCAATGGTCTGAACGTCACTCTGATGCAGTGCGCGTTTAATCGGCTCGATATTGACCGCCCCTGAACCATAAGAAATGATTTTTTGCATAGTACAGAATAGAGCGATTTCTATACCCGATGCGTTATCTTTGAATTCTTTTTCATAGTCATTGAACGCATGCAGCATTTGGGCGAAGTTTTTTTTAGCTTCATAGTCTGCATGTGTTATTTTCTGGCAGACTTTTTCAAAGCATATCCTGAAGGCCTCGCTGTTTTTATAAAATGCTTCCAGTAAGTGAATGGTAGATAAAAAGGGTGTTTTATGTGTTTCAATATGCAGAATGTTAAGCGAAGAGAAAAAAGAAATTATTTTTTTAAAGCAATCATTGGGGGAGATGCTGGGGATTGTAGAGGTGATCAGACTAAGAGGTTCAATTGTCTCATTTGATATACCCAGTATTGGAACCTGATGGCGTTCACTTTCACTACTACCCACTCCCATGGACGCAATGATAGGATTACCACTGCCACCGACTTTAGCTGTACTGGCTTCCATATGTTCACCTCATATATTGTCATTGTCCGAAGTTAAACCACATATAACATATGAAGCCTGATTAAAATTAAATATCATGAAAAAATCATAAAATATACCCAAAAAAAGTAGCAGCAGGAAAGACGTACTGCTACATGGTATTTTAGTAACTAAAATTTTGGCATATAAAAATATACGCCTATTTATTTCTACTCATTTTATACCCATTATATGTTCCTTTCCACACTAAAACATCGTCCCCTGTCGGCCTTACTTTAGATTGCACTAGCCTGATTGATTTGTCGGGATCCGGGGACTCTACTGTAAAGATATTATCACTCCAGGAGCATTTGTACATTTTTGAACCTTCTGGTAGATTTTGGGGTTTTATTTCAAGCAGATTAAAGGTCTTATCTTCAAGAGAAAAACTCACTCCCATGCCAATTATTTTTTTACTGATCTGGTATCTGCTGGCATCAAGTGGTGACAGATTGGTAAAATAACCTCCAAACGATTTTTTTTCGTTTTTGACACCTTTAGCATTACATGATGAGTTAATTCTATTAGTTTGACCTATTCCCTCGAATCCTTTGCCATCAGTATAATGAATCAATGTTTCTGGCCACTCTTCCCTTGGGATTTCAATTCTGGTCAGAACTTCTCCTTTTTCAGTCGTAGCCATATATTGTGGAGTCGCTCGCTCAGTATTGTGGGATGCCACTGGTTCACTACGTCTGGAGCTGGAGCTTGCGCCAACTCGCGGACTACCAAAAGGTGCATGCAATGCACCTGATGCTGATGGCCTCGATCTTGGTGGTGTGCCATGCGCCCCACCATCAGCTCTTAATTTCACTCTCTTGGGTTGTGATGGACCGGCTTCAGGTTCAGCTTCAGGTTTATCCCTTCTGCCCTTTGGCTGAACCTGGGATTTGACCTCAGGACCCGTATCGTCCTTAACGGGTTGATGTTTGGCTATCCACTCGGCTTCTTTACCTTTTTTTGCCTTGAATAAAAATGCCAGCATCTTTGTATAGTTGTCAGCGCTGTCAGCAGGAATATTATTAATATAATTATCTAATTGTGCTTCTGTTAATGTTGAAAAACCCGAAATATTTTCCTTCATAAACTCCTGGAGTTTTGCCCTTTGCGCAGGGGGCAGATTAAACCCGCCCGGAAGCCGCATTCTCTTCCCTTTTGCATCAACATGATTATAACCCTGGCGAAACATTCCTGTTTCCCCATCATAAATGTATTGCTTCATAGACGTATCATTGGTCAACTCCACGTAAATAGTTTCCTCACCACCTTTACCATTATCAACGACCATAGGTCTGACGTGAGCATCTCGTAATTGTTTTGCCGTTGGTTGCGAATGCACGCTATCAGTGTCACTTGCCGAGCCACTTTCGGAATCGAGATAGAGATGGGAGATCGCTTCATCAATCTCTCGCTGTTTTTCCATTCTTTTTCTTAGATGTGGCAACTCATTGATCAGTTCTAAACTTTCTTTATTCGCTTTTTTCAATGCTTCAAGATTAAGTATAGCTTGTGCCAGAAATTCTGAATCACAGATTTTTCTTGCTACAAGATCTCTTAAACCTTCGAGATTGTCTCGCTGTCCTGGAGTGAGATTAGGTATCTTTAACGTTGTATTAATTTGTCTCAATGCATTTTCTAAACCATGAATATCATTTCGCATTGCTGCTATTTGTTTGGTTATATTCTCCTCATGTCCCTTTTGCTGTCTTGATTTTTCTTTTTGCTGAGCCTTTTCCTGCTTAACCCGCACCTTTGAACGATCAATATCCTGTTTGATCTTTCCTTTTTCGGTTAGTGACTCAATATCACAGGGTTTAACACCAGGTGTGGCAGTCATTATTATTCTTGATAATGACATTACCCCTTCAGCAAATTCCATAATGTTGAAATTTTCCTGAGAATCACGTTCTGCATATTTTGCTTCCCGCTCAGCAGCCTTTTCAGCAACGATGGCTTCGTCTCTTTCGCGACAGCCAGCAGCATGTTGTTCGTGCTGAGTAAGTCCTTCGTGATACATCGTATCGAGGGAACCAGCCAGTGCATCCAGCAGTCCCGGTTTGTGTTTGTCTATCTCTGCTTGCATACGTGATAAACTGTGAATATGCTCACGGGCGACATCCAACATCGCATTTCTGTTATCCGTCCAAATCCGACTTCTGATAATCTTAAAGGTATTTTCTGTGAGGTCACTGACAATCTCTTCGGATGCTTTTCTTGCTGCATCAAAGATTTTCTTATCTATTGGCGTTTTGTCTGATTTGTGTGATATCCGTATACCACCATCCTCGAGTATTTTAATCACTGCCCTGACATACATTGAAGAGTTTCTACCCATAAAACTCAGCCGCTGAAAGGCGTTTTTATTACCTTGCTGATCGATGATTTCGTTGCTGGGATCAGCCATTTTTTCAGTGAGTTTTTTTATCAGTTCTTCACGCCCCTCTGCATCATTCTTTATCGTATCAACCAAAGACGTTGCCCAAGCCACTGCGCCAGGTTTATTCGATAATGCAATGACCTCAGGCAATAAGGCCGTTAAATGCCCTCGAGCCTCCGCTGGAGTAATTGTTCCCGACGCTTGTAACGCGGAGATGATTTGAGAATAATTTTCGACGAGCTTATCTGCGGGGTGAGGATAGATACTTATGAATTTCTTTAGTCTGTCTTCGATCTTTTTATACAGATTATCATATCCCGACACCCCTTCACTCAAATACTCATGAGCAAGCTGCGAGTCATATTTTAACTTTTCAGCTGCCTCACCCAACTCTATATTAAGATAACCTAATTTCTTACCTGAATCAGTGGCTGATGTCGTCATTGCCTCATAATCATAAATCGTATGAATCGGCGTATTAGTAATTTCTCTTGGCATAAGATAACCTATAAACAATCGACACGGAGTTAATTTAGAAATGCAGTATTCAGCCACTTCCCCGAATACTACGATTTTCCCGTTGATAGGTTATTTATTCCAAAAAAAATCTCTTATGAAAACCAGCAAAACTTTCTGTTTTTCTGCGCAATGACAGATTACTCTGTGTTTTCTACAAGAAATACAACATTGGAGCACGCATAAATTTTAACGAAAATGACAAAGCCATAACCAAACGGTTATAACTTTGTCATTAATAACGAGGAATGTTACAGCGAAGAAATCACATCATTACGCAGATTAACAATGTGTTTACGAATGGAAGCCAGGCTTTTTTCCCGATCGCCTTCACGCATCGCAGTAAGCAAATCAAGATGCTCGGCGTGGTTTTCCTGCTGGCGATGCAGCGGGCTATGCAAACGGAACAGACGCACGTTAACGCGCAAACCTTTTAGCACCTGCGCCAGTACCAGGTTACCGCTGGCTTCGGCAATGGTGTTGTGCAGCTTTTCATCGAAACGCCAGAAAAGATGTTCCTGCGCCTCACCGGCATCAATCAATTCACGCAGCTCTTTGAGCAGGTCATCCAGTGTAGCGGCGCTGATTTTATCCAGTGCTTTACCCACCGCTTCCGCTTCCAGCACTTCCCGCAGCGCCATGGTATCAAGATACTCTTTGATATCGATGGTGCGCACGGTGTAGGAACGTGCGCCACGTCGTTCCAGCAGGTTTTCACCCGCCAGTCTCACCAGTGCCTCACGCATTGGCGTACGGGAAACCTGCAACTCTTCCGCCAGCCGCGATTCCAGCATTTCACTACTTCCGGGAATTTTACGTTCGAGGATTAACTCCTTCAGCAACGTATAAACCTGCTCAGACAGACTGGCTGATTTCATATACAACGGCTTGGCAGCCATAATCGCAGCAAGGGTGTGATCCTGATAGTCAGTCATCTTCACGCAGTGTCCAAAAGTAAAATGGCTAATGAGTTTACCGGATTATCCGCTTATTGGGAAAGGCACCGCACAAGTGAGAAACGCACCATTCCCTGCCCTTCCCTGATATTCACCCTCCGCCCAGACCTTTTCACCGCGCGATAAGGTGATGGCAGGCCAGGCCTGAACCTGTTTACCTTCATAAGGCGTGTGATCGGCATTGGTGTGCAAATCGCGATTGCTGATGGTTTTATCGATACCGGTATCCCAGATCACCAAATCGGCATCCGAACCCACCGCAATACTGCCTTTTTGCGGATACAGGCCATAGAGCTTCGCCGGTGCCGTGGCGGTCAAATCGACAAAACGCTGTGCGGAAATACGCTTCTTCAGTACCCCTTCACTCATCAATAACGGCAGACGTGTTTCCAGTCCGGCGATGCCGTTAGGCACCAGATCAAATGAGGCATTGTCGCCATGCAGCTTCTTACCTTGCGGATCATCGAAGTTAAACGGGCAATGATCCGAGGAAAAAATGGTAAAGGTGCCGTTCGCTAACGCATTCCATACTGCATTCTGGCTGTCAGTATCGCGTGGCGGCGGGCTACAAATGCATTTTGCGCCGTGGAAACTATCATCAATGCCCAGATCCTCAGCGGTGAGGAACAGATATTGCGGACAGGTTTCAGAGAAGATATTGATGCCCTGACCACGCGCCCAGTAAATCTGCTCAATCGCCGCACGGCTGGATACATGGACCAGCAAAATCGGCACATCGACCAGTTCTGCCAGAGAAATCGCCCGGTGCGTGGCTTCACGCTCGCCAATCGGTGAATGGGCCAGCGCATGAAAACGCGGCGCGATTTTGCCCTGCTTTTTCAGCCGCTCGGTTAACCAACTGATGCAGTCATCATTTTCTGCGTGAATCATGGAGATCGCCCCGGCTTCACGCGTCGCTTCCAGCACATTCAGAATATGGTGATCGGTCAGTTTTAACGCGTCATAGGTCATATAGATCTTAAATGACGTGTAGCCCTGCTGGATAACCTGCGGAATCTCGTCAATCACTGCGGCGCTGGCGTCAGTAATAATCACGTGAAACGCGTAATCAATGCAGGCTTTCCCTTCAGCACGCTGATGGTAATCGGCGATCGCATCGTGCAGGCTTTGCCCTTTGAATTGCATGGCAAAAGGAATAATGGTGGTGGTACCGCCACAGGCAGCCGAACGCGTACCGCTAATGAAGTCATCCGCCCCGACAGAACCATCAGTGGAAGGCTGGTCGAGGTGACAATGGGCATCAACACCGCCCGGCGTGACCATGCGACCTTTGGCATCGATCACCTGCTGCGCCAGCGTTTCATCGAGGGTCGCTGCGATGACGCTAATACGCCCCTCACTGATGCCAATATCACCATAATAACGATCGGCAGCCGTCACGATATCCGCATTTTTAATAATCAGATCAAAGGATTTCATGGTTGCGTCTCCCGGGTGTAAGCGCTGGAAACTTCCTTAAAGCTGGGTTTGACCGGTTCACTGCTGTGCGTGGTGTTTTGATACGCTTTAGCGTAGTGACGTTCGATTTTGCGCTGGATAAAGTCCCATAAGGTGGTGAGGAGCAGATAATAGGTGGCGGCCACCATAAACAGTTCCAGCACCATAAATTGTTCCTGCATCAATATCTGGGTACGACGCAGTAGCTCCTCCATGGAAATGACCGAAGCGATGGAGGTGGTTTTTAATAATCCATTAAAGCTGTTGCCTAACGACGGCAGGATTAAACGCATGGTCTGTGGGAAAATCACGTAACGCGCCACATTCAGCTGGTTAAAGCCCAACGCTTTGGCCGCATTAATTTGCCCTTTCGGCAAGGCCTGCACGCCACCACGAATGATTTCCGCCAGGTAAGCCGCTTCATTCAATACCAGCCCCATCACCACCGCTTCAATCACGCTAAAGCGAATGCCAATCTGCGGCAGACCGGTATAGATAATAATCAGCTGCACCAGTAACGGCGTACCGCGAAAAATCCAGATATAAGTGCGGGCAATCTGGTTAATCCATGACCAGGGAGAGAGTCTGGCAAAGGCGAGTAATATTCCCAATACCAGCCCGCCAGCCATACCCGCAAGGGTTAACAGGACGGTATTCACCGCCCCCATGAAAATGAAATAGTTGGTGAGATAATGGAAGTACCCTTCCCAGCTCCAGCCCTGAATCATAATTCGCTTTCCTACAGTTACGAGTGGGGACCCTGAACACTAAAGGTTCCGGTGATCATTTTCGCGCCGTACTTGTTAAACAGCGCCGGTAAGCTGCCATCGGCATTCATCTGGTTCAGCACTTTCGCGGTGGCGTCAGCCAGATGTGCGTCTTTGAATGCAATAGCAACCGGTGTCGGGTCGATGCCAGAGAGCACCTGCTTAAACATCCCTTTGTGCTGATAATCCGCCGCGACGGCGTCGATGCTGATCACTGCGCTTACCTGCTGCGCGCGTAACGCCTGGAAGGCCACGGTAAAGTTATCAAAGGTATGGATATCAACCGGCTTGAGGCCTTTGGCTTCCAGCTCTTTGCTGATCTTACGGATGGTGGTTTCTTCAAAACCGCCGATTTCCACTCCGACACTTTTACCCGCCAGATCTTCAACTTTGGCAATTTTGCCGCTGTCGGCAGGAGCCACGGAAACACTGATGGCCTGGCTCTCATAAGGGATCAGATACATGATTTTTGCGCGTGCCGGAGTGAAGAAAATGCCGGTGTTGATCATGTCCCAGCGTCCGCCCTGCAAACCCGGTACCATCGCGGAAAATTCAATACGGGTGTAGTCCGGTTTCAGGCATAGACGTTTGGCAATTTCCTCGCCCAGCTCGATGCGCATGCCTTTTAACTGGCCCTCACCATCGACATATTGCAGTGGCGGTAAGGTCGGGTTAGTGGACATCTTTAACTCACCCGCCGTCACCAGGTTTGCACCCTCAATCGGGGTACAGGCCGCGAAGCTGGCTTGCATAAACAGGCTACCCGTAAGAAGACATGCAGCTGCTATCAACGTTTTTTTGGTCATCATTTACATTCTCCGAATAAGCAAAATAGGACGGGTATCAATGCTGAAAGCTGTTCAGCACTGCGAGTTTTTCTAATTCATGACGCAGAACCTGGTGCAAATCGCTGGCAAGCGGCAGACGCGGTGCACGCGGGATGCCCACCTCCAGCCCCATCATCGACAGGCCCGCTTTGCTGGCGGCAACATAATGTGGCCCGCCAACCGCACGCACTACCGGCAGGATTTTGTGATATAGCGCCAGGGCTTCATTGCGATCAAGGCGGTCCACTGCGGCTTCAAACATTTGTGCACACTGCGATGGCAACAGGTTAGACGCCACCGCCACCCAGCCGCAGGCACCGAGCCAGAAGGATTCGTAGCCGAGGATGCCGGCGAACACATTCATGCGGTCGCCGCACAATTCAATGATGTCGCGCACACGAGTGACTTCCAGCGTGGATTCTTTGATATAGCTGACGGTGTCGATTTCCGATAAACGCGCCACGGTTTTCGGCAGCAAATCGACATTGGCGGTGGCCGGGTTGTTGTAAATCATGATCGGAATGGAAAGCGCTTCGCCCACCGCACGGTAATGGGCAAACAATTCGTCTTCGTTCGGGCAGCTGTAAAATGGCGGGATGATCATCACGCCATCTGCCCCCATCGCTTCGGCTTCTTTACTCAGTTCCACGCATTCCGGCGTCCATTCTGCACCGGTTCCCATCAACACCGGTACACGCCCTCTTGCGGTGCGAATCACCGTTTCGGTGACCAGCTGGCGCTCCTCGCGAGTCATCGATAAAAATTCACCGGTACTGCCCAATGGGATAAGCCCATGAATACCTTGCTCAATTTGCCAATCGACCAATTTTTCCAGAGCTGGCACGTCAATTGCTAAACCATCCTGGGTGAAAGGAGTAATTAACACCGTATAAGTACCGCGAAACTGCGCCATGTTTTGAGTTCCTTAAGAAATTGCTTGATGCATACCGTTTGTATACCGTATACATAATGTATACACAAGCGTTGTCGGATCACAAGCGTTATGGAACTCAAATCTCCCAACATCATTCCTGCCAGCAAAACTCTGACCATCTGGTTTGATGGCCAAGCCGTGCAGGCCCTGCCTGACGAAACCATTGCGGCTGCACTCGCACGGCAAAATATCGTGACTATCCGTGAGGCCAGTCAGGGCGACAAACGCGGGTTATGGTGCGGCATGGGGGCCTGCTACGAGTGTGTGGTGCAGGTGGATGGCAAAGGATCGCAACGCAGCTGCATGACTCTGGTGCAGGACGGTATGCAGGTGCAGACTCAGCGCGCTCCGCAACCACCGGCCCAACCTCTCGCCCCAACCCCACACAACGTTGCCCCAGAAACACGTGAGTGCGATCTGCTGGTGCTGGGTGCCGGTCCGGCGGGACTTTCTGCCGCGCGCATCGCCGCCAGCGCGGGTGCAAAGGTCATGGTGATTGATGAACGCCCGCAGAGCGGCGGTCAGTTTTTTAAGCCGCTGGCCCCTTCTCATACCCTGCATGGCAAAGTGCCGCAGCAATGGTGTGATGGCGATACCCTGCTGAAAGAGACCCTGGCAGCCGGGGTAGACATTCTGCAACAGGCCACGGTCTGGGCGGCTTTTTCTGCCCAGGAAATTGGCGTTATCTGGCGCGATCAGACGTTGCTGATTCGCCCGCAACAGCTGATCATCGCCACCGGTGCCTATGAGCGCCCGGTGCCTTTTCCTGGCTGGACCCTGCCCGGCGTGATGACTACCGGCGCAGGCCAGACGCTGGCGAAAGCGTATCGGGTCATTCCTGGTGAGCGAGTGGTCGTCAGCGGCAATGGTCCATTGAATTTGCAGTTTGCCGCCGAGCTGGTTGACAGCCAGGGCAAGGTGGTTGAGGTGCTGGAACGCGCCGCTAAACCGGGGATCAAAATGCTGCGGCAGATCCTGACCATGGCAAAAGTTGCACCCGAGCTGTTGCTCAAGGGACGTCATTACCTGTCGATCCTGAAAAAAAATCGTGTGGCGGTGCGCTGGGGTTATGAAGTGGTTGCTGCGCACGGACAGGATCGGTTAGAACGCATTACTGTTATGGCGGTGGATCAGCACGGGCAGCGCATTCCCGGTTCAAGCCGCGAGATTGCGTGTGATGTGCTTTGTCTCGGCCACGGTTTTATTCCCTCCACCGATCTGGCTCGCTCGCTGGGCTGCGAACAGCAACTTGCTGCCACCCCGTTCAGTACCCCAACGATTAAAACCGATGCAGACGGCGCAACCAGCGTCGCTGGCGTTTATGTGATCGGTGATGGTGCCCGCCTCGGCGGCGCGCAGATTGCCCAGACGCGCGGTCAGCTGGCTGGCATCCGTGCGCTCCAGGCGCTCGGCAAAAAGGCTGAGGGCATGGATATCCATCAGTTGAAAACACGCCTCGCCAAAGCGGAAGATTTTCAACAGGCGCTGTGGCAGGTCTACCAGGCTCCACCGGTGAGCCTGCAATCGCTGGCGGACGAGACGGTGATTTGCCGTTGTGAAAACATCACCCTTGGCAGCTTGCGCAGCGCCATCAGCGCAGGCATGGATACCCCGGCCGCACTGAAGCGTAATCTGCGCACCGGCATGGGGTTATGTCAGGGACGAACCTGTTCTGGCATGGTGGCGCAGCTGGTGACGGAGATGACCGGACGCCAAAAGCAAACCAGCGGATTCTATGCGCCCCGCTTCCCGGTGCGTCCGGTTCCCATCGCCGCGTTGACCTTTGAGAAACAGGAATGGGGCGGCCATAAACCCGCCATCACCCCTAATCTGGCGCGCCCGGTGGAATCTGCACCCTTGCCCCCTCAGAAGACCGACGTACTGGTGATCGGTGGCGGCGTGATGGGCAACTGCCTCGGTTATTACCTGGCCGAGGGTGGCGCTGATGTGCTGGTGGTGGAGCGCGACGATATCAATTTACAGGCTTCCGGGGCCAACGCGGGCAGCCTGCATGTGCAACTACTGTCCTTCGATTTTGGTGCCAAAGCCGAACAAGGTGGCGGTCCGGCGGCGCAAACGCTGCCGCTGGGGCCGGTTTCGGTCCGGCTGTGGCAGGAACTGGAAGCCGCCAGCGGTGAGTCGCTGGAAATCAAGATCACCGGCGGATTGATGGTGGCGGAAACCGAACAGGAGATGCGTTTCCTCGAACAGAAAATGTTGCTGGAGCGCCGCTTCGGTATCGAAGCCAGCTTGCTGGATGCGCGTGAATTAGCGCAATTGTCCCCCAACCTTTCCCCGCAGCTTATTGGTGCCGAATTTTGCCCGATGGAAGGCAAGATCAACCCACTGCGTGCCACTTATGTGGTGAACCAGCTGGCACGCGCTCAGGGCGCACGTTTCCAGCGCGGCACCGATGTGATGGCCATTGAGCGGCTCTCCCACGGTGGCTACCGGGTACAAACCAGCCGTGGCGTGATTGAGGCGCAGCGAGTGATCAATGCTGCCGGTGCCTGGGCCGCCAAAGTAGGTGAAATGGTGGGGATCAACGTGCCCGTCAAAGGCGCGCCGCTACAGATGATTGTCACCGAACGTGCCGCGCCGCTGGTGGATCACCTGATTGCACACGCGGGTCGTCATCTCAGCCTGAAACAGACGGCGCACGGCAGCTTATTAATTGGCGGCGGCTGGAGTGCGCAATTTAATCCGGCAATGCGCATGAATCAGCCCTCGCGCGAAAGTATTGAAGGCAATTTGTGGGTGGCAAATAAAGTGCTGACCGCCCTGAGTGGCCTGCATATGGTACGTAGCTGGGCCGGGATGAATATCAATATCGACGGCGCGCCGATTATTGGCGAAGTGCCCGGCATCCCCGGTTTCTACAACGCCGTGACCTCCAATGGTTATACCCTGTCGCCGGTGGTGGCCCGCAGCCTGGCGCAACTTATTCTTCGTGGCAGCAGTGAGATCAATCTGTCGCCTTACCATATTTCCCGTTTCGATAATCACAGGACTGCTGTCAATGAGTAAACAACGTGTCGCCACATGGATTGAACACCATTTTCCCGACCAGGTTGAGATGCTGAAAATTCTGGTGCAAACCCCGTCAGATAACCCGCCAGGTGATTGTACGCCTCATGCCTTAGTCACGGCGCAGCAATTACGCGCGCTGGGGCTGGAAGTCGAAACCTTCACGGTGCCGGATGATGTGGTACAGGCTGCCGGGATGCGCAGCGCGACCAACCTGGTGGTGCGTCATCGCTTTGGACCCGGTCCAACGGTAGCGCTCAATGCGCACGGTGATGTGGTACCACCCGGTGGCGGCTGGAGCAAAGACCCTTACGGTGCCGAAATCGAAGATGGCTGGTTATATGGTCGTGGGGCTGCGGTGTCGAAATCAGACATCACCACTTATGCTTACGCGCTGCTGGCGCTGATCCACAGTGAAGCCAGGCTAAATGGCACCATCGAGCTGCACATTACTTACGATGAAGAAACCGGTGGCGCGACCGGACCTGGCTGGCTGCTGGAAAATGGCATCAGCAAGCCGGATTACGTGGTCTGTGCTGCGCTAAGTTACTTTGTCGTCACCGCGCATAATGGTTGTCTGCATCTGGAAATCGCCGTGCAGGGTCAATCGGCGCACGCCGCTTTTCCTGCCAGCGGCCACGATGCCATCGAAGCCGGGAACCGTGTCATGAGCGCGCTGTATCACTATCGTGACTCGCTGGCAGCAACACATTCGCAGGTTCCGGGTATTGATTCCCCTACGCTGGTGATTGGTCTGGTGTCGGGCGGCATTAATACCAATGTGGTGGGCGATAATATGGTGATTCGTCTCGACCGTCGCATTATCCCGGAGGAAAACCCGGAGGCGGTGGAGCAGGAATTAATCGCGTTGATTGCCAGCGTGGAAAAACAGCTGACCGGCATTACCTGCAAGGTAAAACGCATTTTACTGGCGCGCCCGTTCACCTCATCCGCCGCGAGCATCGCCCTGGCTAATATCTTCAGCCAGCAGGCAGAAGAAATCCTGCAGGAACCGATCCCGTTAGTCGGGCTGCCGCTGTATACCGATGCCCGTCTGTACAGTGCCGCAGGCATTCCCACCATTATGTACGGTGCCGGACCACGCAGCTTCCTCGAGGCCAATGGGCACCGCGCCGATGAGCGTGTGCATCTTGATGATTTACAGCGCGCCACCAAAATCGTCGCCAATAGTCTGCTTACCCTTTTGCAGGAGAAAAACGCATGATCGCCATTAATAATCTGTCCAAATATTATGGTCAGCTGCCGGTGCTGAAAAACTGCACGCTGAATATTCAAAAAGGCGAAGTGGTGGTAATTTGTGGCCCGTCCGGTTCCGGGAAATCCACCTTAATTAAATGCATCAATGCGCTGGAGCCGTTTCAGCGTGGCGAAATTGATGTGGATGGCATGAAGCTCAGTGATAAGAAAACCAATCTCACCGCCCTGCGTCAGCAGGTGGGCATGGTGTTTCAGTCCTTTGAATTATTCCCGCATATGACGGTGCTGGAAAACCTGATTGTGCCACAGATGCGTAACCTGAAACGCCCGCGTGCGGCGGCATTAGATAAAGCGCAGGAACTGCTGCAACGTGTGGGCATGGAACGTCACGGACATAAATATCCGGCTCAGTTGTCCGGCGGCCAGCAGCAACGTGTCGCCATCGCCCGTGCACTGGCGATGAACCCCAAAGTGATGTTATTTGACGAACCCACTTCGGCACTGGATCCTGAAATGGTGGCAGAGGTGCTGGCGGTGATGGCGGAACTGGCTGCTGAAGGCATGACCATGTGTTGTGTCACGCATGAACTGGGCTTTGCCCGTAAGATTGCTGACCGCATCATTTTTATGGATGCCGGGGAAATTATCGAAGACGCCGAGACGGAAACCTTTTTCACCACCCCGGCCTCACCGCGCGCGCGAAATTTTCTCGACCAGATCATTCATCATTAAGGAAAAAAGGCTGAGTATGAAAGCACGCCACCTGCAGGAAAATGCCGTCCGCTACTTTCTGGAAGTGGTTCGCTCGGGTTCACTCAGCCTGGCGGCACAGAAACTGAATGTTGCCGCCTCCGCTATCAGCCGTCAGATTAGCGGCCTGGAAGATCGGCTGGGGGAAACCCTGTTCGAACGGCGTAAGGAAGGGATGATCCCCACCGCCGCCGGGGAGTTGCTGGCGGCCTGGGCGATCCGCACCCAGCTGGAAAGTGAAAAGGTGGTGCATGAACTGGCTGAACTGAGCGGGCTGCGGAAAGGTGAAGTTCGCATCGACAGTTCGGCTGGCTTCAGCGTCGATTTTTTACCAATGATGATCGCCTCCTTTCGTCGTCATTATCCCGATATCCATTTTCGCCTGCATGTCACCCATGCCGAAGAGGTGGTGCGTCGGCTGCGTGAAGGGGAAAGTGACCTCGGGCTGACTTTCAGCCAGATTCCCGAGGAGAATATTCATGTCGCCTGGCGTTTGCAGTCCCGTCTGGTAGCGGTGATGCCGCCCGAACATGTGCTTGCCCGGCGCAGCGGTTTACAGCTTTCGCAGCTGAGTGGCTATCCTCTCGGGCTGCCGGAACGACCAATTATGTTGCGCCGCCTGTTCGATGCCTGCTGTAGCCGTCAGGGGATCGTCATTTCTCCGGTGTTTGTCACCAACTCCATCAGTGCGTTGCTGGCCTTTGTACGTTATGAACAGGGCGTGGTGGTGGCGTCCGAAATGACGGTGCGGGAATATATTCGTGCCCATAATTTGTGCGCTGTCCCGCTGGTGGGACAGGATCTGCACGGCATCAATATCGAACTGAATACGCTGGCGGGCCGCAGCTTACCCAAAGCGGTGACGGCGTTTATTGACCATTTTATTCGCGAAATGGAGTCCACGCCGTTTATTTCCGCTGTCACATCATAATATTCGCTTATTACCCAACACCTGAATCGATCCCTTTTTCGTCGTTTATGCTGGCGCGAAATAATAATGCCTTATCACGACGTGATCTTTGCCGTTTTGCTATGGATAACGTGAAAAAGTTGAAATGGTGATAACCCTGAGCGCATGGCAGGATGAATTTCTGCTGAGAAATTTAATCCTCCGGCTAATAAGGAACTGCCATGCAACCTTCATCGTTTTACCGGCATTGGGTGGTTATTTTGCTGTATATCGCCTGGTGTATCGCCTTTATTGATCGCGTGGTGCTGAGCATGGGTGCACCGGCACTGACGGCGGAAATGCACCTCAGGCCCGCCGAACTCGGCCTGGTGTTAAGCGTGTTCTATTTTGGCTTCTGGCTGATGCAGTTACCGGGTGGCTGGCTCGCCGACCGCTTTGGCGCGAAGTCAGTGGTGATTATGGCGATCGGTTTTTGGTCATTGTTCACCCTGCTTACCGGCCTGGCATGGTCGCTGGCGTCATTGTTATTTATCCGCCTGTTGTTCGGTCTGGGTGAAGGCGCGTTCCCCTCGGCAGCCATTAAGAATGCGGCGGAAAATTACCGCACGGAACAGAAACCTAAAATTACCTCGCTGCTGGTGTCATCAAATTATATCGGCAGCATGATCGCCCCACTGTTAATTGCCCCACTGCTGCTGCATTTCCACTGGCGTCACACCTTTATGCTAATTGGGATTTTGGGATTGGTGTTTGTGCTGATATATAGCCTGACGGTACGCAACACCCCGGCCAGTGACAGCGAACAGCGGCAACGCATTAATTTGCAGGACGTGAAAAGTGTCATGAAGCACCCGCTGCTGTGGAAGATCGCGGCGGTGTGGTTTGGTCTGAGTCTCATCAACAAAGGGCTGGATTCCTGGATGCCGGTTTATCTGATGACCGAGCGTCACCTCGATCTGAAAGCCGTCGGCGTGCTGCTGCCGATCCCCTATCTGATGGCCGGGATCGCGACCGCCATCGGTGGCTGGGTGATGATGAAATTCTTTAATGGCCGGGAAAACCTGATGCTGCTGTTCAGCGCCCTGTTTACCGCCATCTCCATCGGTTGTATGTACCGTGCGGAAACGCTGACCGGCGTGATTGTGGCGCAGGCATTCACCTATTTCTTTAAATCGTTTGTGCTGGCGGTTGCCGTGGCACTGCCGACCAAAATCCTCGCGCCGCGGATGGTGGGTTCCGGTATTGGTGTGATCAACTTTGGTGGCCAGGCGGCAGGCTTTATTGCCCCGCTGGCGATTGGTCTGATGGTGCAACACTTCAGCTTTGGCTCCGCGTTCCTGTTCCTGATGGGGGCCGCCGCGTTCTCAACCCTGATGAGCCTGACCATCCGCACGGAAAAAACCGGCACAGCGGCGGTGCCTCCGCTGAAATCATTAACCAAAGAAGGATGATGCGATGGATACGTTATGCGATCTCCCGGCGACGGAAGCCCGTCGTCTGATTGGCGAAAAGAGCATCGCCCCGAGTGAGCTGCTGGAAAGCTGTATCAAGCGGATTGAACAGGTTAATCCGGCGGTGAATGCGCTGGTGGCCTGCGATTTTGCTGCGGCGCGCGCCATCGCCAAACAGCAGGATAATGCGGTGCTGCGCGGCGAACCACTCGGCCCGTTACACGGTTTACCGCTCGGCGTGAAGGATATGATCGACGCCGCCGGCTTGCCGACCACCTACGGCAGCGTGGCAAAACGCAACAACGTGCCACAGCAGGATGAGCGGCTGGTGGCGGTGTTGCGCGCAGCGGGCGCGAACGTTGTCGGCAAAACCAACGTACCGGAATGGGGTGCCGGAGGGAATTCCCGCAACGCGGTGTATGGCACCACCGGTAACCCGTTTGATCCCAGCCGTTCCGCCGCAGGATCCTCTGGCGGATCTGCGGTGGCACTGGCCTGCGGCATGGTGTCGCTGGCGACCGGTTCCGATACCGGCGGTTCGCTGCGTAATCCGGCAGCCTTTAACGGCGTGGTCGGTTTCCGCCCGACGGCGGGTCTTATCCCGGCAGAAAAACGCGGCTGCGCCTGGTTGCAAATTTCCACTCTGGGTCCGATGGGACGCACGGTGGATGATGCCGCCTTAATGTTCAGCGTGATTCAGGGCGAAGATGCGCGCGATCCGCTGTCGCATGTGGTGCCGGGACGCCAGTTGCGCCAGCCGCAGGAGTTCTTTCCGTTGGCAGCGATGGACCTCTCCTCGCAACGCCTGGCATGGAGCCACGACTTCGGCTTCGCCCCGACCGAGCAAGGTGTGGTGGATTGCTTTCACGGCAAAATGCAGCATATCGCCCCGCTGTTCGCCAGCGCTGAACAGGCGACGCCGGATTGTCAGGGAGCGAATGAAGCCTTCGAAACCCTGCGATCACTGTTGTTCCTCACCGCTACGCGTGAACTGTATCAGCAGCATCCGCAGTCAGTCGGTGAAAACGTGCGCATGAATATTGAAGAAGGCTTGCGCTACAGCGCACTGGATATTGCACGCGGACTGGATTTACAAACCCAGCTGTATCGGCGCTGGGAAGCGTTTTTTCACGACTATGATTATATGGTGTCACCGGCAGTCACCATCAGCCCACGTCCATGGACCGAACTTTATCCGCGTGAAATCAACGGCCAGCCGACACGTACCTACTATCACTGGCTGGCGCTGGCGTATGTCACCTCGCTGGCCGGGTTGCCCTCCCTTTCCTTACCCCTGGGGCGGGATGCGCAGGGCATGCCGTTTGGTTTACAAATCATCGGCAAGCGTGGTGACGACACTGGCGTACTGCGGGTGGCAAAAGCGCTGGAGCAAAAATTTCGCCAGCATCCGCAACTGGCACGCCCGCAGCCGGACATTGCCGCGCTGTGCCAGGCACCGCCTATCGCCAGCATGGCGGATTTTTATCTCCCTTTAGGTCAGTAAACGAACGAGGACAACATGAATTTACCTTTTTCCAAAGTGCGTCTGGTCGGTGATCAGGTATGGCTCTCGGGTGTGATTGGATTTGAAGAAGATGGCACGCTGGCGGCAGAAGTCAGCCGTCAGACCGAACGCGTGATGCAGACCATTCAGGCCACGCTGGCAGAACAGGGTTGCACCCTGGCAGATATCTTCTCCTGTACCGTGTATCTCACCGACGCCGATTTGTTCGCCCCATTTAATCAGGCGTATGCCAAATGGTTCAGCGATCCTTTGCCGGTGAGAACCACGGTGCTGGCGGGCCTGGTGTTGCAGGAGGCGTTGCTGGAGATCACTGTGGTCGCGCAAAAACCCACTGCGGAGTAAAGCGATGGCGCATGATGTGTTAGTGCTGGGAGCCGGCATGGTTGGGGTGAGCTGCGCCCTGCATCTGCAGCAGCGTGGTTATGATGTCGCGCTGCTGGACCGGCGCGACCCTGGCGAAGAAACCTCGTATGGCAACGCGGGTATTATCCAGCGCGAGGCGGTCAATCCCTACGCCTTTCCGCGTGAACTCAGTACGCTGCTGAGCGTGGCGGGTAACCGTCGGCTGGATGTGCGTTATCACCCGCGCGCGCTACCTTCCCTTGCCTCGCCGCTGCTGCGCTACTACGCCAATTCGGCACCGCAGGCTTATGCGCCGATTGCAGCGGCCTATGCTTCGTTGATCGCCCTGTCGATTGAGACCCACGAGGCGCTGCTGGATGCGGCGAATGCCCGCCATTTACTCGGTGAACGTGGCTGGTTGATGCTGTTTCGCAGCGATAAACAACGCGATGCCGCCTTTGCCGATGCCGACAAACTGCTGGCGATGGGGGTGAATCATCGCAAGCTGGACGCGGCCCAATTACAGGCTACTGAACCGGCGTTACGCGCGCAGCTGAGCGGCGCGGTTTACTGGAGTGACCCACTGACGGTGCGTGATCCCGGCGAGCTGGTGAAAGCCTATGCGGCGTTGTTGTTGGCGCGCGGAGCCGCCTGGTATCAGGGTAATGCCCAGACGCTGCGCCCGACGGCGGACGGCGGCTGGCAGGTGCAAACCCGGAACGACGAATGGGTGCAGGCACGTCAGGTGGTGGTAGCGCTCGGTCCCTGGAGTTCGCAACTGACCGGTGATTTTGGCTATCGTCCGCCGTTGTTTGTGAAACGTGGCTACCATCAGCATTTCCAGCCGGTGCCAGGCGCTACGCCGCGTCACTGGATGCTGGATGAAGAACGGGGCTACCTGATTGCTCCGATGGCGCGCGGGTTACGCATCACCACCGGGGCGGAACTGGCCGATATTGATGCACCTGCCACGCCTGTTCAGCTTAAGGCGGTGGAACAGGTAGCGCGCCAGTTGGTGCCGCTGGGTGCTGCCGTAGAAGCCGAGCCCTGGAAAGGTGCCCGTCCCTGTATGCCGGATATGAAACCGGTGATCGGGGCGGTGCCGGGCCAGCCGGGCATGTGGTGTGCATTCGGTCATGGTCATCAGGGTTTTACTCTCGGCCCGGCCACCGGGATGTTGCTGGCCGAATTGATGCACGGCGAGCACAGCAGCATCGCGATGGAGGCGTTTAGCCCGGCACGACGATTTTAGCGTGACGGTTTACACATCACTTTCAACAACTCACGCAAGATATTCCTCACCCCGGCCACTGCCGGGTCCCTGAGACTGTCGGCTCGCCAGGCCAGTTCTACCGAATACTCAGGTAATTCAATCGGGCAGCGCAGCAGGTGTAAATCGAACATCTCCGCCATCGCGCGGGCGGCATGGCTGGGCAGCGTCACAATTGACCGTGAACCTTTAATCAGCCAGGGTACGGCCGAGAAGTGCGTTGCGGCAGCTTCAACCGTGCGTTTCAGCCCCAGTTCAGCCAGCGCTTCATCGACAATCCCCACCACGCCCCCCGATGAAATCAGAATATGTTGCAACGTGGTGTAGTCATCAATAGTCAGTTCCGGCGTGGTCGGCACAAAATCCACTACACAGGCGTAGTCATTCACCCCGACTAACTCTTTACTCAGCGCCGCTGAGTGGCCGCTCCCCGAGGTGACCGCCAAATCGACCATGCGGTTCATCAGCATTCCGGCGGCAATCCGACTGTGAATTTGCCGGAATATCAGCCGCAGTCCCGGATATTCCTGCGCCACGCGATTAATCAGTTTGCGCGCCAGCGCGATTTCATAATCATCAGACCAGCCCAGCACCACGCTGCGGCCATCGAACGCGGCCTGGTCCAGCTGCGCCAGTGAAAGGCTCTGGCGACAGCGATCCAGCGCTTCACTGACAATCGGTTTTAACTCCTCGGCGCGACGACTCGGGCGCAGACCGCGCCCGGTGCGATCAAACAGATGGTCGCCATAAATTTTGCGCAATCTGCCCAGCGCCGCACTCACTGCTGACTGGGTAATCCCCAGCCGTAAAGCCGCCCTGCTGGCGCTACCTTCTTCATACAGGGCTTCAAACACTTTGAAGAGATTAAGATCGAGCGCTTCAATATTTATGTTGTTCATATCAGATATACGGCCACGACGATTGATTCATATCACTATAGCGGGGAGTATCAGTGGTTCATATCTTCGGCAACAGGTAATTAACCATGGCCTCCTCAACTGTGGCAGTGCTGCAAATGGGTTCCGCCCCAGCAGGCAAAGCACAAACCTTAGAAAAGATTCTGTCTTATGAAGAGCAGATCATGGCCAGCGGCGCCCGTCTGGTGGTGATGCCTGAAGCCCTGCTCGGCGGCTATCCCAAAGGGGAAACCTTCGGTACTCAGCTGGGTTATCGTCTGCCAGAAGGACGGGAAACCTGGGCAGAATACTTTGCCAACGCCATTGATGTGCCGGGCAAAGAAACTGAGGCGTTGGCGGATCTGGCACGCAGAACCCAGGCGGCGTTAGTGATTGGCGTGATTGAACGCGAAGGCAGCACCTTATATTGCAGTGCGTTATTTTTCGAACCCGAAACCGGACTGGCGGCGAAACATCGCAAACTGATGCCAACCGGCACCGAACGTTTGATCTGGGGTCAGGGCGACGGTTCCACCCTGCCGGTGCTGGACACGCAAGCCGGGCGCATCGGTGCCGCGATTTGCTGGGAAAATCATATGCCGCTGCTGCGTACTGCCATGTACGCCAAAGGCGTGCAAATCTGGTGCGCACCAACGGTGGATGAACGCGATGTGTGGCAGGCCTCAATGCGACATATCGCCCATGAAGGACGCTGTTTTGTTCTGAGCGCCTGCCAGATTCAGCCGTCACCGGCAGAACTCGGCATTGAAATTCCCGGCTGGGACAGCCAGCGTCCGTTGATTCAGGGTGGCAGCGTGATTATCGGCCCATTGGGTGATGTGCTGGCAGGCCCGTTACGCGGCAGCGAAGGGTTGCTGTGTGCACAGATTGATACCGATGAACTGATTCGCGCCCGCTATGACTTTGATGTGGTTGGACATTATGCCCGCCCGGATGTTTTCTCTTTGTCGGTTGACCAAAAACCAAAAAAAACCGTGACTTTCCAGTAAGATAACGGCCAACACCAGGGCCACGGTAACGGTGTGAAAAATCGCACCGTTACAACACTGGCAACCCCCCATTTTCCGCCATAAACCGTTTCACGGCGGCGCGCACGGCGGCACGTAACGGCATCGCCCGGCTAACCTGGTACTCATAAAGCA
Source organism: Pantoea sp. X-Soil-TKNS-1280 (assembly GCF_059730475.1). Taxonomy (NCBI): domain Bacteria; kingdom Pseudomonadati; phylum Pseudomonadota; class Gammaproteobacteria; order Enterobacterales; family Erwiniaceae; genus Pantoea; species Pantoea sp. X-Soil-TKNS-1280. The sequence continues at coordinate 2,103,508 of NZ_AP035962.1, read as the reverse complement.
GCTGCAAAAATGTCGTGACCATGATTTCTGGCCTGCGGTAGCGCAGTTCACCCTTTAGCATCGCGCCATTGACGACCCACATCACCTGTTCTTCCACTTCTGGCGGGCAACGCGATGCCAGTGCCAGTCTCAGCCCTAATCGATTCAATCTTTTACCTAACGGCAAGCTGGCGTAGCGCAAAGGAAGCGCCATGTTTCCGGCCAGTAATAAATCTGCCTCGTTGCGGCATACGCCATTTTCACCACTGACCATCGTTCTGTGCATCCCCCATCCCCCCAGAAACCTGCCGCAACATCTGCTTGACAGAAACAGCATAAATCAAGATAACTATACCGTACAGTTTAATTATAGCGTTTTTATACTCATTTTTACTTTTTAAGAGGATCGGATTGTGGAGAAATCATTGAAGGGGATTTATGCGGGATTGACTGCACTGGTCCTGATGGCGGGTGTGACCGGATGCTCCAGTACCGCGCCGGTAAAATACACCGGGCTGGAGTCATCTTCCCGGCTGAGCGCTAACGCCGGGGATGACAGCGACAGAATCCCCTTTCGCTACAGCGCGCCAGTGGACTGGAAAAAATATGGCAAGATCATTATTGAACCGGTCAGCCTTTATCAGGGCAGTGACGGCCAGTTTAACGATATGGATCAAGCCGATCGCCACCATCTTGCCGATTATATGCAACAGAAGTTTGGTCAGGAGTTAACCACGCGCTTTCAGAGCGCCACGTCCCCTTCCCCAAATACGCTGCGTCTCAAATTGACGCTAACCGGTGCCGATACCACCACCCAGGTCGCCGGGACCGTCACTAAATTCGACCTTGCCGGAGGGCCGTATAATATCGTCCAGTCAATTCGCGGCGGGCGCGGCATGCTCAGCGGCTACGTGAACTATGCGGTTGAAATTCATGATGCCGAAACCGGTGAACTGCTGCTGGCCTACGTCGCAGAACAATATCCTAACGCGATGAATATCGGTGCCACCTTCGGCTCGCTCAGCGCCGCAGAAACCGGCATTGATAAGGGCGCGGAGGAACTGCTGAAAAAATTACAGTAACAGCTCGATTGATGTAGCGGTGCGATAAATCACACCGCTACCCGTCCGTGCAGCTTTCAAGAGTTACGTGCGGCGGCAGGCACCGGCCAGAAACAGGTTCACTGCCGCTGCCACCATCTCGGTGACGCGGCTTTCTGAAAAAGTACCCATCTCTTTTTTCAACAGCAATTCATCCACTTCGGCTTTCAGCAACGCGGAAAACTGGCGCGCACGCAGCATCGGGCAATTTTCCGCCAGATCGCCCTGCTCCATATGGCTTTTCATCAGGCTGGAGAGCATTTCCATACTTTCCCGCACGCCGGATTCATAAAACAACGCGCCGATATCCGAATGACCGGCTTCACCGACCACCACGCGATAAAGTTGCAGTGCCTGGCTGTCACTCATCAGCACGCTCAGCATACCTTTACCAAAACGGTGGAGTTTGTTTTCCAGGCTGAGTTCGCTGCCATCGTCGTTGAGAATATCCCCGGCGGCTTCGGTCAGATAATGGGTGCTGTAAGTTCTGACTACCGCCTCAAACAGGGCTTCTTTGGAAGGAAAATAGTTGTATAACGTGGCCTTAGAACCGCCGGCACGGCGGGCAACTTCATTCATTGAGGCCCGCTCGTAGCCGTGTTCCTGAAACACGGCTGAGGCGGCGGTCATAATGGCTTGTCTTTTTTCATCGGTAAGTGTGCGCATAACATCCTCTTTGCGGCTGAACGGGCAGCATAACAAAACCGCCCGGTTCATTAAACCGCAAGGTTATGCCTTGTTGCTGGCAATGCGCCGGTTTACCTCGTGGCGCAACCGCAGCAATTTCTCCGCATCAGCAGGCCAGACCTTAAAGGTGATACGCATTCCCATCATCTCATCCACTAAAGCTTCTACCGCTGCACGTCCCTGCAACCTTTCCAGTAATTGTAACGCCCGCAGATCCTGTAACGCTTCCAGCAGCACCTTCAGACGAATCGAGGGTAAAGGCGTGAAGTTTTTACCAGGATAGACCAGGAAAGGATCACCTGCCGGAAACGCCTGCAAGCCATCGGTGACCGCGAAGGGATCAATCGCTTCGCGTGACAGCTCGCTGTTATAGAAGTTAAAGCCCCAATGTAAAAAACCTTCAATCCGATACAACCATAGCTGCACTCCAAGGATACGGTTGCGCACCGACGGTTGCGCCATAAAACGGTTGGCAACGTCCAGGTACTGGGCACAGCAATAGTAGGTCCACTGGCCGGGCACCTGATTCTCCAGAAAAGGTTCCAGATGATCAGAGGCGGTCACGGGTTTCTCCACCAGGCCGAGTCGATAGAAATCGTAATCGGACAAGGCATCCAGCGTACGATAGCCGGAGATCAGCGGGCGCAGCAAATCGCTGGCTTTACGATAGTTTTCCAGATGCTGATCGGTAGGTTCATCGGAAATATGGAACCACACCCGCTCCTGCAATCCCTGCTGAGTAAACCATGCGGTCAACTGCGGCAGGAAGGCAGTGAGAAAGTGACGCCACTGTTCGCCAAACGCGTCGGTATGCCAGCCAAAACGCGCTTCCTGGCTACCGTCCGGCAATTGCACCGCCACATGCGGCGCATGAGCTGCTCCCCATTGGGTGAAAAAGTGGGCGATCTCAAAGTCACGTATCCCCTCTTCCCGGCATAAAGACACCCAGCGCGCCAGGCGTTCAAAACCAAAGCGGTAACCCCCTTGCCCATCATCCACCACATCAATCAGCTGCACCTCAGTACGCACTGTACCTGGTGCGGTATCGAGCGGCGGCGTAAACAGCGGGGTTAGCATCATATTGACGCCATGCGCCACTGCACTTTGTACAAAGTTTCGCACTGCCTGCCAGTACGCCTCACTGAATACCGGCAGCTGATAGTAATTCGCCAGGCAATCGGTATGAATCCATTCGGTATGGTAAAGCTGCTGCTCTGGCAGCGCATCAGGTAACACCGTCAGCGTCAGTGCGCTTTCGCTTACCAGGCTGCTGTCCTCTTTATCCTGCAAGCGCAGGGTAATATTGTGCTGTCCCGGCGGCAAACCGGTGGCCGGAGGTGTCAGGCAGAGCCACAGTGCGCCCTGATAGTTGCAGGTAATTTGCAGCGCAGGCGTGGTCAGCGGCATCAGCAGGTCTGGAAACAGGCCCGGTTCGGTGGTCAGATAGTTTTCATCCACGGTGTTGTAGCAAGGCAGATGGCCTGGCACAGAGGTGACCTGATACAGCTGCAACCACGGCAGTAACTCACTCTCCACTGACCAGGACAAAGTGCGGCGGGTTTTACGTTCCTGCGAGGGCAGAAAATATTGTGCCTGGAAAGAGAAAGTTTCATTGGAAAGAATGCTGGCTGTCGTCAGTTGCTTTACATCGGTAATTGTTTTTTGGTGGAACATTTTTTCCAGCGACGAAGTCAGCCGCAGATGTAACGTCATGGTTCATCCCTTATAGCGTCAGAAGTTGGCAATTTAATAGCACGCATACTGAAAAGAAAAAATAGAAAAAAAAGGTAATAAGAAAATAAGATGACGCAGCTCGCAAATCATAATATTTTCCTGCAAACACTGAAAGGCGGGTGGAAATAATGTCAGAGCTTTAGTTTTAATTAACATTATTAATGTCATATGAATCGTCCTAACCTGCGCAGAAAAAAGCCTTGCTAATTAGATCATTACCGCCAGCTCACCCTTTCGTTTTGCTACTTAGGTTACGAAATCATCGCTAAAACCCCGCAAAAACCCTTTCGATTTCGAAAGATCGAAAGGAAAAGCGCCACTCACACTTACACTTTTTCGTTGTTGACAGCCAGATTACAGATGGTTTACAAAATCATTCACCAACACCGGGTCTTTCCAGCGAAATACTTTTTATTGATGAGGGTTGTGTCATGCTGTCTGCAAAAAACAATAAGTCTCATATCAGGCCAGTAATTTCCGGAATCACATTAGCTGTCGCACTTTTAATTCCTGCACTCAGCCAGGCTGCCGATAAAATAACGTTGCGCTACGCTATTTGGGATCGAAATCAACTTCCTGCTGAGGAGAAAATTGCTCAATCATTCGAAAAGGCTAACCCGGATATCAATATTGATATAGAAGTGGTACCGGCTTCACAGTATTTCGTCAAACTGGATTCCGCCGTTGCAGGTGGTGTGGCACCGGATATCTTTTGGGTGAATATGCCCTACTTTATCCAGTATGCGCAGAACCATGTGCTGGCCCCGCTGAATGGCTACCTGAACGATAAATCGGTCGATCTGAACAACATCGTCGCCAGTTCAGTGAAAGCCTACCAGTTTGATGGCAACCAGCTGGCTATCCCGCGTGATGTGGATGCGATTGCCGTCTGGTACAACAAAAAACTGTTTGATCAGGCCGGTGTCAGCTATCCGAAAAAAGGCTGGACCTGGGATGACCTGAAAACCACCGCCACCGCGCTGAAAACGAAACTGAAAGGCGACGCCTTCCCGCTGTATATGGATCTCAGCAATGACGGCCAGGAAAGCTACCTGAACCTGCTGTATCAGAAAGGTGTGCATATCGTACCAACCCATGGCCAGCCGACCGATATCGCCAGCGATAACGCGATCTGGGTGTATCAGCAATTACAGCAAATGATGAAAGATGGCCTGCTGCCGACCGCCAATCAGATGAGTGAACTGAAAACCGACTCGGTGTTTACCTCGAATCGTGCCGCGATGGTGTACGCCGGTTCCTGGCAGGCGGCCCCCTTCGCCAGCAACCCACAAATTAACGATCATATTGGCGTAATTGAAATGCCGCGCATCGATAAAGAAGCCGGTGTGGCACACAGTCTGGGCTTTGCCTTGTACGCCAACGGTAAACATAAAGATGCTGCCTGGCGTTATGTCTCCTTTATGGCGCAGAAATCATCGCAGGAGGAGTTAGCAGCCGCGGTCATTCCGGCCAACAAACAGGCGATGCCAGCCTGGGCTGCCAATGTGAAGCAGGTTGACGTCACCGCCTATCTGACTGCACTGGATCACGCCACCGCTTACCCCACCGCCGGGACCAATACACCGAAGTGGCAAAATATGTGGATCAGCAGCCTGAAGAAAATCTTTATGGGTGCAGATGCCAAAGAAGAAATGGATAAGTCGGTGAAGAAAATCAGCCGTGTGATGGAAAAATAATTCTGTAACAGCGCGATTTATCGCGCTGTTATCAGATCCGGCATTTTAAATCTGCGCGATAAATCGCGCCGCTACCGAGCCGATAAAGATGGAAAATATCTCCCCCGCTACCGTTATCCCGCGCGTGAAAACGGTAAAAAATGTCAGTAGTCTGGAACGAGCCGAGCGTTTCTGGGGCTGGATAATGATCGCTCCGCTGGTTATCGGCTTACTGGTATTTTATTTCATTCCTTTTCTCCAGACATTTTTTTATAGCTTTACCGATCTCAATCAGTTTATGAACTGGACAGAGGTCAGTCTGGATAATTATCGTGACCTGTTCACGGATGATGATTTTTATACCGCTACGCTCAATACCCTGTTCTATGTGGTGGTGTGCGTGCCGGTCAGCCTTGCCCTTTCGCTGCTGCTGGCAATCGGTCTGAACCAGCCGATTCGCGGTAAAACGCTGTTCCGCACCCTGCTTTTTCTCCCTGCCATCACCATGCCCGCAGCGGTGGCGATGGTATGGCAATGGCTGTTTAACGGTGATTTCGGTCTGGTTAACCATATGCTGGGGTTTATTGGTATTTCGCAGGTTGACTGGCTCTCCGATCCCAAAGTGGTACACCTCAGCGTTTCCATCATTATCATCTGGTCATCACTGGCGTTAAAAATCATTATCCTGCTGGCTGGATTACAAAATATTCCCCGCCAGGTGTATGAAGCCGCCGATATTGATGGCATTGGCACCCTGCGCCGCTTCTTCTTTATTACGTTACCGCTGATGATGCCGACATTATTTTTCGTGTCGATCATGAGTTTCATTGAAGTGATACAAATCTTCGACGTTATCTTTTTAATGTTCGACCGTTCGATGATTGAAAGTGACGCCATGACGGTGACGTTCCTGTTCTATAAATACGCCTTTTATTTACAGGAAAAAGGTTATGCCTCTGCCATTGCTGTGATGCTGTTTATCGTGACCCTGGTGATCAGCCTGGTGCAGATGTTTATTGGTAAAAAAATCAAGGTTACCTGAGGAAACCCGCCATGAGCACATTACCCCAATCAGAAGAACTGGCGTGGTTTCGTCGTCAGCATCAGGAAAAAATCCGCCGTCTGACGGTTTACGCGTTGATGACGCTGGCAAGCCTTATCTCGCTGGTGCCGTTTATCTGGATGTTGCTGACCTCACTGAAAACCCAGCCGGAAAGCATCCAGATTCCGCTGACGATTCTGCCTCAGCATCCTTCGTTACAGGCTTATCACCGTATTCTGACTGAGATCCCCTTCACCACCTTTTATATCAACTCGTTTCTTTACACCTTTTTCACCGTCACGCTGCAAATGTTGATTGCGGCAATGGCCGCCTATGGCTTCTCGCGCCTGACATTTCGTGGTCGCGACACGGTGTTTATGTTGTGCGTCTCGATTCTGATGGTGCCCGCCCAGGCCTTCCTGATTCCGCAGTTTCTTATCGTGCAGAAACTCGGCCTGGTAAACACCCTGAGTGGTCTGATCCTGCCCGGCATCTTCAGTATTTACGCCACCTTTCTGTTGAGACAGTTCTTCCTTGGCGTACCGCGCGAGCTGGAAGAAGCCGCATTGCTTGATGGCTACAACCATTTCGCGATTTTCTGGCGCATTCTGCTGCCGCTGATTCGCCCGGGATTGATTGCCTGCATCATTATTAATGGCCTGTGGGCCTGGAATAACCTGATGTGGCCATTAATCGTTAATACCAGCGTCGATAAGTTAACCCTGCCGGTGGGACTGGCGTCACTCGCCAGCCGGGCAGGCGTGCCCTATCCAATGCTAATGGCTGGCGCGCTGATGGCGGTGCTGCCGATGCTGATTTTATTCATCTTTTTCCAGCGCTATTTCATCCAGGGAATCGCCAGCGCCGGAGTTAAAGGGTAATTGCCCCCCAACATGAGGAAGCAGCTATGTCTGGCATTCAACTACATGATGTGAAGAAAATTTATCCCAACGGCTTCCAGGCACTGCACGGTATTGAGCTTTCGATTCAGGAAGGTGAATTCATGGTGTTTGTCGGGCCATCCGGCTGCGCAAAATCAACCTTGCTGCGCATGATTGCCGGGCTGGAAAGCATCAGTGCCGGTGAAATCGTGATTCAAAATCGGTGCGTCAATCAGGTACTCCCCAAAGACCGGGAAGTGGCAATGGTGTTCCAGAACTACGCGTTGTACCCGCATATGACGGTATATAAAAATATGGCGTTTAGCCTGAGCGGCAAAATGCCCCGCGAGGAGATTGATCGCCGGGTACGTGAAGCAGCAGAGAACCTGGAAATCAGCCACTTACTGGAGCGCAAGCCGGGTCAGCTTTCAGGTGGTCAGTGCCAGCGTGTGGCGCTGGGTCGCGCAATTGTGCGTCGTCCACGCGTGTTTTTGTTTGATGAACCGCTATCCAATCTCGATGCGAAATTGCGTGTCTCGATGCGCCTGCAACTGATCAATCTGCATCAGCAACTCAAAGCGGAAGGCTTACCTTCAACCATGATTTATGTCACCCACGATCAGGTGGAAGCTATGACCATGGGCGATCGCATCTGCGTGCTGGATCGTGGCGTGATTCAACAGGTGGACAAGCCGGTGACCCTCTATCATCAGCCAGCAAACAAATTCGTGGCCGCGTTTATCGGCAGCCCGGCTATGAATCTGCATGATGTAACTATTACCACGAATAACGGCCAGCCTGCCTTGTCATTTGACGATGCCGGCAAGCTGGTGCTGCCTGCCAGCGTGGCGGCGCGTCTGAACGGCTACAGTGAAGCGCAAATCTGCCTCGGAATCCGCCCGGAGCATGTGCTGATCACCACGGCGGATGCGCCGGGGGCGTTACCGGCGACGGTGCAGACGGTGGAACATATGGGCAATGAAGAGATCGTGCATTGCGATGTGGCAGGCCGCCACTTTGTCGCGCGCTTCCCTTCTTCCCCTGGTTGGGCGTCGCAACCGGGCGAGCGCATCGGGCTACAACTGGCGCTGGACCATGCTCATTTGTTTGATATCACTCATGGGCGTGTGCTGCGCCCGGCTGGCCTCTAATCCCAGGACAACCCTATGCGTTACGGATTTGATATCGGCGGAACCAAAATTGAAATTGCCGCCTATGACGACAGGATGCAACAGCTGTTTCGCCAGCGGGTGGCAACCCCCGGGGAAGATTACACCGCCTTTCTCAACTGCCTGGTGGAACTCACCCTGGAGGCCGATCAGCAGTTTGGTGGCAAAGGAAAAGTAGGCATCGGCCTGCCCGGTATCACCGATCCGCGCACGCAGCAGCAGTTATCGGCCAATGTCCCCTGCCTTACCGGTCGTAACCTGAAGCGGGATATCGAAACCCTGCTCAACCGGCCGGTGGCGATAGGCAATGATTGCCACTGCTTTGCGCTATCCGAAGCGCACTCGCCGCAAACGCTGGATTATTCGGTGGTGTTTGGCGTGATCATCGGCACTGGCGCAGGGGGTGGTCTGGTGGTGAATAAACAACTGTTCAGCGGTAAGCATGGCATGGCGGGCGAATGGGGCCATCTACCGGTGCCTGCACGCCTGATTCAGCGCTATCAGCTGCCCTCATTTGCCTGTAACTGTGGTCTGAAGGATTGCTACGAACGTTATGTTTCCGGACGCGGTCTGCTGGCGCTAAGCCAGCATTTTGGTCATCCGGCCCACGATCTGCCCACATTGATGGTCAGTTTCCGGCAACAGGACCCGCTGGCCCAGCAGCTGTTCAGCATGTTTATCGCAATCCTCGCCAGTGCGCTGGCAGGGTTGCAGATGATGCTGGATATTGACGCCTTTGTACTGGGTGGCGGTTTATCCAACATTCCTGAAATCTATCCGCGCCTGCCGGATGCCATGCGTGAAGGGTTATTTGCCGTCAGCCCACCGGCGGTGATTCTGCCACCGGTGTTTGGCGACAGCAGCGGCGTGCGTGGCGCTGCGCTACTCAACTCTGTTCAGGAGGAGTCTTTATGATCAATACCGAGCAACGCCGTGAATCGATTATTGAGCAACTAAGGCGCGAGGGCGTGGTGCGGGTGGAAGATCTCAGCGCCCTGTACAACGTCAGCTCGGTCACTATCCGTAATGACCTGCGCTGGCTGGAAAAAAGCGGCTGCGCGATTCGTGGCTATGGCGGTGCACAACTTAATCGTCAGTTTGTCTTTGATCGACCGCTGGAAGACAAAGGCAAAATCAATCGCGATGTGAAATTCGCCATCGCCAAAGCGGCGGCCGCACTGATCAATGACGGGGAAGCGGTGATTATTGATTCCGGTTCCACGACCAGCCTGATGACCCGGCATCTGGACAAACAGAAGGATTTGGTGGTGATGACTAACGCCATCAACATCGCTTATGAACTGGCGAGCCGTGAAAACATTCATTTAATGGTGCTGGGTGGCAACGTGCGCAGCGCTTCCTGGTCAATCGACGGCCCGACGGCAGAGCAGCATATCCGTCAGTACCGTTTCGACAAGCTGTTTCTCGGTGTCGATGGTTTTGACCTGACCTCCGGCATTACCACGCCCCAGCTGGGAGAGGCGCAGATTAACCGCGCCATGTGCGATGTCTCACGCGAGATCATTGCCGTGGCCGACTCCAGCAAGTTTGGTCGCACCAGTTTCTGTTTGATCCGCGAGGTGGAGCGTATCCACCGGCTGGTCACCGACAGTGCCATATCCGAGCAGTACGTGCGCGCCCTGGAAAAAATGGGCGTCGAAATCATCATCGCCGATCGCTAATACCGCGGGAGAGTAGCTTCATGAAAGTAGGCATTATTGGATTAGGGTTCCGTCTCGGTTATCTCGGGCATGTGTTCAGTAGCCTGTTGCCAGACTTCACCATCGTGGGTTACGTCGATCCGGCCCCGGCCGGGCTGGCGACCCTGCAACAGCATGGCATCACAGCCGGTGATGTCTATGACACGCCCGAGGCACTGCTGGCGGCGCATCAGCTCGATATGTTAATGATTGGCTCTCCCAATCACCTGCACCTGGAGCATATCCGCATCGGGCTGGAAGCTGGCGTGAAAGTGTTTTGCGAAAAGCCGGTGGTGGCAAGCCTTGAACAAAGTTATCAACTGGCGGAATTGCTGGCGCAGTATGGTCAGGAACAGTTGCTGATTGGCCTGGTTCTGCGCTATGCGCCGATGTATCGCGATGTGTTGCAGGCACGGCAGTCCGGCGCACTGGGTCATATCGTCTCGGTAGAAGCCTCGGAACATATCTACCCGTACCACGGGGCCTTTTTTATGCGCGACTGGCGGCGTTACTCGCGCTATTCCGGCAGCTTTATGCTGGAAAAATGCTGCCATGACCTCGATCTCTACAACAGCCTGATTGGTTCCCGACCGATGCGCGTTGCCAGCTTTGGCGGACGGCGTAATTTCGTGCCGGAAAATGATCCGCGCCAGCACGGGGTGGATGATATGACGCTGTTTCACCAGAAACCGTCTGGCTGGCTGGGAGACGATAAAGTGTTCGACAGTGATGGTGACATCGTTGACCACCAGGTGGCGATTGTCGAATACGCCAACGGCGTAGCGATGAATTTCCATACCAACATCAACGCACCGGACCAGTTCCGCCGTTTCTGCATCATGGGGTCGCGCGGCCAGGCGGAAGGCGATTTTATTCGTGGTTTCCTGTGGGTACACGATGTGATGAGCGGCAACAAAACCGTGGATAAGCAGTACGCCACCCGTACCGCGCTGTCGCAGCATTACGGTGCCGATGAACAAATGGCGCGAGAGGTGATCGACCACGTGCTGCACGGCGGTCCGCTGCCGGTTTCGCCGCAGGATGCGATTGAAGCCGGGATTCTGGCGCTGGCGATGGATGAAGCCCGTGAGCAGCGTAAGCTGGTGGATTTAGCGCCAGTATGGGAGAAACTTGACCGGCTGCTCACTCCGGCACAAACCGCCTGAATTTTGATGCGGGCGTATCAGCGCCCGCGATGCTTACTGGCTAACCAGCACCACCTCAATCCCCGCCCGACGCAGCCCTTCGAGGCTGTTCTGCGGAATGCTGTCGTCGGTGATGATCATATGGATACGCTGGGTATCGATGATTTTGTGCAGGCTGGAACGGTTAAATTTGCTGGAGTCGGTGACCACGATGATGCGCTCTGCCACCTCGCACATACGGCGATTCAGGCGCGCTTCATCCTCGTTATGGGTGCTGATGCCGCGATCCAGATCGATGGCATCAACGCCGAGAAACAGCAGGTCAAAATGGTAGTTCTGCAACGAATGATCGGCCTGGTCACCATAAAACGACAGCGACTGGCGACGCAAATGGCCGCCGGTCATCAGCACTTCCACCCCTTCCGCTTCCACCAGGGCGTTGGCAACGTTCATCCCATTGGTCATGGCGATGACGTTCTGATGCTGGCGCATATGGCGGGCAATCTCAAAGGTGGTGGTGCCGGAATCCAGGATCACCCGATGGCCCGGTTTAATCAGCTCGGCAGCAACGCTGGCGATGCTGCGTTTCGCCGAAATATTCAGCGAACTTTTGTCTTTTACCGAAGGTTCCGCTGTTCCCTGGCCGTTATCACAGATCAGCGCTCCGCCGTAGACGCGTACCGCAATACCCTGCTTTTCCAGGAACGCCAGATCGTTACGAATGGTCACCGTGGAAACCCCGTAAAGCGCAGCGAGATCATTCACCTGCACGCTACCTTGCTGGCGTAATTTTTGAATAATCTGCTCACGCCGCTCGCTGGTCGCCGCCACGCTTTTTTCCATCGGATTATCAGAATGCTGCATAAGGTTAGCCTGCCATTCATTGCTTTCGTTTTATTTCGATTGGGCTATTAACACCTTTCTTTCGGCCAAATGCAACCTTTGCTATCAGATACGCATAAGCAAAATGCTTTTCATACTTACGTTATCTTTTTCTTGCCTTTCGTTTTGTGCATCTGATAGCTTTCATTATGTTTTCATCCCTCGCCGCCCGGCAAAAAAGAAAGATTGTGAAAGATTGATGGGTGGCATCTTACCCTGTGGAGCCGAAAGTGAAACTATTGACTGAAATTATCACCCGTCATCAGCAAGGAGAGCAAAATGGACTCTTCTCCGTTTGTTCTGCGCACCCGTTAGTGCTGGAGGCCGCTCTGCGCTTTGCCCGCGATCGCCAGCAGCCGCTGCTGGTCGAAGCCACCTCCAACCAGGTGGATCAGACCGGTGGTTATACCGGCATGACGCCAGCAGACTTTCGTGATTTTCTCTGGCAGCTGGCGGATACCTGCCAGTTTCCGCGTGAACAACTGATTCTCGGCGGCGACCATCTCGGCCCTAATCGCTGGCAAAAGGAAGCGGCCGAAGTGGCGATGCAACATGCCGAGGTATTGATTGCCCATTATGTGCAGGCGGGCTTTAAGAAAATTCATCTCGATTGCAGCATGTCCTGCGCCGATGATCCGGTGCCGCTGACCGATGCGATTGTGGCGCAACGCGCCGCGCGACTGGCGGTGATTGCCGAAGAAACCTGCCAGCAGCATTTCGGCTGCCGTGACCTGGTGTATGTCATCGGCACGGAAGTCCCGGTACCCGGTGGCGCTCACGAAACGCTGACCGAGCTGGCCGTCACCACGCCGGAAGCGGCGCAGGCCACGCTGATGGCGCACCATCATGCCTTTGAACAACAGGGGTTGTCTGAGTTATGGCCACGCATTATCGGCCTGGTGGTGCAGCCTGGCGTAGAGTTTGACCATACGCATATTATTGATTATCAGCCACAAAAAGCGCAGCAACTGCGCCAGTGGGCAGAAACCGCCGGACGACCGCTGTTCGAAGCCCATTCCACCGACTATCAAACCCCTGAAGCGCTGCGCCAGCTGGTTATCGACCATTTCGCCATTCTGAAAGTTGGCCCGGCGTTAACGTTCGCCCTGCGCGAAGCGCTGTTTTCCCTCGCCTGCATCGAAGAGGAACTGCTCAGTGCCAAAGCCTGTTCCCACCTGCGCACCGTGCTGGAGGATGTGATGCTCGACAAACCCGGCTACTGGCAAAGTCATTATCACGGCGATAGCAACACTCGCCGCCTGGCGCGCGGCTTTAGCTATTCGGACCGGGTGCGCTACTACTGGCCGGATGCGCAGATTGCCGATGCGTTTAATGTGCTGATCCGCAATCTGGCGGATACCCCACTCCCGCTGCCGCTTATCAGCCAGTATCTGCCGCTGCAATACAGCAAAGTGCGTCAGGGTCAGCTGCCTGCCACTCCCCATGCATTGTTAATCGATCATATTCAGGATGTGCTGCAACAGTATCACCTTGCCTGCCAGCCTGCTTAAGGGAACCAGATAAATGGAACAGATTATTCGGGCACGTCGGCTGTTGTGCGAGGGAGGCTGGCGTGATGAGCAGCAGCTGCACCTGGTGGATGGCAGCATCACCGCCATCCAGCCCATCGCCCCCGGCGAGATGCGACGGGATGTGGATCTGCTGTGTCCGGCCTATATCGATACCCATGTGCATGGTGGTGCAGGCGTGGATGTGATGGATGACGATCCCTCGGCGCTGCTGACACTGGCACAACACAAGGCACGCGAAGGGGTCGGTGCCTGGCTGGCAACCACCGTCACCGCCCCGCTGCCAGAAATCATTCAGGCATTGCGCCGTATTGCTGACTATCGCCATCATCCGTCCGGTGCTCAGCTGCTGGGTAGCTACCTTGAAGGGCCGTGGTTTACCGCCGAAAATCGCGGTGCACACCAGCCCGAATGGTTCCGCGAGCTGGATATCAGCGAAATCGATCAACTGATCGAGGTGGCGCAAGGCACGCTGCGCATGGTAGCGCTGGCCCCGGAAAAACCTGCGGCGCTGGCGGCAATTCGTCATCTGAAAGCACGCGGTATTCGGGTGATGCTGGGGCACAGCGCAGCCAGTTATGACCAGACGCTGGCAGCACTGGATGCCGGGGCCGATGGGCTGGTGCACTGCTTCAATGGCATGCGCGGTTTGCATCATCGCGAACCGGGTATGACGGGCGCTGGATTAAGCGACGCGCGCGCCTGGCTGGAACTGATCGCCGATGGTCATCATGTCCATCCGGCGGTCCTGCGTCTCACCTGCCAATGCGCGCAGCAACGCATCATTCTGATTACTGACGCCATGCGAGCTGCCGGGATGCCCGATGGGTTGTACTCGATTTGTGGTCACGATGTGGAGATGCGGGCGGGTGTGGTGCGCACAGCACAAGGGGGTCTGGCTGGCAGCACGCTGGCGCTGGATGCCGCAGTACGCAATATGGTCGCCCACGGCGGCGTCAGCAGCCAACAGGCGATTGAGATGGCCAGCCTGCATCCGGCGCGCCTGCTGGGCATAGCACATCAGCTGGGCACCCTCGCGCCGGGGAAACAGGCCAATCTGCTGGCGCTGAATGACCAGCTGTATCCCCAGCAGCTGTGGGTTAAGGGTGTGGCGGTAGATTAAGGGCGCGCAATAAATTGCGCCGCTACAAGCCTGTGCAAACTGTAGCGGCGCGATGTATTGCGCTATTTCAGCGATGTTTAAATAAAATTTGATCAATAACATTGATAGCTAAATTTGAACTGAAGCGCTTCAGCTTTTGCCATAGAATAAAACTTCGACAGACAAACTGATTGAAGCCTATGACCATGCATAATGTATTAACCCTGACCGTTGCCGCTATTTGCTCGTTGTTACTGACCAATGGTATCGCGGCATTTCGTACTATCCTGAACGCCACTGACGACGAGCAACGTGAAAAAGTCAAGGTAGGTCAGTTAGATATGACCATGCGTCGTTATATGACGGGCGAAGGTGTCGGCTATATTTTAACGTCGGCCGTCAGCATCATCGGCTGGTTAATGTTTATTTCTGGTTAATGCGGTAAATATTATTACCGCTTTGTTTTTTTTCCGTTAAATACCTCTCTTCGTTATTTCCCAGCATTGACCTGCCTTTCTCCTGAATAAAATCCAACACATCTGCTCGAATTTGTTGCGACGCGATTTATCGCGTAACGGCGCTCACCTTTCCTTTTCTTTCCTTCTCATGTTGAAGTTTCATTTCCTTTCTTGTAGATTGCCTTATCCGTTTAAATAACCAAACGACAGCAAAAAGAAAGGTAGTGAAACTATCGGACTGGCTTTCAGTAACAGCTTAATCTTAAGGATATTGTTATGAATGAAACCCTTGCGGCCAACATGTCAGGAACCCAAACCTGGACCGAGGAAGAGATTCGGCAACAACCGGCAAGCTGGATGAGCGCTCTGCAACATCTCGACGCGCAGCGTGGCGAACTGGATGACTGGCTGGCTACCTTCTACGCCCAGCCCAATGGCCGGATTATCCTTACGGGTGCCGGGTCCTCAGCCTTTATTGGCGATATCATCGCCCCTTATCTGGCGCGTCAGCTCAAGGCTAATGTGGTCGCTATCCCCACCACTGATTTAGTCACCAATCCGATGGACTACTTTCCGGACGATCAGCCCCTGCTGCTGGTGTCGTTTGCCCGCTCCGGTAACAGCCCGGAAAGCGTAGCGGCGGTGCAACTTGCCAATCAGTTTGTACCCGACTGCCGCCATCTGATCATTACCTGCAACGCCACCGGTGATTTGTATCGTTTTGCCAGTGAGCATGACAACGCCAGAGCACGTCTGATGCCAGCGGAAACCCATGATCGGGGTTTTGCCATGACCAGCAGCATTAGCACCATGATGCTCAGCTGCCTGGCCATTTTTGCACCGCAGCAGTTCAATACTCCGCGCTTCAGCCATGTTGCCGAGTGCTGCGAAAAGATCATTCAAAACCACGGCGATTTCAGCCAGTCCGCCTTTGGTGATCTCGACTGGCAACGGGTGGTGTATCTCGGCAGTGGCAGCCTGCAAGGCGCAGCACGCGAATCAGCGCTGAAGGTGCTGGAACTCACCGCCGGACAACTGGCGGCCTTCTACGAATCGCCGGTTGGCTTCCGTCATGGCCCTAAATCGCTGGTTGATGATAAAACCCTGGTGGTGCTGTTCGTTTCCGGCCATCCCTATACCCGTCAGTATGACCTTGACCTGCTGACCGAGCTGCATCGTGAAAAGATCGCGCTGCGCGTGGTCGCCATCACCAGCCAGCCTGCTGCCGAGGTTGCAGCAGGTCCGCATCTCTATTTACCCACTACTCAAACGCTGAACGATATCGAGCTGGCCTTCTGCTTCCTGATCTATGCCCAGATCTTTGCACTGACGGCGTCGCTGAAGTCCGGTATTACTCCGGATACCCCTTCCGCCAGCGGCACGGTGAATCGCGTGGTTCAGGGCGTGGTGATCCATCCGTGGCAGCAGCAGAAGGAAGCACACTGATGGGCATAATCTCGACCAAATATCTGTTGCTGGATGCCCAGGCGCGCGGCTATGCCGTGCCCGCGTTTAATATCCATAACGCCGAAACCATTCAGGCGATCCTTGATGTCTGCAAGGAAATGCAATCGCCGGTGATTCTGGCGGGCACGCCGGGCACCTTTAAACACATTGCGTTTAAGGAGATCTTTGCACTGTGCGAAGCTTACTCAGCCAGTTACGGCCTGCCGCTGGCGCTGCACCTCGACCATCATGAAACCCTTGAGGATATCGGTAATAAAGTCGCTGCCGGGGTGCGCAGTGCGATGATCGACGGCAGCCATGTACCCTTTGCCGACAACGTGCGGCTGACGCGTGAAGTGGTGAACTTCTGTCATCGCCACGATTGCAGCGTCGAAGCAGAACTGGGACGCCTCGGTGGCGTAGAAGATGATATGGCGGTCAGTGATGAAAGCGCATTTCTCACCGATCCCGACGAAGCACGGCAGTTCGTGGAGCAAACCGGGGTAGACAGCCTGGCGGTGGCGATTGGCACCGCGCATGGTCTTTATACCCAAACGCCGAAAATTGACTTCGACCGGCTGGCAAAAATTCAGCAACGCGTCGATATCCCGCTGGTGTTACACGGTGCCAGCGATGTGCCGGATGACTACGTCCGCCGCGCCATCGGGCTGGGCGTGTGCAAAGTCAATGTCGCCACTGAACTGAAAATCGCCTTTGCCGGTGCGGTAAAGAACTGGTTTGGCGAGAATCCGCAGGGTAACGATCCCCGCTATTATCTGCGGGTGGGGATGGATGCGATGAAAGCGGTAGTGCGCGATAAGATTCTGGTGTGTGGATCGGCGGATCGGCTGAAATAATCGGGTAGCGGCGCAATTTATTGCGCGATAAATCGCGCCGCTTCAAATCCGTGCCGTTTTACTGCCCGTAATACGCGTTAGCGCCATGTTTCCTGAGGAAATGCTTATCCAGCAAATCCTGCGGCATATCTTTTATCCCCGGTGTCAGCTGACGCGAGAAAATCCCCATATAAGCAATCTCTTCCAGCACCACCGCGTTGTGTACCGCGTTATCGGCGTCTTTACCCCAGGCGAAGGGACCATGGGCATTGACCAACACTGCCGGGATCGCCGTCGGGCTGATACCGCGCGAACGGAAGGTTTCAATAATGACCTCGCCGGTGTTGTGTTCGTACTCATTGACGATTTCCTGTTCGGTCATCAAACGGGTACAGGGGATGGTGCCGTAGAAATAGTCGGCGTGAGTGGTGCCCCAGGCGGGCAAGTCCTGCCCGGCCTGTGACCAGATGGTGGCATGGCGTGAATGGGTATGCACAATGCCGCCGATATCGGCAAAAGCACGATACAACGCCAGATGGGTGGCGGTATCCGACGACGGTTTCTTGCTACCTTCAACGATGCGTCCGCTTTCCAGTTCCAGCACCACGATATCCTCCACCGTCATGCCGTCATACTCCACGCCGGAAGGTTTGATCGCCACCAGGCCACTGGCGCGATCGATGGCGCTGACATTACCCCAGGTAAAGGTGACGAGGTGATGACGCGGCAACGCCAGATTGGCGTCCAGCACCTGTTGTTTCAACGTTGATAAGCTCATAATAATCCCCCTTCCTGCATTTTCTGTTCAATCCAGCGCCGCGCCTGCACGATCTCCGCGACCGGCTCCTCGGCTTTTTCCGTCCACATTTCAATCAGAAACGCACCGCGATAGTTCAGCTGTTTGAGCGTGCGGAACACGCTGACAAAATCGACGCATCCCTGACCAAATGGCACATCGCGGAATTGGCCGGGCGAATCGGCGGTCACCGGCTGGGTATCCTTCAGATGGATGGCGGCGATACGATCAATACCCAGTGTCAGTTCGGCGGTGACATCATTGCCCCAGGCGCTGAGGTTGCCGACATCGGGATAGACGGAGAACCACGGCGAAGCCTGCTGCTGCTCCCACACCTTCCATTTGCTGATGGCGTTGATAAATTCGGTATCCATAATTTCCACCGCCAGCATCACCTGGGCCGCCGCTGCACGTTCCACCGCGCGCGATAACCCGGCGGCAAAGCGCTCCACCGTCCCGGCATCGTGCGGTTCGTAGTAGACGTCATAGCCCGCCAGCTGGATGGTGCGAATGCCGACATCCTTTGCCAGCTGGATCGCCCGATCCATCAGGTCATCGGCACGCTGACGCGTCGCCGCATCGTGGCTGCCGAACGGAAAGCGGCGATGCCCCGACAGGCACATCGACGGAATGGTGACACCGGTTTCAATCATCGCGTTAACCAGCGACAGACGCTGCTCTTTGCTCCAGTCCAGCCGTGCCAGCCGTTCATCGGTCTCATCGACCGACATTTCGACAAAGTCGAAGCCGCAGGCTTTCGCCAGCGCGAGGCGTTCCGGCCAGGTCAGATGGGCAGGCAGCGCTTTCTCATAGATTCCCAGTGGATGCTGGCGTTTCATGGTGTTCCCCAGATGTTGGCAATGGCCTGATGAAATTGGCTGGCGGTCTCCACACCGGTGACACTGTCACTCAGCGCGCGCCCGGCGATAAACGCTTTTACGTCGATATTGCGAAACTGCGGCAGTTCGGCCGGGGTGATGCCCCCGGTAATGGAAAGCGCAAACCCCATATCCGATAACGCCTGCATTGCATCCAGATCCTGCTGGCTCCACTGCTGACCACTGGCCTGCGCATCGCGGCCCCGGTGGTAAATGGCCTGAGTCAGCCCGAGGCTGCGCCACTGTCGCGCATCATCCAGCGTCCAGTGTCCAAAGAGTTCGATCTGGATATCGCCCTGATACTCGCGCGCCACCTCCAATGCGGTGGCGAAGGTCGCCAGCGGCGCGGCACAAATTACCGTCATCCAGTTGGCACCGGCGTCGAATGCCATGCGGGCTAGCGTGGCTCCGGCATCCGCCACTTTAAAATCGGCCACCAGGGTTTTGCCCGGATGCTGCTGGCGCAGACGGCTCACCGCCTCAATCCCCGCGCTAAAACATAAAATGGTACCGGCTTCGATGATATCGACCTGCTGATGCAGCTGCTGCGCGGTGCTGAGTGCGGCATCAAGGTCGGTGTGATCCAGCGCCAGCTGGAGCAAAGGAAGGCTCATGGGGTCTCTCCTTGTACAGCCGCCAGAGCCTGCACCAGCTGCTGATAACGTTGATATTTCTGCTGATAACGGGCGTGTCGGTTACCGTCCGGTTGCCAGGTCACAATCTCCGGGTTAAGCGCCTGCTGCGCCTGTTGCAGCGAGGCATACGCACCGGTGCCGGTCAGGGCCACCAGCGCCGCGCCGAGACAACCGCTCTCAGCGATTTGCGGCACTTCGACTGGCATCCCGCTGGCGTCGGCGAACATTTGCATCCAGGGGGCGGAACGGGTCGGCCCGCCGCTCAGGCGCAGGGCGGTGGCGCGCGGGAAACGCTGGCGGATACGGTTGAGATGGGTCAGGTGCGAGAACACCACGCCTTCATAGATCGCCTGCACCAGATGTGCCCGGCTATGGCCCGCCTGGATGCCAAAGAAACTGCCATGCAGATCGGCCCCGGCGTTGCAGCCATACAGGAACGGCAGGAACAGCAACGCGCTGCTGGCTGCGGGCAATTCCGCCACCCAGTTATTCAGCTGCTGGTAATCCTCAATGCCCCATTGCTGACAAAACCATTCCAGGTTTGCCGCCGAAGTCGGGCTGGCGTCATGAATGATGAACTGGTCATCAATGGCGTAGCGGCCATAGACAAACGGGTAATTCGCTTCATCGATGATGCGGTCAGTAATGCCGCTGGTGACTGACCAGGTGCCCATCACCGCGTTCAGTCGGGTTTCATCATGCAACCCGGCACACACCGCGGTGGAGACCACATCAAACAAGCCACCTACCACCGGCGTGCCCGCACGCAGGCCGGTCAGTGCTGCCGCCCCGGCGGTGACATGACCGGCAATCTGCGTCGGACCAATAATCGGCGGCAGCGCCGGGATGATTTCATCGATGGCTAACGTCTGTGCCAGCGCCGCTGACCAGCCGCCGCTCTGCATGTCATACAGATTGGATTCAGAGATGTTGGTCTCTTCACACGCCAGTTCCCCGGTCAGACAGAAACGCAGGTAATCATGCGCCATCAGCACGCTGCCGATGGCGGCATAACGCTGGGGTTCATGCTGTTTGATCCAGCGCAGCAGCGACACCGGATGACCAGTCCACAGCGTCTGACGCGTCTGCGGATAAAGCTGTTGCGGCATGCCGTCACGTTGCCACTGCTGCACCAACGCCAGCGCACGCCGGTCGGATGACAGGATGCCATTGCCGAGTGGCTGATGTTGCTTATCCAGCAGGAACAGCCCTTTGCCCTGTGCGGAGATGCCGATACCTGCCACCTGCTGCGCATCCTGCCCGCTTTGCGCCAGCACTTCGCGGATCACCGCCGCCGCCTGTTGCCACAGCTGGGTCATATCGCGTTCGGCTCTGCCCGGCTCCGGTACCAGCACCGGCAAATTTTGCCGCGCCACCGCCAGTTCGCGGCCCTGCGCGTCATACAACCCGGCCTTGATAAAGGTGCCGCCGCAGTCCAGTCCTAACCAGCTATTCATGCGGCCTCCCGCTTCACGGAGTCACAGCGTGCCGGTAACGTCAACGCCAGCACAGAAGCAATCGCCAGCGAGATCGCCAGGCTATAAACCCCGGCATCCTTGCTGTACTCAGCAATCAACACGCCCACCATATACGGACCACAAAAACCGCCGAGATTGCCCAGCGCATTGATCAGGCCACGCGCGCCGCCCGCCACTTCCGCATTAAACAGACGCGGCGGAATGCTCCAGAACACCCCGGCTGCCGACTGGATAAACACCCCGCAACCCACCAGCGCGGCATAGGACCACCAGACATGAGCCTGCAACAGCACTGACAGCGCCATACACAGGGCAAAACCCGCCAGCGGCAGTGCGACGAAGATCTTGCGGCGACCGCTGGCATCGGACAGCGACGAGAACAGAAACATGCCAAAGATTGCCCCGACATACGGCAGAATCGCCAGCATCCCCACTTTCTCAGCATTGCCGTTGGTCAGCCCTTTGAGGATGGTCGGCAGCCACAGGGTGTAGCCGTAGATCCCGGTCTGATAGAAAAAATTCACCAGAATCAGTCGCCACATCACCGGCTCGCGCATCACCCGGCTCAGCGAGGCTTTGCGGGTGTTCTGGCCTTTGATCATCAACTGTTCGTCATGCAGGGTCTTGATCAGGTACTGCTTCTCCGCCGGGGAGATCCATTTAGCTTCCTGCGGGCGGTTGCTGATGGTGAACAGCCACAGTGCCATGACGAATACCGACAGCACCCCTTCAACAAAGAACAGCATGCGCCAGTCCCAGTTGGTGATGATCCAGCCAGACAGCGGCGCGGTAATAATCCCGGCGATCGGCACAAACATAATGACGATGGCGTTGGCGCGGCCTCGCTCTTTATCCGGGAACCAGTTGCCGATCATCGTCAGCACCACCGGCAGCATGCCGCCTTCCGCCACGCCAAGGGCAAAGCGCAGCGCCAGTAGCTGATACTGACTGGTCGCCAGCCCGGTGAGAATCGAGATCACCGCCCAGGCCAGTAGCGACCAGCCAATAAAACGTTTGCCGTTGCCGTACACCGCCAGCTTGCCGCCCGGCACTTGCAGGAACAGATAACCAATAAAGAAGATGCCACCCGCCAGCCCTGCCATTGAGGCGCTGATGCCCAGCTCGGCATCCATACCTCCCGGCATGGCAAAAGCGATATTGACGCGATCCATATACGAGATGATGCAGGTGATCAGAATCGGCGGAATGATGCGCAGCCAGCGCAGCGACGGTACGCCTTCACGGGTCAGTGCGGTAGACGTCAGGCTCATGCTGTCCCCTCCAGTGCGGTAGTCGGGATCTTCACCACCACCTTGCGGATCGCCGCAGGCTGGTGCGGGGCACAGTTAGGGCGGTGAATATCCTGCGGGAAGAACACCGCAAACGTGCCGGGCACCATGCGGATCAGGGTTTCATCCGGGGCATGCTGATAAAAAATGATGTCGCGGTTTTCATCATAGGGTTGATGGATGCTCAGGCTGGCGGGCTGATTCGCCACGCCAATCACCTCGTCACCCGACACCAGATATTGCACATCAATATGGTGGCGATGGGCTTCCGGGTAGTTTTCCTGCGCCGGGGCGGTTTGCAGATCCAGCACCTGCACCTGCCAGCCGGTGGCGCTGTCTACGTAGCGTCCGGCGGCGATATTTGCCAGATCGTGACTGGCGAGATACGCAATCGCCCGGGCGATAGCCGGTGGATAATGACGGGCGTCTGTGTTAGCGATATGTCCGGTAATCATCGGTAGTTCCTCCGTTACAGCGCCTGGATGCGTGTCCAGACACGCTCATCCACCGGGATGCCGAGGCGCTGGTTTTCCGCCCGCAGCACCGGGAATCTTTCGCCCGGCAGACGCACCGCCTGCTGACTATCGGCGCGTTCAGCGCCGGTAATCGACGCGCGAATACGTTGCAGTTTGTGGTCGCGGGTTTCGCCATCGATCAGGCGGTCAACATCAATGGCGATGAACACCTGCGAGATGCCAAATTCGTCACCGTTGTCTTCGGTTACTTCGGTGACGGATGCGCCGTTAGAGAGCAGCGTGGCGAGCATATCCAGCACCACGGACAGCGCCGAGCCTTTCCAGTAGCCCATCGGCAGGATGCGGCGGTTGTTTTCGATGGTGCCAGGATCGCGGGTGTAGTTGCCTTCATCGTCGAAACCGCCATCCACCGGCAGGGTTTTGCCCGCCAGACGGTTCACCTCGAGCATGCCGTAGGAAAACATCGACATGGACATATCCACCATGGTGATCGGCTCGCCAGGCACTGCGACAATCAGCGGGTTGGTGCCGATGGCACAGTTTTTCGCTCCCCACGGCGGCATCACCGCAATCGAGTTAGTCCAGCAAATGCCGACAAACCCCTTCTCTGCCGCCTGCCAGCCATAGCTGCCGCCACGCATCCAATGATTCGCGTTACGCAGCGCCACCAGACCAATGCCGTGATCGCTGGCCAGCTCGATAGCGCGATCCATCATGTTGCGAGCGGTGATATTGCCGATGCCGCGTTGCGCATCCCACTGCTCGATAGCCCCAAGCGACAGCACTTTTTTTGCCATGGCGTCAGCCACGATATGCCCGGCATCCAGCTGCTGAATAAAACGCGGGAACCGATTTACGCCATGAGAATAGACACCGTTGAGACTGGTTTCGGCAAACATCGCCGCACAGTCAGTGGCCTTATCCTGTGGCACCTTGCGGCTTAACAGGACACGCAGGAATTCCTCATACAACTGCTGATAACTGATTCTCATACGGCACTCACTCCCCAGCGCTATGCTTTAAATTTCATATGTTGGAATGTCATTTCAAATAAATCGTATGGGGAAAGCTGTGGAGAGTCAAAGAAATGCGTGGGAATTTTTTACTTAAAAATCAACAAACTAAAATTTTGATCTGCTTTTGTGATCGCCCGCAAACTGGCCGATCTTCAGGCGTGGGGAAGCCGGGCCAGCGTGTTCTGACCCGACATGCATGCACCTGTAGCAGCGCGATTTATCGCGCAATCCCCTGCGCGTTGTGGCAAAAATCCGCGCGATAAATCGCGCCGCTACGGGAAGTGCCAATGTATCGCAGCATTAGCCGTGGATACGTACCCGATACAACGACGTGGTGGCGGTGATATACAGTTCGTTACCTTCCGGGCCACCGAGCGTGCAGTTCGATACCCGTTCCGGCAACGGAATTTTGCCGATGGTCTCACCGTGCCGGTCGAAGATAATCACCCCGTCGGCGCAGCTACAGTAAATATCGCCATGACTATCGACGCAGAAGCCATCCGGAAAACCCGGAGCCACTTCAGCAAACAACCTCCCCGCCACCAGCTCCCGGCCATCCACCTGGTAAACCCGCAGCTGACGGCGGCCCAGTGTCGGGAAATCCACCACCGACATATCGGCCACATACATCAGGCTTTCATCCGGGGAAAACGCCAGCCCGTTCGGACGTTGCAGATCGCTGGCCGCAATGCTGAGCTGCCCACTGGCCGGATCGAAGCAGTAGAGATAACAGCCAATCACCTGGCTGTGAGCGTGATACCCCTCTTCATCGTTGATGATGCCGTAAGGCGGATCGGTGAACCAGATGGTGCCATCAGAGCGCACCACCAGATCGTTAGGTGAGTTGAAGCGTTTCCCTTCAACCCGATCCACCAGCATGGTAACGCTGCCGTCATGTTCGGTGCGGCTGATGCCGCGGCGGCCATGTTCACAGCTCACCACCCGGCCCGCCTGATCGCGGGCGTTGCCGTTGGCATAGCTGGAGCTGGCACGCCACAGGCTGAGTTCACCGTTGCGCTGCCAGTGGAACATACGGTTACCCTTCACATCACTAAACACCACTGCGTCCTGCTGTGGCAGCCACACCGGGCCTTCAGCCCAGATAGCGGGAGAACAGAGTTTTTCGACCTGCATCATATTGGCCTCCGTTACTGCACACCCCAGATGGCTTTGTAGTGACCCTGGTAGTTGTTAGCCGGGTCGTAGTTGTTCTGCGCCCCGCCGTCGTTGGCGATATTGTCTTTAGTGATCAAGTGCGCAGGTGTGACATACCCCGATGACGGCTGCCCGGCAAAGGCACGGTTAAATTCGTCCAGCAATTGCCAGCCATGCAGCTTGAGCGGTTCCGCCACTGTGGCGATCTGGCTGTCGTCATTACGGATACGCTGGAAGGCAGAGATGGAACCGTCTCCCGCCGAGATATTAAACGGGGCATTTTTGCCGCCTTTGCCAGCGGTTTTCAGCGCCGGTGCCATAAAGTCGAAATAGAGATCATTGATCGACAATGCATACTGGAAATGATCGCCGTATTTCTGCAACAGGCTGAAGGTCATGGAAGGCATGCGGTTGGCGGTATCAGCCAGTGGCGTATCGATAAACTCGACCACCTTACAACCGCTGCACTTTTCAATTTCCTGCTTCATGGTGTTGGCCTTATCCAGCGCGATTTGATACAGCGAATCGGTAAAGATCAGTACCTGCGCCTTCCCCCCCGAACGCACCACCGCATACTGCGCCGCCAGACGCGCCACCTCGTTAGAATCCGAAGTGATATTGTCCGTCACGCCGTATTTCTCAATCGGTCCCGGTTGCGGTTCGGCATGCCAGGCCATCAGCACAATTTTTTGTTCTTTGGCTTTTTTCAACGGGATTTTCGCCACGTTCGGGTTCCAGCCACCAATCACAATGCCGTCCGGGCGCTGGGCAATCGCCTGATTCAACGCCGCGAGCTGGTCTTTCACCGAGCCACCGCCATCGAGCGTTTCCAGTTTCCAGCCCGCAACCTTAGCCGCTTCGCTTAATCCCTGCTGCACTCCCTGCACTCCGCCGTTTTTCATGTCGGACGCGATAAAGATAATTTTCTTGTTGGCTTGCAGTTTTGGTCCGGTGGTCGGCCCATCCCAGGTGCTGGAGCTGGCGGTGGCTTTTGCCACCGCCGCGGTCGCCTGGTCGAGATAACTGTCTGCGTGCGCGGTCACTGATGCCACCAGCATGGCGGCAAATGTCAGACCCAATGCCTTATTTTTCATAATGAATTCCCTGGTGTGATGGTTTTTTGTTTATGGTCAGGTGCAGAGGCAGGCGCGCTTTGGCTGCGCACCACCGCTTTTTGGTTCAACATGCGGCGACGCTGGGCGTAACCGGCAAGGGTAATCGACAGCAACAGCGTGGCCCCGTTGAACAACGGTTCGACCCAGAAGTCACCGCCAAACTGCTGAATACCGGCAATACCAATGGCGAGAATCGCAATACCCACCACGGTGCCCCAGACGTTCACCCGTCCCGGACGAATAGTGGTACTGCCGAGGAACGCCCCGACCAGCGCCGGCAACAGATAATCCATCCCGACGCTGGCCTGCCCGACACCCTGTTCGGCAGCAATCAGTACGCCGCTGAAACCCGTAAGGACGCTGGAAGCGATAAAGGTGCCAATGATGTATTTGTTCACTGCGATACCGTTCAGGCGCGCCGCTGTGGGATTGCCGCCGACCGCATACATGCAACGACCCAGCGGGGTGTGTTCGGTGATCAGCCACAGCACGATTGCCACGGCCAGCACATAGAACGCGCCAATCGGGATTCCAAACAGCTCGGTATGGTGCAACGCGCTGAACGCATCGGGCAGATCGCCGACAATCTGGCGTCCACCGGAGTGCCACAACGCCACCGCGTACAGCACGGTGCCGGAACCGAGGGTAGCGACAAAGCTATCGATATCGGCTAACGCCACCAGAATGCCGTTAAGCAGGCCATACAACGCCGAGATCGCCAGCACCGTCAGCACCGCCATCTGCCACGAGAAGCCATATTCCACCTGTAAGGTGATGGCGAGGATGTGCCACAGCACAATACCGAAACCGACGTTAAGGTCGATCTTGCCGACGATCATCGGCAGCGTGGCCGCCAGTGCCAGCAAGGCAATTTTGGCTTTACTGGCAAGAATCGCCTGTAACGTCAGCATGGTGGCGAACGACGGGGATAAGACGGAAAACAGCAGGGTCAGCAGCACGCACAGCAGCAGCAGGCCATAGCGGGTCATAATCTGCATCGACCAGGGGGCAAAGCCATGCTGAGCCAGGTTTACCCGCTGCTCCAGCGCGGTGGATTTTACGGATGTTTTCGACATAATTTTTCTCCTGCCTTCCTTTTCAGACGGTGGTTAATGGGGCAGCGCTGCTGGCAGAGGCCAGCTCCAGCAAACCGGCAAAGGTCACCTGTTCATTTTTTAATTCGCCCACCACCTGGCCACGGTTAAACACCAGTGCGCGGTTGCAGATATGGGCGATCTCTTCGAGGTCGTTGGAAATCACCAACACCGCAATGCCGTCAGCCAGCGCTTTATTCAGCAGGTGATAGATCTCTTCACGCGCACCGACATCCACACCGGCAGTGGGGTCCTCCAGAATCAATAACGGGGCGTTGAGGTGCATCCAGCGCGCCATCACCACTTTCTGCTGATTGCCGCCGGACAAAGCGCTGATATCGAGATTGACGTCTTTAGGCCGGACATCGAACAGCTGCACCTTCCACCAGCTGGCCCCGATTTCGGCGCGACGTCCGTAGCGTGACAGCAGCCGATGGCCACTGGCGCAGGGATTAAGAAACAGGTTTTCACGCACGCTCATCGACATCACCAGGCTTTCACCGGTGCGATCGCCTGCCACCAGCGATACGCCAGCGGCCATTGCCTGCTGCGGGGTTTGTGGCTGATAGGGTTGATCGCGAAAGTGGATGCTGCCTGCGGTGGCCTGACGCAAACCAAACAGCAGGCGGCCAATCTCCTCCTGCCCGGCTCCACGTAATCCAGCCAGCGCCAGCATTTCGCCGGGTTGCAGGGTGAAACTGACCGGCCCCACTTCATCAATGCACAGCTGGTCCAGCACCAGCACCGGTTTTTGCGCATTGGGTAACGGCTGTCGCTGATTCCCTTCCAGTGCTTCACCGACAATCATCTCCACCAGATCATGCAGCTGGTAGTCGGCGGTGTTGCCTTCCGCCACATGTTTGCCATCGCGCATCACGCAGATACGGTCGGAAATTTCGATCACTTCGTCGAGGCGGTGAGTCACGTAGATCATGCCGACCTTGCGGCTTTTCAGCCGGTTAATCACATCAAACAGATGACGCACATCATTAGCGGGTAAGGAGGCAGTCGGTTCATCCAGCACCAGCACTTCCGCATTGACCGCCACCGCACGCGCAATCGCCAGCAGCGATTTTTCGGTGCGCGACAGTTCGAAGACGCGGGCGTCCGGGTCCAGTACGATGCCGACTTCCTCCAGCGCAGCCCGTGACCGTTCACGTACGGCACGCCAGTCGATGAGCCCCAGACGACGGGTAAACCCCATCACCAGCGCCATATTTTCCGCCACCGTCATCCATTCGATCAGACCGAGATCCTGATGAATAAACGCAATCGGCTGGTGCGTCGCCGTTTTCAGGCTGGCGGCTGAGCCGATGCTGGTTTCATGAAAACGGATATCTCCCTCATCACGGTTGTAGACACCGGCCAGCACTTTAATCAGGGTGGATTTTCCAGCGCCGTTTTCTCCCAACAGGGCAACGACTTCGCCGGGATAAACCGCCAGGCTGACATCATTCACGGCGGGGTTGCCGCCAAAGCGTTTGGTGATATGGCTCAGAGTAAGAACCGGTGTTCCCGGGCTATGCTGCATTACCGCCTCCTGCAAACTCCTGGTGAGCATCAACAGCGGCGACAACCTGAAAACACCGCTAAATTTCAACATGCGAAATACGATTCCAAAAAATACTATTCCTGACGCGCACGAAAAGCAAAGAAGTGAGCGGGATATAATTCATTAATAAACAGTTAGTTATATTTTCTGTTGCGGAATTGTGATGCATCACTCACTTCCATCGGGGGTGGATTTTCGCGAAAAGTCACACTAAAACTGGCGAAGGATTCCCAGGCTGAAGTGTCTGAGTTAACATCTGGCGACTGTTCTTTTACCGGAGCAGGAAAACTGAGAGGAAGCGTGGATGGTGGTTAAAGTGGATAAAGCAAAGGAAGAAAAGAGTGACAAGCCGCTGGGGACACAGAGCCTGTTTCGTGGATTGCAACTGATTGAACTGTTAAGCAATTACCCCAACGGGTGTCCGCTGGCCCATCTTTCTGAGCTGTCCGGCATGAACAAGAGTACCGTGCACCGCCTGCTGCAGGGGTTGCACAGCAGTGGTTATGTCACCCAGGCCCCCTCGCCCGGCAGCTATCGCTTAACCACCAAATTTATTTCTGTCGGGCAGAAGGCACTCTCCTCGCTCAACATCATCCATGTCGCTGCCCCGCATCTGGAGAAACTGAACTTAGAAGTGGGAGAAACGGTCAATTTCTCCAGCCGCGAAGATGACCATGTGATCCTGATTTATAAGCTGGAACCCACTACCGGGATGATGCGCACTCGCGCCTATATCGGCCAGCATATGCCGCTGTACTGCTCGGCGATGGGCAAGATTTTTATGGCCTGGGGCAGCGAAGATTATCTGCCCGAATACTGGCAAAGCCATCAGGACAGCATCCAGCAATTGACGAAAAATACCATTACCACGCTGCCGGAAATGATGGAAGAGCTGAAAAACATCCGCCAGCAGCAAACAGCGATGGATCGCGAAGAGAATGAGCTGGGCGTGTCATGCATTGCCGCCCCGGTGTTCGATATCCAGCAACGCGTGCCTTACGCGGTATCGATATCGTTACCCACCGCCAAGATGCAACAGATCGGGGTGAAAAAGCTGATGGGGCCGGTGGTCGCCACCGCCCGCGCCATTTCCGAAGAACTGGGCTACAACACCTGACGGAAATTGGGTAGCGGTGCGATTTATCGCGCCGCTACGGATCCGTGCGGCGGGTAGTTATTGATCGTTAGTAAATCGCCCGACGATGGTGGCGGCCCCCAGCGCATGCCCTTTCAGCTTCGCCACCAGCGCATCATGGGTTAACCCCGCCGGTAACTGGTCAGGCGGTAAATCGGTAGCAACCAGCACAAAGTTGTAGTGATGCACGCCGCTTCCCACCGGCGGACACGGGCCGTAATAGCGGGTAGTGCCGGGAGAGTTCTTGCCCCCGGTATAACCGGTACCTTTTGCCAGTTCCCCCTGGGCAAAGGACGTGCGATCGGAGGCGATGTTATAGGCCACCAGATGCGTGACGCCCAACCCCTTTCCTCCCACCGGATCGGTGATCATCAGGGCGAAACTGCGTGTCCCGGCGGGCGCATTGGACCAGCTCAGGGCCGGGGAAACATTCTCACCGGTACAGGAAGGATTGCCTTGCGCGTTACCGGCAAATGCCTTTTCCAGCATCGCATTGTCGGTAAAATCGGATGATTGCAGGGTAAAAATCGGGGCGGCCAGCACTGAGGCCGGAAATAGCGCCAGCAATAGCGCGCGCTTCAACATAACCATCATTCACTCCTGTTGATGAAGAAACCAACCAAAGAAACAAGTATATACCCTGATTTTCCTCCTTCGACTTCGCTAAACTGAGAAATGCACCGATAACGCAATCAGGGAATCCGGATGTCAGATGCAGCGCTCAGTCATTTCTTACCCGCGACACAGCAATGGTTTCGTGCTGCGTTTCGGGCCCCGACACCGGTCCAGGCCGAAGCATGGCAGGCCATTGCCAGCGGGAAAAACTGTCTGGTGATCGCCCCTACCGGCTCCGGTAAGACGCTGGCGGCTTTTCTGCATGCGATTGATGCGTTGTTTCGTGAACGAAGCCAGGCCGCATCCGTCGAACGTAGCCACAAAACCCGCATCCTGTATATCTCCCCGGTTAAAGCGCTGGCCGCTGATGTCCAGCGCAATCTGCAAATGCCGCTGGCGGGCGTTGAAGCACAGCGCCGCCAGCAAGGCGAGCCGGAGATCGCGCTGGCGGTGGGGATGCGTTCTGGTGACACGCGCAGTGCCGAGCGAGCGCAGCTGCAACGACGTCCACCCGATATTCTGATTACCACGCCGGAATCGCTTTTTTTGCTGCTGACCTCCAAAGCACGCGAAACGCTACAGGGCATCTCAACGGTAATTGTCGATGAAGTCCATGCGGTGGCGGGCAGCAAACGCGGCTCTCATCTGGCGCTCAGTCTGGAACGACTCGATGCACTGCTGGCCCAGCCAGCCCAACGCATCGGTCTCTCAGCGACGGTGCGCCCACCCGAGGTGGTGGCTCGTTTCCTTGGTGGTGCGGGTGAAACACGGGTGGTCAACCCCGACGCAAAACGTCCCCTGCAACTGACCATCACCGTCCCGGTTGCCGATATGACCGATATTCAGCAGCGTCCCGATGCGCGCGCTGCTCAGGATGCAACCCTGGCTGCCGGGTCGATCTGGCCGCATATCGAAGCCGGTATCCTTGACGAAGTGCTGCGCCATCGGGCCACGCTGGTGTTTACTAATTCACGCGGTCTGGCGGAAAAACTCACCGCGCGCCTCAACGAACTCTACGCGCGGCGGCTGGGGGAACAACCAACAGAACCAGAAGAATCCTTCGGCTACGGATCCTTCACTGGCGGCACCGAAAAACGTGTGCAAACGCCCGATACCTTTATCGCCCGCTCGCATCATGGCTCAGTGTCGAAAGAGCAAAGGCTGGAAATTGAAACCGCCCTCAAGGCGGGAGAGCTACGCTGTGTGGTCGCAACATCGAGTCTGGAACTGGGCATTGATATGGGTGATATCGACCTGGTGATGCAGGTTGGCGCACCGTTATCGGTCGCCAGTGCGCTGCAACGCGTGGGGCGCGCCGGGCACCAGGTTGGCGGCACTCCTAAGGGTATTTTCTGGCCGCGCACGCGCCGGGACCTGGTGGATACCACAGTGACGGTGAATGCCATGCTGGCCGGTGAGCTGGATGCCATTGCCCCGCCGCATAACCCGCTGGATGTGCTGGCACAGCACACGGTGGCTGCCGCTGCGATGGATACCTTGCAGGTTGATGCCTGGTTTGAGCGGGTCCGGCGTGCCGATCCTTTCCGCACCCTGCCACGTACCGCCTTTGATGCGGTGCTGGATATGCTGGCCGGACGCTATCCCTCCGATGAATTTGCTAATTTACGCCCGCGCATCATCTGGGACCGCCACAACCACACCCTCAGTGGCCGTCCTGGCGCGCAGCATCTGGCTGTCACCAGCGGCGGAACCATCCCGGATCGCGGTATGTTCAGCGTCATGCTGCCCGAAGGGGAAGAACAGGCGGGCGCGCGACGCGTGGGCGAACTGGATGAGGAGATGGTGTACGAATCGCGGGTCAATGACATCATCACCCTCGGAGCCACTTCCTGGCGTATTCAGCAAATTACGCATGATCAGGTAGTGGTGGTACCTGCTCCCGGGCGTTCGGCGCGTCTGCCCTTCTGGCATGGCGAGGGGGTTGGCCGCTCTGCGGCACTCGGTGAGGCAATTGGGCGCTATCTACGCGCCATTGATCAGGGTGCTTCCCCGGGCGCTACCCTGGATGAATATGCGCGCCATAATATTCAGACGCTGATTGCCGAACAGCACCAGGCAACTGGCACCTTGCCAACTGACCGTAGCTTACTGATTGAACGTTGCCGCGATGAAACCGGCGACTGGCGCGTGATTTTGCATTCGCCTTACGGCCAGCGCGTGCATGCTCCCTGGGCACTGGCGGTGGCAGAACGCATCAGCCGGATAATGGGTCTCGATCCTGCCGTGGTCGCCAGCGATGATGGCATTGTCGCGCGTTTTCCGGACAGTGAAGGCCGTGTACCCGGCGCTGAAATGTTCCTGTTTGCGCCTGATGAACTACAACGGGTGGTGACGCAATCCGTCGGCCAGTCGGCGCTGTTTGCCGCCCGGTTTCGCGAATGTGCGGCGCGTGCGTTGCTGTTACCACGACGCAATCCCGGTAAACGTTCGCCACTCTGGCAGCAACGTTTACGTGCCGGGCAGTTACTGGAAGTTGCCCGCCAGTTTGATGATTTTCCCATCCTGATTGAAACCGCTCGCGAATGTTTACAGGATGTCTATGACTTACCCGCCTTGCATCATCTGATGTTGCGTCTGCAACAGGGAGAGATTCAGCTGGTGGAAGTCAGTACCGATTCGCCCTCACCGTTTGCTGCCCCGCTGCTGTTTGGTTATGTGGCTGAATTTATGTATGCCAGCGATGCCCCGCAGGCAGAGAAACGCGCCTCCATGCTGGCGCTGGATAGCAAACTGTTAAGTGACCTGCTGGGCCAGGTTGATATGCGCGAACTGCTGGCTCCCGAGGTGGTCGCCCGCGTGGAGCAGGAATTACAACGCACATTACCCGATTATCACGCCAGCAGTCGCGAAGCACTGGTGGATTTGCTGCGTGAAATCGGTCCCCTTTCAACCACGGAACTGGCGAAACGCTACAGCGGCGAAGAAGCACTGAATGCCGGTTTAACGGCGCTACAACAGGCACAACGGATTTTCCCGGCCAACATGGCCGGTGACACGCGCTGGACGGTGACTGAGGATGCCGCGCGGTTGCGCGATGCATTGGGAATCAGCGTGCCCGATACCTTACCCGCCGTGCTACTCCAGCCGGTAACACGTCCGTTATACGATCTGATCAACCGCTTCGCCCGCACTCACGCGCTGTTTACGGCATCACAAATGGCCCGACATTTCGGGCTGGGGCGTGCCGTCGCCGACGATGCGCTGGAGGTGCTGCGCCAACAGGACAAGGTGCTGAAAGGCGACTTTGCCGCAGCCGACACCGACGAACCGCAATGGGTGGCGGAATCCGTATTCCGTCGCCTGCGTGTCCGTTCGTTGCAGGCGGCGCGCGAAGCCACTAAACCGGTGGATCAGGCCGTCTATGTCACCCTGTTGCTGGAGCGTCAGGGCGTATTGAGCGATGCCGCCGCCCGTCAGGCCCAGGGCGCATTGAGTGGCACCAACGGCGTACTGCGGGTGATCGAACAATTGGCAGGCGTCGCATTGCCCGCTGCGCTGTGGGAATCACAAATCTTTCCTGTCCGGGTACGTGATTACCAGCCCGCAATGCTGGATGAACTGCTGTCCAGCGGCGAAGTGATTTGGAGCGGACAACGCGCTCAGGGGGCCAGTGAAGGGTTGGTGTCATTGCATTTAAATGACTACGCCGGTGAAACGCTGCCTGCACCAGACGAGGGGAGAACCGTGGCACTGTCACCGCTACAACAATCGATCCTGACGCTGTTGCAGGACGGCAGCGGCTGGTTTGTGCGCCAGCTGTTACCGCGTGTGGTGGATGAAACGCCTGATTCCTCATTAGTTTACGAAGCAATGTGGGATCTGGCCTGGCGCGGTTATCTCACCACCGACACCTGGTCAGCACTGCGCACCCTGAGCAGCCAGAGCAGCACACTGCGTTCCCGCCCCAGCCGCCCCCGGCGCGGACGCATCAGCTATAGCGCGCCCGCTGCCCGTATCAGCACCGGGCCTACCCTCAACAGCATGGCGGGCCGCTGGTCGCTCATTATGCGCCCGCCCCTTACCGATACCGAGCGTGCGCTGGCGCTGACAGAAAATATGCTGGATCGCTTTGGCGTCATCAGCCGCGGTGCCGCCATCGCAGAACAGGTGCCCGGCGGGTTCCCGGCCTTACAACCGCTGCTGCGTGGCCTGGAAGATGCTGGACGGCTGTTACGCGGGCGGTTTGTTGCCGGGATGGGTGCCGCGCAATTTGCTGACCCTACGGCGATTGACCGTCTGCGCCAGCTCGCCAGCAGTCAGCATAGTGGATCCAGTCCGGTGGCTCTTGCAGTACTTGATCCGGCCAACCCTTTTGGCGTGCAACTGCCGTGGCCATTGAGTCTGAGCGGTAATCGTCCCACGCGCCGCAATGGCGCGCTGGTGGTGATTGCGCAGGGTCGGGTGAGGCTTTATCTGCCACAAGGTGGCAAAGAGCTGATGACTTTTGCTGCCGGGTCCAGTCATGAAGAGTTACATGCCGCGATACTGGCGTTGGGTGTGGCTCTCAAACGCGAGAAGCATCTCAGTTTTACGCTGGAGCGTATTGATGAGACACCCGCCGGGCAATCGCCGTTACTTCCGGCTCTGAAAGAGATCGGATTTTCCCGTGTGCCACGGGGATATAGCTGGTATGGGTAAACCGCCCCCTGTCCCTCGCAGACTGACGACATTGTTTCTGATTCAGATATTTTTCATCATTTGATCATGTTGGCTTCCTTGTCAAAACGGGAAGCCGTAACCAGGTTTTAGCCTCCTGCCGATTCTCGTTCAACAAATCATCACTCAGGGGGTTCTTAATGACGGATGCAGCACATATTTTCTCATCAACCGCAGGCCATGCAGCGTTACAACCCACCAGCAGAACAGCATTTTCATTCGGCAGAATATGCCGGACCCTGAGCAACAGCCTGACACGACTCTCCAGTAATCACCGGTTGCCACGCTCAGCGCCGGAGGTGGTGAGGCAGAGTCTGAGCAATCTCAATAGCTATTTCGCTTCACTGATCCGCGCCAGTTCTTACGGAATGGAAAGGCCGGTACTGGCCGCTGCACAACTGCTGCTGCATTGGTCGTTCTGCCAGCTACAGCAGCGGGCACTCGATCAGGCACACAGTGAGCTACCCAGGCTGCTGCTGACCACGTCAGACAACGCTGAGTTGAATGAGGAGTTGTATGCGCTAAACCAACTGATGCTTTCCGCCTCAACGGCTGAAGGTGCCAGCGTGGCATTGCAACGTGTCGAAGAACATGTTGCGGACCGCGAAGCATGGCTGAATAGCCTGACGGAAGAAGATCGTCACCTTTACCGCAAGTTTGAGCAGAAACTCAAAGGCTGCCTGGAAAAGATGGCATTCTGGCAGCCCCGTTCAACGCTGATGCTCCCGCTGATCAATGCGCTGGCACCCTATGTCAGCGTTTATCTGGATACTACGCTGCCCACCCTCGGCGCGTCCTCTGCGACAACAGCACCTGGGCAGATGTTGAATGCCAGTCCGGTTATCATTGGGGGCACATCACCCGCCGCAGAATTATGGTTCAAATCCATCATCAACCTGCCTGCCGACATTTCCCTGCCACCGCTGCTGCTCAGGCAGGGACAGTCGGTTTGCCTGCGTATTCCCAAGTGTCCCTCGGATAGGGTGAACAGGTTTGATAACCAGACCTCAGAGATTGAAATCGCGGGTGTAGGTATTGAAGGCAATCTGGCAACACGGGTTTGTGTTAGCAATAACAACGGTTTAGATCTTGAGATCGGCCGGGAGTTAAATACCGCCACGACAGGCTATTCTTCTGCACTTTACCGTCTCCCACTGCAAATCGATGGGGTGAGCGAGCCAATTAACAGCGGTATTTGCCCTGCTGCCAACGCCGCACGGAAAACATTGGCTGCGCCGCTCTTAGGCTGGAATCTCCTGCCCGTCGCTGGAGCACAGGATATTCAGGCTGAGGTGATTGATGAAAATGACCTCGATCCATTTGGACCCATGGCCGGTTTTGATGAATGGCCATTTTACGACTACGGTGAAACGACCACGGCGCAGGCTGTATCGTCAACGCCAATGCTGTCTGCTGAGCAGGTTGATTATGCGCTCAACCTGTTTGATCGTAATAAAAGGGTGTTAATATTATATCCCTTTACCTTCCCCAGAAATCCCCCCACAACCGCTGCCCTGCCTGGTAGCACCACTCCGCTGCCTGCGGTCACTCAGGATAGTCTGACACTATTATTTGGTCCATCTGAAACAGCGAAACCGCAGGGGTCGTGCAGAATAAAACGCCCCCCCCTTATTGCGCGCGATCTTGATGACATGCTGGTACAGGCACAGCAGTGGCTCAGCCAAATTCCAGCGACTCAGATTGAAGACAAACTTCATGTTTATTTGCTTACCCTGCCAGGGTCCGTCACGTCGCAACTTACTCCGCTGGAAAAAATCGCCATCATCATCAGAAAATTAGTGATAAATCATAACCAGGACTGTGCATATGACGAGTCAGAGGCAGTCAAATTTGCCACGTCACTGTTTGAGCGCTCACCCTTTGCGAATAATAAAGAATTACTGAATGCCTGGGTACAGGCTCCGGAGGGAAAACATCATCTGACCGATATCCTGCTCTACGAGATCGACCGTCTGATACCCGATCCGGGGAAGTTACTGTCCGCAACCTTTAATACTATTTTGGCGATGGTAAAACCCGTCAGCACTAAATTTTCAGCGCTGGAAAATCTGGTCATTGATCTGCAAAATGGATTTAAAAACAATCTGCTGGCCTCCGTGATAAATGCTGATGAAGCACTACCCGCTTTTCTGGAAAGTGAGGTGATCATTGAAAAAATGCAGTTTCTCCACCTGGAGTTCATTAAAAATCATCTTCCCTGCTTCCGTCTGATAAACAAAGATGATGTCAGTGACGAAGCCGTTCTTTCTACCAATGGCGTGCTTTTAACCGTTGCGGCGGGCATTATTGCCAATGACAACAAACTGAATCTACTTACTGCAGAGAAGTTAAAAAAGTTTGGTATGCAATCTCTGCTCCGTTTCTCAGATGATTATTTATTAAGAAAGTTTTCCCGCTATGATGACCTGCTTAAAAAAAGCACTTACAGGCTGAGTGATTATCTCAATCATCTCGAAGTGGAAGGCCGGTTGCTGGTACATGCGTTGTATCTCAATCATAAAATTTACCACGATCTGCAACAATACAGAGAGCAGATCACACATCTTAAAAGCGATTATCAGGCTTTAGCTGATGTGGAAAAACAACTCTGCCGTCTGGCTTTTGAACAGATTCCTGCGGTCGATCAGGATTTTTTCCTGTTTGCTTCGCAGGAGCCACAGGGACTGGAAGTTTATTTCATCACTTCACAGAATGCGTCAGAATCCGTTAAAAACCGCCATTTTATTGGTTTTATTGTGACAGCAGATTTCGAGCGTATCAGGCGTTGCTATTTCATTTCTGAAATCCCGGTGCTAAATAATTTTGCTGCACCATTAGCCTATGATGATTCCGCACATTTCCACACCCGAGATCATTACGCGAACTGGCTTAATCAGCAGGGTAAAACCGATTTTGTGGCACGTTTATCTGCCCAGGGTGTCAATCAATTGGCGCAAACCACGTTTTTTGTCAGCGACAAAAAAACCGTTCCTGCCGCTAATGAAAGGGAAAGCTGGCAGATATATATGCAACGCTTAAGTCAAAGTATTATTAATATACGTTTCCCTGAAATCACCACGGTCACAACATCTTCACCGGGAACCTGGGATGTTGTGGTTGATTTTTCCGAAAACTTAGCCACGCAGTTCATTCCGGTTGAATCGTGCAAACAGGCACTGAATGATATTACCGCCGGACCAGGCACCCTAAAGAAGGCTTTGCTGACCCTTGAGGATGCGGCAATATGCCTTTATGATGCAACCCCTGAAGGGGAAGGCAGCAAACTGGTAAGGCTTTTCGCCGCAGTTGCGCGTTCTGTTGTCGGAAAGATCGCTGAAAATATCAGAAAGGAAACCAAACACGCCTCCTCACAGGTCAGCCTGAACCCAACTGATGCATCGGATGTGAAGGAACAAATGTATCTTGAGGATAGTCAGGTAAGGAATTACCTGGCAAATTCGACCCTGTTTAATACCGATCTGGGCTGGATGTTGCATAACAATTCTCTCAATATTCGGCAGCTTCCTGCTCAGATAAAAATTCTTGATGTTCGCTGGAATATGCTCACAGACCAGATTTATTGCAAAACTAACGGCCCCCAGGGTATAAAAAACTATCGGCTTGATCAGAAAAATTTATTCCTTCTCCCTACCAACTATGAAGTGGCTCGCTCTGAACCGCATAATCAGGAATTAGTCATAAACGTTTCTGATTTCTTATCTCATATCGCAAGCAATACGCTTGATGCATTAAAGACCGAACGAATGGAACAGGATATGCGTACTTCCGATAAATATGGAAAAGTGTTTTTTAAAAAAGAATTTTCGGAGATTAATTTTAACAGCGCAAATATCTCTGATGCCTTTTTCAATAATTTAATCACCTATCCTGGATGGAAACCGGTACGCCTTTGGGTTAAGAGAGACGATGGTGACACGATAATCATCGAATGGAAAGATGAAGAAAGACGCATTCAATTTCAACAACTGTGTGAGTTTAATGACATCTTTATCTCCTGGCGTGGTGATCCCATCAACGGTAGCAGTGCATCGATTCGGGTGAAGCGTAATGCCTCCACAAAAGCCCCGTTCTATACCGATATGATTAGTCCACTGACCTATGGTTACATGGCATTAAATCCCTATGAGGACTATCAGCGCAAAGCAGCGATGCAGAATTTAATTAAGGAAGGTAGTCAGCTTCCAGACCCGCCCCACTTTGCTGAAATAGCATGCCGAAAAATGATGAAAGAGCTGGGAATGATCCTGCCAGTTGATTTTATACGAGGTAAATATCCTGCAGCCAGTGAATTTATAGAGAAATTTGCAAGATGGGAAATACCTGCAACAATTAACTCAGGATTTAAACGTTTTTCACGGGCAATTGCACTATTCCACAGCATATACCCGAATGAAGATATTTTTTACCCAAAAGCGGATGAATTCATAAAGGAATTCGAAAAGCTGAACCAGAAAATAAAAGCCTTCAATTATCGTAACCGGGAGTTCAAAGATAAAGTTGCCGTCTATTACAAACAGTTTCCCGAGCGTGAAATCAAGGCTAATCGATGGATAAATAAGATTCTCGATAAAATATCCCCACCGGATATTCAGGACAATCCGAAATATTCACTAAAAACAAAAAACAAATATGACATGGAAAAGAAATATCCCGATTTTCTTAAGCGACTCAAAGTCAATATAAATGAACTCCATTCTCAGGCCCGGATGATTAGCGACCTTTTCAATAACAAACTACATCCGAGACTGATGAGTAACATTCTTTCGGAGTTTACCGGGAAAACATTTACTGATGATGAAGTGCGCTCATTCACTACCGACTTCCGAAGATTACAGAATAACATTCTGGCAGTCACCCCCGATCGGTTCCAGATTTTTGAGGAGAGATATGCTAAAGATGGCAAACTGGTTGGCGGCTGTTTTAAAGACGATGCCGAAAAATTACTTTTTAGTCCCGGAGACATAGCTTTTACGACTATCGATGATAAACATAAATTTATTTACACCCAAAAAATACCCAATGACGATATATTTAAACAGATCGCCATACATGAATCCGACCATATTAACAATGGTTTGGACTTTGCTTACACACCCCCTGAGGTATATATTGAAACCTACAATACAATAAAAAAATTCACTTTCCGTGGCATCGAGCAATATGGCAAAGAACTTTTATCGGATAGAAACCATCTGGTTGATTACCTGATGCGTGACTCTGAATTCCTTGAGCGTTTCTGCGACCAATTAATGAGACATACTCAGGATTTTATCCACAGAGATAAAATCTGGGAATTTGTCAATCAATATTTAGGGAAGGATTCCTATCGCTATCACAATCGTTTTAGTGATGAAGCAACAAAAAAACGTATTGAATTACGCTCACTAATGGATATTGCCTATAACAATCATAAATTCCTGCTTTATTTCCTGAAGCAGAATGCTGACTTTATGGTCAGCCTCTGGCATCGGGTAGCTGAGGTCGCATATGAAAATCTGGAACCAAATCAGAAAATCGATAAAGATGCGCTGATTAAATTTGATTTATTAAAATCAATTGTATTGCAGGCAGGTACTGCACTGTTGGATGAGGTGAATGCGGGTGCTTCAACCTCGAAAAAAGATTCAGCCAACTCAGGTTAAAACACGGGTAAGTCGTCGCGGCACAATTTATTGCGTCGCGACATTATTTTATCAAAATGACATCATCAAAACGTCACCACCGTCACCCAGTTCGCGTCACCACCGGCAGGGGCGCTACCTGCGCGTTTCAGCACCCCGCTGTGTGAATTGATAGCATAGCTACCCGTCACATTACTTTTCTCGCCGCTGGCGATCAGCCATTTACCATCAGGCGAGATAGCTATGCCGCGCGGCTGTTTTTCCACCGGCCAGCTGCCAATTAACGTTAATTTACCGTCATCTTTGTTGACACGATAACCACTCACCGTACTGCTGGTGCGTTCTGTCACATACAAAAAGCGACCATTGGGCGTCATGCGAATATCCGCCGACCAGATACGTGGTGTCGGATCGTTGTAATCTGCCGGACGTTCACGACCATGTTGCAACTGATACTGCGCCGCAACGGCATTGGGCCATTCAGCGAT
Source organism: Pantoea sp. X-Soil-TKNS-1280 (assembly GCF_059730475.1). NCBI lineage: Bacteria > Pseudomonadati > Pseudomonadota > Gammaproteobacteria > Enterobacterales > Erwiniaceae > Pantoea > Pantoea sp. X-Soil-TKNS-1280. Next base: position 2,062,101 of record NZ_AP035962.1, on the reverse strand, counting down.
CTTATCCAGCGCACCATTTGGCTGGCGCTTAAATTGTGTAATGACGCCCCCCATCTCACCCACGTTATACAAATAACGGTTATCCGGTGACATCACCGAATGGCGCGGTCCGTTATCCGCAGCAGTCTCCACATAACCCTTACCAATCGGTGTCAGGCTGCCGTCCGGGGTTAAATTGAGTTGCAACACGCGGTCAGTGCCAAGATTGCCGACATAGACCGAGTGCCCGGTGGCATCGATGATCACAGAATGCGCTACATGGCCGGTTTTATACGCCGCCACCGGTGGTGCTTCTACTTTGCCATCACTAGCCAGCCGATAAACATGCACCACATCACCATCATACGAAGCACCTAACAAAAAACGCCCACGGCTATCGAGGCTGATATAAGGATAACTGGCTGCTGCGGCTACCTCGGTCGCCTGTGATAAGTCACCGCTTTGGGCATCAATTGTCCAGCTCACCAGCCGCAATGGCTGGCTGCGAATCGCGGCATATAAGTGATGATGATCGGCGCTGAGTGCCATCGGCATCACTTTGCCTCCCGCTGAGGTCTGCCCCAGTAAGGTCAGCGCCCCGGTTTTGTCATTCAGGGCATAACGGGCAATGTTGCCATCGGTGGCCTCAGACACGTAGACGAAGGTTTGTGCCATCAGTGATCCACTGAAAGCCAGGGCAGAGAGTAACGCCAGACGCATAACATTTTTCATTATTTTTCTCCACAGGTCAGGGTCGGAGCAGCGTATCTGGCGTGAATCCGGGCGGTAAGGTGTGATTGCCCGAGACAGTTTGGGCAAATGTCCAGAGGGTATCCACTTTCAGTGGGTTAGCCTGATGTGGCCGAAAAAGTTTTATGTGGGATTGTGCGCTGGCTCACTGGTGCCGGACGGCTCAACATATGAAGTGCTGAAACTGATCACCCCTCTTGAGCATATCGAAGTCCCAGATGATTTGATCCAGTGGGTTGATGTCGCACAGTTGCCGCAGGATTGGGCGGCGGCGCAGGCACCTGCGGCACTGCGCCTGTTTGCTGATTTCTGGAGCGAGAGCCAGACCTCGGTTGCGTTACGCGTACCCAGTGCCCTGTCACCGGTTGAGTTTAGCTCGCTAATATTTCGCGATGGCTATTTATAAAGTACCCCAATCTCATCATTGTGATTTAGCATACAAACATCCCGGCCATATTGCTTGCCGTAATACATCGCCTTATCAGCCAACGCGATAATATCTTCCAGTGAACAATCTGTTTTAGCCGGAGAAATACCAAAAGTCACCGTAATGTTAATGATATTGTCTTCATAAAGAAACATTTCACCACGGATTTTTATCATCAGTCGTTCAATGATTTTTTTGATGTCGTGAAGATTTTCACCTTCGACTAAAATAACAAATTCCTCGCCACCATAGCGGTAACACTTTTCATCTTTTCGCATTGCACCCAGCAGGAGGTTAGCCAGACCTTTAAGCACCGTATCGCCGCCATTGTGACCATATCTGTCATTCACCTGTTTAAAATGATCAACATCCAGAATAATCAAATAAAGGTCTTTATCACTCTGCGCACATCGTGCCTGTAAACGTGGAAAGTCATTTATCAGTTTGTTACGCATAGGTAATTCGGTCAATGCGTCGTAAGCACTGCGGTTTGCTAGCAAGCTGGATTTGTAAGTATCTACAGCATCGAGGAAGTTTTTCTGCTTATAAAAATATTCCTTAAGTTGTGAGTGGGTAAATGCATTCACTTTAATTGCCGCTATAATATCCCTGACCGTTTGATGCATTTTCATATGGGAGTCAGAAATACGCAGGAGATCGTTTTCGTTAAAGTCATATTTGATGAGTGCAGCATCGATCCACTTACCAAAATCACAATAGCCTTGAGAGTTTTTATCCTCTAAAGATTTATCGAAATCGCCCCCGAACAAACTGATCTCCAGCAGCCTGTTTGACCATTCATAATGATGTTTGATGGCATGGTTCAAATTTCTGATATCAACATCGATATCGTAGATGGTCCTTTGCATTATTCCTCCACAATTAAAAAACTATGGATAAGATTACAAAAACAAAATTATAGATTTGATTGTTTTTGTAAAAAAGAATCATCCTGGTGACTCAGTTTATTTTTTGTGAGCAAAGCAACGTTATGTCACGCAACACATTGTTTTAACTGGCGGCATGAGGATTGAACTATAGAAATTATGTTTTATTTGTCGCGAATATGAGGCAGATGTTAAATATCCACATCAAATATATGTAAAGTAATATGCACGATATATCGCGCCACTACAGGTCCGTTGTGGTCATCACTTCCCGAATAAATTCCGTCAGCGCCTTTAATGTGGGAGGAACCAGGCGATGACCGGGATAGTACAGACACAATGTGCCGAGATTGACTTGCCACTCCGGCATCAGCTGAATCACCCTGCCCGCCTGCACATCTGCCGCGATATGACGCTCTGACAAACAGGCAATCCCCAGTCCTCCCACTACCGCTTTCTGCGCCGAAGCCAGGTCATTGACGGTGAGCAACGGTTCCACCTGCACCTTATAGTTTTGCTGCTGGTGGCTCAGTTCCCAGCGGTAAATACTGCCGTCAGCCATACGCATACAGATACAGCAATGCTCACTCAGCTGTTCAGGCTGTTGCGGCGTCCCCGCGCGGGAAAGGTAGTCGGGCGACGCGACCAGGATCATGCGTAACGGTGGCGTCAGTTTTACCGGGATCATGTCGGCCGGGATATCATCCTCCAGGCGAATACCCGCGTCATAGCCTGCGGCAACAATATCCACCTTGTCCTTCTGGCTATGGATATCCGCCCGGATACGGGGGTAGCGAGCAAGAAATGGCAGCAGAATTTCGTCATACCACAACGCACAACTTTCCGGCGGGACATTGATGCGCAGTGACCCGGCAGGATCGGCTGGCAGGCTGGCAACCTCCGCAGACGCGCTGCGAATCATCTCGACCGCAGGCGCAATCTTCACCATAAAACGCCGCCCGGCCTCCGTTAACCCGACACTGCGTGTAGTTCGGTTGAACAGACGCACACCCAGCCGTTTTTCCAGCCCTGCGACGGCATTGGTCACAGCAGAGGGAGAGATTTCCAGCTCACTGGCTGCACCGCTGAAACTGCCGCGCCGCGCCACTGCCAGCATGATTTCAAGTTCACTGATACCGGTTCGATTCATCAATTATTCCGTTAAACGCAATAGCCTTTGCAGGGTCTGGCGGATTATAGCGACATCGCGTGCGTGCTACTTTTCTTTGCACCACAGCATTCCAGGAGAACAGCCCATGCACTCAATCGAACACATCTACATCAATGGCCGCTTTGTCACCCCGGCAGGCACCGAGAGGATGGATATTATCAGACCCTCCGACGGCAGTGTTATCGGCACCGCCCGGCTGGCTAATGAAAGTGATGCATTGCAAGCCATCGCGGCGGCCAAAGCCGCCTTCCCCGACTTTAGCCAATATAGCGTCGCACAGCGGCTGGCGCTGCTGGAAACTATGTTTCACGCCATGCAGCAATGTGAAGAGGAACTGCACGAGGCGGTACGTGAAGAATATGGCGCACCGTCTTCACGTTCGCAATGGATGGCCACCTATCCTGCTGATGTCATCAAACAGGTGATGAAGGAGTTGCAAACCTACCCGTTTCAGCAACAGGCAGGACGCGCCAGGGTACAAATGCTGCCGCTCGGGGTGGCCGGACTGATCACCCCGTGGAACAGCAATGCCGGCTTTATCTGCCATAAACTGGCTACTGCCATTGCTGCCGGTTGTACCACGGTGATCAAACCGAGTGAATTCAGCATACTACAAACTGAGGTGGTCACCAGGGCGTTGGATCGCGCCGGATTACCACCCGGCGTCTTTAACATCGTCACCGGTCGTGGAGCGACAGTGGGTCATGCCATCAGCACCAGCCCGGATGTGGCAAAAATCTCCTTTACCGGTTCCACTGCCACCGGCAAAGCCATCCTGCGCAGTGCCGCAGACAGTTTTAAACGCGTTACGCTGGAACTGGGAGGCAAATCCCCCACCCTGATTTTGCCCGATGCTGATGCCGCACGTGCAGCCGAACTTGCGGTGCAGGCGGGTTTTATCAATAGCGGGCAGGCCTGCATCGCCGGGACGCGCATTCTGGTGCCTGAGCAGCGTAAAGCCGAGTTTGAGCGTGCATTGACTGCCGCCGTACAACGACAGATATCCGGCGATCCAGCTGATGCCTGCACCACCATTGGCCCGATGATTAACCAGCAGCAATGGGAACGTGTTCAGCACTACATTGAGATGGGTACGCAACAGGGTGCGCGTCTGCTGGCCGGAGGCTGCGGCCGACCAGAACCTCTGACCCAGGGCTGGTATGTGAAACCAACCTTATTTACAGATGTTCGCAACGATATGCGCATTGCGCAGGATGAAATCTTTGGCCCGGTACTTAGCCTGTTAACCTACCGTGATGAGAAAGAAGCGATCGCTATCGCTAATGACACCCAGTATGGACTCTCAGCATTGGTGATCGGCGAAGATGAAGCCAGAGCCCGTCAGGTTGGTGAGCAGATTCTGGCCGGAAGAGTGATGATTAATACCCTGGCGCATGAACCGCGCGCGCCCTTTGGTGGGTTTCGCAGCTCCGGCATCGGACGGGAAATGGGCCAATGGGGGATTACCGCGTTTCTGGAACCACGCGCGTTAACCTTCGCACGGTAACGCAATAAAGTGCGCCGCTATGGTAGCGGCGCTGTTTTACGCTTTGGCTTCCTGCAACAGTTGCTGAATCACCTTCTCTTGCCCGGCGTAATCGCCCTCACCAAAGGCGGTGTAACGCAGCTGGCCGTGAGCATCGAAAATATAATGGGCTGGCCAGTACATATTGCCGAAGCGATTCCAGATACTGTAGTTGTTATCCGCCACCACCGGATATGGCAGCCCCCATTGTTTGATGGCCCGGCCGACTGCCGCCGGGTCACGTTCCCACGGATATTCCGGGGTATGCACACCGATCACCGTCAGACCATCCGCCTGATATTTCTTTGCCCAATCACGGACATGCGGCAACGTATGCTGGCAATTGATACAGTCATAGGTCCAGAAATCAATCAGTACCACTTTGCCCTTTAAATCTGCCCGGCTAAGAGGTGTGCTATTGAACCAGGACGTGCCGCCCTCCAGCCCCGGCAAGGCACTTTGTGTCTGTTCAACCACCGGCACCGGGGTAATTTTTGGCGTACTGGTCGGCAGAAAGTGGCTGAGGCGCTGCTCAAGGTTTTGTGCCAGCACCGGAGCCGCCTGTAACGCCCCCTGCCTGCCGCTGGCAAGCAGCACCACCGACGCCAACATCAATACTCCGGCCCCCTGGCGCAAACGCGTCATCATTGCCAGCCCAGGACGCAGACGAATGAGTAACTCGTGCCCGGCATACCACAATACCCCCAGCATCAACGCACACCCGGCACCGTAGGCCGCCAGCAACAATCCCACCGAAAGGGCATGCTGACCGGTGACCGCCAGGCTAAGAATGGCCCCGAGTACCGGCCCCGCACAGGGGGACCACAACATCCCGATCGCCATCCCGGCCAGCAACGCTGCGGTCAGGCCAGTACGCTGGTTGCTGGCGTTGTTAATGCGGTTACCCAGCAGCATAAAAGGCGTGGTGATCCAGTGCGCCACCCGCGTGGACAGCAGCGTGATAGCGGTCAACGCCAGGAACAACAGAGCCAGCCAGCGCCCTGCGGCCGTCACCTGCGTCACCCAGCTACTTGCCACCGAGATCAGCAGGGAAACGACGGTGAATACCAGTACCATACCCGCCAGCAACGCCACCATCTGCCCTCTTTTGCCGCGCACGCTGGCAAAAACAAACGGTATGACCGGCAATGTGCAGGGGCTCAGTAACGTCAGCATCCCCGCCAGAAACGCAATAATTAACGACATGGCTAACCTCCAGAGAATGATTATTGCGCGTTCACGCCTGCGACGGCACGGGTAATAACCTGAGCGACAGTGGTCGGGTGGCTCAGCATTGAGGTATGGCTGGCCGCCACGCTGCTAACACTGGCGTGGATGCGCTGCGCCATCGCCCGTTCCAGGTCGGGGTTAATCATCCGGTCTTCTGTGCTGACCAGATACCAGCTCGGTTTTTGCGTCCAGGCGGCGTGGCTCACTTTGTCACCAAATGCCGCAGCGCGAATCGGCCCCTGGGTCACGGTGAGGCGTTTTTGCTGGCTGACCGGCGAATCCTGGGCGAAATCCTGTGCCACCGTTGGCGCAGGCAGGTAAAGGAAACCGTCCGGCGTTTTGGCAATACCGGCGCTACCTGGCGGGGATGGGTAGCTTCCTGCCAGATCGCCGGTCGATTGTCCGACGGAAGGCGCGAAAGCGGCGACGTACACCAGGCCCTTCACGCGTGGATTATTGCCCGCTTCAGTGATGACGGTGCCGCCCCACGAGTGGCCCACCAGCACCACATTGCCCGGAGCGCGGTCGATTGCCCGCTGGGTGGCGGCAACATCATCCTGTAAGGAGGTCAGTGGCAGTTGCACCGCAATCACCTTGATGTGGTGAGATTGCAGCAGCGGAATCACCCGATTCCAGCTGCTGCCATCCGCGAAGGCACCATGCACCAGCACCACGGTGTTGACCGCGGGACTTTCCTGCGCGGCGAAAGAGGCAAAAGAAGCGCTAAGCGTAACAGCGGCAAGGGCACTAAACAGAAACTTTTTCATTGGAAACCTCGTGAATGTGATGGAGTGAAATGAACCACTGCGTTATCTGGCAGTGCGCTTATTTAACCCAGCTGATGTGTTCACGACGTTTCCGCAATCCCCCCTTTTTGTCTCAGTAAATATCCGGGGATGGCGTTGATACATAAGGCTACAAAAGGGGGACTTTTTTACTCACGCAACAGGATCTGCACATCAAGCCCGCCCTGCGCCCGGTTACTTAACGTCAGGCTACCGGCCATCTGGCTGACCAGCTGCGCGGCGATAGCCAGCCCGAGGCCAGTACCCCCGGTATGACGATTACGTGAATTCTCGACGCGATAGAAAGGTTCCAGCACCGCGTCCAGCTCCGCCTCCGGGATACCTGGCCCGTTATCACGCACATGGATCGCCATACTGCCATCCGCGCCGTTCAGCAGTAACACCTCGGCCTGATGACCAAACTTCAGCGCATTATCAATCAGGTTGGTCATAATGCGCCGTAGCGCCTGCTGACGAACATTGAAGTTATCTTTGCCGCTACAGGGCAAAAAGGTCACGGCTTTGCCGACATCCTGATAATCACAGGCGATGCTATCGAGGAATGCATTGAGGCTCACCCGCTGTGGCGTTTCGTCCGGTATCTGTGCCGATCGCGCATAATCGATGCCTTCACGTACCAGCCGGCTCATATTATCTAAATCACCCAGCAGCTTATCGCGCAGTTCCGGCTGTTCTGACATTTCTACCCGTAGCTTCATACGGGTGATGGGAGTTTGCAGATCATGAGAAATAGCGGCCAGAATCTGCGCCCTTTCCTTCAGATGCTCCTGGATGCGCAGCTGCATGGCGTTAAAGGCGCGTGCCGCCTGCTGCACCTCGGCCGGACCACTTTCCGGCATGATACTGGCACGGGTCGGTTTCAGCCCTTCCACCGCCTGGGTGAAGCGCATAAAAGGACGCACCACCTGCCGCACCGCGATCCAGGCGCAGAATGCCAGCAGCACCAGTTGAGCAAACAACACCACCGGCAGCCAGCGGGCAATGGCAGGCATGCGTGGCCACAGATCCAGCGTCAGCGGTGCGCCATCATGCAAGGTGATATGGGCCTGAATATGCAACTTCGGCCCGGGGATATTGCTGAAGGTTAAGGGATAGTGCCCGCCGAGCGTCTCCTGTAGCGAACGGATGGCATCGCGCGCACGCCAGCTGTCAGGCCAGGGACCGGCCTGTCCCGGCGAAAGTTCATAGCGATAGTTGCCCCGTTCCAGTTTTGCCAGCCATCCCGGCCGCTCTGCCGGGGAGAGATGATCAAGGATCGCCACGCTGGTCGCCACGTCATATTCAAGGTTGCCGAGCATCACCGTTTTGGCGCTGCTCATGCGCTCAATCATCAGGCTGACCACCGTCATCCCGTTCGCCAGCACCAGTCCCAGCAACACGATCAGCACCAGCCGGGACAGCAGCGAACGCGGCCACAGCCTCATAGATTCACCTCTTTAATCATCACCGGCGACGCCAGCACATAGCCTTCACTGCGCACCGTTTTGATGTAGGCGGGTTCGCGCGCATCTTCACGTAAACGCTGACGCAGGCGGCTGACCAGCAAATCGATGGAGCGCTCGAACAACTCGGCATCACGTCCCTGCGTCAGGTTTAGTAGCTGGTCACGGGTTAATACCCGCTGGGGGTGATCGAGAAACACGCGCAACAGGCGATATTCTGCCCCGCTCAGCGCCACAATCACTCCTTCGTTATCCAGCAGATGACGCGCCGAGGTATCCAGCTGCCAGTCACCAAACGCTATCAGGCGACCGGTCTCGGTGATTTGCAGATTCGGCGGCAAAGCACGGGTGCGGCGCAGAATCGCTTTGATCCGCGCCAGCAGTTCACGGGCGACAAAGGGTTTGATCAGATAATCATCCGCGCCCATTTCCAGCCCAAGAATGCGGTCGCTGTCTTCACTGCGTGCTGTCAGCATCAGAATCGGCAAATTACGCTGCGGATCGCTGCGTAACTGACGACATAAGGTCAGGCCATCGTCGCCGGGCATCATAATGTCCAGCACCACCAGATCAATCGCGTTGGCCGCCAGCAGCGCGCGCATTTCCCGGCCATTGGCGGCTCCGGTGGCGCGATAGCCGGATTTGATCAGATAGTCGGTGACCAGTTCGCGGATATCCCGGTCATCATCAACAACCAGGATGTGATCAATATGCTCCAAAACAACCCCCTGTCATCAGTCAGCTTAAAAGGATGAATGCAAAAAAGACCGGTACAAAATACCGGTCCGAAAACAAATTATTACCACAAAATCACATCTTTGCGGCATCAACCACCGCTTTGACAAAATCCTGCGGATCTTCTGCCGGTGGATTGTGTCCGATATTGCCGCTAAAGGTGCGATGTTCATATTTGCCGCTGAATTTGGCCCGATAAGCTGCCGGGGCCGGATGCGGCGCGCCGTTGTTATCCCCTTCAATGGTAATGGTCGGCACGCTGATAACCGGCAGAGTGGCCAGTTTTTTCTCATACGCCGCATATTGCGGTTCGCCTTTCTCCTGCCCGATACGCCAGCGGTAGTTGCTGACGGTGACGGCCACCTGGTCCGGATTATCCAGCGCCTGGGCGCTCTGGTTAAAGGTGGCATCGCTGAATTTCCAGCCCGGCGACGCCTGCTGCCAGATTAATTTGGCGAAATCATGGGTATTTTTCGCATAACCTTCACGGCCACGTTCAGTGGCGAAATAGAACTGATACCACCATTGCAGCTCGGCCTGCGGCGGCAGCGGTTTTTCACCAATCTGCTGGCTGCTGATCAAATAACCGCTGACGGAAACCAGGGATTTGACCCGCTCCGGCCACAGTGCCGCCACGATATCCGCCGTGCGTGCGCCCCAGTCAAAACCGGCAAACACCGCCTGTTTAATGCCCAGCGCATCCATCAGCGCCACCGTATCGGCAGCCAGCGCTGAGGGTTGTCCATTGCGCGGCGTGCTGGCGGACAGAAAACGGGTGGAACCATAACCGCGCAGATACGGCACGATAACGCGATAACCACGCGCCGCCAGTTGTGGCGCGACGTGGCTGTAGCTGTTGATGTCGTAAGGCCAGCCGTGCAACAGAATCACCGGCTGTCCATCGCGCGGACCAATATCGACATAGCCGACGTTCAGCACCCCGGCTTTCACCTGATGGATGGTGTGAAACGCCTGCGCATAATCGGCTTCGGTCGGGGTTGCCGCAGCGGCATGGGTGGCAGCAAACAGGGCTGTCGCGGTGATCAATGTAGCCAGCAAAGGTTTACGAAACATGGCGGTATCTCCAGAAATTTGATTGATGAGTGACAACGCCTACATAACACCATGCCGATGTATTGAGGTTGTTTCTGACAACCCGGTTTTTTGCCTCGCGATGTATTGGTGAGCGACGCAGATACAGTGCGATACAAAACGCCGCCACAACTTTCCAAAATTTTCCCTTCGAACTGTGCGCGCGATCTCCTCTCGCGGCAACATTATGAGATATATCTATTAACACGATATATCTAAATTTATCACAACAACGCTACCCTTGGTTTAATCTGAAAGAGAGAACATACCCATGCCACAGATCGACGAGTTGGTTCTGGAGCCACCTTTCAACGTGACGCGTGCCAGTCATGTTGTCCTGAACGTTCGCGACCTTGAGGTCAGCAAACAGTTCTATACCGATCTCATCGGGTTGGTGGTCAGTGACGAGGATGATTCCAGCGTGTATCTGCGCGGACTGGAAGAACGCGGACATCACAGCCTGGTGTTAAAAAAATCGCCGGATGTTCACTGTGCTCGCATCGGTATGCGGGTGCGCAGCGATGACGATATCAACAAAGCGCAAGAATATTTTGCCTCACAGGGCCGGGAAACCACCGTGGTGGAGCTGCCTTATCAGGGCCTGACCCTGCATGTCACTGATAATGTCGGCGTGCCGCTGGAGTTCTGCGCGTCCATGGCACCTTGTGAGCGGATGCTGAAACAGTATCAGCATTACCGTGGTGCCAGCGCCCAGCGTCTCGATCATTACCAGCTCCAGACCAGCGATGTACGCCAGGCCTGGTCGTTCTATCAACCGCTGGGTTTTCGCGTCAGTGAATATACCTGGTCTCAGGTTGAGCAGGATCAGCATTTGTGGGGCGTCTGGCTGCAACGCAAGGGTAATCCACACGATATCGTCTTTACCCAGGGGCCGGGGCCGCGCCTGCACCATTTCGCCTACACCCTGCCCGATACCAACGACATGATCCGTGCCTGCGATGTGGCCGGGGCTCTGGGGTACGCACCACAGCTCGAACGTGGCCCAGGCCGCCACGGCATCAGCGGCGCGTTGTTTGTCTACTTCCGCGATCCGGATGGACACCGTATCGAGCTGTTTAATACCCATTACCAGCACATCGATATTGAACCGGCCCTCGGCTGGAATCTGGCCGATCCCAAACGCGCCGATCAGTGGGGATTACCGGCGCAAAACAAATGGTTTACCGAAGCGACGCCCTTCGCCCACGTCCCGGTTATTCAGCCGGAAATCCCCGTCGATCCGCCTACGCTGGAACGCTTTCTCGCCCTTGCCAATGATGGTTAGGCGTACCGGCCATACCCGGTAAAACCTGAGCACGTTATGAAATCAGCCATTGGGAGAAAGGATCGTGAGTACATTCATTCAAAATCCGCTGGTCAGAATTCTGGTCGCCTATGCGCTTGGCGTGATGGCGGCGATGACCGTCAGTGAAGCCGTCACCGAGTTAGGTTCCATCGCTAAAGAGTTCCAGGTATTTGAACACAGCCAGATCGGGCTGATTATGTCGCTGCCATCATTGATGGTGGCGCTCGGCGCACTGCTGGCGGGCTACATCGTTGACCGAATCGGTGACCGGGTGGTGTTACTGGCAGGTGCGGTGGTGATTGTCGCTGGCGATATCTGCGTCGTCACCGCCCCGGCCTTCAATCTGTTGCTGGCCGGACGCATCATCACCGGCAAGCAGCGCAATATGGCGATGGCGCTGTGGTCTACGTTTGTTCCCGCCAGTTTCCTGCTGCCGTTTCTCTCGGCGGGCCTCGCGGAACATTTTGGCAACTGGCGTGCCGCCTTTGTGGCGCACTCGGCTCTCACCCTGGCGCTGGCGTTTGTCGCCACCGTGAGCCTGCCGCGCCGTACCGCCGAGGAGAAAGCGCAGTTCTCCCGTACCCGGGGTTTACGTGCCGTGCTGAAAAGCCCGTTGATCTATCTGCTGGGCATTTCATTCGGTGCCGACGCCTTTTTGCAAACCGGCATTATCTCCACCCTCGCGCCTTATCTTGCCAAACGCTACAGCGTGCCGGTGCTGGAAGTGGCGCACTGGAACGTGATGGCAATGGTGTGTAACGGCATCGGCTGCCTGATGGTCGGCGCGATGCTGAACCGGGGCGTGAAAGCCGCCGCGATTGGCGTGGTCGGCCTGATTCTCACCGGCGCGCCCGCTCTGGCGATCTACACCCTGCCGCTCGGCTTTATGGTTTCCATCGCCGCCTCGTGGGTATTTATGTTTGGCAGTGGCCTGCTGGTGGGCATGTGGGCACTGGCCCCGGTAGTGGCACCCTCACGCGAAAGCATTGGGGCCACCAGTGGGCTAATCACCCAGCTGACGCTGGTCGGCGTGTTCTTAGGCCCACCGCTGTTTATCGCCGCGCAAAGCAGTGAAAACCCGCAGTCGCTGGCGCTGCTGGTGATCGCCGGGCTGGTGGTGTGTCTGGCAGGACTGCCGATCTGGCTGCGCGATGTGCATCGCCAGACCCATCACGATCTCAAAACCAACACCCTGAAAAGTCATAGTTGAACGCTGAATAACAAGAGGAAGTCATCATGTTGGATATCGTCATTATTGGTGCTGGCCCGGCCGGACTGGCAACCGCTCTGCGCCTGCATCAGCAGGGCTTTCGCCCCCGCCTGTTTGAAGCGGTAGCCGAGATAAAACCGCTGGGCGTCGGCGTGGATATCAAGCCGTACGCGGTAAAAGAAATCACCGAGCTGGGCCTGTACGACGCCTTTGTGGCTCTCTCGGTAGAAGCCAAAGAATCGATTTTTTACACCGGCTACGGTCAGCAAATCTTCGGCGAGCAGTGCGGCAAACATATGGGCTACGAAGACGACCAGCGGTTTGTCCATCGCGGCCACCTGCAAATGATGCTGTACAAAGCGGTCCAGCAACGTCTGGGCGCTGACGCCATCACCCTCGGCTGTCGTTGCAGCCATTTCGAGCAGGATGACAGCGGCGTGACCGTCCATTTTGATACCCGTTTAAACCCCAATGCGCCGAACAGCGTGCGTGCCGATGTGGTGATTGGCGTGGATGGAATCCGTTCGGTGGTACGTAGCCAATTGTTGCCGGAATCCGCCCGCAGCCACTTCTCCGGTCTGACGCTGTATCGCGGCGTCACCGTGATGCCGCCGTTCAAAACCGGCGGCAGCATTTTGCACATCGGCGACCCGATTCGTCAGGGCACGCTGATCGTCTATCCGATTCAGAACAACGTCGATGGTCAGGGCAATCAGCTGGTGAACTGGGTGATTGAACAGAACGAGAAGCCGCAAACCGAAGAAGACTGGAACCAGGCAACCGGCGTCAAAGAGATCGAACACGTTTTTGATGACTGCCAGCTCGATTTCCTCGATGTCAGCGCCATGATCCGCAACGCCCGCGAATGTTATCTGTTCCCGTTGATCGATCATGACCCCTTGCCGCAATGGTCGTTTGGCCGCATCACCCTGCTCGGTGACGCCGCGCATGCCATGTATCCGCGCGGTGGCAACAGCGTTTGCCAGGCCTTTGTCGATGCGCGCGTGGTGGCAGAGAAACTCGCCAGCATCAGCGACCCGGTTGCCGCCTTGCAGGCTTACGAGCTGGAACGGCGCGAAAAAGTGAACTGGCTGGTGCTGGCGTCACGCGGCGAAGGTCCGGAAGTGGTACGCCGTATCGTTGAGGAGCGCAGCGGCGGTAAGCCATTCGACGACATCGAAAAAATCTTTCCCCACGAAGAAGCCCTGTCGATTTTCAGCGAATACCACGCCAGAGCCGGTATGCGCATTCCGACAGAAAAAGAGACCGACCAACCGACGAAATACCAATCGGTTTTTGCCACCCATAAATAATTTCCCTTTTCACTCAGATAGAAAGGAACTGACTATGAGCAAGATCATCGATGCCAATATGCACTGGCTGCCAGGCGAGCTGTTTTCTGACAAGAAGCTGCTGAATTCATTTCTCGACTGCGTACCGAAACAATATGGCGTGCATACCCGCGTAGAGAAAATTGAAGGCAAAGAACTGAGCCAGCTGATTATCGAGCAGCCGAAAGGCTTCGTTAACCTGAACTACGCCGAAGGGCAATACACGCTGGAAAGCCAGCTGGCCGATATGGAAAAAGCCGGAGTTGATCACGCCATTTTCCGTCTGCCGGTGTGGCAGGAATGGCTGGATCTGGAGACCTGTAAAGAGGTCAACACCCGCATGGCCGAATACGTGCACCGCAGCGAAGGTCGCATGTCTGCGCTGGCGGTGGTGCCGCCGTGGGGCACGGAAGATTGCCTGCGCGAAGTGGATCGTTGCCTGAATCAGCTGGGCTTCCGTGGCGCGCAGATCGTGGCGCACTACGGCCAGATTTACCTCGACGACGCGGCATTCCGCCCGTACCTGAAATTTCTCAATGATCTGAGCGTCCCGGTGGTGGTGCACCACACGCCGCTGCCGGTGGATTTCAACTCGGTGCTGCCTTACACCAACCAGCGTCGTCAGTTTGGCCGCTGCATTGATCAGGCGACAGCGGTCGGCCGCGAGCTGTTCAGCGGGATGTTCGATGAGCTGCCGAACCTGCGCTTTATCCACTCCATGCTGGGCGGCGCGTTTTATGCCTTCGCCGATATGCTGGTTCCGCCGCAACATCAGTTCAACGATGCCGTCGATCGTTTTCAGACCGGCACCGGCAACCTGCGTGCACAGCTCGGCAACAACATTTTCTTCGACACCTCCGGTGCGCCGCAATGGGGTAAAGCGCAACTGGAAGCCGCGGTGAAAGTGATCGGCGGCAAAAATATCCTCTACGGCAGCTCCTATCCGATCCGTAAAGACTGGTTCTTCAAAGGCATTGAAACCATCGAAGGTCTGGATATCAGCGCTGAGGATAAAGCCAATATTCTGGGCGGCAACGCCGCGCGCATGTTTAACCTGGCATAACGCGCCACGGCGCTGCGTCAACGCCGTAAACCCTCCTGTGTCTTGAACACTGCTCAGCCACCATGCTGGGAGCGGCGGGCTTCTGCTCGCCGTCTTTTTGCTAAAAGAAGGAGAAAACCCGTGGAACGACCACAATTTATCCGTTTTTCGGCCCACCAGGGCCAGGTGCAGGGATATGGTTTGATCAGCGGTTCCGGTGTTATCGATCTTACGCCACGCTTTGGGGCACGCTGGCCAACGCTGGATGCGGTGATTGCCGACCAGGCGCTGGTGTACCTGGCAGCTGAGGCGCAAAACCTGCCGGTGGATTACGCGCTGGCCGATATTCAGTACGAAGTGCCGCTGAGCCAGCCAGGTAAAATCCTGTGCATCGGCGTCAACTATCCCAACCGCAACGCGGAATATAAAGATGGGCAGACGGCACCGGATTATCCGTCGATGTTTGTGCGCTTCGCCGAATCGCTGACCGGGCATCAGCAGCCGCTGCTGCGCCCCGCCGAGAGCGTGCAACTCGATTACGAAGGTGAAGTGGTGATCGTGATAGGCAAAGCCGGTCGCCGCATTGCTGAAAGTGAGGCGCTGAACCATATCGCCGCCATTACCGTCGGTAACGAAGGTACGGTGCGCGACTGGGTACGTCACAGCAAATTTAACGTTACCCAGGGTAAAAACTTCTATCGCTCCGGCGCGATCGGCCCGTGGCTGGTTCCGTTCAGCGATGCCGCACAGCTGGCCGATATCCGTTTAACCACCCATGTGAATGGCGAGCTGCGTCAGGACGATCGTACCCGCCATATGACCTTCTCGTTTAGCTGGATCATCGCCTATATCTCCACCTTTATTCCGCTCAATCCCGGCGACATCATCTTTACCGGCACCCCCACCGGGGCCGGAGCGCGTTTTGATCCCCCCATCTGGCTGAAACCGGGCGATGTGATTGAAGTGCATGCCGAAGGTATCGGCACCCTGCGCAACGTCGTTGAAGATGAGGTGTGATGATGCTGAGCCAGAGCGAATTATTAACCGCAGTGGAGGCGCTCGACCATGCCGAACGCAGCCGCAGCCAGACCGGATTGCTATCGCTGCGCTTCCCGGCGATGACGCTGGACGATGCTTACGCGGTGCAACAGGCGTGGGTCCGGCAAAAGATTGAGGGGGGGCGCAAGGTGATTGGCTGGAAAATTGGCCTGACCTCGAAAGCGATGCAATACGCCCTGAATATCGACACCCCCGACTCCGGCGTGTTGTTCGACAATATGGTGTTTGACGATGGTGCGACCATTCCCGCCGATCGTTTTATTCAGCCGCGTATTGAAGCGGAACTGGCCTTTGTACTCAAGGCACCGTTACAGGGGCCGGATGTGGATGTCGAAGCGGTGCTGGCGGCGACGGCTTACGTGTTACCCGCGCTGGAAATTCTGGATACCCGCATTGTGCGCAGCGATGCCGCCAGTGGTAAAGCACGCACCATCGTCGATACCGTCTCCGACAACGCCGCCAATGCCGGTGTGGTACTGGGCAGCCAGCTATTTTCCCCGGAAAACGTCGATATGCGCTGGCTGGGAGCGATTGTGTCGCGTAACGCCACCGTTGAGGAGACCGGGCTGGGAGCTGGGGTGCTGAACCATCCGGCACGCGGCATTGCCTGGCTGGCAAACCGGCTGGCGCAGTATGGCGACCACCTCGCCGCCGGACAGATTGTGCTGGCCGGTTCCTTTATCCGCCCGATTGAAGCCCGTCATGGCGATACCCTCCATGCTGACTATGGCCGTCATGGGTCGGTCAGCTGCTACTTTGCGTGAGGCAACGATGTCCGCACCGATCAATGGTTTTAAACAGGCCCTGCAACATAAACAGGCGCAGATTGGCCTGTGGCTGGCACTGGCCAGCCCCTACAGCGCCGAGATCTGCGGCACTGCCGGTTTTGACTGGCTGCTGCTGGATGGCGAGCACGCGCCCAATGATGTGCCGTTGCTGATGAGCCAGCTCCAGGCGCTGGCGGCAGCACCGGCACATGCCGTGGTACGTGCACCGATGGATGCCCCCTGGCTGATAAAACAGCTGCTGGATATTGGCGCGCAGACGCTACTGATCCCGATGGTGGAAAGTGCAGAACAGGCGCAGGCGCTGGTGAAAGCGGTACGTTATCCGCCGCATGGCATACGTGGTGTGGGTGCGGCGCTGGCACGGGCTTCGGCCTTTAACCGTACGCCGGATTATCTGACCACCGCCAATGCGCAGATTTGTCTGCTGGTGCAGGTTGAGAGCCGTGCAGGTCTGGCGCAGCTGGATGCGATTGCCGCCACTGAGGGTGTCGATGGGGTGTTTATTGGTCCAGCCGATCTGGCGGCAGATATGGGCTATCCGGGACAACCCGCCGCCGCTGAGGTACAGCAGGCGGTAGAAGCGGCGCTGGTGCGCATTCAATCACATGGCAAGGCGGCGGGGATTCTGAGTGCCGATGCGAAACTTTGTGCGCGTTATCTGGAACTGGGTGCCACTTTTGTCGCAGTGGGCAGTGATGTCGGGCTGCTGGTGAAAGCGACCTCGGCACTGGCGGCGGATTTTCGTTAATTACGCAGACTCAGGTAGCGGCGCGATTAATCGCGCGCCTTTGACCTTTACGATGGCAAAATACGCACGATAAATCGTGCCGCTACGAAAACGTGCAGTTATGCGCCCGGTCAGGTTGGCTGCCAGACCACGTCCAGCGTTTCCCGCACCGCAGCCTCTTCCAGATGACGCACCAGAATATGTTGCATCTCCATCAGTTTTTCGTCATTCAGCGCGGTTAAGGTGACACGGAAGATGCCGTCCAGCGCTTCCATCCGCACCTCGCCCATACTCATGCGGAAGTGGCCGCTGTTTTCATCCATCACCACCGGCGTGCGATGCTGGAAATGGCTGCCGAGGCGGCGCAGAAAGCGCTCGCCGTTGGGGGTGACGATATCGGCCACACATTTTGCCGCCGCGTCGCTGAGCATCGGTGCATTGAGCAGGGCTTCGATCTGGTTGGCCGCGACATGGATAATCTCTCCCATACGCGTCACCACCTGCTCTGCTACCGGTTCCATTTTGGCGCGCAGGCTGAGGGCACGTTTCAGATGGTCCATCGCCTCCACAATCGCCTGCGGTGACTTGCCGTGCCCTTGCCCCTTCGGCACCACGCGCGCCACCAGCATATCAATCACGGTTTTATTGGCGCTGAGGAACGCGTTCCCTTCATCGGTAATGCTGTAGCGTTTGCGTCCACCTTTCTCTAAATCGATTTCGGCGTAGCCGCGATCGTAGAGCCAGGTTAAGGCCGGGTAGAGCACGCCCGGACTGGGTTTATAGGTGCCGCCCAGCCGTTCGTTGACTTCATGAATCAGTTCGTAACCATGGCTGGGTTGTTTGGCGATAATTGCCAGCAACAACAGACGTAATTCGCCATAATCAAAGGCACGCGCACGGCGGCCCGTTTTGCCACCCGCAGGTTGCGTGTCCAATTCGCTCTGTCCGACCATGTCTGCCCCCGCGCTGTTACCTGAATAACCACACAAATCTCACTGAATTTAAATATATCGAAATTTCCGATATAGTCCAGATGGATATGACTCACAGGCAATATAGAGAAAGCGGCGGGCAGATACAAATACTGCCCGCTATCAGGGGATTAGCGTGCCAGCACGGCAATAAAGTCGCATTGAATTAAGGTATTACCGCTGAAGTGCCCCTCCAGCGCATGGCGTGCCGGACGTGAGTGTGGCTGCGGGAAAACCTGTAGCCAGTAACGGTTCACCACTTCGCGCTGGGTTTTATCCTGCATCCATAACGTGACCTTGATGACGTCTTCCATGCTGCCGCCTGCCGCACAGACGATACTCTCCATATGCCGGAACATCAGTGCACACTGCTCGCCCAAATCGGCGGGCACCTGCTGCGTCTGCGGGTCCCGGCCATAAATCACCCCGGAGTACAGCATCGATCCCACCCGGCACGCCGCCGGGATTGGATTAGCATGGGGAAAAGCGTCGATATAAATGCTTTCGCGTTTAGCCATATTGCCTCCTGATTAATAATCGTCATCCGCCATTTTCGCGCCAAAGCGATACACCAGACGCAGGCGCTCGGCGTGATAGTTACCCGTCACCTCATTAGGGGAATGGACGTAGTCAAACTCGAACTCCAGATGCAGGCGTGGCGTGACGTTGTAACCGAGAATCATAAAGGCCGCGTTGATATTCTCGGCAGGCAGCGGATAGTAAATGCCGCTGGAGTCCTCCAGTTCCAGCCGCGTCAGGCCAAACACTCCGAGGTACTTTTCGTCGTGGTACGCATAGCGCAAGGCAAACGCCTTGCCTGGCTGGTTGGTGGTGACCATCGAAACCAGCGGTTGCCCGCTTTCCAGCGGGGTGTGATCATAAATGCCGTAGCTATACGGGGCAAAGAACCCCCCGTTCAGGAAAGCATCATCTTTGCGTGGCACATAAGTCGCGGCGAAATAGAGATCGTGATTGCGCGTTTTCATGCCGATGCGCCCGGAATAGAGGTCGGTATCGATGTTGTGATAGGGATACGCCTGATCGCTGGCGTCCCATTCATGCAGATATTGCGCCCCCCAGTACGGCGTCCAGTTGCCAAACTTCAGCGCGGAGACCGGCAGTTGCACCCCGCCATAACCCAGCTGGGCGCGTTTATCGAAGTGGTAATACCAGGCTTCGGCAAGGGTGTTCCACTGCTGTCCATAGCGCAGGCCCACGGTGGTGAAGCCGTTGCTGTCCACCGATGGCATGCTGGTGTCTTCAATTTCAGGCGCACCGGCATCGCCTTTGCCAAATTCATCCGAACTTTCGGGTTTAAAACGATAAATGCGGTACGCATTCAGCCGGAAATCGCCGGTGTCATTCAGGGCATAGCTGCCGCCAAACCCTTCATACAGCGCCGGAATCATGGTCCAGCCTTCACCTTCATTGGCAAAGGGCGTGTCCAGTCCAATACGTCCGCCCTGGAGATCAAAGCCATATCCCTGATAACGCAGGAAGGCCTTGCCCAGCACGGTCACGTCTTCGGATGGCAGATAGATCTCGGTTTTTTCCGCATCGTCATTATTCAGGCCGAAGTTATAGGCACCATAGACCCCCAATCCCACGCTAAATCCTGCCGCCTGCGGGCTGCGGTACTGGATATCCCCTCCGGCCGAGCTGGTGCGTTTATTGGGCAGCGTGCCGCTAAATTCTTTAAAGAAGGTCATGGTTTTGAGCTCGCCCGAGATATTGCCTTGTGTGAGCCAGTCGTTAAAGCTGTCGGAGTCCGATGCAGGTGATGCCTCCGCAAAGCAGTTACCGCAGAACAACGCCAGAGGCACTACGGTTAATGCAGCAATTTTGGTTTTTTTCTGAACATGCATTGCCTGATAACCTCGTCATAATGTGTAGCTGCGCGATTTTTCGCGCAGCGAGGCCGCCCGCGTCCCGTGGGGGAACGGTCAATTGACACTTGGGGTTACCCGGGCAAAACGACGTCACCCGGTACGACAGGAGTTCAGGCTTTACAGCCTGAGGTTACTTCTGCAACTGCGACAGCAATGCCTTGCCGTAGTCGTTGCCGTTAGGTATGCGGGTGATGGTGTGAATATGGAAACGCGCCGGGTGTTCATTGGTCAGCCACATGCCGCTGTGATGATCAAACTCCAGCATCACCACCGGGCTTTGCAGGCGGTAATAAAACACATCGTCATCACCGTGACCGCCAATCCAGCTCCACCAGCTTTCATCCAGATGGTCTTCGATTTGGCGCAGACGCCAGGCTCGCGGGCCATCCGGCAGAAAATCGAGAAAGACCGCCACCAGCGCCATCAGGCTGGCGCGCTGTGCCGGGGTAAACTCCGCCACGCACACCCCTTCCAGCGGGATCACCCGGTTATCCTGAAACGCGCCACCGAGATGGCGCTGATCGGCAAAATTGAAGCGTTCGGCAGGCATCAACGGGTCTTCCATCAACGCATAAAGAGTGGCGCGCTGGCGCTGCCCGGCGCTGAGGGATTGCATCAGCGCCAGACCGAGCTGCTCCTCTTCACGGAACAGCACACCATCGCTGGCATCACCCCGTTCGATCACATTGGGTTCGACGCCAAAAAAGGTCGGCGCAATCACCAGTTGCCTGCCGCTGATAAAGCAACAAAATGCCACGTGATGACCGTAAATCGACCAGCCCCACGGCTGCGTGGTCGAAGGGGTGCCGAACAGTAAAAAGTGGAAACTCCAGCGATTCATGATGTGGGTGAGATCGTAGAGTTCGCCGAGAAAATGGTTGGCATCCATCACCTGCTGCACTTTGCGGAAACCGCGTGCGCTGGTGCAGCTTTGCAGTAATGACCAGAACGCCTCGTGGGTTGATGCGGCGGTTTCATCCAGCCGGACACCATAATCATTGAAGGGAATTTCCGGGTTGTACCAGGCACGCCACTGTTTGGCGTCGATGGCATAACACACCTGCTGCTGTTGCGCGCTATCCAGCGTGGAAAATAATGCCTGTGCCGCCCTGACCGCCTCCTCCACGGCAAACCCTTCATCGCGCAGGGCAAACAGATCCGGCTGCACTTCACCATTGCTGGTGATGCCGCGAAAAGTTTCATCCAGCATTGCCTGCCAGTGCGCCCTGAGTTTTTGCGCTTTGTCAGTGGCCAGCATCCGCGCGCCATAGGTTTGCAGATCGACACCGCGCGCCAGCCCGATACGTTCGGCATCCGCTGGCATCAGGTAATCACGAAAGTTGTCACGGGTCATCATGCCTCCTCGCGGGTTTCAGCAACCACGGGATTCTCAATATGACCGAGACCCTCAATCTCCAGCCGCATCACATCGCCGGGTTGTAAGAAACGCCCGGTCGGCGCACCAATGCCGGAGGGCGTGCCGGTTGCCAGAATGTCACCCGGTTCCAGCGTCATCACCGTCGAGAGATAGGCGATCTGGGCATAGATGTCGTAAATCATGTCGCCGCTGTCGGCATGCTGCCGCAGCTCACCATTGACGAATAGCTTCATCTCCAGTCGCAGGGGATCGGGGATTTCATCGGCAGTGGTGATCCACGGCCCGATCGGACCATGGGTATCGAAGGATTTACCCAGGGTGAAGGTTGGTGATTTATGCAGCCAGTCACGCGCCGAGACATCGTTGACGATCAGATAACCGGCAATCACGCCTGCCGCCTCACTGGCTTTAACGTGACGGCAGCGTTTGCCGATCACCACGCCCAGTTCGATTTCGTAATCCATTTTGTCGCTGGCATCTGGCTTTACCACCGGTGCGAACGGCCCGTTGATGCAGGAAACCTGTTTGTTAAACCACAGCTGGCTTTGCGGAATTGGAATGCCTGCCTGACGCGCTTCTTCCGCATGTTTGCGGTAATTCATGCCAATGCCGAGAAATTTCTGCGCGTCCTGAATCGGCGCTTCCAGCTGGACCGCAGCTAAGGCAAAGGCCGGCGAACGTGCCGCTGCCAGTCGTGGGCGCAGCGGCGTTAATCCTGCCAGCAGCTGGCGCATGGAATCCCCCACGCCAGGCACGCCAGAGAGGTCTATGACCTGATCACCCACCACTTTGCCAATGCGGGTGCGGCCCTGTTCGGTAAAACGTACCAGTTTCATGCTGTTTTCCTTTGCTGTCAGACCTGATGAGGAGTTAACTGCGAAAGCAGAATTTGCCAGCCACCAGCGGCGCGGCGCAGTACCAGCGTCGAGAAGCCATAACGCTCTGCTTCTTCACCGGTTTCCAGCCGTCGTACCCGGTTACGGGTGTTGCCAGTCAGGATGGCGATATCACCTTCGACACGGATATCCGGCGGCTCGCGTTGAATGGCCACAAAGCCCCCCATCCGTTTCACATGCGCCAGAAACTGCGCCTTGTTATGCACCATGCCGGTACTGTGGATATGGATAAGATCCGCTGCCAGCATGTTTTCCAGCGCGGTTAAATCCGCTTCGATGAGCGCGCGTTGCCGCTGCTGTTCAAACGCCAGCAATTGATGAATCAGCTCAGTCATCAGATCAACCCCGGATAGGAGCCGCCATCCAGTTGCAGGTTCTGACCCGAAATAAACCCGGCCTGCTGGCTGCACAGAAACGCACAGGCGGCGCCAAATTCAGCCGGTGTGCCGTAGCGTCTGGCGGCAATGGATTGCACATTCCTCTGGCGTGCCTCTTCGCGGCTGATGCCCTCTTTGGCGATCAGGCGCTGCAGCATAAATTCCTGGCGTGGTGTATCGATCCGCTCCGGCAGCAGGTTATTTATGGTGACGTTGTCACGCACCACTTCCTGGCTGATGGCCTTGCACATCGCGGTTAACGCCGCACGCGCCGCGGTGGAGAGCCCCATCATGTAATGCGGCGTTTTCACCATCGCCGAAGTGATATTGATAATGCGGCCAAAACCCTGTGCCTGCATGGCAGGCAGCCAGGTGCGGATAAGCGCAATCGCGGGAATAAAGTTGGCTTCCATTGCCTCACGCAACGCGCTCGCTTCCCAGTCCGTTAACGCTCCGGGCTGCGGCCCGGCATTGTTGGTAACGAGGATATCGACCTGCGGTAAAGCGCTGATGATGCTGCTACGCCCGGCCTCGGTGGTTAAATCCGCGCAGATATAGCTGATTTCCGCCGCAGGATTTTCCTCACGCAACCGCTGCACAGCGTCCTGCAATTTGGCTTCATGGCGTCCGTTCAGCGTGACGCGCACCCCTTCTGCCGCCAGTGCCTGCGCACATGCCAGACCCAGCCCCTGTGACGACGCGCAGACAAAAGCGATTTTACGGCGTATGCCCAGATCCATGATTTCTCCCTGCATTGATGGCGTGGATAACGGTGCGATAACGAATAATTAGATATATCTAGTATTACGATATGTCAGAATATTGCACGGCTCGACGCTACAAAACTAAGAGGCGGGTCACGGATCGTTAACAGGATGTGAAAATGAGAGGTGTTATAACAGCGCGATAAATCGCGCCGCTACGTTAGGTTGCGGTTGTTGGCATTGGTGCTAATAACTGCACATTCCGTAGCGACGCGATTTATCGCGTGGGTTTTAATAAACTATTGCCCGCTGACGGTACCGTTCAGCACCGCGGGCGCATCGGCTTTCACCAGGAAACAGATCAGCGTGGCATCACGTTCTCCGCGAATATCCGGCAAGGATGCCGCATCGCTGACCGCATCACCTTTATGCAACCTCTGCTCACCAATACGCACCACACCCTCCAGCAGGGTGATCCAGACGGCAAAGCCCTCACGCTGCGGCACCTGAATTTGCTGGTCTCTTTCCAGTTTCAGATCCCAGGCATACACCGCCTGACGTAACGTCAGAGGAGCATCACTGCCTTCCGGTCCTGCCAGTAATGTCCAGTCATTCACCGCCGCGCCTGCTGGCCGGGTGAATTGCTGCACACGCCCTTCGCCACCCGCGCTGGCGGGCCGGATGTAAGCCTGCAACATTTCGGTTTCGATCAGCGGTGCCGATTCTTCATGACGCAGACCGTCACCGGCATTCACCACCATCACGCGTTTAGCATTAAGCGGCGTACGTTCGCCATCTTCATGCTGATGCTGGGAGGAACCGCGCCAGACGTAAGTGAAGATCTCATCATTCTGATGGCTGTGCATCGGTACGCGTGCGCCGGTTTTCAGCGTCATCTGGTCCACAATCGCCAGCGGCCCAAACGCCTCGCCAGGACGCTGGCGGCGAATGGTAAAAGGACCATATTCAAACAGCTGGTCGCGCTGTGCACGTAACACGTTCATTATCAGCCTCCACAAAATCAGTTTATGGCAACCATGATAGTGACTGGAAAATTGCACACCAGTAGGGGGATTTGCTCGGTTAAATCAAATTTTTTGACAATTGATCATTCGCCATCGTTGCGGAAATTACGTAAAATAAACGCTTACTTTCCGCAGGCCATACACAATGAATCGGACAGAGCAAATTCTTGCCGCAGCAGAACAATGCATGCGGCTTAAAGGTTTTTACCAGACATCAATCCAGAATATTGCCCGTGAGGCAAATGTCAGCGTGGGTTTGATTTATAAATATTTCACCAATAAAGAGTCTATTATCGAAGCGCTGGTGTTAAACATCACGCAACGTTTAAAAGATCGCTTAAATGATGATCTGGAAAAAATTGCCAAATCAGGGGGTCAGGCACGCCTGCCGTTGTTTTCCGCCGGGCTGGTACCGCGTGAAGTGGAAAATGATATTGTGTTATTAATGGAAATATCGTCTGAATCAATGCGTAACTCGCGCATTATGCAAATCATGACCAATGCCTGGCAAAATCTGAAAGATAATTTCATCGCTAAAGAACAGGCACTGCATCCTGAGAAAGACAGCAATGTTATTCATACCCGCTTATATGTGCTGTCACTGATTATTGACGGCATTATTATCCGTCGCAGCATGAAACAACGCGAAATTGCACCGTCTTTTGTGCCATTTTTTGACGGCATTATCAACGATGTGAACAATACCGTGATTAAACAATAAATTAAGGCAATAAATGCTGACTGAGAATCGTGCTCAGACGCGCCAGTTCCTGTTGATCTAAATCATCATCAACAAAAGTACGACAGGCCACACCATCAATCAGCAGTAATAAAAAATGGATCTGATTAAAACGTTGCTCCGCAGTCGCCTGGGGTTCCCGTTGCTGAAATACATTATCCAGCATGGCAATTAATTGTTGCTCCTGCTCAGCGAGAATGTCTCGCACACTGGCATTACGTGAAGCCTCAGAATAGACTTCCAGCAATAAACACTGGTCCTTAATTGACCATCCCTGCCAGAACACCGAATCCCTGGCAATAATATCCGCCACCTGCGGTTGCTGGCTGAGTTTATTTTCCAGAAAGGTGCGCCATTCTGTCGCGATGACCTTTACCGTTTCAATCACCAATAATTCTTTGCTGCTGAAGTAACGATATATTTGTGCAGCACCCAGCCCACTTTCAGCACTCATCTCTGCCATGCTGGCACCATGAAAACCAGAACGACTGAAACAGACTTTCGCCGCAGTAATAATCAGCTGTTTACGCTGGAGCGTAAAATCTTCCAAGTCTTTCCTGGTCAATTTGAAACCTCATCAAAAAAAATGTACGAATTCGTCGCCGTGGGCCGATACGTAATCGGCCCACAGGATTTTACAGCTTGAGTTCCGACTCTTTCAATGCGGTCCCACCCCCCATCACTTTGTAGAAGGTGATGAGATTCAGGTAATACGCCTGTTGGGTGGTCACCAGGCTGGTGCGCGCGCTGTACAGCGTACGCTGCGCGGTCAGAGCATCCAGGTAGGTATCAATACCGTTGCGATAACGCAGATCTGCCAGATGGTAGTAGGTCTGCGAGGCCGCCACGTTGTGACGCTGGCTGGTTAACTCGTCGTTGATGGTGCCACGCCGTGCCAGCGCATCCGCCACTTCCTGGAACGCCGTTTGCACCGCTTTCTCATACGCCGCGACGTAGTATTCCTTCTCCGCTTTGGTGTATTTCAGCTGCGAAATATTGTAGCCACCGGTGAAAATCGGCAGCGAGATGCTCGGCGCAAACGACCAAATCCCGGCACCGTTTTTAAACAGTGAAGAAAGGTCAGAACTGCCCACACCACCGCTGGTGGTCAGCGAGATGGTGGGGAAGAAGTTGGCGCGCGCCGCACCAATACTGGCATTGGCTGACTTCAGGTTATGTTCCGCTTCCAGTACATCCGGACGATTCAACAGCGCGTCTGACGAAATTCCGGCAGGCACCTCACGGAATGCCTGCCCCAGCGCATCAATACCCTGCGGCAACAGGTTATCCGGCACGCTGCGTCCCACCACCAAATCCAGCGCGTTTTTATCCTGCGCGACATCCGTGGTGTAACTGGCCACATCCGCCATCGCCGAATGATAAGTGGTTTCGGCAGAGGAGAGATCCACCATTGAGGCAGTGCCATGTTCCATCTGCTTGCGCGTCACTTCCATCGACTGACGGGCGCTTTCCGCCGTCTCTTTCGCGATCGCCAGATTGCTGCGATCGGCCGCCAGCTGTAACCAGTAATCCGCCGTGTTGTACAGCACCGTCAGGCGCGTACTGCGTGCGCCCTCCAGCGTACCGAGATAAGTTTCATACTGCTCGCGCGTCAGGCTCTGATTCTTGCCAAACAAATCCAGCTCGAACGAACTGACGCTGCCCTCGGCTTCATAACTGTTGCTGATCGCCGTCTGATTACCTTCGCCCGTCAGGGCGCGCGAACGGGTGCCACTAACACCCGCATTGATGGTCGGGAACAGCTCTGAACGTTCCTCACCATACTGGGCGTGGGCGGCTTTGACACTGGCGACGGCTTCACGCAGATCGCGACTGCTATCCAGCGCCATTGCTACCACCTGACGCAGCTGCGGATCCAGGATATAGGTCTGCCAGCCAATATCACGATAATTGGCCGCCTGTGCCCCCTGCAATGAACGATAAGCCTCACCGGAGGGCATGGTTTTGCTCACCGGGGCTTCCGGACGTTTATAGTCCGGATCCAGTGAGACACAGCCTGCGAGGAAACAGGGTAAAAATACCACTAAGAGTTTTGCTGACATGTTATTCCCCCGTCTTCGCAGCAGTTTCAGTGTGGCTTGCATGGCTATGCGGCATCCCAGGGAATACGCGACGGACCAGCACAAAGAACAGCGGAACTAAGAAGATTGCCAACAGCGTGGCGGAAATGGTACCGCCGATAATGCCGGTACCGATGGCAATACGGCTGTTAGCACCCGCACCGGTCGATATCGCCAGCGGCAATACCCCGGCAGTAAACGCCAGCGAGGTCATAATGATCGGACGCAAGCGCATCGATGCCGCGTGCATCGCCGCTTTCACCAGGTTTTCCCCTCTGCGGTAGTTATCTTCAGCAAATTCCACGATCAGGATGGCGTTCTTGGTCGACAGGCCAATGATGGTCAGCAGTGCCACCTGGAAATAAACATCGTTTTCCAGACCGCGCAATGTAATCGCCAGCAGGGAGCCAAACACGCCCAATGGCACCACCATCATTACCGAGAACGGCACCGACCAGCTTTCATACAGCGCCGCCAGACACAGGAATACCACCATCAGCGAGATGGCATACAGCGATACCGCCTGGTTACCTGCCAGTCGCTCCTGGTAGGACAAACCGCTCCACGCAAAGGTGGTGCCTTGTGGCAATTTGCTCGCCAGTTTCTCCATTGCGGTCATCGCATCACCGGAACTTTTGCCACTTGCCGACGACCCCTGAATTTCATAGGACGACAGACCGTTGTACCGGGACAGCACATCCGGGCCATAAGTCCAGTGTGAGGAAGAAAATGACGAGAACGGCACCATTGTGGTGTCACCCTCGCTGTCAGTACCTGTGACAAACCATTTATCGATATCCTCTGGTTTGCTGCGGAACGCTTCATCACCCTGCATGTAGACCTTTTTCACCCTGCCGCGATCGGTGAAGTCATTGACGTAGGTTCCGCCAATGGCGGTACTCAGCGTGCTGTTGATATTACTGATGGTCAGACCGAGCGACTGGGCTTTCTCGTCATCAATATCCACCTGCAACTGCGGCAGATCTGGCAAGGTATTGGCGCGCACGCTGCTCAGAACCGGGTCCTGATTGGCCTCGGCAATCAACTGGTCGCGGAGCTTCAGCAGTTGGTTACGATCGGTGGTTCCACGTCCCTGCAATTCGAAGGTGAAGCCATTCGACTGACCCAAACCTGAGATGGACGGCGGCGACAAGACAAACACCTGCGCATCACGAATACCAGACAGGTTCATCATGGCGCGTCCGGCAATGGCGTCAGCGGTATTGGCCGCGCCCTTACGTTCGCTCCAGTTTTTCAACGAGATAAAGCCCACACCAGCGTTCTGCCCGCTACCGGCAAAGCTGAAGCCGTTTACCAGCATGCTGACGTTGACGTTATCTTTTTCTTTGGTGGCGAAGTATTGCTGAATCTGACGACGAACTTCGCTGGTGCGGTTTTCCGTGGCACCCGGAGCCAGCGTGTACTGCACCATGATGTAGCCCTGGTCTTCAGTCGGCAGGAAGCCGGTCGGCAGACGCAGATACATAAAGGCACAACCAATCAGCAGCACCGCGTATAGCAGCAGGTAACGCACTGAGCTGTGAATCACATGCCCGACTTTATCGTGATAACGCGCCTGAATTTTCTCGTAGCTGCGGTTAAACCAGCCGAAAAAGCCTTTCTGTCCGCTTTCATGATCGTGCGGTTTCAGCATGGTGGCGCACAGCGCCGGGGTCAGCGTCAGAGCGACAATCACGGACAGCACCATCGAAGACACAATGGTGATGGAGAACTGACGGTAAATAACACCGGTTGAACCGCTGAAGAAGGTCATCGGCAGGAACACCGCCGACAACACCAGCGCAATACCGATCAGCGCACCGGTGATCTCCTTCATCGATTTTTCGGTCGCTTCCCGTGGCGGCAAATGTTCTTCACGCATCACGCGCTCAACGTTTTCCACCACCACGATGGCGTCATCCACTAATAGCCCGATGGCAAGCACCATCCCAAACATCGTCAGGGTGTTAATCGAGTAGTTAAATACCGCCAGCACACCAAAGGTGCCGAGTAACACCACCGGAACAGCAATCGCCGGGATCAATGTGGTACGGATGTTTTGCAGGAACACAAACATCACGATCACCACCAGCACAATCGCCTCAACGAGGGTTTTTACCACCTCTTCAATCGAGATCTTAACGAAGTCGGTACTGTCGAGCGGATAGGCGATGTCGTAACCGGTTGGCAGGCTGCTACGGAACTCATCTACCGTAGATTTCACGACCTCAGCGGTGGACAGTGCATTGGCACCGGACGCCAGCTGAATCGCGATCCCTGAGGCCGGATGACCATTAGCCAGCACGTTGGCGCTGTAGTCGTCATCACCCATTTCCACCCGCGCGACATCGCTCAGATGCACCACCGAACCATCCGTCTGGCTTTTCAGTACGATGTTGCGGAACTGCTCTGGCGTTTGCAGACGCGAACGGGAACGCACGGTCGCCACCAGTTGCTGCTCTTTACTGGCGGGTTGCGCCCCGAGCTGCCCGGATGATACCTGGGTGTTCTGCGCTTCCAGCGCGGTTTCCACGTCAGAAGGCATCAATGAATAGGAAGCCAGTTTCGCCGGGTCCAGCCAGATACGCATCGCGTATTCGGCACCAAACACCTGCACGCTACCCACGCCCGGCAGTCGGGCCAGGGTGTCTTCCATGTTACTGACCAGGTAGTCAGCCACATCCGCTGAGGTGCTTTTGTTGTTTTTATCGTACAGCGCCATGATCAGCAGGAAGTCGCTCTGCGCCTTCTCGACGGTCACGCCCTGCTGGGTCACCGCGTCCGGCAAGCGGCTTTCTGCCTGCTGCACTTTGTTCTGTACCTGTACCTGAGCGATATCAGGGTCAGTGCCCTGCTCGAAGGTCACGGTGATTTTGACCTGGCCGGTGGACGCAGTGCTGGTAGACGAGAAGTACAGCAAGCCGTCAAGACCGGTCAGCTGCTGCTCAATCACCTGGGTCACGCTGCTTTCCAGCGTTTCCGCTGACGCACCGGTATAGGTTGCCTGAATACTGATTTGCGGCGGTGCCACATCAGGGTATTGCGCAATCGGCAGGTTTTTGATGCTGAGGAGACCGAACATCATGATGCAGATGGCAATCACCCAGGCAAACACCGGTCGGCGGATAAAGAACTGAGCCAACATAATCAGTTTCCTCCGGCGGTATTCGCAGGGGTATCAGTCGTGGTGGTGCCTGTTTCTACCGCTTTGACGGTCTGGCCTGGCTGCACTTTGCCCGTGCCTTCGACAATCAGCTTGTCGCCACTTTGCAGGCCACTGTCGATCAGCCATTTGTTACCAATCACCCGATCGGTCACCACTTCGCGGCTTTCCACTTTGTTGTCTTTATCCACCACCAACGCGGTGGCATTGCCTTTCGCATCACGGGTAATCCCCTGCTGCGGTGCCAGGATCGCATCGTTTTTCACACCATTGGTGACACTGGCGCGGACATACATGCCAGGCAGCAGTTGGTGATCCGGGTTGGGAAAGATAGCACGCAGCGTAACGGTACCGGTCGATTCATCCACGGAGACTTCGGTCAGTTCCAGCTTACCGGTGCGATCGTAAGTGGAGCCGTCTTCCAGCTGCACCGTGACGGGTACCTCATCGCTGTTCTGGTTCAGTGACGCCTGCTGGCGTTTCAGTTTCAGCAATTGCACGCTGGACTGGGTCAGATCGACATAAATCGGATCGAGAGCGCGAATCGTCGCCAGCGCCGTGGTCTGCTCGGACGTCACCAGCGCGCCAGGCGTCACCGATGAAATACCAATACGGCCGCTGATCGGCGCTTTGATCTGGGTGTAATTCAGGTTAATACGTGCACTTTCCACCGCCGCTTTGTACTGCGCAACCGAGGCAATATTCTGCTGGTAAGTGGCTTCCGCATCATCGGCGTCCTGACGGGAAACACCGTTCTCTTTCACCAGCGCCGCATAACGTTCGGCTTTGAGCTTGCTACTTTTGACTACCGCGATGGCATTTTTGAGTTGCCCGACCGCTTCGTCATAACTGGCCTGATAACTGGCCGGGTCAATCTGGTAAAGCACCTGACCGGCTTTAACCTCATCGCCTTCGGTGAACAGGCGTTTCTGGATAATTCCTCCCACCTGCGGACGTACATCTGACGTCATGGTACCGGTGACACGCCCTGTCAATTGACTGGTCAGTGTAACCGGTTCTGTTTGCAGCGTTTTTACGCCAACTTCCGTGACCATTGCCCCGGGTTTGTTCTCTGCACTCTGGTCGCAGGCGACAATCAGAAACGCCAGACCTGCAATGACATACCGCTGAAAAACCATCATGGTTTACCCTATAGTGAACGTTCATTCTCAGCGCAAAAGTCTAACAAACAACCGTTGATGGTGTATGTAAGTAAAGTGAAAAGATCGATCATGCCGCATGATCGGCAACGTTGCGGGATTTCCGGGCGATAACGGATAATTGAACCCCGCAGTGAAATATCGCACCGGATTGTTACGGCGCAATTTATTGCGCGGGGTTTACTGGCACGGTGCACAAAATCGCGCCGCTACGGCTCAGTGCGGTTATTGGCCGGGTTGCGACAGGCCCGTTCGATTTATCGCACAACGCAATGCCAGCTGCGGGCTGGTTAACGGGCGCTGATCTTCGCTGAAATCCTGCGCCGCAATCGCCATCGACACCTGCGCCAGTGCCACATTCACCGCGCCCTGCTGACGCGCCAGCTCCACCGCTTCCTTGATCAGCCGCCGATACCCCAGTTGATCACCGGCTTTAAATGTTGTCCAGGCATCGGGGATCAGGCGCACTTCCGGCTGTTGCCCGTCCCGTGCAGGCGGGCAAAACAAGGCAGTGGTCGCTGCCAGCGTCGATTCCGCAGCGCACAGCACCACGGATTGACCTTCCCGACGGTGTACTTCATCGGCCAGCATGCCGTCAGTACGCCAGACAACGCAGCCGTTGGCATCGTTGTGGAAACTATCCGCTACCGGACCCAGGGTAGAACAGGTAATCAGAATCGCATCAAACCAAGGTGTCAGGCTATGCAGCAACGCGGTAAGACGTGTTTGCTGCTCAGACGTCATACCACCACTCAACTCGGCTTCGGCCAGCAGATGAGGCATCACCAGATGGTTTAAAGCCGTGGATGGCATGCCGAGGCTGACGGCGGCTTGATCAAAAATAGCGATATTGCTGGCAGCAGTATGTAAACAGGCGATGGTCATAGAAAATCCTTTTTGTGATTGTTGGCGGATACTTATCACTATCCTGCTTAGCCACATTGCATTAGTCACGAATTTTCATCAGAATTATTTTACATTGCCATCAGCAGCTTATCGCCCGTCGCTTGCCATTATGGATTCGAATCTCGTTGCGTTTATTATCGCCATCCTGCCGATCGCCTTGTCACCCGGGGCCAGCTTCACGCTGGCGATTAACAATACCCTGACGTCGGGTTACCGTGGCCTGACCGCGATTATTATCGGGACCACGCTGGGTATCTATACCCATGCGCTGTTGATTGGTTCCGGAATCAGTGCCCTGCTAATACGCTCCCCGGCTATTTTTACCCTGCTCAGTTTCGCCGGAGCCATCTATCTCTTCTGGCTCGGATTACAGCTGATTAAACGGGGGCGCAATGTGGCGTCACCTTATGTCTCCCGTCGTCCCCGACAAACCACCCTCTTCGATGCCTGGCTGGCCAATGTGCTGAATCCCAAAGCGGTGATGCTTTATCTCACCGTGGTGTCGCAGTTTGCCGGTAAACAGGCGGCATTGAGTCACTTTCTGCTGTTAGCCACAGTGCATATCCTGATCATGAGTCTGTGGCTGGTGGTGGTATGTTGTGCCCTGCTGACCTCAGCCAAACTCATCAACATCCAGAAAATCGGTTACTTTATTAACGTGGTGGGAGGGGCGGTGCTGGTGATTTTTGCCCTGCAAAACTTCGGACACCTACTGCTGAAATTACTGGGGTTGTCGTAGCTCCCGCTTGACGTTCAAGACGGTATCTACATTGACATGCGCCCTGAACCGTTCAGGGCGCATGTTATCAACTTACTTCAGACGGAACGCCACGACGCTATCACCTTGCTGGGTGCCAAGTGAACCGTGTCCACCCGCAGCGATGACCACGTATTGCTTACCATCTTTGCCCATAAAGGTGGCAGGTGTTGCCTGTGCGCCTGCACTCAGTTCGGTCTGCCACAGCAGCTCGCCGGTGGTGCTGTCATATGCACGGAAGAAGTTATCTGCCGTCGCACCGTGGAATACCAGATCACCCGCGGTGACCAGCGGACCACCATGTGCCACCATTCCCATTGGGAAACCAAGCGGGAAGCGACCCGGCAGGAAACTGGTGTTGAGGTTTTTGGTAGTACCGACACGACGTAACCATGCGGTTTTACCGGTCTTCAGATCGACACCTACCATGCGGCCCCACGGCGGCGCAATACAGGGAATGCCGAGATCAGATGCCAGTTGCTGAATGTGGATCGCGTAATCACCGTGGAAGTTTTCATTCCAGTAAGGCTGACCATCTTTGGTGAACATACGTTCGGTGGCGGTCTGCGGTGTACGTTTGATCAGCGTGTATTTGTAAGCCAGACGCACCGGCGCAGCAATCAGCAACTGACGCTGTGGATCAACGGCGACGGAACCCCAGTTAAACACCCCAATGTTACCCGGGAAGATCAGCGAACCGGTTTCGGTTGCTGGCGTCCACGGGTTGCCATCGTAACGCAGACTGCGGAAATCCATGCGGCAAGCCATCTGGTCAAACGGCGTGATACCCCACATCGATTTTTCCGTCAGCGGCTGCGGAATAAAGTTCAGGCTGGAGACCGGTTGCGTGGCAGCAAACTTCTCACCGGCGACGCCACCAGCGGTGGAGACTTTCACCTGATTCACCGGATAGACCGGCGCA
Source organism: Pantoea sp. X-Soil-TKNS-1280 (assembly GCF_059730475.1). Classification (NCBI taxonomy): domain Bacteria; kingdom Pseudomonadati; phylum Pseudomonadota; class Gammaproteobacteria; order Enterobacterales; family Erwiniaceae; genus Pantoea; species Pantoea sp. X-Soil-TKNS-1280. The sequence continues at coordinate 2,027,626 of NZ_AP035962.1, read as the reverse complement.
CCCGTCAGACGATTAAGCACAAACAGGTTGCCGGTTTTCGTCGGCAGGATCACCACTGGCTCACGCTTGCCCTGATAGTCGATATCCACCAGTGACGGCTGCGACGGGTTATCACGGTCCCACAGATCGTGGTTTGAACTCTGATAGCGCCATTTAAAAGCACCGGTATGCAGATCCAGCGCAACCAGCGCATCGCGGAACTTCTCGGTATTACTGCTGGCATCACGTTCAATGCCGACTTCATCTGGCGAGGCATTGCCAAATGGCACATACACCAGGCCATTCTTCAGGTCAGCGCTTAGCGTACCCCAGGCGATTGGCGTATCCTGCGGGTAAGTTTGACCGGCGGCAACAGGTGTGGTGTTCTCCGGATTGGCCGGATCGAAGTTCCACACCAGACGGCCACTCTGCACGTCATAAGCGCGAATCACGCCAGACGGGTTGCCGCTGTTAAATCCGTTGTCCATTACCGAACCGCCAACAATCACCAGATTGCCCGCGACTAACGGGGCTGCGGTCTGCATCAGCGCGTGCGGACGCACTTCATCCATATTGCTATGCAGATCCACCACGCCATTGTTGCCAAAATCGGCGCAAGGTTTACCGGTATCGGCATCCAACGCAATCAACTGCGCATCGGTGGTAGCATTGAAGATACGCTTACGGCAGATAGCCGGATCGCTGGCTGCGCTGTCAGCGGCCACCGGCGTTTGTTGGTAATAACTGACACCACGACAAGTCTGGTGCTGTTGCAGATAGGAACGATCTTTAGCCGGCGTATATTTCCACTTCACCGCGCCAGTTTCCGGGTCGAGGGCATGCACTTCGTTGTGCGGCGTACAGAAATACAGCATACCGTTGGCCTTCAGCGGCGTCGCCTCAAATGTGTATTCGCTGGCATCATCCCCCTGGCGCAGATCGCCAGTGTGGTAGGTCCAGGCCACCTCAAGATTCTGCACATTGTCTTTGGTGATCTGGTTCAGCGTCGAGAAACGCAGACCATCGGTGGAACCGCCATAGGCGGTCCAGTCATCCTTCGCGCCCTGTTCGCTGTTGTGCACGCGTTCATTACTGATGGTGCCCGCCTGCGGTACCGGGTCATAGAAACACAGGCCGATGACCACCAAAATCATGACGATAACTGTACCACCGAGGAACGGATGGAAACGGCGTTGCGCCTGGTACAGCGGCTTCACCACCCACGGCATCGCCAGCCACAGGCCGATGACACCAAACAGGTCACCGCGTGGAATCCATTGCCACTTATCAACGCCCACTTCCCAGATGATCCAAGCCAGCGTCATCCACATCAGGATGGCGTAAAGCGTCAGTGCGCTCCGCTGTTGTCTGAACAGTAAAATGGCGGTGATCAATAACCCCACCGCCATTAGTGCATAGAATGCACTCCCCCCTAGCATCAAAAGTTTGCCACCCATGTAAAGCAGCGCGATGCCCAGTATTGCCAGTACGATACTGGTTAGCTTATTAACCATGCTTATCCCTCAAGCCTTTTTCAAATCAAGCAAACTTTTCTAAAAGAAAACTACATATGTTAAACATAATTTTAACCATGGTTAAGAAAATGCTAAAACCATTTACTGAATGTGTCATTAATAAATCTTATGAATTTAGCGTGACTTATCGCATTGCGCCGCTTGCCGTGCCTGGCTGAGATTGAAATCATGTTTCATTATTGTTGGGGAGAATTAATCATTAATGAGGATAAATAGCATTTTTTGACTATGGTTGGTTCAGAAATCAAGCAACTACGAAAATACCGAGAGAAATGGCAACCTTTGAACACCGGGTATTTATCTTCTCAGGCAGATGCGTTCCGGAACTGTGCTCGTTGCAATAATCCGCATCAAATGAATTTACTTAACCGGTGATTTTCATTGTGCTGAGGATTATCCTGGTGAAGTGAAACAAACCCGCCGATTTTATTCACTTTTTATCTCACAGGGTTCGTTGAATTATTTTCCAATGATAAGGAAACCTGCAACGCCGTTAATTTGAGAGTTTCCTCAGACGCCAATAAACAACATCCCATGTTATAAGTCACGCGACTGCTCTGCGGTAAGCCCGCCTATAACAGAAGGTTAATGATGATCAGCGCTAATTCAATTTATCGCAAATTACGCTTTCCGTTTAAACTCACCCATGCCGCTTTCAAATACCCGCGGGCTAATGCGCGCGTAAAGCTATACAGGGTACTGTCTCCCGAGCAGACCATTGACCTGTTGTTGAAAAACGATCACCTGTCTATCAGCCGCTATGGCGATGGCGAGCTGGAGATGACGTTATTCAAAAATATTGGCTTTCAGGCTTTTGATGAGCGCCTTTCCGTTCGTTTAAAAGAGATTATGCAGCGTGGCGTTAATAACAATCCCAGCTGCCTGATCTGTATGCCTGATGCATTTCGTGGTACGGGGAATATGCGATTCGGTTCAGCCCTGTTCTGGTTTTTCCATAAAGCATTTTGTTTTCTGCGTTATGAGCCATTATTAAATAGAAAATATCTGTACGGAAATACCTCCGTGACCAGACCGTACCATGATTATAAAGATAAGGCCTTATCCGCAGTGATGTTTGCCAAATTTAAACAGCTCTTTGAAAATAAGAAAATTTTAATCGTGGAAGGCAGTGGCACGCGTTTAGGTATGGGTAATGACCTGCTGTCCGGGGCGGCAGAAATTAAACGGATCACCACGCTGAATCGTAATGCTTTTTCACTCTACAACGATCTTTACAGCGCCGTGCTGGCACACGGGCGCGATTTCGACCTGGTCCTGATTTCACTTGGTCCTACCGCGACGGTGCTGGCCTATGATCTCAGCCAGCAAGGCATTCGCTGCATTGATAGCGGCCATATCGATATTGAGTATGAGTGGATGCGCAGCGCAGCGCGCGACAAAGTGAAGGTCGCCGGAAAAAATGTTAACGAAGCTGGCGTGTTGCTGAGCGATGAAGTACGCGACAATGATGAACATTATCGCAGCCAGATTCTGCTACACGTGGGATTGAAACCCGAAGTGGTGCCGACAACCCAGCCGCTGCGACAGACAATGCAGTGAATAGCTGGCAACGTCAGCCTGATTTTGCCAGCCATTCCTGCACGGTTTCAACCCACAAGTGGGTGGACGGCGTATCTTCATCGCAAGCAATCTCAAAAATGGGTCATTTTGAGTTTGCGTGAGATAACCGGGTGGGCAAACCACAAGCAAGTCCGACGGATTTACTGACCATGGCGCTGGCAAAAAGCGTCAATGTCGCCGGACTGGAAATCCGCCAGATGCGCCATAATCTTCTCCAGCGGCCAGTGCCACCAGGCGATTGTCTGAAGCTGCGCGGCGATGGCTGGCGTAAAACGTACGCGAATTGGCCTGGCCGGTACGCCACCTACGATGGTGTAAGGTGGTACATCTTTGCTCACCACTGCCCCTGCCGCCAGCACTGCCCCATCACCCACCGTGACGCCGGGCAGCACAATCACCCCATGACCAATCCAGACATCATGGCCAATGACCACCCTATCGGCACGGCGATTGGCAAAGAAGGAAGCATCGCGTTGCGCCTGATTGTCATAATATTCCGGGCAATAAGTAAAACGATGCTGTGAAGCCCGATCCATCGGATGGTTCGGTGCGCCAATGCGTACCTGATTGGCAATGGCCGTGAAGCGACCAATTTGCGCATCAGCAATACAGCAGTGCTCACCTACGTAAGAGAAATCCCCCAGCTCGCAATATTCAAGGTAACTGTGTGCGAGGATCTCACACTGCTGACCAATGTTGGTCTCACGCATACGCACGCTGGGATCGATGACGGTATGTTGTAATTTGGCCGGTTGCACAGCAGCGAGTGCCATAGCGAAAACTCCGTAGTGGTCAGATGTCTGGATAACCTGGCTGCCACAGGGCAGCGACGAGACATCAATTTAACCGGCCAGGATGACAGCCAGATGGCAAGCAACACCATCCGGACAGAGTCGCGTGATGCTTCACGGATTTTACGGGCGAGCGGCTGTGCCATCCGGCAAACGGGCATTGGTCCAATCCGGGATGCCGCCAGAAACCGGATATTTCGCTGCCTGTTTGAGGTCGATATCCACGCCGAGTCCCGGACGGTCACTCAAATAGGCATAGCCACGATCAATTTCCGGGCAACCGGGGAAGACTTCCTGCAATGCCTCATTGACTGGCGTGTATTCCTGAATGCCCAGATTGGTGATACTCATATCGATATGCAGATTGGCCGCCACACCGACGGGTGAGATATCGCCAGGGCCGTGCCAGGCGGTTCTGACACCGTATAACTCGGCAAAAGTCGCCAGCTTTTTCGCCGGAGTGATGCCGCCAATGGTGCTGACATGACAGCGAATATAATCAATTAACTGATGCTGGATCAGCGGCTTCCACTCGTTGATCTGAGTAAAAAGTTCCCCCATTGCCACCGGTGTGCTGCTCTGGGCCCGCAGTTTGCTTAACCAGTCGATATTTTCCGGGGCCACCGGGTCCTCAAGGAAGAACAGCTGGTAAGGTTCCAGTGATTTTGCCATCTGCACCGCCGCAATCGGCGTGATACGTTCATGCACGTCATGGATAAATTCCACACCAAAACCAAGCTTGTTACGCAGATGATCAAACAGACGTGGCACGGCACGCGCGTAGGCATCGGGGTCAAAATAGACGCCATGCGTCTGGCTACGTGGTGACACTTTGGGCTGAATATTTTTCGCACGCGACAATTTTCCCGCAATCAGGCGCAGGTCATCAGTACCGGCTCCTCCGTACATCCCCATCTGGCAACGCACGTACTGGTAACCCTCTTCCATACGCGCGCGGATATTGTCCTCCACTTCGATCTCATCCGCGCCATCGCAGTGGCGATACAGGGCGATGCCGTCACGACATCTACCGCCCAGCAACTCATACACGGGCAGGTTAGCGAGCTTTCCTTTCAGATCCCACAACGCCATATCCATACCTGACAGTGCGTTGTTCATTACCGGGCCATTACGCCAGTAACCACTCACGGCGGCAGATTGCCACAGGTCTTCAATACGCGACGGGTCTTTGCCAAGCAAAAAAGGCTTGATGTAACTCTCGATAGCGGCGGCCACGGCATATATACGCTGGGTGAAGGTCGCGCAACCAAGGCCGTACAGTCCCGGTTCGCTGGTTTCGATTTTCACCACCACCAGATCAATGCCACCGGGAGCCGTGAGTATGGTTTTGACGTCAGTAATTTTCAGATCACTCATGAAATCCTCACTTATCCTGTATGATGTCCTACATGTTGAATGAATTAAAAAGCCCGCGATGGGCTTCTTTTTAAGCGTTGTGACGCACGTCTTCGATGGCATGCACGTTATGCGTCATGGCGCTGTTTAGTGTCTCCGTCGCCAATGCAGCATCGCGATTTTTAAGCGCCATAAACACCTTGATATGGGCCTCTACGCTTTCAATCGTAATGCCCAGCACCCGGTTCAGTTCCTCAAGATAATGCACGTAGATCCCTTTCAGGGATTCCATCACGTGAATAAAGACTTTGTTGTGGGATGCCTTAACAATCGCCAGATGAAAGTCATAATCAGCCAGTGAGTATTTTTTATAATCGTCGCGACTAATCAGCATCCGATTCAGCGCCTTTTCCAGCGCCTGGACATCTTCATCGGTGGCGTTCTTTACCGCCAACTCCATACAGCGGAACTCGACAGTCTGGCGGAACACCCGCATATCGTCGAACTCTTCCTGTGACAGATGCAGGATGGGCGCGTTGTCACTGAAGGCATCATAGCGCGCCAGATCGCGGGTCACATACGTCCCCTTGCCCTGATGCGTCACCACCACACCCAGATCACGCAGTTTCTGCACCGCGCTCCTGACACTGACCCGGCTCACCTGGAATGTTGCCGTCAGCTCCGCCTCAGAAGGCAACTTACAGCCGGACTCCCAGACGCCATTCTGAATGTTTTGCTTCATCTGCTCATAAATAACGTCAACGACATTATGTTTTTGGATACTTTCAAGACTCACCGGGCGCTCTCACTTGTCCTACATGTGTCAGGTTTTAACGTTTCAGCGCCCGCCTGACAAGGAAAAATTATTCCCCCTTCGGCATAGCATTTTATTAAATAAACTATTTTATGATTAATTTCAATAATTTAAATAGAAAACCTTGTTTCCCATCCTCAATATGACTCAGCAAAAATGTGACTCATCCTGCAATTACTCGCCATCAGAATTGCTGTCGATTATCGCTTAACGTACAACGTCACCATACAACTTGTTAGTCATGTTACATCAGGGGATAAATTTCTATGCAAAGCTTATTTAACCTCAGCGGCAAAACGGCGCTGATCACCGGTTCTACCCGCGGTCTGGGATTTGCCTACGCACAGGGGCTCGCCCAGGCGGGTGCCCGCGTCATCCTCAATGGCACCAGTGAAGAACATATGCATCATGCGCTGGAATCTCTGAAGGCACAGGGCTACGAGGCTCGCGGATTTCTGTTTAACGTGGCCAATGAAGCAGAAATTGAAGCGGTTTTCGCCCGGCTGGATGCCGAACAGATTGCCGTTGATATCGTCATCAACAACGCTGGCATCCAGTTCCGCAAACCGATGCTGGAGCTGGCGCTGGCTGACTGGCAGCGCGTACTGGATGTCAATCTGACCAGTGCCTTCCTGGTCGCTCGCGCAGCGGCCCGTCGTATGGTGGCACGCAAACGCGGTGGCAAAATCATCAATATCGGCTCTCTGACCAGTGAAGCGGCACGCGCCACGGTTGCGCCTTACACCGCGGCCAAAGGGGGCATCAAACTGCTGACGAAATCCATGGCGGCCGAATGGGCGGCATTCAATATTCAGACCAACGGTATCGGGCCGGGCTACATCCTCACCGATATGAACGCGGCATTGGTCGATAACGAAGAATTCAACAAGTGGGTGTGCAGCAGCAACCCTTCCGGCCGCTGGGGCAAGCCAGAAGAACTGGTGGGCACCGCAGTGTATCTGGCTTCTGCCGCCTCCGATTATGTTAACGGCCAGATGATCTACGTGGATGGTGGCTGGCTGGCCACGTTATAAACCCCTCGTCACTTCACCAATAAAAAACATTCACGGTAAAGGCTGAATATGAAACCGACCCGTACCCGACTTTCTGTTCTGGCAATGCTATTTGTTGTCACTGCCATTAACTATATGGACCGTGCCAACCTGTCCGTTGCCGGCTCTCACATCCAGGGAGAATTCTTCCTGTCAGCCACTCAGCTGGGATTGTTGTTTTCCATGTTTACCTGGTTCTATGCCATGAGTCAGATCCCGGTCGGCTACCTGCTCGACCGCATTGGTTCACGCTGGCTGTACGGCAGTGCCATTGTGCTATGGAGCCTCTTCACACTGTTAATGGGGCTGGCGTCTCATCACTTTTTCACCACAGCCACCGCATCATTTATGATGTTACTGGTCTGCCGTGCCCTGATTGGTGTTGCGGAAGCGCCCTCTTTTCCTTCCAATACTAAAATCATTGCTACCTGGTTTCCGGATCATGAACGCGCCCGCGCCACGGCCACCTATTCCAGCGCGCAATATATTGGTCTGGCTCTGCTGACTCCGGCGCTGTCATTTATCGTCAGCCAGTGGGGATGGGAGATGTCGTTCTATATCTCGGGACTGATCGGTATCGTGTTTGGCATTTACTGGCTGATTGCCTATCGCGATCCGCAGCACAGCGCCCGTGTTAACCAGGCGGAACTGGAAGTGATTCGTCAGGGAGGTGGCTATGGTTCCTCTGGTCAGCTGAGTCAAAACCCCAGCATTAACTGGCAATCGGTGCGTTATATTCTGCGTCAGCGCATCACCTGGGGGCTGTTTATTGCTCAGTTTGCCGCCTCCTCAACCCTCTACTTTTTCCTGACGTGGTTTATCGTTTATCTGGAGAAAGGGCTGCACCTGTCGATTGATAAAGCCGGTATCGGTGCCATGTTTCCTTATCTGATGGCAATGGCCGGTGTGCTGTGCGGGGGTACGCTGAGCGATATGCTGCTGAAACGCGGCCACTCCCGTACCTTCTCGCGCAAACTACCGGTGATGGCCGGTATGCTGCTGACCTGCTCTATCGCCCTGGTGAACTTCTTTCAGGATCAGCCGGTGATCGCCATCGCCATTTTGTCTATCGCCTTCTTTGCCAACGCGTTTTCTAATCTTGGCTGGGTGGTGTGCAGCGATGTCATTCCCCGTCACCTGATCGGCACCATTGGCGGCTTCCTGAATATCTTCGGCAATCTCTCCGGCATTGTGAGTCCCATCATCATTGGTGTCATTCTGCAGCGGACCCAGAATTTCCAATACGCGATGTGGTATATCGCCGCCGTTGCGCTGTGCGGCTTTCTCGCTTATCTGCTGCTGGTCGGAAGAATTGAGGTACTGACGCCGCCCGCCGAACCATCGCAGGACAAGGCAGAAGAACATTTTGATACCCAATCCAACGTACAGAGAGAAGCATGATGCAGCAGAAAACAGTTAAAGCAGTTGTCGTCAGCGCCGCACATCAGGTGCACTGTGAAAACCGTGATATTGAGTGGCATGACGATCAGGTACTGGTACGTGTTGAACGTGGCGGGATTTGCGGTTCAGATATTCATTATTATCAGCATGGTCGCGCAGGGATGTCAGTGTTGAAAGCACCGATGGTGCTGGGGCATGAATTTGTCGGCATTATCGATCAGGCACCTGCGGGTAGTGGTTTACAGCCGGGCCAGCGCGTGGCGATCAACCCCTCGCAGCCCTGCCAGCAATGTGCATTTTGTCTGGAGGGTAAACAGAATCTGTGCCGTTCGATGCGTTTTATGGGCAGCGCGCAGTTTTTTCCCCATGTGAATGGGGGATTTGCTGAATATGTTGCCGTCAATCCGGTGCAGTGTGTGCCTTACGACGCCAGCGTGGCGGCGAAGGTCATCGCATTTGCGGAACCGCTGGCGGTGTGTATCCATGCGGTGCGTCAGGCGGGCGACCTGACCGGCAAACGGGTGCTGGTCACCGGTGCGGGCCCGATCGGTTGTCTGGTGATTGCTGCGGCTCTGGCCTCAGGTGCGACGGAGGTGATGGCGACCGACATCAGTGAACGTTGTCGTGAGCTGGCACAGCAAATGGGGGCCTCGCTGACGGCAGATCCGCGCGTAACGGACATCACCGCTGGCTGGACGGAAAATGGCGGTGCCTTTGATGTCTGCTTTGAGGCCTCCGGCGCAGCCTCGGCCGTCGCATCTGCCGTCAGTTTTACCCGGCCCGGCGGCATCATTGTCCAGCTCGGAATGGGCACCCCTGAAGTGAATTACCCTGTCGGCCCGCTGCTGGTCAAAGAAGTCCAGTTGCGCGGTTCTTTCCGCTTTACCGGTGAGTTCACTACTGCCGTGCGCTGGCTGGAATCAGGCAAAATAAAGCCACTGCCACTGCTCACCGCCGAAATTGCAATGACGGAAGCGGTTAGCGCGCTGGATCTGGCCGCCGATAAAGAGCGGGCCGCCAAAGTGCAGCTGGTGTTTTAATCATCCGATAGCGGACTTTAATCGGTGAAAAAATCGCGCCGCAACAACCGGGCGCGATTTTTTTATTGTTTCAGCAGTTGCTGCCCGGCATTCTTTTCCAGCCGATAGACATTGAACAGCGAACAGGCCACCAGCAATGACACGCCAATAAAAGCCACGTTCACATCCGCCTGTCCTGGCACGCTACTCTCCCGCCATCCCATTGAGATACGCATCAGCAGCGCGGCAATTGCGATCCCGGCACTCATGCTGAACTGGAAGAAGATACTGAAAATGACCGACGCATCCGCCATCTTTTCCTGCGGTACATCGGCGAATCCGAGGCTGTTATAGCAACTGAACTGCAGCGAGCGCGTCAGGCCACCAATAAACAGAATGGTGGCGATGGCGAAATAGCTAAGTGAGGGGCTGAGCAGTACACAGCTGAGAATCGCCAGCAGACTAATCAAGCCATTCCACAGCAGGATGCGGCGGAAACCAAAACGATTCATCAGCCAGGTGGTGGCAGGTTTCATCGCCAGATTACCGGCAAACACCCACAACACCATCGATCCTGCCTGTACCGCACTCCAGCCAAAACTCAACTGAAACAGCAGCGGCAGCAGGAAGGGAATGGCGTTGATGGAGGCACGGAAATACGATCCGGCAATCGCCGTACTGCGGAAGGTTGGAATCGACAGCGTGCCGAAAGGCAACAACGGTGCCGGATGGTGCAGGCTGTGGCGGTAGGTCAGTACCGCACTGACGATACCCACCGCCATCAGCAACAATCCACTGGTCAGCTCGCTGTGTCCCAGCAATTCCAGCCCGGTGACCAGTGCAACACAGGCTAAAGCGGTATAAACAAAGCCAAGGCCGTCAAACGGTCGCGCTGAGGTGTTATGGGTTTTCGGTACCAGCCTGAAGGTGGCCAGCAGCGCCAGTATGCCTAACGGGATATTCAGCCAGAAGATCCACGACCAATGACCATAAGTGACGATAAAACCACCCAACGGCGGCCCCAGCACCGGCGCAATCAAGCCAGGCCAGGTGATCACCGCGATAGTTTTCACCATGTGTTTTTTCGCCGTGACACCCAGCACCACCATACGCCCAACTGGCACCATCAAGGCACCACCGATCCCCTGCAACACCCGGCTAAAGGTGAAGAATGGCAGATTGTCGCTGACGCCGCACAACACCGATGCCAGGGTAAACAACAGAATGGCGGCAGCAAACAGATTACGCGCCCCGATGCGTCCCGCCAGCCAGCCGCTGATCGGGATAAATATCGCCACCGCTAACAAATAGGCGCTGATGCCGACGTTGAGCGCCACCGGGCCAACGGCAAACTCATGCGCCATTTGCGGTATCGCGGTGACAATCACCGTGGCATCGAGGTTTTCCATAAAAAAGGTCAGCGCCACCAGCAGCGCCAGCCAGAGCGGACTGCCTGCTGTTGAGGGGGTTTGCGACGAGGGGTGAGACATTCCTGCGGCATCCTGTTCAGGTACAAATTGCGTGAAGAATCCACAGGATAGCCGTAGCGGCGCGATTTATCGCGCTCTTTTCAATATGCAGCCGCAAAAAACTGCGCGATAAATCGCGCCGCTACCGGTGTTGTGTTACCTCTCCAGCCACTTCACCGCCACATCCAGCAACACCTGTGCCCCGGCACACACCTGTTCTGGTTCAGACCACTCCTCGGGGGCATGACTGATCCCCGCCCGGCAGGGAATAAAGATCATCGCCGCGGGACAAATGGCCGCCAGATAGCGCGCATCATGACCGGCCGCTGAGAGCAACGGCATGGCCGGATAACCCCGTTCGCGGGCAGACCCGGCGATCATCTGCTGCAAGCGGGGATCAAAGGTATTTGGCGCAGCTTCGCTCAGCCGGGAGATTACCACCTGGCAGGGGGCCGCCAGCGCATTCATGATCTGTTCGATTTGCGCTGCCAGCGCGGTCAGCATCGGTTCCTGTGGATGACGCAGGTCGATGCGAAACGTCAGGTTATCCGGGATCACCGAGGGCGCATTGGGCAGCATCTCGACCCGCCCGATGGTAAACATCACCTCAGGATCGGCGTCGCCAGTTACCTGATAAAGTTGCTGAGCAATGCGGGTAAAACTGCGCAGCACATCGCGCCGTTCTTTCATCGGGACGGTACCCGCATGGCCGCGCTCGCCGTGTAGCGTCACTTGCCAGGTGACTTTTCCCTGAATCCCGCTCACCACGCCGATGGTCGCTCCGTTTTTTTCCAGTACGGTTGCCTGCTCGATATGCGCCTCGAGGTAAGCCGCCGGGGGCCAGGTGCCGCGCCAGACCGGCAACGGCATCCTTTGCCGGATGGCCGCCAGCGCCTCACCCACCGTCACCCCACTGGCGTCGGCGACGGCGTGAATCGCCGCCAGATCACGCGCCCCGGCGAACCAGGAGGAACCCATCATACCGGGAGCAAAGCGCGCCCCTTCCTCATTCATCCAGGAGACGGCTACCACATCACAGCGCGGTTGCCAGTTGCTCTCGCGCAGTACCGTCAACACTTCCAGCGCTGCCAGCACGCCGTAAACGCCATCAAAGCGTCCACCCGTGGGCTGACTATCAAGATGGCTGCCCAACAGCAAAGGCGCGGCCTGGCGGTCAACCCCCGGTAAAATCACAAACAAATTTCCTGCCGCATCGCCGCAGGTTTCCAGCTGGCTTTCCTGCGCCCAGTGCTGCATCAGCTGCCAGCTCTCCTCCTCTTCCCTGCTCAGTGCCTGACGATTGACGCCCTCACCGGGAATGGCCCCGATTTGTGCCATTTGCATCAACCGCTGCCACAGGCGTTCACCCGCAATTTTCATCATCTCTCCTGCCAGCCGGTATCAGTCGGTACGCATAATCTGCGCCGGATTGGCGCGCGGATCGCGCTCACCCCAGTTGCCGCTCTCCACCTGGGCAAAAAACTCCGCCAGCAGTTGATTAAACAGCTGCGGTTCTTCCAGGTTGAGGGTGTGGCCGGTTTTCGGCAGGATCGCCAGCCCGGCAGCGGGCAGATGCTTTTTCAGGTACAGGCCGGGTTGCAGGCAGTGGTCGTCCTCGTCCCCCACCATAATCAGGACGGGCAACTGCAACGCCTGAATCTGTGGCTCCAGCTGATAAAAGGCCGGACGACGCGCCTGCACCCCGCGCATGGTAAGCGATGCCCCGAGCGAGTCATGCTCTGCCAGCCGATCGGCAAAACGCTGCCAGCCCAGCGGATCTTTATTCTGGAACTGCACACGGCTGGCACCCAGCGCATAGGTCGGCGCAAACTTTTTAGCGCCCTGGCTGGCAAAGTTTTCCCCAACCTGGAGCGAGACCTGACGAAAATAGGCTTCGGTTTCCGGCTCACAACCGTAACCCGCCCCGGCTACGGTCAGCGACAGCGCACGCTCAGGCGCATTCAGACCAAAATGCAGCGCCGCAAACCCGCCCATCGATAAACCGACAATGTGTGCCTGCTCAATACCCAGACCATCGAGCACCGCCAGCGCGTCTTCCACCGCACGTTGTTGTGAGTAGGCCTCTAACTGCATCGGCACCGAAGAAGGCGGATAGCCGCGTGCCGCATAAGTGATGCACTGATAACGACGACTGAAGGCATGGATTTGCGGCTGCCAGCTATCGTAGTTGCCGCCAAATTCGTGGATAAAAAGAATCGGCAGTCCAGTACCGGTACTTTCGACCCACAGCTGAACGTCATCATTGGTAGTGATAAACATGGTTCGATCCTCAGAAGGGTTGACGGAATTCCTGCTGTTGCGCAGCCTGCGCCACCATTTCCGGTAGCAGTGCAGCAAACTTCTCTGCCCAGGCAGCAGGAACCGTGGTGCTGACTTTGATAAAGCGATCGCCAAAGGTTGCAGTGTGATAACCGCCGTGACGGATCTGAATGCCCTGTTGCAGATAGCACTCCACCAGCGCTTCCGGGCGAATGTCTGCGCCGGTGACATCGATCACCAGGAAGTTGCCACCGGAGGGATACACCGGCAGCGACAAACCGGGTACGGCCCTGACCGCTTCAGCAATCAATGCCTTATTGTGGTGATCGGCCGCCAGTAAGCGGGCCATCCATTCCTCTTTCACCTGAAGCCCGGCTTCGGCCGCACGTTGTGCCGGTACGCTGGCCCCCAGCACCCCGCCGTTGTATGGAGCCAGCTCTGCCAGCAATTGCGGTGCGGCGATCAACGCGCCGACGCGCAACCCTGCCAGTCCCAGCCATTTCGAGAAGCTCACCGACATCACCACTTGCTCGCTATCCAGTCCCAGCGCAGCAACATGGTCCGGGGCGAAATCGCGATAGGTGCAGTCATGAATCAGCAGCGCATTATGCCGACGCGCAATGGCGATAAACGCCTGCAACTCTTCACGGCTGTAGTGAATACCCAGCGGGTTATTCGGATCGACGAGGTAGATCAGGGCGGTATTGTCATCCACCGCCGCCGCCAGTGCTTCCGGGGTCAGGCGATAATGACAAGCTGCATTCCAGATAGGGATTTGAATCACCTGCGATCCCATCTGCTGCGCAAACTGGCATGGCCATTTCCAGCTGGGATCGGTGGTGACGAAGGTGGTGGCGGGACGGCAGCGCGCACGGCACAGCGTCGCCAACGCATTCACGCCGCCATCGGTTACCATCGCTTCAACCCCGGCGACGCCAATGTCATTGACAATGGCGCGGCGCAGCGATTCAAAACCGAGCGGCGGCGCATAGGCGTTAAACTCGGCGGCCGCCACCGACGCTTGCAGCGCCGCCAGCACCGTCGGATGTGCAGGTAAATGGTTGGTATTTTGCCCCATCCAGATCAGCCCTTCGGTGGCAAATAACTGATCAAACCAGGCGTTACGGGTATAGATATCTGACATGCTGCGCTCCCGGTTAGATGACCGACCCACGCGCAGCAATGCCGCCGTCGATAGTGATATTGGTGCCGCTGATATAACCGGCACGATCGGAAGACATAAACGCCACCAGGTCCGCCACTTCTTCTGAAGTCGCCGGACGCTTGCCCGGATAGAGCGCGAACAGCTCCTCCCAGCGCGCTTCGTCACCCAGCATATCAATCGCTTTACGCTTCATGATTTTCAGCATGCGATCGGTCGCTACCGGACCTGGGTTGATGCCGATAACCCGGATACCGTCATCGAGACTGCGACCACCCAGCGCTTTGGTAAACGACATCAGCGCTGCATTGCCGGTGCTGCCAGCAATGTAGCTGGCGTCCCAGTTCTCGCCGGAGTTGCCAATCACATTGATGATCACGCCACTTTTGGCGGCTTTCATTTGCGGATAATAAAGACGGCACAGCGAGATATAGCCGAAGACCTTGAGATCAAAACCGGCGCGCCAGGCCTGATCATCAACGATATCCAGCGATCCGGCGGGAATATCACCGGCGTTGTTAACCAGAATATCGATGGCCCCGACTTCTGCCGCCAGCGACTCCATCGCCGCTGTGGAGCTGAGATCTTTTTCATAAACCGAGACGCTGACGCCATATTCCGCTATTAACGCCTGCTGCAAATCGCGCATCGCCGCGCCATTGCGCGCCGCCAGATGTAAGGTGCAACCTTCCGCAGCCAGCACCCGTGCTGTCGCTTCACCAATCCCTTTTGATGCGCCAGTGATCAGCGCGCTTTTGCCATTCAGATTCAGTTTCATGTTGTGCTCTCCGTGTTAGGTATACAAGGCAAAGCAATTTGCATACCAGGAAAGCAAATTTATTTATCCGGCGAAACCCGCGATAAAATCCACCAAATCGTCACCCAGTAAAGTCAGATGCTTACGCATCGCATCGTGTGCGGCATCAGCATCGTTGCGGGCAATGGCTTCGACAATCGCACCGTGTTCCTCCAGTGTCTTATTCACCCGGCCCGGATGAAAGGTGACCCGGCGGCGATACACGCCCACACGATTACGCAGCGCACGCGTCTCCTCCGCTAAAAACTCATTACGGGCAAAGGCATAGATTGCCTCATGAAAACTGAGGTTCATTTCATAGAACGCGGCAGGTGAGATCGAGGTGCCCTGATCTGCCATCTGTTGATGGATCTGGCGTAGCTGGTGCAACTGATCCGGCGCGATCCGCCGCGCTGCCAGTCGGGCGCAGAGTCCCTCCAGCTCTGCCATCACCTGAAACATCTCCAGCAGCGTATTCATGCCGAGCGCCCGGACCATCACGCCCTGGCGGCCATTCAGATCCACCAGCCCATCCGCTGCCAGCAGGCGAAAAGCCTCACGTACCGGGGTGCGTGAGACATCAAAGCGTGCGGCAATTTCCTTTTCGTCCAGACGCTTACCGGGTTCCAGCACTCCGCTGGCGATCTCTTTTTCCAGGCTCTGCTTCAGGCCATCCGCCAGCGATGTTCCCGCCAGGCGGGAGAGACTTTTTTGCTCACTCATGGTGCTTTTTGCTCGTCAGGTTGCACTGATATGATCCTTTTTGCATACCTTAAATTACTTTAGGTATACATCCATTCCGTCACTAGATAATGCATATTGTCGCTGATTTCTGGCACGGGTCAATGCCCTTTATCGAAGCTGGCACACATCCTGCAAGTCCGGTAATGCATCACCGTAATTTTATAAGCGATGAGATGTATACATAGATTAAGTACCTAAGACATGACCAGGCTATTTGACACCCGAGACCAGAGGATAAACCAATGCCAGGATTCACCTCACCGTTCGCCCGCCGTTGTCTGACCGGATTACTCTGCACCGCGTTGCTCGCCAGCGCCGCGCAGGCTGCCACGGAGAAAGTTTCAGTCCGCCTGAAATGGCTGGCTCAGGCGCAGTTCGCCGGTTTTTATGTCGCAAAAGAAAAAGGCTTTTATCAACAACAGGGGCTGGATGTCACCATCAATCCCGGTGGCCCGAACATCAACGTTGAGACGTTAGTCGCTTCCGGTGCCGATACCTTCGGCCTGGCGGGCGGCATGGAGAGCGTACTGGCGGCACGGGAAAAAGGCCTGCCTATTGTCGCGCTGGCGATGTCGCAGCAGCGCACCCCGTTTGCCTTTGTCACCTATGCGGATTCCGGTATCAACAGTTTCAAAGATTTCAAAGGTAAGAAGGTGTCAGTGTGGTTTACCGGGGTGCAGTATCCCCTGCTGGCCTCGCTGGGTGCCGCTGGCCTGAAGAAAGACGATATCACCCTGCTGCCGCAATCAGTGTCGCTTAACCCGTTTATTGATAAGCAGGTCGATGTCGCCACCGTCACCCTGTACAACGAATACAACACGCTGAAAGAGAAAGGCGTGACCAATCTGAAGCTGATCTCGCCGGACGATGTCGGCGTCACCACTCAGCAGGATGCGCTGATCACCTCAAAAGCCATGGTGGAAAAAGATCCGGCAAAAGTTCAGGCGTTTGTGGATGCCACGCTGGAAGGCTGGAAATACGCACTCACCCACCGCGCTGAAACCATCGATATCCTGATGAAAACCAACCCGAGTCTCGACCGTAAACACCAGGTAGCGATGCTCGATACCATCGCCACGCTGATGTACCCGCAGGGCTCACCGGGACTGGGCTACGTCGATATGCCGAAGGCAGAGAAGATGATGAAGCTGCTGGTGCAATACGGCGCGCTGAAGCAGCCGGTGGACGTGAATCAAACCTTTGATCTGAGTTTCTGGCAGAAAGTCCCGGCAGCAGACAAAACCCTCAACTAAAGCCCGCGCGGAGAAGCCTGATGACCGTTGCACCCAAAAACTCACTGCCCCTGTTGCAGCTGGATAATTTATGGAAACGCTTTGGCGATGCACAGAAGCCGGTGGTCGCCGTCTCTGGCGTCAACCTGACGGTGAACGAAGGGGAGTTTGTCACGCTGGTGGGTCCTTCCGGTTGCGGCAAATCGACGCTGTTTAACATGATCGCTGGCCTGATCAATCCGGACAACGACGGTGCCATCCTGTTTAAAGGCCAGTCACAGCAGGATGGCGAGTTGCTGGGCAAAGTGTCGTTTATGCCACAACGCGATCTGCTGCTGCCGTGGCGCACCATTATGGATAACGCCATTCTGGCACTGGAATGTGAAGGCATTGCGCGCAAGGACGCGCGCAAACGGGCCGAGGCGCTGTTTCCCAGCTTCGGTCTGAGCGGTTTTGAACAGAGCTACCCCCATCAATTATCCGGCGGCATGCGTCAACGTGTCGCCCTGATGCGTACCTTCCTGTTTCAGCGCGATCTGATGCTGCTGGATGAGCCATTTGGCGCGCTGGATGCGCTGACGCGCACGCTGATGCAGCGCTGGCTGCTCCAGCTGTGGGAACAGCATCGCCGCACCATTCTGTTTATCACCCACGATATTGACGAAGCGATCTTTCTTGGCAGCAAAGTGGTGGTGATGAGCGCGCGCCCTGGCACCATCAAATGTATCGAACCGATCGACCTGCCTCGCCCACGTACCGCGGATATCGTGACTTCTGCTGAATTTATCGCCATCAAAAAGCGCCTGCTCGATGCGATCGAAGAAGAAAGCATGAAGTCGTTCCGCTTTACCCAACTTGAGGGGCAATCATGACGAAGCGCCTGCTGACTCATCCGCTGCTGGTCACGGTGCTACTGGTGCTGCTGTTTTGGCAGGGCAGCGTCACGCTGTTCTCCATCAGCCCGCGCTACCTGCCGTCCATTCAGATGGTGGCGCAGGATATCCAGGCGAATGCAGCGCAGTTGCTGGCCAGCACCGGACGCACCGCGCTGGAGACGCTACTGGGCTTTGCGCTCGGCACCGCATTTGGCGTGGCTTGCGGCATCCTGTTTTTCTACGTCAGCTGGATCGATCGCGCCTGGTTTCCGCTGTTTGTCGTTTCGCAAACCGTACCGGTGATCGCCTTCGGCGCGCTGGTGGTGATCTGGTTCGGCAATACGCTGTTTGCCAAGGTGATGATTGCCTTTTATCTGACCTTTCTGCCGGTCACGCTCAATACCAAACGCGGGCTGCAAATGGTGGACCCGCTGCATATCAGCCTGTTGCGCAGCTTTGGGGCCAGTGGGATGAAACGTTTCCTGGTTCTGCACTTCCCCGCTGCTGCCCCCTCAATTTTCGTCGCCCTCAAGCTGGGCATTTCCCTGAGCCTGGTCGGCGCGATTGTCGGCGAGTGGTTTGGCGACACCGTTGGACTGGGCGTACTGCTGATCCAGTCAATGTACAACGAAGATGTGGTGCGCATGTGGACGTTAATCGTCATTTGCGGGCTGACAGGGGCGCTGCTGTATGCCGTGGTGGAGCGCTGCGAGAGAAAATTAGCATGGTGGGGAAAATAGCCGTGATACGCCAACTTCTGCCGCCAATATGCGGCGTGCTGAGCCTGATCCTGCTGTGGGAAGGCAGTATCTGGCTGTTTGATATTCAGCCGTTTGTTTTGCCTTCGCTGCACAGCATCGTGCTGGCCATCATCAGCAGCGGCAGCAGCCTGTGGTTATCGATGGGCTGGACCCTGCTGGAAGCACTCAGCGGCTTCGCGCTGGGCCTGCTGGCCGGATTGCTGCTGGCGATGCTGATGACGGTTTTCCGCCCACTGGAAGCCATTCTGATGCCGCTGGCGGTGGCGATTAACTCAGTGCCTACCGTGGCCTGGATCCCGCTGGCGCTGATCTGGTTTGGCATGGGGGCCATGTCAAAAATCGTGCTGGTGGTGCTGGCCGTCAGCTTTGTGATTCTGGTCAACAGCCTGCATGGGCTGAAACAGGCTGACCCGCAGATGATCAACCTGATGCGCAGCTTCGGTGCCAGCCGCGTCACCATCATGCGCAAGCTGCAACTGCCTGCCGCCTTACCCAACATTGTCAGCGGGCTGCGTGTTGGCCTGGTGCGCAGCATCATCGTGGCCATCGTTGCTGAGATGTTGGGGGCGTATCAGGGCATCGGCTGGACCATCTTCCAGTCCACCCAGCAGGTGGATCTGCTGACCGTGTGGGCAGCCGTGGTGGTTTCTTCACTGGTTAGCATCGCGCTGTATGGCCTGCTGGCCTGGATCGACACAACCTTTATCTGGTGGAAATAATCATGACGCAAACCGAGCAGCAACTTCGTATTCAGCTTGCCGCCTGTTATCGGCTGGTGGCGCATTTCGGCATGGATGACCTGATTTACAACCACATTTCTGTGCGCCTGCCGGGGCCGGAACACCACTTTCTGATCAACCCGTATGGCCTGTTTTTCCCGGAGATCACCGCTTCCAGCCTGATCAAAATCGATCTGGAAGGCAATGCGCTGGAACCAAGTGACTATGAGGTCAACCGCGCCGGGTTTGTCATCCACAGCGCTATCCACGCGGCCCGTGAAGACGCCATCTGCGTATTGCATACCCACTCTGACGCTGCCACGGCAGTTTCCGCGCTGGAAGAAGGCTTACAACCGGTGAGCCAGTTCGCGATGCATTTCTGGAATCGCCTCGGCTATCACGCCTATGAAGGCGTGGCGCTGGACACCGACGAACGCGCCCGGCTGGTGCGTGACCTGGGTCCGCATCAGGTGATGGTGCTGCGCAACCACGGCATCCTTGCGGCCGGTCGCACCATTCCGGAAGCCTTTATGCTCGCTTACTACTTTGAACGCGCTTCGCGCATTCAGTTGATGGCACAGGGCAGCGGCAGCAAATTGCTGCTGCCACCGGAAGCGGTCTCCGAGAAAGCCGCCCGTCAGTTTAATCAATGTGAAGGGGATATCCGCCTGCGTGGTGAGCGCGAGTGGCCCGCTTTTATCCGTCTGCTGGACAAACTCGATCCCAGCTATCGTCAGTAAACATTCAGGAGGTTACCGATGTTAGAGTTACGCCCGTTAACAGATCATATCGGCATGGAAGTGCTGAACATCGATGCGACACAACCCATTGATCCAGCGACATTTGCTGCACTTCGCACCGCACTCAATACCCACTCTGTGCTGCTGTTGCGTAACCAGCCAGTGACTGAAGCACAGCATGTCGCGTTTGCGCGTGAATTCGGTGAGCTTCAGGTGCATGTGCTGAGCCAGTTTCTGACCACGCCATACCCTGAGTTGTATGTGTTATCGAACGTGAAACAGGACGGCAAACCCATTGGCAACCATAAAGAGGGCTGGAACTGGCACTCTGACTGGTCCTATTACGAAGTGCCCTGTTTTGGCTCGGTGCTGCACGCGGTGGAAGTGCCACCGGTGGGGGCTGATACGCTATTTTCCTCGATGTTTGCCGCTTATGACGCGCTGGATGACGACACCAAACGCCTGATTCAGCCGTTGAGCGCCGTGCATTCGTATTCAACCTACTACGCCAAAGCCTTTGCCGACCGTGAACCCCTCAGCGCCGAGCAAAAAGCGGCGACCCCGGATGTCGTCCACCCGCTGGTGCGCCGCCATCAGGAAACGGGGCGTCCATCGCTGTTTGTCGGGCAGGACATCGTGAAAGAGATCGTCGGCCTGGAGCCGGAAGAAAGCGAGGCGCTGCTGGCGCGCCTTAACGCCCACGCCATCAGTGAAACCTTTACCTACCGCCATAAATGGCAGGCTCACGATCTGCTGATCTGGGATAACCGCTGCACCATGCATCAGGCCACCCCTTATGATGATGTTGCTTACCGCCGCGTGATGCATCGCGCCACGGTAAAAGGCAGCGAACGCCCGCAGGCGATGGGGTAAATCATGGCGCAATCCGGTGAACGACTGCATCGGGCGTTGTTGCAGGCTTATAAACAACGCCATCTTAATAGCCTGAGCTGGCTGGCGACGGAGCCTGCTTTGGCAGCGGCTGCCACGTTAAGCACCAGCACAGCGCCGCTCGCCGGTTTGCCTCTGGTGGTCAAAGACAATATTGATGTGGCGGGGATGCCGACCAGTATTGGCACCGCATTGCTGGCGGAGGAAAACGTCAGCCGCAACGCAGAGATCATCACCCGCCTGCAACAGGCAGGGGCCATTATTATCGGTAAAGCCAGTATGCATGAGCTGGCTTCCGGCACCAGCGGGCTGAACGCTGCTCAGGGGGATGTGCTGCACCCTTTTCTCTCCGGGCGCGTGGTGGGTGGCTCCTCCAGTGGCAGCGCGGCTGCCGTGGCGGCAGGGATCGTCTCTGCCAGCATCGGCACCGATACCGGGGCCTCTGTCCGGCTGCCCGCTTCATTTTGCGGTTTGATCGGTTTTCGCCCTTCACTGTTGCGCTATCCGCAACAGGGCATCGCGCCCATCTCGGTCAGCCGCGATACCGCTGGAATTCTGGCGCAACGCATCGACGAGGTGATCGCACTTGATGCCGCCATTAGCGGTGAATCTGAACTCCCTGCCGTAACGTTTGATGGTTTGCGGTTGGGGGTACCGCGCGCGCATTTCTGGTCCGGTTGTGAACCTGCGGTGGTGCAGGCAGCGGAGCCGGTATTGCAGCGCCTGCGTGAACGCGGCGTCACGCTGATTGAGGTGGAAATCGCCGAGGTGGCGGAACTGGCGGTGAAAGCTGGCTATCCAATGGCCTCCTATGAAATGCTGCGCGATCTGCCACATTATCTGCAACAGCGCGGCAGTAAGTTTACTTTTGAGCAACTTAAGCAGGCGGTAAAAAGCCCGGATGTTCAGGCGTTGCTGGCGGATGCCGCCACCGTCAGCACTGAACAATATCAGGAAGCCTTAAGCCACTGGAAACCCTTGCTCACCGCACGCTATCAGGCGGTTTTTCATCAGCATCAGCTTGATGGACTGATCTTCCCCAGCGTGCCACTGTTGCCACCGCGGATTGCACAGGCCAACGCGCTGTTTCGCCAATTGATTGCAAATTGCGAACCGGCAACTGTGGTGGGCCTGCCAGGTATTAGTCTGCCGCTGGCGCAGACACCGGATGGCATTCCGGTCGGGATCGAATTGCAATTTGCCGCAGGCGACGATCGCCGGTTGCTGGCCGCCGCCGCCCTGCTGGCGTAGCCACGAAAAAAGGCGGAGTGGTTAGCTCCGCCTTGATTCAAGTTCCGATCAGTGTGCCTGACCGGTCAGTTGCAAAAGGGCAACGATGATCTGCAAGATGACGCGGACTAAATCCAGCAGCAATCTAATCAGTTCCATCACTTTCCTTCTCCTCTGCAGGAGCGCGCCTTCCGGCATCCGGGACTTTGACTCCACCCGCCGAACGCCTGAGCACATCTGTGAGGAGTGCTGAGCGGCGCTCATTGTGAAAGCCACAGGACAGCACCACCTGGTACCTGCCGGGATTTGACAATCCGCGCCCCTGGGAGTCATCAGAAAACAATGAAGCGACGCCCGGCACTCAACACCTGTACAACCATACAGTAGTTGAGCCGAACTTGAAATCTTTCTCTGCACATTTTATGATTCGTTTTGTGAGGAGTGCTGAGCACCCCGTTCACCACCCGGTTACCAGCCGATGTGTGAACAGAAAAAAAGGATTTGGCGTTGCTGCCAAATCCTTTTTTATTGCCTGCGATTTATCAGGAACGATCCGCGGGCAGTGTCACCCAGTAACCTGACTGATAAGGCAGCGGCAGGAACTTTTCATGGAACTCGCGGAAAGTGGCGTCCGGATCGAGATCGGCAAACAATTCCGGGTGCAGCCATTTTGCCAGCGCCTGAATGGCGACAAACTGATATGGGCTGTCGTAAAACTGATGCCAGATCGCATGGGCATTGCCGTTATGCGCCACCGGCAGGGTTTTAAACGCATCACGCATCATCAGGGTACGCAGGCGCGCTTCGGCCTCCCGGGTATCGGCACCCGGTCCCACGCCGACCCATTTGCCGACGGTGTTGTAGTTTTTCCAGTTAGCGCCGGTAACCACCACCACATCCGGCTGGCTGGCAATAATCTGCTCCGGATTCAGGGTGCCAAAGGTGCCAGGAATCAGATCCTTCGCAATATTCCTTCCCCCCGCCAGCTCGACCATCTGACCGAAGTTCTCGTTACCGAATGACATGCAGCATTCATCGGTATAACCACCAGCACGATCAATCATCACTTTTGGCTGCTTGCCGTTAAAATTTTTCAGGCGGTCGGTCACCTGAGCAATGGCAGCGCGACGAAATGCAATAATCTGCTCTGCACGCTGCGGATTGTTGACCAGTTCACCCATAATGCGGATGCTTTGCTCGGCATGCTCCATCGGTTTCTCGCGGAAATCGATAAACACCACCGGAATCCCCACCGCCTGCAACTTCTCGATCAATTTACCTTCGTCAGTTGCCGCTTTTGATTCGAGATTCATTAGCACCAAATCGGGTTTCAGCGTCAGCGCCTGCTCAACATTAAAAGTGCCATCTTTAGCGCCACCAAAAGTCGGCAACTGCTTAATCTGCGGATAACGTTTTTCATACGCCATGTAGCCGTCGTAATCCGCTTTGTGGAAATCATCACGCCAGCCAACCACACGCTGGAACGGTGCCTGGGTGTCGAAAGCTGCCAGCAGGTACATCTGCCGCCCTTCACCCAGAATGATGCGTTTTGACTCCTGTGCCACCTCGACCTGCCGCCCGGCCACATCGGTAATGATTTTGGCGGATGCACCACAGGCAACCGTCAGCAACCCCAGCGCTAACATCCATTTCTTCATGTGATCTAACCCTACAAATGATAATGATTATTATTAATGCATTTCGCGGCGTCACTATTACCTGGCGGCAACAAAATGAAAAGCCCTTGGCGACACATTTTTTTACATTCCGCCCGCTGTGTCGCCGCTCACAAAACGCCCTCCTTTCGTGAAAACGCTCACAGCCCGCCATGCAATTGCCCAATTTATCGCCGGAATGATCCGCGTTTTGGCTAATGCGTTAACAAAAGGTGAAGACTAAATTAAGAAATGAAACACCGTTTTAATTTATTGATAACGCCCGCTCCCGGGCATGGACATGTGTTTACCGGAGGAGTTGCCGTGAAGATCAGCGCCATTGATGTCACCCTGTTTACCTACCCTACACGCCGCGTATCCGATAGCGCCGGGCATTCACATCCCGGTGCAGAAAGCGACTCCCAGCTGGCGTTGCTGACCCTGACCAGCGAAGACGGACACTGCGGTCACGCTTTTGCCCCCGCCGAGGTGATCCGCCCGCATGTGGTGAATGCTTTCTTTCGTAAGGTTTTGCTCGGACAAAACGCCTTTGATCGTGAGCGGCTGTGGCAGGATTTGGTGCACTGGCAACGCGGCAGCGCCCATCAGCTGACGGAGCGTGCGCTGTCGGCAGTGGAGCAGGCGTTGTGGGATCTGATCGGTCGTAAACTGCAACAACCGGTACACAAGCTGCTGGGTGGTTATCGCGAAAAAATTCCCGCCTATGGCAGCACCATGTGCGGCGATGAGCTGGAGGGGGGATTATCGACCCCGGATGATTACGCCCGTTTTGCCGAACAGCTGGTGACGCGTGGTTATCGTGCCATCAAGCTGCATACCTGGATGCCACCGGTATCGTTTGCCCCCAGCCCGGCGATGGATATCAAAGCCTGCGCCGCTGTGCGTGAAGCGGTGGGACCGGATATCGCCCTGATGCTGGATGGCTACCACTGGTACAGCCGCAGCGACGCCCTCACCATCGGCAAGGCGCTGGAAAAGCTCAACTTCACCTGGTTTGAGGAGCCGATGGAAGAAGAAAGTATGGCGTCCTATGCCTGGCTGGCGAATAACCTGAGCATTGATGTGCTCGGCCCGGAAAGCCTCGGTGGTAAGCACCATAGCCGCGCCGACTGGGTACAGGCTGGTGCCTGTGACATTTTACGTGCCGGTGCCAACGGCGTCGGTGGGATTTCCGCCACACTCAAAGTCGCCAGCCTGGCCGAAGCCTTCGGTATGGATTGCGAAGTGCACGGCAATGGTGCCGCCAGCCTCGCCGTGGTGGGTGCCATCCGTAACTGTCGCTGGTATGAGCGCGGCCTGCTGCATCCTTTCCTCGATTATGAACAGCCCCCGGCCTATCTCCACAGCCTGATCGACCCAATGGACAGCGACGGTTTTGTCCATCTGCCGACTCGTCCCGGGCTGGGCGAAGACATTAACTTTAGCTGGATTGAAACCCATACCCTGAATCGCTGGTAATACCCGACACAAGCAGTACGGCAAAAAACAATAAACCTCTGACCTGCTGGACTTTGCTTATGAACCTCTTGACCCGTTGCACAACGTGCTGCGTCGCGTTGCTGCTGCTAACGGCCAGCCCCGCTGGACTGGCTGCCACCCCCGATGATCAACTGATCGTCGGGATGAATATGAACAACCTGCTGACGCTGGATCCCGCCGCCATGACCGGCAATGAAGTGGTGGGTATCGTGGTCAATTTGTACGACGGGCTGGTCGAGCTGGATCCACGCCAGCTGACTGACGTGCGTCCAGCGCTGGCACAAAGCTGGGAGATCAGCGCGGATAACAGGCAACTCACCTTCCACCTGCGTGACAATGTCACCTTTCATTCCGGTAACCCGCTCTCCAGTGCCGACGTGGTGTGGTCGATGCGTCGCGTGCTGCACCTGAATCTGGCGCAAGCCTCAGTGTGGAAATCCTACGGTTTTAGCAAAGACAATGTGGACCAGCTAATCAGCGCCCCGGATGCACGTACCGTGCAGATTCGCCTGCCCAAAGCCAACGATCCGCGACTGGTGCTTTATTCACTGGCGGCACTGGGCAGCATGGTGGTGCTCGACAGCAAAATCGTGCAGGCCCATGCCAGCAACGGTGACTGGGGCAATCGCTGGCTGACCACCCACGAAGCCGGTTCCGGCCCGTTCCGTCTTGATGTCTGGCAGGCGAAAGACGTGCTGCGTATGAATCGCGCGGATAACTACTGGCGCGGTGCGCCGAAACTTGCTCGCGTGGTGTTCCGCCATTTACAGGAATCGCAAACCCTGCGGCTGATGATGGAAAAAGGTGATATCGATATTGCCAGCAATATGGCGATCCCCGATGTCAAAGCGCTGCGTCACGACCCGGACCTCACCGTCGATACCGTGCCAAAAGGCACGCTTTATTATCTGGCGATGAGTATGAAGGATGACCACTTCGCCAACGCCAAAGTGCGTGAGGCGGTGCGTTACCTGGTGGATTATCAGGGGATCAATCACACCCTGATGGCCGGTTATGGCGAGCTGCATCAACGCCCGATTCAGGCCGGTATGCCCGCCACTCTGCCGGACCCCGGCTACAAACTGGATATCCCACGCGCCAAAGCTTTACTGGCGGAAGCCGGTTATCCCCACGGCTTTGATACCACGCTGCGCGTATTGGCTGACCAGCCGTTTCTCAATATCGCCATCGCCATTCAATCCACCCTGATGCAGGGCGGCATCCGCGCCAAAATCATTACCGGCACCGGTAACCAGATCTACGGGGCAATGCGCGAACGGCAGTTCAACCTGCTGGTCGGGCGTGGTGGCAGCGGCGTGGAACCCCATCCCCACTCCAGCCTGCGTTCGCTGGTGTACAACCCGAATAACGCCGACAGCGCCCGACTGACCAACTTTCAGGGCTGGCGCACCAGTTTTTATGATGCGCAGCTGAATCAGATGATCGACCAGGCGCTACTGGAGCGCGACAGCGCACGTCAGCAGCAGGATTACTTCGCCATCCAACGCCGTTATGACCAATTGATCCCGGCTCTGATGCCGATTTCCCAGATGGTTGATTCAGTGGTGGTCAACAACCGGGTGCAGGATTATGTGCCGCATCCCTCGGCGACCACCTTCTTACGTGACGTATGGAAAACGCCGGACAGCCTGGCAGGAGGTGCGCAATGAAACTGACGCGAAGCCACTGGCGCAAACTGCGCAGCCGTGGATGGCAGGTGCTGATCACCCTCACGGGGCTGCTGTTGCTGACTTTTTTCATTGGCCGGGTGATGCCAGTCGATCCTGTGCTGGCGATTGTCGGCCCGGACGCCGATCACGCCACTTATCAGCAGGTTTATCACCAACTCGGTTTTGATAAACCGCTGTGGGTACAGTTTGGTATCTACCTTAACGGTCTGCTGCACGGCAATCTCGGCCAGGCGCTGCTGACCGGGCAACCGGTGATCAACGATATCCTGCGTGTCTTCCCGGCTACGGTGGAACTGGCCACGCTGGCAATTGTGATTGGCACCGGGCTGGGTGTACCACTCGGCGTCTGGGCGGCGGCACGCCGCAACGGCCTGGTGGATTATATGGTGCGTATCATCAGCCTCGCCGGTTATTCCACACCGATCTTCTGGGTTGGCATGGTCGGCCTGTTGCTGTTTTATGCGCATCTCGGCTGGGTCGGTGGGGCCGGACGGGTGGATTTCAGTCTCGATGGCGTGGTACCGCGCCGTACCGGTTTGCTGCTGGTGGATGCCTTGCTGGCCGGTAATGGCACGGTATTCGCCAACGCGCTAAATCACCTGATTTTGCCCGCCTCGCTGCTCGGCTTCCACTCGCTGGCTTACATCAGCCGCATGACGCGCAGCTTTATGCTGGCGCAGCTGTCGCAGGAGTTCATTCTGACCGCGCGTGTCAAAGGGTTGACCGAGTGGCAGGTTATCTGGCAGCACGCCTTCCGCAACATTCTGGTCCAGCTGCTGACGGTGGTGGCGCTGGCTTACGGTTCACTGCTGGAAGGCGCGGTGCTGATTGAAACGGTATTTTCCTGGCCGGGATTTGGTTCCTATCTCACCGGCAGCCTGATGCTGGGCGATATGAATGCGGTAATGGGCTGCGTGCTGGTGGTCGGCCTGATTTTTGTCCTGCTCAACCTGGTTTCTGACCTGCTTTATCAGGTATTCGACCCGAGGACCAAAGTATGACGATTTCGCTGGAGACACCTTATGCCAGCGCCACGCGCGAGCGCCTGGAACGCTGCCGCCGTCTGGCAGCCCGTACCGGCCAGTTTGTCTGGCGTATGGCCTGTAATCCGCTGACCGCCATCGGCGGCGCGATCATCCTGCTGCTGTTGGTGACGGCGCTGTTTGCACCGTGGATTGCACCTTATCATCCGCTGATTCAGGACCTGAATAACGCCCTGAGTCCGCCCGACGCGCAGCACTGGTTTGGCACCGACGAATTTGGTCGCGATATCTTCAGCCGCCTGGTGTGGGGCGCGCGTATCACCCTGTATATCGTGCTGCTGGTGTCGGTCACCGTGGGGCCGATTGGCCTGCTGCTCGGCGTTACTGCCGGGTATTTCGGCGGTAAGGTCGATAGCGTGCTGATGCGCGTCACCGATATTTTTATCTCCTTCCCCAGCCTGGTGCTGGCACTGGCGTTTGTTGCGGCGCTCGGTCCCGGGCTGGAGCATGTGGTCATCGCCATCACCCTGACCGCCTGGCCGCCGATTGCGCGTCTGGCCCGGGCCGAGGCGTTGTCGCTGCGTCAGGCGGATTTTATCTCGGCCGTACGTTTGCAGGGTGCTTCCCCTGTGCGCGTAATCTGGAAGCATATTGTCCCGCTGTGTCTGCCATCGGTGATTATCCGCATCACCATGAATATGGCGGGCATCATCCTGACCGCTGCCGGGTTGGGTTTCCTCGGTCTGGGGGCGCAGCCACCGGATCCCGAATGGGGGGCGATGATCGCCAGCGGCCGCAGCTATATGCTGGAGTGCTGGTGGGTGGTGACGGTACCAGGTCTGGCGATTCTGGTGAATAGTCTGGCGTTTAACTTCTTAGGAGATGGCCTGCGTGACATCCTCGATCCCCGTAGCGAATAACCCCCGACCCTTACTTGATGTGCAGGATTTGCAGGTCAGCTTCGTCAATGGACGCCACAGCACCCCGGCGGTACGCGGCGTCTCTTTTCAGCTCGGCCAGGAAAAACTGGCGATTGTTGGCGAATCGGGATCCGGCAAATCCACCGTGGGGCGCGCCCTGCTGCAACTACACCCGCGCAGCGCGCAGGTCACCGCCCGGTGTATGCAGTTTGCCGGGATGGACCTGTTAAGTGCCACCCCGGCTGAGATGCGCGCCATTCGTGGCAAACGTATTTCGATGATCATGCAGGACCCGAAATATTCGCTCAATCCGGTGGTGCGTATCGGCGAACAGATTGCTGAGGCGTGGCGCAGCCACCACCCCGGACAGCGCGATGAAGCGCGACAACGGGCGCTGGCGATGCTCGATGTGGTGCGCATCCGCGATCCTGAACGGGTTTACCAGCTCTACCCGCATGAAATCTCCGGCGGCCAGGGACAACGCGTGATGATCGCCATGATGCTGATCACCGATCCCGAGCTGGTGATTGCCGATGAACCGACTTCGGCGCTGGATGTGTCGGTGCGGCTGCAGGTGCTGACATTGCTCGATGAGCAGGTGAAACAACGTGGGCTGGGGCTGATTTTTATCAGCCACGACATCAACCTGGTGCGCCACTTTTGTGACCGGGTGCTGGTGATGTACGCCGGCCGCGTGGTCGAGTCATTAGCCGCTGCGGATCTGGGCCAGGCTCAGCATCCCTATACCCAGGGTCTGCTGGCTGCATTACCCGATATGGACCAGCGTCGCCCGCGTCTGCCAGTGCTGCAACGCCAGGACAGCTGGCTGCAATCTTAAGGAGAGAGACATGAAACAGATGATCGGGGTACGTAATCTCAACCTCAGTTTTGGCGAAGATGAGCAGCGCCATCAGGTGCTGTTCGACGTCAACCTGGCGGTACGTGCCGGGGAGATTTTTGGCCTGGTGGGCGAATCCGGCTCCGGAAAAACCACGGTGCTGAAATGCCTTGCCGGGTTGTTCACCCACTGGCAGGGCGAGTTGATGATTGATGACCAGCTACTGGCCCATCGCATCGCACGGAATCTGTGCCGCAAGGTACAAATGGTGTTCCAGGATCCTTACGGTTCACTGCATCCCCGCCATACCATCGGCGATATTCTGGAGGAACCGCTGCAGATTCACGGCATCGGTCAGCGTCAGCAGCGCGTGATTGCCATGCTGGAAAAAGTGGGGCTGAACCGTGCCTGGCAGACGCGTTATCCTCACCAGCTGTCTGGCGGACAGCGCCAGCGCGTGGCGATCGCTCGCGCCCTGATCCTGGAGCCTCGCGTGTTGTTACTGGATGAACCCACCTCCGCGCTGGATGTGTCAGTACAGGCTGAAATTCTGAATTTATTGAGTGACCTGCAACAACAGCAAAACCTGACCTACCTGATGGTGACGCATGATTTAGGGGTGGTGGCACATCTGTGCCATCGCGTGGCAGTGATGCAGCACGGCAGGGTTCTGGAAACGCTGGAAGTGGATGCGCTGGTGGCGGGTCAGGCCGTCATGCCCTATACGCAGATGCTGGTGGAGGCGAGTCGGCACCCTGAGATGCGGTCCGTCATGGCGTGATACTTTGCGCGATAAATCGCGCCGCTACAGCTTTGCACACTTTGTAGCGGCGCGATTTATCGCGCGTCGTTTATGGAAAAGTCACAATCAGGCCACAACCTCACGCACAAAACGCACGATCTCGTCGTTTTGCCCGTGTTCAAACAGGCAGTGCTGGAGACGCGGACCGCTCAGGGCAGTTTTCACCAGTTCCGGGTCAATGGCGCGTAGCGTATCGAGATAATTTTCCTTGTTCACGGCCGCTTTTACCTGGTTCAGCAACCCGGCGTTGCGCACCTGCGGCTCGCGGCGCTCTGGCGGATAGCCCAACCCTTTCGCACCGGTAAAGGCTTTTTCGAAGATGAAACGCAGGTTGAGTTCCGCACCCCAGCCAAAACCTTTGGCGAACGGCAGTGACAGCGCATTACCGTTGTTGATTTGGGCAAACAGCCAGGCGTCGGCCGGATCAATACAGTAGCCACACACCACGCCAGGATGGATATTCAGCGACATCAATGCGCCCTGCCCGGTACCGCAACCGGCGATAACAAAATCCACCGCGCCGCTGTTCAGCAGTGCGCTGGCCATGATACCGAGATGAATATAGGTAAGATGATGATCCTGCTCGTCGCTCATGCCAACGTTAAACACCTGATGGCCCAGCGGCTGTACCACGGACTCCAGTTCTTTCAGTACGGTGGCGTTTTTCGCTGCCTGGCTGTTTTCCATCATTAACGCAATTTTCATGATCCATCCTTCATATTAAATTGAAACACTGTTTCATTTTAATCAAAGAACGCTAAAATGCAGCAGTGAAAACCCTTTTTAGTTGTGAGACCGCTCACACAACAGCGAGACAATACGCGAGGAGCAACCATGTTTATCTACCGCGATGCCACACAGGTTGAGGATTTGGGTAACGGTGTCACCCGCCGGGTGCTGGCGCACGGCGGCCGCATGATGGCAGTTGAGGTGAGTTTTGCAAAAGAAGCCGTCGGCCCGCTGCATCAGCATCCGCACGAGCAACTGACCTATGTACTTTCTGGTCGCTTTGCTTTCACCATCAATGGCGTCACCAGAGAAGTCAGCGCCGGGGATACGCTGTATAAAGCCCCCGATGTGGTACACGGTTGCGTCTGTCTGGAGGCGGGCACGCTGCTGGATACCTTTACCCCGCAGCGTGAGGATTTTCTCAGTTAATGGAATCGTATTATGCGATAAATCGCGTCGCTACAAATTTGCACACCTTGTAGCAGCAGCGCGATTTATCGCGCGGGTTTTATGGACTACACAATATCATCCACCACGCCGCCATCAACGCGCAGCGCGGCACCGGATGTCGCCGATGCCTGGGTTGAGCAGACATACACCACCATATTCGCCACCTCTTCGACCGTGGCGGCGCGCTGGATCACCGAACTCGGGCGCTGGCTCATCACAAACTCTTTTGCCAGCGTCTCCAGCGATTTGCCGGTGCGTTTCACCTCGGCTTCCATCATGCTGGCAAAGCCATCGGAAATAGTTGGACCAGGCAATACGCTGTTCACCGTCACCCCGGAACCCGCCACCACTTTTGCCAGCCCGCGCGCCAGAGACAACTGTGCGGTTTTGCTCACGCCGTAATGCACCATGTCGGCAGGAATATTACGTGCCGATTCTGACGAGATAAATACCACGCGGCCCCAGCCTTTTTTCACCATATCCGGCAGCAACGCCCGCGACAGGCGCACACCAGACATCACGTTGGTCTGCCAGTACGCTTCCCAGGTGTCATCGTCGGTGGCAAAGAAATCCTTCGGACCGTAAATCCCGGCGTTATTCACCAGAATATCAATCGCGGGCAGCCCTTTCAGCAAGGTATCCGCGCCCTGCGCACTGCCCAAATCCGCAATCACCGTGTGAATTTTGGCCCCGACAACCGCCGCGTTAAGCTTTTCCCGCGCCAGGCTGACCGAGGCTTCACTGCGCCCGTTCAGCACCACTTCCGCCCCGCTGGCAGCCAGCCCCTGAGCGATGGCGAAACCAATGCCGCCGGTGGATGCGGTGATTAACGCTGTTTTGCCGTGTAGATCGATTTTCATAACATTCTCCATGTTGCACGATAAATTGAGATCAGCATCACAAAAGCCTGGTGGATGCTGGCGTATCTGCATTGACGAAACATGCTTTGTAACCAAAGAGTGGCGTCCGTCAGACCAAAATACAGCCACACTCAATTCTTTAACTCCCGTGAGATCACATCATGAAAACCCTTGCCTTTGCCGCACCGGGTGCAATGGGCGCGGCAGTTGCGGCAGTGCTGACCCGGCACGGTGCCCGCGTCATCAGCCCGTTAAGCCAGCGTTCTGCCGATTCCCAACAACGCGCGCGTGCCGCACAGATCAACGATGCCAGTGAAGCCGCGCTATGCGAGGCGGATATTATTTTTTCCATCCTGCCGCCGGAATCGGCTCTCAGTTGGGCGCAACAGATGGCACCACACTTAGCCGCCGCCACACGTAAACCGTTGTATGTCGATTGCAATGCCATCAGCCCGGAAACGCTGCACCAGGTGGCAGCGGTGATTGAGGCCACTGGCACGCCTTTTGTCGATGGCGCGATCATTGGTCTGCCACCGGGAGAGAACAATCCCGCCGGGCCACGCTTCTGGTTTTCCGGTCCCCATGCCAGCCAGCTGGCAGCCCTGAGCGAGCTGGGTTGGCGGGTGCGTATCATGTCAGCGGAAAACGGGGCGGCATCCGCGCTGAAGATGTCCTATGCCGGGATCAATAAAGGCATCACCCTGCTCACGTCGGCGATGCTGATTAATGCCAGCCGGGTTGGCGCAGCCGATGCCTTGCGTGAGGAGATGGCAGAAAGCCAGGCAGCCATGCTGAAAAGGATGGAAAAAGCCGCCCCGGATATGCTGCCAAAAGCCTGGCGCTGGGCGGCGGAAATGGATGAGATTGCCACGCTCAACCAGGGTGAGATGGCAACCGATCGCCTCTATCAGGCATTGGGGGATATTTGTCGCCAGCTGGCGGCGGACCGCAAAGGCGATCAGCAACTCAGCGCCCTGCTGACCACCTTTTTTCACCCGGATACCGATAGCGAACACGCGGGTTGACGCTGCAACTGACGCTGTAACCACGCCTGTGCAGCGGCCTCGTCCGGTGCGCAGGCATCCAGCTGCAACACCGGTCCCAGCGCCATCGGCTGCGCGCGTTCAGCCAGTTGCCGCAGCTCGGGCAAGTATTCTGCCCCAGGATGTCCCGGCATTCGCTGTGCCAGCCGCGCCTGATAGCGCGCCACCACCTCATCTGGTGAGATCGCCATCCATAGCTCCAGCACCCGCGTCACCCCTGCACTTTGCAACCCCTCCACCAGCACCGCTTTCGGCTGAAAACCAAACCACGCATCGATCAGGTAAACACAGCTGGCGGGGGCCTGGGCGACGACCTTCCAGATCGCCTGATAGGCCGCACAGCCAAGTTGACGATTACGCAGGCGATCCACCGGCGCAAAGCTGGCCATAAACGGTTCTTTCAGACTATCCAGCGTCAGTACCGGTAAACCAAAGCGCTGCGCCACAGCACGCGCCAGGGTGCTTTTGCCGGAAGCCGGGATGCCGTTGACCAGCACCACACATTTCTCTTCAGTGAGCGTCGTCATAGGATGTCGATGACCTCCGCGGCACTGGCGGCCTTGCGCAACCGCACCAGCGTTTCTTCGTCCTCCAGCAGGGTGACAATGGCGCGAATCCCCTCTTCGATATGCGCGTTGCTATCGCGCGCACCGAACATGATGACAATATCCGCCTTGTCACTCCCGGCAAAGGAGATCGGTTCCTCTAGCACCATCAGGCTGAAACAATCCTTCAGTACGCCGGTTTCCGGTCGCGCGTGGGGAATCGCAATCCCCTCTTCAAACACATAGTACGCGCCGTGCGTCAGGGTGTTGGCGATCACCGCCTCCGGGTAAGAGGCTTTGACATACCCCCCGCTGACCAGTGGCTGTGCAGCCAGCGTAATCACCTCGCGCCAGTCACGGGCATCAATGCCCACCTGAATAGCATTCGCCTCCTGCAACAGTTGTTTGATGCTCATGCCTCCTCCTTAAATCGATTTGCGTATGGTATTGCGCAGCTCATCGATTTTGACGAACAGCGGATCAATCTCCTGACGAAAACGGCGGCTTTTGGCAAATAAACTTAATGCCCGATTATATTCCAGCATTAATTGTTTTTGCGTTTCACCCGCGCGCGGATTATTTGCCAGTTCCTGCTCCAGCGTGGTTATTTTTTCGCTGATGCTTTCGGCCTGACGATCTATTTCCTGCTCGTCCGCCCCTTTATTCTCAGAGGCCTTTTTCCTGAATCCAAACATAGCGTCTCCTGCCCCGAATGGCGCCAGGGCACCTCAGGTTAATACGTCATGAAAGATGCTCAGCGGAACAACTGAATTTTTTCGACCAATACTTCAGTAACGGCATCGTTAGCGGGCACCAGAAAATTGCGCACGCTGTCGTTTACTTTGCCCTTTTCGAACGTCTGTTTACAGCGCGCCACCCATTGCACGTTCATTTCTGTGCCGACGTTCACTTTTTCAATGCCGCTGCGCACCGCCAGACGCATATCTTCATCACTGACACCGGTGCCACCGTGCAGCACCAGCGGCGTATGGGTCGCTTCAGTGATATCTGCCAGGCGCTGATGCTGGATATGCGCTTTACCGGTGTAGAGACCATGCACCGTGCCGATGGAGATGGCTAACATATCGACGCCGGTTTCATCCACAAAGCGTTTGGCATCGTCCACCGTGGTGAATGAGGTTTCGTTCATTTCCACCGATTTACCATCTTCTGAGCCGCCAATCGCCCCCAGTTCCGCTTCGACCGACACATGTAACGGGCGCGCCATATCAATCACTTTACGCGTATTGGAAATATTCTCTTCAATCGGCAGATGCGAACCGTCATACATCACCGAACTGAAACCCGCATCCAGCGCTGTCTGGATCGCATCAAGGTCAGAACAGTGATCGAGATGCAGGCAGGTGGGTACATTTTTACTTTCTGCCAGTGAGCAAATCGCATCGACCAGCAATTTATGACCAAGATATTTCGCCGTACCGGTGGAGATCTGAATCATTAATGGGCTGTTGGTTTTTTCTGCCGCTTTAAAATAAGCCGGTAACATTTCCAGACAGTGCAAATTAAACGATCCGAGTGCTTTAAATTCACGTTGTTTAGCCACCTGTAACAGATCGGTAAAGTTATAAAGTTTCATGGATATTTTCCTCGTGAGGTTTCGTAGATTTTCCGTTAACAAACCAGGCGATCAGGGTGATGAAGACAATAAACAGAGCGACGAACAGCCAGTTATTCTGGAACGCATGACCGAGTACCAGGCCGGTACTGATGACATCCGAATCGCTGAAGGTCACGCCGGTGAAACCGTAGCTTTCCAGCATCGGCACCAGAATCGCGGGCAGCAGTGTAATAAACAGGCCGTGGACAAAACCGCCGATCATCGCACCACGACGGCCGCCGAGTGCGTTACCAAACACCCCGGCCGTGCCACCGGCAAAGAAGTTAGTCAGCAGGCCGGGCAAAATCATCGCCAGACCAAACATCGGGAACACCAGCATGCCGACGACGGAACCCAGGGTGGTGGCAAGGAAGCCGACGATCACCGCGTTTGGCGCATAAGGGAACATCACCGGGCAATCGAGCGCCGGTTTGGCATCCGGCACGATGCGCATGGCGATGCCGCGAAATGCCGGGACCAGCTCATTCAACAGCAGACGCACGCCGCTATACAGCACAAACACCCCGGCCACGAACTGAATCGACTGCATAAAGGCATACATCAGGTAGTTCATACCGTTACTGTACTGGGCGATAAATGCCGGGCCTGCTGCCACCGCCGGGATCAGGTACATAGGCACCATCACCACCGCCATCGACAAATAGGTGTCCTGGAGAAATTTGAAGTTATCCGGCAGCTTCAGGTCTTCGGTAGAACGCGATCCTTTGCCCACCACCTTCGCCACCGCCGCCGTCACCAGATAGCCAATGGTGCAGAAGTGACCGAGGGCAACGTCGTCCGAGTCGGTAATGCGTCGCACCACGGGTTGTGCCAGCGCGGGCATCACCACCGCCATCACGCCACCAAAAATGCCGCCGGTAAGGATCAGAGGTAAGCCTGTCAGCCCCGCTTTGTAGCCAATCACCGCACCGATGGTCGCCATCCACAGCAGCGCCTGTCCGGTAAGGAAGATGTATTTGAACGGTGTCAGACGGGCAATAATGATGTTGACGATAAAGATCACCAACAGCGTCAGCGCCACTTCTGAACCCAGCTCGCGGTTCGCTAACCCGGCAATCGCAGCAACGTCGGTGATGTAACCCTGCATGCCAAAGCCGTGGGTAAAGATGGTGTTGAGGAAGGTCAGCGTGCCAACAATAATGTTGATACCGGCCATCATAATTAAGAAACCGAGCAGCGTTTTAAAGGTGCCTTCCACCACCTTGCCTGCTGATTTTTTTTGTAGTAACAAACCGACCAGGGCAATAAAGGCGATCAGAATCGATGCCTGCCCCAGCAGATCTTTTACCAGGAAGTTGATCACACTATTCATGGTTAGCAACCTTCATGTTGTGCTCTTTCATAAATGCCACGATTTTTTGCTCAATTTCCGCTTTATCCGTCAACCGGTTGAGAATAATCACCCGCTTCATTTGTTCCGGGCTGGCATCGGCATTTAATACATCGGCAAATGCCTTCTGGGTTAAAATGATGTCGGATTTAAATGCGTTAGCTTCGGAAATGGTGGTGTGATCAATATCCGCCTCGATTTCCAGCTTCTTTAATACTGCTTTGGCGCTCATTTCGATGGCGAAACTGGATCCCAGACCACATCCGCATACACATAATATTTTCAGCATGGCTATCTCCTCACAGAATATGCAGTTGTTTAGCGAGTTTGTAATGATGCCCTTCGGTGTCAACCAGGCGTTTTTTCATGCTTATTAAATCAATGGGTATCGGTTTATTGCTGCCATTAATAATGACTGCTTTATTGCGCATTCCCGACTGAATACAACGCGCGACTTCACTGGCCATAATGGTCCCCTGGTAAATTTCCTCACAGGTGGGATCGCCATTACGCAGGCCATAACCGATGATGGTTTTACGGATACGCACGCCAATCATCGGTTCCAGTTGTTTAATTAAGGTATCAATCGCCCCCTGAAACCCCGGTGAATATTCACGGGTGTAGGCTTCAGAGCACAGAATCACTACGCTATTCTGTTCCGCCAGACGCTGCGAGACGCGCTGCGCCAGCTCCTGCAACGGAATCTGACATTCCGGGATCAGAGCAAAATCCGCATTCGATTTAATCGCCGATTGCAGCGTTAACTCACCACAGTAGCCCCCCAGCAGTTCCACCATAAATACCCGCCCCGGCAAACCACGGCCGGTATTACGTAACTTCGTAACTTCTTTTAATACCTGTTCGCAGGCGGTGGAAAAACCAATGGTGTAATCGCTGCCGAATACGTCATTGTCAATTGTCATGCCGACGCCAAAACAATTCACACCAAATTCACTCAGCGTATGCAGAAATTGCAGCGAACCATCACCACCCGCCATAATCAGCACATCGATACGCAGTGATTTAAGTTGTTTGGCAATAGACTCATATTCTGGCCGAATGAGTTTCCGCGTCGGCCTGCCCGACTGCATTACCGGAATGGCGGCGATGGCGTAATCCACTAAATCACGTTGCGCCATCTCCTGATGTTTATTTTCCAGCAACCCCGGAATGCCGCCGTTAAATAACACCATCTCTGCCTGCGTTAAACGAGAAATCTGAAAAATAAAATTATTTATGCCGGTAACATCACCACCACTGATCACCATGCCAATTCTCATTGTTCCCACTCCTCACGCTGTGCTTCTGTGATTCATTCTTCCGATGAAGAGGGTTTCTATTTGCAAGAGAGATCACATTTTCAACACGTATTTATTCACTCAGATCATTGACACCGTGCCTTAAACGGCGATTTTTGTGATATATATCACATGATAAATTATTCCTTACATCATTAATTATGATATTTTTCATAATGTTATATTTATTTCACCCATTAAACCGACGGGAGATATTTAGTCCTTTGCGCGTCTTTTTTCTTTAAATCTATTTTGTGATATCTCGCGCATTTTTATCGCTACGCGACGGTTTTTCCGCGGAAGATAAAGGGATAATGCTTCCGTGCGTTATTTTAACGTCAGTGCCGATCAATCATTGACATTCCGCCATCTGCGCTTGTCCAATAACCCAGCAGACACATGACACAGAAGAGAAAACATGACATCCCCGCAGGAAATGTTGCGTCAACTGAGTGACGTGGTAGGTGAAAAACAGCTGTTAACCCATTCTGATGATAAAGCCTGGTACACCAAAGGATTCCGCGTTGGGCGCGGCGAGGCGCTGGCCGTAGTGCTGCCCCAGACATTACCGCAACTGTGGCAAATTCTTCAGGTATGCGTGGCGCATAACGCCATTATTCTGATGCAAGCGTCGAATACCGGCGTAACCGGCGGCTCTACGCCAGATGGCAACGATTATGATCGTGAGGTGGTGATTGTCAGCACGCGCCAGCTGAAAGGTGTGCAGGTGATCGACGAGGCACGTCAGGTGATTGCCTTCCCGGGTACTACCCTGACGGAACTGGAGCAGACTCTGCAACCGCTGGGGCGCGAACCGCACTCGGTGATTGGTTCTTCATGCATTGGTGCGTCCGTGGTCGGCGGTATCTGCAACAACTCCGGTGGTTCGCTGATTCGTCGCGGTCCGGCATTTACCGAGAAATCACTGTTTGCTCGCATCCATGACGATGGCCGACTGGAGATGGTCAACCATCTGGGTATTGACCTCGGTGACACGCCGGAAGCCATGCTGGACAATCTGACCCGCCAGCAGTATCAGACCGGCGAACAGCCGGACTGGCAGGGAAAAATCTGGGCGGAGGATTACGCCGAGCGCCTGCGTGACGTCACCGCCGACAGCCCTTCCCGCTTTAACGGTGATATTCGTTACCTGCATGACAGCTCCGGCAGTGCAGGCAAAGTGGTGGTATTTGCCGTCCGTCTCCCCACCTTTGAAGCCAGTGCAGGCAGCGACACCTTCTATATTGGCACCAATGATGAGGCGGTGCTGGTGGCCCTGCGTCGCTATCTGCTGACGCAGATGAGCGAGTTACCGGTACAGGCGGAGTACATCCATCGCCACGCCTTTGACCTCACCGTGCGCTACGCCAAGCATATGTATCTGGCGATTCGTAAGCTCGGTCCGCAGGCTCTGCCGCGTCTGATGGCGAATAAAGCCAAATGGGATGTGCGCGTCAGCCATCTGAAATTTCTGCCACGCAATTTTGTTGATCGGGTACTGCAATTCTTCAACCAGATCACGCCGCGCTTCGTGGCTCCGCGCATCATGGATTACCGCAGCGAATATGAACATCATCTGATGATTAAGGTGGAATCGGCGCAAACTGCTGAATTGCAGACCTTGCTGGAGACGTTTTTCGCCAGCCACAGCGGCGGCTTTTTCCACTGCGATCCCCGTGAAGCGGCGGATGCCTTTCTGGTGCGTTTTGGCGTAGGCGGCTGCACCATCTCCTATTGTGATGCCCTCGGTTATAACCCGAATGAGCGTCTGGTGGCATTCGACGTGGCGCTGCGCCGTAATGACGATGCATGGCGCTTAACCCTGCCAGACCATCTGGCTGAGCAGGTGCAGGTCGATTCCTGTTGCGGACATTTCTTTTGCTACGTTAATCATCAGGATTATGTGCTGAAGGCGGGTGTGGATGCGAAGGCGTTCAAAGAAGCGGTGAAAGTGTATCTGGAGCAGCGCGGGGCGAAGTATCCGGCAGAACATAACGTCGGCCATTTGTACCACGCATCCTGCGAACATGTGGAGCACTGGAAACAGCTCGATCCTACCAACACCTGTAATCCGGGCATTGGCAAAACCAGTAAGAAGAAGTTCTGGGCGGAATAAGCAAAAAGGTGCGCATCAATGCGCACCTTACAATTCGTGCAGGGTCGGCATAATGCCGACCGGCCATTTATTTCGCGTACGCTTCGGTCGAGATGGTCAGCGTGACATCGTCGCTGACTGCCGGCACGTATTTATCCAGTTTAAAGTCAGAACGCTTGATGGTGCCGGTGGCATCAAAACCAATCGCCTGTTTCTTCACCATCGGATGCTCGCCCTGCTGGTTCAGCGTGGCGTGCAGCGTTACCGGTTTGGTGATGCCTTTGATGGTCAGGTTGCCGTCCACATCAAACTTGTTGTCGCCCTTCGCCACCACTTTGGTGCTGTGGAATACCGCTGAAGGATATTTCGCGGTATCGAAATACTCTTTGCCGAGGAACTCTTTGGTCAGTGCCGGGACGTGGGTATCGATCTGGCTGACTGGCAGCGTAACGTCAACGCGTGACTGCGCCGGGTGGTCTTTATCAAACACCAGGGTGCCTTTGCTGTTCGGGATATCCGCAGTCGGATGCGAGAAGCCGAAATGGGTCCAGGTCACAATCACTGATGTGTGTTCCGGGTTCAGATCGTAGTGCATAGCCGCAGCCTGTGACAGCGGTGCATACAGGGTGGCAGCGGCCAGCAGGGGCAGCGCAAAGCGGGTAACGTTTTTCACCAGTTGTTCCTCTTGGTTCAGAATATACCGAAGAGTGTCCGGGATTATGCGGCGCGGGAACAGTGAAGAGTTTTGGACGAAATTTTCAAAAAAATTCAGCAATATCAATATGAAACAATTCACACCGGGGACAGTTTCATGGCTGGCCTATCGCCAGTAAAATCCGCCAGCGCCGACGTTGCCGCAGCAGGCGCTGATGCCATTGCTGCAATTGCGTCAGCGTAAGCTGGTGGATCGCCGTTGTCGTCAGCTCAGGTAAACCCTGCTGCTGACGCAGCGCACTCTGTGCAGCATCCGCATTGTCACTCACAACACATTGCAGCAGCAGCGTCTGCTGCAACGCTTCAAATGGCGCGGCAGAGATATCCAGCGTGCGCAGAAAGCGTTTGCAGTGGCCAAGCAGTTCCCGCCAGGGAATATCGGGCGACTGCAACGCCAGCAGGATGCCATCGACATCTGCCACACGCTGATAACGCGCCGTCACCACATAACCGATCTGCTGCTCCACGCGTAACTGCTGAAAAAAACGCGGTTCATAGATCAACGCCAGCGCGCGTAATGCCGCCAGCGCGTCATCATCAGCCTCGCTCAGCGGGATAAACACCAGCAGCGCCTGATCGCTGCCTGTGCACGGGATGCCCGTCACGCCATGGTTTAAGCGAGGTGCCGAGGGGGTCGCCCCCTCCGGGAGATCACTCAGCACCCGCGCTATATCAGCACGCAACGCGGTACTTTGGCCGCACCAGGCAGCCTGCCAACGCGCTGAGGGTCGCGGGGTGATCAACTGCTGCGGCAATGCCGATAATAACTGGCGAATCGCAATGCCTTCCGCAGCCCTGACGGGTTGAGGTTCAGAAGGCATATTGAGCACCTGCACCACCTGAACCACCGCCGCAAGCGCAGCATTGTCATCGTTGGGCAGATGCATGACCAGTTGCCAGATGCCCTGTATCAGCTGCCAGCTGCCACGCCCGCCTGCATGACGTAGCGCAGCCAGTACCGGACGCAGCAAACGCTGACGCGCCTCGCCATCTTCATCGTTGCAAGGCTGATAAAACGCCGGACGCAGCAGCAGGGTCTCCTGCGGCTGCCGCGGTTTCACGTTCAGCAACGGGAAGACAGGGTCAGGCAGCGCACGAAAATCCTCCGCCTGCGCCCGCGGATAAAACCAGAACGGCAAACTTTCTACATGCTGGCTGGCCTCTGCGGGCCAGTCAGCAACCGATACGCTGAATCCCTGGGTTTGATGCGATTTAGCCGCCAACTGGCGTTGTGTCAGCAGCACCAGCGGGGGCGTCTGTTGCAAGGCGTTAAGCACGCGGGAAAAGTCACCCGATGCGTCCGGCGCAAAACCCAGCGCGCGGCCGCGCAGTTGTTCCAGCGGTGACAGTTGGCTGAAATCCTCTCGCGCCAGCTGTTGATAATGCTGACGTTGCGCCGAACTGGTTTGCGCCAGGGCGCGCAGATGCTGGCGGAAGTGATGCTGGATATGCCGTGCCTGCTGCGTTGTGAGGGTTTGCCCGGTGAACTTTAACGCCAGCCAGCTGTACTGTGCATCGCGCCACAGCCACTGAATACTCAGATCTTCACACAACCCCGCAGCACGTAATTGCGCCAGCAGGCTGCCGGGCGCTTCATCCAGCCAGAAACGACGTAACTGGCTGATTTCATCACGCAACGATGCCATCTCACCCGGCAACAGCAGCGTCA
Organism: Pantoea sp. X-Soil-TKNS-1280; assembly: GCF_059730475.1. Classification (NCBI taxonomy): domain Bacteria; kingdom Pseudomonadati; phylum Pseudomonadota; class Gammaproteobacteria; order Enterobacterales; family Erwiniaceae; genus Pantoea; species Pantoea sp. X-Soil-TKNS-1280. Next base: position 1,984,438 of record NZ_AP035962.1, on the reverse strand, counting down.
GCCAGCAGCTTTCGCTGCCAGGTAACTGAAGCAGACGCTGGCGCACCGCTGTCGGTTGTGGGGATACCGGCGACGCCTGCAACGCGCCAGGTAACAGCTGCTGACCATAACGTTCCGCCAGCGCCGCCAGATCATCCAGCGTTTGCGGCCCCTGCAACCACAGCGTCATATTGCCCGCGACATAGAACTGCTGATGGAAGGCGCAAAGCGCCTGACGCAGCCAGGTGACATTGTCACCAAAAACGGCCTGACTCCCGACGCGAAAACGCTGAAATTCGTGGGGGGCAGCCAGCATATCCAGCAACGCTGCCTCACTCAGGGTTTCCACATGACGCTGCAACAAGCGATACTCGGCGTCGATCACCGCGCTTTCCTGCGTAATCGCTGCGGGCGTCAGTAACGGTGCCACCAGCATAGCCACCAGCCGTGCCACGCCGGCTTCCAGTTCACTGGCCGCAACCTGAAAGAAAAACGCGCTCTGACTGAGCTGCGTGGTGGCATTGACCTGACCGCCCTGCTGCTGCACCCAGGGCATCAGGCGCTGGTCGTCTGTGACACCCTCACTGCCACAAAACAGCAGATGCTCCAGCAGATGCGCCAGCCCCGGCCAGCGGTCCGGCTCCTGTAAGCTACCTGCCTCCACGCGCAGCAGCGCTGCGGCGGAGCGGGCATCGGGCTGATGATGTAAATGGCAGCACAAGCCGTTCGTCAGCCGCAGGCTGCGCGTGGTCATCACAGAATGCGCTGCTTGTAGATCAGCTGTGAATTGGTGCGGTTGCGGAATTGCAACTGGGCGATTTTGATATCGCTACAGCTGGCTTCGCGCCGGGCTTCGAGGATTTTGTCATGATGCGGCGACTTGCTGCACACCGGGTCGGCGTTGTCGGCATTGCCGGTCAGCATATAGGCCTGGCAGCGGCAACCACCGAAGTCCTTCTCTTTCTCGTCACAGGAACGGCACGGCTCCGGCATCCAGTCATAACCCCGATAGCGGTTAAACCCAAACGAGTTATACCAGATGTCATCCAGGCGGCGATCCAGCACGGATGGGAATTCCACCGGCAGCTGGCGCGCGCTGTGGCATGGCAGTGCCGTGCCTTCCGGCGTGACACTCAGGAAGATCGATCCCCAGCCCCCCATGCAACCTTTCGGACGTTCTTCGTAATAATCCGGGGTGACGAACAGCAGATTGGTGAGGTTACCGCTGGCTTCCATGCGCTGGCGATATTGCGCCACGATGGCTTCAGCGCGCGCAATTTGTTCACGCGTCGGCAGCAGGCCCTGACGGTTGATGTGCGCCCAGCCATAAAACTGACAGGTTGCCAGTTCCACGTCATCCGCTTCCAGCTCGATACACAGATCGATAATTTTATCGATTTGGTCGATGTTGTGGCGATGCAGCACGAAGTTCAGCACCATCGGATAGCCGTGCGCTTTTACCGCCTTCGCCATCTCCAGCTTCTGCTGGAAGGCTTTTTTCGAGCCAGCCAGCGCGGCGTTCAGCGTTTCATCGCTGGCCTGGAAGCTGATCTGGATATGATCCAGACCGGCGTCAGCAAAGGCATCCAGCTTGTTCTGCGTCAGGCCAATACCTGAGGTGATCAGGTTGGTGTAGAAACCGAGATCGCGCGCGGCCTTGATTAACTCCGGCAAATCTTTACGCGTCAGCGGTTCGCCACCGGAAAAACCCAGCTGGACACTGCCCATCGCGCGTGCCTGGCGGAACACCTCAATCCACTGTTCAGTGGTCAGCTCTTTTTCCTGCTGGGCAAAATCGAGCGGATTCGAGCAGTACGGGCATTGCAACGGGCAGCGATAGGTTAGCTCGGCCAGCAGCCACAGCGGCGGCGTAATGCCTGGTTTATTCGGGTTCACGACACTGGATCCATTTTTGTTCAACGGCTGACTGCAAAAACGCTTTCACGTCTTCATCCACACCACCCGCCTCCGGGAAGCGTGCGTTCAGCGTGGCGATAATGGCGGCGACATCCTGTTTGCCCGTTACCAGCTCCAGAATCGCGGTGGCGGTTTCATTCAGTTTCGCCATCCCTTCCGGATAGAGCACCACATGGCTCTCCTGCGCGGGTTCCCATTGCAGACGATAGCCGCGACGGAAAGCAGGGATCAGGTTATCTTTCATGTTGTTATACCAGTCTGGTGGTGTGCCAGGCCGCCTTGTCGGTGACCGTATGATAAGGCGGACGCTGCAACGCATAGGCCATGGTCATGGCATCAAGCATAGTCCACAGGATGTCGAGTTTAAATTGCAGAATCTCCAGCATCCGATTCTGTTGCTCAGCGCTGGTAAAAATCTCCAGCGCCAGCGCCAGACCATGCTCCACATCGCGATTCGCCTGGCTCAGGCGGCTGCGGAAGTAAAAATAACCTTCCTCTTTAATCCACGGATAGTGCTGTGGCCAGCTGTCGAGACGCGACTGGTGGATCTGCGGTGCAAACAGCTCGGTCAGCGAGCTACAGGCCGCTTCCTGCCAGTTGGCCCGACGGGCAAAGTTGACGTACGCATCCACCGCAAAACGCACGCCAGGCAGCACATGCTGCTCTGACAGCAATTCTTCACGCGTCAGCCCCACCGCTTCGCCCAGTTGCAGCCAGGCTTCAATGCCGCCTTCATGGCCGTTGCTGCCATCATGATCGAGAATACGCTGCACCCATTTGCGGCGTGTTGCCGGGTCCGGGCAGTTCGCCATGATCGCCGCATCTTTCAGCGGAATATTGGTCTGGTAATAAAAACGGTTCGCCACCCAGCCTTTGATCTGCTCCGGCGTCGCTTCGCCATTGTGCATGGCGATGTGGTACGGGTGATGAATATGATAATAGGCACCTTTGGCGCGCAGTGCCTGTTCGAAGGCGGCTGGCGTCAGGGCTTCAGTAATGATCACGATGAAGACTCCTGCAGATGAATCGCCATTCCATCCCAGCTCACTTCAATGCCCTGCTGCGTCAGGAACTGACGCTGCGGTGACTGCTCGTTCAGGATGGGGTTGGTGTTGTTAATATGAATCAAAATTTTGCGTTTGGCCGGTAACGACCCCAGCAGTGCCATCATGCCCTGGGCTGAGGAAAGCGCTAAATGCCCCATGGCTTTGCCGGTATTTTTACCGACGCCGGTGGTCAGCAGCTCGTCATCCTGCCAGACGGTACCGTCAATCAGCAGGCAATCGGCTTTTTGCAGCCACGGCATAATCACCGCATCCGGTTCACCGAGGCCCGGCGCATACAGCAGCGTCTGACCATTGGCGTGGTTAGTAATAAACAACGCCACGTTATGGCCCGGCAGCGGACGATCGCGGAATGGCGAATACGGCGGCGCATTGCTCAGGATCGGGATGGCGGTGAATTCAAGATTGCGGCAGACATCAACGCGGAACGGTTCCAGTGGTGTCAGCGCGTGATGCTGCAACCCCCCGTTCCAGTGTTGGAGCATGGTGAAAATCGGGAAGCCGCTGGTGAGATCGGCGTGCACTTCAGGCGTGCACCAGACCTGATGCGGGCAACCTTCACGCAGGCTGAGTAAGCCAGTGGTATGGTCGATCTGGCTGTCGGTAAGAATGATGCTACCAATCGCCGTGCCACGCAGGACGCCCTTTTTATTCAGTTCTGGCGTGTGGGCAATCTGCTGGCTGATATCGGGAGAGGCGTTACACAGCACCCAATCTTCACCGTTATCGCTGACAATAATCGATGACTGAGTGCGTGCCTGAGCCTGGATCGTGCCATTGCGCAGGCCGCTGCAATTGGCGCAGTTACAGTTCCACTGCGGAAAACCACCGCCCGCCGCCGAACCGAGAACTTTAATAAACATGAGAAATGACCGGAGAAGGAAAACAAAATGCCCGCGCAGGTGGCGGGCAGAAGTCTTAGCGGTTGGAGATGTACAGAGTCACTTCCAGGCCCAGACGCAGGTCAACAAATTCAGGTTTTTTCCACATAATATTCTTCCTCTAAGTCTCATAACGCAGAGCGAACTCTGCATGGAATGCTTGCACCAGGATTTGTGATCCCGATCGCAATACACAACGCGGGCTGATGTTGCGCCAATGTGACGATCAGATCAACCCCGATTAGGTAAGGGAATTGTGTTATTCCCCCCAAATCTGTTTCAGCACCCGCTGCCAGTTGCCCCAGGTAATTTGCTCAAGTATCGCCTGATCATAGCCATTTTCACGCAATAACGCGCAAAGCTGTGGCAACCCGGAAACATCTTTCAACGCCTCTGGCGCGCTGATGCCGTCGAAGTCGGAGCCAAAGGCCACGTGATCGCTGCCCATTATCGCGATTAAATGATCAACATGTTTAACAATTTCGATCAGTGGCGTGTCGGTGTCGCGTTTACCATCGCCACGCAGAAAAGCATTACCAAAATTGACCCCCACCACGCCGCCGCTGTCGCGGATGGCACGCAGCTGATCATCGGTGAGATTGCGCGGCTGCGGGCACAGCGCATGAGCATTGGAATGCGTCGCCACCAGCGGCGCAGAGGATAAACGCGCGGTATCCCAGAAAGCGTTAGCGTTCATATGGGAGACGTCAATCAGCATGCGGTGCTGATTCGCAGCGGCAATCAGCGCTGCACCATCCGCAGTTAAACCGGGGCCGCTGTCCGGCGAGCCCGGGAAGTTACCGGTGACGCCCACGCCAAAGCGGTTGGGCAGATTCCAGAACGGCCCGATACTGCGCACGCCAGCCTGATAAAACGCGGCCAGCGCATCACCGTCGCCATCAAAGCCATCGGCACCTTCGATATGCGCCACCATCGCCAGCACCCCTTGCGCCCGGCAGGCGGCGATATCGGCGTGGGTCAGACATAAGCGGGCACGGCCCTGCGATTCAGCCACCAGCGTTTTGAGGATCGCCAGCTGCTGCCAGAGAATCTCCAGCGGCGACCAGCGCTCCTGCGCGCGCTGGGGCGCAACCTGCTCGATATAGCGTTGCGGCGGGACGAATAGCGCAAACAGACCACCAGCAAAACTGCCCTGCTGCATACGCGGGAAGTCGAGGTGGCCATTTTCTATGCCGGAGAAAAATGCCTGAGCGGGCGCATCACGATGATGCAGCCACAGATTAAGCAGCAGGTCGTTATGACCATCGAAAATGGGAAGAGACATAGCCTGATAACAACGGGATAACATAGGAGCTATGCTACGCGTCCGCCGCGCTTTCGCCAAATCGCGGCGCACAAAAAAATCATTTTAAGCTGCATCCATTACCCCTTCCCACTCGTATATCCGATCGTGAGCAACTTCTTTGCTCCTTCAATGAGGGTATATGATGAAAAAGTTAATTAGCCTTACCGTCGTATCCGCAGCACTTTTCATTGCAACGGGCGTTAGCGCTGCAATGAACAATGACTCTGTCATGGTTGGAGGTGCTGCAATGTATCCCCAAAAGAACATCATTGAAAATGCTGTAAATTCAAAAGACCATACCACTCTCGTCGCCGCAGTGAAGGCCGCAGGCCTCGTTGATACGTTACAGGGCAAAGGTCCGTTCACCGTATTCGCGCCGACTAATGCCGCCTTTGCCAAATTACCCGCAGGAACGGTCGATAACCTGCTCAAGCCCGAAAACAAAGCCAAACTTACCAGCGTGCTGACCTATCACGTGGTTGCCGGAAAATATGATATGAAGGCGCTGGAACAAAAAATTAAACAAGGTGGTGGTCATGCTGAACTGAAAACCGTGAACGGCCAGCCTGTGTGGATCATGAATAATGGTCCGCATAACATCCAACTGAAGGACGGACAAGGTAACGTCGCGAATATCAGTACCTATGACGTCAACCAGAAAAACGGCGTGATTGATGTAATTGATAACGTTCTGATGCCCAGGTAATTGTCTATACTCCGAACGGGAAGTGAAACCATCCGGAAAGAATATGGAGCCAATTCAGGCTGAGCAGCAAAAAAGGTTACTCAGGGCGGTTGCGGATGGCGACCGCTCTGCCTTTGAACAGCTCTACCGACTCACCTCACCGCATCTGTTCGCGATTGCACTGCGTATGCTGCATCACCGTCCCTGGGCAGAAGAAGTCCTGCATGACTGTTTTATCACCGTCTGGAACAGTGCTGCATCTTTTAATGGCACCCTGAGTTCGCCGATGACCTGGATGACGCACATCGTTCGCAACCGCTGTATTGACTGGCTGCGAAGTGGATATGTCCGGCAGTTCCGTGCGGACGAAGAATATGTTGAGGATCAGATAACAACCGTTGTTTCTGAACATCAGGATAATCAGGATGCCGAGCGGGTTGCGCGGCTGCATCATTGCCTGAAACATTTAAGCAGTGAGCAGCGTCAGAGCATATCGCTCGCCTATTATCAGGGCATGTCGCATAAGGATATCGCCGACTGGCTACAGCAGCCTGTTGGATCGGTAAAAAGCTGGATTCGTCGCGGCATGGAACACCTTCGGGAGTGCGTTGGGTTATGAGCGAACGAGACAAACTTGATGAATCACTGGCGGCAGAATATGCGCTGGGGACATTGCGCGGGGGTGCCAGACTCCGCTTTCAGCGAAGGATGTTGAATGAAGCTCAACTGGCGGAGCGTGTATCCCGATGGGAATTACTGCTGGCAGGGATGGATCACCATCTTGTCCCTGTCAAACCGCCTGACGTCATATGGAAGAGAATTTCCCTTGCCCTTCCTGCCAGAAACAAGGTTACGCCGCAGCGGCGTTTACTCCCCTGGCTTGCTGCTGCGGGTATTACCATTGCGGTACTCGTCTCTGCTTACCTCTACAGAGAACCAGCCCTGACGCCGCTAACGGTGTTGGATAATGCCCAGCATACCGGACAATGGGTTGTGAGCACCAACAGTCACCAGGACAGGATCAGCCTCTTCCCGCTCGGCCAGGTTAACGTCGATCCCGACCGAAGCCTGCAGCTTTGGCTAATCCCGGCGGGTAAAGCGCCTGTGTCGCTGGGCTTAGTGAACAGCGAGGCCACCAGTGACTTTGCTTTAAACGGCTTGAATCCATTGAATAATGCTTCGATAGCCATCAGCCTTGAGCCAAAAGGCGGGTCGCCAACCGGCCTTCCGACCGGTCCGATTTTGTTCAGCTCTAAATTATGAACAGGTGGTGCATAAGACGGGGTGGCTGTGGCGTCTTAATTGTCAGTTTTACACGGATGGTTGTCAGCAATGGGCGAGCCGCAACCACCGCTCTTCAGCGAGACTGGCGGCAGACCACAAGGAGAATGCCCATGCTTACCCAACCTGCTGAAAAATATCGTCCTTATCCGGTGATTAATATGCCTGATCGCCAGTGGCCATCCCGCCAGCTGACCCAGGCACCACGCTGGCTTTCCACTGATCTGCGTGACGGCAATCAGGCCCTGGCAACACCGATGGACAGCGCACGCAAGCTGGAGTTCTGGCAACTGCTGGTGCGCTGCGGATTTAAAGAGATTGAAGTGGCTTTTCCTGCCGCCTCGCAAACTGACTTCGACTTTGTGCGCCTGCTGATTGAACAGCACCACATCCCTGACGACGTCGCCATTCAGGTGCTGACCCAGGCACGCGCCGATCTGATCGACCGGACGTTTGCGGCGCTGCGTGGCGCACCGCGCGCCATCGTCCATCTTTACAACGCCACCGCCCCGCTGTTCCGTGAGCGCGTGTTTCGCCAGAGCAAAGCAGAAATTATCGAACTGGCCTGCGCCGGTGCACGCCAGATACGTGCCCACTGTGAAAGCCAGCCGGACACTGCATGGACCTTCCAGTACTCGCCGGAAACCTTCTGCTTTACCGAACCGGAATTCGCCCTGGAGATTTGTGAAGCGGTGGCGGCCATCTGGCAACCTGGTGCGCAGCGACCGATGATCATCAACCTGCCCGCCACTGTTGAAGTGAACACGCCGAATGTCTATGCCGACCAGATTGAATATTTCTGCCGTCATTTCAGCCAGCGCGCGCAGGTGAGCATCAGCGTGCACCCACATAACGATCGCGGCACTGGCATCGCCTGCGCCGAACTGGCTTTACTGGCCGGAGCCGATCGGGTTGAAGGCTGCCTGTTCGGCAACGGTGAACGCACCGGTAACGTAGACATCGTCACCCTGGCGCTGAATCTGTATACCCAGGGGGTCGCTCCGCAACTCGATTTCAGCGATATCCAGCAGGTGCTGGAAGTGGTGACGCGCTGCAACCAGTTGCCGGTGCATCCACGCCACCCTTATGCCGGTGAACTGGTGTTTACCGCGTTTTCCGGCTCGCATCAGGATGCGATTCGCAAAGGGTTTGCCGAGCGTGCTGAACGCAAAGAAACAATCTGGCAGATGCCGTATCTGCCGCTCGATCCGGCGGATATCGGGTGCAGCTATGAAGCGGTGATCCGTGTGAATAGCCAATCCGGCAAAGGCGGTGCCGCCTGGCTGCTGGAGCAGAACCACGGCCTGCAATTGCCGCGCGGCCTGCAACAGGATTTCAGCCGTATCGTGCAGCAGCAAACCGATGCGCATGGTCAGGAGATGACCCACCACGCGCTGTGGCAACTGTTTTGTGAACACTACGGTTTGACGCAACCGACACGGCGACTGCTGGAAGCGGAAAGTCATAGCGATGACAAAGGAGAAACGCGCCTGAAAGCCCGGCTGCAGCAAGGGACACAACAGGTCAGTCTGGAAGGCAAAGGCAACGGGTTGCTGTCCGCTGCGGTCACCGCATTACGCCAGCGCTATGGCCTGACGCTGAGTATTGAGGATTATCATGAACACACCCTGGGCAAACGCAGTGACAGTCGCTCCGTCACCTACCTCAGTTGTGTGAATAGTCGTGGCGAGCGCGCCTGGGGCGTGGGTATCGACAATGACGTGGCGCGTGCTTCGTTGCAGGCCTTGCTTAACGCCGCCCACGCTTTTCTGCCGCAGGAAAGTAGTTCGCTGGCGTAACCCCGAGTAAACGGCGAAACATCGCACTGAAGGCGTCCGGGCTGTCATAACCGAGGTCCAGCGCCACCGCCAGCACCGTGTCGCCCTGCGCCAGTCGGGTTAAAGCGACGCTGATGCGCACCCGCCGCACCCAGTCGCTGAACTGCAAACCGGTTTCGCGACTGAAGTGGCGCGCCAGGGTGCGCTCCGCCACGCACAGTTCTGCCGCTGCCCGTGCCAGCGTCCAGTTTTCGCCGGGCTGCTGCTGGACCTGCTGGCATAACGCCAGCAAACGTGCACTTTCCGGCCAGGGGAAACCGAACGGCAGCACATCCATCACCCGGATTTCATCCAGAATCAGTTCGTAGATCCGCTCGGCGCGGCTGCCCGCTGAGTAGCTTTCAGGCAAGGCTATCGCACTGACAATCAGCTCACGCAGCAACGGGGAGATCTGCACCACCTGGCAACTGGCAGGCAGATCGGCCCGTGCCAGAGGATCAACAAACAGAGTACGCGCCGCCACCTGCCCCACAATCTGCAACGCATGCCGCGTACCGGCGGGCAACCAGACGCCACGACTGGGCGGTACAATCCAGTTGCCGTGCTGAGTCTCCACCTTCACCACACCGCTCAGAGTGTGAATCAGCTGGGCACAGTCATGGTAATGCCACGGCTCTGCATCGCCGTGGGCATAATCATGGGCATAGGGCACCAGCGGACGGCTGGTGAAATCGAAGTTCAGCACCGCCGTCATCGTTTTACGGCTTCAGGAACTGATAAACCGCTGCCAGATCCTGTTCGCCATAACCGGCGTCCACCGCCTGCTGCCAGACATCCACGATGTTCTCCAGCGCGGGCAGTTTGGCGTCACCGGCGGCATCCAGCGCCAGACGCGCATCTTTCAATGCCCAGATCAGATGCATTTGCGGGGTGAAATCGCCGCTGGCGATCATGCCGAGTTTCATTTTGGCGTAAGGTGCCGCCAGCGGGCCACCGTCCAGCACTTTCCACAGGTCTTCGGTGCTGAAACCAAATTGCTCTGCCAGACGGGTACTTTCCGCCAGGCTCTGCATCAGGCCAATCAGCCAGCTGTTAACCACCAGCTTCATGCGTGAGCTGGCCCCGGCAGCCCCAAGCCATTGGGTGCCCTTGCCAATCGCCGCAAACACTTGTTCTGCCGCCTGGGCTTTGCTCTGATCACCGCTCGCCATCACCAGAATCTGCGCATTTTCAGCTGGCGCTTTAGTACCGGAAACCGGCGCATCGATAAACACCACATCCGGACGCGCTTCCGCCAGCTGCGCAATCAGCGCATCGGTCGCATCTACCCCAATGGTGCCCATCTGGCACAGCGTGGCACCGTGATTTAACGCACCTTGCGCTTCACTGATGACCTGGAGCGTCGTCTCACCGTCAGACAGCATGGCGATCACCACGTCCGCCCCGTCCACCGCCTGTACGACGCTGTCACTCAGGAGCAGTCCGGCAGACACTAAATCTTCGCCACGGGCGCGTGTGCGGTTCCAACCCTGTACCACAAAGCCTTTCTTCAACAGGTTAGCGGCAAAGGCATGGCCCATTGCGCCCAGCCCCAATACCGCGACTACGGGTTGCTGACTCATCTTCATTCCCTTCTATGGTTTCGGACAAAAACGCTAGCCTGACAGGAATTCAGCTGCACAGCCAGGCCAGAGGTGCGGTGAAAAAACATTTTTAAACCCGAGCGTTGGCAATAACCCGTCATACTATAGAAATTGCATTATAGGGGCATAAAAAAACGCTTCGCGGGTCAATCGTTATTAATTATTCATAAAGCTTGTAACTTAATAAAAATTATCGCGTGGTGGGATTATTATTAATAGAGTGCATCTTTATTAAGCACATTAACGATATGATGGCAGGAGTCTGGATTAAATGCGCGCCCCCACTCCACGATTTGTTGGGCGGTGAGCGTCTGACAACTCCAGGGAATCAATCCTCCAATACCCTTTCCCTCTTTGGCAAGCACATCAACAAAAGCATTCAGGCGCGTATTATAAATTCTGACTTCGCCAATAGTTAAGATACTGCTCGCCCATAACGATCCGCCTGAGATACTTTGTGTATTATCACAAACAATATACTCATGCTTTATCGTCAACGTTTTGTATATATTTCTTGCCAGGCCGGCAGCGCGGTAATCTTCGTCAATAACAACACTTTTTATCTGTTTTGCAGAAAGCACGAAGCCATTATCATGTAGTAACATATCCTTATAAGCAACCCGACCGATCTTCCTGGTACGTCGCTCATCTTCCATATTTAGGGACAACAGATTTTGAACGATATCATCGTGCCGCACTCCCTGATCATCAAGGTCCGTGCCGAAGTCGAGATAAAAATCAGGTTCAGAGCAGCCTATTGAATAAATATCCAGGTAGTAATGATATGCCCCACCATTTAGAACATATTCATCAACCCGGAAAAGACCGCCTTCACGAGTAAATAGATAATTCGTTTCAAGATGACTTTTAACGCCATCCAACTCGATGTGAATATCTTTATTGTAGTTACCAATCAGGTCTGGGGGCATATCTGCGAACCTATTAGTGAATATTATTATTCCAATGTTTATTCATAAAGATTGTAATGACTGTCTCTATCATGTCGAGAAGATGAGCGTCCGCCAGTTGCGGATACTGTTCAGAAGGTTTTACGACATAGCGGAGTTTATTCGTTGATGACGTGGCAATTTCAGCGAACGGAATAACTTCACCATCAGCCTGAGTATCATTCAGTGTAACGATAAAAAGTTGACGCTGAGGGGACTGGCGCTCACTTAAACGAAGCACAGTGAATTCATTTGAAGTTTCAGAATCGACAAATGAGTCAACGTACTGCGTGCGATTTTTAATCGTTTGCACAGAGCGTCGCGCTAAAGTTGTCATCCAAACCTCCCGATCACGGCTCAAGGGGTCACAATAAAACTATTAAAAAACCACCCAGACCGTGAAGTCACAGGGTGGAATTGTGTGAAGTGTCACCCATCTGGTGACACAGAGCATACAACAACTCTTTGCATCCCTGCAAAGCTTTAGTGCGCAATCCTGATGGTTGTAAAAGTCAGTTAGTGCAATGATTTACAAAGACAATTTACCTCTTTCCTGCATGGTAAAACATCGCAAAAATGCACAATGGCGCTTTGATTGAATTTCGTGACAATGTCGCACCAACCTTTAGTACAACCCAATGTGACTTAAGGCACCAGCGATTACAGCCAGGCCAGAGGTGCGGTGAAAAAACATTTTTAAACCTGAACGTTGGCAATAACCCGTCATACTATTAACGCTTTTCAAACAACCGAAAAAACCATTAACATATGCGCCATAATGTTCCGCCCGGTACATTTCACTTCTTTTGTTACGGTCTTTCATAATGAAAATAGCTTTACTGCGTCAGGCGCTGTGGCTGGCGTTGCCTGCGGTGTTCCCCTTACCGTTATTGGCAGCGGATGATGCCAGCAACACCATGGTGGTCAGCGCCACTCCCGCCGGTTCTGGTTTATCCGAACTGGATACGCCCGCGGCGGTCAGCGTGGTTTCTGGCGAGGATATGCGCCACGCGGCCCCGCGCGTTAACCTGTCTGAAAATCTTTATGGGGTGCCCGGTCTGCAAATCCAGAACCGCCAGAATTATGCCCAGGATCTTCAGATTTCAGTGCGCGGCTTTGGTTCACGCTCCACTTATGGCCTGCGCGGCATTCGCATGTATGTGGATGGCATCCCGGCCACCATGCCGGATGGTCAGGGCCAGACCTCAAACGTTGACATCGGATCGATCGACCACGTTGAAGTGCTGCGCGGCCCCTTTTCCGCGCTGTATGGCAACTCGTCCGGTGGCGTGATCAATGTCGAAACCCAAACCGGCCAGCAGCCCACCACGCTGGAAGCCAGCAGCTGGTACGGCAGTTACGGCAGCTGGCGCAACAGCATTAAAGCCAGCGGCGCGACCGGCGACGGTACCCATGCCGGGGACGTGAACTACACCCTCTCCGCTTCACGCTTTACCACGCACGGCTATCGTGACCATAGCTCGGCAGAGAAAAATCTCGGTAACGCGAAGCTGGGCGTACGTATTGATGATGTCAGCACTCTGACGCTGCTGTTCAACAGCGTTCATGTGGATGCGCAGGATCCGGGCGGATTAACTGAAGCACAGTGGGAGCAAAACCCGCGCCAGGTGGCGAGCAATGTCACCTTGTACAACGCGCGTAAAACCGTCGATCAAACCCAGGGCGGTCTGCATTATCAGCGTCAGATGAGCAAAAACGACGACCTGAGCGTGATGATGTACGCCGGTGTGCGTGAAACCACTCAGTATCAGTCTATTCCGGCCAGTGCGCAGACCAACGCGGCACATCCGGGTGGCGTGATTTCCCTTACCCGTCATTACCAGGGGATCGACACCCGCTGGACCCATCGCGACACCCTGTTCAGCATTCCGCTCACGGTAACCGGCGGCCTCGATTATGAAACCATGACCGAACGCCGCAAAGGCTATGAAAACTTCACCACCAGTAACGGCGTAACCGATTACGGCGTGATGGGCGATATGCGTCGTAATGAACGCAATCTGATGTGGAATCTGGATCCTTATCTGCAAACAGCCTGGCAACTGACGGATAAGTGGTCGCTGGATGCTGGCGTGCGTTTCAGCACCGTCAATTTTGACTCCAACGATTTCTATATCACCCCTGGCAACGGTGATGACAGCGGCAACGCAACTTACCATCGCTGGCTGCCTGCAGCGTCATTGAAATATGCCATCGACGATAGCTGGAACGCCTATGTTTCCGCGGGACGTGGTTTTGAAACCCCGACCATCAATGAGCTGTCTTACCGCTCTGACGGGCAGTCAGGACTTAATCTCGGCCTGAAACCCGCCACCAGCGATACCGTTGAGCTGGGTACTAAAAAACGTATCGGTTACGGTCTGCTGACCGCCGCTATTTTCCAGACTGATACGGATAATGAAATCGTCGCGGATAGCAGCAGCAACGGACGGACCAGCTATAAAAATGCCGGACAAACCCGTCGTCGTGGTCTGGAACTGGGCCTGGATCAGCAGTTTGGTGAAAACTGGCGGCTGAAAGCGGCATGGACCCTGCTGGATGCGCGCTACCGCAGCAACGCCTGTGGTACGGACAGTTGCGACGGTAATCGCATCCCAGGTATTGCGCGCAACATGGCGTACGCCGGATTGTCATATGCGCCTGAATACGGCTGGTATGCCGGAGCCGATGTGCGTTATATGAGCGATATCGCTGCTGATGATGAAAACGATGTGAAAGCCCCGGCTTACACCGTGGTGGGTCTGAACACCGGCTACAAGTGGCAGGTCCGCGAGAACTGGACGCTGGATGCGTTTACCCGCGTCGATAACCTGTTTGACCGCAACTATATCGGTTCAGTGATTGTTAACGAGAGCAACGGTCGCTATTACGAACCTGCACCCGGTCGTAACTACAGCGTGGGTCTGACCGTAAGCTACGCCTTTCAGTAATTAAAAAAGCGCGAAAAATCGCGCTTTTTTTTCTTGTATTATCCCAGCAGCGCCAGCACATCCGCCGTTGAACCGGTTTCACCGAGGCGCGGGAAAATGCGCTCGACGCTGTTCTGATGCGTATCCGCATTCAGACAGGTCATGGCATCGGTGGCCAGCGTGACGTTGTAACCTAATTCATACGCCTGGCGCGCAGTAGATTCCACCCCGATGCTGGTCGCGATACCGCACACCACCACCTGAGTCACACCGCGTTGCTGCAGCTGCTCGTGCAGGCTGGTGTTGTGGAATGCACCCCAGGTTTTTTTGGTAATGCTGATGTCGCCCGGCTGCGGCGTCATTTCCGGCACCAGTACCGCCCAGTCTGCTGGCAGCTCGCCGCTGTGGCGCACCTGCTCATTACGACCCGGCGCACCGCCAGCCACGTTAACCAGCACGACTGGCAGATCTTTGGCGCGGAATGCATCAGTCAGGCGCGCACACTGTTCGATCACCACTTTCGGATCATGCACCACTGGCAGCGCCACAATCCCATGTTGCAGGTCAATCACAATCAGGGCGGTTTTGGCGTCGAGTGTCGTTAAAGCCATGTTGAGTCCTCTCAGGATTATTAGTCGGCAAGTCGTTGCAGTAAGGGAATAGCGGCCAGCAGCGTTTGCTGTTCCTGCGGGCTGAGCGTCGCCATGCTTTTCACCAGCCAGTCATCACGCTGAGCACGATTCGTTGCCACCAATGCGCGACAGGCTTTGGTTGGATAGTAGCGGGTTTTTCGACCGTCATGCGGATCGGCTTCACCCAGCACCATGCCTGCCGTCAGCAGACTGGCGACTGTCGCCCCCATTGATTGGGTACGCACCCCTTCCGCCTGTGCCAGCTCCGTCACGGTCATCGCGCCATCACGTACCAGATAGCCGAGTACCGCCACCTGCGACCAGGTGAGATCTCCCGGTGGTGCCGATTCACGCAAACGCCTGGCCAGTTTGCCGTTGACGCTACGCAGCGCTGCAGCGGCGCTGTTCAGATCGCTCATGACGACATCTCCCTTACAATGAAACGCGAGTATATAAATACGAAGGTAAACTGTGTAGTTTACCTTCGTATCAATTTGTAAGCCTTATGGCCGACGCGGATAGTGGATCAGGCTGTGAAAGCGCAATGGCGTGCTCTGTGGATTGCGGTAGCTATGTGGTTTATCACCGGCAAACTGGCTGGCTTCACCCGACTGTAAACGGCGCCAGGTACCCTCAACCCCCAGCAGCAACTCGCCTTCGATCACGACCACCTGTTCAATCACCCCCTCTTCATGCGGCGAAGAATCACTTTGCGCCCCCGGCGCTAACGTCACCTCCAGCAGATCAAAACACAGCTGCGCATCGTAGGGCAGCAACGATTTGGCGTGCATCTGTGCATTGCTCTGGCTAAAGGTTGCCGCCATTCCCGGAGGCTGTTCGCTGCGCTGGATAAAGAAGGAAAAAGGGACGTTAAAGCCGGTGGCAATTTTCCACAACGTCGCCACGGTAGGACTGGATTCACCGCGTTCGATTTGGCCAAGCATCGCTTTGCTGACGCCAGTGCGTGCAGCCGCCAGCGTTAAACTCCAGCCATTGGCCTGCCGCAACTGTTTTAGCGCCAGGCTCAGGTGTTGATGCAGATTTTCCATGGGATCTCCTGACAAGCTCGCGCGCAGTGTAGCACTTGTGCGCTATAACGTCCCATGCAACAATGTGCGCTATAACGCACAAAGGACCGCCCTGCATGATAAGCGCCACCACACGCAGCTCGCTTTCGCTGCCCATACTGATTTCAGGCCTGGTTGCCGTACTGATTGGCTACAGCAGCTCGGCCGCCATTATTTTCCAGGCAGCACAGGCCGCAGGGGCAACGCCGGCGCAGATTGGTGGCTGGCTGTCGATGCTGGGAATTGGCATGGGCGTCGCTTCGCTCGGTTTGTCCTTATGGACACGCATGCCGGTGCTGGCGGCCTGGTCAACACCGGGAGCGGCGCTACTGGCAACCAGCCTGCACGGCCTGACGTTGCATGAAGTGGTGGGCGTCTTTGTCTTCACTAACGTGCTGATTGTCCTGTGCGGTGTCACTGGCCTGTTCGCCCGTCTGATGAAATATATTCCGCAATCGCTGGCCGCCGCCATGCTGGCGGGGATCCTGTTGCGCTTCGGCCTGAATACTTTTACCGGCTTACAGGGCAATTTTGCGCTGTGCGGCAGCATGTGCCTGGTATGGCTGTTCAGCCGCCTTTGGCTGCCGCGTTACGCGGTCATCCTGGCGTTGTTCGCCGGTGTGCTGGTGGCGCTGGGTCAACACGCCATCGCCATCCCGTCCCAGGCATTGAGCATCAGCGTGCCACAATGGATTACGCCGCACTTTACTCTCGCGGCGCTGATCGGTGTCGGCATACCCTATTTCCTTGTGACGATGGCGTCGCAAAATGCGCCGGGTATCGCCACGCTTCAGGCGCATGGTTATCAGCCGCCAGTGTCTGCACTCACCGGCTGGACCGGCGCGATTGCGCTGGTGCTGTCGCCGTTTGGTGGCTTTTCGGTGTGTATTGCTGCCATCACCGCCGCCATTTGTATGGGTGAAGAGGTCGATGCCGATCCGTCCCGTCGCTGGATGGCGTCGGCACTGGCCGGATTCTTCTATATCCTGACCGGTTTTACCGGCGCGTTGATCGCTATGCTGCTGAGTGCGCTGCCACAGGTGTTGATCGCCACACTGGCGGGCCTGGCGCTGCTGGGTACCTTGTCCGGTAGCCTGCATCGCGCGCTGGCAGAACCACAACATCGCGATAGCGCAGTGATCGCGTTTCTGATCACCGCCAGCGGCGTATCGATGCTCGGCATCGGTTCCGCCTTCTGGGGTCTGGTCGGCGGTATGCTGACTTATCTGGTGCTGTCGCCGCGCTCCCGCGCTTAAGTTTTCCACAATTTATCGCCCAGCCGGGGAAAACCGCCCTGTTTTCCCCCTTATTTCCGCCGTTTGATTCGCCCGCATTTGGCTTAAGATCACCACCATCGCTAATCACACACGATTTTCTGCCTCAGACATTCACCGATAAGGGCCAACGAGTGGCAAAAACTTTTCTGCGTAGCGGCAATCTCGACGCGGTACTGGCACTGGGTGAGAACGGCCAGCCAGTCTGGGCCTCAGCCCTGCAAATTCGCGAAACCCTGCGGTTGCGCCGCCAAACCACGCTGGCGAACTGCCTCGCCATTCCGCAGCCCAATGAACGCGGCGATCGCCTCGACTGGTACGCGCCGTTCAGCGGCAAAGTGCGTTCGTGGCTGGCGGCCAGCGACCATGAACGTCGCCAGGCACTGGAACAACTCACCCTTAATCAGCAGGATCTCCAGGCTCTGAGCCAGCGTGCACGCGACACCGAGAATCCTGCCATGCGCCTGTTTGGCGCGTTGCTGAGTAAAACCCTGCAATTCCCCGATCAGCAATATGTCTATCTGGTGGACGGCAAACCCGTGATTACTTTCTGGGGCTTTGTCGATCCACAGGCGCGCACGCGTGATGACGCGCTGGCCTGTCTGCGTGACAGCCTCGATGAGCAACTGCCGTCACTGTTGCCGGAACCGCCGCCGGTGCTGGATACGCCGTTGCTGGTGGCAGAACCTGAACCCGAAGCCATCGCCACCGAAGAAGTGCTGCCGGAGATTGTCGCGCCAGAACCGGAGCAGGCAGAAATCATCCCGCCACCGCCTGCGGCAAGTTCATGGCGTCCGTGGTTACTGCTGCTGCCAGTGGCCGTTGCGGCCACCGCCGGTGTGGCATTCTGGCTACACAGTTCGCCGGAAGCGGTACCGCCTGCGGTCGTCCAGACTCCGGCTCCCGTGGTCAGCAAAGCGATTGCTCCGCCTGCGGTACTGGTCCAGGCAGAAAAACTCGCCACCACCCTGCCACAAGCCAGCGCCACGGTCGTCGCCCCTGAACCAGTGCCAGCCGCAGCGGTAACGCCACCAGTCCCGGTGGCTGCCGCTCCGGTTCCTACCGCACCGGCGCAAGCCGACGATTTGGTGATCACCGCTGAAGATGTGCGCGTCGGTTCGGTGCGTTTCCTTGATGGCCGCTGGCGTGTCACCTTGCGCCAGACCAATCTGCCCACCGGCAAGCCACCGAGCCTGCGTTATCAGATCAGAAACGGCAAAGGCACCGCACTGATTACCCAGGGCGATGGTATTCGCTGTAAAGCCGACGTCACCGCTGCCATGACCAGTGCGGGCACCATGGTCGTTCGCAGCCGATACACCGCCAGCTGTAGCGACAAATCGCGCTACCGCATGCCGGAACTGGTATGTAAACAGGGCGATGGCATTGCCAGCTGTGACGCGCAATATGGCGCGGATCAGGTTTTCCCGTTGACGATCAAGCGTGAGAGTAAATAACCATGTTGGCACCCCTCATCGATGACAAACAAAAAATCACGCTGATTGAAGATAGCGGTGTGCAGTTTCTCGATTTTGGCCTGCGTCTGCCTGCGTTGCAGGCGCGCCGCCAGTTTGTGCGCCAGACAGCCAATGGCCCGCTGCTGCGCCTGAACGTTGACGGCAACAGCGGCAAGTTTTTGCTGTATCCGGAAGATGGCAGCGCACCGGAAGTGGTACGCCCCGAATCCGATATTGCGCTGTCCGATTCACTGACGCTGCTCGCCCATCAATGGCTGCCATTACCGGTGTTGCGTTGCACCAGTGGCCGTCGTTTTATTGGTGGCCCGGAAAACTGGGCACGTCTGCACCTGGCTCAGCTGTCACAGCCGGATGCCGCAGGCAATACCCATCGCATCACCCTCGCCTTTGACACCCGACTGGTGGCAGAGAGCGAGGGTGGCGAGCAACTGGGTCTGAGCCAGGCCGATGCGCAGAACGGCGTCAGTTTTGCCCTCGCCTGGCACAACTATGAACTGGGTGAATTCCTCGATCACACCTGGGTTGATGGCTGGCTGCGCGAAACCTTTAGCCAGCAGGTCAGCGCGCTGGAATCACGCCGCGAGCAGGAACTGAATCAGGCGCTGCGCGAATTCGAATATCAGGCGCATTACCTCAACCTGCTGGAACTGCTGGGTGAACAGCTCGATTTGGCAGAAATCACCATTCAGGCGGCCTCCCCCCAGACCCCGGCGGTGAATGTCGATATCATTCTTGATGTCGGCAACTCCCACACCTGTGGCATCCTGGTGGAAGACCACCCGGAAGAGAGCAACGGCCTGCGTCAGACCTATGAGTTACAACTGCGTGACCTGTCTCAACCCCATCAGGTGTACAACGAACTGTTCGACAGCCGTCTGGAGTTCGCCCAGCCCCGCTTTGGCAAAGCCAATTTCTCGCTGGAAAGCGGACGTGAAAACGCCTTTATGTGGCCGTCACTGACGCGTGTTGGCCGCGAAGCCAGTCGCCTCGCGCTGTTGCGTGCCGGTACGGAGGGCAGCACCGGTCTCTCCAGCCCACGCCGTTATCTGTGGGATGAAGCGCGCTATCAGCCTGGCTGGCGTTTCAACGCCAACGGCAGCGGCGACGAGCCACAGGCTACCGCGCTGCCCTTTACCCTGCTGCTGAATGATGAAGGCCAGCCACTGCATGCGCTGGCGGCGGATGACCGCCTGCCGGTATTTTCCGCCAGCTACAGCCGCAGCTCGCTGATGACCTTTATGCTGTGCGAATTACTGGCACAGGCGATGATGCAGATGAACAGCGTGGCGCAACGGCAGCGCATGCCGCAAAGCCAGACGCCGCGTCAGCTGCGTCATGTTATCCTCACCCTGCCTTCCGCGATGCCGAAACCGGAGCGTGAAATTTTCCGTCGCCGCATGCAGGAAGCCATCGCACTGGTGTGGAAAGCGGAAGGCTGGCACCCGGCGGAAGAAGCCTTTACAGCCGAGACGCAGGCCCAAAGCCTGCGCCCGGTGCCAGATGTGCAGATGGAGTGGGATGAAGCCACCTGTGGTCAGATGGTGTGGCTGTTCAACGAAACCCAGGTCAACTTTGCCGGTCGCGCCGAAGATTTCTTTACCAGCATGGCCCGCCCCGATCGCCCGCGTGAAGCCGATGAGCTGCCGGGCAAAAGCCTGCGCATCGCCTCGATTGATATTGGCGGCGGCACGACCGATCTCGCCATCACGCAATATCGTCTTGATGACGGCCAGGGTAACAACGTCAAAATCACCCCACGCCTGCTGTTCCGCGAAGGTTTCAAGGTGGCCGGAGACGACATCCTGCTGGATGTGATCCAGCTGTGGATCCTGCCCGCCTTGCAGCAGAGTTTGCAGAAAGCCGGTCTGCTGCTGCCCGAACCACTGATGAATAAATTGTTCGGCCACGACAGCCGCATGGATGGGCAGGCCACACTGCGTCAGCAGGTCACCCTGCAACTGTTTATTCCGCTGGCGCAGGCGGTGCTGGAGCGTTATGAAAACTGGAACCCGCTCGACAGCCACAGCGAGATCAATGCGCTGTTTGGCGAGCTGGTGCCGCAAAAACCGGGCAGCGCGGTACTGGCGTTCGTCAACGGTGAAATTCAGCGTACCCTCGGCGGTGACAGCCGCTTTGACCTGCTGGAAGTGCCGCTGGTGGTCAGTCTCGCCCAGCTGCATGGCGAATTCCTGCAACATCGGATGGCGATCATCCCGGCGCTGCGTGCCATGTGTGAAGTGGTATCGCTGTATCAATGTGACGTACTGCTCCTGACCGGCCGCCCGTCGCGTTTCCCCGGCATCCAGGCGCTGGTACGCCACCTGCAACCGCTGCCGGGCAGCCGTATTTTGTCGCTGGAAGGCTATCACACCAGCGACTGGTATCCGTTCAACAAACAAGGCCGTATTGATAACCCGAAATCGACCGCGGCAGTCGGGGCCATGCTGTGCCTGCTGGCGCTGGATCTGCGCCTCAGCAGTTTCTGGTTCCGTGCCGGAGATTTCGAACCTTACTCCACCATCCGCTACCTTGGCGTGCTGGATGAAACCCAGGCGCTGAGCGATGACAACCTGTGCTACAGCGAGATCGATCTCGATAACGGGGCCTTCGCGCTGGATCGTAAGAGCAGCTTCCGTATTCGCGGTAACGTCTGCCTCGGCTTCCGCCAGCTGGAAAACGACCGCTGGCCCGCTTCGCCGCTTTACAGCCTGAGTATCACCGACCCGGCGTTAGCGCGCAAAGTGGCGGGTGAAAGCGTGTTGCGGATTAAGCTGGCCGTGCAACCCGGCCCGGATAATGCCGGTCCGGAACGTCTGGTGCTGAGCGAGGCGCGTCTGGATGATGGCAGCCGCATTCCGCTGGAACAACTGAGCCTGAAACTGAACACGCTTTCCGCCACGGGCAATGCGAATGCGCAATACTGGATTGATAGCGGGAGCGTCTGCAAAAAATGAGAACCGCCAAAAAACAGCCGCCAGCCACGCTGGCAAAACGCCTGGGCCTGCTACAGGAAACCCTCGATGGTGCCCTTAACTGGGTGGAACAGCAGCAACCGCACTCCACTCGTCTGACGATGGAAGGCGATACCCTGAGCCTGCAACTGCGGCGCGCCAGGGTGGAAAGCCATGCGCTGGCGCGTCAACTGGCGCGACCGGTGACGCTGGCGTTATTTGGTCAGTCGCAGGCGGGTAAAGCCTGGCTGCTGAGTGAAATGGTCGGCGACGCGCAGGGGCAACTGATGGCGCGTCTTGGCGACAAAACCCTGAACTATTTTCAGCATATCAATCCCGGCAATCTCGATTTTGCCAGCGCCACTCGTTTCAGCCACCAGCGGGAAACCTCATCCAGCGCCTGGCCGCTGGAGATAACCTTGCTCAGCGAGTCAGAGCTGATCCGCCTGATGCTGGCCTGTGCCACCACTGAAGCGCAGCCGGATACCGCCACTATCGATAGCGCTTTGCAACGTCTGCAACGCCATCGTCTCAGTGAACCAGAGCCGGGACTGGAGAGTGATGCGTTAGTCACGCTGTGGGCGTGGAGCCGTCGCTATCATCGTCATGCCGAGGTGCTGGATCGCCACTTCTGGCCGCAGGCGGTCGCCCTCGCCCCGTGGCTGAACGTGGACGACCGCGTGCAGCTGTTCGCGTTGCTGTGGCCGGGACAAACGGCACTGAGCGAAAGCCTGCGCAGCCTGATGCACCTGCGTCATCAGCTGCGCCACGCGCCGCGCGTGCTGGCCCCGCTCAGCCTGCTGGTGGATGACGCGTCATTGCCCGCCGAGAAACTGATTGCCAGCGATGCCGACCTGCTGGAGATGATCGAGGTGTGCCCGATCGTCGCCAATCGCGTCGGCAAAGCGCAGCAGGTGCCGCTCGGACTGCTGGCCCTGCTGACGCTGGAAATCACCATCCCGCTCAGTTCGACACCACGTCAGGCGTTGTATGATGAAGCCGATATGCTGGAGCTACCGGCACCCGGCACGCCAACGGACCGTGCGCAGCTTGACGATCGCCAGCGCCTGCAAACGCGTGATGCACTGCGCGCCAGGTTACTGGAACAAAAGCGCGCGCTGCTGCCGGGTTTTTACGCTGCACGGCAGGATATCGACCTGTTGTTGATTTGCACCGCCGCCAGCCAGCGTCAGGATGCCGATCTCGCCAGCCAGGCATTACGCGAATGGCATTTGCACCAGCCGATCCCTGCCAGCGGTGAGAAACCGCGCCTGATCTGGGCCATCACCCCTTACGATGCCCGCCATCAGCAAATCAATGTGGATGAAGCAGTGCAACGCCAGATTGGGCAACCCGGCCAGAGCTGGGGTTCGATGCTGGCGCTGGACCGTGCTGGCGTTGATCGCATGGGCAGCTGGTTGCAGGATGAAATGCAGCCGGACGCACGTCGCGACCGCCTGGCGCTGCAACTCAGTGCGCTGCAACAAAAACTGGTGGACCGCCTGCAGCCCTGGACGGAAGCCAGTGCCACGCCGGAACAGGCAGCACGCAAACAAACCATCGCCGATACGCTGCTGAAATGTCTGCAACATCGTACCGGTCTGCATGGTGAATTGCTGGAGCGTCTGCAACCGTCACGTGACGCGGTGCGTCAGTTGTGGCTCAGCCAGAACAGCGGCGGCACACAGCAAAAGACGCAGGCCACCCCCGCCGGACAAAGCTATTTCGGTATCGGATTTGAGTTCGATCTGTTTAAAGACGAGCCGGTCACCGCCAGTGAACCACGCCATCACAGCAGCCCGAACGATAAGCAATTTCCGCAGCAGGTCTTTGCGTTGTGGCTGGATCACCTGCGCCAGTTGCCAGAAAGTCGTAGCCTGCTGGCACTGCTTAACGTCGATAAACCGACGCTGGAGTTGCTGGTGGAGGAGTTGATCACCGCCAGCTTCCGTCATCAGATGCTGAGTAAGCTACAGACGGCACTGAATGAGCCGGATGCACAGGCCAGCGCACATGAGGCGCGTACCGATCGTCAGGTTTCGCGTGCCATGACGGTGCTGGGGGATTTTGTCGCCTGGCTGGGCTTTTTGCAGCGCCCGGAAGCGGAGCGTCCGGCAAGCCGGGTCAATCGCGGCCAGACTATTTTTGCCCGTCCACCCGCGCCCAGCGTCAGTTTCTCGTCAGGTCAGCGCCTGACGCGACTCTCTGCCGCACCGGCTAACCACACCGCCTATTACATTTATGACTGGCTGGTGGGGCTGAACAGCGTGATTGTCGAGAATAATGGCTACACCGGCGGGGGCGACTTACCTGCCAGCGCCCGCCAGACGCTGGCTATTATGTTGCTGCCACTGCACGCTTAATCGCGCACCAGGCGCAGCTCACCTGCCAGCTGCGCCTCGGCCTCTTCCAGCAACGCCAGTACTGGCGCAAACTCCACGCTGGATGCATCGAAATGGCGTAAATGCAGCGTCGCGGGCAGCGCCATGCCGCCCGTCAGCCAATCCCATAACGCGTCGAGATTATTACCGAAGGCAAACGGGCAATGAGTCTGGTGCGCCAGCGCGTGATAGAACGCCTGACGATCGGGCAGTCGGTGGAAATCAAAGGTCAGCGTCAGCATTGTCAGGGTACCGGCTTAAAGCTGCGATAGTGATCGGTGGTGAGAAAGATCAGGCCATCTGAAGAGTAAAGCAGACGATCGGCATCACGGTGGCCGCAATCGTAATTCACATCGGCTTCATACCATTGTCGTCCGGCTTGCTGCGGCAGTCGCTGCTCACGGTTACCAAAACGGTCACCGCCAATCGCCCGGCCTGGCAGCACATCGCACAGATTCCCTTTGGCCGGATTCCAGCCCTGACGTCGGGCTTCACTTTTGGTGATATAGAGATCAGGCAATTTATGATGCTGCTGTAGCCAGCGCGCCACGGTTTCGGCATCGGTCTGCTGCGCGATATCGGTTTTTGGTGCTGCGGAAAAATGCGGTTTTAGCCCGGCCCAACTGGCAACCAGCGCAATAATCAATCCAATCCAGAGTTTCTTTGACATAGTGCCTTCCTGAAGTTCAGGAGGCCGATGATAGCAGGCTTTTCAGGCGGGAAAAACGCGGGCCAGCAATGCTGGCCCTGGCGGAGTTTATTGCATAACGCTTGGCTGGTGCCCTGCATGACGACGCCATGCGCCAGGTGCCACGCCATACTGGCGTTTAAAGCTGCGGTTGAATGACTGTTGTGAGTCAAAACCCAGCGAAATCGCCACATTGAGGATCGGTTCGTTAGTGGTGGTCAGTCGGTCCGCCGATCTTTTCAGTTTCTCCGCCCGGATGTATTCACCCAGCGGATAGCCGGTGTGTTCTTTGAACATCCGTTGCAGGTGCCATTTTGAGTAACCGGCGCGCCCCGCTACGGTGTCCAGATCCAGACGTGCTTCAATGTTGTTATCAATCCAGTCGATCAGATCGTGAATAAATGCGTCGCTCATCATTCCATTCTCTCCCGTCGCCGTGGCGATCAGTATCAGTATCTATTGCAGTTACACTTTAAGGGTACTGACTATGCCACTTAATGCAAGTTTTATTATTGCATTAAATGCCGCACTTCTCGTAGGGGTATTCCCTGCATGATCCGTTGCGATCAAAACCGCACATAAAGTGTATCAGATATTCTTGCAGATGCAGTTTACACAAGCCTACACTCATCACGTTTTAATGCAACCGTCAAAGTTGCAAAATTTTTTGTACAAGACCTTTCAATTTTTTGACTAACGCGGAATAACTACAATGCATCTGCAGACATATGGGGTTCGTCTGGGCGTAAGCCTGTCAGGAGTGGTGCTGCTGGGAAGCCTGCTGGCCGGTTGTGATCGGGGTGTGGCAAAAAGTGCCCCACCGCCACCGCCCGAAGTGAGTGTGGCGCAGGTGGTACAGCAGAAAGTCAGCCAGTGGGACAATTTTAATGGCCGTATCGAAGCGGTGCAGAGCGTACAGCTGCGCCCGCGCGTATCCGGCTACATCGACCAGGTTAACTATCGCGAAGGCGATGAAGTGAAGAAAGGCCAGGTGCTGTTCACTATCGATGATCGCACCTACCGCGCGGCACTGGAGCAGGCGCAGGCTGAACTGGCGCAGGCACGCAGTCAGGCGGCGCTGGCACGCAGTGAATCGGCACGTACCGATAAGCTGATTGGCACGCTGGCGGTGTCGCGTGAAGAGGCGGAACAGCGCCGTTCCGCCGCCAGCCAGGCACAGGCTTCCGTACTGTCCGCGCAGGCGGCGGTGGATATGGCCCAGCTCAATCTCGACTTCACCCGTGTGACCGCACCGATTGATGGCCGCGCCAGCCGCGCGATGATCACCATCGGCAACCTGGTGACCGCCGGAGACAGCGCCAGCGTGCTGACCACGCTGGTCTCACAGGACCATGTCTACGTCTATTTCGACGTGGATGAAGGCACCTTCCTGCGTTACCAGGCCATGGCACGCAAGGGAGAAAACCGCGGCGCTCTGCCGGTGGAAATTGGTCTGACCGGTGAACAGGGCTATCCCCATGTCGGTAAAGTCGATTTCCTTGATAACCAGCTGACAGCCAGCACCGGCACCATCCGCATGCGTGCCACGCTGGATAATCAGCAACGTCAGTTCACTCCCGGCTTGTTTGCCCGCGTGCGCCTGCCTGGCAGCGCTGATTTCAACGCCCTGCTGATCGACGATAAA
Source organism: Pantoea sp. X-Soil-TKNS-1280 (assembly GCF_059730475.1). Taxonomy (NCBI): domain Bacteria; kingdom Pseudomonadati; phylum Pseudomonadota; class Gammaproteobacteria; order Enterobacterales; family Erwiniaceae; genus Pantoea; species Pantoea sp. X-Soil-TKNS-1280. The sequence continues at coordinate 1,957,911 of NZ_AP035962.1, read as the reverse complement.
GCCGTGCTGACTGACCAGGATCGTAAATACGTTTACGTGGTGGACGCCAGCGGCAAAGCGCAGCGTCGTGACATCCAGCAGGGTGACCTGGCTGATGGCCTGCGTATCGTGCAGAGCGGCCTGAAACCTGGCGACAAGGTGATTGTGAACGGTTTACAGAAAGTCTTTATGCCCGGCATGCCGGTCACCGCGCAACCGGTAGCGATGCGCACCGCCCAATAACTATCGAGACTGCCTGTTATGGATTTCTCCCGCTTTTTTATCGACCGGCCCATTTTCGCGGCTGTGCTGTCGATTTTGATATTTGTCACCGGGCTGATCGCCATTCCGCTGCTGCCGATCAGTGAATACCCCGATGTGGTGCCGCCCAGCGTGCAGGTGCGCGCAGAGTATCCCGGTGCCAACCCCAAAGTGATTGCTGATTCGGTGGCAACGCCGCTGGAAGAAGCGATCAACGGGGTGGAAAACATGATGTATATGAAATCAGTGGCCGGTTCTGATGGCGTGCTGGTCACCACCGTGACCTTCCGTCCGGGTACCGATCCCGATCAGGCCCAGGTACAGGTGCAAAACCGTGTGGCACAGGCTGAAGCGCGTTTGCCGGATGCGGTACGCCAGCTCGGTCTCACCACGCAGAAGCAGTCACCTACCCTGACGCTGGTGGTGCATCTATTCTCACCCCACGGTAAGTATGACTCGCTCTATCTGCGTAACTACGCCACGCTGAAAGTGAAAGATGAGCTGGCCCGCTTGCCGGGTGTCGGCCAGATTCAGATCTTCGGCGCGGGTGAGTACGCGATGCGCGTCTGGCTCGATCCGAATAAAGTGGCCGCGCGTGGCCTGACCGCATCGGATGTGGTCAGCGCGATGCAGGAGCAAAACGTGCAGGTGTCTGCCGGCCAACTCGGTGCGGAACCGCTGAAGAAAGAGAGCGACTTCCTGCTGTCGATCAACACCCAGGGACGGCTGGAAAGCGAGCAGCAATTCGGCGATATCATCCTGAAAACCGCCGATGACGGTTCCCTGGTGCGTCTGCGCGACGTGGCGCGTATTGAGATGGGGTCCGGCAGCTATGCCCTGCGTTCGCAGCTCAATAACAAAGATGCGGTAGGTATCGGTATCTTCCAGGCACCGGGTGCCAACGCCATCGATCTTTCCAATGCGGTGCGCGCCAAAATGTCCGAGCTGGCAACGCGTTTCCCGGACGATGTGCAATGGGCGGCACCTTACGATCCGACGGTGTTCGTACGCGACTCGATCAAAGCGGTGGTGCATACCCTGCTGGAAGCCGTGGTGCTGGTCGTGTTGGTGGTGATTCTGTTCCTGCAAACCTGGCGTGCTTCGATCATCCCGCTGCTGGCAGTGCCAATCTCGGTGGTCGGAACCTTTAGCGTGCTGTATCTACTGGGCTTTTCACTCAATACCCTCAGCCTGTTTGGCCTGGTGCTCGCCATCGGGATCGTGGTCGATGACGCCATCGTGGTGGTGGAGAACGTCGAGCGTAATATCGAACAGGGGCTATCGCCGACGGCGGCGGCACATCAGGCGATGCGTGAAGTATCCGGCCCGATTATCGCCATTGCGCTGGTGTTGTGCGCGGTGTTTGTCCCCATGGCTTTCCTCTCCGGCGTGACCGGCCAGTTTTACAAGCAGTTTGCGGTCACCATCGCTATCTCAACGGTGATTTCGGCCATTAACTCGCTGACGCTGTCTCCGGCGCTGGCGGCAAAATTGCTGAAGGATCACCATGCGCCGAAAGACATGGCGACGCGGCTGATCGATCGGTTATTTGGCTGGCTGTTCCGTCCGTTTAACCGCTTTTTCCAGCGCAGTGCCGACGGCTATCAATCGCTGGTGGGCAAAACGTTGCGTCTTCGCGGGGCGGTATTTGGTGTTTACGTGCTGCTGCTGGCGGGTGCCGGCTGGATGTTCCACAGCGTACCGGGCGGTTTTATCCCGACGCAGGACAAGCTGTACCTGATTGGTGGCGTGAAGATGCCGGAAGGATCGTCGCTGGCGCGTACCGATGAAGTGATTCGTAAGATGAGCGAGATCGGCATGAACACCGAAGGTGTCGCTTACGCGGTAGCCTTCCCCGGCCTCAATGCCTTGCAGTTCACCAATACGCCCAATACCGGCACGGTGTTCTTTGGCCTGAAGCCGTTTGACCAGCGTAAGCGCACTGCGGCGCAGATTAACACGGAACTGAACGCTAAAATTAGCAAAATTCAGTCAGGCTTTGGCTTCTCCATTATGCCGCCGCCGATCCTCGGTCTGGGTCAGGGTTCCGGTTATTCGCTTTATGTGCAGGATCGTGCCGGTCTGGGTTATGGCCAGCTGCAAACGGCGATCAATACCCTGTCCGGAGCGGTGATGCAGACGCCAGGTATGATGTTCCCGATTTCCTCCTATCAGGCTAACGTGCCGCAGTTGGATGTGCAGGTGGATCGTGATAAAGCCAAAGCGCAGGGTGTGTCGCTGACCGATTTGTTCAGTACGTTGCAGGTTTACCTGGGTTCCGCGTATGTGAATGATTTCAACAAGTTTGGTCGTACCTGGCGTGTGATGGCGCAGGCTGACGGGGATTTCCGCGACAGCGTGCAGGATATTGCCAACCTGCGTACCCGCAACGATCGCGGCGAGATGGTGCCAATTGGCAGCATGGTGAATATCACCACTACCTATGGCCCGGATCCGGTGATCCGTTATAACGGTTATCCGGCGGCAGACCTGATTGGTGACGCCGACCCGCGTGTGCTTTCTTCCTCGCAGGCGATGGCCAAAGTGGAAAGCATCGCGAATCAACTGTTGCCGAATGGAATGAATATCGAATGGACTGACCTGAGCTACCAGCAATCCACCCAGGGTAACGCAGCCTTTATCGTCTTCCCGGTGTCGGTGTTGCTGGCATTCCTGGTGCTGGCGGCGCTGTATGAAAGCTGGACGCTGCCGCTTGCGGTGATCCTGATTGTTCCGGTGACCATGCTGTCGGCACTGGTCGGCGTGTGGCTCACTGGCGGCGATAACAACGTGTTCGTGCAGGTCGGTCTGGTGGTATTGATGGGGCTGGCGTGTAAAAACGCGATTCTTATTGTCGAGTTTGCCCGTGAACTTGAGATGCAGGGCAAAGGGATTGTCGAAGCCGCGCTGGAAGCCTGTCGTCTGCGTCTGCGTCCCATCGTGATGACCTCCATCGCCTTTATCGCCGGGACTATCCCGCTGATTCTCGGTGAAGGTGCCGGTGCCGAAGTGCGTGGTGTCACCGGTATTACGGTGTTCTCAGGGATGCTGGGTGTGACGCTGTTTGGTTTGTTCCTGACCCCGGTGTTTTATGTGGCGCTGCGTAAGCTGGTGACACGTAAACAACCGGAAGGTGAAATGCAGACAGTGTGATTGTTCTGACTTTCCAGAACAACGCAAAATCCGGGCTACAGGCCCGGATTTTTTTGCGTGTGCAGAAATGTGCAGGGAGCGCATTGATGCGCTCCGGGAAAATCAGCGGGATTTCTTGCAGAGGTCTTCGATTTCGAAGTCTGGCAGGGGTTCGCAGTTGCTGGTATCGCGTTGTTTCAGTTCCGCAAGCGCATCCGCCACGGTGCGTTTTTCCAGCACGTTAAGGGACGCCTGTTCAGCCTCATCGGCTATCGATTTGAAATACCAGCACAGGTTGGCACTCACCAGGCAACGCGGCGCAACATCCGGGCGCGAGGCCCACAGTTTTTTGTCTTCAATCACCGAGGTATAAATATCGCGCAGGGTGATCTCGCCAGCCGGACGGCCCAGATGAATGGAGCCGGTACGGCCTAACGTCGAGACGATAATGCCATCGCGTGTGAGCGGAACCATGAGTTTCCTGATGAAACTGGGGTTCGCTTCCAGGCCATAAGCCAGAATGGCACTGGTCGAGCGTTTACCCAATTGCTCCGCCATCGCTACGCTCAAAACCATCTGCAAAGCTGTCGGGAAGCGGTAATCAAGCATTTCTTTAATCCTGAGTTGCGGTCTATCTTGTTGTTTTCATGCCGCGGTAGTGAGTAATCATTGAGCAATAAATATAACAAACACTGTTGCTTTTTAGAAGCGAGGGTCTGTGATCAAGGCACGTATTCATCATTTCCTCAGACATAAGCGCACAGGCTGCTTAATTTACCACTCCCCTTTCCGGTTGCGGGGAAATAGCCGGTAATTTTTGCTTCAGCACCCCTACCAGCAGCACGTTAATCAGCGCCAGCAGGCAAAGTAACCACAGCGTGGCACTCGCACCAAGATGCTGAAAAACGTAGCCGCCAACCAGCGGTGTCAGTGCCTGACCAATCAATGCCGGACGCGCCATGCGCCCCACTACGACGGCGTAGGCTTCTGGTTTGACCATCACCAGCGGCAAAGTTCCACGCACAATGGCACGTAAACCATTCCCGGCACCGTACAGTACCATGCTCAGTAGCGCAAACTGTGGAAAACAGGCCAGCAGCAGTAAGCCTATCGCCACCAAACCAACCGAGAAAAAGGTGGTCCAGATGGGATGACCGCGCTTAAAAGCGATGTCAACAATACGCGATCCGACCTGGCAAGGCCCCAGAATGGCGCTGATCGCCAGCGAAGCGGCCAGGGCATGACCGCTTGCCTGTAGCAGAGTAATCAGCTGCACCGAGATAGCGGTCATAATCACCGAAGCAAGGGTGAAAATGCTGCATAACAGCCAAAACAAACCGGGTGACAAATCGCTTTTTACGGCAACTTTCGGATATTTCCCGCTGCTCTTTTTACCTGCCGTAGCGGGAAGCGCATAGAGATAAGCGGGCAACACGCCCACACACAGCAGCAACGCGATGGCAAAACAGGCACCGCGCCACTCCAGCCAGTGGATCAGCAACGCGGTACCCGGCCACACCAGCGTGGTACAGAAGCCGGAAATCAGCGTGATGCCGGTAATCGCCCCGCGCGCCTGGCCTCCATATAAAGTCCCCAGGGTGGCAAACAACGCATCGTATAAGCCCATTGCCATACCAACGCCGATGATCACCCAGGCAAAAAGGAATAACAGCAGGCTGTGGCTCGCGCCCATCATCACCAGGCCGATGGCCATCACTGCCCCGCTCGCGGCTAACAACGAACGGCCCCGGGCGCGGGCAATCAGACGGCCACTCAATGGCGCAAGTAAGCCGGAAACCAGAATACCCAGCGACAACGCGCCGTAAACCCACTGCTGTGTCCAGCCGGTTTCTGCGACTATTGGACCTGCCATCACCGCCATCAGATAAAACGAACCTCCCCAGGAGAGGATTTGAACCAGCCCGAGGGTGATGATGGCGGGAACGCCGGGCTTCGCGTGTTGCTCCACAAGAATATTCCGTTAGCAGGCAAAGCAGTTGTTATAACACGTTAATCTATTGTGAAAAATGCTAAAGCCCTCTGCTTAACAGAATCCTTACGCCGTCATGGCTGGCCTGCGCTGATAATCACCGTTTCTTGTATGTTGTAATTACAAACCGCACTTGCCAGTGATTCGTTTCGCTGCCACATTTGGTATGTTGTAACTAGGGAGATATCGCATGGCTCGTTACGATTTGATTTCCGACCTGCATACCTGCGTTAACGCGCTGGAGCAGAATTTAGCGGCGTTACGCCAGCAGGTCGAACAACAACCGCTGCTGATTGCCCGGGTGTTCAGTCTGCCTGATATCGAAAAAGGCCATGAACATGACGAGATTTCGCGCATCAAAGTGACCCAGCATCTGGGGGATGCAGCGCGCGAAATGGCACTCGCCCACTACTGCCGGCTGTTTATGCAGCATCAGTCGGAGAAACTCAGTACCAAAGCCGCAGTACGGTTGCCTGGTGCTATCTGCATTGAAGCCGATGAAGCCAGCAGCGACGCCATCACCCGGTTAGTCGCGGAAATTAACGCGCTCAAGCTGCGACTCGAGCAGCTGATCACCGTGGAGTCTGGCCTGCCTGCCGAAGCGCGTTTCGAGTTCGTTCACCAGCATTTACGTGGTTTGATCACCCTGAATGCTTACCGCAACGTCACTGTGCTGGACGCGCCCGACAGCCTGCGCTTTGGCTGGGCTAATAAGAACATCATCAAGAACGTCAAACGCGAAGAGATTATCGAGCAACTGGAACGCAGCCTGAAAGCCAATCGGGCGCAGGCCCCGTGGACGCGAGAGCAATGGGCAGAGAAAGTGCAGCAGGAACTGGAAGCCGTACGCGACCTGCCGCTTAACGCCAGGCTGAAAATCAAACGACCGGTGAAAGTCCAGCCCGTCGCGCGGGTCTGGCGTGCAGAGGAGAAGAAGCAAACTCAGCTCGCCTGCCCTTCCCCGCTGCTGGTGCTCTGTCGCGATCGCAGCCAGGTACCGGTGCTGGGGGAGTTGCTGGATTATGACGCGGATAACGTGGCGCATCGCTATAAGCCACAGGCGGAACCTTTGCATTTGATCATTCCCCGCCTGCATTTGTGGTGCGATCGGCTGGCATAAAAAAGGCCAGCATCGCTGGCCTTCCCTTCTCGTGCAGCTTACTGCTTCAGGCTGCCGACCATATCTTCCGGTCGGACCCAGGCATCGAACTGTTCTTCGGTCAAATACCCGAGCTTCAGCGCCGAACCCTTCAGTGTCAGCCCCTCTTTATGGGCCTTTTTGGCAATTTCTGCCGCTTTGTCATACCCGATATGGGTATTAAGCGCGGTGACCAGCATCAGCGATTCGTTCAGCAGTTGCTCAATACGATCGCGGTTCGGTTCAATGCCCACCGCGCAGTGATGATTAAAGCTGTCCATGCCGTCAGCCAGCAGACGGATGGATTGCAGGAAGTTGTGGATGATCATTGGACGGTACACGTTCAGCTCAAAATTACCCGATGCGCCGCCCACATTCACCGCCACATCATTGCCGATAACCTGGCAGCTCAGCATGGTCACCGCTTCGCACTGCGTCGGGTTGACCTTACCCGGCATAATGGAACTGCCCGGCTCATTTTCCGGGATAGAAAGCTCGCCAATGCCACAACGCGGGCCAGAAGAGAGCCAGCGCACATCATTGGCAATCTTCATCAGCGAGGATGCCAGACCTTTCAGCGCACCGTGCGCGTGTACCAGCGCATCACAGGTCGCCAGCGCTTCAAATTTATTCGGAGCCGTCACAAACGGCTGTTTGGTGAGTTCCGCCAGCGCTTTAGCCACACGCACCGCATATTCCGGATGGGTGTTGAGGCCAGTGCCCACCGCCGTGCCGCCCAGCGCCAGCTCCGCCAGGTGCGGGATACTGTGTTCGATATGTTTGAGGCTATGTTCCAGCATCGCCACCCAGCCAGAAATCTCCTGGCCCAGCGTCAGCGGCGTGGCATCCTGCAAGTGAGTACGGCCAATTTTCACGATGTCTTTGAAGGCAATTGCTTTGTCGTTTAAGGTTTTTTTCAGTACCTGCAATTGCGGAATCAGTTGTTCCTGCACCGCGATAACCGCAGCCACATGCATGGCGGTGGGAAACACGTCATTGGAGCTTTGACTTTTATTCACATCGTCGTTCGGATGCACCAGACGTGACATACCACGCTCACCGCCCAGAATCTCACTGGCACGGTTGGCCAGGACTTCGTTCATATTCATGTTGGTTTGCGTGCCGGATCCCGTCTGCCAGATCGCCAGCGGGAATTCGTCACTGTGCTTATCGGCCAGCACTTCGTCAGCAGCCTTCATAATCGCATCGGCACGTTCAGCCGGTAACAGGCCCAGATCACGGTTAACCTGAGCGGCGGCACGCTTGGTCAGCGCCAGCGCATGCACCAGGGCGACCGGCATTTTCTCGGTCGAAATACGGAAATGCTCCAGCGAGCGCTGCGTCTGCGCGCCCCATAACTTATCTGCCGGAACTTCGATCGGACCCATTGAGTCTTTTTCAATGCGATGGGCTGCCATGACTGCGTCTCCTTAACTCATATTTTTGAGGTTTACGCCCAGCATCCTCTTGCTGCAAGGCCAACTGAGCGGGCAAGATTGTCACTTTTCAGAATTTTACATTATGAGAGTCATTCGCATTTATTGCACTGGTTGATGTATTTTCAATGGCACTTTATGCCTTAAAATGCTTATAAGCCTATCGTTACTGGGGACAAATGATGCAAAAATTGAACAATTCGTTGCAAAGCTACGCATGGGGCAGCAAAACCGCACTGACTGAACTCTACGGCATCGCTAACCCGCAGGGGTTGCCGATGGCGGAACTGTGGATGGGCGCACACCCGAAAAGCCCCTCCACCGTGGAGATCAATGGTGAAAGCCGTTCACTGCGTGACGTGATTGATGCCGACAAAACCGCCATGCTGGGTGCCGCTGTGGCAGATCGCTTCGGCGAACTGCCGTTTCTGTTTAAGGTACTGTGCGCCGACCAGCCGTTATCCATTCAGGTACATCCCAGCAAAAGCGCGGCTGAAGTGGGCTTCGCGCGTGAAAACGCTGCCGGGATTCCGCTGAGCGCTGCCGAACGTAATTACAAAGATGCCAACCACAAACCCGAGCTGGTGTACGCACTGACACCCTTTCAGGCCATGAATGGCTTCCGCGAATTGCATGAAATCGTTTCGCTGCTGGAGCCAGTGGCCGGCGCCCATCCGCAAATTGCCCATTTTCTGGAAAATGCTGATGAAGACAATCTGGCCAAACTGTTCGCCACCCTGCTGTCACTGACCGGTGATGCCAGGTCGCTGGCAATTGGCGTGCTGAAATCCGCGCTTAATGCCCGTGAGGGTGAACCCTGGCAGACTATCAAAGCCATCTCTGCCGATTATCCCGACGACAGCGGCCTGTTCTCGCCGCTGCTGCTGAACGTGATTACGCTGCAACCGGGCGAAGCGATGTTCCTTTTTGCCGAAACCCCGCATGCTTACCTGAAGGGCGTGGCACTGGAAGTGATGGCGAACTCGGATAACGTGCTGCGTGCTGGCCTGACGCCGAAATTTATCGATATCCCTGAGCTGCTGGCAAACCTGAAATTCCACGCCAAACCCGCCGCTACGCTGCTGACCCAGCCACAGCAACAGGGAGACGCCCTGAATTTCCCGATCCCGGTCGAGGATTTTGCTTTCGCCATTCATACCCTGCACGCTCAGCCCCAGGCGCTGGCCCAGCAAAGCGCCGCATTGCTGTTTTGCATCGAAGGCCAGGCAATCATTGAGAAATCAGGCGAGCAGCTGGTATTAAAGCCGGGTGAATCCTGCTTTATCGCGGCCTCTGAGTCACCGGTCACCGCAGCAGGCACTGGCCGTCTGGCTCGCGTATTCAACGCCCTCCACTGAAGCGGCTGACGCCCGCATTGTTAACTGCTATCATTTTCAAACTATTAATTAAAAACGCCTGCGGGCGTTTTTCTTCACCCGTCGCGCACAGGCCAGCAGCGTATGCGGACGCAAGGATAAGGACGACTCAGCGATGAAAAAGACCAAGGTTGCCGTAGGTGTGATTGTGGCTCTCGGGGTAATCTGGACCGGTGCCTCCTGGTTCACCGGTAAGCAACTGGAAAGCCATATTGATCAGATGGTGCAAAACGCCAATGCGCAGCTCAACGCTTACGCGCCGAACAGCCGCCTGACGCTTAGCTATCAGGATTACCAGCGCGGCCTGTTCAGCAGTAAAGCCCGACTGGTGTTACAGGCCAGTTCGCAAACTGAAGACAACCCGTTACTGAAGCCGGGTCAAAGCATTGTGCTGAACACCGTTATTGATCACGGTCCCTTCCCTTTTTCACAGCTGAAGCGCGGCGTTTTCCTCCCGAGTATGGCATCGGTACATAGCGAACTGGAAAACACCGATGCGGTGAAGAAACTGTTTGAGCTGACCAACGGCAAATCACTGGTCAGTGCTGATACCCGCATTGGTTACAGCGGTGCCACTGACACCGCGCTGGCGCTGTTGCCGGCCGATTATCAGGACGCACAGAATGGCGTACGTCTGGCGACTAACGGCGGCACGCTGAATATTAGTGCCGATGAGAAAGGCGACAATATTGGCCTGCAGGGCGATTTTTCCAGTATTGCTTTCGCCAGCAAGAACGAAGTTAATCAGCCGGTGCTGTTTACCCTTAACGGCCTGAAGGTGAATGGCGACACCCATCTTAGCCCGGAAGGGGTACGCGTAGGCGATCAAAGCATTGCGCTGGATAAGCTGACAGCCAGTGTGAATGGTCAGGAAGGTCTGACGCTGGAAAAAATGAACGGTACATCCTCGTTCGACAATAAAGATGGCAAGATTGGCGGCCAGATTGACTATCAGGTCGGCAATATCAGCCTGCAAAAACAGCCGTTTGGCGAAGCTAAGATCACCATGAAACTGGCGCAGTTTGATGCCCAGGCAGTGAAAGCTTTCTCCGATAGTTATAACGCGCAAATTCAGGATTTGCTGAGTCAGCCGGGGCTGATCGATGATCCGATCCGCTATCAGGAAGGCGTGCATACCATCCTGATGAATAACCTGCCGACGCTGCTGAAAGGTTCACCGACCCTCAGCATCGCACCACTGAGCTGGAAGAACGACAAAGGCGAAAGCACCTTTAATCTGAATGTCGGTTTTAACGATCCGGCCAGCGTGACCGGCGACGTGCAAACGCTGAGCGCCGCAGTCGATCGCGTGCTGAAAACCCTGGATGGCAAGCTGGTGATCAATATGCCGATGGCAACGGAAGTGATGCGCCATGTTGGCCTGGCGGAAGGTTATCAGGGCGATGATGCGCAGAAACTGGCAGATCAGCAGGTGAAAGGACTGGCGGCGATGGGCCAGATGTTCCGTCTGACGCAGCAGCAGGATGATAACATTACGACCAGCCTGCAATACGCCAATGGCCAGGTCACCATGAACGGTGACAAACTGACGCTGGAGCAGTTCCTGTCACGCTACATGCTGGGCAGCCAAACCAGCGAAGGCATGCCTGAGTAATCAGTTTCAGGCTATACCACCCTCTGAATATAAGGGTTCATGATTATCATGAACCCTTTTTAATATCTGGCTCGTGAGATAGCAACACTTCTGATTTTTTTATTATATTTTTCGGAAGCACATGTCCTTTATGTATAAATAATTTAATTATAAGTCACTTAAAATTATTTATTATCTGCAGGTTCACATGAACATTGGCAATGATTTCAGCAACCCCATTCCTTCGAATTTAGCCACCACGTCCATTCGCCAGCCACTCAGCCACGGGGAATTTCTGCGCGCATGGGATGAGTGGAAAAACAGGGCACTGGCCGGAGGGGGCGAATTTCGGGAAATTGCTTTTCACAAATTGCTGGATTGCCTGGATAGTCAGTCAGATGAATTAAACTTATTCTGCCTTGGCTTAAGAGACTTACCTCCCTTACCACCACAAATTAAAACCCTACACGTTTCGAACAATAAGCTGACAGAACTGCCCATGTTACCTGACGGGCTTACCCGGTTAGACTGTAAACAGAATAGACTGACAAACCTGCCAGTATTGCCTGTTGGCCTTAAACATCTTGATGCTTATCATAATAAACTGACTGCATTGCCTTTCCTCCCTGATGCACTCGAAATACTGCGTTGTGGCGGCAATAATATTACCTGCCTGACCTATCTGCCCTCTTCACTCAAAGAACTGTCAATTCTTTATAATGAGTTGACTGAACTCATTGAGCTTCCAGCTGGGCTTGAAATACTTTTTTGTAATAATAACCAGCTGAGAAGTTTACCCTGCCTGCCAGATTCAATCATTGTGGTGAATGTTGAGTTTAATCAGCTTAATGAGTTACCCGCAATTCCTGCTGGAGTGACCCATTTATGCTGTAGGAATAATCAGCTGACCAGGGTACCGGAATCCCTCGCCCACGGCATATCACGCTGGATCGACCTGCAAAATAATCCGTTATCAGAACGAACCTTGCGGGCGTTATATCAAATGGCAAATATGCCGGAAAATGAAGACGGTCCGGTAATATTATTCTCAATGGCTGCGGAAAACCTGTCTGAACGCCCGATAAAACCGCTGGTAGAAAATATCGCTGCGTGGTTTCCCTCTGATGTACAGACAGAGATAACACAAAAATTCACGGCCATTTCCGCTGAAGAAAATGCTCAGGCATTCAGCCAGTTTCTGGCCCGGCTGCTGGCAAGTTGTAACGCTAAGGATGATAAATTTAAACCACTGGTCGCTGAATGGCTTACCCGATTGTTACAGGCCCCTGAATTACGGGCAGCCACCTTCGCCGCTGCCATTATTGCCGTCGAAAGCTGTGAAGACCGGGTGACACTGGCATGGAATGACATGCTGCAGGCCGAACTGATTTGCCGCATTAAAGCGGGAGAGTATGACGACCAATGGCCGGCACTGGTTGACGCTGGCCGGGTGATGTTCCGCCTGCAACAACTGGAGCTGATTGCCAGAGAAAAAGTCAAAACCCTGCGTTTTATTGATGAAATCGAGGTGTATCTCGCTTTCCAGACCGAACTCAGTACCCGTCTCCAGTTAACGGCTTTCGCGAAAGAAATGCGCTTTTATGAGCACGCAGGTATCAGTGAAGCTGAACTCAAAGCCGCTGCGCTGCGGGTGAAGACAGCTGAAAATACCGAATTTGCGCAGTGGTTCGCGCGGTGGGAACCGTGGCACAGCATTCTGGAGCGTAATAACCCCGATGTATGGGCCGCAGCCGACCAGCAAAGAAGACAACATTACCCGGATGATTACGAGCATCGGCTGAACATACGATTACAGGACATCAGCATCAGCGTTAATGATGAAGACGCAAAACGCAACCTTGGCAGAGAAGTGATGCAGGAGATTGACCGCGAGATCTTTGTCCCTCTGACGGAGTCGGTACTTCTGGAAAGCCAGTTAAGACTTTTATCAACAAACCCATGGAATCTCTGAAACATGATTGATACCCCGGTAATGATTGATGCTGCTTTATGCAGCATCCAGCCGCGCATTTGCGCAAATCACTGGCGCTGTTGCGCAAGAAGTTTTTATAATGCTCTGCACTTCACAATAACTCAGCGAGTGCGCCATGTTTGATTCCAAAATTCCTCTTACCGACATTCACCGCCACCTTGATGGCAACATCCGTGCGCAAACTATCCTCGATTTAGGTCGCCAGTTTAATCTCAGCCTGCCTGCCACCAGCCTTGATGCACTGCGTCCGCATGTGCAGGTCACGGAAAACGAACCGGATCTGGTGAGCTTTCTGCAAAAACTGGACTGGGGCGTGAAAGTGTTGGGCGACCTTGATGCCTGCCGTCGTATTGCGCTGGAAAACGTCGAAGACGCGGCCCGTGCCGGGATCCATTACGCTGAACTGCGCTTTTCACCCGGCTATATGGCGATGACGCATCAGCTGCCGATTGCCGGTGTGGTGGAAGCGGTGATTGATGGCGTGCGTGCCGGTGTTCAGCAATACGGCGTGGATGTGCGCCTGATCGGCATCATGAGCCGTACCTTTGGCGAAGAAGCCTGTCTGCGTGAGCTGGAAGGTTTGCTGGCGCATCGTGATGGCATAACCGCGATTGACCTGGCGGGTGACGAACTGGGCTTCCCAGGCAGTGAATTCCTCAGCCACTTTAACCGCGCCCGCGATGCGGGTTTCCGTATTACCGTGCACGCCGGTGAAGCGGCAGGTCCGGAAAGCATCTGGCAGGCGATTCGTGAACTGGGGGCCGAGCGTATTGGTCATGGCGTGAAGGCGATTGAAGACCGTGCGCTGATGGATTTTCTTGCTGAGCAAAAGATCGGTATCGAATCCTGCCTGACCTCCAACATCCAGACCAGCACCGTGGCCTCCTTCGCCAGCCATCCGCTGAAAGCCTTCCTCAATCACGGCATTCTCGCCACCATCAACACCGATGATCCGGCAGTTCAGGGGATTGAGCTGGCGCATGAATATCAGGTGGCGGCACCACAGGCCGGCCTGAGCGTGGCGGAAATGCGCCAGGCGCAGGAAAATGGCGTGACCATTGCGTTTTTGACTGAAGCGGAGAAAACGGCGTTACGCGCGCGCGTGGCGGGATAAACATCCAGGTCGCCATCAATGGCGACCCTACGTATCCAGGGTGCGCATTTTATGCACACCTTGATATTGACGTTTTATTTTAACGACATGGTCTGGCGCTGCTCTGCCGATTGCAGGCCCAGCTCGATCAGCTCCATCACCTGAATCGCTTCTTCCGCTGTGACCGGATTCGCGCCAGTGCCAGCAATGGCATCACGTACCGCAGCATAGTAAGCGGGATAGTTGCCTGGCAGCGTCAGCAACGCTTTTTCCACCATCACATCGCCATCGGCCAGCGTCAGCACACCATCACGCATATCATAACCCCACTCCTCCTTCGGTGGACGTTCGCCCGCCTTCAGACGATCTTCCTGAGGATCGAGGCCAAATTTCACATAGCTGCCGCGCGTGCCGTGCACGATAAAACGCGCCGACTCCGCCGCCGCCAGCATGCTGGCGTGCAGCACGACGCGACGTTGCGGATAAGTCAGCGTGGCATGGAAATAATCGGTGGTTTGCGCACCGGTACGCAGTTCAGCCATATCGACGTTGATGGCAACAGGCGCACCGAACAGTTGCAACGCCTGGTCGAGCACATGCGGCCCCAAATCAAACCAGATACCGCTACCCGGCCCTTTCATCTCACGCCAGCGCTGACGAACTTCCGGGCGGAAGCGGTCAAAATGCGACTCCAGATAACGGACTTCACCGAGAGAGCCATCAGCCAGTAGAGACTTCAGCGTCAGGAAATCGCTATCCCAGCGGCGGTTATGGAACACCGACAGCAGCAGACCTTTCGCTTTTGCCAGTGCGTCCAGCTCACGCGCCTGCGACAGGGTGACGGTAAAAGGTTTATCGACTACCACATGCTTGCCCGCGTTCAGCGCGGCTTTGGCTAACGGGAAATGGGTGTCATTCGGGGTGGGAATGACAATCAGGTGAAGAGTTGGATCGTCCAGCAGCGTCTGAGGATCGGCAACCACCTGCACCGAAGGCCAGTCCGCGTGCACTTTTGTGGCGTCGCTACTGGAGACCGCCGCCAGTTCAACGTCTGGCGTACCGGCAATCAACGGTGCATGGAAAGTTTTGCTGGCAAATCCGTAGCCTATCAGGCCGACACGAAGTTTATCGCTCATTATCATTCCTCTTGTTCGTTACCTGACTGATTTAAGACGAATCAGTCAGTGAGGACAAGAAGGAATCACCTGAAAGCTCAGGAGATCGCACTCCTTGCAGGTTGCCAGCTTTCCTGGGCCACCAGCGCATCCTGTGCATCCTGGCTGCGACGCCGGAAATCACTGGGGCTGACGCCCACGCGTTTACGGAACACGCGCGAAAAATACAGCTGGTCATCATAGCCCACTTCGCGACCCACCGAGGCAATCGGCTCCTGGGTGGTCTGCAACAGCAGTTTGGCACGGATCACCCGCTGGTCTTCGCGCCAGCGCAGCAGGTTGATGCCCATCTGCTCGCGGAACAAATGCGCCAGACGTGACGGTGACAGACAGACATGGCGCGCCACCTCCTCAATTTTCACCTCACTCGCCAGATGATTAGTGACGTACTGGCAGGCTTCAATCACGCGTGGATCGCGGATTTGTTGATGACTGCGTGGATCTTCTTCCACCGCGCGCAGCAACAATCGCTCCAGCAGGTTCATCGCCAGTTCTTCAGCAAAACGCCGTCCGGAGTTATGCGTCTGTTCAATGCTGGCAAACAGACGATCAAATTCTGCACGCTGGGCTTCCGGCAGACGCAGACGCCCCACCCCCTGGGATTCGTCCTGCCATTGCAGCCAGTCAGTCCAGTAGGCACGCGGGCGGAAATAGACCCAGCGATGAAACCAGCACGGGCTATCTGGCGCACGGCCATAGTAATGCGGGGTTTTCGGCTGAAACAGCAGCATATCGCCAGGCAGGCAGTCGAATGCCTGTTCACCATCAAACACCCGACCTTCGCCTTTAATGGTCAGATTGAGGATATAGCCTTTCATTCCGAGCGGACGGTCGATAAAGAAATCGAGCGGGCCATCGGCGGTAATCGGCGTCAGCCCGGCCACCAGCCAGGCATTAAAGGGGTATCCCGGTAATAACGGGTTTTGTTGGGCCACGGGGGGTTCGCGGTGGTACATAATGCCCTCACTTTTCGCGTGATTGATAACCGAAACGGAACGGTTGTTACCGTTCCGTTGTTGTCACCGACTCAGGCGGCTTTATTTTTCTGTTTGTAACGGTCAAAAATCACCGCCGCTAACAGTATCAAACCGCGCACCACATACTGTGAGAAAGGCGATATATTCAGGAGATTCATCGCATTCTCAACCGTACCCAGGATTAATACCCCGGCCACCACGTAAGAAATTTTACCGATACCGCCTTTCAGTGACACCCCACCCAGGACGCAGGCGGAAATCACGATCAACTCGTAGCCCAGAGAGGTCATTGGCTGGCCGCTGGTCATACGCGACGCCAGAATGATGCCCGCCGCCGCCGAGACTAACCCGGAAAGGATAAAAATGATGATACGGGTACGCACCACCGGCACACCGGCCAGACGCGCCGCTTCCTCGTTGCCACCAATCGCCAGCGTGTTACGGCCAAAGGTGGTTTTATTCAACAGAAACCCGAACACGATCATGGTGGCGATAGTCAGCCAGATCGGGGCTGGCAAGCCGAACCAGTTGGCATAGCCGAGGGCGAAGAAACGTTCATCTTCGATACCTACCGCTTTACCGTCTGAAAAGATATACGCCAGACCACGCACAATCTGCATCGTGGCCAGTGTGGTGATCAGGGCATTGATCTTCAGCCGGGCAATCACGAAACCGTTAACAAAACCGGTCGCCATACCCAGCAGTAAACCGGCCGCCACACCAATCCACAGGCTTTCGGTCATGTTGATCACTACCGCAGTGACCACGCCTGCGCAGGCGATCACTGAGGCGACCGACAGGTCAAAATCCCCGGAGGCGAGACAGAACAGCATGCCACACGCCACCATGCCCGACATCGACATCGCCAGCCCCAGCCCTTTCATATTGATAAAGGAGCCAAAGTTGGGGACAAAAATGGTACAGGCAATAAACAGCAGTGCGAACACCACCAGCATACCGAAGTTATCCCAGATACGTCCCAGTTGCAGGCCGCTGCGCTGCGCCGGTGGCGTATTAGAAGTGGTAGATGAAGCCATAATTGCTCTCCTTTACATCAGGCCACGGCGGCCGCTTGAGTCGTTTTCGGCATCGCCAGGCCCAGCGTCAGCTGCTCCGTGGCACGGTCGTGTGGCAGTTCACCGGCAATTTCGCCTTCACGCATCACCACGATACGGTCGGCCAGGCCCATCACTTCGGGCAGATCGCTGGAGGCAAACAACACGGCAATACCTTTGTTTGCCAGTTGATAAATCAGGTTATAAATCTCGTGTTTTGCACCAACATCGATGCCACGAGTGGGCTCATCCAGCAGAATCACGTTCATCTCCTCCGACAACCAGCGGCCCAGAATCGCTTTCTGCTGGTTACCACCCGACAGATTCATGATCAGCTGCTGCGCATGCGGAGTTTTGATATTGAGCGAGCGGATATGGCTGTCGGCATTTTTCGCCTCCCAGCCGGGTTTAATCAGGCAACCGGCGGTGAGATTGTGGCGCCGCGCGCTAATGTTGATGTTGTCGCGCACCGAATGCACCGGGATGATGCCCTCCGCCTTACGATCTTCCGGACACAACATAATGCCGGCACGGATCGCATCGATCGGCTGGCGAATATTGAGTTTTTTACCATCCAGCGACACACTGCCGCCGCGCAGGCGGGTGGCACCGAATAGCCCCTTCATCAATTCACTGCGACCGGCCCCGACAAGGCCGAATAGCCCGACAATTTCGCCAGCCCGTACTTCTAGCGAAATGGGCATACGCACACCCTTCGCCTCCACCTGGTCCAGCTGCAAACGCACGGGGCCCAAATCACGCGGCGCGTAACCATAGATATCCCCCAGATTGCGTCCCACCATCGCCTGTACCAGATCTTCATGGTGGGTGTTTTTCATGTCCGTGAAGGTGCGCACGTAGCGGCCATCTTTAAACACGGTGATGGCGTCACTCAGCGCAAAAATTTCTTCCATGCGATGCGAAACATACAACACGACCCGGCCCTGCTCGCGCAGCTGGCGGATCACGCGGAACAGATGTTCGATTTCACGCGCCGACAGCGAGCTGGTGGGTTCATCAAACGCGATAATGCGCGCGTTACGCGCCAGTGCTTTGGCAATCTCCACCATCTGCCACTGGCCGAGCGACAGGTATTTCAGCGGCATATCCGGGTCGATATCCATGCCCAGATTTTTCAGCTGTAAACCCGCCTCAAAGCGCAGCAATTTGCGGTTGACCAGGCCATGGCGATGCGGAATCTGACCGAGGTAGATGTTCTCCGCCACGCTCATTTCCGGCACCAGGTGCAGTTCCTGATAAATGATCGCCACCCCGGCATCCAGCGCCTCGGTGGTGTGATTAAACCGTACCGGCTGGCCTTTGATGTGGATCTCGCCGGAGGTGGGCTGATAACTGCCGCTGAGAATTTTCAGCAACGTCGATTTACCTGCGCCGTTCTCACCCATCAACGCATGCACTTCACCGGCATGGCAGTTGAAGGAAATATCCTGGAGCGCCTTAACGCCCGGAAAGGTTTTGCTGATGCCATGAAACGACAGAAATGCGGGATCAGTGTTCATGGAGACTCCATATCGTGATTGATAAAGCGCTCTGTATCCTTGAAGTACAGAGCGCACGCGATGGGATTACATCAGCCCTTTTTTCGCCAGTTCGGTTTTGAAGTTATCGCGGGTGATCAGCACCACGTCGGTCACTTCAGTAAACTTCGCCGGAGCCTGCCCTTTGGTTACCCAGTCATACAGCATCTGGCTGCTTTTATAGCCATGTACGTCCGGGCTGGGCAGCAGCGATCCGTAGAAACCGGTCGGTTCCCCTTTGGAAAGCTCGCTCACCGCATCCACGCCGTTGATGCCAATGCCAATCACATCCGGTGCCTTGAAGCCCTGGCCTTCAGTGGCGCGCACGCCGCCCAGCACGGTGTTGTCATTCATGCCGAGGATCAACCAGTGTTTCACTTTCGGATGTTGCACCAGCAGCGAGTTACCGGCATCGAAAGCACCCGGGATATCGTTAGATTTAGTGGGGACCTGATAAATCTGAGCCGCCGGGAAACCTGCCGCTTTCAATGCATCCATCGAACCGGTGGTGCGGCGACGCGCGGTATCCAGCTCGTTGGCGGTGATCGCCATCACGCCAGTTTCTTTCACATCCCAGCCGCGTTTCTGCATTTCTTTATACAGTTCCTGGCCCTGACGCTCGCCGATCTTGGTGGCCGCCATCATCACCAGTGGCACGGTGTCCATCGGTTTGCCTTTGGCATTGACGAACTGATCATCGACAGCAATCACCTTCAGATCATAACTGCGCGCTTTCGCCATAATCGCCGACCCCAGCTTCGGATCCGGGGTACAGATAACAAACCCTTTCGCGCCGCTGGCCGCCAGGCTATCGATCGCATTCAGGGTTTTTTCGCCGTCAGGTACAGCGATTTTGATCACCTCAAAGCCAAGGTCTTTGCCTGCTTTGTCGGCAAAGCGCCACTCAGTCTGGAACCAGGGTTCCTCCGGTTGTTTGACGAGAAAACCGAGCTTCATGGTCTCGGCGATAGCGGAATGTGACATAAGCGCGGCGAGACCAATTGCCGCCAGCGTTTTAGTGAATTTATGCATGATGCTCTCCGGCACAATGATGTTTTTAGCGAGCTTTAAACGAATCGGTGTAAGCGCTACCACACTGACTTCTTTTACGGGTACAGCGTAAAATCAGCGCGTTAGAACAAGGTTTGTACAAAGGCTGTGCAAACGCTGGGCTAGTTGTAGCGGGAAAAGGTGAGAAAAATGTAGAGCGGTATCACATCCCGGAACGACGACAAAATTCTCCATATATTCAGCAAAATTAACCGGTCATTAACTTTTGCAGTGGATCACGAAATGCCTGTTGATGGCAGAAAAGTGCATATTCTCAGCCGGGGATGACTAACCGCTCCAGCCCACCCATTCCAGGATAAGCGCAGATAACTGACACAGGAGAATTTCAATGGGCGCTGGCGCTATTACCATCGGGCTGGATTTTGGCAGCGATTCCGTCCGGGCCCTGGCCGTGGACTGCCACAGTGGCAAAGAACTGGAAAAAGCCGTGGTCAACTATCCGCGCTGGGCTAAAGGCTTGTTTTGCGATGCGCATGCCAACCGCTTTCGTCATCATCCGCAGGACTATATAGACGCGCTGGAACAGGCGCTGGTGACGGTAGTGCAAAAACTCAGCCCGGAACAACGTGCCGCCGTGGTGGGGATTGGTGTGGACAGCACTGGATCGACACCCGCCCCCATCGATCGTGATGGCAACGTGCTGGCGCTGCGTCCTGAGTTCGCCGACAACCCCAATGCGATGTTTGTGTTGTGGAAAGATCACACCGCGATAGAAGAAGCGGAGGAGATCAATCAGCTGTGCCACAGCGGCCGCTTCACCGACTACACCCGCTATATCGGCGGCATTTATTCGTCGGAGTGGTTCTGGGCGAAAATTCTGCACGTTTCCCGTGAAGATGCCGCAGTCCGTGACGCCGCCGTTTCCTGGGTGGAACTGTGTGACTGGGTGCCAGCCCTGCTGAGTGGCACCACAACGCCGCAGCAGTTGCGTCGTGGCCGCTGTGCCGCCGGGCACAAGTCCCTCTGGCATCCTGACTGGCAGGGTCTGCCTCCCGCCGAATTTCTTAACGCGCTCGACCCACTGCTGACTGAACAACTCGACTCGCCACTGTTCATCGATACCTGGACTGCCGATGTGCCGGTCGGCACCCTGAGCGCCGAATGGGCGCAGCGCCTCGGCCTGTCACAGCAGGTGGTGTTGTCTGGCGGTGCGTTTGACTGCCATATGGGTGCCGTCGGAGCCGGTGCGCAGCCTTACACGCTGGTCAAAGTGATTGGCACCTCAACCTGCGACATCCTGATTGCCGACAGCGAAAAAGTCGGTGACCGCGCCATCAAAGGTATTTGCGGCCAGGTCGATGGCAGCGTGATGCCGGGTGCCATCGGCTGCGAAGCCGGACAATCCGCCTTCGGCGATATCTACGCCTGGTTCAGCCGCCTGCTCGGCTGGCCACTGCAACAGGCCGCACAGCAACACCCTGAGCTGCAACCCCAGCTGGAGCTGTTGCAAAAAGATCTGATCCGTCAACTGACCGATGCCTGGGCCGCTAATCCGCAGCTCGATCATCTGCCAGTGGTGCTGGACTGGTTCAATGGCCGTCGCACGCCTGATGCGAATCAACGCCTGAAAGGCGTGATTACCGACCTCAATCTCGGTACCGATGCCCCGGCACTGTTTGGCGGCCTTATCGCTGCCACTGCCTTTGGCGCGCGCGCCATTATGGAATGTTTCGAACAACAGCAGATCCCGGTGGCAAGCGTGCTGACCCTCGGCGGCATTGCACGTAAATCCCCGGCCATCATGCAGGCCTGCTGCGACGTGATGAACCGGCCACTGGATATCGTCGCTTCGGACGAATGCTGCGCACTCGGTGCCGCCATTTTTGCCGCGGTAGCCGCCCAGGTTTACGCCGATGTCCCTGCGGCACAGCAGGTGATGGCCAGCCCGATCGACGTAACGTTACAACCGGACAGTCAGCGCGTAGCGCGCTATCAACAGCTCTATCAACGCTATCAACATTGGTGCCAGGCCGCTGAACCGCAGTATGCCGCACGCACCGTTTCCGCTAAGTAAAGGAGTGGTTTTATGGAACAGCACAACACACAACAGGTGTGGTTTGTTATTGGTACGCAACACCTCTACGGGGCGGAGACCTTACGCCAGGTGGAACAGCACGCGCGCCAGGTGATGGATGGTCTGAATCAGGCGGGTAGCCTGCCGTTGCAACTGGTGCTCAAACCGCTGGTGAAATCGCCGGATGAAGCGCTGGCGCTGTGCCGCGAGGCAAATCACGCCAATGAATGTGTCGGCATCATCACCTGGCTCCACACCTTCTCGCCCGCGAAAATGTGGATCGGCGGATTGAGTATCCTGAATAAGCCACTGCTGCAATTCCATACCCAGTTCAATGCCGAGATCCCATGGGACAGCATGGATATGGACTTTATGAATCTCAACCAGACCGCCCACGGTGGCCGCGAGTTCGGCTTTATCGGTGCGCGTATGGGCCTGCAACACAGCGTCGTTACCGGCCACTGGCAGGATAAAGAGAGCCAGCTGCGCATCGGCCGCTGGATCCGTGCTGCCCAGGCACGTCAGGCCAGCCAGCAACTGAAGGTGGCCCGTTTCGGCGATAACATGCGCGAAGTGGCAGTCACCGAAGGCGATAAAGTGGCGGCGCAAATTCAGTTTGGTTATGCGGTAAACGGCTGGGGCGTCGGTGATTTGGTCGAGGTGGTGAACAGCGTCAGCGATGGCGACGTCAATGCCCTGATTGATGAATACGAAAGCCACTATCGCTTTACCGAAGTGGCGGCAGTGAATGGTGAGAAACGCCAGAACGTGCTGGATGCGGCACGCATTGAATTGGGACTGAAACGCTTCCTTGAAGCGGAAGGCTGCAAAGCTTTTACCACCAACTTCCAGACGTTACATGGCATGACGCAGCTCCCCGGTCTGGCGGTGCAACGCCTGATGGGCCAGGGCTACGGTTTTGCCGGTGAAGGTGACTGGAAAACCGCCGCGCTGCTGCACATCCTCAAAGTTCAGGCGGGTAATCGCGCTGGCGGCACCTCGTTTATGGAGGATTACACCTATCACTTCTCCGCAGGCAACGATCTGGTGCTGGGTTCCCATATGCTGGAAGTGTGCCCGTCCATCGCCAAAGAAGAGAAACCGCTGATTGATGTACAGTTCCTCGGCATTGGCGGCAAAGCCGATCCGGCCCGCCTGATTTTCTCTACCCCAGCCGGACGCGCGGTGAATGCCAGCGTGATCGATCTCGGCGACCGCTTCCGTCTGCTGGTGAATGTGGTGGACGCGATTGAGCAACCGAAACCGTTACCGAAGCTGCCGGTGGCGCGTGCCTTGTGGCGTGCACAACCGTCACTGGCAACGGCGTCAGAAGCCTGGATTCTGGCCGGTGGTGCCCACCATACGGTGTTCAGCCAGGCACTGGATCTGGATGACCTCTATCTTTACGGCGAGCTGAACGGTATCGAGGTGCTGGTGATTGATGACGAGACGCGTTTACCCGCATTTAAAGATGCGCTGCGCTGGAATGAGGCCTATTACCGCCTGATGCGTTAATCGTTTTTTGCTGTTTTATCAGGTCGCGATTTATCGCGACCTTTTTATTTGTGAAAGAAAAAATCTCACCACGACAAATTTATGCATCGTGACTTTTTCAGGAAAAAATCCCGGCGCTATCAGGAGGGAATAATGTTTAATGTTATGGCAAGCCGACAAAAGAACCACATCCTTGAGGAGAGAATGACATATGGATCCTATTGGAAATATAGCAGGCACCCCCCTTCCGGTTGAGGGAGCACTGGCTGCCATACCATCACCAATCAATATAAACCAGGTAGCAAACCGTGAAAATTACGATTTATCCTCATTTTATATTGACAGAAATACGCCGATAGATTTTGACAAAATTGATTTCAACGATTTATCGTATAAAGAATCATATAACAAATTCTGGCGAGAAGCATTGGAGAAAATACATCTAAATTTAAAGGAAAAATATCAAAACAAAACTTACCCGCATACGACAGTTGGAGCATATCTCAAGAATAAAAAATACCCTCCTGCTCGCGGGAAAGATTTTTACCGGGCAGAATTCGATTTTAACAGTAATAACGTGATGGCGCACAGCGCTAATCTGGCGGTAGTTTTGTATTCCGTAATCAACTGTAATCTGCAAATTGTCCCCGCTATTAAGCAGCTGAAATTACTCGGCATGATACATCCTTATCTTAAATTGACGAATAAAGAAAATTTTTATCAGCTTTATTCACAGGTACAAGTCACCAGGTTAACTATGCGAGATTGCTCATTTCATGATACCAAGCTGCTTGCTAACTTAACCGCTCAGAACAACGATGACTTTTTTAGTTCAATCCCGGCAGTTATCATTGGCAATGGCAACGGACAAGGTGAATTCTTTGCCAATATGGATGCGCAAGGCACCACGAAATGTCTCGATATCCGTATACTGTCATGTCGGGACAATCAAGATAAAGACATCACACTCAACTGCCTTCAGCAAATATATGACGTCACAAAAAATGATCGAATAAAAGCAATCCGCGTCTGTACTTATGCTGAACTCGATAAAACGTTATGGCACAAGAATTCTCGCGGATGGCCTGATGTCGGCTATATCCTCGCAAGTGGTGATACGATAACCACCCATACAAAGCCAGCCTTGAACCTGAATCATATTGAAAATGATATACAAAGTTTGTTGTCATTATTTCATATCGACAAAAGCACACCGATACCCTTTGAAAAACTGGATTTCAACGATATCCGCCACAGAACGCTGTCAGAAGAATTTATGAGAGTCGATCTGGAGGAGATACGTCAGGAATTCGTCAGAAAATATGCTGATGACAGGTTCCCCTATAAAACGATCAGAGAATATCTTGCCTACACTTCTTCGCCTGGGCCAGACGATATCGATTATCGCCCCGATTCCTTTGATCCGCATGATGATAATAATGTCGCCCACGGCACTAATCTGGATGTGGTGACACACGCCATTGTTAACTGTGGCCTGCAACTGGTGCCGGGCATCACCCAGTTGCTACTGCTGGGAAAACAACATGACATCACCTATAAAGCCGACCCTAAATTAACCTGGCTGCTAAACGTGGCGGTACGCGCGACAACACTCAGAGCGTTACGCAGCAACTTTAGTGATGTCGAGCAGTTTGCCATTGATGCTGCGCAGGAAACGACCAATATTCTGAGTTCCATCCCGGTGGTGGTGATTGGTGAGGGGATCAATGAACGTGATATGTATGCCGGTCTGAGTAATGAATTTGCTTATGCCAGAGTGAATATCTGGATTCTGGCACTTAAGGATGAGATTGATAAAAGAATTGTGATGGAGTGGTTTAAAAAAGTTCGCGATGCGCTGGGCATTGAGGAAATCAATTCGCTCATGTTTTGTACCCTTAAAGATGTTAGTGATTGTCGCAGAAAAACGGGGCGTGCAACGCGGCCAGACCTTGCGTCACTGATGGAGAAATGCCACACCCTTGCATAATTGATTGCATTAATTCGTAGCGGCGCGATAAATCGCGCCACTAAAAAAATCGGGAGAACGTAAACGATGGACGTAAACAGAAATACTACCGCATCAGTAAATCCGATACCCGTGGAACAGGTTGCCGGGACATCTCAAACAACGATAAATGTCAGCCATGTAGCCAATAAATCAAACTATGACTTATCCTCATTTTATATCCCTATGGATACGCCCATTACCTTCGATAATTTTGATTTTAACGATGTGTCGTACCAAAATATGTGGGCTGGGGGATGGAGAGAGAATATGGCCGCGCTACGCCAGGCATTAAAACAGAAGTATGAGGCTCAACCCTATCGCTACGCTAACGTGGGTATTTATCGTCAGGCAAAACATTACCCCGCTGGCAACAGCATTGATCACCGCCACTCGAAGTGGATTCTGACCGGCAACAATAGATTAGCGCACGGCACCAATGCTGCGGTGATTTTATATTCTGTTATCAATTGCAACCTGCAAATTGTCCCGGTCATTAAGCAACTAAAATTACTCGGCATGGAACATCCCTATATTAAAAATCTCAGCGAGGGTAATTATTATCAACTTTGCAAGGGTGTCAGGGCCAGCCTGTTATCGAGTATAAGTAGTTTTCGTGACGCACAAGAACTTGCCAAAACAGCAGCACAAAATAACGAAAATTTTTTTTCATCTATGCCTGTGGTTGCCTTTGGTGAGGGTATTGAAGCAAGTCATCTATATCAAAATGTCGATAACCAAATAGCGACTAAGTGTTTGAACATCCGCGGGCTGGCATGCAGAAACAAGCAGGAAAAAAATATTCTGCTGGAATGCCTCAAAGAAATCTATGACACAACAAAAAATGAAAAAATTAAAGAAATACGCGTTTGCACTTTCGATGTTCTCGACAACACTATTCTCAAAACAGACAGTCTGAGAAGACCTGACCTTGAGTATGTATTGGCGAGTAGTGACACTCTAGAAACGCTGTCACACCCCACTTTGAATCTGAACCATATTGAAAAAAACCCTGAAACCTTATTAGCTGATTATCAGCTTGATAAAGATACTCCGATCTCTTTTGCAAATTTCGATTTCACTAATACTGCTATTTTCATGCGCATCTATCAGCTGAGCGCCAGACAAGAAATGGAGGAGATCCGTCAGGGTTTAATCAGGCGATTTGTTGATGGCAATTTTCCCTACAAGACGATAGGTGAGTATCGTGACCATGTGGGTGCGCCGCAACCCGGCACCGTCAATTACCGCCCTGCCGTATTTAATCCTGATGCTGAGAATAACGTGTCACATGGTACCAATCTGGATGTGGTTACCCATTCGATTATCAACTGCGGGATGCAACTGGTGCCGGGTATCATGCAGCTGCTGCTGTTGGGTAAACAGCATGAATACACCAGCAAAACCAACCCGGAATTAGCGTATCTGCTCAGCCTGGCGGTTCGCGCGACAAAGTTAAGGTGTATAAGTAGCCGCTTTAGTGATGCCAAGGACTTTGCCCGCCTGGCCGCGCAGGACACCACTAACCTGCTGAGTTCCATGCCGGTGGTGGTGATTGGCGATGGCATCAATCAACGTAATATGTATGCCAATCTGGATAATGAGTTTGCTTTCGCCAGAATCAATATTTGGTTTCTGGCATTGAAAGACGAGACGGACAAAAGAATCGTGATGGATTGGTTCCGCTTAGTCAAAGAAACGCTGGGTATTGAGAAGATTAATCAATTGATGTTTTGTACTTTCGATGAGATTGACAAGTGTCACTGGGAAAATGGCCATCCGGTGCGACCGAATCTGGTGGCGCTGATGGAAAAAAGTCACACCATTACCTAGATTTGCGCGATAAATTGCGCCGCTACGGATACACAGACACAGAAAAAACAGGAGGCCCGGTTGGACCTCCACAACGGTGTTTCACAAAGATCGTCTCAGCCGACGGTATTCCAGAAACATCGTCACAAGCTTCCCTAATGGTGGTGCAAGGCTACGAGGATGATAACCGTTTAACAGGTGCATTTTGCTGGCGATCCCACATCACTGTCAGCAGGCGTTGCAGCGCGATAAAAGCAAATAACAGAATGCCGATGGCGATTTTGGTCCACCATGAACTCAGCGTACCGTCGAAGTTAATCCATGTCTGGATCAGCCCCTGAATCAACACGCCAAACAGGGTGCCGAGTACCGTACCT
The DNA here is from genome assembly GCF_059730475.1 of Pantoea sp. X-Soil-TKNS-1280. Lineage (NCBI taxonomy): Bacteria > Pseudomonadati > Pseudomonadota > Gammaproteobacteria > Enterobacterales > Erwiniaceae > Pantoea > Pantoea sp. X-Soil-TKNS-1280. Next base: position 1,930,398 of record NZ_AP035962.1, on the reverse strand, counting down.
ACGCCACCCGACAGCAGCGTGCCGCCGATCACCACCGAGGCGATGGCATCGAGTTCCACTCCTAATCCTGCCAGCGCATAACCCGCCGAGGTATAGATAGAAAACACAATACCTGCCACCGTCGCCAGCGTGGTCGATAACATATAGATTTTGATGGTGGTGGCACGCGTCGGGATCCCCATCAGCTGGGCTGAGGTCAGGTTGCCGCCGATGGCATACACCTGATTACCAAACCGCGTACGGTGCGCCAGCAGGATGCCGCCAATCACCACCACCAGCATAATCACCGCCAGCAGGCTCAGACGCCCGCCACCCGGGATTTTCCACGCCAGGCTCGACAACAGGGTATACAGCGGGTGGTCGATGGGAATGGAGTTTTCCGACACCAGATAGCTGCAACCGCGCAGGAAAAACATCCCGGCCAGGGTGATGATAAACGCCGGGATCTTCAGCGCATCAATCAACCACCCCATCATGCCGCCAAATGCCGCACCCAGCGCCAGAATCAGCGCAAACGCCAGCAGCGGATCAACATGATAATCGCCGATCAATCGGGCGAGAAATACACCGGTAAAAGCAATGACCGCCCCCACTGACAGATCAATGCCGCCAGATAGAATGACAAACGTCATCCCGACGGCAATGATGCCGAGAAAGGCGTTATCGGTCAGGATATTACAAATCACCCGCGTTGAAGCGAAGCCGGGAAACTGGCTGAGACAGAACAGATACCCGGCAACAAACACCAGCAGGGTAATCATCAGGGGAAGATGGCGTTTAATCATGATGGACGTCTCCGTTTCAGCATGGCGATAAAGCGCGGTGACTGAATCAACAACACGCACATCACCACAATCGCTTTCACCACCTGGTTCAGTTCGGGCGGGAATCCTGACAACAAAATCCCGGTATTCATCGACTGAATAATCAGCGCGCCAATCAGCGACAGCACCAGATTAAAACGTCCGCCCATCAGCGATGCCCCGCCAATCACCACCGCCAGAATCGCATCCAGTTCCAGCCACAGACCGGCGTTGTTGGCGTCCGCGCCACGGATATCTGCGGCGACAATCAGACCCGCCACTGCCGCACAGACACCGCTGATAACGTAAGTGGACATCACCACCAGCCAACCGGTGACCCCGGCATTGCGCGCCGCACGCAGGTTGATCCCGACCGCTTCGATAAACAACCCGAGCGCGGTTTTGCGCGTCAACAGCCACACAGCCAGCGCCACTACCAGCGTTATCCACACCGGTACCGGCAACAGCCACAATGACCCGCTGCCAAACCACGCCAGGTTGTCATTATCGAAGGTGACGATTTGCCCCTGGGTGATCAGCTGCGCGACACCACGCCCCGCCACCATCAAAATCAGCGTGGCGACGAACGGCTGGATACGTAACAATGCCACCAGCACCCCGTTCCACAAACCGCATGCCAGACCGGTGCCGAGCGTCGCAAGAATCACAAAGGATAAACTGTGTCCTGCCACGGTGAGCGTTGCCGCCGTGGCCCCAGCGATTGCCATCACCGCACCCACCGACAAATCAATGCCGCCGGTGGCAATCACCAGCGTCATCCCCACCGCCAGCAACGCCACTGGCGCTGCGCGGTTGAGAATATCGATCGGACTGCCAAACAGGCGGCCATCCTGTACATGCACAGCAAAAAAGTTATTGGCGACCAGGCTATCCACCAGCAGCACCAGGATCAGGGCAGCGATTTGCGGCATGCCGGGAGGCAGTTTCGGTTTACGCCGATTGGTTTTTTCAGACGTCATATCGGATTCAAGCATGTTGTGCTCCTCCGTGGGCGATGGCGTTGACAATTGACGCCACCGACAGCTGCTCGAGTGGGATTTCCGCCACCTGTTTCAAATCACGCATAATCAACACGCGATCGGCGTAGCCCACCAGTTCTTCGAGTTCAGAGGAGATAACCAGCAGCGCCAGTCCATCGGCGCACAGGGATTCAATCAGACGAATAATCTCGGCATGGGCACCGACATCAATACCACGCGTCGGCTCGTCGAGTATCAGAAACTGGGGTTTAGTCACCAGCCAGCGAGACAGCAACACTTTCTGCTGATTACCGCCGGACAATAACTCAACCGGTTGATCGGCATTGGGTGTCCGTATCCCCAGACTTTTAATAAAGCGATCGGCTATCGCCTGTTGTTCACGCTTTTTAATCGGACGCAGCCAGCCGCGCTGCGCCTGCAACGCGAGGATAATATTTTCCCGTACCGACGCCTTACCAATAATGCCGTCGGTCTTGCGATCTTCCGGGCAGAAACCCATGCCCAGTTTGGAGGCTTTTGCCGGGGTGCGAATCTGCTGCACTTTACCTTTGATGGTGGCAGTACCGCGATCGGCACGGCGGATACCAAACAACACTTCGGCGGTTTCGGTACGCCCTGAACCTAACAGCCCGGCCAGCCCGACCACTTCTCCTGGCCGCACCTGCAAACTGAACGGCTCGATGGTGCCCTTCTTACCGTAATCTTCAAACGCCACCACCGGTTGATTGCTGCGCAGGGTACTGCCCTGACGCTGTAACGCATTCTCCAGCAGTTCACGCCCCAGCATCAGTTTGATCAACTCAATACGCGGCAGTGAGGCGGTATCACGGGTGGCGATAAACTGCCCGTTACGCAGCACCGTGATGCGGTCGGTGATGCGATAGACCTGATCCAGAAAATGGGTGACAAAAATCAGGCTCATCCCTTTGGCTTTCAGTTGCGCCATCAGGGCAAATAACATTTCGACTTCGCTGGCATCGAGGCTGGCGGTGGGTTCATCGAGGATCAACACCTGCGCCGAGAGATCTACCGCCCGGCAAATCGCGATAATCTGTTGCATCGCCACCGAGTAATGGCCCAGTTGCCGTGTCACATCCAGCGCAAAACCGTATTTACGCATCAGCGCATCGGCATCGCGTACCATGCGCTTGCGATCGATCATGCCAAAGCGACGTGGTTCGCGGCCAATATATAAATTATCCGCCACCGACATGTTCGGCAGCAGATTCACTTCCTGGTAAACGGTGCCAATCCCCATCGCCTGTGCATCGCCGGTATTGTGTGGCGCGATGGTCTGACCATTAAGGGTAATCACCCCGGCATCGCGGGTGTAAACACCGGTCAGCACTTTAATCAGCGTCGATTTACCGGCACCGTTCTCTCCCAGCAGCGCCATAATTTCGCCTTTACGGATGCTGAAAGAAACGTTATCCAGCGCCTTAACGCCCGGAAAACCTTTGCTGACGCCGCTGATGGTCAGCAGTGCTTCTTCTTGTGATGTACTCATACGGATCTGCCTCGCCTTACGTCATGAAAACCGCCCCGAAGGGCGGTGCGGGGATCAGTAACCCATGCCTTTTTTCTTATCGAGTTGTGCCTGAGCATCAGCAGGCAGGAAGAGTCTTGACTCGGTGCGAATGATTTTCGGCGGCTGGGTGCCGTCTTTTTTCAGTTTTTCCAGCGCATCAAAAGCCGGGCCTGCCATGTTTGGTGTCAGCTCGACGTTTGCATTGGCTTCACCGGCCAGCATCGCTTTGTAGATATCCGGTACGCCGTCAATTGAGCCGGTCAGGATATCTTTGCCCGGTTTCAGGCCCGCTTCTTTAATGGCCTGAATAGCACCGATAGCCATATCGTCGTTGTGCGCGAACACCATGCAGATGTTTTTGCCGTTGTTCTCAGCCTTGATAAAGCTCTCCATCACCTCTTTACCTTTACTGCGGGTAAAGTCACCGGACTGCGAACGGATAATCTTGATGTTGGGGTGTCCGGCGATCGCTTCAGCAAAGCCTTTCTTACGGTCAATTGCCACGCTGGCACCCACCGTACCCTGCAATTCCACCACGTTACACTGCTTGCTGCCGATGGTTTTCACCAACCAGTCGCCGATCAATTTGCCTTCCAGCACGTTATCCGCGGTCACGACTGACTCATACAGTGACTTGTCATTCACGACGATGGCACGGTCGAGCAGGAAGACCGGAATTTTGGCATCTTTGGCTTCTTCAAGGACGGGTTCCCAGCCAGTTTGCACCACCGGCGCGATAAAGATGGCATCCACACCCTGAGCGATGAACGAACGCACCGCTTTGATTTGGTTCTCCTGTTTCTGCTGACCATCAGCGATCTTCAGCGTGATGCCACGCTTTTGCGCTTCACTTTTTGCCACGTTAGTTTCCGCTGAACGCCAGCCGGATTCCGAACCAACCTGTGAGAATCCTACTGTCATATCAGCAGCCAAAACCGGGGCGCTGATAGCGGCGCTCACCATGGCAGACAAGAGTAAACGTTTCCACATAATTTCATTCCTCTGAAGGGAGTGTGCTGTAGGGGGTACAAACGCGGTTTAAGCCTGGCGTAAAAGTGCGTCGCTGAGAGCGACCTGCTTCACAAAATAGAGTGAATTAAAGGAGTTACGAGGAGATAACAGGCAAAATCCTGGTTAGAGTTATGGACAAAACGCCTGGCGTTTTTCGTCAATGCGGTTAAATAAATGTAATAAAGAGAATCGCTTATGCTGCATTATGCTGGAAACGATTACAGACACCGCGTAAATAATGGTTATGCTGCCTGAGGGAAAGGAATTGATCGTTTTGTGACTGCCCGCACAGTTCGAGATGTATGGTTTCAATCTGTGTACATAAATTTATCGACCGGTCGATAATAATCCGGAAATTCAGTTGAGCGGCTGGCAAGAAATAGCGTTATAAAACGCAAATAATAACGCTGACTATTTTCTGCCATCCTGAAGGAGGCTTTACTCCATCGCCTGAATAACCAACGTAAATTGGGTTTAATTGCACCATAACGAGGCGCATTTAATTGTGTAAGCGGTAAAAAAGTGTCTTTTGGTGCGCGGAATGGCTTACTTTGTCTGATTTTTGCATTTTTTTATGATTGGTGTATGGACTCTGGCACCGTGCTCCCTATACTTGGCGCTTCCCTGTTCTTTATTTTTTAATGGCAATCATGACTGCGCTCGATTACCTGCTGAAATTCCGTAAAGTGAATAATCTTGAGAGTCTGGAAAAACTCTACGACCATCTTAACTATTCACTGACTGATGATAACGAAATCATCAATATGTATCGTGCTGCCGATCACCGTCGCGCCGAACTGGCTTCCGGAGGACGTCTGTTTGATCTGGGCCGTGTGCCTAAATCTGTCTGGCGCTACGTGGTTTAATACGTTTCAACTTCCTGCTTTCCGTTACTATTGCTTTGTCCAGGTCGGGCGTGCCCCGTTTGGACATGATACGCTTACGGCCCTAATCCCGGTAACTGGACTTTTTCGATGACTGAACAGGTGAATCCACCACGTATTGCTGGCTGGTTATTATTTCCGCTGGCGTGGCTGATTATGACCATGCTCACCAGCGCACTGGTGGTGGCGATGTATCTCAGCCCGTTATTCAACCCTGAACTGCGCACCACATTATTCTCGCACGGCGGCATCCTGCTGACGCAATGGTCGGTTTCACTGCTGACTGCCGGGCTGGTGTGGGCCTACAGCATCTGGGTTTGCTGGATTTTCTGTAAACGCTCACAGCGTTTGCCGCGTCACTACATTCTCTGGCTGTTGATGACGGTGTTGCTGGCAGTAAAAACCTTCGCTTTCACGCCGGTATCCGATAGTAAAGCAATCCAGACATTACTGCTGTCGCTGCTGGCAGCGGCGGTATTTGTTCCCTATTTCAAGCGTTCTAAGCGCGTGAAACAGACGTTTATCCAGCCGTAATGGCGCAAGTTTCGTCAGGAATTTAATTCTGAGTGCTCTCAACCCCGCTGTAAACGCCGCCTGGGTTGAGATGCAGCTCTCAATTCCGGATAATAGACGCCTTTCGGCTTCCCAGGTTTCGTCATGACCGATTATTTACTGCTCTTTATTGGCACCGTGCTGGTGAACAACTTCGTATTGGTAAAGTTCCTTGGACTTTGCCCGTTCATGGGTGTGTCAAAAAAACTGGAAACGGCCATCGGCATGGGACTTGCCACCACCTTCGTGATCACGCTGGCCTCCATATGTGCCTGGCTGGTTAACCATCTGATTCTGGTGCCGCTCGATCTGGTTTATCTGCGTACCATGGCCTATATCCTGGTGATCGCCGTCGTGGTGCAGTTCACCGAAATGGTGGTGCGTAAAACCAGCCCGTCCCTCTATCGTCTGCTCGGTATCTTTCTGCCGCTGATCACCACCAACTGTGCGGTGCTGGGCGTGCCATTGCTGAGCGTCAACCTGAACCACACCTTTTTGCAGGCTGCGCTGTATGGCTTCAGCGCCTCACTCGGCTTCTCGCTGGTGATGGTGCTGTTTGCCGGTATTCGCGAACGCCTGGTGCTGGCCAATGTGCCCACCCCGTTTAAAGGTAACTCCATCGCCCTGATTACCGCTGGCCTGATGGCGCTGGCGTTTATGGGCTTTAGCGGTCTGGTGAAATTCTGATGACCGCGATTTGGATAGCAATTGCCGTATTGAGTGCCCTGAGCCTGGTATTTGGCGCCCTGCTCGGTTACGCCGCGCGTCGTTTCGAGGTCGAAGAAGACCCGATTGTTGAACAAATTGATGCCATTCTGCCGCAAAGTCAGTGCGGCCAGTGCGGCTACCCTGGATGCCGTCCGTATGCGGATGCCGTCGGTAACAACGGCGAAGCCATTAACAAATGCGCGCCCGGTGGCGAACAGACCATGCTGAAACTGGCTGCGCTGCTTAACGTCGAGCCACAACCACTGGACGGCGGTGAAGAGGTACTGGCCCCGGTGCGTACCGTTGCCTGGATTGATGAAGCCAACTGTATCGGCTGCACCAAATGCATTCAGGCTTGCCCGGTAGATGCGATTGTCGGTGCCACCCGTGCGATGCACACCGTGCTGAGCGATGTCTGCACCGGTTGCGACCTTTGCGTTGCCCCTTGTCCAACTGATTGCATTGAGATGCGCCCGGTTGCCACCACCACGGCCAACTGGAAGTGGGATCTCGAAACCATTCCTGTACGGGTGATCCCGGTAGAAAGTCATGCTTAATTTGCTCAACCTGTTCCGCAAAGAGAAGCTGTGGGATTTTCAGGGCGGCATCCATCCGCCTGAAATGAAAACACAGTCAAACGGTACGCCGCTCAGTCAGTTACCACTGCCTGAACGTTTTATCATTCCGCTAAAGCAGCATATCGGCCATGAGGGCGAGATCTGTGTCGCACCTGGCGATCATGTACTGCGCGGCCAGCCGCTGACCTTTGGCAGCGGACGTATGCTGCCCGTTCATGCGCCGACTTCCGGTACCATTGAAGCTATTGCGCCGCATATGACTGCGCACCCGTCTGGCCTGTCTGAGCTGTGTATCTTTCTCACTGCCGATGGCGAGGACCGCTGGACTGCGCTCGACCCACAGCCTGATTACCGTTCCCTGCCACGCGAAGAGGTGGTGAAACGCATTTTTGATGCCGGGATTGCCGGGCTCGGCGGTGCCGGTTTCCCGACAGCGACCAAATTGCGCGGTGGTCTGCGTGGCGTGAAAACGCTGATTATTAACGCTGCCGAGTGCGAACCCTATATCACCGCTGATGACCGCCTGATGCAGGATTGCGCAGCGGAAGTGCTGGAAGGCTGCCGTATTCTGGCCTGGCTGTTACAGGCCGAGCGGGTGCTGATCGGCGTGGAAGATAACAAGCCGGAAGCCATCGCGGCGCTGAAACAGGCGCTGGGCGGTGAACGCGATATGCAACTGCGGGTGATCCCGACTAAATACCCGTCCGGCGGTGCCAAACAGCTAACCAAAATTCTTACCGGGCTGGAAGTACCGCATGGCGGCCGCTCCACCGATATCGGCGTACTGATGCAAAACGTCGGCACCGCCTGGGCGGTGAAACGCGCCATCATCAACGGCGAACCGATTACCGAACGCGTGGTGACGGTGACTGGCGAAGCGATCGCTCAGCCACGTAACGTCTGGGGGCGTCTTGGTACCCCGGTTAGCCACCTGCTGCATCATGCCGGGTTTACCCCAGGCGCGCGCCAGATGGTGATTATGGGCGGCCCACTGATGGGCTTTACCCTGCCGTCGCTGGATGTGCCGGTGGTGAAAATTACCAACTGCATTCTGGCTCCCTCGGCTGACGAGATGGGCAGCAATCAGGATGAGCAATCCTGCATCCGCTGCAGCGCCTGCGCCGATGCCTGCCCGGCAAAACTGCTACCACAGCAGCTGTACTGGTATAGCCAGGGCGGCGATCATGACAAAGCACGCGCGCATCATATTGATGACTGCATCGAATGCGGTGCCTGTGCTTATGTCTGTCCGAGCAATATTCCGCTGGTGCAATATTATCGCCAGGAGAAGGCTGAACTGCGCGCCATCGACCTGGAAGCGAAGCGCACTGCCGAAGCCAAAGCGCGCTTTGAAGCTCGCCAGTCACGTCTGGAACGGGAAAAACTGGCGCGTGAAGCACGCCATGAACAGGCAAAACAGCGTGTTGCACGTAGCGATCAGGGTGAACTGGATGCTGCTGTCGCGCGCGTCAAAGCACGTCAGACCATTACGCCTGAACAGGCCGCCGCAGAAAGCGAAGCGCGCCATGCTCAGGCGCTGGCACGTCAGGCGGAAACCCAGGCCGAAACTCAGGCACTGAGCCGTCAGGCTGGCGATCCGCGCAAAGCGGCGGTCGAAGCGGCCATTGCACGCGCCAAAGCGAAGAAAGCAGCCACTACCGAGCCGGTTAGCGAAGCTCCTGCTGAGGCGGTCGATCCGCGTAAAGCCGCGGTGGAAGCGGCAATTGCACGCGCCAAAGCGAAAAAAGCTGCCGCTGCTCCGCCGGAGCCCGTGAGCGAGACGCCCGCTGAACAGGTTGACCCACGTAAAGCCGCCGTAGAGGCCGCCATCGCTCGTGCTAAGGCGAAGAAAGCCGCTGCGGCACAGCCAGCGATTGCCCCTGTTGAAGCACCTGCCGCAGAGCCGGTTGATCCACGCAAAGCCGCAGTAGAAGCCGCCATTGCCCGCGCTAAGGCGAAGAAAGCCGCTGCGGCGCAGCCAGCGATTGCCCCTGTTGAAGCACCTGCCACAGAGCCGGTTGATCCACGCAAAGCCGCAGTAGAAGCCGCCATTGCCCGCGCTAAGGCGAAGAAAGCCGCGGCCGCCGCGCAACAGGCTGACGTCTCTGCCGCTGTTGATTCCCCGGAAACGGAGGCCGCTGCGTCTCCTGACTCCGCCGACCCACGCAAAGCGGCAATTGCCGCGGCAGTCGCCCGTGCCAAAGCGCGAAAACTCGCGCAGCAGCAGCCTTCGACGTTTGAGGATTAAATGGCTTTTCGTATCGCAAGTTCCCCTTATACCCATAACCGCCGCAGCACTGGCAATATCATGCTGCTGGTGGTGTTGGCTGCGCTGCCTGGCATGGCGGCACAATGGTATTTTTTTGGTGTTGGCTTTCTGATTCAGGTGGCGCTGGCGATTATCACCGCATGGGCAACTGAAGGCGCGATTCTGCGTTTACGCAAAACCCCGATAGTGCCGACGCTGGCCGATAACTCGGCATTGCTGACCGCCCTGCTGCTGGGGATCAGTTTGCCGCCACTGGCCCCCTGGTGGCTGGTGGTGATTGGTACGGTGTTTGCCATCGTGATCGCCAAACAATTGTATGGTGGCCTTGGGCAGAATCCGTTTAACCCGGCGATGGTCGGTTATGTGGTGCTGCTGATCTCCTTCCCGGTGCAGATGACCAGTTGGATGCCGCCGGATGCACTGCAAACCATTAAACCGGGTCTGCTTGATTCCCTCAGTATGGTTTTCACTCATCACACGCTGGCCGGTGAAACCATGCAACAGTTGCAACTCGGTGCGGATGGCATCAGCCAGGCCACGCCGCTCGACACCTTTAAAACCGGTCTGCGCGCCGGACACAGCGCCGAACAGCTGCTGGCAGAGCCGATTTATCACGGCGTGCTGGCTGGATTGGGCTGGCAGTGGGTCAATCTGGGTTATCTGCTCGGCGGCCTGTTGTTGCTGGCCAAAAACGCCATCCGTTGGCACATTCCGGTCAGTTTCCTGCTGTCGCTGGCGTTCTGCGCCACCCTCGGCTGGCTGTTTTCCCCGGAATCGCTGAACTCGCCGCTGATTCATCTGTTCTCTGGCGCAACCATGCTGGGCGCATTTTTTATCGCCACCGATCCGGTGACGGCTTCCACCACCAATCGCGGTCGCCTGATTTACGGTGCCCTGATTGGCTTGCTGGTGTGGCTGATTCGTAGCTTTGGCGGTTATCCCGATGGCGTTGCGTTTGCGGTTTTGCTGGCCAACATCTGTGTGCCGTTGATCGATTACTACACCCAGCCGCGCGTTTACGGCCATCGTAAGGATTAACCGATGTTCGAAACTATTCGTAAAAATGCGCTGACGCTGGCAATTTTCGCGGTGATCACCACGGGTGTCACCGCAGTGGTCAACTTTGTGACCAAGCCGACGGTGGATCATCAGACCGCGCTGCAACAAAAAAATCTGCTGGATCAGGTGGTGCCGACCGATATGTACGACAACCATATCCAGCAGGAATGCTATCTTGTCACCGATCCGGCCCTCGGAAACGGCAAGCCGCATCACCTGTACCTGGCGCGTAAAGGCAACACGCCGGTGGCTGCCGCACTTGAGACCACCGCGCCGGATGGCTATTCTGGTGCGATTGAGATGCTGGTCGGTGCCGATTTTCACGGTAAAGTGCTGGGTGTCCGCGTGATTGAACACCATGAAACGCCCGGTCTTGGCGATAAAATCGAGCTGCGCGTCTCAGACTGGATCAACAGTTTTAACGGCAAAGTGGTACACGGTGCCGACGACAAGAATTTTGCGGTGAAAAAAGACGGCGGTGAGTTTGACCAGTTTACCGGTGCCACCATCACCCCGCGCGCGGTGGTCAATGCCACCAAACGTACCGCGTTACTGATTGAAACCCTGCCAGCGAAACTGTCTTCGCTGCCCGAGTGTGGAGAGGCAAATGAGTGAAGCGAAAAACTTACTGATCGGCGGCCTGTGGAAAAATAACTCTGCACTGGTGCAGCTGCTTGGACTCTGCCCGCTGCTGGCGGTGACGTCCACCGCCACCAACGCCCTAGGTCTGGGTCTGGCGACCACGCTGGTGCTGACCATTACCAACAGCGCCATTTCCGCCTCACGTCGCTGGGTACCGGCTGATATCCGTATTCCGATTTACGTGATGATCATCGCCTCGGTGGTGAGCTGCGTGCAGATGCTGATCAACGCCTACGCCCACGGCCTGTACCAATCCCTTGGCATCTTTATCCCGCTGATTGTGACCAACTGCATCGTGGTGGGCCGTGCCGAAGCCGTCGCTTCAAAAAGCAGCGTTCCCCTTTCGGCGTTGGATGGCTTTGCCATTGGCATGGGAGCTACCTGCGCTATGGTGACGCTCGGCTCGATTCGCGAAATCATCGGCAGTGGTACGCTGTTCAACGGTGCCGACCAGCTGCTGGGTCCCTGGGCCAAAGTGCTGCGTATTGAAGTGGTGCATTTTGATTCGCCGATGCTGTTAGCAATGCTGCCACCGGGCGCATTTATCGGCCTCGGCATGCTGCTGGCGGCTAAATATCTTATCGACCAGAAAATGAAGCAGCGTGCAGCCAATCGCGCGACGGCACCCGTGGCTGAACCGCAGGGCCAGGCGGAGAAAGCAGTGTGAATCAGGACAAACGCGTACAAATTCTGACGCGCCTGCGCGATGAAAATCCCCATCCCACCACCGAACTGAACTTCACTTCACCGTTCGAGTTGTTGATTGCCGTGCTGTTGTCGGCGCAGGCTACCGATGTCAGCGTCAATAAAGCCACCGCCAAACTTTATCCGGTGGCAAACACCCCCGCCGCCATCCTGGCGCTGGGGGTGGATGGCGTGAAGGAGTACATCAAAACCATCGGCCTGTTTAACAGCAAAGCGGAAAACGTCATCAAGACCTGCCGTATCCTGCTGGAGCAACACGGCGGTGCAGTACCGGAAGATCGGGCCGCGCTGGAAGCGTTACCCGGTGTCGGACGTAAAACCGCCAATGTGGTACTGAATACCGCCTTTGGCTGGCCAACTATCGCCGTCGATACCCATATCTTCCGCGTCAGCAACCGCACGCGGTTTGCCCCAGGCAAAAACGTCGAAGAAGTGGAAGAAAAGCTGCTGAAGGTGGTGCCAAAGGCATTTAAAGTCGATTGCCACCATTGGCTGATCCTGCACGGTCGCTACACCTGCGTGGCACGTAAACCGCGCTGTGGTTCCTGCCTGATTGAAGATCTGTGCGAGTTCGACGCCAAAACTGAGTAAGGGCTGCCATGACCACGGCTGAGAATGTCGCATTAATTTTTCGGCAGTTTGGCAATCCCCTTGATGTTCTCGCCTGCGAAAATCATCCCCTCGCGCCACCAGCGGCCAGCACGTTACTGCGCGTTCAGATGCAGTTTGCGCCGGTTAACGCCTCCGATCTCATCCCTATTACGGGCGCCTATCGCCATCGGGTAACGCCGCCCCGGGTGGCCGGTTATGAAGGCGTCGGTACGGTGATCGCCGCCCCTGCCGCCTGGCAACATCTGCTCGCGAAACGGGTATTGCCGCTACGTGGCCCTGGCACCTGGCAACGCTTTGTTGATATCGACCCGGAGCTTGCGGTGCCGGTACCGGATGATATCGATAGCCCGCTTGCCGCCCACGCCTATATCAATCCGCTGGCCGCGTTACTGATGTTGCAGCACTGGTCCCCTGCCGGAAAAGATATTCTGCTGACTGCCGGAGGTTCGACCTGTGCACAGCTGCTGGCGCAGTGGGCGCATAAACGTGGGGCGCGTCGTGTCACCGCCATTTATCGCGCACCCCAACATGCGCACACCTTGCAACGGTTGGGTATCCACGCGGTGCAGCAGGATAGTCAGGATGAGATCCGCCAGCTGGCAGCAGGAACCGATTTGGTATTTGATGCAGTCGGTGGGACGTTGGGTCAGTTGATCTGGCAGACATTGCCTGCTGAGGCGCATTTCGTTGCCTATGGCGTGCTGACCGGCCAGCCGGTGCGCGTCAATGCTTCCCTGCCTGCTTTACATTGGTTTCATGTGCGGCATTATCTCGACGCCCTGACACCGCAGGCATGGCAGCAATTGTTTGTCGAAATCTGGTCACTGTTGCGTGTGAGTGAATGCGGGGGCGTCACAGTTTTTCCGCTGGAACAATGGCAGAATGCGATCGCCTTTTATTACCAGTCTGGTCGTGAGAGAAAACCGCTACTGCAAATGCAGCTCTGACGTCAGACACTGAGTTTGTGCTTCCTGATAAAAAGAAAGGATCTCTTTTATGGAAAACAACCGTATTGCGCTTTTACGCTCAGTCACACCAACATCCTCACCCTCATCCCCCTCGATTCAGCGACCGTTGCTCGTCACAGCCGCGAGGAGTCTGACCAATCTTCAGCTACAGCCCTCATCTTCCAGTCCGCAGTTGTCTGTCAAAATGGATAATCCCCTGATACGCCGGACCTCCACTCCGGGTTTGATCCGCGCAGTAACACGCCCTGCGACGCCTGGTTCTTTGTCACCACAAATGTCTACGAGACCTACCCCCTCCGCCCGTATCAGCCTGGCGCAGTCCTCACGGAGCAGCCCTTTTGGCACCCGGCAAATTCTACCTGCCCAATTAATGAGTCCCACCCGGAGTAAAGACTCGCATTGTCTCCGCCCTTCCGCCAGATTTACCCCACAGCCCACTCCCCGTATTCAGTCAATGGCCTCGGCCTCATCCTCCCCACCCGGATGCCAGGAATTTTGCCAGACTGATTACGAAGTACCTGAACATAACCGCGTCATTATGAATAAATTGATCCATCAATATCGCGGCCTTAGCATTGAATACCATCTTTCCAATCCCCTGGAACAAAAAGTAAGAAATGAATTCTATGTAATGAGAGATGATTTATTAAAAAATGCCACAATGCATCTCACAGACATCATCACCAGCCAAAAAAGGCCAGACACCCCCGCACTGGCAATAAATGATTCACCGTATCGCTGGATAGAAAAAATATATAAAAAATATGCTGGTATGGTCCTGGGGGAATTCCATGGTGATTCGGGAAGTAAAAGATTTTTGATAAAAAATATGTCAATTTTAAAAAAGCAAGGTGTCAGGACGTTATATCTGGAGCATTTACTTTCTGATCTACACCACAACGAGCTGGAATCGTATTTTTCCCCGAAAATGAAAAAGATGCCCTCTGGGTTAAAGAATTACCTTGAAGGTTTAAATAGAGGTTTTCATGTCAGGAGTAAATATAACTTCCTGACATTAATCGAATCAGCGAAAGATAATGGTATTAGAGTAATGGCGATAGACGCTGCGGCGAGTTACCATACCGATAAAGAAAACCCACTTAAAAACTGCCGTATTCACATGATGAATTATTATGCCCAGGGTGTGATTAATGGCCATCAAAAAATAGCACAGGGTAAATGGATCGCTTTAGTGGGAAATCAGCATGCCAACACATTTGAAAATATACCAGGCCTTGCTGAGCTGACTAACGGGATTGGTATCAGAGTAAAAGAAACACGTTGCAAAACCACCGTCATTCAGCCAGATAATGGCGAAATATTACTCTCGGCGTCCTCGAATGGTCCAGCTATGGAATATAATTTTATCAAGTCAGATTTTGTACTGACAACTCCCGATAAAAAAATCTATAACACCGTAACTAAAACAGATGAAATAGAAAAAAGACTGAAGACTGGATTCTTTACTATCGATACTGAACGATTGATGTTGAAGCATCGTTCGCGAGAGGGTTCTGTGGTAAATACCTCCCTTAACAAAGACTCAGACGGAACATGGTTTATTACCAAACCCGAATGGAAAAGAATTAATAATAAACGCTACATGTTTATTCAGGATTTGGTAAACGATCTGGAAACCACTATGGGTATGAAGCTGATATACAGCCTGTAATGAGACAGGTGCGGCGCGATATATCAGACATCGCGCCGCCAGAAATTAACCCATTGCTGCCTGCAACCACGCCACCACCAGCGGTGACAGACGGTTTTGCAGCGCTGCACGTTCTGACTGGAACAGCGTGGCAATAAAGAAAGGATGATCGTTCAGTTCAATACCGCGCACGTCGCCTGCCAGATCCCAGGAGGTAATGTGCAGATGTTGCGTTTCCAGCGCCTGGCTGAACTCCGGATTCACGCCGAAATTGCAGTGATAGCCCTCATCACTTTGCAATGCATTGTAAAACCGGGCAATACGCGAACCGGGCTTAAAGGTCACTTCACCACGTTGCTCCACCAGTGAACAACTCAGGGGAGCAATCACCCAGCGTCCTTCTTTATCCGTTTCCGCATGGGCGGCATCGTCCCAACCCAGCACATTACGGGCATACTCAATCACCGCATACTGGAAACCACCGCAGGAACCGAGGAAAGGTTTGCCGTTTTCACGCGCCCACTGAATGGTGGCGAATACACCGGCGTCGTTTTGATATGGACTGCCCGGTACGACCCAGATCGCATCGTAGTCGGCGAAGGCAGGTACATTGATCTCGGGTGTCGCGATCCAGTCGGCGGTGACGTTGAGGTTAAGGTGTTGTGCGGCAAGCTGAACAGCGGGAGGAATGGCCTGGTGCGCGACGGCACTGGCACGGTAATCGCCAACAAGGGCGACACGAACTGACTGCGTCATGGTAACGTCCTTTCTGGGAAAAAAGAAGGTTACAGCAATGCGGTTTAGATGTCATGTCGCGGCACGATTTATTGCGCGGTTTTGTCCGGCACCACGCACGTTTACATATTAATTATCATGTTCGTATTCATTCATACAACCAGCGGCCTGCTTTTGCTGATTCAATAAGCATCTGAATTGTAAGAGGTTTCTTTTCTGCACTGGCTGCTTTTCTGGATAAAAATGAATGAGTTTTCCACGGAAAGTAATTTCCAGGTGAAAAAGAGCCTCGTTCAACGTCAAACCGTATGAAATATTTTTCCAGCATTTCGTCTATATCGTCAGGTTCATAGATTTCCTGCAATGTTGAGTCGTCCCTAACTTCAATCACTTTCAAAAAAAGCGTAGTGATTAAGGGCAACTCTTTCTGCACAAACTCTCTAATTTCATCGTCTATTAGCTGGCTCACCAGATCTTATCCTCTTCCCGGACTATCGTATTGTAATGATTCAATGTTCTGAACGAGATAAGTGAAATATCTCTGGCCAGAATAGCCCACCCCAGTACCGGGACTGTCCTCCCCACAAAAGCACCAAGATTATTTACCCAGAAGATCCTGATACCCCTTAAGGAGAATGATTTTTTTGTGAGTGTGGGTAAAATCCGCTGCTTGAATGTATAGCTGAGATGTTGACGGAAAAAGAGGGAAGCTACAGATGTACCATAAGTTGCGGTGCGAAGCTTTCCCGGAACCCCAATGAAGTTGTTACCTAAAAGCACAAAAGCCACACCTACGATGTCCTGAACCCCTAACTGCTGCTCAGTTTCATCAACCATAATCCAGAAAAGTAGCTCTGTTGGCGTAAGATTGGTTAATCCCTTGTAGAAGTAAGTTCCATTTAGCTGTTCAGTCGTATCCATATCTGAAGCTCCATTTCGTTAAGGATTCCTTATGCTATCGAGCATTTTAAACACAGTCCAGCATCAAAAAATGGTTGTGTGATGCGCAAGGGATTTGACGTTTTGATGGGACAGAAAGGCTCTGCAGCAAAGTAGCTTCTGCTGCAAACTATTTTTAGCCAACCTGACGGGTTTAGCCGGATTGAACTGTTGTGAATAAGTCGTAATCTGTTTTTCTTTGGTGTCATGCTGGGGTGCGATTAATCGCCCCCAGATGTTTTATGACTGCACGTAATAATCCGCAGCCGAACGCGCCAGCGGCGTGCGGCCGCGGATCGCATCAGCGATTTTTTCCGCCATCATCACCGTCGGGGCATTCAGGTTGCCGGTGGTGATTTGCGGCATAATCGAAGCATCAACCACGCGCAACTGCTGCACCCCATGCACGCGGCCCACATTATCCACCACATCCATTTCGCCATAGCCCATGGCACAGCTGCCGCATGGATGGTAGGCGGTTTCGGCATGTGAACGGATAAAGGCATCAATCTGCTCATCACTTTGTACTGCCAGACCGGGCTGAATTTCAGCACCGCAATACTCTGCCAGCGCGGGCTGGCGCATGATTTCGCGCGTTAGCCGTACCGCCGCGCGGAATTCCTGCCAGTCGCGCTCCTCTGACATGTAGTTAAAGAAGATCGACGGCGCAGCATAAGGGTGTTTCGAGGTCAGTTTCACCCGGCCGCGACTCATGGAACGCATCGGTCCGACGTGCGCCTGGAAGCCGTGCTCCTTCACCGGGCTGCTGCCGTTGTAGTTAATCGCCACCGGCAGGAAGTGGTATTGCAGATTCGGCCAGTCAGGCTGATCGTCGCTGCGAATAAAACCACCTGCTTCAAACTGATTGCTGGCTCCTACCCCGGTGCCTTTCAACAGCCATTCGGCGCCGATCGCTGGCTGGTTCCACCATTGCAATGCCGGGTAAAGGCTGATGGGCTGCTTGCAGCGAAATTGCATGTAAATTTCAAGGTGATCCTGCAAATTACGCCCAACACCCGGCAGCGCGTGTACCACATCAATATCCAGCTCATTCAACCACTCTGCCGGACCCACGCCGGAACGCTGCAGGATCTGCGGTGAAGCGATAGCACCAGCACATAACAACACTTCGCGCTGCACCTGGGCTTCGTGCAGCTGGCCTTTCACCAGCCAGCGCACCCCGGTCGCGGTTTTGCCATCGAACACAATATGATCGGTTTGTGCATGGGTGATGATGGTTAAATTCGGGCGCTGTTTCGCCACATCGAGATAACCACGCGCGGTGCTGGAACGGCGGCCTTGCGGCGTGACGGTGCGATCCATCGGGCCGAAACCATCCTGACGATAGCCGTTAAGATCGTCAGTTTCATGGTGTCCGGCCTGTTTTGCCGCATCGATAAAGGCACGGTACAGGCGATTGTTATCCGCTTTGGCGGTGGTGACGCTGAGATAACCCTCGCCCCCATGATAATCATTCGCCCCGATGTCACGCTTTTCCGCCTTGCGGAAGTAAGGCAGGCAATCGGCATAGGACCAGTTCTCCAGCCCTGATTTTTTCGCCCAGTTGTCGTAATCAAGCGCGTTGCCACGGATATAACACATGCCGTTAATCAGCGACGATCCCCCCAATCCCTTACCGCGTCCACACTCCATGCGGCGGTGGTTCATATGGGGTTCCGGATCGGTTTCAAAAGCCCAGTTATAACGCTTACCCTGTAACGGATAGGCCAAAGCGGCTGGCATTTGGGTACGAAAGTCCCAGCGGTGATCGCGTCCGCCTGCTTCCAGTAACAGTACCGATACGTCAGCATCCTCAGTCAAACGGGTTGCCAGTACGTTGCCAGCGGAACCTGCGCCAATGATGATGTAATCAAATTTCTGCATTCAACCTCCAGATAACACCGGCGGCGCACCGCCGGTCACAACTCAAAATGCGCTTGGGTAATCACCCAGTTCAATCAACACCGATTTGGTGCGTGTATAGTGTTGTAGCGTGGTAATGCCGTTTTCACGGCCGAGTCCCGATTGCTTATACCCGCCAACCGGCATCGGAGCAGGGGATTCACCCCAGCTGTTAATCCAGCAAATACCCGCTTCCAGCTGATGGATCACGCGATGGGCGCGGTTCAGGTCGCGGGTAAAAATCCCGGCGGCCAGCCCCAGCTCGGTATGGTTGGCGCGGGCAATCACTTCATCTTCGTCGTCAAAAGTAAGAATGCTCATTACCGGGCCGAAGATTTCTTCACGCACGATGCGCATATCATCACGGCAATCACTGAACACCGTTGGTTCGATGTAACAGCCGCGCGCCAGCGGGCCGTCAACCACGCGATGGCCGCCGGTCAGCAAACGAGCGCCCTGCTCTTTACCTAAGCGCAAATAGCTTTCCACCTTGCGACAGTGCTGCTCGCTCACCAACGGACCAAAATTCACTGTGGCGTCCGTGGGATCGCCCATGCGGATGCCCTGCATTTTCTCCAGCAGACGCTGCTCAAACGCGGCCTGCAAACTGCGCTGCACAAACACGCGGGTGCCGTTGGTGCATACCTGGCCGCTGCTGTAGAAATTCGCCATCAGCGCGCCGTCCACCGCACGATCAAGATCGGCATCGTTAAACACAATTAACGGTGATTTGCCACCCAGTTCCATGGTGACTTCCTTCAGATTCGCCAGTGCCGCATCCGCCATCACACGCTTCCCGGTATTCACTTCCCCGGTGAAGGAAACTTTGTCGATACGCGTATGTTGACTCAGCGCCTGGCCCACTTCGCCCGCGCCCTGCACCACGTTAAACACCCCATCCGGCAGCCCGGCTTCGCTGTAGATTTTCGCCAGTTCCAGCGCGCTGAGCGGCGTGACTTCGCTCGGTTTAAATACCATCGCGTTACCCGCCGCCAGCGCCGGGGCGCTTTTCCACAGCGCGATCTGAATCGGGTAATTCCATGCGCCAATGCCCGCACACACGCCGAGCGGTTCACGTCGGGTATAGACCAGCGCGGTTTCGCGCAGGGGGATCTGCTCGCCCTGTAACGCCGGGGCGAGGCCCGCATAATATTCGAGCACGTCGGCACCGGTGACGATGTCCACCGCCGCTGTCTCGCTGATCGGTTTACCGGTATCTGCGGTTTCCAGCTCGGCCAGCACCTGATTGCGCTCACGCAGTAACGCCACCGCTTTCAGCAGTACCCGGCTGCGCTCCACCGGGGTGTAACCGCGCCAGATACGCTGCCCTTCGCGCGCAGTGGCGACGGCACGATCCACATCCTCGCCACTTGCCGCAGTGATTTCCGCCAGCACCCGGCCGTTCGCCGGGTTGATGCTGGTAAACAGCGGCCCGTTACCCGGGCACTCCTGACCATTGATATATAAGCCACGGCGCGGGATATCAGCCATGCATCCTCCTCAGGATAAGGTTGGCCCTGCGGCGGCCAGCCACAGGGCGAGATTTTGATAGCAGAGCTGGCGCGCATGCGTCAGCCCCTGTTCCATCGGCTGCGGTGCCAGCGTCATGCGTAGCCACAGTCCATCAATTAATGCCGCCAGGCTGCTTCCTGCGGCCCTCGCCTGCTCGCGCGGCATCACCCGAGCAAACTGCGCGGTAATATTCGACCACAGTCGTTTGTCGTTAATACGCTGCAAACGTTGCAAATTGTCGTGATGCAGGCTGTTGGTCCAGAACACCAGCCAGGTGGTGAGCACCGGTCCTTCCACCTGCGACAAATCGAAGTTGCCATCGATGATGGCGCGGATCTGCGCTTCTGGCGTGTCTGCCGCCAGCCGTCGCTGCCGTTCTACCGCCAGATAAAGATCGGCAAGGATTTGGCGCATACAGGCGTCAAGCAGACCGTTTTTGTCGCCAAAGTAATGGCTGACGATGCCGGTCGATACCCCGGCTTCTTTGGCAATCACCGCGATGCTGGCATCTGCCAGCCCCACCCGGTCAATTACCGTTAAGGTCGCCTGAATCAGTTGCGCCTGGCGAATGGCTTTCATTCCCACTTTTGGCATGGTGTTCATCGGTTTTGTATATGGAATGTGAAGAAGTGTAGTCTTTTTATATTGAACGTTCAATCAATAAAAACTACACTTTCTAACAACCGGGTAACAAACCCGCGTCACTGACAGGGATTTTTTGCATGGAAGCTTCATCGCAATTTTGAGGAAGAGACATGCTGGGGATGCAGGACCGGCTCGACAATCAGCCGGTCAGACTCAATAACGCGGTATTCTGGGGTGCCGCACTGATTATCGTGCTGTTTTCATCGGTGGTGCTGCTGTTTCCAGAGCAGGCCAGCGCCACGCTGGGACGGGCGCAGAGCTGGGCCTCTGCCACCTTTGGCTGGTATTACATGCTGGTCGTGGCGTTTTATCTTGGCTTTGTGCTGTTTATTGCCCTGTCGCGTTATGGCGACATCAAGCTGGGGCCGGACCACGCACGACCGGACTTCAGTTACGGCACCTGGGCAGCGATGCTATTTTCCGCCGGCATCGGTTCCGAGTTGCTCTTTTTCGGCGCATCTGAGCCGCTTGACCACCTGCTGCAACCACCACAGGGCGTCGCCGGTTCAGCCGATGCCGCGCGTGATGGCATGGTGCTGACCATGATGCACTGGGGTCTGCATGGATGGGGGATTTATACCCTGGTGGCGATGGCGCTGGCTTATTTCGCCTATCGTCACAATCTGCCGCTGGCATTGCGCTCGGCGTTTTATCCACTGATCGGCGACCGCATCAATGGCCCGATTGGTCACGCGGTGGATATCTTCGGCATCGTCGGTACCCTGTTTGGTCTCGCCACCAGCCTTGGGATTGGTGTGATGCAGATTAACTCCGGCATCAGCTGGCTGACCGGTATCGCCCAGTCACACACTATGCAGGTGGTGTTGATCATCATCGTGATGGGTGCGGCGACACTTTCCGCCGTGAGCGGGGTGGATAGAGGTATTCGTCGTCTGTCGGAAGCCAATATGTTGCTGGCACTGCTGATGTTTGGCTTTGTGCTGTTTGCCGGACCGACCGGGCATCTGCTGAATACGCTGGTGCAAAACTTTGGTGACTACTTCACCAGCCTGCCGCGTAAAACCTTTGATCTTTATGCCTACAGTGGCAGCAGCAAAGATGACTGGCTCGGCAGCTGGACAGTGTTTTACTGGGCGTGGTGGATTGCCTGGTCACCGTTCGTCGGCATGTTTATCGCCCGTATTTCGCGTGGGCGCACCCTGCGTGAGTTTGTGATTGGTGTATTGCTGATCCCGATGGGGTTTACCCTCGCCTGGCTCTCCGTCTTCGGTAACACCGCGCTGTTGCTATTCCAGCAGGGGATGAAAACTCTCGGTAATGTGGCGCTCAGCGATCCCGCTCAGGCGGTGTACCACATGCTGGCGACCTACCCGCTGGCGACACCGGTGATTGTGCTGGCGGTGGCCATCTGTTTCATCTTCTTTGTTACCTCAGCCGATTCCGGCGCACTGGTGGTGGCTAACCTCTCCTGCATGGGCGACAACAGCGGGGAAGATGCCCCCAACTGGTTGCGTATTTTCTGGGCCGCTGCGGTTTGCATCTTAACCCTGTCACTGCTGTTCGCCGGTGATTACACCGCGCTGCAAACCGCCGTAGTGCTAAGCGCCCTGCCATTTTCGCTGGTGCTGGTGTTGTATGTGGTGGCAATGTATCGCGCGCTGCATCATGAAAAACAGCGTGACCGCAGCCGCTCCGTCGCCATTGCCGCGCCGATGATTAACGATCGTTATCGCCCCGGCCACACTAGCAGCTGGCGTCGCCGTCTCAACCGTGCCATCAGCTACCCCTCACGCGACACCGTGTATCGCTTTATGGATGATACCGTCCGTCCGGCACTGGGTAAGGTCTCGGCGGTTTTGCAGGAAAAAGGGCTGGAAGTGGAAAGCGACCTGTCACCGCAGGATTTCACGCTGGGCATACGCGTGGCGCATGGTGATGAAGCGCCATTCCACTATGGCGTGCAAATGATTGGCTATACCACCCCCACATTTATGCGTGCAGGCAAGCATGTCAATAACGCCGCCAGCCGCTATTACCGTGCTGAGGTGCATCTGTGGGAAGGCAGCCAGGAGTATGACCTGGTAGGTTACAGCGAAGACCAGATTATCAATGACATCCTCGATCACTACGAACGTCATTTGCAGTATCTGCATTTAGTCCGCTGATCCTGTCGTTCTGTATGCAAGTCGCCGTCATGGCGACTTTTTATGCGCTTTAATTCACCACCGCAAACGTTTTCTTTTTTTTCATATTTAATTAATTGGTATTTTTGTGCGCAGGATCAACAAATTAGCGTTCTGGCACCTTTAGGTGGCTTTTTGCGCTCAATAATCAATCTATTGTGCTCAATAATCAGACATAAGCAGACTAATTTTTTGCTTATGTTTTATGCAACAGTGATATGTGCTAAAAATAGGAATAATCGCAGTTTATATCAGGAAAATGATCTCCAGGATCTGCAAACCAACCGATTATCCTGATATAATGATTTTGTTCGGGATTTAACACTAATTAACAACTTTTTATTATTGCTTTAACCCTACCCTTAGCAGGTATTTCAGCGTGTAAAAAGTACTTGCCCTGCTGGCCTGATTCAGCCAAATTAGGCGCCGTTTTTCCTTTCTAATAACAATGTTGCGCAGGATTTACCCAGCCTGACGCAGACTTAATTCCTGTCAAAAAACAGGCTATGTATAAACTGAGGTACTCGTGTCAACTGCAAACAAACACACTGATGAGGCAGTCAGCCTCAACGCGTTCAAGCAACCGAAAGCGTTCTATCTGATCTTCTCGATCGAACTGTGGGAACGTTTTGGTTACTACGGCCTGCAGGCCATTATGGCGGTTTACCTGGTGAAACAGCTGGGGATGTCTGAAGCAGACTCTATCACCCTGTTCACCTCGTTCAGCGCCCTGGTTTACGGCCTGGTCGCGATTGGCGGCTGGCTGGGCGATAAAGTACTGGGTACCAAACGCGTTATCGTATTGGGCGTGATGGTACTGGCGCTGGGTTACGCGTTTGTCGCGTTTTCTGGACATGACACCACCATGGTGTACGTCGGTATGGCGACCATTGCGGTAGGTAGCGGCCTGTTTAAAGCCAACCCGTCTTCGCTGCTGTCAACCTGCTACGAGAAAGACGATCCGCGCATCGATGGCGCATTCACCATGTTTTACATGTCGATCAACATCGGTTCGCTGTTCTCGATGATGCTGACGCCATGGCTGGCAGCGAAATACGGCTGGGGTGCGGCTTTCTCCCTGTCTGTGGTGGGTCTGGTGATCACCCTGCTTAACTTCCTGTTCTGTCAGCGTCTGGTCAAAAGCTACGGCTCAAAACCGGACTTCGCGCCGCTGCAAATCAACAAACTGCTGATGACGCTGGTTGGCGTCGTGGCACTGGTAGCACTGGCAACCTGGCTGCTGCATCATCAGAGCATTGCGCGTATGGCGCTGGGCGCGATCGCCATTGGTATCGTGCTGGTGTTTGCCAAAGAAGCCTTTGCCTTGCAGGGTGCGGCACGCCGCAAAATGATCGTCGCCTTCCTGCTGATGGTTGAAGCCATCGTGTTCTTCGTGCTGTATATGCAGATGCCGACCTCGCTGAACTTCTTCGCGATTCGTAACGTTGAGCATGCCATTCTCGGCATTACCTTCGAACCGGAACAGTTCCAGGCACTGAATCCATTCTGGATCATGCTTGCCAGCCCGATTCTGGCTGCGGTGTACAACAAGATGGGCGATAAACTGCCAATGCCGCACAAGTTTGCCATTGGTATGGTGCTGTGTTCAGCCGCCTTCCTGGTGCTGCCGTTTGGTGCCAAATTCGCTAGCGATGCCGGTATCGTGTCAGTGAACTGGCTGATCATCAGCTATGCGCTGCAGAGTGTCGGTGAGCTGATGATTTCTGGCCTGGGTCTGGCGATGGTGGCACAGCTGGTGCCACAGCGTCTGATGGGCTTCATTATGGGTTCCTGGTTCCTGACCACCGCAGGCGCAGCGATGATCGCCGGTAAAGTGGCTAACCTGATGGCCGTGCCGAATGACGTCACCGATCCGCACACGTCACTGGCGGTGTACAGCCATGTGTTCCAGCAGATCGGCATCGCGACCG
Organism: Pantoea sp. X-Soil-TKNS-1280; assembly: GCF_059730475.1. Classification (NCBI taxonomy): domain Bacteria; kingdom Pseudomonadati; phylum Pseudomonadota; class Gammaproteobacteria; order Enterobacterales; family Erwiniaceae; genus Pantoea; species Pantoea sp. X-Soil-TKNS-1280. The sequence goes on along the minus strand of NZ_AP035962.1, from coordinate 1,905,619 downwards.
GTGTGATTGCTATCCTGATGCTGATCACGGCCCCGCTGCTGAATCGCATGACTCAGGATGATGCCCAGACGGAATTGCAGCGCGCTAACGCCAATTCATAATCCGTCGGTCAACTCCGGAAAAACGATTAAGCCGTCATCCCTCGGGTGACGGCTTTTTTATGGCCTGATCCAGCAGGCACCGGCTCCGAGTCGCATCATATGATGTGGGGTAAACCATAAACGACGGAAGACTTTACCCTCCCCATCTTCTGCTTCCCAGTCGATGGTCATTTCACCCTGTAAATGCAGCGCGGTGCCTTGCTGCCAGTCGGGGATCAGCAGCGCACAGCGCGCATCCAGCAACAGATTACCCAACGTGTTCATATAACGGTTGCCGGGAAAATCATCAAATGATAACTGCCCGCTCGCGTGCCAGCGCAAAAAGCCTGCCGGACCACCACGATGGGAAATGTCCATACTGCCACCCGGTTCGCCGCTGGCGATAAAAAAGGTCTGGCTGCGTGCCAGCACACGCTGATCTTCCCCACTCAATTGGGTTATCGGCGTCACCGTAATGTTCCCCGCCGCAGGCACTTGCCAGGGATACTGATGGATATATTGCGGGCAGTTACCAAAACTCTCGAGCACCCGCATCACCAGATGATCCGGACCCAGTGCCGCCACCTCGCCATTCGCGCGATTACGACGACGGGTGGCAAAATCGATGCCAAGGATCGCCAGCGACTCGCCCTCCTCCGGTAATGACAGCAGCGGCGCACGTTGCAGTGCACTGCGCTGGATTGCCAGGTGATTTTCATCCAGCGGCTGGACAAAACCCGGTGCCGCCATCAGCAAATGGGCCAGCGGCCAGCCGTGCTGGTCACGCTGCGCCAGCAACAGATAAGGCAACTGAGCATAAAACAGCTGATGCTGCTGCGGCATCTGATCATAGATGGCGGCACGCACCTGGCGAAAACCCGCCAGCTGCTGTGCCTGTTGTTCACCGGGATGAAACATGATCATCGTCCTCAGGGAGTGGCAGTGGCGGCAACGCCTCAAAGCCGGGTAAAGCTTCGACCTGAGCCAGCCACTGGCGAATCGCGGGCCAGGGTTGCAGGGAGATGCCCCCCTCAGGCGCACAGGCGACGTAAGCGTAGCAGGAAAGATCGGCAATCGTCGGCTGCTCACCCACCAGCCAGCGTCTGCTGCTGAGATGCTGTTCCATTTGCGGCAGAAAACGGGCGGCGACACTGCCGGCCGAGGCGTAATCTTCCGGGGTCTGAAATTGTTTAATCAGTCGCGCCGAACCCACACCGTAACGAATTTCCCCTGCGGCTTTACCTAACCACAACTGCACCTGTGCAGCCGCCAACGGCTCCTCCGGCAACCAATGGCTGCCCGGGGCATAACGTCGCACCAGGTACACCAGAATGGCGTTGCTGTCATAGACAACCGCGTCACCATCGACCAGAACCGGGATTTGCTGCCACGGATTGAGCAGGCGAAATTCCTCGAGCTGGCGCTGCGCGGCAGCGGCTTCGATGCATTGATAGTCCAGTTGTAACATGTTGAGCAACAGACGGACGCGATGGGCATGGCCGGATAACGGGGTGCTGTAAAGTTTCATGGTGGTCTCCTGTTTTGCTTAGCTTACTCTTGTGATTTAAGTAAGGAAGATCGTGTTATAACAAGAGACTATTACCGAAACAGGAAGAATGATGGACAGATTTGACGAGCTTGACGTGTTCGTAACCGTCATCCAGCAAGGCAGCCTGGCCGCCGCCGCACGGCGTTTGCAGCGTTCCCCGCCGGTGATTACCCGCACGCTGGCGGCGCTGGAGCAACGCTTTGGCACCACGCTGATTGAGCGCACCACGCGCCAGCTGGCCCCTACTGAAGCGGGCTGGCAGTTGTTTGAGCAGGCACGCCAGCTGCTGGGTAACTATCAGGCAGCGATGGACAGTGCGCACCACAGTGGCTTGCAGGGATTGCTGCGCGTCACCGCGCCGGTTCAATTTGGCCGCCGTCATGTCATGCCGCTGGTGAACGCTTTTCTCGATCAGCATCCGGAAATTCAGCTGGAGCTGGTGTTAAGCGACAGCTATCAGGATTTGATTGATAACTCGCTGGATATCGCCCTGCGTATCGGTGAGTTGCAGGATTCCTCGATGGTGGCGCGCCGTGTCGGTGAGGTGCAGAGTATGCTGATTGCCAGCCCGGAATACCTGCAACGCGCTGGCACGCCGCTGCACCCTTCTGCATTGAACGAACATACCCTGGTCGCCGGGATACGGCAGACGAAGGAATGGCGCTTTGCCCGCGATGTGCGCGTGCGCATTACACCGCGTCTGCGGGTGAATGAAGTCGAAAGCCAGCTGCTGGCGTTGCGTAACGGCCAGGGCATTGGTCGTTTGCTCTCCTACCAGGTGCTGGATGATTTGCGCCATGGCACACTGGTCCGTTTATTACCCGAGTGGGAACCCGCTGCCTTGCCAGTGCAACTGGTGACGCAACGGGTGAAAAACATGACACCTAAAGTGCGCCAGTTCTGGGATTTCGCGCTGGCGCAACTGCCGACACTCGCCTGTTTCAATGCAGATAATTATCGCCGCAGCGATGAATCCTGATCGGTATCACTGGCAAAACTTTTATGCCGATTTATGCTGTTACGATCACAACAAAACCTGGAGAAGCCATGATGAAACTCTATTGTAAGCCCGGTGCCTGTTCGCTTTCGCCACACATTGTGATGCGCGAATGCGGGCTGGACTTCACGCAGGTCAATGTCGACCTGCAACAGAAACGTACCGAGCGAGGAGAAGATTACTGGCAGATAAACCCGAAAGGACAAGTTCCCGCCTTGCTGTTTGATGATGGCACGCTGCTGACTGAGGGCACGGCGATTGTGCAATACCTGGCCGATCAAAAACCCGATCGCCATCTGCTGGCCCCGACGGGCAGCCTGACGCGTTATCACACGCTGGAGTGGTTAAGTTTTATCGGCACCGAACTGCATAAAGGCTTCAGCCCGCTGTTCAGAAAAGATACCCCTGCCGAATACAAAACGCTGGTGCGTGAGCAACTGAAGAAAAAATTCGAAATCGTTGATCACGCCTTGCAGGATAAACAATGGCTGATGGGACTGCGTTTTACCGTCGCCGATGCCTATCTGTTCGTGGTGACGCGTTGGGCGCAGGCGGTGCAACTGGATTTGAGCGATCTGCCCGCGCTGAACAGCTGGTTTGCGCGCGTCGCAGAGCGTCCGGCAGTGCAGGCCGCATTGAAAGCGGAAGGTCTGGTGTGATGATGACAGGCCGGTGACTCCGGCCTGTGGCACTGATTCGTAGCGGCGCGATTCATCGCGCATTGAGATATGCTGCGCCGGGGTAAAACCCGCGCGATAAATCGCGCCGCTACAAAGGGACAACCTGTTTTAAATTTTAACGGCGTCAAAGTGCTGCGTCGGTTGCGCAATCGCATCCTGCGCGGCAACCAGTTGTAACTCGTACTCGCCCATTTCATGGGTTTTCAGCATCACTTCATACACCGCTGCGGTAACATGTTCCAGCGCATCACGCAGTGACTTGCCATGCAGCAGATCCACCAGCAGCAGGCCGCTGGTCAAATCGCCGACGCCGACCGGCTGACGCACACCAAAATCCACCAGCGGACGGTCGATATGCCAGCACTCATCGGCGGTCACCAGCAGCATCTCGAAACGATCGCTGCGGCGTCCGGCGCGTGCCAGATGCTTAACCAGCACCACTCTCGGCCCCTGGGCAATCAAGGCACGGGCAGCTACCACCGCCTGCTCGACATTGGCAATGCTCTGACCACTGAGCATTTCCAGCTCCAGCAGATTGGGCGCGACAATATCACTGGCCGGCAGCGCCATTTTGCAATGAAACTCCGCCACACCGGGCGCAACAATACAGCCTTTCTCCGGATGACCCATCACCGGATCGCAAAAATACCAGGCGTTCGGGTTAGCCGCTTTCACCTGGCGCACAATCTCCAGGATCTGCTCGCCCTGTTCGGCGGAACCCAGATAACCACTCAGCACCGCATCACAGGTCTTCAAACGGTCGATCGCCGCAATACCCTGCACAATATCGGTCAGATGGGTGGCGGGCATCACGGTACCGGTCCAGTGCCCATACTGGGTGTGGTTGGAGAATTGCACGGTATTCAGCGGCCAGACATTGGCCCCCATCCGACGCATGGGAAACTCGGCCGCACTGTTTCCGGCGTGGCCATAAACAACATGTGACTGGATTGCGAGAATATTTTTCATTGTTGACCTGTACTGCCTTGCCATAAAAAAGGGCCGGAGACCGGCCCTGAAGTGCTTACTGCCAGTTAATCAGGCAGTAGTGTTTTTTGCCGCGACGCAACAGCGTGAAGCGCCCGAACAGTTTGTCACTGTCGCTGAAACGATACTCAGCGTCTGATTGTTTTTCACCGTTCAGTGATACCGCGTTCGAACCGATCATGGTGCGTGCCTGGCCGCGTGACGGTACCAGCTCGGCTTTCACCAACGCCTGTTGCAGATCGTCTTCCGCGTTCAGGCTGATGGTCGGCATACCATCCTGCGCCAGCTGTTCGAAATCGGCCTCAGTCATCTCGCTCAGGCTGCCAGAAAACAGGCTTTCGGTGATACGTTTTGCCGCCGCCAGACCGGTTTCACCGTGCACCAGACGGGTCACCTGCTCGGCCAGCACATATTGTGCGCGTGGCGCGGTGCCGCTGTTTTTATCTTCTTCTTCCAGTGCATTGATCTCTTCAATGCTCATAAAGGTGAAGAATTTCAGGAAGCGATAGACATCCGCATCGGCGGTGTTGATCCAGAACTGGTAGAACTTATACGGGCTGGTTTTTTTCTCGTCGAGCCATACCGCGCCACCTTCAGTTTTACCGAATTTGGTGCCGTCAGATTTGGTGATCAACGGCACGGTCAGACCCCAGGTCTGCTGCTGATGCAGGCGACGGGTCAGGTCGATACCGGAGGTGATGTTGCCCCACTGATCGGAACCGCCAATTTGCAACACCACGCCGTAGCGTTTGTTCAGCTCGGCAAAGTCATAACCCTGCAACAGGTTGTAAGAGAACTCGGTGTAGGAGATGCCCTGATCTTCACGGTTCAGACGCTGTTTGACCGCTTCTTTGTTGATCATCTGGTTAACGGAGAAATGTTTACCAATATCACGCAGGAAGGTCAGCACGTTCATGCCACCAAACCAGTCATAGTTGTTGGCGGCGATGGCACTGTTATCACCACAATCGAAACTCAGGAAAGGCGCAACCTGTTTGCGGATTTTCTCCACCCACTCGCCCACGGTTTCGCTGGTGTTCAGTTTACGTTCTGCTGCTTTAAAGCTGGGATCGCCAATCAGACCGGTGGCACCACCCACCAGCGCGACCGGCTTGTGTCCGGCGTCCTGAAAACGTTTCAGGCAGAGCAGCGGCACCAGATGGCCCAAGTGCAAGCTATCAGCGGTGGGATCAAAGCCGCAATAGAGTGCAATTGGCCCCTGCGCCAGTCGCTCTGCTAACGCTTCCTCGTCCGTTACCTGGGCAATCAAGCCCCTCTCTTGCAATTGTTGTATCAGGTTACTGCTGGTCATCACTGACTCCAAATTGATCAGACTGCACCCAGGCTGGTACATAGCTTTCCGCTGATTTGCGGAAGTGAAAAAAATGAGGGCTATAGCATAAAGCGCTGACGCCAAGTGCGCCAGCGTTGAAAGGGGCTAAAACGCAGTTTTACGGGGCAAGACGGTCGATTGACCAGCCATTGTCCTGACGCTGATACAGGAAGCGATCGTGCAGACGATGTTCGCCCCCCTGCCAGAACTCCATGGTGTGAAATTTCACCCGGAATCCGCCCCAGAAACTCGGCAACGGCACCTCGCCCTGCTGGAATTTCTGCTTCAGTTCAAGGAATTTGCCTTCCAGCACACCACGCGCCGAAATCCGGCTCGACTGCTTCGATACCCAGGCACCAATCTGACTGTCACGCGGGCGGCTATGGAAATATTTCAGCACTTCCAGCGCCGAGAGTTTTTCCACTTCCCCCAGCACCATCACCTGACGTTCCAGGTAATGCCACGGGAAATGCAACGAGATACGCGGATTCTCCGCCAGCTGTAACGCTTTGCGGCTGCCGAGGTTGGTGTAAAACACCATCCCTTTCTCATCGTAGTGCTTGAGCAGCACGATACGCTGGTAAGGCTGACCGCTGCTGTCCACCGTCGCCACCGTCATGGCCGTCGGGTCGGGCAACTGCGCGGTGCAGGCCTGTTGCAGCCACTGTTCAAACAGCGCCAGAGGGTTATCTGGCAAATCTTTACGTCGTAAGCCACCGCGAGTGTATTCACGACGCAGGTGGGCAATAGTTTGCAAACTGTCACTGTCGCTCATGCTTTATACTCTTTCTCAACCGTTCACTGGGCGGAACTGCTCGCATTCTGCAATTCGCAGTCATTAATCACAATCTTATCGTTACGCTCGACAAAAGCACCATTACCTTTCGACCAGAAGACATAAGTCCCATCACTGTAACGCGTGCCGGAGGCAGAAACTGTTTGTGTCAGCGTCAGGGGTTTGCCATCCAGAATAAAGCTGACCTGCTGCCGCGGGTTATCCAGCGTGACGGTCAATGGCAAGGTTCCGCACTGGTAATGCAGGGTTTGCGGTTGCTCGGCGTGTTTGGGTATTAAACCACAACCACTCAGCAGCAGGACGCCACCGATGATAATCGCTTTTTTCATCCTCACTCCTTAACGTGTCTGCCGGGGATTGGCCGGATAGATGGCACCCAGCACGCTCATCGCGCGCGCGCCAGTCACGGCCGGTAAATTGCCCGGTAATCCCGACAAGGTGCGGAAGGCCAGCCAGGCAAAGGCCAGCGCTTCCATATCATCGCCGCTGATACCGGCCTGATCGGTGGTGTTCACTTCCGTACCCGGCAACAGTGCGGCCAGGCGGGCCATCAGCAGCGGATTGCGACTGCCGCCACCGCATACCAGCAGGCGATCACAGCCATCATTCAGTTGAACCTGTTGCGCAATGGTCTGTGCCGTCAGCTCCGTCAGGGTGGCCTGCACATCCTGCGCTGCCAGCGCCGGGAAACGCTGCAATTGTTGTTCAATCCAGCTCAGGTTGAAATATTCACGCCCGGTGCTTTTCGGTGGCGGTAAGGCAAACCAGGGATCGGCCAGCATTTGATCCAGCAACGCAGGCACGACTTGCCCGCTGCGCGCCCAGGCGGCATCTTTGTCGTAACCCTGACCTTTGTTACGCCAGATCCACGCATCAATCAGCATATTGCCTGGTCCGGTGTCAAAACCGCGCACCGGCTGGCCAGGGAGCAGCAGCGAGAGGTTGGCGATGCCACCAATATTCAGCACCATGCGCCGTTCTACGCTGTCCATCAATAATGCCTGATGGAAGGCGGGCACCAGCGGCGCGCCCTGCCCCCCGAGTGCCATATCACGGCGGCGAAAATCGCCCACCACCGTGACACCGGTCGTCGCGACAATCTGGTTATTATCACCAATCTGTAAGGTGTTAGGCGCATCGCTTAAGGGTTCATGCCACACTGTTTGCCCATGACAGCCAATCGCCATGATATCGCTGGCCTCCAGCGACTGCTGGCGCATCAGCGTTAATACCGCCTCGGCAAACAACTTGCCAAGACGAGTATCCAGCTGCCCCAGTTGCGAGAACGTCAGTGATTGCCCCTGACAAATTGCCAGCACCTGCTGTCGCAAATCCTGGGGGATCGGATGGCAGTAGCTCGCCTGCTGCGCCACCATATGTTCATCAATCGCCGCCAGTACCACATCGACACCGTCAAGACTGGTACCGGACATCACACCAATATAGCGCCCTGATTTCATATACTTTCCTTACTCGCACGCGGGCAAATGATTCATCTCAGAGTAGCCTGGCAAATTACGGTGGCTAATTCTATGATTAAATTCCGCTTTTTAAGCACAAAGCGATATGTAATCCAGGGTAAAATATTTTCGTTATCCAATTGAATTTTTGTTGAGATGCAATGGTCTATGCTTCGCCTCCAACCGCGTATAATTCGGACTAAAGTCAATTGCCTGGTTTGTGTCTTATACTCTGTGCAGGACAGAATGAGATCATGGCGCATTTTTGCAATAAGGAGCTTTCTGATGATTAAGCGTTTCCTGGTCGTCTCACTGACTGGCTTAACGCTGGCAGGTTGTGTCAGCAATGACACCCTCTCCGGCGATGTTTACAGTGCCAATGAAGCCAAACAGGTACAAAGCGTTTCCTACGGCACCCTGGTGTCGGTCCGTCCGGTTAAAATTCAGGGCGGTGATGAGAACAACGTGATTGGCGCCATTGGCGGTGCCGTATTAGGTGGGTTCCTGGGTAATACCATCGGTGGCGGCAGCGGCCGTTCACTGGCAACCGCAGGCGGTGCCGTGCTGGGTGGCGTTGCGGGCCAGGGCGTACAGAGTACTCTGAACAAGAGCGACGGTGTAGAGCTGGAAATCCGTAAGGATGACGGTAACACCATCATGGTAGTACAGAAGCAGGCAGCAACCCGCTTCTCTGTCGGCCAGCGTGTCGTCATGGCGTCGAACGGCAGCCAGGTTACCGTATCGCCGCGCTAAGCGAGCAGAAACAAAAAACCGACGCCTGCGCGTCGGTTTTTTTATTTCTCGCGATTTTGTAATTCGAGAATATTTCTCTCCAGCCGGGCAATCAGCGTCACCATCTGATTTACCTCCTCCAGGCTGATACCGTTGAGAATATCGTCGCGGGTGGCATCAATCACACTTTCGACCTGCTCGATAATTGGCTCGGCCTGCCGGGTCAGTTTGATGCGCTTGGCACGGCGATCGTTCGCGCAGGTCGAGCGGGTAATTAACCCCTTCTCTTCCAGCTGATCGAGCGTGCGCACCAGCGAGGGTTGCTCAATACCAATGGCTTTCGCCAGCTGAATCTGCGACTGCTCTGGCGGGAGTTGATGAATATTGTGTAACGTCACCCAATGCGTTTGCGTTAACTCAAGCGGCTTAAGACGCTGGTCAATCAAGGCACGCCAGATGCGCACCAGGCGAGATAAATCCGTTCCGAGTGTCGTATCCATTTCATCTCCTTATAATTAGCTTGCTAGCTATCAAGCCAGATTTTACACTATTCTGCGAGTTTACAGGACAAAATACAAATCCCAGGCCAGCTGACACACGCACTCATCTACGCTTCATTGAGAATGATTCTGGGTTAACTAAGGAAGATGATACGTGTCTGTTTTCCTCTTTACCGCTAACGCCCCGCTTACCGACCTGGTATTTGGTGCCTCCTTGTTCTTCCCACCGCTGTTTAAAGCGGTGCTGCTGGGTTTCTTTTTCTGGCTACTTATCCATCCGTTGCTGCGTGGCTGGATGTACTCCGGTGATATCTGGCATCCCACATTAATGGATCTTTCCCTGTTTGTGCTGTGCGTCACCGCCGCACTTTGGTTATTGAGCCTCGGATAAATCGCCATGAAATTCAATCCCTTTAAATACTTTTCTACTCTGGTCGTGTTTACCCTGGCGCTACTGGCGGGCTGGTGGATGTGGAACTACTACATGCAATCACCGTGGACGCGGGATGGCAAAGTGCGTGCTGAACTGGTGGATATCACCCCGCAGGTCTCTGGCCGCATCATTACGCTTGTGGTACGCGACAATCAGTTTGTGCATAAAGGACAAACCCTGCTAACGATCGATCCGGTGCCGTGGCAAATCGCGCTGGAGAATGCCGAAGCCCAGCTGGCGAAAGCACAGTCGGACCAGGAAAAGGCCCAGCATGAGCTCGCCCGTCGCAGCAATCTGCCGCGTAACGTGATTTCCGCAGAGGATCTCGACGCCGCCCGTCTGACGGCCAACGCCGCCGCTGCCACCACCAAAGCCGCCCAGGCTACGCTTGATCAGGCGCGCTGGAATTTGCAGCAAACCGAAATCAGCGCGCCGACTGATGGCTGGGTCAGCAATCTCACGCTACGCCCCGGTAACTATGCCACCGCCGGAACACCGTTGTTTGCGCTGGTCGATAGCCACTCTTTTTACGTGATGGGCTATTTCGAAGAGACCAAACTACGCCATATTCAGCCAGGTGCCACCGCGAATATCGTGCTGTACAGCAACGGCCAGCGCTTGCAAGGCAAAGTTGAAAGCATTGGCCGTGCCATTTATGACCAGAGTGTCGATAGCGACAGCGGCCTGGTGCCGGATATCAAACCGAATGTCCCCTGGGTGCGGCTGGCACAGCGTGTTCCGGTGCGTATCCAGCTGGATGCTATCCCGGATGATGTCCCGCTGGTGGCGGGCACCACCTGCACCATTTCGATTGTGCGCTGAGGCTGCGGATGAATTTTCAGTGGCTGGCATGGCAAAATCTGCCGTGGATTAAAGCCTCAGGCGGCCAATGGCGCTATGCCTTGCGCAACGCCATCGCGATGTGCCTGGCGCTCTCCGTCGCCTATGCACTGCAACTGGACCAACCCTACTGGGCGATGACCTCGGCGGCAGTGGTCAGCTTTCCCACTGTGGGTGGGGCGATCAGCAAAAGCCTGGGCCGTATCGTCGGCAGTTTGCTCGGTGCCACCGCTGCACTGCTGATTGCCGGACATACGCTGAATGAACCCTGGTTATTTGCCTTTTTTATGGCGGGCTGGCTGGCGCTATGTACCTGGATTGCCAATCACTTTCAAAATAATGTGGCTTATGCCTTCTCGCTGGCCGGTTATACTGCCGCGATCATCGCGTTTAGCAGCGTCAATATTACTGATATCAGCGAGTTATGGACCATTACCCAGGCTCGCGTCTGCGAAGTCATTTCCGGGATTTTGTGTGCCGGGCTGATGATGATGGTGCTGCCCAGCACCTCGGATGGTCACGCGTTAATGGGATCGCTGCGGCAAATGCATGCCCGGTTGCTGGACCATGCAGTGCTGCTGTTACAACAAGGCAGTACCGATAATGTCCGCACTGCCCATGAAAATGTCATCAGCCAGATTCTGACCATGAACCTGCTGCGTATTCAGGCATTCTGGAGCCACTATCGTTTTCGGCGGCAAAATAACGTACTCAACTACGTGCTGCATCAGCAGTTGCGTTTAACCAGCGTGCTTTCCAGTCTGCGCCGGATGCTGCTGAACTGGCCAGACGCGCCGCCACTGTTATTCGACGCCATGCAAAAATTGCTGCACGAACTGGCCCAACCGGAATGTGATAAATACCGGCTGGCGCTGATTCTGCGCAGCATCACCCCCGCCGCAGAGGGCGATTATCGCCAGCGCGCCTTTGTACAGCGTCTGCGCTACTTTGCCTGGGTTTACCTTAACGTGCAGCGCTGGATCAGGCTGATTGAACGTGCCGATGCCGATACGCGCTTTCAACCACCGCGTGTTCCCTCACTGGCGCGGGAAAGCGACAACGCGGAAGCGGGCTGGAGTGCGTTACGCACTTTCAGCGTGATTATGCTGGGTTGTGCATACTGGATCGCGACCCAATGGGATTCCGGCGCAGCAGCGCTGACTCTCACCGCCATCGCCTGCGTGCTGTATTCTTCAGCTCCCTCTCCCACCGGCAGCATCTCTCTGTTGCTGAAAACCCTGCTGTGGTTGTCCGTGTTCAGTTTTGTGTTGCAGTTTGGCTTGATGGTGCAGATCAGCGCGCTGTGGCAGTTTTTGCTGGTGCTGTTCCCGCTGTTGCTGACATTGCAGCTGTTCAAATTGCAGCAGAAAGCGCGCGCCGGGATGTGGGGGCAATTTATTGTCTTCATGGGATCGTTTATTGCCGTCAGTAACCCGCCGGATTGGGATTACCAGAGTTTCCTCAACGATAACCTGGCAAAAGTTTGTGGTGTGATGCTGGCCTGGCTGGCGTTTCAGGTGCTGCGCCCCAGCTCGGATGCGCGTCGCAGTCGGCGTCATATTCGCGCGTTGCGCCATGCCTTCCTCGATCAATTGCGTCGCCACCCTCGTTTAAGCGAGAGCCGCTTCGAATCACAGATTTACCATCATATCAGCCAGTTAAGTAATAGCCGCGATGAACAGGCGCGAATATGGCTGTTGCGCTGGGGCGTGGTGCTGCTCAATTGTACGCATATTGTCTGGCAGTTACGCGAATGGCAGCCCAGCTCTCCCACCCTGGCCCGGATGCGTGACAGCAGTTTGCAGGATTTACAGCGGATTATGAGCCTGCGTGGTGTGCGCCACACCTCTTTGCAGGCGACGCTGGATGAACTGGAGGAAATGATTGCCCATCTCCCGGTCACGCAAGACAGCGAAGCCAATACCCTTGCCGGCATTCTCTGGCGTTTACGCTGTTCGCTGGCGCAACTGAAACAGGCCGTGCCTACTGACAATATTGTTGCTGCTGCCGGTTAAAATCATCCTGCAACTGTTGCAGGGTTTTTCGCCCCTCAAAGCGGGTTTTATCCTGCTCGGACATCGGTTCCAGCACCAGAGCTTTCTCCTCCGGGGAATAGATAAAACGACGCGGCAGATCGGTGCCGGTAAAACTTTTCCCATCGATAGCACCACACACCACCGTCATGGTGTGACGATAAACTTCAGCATGGGTGAAGTTGGTTTCAGTCGCACTGCGCAGCACATTCTGACAGCCTTTCGCTTCCAGCTTCTCCAGCGTTCGCTGTGTCAGCCATTCGCGCCCACGGGCAATCTCCTCGCAGCTGGCGCGTAGCGGATTAACATCGATCGTTCTTTGCAGTTGCCGACTGGCGTCCAGTCGTAATTGCGTATCATTCGGTTGATCACATCCTACCAGCAACGCACATAACAACATGATCCCACACGTTTTCATTCCTGCCCCTGAGCGGTTTTATTCCCTGCCACGTATCATAGGCGGGAAAAATCAGCGGGAACAGTGCAAAAATATCTGAGAAATGTCTGGTTACGCAAATCGGGGCGGCAGCAGGTCGCCGCCCCCGGTTAAATCACACCACAGGCAAAGCGGGCACCGCCGCCGCCCAGTGGTTGCGGGTGATCAGAATGATTGTCACCGCCCACATGCACCATCAGGGCTTTCCCTTTGATTTCATTCAGGGATTTGATACGCGGGGCCAGCACCGGATAATTCGCTTTACCGTCATCGCCGACATATAACGCAGGCAGATCACCCAGGTGGCCTTCGGCATAGGGTCCCAGATGTTTTCCGGTTTTTCCGGGATCAAAATGCCCCCCTGCCGCACCCGCCGCCACCATTTTCCCAGCCGATTCGCCGGGTTCACAGCTGCCGTTGGCATGGACATGGAAGCCATGGATGCCCGCAGGCAGACCACTCAGCGCGGGGGTAAATTGCAGCCCATAAGGGGTTTCGGTGATGGTCACCTTGCCAATCGCCGCGCCAATACCTTGTTCCGTCACTTTGTGCAGCTCGACTTCTTCTGAAGCAGCCTGGGCAACGCCGCTACAGAGCAGCGCCAGAACAGCAATCAGGATTCTGTTCATAACATCTCCTTATGGTGAGTTCCCTGTAAGCCTGGCTGCTTTTTCCCGGTGCTGCTGCATTTTGACGCATTTTTACGCTTCAGGGCACATCGTAGCCCAGTGCAGCCTTACGAATGCGGAACCACTGCTGGCGATCCAGCGTTAACTGACAGCCCGCCACCGCGTCACTGACACGCGCTGTTTTACCCGAACCGATGATCGGCAAGGGGCGGCTGGGCAGTTTCATCACCCAGGCATACACCACCTGTTCAATATTGCTGGCACCGATTTCCTGTTTCACCTGATGCAGTTCATCACGCAGTGGCTGGTAATGCGGGTCGTTAAATAAACGCCCACCGCCGAGACAGGACCAGGCCATCGGGCGCATACGCAATTGCTGGCACTGATCCAGCGAGCCATCCAGTAATGTCGATTGTTCCAGCGGAGAAATTTCCAGCTGGTTGGTCGCCAGGGTAAAAGGCAGACGTGATTGCAGTAGGGTGAACTGGGTCGGGGTGAAATTGGAGACACCGAAATGACGCACTTTTCCACTCTGATGCAATGAGAGGAATGCTTCGGCAACTGCATCTGCATCCATCAGTGGATCGGGGCGATGAATCAACAGCAGGTCGAGATAATCGGTAGCAAAATGGCGCAGCGAATTTTCTGCACTCTGCAAAATATGGCGGGTATCGGTGATGTAATGACCGATCTGGTGCTCCGGTTTAGCGCGCGTCGCGATGCCGCATTTGGTGACGATTTGCAGCTTTTCACGCAAACCCGGCGCCAGTTTCAGCGCTGCACCGAATGCGGCCTCACATTGGTAATCACCATAAATATCCGCGTGGTCAACCGTGGTGATGCCCAGCGCAAGATGATGCTCGATAAACTGCACGCACTGCTGTGGCGTCATGCCCCATTCCATCAGACGCCAGTAACCCATGATCAGCGGTGAAAATAGCGGTCCCTGCGGGGCAATTTGTTGCGGCTGTAACATCATAGCTCTCCGTTAAACGCAAATCCGAATGGATGAATCGGCAGTATAACGGAAAGTCACGCACAGCAACGGTCAGAACAGTGAGGGTTGTTGCGGTTCGTCTGGTTCTTCGGGTTTCTGACTGCGCTGCAGGCGTAACCAGCGCTGACGGCATAAACGCAACACATGGCGCTTTTGCGCATCACTGTATTTCATCCAGTCAAAACGCTCCTCGCGACTGCGCAGACAGCCACGACAATAACCACGAGCATCGCTCTGGCAAATCCCCCGACAGGGGCTGGGGACAGGAAAAAACTCAAGTTGCTCGGCCACATCCACTCCGGTACAGGCAAATTGCAGCATATTGATAACAGCTTAGTGACATTGTGCGCAGAGTAAACGCCAATTGCACGTATTCTGCACAATCAATTTTTCGCCAGCCAGCGAGTTACCGTTACTTACTAATCTGTCCCTGTGGACCCTGGGGGCGTTTAAGTTTGGTTAAGGTTTTCCTCATATTTTGTCTCTACTCTGGCGCGATTCTGTTCCATTGATGAGTTTTCATGAAATTCCCGAATAAGTTACAGTGTCACTCTGGCTGGTTTAATTTCAGCGCCGCGTTTTTCTTTGGTGTTGTGCTAAATGGCCTGTTTTTGCTGCGCGCATGGCAAATTATTCCCTACACACGGCTGCATGATTATCTGTTCGCCGCCAGTATTCCCGTGGTCCTGATCGCCGCGTTCTACTTTATTTTTACCCTGCTCGCCTGGCCGTTTATCCGTAAACCGCTATTGATACTGCTGGTGCTGACCAGCGCCGCCGCTAACTACTTTATGCACAGCTTCGGTACGGTTATCGATACCAACATGATTGAAAACGTGTTTGAGTCGAATGCCCAGGAAGCCGGTGCGCTGATCAGCCGCACATGGGTCATCTGGATGCTGCTGATGGGGATACTGCCTGCGGCGTTTATCACCAGCGTCCGTATCCGCTCAGGACAACGCTGGTGGTGGAGCCTGTTGCAGCGCCTGGCCGGTGCCCTCGGGGCGTTGTTGATAATCCTGCTGATGGCGGTGCTGTTTTATAAAGATTATGCCTCGCTGATCCGCAACAACAAAGGGCTGGTAAAAATGATCACCCCGGCCAATATCGTCAGCGGTACCGGCCATTATGTCGATCAGCGTTGGTTACAGGGCAGTCAGCAACTGGTGAAGATCGGCGAAGATGCCCATAAAGGCCCATTAATCGCCGCCGAACAGAAAAAAACGCTGGTGGTGTTGGTGGTG
The DNA here is from genome assembly GCF_059730475.1 of Pantoea sp. X-Soil-TKNS-1280. Classification (NCBI taxonomy): domain Bacteria; kingdom Pseudomonadati; phylum Pseudomonadota; class Gammaproteobacteria; order Enterobacterales; family Erwiniaceae; genus Pantoea; species Pantoea sp. X-Soil-TKNS-1280. The sequence goes on along the minus strand of NZ_AP035962.1, from coordinate 1,889,893 downwards.
GGCGAAACCGGTCGCGCTGAAGACTTTTCCCTCGGCGGCTATGCGCGAGAAACCAATCCGCAGCTGAAGCAGCAGCAGGTGATCTACTATCCACAAACCAGCTCCTGCGGCACCGAAACCGCCGTTTCCGTGCCCTGCATGTTCTCGAATATGCCACGTGAGCAGTACGATGCCAATCTGGCCCACCATCAGGAAGGTCTGCTCGATGTGCTGGCCCATGCGGGGGTGAGCGTACTGTGGCGCGAGAATGACGGTGGCTGCAAAGGTGCCTGCGATCGTGTCCCGCATACTGATATGACCCTGTGGAACCTGCCACAATATTGTCATGACGGTTTTTGTCTTGATGATGTTCTGCTGCACAATCTGGACAACTACATTGGCAGCCTGCATAACGACGGCATTATCGTGCTACATCAGATGGGTAGCCACGGCCCGGCTTATTATCAGCGCTATCCGGCTGAATTCCGTCGTTTTACCCCAACCTGTGACAGCAATCAGATCCAGGATTGTGACCACCAGGCGCTGGTGAATACCTATGACAATTCGCTGCTGTACACCGACGATATGCTGAGCCGCACCATTGATAAACTCAAAGGTTTGAGCGATCGCTTCAATGTGGCGATGGTTTATCTTTCTGACCACGGTGAATCGCTGGGTGAACATGGCATGTATCTGCACGGTGCTCCCTATCTGTTTGCCCCCTCACAGCAAACTCATATCCCGTTGCTGATGTGGATGTCGCCGGGCTACGCTGCCACATACCATATTAATCAGGGGTGTTTACGTCAGCAGGCTGCCGATCAGCCGGTGTCACAGGACAATCTGTTTCATACTCTGCTCGGCATGTTTAACATCCAGACCCGCGAATATCAGCCGCAACTGGATATGATCAGATCGTGCCAGGCAGCCAGCTAAAGATTGCATTAGACCGATCGGTCTATTACTCTGCTGTCCATGAACAAGACTCTGCAACGCAACGAAACCCGTGAACATCTGCTCGCTACCGGCGAGCAGCTGTGTTTGCAACGCGGTTTTACCGGGATGGGCCTCAGCGAAATGCTGACGCTGGCGGAAGTGCCGAAAGGCTCGTTTTATCACTACTTCCGCTCGAAAGAAGCCTTCGGTGTGGCCCTGCTGGAGCGCTATTTTGTCCATCATTTGCAGATGATTGAGCAGCAACTCAATCAGCCTGATGCCACAGCACGAGAGCGTTTCCTGCAACACTTTCGTTCGGCGGAACGTTTATTTATCGAACAAGGCCATATCATGGGTTGTCTCGGGGTGAAGCTGTCCGCCGAGGTGTGCGACCTGTCAGAACCGATGCGGGATGCGTTGCAACATGGCGCAACGGCGGTGATTAATGCCTATGCCCGCTGTCTCAATGATGTGGCAGCGGAACAGGCGTTGTTGTATGGGCAAACCCCGCAACAGCTGGCACAACGTTGCTATCTTTTGTGGCTGGGTGCCAGCCTGCAAAGCAAGATCTCACGAGAGCCAGGCCCGATTAGTCTGGCGCTCGAAACCATTGAACAGTGGCTGACCAGCCACTGATTTTAAAAACCGCAGTTTCTAGACGACCGGTCTAATACAGGAGTCATCATGGCGAGTAAACAGCTGTTCTCCCCCCTGAAAGTGGGTGCGATTACCGTGCCTAACCGTGTTTTCATGGCGCCTCTGACGCGTCTGCGCAGCATTGAGCCAGGCGATATCCCCACCCCACTGATGGCCGAGTATTATCAGCAACGCGCCAGCGCCGGGTTGATCATCACGGAAGCGACCCAGATTTCTTTCCAGGCGAAAGGTTATGCCGGTGCGCCGGGGCTGCACACCCAGCAGCAAATCGCCGCGTGGAAAGTCATCAACGAGGCCATTCACGGCGCAGGCGGACACAGCGCGGTGCAACTGTGGCATACCGGGCGTATCTCCCATAATAGCGTGCAGCCAGATGGTCTGCCGCCGGTCGCCCCTTCTGCTCTGGCTGCCGGTACCCGTACCTCACTGCGTCACACCGATGGCACCGTGTACCGGGAAGATACCTCCGTACCGCGTGAACTCAGCGTGGCTGAAATTCAGCAGATCGTGGCGGATTTTGGTCAGGCTGCTGCCAACGCACGCGAAGCAGACTTTGATTTGCTGGAACTGCATTCGGCGCACGGTTATCTGATGCATCAGTTCCTCGCCCCTGGCTCCAACCAGCGTACAGACGAGTATGGCGGTTCGATTGCCAAACGTGGTCGCTTCGCGCTCGAAGTGGTGGATGCGGCGATTGCTAACTGGTCTGCCGATCGCATCGGTATCCGCATTTCACCGATTGGTGCTTTCCAGAATCTGGAAAATGGCGCGGATGAAGAAGCCGCCGCACTGTGGTACATCTCGGAATTAGGCAAACGTAAACTGGCTTATCTGCACCTGTCAGAGCCAGACTGGGCGGGTGGTCAGCCTTATAGCGACGCTTTCCGTGAGAAAGTACGCGCGTTGTTCCCTGGGGTGATCATCGGTGCGGGAGCCTATACCGTTGAAAAAGCGGATGACCTGATTCAGCGTGGCCTGATTGATGCCGTGGCTTTTGGTCGTGATTTTATCGCCAACCCGGATCTGGTGGCTCGCCTGCAACAGGATGCGCCGCTCAATCCGCAGCGTCCGGAAACCTTCTACGGTGGCGGTGCCGAAGGTTATACCGATTACCCGACGTTATAAGAAAGTTTGATTGCCGCACCGGATGTGCGGCAATGCTGTTTCTTCAGAGCGTTAACTCGCTATACTTAGCCTTTGTGCTTGTTAAAAGAGGATGTTATGCGTTTACTTCACACCATGTTACGCGTTGGCGATTTGCAGCGTTCCATCGATTTTTACACACGTGTGCTGGGCATGCGCTTGCTGCGTCAGAGCGAAAACACCGAATATAAGTACACCCTGGCTTTTGTTGGCTATACCGAAGAAAGCGAAGGTGCCGTGATTGAGCTGACCTATAACTGGGGCGTCGAGAGCTATGATCTCGGCAACGCCTACGGACACATTGCTCTGGGCGTCGATGATGTTGCGGCCACCTGTGACCGCATCCGCAATGTCGGTGGTAAAGTGACCCGAGAAGCTGGCCCGGTTAAAGGCGGCACCACGGTGATTGCGTTTGTCGAAGATCCGGATGGCTACAAAATCGAACTGATCGAAAACAAACACGCCGGACACGGCATCGGCAACTAAGCCTGCCTGCCAGCCTGGGTATTTACGGGCTGGCGCTCCTCTCTCCTGCTGCACCCTCCCGCAATTTTTGCCATAATGCGCGCTGCCCCATTTATTGCTATGAGATCCTGATGTCTGAATCGAACGACTTAAACGCTCTCCATCAACGCTTTCGCGGTTTTTATCCCGTGGTGATCGACGTCGAAACGGCCGGTTTTAATGCCAAAACCGATGCCCTGCTGGAAATTGCCGCCACCACACTCAAAATGGATGAAGACGGCTGGTTACATCGCGATGAAACGCTGCATTTTCACGTTGAACCCTTTGAAGGTGCGATTCTTAACCCGGATGCACTGGCGTTTACCGGGATTGATCCCAGCAACCCACTCCGTGGCGCAGTGAGCGAATATGAAGCGCTGCATGCAATTTTTAAGATGGTGCGTAAAGGCACAAAGGACAGTCACTGCAATCGCGCGATTATCGTGGCGCATAACGCCACCTTTGATCATGGCTTTCTTATGGCGGCAGCCGAACGTGCCGGTCTGAAGCGCAACCCATTCCATCCCTTTGCCACTTTTGATACCGCCGCATTAAGCGGCCTGGTGCTGGGTCAGACGGTGCTGGCAAAAGCCTGTAAAGCGGCAGGTATGGATTTCGATAGTACCCAGGCGCATTCTGCCTTGTATGACACTGAACAAACCGCGACGCTGTTTTGCGAGCTGGTCAATCGCTGGAAGCGCCTTGGCGGCTGGCCGGTCGCGTTCAGTGACGATGTATCGGAAGACGATGCAGAATGACCAAAAGAAAGGCCGACGATGCGTCGGCCTTTGCAATTATTCTGCTTCTTTATACTTCTCAGCAGTTTCTTTAATCAGCGGTTGCAGCTCACCACGCTGGAACATCTCCACGATGATGTCGCAACCACCGACCAGCTCGCCATCGACCCACAGCTGAGGGAACGTTGGCCAGTTGGCATATTTCGGCAATTCAGCACGGATATCCGGGTTTTGCAGGATATCAACATACGCGAAGCGCTCACCACAGGCAGACAGAGCCTGCACCGCCTGCGCAGAGAAACCGCAGCTTGGCAGTTTCGGCGAACCTTTCATATACAGCAGGATCGGGTTTTCTGCGATCTGGCGCTGAATTTTTTCAACAGTACTCATTTTTGCCTTCCTTAATTCCTCACTTCGTGTTTGTTTATTGTAGCGACTTCACCCCCGCACTGAAAACGGGATTTTGCTTCTCAGCGACCTTAATCGCCATGTTTGTTAAGTTCCAACGCCACAAATAACATTTTCATATCATTAGCAAGCATGAACCGATTAATAATTGGCAATAATTATGCTGCGTTAACCGGCTGAAATCGCTCATTTTTGCCCCAGATACCATCTGGTAACAGATTAATCGAAAAATGCCTTACCTTTTGGAAAAAAAGTGGATTAGAATCAATCCCGGCGCTGATCATTGATCAGATTTTTCTAACTTGCCGCAGGCTGTTTTATCGCAGACTGCTTAACCTGTAACCGGACTATGCGTTTACTTATTACGCTTTTTATGCTGGCTTTCGCCCAACTGTTTTTTAATGTGGCTTCTGCGTCACCGCATGCGCCCATCAATGCCAGTTTGCATAATGCAGAGAAAAAAAGTGCACGCGAAGATGAGCGCCGTAAACGACGCCCGGTCAAGACCAGCACCAAAAAATCACGCCTTACCAGCAGTGTTCATAAGTTAAGACTGAAGAAACCCACGAAAACCGAAACTGCGCTGCACAAAACCACCCGCAGAAAAACCCTGCTGAAGTCGCCGACCAAAAAATATGGTCATCAGCGCGTGGCGAAAGTCATATCTGAGCAGGATGACGCCAGCGACCTCACCACCATCAGGATGAGCAAATCACACCGTCAGCGCTATCAAAAGGCGCGTGAAACGGCGATGAACAAATTAATGGGTCAGATCGGTAAACCCTACCAGTGGGGCGGTACTTCACCGCATACCGGTTTCGATTGCAGTGGTCTGGTGTGGTATGCCTATAAAGACCTGGTGAAATACAAATTCCCCCGCACCGCTAACGAAATGTATCACCTGCGTGATGCGGCGCCGATTAAACGCGATATGCTGGAGAAAGGAGATTTGGTGTTCTTCCGCATTAACCATCGCGGTACCGCTGACCATGTAGGTGTTTACCTTGGCAACGGCAAGTTTATTCAGTCACCGCGTACCGGTAAAGATATTCAGATTAGCGCATTAGGTGAAGATTACTGGCAGAAGCATTATGTTGGTGCACGCCGCATGATGACACCGAAAACCATTCGCTAAGCGGTCACTGCGCAATAAAAAGCCGGACACTGAAATTTCAGGTCCGGCTTTTTTATTAATGAAGGATCGCGGTGAAGCTGAACACGATGATCATTAACAGCGCGCCAACGGTAGTACCCAGCGCCAGTTTCAGGTCTGTACTCATCACAACTCCTTAGTCACATTAATTGAAGGGTTAATGTAATTTTCGCACAGCCCCTGGCAAAAATCTCGTGTTATCCGCGTCAGCTTGCTAGAATCGCCGCCTTTCGTTGCGCAACAGATTTTGCGCACGCTGTGTTTGTGGCCTGTTAAAGTGATTTAGACTCAGAGTTAACGCCTTTTTCTTCGCCATTTGCCCCAAAATTTGGGGCGCAAAACCATTAGCAGACGCAAACGTTTAACAATATACTTATCAGTAAGTTGCGATAAGCCCGGGAGTACCATTTTCATGGCAACAATTAAAGATGTGGCGAAACGCGCCGGTGTCTCCACCACCACGGTTTCGCATGTCATCAACAAGACGCGTTTTGTCGCGGAAGAGACGCGTAACGCCGTATGGGAAGCGATCAAAGAACTGCACTACTCGCCCAGCGCCGTGGCGCGTAGCCTGAAGGTCAACCACACCAAAACACTGGGATTGCTCGCCACCTCCAGCGAAGCCCCCTATTTCGCGGAAATCATCGAAGCGGTGGAAAACCACTGTTTCGACCGCGGCTACACGCTGATTCTCGGCAATGCGCATAACGATCTGCAAAAGCAGCGTGCTTATCTCTCGATGATGGCGCAAAAGCGCGTCGACGGTTTATTGGTGATGTGTTCCGAATATCCCGACGACCTGCTCACCATGCTGGAAGAGAACCGCAATATCCCGATGGTGGTGATGGACTGGGGCGAGTCTCGCGGTGATTTCACCGATACCGTGCAGGATAACGCGTTCCAGGGCGGCTATCTTGCGGGACGTTACCTGATCGAACGTGGACATCGCGACATTGGTGCCATCCCCGGCCAGATGGAGCGCAATACTGGCGGCGGTCGTCATGCTGGTTTTATGCAGGCACTGCATGAAGCCGGTATTACCGTTCGTCCGGAATGGATTGTGCAGGGCGACTTCGAACCAGAATCCGGTTATCAGGCGATGCAGCAGATTCTCAACCAGAAACAACGTCCGACGGCGGTGTTCTGTGGCGGCGATATCATGGCGATGGGTGCGATTTGTGCCGCCGATGAAATGGGGCTACGTGTGCCACAGGATATTTCGGTGATTGGCTATGACAACGTGCGCAACGCCCGGTATTTCACCCCAGCGCTGACGACCGTTCATCAGCCGAAAGCGCAGCTGGGAGAAAAAGCACTGGAAATGCTGCTCGATCGCATCACCAGTAAACGCGAAGAGCCGCAGACCATCGAAGTGCAGCCAACATTGATTGAACGCCGCTCAGTCGCTGACGGTCCGTTCCGCGATTATCGCCGCTAAGCCACCGTTTCGCTCAACCACTCATGGTTGAGCGTTTCAGCATCGCCCAGATAATCCAGCAACCAGCTTAATGCCGGTGAAGCGCGTTGTTCCGACCAGCTGACACAACAGGGACTCTCCGGGAAAGGCGCAGGCAACGTCAGTTCGGTTAACTCGCCACTATCCAGCAGTGGCCGGGCTAAATGGCCCGGCACCATGCCCACGCACAAACCTGCCCGCAGGCAATCCATCCCGGTTTCCCACTCCGGTACCACCAGACGTCGCTGGTTATCCAGCGTCCAGGTCATCCGCCGCGGCAGCGCCCGCGACGTATCCTCCAGCACCAGCGAAGGCCACGTCCGTAAGGTTTCTTCATCCAGCTGGGTACTTTTTGTCAGGGGATGCCCGGGACTGACCACGCAACGCCAGTTCAGCGCGCCCATATCCTGAAAGGCGAAACGCCCACCGACCGGAATGGCCTGGGTGGCCCCAATCGCCACATCGACCCGTCCATCAGCCAGCGCATCCCAGACCCCGTTGAACACTTCATAGCTGATAATCAGCTCCATATCCGGGAAGTGACGGTAGAAATCCTTTACCAGTTGCCGGGTACGCTGCGGTTTAACGATACAATCAACCGCGATGCTCAACTGACCACGCCAGCCGTTAGCCAGTTGCTGGCACTGGCGTCGGGTTGCCAGCATTTTTTTGATAACACTCCGGCCTTCACGCACGAAATGCTCACCCGCTGCCGTCAATACCACTTCCCGGTGCTGCCTTTCAAACAAAGGCACGGCCAGCCAGGTTTCCAGCTGGCGTACCGTATAGCTGATGGCAGAAGGCACGCGATGCAACTCCTGCGCCGCTGCGCTAAAACTGCCGCTGCGAGCCACCGCATCCACCACTTCAAGCGCGTATTCAGACCACATAATTTTGCCTGCAAAATTTTTGATAGCACCTCGCAAATATTAGCGTTTCACAAAGACTGCCGCACCCTTTTACACTCCCCGGCGTTTAATTTGTCTAATGAGAATCACCATGTTGTCATCAAAAGGATTTTTGCCTTACCTTGCTTTGCTAAGCATGCTGGGCTTTCTTGCTACGGATATGTACCTGCCGGCCTTCGGTGCCATGCAGCAGGATTTTGCCACTGCCCCCGGCACCATCAGCGCCAGCCTGAGCCTGTTCCTCGGTGGATTTGCCTGTGCGCAGGTGTTCTGGGGTCCGTTGTCTGACCGCTTTGGTCGCAAACCCATTCTGCTGGCCGGATTAGTGATCTTCGCGCTGGGCTGTCTCGGCATGTTGTGGGTAACCGATGTGCGACTGATGCTGGCACTGCGTTTTGTCCAGGCGCTGGGTGTTTGCGCGGCGGCTGTCAGCTGGCAGGCGCTGGTGGTTGATCGCTATCCACAGGCGCAGGCGAACAAAGTTTTCGCCACCATTATGCCGCTGGTGGCGTTGTCACCGGCACTGGCCCCGTTGCTGGGAGCCTGGCTGATGGGCCATTTCCACTGGCGTAGCATTTTCCTGCTGCTGACGCTGGTCACGCTGGTGTTGCTGGTCGGTACCCTGCAACTGGCGAACCCCACCCGCACCCAGGCGGCACGCGCGCCACAGCCCGGATGGTTGACGTTACTGGCTTCAAAGGTCTACAGCGGCAATGTGCTGATTTATTCTGCCTGCTCCGCCAGCTTTTTCGCCTGGCTGACCGGTTCGCCTTTCATCCTCGCTGATGCCGGGCTTTCACCCGCCGATATTGGTCTGAGTTATGTACCGCAGACCATCGCCTTCCTCGTAGGTGGCTTTGGTTGCCGTGCCCTGTTGAATCGGTTCCAGAGCAAACAACTGCTGCCATGGTTGCTGGTGATTTACAGCCTGAGCATCGTCAGCCTGTTTGCTGTTGCCCAGCTTGCAACACCTGCGCTCTGGGCGCTGCTGCTGCCGTTCTGTGGCATGGCATTGGCCAATGGTGCTATCTATCCGATCGTGGTCGCCAGCGCACTGCTGCCTTTCCCTCAGGCCACCGGTAAAGCGGCATCCTTACAAAATCTGCTGCAGCTGGGATTGTGTTTTATCGCCAGCCTGCTGGTTTCCGCTGGCTTACAACAGGCATTGCACAGTACCAGCCTGGTCATGCTCGCGACTGTGGCGCTTGCCTGGGCTGGTTTCGGCTGGCAGCGTGCCGCTGTGGCAAACGCACAAAGTGATGTTGCTCACAACTCCCGTCCCTGCGAAGATAATCGCTAACGCAACGGCCTTAGTTAGCAAACTAACGATAAGTCGTTGAATATTGACCCACGGAAGCATATACTGCGTGGGTCAGCATTTCTGTAACAAATCAATAACATAATTGTATTAATATTTAGCGACTCTGTCGCTGGGATGGTGTCTGCACGATGTTCTCCCCTGTGTTGTGCCAGACATTTCTATTCAGATTCATACCTCTGTAAAACGTCGGATATCTGGCGCACGGATTTTCCGTGAGTTCTCTCACAAGCCTGGAGAAATTGACTATTCTTTTCTCAGGTTGAAATCGGAAAGGTGATGGAGAAGCTATGAGTTCATCGTGTATAGAAGAAGTGAGCCTTGAAGAAAACCACTGGTTTCGTATCGCCCATGAATTACTGGAACGGGCCGATATTGCCATAAATGGTACTCGCCCCTGGGATATTCAGGTTAAGCATCCGGATTTTTTTAAACGGGTCCTGCAGGAAGGGTCGCTGGGCCTCGGTGAAAGTTACATGGACGGCTGGTGGGAATGTGAAAACCTCGACATGTTCTTTCATCGCGTACTGAAACACCATCTGGATCAGCAATTACCGCATCATTTTAAAGATACACTGCGAATCGCTGCGGCGCGTTTGACCAATCTGCAATCGAGAAAACGTGCCTGGATTGTGGGTAAAGAACATTACGATCTCGGTAATGACCTGTTTTCACTGATGCTCGATCCTTTTATGCAGTATTCCTGCGGTTACTGGAAGGATGCGGAAACACTGGAACAGGCACAGCAGGCCAAACTCGATATGATTTGCCGCAAACTGCAACTCGAACCCGGCATGTCATTGCTGGATATTGGTTGTGGCTGGGGTGGACTGGCTGAATTTGCCGCCCGCAATTACGGTGTTAAAGTGCATGGCGTGACCATTTCGGCTGAACAGCAGAAAATGGCGCAGGAGCGTTGTGCCGGTCTGGATGTCACCATTCTGTTGCAGGATTATCGTGACCTGAATCTGCAATTTGATCGCATCGTTTCTGTTGGCATGTTCGAGCACGTTGGCCCGAAAAACTACGCAACCTATTTTGAAGTGGCCGACCGTAATCTGAAGCCGGACGGTATTTTCCTGCTACATACCATCGGGTCAGTTAAAACCGATATGAATGTGGATCCCTGGATCGACAAATATATCTTCCCGAATGGCTGTCTGCCTTCCGTACGCCAGATTGCCGATGCCAGCGAGTCCCATTTTGTAATGGAAGACTGGCATAATTTTGGCGCGGATTATGACACCACGCTGATGGCCTGGCATGAACGTTTCCTCGAAGCCTGGCCGCAGCTGGCAGAAAAATATGGCGATCGCTTTAAACGCATGTTCAGTTATTATCTCTGCGCTTGTGCCGGAGCATTCCGGGCGCGTGATATTCAGTTGTGGCAGGTGGTATTTAGCCGTGGCGCTGAAGGCGGTTTGCGTGTCGCACGCTAAGTAACAGAAAGGCGCCAAATGGCGCCTTATTGATTGCGGGTTTATTCGCTTTCGTCAGACGTCTGCTGCGCCAGTACAGCGGCTTCACGCTGTGCCAGGACGCGCTCAACGGTTTCGACAATCGCCTGGGTATGCGGGTCGATCTCGATATTCACTTTATGTCCCAGCTTTTTCGCTCCGAGTGTGGTGCGCTCCAGCGTTTCCGGGATCAGATGCACGCAGAATTTACTCTTCGTCACGTCGCCCACGGTCAGGCTGATGCCGTCAATACCGACAAAACCTTTGTGCAGAATATATTTGATCTGCGACGGGTCCTGTAATTTAAACCATACCTCACGGTTGTTTTCCGACTGAATAATTTTGCAGATCTCTGCGGTGGTCATAATATGGCCGGACATTAAATGACCGCCAATTTCATCACTGAATTTCGCCGCACGTTCAATATTGACCAGATCGCCCACCTGCAATTCACCCAGGTTGGTAATACGCAAGGTTTCTTTGATTAAGTCAAAGCTCACCCGGTCGCCGTCAATCTCCGTCACCGTCAGACAGCAACCGTTGTTAGCAACCGAAGCCCCCAGCGCCAGCCCCGGCAGTAACTCTTCCGGCAATTTTACGATGTGAGTGCGAAACAGCTCTTTTTCTTCAATAGCAACAATTTCTGCCTTACCCTGCACAATTCCAGTAAACATAATCTCAGCCTCTGCGAAGTTTGCCGTAGTTTATCACAGCTGACCCGCTCGGGTTTAATTTGCCGGTGCGCAAAATTTACACGCTTGTTTTAACAAATTGCGAACAATGTTTGGCGGATACGCAAGCGACCGTTACACTAAGCCGCGTATTCTTTGGGGATGTCTCCCCGCTCTCCTTTTTATTTTAAATGCAGGTGATACGTGCAGAAGTATTTAACAGAAGCGCGTCAATTGCTGGCCCTTGCGATCCCGGTCATCCTTGCTCAGGTTGCCCAGACTTCGATGGGGTTTGTGGATACCATTATGGCCGGTTCGGTAAGCGCCACGGATATGGCTGCCGTTGCGGTCGGCACCTCTATCTGGCTTCCCGCCATTCTGTTTGGTCATGGTTTGCTACTGGCATTGACGCCCACCGTTGCGCAACTCAACGGTTCAGGACGCCGCGAGCGCATTGCTGAACAGGTTCGTCAGGGCTACTGGCTGGCGCTGTTCGTGGCGGTGTTGATTATGCTGGTGCTGTGGAACGCCGGATATCTGATCCGCTCCATGCATGATATCGATCCATTTCTGGCCGCCAAAGCTGAGGGTTATCTCCATGCCCTGCTGTTCGGTGCACCGGGTTATCTGTTCTTCCAGGTGGCGCGTAACCAATGTGAAGGGTTATCAAAAACCAAACCCGGCATGGTGCTCGGCTTCCTCGGTTTGCTGACTAACATTCCGCTGAACTATGTGTTCATCTACGGACATTTTGGTATGCCTGCGCTGGGTGGTGTCGGCTGCGGTGTGGCAACGGCATCAGTGTATTGGGTGATGTTTCTGGTGATGCGCTTCTGGCTGAAGCGGATGGGCAGTATGCGCGATATTCGCATGGCAACCGGCTGGTCAGCACCTTCGCGGACGATTCTGTCTCGTCTGTTTACCCTCGGCCTGCCAGTGGCGCTGGCGCTGTTCTTTGAAGTGACCTTGTTTGCCGTGGTGGCGTTGATGGTGTCGCCACTGGGTATCGTTAAGGTCGCCGGGCACCAGATTGCGCTGAACTTCAGTTCACTGATGTTCGTACTGCCGTTGTCACTCGGTGTGGCAACGACGATTCGCGTGGGCTACCGGCTGGGACAGGGTTCGCCAGAACAGGCACGGGTGGCGGCATGGACCGCGCAAGGCGTCGGCATCAGTATGGCCGCCATCACCGCGCTGTTTACCGTCACTTTCCGCCATCATATCGCCGCGTTGTACACCGCCAACCCGGAAGTCATCACGCTGGCGGCGCAACTGATGCTGCTGGCAGCGATTTACCAGTTCTCGGATTCGATTCAGGTGATTGGTAGCGGTATTTTGCGTGGCTACAAAGATACGCGTTCGATCTTCTTTATCACCCTGATTGCTTACTGGGTACTGGGCCTGCCGGTTGGCTATATCCTGGCGCTGACAGATTGGGTCGTGCCCCGACTCGGCCCGGCCGGTTTCTGGTGTGGCTTTATCGTCGGGTTAACCTCGGCGGCGATCATGATGATTTGGCGCATTCGTCGTTTGCAACGTCTGCCTGCCCAGGTGATTCTGACACGCGCCGCCCGCTAAGTGGCTGAGCGGGCCGTAAAAGGCCCGCAACGCCTAAAAAAACGACGCATAGCACAGATGCTGGTCAGTCATGATGAAAAATCACTTTTTCCCCTTGCCAGCTTACCAGCGTGCCGTTAATATTCGTCCCCGCTGTCGCCCTGACAGCGTGTTGCGCTCTTAGCTCAGTTGGTTAGAGCACCACCTTGACATGGTGGGGGTCGATGGTTCGAGTCCATTAGAGCGCACCAAGTGCGTCCGTAGCTCAGTTGGTTAGAGCACCACCTTGACATGGTGGGGGTCGGTGGTTCGAGTCCACTCGGACGCACCATTTCTTCATCCTAAATAATTAGGGTTGCAGGAAGGCAGCAAGCGAATAAATTCCCAAGCGCTGACAACAGTAAGTGACTGGGGTGAATAAGTGCCGCTAACGCAGCTGCAACCTGAAATATGACGGATAAAATGCGTTCTTAGCTCAGTTGGTTAGAGCACCACCTTGACATGGTGGGGGTCGATGGTTCGAGTCCATTAGAACGCACCACTCTTTTCACTCTCCCGTTGCGCAACACTCTGTTCCTTGATCTGCATCGTTTTATGTTACCGCTTTCATATTGGTTTTCGCGTACTTAGCGTCTATACTATGCCGCGTTGTCTCACTTGAAAGGTTTCAGCGCTAACGTGTTTATTGCGAGAACTCAAATTATTTGCGCAACACCGCCTGGCCGGTTCCCTCGCGTACCGCACAACTTCCCTGCACGCTTAGCCATCGTCTCCTATTCTTACTCTGTATTACCCTTATCAACACCAAACAAATTTCCACTTCGATGCCTGCGCATCGAATCCCAACCTTTATCATCCATCACAACTTACAGATAAGCTGACATGAAAAAGACCAAGATCGTTTGTACTATCGGTCCGAAAACCGAATCGGAAGAGATGCTGACTCAATTGCTGGAAGCAGGCATGAATGTCATGCGCCTGAACTTCTCACACGGGGATTACGCCGAGCATGGTCAGCGCATTAAAAACATGCGTGCCGTCATCGAAAAAACCGGTCGTCAGGCGGCGATTCTGCTGGACACCAAAGGTCCGGAAATCCGCACCATGAAACTGGAAGGCGGCAACGACGCGTCTCTGAAAGCCGGACAGACCTTCACCTTCACCACCGATCAGTCAGTTATTGGTAACAGTGACCGCGTCGCGGTGACCTATGCCGGATTTACTGAAGATCTGAAGATTGGCAACACCGTGCTGGTGGATGATGGCCTGATTGGCATGGAAGTGATTGAAGTCACTGAAAACGCCGTAGTGTGTAAAGTGCTGAACAACGGTGACCTCGGCGAAAACAAAGGCGTTAACCTGCCAGGTGTCTCCATTCAGCTGCCTGCGCTGGCTGAAAAAGACAAACGCGATCTGATTTTTGGTTGTGAACAGGGTGTCGATTTCGTCGCGGCCTCTTTCATCCGTAAACGTTCTGACGTGCTGGAAATCCGTGAACACCTGAAACAGCACGGTGGCGAGCACATCCAGATCATCTCCAAAATCGAAAACCAGGAAGGCCTGAACAACTTCGATGAAATTCTCGAAGCCTCAGACGGCATCATGGTCGCCCGTGGTGACCTGGGTGTGGAAATCCCGGTTGAAGAAGTGATCTTCGCGCAGAAGATGATGATCAAGAAGTGCAACAAAGCACGCAAAGTGGTGATTACCGCGACCCAGATGCTTGATTCTATGATCAAAAACCCACGTCCGACCCGTGCTGAAGCCGGTGACGTAGCAAACGCCATTCTCGATGGTACCGATGCAGTGATGCTGTCTGGCGAAAGCGCCAAAGGTAAGTATCCGCTGGAATCAGTGACTATCATGGCGACCATCTGTGAACGCACTGACCGCGTCATGAAATCACGCATTGATTCACTGCAGGACTCACGCAAACTGCGTATCACGGAAGCGGTATGCCGTGGTGCTGTTGAGACAGCCGAGAAGCTGGAAGCCCCGCTGATTGTGGTAGCGACCGAAGGCGGTAAATCAGCCAAAGCCATCAGAAAATACTTCCCGGATGCGACCATCCTGGCATTGACCACCAATGCGACCACCGCACGCCAGCTGATTCTGAGCAAAGGTGTGGAAACCCGTCTGGTTAACGAGATTGCCTCAACTGATGATTTCTACCGTATTGGTAAAGAAATGGCGCTGGAAAGCGGTTATGGGCAAAAAGGCGACGTGGTGGTGATGGTATCCGGTGCACTGGTGCCAAGTGGAACCACCAATACATCGTCTGTACACGTACTCTGATTTTTAATTCAATGTTTATTAAAAAGCGCCCTTATCGGGCGCTTTTTTTATTCTGTGGCTAATACAGATACTGGAAATTGCCAATCGATAATAACTATTCAAAAAGCCAGAAAATTAAGGTTAATCCGATTAAATCCCTCTGTTTTAGCTAAATATTTTTATCATCTTCTGCGAAACGATGCTTCTTTGAGCGAACGATCAAGTTTAAGCATGTTCTCATCAAAAATTTATTCTCAACTCAAAAAGCTTTGTGTAATACTTGTAACGCTACATGGAGATTAACTCAATCTAGAGGGTATAAATAATGAATCGTACTAAACTGGTACTGGGCGCGGTAATCCTGGGTTCAACTCTGCTGGCTGGTTGCTCAAGCAACGCTAAAATCGACCAGCTGTCTTCAGACGTTCAGACTCTGAACGCTAAAGTTGACCAGCTGAGCAACGACGTGAACGCAATCCGTTCTGACGTTCAGGCTGCTAAAGATGACGCAGCTCGTGCTAACCAGCGTCTGGACAACCAGGCTCACTCTTACCGTAAGTAAGAGTTCTGGTACTAAAAATGGCGCCATTAAGGCGCCATTTTTTTTGTCCTGATTTAGCCAGAATTCAGGGCTTCGCGACAGGTGTCCCCATCGCTTCACTGATGGTTGCACGCGTGGCCTCACTCCCCTGCTGAGATTGCACCACCTGCGGCATCGCCGTATCTGCTGTAACCGGCTCTCCACTGCTCACCAGCACCGGCATTCCCGAACGTCTCTCCAGCGCAGCCTTAATCAGCGCAGTATCGCTTTGCGGGCTATTGAGGAAGTTTTTCATTGCCGCCGTTAACGCAATCGGCATGGTTTGTGGATCATCTTTATCGGTGTGCGATAACGGCTGATGCACTTCGATAAAACGCTTCCCGTCCGGCTCTATCGCATACTTCACCGGCTGATTGATCACCTGCACACGCGTGCCTTTCGGCACACCGGCAAACAACGCTTCGATATCTTCCGGACGCAGGCGAATACAGCCTGAACTGACACGCATACCGATGCCAAAATCGGCGTTGGTACCGTGAATCAGATACTGGCCAGAACCGTGCGCCAGGCGCATGGCAAACAGCCCCATGGGGTTATCTGGCCCGGCAGGCACCACACCCGGTAGGGTAATGCCCTCTTTCGCGTAGCGCTTGCGGATATTCGGCGTAGGCGTCCAGGTCGGATTGGTGATTTTCTGGCCGATACTGGTCACCATAATCGGTGTCGCTGCCCCCAGCTGGCCGATGCCGATGGGATAGACAATCACCCGATCTTCCCCTTTGGGGTAGTAATACAGGCGCAGTTCAGCGAGGTTAATCACGATGCCTTCATGCGGCGTATCCGGCAACAACATCTGCAACGGCACCGTCAGCTGCGTACCGGCTTTGGGTAGCCAGGGATCAACCCCGGGGTTGGCTTCCAGCATGCCGAGCAAACCTATCTTATAATGCTTTGCAATGCTTTCCAGCGGGCGTTTGTCATCAGGTACAGTCGTAAGGGTGTTTTCGCCAATTAAACGGCTGTTAGCGGCGGGCAGAGGGTATTCCGTGGCAAGCGCAGGTGCAGACAGTCCGCAGCAGGACAACAGCAATGCACCGGCTAAACGTAAAGCTGGTCTCATGCAATTTTCTCTTTGTCGGAAGAAACAGACCCCGGTCAGATTGGCCGGGGTCTGGAGAGTGTATCTTAGCTGAGGGACTGTGCGTTATGACGGATCGCGCGGATCATCGCTTCAAGCCCCTGCGAACGCGAAGGGGTGAGGTGTTGGGTGAGCGCAAGTTGTTCAAACCAGTAGCGCACATCCAGGTCCAGAATTTCCGGCGCTTTCAGCCCCTGATACAGGCTAAATACCACGGCAATCAAACCCTTAACAATGGCAGCATCGCTGTCACCGGCGAAGGCAATAGTCCCATCTGATTGTGGAGTCATGGTGATCCACACCTGGCTCTGACAGCCAGAAATCACGTTTTCCGGCTGATATAAGCTTTCAGACGATTCTGGTAATTTTGCCCCGAGTTCAATGATGTAGAGGTACTTCTCTTCCCAGTTAGCGCAACGGTTAAAGTTGCGCACCAGTTTCTCTTTGTCTGGCAAATTTGCCATTGGTGACTCCTGAAATCTGCTCAACCGCCCAGCAGACGATGAATACGCGTCAGACCAGCCGCCAGACGGTCGGCTTCTTCCTCGCTGTTGTAAAGCGCGAACGAGGCCCGGCACATGGCGGGTACTGCATAGTGGCGCATCAGCGGCATAGCGCAATGATGCCCGGTACGAATCGCGATGCCGTACTGATCGAGGAAGCTTCCCACATCAAACGCATGATGCTTGCCGAGGTTGAACGCCACCACACCGCTGCGCGTCGTCGGACCATAAATGGTCAGGTCCGGTACGGAGGCCAGCTTATCCAATGCATAACGCATCAGCATCGATTCACGTTGATGGATAGTGTCCAGCCCAAGCTCGGTGACCCACTTCAGGGCCGCACCCAGACCAATAATACCCCCGGTATTCGGTGTACCGGCTTCGAAACGCCACGGTGCGGTATTCCAGGTGGTGCCGGTCGGCAGCTGCACCTGATCGATCATCGAACCACCACCTTCCCAGGGGGGCATGATATCGAGCAGTGCCTTGCGGCCATACAGGACACCAATACCGGTCGGGCCGTAGATCTTATGACCAGAGAAAACGTAGAAGTCGCAACCGATGTCCTGTACGTCAACCGCATGGTGCATCACCGCCTGCGCGCCATCCACCAGCGTGGTAACGCCAGCGGCTTTCGCCTGGGCCACGATAGCTTTTACCGGGTTGACCGTGCCCAGCACGTTGGAAACGTGGGTCACCGCCAGCAACCGGGTACGGCTATCGATTAATCCACCCAGCTGCTCAAGCGCCAGTTCGCCCTGCTCATTCAGCGGCAGTACACGAATCTCTGTACCAGTACGCGCAGCAACCATCTGCCACGGCACAATGTTGGCGTGGTGCTCCATCTCGGTAATGATGATGTTGTCGCCGGGCTGGAGCTGACTGCCGCCCCAGCTGTTTGCCACCAGGTTGATCCCCTCAGTGGTGCCTTTGACGAAAACAATCTCTTCCGGCGAAGAAGCATTGAGAAAACGCGCCGCCTGGATGCGCACGTTTTCCATATCCGTGGTGGCCTGCGCACTCAGCGAATGAATGCCGCGGTGCACGGCCGCATAGCCGTGCTGATAAAAATAACTTTCCGCATTAATGACGGCCAGCGGACGCTGTGCGCTGGCTGCACTATCCAGATAAGCCAGCGGATGACCGTTGACCTCGCGTTTCAGAATCGGAAACTCCGCTCTGACTCGTTCGAGATCGAAACTCATGACTCAACTCCCGGGATACGCGCAGCAATACGCTGCAACACTGCCTGACGCAGTACCGGATTCTTTAAGGATTCGGTCAGCTCAGCGGCAAAAGCATGAATGATCATACGCTGTGCAGCAGACTCTTCAATACCGCGCGAACGCAAATAGAACATCTGCTCATCGTCGATGCGACCTACGGTAGCACCGTGGCTGCACTTCACGTCATCGGCGTAGATTTCCAGCTGCGGCTTGGTGTCCACTTCCGCCAGACGCCCCATCAACAGGTTGTTGTTGGTCATCTGTCCGTCGGTCTTCAGCGCGTGCTGTGCCACTTTGATCATGCCGTTAAACACCGCACGGCCTTTGTCACGCACGATGGTTTTGTGCATCTGACGGCTCATGCAGTAGCCTTTGTTGTGCTCCAGGTAAGTACGCGTATCGCACACTTCCTGATTCACCGGCAGGGCCAGGCTGTTCATCGCCAGATTGGTGTTCTCACCATTCAGCTGTGCACTGGTGTTATGACGTGACAAACCGGCACCCAGCAGGAAGCTGGTGGTGCTGACCTGCGCATCACGACCAAGAACCACATCGTTATGGGCGAAGTGGTAGCTTTTCTCGCTCTCGAACGACAGTTTGATGTGCGACAGTCGGGCATTGTCGGCCACGTCGAAGGTGAAACGCGCACCAGTAAAGTGAGGTGCATCGTTCAGCGTAACGTAGTGCTCAATCACTTCCGCCTCTGCACTGGCTTCCAGTTGCAAATGGTGACGGTGATGCACGGTATTCATCCCGGCATCCTGGCCGCTGGTGATATGCAGCAGGTACAATGGCAGTGCCGCCGCTTTACCACGCGCCAGACGAATACTGGTGGCTTCTTCTGCCAGACTTTCAGTCAGATGCAGAAACACTTCCGGCTGAATCGCTGCCGGCAGCGGACGGCGTTCTGCCGCCTGCGAATGCTGGATTTCAAACAGGCCGGTATCGCGGCTGCTCAGCGCGGGCTGGAAACGCCCATCGACGAACACCAGGCGCACCGCTTCAATTGGCAGCGCTAACTGCTCAACCTGTTCAGCGGTCACGTCCTGCGGTTGTGGCAGCACAAACTGCTGGCCCAGCAAACCTTCCAGCGGGGTGTATTTCCAGTTCTCGTGCTTGCGGGTTGGCAAGCCGAGACGCATTAGTTGCTGCCAGTGCTGCTGTGCCTGCAATGAACGCACTTCACCGCGCGATTCAAACAGGTGATGCCACTGTTGCAGGGCAGTATCACTCTTCGTCGGTAAGCCAGCCATAGCCTTGCTCCTCCAGCTGTTTCACCAGCGTAAAGTCGCCAGATTTCACAATTTTGCCCTGATACAGCACGTGTACATGGTCTGGCTTGATGTAGTCCAGGATGCGCTGGTAGTGAGTAACGATAATGAATGAACGCTTACCGTCACGCAGGCTGTTAACGCCATTGGCCACGATTTTCAGCGCATCGATGTCCAGACCAGAGTCGGTTTCATCAAGAATGCACAGATCCGGCTCCAGTGCCGCCATCTGCAGGATGTCGTTACGCTTTTTCTCACCACCGGAGAAGCCCACGTTCACAGAACGGGTCAGTAAGTCTTCCGGCATTTTCAGCAGATGAATTTTATCTTCGATAAAGTCCTGGAAGTCGAAGCGATCCAGTTCTTCCTGCTCACGGTATTTACGTACCGCGTTGACGGACGTCTGGAGGAAAAACTGGTTGCTGACGCCCGGAATTTCCACCGGATACTGGAACGCCATAAAGATGCCTTCGCCCGCACGCTCTTCCGGCTCCAGCTCCAGCAAATCTTTGCCTTTGAAGGTGACGGAACCGCCGGTGATTTCATAATCTTCACGGCCAGCCAGGGTTGCAGACAGGGTACTTTTACCGGAACCGTTGGGTCCCATAATGGCATGCACTTCACCCGGCTTCACTTCAAGGTTCAGGCCGCGCAAAATTTCTTTGTCTTCAACACTAACCTGTAAATCTTTAATGCTTAACATACTCTTTCCTTCACATTGCTTCCGGCAACGGGCCATCAGCCCACGCTGTGCTCAAGGCTGATTGCTAACAATTTTTGCGCTTCCACGGCGAATTCCAGTGGCAGCTCGGAGAAAACATCTTTACAGAAGCCGTTCACGATCATTGAGATCGCATCTTCTTCGCTGATACCGCGTTGCAGACAGTAGAACATCTGATCTTCACCGATACGCGAGGTGGTGGCTTCATGCTCCAGCTGTGCGGTGTTATTACGCGCTTCAACATACGGGAAGGTATGCGCACCGCAATCCGGGCCAATCAGCATCGAGTCGCACTGGGTAAAGTTACGCGCGTTGGTGGCGGTTGGCATAATTTTCACCAGACCACGATAGGTATTCTGGCTCTTACCGGCCGAGATACCTTTAGAGATAATGGTCGATTTGGTGTTCTTACCAATGTGGATCATCTTGGTGCCGGTATCGGCCTGCTGATGTCCGCTGGTTAGCGCCACGGAATAGAATTCACCGATGGAGTAATCACCGCGCAGAATGCAGCTCGGGTATTTCCAGGTGATGGCTGAACCGGTTTCTGACTGCGTCCACGACATTTTGCTGTGGTCGCCTTCACACAAGGCACGCTTGGTCACGAAGTTGAGGATACCGCCCTCACCTTCACCACCCGGGAACCAGTTCTGCACGGTAGAATATTTAACTTCGGCGTTTTTGTGGATAATCACTTCCACCACTGCCGCGTGCAGCTGATAGGTATCACGCACCGGTGCCGAGCAACCTTCGATGTAGCTGACGTAACTGTCTTCGTCTGCCACCAGAATGGTGCGCTCGAACTGACCGGTTTTGGCCGCGTTAATACGGAAGTAGGTAGACAGTTCCATCGGACAACGCACGCCTTTCGGGATGTACACGAAGGTACCATCCGACGCGACTGCTGAGTTCAGCGCAGCAAAGAAGTTATCGTTGGCCGGAACCACGGTACCCAGATACTTTTTCACCAGCTCAGGGTGTTCCTGAATCGCTTCGCCAAAGGAGCAGAAAATGATGCCCTGCTCCGCCAGCTTACCGCGATAGGTAGTGGCAACGGAAACGGAGTCGAAAATGGCATCGACCGCCACTTCTTTGCCTTCACGCACCGGCACACCCAGCTGGTTAAAGGCGTTTTCCACTTCCTGCGTCAAATATTCGCTGGATGGGGTTGAACCTGAGGCCTGGGTAGCGCCTGGCTCGGAAGCACAGGTGTCATCGCAGTTGCCACAGGATGGCGCCGAGTAATAGCTGTAATCCTGGTAGTCGAGTTTCTCATAATGCGCTTTCAGCCAGTGCGGCTCTTCCATTTCCAGCCAGGCACGAAAGGCTTTAAGACGAAACTCCAGCATCCACTCTGGCTCGTTACGCTTAGCCGAAATTGCCCGCACCACATCTTCATTGAGGCCGTGAGCAAATTCTTCGGTTTGCAGTTGGGTAAAGAAGCCCTCTTTATAATTGAGCTTGCCTTCCCACATTTGTACATCGTCAGATGTTTCGCTGTGTCGTGACATAGTTGACTTACTCGACGCCGAAGCTCTCGCCACACCCGCAGGCGTGCTGAGCTTTAGGGTTATTAAATTTAAAGATCTGATTCAGGCCTTCACGGACATAATCCACTTCGGTTCCGTCAACGAACGGCATTGCCTGAAGCGGCACAAACAACGTTGCGCCAAAGAAGGAGAACTGCAGGTCGTCATCGGCAGGCGCTTTCACCAGGTCCATGACATAACCAAAACCGGCACAGCCGGACTGTTTCACCCCCAGACGCAGGCCCTTGACTTCCGGGTCTTCAGCGGCCAGGTTAAGAATCTGTTTTGCTGCCGATTCGGTCAGCGTCAGCCCTTTCCAGACGAAATCTTCGGGTGAGAAAGAAGCTGCATTTACTGATGACATAGTGCTACCTCGTAAGTCTGGGCCTTTTCAGGCTATCCCCCTATGGTAGTGATATCAGGTATCACTTCAACCTCTTGTTTTGCAGGGATAATCATCTCGTGCTATTTTTTACTGTTGCTTTCTTAAGCATAGTCGCTTCGCACTGCTTTGCGGGCGGCAAAACGGCTCCATTGTGATAGCTGTAACCCGTTAAAAACCCGCAAAATTTTGTTTTTACACTTTACGTTTTTCTCAAGATTGATAGGTTACGCCTTTCTACAATGTAAAGAAATTGTTATTGCCAATTTTACTAACAGGCAAAGTAAATCAATAAAATTTCTCTAGGGAATTGCATTCCTGATGTGGTTGAATATGATAATGATTATCATTAACCCATTTAAGGTGGCGATATGACGCTTACCGTCTCAGCCTGGTTACAACACAAAATCGATGAATATAAGTTTTCGGTACGTGATATCACCGTCGACTTCTATATGGCTCAGGCAAAGCTCAACCGCACCGACTGTACTATCGAACAGCTGCGTCGCTTTAACGACACCTGTCTCGACATGGCAGAAATCTGCCAGCTGAATGGCGATGACCAAAGCTATCTGCACGCCATGGGCAAGCTCCATCACCGCTTAGTGCAGGAGATGGGCAATGCCGATCGCGACCGTTTGTTCCGTATTCAGGCCTATCAACTGGCGCGCCTGTCGCTGACTCGCTTGTGTCATCAACTGGCGCTGAGCGGCGAGTGGGATCAAGCCACCAGCCTGCAGAGTGATTTCGTCCGCCACGCAGGCTGGATATTCTAATCCAGCTGCGTTGTGACGCCTACAATTTGTTTACAACATTTCCAGCAATGCCTGTAGCGGATGGCGCATGCCATTCCCCTCTGCCCGTTTCACCTGGCTACGACAGGAAAATCCGGTGGCGAGGCAACGCTGACGCGGCAGCTTTTGCATCTGCGGATGCCAGGAAAGCGCATAAATCCCCAGTGAATTCTCCAGGTTTTGACTTTCGTGGCCGTAGGTGCCTGCCATACCGCAGCAGCCGACATTGATGTTTTCCAGTTTTGCGCCAAAGCGGGCAAAGATATCTTGCCACTGATGCGGTGTTGAGGGCAGCGCCGTCACTTCGGTGCAGTGAGCAAACAGATACCAGGCTTCCCCGCTGGTACTCTGCACCGCGCGTTCGGCGACCGCCTGCTGCAGCCATTCATGCACCAGCTGCACGTTAAACTCACCGCGCTTATCGCCCAGCACCTGATTATATTCATCGCGATAACACAACACGGTGGCGGGATCGACGCCCACCATTGGCATGCCAAGGCGCGCCACACGGTTCAGGAACTCAGCGGTGATGGAAGCCGTACGGGCAAAACGTTGCAGAAAGCCTTTAACATGCTGCGCTTTGCCATTCGGTGAGAACGGCAGCAGCACCGGGCGGTGACCCAGCTTCTCTATCAGTTTGACGAAATCCGTCACCAGCTGCGCTTCGTAGTAGCTGGTAAAGGGATCCTGCACCACCAGCACACAGTTTTTCCGCTCAGTGCTGCTGAGGGCTTCGAGCTGCTCCAGCGTCAGGCTCATGGCCGGGTGTCCACTTAATTGCTGCTTCAGACTCGGCGAGGAAAGCAGCGGCAGATCGACCATGCCAATATGTTTTTTGCTCAGTTCCCGCACCCACGGCTGTTTCAGGAAGAAGTTAAACATCTTCGGCGCTTTCGCCATCAGCGGCGCGTAACTTTCCACCGTAGCAACCAGATGGTCGCTCATCGGACGCAAATAGCGGGTGTGGTACAGCTGCAGGAAGCGTGAACGGAAGTTCGGCACATCAATTTTGATCGGGCATTGGGTTGAACAGGCTTTACACGCCAGACACCCCGACATCGCCTCTTTGACTTCGTGGGAGAAGTCATACTCGCCCTGCTTCGCATGCCATGAGTTGCGGGTACGCTGGATCAACGTACGCAGGCTGGAACCTTGCTCCGGCAAGGCTTTCTCCAGCAGCAACGGGTCAACGCCCTGCTCCGATAACAGGCGTAACCATTCACGCGTCAGGGTTGCGCGTCCTTTTGGCGAATGGATACGGTTGCGGGTGATTTTCATCGACGGGCACATCGGGCTACGCGTATCAAAGTTGAAGCACAGGCCGTTACCGTTACATTCCATCGCCCCGCGCCATTCGTTGCGTATCGTCAGCGGAATCTGGCGATCATAAGTGCCACGCTTCACCGCATCGACCTGCATCATCGGCTCATTGCTGCCAAGCGGCGTACAGATTTTGCCGGGGTTCATACGGTTATCCGGGTCGAACGCGGCTTTAATCCGGCGCAACTCATTGAACAGGGTTTCACCGAAAAACGCCGGGCTGTACTGGGCGCGGAAACCCTTGCCATGCTCACCCCACAGCAACCCACCGTAGCGCGCGGTGAGCGCCACCACTTCATCGGAGATCTGTTTCATTAGCATCTCCTGCTGAGGGTCACACATATCCAGCGCCGGACGCACATGTAGCACCCCGGCATCCACATGGCCGAACATGCCATAACTCAATCCGTGGCTATCCAGCAACGCGCGGAAATCGACGATGTAATCCGCCAGATGCTCCGGTGGTACGGCGGTATCTTCGACAAACGGAATCGGTTTAGCGCGCCCTTTGGCGTTACCGAGTAAACCTACCGCTTTTTTGCGCATATTATAGATGCGCTCAATGCCGCTTAAGTCATTGCACAATTGATAACCAATTACGCCGCCCTGTTGCTGCGCCATCAATTCATCCAGACGGGCACACAGCGTCGAGACCTGCTGCTCAATCATCTCGCCGTCATCACCCGCAAACTCGACGATATTCAGCCCCAGCATCTCTTTATCGGGCACATCGGTGATCAGCTCTTTGACTGAATGCCAGACGATATCTTCCCGTGCCAGATTCAGCACTTTGGAATCGACGGTTTCAACTGACAAAGCCTGCGCGTCCACCATAAAGGGCGCGTTGCGCAACGCAGAGTCAAAGGAGTCATATTTTATATTTACCAGACGACGCACTTTCGGGATCGGGGTAATGTCGAGTCGGGCTTCGGTAATAAATGCCAGCGTTCCCTCAGCACCACATAGCAGGCGCGTCAGGTCGAAGGTTTGCAAATCGTCACTGAACACGTGGCGTAAGTCATAGCCCGTCAAAAAACGGTTCAGTTTGGGGAATTTTTCCAGAATCAACGCCCGCTGCTCACGACAGCGGGTCATCACCTGCTGATAGATACGCCCCTCAGCCGTCGGAGTCTGCGCCAGTTTTTCCGCCAGTGCCGTCGGCATGGCTCGGGTATCAAGGATGTCGCCCCCCATCAGCACGGCACGCAGGCCTTCCACATGATCGGAGGTCTTGCCATACACCAGCGAACCCTGTCCGGAGGCATCGGTATTAATCATCCCCCCCAGGGTGGCGCGGTTGCTGGTGGATAACTCCGGCGAGAAGAAAAAGCCATATGGCTTCAGCCAGGCATTGAGCTGGTCTTTCACCACCCCGGCTTCAACACGTACCCAACCCTGCTCGGTATCGATTTCAAGGATGCGGTTCATGTAGCGCGACATATCGACCACAATCCCCTGGTTAAGCGACTGTCCATTGGTGCCGGTACCACCGCCACGCGGGGTAAACACCAGGCTGGTAAAGCGCTCTTCACCGGCCAAACGGGCAATCAGCGCCACATCAGCGGTAGAACGGGGAAAGAGGGCTGCATCCGGCAACAACTGATAGATACTATTATCGGTTGAAAGGGAGAGACGATCGGCGTAGCTGGTGGCGGTGTCGCCAGTGAATCCTTGTTCTTTTAAGGATTGCAGGAATGTCAGCACCAGTTGAACGAGGCCCGGTGCCTGGGAAATCTGTGGGATCATTATTGGGTGACCGAGATGTTGTAAACGTTTGCGTAGTCGATTTTTATGAACCATTCGTTTTATCACATTTTTTTGTCGCCCGCTGTTTTTTCAGGAAACGTAAAAAGCACCCGGCATCCCTCTGTTTAATCGCCAGGAAATAGATCATGATTAATCAGGGCCAGCAAGCCCCTCCGTAAAGGATTCCATTGAGGTCAAGACGCTGTTATGAAAAACCTGCAACGCGGTCTGGATTTACCGCAAATGCTGTTCTCACTGATGTTTATTCTGATCATGATCACCGCCTGTCTTTGGGTGGTTCAGCCGTTCATCCTGGGCTTTGCCTGGGCCAGCATGGTGGTGATCGCCACCTGGCCGTTGATGATCAAATTGCAACATCTGCTGTGGGGACGCCGTTCACTGGCGGTGGTGGCAATGACCATCCTGTTGCTGCTGCTGTTTATTATTCCTATCGCCGTACTGGTCAATAGCCTGATCGATAACAGCGCCCCGGTGATTGCCTGGGCGACCCAGGGCCACCTGGTACTGCCTCAGCTGGACTGGCTGAAAGAAGTCCCAATGGTGGGTAACAAGCTGTTCTCCAGCTATCACCTGCTGGTGGACGGTGGCGGCACCGCCATCATGAATAAGTTACAACCCTACATTGGTCGCACCACTGGCTTCTTCGTGGCGCAGGCCGGTCACTTTGGCCGCTTTATGTTACATCTGGGACTGATGCTGCTGTTTAGCGTACTGCTGTACTGGCGCGGTGAACAGGTCGGACAGGGTATCCGTCACTTTGCCTGCCGTATGGGGGGACGCCGTGGTGACGCTGCCGTGCTGCTCGCTGGTCAGGCGATTCGTGCCGTTGCGCTCGGCGTGGTGGTCACCGCGCTGGTACAGGGGGTGCTGGGCGGTATCGGGTTAGCCATTTCCGGTATTCCTTACGCCACCTTGTTAACCGTGGTGATGATCCTCTCCTGCCTGGTGCAGCTTGGTCCGCTGATCGTGCTGGTACCCGCGATTATCTGGCTTTACTGGAGCGGTGATACCACCTGGGGCACGGTGTTGCTGGTGTGGAGCTGTGTAGTGGGCACGCTGGATAACGTCCTGCGCCCAATGCTGATTCGTATGGGTGCCGATTTGCCGATGATTTTGATTCTCTCCGGCGTGATTGGTGGTTTGGTGGCCTTTGGCATGATTGGCCTATTTATTGGTCCGGTGGTGCTGGCGGTTTCTTATCGCCTGGTATCGGTATGGATGCACGAAGTGCCACCCCCGGATGACGATCCTGTTGATGTGGTTGAAGAACTGACCGAACACGACGACCACACTGCCTGATCCCCTGCCTGGCGGCGATTAGCCTCAGTTAATCGCCGTCACTGAGTTCCCCGCCGCAAGCATATTTTTCCATAAGTTAATTTTAAGAAAAACCGCAATTTCACCCTGTTTAAGTC
Source organism: Pantoea sp. X-Soil-TKNS-1280 (assembly GCF_059730475.1). Lineage (NCBI taxonomy): Bacteria > Pseudomonadati > Pseudomonadota > Gammaproteobacteria > Enterobacterales > Erwiniaceae > Pantoea > Pantoea sp. X-Soil-TKNS-1280. The sequence goes on along the minus strand of NZ_AP035962.1, from coordinate 1,862,128 downwards.
AGTTTTGATTACGGAAAGATTATTTTTCGTACTGAATGACGGTTTAAACCGGCCAAAAATGTCGATAAAAGATTACCAGCTTTAAACTAATAAGAGGATTCTTAAAGACGCCATCAGCGGCTGTGAATAACATGTTTCCTATGTTTGAGATCAAACCACTGATTTTAAAACAACCTTTTTCCCCTGAGTAAAGTGAAGAATTGCTGTGTGTAGTCTTTGCCCATCCCCTGTGATGGGCTTTTTTTTTGTTCTGAAAACACGAATCGCCTGCTGACTGCGTTTATTGCCGCCAACAGGCTTTAATCGAAGGTGACCACTACCGTCTGGTTAGCGCGCTCTTTCTTCCACATGAGGTTTTTATACTGCGACCACTCCACCACTTTGACGCTGCCATCCGCCTGCTCCCCCCCCAGTCGGATCTGCGTCATAGATTTATTTATTTCATGTGCCAGATAGGCCGGCCAGCGGTAACGACTGAGTAACGCCCTGTCATTGCTATCCGGTATGCTGATACTGAGTTGTTCCGCTACCGCACCGCTGTCGCTTTTTACCACCACGGTAATCACCGTGCCCGGTGCCAGGTCGGTCTGGAATTTATCACCAAAGATATCCTTCTGCTCTACCCACGGGTTTTCTGCAATGCTCAGCGTGGTAAATTCTGCCGTCAGGTCATTTTTCTTATCGAGCGGAAACCACAGCCGGTTGCGGTAACCGCTGCCGGTTACGGTGTTGAAATTGTCGTCTTTCAATTCACCAGCAATCACATTGGCTGAATTATGACTATTGATAGTCTGTGCCAGATGATGCGGCCATGATGTCCCGGCAAGACTCTGGTCGCCATTGTTGAAATAATATTTCTCCAGCGCCTGACCTGAAGTTTTATTTTTGATGGTGAGCATCACCGTGGCGTTGGCAGCCAGACCATCGCCACCGCTGATTGCCATAACATCCGCCCACTTATTATCCCGTACCACAGCATAGGTTTTGCGCTGAACATCAACCTTATATGCACCTATTTTGTCCTGATGCAGCCAGATATGGTTTTGATAGCTGGTCCCAGCAATGGGCTTCACTATGTTGCTATCGAGCCCACCCGCCATTACGACATCATTAGGAAAATATTTATTAACTGCCACGGAAATATCATACGGCCAATCACGTAAAGCCGGCCTGGTAACGATTTCATCACGAATAATTTTTTTATTCGTTGCATCTTCAGTCAGGGTTACTTCAAAGTATTGGTTCTGAGGAAGATTCCCATCATTTAATTGCCGCTGACTTTCCCAGTCAGGATACATAGCAGCCATAACAAAACGACGCTCTCTGATCAAACGCACTGCGTCATTACCTGCGGCAGTGCCAATTGGCACGCCTTTATAACTTTTCAAAGGATCAGAGAAATTATTGATGGCCTCACAGTTACATCTTTTTGACATAATGGTTGAAAAATAACCCGGCACACGATAGCCATGGGCATAGGACGGCCAGGTGAGTTCTTTTTCACCATGATTAAGCCCGAAATTATGTCCGATTTCATGGGCTAGTGTACGCACCCCTACTGCACATGTCGTATGTACCACAGTAGCCCATTTATCCTTCTGAGAGAGGCCGCAAGACTGGTACGCTTCTGAAATAATAACCACAAGATCGGCTCGCGTTTCAGCTCTTTTTTCCGCAACCAGTTTCCCCAGTGCCGTATTCGTTTTTTGCATCTGACTTAACATGCTATTCATGGTACTTTCATCCATGTTGGTATCCAGCACCCCAGCAATATCAAACTGAACCAGTGTATCGCTGTTAGAATAGGTTTTATTTAATTCGGCGTTTATGCTTGATACTTTATTTGCCGGATCAGGCATAAACCAATGCCGTGATTGATTGGTGTACACATATAACAATCTGACTCTGGCCTGCTCATTACTGGCGCTACGATATTCATTTTCATTGAATGCTTCAGGTAACGTGCGTTGTTGTGCTAGCGGAGTTTTATCCTCGACCGCATCATCGTCGTCGATATCATGTTCCGATGTATCGACTTTGACCAAAATCTGCTGATCCTGGCTAACCGGAAATATCTCATAATACGATCCATTGCTGAGTTGAATACCACCATTAATATTTCCATTCCTGATGGAAAATGATGCAGAAACCTTTTCATTTTCTGATTCACCCTGCCAGATATCAGATCCGGTGTTATCCTCTGAAAAAGATTTCCCCTGTATTTCTATTGGTGTTGATTCACTATCAAGATTGACAACAAAAGTTGATGCCCTGTGCAGCAGGAGATCTTTATTAATATTAACAAGCTTGTAGTCTTTATACTTTCCCTGGAAGCTTCTTAATAATGGTTCATCCTGAGCATTCTCACCTTTTTCAGCAATGGTAAACAACTGTGGTGTGGCAAAAACCGATGATGATAGTGCAGAGGTAATCACGGCAAACAAAAATTTCTTTCTGAAAATCGACAAAATAAACCCTCCCTGGTAATAATAAATCACATAAATATAAATAACGAAAACAAAGCCATTAAGGGGAATAGTCTTCTGACCATACGCACATTAGCGGGCAATAAAAAAGCGAATAGCACCAGCCAAACTACTTCAATAAAAACAGACTGATAGCCAGCACGCTCTCTCTCGCACACCATAAGAATTATGCAAAGATTCGAGAAGGAATTTACTGAGATTAACCAGAAAATATTAAGAGGGAAATTGATATTACAATGAAAAACATGCGAAATATCTGATAACGTTCCAGCTGGCTGCTCGCACAGCAGCCAGCTGCTTTTATCAAACTATTTATTAAAAGTGACAACAACCGTCTGGTTAGCGCGATCTTTCTTCCAGATGTAGTTGCGGTATTGCGATCCGGCAATCACCACAAAACTGTTATCACCCGTTTTTTCAGCCATTTTGATTTGTGTCAGGTTTGCATTAACTTCGCGTGCCAGATAGGGAGGCCAGTCATATCTGCTAAGACTATCAGCAGGAATTGCCACACTGCGTTGTTCTGCAACTGTGCCATTACTGTTTTTCACCGTAACAGTGATGACGCTGCCTGGCGTTAAATCAGTCTGGAATTTATCCCCGAAAACATTCTCTTCTTTTAACCAGGGATTCTCTGCAATAGTCAGCGTGGTAAACTCTGCCGTCAGGTCATTTTTCTTATCGAGCGGGAACCACAGCCGGTTGCGGTAACCGCTGCCGGTTACGGTGTTGAAATTGTCGTCTTTCAATTCACCAGCAATCACATTGGCTGAATTATGACTATTGATAGTCTGTGCCAGATGATGCGGCCATGATGTCCCGGCAAGACTCTGGTCGCCATTGTTGAAATAATATTTCTCCAGCGCCTGACCTGAAGTTTTATTTTTGATGGTGAGCATCACCGTGGCGTTGGCAGCCAGACCATCGCCACCGCTGATTGCCATAACATCCGCCCACTTATTATCCCGTACCACAGCATAGGTTTTGCGCTGAACATCAACCTTATATGTACCTATTTTGTCCTGATGCAGCCAGATATGGTTTTGATAGCTGGTCCCAACAATGGGCTTCACTATGTTGCTATCGAGCCCACCCGCCATGATTACATCATTAGGGAAATATTTGTTAACCGCTACGGAAATATCATACGGCCAATCACGTAAACCCGGTCTGGTAACGATTTCATCACGAATAATTTTTTTATTCGTCGCATTTTCAGTCAGACTGATTTCAAAATATTGATTCTGAGGCAGATCACCATCGTTTAATTGGCGCGTACTTTCCCAGTCCGGATAGTACGCGGCAACATCAAGACGTCTTTCCTTAATAAATCTCACCGCATCATTGCTGGCAACCGTACCACGGGGGATTCCCCCATGATTTTTTCTGGGATCAGCAAAATAATTAATACGGGTACAGGTGGGTGAACACGTTTTTGACATAATAGTGCGAAATTTCCCCGGCACCCCATAGCCATTTGCATAAAGCGGCCAGGTGGCTTCGTCTTCATTGTGTTTGAGTCCGAAGTTATGCCCAATCTCATGCGCCAAAGCCCAGGTGCTACCAACAGCACAGAGGGCATTAACCACAGAGTAAGCATTCCAACCCGTCGCCACTCCGCAGTATTCATTCCTTTCAACGATTAACGTCACAAGATCAGCACGTGTTTCCGCCCTTTTTTGAGCCACAAACTTTCCTAATGCGTTATCTGTCTTGCCCATTTGATCACGCATCGTTGACATGCTTACTTCATCAATTTTAGTATCTGCAACACCGGCGAGTTCAAATTCAGTAGACGTTTCGCTACCGGCATAACTTTTATTTAATTCTGTATTGAGCCAGCCAGCAAATCCAGCAGGTTCTGTACCAAATCGGTGGCGTGATTGGTTTGTATAAAGGTAGAGTATTTTTATTTTTGCCTTTTCTTCATTCGCGTCAAAGTTATCCTTTTCCTGCAAATTTTCAGTGAATTGTTGTTGTTTCTCCGATGTAGTTTCGTCCCAGAAATCATCATGCTCATGTTCATGCATGTTTGCAGTGTCTACTTTTACTAAAGCATATAAATCCTGTCCAACCGGATTTAATTGATAAAATGAACCATTGCTGAGTCGGACACTACCATTAACAACACCATTCCTGATAGAAAAGGTCGCTGAGTCTTTCGTATCAGCCGAAATACCCTGCCATATATCATTCCCCATAGAGTCTCTAGCCAGTGAATCAGCTTTAATCTCCACAAGCGGTGATTGTTCATCTAAACTGAACTGAAAAGAAGAAGAACGGCTGAACAAAACGTCCTTATTAATCCTTACCAGTTTATAATCCAGATGTTCTTGCTGGAAGCTGCTTAATAGTGGCGAATCGTGTTCTGTAGCCTCATTTGCCACTACGTTAATGAATTGTGGAGCAGCAAAAACTGAAGATGACAGTACAGAAGCCATCAACGTGAATAATAAATTTCTCTGAAACGTTAACAAAATAAACAACCCTGGTGAAATAAAATTAATATAAAACGCATCAGAAAAAGACCCCGTCAACAAGGGACATCCCGAACACGCAACCTGGCTGAACAAACGAAATAAAAGCCCTGCCTGATGGGTTTATTTTATTAAGGTAACAAAATGTGAAATATACGATTACAAGACAGCAAGCTGGCGAATAGCAGAAGCAGTGAAATGATTTCTCTGCCATTATTTGCGAGAGTATGAAATTACCAGGGGATTTGCCTGCCGGCAGGAGATATATCTGAATTAATTATACTGTGCAGAAGCGTTCGGAAAGGTTCCGAACGCTTCTTTAGCGGGTTTAGTTATCCTTTTGTCGCATTCAGCTCCGCCAGACTCAGCCAGGTTTCCACCACCGTATCCGGATTCAGGGACAAGCTATCGATCCCCTCTTCCATCAACCAGGCGGCAAAGTCCTGATGGTCAGAAGGCCCCTGACCACAGATACCGACGTATTTGCCCTGTTTTTTCGCTGCCTGAATTGCCATCGATAATAACGCTTTCACCGCGTCGTTACGCTCATCAAACAGCGCCGAAACTACGCCCGAATCACGATCAAGACCCAGCGCCAACTGCGTCATATCATTGGAACCAATCGAGAAACCATCAAAATGTTGCAGGAACTGATCGGCCAGCAACGCGTTTGACGGGATCTCACACATCATGATCACCTTCAGACCATCCTCACCCCGTTTCAGTCCCTGCTTCGCCAGCTCCTCAACCACTGCTTCCGCCTGAGCCACGGTGCGAACAAACGGAATCATGATTTCGACGTTAGTCAGCCCCATGTCATTGCGCACGCGTTTCACGGCAGCACACTCCAGGGCAAAACAATCGCGGAAGCTGTCAGCCACATAACGGCCCGCTCCCCGGAAGCCCAGCATCGGGTTTTCTTCTTCTGGCTCGTAACGCTCACCGCCGACCAGGTTGGCATATTCATTGGATTTGAAATCAGACAAACGCACGATGACGCGTTTTGGCGCAAATGCGGCACCCAGTGTCGCGATTCCTTCGGTCAGGCGTGCAATGTAGAACTCAACCGGATCGTCAAAGCCTTTCATCATTTGACGAATTTCCTGCTGCAATTCTGGCGTCTGTTGATCAAACTCCAGCAGCGCTTTTGGATGCACGCCAATCATGCGGTTGATGATGAATTCCAGACGCGCCAGGCCTACCCCTTCATTAGGCAGACAGGCGAAGTCAAATGCCCGGTCCGGGTTGCCGACGTTCATCATGATTTTCAACGGCAGGTCCGGCAGGCTATCCACCTGAGAGCTGGTCACTTCAAAATCAAGCAGATCGTCATACACGTAACCGGTATCACCCTCAGCGCAGGAAACGGTGACTTTGTGGCCGTCTTTCAAACGATCGGTGGCATCACCGCAACCCACAACCGCCGGAATGCCCAGCTCGCGCGCAATGATTGCTGCGTGGCAGGTACGGCCACCACGGTTGGTGACAATCGCCGAGGCTTTTTTCATGATCGGTTCCCAGTCCGGGTCGGTCATGTCGGTGACCAGCACATCGCCTTTCTCGATACGGTTCATCTGGCTGATGTCCTGAATAACCTTCACTTCACCGGCACCGATGCGGTGACCAATCGCGCGTCCTTCCACCACCACTTTACCTTTGCCCTGCAAAGTATAACGTTCCATCACCTGGCCGTTAGAACGTACCGTTTCCGGCCGCGCCTGGACGATAAACAATTTGCCGGTGTGGCCGTCTTTGGCCCACTCGATATCCATCGGGCGTTTGTAATGCTGCTCGATAAGGACCGCCTGACGCGCCAGCGCCTGCACTTCCTCATCGCTCAGGCAGAAACGATCGCGTTCTGCCTCAGCCACATCTTCAATACGCACCTGCTTGCCGTGTTCATGGGAATCGGCATACACCATGCGTACTTTTTTCGAACCCATATTACGCCGCACAATTGCCGGGCGATTCGCCGCCAGCGTCGGTTTATGCACGTAGAATTCATCGGGGTTAACAGCACCCTGCACCACCATCTCACCCAGACCGAGCGCAGCGGTGATGAACACCACCTGATCAAAGCCGGATTCGGTATCGATGGTGAACATCACACCTGATGAGGCGAGATCGGAACGCACCATGCGCTGGATGCCCGCCGACAGCGCTACCCCACGATGGTCGTAGCCCTGATGCACACGGTAAGAGATGGCGCGATCGTTAAATAAAGAAGCATAAACGTGTTTCACCGCCACCATCACCGCATCAATGCCCTGCACATTAAGGAAAGTTTCCTGCTGGCCGGCAAAGGAAGCGTCTGGCATGTCTTCTGCGGTGGCAGAGGAGCGCACCGCAAAGGAAGCATCCGCATCATCAGAGGATAATTGCTGATAAGCATCATGAATCGCCGTTTCCAGCTCGGGCTGGAATGGGGTATCCACCACCCACTGACGGATTTGCTTACCCGCTTTTGCCAGTTCATCGACATCGTCAATATCGGTCTTATCCAGCAGATCATAGATACGCTGGTTCAGCCCGCTTTGATCGAGAAACTGATTAAAAGCATAAGATGTGGTCGCATAGCCATTGGGTACAGCCACACCCAGCGACGACAAATTGGTAATCATTTCACCCAGAGAGGCGTTTTTTCCTCCCACCCGATCAACATCATGCATGCCAAGCTGGTTGTACCAGAGCACTAGCGGCTGTTCGCCTTTATTGGACATCGAGATTATCCTTTTAAATGATTGGGGGCACATGGAACATTTTGCTATTCGCAAATACAGCCTGGCACAAGCGTTAAATAAAGACTAAGTGTTGAATCGTTAAAGCAGTGAAAGATATGAAAAATCGGATTAGTACCCGCAATTAGCAGAGTTGCGCAACGCGGCGAAATAACGCTAACAGATTGCTGCAGCGATAAATTTCTCATTTTCAGAGGGTTAGCTGTTGCATTTTGTTGCGCAACAGAAACGGACTTTATTTTGTGCGCGAAGCAAAATAACCGGGAAAAAGGGTGATTTCCAAAACGCCATTTCATCTATATTGGTATTTAGATTAATACGCAGGTCAGCGATGTTGTGGGTCATATGGACATTTCATTTTATTATCAAGCAAAATGAAATTTCGACGACGCTAATGTTACGCAAAAGTTATCATGGGGATATTTCCTATTATGAGTACTGAACGCAGCGTGTTCTACATTTCTGATGGCACCGCCATTACCGCTGAGGTGCTGGGCCACGCGGTGCTGTCGCAGTTTCCGGTCAACACCAATAGCGTAACCCTGCCCTTTGTAGAAAATGTGCAGCGTGCACAGGCAGTTAAAGCACAAATTAACGCGCTTTATCAGCAAAGCGGCGTGCGTCCGCTGGTGTTCTTTTCCATCGTGACGCCAGATGTGCGGGAAATTATTCTGGAGAGCGAGGGTTTTTGTCAGGACATCGTACAGGCGCTGGTTGGCCCACTGCAAAGTGAGCTGGGGGTGTCCTCCATGCCGGTTGCCCATCGCACCCACGGACTGACAGCCAGCAATCTCGGCAAATACGATGCCCGTATCGCCGCCATCGATTACACCCTGGCCCATGACGATGGCATTTCTCTGCGAGGCCTGGAAGATGCTCAGGTCATCCTGCTCGGGGTGTCACGTTGTGGTAAAACACCCACCAGCCTCTATCTGGCGATGCAATTTGGCGTACGTGCTGCCAACTATCCGTTTATCGCCGATGATATGGATAACCTGAAACTGCCGCCCGCACTGCGTGCTCATCAGCATAAATTATTTGGCCTGACCATCGACCCCGAGCGCCTGGCAGCCATCCGCCAGGAGCGCGCCGAAAATACGCGTTATGCCTCAATGCGCCAGTGTCGGCTTGAAGTCGGTGAGGTGGAAGCGTTATTCCGCACCCACCAGATTCGTTACCTCAACAGCACCAATTACTCAGTCGAAGAGATCGCCACCAAAATCCTCGACATTATGGGGCTGACGCGCCGTATGTATTAACGTTCTGGACGGTAGCGACAAATACGTACTGTCAGCACGCTTGTAAAGCGTGGCTGCCGTCTTATTTTATTTCCTTTCGCTTTAGCAGGTTGAAATCGCAGGTTAATGGTTTATTGTGACCACCATCACTTCCCGGTATTTCACCGTTGCGAAGAACAGATTTTCGAGAATCCCAATGAACAAAACTGATGAACTGCGTACCGCGCGCATTGGCAGCCTGATAATGCCAGCCGCTTTAGCGCAACAACACCCCATTTCGGCAGAGATTGCTGCCAGTGTCACCACTGCGCGTCAGCGCATTGCCCGCATCCTCACCGGAGAAGATCCGCGCCTGCTGGTGATTATCGGCCCCTGCTCACTGCACGATCCCAAAGCAGCGCTGGAGTACGCCGCACGCCTCAATGTGCTGCGCGAACAGTATAAAGATCGACTGGAAATTGTGATGCGCGCCTATTTTGAAAAACCGCGTACCGTGGTGGGCTGGAAAGGTCTGATCTCCGATCCCGACCTGGATGGCAGCTATGATGTCAACCGCGGCATTGCCATTGCGCGTCAGCTGTTGTTGGATATCAATGACATGGGGATGCCTACCGCCACTGAATTTCTCGATATGGTGATCGGCCAGTTTATTGCTGACCTGATCAGCTGGGGCGCAATTGGTGCCCGCACCACCGAAAGCCAGATCCACCGTGAAATGGCCTCGGCGCTGTCCTGCCCGGTTGGTTTTAAAAATGGCACCGACGGTAATGTGCAAATTGCCGTGGACGCGATTCGCGCCTCCCGCGCCAGCCATATGTTCCTGTCGCCAGATAAAAATGGCCAGATGACCATTTATCAGACCAGTGGCAACCCGCATGGTCATGTGATTCTTCGCGGCGGCCGTCAGCCTAACTATCACGCCGATGATGTGGCAGCAGCGGCAGCAAACCTGCGTGATTTCAATCTGCCGGAACAGCTGGTGATTGATTTCAGCCATGCCAACTGTCAGAAGCAACATCGTCGTCAGCGTGACGTGGCCCAGGATGTGGCAGCGCAGATCCGCGCCGGTTCTCGTGCTGTAGCCGGGGTAATGATTGAGAGTTTCATCGAGGAAGGCAACCAGAAGGTGGTCAGCGGCGAACCACTGGTCTACGGCCAATCGATCACCGATCCCTGCCTCGGCTGGGACGATAGCGCCGAAGTGCTGGCGCAACTGGCTGCCGCAGTCGACAGCCGCTTCTAATCACCTGATTTAGCTGGAGCAGCTCACCTCCAGCGTTTTCCCCCACTCAGGTGGCCGTTGGCGCAGTTCCGCGCTGACGGCTTCATCACTGAACGGTTGCTGCAAAGCCAGATGCAGACGCGCAAGCGCAGCAGTTTCACCGCGTTCAACCTCATCAATCACCTGCTGGGCAAGATAATTACGCAACACCAGCGCTGGATTCGCGCCTTTCATCACCTTCTGCCGTTCTTCATCACTGGCTTCATCCAGTAACAGACGCTGTCGATAGCCTTCATACCAGCGATCAAACGCATCCCGGTCGATAAATTCATCCCGCAGCGGTGAGCGTGTTTGCTGCTGTTGTGTGTCACTGAGCAGACGGAAGGTCAGCGTATAGTCGCTGCGTTCCTGGGTCATCAGCGCCAGCAATCCGGTGAGAATCACGTTGTCATTGGCGTCCTGCGTCAGCAGCCCAAGTTTAGCGCGCATTTTCTCGCCCCACACCCGCATCAGTTCCGGTTCGTAGTGGCTCAGCGCCTGCTTCAGTTGATCGGTGGTCATTAACCCGGACAACGCATGTGCCAGACGGTTGAGATTCCACAATCCCACCGCAGGCTGGTTATCGAAAGCATAGCGTCCCTGATAATCGCTGTGATTGCAGATAAAGTTCGGCTGGTAATCGTCGAGAAAACCATAGGGACCGTAATCAATGGTCAGCCCCAGCAGCGACATGTTATCGGTGTTCATCACCCCGTGGGCAAAACCGACGCTCTGCCACTGGGCGATCAGGCTGGCGGTGCGTTTCACAATGTCTGTGAACCACAACAGATAACGGTCTGCCTGATCCTGCAATGCCGGCCAGTGATGACGAATGGCATAGTCCGCCAACTGACGCACCTTATCCTGCTCGCCACCATAGTAGAAATGCTCAAAATGACCGAACCGTAAATGACTTTCGGCGATACGCATCAGCATCGCACCGCGTTCCTGGGTTTCCCGCAACACCGGTTCATCACCAATCGCCAGGCTAAGGGCGCGCGTGGTGGGGATACCCAGATGATGGAGGGCTTCTGAAGCGAGAAATTCACGCACCGTGGAACGGATGACAGCGCGCCCGTCGCCCATGCGCGAATAAGGCGTCAGCCCGGCACCTTTCAGATGCCAGTCAAGTTTACGTCCGTCCGCCAGCAATTGTTCGCCGAGCAGGATACCGCGTCCGTCACCAAGCTGTCCGGCCCAGACACCGAACTGATGTCCGCTGTACACCTGTGCCAGTGGCGCCTGCCCCGGCAATAGCGCCCGCCCAACCCACACGCCATGTCCGTCGCCAGTGAATAAGGATGGGTCCAGCGCCATCTCCGCCGCCAGAGGGGCGTTGTGATACAACAGGCGTCCGCCCTGTAACGGGGTAGGTGCCAGTGCACTGTAGAATCCCGGCAACTCCCGCTGCCAGCTATTGGTAAACTGCATAGTCACTCCGCGAGGTGCTCAGTTTTCAGACACCACGATTGGTTTGAGAATCAATGGCTATTGTAACGCGGGCACTACCGGGGTGACAGACGAAAGGTTTACTGCTGTGACGGAGAATTAAGGGTTACGTCGGGATATATCAGATCGTTTAAGCGTTCGGCTTTGACCACCGGAAACAGGCTGCCCTGCAGGTGGGCACCACTCAGTTCCGTCACTTTCTCCAGCATGGCAGCATCATCAATGCCGCAAATAATAATCTGCGATGCATTGCTGCCGAAATTGTCTATAAGCGTCTGAATAAAGGGTATAAAAGATGCACGTTTCGCCAGTCCCTGAATAAAGTTCTTATCCAGTTTTAACACGCTAAAGAGATTATCATAAACCGCATTTGCCGGGGTCGCTCCGGCACCGAATTGTGAAAGCGATAAACGAAATTCACTTTTTAGCGCACTCAAAAGCGGATGCGATTTCCCCTGCGATAATTGGGGGAACGTTTCGCTGATATCCAAAACAATAAACGGCAGTTGTTTGAATTTTCTTAACAGAAATTCACTATCCAGCAGCGTTTCCGCCATTGAATCATCAATACGAACCAACGCGGTAATTTGATTTAACTCAAAGAAGTCACGGTACTTTTCCAGCACTGTCAGCTGGCTCTGCAACAGGCGCAATTGCTGTGCATCGTCTAATTGCGGCAATAGCAAATCCTGCGGCAGCGTGATTGGCGCGCTGTCGTGGACAAATTGCGTAACCAGTTCAACCGCAGTTAACTGGCCCGCTAATGAATAGGCTGGATAAAACCAGGTTTCCGACTGATAGTCGGCAGATAAATGAACTTTCATTTTAACAGCCAGAAGCAGTGGCGATTGGCGCATCGTATATCAATGAAAACGCTCAGGCAATAGGAGCAAACGTCAGAAGACAGCTGCTTTTTTGCCTGATTGCGTCTTTTTCATGCTGAAATAATCCTTAAGCCAAATAACCAACGAACATTATCCATACCGATTAATTACATTAAGGCATTATTGATAGTATTAAATGCCGCTGGGGTAAAGTGCCATTTTAAAAAAGAGCATTTTTGGGGCTAAGAAATTTAATTTAAGTACAGAAATCAGCAGCAGAGTTTTGGCTAAACGAGCGTATAAGGTTAATAGAATCTAAATACGGCGAGCCTGCCAGAAGACTTTCCGCCAGTAAACATTATCCAGCGATGACCGAATGACACCCTGACTGGTTGAAGCATGAATGAAGGTGTTATCGGTATCATAAATGCCAACATGTAAGCCATTCTCACCGCTCCCGGTTTTGAAGAAGACTAAATCACCCGGTAAGAGATCATTTTTATCAATTCGGGTACCGATATCACTTTGCTCATCGGTAGAACGCGGTAATTGCAGATCGAATTTATCGCGGAAGGTGAGATAAACAAAACCAGAGCAATCGACACCGCCCCGGCTGAGTCCACCGTAGCGATAAGGAGTACCGTGCCAGTTGCTAAGCTGGTCGTTAAGTTGAGCGATGACGGTAATGGAATCGGACAAGCGACCATTGGGCGGCGGCGCATGATGGCTACAGCCCACCAGCAGTAATGCCAGGATCAGAATCATCAGCCGCATCAGAAAAATCCTTAAATCCGTTGCCCGAGCAACACTTTAGCGGCAAAAGCCTATCCCGTGCAAGGCATTGCCCTTCAGGACACCAGTAACAGCGCCCCTTGCGGCGTTTCGATGCGTTGGAAATCGATTTGGTAGAGTGGGCCGAGTTGTTCAGCCGTCAGCACGTTGTCAGCCGTACCCTGTGCCACCATCGCTCCCTGATGCATCAGCCACACCCGCCCGGCATGACGCAGGCTATGGTTAAGGTCGTGGCCGCTGGCAACAACGCTAATTCCCGCCTGGCACAGCTGCGCCAGTAAGGTATCGACCGCACGCTGCTGCGCCACATCCAGTGCGCTCATGGGTTCATCCAGAATCAGCAACCTGCCACGCGGATTAATCGCCGGATGAATTTGCAGCGCCACTGCCGCCAGCCGCACCCGTTGCCACTCGCCACCGGAAAGTTGCGTCAGGTGGCGCATCAGCTTGTCCTGTAAACCCATTAGTTCAAGGATTAGCACCAACACCCGGTCCGTCTCCGGCGTCACCTGCAATAAATGCATACGCAGATAATGCCACACCGGCATCTGACCGGGCGGGGGTTGTTGTTGCGGCAACCAGGCACGCTGCTGGGCCAACGCCGCGCCATTCAACTGCTCTACTGGCTGGCCGGAGAGGCGTATCTCCCCGGCAGCGGGCAATAACCCTGCCAGCACGTTCAGCAGGGTACTCTTCCCTGCCCCATTCGGCCCAACCAGATGGACCAGCTCACCCGTCTGCAGATGAAGGTCAACGGGGGCCAGACGTCCTTTGACGCTGACACCCTGGCACTGCATCAGCATCGATTACGCCAGCGCCTGCTTGATGCGGGTAACAATGGTCGCATCATCCGGGGTCATATCCGGTGCAAAACGCGCCACGACATCACCCTGTTTGTTAATCAGGAATTTTTCGAAATTCCACAGGATATCGCCAGGGGCTTTCGGCGCACGACCTTTGCTCTCCATACGCTCATAAAATCCACTGCCTTCCGGACGCAATGCTTCCGGTTGTGCCGCCACCAGTTGGCTATATAACGGATGACGTGCCGGACCATTGACGTCGGTTTTTTCGAACATCGGGAAGGTCACGCCATAGGTGGTGCTGCAAAAGGTTTTGATCTCTTCGCTGCTACCCGGTTCCTGCTCCAGAAACTGGTTGCACGGGAAACCGAGCACACTGAAACCTTCTGCCTGCCAGGCTTTTTGCAACGCTTCCAGCTGCTCGTACTGCGGTGTCAGGCCACATTTCGACGCCACATTCACCACCAGCAGGACCTTACCCTGCCACTGCGCCAGTGTGGTTTTTTCACCATCAAGCGTCACCAGTTCTGTTTGATAAATGCTCATTGTCAATTCCTGTTGTGAATACAAAGGGAGCCAGCCGCAGCTAGCGCGAGGATTTTACTAATAACACGATAAAGAGCGGAGCACCGAGTGTGGCCGTGACCACACCAATCGGCAATTCAGCTGAAGTCAGTACCAGCCGGGCGATGATGTCCGCGCCCAGCAACACCACCGCACCAGCAAGCGCGGCGGCTGGCAGCAGATAGCGATGATCGCTAAAGCCACTCAACCGCAACAGATGTGGGATCACCAGCCCGACAAAACCAATGGCACCGGCCATCGCCACGCTGACCCCTACCAGCCAGCCCATGGTCAGCACCAGCAGATTGCGCCACAGTAACAGCGGTAATCCCAGCTGACGTGCAGATGTTTCCCCCAACGCCAGCAGGTTGAGCACGCGCGCTGTCGCAATCAGCGCAAGGATGGCGGGGATTAACGCCAGCATCATCCAGCCATAGCGCCAGTCGATGCCGCTAAAACCGCCCATCATCCAGTACATTAGCTGGCGCAGGTCGAGGCTGGTGCTGAAATAAACCGCCCAGGTCATGACTGCGCTGCAAATAATGCCCAGGGCCACCCCGGTCAGCAGCAGACGACTGACGGAAAGATGGCGATGGGCGAAATGTAGCAGGATCAGGGTAATCACCAGCGCCCCGGCCATTGCTGCCAGCGCCAGACTCCATAATGAGCCATTACCGAGCATCACGCCAAGCACCAGGCCAATACCGGCACCATTGGAGACACCTAGCAGACCGGGTTCGGCCAGCGGATTATTGAACAACGCCTGCATCACGACCCCGCATACTGCCAGCGCTGCGCCCACCAGTAGCACCGCCAGCGTACGGGGCAAGCGTAATTGCCAGACAAACAGCTTCGCATCGCTGGAGAACCAGCGCGTTGGCGCAATCCAGCTATCGCCTGCGCACAGGCTGATAACCATCAGGATGATAAGTAACGCGCAGAGCGCAATAAGCCAGCGTTGGCTGCGGCGATCTGCCCGGCGGCCCAGCTGATCCAGCAGAGTCATAAATAAGATTGGCTGAGAAAACAGAGATTTGATTGTAGTGAGATTACAGCAAAAAGAAAGGTCACGATTGCGGCGTCAGGGCGACGCCGCAGGATCAGGCATTAATTACGTGGCGGAATCGGCTGACCGTTGTGGTTGTCACGTTGGTCATGCTTCGGCTGTTGCTGAGGTTTGTTATCGTGCTGCGGCTTGTTATCGTGCTGCGGCGGACGTTGCTGCGGTGCTTTATTGCCCGGATGCTGTGCCTGCCAGCCGTTACCATTCCAGTAACCGTGCGGGCCTTTGGTACCGACGCGGCGGTTGTGGTGTTGCTGCCACCATGACGGTGAACGCCAGTCATAACCATCCCAGAAGTAACCACGTTTATCCTGGTCACCGATATGAATCGATACGCCCGGGGTGTTGATATTTACGGAAACATTCGCATTGGCGAGCAGCGGCAACCCTAACAGGATGCTTAATAAAAGTGCTGTCTTTTTCATCAGCTTAACCTCTTGTTTTGTGTTGCCGCTGTTATAACAAAAGCGCGGAAGAGGTCACTATCAGTAAGTGCCGATTTTCATGCTATTTTCCGCGCATTGACGAAATCCTGACATTGTGGAAAAAGCATGGAGAACGTTGATTTTCTGACCAAAATAAAAAAGGCCGCTAAGCGCGGCCTTTTTGTTTTACTGAAATCAGTCAGCATCCTTGGGTGACGCGTTCTCGACGCGGCTTTTCAACTTCTGACCGGGACGGAAGGTCACCACACGGCGGGCCGTAATTGGAATATCTTCCCCGGTTTTCGGGTTTCTGCCCGGACGCTGGTTTTTGTCACGCAGATCAAAATTACCAAATCCGGACAGTTTAACCTGTTCTCCGTTTTCCAACGCGCGGCGAACCTCTTCAAAAAATAGCTCGACCAACTCTTTGGCGTCGCGTTTGCTCAGCCCGAGCTTTTCAAACAGGTACTCTGACATTTCAGCTTTTGTAAGCGCCATAGGTTCAATCCCTCAAGGTTGCCTGGAATCGCTCTTTTAATGCCGCAACACATTTGGCAACGGTCGCGGCAATCTCCTCTTCTTCGAGTGTCCGGCTGGTATCCTGCAAAATCAGGCTAATCGCAAGGCTCTTTTCACCTTCGTTTACGCCCTTACCACGGTACACGTCAAACAAGTTTACGCCAACTACCTGATTTACGCCAACTTTCTTACACTCTGCGATGATATCTGCTGCAGGCACGTTTTCAGCCACTACCACAGCGATATCGCGACGGTTCGCCGGGAAGCGTGAAATCTCGCGCGCGTCAGGCAGGACGCGGTCTGCGACCTTATTCCAAAGCAGTTCAAACACTAAGGTGCGGCCGTTGAGATCCAGCTTACGTTCCAGTTCCGGATGAACCACCCCGATAAATCCGATTCGTTCGTCGCGTAAATAAATTGCGGCGCTTTGTCCCGGATGCAGGGCAGGATTCGCTTCTGCACGGAAAGAAATCTCATCAAGTTTGCCAGTTAAATCCAGCAGCGACTCTAAATCGCCTTTTAAATCATAGAAGTCAACCGTCTGACGCGCCAGATCCCAATGCTCTTCATAGCGATTTCCGCTCAGCACGCCCGCCAGCATAAGATCCTGACGGATACCGAGATCGGCCTGAGTATCAGGAACAAAGCGCAAACCGCTCTCAAACAGGCGTACACGGCTCTGTTGTCGGTTCTGGTTATACACCACAGCACCCAGCAAACCGGTCCACAGGGACAGGCGCATCGCCGACATATCGCTGGAAATCGGGCTCGGCAGAATCAGCGCTTCTTCGCCCGGATGCAGCAGTTGCTGCATTTTCGGATCGACGAAACTATAAGTAATCGCTTCCTGATAACCTTTATCTACCAGCAGGGTTTTCGCACGCTTCAGCGACAGGTCTGCTTCACGGTGCTGGGTCATCACCAGGCCCGCTTTCACCGGCACATCAGGAATATTGTTGTAGCCGTAGATACGCGCGACTTCTTCAACCAAATCTTCTTCGATCGCCATATCGAAACGCCAGCTCGGTGCAATTGCCTGCCATTCACCGGCGGCAACGGTCACTTCACAGCCCAGACGGGTCAGAATATCAGTCACCTGCTCATCAGCAATCACATGACCAATCAGGCGATCCAGCTTCTCACGACGCAACGTGATGGTGGCGCGTGGCGGCAATGCGGCTGCGTCGGTCTGATCGATAACCGGGCCAGCTTCTCCGCCGCAAATCTCCAGCAGCAGTTGGGTAGCACGTTCCATGGCTTTGTATTGCAGTGCCGGGTCCACACCACGCTCGTAACGGTGCGAAGCATCGGTATGCAGACCCTGACGGCGTGCACGGCCAGTGATCGCCAGCGGATCAAAATAGGCACATTCGAACAGAATGTTTTGCGTCTCTTCATTTACACCGGAATGCTCGCCACCAAAGATGCCCCCCATTGCCAGCGCTTTGTGGTGATCAGCAATCACCAGCGTATCGCTGCTGAGTTTTGCTTCACTACCGTCCAGCAGCGTCAGGCTTTCGCCCTCTTTCGCCATGCGTACTACAATGCCACCGTCGATACGGTCAAGGTCGAAGGCATGCATCGGCTGGCCCAGTTCCAGCAGAACATAGTTGGTGATATCCACGATCGGATCGATAGAGCGGATACCGCAGCGGCGCAGTTTTTCACGCATCCACAGTGGCGTAGCGGCCTTCACGTTGACACCTTTGACAACACGGCCAAGGTAACGCGGGCAAGCAGCTGTCGCATCAACGCGAATCGGGAAAGTATCAGTAATGGTGGCTTTCACCGGCTCAATAACCGGTGCATTCAACGGTAAACCATTCAGCACCGCCACATCGCGGGCGATACCAATGATGCCAAGGCAGTCAGCGCGGTTCGGCGTTACGCTGATTTCGATGGTGTTGTCGTCAAGTTGCAGATACGCACGGATATCGGTACCAATTGGCGCATCAGCAGGCAGTTCGATGATGCCGCTGTGGTCGTCGGAAATACCCAGCTCAGAGAAGGAACACAACATTCCTTCTGACGGCTCGCCGCGCAGTTTGGCGGCTTTGATTTTGAAGTCACCCGGTAACACCGCGCCTACGGTGGCGACTGCGACTTTCAGACCCTGACGGCAGTTCGGTGCACCACAGACGATATCCAGCAGGCGATCGCCGCCAACATTGATTTTGGTGACGCGCAGTTTATCGGCGTTCGGATGCTGGCCACATTCGACCACTTCACCCACTACCACGCCATGAAAGGCACCGGCAACCGCATCCACGCCGTCCACTTCCAGACCGGCCATGGTGATCTGTTCAGCCAGCGCAGCGCTGTCCAGGGCTGGATTTACCCATTCGCGTAACCAGAGTTCACTGAATTTCATTGGATAACCTGCCCTTATTTAAATTGTTTGAGGAAACGTAAATCATTTTCGAAGAAGGCGCGCAGATCGGTCACGCCATAGCGCAGCATGGTCAGACGCTCCATGCCCATACCGAAGGCAAAGCCAGAATAGACTTCCGGATCAATACCCACGTTGCGCAGCACATTCGGGTGCACCATGCCGCAACCCAGCACTTCCAGCCATTTGCCGTTTTTGCCCATCACATCCACTTCAGCGGAGGGTTCGGTGAACGGGAAGTAAGACGGACGGAAGCGAATCTGCAGGTTCTCTTCAAAGAAGTTATTCAGGAAATCGTGCAGCGTGCCTTTCAGATTGGTAAAGCTGATGTCTTTATCCACGATCAGCCCTTCCATCTGATGGAACATTGGGGTGTGCGTCTGATCATAATCGTTACGATACACACGACCCGGCGCGATGATGCGAATCGGCGGCTGCTGGTTTTTCATGGTACGAATCTGTACGCCAGAAGTCTGCGTGCGCAGCAGGCGGGTTGCATCGAACCAGAAGGTGTCGTGATCGGCACGCGCCGGGTGGTGACCCGGAATATTCAGCGCGTCGAAGTTATGGTAGTCATCTTCAATTTCCGGCCCGGTGGCGACCGCGAAACCCAATTCACCGAAAAAGGTTTCGATACGATCGATGGTACGGGTTACCGGATGCAGCCCACCGTTCTCAGAACGACGACCCGGCAGTGAGACATCAATCGTCTCTTCTGCCAGACGCGCATTCAGCGCCGCGCTTTCCAGCGTATCTTTGCGCGCGTTGAGGCGATCCTGCACCTGTTGTTTGGCTTCATTAATTACCGCACCGGCAGCAGGACGTTCTTCTGCTGGCAGCTCGCGCAGGGTGGTCATCTGCAGTGTCAGATGTCCTTTTTTACCCAGGAATTCGACGCGCACGGCGTCCAGAGCGGCGATATCCGACGCCTCGTCGATGGCGGCCGTGGCACGGGCCACCAGGTCTGCGAGTTGGGACATGATTTCCTCTTCTTCCAGTCAGGCTGGTCTGTTCTCGTTGGGATCCGTGGATCCAATGTAGTGTCGCCAGAAACAAAAAAGCCTCCACGAGGGAGGCTTTCAGCGCGATTTTTCGTTTCTTTTCTTATGCGCAAAAGCCCCCGAATGTCAGGCGCTAAAGTAAAAAAAGAAACGGAAAATAGCAGCGTGCATGCTTGCGTTACCTTGTCATGATTTCAACGGCACTATTGAAAAGCGCGGCGCGTAAAATGTCAATCTTTTGCGTGGCTTGCGGATAATAAAAAAGGGAGCAAGCTCCCTTTTTTACCTGACTTACGCCAGAGCTGATTTTGCTTTTTCAACCAGTGCAGTAAATGTCACTTTGTCGAATACAGCGATGTCAGCCAGGATTTTACGGTCGATTTCAATGGACGCTTTTTTCAGGCCATTGATGAAACGGCTATAAGAGATGCCGTTCTGACGCGCCGCAGCGTTGATACGTGCGATCCACAGCTGACGGAACTGACGCTTACGTTGACGACGGTCACGGTAAGCATACTGACCAGCTTTGATAACAGCCTGGAAGGCAACGCGGTATACACGTGAACGTGCACCGTAGTAGCCTTTAGCTTGTTTTAAGATTTTTTTGTGACGTGCGCGAGCAATTACACCACGTTTTACGCGAGCCATGTGACTCTCCTGTTTCTATATTCTGAATTTTCCCTTTATCTTTCGTGCCGCAGCGGCGGTTGGCTGCCTTCGTTCATCCCAGTCACTTACTAATGTAAGCTCAGGTCTTCACTCAGTTGCCGCCTTGCTGCAACCCGAAATCTATCGGGACTGAAAAAAATTAAACTTATGCGTACGGCAGGCAGGCAATAACCAGACCCAGATCGCCTTTAGACACCAGGCCTTTCGGACGCAGGTGACGTTTACGCTTAGTTGATTTTTTGGTCAGAATATGACGCAGGTTCGCGTGCTTACGCTTGAAGCCGCCAGAAGCGGTCTTCTTGAAGCGCTTAGCCGCGCCACGTACAGTTTTAATCTTTGGCATTTTTACAAATATCCACTTCGCATTGTTAATAAAATGAATCAGACAGGCGAATAAAAAACCGCACAACGCGAACGCTGCGCGGAATTTATTACTTGAAAGCCTACTGTTTCTTCTTAGGTGCGAGCACCATGATCATCTGGCGGCCTTCGATCTTCGATGGGAAGGATTCGACCACTGCCAGTTCAACCAGATCGTCTTTCACGCGGTTAAGCACTTCAATACCGATCTGTTGGTGCGCCATCTCACGACCACGGAAACGCAGCGTGATTTTGGCTTTATCGCCCTCTTCCAGAAAACGAATCAGGCTGCGGAGTTTTACCTGATAGTCGCCTTCGTCGGTACCAGGACGGAATTTAATTTCCTTAACCTGGATAACTTTCTGCTTCTTCTTCTGTTCCTTAGAAGATTTGCTCTTTTCATAGAGGAACTTGCCGTAATCCATAATACGGCAAACCGGCGGTTCGGCGTTAGGGCTGATTTCAACTAAATCTACGCCAGCTTCTTCTGCTTTCTCGATAGCTTCGCGCAGAGACACAATGCCAAGTTGCTCGCCATCAACGCCAGTCAGGCGCACTTCAGTAGCGCGAATTTCGCCGTTGATACGATTAGGACGCGTCGGTTGTACTCGTTTTCCGCCTTTAATACCTTATTCCTCCAATTGGTGAAGATGTCGGCTGCGAATCTCTTGTTGCAGCTTCTCAACAAACACATCTACGTCCATGCTCCCGAGGTCTTTACCACGGCGGGTGCGCACGGCAACTTTGCCTGCTTCCACCTCTTTCTCACCGCAAACCAGCATATAAGGGACGCGACGTAATGTGTGCTCGCGGATTTTAAAGCCTATCTTCTCGTTTCTCAAGTCTGCTTTGACACGAATGCCCGCATTTTGCAATTTCTTTGTCAATTCGGTGACATATTCTGCCTGACTGTCGGTGATATTCATCACCACAGCCTGAACCGGAGCCAGCCAGCTTGGGAAGAAGCCAGCAAATTCTTCGGTCAGAATACCGATGAAACGCTCCATCGAGCCAAGAATTGCACGGTGAATCATTACCGGTGTCTGGCGATCGTTGTTTTCACCCACATAAGTGGCGTCCAGACGCTTCGGCAGGGAGAAGTCTAGCTGAACGGTGCCACACTGCCAGGCGCGATCAAGACAATCGTGCAGGGTAAATTCAATTTTCGGGCCATAGAATGCACCTTCACCCGGTTGATATTCAAACGGAATCTGGTTTTCTTTTAGCGCTTCCGCCAAATCCACTTCCGCACGGTCCCACATTTCATCAGTACCGATACGTTTTTCTGGACGGGTGGAGAGTTTCACCACAATTTTTTCAAAGCCGAAGGTGCTGTACATGTCATACACCATACGGATACAGCTGTTCACCTCATCACGTACCTGATCTTCGGTACAGAAGATGTGAGCATCATCCTGGGTAAAACCACGTACGCGCATCAGACCATGCAGCGCGCCTGACGGCTCATTGCGATGGCAGCTACCGAACTCCGCCATACGCAGCGGCAGATCGCGATAGGATTTCAAACCCTGATTGAAGATCTGCACATGCCCTGGGCAGTTCATCGGCTTGATGCAATATTCACGGTTCTCAGAAGAGGTGGTGAACATCGCTTCTTTATAGTTTTCCCAGTGCCCGGTTTTTTCCCACAGCACGCGGTCCATCATGAACGGGCCTTTTACTTCCTGGTACTGGTACTCTTTCAGCTTACTGCGTACAAACACTTCCAGCTCACGGAAGATGGTCCAGCCGTCGTTGTGCCAGAACACCATGCCCGGTGCTTCTTCCTGCATATGGTAGAGATCGAGCTGCTTACCGATTTTACGGTGATCGCGCTTCGCCGCTTCTTCCAGACGTTGCAGATACGCAGCCAGCTGCTTTTTATCTGCCCAGGCAGTGCCGTAAATGCGTTGCAGCATTTTGTTGTTGCTGTCACCGCGCCAGTAAGCACCAGAAATTTTCTGCAGCTTAAAGTGATGACAGAAGCGCATATTCGGCACGTGCGGACCACGGCACATGTCGATGTATTCTTCATGATGGTACAGGCCAGGATGGTCATCATGGCTGATGTTTTCATCAAGAATGGTGGTTTTATAGTTCTCACCGCGTGCGGCAAAGACGTCACGCGCCTCCTGCCAGCTCACTTTTTTCTTGATGACGTCGTAATTTGTTTCAGCCAGCTGGTGCATACGCTTTTCCAGCTGATCCAGATCTTCCTGCGTCAGGGTGTGTTCCAGATCGACATCATAATAGAAGCCGTTATCAATCACCGGCCCGATCGCCATTTTGGTGTTCGGCCACAGCTGCTTGATAGCATGGCCCAGCAGGTGCGCACAGGAGTGACGGATAATTTCCAGACCTGCGTCATCTTTGGCGGTGATAATCGCCACCTGCGCATCGTCATGAATCAGATCGACTGCGTCCACCAACTCGCCATTCACACGACCGGCAATACAGGCTTTCGCCAGACCAGGGCCGATGTCCAGCGCGATATCCATCACGCTTACCGGACGATCAAAACTGCGCTGGCTGCCATCAGGAAGAGTAATTACTGGCATTTCATATCCTTAATTGCAGTGGTAAGCCACACGAAAGCCTACATGCAACATTGAGTTTAAATAAGGGTAACCCGGCGTAATGTCAGACCCACATTGTCGGAATGACGCCTGGGAGATAAAGCGCCGGTGATAATAACAGCTTTCACCGGCGAGCAAAACCCGCAGAAAATGCGCTAAGCCTGCGTCAGCTAAAAAAAAACCGCTGCGTGGCGCAGGCCAGGCAGCGGTGTTCACCTTGAGCTTGTTACATCGCGTAAGTCAGCTGGATGGTGGTTTTGGTATCGGTACGATCCGGCGCAGATTCCGGCGGATTGTTATTCCAGGTCACGTTGTAAGCCAGTTTCAATGCGAAGTGTTCGTTGATCGCCACCTGCAAACCGGTTTCGGAGTTCAGGGTGGTATCTTCGCCAAAGCTGGTCAGGATAGACACGCCCTGGATAAATTTGGTGGTGTCAGTCAGCTGCCACTGGTAGCTCAGCGCACCATAACCCAGTGCCTTAGTTTCATGTCCACCGTCTTCGAAATCGTCATAACGCACACCCGGACCGAATTCAGCACGCAGTGAGTGAACAGGACCGCTCATCAGCTGACGACCATAACCGGCAGTCAGTACATCACGGGCGTAATAGCCGTTAAAACGGTCACTCAGCCAGCTGGCCTGGCCGAACAAATAATCAGCGCTATTGAGGTTATAACGGGTACGACCACCAATATTGTAAGTCTCGGAAGAACGCACATCGTTCGATGAGTTGTTCGCCGCGTTACCCCACAGACTGAATGCGGTACTGGTGCGATACCATGTCATGGAGGTTGCTGCGCTGAGTGCGGAGCTGGTGGTGTTACCGGTCTGCGCCAGGTAACCCGCTGACGCGCTGCCTTCAAACGGTTTTTTTGCCGTTGAAGGGTCATCCATGGAGGTGAATACGGTGTTATCTGCAAATGCCTGGTGACAAAATGCTCCAACAGAGAGCAAGAGAACAGCGGACAGCTTGTTAAAGGCTTTCATTTAAGTGTGACCCGTACGACGGTTTAAAAAGTGATGAGTCTGAAGAGTTTTCCCGGACGATCAACGCAATTTACTGTAAGTTTTGTAAAAAAGTATGAAGTCACCGGAAAAGCCAGGTTTTGCGCTGAGGCCGCGCCGCTAATGGGATTATTCTCATTAACGGCGCGCATTATAGAGGGCAATTAGCGAAATAGCAGCCGAATTGCTACAAGAATTTTCTGAACCCCGGACAGAGAAAATCCGGCCATATATTTGCGCTAATTGCTGCAAATTCGCTCAATTCATCACGCTGGTCTACGCTGAAATCTGTTCCAGAACAATGAGGTGAAAGATGAGCGACCTGAAGCGTTACATTGTGACCATTCTTTATCAGGAAAAAGGTCTGAGCGATGTGCAATCGCTGAACAGTGTCATGGTCAATGGCGGCTACAACACCACCTTGAATGATGCCGATGGACATCCGCACGAGCTGGGCACCAACAGTTTCGGTTTGGTCAGTGCGCTGGAAGAACAAGAGCTGGCTGAGCACGCCAGCGGATTGGCTGCCGTTGCGCTGGGTGAGAGGCCTGAGGTTGCAGTCACAACTCTTGAGGCTTTTTTGAAAGAATAACCCTGACGGGTGTGAAAAGCGCGCGTCCACACTGGTTTTGTTCAGGTTTTGAGCGTTACAATTGAACTCAGGCAGCGAATAAAGAGGATTACCCCATGTGGTCAGCCATTAGTCGACTGTTAAGCGAGTATGCCGGCGATGCCGAAATCACCGAACGCCATGAACTCCCCGGGGGGGACGTCCATCCAGCCTGGCGCATTCGCTATGGCAACCTCGATGTGTTCGTCAAATGCAATACCCGCGATATGCTCACCCTGTTCAGTTGGGAAGCCGACCAGTTGGCACTGCTGGCGCGAACCCAGACGGTGCGCGTACCTCAGGTATACGGCGTAGGTAACGATCGTGATACCAGTTTTCTGCTGCTGGAGTATCTGCCGCCCGACCCGCTGAATGAACACACCGCCTTTCAGCTTGGCCAGCAGCTGGCGCATCTGCATCAATGGAGCGAACAGCCACAGTTTGGCCTTGATTTCGACAACAACATCACCACCACGCCACAACCCAATAGCTGGCTGCGCCGCTGGTCGGTGTTTTTTGCCGAACAACGTATCGGCTGGCAGTTGCAGCTGGCGGCGGAGAAAGGCGTCAGCTACGGCGATATGGATCGGATCGTTGACTGCGTGCAACGCGCCCTGGCGAACCATCATCCGCAACCTTCGTTATTGCATGGCGACTTGTGGCCGGCGAATTGCGCCGGTAGTCCCGGCGGCCCCTGGATTTTTGACCCTGCATGCTACTGGGGCGATCGCGAGTGTGACCTGGCAATGCTGAGCTATTACGCCGATTTGCCGCGGCAGATTTACGAAGGCTATCACGCCGTATGGCCGCTGGCGGAAGGTTTCTCGCAGCGTCAGCCGGTGTATCAACTTTACTATCTGCTGAACCGCGCTAACGTGTTCGGTGGCAACTGGTCGGACGAAGCGCAATTCGCCATCGACCAGTTGCTGGATGAAGATGCGGTGGTACAACGTCAGGCCAGACCGGCCTGACGGTTTACAGCAAACCGAGCAATTTCAGTACGAAGTAACCGGCAATCGCGATCACAATCGGCAGGATGTACAACGGAAAGACCTGCAACAGAATGGTATGACGCGGCACGTGGATTTTCTCCTCCAGCTGCGCACGGTTGCGTCCCTCGCTGCCTTTTGCCTGCTCCAGAATGAGCTGGTCTTCAATGCCTTCCTTTATATGGCGTGACTGACGCCACATGCGTGCGCCCGAGGCCTGCATCGCAATACCAACGAAAATCAGAAAGTAGATAATCCAGAAACCAATATTTGTTTCCCCTTTAAACTCCGGCACCGGGGAGTTTTGCCAGAAAAAACTCAGAAACGGCGTATTAAACTTCACCATATCAATCATGACATGCACAAAATCGAGCATCACCGCGTCGATGCCGGGTTGCTTTTCGCTGTGCTTAAACATGAAACCTAAAACGGAGATGATGGTGGACAAAAGTGCCGGAATAAAAATCACCCAGCCAGCCACTCGCTTAAGGATGGCGATGCGGCCAGCCTGTTGGTAAGTCATGGTGTCTCCCTGAACAGAATAAGATTTGCCCTAAGTCTACCTGTACTGCGGCTTTTTTTCCTGAAAAATGCGCGGCATGATGGCTGGTCGGTTTTCATGCTGAGTCGTGTTAAGGTTAGCCAAATTTCAAACGGAGCCGCTGTATGTCATATCGTCGCCCTGTTCTGGCCGCCATTTTTGATATGGACGGATTGCTGATCGACTCAGAACCGCTGTGGGATCGCGCCGAACTGGATGTTTTTGCCACCCTGGGGGTGGATCTCACCCGCCGCCACGAATTGCCGGACACCTTAGGTTTGCGCATCGATCAGACTGTCCGCATGTGGTACGAAGCGCTACCGTGGAACGGACCGGACCAGCAGGAAGTCACCGACCGTATCATTGCGCGTGCACTGACGCTGGTGGAAGAGACCCGCCCGCTGCTGCCTGGTGTTGAGCAGGCTCTGCTGTTATGCCGCCAACAGGGATTGAAAATTGGTCTCGCCTCCGCCTCACCGATGCATATGCTGGAGCGAGTGCTGGAGATGTTTAACCTGCGTCACTATTTTGACGTGCTGGCTTCAGCGGAGCGGCTCCCCTACAGCAAGCCGCATCCGCAGGTTTATCTTGATGCGGCGGCAAAGCTGGCTATCGACCCTCTGAACTGCGTGGCGCTGGAAGATTCCTTTAACGGCATGGTTGCCAGCAAAGCGGCGCGAATGCGTTCAATCGTCGTCCCGGCAGCCGAACATCGCGCTGATGCGCGCTGGGCGCTGGCGAATGTTCGGCTGGACGATCTCACCCAGCTGACCGCTCCCCATCTGCATGGCTGACAGCCCGATAGCCCGCTCTGACAGCGGGCTTTTTTTTGCCGATTTGATCGCCAACACAAATAAATAAAACAATGTTTCATTTTTATTGAATTCATATCCCACCCTGCCTAAGATGCCAACAGACCCGCATCGGGACCTATTCCTTCTTTAATCAAGAGGCCTGAGATGGACGTACGTCAAAGCATTCACAGCGAGCATGCTAAAACCCTCGATACCGCCGCCCTGCGCCGCGAATTTCTCATTGAAAACATTTTCACCCCGGATGATTACACCCTCACCTACAGCCACATTGACCGCATCATTATTGGTGGCGTGATGCCGCTTCAGCAGGCAGTCACCATTGGCAGTGAGGTAGGTCAGCAGCTCGGTGTGAGCTATTTTCTTGAGCGCCGTGAGTTGGGGGTGATCAATATCGGTGGCCCCGGCCTGATTGAGGTGGAGGGTAAAACCTGGGAAATCGGTCATCAGGAAGCGCTGTATGTCGGCCAGGGGGCAAAGCAGGTTATTTTCCGCAGCAGCGATGCCAGCCATCCGGCGAAGTTTTATTACAACAGCGCCCCGGCACACACCCGCTATCCCGATAAAAAAATCACCCTCGATGACGCCGTAAAAGCCACGCTGGGTGATGTTGCCACCTCTAACCGTCGCACCATTAATAAATTTATCGTGCCGGATGTGTTGCCAACCTGTCAGCTCACCATGGGGCTGACCCGTCTTGATGAGGGCAACCTGTGGAACACCATGCCCTGCCACACCCATGAACGCCGAATGGAAGTCTACTTTTATTTCGATATGGCCGCCGACAGCGCGGTATTCCATATGATGGGCCAGCCGCAGGAAACCCGTCATCTGCTGGTACATAACGAGCAGGCGGTGATTTCACCCAGTTGGTCGATTCATGCCGGTGTCGGTACCCAGCGTTATACCTTTATCTGGGGCATGGTCGGTGAAAATCAGGTGTTTGATGACATGGACCACGTCAGCGTCAGTGCGCTGCGTTAAAGCACGGGGAAATACCATGATTCTGAATGCTTTTTGTCTTGAAGGGAAAGTGGCGCTGGTCACCGGTTGTAATACCGGGCTGGGCCAGGGGATGGCGCTCGGACTGGCGCAGGCTGGCTGCGATATTATCGGAGTCAACCGTGCCGGGCCTGATGATACGGCAGAAAAAGTCATCGCGTTAGGTCGTCGTTTTTGGTCAATTCAGGCCGATCTCACTCAGCCGTCCACCGTGTCGCACATTGTGGAACAGGCGGTGGCACAGGCAGGTCACATTGATATTCTGGTCAACAACGCTGGCATTATCCGCCGTGAAGATGCCCTGAATTTCAGTGAAAAAGACTGGGATGATGTCATGAACATTAACAGCAAGAGCCTGTTTTTTCTCTCACAGCAGGTCGCCCGGCAATTCATTGCTCAGGGGCGTGGCGGTAAGATCATTAACATTGCCTCGATGCTGTCGTTTCAGGGGGGCATTCGCGTTCCTTCCTACACGGCGTCCAAAAGCGCGGTAATGGGGCTGACGCGGCTGATGGCCAACGAATGGGCGAAGCATGGCATCAATGTCAACGCCATTGCCCCCGGCTATATGGCGACGAATAACACGCAACAGATTCGCGATGATGAATCGCGCAGTGAAGAGATCCTCGCCCGTATTCCGGCCGGACGCTGGGGGATGCCGGACGATATGATGGGGCCAGTGGTGTTCCTCGCCTCCAGCGCTTCTGACTACGTCCACGGCTACACCGTGGCAGTGGACGGTGGCTGGCTGGCGCGCTAAGCCTCTCATTTCCCGCGTCATTCTGGCGCGGGTATCGTCTTAAATTCACGCCTGGTTACAGCGTCACATATTCTCATTCACTGGATAAATCCCTATACTGGATGCATCGACAGTTTGCAGCCAGGTTTTATCATGACGGCCGAAGGCCACATCATTTTCGCCATTGCCAGCGCTATTTTTGCCAAACGCGCCGAGCTGACACCCGTGATGGCCAGTGCCGACTGGTGGCATCTGGTGCCTGCTACGCTGCTGACCTGCCTGCTACCGGATATTGATCACCCTAAATCGGTGCTGGGACAACGACTGAGATGGCTTTCTCAACCGATTGCACGTGCCTTTGGTCATCGTGGCTTTACCCACAGTTTACTGGCGGTGGCGGTGAGTCTCTGGCTATTCCAGATTAATGTTCCCGCCAGCTGGCCGATTCCTGCCGATGTATTGCAAGGCATGACCCTCGGCTATCTCAGCCATATTGTCGCCGATATGCTCACCCCGGCGGGTGTTCCCCTGCTGTGGCCCTGCCGCTGGCGCTTTCGCCTGCCAGTGCTCAATAGCCAGAAAGGCAACCAACTGGAGCGCGCCCTGTGCCTGGCATTGGTGGGTTATGCCCTGTGGTTTCCACCCGGACTGCCATCTTTTGGTGCAAACGGCTGGCCGGAACAGTTGTTCAGCACGCTACAAAATGGCGTAGGTCGATTAATTAATAGTCACACCGCGCAATAATCAGACAAAAATCAGCATATTGTTATAATCAATTCCATTTGGATATAAGCTTGCTGTTTTATGAACTGATAACATGCCGCCATTCCTGCGAAGGAATCACCCTGTATTCCGCGCCCGCACATGCAGAGGCGCGGCAAATCTCTGGAGTAGAGCATGGATTTTCCCCTGATTATTAATCTCGTGGTGTTCGCCGCGTTGCTGGTGCTGCTGGCTCGCATCGGTAATGACCGCTGGAGCCTGTCAAAACGCGTCCTGACAGGCCTGGTCTTCGGCGTGCTGTTTGGCCTGGCGCTGCAGACCCTTTATGGTGAGAACAGCCCGGTGGTTAAAGCTTCGATTAGCTGGTTCAACATTGTGGGCAACGGCTATGTCCAGCTACTGCAAATGATTGTGATGCCGCTGGTCTTCGCCTCGATCCTCAGCGCGGTAGCGCGCCTGCACAATGCCTCTTCGCTGGGAAAAATCAGCGTCCTGACGATTGGCGTGCTGTTGTTTACCACCGCTATCTCAGCGCTGGTCGGCGTGATGGTAACCGGCCTGTTTGGCCTGAGCGCCGACGGCCTGGTTCAGGGTGCGCAGGAAACCGCACGCCTGAACGCAATTCAAAGCAACTACATTGGCAAAGTGGCCGATCTCACCGTGCCGCAGTTGCTGCTCTCCTTCATCCCGAAAAATCCGTTTGCCGACCTGACCGGTGCCAGCCCGACCTCGATCATCAGCGTGGTGATTTTTGCGGCATTCCTCGGTGTGGCCGCCCTGCAGCTGCTGAAAGATGACAAAGCCAAAGGCGAACGCGTGCTGGTTGCCATTGATACCCTGCAATCCTGGGTAATGAAGCTGGTACGTCTGATTATGAAGCTGACGCCCTACGGTGTGCTGGCGCTGATGACCAAAGTGGTGGCGGGTTCTAATCTGCAGGACATTATCAAGCTCGGTGGCTTTGTGCTGGCGTCGTACCTCGGTCTTGCCATTATGTTTGGCGTGCACGCGCTGTTGCTGTCCGTCAATGGTATCAACCCACTGCGTTTCTTCCGTAAAGTCTGGCCGGTGATTACCTTTGCCTTCACCAGCCGCTCCAGTGCAGCCAGCATTCCGCTGAATGTGGAAACCCAGACCCGCCGCCTTGGTGTGCCGGAATCTATCGCCAGTTTCTCCGCCTCGTTTGGTGCCACTATCGGCCAGAACGGTTGTGCCGGTTTGTATCCGACCATGCTGGCGGTGATGGTTGCGCCGACGGTAGGCATCAACCCGTTTGATCCGCTGTGGATTGCCACACTGGTGGGAATCGTCACGCTGAGCTCGGCGGGCGTTGCCGGTGTCGGCGGTGGTGCCACCTTTGCCGCGTTGATTGTGCTGCCCGCGATGGGCCTGCCCGTCACGCTGGTCGCACTGCTGATTTCCATTGAACCGCTGATCGATATGGGCCGTACCGCGCTCAACGTCAACGGTGCGATGACCGCCGGTTCACTGACCAGCCGCTGGCTCGGTATGACCGATAAAAAAGTGCTGGAAAGCGACGAACACGCCGAACTGGCGCATCGTTAACCCCTCGATACCAGATGCGACTCAGTGCGCATCTGGTCATTCCCCCTCAGGTTTTCCTCCCTAATCTCTACCAATCATGGCGCTACCGTCAGGAAAGTGTTAAGCATGGTAAATAGAGGAAAAACCAGCCACTTTCCGCTTGAGTTTTATCGATGAAAAGCCAATCCTGCTACCAGTCATAGCAGGAGAACGACCCATGAAAAAAGTTATCGCCTCGGTGCTGGCGTTAACATTATTAACGCCAGCCATCGCCCTCGCCCATCCCGGCCCATGGGGACCCGGTCCCGGACCACACTGGGGAGGACCCGGCCCGCTGCATTTCTTACCCGATGCCGCGACAGCAGTGTTGATTGGCGGCCTGACCTACTATCTGCTCAATGGCAGCTATTATCAGCGTCAGGGAGAAAACTACGTGGTGGTACAGCCACCACAGCCAGTACCGGTAGAAGGGATGCGGGTACTCGATTTCAACGGCAGACGTTATTACGTGCAGGAAGGTCATTACTACCAGCGCGATATCAACGGCAGTTATATCGAAGTTCCGCGCCCTTACGGTTTATAAGCCCCCCCCAATGAAAAACGGCCCGTCAATGACGGGCCGTTTGTTATTTTGCTGCGCTTACTGTGCAGCCTGCGGATCGGTATCGTAATCTTTACAGCTCTGGAAGCCGTAGTTCATTACGCGACCGGTGTCGCTATAGCTGACAAAATAGGTCTGCGGCTTACCATCGCGTTCACCCAGAACATAAGTCTGGCAAGTCCCACGCGCATGTACCATGGTGATTTCCGTTGACGGCGGCCCGGCAATCTGACGCACCTGGTCACGGGTCATGCCTTTTTTCACATCCTTCACCACAGGCTTCGTCACGAAGCTTTCAGCGCGATCGTAAGCCGTACACCCAGAGAGCGCGGCCAGCGTCATCGCGGCAACGATACATCCCAGCACTTTATTCATCTTGTTGTTCCTCATCGCTTTGTCCATGTAGCTATAAGCCTGGAACATAAATCCAGATTAATCAACTTTATGGCTGCGGATTCAGTCAGTTCCGAAGCGTCAGGATTGCGTAAAAGTACCTGTGCTCATCGATACGCCACCGTATAATCGCCTAATGAGAATAAGCACTCTCAAAACTATTTTCAGGACGGTTATGACCAGACAACGCGAAAACAAAGACCAGCGCCACCGTGAGCGCCAGGATGAAATCATTCGCGCCGCACGCGAGTGTTTCCGCCGGGAAGGCTTCCATGCCGCCAGTATGGCGCGCTTAGCCTGCGCGGCGAATCTTAGCGTAGGGCAGATCTACCGTTATTTCCCCAGCAAAGACGCCATCATTGAAGAGATGGTAAAACGCATCGTGGATGGGCGCGTGGCGGCAATGCGCGATCGGGTTGACAGCGATCAGCTCGCCGCCCTGCTCGCTGGACGTGAAAATCTGAATAGCGAAGATGACTTGCTGATGCTGGATGTCGCTGCCGAAGCAGGTCGTAATCCGCGCGTCGCCGCCATGCTGGAAGCCGCCGATGCCCGTATGTTTAACCATGCCCGACAGAAGGTTCGTTCCAGCCATCCGGGTCTCAGCGATGACCAGGTTGATGGCTGCGTTGAAGTATTGGCGGTGCTGTTTGATGGCACCGCTCTGCGCCGACTCACGCCACAGAAAGCGTCAGCGGTCACCCTGCAACACCTTTATCAGAACCTGATTTCACACTTAATAAAAACAGAGGATAAATGACACCTGCACATTCGAATCGCCTGGTTTACGCCATCATCCTTGGCCTGCTTGCAGCACTTGGGCCACTGTGTATCGATCTCTATCTCCCCGCGCTGCCAGAGCTGGCGCAGGATCTGCATACCCAAACGGCCACCGCGCAGTTAAGCCTGACAGCGGGCCTGCTCGGCCTCGGAGCGGGTCAGCTGTTGTTTGGCCCGATGAGTGACAAATTTGGCCGCCTGCGCCCGTTACTGCTCTCGCTGGTGCTGCTGTTTATTGCCTCAATTGGCTGTGCACTGGCCAAAGATATTAACCAGCTGCTGGTGGCACGCCTGTTTGAGGGCTTAGCCGGTGCCGGTGGTGCAGTGCTGTCGCGTGCCGTGGCGCGTGATATGTACAGCGGTCACGAACTGACGCGCTTTTTTGCGCTGCTGATGCTGGTCAACGGCCTGGCACCGATTGCCGCGCCGGTACTGGGCGGCGTGCTCCTGACGCTGCTTAACTGGCGCGGTATTTTTGTCGTGCTGGCCGCAATCGCGATTGTGCTGATCCTGCTGGCTCGCTGGAAATTGCATGAAACGCTGCCAGCGGAACGACGCAGTAAAGGATCGGTGTTCTCCGCCTGGGCGGCACTCGGCCAGGTCATCACCCATCGTCCCTTTATGGGTTTCTGTTTGACCCAGGGCTTTATGATGGCGGGCATGTTCGCCTATATCGGCGCCTCCCCCTTTGTATTGCAGCAGATTTATGGTTTGTCACCGCAGGCGTTCAGCCTTTGCTTCGCTGCGAATGGCGTCGGTTTGATTATTGCTTCGCAGACCAGCGCACGCCTGTGCCCATTGTGGGGCGAGTATCGGGTGTTGCAGGGCGGACTGGTGCTGGCCTTCGTCGCCTCACTCGGCCTGTTGCTGGCAGGCATCAGCGGCGCACCGCTGCCGCTGCTGTTGGTGGCATTGTTCTTCACCATCGCCAGTAACGGCGTCATCGCCACCACCGCCTCATCACTGGCGATGCAAAGCCAGGGACATCGCGCGGGCAGTGCTTCAGCGGTTATTGGCGTGACGATGTTCACCCTTGGTGCCATCAGCGTGCCGGTCACCGGCCTCGGCGGCACCTCGGTTATCAGCATGACGGGTACGATTTTCGGCTGTTTTATGCTGGCGATTGTGATGTTTTTCCTGCTGGCAATGAAACCGAAAAGCGCCTGATTTACCAGCAAATAACTGAGACAACAAGCCATACGGCTTGTTGTTTTGGCCCAGCCGCGTTAGCTTTAGGACATCATTCGTATTGTGCCGCCAGGCAACTGACTTGAGGAGAGGTTCATGTCACTGCAGCAGGAAATCATTGAAGCCTTAGGCGTTAAACCCGTTATCGATCCCCAGCAGGAAATCCGCGTCAGCGTTGATTTTTTAAAGTCGTACCTGAAAACCAATCCGGGGATCAAAACCCTGGTGCTCGGTATCAGCGGCGGTCAGGACTCCACGCTGACCGGTATCCTGTCGCAGACCGCCATCCGTGAACTGCGTGAAGAAACCGGGGATCAGGACTACACCTTTATCGCCGTGCGCCTGCCGTATGGCGTGCAGGCAGATGAGCAGGATTGTCAGGATGCGCTGGCATTTATCCAGCCGGATCGTTCGCTGGTGGTCAACATCAAAGAAGCGGTGCTGGCCAGTGAGCGCGCCTTGCAGGACGCGGGCATTACCCTTTCCGATTACATTCGCGGCAACGAAAAAGCGCGCGAACGAATGAAAGCGCAATACAGCATTGCCGGAATGACCAAAGGCGTGGTGGTAGGTACCGACCATGCGGCAGAAGCGGTCACCGGTTTCTTCACCAAATACGGTGATGGCGGCAGCGACATCAACCCGATTTTCCGTCTGAATAAAGGCCAGGGTAAACAGCTGCTGAAGCTGCTGGGCTGCCCGGAGCATCTCTACCTGAAGCATCCCACTGCCGACCTCGAAGACGATCGTCCTGGCCTGCAGGATGAAGTGGCACTCGGAGTGACCTATCTGCAGATTGATGCCTACCTGGAAGGGAAAACCATCGATGCCGCTGCGGCTAAAACCATCGAAGGCTGGTATCTGAAAACTGAACACAAACGCCGCCCACCGATTACCGTGTTTGACGATTTCTGGAAAAAATAACCCCATCCGGCGTTTTCCACCCCTGGACGGAAAACGCCTTTCTCAGCCTCATTTGAAACGTTGCTATGTCTGCACATTTACCGCGTGCCACCCTGGTAGGGCTGAGCGCGATTTTACTCTGGAGCACCACCGTTGGTCTGTTACGCAGCGTCAGTGAAGCCTTTGGTGCGACGGGCGGCGCAGCACTGATTTACACCACTACCGCCGTATTGTTATGCCTGACGCGCGGCCTGCCGGATTTGCGTCAGCTTCCTGCACGTTATCTGTGGGGTGGCGGGGTGCTGTTTGTTGGCTATGAAATCTGCCTCGCCCTGGCAATTGGTCTGGCACAGGATCGCGCTCAATCGCTGGAACTGGGGATGATCAACTATCTCTGGCCGTGCCTGACGATTGTGTTCGCTATTCCGATGAATCAACAGCGGTTTCGTGTGTGGCTCTGGCCGGGGTTACTGTTGTCACTGGCGGGTATTATCTGGGTGTTGCAAAGCGGCGGAAGCAGTTCACTCAGCCAACTCGGGCATAACCTGCTCAGCAATCCGCTGGCTTATGGGCTGGCATTTATCGCCGCGATCGCCTGGGGGCTGTACAACAATGTCACGCGTCGATATGCCAGCGGCAAAAGCGGCGTCAATCTGTTCTTTGTCATCACCGCGCTGGCGTTGTGGATCAAATTTGTTGGGACGGAAGATTTCAGTTCGCTGCATTTCAGCCTGATTCCGGCGCTTGAGGTGCTGTTTATGGGGGTATCGACCGCCGTTGCCTATTCAGCCTGGAATCACGGCATCCAGCACGGCAACCTGACACTGCTGGCGACCGCCTCCTACTTCACCCCGGTGCTGTCTGCCTTACTGGCCTCGCTGTGGCTGGGTCTGACGCCCTCGCTGACCTTCTGGCAGGGTGTGTTAATGATCACCCTGGGTTCACTGGTTTGCTGGCTGGCAACGCGCCGCCTGTAGTCGCTGGCGAGAAAAACGCCAGGCTGATATACTGGATAGGTAACCAGTAATCGGAGCGTTCTTTGGTCAGACAATCCACCCGCAGCCGCCTTGAATTTGATGCAGCGGCCATTTATCAATATCCCGAGCATTTACGTCAGTGGCTGGAAGGTTTACCCAACCAGCCCGGCGTCTATGTTTTCCACGGCGAGAGTGACAGCCTGCCGCTGTATATCGGTAAGAGCGTCAATCTGCGCAGCCGCGTGATGTCCCATTTCCGCACCCCCGATGAAGCCAGCATGCTGCGCCAGGCCCGGCGCGTCAGCTGGATCCCGACGGCGGGTGATCTCGGCGCGCAGTTGCTGGAAGCACAGATGATCAAAACGCAACAACCGTTATTTAATAAACGTCTGCGAAAAAACCGCCAGCTTTGCTCGCTCCAGCTGAATGATGCCGCCCCGCAGGTGGTTTATGCCCGCGATCTCGATTTTTCCTCTTCCCCCAATTTGTATGGCCTGTTTCGCAGCCGCCATGCGGCGCTGGAAAAGCTGAAAAGCATCGCCGATGAACAACGACTGTGCCACGGCTTGCTCGGTCTGGAGAGTCTGCGCAGCGGTCGGGGGTGCTTTCGCGCTGCGCTGAAACGCTGTGCCGGAGCCTGCTGTGGTAACGAGACGATCAGCGCGCATCAACAGCGTTTGCAGTCGGCGCTGGAGGATTTACGCGTAGTGTGCTGGCCATGGTCAGGCGCTGTCGGCATGGTCGAACGTGGTGAGGGGATGACACAGATCCATGTGATTGATCACTGGTTCTGGCTGGGTTCGGTGAACAGCGAAGAAGAAGCACGCCAGCTACAGCGGGCATCACAGGGCTTTGATCACGATGGCTATAAAATTCTCTGCCGCCCGTTGTTGTCGGGCGATTACCCATTGATTCTGCTGTAAAAACAAAACCGCCGACGCTGCCCAAAGCACCTGGTGCGATGGACAACGTCGGCGGTCTCAAACCGTCAGGCTAAATGGATTATTCGCCATCAGCCGGTGGTGGTGGCATTTTACCGTCGTGCGGGCCTTTCTCTGTCAGACGTTTCTCAAAATTAGCGTTGAACTGTTTTTTCTGTTCAGGCGTCAAGACGTTATAGAGTTTGTTCTGGGTTTCCATCATCGCCACGGCGTGGTCTTTCGCGTTGGCGGTCATTTTCTCTGCCTGCGCTTCAGCTTTCGCACGGTCGAAGCTGTCAGACGCAATGATGGCGTGGTTAGCGCGGCGCTCTTCCAGCGACGGGCGTTTAAAGTCTTTATGGCTTTCACGCATGATGTCATGCATCTGCTTTTTCTGTGCGTCGGTCAGGTTCAGACCCTTGAACATCATGTTCATGCCACCATGGCGCATCATCGGCGGCTTATGCATGGGTTTCTCGCTGCCGGCTGGCGGAGGCGTCAGGTTGTCTGCCGCAGCATGGACGATATTGGCAGCACCGAGAGCCATCGCGGTAGCCAGGAAGAGGGAAGTCAGTTTACGCATAATATTGTCCTTACTTTTCAGTTTCATGACGACAGCCAGTGTCGCGTCTTCGGAAACAAGCATACGACGCTGAACGTCAACTACTCAGAGGCTGAGTAAAGCCCTGAAAGCATAAAAGACAGATATCAGGCGATCATGGAGAGATTGAGAAGAAATGCGTGAGGAATTGCAAAAGAGTATGACAAATAAGGTAAAAAGCGCAGGAATCAAGGAGGAGTGTAACGTTCTTGTCGGTAAAACGAAAGGGTGCAGCGCGATAAATCACGCTGCTACGGCCAGGTGCGATCGTTACAACGCCAGCGCCTGGGTCTGTTCATTCTCTTCCACCAGCATCAGGCCAGCGCGTAAACCCGGTGCGACGTTCGGATTGGGAAACAGCACATATTCCCGTGCCTGCTGCACGTAATAGCGGGTGTCCCCCTCCTCCGCCAGCAGGGTACCTTGCGGAAAGGCGGTAAAATTCAGGGTTTCCGGCCCCATGTGCAATACGAAATCTTCCCCATGTCGGGTAATTTGCTGGGCAACACGATAATGACGAGGCGACGCCTCGATCGCCGGCAACGCATCACCGTATAACAACGCCGCCAGTGCCTGTTGTGCCGCACTGAACTGGGTAAGATCATTTTCGCCAAACGGCAGCGCTTTACCCAGCTCCAGCGTACAGCTGGCAGCGGAGAAATGTTCACAGCTGAAATGAGTAAAAGTACCGCCCGGTGAACGATGGAACACCAGCGCTTCCAGACCCGCCGCCGCCAGCCAATGCATAAAGTCATCCGGCCACGGACGCAGATTTTGTGGCATCACACCAAAGCGGGCATGATACGAACCGCGAATCGCGGTATGCAGATCGAGATGCCAGCGTGTCTCAGTGCCGATGCAGTTGTGCCAGAAGGTTTCCAGTGCCTGTTCCAGCCGCATCGCACGTCGCGCTTCCGCTACGTCAGATACCTGCTGCCAGCGGCCACCAAATAACCGATTGATATCATATTGCTGATAGCGCTTGCCGCTACGCAGCGCCTGTGGATTCCCCAGCAACACCAGCAAGCGCACCGCCAGCGGTTTTTCTCCCCGCAGCAGGGGCGTGAGCAGCAGGTTAAGGATCTCAACCGGGGCGGTTTCATTACCGTGGATCCCCGCCGACAGTACCAGCGCCTGAGACGTCGGTGCGTGCGGGGTTAAGGACAGAATGCCCTCATCAAGCCACTGCCAGCTCAGGTGGGCATTTTGCCCCTGACGTTCCTGCGGCACCCGGCCAGACAATGTTTGTTGTAAAAAATCCTGCATTCTCTCTCCTTAC
Source organism: Pantoea sp. X-Soil-TKNS-1280 (assembly GCF_059730475.1). Taxonomy (NCBI): domain Bacteria; kingdom Pseudomonadati; phylum Pseudomonadota; class Gammaproteobacteria; order Enterobacterales; family Erwiniaceae; genus Pantoea; species Pantoea sp. X-Soil-TKNS-1280. The sequence goes on along the minus strand of NZ_AP035962.1, from coordinate 1,822,885 downwards.
GTAAAGCCAGGGGCGAAATATTCGCCCCCGACATTAGCGCTGAAACGCGTAGACACTGCCTAAGTCTAGCAGCTGTGTCAGTTCATCCAGCGCCGTGCGTCCTTCACGTAACAGTTGCGGGTCGGCCAGGTCCGCCTGGGTTAAGCGATCACGATAATGACGATCGACCCAGTCATTCAGGGTGGCAAACAGGCGATCGTTCATCAGTACCGCTGGATTCAGTGCCTGACGCTCCGCTTCAGTCAGCACCACGCGCAAACGCAGACACGCCGGACCACCGCCGTTATACATACTTTCACGCAGGTCGAAAACTTTCAGCTCGCGAATCGGGCCACCACTCGCCACCAGCTCAGTCAGATAACGCCAGACGCCGCTGTGCTGGCGCGACTCTTCCGGCAGCACCAGCAGCATACCGCCATCGGCACGCTGCAACAGTTGGCTGTTGAATAGATAAGTATTCACCGCATCAGCCACGGAAACCTTGCTGCCCGGCACTTCAATCGCGCAGAAACCCGGCACCCGCGACGCTAAATCGTCAAGCAGCTGTGGTTGATTGACGAACGCCTCTTCATGGCAAAACAGCACCTGCTGATTACTGACGGCGATCACATCGTTATGGAACACTCCCTGGTCAATCACGCGCGGATTTTGTTGCGCGAAAACCGTCCGCTCCGCGTTGAGCTGATGCAGACGTGCCACCGCCTCACTGGCTTCACGCGTCTGCCGCGCCGGATAACGCGCCGGTTCAGCCCCCGGCTGCTTCCCGTCACGGCCATAAATAAACAGCTGGACCCCGGCGTCACCATAAGTCGCACCGAAGCGGTTATGGTTAGCCGCGCCTTCATCACCAAAGAGTGCGACCTGCGGCAGCGCATCATGCACACTGAAGTGTTGCGGATCGCGGAAGATCGCCCGCAGCAAATCGGCGGTTTCCGGCGCTTCAATCGCGCGATGAAACTTGTTGTTGAGATTGGCAACCGTGAAGTGCACGCGACCGTCGGCGCTGTCGGCGGAGGGAGAAACCGTCGCAGCGTTGGCGACCCACATCGCCGACGCTGAACTGGCTGCCGACAGCAGTTGTGGCGCCTGTTTTGCCGCCTGGGCCAGTACCTGCTCATCGCTTCCGCTGAATCCGAGCTGACGCAGTAACGGCAGATTGGGCCGCTCATGTGGCGGGATAACCCCCTGCACATAGCCCATATCCGCCAGCGCTTTCATTTTCAGCAGTCCCTGTTTCGCCGCCAGACGCGGGTTCGAGGGTTGCAGCTGATTGCGCGTCGAAGCTTCGTTACCAAACGACAATCCGGCGTAATGATGCGTCAGGCCGACCAGGCCATCAAAGTTAGCTTCGAACGCATTCATTCAGAGGCCTCCGCCGCAGAAAAATCGAGGCCCGGCGATAAACTGCCCGGCAGATTAAGGTTGGGACTTTCCAGCGATGCCATTGGCCAGGCGCAATAATCCGCCGCATACCAGGCGCTGGCACGGTGGTTGCCGGAGGCACCAACGCCGCCAAACGGTGCAGAGCTGGCCGCCCCGGTCAGTGGTTTGTTCCAGTTAACAATGCCAGCGCGCGCTTCCAGCAGCAGTTGATCGAACTGCGCACGCTGCGGAGAAATCAGGCCACAGGAGAGGCCATAACGCGTCTGATTGGCGAGACGAATCGCCTGTTCAAAGCTGTCATAGCGCACCACCTGCAACAGCGGGCCGAAAACTTCCTCATCCGGTAATGCGCGCACGTCGGTCATATCAATGATGCCCGGCGTGATGATGGCGCTGTCGCGATCCGGCCAGTGCATACCCAGCAGCACTTTCCCGCCCATATCCACCCGCTTCTGCCAGGCAGCAAAGATCTGTCCGGCCGCGGCCGGGGAGATCACACTACCCATAAACGGCTGAGGCTCAGCATTCCAGGCCGCAGGGTGTAAACGGCCACTCACTTCCACCAGACGTTGCAGAAACGCATCACCCGCCGCTCCGCGTTTCACCAGTAAGCGACGCGCACAGGTGCAACGCTGCCCGGCGGTGATAAACGCCGACTGAATGGCGATATGCACCGCACCGTCAATATCAGCCGGATCCTCAACAATCAGGGCATTGTTACCGCCCATCTCCAGCGCCAGCATTTTCTCCGGCTGCCCGGCAAACTGCTTATGCAGGTGATAGCCCGTCGCGGCACTGCCGGTGAACAGCAGGCCATCAATCTGGCTTTCCGCCGCCAGTGCCTGCCCGGTGTCACGACCGCCCTGCACCATACCGAGTACCCCGGCAGGGATGCCCGCTTTCTGCCACAGCTGCACGGTTTTTTCTGCGGTCATCGGTGTCAGTTCGCTCGGTTTGAACACCACACAGTTACCTGCCAGCAGCGCCGGTACAATATGACCATTCGGCAAATGGCCCGGGAAGTTATACGGACCAAATACCGCCAGCACACCGTGCGGACGATGGCGCAACGAGCTTTCACCTTCGGCCTGCTCGCCAGTGCGGGTATGGTAAGCCTGAACAGAAATGGCGATTTTGTTGATCATCGCCTGCACTTCCGTCAGCGTTTCCCAACGGGGTTTACCGGTTTCCCGGGCGATGGTGGCCGCCAGTTCATTTTTATTGGCTTCCAGCTGGCGACCAAATGCCTCAACCAACGCCTGGCGCTCGGCAAAGGTTTTGCGCGCCCAGTGCGGAAACGCGGCACGCGCCGCTTCGCAAGCGGCGGCGACCTGAGACGCCGATGCCGATTTGCCCTGCCACAACGTTTCACCGCTGACCGGATTTTGTTTGCTGAAGGCGTCTGCGCCACCGGTCAGCCATTGACCATTGATAAAATGCGTCATGCTTTTTTCTCCTCGCGACCGAGCGTCACGACACGCAGGTTGTCGCCATAGCCACAGCACAGCGCATCACGCTGGCTGTCATTGAGGCGCACGCGGCCAGAGGCGATATCCACCGGCAGCAGCGCAACACGAAATTGTTGATAATCAAGGTTCGCCACCAGGCACAGCGGCCACTGGTCGCTGGCTTCACCGGCTACCGCCGTCAGCAGCTGGCTTTTACGGATGGCGCGAATGCGGTCGATTTCGCACTCCAGCGTCGGGCCGCCGTCAAAAATATCGACATAGTTGAGGTAGCGAAATCCTTCGGCTTCCAGCACCGCCCGCGCAGGCGCAGTTTTGGGATGGGTCACCCCAATCACCTGTTGTGCGGCCTCGCTCAGGTAATGGATATACAACGGATGCTTCGGCATCAGTTCAGCGATAAAGGCTTTCTGCCCGGTGCCGCTAAGGAAGTCAGCTTTGCTGAACTCCATTGAGAAAAAGCGGCTGCCGACACTATCCCAGAACGGCGAATGGCCGTTTTCATCGCTGACCCCGCGCATTTCCGCCACCACATGCTGCATAAAACGGTTGCGGAAATTCGCCATAAACAGAAAACGCGATTTGGACAGCAGGTAGCCATTCTTACCATCGCGATAATCAGGATCGAGAAACAAGGTGCACAGCTCACTGCTGCCGGTATGGTCGTTACTCAGCGACAGCGTTGGCAGGCTGGCATAGACATTCAACTCTTTTGACGCATGCACCTGCGTACCAACACGAAAGTTGTACCAGGGATCCTGTAACCCCACGGCCACCTCAATCGCGCAAATCCCCACCGCACGATTATCCTCGCTGTCAGCCAGCACAAACACATAGCCCTGTTCGGCACGCGGCAGAGCGTCCTGCCACGTCAGCAATGAGCGTTCGATACGGGCCTGCAGGGTATGGCTATCCGCCGGCAGCGACGTCAGGCCGCCCCCGGTTTTGCCCGCCAGCGACAGCAACTGCGCCAGGTCGTCACGTTCGACGGGACGGATTACCATCATAATGCTGCTCCTTTAAGCACGCGTTCACAGGCACGGGCGAAACGGGCCAGCCCTTCTTTCGCTTCCTGTTCACTGATATTGAGCGCCGGGGCGAAGCGCACCACGCTGGCACCGGCAATCAATACCATGACACCTTCTTCCGCTGCGGCCAGATTGAACTGTTTGGCTTTACCGGCGAAATCATCGTTGAGCACCGCGCCAATCAACAGGCCAAGACCGCGGATTTCCTTAAACAGCGGCAGACGTTGATTCAGGTCTTCCAGGGCGTCAACAAACCACTGATGGCGTTCACTCACCCCGGCCATAAAGGCGGGCTGGTTAATCAGCTCCATCACTTTGCCCCCGACTGCGCCAGCCAGCGGATTACCGCCATAGGTGGTGCCGTGGGTACCGACACCCATCACCAGCGCCAGGTCCTCACGCGTCAGCATCGCACCGATCGGGAATCCGCCACCCAGAGCTTTGGCGGTAGTGAGGACATCCGGGGTCACGCCGTAATGCATATAAGCATAAAGCGAACCGGTACGGCCTACGCCGCTTTGGACTTCGTCGAAAATCAGTACGGCATGATGTTGGTCACAGAGTGCACGCAGGCCACGCAGGAACGCAGGATCAGCCGGTACCACGCCGCCCTCACCCTGAATCGGTTCAACGATCACCGCACAGGTTTGGTCATTAATTAAGGCTGCCGCCGCCGCAAGATCGTTATACGGCGCATGCTGGATATCCGGCGGCAGCGGCGCAAAATCGCGAGAATAAGCAGGCTGACCACCCGCCGAGACGGTAAATAAGGTGCGACCATGGAAGGCGTTATTAAAAGCAACGATTCCGCTTTTTTCTGCACCGAAGCGGTCATGAGCCGCTTTACGCGCCAGCTTCAGCGCCGCTTCATTGGCTTCAGCACCAGAGTTACAAAAAAACACGCGGTCAGCGAAGGTGGCGTCAATCAGTTGTTTAGCCAGACGCAGGATAGGTTCATTAGTGTAGCCGTTACCGGTATGCCACAATTTGCTGGCCTGCTCCTGCAACGCCTGTTGCAGCGCCGGATGCGCATGGCCCAGCGCATTGACGGCAATTCCTCCGGCGAAATCGATGTAATCCTTACCCTGTTGATCCCAGAGTGTTGAACCTTCAGCGCGCACCGGTACAAATGCGGCGGGAGCATAAACTGGCATCATCCATTGATCGAAATCGTGACGTGAAACCTGCATTGACATAACCCTTCTCCTGCCCCACTTGATGTGAAGCCATTGTTTTAAAAATGTTAAAAACCGGTAACCCTCGGCTTAACTGTATATTGCAGTAACCGTGCCAGCCAGAGAAAAAAATGCATAAATGGATTCTCACAACGAAATATCAATGAGTTAGGTCATGCCTCTATTCACATTAAATGCATAAAAAGTGAATATCAGTCTGATGGTGTCTATATGTCAGAGAATTCTTAAGAGGATTTATGCATTCACAAAATGAAATATTGCTTTTGTGACCGGCCAGCAAATATTTCGCCAGCGCGAGGCAAAGCGAGCACCAATTCAGGGCGCAATGATCACATATGGTGCGTAATGGCACGATATTGGTGCGCGAAAACGCTCCATTGAACTGGCTATTTTTAATACAGATTTTAACAAACAAATAACGCCAATGCGGTTATTTTCGCCATTGTGGAATGGCGCGAGGATGGAAAGTTTTTTAGTGACTAAGGTTATTATAATTTCAGAAATAAACAGAAACAGTGTATTTATAGAAAAAGTGATCAGGCTAACTATTAGGTGACTTTGCTAATATGTTATTGAACAAAATCACATAGACACATCCTATATACTGACATTAGAAAATCAAATCACCTGGTAAAGCCAAAAAACAATAAAATGATTAATTTCATGAAATTAGTTATTTTAAATTTATGATTTCGGTTATGTTCACAGATAAGTAAAAACAATAACCATTTCCATATATTGGAATACGCGAACGACATTCGCACAAAAAGCCAACACGAAATAAATTGTTACATTTATTGCACTTTCGATCTTGAACCTTTTGTGTCATTTTCGTTTCGCCCCATAGCAGGGCAACAATTAAAAAATAACATAGGGTAAAAATTAAATGATGAAGCGTTCTTTACTGGCAGCAGTAATGCCGTTACTGCTGGGACTTTCTACTGCTCACGCCGCGGAAATCTATAACAAAGATGGCAACAAACTTGACCTGGTCGGGAAAATCAACGTTTCACACCTGTTCTCTGACGATGACAACAACAACGGTGAAACCTCCTCTTACACCCGTCTGGGTTTCAAAGGCGAAACCAAAATTACTGACCAGCTGACCGGCTATGGTTTCTGGCAGTATCAGTACAGCCTGAGCAACTCCGAAGGCGGTACTGATTCACAAACCGGTAACCGTACCCGTCTGGGTTACGCAGGTCTGAAATATGGTGAGTTCGGCTCACTGGACTACGGCCGTAACTACGGTCTGGTTTATGACGTGCTGGGCTACACCGATATGCTGCCGTTCTTCGGCGGTGACTCAGGTTACACCGACGCCTTCCTGTCTGGCCGCTCTACTGGCGTGCTGACCTGGCGTAACAAAGATTTCTTCGGTCTGGTTAAAGGCCTGAACGTTGCTGCTCAGTACGAAGGCAAAAACGACCGCACCGATTATTCAACCATCGCGGTACGCCGTTCGAATGGTGATGGTTTCGCCCTTTCGACGTCTTACGATTTCGACTTCGGCCTGAGCCTGGTTGGTGCTTACGCCAGCCTCGATCGTACTGAGACGCAGAATGCCGCTACCCGTGGTCACGGTGATAAAGCGCAGCATTGGGCAACCGGTATCAAATACGACGCTAACCAGATCTACCTGGCAACCATGTACGGTCAGACCATGAATGCCACGCCGATTTCTGGTGGCTTCGCCAACAAAGCGGTGAACTTCGAAGCGGTTGCCCAGTATCAGTTCCTGAACGGTTTCCGTCCGTCTGTGGGCTACGTGTCTTCGAAAGGTAAAGACATTGAGAGCATCGGCGATGCGGACATCATCAAGTACACCTCAATTGGTGCAACTTACTACTTCAACAAAAACATGTCTGCTTATGCTGAATACCGCATCAACCTGTTGAAGGACAATAACCCGCTGGGTCTGGCTACCGACGACATCACTGCGGTGGGTCTGGTGTACCAGTTCTAAGTTGGTTTACCCTCATTGTCGTCCGGCCCGTGTCAACCGGACGCCCCAAAGGGCAGCGTAAGCTGCCCTTTTCTTTTACGGCTCCAGCACATCAAAACGTGTGCCTTCGGTTTGATTCAGCGTGAACGGTTGTTGCAGCTGTAACGTGATCCAGTTAGATGTCACACGATTATGCTTACTGTCCTCCAGCGTTACCGCGAGGCGATAATGATTGCTCGCCCCTGGCGTGTTGTCCCACGCGGGCATAATGATGCTCCAGCCCTGGGGATCATTCGGGTTGGCTGGCGGGGTAAGACTCAGCGCCTGGGTATCGCCCTGCCAGCTGACCGCGATGATCGGATTGACCGAGTGGATTTGCAGCTTCAACGGTAAACTTTCACTCCCGTTCAGCTGCCACGGCGGTGTGGCAAGAAATACCGCCAGCGTTTTGCGCTGCCGGTACTCCATCACCGGCGTGTAATTACGCGTGACTGTGTCGTAGCGGCTACCGCGAAGCGAGCGGGCAGCGGCCACATTAGCGGCATCCAGCTGCTGGCTTAAGGCCACGCCAAAACGATAATTCAGCCGCAGGCCGAACTGGTCCTGGCTCTCCCCTTCACTGCCGGTTTTGTGGCTGGCGGAGACGGTAACCAGCGGCACCGGCGTGTAGGAAAGACCGAAGGTCAGTGCCGAGGGATTGTGATAGCGGGTGCCGGAATTAAACAGATCCACATCCTGCCCCAGATACTGTTCCCAGCTGACCGAGACGCCGAGCTGACGATAAAACGGCAGATACCCCTGAGTCGTAAAATCATAGCCACGCGCCATGCGTTGCTGCTGATTAGGATCGCCGTTGTGCCAGCCCGAAAGCGGGTAATAGTAGTTAGCAGAAAAACGCAGATAATCCGCCCAGGCCTCCGTACCCAGCGAACCGCGTTGCAAACTGCTATCGAACATATGATCGACAAACGCGTTGTAACCGAGCAACCAGCTACCGGCCACCCAGCGCTGACCCAGTCCGGCGTTGGCCACCAGGCCGTCATCCGTCTGATGAAATCCCAGCTGGCTAAAGGTGAGATAACGCTGGCGATCGGCCCAGGGTGTCAGCAATTCGGCACCACTGCCGGTAAAGTTGCCATCCATATCGACATTCAAATCAATCTGCGCAGTGCCATAAGGTGAGAGCATTGACTGTCCTTCGCTCTGCACCCGTTCTGCCACTTCATCGCGGAAATGGTTAAATGCCCAGACGCCCGCCTGATGACCAAATGTGGTATCGCTGCTGCTCTCACTCGCCTCGCCGATGCTTTTCGCCATATCTGCCAGCTTTTTCGCGAGGTTTTCACTGTCAGCCTGGTAACCAAGGGCGGGTAAATCATCGGCCATCTTCACGAAATGCGCCGCGTCACCAAATGGGGTAGCGGAAATATTGTTGTCAGGCATCAGCGCCCGGGCAGCAGGCACAGCCATAAGCAGTGCCGCAGCACCGAGGGTAAAACGCAGGCATTGAGGTATCAAAACAGCTGGTAACATAACGAAATCGGGTTCAATTCAGATAAAAATTAGAGGTCTCTCACAAAACAGCGTAAAGATAACCTTAACATATTTCTGAAATTTCGCAGGGTTACTCAATCTGATTACTTAGCGGCGGGCTTGAAAAACTGCGCGATTTTGAGACGGAGCATTAAAGTTTGCACAGAGCGTAGCGGCGCGATTTATCGCGCGCCTTTAGATAGCGGTGTAAAAATCACAGCATGATAAATCATGCCGCTACGGCCCAATGCGATTATTATGAAAAGATCAAACCACCGTCCACATTGATGGTTTGCCCGGTGATATAACGCGCATCATCCGATGCCAGAAATGCCACCAGCCCGGCAACGTCCTGCGGCTGTCCGGCACGTTTCAGTGGGATATTCTCCACCCACTCCGCCATCAGCTCGCCTTTGCCATATTGCTTCTGATCATTGCTGAGGATCTCGCCCCAGACACGGTCGTTGTAATCCCACATTTCGCTCTCGATAATACCAGGGCAAAACGCGTTAACGGTGATGTGCCAGGGAGCCAGTTCCAGCGCCAGGCTTTGTGTAATGCCGATCACCCCCATCTTGCTGGCAGCGTAATGTGGCGTGTAGATAAACCCCTGACGTCCCTGCCCGGATGAGGTATTGATCAGACTGCCGCTCCCCTGCTTCACCATATATTTTGCCGCTTCACGGCAGCACAACCAGACGCCCGTGGTATTGACCGCCAGAATCTTTTCAAAGTCACTTTTCGGCATGCTGTCGAAGCGATCGATGGTGATCACCCCGGCGTTCTGGATCGAGACATCAATGCTGCCAAAACGCCCGACAGCCTGCTGATACAGCTGTTGCACTTCAGTTTCATTGGTCACATCCACCTGCAGTGCGAGGATCTCGCTGCCATATTCCTGCGTTAATTTTTCCGCCGTGGCAAATACCCGTTCGGCATTGGACACCATCACCAGCCGGGCACCGTCGCGGGCAAAACGTTCGGCGATGCCTGCCCCAATGCCGCGACAGGCCCCGGTAATCACCACTGTCTTTCCACTAAAATCGCGTGTCATATTGCCTCCTGTTATCCATGAGTGACTTCAGACAGGGCGGCTGATTGCTGCTTTTTTTCGTGTCTGCGCAGCAGCACCACCTTGCTTTGTAATTTTTGCTGGAATTGATCGATAACCACGGCGGTGACAATCACCAGACCTTTGATCACCATCTGCCAGAAATCGCTGACGCCCATCATCACCATGCCATCGGCAAGGAAGACGATAACGAAAGCGCCGATAATCGAGCCAGATACCCGGCCACGTCCGCCCGCCAGCGCCGTGCCGCCCAGCACCGTGGCCCCGATAGCATCCATCTCAAACATGTTGCCAGTCATCGGGTGCGCGGTTTGTAACTGTGATGCCACCACCAGCCCCACCAGCGCCGCACACAGACCAGAGAAGGCGTAGACAAACACCTTCACCTTGATGATCGGCACCCCGGCCAGCCGGGCAGCCGATTCATTACCGCCGGTGGCATAGATATAACGACCGAGCGGGGTTTTACGCGTCAGATAGAGGCCGAGCAGCAGGAAACCGACCATCAGCCAGATAGGGATATAGATGCCCAATACGGTGCCCGAACCCAGCAAAGCAAAACCGGTATTACCCAGTTCCGGCATCCCCACCAGGTTGGCGTAAGTGCTGCCATCGTTAAACAGCAGCGCCGAGCCGCGTGCGACATACATCATGCCGAGGGTACAGATAAAGGGAGCCACACCCAGTCGTGTCACCACCGCGCCATTGATCAGACCGAGAGCGATACCGAACAACGCCACCAGCAGAATCACCTCCGGGACGTTGAAGAACATCACGTTACCGCCCCACAGCGGCAGTCCATTGGTGAGCAATGCACCGGCCACCATGCCGCAAATCCCGGCCACCGCCCCCACCGACAAATCAATGCCCCCGGTCAGGATCACCAGCGTCATGCCGATAGCCAGTAAGCCGGTGATCGCCACATGTTGTGTCATGATCAGTAGGTTGGAGGTGGTGAGAAAGTTCGGCACCATCAGGCTGAAGAAGCCAATAACGATCAGCAGGGCAATAAACGTGCGCGCCTTCAGCAAATACATATACAGCAGATATTTTTGATTCATTGTTCGCCTCACTTAATCATGCGGTGTCGAAGCGCTAATCAGGGCTTCCCTGGTCGCTTCGCTTCGGGGCAGATCGGCGGTGATACGGCCATCGGCCATCACCAGAATACGGTCAGCCAGTGCCATCACTTCATCCAGCTCGGAAGAAGAGAACATCACCGCCAGCCCACGTTGCGCCAGGTTGCCAATCAGATGGTAGACATCGGTTTTCGCCCCCACGTCAATGCCGCGTGTGGGTTCATCCAGCAGTACCACCTGTGGACCGGTCATCAGCGCTTTGCCCAGCACCACTTTTTGCTGATTCCCGCCGCTGAGTGAGGTGATGGGAAGTTCCGCATCGCTGACTTTAATCGCCAGCTGACTGATCATCTCATCCACCCGGCCCCGCTCCTGCTGCGGATTGAGCATCCGCAACGCACGACGAAAACCGCGCAGGCTGAGTTCAGTAAGGGTCATATTGGCGGTGATCGACATTAGCTGTACCACGCCCTCGGTCTGACGATCTTCCGGTACCAGGGTGATGCCTTTTTTTAGCCGCTGCTGAAAGCTTTGTTTGTCGAGGGTGGCACCATTCAGACAGACACTGCCCGACTGGCAATGCATCATGCCGATCAGCCCCTTAAACAACTCGGTACGCCCGGCACCGAGCAGACCGTAAATGCCGATAACCTCACCTTTACGCAATGAAAACGACACATCATTCAGTTTGTAGCCGCCGTTCTGATGTAACGCCGTCAGCCCGGTGACATCGAGCACCGTCTCACCCTGTGGCGCAGGCTGGTAATCAAAATGTTTTTTCTTGTCGCCAACCATCTGTTCAATGATCCACGGGATAGAGGCATCGCGAACGTCGCGTTCACTGATAAAACGTCCGTCACGGAAGATGGTGATGTGGTCACCAATTTCCATCAGTTCCTCCAGCCGGTGCGAGATATAGATGATGGTGACGCCACGCCGCTTCAGTTGGTCAATCACGTTAAACAGCACTTTGACCTCGGACTGGCTCAGGGCGCTGGTAGGTTCATCCATAATGAGTACCCGCGTGTCTTTCGACAGTGCCCGGGCAATTTCCACCAGTTGCTGATGGCCGATGCCCAGCTCCCCCAGCGGAGCATAGGGATCCACATCCAGCTCCAGTCGCTCCAGCAGGGATTTCGCTAACGCATACTGATATTTTTCATTGATCACGCCGCGCTGGAAAAACTCGTTGGCGATGAAGATGTTGTCCATCACATTCATATTGGGGAACAGGTTCAGCTCCTGAAAGATGATGCTGATACCATGCTGTTCCGCCTGATGGGTGGAACTGAGCGTGACCGGTGCACCATCAAGCCAAATCTCACCGGACGAGGGCGTCTCCACCCCCGCCAGCATTTTCATCATGGTAGATTTGCCCGCGCCATTTTCACCAATCAGCACGTTAACCTTGTTGCGGTAAACACGATAGTTAACCTGATCCAGCGCGGTGACGCCGGGATAAATGCGCGAGACATTGCGGGTTTCGATAACCACATCCGGCTGTCCGGCAGGCTGAGGATTGTGCATCGCCATCTCCTTATTGCCGGGTGATTTGCGCCGGGGTGATATCCGGTGCCTGTTGCGGAATATCCCAGCTGCTGAACACGCCAGCCAGCGCCACTTTATCGCCGGTTTTCGGTTTAAAGGTCTGCATCATGTTGGACGCCTGTTGATTGATGGCCCGGCCATAGTCACCAAACAACACCTGATCGTTGAAGTCCTGATAGCTGGCCCCTTTGTAGGCATCACGCAGGGCGGTACCGCGAATAATTGGCCCCATCTGCACCGTCACCGTTTCGCCGGACGCATCTTTCACCGTCATTTTTCCACTGCGTGAAGTGGTGTTAACGCCAGTGACTTCGCCCTGCACGCTCACACTGAACACGCAGGGATTCTCTTCCTGGCTGCGATAACCCAGGGTTTTACAGGCGGTATCAAAATCCTTCGCGGATTGCAGTTCTTTCATCAGTTGTGCCAGCGGCTTCGCGTCATGCGCCACCTGTGGCACCAGCTTTTGTTGCCATGTGCCCGCAATATTTGTCATTTGCGGATTGGGGGGATTCTTCAGGTCGGCCAGCTCCTGCTGCGACACAATGCGGCAGCCGCTAAGGATCACAACAGGAAGCAGCAGCCAGAGTCGTCTGTACATCACATTCTCCCTGGCGCCCGACGAGCGGGCGCACCTGCGTGAAATTAAGATTTGTAGTTAAAATCCTGAACGTTTTTCGCATTTTCCGGGGTGATCAGGATGCCGCGGAACATCACGCGCTGTTTCTCAGGTTTGGTGCCTTTCTGGATATAGTTATCAAGATCGGTCACACCCTGTGCGGCAATCGCCTGCGCCTGCAACATCACGGTGGCTTTCAGTGATCCCGCCTCGACCGCATCACGTTCATCGTTGCTGCCATCAATCCCCACCACGGTGACATCATTACGTCCGGCCGCTTTCAGCGCGGCGATCGCCCCCAGCGCCACCGGGCCATTGCCACAGATCACCCCTTTCACATCCGGATGCGCTTGCAGGATGCTGTCCATGATGCGTTTGCCATCGATCAGCGTACCTTTGGCATCCTGGCGCGCCACGCTCTGCATATCGGGGTATTGATCGAGGACCTGATGGAAGGATTTGGAACGGGTGACGCAGTTATTGTCGGCGAGGTTACAGGTCAGTTCAGCGTATTTGCCCTTCTCACCCATCTTCTCCACAAACACGTTGGCCACATCTGAACCAGCCTGGAAATTGTTGTGGGTGATTTGTTCCAGCGCCACATCGTCAACCGGGATTTCACGGTTAATCAACACCACCGGAATACCGGCATCTTTCGCCTTTTTGATCGCCGCGACGCTGGCGGTGGAATCAGCGTTATCCAGCACGATGCCCTGCACCTTTTTGCCGATGGCCGCATCAATCAGCTCACTTTGTTTCTTCACATCTTCACCGTGCGACAGCACGCTGGTTTTGTAGCCAAGTTCCTGCGCCTTCAGGTTGGCCCCTTTCGCTTCAGAGGCGTAATACGGGTTATCCAGGGAATTCACCAGAATCATGATGGTGCCTTTGTCCGCCGCGAGGCTGACATGCGAAACCAGACAACTGGCAATGGCGGTTAACAGCAGGGTACGGGTTTTCATGGTGATGTCTCTCATTGTAATTATTACGTTTGCAGGGTTGTCGCCTTCTCTGGTGCGGGCGCGGAACTACCAAATGGTGAAGCCACCGTCGATCATCAGATCGGCGCCGGTGATCATGTCGCTGCCGTTGCTGGCGAAAAACAACACTGCCGCAGCGATTTCATCGGTGTAGGCGAAACGTCCCAGCGGAATCAGGGTTTTCATTTGTTCCCCCTTCTCGCCGCGCCAGGCTTTTTCACCCATGGGGGTCAGCACCACTGTCGGCGACAGGGTGTTGACGTTAATACGATGCGGCGCAAACTCTTTCGCCATCACTTTGGTCATGCCCAGCAGTCCGGCTTTGGCCGAGGTGTAGGCCACATGATTATCGATAGCGATAGACGCGGCCTGCGACGCGATATTAATAATCTTGCCGCCCTGACCGGCGCGGATCATGCGCTTGCCTGCCGCCTGCGAGCAGAGAAAAGGCCCGGTGAGATTGACGGCAATTTGCTTCTGCCATTCGGCAAACTCGGTTTCCAGCACCGGTTGCAGCATCACGTAACCTGCACAGTTCACCAGGATATCGAGATGGCCGTAATGTTGTTCAACGCGGGAGAAGGCCTCCTCCACCGATTGGGGATCGGTGACATCACAACAGACCAGCAACACGCGCTCAGCATCAAACTGGCTGCTGACACTGGCGACTTTGTCGCTTTCGAAGGGAGGGTAAAGCAGCGCCAGGCGGGCACCTTTTTCCAGCAGCATCTGGTTACTGGCCATGGCGATCCCACCGAGTCCCCCCGTCACCACCGCGACTTTACCGGTCAGGTCCTGGTCTGAATTCACGCCGTAACGCAGATTTACATCATATTCCCCACTCATCCTTACTCTCCCTGGTTGTCAGTCGATAGCTTTAGTTATGGCTGGTCAGCGGGTGACACTTGCCACTCATTTTCGAACAAAAATATAAGCTATCGTTTGTTAATGGTTTGTGGGTGAGATCAAATTTCATACAAATTACCAGCATAATTTTTATCTTCATGTATTTATTGATTTTTATAGAATTACGCAAAAATCAGCATGGATAAAGGTGCTGCTTTGTTATTGTGAAATCAATTCCATATCGATTTTATATTTTCGTTCGAAAATCAATGTTTGTGCGAGTCACCTCGCAAATCCCCTGAGCGCAGAGTAAAATCAGCTCGGGTTTCTTTTCGCAACGATCAGACCGTGATTGGAAAAAGGGAGAGTTTCGATTGAAAAGTAAAACTGAGCAGCTGGCCGACATGCAGCAGCGCCGTGAGAAGATACTTGAGATGATCCGTGAAGACGGCACGGTCACAGTAAAAGCGCTGACAGAAACCTTTGGCTTAACGGAAGCGACGATTCGTACCGACCTGCGCATGTTGCAGAAGGCCGGGCATGTGCAGCGTTATCATGGGGGGGCCACCCTGATGACCGGTAAGCAAAATACCGGTGCATTATTGCTGGAACGTCAGACGCATCTGGACGAAAAGGAAGCCATTGGTCGCCTTGCCGCGCAGTATGTTGAGAACGGTGATACGGTGATTTTCGATTCCGGCACCACCACGACGGCGATTGCCGAAGCTATTGGCCATATCCGCCGTCTTTCAGTGATCACCACAGCGGTAAACATTGCGTTGAAACTGGGAGGGGAACCGGGGATCAATATCCTGCTGACCGGAGGGACGTTTAAGTTTCCCACGCTGTCGACGTCGGGAGAAAAAGCCGCCTCGTTTTTTGAGAACGTGCTGGCCGAAAAGCTGTTTCTGGCGACGGCTTGTATCTCTCCTCGTCTGGGTTTAAGTTTCCCCAGCGAGACCGATATCAAGGTGAAGATGGCGATGATTCAGTCAGCCAGTACCGTGTTTGTGGTGGCCGACTCGAGTAAAATTGATAAGGTTTCGATGTTCGCCCTGCCCTGCGACTGGAGCCATATTCACTACCTGATTACCGATAGCGGCATTACGGCCGCGCAAATCGCTGCTTTTGAAGCGCTGGGTGTGCAGGTGCTGGTTGCCCCGCCACTGGCCGTGGCGCAGCGTCGGGCGATGTAAATCAACATCCCGTCCGTAGCGGCGCGATTTATCGCGCCATTCTATCCACGATATCGGCAAAACCCGCGCGATAAATCGCGCCGCTACGGAACACTACGGATTAATTAAAACCCTAAACTATCCAGCAAATCATCAACCTGGTCCTGGTTCGCCACCACACCCGGTGCATCGGTGTGAATCTGCGGTCCATTCAGCAGGCTGTTGCTTTGCTTACGCTGCTCGGCACTCACTTCTGGCATGTTTTCCAGCAACACCATCAACAGCTGGCGTTCAATTTCCTGGATGACATCCATCATGCGCTTAATCACCTGCCCCGTCAGATCCTGGAAGTCCTGCGCCATCATGATTTCCAGCAGCTGCTTGTTGGTAAACGCGGTGTGCTCCGGTACGGCGGTGAGGAATTCGCGCGTATCCGAAACCAACTCGCGAGCATCCGCCAGCTCAATCGGGTTTTCAAACCAGGCATCCCAGCGGCCTTTCAGCTGGTTAGCGCCGGCTTCCATTTTGTCCTGGTGCGGCTGCGCCGCTTCAACGCAGTTCAGCGCACGATCTGCCGCCTGCGCCGTCATCTGCACCACATAATCCAGACGATCGCGCGCATCAGGAATCGCTTCCGCCGCTTCAGCAATCGCCTGATCCAGCCCCAGCTCACGCAGGCTGTCACGCAGCATGCGCGTCAGCGAGCCGATGCGGGCAATGATATCCTGTGCCGAGACTTCTTCTGTTGGTTTCGGAAGGTCGCTCATCACATCTCCTTACATACCCAGTTTTTCGAAGATCTTGCCTAATTTTTCTTCCAGTGTGGCCGCGGTAAACGGCTTCACTACGTATCCGCTGGCTCCGGCCTGCGCCGCCGCGATGATGTTTTCTTTCTTCGCTTCCGCGGTTACCATCAGCACCGGCAGTTTGCCCAGCGTGGCATCGGCACGAATGGTTTGCAGCAGTTCCAGACCGTCCATGTTGGGCATGTTCCAGTCAGAAATTACAAAATCAAAGCCGCCTGCGCGCAGTTTAGTCAGCGCATCTGCGCCGTCTTCTGCTTCTTCAACGTTATTGAATCCCAGCTCTTTTAGCAGGTTGCGGACGATACGACGCATCGTATTGAAGTCGTCCACCACCAAAAAGCGCATATTTTTATCAGCCATATCTACTCCTGTGTTGTCTTGCCCGGCAGGACGGGCCTGTTAAATTCGCAATGCCTGTCCGGCGCTAATTTTTGCCAGCATGTGCTGGCTGATGTGGCCTAAATCAACCACTTCACTGGCTCCGCCGAGGGCAATTGCCTCACGCGGCATACCAAATACCACGCAGCTGGCTTCATCCTGAGCGATGGTCCAGGCACCAGCACGATGCATTTCCAGCATCCCCGCCGCACCGTCGTTACCCATCCCGGTCAGAATCACTCCCACTGCATTTCGTCCAGCGTTTACCGCTACCGATCGGAACAGCACATCCACCGAAGGTTTGTGCCGATTCACCGGCGGTCCGTCGTTCAGTTTCACCACATAGTTGGCACCGCTACGCCCCAGCTCCATATGCATCGCGCCTGGCGCGATATAGGCATGGCCGGGCAGAATGCGCTCGCCATCCTCCGCTTCTTTCACGGTAATCTGGCACAGCTTGTTCAGCCGTTCGGCAAAGGAACGGGTAAAGCCTGGTGGCATATGCTGGGTGATTAGCAGCGCCGGGCTGGTAGCCGGTAACGGCTGCAGGACATGACGAATCGCTTCGGTGCCACCGGTAGACGAACCAATGGCGATCAACTTTTCACTACTCAGCAGCGGTACCGCTTTCAGCGTGACGGGTGACGGCGTTGCCGCGCGGACATGCAATTTGGCACGCGCCGCCGCACGGATTTTGTCGGCAATCATCTGGCTATAGGCCAGCATTCCCTCACGGATACCCAACTGCGGTTTGGTGACAAAATCTACTGCGCCCAGCTCCAGCGCACGCAGCGTGATTTCTGAGCCTTTACCGGTCAGTGATGACACCATCACCACCGGCATTGGCCGCAGACGCATCAGCTTTTCGAGGAAATCGAGGCCGTCCATGCGCGGCATTTCCACATCCAGCGTCAGCACTTGCGGGTTGTACTGCTTGATTAGGTCACGTGCCACCAGCGGGTCCGGCGCAGTCGCGACCATCTCCATATCGGGATGGCTGTTGATGATTTCTGTCATCAACTGCCGCATCAGCGCAGAGTCATCCACGCACATCACGGTGATTTTGCTCATCGTCTTTCCTTGGTCAGTCCATAGACTGTCTGTCCACGCAGCCAGAACTCTTTACTGATCTGGCTGAAGTTCTCTGAATGCCCGGCAAACAACACACCGCCCGGTTTCAGCAGGGGAACAAACCGGCGCAGGATTTGCTCCTGCGTCTCTTTATCGAAATAGATCATCACGTTGCGACAGAAAATCGCATCAAACGGCCCCGGCAGCGACCAGTCATTGGCCAGCAAATTCAGCTGCGCATAACTCACCTGACTGGACAATTCAGAACGTACCCGCACCATGCCTTCATGCGGACCCGTGCCGCGCAGGAAAAAGCGCTGTAGCTGTGATTGCGACAGTGTGCGCAGCTCCTCCTGGCGATAAACGCCCGCCACCGCTTTTTCCAGTACCTGGGTATCAATATCGCTGGCATGGACCTGGAATTTCCCCGGCCCGGTGCCCAGCGTTTCCGCCAGCGTCATGGCGATAGAGTAAGGTTCCTCTCCGGTTGACGCGGCAGCACACCACACGTTGTAGCTGCCACTGCGCTTACGTGCATGGTCGGCTAAAATCGGGAAATGATGCGCCTCACGGAAAAACGAGGTCAGGTTGGTGGTCAGCGCATTAATAAATGCCTGCCACTCGGCGCTGTTCGGATCCTGCTCCAGCAGACCCAGATAGCGGCCAAAATCGTCAATATTCAGCATGCGTAGCCGACGCACCAGACGGTTATAAACCATCTCGCGTTTGTGGTCGGCCAGCACGATACCGGCACGCTGATAGATCAACTGGCTGATACGACGAAAATGCGCATCGGAAAGCGGCAGACGCTGTACCATTTGCGTCAGCAGCGATGTCGCTTCATTTTGATCCAATAACGTCGATTTCTTCATCTCAGGTCACCCGGCAACAAACTGATTAAATTATGGTTACTGCGGTTGCTACTGTGCTGCCAGTGCGCACCCGGGTATGTGGGCCGTGTTGCCACGGCCTCAGGGCTTAAAAGGTTTCCCAGTTATCGTCAGCGCGGGCGCCCGCCGGTTGAGCCAGTGCTTTTGGCGCCGCCGGATGCAATAATTTTGGCGCTGTAGATACGTTAACGGCCTGGGCGACAAATTCTTTACCAATATTGAACACCGCGACCGACTGTTTCAGTCGGCTGGCCTGATCTTCCAGCGCGGCAGCCGCGGTGGCGGACTCTTCCACCAGTGCGGCGTTCTGCTGTGTCACGCGGTCCATTTCGTTGACCGCCAGACCCACCTGGTCAATCCCGCGGCTCTGCTCATCCGACGCCGAGGCAATTTCGCCCATAATGTCCGTCACCCGCGTGACCGCGTTGACGATATTGGTCATGGTCTCGCCTGCACTCTCCACCAGCACCGAACCGGTGTTGACGCGGTTTACCGAGTCCTCAATCAGCCCTTTAATTTCTTTCGCTGCCTGGGCGCTGCGCTGTGCCAGGCTGCGCACTTCACCGGCCACCACCGCAAAACCACGGCCCTGTTCACCGGCACGTGCGGCTTCAACGGCGGCGTTCAGTGCCAGGATATTGGTCTGGAAGGCAATGCCGTCGATCACGCTGGTGATATCAGCGATTTTCTTCGAGCTACCGGCAATTTCTTTCATGGTGGTGACCACGCCATCTACCACTTTGCCGCCCTGCTGCGCGGTATCGGAGGCAGTCAGCGCCAGCTGGGAAGCCTGGCGGGCGTTTTCGGCGTTCTGTTTCACCGTGGCGGTCAGCTGCTCCATGCTGGCTGCGGTTTCTTCCAGCGAAGCCGCCTGTTGCTCAGTACGTGAGGAGAGATCGTTGTTGCCCATGGCGATTTCGCTGGCACCGGTATAGATGGCGTCAGAGCCATCACGCACAATGCGTACGGTACGTGCCAGTTCCTGCTGCATATGTTGCAGCGAGCTGAGCAAGTCACCCATTTCGTTAGTCACGCTGACCTCAACCTGCTGCGTCAGATCACCCCGCGCAATATGGCGAATATGTTCGATACTCTGCTTCAGAGGGCGGATCAGTGCAGCGCGCATGCCACTCCACACCAGGGCGATCAAGACCAGAGTGACCGCCAGCAGGGCGACAATCAGCCAGACGGACTTGTGATACGCCGCCTGGTTGTCATCAATACCGCGCTGTGCGAGGATTTTGTTGTAACCCAGCCACGCGTTGTAATCCTTTTCAAATTTGTCCTGGAAGCCCTGAGTCGGCTGGTCAACAAACCCTTTGAAATTGCCAGCGCTGAGAAAATCAATCAGTTCCGCCAGTGCACCGTGGAACGCGTTGTAGTTGGCCTGTAACGTCAGCACGTTTTCTGCCGTTTTGCCTTTTTCTGACAGATTGGCGTTAAATTCGGCAAAGCCCTGATCGGCCATCTTCAGTTCCTCGCTGGCCAGCGCAACCAATTCTTTCACCGTTGCGCCCGATCCCGCCTGCTGGCTATCCAGCAGATAACGGATTCCGGCACGGTTCAGCGTGTTACGCGCCTGAACCAGAGAAACCCATGAGGTGCCCATCGCCCGTTGCAGAGTGACGAGGCGTTGGTTATAAGCAAAATTGTCCTTATCGGCTTTCACCGTTTGAAAAAACATCCCTCCGGAAAACAGCTGCAGCAAGGCAAACAACACCAGCACGCACAGCAGGCCGGAAACGACACGAATACGACTAAACATAAACACCTCATTGGTTGGCGGATCGCTTCTGTTATCGGCGTGTGAAGTGTGATCTTTATGTTGAAAGAAAGGGGTTGGACCAGCTGTGAAGACCCGGTAAGCGTGTCGCGGCGCGATTTACCGCGCGGGGGGCAGCATAGTGCTCGTCATTGCACGATAAATCGTGCCGCTACCGTGTGGTGCGATTTGTAGCGGCGCGATTTATCGCGCGGGTTTATGCGATAAATCACACCGCTACGGTAATGTGCAGGTGTCAGTTGTTAAGGGTGTTAAAACGTTTCCCAGTTACTGTCGCTGACCGGTGCGGTCACCGCTTTACGTGGCATATCGGGTACTTTCGGTGCAATCTGCGGATGGCGCGTCATCATGGTCGCTTCCTGCGCACGCGGAATCTTAAACACCGATACCGACTGGCTTAAACGGCTGGCCTGATCTTCCAGTGAAGCCGCAGCGGCCGCAGATTCTTCCACCAGCGAGGCGTTCTGCTGCGTCACGCGATCCATCTCGGTCACCGCCTGGCCGACCTGATCGATGCCACGGCTCTGCTCATCGGATGCCGAGGCAATTTCGCCCATAATGTCCGTCACTCGCGTGACCGCGTTGACGATATCGCTCATGGTTTCCCCTGCTGTCCCCACCAGCGCCGAGCCGGTATTGACGCGATTCACCGAGTCCTCGATCAATCCTTTGATTTCCTTCGCCGCCTGCGCGCTGCGCTGCGCCAGGCTGCGCACCTCACCGGCCACCACGGCAAAACCTCGACCCTGTTCACCGGCGCGCGCCGCTTCCACCGCCGCGTTCAGTGCCAGGATGTTGGTCTGGAAGGCAATGCCGTCGATCACGCTGATAATATCGGCAATTTTCTTCGAACTGCCGGCAATGTCGTGCATGGTACGCACCACACCATCCACCACGTTGCCGCCTTTCTGCGCAGTTTCTGATGCGCTGAGCGCCAGCTGCGAAGCCTGACGGGCATTCTCGGCATTCTGTTTCACCGTAGCCGTCAGCTGTTCCATGCTGGCGGCGGTCTGCTCCAGCGAAGCCGCCTGTTCTTCGGTGCGGGCGGAGAGATCGTTATTTCCGGCGGAGATTTCGCTGGCACCGGTGAAGATGGCATCGGAACCGTCGCGCACGTTGCTGACGGTACGCACCAGCGACTGCTGCATTTCCTGTAAACCTTCCGCCAGCTGGCTCATTTCGTTGCGTCCTTCCACCTGAATCGGCTGCGTCAGATCGCCGGAGGCAATGTGGCGGATATGCGACAGCAGCTGTTGCAGCGGCAGGATCAGCACCGAACGTAAACCAAACCAGCAGCCAATAATCACGGCAATCACCAGCAGTGCCACCGTTGCCAGCAGCCACATCATGGTGTCGAACGCGCGCTGATTCTGCTCTGCCCCGGCTGCCGCCAGCTCGCCCTGTTTGGTACGCCAGACCTCATACGAGGCTTTCATCTTCACCTGTTTAGCTTCAATGTTTTGCGCGAACATGCCTTGCAAATCATCCGCTTTTAACCGCTCCAGCATCGCTTTCAGGCCGTCGTTATAGGCCGCGTAGTCCGCCTCCAGCCGATCGCGCAGTTCCACCGGAAAGCCGGGCGTTGCGGGCAGATTGTAATAACGCTGGAAATAGCCTGACGCCGCATCAAGTTGTTTTTCCGTTTGCGCGATAAGCGCACTGAGCTGGCCGCCATTGGTCTGCGCAGCCATACTTCCCTGCATACGTAACATCGCGCGGTTCAGCACCGTGCGTGTCTGGTTAAGTTCAATCCAGGCATCACTCATCGCCGCAACGTTGTCGGTGGACACCTGTGCGACAGCAAATGCCTCCTTATCTTTTTGTAAAGCAGACCAGAACAGCCCGCCAGAAATTAACTGCAAAGCACCAAATACCAGCAACACGGCAATCAGGCTGGTGACTACATTGATTCGTTTTAACATGGGTTCCCCAAAAAGGTGTTTTCGGCTCCCCTGTTATCGACCGCGCCTCTGAATTTTTGAGGATGTTTAAGCCACTTTACAAAGTAAAATCCTGTCTTTTATTCCTGTGACAGAGTTTTATAACTAAAAAAATTAACATTAAAAAAAATGCGCCTTTAAAAGGCGCATGGGGTTAACACGAACAACAACGACGTCAGAACGTTTCCCAGTTGCTGTCGCTCACCGGGGCCGTCACGGCTTTACGTGGTACATCGGCGACTTTCGGCGCAATCTGCGGATGGCGCGTCACGGCCGGAGCAACCTGGGTGCGGGGGATCTTAAACACCGATACCGACTGGCTTAAACGGCTGGCCTGATCTTCCAGCGAGGCGGCCGCCGCCGCAGATTCTTCCACCAGCGAGGCGTTCTGCTGCGTCACGCGATCCATCTCGGTCACCGCCTGGCCGACCTGATCGATGCCACGGCTCTGCTCATCGGATGCCGAGGCAATCTCGCCCATAATGTCCGTCACCCGCGTGACCGCGTTGACGATATCGCTCATGGTTTCCCCTGCCGTCCCCACCAGCGCCGAGCCGGTATTGACGCGATTCACCGAGTCCTCGATCAATCCTTTGATTTCCTTCGCCGCCTGCGCGCTGCGCTGCGCCAGGCTGCGCACCTCACCGGCCACCACGGCAAAACCTCGACCCTGTTCACCGGCGCGCGCCGCTTCCACCGCCGCGTTCAGTGCCAGGATGTTGGTCTGGAAGGCAATGCCGTCGATCACGCTGATAATATCGGCAATTTTCTTCGAACTGCCGGCGATATCATGCATGGTACGCACCACACCATCCACCACGTTGCCGCCTTTCTGCGCAGTTTCCGACGCGCTGAGCGCCAGCTGCGAAGCCTGACGGGCATTCTCGGCGTTCTGTTTCACCGTGGCCGTCAGCTGTTCCATGCTGGCAGCGGTCTGCTCCAGCGAGGCAGCCTGTTCTTCAGTACGGGCGGAGAGATCGTTATTTCCGGCGGAGATTTCGCTGGCACCGGTGAAGATGGCATCGGAACCATCGCGCACGTTGCTGACGGTACGCACCAGCGACTGCTGCATTTCGTGCAGATTGGTCGCCAGCTGGCTCATTTCATTACGTCCTTCAATCACGATAGTCTGCGTCAGATCACCCTGCGCGATGTGCTGAATGTGTTTGATGTTGCTGTTAAGCGGGTTGATCAGCACTTTGCGCAGTCCAAACCAGCACAGCACAATCACTGCCACCACTACCGCCATCACTACCCCCAGCAGCCACAGCATATGGTTATAGGCGGCGAGGTTGGCCGTGACACCGGCTTCGGTCAGGCGGTCCTGATCGGCACGCCATTGGGTGTAATCCGTCAGAAATGCGCTCTGTGAAGGCGCGACCGGGAGTTTACCGGCACCTTCTACATCGTTGGCCTGGAGCGCATCCTGCATCTGGTTTAACGCTCTGCTGTAGGCGCTGTAGGTTTCATCCAGATGTTTGTTGACTTGCGCATCCTGACCCGGGGTGTCCGGAATGCTTTTAAACAGCGAGTAGAAATCCGCTGCCTTGTTCTGAAAGTTCTTGCTCTGTTCAAACATGCTGGCGAGATCGGCGGTCTCACCCGAAAGTTTGCTATTGGCAATACGCAGCATGACACGCGTCAGCAACACGCGGCTTTGGTTAAGACTCATATAAGCGTCGTTGATCGCCGCGGTATTTTTGCTTGCCAGTTGTGCAACATTAAAACTGCTTTTGTCATTGCTTAGCGCTTTGAAAAATAGCGAGCCAGAAGCCAGCTGCAAAAAGCCAAATATCAACAGCACCAGTAATAAACTGGTGACAACACGGATTTTCGTAAACATACCTTGCCCTGAAAAGTGAAAAAATGCAGTGGATTTATCGGCCAGAGGGTGGCGAAATTGAGAGCGAAAAGTGAATTAATTGCAAACTTGATGTTGATTTATAAGGAATTATTTCTATCAGAAATGATAACGGGCCGGTCATCCCGGCCCGTTACTCAACAATTATGCGCTACGCAGCGTGTCCATCAGCGCCATCTCTTCACTGCTCAGCAGCTTCTCGATGTCGACCAGAATCAGCATACGTTCACCCAACGCGCCAAGCCCTGTCAGGTACTCGGTTGACATGGTAACGGCAAATTCCGGGGCCGGACGGATTTGGTCCTGGGTCAGCGACAACACATCAGAAACGCCATCCACCACGATACCCACCACGCGGTGTTCCAGATTCAGCACGATCACCACGGTGTTTTCGTTGTAATCCACATCCGGCTGCGAGAACTTCACGCGCAGGTCGATAATCGGCACAATCACGCCACGCAGGTTGGTCACCCCCTTGATAAACTCCGGGGTGTTGGCGATGCGCGTTACCTGATCGTAGCCACGAATTTCCTGCACTTTCAGGATATCGATACCGTACTCTTCATCACCGAGGGTGAAGACTAAGAACTCCTGGCCCACGGTTTCGCCAGCGATTTTCGTCACGGTTGCCATTCCAGTCATTGTATTTACCTTTTCGTTATCGATTACGCTGCGGCACCGGCCACACGCTTTTCACGGTTCAGTGATTGCAGGGCTGAAACATCTACAATCAGCGCTACACTGCCATCGCCAAGGATGGTGGCGGCGGAAATACCCGGCACTTTGCGGTAGTTACTTTCAAGGTTTTTCACCACCACCTGGTGCTGACCAATCAGCTGATCCACCAGCAGGGCGTAACGGCGGCCCGCGCTTTGCAGGATCACCACAATGCCCTGCGTGGCATCGGTCTTGGCGTGCTGCACATCGAACACATTCCACAACTCGACCAGCGGCAGATATTCGCCACGCACTTCCAGCACACGCTCACCACCGGCCAGTGGTTTCAGTTCTTCGGCACGCGGTTGCAGCGATTCCATCACCGCGTTCAACGGCAGGATGAACACTTCATCGGCCACACGAACCGACATACCATCGAGGATCGCCAGCGTCAGTGGCAGCAGGATACGGATAGTGGTGCCTTTACCCTGCTTCGAGGCGATTTCAACGTGGCCGCCCATTTCCTGAATGTTTCGTTTCACCACATCCATGCCGACGCCACGGCCCGATACATCGGTGACCTGCTCAGCAGTGGAGAAGCCCGGTGCGAAAATCAGCATGCCGACTTCTTCGTCGCTCATGCTTTCGCTCACCGGCAGACCCGAAGACATCGCTTTTGCCAGGATACGTTCACGGTTAAGACCAGCACCGTCATCGATCACTTCAATGCAAATGTTGCCGCCCTGATGTTCTGCGGAAAGCGTCAGATTACCGACGGCACTTTTACCCGCGCCCAGACGTTTTTCCGGCGATTCGATACCGTGGTCAAGGCTGTTGCGGACCAGATGAGTTAACGGATCGATGATGCGTTCGATCAGGCTTTTATCCAGTTCGGTCGAGCTGCCGAGTAGCGTCAGCTCCACTTCTTTACCCAGCTTACTGGCCAGATCGCGTACCAGGCGGGGGAAGCGACTGAAGACATACTCCATCGGCATCATACGAATCGACATCACCGATTCCTGTAAATCGCGCGCATTACGCTCCAGCTGACCCATGCTGTTCAGCAGGTCGCCATGCGCCACCGGATCCAGTTCGCCAGAACGCTGTGCCAGCATTGACTGAGTAATCACCAGTTCACCGACCAGGTTAATCAACTGGTCAACTTTCTCGACCGCGACGCGGATACTGCTGGATTCGCTGGCTTTGGCAGGGGCTGCCGCGCGTTTGTTTTCACGCTTCACCGCCGGGGTGATCTCGGTGACGGTGGCGCTTTGTACCGGTTCAGCCACGACAGGTGCTGCTGGTGCGGTTTCCACCGGCGCGCTGCTGCCTTCCGGGAAAAGAATCTGCGCTTCTTCAAGCACAAAACACAGCACAGCGACGATGTCATCTTTGCCGACACCTTCAATGGTGGCTTCCAGTGCGTTGGCGCTTTTCACCACATCGCTTAGCGTGCCAAGGTTGCCCAGTTCTTCCAGCAACAAATCCGGTTCTTTCTCTTTCAGATCAACCAGGTGCAGGCGTAAACCCGCGCTGCTGACAGTGGGTGCAACAGGCTCGGCGACTGCCACCACCGCCGGGGCTGCCGGGGCTACCCCTTTGGCTTCAAGGGCCAGCTGACGCAGTGCTTCGCAGATGTAGTTGAAGCTTTCTGCGTTCGGTTCCTGCGCGGTTTTATAGGCATCGAGCTGTTCCTGCATAATATCTTTGGTTTCCAAAAACAGGTTGATGATGTCGGTGCTGAGCGCCATTTCACCACGACGCGCACCGTCCAGAATGTTTTCCAGGATGTGAGTGGTTTCCTGTAAAACCGTAAAGCCAAACGTACCGGCTCCGCCCTTTATCGAGTGGGCGGCGCGGAAGATGGCATTCAACTGTTCGGAATCTGGCTCCTGGGGATCCAGTCCCAACAGGTGTTGCTCCATGTCCGCTAACAGCTCATCGGCCTCATCAAAAAACGTCTGGTAAAAATCGCTGATGTCCATGCTCACGGGATCACCTCGGCTGTGAGGAGTGGTCAGTAGTCACCGCACTGGCGTTCGGATTGGCCGGAGCCGCTGGCGTCGTCGTTGCAGCCGGCGCTGCCGGTGTCGCTGACGTTGCTGGTGCTGTCGGCGCAGCCGGAACGGCGGGCGCGGTAATATCGGGAATAATCTGTGCCGGGTCGCTTACCTGAACGGCATCGCTCTCGGCATTTTCTTTTTCAATTGCCGCTTCGGTGTCATGGTTCAACACCAGCAGGCTAATGCGACGGTTTACTGCATCGTCACCACCGCGGTTTTTCAGCTTCATGGTGTCAGCCATGCCCACCACGCGTAGCATTTTGCTGCCATCAAGACCGCCCATCATCAACTCACGACGTGAGGCGTTGGCACGATCCGCCGAAAGCTCCCAGTTGCTGTAGCCGCGATCGCCGTTGGCATACTGGATGTCATCGGTATGACCCGCCAGACTGATTTTGTTGGGGATCGCATTGAGCAGCGGAGCGATGGCGCGCAGGATATCGCGCATATAAGGCTCCACCTCGGCGCTGCCGGTCTTAAACATCGGGCGGTTCTGGCTATCGATAATCTGGATGCGCAGCCCTTCATCCACCATGTTGATAATCAGATGCGGACGTAGCGCCTTCAGACGTGGGTCGGCTTCGATCAGCTGATCGAGCTTTTCGCGCAGGCGATTCAGGCGGATATCATCCAGCTGGCGCTTCTGTGCATCCATATCCACGGCTTTCTTCACTTCACCTTTCTTCTGCGTCGGGTCATCCCCGCCGCCAGGAATTGGGCTGTCACTATCACTGCTCCGCTGACCACCGGTTAACGCCACTTTAAGCGGCGTTCTGAAGTATTCTGCAATTTGTATCAGCTGCTGCGGGTTGGCGATCGAGAGCAGCCACATCACCATAAAGAACGCCATCATCGCCGTCATAAAGTCGGCATAAGCAATCTTCCATGAACCATGACCTCCCTCATGCCTTTTATGTTTGCGCCGTTTAACCAGCACAATGGGGCGATTGCCATGCTTCATGAGGCTTCATCCGAGGTTTGTTTAGCCGGGTTTTTAGCATTACGGACGTGTTCTTCCAGTTCCTGGAACGACGGACGTTCGGTGGAATACAGGGTCTTACGACCAAACTCCACCGCGATCTGCGGCGCATAACCATTGAGGCTGGAAAGCAACGTCACCTTAATGCACTGCATCATCTTGGTGGATTCAGCACATTTCTGGCGTAACACGGATGCCAGTGGCGAAATGAAACCGTAAGCCAGCAGGATCCCGAGGAAGGTTCCCACCATGGCATGCGCCACCAGCGCGCCCAGTTCTGCCGCAGGACGATCCGCCGACGCCAGTGCGTGCACCACGCCCATTACCGCCGCGACGATACCAAACGCGGGTAAACCATCACCGACCGCGGATAAGCTTTGCGCTGGCACTTCACACTCGTGCTCGTAGGTTTCAATTTCTTCATCCATCAACGCTTCGATTTCGAATGCGTTCATATTTCCGCTGACCATTAAACGCAAATAATCGGTAATAAAATCCACTAACTGTTTATCGGCCAGAATGCGCGGATAGTTAGCGAAAATTTCACTCTGGCTGGGATCTTCAATATCGCGCTCCAGCGACAACATCCCCTGCTGTCGTGATTTCGCCATCAGGCGATAGAGCAATGCCATTAAATCCATGTAAACGGCTTTGTTATATTTCGAGCCACGCATTAACAAGGGCAATGCTTTTAAGGTCTTTTTAATTGCCTTGCCATTGTTACCGACCAAAAAAGCACCAATCGCGGCACCACCTATTATCAGCAGCTCCGACGGCTGATAAAGCGCCCCCAGATGGCCACCGACCAACATGTAGCCGCCTAACACGGACCCGAGGACTACGATATAACCCAGAATAATCAGCACAAAAAAATCCTTACGTCCGTAACGTGTTGGTGGAAGTTAAGCCAGAGAGCCGCAGGTGTTATTCGCAAACGCAGAGCAAAAAAAAAGCAGCGGATTAACCGCTGCTGGATGGCTTCCACGATGCGAACAAACTTAAACGGCGTGTTTAACCTGTTCATCCAGCAGTTGTGGAAAGGTATCGGCAGATTCGACAGAAAGTTTACGTCTTTTTACGGCGCGTGATGGAGGCTGGCACAGGCTGCAAACAAAGCTGCCGACCGGCTGATGCGCGTGGTTGATAAAGCTGCCGTTACAGCATTTGCAGTCGGAGAGTTCCAGCATGCCACTTTCAACGAAACGCACCAGCGTCCAGGCGCGCGTCAGCGCCAGCAGCGGGCCTTCGTCCGATTGTGGGCATTGCTCAAGATAGAGTCGATACGCTTTAATTACGGCTTCCACACCGGTGCTCAAACCTGTTTTCAGCAGGAACTGCCAGGCGTTACAGAACATCGAAGCGTGGATATTTTGTTCCCAGGTCATGAACCAGTCAGTGGAGAATGGCAACATACCTTTCGGCGGCGGGCTACCGCGCAATTCTTTATACAACTTAATCAGGCGACCGCGGCTTAGCTGCGTTTCACTTTCCAGCATTTGCAGTCGCGCGCCCAGCGTAATCAGCTCCATCGCCAGCTGAATGTCACGCGCTTCCTGAACAATACTTTTTTCGCTCATTATACCGCCCTCTTTTTCGTGCCAACGTCGTCTTTCGACGCGTTACGCAGTAAACGGCTGGATAATAAAATACCGGTGTGGATTTGCTGTAAATCATCCACGCGGGATTCCTGAGTCAGGCGATTAATAATGTTGTGGTCAGTAAAGCGGAACTGGCAAACCAGTTGATTGGTTTCCGCTAATTTTACCATCTCAGGTAAAGTTAATTGTGCCAATGCATCTGCCATCGATTCATCGATGCCCAGACGAAACATTGCTGAAGCTTTTTCCTGGTTAATTAAACGCTGCGCAAGCAGTAAATATGACAGATTGATGTCATATATATGTTTTAGTAATTCTGATGTACCCATTTTTTCCATCCTGATAGACACGACATATATACGGCCATAGAAAATATTTCTCTATGGTTCGGATTGCTGGTTGGTAAATCTAAAGATGGCAAAAAATATTCAGGCATAAGCCAAACGTGTACTGAACTGTTTCACT
Source organism: Pantoea sp. X-Soil-TKNS-1280 (assembly GCF_059730475.1). NCBI lineage: Bacteria > Pseudomonadati > Pseudomonadota > Gammaproteobacteria > Enterobacterales > Erwiniaceae > Pantoea > Pantoea sp. X-Soil-TKNS-1280. Next base: position 1,792,524 of record NZ_AP035962.1, on the reverse strand, counting down.
TCCCACCGGGACACTGATCAGTAGTAGTCATAACTCCAGGCCAATCTTTTCTTGAGTTCTAACCATCTTCCGTGACGTCTGCTTACAGTTTTTTAAGACTAATCTGAAAACAAGGCAAATCTATATCGTCTGATTTCGACATACAACGTGATAAGTGTGAAATTTTAGATAAAGTGTGATCTACGTCACACTTTTAAGGCAAATTTTTTCTTCAACCCTTCAGCATTGCTTTTCTGTTGCTCATTTATTGAGCAAATCTGCTTTGTTTCGCTAATATTTCATTGTCGATTCGCTTACAAATAGCCATGCGGCATAATGTCATTATAAAGCGATCTTTTATCTGTATCGTTGCGATTAGGTCGCTACAATTCGCTACACCGATAAAAACATCTAGCATAAAACTCCAAAATTCATCGGAGTTATTCACTGACAAATTAATCACTTACGGGGAATATTGCGAAAAGGCACTACCAGCAAGGTGCTAGCATTATGTGAAGAGTCGGCGCGGTGCGGCAACTTATCGTTAACGGTTCGTAGGGAGTGTTTAGTGAACGGCAGTGGATGTAACAATGCGTTACATTAGAGATATGAATGAATCGCTGCGCTTACGCATTGATGTAACCAAACTATCGGCACATTACGCTCAGGCTTTAGGGTTGCATCGAAAAAAAAGCCGTATTCGACGCCTAATCGCTCATTTTTTCGCCATTGGTGCGCAAATCCCCTGCCGGGCAGGATTTTTACTGGTTAAAGAAATAACGTCGATTGCGTCGGGTGACAGTGAGCAGGATAAGCGTGTGGAAACGCTGTGCAGTGGATTACAGCACAGGGGAAAACGCGCGATAAATCGCGCCGCTACGAATACGTGCAAATATCGTAGCGGCGCAACGCCTTCATTACGCCAGCTTCGGGAAGGTCGCGACTTTATGCGCAGTGCTGTGATCGGCACTGCGCTGTGGCAGCGAGTTCAAATCGCGCAGGAAGCTCTCACGCCAGTGTGAGATATCATGCTCGCGTAATACCGTCATCATGTCGTTATAGCGTGAGATACGCTCGGTACGCGGCATGGTCAGTGCCCGGTCCAGTGCTGCCGCCACTTCGTCGCGATCGTAAGGATTGACGATCAACGCTGAGGTCATTTCATTGGCCGCACCGGCAAAACGCGACAGAATCAGCACCCCTGGATCATCCGGGTCCTGCGCGGCCACGTACTCCTTGGCCACCAGATTCATACCATCGCGCAACGGCGTGATTAGCCCGACATCAGTCAGCCGGAAAATCTTCATCAGCAGACGGCGGTCGAAGTGCTGATTGAGGTAATACAGCGGCGTCCAGCCCAGGGTGCCATATTTGCCGTTGATGCGGCCAGCTTCCGTCTCCAGTTGATGACGAATATCCTGATACGCCTGCACTTCGCCACGCGAAGTGGGCGCAATCTGCGAATAACGGATTTTGCCGCGATGCTGGGGATAGTGCTCCAGCAGCGCCTCATAAGCGAGGAAACGTTCCGGTAAGCCTTTAGAGTAATCCAGACGCTCACAGGCAATGATGTTTTGCACATCCCCCAGTTCACGCTTCATGGCCGCCATTTTCGGTGGCAGCGCACCTTCCGCCATCTCTTTAATACTGTCCGGTTCGATACCAATCGGATACACCTCAGTCATAAAGGTGTTGCCGAACGCGCGATGTTTCTTCTCGCCTTTATTCTGCAACTGCGTCAGCTGACTCAGGCTATCGAGGAAGGCCACGCGATCGGATTCTGTCTGGAAACCCAGCAAATCGTAGTCGCACATCATTTCCAGCAGCGCTTTGTGTGGCGGCAGCGCGTTGAAAATCTCTGGCGTCGGAAATGGGATATGCAGAAAGAATCCGATGCGATTATTAATACCCTGTTTGCGCAACTCAGCGGCAAATGGCAGCAGGTGATAATCGTGAATCCATAAAATATCATCCTCCTGTAACAACGGTTTCAGGCGATCGGCCAGCAGCGTATTGACGCGGCAGTAACCTTCCCAGGCTTCGCGCTGAAATTGCACCAAATCGAGGCGATAGTGAAAGGCAGGCCAGATAACGGTATTGGAAAACTGACAATAATAGAGATCATAATCGTTTTGATTCAGCGGCAGAGCGGCGTAGGTAATGCCGTCATACTCGCTGACGCTGACCTCCTCCTCCTCTTCACCAGAAATCTCACTGATCTCGCCGTTCCAGCCAAACCACAATCCTCCGGTGGTTTTCAGTGCATCCAGCAAACCGACGGCGAGACCGCCTGCACTGGCTTTTGTCCCATCAGGAATGGCGATACGGTTAGATACGACTACTAAGCGACTCATAACCCAGACTCCTTACCGACGTTGTCATGCTTTGATTGTAATAGTAATTGTTCAAGCCAGCTCCACACCGCATCTACGCTGCTGAGGCGATAGCGCGCATGGCTTGTACCTTCTCCGACCTTGACAGAAATTCCCCCCAGCGCATTAACGGCCAGGAATCCCTTCTCATCTGTCAGATCGTCACCCACAAATACCGGAATACGTCCGGTAAAAGGTACTTCCCGCATAAAGTCGCGAATGGCCGCGCCTTTATCGATTCCCTGTGGTTTCAGTTCCACCACGCATTTTCCCGGCTGGATCGCCAGCTCCGGAAAGCGTGCCACCGCCTCTTCAGCCAGACTGATGACGGCCTGTTCATACTCCAGCGCCCGACGATAATGCAGCGCAAACGCCATGCCTTTGACTTCCAGCTGCGTGCCGGGCCATTGATCCATGGTCTTCTGCAATTCCCGTTGCAGCGTTTGCGCAATATCGGCGGGCAGTGACTGGCGGTGCATTCTGCCGCTGGCATCACGCCGTTCCGCGCCATGCACGCCCGCTGCCGGGACTTCCAGTGGCGCAACCAGCGCATCCAGTTGCGCAACGGGACGACCAGACACCAGCGCCAGCGCACCATGGTTCAGATTGGAGAGTTGTTGCAGATGCTGGCGCACCGATGCGGGAATCGAAACCGACTCGGGCTGAGGCTGAATCGCCGCCAGCGTGCCGTCGACATCAAAAAAGAAGGCATATAACCCGCCGCTTAGCGACGGCAGGGTGCTGTTCTCATGTACCGCAGGGGTCACGTCACTCCTCCTGTATCAATGGCAGATAGCAATATCGATGTTCGGAGGCAGGTTGGGTGTGATCCGCCAGGGTCAGTGATGAGTCACAAACGGCGGGGAGGGTTTTCCGACAGGACGGTATTTCGATGGGTAACGCTCCACAAACAAACAAGTTTATTAGTAACACAGCAACCAGACTTGGAACATCGTCAGATTTAAGTGTAGACGGCGATGGGGATTTTGTCAGACGTGCGTTGCGCCACGGGGGAAATTCACGATAAGACGCGCAGAAAACCGAAAGTGCCCCCCCTCTAAATGACGTTCAATGCGGGAATTATTTATTTTAAACCGGATCAAAAAAATGCCCCTGAACGCAACAACCTCAAACCGAGCGACAAATACAGCACACTACACGGAAGAAACTTCTGGCGTCACCACCCACCAACTATCAGATATCAGTGACCTCCCACTAACGGATTCTGATCTCAGTCTGGTCGGCGAGTACGTTAAAAAACTTGACGGTGACACCTGGGGTCGTGATGTCCGGGAGCTGGTACTCGCTATGGCGAAAAGAAACGGTGTCGAAATCATTAATCAGAAAGATCAGAACGGGCATTTGTGCTTTCCTGACCTGGGCATAAAGGGCCTCAATCTGAAGAAAATGGATTCGGCTGCGTTGCAGAACATCACCAATAAAGGTGACTTTATCCGGCTGATGATTGCCGCAGGTAAAGGACTGTCTATCAAACATCCCGACCAACGTGAGCAAGTGACCCCCGAAGAAGTTAACGTTTTTGTGCGCGCTATCGGCAGCTGGCTGGAAACCAAAGGCGCAACCCAGCATTACGCCGCTCATCTCCGGGCAAGTCACGCAGTGCTGGCCCAGCAAATGAAGAAAGAAAACTGGGACACGCATTGTTACAGCCAGGTCACTGAGATAATGGAACTCATCACCCGCCCGTCGTTTATCAGTGACAGGCAGCTAAAAACCCGCTTTGGCAATACAAATCTGCATAGCTATCAACCCACTCAAGAGCGGGATGCCTTCCTGAAAGAAGTACTTTCCCTGCTTCCGAAATACAGTTCGGGAATAAGCGATGAAGCTGTTCAGACTCTATTCGAAGCGGACAAAACCCGCCTTATAACCAGTCGATTGCAGCCGCTTGAAGGGGAGGCGTGGACGGGCTCTCGCTGCAAAAAAGTGCTGAAGATTGTCGCGGCATTGAAAGGGCCACTACCGCAGGGGGTCAGCCAGGAACATACCATTGATGCCAGTAATCTGGATGACAAGATTAACAGCGCAATGAATGCAAAAGGCGAGATTGACCGCACAGAATTTTTGAAGCTGGTGATGGCCGCCTACCGGGAAACCTCACCCGGCTCTGCGGGCTTAAGCCGCCAGGATGCGGACGCTTTCCTGGCTGAAATAAAGCAAGGGTTAATCGGTGAAGTGAACAGTATGGCATGGAGTGTGTCTTGCTGCCGCGACTTCCTGCGCCTCAGGGGAATGGATGGTACGGCTGAGCAGCGCTGGGAAAAAAATGTCAGCGACCGCATGCGTAGCGGTCTGGATGAACTTCTTAGCGGTGAAAATGCGCATGACGGCAGCTCTCAGGTAAAACGTGATGCGTTTATGAGACTTCTTTGCGGGGTCTTTGCGCCCGAAACCGCTGATAACATCAGAGAGGTGTTGCAGCTATTGCGTGAGGTTGTCAGCCAGCTGCCGCGAGAAGTCCGGCAAGCCTGGCAGGCAGAACAGCAAGGTCATACGGGAAGTTTTGCACCCGCTTTCCCTGCGTCGGTGACCCCGACAAAAAACAAAAAAACGTTAAGCAAGATGAATCCCTTACAGGCGGCAGTGCTGTCTTTGGCATTTACGTCAGAAGTGAAACGGATTTCTGCCCCGGAACACCCCCGCCCCACCCCGAAGCAGATAAAAGGGATGCAGGCCCCACCACCACCGGTCTGCCGACCGGAAGATAAGCCGAAGCCGACAGCGGATGCAGGAACACATTCTGCGCTGTCCGGGGTGGCAACGGGAGTCATCTCCGCGCTGCTGACAGGAAACCCGCTACTGGCGCTGGCGGCAGGTCTTACGGCAACCTTCTCCGGGGTTGAGGGTCGCAGCACAGGCACCACCAAGACCCGCACGACGGTGTCGAAACAGCAGGATCCTGTCGCTGCACTACCTCAAAAGGTCAAACAGCAGGCGGCGAGATTTATCTCACGCGCCCAGAGTGCGGCATTATCTGGCCGGACTAACATCTCATCGGAAATCAAGGAAAAGACACGCGCCCAGCATATGGCAGACTTTGCCGCTGCATATGCTTATGAGAAAACCGCAGAGTCGAATTGGGCAGCGGGTACGGGTGATGTCCTCGTATCGGGTCCGCAGACGGTAATACAACGCATGAGGGAGGAAGATCCCGCGTTAGGTACTAAAACTGTTGATCAAATTCAGCAGGACTCACTCTATATCTCCCAACTTGCCGGCGAAGTTTTGCACGGGGACTATAAGGTGCCTGATCGCGAGATGGCCGGGAATCCGCGGCAAGCTTACGACCGCGAACTACAGCGAATCAACGACAAAAGTACAACACCAGCCAGCCAAACTGCGTCAACAGCCGCGACAGCAAAAACAACAAAGACTTCGCAGACACTACCACCCACGATTGCATTGTTAGCCAATGGTTACCTGAGCTCGACATTACGGCGGCTGGCTGCTGAGGCCCATAATGGGGCAACATCTCTGGCGCAGGCGCTGCTTGATACCCGGCTACGGCAACCCTACATGGACGCGTTCACAACAGAATTTCACGCAGGAACCGACCTTGACCTGATGAGACAGCGTTATCCCGCATTGAAAGGCAGGAGCGATAACACCATCCAGCATGACCCGGTGTATATACAACATCTGATGGATAAAATTCTCAATACTACAACAACTAAACCTGCCTATAGCACATCAGATGTTCGCACTCTCATTGCGCCTGAGATGGCCCTGATACATAACCAACTGAGTGTTATTAACCGTCTCAGAAGTGAAGCGGATAATACTTCTACTGTGGCAGCCTGCCAGGCCACTTTAGCGAAGCTACATGAACTCGCCCTCACGTTAAACAGCGTTCGGTCTTTGCCTGTGGTCAACGATCCGGAACAGGTGGAAATAACCAACCAGCTCCGCAGCCTGCGGCAGTTGCAAAATGACGTTACCCAGCGCATCAGCAAAACCGAGGGCGTGATCTTTGATCATGAGGCCAGAGCAACTGACGCCTTTTTGTCGCTCGAACCTGAGGAGTTTCTGGCAGACCTGAGTGACCGGTACGGCAACATTCTGGACAGGATGGTCACGGTGATTTTTGTCAATGACGAAGGCAAAAAACAAGCTTTAAGAGAAACGTTCGCCAGCCTATTCGAATTTATCATTCTTCCGGATAGCCAGGTTACCTACCCTGCCGGCTTCCCCCCTGGTATAAATGCAGAGATTGAACGTTATCGTTCAGGTACGGCTGAACAGACCGCCGCTGAACAGGCGAAGCTGGCCCGTAAGGCAGAATTATCGCTAATTAAACTGTACAGGGATATTAAAGAAGGCTGGCCGGTAGACACCAATGCCAATACACGCATCGATGTTTTCATCCAGAGAGAAATTAACCGGTTAGTACCTCCGGGGCCTGACGGAAAACCCGTTTATACACCAGAGACGCTGATACCCGTCAAACGAACGCGTCCCAGTTCAAACACTGCTGCAACCAGTACTTTCAACGCCATCAAGCGGCCGATATATGAAACTCACTCTATAAAGTCGCTGCTGTGTGGCACGGTTGAACGTATGCATTTTGAAGACCTGAAAGATGTCTTGCCGCCGGATGCTCTGCGCCCGCTGTTTGCTCCTCCACGCACCGCCACCTGGTCATCTGGCCGTTACCCTTACCATGCATCAAAAAGCGTCATAAACAACCTTGAATCAGACAGGTTGACCATGATGGCTCCTCACCGGAAAACAGCCCGCAGAGAGGTCACTCAGGGTGTCATTCTGCAAAGTCTGTCACTGCTGGCCAGGAATACTGGTGCACCTGAACACGTGCAACAGGCTGCACAAAAACTTCTCAATGGCGGAATTAACCCTTCGACCATGAAATTTGGCGATTATGAAATTGAAGGCGTATTTGCCCTTCCCCTGAATAAACCCGGAGCGGAAAAAGAATATTTACTGATCAAACCATTCGATACATTAAAAGACACTGATACTTTCGACAGTATGATATTCAGACCAGATGCGCTTACCGATTTGAAGTATGCGCAGAAAACATGGGAATTTCTTGAATCGTCCTTACCCACAGAGGCTTTACTGAAAGCCGAAGATGACCCGGACCTTAAGAGAGCATTCTGGTTGCCAAAGCATTTCAGAACCGGATCGCATTGGCCAAGCATCCGTGAGGCAGGTGGAAAAATTGTGCGCAGGTATACTCAACCTGGCGTTGACCTGAGATTCTTCAATAAACATGAACCTTATGCATTTAATGAAATAGCGAAAGGCAGTGAGGCCAATGCCGTAGGCAAGTTAGCTGACAAACTGGCAACAATTGAAGAAAACGGCTGGATAACCCGTGATGACCTGCTAATACTCTCCGAACAGGATTATAACAAAAAACGTTATATTGGCTGGGCAAAAGACGCAGTCCAGTTCTTTTCGTTAGTCGCGATGTTGATACCCTCAGTTCCCCTGGAAATTGCCGTTAGCCTGGGCCTCACCGCGATTGAATATGGTCTGGATTATGCTGAAGCAGAACTGGAACACAACCCGGTTGAAAGAGAGGATAAACACAGCCAGGCCAAATTTCTCGGACTGATGTCGTTATATCTTGAGATACCAGGGGCGGCGGCTAGCAGCACCAGTGCTTTACGACATGCTGAGCGAAGTCAGCATCAGGCCCTGAGGCAACTGAAACTCAGGCCAAAAAAATCGACCATAAATACAAAAGTCAAATCTGCTCCCGGCTCTGTGTCTGATGGTGTCATGTCGTCAAAATTCTTTGGCATTCCGGGGAAAAAAGATCTTCCAGCAGGAAAAATTGCAGGAGATGGAACATCAGTAAATCCTTACGGCGCCAAAATCGAACTATCTCATCCCACAAAGACATTTTCATTGTTGAAAAACACATCGGAAAAGTCGGATACTTTAATTTTCGATGCGCACGGTATTGCTACAAGAGATGTCTCAACTTTTAAAAAATACATACTAGAATCAAATCGTATAATTCCCCACTCCACAGAGTTCCCTATTCCCGATAATCTTAAAGTCAGTTTCTCTGTACCACATGGGTTTATTAATACAGAATATTTGCCCCCTGCAGGAGTATGGCATTTCCAGTCAAAATCACCTTTTGTTACCATCAATAAACAGGATTTGGAGTTTAATCCTTTCCGTACGTCCCCCTTAAGAGCCAATGACGCATGGAAATCCCTTCCCGATAACCCATCAAAAACTGTCGCCGAAGGAGTCAAGAATAAGCACAGACCTCACATTCAGGTGGCCAGCGACAATAAAGACTATTTGGGACGTGGCACTAATACGCCAGGCGCAATAAAAAATTACAAACATTCACAAATGGTCTACCAGAAAGATATTGATAAGTCTGGGAAACCTATTTATATGACTGATAAGGAACAAATAGAAGCGTATGCAAGAGGGTTACAGGAAAACCATGTCACTCGTAATAAAAAGCTTGAGAACAGAAGGAAAGTTATAGCCTCACCTGATATCATGATTGTCCGATCGGGAAAAAGTACCACGACAGAAAAAGTGCTCGCCACTATTCAGTCGAACCCTGAATTTTCCCAGTATAAACATGTTGTCATCACATCTTGTCGGTTAGAGCCAGGTGGTCACGGCACAACATATTATAAAGATACGATGCCTGCGCCAGCAAAACCGGGGAAAAAACCTGTATCAGAAAACGTAAGCTGGAATGGTCGCCAGCCCAGCTACGTGGCAACCGAAGCAACTTACACGCGTGACACGAAGGGTAAACTGCGTCTATCAAGGCTGCGTAATTTTCCGTGGCATATGCCAAACACGCAGATCAAAACCTCTGGTCTGGCCCGTTTCATTGGTGTCTCTTTTAAACGGGACGGGTCATCAATCACGGTTAATCAGACAACCACCATGGAATCACTTGCGGACCAATATAAACAGGCTTACAACCTCGAAGAAGAGACGGACGAAATTAAAGAAGAGTTTATCGCACAAAATCCAGAACTGCCTGCATCCGGAACTATTGCACCGGGAACCGTGCTTAATCCGCCCGCCATTCAGCTTCCGGCAGCAGGTCAGCCCTATGTGACACGGGGTGATGAATCTTTTAATGATATCAAGGCCGCCATTGAGAAGCAGTATGGCCCTGAGTCTGCGGCATTATTTTCTGTCCTTAATGGTGATTTAGCACAGGAATCAAATGCTAATAAAATACTGCCTGTAGCTAAATCATTCGATCTTGCCGACGTTCTGAGCGCTGCTTTACGCTTTCAGAGATCCGCTGGAAAAATCACGACTACCCTTGATAGCACAATAGAAAACCTTGCAGATGATTTAATCCGGAAATATGGCATTAGGGATGAAAACGTGAATTTTGTCGCAGAATTACGCAGCAAAAACCCAGAGCTTCCTGCAACCGGAAATATCAGATCAGGGACCGATATTTTTCTTCCAGATATTACGTTGCCATCGTCAGGAGATATCTATGAAACCCATGGATATGAGACATTTGGTGACTTTTTAGACGCCATTGAGAGCAGGGATGGTTTTGACCAGGCGATGAAATGCTATCATCTTAATAGCAATTATGCAGATATAAATAACAGGAATAACGTTCTGCCTCCAGAAACACGACTTAAGATAAATGGAGAGATATACTCAAACAGCGATGAAAAAATAACTCTTAGTGTACCTGTTACTCTTTCTGTATTAGCAAGGGAGTTTAAGCAGAATTATCGATATGAAGATAAATCAGTACATGACATTAGCGATGCTTTTCGCCGCAGCAACCCAGATATCTCAATATCAAACATCATCCCTCGTGGTACAATACTGAACCGACCGGATATCGACCTTCAGATAACAGAAAAAGTATATAAGACGAGGGGTTATGAATCCTTTCATGATCTCTATACTGCAATAACAAATATGCTCGGCAAAAACACCGCTCAGGATTTCCTGCGCCGTTATATCGACTATAGTCAGACATCTCGTTGGGATGCTATTATTCCTGCCGACACAGCGTTTTATTTAACTGAAAACCCAGCATTTTCTAATTCGTTCAGGATTGAAAACGGCAAAGCGGTTCTTATCAGCAGCATTACGCCTGACACGTTGTCCAGTGAATTAAAAAATAAATTCAATCTTGAGGAAGACATCGGAAAAATAAAATCTGAACTTAGCACTAAAAACCCACATTTCCCGGTATCAGGAAGTATACCAGTAGGTACAATTGTTCGTCTTCCAAGTGTTCAACTCCCTTCAAGCGGGAACGTATATAAAGCCAAAGGGTACGAATCTTTCAATGATGTGGTGGATGCGGGTATTAACAAGCATGGCACCCAGTGGGTTGACGATTTCCTCAATCGCTACAATGATTTTGACCAACCAGACCGTCGCTTTGCTCCCATCCCTGCGGGAACAGCGCTTTATTTGTCTGAAACTTCAATATCCTCTATGTCCTTCAGGAGAGAATCCGACGGTATCATTGTTACCTGGGATCTCCCATTTGATATGCTGGCCAGCGAATTTAAGGAGAAATTTCGCATCAGGGATAGCATCAGCCAAATTAAAACGGAGCTTCGTCATAAGAACCCTGATCTTCCTGCTTCTGGTAAGATTGCTATTGGCACGGTTATTCGTTTACCTGATATACAGCTTCCTTCTGAGAAAGGCGAATATTCCGCCAGGGGATATGAAACTTTCAGCGACGTTCTGAATGCGGGTATTGCGATGTACGGTGCTGAGTGGGCTGATAAATTCTTACTACGCTATGGTGAATTACTTGATGACGCCCACAGGAATAACGTCCTTGCTTCCGGCACAAAGTTAGATTTGTCTTAATGGCACTATTAAATTCAGGTTGCAACGTTGCGTCACATTGGCGGGCGGTGATGGATGCCGACCCTACATTATCTCAGGTGCGAATTCATTCGCACCTGAGATAGGTGAGTTAACTCGCCATTTCCCGTTTAAACACCGCCAACGTATGCGCTTTTACCCGGACGAACTCCGGGTGGCTCATCATCTCGGCAGTGCGCGGACGGGGTAGCTCAAACGGGACAATTTCGGCAACACGCGTCGGACGGCGCGTCAGCAGCAGGATTTCGTCCGCCAGAAATACCGCATCTTCCAGATCATGCGAGACAATCAACATCGTCACACCCGTCGCCAGCTGAACCTGCTGCAATTTATCGCGGATAAATAGCGTCATCTCAAAATCCAGCGCCGAGAACGGTTCATCCAGAAACATCACTTCTGGTCCGGTCGCCAGCGCACGCATGATGCATACCGTTTGCTGTTGCCCACCGGACAGCTCATACGGATAACGCTGCAAATCGAAGCGAATATCAAACATCTCCGCCAACTCTGCCACGCGCTGTTTCACCGCTGCCGCTTTCATCCCCTGCCGTTTTAACGGATAGGCGATGTTCTGCCAGGCGCTTAACCAGGGAAAAAGCGCATCACGGTAATTCTGAAACACATAACCAATATTGGTCTCGGCCAGGGTTTTACCGTCGAACAAAATTTGCCCGCGATCGACCGGAATCAATCCGGCAATCATGTTCATCAGCGTCGATTTACCACAACCGTTGGGGCCGAATATCGAAACAATCTTCCCCCGCGGTAAATCGAGGTTGAGATCCTGATACAACGGTTGTCCGGCAAAACTTTTATCGAGTCCGCGAATCGTCACATGGGTATTGGGCTGAGGATAGTCGGGTTTGTTCATGCTTTGCCACTCCAGTGCACACAGCGTTTTTCAATCAGCAGAAAACCCAGATTCAGCAGATAACCGAATGCACCGGTGATCAGAATCGATGCATACATGTCTTTGATATTGAATAACTGCTGCGCATCAATGATGCGATGTCCCAGTCCGGTTTCCGAACCAATAAACATCTCGGCGACGATGACGATCACCAGTGCCATCGAAACACCGGTCCGTAGCCCGACAAAGGTTTGCGGCAGGCTTTCCATCAGCATGATGTCTTTAAACACATGCCAGCATGAAACACCCATCACCTGCGCCGCCATAATGCGCGTCTTCTTAGCGTTCATTACCCCGTAGGCGCTGTTAAACAGGATCACCAGTACCGCGGCAAACGCGGCAATGGCGATTTTGTTGGTATCGGTAATGCCAAAGATCAGCATAAACAGCGGGATCAGCGCCGAAGAAGGGGTTGAGCGGAAGAAATCCACCAGAAACTCGACGCTGCGATACAGCCGCTCGCTACTGCCCAGCATCACCCCCAACGGGACGCCGAGCACTGCGGCAACGATAAACGCCATCAACGTGCGGTAGAGCGTATCCCCGATGTCCCGATTCATGCTGCCATCAGCCAGCGCGCTAAACAGATAACCCAGGGTTTCGCCGGGTGAAGGCAGCAATACCGGGTTAAGCCATTTGGCGCTGACCGCCGTCTGCCACAGCAGAAATAACAACAACGGACCGATCAACGGCAGCAATCTGCGACGCCATATCTGCATCATTGCACTTCTCCTTATGCCCGATAGATCAGGGATTCCACCTGCAGCGGCTTGCTGAAAATTTTCCGTTCAGTGAACACGTCATAAAATTTCTGGAACCATTGCAGGTTGCTGCCGGTTAATTGGTCATACATCACGAATCCCGGCAACGGCACCTCTTTCACCAGCGCTGCCTCAATCCCGGTGTAACCTGCCACATACTGGCGCGCCTCATCCGGTTGTTGCTGGATAAATTTGACCGCGGCACCATAGGCATCAATCACCTGCTTCGCCCGCGCTGGATCAGCCTTGATAAAGCTGCTGGTGAGTGCCGCCGCGCCACCAAACCATGGCGCGCTGGCATCGCCCAGCACATATTTTGCAATCACCCCGGTTTCCAGCACTTTCCCCATGCCCTTCATGCGCGCGACGGTGCCGGTCGGCTCCAGCGTATACACGCCATCAATTTGTCCGGCGGCTAACGAAGGCGCATGCTGCCCCACCGGCAGCTCAATCACTTTGGTATCGGTGAAGCCATTTTTTTCCAGGATGATCTTCGCCATGGTGACGTTCTGAATGCCCGGACCGCTGGCGATACGCTTACCTTTCAGATCGCTGATGGATTTTGCGGTGCTGTTGACTGGCACCAGAAACTCATCCAGCACCATTTTTTCATTGGAGGGGTTAGAACAGATGATTTTGAACAGGTCCGGGCTGGTAATGGCTCCCAGGCCGAGCGCGCCAGTGGCCGTGCCATTAGCGCAACCATGGATCCGCCCGGTGATCATCGCTTCCACGACCTGCTGCGGGCTGGCAAATTTCACCGCACGCACATTCACGCCAGCCTGTTTAAACAACCCTTTCTCAATACCGGCATATAACGGCAGACCACCCACAATCGGCCAGTAGCCAATCAGGATTTCGTCATCTGCCGCCTGAGCGGATGCGCTGCCCAGCATGCCGCTGAGCGCGACGCCACCTAATGCCAGCATGGAATATTTCATCATCTGGCGACGCTTGGCGTTAATCTTCTCTTTATCATTGTTGTGCAAGGTGTATTCCCCCAGGTCATTGGCCGGTATGCGGCCTTGTATACAAGCCTGAGGAAATGAATGCAGAAGTTGTGCCAGTTTAATCAGGACGCGTCATGCGCTGCCTGTGCGTCCGTTTATCCGTGCCAGAGAAAAGTCATGGTGCACCAGACGCACCATATCCGGACAAGCCTGCATGCGCGGATGATTATCGATGCCCCAGAAAATACATCATGATGACAACCGCAAACAGCAGCAGGTTGATGCCCCCCAGCCCTGCCAGCAGCCATTTAATGCTGTTCAGCATCTGACCTGATCGCTGATGATGTGTGGCATGTTGTTGCTGTAAATCTGTTAACTGCGCAGCCAGCTGCTGCTCCAGCCGGGTCTGGTGTTCTGTCGAGGTCAGCAGGTGAGCAATAATACGTTTACCCTCCTCCCTGAAGCTGCTCTCCAGCCGCTGTTCATATTCCTCCCTGGCGATGGCCTGCTCCTCTTGATATTCCTGCTGCGCATCCGCCAGGGTGCTGATGGAAAGTTTGATCTCCCGTTTTAACGATTTTAATGACTCGCCAGCCTGATACGAGACGTTATCATTAATGGTTTCAATAACCGCTTTCTGTTGCGCCAGCTCACGTGTCAGCAAGGTCAGAAACAGTTCCTGCACCAATTCATCCAGCATCCGCTCGTCATTATCCTGCGCAATAACCGGGTCATGTTCCACAGACATGCACTACTCTCCTAATGCTCTGACATATTCGTAGTCTTTCTTTAACGCACGGGCAGCGAGTACCCAGGCCAGTCGCTCAGCCTGACCAATATCCGTACGCATAATGTGTTGTTCGATCAGAGTGGCCCTTTCATTTTTTGCCATCCTAATCAGTTCCTGAAAGCGACGACTCTCGCCAATCAGCTGCTGATAATGATCCTCGTCACGCGTATGGCTGTGCGTTAACTCCTGTTGCTGCGCAATGATGCGCGCCAGTTTATTGGCCACTGCCGTCAGGAGCTTGTCTCGCCGGGTGGCGTGGCGTTGTAAACGTTGCTGGCGACGGCGATGTTCATTGATGTGTCTCTCCAGCTCACTACGCTGGAAATTAGCGGCTAATGTGGTGATCAGTTTCAGGTGTTGTTTGATCGCCTCGATCGTTTCCTGATAGTCATGCTTATAGTTGCTGGCAAAGAGATAATTATCCGTATGATAGCCATGCAGCTTTTGCTCAATCGCCGTGAAGGCATGGTGGTTAATCTGTTGCGCAGCGAAATGGGCAGGCAGGTGCTTTAACGCCGGATGAAGCGCCATCTCTTCTCTTGCCCCAGCAATCATTTTCAGTAAGGCACTGACCTTTCTTGCGCCCATCGGTGGCACAGCGATGGATTGATGCGCGTTGCGCGTCTGTCTTTTATTCAGCCGTTCGCGTAGCCGCTGCAATCTGTCCAGGCGTGTCTGGCTCTTTGTCAGATGGGGGGCATATTCAGCCAGAGTGCGCGACAGCTGCTGTTGTTTACGCTGGTAATATTCCCGTTCTTTGTCCAGCGTGCTGTGCAGCTCGGTGTACTGTTGTTGCAACCTGTCCCGGTGGCGGATAATTAATTCAGGTAACGCGTATCCCGTACGTAAACGAGAAAGCGGATGGACCGCCTGCAGCATACTATGGCGCAGGTCGGTTAATATCTGCTCGCGCAACCGCTGGCAATAGTCACCATAATCGTCACCCCCCTCAATCAGGGTTTGCCAGGAGTGACCACATTCGAGCGGATAAATGTGTTCGCGCATTTCCGCCGGGAGTTGCAATTCCAGCGTATTGATTTGCTCAAACAAATAAGCCTGCAGCCAGCATTTATCGGGGGAAACACGGCGCAACATTTCCCGGATGGAACTGTTGCTAAAAGTCCGGGTTAATACAACTTTGTAGCGATGTGGCTGCCAGAACCAGTCAGCCAGTAGGTCATTGCCCAACTCCTCGGGTTTCAGAAAGCCTAAATAATCCGCTTTGCCGGTCAGCAGGATCACATCCGCCGAGCGAATAAACTGGCTGGCAAGCTGAGTCACATATTCCCTTTCATTGTCATCCGCAGCCTGAATACCCGGCAGGTCGCGGATTAACAAGCCATTTTGCCGCTGCTGAGGATGGAAGAAACGTTGCGGAATAAATACGTCGATACTGTCGAAGTAGCGCCTGCCCGCCTGAACCTCTTCACGCAGGCTGGCGAAAATATCGGCCGCCCCGCCATCCGACCAGGCGGTTGTTCCCTGGTCTTTGTGGCTAAAATACCAGGCATCATCCCGTGATATCCGGTAACGGTAAGTTCGCGCCGTTGACGCTTTACCTAATGTCTGCCCACCACGCAGCAACTGGTTAAGCTCTTTAAAACAGTCATCCCTGACGCCCAGTAAGGTCAGAATCAGGGATGTTTTTCCCACCTGTGTCGGACCATAGACAATCACCGATATCTGGCGGGAGATGTCTGCATGAGGCTGGATTAACCGCTCGGCATCAACCTGACGCAGCAGGTTGATGTAGCTATTTTCCGCCCAGCGATAGCGCTCGTGGCAAATATCACGCCAGATATTGTTTGATACTGGCTTCATACTGCCGGGCTTCCTTCTGTACCGTCGTGAGTCCCTGAATAGCTAACCAGAGATAGCTTTTCTGCGTGAGGACATCCTGCACACCAAATAAACGGTTGAGGTTGATTTCAATCAGTTGACGCAGATCGCCCATCGTGTCCTGATAACGCTCGATGATGACGTTTTCATTATATTGCGCCAGTTCCTTCATCATCCGTTCAATATACCAGGCCTGAGCTTTATCACTCTCACTCACCACGCCCGCCACCTGATACAACGCAAAAACCGCCGCGCCGACCAGCATCGCTTTCCCTGCTATCGCGACGGGCGTAAATACGCCGCTATCCTCATTTTGCGGTGTGCCCACTTCGCCATCCAGCGTGCCGTCTGCTGCGTCGGCACCGATAAACGCCATCAGCGCGGTTTTCACCGGGTGGATGCTACTCTGCGCGCTAAAAATCGCGTCGAGAATTTGCTGTGGCCGCAACTCGCTGGTTAGCTCTGACGCTGCGGGCATCGCCTGGTTGATCGCCAGCCAACCGCGTGCATATTCCATCGTCATGGCAGGCAGCACTTTTAATAGCGTGGAAAGCTGGTCTAATTGCGGCGGCGCATCGCTTGTTGCAGCCGATCCCAGCAGATGACGCAAAGGGGCCAGCGAGGACGAATTATCCTCCTCAGCCACCGACAAATAGCCCATTGTCGCCGCGGGCGAAGTCAACCGTTGGGGTGACAGCGTCTCCTGAGAGAGACCGTAATGCCTTAACTCACGGCGGTTGAGCGTTTCCAGAGCGACCATATTGTGATCAGCCAGAGACTGCTGCTCAAAGCGGGCTTGCCAGGCGTCCAGTACCCGATTTTTGCGTTCACGATCAATCTCCGCTCCCTGCAATATCAGGCGACGACCGAGTCCTTTTAAATTATTAGCCAGCCCTTCTTCTTCTTCCTGATAACGACGCTGGCAATAATCAGTGGCTTGTTGCCGATGCCCGTCCGTTTCTCTTTTGATGGCTTTACGCAGCTGCTGTTCATAGTGCCCGGCTGCTTTATCGAACGCTTCAAGAATAGCAACGGTACGCTCCTCGCCACTGTCCTGCTCCGCGTACAGCAGATTCAGGTTATCAATAATATCCGCAACATCGTCATTGACCAGAGCCATCAAACGTTCAATCGCGGCCGCTTCGGAAGCGGCGCTATTATGGATACCCTCAGCAAATGCAGCGCTGAGTTCGCCTATCCACTGCGCTTTATTATCGACACCGGCAGCGACCACCGGTGATGAGGTCACATGAAACAGTGCGGCGGCGCTCGCTTTTACTTCGGCCTTCTCCGCATCGTTCAGGCTTTCTGTTTTGGTCACGACGATCACCGGAGAACGATCGGCGAACACACTGCACAGATCGCTCACCAGCAGGCTTTGGTTTGTATTTGCCATTAACGTCGGATCAGTGACCAGCAACACGCCTCTGGCGTTGACCATGACATGCCGCATCATGCCCTGCCAGCGATGATTCTGGCTGTTGCTGATCTCGTAACCGGGCAGCAGTGCCCAGACCATCTCTTCATCAATAAAACTGTCTGACTTATTAATGATTAATTTCGGATAGAGGATTTTTCCCCCTTCTATCTCCTGATTCACCATTTGCGACCAGTCACGCAGCATCTGTTTCAGCTCATCGCCACTGCGCGGCTGGCTGTCAAAAATTTCACCGGTTTTGTGGTGAGCACAGACATAAATAAATTGCGGATAATCACCCTGAACATCGTGCCGCTGCTCAATAAATAACGGTATCTGCTCGCCCCGCCCCGGATTCGCTTCAAGCCAGCTATCGTCAATGCCCAGCAGGCTTTTTGCCAGGGTGGTTTTACCCGCTCCCTGCGTACCGGCAATCGCATAGATAGGTTGTTGATGCAGCATCAGCGTCAGCTCAACCTGACGTAACACGTTTAAAATTTTATGGGTGTTTTCGCTACGCTCATTGCATTCAATTGAGACACGCAACGCAGTACGCAAGGCTTTTGTGAGGTTTGCTAATGTATGGGTGATGAGTGACATATCTGGCGCGGTGTCCTTGTTCGCAGAGGCGATGGCGATCAGAAAAAGGGTAAAATTCAGGAAATGCTCTTATGAGCATCGGCCTGAAACAGAAAATCTTTAATGGAAGGTCACGGGGATGATTGGTGGTGCTGTCCAACAATGACGACTGCATCAGCTCGTAAATCATAACCCTATAATCTGAAAGTTATTTTACGATAGGCAAGTCTGAATACCGTGTTGTATAACAAGGGGACAACATTTCTCGCTTCATCGTCCAGGATTTATTCGTACCCTGGCCTGCAAACCACACTGAGCCACGCCCAGATCTATTAAGCTTGTCGACCACTTTCATGAGTGCGGCGCTGTTTGGCCTCGGTTGATAATCATCGAACAAATTGAGTTGCGCCACTCCCTGGTTGAAAAAATCACTCAACATCACGCCTGCTTTCATATAGCGATAACCGGAAATCCAGATCCGGCCGAGGGCTTCTGTGGCAACACGTATAATATCCCGGGTATCATTGGAAGGTATCATCAGCTTGCCCGATGACTGATTACCATAGAAAACTTCACCCTGGGCATGTGGACTGGTACGGATAAACACGCTGATGTAGCAACAGAATTGCTTCTCTGCGCGTAATTTCTCAGCGGCACGTTCGGCATAGGTGCAAATTGCCTGATGCATATCGCCATACTCCGTGATACGGCTGCCAAAAGAGCGGCTGCATATTATTTGTTGCTTAGTCGGAGAAAACTCTTCCAGCCCCAAACACGGCTCACCACGTAATTCTCTTGAGGTTCTTTCCAGCACCACATTGAAGTGCTTACGCACCACCCAATTTGAACAGTCGGCCAGATGTAAGGCAGTTTCAATTCCCATCAGATTCAGTTTCTTACTAATACGCCGTCCAACGCCCCATACGTCACTGACGGGTACCAGTGCCAGCAGTTTACGCTGGCGATCAACATTTGATAAATCGACCACGCCTCCAGTACCCGGCCATTTTTTTGCTGCGTAATTAGCTAACTTGGCTAATGTTTTGGTCGGGGCAATCCCTACTCCAACAGTCAAACCCGTTTCTCTAAGCAGACGCTTGCGGATTTCGCGACCGAACACCGCAAGGTCGATGCAGCTCCTTACGCCCGTCACATCGAGGAAAGCTTCATCAATTGAATAAATCTCCACCCGCGGAGCCATTTCTTCGAGGATTGTCATCACCCGACGACTCATGTCGGCATACAGCGCGTAATTAGAACTGAACACCTGGACCTGCTGGCGCTTCAGTTCATCCTGCAACTTGAAATAGGGGCTAGCCATGCCAATCCCCAATTCCTTCGCTTCTGCTGAACGTGAAATGATGCATCCATCATTGTTAGAAACGACAACGACAGGTTTACCTTGCAGGTCCGGCCGAAAAACGGTCTCACAGGAAGTATAAAAACTATTTACATCAACAAGCGCGAACATGTCTGTGATCTTTCAGGGTAAACGTGACTACGCCAAAAATTGCCAACTCCTCTTCCGTTCCGAAAACGATAGGAGAGTAATTCCTGTTCCGCGGCATGAGCTGAAGGCGTGGGGAAGTTTGGAGTTCTTTCACCGTGAATTCGCCCGCTACCGCAGCAATCACGATATCACCATGAACTGCAGATAATGAGCGGTCTACAACCAGTAAGTCACCGTGACTTATGCCTGCGTCTACCATCGAATCGCCGCTCACTCTGACAAAGTATGTTGCGCCAGGATGTCTGACAACGAGTTTATTCAAATCGAGACTGTCCTCGACGTAATCCTGAGCGGGGCTGGGAAAGCCGCAGGGTACGCGTTCTATAAAGAGCGGAAGTTGGCTCGTTACATCGGACTCAGAGGGAATAATTAGTTGCATAATGGGCACTCAAAAATACTGTATTCATATACAGTATCAATGATTATTCTGATTGATCAAGAGCCCTGAAGGTGGATTTGCAGAAAGCCGTTGAAGCTCCTCTGAATTTAAGTTGAAACTCATCGACCGTCTGAATGCCTACCAGCGCGGCGCATTATGGTTTGCCGGTCAGGGCATCCAGAAAGCCTGGTCGATGAAACGGGAGATGCTGTCACCCGCCTACACCACGCGGTTTTCTGATGTACTGGTGGTGCGATAATACGTAAACACTGGAGTTTTTAACTGTGGGCTATGATCAATTTGCACAATGGCTCATTGATATAATAGTTAGCCCGGCCGACTTTCTGTTTAATTAAAAAGCCGTGTTCGACCAATTGTTCCAGATATTTAGTCGCTGTAATTCGTGTCACCCCCAGTTCTTCAACAATAAACTCGATTTTAGTGTAGGGGTGGTTAAACAGGTTATTGAGTAAATCCTGACTGTAAATTTTAGGCAGTTGCTCGCGTATGCCATGTTTGACGCTAGCCATCAGTGTTTTCATTTGAGTAATGAGCGAGATGGTATTTTTGGCAGTGTCAATCACACCATCAAGCATAAACAGCAGCCAGGGCTCCCAGTTACCTGAGTCTCTCACCACCTGAAAATTAGCGTAATAAGCCGCTTTGTGATGAATGATAAAACGGCTCAGGTATAACACTGGCAGGTTGAGCAAGTCTTTAACCACCAAATACAGGATATTGAGGATACGCCCCGTCCTGCCATTACCATCATAAAAAGGATGAATACTTTCAAACTGGTGGTGAATGATAGCCATTTTCACCAGGGGGTCAGCTTCACACATGCTGTCATCATTGATAAAGGCGATGAGATTTTCCATCAACAACGCGATTTCATCAGCATGCTGAGGGGGTGTATAAATGATTTCGCCAGTGCTGGCATTCTTCAAATCTGTTCCAGGAAGCCTGCGAAGGCCCGCATTATTGTGCTCCAGTTGCTGTTGCACCGCGAGTATGTCACCAAAGCGGATCAATTTGTTTTGACGCGCGGTGTGAAACCCCTGTTTCAGGGCAAAAGCATAGTCCTGCACCTCTTTAGTGGCAGGTGTGGTGATTGCTTCCTGAAATAAATTAGCCTTGTAGAGTTCATCGTGGGTGGTGACGATATTTTCAACTTCAGAGCTGTCTTTTGCCTCTTGCAATGACAGGGTGTTAATCAATATGGCTTCATTAGGAATGCTGGCCGCCACGCCTTTCAACTCGGCCAGGTAACGATGGGCTTCAGCTGTCTTTTTAAGTACTGCACGTGTCTCCCACTCGTCAATATTATCCAGTGGGAGAGGAGCAAGGTTCGCTGACATAGTTAAAATTCCCCCTTTTTTATATTTATTAAGCCAGATATGTATAAAAAACCGGAGTAATTATACATCAAAGCGGGAATGTGTATGGTTTTTCTCGTTTTATATGCATTTTAAAACAATACCTAAGCATAGTCTGCAGACCAATGCACCAGCAACGTGTTAACCTACACGGCTACGATGCCGGCCAGCTCACCACATTAAACCCCTCTTCTGGCTGCGGGGCGACAAAGTAGCTGTTGATCAGTGCGAACTGCGCATCGGTGGCAGCGAAATCATGTTCACCCGTCGCATTGCGTGCATGCAGCCGCGTTTTGCACAGATCATCCGGCACATCGAGAAAATGCAGCTGATGCGCAGCCTCGGCGGTCTGGATCACCGTTTTCATCCACTGCCGGTTTTGCAGCGTATTGGCGGGAAAATCCAGCACCACCGATACCCCACAGCGCAGCAGCGAGATCAGGTGCGGCGTCATGGCGTTACGCAGTTTCGCGGCACAGCGGACATAATCCGTCACCTCACGCATTTCATCGGCAAACAAATGCGCCAGCCAGGCATCTTCACTGATGATCACCGCGCCCGTTTCCTGAGCCAGCCGATGTGCCAGCGTCGATTTCCCGGCAGCAATTTTGCCGCACAGCAGATGTAAAGTGGCGGGGGATTGTGTTAACGCGCGCGCAGACGCCATAAAGCAGCTCCTTTTAAGATGACGGCTTACCATGCCTGCAATTGACGCACAGGTAAAGCCCTGTCCAGGGTTCGCTACACTTAAAACATCCTTCGAGAAAAAGGAGCAGCACAATGAACCAGAATCTGCATAAAATCGATTTTCCGGTCAGCAAGGCGCGGAAATATCTGGAGCCAGGACCGGTGGTGCTGGTCAGCTCGCAGTTTGGCGATCAGCACGACATCATGACGCTCGGCTGGCACACTATCCTGGAGTTCTCGCCGTCGCTGGTGGGCTGTATGATCGCCGGAGGCAATTACAGCCATGAACTGATTCGGCAAAGCGGCCAGTGCGTGATCAACGTACCCTCATCCGATTTAATCGATAGCGTAGTGGCGATTGGTAACTGCCACGGCGATCGTATCGACAAGTTTGCTGCCTTTAAGCTGACCGCAGAACCGGCGACAAAAGTTAACGCGCCGTTGATTCAGGAGTGCTTCGCCAGTTTTGAGTGTCAGCTGTACGACGATACGATGGTGGATAACTACAATCTGTTTATTTTTGAGGTCGTCAAAGCGCATGTAGCGGAGAAGCCGGAGTTTCCGCCGACCCTGCACTATACCGGTGAAGGTCGTTTTACCGTGATGAGCAATCTGTTGCTCGATAAACACCGCGACTTTAAGCCAGAAATGTTAATCTAAACAAGGTTGATTTCATGAAAGCGCGCCCCCACAGTAACGCTTTCGCCCTGACAGGAGTAAAGACATGGCAATTGAATACGCGGTGATCGCGGGTGGCTGTTTCTGGTGTACCGAAGCGGTATTTAAAGGTCTGATTGGCGTTGAGTCAGTCGAAAGTGGTTATACCGGCGGCACCCGCCCTCATCCCACTTATGAGCAGGTATGCAGCGGCGCCACCGGCCATGCCGAAGCGATCCGTATCGGTTTCGATCCGGCGCAGATAGGTTACGGCGATCTGCTGGATATCAGCTTTGTCACCCATGACCCAACGCAGCTTAACCGCCAGGGCAACGACATCGGCACCCAGTATCGTTCTGCTATCTTCCCGGCCAACGCCGAACAGGAAGCTGAAGCCATCGCGGCTATCGCCCGCGCGCAGGAAGATAATAAAGATCCGATTGTCACCACCATCGAACCGCTGGGGGAATGGTATCCGGCGGAAGATTATCACCAGGATTACTGGGATGGCGCGGGTCAGCGCAACGGTTACTGCCTCGCCGTGATCCCGCCGAAGTTGCAGAAGCTGAAAAAGAGCTTTGCTAACCGCGTGAAACCGCAGAGCGAATGACCGTCCGGGTGCGTGCTTGCACGCACCCCTAAAAAAAACGCGACGATACCTGCCTATGCCAGAACCCTATTCTCCACCGGATTTCCCACCGCGTAAGCGACCGATGAAACTCAATACGCTGGTCACGCTGATGCTTAGCACCGTGATCGCGCTGGTGCTGCTCAGCGTCCACCTTATTTACTTCTTTCAGATTGGTGCCACCACGCGCGCGCAGCTGGAAGATAAAGCCATGGCGGTGGCGCGCACCCTGGCCGATTCGCCGGAAGTACAACGCGCACTGTTGCTGCCACCCAATGTCCGGTCAATTCAGCCCATCGCCGCAGAAATCCAGCAGAGTAATAACCTGCTGTTTGTGGTGGTAACCAATATGCAGGGCATTCGCTATTCCCATCTCAACCCGGAGCTGGTCGGCCAGCATTTTATCGGTGACGATCTCGAACCTGCGTTGCGTGGCCATGAAAATGTCTCGGTGAATCAGGGGGCGCTGGTCAAAGCCCTGCGCGTGTTTACCCCGGTGTATAACGCGCAAAAACAGCAGATTGGCGTGGTGGTGATTGGTATTTCCCTCAGTGCGGTGACTGACCAGATAAACCAGAGCCGCTGGAGCGTGCTATGGACGGTGTTGATTGGCGCGCTGGTGGGTGCACTCGGTACCTTTATTCTGGTGCGGGTGCTGAAACGTATTCTGTTCGGCCTCGAACCGCATGAAATCTCCACGCTGTTCGAGCAACGTCAGGCGATCCTCAATTCGGTGAAAGAAGGTGTGGTGGCGGTGGATGACCAGGGCGAGGTCACGCTGGTCAACCAGGCGGCACAAAAACTGCTGAGTGCCGAGATCGCCACCAGCGCCATCAGTGCCGACCGCATTTACGATGCCTCGGTGATCAACACCCATCTGCAGGATGTGCTGCAAAGTGGCCGTCCGCGCCGTGATGAAGAATTGAATGTGAACGGCCATGTGTTGCTCAGCAATACGGTGCCGGTGCGCAGCCAGGGACGGATTATCGGTGCGGTATGCACCTTCAGGGATAAGACGGAAATCAGCCAGCTGATGCAGCGCCTGAGCGGCATGGTAAACTATGTCGATGCGCTGCGTGAACGCTCGCATGAATTTATGAATAAGCTGCATGTGATCCTCGGCCTGCTGCATATGAAAAATTATGCGCAGGTGGAAACGTATGTGCTGAAAACCGCCAATAACTATCAGACCGAAATTGGTTCGCTGGTGCAGAAAATTAAGTCGCCAGTGATTGCCGGGTTCCTGCTGAGCAAGATCAGTCGCGCATCGGATCGCGGGCATAGTCTGACCCTCAGCGATGCCAGCTTTTTGCCCGACTGTGGCAACGAGCAACAGATGGCGGTGCTGATTACCGTGATTGGCAATCTGGTGGAGAACGCGCTGGATGCACTGGGTGACCAGACTGAAGGTGAGATCCATGTGATGTTGCATTATCAGAATGGCTGGCTGGCGTGCGAAGTGAGCGATGATGGCCCCGGCATTGACCCATTGATTCTGCCCACCATTTTCGCCAAAGGTTTCTCCACCAAAGGTGACGATCGCGGTGTCGGCCTGTTCCTGCTGAAGCAGCAGACCGAAAGCCTGGGCGGTGACGTCAGCGTGGAGTCAGAACCCGGCGTGTATACACAATTTTTAGTTCAGCTACCCTGGGATGGAGGAAATCAAACCGCATGATCAACGTGTTAGTGGTTGACGATGATGCAATGGTCGCAGAGCTTAATCGCTGCTATATCGGCCAGGTGCCCGGCTTTACCTGCTGTGGTACTGCCACAACGTTACAGCAGGCGAAAGAGAAGATCCTCAACAGCGAACCACCGGTCGATCTGGTGCTGCTGGATATTTATATGCAGCAGGAAAACGGCCTCGATCTGCTGCCGGAACTGCGTAAAGCCAACTGCCCGGTGGAGGTGATCATTATCTCTTCGGCTGCGGATGCTGCCACCATCAAAACCTCGCTGCATTATGGCGTGGTGGATTATCTGATCAAACCGTTCCAGTTCCCGCGTTTTGAAGAAGCACTGACCCAGTGGCGGCAGAAAAAATCGCTGATGGATAACCAGCATTATTATCAGCAGTCCGATGTCGATTTACTGATTCACGGTAGCCCGGCGACGCAGCATGACAGCAAGCGCCTGCCGAAAGGACTGACACCCCAGACGCTGCGCACCCTGTGTCAGTGGATTGATGCCCACCCGGGCACAGAATTCTCCACCGATGAACTGGCGGCCGAGGTGAATATCTCGCGCGTCTCCTGCCGTAAATATCTGATCTGGCTGGCACAGATCAACATCCTGTTCACCAGCATCCATTACGGTGCCACCGGCCGCCCGGTGTATCGCTATCGCTTGCAATCGGAATACCATTCGCTGCTGCAACAGTATTGTCAGTAACGCAGCGTCCACGCGGTGTCCAGTTGCTCAAAGCGAAACTGACGCGGTGAAGAACAGATAATTTCCCTGTCGCGCGTGACAAAAATCGCGTCGAGTTCGGGCTGGTCAGCAAGATACGCCAGCCCCTGCTCCACCCCCATGCCATACAGCAGCGTGGTGTAGATATCGCCATCCAGTGAACGATCGGAAATCACCGTGATGCTCAGCAATTCATTGTCGAGCGGATAGCCAGTACGCGGATCGAAGATATGATGCCAGCAACGGCCATCCCGTTCGAAATAGCGTTCATAAATACCCGATGTCACCACGGACTTCCCCTGCACCCGTAACACACCAAGCAGCTCATCTTCACGGCCAAACGGTTTTTTCAGGCCGATGCCCCAACCCGCCCCATCATGAGGGGGAGACCCCAGCGTCTGGACGTTGCCGCCGAGGTTAATCAGCGCCTGCTGCACGCCCTGCTGGCGTAAAAAGCGTTGCACGCGATCGGCAATGTAACCTTTGGCAATCGCACCGAGATCAATCTCCATGCCGGGTTGTTGCAGGAATACCGATCGTTCAGCTTCATTCAGCACTACCTGATGCGGATCGGTCACTTGCAGCAGCGCCGCGATCTCCGCTGCCGGTGGCACCTCATGGCCCTGAAAACCAATTTTCCAGCGTTTCACCACCGGCCCAATGGTGAAGTTAAAGGCGCTGTGCGGCAACAGGCTCACCGCGTGAGCCACGCTGATCAAGGCAAACACCGGCTCACTGACCACCACCGGATGGCGACCGGCAGCAGAGTTGATCGCCATCACTTCTGAGTCGGCACGATTAACGGTAAACAGATTCTCCTGCTGTTTGATCAGCCGGAACACCTGCGCCGCGAGGGATGAGTTGTCTTCGAAGAGTTTAAGCAGAATGGGCGAACCCATCAGAACGGCGGAATACGCATAGACGCCTGCGTCTGTAGTCATTATCGCCTCATTCAGGTGTAGCGGCGCGATTTATCGCGCGGGTCTTAAAAATCGCGCCGCTACGAATGGTTTGTCGAAAACCGTTGCTTAGCCTAACGCCAACGCCGCAGCGTTACGTCCGGCTTTGATACCGAAGATAATGATATCAGCAACCGCGTTACCTCCGATACGGTTCGCACCATGAATACCACCGACCACTTCACCCGCCGCCCAGGCACCCGGAATCACCTGTTTCTGCGCATCCAGCACTGCGGTGTCGGTATTGATGGTGACACCGCCCATGGTGTGGTGCACCCCTGGGGCGATGCGGATGGCAAAGTAAGGTCCGTGATTGAGCGGATGACGCAGCGCGGTTTTACGGCCAAAGTCTTCGTCATTCTGCTGCTCAACAAACTGGTTGTAACGGTTCAGGGTGGTTTGCAGCGCTTCTTGATCCATATTCAGTTTCACCGCCAGCTCGTGCGGGGTGGGTGCGCTGATGACAAAACCTTTGGCAATGTACTCATCCGCCGCTTTATTGTTCTGACGCACCTGTTCATCAAACATGATCCACGCGCTTTTTTCCGGCAGCGCGATAATCTCGGCGGAAACTTTGTCGCGGGTTTCCATTTCATTGTAGAAACGCTTGCCCGCCTGGCTCACCAGAATCGCCCCACCACCACGCATCGCTTCGGAAATCAGGTACGAGGTGGTTTGTTCGACAGTCGGGTGAATCTGGATCTCGCTCATATCGACGGTATCCGCACCGATTTTCTGCAACATGGCGATACCGCTACCGGTGGCCCCTTTGTGGTTGGTGGTGACAAAGCCATCCAGTTCAGGGCGGTATTTCACTACCATTTCACGGTTGGCGCTGAAACCGCCGGTCGCCACAATCACGCTTTTCGCGTTGAGGATACGGCTGTCATTGTACTCATCCACCACTTTCACGCCGCTGACCGCGCCGTTTTCGAACAGGATTTCTGCCACTGAGGTTTCCAGCAGCACTTCGATATTGCGCTGGTTAACGTTTTTCACCAGACCACTGATCAGGAAACCACCGACAGCGGAGCGATCTTCCGGACGGTGGGTACGGTCAATGCTCATCCCGCCAGTGATGGTGATGTCGCACAACTCAATGCCTTTATCGGTCAGCCAGTCAATCGCGCCGGGAGCCTGTTCCACAAACTCGCGCAACAGCACCGGGTTGTTTTTGAATTTACCGCCTTTCAGCGTCTCGTCATAAAACAGCTCTTTGCTGTCCTCGATGCCTTTCAGGCGCTGATAACGGGTTTCTGCCGCATTCATACCGACGGACGCTTTGATGGTATTACCGCCGATAGTCGGCATCTTCTCGATAATTACCACGCGAGCACCATCATCATGCGCCTGGATTGCTGCTGCCAGACCGGCACCGCCGCTACCCACCACCACCACATCGTAATTAACTGGCGCATTCGGGTTACCGCCCTCGTCAATCACATGTTCTTTGCTGGAAGTCGCCAGTGCGCGTGATACCGCTTTTTTCAGCGCCTCACTCTGGGTGGTAGCGCCAGTTACCGCATCCACATGCGGGCTGTTCGCCACCAGAATGCGGGAACGCAGGCTTTCAAAGGTACTGGTGAAATCGACGTCCAGCGTGTCATCCGGCACCAGCGAGATATCGGTGATACGGTCGGTATCCAGCGTCACATTGATTTTCAGTTTCAGCGCTTCGGCTTCGACTTTTTCCTGGAACACGCCCGCCTTGTATTTACGGCCGGTGTCGCTCATATCACGGATCATCGCGTCCACCAGCGAGAAGCGCCACAGCGGTTCCGGGATAACCAGTTCTTCGCGTTTGGTGCTGTCGATAAACAGCTCCATATGTTCGTTTCTGATCACGCGATCGGCCCAATCCGGGTAGGCGATGCAGGCTTTACCAATCGCCACCAGATCGAAACCATGCTCCAGCGCATTTTCCGCATCTTCTTTATTCACCACCCCGCCAACACCAATCACCGGTACTTTCGCCAGCGTCGGCGAACGCAGCGCCCGATATTTGGTGATGAGCGGCGTCGGATCTTTGGTATCGACAATCGACGGCCGCAGCAGTTGTCCAACGGAGAAGTGCACATAATCGAGACCGCGCGCCGCCAGTTTTTCCAGCAGGTACATGGTATCGTCAAAACGGATACCCGGCACTTCCAACTCTTCCGGCGAGAAACGATAGCCAATGATAAAGTCAGCTGCCGCAAAGCGGTCCGCCATTTTATGGGTGATTTCCAGCACTTCTAATGGGAAGCGGGCACGGTTGTCGCGGCTGCCGCCCCATTTGTCATCGCGCTGGTTGGAGTTCGGTGAGTAGAACTGCTGAATCAGGTAAGTGTTAGCACCGTGGATCTCGACGCCATCAAAACCCGCCTTAATGGCACGGTTCACCGCATCACCGAATTTGGTGATCATCACATCGACTTCTTCCGCCGTCAGCGCCTGGGGAGTCGGTGCGCCTTCTCGCGGTGCGGCCAGCGCGCTGGGCGCGACCGGCGTTTTGCCGCCAATCAGCGCAGGATCCACCATACGGCCACCGTGGTAGATCTGCAAAATGGCTTTGGAACCCTGCGATTTGATTGCATCCGCAATTTTCGCCAGGCCCGGGATTTTGTTGTCGCTATCGATGGCGATGGCACCTGGGAACGCCGGGCCACGGTTGTCGATAAAGCAGCATTCGACAATGACGGTACCGATACTCCCCGCACGAACGCGATAGTAGTCCACGAGGTCGCTGGTGACGCCGCCGTCAAAATAACCGGTACAGGTGGTCATCGGTGCCATCACCAGGCGGTTTTTCAATACAGCGCCTTTCGGCAGAGTGAGTGGATTAAGAATCGGGGTGAGCGTATTCATGATAACAACTCCAAAATTTAAAAGTTTCGAATTCTTTGACAGACGCAGTTATTTCAAATTTATTTAAGAGGTCCGATTTCATACCAACAATATACCAATTTCTTTAGTTACATAATTAATAAGTTTAGTTTTTTAACTTTTAAATTATTCTGGAAATAAACACTAAGACTGAATATTCGCCACTTAAAATGTTAGCGAAAGGTTGTCAAAAATCAATTTTTTCATTTACATGGAAATTAATTTATGATAAATCATGATGTTATCAGACACATCCCAGACGACAACACCGCCACCCTTGAGCTTTACGGCATTCAGGCGGCAACAAAAATGAATTAAGTAAGAGTAAGAATATATGTCAAAGACAAAAAGGATTTAATACTGAATCGATTTTTTGATCCAGATCAAAATGGAATTTTTAATAAATCGCATCATATTTACATTACGCAATTTTCTCTCTTCAATATTGCAATTCAAGAAGCATAAAAGACGTAACGGCAGCTTAAAAAAGTATCAGCTAAGTATTAATAACGGTAACACCTGTTGTCCCGGAACGTTAATCGCATTCTCCACAACTTGCAGACCAAAACCATGAAAACACAAACTACCCAGAGTGAACCCCTAAAAGCGCCGCCTGCCGCGCCGGGGAATAAAAACCGGCTCATTATGTTATGTCTGCCGGTGGTGATCGCTGTGCTGCTCCTCCTGGTGCCAACTCCCGCAGGGCTGGAGCCTTACGCCTGGCACTTCTTCGCTATCTTTGTCGGGGTGATTGTCGGCCTGATCTTCGAACCGCTGCCCGGTGCGGTGATTGGCCTGACCGGCGTGGTGGTGATCGCGTTGTTCAGTCAGTATCTGCTGTTCAGCCCGGCTGAACTGGCCGATCCGAAGTTCAAGATGGCTGGCCAGTCGTTCAAATGGGCGGTGAGCGGCTTCGGTAACTCCACCGTGTGGCTGATCTTCGGTGCCTTTATGTTTGCCGCCGGTTACGATAAAACCCAGTTCGGTCGCCGTCTGGCGCTGATTCTGGTGAAATATCTTGGCCGTCGCAGCCTGACACTCGGCTACGCCATCACCTTCGCTGACCTGTTACTGGCACCTTTCACCCCCTCCAACACCGCACGCAGTGGCGGCACCATCTATCCGATTATCGCCAACCTGCCGCCGCTGTATGGTTCAAAACCTAATGACCCGAGCGCGCGCAAAATTGGTTCTTATCTGATGTGGGTTGCCATCACCGCCACCTGTATCACCAGTTCTATGTTCCTGTCTGCGCTGGCTCCGAACCTGCTGGCTTTAGCGCTGATAAAAAGTGTGGTTGGCTTCGATATCTCCTGGGGCATGTGGTTCCTTGCCTTCCTGCCGCTGGGTGTGCTGCTGATCCTCACCATGCCGTTGCTGGCCTACTGGCTCTATCCGCCAGAAGTGAAACTGAACGATGAAGTGCCCCGCTGGGCCACCGCTGAGCTGGCAAAACTGGGCAAACTGTCGCGCAATGAAATCCTGCTGCTGGTGTTCGTGATTTCTGCACTGCTGATGTGGATCTTTGCCACTGCCTGGATTGAACCGGCAATGGCCGCCCTGCTGGTGATTGTGCTGATGCTGTGGACCGGCGTCCTTAACTGGAACGATATCACCAGTAATAAAGCCGCCTGGAACACCTTCGCCTGGTTTGCCACCCTGGTAGCGCTCGCCGATGGTCTGGCGAAAGTGGGCTTTATCGCCTGGCTGGGTAAAGAAGGCGGACAGTTGCTGCACGGTTATGACCCGCAAGTCTCAGCTGTGGTGCTGTTGATTGCCTTCTACGTTCTGCACTACCTGTTTGCCAGCACCACCGCACACACTACCGCATTGTTACCTGCCATGCTGACCATTGCAGCAGCCATTCCGGGTATCAATATGCCGGTGTTCTGTCTGATGCTGGCGACGTCATTGGGTGTGATGGGCATCATCACTCCGTACGGTACCGGCCCCAGCCCGATCTACTACGGTAGCGGCTATCTGCCGACCAAAGACTACTGGCGTCTGGGCACCATCTTCGGTGCGCTGTTCCTGGTTCTGCTGATGCTGGTTGCGTATCCGTGGATGGTGCTGATGTTCTGATGATGTTGCTTCGATGTTAAAAATCGCAGCCGCGAAAGAATGTTAAAATGCTATGATACTCGCCAGTCAGCCCTGAGCTGGGCTGGCGAGAGAAAAAACCTATAACGAATCGCTAATGATGTTGCCTGTCTTCTCTGTACCAGACAGGCGACACATAACTGAGTGAGCCAACATGTCGAATAAACCCTTCTACTATCAAAACCCCTTTCCTCTCGCCAAAGATGATACTGAGTACTACCTGCTCAGCCGCGATTATGTTTCCGTGGCGAATTTCGATGGCGAGGAAGTGTTAAAAGTCGATCCGCAAGCGCTGACCCTGCTGGCACAGCAGGCGTTCCACGATGCTTCTTTTATGCTGCGCGCCGCTCATCAACAGCAGGTGGCCTCGATTCTGGCGGATGATGAAGCCAGCCAGAATGACAAATACGTCGCCTTGCAGTTCCTGCGCAACTCCGAAATTGCGGCCAAAGGCGTGCTGCCGACCTGTCAGGACACCGGCACCGCCATCATCATGGGCAAAAAAGGCCAGCGCGTATGGACCGGTGGCGGTGACGAAGCCGCGCTGTCTCAGGGGGTGTACAACACCTTTATCGAAGATAACCTGCGCTACTCACAAAACGCCGCGCTGGATATGTATAAAGAGGTCAATACCGGCACTAACCTGCCTGCGCAAATCGACCTCTACAGCGTCGACGGTGATGAGTACAAATTCCTGTGTATCGCCAAGGGTGGCGGCTCCGCCAACAAGACCTATCTCTATCAGGAAACCAAAGCGCTGATCACCCCCGCGAAGCTGAAGAACTACCTGATCGACAAAATGATGTCGCTCGGCACAGCCGCCTGCCCGCCTTACCATATTGCGTTTGTCATCGGCGGCACCTCGGCGGAAAGTACGCTGAAAACGGTGAAACTGGCCTCCACCCATTATTACGATTCGCTGCCGACTGAAGGTAACGAGCACGGTCAGGCGTTCCGCGACGTGCAGCTGGAGCAGGAATTGCTGGAAGCGTCGCAGAAGCTGGGCCTCGGTGCACAGTTTGGCGGTAAATACTTCGCCCACGATATCCGTGTAGTGCGCCTGCCGCGTCATGGCGCTTCCTGCCCGGTGGGCATGGGGGTTTCCTGCTCGGCTGACCGTAATATCAAGGCGAAGATTAACCGTGAAGGGATCTGGATTGAGCAACTGGAACATAATCCAGGCCGCTTTATCCCGGAAGAACTGCGTCAACAGGGTGAAGGCGAAGTGGTCAACGTGGACCTCAATCGCCCGATGTCCGAGATTCTGGCGCAACTGTCGTCATACCCGGTATCGACCCGCCTGTCGCTGAACGGCACCATTATCGTGGCGCGCGACATTGCCCACGCCAAGCTGAAAGAACGTATTGATAACGGTGAAGGTCTGCCGCAATACATCAAAGATCATCCGGTGTATTACGCCGGCCCGGCTAAAACGCCGGAAGGTTATGCGTCAGGTTCACTTGGCCCAACCACCGCAGGTCGTATGGACTCGTACGTTGATCTGTTACAAGCCAACGGCGGTAGCATGGTGATGCTGGCGAAGGGTAACCGTAGCCAGCAGGTGACGGATGCCTGCCATAAACACGGCGGTTTCTACCTCGGCAGCATCGGCGGCCCGGCAGCCGTGCTGGCGCAGCAAAGTATTAAGAGCCTGGAATGCGTGGAATACGCAGAACTGGGGATGGAAGCGATCTGGAAGATTGAAGTGGAAAACTTCCCGGCGTTTATTCTGGTGGATGACAAAGGTAACGACTTCTTCCAGCAGATCCACAATCAGTGTGCGGCCTGCGTGAAGTAACCTCCTGAGGTGCGCAGCAATGCGCACCTCCACCGAATTGCGCGATAAATCGCGCCGCTACGGTTTAGCGCACGTACTGTGTAGCGGCGCGATTTATCGCGCAAATATGCTTTATGGTGCAGCCTGCACTACGACACAGCAACTATCCACCTGTTTATCCCCCTCTGATTCGCTAACTCCATATTAATTAACTGATTAATTTTTCTCCTTCTCATGGCACAAATATTGCTCAATTTAATTATCTGATTAATTAAATTCGTGGCAACCGCCACATTCACGCCAACACCAGGAGAACGTTATGACGGTCGATGAAGCGATAGCGCTGTTTGACGCGCAACGCGAAAAGATCTGGTTTGAACAACCGGCAGAAATTGCCGCACTCGGTAAGGGCGAAGTGCCACGCGGCACCGGTGCCCGTGGTCAGTACCTCAGCACCATCATTTTTGCCGAAGGGGAAACCCGCACGCTGGCGGATGAAATGTTGTGGGGGCTGATCCGTGTCGGGGAAGACAACCCGACAGCGGATCTGAAAACCCTGCAATTGCTGATCAAAGAAATCATGGGTTATAAAGCCAACTTCTTTGACTTCGTCAGCCTGCCGGATGCCGCCCGAATGCTGCACACCTATGTCGAGGTGGCTGCCGAGTGTGAAACCCTGAGTGACCTGGTGCGCCTGTCCCACAGCGCCCTGTCCTGGGCTAACCGCCTGCATATGTGGGTTGATTTTATTCTTCCCTGGGGTCTCGGGGACGGTTTTCGTCGCGTTAAAGCCTGACTGGGAGAGAAAACATCATGAAACTGGCTATGCATGTTGCCGACAAGAAGATTTGCGTCATCGAAGTATGGGAAGACAAAGTGCCCAATCTGGCGAAAGTGTTGCGCGAAAAACTGCCGCTGAAAAGCGTGCTGCAACACGGCAAACTGATTGGCGACATGGTGTTCTTCACCCTGCCGATTGTCGCTCCGTGGGAAAACAAATACCTGACGCAGGATGTGGGTAAACTGCGCCGCGAACAGTACGGCGAAGTCACCGGTGCTGTGTGCTACTACAGCCCGCGCCAGCAAATGTGCGTGGTGTACGGCGACGATACCGCTGACGAGCCACTGCCGATCTCCTATATCGGTCAGGTGATCGAAGGCAAGCTGGAACTGCGCGTCACCGGGCTGGAAACCTGGTTCGATCAGGGCCGCACGGTCGAACTCAGTATTATCGATTAAAGATAAAGCAGCGCCTGCATGGCGCTGTCTATCTGTGCCGATGCCTCCGCAAATCGGGCGGGCGCACCGGCACAATGCCCATAAGGTGAAACCAGCGGACGTAACTCGCCCTGACGCAATTCCGCCACCTCCAGTGCCGCCTCTTCCAGCGTAAAATAGCGGTCGTTGTCGCACGGCATGACGATGCAACGCGCGCCAATCTGCGCCAGCGCCGCACGCCAGTCTCCCCCGGCCAGTAAGCCGACATCGGCGTGATACCAGCTATACAACGCACTCAGCAAATCATTGGCGTCCAGCGCCTGATGCTCCCGTTCCCAATCCACCAGCAGCGCCTCCAGTGAATCGAAGCCCAGATCGCGCCAGCGTGCCTCGCGGAAGAACGCGGCGGAATAGGCCCAGCCGGCGTAAACCCGGCCAAAAGCCGCCAGCCCGCGCAGCGGCGGCGTTGAGTAATGACCCTCAGCAAACTGCGCGTCACAGCACAACGCCGCACGCACGCCGTCGAGAAACACCTGATTATTCGGCCAGCAACGGGCTGAACCACACACCGCCAGCAGGCTCTGCACCTGTTGCGGTCGCGCCACAGCCAGATGCCATGCCTGCATCGCCCCCATTGACCAGCCATACGCCAGCGCGATACGGCGGATGCCAAGATGCTCGAACAGCAGCTGCTCCTGCGCACGCAGGTTATCCAGTAGTGTGACACGGGGAAATGCTGCGCCAGGCTGTAAAACAGCATTGGAAGGCGATGTCGAGACGCCATTACCCAGCTTATTCACCAGCACGATAAACCAGCGCGCCGGGTCGAGGGTTTTTCCCGCGCCAATCAACGGCAGATAGCTGGCATGGGTGCCGCTGTAATAACTAAAAATCACCACCGTGTTGTCGCGATTGGCGTTAAGCTGACCAAAGGTTTGATAGCCGATGCAGGTCTCAAGCAGCGTTTCACCGCTAACCAGCGGCAGCT
Organism: Pantoea sp. X-Soil-TKNS-1280; assembly: GCF_059730475.1. NCBI lineage: Bacteria > Pseudomonadati > Pseudomonadota > Gammaproteobacteria > Enterobacterales > Erwiniaceae > Pantoea > Pantoea sp. X-Soil-TKNS-1280. Next base: position 1,756,509 of record NZ_AP035962.1, on the reverse strand, counting down.
CGCCGAGTCGATAAAAAGCGCATAAACCCATGCCGTTCTCCGTTATCGATATGATAGAGTTAATTAATTAGTTAATTTCATAAGGATGTCGCCATGAAGGATGCCACAGCCGCAGAACCCGGCAGCAGGAAACCCCGTAAAACCCAGCGCGACGTGGCAGAGTTGCTGCAATCGTCGGCATTTGATCTGTTTGCTACCCAGAATTACTCATCAGTGCGGATTAAGGATATCGCCACCGCTACCGGGCTGAATTCAGCGCTGATTTATTACTATTTCGGCTCCAAAGAAGACCTGTTTATCAAGGTGATCGAGTCAGCGGTGGAGCGTGCCTTTGTGCAGTTTGACGACATCAAAGCCAGCGCCAATGGCCCGCGTGACCTGATCTTCCTGTGGATCGAGATCCATATTCTCCAGTTTCATCTGTTGCAGAAGCTGGCGAAAATCAGCCTGGACTACTCCAGCACCAATGGGCGTATTGCCAGCATTGATAAGGCGATTAAAAAGTTCTACGAAAAAGAATCACTGATTTTGAAGAACACCATTAAAGAAGGGATCGCCAGCGGCCTGTTCCGCGAGGTAAATCCAGGCGATATGGCGATGCTGATCTCCACCTACCTTGATGGCGTGCTGTTCCGTAATGTGATGTTCCCCAATTTCAAATACAAGCAGGCGATCAACGTGATGCGCAATTTTGTGTTTGAAAGACTCGACGCCTGAAAACATTTTCGTAGCGGCGCGATTTATCGCGCATTCCCGTGCGCCGTGCCGGGAAAACCCGCGCGATAAATCGCGCCGCTACGGTTGGCATCAAAAAATCGTGCTGTAGCGATCAATTTCCCACTGGCTGACGTGCAGGTGATAGCTGTTCCACTCCTGCAATTTGTAGTGGATAAACTCTTTCTTCAGCGCGTCTCCCAACGTCGCCGCGACAAACGGATCGGCATCGAAGGCTTCCACCGCCTCCAGCAGGTTTTGCGGCAGAAAATCGATGCCCCGTGCACGGCGCTCCGCTTCGCTGATGGCATACAGATTGTCTTCATTCGGCTGACGCGGGTCGATCTTCTCGCGAATCCCTTCCAGCCCGGCCGCCAGCGCCAGCGTGGCCGCCAGATAAGGGTTTACCGCGCCATCGGCGTTGCGCGATTCACAACGGCCACCACCCGCCGGGACGCGCACCGCGTTGGTACGGTTATTCGACCCCCAGGAGTTAAATACCGGTGCCCATGAGAAGTAGCTCATTGCCCCCTGGCGCACCAGACGTTTGTAGCTGTTCACCGTCGGGGCAAACGCGGCGCACAACGCCCGGCCATGCTTCAGCAAGCCACCGATAAAGTGATAACCGGTGTCGCTCAGCCCCAGTCCCCAGGGATCATCGGCGCTGGTGGCATCACGTTTAAACAGGTTGGCCCCGCTGTTGATGTCATACAGCGACATATTGAAATGCGCGCCAGTGCCGGTTTTATCGGCAAACGGCTTCGGCATGGTGGTGGCAATCAGCCCGCGCTGTTTGGCGTAATGTTTCGCCATAAAGCGGAAGAAGATAAAACGGTCACAGGTGGTCAGCGCATCGGCATAGTTAAAGTCGAACTCGTATTGCGAGTTGCCGTCTTCATGGTCGAGTGAGTAAAGATCCCAACCCAGCGCATTGATGGTGGAAGAAACCTCATCCAGCCAGCCAAACTGATCAACAAAACCCTGTAAGTCGTAGCAAGGTTTGTTGAGCTTGTTATCCGGTTCCGGCACCACCAACCGACCGTCCTGTTCCCGCTTCAGTAAATAAATTTCGCATTCAATACCGAGGTTAAAACCAAAGCCCATGGCATTCGCCTGTTTGATCACATTCTGCAACGCCACCCGCGTACTGAGCGCATAGGGTTCGCCCTGGAAGTGGTTATCGGCGGGCATCCACGCAATTTTCGGTTCCCACGGCAGTTGGATGATGTGGTCGAGATCCGGCACAGAAGTCAGCTCGTCTTCGTGCGGTGACTGGCCCAGACCATCAAGGGCATAACCGGTGTAACGTTCCGATCCCTGCGCCATCTGATCCAGATGCCCAATTGGCACCACTTTGCCCTTCGGCACCCCGTGGATATCCACGTACGCCCCCATGCAATACTCCACCCCTTTAGCCATCAGGGCCTGTTTGATCTCGGCGATTTGTGCTGCGCTTTTCATTGGTGCCCTGCCTTAGTCATGTTCAACAATAGAATGGGGAATATAGGGTGCATCCAGCGCGGCGATTTCATCCGCGCTCAGTGTCAGATCCAGCGCCGCCAGTGCGTCGCTCAGGTGCAGGGAACGGGTGGCACCGATCACCGCTGAAACCACCGCCGGACGGCTGTAAAGCCAGGCCAGCGCCACCTGCGCCATCGGCACGCCACGCGTTTTCGCCACCTGCTCCACCACACGGATCACTGCGTTGTCGGCCTGGACGGTCGCGGCATAGAGAAAATCGGTATAGCTGTCGTCCGCGCCACGCGTGCTGGCTTTTGCCGCCTCCACCGGACGTGCCAGACGACCACGCGCCAGCGGGCTCCACGGCGTCACCGCCACACCTTCCGCCTGACACAGCGCCAGCATCTCGCGCTCCTCCTCGCGGTAGATCAGGTTGAGGTGGTTCTGCATGGCGATAAAGCGGCTCCAGCGTTCGTACTTCTGGATTTGCAGTGCTTTGCTGAACTGCCAGGCGAACATCGATGAAGCACCGAGATAACGCACCTTGCCTGCCTTCACCAGGTCATGCAGCGCTTCCAGCGTCTCTTCAATCGGCGTGTCGTTGTCCCAGCGATGGATTTCGTACAGGTCGATATAGTCGGTGCCAAGACGACGCAGGCTGTGATCGCATTCCTGCATAATCGCCTTGCGCGATAGCCCTTTGCTGTTCGGGCCGCTGCGCATCGGGTTATATAATTTACTGGTGATCACCACTTCATCACGCTGTGCAAAATCCCGCAGTGCACGGCCAAGAATTTCTTCACTCGCCCCTTTGGCGTAGATGTTGGCACTGTCGAAAAAGTTAATCCCCTGCTCCAGCGCCTCGCGGATCAACACCCGGCTGGCCTCTTCATCCAGCGTCCAGCTCCGGCCACTGCGCGCCGGTGGCGCATAGGTCACCGTTCCCAGACAAAGTGCAGAGACCTCCAGGCCGGAGTGACCCAGCTTCACATAACGCATTGCCTGCTCCTCACTCCGCCATGCGGATTTTCAGGTAATTGGCCAGATGCCAGACGGTGGTTTCAAGGTGGCTTAACCGCCCCGGCCGGGCCAGACGCGAGCGACTGCCGCGTTGCTGCTCGGCATTGATCCACTGGTCTTCATCGATAATGGTCAGGCTGCCCTGTTTCATACTCGCGGCGGTCTGGGCAAAGTCATCACGTGCAGCAGATTCAGGCGATACCAGCACCACGCGATGCCATTGGGTGGCATGCGGGGAAAGCGGCAAAATGGCGCTGATGGAGATACGATCCGGGTTGAGTGAAATCAGGCAGTTGGGATACAGCAGCACCAGCTCGCTGTAACGCATCTGCTCATCGTTCAGGCCGCTAAAGGGTTGCAGTCCTTCGGTCAGAATCTCGCTCAGCTCACCATTTTTGCGCAGTGGCTGATGGCAAATGGTCCAGCCCGGGCCATCATCAATGATGGAGCTGAGACGACCGGGGAAGCTGTCCTCCAACGTGGTGCGGTGCACCGCCGCGTGGTGGTAGCACTCCATAAAGGTCTCGATGGCCATCTTCCAGTTGTAGGGGCAGTCGTAATCCAGCGTGTAGGCGGTAACCAGATCGGCAAAGTGGTAACGCTCGAAACGCTCTGCCATCGGGGCCAGTCGTTCGGCCATCGACGGCGCATCAGCATTGAAAGTGACGAAAATCATGCCGAATACCACCTCATGGCGAATCTTTGGCAGGCTGCATTGCTGCCGGTCAAAATCCTGCGCCTGATTCATCGATGGCGCACCGCTCAGCTTGCCGTGGGTGTTATAAGTCCAGTTGTGGAACGGACAGATAAACGATCGGCTGTTACCGCTGCCCTGTGCAATCGGTGCCCAGCGATGCAGACAAACATTGGAGAACACCGCAATGCCCTCATCGTTGCGCACAATTAGCAGCGGCTCACCCACTACATCCAGGGTGAAAAAGTCATTCAGGTTAGCGACCTGCGAGACATGGCCGACAAACAGCCAGTCCTGGCGGAATACCTTATCTTCTTCGAGGCGGAAAAAGCTGTCGCTGTTATAGGCCTCAGGCGGCAGCGTCTCTGCGCGGCTGGCATCATGTCGCTGCTGTTCCAGCATGCGTTGCAGGATGCTGTCACCGTCGTCAAACACCACATCAATTTTCTCGCGATACATTTCACTCTCCTCTGGTGGTGCGAAGGGTCAATGGACCAAGTTCTTTTTCCAGCAGCGGCAATACGCGTTCGCCAAACAGCGTCAGTGAACGGCGCGCATCGGCAATCGGCATATCGCCAAACTGGAAGAAACAGTTGTAATGGCTGGGGCGGATGGCACGGATCTCCACCAACATGCGCTCGGCGACGGTTTCCGCGTCGCCAATCATCAGGTTGTGACTCACCGTCTCCAGTGACGGCTCATCCGGCAACGGCGGCGCATGGATAAACGCCTGCTCGCTGACGCTGGTGTTCTCGCGCAGGGCGGCGATCATACGGGCCACAAACAACGCCCGCTCGGCAGCGGCATGCGCCTGCTGCCGATTTTCCGTGACGTGGATGTACTGCTGCACCGCCACTGGCATGTCGGCATTCAGACCCGCCTGCTGCCAGCCAAGGCGTGCATCCGCCACCATCTGTTGCAGCTTGTGGCTACCGCGATAACCCGCGGTAAAAAACGGCGTCGCTTGCCAGCGCTGGAACTGCGCAATCAGCTGCGGATTGGACGAGGTGAGATAGAGCGGCGGCAGCGGCTTTTGCAGGGTGTCGAGCAGGAAATCAGTGCGCAGCGGCTGGCCGAAACGGTCCGGCGACTGGGTATGTCCCTGAGTCAGGGCATCGCTGATAAACTGCCAGTGCGCCAGCAGTTGCTGACTCCGGGTTTCCACATCTAAACCGTAACGATCAAACTCCCACGCCTGGTAACCACTGCCGATGCCCAGCACCAGCCGTCCTTCCGTCAGGCGATCCACCAGGGCTATCTCCTGCGCGATACGCATGGGTTGATATAGCGGCAGCACCACCACGGCGGTGCCAAGACGGATACGTCGGGCATAGCCTGCCATATGTGCCACCAGCATCAGTGGCGATACGCTGAGTGAATAGTTGGTGAAGTGATGTTCGGCAAACCAGGCGGTATCGAAACCGATCTCTTCCGCCAGCAGCACCATACTGCGCATATCCTCAATCACCCCTTGCACACCGCGCGGGTTGTCCTTGTAGGACATCAGATTAAACAGACCGAGTTGCATAATTAGCCCCGCGTCCAGCGATAGTGATGTTCAACACGCGCCTGCATCAGACTGAGTACGGTGGTGGCGGCCAGATACCAGATACAGGCGACAATCAGCAACGGAATGTTTTCGTAGGTGCGTGAGTAGATCGCCTGCGCCGAGTAGAGCAAATCCGACAGGGAAATCACGCTCACCAGCGAGGTGGTTTTCAGCATGCCAATCACCTGATTGCCGGTCGGCGGGATGATAAAAGGGATGGCCTGCGGCAGAATCACCCGCTTCAGATACTGGCCGCGCGTCATACCCAGCGCCCGCGCCGCTTCCTGCTGCCCATCATCCACCGACGAGATGCCCGCCCGGATAATCTCCGCCATATAAGCCGATTCATTCAGGCCAAGGCCGAGGATCGCCGCCGCCAGTGGGGTAATCAGATCGTTAGTGCTGCCGCTCCACAGGGTAAACAGGCCGGGAATACCGAGACTGACCTGCGGATAAAGCGCCGCGAGGTTGTACCAGAAAATCAGCTGCACCAGCACCGGTGTGCCGCGGAAGAACCAGATCCAGCCCCGGCTGAAACCGACTACCAGCGGGTTACTGGAGAGGCGCATCACTGCCAGTACCACGCTGAGCACGATCGCCAGCAGCATAATCACCAGCGTCAGCCAGAAGGTGGTCCACAAGCCGAGCAGAATAGTGGGTGAAAACAGGTATTTGCCCACCGTGCCCCAGGCGAAATTCGGGTTGGTGATCATCGAATGCGCCACCAGCGCCAGCAGCACGGCCAGCACCAGTGCAGAGATCCAGCGGCCTGGATAGCGCTGCGCCACCACATGGCGGGTATGATCCGCTGTGGCGTTCAGCGGGGAGGTCAATGTTTTATCCGTCATCAGCGTTCTCTTCATCGTTTCAACCGGACAAATTTAATTAACTGATTAATTAAGATCTACAGTTTGCGTCGGCATCTGTCAATCACTCTGCGCCCACCGCGTGCACACGGGCGAGGAAATCCCGGGTGCGCGGATGGCGGGGAGCAGCGAAAAAGTGTCTGGATTCAGAGGCTTCAATAATCGCGCCGTTATCCATAAAAGCGACACGATTCGCCACATCACGGGCGAAGCCCATCTCGTGGGTGACGATCACCATGGTCATACCGTCGCGTGCCAGATCGCGCATTACCGCCAGCACCTCTCCCACCAGCTCTGGATCGAGCGCACTGGTCGGTTCATCAAACAACATCAGCGAGGGTTTCATCGCCATGGCACGGGCGATAGCCACCCGTTGCTGTTGACCGCCGGAGAGCGCCGCCGGGCGTGAATGATAACGATGGCTCAGGCCGACGCGATCCAGCAGTGCTTTGGCTTCCGCCATAGCCTGCGCGCGCGGCACTTTTTTCACTGTCATCGGCGCTTCCATGACGTTTTCCAGCGCCGTCATATGGCCGAACAGATTGAAGCGCTGAAACACCATGCCGATATTGACGCGGTTGCGTGCCACGTCGGCCTCCTTCAGCTCGTAAAGCTTGTCCCCTTGCAGGCGATAGCCCACCATGCCGCCATTGACCCACAGCTCGCCGCCATCGATCTTCTCCAGATGATTGATACAGCGCAGAAAGGTGGATTTGCCGGAACCGGACGGACCGATCAGGCACACCACTTCCCCCTGCTCAACGCTGAGATCCACGCCTTTGAGGATCTCCACGCCGTGAAACGATTTGGTGACCTGCCGGGCATCCACCATTAACGTTTTGCTCATCTCGCCTCCTGTTCGGTCATGTACCAGGTATTCAGGCCACCGCTGTCGAGGATCAGCATCTGGCCGGTAAAAGACGCCGCCGCATCCGAGGCGAGGAAAGCGACACTGCGCGCTACCTCATCCCCGCTCACCGGTCGTTGCAGCGGTAGCCGCGCCACCTCCCGTGCCAGCTCCGGCTCGTCAGTGGCCCAGGGGCTGTCGGGATCGCGGATCGGCCCCGGACTGATACCGCAGACGCGGATGCCCCGTGACGCCCATTCGATCGACATCTGCGCCGTGAGGTTGACCACCCCGGCTTTCGACGGACCAAAGGCCCCGGCATTGGGATAACAGCGATGCGCCGAGGCCCCTGCGATGTTAATGATGACGCCACCCGGTGCCATCAGCCGTACCGTTTCCACACTGATCACAAAGGTGCCGGTCAGCTGGGTATGCAGCACCTGCTGCCATTGTTCATCGCTCAGTTCCAGCAACGGTGCCGCAGCCGTGGCACCGGCGTTATTCACCAGCAGGCACGGCGTACCGAGTGTATGCACCACCTGTGCCAGTACCTGCTGCACCGCATGGCGGTCGGTGATATCAACCTGCCAGAACGCCGCGTCTGCGCCCTGCTGTTGCAATTGCGCAACGGCCTGTTGCGCCGCATCGCAATCGTTTCGTACCAGCAACGCGATGGCATAACCCTGCTGCGCCAGCTCGCGGGCCATGTGCAGCCCGACGCCGCGTGAACCGCCGGTAATCAGCGCGGTTTTTACGCTGTGCATAATGTTGGCTCCTGAGTTAAGGCCTGATGGCGCGCCAGCAGCGAGGTGCCACAGATGTAGCCCCAGGTCAGATTGGGACCGAGTGTCGTCCCGGCCCCCACCGCTTTGCTGCCAATTGGATTCGCCATCGCCGCACCGGCGCAATACAACCCGGCCAGCGGCTGGCCATCCCGATGCAACACGTTGCCGCAGGCATCGGTACGCGGCCCGCCTTTGGTGGCGAGGAAGGTACGGTTAAAGGGGATAGCAATAAAAGGCGCATGGCAGATCGGTGCCAGACCGCCCTGCAAGCGCCGGTCTGCTTTGCCATGTGCAGCGCTGAGATGGCGCGAGAAATCCACATCCAGCCCCCGCGCACAGCCCTGATTAAACCGCGCCACACTGGCTTGCAGCGCCCCGTCCGGCAACGCCAGTTGTTGCTCCAGCTGTGCCAAGGTTGCGGCCTGGCGGATCCAGCCGGGTGATCGCCAGCGGTAGTAACGCAGCAGTGGCGCACGCCGCAGCAGATGCACATCGCTAATCAGCCATACCGGCAGATGTCGCGGTTGTCCCTGATCATCACGCGCATCCAGCTCGGCCCCCAGATTGAAGACAAATTCATTGGTAAAGCGCTGGCCGTGACGATTCACCAGGATCGCGTTAGGTTCGTAATGAAAGAAGATCGATAAGCCACTCCACGGCTGGTTGTGTGCCGCCGGGATGCCGCCACTGATGGTGGCCTGATCCATATGTGCCAGCTGCGCGCCAACCGCCTCTGCCATGCGTTGTCCGTCGCCGCTGTTCTCGCGTGGACTGGCGATAAAATCATACGGCCCCGGAAAGTGCTGGCTCCGGCGTTGTTGATCCCATTCAAATCCCCCACTGGCAATCACCACGCCGCAGCGCGCCGTGACCTCTATCGTCCTCCCCTGATGCAGATAACGTGCCCCGCTGACCTGATGGCTGCTGCTCATCAGCAACCGCTCCGCCGCCGCTTCAGTGATCAACTCACAGCCCGCTGCCTGGCAGGCATCAAGCAAACCGGCCACCAGCGCCGCGCCTTTGGTCAGCTCTCCGCGCCACTGGCGACGCAGCAACTGCGGCAGATGACGCAGATACGTGCGCACTGGCTGGTGCCAGAGATCGCTGCTCAGCAGTTCGTGGTAGGTAAATAGACGCGGCAACGGCGTGGGCCGTAGGCGCCACCGCCGCCGGGGGTGTAACGGCAGTGGTGCCAGCATCCGGCCCTGCTGCACTGCCCCGGCCAGTGGCCACAGAGGATCGCTCTCTCCGGTGAGGGCAAAACGCAGTGCGCTGTGTTGTTCAATAAATGCCAGCATTGACGCGGCCTGTTGCGTCATGGCCTGCCACAGCGCATCTTCGGTGCTTTGCCAGCCATCAGGGGCCGCTGCGCGCAGATAGTCGAGTGCCTGCTGCGCTGAATCTGCCAGCCCGGCTGCGCGCGCATGGTGATTAGCGGGCACCCAGGTGGCACCACCGGACATCGCCGTGGTGCCGCCCAGCCAGGCGCTTTTTTCCAGCACCAGTACTGATAAGCCACCGACCGCGACGCGCAGCGCTGCACACAGCGCCGCGCCGCCGGAGCCGATGATCAGTACATCACACTGGCGTTGCTGCACCGTCATAATGGCTGCGTGCTGGTGAGGTTGATGCCGGGTTTATCCAGCTTCATCGCCTCCAGATCCCACTTCTCCATGATCCTGTCGTAGGTGCCGGTTTCATGCAGCACGTTGAGCGCCTTCAGCAGTACATCCGCCAGTTGAGTGTTCTCTTTTGCCACCACGATGCCGAGGTAGTATTTCGGCATCAGCGGCATCTGCACGGTGCGGATCGGATGTGGCGCTTTTTTCTTAATATCATCGACCGAGGCCGCATCATTGAGGACGAAATCCACGCGCCCCGAATAGAGGCCCAGCAGTACCGCGTCCGCAGAAGGCAAAGTCACCTGCTGGATCGCCGGTTTGCCGTTTTTGCTACAGTTCGGGCTATAGATCTCGCTGATGGCTTTTTCAAAGTCAGTGCCGGTCTGTACGCCTACTTTCAGGCCACACAGGGTCAGCGGATCATTGGTGATGGATGTCTCGCTGGCGAGGGTGTACACCTCGCTGGTGGCGTAGGCATAGTTAACAAACGAAACCTGCTTTTCACGTTCATCACTGTCAGAGATGCACTCCATCGCCACATCGTAGCGACCACTTTTCACCCCAGGGATCAGACCGGCGAAATCAATCGACACCGGTTTGACTTTAACCCCCAGCACCTGGCCGAGTGCATCCCACAGATCCGGCTCGAAACCGACCATGGTTTTATTATCTTCGGCGAAGGATTCGCACGGCGGGTAATGGGCATCGGTGACCAGATTGAGGGTTTTACTGCTGCGGATTTTTTCCGGCAGCTGGGCATGCAGGTCAGCATGCATTTTCAGCGGTGCGTCAGCCGCCTGAACAGCAGATTGCGTGAGGACAGAAACCAACAGCGATGCAGCAACAACCAGACTTTTCATTCTCATGCTTTTAACTCCAGTAGAAAGGCAACATGCCTGAAGACCCTGATGACTTAAAAAAGCAAAAAACGAAGATGGTGCGCAGGAAGAATTGCAAGCGCTATGCCAGTTTTTAAATAACTGATTAATTAATCATGAGCGCACAGAGCGCAAGGGATAACACGCCAGGCGGCATCTGGTGCGGCCTGGCGCGTTGAGCAGAGAATCACCAACGGAGTGCAGAAAGTGAGCTAATGGTGCAGAGATTGACCAGTCTGGATTATTTCGACGGCAGACACCCAGGCAATGCCGGGTAGCGTGAGCAGTCAGCAGCAACCGCCTGCTCGCTGTGCGGCGTGCCTGCGGGCGCCCAGCGATAATCCACCATATAGGCACGGTAAACGGTGTTCGATACATAATGGTCGCGCGGCATCGCTTTGCCATAAAACGGGCTGACATACTCCCAGACGATTTGCCCCTGCGGCGTCACCTGAAACAGCCGTCCGCTCTGCCCTTCATTGATCAGCGTGTTGCCATTCGGCAGACGCTGGGCATTGCTGATATAAGCGCTATAAAAGGTGGAGATCGCCTGGCCCGATTTCTCACCGGTGTATTCCCAGACAATCTGCCGGGTCTGCGGGTTCACCTCAATCACGCGCGATGCAGAGAAAAAGCCCTGCCGGGTGGGGGGAAAACCGGCATTACCCTGATTATCGAAAATCAGCAGATTACCGGCACCGGGCAGGCCCGGCCCGATCATATGTACATCGTGTTCGCCAATCATCTGATCGAGCGGGCGTGGCAGCGGCGTATCCAGTTTCAGGGCCGGATAATCCGGCCCGATACGCCACACCACTTTGCCACTGTGACGATCGATAATCACCGCGACATTACCGTTGCGGGAGTTAAACAGGATGTTGTCCGGGGCAAACCGTTGATCTCCCTGATCGAACCAGTGATTTGGACCGAGTGGTGCCGCGGTATTCATATGCAGGAAATCGGCATCGTTGCTATTACGGAGCATCAAAAGCTGCGCCGCAGAAAAACCCAGTTCATCCAGATGATCGGCCACCGACCAGCTCCACACTTTTTTACCCTGCGGCGATACCTCTTCAATGCTGTTATCAATAATCCGATAAGAATAACCCGGCAGCTGCCGCAACGCGGCCCCCAGTACCAGGGTATTGCCATTGGGCAGACGCTGGATTTCATGATGCTGATGCACCGGCTGCTGCTGGCTGCCATAGTGCCACTGCACCTTGCCGTTCCAGTCCACTTCCGCCACGCTGGCATTCACCAGCCCGTTACCGGGATTGGCCTCCGTCGCCAGCTTTTGCTGCCGTTCCAGCTGCACCAGCAGATGGCCGGGTTGACCACCGGCCCGATCCAGCGGAACCGGCCAGCTGGGAAAACCTTCGTAATGCCAGCGCTGCACCTCTTTACCGGTCATATCGATCAGGTGGGTTTGGTTATCACTGCCGGGAAACAAAACAAAACCGTTCCAGGCTCGGGCGGGATCGTACCAGGTCACACCAGTGGGTATGGCGCTGGGAATGGCTGAAGCGGTAAAACTGGCTGCCAGTAACAGGCCGCCAGACAACCTTGCCGCATATCGCATGGTTCACCATCCTGTGTCTGAAAAATGAAAAAGCCCTTAAAGGGTAGAAGCGAATGGTGACAGGAATAGTCCGAATGGGGCATGGCAGGAAAAAAGCAGCGGGCGGACCCGCTGCCTGACGCATCAGAAGAAGCCGAGCGGCTGGGTGCTGTAGCTCACCAACAGGTTTTTGGTTTGCTGATAATGATCGAGCATCATTTTATGGGTTTCGCGGCCAATGCCGGATTTTTTGTAGCCACCGAATGCTGCATGGGCCGGATAGAGATGGTAGCAGTTGGTCCACACACGCCCGGCTTTAATCGCGCGTCCCATACGATAAGCCCGGTTGATATCGCGCGTCCAGACACCGGCACCGAGTCCGTACATGGAATCATTGGCGAGGGCGATGGCTTCCGCTTCATCTTTAAACGTCAGTACCCCAACCACTGGCCCAAAGATTTCCTCCTGGAACACGCGCATGCTGTTGCTGCCTTTCAGCAGCGTCGGCTGGATGTAGTAGCCGCTGGCAAACTCTTCACCCACGCTTTCAATGCCGCCACCGTGCAGCACCTGTGCGCCTTCCTGCTGGGCAATTTCCAGATAGGAGAGGATTTTATCAAACTGCTGCTGTGACGCCTGGGCCCCGATCATCGTTTCGGTATCCAGCGGATTGCCCCGTTTAATGGTTTTGATACGTTTCATCACCGCCGCCATAAACGGCTCGAAGATCGATTCCTGCACCAGCGCGCGTGACGGGCAGGTACAGACTTCGCCCTGATTCAGGAAGCCCAGCACCACCCCTTCGGCCGCTTTCTCAATAAAGCTCTCCTCCGCCTGCATAATGTCTTCAAAGAAGATATTGGGGGATTTACCGCCCAGCTCGACAGTGGACGGAATCAGGCTTTTCGCCGCCAGTTCGAGGATATGGCCACCCGTGGCGGTCGATCCGGTAAAGGCAATTTTGGCGATGCCGGGATGTGAGGCCAGCGCTTCACCGGCTTCTTTACCGTAACCATGGACCACGTTGATCACGCCGGGTGGCACCAGGTCTTTAATCAACTCCATAAACAGGGTGATGGACAGCGGCGTTTGTTCCGCCGGTTTCAGCACCACGCAGTTACCGGCTCCCAATGCCGGGGCCAGTTTCCACGCCGCCATCAGCAACGGGAAATTCCACGGGATAATCTGCCCCACCACACCCAGCGGTTCATGGAAGTGGTAAGACGCGGTGAATTCATCAATTTCCGCCGCCGTCCCTTCCTGGGCGCGCACGCAACCGGCGAAATAGCGGAAGTGGTCCACCGCCAGCGGCATATCAGCGGCGAGGGTTTCACGCACCGGTTTGCCATTATCCCAGGTTTCATTGACGGCCAGATATTCGAGGTTTTCCTCCAGACGGTCGGCGATTTTCAGCAGCACCAGCGAACGAGCCTGCGGCGAGGTTTTTCCCCAGGCATCCGCCGCCTTGTGTGCGGCAGCGATAGCGTTATCGACATCATCACGGTCAGAACGCGGGAACTCACCAATCGGCGAAGCATTGATCGGCGAGGTGTTAACGAAGTAGTTACCGTTCACCGGTGGCACAAACTCACCGTTGATAAAGTTGCCATAACGCTGTTGTAGTGTAATCAGAGAACCTTGTTCTCCAGGAGCGGCGTAACGCATGGTTTTCTCCTTGCGGGACAGAAGTGATATGCAACAACTTTGAAACCTGTTATTAACATTGATCGATCAAAGCCACGCTGTCAGATCTGCCGATGGGAAACTGTGACCGCGCCGAAGGAAATTCTGGCATTACAGATTACTGCGCGCGATAAATCGCGCCGCTACGGTTAACAATGCATGTATCTGTAGCGGCGCGATTTATCGCGCGACGTTTAAGCACAGATAATTCTGAGTTTTGCCTGCCACGCAGCAAAAAGCGAAACATGGCCCTTAAATAGGGTCAATATGAAACAGGACACTAACCAGGAGAAAGAGATGTTGGCTTCAGCCCTGACGTTAATGCGCGCCAAAGCAAACTTTGTTCATCAGTTCATTCGTAACCCCCGCAAGATGGGAAGCATTACCCCCTCCTCCGCCACGTTGTGCCGTACCATGACGGATGCCGTGAACTGGGATCACAGCCTGCGTATTGCCGAGCTGGGGGCGGGAAATGGCGTACTGACGCGGCAGATTCTGGACCGCATGTCACCGCAGGCGCAACTGGATGTGTTTGAGATCAGCCCGGAGCTGGTCAAGACGCTACGCACCTTGCCGGATGATCGGATGCAGGTTCGCGCCTGTTCAGCGGAGTATTTGTGCGGGGAATATGATGCGATCTTTTCTGGTCTGCCATTGCTGTCGCTGCCGCCGACCACGCGCGAAGCGATTTTGCGTGCCGTCCATGATGCGCTGGGTCCACATGGCGTGTTTGTGCAGTTTCAATACACCTCGCTCACGCAGCCCAGCCTGTCACGTTATTTCACCTGGCAGCGCCAGCGAGTGCTGAAAAATGTGCCACCCGCCTGGGTCTATCGCTGCACCCGTCATTACGCGCCCTGAGCCTGCACGCGCGGCTGAGGTCGCGTTTGCTGCCAGAAGCTGCGCAGCAGTTCCCGCGCCCAATCTTCGCCCACCAGCTCGCTGCCATCGTCAGACTCACCCGCTGGCAGACAGGCTAACATGATGTTGCGGCTGAATTCCGGGTGGAATTGCACCGATAACGCCTGTGCGGAATAACGCAAAATCTGGCAACCATCCTGTTCAGAGGACGCCAGGACCTGCGCCTGCGCCGGAGGGGTGATCACTGACTGGCGATGCGACAACCAGGCCTCGAAATCATCCGGCAGCGCACCCAGCCAGGGATCATTTTCTGCCTGCGGATGGCGCGTCAGCGCCTTGAGTCCCCGCTCCCAGCCATTGGGGTTGTCGGCCACTTTGCCTCCCAGCGCATAGGCCATCAGCTGATGCCCGTAGCAGACGCCAAGCAGCGGCAACTCCGCTTCCAGCGCAGCGCGAATCCAGGCGGCGGTGCGTTCACTCCATTCGGCATGGTCGGTGACCATCGCCCAGGAACCGCTGAGGATCGCCCCACTGATGCTGTCAAACGCAGGTAGCGCATCGCCAAGGTGTGGACGCACAATCACGTAGTCAGCAGGCTGTAATGCCAGCGCATCAATAAACCAGGCGGGTTGTTCACCAATTTGCGCCACAACGGCCGGTGGCGGGACTTCAAGTTGAATTAAGGCAAGGGGTAACGCGCGGGTCTGTGTCATTCCGAAGACTGTCCTCTGCAAGGTCATATTTCGGAAAACCAGTCTGACAGTAATTACCTGCAATGTCTTATATTTTTCGCAGTTAAGCATTTACAGAAATTATTTTTACCCGTTCTGCACCAAATACATCGCTTCATGCCATGATTAGCCGGTGAAAACAAAATTTGTGTGAAGGATGACATTGTGGCGGTGCGGCATTTTTTTGTGGTTCTGATGGTGGTCTCCATCTGGGCCTTCAACAACATAGCGATAAAGTGGGGATTGCTGGAGCTTCCGCCACTGTTCCTGACCTGGATGCGCTTTGTGGTGGTGGCGATTGTGCTGATCCCCTTCTGCCGCATCACCCGTGAACAATTGCCGTGGCTGCTGGCACTGGCCTTCACCTTTGGTTTTATGCACTTCTCGCTGTTGTTTGTCGGCATGCGTTATACCGACGCCGGGACCGGTGCGATTGTGGTGCAGCTTGGCACCCCAATCGCCATGCTGCTGGCGATGGTGATACTGAAAGAGAAGCTACGCCTGGTGCAGCTGATTGGCATCGCGATATCCCTGAGTGGCGTGGTGGTGCTGTCCGGCAGCCCAACCATTCCCGCCTGGTGGGTACTTTGCATCCTGCTGTGCAGCGCCACCGGCTGGGCAGTGAGCAATATGATTGTGAAAAAATCCCCGCCGATTAAGCCGCTAACGCTAACCGGATGGATTTCGTTCCTGGCGGTGCCGATTGTCGGTGTGGCGTCCTGGCTCACTGAATCACAACAATTTTATTCTCTGAGCCATGCTGGCTGGCGTGGCTGGTTTGGCATTCTCTACAGCGCCCTTGCTTCGTCGATCGTCGCTTATACCCTGTGGTACGCGCTGCTGAAAAAGTACAACGTCAATCTGATCATGCCCTACTCGCTGCTGACCCCGGTGCTGGCGGTGCTGATGGGGATTGCTATTCTGGGCGATAGCCTGAACAGTTTTAAGATCCTGGGCGCTTCTCTGGTGGTACTGGGTACGGCGATTGCGGTGATTAACCTGCGTAATCTGCGCATGCACGCGCGATTTCCGCGCCTGCGCCGTCGCTGAACGACTTGTGAACCGCGATTTATCCGGAGGCTTCGCATGGATTATTCACTCACTGCCGCACTCTGGCAGCAGATGTGGCAGGGACTACGCGGCGCAGACGACACTGCGCCCCCGCTGGCCTTTTCCCAACCCGATACCTTTCGTTCCTGCTACGCCGTCAGTGAACTGGCGGCCACCAGCATCGGCCTCGCCACCCAGGCGCTGAGCGATTTACTGGGCCGTCCGGCACCGGTAAGTGTTAATGTGCGGCTGGCCTCGCGCTGGTTCCAGCATAGCTTTATCCCCCTTAATCGCCCGCCCGCAGCGCTGTGGGACCCGTTTGCCGGTGACTATGCCACCGCGGATGGTTGGATCCGCCTGCATACCAACGCGTCACATCATCGGCAGGCGATGGAAAGCGTGCTCGGCGTGCATGCGGATCGCGTCGCGCTGGCGGCAGAAGTGATGCAGTGGTCGGCCGGGACGCTGGAACAGGCGGTGGTGGATGCGGGTGGCTGCGCCGCCGAAATGCGCAGCGTGCAGCAGTGGCAACAACATCCGCAGGGGATCGCCGTCGGCCAGGAACCGTTGTTCGCCCGACAGGCCATGACGGATGGCCCCCCCCCTGACTGGGCACTCAGTGCGGCGCGGCCATTGTACGGCATTCGTGTGCTGGACCTGACACGCATCATTGCTGGCCCGGTCGCCACGCGTTTTCTCGCCAGCCTTGGTGCCCGGGTGCTGCGTATCGATCCCCCCGACTGGCAGGAGCCGACACTGGAGGAGGAGATCACCAGCGGCAAACGCTGCGCCCGGCTGGACCTGAAAAGCCGTGACGGGCTGGCACAGCTGCGCAGTTTGCTGACGCAGGCCGATGTACTGGTGCATGGCTATCGCGCCGATGCGCTGGAAAAACTGGGGCTGGATGCTGCCACACGCCAGCAACTGTCACCGGGGCTGGTGGATGTCAGCCTGAATGCCTGGGGATGGAGTGGTCCGTGGCGCAACCGGCGCGGTTTTGACAGCCTGGTGCAGATGGCGAGCGGCATTGCACATCAGGGGATGCTGAGGAGCGGAAACACAACACCGACACCCTTACCGGTGCAGGCGCTGGATCACGCCACCGGCTATATGCTGGCAGCGGCGGTGCTGGAAGGATTACGCCAGCGACGCAGTAACGGCACCGGCTGGCAGGCGCGTTTGTCGCTGGCGCGCACTGCGCTGCTGTTGCAGCAGCACGGTTTTGCGCCTGGCAATGAGCAAACCGGCATCGCCTCGCAACCGGACGATGCCCTGCCCGCGCTGGAAATTACCCACTGGGGCATTGGTGCAAGGCTGCGTGCCGCGTCCTATTTGCCCGGCACGCCCCAGTTGTGGGCGACACCGGGTGTGCCTCTCGGCAGCAGCGCTCCCCGCTGGTAAGTTACTCCGCGTCGTCTTCGCTTTCCGCCAGCTCGTCGCGCATCGCCTGGATCGCTTCACGGCTCAGCATTGCCAGCGTACGGTAGAACGCGGTGCTGGCATGCGCTTCCACTTTGCCCAGGAACGCACCGCACCACGGCAGCAGGTAATCATCAAACAGCGCCAGTTGTGCGGCAGACTCATCTTCCGCCGACTGGTCTTCCAGCCAGGAAGCTGCCAGCAGCAACTGACCGAAATGATCCGCAGGGGCTTCACCCAGCGGCATGCCACGCGAGCTAAGAAACGCGCGCACCTCAGCTTCGGTTGGCCCGTTCGGCCACTGCGATGCGTAAGGTGGCACGCTGCAATCGCTGCCCACGAACAAGGCGTTGTAATCCGCCGCCTGCGCCTGCGGGTCGCTGTTCTGTTGCAACCGGGTCAGCAGCTCATCCTGCTCCAGCGGCCACTGCGCCTGTAATTTGCCTTCACGTAACAAAGTGAACAGCGGCATCAGCAGCGGGTCCTGCGGCTGACGATTGAACAGCGAGCCGATGACGCGGCAAAGAATGGAAAACTCATTCATACAACAGGATTCCTTGAGGAAAAAATTTAAAAATCCGCCAGTTCGGCAATATGCTTGCCGGTGCGCTGTTCGAGAAAATCGAGCAGGCGGCGCGGCGTGACATTTAACACGCGATCTTCGGGAAAATCCACTTCCCGCGTAATGCGCAGGCAATGCTCGAAATGACCGAGAGTAAAGGCGGTATGGGAATCGGAACCAAACGCCAGACGGCCTCCGGCATCACGAACCGCTTCAGCGATAGCACGACAGTTGGGCTCACTGCCTGGACGTGAATGGGTGAACGACGAGTTGTTGATCTCCAGCGCCACATCATAATGCGCCGCCGCTTCGGCAATGGCGCGGATATCGACCGGAAACTTAGGATTACCCGGATGGCTGATGATATGCACCAGGCCGCCAGCCATCGCCGCGATCATCGCTTCGGTATGGTGGGCTTTATCGCGCGGGGCATACACCGGCTCATGGAAACCGGCCACGATCAAATCCAGCGCGTCCAGCATCGGGCCGCTACAGTCGATCTCACCCTGCTGATTTTTGATATTGGCTTCAATGCCACGCAACACACCGACACCATCAATCACGCGCGGCCAGATGCGCATGTTGACGAAGTGCCAGTAATGCGGCGCATCGGCCATATCCGGACCATGATCGGTAATCGCGAACAGCTTCAGACCGTTTTGTTTCGCCTGCACGACATAGTCATGCAGCGTGCTGTAGGCATGGGTACTGGCAACGGTATGCATATGTAAATCGACGGGATACATCGGTTTCTCCTGACAGGCCGTCTGCAACAGGCAAACGGCAAAGTGATTTAATAACCGCGCTGACGATCAACCAGACCGGGGGCCTGCTGCCCCTGCTCCAGCTTCAGTATGGCATCTGCAATATAATCCATCGTCTCTTGCGGCAACGTCATTGCAGCATTATGTGGCGTAATTGTGACATGCGGATGTGACCAGAGTGGATGGTCTGCCGGTAATGGCTCGGTCTGGAACACATCCAGCGTCGCGGCCGCCAGCTGCCCGCTGTTGAGTGCCGCCAGTAAATCGTCCTCCACCACATGTGCACCGCGCGCAATATTGAGGAAAAACGCCCCCTGTGGCAGGCAGGCAAACAATTTTTTGTCAATCATATGGCTGGTTTGCGGTGTGGCCGGCAGCAGGTCAATCAACACCTGGGTGCCATCCAGAAAGGCGGCCAGCTGGTCAGCGCCATGAAAGGTTTGTATTCCCGCCAGGGTTTTCGGCGAGCGGCTCCAGCAACGCACCGGAAACCCCCACTGGACCAGGCTTTGTGCCACACTGCGGCCCAGTACGCCCGCGCCGAGGATGCCAATGGTGAAATTTTCCCGCGTGTAACCATCAAGCTGCTGCCACTGCGCCTGCTGTTGCAGGCGTTGATAGTCAGCGAAGCGACGAAACCAGCCCAGCACACACCAGGTCGCATATTCCTGCATCTGCTGCGCCATACCGGTATCTTCCAGCCGGAATAGCGGCACGTTGTCTCCTAACATGTGCGGGTGAAGCTGTACCTGATTGAGGATTTCGTCTACGCCCGCCCCCATGCCAAACACGCCTTTTAATGCGCGTCCGCTCAGCATTTCCACTGGCGGCGATCGCACCACCGCGTAATCCGCCGGAGCGTTATCGCCTGGCTGCCAGTAACGCACCTTCGCCTGCGGTAATCGCTGTTGTAACCCACTGAGCCAGCTCTCCGGGTCTATCGATGGGTGATACCAGATGATCTCCATACTGCTCTCCATTTTTTTCTTTCAGACTCAGGGAAATAGCGCCGCAGGGCAAGTAAAAACCTCAGCGTTAATGCAATTTCTGCCGTGATTAATTCAGGGTGCTTCACATTTCCGGTGCTGCAAGCGGCTATCGCTGGCGATAGCGACTAAAGTTGTTTGGGTGGTCAATGCGTTAGCGCACCACTTTTTCGGACAAGGAGAAAAACCGATGATAAAAAATGTCGTATTCACGCCAGGGCATCTTCGCCTGTTGCTCAGTACCGCCCTGCTGATGGGGTCCGTCGTTGCCGAGGCCGCAGATAACAGCCGGATGCTCAGCAGCCAGCCACAGCCACCGGATGTGCGCCTTGGGCCACTCTTCAATGCTGTTCAGCAGGCCAAATTTTATCCGGACCAGAAAACCTTCGCCGATGCGGTTCCGAAATATAATCCGTCCTCAATTCTTGCCGACTGGCAGATGCAGAAGAACCAACGCAACTTCGACTTAAAGCATTTCGTCGATGCCAACTTCACCCTGCCTGCCGCACAGGATAAATATGTGCCACCTGCCGGGCAGAGCCTGCGTGCGCACATTGATGGCCTGTGGCCGGTCCTGACGCGTTCAACACCCAATACCAGCCAGTACGATTCTCTGTTGCCGTTGCCAAAACCTTATGTGGTACCCGGCGGTCGCTTCCGTGAGGTTTATTACTGGGACAGCTACTTCACCATGCTCGGACTGGCCGAGAGCGGCCACTGGGACCGGGTGCAGGATATGGTGGATAACTTCGCCTCTGAACTCGATCGTTACGGCCATATCCCCAACGGCAACCGCAGTTACTATCTGAGTCGCTCGCAACCGCCGTTCTTCAGCCTGATGATCGATTTGCTGGCAAGCCATGACGGTGATGGCGTGTATACGAAGTATCTGCCGCAGTTGCAGAAGGAATATGACTACTGGATGGCAGGCAGTGACAACGTCGCAGCAGGCCAGGCCAGCCAGAGGGTGATTAAGCTGAGCGACGGTACCCTGCTTAACCGCTACTGGGACGATCGCGATGTGCCACGCACCGAATCCTGGCTGGATGACGTCAACACCGCGCAGAAAGCCCCACAGCGTGACAAAAAACAGGTGTATCGCGATCTGCGTGCAGGTGCAGCCTCCGGTTGGGATTTCAGTTCCCGCTGGTTTACTGATGCGCATAATCTGGCCTCGATCCGCACCACGCAGCTGGCACCTGTTGATCTGAACAGTTTGCTGTTCCATCTGGAACAGACCTTAGCCAAAGCGGAGAAGCTGGCAAAAAACAACGATCGGGCACAGCAGTTTGCCGCGCAGGCAGAGAAACGCCAGGCGGCGATTAATCGTTATCTGTGGAATGAGCAACAGGGTTGGTACGCCGATTACAACTGGCAGAAAAAGCAGGTGCAACCGCAGCTAACCGCCGCCACCCTGTTCCCGCTTTATATGCAGCTCGCCAGTGATAAACAGGCAGATCGCACGGCTAGCGCAGTGGAGAAACAGCTGCTGAAACCCGGTGGGCTGGTGACCACCACGGTGAATAACGGCCAGCAATGGGATGCACCGAATGGCTGGGCCCCCCTGCAATGGGTAGCCGTGACCGGGCTGGAACATTATAAACAACCGCAGCTGGCACAGCAGATTGGTCAGCGCTTCCTGCAAAACGTCCAGATGACCTATGACAAACAGCACAAGCTGGTAGAAAAATACGTGGTGGAAGGTGCCCAGCTTGGCGGTGGTGGCGGTGGTGAATATCCCCTGCAGGACGGCTTCGGCTGGACTAATGGCGTGACGCTGATGCTGCTCGACAAATATTGTCCGAAAGATAAAACCTGTAATAGCGCACGGGATATTCCCAATATGCCGACGCTGACTGCCACACATTAATCACCATGCCCTTTAGCGGCGCAATTTATCGCGCCGCTACCCTCCCCTGATCAGTCCTGCAGCTGTTAATTTTCCTCACAGCGCGATGATGATTTTTTTACATCTTGAAATGACCTTATCTAAAAGATAATAATTCTCACTCTAATTTTTATTTCTATTAACGCTTTTTGGCAACCCACTGCCTTTTTCTGTCTGAGGACTTATCATGACCCGCCTGTTTACCCTCAATCGTTGCCGTGTGTTGTGCTCGCTGGCACTGGCGTTACCCGGCCTCAGTTTCGCCGAGGACTCGCTGGTGGTGACCGCTCAACCTCAGGAGAGCGCCACCTCGCCAACCCAGGGTTACCTGGCCACCCGCAGCAGTGGCGCGAGTAAAACCGACCAGCCACTCATCACCACACCACAGTCAATTTCGGTGGTCACACGGCAACAGATGGAAGACCAGGGGGCAACCGATCTTAATCAGGCCCTGAATTACACCCCCGGCGTGTTTACCAACTTTGGCGGTGCCGCCACCCGTTATGACACCATCTCGCTGCGCGGCTTCCACGGTGGCGATGTGGATAACACCTTCCTCGACGGCCTGCGCGTGATGAGTGATGGCGGCAGTTTCAATGTGTTGCAGGTGGATCCCTGGTTCCTCGATCGCATCGACGTGATCAAAGGTCCTTCCTCGGCGTTATATGGTCAGACAGTACCCGGCGGCCTGGTGAATATGGTGAGCAAACGCCCGCAATTCGCTGAAGAGGGGCACTTCCGGCTGTCAACCGGCACCCATGCCACCAACAGCGCCGCCTTTGATTACACCAATGCAATCAACGATCAATGGGCGTTTCGTCTCACCGGCATCACCCGCAACAGCGACACGCAATACGATCATACCCGCGAAGAGAAGTATGCTATTTCGCCCCAGCTGATGTGGCAGCCGGACGAAGATACCAGCCTGATTCTGCGTGCTTACCTGCAAAAAGATCCTTCCGGTGGTTATCACGGGTCCGTCCCTGCCGAGGGTACGCTGTACAGCCATAATGGCCGCAAGCTGAGCGACAGTTTCTATGAAGGGGATAGCGCGCTGGATCAGTTCAAGCGACACGAGCAGATCTACAGCTATGATTTCTCCCATCGTTTCAATGAAGTGTGGTCAGTGCATACCACCGGCAGCTACAGCCACTCCAATGTTGATCTGGACCAGGTCTACCAGATTGGCTGGGATGCTACCAACCCGGACCTGCTGACCCGTTATTATTCCGGTGAGCGCTCCTCGCTGTCAGCGTGGGCGACGGATAACCAGTTGCAGGCGGATTTCAGCACCGGCGCATTGCAGCATCGTGTCACCCTCGGCGCTGAGTATCATCGTTATAAGAACGATATTTTGAGTGCCAGCGGCTATGCCAGCTCACTCAATCCGTGGACCGGCGAAGCGGTGGGTACCATGCCGGATTATGACTGGGCCGCCGAGACGCGCCGTTACTATCAGACCGGTCTCTATTTGCAGGATGAGTTACAGCTGGATCGCTGGCATATGGATCTTTCCGGCCGTTATGACCGTATCGTCTCCGAAAATGGCACCAGCCGCCGCCAGGACGACCATATCAGTGGCCGCGCAGCCCTGCTGTATGCCTTCGATAATGGTATTTCGCCTTATGTCAGCTGGAGCCAGGCAATTACGCCAGCCTCACTGACCGATCCCAATGGCAACCAGTTGAAACCGACCACCTCCGAGCAATATGAGGCCGGGGTGAAATACCAGCCGGTGGGCACGCGGGATATGTACTCGGTTGCGGTATACGACCTGACACAAAACGATGTCGCCAACCGTGACGTGATATCCGGTACCTATACGCCTTCCGGCAAGGTTCATTCACAAGGGATCGAACTGGAGGCACGCAATCAGCTTACTCCGCGCTTCAGCACGCTAGCCGGTTATACCCTGAACCATCTGCGCTTTAAGGACTCGGTGGATGGCAACGATGGCCATACGCCTTACGTCACCCCCAACAGCATGGCGTCCTTCTGGGGTCATTATCAGTTTGATTATGGTCTGAGTGCCGGTGCGGGGATACGTTACATTGGCAAGCAATGGGCAGATAACGAAAACACTACGCGTCTGCCGTCGGTGACGCTGTTTGATGCTTCAGTGCGTGCTGATTTGAGCGCGTGGCACTCAGGTCTGAAAGGGGCGTGGTTGCAGGTGACAGCCAATAACCTGACTGACCGTAAATACCTTGCGGCCTGTTATGGTACCGGTTATTGCTACCGTGGTGCGGAACGTACCGTGACGGCAACGATTGGTTATGATTTTTAAATCTTAAGATCCCGTAGCGGCGCGATTTATCGCGCGGGTTTTAAAAGACGCGCGATAAATCGCGCCGCTACGGAATGCGCTAATAACTAACTGCGAACTTTACGGTAAATCCACAGCACCACGATGGAACCAATGACCGCCACCACGAAGCTGCCGAAGTTAAATCCATCCACCTTACCAAAGCCAAACAGGGTACTGATCCAGCCGCCGACAACCGCACCCACCACGCCGAGAACCACGGTCATAATAAATCCGCCACCGTCTTTACCTGGCATAATCCATTTAGCAATAATCCCGGCAATCAGGCCAAAAATAATCCATGAAATGATACCCATTTGTTGCTCCTTACTTTATTAATCAAGGTGTTCACAGCGATAAGTATAGTCCGGGATTTTTGATCTGCTGCACAAACGCAACGGGAAAAAATAGTTAGCAGACTAAAGCTTCTTTATCCTGTACCGATAACAGTCACAAAGCCGCGCAGGCGTGATGGTAACGATCGGAAAGTGGAGCAGGACGTGAAAGAAGCCGATAAAGAACAATATCTGAAACGAGGCACATTGGCGGTTCTGAATGTGATGAAAGACCTGTTACGTTATCAGACCCCGCTGATGGTGAGCGTCTCCCACAGTCAGTTTATTAGCCGAATGCTGGCTACGGACGAAGATCAGGTGATCTTCGACCTCGGCAGCAATGCGCAGGATAACGCCCTGGCGTTAAGTAGCGGCGAAGTCAACATCGCGGCGGAAACCCAGGGAGCGAAGGTGGAATTCAGCCTGAGCGGTTTGCAGCAAGTGACTTATGAAGGGCTGCCTGCCTTCAGTGCCCCTTTGCCGGAGCTGGTGTGGCAAATTCAGCGCCGCGAATTTTTTCGCGTCAGCGCGCCACTGGAGCCGGCATTCTGGTGCCACAGCGAATGGCCGGACGGCAACAAAGTGCGTTTTCGTTTGCAGGATCTGTCGCTGGGTGGCATTGGCGTACTGGTGGATGAAAAGCTGCCCGAAGGCCTGAGCCAGGGCGACTCGTTTAAAAATCTGCGCGTCGAACTGGGGGAATATGGTCATTTTGAGGTGACGGCACAACTGCTGCATATTGGCGAGCGCAGCACCGTCACCAGCAAAAATGAAACCCGCATCACCCCGCGTCTGAGTTTTCGCTTTACTGCGATCGAACCGGTGCAGGAGCGCCAGCTGCAGCAGGTGATCTTTGCGCTGGAACGCCTGGCGCGTGACAAGGCAAATCGATTCCAGTAATCCTTACGGCGCGGCCTGCCCGCGCCGCACTGTTCCAGACTAATGGGGCTGATAACGGCAGCGTGAGACTGCGTCCAGCCAGCCTTTATAGTTTTCCTGTATCTGTTTCGCCCGCTCCTCACGTGGATAGATGACGCTGCCACCCTGCAACGCCGCCATTTCACTGCCCTGCTGCCACCAGCTCAGCGTACGTCCGGCCAGCAATGCTGCGCCCAGCGCCGACACTTCCGGCGTCGGTGCCCGGTGCAGCGGACGCTGTAACACATCGGCCTGCAGCTGCATCAGCCAGCTGTTTTCCGTGGCGCTGCCATCCACGCACAGCGTCGCCAGCTGCACGCCACTCGCCTGTTCCATGGCGAAAAACACATCGGCGATCTGAAAGGTGATTGATTCCAGTGCCACCCGCGCCAGCACCTCAGGTGTCGCCGCATCGGTTAAGCCGCATAACATGCCGCGTGCTTTCAGATCCCACCAGGGCGCGCCCAACCCGGACAGCGCCGGAACAAAATAGACCCCCTGGTTATCTGGCGTGCTTTGCGCCATGCGCGTCAGTTCCCGCGGATCGCTGACGCCAATCATGCGCCCGAGCCAGGCTGCACCAGAACCGGTGTGGGTGATATTGCCCTCAAAGGCAAAACGCAAAGTGCCGTCATGCCAGGCCACCGTGGTGCTGAGGCCGTTTTCCGTCAGCAACGGGGTAGCCATCGACATCATCAGGGACGATCCGGTGCCGTAAGTGGCCTTCACCACCTCCTCGCTGCCGTTGCGCTGTGCCTGTAACGCCGCATGGGAATCACCGATACGCGCCAGCAGCGGCGTACCGGGTGCTAAACCGGGGATATCGCCAATGGTTACCACTCCCTGCGCACTGGCAGAAGGGACAATTTGTGGCAGGGCGGCGCGCGGAATATGAAACAACGCCAGCAGCTCATCATCCCAGTCACCCGCATGCAGGCTATACAACTGGGTGCGGGCCGCATTGGCATGGTCGGTCACAAAACACTCGCCGCCGGTGAGTTGCCAGCTTAACCAGCTATCAACGGTGCCAATGCACAGCTCTCCTGCCTGCGCGCGCGCCAGACCGTCCGGCAGCGTCGCCAACATGCCGGTCAGTTTGGCGGCGGGAAACATCGGGTCAACCGCCAGCCCGGTCAGGCCGGTGATGCGTGCCGCTTTGCCCGCCTGGCGCAAATCACGGCAGAACGATTCGGAACGGCGGTCCTGCCAGCTCACCAGCGGGGTGAGCGGCTGCCCGTCACGCCGCTGCCAGATCAGCACCGACTCACGTTGATTGCTGATCGCCACGGCGGCTACCGGCGCACCGTCACATTGTGCCAGGCAATCCGTCACTGCCTGTTTTACCGCCTGCCAGATCGCCAGCGGGTCCTGCTCCGCCAGCCCCGGTTGTGGATGGGCCAGCGTCAGCGGCTGGCTGCCACGCGCCACTACCGTGCCACTGCGGTCCACGGCAATCGCTTTGGCGTTGGTGGTGCCCTCATCAATCGCCAGTATTAACGGCCCTGCCATGTTCACGCTCCTGCGCAAATGCGCACTGCATTGTTCACTACGCCAGCAGCATCAATGCTATGCCGGGCACGGGTAGAGGCGCGATCTCCGGCGATAGCGTATTGCCCATCCGGGATCCCCAGCCGTAACAGCGGGATGCCACAGCCTCCTTCGGCCAGCACCTCCGCTACCAGGCTGCCTACACCGCCGTTAACGTTATGTTCTTCCACGGTGATCACCGCTGGATAGTGATTTAACAGTTCGCGCAGCTGTTGGGTATCACAAGGGCGAATCGATGGAATGGCGATCACACCTGCATCGATCCCCTGTGCCTGCAACTGCTCTGCCGCCGTGACAATTTCGTGTACCGTCGATCCCATCGCCACCAGCGCAATGTCACGCCCGGTGCGCAATACATCAATCTGACCCGGGCGGAACTGGTAGTTTTCATCGTGCAGTTGCGGCAGGTCTTTACCATCCAGACGGATATACACCGGCCCAACATGTTCCAGCGCGTAATCAATGATCTGACGACACTCCAGCGGGCAGGAAGGCGCATAGATTTCGATGTTGCCAAAGCCACGCATCACGGCGATGTCGTCAATGCTGTGGTGGGTGCTGGCCAGCGGGCCGTAACTGGCTCCGGCATTCAGACCAAACAGTTTGACGTTGGTGTTGTTGTAGCAAACATCGACTTTCACCTGTTCATTGGCGCGTGAAATCAGAAAAGGCGCAGCGTTACAGGTCGCCGCCACTTTGCCGCCGATCGCCAGCCCGGCAGCGGTGCCCACCAGGGTTTGCTCGGCAATACCGACATTCACCAGCCGATCCGGGAATGCCTTGATAAAGGGAGATATTTTGGCGGTAGATGTCGAATCCGCCACCACCGGCACCAGATCGATACCACGATTGACCGCGTCAATAAACGCGTTGACCATCACGTTGGCCAGGTGTTGTGCATTACTCATCTTTCAGCTCCTCCAGTGCCTGTGAGACCTCTTCTCCCTTCGGTACCCGGTGATGCCACTCGGCCTTGCTTTGAATAAACGAAACACCAAAGCCTTTTTCGGTATCAGCCACCACCACCTGGGGTTTGCCATTGCGCGGCAGGTTCTCCAGCGTTGCCACCACCGCCGCCATATCGTTACCGTTGCATTCGGTGACTTCTAAGCCGAATGCACGCCATTTTTCCGGCAGAGGATCGGTGTTCATGATGTCGCGCGTGTGTCCTGCCAGCTGTAACTTGTTCTTGTCGTTGATGATCACCAGGTTATCGAGGCCATAATGCGCCGCCACCAGCGCCGCTTCCCAGTTACTGCCCTCCGCCAGTTCACCGTCGCCGGTCACCACATAAATCATGCGGTTGCTGCCATCCTTTTTCGCTGCCAGCGCGATCCCGACTGCCACCGGTAAACCGTGGCCGAGTGCGCCGGTATTCAGCTCGACACCCGGAGTTTTTTGCCGCACCGGATGGCCCGGCAGGTGCGAGTCGGCATGCTGATAGGTTGGCAGCCAGTCGGTGGGGAAATAGCCCGCTTCCGCCAGCACGCAGTAATAACCGCCCACCGCATGGCCTTTGGACTGGATATAGATGTCGCGCTGCGGATCGTTAGTCCGATCGGGTGCACAATTGAGAATGCGGAAATAGAGGGCTGTCAGGATTTCCACCTGCGACAGATCGGCGCCGGTGTGTCCACCTGCCGGGCTGCCCGCATTGAGCTGGATAATCCGCCGACGCACCGCCCGCGCTTTGGCGGTCAGCTCAGCCACAGAGTATTTGAAAGGATTCATGGTTACCTCTGAATTTTAAATCGAATCTGAATATATATTCCTGCATAGCAAAAAAAGGGGGACAGACAAGGGCCGCCTGCACCCCAACCGATTAAACTTTTGCGTTGCTGCCCCCCTCCTCGATCAGCGCCTTCTGCGCCACGACTGCGGCTTTTTGCTGCATCCGGCTTTGCATCTGGTCAATGATCACCGCGACAATAATCACGATGCCTTTAATCACCATTTGCCAGAATTCGCTGACCCCCATCATGATTAAACCATCGGCGAGAAAGCCGATAACGAAGGCCCCCACCAGCGTGCCCAGAATAGTGCCACGTCCCCCTGCCAGCGACGTACCGCCCAGCACCACTGCCGCGATGGCGTTCATTTCAAACGAGGTGCCGTTGGCAGGATGGCTGGCCACCAGCTGCGATGACACCACAATTCCGGCGATCGCTGCACAGAATCCGGACAAGGTATAAACCCAGATTTTCACCTGCTTCACCTTCACCCCGGAGAGTTCTGCCGCCCGCTCGTTATCGCCAATCGCATACACCTGGCGGCCAAACGGCAACCGCCGGGCGATATAGGCGATCACCAGCGCCAGCAGCACCATCATCCAGATGGCCCACGGCAGGCCGAGAAAATACCCGGCACCGATTTTGTCAAAACCGGTATTGCCGAGCAGCGGATTGCCTTGCAGGCCAGGAAACGTCTCGCCGCCGGAGGTGAGCATCGCGGTACCACGCAGGATATACATGGTGCCAAGGGTGCAGATAAAGGGTGCGACGTTATAACGCGTAATGATCCAGCCGTTGGCGGCGCCAATTAAGGCTCCTGCCAGCAGCACCAGCGGCACAATGACCCACACGCTGGGGAAGATGGCGATACCAAACATCGGTAGCACGATACCTTTGGTGATCAGCCAGCCCGCGATCATGCCGCACAGCCCGAGCGTCGCACCGATGGAGAGATCAATACCGGCGGTGATAATGACAAAGGTGATACCCAGCGCCAGGAAGGCGTTGATGGCGATATGCTTCACCATAATCACCATGCTGCCGAGTGCGAGAAAATCCGGCACCGTCACCGAGAAGAAACCGACAATCAGGAACAACGCGATAAAGGTGCGTAGTTTTAACAGCAGCAGGATCAGCCCTTCGCGTGAGTTAAAGGCTTTTGCTGGCTGGGCGGCGAACGCCACGGCGCTGTTGCTTTTCATCTTCAGAACCCCTGTGCGCTTGCTTTAACCAGCGCCGCTTCTTCTGCTTCTGCGCGCGGAAGATCGGCTGTAAGTTTGCCGCCGGACATCACCAGAATACGGTCGGCGACGGCCATGATTTCTTTCAGATCGGAGGTGGAAAACAGCACCGCAATACCCTGCTCCGACAGGCGCACCATCATGCGGAACACCTCTGCTTTGGCCCCGACATCAATGCCGCGACTCGGTTCATCCAGCAGCAGCAGGCGCGGATTGGTTAACAGCGAGCGACCAATCACCACCTTCTGTTGATTACCGCCGCTCAAGGCGCTGATAGCCACCTCCGGCGATGACACTTTGATCGCCAGATTGCCCACCGTGCTGTTCACCGCTTCGCGCTCCGCCTGCTGGGCAATGACCATGCGGTGCGACAGGCGTCGCCACAGGCTGGCGATGGTCAGATTGCTGGCGACAGAAGAGATGGGAAAGATCCCGGCACGTTTACGATCTTCCGGCACCAGGCTCATCCCCATGCGGATACGTTCTGCGGTTGGCAAACGCGTGGGCAACGGCTTGCTATCGAGCCATAGCTTGCCGAGATAGTTACGCTGGCTACCCAGCAGGCACTCGAACAGCTCGGTACGCCCGGCACCCATTAGCCCGTAAATGCCGACAATCTCCCCGGAACGCACATGGAAGCTGACATCATCCACCAGCGTGTTGCCATTCGGGCTGACACAGGTGATGTGTTCTGCCTCAAGCACCGCCGCACCAAACTGGCGATTCGGCGGCAGAAAGTTGCTAACCGGTTCGCTGCCGAGCATCTCGCGCACAATCCACGGCACATCGATCTCGCTCACCTGCGCTTCCGCCTGGAAGCGACCGTCGCGCAGAATGGTGATCACATCACCAATCGCCATCAGCTCCTCCAGCCGATGCGAGATATAAATAATCGAGACGCCCTGGCGCGTCAGTTCACGGATCACCCGGAACAGAATCTCCACTTCGGTTTTACTCAGCGCCGAGGTGGGTTCGTCGAGGATCAGGATGTCGGCGTCCTCCGCCAGCGCCTTGGCGATTTCCACCAGTTGCTGCTGTCCGACTTTGAGGTTGCCCACCTTTTCCTGCGGCGAGATCGGCTGATCGAGGCGCTGCATCAGCGCGGCGGTACGGCGCGCCTGTTCCGCTTCGTTGATCGGGCGGATACCACGCTGAATCTCACGCCCGAGAAAAATGTTTTCAGACACGCTGAGGTTTTCAAACAGGTTCAGCTCCTGATGCACCATGCCGATGCCGTGTCGTGCCGCATCGCGTGTACTCGCGAACACCACTTTCTGTCCGTTAAGAAACATTTCGCCGGTAGTAGGCTGCTGGACTCCGGCAAGAATTTTCATCAGCGTCGATTTACCGGCACCGTTTTCGCCGATAATGACGTTCACTTTGCCGCGCCAGACACGATAATCCACCCGATCCAGCGCCAGCGTGCCGGGGAACAACATCGAGATATGATTCGCCTGCAGGATAATTTCGTCGCTCATCATCCGTTCCCCTGTTGCAACTGCACAGCCACCACTTCATCCACCGTCCCCGGCCCCATGGTGACCGCCAGAATCGCCTGTAGCGGTTTACCCACCCAGCTGGCATCCACCGTGGGTAGCTGTTTCACCGCGTGGCGATTCAGCGCTTTGGTCAACTGTGCGTACTGCACCTGATTGGTGAACTCTTCGAAACGGAAGCCCGCCGCATCACGAATCGCATTGCTGCGCAGCACCGGACCGATCAACACCTTCACCGGTTTACCATTGATGGTGACGGTCAGGACGCGTTCGCGATCGTTACTGCTATCCAGCGCCGTCACCGTGCCGCCCGCGCGCACAAACACGCTTTCACTGGTGCCCGCTTTCAGCGTATGGCTTTTGGTTTCCATATCACCCCAGCTCAGCGCCTGTTTTTCTGCTGGCTGTGCGACCCGGCTTTGCCAGCTTTCTTCCGCGATTTGCTGCGGCGTCTGGTTGGTGTAACCCGGTTTCGCGTGGGGATCTTTCGGCATGATGGGATTGCCGTTTGCATCAAGATCCACCACGGTGCATGCCGTCAGCAGCAACGTCAGCGCCGCCATGATCAATCTGCCTGCTGCCTTGCCCTTCATGCCGACCTCCGCGTTACTGCGCCAGACGGAAGGTTTTCAGCTTCGCAGCGTTGCTGTCGTCGATCAGCACGCAATCCATCAGCTGTTTCTCTTCCTTCTGCGCTTTGCCGTGGGTCAGGTAGTAATCCGCCTGTTCCACCGCCATCTGCGCCTGATCCCAGCCCGGCTGTAATACCGTGGCTTTGATATTGCCTTTATTCAGGATCGAGTCGCGGGTGTAATCGCTGCCGTCAAAACCGACCACAATCACGTTGGTTTTGCCTGCGGCTTTCAGTGCGGCTTCCGCACCCAGTGCCATGGTGTCGTTACCCGAGATCACCCCGACGATATTGGGGTTTTTCTGCAGAATGGTTTCCATGCGGCTGAAGGCTTCGGTCTGGCTCCAGTTAGCACTCTGTTGTGCCACCATTTTCATGTCGCTGTAATCATCCAGCACATCGTGGTAGCCCTGTGAACGCACGCCCGCATTGGTGTCAGACTCTTTACCCAGCAGCTCGACATAGTCGCCCTTGCCGCCCAGCAATTTAGCGAACTTCTCTGCGCCCAGCTGCGCGCCCTGATAGTTGTTGGAGACGATTTGCGCCACCGCCACACCGGTTTTATTGATTTCACGGTCAATCAGGAAGGTGGGGATACCGGCATCTTTCGCTTTCTGTACCGGCCCGACGGTGGCATCCGCCCCGGCGTTATCCAGGATGATCGCTTTGGCTTTGCGCGCAATGGCCGTTTCGATCAACTGGTTTTGCTTGTTGACGTCATCATCGTGTGAAGCGACCAGCGTGGTATAGCCGAGGGCTTTAGCTTTTTCCTGCGCACCATCCGCTTCGGCTTTAAAAAACGGGTTATCGTGTGACGGGGTAATAATGGCCAGCAGGCCCTTATCCGCCGCCTGCGAGGCAGCAGACAACGTCAGGAGTGAAGCCAGCAGGGTAACTTTGACGAGGTTCGCGTTCATTGGTTTTTCTCCGCTTGAATATATATTCAATTGCGATTTTATATGCATAATGACTATGCACCCGCCAATGGATGTCGTCCAATGCCGGATCCTGAAAAAGCGAAAACGATCACAAATTGTTCTGCGTTGTTATTTCTCAGCGGGTGATTAACAATACCAGGCAGATCTGAAGAGGGAAAAAACCATGGCAAAACAGGACGAACAACGGCTGATGGTGAAAATTGCCACCCTGTATTACCTCGAGGGGATGAAGCAATCGGACATCGCGCAGCTGCTGAAACTGTCGCAATCCTTTGTCTCACGCATCCTCAACCGCAGTGTGAAAGAAGGCGTCGTTAAAATCAGTGTGGTGCCACCCGCCAACGTATTCCCGGAGCTGGAGAAAGCCATTGAACAGGCTTACCAGCTGCCGCAGGCGATTGTGGTAGATGTACCGGAGCAGGCATCCGCTCTGCAAATTAAGCAATCCATTGGCTCGGCGGCCGCGCATTATCTGGAAACCCGCTTACGCGCCGACGAGCTGATTGGCATCTCCTCCTGGAGTGGTACCATCCGCGCGATGGTGGATGCACTGCATCCGCTTAATGCCCCCTGTCGCGGCGTCATCCAACTGCTGGGCGGTGTGGGGACCAACGGCAATGTCCAGGCCACCATTCTGACGCAGAATCTGGCAGCGCTGCTAAATTGTCCGGCATGGCTGCTGCCGTCACAGTCGATTGAACATTCAGTGCAGGATCGCCAGCGGTTATCGGTTAACCCTGATGTTGCGGTGGTACTGGAGAAATTTGAGCAGGTGGACCTGGCGATTGTCGGCATTGGCGATCTCGAACCTTCGGCGCTGCTGCGTAATTCCGGCAACTATTACGATGAAGAGATGCTGCGCACCCTGGCACAACGCGGTGCGGTGGGTGATATTTGCCTGCATTACTTTGATGCCGAGGGGAAACCGGTGCTGAGCGCGGCAGAAGATCCGGTTATTGGCATGGAGCTGGCACAGGTCAAAAGCTGTCCGCAGGTGGTGGCGCTGGCCGGTGGCAAAGAGAAAGCGCAGGCGATTCGCGGCGCATTACGCGGCGGCTACGTGAATGTGCTGATTGTCGATTACCCCACAGCAAGACTCCTGCTGGAGGGATAATCAGACGTAGCGGCGCGATTTATCGCGCATGTTTTTCCAGCAGCGAACACGTAACCGCGCGATAAATCGCGCCGCTACAAGATACGTCAGCCGTTAACCGATGGTGCGATACGCGGTGGTCACTTTCCACAAATAACGCGGTGCCTGGGCCGCCGGATGCTTGTTTTGCACATGCTGATAAAATTCGTCGGGGCTCATGGCATTGATCATCGCAATGGCGCGATCGCGGTCACGCGAGAAAGTGCGCAGCAACGCCCCTGCCCCATTGGCATAGGAGACGATGGTGGCGTAACGCAATGTCAGCGGATCGCGGATCCCCGCTAACTCTGACTCCTGTAAAATACGGATATAGGCAGTACCGATATCAATATTTTTCGCCGGATCGCGTAGCTCTGAGGAGCTTGGCTGACCACGGCGTCCCTGGGCGCGATACACCGCCCGGCCCGCCGTGGAGGCTTTAATCTGCATCAATCCAACTGCATTGGAGCGGCTGGTCACCGTGGGGTTCCCCCCCGATTCGACACTAATAATGGCGCTGATTAACTTCTCATCAACGCCATAATGACTGGCGGCATCTTCAGTAAACATTGACCAGGCATCATTGATTTTCGACGGTGGGGCCTGGGTTAACGGTGTATTTTTCTCTGGAGTCACAACAGTTTGCGGTTCGCTGGCACATCCCGCCAGCAACAGCGCAGAGAGCATAAGTAGTCGGATTTTCACTGAATTTTGTATTCCGCAATAGATTCGGCGCAAGCTATCATACCTGGCTTACGGCCAGGTAAAATTGCCGTTTGTCCTAAATACGTAAAAAACCTTGCCAGGTCGTGACTTCCGTTACGCATTTCGTCATCATCGACAAGCCAGCCCACAGCAGGATGAGAGTTATGGTTGCCCCCCGTTCGATACGTCTGATCGCCCCTTCCGGTTACTGCCACAATCAGGATGCCGCCCAGCGCGCAGTGACGCGTTTGCAGGCTGAAGGCCATCATCTTGAAAATCAGACCGCCATTGTGCGCCGTTTCCAGCGTTTTGCCGGTGATGACCAGCAACGGCTGGACGATGTCAATCAACTGGCAGCCCTCAGCCCTCTGCCAGATATCGTGCTGGCGGTACGTGGCGGTTATGGTGCATCGCGGCTGCTGGATAACCTTGACTACGTGGGTTTGCAGCGCCAGTTGCTGAACCAGCCGGTGGCCCTGTGTGGTCACAGCGATTTCACCGTGATTCAGCTGGCGCTGCTGGCACAGACCGGGCTCATCACCTTTAGCGGACCGATGCTGGCCGGCAATTTCGGCGCAGAGGTATTATCTGATTTTACCGTTAACCACTTTTGGCAAGCGCTGACATCACCTACAGTCAATCTTAACTGGCGCAGCGACAGCCCTGATGAAGGGCACTGGCAGGGCACCTTATGGGGTGGCAATCTGGCGATGATTTGCTCGCTGATTGGTACGCCCTGGCTGCCGCAGATTGAAGATGGCATTCTGGTGATCGAGGATGTGAATGAACATCCCTTCCGTATTGAACGCATGCTGATTCAGCTGCATCAAAGCGGCATCCTGGCGCGGCAAAAGGCGATCGTGACCGGCAGCTTCACCAGTACCTCCCTTTCTGACTACGACAACGGCTTTGATTTTGCCACCGTCTGGCAGCGTATCCGGGATGAGTATCAGCTACCGGTGATCAGCGATTTAGCTTTTGGTCATGCAGCTGACACCGTCACGCTCCCCCTTGGTGCCAGCGCCAGTTTGCAGATTCGTAACGGAGAAGCTCAGTTCGCCTTTACCGGCCACCCGACATTGCGCTAACGGCATTGCCGCAGGAGACCGACAATGAAGCCGCTATACGACGATTTGTGGATCTCCACACCGGAATTTCCCGCCGAAGAAGCGGAAAGTGATTTGATGATGCATGGGTTTATGCTGCGCCATCCGCGCGGCAACCTGCTGATTGGCCGGGTTGAAAACCTGCTCGATCATGAAGTGCTGGCCGATGCTGGCGGTGTCATTCGTCATTATCTCACCCACTGGCATGAAGCCGCGCCAGGGGCGCTGATGATTCAGCAGCGTTTTAATAGCGCATTGTATTGTCACAGCCGCGCTCTTGGTCCGGTCAGTCGGGTGATTGAACCTGATGACACCTTCAGCCAGCAGGAAGCGCATTTTGGCGATTTTCATCTGTTACCCACCCCCGGCCACACCCCTGGCAGTAGCAGCTTTCTCTACCACTCCCCGTATGGGCGTACCTATTTGTTTGTCGGTGATACGCTGACGCGTGAGCATAATCGCTGGATTAGTGTACTGGTGCCGGAGAGCAATCCGGCTGAGCTGCTCCAGTCACTCGATCTGTATCGTTCATTGCGCCCGGACGTGGTGCTGATGAGTACTACCCGCGGTCATCTGGCGTGGCAAAAAATGACACTGCAAAGCTGGCTGGCGGCAATTGATGAAGCGGAACAGGCGCCGCTGGATTTACGTCAGCTGCCGCCGGGTTAATCAGAGGGTTTTGCTCAGATAATGACGCTGATGGTGGCGCGGATAATTATCCAGGCTAAAACGCAGCGTATAACCCAGTTTTTCGTAAAAAGGTCGGGCCTGGAAGCTGGCGGTATCCACCTGGGCATAACGGCAGCCACGCGCACGCGCTTCTTCTTCCGCCGCCTGCATCAATTTACTGCCCACCCCCTGACCACGCAGAGCATCACTCACCCACAACATATCAATGCGCAACCAGTTACCAGCAGTGGAGCCTGTCAGCCCGGCCAGTTTTTTACCCTCATCATCGGTGACAAACACGCCAATCGATTTCAATTCATCAATATTGATAAACCGGCTGTTAAACGCAGTTAGCCCGAGGCGAACTTCATCAAGATCCTGATGTGTCACCTTTTCCGTAACCTTGAGTTGCATTGGCGGCTCCTTGTGGCGGCAATTCATTATGAAGGTGGATGCTGGTTATCGTCATAACGTTCCAGCGAGAGGATATCAATATCGCGTTTTTCCGTGCGTTTGCAGGGCAATAGCTTATCGCTGTCGGCGTAAACGAAAAAGGTGTCGCCGTTGTTTTTATTGACGATCAACTGATCGCCATTGCGGAAGCGGGTGATTGCCACCTTATCACCATCCTGCAAATGGGTACGTTGCTGGCCAGCCGCAATCTGGAAATGGTCTGTTGGCCACATCAACATGCTAAGACCGTACTCAGCACGCGACACCGTCATCGTGGGCCGTCCCGGACAGGTGACCTGGAATTCGCTTTCACTCCAGGCGGGTGCGATCTGGCACGCCACCAGGCCAGCGACAATAGCTATCGCCTTCATTGGATCCTCCGCTGAGGTTAGATAATGATTTCATTGGGGTTTTACGGAGGTTATCACAAAATGCGCTGTTGCGGCGACGAGTGGCCCGCCAGATGCGGGCCGGAGGGTTATCGCAGGATTAAATCAGTTATCAACAGAAGACATGTCTTTGATCTCACTTTGATTTATCTGCTGTTCTTTGCCGTAGATATCTTTGTAAGTAATCATGCCAGTATCCTTATCCACCATCGGTTTGCCCTCGGTGACAATGGTTTGACCGTCATTGGTATGCATAACATGATCAGATGCACAGCCTGCCAGCAGCAGACCCAGGCTAAAAGTACCAATCAGAAACAGTGTCTTTTTCATCTCATCCTCCTTTTGGACTCTTAGTCAGGTTTAGCACAGCCTGAGGCCAATCGAACCAGGATAAGGATTAATGTGACCTCAACCGCTTTTTCTCTGCCGGAAATCCGACGGTCATATGAAAAACCGTGTCTGGGAAAACTCACGAAATAATCATTAAGCTGCGTTATCTGACCATTCTAGAATCGTCATGGCAACGCATCTTAATTTAATGGAAAATGAGGAATAGTATGAACGATTTCAATATTTCCCGTGGCGATTTCTATCGCACTCAGCGTGATGAAGCACCCAAAGCAAAATGTTTTAGTGGCCTGCTGGGTTGCAAAAAATTCAGTAATAATAACCAGATCAACATGGAAAGTTATACAAAATATAATGTCAGCAGCGACGTTATTGATGGCGTTCATATCCATGCCGAGCCGGTGAAAGAAGCCCACCTCATGGCTACGCTTCATGCTGTCGATAAAACCATGAACGACATCATTGCAGAACGTAAGAAAGAAGGAAAAAATCCCCCTCAATTTTTTATCTGCTGGGATCATGATAATACGCTGAAGCAACGCAGTGCTAATGGCGAGCAGGTCCTGGTTGGTGCACCCAATGAAAACCAGCAACAGACGATAGTTGACCTATTTAATGAGGTTAATGCAAAAGCAGTTTTCCGCTGTGTTATTTCCGCGCGTCTGGGGCCACCAGAAAGGCATCATGATATCCCGGAGTTTTTGGCGAAATACACGCTTCTGGATGTTTTAACCAAAACGATACTTTTTGAGTCAGTTGATGAAAATAGGCAGGGAAGTTTTCCTCAGCACGCATTCTCATTAAAGGATCGGGTTGATAACCGTGAGATGGATGTGCCTTTCCATCAGGGCATTTACCTTGACAGTGCGGGTATTAATAAAATGCCCATTGCCTGCAATATCGTCGAGGCTTATTGCGATAAAAATAATGTATCTGATGAAGACGTCGTTATCCTCTTCCCTGATGATACGCCAACACAACATGAGTATGCTGAATATTATATAACGGGCACACCACAAAAGGTGACCTGTATTTCAATTTTGGCTGCAAGACCTGATAACGCGTAAATAAACGGCTCCTCCGGCCGAATGCAGCAATGCCTGGTCCCTGTGATTTTACACAGTATAAAACCCGATAATGCGTTATTATTGCGGCCGGAGGATGTTATGAGAGATGAAAACGCGCTGTTTGCTCGCCTGGCGCAATCGCCCTTTCGCCGTCGCTTCCATCTGGGAGCGAAAGAACGTCAATATTGTCTGGATAAGGGACCGGATATCATCGACCAGCACGCTGCGGATTTTATCGCGCGTCGTCTGGCGGAAGCCGAACCGCACAACGATGGCAAGCAGACGCCGATGCGCGACCACCCGGTGTTTATCGCCCAACATGCTACCGCAACCTGTTGTCGCGGCTGCCTGGCGAAATGGCACGGTATTGCCGCACATCAGCCACTTTCCGCGGAGCAGCAGCATTATATCGTGCGGGTGATCCACCGCTGGCTGGTGGGAGAAATGAACCAGTGAGGAAACACGCGCCGTTCGGACCTGACGGCGCGCTGCGGGCCCTACTCTTGCGCGGCAACCTCAGCCGCCACTAACATCAGCGCCAGACCGGCGTCATCAGGATTGAATTGCTGCATCACCTCACGTAGCGCCGAAACACAGTTCATGACCTGCTGTTTTTGATCGGCTTCGAGTTGATCAATGGCGTGCTGAAGAATCATTAGACTGGCTTCTTCTTCTTTCATTACTTTTCCCTTGTTCTGCTAAGCTGATGCGCAATGTTGGCAAGAATACCGTTTATCTGCTAGCAAAGTCACCCTTTAACATTTCCCTCGCTTAACGATTACACAAATAGCAAATGGGAAGCGGCACCAGACCTGCTATGATCAGCATATCGTGGTCATTGTGCAGACTTTGCTGCCACGGCAAACCAGGGATCGAATCAGGAACAGGACCATGTTGCGAATCACCGTAGTTCTCACCTTATTGTTACTGGCTGGCTGCAGTTCCACCCCAAAAGGCGTGGATTGTCCCGGCGAGGTCGCCACCATTTATGGTCAGGCGATGGGCAACACCGAAGCGCGTATTTTTGACCTGGTTAACGCGTTTTCTGTCACCAAAGATGATGTCACCGTGCAAAGCGGCAGATTGCACTCCTCTGACCGTTTTCAGTATGTCCCCTCGGCAGTGACGCCCGAAGGCTATTACGCCCAGCGACTGTCGGATAAACAGTTCCGTCTAATCAACCCCTATCAAAACACCATGATCACCTGGACATGCCCGTAAGCCGTGCGTCGCAGGTTAACGTTCCTTTTTATCTTCTCTCTGACAGGAGTCACTATGAGATTTGCTGTGCGTGTTGTATCGCTGTTGTTCGTTATCACCCTGCCGTCTCTGGCCTTTGCCGACGATTGCTGGCAAACGCGAGCCGGTATCGATATGGGTTCTGGCACCACCAAAATTGCCGTCACTGAAGTCAATATCTGCCAGCATCAACTGGGAAAAGTATTATTTGAGGACCAGCGCCCGATTGGTTTCAACGACGCCCTGGCCCACTCCGGCAACAATCAGCTGGATGAGGCGATCCAGCAGCAGGGATTGCATGCCTTACAACAGCTGGTGACGCAGGCGCAACGCTATCATCCACAACGTATCAGCGGCGTTGCGACTGCCGTTTTTCGTTCTGCCGGTAACGGCCAGGCGGTGATTGATCGTTTCAATCAGCAGGCGGGCGTGCAGCTGAAAATTATCAGCCAGCAGCAGGAAGCTGAGCTGGGTTTCCGCTCCGCTAAAGCGGCCCTCAATGACCCTAAACTCCGCGATGAAGATCTGTTGGTGTGGGATATTGGTGGCGGCTCAATGCAGATGACAGCCTGGCGCGAACAGCAGGGGAAAGCGGTATCCGATGTGTATCAGGGTAAGCTGGCTTCGGTGACGCTGAAAAATTTCATTGTTGATGTGTTGAAAAACCAACCTTCCGCGACCTCTCCGAATCCCATCGGCTCCTGGCGCCCTTCCGTACTGCGTTTTGTCGAGTTTTATGCCCACAACGATGTCCCGGCGCAAATTAAACAGGACCTCAGCAACCGTCGGGTGGTCGGTATCGGGGGTGTGCACGGTTTTTCTATTAAGAATCAGCTGAAAATCAGAGGCAATCAATACGATCTGGCAGCGCTTGAGCAGGCGTCAAAACAACAGGTCTGGAAAGGCGATAGCGAACTGACTGGCGATTATCGTGCCACCGACGTGAGCAATTTGCTGCTGGTCGAAGGATATATGCGCGCTCTGAACATTAAGGATGTCACGGTGGTGAAAGCCAGCCTGATTCAGGGTGTGCTGCTGGAATAAATCAGGCCGGACGTCCGGTATTTTTATCATGGCTTGACCAGCCGGATAGCATGTTCCAGCATACGTTGCTCATCGCGCTCATCATGGGCGCGATGGTGACGGGTTCGCTTCAGCAGGTCAGTGATTTCTTCTCTTTTGGTTTCGTGCCCGCATTCCGCCAGCACAATCACCGCATCACCAATCACCCGGCAAACTTCGTCATAATCGTCCTCGTTTAACACATCGCGTTTCATCGCTCCTCCTGACGCTTATTACCTGTACCAAGCCTGGACAGAATTCTGGTTTCCTGCAAACCCCTTGTTCCTCGCGGTTGCTGGTGACGTATTCCCTGACTACGCTGAAAGAGAGATTCACAACCATCAGGGAGTCATTTATGACTGGAAAAGCGGAAGCAAAACTGAATGAAGCAGCAGGAGCAGTAGAAGAGAAAGTAGGCGAAGTCACTGGTTCACGCCGCCATCAGCTCAAAGGTGCAGCCCGACGTTATCCGGCAAAAGCCAGCTATGCGGCTCAGGATGCTGCTGATTGCGTCATTAAAAGCGTACGTGATAATCCGGTGACCGGATTAGCGCTGGCAGCCAGTGTCGGCATAGTCGTCGGTTTTCTGCTGGGAAGGAAATAAGCATTTCAGGTTGCGCATGGAGGCGCAAATATCGTCCTGCCTACTCCCCTTTATTTTTATTATCCTGCCTGACTTAGAAATTTCTCCTGCCACTTCTCTCATTCTTATTATTGCAAAGAATTTCCTCAAGCCCCTTTAGACATATTTTGTTTATTCTTGTAACGGAATTAAACATTGGAGATTTAGGGATGAAGAAGTTATCAGTAATTGCAATAGCGACATTATCGGCGATTTATGGTGGTAATGCATTTGCGGTTGAAGTCACACCTGACGAAAGCGGTACCATTGCTGAAGAGCATAGCGGTAGCGCAGGCGATGTGAGCCGCCATCGTGGTGACCGACTGAAAACGAAAATACAATGGAAAGCATGGAGCAGTGATATGGAGGGGCTGCATCCGCACAGCCCCAAAAATTACCAGGTTTACAAAGTTGAATATGCTAACCCAGGTGATATTTATCCTTCATCAGGGAATAGCAGCAACCTGATTCTCAGTGAAAATGAGAATGGATTTGCAGCAAATCTGGAAAAGAATGTCCCCTTTCAGCTCAACAGCAATAAGATCGTCGGCATGTATTTCGATGAATGGGCTTATTGGGAACGATCATATACCGCCGATTTAGTTCCGGCGAAAAACCTTACTCATATATTCTGGAGCTTCCTCGGTCTTTGTGATTTTGGTGCACAACGTCCGGGAAATGTTACCTTGCCAGTGACCAACAATACCGGGCTGATCGCTGAAGGCAACGAGCGCGGGCAAAAAATCCTTAAAGCCATGTGCGGCCAGGGTAATTTCCCGGTGGAAAACGGAGAAACCAGCTGGGAGGGTAATGATACACCAGCTAAACAGCAGGGTGATTTTTCTGTCTCGCGTTACGATCCTCAGGCCTCATATTTTGGTTTGAAAGCGCTGGAAAGAATGAAGAAAGCGAACCCGCAGCTGAAAGTGATGGTCTCCGTCGGCGGCTGGTCAATGAGTGCGCCGTTTCACGCCATGGTAGAAACCAAAGAAGGCCGTGATATTTTCGTTAAATCCATTATGAATTTCCTGAGCGAATATCCTTTCGTGGACGGTATCGATCTTGACTGGGAATTCGTCGGTTTTACCGGAACGTCAGCCATAGGCGACCTGGCGATTGATGGTTATCAGAATGAAAGAGAACACTATACAGCGCTGGTCAAACAACTTCGTTCCGCGATGGATACCCAATATAGCGGCGCGCAACGTAAACAACTGAGTGCCGCCGTCAGCGCCTCACCTGCTAAACTCGCCGCGATCGATTTTAACAGCCTGAAAGATGATTTTGATTTTATCAATATCATGACTTACGACATGTACGGTGCCTTTGCCCGTAACCCTGGCCATCATGCGGGAGTCTATGCCAAACCGATTGCCGGAACCTATTACCAACAAGCTAATCAGAACAAACTCAAAGACGAAGCGGGCAATATCATTATTGATGGCCAGGGTAACGATATGACTGGCGAACAGGCGCAACGCGGTTTCAGTGCCGAAGGCGCAGTGAAAGCCATTCTCGATAATAACCCGGACTTCCCCTCCGAAAAACTGGTGGTCGGTGCCGCTGCCTATAGCCGGGGCTGGCACAGTGTCAGCGTCAAACCGCAGCATGACAAACTTTTCTGGCATGGGATTGCCAATGGCGAAGAGGTCAGCCGTAAAGGACTTGGCAGTAATGGAACCTTTGAAAATGGTGTGACTGACTATCGCGAATTGTACGACACCTTTATCAGCAAGAAGCAGGATACCTATTACGATAAACAGGCTGAAGCTGCCTATATCTGGAAACCCATTGCCCCGGTAAAGGGTAATCCAACGGCTCAGGTTGAAACCTTTGACTCGCAGCGTTCAGTCATTGCCAAAGGTGACCTGCTTAAAAAATATAAATTAGGTGGCCTGTTTGTTTGGGCGGCCAGTAACGATAATGGTTTGATTCTGAATAGTATGAACGCGGCTGTTTGTAATAAGCTGGCGAACGGCAGCTACTATAACTTTACCGAAGACTATAACGGTGTTGTTGATACCAGGGTTATCGATTCGCAGCAAGGTATCCCGACCAAAGTCAATGAGATCCTCTCCGGGCCGGCCAGTTACAACTTTAACGGCCAGGACTTTTGCACCTCCAGCGCCGACGAAAGTCTGGCCCCGGTGGTATCGCTGAATACCGCGACGCTCTCCGTCGTCGGTACCAATGATGTGGGTTTTGGCTATACGGTTACCGGCAGCAGTAATCAGCAGGATGTGATCTGGAGGTGGGAACGTACGGAGGGTAACAGCGAAATTACGCTTAAATCCTACGATAAAGAATCCGCTGAAATTGTGGTACCCAAGGGTCTGTTCGATGTTTCAGCAACATTCCGTTTGACCGCCACTAACAGCAAGCAAAAATCCGGCGAAGCCATCGTGACCATTAACGTGGTGAAACCCGGCGTCGGGATTACCGGTGCAGACAGTATGCCATCCGCCAATCCGGCCCAAATGC
Source organism: Pantoea sp. X-Soil-TKNS-1280 (assembly GCF_059730475.1). Classification (NCBI taxonomy): domain Bacteria; kingdom Pseudomonadati; phylum Pseudomonadota; class Gammaproteobacteria; order Enterobacterales; family Erwiniaceae; genus Pantoea; species Pantoea sp. X-Soil-TKNS-1280. The sequence continues at coordinate 1,712,156 of NZ_AP035962.1, read as the reverse complement.
AGGCCAGGGCAAATTTTGACCAGGCCAGTTATCAATGGACCCTGAAACAGGGCTCCCAGATTGTGGCTAATGGTATTGACCCGAATGGACAGATTAAAGCTGGTCTGACCGCTGGGAACTACCTTGTCGAAGTCAATGCTTCGAGTGTGAAAGGTGCGCGATCCGCCACGCAAACTCATCCGATTGAAGTCACTCAGGAGGCACAAAACCATGATCAGGCATTTATTGATGCTCTGGAATTAGTCATCCTCCCCACAGACAACGGCAGCAACATCACTTTTGCCGGTGGCGTGTCTTCTTCTGCCACAGCAACCAGCGTGCCGGCCTATCAATGGACACTTCCATCGAGTGCCCAGGGTGGCAGCAATGGGCTGGCTACACAGAGTTTTACGGTTAACAAAACCAATCAGGTACAGAACCTGAAAGTCACTGTGTCCGTCGCTGCTGGTAAGGAATCCCGCACACTGGTGAAAGATATCACCGTTCCGGCACTTTCTGATTCCACGGGGTATTCGGAATGGGTTTACGGTAGCGACTATAAAGCCGGTGATGTGGTGCAACACAAAGGCAAGCTGTTCCAATGTGTCATTGCTGGCTGGTGTAGCCAGACCGGTGAATGGTCTCAGTTACATTACGAGCCAGAAACAGGTATCAGCTGGACTCAGGCCTGGAAGTACTACAACAGGTAATATTGCAGAGTTAACCACTCATCTTCGCTGCGATCATTGCGATCGCAGCTTTTTTATTCATCAACATTCAGGCTCCAGCCAGCATTACTGATGGTATCCCACATCATCACGCCTTTCCTGAATATGTTCATCCGGCGTTTCAGCCACATCCGCCAGACCGTTGTTACCAGCATTGAAGTGACGACCACTGTACACATGCATACTGGGGGGCGCGGGTACCGGCTGCGCACAGGATCCAAATGACAGCAACAGAAAAAACCAGGCAGCTAGCGGCATCTTCCTCATTATCCACTCACCCACAAAATGATCCAAAAGTGCGCCTAGCTTGCCTGAGGCTTTGCAAATTAGTGTCAGTGCAGCGCAAAGCTGCGTGTTGAGCCTTGAGCAGATGCGAAAAATCAGGCCTGTGATTTACGGGTTTTGTAGCGCGCCACCATGGTCATTAACGCCTGATAAATCAGGCCAGCATACAGGCTCATCACTATCGCGAGGCCGGGTTCTTTTCCCTGCGCCTGCCAGGAAACAAACCACATAAAAATGCCCCATAGCAGTGAAAAAACCAGCCAGCCCTTAATGAATTTCATTACACCCTGCATAACCCCTCCTGTCATTGAACGCTGACGATAACGGTTTATCCGACAAAAAACACCGTTCAGCTATCGGGAATGTTATCTGTATCACCCTGGATTATTTTCTGAAGGAAAAGATTGACAATCCGGGTGGTAAACAGGCACCCTTTTTACGGCATTACAGTCATATATCAAATACCCCAGATGGAATAATGGCAATAATCACAAACTTTTGCCTGATATTTACCTAAATAATGGAATATAACATGCTTAAAAATACCCTGGCGATAAGCGCCATCGCGCTATCATTGGTTTTTCTTAGTAGTTGTGCCCAATCGGACAATAGCGCAAAACGCCATGCTATTCATTTTGTTCATACTGTTGATGACAATGATCCTAATTTCAGAATGAATAAAGCGGACTCAATCCGCCTAATGACGCCTTTTTTCGAACAATTCTGGCAACAGGGAAAAAAAGATCGTGAGGCCGGACTGACGGCAACGGACATACAACAACGCGTTAATTATTACCGTAGTGATGAATTCATAAAATCCATTCATGGCACATCCCAATTCGCCGGTAAAGAATACAAGGAAAATGTATCACCCCACTGGCGAGAAAATATGGCCAAGGCAATATCGGAAACCTATATGGATGGTTTTGAAGGACGGGGGTGATTGCAGGCTGAAGAATGGCGACAATAAACCTTCTGATAATATTGGTGAAAATGCCACTGGTGACAGGAATACACTATGAATGGATTCAGACCAGGCACGCCCAAGCGACGATTTTTAGTATATTTAATCTGATTGTTTACGATATTTCTCCTTTCGAATCAGGCCGGACCATGTAGCCCAATGAACACACATGACTGGCTCGGAGTCTTCTCCTGGATTTTTATGCTAATCGGTGTTTACGCATTTTATTCCGGACTATTTCTTTAACAGTAAAGAACATTCAAAGCCTCTCAGGTTGAGGTGGGAGGCTTCTATTCGTTATTGTTAATGAGCCTATTAGCGCTCACGGGTTATCAAATTGACGGACAGAATATTCAGGTTGTCAGCTGTAAATCATGCAAATTATCGCTTAAATATTGTGAGACGATGATTATTGTTATCTTTTTTAAAAGGCTCACACAAAGACAGTAAGTTTAATGAACATCAAAAAAGTGCAATATATTACGGTCGATATTCACTAAGTTACTGAGGCATGCTTTTTTTAAAGCATATCACACAAAAAAAACTATATAAGATATCACAATCGTGACTATCAAGTTGTGATGCCTGTTTAATTTTTTAACTTTACCTTCAATTTCCAATACAAAAAAATTTACCAAGGTATTGTTTATTGACTTTGGTATAGTTGTGTTTTTTAATTGTATATCCATTCCAAGGTTAAATATAAAGTTAAAAGGAAATATTACATGATTCAACTATATGTTGTTCCGTATTCTTTTCTTACACAAAATGAAGCCAACAGTCTGTTCCATCTTAGAAAAAGGGTTTTTAAAGACAGGCTTGATTGGGCAGTAAATTGCACTGATGAGAAGGAGATTGATGCATATGACACGCATGATGCCAATTATATACTGGGAAAATACTGTAATGAGGTGATTTGCGGTGTGCGACTTATTGAAATTGACAAACCCAACATGTTGAAATGTGGTGTTTTTAACTTATTCTTTAACAACATTAAGATTTCAACCGGAAATTATCTGGAAGCCAGCAGGCTATTTATTGATAAAGATCGCATAAATAAATTAAAGTTATTTAATCACCCTGTCTGCGCACTGATTTTTATCGCAATCATAAATTTCACTCGACGGAATAATTATGAAGGAATTTACTCTATAGCAAGCGAGGCTATGTTATATATATATCGGAGGACAGGTTGGTGCGTAAAAGTGTTAGAATCAGGTTATTCTGAAAAAGGAGAGGCAGTGCATTATGTTTTCATGCCTATAGATGAGTCGAATACTAATCGAATACTAAAAAAATTAAGACTTGACCACCTCACCATTCACGAAAATTTCGTTAATTATTCTTTTAAAATTTAACATGTAAAATTAAAGAAATCATGTAATGATTGATATCCTTTCTGCAAAGATAATGTTGTATTATTAATAAAATCTATAACATGATTTTATGCTTTCTTGTAAGATGAAATCTGTTTTGTGACGACACTCTTTTTATACCTTCATCTAATCATCTAAACTTAAGCCAATAACTGATAAAAACTTCAGACAAATCACAGAGAGTTTTTGTTGCAAGAGTTTCTAATCAACGCACAAAATCATCCATTGTAATTTAGTTCTGTTCTTTAAAACTCATCTCAATAAACTCAAATAGCCGAGAATCGTTATAATGATTACATTTGAATCATGTAATTACAGCAACATGCTAAAAAAAGATCTCACCGAATTTTATTTCATAAGAAAAAAAATATTTAAAGATAAATTGGATTGGTTAGTGAAATGCAAAGATGGCATGGAGTTTGATGAATATGATAATGAGAATACACATTATCTTATAGGAAAACAGGAAGGAAAAATAATTTGCGGATGCCGGTTTATTGACATGCATTTTGATAACATGTTTACTGGGGTTTTCTATAAATATTTCGATAAGATAACATTACCTGAAGGTAATTATGTAGAAGTTACACGTCTATTCATTGACACAGAGCGAGATACAGATTACGAATTCGCAAGGGATTTAAAACTTCGTTTCTTCCTGAATATTCATTCTTTCGCAAAAAAATCTGGTTACGATGGCATTTATGCCGTCGCATCCGAGCAGCTGCTGTGCAGTTTAATTAAAGCCGGATGGAACATAGAAGTTCAAAAAATTGGGACATCTGAAAAAAAAGAATACATCTATCTGATCATTATGCCAACTAAGGACAACGCAGTATTTTGTCTAAACGATGCTTTAAAGAATAAATCTGCATAGTATGTACAAATATCATTGACAACTATCTCGCTTTATTAATCACCTGTGGGGACATTGATTAATTTTAAGTCAGAGGCTAATCTGATTGCATGTTTTGCATTGACAGCCTCTAACTTCTGCACAATCTTTGCCATATGAAATTTCACTGTAGACACTGTGATATCCAAATGTGATGCAATTTCCCTATAAGTTTCACCAACAGCTGCCCAATAAAGAATTTCGTTCTCTCTGGAAGTGAATTTAATAGTGTGATTATTGTTATCTATTTTGAAAAAATCATACAAAGACAGTAATTTTTGATGAACCTTCACAAAAACAGACAGTTCAATATCAATATTTCGTGTGTTTTCACCTGCTAAATCAGCCATCTGGTCATTAAAAATTGACAGCAGTGCTAGATTGTTTTTGTAGTCATGAATTATATATGTATGCCCATTATTGATGTCATACTCTTTCGCATGAAGCATTACCTTCGGCAAGGCTAACTTTGAAGAAATAATAATTTCCTCATTCCAGTTAAAACCTTCCACTCTCGTTAGTGCCTTCATTACTACCGGGTCTACCATTTGATGCACATTTTCCACATATAAATCAAACCACTCAGGAAAATTATTTATAATGCGAATTTCATTTAAATCCTTTTTGTTTATAATGAAATATCCATATTTATAGCCTTTTATCCCGGGAAAAGCCTCCTCCAGAAATAGTTTAATTTTTTCATTTATATCGTCATTTGCATAAAATTTTGACATAGTCTTTCTTTACCCCGGGATGTTCTCTTTTCTGTGGTTCATCTTTAACATATTCATAAGGTATATGACTATTTGATATTCGAAATTTTATGAATTGTTATGACCACCATCACTAACCAATACTAAAGAACAGGTATTGTAACATTAAAGATTAGGCTTCTGTACTTAAGAAAATGTCCTTAGTTAACTAAGAATATTCTTTTTATTAGTGTTGATTCTGTTTCCCTCAATTGAAACCAGGCTCAGATAACAATTAACGCCAAAAAATTCAAAAGACTGACCTCATCCGGCCGCTAGTACAAGTGCACCAACAAAAACGGGAGCCACTGGCTCCCGTTCTACATTCCACCCAAAAAGGCAGCTTACATATTCGCGATAATCGCGTCGCCAAACTCTGAACATTTCAGCAGTTTAGCGCCTTCCATCAGACGTTCGAAGTCATAGGTCACGGTTTTGTTGGCGATTGCGCCTTCCATGCCTTTAACAATCAGGTCTGCGGCTTCGAACCACTCCAGATGACGCAGCATCATTTCTGCGGACAGGATGACGGAACCTGGGTTCACTTTATCCTGGCCTGCATACTTCGGTGCAGTACCGTGAGTAGCTTCGAACAGTGCGCATTCATCACCGATGTTTGCACCCGGTGCGATACCGATGCCGCCAACCTGCGCCGCCAGGGCGTCAGAAATGTAGTCACCGTTCAGGTTCATACAGGCGATAACATCATATTCAGCCGGACGCAGCAGGATCTGCTGCAGGAAGGCATCAGCGATCACGTCTTTCACGATGATCTCTTTGCCGGTGTTCGGGTTTTTGAACTTCATCCACGGGCCGCCATCGATCAGCTCGCCGCCGAATTCTTCTTTCACCAGCTGGTAGCCCCAGTCTTTGAAAGAACCTTCGGTGAACTTCATGATGTTGCCTTTGTGAACCAGCGTCAGGGAATCACGATCGTTGGTGATGGTGTATTCCACGGCAGCACGCACCAGACGTTTGGTACCTTCTTCTGAACACGGCTTCACGCCGATACCACACTGCTGCGGGAAGCGAATTTTCTTCACACCCATCTCTTCACGCAGGAATTTGATCACTTTGTCAGCTTCAGGCGTACCGGCTTTCCACTCGATACCCGCATAGATATCTTCGGAGTTTTCACGGAAGATCACCATATCGGTATCTTCAGGACGTTTTACCGGGCTTGGGGTGCCTTTGTAGTAGCGAACCGGACGCAGACAAACGTACAGATCCAGCTCCTGACGCAGTGCAACGTTCAGAGAACGAATACCGCCACCAACCGGAGTGGTCAGCGGGCCTTTGATGGCAACGCGGTATTCTTTGATTAAATCGAGGGTTTCCTGCGGCAGCCAGACATCCTGGCCATAGAGTTCTACTGACTTCTCACCGGTGTAAATTTCCATCCAGGAAATTTTTCGCTCGCCGTTGTAGGCTTTCTTCACAGCGGCATCAACCACCTTCAGCATCACGGGGGAAACGTCAACACCGATGCCGTCACCTTCAATGTAGGGGATGACCGGGTTATTTGGCACTACCAGTTTGCCCTGATCCAGGGTGATTTTCTGACCTTCCGCCGGAACAACTACTTTGCTTTCCATTAACCTCTCCTTCGAGCGATTTTTTGTTAATGATTTGTAAGATGCGCGTCAATACTACTTGAATATTTCCGCCGCGCCAATCACCGCAGTTTCGCGTTATAATGCGCTGATTGTCACCAACTGCAAAGCCCATGCGAAAAACTTCCCAACGAATTCACCAGGATAAACGATTCAGCGCCCCGTCACGCAAGCCTGTCCGTCGTGATACGCGGCCTCGGGGTCCAGTGCGCGTCATACTCTTTAACAAACCTTTCGATGTTTTACCGCAATTCAGCGATGAGGCCGGACGCCGGACGCTAAAAGATTTTGTGCCCGTGACTGACGTCTACGCCGCGGGGCGCCTCGATCGCGACAGCGAAGGGCTGATGATTTTAACCAACGATGGCGCGCTACAGGCGCAGCTGACCCAGCCAGGCAAACGCACCGGGAAAATTTATTTTGTGCAGGTGGAAGGCGAACCGCAGGAATCAGATTTATCCCGCCTGCGCAGCGGCGTGACCTTAAATGATGGCCCGACCCTGCCCGCAGGCGTCGAACGGGTACCAGAGCCGGAGTGGCTCTGGCCGCGCCAGCCGCCGATCCGTGAACGCAAAGCCATTCCGGTTAGCTGGCTGAAAATCACCTTATATGAAGGCCGTAACCGTCAGGTCCGGCGTATGACGGCGCACATTGGTTTCCCTACCCTGCGCTTGATCCGTTTCGCCATGGGGGAACATCAGCTGGATAATCTGGCACCGGGTGAGTGGCGTGATGTCAGTCCGAATTCAATAACTTCAGGTTAACAATCCGGGAGGATCGATGTTTAAACCTCATGTCACCGTCGCCTGCATCGTGCAGGCGGAAGGGCAGTTACTGGTGGTGGAAGAACGCATACGCGGACACGCCACCTGGAACCAACCCGCCGGTCATCTGGAGGCGGATGAGACCCTGCTGGAAGCCGCACAACGCGAGTTATTCGAAGAAACCGGTATTGATGCCACACCGCACTATTTTCTTGGCGTACAACAATGGATCGCCTCGGATAATACGCCTTTTGTGCGGTTTCTTTTTGGCCTGGATTTGGCACAACGTGCCGCGACCACCCCGCATGATGATGACATCGATTGCTGCTGGTGGCTGACGCCAGAGCAGATTCTCACTGCGGATAACCTGCGTTCACCGCTGGTGGCTGAAAGTGTGCGATTGTGGCAACAGGGAGCGCGCTACCCCTTACAACTGGTCGCACCGTTCCAGTGGCCGTTTCACAAGGGTGCGCACCCGGCTTCCGCGTGCTAGAATACGCCGCCTGTTTTTATCGTAATTTAAGAGTGTGTCATGTCTGACAACAGCCAGAAAAAAGTGATCGTCGGTATGTCCGGCGGCGTCGATTCTTCCGTTTCCGCCTGGTTACTGCAACAGCAGGGCTATAAGGTGGAGGGCCTGTTCATGAAGAACTGGGAGGAAGACGACGGCGAGGAGTATTGTACTGCCGCTGAAGACCTGGCTGATGCGCAGGCCGTCTGCGACAAACTCGGTATCAAACTGCATAAGGTCAACTTTGCCGCAGAGTACTGGGACAATGTTTTTGAACATTTCCTCGAAGAGTACAAAGCGGGCCGTACGCCGAATCCCGACATTCTGTGTAATAAAGAGATCAAGTTTAAAGCGTTTCTTGAATTCGCTGCAGAAGATCTCGGTGCTGACTTTATCGCCACCGGCCATTATGTCCGCCGTCAGGATGTTGATGGTCAGAGCCGCCTGCTGCGCGGCCTTGATGGCAACAAAGATCAAAGCTACTTCCTCTACACCCTCAGCCACCAGCAGGTCGCACAAAGCCTGTTCCCGGTCGGCGAGCTGGAAAAACCGGAAGTCCGCCGCATTGCCGAGCAGCTTGATCTGATCACCGCGAAGAAAAAAGACTCCACCGGCATCTGCTTTATCGGCGAACGCAAATTCCGCGATTTCCTTGGCCGTTATCTGCCTGCCCAGCCGGGTGCCATTGAAACCGTTGATGGCGAAATCGTCGGTGAACATCAGGGTCTGATGTATCACACTCTGGGTCAGCGTAAGGGGCTGGGTATTGGTGGACGTAAAGAAAGCAATGACGATCCCTGGTACGTGGTCGATAAAGATGTCGAACGCAATCGCCTGATTGTGGCACAGGGCGGCGATCATCCGCGCCTGATGTCCGTGGGCCTGATTGCCCAGCAGCTGCATTGGGTTGATCGCCAACCGATCACCGCCCCACTGCGCTGTACGGTGAAAACCCGTTACCGCCAGACCGATATCCCTTGCGAAATTATCCCGCTGGGTGATGACCGTATTGAAGTGCGTTTTGATGAGCCGGTTGCTGCTGTTACGCCGGGACAATCTGCCGTGTTCTACCTGGGTGAAGTGTGCCTCGGTGGCGGCATTATCGAACAGCGTCTGCCCTGGGCAGCTGCCTGAGGTCGGCGTTGCCGACGCGTATACAGGAGTAACCGTGGCTAAGAACTATTATGAGATTACGCTGGCGCTGGCAGGTGTTTGCCAGGCGGCCCATCTGGTGCAACAGCTGGCGCATCAGGGCAATTGTAATAACGCCGCACTGAATGTCTCGCTGCGCAGCCTGCTGGATCTCAATCCTGGCTCAACGTTGGCGGTGTATGGCAATGATGAAGCCAATCTGCGGCTCGGCCTGGAAACCATGATGGCGGTGCTGAACAGCAGCAGCCGTCAGGGTGCAGGCGCGGAGTTGATGCGCTATACCCTGAGTCTGGTGGTGCTGGAGCGCAAGCTGCACAGCAATAAACAAGCACTCAACACCCTGGCCCAGCGCATCAGCCAGCTTGATCGTCAGCTGGCACATTATGAGCTGGAATCTGACACCATCACCAGCGCCATGGCCGCCATTTATGTTGATGTAATCAGCCCACTTGGCCCGCGTATTCAGGTGACCGGCTCGCCCCAGGTATTACAGAGCAGCCAGATCCAGAACCGGGTACGCGCCACCTTGCTGGCGGGTATCCGTTCTGCCGTATTATGGCAGCAGGTTGGCGGTGGCCGCCTGCAGCTGATGTTCTCGCGCCAGCGCTTGCTGCGTGAGGCAAAAACCATTTTATCCCGGCTGGGAACGGCGTATTAAGCGCCCTTCCGGCATCACGCTTTGTTAAACGATTCAGGAGTTGCACTGATGGAATTATCCTCTCTGACCGCCGTCTCACCTGTCGATGGTCGTTACGGCGATAAAGTCAGCCCACTGCGCGCGATTTTCAGCGAATACGGTTTGCTGAAATTCCGCGTTGAGGTTGAAGTTCGCTGGTTACAGAAACTGGCCGCGACCGCAGAGATCAAGGAAGTTCCTGCATTTGATGCTGACGCAAACGCTTTCCTTGATGCGATTGTCACTAATTTCAACGAAACCGACGCTGCACGCATTAAAACCATCGAGCGCACCACCAACCACGACGTAAAAGCGGTGGAATATTTTCTGAAAGAGAAAGTGGCTGATGTACCGGCACTGCACGCAGTCTCTGAATTTATCCACTTTGCCTGCACCTCTGAAGATATCAACAACCTGTCGCATGCACTGATGCTGGAAACGGCACGCCGTGAGGTGATCCTGCCTTACTGGAGCAAAATCATTGCGGCAGTGAAAGGCCTGGCACAGGAATATCGCGACATTCCGTTGCTGTCACGTACCCATGGTCAGCCCGCTACCCCTTCCACCATGGGTAAAGAGATGGCTAACGTCGCTTACCGCATGGAGCGTCAGCTGCGTCAGCTCGGCAACATCGAAGTGCTGGGTAAAATCAACGGCGCGGTCGGTAACTATAACGCCCACATCGCCGCCTACCCGGAAGTGGACTGGCACCAGCTGAGCGAAGCCTTTGTCACCTCGCTGGGCATCACCTGGAACCCGTACACCACGCAGATCGAACCGCATGACTACATCGCTGAAATGTTTGACTGCATGGCGCGTTTCAACACCATTTTGATCGATTTTGACCGTGATATCTGGGGCTACGTTGCCCTGAATCACTTCAAACAAAAAACCATCGCTGGTGAAATCGGCTCTTCCACCATGCCACATAAAGTTAACCCGATTGACTTCGAAAACTCCGAAGGCAACCTCGGTCTGGCCAATGCGGTGATGCAGCATCTGGCAAGCAAACTGCCGGTGTCGCGCTGGCAGCGTGATTTGACCGACTCCACCGTACTGCGTAATCTCGGTGTTGGCGTCGGCTATGCGCTGATCGCCTACCAGGCGACGCTGAAAGGTATCTCCAAGCTGGAAGTGAACCGTGACCGTCTGCTTGACGAGCTGGATCACAACTGGGAAGTGCTGGCTGAGCCGATCCAGACCGTGATGCGCCGTTACGGCATTGAGAAGCCGTACGAGAAACTGAAAGAACTGACCCGTGGCAAACGCGTTGATGCTGCCGGTATGCAGGCGTTTATTGATGGTCTTGAACTGCCGGAAGAGGAGAAAGTGCGTCTGAAGCAGATGACGCCTGCCAATTACCTTGGCCGTGCCGTGCAGATGGTTGATGATCTGAAATAATCACCCGTTAACACAGGCGTGTCACGGCTCGCCTGTGTTAATCTGCGGTTTAGCTGGTTTCGCATATACTTTGCTCCATCAATGAGTTGAAAGTAAGGAAAAACTATGCGTGTTCTGGTCGTGGAAGATAATGCGCTGCTGCGTCATCACCTTGCCGTGCAATTGCGCGAAATGGGTCACCAGGTGGATGCCGCAGAAGATGCGAAAGAAGCTGATTATTTCCTCCAGGAGCATATTCCGGACATCGCGCTGGTTGATCTGGGCCTGCCGGACGAAGATGGTATGTCACTGATCCGCCGCTGGCGTGGCGAAGCCATTCGTCAGCCAATTCTGGTGCTTACCGCCCGTGAAGGCTGGCAGGCAAAAGTCGAAGCGCTGGAAGCTGGTGCTGACGACTACGTCACCAAACCGTTCCATATCGAAGAGGTTGCAGCCCGTTTGCAGGCGTTAATGCGTCGTAACAGTGGCCATGCTTCGCAAATCATCTCAATGCCGCCGTTCCAGGTTGATCTCTCGCGTCGCGAGCTGACGGTAAATGATGAGCCGGTTAAACTGACGGCCTTTGAATACACCATCGTCGAAACCCTCATCCGCAACGCCGGAAAAGTGGTCAGCAAAGACTCGCTGATGCTGCAACTCTATCCTGATGCTGAATTACGTGAAAGCCACACTATTGATGTGCTGATGGGTCGTTTACGTAAAAAAATTCTCGCGCTCTACCCGACTGAAGTGATCAACACGGTACGCGGTCAGGGCTATCGTTTCGATCTCTGATCAATGAACTGGTTTCATCGCCTGCGCCCCTTTTCCCTGCGCGCCCGCTTTCTGCTGGCGACGGCAGCCATTGTGCTGTTTCTGTCGCTCTCCTACGGCATGGTGGCGGTAGTGGGTTATGTGGTGAGTTTCGACAAAAACACCTATCGCGTGATGCGCGGCGAAAGCAACCTGTTCTTTACCCTTGCGCAGTGGCAGGACAACCGGCTGACCATTGCCCAGCCAGAGCGTATGACGCTCAACTTCCCGACGCTGGTATTTATCTACGACGAACACGGCAAACTGCTGTGGCAGCAGCGCGATGTGCCGGAAATCCGCCGCAAAATTCGGCGCGAGTGGCTACTCAAGCCTGACTTCTACGAAATAGATACCAGCAACCGCACCAGCCTGGCGGCGATGGGCAACAACCTGGTGGCGCAGAAACAGCTTCACGCCCTGGACACTAACAGCAACGATACCTTTACCCACTCGGTTGCGGTCAACCGCTATGACGCCACCACCAACTTACCGGCGCTGACCATTGTGGTGGTCGATTCGATCCCACAGGAACTCCAGCATTCCGATGTGGTGTGGTCATGGTTCAGCTACGTGCTGGCAGCCAATCTGCTGCTGGTGATCCCGCTGCTGTGGCTGGCCGCGCACTGGAGCCTGCGGCCGATTGGACATCTCACTTCTCAGGTGCGCGAGCTGGAAACCGGTCAGCGGGAGAATCTGGATGATAATCCTCCCCAGGAACTGCGCAGTCTGGTACGCAACCTGAATTTATTGCTCACCAATGAGCGCCAGCGTTATACCCGCTATCGCACCACGCTTTCCGACCTTACTCACAGCCTGAAGACGCCGCTGGCGGTGTTGCAAAGTACGTTGCGTTCGCTGCGCAGCGGTAAAGACCTGACAGTGGAACAGGCGGAGCCGGTGATGCTGGAGCAAATCAGCCGTATCTCGCAGCAGATCGGTTATTACCTGCATCGTGCCAGTATGCAGGCCGATCACAACCCGTTGCAGCGCGATTTGCATTCCGTCTCAGCGCTACTCGATAGCCTGTGTTCAGCGCTGAATAAGGTTTATCAGCGTAAAGGGGTGGAAATCACCCTCGATATCTCTCCCGAACTGACCTTTATCGGCGATCAGAATGACTTTATGGAAGTGCTGGGCAATGTGCTGGATAACGCCTGCAAATATTGTCTGGAGTTTATTGAAGTCAGTGCACGGCAAACCGATAAAGCGTTGCATCTGTTTATCGACGATGATGGCCCCGGTATCCCCGAAAGTAAGCGCGATTTAATCTTCGTGCGCGGTCAGCGCGCCGACACCCTGCGACCAGGCCAGGGATTAGGTCTGGCAGTGGTTCGCGACATTCTGGAGCAGTACGCCGGTCAGGTTATCGCCACCACCAGCCCGCTTGGGGGCGCGCGTATGGAAGTCATTTTCCAGCGTCAGGAAGTTGAACATCGTCGCGAGTAGAAAGGCGCGCGGGCTGTTATACTTGCAGGCATTCATGGCCCTAACCGGAACCCTTCTATGGATTATCAGCTCGATCTTAACTGGCCCGACTTTATTCAGCGCTACTGGCAAAAACGCCCGGTGGTGCTTAAACGTGGTTTTAAAAACTTTATTGACCCAATTTCTCCTGATGAGCTGGCCGGTCTGGCAATGGAAAACGAGGTGGACAGCCGCCTGGTGAGCCATAACAACGGTAAATGGCAGGTGAGCCATGGTCCGTTTGAAAGCTACGATCATCTCGGTGAAAACAACTGGTCGCTGCTGGTACAGGCAGTGAACCACTGGCATGAACCTTCGGCGGCGCTGATGCGCCCATTCCGCTTCCTGCCCGACTGGCGCATTGACGATCTGATGATCTCTTTTGCCGTGCCTGGCGGCGGTGTGGGTCCGCATTTCGACCAGTACGATGTGTTTATCATTCAGGGCACCGGTCGTCGTCGCTGGCGTGTCGGCGAGAAAGTGCCGATGAAGCAGCATTGCCCGCATCCCGACCTGCTCCAGGTGGAACCCTTTGACGCCATCATTGATGAAGAGATGGAACCGGGTGACATCCTCTATATCCCGCCGGGATTCCCGCACGAAGGTTACTCACTGGAAAACGCACTGAACTATTCGGTAGGTTTCCGTGCGCCAAGCGGTCGCGAGCTGATCAGCGGTTTTGCCGACTACGTGCTGGCTCACGAACTGGGCAGCTATCGCTATAGCGATCCCGATGTGCCGACGCGTGAATGTCCGTCACAAATTCTTCCTTCCGAGGTGGAGGGTATCCGTGCCGCGATGCTGGATGTGATCAATCAGCCCGAACAGTTTAATCAGTGGTTTGGCGAATTTATTTCGCAGTCACGCCACGAGCTGGATATCGCACCGCCGGAGCCGCCCTATCAGCCAGATGAAATCTATGATGCGCTGCAACAGGGTGATGCCCTGACGCGCCTCGGTGGGTTACGCGTGCTGACGCTGGGTGATGGGGTATTCGTCAACGGCGAGCGCGTGGCCTGTAGCCACCCGGAAGTGCTGGCGGCGCTGGCACATCGTCAGGTACTCACGCTGGAAGACTTTGGTGAAGCACTGAACGATCCTTCACTTCTGGCGCAGGTCGCCGCGCTGGTGAACAGCGGTTATTGGTACTTCGCGGATTAACAACATGCACTGAGCCGTAGCGGCGCGATTCATCGCGCAATTCCGTGCGCTATATCGGAAAAGACGCGCGATAAATCGCGCCGCTACGGTTTATTTCTTCTCAGCCACCAGCGCCGAAATGCGCACAATCACATCCACCGCCTGCGCCATCACGTTCAGTGAAGCGAACTCGTGTTTGCCGTGATAGTTGTAGCCACCGGTAAACAGGTTCGGGCACGGCAGTCCTTTCCACGACAACGCTGAACCGTCGGTGCCACCGCGAATCGGTTTCACGTTTGGTTCAATGCCGCAGTCACGCATCGCCTGCAACGCCAGTTCGATAATGTGCGGATGCGGTTCCACTTTCTCGCGCATATTACGGTAGCTGTCGCTGATCTCGACTTTTATCGAACATTCCCCGTGCAACCCTTTGCTGATACGGCGACCAATCTCTTCCAGCAGTTGCTTACGTTTGGCGTAGTTATCCGCATCAAAGTCACGAATGATGTACTGCATCTCGGCATGTTCAACTGTGCCTTTGATGTTATGCAGATGGTAGAAACCTTCGTAGCCTTCGGTGAATTGCGGCTTCTCCTGCCCCGGAACTTCAGCGTGAAAGCGCATCGCCAGTTCCAGCGCGTTCACCATCACCCCTTTGGCAGTCCCCGGATGCACGTTGTTACCGACAATCTTGACTGTCGCTGATGCCGCATTGAAGTTCTCAAACTCGAACTCACCCAGGTCGCTACCATCCACGGTGTAAGCCCAGTCGGCGGCAAACTCTTCGATATCAAAGTATGACGGACCACGGCCAATCTCTTCGTCCGGCGTAAAGGCAACACGAATCGCACCATGCGGAATGTCCCCCTGGGCGAGGCGTGCCATGGCGGTCATGATTTCCGCCACCCCGGCTTTATCATCCGCTCCGAGCAACGTTTTACCATCGGTGGTGACCAGCGTATGGCCGATTAACTTATGCAGTACCGGGAACATCACCGGCGAAAGAATTTCATCACCGTTGCCAAGGGCAATATCTCCGCCGCGGTAATTTTCAATAATCTGCGGATTAACGTTTTTCGCTGTGAAATCCGGTGAGGTATCCATATGCGAAATAAAACCGATCACCGGGGTCGGCCAGTCAACATTCGCCGGTAAAGTGCCCATAACACAGCAATGGTCACTTAACGTCACATCCACAAAACCTAAAGCCAGCAGCTCTTCCTGGAGCTGACGCGCCAGCGTCCACTGCCCTTCGCTGCTTGGGACCTGTCGTGCCTGTGGTTTGGATTGGGTTTCAATCGCCACATAACTGAGAAAGCGCTCAAGTAATTGATCCATCGGTCATCCCTCTAAAGAACCTGCATTTATTATCATTGGTCACTGGCGACGCGTTGTTGCGTCAAATCATTATCCATCAGGTTAGTCCCGTCATGATGATTTGCTCAATCATCGGATGCAGAAAGATTTCCCGTGCCGCTGCATGTCGCTACAGCATACTCCGTTCTTTTTCAGACTTTTCAAGGTAATTCCACGTGGAAACATGGCATTGGCGCATTTTTCAGGTATTATCCCGCCCTTCATCACGGCTGGCCGCTGCGTGCGACTATGCTGTAATCAGATCATTTTCAGACTGAGTGACTAAAATGACGCAAACATGCGCACAACAGGCGCTGGTTACGCTTTCTGGCATCAGTAAAGCCTTCGATGATAAATCCATCATCTCCGATTTCCAGCTGACTATCCGTCATGGTGAATTTATCACCCTGCTCGGTCCCTCCGGCTGCGGTAAAACCACCATTCTGCGCCTGATCGCCGGGCTGGAAGATGCCGACCAGGGTCGCATCGTCCTCGATGGCAATGACATTACCGACACGCCTGCCGAGCACCGCCATATCAATACGGTGTTCCAGAGCTATGCGTTGTTCCCTCATATGTCGGTGTTTGAAAACGTGGCGTTTGGCCTGCGGATGCAGAAAACCCCGGCGGCGGAGATAAACCGTCGCGTCAATGACGCGCTGGCCATGGTGCAACTGGAAAGTTTTGCCGACAGACGTCCTCATCAGCTGTCAGGCGGCCAGCAACAGCGTGTCGCCATTGCGCGTGCGGTGGTGAACCGACCCAAAGTGTTGCTGCTGGACGAATCACTCTCCGCGCTGGATTACAAGCTGCGTAAACAGATGCAGAACGAGCTGAAAGCGTTGCAGCGCAAGCTCGGCATCACCTTTGTGTTCGTCACGCACGACCAGGAAGAAGCGCTGACCATGTCCGATCGCATCGTGGTGATGCGCGATGGTCGTATCGAGCAGGACGGTACGCCACGCGAGATCTACGAAGAACCGGCCAATTTGTTTGTCGCGCGCTTTATCGGCGAAATCAACGTGTTTGACGCTGAGGTGGTAAGCAGTGACAACGCCCCCAGCGTGCGCGCCCGCGTGGAAGGACGGGAATGTGATATCCACTGCCCTTTCCCGGTGGTGCCTGGTGACAAATTACATGTCCTGCTGCGCCCGGAAGATTTGCGCGTTGAAGAGATCGATCACGACAGCCGCAGCGAGCATCTGGTGGGCTACGTGCGTGAGCGGAACTATAAAGGGATGACGCTGGAATCCACCGTTGAACTGGAAAATGGCAAGCTCCTGACGGTGAGCGAATTTTTCAATGAGGACGACCCCGATTTTGACCATTCGCTGAACCAGAAAATGGCGGTGAGCTGGGTGCAGAGCTGGGAGGTGGTGCTGCCGTATGAAGCTGATGCGTAACCGCCTGCAAAGCGCCATCGTGGTGATGATTGTCGGCTGGCTGACGCTCTTTGTGTTGCTGCCGAATCTGATGATTTTTGTCACCAGTTTTCTGACACGCGACGATGCACATTTTGTCAGTATGGTGTTTACCCTCAACAACTACAGTCGCCTGCTCGACCCGCTTTACGCCGAAGTGTTGTTGCACTCGCTGAATATGGCGGTCATCGCCACCCTGTGCTGCCTGCTGCTCGGTTATCCCTTTGCCTGGTGCCTGACAAAATTGCCGGAGCGCCTGCGCCCGCTGATGCTGTTTCTGCTGATTGTGCCGTTCTGGACCAACTCATTGATCCGCATCTACGGCCTGAAAATTTTTCTCAGCACCCGGGGCTGGCTGAACGAGTTTCTGCTGTGGCTGGGCGTCATCGACCAGCCCTTTCGCATCATGTACACGCCAGAAGCGGTGATCCTGGGGCTGATCTATATCCTGCTGCCGTTTATGGTGCTGCCGCTCTACTCCAGCCTGGAAAAACTGGATAAAGCCTGTCTGGAGGCCGCGCGCGACCTCGGAGCCAATACGCTGCAACGTTTTATACGCATCATTCTGCCACTCACTATGCCCGGTATCGTCGCCGGTTGCCTGCTGGTCTTGATCCCGGCGATGGGGCTGTTTTATGTTTCTGACCTGATGGGTGGCGCGAAAAATCTGTTGATTGGCAACGTGATCAAAAGCCAGTTCCTCAATATTCGCGACTGGCCATTTGGTGCCGCGACCAGCATCGTCATGACGCTATTGATGGGGCTGATGTTGCTGTTTTACTGGCGCGCTGCACGCCTGCTGAATAACAAAGTGGAGCTGCAATGATGGCTCGCTGGTTACGCGCTAGCTTTATGGCAGTGATTTATGCCTGGTTTTATATTCCGATCATTATCCTGATCGTCAATTCGTTCAACGCCTCACGCTTCGGTATCAACTGGCAGGGTTTCAGTACCCAGTGGTATGCCTTGCTGGTGAATAACGACAGCCTGTTACAGGCGGCACAGCACTCGCTGCTGATGGGGGTGTTATCCGCCAGCTGCGCCACGCTGATCGGCTCGCTGACGGCGGTGGCGCTGTATCGCTACCGTTTTCGCGGTAAACCTTTCGTCAGTGGCATGCTGTTTGTGGTGATGATGTCACCGGACATTGTGATGGCGATTTCGCTGCTGGTGCTGTTTATGCTGCTCGGCATCTCGCTGGGGTTCTGGTCGCTGTTGTTTTCTCACATCACCTTTTGCCTGCCGTTTGTGGTGATTACCGTTTACTCGCGCCTGAAAGGCTTTGATGTGCGGATGCTGGAAGCAGCAAAAGATCTGGGTGCCAGTGAAATCACTATCTTGCGCAAGATTCTGCTGCCGCTGGCGCTACCTGCGGTGGCGGCGGGCTGGTTGTTGAGCTTTACCCTGTCGATGGACGATGTGGTGGTCTCCTCCTTCGTCACCGGCCCGACGTTTGAAATTCTGCCGTTGAAAATTTATTCGATGGTGAAAGTCGGCGTATCACCTGAGGTGAATGCACTGGCCACTATTTTGCTGCTGCTGTCGCTGCTATTGGTGACAGCCAGCCAGCTGTTATTGCGGGATAAAACCAAATAGAGGACAACCGATGAAAAAATGGTCTCACTGGCTGGCGGCTGGGGCGCTGGCACTGGGTATGCAGAGCGCGCAGGCGGATGACAGCAACACGCTCTATTTCTACAACTGGACCGAATATGTCCCACCGGGCCTGCTGGAGCAGTTCACCAAAGAAACCGGCATCAAGGTGATTTATTCCACCTACGAATCCAATGAAAGCATGTATGCCAAGCTGAAAACCTGGAAAGATGGCGCTTACGACCTGGTGGTGCCCTCCACCTATTTCATCGCCAAAATGCGCAATGAAGGCATGCTGCAAAAGATTGATAAGTCGCAGCTGAGCAACTTTCACAACCTCGATCCGAACCTGCTGAATAAGCCGTTCGATCCCAATAATGACTATTCGATTCCCTATATCTGGGGTGCCACCGCCATTGGCGTCAATACCGATGCGATCGACCCGAAAAGCATCACCAGCTGGGCGGATTTGTGGAAACCGGAATACAAGCAGAGCCTGCTGCTGACCGATGACGCGCGTGAAGTCTTCCAGATGGCACTGCGCAAGCTGGGTTATTCGGGCAACACACGCGACCCGAAAGAGATCGAAGCCGCTTACGAAGAGCTGAAGAAACTGATGCCGAACGTGCTGGCATTTAACTCCGATAACCCTGGCAACCCTTATATGGAAGGCGAGGTGAATCTCGGCATGATCTGGAACGGTTCAGCGTATGTGGCCCGTCAGGCCGGTACACCGTTGCAGGTGGTATGGCCGAAAGAAGGCGGCATTTTCTGGATGGATAATCTGGCGATCCCGACTAATGCGAAAAACAAAGCCGGCGCGCTGAAGTTAATTAACTTCCTGTTGCGCCCGGACGTGGCGGCAAAAGTGGCGGAAACCATCGGCTACCCGACGCCGAATCTGGCGGCGAAAAAACTGCTGCCGCAGGCGGTTGCCAACGATCCATCGTTGTATCCGTCGGCAGAGGTGATTAAAAACGGTGAGTGGCAGAACGATGTGGGGGATGCCAGCGTACAGTACGAGACGTTGTTCCAGAAACTGAAGGCGGGACGGTAGCGCCTCAACACGCGCGATAAATCGCGCCGCTACAAATGCGTGCTGGTTGCGTAGCGGCGCGATTTATCGCGCAAATTTCGTCAGCGGCGGTTATTTATACAACCCACGCAGAAAGGTGTGCACAAACGCCGGAACCACTTCGCTTGCCAGACCATACTGGCTCTCAGCAAACTCGTTACCCACCTGGCTCGGTTCCAGGTTCAGTTCCACGGTATGCGCGCCTTGCACCTTCGCCTCATGGACAAAACCGGCGGCCGGATAGACGTGGCCGGAAGTACCGATGGCAATAAACAGATTCGCGCGGTCCAGCGCCTGATAAATCTCTTCCATGCCCAGCGGCATTTCGCCAAACCACACCACATGCGGGCGCAGCAGTGAGGGGAACTGACAACAGGTACAGCGATCGTCCGGGGTGAGATCCTCTTGCCAGTCAATCACCTGGCCGCTACTGACGCAACGCACCTTCAGTAGCTCACCGTGCATATGCAGCACGCGCTGGCTTCCGGCGCGTTCGTGCAAATCATCAATATTCTGCGTCACCAGCAGGAAATTATCCCCCAACACCTGCTCCAGCTCAGCCAGTGCCTGGTGTGCCGCATTCGGCTGAATCTCCGGTTGTTGCAACTGACGACGGCGCGCATTGTAGAACGCCTGCACCAGCGCCGGATCGCGCCGGAAGCCTTCCGGGGTCGCCACATCTTCCACCCGGTGTTCTTCCCATAAACCATCAGCAGCACGAAAGGTACGAATACCCGACTCCGCCGAGATCCCCGCCCCGGTCAGCACCACCACATGCGGCAATGGATGTGCCGCCAGCTCCGCTTTCCGGTCGCGCTCAAAAATACGCTGGCGAAAACGCTGATGCACTTTACGGCGCGTCTTTTTATAGCGGGCGAGTCGTACGCGGCGACGGAGAGTGCGCATAAAGGCTCCTTAATCTGCGCAACCGCTCTGCCGCAGTTGCGCTGGTTTGCAGTTATTGCCCGCTTAATACGCGGGCTGGATCGATGCGGCTGGCGCGCCGCGCCGGGTACCAGCTGGCAAGCAGGCTCAAAATTATAGCCGTAGCCAGCACCGAAATCACATCCAGCCAGTGCAGTTCCGACGGCAGGAAATCAATAAAATAAATATCCCCTGCCAGCAGCTGATGGCCGGTGAGATGCTCCAGTCCGCGCATAATCGGCGTCAGATTCAGCGCCACCACCACGCCAACCACCACACCGCTGACGCTACCCAGCAATCCGGCCAGCAGGCCGTACCAGATGAAGATGGCACGAATCAGACCATCTTTGGCACCAAGGGTACGCAGCACCGCGATATCGCTGCTTTTATCCTTCACCGCCATCACCAGCGTTGACACGATATTGAAGCAGGCCACACCAATCACCAGCACCATCGCCAGATACATAATGGCGCGAATCATCTGGATATCGCGATACATATAACCGTATGTGCCAATCCAGCTGCGGATATAGACGTAAGAATGCGTCACTTCACCGGCATCACGCACCAGCTTCTGTGCTTTGAACGGGTCGTTCATTTTCAGCGCGATACCGCTGACGCTGTCACCCATATCCAGATAATTCTGCGCATCAGCCAGCGGTACCAGCGCCAGACTGTGATCGAGCATACCGCTCAGTTGCAGAATGCCGCTCACCTGCAAACGAATCCGTTTGGGTTCCAGCAGCTTATTCTGACCATCATTGTTGGGGATCATGATGGTGATCCAGTCGCCCTGCTTCACATTCAGCGATGTCGCAATACCGCCACCCAGAATAATCTGCTGTTTACCGGCCGCAAACTGTGACCAGGCGTTATCGGCGACAAAACGCGGCAGTGCGCTCAGACGGGGTTCCTGTTGTGGATCGACCCCTTTGACCTGCAAAGCCTGTAACTTCGCCCCGCTCTCAATCAGTCCGGTGAAATTCACATAAGGCGCTGCGGCGGCGATACCCGGCACCTGCTCAATCGGGGCAATCATCGGCTGCCAGTTACGGAATGGCTGATTAACCGGCTCGATTTCCCCATGTGGCACCACCGCCAGAATGCGGCTGTTGAGCTCACGTTCGAAGCCGTTCATCGCACTTAACCCGATGATCAGCACCGCCACGCCCAGCGCGATACCGACCGTTGAGATAATCGAGATCAGCGACACCATGCCGCCACGCCGACGGCCACGGCTAAAACGCAGCCCCAGCAGCAGGGATAACGAAGGCGTCATTACAGCGCTCCCAGCGTCAAATGTTCGCTCAGCTGGCCGTCACGCATCTCCATCTGACGGCTGAGACGTTTTGCCAGCTGCAAATCATGGGTTACCACCAGAAAGGCGGTGCCCTGGCGGGTGTTCAGTTCTCCCAGCAGCTCAAAGATGGCATCGGCGTTGCGTGCATCGAGGTTACCGGTCGGCTCATCGGCCATCACCAGCCGTGGACGATTCACCAGCGCACGGGCAATTGCCACACGCTGCCGCTCACCACCGGATAGCTCAGAGGGACGATGCGCCGCGCGTTTTTCCAGCCCCACCGCCGCCAGCATCTCACGAGCGCGGGCCTCCGCTTCGCCTTTGGCACTTTTGCCAATCAGCAGCGGCATCGCCACGTTTTCCAGCGCGGTGAAATCCGGCAGCAGATGGTGGAACTGATAGATAAAGCCCAGCTCGCGGTTACGCAGCTCGGCCTTCGCGGAGGAGGACATGGCATTCAGCGATTTGCCGTCGAACACCACATCACCGGAGGTCGGGGCATCCAGACCACCCAGCAGATGCAGCAAGGTACTTTTGCCAGAACCGGAGCTGCCGACAATCGCCGTCAGTTCACCAGGCTGGAGACTGAAAGCCACGTTGCGCAGCACATCGGTCTGCACGCTGCCTTCCTGATAGCGTTTACACAGGTCACGACACTGCAACAAAGGGGTGTTACTCATAACGTAAAGCCTCAGCGGGTTGAACGGCGGCAGCGCGCCATGACGGATAAAGAGTGGAAAGCAGCGCTACGGCCATCGACACCAGCGCAATGGTGACCACCTGCCAGACGTTGATGTCCACCGGCAAGGCGGCACCATCCAGGAACAGGCCAATCACCGGCAGCAGATGGTTTAACTGGCTGGCGAGCAGTACCCCGAGCAGCGTGCCGAGCAACGCGCCGATAATACCCGCGCTGGCTCCCTGCACCATAAACACCGCCACAATCTGACGGCGGGTTAAGCCCTGGGTTTGCAGAATCGCCACTTCGGCCTGCTTTTCCATGATCAGCAGCCCGAGTGACGTAATGATGTTAAAGGCGGCGACGGCAATGATCAGACTGAGCAGCAGCCCCATCATATTTTTCTCCATGCGCACCGCCTGGAACAGGTCACCTTTGCGCTCACGCCAGTCTTTCCATACCAGCCCATCGGCCAGCTTCTGCTGGCTCAGCGCATCCACGCTGAGCGGCTTATCCAGCCACAGACGCCAGCCGGTGATGTTGCCAAGCGGATAGCGCATCACGCGTGAGGCATCCTGTTGGTTGACGAGGATCTGGTAGCCATCGACTTCGCTATTGGCCGCATACGTCCCCGCAACGGTAAAGATACGCTGGCTGGGCACACGGCCAACCGGGGTGAACTGGCTGACAGAGGGCACCATCAGGCGCAATTGATCGCCGCGTTTAACGCCCAGTTGCCCCGCCAGCTGCTCGCCGAGGATGACGTTATATTGGCCTGCCTGGAGCACGCTCTGCTGGGTATTGACCAGATACGGGGTGAGCGGATCTTTCTCATCAGGATTGATACCGAGCATCACGCCAACGGAGACACTGTGGGCGCTCTGCAACACTACATCGGCAGTGGTGAGCGGCGCGATGCGTGTCACGCCTTGCAAATTAAGGCTTTGCGGTGTCAGCTGTTGCGGATTGATGCTGCCTTTGTCGCTGGTGACCAGCGCCTGCGGCATCAGACCGAGGATGTTGCCTTCCAGCTCGCGCTCGAAGCCGTTCATCACCGAGAGCACCGTCACCAGCGCCAGCACGCCCAGCGTGATGCCGATGGTCGAGAGCCAGGAGACGAAGCGACCGAAGCGGTCTGAAGCACGTCCACGCATGTAGCGCAGGCCGATGAATAACGCGACTGGTTGATACATGAGATCCGTCTTGGCAGTAGCCTGAAAATAAGTAGAGGGATGATAAAGGAGCTGCCTGTTTTATGAAACCTCTAACCCTCTGAGTCTGCGGCAAAGTTGCGTCAAAATACGTCACCCTGCAGGTCATTGCACAAAATAGTGACAAAATAATGACGTTAATTGTGCGTTTATTGACCAGTCACTGGGGTAGACTGAATGATGTAGTAATGTTGATTGTGGGGGTACAACATATGTTTAAGTTTCCCAAAGGCAGTATTGTGAAACACAAATCGGGAGAAATAAAAGGCGAGGTTGTTAACGTTTTTGAACAGGGAGATGCACCAACCGGTTATTACGTGAAGTGGGACGATGGTAATCACAGCTACCATCTGGAACAGGAACTCTCCTGGGCCAACATTGACCGCCCGCGTATGCACTATACACAGCAATCGATTAAGTAACGCAACCGGAAAAAAGCACCGCGACAGGTGATCCTCAGGGCGGATTATGGAATGATGACGCCCTGGAATAAAAGGAGAGAATGTCGAGACCCCATGTCCGAACAGAGTCGTTATACCCTGCCAGCGAAAGCCGGTGACCATCGTCAACTCGGTCAACTGCCAGGTGCCGCTCAGGCGGTGGAATGTGCCAGCATCACCGAACGCCATACAGGTCCGGTGCTGATGATTACCCCGGATATGCAATCTGCCCTGCGTCTGCAGGAGGAGATTCGCCAGTTCACCGATCTGCCGGTCAGTAACCTCGCCGACTGGGAAACGCTGCCTTACGACAGCTTCTCGCCCCATCAGGATATCATCTCCGCCCGTCTTTCCACCTTATACCAATTACCGACGCTAACGCATGGCATGCTGATCATGCCGGTGAATACGCTGATGCAGCGCGTTTGCCCACACAGTTTTTTGCACGGCCACGCGCTGGTCATGCAAAAAGGCCAGCAGCTCTCGCGCGATGCCCTGCGTGACCAGCTGGAGCAGGCCGGTTACCGCCATGTTGATCAGGTGATGGAGCACGGTGAATACGCCACGCGCGGCGCACTGCTCGACCTGTTCCCGATGGGCAGCGACCAGCCGTACCGCATTGATTTTTTTGACGACGAGATCGACAGCCTGCGTCTGTTTGATGTCGACACACAGCGCACACTGGAAGCCGTTGATGCCATCAATCTGTTGCCAGCGCACGAGTTTCCCACCGATAAAGCCGCCATTGAACAATTCCGCAGCCGCTGGCGCGAAACCTTTGATGTGCGCCGCGAACCGGAACACGTTTATCAGCAGGTAAGCAAAGGCACGCTGCCCGCCGGGATTGAGTACTGGCAACCGCTGTTTTTCGAACAATCACTGTCAACGCTCTTTAGCTACCTGCCCACTAACACGCTGATTATCAATAGCGGCGACCTGGAAAGCAGCGCGCAGCGTTTCTGGCAGGACATCAACGCCCGCTTCGAAAATCGACGCATCGACCCGATGCGCCCGCTGCTGGAGCCGGTGGAGCTGTGGCTGCGCCCGGATGCGCTGCTTGGCGAGCTGAAAGCCTGGCCACGTATCCAGTTAAGCCACGACACACTGCCGGAAAAAGCCGCCAACACCAATCTCGGCTATCAGGTGCTGCCGGAGTTGACGGTGCAGGCTCAGGCAAAAGCGCCGCTCGACCTGTTACGCCAGTTCCTCGAACAGTTTACCGGTTCGGTGGTGTTCTCGGTGGAGAGCGAGGGCCGCCGCGAAAGCCTGCAGGAATTGCTGGCGCGTATTAAACTGCGCCCACAGCCGATTACCCGTCTGGCGGACGCCAGCCAGCACACGCACAGCCTGATGATTGGTGCCAGCGAGCGGGGCTTTATCGATAGCGAACGTCAGCTGGCTTTTATCTGCGAAAGCGATTTGCTGGGCGAGCGCGTCAGCCGCCGTCGTCAGGATAATCGTCGTACCATCAACCCGGATGTGCTGATCCGCAACCTGGCGGAGTTGCATCCCGGCCAGCCAGTGGTGCATCTGGAACACGGCGTGGGGCGCTATATCGGCCTCACCACCCTTGAGGCTGGCGGTATCGAGGCGGAATACCTGATGCTGTCCTACGCCGGTGACGCCAAACTTTATGTGCCGGTGTCGTCGCTGCATCTGATCAGCCGCTATGCCGGAGGTGCCGACGAAAACGCGCCGCTGCACAAACTGGGCAGCGATGCCTGGTCACGCGCGCGTCAGAAGGCAGCGGAGAAAGTACGCGATGTGGCGGCAGAATTGCTGGATATCTACGCGCAGCGCGCCGCCAAAGCCGGTTACGCCTTTAAGCACGACCGCGATCAATATCAACTGTTCTGTGAAGGTTTCCCGTTTGAAACCACGCCAGACCAGGCGCAGGCCATCAATGCGGTGCTGAGCGATATGTGTCAGCCGCTGGCGATGGACCGTCTGGTGTGCGGTGATGTCGGCTTCGGTAAAACCGAAGTGGCGATGCGCGCCGCGTTTCTGGCGGTGGAAAACGGCAAACAGGTGGCGGTGCTGGTGCCCACCACCCTGCTGGCGCAGCAGCATTACGACAACTTCCGTGACCGCTTCGCCAACTGGCCGGTGCGTATTGAGATGTTGTCACGCTTCCGCAGCGCTAAAGAACAAAACCAGATCCTCGAACAGGCGTCTGAAGGCAAAGTGGATATTCTGATCGGCACCCATAAACTGCTGATGAGTGACCTGAAATGGCACGATCTCGGCCTGTTGATTGTCGATGAAGAACACCGTTTCGGTGTGCGCCATAAGGAGCGTATCAAAGCGATGCGTTCCGATGTCGATATTCTGACCCTCACCGCCACCCCGATTCCGCGAACGCTGAATATGGCGATGAGCGGCATGCGCGATTTGTCAATTATCGCCACGCCACCGGCACGCCGTCTGGCGGTGAAAACCTTTGTACGTGAGTTTGACAGCCTGGTGGTGCGTGAGGCGATCCTGCGTGAAGTGCTGCGTGGCGGCCAGGTTTACTACCTGTTCAACGACGTTGAAAACATTGAAAAAGCCGCCCAGCGCCTGGCAGAACTGGTTCCGGAAGCGCGCATCGCCATCGGTCACGGTCAAATGCGTGAACGCGACCTGGAACGGGTGATGAATGATTTCCACCATCAACGTTTTAACGTGCTGGTATGCACCACCATTATCGAAACCGGTATCGACGTGCCGAGCGCCAATACCATCATCATCGAACGCGCCGACCATTTTGGCCTGGCGCAGCTGCACCAGTTACGTGGTCGAGTGGGTCGTTCGCACCATCAGGCTTACGCCTGGTTGCTGACACCGCATCCCAAAGCCATGACCACCGATGCGCAGAAACGACTGGAAGCCATCGCTTCTCTGGAAGATTTGGGTGCCGGTTTTGCCCTGGCGACCCACGATCTGGAGATCCGCGGTGCCGGGGAATTGCTGGGTGAAGATCAGAGTGGCCAGATGGAAACCATCGGCTTCACGCTGTATATGGAGCTGCTGGAAAGCGCGGTTGACGCTCTGAAGGCCGGGCGCGAGCCGTCGCTGGAAGATCTTACCAGCAACCAGACGGAGATCGAGATGCGTATGCCCGCCCTGCTGCCGGATGACTTCATCCCCGATGTGAACACGCGCCTGTCGTTATACAAACGCATCGCCAGCGCCGGTGATGATGGCGAGCTGGCCGAGCTGAAAGTGGAGATGATTGATCGTTTCGGCAGCTTACCCGATGCGGCACGTAACCTGCTGGATATCGCCGCGCTGCGTTTAGTGGCACGCGAGCTGGGGGTACGACGCATTGAGGCCAGTGAAAAAGGCGGCTTCTTTGAATTCGCCCCTCAGAATCATGTCGATCCTGGCTGGCTGATTGGTCTGCTGCAAAAAGACCCGAAACAATGGAAGCTGGATGGTCCAACGCGCCTGAAATTCACCCGCGATTTAGCCGAACGTAAGTCGCGCATGGACTGGGTGCAAAAATTCGTTGGCGATCTGGCGAATCATCGCGTGTAGACATCTCTGCCTGACATAATGGCGCGATTTATCGCGCCTTTTTTCTCTGCGTTGGATAATTATTCGGTTCCTGACTATCTTTGCATGAGTCCATTTTTTACCAGAGTGGGTTTATGCTTTTTCGCAAGGAAGTCAGCGAACATTTACAATCACGCTACGCCGGACCTGTTCTGCTGTTAACCGGCTGGCCGGTGTGGGTAACGTTATTCGTCACCTCGATTCTGCTCGCCAGCCTGCTGCTTTTCCTGTGGCTGGGCAGCTATACGCGACGGGCCAGCGTCAGTGGCGAAGTGATCACCTGGCCGCACACCATCAACCTTTTCGCGCCGGAACAGGGCGTGGTTTCCCGCCTGCTGGTCTCCACCGGTCAGGTGGTCAGCGCCGGTACCCCGCTGTATGCGCTGGATATCAGCCGCGTCTCTCCCTCCGGCAATCTCAGCGCCACCACGCGGGCATTGCTGATCAAACAGCAACAACAAATGGACGATATGGTGCGCCAGCTGGAGCAAAACCGCCGCGCGACGCTCACCACCGTTCAGCAGCAACTTGACCAGTTACGCAACGCCCGACAGCAAACCCAGAAGATGGTGGACTCAGCCACGGCAGGACTCGACGTGATGCGCAGCAGCATGAACGACTATAGCCGGTTTATCCGCAAGGGACTGATCACCACCGACCAGCAAAACAATCAACGTTATCTTTTTTACCAACAACTTAGCGTGTGGCACAGCCTGAATTCTCAGCGGGTGCAACAGGATATGCAGATCGCCGATCTTCTCAGCCAGCAGGTCACCCGTGCCGCTGATTTTGATGGGCAGCTGTCGCAGTATCACATTCGCCAGGCCGATATCGCACGTCAGTTGGCAGAAGCCGATGCCGGTAGCGAACGCCTGATTACCGCCCCCGCAGCGGGACGCATCTCATCGCTGAGCGTGACGGCAGGACAGATGGTCAGCGATGGCGATAGCCTCGCGCAGCTGGTGCCTGCCGGAGACGACACACCGAGTCTCATTATCTGGCTCCCCAACGACAGCGTGCCCTATATCAAACCGGGCGACACGATAAACATCAGCTATGCCGCGTATCCAGCGGAAAAATATGGCCAGTTTCCGGGCAAGGTGCTGTCAGTGTCCGCCGCGCCAGTGCCGCTGCGGGAACTCAACAGCTACGGCAGCGCGCCCCGCTTAGCAAACGGGCAGCTGGCAGGCGCATGGTTTAAAGCCAGTGTGGCGCTGAATCAGCGAGGTTTGCGCTGGCAGGGCCAAAATCTGCCGCTGGCCAGCGGTATGCAATTGCAGGCCACGGTCTTTCTCGAAAAGCGTCCGCTGTACCAGTGGATGCTGTCTCCCTATTACTTCCTGAAAAACAGCATAACGGGGCCTGTCAGTGACCAACGGTGAAATGAAGGAGCTGTTCTCCCGTCTGCATATCAGCCTGCGTCGTCGCATGCCGGTGATCCTGCAAACGGAAGCCGCTGAATGCGGCCTGGCTTGCCTGGCAATGATCGCTCGCTGGTATCGATTGCCCGCAGACCTGCGCTTATTACGTCAGCACTCGGGCATCTCCTCGCGGGGGGCCACCCTGCGTACGGTGATCGACACCGCGGCAGTCGCCGGTATGAAATCACGCGCGTTGCGTCTGGAAATGGATAATCTCCGTGCGCTCAAGCTGCCCTGTATTCTGCACTGGGACCTCAACCATTTTGTGGTACTGGTAGCGGTGCGTCGTAATCGCGTGGTGATTCACGATCCGGCAGCCGGTCATCGCGTCCTCGGCATGCAGGAGGTCTCGCTGCATTTTACCGGTGTGGCGCTGGAACTCTGGCCGACAGGGGATGTACCACAAGGCGCACCACCCCGCCCCCGTCTTTCCCTCTGGTCGCTGACCGGACGCATTGCCGGCCTGAGCACCACCCTCATCAAACTGTTTTGCTTCTCCATGCTGGTGGAATCCGCCAGCCTGCTGCTACCCGTCGGTATGCAAATGGTGCTGGATCATGCCATTCCGGCCAGTGATACCGGCTTGCTGACGCTGATTTGCCTGGGGCTGTTGTTTTTTGTGCTGTTCCGCACCGCCGTCAGTGCGCTGCGCGGCTGGACATCGCTGGTG
This sequence comes from Pantoea sp. X-Soil-TKNS-1280, assembly GCF_059730475.1. Classification (NCBI taxonomy): domain Bacteria; kingdom Pseudomonadati; phylum Pseudomonadota; class Gammaproteobacteria; order Enterobacterales; family Erwiniaceae; genus Pantoea; species Pantoea sp. X-Soil-TKNS-1280. The sequence continues at coordinate 1,682,037 of NZ_AP035962.1, read as the reverse complement.
ATGAGCACGCTGATCAGTGTGCAGGGCAAGGCGAGGTTGTTTGACCATTTGCTGGCGCTGCCAACCGAATGGTTTGAAAAGCGCAAACTGGGGGATGTTCAGTCTCGCTTCACCTCGCTGGAGACGTTGCAAACCACCCTGACCAGCAATGTGGTCAGCGGCATCATGGACGGCATCATGACCGTGGGATTGATGATTATGATGCTGCTGTATGGCGGGAGCTTGTTATGGGTGGTGCTGGCCTTCACCTTGCTGTGGTGCCTGTTCCGGCTGGGTACCTATCGGGCCTGGCGGCAGGCCTCGGAGGAGCAGATCGTCCGCAATGCCCGTTCCGGCTCGCATTTTATGGAGTCGCTTTACGGTATCCACACCATTAAGGCGCTGGGATTGCCTGCGCTCCGGGCGCAGCACTGGCTTAATCTGAATATCGAAAACGCCAATGCCACAATAAGCAAAACACGCTATGAAATGCTGTTTGCCGGTGGTAACAACCTGATCGCCACGTTGCAGCAAATTACCCTGTTGTGGCTCGGGGCCAGCGCGGTGATTGCCGGGGATATGACGCTGGGGATGTTTGTCGCGTTCAGTACCTATCGTGGGCAATTTTCTGACCGCACCGCCAGCCTGCTGGAAACGTTGCTCCAGTTACGTATGCTGTCATTGCATAAGGATCGCGTGGCGGATATTGTGCTGGCCGAACCGGAAACCCCCGTCGGCGAGCCCGTTCATCCGTTGCTCAGCCACGGCGAACCCGCTGCTCTCGCGGTTAAAGGACTGTCTTTTCAATATGATCCTTTCAGTCCCCTGCTGTTCAGCGACGTCAATCTGGCGATTGATGCCGGGGAGTGCGTGGCCATCACGGGGCCTTCCGGCAGAGGGAAAACCACGCTTCTCAAAATGATGGCCGGTCTGCTCAAACCCAGCGCCGGGGAAATTTATGTCAATGGCATCAATATCCGCACCAGTGGCGTGGCGAACTGGCAGGCCTGCATCGCCTGCGTATTGCAGGAAGATACGCTGCTGGCCGGGTCCGTAGCGGAAAATATCTGCGCGTTTGATACCCAGCCAGACGAGGAGTGGATCAAAGTCTGCGCCAGTCTCAGCCAAATCCATGATGATATTCTGGCGATGCCGATGGGCTATCAGACGCTAATCAGTGAACTGGGCAGCAGCCTCTCCGGCGGACAGAAGCAGCGACTGCTGATTGCCCGCGCGTTATATCGTCGGCCTCAGGTGTTATTCCTCGATGAAGCCACCAGCCATCTCGACGTAGATAATGAGACGCGAATAAATGCCGCCATTCGGGCGTTGAATATTACCCGCGTGATGATTGCCCATCGGCCATCCACGATAGCCTCGGCAGACCGGGTGATTGATATGGCAACCTGGCCGGCAGGTAAATAAATTATTCAGGTGATCTCTGAGTTTTTCCCTGAATAGTTGTTTCCTCAGCGCCACTTATATCGAAACTGCTGGACCTGAAATAAAATTTATTTTTATCAACACAGCAAAGAGTTATATGTCGTAACAACTATTTTTTCAGTACCATCTTTTAATCCAGAGAATGCCGTCTATCCTGAATATGAGGCTTTTAAATATGAAAGCCGATTCCTGAAGATCGTTATTATCCAGTCCACCATTTTGACAATCTGGAGTCTGACTATGAACGAATCAATGCGTGAGCTATCTGAACAGGAAATTTCACAAGTTAGTGGCGGAGCACTTTCTATTCCTGGCGTCGCTGATGTGAGTGGCACCATAGGTGGCCTCACCACGACGATTACTGGCCTGCTTGGCTCTGTCCTGAGTACCGTTGGCGGAGTGGTTAGTGGTCTTGGCGCAACCCTGAGTGGGTTGACCAATAATTCAGGTATCTGATTTATAATAAAATCAATTATCTGTCAAAGCCTCAGGGATGAGGCGTAAATATATAAATCCCCCGCCATTAAATATTAAAAATAACCCCACCACTACCCCGGACAATAAAAACATCCATAGCCCCAGAACGTCGATAAAAACCAATCTGTTTTTTAAGCCATCATTTGACGAAAGGCGTCAATAATATTTACTCATTCCCGCCATCACGCGTGACAGAATATGAAAAAGGCAGCCTTAAAGGCTGCCTTTACGCTGTGAAATGTCTTTGCCCAATCAGGCCTGATTCGAATTCAGGATTAGCTGACCATTACGGTCGAGCGGAATGCGGGTGCCAGGGTCTTTTTCCATACGGATTTTGCCCTGCTGGTCACCTATTTTATAGGTCACATCATAACCCAGCATTTTGTCCTGTTTGTCATACACCGTTTTACAACGCTGTTCCGTGGTGGTGTAGGTATCACGATCCTGCATCCCTGCCTGCACCTGGTTACCGGCGTAACCCCCTGCCAGAGCGCCTGCCACCGTCGCCACACTGCGGCCACGTCCGCCACCAAACTGGTGACCCAGCACACCACCCGCTACCGCGCCCAGCACCGAACCGGTCAGACGGTTCTCATCCTGTACCGGACGACGGTGGGTGAGGGTCACATTGCGACATTCCTGTCGCGGCTGCTTGATACTCTCTTTGATCGGTGTCGCTGAGAGCACCTGAGCATATTGCGGGCCACGGTCAAAGACATCCATGCTGGCAACAGCAGCAACACCTAAGGCCGCTGCTACGCCGATACCGATACCCGCTAACATTGATTTGTTCACAGGAATGTCCTCCTGAAAAGTTGTTACCGCGCAATCCTGCCGCGCACAGCATCCTGTGCAGCTGGGACATAACCGGCGTGCGCGACGCGCCGTGTCTGTTGAGATAAGTTTTACAGATGGCCCGATTTTGCAACATCAGATTAATGGAGGAAACGCAGCGCAAAGCCGCCAGGGCCAGCTTTTCAGAGAGTTCTGAGAACAGCGGGAACCGCCTTCTTCCATCAGGCAGGCTTATGCTTTTCAATGGGTTAAGGTGGGTACAGCGAGGATCGGGCGGCAAACGCCGCCCGGAATACATCAGTGCAGCTTGAGACGTGGGCGCAGTACGCGGTTGAGGCTACCCACCAGCATCATCAGACCGGTTTTGAAATAACCGTGGAGCGCAATCTGGTGCATACGATACAGGGAAATGTAGACGAAACGGGCAATACGCCCTTCCACCATCATTGATCCACGCATCAGGTTACCCATCAGGCTGCCGACAGTACTGAAGCGCGACAGCGACACCAGTGAACCATGATCTTTGTAGACATAGGCCTTCAGCGGCTTGCCTTTCATCTGGGCAAGGATATTTTCCAGCGCCAGTGACGCCATCTGATGTGCCGACTGCGCACGCGGTGGTACGAAGCCACCGGACGGCAGTGCGCAGGAAGCGCAATCACCGATGGCATAGATGTCCTCATCACGCGAGGTTTGCAGCGTATCTTTCACCACCAGCTGATTGATACGGTTGGTTTCCAGCCCGCCAATCTCTTTCATAAAGTCTGGTGCTTTGATACCCGCTGCCCACACCATCAAATCGGCGGCAATAAATTCGCCACCTTTGGTATTCAGGCCGTTAGCATCGGCACTGGTCACCATGGTCTGCGTTAACACGCGGACACCAAGTTTGGTCAGTTCATGATGCGCCGCTGCCGAAATACGCGGCGGCAACGCAGGCAGAATACGCTCGCCCGCTTCCACCAGCGTCACGTTCAGCGCCGAGTTATCCAGCCCTTTGTAACCGTAGCTATGCAGCTGTTTCACCGCATTGTGCAGCTCCGCCGACAGTTCAACGCCGGTCGCGCCACCACCCACAATCGCGATGTTCACTTTATCCAGACGGCCTTCGCTGGCCGAGAATTTCAGGAACAGATTCAGCATTTCATTGTGGAAACGACGTGCCTGGTGCGGGTTATCGAGGAAAATGCAGTGATCTTTCACGCCCGGCGTACCGAAATCATTCGAGGTGCTGCCCAGCGCCATCACCAGCGTGTCATACGCCAGCTCACGCTGCGGGACCAACACTTCACCTTCGGGGTCGAGAATCTCGGCCAGCCCGATGGTTTTGTTATCGCGATTAATCTGGGTCAGTGAACCCAGCTGGAACTGGAAACCGTGGTTACGCGCATGCGCCAGATAGCTGAGCGCATCAATTCCTTCGTCCATCGATCCGGTGGCAACTTCATGCAGCAGCGGTTTCCACAAATGGCTGTGGTTACGATCAACCAGAATAATCTCGGCTTTCTTTTTCCGGCCCAGCTTATGTCCGAGCTGGGTGGCCAGCTCTAAGCCGCCGGCACCACCGCCGACAATAACGATTTTTTTCATAGATGTAGTCAACAAAGACCCCCTCAAAGTTGTAAACCAAAAGTTAATTAATGGTTACTAAAAACCTTAATAAACATAGGGTTGGCGAAGTTAAATCGCGAGCTGGGGGCAGAATATCATGGCGGGATCGGGATATCACAACAAAATTGATGTACATCAATCTTTCAGCGGCATTATCAGAATGTTACATAAACATTGCGCCGCAGAGCGCGGCGCAGGCAGGATTAAGCCAATGTTTTGAAGGCTTTGATCCGCTGAAGATGCGGTGCGATATTCCTGAATTTATGACTGGCCTCTTCATCCCAGACAATTTCATAGAAATGGTGCAACGCTGCGGCACTGCGTTGATTATCCAGCGCTTCATCATGGCGTGACAGAATTGCCAGGCAATGGTCGCGGTTCTTTTCGCGGAAGTTACTCACGCATTTGGTGGCGATATCAACATACTCTTCCGGGCGATCAATTTTGCCCTCCATGTTTTCTTCGGGAAACAGGTTGGGATTGAGGATCACCTGGCGGATACCACAGAGAAAACCGATGCGCTCGGCCCAGTAGCCACCCAGCCCGACACCACAAATCAGTGGTCGCGGATCGGCAGCCTGCTGCAATAACTTGTCAGATTCCTTCAGCAGAAACTGCATATCATGCTTCGGGTGGAGCGTGCTGTAACTGATCAGCCTGACGTCCGGGTCAATAAACTGCAGTTGCAGCACCTTTTCATGGTTGCCCGGACTGCTTGAATCAAAACCGTGCAAATAGATGATCATGATTTTCCTCAGCGTGGTGAACGTTCCGGGCAGTGGCGTTATCTGCCCGACGCTTTATGTGCCAACCAGCGGCTTTGCAGCTCGCTCAGCTGGCGCTGATTCTGCTGCCAGCGGGTACTTTCCTGCAGGCTTTGACGCGTGAATCGTCCCTGATGGTATAACTGTGCCACCCGCGTCGCCCCGATCGGGGTCAAATTATCCAGCACACTGATGGCACCCTGGCGGTGATTACACACCAGAATCATATCGCATCCGGCATTTAGAGACTGCTGCGCGCGCTCGGCATAGCTACCCATCACCGCGGCACCTTCCATCGACAGATCGTCGGAGAAAATCACCCCGTCAAAACCCAGTTCGTTACGCAATACCGTTTTCAACCAGTATGGTGAGCCGCTGGCAGGCAGTGGATCCACCTGAGTATAGATAACGTGGGCAGGCATCACTGCATCCAGCGCGCGCTCGTCAATCAGTTGCTGAAAGATCGCCATATCATGCTGACGCAGAGTCGCGGCATCGCGCGGGTCACGCGGTGTCTCTTTGTGCGAATCGGCACTCACTGCGCCATGGCCGGGGAAATGTTTGCCGGTGGTTTTCATGCCCGCTTCGTGCATCCCGGCGATAAAACGCCGCGCGACCTGCAAAGCAATCGCCGGATCGGTATGGAAAGAACGATCGCCGATGGCGGCGCTGATATGCCCAATGTCCAGCACCGGTGCAAAACTGATGTCGATATCCATCGCAATCATCTCGGCCGCCATTTGCCAGCCTGCCTGCTGCGCCAGTTCACCGGCGGCGGGCAGCTCGTGCAGCGCAGCAAAAGATTGCATCGCCGGTAAGGTGGTGAAGCCATCACGAAAACGCTGTACACGCCCCCCTTCCTGATCCACTGCCACCACCAGCCGGGTATGGGATGCCGCGCGAATCTGGCGCACCAGCTCAGCCAGCTGTGCCGGATCATGGTAGTTACGGGCAAACAGAATCAGGCCGCCAACCAGCGGATGTTGCAGAATTTCCCGTTCTTCGGCATCGAGTTCATAGCTCTCGACATCCAGCATCAGCGGTCCGGGTGTATTCATCGTCATAACATCAATCCTGTAGCGCGAATGACGCGCGCGATATTAAAGGTCTTGCCAGCTGGCGCGAGCCAGTTGCTGTAAAGTTTCATCCTGGGTCTGCTCGGCACGCAGTTGATACCAGCTGGCCATCAGCAGGTGCAGCCAGGGTTGCCAGCGACGAATTTGCTGCTGCAACCGGGCTGGTGCCAGTTGCATGGTCTGGGCATAGGCCGCGACCCATTCTGTCTGCTGATGAGGATCGACCGCGCAAATGGCCGCCAGTTCCAGCGCCACATCGCCATCCGCCGCATATTCCCAGTCAATCAGGCGCAGCCCGTCCGTGGTGACAATCAGATTGCCCGCGTGAACATCCATATGAATCGGCGCGAGGCGCAACGGATGCGGCTCACCCACCGCCATCAGGCGCTGCAAACGACGCTGCCAGCGCCAGTGTTTGTGCTGGCACAGCTGCCAGTAACGCTGTAACAGCGGCGTCAGGGTCAGACGATACCCGGTCAGCGGTTGCTGGTGCAGACGTTGCAGCAACGCCACCACCGCCGCCCGCTGCTGGCTGAAGGCGGATACCGGCAGCATCTCACCCGGCAGCCACTCCAGCAACAGCCAGGGATCGCGCCAGCCAAAGGGACGCGGAGCCAGCTGCGAAACCTGTAACTTTTGCAGCAGACGGTATTCACGCTGACGCTCAACAAACGGAATCGCTGCCTGTGGCGCACGTCGCGCCAGTAACGTCCCCTGCTCGCTGGTGATACGCGCACTCTGCCCGCTCAGCCCCGGCAGCGTGAAAAAATGACCGGCAGCTTGCGCCGTCGGCCATTGTTGCTGAATCAGATATTGCAGCTGCGGATCAGGGTTGTGCGACACCGTTACCTGACCAGATAATTTCGCCGGTCTGCACCAGCATCAGCAGCATCTGAATCGTCGGCGTTTTCACATCGCCCTGTGCGGTGCTGTACAACACGTATTGCGCATTGACGTTGCGCGCCAGGCCCATCGCCTTGCTGCGTGAGTTCAGGCTATCGTCAGCCGACAAACCCAGCGCCTGCTTCGCCTGAGTCAGCTGTTGCGGCGTCACCAGCGTGAATTTGCCGTTATTCGCCAGGGCATTCTGGATCGCATCGGTGGCGTTGTCAGATTGCAGCGAACCATTGGTGTTATTTTTCATTCGATCCACCAGCAGCACACTACCCGGATTCACCCCGGCCGATTGCACCATATTGGCAATCAACGGCTGCACACTGGCATTCCAGTTGATGGTTTTCAACTTCGGCGGCTGTGGCACGGTTTGTGGTGGCTGTTGCGGCGGCGTCGGCGGCGGAACAGGTTGGGTGGGCGTGGTCGGTGTGGTGGGTTCCACCGGGGCCGGGGTTTGCTGTTTTATCACACAGCCGGTCAGCATCAGCGCAAATAACAGCGCGCTGGAACGTTGTAAACTGCGAATCACGGATTACTCCTCAGAGATAAAGATAGAGACGCACCTTGCTGGCGGTCGGATTACCGATTTGCGAAGCCGCTTCAATGCTGCCATGCGCGGGCACCGTCAGCGTTTGCGCCGGTTCGCGCGGAGTAATTTCCAGCCCTTTGTCGTCATACCAGTAATAACGATAGTGCAGGGTAACCGGCGTTTCGCGTTGATTATAGAGCACGCTCGACGCACGCAACTGCCCATCACGCGAGGCCAGGGTTGGCTCATCGGTAATAATGCCTGCGGACAGCACCGACGCTTCCATCACCAGCGACTGCGAAGTATTGATCATCGGCTTGTCACTGCTGCAGCCCGCAAGGGTCAGCAATAACAGGCCGCTCAGCCATTGACGCATAGCAAGGTCCGCCTGAGGGTTAGCCAGCCAGCATCGGTCCAAGCGGTTTGCCGCCCAGCAGATGCATATGGATGTGGTAAACCTCCTGGCCGCCGTGGCGGTTGCAATTCATGATCAGGCGATAGCCATCTTCGGCGATCCCCTCGTCACGGGCAATTTTGGCCGCAACGGTGATCATGCGCCCCAGCGCCTGCTCGTGTGCAGCCTGCACATCGTTGGCGGTGGGAATCAAAACGTTAGGGATGATCAGAATATGAGTGGGCGCTTTGGGTGCGATATCGCGGAAGGCGGTGACCAGTTCGTCCTGATAAACCACGTCGGCGGGGATTTCGCGACGGATGATTTTACTGAAAATGGTTTCTTCAGCCATGATGCATTTCCTTAAGCCTGGAGTTCAGTCAGGCAGTATGCGGGAGGAATTCTGCTTCTTTCAACCTCAGGACCACTTTTCTTACATTAAATGGCTGCGTTTACACCACTTTTTGCTTCCTGCTCACCATGATGTGGCCTGCTTCGCATTTCTGACAGATCTCCCACCAAAAAATGAAACACTGTTTTATAAATTAGATTTATCACGGCTGTTTCTTTGCGATTTTGCCACTTGTGCAGACAACCTTGCCAAATCACGAAGGTTTGGCACGTCTTCCCGCTCTACTTTCTAACCAATCCGAGCCAGTTGTCCGGAGTGATGAGGGATGTACACCACATTTGTCTCAGGGAGAACCTGCAATGCGCTCTCGTAAGATTGGTCTGGGCCACTACCTGGCCTATGGTTCCGGGGATTTTCTCGGTGCTGGCACCACGGCGTTAACCGCTGCCTGGCTGCTTTACTTCTACACCACGTTTTGTGGGCTGACGCCCATTGAAGCGACCTTTATCTTTGCGGCCGCCCGCGTGCTGGATGCGCTGGTCAGTCCGCTAATGGGCTTCCTGACCGACAATTTTGGTTCGACATGGCTCGGTAAACGCTTTGGCCGTCGCAAGTTCTTTATCCTGCTGGGTATCCCCTGCGTCTTCAGCTATAGCCTGATGTGGATAGCCGATATGCCTTTCTGGTGGTATCTGCTGACCTATCTGCTGTTCGACATCGTCTACACCATGATTCTGGTGCCTTATGAGACGCTGGTGCCGGAGATGACCGATGATTTTAAACAGAAAACCCGCTTCTCCGGTGCGCGCATCGCGCTGGCACAGTTGTCTGCTATTCTGGCGGCGTTTTTGCCCGGCATTCTGATCGGCTGGTTCGGCAAAGACAACCCACTGTCATTCTTCTATGCCAGCCTGGTGTTTGCGGTGATTTGCGCACTAGTACTGACACTGGTGTGGCGTTTTACCTGGGAGCGGCACCCGCAGGACTTCTCCGCAGAATCGCTACGTGCCGAACAGGAGAAAGCGCAACTTACGCTGCTGCAAAGCCTGAAGCGGCTGTATATCGAGCTTGCCTCAACGCTGCGTATTCGACTCTTTCGCCAGCATCTCGGCATGTACCTCGGCGGCTATATCGCACAGGACGTGTTTAACGCGGTTTTTACCTGGTACGTGGTGTTTGTGCTGATGCAAAGCGCGCAAATCGCCTCCAGCCTGATGGGCACCATGGCGGTGCTGCAATTTATTGCGGTAATGGGGATGATTCCGCTGTGCATCCGTCTGGGACCGGCCCCGGCCTACCGCCTGGTGGTGGTGCTGTTCGGCCTTAGCGCCCTCTCCTATGCCGCGCTGTGGTACGCCGGGATGAACAACAGCATGACGCTGCTGGTGCTGATTTCCGGCCTGGCCGGGCTGGGACGTGGCGGCATCAACTATGTTCCCTGGAATACCTACACCTATATCGCTGACGTGGATGAAGTGATCACCGGCCAGCGCCGTGAAGGTATTTTTGCTGGCATTATGACCCTGACGCGTAAAGCGTCCCAGGCCGGTGCCGTGATGCTGGTCGGCATCGTGTTGCAACTGGCGGGTTTTGTCTCCGGTCAGACCATGCAGGTCCCGGCAGTGGGTCATACCATCCTGGCGATCCTCAGTATGGGTACCGTTTGCGTGCTCAGCTGCGGATTTCTGGTGTCGTTGCGCTTTAAACTCAATCTGCATACCCACACGGTGCTGCGCGCCGAGACGCTGAAGATGCGCGAAGCCGGACGCGTGGTGCCGGAACGCATCACCCCGGAAGCGCGCGAGATTGTCGAAACTCTCGCCGGTATGCCTTACGAGTATCTGTGGGGCAACAACAACGTGGGCTACCTCAATCGCCACCAACCCGCAGCACCACCCTTACCTCGTAAGCAGGGCACGTTGCATCCCCTGCCTGCCTCTTCAAAACGATAGGAATGAATCATGACGGTATTCCCTGTAAAGCATAGTGACCTGTTACGCCAGCCGGAGTATCTGCTGCCGCGTAAGGAACTGGTGCAGTTGATCCATCAACTTACGCAGAATCTGGTGAATATTACTGACCAGAGCGGCGAGTTTTTGCTGCGCCTCGATGATGGCCGCGTTATTGACACCAAAGGCTGGGCTGGCTGGGAGTGGACACATGGCATCGGGTTGTATGGCATGCTGCATTATTACCAGCAGACCGGGGATCAGGCCACGTTACAGATCATTGACGCATGGTTCAGTACCCGGCTGGCCGAGGGGACGCCAACCAAAAACGTCAATACCGTCTGCCCCTTCCTGACGCTGGCTTACCGCTATGAAGAGACGCGCAACCCGGCATGGCGACCGGTGCTGGAGCGCTGGGCAGAATGGGTCATGTATGACATGCCGCGCACCGAAAGCGGTGGGCTGCAACATATCGTCTATAACAACGAGAATACGCAGCAACTGTGGGACGATACGCTGATGATGAGCGTGATGGCGCTGGCGAAGATCGGTCAGCTGCTGGAGCGCCCGGAGTTTGTTGAGGAGGCCAGTTATCAGTTTCTGCTTCATACCCAATACCTGATGGATCGCCACAGTGGCTTATGGTTCCACGGCTGGAACTTCGATGGTCGCCATAACTTTGCCAATGCACGCTGGGCGCGCGGCAACAGCTGGGTCACCATCGTCATTCCCGACTTCCTTGAAATGATGAACTGGCCGGAACACCATGCCACCCGCCGTTTTCTGCAACAGGTGCTGGAGAATCAGGTGAAAGCGCTGGCGGGTTGTCAGCATAGCAGCGGCCTGTGGCATACCCTGCTGGATGATCCGCACAGCTACCCCGAGGCTTCGGCTACTGCGGGTTTTGCCTACGGCATTCTGAAGGCGGTACGTAAACGTTATTTATCGCGCGACTATCTGCCGCTGGCAGAAAAAGCCCTGCGCGGGGTGATCGCCAACATTGACGAGGACGGAGAACTGAAACAGGTATCGTTTGGTACCGCGATGGGCAGCGATTTGGATTATTACCGCCAGGTCCCGCTGACCTCAATGCCTTATGGTCAGGCGATGGCGCTGCTGTGTCTGACGGAATATTTGCGGGTGTATTTATAAAAAAAACGGCCCCGTCAGGGGCCGCTGTGACTTACATATTACGAATATAATCGTCCATCTCGGTTTTCAGGTTATCCGACTTGGTGCCGAAAATTGCCTGAACACCCGAACCGGCTATCACTACGCCACGTGCACCGAGACTTTTCAGCTCGCTCTGGTCCACTTTAGCCACATCCGACACGCTAACGCGCAGACGAGTGATACAGGCATCGAGGTTGGTGATGTTCTCTTTACCACCGAATGCGGTAACCAGTTTGCCCGCCATTTCACTGCCGGTCGCGCTGCTCTGCTCAACAGCATTATCTTCACGGCCCGGCGTTTTCAGGTTCAGTTTGACAATCAGCACACGGAACACGGTGTAGTAAATCAGGCCGTAAATGATACCCACAATCGGGAACAGCCAGATTTTGCTGCTGTTGCCGCTCAGCACGATAAAGTCGATCAGACCGTGTGAGAAGCTGGTGCCATCACGCATGCCAAGCAGGATACAGATTGGGAATGCCAGGCCAGCCAGAATCGCGTGAATCACGTACAGGATCGGCGCAACAAACATGAAGGAGAACTCGATCGGCTCGGTGATACCAGTCAGGAACGAGGTCAGCGCGGCGGAGATCATGATACCGCCGACTTTGGCACGGTTTTCCGGTTTCGCAGAGTGCCAGATAGCGATGGCAGCAGCAGGCAGACCGTACATTTTGAACAGGAAGCCACCTGACAGTTTACCTGCGGTCGGGTCACCCGCCATATAACGCGGAATGTCACCGTGGAACACCTGGCCAGCCGCATTAGTGAATTCACCAATCTGCATCTGGAAAGGTACGTTCCAGATATGGTGCAGACCAAACGGCACCAGTGAACGCTCAACCACGCCGTAGATACCAAAGGCGACAACCGGGTTCTGATAGGCTGCCCATTGTGAGAAGTCCTGAATGGCGGAACCGACCGGTGGCCAAATGAAGGACAGCAGCACACCCAGCACGATAGCGGCCAGGCCCGAAATAATCGGAACAAAGCGCTTACCGGCAAAGAAGCCAAGGTATTCCGGCAACTTGATACGGTAGAAGCGGTTAAACATATACGCCGCGATGGAACCGGCGATAATCCCGCCCAGGACCCCGGTATCGGCCAGATGTTTGGCATCGATCTCAGCAGCCGGCAGATGCAGCACCAGCGGAGCAACCACCGCCATGGTTTTCACCATGATGCCGTAAGCCACCACCGCCGCCAGCGCGGAAACACCGTCGTTATTGGTAAAGCCGAGCGCCACACCGATGGCAAAAATCAGTGGCATGTTGGCAAATACCGAACCACCTGCTTCAGCCATCACATGCGAAACCACGGCAGGCAACCAGCTAAAATTAGCTGAACCCACACCTAATAAAATACCGGCAATCGGTAAAACCGATACCGGTAACATCAGCGACTTACCTACTTTTTGCAGGTTCGCAAATGCGTTTTTGAACATAGCCTGAAGCTCCTGAGTATGAGTGCATTTCGCGCAGTGCGCGTGGTAACGGGGGGAGGACCCTTTACCGGGATGACGCTGAGCGTCTTTTGATTTATTACGAAGAGTAAAATAAATAGAATTTTCTTACTTTGACGGCTATCACGTTTCGCTCATCACACTGTCTGGCTTTCAGTTAATTCTCACTGACTTGCTGATATTTACCGCAAAAAAGCACTGGCTGCGCCCTTACGGGCGCAACACATCTGATGAATTTCTGATTAATTACAGAGTTTGAAATAAAGTGCGTTAACCGCCGAGACGGCTCATCGGGATATGAAACAGACGGGAGAAATTGCTGGTTGTGGTTGCCGCCAGCGTCTCAATATCGACGCCCTTCAGCACCGCCATATAATCGGCCACGTCACGGGTAAACGCTGGCTGGTTCTCTTTGCCGCGATGCGGCACAGGTGCCAGATAGGGGGAATCGGTCTCCACCAGCATCCTGTCCAGTGGAACATAGCGCGCCGCATCACGGATTTGCTCCGCGTTGCGGAACGTCAGAATGCCGGAGAAGGAGATATAAAAACCCATATCCAGCAGTTTTGCTGCGGTTTCTTTATCTTCGGTAAAGCAGTGCAGTACACCACCACACTTCTCAACCTGCTCCTCACGCAGGATCGCCAGCGTATCTTCACGCGCATCACGGGTATGTACGATGATCGGCTTGTTCAGTGCTATTCCGGTGCGGATATGTTCACGGAACGAAGCCTGCTGCTGCGCTTTGGTTTCCTGCTGGTAAAAATAGTCCAGCCCGGTCTCACCCAGCGCCACCACACGATCCTCCGCGGCCAGGCGTCGGAATTCTTCAACATCGTAAGGCGTTTCCTGATTCAGTGGATGAACACCACAAGCCAGCGCGATGTTTTCACGCTCGCCAACCAACGCTTTCAGCGTGTAGTAATCCGGTAGCGTGGTGGCAATCGCCAGCATAAACTTCACATCACGTGACGCCGCTTTGGTAATCACATCATCCAGATCGCGGTGCTGCTTTTCGTAATCCAGGCCATCGAGATGGCAATGGGAATCGACAATAAACATACTTCTCTCTTTTTACGCTTAGCTGAGCGTCGCTGGTGTCAGCAGACGGCTCCAGCTCAACAAACGATCGGTCAACATTAATTCACGATTGAGCGCTGCCACCTGCTGCAGCTGCTCGCGGCACTGCATCCACAACTGCACGCTGGCATTCAGGGCGCTGCTGTTGAGCTGTTGTGCCAGCATCGTCACCACATCCGGACGATCACCGTTGCTTAACCAGCGATTTGCCCCCTGCTGCACTTTCATTGCATCCACCAGCAACGAAAGCAGCCAGGCCAGACGGTCAGCCACATCATCACTGTTTAACGATGGCAGCAGTTGCAACACATCCTGCGACAGTGCGCCGGGCAATGCGTCACACAGCGCCTGACGAACCTGCCAGCGCTCTGGCTGTAACAACGCCAGCGCGGCTGCGGGTGCCCCGTTGCTCAAACGCAACGCCGCACGCAGCGTTTCTTCCGGCTGGGAAATCTGTTTTTGCAACCATTGCAGGCTATGAACCTCCTCAGGAGGCGAGAGATGCCAGGTCATACAACGGCTGCGTAGCGTGGCGAGCAAACGTGACGGCTCGCGGGTACTCAGGAAGAACCACGTATTGGCGGGCGGTTCTTCCAGGGTTTTCAGCAACGCATTGGCGGCGGCTTCGGTCAGCTGTGCCGCGTCAGGCAGCCACACCACTTTCGCCCCACCCTGCTGGGCAAAATGGTACAGCTTTTCTGTGACGTCACGCACCGCATCAATCCCCAGCGAGGATTTTCCCTTCTCGGCCTCAAGACGATACCAGTCAGGATGCGTATGCGCCTGCATCAAATGGCAACCGTGGCAGTGACCACAGCTTTTTAATCCCTCGGGTTGCTGGCACATCAGCCAGCGACTGATACCCCAAACCAACGCATCGTCCCCCATGCCATCAATAGCCTGAATTAACAGCGCATGATGCGCCTGATTGCTCTGATGACGGGCAATAATTTGCCGATACGGCTGGTTTAGCCACGGATACCAGTTCATGCCGTTTGACCTGCCAGCCAGTGACGTACGGCGGACTGGATTGACTGCGTCACCTGTGGCAACGACTGCGTGGCATCAATAGTGATGATGGTGGGATCTTCCGCAGCCAGTGCCAGATAACGCTCACGGGTACGTTCAAAAAAACGCAGCGATTCCTGCTCGATACGGTCCAGCTCGCCACGCGCCCGCGCCCGCTGCAAACCAATTTCCGGGGTGACATCGAGATACAAGGTACAATCCGGGCGAAATTCACCCAGCACGGCGTCACGTAAAGTACTCATCAGTTGAGTATCCAGGCCACGTCCGCCGCCCTGATAGGCCTGTGATGACAGATCATGACGATCGCCAATCACCCAGGCTCCCCGCGCCAGTGCAGGCTTGATCACGTTCTCCACCAGCTGGACACGCGCAGCGTAGAGCATCAGCAATTCCGCTTGATCGGTGAGCGTTTCGCCATCAATCCCTTGCTTGACCAGCACACGCAGCTGTTCCGCCAGCGGTGTACCGCCCGGTTCACGCGTGAATACCAGATCATCAATGCCCTGCTCGCGTAGCACGGAAACCACCGCATCACGCGCTGTGGTTTTGCCCGCTCCTTCCAGACCTTCGATGACGATAAACTTACTTTTCATTTTTTTCCTTCATTGCCAGCCGATACGCCTGCACGGCCTTATTATGGCTGACCAGATTGGTGGTAAAGGTGTGACCACCTTTACCATCCGCCACAAAATAGAGGTAATTGCTTTTTTCCGGGTGCGCCGCCGCTTCCAGAGAAGCCCGGCCCGGCATCGCAATCGGACCCGGTGGCATGCCGCTAATGGTATAAGTATTGTAATCGGTTGGCGTGTCGAGATCTTTACGTGTTAGCGTGCCTGTATAGCTATCGCCCATGCCGTAAATCACTGTCGGATCGGTCTGCAGCTTCATGCCAATCCGCAAGCGGTTGATAAACACCGAAGCCACCCGCGCACGCTCTTCGCTGACGCCGGTTTCTTTCTCGATGATCGACGCCATCGTCACCAGATCCTGCTCTTTCTTATAAGGCAGATTGTCCATGCGGTTCTGCCAGATCTCATCCACCAGCTTGTTCATGCGCGCATGGGCGCGTTCCAGCAACGCCACATCGCTGGTGTTGGCGGTGTAGAGATAAGTATCGGGATAAAACCCGCCTTCCAGCTGGCTGGCATCAAGTTTCAGCGCTGCCGCCACCGTGGCAAATTGATCATCTTGCAGGGTGTGTTTGAGATAAGGGGCAGCGCGCAGTTGCTCCAGCCACTCTTTCAGGCGGGAACCTTCGACAAAACGCAACGGGAACTGCGCTTCCTTGCCACTTGCCAGCAATTCGAGCAATTGACGCACCGTCATATTGCTTTCGAGGCGATAAGTACCGGCTTTAAAACGCGCCAGCTCTGGCTCCAGCTTCAGCAACGGACCGAACCACAGACTCGGTGCAATCACATGCTCACTTTCCAGCTGTGCTTCGAGCGCCACCCGGCCAGTGCCTGCTGGCAGAGTGAAAATGGTTTCCTGATGCAAGGTTAATGGCGTATCGGCGAAACGTTCAATCTGCCAATAACTAAAGGCCGCAGCGAGGCCAATAATCGCCACGGCGCCGGCGACAATTTTTTTCATTCGGGTCATGGTGCTTCCATTTTCTGGCAACTGGCGAGCAGTTGCTGGTACAGCGAACGTGCGGTGAACGAAACGTCGTCAATACTACGCACGGGTAAAACCGGCATCAGGGCATTGCATATCACCACTTCATCTGCGGCAAGGATGCGATCCCTGTTACCATTAATCAGCTGACAAGCCTGGCCTGTAGCCGCCATCTGCGCCATCAGAAAACGCCGCATAATGCCAGCAACGCCAGCCTGATCGAGACATGGCGTGAATATCTTATCGCCCTCACGCCAGAATAAATTGGCCGCACAGCATTCCACCACCGTCCCCTCAGTGTCAAGCACCAGCGCCTCGTCGGCTTCCGTCTGGTCAAGATGGTGGCGAATCAGCACCTGCTCCAGCCGGTTAAGGTGTTTAATTCCCGCCAGCAGCGGGTTGCGTGCCAGCGGTACCGGGCTGGTCACCAGTCGTGCGCCTTGTTGTTGCAGTGCCTGATAATGGTGGGGCCAGGGAGAGAGGGAGATAATGCGCGTGGGGTGACTGCATCCATTCCGACTGTAGCCACGCCCGCCAGCACCGGGCGTCAGAATCACTTTCAATACCGCCCGCTCCTGCCCTTGTGCGGCGCTACACATTTCCACTTCGAGTTGCTGCCAGTCAGGCTCTGCCATCAGCAGGCGTTCACAACCCTGTTTTAAGCGTTGCAGGTGAGCAGGTAACAGCTGGATATGACCGTTTATCACCGCAGCGGTGGTGAAACAGCCATCGCCAAACTGTACAGCACGATCGCGCGCTGCAAGCTGCGTCTGTTCTGTTCCATTTATCCACATCATAACGACCTCAATGAATTGACCTTGCTTTGAATACCATTGAAGGCCGTAAGATTCCACGCGACTACGTGACAAAATATAAAAAAAGGCCCGCATTGCGGGCCTCTATTCCAGGCAAAACGATTTACACCTTGCGGAAGATCAGCGAACCGTTGGTTCCACCGAAGCCGAAGGAGTTACACAGCGTATATTCCATGCCGCTGACCTGGCGTGCGGTATGAGGCACGAAATCCAGATCGCAACCTTCATCCGGGTTGTCGAGGTTGATGGTCGGCGGGATCGCCTGGTCGCGCAGTGCCAGAATCGAGTAGATCGACTCAACCGCGCCTGCCGCACCGAGCAAGTGGCCGGTCATCGATTTGGTAGAGCTAACCATAACAGAGCTGGCTGCCGCACCAAAGATCGACTTCACCGCCTGCGCTTCGGCTTTATCGCCAGCAGACGTTGAAGTACCGTGCGCATTGACATAACCGATCTGTTCCGGGTTCAGCTGTGCATCGCGTAGTGCGTTAGCCATCGCCAGCGCCGCGCCTGCACCGTTTTCCGGTGGTGATGTCATGTGGTAGGCATCGCTACTCATGCCAAAGCCAACCACTTCAGCATAAATTTTCGCACCACGTTTTTTCGCGTGCTCATACTCTTCCAGCACGACGATACCTGCACCATCGCCCAGCACAAAGCCATCACGATCTTTATCCCACGGACGACTGGCCGCCTGCGGGTTCTCGTTACGGGTTGAGAGCGCACGCGCCGCGCCAAATCCACCCACGCCCAGCGGCGTACTGGCTTTTTCTGCGCCACCCGCAAGCATGACATCAGCATCGTTGTAAGCAATGATGCGTGCCGCATGGCCGATGTTATGAACACCTGAAGTACAAGCTGTAGCGATAGAAATGCTCGGACCTTTCAGACCAAACATAATCGTCAGGTGACCTGCGACCATATTTACAATGGTGGAAGGCACAAAGAACGGGCTGATTTTGCGCGGACCGCCATTCACCAGCGAGCTATGGTTTTCTTCAATTAAACCCAGTCCACCGATGCCAGAACCAATCGCCGCACCAACACGACTGGCGTTCTCATCAGTGACTACCAGACCGGAGTCATGCATAGCCTGTATACCGGCAACAATGCCGTATTGGATGAAATCATCCATCTTGCGCTGATCTTTGCGCGAGATAAATTCATCGCAATTGAAATCTTTTACCAGACCAGCAAAACGTGTTGCATAGGCACTAGTATCAAAATGGTCGATCAGGGTAATGCCGCTCTGACCGGCAAGGAGAGTACTCCAGGTAGACTCTACGGTATTGCCGACAGGAGACAACATGCCAAGACCGGTCACAACTACACGACGCTTAGACACGTTCGTCCTCCAGGGAGGGATAAAAAAACTATGTGGGGCAAACAATAAAACTCAGGCGGTCGAGCGACCGCCTGAAGATATTCATTAGCCTTGGTGGCTAGTGATGTAGTCGATCGCTGCCTGAACGGTAGTGATTTTCTCAGCTTCTTCGTCTGGAATCTCAGTATCGAACTCTTCTTCCAGAGCCATCACCAGTTCAACCGTGTCAAGAGAATCAGCGCCCAGGTCTTCAACGAAAGCAGCACTGTTGGTAACCTGGTCCTCTTTGCACCCCAGTTGCTCAATAGTGATTTGCTTAACGCGTTCCTCAATAGTCTTAGTGCTCATGCTATTCAATTTCCTATCAAAACTCGCTTTATGCGATGGTTTTCGTAGTGTATAAAATGTTGAAAAAGATGCAACAAAATCCCGGCCGGTCGAACCACGATTTTACGCTATTCTGCGGTTTTTGCCGCAAATAATGCAAATGATTTCGTGATTATCAGACCATGTACATGCCGCCGTTGACGTGCAGCGTTTCACCTGTGATGTAGGCTGCTTCGTCAGAGGCTAAGAATGCCACTGCATTGGCGATTTCCTGCGGGTTGCCTAAGCGACCTGCCGGAACTTCTGCCAATATGCCCGAACGTTGGTCTTCGTTCAGTGCGCGCGTCATGTCCGTTTCAATAAAGCCCGGCGCAACGACGTTCACGGTAATACCACGTGACGCGACTTCTCGCGCCAGTGATTTGCTAAAGCCAATCAAACCTGCTTTTGCTGCTGCATAGTTTGCCTGACCCGCGTTACCCATGGTTCCAACTACAGAACCAATGGTGATGATTCGGCCCACGCGTTTTTTCATCATGGCACGCATAACCGCCTTGGAAAGACGGAAAACCGATGTCAGGTTGGTATCCAGGATATCCGCCCATTCATCGTCTTTCATGCGCATCAGCAAATTATCACGCGTAATGCCTGCATTATTGACTAAAATGTCCACTTCGCCAAATTCTGCGCGAACTTTCTCGAGTACGCTCTCAATCGAAGCAGAATCGGTCACGTTCAGCAGCAAACCTTTGCCGCTATTGCCGAGGTAAGCACTGATTGCCTCCGCGCCGCTTTCGCTGGTGGCGGTACCCACCACTTTAGCACCACGCGCTGCCAGCGTTTCCGCAATGGCGCGACCGATGCCGCGGCTCGCGCCGGTAACCAGCGCAACTTTACCTTCAAAGCTCATGATTTTCCTCTTATTCCTGGGTAAGCGCTGCATTCAGTGAAGCAGGATCGTTCACGGCTGCAGCGGTCAGGCTATCCACAATACGTTTGGTGAGACCCGTCAGCACTTTGCCTGGACCCATCTCCAGCAGCTGAGTCACACCCTGTGTGGCAATAAATTCAACCGCCTCGGTCCAGCGAACCGGGCTATACAGCTGACGCACCAGCGCGCTACGAATGGCGTCTGGCGTGGTTTCGCACTTCACATCAACGTTGTTGACTACCGGCACCGAAGGCACATTAAAGCTGATGGCTTCAAGTGCAACGGCCAGTTTATCTGCAGCTGGCTTCATCAGCGCGCAATGTGATGGCACACTGACCGGTAACGGCAGTGCACGTTTGGCACCTGCTGCTTTACAGGCCGCACCCGCACGCTCAACCGCTTCTTTGTTGCCCGCAATAACAACCTGCCCCGGGGAGTTGAAGTTGACAGGAGAAACCACCTGTCCCTGCGCACTCTCTTCACAGGCTTTACGAATCGCCGCATCATCCAGACCGATAATGGCCTGCATCGCACCGGTACCTTCCGGAACGGCCTCTTGCATCAGTTTACCGCGCAGTTCCACCAGCTTGATGGCATCGGCGAAATTCAGCACCCCTGCGCAAACCAGCGCCGAGTATTCACCCAGGCTGTGGCCAGCCATCAACACCGGCTGTGCGGCATTTTTGCTCTGCCAGACACGATAAATTGCGACGGATGCGGCCAGCAATGCTGGCTGCGTCTGCCAGGTTTTGTTCAGTTCTTCTGCCGGTCCCTGCTGGACCAGTTGCCATAAGTCATAACCCAGCGCATCAGAAGCTTCACGGAAAGTGGCTTCTACCTGCGGGTATTCAGCGGCCAGCTCAGCCAGCATACCTACGGTCTGTGATCCCTGTCCCGGGAACACAAAAGCAAATTGCGTCATCTTTCGTTCCTGTAATCAAAAGCGAACCAGCGCGGAACCCCAGGTGAAACCACCACCAAAGGCTTCCAGCAGAATCAGTTGTCCGGGCTTAATACGGCCATCACGTACAGCTTCATCCAGCGCGCTCGGTACGGAGGCCGCAGAGGTGTTACCGTGACGATCCAGCGTCACCACCACTTTATCCATTCCCATACCCAGTTTTTTTGCTGTGGCACTAATAATGCGCAGGTTAGCCTGATGAGGTACCAGCCAGTCGAGCATTTCGCGATCGAGATTATTCGCCTGCAATGTTTCATCCACAATATGTGCCAGCTCAGTCACCGCCACTTTGAAGACTTCATTGCCCGCCATAGTGAGGTAGGCTGGCTGATCCTGCTGTTCACGATCCTGATAAGGCAGAGTCAGCAGTTTGCCGTAGCGACCATCCGCGTGCAGATGAGTTGAAATGATGCCCGGTTCGCTGCTCTGACCCAGTACCACAGCACCCGCGCCATCACCAAACAAAATGATGGTGCCACGATCCGCCGGATCCAGGGTCCGTGCCAGCACGTCAGCCCCGATCACCAGCGCATGTTTCACTGCGCCATTTTTGATGTATTGATCGGCAACACTCAGCGCATAGGTAAAGCCCGCGCATGCTGCCGCAAGGTCAAAAGCGGCGCAATCGTCGATTTCCAGCATTTGCTGGATCATGCAGGCTGAACTGGGGAATGCGTGGCTGGAGGATGTCGTCGCGACAATAATTAAGCCCACATCACTGGCTGCCACACCCGCCATTTCCAGGGCGCGCTGTGCTGCCGAGTAACCCATGCTCGCTACTGTTTCATCCGGCGCAGCAATGCGGCGCTCACGGATACCGGTACGGGTGACAATCCACTCGTCCGAAGTCTCCACCATTTTTTCCAGATCCGCGTTGCTGCGCACCTGGCTAGGCAAATAGCTGCCCGTACCGAGAATTTTGGTAAACATCTACGCTTTGTCACTCCTGGCTAATACAGTATCCAGACGCGCCGCAATCCGTTCAGGGACTTGCCGCCGCACCGCCTGCTCTGCCTGTTCTATCGCCACGGTAAAGGCGCGTTGATTCGCCGCACCATGGCTTTTGATTACCGTCCCGCGCAATCCTAACAGACAAGCGCCATTGTACTGGTCGGGGTTGAGATGACCGAAACGCTTTGTCAGACGCTTTAGGATCCAGCGCCCCAGCCATTTCAGCCACCAGGCCCGTTTTTTTCCTTCACCTGACGACTTGAGCAGAGAAAGAAACATTCTTACCACGCCTTCCATGGTTTTCAGCGTGACATTGCCAGCAAAGCCATCGCAAACCAGCACATCCGTTTTGCCAGTGAGGAGATCGTTCCCCTCAAGATAACCAATATAGTTGATTTGCGGCGATTCCCGCAGCACCGCGGCTGCCATACGGATAGTTTCCAGACCTTTGGTCTCTTCCTGTCCGATATTAAGCAATGCCACACGCGGTTGCGCAATGGCCAGCACTTCTTCGGCCACCACTGCGCCCATCACAGCAAACTGCACCAGCATTTCACTGTTGGACTCAACATTCGCGCCCAGATCCAGTACAACCGTTTTACCCTGCTGCTGGTGCGGCAGAACGGTCATCAACGCCGGACGTTCAATACCTTCCAGCGGCTTCAATAATAACTTGGCTAACCCCATCAGTGCGCCGGTATTTCCCGCACTGACACAGGCTTGAGCCTGACCCTCTTTCACCAGCTCCAGCGCGATACGCATTGAGCTGCCGCGACTGTTACGAATCGCCTGAGAAGGTCTGGCATCACTTGCAATAACCGATTCGGCAGGAATAACCCGCAAACGCTCCAGTACAGAGGAATCCGCTTTGGCAAGTAATGGCGTGATGATGTCGGGATTGCCGACCAGAAGGATAATCAGGTGCGAATGAGAGGCCAGTGCCTGCAAGACTGCAGGCACTGTCACGCAGGGACCGAAGTCCCCGCCCATGGCATCTATCGCCAGGGTCAAACGTGTCAAAGTATCGCCTTGCGTAACCGCAAGAATTACTTAGCGATTACCTTGCGACCGCGGTAGTAACCATCCGCAGTGATGTGGTGACGCAGATGAGTTTCACCAGAAACTTTATCTACAGACAGAGTGGTGGTGGTCAGAGCATCATGAGAACGACGCATACCACGCTTAGAACGGGTGGGTTTATTCTGTTGTACGGCCATGGACCTTACTCCTATTACTTACGCTTTAAACTGGCTAATACGGCAAATGGGTTTGGTTTTTCTGCCTCTTCAGGCAGCTTTCCAAAGACCATGTCCGCGTCGGACACTTCACAGTGTTCAGAATCATGCACCGGAACCACCGGCAGTGCGAGGATGATTTCATCTTCGATCACCGCCAACAGATCAATCTCGCCAAAATCATCGACATCGACCGGTTCGTAGGCTTCCGGCAGTGCCTCGGCCTGCTCTTCAGTAGAGACAGGACTGAAGCAATAGCTTACGTGAACCTGATGCGGAAACGGCTGGTTGCAGCGCTGACATAACAACGTTACCTGCACATCCGCTGTTCCTTGCAGAACGGCGAGGCGCTGGTTGTCAACCGCAAACGACATGGCACATTCCACATCACTGTCCACACTCACGACCGAGTCGGCCACGCGCGCCACCAGTTCAGGTGAATAAACGCCATGATAATCAAGGCGTTTTTGCGCAGCGCGTACCGGATCGAGCGTCAGGGGTAATTTTACCTTTTGCATAGGGCGCGAATATTAACTTTGTAACGTCATAGAGTCAAAGAAAAAGGCCGTTTCACGGCATCTTTCACCCGTTAGTCGCATCCAGTGCGGCGCACAGTTTAAAATGACTGTCACCTTTACGCTATCTATTCTGAAAAAAAATGATGACACCGCTGGTTTTAGCCTCAACTTCTCCGTTCCGTCAGGCTTTATTGAGCAAGCTTGGCCTGCCTTTTATCTGCGCGGCACCGCATACCGATGAAACACCACTCCCCGGTGAGACGGCGGAAGCGTTGGTGCAACGGCTGGCACTGGCAAAAGCCAGGGCGCTGGCTGAACAATACCCGGATCGCTGGATCATTGGTTCCGATCAGGTGTGCGTGCTGGATGGCAACATCACCGGTAAGCCACATACGGAGGAGAACGCACGATGCCAGTTGGCTGCTGCCAGTGGTAAGGCAATCACCTTCTATACTGGTCTGGCGCTAATTCAGCCACAGAGCGCACAACAATTTTTATGCTGTGAACCCTTTACGGTGCATTTTCGTGCCCTGAGTCAGGCAGAAATCTCCGCTTACGTCGCAAAAGAACAACCTTTGCAATGTGCAGGAAGCTTCAAAAGCGAAGGTCTTGGCATTTGTTTGTTTGAAAAGCTGGAAGGACGTGACCCCAATGCGTTGATTGGCTTACCGTTGATTGCGCTGAATGAGATGCTACGCCAGGCAGGTATCAACCCATTGAGTTGATACCTGCCACGGTGGTCAGGCTTTTTTCTGGCGTAACTGCGCCAGACAATGCTTTAAAGCGCCGTCAAGCGGCGCTTCCATGCGCAGTGTCTCACCGGTGTTCGGATGAGTAAAAGTCAGCGCAGCGGCATGCAGGAATAAGCGGGAAAGACCGGTTGATGCCAGCTGACGATCAAATTCACGTTCACCGTAGCGATCGTCAAAGGCAATCGGATGGCCCGCATGCAGCGTATGAACGCGAATCTGGTGGGTGCGGCCGGTTACCGGGCTGGCTTTTACCAGCGTGGCAAAACCAAAGCGTTCCTCAACTTTAAATCGCGTCTCGGAGGGTTTGCCTTCCGCACTGACGCGCACCACGCGCTCGCCGCTCTGCAGGATATTTTTCAGTAGCGGTGCCTGGACCACTTTCAGGTGTGAAGGCCAGTCACCCTGCACCAGTGCCAGGTAATCTTTTTGCATTCCCTTTTCACGCAGTTGTTCGTGCAGGGAACGGAGTGCTGAACGTTTTTTCGCCACCAGCAAAATACCGGAGGTGTCACGATCCAGTCGATGCACCAGCTCAAGGAAGCGAGCTTCCGGACGCAGCGCACGCAGCCCTTCAATCACGCCAAAGCTCAGGCCGCTGCCACCATGCACCGCTGTGCCGGAGGGTTTATTCAGCACCAGTAAATAATCATCTTCATAGAGGATGGCATCCGCCAGCGAAGCCACTTTTTCCAGCCTGGGCGACAATGCCTGTTCTTCCCGCTCCGCAACGCGGACTGGCGGGATACGCAGTTCATCACCCTCTTCCAGCTTATATTCGGGTTTGATGCGCTTTTTATTTACCCGCACTTCGCCTTTACGCAGAATGCGATAAATCATACTTTTCGGCACCCCCTTCAAATGGGTGCGCAAAAAGTTATCAATGCGTTGTCCGGCATTTTCAGCCGTAATGGCGACAAATTGTACGCCTGGATTCTCAGTTTTCATGGCCGCGATTCTAAATAGTGTCCCTGGATAGCGCCACCCCTTTTTCTGTGCTTAACTCTCTCAGGTCGCTTGCTGAAACGGACGAAATGCTGTCTTTTTCAGCGTTGCGATGATTAGCCCTGCAAATGAACAGGTTAAGGATGAATAAACTTCACAGCTCGGCAAAAGTCGCCTTGCTATATGAAGGCTAGCAATGGAATAATGCAGGGGTTTCTGTCCTGGAAAGATTCAGGCTGGAAAAAGAGCGAAATAAGTCATTTTGCCGGATTAAACGGACACGCAGCAATGGCGTAAGACGTAATGTTAAATCAGGCACTTAGCGGGCTGCGGGTTGCAGCCAGGACGACAGACTGGGATGTGTGGATTTTTGAATACTCGAGTAGCACTTCCACCTTCAGGCGCTGGATTTCCTTATGAAAAACAGGCCACCGACAAGATTTGCGCCCCTTTAGCCGCCGACAACCGTGAGGTTGACGTCAGTGCATTAATGACACGGGGCCATCGGTTGATTCTCGTCCAGGGTAACGATGCCCGCAGCTTTGTCACTCATGAGAGAATAACGAGTAAGTCAAGATGAAAAGAATGTTAATTAACGCAACTCAGCAGGAGGAGTTGCGCGTTGCCCTGGTTGACGGTCAACGTCTGTACGATCTGGATATCGAAAGCCCCGGACACGAACAGAAAAAAGCCAACATCTACAAAGGTAAAATCACCCGTATTGAACCCAGCCTGGAAGCTGCGTTTGTTGATTACGGTGCTGAGCGTCACGGTTTTCTCCCTCTGAAAGAAATCTCCCGCGAATACTTCCCCGCTAATTACAATGCGCACGGACGTCCCAACATCAAAGATGTGCTGCGTGAAGGCCAGGAAGTTATCGTTCAGATTGATAAAGAGGAACGCGGTAATAAAGGGGCAGCACTGACAACCTTTATTTCGCTGGCCGGTAGCTACCTGGTGCTGATGCCGAATAACCCGCGTGCGGGTGGTATTTCACGCCGTATTGAAGGTGATGATCGCACTGAACTGAAAGAAGCGTTATCAGCCCTGGAACTGCCGGAAGGCATGGGTCTGATTGTGCGTACTGCGGGCGTGGGCAAATCTGCCGAATCGCTGCAGTGGGACTTAAGCTTCCGCCTGAAACACTGGGAAGCAATCAAAAAGGCAGCGGAAAACCGTCCGGCCCCCTTCCTGATCCATCAGGAAAGCAACGTGATCGTTCGCGCCTTCCGCGATTATCTGCGTCAGGATATCGGTGAGATTCTTATCGATAACCCGAAAGTGCTGGAGCTGGCACGTCAGCATATCGCTGCCCTGGGTCGCCCGGATTTCAGTAGCAAAATCAAACTGTACACCGGTGAAATTCCGCTGTTCAGCCACTACCAAATCGAATCGCAAATTGAATCCGCCTTCCAGCGTGAAGTGCGTCTGCCATCCGGCGGTTCTATTGTTATCGACAGCACCGAAGCACTGACTGCGATTGATATCAACTCCGCACGCGCCACCCGTGGCGGCGATATCGAAGAGACGGCTTTCAATACCAACCTGGAAGCCGCCGACGAAATCGCTCGTCAGCTGCGTCTGCGTGACCTTGGTGGCCTGATCGTGATCGACTTTATCGATATGACGCCAGTACGCCATCAGCGCGCGGTAGAAAACCGTCTGCGTGAAGCCGTCCGCCAGGATCGCGCACGTATCCAGATCAGCCATATTTCTCGCTTTGGCCTGCTGGAGATGTCACGTCAGCGCCTCAGCCCGTCACTGGGTGAATCCAGCCATCACGTGTGCCCGCGTTGTAGCGGTACTGGCACTATCCGTGATAACGAATCGCTGTCGCTGTCGATTCTGCGCCTGATTGAAGAAGAAGCGCTGAAAGACAACACCAAAGAAGTTCATGCCATTGTACCGGTGCCGGTTGCCTCTTACCTGCTGAACGAGAAACGTGATGCGGTAAGCGCGATTGAGAAGCGCCAGGGTGGTGTTCGCGCCATCATCGTGCCAAACGATCAGATGGAAACCCCGCACTACTCCGTGCTGCGTGTACGTAAAGGCGAAGAAACTCAGACGCTGAGCTATCACCTGCCGAAGTTGCATGAAGCAGAAATGGCGCTGCCTTCAGAAGAAGAACAGGCCGAGCGTCGTCGCCCTGAGCAACCTGCTCTCGCTGCCTTTGTGATGCCGGATGCACCCCCTGCACCGGTTGAAGCGGATGAAGATATCACGCCGGTAGTGAAAGCCGAACCGAAAGCCAAAGCGACAGCCTCCGTCGTCGCACCGGCAGCCTCAACCGGCTTTATGGCGCGTCTGCTGGGTGGCCTGAAGAAACTCTTTGTCGGTGATGCACCTGCTGCAGCGCCGGCGGCCAGCGAGCAAGCGGAAAGTAAAGCCGCTGAAGGTGAAAACACTCAGCCGCGTGGCGAACGTCGCAACAACCGTCGTAATAACCGCCGTGAGCGCACACCGCGCAACGGTGAGAATGCACCGGTACGTGAAGCACGTGAACAGCGTGAGCCACGCGAAGCGCGTGAAACCACGGAAAATCGTCGCAACAAACGTCAGAACGAGCCGCGTGAAGAACGTAGCCCGGTACAAAGCGAAGAAGCTCGTCAGCAGCGTGAAGAACAGCAGCAACAGCGCCGTGAACAGCGTGCAGAACGCCAGCGTCGTCGTCAGGAAGAGAAACGTGCCCAGCAGCAGGAGCAGAAAGCCGCTGAGCCGATCGTTCAGGCTGATGTCGTTGATGAATCTGTTGCCCAGGAAGAAGAACGCGTTCAGGTGATGCCGCGTCGTAAACCCCGTCAGCTGACGCAGAAAGTGCGCTTTGGTGACGAGAACGCCGTAGCAGAAACCGTTGCGCCGCTGGTTAGCGAAACACCGGTTGAAACCACGCCGCGCGCACCGCTCAACGAAGAACCTGAAGCGGTTAATGATGACCAGGATGACAGCGAAAACCGTGATAACGCCAATATGCCGCGCCGTTCACGTCGTTCGCCGCGTCACCTGCGCGTCAGTGGTCAGCGCCGTCGTCGTTATCGTGATGAACGTTATCCGACCCAATCCGCCATGCCACTGGCTAGCGCCTCTGCATCGCCGGAAATGGCTTCTGGTAAAGTCTGGGTACGTTACCCGGTGGCTCAGGCCATTGAAGAACAAGTCACTCAGGATGTTGTGAGCGAGACGCCAGACTATAGCCGTGAAGAAACCGCCGCAGTCGTAGCTCTGCCAGTCACTGCTGAAGTGGCACCAGAAGTGGTTGCCGAGCCGGTTGCTGAAGCTGTCGTCCATCAGGCTGAACCGCAGGCGCACACTGAAGTGCCGGTGGTGAATACCGATGACACCAGCCCGATTGACACGCCGGTTAATGAAGAGCCTGCGGTAATTTCAGCGGCAGATGAAGTGGTTGCGCAAGAAACAGCAGCGCAGGCTGAACCTGTGGTTGACGTTGCCGCCGAAGTTGACGAAGCCGTAACCAGCGCAGCTGTGGCCCCAGCTGAAGTGACGCCAGACGTTGTCGCCCAGGTGGAAGAAGTGCTGGCTGCACCGGTCGTTGCAGAAGTGCCGCAGCAACCTGTTGCGGAACCTCAGGCTCCGGTTGCCGCTCGCGATGCCGCGCTGAATAACGCTGAAACCCGCTGGAAGCACTTTGCTTCAGCGCCGATGACCAAAGCACCGGCACCGGCATGGCAACCTGAACCGGTTCGCCACAGCGACTGGGTGCGTCCGCCGTTTGAGTTTGCAGGTCGTGGCTCGGCTGGCGGGCATAGCGCCACGCATCAGTCTACCGCTCCGGCAACCAAGCCAGAAAGCGTCTAAGCGAACAGCTCTGAAACCCACCCCGGCCAAGCCGGGGTTTTTTATTGCCTTTTATTCAGCAAGAATTACCGGCAAAAAAAATCCCACGGCCCCGGAGGGCAGTGGGAAAAAGCAAGCGCACCCGGTTTAAGTACGCTCAAATTTTCAGGTCAGTTACGCGTTCAACTGGAACAGTGACATCTTCGACATCTGGGTAAACACGGTGTAGGACGCCTGCAATGCTGTTTGTTGCATGGTGTAGCTGGAGATCGCTGAGGTGTAATCCACATCCACCAGGTCGCTCATCTGCGAAGCCATAATGGTATCGCGGGTATCACCCTGCGCATCCAGCGTGTCCAGGTTATCCATTTTGATCCCTACCGCAGAAGTCACGGCAAGCACATTATTCAGTGAGTTGCTCAGACCACGGTTGGTCTTATCCATCGCATCCTGGAAGGTTTGTTTGGTGGCATCGTCCGCATTATCCTGCGGCACTTTCAGCGCGGCGATGGCACTGTCGAGCATATTGAACAGGTTGGTTTCGCTGGCACTACCGTCTGGCTCCGCTTTCGCGTTGCTGGTAATTGACATAAATACTGAAGTACCGGTATCGCCCACTGTCATCGTCCGGCTGTCGTCCACTTTCTGACTAATCGCAGTGGTGCCGCCCACATAGGTAACACCTGAGCCGGTATCAGTAAAAGGTGCAGTATCAGTTTTATAACCAGCAAAAATGTAGTTGCCGTTACTATCCTTGCTATTAGCCTGCCCAAGTAACTGCGCACGGATCCCTTCAAGAGACGTTGCTATCGAGGCTCGGTCATCATCACTCAGCGTACCGGTTGAACCCTGAACAATCAGGGTCTGTGCATCCTGAATGCTGCTGGTTATGCTTTGCAGTGTGTTAGCCTCCAGAGACAAGCTCTGATTGGCAAAGTTGCGCGCAGTGGCGTATTGGGTGCTTTTCGCCTGTGACTGCGACAGTACCACGGCACGTGAGGCGGCAATCGGATCATCAGACGGATTGCTGACGCGGCGGCCACTGGAAAGCTGCTCACCCACTTTAAGCCAGGAGGATTGCGAATCTGTAATGCCGCGCACCTGCTGGTTGAAAATCATATTCGTGCTAAGACGCATGATTATTTATCCTCTTTTCTGCTTAGCTGATACTGCTGATCAGCGCATCAAAGATGGTGCTGGCAGTTTGCAGCACCTGCGCGTTGGCAGTGTAATATTGCTGATATTTGGTCAGGTTGGCGTATTCCTCGTCGAGGTTGACGCCTGAGATTGACTGCTGACGATCGCTCAACTGGTTCACCACGTTTTCCTGGGTGGTGCTTTTGGTTTCCAGGTTGCTGGTTTTGTTGCCCACGGTACTCACCAGGCTGGCGTAAGCCTGCGTCAGGGTGGCGTTGCCATTCACCAGATTGGCATCCTGCAAATCCATCATTTTCTGGGCGTTGGTATTATCACTTTCGCCACCGTCGGCAGAACCTGCGGCAGCAATCTGTGATTCATCGGTGATGGCCACAGACATGCCGCCAATCACGTTCTGCACCGGTTTGACCAGGAAACTGTCTTTTGCGGCTGGCGTACCGTTTACCGTCAATTGCAGACCATCAAAACTCAGCGTGGTGTTGCCATCGGCATCAGTTCCCTGAGTCGGAGTGACGCTGACGTTGTCCGAATTACGCGTTACCGACCAGTTGCTGCCGTCATAGCTTACGGTATAGTTCGAGGCCTTCACCGCGCTGGTATCGGTCCAGGCGGCTGTCACGGTGGTACTGGAGGTGTTTTTGGTGTTGCTCAGCACTTCGGGGCTGCCGATGGTGAAAAAGTCAGTCCCCTGATCCCCATTGCTATCGTAACCGGCTGTCTGTACGGCGTTGAAACTGGTGGTAAACGCTGCCGCCAGCTGACCGAGCTGGTTCTGCGCGGTGTCCAGGTCCTGAGAACGGAATGCCAGCAGACCACCAAGTGAACCGGTTGTCAGGGTTTTCTCAGGAATTTCTACGTTGCCCGCCAGCTTATCAACATAACCGACGGTGATACGGGACGGGTCGCTGGTTGACGGCATCGCCACCAGGGTGGTGCTGTTTTTGCCATTCACCAGCGTAGTGCTGCCCATGGAGACGATATAGCTGCCATCTTGCTGGGAAACGCTCACGCCCACGATATTGTTCAGGCTATTCACCAGCTGATCACGCTGATCGAGAAGATCATTCGGTGCCGAACCACCACCGGTGGTCAGTTTAGCAATCTGGGTATTCAGATCGGCAATCTGGCTGGTATAGGTGTTGATTTGGTCAACACTGGAGGTGATATCGGTATTGACGCTGCTCTGCATGTTGGTCAGGTATTGCGAGGTGGACTGGAACTGGTCTACCAGACCATCTGCATAACTCAGCAGCGACTGACGTGCAGAAGGATCATTAGCATTGCTGACCACGTTCTGTACGTTAGTAAAGAAACTTTGCAGCGAATCGGACAGGCTGGTTGTCGAGGTTGACAACAAATCGTCGATATTCGAAACCTGAGAATATTGCGTGTTGGCCGCCTGATAGGTGGCACTGGCACTACGCAACTGCGCGGTGATGAATTGATCATACTCACGCTGTACACCGGTCACATTGACCCCGTTGCCATAGTAGCTGCTCCCGCTCAGGGTGCTGTTCGCCTGCGCCAGAATGGTGGTCTGACGGGTGTAACCTGCCACGGTGTAGTTACTGATGTTGTTACTGGTGGTACTTAATGCGGCCTGTGCGGCGCTCAGCCCGCTCATCGCTGAGTTGATTATACTGGACATCTCGGTTCCTTAATTTCCCGTTCACCGGGCTGGCTGTCATCAGTGCGGTTACCAGGGCGTCAGGACGCCCAGGGTCTATGAAGGTTATCGGCGTGCTTAAGTGAAACTTGAGGCAAAAAAATCAGAACAAATTGGTTAAATCCTGGCTGTAGGCCTTCACCACTTTTTCGCCCATGTTTTTGAATTGCTGGATCATTCCTACCAGTTTCTGGGCATATTTCGGGTCAGTGGCGTAACCGGCAGCCTGTAAAGCCTGTGCACCCTGCTCCGCGGTCTGGGCATTTGCCACCGCCGCATAGCGTGGATTACTGGAGAGCAGTTTGACGTAGTCAGTCAATGCTTCCAGATACGAGCCATAAACGCGGAAGCTGGCGCGTACTTTTTTCGCTTCGCCATGCTCGTATTCAGTGGTCATGATATCGGTGGTTTCACCTTTCCAGTCACTGCTGGCCTTGATGCCGAACACGTTGTAACTCGGCTTACCATCACGAGTCAGGATCTGGCGCTGACCCCAGCCGGACTCGAGCGCAGCCTGCGCCAGAATCAGATGGTGCGGGATGCCGCTTTCGTCACTCGCCACTTTGGCGGGCTGCGCCAGCTGGGCGATGAAGTCGCTGCTGTCGCCAGACAAATTGCCCGGCGACACCGGCAAACGTGGCACCGCCTTGCGTACCATTTGCTCCAGCTGGAGCGGAGCCATGGCGCTGACAATAAAGCTGTTATCCAGCTTCATTGGCACCGTACCCGCACTTTCATCCGGTTCCTGCGCGGGTTGCATCTGTTTAACGATGGTGTCCGCCAGGCCGAGGCCGCGTTTCCCCATTTCCTGCGCAATCTGCTGGTCGTACATTGAGGTATAGAGACGCGTTTGATCGTTGCTCAGCAGACCATCCTGCGGCAGCGCCTCACGCATACTCTTCAACATCATTTGCACGAACATCCCCTCAACCTGTTTCGCAACCTGTAAGGCCTTACCTTTCGGATCGAGGCTGGCCTCACGTTTCAGGTCATTGAGCGAGCGGCTGTCGTAAGCCGCATTCATCAGCGATTGCGTATCACTCATCAGATAATTTCCAGTTTGGCGCGCAGGCAGCCCGCACTCTGCATTGATTGCAGAATCGACATCAAATCAATCGGTGTCGCACCCAGCGCGTTAAGCGCACGCACCACGCTGTTGAGGTTGGCGCTGGCGTTGACGTGTTGCAGTGCCCCGCCACTCTGCCGCATATCGATCTGCGTCTGCGTGGTGGCTACCGTCTGCCCACCGGCCAGCGGTGTATTCGGTTGGCTGACGTTCTGCTGCTGATTCACCGTCACTGACAGATTGCCCTGTGCCACCGCGCAGGTGCTCAGCGTTACTTCGCGGTTCATCACCACCGAACCGGTACGCGAGTTGATGATCACTTTGGCGTCTTCCAGCGGTACTGAAACGTCAAGGTTCTGGATGTCGGCCAGCAGCCGCACCTGAGAACTGTTGTTCGGTGACACGCGAATCTGTACGGTACGGGCATCCAGCGCCTGGGCGTAGCCGTAGCCGCCACGGTTGATGGCATCAGAGATACGCTGCGCCATAGAGAAATCTTCGTTATTCAGTTGCAGGTTGATGGTGTTCTGGCTGCCAAAGTTGCTTTGCAACTCACGCTCTACCGTGGCTCCACCGGTAATCCGGCCGCCATTCAGCTGGTTAACCTGCACGCTGCTGCCACCCGCTGCCGCACCGGCACCGCCGACCAGCAGGTTACCCTGCGCCAGCGCGTAGACCTGGTTATCAACCCCTTTCATCGGCGTCATCAGCAGCGTCCCGCCACGCAGACTTTTGGCGTTACCCAGTGACGACACCACCACATCAATGGTTTGTCCCTGACGTGCAAAGGCAGGCAGCGAGGCGGTAACCATCACCGCCGCGACGTTTTTCAGCTGCATATTGGTGCCGGTCGGTACGGTGATCCCCAGCTGTGACAACATGTTGCTGACGGTTTGCGTGGTAAACGGCGTTTGCGTGGTCTGGTCACCGGTGCCGTCCAGTCCCACCACTAAGCCATAACCAATCAGCTGGTTGTCGCGCACGCCCTGCACGGTGGTCAGATCGCGGATGCGGTCAGCATGCGCAATAAGGCTGAAACCGAGCAGCATGCTCAGGCCCAGACGCAGCAGAGTGTTCATTTTCATCGTAACCTCTTACATCGGCGAGATGTTCAGGAAGAAGCGCTGGAACCAACCCATGGTCTGCGCCTCATTGATATAACCATTACCGACGTACTCAATACGTGCATCGGCCACTGCGGTTGACAGCACCGCATTGCTGGCGCTGATGGTGCGGGGGTTAACCACACCGGAGAAACGAATAAATTCGGTTCCCTGATTAATTTCGATCTGCTTCTCACCCACCACGCGCAGGTTGCCGTTAGACAACACCTGATTCACGGTGACGGTGATGGTGCCGGTAAAGGTGTTGTTGGCGGTCGCGCCTCCTTTGCCGGTGAAGTCGTTTTTGCCTTCGCCGTCGAGACCCACTTTTTCGCCACTCGCGCCGACCAGACCATTCAGTCCGGTTGGTACCGTGGTCAGGCCGAAGCTGCCACTGCCATCACGGCTGGCATTCGCCGAAGAGCTTTTGCTGGCGCTGACGTTTTCCTGCAGGGTAATCGTCAGAGTGTCACCAATATTACGTGGGCGGCGATCTTCAAACAGCGGCTGATAACCGTAGTTAAGCGGCGCAACACCCTGAAAAATCGAACCATTGACCACCGGCGGCGCAGAAGGCGTTGGCTCTGCCGTTGTCGAGCCTTGTACCAGTGGCGTGCGTGGGATCAGCGCACAACCGTTTAATGTCAGCAGCGATAACGCTACCAACCAATGACCAGGCTTGAGAATCACTTGCTTCGCCACGGGGTTCTGACCTTATTCATGTTCTTAATCAGGCCAGCCAGGCTGGCCCAAAGACACCAGATTTATAACTGGGTTAACTTCTGCAGCATCTGATCGGAGGTGCTGACCGCTTTACTGTTGATCTCATAAGCACGTTGCGTCTGGATCATCGACACCAGTTCTTCCGCCACGTTAACGTTTGAGGTTTCCACATAGCCCTGATACAGCAGACCGGCACCGTTCTGACCCGGCGTGCTTTGGGTCGGTGCGCCTGACGCCTGTGTTTCCTGGTAGAGGTTTTCACCCAGGCTGTCGAGACCGGCATCGTTCATAAAGGTGCTGAGCGTCAGCTGGCCGACTTGTGTCGGGTTGGTCTGCCCCTGCACCGTCACATCCACTACGCCATCGCGTGAAACCGTAATGGCGGTGGCGTTAGCCGGAATGGTGATGCCCGGCTGCACCGGATAACCGGCGTTGGTCACCAGCTGACCATTCTGATCCACCTGGAATGAACCATCACGGGTGTAAGCCGAGGTGCCGTCCGGCATCTGCACTTCAAAATAGCCCTGACCGTTGATTGCCAGGTCTTTTGAGTTACTGGTCTGCGACAGGTTGCCCTGGGTGTGCAGACGCTCAGTGGTCACCGGACGCACACCGGTACCGATCTGCATACCTGACGGTAAAGTGGTTTGTTCGGATGACTGCGTACCAGGCTGACGTACGGTCTGATACATCAGGTCTTCAAATACCGCACGCGAACGCTTAAAGCCGTTGGTGCTGACGTTCGCCAGGTTGTTGGCGATAACGTCCATGTTGGTTTGCTGGGCGTCAAGGCCGGTTTTCGCAATCCATAAAGAACGAATCATTGTTTTATCCTCGGCCTTAACTGCTCATATTGAGCAGCTGGTTGGCTTTTTGTTCGTTTTCATCGACGTTGGAGATGACCTTCATTTGCATCTCAAAACGTCGGGCGTTGGCGATCATATCGACCATGGTTTCCACGGGTTTGACGTTACTGCCCTCAAGAACCCCGGGTGATACCTGCACCGTGGTGTCTTCTGCCAGTGCTGCCCCGCGTGTTGCCTGGGTTTGTGCCGTGGGACGGAACATGCCGTCGTCACTGCGTTGCAGCTCCTGGCCGGTGGCGGTGACCAGCTTCAGGCGACCAATCTGCACCGTCGCATTGGGGGCATCACCTGGGTTACGCGAGGTGATGGTGCCATCCGTTGCGATAGTCAGCTCTGCGCCCTGCGGGACCGCAATCGGCCCGCCATCGCCCATCACGGGATTGCCCTGGATTGTCAGGATGCCAGTGGAACTGATTTGAATGTTGCCGTTGCGGGTATAGGCTTCGCTGCCGTCAGCGGTGCGTACCGCCAGCCAGCCGTCCTGCTGCACCGCCACGTCGAGCGCGCGACCGGTATTGTCCATCGCCCCTGCAGTCATATCGGCACCCGGTGT
This sequence comes from Pantoea sp. X-Soil-TKNS-1280, assembly GCF_059730475.1. Taxonomy (NCBI): domain Bacteria; kingdom Pseudomonadati; phylum Pseudomonadota; class Gammaproteobacteria; order Enterobacterales; family Erwiniaceae; genus Pantoea; species Pantoea sp. X-Soil-TKNS-1280. Next base: position 1,645,730 of record NZ_AP035962.1, on the reverse strand, counting down.
AGAGGCCGTCACCAGGGTACGCGTCGGCAGCGACCAGCCATTGACCGGCACCGCGCGGTAGGCTTCCAGCTGGGCACGAAAACCCGGGGTGGAGGCGTTGGCGAGGTTGCTGGCCGTGACGGACTGCTGCTCCAGCGTCTGGCTGGCGGCTCCCATCGCGGTATATATCGCGTGATCCATAATGCAATCCCGTTAGTGAATTAACGTAAGTTGACCAGGGTGTTGAGGATCTGGTCCTGGGTTTTGATGGTCTGCGCGTTCGCCTGATAGTTACGCTGCGCGACGATCATATTGACCAGTTCATTACTCAGATCCACGTTAGAGGCTTCCAGCGCGCCTGCGGTCAGCGAACCAAAGGTACCGGTGCCTGCGGTGCCGATGGCAGCCTGGCCCGAAGAACTGGTGGCGCTCCAGACGTTGTCACCTTCTGACTGCAAACCTTCCGGGTTAGAGAAGCTCGCCAGTACGATCTGACCCAGCAGCTGAGTTTGCTGGTTCGAGTAAGTACCGGTGATGGTGCCGTCGTCGTTAATGGTGTAGGTGGTCAGGTCACCCGGCGCATAACCATCCTGAGTCGGGTTGCCGAAGGTGGTGGTGCCGGTGTTCTGCTGCAGGCTGCCCTGCATGCTCAGGGTGATGCTCTGAGCGGCCGCAGCACCGTTGGAACCATTAATGCTCAGTGCCACCGTGGTCGCACCGGTTACGCCGCCCATGCTGGTGAGGTTACCGCTGGTATCAAAGGTCAGGTCAAAATCACCCGCTGAGGTACCGGTGGTCGAGTCAATCGCGTGTACGGTCCAGGCGTTATCACCGGTTTTGACGTAGTACATATCGAGGGTGTGATCGTTACCCTGCGAGTCATATACCGTCATGGTGCTTTTGGCGTTGTAGCTGTCGACATTAGACGCATCAAAGGTGGAGACGGTCGGCGTGGTGCTGGTGGAGTTAAGGTTCGCCACCTGCGTTGCGGTGGTGGTCGCCCGCGCTGACATCTGCGTGGTCGGAATGCTCAGCGCTACCGGGTTAGCACCGGTCTGAATAGTGGCCGGTGAGCCGCTTGCCGGATAGCCGGTAACGTACAGACCCTGGGTATTCACCAGGTTACGGTTTTCGTCCAGGGTGAACTGGCCGTTACGTGAGTAATACACCGCGCCACTGCTGTCGGTCATACGGAAGAAGCCGTTGCCGCTCAGCGCCACATCCAGACCACGGCTGGTGGTGGTGGTGGTGCCGTCGTTGAAGTTCTGGATCACCGCCGCCACCTTGGTACCCAGGCCCACGTTAGAACCGGCAAACATGTCGGCAAACGCGATGGTGCTGGATTTAAAGCCCGCTGTGGCGGAGTTGGCGATGTTGTTACCAATCACGTCAAGGTTACTGGAAGCAGCACCCAGGCCGCTCACCGCTTGGGAAAAAGACATATTAATTGCTCCTGGTTACAGGTTTATCAGAGGATCTGACGAACATCATCAAGGGTCGCGGTCCCCATGGTGCCGAGGTCCAGTGTTGCGGTGTCATCCGTTGTGCTGACGCCACTGACGTAGGCGTAATTCAGCGGCTGAGCCACCAGTTGGGTGCTACCATTGCTGGCGGCAATGGAAACGGTATATTTGCCGTCCGGTGCCGTAGAGCCATCGGTCAAGGTGCCATCCCATGAGAAGGTGTGAACACCGGATGACAGCGCCCCCAGGTCAATGGTACGTACCGTGGCACCACTTGAATCTTTAATGGTGGCAGTGGTGGCGGTTGAAGCCGTAGTCAGTGACACACCAAACGGCGTGGTTGTCCCGCTGCCCACCAGGATCTGGCTGCCATCCACCATCACACCATGACCAATCAGCGTGGAGCTTTGCAGGTTCTGACTGGTGCTGATCTGCCCGGAGATGGAACCCAGCGTGGTATTGAGTTTTTCAATGCCGCTCAGGGTGTTGATCTGTGCCAGCTGAGTGGTGAGCTGGCTGTTATCCATCGGGTTGGTCGGGTCCTGGTTCTGTAACTGCGTCACCAGCATGGTCAGAAACTGGTTCTGTAAATCCTGCGCACTGTTACCGGTGCTGCTACTGGAGGAGCTGAGGACTGTGGGGTCCAGATTTTCGTTAACGCCTACCGCGATACCCATTGTGTTTCTCCGTTACTGACCCATAGTCAGCGTTTTCATCATCATTGATTTCACGGTGTTCAGAACCTCAACGTTGGCCTGATAGCTACGTGAAGCCGACATGGTGTTCACGGTCTCGGCCACCACGTCCACATTGGGCATCTTGACGTAACCTTTCTGATCGGCCATCGGATTGCCCGGGTCGTACACCAATTTCGCCGGGGAAGGATCGTCCACCACGCCGGCCACTTTCACGCCACCGGTCGCCATACCCTGTGCAGCATCGGTCTGGAATATCACCTGTTTCGCCACGTAAGGCTGACCATCCGGCCCAGTGACGCTGTCGGCGTTGGCCAGGTTACTGGCGCTGACGTTCAGGCGCTGCGATTGCGCCGTCATAGCCGACCCGGCGATATCAAAGATATTTAGCAATGCCATGTTTATTGCCCCTGCAGAACGCTCATCATGCCTTTGATCTGGCTACTGATGAGGGTGAGATCGGTTTGATATTTCAGGCTGTTATCGGCGAACTGCGTACGTTCCCGGTCCATGTCCACGGTGTTGCCATCCGCGGCAGGCTGGTCGGGAATGCGGTACAGCAGGTCCATCGACGGCTGCGCGTTACTCTGGGCTTCAATGTGACGTGCTGATGTCACATTCAGCGCCAGACTGCTGCCCTCAGAGCGACCATTTTCCATCACCTTGCTGAGCTGGCTGGCAAAGTCGATATCCCGGGCCTGGTAGCCTGGGGTATCGGCGTTGGCAATGTTGGATGCCAGGATTTCCTGACGCTCCGCCCGCAGGTTGAGGGCTTCTGTACCAAATCGCAGCGCGGCATCGAGTTTGTCGAGCATGCTTCCTCCGCGAATGAGAATTTCGAGCTGACAGCTTAATTGGGTAAAAGCAAGGGCTATCGTCTGAATAGCGCCAAAAACATTGGCTATTTTTGACATTGAATTTTTCGCGCGAGGAGTAGACTCAGGGCCATCTTCAGTCAGGAGGCGTGTGATGCGCAGATTTCCAACCTTACTGTCCTCACTTTTTCTGGTGCTGGCGCTGCCCGGTCATGCCGCGCAACTTGACGCGCAATTGACGCAATTCTTCAAGGCACGCGATCCGCAGCACGCGGCAGGCATCAATGTGGTCATTCGTACGCCAAAAGAGCAGTGGCCAGTCTGCGATGCGCCGCAGTTCCTGTTGCCCGGCAATAGCCGTCAGTGGGGTAATATGAGCATCGCCACCAATTGCGGACAGAACCGGCGTTATTTACAGGTTCAGGTGCAGGTGACCGGACAATATCTGGTGGCAAATCATCAGTTGGTGCGGGGTACCAGCGTCAGCGCCAGTGATTTCCGTCTGCAATCCGGACGGCTCGATTCCCTGCCGGCACGCACTCTGTTGAGTGCAGCCAGCGTGGCCGATGCTATTGTGATGCGTGACATCACGCCTGGTCAGCCGGTCACCGCCACCATGGTGCGCCTGCCGTGGCGGGTGAAAGCCGGGCAAAATGTGCTGGTCGTTGCCAGTGGTAACGGCTTTGATGCCAGCAGTGAAGGTCAGGCACTGAATAATGCCACCACCGCGCAGATGGTGCGGGTGCGCATGGGAAATGGTCAGGTCATCAGCGGGCGGGTTGGCGAGGATGGGAATATTCTTATATCGCTATAAAGCGCTAAAGAACCCTGTTTTTCTGCCGATAGTGAAAGCAACAATGAAATTACCCTATGCTGACTCAGTTGGCTCATCCCCAACTGACTTTACAGGAGCAAGACCATGAGCATCGACAGAACCCAGCCATTACAACCGGTTAGCACTGTTCAGACCCGTGACAGCAATGACAACAGCAGCAAAGTGCGTCAGAGCAGCACGGCAAGCACCGCCAGCACCAGCGAGAGCGGTTCTCAGGTGAAACTGAGCGCAGCCCAGTCACAACTGATGCAGCCAGGCAGCAGTGATATCAATACCGCTCGCGTTGAGCAGCTGAAAACCGCCATTCGCAATGGCGAACTGAAAATGGATACCGGCAAGATCGCCGACGCGCTGATCGCCGATAATAAGGCGTATTTAGAGGGTAATTAATCCCGATGAACAATCTGTTGACCACCTTAGATAAGATGCAGGAAGTGCTCTCCTCACTGAGCGAAGTGATCAATGAGGAGCAGCAACAGCTGGGTGCCGGTCTGATTAACGGCAACCTGTTGCAGCGCATTACCGAAGATAAGAGTGCGCTGCTCTCGACGCTGAACTATCTGGACGAAATGCGCCGGACGACCGAGCAGAACAGCGGCATCCAGGCACCTTATCGTGGTCATAATGATATGTCTCGCCGCTGGAACAGCATCCAGCAGCATACGCAACGCCTGCGTGATGCCAATACGCACAATGGCTTGCTGTTGCAGCAGCAAATTCGCTTTACTGATGAGGCGTTAACAGTACTCAAACCCCATCAGACCCAGGCATTTTACGGTCCGGACGGATTGGGCAAAGGTCAGGCGACGCTGAGTCGCAAAGGGTAATTGTTTGATACTGCGCGATAAATCGCGCCGCTACACTGCGTGAAATATTTTTAGCGGCGCGATTTATCGCGCAGTTTGATACTTTAAGCTTGGGTACGACGAGCAAAATCACGCGGGCGGAAGCCCAGTACACCCAGCATCACAAAATATGCCCCACCACCGACGGCACATACCGCCGCCAGACGCAACAAACGCCACCACATATGTCCTTCTTCCCAGGCTGGCATCACATACAGCAAGCCCAGCAGTGCCGCTGCCATCGCCAGCACGGCAATCAACAGACGCAGTAAAAAGCTAAACCAGCCCGGCTGTGGGTGGAAAATCTGTTGTTTACGCAGTTGCCAGTACAGCAGCGCCGCATTCAGACAGGCTGCCAGGCCAATCGACAGCGACAGCCCCGCATGCTTCAGTGGACCAATAAACGCGAGGTTCATCAGCTGCGTCATGATCAGCGTGATAATGGCGATCTTCACCGGTGTTTTAATGTCCTGACGGGAATAGAAACCCGGTGCCAGTACTTTGACCACAATCAGGCCCATCAGCCCGACCGAATAGGCCACCAGGGCGCGCTGCGTCATGGCGGCGTCAAAGGCAGTGAATTTACCGTACTGGAATAACGCAATGGTCAGCGGACCCGAGAGGATACCGAGCGCCACGGCACTGGGCAGCGCCAGCAGACAACAAAGACGCAGGCCCCAATCCATCAGACGGGAATATTCATCGTGATTGCCACTGGAAAAACTTTTCGCCAGTGACGGTAGCAGAATGGTACCCAACGCCACCCCTAACACACCGGAAGGAAACTCCATCAGGCGATCGGCGTAGTACATCCAGGAAACCGAACCGGAAACCAGAAATGAAGCGAAAATGGTGTTGATAATCAATGAAATCTGGCTGACTGAGACACCCAGAATCGCCGGTCCCATCTGGCGCATCACACGCCAGACGCCCGCATCGCGCAGATTAACGCGCGGTAGCACCAGCATACCAATTTTCTTCAGGTGCGGCAGTTGATAGAACAACTGCAACACCCCTCCCACCACCACGGCCCACGCCAGCGCCATCACCGGCGGATGGAAGTGCGGCGCGGCAAAGAGCGCAAAACCAATCATGCTGATGTTCAGCAATGTTGGCGCAAAGGCAGGTACGGAGAAACGGTTCCAGGTATTGAGAATCGCCCCGGCCAGCGATGCCAGCGAAATCAGCAGGATATAAGGAAAGGTGACGCGCAGCAGCGAACTGGTTAAGGCAAATTTGTCCGCGGTATCGGCGAAGCCCGGCGCGGTAATCACAATCACCCAGGGCGCGGCAACCATCCCCAGCACCGTGACCAGCGCCAGCACCAGCGTTAATAACCCGGAAACATAAGCCACAAACACGCGTGTGGCTTCATCGCCCTGCTTGCTTTTGTATTCAGCCAGAATAGGCACGAACGCCTGAGAAAAGGCCCCCTCGGCGAAAATACGTCGCAGCAGATTCGGCAGTTTGAAGGCAACAAAGAAGGCGTCAGTCGCCATCCCGGCGCCAAACACCCGCGCCACAATGGCATCGCGGGCAAAGCCCAGCACGCGGGAAAACAGGGTCATTGAACTGACCGCTGCCAGCGATTTCAACAAATTCATAATTGGCGGCGCATCCTGAAAAGTGTCGGATAAATGAGCAACTTAGCGCGGACATCCTCAGATGCCCGGCGATAGTCTACTGCCACGACGGGAAATGACCAGCATTGAGTGTTACAAGGAATTATTCCCGCTCAGCATCGCGCCACAATTTCTCCACCAGCCGCTGCGCCACCAGCGCCTGTTCACCGCTGGTTTCAGGCATCGTCTGATTTTGCACGCACTGAATAAAATGGTGGGCAGCGCCGCTAAATCCACGCTGGGTAAGATGGCTTTGCCACGCGGAAGGTGCCTCCAGACGTAAGCCCGTGCGGTTCTCCTGTTGCCAGTCACGCATTTCGGCGATCTGGATATAATCGCCGTCGCAGACAGCCGTCACCACTTCACGCTGGGTGCCCGCTCGACGATGCATGCTGGTGGTGATTTGTAAGCTCCCGGCAGAGAAGTGATGTTCGGCATACAACATTACGCCCTGCTCATTGGTCTCAATATGACCATGCTGACGTGTCAGCTTGCCACCCGCCAGCCACAGCGCGGTATCAACCACATGCAGATAATCATCCAGCAGGGTAAAACGTAAATCCTGCGGCCCGACGCTGTCAGCGCGGTGTTTCTCAATACGCAGTGACGCTGCACCTGCCATCTGCGCCTGCAACTGCTGATAACGTGGCGCAAAGCGACGATTAAATGCCACCATAAGTTTACGCTTGCGTTTTTCTGCCAGCGCCACCAGCGCTTCCGCCTGTTGCAGGGTTTCTGCCAGCGGCTTATCAACACAGACATCTTTATCCGCCAGCAACAATGCTTTCACCACCTCATAATGCGAAGCGGTGCTGCTATGGACGAACACCGCATCACTGGCCGCGGCCAGCGCATCCAGCGTGGCAAAATAAGGTAGGCGGTAGCTGTCGCAGATGGGCTGTGCTTTGGCCTGATTGGGGGAAAAGGCCCCGGCCAGCTGCCAGCTTTCTGCCTGAGATAACACGGGCAGCCAGGCTTTCTGTGCAATGCCACCCAAACCCACGATCCCGATACGCAACGTCATGTTAATGCTCCTTGTGCAGCAGCTGTTCGAGCTGCGCCTGCAATAGCGCCACGGTCTCTTCCAGTTGCGTAACCCGGGCCTCAAGACCCGGATGGTCTGATTCGCCTGCCGGTTCGGCTGTGTCCACCACGTCCCCGCCAAACAGATGCATATACCGACTTTCGCGCTTACCCGGCTCACGCGCCAGCCGCACCACCATCGGACCATCTTCCCGGCTGAGCAAATTATTCAGGGTCTGTTCAACTTCATTCATATCACTGAATTCATGCAAACGGCCACTGCGGGTGCGCAACTCCCCTGGGGTCTGCGCACCGCGTAAAAACAACAATGTCAGCACCGCCACCTCGGCGCTGCTGAGTTGCAGATTGCCAAAAGCTGAGTTGCAGAATCGTTGTTCATATTTACTGACGCGCTGGCCGAAACCGTTGTTCGAGGTGACCAGATGTTTTTTCACCAGCTCGTCCAGCTGTGACTGAACATCGCTTTCGCTCAGGTTCATCACCGGTTCGCGGTTGGATTTCTGATTGCAGGCAGTCACCACACCGTTGAGTGACAGTGGGTATTGATCCGGGGTGGTCACCTGCTTTTCCAGCAGACAACCGATCACGCGCAGCGCCTGCGCTGATAAAGCCATTTTCATCGCATTGTTCCCTTTTATTATCCGCGGCGATCCGGGGTCCACTCGCGCCAGGTCAACGCTGTCAGAACGTGATCCTGCCAGCGGCCATCGATCAACAGGTAATCTTTGGCATACCCCTCTTTTTCAAAACCCAGTCGCGCCAGCAGATCACCGCTGCGCTGATTATGCGGCATATAGTTAGCCATAATCCGGTGCATATGCTGCTGACGTTGCATATAGCGAATCGCGCTCTGCAATGCTTCAAACATCAGCCCCTGCCCCTGCCACTTTTCACCCAGTGAATAGCCAAGATAACAGGCATGAAACGAACCGCGTAGTACGTTGCTAAAGTTGGCAACACCCCGCACTTCGCGTTCTTCCTGATCCATCAACACAAAATAGAATGCCGAACCTTGCTTATGCATGTCGGCAATCAGTCCCAGACGTGCCTGCCAGCCAGACGGATAGCAATGGCTTTCATCACGTACCGGTTCCCAGGGCTTAAGAAACACGCGGTTTTCCGCGTAGTAATCAGCCAGCCGCCAGGCATCACGCTCATGAACTAAACGGACCACCAAACGATCGGTAGTGAGACGCACGCGCGGCCCAGCAGAACGATAGCCAAACATCTTGACTCCTGAAATCCATGGCTTAAGAAGGAAGTACGCCAGCGGCGTTATATCTCACTATAACCGCCACCCCGCCTGCGGTAAAACCCCGCATCCTGTTCCCGGGAATTCATCCTTAATCAGGATAAATTTTCTTACGGCTTCGATGAAAAAATATCATCCTGATAATCCTGTTTTTCTGCCGTGCAGCGGCGGAAAATAGACCAACTGGTCTCCTTTTTCCTTTCTTACTTGCTCAGGATTTAGCATGTCTCGGGTTGCGCGGGCACGACGCCTCGGTAAAACATTTCTATTAGTGGATAACATGCTGGTGGTGTTGGGATTTTTTGTGGTATTTCCCCTCATTTCCATTCACTTCGTCGAACAGCTCGGCTGGGCTGCGTTGATGGTCGGCATTGCCCTCGGTCTGCGCCAGTTTGTGCAGCAGGGTTTTGGCATCTTTGGTGGCGCCATTGCAGACCGTTTCGGCGCACGTCCCCTGATCGTCACCGGCATGTTAATGCGTGCGGCAGGCTTCGCCTGTATGGCCCTCGCCCACGAGCCCTGGCTACTGTGGCTGGCTTGTTTGTTGTCCGGACTCGGTGGCACGCTGTTCGATCCGCCACGCAGCGCTATGGTAGTGAAACTGGTGCGAGCGCGTGAACGTGGCCGCTTCTTTTCACTGCTGATGATGCAGGACAGCGCGGGCGCGGTGCTGGGCGCGCTGATTGGCAGCTGGTTGCTGGCGTGGGACTTCCGTCTGGTGTGCTGGGTGGGCGCGGCGGTGTTCGTCAGCGCGGCGTTATTCAATGCCATCTGGTTACCGGCCTGGCGTATCTCCACCGAGCGCATTGCCATGCGTGAAGGCATGCAGCGGGTCTGGCAGGACAAACGTTTTCGCCTGTATGTCCTGACGCTGACCGGTTATTACATTCTTGCGGTGCAGGTGATGCTGATGCTGCCGGTAATGGTCAACCAGGTCGCAGGCGCTCCGGCAGCAGTGAAATGGATGTACGCCATCGAAGCGTTGCTGTCACTCAGCCTGCTCTATCCGCTGGCGCGCTGGAGCGAAAAACGTTTCCGTCTCGAAACTCGCCTGATGGCCGGATTGTTGCTGATGACCATCAGCCTGTTACCGGTTGGGCTGACCAGCACCTTACCGTCACTGTTCTTTCTGATCGCCGTGTTCTATCTCGGCTCAATCATCGCGGAACCGGCGCGTGAGACCCTGAGCGCCTCGCTCGCCAGCGCCCGCGCCCGCGGCAGCTATATGGGTTTCAGCCGCCTCGGGCTGGCTTTGGGCGGCCTGATTGGCTATTCCGGCGGTGGCTGGATGTTCGATTTAGGCCAGCAACTGTCGCTGCCGGAATTACCCTGGATGCTGCTCAGTACCGTGGGTGGCGTGACGCTGCTGGCCCTGTGGTGGCAATTCCAGCCACGCGCCGTGGCTCCAGCGCTGTACAGCAGCTGATTTGCCCCTGCCGCCTTTCTCTCCCATACTTCCCGCACGCCGATAGAAAAAGGGTGACGTCAGTCACCCTGATAATCACAGGAGAAACGGGATGAAACTCTACATCTACGATCACTGCCCCTTCTGCGTCAAAGCACGCATGATTTTTGGGCTGAAAAATCTGCCAGTCGAACTGGTGGTGATGCTCAATGACGACGAGAACACACCGAAAAAACTGATTGGTCAGAAGATGGCCCCCATCCTGCAAAAAGCCGATGGCAGTGCGATGCCGGAAAGCCTGGATATTGTTCGTCTGGTGGATAAGCAGGACGGTGAACCCTTGCTGAATGGCAAAGCCAATCCGGCCATCAGCGAATGGTTGCGTCGCGTCAATGGTTACGTCAACAAGCTGCTGCTACCCCGTATCGCTGACGCGGCTTTCGCTGAGTTCGCGACACCGGCTGCACGCCACTATTTCCGCGAGAAAAAACAAGCCAACATTGGCGACTTCAGCGAGCTGCGTAAACATGCCCCCGGGCTGATAAAAAACATCAGTGACGATTTGCGTCAGCTGGATAAGTTAATCGTTAAACCGAATGCGGTGAACGGCGAACTTTCGGAAGATGATATCCATCTGTTTCCGCTGTTACGTTCCTTAACGCTGGTTGCGGGTATTGAATGGCCCAGCCGCGTGGCCGATTATCGCGACAACATGGCGAAGCAAACCCAGGTTAACCTGCTCTCTTCTATCGCCGCCTGACTTCTGACAATGAGAGGCGCGCAGGCGCTTCTCATCTCTCTCCTGGTGACACCTGCCCCTGATTCAGGCACGCTATGCCACGTTTGGCGTATCGTTCAGGATGAGGAAAGTATGAAGAAGGCGTTTTCCGGGCTACTGGCCCTGCTGTTTGTCGTGCTGCTGACCGGCTGTAATCAATTAACGCAGTACACCATCAGCGAGCAGGAAGTGAATCAGGCGCTGCAAAAGCACAATAACTTCGAGAAAGATGTGGGTGTATCCGGTCTGCTGAATGCACATATTGTGCTGAGCGATTTAAGCAGCCAGATTGGCCGTGAAGAACCCGGTAAAATCACCCTGACAGGCAAAGCCACGATTAATGTCAGTTCTTTATTTGGCCCACAGCAGGCCGAAATGCAGCTCAAAATGAAGGCGCAGCCGGTGTTCAACCCACAACAGGGCGCGATTTACCTGCATGACCTGGAAATTGTTGATGCCCAGGTGCAGCCGGAAAAAATGGCGTCGATCATGAAAACGCTGACGCCCTATCTGAATGAGTCGCTGAAGCGTTACTTCAATGAAAAACCCGCTTATGTGCTGAGCGAAGATCGCAGCAAAGGCGAAGCGCTGGCGAAGAAATTCGCGAAAGGTCTGGAAGTTAAACCCGGCCAGTTGGTGATCCCTTTTACTGACTAATCCCCACCACCGCGCCTGCCAGGGCGCGGTTTTGCTTCTGGTGCATAAAATCCCGTGCAAACGGTTGCCCAAATCCTTATGCTTACTCCCCGGCCTAAACGTGCCTTTCGTTTTCTACTCAGCCGGAGCCTTTTGAATGACAGCCCAACCCCAGCAAATCACGATTCGCCGCCCTGACGACTGGCATATTCATCTGCGCGATGGCGCGATGCTACAAGCCGTGTTGCCTTATACCAGTGCGGTAAACGGTCGTGCCATTGTCATGCCAAACCTGGTTCCGCCGGTGACCAGCGTCGATGCTGCCGTGGCCTATCGCGATCGTATCCTTGCGGCCTTACCCGCCGGGCATACCTTTACACCGCTGATGACCTGCTATCTTACCGACTCTCTCGATCCGGATGCGATCGAACAGGGCTTCCGTGCTGGCGTCTTCACCGCCGCAAAACTTTATCCCGCCCACGCAACCACCAACTCCAGCCATGGCGTAACCAATATTGCCTCTATCGCTCGCGTGCTGGAGCGGATGCAGCAGATCGGTATGCCGATGCTGGTACACGGTGAAGTGACGGATGCGCACATCGATATTTTTGACCGTGAAGCGCGTTTTATTGAAACGGTACTGGAGCCGCTGCGCCAGCAGTTCCCGGGCCTGAAAGTAGTGATGGAACACATCACCACCAAAGAAGCGGCGGAATATCTGGCGGCGGGCAATGAACTGCTCGGCGCTACCATTACGCCACAGCATCTGATGTTTAACCGCAACCATATGCTGGTCGGCGGCGTACGTCCGCATCTGTATTGCCTGCCAATCCTGAAACGTAATATCCACCAGGAAGCGTTACGTAAACTGGTCGCCAGCGGCAATCGTCGTGTATTCCTCGGCACCGATACCGCCCCACACTTGCGTCATCTGAAAGAGGCCAGCTGTGGTTGTGCCGGAGTGTTTAATGCCCCGACCTCTCTGCCCGCTTACGCCACCGTGTTTGAGGAACTGGATGCGCTGCAACATTTCGAAGCGTTCTGTTCCGAGAATGGCCCGAACTTCTATGGCCTGCCGCTGAATGAAGGGACACTGACGCTGGTGCGTGAACCCTGGACGGTCGAACAAAGTGTGAATGTCGCTGACGATACTCTGGTGCCTTTCCTGGCCGGAGAGACGCTGAACTGGCGCGTAACCGCCTGATGTGATGATGCTTGCCTTCGGAATAAATATACTGTACAAATAGCCAGTATATTATTCCGGAGGTGTTTATGCGTGTTGAAATTACCGTAGCAAAAACTCAACCCCTTCCTGCTGGCGCCCTGGATGCGCTGAGCGCCGAACTGACCCGCCGTATCAGCCGGGATTTTCCCGATGACGAACATCATGTCAAAATCCGTTACGCCAGCGGCAATCAGCTCAGCGTATTTGGCGGCTGCAAAGAAAATCGCGAACGTATCAGTGATATTTTGCAGGAAACCTGGGAAAGCGCTGACGACTGGTTTATTACCGATTAACCGCCACTGCGCAGTTTTGCCGGGTTTCGCCACCCGGCTTTTTTGTTTTTATTTCTCCCTCGCCAGACAAAGTCGCTGCATCTAAAATCATCATTAACGCCCCCTATTCTTGCACCCGCCAGGCTAACAGGAGATGTTTTACCCATGACTCACGATAAACCGGAAGAGGCAATGACATTTGGCGAATTGCTGGCGTTAATTGCTGAACAGCAACGCCGCTTAACTGTGCTGGAAAATGCCTTTGCTAACCTGACGTTCTGTCTTGATGAACGTGCCAGCCAGTTACTGGTACACAATCTTTTACTTGAAGCGCAAAACCAGAACCACGACACGCAGTTACAGCAGCAATTTACCCATCTGGCCGAAGAAATTAAGAAATGCAGCGGTGCAAAACCGGATGATTTACAGGGTTAAAATCAGCGCTTAATCGGTTCCAGAGTTCTCCTAAAGTCAGGTAACTTTGCTGCCGATAACCTGATTAGTGCGATTTTACATGCGCAGCTTCAAATGCCCACGCACGCGGGCGATTTATTATTTTTTAAAAGCGTATTTTAAAAGCATTTATTTTTGCGCAGATTTTGAGCACCACACTTTTTAACTATTGTACCGTTCGTTTCATGTTATAATTATCCCGCTAGTGCAAGAACAGCCGCATTGAACCTCAAGAAGCACTTCGTTTAACGAGTAAAAAGGAGGTTATAATGGACAGAAATAAAGACGTCATCCAGACTCATCCATTAGTCGGATGGGACATTAGCACTGTAGACAGTTATGACGCCATGATGATCCGCCTGCACTCGCTATCATCGCAGGATCAGAAAGAAGAAGACGCAGATGTTGGTCCTACCTACTGGCTAACCACCGATGTGGCGAGACAGTTTATCTCCATACTCGAAGCTGGCATTGCAAAGATAGAGTCCACAGAGCAATACCAACGCGATAACCAAAAGCATTAATTTCTTCAATCGCGTGAAAGGGCACCCCAAAGGGTGCCTTTTTCATGGGCGCTATCTTTTGCTATGCTGCTGAAAAAATTCACCGTTTTCAGGAGTGATGTCGTATGGTTTATGATCTGATTGTGGTTGGCAGTGGTTCCGTTGGCGCGGCTGCCGGGTTCTATGCAACCCAGGCGGGCTTATCGGTATTAATGATTGATAGCGCTCACCCACCGCATACTCAGGGCACCCATCACGGTGAAACACGTTTGATCCGTCACGCCTATGGTGAAGGTGAACGCTATGTCCCGCTGGTGCTACGTGCCCAGGCATTATGGGACGAACTGGAACGCCAGAGTGGTGAACGCATCATGCACCGCAGTGGCATTCTCAATCTTGCTCCGATCTCATCCACCTTTATTCAGAATGTCATCGACAGCGCCCGCGCCTGGAAGCTGGATGTGCAAATCCTGCAGGCAGATGAGGTGCGCAAACGCTGGCCACAGTTCACCGTGCCAGAGGGTTATATTGGCGTATTTGAACCCCATTCCGGTTTTCTTAAATGTGAACAGGCGGTACGTAGCTGGGTACAGCTGGCAGAACAGGCAGGTTGCGCCCAGCTGTTTAACTGTGCGGTGACACAAATCGGCCGGGATGGCGACCTGCAACAGGTCACCACCAGCGAGGGAGAGTTTCGGGCACGCAAACTGCTGATCAGCGCCGGTACCTGGGTCAGCCATCTGGTGGCGGATTTGCCCGTTACGCCCGTGCGCAAAGTGTTTGCCTGGTATCAGGCTGACGGTCGTTACAGTGAGAACAACCAATTTCCTGGCTTTACCGTGGAGATGAATGACGGCAGCCATTTCTACGGTTTCCCGGCAGACAATAACGCACTCAAGGTAGGACGTCATGATGGTGGTCAAATCATGCAGACGCCTGCCGATCGTAAACCTTTTGGTAGCGTCGCCGCCGATGGCAGTGAAGCTTTCAGCTTTTTACGTCATTTCCTGCCGGGTATCGGCGTCTGTTTACATGGCGAAGCCTGTAGCTACGACAATACACCTGACGAAGACTTCATCATTGATACCCTGCCTGATGAACCCAACCGTTTAATCATTACCGGTTTAAGCGGACACGGTTTTAAATTTGCCAGCGTGTTGGGTGAACTGGCCAGTGAATTTGCCCAGGACAAACCCTTTTCCTTTGATATTACTCCCTTCTCCCTGGCGCGTTTTTCCTGACTGACCGAGGCCGCCACAGCCACAGTGACGGCCTGACTGACATCCGCAGACATAAGCTGACAAAAGTTTAATCTTCGCACCGAATAAAAGCGCAAAAGGTGTAGTAATTCAAGCTGACTCTTTCACCTGTCCGCTTCACCATCAAGTTATTCAATATTTCTGAGTGGCAGAGATTAATAACGCCATAATTCCCGAACAGTTATTTCTTTGTTTATAGAAAAGTAAGTCTGATTGATCTTCTATTTCAAAATATGGATTCTCATTGCTACTTATTTCTGATTCAGGATTTCAGAAGATGTGGCGTAATACTCCACAGCGGTTTGGTGCCGTCTCCATCTTATTACACTGGCTAATGGCTCTGGCCATCTATGGCATGTTCGCGCTCGGATTATGGATGGTCGGGCTGGGTTACTACGACGGCTGGTATCATACCGCCCCCGAAATTCATAAAAGCATTGGCATCCTGTTGTTCAGTGCGTTGTTGATCCGTCTGGCCTGGCGCTTTCTGTCACCGCCTCCTGCTCCGCTGGACAGTTACTCCATCCCGGTGCGTCTCTCAGCCATAGCTGCACATTGGCTGTTATATACCCTGCTACTGGTCATTCTGCTCAGCGGTTATCTGATTTCCACTGCGGATGGCAAGCCGATTTCTTTATTTGGCTGGTTTGAAGTGCCCGCGTTACTGGCAGGGGCGGCTGAACAGGCTGACATCGCCGGTGATGTCCACCTCTGGCTGGCCTGGGCGGTGGTGACGCTCTCGGTGCTACACGGACTGGCGGCTCTCAAACATCATTTTATCGATCGTGATATCACGCTGAAACGGATGCTGGGTTACCGCATCCCGTTAACCTCTGAAAAGGAAAAGTAACATGCTTAAAAAAACACTGCTGGCGCTCACGGGTGCTGGTTTATTGGCTGCCAGCCTGTCGGCCAATGCCGCCGAGTACAAATTTGATAAGCAGGGTCAGCACGCGTTTGTGCAGTTCCGTATTCAGCATCTCGGCTACAGCTGGTTGTACGGCAGTTTTAAAGATTTCGATGGCAGCTTTACCTTTGATGAAGCTAATCCGGCGGCTGATAAGGTCAATGTCACCATCAATACCAACAGCCTCGATACCAACCATGCCGAACGAGATAAACATCTGCGCAGCGCTGATTTTCTCAATACTGGCAAGTTTCCACAGGCCACCTTTGCTTCCACTGCCGTCAGTAAAGAGGGCAAGGCGTATAAAATTACCGGCGATCTGACACTCAATGGGGTGACGAAACCGATCACCCTGGATGCCCGCTTAATCGGTGAAGGTAAAGATCCCTGGGGCGGTTATCGTGCCGGATTTGAAGCCAGCGGGGAGATTGTGTTGAAAGAATTCAATATTAATAAAGATTTAGGACCCGCTTCGCAAAAGGCAGAATTGATTATTTCTGTTGAGGGTGTACGCCAGTAGCACACGGGCAGCCTGCGCACAGGGCAGGCTGCCACTGGATTATTTCTTCTCTGGCTGCGGAATTGCCATGGTCATATTTAGCAAACCGCGCGATTTGTTGAAGATCTTGTTGCCATTTTCGCGACCAGCGCGGCGAGCACGTTGTTCCTCAGGCGACAATTTAGACTCTTCCATACAGACCGGGCTGCAGCAATTGTGGAATTTTTCGGCACAGCTCGGACACTGAATAAACAGCAGATGGCAGCCGTCATTGATGCAGTTGGTATGGGTATCGCAAGGCACACCGCACTGGTGGCAGTTAGATAACACATCATCAGAGATACGCTCGCCCATACGCTCATCAAAAACAAAGTTTTTGCCCTTGAAACGCACCGGTAAGCCTTGCTCGCGTGCACGGCGGGTGTATTCAATGATGCCGCCTTCAATGTGATAAACATCATCGAAGCCGTTGTGCTTCATCCATGCACTGGCTTTTTCACAGCGAATACCACCGGTGCAGTACATGACGATCTTTTTGTCTTTCTGATCTTGCAGCATATCAACCGCCATCGGCAGCTGGTCGCGGAAGGTATCCGCAGGCACTTCCAGCGCATTATCAAAATGCCCCACTTCAAATTCATAGTGGTTACGCATATCGACAAATACCGCGTCCGGATCGTCCAGCATGGCGTTAACATCGGCTGCTTTCAGATAGTTACCCACCGCGCTGGCATCAAAGCTGGTATCGTCAATACCATCCGCCACAATGCGATCACGCACTTTCAGGCGCAATACCCAGAAAGATTTACCATCATCATCCAGCGCAATATTCATCCGCAGGTTATTCAGCGCCGGATCGAAACCATACAGAAATGCTTTCATGCTTTCATACTGGCTGGCGGGTACGCTGATTTGCGCGTTAATGCCTTCCTGGGCGACGTAAACGCGGCCAAACACCTTGAGTTTGGTTAACCCAATATATAAAGCATCACGGAACGCTTTAGGATCGGCAATCTGGAAGTATTTATAAAAAGAGACCGTAGTGCGCGGCTCGGTTTCAGCCAACATGCGCGCCTTCAGCTCTTTATTGGAAACAAGGTTATGTAACACTGGCATGGTGTTCGTTCCTGTTATCAATCGGGAAAAATGAGCGCGCACATGATACCTGAATTCATCACAATGCAAAGCCTTTGCTGCGAATATCCACTGAGAGTGACCAGAGGCGCAAAACTGCGCAGTAATTATATTTTAATGCGCCTGGCAGATTTCTCTTATCCCCTGGAGGTCTATGCTTGATTTCAGTCAGAGAGAAAAAATGGCACAATAGCGGCAAATAACAGGAACCGGTACCTCTGGTACAAGACGCAGGATACTGACATTTCAATGACTCAACTTCCCCAATTTTCCCGTGAACTCCTTCATCCGCGCTACTGGCTCACCTGGCTGGGCATCGGCCTTCTCTATTTACTGGTGCTGCTGCCCTACCCGGTTTTGTACGTTATCGGTTGTGGTTTAGGTCGTATTGCTATGCGTTTTCTGAAACGTCGCGTCAAAATTGCACAGCGTAATCTGGAGCTTTGCTTTCCCGATATGCCGGTAAGTGAACGTGATGCCATGGTGAAACACAATTTCGAATCCGTTGGCATGGGGCTGATTGAGACCGGCATCGCCTGGTTCTGGCCAGACTGGCGCATTCGCAAATGGGTGAGCAGCAGCGGGCTGGAGCATATTGACTCCTCGCTGGCTGCCGGACGTGGCATTCTTTTGATCGGTATGCATTTTCTGACACTGGAACTTGGTGCGCGCGTCTTCGGTATGCACAACCCAGGGATTGGCGTGTACCGACCGAATGACAACAAATTGCTCGACTGGCTGCAAACCTGGGGTCGGATGCGTTCCAATAAAAGCATGCTGGACCGCAAAGACCTGAAAGGCATGATCCGTGCGATGAAAAATAACGACATCATCTGGTATGCGCCGGACCACGATTACGGCCCACGCAGTAGTGTTTTCGCCCCCTTTTTCGCCGTTAAGGATGCGGCCACTACCACGGGCACGCATATGTTGATCCGCCTCGGGAATCCCAGCGTAGTGCCATTTTTGGTGCAGCGCCTGCCTAACCGCCGTGGGTACGAGATGAAGATCATGCCGGATATTCGCGACAGATTCTCGCTGGAGAACGAACTCGATACCGCAATTTGTATGAACAAGGTGGTTGAGGAGAGCGTGTTACTGGCCCCGGAACAATACATGTGGCTGCATCGTCGTTTCAAAACGCGCCCGGAAGGTGAACCTTCACGCTATTAATATGAAGCGGGACACACTGCGTGTCCCGCCTCGCTTATAATCAAATTTGCCTTAATTCATGACATTATCCGCCAATATCTGGCGAAAACTGTACCAATCTTAATTAAAGCCCACGCATATTCTTAGGCCATTTAAATCTGGAGTCATCGCTGACTAAAATAAGGAAATGATGATGTTGGGTGAAGCCTGTAGGCTATTAATAAACGCACTTGCTTCCATCTTATTGATTTCGCCTCCAACATCTAAAGAAAATCTTATCGATTACATTATAGATCCACGGATCTGAATTTTTCTGATTCCAGGCATATTCCTATTTAATATTGTTGAATTCTTTGAGTTCGCTAATCAATACAGAAAAATTAACTTAATTTACAAGGTATTATCTTAACACTTGCCTTACTTATTACCTTTCTAAAAAAGACGCGCTATCCTTATACCTTTCTGGAATTTGTCCGCAAAATCGATTCCAGTTAGTTTCATTTATGAGAGTTAGTTCATTAACTACTCAAGAAAAATAAAAAGATTACACACAGCAAATATACTGCAGGAACCCATAATATGAATAAAGGCATCTACTATTATGTGACGGTCAGTACCGATCAGGATAATTATCACCTGTTACACCGCAAAGAGTGTAAACGTCTGCCGGAAAAGGAGGATATGGTTTTTATCGGTACACTCTATAATTTAAATCAGGCTTTATCGATTGCGCGTATTAACTTTAAAAAGGTGAAACCTTGTATTAAATGCTGTATTCGTTACTCTGCTCCTGTTATTCGTGAATCTGTGCGCCCTGTGCTGCATTTTCCACAGAAGATGCACTGACCCGTCCGGGCGGATGTTTCACCTCATCCGCCCGGACGTTATTCCTCCCTTCTCCGTCAGTTTTTCGTCTATCCTTCTCTGAAATCCCTATTCAACAGGCAAGGAGAATCGCGATGAGCATGTTTACCACCTTAGAACAAAGTCAATAGCACTAGACATACTCAGTACTCAACAGTAACAACCTCACACACCACGTTAGTACCATGCCACTGATCACGGTAAATCGAGGTATCGATACCGCATCCTGCCTCTAACGTATACCCCGTTTGCTGTGTGAACTTCTTGTACTTAGTACTATCTCTTCGCTCGTAGTACCTTGCACCGCTGTAAACGAATCCTGCTGAACCCTGTGGTACTATCCAGACACCATAGGGTGCCAACGATGCACCATGCGTGATTACCTTATATTCGAATTCAGAACCCTTATAAGAGCCTGTAGCAGCCTGGGATGTAAGCACACCCGTTTTAGTTCCACGCATTTTTTGAGATTTCCGGCTTTTCAGCCATCAGTCGGTACTCTTCCGGCGTCAGGTTATTTAGGGATTCGTGGGGGCGCTCGCTGTTATATTCAACCAGCCAGCGCTCTGTAATTTCCCGTGCTTCATTCAGTGTTCTGAACAGATAAAAATCCAGTATTTCTGTTCTGTATGTCCGGTTGAACCGTTCGATAAAGGCATTCTGCGTTGGCTTGCCGGGCCTGATAAATTCCAGCATCACACCATGCTCTTCTGCCCACTGTGCCAGCGTCAGCGAGATCAGCTCAGGACCGTTATCCATCCGCATCTTCAGCGGATATCCACGGTTTGCCACGATCCTGTCCAACACTCTCACAACCCTCTGCGCCGGGATATTCAGGTCAATTTCGATCGCCAGCACTTCCCGGTTAAAATCATCCACCACGTTGAAGATCCGGAAGCGTCTGCCGCACACCAGCGCATCGTGCATAAAATCGATAGACCAGCTCTGATTCATCGCCTCTGGCGTCGCCAGCGGAGCCGGATTACGCACCGGCAGGTGCTGTTTTCCCTTACGGCGAAAATTCAGTTTCAGCAGGCAGTAAATCCGGTGAACTCTTTTATGGTTCCAGGCGTTGCCCTGCCTGCGAAGTACCTGAAAAAGCTTTTTAAATCCGTATCGCGGATAGCGTTCAGCCGCCACGGTCAGCGCCATAATCACTGGTTCATCACGTTGCGTATCCGGCTGGTAACGAAATACCGTCCTGCTCAGCGACAATGTCCTACATGCCTGACGTAAGCTCATGGCAAACTGCGCGGTCAGATAGCTGACCAGCTCACGCTTAATCGCTGGTTTTAAAGCTTTTTTCAATAACGTCTTTCAGTGCGCGACACTCGAGACTCAGGTCCGCAAACATCTGTTTCAGCCGGCGGTTTTCATCCTCAAGGTCTTTCATCTTTTTGATATCAGAGGCTTCCATACCGCCGAACTTCGCTTTCCAGTTGTAGTACGAGGCCTCAGAGATCCCGGTCTCGCGGCAGACGTCTTTAACGGTGCGTCCGGCTTCGACGGACTTCAGAACGGCAATGATCTGGTATTCGGTGAATCGTGCTTTGCGCATGGCGATCTCCTCCAGGAACATAATCAGTATGCCGGAAGATCTCTAAATGTGAATGGTCCGGTTTACCGGGATGCTTACAGAGTTACCGTTCTGAATTTCTAAAGCATAAACAAGTTTTGCCGATAACCATGATTTGGATTTAGAGATCAAATCATGATAAAAAAAGTACTGGCATCATTTTTAGTTATAGCAGCTCTTTTATTAGTGGGTTGTTCTGCTAAAGAACTTCGTTATATTGGTAAAAAGGTAAACTTTGAGGACTGGACTCTATATAAAAGCGACGTGAGCTATTACCCTTTTGTTGATGGCTCGAAGATACCTAAAGATTATCCAGGTCATTTTTCTTTGCGAGTCGCTGATGATAAAAGTTATGTCCAACTCTGGCTTGATATGGGGTATGATGTTATAGGTACAGCAATGATTCACACAGACAGTATTCAGAAAGATACTGTTTTATACAGTAAGTTTCTGTCTTGGTCTAAGCTGACATATTTACAACGAGAAGAAAGTAAAAATACAATTTTTTCTGGTAGTTCTGATGATACAACTTATATACGTGTAGTAGATGATATTAAAACTAAGGAACCTCTGTTTTTAATTGTCAGGCACTATACTATATATCCTGACATAAAATTAGCACTAACTGTATCTGATGTGCAAAATTTCATATTCAACATTAAGTATATAAAATATTGCAAGGATCATAATTTAGAAGTCTGAGGTATTTCACACCTGCACCAAGAAGTTTTGCAGAACATTCCCGATAGTGGTGCAGGTGTGAATTAAGCTAATCATACAGCCATTTACCAGCTTTTGCACTCTCGGTAAACATTCTGACAGTAAGAGGTTTTCTAATTTTATTTGTCTCTTCTTCTATCTGCTGTCTTTTGAACATTTTTGTGAAAAGTGATGCCTGAACTGCCGGATAATAGACGCTCATATCAATTACTGAGATATCGACGCCGAACTTTTCACCGTACTCTTCTATCGCGTATGGAAATTCATCCCACTCTGCGTAATCCTGTAGAATAGTATCCATTTCTAGATATTCTTTCTTTCCTGTTTTCCAGGATACCGGGATTGATAACTCTCCCCTGAAGAACTCTAAAACTTCATTGTCCGTTACCATATTTTATCGTTCCCTCTGGCAATGGAGTTGTACTTTCCAACGGTATGAAACGTTATCTGAAATAAATCATATGAAAGGATCACCCAACCCACTACAGGTATCGCACGGCCTACAAATGTGCTTACCTTATGCGTCATAATGATCTTCAGCTTGTACGGTGGATACCCACCCACGATAGAGGGTAATTCTTTTCCCCAAGGGAACTTAGCTTTGCCAAAAACCTTGCGTGCACCTTTGGATGCGTAAGAGGTTCCAGGTGTTGCCCCGGCAAACTTCCCCCTTGTAGGTGCGATGTTCAGTCCCGCCACAATCGCCACTATGGCTCCGAAATCATCTACACCAAGTTGATCTGCTATCTGTTCACAGAAAATCATAAACAGGAGTTCACTTGCTGTCAGATTTGGTCTTCCAGCGTAGAAATAAGTCCCATTGAGCGTTTCTGTTGTGTCCATAGCTACAATCCTTCGTTGCAAGTCTTGAGGCCAATCATAGCTGATGTGTGTATATTGGTACAAATCACGTTCATAAAATTGATATGTTTGCCTATGTAATGTATTCGCAATCCTTTTGTAAGGTGTATAGTACTGACATAACATAATGGATTGAACACCTCAGATGAATCGTTTAACTGCTATTGGTTTCATTAAAGTCGGTTACTGGCAGATACATGAAGGAAAGTTGAAGTACTATCTGGATGAAGGATATAAAGATGTTAAAAACAATCTTTATGCTTTTGTGTGTGATGGGGAAGTTAAGTACGTTGGTAAAACTACACGACTACTTAAAAACCGTATGTATCACTACTCGCGTCCCGGCCCTACTCAATCTACCAATATAAAGAATAATGCGAATATCTATGAAATGTTATCGCGTGACATAGCCGTAGATATTCTTGTACTTCCTGATAATGGATTGATGCACCATGGTCAATTTCACCTCAATTTAGCCGCTGGGTTAGAGGACTCAATAATAGGTGTAATTAGTCCAGAATGGAATGGTGGTCGTAAAGTACAGAATACTGAAGTCAGCATACCGAACATAACATTGGGTGAAGTTGAAATACCATCACCTCCTATTGCAAAGCAGTTCACTTTTAATATGGCTGATACTTACTGGAATAGAGGTTTTTTTAACGTCCCGGTAATAAGCTCGCCCGAATTTGGCGTTGATGGTGAAAAAATAAAGATCGTTCTACGAAATAGTCATTTAGCTATAGTGGGCATGATTAACCGCACAGCCAACCGAACATCCGCACCTCGCATAATGGGTGGAATTGAACTTCGGAATTATTTTCAAAATACTTTCGCTATTGGTGATGTAGTACCTTTTGAAGTTATTAATCCACATATTATTAAACTAATTTAATGGTAAAACCATTATACTTGACTATATCGCTCAGCGAGATTCCTAACATGTTAATGACCTATATCAAATGTCTATATAAAGAAACCAAAGAAGTAATTGATAAATTTGGTGTATTTCAATCAGCAGCAACTGCTTTAGCCTCTTTAACTGCTTATTACTTCGCCTTTAATCTGATTGACCTTATCAAACCATACCAAGTTGAAATCACTTCATCTATTATTGTAGTACTGTTGTTCATTGGTGGTTATATGGCATGGAAGAAAGAATATAAAAAGTTACAGGAAATCCTAACACAAAAAAAGAACAATATAGTCTTTATAGAAAGTGAACCTGCGCGGTTACAAATAGGTTCCGCTGAGAAATTCAATAAGATAACAATGTTAAGATTATATTTTAAATTCAATATTCAGAATCACAAAAATCATACTGTAAAAATCGACTCGATTGATAGCAGTCAATTAAGTAATATTCTAGATGCTAAAACATCTAAAGTTCCTTTTTGTTCATATCAAAAGATCCTTCCAGTAGATGTGAATGCCAAAAGCCCTACAAGCATTGAATACTATAGTGAATATGGCTTATCCAACCTCACATTTCAACAACAACTTAAATTTCTAGAGGAATTATCTTCTATTAATCATACGATTTTATTTAAGGTATATTCGGTCGATGGTTGGGAAGAAGTCGAAACTAAACTAACGTTAGACTTTAAAAAATTCATTACAAGCAAAGAAATTAATAACTATAGCTTCAATAAGACTGATATAGCCAACTTCGCTGCAAAACCGACTAACACATCTGAATAAAATATATCTTAATGAGGGACATGACCATGATTGGCAAGGTGTGGAAAATATTTAAAGAAGTAGCTATTGGAGTATTATTAGTACTTTCACTTTGGTTAGTAGTCAACGGTGCACTTAAACAGGCTAAAGGGCATTTTGAGTTCGGTAGCCTTATGGATTTTTTCAATACTGCCGGTACGGTTGGTACTCTCATAGTAGCAATTTATGCATATTTGAAACCTCCCGAATGGTTGAGACAAAAGCTTGATGACCATGCATTGAATATTGCTAAAGATTTATTGACCCATGATTTTCCAACTGTTTTTATCAAGATGAGGGAATTAAGCACTTATATTGGTGCATTTCATGACTTATCAAAGAGCATAGATTTGAATTCTGCATATCAGATGATTGAAGATTTCAATTCACTTCACGAAAACATGTCTATAATTCATGATATTCATTTTAATGCAAAGATAAAAATTAACTCTCTTGAAAAACTCGGCTGGCATATTAAAAACTCATCTCTTCAAAAATTGGTAAACTTTCAATCTGCCATGTCTAACTATGTTTCTTATTTAAATGCATTCCATAACCAAGTAAAT
This sequence comes from Pantoea sp. X-Soil-TKNS-1280, assembly GCF_059730475.1. NCBI lineage: Bacteria > Pseudomonadati > Pseudomonadota > Gammaproteobacteria > Enterobacterales > Erwiniaceae > Pantoea > Pantoea sp. X-Soil-TKNS-1280. The sequence goes on along the minus strand of NZ_AP035962.1, from coordinate 1,620,651 downwards.
GATATTACTGATAAGAGCACACTAAAGAATAAGATTACTAATGCAGATGAGCTAAGTTATTCAAAATCAAAACTTGTGCAAATTTCTGAACATAACCATAAGTTTTCATCGAGATTTATTACAGCTTATGAGGATTTTAATAATTCAGCTAACTTAGTACCAGATTATTTTGATATAAAAAGTTTGAAAGTTAAGTAGAGTACTACAAGCGTCCTCGTAGTACCTTTTACTTAAACTCTGGCACTGGCAATCCTACGGTTTCAAGCTGTACTTCAAGCATCATCAAACGTAGGTAGTCAGTGCTATAAGTCTTCAAAGTACCAATATCGACTTCTACCCCATCAATGAAGTATTGAACTTTTCCGACATCATCCAGTACTTCATATTGTGCTTTATTTTATTTAAATTCTTCCCACCCTCCGCCATTACGGCTTATATAATGCTCTTGATTACCAGTTGTAGATTCAGTAAATATTAGAGTTTTATCCCCATCGATATTTTTACCTGAAGCCCAAAATTCTTTCTCGTCTTCATCCGTATGCTTTATAGGCATTTTTGATGCGATAGATTTTTTATGAAGTGCATCGAATACTTCGTTATCAATTTTTACTAAAGTCATAATATTTTCCTCAGTTAGAACTTTCACTTTTGATTACTTCGAGCAACGAGTACCAACGTTCCCCGTGTTCATAGGGTTTGTTACCAAAGACTTGCTTGATACGACGATCATTCCATCCCTTACGCATCATCAAATCTTCATGCTGTATCATGTCATCGTCAATACCAATAAACATATACGCATCTTCTTGTTGTAAGAGGCTAAGGAAGTACACAATGTTGTTGAAGGTAATGTTCAAATCATACTCTTCATCGAACTTAGTTCCTTCATACAAACCGTATGTACCATAAACTCTGTTCTCATTAAAGTAGTTTGCAACTACTACTGAACCTTGTTTGTTGAAGTAGAATTGGTATGTACCTACATCATCATCTTTATCGAGTACTAATAACTTAGTTTTCTTTTCTTCATCTACATTACTGACCATTATAGAAGTACTCATATAACCAACCATTTTAGTTTTAATGTACTCTTCTACTTTTGGACAAACGGGTGCCATCACTTTAGCGTTAATTGCTTGTGTCATTTTTAATTACCTTATTGTTTGCTGTGTTTACTGCTTTGTTGTAAGAATATTATTTTTTGAGATTAATAATGTCCAGGAGATCTCTTCATTGTAACGATGTGCTTATCTACTTGACATGCATTTGAGGTAATAAAGAGCTATCACTTTATATTTTTTGCAAGTATCAATCTTCTCTCAACCTTAAATTATTATTTAAAATCAATGAATTAAGCAACATTGACATATGCTTTAAAGGAAGCCTTAGATTCAGCACTTTCGTGCAAGTTTTGGTCCTCCAGGTACTCAAAATAGTACTTCTTCGTGATGGCATTCATAGTGCCCTTCTTACCCATGTAGAATTGATTACCATCATACGAAGCATTGAAGGCGAAATCTGTTGCGTACTCAGCACTATAGGCACGAAGAAAAGTATCATGTACTTTCTGTTCTTCCGGTAAGTTCTGGTACGTCTGAGTATCAGTGATTGCCTTTGTTAGTTTCTTTCCACTCGTTTTGTATTCTTTCCCATCAAGTAGTACTGAATACTTCTTATCTTCTTTGTTTGATGAAGTACCAGTACTTCCGCCAACAATAGCAATTAGCTCATTTAGTGTTTTTCCGTACTTTTCAGCAATTGCCAGTACTTCATTCTTCATCTCATCAATCTGATCAAGCTGTTGCTTTGCTTCTAACAGTTGGATCTGAAGTGCATCCAGTTGGTCACGAGTCATTTTTGAAAAGTTGGTAGTCATAATTTCATTCCTGTTTGATTAGTTCGTTTCGTTGATTTGGATATTATTTCCCGGAATTCAATCTGTCAAAATTATTTTTAGCACTGAACATCTGATTTATTAAGAAACCCCTCTTAAAGAGCAAATTCATGGTTATCTTTCCATTTAACTCATTGTTATAACGAGGGAAAGACAGGCGGAGATAAACAAGTACTTAAAAAATAATTTTGTAAAGGAAAATAAAAAGTAATTACTTTCACTAAATTTAATAAGTACTTAATACCTCAAATCAATATATGGGAAAGTACCAGTACTTAAACATACTGGTATATGTTAGTACTTTTATAATTTCACCATCATGGCGGTAAATTAATTGATCGGGGATTTTTGTTATGTACTGAAGGGCTTCTACAGCCCGGCATCCCGTGAGCAAGCGAAGCGAGCGAGAGCCGTCAGGCGGTAGTACAAACGAGTACTTTAGGCCGCAGGCCGACACTTACTTCATGAATTGTACTGTTGTTCTTTTCAAGCAAAGCGAGTAATGAAATGCACATTATTGTAATCGGCGGTATGAAGTACTTTTAACAAGTCAGGTACATACTCATGCCGATTACAACTAATTGCTTTTCAAGCCGACCGCGTAACGATTGTGCTTATTCATTGTGATTAGTTTCTATGAAGGCAGTTCTACGAACCGCCTTATGTCGTATTCGCCTCGTACACGGACGTGCATAGCCCGCCCTTTGTACTTGCTCTACTTCCATCAACTTTTGTCTTTCTTACTTAATAGGGGGTATTTTACCCATATATGTTTTAGTAATTCCCCCCCTATCATTTGGGGTACTGATGGTGATTTTCACTTACGCCGATCAAATTTTTTATAGAACTTCTCACGCTGTAAGCCGTTGAGATGTGCGTTTACTGCACTGTCCATCCACGTATCAAAAGTACTTCTATCGGGAAAACGCTTCATGATGATTTTTCCCATACGCTTGTAGTCAGCATCTGACAACTTCGCTGGTTCAAACTTTTCAGTACTACCAATACCAACATCGATGTACTCAACATTATCAGTCAATGATAGAGCCTGCTCCCTGTCGAATACATATACCTCTACTACTGAAGTACTTGAGTAATCACGTAAGTTACTGCGATTCACGAATTGGTATAAGTTCTCTTTTTCACGAGCCTGTACTATCTCTTCCCTCGTGATCTTAAACATCAATTCTAACTGTTTAGATTCAACGGGACTTGGTTTCATACTGGCAAGCCATACGCACCTTTTATAGTCCTGATATGTGTTCATACCCCGGCTAATCGGTTTGATGTACTGACCATTAAGAATACCGCGATTGTCTTCATTTGCCGTATAGAAGTACTCAGTAACGTTTGAGTTGATCCACTCTGCCACCTTTGGAAGTGCATCAGGATTCTGTTCCCGGTATGAACGGCTATAACGTTCCTCCGAGAAGTAGTACACCTTGAGGCGTTCAGATACTGGTACTTTACGTTGCCGTAATCCCGGTAGTACAACACGCTTGAACAACCCAGGATTACCCTTATAAATTAGCGTATCTTCAAAGCGGTTTGCCATGAAGGTGATATCGAGATTTTGGTACTTTGCAATGTCTACCCATGCAAGAACCGTAAGCTGTTTGCTTTCGGTACTGTACACGTCCTGATTACCCACTTTCCCAATCTTCGCAAAGAAATTACTGTTCATAACGAAGTGGTCATAGTCCTGTACGAATCCGAAACATGTAGCCATTGCACGTACTAGATCATCGTCGAATTCAGTTACTGCCTTAGCCATGAAGTACTGTTCAGATAATTTTGCAAAATCTTTGAATAGTTGATTCTCAACTTCATACTTCTTATCCGTATTGATTATGTTAAAAGTATGAAAATTGACTACATCATCAAGATAGATCTTCCATTGACGTAATAGTGTTAAGTCAGAAATACGCATAAATGCTTTATCTGTAATAACCAGTACTCTATGTGTTGGATTCAATAGAAATGCATGTAAATCCTTCTCTACGCTCTCTGTATGGCTCGTAGACGTGATAACTTTAGCGATAGTGCCAACTGTTCGGTACTTTGCTGAACAAGCTGTAATGTTCCCTGAACGAGAATATAACGATCATCAGTACGTTTGATTTGTTCAATTAGTGCGTGTGTTTTGCCTGCTCCGTAATCCGCAGAAATATAATGAATACTCATATAAAATCCTTTTAGTAGTTATGGCACTGTTTCCTCAGTGCCTTTTTTATACCTTCTACTCACCCAACACCATATACTTATTGATTAAGTACACCATTGCCGCAGATATGGTATTAGCCTTCCCTTCTGAGATTATCTTTTCCAGTGCTTGTTTTTGTGAATCAGTAAATCTGATGGTACATACATTATTTTTATTTTCTTTCATTTTTATTTCCTTGTTGTGTAACTATTTCCTTTATGAAATCATGCAAAAAAGTTCCCCGTAAGGAATACGGGGTAAAATCTTTGGAGGAGATTATGATTATCTACACCATCGTTGCGATGATTTTATTCTTTTACTACTTTATTTATCTTTTCGTGGTGCAAATAGCCAAATAAGCGAATAGATCACAAATAATGAAAACGCTGTTTTGACTAAACCACAAAGAAGTAGTACTAACATTATGAAGATCATAACTGTGCTCTCTGATTGTAATACACAGTTATATTTATCTACACCCCAAGTATAGGCCACATTTTCCGAGCGTTTCACATGAATCAAAAAAAACGCCTCTTGAGGCGTTTACATATAAATTCTTCGAGTACTATAAAAAGGAATTCTCAGCAATTTTGAATGCTTCTTCCCATGTTTCAATAATCATTTCATCGAACACATTAGGTTCTCTATGAAGCGTCTTTTCTTTAGTTTTAAGATTTAACGTCATAAATGAACTCTCAAAAACCCAACCTTCTGTAAGAGAACAAGATGATAATATCTGCCCATACTTTTCCAAGATGAGCATATGATATGCGTAGTCATTATAGTACTCAACATTAATTATATAGACTACATCATCATCTGACAGATCTTTCCTTCTCATTTTAATATTTTTAACTACTTTCTTCAGTTCGATGTTAGTTTTCTGTCTTAGTTCAATATTGTCCTGATTTGTAATGGCATTTATATCATATTCTTGTGTTAGTATTTCTTTTGCTGAACTGTTGTTAATTGATTCTCTAATTCCTTTAGTTCTTCTGTGTTTTTAGTACTGCCATAGATCTTTCCAAAATCTACATTTTTTAGAAAATGAAGCATTGTTTTTTCAAATTCAACATATCGAAATAACCCGCCTGTACAACCTTTAAGACTTCTCTCATTAATGCACCTAAGATAATATAAGCCACGAGTTGTCGAATGTACGATCATCCTTGAACCGCACAATTGACATTTGGTAATCCCGTTGAAAATACTTCTCTGGTGCCTGGTTGTTTTTTGTTTTTTATTACTACTATTATCCAGAAGCATTTGAACACGATTAAATAACTCAACATTAATAACGGCTGGATAGTACTTAATATCTTTTATATAACCAATTAAACGTCTATTTCTGAATGCATGATATAGATTTATAGTACTCCAGTTTCGGTTATTTATTTTCAGATCAGAATCATTCAAATACCGTACTACCGAAACCCCCATTATACCCTTCTGCGAATCGTTCAAACGCCTGCCGGATAACCGATACCATTTCTTGGTCTACAACATACTGTTCATCAACAACAGACAGCCACATTGGACAATTATTGGTCAACGCCTTACCAGTTTCTAAAGCTGTCTTTCTCATTTTCTCCCAATTTTTAGCCGTTAGCCTTGCCTTACGTTTACTCTCCTGGTGAGAACGTTCAATTGAGACGGCTAGTTTAGAAAGCGTACCGTCTAGCTTGCTACTGAATACCTGACCACTTTCAACTTCAAGAACGTCAATACCCCTTTTGATAAGTGCATTGAATTGTTCAATAGCTTCATAATCGGGCAACCTCGAAAATCTATCAACATTCTCGATTAGTAATATGCCTTCGGTAATCTCTCCATTGATAACTCTTTCTTTGAACCGCCCTAACTCACCTTTAGAAAAGTTGTGTCCCTTGTAAGCCGACTTTCCGAGATCACTGGCGAGAAGTTCATAGTTTTCGGGATCAAGTTCATAGCCTAGCCCATGTGGTAAAGTCGCTTCAGCCAGAAAATCCATAACATTGTTAATCTGTCTTTGGATTCCATAACCATGTTGTTGCTGTAAGCTACTGATACGTGTATACAAATATGCTTTTACTTTTTTTGTAGTCATCTTTTTACCGATAACGTTCTTGGTCTATCCTTCCTAGAGAATCTTACCATCAGGAAGGAGAAAAGGTATGTCACTATATACAACGCTTGAAGAAGCCATCGAAGCAGCACGTGAGGAGTTTCTCGCCAGCCAACCGGGGCTGGATGCGGGAGATGCGCTCGTCAGCCAGTTTGCCCTGCAAAAATATGTGATGCAGGATGGCGACATCATGTGGCAGGCCGAATTTTTTGCCGATGAAGATGAGCAAGGTGAATGCCTGCCAATCCGCAGTGGCGAAGCGGCTCAGGCGATTTTTGACGGCGATTTCGAAGAAATCGAGTTACGCCAGGAGTGGCAGTCAGAAAATACCCTGCACGAATGGGATGAAGGAGAATTTCAGCTCGAGCCGCCGGAGGATACCGAAGAAGGGGAAGCCGCAGCGGCTGAGTGGGATGACGACAACAGTGACTCTGATCGCTGGGCGTAGACCTTACTCGTAGGGACCGTGATGGGCATCCACGGGTAAGAGCAGCGTGTCCATCACTAATGACAGCGGCAAGTCGAGGATGGTCAGCATGCGCCATGCGCCATCACGCACATCCCACTGCACACCCGGGTAGTATTGATTACCGTGTCCCTGACCGGGCACAGTACGACTGATGATGCTGCCACACCCACTTAGCAAAATGATGGCGGCACCGACGACAGTTAATTTAAGGAAACGATTCACAACAATTACTCACAATGGACTGGCGTTATTTTAACCGTCAGCGCAGGTGAATAACTACACCTGACAGCGTAAAGATTGTGTTAGTCGGAACAGTCTTGCCTGTTAATCGCACTGCAACGATAAAAAAAGCCGCTATCGCGACACGATAGCGGCTTTTATCTTGCGGACTTAATCAGCCAGCATCACGCTTCATCCATGCTGTTGTAGTGCCAATGGGTTTAACTTCAGCTTCTGATAGCTTTCCACCCACTGATGATATTTCTCAGCACTTTCCCACAAGCGCGTATGGACACGCGCCAGCACCACCGGATCGCTAATCAGCTGCAGGCGCTGTTCGCGATTCAGTTTTTCTGGTGTATCACTTAACGCCTGATCAACACGGCGATCGCGTGCGTGATCCAGCAAGGTGCTGTGTAAATGGCGTGAGGTCGCCATAGCCGTCGCCAGCGCGTTAAATGCCGGGTTAAACAACGCGTGCATAAAGCCGTTTTTCAGCGCACGTTCACGATTCAGTTGCAGATAGTTATCGGTGTCCACCAGCTCTTTTGGCGGATCATACTCTTCCGGGATCAGGAACAACTTCGCACGTTTGCTCTTCAGACCGATGGTCGCGCGACTCGACATCACAGACACGAACGGCGACAGAATCAGCGAGAAGACAATCGGCGACAGCCACCACAGGAAGTTCAGATCCAGCAGGCCCATGCCCGCTGCCCAGACAATACCCAGCAGCATCTGCGAACCGTGACGGCGGAAGGCTTCGCTCCACGGCGTAGCATCATCGTCGCGCTGCGGAGAGTTCCACACCACTTCCCAGCCAAGGAACGCACTGACCACAAACACGGTATGGAACAGCATACGGACCGGTGCCAGCAATACCGAGAACAGCATCTCCAGCAATAGCGAGAAAAACAACCGCACTGCCCCGCCATACGGTTTTGCGCCTTTGAACCAAATCAGCACCACGCTGAGCAGTTTTGGCAGGAACAGCAGAACCAGGGTGGTGGAAAACAGCGCAATCGCCAGGTCCGGACGCCACTGCGGCCATACCGGGAACAACTGCCGCGGTTGCAGGAAGTAGGTCGGTTCCATCAGCGTATGCACCACCTGCAAAGCGGTGGAGAGCGCCAGGAACATAAACCACAACGGAGCCGACAGATATGACATTACACCGGTCAGGAACACCGCGCGATGCACCGGGTGCATCCCTTTCACCAGGAACAGGCGGAAGTTCATCAGGTTACCGTGACACCAGCGGCGGTCACGCTTCAGCTCATCCAGCAGGTTCGGCGGCAACTCCTCGTAGGACCCCGGCAGATCGTAGGCAATCCATACGCCCCAACCGGCACGACGCATCAGCGCCGCTTCAACGAAGTCATGCGACAGAATTGATCCGGCAAAGGAACCCTCGCCCGGCAGCGGTGCCAGCGCACAGTGCTCAATAAAGGGTTTGACACGAATGATGGCGTTATGGCCCCAGTAGTGCGATTCCCCCAATTGCCAGAAGTGCAGACCCGCAGTAAACAACGGGCCGTAGACGCGGGTAGCAAACTGCTGACAGCGCGCATACAGCGTGTCCATACCAGACGCTTTCGGTGATGACTGGATAATACCGGCCTTCGGATTCGCTTCCATCATGCGCACCAGACCGGTGAGGCATTCCCCGCTCATCACGCTGTCAGCGTCCAGCACTACCATATAGCTGTAGTTGCTTCCCCAGCGGCGGCAGAAGTCATCAATGTTGCCGCTCTTGCGTTTCACACGACGACGACGGCGGCGATAGAAAATCTTGCCCGCGCCCCCGACATCACGTACCAGCTCCATCCAGGCTTTCTGTTCCGCAATGGCGATATCGGCATCGTAGCTATCGCTGAGGATGTAAACGTCAAAGTGTTCCGCATTGCCGGTGCGCTTGACCGATTCCCAGGTCGCACGCAGGCCTGCGAAGACACGTTCCACGTCTTCATTACAGATCGGCATGATCAGCGCCGTGCGATGCTCCGGGTTCAGCGGTTCATCGCCTGACGTTGAGTAAGAGATGCTGTACTTATCACGACCAATCAGTAACTGCAGAAAGCCCATCAACGCGGTCCAGAAACCGGCGGAGACCCAGCAGAACAGTATGGCGAACAGGAACAGAATGCCGGTCTGCAAAATGTACGGCAGAATCAATTCTACCGATTGCAGCCAGTTCTGGTTGAACAGCTCCATGGGATCGAGCAGTGTCCAGCCCTGGTACGGCAAAATGGTTTTCATGTACCAGGTGGCGATCACGGTCTGCAGCAGCGTCAAAATCAGCAGGACGTAACGACGCATCGAACCCACGTGACGCCACTTCTCTTCCACTTTCTGTTCTTCGTCCGTGCTGGCGCGTGCCGCAGGCTTACGCCCGCGCATCGAATCCCAGGCACGGGCTATCGGGTTGGTACGCCAGGCTTCCGGGAACATCAGCGAACGCTTAACCTTCGGCATCGCCTTCAGTATGGTGCGATCGAGATAATCCTTGCCCAGTTGCTGCCCGTCAGCCAGTGAATCTGGCCAGGCCATCTGCACACGGGACGACACCGATTTTAACGGTGCGTCATCCGGGCGCTCACTGGCGGCAATATCATGCCCCAGTGACGTATGAATAGCGTGGAACGCCTGGGCGTTTTGTAACGATGCACTCAGGCGGGCACGACCTGCCGCATCGAGCGGCAGGGCTTCCACGTAAGATTGAGGTGTAAAAGTCGAGTTATTCATTGGCAGGTAACTGATAGCTCCAGGTTTCCGTCAATGTCTTGTCACCGCTAACCAGCGCCGCACGCATTTCCGTCGGCTGCTTGTTATCTTTCACACGCAGGCGCAGTACCAGACGCCAGCCTTTGGTCACCGGGTTGTAACGTACACTCTGCTCAACCACTTCGGCGTTATTACCAACGCTGACCTGCGGGGCAACCTGCGTATTTTCCGGCAGTTTACTCATCGCTCTGCCGACAAAATCGACGGTAAAGGCGATGCTGCCATCCGGCTGACGCACAAGGTTTGACTGTTTCACATCACCCGCAGAACGCAGGGTATCTTTCACCCAGGCAACATCGTCGGAATGCAGCAGGTTTTCGTCACGGGTAAAGTGCAGACGATACTGGAAACTCATCTCTTTGCCCGGTTCTGCCAGTTTTTCTGGCGTCCAGAAAGCCACGATATTGTCGTTGGTTTCATCGGCGGTGGGGATCTCCACCAGCTCGACATGGCCTTTGCCCCAGTCACCTAACGGCTCTACCCAGCCGCTCGGGCGCAGGTCATAGCGATCGTCAAGATCCTGATAATGGCTGAAATCGCGGCCACGCTGCAGCAAACCAAAACCTTTCGGGTTTTCGATGGTGAAAGTACTCACCGCCAGATGTTTCGGGTTATTCAGCGGACGCCAAATCCACTCGCCGTTACCGGCATGGATGGAAAGCCCATTAGAATCATGCAATTCCTGACGGAAATTGCTCACCGGTGACGGCTGATTCGCGCCAAACAGGAACATACTGGTCAGTGGCGCAATACCCAGTTTGCCGACGTTGTCACGCAGATAAATTTTTGACTGCACATCAACGGTCGACTCTTTACCCGGACGCACCACAAAGCGGTACGCACCAGAAGCGCGAGGTGAATCCAGCAAGGCATAGATTACCAGTTGCTTGTCCTGCGGTTTCGGTCGCTCGATCCAGAACTCTTTAAAGCGCGGGAACTCTTCACCCGATGGCAGCGCAGTATCGATTGCCAGGCCACGCGCCGACAGACCATACACCTGACCCGCTCCGATCACGCGGAAGTAGCTGGCACCGAGGAAGCTGGTAATCTCATCGTTTTTACCCTTTTCGTTCAGCGGATAAAGTACTTTAAATCCGGCAAAACCAAGGTTTTTCACCGCATCGGCGTCGTGCTTGACGTTGCCGAAGTTGAAATAGTCCGGGTTGTACTTGATTTCACGTACCGTATTGGCGGTCACTTCGTTGATTTTCACCGGCGTATCGAAATACATACCCTGGTGATAGAACTCCAGTTTGAACGGCGTACGCAATTTGCCCCAGTAAGCTTTATCGTGGTTAAACTGGATCTGCTGATAATCAGCATATTTCATTTCACGAAACTGAGAGGGTAAGTTGCTCTTAGGCGCTTCAAAGCTTTTCCCTGCCAGGGCCTGAGCCTGTTTTGCTACATCATCAAGGTTGAACGCCCAGCTATTATTTGCGTACAACGCCAGCAGAACTGCTGCACCAACCCAGCGCATCTTCATCAGTCCGGCTTTATTTTTCACTATATTCAGCACATCCCCCCCTTTCGTGTGCTTAGATCAAACCCGCATATCTTAAAGGATTATTCGTTTTTCCGACAGCGTATGTAAACGAATGTTCCCTCTATTTGTAAGTGGAAAATGCGCTTTTCGGATTATTAAACGATACAGAATCTACTGATAGTATACCCTGTTTACAGCCGGTAGAATTTTACTCCGGCATAATCCGGTTTCAGGGCGAAGCCGGCCAGGACACAGACAATTGGATGCTTATGACTGCAGCAAAATCCGAACGCGAATATTTTCTCGATTCGATTCGAGCTTATTTAATGTTATTGGGCGTGCCTTTCCACGTTTCCCTGATTTACTCCACACAAAGATGGTCAGTAAATAGCCAGGATGCCTCGATGTGGCTGACGGTGTTGAATGATTTTATTCACGCCTTCCGCATGCAGGTGTTTTTCGTCATCTCCGGCTATTTTTCCTACATGCTTTATCTGCGCTATCAGCCACAGCGCTGGCTGAAGGTCCGCCTGGAGCGCGTGGGTATACCGCTGCTGACCGCCGTGCCGCTCATCACTTTGCCGCAGTTTTTTATGCTAAAAAATCTCACGGACAAAGTAGGAGATTGGGACAGCTTCACCCTGTATCAGAAATACAATGCGCTGGTGTGGGACCTGATCTCCCATCTGTGGTTTCTGGTGGTGTTGGTGATCCTCACCACGATGGGTATGATCACCTTCCGCTGGCTGCGTAGCCAGCATCGTCAGATTGATTATCACCGGGTTGGCTGGGGCAAACTGACGCTGGCCCTGCTGGCGTGGGCACTGTTGTGGTGTATTTTCCGTCGTCTCATTTTTACCTTCCAGCCCAACTGGCTGATGGACGGTCTGTTCAGCACCGCCGTGATGCAAAGCCTGTTCTTCCTGCCGTTTTTCATGCTGGGCGCGCTGAGCTGGAAACATCCGCCACTCAAGGCGTTATTTGTTCGTTTTAATCCGGTGATGTGCTTTGGGGCAATCGCAGTGTTTGTCGCCTACAGCCTGAATCAACGCTTTAGCAGTGGTGATGGCTGGCTGTATGAAATCGACGACGTGATTTCTACCCTGATGGGCTTGTGCATGCTGAACGTCTGCTTCTGCTTCGGGCATAAACTGCTGAACAGCCACTCACCACGCATCATGTATCTGGTGAATGCTTCACTGTTTATTTACCTGGTGCATCACCCACTCACCCTGCTGTACGGCATTTTTATCACTCCGCTGATCAGTAATGACACCCTGGGCTTTTTCCTCGGCTTGTTGATGGTGTTTGGCGTGGCATTTACGCTGTATGAAATCCATCTGCGTATTCCGTTGCTGCGTTTCCTGTTCTCCGGGAAACCGCAACGCAAATGACCGCCGGGCCAGCTTAGCTGGCCCGTTTTATTTACAGCAACCACTCAATCGGCAAGCGCCACACCAGCCGTACCAGCAAGCGCTGTACCCAGGTGGATTGCGGCTCATGGATATGCACCACCTCACCCGCTTCTTGCGGATATTCCACCCAGTTCACCCGGCCCCAGCCATCAAGCCGTAAGGTCCAGGCGCGATCGCGCATCCCCTGAATAAAGCGCTGATGGGTGCGTTGCGCCAGCTCATCACTTTCAATCACCAGCCCCATTTCGGTATTCAGCACCGCAGAGCGCGGGTCGAAATTAAACGAGCCGATAAAGACTTTACGATTATCCACAGTAAAGGTTTTGGCGTGCAGGCTGGAGCCAGAGTTACCGGTCAACCCACGGTCATGCGGTGCCTCGCTGGCATTGGCCTGCGGCTTCAGTTCATACAAAGCAATGCCGTGCCGCAGTAGCTTCTTGCGCCAGCGCGCATATCCGGCATGTACCACGCTGACATCATTGGCAGCCAGCGAGTTGGTCAGCACGGCGATTTTCACCCCGCGCCGCTTCAATGCCAGCAACTGCGCCACCCCGGCGCGCGTCGGCACGAAATAAGCCGAGATGATGTCGAATTGCTGTTGCGGCGTGCCAATCACCTCCAGCATACGCTGTGGCAGCAGGGAAGAACGCTTCGCTTTCCCCAGCCCTTTGCGTGGGTCATCGCTTAATAAACGCGTGGCTGCCCAGGTCATACTCAGCGTCCCTTCCGCCATCTGGCTGACAAAAGAAGAGTGTTCCAGCCGGGCCATATAACGCAGCACTGCTTCACTGTGCTGCCAGGCGGTGGGCAACCGTACCGCCTGACGTCCATCGTGATCGACCTCCACCACGCAGTGCAACGGTGCCACCGCTTTGCTGTGCCAGTAACGGTTGAAATCGTGCCCCACCTCCTCCACCACCGGGCCGATCGCCAGCACATCCAAATCGGTAAACAAGGGTTCATCGCCGGTACCAAAATACTCGTCGCCGATATTACGCCCCCCGACCAGGGTCGCGGCACCATCCACCGTCAGGCTTTTATTGTGCATACGGCGATTCAGCCGGGCGAAGTCGGTCAGATAGCCGAGCATACGCAACGTGCGAAACGAGAAGGGATTGAACAGCCGGACAGAAATGTTGGGGTGGCGCTCCAGCTCGGCAAGGGTCTCATCCAGCCCTGGGGTATTGTTATCATCCAGCAGCAGGCGCACTTTAACGCCGCGCTCCGCCGCGTCCAGCAGTGCGCTAAACAGCAGACGACCTGACATATCGTTATGCCAGATGTAATACTGCACATCCAGCGTACGCCGGGCCATGCCCATCAATAAATAACGTGCGGCAAATGCGTCCAGCCCATCGTTGAGGGGATGAATACCACTCATGCCCGGATGTGGCGCACAGCGAGCATCAATGATGTCATTGAGCCAGTTTTGGTCATTTTCCACAGAATCACGTGGTGCGGCTTCGCTCATACAGGATCCCTGAAACTCATCATATTCTTATTGTTGGAGGCCGCAGCGCGCATCGCAATCAGAGGCGTCCGGTAACAGTTGCTGGCCCGCTGTTAATTTAGTCTAGACTTAGCGAAACGTTCTGCATTCGGCGTGCCCCGTGAGGAGAGGAAAATGGCGCAGCACCCCCTTGTTCCCCCGTCCCCGCGCTATCAGCCCCGGCTGTTTCGCAGTTTTTTTCAGGGTAGTTTTCCCTGCTCCAGTGCCCGTCGCGCCGGAGGAAGACGCCTGGATATGGTGATCAGTAGCGGCCATGACATGCTGCTGGACAAAGATTATGCCGCTCTGGCGCAGGAGGGGTTACGGACCGCACGCGATGGCGCACGCTGGTATCTGATTGAAGCCACCCCAGGCGAATATGACTGGCGATCTTTTCTGCCGATGGTGCACGCTGCCGCGCGTCATGATCTGCAAATCATCTGGGAACTGATGCATTTTGGTTATCCCGATCATCTCGATATCTTCCATGCCTCATTTGTCGATCATTTTGAACGCTTCGCGCGTGCGATGGCGCAGCTGATGCATAATGAAGGCGTGGAGCAGCCGTTCTTTACCCCCATAAATCAGATCTCTTTCTGGTCATGGGCCGGTGCGGATGTGGCGTGGCTCAATCCCTACGCCAGCGATCGGGGTAAAGAGCTGAAGCGCCAGCTGGTGCGGGCGTCACTGGCGGCGATGCACGCGATTCGCGAGGTGTATCCGCAGGCGCGTTTTGTGCTAACCGATCCGCTGGTGCAGGTGGCAACCAATCCTACGAACCCCGATAGCAAACCCTATGCCGATGCGCAGCATCAGGCGCAGTTCGAAGCCTGGGACTGGCTGGCCGGGCGTGATGCGCCGGAGCTGGGTGGCAGCGAAGATTTTCTCGATATTCTTGGCCTGAATTATTACCCGGATAACCACTGGTTTTTCCCCGGTGACCCGTTGCCGGATGACCATCCCTCACGCCTGCCGCTGCATCGGCTGCTGTTGCAATGCTGGCAGCGCTACCAGCGACCGCTGCTGCTGGCAGAAACCGGGGCGGAAGGTGATGCGCGTACGCCCTGGCTGCACCATGTTTCTGCAGAAGCGATGCTGGCACTGGAGCAGGGGGTGGCGCTGGAAGGCATTTCACTTTATCCGGTGGTGGAGTATCCGGCATGGGCTGACGATCGCCGATCGCCAGGGCCGTTATTTGGCCTGGGGGATCCGAATGGCAATCGTACGCTACATGAAGCGTTGGCGCTGGAGTTACGCAGTCAGCAGATTAAGTGGCAAAAGCGGCGACAGGATTAGGATTGCTGGGTTTCGGCGTTTTTCGGGCCGCAGGTTTGCACATCGAGAGAACGGTCAGCAGGATGGCGCACATCGGTGAGCCAGGTCATGGTAAACAGGAATACCACGCCAATCAGACAGGCCGAAAGCAGGCCAATTATGGCGATCAGTTTGTCATCTCTGGATTCCATCGACATCTCCTTGCAGGCTTCCGATACCCGTTGCAACAAGCCTTAGCTCATCCATAACGTCATCATCAGGACAAAGATTATAAGGGTAACCGAGGTCACTGCAAGTACCACAATGGCAAACTGCGCATCGTCCAGCGGCTGGCGCAAAGGTTCGTCGTGATCGTCGGGTGGAGCGGGTGAACTCATGTGAACTCAATAAAAATAAGGGAAACCAGCAGCAACGTTACCGCTCCGAGTGTAATGGAAAGCGGCCAAAGATGAAGAATTATTTCAGCACGAAATGAAAACGGGGCGCAATCGCGCCCCGCTGAGGGATTAAAAGTCGTAGCTCATGCTGACTTTTAAGGTGCGCGGATCGCCCTGCGTCAGGTAGGTCCCTGAGTAGTCGATATTCGCCCAATACTTCTCGTTGGTGACGTTTTCCACCGCCACGCGCCAGACAACATCGTTCTGGTTGATCTTCGTGCGATAACGCAGCCCCAGATCCAGCGTGGTGTAAGCATCGATACGTTTGGTATTGGCGGAATCCGCCCATTGCGAACCGGTATGGTTCAGCAACGCGGTGGCGGTCAGCCCCTCAACCGGTTTGATATCGTACTCTGCACCCAGCGCATAGTTATAACGCGGTACACCAATCGCCTGTTTACCGTCGTACTGGCCTTTTGCTGTTTTCACCATTTCCGGGTTGATCCAGGTGGCACTGGCGTTGAGGCGGAAACCGAGTACCG
This sequence comes from Pantoea sp. X-Soil-TKNS-1280, assembly GCF_059730475.1. Taxonomy (NCBI): domain Bacteria; kingdom Pseudomonadati; phylum Pseudomonadota; class Gammaproteobacteria; order Enterobacterales; family Erwiniaceae; genus Pantoea; species Pantoea sp. X-Soil-TKNS-1280. Next base: position 1,604,394 of record NZ_AP035962.1, on the reverse strand, counting down.
GCTCACCGAACACATTCAGCTCTGCGCCACGGTGGCGCTGTTCGCCATTCATGGCATAGACATTGTTGCTGTCGAGAATGCCCGATGGCTGTTTGATTTCAAACAGCGCCAGGGTGCCACCCACACGACCGAAATCCCCTTTGACACCGATTTCATTCTGCTTCGAGTGCGCAATCCCGGTCACAGCACCATAGTTGGTGGCACTGGTAGGGGCGGTTGAACCCGGCTGCAACGCCTCGGTATGGTTGGCGTAGAGGGAAACGGTCTGCCACGGCTTATACACGATGCCGTAAGTCGGCATCCAGCGGCTCTGGGTATAACGCGAGCTGACGTCTTCTTCCTGAGTGTTGTAGTCGTAGTTACGTACCCAGACTTTCTGATAGCGCGCGCCCACGGTGAACAACAACGTGTCATTAAACGCGCCGAGGGTATCACTCAGCAGATAGCCCTGAGTACGGGTACGCGCGGTGGTTTTCGGATCGTAGAATTCGCCACCGGAATAGGTCGGAGTCGGGCGTGCCACGTCGACCGGATCGTAGATGTTGTAGTTGTAACCTGACAACGACATGCGATAGGCGTTTTTCGCATTGGTGGTCAACGCGGAATAGCCAAGGTTCACTTTGTGTGAAATCGGACCGGTGTAGAAGTTGCCACGCACCCCAACCATGCCGCTCATATTGTCCTGACGACGATTGGTATCAAAAGTGTTGATGGACACATCACCGTCGGTATTCAGCAGTTTTGGCGTGGCATAGTTACCGATTTCATGGGCATGCTGCGCCCCCAGCGCGGCATACGCCGTCCAGCTATCGGTAAGGTCATACTCTGCTTTTGCCATGCCCCATTCGTTTTCAATATTGCTAAAGACCCAGGGCTGGCTGTAGTTAGTGGAGTTAGAAGGCACCGCCGGCAGCGAGTCAACGCCGCTGATGTTGACGCCCATACGACCATCGTGGAAGGTCTTTTTCTGGTAGCCGACATCGAGTGAGGTACGCAAACGCTCGCCACGATAATCGAGACCGATGGACGCCGCTGTGGTGCGTTTTTTCTCACCATCAACCCCGGTTTCACCTTCGCGGTTAACCGCGTTGAAGCGCACGCCAAACTGGTTGTTATCACCGAAACGGCGGCCAATATCGAGGCTCCCGCCTACCTGCGACGAAGAGGTGTAATCAACACCAACACGGGTCAGCGGCGCATCATCCGCATGTTTCGGTTCAAGGTTAATCAGACCACCGACGCCGGTGCTGGCGGCACCATTCAGCAGGCCGTTAGCCCCTTTGAAGATTTCCACGCGATCAATCAGGGAAGCATCCATCACCTGACGCGGTACAACGCCCGGCAAGCCGCTAAACGTCATGTCATCGCCATCGAGGCGGAAGCCGCGAATACGGTAACTTTCTGCGAAGTTGCCGTAGCCTTTGACGTTTTGCACCGTGGCATCATTACGGATGACGTCGGCAATGGTTTTTGCCTGTTGATCCTGAATCGCTTTCGAGGTGAAGCCAATCACGTTGAACGGGACATCCATCGCATTTTGCTCACCCAGCATGCCAAGACGGCCGCCGTGCGCGATCTGCCCATCAAGATAAGCCGGGACTAAATCGTTCCCGCCAGGTTTGAAGTCATTCTGCGGTGTCGCCACTACAGTCAGCGTTTTCTGTTCTTTTTTCGCCGCATCTGCGGTGGTGTTGGTGGTAGCAGCCATCACTGGCAAACAACCGGCACTGACCATTACAGCCAGCAGCGTCGGTTTCAGTCCGGGATTGAAAGGCGTTCTGCGCATGGATATCCCCTAATGCAAAATCAACTGATAATCATTATTATTGCGGTTTGCGATTATGCGGACAGCAGCGCTGAATGCAAGAAAATTCCTGGCATTTCTTTACAACTTCCAGACGTAAGGGAGGATTTCCGTGGGGGTTCTCAGCATGGCGCACATCATTGCACGATAAATCGTGCCGCTACGGTGGTGTGCGATTTGTAGCCGCGCAATTTATTGCGCGGGGTTTCCGTTATGTGCCCTGCCAGCGGCGCAACACCAGAGAGGTGTTAATGCCGCCAAAGGCAAAATTTAGGCGCCCACCCGGCGGCAAAAGCGCAAAAAAACAACGGAAACTACAGGCAATGCTGCGCCGGGCGCTCTGATGGCGACGCACGCCATCACGCTGTACCAGCAGCAACAGATTGAACCCGATCAGCAACAACAGCGCCACCGCATAGGGCGAATTGAACGACATCTCTGCCAGCCAGGGGCGATAATATTCCGGTAGCAGACCGTCGAAATCCACCAGCATCACCTGCTGATAACCAGCCTGCTGCAGTGCCGTCACTTCCAGCCCCCCCTGCTGGAAGCTATCCATCCCCGCCGCCAGCGAGGTGGATACCAGGGGAAGGCGTGCTGCAATGCGCGGTAAAGATCGATGATGCGCTTTGCCACGGTTATAACGTCCCCAGCCGCGTCAGTAATTGCTGCAACACGTGCTCGGTGACCGCCAGCGCCTGCGGGTCGATATCCGCCAGCAACTGGGCGCGTAGCGTATCGGCCTGAGTTTTGACTTCGGCAAAAGCAACGTTACCCTGTTCCGTCAGCATCAGCAGGCGCTTGCGACGATCTTCCTGAGGCTGGATACGCGCCAGTAGCTGCTGTTTCACCAGCCGATCCACCAGTGGCACCACACTGGCTTCTTCCAGACCGAGCAACTGCGCCAGCGCTTTTTGCGTCGGCGGTTCATTGGCCGTTGCCACCGTGGCGATGGCCATCCAGCTACTCATACTCAGCCCGCTTTCTTTCAGACGACGGTCAACCGCCAGCCGCCATGCATGCGCGGTGAGATGTAATAAACGGGAGAAAGGTTGTGGATAGTCAGTCAAAAGGTAGTTACCTAATGGTTAGGTGCCTAACTAAAAAGTAGCGTTATTATACGCAGACCCGGTTGCGAATGAAAAGTACCGACTCACACGCCAGAACCCCTCATCAATTCATGCCAGCCATTGTAGTGCGAAATCTGACATATCCAGTGAAGCTGTACAGACTTGCTGTATAGGTTTTGCGAGGTAACTGGCTATTTATCTGGCAACAAGTCAGAGAATAGCACAAAATGTTCATGATCAACTTGTACATATTGATAATCATTGTATAAGTTTATTCCCCAGGGACTGGTTAACAGTCCTGTAACGAATGATGCACGTTGTGCCGCCTCTGAAGGTGTTGTGGATTTCCACCTCCAGAGGTGTCTTTTTGTGAGTGAGATGACATTGGGTCTTTCACGCCTGTCCGCGTGAGAGTTTTATCATCGCAGGTCTGATACCCCTTTTCAGACTGAATTCAGGACTTTACACATGCAAAACGCCGTAATAAGCCGCGATCAGGCCATCGCGCACTATTTTAATCTGGCGAGTGAAAGTGCAGATAAGCAAATGGTCGTGTTTGGTCAAATCGTTGCTGAAATCCTGCAAACCGGAATGCCGGTCACCAATAAGGCGATCATTTATGCCCTGATTGCCCGGCTTGAGCAGGAAAATGATGTGGCACAACTGGATATTTATCGCCAGTTGCTGGAGATCGTCGTGCATAAAACACCGGATGATGTCTCGGTCTGAATTACGATTCCATGGATGGAATCCCCCCGCCTGACGACAGATTTAGTCTGGCATCCTACTGCATTGACCGGTAACATCCCTTTCCCTGTCTGTTTCTCATCTGGTTACTGCCTTACCGTTCGGTAAGCGCAACATAATAAAAGAGCCTGCACAATTTATGAGCCATCTAACCGAAGATCTCACGGTAAGCCGCGTATTGCGCTCGCCTGCCCTTCTCACTCGCGAATGCCTGGCCGGGATCATTACGGCACTGGCCCTGATTCCTGAAGTCATCTCTTTTTCAGTGATTGCGGGTGTCGATCCTAAAGTCAGCCTCGTGGCGTCAGTGGTGCTGTGTCTGACATTATCCCTGCTGGGTGGCCGCCCGGCGATGGTCACCGCCGCCGCGGGATCGGTAGCGCTGGTGATAGGCCCAATGGTCCACGCGCACGGCGTGGAATATATCCTGCCAGCCGTGGTGATGGGTGGCGTGATTCAGATTCTGTTTGGCCTCGCTGGCATGGCGCGCATGATGCGCTATATCCCACGATCGGTGATGATTGGCTTCGTCAACGCGCTCGGGATTCTGATTTTCTTTGCACAGGTCCCCCATGTCTGGGGCCAGTCCGGCCTGGTATGGGTGCTGTTTGCCGTTACGCTGGCGATCGTGTTGTTACTGCCGAAAGTGCTGAAAAGCATTCCCTCCCCGCTGGTGGCGATTGTGGTAGTGACCGCTGTTGCGCTGCTGCTGGGTTATCGCGTACCTGATGTGGGTGATGAAGGCCCGATGACGGCCGGATTACCAGGGTTCACCACGCTGCTGGTGCCGCTTAACCTGCAAACGTTGCAAATCATCTGGCCGACGGCGCTCAGCATTGCCTTTGTTGGCCTGATGGAATCACTGCTGACCGCGAAACTGGTGGATGATATTACCGATACCCCATCCAGCAAACGTCGCGAGTCCTGGGGGCTGGGCATCGCCAATATCCTGGCCGGTTTTTATGGTGGGATTGCCGGTTGTGCCATGATCGGCCAGACCATTGTGAACGTGGAGCTGGGTAAAGCCCGTACCCGCGTCTCAACCGTGGCCGCCGGTCTGGTTCTGCTGCTGCTGGTGACCGGCCTGAGTCGTATCATGGCGCAAATCCCGATGGTGGTGCTGGCGGGGATTATGATGGTGGTGGCGGTGAAAACCGTGAACTGGCATAGCCTGCAACCTGCGACACTCAAACGCATGCCGTGGTCAGAAACTCTGGTCATGCTGCTGACCGTCGCCGTGACGGTATCGACCGGTAACCTGGCGCTGGGCGTGTTAGTTGGGGTGATCCTTGCCATGATGCTGTTCGCACGCCGCATTGCACATGTGATTCACGCCGAACGTCAGCTGAATGAAGAAGGTGACCAGGTACATTACACCGTGCGTGGCCCGCTGTTTTTTGCCAGCAGCAACGACCTGTTCGAGCATTTTGACTACGCGCACGATCCAAAATCAGTGACGATTGATTTGACCCATGCGCAGGTGTGGGATGCTTCCAGCGTCGCAGCACTGGACGCCATTGAATATCGTTATCAGCGTCATGGTGCCACCGTGACCTTTGTCGGACTGGATAACCGTAGCAGTGATTTTCATCGTCGCCTGACGGGAACGCTGGGCTAAATTTTCTGCCCCATAAATAACCCAGGGCCAAACGTGTTACTACGCTGGCCCCGGGCGTTTCAGGCGGTGATTACAGGATGGTGACGTGGATCCTGTCTTCAATCAGCACTTCAGATTGACCGCTGCTGTGGTAATCATGATAAACCTTGCCATCAATGGTGACGGTGCCGTTATCCTGCCAGTGATCCGCCCCACCGCTTAGCTCAACGTTGCCATTTTCGCCAGTGACGAACAGGGCATCATGGTTTTCGCCCTCCACTTTATCCAGTGTCTGGTTATCCACTTGCAACGTGTTATTGCCGTTGGACATATCAATGTGATGCATATCCTTCAGCGCATCCACCAGGTTTGCCAGATCGACGTTCTGATGATCGCCATCCAGCAGCAACGCAATATCGCTGCCATCGTGATGAGAGGAATCGTCAACACCGAACGTGCGGGCAGCTGGCGTCGAATCGTCCGCCACCGGTGCATCATGGCTGTTATAAATCACATACACCTGACCATTCCATTGATCATTGTGGACTTCAGGATTTTTATTAGTGAGCGCCACGCCTAGCTGCGAGGGGGCTCCCACAATCAAATCCGGCTGGCCATCCCTGTTCATATCGACAACATCTACCGACCAGCCAAAGTACTGATTTTCAACGCTGCCGTAATGCACTTCTCCCCAGCCTTTATCGAGTATGGTCTGAATATCGATCTGACCATGGTTGGCTTCCAGCGCCTCCTGATAGTCCGCCTCATGGCCGCCGTAGACGATATAAACCGCACCGACAACTTTGTTGTCATTGACGGCCAGCGGGTCGCTGATCACCAGATCGTTGACACCGTCACCATTGAAGTCATAGCCGCCAATCACATTGAGACCAAAACCCTGATTGCTGCCAGGATGATTGGTACTGATGATGCCGTAACCATATTGGATATCGAAATCCTGGACCGTCCCGTTGACCCCAATATTGATGTCGCCATGGATCTTGTTGGTGTGCAATACCCATACCTTGCCATTGGTTTGACCAAAATTATCGGTACTGGAACCAATCGCTATGTCCGTATCGGTGCCATTGCTGAAGCTGCCAAGATTGGCAATATTATGGTTGTGCGGAATTTGTTCAGCCCCACCGCCATCGGCAATCGGGCGTGCATTGATTTCATTTAACTTACCCGCACCGATGTTATGGATGCGGATCAACTGACTCGGATCCACATCAGAGATTTTGAAGCTTGCAGGTAAACCTCCTTCTGGGATTTGATACAGATACCAGGTGCCTTGCCCGGTACCAGCCTTCACCATGGCCTCCGCATCCTGAATGGCAAGGTACTGATGATGATCACCCAAAATATCCCCCAGCATCTGAATATCGGAGCCGAAGTTATAATTCTGCGTCGAACCTGCTGCGTTGGTGTAATCTTCATAATCGATATTACCCACCACCATGCCATCCGGTGTGGTAATCGGCACCCACGGAGCATGCGGAGTACCGTTTGTCGGGTCGGGCTGTAGCTTGATGTTCCCCCACTTTCCGGTTTCAGGATCAAAGGTGACGGTGGTAATCACCCCCTGCTCACCACGCGGAGCAGAAATGTCACTGATCAGGAACGTCAGCGTACCATTCGTGTTGGCGACGGATCCCACGTTGAAGCCAAAATATTTCCCCCAATCCGTATCAGTCATCATAAAACCATAAGGACTGTGACCACCTTCAGCATTTGAGATCTCGTTAAGATCGAAATTATTCGGCAATGGTTCATGAACGAAGAATACTTTGTCATGCCAGTGTGAATAAATCGCCACCCAGCCGCCATCCAGCGCCTTGATTCCATAACCCATAAAGTCATCAGCATCCCCTTTGGAATTTTGAACCGCACTGCTATTGGTAATAATGGTGCCAATTTCCGGATGGGCTTTAAACAGCGCTTCCATGCTGGTACTTTCGGTAATCATCCAGGCATACTGTTTTGCGACGGCGTAAATTATCCCTTGATTATTTGCGGCGTTAGCTGAGGTCAGCCCGCCTCTCGGTGCAGTGATATAAAGGAAATCTTCGCTGGTGGTAATCGCATAGCCAAAGTTGTCCCCGCTTCCCTCTCTCTCCTCAGTAAACAGAACCACAGGCTCCGATGGCAGTACCGTCCAGCTGCCGTCCGAGCTGCCATTGAGATAACCCGCTTCCGATTCGTTAGTTGCCTGATCCACCACCACCGCGCTGATATGATGCGGCCCAGTATCGAGCGGATGATCCTTATCAGGTGTATAGCTCCAGCTCCCGTCAGGATTCACTTTAACGTCACTGGCAATAATCTGGCCCTTATCATCCTTAATGGTGACCGTCACTGTATCGTACGTGTCATCATCCCTGAGGGTGACCTGCCCGCTGAACGTTGGCGTTGCATCGGTTTTCTCTGAATCAGTGACAATGGTGGTGCTGCTGTTGTTGATGGTGTCCACAACGAACACCGGGACAGCTGTTTCGCTATGATTGCCTGCCGCATCCACCACCTGAACCTGCATGTGATCATAGCGGCCATCAGCCAGATCAGGCACCTCGGTACGCCATGCCCCCTGATCATCTGCTTTCACAGATATCAACACCTTGCCATCCTTATCGAGGATATTTACCGTGCAATCGGCTTCCGCATTGCCGCTGAGCGTCGGTGATTTATCGTTGGTCACCCCATTGGCAAGAATGACCTCGTGAGTCTGGTCATTGGTAACCACGATATCGGTCGCTGGCGCTGGCGGAATGGTGTCCTGGGTGTAATCCACCGGGCCGGTAGTTGAGCCTAAGTTCCCCGCGGAATCGGTGACAGTCACGGTGATATGGTGCGCCCCCTCACCCAGACCGTTCTCCGGGGTAAACTGCCAGTTACCTTCGGCATCAACGGTAACTTCAGCCAATTGTTCTTTACCGTCTTTAATGATGACCTTATCGCCCTGTTTCGCACCGGTTACATGACCACTGAAATTTGGCGTGCTGTCGTTGGTGGGATGGTTGCGATCAATGAGATTCTCATGATCGTCGGTAATCTTCAGGGTGCTGATGCCCTCTTCCGGTTGCGTATTCTGGTCATACTCTACCGTGTAGGACGGCTTACCTTCATTACCCGCTTCATCGGCGACCGTTGCGGTAATTTTGTGTGGGCCATCACCCAACTCCGGGTCCGGGATAAAGGTCCAGTCACCGTTTTCGCTGATGGTCGCTTCGCCCAACACCTTACCGTCATCTTTGATGATGACCTTATCACCCGCCTGAGCGCCAGCGACATGGCCACCAATGTGCGGCGTGCTGTCACTGGTGGGATTGGTGTCGTTAATCACTCCGCCATCATCATTAGTGATTTCGAGCGTACTGGTGGAGGTCGGTGCCTGGGTATCCTGGGTATAATCGATACTCGCGGACGGTGTCCCCTGGTTGCCTGCCGCATCGGTGACAGTGGCGGTGATTTTGTGGCCACCATCGCCCAACGCAGGCTGCGGGGTAAACTGCCAGTCGCCGTTTTCGTCTATTGCAACTTCACCCAGAATCTTACCGTCGTCCCGGATGATCACTTTATCCCCCGCCTGCGCACCGTCTACGTGACCGCTGATATGCGGAGTGCTGTCGTTAGTCGGCCTTGAGCCATCAATCGTCTCGTTGGCATCATTGGTGATGTGGATGGTGCTGACGCTGTCCGGGGGCGTAGTATCGACAGTGATGGTCAGACTGGAATCCGTGCTGTTACCGGCAGGATCTGATACCTCCACCACCAACTCATTTCCGCCCTCGCCCAGCGGCGCATCCGGGGTGATCTGCCAGTCGCCATTCTCATCCACTACGGCAGAACCAATAACATTGTCACCGTCTTTAATGGTGACGGTCATGCCGGGTTCCGCTTTACCCTGAATGGTCGGGGTCACGATGTTAGTGGTATTTCCGGCAATGCGATTTCCGTCTTTATCGCAGATTGCAATGTCATAGGCAGGATTTGGCTGGTGAGCGCTGCTGTCGTTGCCTGAAGGATTGCCCGATCCACCACCATGATGCGCAGCCGCCATTACCCCGCCAGCAATCGCTGCGGTGGCAAGACCGGCCGCCGCTGCCGCCCAGCCGCCGGACATGCCGAATAAACCCGCAGCACCTTTATCGTCCTTATCATCCTGCTGATCAGCCGCTGCCTCACCCTCTGCCGTCTGGGCAGAACGGCTGCTATCACCTTCCTGTGCTGGCATCGCTTGCCGGGTACTGCTTTCGCCCTCTGTCAGCGCGCTGACCAGCGAAGCATCACCGTTTGATAACCAGTTATAGCGATGCCCCTGATCGTCAATACCGTAGATTTCCGGCGGCGTCTCCTGCGCATAGTAACCTTCAATCAACACCACAGGATGCTCACCGTGTTCGGTGAAAATTTCCAGATCATTACCCTGACGGATAAACTTCAGGCTTTTGATAGAAGCGATGCCTGCGCCTGCTTTTATCCCAATCTGACCATGTGGTGGCGACTGGATAGTTAATTGTGTTAACGGCTCAACCTTGATGATAACGTTATTTTCGCTGGCGTTAATATTCTCTGCACGATTCAGTAAAACGTCCATTGACGATGAATATGTCATATTAATTTCCCGGTGTTGTATTTCAGCATAATTGCTGTGCTAAAGCACAGGATTAAGTTCTGTCAGAAATGTCGCTTTATTAAAGGCAGGCAACTCGGGGGATGATAGAGGTTGAATTAACACAAATATATATCCCGGGGCAGCTATATATATGAAACAGTCATGATAAAACCCTGTCACTTAACTTAACGTAAAACAGAAAAAACAAATTAACCAATTGAAATAAAACAATATTACACAGAAAGTCAGACTTGAAACCAGATATCACTAATTAATCATAGGAAGAAATACAGACTCCCTATTATTATCTCCCGCCAATCTTTTCATCCCATGCCAGTACAACTTAAAAAATAAAAAAATACAGAAAAGAAAAAATAAAGGCGGATGACATTACCATTACCCAGGAATAGAAAACGTCATTATGAAAGAAAATAGTAACCCGTCATCTTCTGCACATCAGGCGCAAGATACTTTACTTTGTGCCATCCGCTGGCTGGTCAGACACCATGGAAAAACCGCCAGCGAGGATGTGCTCTATGCAGGTCTTCCCCGGAGTGAACGCCTGGCTCCCGATATTGCGATGCTGATGCTGGAACAGGCCGGGATTCAGGCGGGATGGGTGGAGAGAGATATTCTGACGCTATCTGAATCGCTTTACCCGGTGATCCTCGCCATGGCTAGCGGTGAATACGTAGTCCTGCTGGAAAAGCATCAGGGACAATACAGTCTGCTGACACCCATCGATGGCACCTTGCGCCATGTTTCACCAGAGACATTGGCTAATGAAGCCGCAGATTTTGCTTTGCTGACAAAATTAAAGATTCAGCCCGCCGCCCGTGGTGATCAGGATATGTTGCCTGATAGCGATCGTTCTGGACATTGGCTCTTTTCCAACCTCTGGCGCTTTCGCCAGTATTTCTACAGTGCCGCACTGGCTGCGCTACTTGCCAATGTGCTGACGTTATCGACCACATTTTTCACCATGAACGTCTATGACCGGGTGGTACCAACCGGGGCTTATGCCACACTCTGGTCACTGGCAATCGGTGTGCTGATTGCTATTACCTTTGAATTTATTGCGAAACAGATAAGAACCTGGCTGGTTGATTCCGCCGGAAAAAAAGCCGACCTGCTGGTGGGATCACTGCTGTTTCGCAAAACGCTGGCGATACGCATGGAGTGCAAACCGCGCTCAGCCGGTTCATTTGCCAATCAGCTACGGGAATTTGAATCAGTCAGGGATTTTCTCTCTTCGGCCACGCTGGCGACACTTTCCGATCTCCCCTTTTGTCTGCTGTTCCTCAGCATCATGTTCGCCATCGGAGGACCGCTGGCAATGATTCCGTTGCTGGCAATACCGGTGATTATCATTGCCGGCGTCGCGATCCAGTGGCCACTGTCACGGTATATGCAAGAGAACATCAGTGAGATTTCGCAGAAACAGGGATTGGTCATCGAAACCATCGTCGGGCTGGAAACCCTTAAAGCGGCGAAGGGTGAAGGGCTGATGCAAAAACGCTGGAATGATTTCAGCGCGCTGGTGGCGGCATCGTCCATGAAAACCCGCTATCTGTCGAATCTGACCAGTAATTTTGTCAGCTACGTGCAGCAGGTCTGTACCATTCTGATCGTGCTGTGGGGTGTGTATCTGATTCATGCCGGGGAAATGACCATGGGTGCACTGGTCGGGATGGTGATCCTCTCAGGGCGTTCGTTATCACCGTTGGCTGCCGTGGTTGGCCTGGCCATTCGCTTCCAGCAGGCAAAAACAGCCTTACATTCCCTGAATCGACTGATGGCGATGCCGACAGAGCGCGATAAACAGGCGCACTTTTTACCGTCACCGCCGCTCAAAGGGGAAATAGCACTACGCCACGTCGGTTTTCATTATCCCAAAACCGGTCTGCATGATCCTCAACCCATTCTCCATCCGTTAAATATCAACATTCGACCGGGTGAACGCGTCGCCATTTTAGGCAGTATCGGGAGTGGCAAATCGACGCTGTTGAAAATTCTCGCCCGCCTCTATTTGCCCACCCAGGGGCAAATGACGATGGATGCGCTCGACGTCAACCAAATCGATCCCGCCGACTGGCGTTCCGCCTGTGGCTATGTTTGCCAGGACAATCGCCTGTTTCAGGGAACGTTACGGCAAAACATCATTATGGGAAATCCAGCCGTCAGCACTGAACACTTTTTGCAGGTGGCGACATTAACGGGCATTGATGCTATCGCCCGCCATCACCCTTCCGGGTACGACATGCCGGTTGGTGAAATGGGGCAAGGATTGTCAGGCGGGCAACAGCAGCTGGTTTCTCTCGCCCGCTGTTTACTGCTTAACCCCACGATTTTACTGATGGATGAACCCACCAGTTCAATGGATAGCACGTCGGAAGCGCAGTTTATTGCGAAATTGAAACAGGTAATCCAGCAGAAAACCCTGGTGATTGTGACCCACCGCGCGGCGGTGCTAAGTCTGGTTGAACGCATCATTGTGCTGGAAGATGGAAAAGTTCTGGCTGACGGCCCCAAGGCACCCATTCTGGCCAGACTTTCTCAATCGTCACTTCCGGCTAAAACCGGACGCAAGGAGGCGACCCATGCGTAACAAAACGCCTCTTCAACCGGCTGATATGCCGTTTCTGGACGATTTGCAAAGCGCCATTATTCTGCAGAAAACCCCCAAAAGCATGCTGGTTTTATGGCTGCTGTTATTCGTGGTCGTCACAGCGCTGGTCTGGGCGCATTTCGCCGTGGTTGAAGAAGTGACCAAAGGTGAGGCCAAAGTGATCCCCGCCAGCCATGAACAGATCATTGAAAGTTTTGAGGATGGCACGCTGGAAGCGCTGTTTGTGAAAGAAGGCGACCTGGTGGAAAAAGGTCAGCCTCTGCTCAAGCTGGATTCGACGCGCTCAGAGGCCAATTATCAGGAAGAGTTGTCCAAATCCCACAGCCTGAAAGCGGCAATCGCCCGCGCCAGGGCGGAAGCCTATGATTTAACGTTAACTTTTCCCGAGGGAATAAATGAATTTCACACTCTGATTCAGGATGAAACTCAGGCTTATCAGACCCGCCGCAAATTACTGGAGGAGAGCATCAGCTCCCTTTCACACAACCTGAAGCTGGCGGAAGAAGAGGTAAATTTGTCAGAACCGCTGGCGAAACGCGGATTGATATCAGATATGGAGATCCTCCGCCTGCGGCGACAGGCAAACGATCTCCGGCTACAAATAGCTGACCGCACCAATAAGTACCATTCCGACGCCAACAGCGAGTTGACCCGGCTGGAGTCCGATCTGGCCCAGGTTGAGGCGCGGCTGATTGGACGCAAGGATGTGATTAAGCATGCTCTGATTACTGCCCCGGTCAGAGGGACGATCAACAGTATCAAAGCCACGACCATTGATGGCGTTATCTCGCGCGGCGAACAGATTATGTCTCTTATCCCGTCAGAAGATAATTTGCTGCTGGAGACCCGCATCAAACCCACCGAAGTCGCCTTCTTGCGCCCTGACCTGCCCGCGACGGTAAAAATCTCCGCCTATGACTTCGCCATTTATGGCGGACTTGACGGCGTCATCGAGAGCATCAGCCCCGATACCATTATTGATGAAACCAAAGCGCGTTCCGGACGTGAGGATGCGACCTATTACCGTGTCTATATCCGCACCCAAGGCACAGATTTACACGTCAAAGATAAAAGTTTCCCCATTATTCCGGGGATGACCGCCAGCGTTGAGATAAAAACCGGTGAAAAAACCATTCTGTCTTATCTGCTTAAGCCGGTTTTAAAAGCGCGCGAAGCGTTCAGGGAGAGATAAAAACATGCACAAGGCAATGATTACGCTATTGATGCTGACCCTCAGCCGTGCGGGTATCACCGCACCCGTTACCTCTCCCGTGACGCACGATACGATGATGAGCAATGCCACCCGCATCTGGCTGGCGAAGACGGTCAATCAGGCGATGGATTTCAGCCCTGAAATCCGGGTTGCTGGCGCAGACAAACAAGCCGCCGATTTCGATATCGACCGGGTGAAAGGTGCGCGCTGGCCCCAGATTCAGCTCGGCACGACGGCACCGATGGCCTCTTTTGGCAGTGGCAGCCACACAGGGAATAATCGTCTGGATGACAGCAGCCTCTCACTGAATGTCACCACCACGTTGTTTGACTGGGGGAAGAATCGCGAAAATATTGGCAGCGCCACACAGCAGGCAAATGCGGCAACGTACCAATATGATTATCAGCAACAACAGATTGCCTACAGCACGCTGGGTCAACTTATCGAATTAAGCCGCTACCAGCAAAATCAGAAGATTACACAAGCTTATGTGAAACGCATGCGCACCCTGGTCAATATGCTGGTTGACATTACCCAAACCGATGCAGGAAGGCACAGTGAGTTAGTACAGGCAAGAGCAAAGCTTTTGGCGGCAGAAGCAAGCTTGCAGCGGGTCACTGACCAGCGCAGGCAGGTGGAAATCACGCTGTTCCGTCTTACAGGAGAACAAGTCAGTCTACCGGATAATTTCGACTGGACAATGCAACCCATCCCCACTTCACTGGTGATCAGTCGGGTGGAAAAGCACCCAACATGGTTAAAAGCACAGGCAGAAGCTGAATCCGCCGCGCATGATGTGGCGGCTGCTGAGGCCAGTACGCTGCCACAGCTTAATTGGGTGATTGCTAAAAGCACGGCCAAAGACAGTTATGGCAACCCTGGCCAGTGGTATACCGGGCTGAATATTCAATGGAATGCTTTCACCGGAGGAACGGAAAAAGCCGCTATCCAGGCAGCATCGGCGCGGGCGTCGGCCAGACAATCGCAGTTCATCCAAACGCGCATGGATATGGAGTATCAAATCCACAATCTCAGCCAAAGCCGGGATGCTGCGGCGATACAAAGTCGCGAATACCAAAAGCTCAGTCAGGAAACCGATATGGTCAGCAAAATTTACTACGAGCAATGGTTACGGTTGGGAAAACGCACGTTACTTGATGTGCTAACAGCAGAAAATGATTGCTACAACAACCATATCGCGGCGGTAAATGCCCGGCATGATGCTTACAGCGCTAACGTTAAGCTGGTAACTACAGCCAGTATGACCTTTGAATGGTTTGGCTTGCGCGCAAATAAGGGCGGAAGAAACTGAATTGTAAAAGGGGGAATGCCAGCTTTTCGTTCCTGGTAGCGAAAGTGAACCAGGCTGACATCCATTGGATCCAAAAATGTTATACAGAGGTTCAGGAATGGAAAAAGCTTTTCTAAACAATAGTTAATGAGGGGGATTGAACTAAACTTAGTTTGATCATTCTGTTTACTCTTTGAGCCAATGCCGCCCGGCCTTAGTGGGCGCTCAGGGCGAGAAGGTCAGTTTCAGCAATTTCTATCTCGAAGATAAAGGGTTGAACCATGATTCAATCAGCCAGTGACATTCAAAAACGCAGCGACGAAAAACGCGGTATTAAACCTAAAACCTATAAGCTCCCTTTGAGTACCATCGCGCGGATAGAATCGCTCGCGAATCTGAAAGGGATTTCTCAGGGTGCAATTATTACTGCAGCCATTGATATTTACGATCAGTCGCTAAAAAGCTAACCACAGGCCGCCATTGTGCGGCCTTTCTGGCAATACTGACGTTTCCCACGGCCTCGTTAGCTACAACGATAATTGATTTCTTCGCTGACTAACCTCAGGCCTTCTTCCGTCAGTCTTACCTCGTAATAACGCGTAATATCGGTTGGATAAAAAACAAATTCCACCAGCCCATCCCGTATCAGGGGAGCCAGACTGCGACAATTAACCTCCCTGTGTTTATGGCTTCTGATATCGTGCCTGACTTCATACCCCATTGCTTTATCACCGCGTAACAGGAACTTCGTTCCCTTTTGCATGCGGTGCAGGACGATCATTTTCTCCTGAGAAATAATCATTGAGTTCCCCCGGCAAAAGTTGCACATCGCGGTCAATCATGTTTCCCAGCAATACCAGCACTCATATCACTGGTTTAAAACAGTGCGATGTGTGACACGTCATCGTGTTGTCGTGATGTGTAACAACATTGTTGCCGCATATTCCGCAAAAAGGCCAGGGTACCCCCCCTCGTATTTGGCTGATAAATCATTAGGCATTTTCCTGGTTATTGGTAGATGTCAGTACACGAGAGGTTGATAGATGAGCTATTTTGCGAAGTCAGGTCATTAGACAAACGTGATCGTCGAAGGGAGTGACCCCGCCAGGCCCAGCGAAAGCGCAATTACGCGCTATTGAACGTCATCCGCAGCATGTCATTCCTGCGCTTTCCCCCAAATCCTGATCCCGCGAGGTGGGTTTTTTCATCATCTGCAAAATTGCAGTAGTCGCTGCGGTGGGTAGTCAGACAAAGAGCAGCGAATATCAGGAAATCCGAAACAAAAAAACCGCCCTTGGGCGGTCACGACATCACTGCTTATTGCTTTGATTTTATTCGGTTTGAATCGGTATTCAATATGGTGCCCGGGGCGGGACTTGAACCCGCACGACCTTACGATCGAGGGATTTTAAATCCCTTGTGTCTACCGATTTCACCACCCGGGCAGGGTGTAAAGTGGAGGCGCGTCCCGGAGTCGAACCGAGGTGGACGGATTTGCAATCCGCTGCATGGCCACTCTGCCAACGCGCCTTTCAATCTGATGTGCATTCCGTTACGAACAGAGTGCTAAATCTGGAGCGGGAAACGAGACTCGAACTCGCGACCCCGACCTTGGCAAGGTCGTGCTCTACCAACTGAGCTATTCCCGCATTATCATCGAACTTGCTGATTTTATTTATCTTTTGGCAGACACGCTGCCGTTCGATGCGATGCATTCTACTGAACTGGCGCAATGAGTCAATAAAATTATCCTCACAGTGCGTCCGTTTGCTGCTTTTTGAATCGCATCGATCACCGTTCGAACAGATCACCACGCGCTGCGTTCAAATACTGGAACATTGACCAGAACGTCAGCACTGCCGCGATATATAAAGCGACCACACCCACGCCAATCACTGTGGCATCAGGACGCCATAACAGCGCCACCAGCGATAGCATTTGCGCTGTGGTTTTCACTTTACCAATCCAGGAGACGGCCACACTGCTGCGCTTACCTATTTCCGCCATCCATTCACGCAGCGCAGAGATAATGATCTCACGGGCGATCATCGTGGCAGCGGGCAGTGTAATCCACCAGGCGTGGAAATATTCCGCCACCAGCACCAGCGCTATCGCCACCATCACCTTATCGGCTACCGGATCAAGGAACGCACCAAAACGCGTGGTTTGTTTCCAGCGACGCGCAAGAAAGCCATCGAACCAGTCAGTTACTGCTGCAACCACAAAAATGAACGCCGTAACAAAAGGTGCCCAGTGAAATGGCAGGTAGAAAGCCAGCACAAAGAAAGGAATCAGCACGACCCGAAACAAAGTAAGACATGTAGGAATGTTAAATTGCATATGCCAGTAACTGTCTGGTATGGGTAGAATTTAACGTATGTTCCTACATTGCCCCCCCTGTTTCAATGCTAGTGTTTCAGTGAATAGAAGATTTTTTCTGCCAGCGCGAAGGAAATGCCCGGAACCTTCGCTATCTCCTCCACACTGGCATTCATCAACGGTTGCAGGCCACCCATGTACTTCAGCAGCTGTTGACGGCGTTTCGGCCCGACACCTTCGATACTTTCCAGTGCACTGGTGTTCTTAACTTTGGCCCTTTTTTTCCGGTGGCCTGAGATCGCATGATTGTGAGAATCATCACGAATATGCTGAATGACATGCAGTGCTGGCGAGTCCGGCGGCAGTGAGATGCCCTCACCTTCCGCTTCGAAAAACAGCGTCTCAAGACCCGCTTTACGATCGCTCCCCTTCGCCACCCCGAGTAAAACAGGACGGTCTTTGTCCCATGGCACATCCAGTTCGGCAAACACCTGTTTAGCCTGCGCCAGCTGACCTTTACCGCCATCAATCAGGATAACGTCAGGGATTTTATCTTCTTCCAGCGCTTTACCGTAACGACGCCGTAATACCTGATTCATCGCTGCATAATCATCACCGGGGGTAATGCCCTCAATATTGTAGCGGCGGTAATCGCTACGCAGCGGGCCATTGCGATCAAATACCACGCAGGAAGCAATGGTCTGTTCACCCATGGTGTGGCTGATATCAAAACACTCCATACGATTGATCTGGTCCAGTTCGAGGAACGCTGCCAGTGCAGCTAATCGCTGCTGTATCGTGGAATGCTGTGACAGCCGCGTGGCCAACGCGGTAGCGGCATTGGTTCGTGCCAGCTTGAGGTATCGGGCTCGATCGCCTCGCGGTTTGCTCTGAATATTCACCTTCCGCCCGGCCAGCTCGCTGAGCGATTCAGCCAGCAACTCGCGTTCCGGCAGGCTGAAATCCAGCAGGATCTCGGTCGGTAAAGTACGCGCCTCACTGCCCTGCAAATAAAATTGGCCGAGGAAGGTTTGTACCACCTCCGCCAGTTCAGTATCCGCCGGCACCTTCGGGAAATAACTGCGGCTACCCAGCACTTTCCCCTGACGAATAAACAAAACATGCAGACATGCCATGCCGGCATCGTAGGCAACGCCCATCACATCCAGATCATCCCCCTGATTGGAGACAAACTGCTTCTCGGTAATGCGACGCACCGCCAGAATTTGGTCGCGCAACCGAGCGGCTTCTTCAAAACGTAGATCCTGGCTGGCGGCTTCCATTCTTTTGACCAGTTGATTCAGCACCTGGTCATCCTTACCCGCCAGAAAGAGCCGCACATAGTCGGTTTGCTGTGCATACTCTTCTTCAGTGACCAGACCCGCTACACAGGGGCCGAGGCAACGACCAATCTGATATTGCAGACATGGCCGTGAACGATTGCGATAAA
Organism: Pantoea sp. X-Soil-TKNS-1280; assembly: GCF_059730475.1. NCBI lineage: Bacteria > Pseudomonadati > Pseudomonadota > Gammaproteobacteria > Enterobacterales > Erwiniaceae > Pantoea > Pantoea sp. X-Soil-TKNS-1280. The sequence goes on along the minus strand of NZ_AP035962.1, from coordinate 1,585,659 downwards.
CGCTGTTTTCGCACTGACGAATCGGGAACACTTTCTGCAGCAGCGCCAGCGTTTCACGTACTGCATACCCGTTCGGAAACGGGCCAAAATATTCGCCTTTGGCATGTTTGGCCCCACGGTGCATCGCCAGCCGCGGATGGGTATCTGCGCTGAGAAAGATGTAAGGATAAGATTTGTCATCGCGCAGCAGCACGTTATAGCGCGGCTGATACAGCTTGATGTAGTTATGCTCCAGCAGCAACGCTTCGGTTTCGGTATGCGTGACCGTGACATCGATTTGCTGGATATTGCTGACCAGCGCTTCGGTCTTACGGCTACCCACCTGGGAACGGAAATAGCTGCTGAGGCGTTTTTTGAGGTCTTTGGCTTTGCCAACATAGATCACCGTGCCTGTCGCGTCATACATACGGTAGACGCCGGGCTGACTGGTCACGGTGCTGAGAAAGGCTTTGGAATTGAAAACGTCACTCACTACTGATTAACGGCTCCGCATTATACAGGCCATGTCGAATGGCCAGATGCGTTAACTCCACATCGCCACTGATGTTCAGCTTGCTGAACATACGATAGCGGTAGCTGTTAACGGTTTTCGGGCTAAGACTAAGCTGCTCGGAAATTTCCGTCACCTTCTGCCCCCGGGTGATCATCAGCATAATCTGCAATTCCCTTTCCGACAAACAGCTAAAGGGGGATTCGGCTTTCTGCGGCTCAATCTGGCTCAGTGCCATCTGTTGCGCAATATCAGAGGCAATATAGCGTTGCCCGGCGTGTACCGAACGGATAGCGCTTACCACTTCCTGCGGCGCGGCACCTTTGCTGAGATAACCCGATGCGCCTGCCTGCATGACTTTGGCTGGCAGTGGGTTTTCGGTATGAATAGTCAGCATGATGATGCGAATATCCGGGTTGTAACGCACGATTTTGCGCGTTGCTTCAAGACCGCCAATGCCGGGCATGTTCATGTCCATCAGCACGACGTCTACTGGGTTGTTACGGCACCATTTCACCGCATCCTCACCACAGGCCACTTCCCCGGCAATTACCAGTCCCTTCATATCTTCCAGTATGCGACGAATGCCGGCGCGTACCAGTTCATGGTCATCAACAAGAAGCAAGCTGATCAACGGGACGTACTCCGCAGGTTAGTGATGGGGAATATATTTTCAGGAGGCTTATCTTACCGGGTTTTCCGGGGAAAGAACATCGCCCGCCGCAGATAAATCCCGCTTCAAATGATACAAATCAAATAGAGGTTATGGACCACTCATTTTTAGTATCCGGCAATAACACGCGAGAATAAAAAAGTAAAATAGCTATCAATATCATTAAGTTATAATTTATAACACGCTTCGCTTTATGCTCATAACACGCAAAATAAATAATGCTTCCCGTCATTTTTTATTGACGATAAATACAGCAATTTCTCATTTCGTTTTTAGCATGAATTTCTGATTTCAGCGCGAATAAATTGCTCTGACAACCATATGATATACTCTGTTTTTTGCGCACAGGAAGAATGTGCCTGGATCATGTAACACAACCAGGGAGTCGATTATGAGTGATGAAGACTTTGTAACCTCGCAGGAAACGCAGAAGCTGGCAGATGAAGTTGCCTGCCTGAAAATGATGGTCACACTGATTCTGAAAGGAATGGGTCAGGCGGATGCCGGGAAAGTGATCATCAACATGGAACGCTATGTGCAAACGTTAGGGGAAAAACCGCAGGCGGAAGTATTCAGCAACACCATTCGCCAAATCAAAACCGCCTACCGTCAGTAAGCGGTCAGCCCCGCGCCGCACGCGCGGGGACATCAGCTGTGTGATTGCCAGTTAACGGAAACACCCAACGTCGGCAAGACTTCTTCCGGGCTGAACCGCCGCGTACCGCGGTATTTATCAGCCAGGGCCGGTTGGTGCACCGGAATGCGAATGGCGAACAGGTTATCCTCAGACTGAATCAATCCTGGCGACAGCGGTTCATAAATCACCTGATGCTGTTCAAACATCTTTTCCAGCATTGGCGTAGCGGAGCTGATCAAAAACTCCATATTACTTAATTCTGCCAGCTGTACCGAGTGCCACAGAATGTTGAGTGGTAGCTCCGCATCTACTTCCAGTCGGGCAGAAAAGCGTGACATCTCCCACACCTTTTCATGGCTGAAAGGAAGCACCAGACCTTCGGTGACTTCAGGTTCCTGCCATGGCATCAGACGGGAACAGCCACAAATCCCGCGACGAGGATCCCAGGCAATCATCCAGGCCACATCCGAACGATCGAAACGGTCATACTCCTGACCCGGGGTGCTTAATCGAGGTGGAATGGACCATCCCTCACCACGCGCAAACACGCTGTAGCGATAAGTCCCCAATTCCGCCAGCAGTGAGGACGGCATATCCTTTAACTGGGTTTGAATTATTTTCATCATGCGCCCCTGACATCCCCATGTTTGCAATGATTTCTATGCGCCAGCCTGGCAAAGTTCCGGCGCAGGGTAGACAACTGGCTTCGGGCTGGGAACTACTAAAGTTAGTAGTTGCCTTTTCGCTAAATCAGACCAATTGCTGCGGCATAACAGGCAATTTGCGTTTTATTGGAAACATTAAAGCGCTTTTGCATATTTTTTTGGTGAAAATTCACCGTGTGTTCAGAAATCGCTAAAATAAGTGAAATTTCCGCAGAGGTTTTTCCTTCCGCCGTCCATTTCAGAATTTCCAGCTCGCGCTGACTAAAATCATTAGATAAAACCGCCATCGAGCTATCATTAAGACGCCCCAGCGCACGCAGACTCAGTTCCGCCAGGAAGTGAAGTTTTACCTCCAGCTCAACGCGTAAGTGTCGGGTCTTACTCTGTTGCTTAGACGCAATAGATAATATACCAATGGCACGATTTGATGCCATTGCGGAGCAGGAAAAACCACTCATCAGGCCATAAGCATTGGCTTCAGCCCATAAGTTGCCTGCCCCGGTAAACAGGTCATGCGTCCAGTCCACCCCGTGGCCCGGTCGTTGACAAAGTAACAGCACCGGATCGACCGCATAATAGTTCTCACTTTCATACCGGCTGACCCAGTTTTCAGGATAAGTGCTAAACAAAAAGATCCGTGGTCGGGTAAAAGGCACCGGATGCTGGATCAAAAAGGCAAAGTAATCAAATCCTAGTGTTTCTACGTGTTTTTGTATGAGCGATTTCAATTGCATCACTGCGGTAACAGCCTGAAATTGAATTTCGGTCTCGCCTCGCCAGACGAAATAATTATTGGTCGTCATTATTGCCTCAGCGCGGTTTAACGCTCTTGCACCTTGTTATTTGAACTGATTAACACAAAAATTAAATTAGTTAGAGAAAAAATATTGATGGAAAAGAGTTCCAGCCGTCAGAGCACAATCATAAACATCCGGTTGTCAATGCGTTACCGTAATGGAATGGATTGGGCATATCGTCTTTGTTAACAACATCACAATTTTCACTGATGCTGACGATTAGAATAGGATTTTTCTTATGTCGTTTCAATCTCTCTGACCATTGAAAATTTTCAACAGTTTGATAAGTATTCAGCATCATCATTAAATGAAATCTATTCTTTACAGTGTTTTAACCTCACCTTCCAGGTTAATTTATGCCACATTTTCGCCTCACCTTATTCTTTATCTCATTTATTTCTGCCATCCGTTCACTTTTTCACCCCTCGCAGTGATTCCCGTCAGGCGGGTTTCCAGCTACTCTTAGCAGTGAGCGGCGTAACACGCAACGGTGATTTGCAGGGGAAGACAATGCCGCAGCCGGGCTGACCGCATTGTCGCGCGTATTCGAGAAGCTAAGCGGGACTGACTATGTTGAACCAGTTGGCATTACCCTTCCTTGTCCTGGGTGGCTGTACCGCCCTGATGATTTTAAAAGACCTCTTCCGTCACCCTCATCCGGTCGCGGTGATGAATATAATCTGGCCATTAACCGGGCTATATATGCCATTCATTGGCTGGCTGGCCTGGTGGTATCTGGGGAGAAAACCCTCACGTCAGGTAAAGCTTGCCCTGCTGGTTCCGCAAAAATTACATCGTAACGCTGGCTGGCAAACCATTTTTATTTCCACTTCATTATCTGCCGCTGCCTGTATATTTGGCGACATAATGACACTCCCGATAATCACCCTACTAAACCAATTTGCGATTAATCCGGCATTATGGATCGAGGCAATTATTTGCGTTTCTATTTCGTTATTAATGGGGTTATTTTTCCAGTTTCTGGCAATTCGCCAACGTGAAAAACGTTCATTCGGCAGCGCGTTATTATTAGCGCTCAAAACTGAAATTTTTCCGCTGCTGATTTATCAGGCAGGAATCTTTCTCTTTATGGGGCTGGCCCTAAAATTCGTGTTAAATCAGCAAATCAACCCACTGTTGGTCGGATTCTGGTTCATGCTTCAACTCGCGATGATAATAGGTTTTCTCTTCTCCTGGCCCGCTAACCATTTCCTCATCAAACGCGGACTCAATCCGGCAGTATAATCTCTGCGCCCCTGGTCGCTAACGCACATGCCGAAATGAAAATGGCTGGCATGTGCTGCGGTGCCATCAGGACCTCGGCTAACCGCAATCTTCATCCCCTGGGTTACCTTTACCCCATTACCGCTTAAGCGCCCTTCCTGCTGAAACTGCTTAGTTTTCACCCGCAATGGTGAAAGATTGCGCCATGTAAATATTTACTGACAGCGCAAAGCATGCAAAAGGTCGCAGATGTTAAAAAACAATTACCGAGAGCCAGCGCTATTCCACTATCTTATGCCACTTGCCCTGTACAACAGCAGGTTAATTAACAGCCAGCAGAGCTGACACAACATCGAAACAGGAAAGAAATCGTTATGGTTGATCAATCCAAAGAGGCACTCCTCACAACGGAGCAACCGGAGAAACTCCGGCGCAATCTCCACAACCGCCATATCCAGCTTATCGCCATTGGGGGTGCTATCGGCACCGGGCTGTTTATGGGATCCGGCAAAACCATCAGTCTGGCCGGACCGTCGATCATCTTTGTTTATATGATCATCGGTTTTATGCTGTTTTTCGTGATGCGTGCCATGGGGGAGTTACTGCTCTCCAACCTGGAATATAAATCCTTCAGCGATTTCGCCGCTGACCTTCTTGGCCCCTGGGCCGGTTATTTCACTGGCTGGACCTATTGGTTCTGCTGGGTCGTGACGGGCATCGCCGACGTGGTGGCGATAAGTGCTTACTTCCAACTCTGGCTCCCGGACTTCTCCATCTGGATGAGCGCCCTGCTGTGTGTCGTAGTGTTCCTGACGCTGAATATCGCCACCGTGAAGATGTTCGGCGAAATGGAGTTCTGGTTCGCGATTATCAAAATTGTCGCTATCGTCGCGCTGATTATCACCGGCGTCGTACTCGTGACGATGCACTACCCTTCACCGGGCGGCGGTACAGCTTCGCTGAGCAATATCTGGGACCATGGCGGTATGTTCCCGAAAGGATTGAGCGGCTTTTTTGCCGGTTTCCAGATTGCAGTGTTTGCCTTTGTGGGAATTGAACTGGTGGGAACTGCCGCCGCAGAAACTCACGACCCGCACAAAGTGCTGCCGCGTGCCATCAACGCCATCCCGTTGCGTGTCATTATGTTTTATGTACTGGCGCTGATGGTGATTATGGCGGTGACCCCGTGGAACCAGGTGCTGGCCGACCGCAGTCCCTTTGTTGAGATGTTTGTGATGATCGGCCTGCCTGCTGCCGCCAGTATCGTCAACTTTGTGGTGCTCACCTCCGCAGCGTCCTCTGCCAACAGCGGCATTTTCTCCACCAGCCGCATGCTGTTTGGTCTGGCAGAACAAGGAGTGGCACACAAGGCGTTTGGCCGACTGTCGGCCCGTGCCGTACCGACCACCGGTCTGTTTTTCTCCTGCCTGTGCCTGCTTGGCGGTGTGGCGTTGATTTATCTGATCCCGGATGTGATGACCGTGTTCACGCTGGTCACCACAGTTTCAGCGATTCTGTTTATGTTCGTCTGGACCATCATCCTGTGCAGCTATCTGGCCTACCGTAAACAGCATCCTCAGCGTCATGCGGAGTCAACGTTTAAGATGCCGCTGGGTAAATTTATGTGCTGGGTATGTATGGCGTTTTTCGCCTTTGTCCTGGTGCTGTTGACCCTGCAGGATGACACCCGTCATGCTCTGATGGTCACACCGCTGTGGTTTATGATTTTGACCATGGGCTGGCTGCTGCGTCGACGTAAAGCCTGATCGCTCTGAAAGTCTAAGGCCCGCTAGCGGGCCTTATTTTTTATATCCTTTCGCGCAATTTTCTCCACGCTTCTGCCAACGTAGGCCGTAACGACGGTTCCCGTGTGGGGGCGGCATCCGGTGCATCTGGCGCGCCGAGATTAAAGGTAAAGGTGTAATTCGGCTCCTCGCCCATACGCAAGTCGGTGATCAGCGTATCGCTCCCCTGCTGGCGCATGGCATAAAAACCATGGCTGAACCAGGCGACGCGTTCGGCCAGCCATTGACCTTTGAAAGGTGTGAACAAGGCAGGATGGCGATCATACCAGTGAATCTCCAGCGGACGATTCGGTGACAGCAGCGACCACCAGGCTTCACCATAACGTTCCGGTGTCATGATCACCGTACGCCATACCAGGGTGTTAAACGCGGTGGGCGTCACCAGCAGTCGCTCAGGTTGCACCCGCTGTTGAGCCAGCTGCTGGCCAATATGCTGGGTTGCCATACTTTGCGCCACCATACTCCAGCCAAGATACAGGGTGCTTACCACCAGCCCGACCTGATTCCAGCGCAAGCCGATCCTGTCGCGCCGCCCCAGTGCCACACCCAGCGCAACCAGCAACGGCAACGTATACAACGGGTCGATGATGTACATACTTCCGACAGCATAGGGGCAATCCGTCAACGGCAGACCGAGCTGCGTCCCATAGACCGTCATCAAATCGAGTAACGGATGGGTGATCAGCGCCAGCCAGATAGCCAGCCACCAGGCGACCCAATGCTGACGCTGACGGAGTAAACCCACCACCAGCCAGCTCAGCAACGGAGAGACCAGGGTAAGCCACAGCAACGCATGGCTTTCGCTGCGATGCAACGTCATATTGCGAATGGCGTCGCCGTGATCAATAAATACATCCAGATCGGGTAAGGTACCGATCACCGCACCAACCAGCGCTGACTGCCACACCGGCACGCGCCGGCCCATCACCGCCACGCTTACCGATGCACCTAATGCCAGTTGTGAAAGCGAATCCATGCAAACTCCTGTGCCAGCGAGGGATTAGCGTACGCGAATCCCTTCAATAATCATGCGCTGCACGTTATCTACCGTCTGTTCAAAGAACGCGGGATCGCTCAGCGTCTGTCCGGTAATAGCCTCAACCTGCGAGGCGAAATCGGCGTAATGCTGGGTGGTGGCCCACAGCAGGAAAAACAGATGCTGAGGCCGTACGCCCGCCAGCCGCCCTTCATCGATCCACTGTTCGATGATCGCCGCCTTTTCATCCACCAGCGTTTTAAGGTCTCCCGCCAGTTCTCCCTTCAGCAAAGGCGCTCCTTGCAGCATCTCAAGGCAGAACAGACGCGATGCCTGGGGATGGTCACGTGAAACTTCCAGTTTCAGGCGGATATAGCGACGGATGGCCGTCAGCGGCTCCTGATCATGACGCAGTGCGCGTAGCGGTGCCAGCCAGACATCCAGAATCTCTTTCAGCACTGCAATGTACAGTGCCTCTTTCGAGGGGTAGTAATAAAGCAGATTGGTTTTTGACACATCGGCGCGCTCCGCCACTTTATCGAGGCTGGTGCCGTGAATACCAAATTGCGAAAAGAAGGTCAGCGCCGCTTCCAGAATCGCTGCCCGTTTTGCCGCTACCGCACGAGAGCGACGCGTTGGCTTTTTTTCATCACTTTTCACACTGTTACCTCATCCATTGTGCGTACGCGCATCATAACAAAGCCCCCCGCTCCTGCCTAATACCGCCCCTGCACCTTTTTTGACCACTGACGCATGAAAAATGTGCAGCTTATTTTGACCATATGGTCCAAAACGGACCATTTACTCCGCTTTTTCTTATCCCGATTTTTTAACATCATGTTGTATAAGGCATTTAAAAATGTGGCACAGGCTTTGCAAAATTGTGACGGAGCGCCGCCGGCAGGGAGCGAGCAGGACGCAGCGCAGCGCGTGAAACAAACCCGTTATTTGCTGAGAGGTTTCACATGAAAATTGGCGTCTTTATCCCGATTGGTAACAATGGCTGGTTAATTTCCACCCATGCCCCACAGTACAAGCCGACGTTTGAATTGAACAAAGCGATTGTGCAAAAAGCCGAGCATTACCACTTCGACTTCGCACTTTCGATGATCAAACTGCGTGGCTTCGGCGGGAAAACCGAATTCTGGGACCATAACCTCGAATCATTCACCCTGATGGCCGGGCTGGCAGCGGTCACCTCGCGTATCGAAATTTACGCGACCGCCGCCACTCTGACGCTGCCACCCGCGATTGTCGCGCGCATGGCCTCTACCATCGATTCTATCTCCAACGGCCGCTTTGGCGTCAACCTGGTGACCGGCTGGCAGAAGCCGGAATATGAACAGATGGGCCTGTGGCCCGGCGATGACTACTTCGCCAGCCGCTATCAATACCTGACCGAATACGTCACCGTGCTGCGCGATTTGTGGGGCAACGGCCAGAGCGATTTCAAAGGTGAATTTTTCACCATGAACGATTGCCGCCTCAGCCCACAACCACAAAGGCCGATGAAGGTGATCTGCGCCGGGCAAAGTGATGCCGGTATGGCGTTTTCGGCACAACACGCCGATTACAACTTCTGCTTTGGCAAAGGCGTGAACACGCCAACCGCCTTCGCCCCCACTGCCGCGCGCATGAAACAGGCCGCCGACAAAGTGGGTCGGGATGTCGGTTCTTATGTGCTGTTTATGATCATCGCCGCCGAGAGTGATGAAGCCGCACGCGCCAAATGGGAGCACTACAAAGCGGGTGCCGATGAAGAGGCGCTCGCCTGGCTGACGACCCAAAGTCAGCAGGACACCAAATCCGGTAGCGACACCAACGTACGCCAGATGGCCGATCCCACCTCCGCCGTGAACATCAATATGGGTACGCTGGTGGGTTCCTGGGCCAACGTGGCACGAATGTTGGATGACGTTGCAGGGGTAGAGGGTACGCAGGGCGTGTTGCTGACTTTTGACGATTTCCTGCAGGGGATCGAGGACTTTGGTCAGCATATTCAGCCGCTGATGCAGTGCCGTCATGCTTTGATTGAATCGCAGAAGGAGGTTGCCTGATGACTGCCGTTGTTTGCGCCCATACATCGACTTTAGCGCAGGTCACCCTGCCCGCACGCCCGGAAGCCATTGCCTTCCCGCCCGCGCAAAGCGCCCTGATTGTGGTGGATATGCAAAATGCCTATGCCACCGAGGGCGGCTATCTCGATTTGGCCGGTTTTGACGTCTCTGCCACCAAACCGGTGATCGCCAAAATTCACCAGGCCGTGACGGCCGCCCGCGCCGCCGGTATCCAAATCATCTGGTTCCAGAATGGCTGGGACGATAAATACATCGAAGCCGGTGATGCCGGATCGCCCAATTTTCATAAATCCAATGCCCTGAAAACCATGCGTAAGCGCCCCGAACTGCAGGGCACGCTGCTGGCGAAAGGCGGCTGGGATTATGCGCTGGTGGATGAACTGGTGCCTCAGCCGGGTGACATCGTTCTGCCCAAACCCCGTTACAGCGGCTTCTTCAACACGCCGCTCGACAGCATGTTGCGCAGCCGTGGTATTCGCCACCTGATATTCACCGGCATTGCCACCAATGTCTGCGTGGAATCGACGCTACGCGACGGATTCTTTCTGGAATATTTCGGCGTGGTGCTGGAAGACGCGACCTACCAGGCCGGACCGTCATTTGCACAACAAGCAGCAATCTTCAATATCGAAACGTTTTTCGGTTGGGTCAGCGACACCGACACCTTCTGTGAAACGCTAACAGACTGAAATCACGACCGTTATCACCTGCAAAAACAACGAAAAGGAAGCTCAAGCCATGCCTAAAAGTGTCATTATTCCGCCCGGCACCACCACACCTATCGCCCCTTTTGTGCCCGGAACCCTCGCCGATGGCGTGGTCTACGTGTCCGGTACCCTGCCATTCGATGCGCAAAATAATGTGGTGCACGTAGGCGATGCCGCAGCACAAGCCCGCCACGTACTGGAAACCATTAAAAAAGTGATTGAAACGGCGGGCGGCACCATGGATGACGTCACCTTCAACTCCATCTTCCTTACTGACTGGAGTAACTACGCCGCCATTAATCAGGTGTATGCCGAATACTTCCCTGGAGATAAACCTGCTCGCTACTGCATTCAATGCGGGCTGGTGAAGCCGGATGCACTGGTCGAGATTGCCACAGTGGCACACATCGGCAAACAGGAGGCGTAATGCATCTTGAGATTCAGGGTTTACAGACGAAGGATGCACCGACGCTGGTGCTCTCCTCCGGCCTGGGGGGCGTTGCCGGTTTCTGGCAACCCCAGCTGGCGGCGCTGGGGCAGCATTATCGCGTGGTGACCTACGACCAGCGTGGCACCGGCCGCAGCCCGGATACGCTGCCTGAAGGTTACAGCATGGCGATGATGGCCGCCGAGCTGGCGGATGCGCTGGAGCAGCAGGGAATCGAGCGCTTTGACCTGATCGGCCATGCACTTGGCGGGCTGATTGGCCTGCAACTGGCGCTCGATTATCCGCAGCGTGTTGGACGCGTGGTGGTGATTAATGGCTGGCTGTCACTCGATGCCCACACAGGACGTTGTTTCCAGGTCCGCCAGGATCTGCTGCTCAATGTGGGTGTTGAGGCTTTTGTCCGCGCCCAGCCACTGTTTCTTTATCCGGCTGAATGGCTGGCACGCCATCAGTCGCGGATTGAAGCGGAAGACGCCCATCACGTGAAGCATTTCCAGGGTATGGAAAACCTGTTACGCCGCTTACACGCGCTGAAAAGTGCCGATTTCCGCCCCTATGCGGCACGTATCACCCAGCCGGTACTGGCGATCTACAGCCAGGATGATCTGCTGGTGCCGTGGAGTTGCTCCCCGCAACTGGCGGCCGCGCTACCCAACGCCAGCCTGATCGAAATGACCTGGGGCGGGCATGCGATGAGCGTGACCGATGCGGAGAACTTCAACGCGCTGTTGCTGCAATGGCTGGAGGACAGCCGCTGTCAGGAGGCCAAAGATGAGTGTGCATGAAATCTCCCCGCCCGTTGAACGCCAGACGTTTCGCGATGCGATGTCGCGTCTGGGTGCTGCCGTCAACATCATCACCACCGACGGTCCGGCAGGCCGTGCCGGTTTTACCGCCTCGGCGGTATGCAGCGTGACCGACTCACCGCCGACGCTGCTGGTGTGCCTGAACCGTTCAGCCTCGGTATGGCCGGTGTTTCGCGACAACGGTTACTTATGCGTGAACACTCTGGCCTCCGGGCATGAAGATCTCTCCACGTTGTTTGGTGGCAAAACGCCCATGGCCGAGCGCTTTCTCGCCGCCCGCTGGCATACGCTCACCAGTGGCTCACCGCTGCTGGACGGTGCGCTGGTGTCGTTTGATTGCAAAATCACCCAGGTAGTCAGCGTCGGGACTCACGACACTTTATTTTGCGAGGTGCTGGCGCTGGTGCGGAATGAAGAGCCGCACGGCCTCGCCTGGTTTGACCGCGGATATCATCACTTTTCACGGCAGGAAGCCCGCTAACGCCGCCTTGTGCGGTCCGGTTCCACAGACACTCTGGAGAAGACGATGGCGAGTTCCTGGTTTCCCCGCTGGCAGAAAAAGTCAGCCTTGACTGAAAATGGACTGATTGCACCGGATGAAACGCTGCCGCTCGGGCAGACCGTGATTCTGGGCCTGCAGCATGCTGTGGCAATGTTTGGTGCAACGGTGCTGATGCCGTTGCTGATGGGCCTGGACCCAAATCTGGCCATTCTGGTTTCCGGGATGGGTACCCTGCTGTTCTTTGTCGTCACCGGGGGGCGCGTGCCCAGTTATCTCGGTTCCAGTGCGGCCTTTGTCGGTGTGATTATCGCCGTCACCGGCTTCAATGGTCAGGGACTCAACCCCAACCTGGCGCTGGCGCTGGGTGGGGTGATCGCCTGTGGTGCTCTGTACACGCTGATTGGTTTTGTGGTGATGAAAGTGGGTACTGGCTGGATCGAACGCCTGATGCCACCGGTCGTCACTGGTGCGGTTGTCATGGCAATTGGGCTGAATCTCGCACCGATTGCGGTACATAGTGTGTCATCGTCAATGTTCGACAGCTGGATGGCGGTGATGACAGTGCTGTGTATTGGTCTGGTAGCGGTGTTTACCCGAGGCATGGTGCAGCGTTTGTTGATCCTGGTCGGGCTGATTGTCGCCTGGGCCATTTACGCCCTGCTGACCAATGTCCTGGGGTTTGGCAAGCCGGTCGATTTCACTGGCGTTGCCAACGCCGCCTGGTTTGGCCTGCCGCATACCACCACGCCAGTGTTTGATATGCAGGCGATCGTGATGATCGCACCGGTGGCCATCATTCTGGTGGCGGAGAACCTTGGGCATATCAAAGCCGTGGCGGGGATGACCGGGCGTAATCTTGATCCCTGGATGGGGCGAGCTTTTGTTGGTGACGGCCTGGCGACCATGCTATCGGGATCGATCGGCGGCAGCGGTGTGACCACCTACGCGGAAAACATTGGCGTGATGGCGGTAACAAAAGTCTATTCCACGCTGGCCTTTGTCGCAGCGGCGTTGATTGCTTTGGTGCTGGGCTTCTCACCCAAATTTGGCGCGCTGATCCATACCATTCCTGGTCCGGTGATTGGTGGAGCATCGATCGTGGTGTTTGGCCTGATTGCCGTGGCAGGCGCGCGTATCTGGGTACAAAATAACGTCGATTTTAGCCAGAACAGCAATCTGATTATGGTGGCTACCACGCTGGTTCTGGGTGCCGGGGATTTCGCGCTAAAAATAGGTAACTTCACCCTGGGCGGCATCGGCACTGCCACTTTTGGCGCCATCATTCTTAACGCTATTCTGCGCCGTCGCGGTGACAGTCTGGGTGAAAACCAGGCGGCACGCCAAAACAGTTAAGGCTCCTGCATCTCCTGCGGTGCCAGCTCTGGCACCGTTTTTTTGCGCCGGATACGTAATTCACTGACGATCACCCCGCAGACAATTAACGCACCGCCCAGCAGCGCCGCCGCCGGTAAACGCTCACCTGCCAGCCGTCCCACGACCCCTGCCCATACCGGTTCACCAGCGTAGATCACCGTCGCGCGCGTCGGTGAGACACTGCGCTGCGCCCAGTTCATGGTGACCTGAATCAGCGCGCTGGCGGCACCGAGGCCCAGCGCGCTCAGCACCAGCGGCGTGCTGAATGTCGGTAACGTTTCCCCATTGGGGATCATCAACACGAAAGCACAGGCCGATGCCACGGCCAGCTGGATCAGCGTCACACGACGCACATCAACCTGACCAGCAAACCGGCTGATCAGAATGATTTCAGCGGCAATCGCCAGAGTGCTCAGCAGGGTGGCAATTTCACCGGCGTTTAGGGCGAAACGGCCATTCTGCGGACCGGCCACCAGCAACAAGCCAATAAACGCCAACAGAATCCCCAGCCACGCCATCAATCCGGGTGGACGACGTAAAAATAGCCATTGCAACAACGGTACCACTGGCACGTAAAGCGCAGTCAGAAAGGCTGACTGGCTACTGGAAATGGTTTGCATACCCCAGGTTTGCAGGCCATAGCCTCCGGCGATAGCCACACCGATCAACGCCCCCGCCTTACACTCCAGCCAGGTAGTTTGCTTCAGGTAACGGCGGAAGAAAAAAGCCAGCAGTAACGCCGCTGTCGCAAAACGCAGACCGACGAAGAAGAATGGGCCGGAGTGAGCCATTGCCCGATGCACCACCAGAAAGGTGCCGCCCCAGACCATGGTAATGAAGATCAACACAAGTTCCTGACGCGTCAGGCGCAGGGAAAGACGAGAAGAAGCTGAAGACATAAAGCACCACGATGTGAATTCGGGCGTCATTTTCGCAGAGTCAGAAGGCATTGTCACCGCCGGGCGTTCCCGGCGGCGGAGGGAATTACTGCACAGCCGGATTATTTCTTACCGCGACTGCGTCCCCCTTTTTCACCTGCTTCGGAAGCGCGCTGCGGGTCGTTTCTGAAATTCCCGCCGCTATTCTTACCGCCTTTACGGCCTGCTTCCGCGGCTCTTTCGCGATCTTCCGCGAAATTACCCGATCCTCCACGATGTTGGGCCATCATTTCCTCCGAGAGAATTTTCACATCTGTGGTCAGGACTTTTCACATGCAAGGGGTGAAAAGCTCAGGTGACACGTTTTTCGGGCCACCCGATTAAAGAATAGCCAATAGCGTTGCGTTTATGGCTGATATTTATACTTTGAAACACATATTCTTCTTTATTTTTCCACTAAACTGGAATTTTTCGCCAGATGACAAGCGCTTAGCGGAGTATTAAGCGAAGCCGCAGGTAAGCGGCTGTGCTGTTCAGCGGCAGGTCACGCAGGCTCTTCTATACTTCAGATTACGTGTTCAAACCCCGCAGGAAGAAAAAAGATGGCGAAAATTCTGGTGCTTTATTATTCCATGTACGGACATATTGAAACCATGGCGCAGGCTATTGCTGAAGGCGCGCGTCGTGTGAACGGTGCAGAAGTGACAATATTACGCGTGCCGGAAACCATGGACGCCGAACGCTTCGCGCAGGTTGGCGGCAAGGTCAATCAGCCAGCCACTGAGGCAACCCCCGAAGATCTCCCGCAATACGATGCCATCATCCTCGGCACCCCCACACGTTTCGGTAATATGGCGGGGCAGATGCGTAACTTCCTCGACCGCACTGGCGGACTGTGGGCCTCAGGCGCGCTGTACGGCAAAATTGCCAGCGTGTTTGCCTCCACCGGCACCGGCGGCGGCCAGGAGCAAACCATCACCTCAGTCTGGACCACCCTCGCCCATCACGGCATGGTGATTGTCCCCATCGGTTATGGCACCAAAGAACTTTTCGATATCTCTCATGTGCGCGGCGGCACCCCTTATGGGGCCACCACCATTGCAGGGGGCGATGGATCGCGCCAGCCTTCTGCAGAAGAACTCGATATCGCCCGTTTTCAGGGCGAACATGTCGCCGGTCTGGCGGTAAAACTGAAAGGATAAATCCACAACAGGAGACCTTTATGGCAACAGAACAGTCTAAAGCTCACCACGTGGGCGAATGGGCCAAACTACGCCACACCTCGACCGAAATCGCAGAAGCGATTTTTGAGGTCGCCAACTATGACGAACGCCTGGCAGAAGAAATCTGGCGTCAACAGGGTAGCGATGAAGTGCTGTTTCGCGCCTTTGATAAGACCGATCAGGACGTCCTGACGTGGGATGATAAGACGGTTGAGCGTAAAAACATCTGAATCTCAGGCGGGCCAGTCCCGCCTTTGTCGTCTTTAATTGACCAAGGAGCGTTGTATGTCTTCCTACCAAAGTATCAATCCCGCCAATAACCAATTGCTAAAGAGCTGGCCATCACATGATGATGCTTATGTGCAGCAGGCGCTGGAGACTGCCGATCGTCTTTACCACTCCGACTGGTGCAAAGGAGATATCCAACCGCGACTGCAGGTACTGAAACGTCTGGCAGATCTGATTGATGCGCGCGTTGAACAACTGGCGACCATCGCCAGCCAGGAGATGGGCAAGCTGATAGGTCAAAGCCGTGGTGAAGTCAAAATTTGTGCCCAAATCGCCCGCTACTATGCCGAACACGCGGCAACACTGCTGCAACCGCAAGCCTATCCCAGCGATGTGGGGGATGCCTGGCTGGAATATCATCCGGTTGGCGTGATTGTGGCGGTGGAACCCTGGAACTTCCCCTATTACCAGCTGATGCGTGTGCTGGCTCCGAACCTGGCACTCGGCAACCCGGTGCTGGCCAAACACGCTAATATCGTCCCGCACTGCGCCGATGCCTTCGAAAAACTGGTCCATGAAGCTGGCGCACCACCGGGAGCCTGGACCAACCTGTATATTTCGAATGATCAGGTAGCGGACTTGATCGCCGATGACCGTGTTCAGGGCGTAGCGCTCACCGGGTCCGAACGGGCGGGCAGCGCGGTGGCACAGCAGGCCGGCAAATACCTGAAGAAATCGACGCTGGAACTGGGTGGCAACGATGTGTTCGTGGTGCTGGACGACGCCGACCTCGATGAGGCGGTGCGCCAGGGAGCACAGGCGCGCCTCAGTAACTGTGGCCAGGTCTGTACCGCTGCGAAGCGTTTTATCGTACATGAGAAGATTGCCGGGCCCTTTATGGCAAAATTCAGCGCCGCACTGCAATCGGCTGTCGCTGGCGATCCGCTGGATGAGAAAACCACCCTCGGTCCGCTGTCGTCACAGGATGCGCGTGAGCGTTTAATCAAACAGGTTGATGAGGCCATCGCACAGGGTGCTAAGGTCGAAATAGGCGGGCGTGCCATCGACGGCGTCGGCAATTATTTCCAGCCGACGATTCTCACCGGCCTGACGCCGGATAATCCGGCCTATTATCAGGAATTCTTCGGCCCGGTGGCTCAGGTTTATGTCGTGGCTAGCGACAGCGCTGCCGTGGCACTGGCGAATGACTCACATTATGGCCTCGGTGGCTCGGTATGGACACGGGATATTGCTCGCGGGCGAAAAATGGCGGCGCAAATCGAAACCGGCATGGTGTTTATCAATTCACAAAGCGATACCGCCGCAGAACTTCCTTTTGGTGGCGTGAAACGCTCAGGCTATGGACGGGAGCTGTCTGATCTCGGTCTGAAAGAATTCGCCAACCAGAAACTGGTGGTGGTGGCCAGATAAATAAAAAACCCCGCCTCGGCGGGGTTTCTCACTGCTGGCAGCTTAGTTGCTGGCCGCCGGGGCAGGTGCTTCGCTCTTGTCTGATTTAGCTGGCGCATCCGCTTTGGCCTTTTCAGCCGCCGCCGCATCCGCTTTCGCTTTCTCTTCCGCCGCTTTCTGGGCTGTTGCTTTCTCAGCTTTCGCTTTCGCTTCTGCCGCTTTGTCGGCTTTTACCTTCTCTTCTGCCGCTTTGGCATCTGCCGCTTTCTGCGCAGCAGCTTTATCTGCCGCCGCTTTATCTGCGGTGGCTTTATCGGCAGCGGCCTGATCTGCCTGTACCTGCGCGTCATCGTTGGTCGTCGCTGGCGCAGCAGCTTGTTCTGGTTGCGCAGCAGCCGGTGCCGGAGCAGCAGGCTGCAACGGTGTGCCCTGCAAGGCGGCATTCAGCACGCTGGCGAATTGATCCCAGCTGCAATACCCATTGGCATCGGCATCACAACCCGCCAGCTGCAGCGTGACGCGTTTCGGCGGATTTTTCAGGCTCAGCACATCAGCGTTACGCAGCTGATCGCTGGTCTGGTAGACATATTCCACCTTCAGCAGATCTTTGTTGTTTTTCGCATCGTGCCAGCGTTCAAACACCACCTGGCCACCAATCGGCGTCTTCTCATCGTTACCCGGCAGCTCATACGGCTTCACCTGCAACGCGCTGAGCAGCGAAGCGATATTCGAATCATGTCCCACCATCAACGTCACTTTCGGCGCGTTGGCTTTGTCCTGATCGATCAGCTGGCTGCGGATGTAATCCACCAGCGGTGCCGCCACTTCGCGTGCCACATCTGGTGAAGTAAACAACGCGTCCTGATAACCATTTTTAATCGCAGCCAGCTCTTTCCACTGCTCAGGCGTTTTGATCTGCCCCCAGGCCACCTGATCCAGCGGGAAACCTTCGTAATATTGCAGGGTGAAAGCATCGATCAGCGAATTTCCGACCTTCAGCGGGCCATTGACGTTCGGTTCTTTACCATTGTCGGCGCTAAAGGTGTTCTGGCCACTGCTCAAATCGCACTGCTTCTTGCCGTTGCAGGCTGGCGAGGATTTGTAATCAACAATTTTTTCGAGGTACTGGTAAGCGGGTTTTAACGCCAGCTTTTCGTTGGCCGCGGTCATTGCCGTCAGGGCTTTTTTGTTGAAATCGTCGCTGCCATCGGTCACCACCGGATTGAACACCGGATCCATGGTCCCCATGGCATCCTGATGCGTCACGGCGATGTCACATCCAGGGAAAGCACCATTCACGAAGAACTGAGCCGTTGCCACGGTACGTTGCAGGCTGTTGGCATAGACAAACACGTTGCTGCTATCCGGGCAGACACCGTTTTCGACCAGGCCCTGCTGAGCCAGCCACTGACGGGTATAGTTACCCATGTAGACTTCCAGCACTCCACCTTTGGTGGTGAGCTGCCCACCGGGCACATCCCATTGCGGCCAGCTTTTTTTCGTTGATTGCTCCAGCACGCTGCCGTTGTTCGCGAGCGGTGCGCGCAGATTGTGACGGCTCAGCATCAGTACCTGCTGCAGCTGCATGTCCCCTTCCGCAGCCTGCGCTGCCATACCCATCGGTAACGCAGCGATGACTGACAACGCGCAAAGACTCAGTTTCTTGATCATTGTGCCTATTCCATAATTCATCAGTGAAACACTCTGGCATTCAAACGATTAGCTCGGCCACAGAGCGAATTGCCCCACAGTGTAACCCAGCTTGCCTGGGAAAATCGCCAGATGTTTGCAAAAACCGTGAATGGACTATAGCAGACCAGAGCCTCGCCGTAGTCTTAAGGCAGCAGATTGAAAAGCAACGGGATGTTTTTCAGAATCTCTGAAGTAGAAATGCAAAAAGCCCGCATCGCTGCGGGCTTCTTTAATTTGGCGGAGGAAGAGAGATTCGAACTCTCGGATGGTTTCCCATCGGCGGTTTTCAAGACCGCTGCCTTAAGCCGCTCGGCCATCCCTCCTGATAAAACAAATACTTAACCCTGAACAGGTTAAGTGGCGGAGGAGGAGAGATTCGAACTCTCGGATGGTTTCCCATCGGCGGTTTTCAAGACCGCTGCCTTAAGCCGCTCGGCCACCCCTCCGCAATGACGCGCACTATAAACATCCCCCCCGAAGATGTAAAGCCTGCTGCGATTCATTCGCCTGAAAAACAGCCAAAAACTATTTATTCGCTGCCATAATCGCCATTCCGCTCAGGGAAACAGCAATTTATCGCGTAAAGAAGGGTAAAACGCCTTTTCTGTCCCAGCACCGCTGCGTATTCTTTCCGCAGATTTGGTGTTCTTTCACTTTAAGGAGCGCATGATGGATAGAATTATTACGTCGTCGCAACGACAGTCGCTAATCAGCACCCATAAAGTGCTGCGCAATACTTATTTCTTACTTGGCCTGACCCTGGCGTTCTCCGCCGTTACCGCCACACTCAGTACCGTCTTCGCTCTGCCTGCGCCCGGTCTGATTCTGATGCTGGTCGGCTTTTATGGCCTGATGTTTCTGACTTACCGCCTGGCGAACAGCCCAACGGGTATTCTGGCGGCCTTTGCCTTCACCGGATTCCTTGGTTACTGCCTGGGGCCAATTCTTAACTCATTCCTCTCGGCGGGTATGGGTGATGTGATTGGCATGGCGTTGGGCGGAACCGCGCTGGTGTTCTTCTGCTGCTCGGCCTACGTCCTGACCACCCGTCGCGATATGTCATTCCTCGGCGGCATGATGATGGCGGGCTTTGTGGTGCTGCTGGTGGCGGTTGTCGCTAACCTGTTCCTGCAGCTGCCAGCCCTGCACCTGGCAATCAGCGCGCTGTTTATCCTGTTCTCAGCGGGTGCCATCCTGTGGGAAACCAGCAACATCATTCACGGCGGCGAAACCAACTATATTCGCGCCACCGTGAGCCTGTATGTATCGCTGTACAACATCTTTGTCAGCCTGCTTAGCCTGCTGGGCTTTGCCAGCCGCGATTAACGTCAGTCAGTACGTCATAAAACCCCGCTCCGGCGGGGTTTTTGCTTTTTCTGGCCGCCCCGCCCTACAATACGCGCAAACTGAACCTGAGGAGTCACCGTGATTTTTGCCGGTAAAGAGATCGCCACCGATGCGGAAGGCTATCTGAAAAACAGCACCGACTGGAGCGAGCCGCTGGCGCAAGCCATAGCAGCAACCGAGAACATCACCCTGAGCGAAGCGCATTGGGAAGTGGTGCACTTTGTACGGGCTTTCTATCTGGAATTTAATACCTCACCGGCGATTCGTATGCTGGTAAAGGCAATGGCGCAAAAATATGGCGAGGAGAAAGGCAACAGCCGCTATCTGTTCCGCTTGTTCCCGGAAGGCCCAGCAAAACAGGCGACGAAAATTGCCGGATTACCAAAACCGGCGAAATGTCTGTAATCAGCCTGTGGTGAAATGGCTGGGTGGTTCTGCCGGTTGATGGGGTTCCACCAGCACTTTTTCCACCCGTGCACTGCGTGGACCGCCCGCCTTTAACCAATCAATTAATGCCATGACCTGCGCTTCCTCACCCCAGGCCAGCACTTCCACGCTGCCATCACTCAGGTTGCGGGCATAACCTTTCACATCCAGCTGTCTGGCCTGCGCCTGAGTGCTGTAGCGAAATCCAACGCCCTGCACCAGACCGTACACCCAGATTTTGAAGCAGGTTGTGGCCATTGCGCTCTCCCGTTACTGTTCATTGCATTTTGCCGCCATCCACCGGAAAATGACGCCTCATTTTTTCAGGTAAGCATAGCAAACTATGACAGTTCGATTGATTCTCGCTAAGGGACGTGAAAAATCCCTGCTCCGCCGCCATCCCTGGGTGTTTTCAGGTGCCGTTGCCCGCATGGAAGGTAAAGCCCAGTCCGGGGAAACCATTGATATTTGTGACAGCAATGGCAAATGGCTGGCCCGTGCCGCTTATTCACCGCAATCGCAAATTCGGGCGCGCGTCTGGAGCTGGCAACAGGATGAGTCAATCGACATTGCCTTCTTTGTCCGCCGCTTTACCCAGGCACAGCAGTGGCGTAACTGGCTGGCTCAGCGCGATAGTCTGGATAGCTATCGTCTGATCGCCGGTGAATCTGATGGCATGCCTGGCGTGACCATTGACCGTTTCGGTGATTTCCTCGTGCTGCAGCTACTGTCTGCCGGGGCTGAATATCAGCGCCCGACCATTGTTTCCGCCCTGCAGCAATGCTTCCCGGAATGCGCGATTTACGATCGTTCCGACGTGGCAGTACGTAAAAAAGAGGGACTGGAGCTGGCACAAGGTCCGGTGTGTGGTGAACTTCCGCCACCGCTGCTGCCGATTACCGAACATGGCATGAAATTGCTGGTGAATATTCAGGGCGGCCATAAAACCGGCTATTACCTCGATCAACGTGATAGCCGCTTTGCCACTCGCCGTTATGCCGATAATGCGCGCGTGCTGAACTGCTTCTCTTACACCGGTGGCTTTGCGGTATCAGCACTGATGGGCGGTTGCCGCGAAGTGATTAGCGTTGATACCTCGCAGGATGCACTGGATGTAGCAAAACAGAACGTGGAACTTAATGGCCTGGATGTCTCCCGCGCCCAGTTCCTGCGCGATGATGTATTTAAACTGCTGCGTCGTTACCGTGACAGCGGTGAAAAGTTTGACCTCATCGTGATGGACCCACCGAAATTCGTTGAGAACAAAAATCAACTGGCCGGTGCCTGCCGTGGTTATAAAGACATCAACATGCTGGCGATGCAATTGCTGAACCCCGGCGGTATTCTGATGACTTTCTCCTGCTCAGGACTGATGGCGACTGATTTGTTCCAGAAAATCATTGCTGATGCCGCCGTCGATGCCGGTCGTGATGTACAATTTATTGAGCAGTTCCGTCAGGCAGCCGACCACCCGGTGATCGCCAGCTATCCTGAAGGACTTTATCTGAAAGGTTTCGCCTGCCGCGTACTGTGACTTGAAAAAGCTGCCTCTGCCTCCATATCTTGAGCAGGGCAGTATTTTGGGAGGTCACTATGATTGCCAGTAAATTTGGAATTGGACAGCAGGTCCGACACCGTCTCTCCGGGGTGCTCGGCGTGATTGTGGATGTCGATGCGGAGTATTCGCTGGACGAACCTAAGCTGGAAGAAGTGGGTGCCGCGGAGAAACTGCGCGCAGCGCCCTGGTATCATGTGGTGATGGAAGATGAAGAAGGCGAGCAGGTTCATACCTATGTCGCTGAAATCCAGCTTGCTGGTGAAACCTCATTTGAACACCCGGAACAACCTTCCATGGACGAACTGGCCGCGTCAATTCGGCAGCAGCTACAGGCACCACGCCTGCGTCATTGATCAAAAACGGCGACCTCAGGTCGCCGTTTGTTTTAATGCACCGGTTGCGAAATGCCCAGTCGCGGTATCTCAATTTTCGGGCAACGATCCATTATTACCGTCAATCCCGCATCCTGCGCCAGCACGGCGGCTTGTTCATTGATCACACCGAGTTGCAACCAGAGTGTCTTCGCACCAATCGCAATGGCCTCCTGTGCCACTCCCCACGCCGCTTCGGCATTGCGAAACACATCTACCATATCAATGTTGCCCGGAATATCGGCCAGGGTGGCGTAGGCTGTTTGTCCCAGCAGCTGCTGACCGGCCAGTTTCGGACTGACCGGCACCACGTCATAGCCCTGGTCGAGCAAAAACTTCATCACGCCGTAGCTGGGGCGATCGGGACGATCGCTGGCACCCACCAGCGCAATACGTTTGGTGTGGGTCAAAACATCACGAATGGTTTGATCGTTCATGCATCTCTCCTTTTTTCACTCGCCTGAGTGTAAATGGCATCAGCTGACCTCGCCCCCTTTCCGTGGCGGAAAAGTTTGCGCGGCAGCACGAATAAGTATGTTAAAATGTAAACTAACTGCCATAATGTAATAATTTGCTACACATCACTGATTTGCGCCCAGCTCACGGAGTTGAAATGAAGCTGTTTTTGGCTGTTACGGGTTTGATAATGCTACTCGTATCGGCATCCTGCCATGCCATTACCCTGAAACTTGATCCGGAAATCGATCTTCTGGTGCTGGATGGGCGCAAAATTTCCGGCTCACTGTTGAAAGGCGCTGACAGCCTGGAGCTGGAACGCGGACAGCACCAGTTTCTGTTTCGCGTGGAAAAATCACCTGATTCATCACCTCACAACAACCCGCATTATCAGTCGGTACCGATGATTGTGACCTTTACCGCCACAGCCAAAACCGTCGCGATTCGTCTGCCCGCGCTGGATAACCGCCGTGAGCGTTCCACCTTCGACAGAACTCTCAATTTCCAGCTGGTCGATGAACAGGGTAAAGAAATCGCCAGTATTCGTGACCGTCTGCCGCAGCCGGTTGGTGGCGATCTTGAACAGGCAATGCTGAAGTATAACCGTAATGGTCAGGCCGCTTCCGTGCCGCGTTTTGCGGTGCAAACCAGCAGCATGTCTGACACTCAGATAAACGCAGATTTCGCCTGGCAGGACGTCAGTGATCTGCCTTTATTACAACGTTGGTTTGAGCGTTTTGATGCCGCCACCCGTTTACGTTTTCTCAGCTGGATGAAAACCTTACGCGCAAGTTGATAGGAACGAAACGCCAGGGGTAAACTCGATGTATTACTTACATCGACCGCTAAGAATCAGGAAGCCCCATGGAGCAAACCGTTCGTACCCTCAATATTCAGAAACATATCGCCCTCGTCGCTCACGATCACTGCAAAGCCTCATTGCTGGATTGGGTGCAGAAAAACCAAAGCGCGCTGCAGTCACATGTGTTGTATGCCACCGGTACCACCGGCAATCTGATCAATCGTCATACTGGTCTGGACGTTAACGCCATGCTGAGTGGACCGCTGGGCGGCGATCAGCAGGTTGGCGCGCTGATTTCGGAAGGTAAAATTGATGTGTTGTTCTTTTTCTGGGACCCGCTTAACGCCGTACCGCACGATCCCGACGTTAAAGCGTTGCTGCGCCTGGCGACAGTCTGGAATATCCCGGTGGCGACAAACCGCTCCACCGCGGATTTCCTAATCCAGTCGCCGTTGTTTGCCCGTGAAGTGGAGATTCAGATCCCTGATTACCCACGATATCTGGCAGAACGCCTGAAAGCGTAATACATCAGGCTTTCCGGTTCTGCGGCACCCCTAAATCGCGGAAATGCCCGACAAATACGGAAGGCCGGTCCTTATCGAACAGCAACCAAACCTGCTGACGCGCACGCGTCAGCGCCACGTAGGCTAATCGACGTTCTTCCGCATCCGGGAACGCCTCTGGTTGCGGTAACAACCCTTGTTCCATGATGGATTCCCGCGCCGCAGCCGGAAATCCATCACGCCCCTCATGCAATCCCAGCACGATAACATAGTCTGCCTGTTGCCCCTTGCTGGCGTGAATAGTCATAAAATCCAGTTGCAGTTTTGGCCAGCGGGTTTTGGCTTTATCCAGCAGCGCCGGACGTAAATGATGGTAACGTGCCAGCAGCAGGACGCGCTCCTCCGGTTTAACGTAACCGCTTAACTTATCGAGTAATGGTTCAAGTTGTTCCTGTGCCAGTAACGTAACCGACTTCTTATTCCCTTTGGTAAGACTATTCAGTGGTTTGCGCAGCTGATGTGGGTTTTGCTGCACAAAACGATTGGCAATTTCACCAATACGATCGTTAAAACGATATGTGGTATCCAGCACGCAGCGATCACCTTCGCCAAAATAATGATGGAAGGCCGTCGTGAGACTCATCTCCGCACCGCTAAAGCGATAAATGGCCTGCCAGTCATCCCCCACGGCAAACAGCGCCGTACGTTTGTTTTGCTGACGCAATGCGGTCAGCAATGCGGCACGTTGTGGAGAGATATCCTGAAATTCATCCACCAGAATATGCTTCCACGGGCTGATAAATCGCCCTTTATCCAGGATAGCAATCGCCTGATGGATCAAGCCGGAGAAATCGACAGCCCCCTCCTCTTTCAGCGCCGTTTTCCACACCTTCAGGATCGGAGCCATCAACTTAATACGTTTGCTAAATTGTTCGCGCTGTTCTTCCGGCACATCCGCAATCATCGCGGCCTGAGCACCGCCGTGCATCCGCATCAGTCCCAGCCAGCGTTCCAGACGAGAAGCCAGACGTTGCGCCAGTTTGTCATCCTGCCAGAACGCCCCTTCGGCAATGTCCCACTCCAGCTCGTCCTGGAGCCACTGACGCCAGCCGTTGGCCTGGGCTTTTTTACTGCTGCATTGTTCACGCCAGGCCTCAATCAGCAATTGACTGCGGGCTTTGCTGTCACTTTCCAGTTTGCTGATAACCGGCTGCTTATTGCTGCCCTCGCGAATAATATGCAACGCCAGCGCATGGAAGGTACGCGCCTGAATCGCGCTTTCACCGAGCCGCGCCTGAATGCGATCGTTCATCTCATCTGCCGCCTGACGACCAAAGGCCAGCAGCAAAATTTGTTCCGGCTGTGCCAGTTTGCGTCTTAATAACCAACCAGCACGCGCTACCAGCACCGAGGTTTTGCCACTGCCGGCACCCGCCAGCACCAGCAACGCATCTTCACCGTTAACCACGGCTTCGCATTGCGAAGGATTCAGTGGCGTCGTCTCAACCGTGGAAAAGAATTCCTGATACTCCTGAAGAATTTTTGCGGTCCATTCACGATTACGCTGACGAATGGCAGCGTCACCCTGCTCCAGCCATTGCTGGCAGAATTGCCACAATTCACGGCAATTTTCGAACTTTTCGAGACGGGATGTCGGCAAAGGTAGCGCGGAGAATTGCCGGGTGATATTTTCCTTCACCGCATTAAGCTCGCTGCGTTTCAACCAGCGGTCTTGTCCGGTAAAGGCAAAGATTTCCTGTTGTAAGTGGGTCAACACCTCAACACAAACCTCACTCATCTCCTGGCTCCAGCCTAGCCAGGCTTGTTGCAGGTAATGAAAAAAGCGCTGTGTTTCCTGCCACTCAGTGCCGTGCAATCGCACCACTTTGTCTTCAGGTAGCAAAAATTCCAGCTCGCCCCATACCAGTCCACGCTTACAAACAATATCTAATAACTGATTGAAAGGAATGAGGTATTCATGACGATCGCCGCTGACTTCAACTCCTGCAGCCAGCAGACGTACACGATTATAAGGGTGCTGTGCCAGACGTTTACCCATTGATGTTGCTTTTAGTTCCATGTCTGCACCGTCTTCAGGAATAGGATTATCGCGCAGTTTACCTGCCAGACCCTTGACGCTCCAGCCTTAAAACAGGCTAAACTTGGCGTCACATATTGCGGATTGCAAAAGGAAAATCGTGTTATGCGCACCGTGCTCAATATTCTCAACTTTGTACTGGGTGGCGTTTTTACCACCCTTAGCTGGCTGCTGGCGACCCTGATCAGCATCATACTTATCTTCACGCTGCCATTAACGCGTTCCTGCTGGGAGATAACCAAACTCTCACTGCTGCCATTTGGTAATGAAGCGGTGCACATTGATGTCCTGCGTCCAGACAGCAAAAACCAGGTGATGAACGCGGGTGGTACCTTTCTCAACATCTTCTGGCTGGTGTTTTTTGGCTGGTGGCTGTGCCTGATGCATATTTCTGCCGGTATCGTACAGTGCCTGACAATTATCGGTATTCCTGTTGGCATTGCCAATTTCAAGATTGCTGCCATCGCTTTGTGGCCGGTGGGACGTCGCGTAGTGTCGGTGGAAGAAGCTCAGGCAGCGCGGGAAGCCAATGCCCGCCGTCGTTACTAAGGCTGCACCATGATATATGATGCTTTACCTGGCTGGCGTCGTTATCTGTTTAACAGCAGCCTGCGTTACTTACTGCGTATTTTTTTCGCCCTTGCGGGGTGCGCCGCTGTACCCTGGTGGCTACAGCAGATTGAGTGGACGATCCCACTCACCCTGGGTGTCGTGGCGGCAGCACTGGCCGATCTCGACGATCGTCTGGCAGGACGCCTGCGTAATCTGCTGATTACCCTTATCTGTTTTTGTGTCGCTTCGGTATCCGTCGAATTGCTGTTCCCCTATCCCTGGGCCTTTGTCATCGGTCTGGCACTGTCAACCTGGGGATTTATTCTGCTGGGGGCGCTCGGACAGCGTTACGCCACCATCGCCTTCGGTGCCCTGCTTATTGCCGTCTATACCATGCTCGGCACGGGTCTGTTTCACCAATGGTGGATGCAGCCCTCCCTGCTGCTGCTGGGGGCCTTGTGGTACAACCTGCTGACCTTAATCGGCCATCTGATCTTCCCGGTACGCCCGGTTCAGGAACAGCTGGCAGCCAGTTTCTCCCAGCTGGCGCGCTACCTGGATGCCAAAGCCAGCCTCTTTGATCCCGATGGTGGTGAGCTGGATGATGCCGCCCTGATCGCCACTGCCATGGTGAACAGCCAACTGGTGGCCCAGCTAAACCTCACCAAAAGTACCATTCAAAGCCGATTGCGTGGCGATCGAGGCTCCCGCAGTACCAGGCGCAGCCTGCACTATTATTTTGTCGCCCAGGATATTCATGAACGCGCCAGCTCATCCCATCTGCAATATCATCAACTACGTGACGACTGGCGCTACAACGAAGTGCTGTTTCGGTTTCAGCGTTTGCTGAATATGCAGGCACACGCCTGTCGTCAGTTGGCTGAGAACATTTTATTGCGCCAGCCATGGCACCACGATACACACTTTGAACGCGCTTTTGAGCGGCTGGAAACCGCACTGGCACGCTTGCAGCAAAGCGCTCCTGATGAAGCCAATATCCGCGCCTTGTTCTGGCTGTTACGCAATTTGCGCGCCATGGACGCTCAACTGGCGTCGATTGAGTCAGAACAAAAGCTGGCACAACCCGCCGCATCAAGCGATGACAACCTTTCCAGCGATGAGTTAAGCGGCTGGGCGGATATCCGCTTGCGTATTAGCCGCCATCTCACACCGACTTCAGCGCTATTCCGACACGCAGTCAGAATGACACTGGTGTTATGCGTGGGCTATGGCTTTATTCAACTAACGGGCTTACACCGTGGCTACTGGATTCTGCTCACCAGCCTGTTCGTCTGCCAGCCGAACTACAATGCCACACGACGTCGCCTCGCACTGCGCATTGGTGGCACACTGGCGGGGATAGCCATCGGTTTGCCGGTATTGTGGCTGGTACCTTCAATAGAAGGACAGCTGATATTGATCGTCCTCAGTGGTGTGCTGTTTTTTGCCTTTCGGCAAATACAATATGCTCAGGCGACTCTGTTCATTACGCTGCTGGTGCTGCTGTGCTTCAATCTGCTGGGTGAAGGTTTTGAAGTCGCGCTGCCGCGTGTCATGGATACACTGCTGGGCTGTGGTCTGGCATGGCTGGCTGTAGCCTTCGTCTGGCCGGACTGGCGCTTCCGTCAGTTACCCGCCGTAGCCGAGCGCACCCTGAATGCCAACTGTCGCTACCTTGATGCCATTATGGAGCAATATCATCAGGGTAAAGATAACCGTCTGGCTTATCGCGTGGCTCGCCGCGATGCACACAACGCCGATGCAGAACTGGCCTCGGTGGTTTCCAATATGAGCAGCGAAGCCCGTTATCAGCAATCATTACGTGAAAATGCCTTTCGGCTGCTGTGCCTGAATCACTCCTTTCTCAGCTATATTTCGGCGCTCGGGGCGCATCGAGTCGGGCTGAGCGACCCGACGTTACTGGCTTTGCTGGATGATGCGGTATGCTTCGTTGAAGATGTTTTGCAAATTGAACGGGTCAGCGATGCTGAGGCCGCCCGGATGCAGCAAGACCTGCTCCATCGTCTGGCCGGAATGAAAGCCAGTCCGGAAACGCAGGCACCGTTAGTTTTACAACAGCTGGGATTACTCATCGCCCTGCTGCCGGAAATTGCGCGCCTGCGTCGCATCCTCGTAGCGGCTTAAAAACGAAACGCTCTGCTATGTCACTAGCGGAGCGTTTTTTGATACCACGCGCAAAGCTCTGCTCGCACCTCACTCGGCAGCGCTGCCTCATGATGTCCGGAAATCGCTCCCTGTAACGCCAGCAGTGTTTTCAGGCCAATATGCTTATTCACCGTCCGCAATTTTAGCCAACTCTGCTTCGCGCCGATTTCATACAAATGTTTTACCGAACAAATACCGACCTTATGCAGCAGCATCTCCATACGCATGCTGAGATTGGGTAAATCCTTTAACCGCAACGTGACATATTTGGTCTCAAGCTCATCGCGCGCCGCCCGTAAAGCGCTGGCTGACAACCGCATCAACCGTTCTGGCTCCTGCCAAAGCCACTTATCAACTTTGAAATAGTTCAGGACCACAGGTATCCCACGTTTGCGATAAACCAGCGGCTCCATAGGGCGTTCAACTGCATAATCCGTCACCGCTTCACAGGCACGTAAGTAGAGTGAATCGTCACTGATAAACGCAAAGACCACCTTTTCCACGGTAAGCGCATAGCCACCAAACTGCGTGCGAGATTCAACTTTTCCCAGTGCCGCCAGCCGCACTTTTGATTGCTCAACAACCGGATGAGTTTTTTTCATGCTGACACCTTCCTGAAGTCCTTTTACCAGAAAAATCCTAATAAATATCCATTTATTCATCGGGTTAGAAGATATGAAAAACGATCTGGCTGTTCAATGAATAAATGCAGCCAGAGCAAAAAATGTGCAGAATTTGCGAGACGTTTTCAGAAATTGAGGTTGATCTTTATCCAGGAAGTCATTACTGTATATTCATACAGTTCATTACTGAGTGATTAAATTATGCGTACTCAATTCTCTGGCACCGCTGATCGTTCTCACCGTTTTGCAACTTCAGGTGTAGCACAACCTACTCTGGGTGGCATTACAGAGCTGCGTTACAGTGAACAACCCGGCATGATGCAACTTATGCTGTTGCCAGTTCTGCAACAATTGAGCCTGCAATCACGCTGGCAGCTGTGGTTAACACCAGCACACAAACTGAATCGCCAGTGGATGCAGCAGTCAGGTTTGCCGCTGGAAAAGAGTATGCATATCACCAAAAGTGAACGTTACAGTACGGTAGAAAGTATGGTCAAAGCCCTGCGTACCGGAAACTATAGCGTGGTTCTGGCATGGATTCCGTACGAGCTTAATGATGAAGAGCGCTGGGAACTAAAACAGGCAGCAGCAGAAGGTGAAGCTTTGGGGCTGGTTATGCGTCCGCAAGGGTACGAAGCTGTTTTGTCGAGACAACCGTCTGCGCCAAAAATTCCCTCAGATTTGTTTCATTAAGTAAAATTAAGATTTTTCTCACAACGTTTTTTGCGGAAGTTAACGCTAAGCCACTGATTCTTGTCCAGCCAGCTTAGACAATGGCTTAGCCGTTTTTTTCATTTCTGATCACGAAGATTATGCCATGTCAATTGTTAAAATGTGTGTATAAACCCCTGTTTTTTTATCGCCTGGCGTCACATCATACTTGTAAGTTTCCAATCTCGTTGTAGACTTTACCTCGCCAGGGTGCTCAATAACCTCCGTTTTTTTCGGTAGAGTCATAAGCGAGCATGTTGACCCGGCGAAGGATTGGATTACAACCAAGAGCAAACATTTTTGCTCATTGCCTATTTGGATGATAACGAGGCGCAAAATGAAAAAGACAGCTATCGCAATTGCAGTGGCACTGGCTGGCTTCGCTACCGTAGCGCAGGCCGCTCCTAAAGATAACACCTGGTATACCGGTGCTAAACTGGGCTGGTCTCAGTACCACGACAAAGGTTACTACGGTAACGGTTACGTGAACAACGACGGTCCGACTCATCAGGATCAGCTGGGTGCAGGCGCATTCCTGGGCTACCAGGCTAACCCGTACCTGGGCTTCGAGCTGGGCTATGACTGGCTGGGCCGTATGCCTTATAAAGGCAACAACATCAATGGCGCATTCAAAGCACAAGGCGTTCAGCTGGCTGCTAAACTGAGCTACCCAATCACTGACGATCTGGACGTTTATACCCGTCTGGGCGGCATGGTATGGCGTGCTGATTCAACTCAGAACAACAACGGCGTTCGCATCAGCGATCACGACACCGGCGTTTCTCCGCTGGCTGCTGTTGGTGTTGAATACGCACTGACCCAAAACTGGGCTGCTCGTCTGGACTACCAGTGGGTTAACAACATCGGCGATGCTGGCACCGTTGGCGCACGCCCTGACAACAGCATGCTGAGCGTCGGTGTTTCTTACCGTTTCGGTCAGGATGAAGCTGCTGCCCCGGTTGTAGCTCCGGCTCCTGCCCCGGCTCCGGTTGTTGAAACCAAGCGTTTCACCCTGAAGTCTGACGTCCTGTTCAACTTCAACAAAGCTACCCTGAAACCAGAAGGTCAGCAGGCTCTGGATCAGCTGTACAGCCAGCTGAGCTCACTGGACCCGAAAGACGGTTCAGTCGTTGTTCTGGGCTTCACCGACCGTATCGGTTCAGAGCAGTACAACCAGAAACTGTCTGAGAAACGCGCTCAGTCTGTTGTCGATTACCTGGTTTCTAAAGGTATCCCGTCCAACAAGATCTCTGCACGTGGTATGGGCAAATCTAACCCGGTTACTGGCAACACCTGTGACAGCGTGAAAGGCCGCAATGCCCTGATCGACTGCCTGGCGCCGGACCGTCGCGTTGAAATCGACGTGAAAGGTATCAAAGACGTGGTAACTCAGCCGCAGGCTTAAGTTCACACGCGATAAAAACCCCGCCTCGGCGGGGTTTTTTATTGCTGTTTATCAGGAACGAAAGCTATTCGTTCTCTGCGCCATCTTTTCCCAGAATTGCCTGTAAATCCTGCTTCAGTGTAGACATCTGGCTGGCATACTTCTCTTTACGTTCTGCATCTTCAATCAGCTGCACAATAGTGTCAGAAAGGGTACTGCTACGACGTTGTGCTAACCCTGCCAGACGCTGCCACACCAGATATTCCAGGTCGATGGATTTCTTCCTGGTATGCTGATGTTCGGCATTAAAATGGCGTTTCCGACGTGCCCGGATGGTCTGCTTAAGACGATTATCCAGATCGGGATGAATATGCTGGGCAATCCATTCGTTGACCTCTACCGGGCTATTTTCCATCGACAGCAAGGCATCGACCGCGACCTGGGCTGCACTCAGTTCCAGATGACGGGTGATCAGCTCACCTTCCCGATGCTTTTTCACCAGGTATTTCCACTTCCATCCACTTTCAAGATTTTCGAGTTGCTGGTATTTCATCGGAATCTCATCGTGATCACGTAACAAACTAAGAATAACAGCTTTTTTCCCGGATGCAGCAAGGAAAAACATGTTGCAACCGTCACAATTCGGGCCGGAACTCCGCAGTGCTTAACCCGGTTGATTCCTGTATAATCGCGCTTTTCCCGAATCTGACGAATGGAATATTTTGACCAGCTCTCAACTCACGTGGCAAGCCCTGCAGCCGGATAGCACCCGCTACCAATCCATTTTCTCTGACGTCTCACTGGAAGATAGCGATAGTCTGGCCGCGGTCCAGCCGCGTCTGCTGAATGCGCTGGCGCATTTGCATCATCAGCAACAAGGATTACCACTGCTGTTGTTACGCAGCCAGGAAAATAACGATTATCTCGCCTGGATTGCCAGTGCTGCGCAGCGTTTCCAGCCAGAAACGACAACCCTTGCGGGGGGCGATTATCTGGTTATGGGCGACAATGTGAGTCTGCTGCCGCCGACTGACAACAGCCGACCTTTTACCAGCCAGGGCGGCGTGCATTATGCCGACTGGATTGAATTTGAACAGCTTTTCGGTTGCGTGCGTCAGTATAAAGATCGTGTGCAGCTGGAGCCGGGGTTATTGCATCGTGCTAACGGTGGCACACTTATTCTGAGCGTAACCACGCTGCTGGCACAGCCATTGATGTGGTTACGCCTGAAAAAAAGCGTCGAATCAGGCCGTTTTGACTGGTATTCGCAGGATGAGCGCCAGCCATTGCCAGTCGCTATTCCTCCTCTGCCCCTCCGGTTGCGCCTGATTCTTTGCGGCGAACGTGATGCACTGGCTGATTTTCAGGCGCTGGACACAGAAGCGCATGAGATGGCGCTTTACAGTGAGTTTGAAGAAAACCTCCAGGTGCTGGATGAAGAAGACATGACCTCCTGGTGCCAGTGGACACTAAACCTGGCACGTCAGGCCGGTCTGCCCGATCCGGAAGAGGACTTCTGGCCGCTGCTGATCAACGAGGCGGTACGCAACACTGGCGATCAGGATACGCTGCCACTTTGTCCACGCTGGCTGCGCCGCCAGATGCAGGAAGCGGCATTGCACGGTGACGCACTCAATGCCGAAGCGCTGAAAGACGCACTGGAAGCTCGTCAGTGGCGGGAAAGTTTCCTCGCCGACCGAATGCGTGATGAAATTCTGCTCAATCAGATCATGATCGAGACAGAAGGTGAAGCGGTAGGTCAGATCAATGGCCTTTCGGTCATTGAATTCCCGGGTCATCCGCGTCCCTGGGGCGAACCTTCCCGTATTACCTGTGTGGTGCATCCGGGTGATGGTGAATTCACCGATGTCGAACGCAAAGCAGAATTGGGTGGCAATATTCATGCGAAAGGCATGATGATCATGCAGGCCTATCTGATTGCAGAACTGGAACTGGAGCAACAGCTCCCCTTCTCTGCTTCACTGGTGTTTGAACAATCCTATTCTGAGGTTGATGGCGATAGTGCCTCTCTCGCCGAACTGTGCGCCCTGATCAGTGCACTGGCTAATCAGCCGCTGAATCAGCAGATCGCCGTTACGGGTTCTGTGGATCAGTTCGGCAATGTTCAGCCGGTCGGCGGTCTTAATGAGAAAATTGAAGGTTTCTTCAGCATTTGTCACGAACGCGGTCTCACCGGCCAACAGGGCGTAATTTTGCCCGCCAGCAACGTGCGCCACCTGAGCCTGAATACCGCGGTCGTTGAAGCGGTAGAACAGGGCCAGTTCCACATCTGGGCAATTGAGCGTGTCGATGAAGCCCTGCCATTGCTGACAGGCGTGGAGTGGCAAAGTGAGAGCGGTGATTCACTGCTAAGCACCATTCAGGAACGTATCGCTCTGCTTAACCAGCATGAAACACGTCAGCGTCCATGGCCATTACGTTGGCTTAACTGGTTTAACCACAGCTGATAGCATTGCCCAGCGTACAACTGTTCGCTAATATTCGGGCTTCACTAAATAAGGCTTATTGAGAACATGGTAGATAAACGCGAATCCTATAGCAAAGAAGACCTGGTTGCCTCAGGTCGCGGAGAACTGTTTGGCGAAAACGGACCGCCGCTTCCATCAGGCAATATGTTGATGATGGACCGCGTGGTCAAAATGACCGAAGACGGCGGTAAATACGACAAAGGCTTTGTCGAAGCCGAGCTGGATATCCGCCCCGACCTGTGGTTCTTTGATTGCCACTTCATCGGTGATCCGGTGATGCCGGGCTGTCTGGGTCTGGATGCTATGTGGCAGCTGGTTGGCTTCTATCTGGGCTGGCTGGGTGCTGAAGGTAAAGGCCGCGCACTGGGCGTGGGTGAAGTGAAATTCACCGGGCAGGTACTGCCGACAGCAAAAAAAGTGACTTACAAAATTCACTTCAAACGTGTCATCAACCGCAAACTGGTGATGGGCGTGGCTGATGGCGAAGTGTTTGTTGACGGCAACCTGATTTATGCTGCAACAGACCTGAAAGTGGGCCTCTTCAAAGACACCACCGCTTTTTAGTCCTCCTGACTTTCCCCTAAATACTTTGCGTTGCAGGAAGGCGGCAAGCGAGTAAAGCCAACGCCCATGCAACCTGAAGTATGACGGGGAAAACAAAAACCTCCGCACTAAGCGGAGGTTTGTTCCTTACTCGATGAACATCCGGCAGTGCTAGGCCACCGCCGACCTGTCCTCCATGGCCTGTCGCCAACCTCCCAACCAGTGAGACCGTGCGTCGATCATTTGGTACGGGCAAATCTCTTTTGAGCGTCCCGTAATGCCGGCCTGATAGCCACGTGAATGTGCTCGTTCCAGGCGGTCTCTTTTCTGTCTCTTCATACCTCGTTTCCCTCATTTCAGGTCTGGTGGAATCTGGTGGAAAGATAGAGTGGCGAATTAATGTTCAACCACTCTAACGTTCTAACTCCAGCGGCGTAAAAGATCAATGCGCAAAATTCACGCCAATGTCATAAATTTGACCTGAAACCGACATCACAAAACGAGGTAAATTTTCAGAAAAATCGCTTATCTGGCTGATTAGGCAATAAAAAAGTCCCTGATGTTTTTGCCACACGATGATGACAAATCAGGGACTTAGCATAAGCTTCGAACAAATCTTAATTTGGCGTGATCGCACTATTCGCAATTTGCTGAGCAACCTGCTGCCAGCCGAGCGCCAGTGTGCGCACCAGCGCATCGTAACCGTCTTCCGTTTGCGGCAACGTCAGATTAAAGCCGTGTTTGATAAGCCGTCCTTGATGTTGCAGCACCCATTCACCGCTCACAATCGCCTTGCCATCATAACGTCCCTGGAAACCGGTCACGTTCACCGTCAGGGTGTCGTGCGTTTCACCCAATGGCGTACCGGATACCAGCCGCCCTGGCAATGCGCGGCTCAGATTATTGATCAGCGTTTGCTGCAATTGCTGGTCGAGCGGACTGGCCCACAGATTATTAGCGGCAATAACGTATTTCACGTCGCTGGTCTGGTACACCAGACCATTACCCGCCAGATAATCCGGAACACTGACCTGCTGCACCCAAAGCATCGGTTGCCCACTGCTGGCATCGGTGCTGACAGGTGCCATACTGGCACCCGCAGGCAGTTGGTAGTAAGTGGTTTCAATAGTGCTGCTGCAACCTGCCAGCAGCAGCATCGCCCCAATCATCAGCCCTTTCTTCACTGTTTCGCCCTCTTCGGCTGTGGATCCTGGCCCGGTTTGGCTTCAAACACCAGCGCGTTGCTCTTGCTATTCAAGGTCTTCAGCACCGGCTGCAATTCACGCAGCACCTGGTCCAGTCGCTGCATATCGCCCACCAGCTTGTCATAGGCTGGCGATCCCGGCTGCAGCCCTTTCATGCTGCGGTTGAGTTCACGCAGCGTTTGCTGCATATCTGCTGGCAGCGTCTTCATCGCCGGACTGCCGGTGATCTGATTGAGGTTGTTGAGCGTTTTCTGCAGCTGCTGCAGCGTGCGCTGGCTCTCCTTCAGGGTGCCGGTTGCCTCATTGATCATCGGATTGAGCGGCAGGTTGTTGATCTTGTCGAGTGCTGCCAGCAGTTTCTGCTGAATCTGGCTCAGACCACCACTCACCGTCGGGATCACCTCAAGCCCTGCAACTTTGTCCGGTCCCTGGTATGGCGCAACGTTGTCGTAAAAATCCAGATCGACATACAACGCACCCGACAACAGGTTACCGGTTTTGAGGGTGGCACGCAGACCGCGCTTTTTCCCATCCTGCAAATGCTGTTCGATATTGAAATCACCACCAAGACGACTGATAAAGCGATCGGGTTCGATGCGGATCAGTACCGGTACACGATAATCCGTGTTCAGTGCCTGGTTAACACCTGGGATGGTATAAGGCACCTGCGCCACCGTACCGAGACGAATTCCCCGGAACTCCACCGGTGCACCGACTTGCAGGCCACGGATCGAATCGGTAAAGAACATCAGGAAGTCCATATGGTTGGTATACAGCGAATCCTGGATACTGCGCTGATCGTCAAACAGATGATATTCCGCTTTATTCTCTGCCGCCTGCCCCAGTTCCCAGCCATCCGGTACATCAAAGCTGACACCACCGCTGAATAGCGTCGTGAGTGACCCCATTTCCACACGCATACCCGAAGATGACATATCCACCGCAATCCCGCTGTCCTTCCAGAAACGGACATTGGTGGTGACCAGCCGGTCATAAGGCGCGGAGATAAATAGCTGATAGGTCATCATGCGTTTTTCCGTGTCGAAAGTGCTGGTTTCAACCGTACCAACACGATAACCACGGAACAGCACCGGGTCGCCCGGGTTAAGCTGCCCGGCTTTTTTGCTATCCAGCGTGACACGAATGCCTTTGGCATCCGGTGGTGCCAGCGGCGGTGCATCCAGCAGCTGATAATTTTCCGGCTTATCTCCCTTGGTACCCGGCTGTAGCTCGATATAAGCACCGGATAACAGGGTGCCGAGACCGGTAATCCCTTCCCGTCCAATCTGGGGTTTGACCACCCAGAAGACACTGTCGCCGTGCAACAGTTTGTCCATGCCTGAATTCAGCCGCGCTTTGATCTCCACATGATGCAGATCATCAGTCAGTACCGCGCTTTCCACCACGCCAACATCCACGCTGCGGCTCTTAATGGTGGTTTTACCCGCTTCGATACCTTCGGCATTTTCGGTAATCAGTGTGACTTCCGGCCCCTGATGACTGAAGTGATAAAAAAGAATCCATCCGCCGATTAACAGCGTGACAATGGGTACAATCCAGACCGGCGACCAGCGTTTAATCTGATCGACGTTAGCAATTCCCTGATGATTGTCCGTCAAGACGCGGCTCCTTACGTTCGGTTTTCCGTACACGATCCCAGGTCAGACGCGGATCAAAAGCCAGCGCTGCAAACATGGTGAGAATCACCACCATGGCAAATAACAGCGCGCCTGGCGCCGGGTAAACACTCATCAACCGCCCCATCCGCACCAGTGCAGAGAGAACAGCGATAACAAACACATCAATCATTGACCAGCGGCCAACAAACTCCACCACCTCATAAACCAAGTGCATCTTCTCGCTATCATGCTGCCCGCGTCCACTGGCATCCCAGCACAGCCAGCCAATCGCCAGCATTTTGAGCGAGGGCACCATGATACTGGCGATAAAAATCACCAATGCCACCGGCCATGATCCGTCACTCCACAGCAAAATCACCCCTGCCATGATGTTGGAGGGATACGCCGTGCCCAGCGTCTCCGTCACCATGATCGGCATAATATTTGATGGGAGGTACAACATCAGAGAGGTCACCAGCAACGCCAGCGTCCATTGCAGGCTGTGAGGCCGTCGGGCGTGAGCCACCACACCACAACGGCTGCACGCCTTACGCTCGATGGGCATGATGGCGGTACAACATGGACAGCGGCGCATCCCTTGCTGTATACCGCTGATACCCGCCTTTGGCGCGTGTGGTAAAGCAGGCAATGGCGCAATGCGCTGCCATACCCAGCGGCGGTCCACACACTGGAAGGCACGCAATTGCAGCACACAAAACAGGCACCACGCCCAGAAGCTGCTGCCGAGACCAACCTCGCCATAGGCCATCAGTTTGACAAAACTGACCAGAACGCCTGCCATGAAGATTTCCGCCATGCCCCAGTTACGTAACTGGAACAAAATGCGCGCCAGCACCAATCGCAGATGGTGTGGCATTCTGACCTTATTCACCAACAGAATGATGATCACCATGCAAAATGCCGGAATGCCCTGCACAAACAGCAGGAACAGGGTGGCGAGGCTGCTATAGTCCTCGCGCACCATGACATTCGGAATTTCCGGCAGTGAGATCTCACTGCTCAGGCCTGCAACGTGCATATTGACGAAAGGAAACAGATTGGCCAGCACCAGCATAAACAAAGCTGCGATCGCATAACCGGTAGGCCGCTTACGCGGCTCATGCCAGTTCGCCGTTAATGTGGTGTGGCAGCGCGGGCAACGCGCCCGGCTGCCGACCGGCACAACTGGCAGTTTTACCGTTAAATCGCACTGTGGACAGAGTATCCACGACTGCGCATCATCCGCTGCACACATGCCGGTTTCCTTCTGCATTAAGCGCCGTTTTTCAGCGCTTCCAGTTCTTCCCAGCGTTCAAACGCCGTTTCCAGTTCCTGCTCGGTCTGCGCCAGCGCATCCAGCACCGGCTGCGTTTTGTCATGTGGCTGGCTGAAGAAATCCGGATGACTCATCTGTGCCTGCAACTCGCCAATACGCGTTTCCAGCTGTTCCAGTTTTTGCGGCAACTGCTCCAGCTCACGCGTCAGGTTATAGCTTAGCTTGCCTGAACCCCGTTTGTTGGCATCATTTTTCTCAGCCGTTTTTTCAGCGCTGGCGCTGGTTTTCGCCGCCGACGTGGTTTTGAGCTGCTTATACGCCGCACGCTGTTGCTGGGCATCATGATAACCGCCCACAAAGGCACCAATCTCACCGTTACCTTCAAAGATCCAGCATTCGGTGACGGTATTATCCACGAACTGACGATCGTGGCTGACCAGTAGCACGGTGCCCTGATAGCCGTCAATCAACTCTTCCAGCAACTCCAGCGTTTCCACATCGAGGTCGTTGGTCGGTTCATCGAGAATCATCAGGTTGCTGGGCTTGAGGAACAGGCGTGCCAGCAGCAGGCGGTTACGCTCACCGCCCGACAGCGCACGCACCGGCGTCATCGCACGTTTCGGGTGGAACAGGAAGTCCTGCAAATAGCCCAGCACATGGCGCGGCTTACCGTTCACCAGCACTTCCTGCTTACCTTCAGCCAGGTTATCCATCACGGTACGGTCCGGATCGAGTTCTGCGCGATGCTGGTCGAAGTACGCCACTTCCAGCTTGGTACCGGAATGCACACGGCCGCTGTCTGCCTTCAGCTGTTGCAGCATCAGGCGCAGCAGCGTGGTTTTCCCGCAGCCATTAGTGCCAATCAGCGCAATCTTGTCACCACGCTGCACCTGCGAAGAAAAATCCTTCACCAGCACTTTGCCATCGACGGCGTAGTCAACATTTTCCAGCTCAAAAACGATTTTGCCGGAGCGCGAAGCTTCACCCACCTGCATATTGGCTTTGCCCATCACCTCACGGCGTTCAGAACGCTCACGACGCAGCGCTTTCAGGGCGCGAACACGGCCTTCGTTGCGGGTACGACGCGCTTTGATACCCTGGCGAATCCACACTTCTTCCTGCGCCAGTTTGCGGTCGAACTCGGCATTTTGCAGTTCTTCTACACGCAGCGCTTCTTCTTTGCCCAGCAGATACTGATCGTAATCCCCCGGCCACGAGACCAGCTTGCCACGGTCGAGATCGACAATGCGCGTCGCCATATTGCGAATAAAGGAGCGGTCATGCGAAATAAACACGATGCTGCCGGTAAAGGTTTTGAGGAAAGTTTCCAGCCAGTCGATGGTTTCAATATCGAGGTGGTTGGTTGGTTCATCCAGCATCAGCACACGCGGATTGCTGACCAGCGCGCGACCCAGCGCCGCTTTACGCAGCCAGCCGCCCGACAGCGACGACAACTCGGTATCGGCCTGCAAACCAATTTTTTCCAGCACATCATTGATGCGGCTTTCAAGCTGCCACAGATTCTGGTGATCAAGAATGGCCTGCAGGCGCGCCATTTCGTTGAGATTTTTCTCGCTGGGATCTTCCATCACCACATGGGAAATGGCGTGGTAAGCCTTCAGATGCTCGGCCTGTTCTTCCACACCTTCTGCAACAAAGTCATACACCGAGCCGGTAATATTGCGTGGCGGATCCTGTTGCAGACGCGCCACGACCAGGTCGGTTTCATAAATAATGCGGCCATCATCCAGCGGTTGTTCACCGTTAATGATTTTCATCAGCGTGGATTTACCGGCACCGTTGCGCCCCACCAGACAGACGCGCTCGCCTTCTTCAATATGCAGTTCGGTATTATCCAACAGCGGCGCATCGCTGAACGACAGATAAGCGCCATGGATACTGATCAGTGACATAAAACTTATTCCTTACCGGCGTGGCTAACCAGCCAGCAGTTGTGAATGTGACGGTTGCGGGCAAAATCCTGCGACTGGGTTTTCTGGGTGATATCCTGCGCCTGTAAGCCCAGGCGCTGCAACCCGTCGAGATCCATTTTGAAGCCGCGCTTGTTGTTAGAAAACATAATGGTACCGCCGCGACGCAGCAGACGCTTCAGGTTCTGCATCAGCATCAAATGATCGCGCTGCACGTCAAAATCGTCTTCCATCCGTTTCGAGTTGGAGAACGTGGGCGGATCAATAAAGATCAGATCGAACTGTTCATCGCTTTCGCGCAGCCAGCTCAGGCAATCCGCCTGCATCAGGCGATGCTGACGCCCCGTCAGGCCGTTGAGACGCAAATTGCGCTCTGCCCACTCCAGGTAGGTACGGGACATATCCACCGTGGTGGTGGATTTCGCGCCACCCAGACCGGCATGCACACTGGCGCTGCCGGTGTAAGAAAACAGATTGAGGAAATCTTTACCCTGGCTCATTTTACCCAGCATCTGACGTGCGATGCGGTGATCGAGGAACAGGCCGGTGTCGAGATAATCCGTCAGGTTAACCAGGAAGCGCGCGTTAAATTCCTGAACTTCAAAGAAATCACCCTTCTCGCCCAGTTTCTGATACTGGTTTTTGCCTTTCTGACGTTCGCGGGTTTTCAGCACCAGACGATTCGCCGGGATCTCCAGCACGCTGAGCGTGGCGCTGATCACATCAAACAAACGCTGACGCGCTTTGCTCGCATCAACGGTTTTCGGCGGCGCATATTCCTGAATCACCACCCAATCACCGTAGCGATCCACTGCAACGTTATATTCCGGCAGGTCGGCATCGTACAGGCGATAGCAATCAATATTTGACTGACGCGCCCACTTCTCCAGCTTTTTCACATTCTTACGCAGGCGGTTGGCATAATCATCAGCAATCTGTGCCGAACTTTCACCACTGCTGGCCGCCAGCTGATAATTTTTCTGCACGCATTCCAGCGGACCGTTTTTCGCTTTGAACTGGCGATCGGCACGCAATGACAGGCAACTCAGCAGTTCTGGCGAGGCACTGAACAATGACAGGTTCCAGCCACCAAATTGCTGCTTCATGATGCGGCCCAGCTGGCTGTGCAGCGCAATCAGCGCAGGCTCGCTTTCCAGACGCTCGCCATAGGGCGGGTTGCTCAGCACCGTGCCGGTCACTTCGCCTGACAGCGGATTATGCAGCTTCAGCACGTCCTGCTGGGCAAAGGTAAAGAGATCGGCCACACCGGCGCGGCGCGCATTGGCTCGCGCCCACTCCAGCACGCGGCCGTCGTTATCGTAGCCAAAGAAACGGGCACTGGTCGCTTCCGTTCCCAGACGCGCACGTTGCATCGCTTCGCTACGCAGTTCCTGCCACAGCGTTTGATTGTGTTTTTTCCAGCGGTTAAAACCCCAGCGTGAACGCAGCAGGCCCGGCGCGCGATCGCAGGCGATCAACGCCGCTTCAATCAGCAACGTACCGGAACCGCACATCGGGTCGATAAGCGGGGTGCCGTTTTGCCAGCCAGAACGCAGCACAATCGCCGCCGCCAGATTCTCTTTCAGCGGAGCCTGCCCGGTTTGCTGGCGATAACCACGCTGGTGCAGGGCATCGCCACTCAGATCCAGTGCGATGCTGACGCGATCTTTGTTCAGCCAGGCGTTGATACGAATCCCTGGCTGCTCACGATCAACATTCGGACGCGGCAAATTCTGGCGGGTAAAACTGTCCACGATGGCATCTTTGATACGCAACGCGCCAAACTGACTATTACGGATCACCTCGTTGGTGCCGCTAAAATGAATGGCGAAGCTGGTATCGCTGTCAAAGATGTCGCACCACGGAATGCTCTGGGCGCCGACGTAAAGATCGAGATCGCTCCAGACGCCGAATTCTCCCAGCGGCAGTAAAATACGTGAAGCCAGGCGGCTCCACAGCAGGCTTTGGTACATCACGCGGTCGTCGGCCTCAAAATGGACACCGCCCTGCACCACCTGCAAATCCTGCGCACCCAGCGCGTCCAGCTCAGTTTTAAGCAGTTCTTCAAGCCCGCGCGCCGTACTGGCAAACAGAGAATTCATATCGTCACTTCTACTCCTGATAAAATTGTTGCGCATTATAGCGAATCAGCGTCCTATGTCATAAAGTTAGCTTCTTTTTGTCCAGCATGACGGCTTTCAGGGAGTGGTGATGATTACGTTGTCCCGTCTGTTTATCCATCCGGTAAAATCAATGCGCGGTTTGCAACTGTCGCATGCCCAGGTAATGGAGAGTGGCCTGGCATTTGACCGCATCTTTATGGTTACCGAAACCGATGGCACCTTCATCACTGCCCGGCAGTATCCGGAAATGGTGCGTTTTACCCCAGCGCTGCTGCCCGATGGCCTGTTTTTGCAGGCACCGGACGGTAGCCAGGCGTTAATCCGCTTTGCTGATTTTGCTGCCGTTGATGCCCCTACTGAAGTCTGGGGTAACCATTTCACCTCACGCATCGCTCCGGCAGAGATCAACCAATGGCTGAGTGGCTTTTTCCCTCGCCCGGTCCAATTGCGCTGGACCGGATCG
Source organism: Pantoea sp. X-Soil-TKNS-1280 (assembly GCF_059730475.1). NCBI lineage: Bacteria > Pseudomonadati > Pseudomonadota > Gammaproteobacteria > Enterobacterales > Erwiniaceae > Pantoea > Pantoea sp. X-Soil-TKNS-1280. Next base: position 1,542,400 of record NZ_AP035962.1, on the reverse strand, counting down.
CAGCCGACCCGCCGGGTAAAACGCTTTGATCAGGTGCCGCTCAGTTTTGCGGATGGTTTCCCTTATCTGCTGGTCAATATGGCTTCATTGCAGGATCTGCAACAACGTTGCCCGGCCAGCGTTCGTGTCGAACAGTTCCGCCCTAACCTGGTGGTCAGCGGCGCGCAGGCGTGGGAAGAAGACAGCTGGAAAAAGTTAACCATTGGCGATATCACTTTTGAGATGCCGAAGCCCTGCAGCCGCTGCGTGTTTACTACCGTCGGCACCGAAAGCGGGCAGAAACATCCCCAGGGTGAACCGCTGGCCACGCTGCAACGCTTCCGTAGCGCCCAGGATGGCAGCGGTGATATCGATTTTGGTCTGAATTTGATCGCGCTGAACAGTGGCGTGATCCGCGTTGGCGATCAGGTCACCATCATTGAAAAACAGCCCGCGCGCCGCTACGGTGCCGGTCAGGTAGTGGAAACCCTGGACCCTGTCACCAGCGATCTGAGCAACGTCACCATTGGCTATCAGGGCACCGAATTTACCGGAGATAATCAGCAGGTACTGCTGGAACAGCTTGAAATGCAGGGTTTTCGCATTCCCTACTCCTGCCGCGCCGGTATCTGTGGCAGCTGTAAAATGACGCTGGTAGCGGGTGAAGTGAAAGCCTTAAAGAAAAGCGCAGTGCGTCAGGATGGCACCATCCTGAGCTGTAGTTGTATTCCGGCTGGCGATATCGAGCTGGCGTAACGCGTCACACCGCCCGGGCAAACTGGGCGGAAGATTCGGGCTTACAAGGTTGCAGACGATCATTCATCACTTTGATCGCATCCCCCAGCACCATGCCTTTACCGGCTACGGTCAGCGCATGTTGTGCCAGCAAACAAAGCGCGGCATTTTCTCCGCTTTCCACCACCAGCAATTGCGCCTGTTCGCCGCTGTCTGCCAGGGTCACTGCCACCATATCGCCTGCGACGGGTTGCCAGCTGTGGGCATGGCTGGTGAAGTGCCAGCTTTTCGGCATCAGTGGTTTCAGAAAACGGCTGGCGACCAGCGCATTTAATACCAGCTCGGCGCGATGGTCGCTTTTTAATCCACTCTGACGACAACGTTCTTCAAAGGTAAAATAAAGCGCGGCGTCATCAACGCAAAAACCGCTTTCATTAAAGGCATCCGGGGTCAGCATTTTGCGTGAGAAGCGCGAGCGAAATAACATGCCATCGGCCAGATCAAGCATCATCCGGTCATGCTCCGCGTCAAAATACCAACGCCAGTTGTCATCGGGTTTGATTTTCATGATGTGCCCTGTGGTTCATCGCTGCGCAAAATTACGCTTCACAGCTAAAGGAAAATAACGCTAAGGAAAAAGCTGAAAAACACACCAGCAGGACAAAATATAAACGAGCCAGAGGGATAAATAAACCCCCTGGCGCGGGAATGTGGGAAATGTCTTAGAGATGGGTCACGATATCTTTAATTAAGCCAGGACCTTTATATATAAATCCGGAGTATATCTGGACCAGTGTGGCACCTGCGGCAATTTTTTCCCTTGCCGCCACCAGCGAATCAATACCACCCACACCAATAATGGGCAGACGTCCCTGCAACTCCTGTGACAGGCGGCGGATGATTTCGGTGCTGCGATTCTGCACCGGACGACCACTTAAACCACCGGCTTCTTCACCGTATTTCAGGCCGCTGACCAGTGAACGGTCGAGGGTGGTGTTGGTCGCAATCACACCATCAATTTCGTGGCGAACTAAACTGTCAGCAATCTGGATCAACTCTTCTTCAGAAAGATCCGGCGCGATCTTCACCGCCACGGGAACATATTTAAGATGCCGTTCCTGCAACTCTTTTTGTTTTAATTTGATGGCTGCCAGTAGATCATCCAGCGCTTCACCATATTGCAGCGTGCGTAATCCTGGGGTGTTAGGTGAAGAAATATTGATGGCAATATAACCCGCGTGGGCATACACCTTTTCCATGCAGGTCAGATAATCATCTTTCCCCTGCTCGACCGGCGTATCTTTATTTTTGCCAATATTGATACCAAGAATTCCTTTAAAACGCGCCTTTTTAACGTTCTCAACCAGGTAATCGACACCCTGATTATTAAATCCCATACGGTTGATAATCCCTTCCGCTTCCACCAGGCGGAACATACGCGGCTTATCATTACCGGGTTGCGGGCGCGGTGTGACGGTACCCACTTCGACAAAACCAAAACCCATCGCACCAAAGGCATTAATGCATTCTGCATTTTTGTCGAGGCCGGCTGCCAGTCCAAGGGCATTGGGAAACGTCAGCCCCATGCAGTTAACCGGACGCGCGGGTAAAGACTGGCGGATAAACCCTTCCAGCGGGGTGCCGCTGATAAAACGCAGTTGATGCAAGGTGAGTTCGTGCGCACGCTCTGGATCGAGCTTAAACAGCGCCGGCCGGACGATAGGATATAACATGCACTCTCCTGAATGGCGGAAGCTTCGTGAAAGTCGGGGTGCACGGGAAATTGTGCGCCAGAATGGTAATGGCCTCTGGCACAAAAGTAAATTGCAGCGCGAGGAAACGCAGGTCGAATTGACCTGCATCATCATTAGCTTGCGGCGTCTTTAATCGGTGTGGTGGTAGCAGAGGGATTACGCAGATACTCACGCAGAATCCCGTGGCGAGCCATCACCCAGAAAATCCCGACGCAGACGAGGAACTCGGCAATCACCATCGACCATGCCGCGCCGATGGCACCGTATTTCCACGCCAGAAAGGCACAGACTGGAATATTGATGACACCCGGGCCGAGCATCACCAGCATACGCTGACGCGCCAGGCCATGGGGGATCAACACCTGTAATCCTGCCGGGTAAGCAATGTTGCCAAACAGGAAACACAACACAAACACACGCAGCACGTCAGCCGAGGCAACAAATTCCGGGCCGAGCAGAATACGGACCACTTCATCAGCGAAGAAATACGTGAAGATCACAATACCGAAGCTGAGCAGAAACGAGATCAGCAAACTTTTGCGTGTCGCCGCGATGGCTGCTGCCTTGTCACGCGCAAACAAATAACTGACGCGTGGAAAAAACGCGTTGCCAATCTGTTCCGGCACCGAGTTGGCTGCCTTACGCAGGCGATCGGCCCCGTTATAGATCCCGATGGCATAATGCGAGGTAAAGGCGGCCAGAATCACCACGTTGACGCTGTTAAATAAATTCGCACCGGCGATGGCGATAAAGACGTGCACGCTGTCTTTCAGGCGCTGCATGATTTCACTGGGTTCGAAGCGGTAGCGACCAATCACCTTCATCTTCAGTACAAACCGCAGGGTAATCAGCGCGCTGATAATCGACACCACACCCGGAATCATCGCCGCCAGCCAGGTATCGTTCGGGGTTTTCACCAGCAGAAACGTCAGCGGGATGGCGCAGAAATTGCCAAAGGTGGCAATCACCGCCGTTTTACCGAGCTTCTCAAAGCCCTGCATCAGCCAGCCAAAGGAGAACAACGACCCCAGTAGCGTGGTGCAGTTCGCCAGAACTATCCAGAACAGGAAATGCCAGGACGGATTTAACCAGGTAGCGAGTAACAGCACGCCGCTGGTTGAAAGCATCAACATCAATTTTGCATTGAAAGTTGACCAGAATATCTGCGTCACCCGGACTTTATCCTCACGATGGTGAGCAATGTCCTTGGTGGTATAAACGTTAAAACCCCAGTCTGAAATGGTACTGCAATAAAGCACGCAGGCGATGGCCAGCGCCAGCACCCCCATTTGATTGACGCCGAGTATTCGCGCCAGATAGGGTAAGGTAACTAAAGGAAAGAGAAATGACGCTCCCCGATAGGCCAGCAAAGATAAAATATTAATTACTAAACTCTTATCGAGTGTTTTTGCCATGACGCAACAACCTTAATGCTCATACAAGTAATGACTTTCGCACTTATCCCTGGTGCAATCAAACCACCGGAACACTTTTCGGAATAAGGCTGTTTTTCTTCAGCTCTTTAATCACTTTGTAATTTTGCAGACGGATAAACAGTTCCGGATGATTCAACAGCAACCACTCTTTAAAACCGGCTGGTTTGATTTCACGGCCAAGAAAACGAATAGCATTAATCACGTAATAAGGTACTGGCGTGCGGTTATAAAGCGAAAGGTAAATCATCAGGCGGAAAGAATGTAACAAATATTCTTTTTGTAACTGATTGCGCCGGTTATTTTTTTCAAGTGACGTCATTAAATCGTGATACGCCTGCATAAAAGCATGGTAACGCTGCAGAAAATAATCACTATTTTTATGTCCATGGGTTAATGACCCCTGACGGACGCGTTGCTGATAATAACTTTTCTCACTGACCCAGGCATGGCGACTTTTCAGAAAAGCGCCAAGGCTGAAACAGTGATCTTCATGCACCCGGTGCTGGAAGCGCAGCTGATATTTATCGATAACCGAACGTTTCAGCAGGTAGTTCCACGCCGCTGAGGTATAGGTACCATTGCGTAATAAAGAGGAAAACACCTCGGATGCGGGTTGCAGCCCCGTCAGCTCATGTTTCACTTTTGCTGAGACGCGGTGTGGCAGGTCATGATCGAACGCCACTGAATTAAAACAGAACAACTCTACCTGCGGATGCGTTTGCACTACCTGCTGTAATTCGCTGACCAACCCCGGCGCCACGCGATCATCCGGGTCACAGAAAAACAGAAACTCCCCCTGCGCCAGCTCAATACCTTTATCACGCGCTAACCCCGCCCCGCCGTTGGGCACGGTAATAATCTGTACCTGTGGCAGGTTGGCATAATGCTGGTTAAGAAGATGCAGCGTATCATCGGTAGAACTGTCGTTAACGATAATGATTTCATTAGGCGCGGATATTTGCTGCAACAGAGAATCCACACATTCAACAATATATTTTTCTACGTTATAAGTCGGGATGATAACGGAAAGTAGTTTCTCTGACATAAGCACTCTCTTTTTTAACAACCTGGTAAAAAGAAAAACAGCAATCACATCCATGTGCGCCAGAACGCACGGAATGCATCATCAAAAGAATCATTTAGCGCTAGCTTAATCAGAGCGCTGGCGTTTTGACAGTTCCGTTTTTTACCCGTACCTGACAGCAGGCAATTAAATGATTATCAGCCGTGAAGTATGCTGTTTTTATTTTTATCCTGTTGAGTTGTGGTTTACTTCCCGTTTCGGGATTAAATCTTGCCATTTGTAATTTAAGACAAAAATGCGTGAATATTCATCCCAGACACTTTTTTCCCAGACCAGGAAAAAATAGATAAATTTGATACCAGAAGAAACAAAAAGACATAAGTGCAACACAGAAGGTATCAATTTGATGATTGTTTTTATGGGAGATTCTCACCAGATTCTTTATATTGTCACGTTTCAATCTGGTATGGTGCAGACATCCCTTCTGCGCGGTGCCGATACACTTTTTATCCTTCTGTACACTTATAAAACCGCCAAAGCGCATTTTATTGCTTAAACGGAATGAATCATTTCTATTTTGTGACCGCAGGGTTTTCGGAATAGTCGTATCGCTCCTCTGCCATCCAATGATTGATAGCCCACCCATTTGCAGATTCCGGCTTACCATTACCGGATAAATCATTTAAGCCCCGCCCCCCGCTCTGTCAGGATTAAGCCATCAGTTCTCAATATCAGATAATCAATAACTTTTAGTTATAAGGAGTGACTATGCGGGTTATTACGCTGGCAGGCAGCCCTCGATTCCCTTCCCGTTCTACGGCGTTGCTGAGCCTGTGCCAACACACGCTGGAAGCGCGCGGTGTCGAAGTGATTCCCTGGAATATTCACAACTTTCAACCGGAAGATCTGCTCTATGCGCGTTTCGATTCCCCGGCACTGCAGGCACTGAAAGAGGACCTGGCAAGTGCCGAGGGCCTGATCGTCGCCACCCCGATTTATAAAGCTTCCTTTTCAGGCGCGCTGAAAACGCTGCTCGATCTGCTGCCAGAGCGAGCACTGGAGCACAAAGTGGTGCTGCCACTGGCAAGCGGCGGAAGCGTAGCCCATATGCTGGCGGTGGATTACGCCCTGAAACCGGTACTGAACGCCCTGAAAGCCCAGGAAGTGCTGCACGGCGTCTTCGCCGACGATAGCCAGATTAGCCATTATGACCGCCAGCCCGAGCTGGACCAATTGCTGGCCGCACGCATTGATGAAGCGCTGGATACCTTCTGGCATGCGTTGCATCGTCGCCATCAACCTTACGCTCAGGCCGTATAAAAGGAAGAGATATGAAAAGGACGCTATCGCGCTGGCTGGCTGGCCTTGCAATGGTATTGACGCTGAATGTCAGTGTGCATGCCGCAGAGGCACCCGCCCAGTTTCGTATTGGTTATCAAAAAGGTTCGGTCAGCATGGTGCTGGCAAAATCACACCAGATGCTGGAACAACGTTTTCCGCATACCCAGATTCAATGGATTGAGTTTCCCGCTGGCCCGCAAATGCTGGAAGCGTTGAACGTCGGCAGTATCGATCTTGGCAGTACCGGCGATATCCCGCCGATTTTTGCGCAGGCGGCAGGTGCCGATTTGTTGTATGTCGGAGCAGAACCGCCCAAGCCAAAAGCCGAGGTGATTCTGGTGCCGAAAGATAGCCCGATCCACAGCGTAGCCGAATTGAAGGGCCATAAGGTGGCGTTTCAGAAAGGCTCCAGCTCGCACAACCTTTTATTGCGCGCACTGGCGCAGGCCGGTCTGAGCTTCAAAGATATCCAGCCCACTTATCTGACACCTGCCGATGCCCGTGCCGCATTTCAGCAGGGTGATGTCGATGCCTGGGCGATCTGGGACCCCTATTACTCAGCCGCGCTGTTGCAGGGCGGCGTGCGCGTGCTGGCGGATGGCAGCAAGCTGAATCAAACCGGCTCATTCTATCTCGCCACACGTAAATTTACCGCAGCCAATGGCAATTTTGTGCAGCAGGTACTGCAAACCTTCAGTGACGCCGATGCCCTGACCCGCAGCCAGCGCGAGCAAAGTATTGACCTGCTGGCACAGGCGATGGGGCTGCCAAAACCGGTGATTGCCAGCTATCTCGATCATCGTCCACCCACCACCATTACGCCGGTCAGCGCCCATACGGCGCAGGCCCAACAACAAACCGCTGACCTGTTTTATGCCAATCATTTGATGCCGGTAAAAGTGAACATCGCCGATCGCATCTGGCAGCCACAGTCCGCCCAGCCTTAAGGAGTCAACAATGAGCGTATCCGTATTCTGGTTTCTTCCTACTCACGGTGATGGTCGCTATCTCGGCACGGCCGAAGGTGCACGTGCGGTTGATCATGCTTATCTGCAACAGGTGGCGCAGGCTGCCGACCGCCTTGGTTTTGGTGGCGTCCTGATTCCGACCGGGCGCTCCTGCGAAGACGCCTGGCTGGTCGCGGCGTCACTGATTCCGGTCACGCAACGTCTGCGTTTTCTGGTCGCGCTGCGCCCAGGGGTGATTTCCCCCACGCAGGCCGCGCGTCAGGCAGCGACCCTCGATCGCCTCTCCAATGGTCGCGTGTTGTTTAACCTGGTGACCGGTGGCGACCCGGAAGAACTGGAAGGTGACGGCGTGTTTCTTGATCACCGCGAGCGTTACGTTGAGTCCGCCGAATTTACCCGTATCTGGCGTCGGGTACTGGAAGGCGAAACCGTCGATTATGACGGCAAGCACGTCAAAGTCCGCGGTGCTCGCCTGCTGTTTAAACCGGTGCAACAACCGCGCCCACCGTTGTGGTTTGGTGGCTCCTCCGATGCCGCGCAGGATTTGGCCGCAGAACAGGTTGATGTCTATCTCACCTGGGGTGAACCACCGGCACTGGTGAAAGAGAAAATTGCCCAGGTACGTGCCAAAGCCGAGGCGCAGGGCCGCAAAGTACGTTTTGGCATTCGTTTGCACGTTATCGTGCGAGAAACCAACGAAGAAGCGTGGCGGGCAGCCGATCAGCTGATTTCTCATCTGGATGACGCCACCATCGCCAAAGCACAGGCAGGGTTCGCGCGTTACGATTCTGTCGGCCAGCAACGGATGGCGGCGCTGCACGGTGGCCGTCGTGACAAGCTGGAAGTCAGCCCGAATCTGTGGGCCGGGGTTGGCCTGGCGCGGACCGGTGCCGGTACGGCGTTAGTCGGTGATGGCCCGACAGTGGCCGCACGCATGCAGGAATATAGAGATCTCGGCATCGAGACCTTTATTCTCTCCGGCTATCCGCATCTGGAGGAAGCGTATCGCGTCGGTGAGTTGCTGTTCCCGCATCTTGACCTCGAAGTGCCGCAGATTCCTCAGCCGCGTAACATTCAGCCGCACGGTGAAGCCGTAGGGAATGACTATATGCCGCAGAAAGTCGCGCAGAGTTGAGGAGCAAATAATGTCCAGGAAACAGCTCAGTAACGCCTTCCTGCCGTGGTTGCTGCCAGTACTGCTGGTGGTGGTCTGGCAGCTGGCATCACAAATCGGGCTACTGTCGACGCGTATCCTGCCATCGCCGGAGAATATTTTGATCACTTTCTGGCGTCTCACCGCCAGCGGTGAACTGTGGCAGAACCTCGCCATCAGCAGCTGGCGCGCAGCGATTGGTTTCGGTATCGGCGGATCCATTGGCCTGGTGCTGGGTCTGATTACTGGCACTTCGCGCCTTGGGGAGCGCCTGCTCGATACCTCGGTGCAGATGCTGCGCAACGTGCCGCACCTGGCGTTGATCCCGCTGGTGATCCTGTGGTTCGGCATTGATGAGGCGGCAAAAATTTTCCTCGTCGCGCTCGGCACCATGTTCCCCATCTATCTCAACACCTACCACGGTATCCGTAATATCGATCGTGGTCTGGTGGAAATGGCGCGCAGCTATGGCCTCTCCGGCTGGAGCCTGTTTATTCAGGTGATCCTGCCCGGCGCGCTACCTTCCATCATGGTAGGCGTGCGTTTTGCGCTCGGCCTGATGTGGCTGACGCTGATTGTGGCCGAAACGATTTCCGCCAACTCTGGCATTGGCTATCTGGCGATGAATGCCCGTGAATTTTTGCAAACCGATGTGGTGGTGGTCGCCATCATTCTGTATGCCCTGCTCGGCAAACTGGCCGATGTCGCGGCACAACTGCTGGAACGCGTATGGCTGCGCTGGCATCCGGCTTATCAACTGAAGGAGGCTAACGCATGAGCACTGCAACCCTCACCCCGGCGCGCCTGAACAGCGGCACACCGGTGGGCGTTAACGGCGTCAGCAAACAATATGGCGACCGTACCATCCTGAATAATATCGACCTGCATATCCCGGCAGGACAATTTGTCGCGGTAGTGGGCCGCAGCGGCTGTGGCAAAAGTACCCTGCTGCGCCTGCTGGCCGGGCTGGAATCCACCACCCGCGGTGAATTGCTGGCGGGAAATGCCCCGCTGGCGGCCGCGCGGGAGGATACCCGCCTGATGTTCCAGGACGCCCGACTGCTGCCGTGGAAAAAGGTGATCGATAACGTCGGCCTTGGGCTGAAAGGCCGCGCCTGGCGTGAAAGTGCACGGGAAGCGCTGGAGGCAGTAGGCCTGGCGGAACGCGCCAATGAATGGCCAGCGGCGCTCTCTGGTGGCCAGAAACAGCGGGTGGCGCTGGCGCGTGCGTTGATTCATCGTCCCGGCCTGTTGTTGCTGGATGAGCCTCTCGGGGCGCTGGATGCGCTGACGCGTATTGAGATGCAGGGATTGATTGAATCGTTATGGCAGCAACATAACTTCACGGTGCTTTTAGTCACCCATGATGTCAGCGAAGCAGTCGCCATGGCGGATCGGGTGTTGCTGATTGAAGAAGGCCAGATCGGACTGGATTTAACGGTTGATCTGCCGCGTCCACGCCGTCGCGGCTCTGCCCGGCTGGCCGAGCTGGAAGCGGAAGTGCTGGATCGGGTAATGAAGCGCAGCGCCACTGAGCAACCGTTGCGGTTTGCGCAGCAACGTTAATGGAACCTGTAGCGGCGCAATTTATTGCGCTGTTTTAAAAGGCGCGCGATAAATCGCGCCGCTACGGTTAATTACGCATTCAGAGCTTTGGTGATCTTCTCGTACAAATCCCCGGACAGTTTATCCAGCCCTTTCAACGTCTCCAGCGCCTGACGCATCAGCGCCTGGCGGCCTGCATCGTAACGTTTCAGACGAATCAGCGGCTCGATCATGCGCGCAGCAACCTGCGGGTTACGCGTGTTGAGGTCGGTCAGCATCTCCACCAGGAACTGATAACCACTGCCATCTTTGGCATGGAATGCCGCTGGATTCGCCGAAGCAAACGCACCAATCAGTGAACGGATACGGTTCGGGTTGCCCATGGTGAAGGAACGATGATGCAACAGCGCCCGCACTTTGCTCAGGACGTCAGCCGCCGGGCTGGTGGCCTGCAACACGAACCATTTATCCATCACCAGGCCATCCTGATGCCAGCGCTCGTCATACGCCGCCAGTAACGCATCGCGGCACGGTAACTGAGCGGCAACCGCCGCAGACAACGCAGCCAGTGCATCGGTCATATTGGTGGCCTGCTGATATTGCGCCTGCACCAGCTGGTCAGCCTGTTCCGCATCGGCAAACGCCAGATAGCCCAGACACACATTCTTCAACGCGCGCTTACCGATTTCCGCATGCTCGATGTGGTATGCGCTGCTCTGATTGGCACGATAAACCGCCAGCAACTCATCACTCAGTTCTTTGGCCAGGGTGCGTACCAGCGCTTCACGGACTTCGGCAATCGCCTGTGGATCAATCACCTCAAACAACTCAGCGATTTCATTTTCTGACGGCAGTGACAGGATCAGCGCCATCAACGCCGGGTCACCCTGCTCATCCAGCAGCACCGCACGGAAAGCATCGGCCACATGCAGCGGCAGCGACAGCGGTTGCCCCTGCTGATGACGCGCCACATTCAGACGGATGTAAGTCGCCAGCAGGCTTTGCGCCGCATCCCAGCGCGAGAAATCGTTGCGCGCGTGACGCATCAGGAACGTCAGCTGTGCATCACTCCATTTATAGTCGAGCTTCACCGGCGCAGAGAATTCACGCAGCAGCGATGGCACCGGCTGGAAATAGACGTTATCAAACACGAAGCTCTGGAATTCTTCGGTTACGTTCAGCACATGGTGCACCGGATGACCATTATGTTGCAGCGGGATAACCTTGCCTTCGCCATCGTAAAGTTCGATATCCAGCGGGATATGCAGCGGCAGCTTTTCTTTCTGTTCGGCGGTGGGCGGCGTGTGCTGGGTCACATGAAGCGTATATTGCTCCAGCTCCGGGTTGTAATCATCACGCACCGTCAGCACCGGCGTACCCGCCTGGCTATACCAGCGGCGGAACTGCGACAGATCGACATTGGAAGCATCTTCCATCGCCTGAACAAAATCGTCGCAGGTAGCGGCACTGCCATCGTGACGCTCAAAATACAGCTGCATCCCCTTCTGGAAATTCTCTTCGCCCAGCAGGGTGTGCATCATACGGATCACTTCAGAACCTTTTTCATACACCGTCAGGGTGTAGAAGTTGTTCATCTCAATCACCTGATCCGGGCGGATGGGATGTGCCATCGGGCTGGCATCTTCAGCAAACTGCGCACCACGCATCACGCGGACGTTATCAATGCGATTGACCGCACGCGAGCCAAGGTCAGAGCTGAATTCCTGATCGCGGAACACCGTCAGCCCTTCTTTCAGGCTGAGCTGGAACCAGTCGCGGCAGGTGACACGGTTGCCGGTCCAGTTATGGAAATATTCGTGGCCGATCACCGCTTCAATGCCGAGATAATCTTTGTCGGTGGCGGTTTCTGCTTTCGCCAGCACATATTTAGAGTTAAAGACGTTGAGGCCTTTGTTCTCCATGGCGCCCATATTGAAGAAATCCACCGCGACGATCATAAAGATATCGAGGTCGTATTCGAGGCCAAAACGCTCTTCATCCCACGCCATGCTGTTTTTCAGCGAGGTCATTGCCCAGTCAGCACGATCCAGGTTGCCGCGATCGACGAAAATCTCCAGCGCCACATCACGCCCTGAACGGGTGGTAAAACTGTCGCGCAGTACGTCAAAATCACCGGCCACCAGCGCAAACAGATAACAGGGTTTCGGGAACGGATCCTGCCATTTCACCCAATGACGGCCATCTTCATGGCGACCGCTGTCCATCTTATTACCGTTGGACAGCAGGAACGGATAGCGTGCCGCATCCGCAATAATAGTGGTGGTAAAGCGCGCCAGCACGTCCGGGCGATCCAGATACCAGGTAATGTGACGGAAACCTTCCGCTTCGCACTGGGTACACAGCGCTTCACCCGACTGGTACAGCCCTTCCAGGGCGGTATTTTTATCTGGATGGATGTCATTGATGATGGTCAGGGTAAAGTTGTCTGGCAGCTGGCTCAGCACCAGCGCGCCCTCTTCCTCACGATAATGCGACCAGGCATTGTCATCTACCGCCAGTGACACCAGCGTGAGGTCTTCCCCGTCCAGACGCAGCTCGGCCTGGCTATTCCCTAAACGCTTCACCTGGCTTACGGCAGTGACGCGCGTGGTGGCCGCATCAAGCTCAAACGTCAGATCGATATCGGTGATGGTGAAATCAGGCGCACGGTAGTCGTGACGATATTTAATTTGCGGCTGTTGCGTCATAAATCCTTCTCGCATCGTTAAAATGTTTACCCGTCAAAGTCTAAGCGTGTTGCGCCTCAGTTGCCACGCACAATGCGTGCCTTAGCAGAAAATGCTACAATTTATTAACAATGGCACAAATGACCCTCGACCCGCTACCCGCAAATATGGTGTGATCGCGGTCTATTACTGTTTTATACTCCTGCGTCTTTATGACTTTGTTGAACACCGGGCTATGCTCCGCGGAAGAGGATGCTGAAACGCACCATGACAGGACACGCTTCCCCGATTTTGACCACGCTGCTTGATACCGATGCCTACAAGCTTCATATGCAGCAGGCCGTATATCATCGTTATTACGATGTCCCGGTCACGGCGGAGTTTCGCTGCCGTGGCGCTGAGTTGCTCGGCGTCTACGCGGACGAACTCCGTACCCATATCGATGCGATGCAATCCCTCGCCCTGAGCGAAGAGGAATATCGTTACCTTTCTGCCCTGCCCTTCTTTGACGCCGACTACCTCAGCTGGCTGCGCGATTTCCGCTTTAATCCCGGCCAGGTTGTGGTGCGTAATGACCACGGCAAACTCGCCATTCAGATTAGTGGTCCGTGGCGTGAAGTGATTCTGTGGGAAGTGCCGCTGCTGGCGCTGATCAGCGAAGTGGTGCACCATCATCGCACGCCGGACATTGGCGTCGATCAGGCGGTCACGCATCTGCAGCATAAGCTGGCTGATTTTCGGCAGAAAGTGGGCGATCTGGATATGTCCCGATTCCATCTGATGGACTTTGGCACCCGTCGCCGCTTTTCACAACCGGTGCAGGAGGCGATTGTCAGCACATTGAAACAGGATTTCCCGTGGCTGGTTGGCACCAGTAACTATGACCTGGCGCGCCGTCTGCAGCTCAACCCGGTCGGCACCCAGGCACATGAATGGTTCCAGGCGCATCAGCAGATTAGCCCGGTGCTTGCCAACAGCCAGCGCGCGGCGCTGCAATCCTGGCTGGACGAATATGATGACCAGCTCGGCATCGCCCTCACCGATTGCATCACCATGGATGCATTTCTGCGTGATTTTGGCCCCGGCTTTGCTCACCGCTATCAGGGCTTGCGCCATGATTCGGGCGATCCGGTGGAATGGGGTGAGAAAGCCATTGCACATTATCAGCGGCTGGATATCGACCCACGCAGCAAAACGCTGGTGTTCTCGGACAACCTCGACCTGGATAAAGCGCTGGCGCTGTACCGTCATTTTGGCCAGCGCGCCAATGTGGTGTTTGGTATCGGCACGCGTCTGACCTGCGATATTCCAGGGGTGACGCCGCTGAATATCGTGATCAAGCTGGTGAGCTGCAACGGCAAGCCGGTGGCGAAACTTTCCGACAGTCCAGGTAAAACCATCTGCCAGGATAAAGCCTTCGTACGGGCGTTGCGTAAAGCCTTTGACCTGCCGCTGGTGAAAAGAGCCAGCTGACCTTTATACAGCAGGGTGCCCGCACCCTGCTGTTCTGCAACAAATCTCCCCCTGACCCGGCAATTTTGCTTGTTTCCTGATGGCTCACAAGTAACATAGCAAAACCCCAAATGGGGGATTACATTACTTCATCTATATAAAGAGAGAAATTTATGAGCGTAGTGCCTGTAGCGGATGTACTACACGGCCGTGTCGCGGTTGACAGTGAAGTCACCGTACGTGGTTGGGTGCGTACCCGAAGAGATTCCAAAGCCGGTCTTTCCTTTATCGCCGTTTATGACGGTTCCTGCTTTAATCCCGTTCAGGCTGTCGTCAATAATTCTCTGAATAATTATCAGGACGAAGTGCTGCGTCTGACCACCGGTTGCTCGGTCATCATTACCGGCAAAGTGGTGGAATCACCGGGCGAAGGCCAGGCGTTTGAATTGCAGGCCACCAACGTGGAAGTGGTTGGCTGGGTTGACGATCCGGACACCTACCCGATGGCGGCGAAACGCCACAGCATCGAATACCTGCGTGAAGTGGCGCACCTGCGTCCGCGCACCAACCTGATTGGCGCAGTCGCGCGTGTCCGCCATACCCTGGCCCAGGCACTGCATCGCTTTTTCCATGAGAATGGTTACTTCTGGGTTTCCACGCCGCTGATCACTGCGTCCGATACCGAAGGTGCTGGCGAAATGTTCCGCGTTTCGACGCTGGATCTGGAAAACCTGCCACGCGACCCGCAGGGCAAAATTGACTTCGATAAAGACTTCTTCGGTAAAGAAGCCTTCCTGACCGTATCCGGCCAGCTCAACGGTGAAACCTACGCCTGCGCGCTGTCGAAGGTCTACACCTTTGGCCCGACCTTCCGTGCCGAAAACTCCAATACCAGCCGCCATCTGGCCGAATTCTGGATGCTGGAGCCGGAAGTGGCATTTGCCACCCTGGATGATGCAGCAGCGCTGGCTGAAGCCATGCTGAAGTACGTGTTTAAAGCGGTGCTGGAAGAACGTGCCGACGATCTGGCGTTCTTTGCCGAGCGCGTAGACAAAGATGCGATTTCGCGCCTGGAACGTTTTGTTAATGCAGATTTCGCGCAGGTGGACTACACCGATGCCATCGAGATTCTGCTGAAAAGCGGCCAGAGCTTCGAAAACCCGGTCGCCTGGGGCGTGGATTTGTCGTCAGAACACGAGCGTTATCTTGCCGAGCAACACTTCAAGGCTCCGGTGGTGGTGAAAAACTATCCGAAAGATATCAAAGCCTTCTATATGCGTATGAACGAAGATGGCAAAACCGTTGCGGCGATGGATGTGCTGGCGCCGGGCATTGGTGAAATCATCGGTGGTTCACAGCGTGAAGAACGTTTGGATGTGCTGGATGCCCGCCTCGCTGAGATGGGTCTGAACAAAGAAGATTACTGGTGGTACCGTGACTTACGTCGTTACGGCACCGTGCCGCACTCCGGTTTCGGTTTAGGTTTCGAACGGTTAATCGCCTATGTCACCGGCGTACAAAATGTAAGGGATGTTATCCCCTTCCCACGTACACCGCGTAACGCCAATTTCTAAAATCCGCGATTAATTATAAGTAATTCATATATATAACGAGGTCGGCTTTGCCGGCCTTTTTTTATTTTTGTAAATTTAGAGTTCTCTCACAAAGTTCCCGATCTTTTACATTTTGTAATACATATTTTCTTTTTGATACCTAATTGCGAGATTAGTAGCATTTTCGGGGTAGAATTACCAACTCTGGGATGGAAAGATGCGTGCAGACACAGGAGACACCAAACTTCTTTCAAGGTTCCCGTAAAGGTTTCTTGACGGCAGTGGCAGGTGTCCAAATAACTCCAATGAGGGTAATAAAAAATGATGAAGCGCAACATTCTTGCAGTGGTTATCCCTGCTCTGTTAGCTGCTGGTGCAGCAAACGCAGCAGAAATCTACAACAAAGATGGCAACAAATTAGACCTGTACGGTAAAGTTGATGGTCTGCATTACTTCTCTGACGACTCAAGCAACGACGGCGACCAGTCTTACGTGCGCTTCGGTTTCAAAGGTGAAACTCAGATCACCGACCAGCTGACCGGTTACGGCCAGTGGGAATACAACATCCAGGCTAACAACTCTGAAGGCGGTTCTGACGCGCAAACTGGCAACAAAACCCGTCTGGGCTTTGCTGGTCTGAAATTCGCTGACGCGGGTTCTTTCGACTACGGTCGTAACTACGGCGTTGTTTACGACGCAATCGGCTGGACCGACATGCTGCCGGAATACGGCGGTGACTCTGGTTACTCTGACAACTTCATGGCTGGCCGTTCTACCGGTCTGGCAACTTACCGTAACACCAACTTCTTCGGTCTGGTTGACGGCCTGAACTTTGCTCTGCAGTACCAGGGCAAAAACGACCGTACTACTGACCCGCGTCGTGCGAACGGTGACGGCTGGGGTACTTCAATCTCCTATACCTCTCCGATCGGTGTTGGCATCGTAGGTGCTTATGCATCAAGCGATCGTACCACTGAACAAAACCAGATGACCTTTGGTAACGGTGACAAAGCTCAGCAGTGGGCAACTGCGCTGAAATATGACGCGAACAACGTATACCTGGCAGCAATGTACAGCGAAACCCATAACGCGACCTACATCAGCCAGAGCGATGCTGCAGGTAACACCCTCGGTACCGGTTTTGCTAACAAAACTCAGGTTATCGAATTCGTTGCTCAGTACCAGTTCGACTTCGGCCTGCGTCCGTCTGTTGCCTACGTTCAGTCTAAAGGCAAAGACATCGAAGGTATCGGCGATGCTGACCTGTACAAATATGCTGAAGTGGGCGCAACCTACTACTTCAACAAAAACATGTCTACCTACGTAGACTACAAAATCAACCTGCTCAACGATGACAACCCGCTGGGTCTGAACACCGACGATATCGTAGCAGTTGGTCTGGTTTACCAGTTCTAATCACCCGATTAGCAACGCGTAATACCTTAAAACGGAGCCTGATGGCTCCGTTTTGCTTTTCAGTGATCCGCCTCGCAATAAGCAGCATTAATCCCAGCCACGCCATTATTTCTTTTTCGTCTCAACGGTTGGCAAGTGTGCCGACTGACGCTAACCTGATAGCTCATTTTGCTAAAGTTCACGCAACTGGACCTCACTCATGTTTGAATCGATCTCTGCCGCACCCGCCGATCCTATCCTTGGTCTGGCCGACCTGTTTCGCGCCGACGACCGCCCGAATAAAATCAACCTTGGCATTGGTGTGTATAAAGATGAAACCGGTAAAACTCCGGTACTCACCAGTGTAAAAAAAGCTGAGCAATATTTGCTGGAAAACGAAACCACCAAAAATTACCTCAGCATTGATGGCCTGGCTGATTTCGCGCGTTGTACCCAGGAACTGCTGTTTGGCAAAGAGAGCACGCTGGTGACCGCCGGACGAGCCTGTACGGCTCAAACACCGGGTGGTACGGGTGCGTTGCGTGTAGCGGCAGATTTCCTCGCGAATCAGACCAGCGTGAAGCGCGTGTGGGTCAGCAATCCAAGCTGGCCGAACCACAAAAATGTGTTTAACGCAGCGGGCCTCGAAGTCTGTGATTATCAGTATTACGATGCGGCCAACCATACGCTGGATTTCGACGGCATGGTCGCATCCCTGCGTGAAGCCAAAGCGGGTGATGTGGTGCTGTTCCACGGCTGCTGCCACAACCCTACCGGTATCGATCCGACAGCAGAACAATGGCAGCAACTGGCTGCGTTGTCTCAGGCTAACGGCTGGCTGCCGTTGTTTGACTTCGCCTACCAGGGCTTTGCCCGTGGTCTGGATGAAGATGCAGAAGGCTTACGCATTTTTGCTGCTTCGCATCAGGAGCTGATTGTTGCCAGCTCTTACTCGAAAAACTTTGGTCTGTACAACGAGCGCGTTGGTGCGCTGACGCTGGTGGCCGCGAACAGCGATGTGGCAAAAACCGCGTTCAGCCAGGTGAAATACAGCATTCGCGCCAACTACTCCAACCCGCCAGCCCACGGCGCAGCCATCGTGGCAACCATCCTCAGTAACGATGCCCTGCGTACCATCTGGCAGCAGGAGTTGACTGATATGCGCCAGCGCATTCAGCGCATGCGTCAGCTGTTCGTTAACACATTGGCTGCGAGCGGCGCGCAGCAGGATTTCAGCTTTATCATCAAACAGAACGGCATGTTCTCGTTCAGCGGCCTGACAAAAGATCAGGTGGTGCGTCTGCGTGAAGAGTTCGGCGTGTATGCGGTGAATTCCGGTCGCGTTAACGTCGCCGGGATGACGCCAGACAATATGTCGGCGTTGTGCGAAGCGATTGTGGCAGTGCTGTAAGGATTCACCCGTAGCGGCGCGATTTATCGCGCAATTCCGTGCGCGTTGTACGAAAAAGACGCGCGATGAATCGCGCCGCTACGGTTATGCATGCAGTTTTATTGCAGAAACGGGTTACTGATACGTTCGCGGCCCAGCGTGGAAATCGGTCCATGCCCCGGAACGAAGGTCACATCATCGCCCAGCGGCAGAAGTTTGGTTTTAATCGCCGCGATCAAATCGCTATGGCTTCCCTGGGGGAAATCGGTCCGGCCAACGCCACCGTTAAAGATCACATCCCCGGAGATCAGCAGACGACCGGCACGATCGAAAAATACGATATGGCCCGGCGTATGACCAGGGCAATGCAACACTTCCAGCGTCACCTCACCGACCTGCACCGTTTCCCCCTCTTCCAGCCAGCGATCGGGCGTCAGGGGCGCACATTCCGGCAAACCAAACATCTGGCTCTGTACCGGCAATCCATCCAGCCAGTATTTATCGCGTAACTGTGGTCCGATAATCGGCACCTGAAAATGGGCCGCCAGCTCGGCCGCCGCGCCGACATGATCGAGATGTCCATGCGTCAGCAGTATCTGTTGCGGGGTAATGCCACGCTCTGCCAGCACCGCGATAATGGTGGCGGCATCGCCACCCGGGTCCACCAGCGCGGCCTGCTGGGTATCATCTCCCCAGATAACTGAACAGTTCTGGGAAAATGCCGTGACCGGAATAATGAGGTAGTTCATAGCGCTCCATGACCGACACACGCAGCGCTGCCGGTATCAGGACCAGTGCCTTACAGGACCAGTGTCAATGTGAACAAAGTTGCTGCGCGGGTAATATCCTACACCACCTGCACGCAGAGATAACGCCGCTTTGCGAACATTGTTCAGGTCAATGCCTTCGATATGAAAATCCATCGCCTGGCCTTTGGTGTGATAACTGTGTTTCGCCACCCCCGGGCCGGACTCGCGCAGCATATTATTGGTGGCGATGGTGCGGTAACCCGACACCAGCTGAATCGGTTTACGCGTACCCAGCAACGCCTGCAGGCGATAAATCTGGTCAAACAGATGCGGGTCAATCTTTCTCATCTGATTGGCACGATAGTCACGGAAAAAGTGATTTAAGCGAGCTAACTCATCCTTGTCATAACTCTTGCCGTTAAAAAACTCCGTTTTAAGGGTTTCACCGGTGTGAAGGTTATTGAGCGTCAAAATTCGTGGACGGGAGGTGGAAAGCGAGGCCAGTGCTGAGCCAGGCAGCAGTGACAGGCCTGCGGCGGCCCCTCCGATCAGGAGCAATTTACGACGCTGAGAATCAAAATTAGCCATTAAGCGGGTTTACCTGAGATTAAAGCGATAAAAAATGTGTAAAAAGCACACAAGGCGGAACATTAACCGCAGCAGTAAACGCAGTCAACCCGTGGCCGGGAACAGAAAGGCCAAAACCAGCCCGACATCACTTATTCGGAACTGGTTTTGGAATTTTTAAATAGCGGGGAGTATCGATAAATCAATCACTAGAGCAGCAACTGTCCGGCTTTCACCAATACCTGGCTGCCAGAACGCGCTGGATTATCATAATTGTAAATATCTGTACGATACTGCGGTTGACCATCATCCGCCACCCAGGCTGTCAGATAGTACAGATTAACCGGGATCCGGTGGCGAATCGGCACATATCGCGTGTTGCCTTCCTTCAGGGTGTCGGAGATGCGACTGTCATTCCAGCCCGCGTCCTGCAACAACAAATCAGCCAACTCCGACGCCTTATTCACGCGAACACAGCCGGAACTGAGGGCACGGATATCACGCTGGAACAGGTTATGGTTTGGTGTATCGTGCAGATAAATCGCATCCGAACTGGGCATATTGAATTTGTAGCGACCCAGCGAATTCATTGCCCCGGGCGACTGCCGTATGCGATACGGAAAGCTGGCAGCCGATACCATTCTCCAGTCGATCATCGACGGATCGATCACCTCAGCATCCTCACTCCAGCCAGACAGCAAGATAAAGCCGTGCTTGTAGAGATAGCTCGGATCCTGTTTGACCTTCGGCACAATGTCCTGACGCACCAGTGAGGTTGGCACATTCCACGGCGGATTCAGCACCACGTTATTCAGCGCGCTGCGCATCAGTGGGGTTTTACGATCGGGACGGCCAACAATCACCCGTGACGACAGGATGGTGGCACCGTTGTTGTAGTAGGTCAGCGAATAGTTGGGGATATTCACCATGATGCCGTTATGCATATCATCCGGCAGCAGGCGTAAACGTTGGATATTCAGTGCCAGCAGCGCAGCGCGCATTTGCGGCGACACATTGAGCCATTCACGGGTACGTGGACCAATCGCCCCATCATCAGCCAGTCCCTGCCAGTGCTGGAAACGTTTTACGCCATCTACCAGCGCCGTATCATAGACATTATTGGTGGACTGCCCCGGATTTGCCGCTACATTGCCCAACGGCTGCGGTGCCTGGGCGGGCAAATCATTGACGCTGGTAGCCGAAGGGCTGACAGCGACCGGCTGCTCGCTCTGGCTCACCGGCACTGGTGCAGTAGGCACCGCATCGTCTGCTGGCGTTGGCGTCGCGCTATGGCCGGTCAGCATACCGGTGCGTTGCAAAATCTCGCGCAGCGCGGGGATATCATTGCTGATCTGGCCGGGACGCAGCGTGCCGCTATCGCGCAACTGCGGCCATGGGCGATTGTCAGTCAGCAGGGTTTTCAGCGCAGCATGCATCGGCCGGTATTGCGGATGCTGTGGCTCCAGCGACGTCACAAAGCTGCGGCTGCCACCGCCGTTCACCGCGTTCTGCCATTGATTAATGACCGCCACCGTCGGCATGGCCATTTTGTAAGGCACGTTGCTGTATAACCAGGTCTCACCCTGGGTGGGGACATTCGAGACAAATTGCAGATAGCCCAGCATGGCATCGCTTAACACAATATCACGCGCCATCCCTTTGATTTCCGGGTTGGTTAACAGTCCCACCCAGCGGGTAAACTGCGGCTGCACTCCGGAAAGCGCCACTTCCGCCAGCTGCTGCTGGAACGCCTGCACGGCAGCCCGGTCCTGCCACAGCGGCGCCATATTACGCGCCGCATAAATGCCTGCCAGACCGGGCAGATAGAACGGTTGTTCGCTGGGGCTGAAAGCCTGCTGAATCTGATGCTGACTGGCCGCAACGGTCATGGTGCGATGCGTTGTGCCGGGCAGCGCCGCGATAATCGCCGCGTGGCTGGTAGCCAGTGGCGACAATACCAGTGACAAACTGAGTGCTATTGCAGCACGATTGAATCTGCTTTTATTATTCAGCAACATCCCTGCCCCCTTCTCGCCTAAGTCACAGCCGACTCGCTTATGCTGTGTACGACCTTATACATATTTTTGAGTATACAAATAAAAACGGCATTTGCATCAGGCTGCAAATGCCGTTTACACATTAACCGTAGCGATGAATTTTAACCAGATTCAACGTTAGGAATTTTCTGTTTCCAGGTCGATATCACTGTTCTCGCGTTTTACCGGCGCCGGATCAGCCGAGAAGCCGCGCAGGCCCACCACATGGACATGCTCGGTGTTGTTGAACACCTTACGCACCAGTTTATAGGTAGTCCCTTTTTCCGGGCTGATATTTTCCGGCGCAGCGATCACCAGCTGCATCTCCAGACGCTCACACAGCTCAAACAGAGTGGCGATGGATCGTGCATCGAGACGTGCCGCTTCATCAAGGAACAGCAGACGACACGGCGAGATATCTTTACCGCGCAGACGGCGAGATTCCTCTTCCCAGCTCTGCACCACCATCACCAGAATCGACATCCCGGTACCGATGGCTTCACCGGTAGAAAGCGCGCCACTTTCCGCACGTAACCAGCCATCAGAGCCACGGTTAACTTCGACTTCCATCTCCAGATAGTTGCGATAGTCGAGCAGCTCTTCACCGATGGTTTGCGGCGTACGCTGGCCCATATCGATCTGCGGATTCAGACGCTGGTACAGCTTCGCCAGCGCTTCTGAGAAGGTCAGGCGATTGCTGTTGAACAGATCCTGGTGTTGTTCGTGTTCTTCCGACAGCGTATCCAGCAGCATGGAATGGGTTTCGCGCACGTTAACGTTAAGACGCACGCTGCGCACCTGACCGAAGCTGACCGCCTGCAGACCCTGGTTAAGCTGACGAATACGGTTCTGTTCACGCTGAATGGTTTTACGGATGATATTGGCGACGCTGCGCGAACTGATCGCCAGCGTCTGCTCACGCGCCATCAGTTCTTCCGTCAGACGATTCAGCTCAATCTCCATCTGCTCGATGGCTTCCACCGGATCATCCGTACGAATGATGTCCTGGCGGATACGCTCGCGCAGATGCTGATACACCGCAATAAAGAACTGAATTTTACGTTCCGGGCGTTTGGGGTCTTCCGACATGCGCAACACATCGCGCAGATGTTCGTTATCCGCCACCGCCAGACGCAGTGCACCCAACGCTTTATCCGACATGGAACGCAGCTCATCACCGCTCAGGTAGGCCAGTTCCCGACGATGCAGACGACGCTCGACGCCATTTTCTTTCACCAGACGCAATACGGTACACCAGCCTGCTTTGGCGCTCACCACCTGCTCGCGCATCTGATGATAATCGCGCTCCAGCTTACGCAGTTTCTTCTGCAGTCCGTCCATTTCGGCTTCGCAGAACGTCAGCTGTTTTTCCAGCTGATTACGACGCGCACGGTTATGGCTCAGCGCGGTATACAGTTCATCACGACGGGCGCGGGCGCGTTCTTCCGCGCTGGCATCCGCATGAACACCGATGTCCTGCATCTCCTGCTGCAACTCTTTCAGCATGTCGCGCTTGGCGTCATAAGAGCTTTTCAGTGATGCCAGCACCTGCGAGTACTGCGTCAGCTGCGCCTGATGCTCGCGCAGGCGTTCACGGGCGCGGCTGCGCTCGCCTTCCGCCTGCTCAAGACGCTGACGCAATTTCTCGTTCAGGTCGCTGTTGCCGGTCAGCATGCCCGCTGAATCGACATAGCTGAAGTGAGCACGACGCTGCACCACTTCGGTCAGCGCAAATGCCTGCTGGCGCGTTTCGCGCTGCAGCTGCTGCGCCTGCTGATAGTCACGCTCCAGCTGATCGTGCTGCTGCGGATCGCTCTGCAACACCGCCACCAGCGGTTCCAGCTTCGCCAGTTTATTACCGTGCTGATGCAGGAAACGTGCGGCTTCCTGGGCTTCATCAACGCGCTCACGGATCTCTTCACAACGGTCAGCCAGCGTATCGTCCAGCAACAGCGTAACGCGTGGCAACAGGCGATTCAGCTGGGCCACGCCCTCGCGCGCCTGCTCGTACTGCATACGTTGCTGCTGGTTGTCGTTTTCATGCTGACTCAGCGCGCGTTCCAGTTCACCACGACGGCTATTCAGCTGGCGAATCAGCGCTTCCGGATCTTCATCAAACGCCACCGCCAGATGGCTGCCGATAAAGCGGCTGAAGGATTGGTGCAGACGCTGGGTTTTCTGTACATCAAACGACAGCGTGGCATAGCGTTCCGCCAGCTGATCGCGTTCGTTATTCAGCAACTCCAGCTGGTTTTCACGCGCGGCGCGGCCAAATAACGGCACTTTCGGGAAGCGAGAGTAACGCCACTGACGTTCCGCCACCTTCACCACTACCGCGTTTTCCAGCTCATCAACGCCGAATACGCTGTCATCAAATGACTGCGGGTCCCCTTCGATCAGATAGAGGTCTTCCGGGCAATCTTCCAGACCATTCAGCAACTCGCGTACCAGTGATAAATCCGGTACCACGATGGCATGGCGTGACGGACCATACAGCGCCGAGAAGTAAGGCGCATCATCCAGCGTCACATCATCATAAATTTCCGACAGCAACACGCCGCCAAAACGCTCGGCCAGCTGGGTCAGACGCGCATCTTCCGCACCGCCAGGTTGGCTTAAGCGTTCGATTTGTTTCTCGATTTCACGTTTACGCGCCGCCACTTCATCACGTTCGACGGTGGTTTCACGCTCGCGCTCCAGCAGCTGCTGCATAAATTCGGTGATTTGCTGGCTGCTGGTCAGCTGCTGGCCGGTTTGTTCGCTCAGCTGGGTCAGGATCTCCTGCGCAGCCAGCCAGTGCGGCGCACGAGCGGTCAGCGCGGTGATGCGTTCACGTAGTTGCTCCAGCTCCTGACGCATCAGCATGCGACGCTCACCGGCATCGGCGACGCTGGTACTCAGCTGTTCAATCTGCGCTTCCAGCTCACGCTGCAAACCTTCGAGGGCATCGGCATCATATTGCTGCCCCTGACGCTTACAGAATTCCGCCAGCAAACGCTCCGCTTCATTCTGCTCACGCAGGCGCTGCTCCAGTTCATTGAGGCGCAAGCGCAGCGAGGAAAGTTGTTCCGCATGATGACGCTGGTTGGCGGCATCACGCAGCAATTCACGGCCAACCTGCCAGGCATCCTGACGATTTACCTCACCGGCAATGCTGGTGACCAGCGTCAGCGCCTGTTCAAACTGGCTGTGCGCCGCTTCGGCAACGCTCAGCTTCTGTTCCAGGCGCAGCAGTTGTTCCGTCGCTTCTTCTTCACGCGCCTGGAAGGTTTCCTGCCATTCAGCGGCATTGTCGATGGTCAGATCGGCAAGCTGGCATTGCGCACGCGCTTTTTCCAGCGCCTGCAAGGCCTGCTGATACTGAATAGCACGGGTTTGCTGCACATCAAGCGCCTGCTGAAAATCGGCCAGCTGGCTTTTCAGCTCATCGACTTCCACTTCCGCTGCTTCGGCACGCGCTTCATTTTCTTCATGCACTTCACGTGCTTCGGCTACCACCTCATTCTGTTCTTCGAGGCGGTACGTCAGCTCTTCCAGATCGGCATCATAGCGCTCGATCTTTTCCTGCTGACGCATCGCCGTCTGTACCAGATTCAGGTGATCGCTGGCAGCCTGATAATCGGTTTCCAGATCGCTTTCGGCACCCGAGTGTTCCGACAACTCGCGCGCCATTTCAATGTGGCGATACTGTTCCGAAGCCAGCTGGTTACGGCTGGTAAACAACTCGTTACGCAGCTGCAAGGCACCATCAAGATGGATGCGACGTTCGTTGGCGTGACGCATGTAGTCCGCTGAAACGTAGCTGGTGGCTTCCGAGATCAGATGCTTAAACAGGTCGCGGTCAGATTGGGTGACGCGAATCGCTTCCAGCGTCATACGGTTTTCACGCAGTGCGGCTTCCATATCCTGGAAGGCCTTACGCACCCCGCTGTTTTCCGGCAGCAGGTAATCACGCAGCGATCGGGTAATGGCGCTGGAGATACCGCCGTACAGCGAGGCTTCAATCAGACGATAGAACTTGCTGCGATCGCCAGCAGTACGCAGGCGACGCGGCACCACGCCAAGCTCAAACAGCGTGGCGTGGTAATCGGTTACCGAGCTGTATTGGCGGAACTGCACACCTTCCTGCGCTTCCACCCGATCTTTCACTTCCGCCAGCGGCAAGACACGCGCCTGACGGCTGCCGAGGATCTCGGTCAGCATATCGGTCGGCTGAGTATCGGTGGGCAAGCCATGAATGCTGAACGGCTTGATATCCACCTTCTTGTCACGCCCGGCCACCTGTTGCAGACGCACCCCAACCACCACGCGCTGATGGCGTGAGTTGACCACATCCAGCACCGCATAGCAGACACCGGCCCGCAACTTACCGTGCAGACCTTTATCACGCGAACCGGAGGTTGCACCGGCCTCGGTGGTGTTACGGAAATGCAGCAGCGTCAGATCCGGGATCAACGCCGTGACAAACGCCGCCATGGTGGTCGATTTACCGGCACCGTTACCGCCCGACAGGGTGGTCACCAGCTCATCAAGATCAAAGGTACGGGCAAAGAAGCCGTTCCAGTTAATCAGGGTTAGCGAACGAAATTTACCGCGTTCAATCATGCCTGCTCATCCTCCGCGTTATCACTCGCTTCGCTCTCGGCGTCGTTATCGTTTTCATCGCTGTCCGGGGCAACGCTGGCGTTTTCCAGCGTCATGGCTTCGCCATCGCGAATCAGACGCAGCTGCGCTTCGCGGGCATCATCACCACTGCGCACATCGGCACCGAAACGAAACACCGATTCGGTAATGCGAAATTTGCTGCTGTCATTGCCCATAAACCACACCATGCCGAGACGGCGCAGGCGGTTGAGCGATGCGCGCATCTTCTCCTGCAATTTGGCACGGTCAAGATCGGAGCCGGTGGAGCGCTGGTTAACCAGCTTGAGCAATTTGCTCTCGTCCGCCAGCGACAGTAGTTCGTCGTACAATTCCTGCTGGGTGAAGATGCCTTCATTCGCCAGACGTTCCGGGCTGAGATAGAGGAAACAGAGGATTTTCCCCACCATCATATCCAGCTCGGACAGCACCGAACGCGGGATCAGCGTGGTCGAACGCGGGCGCAGGTAGAAAAATCCTTCCGGCGCACGAATCAGTTCCACGTTATAACGCGCGTAAAACTCTTCCAGATATTCCTGGTAATCCATCAGGAATGCATGATTATCCAGCTCTTCGATGCCAATGTGGCGTCCCGCGCGTAACTGGCTATCGAGCGCGGGGAAAATGGGATTTGCCAGTGCCTGAGCCAGTTTGACTGGCATCACTTGTTCAATATTTGTCGATGACATGTGCCTGCACCTTGGCTCCGTATTCATTAATGGTCTGCCATTCCGCAGGCAGACCGGCTAAATCGGCTTCGGCCACGCCGAGGCGAACCGCCTGATCAATCACGATGCGCGCCAGATCAAAGTGGCGGGCACGCGGATATTGCGACAGATAATCGCGCATCACCGTGGCAAGGTTGAGTGGTCGCTGCTCCTGCCGGTACACCTGCAGGGCTTCTTCAATCATTGCGGCCAGTTGCTCACGAATTTCGTTAAACTCTTCGTATTCCAGCTCGGGCGGCAGTTCCCCCATCACCTCGTCGTTGCGCAGCGTCATCTCTTCATCACGCATATCAAACAGACGGTCGGCGTTGGCGTAGGTCAGCGCCCACGGCTGGTCGAAATAGTTTTGCACCGACAGACGCAAACGCTGCGCAAATACGCGGTTTTTGTCCATGTCGATGGCGGTACGAATAAATTTATGGACGTGGCGATCATAGCCAATCCACAGGTCAATAGCCTGCTGGCCCCAGCTGATAATGCGGTCCAGCTTACTTTGCAGATCAAATACCAGCTTATCGACAAAGCCCAGGTCCGGGCTGCTCAGGGTGGCGTCCTGAATACGCAGCAGATTGGCCTGTAATTTATCGCCCGCTGCCTCCAGCGTATCCTGCAATTCACGCAGCGTGCCGGAGGTTTCTGACAGCAGCATTTCACAGCTGGAAATCGCCGCACGCCAGTCTTTGTTCAGCAGATCGGCGATATCGGTTTTCACCGCCTGCTGCTGTTCATCCATCAGGCGCTGCGTCATATCGATGCTGTCGAAAATTTCCGCCACCGAATATTTCAGTGGCGCAAATACGTTACGGTGCCAGTGAAATTCATCACCATCCTCTTCGGCAGCATCGGCAGCGCGTTTCAGCTCCTGCGCCACGATCGACAGCTGCATCGAAAGACGCAGAGTCGAAAATTCGCGCTGGCGGATGTAATAGTCAGTGATGCCGATGGCCAGTGGCGTCAGACGGTAAATAGCATTGCCTTCCGTCAGTTCGCTGGTAAAACGGTTAAGCAGACGCTGCCGCACCATATCGTTGATGGCGTTGTTGGCACGCACCTGTACGGTTTCGTGGGTTTGTTCGAACGCTTTGCTGACATGACGAAATGCGTCAATCAACTCACCTTCACTCATTTCGCCATCCATCCGCTCACCGTTTAAGGTGGCGATAGCCAGCAAAAAGGCCAGACGTTCTACCGGCAGCGCAAGCGAAAAATCGTTCTTGCGCGCCCATGCCACCAGTTCGGGCACCGTCTGGGAAAATTCGCTCATAGTTGGTCCTTCTACCTGGGTTTGCGCGCGGTCACGTGGATATAGCGCCCTAAACTCAAAAAGGGCTCCTGGCGACAGTAGCGCCGTTCCATCTCAATAATGGACTCAACGTCTTTCAGGGCGGCGGCCTGCTCTTTCATGTAGTCACAAAAGACGCGAATGCCAGCGCGCTGTTCAATCTCAAAGCCACAGTCAGCCAGCCAGCGATAAACTTCTTCGGGATCGCGGGGGTAATCAGGCGACAACGTGCGCTTTTTGCGTTTGGACATATTGGCCTGCAGATAGCCAAAATTGCCGAGGGTGAGCAGGCGCAGAGTTAAGGCATGGCGATTAAAAAACATCAGCGACAATACCCCACCCGGCTTCAGGGTGCGCCATAACGCCTGTAATACTTCCTCGGGCTGCGCGACCCATTCCAGCACAGCGTGAAACAATACCAGATCAACTGGCTTATCCAAATGTTCGCCGACCTGTTGTGCGCTAATTTGTTTGAATTGCATGTTGTGGCTCACACCCTCGGCAAGTGCGTGCGCCTCAGCCAGCTTCAGCATCTCGGCAGAAAGGTCGCACAGGACCACCTGATGCCCGCGCGCGGCCAGGCCGCTGGAGATTTGCCCTACACCACCACCCGCATCCAGCACCGACAGCGGCCCGGCGGGCAGCGTCGGCAGTAGCGCATCCAGCTCATCCCACAGGATCGCCTGGCGCACCATGCCTTTTTTGGTGCCATAAATGTTCTTTGAAAATCTCTCCGCGAGATCGTCAAAGTTACGATCCTGCATGCTGGTCGCTCCGCTCTGCTGCATTCAACTTGTGCTATTTTGTCACAGGCTCAACAAGAATGAACCTTTCATCCCGTGGTTAGTGTCTGGCTGCTGTTTTTTCGGCCAAAAGGAGCAATTTTCGATGTTTTTCACGTTAAAAAAAGTGATCGGTGGGATGTTACTGCCCTTGCCGCTGCTGCTGTCATTTATGGCAGCCGGACTTTTATTGCTCTGGTTCAGCCGCTGGCAGAAAAGCGGCAAAATACTGATATCAATCAGCTGGCTTCTGCTGCTGTTATTCAGCCTGCAACCGGTGGCCGATCGCCTGTTGCTGCCGCTGGAAAACCAGTATCCGACCTGGAACCGCAATGAACGCGTCGATTATATCGTGGTGTTGGGCGGTGGATACACCTTTAATCCTGCATGGGCACCCAGTTCGAACCTGATTGGGAATAGTCTGCCTCGCGTGGCCGAAGGAGTACGCCAGTGGCGGCGTTATCCGCAGGCGAAGATGATCTTTACCGGCGCGGCGGCAGGAGATAACCCGATGAGTAACGCCCGCGTCGCGGCGCAGGTGGCGGAGAGTCTCGGCGTTCCGGCTGATGCCATTATGGTGCTGGATCAACCCAAAGACACCCGAGAGGAAGCGCAGGTGGTAAAAATCGCCGTGGGACAGCATCCGTTCCTGCTGGTCACCTCAGCGAATCATCTGCCGCGCGCCATGCATTTCTTCCAGGCCGCCGGGCTAAACCCCCTGGCAGCACCGGCTAACCAGCTGGCTATCACCTCACCACTCAATGGGTGGGAGCGAGCCATCCCCTCTCCCTTATGGCTGAGCCATAGCGAACGGGCGATTTATGAAACGCTGGGACAGGCGTGGCAGGCAGTCCGCGGAGATGATATGACCTCACCCCAGCCAGGGGAGTAGCTGTTCCCGTGCACGATCGAAACGCGGGCGATCAAATTGCCCGGTATTTACCAGCGTTTCGATGCAGTCCCATAATTGATACAGCCAGCGCCGCCAGAGGAAACCTTCCGCCACTGGCGCGCGCTGCAAATAGTGTTGCAGCAGTGACGCCTCAGCACCGTTATCCCCCAGCCGCATCAGCTCAAACTCACGTGGTGCCCACAGCACATTGCCGGGCTGGGTCATCGCCACCAGTTGATCGCTATGTACATCCTTCATAATGCTCGCGAGGCGCAGGTTGCCATGAATCAGCACGCAGGGATCGTCAAATCCTTCCAGCAGGCGGGGCAACTGCTGACGACTGCGGAACAGAATTTGCCGATCGTCGAGAGTAAAAGACGGGGGTGACAGGTACCCCAGGGTTGACCACAGCACTTCAACCCGCTGCTGATACCAGGCGGGCCAGCTGTTTTCCTGAATGCTGTCGATATTACCCACCAGGCCGTGGCTATCAATACGATGCCAGGCCAGCAAGCCCTCAATCACCTGTTCACACAACTGCTCCCAGCGTGCGGCGGTGCGCGATGGCGCTTCGGCAGAAACACCATTGAGGCGGGCCATCAGTAACATTTCATGCACCGGCTTTTGCTGACTCAGCACCAGGCCAAACACCGCAGGAACGGCAATCAAACCATCACGGCCCAGCATCGCCAGCTTTTTGGCTTCCAGCGCGGCGCGCCCCTGATGACGGAAATACTTCGCCACCACCGGCATCGGTTTATCGGCGGCATCGTACAGGGCGTAAAGCCGCGATTGTGATTGTTCACTAATGGTTTCGAGACGGCCGACGCTTTCTCCAAGCACCAGCGCGAGTTCTGAACGGAGCTGTTCCATGCGTCATCCTCCCCAGTCAAAGTGACTTGATTATCCTGGAGGTCACTGCAGCGCAGAGTGATGCGCCAGATCAAAGAACAGCAGAGCCAGCTCGTAACAAGCTGGCCTCTGCGGGATTACCCCTGCATCGCTACGCGAACGCGTTGCAGGTCTTCCGGGGTATCAACACCCACGCTCGGCACGGTTTCCGCCACCGCAACGTGGATTTTTTCGCCGTACCACAACACACGCAGCTGCTCGAGCAGCTCAATCTGCTCAAGCGGGCAAGGTGCCCAGGCAATGTAGCGACGTATAAAGCCTGCACGATAAGCATAGATGCCAATATGACGCAGCAGCGTATCGCCAGCCTGTTCACGCGATTTCGCGTAACGTTCACGATCCCAGGGAATGGTGGCGCGTGAGAAATAAAGCGCATAACCCCGCGCATCGGTCACCACTTTTACCGCGTTGGGATTGAAGGCTTCTTCTGCATCGTGAATCGGCACTGCCAGGGTCGCCATCCCCGCTTCGGCCTGAGCGAGATTTGCCGCAACCTGACGCACAATGGCAGGCGGGATCATCGGCTCATCGCCCTGGACATTGACGATAATGGTGTCATCCGGAAACTGATATTTTTCAATCACTTCCGCCAGACGCTCGGTACCGGAATGATGGTCAGGGCTGGTCATGCAGACCTCACCACCAGCGGCTTCGACAGCGGCTGCCACGTCCGGATGGTCGGTGGCAACAATGACACGATCCGCACCGGATTCGCGGGCACGCTCCATCACATGCACCACCATCGGTTTACCGAGAATATCCACCAGCGGTTTACCCGGCAGACGCGTTGAAGCATAACGCGCCGGAATAATGGCGACGAAACTCATGGATGAATCTCTTCAACAGACAAGGTGCGTGCTTCGGTTTCCAGTAATACCGGAATGCCATCCCGCACCGGGAACGCCAGCCCATCAGGTTTGCAGATCAACTCCTGCTGTTCTTTGTTGTAGTACAGTTTTCCATTGCAAACCGGGCAAGCCACAATCTCAAGTAAACGGTGATCCATAATATCCTCCAGCGGATCGATGCGTCAGGCGGTTAGCATACCATAGCGCAGCGCCTGGCAACGTGCCGCAATCCACTACTCGGTTAATATCCAGCGATCTGACCAGGCGGCGCGTAACGCTGCCGGAGCCTGCTCGATCACCACTTCACTGGCCCCCTGCCAGTGCGCAAACCGCGAGATGGCGCGCTGTACATCGCTGATAAAGCCAGCCGTCACACGCACACCCTCTTCCAGCCAAAATGATCGGATCACCAGTTGCTGCGCCTGGCGGTCCATTTTTGCATCCAGCCGCCCTTTCAGGCTGCCGCGATGCAAAACAGGCAACACGAAATAACCGTATTTACGCTTTTCTGCCGGGGTATAGCATTCGATACGGTAGTCAAAATTGAACAGTTCCAGCGCCCGGCGGCGATCCCAGACCACCGGATCAAAGGGTGACAGCAGCGCGGTATGGGTCGCAGGCTGCGGTTTCTCCAGTAGTGGCAAGAGATCGCGATGCAACCACATGTCACCCAGTTGCTCAACCTGCACTGGCACGATATCGCCTTGATCCTGAGCCTCCGCCAGCCAGGGTTGTAGCGCTACGCGCTTCAGACGGTAATAATCTGCCAGCCAGGAAGGACGGAAAATCCCCAGGCTGCGCGCGCTGTGGTCGAGCATTCTCACTATCGCATCGCCTTCACTCAGCGCGTGCTGGTCGTCATCCCAGTTCGGCATCACACGCTGTTGCAGATCGTACACCCGATGAAAATTACGCCGTTCCACCACCATCAGCTCACCGGCGCTGAACAAATTTTCCAGATGGCGCTTATGCGGTTTCCACGCCCACCAGCCCGGTTTACTCTGCTTATCCGCCACAAAATCGGCGGCGCGTACGGGCCCGTTGGCATTGATATGTTCCAGCAAGTCCGCAATTTCCTGCTGGTGATCTGCTACCCACTGCGCATTGTATTTCCAGCCCAGACGTGAAGGATCAAGCATGCGATGGCGCAATAACGGATAATCTTCGCGGGGAATAAAACAGGCTTCATGTGCCCAGTATTCAAATAGCGCCCCCGCAGCCAGCGTCTCTTCCAGCCAGTTAATCGGGTAATCGCCCAGCCGACTAAACAACACCAGATACGGGCTGCGCGCCACGACATTGATGGTATCGATTTGCAGCAGCGACATCTGCCGAATGGTCGCGTGAATATCGGCAAAACGCGCCCGGCGTTTCGGCGGCCTTAGCAGTCCCTGGGCGGCAAGATGGAGGTGACGGGCAGTGGCTAAAGAAAGGGAATCCGCGTGGGTCATAACTCAGTTTCCCTCCAGAAACTAGCGCGGCTGTGAATGGCGCGCTGTGAGACAAAGTTGCGTAATGTCATCCAGCAGCGCGGGCAGCGCCGCGCCGGACAGATGGGCATCAACGGGTAAATACCACCAATTTTCACCGGCAAAAGTCCGGCACTTAACGGCATCTTTCTCCGTCATCAACAGACATTGCCCTTTCTGGATCAAACTGTTCAGTTCCGCCTGACTATAGGCATGATGATCGGCAAAGGCCACTTCGGCAATCGGCTGTAGCCCCTGTTGTTTCAGGGTAGTGAAGAA
This sequence comes from Pantoea sp. X-Soil-TKNS-1280, assembly GCF_059730475.1. Classification (NCBI taxonomy): domain Bacteria; kingdom Pseudomonadati; phylum Pseudomonadota; class Gammaproteobacteria; order Enterobacterales; family Erwiniaceae; genus Pantoea; species Pantoea sp. X-Soil-TKNS-1280. Next base: position 1,508,803 of record NZ_AP035962.1, on the reverse strand, counting down.
ACGCGGCGGATGTCCGATACCGGCCATCGCCACCACCGGAGGTAACTGGTCCAGCGTGGCGCTTTGTCCCGTGACCAGATTAATGGCCAGGCCGGGTTGCAGCGTCATGGCAATTTCCCGCCCTGTGGCTTCTCCACCATTGACGATAACCGCATCAACCTGCTCAAGACGCGAAGCGCGCTCCCGCATCGGCCCGGCCGGTAACCACCAGCCATTACCAAAGCGGCGCACGCCATCGACCACCACCACCTCACGATCGCGCTGCAAGGCGTAATGCTGCAAACCATCATCGGTGATGATCACATCCAGCGAATGTTGGGCCAGTAACGCTTCAACGGCAGCACGCCGCTGCGGGGCTACCGCCACCGGTACCTGGGTGCGTTGCGCAATCAAAACCGGCTCATCACCCGCCTGCCCGGTGGGCGTTTCTGCGCTGACCAGCAATGGATAGCTTTCTGCTTTACCACCGTAACCACGGGAGACCACACCCGGACGCAGGCCACGTTGTTGCAATGCCTGCACCAACCAGATAACCACCGGTGTTTTGCCGTTGCCCCCTGCCGTCAGGTTGCCAACCACAATCACCGGACAGGATGCGCGCCAGCTTTTACGCCAGCCGCGCTGGAAACTGAGGCGAATCAACCAGCTGATGGCCCCATACAACAGACTGAGCGGCCATAACAGCAGCCATAATGGCGATCGCCCACTCCAGATGCGTTCAATCATTGGCCAAACTGGAGCTTGTGAAGTTGGGCATAAGCACCTTTCTGCGCCAGCAGCACCTCGTGCGTACCACGCTCAACGATACGGCCATCTTCAACCACCACAATTTCATCGGCTTTTTCGATGGTAGAAAGGCGGTGGGCAATCACCAGCGAAGTGCGGTTTTTCTGCAACTCGTCCAGTGCCGATTGAATCGCGCGTTCGGACTCGGTATCCAGTGCCGAGGTGGCCTCATCGAGAATCAGGATCGGACAATCACGCAGCAAAGCACGGGCAATGGCGATACGCTGACGCTGCCCACCGGAAAGCAGTACCCCATTTTCGCCGATAACCGTATCGAGACCGTTATCCATTTTCTTAATGAAATCCATGGCATGGGCCATCGTCGCCGCACGCTCGATCTCTTCACGGCTGTATTGTTCATTGCGCGCATAAGCAATGTTGTTGGCGATGGTGTCATTGAACAAATGGACATTTTGCGACACCAGCGCCACCTGATTACGTAATGAACTCAGGGTGTATTCCCGCAAATCGTGACCATCCAGCAGGATTTCACCTTGCTGAATATCGTAAAAACGGGTCAACAGGCTTGCCATGGTGGATTTACCAGACCCAGAGCGGCCAACCAGCGCCACCGTTTTGCCCGCAGGCAGCGACAGATTGATATCGCGTAACGCCGGAATATCACGGCCAGGATAAGTAAAGGTCACGTTGCGGAATTCGACATCACCTTTAGCACGACCCAGTTCACGCTTGCCGTTATCACATTCCTGCTCGCTGTCGAGAATGCTGAATAAGGTCTGGCAGGCTGCCATACCACGCTGGAACTGCGCATTGACGTTAGTCAGTGATTTCAGCGGACGCATCAGCGCGATCATCGAGGAGAACACCACGGTGATGGTACCGGCGGTTAACGTCGCCATGACGCTTGGGAAGCTGGCGGCATACAGCACGAATGCCAGAGCCAGAGAAGCAATCAGCTGAATAACCGGGTCAGAAATAGATGAAGCAGATACCAGTTTCATGCCCTGCTGACGCATCTTATTGCTGACACGGCTGAAACGCTCTGACTCCACTTCCTGACCACCGAAAATCAGCACTTCTTTGTGCCCTTTGAGCATCTGTTCTGCGCTGGTCGTCACCTGCCCCATGGTGTTCTGCATGGTTTTGCTGATATTACGGAAGCGTTTTGAGACGTTACGAATCGCGAATGACACAATCGGCGCCAGCAGGATGAGGATCAAAGACAGCTGCCAGCTGTAGTAGAACATCATAATGAACAGGCCAATGATTGACGCCCCTTCACGCACCACCGTAACCAGCGCACTGGATGATGATGAAGCGACCTGCTCAGAATCATAGGTAATACGGGACAACAGCGTACCGGTAGATTGCTGGTCGAAGAAGGCAACCGGCATTCCCATCATATGGCTAAACAGGCGACGGCGCATATTCATCACCACATTGCCTGAAACCCATGAAATACAGTAGCTTGAAATATAGCTGGTCACGCCGCGGATAAGCATTAAGCCAATTACCGCCAGCGGCATCCACAGCAGTACGGATTTGTCAGCTTTACCGAAGCCATCATCCAGTAAAGGTTTCAACAGGGAGAGCATTAAAGTATCGCCTGCCGCATTGAGTATCAGCGCCACAGCAGACACGAATAAGCCAGCTTTGTGGGGCGCAATCATCGGCCAGAGTCGGCGAAATGTCTGCCACGTTGAGAGATCTTTGTCTTGATGCATCATTTATTCACGCTGTTTGAAATAGCCGCTCATTCTACCTGGATTCACGTTTGACGCCAAACCACTGATGATACCAGCGGGGCATTATTTGCTCTCTTAAACCCTTAATCTGCCAATCACCTGCATTAATCGCGATGTGAATCTGTCCTGATTGCGCCGTGTCATACCAAAGATATCCATTCTGGCGGTAAGCATCGACTACCGTTTTGGCTGGCATTCGCCAGGCGTTGTAGCGCGCCACCGAGGCAATCGCTACCCTGCCTGCGACATTGCGTAACAGCAACGCACTGGAGGATGTGCGGCTGCCATGATGCGGCACTTGCAGGATGGTCGAGTTCAGCGCCTGCTTTTGCTGCGTCACCAATTGTCTTTCCGCTTCCAGCTCAATATCCCCGGTTAACAACAGGCTGACTTTGCCATCATCAACGCGTACCACACAGGAATCATTATTTTCCCCCCGGGTGGCCCCCCGGGGTGGCCATAACACGTTAAAACGTAACTTACCCCAAAGCCAAGTCTCCCCCAGAAAACAGGGGAGATGGTGAGTCTCGGGCAGAGCGCTGCGCACCGGTGTCTCTGGCATAGCGGCAACAATCGAGTCCAGACCACCACGATGGTCCAGATGCTTATGACTCAGCATCACTGCACGGAGCGTTTTGTTTTTACGCTGCAGCCAGGGAAGTATGACACGATTACCGGCATCGCCCTGGTTCCAGCGTGGTCCGGTGTCATACAGCACCGCTTCATCCCCCTGGGTGATAACCACCGCCAGCCCATGCCCTACGTCGATCATGTCAATTTGCCATTCTTCACGCGGCGTATTGCTACGCCAGATCAATAGAGCAACCGCGATGCTGCAACACTGTACAGGTGCGCGATAAAAGATCCCGCTACGCCAGGCTAATGTCCCGCCCCATAGCAAACCCATCGCTGGCAATGCCTCTCCCCAGGCCAGCCAGCCCGAAGGAAGCCACGCCAGCCCCTGCATCACCTTATGAACCGACTGGTCAGCCAGCCACCACAAATTACTGGATAACGGTACTATTGGTACCAGCATCGCCAGCAATATCAGCGGCACAGAGATAAAAGAGATGACTGGCACAGCCAGCAGATTTGCCAGCAATGCACTGATACTGATGCCCTGAAACAGAAGTATTTGCAGTGGTGCCATCAGCAACATCATGCCCAACTGCAAATGCAGCAGCTGCAACACTATCCAGCGACGCCGGGTGCGGAAACCCACCGGTAATGCGAACCAGTGATACCAGATAAGCAATACCGCCACCGCCAGTGCTGAAAGCCAAAAACTCTCTGATAAGACGGTGAGAGGATCAACAAAGAGCAACAGCCCAACGCATAATGTCCATACCTGCCAGCCATTTAACTGCCAGCCTGCAATACGTAATACTATCCAAAGTGTGAGAGCCAGCATCGCTCGTTGTGCAGGGGGATGGCTGCCGGATACCCAGCAGTAAATTGCCGCCGTTAACCCACTCGCTATCAGAGGAAATAAATAATTAATGCGCCTGGCGGGGGAAAAAACCTGCAGCATGCGTGCAATTATCCAGCCGACACTCGCTGCCAGCGCGATATGCATACCCGAAATAGCCATCAGGTGCGCGGTTCCCGTCTCGCGCAGTAGCCGCCGCTGTTCTTCGGTCATCGCATCGCGTATCCCAAATGCCAGAGCCTGAACAATGGCTGGGGACTCCATCTGCGCAAATGCAGGTAAGTGATAATGAATCAGGCGTGATCGCCAGCTACATGACTTGTTCACTTCCTGACGCCGGATGATGGTTCCCTGCAACGGCGTATGTTGTGCTACGGCAAAACGTTGTAAATCAAACTCCCCCTCATTGAGCCGTGCATGCACAGGGCGTAAGCGAAGCTGCATCTGCCAGCGCTGTCCTGCGCAGAAGGGTTCTCCCTCGCCATTGTCGCTAAGCGTGGCGAATAACGGGGGAAACTGATAACGCCCATCAATTTGCAGCAGTTGGATCTTCAGCTGTTTATTGTCTTCACGCACATCGGTGACCCGCACAATAGCATTCACCGGTGCCCTGGTCAGAAGGTCAATACTGTCAGTCATCTGACGGGCTTCGGCCAGCGCCCACAGCATCAGTAGCAAAGCGGGTGCGGCAATGCGCAATGAAGGGAGCGGTTGCAACCTTAGCAACAAAGCAGCTACGGCTATCACCGCCAGGATGCCATTACCCGGCAGTTGTGGCAAAAAACCTAAAGGCAAGGCAGCAGGGATCATTAATCCAGCCAGCACAATCCATGTGGTCGGCATCTTTCTTCTCCATGAAAGGAGAAAACAGAGTGCCAGAATTGGCGGTTTTTCTGTTGAAATGAATGAGGGATTTCTGCGTCAGATTCCGGTAAATCGTCGTGTTTGCAGCGGTATTACATCTTTTCTGAAGCTCGCTCGCCGGAACCGTTCAGGCAAAAAAAAACGACACCAGAAGGTGTCGTTTTCAATGTTCGGTAACGGCTTAACCGTAAATGTTCGCACGGTCACGCAATTCTTTGCCCGGCTTGAAGTGGGGAACGTATTTACCTTCCAGATCCACTTTGTCACCCGTTTTCGGGTTACGTCCGGTGCGCGGTGCGCGGTAGTGCAAAGAAAAGCTGCCGAATCCCCGGATTTCAATGCGCTCGCCTTGTGCCAGCGTTGTGGCCATATGCTCGAGCATCTCTTTGACCGCATCCTCAACGACTTTCGCCGGAATATGAGTGTGCTGGCCAGCAAGTCTTTCAATCAGTTCTGACTTGGTCATGTAACCTCCGGTTAATCCCTGTTTGGAAAGGTATGACAGCTTTTACCGAAACCGGGTAGCTTACGCCACCCGGTGCCTCGGGTCGATTACTCGCCTTTAGCCGCTTTGAACGCTTCAGCCATAGCGTTAGAGAAGTTGCCTTCTTCCTGTTTGGTGTTAACAGTGTTGATAGCTTCTTTCTCATCAGCCTGGTCTTTCGCACGGACAGACAGACTTACAACGCGGTTCTTACGGTCAACGCCGGTGAATTTAGCTTCAACGTCGTCACCAACACTCAGAACCAGAGTTGCGTCTTCGATACGGTCCAGTGAAGCTTCAGAAGCGCGCAGGTAACCTTCTACGCCATCAGCTAATTCTACTGTAGCACCTTTCGCGTCAACTGCAGTGACTTTACCAGTCACGATAGCGCCTTTCTTGTTCAGGGTGATGTAGTTGTTGAACGGATCTTCAGCCAACTGTTTCACGCCCAGAGAGATGCGCTCACGCTCTGCATCAACCTGCAGTACAACGGCAGCGATTTCGTCGCCTTTTTTGTACTCACGAACGGCTTCTTCGCCAGTCGCGTTCCAGGAGATGTCAGACAGGTGAACCAGACCGTCGATGCCGCCGTCCAGGCCGATGAAGATACCGAAGTCAGTGATTGACTTGATTTTACCTTCAACGCGGTCACCCTTGTTGTGGGTCTCAGCGAACTGCTGCCATGGGTTAGATTTGCACTGCTTCAGACCCAGGGAGATACGACGACGCTCTTCGTCGATGTCCAGAACCATAACTTCAACCACGTCGCCCACGTTAACAACTTTAGACGGGTGGATGTTTTTGTTGGTCCAGTCCATTTCAGAAACGTGTACCAGACCTTCAACGCCTTCTTCGATTTCTACGAAGCAGCCGTAATCAGTCAGGTTGGTAACACGACCGGTCAGCTTGGTGCCTTCCGGATAACGCTTAGCGATAGCTACCCACGGATCTTCGCCCAGCTGTTTCAGGCCCAGAGATACACGGGTACGTTCGCGGTCGAACTTCAGCACTTTAACAGTGATTTCGTCGCCCACGTTGACGATTTCGCTCGGATGCTTAACGCGTTTCCAGGCCATGTCAGTGATGTGCAGCAGGCCGTCAACGCCGCCCAGGTCCACGAATGCGCCGTAGTCAGTGAGGTTCTTAACGATACCTTTGACTTCCATGCCTTCCTGCAGGTTTTCCAGCAGCTGATCACGTTCAGCGCTGTTTTCAGATTCGATAACTGCGCGGCGAGAAACCACCACGTTGTTACGTTTCTGATCAAGCTTGATTACTTTGAATTCAAGCTCTTTGCCTTCCAGGTGCAGAGTGTCGCGAACCGGACGTACGTCTACCAGTGAACCTGGCAGGAACGCACGAATACCATTCAGCTCAACAGTGAAGCCACCTTTAACTTTGCCGTTGATAACACCGGTAACAGTTTCAGCGTCTTCGTAAGCTTTTTCCAGCGTGATCCAAGCTTCGTGACGTTTAGCTTTTTCACGGGACAGCAGGGTTTCACCGAAGCCGTCTTCTACTGCGTCCAGAGCAACGTCAACTTCGTCGCCCACCTGGATTTCCAGTTCGCCAGCTGCGTTCTTGAACTGCTCTGCAGGGATTGCAGATTCAGATTTCAGACCCGCATCAACCAGGACTACGTCTTTGTCGATAGAAACAACGACGCCACGAACGATGGAACCCGGACGGGTTTCGATTTCTTTCAGGGACTCTTCAAAGAGTTGAGCAAAAGATTCAGTCATATTGATAATCTTCAGGATTCTTCAATTTAACGTCCACCTGACGTCATTGTCGGATGGGGTTGTTTCACATGCCCGGCACCGGATCCGTGGTACAGGGTTATAACAATTCGGTTGCCGAAAAGATTAAATGCCCAGCTTCTGGCGGGCATAATCAAGTGCTTTTTCAATCACTTGCTCAATGGACATACTGGTTGAATCCAGCACCAGAGCATCACTTGCAGGCACTAAAGGGGCGATGGCGCGGTTACGATCGCGGTCGTCGCGTTCCTTTATCTCGGCTAAAAGGCGATCAAAGTTAACACTAAAGCCCTTCTCCTGCAACTGTAGCATACGGCGATGAGCACGCTCTTCCGAACTGGCATCAAGAAAGATTTTTACTGGTGCATCCGGGAAGACAACGGTTCCCATATCGCGACCATCAGCAATTAATCCAGGTTCCTCACGGAACGCCCGTTGACGACGCAGCAGCGCCTCACGCACACGCGGAAATGCCGCCACACGTGATGCCGTGTTGCTGACTTCCTGGGTGCGGATTTCCCCGGTGACATCTTCCCCTTCAAGGATCACCTGCATCTCACCCTCAACGGAGAGAAAGCGCACATCAAGATGCGCAGCCATCGGTACCAGCGCTTCTTCAGACTCAATATTCACCTGGTGGTGAAGCGCAGCCAATGCCAGTACGCGGTAAATAGCGCCAGAATCCAGCAAGTGCCACTGCAACGACTCCGCCATCGCTTTGCACAAGGTCCCCTTCCCTGCACCACTGGGCCCATCGATGGTAATAACCGGGGCGATTGCCGTCATTGTCTTCTCCTGTTGCTGGATGCGTATTTTCAGCCTGCACGGCTGTCTGGATTGCGCGGCATTATACGCTGCCCGCGCGAGGTTCGTTACCCCTTAGCGCAGACAGTGTTATAAATTTGAACAGAATCGGAGGAATTTGTGGCAACTCAGGGCCAGCAGAAAGCCGAGTTACCCGGTACATGATGTACCGGGCTGCTATGCATCAGGCCTTGTGACTGATTTTCGCCAGTTGCTGAAAATAGTCGGGGAAGGTTTTCGCCGTACATCCCGGATCCAGGATGGTCACTGGCGTGTCCGACAACGCCACCAGCGAGAAACACATCGCCATACGGTGGTCGTTGTAAGTCCCAATGTCCGCGTGCTGCAACTGAGACGGCGGCGTGATACGAATAAAATCGTGGCCTTCTTCAACTTCAGCACCGACTTTACGCAATTCAGTCGCCATCGCAGCCAGACGATCCGTCTCTTTCACTCGCCAGTTGTAGATGTTACGCATCAGGGTGGTGCCCTGCGCAAACAGCGCCGTGGTAGCGATAGTCATGGCGGCATCGGGGATATGGTTCATATCCATATCGATGGCATTTAATGCACCACGCGTGCAGGCGATGTAATCATCCCCCCACTCAACCACCGCGCCCATTTTCTCCAGCACATCCGCAAAGCGAATATCGCCCTGCACGCTATTACGACCAATGCCGGTCACACGCACAGTGCCGCCTTTAATCGCGGCTGCCGCGAGGAAATAAGATGCGGAGGATGCATCGCCTTCCACCAGGTAATCACCCGGTGACTGATACTGCTGCTGGCCTTTAACGACAAAGCGCTGGTAATTCTGGTTATCGACTTCAACACCAAAGCAACGCATCAGATGCAAGGTAATGTCGATATACGGCTTCGATACCAGTTCACCTTTAATGGTGATCGTGGTGTCCTGCTGGGCCAGCGGGGCCGTCATCAATAACGCCGTCAGGAACTGGCTTGAAACGCTGCCATCGACACTGACTTCACCGCCATTGAAACCACCATTAAGGCGCAAAGGTGGATAGTCCGTCTGCTCCAGATAATCAATTTTCGCTCCGCCCTGACGCAGTGCATCAACCAGATGTCCAATCGGACGTTCCTTCATGCGCGGTTCACCGGTCAACACAATGGATTGCTGACCCAGGCACAATGCCGCCGCCAGCGGGCGCATAGCCGTACCTGCGTTGCCGAGAAACAGCTCCAGCGGTTGGTCTGAATGCAAAGGGCCTGCGTTGCCGGTCACGATGCAGACCGTGCGATCCGCAGACAGCGTGTAGCTCACACCCAGCGCTTTCAGCGCGTTAAGCATATGCTTAACATCATCACTATCCAGCAGGTTGGTGAGGCGCGTGGTGCCTTTAGCCAGCGCAGCCAGCAGCAGCGCGCGGTTAGAAACGCTTTTTGAACCCGGTAAGTTTACCGTGCCATCAACGCGGGCAATCGGTTGTAAAGTCAGGGAGTCCTGCATGTGAAACCAAATCTCCAGAAAAGACGAAACCCCGTCCGAAAACGGGGCCTGAAACCAGTCAGACTGGTACTAATAAATCATCAGCCGTGGCGACGTTCAAAATCGACCATAAAATCGGTCAGAACTTTAACACCTTCCAGCGGCATCGCATTGTAGATGGAGGCACGCATACCGCCAACCACGCGGTGGCCTTTCAGCGCATGCAGACCCGCTTTCAGTGACTCTTCAAGAAACACTTTGTCCAGCGCCGCATCCGCCAGCTGGAAAGGGACGTTCATACGTGAACGGTTTTCAGCGGCAACGTCGTTACGATAGAAGTTGCTGTTATCGATCACGCCGTAAAGCAGGTCCGCTTTCGCCTGGTTCAGCTTGTCCATTTCCGCAACGCCACCCTTCTCTTTCAGCCATTTGAACACCAGGCCGGAGAGATACCACGCGAAGGTCGGTGGGGTGTTAAACATGGAATCGTTTTCTGCCAGCACCTTGTAATCAAGGATGGAAGGCACATAGCTGTGAGCTTTGCCCAGCAAATCTTCACGAACGATAACCAGAGTCAGGCCAGCCGGGCCGATATTTTTCTGTGCGCCAGCATAAATCACACCATAACGGCTGACATCAATCGGACGAGACAGGATGGTTGACGAGTAGTCAGCCACGACAACTTTGTCACCAAAGTCCGGCTGTTCATCAATCGCGATACCGTCAATGGTTTCGTTCGGGCAGAAGTGGACATAAGCCGCATCATCGCTCAACTGCCATTCACGCATTGGCAGAATGGCACGTTTGCCGTCGCGGGTGGTTTTTACATCGATGGTATTCGGCGAGCAGAATTTCTCAGCCTCTTTGATGGCGCTGTGCGCCCAGTAACCGCCATCGATGTAATCTGCGCTTTTCGCTGCACCAAGCAGGTTGCCGGGGATGGCAGCAAACTGTGCACGCGCGCCGCCATGACAGAATAAAACTTTGTAGTTGGCGGGGATTTTCAGCAGATCGCGAAAGTCCTTCTCAGCCTCTTCCGCCACCTGAATAAACTCTTTACTACGGTGACTGATTTCCATCACCGAGGTGCCTAACCCGTGCCAGTTTGTCAGTTCTTGTTCTGCACGACGGAGCACTTCAACCGGCAGCATCGCTGGACCGGAGCTAAAATTGTAAACCTGCGTCATTTCCCCTCACCACTGTCATATCGAACGGTTATGAATACCCTACCGGTTTTATCATTGCCTCCGGGTGGCTGCAATCACTAATCCATCCGCGATCACATTTCCAGAGCCAGCCCGGCGACAGCTTATGTCATAAATGCAATCCACAATGGAATATTGTGAGGTTTATCGGCGAAGTAAAATCGGATGACAGTCAGCACACCTGAAGCCTGTAATATGCGGGTATAGCGCTGGCCGCGCAAAACCCGTACTATTGCGCGCTTTACGCCCACCTCATTGACTTAGAGAGCGCCATCATGACGCAAACTTTTATTCCAGGTAAAGACGCCGCACTGGAAGACTCCATTTCACGCTTCCAGCACAAATTGCAGGATTTAGGATTCAACATCGAAGAAGCTTCGTGGCTGAACCCGGTTCCGCATGTATGGTCAGTACATATTCGCGATCGCGACTGCCCGCTGTGCTTTACCAACGGTAAAGGTGCCAGTAAAAAGGCAGCGCTGGCTTCCGCGCTGGGCGAATACTTCGAGCGCCTCTCAACCAACTACTTTTTTGCTGACTTCTGGCTGGGTGAATCCATCGCCAATGGCGAATTTGTTCACTACCCCAACGAGAAGTGGTTCGCGCTGCCAGATGACGATAGCCTGCCAGAAGGTATTCTCGACGCCCGTCTGCGCAAATTCTATGATCCTGACGATAGCCTGAGCGCCAGCGAACTTATCGATCTGCAATCCGGTAATGCGGAACGGGGTATTTGTGGCCTGCCCTTTACCCGTCAGTCGGATCAGCAAACGGTCTATATCCCGATGAATATTATCGGCAACCTGTATGTTTCAAACGGCATGTCAGCGGGTAATACCGCAAACGAAGCCCGCGTACAGGGTTTGTCAGAAGTTTTTGAGCGTCATATCAAAAACCGCATCATTGCTGAGTCCATCAGCCTGCCGGAAATTCCTGACGCAGTGATGCAGCGTTATCCTGGTGTGATCGAGGCCATCGCGCGCCTGGAAGCAGAAGGCTTCCCGATCTTCGCCTATGATGCGTCACTCGGCGGTAATTATCCGGTTATTTGTGTCGTGTTGTTCAACCCGGAGAATGGCACCTGTTTCGCTTCTTTTGGTGCACATCCTGATTTTGGCGTCGCGCTGGAGCGTACCGTTACCGAACTGTTGCAGGGCCGCAGCCTGAAGGATCTCGACGTCTTCACTCCGCCGACCTTTGATGACGAAGAAGTGGCGGAACATGCCAACCTGGAAACCCACTTTATCGATTCCAGTGGTCTGATCTCCTGGGATATGTTCAAAGACGAAGCGGATTATCCGTTTGTTGACTGGAGCTTCGCCGGTACCACGCAGGAAGAATTTGACACCCTGATGGCGATTTTCCGCGCTGAAGATAAAGAAGTGTACATCGCGGACTACGAACATCTGAGCGTCTATGCCTGCCGCATCATCGTACCGGGCATGTCGGATATCTATCCGGCTGAAGACCTGCTGCTGGCCAACAACAGCATGGGCGCTCCGCTGCGTGAAACGCTGCTGGCACTGCCGGAAAGCCAGTGGGAACCTGAAGCCTATCTGGAGCTAATCACCCAGCTGGATGATGAAGGCCATGATGACTTCACCCGTGTGCGCGAACTGCTGGGTCTGGCGACCGGCAAAGATAACGGCTGGTATACGCTGCGTATTGGTGAACTGAAAGCCATGCTAGCGCTGGCTGGTGGTGACCTGGATCAGGCGCTGATCTGGACGGAATGGACGATGGAATTCAACCAGTCCATCTTCAGCGCAGAGCGTGCTAACTACTACCGCTGCCTGCAAACGCTGTTGCTGCTGGCGATGGAAGATGAACGCGATCCTGTGCAGTATCATCGTGCATTCATTCGTATGTATGGCGAAGCTGCCGTCGATGCTGCTTCTGCTGCCATCAGCGGTGAGGCACCTTTCTATGGCTTGCAGGCAGTAGACCTGGATTTGAAAGCCTTCCCGGCGCACCAATCCCTGCTAGCTGCCTATGAAAAATTGCAGGCTGCTAAGCGTCGTTACTGGTCGGCAAAATAAATATCATTATTTTGCAATAAACACCGGATAACGAATAAAAAGGCACTGAATGAAATCAGTGCCTTTTTTATAACCGTCGGCAACGGTTAATTTTTCGCCATCACTAAGTCACATCTTTGTATCCCTGCAGAGGCTCAGTGATAACAATTTCGTATCATTCCAGATGTCACATTCAACAATAGTTATATATTTTAAAAAAAATTTAAATAAATAAATTCAATAAGTTATCTTAATTTTCTTCGTTAAAAATCACTTCAGGCTGCCTGGTCTCCAGGCAAATATGATCCACATCAATTCCTGACCTATACTGCTTTGGTAGTATTAATCCCAGATAATTCCTGGAGAGCGTTAGTGTGAAAACTGACAACCCGTTTAATTCATTATTACCGGCTGCAATGGCAAAGGTTGCTGAAGATGCCGGGGTCTACAAAGCAACAAAACACCCCCTAACCACCTTCTTTCTTGCCATTACCGCTGGTGTATTCATTTCTATCGCTTTTGTGTTTTATATCACCGCCACCACCGGCAGTGGTGCTATGCCTTATGGCATGGCAAAACTGATTGGTGGTATCTGCTTCTCTCTGGGATTGATGCTGGTGGTCGTTTGTGGTGCGGACCTTTTCACCTCAACCGTGCTGATTGTGGTGGCGAAAGCCAGTGGTCGTATCACCTGGGGCCAGCTGGCCCGTAACTGGCTGAATGTGTATGTCGGCAACCTGATCGGTGCGATATTTTTTGTGGTTCTTATCTGGCTTTCGGGTGAGCACATGGTTGCTAACGGTGCCTGGGGTCTGAATGTGCTGCAAACTGCCGACCATAAAATGCACCATACCTTTATTGAAGCAGTCAGCCTTGGCACCCTCGCCAACCTGATGGTCTGCCTGGCCGTGTGGATGAGTTATTCCGGCCGCAGCCTGCTGGACAAAATGGTGGCGATGATTTTGCCGGTAGCCATGTTCGTTGCCAGCGGCTTTGAGCACAGCATCGCTAACATGTTTTTAATTCCGATGGCTATCGTCATCCGTGATTTCGCCAGCCCTGAGTTCTGGCAGATGGCGGGCGCCAGTGCATCACAATTCCCGGCGCTCAGTGTCGGTAACTTTATTGTCGACAACCTTATTCCTGTAACCATCGGCAACATCATAGGTGGTGGGTTGTTAGTCGGTTTGACCTACTGGGTTATCTATCTGCGTGGTGATGACCCAGTGCATTAAGCAAGAAATTAGTACGGGCGCGCATTGATCGCGCGCTGAACGTCAAAGTCTCCCTAAATAAGGCAGGTATATCATGACCGAACTGAATGAAAAAATGGCGTCAGCCTGGGAAGGATTTAGCGCGGGCGAATGGCAGAACAATGTCAACGTACGCGACTTCATCCAGAAAAACTACACCCCCTATGAAGGTGACGAGTCATTCCTCGCAGGTGCAACTCCGGCAACCACTAAACTGTGGGATAACGTGCTGGAAGGCATCAAAATCGAAAACCGCACTCACGCACCTGTCGACTTTGATACCGACCTCGCTTCAACCATCACTGCGCACGATGCCGGTTACATCAACAAGTCACTGGAAAAAATCGTTGGTCTGCAAACTGAAGCGCCGCTGAAACGTGCCATTATTCCGTTTGGTGGCATCAAAATGGTGGAAGGCTCCTGTAAGGTTTATGGCCGCGAACTGGACCCATCACTGAAAAAAATCTTCACTGATTACCGTAAAACCCATAACCAGGGTGTGTTTGATGTCTATACCCCGGACATTCTGCGCTGCCGTAAATCCGGTGTTCTGACCGGTCTGCCGGATGCCTATGGTCGTGGTCGTATCATTGGTGACTATCGTCGTGTCGCACTTTACGGCATCGACTATCTGATGAAAGACAAAGTTGCACAGTTCAACTCTCTGCAAAGCGATATGGAAAACGGCGTCAATCTGGAAGCCACTATCCGTCTGCGTGAAGAGATTTCTGAACAGCATCGTGCGCTGGGTCAGATTAAAGAGATGGCAGCGAAATATGGTTGCGACATCTCTGTGCCTGCCACTAATGCCCAGGAAGCCGTACAGTGGACCTATTTTGGCTACCTGGCTGCGGTGAAATCACAGAACGGTGCCGCCATGTCGTTTGGCCGTGTGTCTACCTTCCTCGATGTGTACATTGAACGTGACATCAAAGCTGGCAAACTGACCGAAGACGAAGCTCAGGAGCTGATTGACCATCTGGTCATGAAACTGCGTATGGTGCGTTTCCTGCGTACTCCGGAATACGATGAACTGTTCTCTGGTGACCCAATCTGGGCAACGGAGTCTCTGGCAGGTATGGGCGTTGATGGTCGTACTCTGGTGACCAAAAGCACCTTCCGTTTCCTGAACACGCTGTACACCATGGGTCCATCACCGGAACCTAACATGACCATTCTGTGGTCAGAAAAACTGCCGATTAACTTTAAAAAATACGCGGCCAAAGTTTCCATCGATACCTCATCACTGCAATATGAAAATGATGACCTGATGCGCCCTGACTTCAACAACGATGACTATGCCATCGCCTGTTGTGTTAGCCCGATGGTTATCGGTAAACAAATGCAGTTCTTCGGTGCCCGTGCTAACCTGGCAAAAACCCTGTTGTACGCAATCAACGGCGGCGTTGATGAAAAACTGAAAATGCAGGTTGGCCCGAAAGAAACGCCAATCACTGATGACGTGCTGGAATTCGATACCGTAATGGCGCGCATGGATCACTTCATGGACTGGCTGGCAAAACAGTATGTCACCGCCCTGAACATCATCCATTTCATGCACGACAAATACAGCTACGAAGCCTCACTGATGGCACTGCATGACCGCGATGTTTACCGTACTATGGCATGTGGTATCGCTGGTCTGTCTGTGGCTGCTGACTCCCTGTCTGCCATCAAATACGCTAAAGTGAAACCGGTGCGTGATGCTGACGGCCTGGCTGTTGATTTCGAAATCGAAGGTGAGTATCCGCAGTTCGGTAACAACGATGCCCGCGTCGATGACATGGCCTGTGACCTGGTTGAACGTTTCATGAAAAAAATTCAGAAACTGGCAACCTATCGCAACGCCGTACCGACTCAGTCTGTGCTGACCATTACCTCTAACGTGGTTTATGGTAAGAAAACCGGTAACACCCCGGATGGTCGTCGTGCCGGTGCACCGTTCGGACCGGGTGCTAACCCGATGCACGGACGTGACCAGAAAGGTGCTGTGGCTTCACTGACTTCCGTCGCGAAACTGCCGTTCGCCTACGCCAAAGATGGTATCTCTTATACCTTCTCCATCGTGCCGAATGCGCTGGGCAAAGACGACAACGTACGTAAAGCTAACCTTGCTGGCCTGATGGATGGTTACTTCCACCATGAAGCCAACACCATTGAGGGCGGCCAGCACCTGAACGTTAACGTGATGAACCGCGAAATGTTGCTGGATGCGATGGATCATCCGGAGAAATATCCGCAGCTGACCATCCGTGTTTCAGGTTACGCAGTACGTTTTAACTCGCTGACTAAAGAGCAGCAACAGGATGTGATTACCCGTACTTTCACCAAGTCCCTGTAATTCATCCCGGTAATAAAAGGCTCCTGCGGGAGCCTTTTCTCCAGGTCGTTTTGCCAGAAGGCTTATCTCAGGCGCGCTGGCAAAACCGACTTAAACCTCAGAGCACAACAAAGATTGTGCCGCCTGATTTCAGGCTAACCGGAGAACTCATCGCAATGTCAGCCATCGGTCGTATCCACTCCTTTGAATCCTGCGGCACCGTTGACGGCCCAGGCATCCGCTTTATTACCTTCTTCCAGGGCTGCCTGATGCGCTGTCTCTACTGCCACAATCGTGATACCTGGGATACTCACGGTGGTAAAGAGGTGACCGTTGAGGAGCTGATGAAAGATGTGCTGGCATACCGCCACTTTATGAACGCCTCTGGCGGCGGTGTCACGGCATCCGGCGGCGAGGCTATCCTGCAGGCAGAGTTCGTGCGTGACTGGTTCCGCGCCTGTCGGGCCGAGGGAATAAATACCTGTCTGGATACCAATGGTTTTGTGCGTCGCTACGATCCGGTTATCGACGAGTTACTCGAAGTGACCGATCTGGTGATGCTCGACCTGAAACAAATCAATGATGATATCCACCAGATTCTGGTGGGGGTATCGAACCATCGCACCATGGATTTTGCCCGCTATTTGCAGAAGAAAGGCGTTCGTACCTGGATCCGCTATGTGGTGGTGCCGAGCTATTCCGATGATGATGATTCAGTGCATCGACTGGGTGAATTTACTCAAGACATGGACAACATCGAGAAGATCGAATTGTTGCCTTACCACGAATTAGGTAAGCATAAATGGATTGCGATGGGGGAAGAGTACAAGCTGGACGGTGTGAAACCACCGACTAAAGAAACCATGGAGCGGGTGAAAAATATTCTGGCCGGTTATGGTCATCAGGTAATGTATTAATTGATCGCGTAACGGCGCGATGTATTGCGCCGTTTGGACAAAGTGTTTTTAAGCATGGGCCACTGGCGTTGCGTGATGATCCGCCTTACGCAGCAACATCACCAGATAAACCAACGCGACCACTGCAATCATCACAAACAGCAGACGGTCAGAGTAGCTTTGCATCAACATCGCCGTCATACCCGGCCCCACCAGGCTGCCAATGGTGTAGCTGAATAACAGCGCCTGGTTCATTGCCACCAGTTCATGATGCGGGACCGTTTCACACGCCCAGGACATGGCCACCGGATACAGCGTAAATCCAGCCAGACCCAACACGAACAACGCCGGAGCCATGGCGGCATCGCTGAGCATGGCAATCGCGCCCAGAATCACCACAAACACCTGAACACGCAGCACCAGCAGACGACCGAAGCGGTCGGCCAGACGGCCAACCGGCCACTGCCCCACAATGCCTGAACTCACCAGCAACGCCATCCAGTAACCGACGGTCGCATCGCTCATGCCCTGATGAGCAAGATACAGCGGCATCAGGCCGTAAAGTGAACCCAGCACAATACCGGAAATAATGCAGCCGTTAATGCCGAGGCGGGAGCTGCGGCGACGCAACATTGGCCAGATGCGACCCGGTGAAGCGTCTTCGCTGGCAGCACCGGCATTGACGCGCACAAACACCACCGGCAGCACCGCACACAACACCAGCGCCGTGACCCACGGAATGACATGCAGCAGTTCGGTCGATACCCGGCTGACCAGCAATTGCCCGGCAACGGTGCCAAGATAATAAATGATCATATACGCAGCCAGCAGCTGGCCGCGATTGCGCACCGTACCGCTGCACAGCAAGGCGCTTTCAACCACGACCCACATCAGCGCACAGCCAACACCAGCGACAAAACGCAACAGAGTCCAGCTGTAGAAACCATCCAGCAGTACCATCCCCACCGTCGCAACGGCAAACAGCACGGTCGCCAGATAGTAACAACGGTTAAAACCGTAATGCGTGATCAACCAGCCAGCGAGCAGAGTGCCTGCCAGGTTACCGGTATAATACGATGAACTGACCATCCCCACCTGCCAGGTCGGCAGTTGATCATGCGTCAGCCATAACGGCACCAGCGTATTAAGCACAGCAATAGACACCGTCAGAAGCAGCAAACCGCAAAGCAGCAGCAGGACGGGGCGCGACCAGGTTGACATAGGGATAAAAACCAAAGAATTGGAGAGAATTGCGCGCAGTTTGCCATTCGCTATTTTAAAGTCAATGTGCAAAAAAAAGCCGCCGCACATTTTGCTGCTGAACAATTTAATTTTTTTATCTTCAGTGAGTTAGAGTACGAAAGAACATTCTCTACCGTTTGGCTATCTCTATGAATTTGCATATTTTTAGGCAACAGAGGCGGGATAGTATCGATAACGTTTATTTCTGATTAATCCGCGGCAAAGATTAAACCGCTTTGTACTTCAGAAATAAAAAAACCCGGCATAACCGGGTTTTTAAAAACAGCGGAAGATTAACCAATAAATTCAATGCCGCCCATATAAGGACGCAGAACTTCAGGCACTTCAATACGACCATCCGCCTGCTGGTAGTTTTCCAGCACCGCGACCAGCGTACGACCTACCGCCAGGCCAGAACCGTTCAGGGTATGGACCAGACGAGGTTTCTTCTCTGTTTTACTGCGGCAACGTGCCTGCATACGACGCGCCTGGAAATCCCACATATTGGAGCAGGAGGAGATCTCACGGTAGGTATTCTGAGCCGGTAACCACACTTCGAGATCATAGGTTTTGGTGGAACCAAAGCCCATATCACCGGTGCACAGCAGCACTTTACGGTATGGCAGATTCAGCAGTTGCAGCACTTTCTCGGCATGACCGACCAGTTCTTCCAGCGCCTGCATGGAGGTTTCCGGTGCCACAATCTGCACCATCTCCACTTTGTCGAACTGGTGCATACGGATCAAACCACGCGTATCACGGCCATAAGAACCCGCTTCAGAACGGAAGCATGGCGTATGTGCAGTCAGTTTAAGCGGCAGGTTTTCTTCTTCAACGATTTCATCGCGCACCAGGTTGGTCAGCGGCACTTCCGCCGTCGGAATCAACGCGTAGTTGCTGCTGCCCGCTTCTTCATCCAGCGGTTTGGTATGGAACAGGTCTCCACCAAACTTCGGCAGCTGACCAGTGCCATACAGCGTGTCCTGGTTAACCAGATAAGGCACATAGGTCTCAAGATAACCGTGCTGCTGGGTATGCAGATCAAGCATAAACTGGCTCAGGGCGCGATGCAGACGGGCAATCTGACCCTGCATGACCACAAAACGTGAGCCGGTCAGTTTCACCGCCGACGCGAAATCTAATCCTTTCGCCTGCTCGCCCAGCTCCACATGATCTTTGACCTGGAAATCAAACTTGCGTGGTTCACCCCAGCGTGCAACTTCGAGGTTTTCGGTGTCATCTTTACCCAGCGGGACTTCGTCTGACGGCAGGTTTGGCAGTGCCAGCGCAAAATCACGGATTTCGTTCTGCAGGGCATCCAGTTCTGCTTTAGCAGCATCCAGGCGTTCGCCCAGCGCGTTCACTTCCTGACGCAGCGGCTCGATGTCTTCCCCACGGGCTTTGGCCTGACCGATGGATTTGGATCGGGAGTTACGCTCAGCCTGCAGATTTTCAGTTTCGACCTGCAATACTTTACGACGCTCTTCATGGGAGCGCAGCGTTTCCAAATCCAGTTTAAATCCCCGGCGTGCCAGTTTTTCTGCGACTGCGTCTGGCTCGTTACGCAGCAGATTGGGATCGAGCATGCTTATCCTGTGTAATTAAGGTTGATTGAACGAATGAAGGGATGCATCCCTCTGGAATGCATTGAATTCCTTGCTCACCTTACCGTAACGTCTTTAGGAGCGGTAGCGTTTTATCGGGCTATTTTGATCCTGTTCAGCCAGCCAGGCGAGTTTTTCGCCAATTTTCCCTTCAAGCCCGCGGTTGGTGGGGTGATAGTAGCGTGTTTGTGCCATTTCCGGTGGGAAGTAAACTTCACCTGCGGCGAACGCATTCGGTTCGTCATGGGCGTAGCGATACTCTTTACCCAGCCCCATCTCTTTCATCAGCCTGGTGGGTGCGTTGCGCAGATGCTCAGGAACATCGTAATCAGGGAACTCACGCGCATCATGCATCGCCGCTTTGAAGGCGGTATAGACAGCATTACTTTTGGGCGCACTCGCCAGATAAACAATGGCCTGGGCGATGGCCCGCTCGCCTTCGGCTGGTCCTACGCGAGTAAAACAATCCCAGGCAGCAATCGCCACCTGCATCCCACGAGGATCGGCATTACCGACATCCTCTGAGGCGATCGCCAGCAGGCGACGCGCCACATACAGCGGATCGCCACCGGCGGTGATAATCCGCGCATACCAATACAATGCCGCATCCGGCGCGGAACCCCGTACCGACTTATGCAAGGCGGAAATCAGATCATAAAAACGGTCGCCTTTATTATCAAAGCGCGCAGCCCGTTCACCCGAGACCTCATTAAGTAACTGTGGCGTCAGCTCGCGTTGGCCCTGAGCATTGATCTCCGCCATATCGGACATCATTTCCAGCGTGTTCAGCGCCCGACGTGCATCACCATTCACCAGCTCGGCAATCATGCGCCGGGTATTGTCCGGCAGCAAAATGTCGCTGTTGCCATAGCCTCGTTCCTTGTCCTGCATTGCCTGCTGCAGAACCTGCTCAATATCCGCCGTGGTTAACGATTTCAGCAGATAGACACGCGCCCGTGACAGCAGCGCCGAGTTCAGTTCAAACGATGGGTTTTCCGTGGTGGCACCAATAAAGGTGATGGTGCCATCTTCGATATGCGGTAAAAACGCATCCTGCTGGCTTTTATTAAAGCGATGCACCTCATCCACGAACAGGATAGTACGACGACCGACCTGACGATTCTGCCGGGCTCGTTCAATCGCTTCGCGAATCTCTTTCACCCCGGAGGTCACCGCAGAGATACGCTCGACATCGGCTTTGCCGTAATGTCCGATAATCTCTGCCAGTGTCGTTTTCCCCGTCCCTGGCGGCCCCCACAGAATCATCGAATGCAGATGGCCCGCTTCAATCGCGCGCGGCAGCGGTTTACCGGGTGCCAGTAAATGTTGCTGACCGATGTATTGCTGCAACGTCACCGGCCGCATACGCGCGGCCAGTGGCTGAAATTCATTACTGGAGGAGAAATCCAGGGAAAGGTTACTCACCGTGACCTCACTGACGTTGATCGTCTACCGTTACCCCTTTAGGCGGCGTAAAGGTGAATTTGTCCGGGCTGATAGCACCATTGGTCTGGCTTTTCAGCTGATAGCTGCTGCGCTGGCCATCCTGCTCAATCGCGCTGAACTGATTAATCGTGCCTGACGGCGTTACCGTAATGGTGAATTGCTTGAGATTACCGTCGCTGCTTTTTGGCGTCAGCTCAAAATTATCGCCCTGCTGCTTAATGTTGTATTGCTTCCAGTCACTCGGCTGGTTACGGGCAATCAGCATAAACGGCGTGTTGCTGGTGGCATTCTTCAACCAGCTGGCACTGACCTGCTCCACAAAGGGATTGTAGAACCACAGCGTTTTACCATCGGAAATGATCACGCTCTCATCCGGAGCCGTCATATGCCAGTTAAACAGGCTGGGACGTTTGACCCACAGTTCGCCTTCTCCATCCTGCACATTCGCACCGCTACCATCGGTAACTTTCTGGCTGAAACTGGCATGGAAGCTGCTCACTTTATTCAGACGCTGCTGCAAATCACTGGACGCATCCGCCAGCACGGAAGCAGAAAGAAAAGAGGCCAGCAGACCACAGGCAATAACGCGTAATTTCATCTGATTCGATTCCTTATTCATTGTTTCCCGACACTTACTGCATAAAACGTAGTTGCCGCACTGTCTGTTCGACAGGAGAAAAAGCCGAAAACTCCCGTTGATATGGGGATCGACTGCCAGATAAACAATGGGCCAGTAAATACTGGCCCGGGATTAACGTCGGTACTACATCGGGTTACATCTCATGCGGTGGTGGCGACAGCACCTCACGGTTACCGTTATGTCCAGGTTCGGACACAATACCCTGCGCTTCCATCTGTTCGATAATGCGCGCAGCACGGTTATAACCGATACGGAACTGGCGCTGTACCCCTGAGATCGAAGCACGGCGTTTCTCCACCACAAAAGCCACCGCCTGATCGAACAGCGGATCCAGCTCTTCGTCGCCTTCCAGACCAGCCCCACCACCTTCACTCTCTTCGCCCGCGGTAATGCTATCGATGTACTGCGGTCGTCCACGCGCTTTCCAGTCCTGCACGACGGCATGCACTTCCTGGTCGCGCACAAACGCGCCGTGGACGCGCATCGGCAGCGACGAGTTAGGCGGCATATACAGCATGTCACCCATCCCCAGCAGCGATTCCGCACCGCCCTGATCGAGGATGGTACGCGAGTCAATTTTACTCGATACGGTAAAGGCGATACGTGTCGGGATGTTAGCTTTGATTAACCCGGTAATCACATCCACCGACGGACGCTGGGTTGCCAGCACTAAGTGGATGCCTGCCGCACGCGCTTTCTGTGCCAGACGGGCGATCAGTTCTTCCACTTTCTTGCCAACCGCCATCATCAGGTCAGCAAATTCATCGACCATCACCACGATGTAAGGCAGTTTTTCCAGAACCGGAGGCGTGATATCCATGCTGTCGCCCGGTTTCCAGAACGGATCGGGAATCGGACGCCCCATCGCTTCAGCCTGCTCGACTTTTTCGTTGTAACCGGCAAGGTTACGCACGCCAAGCGCCGACATCAGCTTATAACGCCGTTCCATCTCACCCACACTCCAGCGCAGCGCATTGGCGGCGTCTTTCATGTCGGTGACCACTTCCGTCAACAGATGCGGGATGCCTTCGTATACGGAAAGCTCCAGCATTTTCGGGTCGATCATGATAAAGCGCACTTCTTCTGGCGTGGCTTTATACAGCATGCTGATAATCATGGCGTTAACGCCGACGGATTTACCCGAACCGGTAGTACCGGCTACAAGCAAATGCGGCATTTTAGCCAGATCGGCCACCACCGGCTGGCCGGCAATGTCTTTCCCCAGCACCACCGCCAGCGGCGAAGGATTGTCACGGAATTTGGCACAATCCAGCACTTCGCGCAGATAAACCGTCTGACGATGTTTGTTCGGCAGTTCCAGACCCACATAGGGCTTGCCAGGAATCACTTCCACCACACGTACTGCCACAGCGGAAAGCGAACGGGCCAGATCGCGCGACAGGTTGGAGATACGCGCGGCTTTAACGCCCGGTGCCAGATCCAGTTCAAAACGGGTGATAACCGGGCCAGGAGAGATCCCCACCACTTCCGCTTTGACGCGATAATCCGCCAGACGGGCTTCCACCAGGCGCGCCGTCTGCTCCAGCGCAAACATATCCACCGGCTCCTCTTCCGCTGGCGGCTGCGTCAGCAGATCGAGGGTCGGCAGCGGCGTAGAAGGACGCTCCAGCGGCTGTTCATGGCGAACCAGGAACGGATGGAACAAGCTATCCTGCACCGGTTTCGCGGGTTGCTCTTCCACCGTGGGTTCAGGCTCAGCAGCGGACCACGGGCTGCTTTCCTCATCAAAGGAAGTCTCCACCTGTGGCTGCGGCGCAACCGGTTGTTGCCACTGTGCGGGCGCAGGAACCTCAGGTTCCGGTGTCGCCGCGATGGTGAACAACGGCTCAGTTGGGCTGTCATCCACCAGATCTTTCATCGGTGAGAAATCAAACGCTGACGAGGTATCGAGGTTAAATACCGGTCCGTCATCAGGCTCAGGCGCTTTTTCTTCCCCATAACGCTGTTGTTGCTGCTCAGCAAACTGGCGCGCCAGCTGTGCCTGTTGCAACGCTTCTTCGTCTTCCGCTGCGGCTTCCGTGTGCCAGCTTTCGCCATAACGCTGCTGTTGCTGTGACTGGAAAGCATCACGCAACTGCGCCTGCTGCAAAGCTTCTGCATCATCAGCCGCAAGCTGATCCAGCACAGGTGACGACACCGGCTGCTCTGTCTCTCTGGCTTTCTCTTCCGCCATCCGCTGCGACGGCAGTTTGATACCATAGGATGCCAGTTCACGTCGTGTCGGCAGTTTCACCGGATTCGGACGTGGCAGTTCCGGGCCAATACCCTGTTTAACCTGCGGATTGTAATCACGCTCTGGCACCACATCGAACGCAGGCATGTAAGACGCGCTGGATGATGCGGCCTTGACTGCTCCGGCAGCCAGGGTGGCGCTGGCCGTGGTGTTCAGCGCTGACGGGGCCTGCGCAGCATCCTGCCAGTTACCCATCTGTGGACCCTCATCGTCATCCACCGGGGAGAATGCGGGTGTCTCAGCGGGAACCTCAAACCGATACAACGGCGGCTGAGGTGCTGCGACGGGGACTACCGGAGCAGGCTGCGTCGGCTGTACGGGTTGCGTCACAGGCTGCGGCGCAGCTGTTTCTGCTGGCTGGAGCGGAGCCACTGGCGCAACCTGCGGCTCCTGCAAAGCGGCTTCACTGCTCACGGCAATGGCGGCAGCCGTCGCGGCACTGGCTTTCGCCAGCAACGGATCATCCTGCACATCGGCCAGTGGCGTTTCATTCACCTTACGGGGTTTAGCCAGCAGCACATCATCGTCATCAGACGCAGCGGCACGCAGCGGCGGAACAACGTCATCCGCCTGCTGATGTTCATCTTCGTCCTCATACTCATCTTCTTCCTGCCAGGGTTCATCATGACGGGAGCGATTGCTGGCAAACGTCAGCACCCCCATCACCACGCCACCAATTCTTTCGGCAATCGTCAGCCATGACCATCCGGTATACAGCGTAATACCCGCAGCCCACACGCACAGCAGCGTTAAGGTACCGCCTGCCGAGCTGAACCAGGGTGCCATGGCGTTGCTGATCAGACTGCCGATCACGCCACCGGAGGCGAAATACCAGATATCGTCAGCATTCAGTGCCGCCAGACCACAGGTGGTGACCACCAGCGCCAGCACACCAATCAGACGTAGCCCAACGGCGAAGTAGTCGATGTAGTCGTGGCGATCGCGCTGGCGGAAGGTTATCCAGCATAAGCCGATGATCACCGGAGGAATGGCATAGGCCATCACGCCGAAGATAAACAGCAAGGTATCAGCCAGCCATGCCCCCACGCTGCCACCCAAATTATGGATAGGCTCGTGCCAGGCCGTCTGCGACCAACTGGGATCGGAAGGGTTAAAACTGACCAAAGAAACCATCAGATAGATGGCGAACAAGGCCACAAGGATGAGCAACGCTTCAAGCAGCCGACGTCCGCTGCTCAGCGGTTGTAATGAAACGTCTTTGTCTTCTGTATATTCCTGGCTCAAGAGAACTCTCCAGGTGCCTGTAAATTAAGAAGGCAACAGCGCCGGGCACGCCCGACGCTGGTCCTGTATGAATTCACAGGAGTGTACCGAAATCCTGCAAGTTTTGCACCTGCCCTGCATTAACGGGTTTTGATCACCAGACGATTGCTCTGTTTGACCTCTTCCATTACCACATAGGTGCGGGTGTCGTTCACGCCTGGCAGGCGCAGCAAGGTTTCGCCCAACAGTTTACGATACGCTGACATATCCGGCACACGGGTTTTCAGCAGATAGTCGAAGTCACCGGAAACGAGGTGACATTCTTGAGTTTCCTCAAGTTTTTGCACGGCGGCGTTAAATTGCTCAAACACATCGGGTGCGCCACGATTCAGAGTAATCTCAACAAACACCAGCAATGAAGCATCGAGATAATGCGGGTTGAGCTGTGCAGTGTAACCCAGAATGAAACCCTGACGTTCCAGGCGGCGAACACGCTCAAGACACGGTGTCGGCGATAAGCCCACACGTTTCGAAAGCTCAACATTGGAAATTCGACCATCCTTTTGCAATTCGTTGAGGATGTTGCGGTCGATTCGGTCCAGATCTTTTCCGGGGCGCTTCTTATTGTCTACCATTATTATTGTCTCTCTTAATTCCTTCCCTTAACCTGCCACACCCTGAAAACGTTCATTGTTCAGGGCCTTACTCGAAGTGAAGACCATAAGCCTGTGCAGTAATGCGACCATCCGTATGACGCATGTTGTCTGTCCACATCATGCGTCATTACCAATGTCAGGCTGAGTTTATTTGGCGAAACAAACCAAAACAGGCATGAAATTCTGTTTCGAATCGCTAAATCTTCTCTGCTTCTGATAATGTTTTCGCAAATGCGCAGGCGATTGTCAAAGTAAAACATCCAAATTCAGTACAAGATGCCATACAGAGTGCTGGGTTCCTGTTTTCTAATGAGATTTTTTATACAGCTGCACCACAAATTACCGAGCATTGCCCCCTTTTGGCGCAATCGGCGTGCAGAATCACCACTCATCGTCTACGCCGCTTGCAGCGATTGTTAACAAAATCGCTCAAGACTTTTTTTGCGCCGGTAATTTCCCTACAATCATTCGCTATGTTGTCAGACAAGAAACTGAGGAACACATGAGTACGGCCAAACACAGTAAGCTGCTCATTCTGGGCTCCGGCCCTGCCGGTTACACTGCGGCAGTCTATGCCGCACGCGCCAACCTGAATCCGGTCTTGATTACCGGTCTGGAAAAAGGTGGTCAGCTCACCACCACCACTGAAGTGGAAAACTGGCCGGGCGACCCGCACGATCTGACAGGTCCATCGCTGATGGAACGTATGCATGAGCATGCGGAGAAGTTCAACACCGAGATCATTTTCGATCATATCCACACTGTTGATTTGCAGAACCGCCCGTTCCGCCTGACGGGTGACAGCGGCGAATACACCGCGGACGCACTGATCATCGCCACCGGTGCTTCAGCCCGTTACCTTGGCCTGCCTTCTGAAGAAGCGTTTAAAGGCAAAGGCGTATCGGCCTGCGCCACCTGTGACGGTTTCTTCTACCGCAACCAGAAAGTCGCGGTAATTGGCGGGGGTAACACCGCCGTAGAAGAAGCGCTGTACCTGGCAAATATTGCTGCTGAAGTGCACCTGATTCACCGCCGTGACAACTTCCGTGCCGAGAAGATCCTTATCGATCGTCTGATGGAAAAAGTGCGCAACGGCAATATCGTGTTGCATACCGATCGCACCCTGGATGAAGTGGTGGGTGATCAGATGGGTGTGACCGGTCTGAAACTGCTGTCAACCAAAGGTGAAGAGCCAGAATCGCTGGACGTTGCCGGTCTGTTCGTCGCTATCGGCCATAGCCCTAACACGGCGATCTTCGAAGGTCAGCTGGCGCTGGAAAATGGTTACATCAAAGTTCAATCCGGTCTGCACGGCAACGCCACCCAGACCAGCATCCCTGGCGTCTTTGCCGCCGGTGACGTCATGGACCATATCTATCGTCAGGCGATCACCTCCGCCGGTACCGGTTGTATGGCAGCACTGGATGCTGAACGTTACCTTGATGGTCTGGTTAAAAACGATAAGTAAGTTGTTAATAACTTGATCATAATTGCCGGAGGCGACCTGTTTTGGTCGCCTTTTTTATTACCTGCGTGCTACAGTTCATGCGCCTGACCTTGCAGAGGTTTTCCCCTCTCCACGGCTTCTTATCTGGATCATCGAACGGCTTCGCATGAACAAATCGCGGCAACAGGAACTTATCCGCTGGCTTCGCCAGCAACGTCATCACGGTGCACGCAGCCTGCGTCTGGTTTCTCTGCTGGGCTTTGCCAGCGCCCTGGTGATCATTGCCCAGGCATGGCTGCTCGCCACGCAGTTACAGGCGCTGATCATCACTCATCTACCCCGCGCAGAACTTATCAGCCAGTTTGCCCTGCTGCTGCTGTGTTTTGTACTGCGCGCCGCACTGAACTATGGCCGTGAGATGGCTGGTCAGCGCGCGGGGATGGCGATCCGCCGGGCGCTGCGGCAGCAGGTGCTGGACCGACTGAATGCGCTGGGTCCGGCCTGGATTCAGGGTAAACCCGCCGGCAGCTGGGCGACGCTACTGCTGGAGCAGATTGAGGAGATGCAGGAATATTACGCCCGCTATCTGCCGCAGATGTCGCTGGCGGTTTTTATTCCCTGCGCCATTCTGGTGGCGATTTTCCCGATTAACTGGGCAGCCGGATTGATTTTGCTGGTCACCGCCCCGCTCATTCCGCTGTTTATGGCGATGGTCGGTATGGGCGCTGCCGATGCCAACCGACGTAATTTCCTCGCGCTGGCCAGACTCAGCGGGGATTTTTACGATCGCCTGCGTGGCCGCGAAACGCTGCGCCTGTTTGATCGTGCCAGTGCCGAACAACAGGCCATCAGCCGTACCACCACTGATTTTCGTCAACGCACCATGGAAGTGTTACGTCTGGCCTTCCTCTCGTCAGCGGTGCTGGAGTTTTTTGCTTCACTGGCGATTGCCGTAGTGGCGGTGTATTTCGGCTTCTCCTACCTTGGCGAGCTGAATTTTGGTCATTACCACAGCGGCGTCACGTTGTTTGCCGGTTTCCTTGCGTTAATCCTCGCCCCGGAATTCTTCCAGCCGCTGCGTGATTTAGGCACCTTTTACCATGCCAAAGCCCAGGCCGTGGGCGGGGCAGATGCACTGGATCGTTTTCTGCAGGACAGCCCCGATACACCCGCATCAGCAGGCGCAGCAGTCACGTTTTCCGCGCCTCTTGAGCTGGAAGCCAGCGATCTGGTGGTAATGACCGCCCGCGGCGAAGCGCTATCTCAGCCGCTAACCTTCAGCCTCTCAGCAGGAAAACGCGTGGCGCTGGTAGGGCAAAGTGGCGCGGGCAAAACTGCCCTGATGAATGTGTTGCTCGGCTTTCTGCCTTATGCGGGATCGCTGAAAATCAACGGTACGGAGTTGCGTGACATCGATCGCGCCAGCTGGCAGCAACAGCTGGCCTGGGTGGGGCAAAACCCGCACTTACCTGCTGCCACTCTGCGTGAAAACGTGTTGATGGGACGCAGCGTCACTGAGGCAGAGCTGGAGCGCACGCTGAATGATGCTGGCGTCGCGGAATTTCTGCCACGGCTGCCTCAGGGGCTGGATACGCCTCTCGGTGATAGCGCGACAGGCTTATCCGTCGGCCAGGCTCAGCGTGTGGCGGTGGCCCGTGCGCTGCTGAAACCGGCGCAACTGCTGTTGCTGGATGAGCCGGGATCAGGACTGGATAGTCAGAGCGAACAACGGGTGATGGCGGCCCTGAAACAAGCCGCGACACGACAAACCACCCTGATGATTACCCATCAGCTCAGCGACCTCGCCAGCTGGGATGAAATCTGGGTGATGCAAAACGGTCAATTGGTGCAGCAAGGTCACTGGCAACAGCTGCATCAGCAGGACGGGCCATTACGCGAGATGGTGCAGCATCGTCAGAAGGAGATTGCCTGATGCATAGCCTGATGCCTTTTTTACGTTTGTGGCGACGTCATCCGTGGCGTCTTGGCCTGGGAATGGTGCTGGCGATTGCCACCCTGCTGGCGAGCATTGGTTTGCTGACCTTGTCCGGCTGGTTCCTGGCTGCCTCTTCGGTGGCGGGCGTTGCCGGTCTGTACAGCTTCAACTACATGTTACCCGCCGCCGGAGTACGAGGTGCAGCGATCATTCGCACCGCAGCGCGTTATTTCGAACGTCTGGTCAGCCACGATGCCACCTTCCGCGTGCTGCAACATTTACGCGTCTTCACCTTCAGCAAATTAATCGCGCTGGCCCCACAACAGCTGGCGCAGTTTCGCCAGGGGGACCTGCTCAACCGTTTTGTTGGCGATGTCGATACGCTCGATCACCTTTATTTGCGCGTGATCTCACCGCTGGTGGGGGCTGCTGTGGTGATCGTTGCTGTGACCCTCGGCTTAGCGTGGCTGGATGTGCCGCTGGCGCTATTGCTTGGCGGCATCATGCTGGCAACGCTGTTAGTGATGCCGCCGCTGTTCTGGCGTTTTGGCGCCAGTGCGGGCCAGCAGATCGCGCAGCATCAGGCTAACTGGCGTTTACAACTCACGAACTGGCTCACCGGACTGGCTGAACTGCAAATCTATGGCGCGGCCCCGCGCTGGCGGGCACAGCTTGATAGTGAGGAGATCGACTGGCAACAGGCCCAGCGCAAGCAACATCGTTTGCAGGCTGTGGCGCAAAGTCTGTTGTTACTGATTACCGGTGTCACCGTGACGCTGCTGCTGTGGATTGCGGCTGCCGGTGTCGGCGGAAACAGCGCCCCAGGGGCATTTCTCGCCCTGTTCGTCTTTTGTGGCCTGGCGGCGTTTGAAGCGCTGGCTCCGGTTGCCGGGGCATTTTTGCCGCTCACGCAGGTCACCAGCGCGGCACAACGGGTGCAGGAAATTATCGATCAACCTCCGGCTATTCGTTTTCCAGCAGCCAGGGTCAACACGCCAGCGGGCATTAGCCTGACGCTGGAAAATATTCAGTTCAGCTACCCGCAGCGTCCGGAAGCCGTGTTGCATAACTTTTCCCTGAGCCTGCAGACGAGTGAACACCTGGCGTTGCTTGGGCCTACCGGATGCGGCAAATCCAGTCTGCTGGCATTGATCACCCGCGGCTGGGAGGCGCAGCAGGGTAGCATCGCGCTGAACGGGATCCCGCTGGCGAACTGGGACGAAACCTCGCTGCGCCAGCGCATCAGCGTCGTCACGCAGCGGGTTCATCTGTTCAGTCAGACGTTACGGGATAACCTGCTGCTGGCCTGCCCCGCTGCCAGTGATCAAGAACTTACCGCCGCCCTGCATCAGGTGGGGCTTAGCCATCTGGCTGAACACAGCGAGGGGCTGAATGCCTGGATGGGAGAAGGTGGTCGTCCCCTTTCCGGTGGCGAGATGCGCCGTCTGGCGATTGCACGGGCCTTGCTGCACGGTGGAGACCTCTGGCTGCTTGATGAGCCAACCGAAGGGCTGGATGCCACCACCGAACAGCAAATTCTGATGCTGTTGCAGCAAGTCACCCAGGGGAAAACACTGATAATGGTGACACATCGCCTGAGTGGGCTGGCGCAAATGGACCGCATTTGTGTGATGGATCAGGGACAGATTATTGAATCTGGTTCTCATGACGAATTAATCTCAAAAGAAGGACGTTACTGGCGTTTCCACCAACGCTTTGCGCTATAGTCTTAGCGAACTGCCGTAAGGGTAATTAACGCAATGAGACTGGTACAACTGTCACGCGATTCGCTGCATTTTCCGCCTCCGGAAATGGCGCTACGTGAGCCGAACGGCTTGCTGGCGATGGGTGGAGATCTTTCCCCTGCCCGTTTGATGAATGCGTACCAGCGTGGCATTTTTCCCTGGTTCTCACCGGGCGATCCGATTCTCTGGTGGTCGCCCGATCCCCGCGCTGTTATGTTGCCGGAATCTTTCCACCTCAGTCGCAGCATGGCGCGTTTTCACCGTAGCTCCCCCTATCGCGTCACCATGAATCAGGCGTTCGCCCAGGTCCTGGAAGGTTGCGCCAGTCATCGTCAGGAAGGTACCTGGATCACTTTCGAGGTGAAGCGTGCCTGGCTGCGCTTGTATGAACTGGGCCATGCCCATTCGGTCGAGGTATGGCATGAACAACGGCTGGTCGGGGGATTATATGGTCTGGCACTGGGCCAGATTTTTTGTGGCGAGTCGATGTTCAGCCGTGAAGAAAATGCCTCTAAAACCGCGCTGTGGGTCTTCAGTCAGCACTTTCTCGGCCACAACGGACGGCTGATTGATTGCCAGGTACTCAATCCCCACACTGCCTCTTTAGGTGCAGTCGAAATTCCGCGTGTCGATTATTTGCAGTATGTACAAACACTGGCGTGGCAACCGGTTTTACCCGGTTGCTGGCAAACACAAACCCTTTTTTGACGGCCCGCGCAGATGTTTTGCACACAATACGCGGCAAAAGTGATATAATAAGCGAGTTTGGTATGTCGTCCGCGCTTCGCTGTGGCGAGCCGGAATTGCCAGGCTGGGAAAGTGACTGTTTTCCCGAAGCTGTTTCAGTTGTGCGCCCGATGCCGATTGCTACAGATTCTTAGCCCGCTAATCCCCCGCAGACGTCAAAAACACCCGAATTTAATCCGTAATGCACGCGCATTGGCGCGACGCACGGCGAAGTGTTGGCAAAATCACCAACGTTTCTTTACATAAATCATGGAATTCGGCATTATCTTGCCGGTTCAACAGTTTGGTAGTTCACCCAGAGGATTCGATGGCCAAAGAAGACAATATTGAAATGCAAGGTACCGTACTGGATACGTTACCTAACACCATGTTCCGCGTAGAACTTGAAAACGGGCACGTGGTTACCGCTCATATCTCCGGTAAAATGCGCAAAAACTACATCCGCATCCTGACGGGCGACAAAGTGACTGTCGAGTTGACCCCGTACGACCTGAGCAAAGGCCGCATTGTCTTCCGTAGTCGCTAAGACGCTACTCATCTCACGCGTTTTCTGAACGCGATAAAAGGCCGGATTCGCATCCGGCCTTTTTCATGCGCCATTTTTGACCTCAGGCATTGACAGCGATGATTTTGCTGAGAATCATATAACCTGCACACGTCAATGGAATGATTGGATTTACAGGCATATGACAACTTCGGTCGAATTTAAAGCATCCTGCAATGAAACTCTCGTGGTTGTTCAGCAAGTCATTGATAAAGCGGGTCTTGGCCTTTCGGTTGCATGGCTTAATGAGGATGAGTTTGAGTCCCTGAGCAGAAATCCTGAGTCGAAACTAAATTGGCTGAATTATTTTCCGCATTATTTGCATGAAGAGAGTTTCAGTGCTGCCTTTAAAGTGACAGGCAGCCAGAATGTGGAAGGCGCTTTCCTGTCAATTTATTCTGTAGCGGATAAGCATCTTCATCTTTTTATGATTGAATCATTAGTGAAAGATGACGCATCACATCCTTTAAAAGGTCGGCTAACCGCCCTGGCTGTTATCGCTATGACCGATCTTCTTGCCAGTATAGATGACAGCGTTGGTGCTTTTATTATCCAACCCGATCCTGATTTGATTGGACACTACAATAAATTCGGCTTTTCTTATCGCCAGGATCAAAATGTTATGCATGCAGATTTCAACACGTTAACCAGCGTCCAGAGAAACATTTTGCGACGTGCAAATCTCAGGGTGGACTGGTGAAGATGACTTCCCCCGTACATTTGAGTATAATATGACCTTGTTTAGAGGAGGCTGTATGAGTGAGCGTAACGAAAAACGAATGTCGCGCGATGAAGTCAGAGCGCTGTTGCTTGCCAACGCTAACACATTGATGTCTGACAAGTTCAGAACGGCGGTACCTGAAATTTCTGGTGAACGAAAAGCAAAAAGCCAGCAACAGAAGACAGCTTAATGCCTGTTCACTGAGCCTGTTCAGGTAGGTTGAGTATCAAAATATCTGCGTTCCAGCTTTCATGAAAAAACCCTGATGCAATGCACCAGGGTTTTTTTGTACTGTGATTAATGCACAGTCCCTTCGGTTTTACGTTTTTCCGCACTGAGGAAATGATAAGTCAGCTGGTTTTTCTCTTTATCCAGCGCGACGGACACTGAGCCGCCATCCACCAGAGAACCAAACAGCAGTTCGTTGGCGAGTGGTTTTTTCAGGTTCTCCTGCACGGTACGCGCCATTGGACGCGCGCCCATCGCTTTGTCATACCCTTTCTCAGCCAGCCAGTCACGCGCATCATCGCTAACTTCCAGCGACACGCCTTTCGCATCCAGCTGTGCCTGCAACTCGACAATAAATTTATCCACCACCTGATGAATCACCTCAGCAGACAGGTGACGGAACCAGATAATGTTGTCGAGACGGTTACGGAACTCCGGCGTGAAGATTTTTTTGATCTCTTCCATCGCGTCGGTGCTGTTGTCCTGCTGAATCAGGCCAATCGACTTACGTTCAGTCTCACGCACGCCAGCGTTAGTGGTCATCACCAGCACCACGTTTCGGAAATCCGCTTTACGGCCGTTGTTATCCGTCAGCATGCCGTTGTCCATCACCTGCAGCAGCAGATTGAACACATCCGGGTGAGCTTTCTCGATTTCATCGAGCAGCACCACAGCGTGCGGATGTTTGATCACCGCATCGGTGAGCAAGCCACCCTGGTCAAAGCCCACATACCCCGGAGGCGCACCGATCAGACGGCTCACCGTATGACGTTCCATATATTCCGACATATCAAAACGCAGCAACTCAATGCCCAGCGCTTTCGCCAGCTGCACCGTCACCTCGGTTTTACCGACACCGGTTGGACCGGCAAACAGGAAAGAACCAACCGGTTTACGATCCTGGCCGAGGCCTGCACGGCTCATCTTGATGGCTTCAGTCAGAGCTTCAATCGCATTGTCCTGACCAAACACCAGCATTTTCAGACGATCGCCAAGGTTTTTCAGCGTATCGCGATCGGTCGCCGAAACGCTTTGTTCCGGAATACGAGCAATACGTGCTACCACCGTTTCGATGTCAGACACATTGACGGTTTTTTTACGCTTGCTGGCTGGGACCAGACGCGCACGCGCACCGGCTTCATCAATCACATCAATCGCCTTATCGGGCAGATGACGATCGTTGATGTATTTCACCGCCAGCTCCACCGCCGCACGTACCGCTTTGGCGGTGTAACGGACATCATGGTGCGCTTCGTATTTCGGTTTCAGACCATTGAGGATCTGCACCGTTTCTTCCACCGACGGTTCAGTGATGTCGATTTTCT
Source organism: Pantoea sp. X-Soil-TKNS-1280 (assembly GCF_059730475.1). NCBI lineage: Bacteria > Pseudomonadati > Pseudomonadota > Gammaproteobacteria > Enterobacterales > Erwiniaceae > Pantoea > Pantoea sp. X-Soil-TKNS-1280. The sequence goes on along the minus strand of NZ_AP035962.1, from coordinate 1,474,069 downwards.
GGAAACGACGCGCCAACGCCCGGTCTTTCTCGAAGATATTGCTGAATTCCTGATAGGTTGTGGAACCCATCACGCGGATTTTACCGCTGGAAAGCAATGGCTTAATCAGGTTTGCCGCATCCACCTGGCCACCCGACGCCGCACCCGCACCGATAATGGTGTGGATTTCGTCGATGAAAAGAATGCTGCTGTTATCCTGCTCCAGCTGTTTCAGCAGCGCTTTGAAACGTTTTTCAAAGTCACCACGATACTTGGTGCCTGCCAGCAGTGAACCGATATCCAGCGAGTAGATGGTGCAATCTTTCATCACTTCCGGCACATCGCCCTGCACAATACGCCAGGCGAGGCCTTCTGCGATGGCGGTCTTACCGACGCCCGATTCACCCACCAGCAGCGGGTTATTCTTACGGCGACGGCACAAGACCTGAATGGCACGCTCCAGCTCTTTCTCGCGGCCGATCAACGGGTCGATCCCGCCGACGCGAGCAAGCTGATTAAGATTGGTGGTGAAGTTTTCCATACGTTCCTCCCCGCCTGCCTGCTCTTCGTTAACCGGATTTTCCGTATTCTGTGCCTGACCAGGCTCGTCTTTACGCGTACCGTGGGAGATAAAGTTCACCACATCGAGGCGGCTCACTTCATGTTTGCGCAACAGGTAAGCCGCTTGCGACTCCTGCTCGCTGAAGATGGCGACCAGCACGTTCGCGCCAGAAACTTCACTGCGCCCGGATGACTGGACATGGAAAACCGCACGCTGCAGCACACGCTGGAAGCTGAGCGTGGGTTGGGTATCACGCTCCTCTTCACTGGTGGGCAACACCGGTGTGGTTTGTTCGATGAAGGCTTCGAGTTCCTGCCGCAGAGCCACTATATCCACCGTACAGGCTTCCAGTGCCTCTCTGGCCGACGGGTTGCTGAGCAGAGCCAGCAACAGATGCTCGACGGTCATAAACTCATGACGGTGCTCACGCGCTCTGGCGAAAGCCATGTTTAAACTGAGTTCCAGTTCTTGATTGAGCATTAGGCACCTCCCCCAATTATCGCTCTGACGACCTTTCCCCTATATGGAGACGGTTTCAGGCTTTTTCCAGCGTACACAGCAACGGATGTTCATTATCTCGTGCGTAATTGTTCACCTGGGCAACTTTGGTTTCCGCCACTTCTGCAGTAAATACACCACAGATTGCCTTTCCCTGGTAGTGAACTTTCAACATCAGTTGCGTTGCACGTTCAACATCATAAGAAAAGAACTTTTGCAGAACGTCAATAACAAATTCCATAGGCGTATAATCGTCATTATTCAGAATGACTTTATACATCGAAGGCGGCTTTAACCCTTCGCGTACTTTGTCTTCGGCCAGATGCTCAAAGTTAAGCCAGTCGTTTGTGTTTGCCATAATGTTCCGTCGAAATTCTGCGTTACGGTTGCGCGCAATTCTGCGCCCACACCTAAAGTTTAACATGCCTGTCAAGCCACTTTTCCCTCATGAAAAACTGGACCTGAAAGCGCATGCGCGACCTGTATCACAAAATTTGCAATAGCGTTAACTGCCTCAAATTTTGATGAATTTCCCCCTGCGCGCTCGGGTCGTTTGCTTGACGATAAGGACCGTTTCTCTACATTCTACTTACACAAGCTGATTGAGTTTTAAACAAGCTCGACTCACAGCTTCAATGACCTCACCTACTTATCAAAATGTCTTGCGAGGGAAGTAAAAGCATGGAGACGGGTACTGTTAAATGGTTCAACAACGCCAAAGGCTTCGGTTTTATCTGTCCGATTGGCGGCGGCGACGATATCTTCGCACACTACTCCACGATTCAGATGGAGGGATACAGAACGCTGAAAGCCGGCCAGCAGGTTCAGTTCGATGTCCATGAAGGGCCGAAAGGCAACCATGCCAGTTTGATCGTGCCGGTGGAAACATCGGTCCAGGCATAACCCTGCGCTTCTTCATCCATTCTGACCACTCCCGAAAAAAAATGCCAGCCAGTGATGCTGGCATTTTTCTTTTGAGAATTTTACGTCCTTTGGCGGCAAGATTTTTCTATAAAATCAATCGGCCTTACCACGCGCCAGCCACATCACCCGCGAGAACAACGTATCCAGCAGTGGCGGAACCGCCTCTGGCCCACGTTCAGCGGCGGCCAGGGCTATGGCAATCGCCAGTTCCGGCTTCGAACTGTGATGAATGGCTTTGGTTATAATACGCCTGGCATTCATCGGTACGTTTAACGGCAGGTGCGCCACCTGATGATAGACATCACTAAATCCCTGCTTATAGAAGAAATTCTCAATATCCAGCGCGGGTAATTGTGTCAGATGATCGTTTTCATGTTCGTGCGGCTGTAACTGGCTACGCGCGGTGGCGGCATACTTCTTACCGGCATCGTCGCCGTCAGTCAGCACATGCCAGGCGATGCCCATACGCCGGGCGAATTTCAGCAGAGGTTTCAGTCCCGACTGGGCAAACTCAATCACTTTGACCCCTTCCGCCGCAAAGTGATGGCCGCGCTGACGCGCCAGTTCGTTAATGATCCACACCTCGGTCTCCCCTTCCACCAGCAACCAGCAGCGGGCAAACAGGGCCGACGGACGATTGACGCGAATGTGGAATCCAATGCGACGGCTCTCCTCGGCGCTTAATCCTTCCGGACCAATGCGCCAGGCAGCAACCCGGCTCGGCTCACGTACCAGACGACACACATGCTCCACCGGCACCTGCGACAGCAGTTCACCCGAGTTGGTGGTGGCAATCTTTTGTACCGGCATCAGATCCAGCAAATTCCACGCCACCGCCAACATGATGGGATGCAGACGGGTTTCCGGATCTTCCACCAGCAACAACGGCCGCGCACCCGGCGGCAAAGGAGCGCTACCATGCGCCTGAATCAGCAGGGAGAACATACGCAACAAAATCACCTGACGGCTACGTGATTCGGTACCGGCGATAAGATGATTGAGCTGATCCAGCGAACGCCAGCCCTCGCCGCCGTCCCGGACCTCTGGTGCCACCCGCGCCACACTGCCCCCCGGTTGTTGCACCAGAAAATAGTGTTCCAGCAATTGCTGCATGGTGTGCAATCCCTGGCGTAGCAAGTCGTCGCTGAGCATCTGCGGCCGCGCGACCAAATCGCGCGTCAGTTTATCCACTTCCAACGCCAGTTCACTCATGGTGCTGGCGCGCCGCGCCGGATCGTTTTCTGTCTGACGCGCCCGCCGGCTAAAACGGGCATCGCGCACGCGCAACACCGGATACCAGGTGCGCAAATGGGCCAGCGCCTGTGCCGTCCCTTCCAGCGGCAGCACGTCCCCCCGGGCATCGATAAAGCGGTGGGTGGTTTTTACCCCCTGCTCCCTGCGCTTACCGCGTGCGCTGAAGCTGATGTAACGCCCGGCGTTATCATGCTGCCAGAAGGGCTCCAGTAAGGGTTCGTCTTCATGATTTTCGGCACGAAAGCGGAACACCAGTTGAAGCTGATGCATACGCGCTTCAAGGTCGCCGGGGGGAAAATGGAAATCATGTTCGGTGAATAAATAGGATTCGGTCGCGGGTGCCAGCAGTAACGTGAGCGCATCGAGCAGGCTCGATTTACCCCAGGCATTTTCCCCGATCAGCAGATTGGTGGTGGTCAGCGGCAGCGAGAGCTGATTAATCCCACGAAAACCATGAATATCGATATGTTCCAGAATCATCGCAGCGTTCTTCCTCTTCTTTGCCTGAGCATGGTCGCCCGCGTTACGTTGGTCAAGTTATCTGGCGGGGAAAAGGTTTACACTTCAGATGTTTTTGGTTAGCGTGACGCCTCTTTTTTCAGGGACGAACTGCCTCATGATGTATACCGGACTGATCATTATCCTGCTGCCACTGATTATCGGCTGGTTGCTGCCGTTCCATAGCCCGCGTTTGCTGAAGTCGGTCAACCGTCTGCTCGGTAATATTGTTTACCTGATTCTGTTTTTGATGGGAGTCAGCCTGGCGTTTCTCGACAACCTCGGCAGCAATCTGCTGACCATCTTCCACACCGCGTTGATCAGCATGTTGTGTATTCTCGCCTGCTCGCTGGCCGCACTGTGGCTGCTGGAAAAACGCTCGCCGTGGCAGCACAACCATCGTCCACAAACGCTGCCCTCCCGCTGGCAGATGGCGCTGGAATCGGTGAAGCTGTGCGCGACCGTAGCGGCCGGTTTTCTGCTGGGCCTGACCCATGCCTCGCCGTTGCGCCACGCCGCCACTGCCAGCGAGTACGCGCTGATCCTGATGCTGTTTCTGGTGGGGATTCAGTTACGTGGCAGCGGCATGACACTGCGCCAGGTGATGCTGAATCGCCGGGGCATGCTGGTGGCGGCGGTCTCACTGGTGAGCGCGTTGGCAGGCGGCGCAATAGCTGCCACGCTGCTCGGTCTGCCGCTGAAAACCGGGCTGGCACTGGCGAGCGGTTTCGGCTGGTACTCGCTCTCCGGCATCCTGATGACGGAAGCCTTCGGCCCGGTGATGGGCAGTGCTGCTTTCTTCAATGATCTGCTGCGTGAATTATTTGCCATCATGCTGATCCCGCTGCTGGTCACCCGCCATCGCTGTACCGCATTAGGGCTGAGCGGCGCCACCTCGATGGATTTTACCCTGCCGATTCTGCAACGCGCAGGCGGGATGGAAATTGTCCCGGCCGCTATTGTGCATGGCTTTATCATGAGCCTGCTGGCACCGATTCTGATCGCCCTGTTCTCAGCCTGATCCCTCCCCCCGCGGCGTAGCGCATTTTTTCACGGCTACGCCCGGATTCCATCGTCTACCCTTTCTCACTGACGTTAAATTCCCGGAAAGGAGTGTTCGATGAAGCAAACTGTTGCGGCGCTGCTGGCGAAAACGCTGGAAAACGCAGGTGTTAAGCGCATCTGGGGCGTTACCGGTGATTCACTGAATGGGTTAAACGATAGCCTCAATCGTATGGGCACCATTAAATGGATGCCCACGCGTCACGAGGAGGTCGCCGCCTTTGCCGCGGGTGCCGAAGCGCAAATTACCGGCGAGCTGGCCGTTTGTGCCGGGTCCTGTGGGCCGGGCAACTTGCACCTGATCAACGGCCTGTTTGATTGCCATCGTAACCATGTACCGGTGCTGGCGATCGCCGCCCATATCCCTTCCAGCGAGATTGGCAGCGGCTACTTCCAGGAAACCCATCCGCAGGAGTTGTTCCGCGAATGCAGCCATTATTGCGAACTGGTGTCGAACCCGGAGCAGTTACCGCAGGTACTGGGCATCGCGATGCGCAAAGCGATTCTGAATCGTGGCGTTTCGGTGGTGGTGTTGCCGGGCGATGTGGCACTCAAACCGGCACCAGAAGGCGCGCGCGCCGAGTGGTATCCCCCGCAGCTGCCCCAGGTGCTGCCCTCCGCCAGTGAAATCAGCCGTCTGGCCGCCACACTGAATGAGGCCAAAAACATTACCCTGCTGTGCGGCAGCGGTTGTGCTGGCGCACATGCTGAAGTGGTAAAGCTGGCTGAGACGCTGAAAGCGCCGGTGGTGCATGCGATGCGTGGCAAAGAACATATTGAGTATGACAATCCCTACGATGTCGGCATGACCGGCCTGATTGGTTTTTCATCCGGTTTTCACGCCATGATGAATGCCAGCACTCTGGTGCTGCTCGGGACACAATTCCCTTATCGACCGTTCTATCCCGCTTCCGCCAACATCATTCAGATTGATATCAATCCTGCCAGCCTCGGCGCGCACAGCCACGTCGATATGGCGCTGGTGGGCGATATCAAAGCGACATTGCAGGCATTGCTGCCACAGCTCAGCAGCAAGAGCGATCGCCACCATCTTGATAGTGCGCTGGAGCATTATGCAGAAGCGCGCAAAGGGCTGGACGAGCTGGCCAGCGCCAATGATAAACAGGCGATTCATCCGCAATACCTGGCGCAGCAAATCAGCCATTTCGCTGCTGACGATGCCATCTTTACCTGCGATGTCGGCACCCCGACCGTATGGGCAGCGCGTTATCTGAAGATGAATGGTAAGCGGCGGCTGCTCGGTTCGTTCAACCACGGATCGATGGCCAATGCCATGCCGCAGGCGCTGGGGGCGCAGGCGATCGATCGTAATCGTCAGGTGGTGGCGCTGTGTGGCGATGGCGGTTTCAGTATGCTGATGGGCGATTTTATCTCGGTGGCGCAACTCAAGCTGCCAGTGAAGCTGGTGATTTTCAATAACAGCGTGCTGGGCTTTGTGGCGATGGAGATGAAAGCCGGGGGGTATCTGACCGATGGCACCGAACTGGAGAACCCGGATTTCGCCGCCATCGCCACCGCCTGCGGCATCAAAGGCATTCGGGTCGAAAAGGCTTCAGAGCTGGATAGCGCGCTGGAGCAGGCGTTCGCCCACGACGGCCCGGTGCTGCTGGACGTCATTACCGCCAAAGAAGAACTGGCCATCCCGCCACAAATCAAACTGGAACAAGCCAAAGGCTTCAGTCTGTATATGCTGCGGGCGATTCTGAATGGCCGCGGCGATGAGATCGTGGAGCTGGCGAAAACCAACTGGCTGAGGTAAAACGGGACAGGCAAAAAAATGCGATGCGGGCGCTCAGCCCGCTTTTTCTTTCAGGAGAGCGACGTGATCGATTTACGCAGTGATACCGTAACCCGCCCAAGTTCCGCCATGCTCGACGCCATGATGGCTGCCGAAACTGGTGATGATGTCTACCGTGACGATCCCACCGTCAATGCGCTGGAAGCCGAAGCCGCCTGTATGAGCGGCAAAGAAGCGGCGTTGTTCTTCCCCACCGGCACCCAGGCCAACCTGGTGGCGCTGCTGAGCCATTGTCAGCGTGGCGATGAATATATCGTTGGGCAGCAGGCGCATAACTACAAATATGAAGCCGGTGGAGCCGCCGTGCTGGGCAGCATTCAGCCGCAGCCGATCCTTGCCGCAGAAGACGGCACTCTGCCGCTGGCCGATGTGGCTGCCGCGATTAAACCGGACGACATCCACTTTGCGCGCACCCGTCTGCTCAGCCTGGAAAACACCCATCACGGTAAAGTGTTGCCGACAAGCTATCTGGAACAGGCATATCAATTCACGCGTCAGCACCAGCTGGCGTTGCATATCGATGGCGCACGTATTTTTAACGCCGTGGTGGCGCAAAATACCACGCTGGAAGGCATTGCCCGCTACTGCGATACCCTGACCATCTGTCTGTCCAAAGGGCTGGGTACGCCAGTGGGATCGCTGCTGTGCGGCCCGGCAGCCTACATCGAACAGGCGCGCCGCTGGCGTAAAATGGTGGGTGGTGGAATGCGTCAGGCAGGCATTCTGGCTGCGGCGGGCTTATATGCCCTGCAACATAACGTGGCGCGTTTGCAACAGGATCACGACAACGCTGCCTGGCTTGGTGAACAGCTGAAAACCCTCGGCGTGGACGTGGTGAGCCAGCAAACCAACATGTTGTTTGTGAAGGTACCCGCGCAGCAGGTTGACGGGTTGAAAGCATGGCTGAGCGCACGTGATGTGTTGATTAGCGTCGGTCCGGTGACGCGTATCGTGACCCATCTGGATGTCAGTCGTGAGGACCTCACCCAACTGGTCGCACACTGGCAGGCATTCCTGCTACAGGCATGACGGAACGGCGCTATTGCGCCGCGCCGTATTTCGCCAGCAGGGCGCGGGCAATCGCCAGCGTTTCCGCGTCCGCCAGGCCACGGTAATCCCGTGGCCTGAAATGCATCTGAAACGCCGCAATAACCTTACGCTGCATCGCCGGGGTACTCGCCGCTGCAACGTCATAACCATAGCGTTGCAGAGCATCCAGTAATTCATCCTGATCAACCGGTGCATTTGCCGCCTCGTTACCCAGATAACGCTGTACCGTTGCGTCATCAGGCCAGGCACCTAACCCCGCCAGCGCCAGCTGCCGCCAGGGAAACAACGGCCCCGGATCCTGTTTGCGTTGCGGCGCGATATCGCTATGCCCCACCACATTTTCCGCTGGGATGTCGTAACGCGCGCTGATGTCTTTGACTAACGCCTCCAGCGCCGCGATTTGTGTCGGGGTAAACGGCTGCCAGCGCAGCCCCGTCAGGGTACGCTGATAACCACTGTTCACCAGCTCAATACCAATTGAGGTGTCATTGATCCGTGTGGCTCCGCGCCAGAAACTCGGCCCGGCATGCCACGCCAGCTGGCTTTCCGGCACCAGTTGCCAGACGACGCCCTGCCCCTGGTGCTGCGGCGGTTGTGCCGGAATCAGATAATGGGCGCTGACCTCACGATCGGTGAGCGTCGCCAGCGAAGAAGGAAAATCTTCCGCAGTGTAATGGATCACCACAACTTTGATACGCGGCCTGGCGCCCTGCGCCGGATGCGCGGTATCGACCCAGTAACCGTGGCGCGCTTCGAGGGTTGACTGACAGCCGCTCAGCAACAACAACCCCAGCAACAGCCCACCACGCAGCAAACGAAACGCCATTGCTCTCTCCTTTAGCTCGTACGGCGTAAATGCAAGGCTATACTTTATGCTAAAAATGGTCCTTTGCCAGTGAACAACAAGGAAATAGAGATGAGAAACAAAGCCTTTGCGCTGCTTGTTCCCGCTGCTCTGCTGCTCAGCGCCTGCACCACCGTTGAGCCGGTGATTAAGGATAATGGTCCGCGTACCGCGGCCTGCGTCGATGGCGGTCCGGACAGTGTAGCTCAGCAGTTCTACGATTTACGCGTCAGCCAGCCAACACAGGGATTGCCGGATAATTCGACACTGGCAAAATACCGCCCTTATCTCAGCGATCGTCTGTATCAGAAACTGGTGCAGGCTAACGGGCTGAGCAATAAACCCGCCGACTGGCGCACTGGCGACCTGTTCTCCAGCCTGGCCCAGGGTCCGACCGCTGCCGAGGTGGCAAGTGCCTCCACTATCCCGAATCGCGACGCACGCAATATTCCGCTGCGCGTCGATTTAACCCGTGGTGACCGCAAATGGCAGGACGAAGTGTTGATGATCCGCGAAGGCACCTGCTGGGTAGTGGATGATGTGCGCTACGTCGGTGACTGGCCGCGTGCGGGGGGTGGTTCGCTCAGCCAGCTGCTGGAAGATCGTTAATAGCGATAAATGCCTGCACATATCGTAGCGGCGCGATTTATCGCGCTTTTTGGCCACCGCGTCAAAATTAAAGGCGCGCGATAAATCGCGCCGCTACGGATGTCGAGATATTGTGCTACGCTTTTGAGGTTTAACTGCTCTTTAATAAATTTTAACCCACCTCAATTGCATAACTATTCTGGTGACGTTAAGATTCGCGGCATCAATTGCTATTCATTTATTGCGCATGAGTATTCAACTAACCGGCATTAACTGTTTTTACGGTGCCCACCAGGCGCTGTTCGATATCAACCTGGCCTGCCCGCAGGGTGAAACGCTGGTGTTGCTCGGTCCGAGCGGCGCGGGTAAGAGTTCACTCCTGCGCGTACTCAATTTGCTGGAGCAACCGCGTTCCGGCAGTTTGCAGATCGCCGGTAATCATTTTGACTTCAGCAAAACCCCATCAGACAGCGCGATCCGCGAATTGCGGCAGAACGTTGGCATGGTGTTCCAGCAATACAACCTGTGGCCGCATCTGACGGTGTTGCAGAACCTGATGGAAGCGCCCTGCCGCGTGCTGGGGTTAAGCAAAGATCAGGCCCGCGCCCGTGCAGACAAATTGCTGGATCGTCTGCGTCTGACCCCTTATGCCGACCGTTTTCCGTTGCACCTTTCCGGCGGTCAGCAGCAACGCGTGGCGATTGCCCGCGCGCTGATGATGGAACCGCAGGTGTTGTTGTTTGATGAACCAACCGCAGCGCTCGACCCGGAAATTACCGCGCAAATCGTCAGCATTATTCGCGAGCTGGCGCAGACGCAGATTACCCAGGTGATCGTCACCCATGAAGTGGAAGTCGCGCGTAAAACCGCCAGCCGTGTGGTGTACATGGAAAACGGCCACATTGTGGAACAGGGCGACGCCAGCCACTTTACACAGCCGCAAACCGAAGCGTTTGCCAACTATCTTTCGCACTAAGTCAGGATGTCTCTAATGAAAAAAGTCGTACTTGCTGCACTGCTTGCCGGTTTAAGCCTGAGCGCTACCGCTGCGCAGACCCTGCGTTTTGCTACTGAGGCCTCTTACCCGCCGTTTGAGTTTGTCGATTCGGACAACAAAATTCAGGGCTTCGATGTCGATCTGGCGAATGCGCTGTGTAAAGAGATTGATGCAACCTGTACCTTCACCAATCAGGCCTTTGACAGCCTGATCCCGAGCCTGAAATTCCGTCGTTTTGACGCAGTGATGGCCGGTATGGACATCACGCCGGAGCGTGAAAAGCAGGTCCTGTTCACCAAGCCTTACTACGACAACTCCGCGATCTTCATCGCGCAGAAAGGCAAACTGGCGGATGTGGCAGCGCTGAAAGGCAAACGTGTTGGCGTGCAGAACGGGACGACCCACCAGAAATACCTGTCTGACAAACACAACGACATCACCGTGGTGCCGTACGACAGTTATCAAAACGCCATCCTCGACCTGAAAAATGGCCGTATCGATGCGGTGTTTGGTGATACCGCTGTGGTGAACGAATGGCTGAAGCAGAACCCGAACCTGGCCGCGCTGGGTGACAAAGTGACCGACAAAGCCTACTTCGGCACCGGTCTGGGTATTGCGGTGCGCATGGGCAACACCGAGCTGCAGGAAAAATTCAACACTGCACTGGATAAAGTGAAAGCCGACGGCACCTACAAAACCATCTACAACAAATGGTTTCAGCAGTAATTCCTGATGAATGAAATAATTCCACTCGCAAGCGCCGCCGGTATGACCGTCGGCCTTGCCGTTTGTGCCCTGATCGCCGGCCTTGCGCTGGCGATGATTTTTGCTGGCTGGGAATCGGTGCGCTGGCAACCGCTCGCCTGGGTCGGCACCGCGCTGGTCACGCTGATCCGTGGGCTGCCGGAAATCCTCGTGGTGCTGTTTATCTATTTTGGCGCATCGCAACTGTTGCTGACGCTGTCGGATGGCTTCCATATCAACCTCGGCCTGTTCAGTATTCCGGTGCAGGTGCAGATTGAGAATTTCGATGTCAGCCCATTCCTGTGTGGGGTGATTGCGCTGGCGATGCTCTATTCCGCTTATGCATCACAAACTCTGCGTGGTGCGCTGAAAGCGGTGCCCGTTGGGCAGTGGGAATCCGGCCAGGCGCTGGGAATGAAAAAGTCGGCGATTTTCTTCCGTCTGATCATGCCGCAGATGTGGCGTCACGCCTTGCCAGGTCTTGGTAACCAGTGGTTGGTGCTGCTGAAAGATACCGCGCTGGTCTCGCTGATTAGCGTTAACGATCTGATGCTGCAAACCAAAAGTATCGCGACCCGGACCCAGGAACCTTTTACCTGGTATCTGGCGGCGGCGGCTATCTATCTGATTATTACGCTGTTCAGTCAGGCGGTATTGCGCCGTATTGAATTGCGCACCACGCGTTTCGAGCGGGGGGCCTGATATGCTGCAATATTTACCTGAGCTGCTGAAAGGGCTGCACACCAGCCTGACGCTCACCATCGCCTCGCTGATTGCCGCGCTGGTGCTGTCGCTGCTGTTCACCGTGGTGCTGGCGCTGAAAGTCCCGGTGCTGAACACCATCGTGAAAGCGTACATCACGATATTTACCGGTACGCCGCTGCTGGTGCAGATCTTTCTGATCTACTACGGACCCGGGCAGTTTCCCAGCATCCAGCACATACCGTGGTTATGGCATCTGCTGTCTCAGCCCTGGCTGTGCGCCATGCTGGCACTGTCGCTCAACAGCGCGGCGTATACCACCCAGCTGTTCTTTGGCGCGGTGCGAGCCATTCCCTCCGGCCAGTGGCAGTCCTGCGCAGCGCTGGGGATGAATCGCAAAGATACGCTGCGCATTCTGCTGCCTTATGCATTTAAACGCGCGCTGTCCTCGTACTCCAATGAGGTGGTGCTGGTGTTCAAAAGTACCTCGCTGGCCTATACCATCACCCTGATGGAAGTGATGGGCCACGGTCAGCTGCTGTATGGCCGAACTTATGATGTCACGGTGTTTGCCGCTGCCGGGCTGGTTTACCTGTGCGTCAACGGCCTGCTGACGCTGATGATGCGTCTGATTGAACGTCGCGCGCTGGCATTTGAACGCAGAAATTAATATCCAGGCGGGTTATTCCGCCTTTTTTAATTATTTATCCAATAATGTTGCATAAAGATTCATTAGATGGCATCTTGTCACGCGTTCGCCCTCAGAGCGTTAGTGATTTACAGGAGTCTCAAAATGAAAAAATGGATCGTTGCTGCGGCACTGGCAACTCTGGCAATGAATGCCTCGGCAGCGGAAAAAATCCGCTTCGCTTCCTCTGCAACTTACCCTCCGTTTGAATCTCTGGATCGTGAAAATCAAATCGTCGGTTTTGATATCGACCTGGCGAAAGCGTTATGCCAGCAGCTGAAAGCCGAATGTACCTTCACCAACAACGCTTTTGACAGCCTGATCCCATCGCTGAAATTCCGCCGCTATGACGCCATCATCTCGGGTATGGATATCACCGACGATCGCAGCAAGCAGGTGGATTTCACCCAGGCTTATTACGCCAATTCGGCGGTGGTGATCGCCCGCAAAGGCCAGTTCAGTGATTTTGCCCAGCTGAAGGGCAAACGCATTGGCATGGAAAACGGCACCACGCACCAGAAGTACCTGCTGGAACAGCATCCGGAAGTGGTCGCTGTGGCCTATGACAGCTACCAGAACGCGATTCTCGACCTGAAAAACGGTCGCCTGGATGGCGTGTTTGGTGATACCGCAGTGGTCAACCAATGGCTGAAGACCAATGCCGATCTGGCACCGGTCGGCGCACATGTCACCGACGCCCGCTATTTTGGCACCGGGCTGGGGATTGCGGTACGTAAAGGCAACACCGTATTACGCGATCAGCTGAACAGCGCGCTGGTGGCGATCAAAGCCAATGGCACGTACCAGCAGATCAATCAGAAGTGGTTCCCGGAATAAAATAATGGGTCGGCGCAGTGCGAAGCCTGACAGGTTCTGCACTGTCCTCAGTTCAGGATGAACGCTGCGTCGCCCCACCCTGGCCGCGTTTGGTCAGTAGCGTCAGCACTTCAAAATGGGCAGTATGCGGGAACATATCGAACAGCTGCACCCGGCTGACATCGTAGTCGCTGAGACGCGCAATATCCTGCGCCATACTCTGCGGATTGCAGCTGGAGTAAAGGATGTAATCCGGTGCCATCTGGCTCAGATAATCACATAACGCCGCACCAATCCCGCGACGTGGCGGATTGACCAGTACCAGTTGCGGCACCTGATCGCGTGCAGTGGCGAACTGCGTGGAATCCAGCGCGGCAAAACGGACCTTATCCAGCCCCAGCTGCTGTGCCGACTGACGTGCGCAGGCAATGGCTTCAGCGCTGATTTCAATACCGGTGAGCTGCATCTCCGGGGTGGCGCAGTGCAGGCCAAACCCGCCGACACCACAAAACAGATCCCACATGCTGTGCACATCCAGCTGCGCCACCCAGTCGCGCGCCGTGGCGTACAGCGCGGCAGCCACCTGGGGGTTTGTCTGGAAAAAACTTTGCGGACGGATATACAACGGCACGTCGTTGAAGCTTTCCGCTAATGCCTGGTCAGGCGTCAGCGCAATTTCTTCATCACCTTCCAGAATCGCCATATGCACCGGCTGGATATTGGCAGAAATCACCGTCAGCTGCGGCAGTTGCTGTTGCAGCCACGGCAGCGCCGCGCGCAACTGTTCCAGCTTCGCGTTGGAACGCAGTACAAAACGCAGCATCATGCCGCCCTGGGTGCTTTCGGTAAGCAGCAGAAACTTCAGTTCACCACGCTTGCGCGCCACGTTGTACGGCGTTAAACCGGCACGGGCGATAAAGGGTTTCAGCACCGCAAACACCGGGGCAAAGCTGGCGGGATACAGCGGGCAGGCACAGAGGTCAACAGCATCGCCCTCGCGCGACAGCATGCCCAATACCGGACGCTCCACGCTGCCACTGACGACCATTTTGGCTTTATTACGAAACCCCTGCTCGGGCGAGGTCACCGGCGGACACCACTCACTCACCGCCTGTTGCGCCAGCAGTTGTTCCAGCAACGATTGTTTCTCGTTCAGCTGTTGTGGGTAGGGTTTTTCCAGCCACTGGCAGGAACGGCAGCGACCGGCATCATAAAGCGCGCAATGCATTGTGGAGCCTGTATTCAGAATCGGGAGAAAAAACGGGGGCCGATTGTATCACCGGCGACGGAAAAAAGCGCGGCTGCTGGCCGGGACAAACAACAGCAGCAGCACCATCGCATCCGGCAGCTTCTGAAGCAGCGTATGGTGGATGATCTGGACATTGCTCTCACCATGGATGCTGAAGATTTCCGGGTATATCCACCCCATCGACGCCAGCAGCATATAGCCCAGCACCACAACCTGGCTGGCGACATAGCCCCAGCGGCCCCGGTTACTGCCACGCATCAGGGTAAAGGCGCAGCGCAGCTCAAATAAGAAAATCAGTTGGCTGGCGACGAAGATGAGGGTGGAATCCCAGGCCTGGGCACTGCGGTGCACAAAGTTGACCAGCTCGTCATAACCCAGCTCATTGGCGAGCATCAGCACGCTGATGCAGCGGGTGGCGATAATGGCGATCCCTGCCACCGTGACCGGCGCTGGGGTTAAAACGGGGATATGCTTCAGGGTTTCCGACATCGACCAGACTCCAAAAGAAAAGCTGGCATCGCCAGCTTTTCTTATATTGGCAAATGTTATGGATTTCAGCCACGTCTTGCTTTCTGAATATCACGCAAACGTTGTTTTTCTTCGTGTGCCATAAAGCGCCAGGCTATAAAGCCCACCAGCCCGACCACAAACAAAATCAGCGATGCCAGGGCGTTGATCTCCGGGTTCACCCCACGACGCACGGTGGCAAAAATTGCCATCGGCAGCGTCGTTGCCCCTGGGCCGGTGACAAAGCTGGCAATCACCAGGTCATCCAGCGACAGGGTAAACGCCAGCAGCCAGCCGGTAATAATCGCGGGTGCGATCATCGGCACGGTGATGACAAAGAACACCTTGAGTGGCGTAGCCCCGAGGTCCATCGCCGCTTCTTCGATGGAGCGATCCAGTTCACGCAGGCGTGAGTTGATCACCACCGCCACATAAGCGGTACAGAAGGTCACGTGCGCCAGCCAAATGGTCAGCATGCCACGATCGCTCGGCCAGCCGAGGGTATTCCCCATCGCCACAAACAGCAGCAGCAGCGACAAACCGGTGATCACATCGGGCATGACCAGCGGGGCGGTGAGCATAAACGCAAAACCGTTATGGCCCCGGAAGCGACCAAAACGCACGATAATCACCGCCGCAATGGTACCCAGCACCACCGCCATGGTCGCAGACAACGCCGCGATGGTCAGGCTGAGCACCACCGCATCAATCATCGCGCTATCCTGGAACAACACGTGATACCAGTGGAACGAGAAGCCCTCCCACACCGTTACCAGCTGTGAGCTGTTAAACGAGTAGGCCACCAGCAGCAGCATCGGCGCATACAGGAACATAAAACCCAGCACCAGGATTGCGGTGCGCCACGGAGAGCGGATTGCAGGTAACTGATTCATTCCTTCTCTCCCAGCTCACGGTTTTGATGTTTGTGGAACCAGACAATCGGCAGGATCAGGATCAACAGAATGATCACCGCCAGCGCTGAAGCCACCGGCCAATCGCGGTTGTTAAAGAATTCCTGCCACAGAATACGACCAATCATGATGCTATCCGGGCCACCCAGCAGTTCCGGGATCACGTACTCCCCCACTGCCGGGATAAACACCAGCATCGAACCGGCAATAATCCCGCCTTTGGTCAGCGGCACAATGACGCTGAAGAAGGTCTTCAGCGGACGCGCGCCGAGATCAAGCGAGGCTTCTACCAGCGAGTAATCGATACGCGTCAGCGCGGTATAGATTGGCAGTACCATAAATGGCAGATAACAGTAAACGATACCGATATACACCGCAGTGTTGGTGTAGAGGATCACCAGGGGATGATCGATGACCCCCAGCCACATCAGGAAACGGTTCAGGATGCCGTTATTGTTCAGCAGCCCCATCCAGGCATAGACGCGTACCAGGAACGAGGTCCATGACGGCAGGATCACCAGCAGCAGCAAAATGGAACGCATCGACGGCTTGCTGTGTGCCACCGCCCAGGCGAGCGGATAGCCAATCATCAGACAGATGATGGTGGAAATGGCCGCCACTTTCAGCGATTGCAGATACGCATCGGCATATAACGGATCGTCCGTCAGTTGCAGATAATTCCCCAGATTGAGCACCAGATTGAGCTGATCGTCAGCCCAGGTGATCAAATCGGTGTACGGCGGGATCGCACGCGCAATATCGGCGAAACTGATTTTCAGCACAATCAGGAACGGCAGCAAAAAGAACAGCACCAGCCACACATAAGGCAGTGCGATCACCAGCTTGCGACCATGCTGCATCTTGATGCGCGTGGCCCAGCGTTGCAGCGGTGTGCCGGGCTGTTCGGCTTCCGGGGTGCCGGGTTGAGAAATCTGGCTCATTCCGCCTCCTTAAACCGTCAGAACCACACAGCTGTCAGCATCCCAGCACAAACGCACTTCGTCGCCCCAGGTTGGCGCGCCTTTGCGGTAGCGATGGGCATTTTGCAACTGCGCACTGATCATCTGGCCACTCTTCAAACGCACGTGGTAAATCGACAAATCACCGAGATAAGCGATATGCACCACTTCGCCCACGGCAAAGTTGCAGCCGTCGGCGGGCACGTCTTCACACAGCATCACTTTTTCCGGACGCAGCGCAACGTGGACCGGGACGTTATCGACGATGGAGACATCGGTCTGCACTTTCAGCGGATGGACCAGGCCAGGGCAGTCAAGCACCAGACCGTCTTCACGCCGCTCACGCAGCAGCCCCTCAAACACATTCACCGAACCGATAAACTCCGCGCTGAAGCGATTGGTCGGATGCTCGTAGATCTCCTCCGGCTCGCCAATCTGCGCGAATTTTCCGCGATTCATAATCGCGATACGGCCCGCCATGGTCATCGCTTCTTCCTGGTCGTGGGTCACCATCACGCAGGTCACACCGACGCGTTCGAGGATATCCACCACTTCCAGTTGCATACGGTCGCGCAACTTTTTATCCAGCGCACCCATCGGTTCATCCAGCAGCAGCAGCTTCGGACGTTTTGCCAGGCTACGTGCCAGCGCCACACGCTGGCGCTGGCCGCCAGAAAGCTGATGCGGCTTACGTTTGGCAAATTCCTGCATATGCACCAGCGCCAGCATTTCCGCTACGCGGCTGGTGATTTCGTCTTTTGGCAGTTTGTCCTGTTTCAGGCCAAACGCGATGTTCTGCTCCACCGTCATATGCGGGAACAGGGCATAAGACTGGAACATCATATTGATTGGCCGCTGATACGGCGGCACATGGGAGAGATCCTGCCCATCCAGCACAATTTGACCGCTACTCGGCACCTCGAAGCCCGCCAGCATACGCAGCAGCGTCGATTTGCCGCAGCCCGAAGGGCCCAGCAGAGCAAAAATCTCACCTTTGTAAATGGTCAGACTGACATCATCCACGGCGTGCTGGCCGTCAAAGGACTTGGTCAGATTGCGGATTTCCAGCAATGGCGTTAACGCCTTTGCATTTTTATTTTGGGGGCGGGGAATCGCGTCGCTCACTAACATATCTCCAACGCTTAACGGCCTTAACCTCAGCCGCTAAAAATGGCACAACAGAGGCCATCACCGCGCCTCTGTTGTCGTCCTAATACAAGTGAATCCGTTCAGAACGAATTACTTACCACTTTTAACTTTAGTCCACGCACGGGTGCGTACACGATCCAGCTTCGGATCCTGGACTTTCAGTACAAACAGCTTGGACATAATATCCGCAGGCGGGAAGATGCCCGGGTTGTTACGTACATCCGCATTGATCAGCGGCAGTGACGCCTTGTTGCCGTTGGCATAGTTCATCTTGTTAGAGATGTCGGCGATCACTTTCGGATCCATGATGTAGTTCAGCCACTGATAGGCTTCGTCGAGATTTTTCGCATCTTTCGGAATTGCCATCATGTCGAAGAACGCCAGAGCGCCCTGCTTCGGTACGCTGTACGCCAGGTTCACACCGTTTTTCGCCTGTGCCGCACGATCTTTCGCTTGCAGGATGTCACCCGACCAGCCGATCGCCACACAGATGTTGCCGTTAGCGAGGTCATTGATGTACTGCGAAGAGTGGAAATAGCGAATGCTCGGACGCAATTTCAGCAGCAGATCGGTGGCGGCACCGGAATAATCTTTCGGATCAGAGCTGTTCGGATCTTTGCCGAGATAGTTCAGCACAGTGGCAAAAATCTCTTCCGGCGCATCGAGGAAGGAAACACCACAGCTTTTCAGTTTTTCCAGGTTTTCTGGTTTCAGCACCAGATCCCAGCTATCCACTGGCGCATCTTTGCCGAGGATCGCTTTCACTTTATCGACGTTATAGCCGATGCCAGTGGTACCCCACAGATAAGGGATGGCGAACTTGTTGCCTGGATCGTGCTGTGCCACTTTGGCCATCAGCGCCGGATCGAGGTTTTTGTAGTTCGGCAGCTTGCTCTTATCCAGTTCCTGGAACACGCCGGATTGCAGCTGACGCGCGAGGAAGCTGGAAGATGGCACCACCACGTCATAACCGGTGCTGCCTGCCATCAGTTTGCCTTCCAGCACTTCGTTGGAATCAAACACGTCGTAAACGACTTTAATACCCGTCTCTTTCTCGAAATTCGGGACCGTATCCGCCGAGATATAATCAGACCAGTTATAAACGTGCAGCGTTTTATCTGCGGCCAGCGTACCAGCTGAAGCCGTCATCAGCACACCAGCAACCACACCTGACAACCATTTTTTACGTTGGTTGAACATGTTTTCCTTCCTCCTGAGCGGGTCATCACAACGCTGCATACACGCGATCCGGTCGTTGTGTTTTCTGTTAATACACAGACACACAATGAATCAATATTCAGCGGGAGTTTAATAGTAAAAACCTATACCTGCGCTGAGGTTGCACGTCTCAAGCAGCCCCGCAAGAATAGCCGCCCCGCTTCACCTGCACCAGATCCCAGCGTAAAAAACGCCTTTTAGCGATAAGTATTGCATGTTTCTGCTATGGGGTTCGGCAAAGACGGCATAAAGCACGAGAAATATCTGGCAATAAAGGGCAAAATGCAGAATAAAAAGTGGTGGGGACAAAATGAAAACTGCCGCAAAAAGCGGCAGTTAAGAAAGCGGAAAAATCAGTGCAGCATGGCGCGGCCAACCGAGCTGGGTTGCCTGTCCTCTTCCTCGCCCATCATCAGCAAATTATTGGCGAACGCTTCCATAATCACCATGGAAACCTGTTCCTCGCTTTGCTTCATAAAATACGAGAACTGACCAAAGGTTAACCCTGCGCTGGTACTGAGGGACTGACAGACAATCAGCTTCGGCAGATTGTCATCCTGAATGTCGATAAAGGCTTTCACCGTCAGGGAGCTGGCGTTGATTTGCGATAAGTCACCCACCAGCGGAATCAACGCCGTCGGCTTGACTTCAGCCAGCGCGGAAAACAGGATCACGCCATCCACAAGGTCGATTTTTGCATCAAACACCCCGTCAAAATTCTGCATGTGCGGCAGATGCAAAGCCTGGCAGGCATCGCATTCGAACCAGGTGATATTTTGTTGATCCAGCCAGCGACGCAGCACGTCGATGTCAGGAACGACCAGTGAATCCATCGTCATGTCCCGTGGGGTGAAGAAATAAGCGCCTTAGCTTACGGAAAAAATGCAAGCGATGCCATGAAAAACGCTGAAAAGCGCGCCTCAGCCGCCAGTTTTAAGCTTAAAGCCAGGCAGTGCGTGCTGTTCTATCCAGTCAATCATCATGGAGGCGATATTCAACCCGGTGGTGCACTCGATGCCTTCAAGGCCAGGGGAAGCATTGACCTCCATCACCAGTGGTCCGCGTCCGGCACGCAGGATATCGACCCCCGCCACCTCCAGCCCGAGCGTACTGGCCGCTTTCACCGCGATTTCGCGCTCCTGACCGGTGATGGTGACCGGGTGCGCCTTGCCGCCGCGATGCAGGTTGGAACGAAAATCCCCCTCCTTCGCCTCGCGCTCAATCGCCGCCACGACCTCACCGCCAATCACCAGGCAGCGAACATCACGTCCCTGCGCTTCTTTGATAAACTCCTGCACCAGAATATGTGCATTGAGACCGCGAAACGCGTCGATCACACTTTCCGCCGCCTGACGCGTTTCCGCCAGCACCACACCAATGCCCTGCGTGCCTTCCACCAGTTTCACCACCAGCGGCGCTCCGCCCACCATGGCAATCAGGTCATCGGTGTCATCCGGGGATGAAGCAAAGCCAGTGACCGGCATATCGATCCCTTCTCGCGCCAGCAGTTGCAGGGAACGCAGTTTGTCGCGCGCGCGGGTGATCGCCACCGATTCATTCAGCGGATAGCTGCCACACAGTTCGAACTGGCGCAGCACTGCGGTACCGTAAAACGTAATGGCGGATCCAATACGCGGGATCACCGCATCAAAGTGCCCCAGCGGTTCACCACGATAATGTATCGCCGGAGATGCCGGGTTGATGTTCATATAACAGGAGAGCGGATCAATAATCTGCACCTGATGGCCACGCGCTTCCGCTGCTTCACGCAGGCGTTTACACGAGTAGAGCTGCCCATCACGGGAGAGAATGGCCATTTTCATCGCAGAGTTCCTTGTGCTTAACGGGTTGCCCAGCCCTGCTGATGCAGGTAGTCCAGCATAAACGGGCGTGTTTCTTTAATGATCAGGCGTTGAATCAGTTCGCTCCAGGTTTCCGCGCGCTGATGGGTATCACGTTGCTGATAATAGATGCTGGTGCGGCTGTCATATTCCGCCAGCACCGCGGCATCGACCGGCTGATAACTGTTCTCATGCACCAGCATCGCCTGTGGAATACGCGGTTTAATATCCGGCTGCGCCGCAGGATGCCCGATACAGAAGCCAAACAGCGGCAGCACAAATTTCGGCAGGTCAAGCAGCGTGGTAACGTCGGCGATATTGTTACGAATACCGCCAATAAATACCCCACCGAGGCCGAGTGACTCCGCCGCGGTCATGGCATTCTGCGCCATTAACGCCGTATCCACGCAGCCCAGCAACAGTTGCTCCGCGCGCCCAAGTTGCGCATCCGGACAAATTTGCAGATGGCGATTAAAGTCCGCGCAGAACACCCAGAACTCAGCCGCCTCTCCGACCCACGGTTGGCCGCCAGTCAGTTTAACCAGTTGCTCACGTTTTTCCCGGTCGGTGATACGAATAATAGAGGAGCATTGCAAAAAGCTGGAGGTGGATGCCGCCTGAGCCGCAGCAATAATGGCGTTGCGCTGCGCCTCATCAATGCCCTGTTCGGTAAATGCGCGAATGGAACGGTGGCTGCACAGTAAATCGATGGTCGGCGTCATAATCCTCTCCGGTTACTTCTTTTTGTCGTGTTGATTGAACAACTGTGGGGCCATCGCTTTGGCCGTTCGCCACATCATCAGCCAGGCAGCAGGCAACATCATCACAATGCCGGTAAAAAACAGCACCGTCGCCAGCCGTTTGGCGCTGATCGCCGCAGGTGCGTCGATCCAGCCATTAATCAGCAACAACGCGCCAATCACGGCAATAACGCCCACGGCCTCCAGCAGTAATACCGGTTTCGGTAATCTGGCCAGGTTATTCATGCGATGGCGTTCCCCCCCTGTTCAATCCGTTAAGCCGTCTGTTATAGCGAACCCTGGCGCGCTTGCCTAGCTGTGATCCGATTTCCTGACCTTTTTCCATCGAATGATGGCCCCGGTGCCACTCACCCCCGATCGCGGCAGCTTCTTATACTGGCTCAACAATATTACCGGAGGAGTTAAAAAATGAATCTGACGCAAATTCGTAACGCGACCCTGAGGCTGGATTTTGCCGGCACCCGTTTTCTGATCGACCCGATGTTATCGGAGCAGCATGCCTGGCCAGGCTTTGCCGGTACGCCGCGCTCGCATCTGCGTAATCCGCTGGTGCCGCTGCCGGTTGCCATCGACACCCTGCTGGATGTGGATGTCATCATCGTTACCCATACTCATGAGGATCATTGGGATGAAGCAGCCCAGCGCCTGATCCGCAAAGACCAGGTGATCTATACCCAGCATGAGCGGGACGCCGCGTTGCTGCGCTCACAGGGCTTCACCCAGGTTCACGTACTGGCAGAGAAAAATAGCATGGGGGGCATCACCGTCAGCAAAACAGAGGGCCAGCACGGCAGTGATGAGGCTTACGCTATTCCGCAAGTGGCCGAGCGGCTGGGGGATGCCTGTGGCCTGGTGTTCAGCCACGCAAAGGAAAAAACGCTCTATATTGCTGGCGATACCATCTGGGTTAAACCTTACGAAGATAGCCTGAAAACCTATGCGCCCGAGGTGATTGTGCTGAATATGGGTTACGCCAATATTGACGGACTCGGTGCCATTATTATGGGCAAAGAGGATGCGCTACGGACGCATCAGCGACTCCCTTCGGCTGCCATCGTCGCCTCACATATGGAGGCCATTAACCACTGTCTGCTGAGCCGTGCGGAGCTTCGTGCTTTCGCCGCTGAGAACGCTCTTGAACAACAGCTGTGGGTGCCGGAAGATGGTGAAACGCTGCGCTTTTAACCAGGGTAAGAATCGATGTCCGCTTTACAGGTTGTGGTAATTGCTACCGAAGGTTTCAGCCCCTTCCACTTTTCGGTGCCATTAATGGTATTCGGCAAAGCGATGCCACAGGAGGGATTTTTCCGGGTGACGATTGCCGCTGAGCAGCCGGGGATGATTACCTCTGACAGCGGACTCTCCATCAGCGTGGAGCACGGTCTGGAGTGCCTGACCGGAGCCGATATCGTGATTGTCCCGTTCTGGCAACATCCCTCACAACAGCCATCAGCCGCATTATCAGATGCGTTGACCCAGGCCTGGCAACGCGGGGCGGAAGTGGTGGGATTATGTCTCGGGGCCTATGTGCTGGCGTATAGCGGATTGCTGAATCGCCGCCGCGCCGCAACGCACTGGGAGTTTGAAAAGGATTTTGCCGGACGTTTTCCGCAGATTCATCTCGACAGTAACGCCCTGTATACCAGTGACGAACGCTTGATTACATCAGCGGGGACCGCGGCCGGTATTGATTGCTGCCTGAACATCGTTCGCGAGCATTACGGTTCCGCACTGGCGAACCGGGTCGCCAGAAGGATGGTGATGCCGCCCTACCGCGAAGGCGGCCAGGCGCAGTTTATTGAGCGCGCAGTGCCAGACACCACGCGTGACAGCCAGATTAACGACCTGATCGATTATCTGCGGCGTAATCTGGATAAACGCCACGATCTGGCTTCGCTGGCTGGCATGGTTAACATGAGCCGGCGCACCCTCACCCGTCATTTCTCCCGCGCCACCGGTATGACGCCAGGGGAATGGCTGAGCGCTGAGCGACTGCAACGCAGTCAGGAGCTGCTGGAAACCACCGACCACAGTATCGAAGCAGTGGCAACATTGACGGGTTATCAATCCCCCATCTCATTCCGGCAGAGTTTTAAGGCACGTTTTAACGTCAGTCCCAGCGAATGGCGTCGCACCTTCCGTGGACCGGCAACGCTGCTTTAAGCCTGCGCACATCGAAGCAACAGGTAATTCCTTCTTTATTTAGCGGGCATGCACGGGCATCATGTGTGGCATTATTCACGCTGTGATGTGACATTCATCACAAAACAGCAGCGGAAAGGAGAGAAGCAATGTTTGCAGTGATTTTTGGTCGTCCCGGCTGCCCTTACTGCGTGCGCGCCCAGGAACTGGCCGCCAAACTGACCACCGAGCGTGACGATTTTAATTATCAATACGTTGATATTCAGGTGGAAGGCATTACCAAAGCCGATCTGGAAGCCCGCGCGGGTAAACCGGTTACTACCGTACCGCAGATTTTCCTCGACCAGCAGCATATCGGCGGTTACACCGATTTTGCCGCCTGGACCAAAGAGAATCTGGATTTCGCCGTATAAAACATGGGCCGCTCTGGCCCATTTTTCATTTCACGATCGCATCGCCAGCATGATGCGCAGCAGACGCACCAGTAACGCGCCACAACCCGCCCAGAACAGCGCACTCAAACCCCAGATAATCAGCCAGCCGCTATGGCTCAGGTTCAGTGCCAGCACTACCCACAACGTCCCCAGCACAGTGCCCGCCACGGCGACCCACAGCGTGCTTTTTAACGGGCTCTCCGGGCGCAGCAACGCCACGACGATTCCCGGCAGTAAAAACAGCAACAACTCAGGTTGACCGCCCACGGCCTGAGCGCCTGATGAGGCCCAGAAGTGATGAGCAAAAATAAACATCAGCGTATATAGCATCACACTCAGCACCGATGCAGGCCAGCGATTAGTACGCTGCGACATAACCATCCTCAACTTCACCGTTAACAATATTGAAACTTTTACCGACCCTGTACACCTGAGTGGAAATAAAAAGAAACAGCTGAATGCGGAAGGAATGAAAACTGCCGATAGCTGAGGGTGTTAATTATGATTAGAATGACGCCGCTTCAAAATTCAGTCCCTGCCATCCCGGCAAAACGGGCACCTGCGGTCGGCACAAGATAGCGAAAAACGACCTTTTCATCAACATGTTACAGGTAAATAAGAAGTTAAAGCGTGAATATTAACGTCGCAGAATTGTTAAGCGGAAATGACGTCCTGTTATTATTTGTTGTTTTAGCACTCGGCCTCTGCCTGGGTAAATTACGCCTTGGTTCTGTCCAGCTGGGAAATTCTATTGGTGTATTAGTCGTATCGCTAATTTTAGGTGACCAACATTTCGCCATTAATACCGCAGCCCTGAGCCTGGGTTTTATGCTGTTTATTTTTTGTGTTGGCGTCGAAGCCGGTCCTAACTTTTTTTCGATCTTTTTCCGCGACGGTAAAAACTATTTTATCCTCGCCATCGTCATGGTCGGCAGCGCCCTGCTGCTGGCGTTGCTGCTCGGCAAAGTGTTTGGCTGGGATATTGGCTTAACCGCAGGCATGCTGGCGGGAGCTATGACTTCCACGCCAGTGCTGGTGGGCGCGGGTGACACGCTCCGGCATAGTATCGCGGACAGCCAGCATCTCACCCTGATGCAGGATCATCTCAGCCTGGGTTACGCCATTACCTATCTGGTGGGACTGGTCAGCCTGATTTTTGGCGCACGCTACCTGCCACGCCTGCAACATCAGGATCTGCCAACCTGCGCACAGCAAATCGCCCGTGAACGGGGTCTGGATGCCGATAGCCAGCGCAAAGTGTTCCTGCCGGTGATTCGTGCCTATCGCGTCGGACCGGAACTGGTGGAATGGAGCGGCGGCAAAAATCTGCGCGAGCTGGGCATCCATCGTCAGACCGGTTGTTATATTGAACGTCTGCGCCGTAACGGCATTCTCGCCAGCCCGGATGGTGATGCTCAGCTGCAACTGGGAGATGAAATTTCGCTGGTGGGCTATCCCGATGCCCATGCGCGCCTCGATCCCAGCTTCCGCAACGGTAAAGAAGTATTCGACCGCGACCTGCTGGATATGCGCATCGTTACCGAAGAGATTGTGGTGAAGAACCATAACGCAGTGAATAAACGTCTCAACCACCTGAAGCTGACTGATCACGGCTGTTTCCTCAACCGCGTGATCCGCAGCCAGATTGAGATGCCGATTGATGACAGCATCATGCTGAATAAAGGTGATGTACTCCAGGTGAGCGGCGAAGCGCGTCGCGTGAAAAGCCTGGCTGACCGCATCGGCTTTATCGCCATCCACAGTCAGATGACCGACCTGCTGGCCTTCTGTGCCTTCTTCATTATTGGTTTGATGATCGGCATGATCACTTTCCAGTTCAGCAATTTTAGCTTTGGCATTGGTAACGCTGCCGGACTGCTGTTCGCCGGGATCATGTTGGGTTTCCTGCGCGCCAACCACCCGACCTTTGGTTATATTCCGCAGGGTGCGCTGACCATGGTAAAAGAATTCGGCCTGATGGTGTTTATGGCGGGTGTCGGCCTGAGTGCCGGTAGTGGCCTGCAACACGGACTGGGTAGCGAAGGCGCGCTGATGTTGCTGAGCGGCTTGCTGGTCAGCCTGGTGCCGGTGGTGATTTGCTATTTGTTTGGTGCCTATGTGCTGCGTATGAACCGTGCATTATTGTTCGGCGCGATTATGGGCGCTCGCACCTGCGCACCGGCGATGGAAATTATCAGTGACACGGCGCGCAGCAATATTCCGGCGCTGGGCTATGCCGGAACCTACGCCATTGCCAACGTTTTACTGACCCTCGCGGGTACGTTGATCGTCATTATCTGGCCGATTTTGCCTTTATAAAAATTTTTTGGCGGAGTCCAGAACTTTTTTTGCGGGGTGCAGTCTGAATTATTGCCACTGCTTTTCTTTGAAATCCCCAAATTGAGGAGCCCGCCAGTCTCTGACTGACGGGTTTTTTTATGCCTGTCGATCGTGGCTTAAGGTTCTCTTAAGCGCAGACTGACACCCTGCCACCCTGGTTTCGCTCTGTGCAAAAAATCATGCAACTGTCATCCAAATTAAACAATTCAACAACCCACCTCATGATTAAGAACCCTGCTATTTACCCGCTGTCACGACGCTTTTACGCTATCAACTTTATTTTGCTGGCATTTTTAGCGTCTGTGTTCCTGCTGTGGTCGCGCCATGAAAGTCTCGATATCGCCATCAGCCAGTTTTGGTTTGATCCGCTGACACAGCGCTTCCCGTGGCAGCACAACCGCTGGCTGGACCTGATCAACCATCGCCTGTTGAAAGATGTGATCATCGTCGGTGCCGTGCTGATGCTGTTACGTGGGATTCAGCGCCGCGATGGACGCCGGGTGCTGGTGGCCTTGCTGTTTGGTCTGGGGCCACTGGTGGTCGGAATTCTGAAGGCGCACAGCGCGCACTCCTGTCCATGGGATTTGGCGATGTTTGGTGGCAAAGCGGTGAGCTTTCCCTTACTGGATGCCGTTCCGGCGGATAGCGGTCCCGGTCAGTGTTTCCCCGGCGGGCATGCTTCAAGCGGTTTTGCGGTAATGGGACTGTTCTTCCTGTGGTGGCCGGAGAAGCCACGCCGTGCCCTGCTGGCACTGCTGGCTGGCATCGCGCTGGGCTTGCTAATGGGTTATGGCCAGGTGATGCGCGGTGCGCACTTTTTCTCCCACAACCTGTGGGCGGGCTGGTGGGTCTGGCTGACTCAGATGCTGATTTTTGCTGGCGTTTCTTTTTGGGTAAACAAGACGAGGAACCAGAGAGCGTAATGGAAGAACTCAACCGCACCCTCTTTTTATGGATTAACGCCACACCGGATTCTCCGCAGTGGCTGATAAAACTGGCGACCTTCATCGCGCAGGACCTGATCGCCATTGTGCCGCTCCTGATCGTTGCGCTGTGGCTGTGGGGACCGCGTGAGCAGGTCAGTTCGCAGCGCGCGCTGGTATTGAAAACCGGGATGGCACTGATTTATGCACTCAGCATTGCCTGGTGCATCAGCCAGCTGCTGCCACATCCACGCCCGTTTGTCATCGGCCTGGGACATCAGTTTCTGGCGCATGTCGCTGACGATTCCTATCCCAGCGATCATGGCACTACGATTTTCACCTTTGCCCTGGCGTTTATTTGCTGGCACCGTCTGTGGTCGGGAGTGATTTTACTGCTGGTCGGCAGCGCCATCGCCTGGTCGCGCGTCTACCTCGGCGTACACTGGCCGCTGGATATGCTCGGCGGTTTCCTGGTAGGCATGCTCGGCTGTCTGGCGTCGCATCTCGCCTGGCAGTTGTATGGCGAGCGCATGCTGGCACTGACGCATCAGATGTACCGCGTCTTGTTTGCGATGCCGATTCGTAAAGGATGGATTCGCGAGTAACGGCGACAAGGCGATAACGGCAGGTTAAATCGCGCCGTTATCGCCGCAGAGGTGACAATTAGCTAAACCACTTTCCAAACCAGCCGTTGAATTTCATCATAATGAAATCCCAGATACGGCCAATGAAGCCCCCTTCTGCAACATCCTCCATCGCCACCAGCGGACGTTGTTCCACCGTTTTGCCATCCAACTGAAAATCGATGGTTCCCACCACCTGATTTTTCTTCAGTGGTGCTTCCAGCTGCGGCGAGGTGAGCGTGAAACTGGCTTTCAGGTTTTTCATCTGCCCTTTGGGAAGGGTGATGGCGGCATCCTGGGCGACACCGAGATTGACCTGGCTGCGATCGCCAAACCAGACGCGTTGCTGCGCAAAAGGTTTATCCGCTTTGATCGGCGTGACAGTTTCATAAAAACGAAAACCCCAGGTGAGAAGCTTTTCACTCTCACGGAAGCGGATGGCATCGGTCTGCGCCCCGAGCACCACCGAAATCAGACGCATATCGCCGTCAGTGGCGGACGCCACCAGGTTATTGCCTGCTCCCGAGGTGTGACCGGTTTTGATACCGTCCACGTTGAGATTGGTGCTCCACAACAGCCGGTTGCGGTTCATCTGCTTGATGTGGTTAAAGGTGAACTCTTTTTCTTTATTCAGCGCGTATTCATCCGGCACATCGCGGATCAGCCGCTGACCAATAATCGCCATATCACGCGCGGTACTGTACTGCCCGTCGGCATCCAGCCCATGCACCGTCATAAAATGGGTATTTTGCAGGCCAAAGGCTTTGGCGTAGTTATTCATCAAACCGATAAACGCATCCTGACTGCCCGCCACATAATCGGCCAGCGCGATACAGGCATCGTTACCGGATTGAATTACGACGCCTTTATTTAGCTCAGATACCGGAATGCGATCGCCAGGTTTCAGGAACATCAGCGATGAACCACGTAATTTCGGGTTACCGGTGGCCCAGGCATCCTGACCAATGGTCACCATGTCATTGTTGGTGATTTTTCCGGCTTTCAGCGCCTGGCCCACCACATAGCTGGTCATCATTTTGGTCAGACTGGCGGGGTCGAGGCGTTGATCGGCATTCGATTCGGCCAGAACCTTGCCACTGTTGTAGTCCATCAAAATCCAGGCTTTGGCATCCAGCTGCGGCGCGGCGGGTGCGTCTTCAGCCAGAACGGTAACCGGAACGAGCAATAATAATAAGGAGGATGCAGCCAAAGGCCGCCAGGCAGGGGTGATAGCGAATTTTCTCATGAGCATGACCAGATGTTTGTCCTTGTTAAATATCGTGGTTCTTTGCCAGCAAGACGCACGTAAACCAGAACGCTAACGGTTCGCGCCGGCGAAAAAAACCGTCTGACCGTAAAGTTTTATAGAGTTTATTAGAGTAACCCTGGCACCAACGCCGCCTCGCTGCCAGCATTGATCTGTCGCCATCTGTGAAAAATTGCGAGAAATTCCGATTTTTCGCAGATCAGTTAAGCCAGTCACAAATTTCCGCTAACCTGATTTCAGTCAGCCTGAGGAGAATCATGATGGACTTAGCCGTGTTCGATCTGGACGAAACCCTGATTTGTGAAGACAGCACCAGCCTGTGGCTACGCTGGCTGGTTTCACAGGGTTTTGCCCCCGCCGATCTGATTAACGAAGAACAATCGTTAATGACCCAGTATCACGCCGGTACGCTATCAATAGAAGAATATATGAACACCACCCTCGCCCCGTTAGCCGGTATGGCCACCATGACGGTATCCGGCTGGGTGCGCCGTTTTATCCACCGCGACATTCTGCCGCGGGTCTTTCCCGCCGCGCGCGAACGCATCAACTGGCATCAGCAGCGTGGCGACACGGTGATGATCATTACCGCCAGCGGTGAACATCTGGCCATTCCGATTGCTGAACGCCTTGGCGTCCACGGTGCGCTGGCGATTGGTGTCGAAATTGTCGATGACCGCTATAGCGGCCAGACCTACGGCACCATGACCTACAAAGAAGGTAAAGTGGCGCGGCTGGGCGACTGGAAAGCGCTACAGCAGGACCATCGTTTCGATCGTACCTGGGCGTACAGCGACTCAATGAATGATTTGCCGCTGCTGGCCCATGCCGATCATGCTTATGTGATTAACCCGGACGCCCTGTTGCAACAGGAAGCACAGCAGCGCGGCTGGGAAGTGTGTAACTGGGTACGTTAATTACCCGCGTGGTGTGCTGGCGCTCTCCGCCAGCCCCACTTTCAGCAGCTTGCCGTTGGCCTCATCGGTCAGCACATACAGAAAGCCATCTGGTCCCTGGCGGACATCGCGAATGCGTTCACCGCGATCGGTCAGCAAACGCTGTTCTTCCACCACTTTCTCGCCATTCACCTGTAAGCGAATCAGGCTTTTTTCCTTCAATGCGCCAATAAATAACGAATTCTTCCACTGCGGAAAACGTGCGCTGTTGTAAAACGCCATACCGCTAATAGCCGGTGAGACTTTCCAGTAAAACACCGGTTGTTCAGTACCCGGAACCTCGCCACCTTTGGCTTCCGGGACTTTTTGCCCGCTGTAATCTATGCCCCAGG
The DNA here is from genome assembly GCF_059730475.1 of Pantoea sp. X-Soil-TKNS-1280. Lineage (NCBI taxonomy): Bacteria > Pseudomonadati > Pseudomonadota > Gammaproteobacteria > Enterobacterales > Erwiniaceae > Pantoea > Pantoea sp. X-Soil-TKNS-1280. The sequence goes on along the minus strand of NZ_AP035962.1, from coordinate 1,443,432 downwards.
TCGCCAGCGGCCAGCCGTAGTTTTTGCCTTTTTCCGGGATATTGACTTCATCGCCGCCGCGCGGGCCATGCTCACTCTCCCACATCTGCTGCGTCCAGGGATTGAGCGCCAGCCCCTGTGGATTACGTACACCATAGGCCCAGATTTCACCACGCGCCCCCTGGCGTCCGACAAACGGATTATCCGCTGGAATGTTGCCATCGGCAGTCAGGCGCACAATTTTGCCCGAGAGTTTATCGAGATCCTGCGCACTGCTGCTGGCGAAATTGTCACCGAAGGCAATCCACAAAAAGCCCTGCCTGTCGAACGCCAGCCGCGTGCCCAGGTTGGCCCCACTGGAGAGCTTCGGGGTTTGCTCCAGCACCACCTTAAAATCGCTCAGCTGCCGGTTATCGTCGCTTAGGCGACCAAACCCCACTACGCTCCCGGCACGTCCGCCAGCGTCGGCAGTGGTGTAGCTGAGCCACACGCGGCGACTTTGTGCGAAGTCCGGTGCCAGCACCACATCAAGCAAACCACCCTGCCGATGCGCCCAGACGTTGGGTACGCCGCTGATGGGTGCCGATACACCTTTGCCCGGTTGCCAGCTGCGTAACTGGCCCGACCGTTCGGTAATTAACAGGGTGTGATTATCCGGCAGAAAGGCTATCGACCAGGGATGATCCAGTTTCTCCTGCAAAACCTGCACCTGCACATCAGCCGCCAATGCCGGCAGGGAACAACTTAGCGCACTGCCGAACAGCAACGCCGCTTGCAACAATCGCATGGGTTTCTCCTTTTTCACCGTCTGCCGTTAAGGGTAGTCAGTCAGTAAAAAAGGATGTGCAGGATTTACAAAACATTAAGCCCGGCGCACCGGGCGGCGTTTCATGGGGCAGAGAAGGACACCGCATCACGCACCATTTCATCAATACCTGGGCGGATGTCATTCAGGGTGATCGGCGTTTCACTGTTCGGCAACGTGCGGCCAAAGGCTTTACGTACCACTTTGATTAACGGCTTCCCTGTTTGCGCATCGCTGGCTTCAACTTCCAGATAAAGCGCGCTGTTCTGGGTACGATGGCCGGTCGCCGCCATGGTCCCGGCAATCACTGCGCCAACCGGGATAACCTCATAGAACTGGACGCCCTCGTTTTCACCTGCAACGGCGGTGATGGCCGCTCTCACCACCATGGTATTCGGGCCTTTCTGCGTCACGAGGTTTTTATGCACGGCAATCCCGTCTTTGAGTTTCTGGTCGGCATATTGTCGTATCTGATCCAGCGTCTGCTGGCTGATACGTGTTGTGGGATGTGCAGCCGGGTAATAAACGATCGGGGTATACAGGACGTTGGGATATTTCGCAGCATGGTAATCGGGCGATATCCAGCGCATCGTGGGTTTACCGCTCGCAGATTCCGCCATGGCTAGCTGGCTGTAATCGCCGAGAAATCCTGAATATTGTTTGGTCTCAGTCACATGAGAGGTACAGCCCGCTGTCAAAAAAGCCAGCGTCAATAACGAAATACAGAGATGTGATCGCATACGATAGCCCTTATGAATGAAAATAGCTTTTCAAGCATAGTTTCAGCCATTACGAGCAGTAAGAAAAATTGAAGAAGTGTGAATGACAACCGCCTGGGTTACCGACGTAACGCAGGCGGTGTGGGGATTATTCGAAGCAGGTTTCAGGATTGTCTGACAGGGAAATGAACTCATCACCCCCTTTGGTCAGCGCCATAATTTTGCCGCTCTCGATATCATAAACCCAGCCATGCAGGCGCAGCGTTTTCTTACGTAACGCCACGGCAACAGACGGATGTGTTTTGATATTGTGCAGCTGCGCGATGACGTTCTCTTTTACCATCTCGGTCAGCTTGGTTTCCGGCGTATCGTACTTTTTGTTTTCCACTACCGCACGTGCGGCATCGGCATAACGCAGCCAGTGCTCCACCGCAGGCATGGTATCCATGCAGGAACATTCGGCGATCGCTTTCATCGCACCACAGTTGGAGTGGCCGCAAATGATGATTTCGCTGACACCCAGCGCCACGACCGCATATTCAATCGTCGCAGAAACACCACCCGGCTCCGGTCCGAACGACGGCACAATATTACCGGCATTACGGATAACGAACAGCTGGCCAGGCTCCTGCTGCGTAACCAGTTCCGGCACCAGACGGCTGTCTGAGCAGGAGATAAACAGGGCTTTGGGATTTTGGTTGGACGCCAGACTTTTGAAAAGATCCTTCCTTTCAGGGAACACATTCTGTTGAAAACTCAGAAAACCTTTGATGATCTCTTTCATTTCTCTGCTCTCACATTATCCACTTCGGCCCTGGCAGTGAGGGATTCACCGTCAGCGACGCACATTTTTTTCTAATATCGATAATCACTTATAAATTCCAACCGGGGATTTAAGCAAAATAGCCTGGGGAAGACAACCCCGCCAGCGCTGCGGTTACCCTCGCCCAGCCCGCGACATTGCCCACATCCCGCGTGGTAAGCCGCTTACATAGCCTGGCAAAAAGCCTGACAACTGGCTATACAATTTCCCCTCAGACACCTGTACAATCGCCCCCCTATCCACACTAATTATGATGAATTTTTATTCTTATGAGCCATGTCACCAATCCTCCACGCGTGGGCTTTGTCTCACTCGGCTGCCCAAAAAACCTTGTCGATTCAGAGCGCATCCTGACGGAGCTGCGTACTGAAGGCTATGACGTGGTCCCACGCTACGATGATGCGGAGATCGTCATCGTCAACACCTGTGGATTTATCGACAGCGCCGTGCAGGAATCACTGGAAGCGATTGGTGAAGCGCTGAACGAAAACGGCAAAGTGATCGTGACCGGCTGCCTGGGTGCCAAAGTGGATCAGATCCGCGAAGTTCACCCGAAAGTGCTGGAGATCACCGGACCGCACAGCTATGAGCAGGTGCTGTCGCATGTGCATCACTATGTGCCAAAGCCAGAACACAACCCGTTCCTGAGCCTGGTGCCGCAGCAGGGTGTGAAGCTGACACCGCGCCATTACGCTTACCTGAAAATTTCTGAAGGCTGTAACCATCGCTGCACCTTCTGCATCATTCCATCCATGCGTGGCGATCTTGATAGCCGCCCGATTGGTTCGGTTCTTGATGAAGCCAAACGCCTGGTGGAAGCGGGTGTGAAAGAGCTGCTGGTCATCTCCCAGGATACCTCCGCTTACGGCGTGGATGTGAAGCACCGTACCGGTTTCTGGAATGGCTCACCGGTGAAAACCAGCATGGTTAGCCTGTGTGAGCAGCTGGCAAAACTCGGCGTCTGGGTACGTCTGCATTATGTCTATCCTTACCCGCACGTAGACGATGTCATCCCACTGATGGCGGAAGGTAAACTCCTGCCGTACCTGGATATTCCGCTGCAACACGCCAGCCCGCGCATTCTTAAGCTGATGAAGCGTCCGGGAGCAGTAGAGCGCACGCTGGAACGCATTAAGCGCTGGCGTGAAATTTGCCCGGAACTGACGCTGCGCTCGACCTTTATCGTCGGTTTCCCTGGTGAAACAGAAGAAGATTTCCAGATGCTGCTCGACTTCCTGAAGGAAGCACGCCTTGACCGCGTCGGATGCTTCCAGTACAGCCCGGTTGAAGGTGCCACTGCCAACCAGTTGCCGGACCCGGTGCCGGACGATGTGAAACAGGAACGTTTCGATCGCTTTATGCAGCTGCAGCAGAAGATTTCTGCGGAACGTCTGCAAGAGAAAATAGGTCGCGAAATTCTGGTGATCATCGATGAAGTGGATGAAGAAGGTGCCGTGGGCCGCAGCATGGCCGATGCACCGGAAATTGACGGCGCGGTGTACCTGAATGGTGAGCGTCAGGTGAAAGTCGGTGATGTGGTACGCGTCAAAGTCGAGCACGCCGATGAGTACGACCTGTGGGGTAGCCGCATCTAACCCTCCCTCCTCCCCTATGCCCGTCATAGGGGAATTATTTTCTGCCGACAGTAAAGCGCCTTTCTTTTACACCGATAACCTCTGTACACGCCCCCCTTTTTGCGCAGAGATACCAGGATGCTTAAAAGAATGAAAGTCGTGACCGCCATCATCATGATTCTGGTGGTGTTCACAGCCATGCAGGCCGTTTCCGGCTCCCTGTTTTTAACCTCATTAATTTCAGGACAACGAAACTTCACTACCAGCGATCAACTCTCTCACCAGCAACGCGAACTGGCCGACGGCTGGCAAACGCTGGTCAAAACCCGTGTCACCATCAACCGCGTCGCCATTCGTATTCTGAAGAAGCAAACTGATGCCGCCTCACTGGCCGCCATCAACCAACTGTTAACCGCCGCCGGGGCGTCACTGGATGAAGCGCAGCAGCACTTCACCCAATACAAGAATCTGCCACGCATCGCCGGACAAAGTGATGCTGCAGCGACGCTGGTTGACGCCAGGTTCACCGCAATGGCCAATCTGTTGCAGCAGTCTGCGGTATTCCTGAAGGCGAACGATTACCCTTCCTACGGCAATCTGGATGCTCAGCAGGCGCAGGACGATCTTGAAGACGCCTACAAACAGTGGCGGGCGCAGAATGTCGAACTGCTGGCGCAAGGCAATGCCCAGAATGAAAGCACTTATCACCGCATGATGACCATGGTCGGCGTGATGACGCTGGTGGTGCTGCTGATGCTGGTGGCCGTATGGGTGCTGGTACGCCGCATCCTGCTGACACCGATGAAGTTGCTGCAACAGCAGATGGAACGCTTCGCGGACGGCGATCTTTCCGGCACCTTGCAGGTGGAGGGACGCAGCGAAATGGCCGCACTCGCCACCAGCCTGAACCATATGCAGCAGGCGTTGCTAAGTACCGTCAGCAACGTGCGTGACAGCGCCGACGCGATTTTCAGCAGTGTGACCGAAATCGCCACCGGTAATAACGATCTCTCGGCGCGCACCGAACAGCAGGCCGCTTCACTGGAGGAAACCGCCGCCAGTATGGAGCAGCTCACTGCCACGGTGAAACAGAACGCCGATAATGCCCGTCAGGCTTCACAGCTGGCGAAAACCGCCTCCGACACCGCTGATAAAGGCGGTAACGTGGTCGAGGGTGTGGTGAAGACCATGCGTGATATCGCGGATAGCTCGAAAAAGATCGCCGATATCACCAGCGTGATCGATGGCATTGCTTTCCAGACCAATATTCTGGCGCTGAACGCGGCGGTTGAGGCAGCGCGTGCCGGAGAGCAGGGTCGCGGTTTTGCTGTGGTCGCCGGTGAAGTGCGCAACCTTGCCCAGCGCAGTGCGCAGGCGGCGAAGGAGATAAAGCTGTTGATTGAGAACTCCGTGCAGCGCGTCGATCTCGGTTCGCAGCAGGTCAGCAGCGCCGGTGACACCATGCAGGAAATTGTCAGCGCGGTTACCCGCGTCACCGACATCATGGGCGAGATCGCCTCCGCCTCGGATGAGCAGAGCCGTGGTATTGATCAGATCGGTCAGGCGGTGAATGAGATGGATCGCGTGACGCAGCAGAATGCCACGCTGGTACAGGAATCGGCCAATGCGTCGGCGTCGCTGGAGCAGCAGGCCAGCCGTCTGTCAGCCGCCGTGGCACGCTTCAATACCGGCGCTCGCCAGGTGGCTGCTGCGGTGCTGGTACGTCCGGCAGCGCCTGTTATTGCCCCACGCGCTGCGTTGAAAGCACCCACCACCAGCAACGATAACTGGGAAACCTTTTAAGCTGAAAAACGCGCGATAAATCGCGCCGCTACAAACCGCATCTGACCGTAGCGGCGCGATTTATCGCGCGGTTGTGATGCGGTGCGCATTTATACGCACCGACTTACGTTTTCAGCTTCGGATCCAGCGCATCGCGCAGTCCGTCACCCAGCAGATTAAACGCCAGCACGGTGAGGAAAATCGCCAGGCTGGGGAAAATCGCCACATGCGGGGCAATCACCATATCGGCACGGGCTTCGTTTAACATCGCGCCCCATTCCGGCGTCGGCGGTTGTGCCCCCAGGCCGAGAAAGGACAGGCTGGCGGCGGTGATAATTGACGTACCAATACGCATGGTGAAATAGACCACAATCGAGGAAACCGTACCCGGCAGGATATGGCGCAGGATGATGGTCCAGTCCGATGCGCCGATGCTGCGCGCCGATTCGATATAAGTCTGATGCTTCAGGACCAGGGTGTTGCCACGCACCAGCCGCGCAAACGCCGGGATACTGAAAATGGCTACCGCGACAATCACGTTACTCATGCCGCTACCCATAATCGCCACCACGGCAATCGCCAGCAGTATGCCCGGAAAGGCAAACAACACATCACATACGCGCATGGTGATACGATCCCACCAGCCTTCGTAGTAACCCGCCAGCAGGCCCAGCACGGTACCGATCACCGTGCCGATCGCCACCGAGAAGAAACCGGCAATCAGCGAAATACGCGTCCCGACCAGCACCCGGCTAAAAATATCGCGCCCGAGCGAATCCACGCCAAACCAGTGCACCAGCGACGGGCCTTCATTCAGCCGGTCGTAATCAAAATAGTTTTCCGCATCGAACGGAGCAATCCACGGGGCGATAAACGCCACCACGATCAGCAGCAGCACAAACAATCCGGCCAGCATCGCCACGTGCTGACGACGAAAACGCCGCCAGAATTCGCGCCACGGCGTGCGTACCCGGTTCTCCGTCATCGTCGGCATGATTTTCAATGCCGCTTCGCGTCGCCAGTTTTTCATTGCGACTCCTTACCTGTAGCGAATAGCCGGGTTGATCGCCGCGTACAGCATATCGACAATCAGGTTAATCAGAATGAACTCCAGCGAAAACAGCAATACCTCGGCCTGAATCACCGGATAATCACGCATCTCCACCGAATCCACCAGCAGACGGCCCAGACCGGGCCAGTTGAACACCACTTCCACCACAATTGAGCCGCCGAGCAGAAAGCCAAATTGCAGGCCCATCATGGTCACCACCGGAATCATGGCATTGCGCAGCCCATGTTTGACCACCACCAGTGATTCGCGCACTCCTTTGGCACGCGCGGTACGCATATAATCTTCCTGCATCACCTCGACGAAAGAGGCGCGGGTAAAGCGTGCCATCACCGCCGCCACCGCCGCGCCGAGCGTGATGGAAGGCAAAATATAATGCTGCCAGCTGTCGGCACCGACCGTGGGCAACCAACCGAGATCGACGGAAAAGATTTGCATCAGCAGCATGCCGAGGGCAAACGCCGGAAAGGAGATGCCAGATACCGCCAGCGTCATACCCAGACGGTCCGGCCAGCGATTACGCCAGACGGCCGAGACGATGCCAATCGCCATACCAAACACCACCGCCCATACCATGCTGCTCAGTGTCAGCCACAGCGTAGGGAGAAAACGCGTGGCGATCTCCTCGGAAACCGGGCGTTTCGACACCATCGACTGACCAAAATCCCCCTGCAACGCATTCCAGATAAAATGCCAGAATTGCTGGATCAGCGGTTGATCCAGCCCCAGTTCCTGGCGCACCAGCGCCACCACCGAGGCATCTGCTTCCGGTCCGGCAATCAGCCGTGCCGGATCACCCGGCAGCAGATGGACAAACAGGAACACCAGCACCGCCACAATCAGCAGCGTGGGAATCAGTCCCAGTAATCGTTTGAGAAAATAATTCAGCATGCGAAATCCTGCACGGTATGGCCAGCCGTTGCAGGCTGGCCATAAGGGTTACTTCAGGTCGGCCTCATCAAAATTAAATGAGGTATCAGGCATGACGTAAAAACCGCTCAGGTTTTTGTTATTGGCAGAAAGCAGCTGTTCCACCACCAGCGGGATCCACGGATGATCGTTCCAGATGCGGTCCTGGGCATCTTTATACAGTTTGGCTTTCTGGGAGCGATCGGTGGTTTTCAGCGCATCGGCCAGGTCTTTATCCACCTGCGGATTACTGTAAAACGCAGTGTTGAAGATCGCTGGCGGCCACGAGCTGGTAGCAAACAGCGGCGTCAGCGCCCAGTCCGCTTCACCGGTAGAGGCTGACCAGCCGGTGTAGAACATGCGTACCCCACTCTCTTTCTGTCCTTTGCTTTCCACTTCCGCCGCACGCTGACCGGCATCCATCGCCAGCAGTTTCACCTTCACACCCACCTGTGCCAGCTGCTGCTGCGTGAACTGCAACACTTTCTGCGCAGTGCTGTGGTTGTGTGAAGACCACAGCGTGGTCTCGAAACCGTTGGGATAGCCCGCCTCTTTCAGCAATTCACGCGCTTTGGCCGGATTGTAGGCGATCGCGGGATAGGTCTGCGCGAAGTCGATAGCCGGGGGCACAATGCCGGTCGCTGGGGTGGCATAACCGGCAAATGCCACTTTTGCCAGTGCCTGACGGTTGATGGCGTATTCCAGCGCCTCACGCACCTTCGGGTTGTCGAACGGTTTTTGTGTCACGTTCAGGCTGATATAACGCTGCATAATCGAAGGCGTGGTGACCACATCGAGCTTGCTGTTTTTCTCCAGCAGTTTGGCCTGCTCAAACGGCACCGGGAACGCAAAGGTGGCTTCGCCGGTCTGCAGCATCGCCGCGCGGGTGTTGTTATCCACCACCGGACGCCAGGTGATGCTGTCGAGCTTCGGATAACCTTTTTTCCAGTAGCCATCCCACTTCTTCACTTTCACGAAGTCAGTCTGATTCCAGGTGACAAATTCAAACGGACCGGTGCCCACCGGATGGAAACCGATGTCCTTGCCATATTTCTGCAACGCAGCAGGAGAAATCATCACCGCCGCCGGATGGGCAAGGTTGTTGATAAAGGCGGAGAACGGCTGCTTCAGCGTGATTTTCACCGTCAGCGGATCGACCACTTCGGTTGAAGCCACGTATTTAAACAGGTTGTAGCGCTTGAGGTGATTATCCGGGTTGCTGGCGCGATCGAGGTTGACCTTCACCGCTGCGGCATTGAAATCGGTGCCGTCCTGGAACTTCACGTTGGGACGCAATTTGATGGTGTACGTCAGGCCATCACTGCTGGTTTGATAACTTTCAGCCAGTACATTGGTCAGCTTCATATCTTTATCGAAGCCGAACAATCCCTGATAGAAGGATTTCGCTACCGCCTGCGACAAGGTATCGTTGGCATCGTAGGGGTCGAGGGTGGTGAAGGTGGAGGCCACGGCAATCACTGCATCTTTAGCCGCCCAGGCCGGTAACGCCAGCGCCGAACTTAACAACCCGGCAGTGATAACCCCTTTACGCATAATATTGTGCATCGTTATCGTTCTCCTGTAGTCCCTGTCTTAACGCGACACCGGCCGGTGACGCGGATGAGTTGCTGCTGTTCAGGTGCCGCTGATGGCGTGCCGGGCAACAAAATGTCCCGGAGCCACTTCCTGTAAGGGTGCCACTTCCGGCTCTGCGCCGAGCGGGCGAATCGGGCTGGGGATCTCATCCACCATTAACGCCCGCTCGCGGCGGCGGTGTGCCGGATCGGCAACCGGCACCGCGGCCATCAGTTTTTTGGTGTACGGATGACGTGGCTGCTCAAACACCGCCTGACGCGGCCCCATTTCCACGATCTGTCCCAGATACATCACTGCCACGCGATGGCTGATGCGTTCCACCACCGCCATATCGTGTGAAATAAACAGAAACGCGATGCCAAACTCGCGTTGTAAATCGAGCATCAGGTTGATGATCTGGGCCTGAATCGACACATCCAGCGCTGAGACCGACTCATCAGCAATCACCACTTTGGGGTTGAGCGCCAGCGCACGCGCAATACAAATGCGCTGACGCTGGCCGCCGGAAAATTCGTGCGGATAGCGCTGCGCATGTTCCGGCAGCAGGCCGACGCGCTCCAGCAACCAGGCAACGCGCTGCTCTGCCTGGCGTCGGCTCATCGTCTGATGCACCAGCAGCGGTTCCATGATGGAAAAACCCACCGTCAGACGGGGATCGAGCGACGCATACGGGTCCTGAAAAATGAATTGAATATCGCGACGCAACGCAGCCAGCGCCCGCCCTTCGAGGGCATCGATGCGCTGACCATCAAAGGTGATGGTACCGCCCTGGCTGGCAACCAGCCGCAGCAGGGAACGGCCCGTGGTCGATTTACCACAGCCGGACTCACCCACCAGCGCCAGGGTTTCTCCGGCATACAGATCGAAGCTCACCTTCTCCACCGCATGCACGCGTCGTTTCACCCGGTTCAGCAAGCCGCCACGAATATCGAAACGAGTCACCAGGTCACGCACCTGCAAAATTGGCGGCACATCCAGCCGTACCGTGTCCTGCGGCGTTTCCACTTCGGCACGGCCATCACGGTGAATTAACGGAAATTTGGCAGGCAGCGGCTGACCGTGCATCGCCCCCAGTTTGGGTACAGCGGAGAGCAACGCGCGGGTATAGGGTTGTTGGGGATGGTCGAATAACTGCTGTACCGGTGCACGCTCCACCACATCACCGCGATACATCACCTGCACCCGGTCCGCCATTTCCGCCACCACCCCCATATCGTGGGTGATAAAAATCACCCCCATCTGCATCTCTTTTTGCAGCACACGGATCAGTTGCAGGATCTGCGCCTGGATGGTGACGTCCAGCGCCGTGGTCGGTTCATCGGCAATCAACAGCGCCGGTTTGCAGGACAACGCCATTGCAATCATCACACGCTGACGCATCCCGCCAGAAAGCTGATGGGGATAGCGTCCCAACACGTTTTGCGCTTCCGGTATGCGCACCAGATCCAGCATGTGCCGCGCTTCAGCCAGCGCCTGCTGATGGCTTTTTCCCTGATGCAGACGGATCGATTCGGCGATTTGCTCCCCCACCGTGAACACCGGGTTGAGCGAAGTCATCGGCTCCTGGAAGATCATCGCCATATCGGCACCGCGTACCCGCCGCATCTGGCTGGCGGAGGCGCGCATCACATCCAGTAATTCGCCGTTACGCCGCCGCAGGGTGATCTCACCACTCACGTCTCCCCCCGCCTGCTGAATCAACCGCATCAGCGCCAGCGAGGTGACCGACTTACCTGAACCGGATTCCCCGACCAGCGCCAGGGTTTCACCGCGATGCAGATCCAGCGACAACTGACGCACCGCTTCGGTGATGCGTCCTTCATGCTGAAAACTCACGCTCAGGTCACGTACCGCCAGAACCTGCTCTGGCGTTAACTGCAGCTGCCGATCCGTCATGCCTGCTCCTTAGCTGTCGCGGTAAATGGCTACCTCAACTTCACCACCAACGTAAGCGAATCCCCGGTACATCCCTTCGCTGTTAAACGGCAGGGCCACGTTGCCGTCACAGTCCACCGCAATCAGCCCGCCACTGCCATCCAGCTCCTGCACTTTATCGTGTATCACGTTGGCGCTGGCCTGTTGTAACGTACGTCCGGCGTAACGCATCTGGGCAGCCACGTCATAGGCCGCCAGCGTGCGGATAAACACCTCGCCGGTGCCGGTACAGGAAACGGCCACGCTGTCGTTGCTGGCGTAGCAACCCGCACCCACCAGCGGTGAATCCCCGACACGTCCGGCCTGTTTGTTGGTCATGCCACCGGTCGAGGTGGCGGCGGCGAGGTTGCCATGCAGATCAAGAGCCACTGCGCCTACAGTGCCGAATTTACGATCGGGGTCGAGTGGATCATCGCTGTGACTCTGCGCCGCACCGTCATGATCCAGCACCGCCTGCTCACTACCGAGCGCACGCTGCAACTGTTCCCAGCGTTCTGGCGTCGAGAAAAAGTCGGCTGCCACCATTTCCAGCCCCTGCTGCGTCGCAAACGCCTCAGCACCCGCGCCGATAAACAACACATGAGGGCTGACTTCGAGCACTGCGCGCGCCGCAAGGATCGGATTGCGGATATGGTTAACTCCGGCCACCGCCCCCACTTCCAGCGTTTTGCCGTCCATAATGCTGGCGTCCAGTTCGTGCGTACCCTGGTGGGTAAACACCGCCCCTTTACCGGCATTAAACAACGGACACTCCTCCAGCAGACGGACCGCTTCGGTAACCGCATCCATCGCGCTGCCGCCGTCGGCGAGAATTTGCTGACCGGCTGCGACAATCGCCGTCAGCTGCTGACGATAATATTGCTCTTTTTCGGCGCTCATCGCCGCGCGGGTGATCGCGCCCGCTCCGCCGTGAATGGCGATAACTGCTTTAGTCATACCCGTTACCCTGTCAAGGAATCAGAACCAAAAACACTGATTTAGAATGGTTTTCATTATTTTTTGGCAACTTTCGACTATAGAAAGGCCGTCCAGCCTTGTAAAGCAGAAACTGTGCTGCCGGGTCATAACCTTTTATTGTGGTTTATGCCTTTAAGTTTGACAAAAGCGTGAGCCGCGCCCGGTAAACCGATGGTGGAACACTATACTCACAGCAACGAGGCTACGGGAATCAAGCATGAACACCTATACCCACGCCCTGGTGCTGGTTCAGGGTCACGAAGATGGCTCCCTGTTGCTCCACCAGGCGGTGGTGCTGGCGGAGGCGCTGGCGATGAAAGTCACGCTGGCGCACATCAGCGATGACTTCAGGGAGATGAACTACGTTTCTGACAGCCTGATGAATGATGTGGTATCCGAAGATATTATCCGGGTGAAAGCGCTGATGAGTAAGCTGTCAGCCAGCGTTACTCTGCCTGTCAAATGCCATCAGCTGGTCACCGTGCGTCGCTTCGAAGATGTTGAAAAATGTATCGCTGAACAGCACATCGATTTACTGATTGCCGGACATCGTAACCGCTTTATGGGCGTGCTCACCTCCAGTTCGCTGGAGTACATCAATCGCTTAAACATTGATGTACTGATCAAACATTTGCCACAATAATCTGACCAGCCGCATGTGACTCGACAGCTATTTGCCACCATAATAGGCAGCATCTGACATAACCAGGCTGATATGGACATGGAACCCTTTACCGCAGGCTTAATCTCCCTCGAAGACGCACAGCAAAAAATGCTGGCACAACTCTCCCCGATTACCGACTCCTTGCAGGTGTCCTTATTTGAAGCCGCCGGACGCATCACCGCCGCGCCGGTGTTATCCCCGCTGGATGTGCCGCCGTTCGATAACGCCGCGATGGACGGTTACGCGGTTCGGCTGGCGGATCTCGCCTCAGATCGCGTGCTGCCGGTGGCGGGTAAAGCCTTTGCGGGTGTGCCTTTCAACGATGAATGGCCCGCAGGCAGCGTGATCCGCATTATGACCGGCGCGCCGGTTCCCGCTGGCTGCGACGCGGTGGTGATGCAGGAAGAGACCGAACAACGTGATGGTGGCATTGTGATTACCGCGCCGGTGAAGGACGGACAACATATCCGTCGCAGCGGTGAAGATATCCAGACCGGCAAACAGGTACTGGATGTCGGCGTGCGCCTCGGGGCGGCCGAGCTGCCGTTGCTGGCCTCACTCGGTATCGCCGAGGTCAGCGTGTTGCGCAAACTGCGGGTAGCGATCTTCTCCACCGGCGACGAGTTACAGGCCGTGGGCACGCCGCTGGCGGCAGGACAGATTTACGATACCAACCGCTTCACCGTTTCCCTGATGCTGAAACGCCTCGGCTGTGAAGTCATCGATCTCGGCGTGATTGCGGATGACCCGGAGCAGTTACGCCAGGCATTTAGCGAAGCGGATCGCCAGGCCGATGTGGTGATCAGCACCGGTGGCGTCTCAGTGGGTGAGGCTGATTTCACCAAAGCGATGCTGGAAGAATTGGGTGCCATCACCTTCTGGAAGCTGGCCATCAAACCGGGCAAACCTTTTGCCTTTGGCCGCCTGGCAAACAGCTGGTTCTGTGGCCTGCCGGGTAACCCGGTCTCTGCGGCGGTAACCTTCTATCAACTGGTACAGCCGCTGCTGGCGACCCTCACCGGGCAGAAAACGGCGGTGATGCCACCGCGCCTGCGCGCCAGAGCCGCACAGCGCCTGAAAAAATCACCGGGCCGCCTCGATTTTCAGCGTGGCGTGTTCAGCCGTGGCGCAGACGGTACGCTGGAAGTGCACAGCACCGGACCGCAGGGCTCACATGTCTTCAGTTCATTCGCGCTGGCGAACTGCTTTATCGTGCTGGAACGCGAACGCGGTAATGTTGAGGCGGGTGAATGGGTGGAGGTTGAACCCTTTAACAGCCTGCTGGAGGGATAAATGCACGCTGAGCTGAGCGATGAGGAGATGCTGCGTTACAACCGGCAGATCGTGCTGCGTGGCTTCGATTTTGACGGCCAGGAAAAGCTGAAAGCCGCGCGCGTGCTGGTCATCGGTCTGGGTGGTCTGGGTTGTGCCGCCACCCCTTATCTGGCCGCGTCGGGTGTGGGACATCTCACCCTGCTCGACTTCGATACCGTGGCGCTCAGTAATCTGCAACGTCAGATTCTGCATCGCGACAGCACCATCGGCATGGCAAAAGTGGATTCCGCCGCGCTTCAGTTGGCGGCCATCAACCCGCATTGTTTGCTGGAACCCCTCAATGCGCAGCTCGATGACGATGCGTTGTCAGCGCTGATTGCGCGCCATGATGCAGTGCTGGATTGCAGCGATAATGTTGGCACCCGGGAACAGGTCAATCGCTTGTGCTGGCAGCACCAGGTGCCGCTGATTTCCGCTGCCGCCATTCGCATGGAAGGCCAGCTCAGCGTCTTTACCTGGCAGCCCGGTACGCCCTGCTATCGCTGTATCAGCCGTTTGTTTGGCGAGCAGGCGCTAAGCTGCGTCGAAGCCGGGGTGATGTCACCGCTGGTTGGGGTGATGGGTGCCATGCAGGCGATGGAAACGCTGAAAGTATTGACGGCTTTTGGTACACCGGCCAGCTCACGGTTGCTGATGTACGATGCGTTAAGCGCTGAGTTTCGCAGTATGAAAGTGGCGCAGGACGCGCATTGTGAGGTGTGCGGTAAGGGATAATGGGCACATCAACGTCGCGGCGTGATTTATCCTTTGCTGCGGGTAAAAAAACAGCGCGATAAATCGCGCCGCTACACTCAAGGCCGGGTGCGCAAAATGCGCACCTGGTTTTATACAATACCCTGACTACGCAGATAATCTTCGTAGTTGCCGGTGAAGTCCACCACGCGATCGCCTTTAAATTCCAGCACGCGGGTCGCCAGCGAGCTAACAAACTCACGGTCATGCGACACAAAAATCAGTGTGCCTTCATACATTTCCAGCGCCATATTGAGCGATTCGATCGATTCCATATCGAGGTGGTTAGTCGGTTCGTCCATAATCAGGATGTTCGGCTTCTGCATCATCAGCTTACCAAACAGCATGCGCCCCTTCTCACCACCGGAAAGCACTTTGGCTGGCTTTTTGATATCGTCCTGGCTGAAGAGCAGACGACCCAGAATGCTGCGCACCGCCTGCTCATCGTCGCTTTCCTGTTTCCACTGACTCATCCAGTCAAACACCGTCAGATCGTCGGCAAAATCGGCAGCGTGATCCTGCGCGTAATAACCGATGCGCGCATTTTCTGACCACTTCACCGTACCGCTTTCCGGCGTCAGTTCACCCACCAGCGTTTTCAGCAAGGTGGTTTTACCGATACCGTTGGCACCCAGCACCGCCATTTTCTCTCCCACTTCTAACAGCAGGTTGAGATTTTTAAATAACGGACCGTTATCAAAACCTTTGGTGATGGCTTCCACTTCCAGCGCATTACGGAACAGCTTCTTATCCTGGTCAAAACGGATATAGGGATTCTGACGGCTGGAGGCTTTCACTTCATCCAGTTTGATTTTATCAATCTGTTTCGCGCGTGAAGTTGCCTGACGTGATTTTGAGGCGTTAGCGCTAAAACGACTGACAAAAGATTGCAGCTCGGCAATTTGCGCTTTCTTTTTCGCGTTATCCGATAATAAACGTTCACGCACCTGGGTCGCTGCGGTCATATATTCGTCGTAATTACCCGGATAAACCCGTAGCTCACCGTAATCCAGATCTGCCATATGGGTGCAAACCATATTCAGAAAATGACGGTCATGCGAAATGATGATCATGGTACTGTTGCGTTCGTTCAGTACCTGCTCCAGCCAGCGAATCGTATCAATATCCAGGTTGTTGGTCGGTTCATCAAGCAACAGAATATCCGGATTAGCAAACAGCGCCTGCGCCAGCAGCACACGTAATTTCCAGCCGGGAGCAATTTCACTCATCGGTCCGTAATGCTGCTCCACCGGAATACCGACACCCAGTAATAATTCCCCTGCGCGGGATTCGGCACTGTAACCATCCATTTCACCGTATAGCACTTCGAGGTCGGCCACTTTATAGCCCTCCTCTTCGCTCATTTCCGGCAGAGCATATATCCGATCACGCTCCTGTTTGACGGTCCATAATTCCTGGTGACCCATAATCACGGTATCGAGCACGCTATATTGCTCAAACGCAAACTGGTCCTGACGCAGCTTACCGATACGTTCGTTTGGATCGAGGGAAACATTTCCCGCCGATGGCACCAGGTCGCCGCCCAGTATTTTCATGAAGGTCGATTTACCGCTGCCGTTTGCACCGATTAAACCGTAACGATTACCGCCGCCAAACTTAACGGAGATATTCTCAAACAGCGGCTTACTGCCGAACTGCATGGTGATATTGCTGGAAACTAACACGGCATTGACCTTTGTTACGCAGTGGAGGAAAAAACAGCGGGCATTATGCCAGAAGCAGGCCCCAGGACGCCACCACTGAGCCTGTCAGCTTGTGCGGTTGGCCGGTAGCGTATTGTTGCTACGACAGAAATAAAAAAGCCGAAGGTGCATGTCACCTTCGGCTCCCGTCTACAAGGATTGTGCAGATTATTTGATCAGGAAGCTGTCGAGGCTTTTGCCAGCATCCAGCGCCTTTTTAATCGCTGCCGGAGTACGACCCTGACCTGTCCAGGATTTCTCTTCACCGTTCTCATCAGTGTAAGAATATTTTGCCGGACGCGGTGCGCGCTTAGCGCGTTTTTTACCGGTATCCAGCGCACCCAGTAATTCGTTCGGATCGATACCATCAGCCAGCAGCATTTCGCGGTATTTAGACAGTTTCTCTTCTTTTTCGCGATTCTGTGCTTCTTCAGCTTCAACTTCGTCACGACGCTCAGTCACTACCACGGTTAATTTTTCCAGAATCTCTTCCAGATCGGTCAGCGGCAGTTCACGAGCCTGCGCACGTAATGTACGAATGTTGTTCAGAACTTTAAATGCGTCACTCATCACAATGTCCTTGCTTAAGGGGTTTAAATAAACTGTAGCGGCAAGACTACCCAATTCAAATAAAAAAACAAATTAATTTTACATCGCAGATAATTCTTAAGTGATGACAATATTGATCACGCGGTTGATTAAATCTGTGAAGTCGCTTTTATTAAACCTGAATTAACCCGATAACTTGTACCACCTGCTGGAACTTGCATCGATTTTAAGCCAGCACTTTGTCTGCTGCAGAAGTGAACACAAAGGTAAACAAAGATTAATAGCCTGACAAAAACATGTTTTACGGCGGCATTTTTTTATTTATGTAATGGTAACGTCGCCCCAGTCACCTCCGGTTAATTTGCCAGGACAATGTCAGTGATGTTATTTCATCGGAGAGAAGACCGCAGATAAAAATCTGCGGTCAGCAGGGGTTATTTCACCGTGGTTGCCGGACCAAACACTGAATAGTCCGGCAAGTTGACGTTCTGATAAGGCTCCCAGCCGCCGCCGAGAGCTTTATACAGCGCCACCAGATCCAGTGCCGTTTGCATCCGCGCCTGGGTTAATTGTGCCTGCGCCTGCGCCAGCTGACGTTGCGCATCCAGCACGTCAAGGAAAGTCGAAATGCCCTGACGATAGCTGTCGGTGGCAAGGTCAAAAGCATGTTGCAACGCATCGGCGGTTTCAGTCAGCGCGGTGACCTGCTGCTGATCGGCGCGGTAACTGACCAGCGCATTTTCCACGTCCTGCAATGCGGTAAGCACCGTCTGACGATACGCCAGCGCCGCATTGGCCTGCTCTGCACGCGCCAGTTTCACGTTCGCCACTAGTTGTCCGCCCTGGAAAATCGGTATCGATAACGAGGGGCCGATGCTGTAAAAGTGGCTGCTCCAGTTATCGAGATAGCTGGCATCGGTGTTGCGTACCCCGAGTTGTCCGGTGAGAGACAGACTGGGGAACAGATCGGCCACCGAGACGCCAATGTTGGCCGTTTGCGCGTGTAAGGTGGCTTCAGCCTGGCGGATATCCGGGCGACGGCGCGCCAGGGTGGAAGGAATGCCGACCGATACCAGTTTGGGCAGCACCGGCAGCGGCTTATCGTTCGCCAGTTCGTTATCCAGCGATCCCGGCGTTTTACCCAGTAACACCGCCAGACCATTCATCGCCTGATGTTCCTGCGCCTGATATTGCGGCAGCTGCGCATTAAGCGAAGCCAGTTGCGCACGGGCATTCTCCACATCGGTGAGCGGAGCCATACCATTGCGCTGCTGGCTTTGCGTCAGCTCAGAGGTTTGCTGTGCGATAGCGATTTGCTGTTGCAGCGTTTGCAGCACCGCCTGCGCGCCGCGCAGCTGCAGATAAGCCCGCGCCACTTCCGCCTGTAGCGACACCAGCGCATCATTGCGTTGCTCAATCGCCGCCTGCTGCTGCGCATTGGCCATTTCCATCTGCCGCCGTACTTTGCCCCACAGATCCAGTTCCCAGCTGGCATCGAAACTGCCCTGATACAAATTCACCGAGTGAGTCAGGCCATTAAGCTGATCCGCCACATCGCTGTCTACCTGATTGTAAACTCCGTTCGATTCCAGCAACCCTTTCAGCCCAAGCTGCTGACGCGTCACCTTCGCGGAACCGCTTAAACTGGGAAATAATCCTCCACGTGCCTGCGCCAGCTGTTCACGCGCCCCGGCAATGCGCAGTACCGCCTGTTGTAGCGTCAGGTTATCGGCGATGGCACGCGTAATCAGACTGTCGAGCTGCGGGTCATTAAAGGTTTTCCACCACAGCGGATTGGTGGCGGCGGATAGCGGTTTTGAGGCTTCCTGTGACGCTAAATCGTGGTAACTGCCCGGCGTTTGCGCATGGGGTGGCTGATAATCGGGACCGACCGCACATCCCGCCAGCAGCAGCGCCAGAGCAGTCAGTGACGGTGCGAAGCGCAACGGCTTGTTCATTTTAATGTGCTCCTGCGCTGCCTTCGCTCTTGATCGGCGAAAGCAACCAACAAAAAGGAATCAACAGCAACGCCACGATACTCAGCCCCATAAACACGTCGATATAGGCAAGAATGCGCGCCTGAGCAATCATCTCCTGGTAAAGCTGGCCGCTGGCAAGTTGCAGCGGATCACCCACCGCAGTGGTGTAATCACGGATGGCCTGCGCCCAGTGTTGCAGCGTCAGGTTAAAGGGTTCGTTCAGTGGCGTCATGTTATGCACCATATTGGCCGACTGCGTCTGCATACGCTCGGTGATTGCGGCGGTCGAGAGCGAAATGCCAATCGATCCCGCGACGTTACGGAACATGGTAAACAACGCCGCCGCATCAGCATTGAGACGCTGCGGTATGGTGACAAAAGCGATGGTGGTCAGCGGCACAAACAGGAAGCCGAGGCCAATCGACTGTGCGCTGCGCATCATTACCAGGGTGGTGAAGTCCACATTCGGAGTCAGTCGGGTGGAATAGAGAAACGCCAGCGTCAGACAGGTGAAGCCAAAGGCGATGATGTAACGCGTCTGCACGATTGGCATCAGCTTCAGCACCAGCGGGATGGTGAGCACAATTAACACCGCCCCGGGCGACAGTACTAATCCCGACCAGGTGGCGGTATATCCCAGATCCTGCTGTGCCAGTTGTGGCAACACCACCGAACTGCCGTACAGAATCATCGCCATACCCGCCATCAGCAGCCCGGCAACCCAGAAGTTGCGATCCTTCATCACCGTCAAATCCACCACCGGTTTGCGCACGTACAACAGCCAGTACACCGCCCCGACAATGCCGACCACCGCCAGCCCGGCGAACAACCGGATAAAGTGGGAAGCGAACCAGTCTTCATCTTCGCCACGATCCAGCATCACCTGCAAACAGCCCAGCCCGATGGTGATTAACCCGATACCGATATAATCGATCTTCAGGCGACCTTTGCTCCACTTGCTTTCCCACGGTGGATCTTCCAGCAGCTGGTAAATCGCCAGCACCGTCAGAATCCCCACCGGAATATTGATAAAGAACACCCAGCGCCAGCTGTAGTTGTCGGTGATCCAGCCGCCCAGCGTCGGGCCAATCACCGGTGCCACGATGATCGCAATGGAGGAGAGGCCAAACGCCTTGCCGCGATCGGATGGTTTGAAATAGTCGAGCAACACCGATTGCTGCGTCGGCTGCAAGCCCCCGCCGAAGAAGCCCTGTAGCACCCGGAACAGAATGATTTGCCACAGTTCAGTGGCGATACCGCACAGGAATGAACAGACGGTGAACATCACGATGCAGATCATGAAAAACTGCTTGCGGCCAAACAAGCGAGTAAAGAAGGCCGAGATCGGCAGTACGATACCATTCGCCACCAGGTACGAGGTCAATACCCAGGTGGATTCGTCATAACTGGAGGAGAGCGATCCCGCGATATGCGGCAACGCGACGTTAACGATGGTGGTGTCGAGGATCTCCATAAACACCGCCAGCGTGACCATGATTGCGACCAGCCAGGGATTACTGGCCGGTTTCCAGCTCTGGCTGGCACTCATTCCACCGTCACCCTGGGTTCAACCGACAGACCAAGCGGCAGCGGATGATTGGCATCAAGACCTTTATCGATGACAATTTTCACCGGGACGCGCTGGACAATCTTGACGTAATTCCCGGTCGCGTTCTCAGCCGGGAAGGTCGAGAAACGTGAGCCGGTGCCCATTTGAATGCTGTCCACATGCCCCTCCAGCTTCAGGCTCGGCCAGGCATCGACACTGATAGCCACTTTATCGCCCGGATTCATGCGTTCCAGCTGCGACTCTTTAAAGTTGGCGGTAATCCAGATATCCGGTGACACCAGCGAGAACAACGCCGTCCCTGCCTGCACCAGCGAGCCAATATGGACGTTACGTTTGGTGACGAACCCGTCATAGGGCGCACGCACCTGGGTATAGGAAAGATTCAACTCTGCGGTGTTCAGCTGCGCCTGCGCCTGTTCCACCTGCTGCTGACGCGCTTCGACGTTGGTTTCCTGTGCTCGGATCTGCAAAGCCACCTGTGACGCCACTTCTACCTGCGCTTTTGCGCTCTGCAGCTGTGCCTCAGCAGAACGTAATTGCACCGTGGCGGTATCGATGTTGCGCTGTGAGGTAGCACGCGGATCAACGCCGCGCTGGCGACGATAATCAGCCTGCGCATTGAGCAAATTCGCCTGAGCTTTGGCCTGGTCGGCCAACGCCTGGTCGCGTTGCGCCGGGTACTGCACGCGTGACAGCGCCAGCTGCGCCTGGGCCTGATGCAGTTGCGCCTGCGCCAGTCCGAGCTGCGCCTTAGCCTGATCGCGCTGCGCGATGTTATCCCGTGGGTCGATTTCCACCAGCAAATCCCCCTGCTTCACTCGCTGGTTATCCCGTACCAGCAGTTTCACCACATAACCGGCGGCTTTGGGCGCGATCGTGACCGCATTGCCTTCGGTAAAGGCATCATCGGTGGTTTCAATATTGCGGTTGCTGAACCAGAACCAGAAAATCACCAGCAGCATGATTACCGCGACAATCGCGAGGATGATCAGTGGCTTTTTGCCGGGGCGTTTACGTTCCGACTCATTGTTTTCTGACGATTGGGAGTTGGTTTCTGCTGCCTGATGCGGATCCTGCGTGTTGTGCACTGCCGGCTGATTTTCGTTATCACTCATAAGTTGTCATCTTAATCCTGGCCCCGATCCCCGGGCGTAAACGGTCAAGTTAACCTTAGATAAGAAATTGACAAATTCCAGTGTTTCTTTACAAAACGGCGAACGCGCGCATTTTCGGCAAAAATGCGCGATAACATACTGAATATGCGATGGCTAACCGCGCTATGGGGAGAGAATTCGCTGGGTTAGCGTAGCCACTGGAGCAACAACCAGCCACTCAGCATCGACCACGCCAGCATGGGCAGTGAGAACAGATGGAAGCGCCACCAGACGCGGCTATCCTGCGCCATACGCAGCGCGATCAGATTTGCCAGCGAGCCAGGCAATAAACCAAAGCCACCGATGTTCACCGCCCAGGCCAGAATGTCAGAGGGCGGCACTTTCTGTAGCAGCAAAATGGTTGAAGGGACATTGCTGATGATTTGCGACAGACCAATCGCCAGCAGGTATAACCCGCCTTCGCCCAGTTGACCAATTTCCGCGAAATACGACTGTAACCACGGCAGGTGCATCAGCAGAAAGACATCGATAAACATGGCGACAAACACCAGCAGCAGGCTCCAGTCGATGCTGACCAGTACCTGGCGTGCCAGCAGCAGGAAACATCCCGCCACCAGCAGCAATGCCCAGCCGGTGAGTTTGAGTTCCAGCGCCACCACAAACACCAGATACAGCACCACGCTGAGGATAAACAGCGGCTTTTGCCACTGATGTGCCTCAGTCTGGGCATGTTTCTGGATAGTCCGCGCGGAAAAACTCCACCATGTCAGCGCCATCAGCGTCAGCATCAGCCAGGCCGCAAGTGGCAGCATTTGCAGAATAAACCCCGACACACTCAGCGTACCGTGGCTCCACAGCAAAATATTTTGCGGGTTGCCCACCGGAGTCAGCAGCGATCCGGCATTCACCGCCAGCGCTTCAAAGATGATCAGGCGCGAAATCGGCAGGCGGGAGAACTTACGTAAAGTTAGCGTCAGTGGCACCAGAATAAACAGCGCGACATCATTGGTGAGAAAGGTGGAGAGCAATGCAGCAGCGCACACCATAAACAACGCCAGCGCACGTTCATGGGAAAAGCGCTGGATCAGACGCGCGCCTAACACATCAAAATAACCGCTGTTTTCCAGGCCTTTGGTCAACATCAATAGCCCGGTGAGCGTCATGATGGTATGCCAGTCAACGGCACCGGGTAACTGCTGCCAGCGGAAATCCGCCATTGGCAGCAAAATCACGCCCAGCAACAACAGCAAATGCAAAATGCGATCACGCATTAACGAGCGAAGCACGATGGGCATGGTGGCGGAAGGCCTTAAAAAAAGTTAGCGACTCTCGTAAAACTTCTGGAAAACAGCGAGGGTTTCATCACTGACATGATGTTCAATACCTTCCGAATCACGACGCGCCGTTTCCGGGCTGATGCCCAGCGCCAGCAGGAAAGTTTCCACAATGTGATGGCGCGCACGGCTCTCTTCTGCCAGTTTTTCGCCTTCACGCGTCAGGAAAACCCCCCGGTACGGCACCTGTTCCACCAGGCCGGCACTGCCAAGACGTTTCAGCATTTTCGCCACGGTGGGTTGTGAAACACCGAGACGGGCAGCCATATCGACCTGACGAGCTTCGCCAAATTCACGAATTAAATCAGAGATTAACTCAACGTAGTCATCAATTAATTCACGACGATGCGCTTCGCGCACCTGGCGAAATCCTTCGACATGCTCCTCAATATCTTTAAGCGGTCCCTGTGGCGGGGTGATGGCGCTCTTGGCACGACGACTCATTCAGCTTCCTCTTTATTATTTGCCGTAACAGAACTGCGGTACGGGCTGGCTGCGCTCATTGTAAACCAGGCACAAATAAGCACAAAATTTTCCTAAATAGCATTGGCTAAAGGGTATAGCCGATGCTATATTCGCTGATAATGTAAGCAGCAATGCTCACAAAGGAGGCAAAAATGCATGAACCCTATTTGCTGTTGCTCCTTTTCCTGCTGTTCATCGCAGGGCTGTGCTTACTGTTACGTCGTCAATAATCGGGAGGTGAACATGACCACCATGAAAAGCTGCCTCGACTGTGGCAAATGCTTCCAGGCGGAAAAAAGCACATCGGCTTTCGAGCTGAAGTCACTGCTGTGCCTGTTGAGCCGCTCACCATTTGCGCTGCGTCTGATGCTGATCGAAAAGCTCACCGGCAAAAAAATCGCGGAACGTCCCTGCCCGAATCTGATCTGGCGCGGTTAAGCGCTCTCTCTGACGTACATTTTCCGACGGCGCGATTATCGCGCCGTTTTTGCTTATCGGCTGAAAAATGCCGAATTAATCGCACCGCGACAAGCATAAAAAAACGGCCCATCGGGCCGTTTTTGTTTGCAACTCTGGTCTAAGCAAAAACTTAGAAGCTGTAACCTACGCCAGCAATCCAGGTGCCTACATCGACGCTGCGGATGCGGCTCTGCTCGTAGCCCACGTCCAGTGCAACGTTCTGAATCGGGTTGAACTGCAGACCGGCACCGTAAGAGAAACCTACGTCGCTGGTGTCAGATTTCTGACGGTCAACACCGTTAGACTGGAATTTACCGTAGCCGATACCGACAACACCGTAGATGCTCGCCCAGTCATTCAGACGGTAAGCCGGACCACCGGTAATGCCGTAGTACTGGCCTTTGTTGTACACGCCAGCGTCAGTACGGTCTTTCTCGGTATAGGTGAAAGAACCGATCCAACCCAGCGGGTTAGTACCATCTTCGTAACGGTATTTCAGGTTGAAGCCGTTAGCTTTGTTGGCAACACCCTGCATATCGCTCTGAGCGTAACCACCGGTAACGGTGCTCTGAGCCATGGCAGAACCTGCGGATACTGCCAGTACACAAGCCAGTGCTGAAAGACATGCAATTTTTTTCATAACCACCTCAAATGTGATAAAACTTCTCTCCTGACAACGCTGAAAATATAACAAAAAATAGCGCGAAACTCTGCCGCTATTTTGTTGTCTAACAGATTGTTTGGTGTAACAGAAAGTTAATGAAGTTTCCTATGTCATTCATTTTTCTTATAAAAAACGTCATCTTTTTGCAATGAATTTTCTGTCCCCCAGTTACACCTTTAAGTAAATTCCTAAACTAATCTGACATTTCTTTACTTAACTGGCCCTGGATTTGGCTATTTTCGCATCAGTCGTTTCGCTTATTTTTACCTGCTGTGCGCCTCCTTATTTGCCCTCAATTCCTTTACACTGCTGGCTGTTACTTTGATGTTAATAACAACAGGAATTGATTCCAGGATGTCCGCACCTCTGACTGCCAAAAAACTGACGCCGGTGTTTTTCCCCATCGCGGTGTTGCTGATTGCTATGCTCTCCCTGCAAGGCGGCGCATCTCTGGCAAAATCGCTGTTCCCCACTGTAGGCGCACCGGGTATCACCGCGCTGCGTCTCGGGCTTGGCACCCTGATCCTCTGCGCCATCTTTAAACCCTGGCGTTTGCGCTTCACGCGTGAGCAGCGCATGCCGCTGCTGATGTATGGACTGGCGCTCGGCTGTATGAACTATCTGTTCTATCTCTCTATCCGCACCGTGCCGCTTGGCGTGGCGGTTGGGCTGGAATTTACCGGCCCGCTGACGCTGGCGCTGCTGGGGTCACGCCGTCCGCTGGATTTCCTCTGGGTACTGCTGGCGGTTACCGGTCTGTGGTTTCTGTTGCCGATAGGCGAAGGGATGAGCCACATTGATCCGCTCGGTGCGTTGCTGGCCGTCGGTGCCGGGGCCTGCTGGGCGATTTATATTCTGGCAGGACAACGCGCCGGGGCCGAGCATGGCCCGGCTACAGTAGCGATGGGTTCACTCGTCGCCTCGATCATTTTTGTCCCGCTCGGATTGACCTTTGCGCATAGTGGCATCTGGCATTGGGAAATTTTACCGCTGGCGCTGGTGATTGCCCTGCTCTCCAGCGCTATTCCCTATTCGCTGGAGATGATGGCGTTAACCCGCCTCCCTGCGCGCATTTTTGGCACGCTGATGAGTCTGGAACCCGCCATGGCGGCGTTATCCGGCATGTTGTTCCTTGGCGAATTGCTGACGCTAAAACAGTGGGTTGCTTTGCTGGCGATCATTATCGCCTCAGCCGGTTCCACTCTGACCATGAAACAAAAAGCAGCGCAAATTAATGAAGTCGATTTAAATCCGCCACAGTGATCGGCGCTATATTCAGCTGGCCGACGGGTCAGCTGAATATATAAACCGTTCTCATTATCACTTTTTAATTGTTACTTCGACCATTCTGTTATTATTTTGCAACATTGATGAACGATAATTAACAGCCATATTTTATCTGACTGATAAAATTGAATTTTCCCACAAAACCTTCTCGCCAGCGTTTTATCCATTGCCGATGATCAATTTGTGTTTACCTATTCCTGATATTGACTGAATCAATCCTGCATCACAGAGAAGTGCTGCTATACTTAGTCCCGTGCTTGATTAGGACAACCCATCAACGAGAGGACTTTAATGATGAGTACCGCAAAACTGGTTAAAACAAAATCTTCCGATCTGATTTACACCCGCAACGACGTGGCTGATAGTGAGAAGAAAGCCACCATTGAGGTTCTCAACCGTCTGGTCGTGGAGTTTATTGACCTGTCGCTGATCACCAAACAGGCGCACTGGAACATGCGCGGAGCGAACTTTATTGCGGTGCATGAAATGCTGGATGGCTTCCGTACCGCAATTACCGATCATCAGGACACCATCGCAGAGCGCGTGGTACAGCTGGGTGGCGTTGCCCTGGGTACGACCCAGGTTGTCAATGACAAAACACCGCTGAAAAGCTACCCGCTTAACATTCACAGCGTGCAGGATCACCTAAAAGCGTTAGCCGACCGTTATGCCATCGTCGCCAACGACGTACGCAAGGCGATCAGCGAAGTGAGTGACGAAGACAGTGCGGATATTTTCACTGCGGCTTCACGTGATCTCGATAAGTTCCTGTGGTTTATCGAATCCAATATCGAATAATCAGCAAATTCCTAATAAGGCGGGTTCTCCCGCCTTTTTTTATGTCTGTGTAACATTCTGGTGCTTTTTTTGACACCGTTAACAATTTCTTCATCCTTGCTTTCCCTGCCCTGCGCTCTGGTGCAAACTGAGATCTGCACCACAACAGCACCGCGCACTATTTTGGTGCTTCATATTGGTGCAAATTCTTCTATACAAGCAAAATCGTGTCAGCCATGCTATGCAAGCTGCTGATTTCGCGACAAATGAAAAGTTGGCATAGTTTTTTCATATGATTAGCCGCAAATCAGGCCAGCTGGTCTGGAAGGTAATAAGGAAAAATGATGAAGTCACTGATTAAAGTCTCCGTGGCAGCCCTGGCGCTGGCCTTCTCCCTTTCATCCACCGCAGCAGACAAAAAACTGGTTGTCGCCACTGACACCGCTTTCGTTCCGTTCGAATTTAAGCAGGGCGACCAGTACGTCGGCTTTGATATCGATCTGTGGGCAGCTATCGCTAAAGAGCTGAAACTGGATTACACCCTGAAGCCAATGGATTTCAGCGGCATCATCCCGGCACTGCAAACCCGTAACGTGGATCTGGCGCTGGCGGGTATCACCATTACCGATGAGCGTAAGAAAGCCATTGAATTTTCAGACGGCTACTACAAAAGTGGTCTGCTGGTGATGGTGCGTGAAAACGAAAACAACATCAAAAGTATCGATGATCTGAACGGCAAAGTCGTGGCAGTGAAAAGCGGTACCGGTTCTGTTGATTACGCGAAAGCGCACATCAAATCGAAAGATCTGCGTCAGTTCCCGAACATTGACAATGCTTACATGGAGTTAGGCACCAACCGTGCTGACGCTGTGCTGCACGATACCCCGAACATCCTGTACTTCATCCACACTGCGGGCAAAGGTCGCTTCAAAGCGGTTGGCGAATCTATCGAAGCTCAGCAGTACGGCATCGCTTTCCCGAAAGGCAGCGACGACCTGCGTGAAAAAGTGAACGGCGCGCTGAAAACCCTGCGTGAAAACGGCACTTACAACACCATCTATAAAAAATGGTTCGGCAGCGAGCCTAAATAATTCGCATTTTGTTCTATTTTTATCTTTGAAGCAGGGCTGATTCCGCCCTGCTTTTTCCATCGCAACAGATTCTGGAGTTCCACCATGGAGTTTGACTGGAGCGTCATTTGGCCTGCCATCCCGATTTTGCTGGAAGGCGCCAAAATGACCCTGATTATTTCGGTCCTCGGCTTGATCGGCGGTTTGATTATCGGCCTGGTCGCCGGTTTCGCCCGCGCTTACGGCGGCTGGATCGCTAACAACATCGCACTGGTTTTCATTGAATTAATTCGCGGCACGCCGATTGTGGTGCAGGTGATGTTTATCTACTTCGCCCTGCCGATGGCTTTCCCGGATTTACGTATTGATCCGTTCACTGCTGCGGTGGTGACCATCATGATCAACTCCGGTGCCTATATCGCGGAAATCACCCGTGGTGCGGTGCTGTCGATCAACAAAGGCTTCCGTGAGGCCGGTCTGGCACTGGGTCTGTCGCGCCGCGAAACGCTGCGCTATGTGATCATGCCGCTGGCATTGCGCCGTATGCTGCCGCCGCTGGGTAACCAGTGGATTGTCAGCATTAAAGACACCTCGCTGTTTATCGTCATTGGCGTGGCAGAACTGACCCGTCAGGGCCAGGAGATCATCGCCGGTAACTTCCGCGCGCTGGAAATCTGGAGCGCCGTTGCCGTTATCTATCTGATTATTACGCTGGTGTTGAGCTTTGTGCTGCGCCGTATTGAGAAAAGGGTGAAAATCCTGTGATTGAATTTAAAAACGTCTCTAAGAACTTCGGCCAGACGCAGGTACTGCACGATATCAACCTGAAGATTAATCAGGGTGAAGTGGTAGTGATTATCGGCCCTTCGGGCTCCGGCAAATCGACGCTGCTGCGTTGTATTAACAAGCTGGAAGAGATCACCACTGGCGATCTGATCGTGGATGGCATGAAAGTTAACGACCCGAAAGTCGATGAACGCCTGATTCGTCAGGAAGCAGGCATGGTGTTCCAGCAGTTCCATCTGTTCCCGCAAATGAGCGCGCTGGATAACGTGGCCTTTGGTCCGATCCGCGTGCGCGGTGCAAAGAAAGAAGACGCGCAAAAACTGGCGCGTGAACTGCTGGGTAAAGTGGGGCTGGCGGAACGCGCGCACCACTTTCCGTCAGAATTGTCCGGTGGTCAGCAGCAGCGCGTGGCGATTGCCCGTGCACTGGCAGTGAAGCCAAAAATGATGCTGTTCGATGAGCCAACCTCAGCACTTGACCCGGAACTGCGTCATGAAGTGCTGAAAGTGATGCAGGATCTGGCCGAAGAAGGCATGACCATGGTGATCGTGACACACGAAGTGGGCTTCGCCCAGAAAGTGGCTTCACGCCTGATCTTCATCGACAAAGGCACCATCGCCGAAGATGGCAACCCGGACGAGTTGATTAGCAACCCGCCGAGCGATCGTCTGCGCGAGTTTTTGCAGCACGTGTCTTAAACCGGCAATTATCGTAGCGGCGCGATAAATCGCGCCGCTACGCGCGGGTATACATCCCCCCTTTCAGATTCATCTCCCTCCTGCGCTGTCTATACTTTTCCCTTGTGCCAAAATCAGGGAGAAAGCCATGTCGTTTGCCAGCCCACCATGGCGTCGAGCCATCAGCTGGGGTCTGGGTGTTATTTTCCTGTTGCTGATCCCGGCTGCCCAGGCCGTCACCCTGCCACAGGCCGCTGTTGCCGCGCAGCAGTCACCGTCACCCGCCGCAACCACCAGCACCGCGCCAACGCTGGAGGATAAAAAAGCCGCCTATGCCGCGTTGGCTAATATTCTGGAAAATAACGATTCCCGTCAGGAGCTGATTGATCAGCTGCGTCAGGCAGCCAATAGTCCCTCCACCAGCCAGCAACCGGTACTGGCCCCGCCGCAGGTGGAAGCAGAAGATCCGACGGTGCTGGAAAGCGTCACCAGTGTCACCCGTGAATATGGCGGAGCCGTCGCATCCCAGTTTGTCCGGCTGCACGACAGCATTGCCAACGCACCACACAAGGCCTTCAACCAGCAAACTTTCCTCAATGCCCTGCAACACTTTGCTGGTCTGGCTGCCGCAGTGTTTGCTTTTTACTGGCTGGCGCGACGCCTGATGGGGCCCATCTGGCAACGCATGGGGCGCTGGGGCCGTAACCACAATCTGGAACGCAGCAAATGGCTGCATCTGCCCGCCACCATTGTGCTGGCTTTTATCATTGATTTACTGCTGCTGGCGTTGACGCTGTTTCTCGGCCAGATCATCAGCGACAATTACCACGGTGATAATCGCACCATCGCCTATCAGCAGGGCCTGTTCCTGAATGCCTTCGCGCTGATTGAGTTCTTCAAAGCGGTACTGCGCCTGATTTTTTGCCCACGCTTCCCTGCCCTGCGCTTTTTTCATTTGTCCGATGCGCGCGCCCGCTACTGGAACACCCGCCTGAGCTGGCTGAGCGGCATCATTGGTTATGGTTTGCTGGTGGTGGTACCGATTGTGTCCAATCAGGTGAATATGCAGGTCGCCGCGCTGGTTAACGTGCTGGTGATGGGGATCATGACGGTGTGGGCGCTGTGGCTGATTTTTCGTAACAAGCGCAATATCCATGAAGAATTATCACGGCTGGCTGACCGCAGCCTGAGCTTCTTCGCGCTGTTTATCCGCGCCTTTGGCATGGTATGGCACTGGCTGGCGAGCGCGTATTTTATCGCGCTGTTCCTGTTCTCCATTTTCAATCCCGGCGACAGCCTGAAATTTATGATGTCCGCCACGGTGCGCAGCCTGGCGATCATCGGTATTGCCGCGTTGATTTCCGGCATGCTAACGCGCTGGATTGGCAAAACCCTGACCCTGTCACCCGACATGCGGCGCAACTATCCTGAACTGCAAAAACGCGTCAACGATTGGGTCAAGGCGCTGCTGAAGCTGGCGCGGGTGATCACCGTATTTGCCACTCTGCTAATGCTACTCAATGCGTGGAACCTGTTTGATCTCTGGCACTGGCTGACGTTCGGTGCCGGACAGAAGATGGTCGATGTCATGATCCGCATCGTGATGATCGTGCTGCTTTCGGCGATTGGCTGGACGCTGCTCGCCAGCCTGATTGAAAGCCGTCTGGCTTCCGATTCTCATGGCCGTCCGATGCCCAGCGCCCGTACCCGTACGCTGCTGACGCTATTCCGTAATGCGCTGGCGGTGGTGATCAGCACCATTACCATCATGATTTTACTGTCTGAAGTGGGGGTGAATATTGCCCCGTTACTGGCTGGTGCCGGGGCGCTGGGGCTGGCGGTGTCGTTTGGTTCGCAAACGCTGGTAAAAGACATCATCACCGGCATCTTTATCCAGTTTGAGAACGGCATGAATACTGGCGATCTGGTGACCATTGGCAGCATCACCGGCACCGTGGAGCGAATGTCGATTCGATCGGTCGGGGTGCGTCAGGATACCGGTGCGCTGAATATTATTCCGTGGTCATCCATCACCACCTTCGCCAACTTTGTGCGCGGTATCGGCTCGTTTGTTGCCAACTATGATGTCGATCGCAGCGAAGACACGGCGAGAGTGAACGCTACCTTGCAGGCCGCGGTGAAGGAGTTGCTGGAAAACCCGGAAATTCGCGGCATGGTAATTGGCGAGCCAAGCTTTGCCGGACTGGTCGGACTCACCAGCCAATCTTTTACCGTCCGCGTCTCCTTTACCACTCAGCCTCTAAAGCAGTGGTCGGTGAGGTTTGCGCTGGACGACAAAGTGAAAAAACATTTTGACGCAGCGGGAATTAAAGCGCCGCATCAGACGGTGGAGGTGATGCAAACCGGCAGCGACGTAGCATCCGCCGCCAGCTTTCCGGCTCTGCCACCGACGCCGTGAGTTTAGCGTTTCAGCCGCTGGGCGCGTCCGGCTTCCGGCAGGAAGGTCCAGGCGAGAAAACGGCTTTGTTTCTGGCCCTGCGCCATTTCGATGATGCGGACCTCGTACGCTTCTGCATCACGCAGCTGGTCGCGCAACGCAGGCAGATTCTCTTTGCGTGACACCAGCGAGGTGAACCACACAATGCGGTCAGCAAAAGCCACGCTTTCATCGATCATCCGGCCAATAAACCGACGTTCGCCGCCGTCACACCACAATTCGTTATGCTGACCACCGAAGTTCAGCGGCGTATTTTTCTTTAAACCGAGGTTGCGCACTTTACGCTGGCTGCCCGCTGCCGCTTCTTCTGCCGACGCATGGAACGGCGGATTGCACAGCACCGCCTGGTAGCGTTCATTTTTGTGCACCACACCGGCGAAGATCGCCTCGGGCTGCTTCTGCCGACGCAGACGAATCCCGCGCTGCAAACCCGGATTGCTGGCAACGATATGATTAGCCGCCGTGATGGCTTCCGCCGTGATCTCGGTACCGGTAAAGCGCCAGCCATATTCCGCGTGCCCAATCAGCGGATAGATGCAGTTAGCACCGCAACCTATATCCATCACATCCACATCGCGCGGGATCACGCCGCCATTATCGGTGGCCAGCAAATCAGCCAGCGCATGGATATAATCCGCTCGCCCCGGCACCGGCGGCGTAAGATAGCCTTCCGGCAGCTGCCAGTTCAGGTTGTAGAACAGCTTCAGCAGCGCCTGATTGAGCAACATCACCGCCTGCGGATCGGCAAAATCTACCGACAGCTCGCCATAACCGTTCGGGCGCACTTTGCCCGCCAGCGGCGGATGCGCTGCGGTGAGGGCAGCAAAATCATAACGGCCCTGATGGCGATTGCGGGGATGAAAGGGATTGGCGGCTGGCTTGTTCATAGGATCTCCGATAAATAACGCGGCGTAAGATACCCTTTGCCGGACAAAAAAGAAAATCTCTGCTGATGTAGAGTCAGGATGTTAAATTTGTCGCTGCGCAATTTATTGCGCACTTACCCACGCCAGGAGAGGTTATGACGCGTCAACGCTATTCTTATCAACCGCGTGCCGGTCACGGTTTGCCGCACGATCCCCTCAATGCCATCGTCGGCCCACGCCCGATTGGCTGGATCAGTTCGCAAAGCACCAGCGGCCTGCGCAACCTTGCGCCTTACAGTTTTTTTAACTGCTTCAACTATCATCCGCCGATTATCGGCTTTGCCAGCAGCGGCTGGAAAGACAGCGTGCAAAATATCAGCGAGAGCAAAGAGTTTGTCTGGAACCTGGCGACCCGTCCACTGGCGGAAGCGATGAACGAAAGCTCCGCCTCAATACCGCCGGAGCAGGACGAATTCGCGCTGGCGGGGTTAACCCCGATCCCGGCCTCACAGGTAAAGGTCAGCATGGTGGCGGAAAGTCCGGTCAATTTCGAATGCCGCCTGACGCAGCTGATCCGCCTGCAGGATGTACACGGCAGTGAACTGGAGAGCTGGCTGGTGCTGGGGGAAGTGGTGGCGATTCATATTGATGAGCATCTGCTGGAGAACGGCATCTATCAAACCGCCAAAGCGCAACCCATCCTGCGTGCCGGTGGCCCGTCGGCCTATTACGGCATCAGTGAAGAGTCGCGTTTTGATCTGGTGCGACCGGATGCGCGTCGTGGTTAAAAACGGGTCGCTTTGAGGACCTGCACGGCTCGCGCCATTTCCGGTGCCAGCCAGCGGTCCTCCTGCCAGTTGGCGACTACCGCCCGCAGGCGACGCAATGCCTGCTTTGTGCCGTCTGCCAGCTGGTTTTCCCCGTGGAAATCCAGCGCCTGCGCCGCCAGCAGATACTCAATTGCCAGAATCTGCCACACATTGCCCGTAAGCTTCAGCAGCTTCAATGCCGCGCCAGTGCCCAGGCTGAGATGATCTTCCTGCAAACCGGAAGTGACAAAGTTATCCAGCACCGCCGGTTGCGCCAGCTGGCGGTTTTCCGCACACAGCGCAGCCGCGACATATTGCGCAATCATCATGCCGGAATTCACCCCCGGCTGGGCCACCAGAAACGCCGGAAGTCCGCTGACCAGCGGATTGACCAGCCGATCCAGCCGACGCTCGGCAATGCTGCCCAGCTCCGCCATGGCAATCGCCAGCAGATCGCAGGCCATCGCTACGGATTCACCGTGGGGATTAGCCTGTGACACCACGCGCCAGTTATCCGGCGTACCGAGTACCAGCGGGTTATCCGTACAGGCGTTGAGTTCGGTATTCACCTGGCGCTGTGCATGTTCGAACTGATCCCGGCAGGCACCGTGCACCTGTGGCATCGAACGCAGGCTGAGAGCATCCTGGGTGCGCACGCCGAGGCTGCTCTGCAACAAAGGACTGTCGCACAGGAGCTGACGCAGCCGTTCGCCGCTGCGCTGCATACCTGGGCTGGCTTTCAGCGCGATGATCTCTGCATCGAACGCCGCCAGTTGCCCACGCAAGGCTTCAAAACTCATCGCTCCGGTCATATCGGCACAATCCAGCAGGCGTGCCGCATCGTCCAGCGCCAGCGAGGCCATGCCGGTCATGCAGGGAGTGCCATTCACCAGGCTCAACCCTTCTTTTGCTCCTGGGCGGAACGGGGTCAGACCGGCCAGCGCCAGTGCCTGTTCGGCAGGCATCGTTTGCTGCTGATACGTCACCTCACCGATACCAATCAACGCCAGACCGATATGCGCCATATGGGTGAGATAACCGACCGATCCCTGTGACGGGACCTGAGGAATAATCTGTTGATTCAGTAGCGCCAGCAGTTGCTGCACCAGCGCTACCGATACGCCAGATTTACCGTGGCTGTAGTTGGCGATGGCGGCACAGATAATGGCGCGCACGTCATCCGCTGGCAGCAACGGCCCGACCCCACAGGCGTGGCTCAGCAGCGTATTGCGCGAGAGCTGGCTGAGTTGCTCCTCCGGCAAGGTGATGTTGCACAAAGCGCCCAGACCGGTGTTGATGCCGTAGGCGATATGGCCGCTGGCGACAATCTCATCGACGATTTCACGTCCGCGCGCGATACGCTGCCAGGCAGTGGCGCTCAGGCCGAGCTCAGCGCCGTGGCGCGCCACCTGTACCACATCCTGCCAGCTAAGGGGGCTGTCGCCCCAAATCACCGTTCCGCTCATGCCGGTTGCTCCGTGCGTTGATGGCTGGAGATAAATTGTTTAAAGCGCAGCGAGCCTTGCTCGCCAAACATCGCCTCCGGGGAACCTTCGCAATCAATGGTGCCCTGGTGCATAAACACCACGCGGTTCGATACGTTGCGGGCAAACCCCATTTCGTGGGTAACCACCAGCATGGTGCGCCCTTCCTCCGCGAGGCTGCGCATCACCTTCAGCACTTCCCCCACCAGCTCCGGGTCAAGCGCGGAGGTGGGTTCATCAAACAGCATCACTTCCGGGTCCATCGCCAGTGCGCGGGCAATGGCAACGCGCTGCTGCTGACCACCCGATAGCTGCGCCGGATAGAAATCTTTGCGATTCAGCAGTCCAACCCGATCCAGCAGCTGTTCCGCCTGGGCAATACAGCTTTTTTTATCGCGCTTCAGGACATAATGCGGCCCTTCAATCACGTTCTGTAGCACCGTCATATGCGACCACAGGTTGAAACTCTGGAACACCATGCCGAGCCGGGAGCGCAGGCGTTCAATCTGTTTCGGATTCGCCGCCAGTTGATGCCCGTGGGCATGACGCTTCATTTCTATGGTTTCACCGCCCACGCTGACCACGCCGGCATCCGGCGTTTCCAGCAGGTTGATGCAGCGCAGCAGCGTACTTTTGCCGGAACCGCTGGCCCCGAGAATCGAAATCACATCGCCTTTGCGTGCCTGTAAATTGATGCCTTTCAGCACCTCCATCGCCCCAAAGGATTTATGGATGTCGGTGGCGGATAAGGTAATCGGGGGTAAATCGTGCATATCACTCTCCGGCAATCGGTTTAACGGCGGGCAACGGCTTTTTTTCGACGCGATGCACCGGGGTCAGACGGCGCTCAAGCAGCGCATACAACTGGACGATAATAAAGTTCAGAATCAGATAGATAGCCGCTGCACACAGAAACACTTCCATGGTGCGATACGTACGCTGAATAATCTGCTGCGCCACGCCGGTGACATCCCACACCGTCACCAGGCTGGCGAGCGCGGTGGATTTCACCAGCAGAATCGCTTCGGTGGAGTACGCCGGTAAGGCATAGCGCAGCATGATGGGTGCGATAATGCGCCGCAGTAACAGGCCGCGAGACATACCACAGGCCAGCCCGGCTTCAACCTGGCCCGGCGGTACCGCCAGCAACGCACCACGCAGAATCTCAGCGGTGTACGCGGCAGTACACAACGACAACGCCAGCACCGCGCAGGTAAAGGGTTCGCGCAGAAACGGCCAGACAAAACTGTGGCGAATCACGCCAAACTGGCCGAGCCCGTAATAAATCAAAAACAGCTGGATCAGCAGCGGTGAGCCGCGAAACACCAGGATGTAGCCGCGCGCAAAACCACTCAGTAGCCGCCAGCGGCTCATACGCAGCGTCAGAATGCCCAGCGCCAGCACCCCGCCGCACAGGAATGAACTGATAAACAGGCCGAGCGTAACCGGCAGCGCGGCGCTCAGCTTGAGAAAGGTGTCAGTGAGAAAGGCAAAATCGATCATCGCGCTGCTCCTTAATGCTGTGCCGCAGTGCGACTTTGCCAGGCACGGCCGAGGCGCGATTCCGCGCGACGAAATGCATGGTTGGAAAGCAGGGTCAGTACCAGATAACATGCACCGCCCACCATATAGAAGGTGAAGTAGTCACGGGTAGATCCGGCGGCCACCTGGCTGGCTCGCATCAGCTCGACGATGCCGGTGACGGACACCAGCGCCGAGTCCTTCAGGCTCATCTGCCAGACATTCGACATGCCGGGCAGCGCATAGCGCACCACCTGCGGCAGCAGAATGCGCTGGGCGATGCGAAGCCGAGGCATCCCGATGGCAACCGCAGCTTCGATCTCGCCTTTCGCCAGCGCCAGCCGCGCCGCCCGATACACTTCCCCCTGGTAAGAACCTGAGATAAGCCCGATAGCCAGTGCCCCAATCAGAAACGGCGGCGCTTCGATAAAACCATCCGCTCCGAACATCTGACCGACGAGGGTGATCAAACCGGAGCCGCCGAAGTAAAACAGGTAGATCACCAGCAGTTCCGGGATGCCACGAAACACCGTGGAATACGCCTCTCCCAGCCAGCGCAGCCAGCGTTGCGTGGAGAGTTTAGCCACCGCGACACCCGCACCGACCAGCGCGCCGATCATCAATGCCGCCAGCGAGAGCAGCAACGTGGTTAACGTGGCGCTCAGGATCAGGCGGCCCCAGCCGTCTGCACCAAAACTCAGCAGGCTCATCATGGTTGACCTCACTTACGGGGTTACGTCAGTTTTAAACCACTTCTCACTCAGGGTTTTCACCGTGCCGTCAGCCAGCGCAGCCTGAATGGCGGCGTCGAGTTTGGCTTTCAGATCGCTATCGGCCATGCGCACGCCCAGCGCTTCCCCTTCACCCCAGATCGGGCCGCCAAGCTGCGGGCCGCTGAAGGTCAGGTTGCTGTTCTCTTTCCGTGCCAGCATCGATTGCGCGAAGGTGACGTCATCAAACACCGCATCGATACGACCGGCCTGCAAATCGAGGATCGCATCGGCAGAGGTGGTGTACTCACGCACATCGGCGACATCTTTGAAGTATTTATCGATAAACGGGGTATAGACGGTGCCGGAGGCGATGCCGATGGTTTTACCTTTCAGCGCGGCCTTCAGCTGCGCAATCGCCGGTTCGATCTCTTTGGCATCATCGTGCAGCTTGATGATCTTGCTATCCGGCGGCAGCAGCGAATCTTTCACGGTGATAAAGGTGGCAGGGGTGGATGCATACGGCGTGGTGAAGTTGACCACTTTTTTGCGATCCGGGGTGATGACGATGGCATCCATGATCACATCATATTTTCCGGCATTCAGTCCGGCGATCATTCCATCCCAGTTCTGCACCACCAGCTTGCACTGGATGCCCATGCGTTTGCACAAATCGGCCATCAGCTCAGGTTCAAAACCGCCCAGTTTGCCGCCCGGCAGGGTCAGGTTCCAGGGTTCATAACTGCCTTCGGTGGCAATGGTGATCGATTTCCATTCTTTAGCCTGGGCAGTCACACCGCAAAGCAACAGGCTGGAAAACAGGGTCGTGAGGCAAAAACGGCGTACTGTGGTGCGGTGCGTCATGCGGCTTCTCCTGGTCGATAATCGTTGTGTGCTGTCTCGGCGATTTTTCGCAGATGACATTTCATGTATATACAAGTTAGCCTGCGCCAGATCATTGTCGGCTTGAGTTTTTTGTGAGCCAGACAGAATAAATCATTAAAATTGCCACGCGGTCTGTACTTGTACATACAACCTAGCAAAGGCTGTGCCAGCTCGAGGTGACGGGGAGAATCAGGGGGATACAAGGGAAGCGGTGCCGGATTGCACCAGAAGGTGGCAACTAACGCACCAGGTTGTAGCGACACAATTTATTGCGCAGGGTTTACCAGCGCCCTGCACCGAATGGCGCGATAAATCGCGCCGTTACGGGTCACTGCCATTATCAGACCGGTTTACCCTGCTGCAAATACGCCTGGAGCAGTGGTTTCAGCACCTGCTGCAACTGCGCAGCACGTTCCTGCTGCCACGCGAATGGCGGCGTTTCGTCCATATAATTAATCTGTGCCAACTCCAGCTGTACCGCCTGTACGCCCTGTTGTGGCTGACCATAGGCGCGAGTGATATAGCCGCCCTTAAAGCGCCCGTTAATCACCCAACTGTAATCATCCTGCGCTTCGCAGACCGCCTGAATCGCCGCCGTCACCGCTGGCGTGCAGCTGCCGCCGTCATTGGTGCCGATATTCAAATCCGGTAGCTGGCCATCAAACAAACGCGGAATGACCGAAGCGATGGAGTGCGCATCAAACAGCAGTGCATAACCATGCTGTGCTTTCAGGCGCGCCAGCTCCTGCTGAATCTGCTGATGGTAAGGATGCCAGATATGGTCAAGATAGCCCTGACGCTGCTCCGCCGTCGGGGTTTTATCGGGTGCGAAGGTCGGCGAGCCATCAAACAATGTTTCCGGATACAGCCCGGTGGTCGCTGTGGTATACAACGGCTGGTTGTCCGGCGGACGGTTGAGGTCGATAACAAAACGTGAGTAGTGTCCGATCAGCACGCTGGCACCTAAATCGCGTACAAAATCATACAGTAACGGAATATGCCAGTCCGTATCCGGCAGACCACGGGCCGCATCGCTTAATCCGGCATCGACTTCAGGTGTCAGTTGCGTTCCGGCGTGCGGAATGCTGACCAGTAACGGCAGCGTCCCCTGGGTAAAATGAAACGGTGTCATTGCGCTTCTCCACGATAGATAACCTGGCACGGCAACTCGCCGCCCAGCCAGTAAACCAGTTCCGCCGGACGTGCCAGCGGCCAATGCACAAAATTTGCCACTTTACCCGGCTCCAGCGAGCCGTGCGTATGCTGTAAACCCAGCGCCTTCGCCCCCCACAGGGTGACACCCGCCAGCGCCTCTTCCGGCGTCAGGCCAAACAACGTACAACCCATATTCAGCATCAAACGCAGTGACAGCGCCGGTGACGTGCCCGGATTGGCATCACTGGCAAGCGCCATCGGCACACCGTACTGGCGGAACAACGCCACCGGCGGCCGCTGGGTTTCGCGCAGCAGATAAAACGCCCCCGGCAGCAGGACTGCAACGGTGCCATGCTGTGCCATCGCCTGTGCATCGCTTTCGGTGGCGTATTCCAGATGGTCAGCCGACAGCGCGTCATAACTGGCCGCCAGCGCTGCGCCACCCAGCGAGGAAAGCTGCTCAGCATGCAGCTTAATCGGCATGCCCAGCGCTTTGGCTTTATCAAACACCTGGCTCACCTGATCAGGAGAGAATGCCAGATGTTCACAGAATGCATCCACTGCATCCGCCAGCCCGGCGGCGTGCACCTGCGGCAGCAGACGCTCACAGATGATATCCACCCAGCCCTGTGGGTTATCTTTAAACTCAGGTGGGAAGCTATGCGCCGCCAGACAGGTTGCCAGTACATCAGCAGGCACGTTTTGTGCCAGTTCACGGATGGCACGCAGCATGGTCAGCTCGCTGGCTTCATCCAGGCCATAGCCGGATTTGATCTCTACCGTCGTCACCCCCTCCGCCAGCAAACGATCCAGCCGCCAGCGTGCCGACGCCACCAGTTCCTCCTGCGTGGCGGCGCGGGTAGCGCGTACTGTGGAAAGAATGCCACCGCCCTGCGCAGCGATTTCGGCATAGCTGACACCGTTCAGACGCTGCTCAAATTCCGCGCTGCGATCGCCGCCAAACACCAGATGGGTATGACAATCCACCAGCCCCGGGGTGATGATGCCGCCATCGAAATGATGCTGCTCACGCGCGTGAAATTCCGGCAGTTCACTGCGTGGCCCCACCCACACCAGCTGGCCCTGATCGACTGCCAGCGCGCCGTCGGCAATCAGGTTGTAACGGCCTTCGCGCATGGTCACGATATCCGCGCCCAGCCACAGGCTGTCGATCTGCTTCGCTTCTGCCATCCCCAAATCCCCTTACCTTTCGCGATTTACACTGCTCATCAAAGTATGTATATGTATATACAACTAACCGCCGCTAAGGATCAACCATGGCAACTTTTTTTGCCCCACGGGCACTGCTGGCCGATGGCTGGCATGACCAGGTGCTGATAACTATCAACCCAGCCGGGGTGATAACCGCGTTAACCCCCAACAGCGAACCTGGCGAGGCGATTCGTCTGGCAGGATCGGTGATCCCGGCGATTGCCAATCTGCATTCCCATGCCTTTCAACGTGCCATGGCCGGACTGGCCGAAGTGGCAGGCGATCCCCAGGACAGTTTCTGGACCTGGCGCGATCTGATGTACCGCATGGTGCAGCGCCTCTCACCGCAGCAGGTGGGTGATATCGCCGCAATGTTGTATATCGGGATGCTGAAAGGCGGCTATACCCAGGTGGCGGAGTTCCACTATCTGCATCATGACCCCCAGGGCAAGGCCTATCCGCACGATGACATGCTGCAACAGCTGATGGCAGCGGCGGACACCGCCGGGATCGGCCAGACGCTGCTGCCGGTGCTGTACAGTTACAGTGGCTTCGGTTCGCAACCCGCCAGTGACGGTCAGCGCCGTTTTATCCAGCAGACCGAGGCTTACCTGCAACAACAGCAGCGACTGAACCACTGGGTGGCCGACAAACCGCTGTTCAATCACGGCCTTTGCTTCCACTCGCTGCGCGCGGTGAATGAGGCACAGATGCGTGAGGTGCTGGCGGCCAGCCCGGACCATTTGC
This sequence comes from Pantoea sp. X-Soil-TKNS-1280, assembly GCF_059730475.1. Lineage (NCBI taxonomy): Bacteria > Pseudomonadati > Pseudomonadota > Gammaproteobacteria > Enterobacterales > Erwiniaceae > Pantoea > Pantoea sp. X-Soil-TKNS-1280. The sequence goes on along the minus strand of NZ_AP035962.1, from coordinate 1,402,271 downwards.
CGGTGCATATTCATGTGGCCGAGCAGGAGAAAGAGGTCAACGATAGCCTGGCATGGAGCGGCGAGCGCCCGGTGGCCTGGCTGATGAATCGTTTTGATGTTGATGCCCGCTGGTGTCTGATCCACGCGACCCACCTTGATGAAGACGAAATTGCCCGTCTCGCGGCCAGTGGTGCCGTGGCCGGATTGTGTCCAACCACCGAGGCCAATCTCGGCGACGGCATCTTCCCGGCAGTGGAATATATCGCCCGTGGTGGACGCTGGGGCATCGGTTCCGACAGCCATGTCTCACTGAGCACGCTGGAAGAGCTGCGCTGGCTGGAGTACGGACAGCGTCTGCGCGATCGCCGTCGCAATCGCATCACCACCGCTGATCAACCCTCCGTCGGTGACCTGCTGTGGCAACAAGCAGCCCAGGGTGGTGCGCAGGCCTGTGGTATCCAGAGCGGCGAACTGGCCGTGGGTAAACGCGCTGACTGGCTGGTGTTGCAGGAGGATGCCTGGTTAAGTAGCGTGGACAGCGCATCGTTGCTCAATCGCTGGCTATTTGCCGGTCAGCGTGAACAAATTCGCGATGTTTACGTCGCCGGTCAGGCGGTGGTCGAGCAAGGGCAGCATCCGGCGGAAGAAGCCTGTGCGGCACGCTTCGCCGCTGCTATGAGGGCGCTGCGATGAGAACCCGTTTCGGCTACGACGCTTTACCCGTCAGCCGCTGGCGTAACGGTGGCGGCGAAACCCGTGAAATCGTCAGTTATCCGCCGGGGGCGGCGGATTTCGCCTGGCGCGCCAGTATCGCCACCATCGCCGCTGACGGCCCCTTTTCCCCCTTCCCCGGTATCGACCGGGTGATCACCCTGCTGCATGGCGATAGCGTGCTGTTACGCCACGCGCAGGGCGAACAGCAGCTGCAACCGCATCAGCCCTGGCCGTTTCCGGGCGAATGGGCGATCGATGCACAAATTGGCGACAGCGCCTGTCAGGATTTCAACATCATGACACGACGCGACAGCTGGCAGGCGCAGGTCGCGGTGCATAAACAGCCGATCGGCAGCGAACATGGCGTCGCCTGGGTGCTGGCTGGCAGCTGGCAAACGGCGGAAGGTGAAGTCTTCACGGTAAATCAGGGGATGTGGTGGCTGGATGAGGTGACGCAACTGGCACCGCGCTCTGCCGATGCCAGCCTGTTGTTTACCACGCTTAGCCGTGTCCTCTGAAGCGGCCCAGCAACTTGTAGCGTGAGCCGGGATAGAGCAGGCGCGCATAGGTCACGATTTTGTTGTCGCTCCATGTCTGGCGACGGATCAGCAGACAGGGTTCGTGCTCATCCAGCGCCAGATGCTTACGCTGGCGCAGGTCTGGCAGCACCGCTTCGACAATATGCTCACCGGCGGTTAACGGCGCAACCCGCATCAGATAGGTGTAAGGCGTCAGCTGATGGTAATCCTGGCTAAGGTAATCCGGTGCCACCAGCGGGTTTACCAGACGATCTTCCAGCTGCACCGGCAAATCATTCTCGTAATGCACGATCAGCGAATGGAACAGCATCTGCCCGGTGGATAACCCCAGCACCGCCGCCTGCTCCGGGTCCGCCTTCATCTGCCCAAGGGAGAGAATTTTACAGCTGTGGCGATGACCACGCTGGGCGATTTCATCCGCAATGTTGTGCACTTCCAGCATCGCGGTGTAGCCCTTCATCTCGGCGACAAAGGTGCCGACACCCTGCATACGCACCAGAAAGCCTTCGCTGGTCAGTTCACGCAGCGCACGGTTGATGGTCATGCGGCTGACGCCGAGTTCATTCACCAGTTCGCTTTCCGAAGGTACGCGTTGATTGGCCTTCCAGTGACCTTCACGGATCTGGCTGATAATCGCCTGTTTCACGCGCTGATAAATCGGCGCAGGCTCATCACCCATGGCCGCGGCCAGTTGTGCTATTGCCGTCTGCTCAACCATATCCTGTTCCTTTTCCTGATAGTGCCCAAAGTTTACTGTCTCAACGCGTAAATGTATATACATCCCGCTGTGCAACAGTCCCGCTTCCTGTGCAGCATTTGCCTTATTACAGTGCAATGCCAGCGGCGATCCGAAGGCCAGGAGGCTCTGCCGCGCCCTGCAAAGAATGTGATCAATCTGGCACAGTGCTTGCTACTTGTATAGACAAGAATAGACACTTATGCTTCACTCGCATTATTCATGGCATCTCCCGCAGCACTTCCACATGCCAGCATCATCCGGGATTGCCGTTTTACTTGTATAGACAGGAGTAGACTATGTCAGGTTCGGTTCAGAATATTCGCCTCGTTCCCGGTGAAGTGGACCTCGCCACACTGCGCGCGATTTACCAGGGTGGCGTCGCACTGACGCTGGCTGATGAGGCACGTGCCGCCATCGATCGTGCCAGCGCAACCGTTGATGCCATCGTTGCTTCAGGCAACGTGGTGTACGGCATCAATACCGGCTTTGGCAAACTGGCGCAGACGCAGATTCCGGCTGGCCGCCTCGCCGAACTGCAACGTAACCTGGTGCTGTCGCACAGCGTCGGTCTCGGTGAGTTGCTGCCTGATAACGTCACTCGCCTGGTGGTCGCCACCAAAATCATCAGCCTGGCGCGTGGCCATTCCGGGATTCGTATTTCCCTGATCGAAGCGCTGCTGGCGCTGTTCAATGCCGGTGTGATGCCGTGCATTCCTGAAAAGGGTTCAGTTGGCGCATCCGGCGACCTCGCCCCGCTGGCGCATCTCTCGTTGATGCTACTGGGTGAAGGCAATGTCCGTGTTGATGGTGTGTTGATCCCCGCCACTGAAGGCCTGGCACGCGTTGGTCTGACACCGTTTGTATTGGGTCCGAAGGAAGGTCTGGCGCTGCTGAACGGCACCCAGGTTTCTACCGCGCTGGCGCTGCGGGGCCTGTTCGAAGGGGAAAACCTGTTCGCTGCCGGACTGATGGCCGGTGCGCTGTCGCTGGAAGCCATCAAAGGCTCGATCAAACCCTTTGACGCCCGTATCCACCTGGCACGCGGTCAGCAGGGGCAAATCGCGGTAGCAGCTGCGGTCAGCTCGCTGCTGGAAGGCAGTGAAATCCTCAGCTCGCACGCCAACTGTGGCCGGGTACAGGACCCCTACTCCATCCGCTGTGTACCGCAGGTGATGGGTGCCTGTCTTGATAACCTCAGCCACGCCGCCCGCGTGTTGCAGATTGAGGCCAACGCCGCCTCGGACAACCCGCTGGTGTTTAGCGACACGGGCGACGTGATTTCCGGTGGTAATTTCCACGCCGAACCGGTGGCGTTTGCCGCCGATATCATCGCGCTGGCTGTGGCTGAAGTCGGGGCGATTTCCGAACGTCGTCTGGCACTGCTGCTGGATACCGGACTCTCCGGCCTGCCGCCTTTCCTGGTGCGTGACGGAGGCGTCAACTCCGGCTTTATGATCGCACAGGTCACCGCCGCCGCGCTGGCCTCAGAAAACAAATCGCTGGCGCATCCGGGCAGCGTCGATAGCCTGCCGACGTCCGCCAACCAGGAAGACCATGTATCGATGGCGACCTACGCCGCACGCCGTCTTGGCAGTATGTGTTTTAACACCGCCGCCGTGGTGGGGATTGAAGCCATGGCCGCCGCCCAGGGGATCGATTTCCACCGTCCTCTGCAAAGTTCCACCACTATCGAGCAGGAGATGAGCCGCATTCGCGCCCAGGTCGCCTTCCTCGAGCAGGATCGTTTACTGGCACCGGATATCGACACCATGCGCCAGTGGGCCAGCAGCAATGCCTGGCCGGAAGCCCTTTCTGCGCTGCTGCCGAGCATGCGCACCACCCAATGTTGAATAAAGGAACTGATGATGAGCGAAACTCTGACCCAGGCAGTTGCCCGTGAAATCCGTGCTCCGCACGGTTCTGAACTCCACTGCGCCAACTGGTTGATTGAAGCGGCTTACCGCATGATCCAGAACAATCTCGATCCCGACGTGGCTGAACGCCCGGAAGATCTGGTGGTGTACGGTGGCATCGGTAAAGCGGCACGTAACTGGGAATGCTTCGAGCAGATTCTGCGTTCGCTGCGCGCCCTGCAACCGGAAGAAACGTTATTGATTCAGTCGGGCAAGCCGGTTGGCGTGTTCCGTACCCATGCTGACGCACCACGCGTGCTGCTGGCAAACTCCAACCTGGTGCCACACTGGGCCACCTGGGATCACTTCCATGAGCTGGATAAAGCCGGCCTGATGATGTACGGCCAGATGACCGCCGGTTCCTGGATCTATATCGGTGCGCAGGGCATTGTGCAGGGCACCTTCGAAACCTTCGTTGAAGCGGGTCGTCAGCACTACGATAACGATCTGAGCGGACGCTGGATCCTCACCGCCGGTCTCGGCGGCATGGGTGGCGCACAACCGCTGGCAGGCGTGCTGGCTGGTGCCTGCGTACTGGCGATTGAGTGCCAGGAATCGCGTATCGATTTCCGTCTGCGCACCCGTTATGTCGATCACAAAGCCTATACCCTCGACGAAGCGTTGCAGCTGATCGACGAAGCCACCAAAGCGAAGAAAGCCATTTCTGTCGGCCTGCTGGGCAATGCGGCGGAAATTCTGCCAGAGCTGGTGAAACGCGCCAAAGCGGGCGGCATGAAGCCGGATATCGTCACTGACCAGACTTCAGCCCACGATCCGGTGAACGGTTATCTGCCGATTGGCTGGGATCTCGATCGCTGGCAGGCGGAGAAAATCAGCAATCCGAAAGCGGTAGAAAAAGCGGCGCGCGCGTCAATGGCGACCCATGTCCAGGCGATGCTCGATTTCTGCCATATGGGTATTCCGACGGTGGATTACGGCAACAACATCCGTCAGGTTGCACTGGATGAAGGCGTAACGAATGCTTTTGATTTCCCTGGCTTTGTTCCGGCTTATATCCGCCCGCTGTTCTGCGAAGGTAAAGGTCCGTTCCGCTGGGTGGCGCTGTCAGGCGATCCGGAAGATATCTATAAAACCGATGCCAAACTGAAAGAACTGTTCCCGGATCACAAGAACCTGCATCGCTGGCTGGATATGGCGCAGGAGCGTATTGCATTCCAGGGATTACCGGCGCGTATCTGCTGGCTGGGTCTGGGCGAACGTCATAAAGCCGCGCTGGCATTCAACGAGATGGTACGTAACGGTGAGCTGAAAGCCCCGATTGTCATTGGCCGTGACCATCTCGACTGCGGCTCAGTGGCCTCCCCGAACCGTGAAACCGAAGCGATGAAAGATGGTTCGGATGCAGTTTCCGACTGGCCGCTGCTCAACGCCCTGCTGAACACCGCAGGCGGCGCGACCTGGGTGAGCCTGCATCACGGCGGTGGCGTGGGTATGGGCTTCTCGCAACATGCCGGTGTGGTGATCGTCTGTGACGGCAGCGCCGAAGCGGATGTGCGTCTGGCGCGCGTGTTGTGGAACGATCCGGCCACCGGGGTGATGCGTCATGCCGATGCGGGTTACGAGCAGGCGCAGGCTTGTGCGAAAGAGCACGGACTGAATCTGCCAATGCTGAAATAACCACTATGGCGGGCGTCAGGCCCGCCATTTTTCCTGCCCATCATGTCGCAATTTATCGCGCCGCCAGCCAGACCAGGCAAAATTTGTGTTATTCAGGCTTTCAGCTGCTGTAAGTCTGTCTCGCTCAGACCGGTAAATTTCATGATGGTTTTAACATCTATGTTATCCCGCAGCATACGCTGCGCCACCTGTAATTTACCTTCCTGCCGTCCTTCCTGAATCCCTTGCAGGTGAGACTCCTGCCGCCACTGTTGTTCAACCGTCATAATCTGTTCCTTGAGTTGTGGTTTGGCTTGCATCAGTATTTCAACGACAAGTTAAACTACCATGCCGATGAAAGTGCCCGGACGTTATCACAGACGCCATCTGTTTGAAGGATAAGGAATAAAAATTTCAGGACATGCTCAGCCATTCATAATATTTTGATAAAACAATCAGATTTAATCCTGGATTGCGATGTGCAGCGCAGCTATTCCCAGGGATGTAACGTCGCTTGCAGTCGATAAAAACATCATTATTCCATTCCGCTATAGCCTATAGCCAAATTCTCCCGTTCTGCGATAGACGCCACCCCGCGCTTGCCACTACAGTGATAACTCAATTTCCTGCGGTATCGGTTTACGGAGGTACTGCTGCTGATGGAGAATTCTGCCTTATGACCCTGCCTGCCGCCCTGCTCGACAACGCCCTGCGCTGGCGTCGCCAGCTACACCAACATCCGGAACTGGGTTACCAGGAGCAACGCACCAGCGAAATGGTGGCGCAGGTACTCAGCGATGCCGGTTTGCAGGTGTTTCGCGGCCTGGCAGGCACCGGGGTGATTGGCACGCTGGAGAACGGTCCGGGGCCGGTGATTGGTCTGCGCGCCGATATGGATGCGCTGCCGATTACCGAAAAAGGCAACCCAGAGTGGAAATCCAGCCAGCCCGGCGTGATGCACGCCTGCGGACACGATGGTCACACCGCAGTGCTGCTGGCGGCTGCCTGTCAGCTGGCCGCCACGCGTCAGTTCAGCGGCACGGTGCATTTTATCTTCCAGCCCGCCGAAGAAAATCTGGGCGGCGCGCGCAAAATGGTGGAAGAAGGCCTGTTCCAGCGTTTCCCAATGGATGCGGTCTATGCCATGCATAACTGGCCCGGTTTGCCGGTCGGCTCACTGGCAGTCAATGCCGGGGCGATGATGGCCTCGCTCGATTCATTTGAAATCACCCTCAACGGCAAAAGCTGCCATGCGGCGATGCCGGAAAGTGGTGCGGATCCGATGGTGGTGGCGGCTGAACTGATTCTGGCGCTGCAAACCATTCCGTCACGTCGCTTATCGCCTCTCGCGTCGGCGGTGGTGAGCGTCACGCAAATCCACGGCGGCGAAGCGATTAACGTCATCCCGGAGCAGATCGTGTTACGCGGCACAGTGCGCTGCCTGCAAACTGACGTGCGCGATCGGGTACGTGGGTTGATTGAGGATTTTGTCACGACGCTGCCGCGCCCGTTCGGCGTCAGCGGCGAGATTCACTGGTATCCGGGCTATCCGGTCACCGCCAATCATGCTGAACAGGCAGATTTGGTGCGCCAGGCCGCCGTCCAGTTACTGGGTGAGCAGCAGGTACACTGGCAGGTCAATCCGTCGATGGCCTCGGAAGACTTCGCCTGTATGCTGGAAGCCTGTCCGGGGGCTTATTTCTGGCTGGGTGCCGATGGTGCTACGCCTTCCGCACCGCTGCATAACGCCGGTTATGACTTCAATGATGAGCTGCTGCCGATTGGCATCAACTTCTGGCAGCAGTTAGTGGAAAGCACGCTGACAAAAGCCTGAGCCCTCAGAGCCCAGCCTGGCTGAGACGCGTTTCGGCCGCGGCCAGACTGGCACTTTCCCCGCTCGCCACCAGGCAACAGGCCAGTTGCAGGCGCAACGCCTGCGGCACCGCACGTTCCCCTGCCAGCACTGCACGAATCCAGCCCGCGGTGTCACTGGCGCTTTTTGACGCAGGAAGCTCGACTTCACACTCGGGCTGGCGATCAATCCACACCTCCGCCTCACCACCTGCGCCCTGAATATAGTTAATCGCCGGGCAGCGCTGTGGACTGGCGTACACCTCACCCTCAGTGCCGTTAAGCAAAATCGCCGGGGCATCAATATCCTGAAAGAATTTACCCACCCGCGCGACGTATTCGGGATGAGAGACACTGGCAAGGCGCAGCGCCGCACGTTCGGCAAAGGGTGTCGCCAGTTTTGCCAGCGTGTGGGCGCTATTCCGCACCCCCATACGCCAGCGCAGCGACAGCTGTTTCGCCATCGGCGGGCACAAATTATCGATGGTGATAAACGCCAGGCCGCCGCTGTCCAGCGCGGCCTGCGCCTGCTGCGCGCTGGTGACCGGTTGGATACCCAGCGCCGCCAGCACTTCTTCGCTGGTGATGCGCGTCGGGTCGTCACTGACGCCGTGCATCAGCACCGGAAAACCGAGTTTTACCAGCAACAGCGCCAGCAGCGGTGTCAGGTTGCCCTGACGGCGTGCGCCGTTATAGCTGGGGATGACCATCGGCATCGGACGTCCGACCGGGGGTTGCAAACGCATCATTTGCTGCTGCATCGCCTGATAGAAGCCGAGCATCTCCGCTTCCCCTTCCCCTTTGATACGCAGCGCAATTAGCACACCACCCAGTTCCAGGTCTGGCACGTCACCCGCCAGTATGGCGCTGTACAGCGCCACGGCGGTGTCGAAATCGATATCACGCGCGTGATTTTTACCACGCCCGATCTCTTTGATGATTTTATTCAGTTCCATCAGGAGTTTCCGCTTCCAGTGTGCGCCGCATCTCGGCGGCCAAAGAGGTGTTCTGCTGTTGCTGCAAACCGTCTGCCACCTGCTGGCGATCCGTCAGGCTGCGGTTTTGATTGAGTTTCCACTTACCTTCGCGTTGGGTCACGCGAATCTCAATACCCACAATAGCTTTGATCATGCTGTCGATATACGGCGCTGGCGCATCGTTGACCGCCCACGGCTGCGGCATACCCTGCTCCTGCTGTGCGGTCAGTCGCCCGACCTGTTCCCGCAGCCAATCAGCATTATCGTGGCGCGTCAGCGCGCCACGGCAGTGCAGCGTCAGGTAGTTCCAGGTCGGCACCGCTTTGCCGCTGCGCGCTTTTTCCTCATACCAGGCCGGGGTGATGTAACCCTGCTCCCCCTGGAATACCACCAGCACGGGGGCGTCCTGTTCCAGCGCCTTCAGGTGGGGATTAGCCCGCGACAGATGCCCCTGCAACACCCATTCGCTCTGCGCATCAATCTGCAATAAAAACGGTAAGGGGGTGGCGAGCGGGCCGGCTTCGCCATTGGAAATCAGCAATCCCAGCGGATGACGCAACACCAGCTGACGTTGCGCTTCGGCATCCGGCTGGTTAAACGCCCGGGGCGTGTACAACATGCTCAACTCCTTCTGCTGGCACGCCGTTTGCGCGGCGTGGCCGGTTCAGTGGTGGCCTCGGGCATTGGCGGTTGTTCAATCGGGAACACCGGTAATGCCGCCAGCAGGCGGCTGCCATACGGCTTGCTGATTAAGCGCCGATCATAAATAACGATCTCACCGAAGCATTGATGGCTGCGAATCAGACGCCCTACCTGCTGGATCAGGGTAAAGGAGGCACTGGGTAAACTTTGCACTTCAAATGGGTAGCGTCTGAGGCTTTTCAGCCACTCCCCTTCAGTCAAAATTACCGGACTGTCCACCGGGGGAAAAGCAATTTTGTGGATATGCACCTGCGACAGCAAATCCCCTTTCAAATCCAGCCCTTCGGCAAAGGATTGCAGCCCCACCAGGATGCTGGTTTTACCCTGCTCTACGCGCTGACGATGCAGCTCCACCAGCCGGTAACGCGGTTGATCGCCCTGCACCAGCATCGACAAACGCAGGTCGGTGACATGGGTGAGAAACTGCTGCATGGCACGCCCGCTGGCAAACAGCACCAGCACCCCTTTGTGTTTTTCCTGCGCCATTTGCGCGCGGAAGAAACGTGCCATCTCGGCGATATGCTCCGTTTCACTGTTCATCAGCGGTTCATAACGCATCTGCGGGATCACCAGCTTGCCCTGATCGACATGCTGGAACGGCGAGTCGAGCGCCACGAAGCGGTCGCCGGCTTTTTCATTCAGCCCCGACATCTCCTGCAAGCGGTTAAAGCTGTTGAGCGAACGCAGCGTAGCGGACGTCACCACTACATGGGGAACTTTGCGCCACAGCAATTTTTCCAGCTGATCGCTGACGCGAATGCCCGCGCAGTGAAACAGCAAATGTGCCTGACCATCGCGCAGTTCGCGCGTTATCCATTTGGATACCGGGGCGTTGGAGGCTTTTTCCAGCGCTGCCAGCCGCCATAATTTACTGATGGATTCGAACCAGCCGAAGTGGCGATTAAGCTGCAAAATCGCTTTATGCAGCCGCATGATATCGGCCTTGCCGGTCTGATCGCCAAGCTCATTCAGCAAGCCTTCCGCCAGGCCTCGCAGCGCGTCGCTGAGTTTGAACAGCCGCGCGCACATCGTCAGCAATTCTTCCGGCAGCTCCCCCAAAACAAAGCGGAATTCGCCCGGCTGATTATTGGCAGGCAGCAGCGGATTGAGTGCATCGCACAGTATCTGCAACAGTTCACGCATCTCGTCGCAGTGGCCTTTCAGCCGTTCGGGATTGGTGAGCGGAGGCGGTGATTTCGGACGGAACTGTGCCATGATGGTTTCCACCAGCCGCACAAACAGATCGAGTTGCAGGCTGCTCCACCCTGGGGTGATCTCGGCACTCATCTCCAGTGCGTCGCGCGCCACTTCCGGCAGATGATGGCCTTCATCCAGCACCAGCATCAGGTGTTTGGCGGGCGGTAGCACCGATTCGTTCTCCATCGCCGCCATCACCAGCGCATGGTTAGCCACCACTACATCCGCCTGTTCAATTTCGCGCCGCGCCACAAAGAACGGGCATTCACGATACCAGCGGCAGTGATGCCCCAGGCAATTGGCTTTGTCGGTGGAAAGGCGCTGCCACAGGCTGTCATTGATGGCGACATCGGTGTGGTCGCGCAGCCCATCCCACTGGTAGCGGCTGAGCTGCTTTTCCAGCCCGGCGCATAATTTCTGTTCCTCTTTGGAACCGGTCACCGCCTCATCATCGAGATACAGCAGCAGATCGCCCTGCTGATCTTCGCTCGCCGCCAGTGCCGCGAGATTGCGCGGGCAAACATAGCGTCCGCGCCCAAAGGCAGCGGTAAAGGTGAGGTCGGGAATGATTTTCTTCAGCAACGGCAGGTCCTTGCTGAAGATTTGATCCTGTAACGCCACGTTGGCGGTACTGATCACCAGCCGCTTCTCTTCCGCGCGGCTGACGGCAATGCCGGGGATCAGATACGACAGGGTTTTCCCCACGCCGGTGGGGGCTTCGATCGCCAGATGGCGGCCTTCATCTCCGGCAAGGCTTTTCGCCACTTCGGCGATCATCTGCCGTTGCGGCGCGCGTGGGATAAAGTCAGGAACCTGCTGTTGCAGCGCCTTATACCATTGCGCAATCTGGCTTTTTATCGCTGCTGTCAGGGCCATTATCGTTACTGTTTCCGGGAAAATGGCCTGTATTTTTACACAGTATCGCCACAGCGTCAGCTTTCGCTGCTATTTTTTCGCGCTGGATTCAGGATTTCGCGCATCGCACGGATTAGCGTTTCACGGGCGCGTCCCCGCCGGAAGGCAAAGGAAAACGGCGCGCGGAACTGAAAATGTTGCGGTAACAGACGACATAGCACCCCCTGCTGTTCCCAGCTGCGCGCGTAATGTTCTGGCAGATATCCAATAAAGCGTCCGCTGAGGATCAACGTCAACTGCGCTTCGATACTCTCCACCGAGGCGTTGCTCTGGCGGAAGCCCCGTTTGTTGAGTTCCTGCTGATTCCAGTAGCCGCGGGTGACCATGCCGGTTTGCTGCACAGTACGCATATCAGGCGCACCCTGCGCCAGCGGATGCTGCGGGCTGCAATACAGCCAGTGTTGCTCCTCGTACAGCGGGATGGTGACCAGATTGCTGGCGCGCAACGGAAAGTGTCCAATCGCCAGGTCGAGCCGATCCTCCAGCAGCTGCTGTTGTAATTCGTTGGGATCGCGCACGCTGAGGTTAAAAAATACCGCCGGAAAGCGCTGATTAAAACGCGCGATGGCAGCTGGCAAATCCAGCGTGTTATCGGTGACGGTCGCGTCCACCACCCCCAGCGAGAAAGTTCCGCCCTGCGCGCTTTTCAGCGTCTCCACCTGCTCCTGCCAGCCCGCCAGCGTCGCCAGCATCTGCTGGCTGTAGCGATAAAACTGTTCCCCTTTGCTGGTGAGGCTAAATCCGCCACGCCCACGCTGGCAGAGGATAAACCCGAGCTGAGTTTCCAGCTCGCTCATATAGGCGCTGATGGCGGGAGTGGTCATGTTCAGCGCCTGCTGGGCGCGTGAATAGCCCTGATTTTCCACCACACTGGCAAATACCTGTAGCAGTTTGAGATTGGGTAAAGGTTGCACCGTTTTCCTTCAGAGATTGCTGGCTAAAGTTAAGTAATCTCTGAAGTGATTATCTGCTGTCAAGGATTTTTCCCGCAGGCGAGGCGGGTAATGATGTCAGTCTGTTCAGTTTAAGGAGCCGGTAATGACCCAATTTCCCCAACCGCAGGGCGGCAATGAGATGCCGCGTTTCGCCGGACGTGGCACCATGATGCGTTTACCGGCTGCCGAGTCCCCCGCCGATCTGGATGTTGCCTTTGTCGGCATCCCGCTGGATATCGGCACTTCGCAGCGCAGCGGTACCCGTTACGGGCCGCGAGCGATTCGCGCCGATTCAGTGATGATTCGCCCCTACAATATGGCGACCGGTGCCGCACCGTTCGATTCCCTGCGCGTCGGCGATCTTGGTGATGTGCCGATCAACACTTACAGCCTGCTGAAATCGGTAGATATTATCGAGGATTACTACAGCGAGCTGAATCGCTGGCCGCTGATCCCGCTGACCCTCGGTGGCGATCATACCCTGACGCTGCCGATTTTGCGGGCGCTGGCGAAGAAGCATGGCCCGATGGGGTTGATCCACGTCGATGCCCATACCGATACCAACGACGACATGTTTGGCGAGAAGATCGCGCATGGCACCACCTTCCGCCGTGCAGTGGAAGAAGGTTTGCTGGATTGTCAGCGCGTGGTACAGGTAGGACAGCGCGCGCAGGGGTACGCCGCCGATGACTTTCAGTGGGGCGTCGATCAGGGTTTCCATCTGATCCCCGCCGAGCAGTGCTGGCACCGATCGCTGACGCCGCTGATGGCCGAGGTGCGCCAGCGTATTGGCAGCGGCCCGGTCTATCTTTCCTACGATATCGACAGCTTCGATCCCGCCTGGGCACCCGGCACCGGCACCCCGGAAGTGGGCGGCCTGACCTCCATGCAGGGGCTGGAGATCGTGCGCGGCTGTCGTGGGTTAAATCTGGTGGGGGGCGATTTGGTGGAAGTGTCGCCGCCCTATGATCACAGTGGCATGACCTCACAGCTGGCGGCCAATATCCTTTATGAGATGCTGTGCGTGTTGCCTGGCGTCCGTTATACAGAGAAGAAGCAATGACACAAATGAATCTGGTGTTTCCGGCGCGCGTACTGCGTGGCGCGGGCGTCATCAATCAACTGGGTGAGGTATGCGCCAGTCTTGGTAAACGCGCGTTGTTGATCGGTGGTCATCAGGCGCTGCATGCGGTAGAAAGCCAGGTCCGCGCCCAATTGCTGGCGGCCGAAGTAACGCTGCTGGCGCAGGAGTGGTTTGGTGGAGAGACCTCAATCAACCATATCAACCGGCTGGCAACGCTGGCGACCGAGTTGCAGGCGGATGTGATTATCGGCGTTGGCGGTGGTAAATCGCTGGATACCTGTAAAGCGGTTGCCGCACAGCTGGGCCTGCCGATCGTCACCATTCCAACTATCGCCGCCACCTGTTCAGCGGTGACGCCGCTGAGTATCCGTTACGACGATAATGGCAATTTCTTTGACATTTTCCCGCTGCCGCAGGCTCCGGCAGCCGTGGTGATCGACAGTGCCCTGCTGGCAAAAGCGCCGCCGCGCTGGCTGGCTGCCGGGCTGGGCGATACCCTGGCGAAATGGTATGAGTTCCGCGCCGTCAGCACGCGTCACCCGGCACGGGAAGGCAATGCCCTGTCGTCACTGGCGCACAGCAAGATTTGTTATGACGTGATCGCTGAACATGGCCCGGCTGCCTATGCCGCCGTGCTGCGCGGCGAGAGCAGCGCCTCACTGGATCAGGTGCTGGATGCGATTTTCACCTGGGCGGGGTTAACTTCGCTGATGAGCAACGGTGCGCATGCCGCAGCCTCCCATGCCATTTATGAAGGTTTTACCTTCTGCGATAAAACCCGCGAGTTTGGCCATGGTCTGCTGGTTGGCTTTGGTAACCTGTGTCTGCTGGCGCTGGAGCATCGCAGTGATGAAGAAGTGCTGGAAGAGATGCGTCTGGCACACGATTGCGGCGTACCGCTGCGGTTGTCAGACATTGCCGAGCTGGATGCGGCCGAACTGGCGCTGATTGTGCGCGAATCGGTTCATGCGCCGGATATGGAGAATATGGCAGAGGCGGTTACCGAAGCACGTTTGCTGGCGGCAATCGCACGGGTTGAGGCGCTGGCCGGGCAGGTATAAAAAAAGGTCGCCATCAATGGCGACCCTACAACTTATGACGGCCGGGTCGCTAATAACGCCGTCATCTCACTCACATCAATGATCTCATCCAGCCTCAGACACAACGTCTCCAGCAGTACCACCTGTTCAGGTGGCAGCACACGCACGGCCAGGCTGCGGTACTTCGCGACCAGTGCTTCCAGGCTCAGCGGATTGGCAGGTGCACCGGACGGCACTGGCACATGTTGCTGCCATTGCGCACCCTGCACCGTCTCCAGCCGTACCCAGGGTTCGGCATCCCGGCTCTGTTCAGGATCGATCACCAGTTCGATGCGCGCCATCAGCGCTTCGGCATCCGGATGCAGGCGTTTCGCATCATCATAACTGTCCAGATCCGCTGCGCCATACAGCGCCCGTGCGGTCAGCGCATAAGGCAAACTCATCTGCGCAGCAGCGAGACTGGCAACGTCACGGGTACCACACATTTCCAGCAGGAACGGATTCAGTCCCACCACAATGCGGGCGATATCCGCCGTCGCCACCGCCTGCTGTTGCAGCATGATGCCCAGCGCATCAACCGCCGCGTGAGTACCACGGCAGGCAGCATAGGGTTTAATCGAACAGCGAGCCAGTTTCCACACCACGCCAAGATCGGCGACCAGCGCCTCTGGCTGCTGCGTCTCAGCCGCCAGGGTTTGCAGGAAACCACCCCAGCGCGCTTCAAATACCGCCGAAGGACCGCTGATACCGCGTTGCGCCAGCAATGCCGCCTGCACACCGCCTTCTGCCGCACGCGCCGCATGCAGTTTCTTGGTGTGGGAACCGTCGTGAATAAAGCCCCACAACCCGCCGCTGAAACTGGCCGCGATACCCAGCGCCGACGCACACTGCGCCGGGCTGAGTTGCAATAACGCGCACACCGCCGCCGCCGCACCGAATACCCCGCAGCTGGCTGTCGAGTGCCAGCCCGCGCCGTTATGTGCTGAATAGCCGCCACAGGCTTCCAGCACGCGGCGGCCAATGTCATAGCCGATGACCATTGCGGTGAGTAGCGCCTTGCCACTCACCGGCGTTGCTGCCAGCGGTAGCACCGCCAGCAGCGCCGGGATCACCACCGCACCGGAGTGATCGCAACCGCCGGTATCATCCAGCTCATACATATGCGCCGCCACACCGTTCAGCCACGCCGCCTGACGCGCGTTGACCTGCCCGGCACTGCCCCACACCTGCGCCTGCGCGTATCCGCCCTCTTCCTTTACCAGTGCCAGACACTCACGCCAGATCGGGCTGTCGCTGCCGGCCAGTGCCGCACCGAGCGTATCCAGCAAGTGACGTCTGGCCTGATCCACCAGCGCCTCCGGCAGTTGCTCAAAGCGGGTATCGGCGATAAAACTCGCCAGCTGATTAAGCATTGATCTCTCCGGTAACACGGGTGAACACCTCCGCCGGATGATCCGGTCCATTGTCCGGCTGGCTTTGCCAGTGCGTGGCCACCTGTTGCGCGGTGGCGATCCAGACGTTGTGTTGTTGCAGCGTCTCCAGCAGCGTTCGCAGCAGGCCGATACGTCCGGCAGTGCCGATGATTTCCGGGTGCAGCCGCAGCAGGTAGCACAGGCCAAAGCGATGAAAACCGTGGAAATCCTGCGTCAGGTTAGCCAGGGTTTCAGCATAAGGGGCGATACGGGATTGCCCCGGCGGAATGGCCGGGCTGAGATTAAAGGCAAAGTAAGGTTCATCTTCCAGCGTGTAGTGCATCGGCAGTTCCACCAGCCGGGTGCCGGGGTGGAAATACGGCAGATCGTCACCGCGCCAGCTCGATGACCAGCGGATGCCCAGTTCGATCAACGCCTGTGCCAGTCCGGGTTTCCATTGCCCCGCCGGGGTGCGAAAACCGGTAACCGGCTGGCCGGTTACCTGCGCCAGTTTGTCGCAGCCGCGCGTAATGCTGGCGATTTGCTGTTCCAGCGTCAGGCTGGAGAAATCTTCATGGCGATCGCCACTACAGGCGATTTCATGGCCGTCGGCGACCATACGTTGCACCAACTCCGGCTGCTCTTCCGCCACTATCGCCGGTAAGCACCAGCTGGCTTTCAGCTGTTTTTCCGCCAGCAAATTCAGCAGACGATCGACCCCGCGCAGCGTGCCATAGCGCCACACCGACAGGGTTTTATCCCGTCCGGCCACCGCCGGTGCCTGGGTGAGAATGCCGTGAATATCGTTAAAATCGATGGTGAGGATCGCCGCCGACTGGAATCCCAGCGGCCAGCGGGAAGATTCAGTCATGTTGCTGCTCCTGCAAATACCACTGCGCCACCGCATCACAGCGCGCAAACCACACATCATCACGCGCCGTCATATGTTCAAACAGCTGCTCCAGCAGCAGCAGACGTCCCGGCTGGCCGGAGATTTTTGGATGGAACAAGGTGGTCAGGCAAAGCCCCTCATCCATCGCCCCATCAAATTCCCGCTGCCAGTTATCACGCGTATGGGCATAGCTGCTGATGCGATCGCCACCTTTCGGGAAGTCAGGCTGGCGCGTATAGGCCAGCGAAGCGTAATCATCCATCTCCCATTTGCCCGGGATCTCCACCAGCGGCGTGTGCCCTGCCACCGCAATGCTGTAGGGACGATCGTCGCCACGCATACTGCTGGAGTAAATCACGCCGGCTTCACGCAGGATCTGCGGAGTTTCCGCATGCCAGTCGCCTGATGGCGTGCGGAAGCCACAGGCGGTGATGCCGAGATATTGTTTAAAAATCGCCGCCGATTGCGCCATCACCGCCCGCTGTTCCTCGGGGGAAATGGCCCAGAAAGATTCGTGGCGGTAGCCGTGATAGGCCACTTCATGGCCCTGCTCAACAATCGCCTGACACTGCTGCGGCCACTGCTCCACCACCCATGCGGGAACAAAAAAGGTGGCGGGCAGTTGAAACGCCCGCAGCATATCGAGCAAACGCCCGAGCGCACGGTACGGACCGTAAGCGCCAAAAGTGAAATACTCTGGCGTGGACCACAGGCTGCCATTCAACATGGCATCACCGGTGGGACCGTCAAGGTCAAATGCCAGCGCCATACAGCCGCGCTTACCCTGCGGCCAGCGCACTGCGCCCGGTTGTTGCATCGAAGGCCTCCTGTTAGCCCTGGTTCACCGTGGCCTGTGCCACGCCATTGTCGTTCAGACCCCATTTGCTGAGGATCTTCTGGTAGCTGCCATCGGCGATCATCGCATCCAGCGCTGCCTGTACCGCTTTGGTCAAATCCCCGGCATCTTTGCCGATCGCCATGCCGGTGTACTGGAAGGAGAAGGCTTTATCGAGTGGCTTAAAGGTGCCTTTTTCCAGGTTCATGATGTACGGCAGGGTTTCGCTGCCCTGCACCGCGCCATCCAGACGACGCTGACGCAGCTGGGTACGCGCATCCGCCGTCCCTTCTGCACCCACCACGATGATGGCAGGCTTACCAGCGGCTTCGCAGTGCGCCTTGCTCCAGTTAGCAATCTCCTGCGGGAAGGTGGTACGGCGGCTGGTGCCGACGCGTTTGCCACACAGATCCATCGCGCTGTTGATGTCGCTACGCGCGGATAAGGTGTAGAACTGCGGACCGGTTTTGAAGTAATCGATAAAGTTGACCACCTTCTGGCGTTCTTTGGTGTCGGTCATGCCGGACATCACCATGTCAACGCGTTTGGTGACGACCGCGTTGACCATCTGTTCAAAGGCAATTTCCTGCCAGTTAATCTTCACGCCCAGCTTCTGGCCAATCGCCATACCGAGGTCGTAATCGACGCCGGTCAGCTGGTTGCTGGCCGGATCTTTGAAGTCCATTGGCGGGTAGTTCGGCATAATCGCCACGGTCAAACCTTTCTCTTTAATTGCCGCTGGTACGGCGATGTCGGCAGCCCAGGCCGTCGATTGCAGCAAAAGTGCGGCGCTGATGGCGCTCAGTAACAACTTTTTCATTTATTTCACCCCGGTAGTTAAAGAAGAATCGCGTTGATAAAGTTTTTCATCCGTGGGTTTTGCGGGTTCAGCAGAATGTCTTCTGGCGCGCCCTGCTCGATAATGCGTCCCTCATCCATAAACACCACCTGGTTCGCCACCTCACGGGCAAAGCCCATCTCATGAGTGACCACCAGCATGGTGGTGCCTTCTTTTGCCAGTTGACGCATCACCGCCAGCACTTCACCGACCATTTCCGGGTCGAGCGCCGAGGTGGGCTCATCAAACAGCATTAATTTCGGTTTCATTGCCAGCGCACGGGCAATCGCCACGCGCTGCTGCTGACCACCGGATAACGACTGCGGATAGTCATGGGCCTTGTGAGCCAGACCAACCCGATCCAGCAGCGCCATAGCTTCTTCGCTGGCTTCACGCTTCGGACGCAGCAGCACCCGGCATGGCCCTTCGATAATGTTTTCCAGCGCAGTTTTATGCGGGAATAGGTTGAAGCGCTGGAACACCATGCCGGTTTGCAGACGCTGACGGGCAATCTGCTTGTCGCTCAGCGGATAGAGTTTGTTGCCATTGATGCGGTACCCCGCCAGTTCGTTATCGACCCAGATACCGCCCTGATCGACCTTCTCCAGCTGGTTAATGCAGCGCAAAAAGGTGCTTTTACCGGAGCCGGATGGGCCGAGGATGCACATCACCTCGCCGTAATTCACTTCGAGGCTGACATCCTTCAGCGCGTGGAATTGGTCGAAATATTTGTTCACCTTGACGGCGCGCACGATGTTTCTCATCTCGGACTCTCTTAGTGATGACGGCGGTGGCCGCGTGAGAAGTAGCGTTCCAGCTGGCTCTGGCCGAACGACAGCACCGTCACCACGATCAGGTACCAGATACCCGCCACGAACAGCAGCTCCATGACGCGCGCATTGGCGAAGTAGATGTTCTGGGTGTTGTAGAGCAGTTCGGAGTACTGAATCATGCTCGCCAGACTGGTGGTTTTGATCATGCTGATAAATTCATTGCCGACCGGCGGCAGGATGACGCGCATCGCCTGCGGCAGGATGATGCGTTGCAGCGCCTGCAAGCGCGGCATGCCGATGGCTTTCGCCGCTTCGTACTGGCCGGTGTCCACCGACAGCAATCCGGCGCGCACCACTTCGGAGGTGTAAGCCCCCTGGTTGATACTCAGACCCAGTAATGCCGCGAGGAATGGTGTCATAACCGTGACGGTCTGCACGCTAAACACACCCGGTATGCTGATGGTGGGAAAGACCAGCGCGAGGTTAAACCACAGCAGCAGTTGCAGAATCAGCGGCGTGCCACGAAAGATCCAGGCGTAACCGACCGCGATGTAATGCAGCACCGGGTTGGGCGACATATACATGATGGCGGTGATCACCCCGAACAGGATGCCAAAGCCCATCGCCAGCACGGACATGATCAGGGTGTTTACCACCCCGTCGAGAATCGCTTTGGCGGTAAAGAACTGGCCAACGAACGACCATTCAATATTGCCGTGGGCAAACGCGTTCACCAGCAACGCCAGCAGGATCAGGATCACCGCCGAAGCGGTGATTCGCCCGTAATAACGACGCGGCACCACCTGATAGCGATCCAGATCGTAATGCGGCTGGCGGCTGGCGTTGTTGAGTTCAGTCGGTGTCGATTGCGACATAAGCGTCTCCTCAGGCACGCGGGCCAGCGTAATCATCAGCCCACTGCTGCTGGGCCTGCATCAGGGTGTGCAGACGCGCCAGCTGCTCGCGCACGCGTTCCGGGGCCGTACCACCGTAACCGTTACGCACCGCCAGCGCTGACTCCAGCGTTAACGCGCCGCGTACTTCGGCGGTGAGACGGCTATCCACCGCCTGAAGTTGTGCGTCGCTGAGGTCCGACAGGCCACAACCTTCGTGCTCGCACAGCTGTACCAGCTGGCCGGTGATTTCGTGGGCTTCACGGAACGGTACGCCGCGCATCGCCAGCCAGTCGGCCACTTCAGTCGCCAGCGTAAAGCCATCCGGTGCCTGCTCGCGCATCACGTCGGTATTGAATTTCAGTGTCGCCATCATGCCCGCCATCGCTGGCAGCACCAGCAGCAGGGTATCAACCGCATCAATCACGTTGCGTTTGTCATCGCTCAGATCACGGTTGTAGGAAAGCGGCATGGCTTTCATGGTGGTGAGCAGCGCCATCAGGTTACCGACCAGACGACCGGAACGACCACGCGTCAGCTCGGCAATATCCGGGTTCTTTTTCTGCGGCATGATCGAGCTGCCGGTGGCGTAGCTGTCGTGCAGCTCGACCCAGCGAAACTGGCGCGAGGCCCACATGCACACTTCTTCGCACAGGCGCGACAGGTTGATGCCAATCATGCTGGTGACAAACAGGAATTCCGCGGCGTAGTCACGGCTGGCAACGGCATCAATCGAGTTCTCGCACGGTGCGAGGTAGGCCAGATCCACCGCCGCCAGTTCCGGCTGGCGCGCAATCGCCGAACCGGCCATTGCGGCAGCGCCAAGCGGGCAGCGTGCGCTGCGACGATCCCAGTCCTGCATACGTTCGATATCGCGGGCGAAAGATTGTGCATGGGCCAGCAACTGATGACCAAACACAATCGGCTGCGCCTGTTGCAGATGGGTAAAGCCCGGTGCCACACTTTCGGTGTGCTGCGCCGCCTGCTCAACCAGCGCCTGTTGCAAACCCAGCAGCGCGGTCACCACCTTACGCCCGTTGTCGCGCAGATAGAGGCGCAAATCGTTGACGGTCTGATCGTTACGTGAACGACCGGCACGCAGCTTGCCACCCAGCGGCCCCAGGCGCTCCGTCAGCGCACGTTCGATAAAGGTATGCACATCTTCGTCAGCGGCGATGGGATGCAGCTGACCGGCGCGGAAGTCAGCATCCAGTTGATCAATCGCGGCCAGCATGGTGCTCAGTTCTGCGTCGCTCAGCAGGCCACCACGCATCAGTTCGCGAGCATGGGCGCGACAACCCGCTAAATCGTAAGGAGCCAGGGCAAAGTAGTAATCCGGGCTACGAGACAGCGCAGTTAAACTGGCGGCAGGCGCCGCTTTAAAACGCGCACCCCATAACAGTTCGGCTTTATCAGACATGCAATTTTCCCTTACAGATAATCAATAGCGAGATGAATGGCGTGCCAGCGATAATAAAAACTTATTTTATTTCCGTGCTGGTAAACGTGGCACATTTCAGGTTCACTACACTTTCACCGCAATAATTCCGGAGTTGAATAGCAAAGATGGAAAGTAAAGTTTCCCAGTCTGGAAACAATGCAATCAATCGCAGCGATAATGCGGTGCTGGCATTAAGTAATATCGATTTAAAATTGCTGCGCGTATTTAAATGTGTGGTGGAAGCCGGTGGATTAACCGCGGCCAGCCATGAGCTGAATATTGGTCTGGCGGCGATCAGTAAGCAGGTTTCCGATTTGGAAATTCGTCTGGGTATGACACTGTGCAGCCGCGGGCGCGAAGGCTTTGAATTGACGCAGTACGGCATCAATGTCTATCAGGCGACGCTGGAGCTGTTTGTCTCCCTCAACCTGTTCCGTGAACGCCTGCACAACAGCCGCAACGAGCTGCTGGGCGACATCGCCATTTGCGTGGTGGATAACACCATTTCCGATCCACAATCGCCGGTCACCAGCGCGGTGCAGCAGTTGCACCAGAATGCACCAAAAGTGCAAATCCGTCTGCAAACGGCGCAATTAGATGATATTGAACGCGGTATTAGCGAAGGACGATTTCATTGCGGCATCGCGCCAGTTTATGAAATGAAAAGTGATTTCGATTACTTCCCGTTATATAAAGAATATTCGAAATTATATTGTTCCACTGGTCACCCACTTTATTCCGGCAGTCGTGACAATAAAATATCGCTGGAATTATTACGCGAGCAAAAAGTCATTAATCATTTATATGTTACCCCGCGCGATGCACGACGCCTGATTCCATTACAAGACAGCGGTGTACAGGCGGTTCAGGTTGAATCTGTTGCCATGCTGATTCTGACCGGACATTTTATTGGTTATTTACCTGAACACTACGCGGCTGCGTTTATTACGCGCGGTCAGCTATGTGAATTGGGTGATGAATCGATACGCATGGAAAATCCGTTCTGCCTGATGATGAAGAAAGGCCGCAAAATAAACCCGATTATCCGGCTGTTTATGCAGGCACTGGCGATCCCGGAGGCTGAGGTGGCGCACTAATTTGGTGCACACCCGCGCGATAAATCGCGCCGCTACGGTTGGTGCGGAGATGAACGCCACAACCCAATATCGCATCAGGTTTATCAGCCCAGCCTCGGACTGGCCACCATCCTGAGTCTGCCGCGCTCGTTTTCAGCCTGCACGATTTCCACTTCCGCCTCACCTCGCGCCTTCTTCATCTGATTCACATGGTTGCGCACCTTATAAAACGCGGTATCTGCCGGATGATCGTCAAAATCCGGTATCGCGACGTGCGGGGAGAAAACGCCATCGCAATTAAACATAAAGTTATTTTTGTTAAGCCGCGCATCAGTACGAACCCTCTCTGCCCGCGCTTTATTATTTTCACATGTGCGGCTCAGCTCAGAATTCTCCGTAATCACAGCCTGTGCGAAACGTTTTTTTTCCCTGATCCCTTTTCTTATCTCATTATCATCAGGCGTGATGGGCGAATCATTCAGCTCAATGCGCATTTTATCAAGGTGGTTAATTTTCTCAGTGAGAAACGCGATATTGGCAGCAATTTTCAACATCGTCTCATCACAATCCAGCAGGCAGCTTTGATCCCCGTAGGTTTGTAACATCATATTTAATTCGCTGTTCGCCTCTCTAATGTTATCAAATATCATCTGACAAAGAATGCTCATATAAGACTGGCTAAATATCACCACTTCATTATCTTCGATAATACGATCCAGTATTCTTTTGCAATCTTTCATTTGGGAAATCTTACCGTCCGTCTCTTCCCTTTGCTGGACAATCTCCCGGCGCGATCTTTTGTTTGACTGATGCTGAGAGGGCAGCATGATAGCGGGAGCGGCTACAGGCGCAACCTTACCGGCACTGCTGAGTACAGCCACCGCCTTGTCCGGTGTTCCATCGCTCCCTGAAGCGGGTGCAATACTTGCCAGTAACATCGCGAATGTTAATACCTGCCCGGCATCTCTCCAGTTTAGCTTTAAATAATCCGTGGTCGCATGGCGTGCGATATTTGACGAGATTTGGTGGCTGACATTATAAGAGGCGGTTATTTCTGGGATTAAATAGGATGTGCAGACCCTGTTTTTTTTCTTCGCATGATGGAGATTGGGATCATGGCATTCAGCATATCTGAAGTTGAGATGGGTATAAATTTTCATAATGCCTCATATCTTTAATCATTTTACTTCCCGTTGACATCGCCAGAAAACCTTTTCCTGTTATGAGGCATTTATTATATTACCATTTCAGATTGCAACCCCGATTGAATAGTTGAAACTGACTCCATCTACCCGCTTTATTCAATATTCCACTCTACTGAATTAACATATAGTCACCTCGCACGATTTTTCCATTTTTTTTACAAAGTACGATGGGATAACCGTGCGTCAGGTGTGATTATGAATAGGTAAGGTTTAAACCAGCACTTTCCCCAGACACTGCGCCGCCGCATTACCAACATAGTGACCAAAAGGGGCAATCGCCTGGTAGCCCTGCCGGGCATAGAACGCCAGCGCACGCCGATTAACTTTGCGCGTTTCCAGCCACATTGCCTGATAGCCCTGCGCCCGTGCCTGTTGTTCCAGAAACTGTAAAAGTGCCGCACCGATGCCCTGCCCACCGCTTAATGCATACATCCGCTTCAGTTCGGCGATACCCGGTTGCAACGGACGAAACGCGCCACAGCCCACCGGCCTGCGCTGAGCATCGCGCGCAATGGCAAAGCAACTGCCGGATTGCTGCATCGCGTCCGGGTCAAAACTGGCGCGCCCGCTGCTGCCAGTGAGCTGCGCCAGCGTAGTGGATAAGCGATCCAGCAGCCAGTCGGCATCCGGCTGTTGAATCGACTCCTGCGCCACCACAATCATGCGAGTGCCCGCAGCGTCTTAAACATCACGGTGGTGGCATCCAGTACGCCTTCCGTGGACTCGGCATAGTACGGAATGGAACCGGCAATCTGCCAGTCAAGCGACAGATAGAGGGCCGTCGCCACATCACCGCTACGCGTATCCAGCACCAGCAAGGTTTTCCCTTTATCTGCCGCCAGTTGTTCTGCCTGCTGCATCAGGCGTCGGGCAATCCCCTGACGACGAGCACGCGGATGTACCAGCAATTTGCTGATCTCGGCACGGTGACGACCATTGGGCATCGCGCTATAGCCCACCATCACCGTCGCCACGATCTCACCGTGCAGACGCGCCACCAGCAGCTGATTATCGCCACTGGCAAGGCTGAAAATTTTGTCCTGCCAGAAACGCTCAATCACCGCCCTATCGCTGGCGTCGATAAAACCCACGCTGGCCCCATCTGCCACGCAGCCCTGCAAAACATCACACAACGCGCCAATTAAGGGTTGCGCCTGGCTGGCACTAAGCTGTTCGATCTCAATCATGGTTTGCACACCACCAGAATGTAACGTGCCCCGCCCTGCGGGTGCGCGGTAAAGGAAGATTTGCCGTTCAGATGGAAACGCAGGCAGTCACCGGCCTGTAAGGTCCAGCTTTGCGATTCCATGGTGATGGTCAGTTCACCGGATTGTAACCAGATATGCTGCTCCAGCCCCTGCACCGGCGGCGCGTCATAATCGATACGCGACCCCGGTTGCAGCACCGCTTCCACCATTTCTGCTCTAAAATGAGAAGCAGGTGGCGAAACGTTGCGGCGCTGAAAGCCGCTCTGCTCATCCACCCATACCGGCTGCTGTTCGGCTGTCAGCAGCAGCAGCGCGTCCTCCTCGACCTCACTCAGTAAACGCGACATGGTGAGACCGTAGGCAACACAGAGCCGGTTAAGCAACGCTGCCGTTGGGCTGGTCTCCGCGCGCTCAATGCGCGACAATGTCGCCCGACTGATGCCGGTGGCCATCGCCAGTTCATCCAGCGACCAGCCGCGTTGCAGGCGTAATTCCGCCAGACGTGCGGCCAGACGGTCTTCGGTATCCGGTTCAGACATGATAACCTCTCATATATGGATTTAATTTCTCATATGTGAGATAAAGCCTGAAAACATGACCCACGTCAACTTGTACAAAAAAAATTTAATTGTACAAGTTTGCAACCACAGTTATGGTGAGGTATCGCAGGTTAGTAGATTGAGGAAGATATGGCCTTATACAGTATCGGTGACGTTGCCGAACGCTGTGGAATCAATCCGGTAACACTTCGCGCATGGCAGCGACGTTACGGTCTGTTAAAGCCCCAGCGCACCGAAGGCGGTCACCGACAGTTTGATGATGAAGATGTTCAGCGCATTGAAGAGATCAAGCGCTGGATAGAAAGTGGCGTGCCCGTGGGTAAGGTGAAAGCCTTGCTGGAAGGGGAAAGCGTCAATGTGCATGATGGCTGGAACACGCTACAGGAAGAACTGATGAGCGTGTTGCGCCATGTCAGACCTTCCAAGCTGCGGGCCAAAATCGCCACCATCGGGCGTGAACATCCGGTGGATGCGCTGATCGATCACGTCATTGTGCCGGTGCGTCAACGACTTGGGCTGGATCAGAATACCGCACGTACCATGTGCAGCCTGCTGGATGGCGCGTTAATTGACTACGTGACGTTTTGCCTGACCGGCTCACGTAAAAAAGCCGGGAAAGATGCGCTGATGATCGGCTGGGGCGTGGAAGATCGCACACGTATCTGGCTGGAAGCCTGGCGGCTATCGCAGCTGGGATGGCGGATGGATGTGCTGGCAGAACCGCTGGAACTGCCGCGCCCGGAGTTGTTCCCCGGCCAGAATCTGTTTGTCTGGACAGGAAAAAAACTGACCCGCCGTCAGCATGAGCAACTGGAACACTGGCAGGCGCAGGGCTTTAATATCCACCTGCACGATCCGATGCAGTAAAAACGCACACATCGGCCTTTGCCTCGGCGGATGTGCGCGTTATCATGCCGCCCTCCATGACTTTTTTCAGGTTTCGACATGAACTGGCAAAAAATCTTCATCTCCACCCTGTTTGCCGTGATGGCGCTCGGTGGTATGGGCGGCCTGATGCTGGTTGGCTACAGCCTTATCCTTCACGCCAACTAAGCCAGCGCTGCAACCGCTCCAGCGCGCGATCGCACACCAGCGCCAGCAACGCCACCAGCACCGCCCCCTGAATGATGTAGGCGGTGTTGAATCCGCTCAGGCCGATTATCACCGGCGATCCCAGACTTTCCGCACCCACCGTTGACGCAATCGCCGCCGTACCGATGTTGATCATCACCGAAGTACGAATCCCGGCCATGATCACCGGCGCAGCCAGGGCCAGCTCAATTTGCCATAAACGCCGCCATGGTCCCATGCCAAGACCGATGGCGATTTCACGATTGCTGGCGGGTACGCTATCCAGCCCGGCGAGGGTACCCTGTAAAATCGGCAGCAAACCATACAGAAACAACGCGATCACCGCAGGCAGCGCGCCAAACCCCATCACCGGCACCGCGATGGCCAGTACTGCCACTGGCGGAAAAGTTTGACCGGCGGCGGCCAGTGTTTCCAGCAGTGGGCGAAAGGCCCGTCCGCTCTGGCGCGTGGCAAACACCGCGCAACTCACCCCGACCACCATCGCCAGTACGCTGGCGCTGACCACCAGCCACAAATGCGCCAGCGCCAGTCGCCAGAAACTGTCCTGCTGATATAAAGGCCGCTCCAGCTGCGGAAACCAGGCGCTAAACAGCGGCGCGCTGTATGGCAACCCCCACAGCAGCAACAGAAATAGCGCCAGCAGCCAGCTCAGCGGATCTTTGAGCCAGCGCATCAGCCCGCCTCGCGCTGGTGCAGCAGATCGCTAAAATGCAGCACCCCAAGCGGTTGCTGATGCTGATCGACCACCGGCAGCTTGTCGGTACGTCGGGCAATGAACTGCGACAACGCCTCGCGCAGCGTGAGCGCCGCGGCGATCGGCTCCGTCTCCAGCCATTCCCCGCGCCGTACCGCGTTACCGGCCCGCCCCAGTGCCAGCAAACGCACACCCAGTTCACTGTGACCAAAAAATTCGCGCGCAAAATCGCTGGCGGGCTGAGTCAGCAGTTCGATCGGTTTGCCCTGCTGCACAATCTCCCCACCATCCATCAGCACCAGATGATCTGCCAGCGTCAGCGCCTCGTCGATATCGTGCGTCACCAGCACGATAGTGCGGCCGGACAGCCGATGAATGCGCAGCATCTCCTGTTGCAACGCCTGCCGGTTCACCGGGTCGAGCGCACCGAACGGTTCATCCATCAGCAATAATTCGGGATCGGCCGCCAGCGCACGTGCCACGCCGACACGCTGCTGCTGCCCGCCAGATAGCTGATGCGGATAGCGGGTGGACAGATGCGGGTCCAGATTCAGCAGCGCCAGCAGTTCCGCCACGCGCTCGCGAATGCGCGCCTGTGGCCAACCCAGCAACGACGGCACGGTAGCGATGTTTTTCGCCACGCTCCAGTGCGGAAACAAGCCGATGGACTGAATGGCATAGCCGATGCGCCGCCGTAACGCACGCGCATCCATGCGTTCAATCGCCTCACCGGCGAAGCGAATTTCCCCGCTATCATGCTCTACCAGCCGGTTGATCATTTTCAGCGTGGTGGATTTACCGGAACCAGAGGTGCCAATCAGCACCGTAAAGCTCCCCTTTGCAATCTGCAGCGACAGGTTGCGCACCGCCGCTTTACCGTCGAAGATTTTATTTACCTGATGAAATTCAATCATGTTGTCTCTCCAGCAGTGCCGCCACTAAACGCAGCAGCGCATCGGCGATGACCGCCAGCGCAACGACCGGGATCACCCCCAGCAGCACCAAATCCAGGGCGCTACTCAGCAACCCCTGAAACAGAATGGCGCCAAACCCCCCCGCGCCAATCAGCGCCGCAACCACCGCCAGCCCCAGCGTCTGTACCACCACCACCCGCAACCCGGACAGCCACACCGGCAGCGCCAGCGGCAGTTCCGCATGCCAGAACTGTTGCCAGCGGCTCATCCCCATACCGCGCGCCGTTTCCCGCACCTCTGGCGGCACCTGCTGCAGACCCGCCACCACGCTGCGCACCAGCGGCAGCAACGCGTACAGCACCAGCGCAATCAGCGCCGGTGCCATGCCAATACCGGCAATGCCCCAGCGCCCGAGAACCGGGAAATGGGCAGCCAGCCCGGCCAATGGCGCAATCAGCAGGCCAAACAGCGCTACCGAGGGGATGGTTTGAATCAGGTTCAGCACGCTAAACGCCGCCTGCTGCCAGCGTGTGCGCCGGGCAATGAGGATGCCGAGCGGCAGGCCAATCAGCAGCGTCGGCAGCAGCGTGCCACCGAGCAAGGTCAGATGCTGGCTGAAAGCCGCGTCAAAGGTCGCGCTACGGTTGGCATACTCTTTTAACAGGGAAAGTTGATTGAGATGGCCGCTCAGCAACAGGCCAAGTGGTAACAACCACATTTGCAGATTGAGCAGGATGCGCCATGTGGTTTGCGGGCTGAGCTGACGCACCGCTTCGGCGGCCAGCAGCAGAGACAGGGCCGCCGCACTCCATAATCCGCTACCAAAAGCGGTGCGCGCCAGCCGGCTGCCACTCTGCGCCAGGAGCGTCGCCTGATGTCCACCCAGCCAGATCAGCAGCGTAAACAGGCATTCGGCACTCACCAGCAGCAGCAATGCGCTACGGCGACCGGGCTGGCACAACAACAACAGCCAGAGTGCCAGCATAGGAAGCAGCAGCCCTCCCCCCAGTGGGATCTGCCACAGCAACAGCGGCTGGCCTGACACCAGCCGGTTGGCGGCATAACTGAGCAGCGGCAGCGTGGCAAACGTCAGGCTTAGCAGCACCACCAGCAGCAGAATCACCGGTTGCTGGCGTGGCCTTTGCGTGATCAATGCCACGCGTTACAGCAACTTATTCTGCTGTAGCCACGTTTTAGCCACCTGACTGGCATCCTGACCCTCCACCGCGATCTGCGCGTTAAGCTGTTGCAGCGTCTTTTCGTCGAGTTTGCTGAACACCGGCTGTAGCCAGCTGGCAATCTCAGGATATTGCTTCAGCACAACATCGCGGATCACCGGGGTGGGCGCGTAAATCGGCTGTACGCCTTTCGGATCGGTCAACGTTTGCAGCCCCAGCGCCGCGACCGGGCCATCAGTGCCGTAAGCCATCGCCGCATTCACCCCGGAAGTTTGCTGCGCCGCCGCTTTGATGGTCACCGCCGTATCGCCGCCCGCCAGCGACAGTAGCTGTGACTGATCAAGTTTGAAATCATAGGCTTTTTCAAACGCCGGTAACGCATCGCTGCGCTCAATAA
Source organism: Pantoea sp. X-Soil-TKNS-1280 (assembly GCF_059730475.1). NCBI lineage: Bacteria > Pseudomonadati > Pseudomonadota > Gammaproteobacteria > Enterobacterales > Erwiniaceae > Pantoea > Pantoea sp. X-Soil-TKNS-1280. The sequence goes on along the minus strand of NZ_AP035962.1, from coordinate 1,372,659 downwards.
ATTCTGCCGAGGCTGCCAGTTTGAAGGTGCCACCCTTTTTCAGATACTGGCTCAAATCCGCCAGCGAGGTGAGTTTGTTTTTCTCAGCAACATCGCTGCGTACCGCGATGGTCCAGGTGTTGTTGGCGGGTGCAGGGGTCAGCCAGACCAGATGATTTTTCTCCGCATCCAGGGTTTTGACCTTCTCATAACCCTGCTGCGCATTCTTCCACGCCGGATCTTTCTCATCATTAAAGAAAAACGCCCCGTTACCGGTGTATTCAGGATAGATATCCAGCGCTCCGGCGGTAATGGCACCGCGTACCACCTGGGTGGTGCCAAGCTGAATTTTGTTCACCGTCGGCACCCCGTGCTTGTTCAGCACCTGCAAAATAATATTGCCGAGCAGCGAACCTTCCGTATCAATCTTTGAACCCACCCGCACCGAATCCGCCGCCTGCGCTGCGCCAACACTCATTGCCAATGCTATCAGTCCCAGTAAACCCTGCTTAATCATGCCGTTCACCCTCGATATTGTTATCGTATGTTGAGTTACAAGCGTAGCCTGGCGAACCGGGATGGGCGCGGTCAAGTGCGCGAGGGGCTTTCACTTCGCTCAATTTCTGCTAGCCATTTCAAATCAGTTATAACCAATTCGCAGTTAATATAACCAAATGGAATTTTTCAGCAGCGAACTGAGGATGTTCGGCATCAAAGATGTTGCACGCGAGTGAAGCTCATGCTGACCGGCACCGGGATGGTGGTGGTCACGCATTCAGGGGATCAAGCCGTGATCTGAAAAGCATCCAGAGTGGCGGGAATCCGCGCAAAAGTGTAGAGAAACCATGGGGTAAACTGTGTCGGTTGCTGCGCGATATCTCGCTGGATCTGCGCCACAGAACGGTAGCACCAGGCGTCGGCTTCTTCCGGGTTTAACTCGGGCTGCTCGTCACTGATGGCAAAAAATACGTGACCATATTCATGTTCTGTCAGGCCATTGCTGAGCGGCAGGTTATAGCTCAGTTCAAATACCGGGGTCAGCGTCAGCGTCAGCCCCATCTCTTCGCGCAAGCGGCGTTCCGCGGCAGCGCGGGTCGATTCCTGTGGATAGGGATGACCGCAACAGGTGTTGCTCCACAATCCACCGCAGTGATATTTACCACTGGCGCGTCGCTGCAGTAGCAGTTCATGCCGCGAGTTAAATACGTAAACCGTTACCGCACGATGCAGTAATCCTTTTTCATGAACTTCCAGCTTTTCCATCTTGCCGGTGGGACGATCGAGGTGGTCAACGAGAATAACTTCTATGGCGGACATGACAACTCCTTCAGAAAAATCTCAACCATTGTACACAATCGAGACGCAGAGGGCGGGAGAAATTGCGTACATTCCGTGCGTTTCCGTAACGGAAGGTTAATCTTAGCAGTCAGCACAAAAAATGGGGAATTTACGATTAGAAAGGAGAATCGGCAGCCCGGAATGAGCTGCCGTGCCAGGTAAGGTTAGAGTTTAAAGCTATGCACCACCTGCTCCAGTTGCACGCTCTGTTCTTCCATCGCACGCGCCGCAGCGGAAACCTGTTCAACCAACGCGGCATTTTGCTGGGTGCTACCATCAAGCTGGGTAATAGCGACGTTAACCTGATCGATGCCCAGGCTTTGCTCGCGGCTGGCAGACATGATTTCAGCCATCAGGGTGGTCACGCTGCTGACGCCCTGCATCAGTTCATCCATGGTCTGCCCGGCCTGCTCCACCAGCTGGCTGCCGGTATCGATATTGGCGACTGATTCCTCAATTAGCTTTTTAATCTCACGCGCCGAATTCGCCGAGCGTTGCGCCAGATTGCGCACTTCCGAGGCCACCACGGCGAAACCACGTCCCTGCTCTCCTGCGCGCGCGGCCTCCACCGCAGCGTTCAGCGCAAGGATATTGGTCTGGAAAGCGATGCTGTCGATGACGCTAATGATATCCACCACTTTGCGCGAGGAGTGGTGAATCTCACCCATGGTACTTACCACCTGACGCACCACTTCGGTACCGCGTGCCGCCACCTGCGAGGCCCCATCAGCCAGCTGATTGGCATGGGTGGCATTATCGGCGTTCTGACGTACCGTACCGGTTAACTCTTCCATCGAGGCAGCCGTTTCAACTATCGAGCTAGCCTGCGATTCGGTACGTGCGGAGAGATCCGCATTGCCACTGGCAATCTCGCGCGAAGCCGCGGTGATGGCCAGCGCACTGTCGCCCACCTGGCGCATCAGTCCCTGCAAATAGGCGATAAACTGGTTGAAACTCTGCGCTACCGCGTTGAATTCCGGGCTGTTGCTGGCCGGCAAACGCTGGGTCAGATCGGCCCCCCCGGTTGATAACGCTTCGATATTGCGGTTCAGCAGACTGAGACGCTTCATCATGGCGCGCACAAAACCGAGCAGCACCAGTAGCAGGATCACCGCCAGCGGGATTTGCACCAGACCAAGGCGCGTCAACATGCTATGGGTTTGAGCATCCAGCAGGCTCGATGGAACATCACTGGCCAGATACCAGGGGCTGCCGGGAATCGCTTGCAGGAACAGGGTATGTTCTCCGTCATCACCTTTGTAGCTGGCCTGCGTCGGCTGCGCCCCCGCTTGCGCCAGCAAGGTTTTCAGGGTCGCTGCCAGCGGCAGTTGAGTGTCTGCCAGATTTTCCAGTTTTGGCGTCCCCTCTACCAGCGCGGCGTTACCCACCACTTTGCCATCGGCCTCGACGATCAGCACGCGCCCCTGGATTGCTTCGCCCATTTGCTTCGCCAGCTGGTTGAAAAAGCCGAGGGTGACGTCAATGGTTGCGACGCCCCAGACCGTGCCATTGCGGTAAATCGCCATCGCACAGTTGGTACGCGGCTGCGGGCTGGCTGCATCCTGATAGGCTTTCGCCCAGGCGCACTGCCCTTTGGCCGCAGCCATGCCATCTTTGTACCACGGCTGCTCCCAGTATTTATCGGCAGCATCGGAGTTCCAGTAGGTATTCACCTGCAGCTGATTACTGGCGTTGCGCGCAAAGAACGAGCTGTCTTTTTCTTTGGCGGGATCGCGGCGATTGGGTAACGGCCAGATGCCGCCGCCAAACACGTTGCTATCCTGATATTGGTTCACCAGCGCGGGCAGCAGCGTATCAATGCTGGCGCTGTCCATCACTCCGGCGGCTTCGGTAATGGCGCGTTGCTGCGCCTGTACGCGGTTCATCTGCTCGACGATGCGTCCAGCCAGGCCGTCCACTTCGTAACGCACCAGGCGGCTCTCATTTTGCGTGAGTTGCGGCGCAATAAACTGGTTGATCACCATCACGGTGACCAGCATCAGGACAACGAAAAACGCGATGAGGGTCGCGGTGAAACGTGATTGTGTGGTTTTTAACATTGGAGTGCCCTTACCCTGGAGTGGCGAGATGCCTGATCCGGGTTAACGGCTTGTTAAGAAGGAACTTGAGGTGCGCACGATCACAAAGCAATAAAATAGTTGATGCGGGTAAGGATCCAGCGGCGCGACGTCTCACGCCGTCAAGGAGGAAGGGGCAAAACTTGTGGTATTCAGGCATTCAGCTGCTGAACGTCACTCTCGCTCAGGCCAGTGAATTTCATGATGGTTGCAACGTCTATTTTGTCTAAAAGCATGCGCTGAGCCACCTGCAATTTACCCTCCAGGAGCCCTTCCTGACGCCCTTCCTGACGCCATTGCTGTTCAACAGTCATAATCTGTTCCTTTAACTGAGGTTTGGTTTGTATCAATGTCTCAACGAGCTTTTCCCGATCATCGGTATCTCCATGCCGTAGAATATAGTAGATCACGTCGATAGAGAGATCATCATCGTAATCTACTGACAATAGCGTGGCTATCGGGTCAATGTTTTCCAGTATGTCGCGCAGACGAATGATCTTATGTGCCATCTCCAGCCGTGCCACGGCGCGGTGCGCCATGATCTCCTCATCCGGAATGACCGTGACATCAATCAGTGGGAAGGGATGGCAGTAAATCTGCTCAGCCAGTTCCTGGTTGCGGAATGAAGCCAGCCAGTTCATAGAGTAAGGATAGGGACTGTTTTTTCCCTGATAGAACAGCATTGGCACCACAATTGGTAATTCGTTATGGCCTTCATCAAGATGGCGCTGCATGGCAGCAATGGCGTAGCGCATCATGCGTAAAGTCATATGTTTATCAGGGGAACTTTGGTGCTCAATCAACGTATAGATATACCCATCACCACAGTCAGTTTTCATTGAAAGCAAAACATCAGAATAAAAAGCGCTGAGATCCCGTTCAATAAACGTGGTTGGTATCAGTTGCAACGTATCCAGGTCGCAGTGGCAGCGTATTGTTGACGGCAGGTGAATTTCCAGGAACTGCCTGGCAAGAGGGAGCTGACTCATAAATTTTTTGAACAGGGCATCGTGCGGTGTCACTGTGGCGCTCATGAAGACTACCTGCCAGGTAATGGGAGAGCCCAACGCTACCATAGAGGCTATATCACTGATATATAAGGGATGAAATTATCAGGAGGATTTAATGTATTCAGAATAACGTGATAAAACCATCAGCTTTAAACCCTTTCCATCTGCTCTGGCTACGTGAGTTATCTGTGTCTGATGGGGGCTCTCACCCCCCCAGACGGTGGCTACCTGACATGCGGGGAAGGTTCTACCACTTCCTGACGAGGGCGAAAAATATGGTCGTTACCTTCAGCCAGCAGGCGCTGCACCAACTGCTGACCGCCGCGCTCGTCGGCCTGGGCAAACTGACGCTCGGCCTCAGTAATCGGCGTGGACCACAGTAAATTAACCCGATCGCCTTCGCGCTTCGGCAGACGGAACTGAGCGGGTTCCGGGGCCAGTCCATTTGCCAGCAGGAAACTTTCAAACCCCACCGGTGCAACTTCCGACGCCAGCGTATGGCCTTCTCCCAGCCAGGTCAGCCGCGCCCACGGCAGATGAGCAAACTCCGCCAGTGCGCTGGCCATCTGCACCGCATTGGCTTCGTCCATCACTTCGCCATCCACCGCCATCGCCAGTTCGATTCGCCGATACTGCGGGGCCAGCTCATCAAACAGGTAATCCACCTGTGGCATCGGACGGATGCACATCCCCAGGGTGAGAAAATACCAGACGCCCTGATGCCAGTGCTGCGAAATCGCCATCGGCGGCCAGTTGCCCTGATCGATGGCGTAATACTTCACCGACTCGCCAAATTGCGCCTGATAGCACTGCATCAGCTCACGCTGCACCGTATCCCACTGATGGCCGTCGTGCCAGTCTCGCCAGAAATGACGCTGTTGTTCTGCGCGCGCGTAATAATCATTGGTTGACGCGGAACCGAGCGGTGCCGTCAGGCGATTGGCTTTGATGCAACCTGCCGAGAAGCTGACCTGTTTGTCCTGATACAGGCTCCAGCCAGGGATCACCGCCAGCAGTTGGCCGTAATACCACAGCGCCGCGCCCTCATCGCCCGGTTCCCATATCACCTGTAAACCTGCCGGATCGAGCATCGGCTCGGCTTCCAGCGTGCGGCAATACTCAGCGCTGAGCAGCGGTGCGATACCCTGCTCCATCGCAGCACGATCTTCGGTGGCGGGTGCGGGCAGCAGGTTGCGTAGCCAGCACCCGCGCACCGCATACTGGCTGCGGAACAGGTCACTCGGCCAGATGTAAAAATAGGCCGTGCGCGCGTCCTGCTCGACGATAGCCGTTAATGTGTGTTGCTGATTAGGCACCTCAGCAATCAGAGGTTGGTGTGTCATAACGCCTCAACAATGCCTGGAGGGATCCATTTCCCCCGAGAATAGAGCAGGATCGGCACTCGCGCCATGTGACACAAGGGTAAAACTCTCAAAGTGATGCGGGGAAAGGTTGAGGATTGTTGATGTTTCGCTACGGGCATCGCACTCAGACATCAAATTATTTCGCGATTCATTTGCTGCGGCACATGCTATTGTCGCCCCATTCGCATCAAAGGAGTCGCCGTTATGGTGCTGCAAAATCTGGATTTGAACCTGCGTGATGTGGTGATTTTCGCCCTGCTGGTATGGTTGTTTATCCGCTACACCTGGGTGATGTCAGCGTTGACGTTGATCGCTGGCGGCATTGCCTTGCTGGTGATCCTGCCTGCCGATCTTTACTACAGCCTGATACCGCTGGCGCTGATTGGCTTCGGGCTGGGCATGTTGATCCACCACTATCAGTTGCGGCAGTTAACGCTGCGCCGCGAAGCCAGAACGCCACGTACTTACACCAAAACCGGAGATGGGTTTCATCCGTGATGAATCAGCGGCCCATACGTTTCATGGCGCGCGCATAAGCTCCACGCTGGATCGACCAGCGCAACAACCCGGCAATCAGATGAATTTGTCCATCCACCAACCGTTGCTGCACAGGATTGATGGTTAAGCCTGCCTGCTGCTGCGCCCAGTCGGGCAGCAGACCCGTCCCCGCTTTCAGCATCACCTTCATCACCGGTTTCGCCTGCCAGCTGGGGGCTGGCGCGTTCATCAGCAGTTGCGTAACTTCACGTGTGCGTTCATCGCACACCAGCTGCGGACGCATCGCCTGCAAATAGTCTTCCACCGCCGCGACACTTTGCGGCACCTGCTCTGCCCCCAGAGATTCAGCAATCAGCGCCGCTTCCTGATAATAACGATCCTGCTCCGCCAGGCTGAGATGGGGATTTTTGTAGCGCAGGTGGGCGGCAAGGAAGCGGCTGGTTTCCGCCACATGCACCCAGGTCAGCAACTGCGGGTCGCTGGCGGCATACGGATGTCCGGCATTATCAACGCCAGTCACGCGCAGATGAATCCGTTTGACGCGTTCAATCAGCGTATGGGCATCCTGCCGGTTACCAAAGGTGGTGACGGCGATAAACTGACTGGTGCGTCGTAGCCGCCCCATCATGTCTTTGCGGAAGTTGGAGTGATCCCATACACCGGCCAGCGCTGCCGGATGCAGCATCTGCAACAGCAAGGCACTGATGCCGCCGCACATCATGGATGCAAAATCACCGTGCACACGCCAGATAACGCTGTCCGGCCCGAACAAGCCCGGGTCGCCTGGTGGTTGCGAGATGTCGAATTCATTGAGCGAGAGGCCATTCAGGCGAAAGACTTGTTGTTCGATGCGGTTGCGGATATTCATGTTTTTGTGGTTGTACCGTGGATAACCAGGTCAGCATAAATGCTGCCCCTACGAACGCATAAGCATAACATCGCAGGGGCGGCATTTATGTCAACCTGGTGCGGAACAACAGCTAATCAGAGATAATCGAAACTGGCGTCCTGGGTGCGCACCGAATCCAGCCCAATCATCACATTGAACTTACCTGGCTCAGCCACATGCTGCATTTTTTGATTCCAGAACTTCAGCGCATCCACATCAATCTTAAAGCTCACCGTTTGCGATTCACCCGCCTTCAGCATGATGCGTTTGAAGCCATGCAGTTCCGCTACCGGGCGGCTGATGCTGGCAACCGGATCGTTAAGATACATCTGCACTACGGTGGCACCGTCACGCTTGCCGGTGTTGGTTACCGTCACGCTGGCTTCTACCGATCCGTTACGCGGCATGGTTTTCGCGGACATTTTCACCGGCGAGACACTAAAAGTGGTGTAGCTCTGACCATAGCCAAACGGATAAAGCGGCCCATTGATGGCATCGTAGTAATGCGAGGTGTATTTGTTTGGCTTCTCGAAGTTATACGGGCGACCCGTCGGCAGATGGTTGTAATAAATCGGAATCTGCCCCACTGAACGGGGGAAGGAAACCGGCAGCTTACCGGATGGGTTGTAGTCGCCAAACAGCACATCGGAAATCGCGTTACCGCCTTCCGTGCCGCTAAACCAGGTTTCCAGCATCGCATCCGCCTGGCGATCTTCGTTCACCACATTGAGCGGGCGGCCATTCATCAGCACAATCACCAGCGGTTTGCCGGTGGCTTTCAGCGCCGCCAGCAATTTCTGCTGACTTTCCGGTATCACCAAATCACTCTGGCTGGAAGCTTCGTGCGCCATACCCTGCGCCTCGCCAACCGCCGCCACCACTACATCGGCCTTTTTCGCGATAGCCACGGCTTCATCGATCATCTGCTGTGGACTACGTGGATCGACGGTCACTGCTTTTTCATACAAATTCAGGAAGTTCTGAATACCTGTGTTATCGGTGATATTCGCCCCTTTGGTATATAGCAGCGTGCCCTTGCCTGCCATCGCCGTGCGCATGCCCTGCAACAGGGTGATGGATTGACTGGCTACCCCGGCTGCGGACCAGCTGCCCATAATGTCACGCTGGCTGTCAGCCAGCGGGCCGACCAGCGCTATGGTAGCATCGTGCTTCAGCGGCAGCGTCTCATGCCAGTTCTTCAGCAGGACGATACTTTTACGCGCCACGTCACGCGCTTCAGCACGGTGTAACCGGCTTTCGGCGTTGGTGTCCTGCGGATCGCTGCCTTTTGGCCCCAGATGGCTGTAGGGATCGTTAAACAGCCCCATATCGTATTTAACGTTCAGCACATGGCGCACCGCATCATCAATTTCCGCCATGCTCACGACACCGCGTTTCACCAGCCCCGGCAAATATTTGCTGTAGTATTCATCGCTCATACTCATATCGATGCCGGATTTCAGCGCAATGCGCACCGCGTCCTGTGGATCGCTGGCTACACCATGCTTGATCAGCTCTTTGATCGCGCCATGATCGCTGATGGTGATGCCTTTGAATTTCCACTCGCCACGCAGCAGATCTTTTAACAGCCAGCTATCTGCCGTCGCCGGGGTACCGTTAATTGAGTTGAGCGCCACCATCACGCCACCGCTGCCCGCATCCAGCGAGGCTTTATACGGCGGCATATAATCCTGGAACATGCGCTGCGGGCTCATATCCACGGTGTTGTAATCACGCCCCCCTTCCACTGCGCCATACAGGGCGAAATGTTTTACGCTGGTCATGATCGAGTAGCGATCCGCCGGGCTTTTGCCCTGCATCGCTTTCACGAGGGTGCTGCCCATTTGTGAGGTCAGAAAGGTGTCTTCACCAAAGCCTTCGGAGACGCGTCCCCAGCGCGGTTCACGACTGACATCCACCATCGGTGCCCAGGTCATGTTCAGGCCATCATCGGCCGCTTCATAGGCAGAAACCCGTCCGACTTCCGCCACCGCATCCAGATCCCAGCTTGATGCCAGCCCCAGCGGAATCGGGAACACGGTGCGCTGGCCGTGTACCACGTCGTAAGCAAAGAATAAGGGAATTTTCAGGCGGCTGAGCTGCATCACCTGATCCTGCATGGCGCGAATATCCGGACGCGTCACGGTATTGAAAATCGCCCCGACCTGCCCGTGCTGAATCATGTCACGGATGGCTTCTTTTGGGTTATCCGGCCCCACGCTGATTAAACGCAGCTGACCAATTTTTTCATCCAGCGTCATCTTGCCGAGCAGTTGGTTAACGAAGGCGTCACGCGCCTGTTCCGTCATCGGATGGTTACCAAACATGTCATCCGCCAGTGCGGGTTGAATGGCGAGGGATACAGCGAGGCTAATAGAGCAAATCCATTTCATCAGGTCAGGTTCTCTTAAGTGACTGCGCAATATAAAAATAGCCAGGGAAGTGTGCCATAAGATGAGGATAGCAGGTAGCCACCGATGTCACATCGCCACCGCTTCGCCCCAGGCGTGCTACAGTATTTTTCGCAACGTTAATGACAAGGATAAGCCAATGACCCTCTCTGATTCGAACCTGCTGGGTGAGCTGCGCCGCCTGGTCGGTTCTGCACAACTGCTGACCGACGCCGAACAAACGGCGCGCTACCGCAAAGGCTTTCGCTCTGGCGAGGGTGAAGCGCTGGCGGTGGTGTTCCCTGGTACACTGCTGGAGTTATGGCGGGTATTGCAGGCGCTGGTGGCGGCCGATGCCGTCATTCTAATGCAGGCCGCCAATACCGGGCTGACGGAAGGTTCGACGCCAAACGGTAACGATTATGATCGTCCGGTGGTGATCATCAGCACGCTGCGCCTAGACAAGCTGCAATTGATTGATAGCGGCAAACAGATCCTGGCGTTCCCCGGCAGTACCCTGTATCAGCTGGAGAAAGCGCTTAAACCGCTGGGACGTGAGCCTCACTCGGTCATTGGTTCCTCCTGCATTGGCGCGTCGGTGATGGGAGGGATCTGCAACAATTCCGGTGGTTCCCTGATCAAGCGCGGTCCGGCTTACAGCGAGATGGCGCTGTATGCGCAGATTGATGCCGAAGGAAAGCTGCATCTGGTGAATCATCTGGGTATCGAACTCGGTCATTCGCCGGAAGAGGTGCTGGGAAGACTGGATGACGATCGCTGGCAGCAAAGCGATGTTATCTGGGACGATCGCCACGCATCGGATCATGAATATGCCGATCGCGTACGCGATATCCACGCCGATACCCCGGCACGTTTCAATGCCGATGCACGCCGCCTGTTTGAAGCCTCTGGCTGTGCCGGCAAGCTGGCGGTGTTTGCCGTGCGCCTCGATACCTTCGCCAGCGAACCGAAACAGCAGGTGTTCTATATCGGCAGTAACGATCCGGCAGAACTGGGGGAAATTCGCCGTCATATCCTCGAGAATTTCCACAACCTACCGGTGGCAGGGGAATATATGCATCGCGATATTTTTGATATCGCCGAAGTGTATGGCAAAGATACCTTCCTGATGATCGACCGGCTTGGTACCGACAAGATGCCGCTGTTTTTCACCCTCAAGGGACGCCTTGATGCCTGGCTGGCGAAGCGTAACTGGATCAAGCCGCACTTTACCGATCGCCTGTTGCAACGCCTGAGTACCCTCTTCCCGGCCCATCTGCCGAAACGTCTGAAACAGTATCGCGACAGATATGAACATCATCTGATGCTGAAAATGTCCGGCGATGGCGTGGCCGAGGCGCAGGAATATCTGCACGACTTTTTCCGTGAAGGTGGCGGGGAGTTTTTTGCCTGCGATGCCAAAGAAGGCGCGCATGCGTTTCTGCATCGTTTTGCCGCCGCCGGTGCCGCCGTGCGATATCACGCGGTCCATGCGGAGGAAGTGGAAGATATTCTGGCACTGGATATTGCGTTGCGCCGTAATGACCACGACTGGTTTGAGCGCCTGCCACCGGAATTCGATAACGATCTGAGCCATCGTCTCTACTACGGCCACTTTTTCTGTCACGTATTCCACCAGGATTACATCGTGAAGAAAGGCGTGGATGCCCATGCGCTGAAGGAGAAGATGCTGGCGATTCTCAGCCAGCGTGGCGCGGAATACCCGGCGGAGCATAACGTCGGGCATTTGTATGCCGCGAAGCCGCAGCTCCAGGCGTTCTATCGCCGCCTGGACCCCACCAACAGTTTTAATCCGGGGATTGGCAAAACCAGTAAGCAGAAAGGCTGGGCAGTGAAAGCTTAGCCTGCCCCGTAGCGGCGCGATTTATCGCGCGGGTTTTTCCGGCATCGCGCACGAAATTGCGCGATAAATCGCGCCGCTACGGGATAATACCGTGATTTAAGACAACGGCTCGCTGTCGCCTGCGGCGGCCTGCTGCGCGCGACGTTCGATGATCATCGTCTGCGGCGTTGACAGCACAATGCCCTCTTTACGCAGACGCGTGAGAATATCGAACAGCAAATCACTTTTGGCACCGGAGATCTGACGCTGGCTGGCAACGTTACCGGTTACGCTCAGCACGATCCCATTGGGTGACAGCTCCTTAAACGATACCGACGGCGCGGGCGATTCCAGGATGCGCTCATTCTCCTCATAGACTTCCAGCAGCAGTTCCCGCACCCGCACCGGATCAATATCCAGCGGGAAGTTCAGCGGGATGGTGACCACGCCCTGCGCATTACCCATGGTGGCGTTACGCACATTTTGTGAGATGAATTGCGAGTTCGGCACAATCACCGTCGATTTATCGCTGAGCTGGATCTCGGTGGCGCGCACATTGATGCGGCGGATATCCCCTTCAATGCCGCTGATGGTTACCAGATCGCCCACTTTAACCGGACGCTCGGTCAGCAGAATCAGGCCGGAGATAAAGTTCTTCACTATCTCCTGCAAGCCAAAACCGATACCTACCGACAGGGCACTGACGATCCACGCCAGTTTGTTCCATTGCAGACCCATAATCGACAGCGTCAGCAGGATAATCAGCACGTAACCAATATTGCTGAACAGTGTCACCAGCGACACGCGCATTCCCGCGTCCATGGTGGTCTTCGGCAGGAACTCTTTATCCAGCCAGCGGCGCACCGCGCGTAGCACGTAAATGCCCACCACCAGACACAGAATGGCGTTGACCAGATGAGCAGGAACAATGTTCAGCGACTCCAGCCCTTTACCACCCCAGAACTCAATGACTTTCTGGATCAGCTCAATCGGCGTAGATGAAGCAAAGGTACCGTTAAGCAACGCCAGGGCGACAATGCCAATCAGCGCAGTTTTACCCAGTGCGCCGAGCAGCGTGGCCGCCTGTTGCAAGTGGCGCTCATCAATATTGAGTGAACTCTGAATACGTTTGCCACTGCTGTTTTGCGTCGAAAACAGCGTGTCACAACCGTCGGTGATCAGTTGGCTGAGGAAATAGAACGAGCCAAACAGGATGCCACACCAGATCAATTCATAGCTGAGGAAACGCGCCAGTGAGACGTAGCCAATTACCAGGAATACCAGGATGGCGAGCGCCGTCAGCGTCAGTCCCATCTGGATCAGACCGACCAGCGTAGAACGCGCCTCCGGTGGGTTACCCGCTTGCACCATACGGCGACGCACCCGGTTGGTACGCATGCTGATCGCCAGCCCGGTGCCACCAATCAGCAGCGCCGTCAGGCCGTTGGCAAAAATGGTGGTGTTGAGGCTGGTGCCCACGCTGTAGTTGAATGATTCAACCGTCTGGAAAATAAACACCAGCACCGCGGTGATCGGCGGAAAGGGTTTTAGCGCCTGCGCCACTTCATTCGAGATACTGGGTAAACGCCAGCTGGGACGACGCGTTGACAGGAAAGCACGCCCTAAACCCGCGATCAGGCCGCAATAGACGCTGAGTTGCACCAGGCGCAAGATAAAATCCTGCACATCGGCCGACACTTCATCACGACGGGCAAACGCCAGCGCAAAGAAATTGAAGGTCAGCACCACTGCCGCCAGGGTGGTCAGCGCGATGGCGGTGGCGAGAAAACTGCGGCGCAGACGCCCTTCCGGCATTTTGTGGATACTCACCCACGCGAGAAACTCTTCGCCGTAACGACGGCCGAGCGTCATCACCAGCATCGCGGCGATCAGCCAGCTAATGGTGCCGAAGCGCCAGCCCGGCTCCCACGACAACGCAGCGGTGTCTTGCAATTCACTCAGGAAGTCGCTGATTTTCTCGCCATCAAGATCCTGAGTGCTGACCAGCGGTGACCAAAAACGCGGGCCGAAAATACTGCCGGAATTCAGCGCCAGCTGACTTTTCAGCTGGTCACGGCGCAGGTTAACGATTTGCGACGACAACACCAGCGCACCGTTTTTGATGCCTTCCGCCTGCTTGATTTGATCGTCCAGCTTACTTTTCTGATTCTCAAGCGTGCTGCGCTTACGCGTCACTTCCGGGGTTTCTTTCATACCACTATCGGGCTTCGGTGCCGGACCCAGTACCGCCAGCTGGGCATCAAGTTGCTGACGCTGAGGAATCAACGCCTGTCCGAGCGTATCAGCATTGCCGGAGAGTTCCAGCGCCATCTCGTTGAGTTGGTTGAGCTGGTTTTCATTGGTATTTCCCGACACCTGACCTTTTATCTTGTCGAGAATTTTCTGCATTTTAGGCAGCTCGACCGAGGCGTTAACCTTCGGCGTCGTATCCTCTTGCGCAGGCGTGGCAGCACTGTCATCAGCCAGTGCCATCGCCGGTACGGCCAGGGCCATTAACAGCAGGAAAGGAGCAAAAAGAGATCGAAACGTAAACATAAGAGTGAGATTCCAGCGCAATAACAGTCTGCAGACGCATCTGATTGTGAGTCTGTGGCGGCTAGTGTAGGCCTTTGGCAATCGTGAAACTATAGGAATGAATGCGTAAAACATGGGTCATAACGATAAGATTTTTTGCAGATGCCACCCGGCCGGATGGCATCTGCGACAGATTATTCGACGTTCTGTCCCTGAGCGCCGTTGCTCGCGGTTTGTGAGGCTTTCTGTTTTTTATACGCCAGCGCCGCCGCCGGTACGGGTGCGGCTTTGCCGGTTTCCAGCCAGTCGCGCAGACGATTGGCATCCGCGAAGTGGGTGTATTTGCCAAAGGCATCCAGCACCACCAGCGCAACCGGGCGATTGTTAATAAAGGTGCGCATCACCAGGCAATGGCCCGCTTCGTCGGTATAACCGGTTTTAGTGAGCTGAATACGCCAGTCATTTTTGTACACCAGGTGGTTGGTGTTACGGAACGGCAGCGCATAGTTCGGATGTTTAAACACCGCGGTATCTTCTTTGGTGGTACTCAGTTCCCCAATCAACGGATACTGACGCGTGGCTTTTACCAGCTTAATCAAATCTTCCGCGCTGGAGACGTTTTGAATCGAGAGCCCTGTCGGTTCCACATAGCGGGTATGGGTCATGCCAAGGGAGCGGGCTTTGGCATTCATCGCGCGGATAAAGGCATCGTAGCCACCCGGATAGTGATGCGCCAGGCTGGCAGCAGCACGGTTTTCCGATGACATCAGCGCCAGCAGCAGCATATTACGGCGGCTGATTTCGCTGTTCAGCTTGACGCGGGAAAACACGCCGCGCATCTCCGGGGTATGGCTGATATCCACCGACAGCATTTCATCCAGCGGCTGTTTGGCATCCAGCACCACCATCGCCGTCATCAGCTTGGTGAGTGAGGCGATCGGACGGACGCGATCGGGATGGCTGGAATACAGCACTTTGCCGCTATCCAGATCGACAATCATCGCACTGCCAGAGGCAATTTGCGGTTGTGCGACAGGTGCCAGATTTGACAGCGCAGCAGGCGCGGCCAGAACAGGTGTAGTCACTGCCGGTGCGCCGATCATCAGCGCCAGCGACAGTAAAGAAATACGCATTTTTACAGACATCGTGTCAAAAAAATCCGGTGAGGAGTTTTGTGCTGTGCTATCGCACAGGCCGCGCGCATCAGGCCAGATGGGATGCGGGCTGGCGACAGCATAATACGTGGTTCTCTGCGAAATTTCCTGGAGAGATTGTTTCCGGGCGTTAAAAATCAGGATGGGATCAAAAAGGGCGGCACAAGGCCGCCCAGGTATGCACGTCAGAACAGCTTCGGTCCATAGCCCCACAGAATCACGGTTAACGCCAGCAGCACTTCAAACACCAGCACCCCAATCGCCAGCGTCGAGCCGGAGAAACGCAGGCTCTCTTCTTTATCGATATTGAGGAATACCGGGATACCGACGAATAACAGATAGCCGGTGTACACCAGCGCCAGCGTCCCTACCAGCAGACAAAGCCAGACCAGCGGATAAAGCGCCACCAGGCCGCTCATAAACAGCGGTGTCGCGACATAGCCCGCAAACACGGTACAACGCTGGATGCTGGGGCGTTGCGGATAATTACGAGCCATCCAGTGGATAACACGTCCCATTACCGCCACCCCACCGAGGATGACGAGATAAAACAGAATGCCGAGACCAATACCGGTCAGCATGTTGAGTTGTACAAATTGCCCCTCGCCCAGATTCCAGCCCAACTGTGTGGTGCCGATAAAGGCGCAGATCACCGGGATCGCCGCCATTAGCAGAACATGGTGGGTATAATGGTGCGAGACGCTCTCGTTTTCCTGCTTGATGTCGCGCATTTCCTGATTAGGATGCGCGATAAGTCCCCAGACATGATTCATAAAATCACTCCTCTGATGCGACGGGCTGCCCCCAACGCTCAGGCTGACCAGCGCAGGCAGCTTCACTTCAAGTATAATCGGCGCTGTCGTTTTTGCGGCAAGCGGCACAAAAAATCACCTGCGGGTGTAGACTGTTACAAGGGTTGATAACAACAGGGAGGACGATTTGCATCTTGATATCAACGGATTAATTAGCCAGTACGGCTACCTGGCGCTGCTGATTGGCTGTATCGCCGAAGGGGAAACCTTTACCCTGCTGGGGGGTGTGGCAGCTCATGAAGGCTTGTTGCACTTCGGCGGCGTGGTATTGGCCGCGATGGGGGGCGGCATTATCGGTGACCAGCTGCTGTTCTGGCTCGGCCGTCGTTTTGGCACCCGTATCCTGCGCCGTTTTAAAAAGCATCAGGACACCATCCACAAAGCCAGCCGCCTGATTCAGCGTCACCCCAGCCTGTTTGTGATTGGCGTGCGTTTTATGTACGGTTTCCGCATTGTCGGGCCGATTATCATCGGCACCAGCCGTCTTAAACCACTGCGCTTTCTGCTGCTGAATGTGATTGGGGCCGCCCTCTGGGCGCTGATCTTTGTCACCCTTGGCTATTTTGCCGGGGAGATCATCACCCCGTGGCTGCATAAACTCGATCAGCATTTCAAACATCTGCTGTGGCTGGTGGCGGCGGTGGGATTTGCCATCCTGTTGCGCTACGTCATCCGTCGCTGGAACCGCCGCCGTGTCGATTAATTGTGATACCCCTTAAACTGCGGATTCGCCAGCATAAAGCCACCATCGACAATAAACGATTGTCCGGTGGTGTAGGTGGCCCATTCCGAGCACAGCCAGGCCACTAAACTCGCCACTTCGCGCGTGTCGCCCGGTCGCCCGATGGGGATTTCTGGCATGCGCGTACTGCGCGCGTCCTCGTTACGCAGGTGATTCATCGGTGTCGCTATCGCGCCCGGTGCCACCGCGTTGACGAGGATATGGTGCGGTAGCAGGCTGAGGGCCATCGATTTGGTCAGGCCGCCAAGGGCATGTTTTGCTGCGGTGTAAGCCGTCGCATCGGGCAATGGCGTGTGTTCATGCACCGAGGTGATGTTGATGATGCGCCCCCCATTACCCTGATCCACCATATAGCGGGCGGCAATCTGACCGCAGACAAACGCCCCATCGACATCGACACTGAAAACCTTGCGCCAGTCTTCAAAGGTGACATCGAGAAAATCCGCTTTGGTCATCACCCCTGCGTTGTTGACCAGCACATCAATCCGTCCGAGTGACGCAATCAGCTGCACCAGCTGCTGCCCACCGGCCTGTGGATCGGAAAGATCCAGCTGCCGTACCTGCGCCTGCTGACCACGGCTTTCAACCTGCCGCGCGGTCTCATGCGCCCCCTCTTCGTCCGAACGCCAGGTGATACCGAGGGTATAGCCCGCCTCGGCCAGCATAAGTGCACAGCTGCGCCCAATGCCTGAATCGGAAGCGGTCACCACCGCCACTTTCTGTTTTACCAGCGCCATCATGTTCTCCTTTTTGTCGGGTGTCTCCTCAGTATAGAAGTTATCCTTCTGTGCCTCGCCGCAGCCATAAATACCGCTTCGGCTATAGTTAACAACGGAATAGCGTAAAGGAGGCAGGATGAGCGAGATCAAACGCAAAATTGACGACCACGGCGTAATTGGCGATTTACGTACCTGTGCTCTGGTCGCCAGCGATGGCACCATCGACTATCTGTGCTGGCCGGAACTCGATAGCCCGTCCGTGTTTAGCGCCCTGCTCGACAGCGACGAAGCGGGTCTGTTTTCGCTGGCACCGCAGTGGAAAAATGCGCGCCAGCAGCAACTCTATCTGCCTGATACCAATATCCTGCAAACCCGTTGGCTCGGCGATGAGGGCGTAGCGGAGATCACCGATTACATGCCGATCTGCGACGACAGCAGCAAGCTGCCGCGCGTGGTACGCCGGGTGAAAATGGTACGCGGTTCCGCGCGTTTCAAATTGCTGTGCTCACCGCGCCACGATTACGCCCGTGCAGAAATCCGGACCGAAGTACGCCCCGGTGGTATCGCCTTCCATGCCGAAGGCCAGCCTTCGCTGCGTCTGAGCGCCAGCGTCGTGATGACGCGGGAAACCCACGCGGCCACCGCCGATTTCACCTTACAGGCGGGCGAGCACGCCGAATTTGTGTTTGGCAGCGATGAAGATCCGCATCTGGACAAGATTGCCACCGAGCACTGCTTCCGTGACACCCTGCACTACTGGCGGCGCTGGAGCCGCCACAGCTCCTATCGCGGACGCTGGCAGGAGATGGTGACGCGCTCCGCGCTGGCGCTGAAAATGCTGACCTCCCATCAGCATGGTTCAATTGCCGCTGCCGCCACCTTTGGCCTGCCGGAAGAACTGGGCGGTGAGCGCAACTGGGATTATCGCGCCTCCTGGATCCGTGATGCGTCATTCAGCATGTATGCCCTGATGCGCCTCGGTTACGTCGAAGAAGCGAAACACTTTACCCACTGGGTAGGCCGCTGTGTTGAACATAGCCATGACGACAGATCGCATTTGCAGGTGATGTATCGCCTTGACAGCAGCACTGAACTGCACGAAACCGAGCTGCTGAATCTCTCCGGCTATGCCAACTCGCGCCCGGTGCGCATCGGCAACGATGCCTGGCGGCAGACGCAGCTGGACATTTATGGCGAGCTGATGGACGCCATCTATCTCGCCAACAAATATGGCGAGGCGATTTCCCAGCGCGGCTGGCAGCATGTGGTCAACATGATCAATTACGTGTGCGATCACTGGCAGCAACCCGACGCCGGGATCTGGGAGATGCGCGGCGAGCCGGAGCATTTTCTCCATTCGCGTCTGATGTGCTGGGTGGCGCTGGATCGCGCGTTACGCCTTGGCCTGAAACGTTCACTGCCCATGCCCTACGAGCGTTGGGATCGGGAACGCAGCGCCATCCGCGCCGATATCTGGCAAAACTTCTGGAACCCGGAGCTGGGCCACTTCACCGCCACGCGCGGTGGCCGTTTTCTTGATGCGTCGATGCTGCTGATGCCGCTGGTTCGTTTTGTCGGTGCCACCGATCCCGACTGGATCGCAACTCTGGATGCCATCAAAGTCCAGCTGGTGAGCGACGGACTGGTAAGGCGCTACAACATCAGCGAAACGCCCGCCGATGCATTGAAGGGTGGAGAAGGTTCTTTTGCCGCTTGTTCGTTCTGGTATGTGGAGTGTCTGGCACGCGCGGGACGGGTGCACGAAGCGCATTTCGAGTTTGAAAAGTTGCTGAGCTATGCCAATCCGCTGGGGTTGTATGCCGAGGAATTCACCCCGCACGGCATGGCGCTGGGCAATATGCCACAGGCGCTGACTCATCTGGCGCTGATCAGCGCGGCGTTCTTTCTCAACCGCAAACTCAGCGGGGAAGTGACGCTATGGCAGCCCTGAATGCAGGCCAGCGAAAAATAACACAGAAGGGTTATTACAGCTTTTTACGTAAAGTATCATCAACCTGTTAAAATCGTGATTCCCATCACCGCTTCTATGCACATATAATGCGCAGCGGGTCAATAAGACCAAGATGGGTTCGACACACTGACATGCCTGAAACACGGCTATAACGACTTGAAAAACATGAAAAAGAGCATTCGCGCGTTCGCTTCACTCGCCCTCGTACTGGCGGCGTTCAGCCAGTCGGCCTTTGCGGTGGTTTATCCGCTACCGCCTGCTAACAGCCGTCTGATCGGCGAAAACATCCAAATCACCGTGCCTCAGGACAGCAGACTTCCGCTGGAAGCCTTTGCGGCGCAATACCAGATGGGCCTCAGCAACATGCTGGAAGCCAATCCGGGTGTTGACGTCTATCTGCCGAAAGCCGGTACTAACATGGTGATCCCGCAGCAGCTGATTCTGCCTGACGCTCCGCGCGAAGGTATTGTGATCAACAGTGCTGAAATGCGTCTTTATTACTACCCGAAAGGCACCAAAACCGTGGTAGTACTGCCAATCGGTATCGGTGAGCTGGGTAAAGATACCCCGATCAACTGGACCACCAGCGTACAGCGCAAAAAAGCTGGCCCGACCTGGACACCGACCAAAGCGATGCACGCCGAATACGCGTCACGTGGTGAAATTATCCCGGAAGTGTTCCCGGCAGGCCCGGATAACCCGATGGGCCTCTACGCGCTGTACATCGGTCGCCTGTATGCCGTCCACGGCACCAACGCCAACTTTGGTATCGGCCTGCGCGTCAGCCACGGTTGCGTGCGCCTGCGTGCGGATGACATCAAATGGCTGTTCGACAACGTGCCAGTCGGTACGCGCGTACAGTTTGTTGACCAGCCGGTGAAAGCCTCCGTCGAGCCAGACGGTTCACGCTACATCGAGGTTCACAACCCGCTGTCAACCACGGAAGAACAGTTCAACTCGCGTGAAATCGTGCCGATCACCCTGACTGCTGCGGTGACCAAAGTGATTGCCGATGCCAGCACCAATCAGGATGCAGTGAACAACGCGATCCAGGCACGTAGCGGCATGCCGACCAAAATTAATGGTCCGGCAGGTGAAGCGCAACCTGCACCGATCCCGGTACAGGAAACGCCAGACGCGATGCCGAAAGAGGAGCCGATGACGCCGCAGGGCGCCGTGATCCCGACTCCGGCTGCGGCCAATACCGCCACTGCCAATAATAATTCTTAATCCTGACGGATAAGATCAGGCCAGCCTGCGGGCTGGCTTTTTTTTGGCCGCTGCCAAAAAAAGCGCGATAAATCGCGCCGCTACGGTTGTGTGCGGTCTGTCGCGGCGCAATTTATCACGCAATGCGGGCAAGATTTATTCGTAGGGTCGCCGCAGCGCCAGCCAGCCGGCCACCAGGGTAAACGCCAGCACCACCAGCACCAGCAGCAAAAAACCGTGCGGATTACTCGCCAGCGGGATACCGCCGACATTCATACCAAAGAATCCCGCCACGATATTGATCGGCAGCGCCAGTACGGTAATCACCGTCAGCAAAAACAGCGTGCGGTTGCTCTGCTCCATCAAACGGGCGGCAATCTCCTCCTGCAACAGGCGAATACGCTCCATCAGGCTGGCGAGATCGTTTAACGCTACGCTGAACTCTTCGGTAAAAATTCGTAGCTCGCTCAACTGCTCCCGCTTCAGCCAACCCGGTGGCCGGTTGAGCAAACGAAACAATGCCGCCGGTTCCGGTGCCAGCAAGCGCTGAATACGCAGCAACATCCGCCGCAGACGTCCCAGCTCGCTGCGGTTGGCTTTGATCGCCGGACTGAGCAGACGTTCTTCTATGGCATCCACCGCCGCGCTGGAACGGCGCACCACCTGCTCCAGCTGTGCCTCCTGTTCGCCCAGCAACCACAGCAGCAGCGCATCAGGCTGGCGAAACTGCAAGCGATCCAGTTGCTGGTGCATACGTTCAATCATCCCCACCGGCCGGTAACGCGCGCTGACAATAATCTGCTCGCGGCACCAGATCCACAGGGTGGCGTTCTGCGCACTGCGCTCTTCCTTGCTAAAAGTCACATCATTGAGTACCGCCAGCAGCGCATCATTTTGCTGTGCCAGCCGGGTGCGAGGCGAGGCGGAATGGATCTCATCGAAGAAATCGCTGTCTACTGCAAAATGGACCTGAACCCAGCGCTCAGCCCGGGCGTGGTTAAGGTTGATATGCAGCCAGAGAAAGTGGGCTTCCGGTAACGTCTGACGTGCCAGTTGCGCCGCTTCGCGTGCACTGAGTCGCTGGGGTGGCAGGTCAGGGGTGAACAGGTAACCATGAATCAGCCCGGCCACTTCATTATTGAAGTCGGGCAACGTAGTGAGCGGCAGAACAGGCTGGAGCATAGCGATCAAAAAATCCGGCTGCGGACAGATCCACAGCCTGCGTCAGCAATATGACAGAACGATGACAGCAAGCCCGCGACATCATCATTCTGTCATACAAAGCAGGTATCACACTGCGGGTAACGGTTGCCATTCGGCACCGTCATCCACCATCGGGGTGTGTTATGAGTGATAACAGTTTACCTGCATCAGCGTCATCAGGCGCTGGACGCCCGAATCTGCATCAACGCGGCGGTCGTTTTTCCCGCTCGCTGTTTCTGCTGCTGGTGCTCGCCGGTCTGGCTTTCACCGCTATCAACCTGTTTAACGATGTCTCTGATACCGGCGCGCCGGTCACAAGCTATACCCCTTTTCTGCTGCTTGGGCTGGCGCTGCTGATCGCCCTCGGCTTTGAGTTCGTCAATGGCTTTCACGATACTGCCAACGCGGTGGCTACAGTGATTTATACCCATTCGCTCACACCTGGTGTGGCGGTGGTCTGGTCCGGTTTATGTAACTTTCTCGGTGTACTACTCTCCAGCGGTGTGGTGGCGTTCGGCATTATCTCGCTGCTGCCGGTGGAACTGATTTTGCAGGCCGGAAGCGGCAACGGCTTTGCTATGGTGTATGCGTTATTGTTCTCGGCGATTATCTGGAACCTCGGCACCTGGTACTTTGGCCTCCCCTCTTCCTCCTCGCATACGCTGATTGGTTCGATTATCGGCGTCGGCGTGGCCAATGCGCTGCTGCATGGCCGCAGTGGCACCAGCGGTGTGGACTGGGACCAGGCACTGAAAGTCGGCTACTCGCTACTGCTGTCGCCGATTGTCGGTTTTCTCTGTGCCGCCCTGCTGCTGCTGGCGATGAAGGCGTTAATTCGTAACCGTCAGCTGTATGAAGCGCCGAAGAATGACCAGCCGCCGCCGGTCTGGATTCGTGGCTTGCTGATCCTCACCTGCACTGGTGTGTCCTTTGCTCACGGCTCAAATGATGGGCAGAAAGGCATGGGCCTGATTATGCTGATTCTGGTCGGCACCATGCCCATCGCCTACGCCCTGAACCGGTCGCTGCCGCCGGATCAGATCCCACGCGTCGCTGCTTTAACTCAGGTGACCGAGCAACAACTTCTGTCCCTGCAACCCACCCCCGCCACCATGCCTGCACCGCGCGAGGTGCTGACTGAATTTGTGCGTACCGGGCAATCGCGCCCGCAGGTGTTACCGGCACTGGGCATCATGCTGGGGGATATTGGCGATCAGATCCGACGCTACGGCTCGATGGAGAACATCCCGGCGCAGTCAGTCACCAACACGCGTAATGACATGTATCTGGCATCCGAGTCCATCAAGCATCTGCAAACGGCCAAAGTTGCACTGCCGGAGGAAACCGAGCGCAATCTGACAGCGGTGAAACGTGAGCTGGACAGCGCCACCCGCTTTATCCCGATGTGGGTGAAAGTGGTGGTCGCCATCGCGTTGGGTCTCGGCACCATGGTGGGCTGGCGGCGCATTGTGGTGACGGTGGGCGAACGTATTGGTAAAACCCACCTCAATTATGCCCAGGGAGCCAGCGCTGAACTGGTGGCGATGGCCACCATCGGAGCTGCCGACGGCTTTGGTCTGCCGGTTTCCACCACCCATGTGCTCTCTTCTGGCGTGGCGGGCACCATGGCGGCCAACCGTTCGGGCTTACAGCTTGCTACCCTGCGCAACCTGGCCGTCGCCTGGGTGCTGACACTACCGGTTTCTATTCTTCTTTCGGGCTTGCTTTACGCCCTGTTTATCCATCTTTAACGGTGACTGGATATGGCCACACACGACAATACTTTTCAAAGCGAGACCTTCCACCAACGCCTGCTCCAGGAGTTCTACGATAGCTACGACGAAGAACTCGAAATGGAACTGGACGACCTGCGTTTTGGCGACAGCCAGCCACAGGCCGATGACGAAAAGACCTGGCGACGTCAGTATTTCCGCGAATTGCTGCATTTGCAGGGCGAACTGGTGAAGATGCAGGATTGGGTGATGCGCACCGGGCATCGCATGGTGATTCTGTTTGAAGGACGCGATGCTGCCGGTAAAGGCGGCGTGATCAAACGCATCACCCAGCGCCTTAACCCGCGCACTTGCCGGGTTGCGGCGTTGCCCGCGCCGAACGATCGCGAGAAAACCCAATGGTATTTTCAGCGTTATATCGCCCATTTACCTGCCGCAGGTGAGATGGTGCTGTTCGACCGCAGCTGGTACAACCGTGCCGGGGTGGAACGCGTGATGGGGTTTTGTAACGATGACGAGGTTGAAGAGTTTTATCGCAGCGTGCCGGAGTTCGAAAAAATGCTGACGCGCAGCGGGATTCAGATCGTCAAATACTGGTTTTCTATCACCGATGAGGAGCAAGAGCTGCGCTTCCTCAGCCGTATTCATGATCCGCTGAAGCAGTGGAAACTCAGCCCGATGGATCTGGAAAGCCGCCGCCGCTGGGAAGAGTATACCGAGGCGAAGGAGGAGATGCTGGCACGTACCCACATCGACGAAGCGCCGTGGTGGGTGGTACAGGGCGTGGATAAGAAGCGCGCTCGTCTCAATTGCATCAGCCATCTGCTGCAACAGGTGCCTTACGAAGAAAGCGAGCAAAAGGCGATTGTGTTACCGGTGCGCGAGCGTCATGAAGACTATCGTCGGGCACCGGTGCCGGATCATATGATCGTACCGGAAAAGTATTAACCCGCAGTTGGCACGGTCGTGCGGCGACCGTGCTGCTGTTGCAGGCGCAGCGTAATCAGAAATGCGCCGAGCACCATCAGCGCTGCCGCCAGGTAGACCGATTGCATCCCCCAGTGACTGATCAGCAATCCCGCCACCGGACCGGTCAACCCCAGTCCCAAATCCAGAAAGGCGGAATAAGTGCCGAGCGCCGAGCCCTGATCCTGCTGCTGTACCTGTTTTACCGCCTCCACTCCCAGTGCCGGGAAGATCAGCGAGAACCCCGCCCCGGTGAGAAACGCCCCCAGGTCCACCAGCCAGGCACTGTCTGCCTGCCAGATCAACAGCAGACCGGCACATTCCAGTACAAAGGAGACCAGCGACACTTTCAGGCCACCGAAACGCGTGATGTAACGGCCAAAGCCAAGACGCACAATGACAAAGCCGAGGCTAAACACCGTCAGCGCAAAGGCTGCCCCGCTCCAGTCACGGCTGGCAAAATAAAGGGTGATAAAGGTGGAAATCACCCCAAAGCCGATGGTACCGAAACCGAGTGCCAGACCGAACAACCATACGCGGCTGACCACACGATGGAACGGAATACGCACGCCCGCCGTCACGCTGACCGGAGGTTTCTGATACGCCAGCACAAAACCCACAATGCCCATCAGTACCACCAGACCGGCAAAACCGCTGAGTCCAAACCATTGATTCAGCAGCACCCCGAGCGGTGCACCAATCGCCATAGCAAAGTAGGTGGCGACCCCGTTCCAGGAAATCACCCGCGCTGTCTGCAACGGCCCGACAATATTCATGCCCCACAGCGTCGAGCCGGTACTGCTGAAGCTCTCCCCGACGCCGAGAAACACCCGTCCCAGTGCCAGCAGCAGCAAGCTAAGCACCGGCAGGTCACGGCATAACGCGGCGACAATCGACAGCACGCCGCTCATGCCACAGCAGATCAAACCGAGCATCACCACGCGTTTCGGACCAAAGCGATCCGCCAGGCGACCAGAATGCGGACGACTCATCAGGGTGGCGAAATACTGCACACTGATGATCAACCCCGCCATAAAGGAGCTGAAACCGAGCTGGTTATGCACAAATCCCGGCAGCACCGCCAGCGGCAGCCCTACGGAGAGATAGCAAAAAAAGGTGAAAATCAGGACGGAGACAATACGTTTATTTAACTGAGCATTACTCAGTACAGCGGCGTCAGACATGAGCGGTGGCGTAGCGTAACTGGGTGAAGTTGAAGCACTACTATACCCTTAGCCTGCTAATGGGTCGCGGGTTTTTTTATGTCTGGTTTATGCAGCTTTCGGCATGACGCTCAATCGCCGTGGCAATCTCAGCCGAGACTTTCAATGTGCGAATTTCGCTGAACAGCCCATCGGCCTCGTGATACGCCTTACGCAAATAGCCCAGCCATTGCTTAATTCGTGCCACATGATACAAACCAGTATCGCCCTGCTTTTCCAGCTGGGTGTATTTCTGTAACAGCGTCACCACATCCGGCCACGCCATTGGGGCTTCGTTATACTTCACCACCCGGCTCAGATTCGGCACGTTGAGCGCGCCGCGTCCCAGCATCACTGCATCGCAACCGGTGATGCGCAGACAATCCTGCGCATCCTGCCAGTTCCAGATTTCACCATTGGCAATCACCGGAATGCGCAGACGCTGACGAATTTCGCCAATCGCCTGCCAGTTGATGCTTTCGGCCCGGTAGCCTTCTTCTTTGGTACGGCCATGCACCACCAGTTCGCTGGCACCCGCCTGCTGCACCGCATCGGCGATTTCGAAACGGCGCTCGCTGGAGTCCCAGCCGAGACGCACTTTGACCGTCACCGGCAGATGACCCGGCACGGCTTCCCGCATCGCTTTGGCTCCGCGGTAAATCAGTTCCGGATCTTTCAGCAGCGTAGCGCCACCGCCGCTGCCGTTAACCAGCTTTGACGGACAGCCACAGTTGAGATCAACCCCCCAGGAACCCAGCTCCACCGCACGCGCGGCGTTTTCTGCCAGCCACTCGGGATATTGTCCCAGCAATTGCAGCCGCACGCGCGTACCAGACGGCGTGCGGCTGTGGTATTGCAGTTCCGGGCAGAGACGATAGAAGGATTTTACCGGCAGCAGCTGATCGACCACGCGCAAAAACTCGGTGATGCACAGGTCATAATCATTCACTTCCGAGAGCAGCTCGCGCACCAGCGAATCGAGCACGCCCTCCATCGGCGCCAGTAATACCCTCATGGTCTTAGACGTTTCCGCTTTTCTTCGCTGCCGGGCGACGAGAACGAGCCGGTCCCTGACCCTGGCCTGCGCTCTGTCCCTGACGACGCGGTCCGCGGTTTTCACCCTGCGGACGCGGCGGACGGCCTTCGCCCTGCGGACGTGGGTTACCACCCTGCCCCGGACCACGGCCACGACCGCGCTGCTGTTGCTGCTGACGACCATTCTGGATCGGCTCCGCTTTGATGTTCGGATCCGGTTCAAAGCCTGGCAGCGCTATGCGCGGAATTTCGCGCTTCAGCAAACGTTCGATATCACGCAGCAGTTTGTGCTCGTCAACGCAGACCAGCGACAACGCCGCGCCGGTTGCCGCCGCACGGCCGGTACGGCCAATACGGTGCACATAATCTTCCGCTACGTTAGGCAGCTCGTAGTTCACCACGTGCGGCAATTCTTCGATATCAAGACCACGCGCCGCGATATCGGTCGCGACCAGCACACGAATGCCGCCGGTTTTAAAATCGGCCAGCGCCCGGGTACGTGCGCCCTGGCTTTTGTTGCCGTGGATCGCCGCAGCGGTGATGCCATCTTTATTCAGCTGTTCTGCCAGATGGTTAGCACCGTGTTTGGTACGGGTGAACACCAGCACCTGCTGCCAGTTATCGCGACCGATCATCAGCGACAGCAGCTCGCGCTTGCGTTTCTTATCAACAAAATGAACCTGCTGCGAAACCTGCTCAGAAGCGGTGTTGCGGCGTGCCACTTCCACCTGCTCCGGGTTGTTGAGCAGTTTTTCTGCCAGTGCTTTGATCTCGTCCGAGAAGGTGGCGGAGAACAGCAGGTTCTGACGTTTAGCCGGCAGTTTTGCCAGCACACGACGGATATCGTGGATAAAGCCCATATCCAGCATGCGGTCCGCTTCGTCCAGTACCAGGATTTCCACCTGGGACAGATCAACCGCATTCTGGTGCGCCAGGTCGAGCAGGCGGCCCGGTGTTGCCACCAGCACATCTACGCCGCCGCGCAGTTTCATCATTTGTGGGTTAATGCTGACGCCACCAAATACCACCAGCGAACGCAGGTCAAGGTACTGGCTGTAATCACGTACGTTTTCACCAACCTGAGCCGCCAGCTCACGGGTAGGTGTCAGGATCAGGGCGCGTACCGGACGACGTCCGCGTGCCGGAGCCGCTTTCGCGGACAGACGCTGTAACAATGGCAGCGTAAAACCAGCCGTTTTACCGGTGCCGGTCTGGGCGCTCGCCAACAGGTCACGACCAGCCAGCACCACGGGAATTGCCTGACGCTGAATTGGCGTCGGTTCGCGATAGCCTTGTTCTGCTACCGCACGCAAAATATCGGCGCTCAGGCCGAGAGAGTCAAAAGACATGCAGGTGTATTACTCCGAACCGCCCTGATCGCCGCGGGCGATGTAGTTTTCAGGGGGGATATGACGCAAGCCTGAGGCTCACGTGTGAAAAGGGCACAAACTACCATGCGTAAGGGCGCGAGTGTAGCAGCTTTGCGCCAGCAGCGCGACCCGCAAATAGCCACACATCATCGGCATAAAAAAAGGAGCCGCCAGGCTCCTTTTTGTCAGAAGTGCGCGGTTAGCTGCGCTTCTTCTCCACGTGCTGTGCGGGCTCTTTGGCCAGTAGCGATACCAGCGCCGGTCCCACCAGCATCACCACACCCAGGCAACCCAGCAACAGGTTGTTATGGATAATGCGTGAAACCAGGAACAGCGTCAGCATGGCTGCGCCGAAGTAGTAAGTGGTAGTCACCTCTTCCAGAGAATCGCCAAGCATACGCAAACGGGCACTACGCTGCGTGACCAGCATGGTGATAAACACCACAACATAAGCCGCCACCAGGGTACTGCTCACTTCAACCAGCGCCTTATGTTTCCAGCCCCAAACCAGCGCAGCAATGACCAGCAAATGCATGGCGATATGAACGCAGGTTTGTCCGGTAACAATCTGAACACGATTAGACCATTTCATTCTCTTCTCCTGGCAGACCCAACAGGTCGCCCAAGTGTATCTGGCGCTAGCCAGACGGATTTCCTCAATGTAAAGCAAATTTCGGATAACGCCCTAATTTTCTGCTCTTTTCGCCACCCATTTGTGACAAAGACTACACTTTATTCTGTTGTTGATGAAAAGGAGCGCGTCCGAGTATGCCACAAAATGCGCAGAGATTTTCATTTAAAGTCCTGACGATCAATACCCATAAAGGGTTCACCAGCTTTAACCGCCGCTTTATCCTGCCGGAATTACGCGACGCGGTACGTGCCACCTCGGCGGATATTGTCTTCCTGCAGGAGGTGATGGGCACCCATGCCATCCATTCATTACATATTGAAAACTGGCCGGAAACCTCACATTACGAGTTTATCGCCGACAGCATGTGGCACGATTATGCCTATGGTCGCAACGCCGTCTATCCCGAAGGACATCACGGGAACGCGATATTGTCACGTTTTCCGATTATTGCGTACGAAAATCGCGATATTTCCGTTGCCGGTGGTGAAAATCGCGGCATGTTGCACTGCAAAATCAGCCTGCCAGGGCAACCGCTGCCACTGCACGTCATCTGCGTCCACCTTGGCCTGCGTGAACCGCATCGCCGGGCGCAGATGCGTATGATGTGCGAAGTCATCGCCTCGCTGCCACCCGATGCCCCACTGGTGGTAGCCGGTGATTTTAACGACTGGCAGGTTCGCGCCAATAAGTTTCTCAAACGCCACGCCGGACTGGACGAGGTATTCAGCATTAAACATGGCCGTCCGGCACGCACTTTCCCGGCGCGTTTCCCGCTGCTGCGGCTGGATCGTATTTATGTGCGCAATGCTTCCATCAGCCAGCCGTGGGCGTTACCCGTGCGGCCCTGGTCGCATCTTTCCGATCATGCACCGCTGGCCGTGGAGATCTCCCTGTGAATTTCAACTGGCGTGATGGCAATCAGCTACGCCTGCTGGAGAACGGCGAAGCCTTCTTTCCCCGCGTGATGGCAGCGATTCAGCGTGCTGAACGTACCTTGCTGCTGGAGACGTTTATCCTGTTTGAGGATCAGGTGGGTACAGCGCTCCATCGCGAACTGCTGGCGGCGGCCCAGCGCGGGGTCAGGGTCGAGGTGATGGTGGACGGCTATGGTTCGCACGAACTTTCCGCCAGCTACATCAATAGCCTGACCGCTGCTGGTGTGCGTTTTATCTTTTATGATCCCCGCCCGCTGGTGCTGGGGATGCGTACCAACGTGTTTCGCCGTCTGCATCGCAAAACCGTGGTGATTGATGAAACCCTCGCCTTCGTCGGGGGGATCAATTTCTCCGCCGAACACAATAGTGACTATGGACCGGAAGCCAAACAGGATTACGCCGTCGAAGTGAAAGGACCGGTGGTGCTGGATATTGCCCGCTATGTACAACAGGCTCTCGGCAGCAAGCAGGTGACCCGGCGCTGGTGGGGAACGCGCTCGCATCGTCCGGCGCTGAATGCCCTGCCCGGCGATGCGCAGGTGTTGTTTGTCTTTCGCGACAACGATGACCACCGCGATGATATCGAACAGCATTACCTCGATATGCTGCGCAAAGCAAAACAAGACGTGATCATCGCCAACGCCTACTTCTTCCCGGGTTATCGCCTGCTGCGCGAGATGCGTCACGCGGCACAACGTGGCGTGCGCGTACGACTGGTGGTGCAGGGAGAGCCGGATATGCCGATTGTGAAAGTCGGCGCCGAGCTGCTTTACAACTATCTGGTCGATGCCGGGGTGGAGGTGTACGAATATTGCCGCCGCCCGCTGCATGCCAAGATTGCAGTGCAGGACAGCCAATGGTCAACGGTGGGGTCCAGCAATCTCGACCCGCTCAGCCTGTCGCTGAATCTGGAAGCCAATCTGATGATCCACGATCGCCGTTTCAATCAGACGTTGCGCGACAACCTGGAACAGTTGCTGCAACAGGATTGCGAGCGGGTACGCGACGATAAACTGCCGCCGCGAACCTGGTGGCAACTGACCAAAAGCGTGATGGCGTTTCACTTTTTGCGCCACTTCCCGGCGATTGCTGGCTGGTTGCCCGCCCATACGCCGCGTCTGGCGCAGGTTGCTCCCCCGGTACAACCGGAGCTGGAAACGCAGGATCGGGTAGAAACCGATAACGAAGGAGCTAAGCCCTGATGAGTAAAAAGCATTCTCGCTGGCAGCGGGTGAAGAAAATTCTCACCTGGCTATTTTTCATCGCGGTGATCGTGCTGTTGGTGGTGTACGCACGCAAAGTGAACTGGGACGACGTTATTGATGTGATCGTCAATTACAACCGCACGGTGATCCTCACTGCCGTCGGGCTGGTGGTGGTCAGTTACCTGACCTACGGCGTTTATGATTTGATTGGTCGCGCTTACTGCGGGCACAAGCTGGCCAAACGCCAGGTGATGCTGGTGTCGTTTATCTGTTATGCCTTCAATCTGACGCTCAGTACCTGGGTCGGTGGCGTAGCGATGCGCTATCGCCTTTACTCGCGGCTGGGTTTACCGGGCGGCACCATCACGCGGATTTTCTCGCTGAGCATCGCCACCAACTGGCTGGGTTATATTCTGCTGGCGGGTGTGGTATTTGTCGCAGGGATGGTGCCGATTCCCCAGGGCTGGTTTATTGGCGGCCAGACGCTGCGCATCATTGGCGGTTGTCTGCTGACTGGTGTCGCGCTGTATCTGTGGGCCTGTGCCTTTGCCAAACGACGTCGCTGGACGGTAAAAGGTCAGCACCTGCAACTGCCTTCACTGCGTATGGCGCTGTTTCAGTTCGCGGTATCCTGCGCCAACTGGATGGTGATGGGGGCGATTATCTGGCTGCTGCTGGCGCAACGGGTTGACTATCCGGTGGTGCTGGGTGTGCTACTGATTAGCAGTATCGCGGGGGTGATTATCCATATTCCGGCCGGGATTGGCGTCCTGGAGGCGGTCTTCCTCGCGCTGCTCAGCGGACAACATGTGTCGCACGGCACCATTATCGCGGCGCTGCTGGCTTATCGCGTGTTGTATTTTATTTTACCGCTGCTGCTGGCACTGGTGTTGTATCTGTGGCTGGAGAGTCGCGCCCGGCATTTACGCCAGCAGAATGAACGTCGGATGGGGAAATCGGAAAAAAGCATATCATCGTAGCGGCGCGATAAATCGCGCGGATTTTTGGTCGCTGCGCAGGAACACCTGCGCGATAAATCGCGCCGCTACCGGGTATGTGCGGGTTTAGCGGCGGTTACCGAAAATCCGCAGCAGCATCAGGAACAGGTTGATGAAGTCGAGATATAACGTCAGCGCGCCCATAATTGAGAAACGACGCAGGTTCTCTTTATCATCCACATTGACCGTCTCACCAATCGCTTTCAACTTCTGGGTATCGTAGGCAGTCAGGCCAACAAACACCACCACGCCGATATAGGTGATGGCCCACATCAACGCCGGGCTTTTCAGCCAGAAGTTAACCAGCGACGCCAGCAAAATACCAATCAGCGCCATAAACAGCAGGCTGCCAAAACGGCTGAGGTCACGTTTGGTGGTGTAGCCATAAAAACTCATGGCACCAAACATCCCGGCAGTCACAAAGAAGGTGCTGGCGATAGACGAATAAGTATAAACAAGGAAAATGCTGGCGATCGTCAGGCCGGTAAGCGCCGAATACAGCATAAACAACGCGGTTGCCACCGCGCCGCTCAGACGATGCACCATCCCGGACAGCACAAACACCACTGCCAGCTGCACAATGATCAGGCCAAAGAAGGTGATGCGGTTAGCAAACACCAGCTCCATCACTGCGGGTGTGCGGGCAGCGAACCAGGAAACAAACGCCGTCAGCAGCAAACCACAGGTCATCCAGCCATACACCTGCGCCATATAGGTTTGCAGCCCGGCCGAGGCCTGCTGCACGATTGAATCGTTACGTGGATATCGGTCCATGATGCACCTCTTAGTAGTTAGACAAACTCTGTAAGTGTGGAGCTTACGCCCCGCCGCGTCAACGGCGCGTCAAACACTGTTGATAACGGCTATCTACGCGCTGGGCAAACCAGGCGGTGGTGAGATTACGGGTAATTTTCGGGCTTTCCAGTTTAATGCCTGGCAGCATTTCACGCGGCAGCCGTTTGCCCGCCATTTTGTCCGCCAGGGTGAAGAGTTGTTTCCACAGCACGCTGTCGCTGAAGTCGGGTTGCTCCCCCTTCTCCAGGTCGCGGCGAATTTCCCGGTTGCTCATATCCAGCTGCTTACTCAGCGTGCGCACCGCCAGCTCGGTTGATCCGGCCGCATCGCTACCGTATTGAATCAAATCACCGTCCAGCGCCAGTTTGATGCCGCTGGCGCGTGCCACTGCCGCCTGGAAAGCTGCGTTGCGGCTGGCGTACCATCCGGCATTGAAATCGGCAAAGCGGTACAGTGGCGCGGAGTAATCCGCCGGATAGCCCAGCAGATGCATGATGCCAAAATACATGCCACCGTGCCGGGTAAAGACTTCGCGACGAATGGTGCCATCCACCGGCCACGGATAACCTTTGGCGTGCGCCTCGGCAAAGGCGATGCTGACCTGCATCGGCCCTCCGGTGTGAATCGGGTTGAGGTTACCAAACAATTTCTGGCCCATCGGCACCATATCGATAAAGTCATCAAAAATAGCGCTGAGCTCTTTCTCGCTGCGGACTTTGTCGAGACGCGCGGCATAGCTTTCACCGCTGGGGGATTTAATCAATAACGCGGTACGCACCACAAAGGCCGGAATATGCAGCTTCGCCGCGCGACGATCGATTTCGCCCCAGGCGATTTTCGGCAGCCCCGGAACGTTGGCATCCGCGCTGAAGTTGGATTCCTGATCGGCGATGGCGATCACCGCACACAGGTTACTGACGCTGGGATCCAGTTGCTGCGTGCGGAAGGCCGTGTAGATATCGTCAGCCCAGTCGGCTTTCTGCGTGACATGGCTGGGCAGCAGCTGGCGGATTTGCGCCTTGACGTCCGTTGGCTGGCGTACCGGTGCCTGCGGTGGCTTTTTGGTGCTACAACCCGCCAGCACCAGCAAGGCCAGTAATGCGGCGCGTTTGAGGATCACAGTGGTTTTCATCTCGTTCCCTGACGCAAACAAAAACCTTACCTTAACGTTTTCAGTGGCCTGCCGCCATCAGAGCCGGATGGTTTTGCGCGTTACTTCCAGCGCTCCGCTGCCTGATGGTCGCTATCACGCGCATCCACCCAGCGCTCACCTTCGGTAGTGGCTTCCCGCTTCCAGAATGGCGCGCGGGTTTTCAGGTAATCCATGATGAATTCTGCCGCCGCAAAGGCGGTGCTGCGATGCGCACTGCTGACACCGACAAACACGATTTCGTCGCCAGGGAAGAGCGCACCGACGCGGTGAATCACCGATACCTGTTGCAGCGCCCAACGCTGACGGGCCTCATCGACGATTTCCTTCAGCGCTTTTTCCGTCATGCCCGGATAATGCTCCAGCGTCAGTGCTGCCACGCTGTCGCCGAGATTGTGATTGCGCACTTTACCGGTGAAGGTCACCACGGCGCCGTCGCTGTCATGCGCCGACAACCAGGCATACTCCTGTGCCACGCTAAATGCCTCGTGGCCGACACGAATGCGGGTTTCCATCATTAACCTCCGGTTACCGGGGGGAAAAAGGCCACTTCATCACCGGCGCGCAGCGGGTGGCTCATCGGCACCAGGGTTTGATTGACCGCCGCCAGCAATTTGCCGGATTCCAGCGCCAGCGCCCAGCGATCATTTTTCGCCGCCAGCGCATGGCGCAAGGCCGCCACATCAGCATATTCAGGCGTCAGTTCCAGCGCGCTGGTGCCGGTCAGCTCACGGACCTGGGCAAAAAACAGCACCTTAATCATGCTGCACCGCCTGAAAATCACCGGATTTGCCGCCGCTTTTGCTCAGCAAACGCAGCTGGTCGATGACGATATCTTTTTGTACCGCTTTGCACATGTCATAGATGGTCAGGGCCGCGACCGACGCGGCGGTCAGCGCTTCCATTTCGACACCGGTTTTACCGGTGAGACGGCAGCGTGAAGTGACGCGCACCCGGCTGTGTTCCGGCTCAGCCACCAGCGTCACCTCGACTTTGCTTAGCATCAGCGGATGGCACAGCGGGATCAGTTCCCAGGTGCGCTTGGCCGCCTGAATCCCTGCGACGCGCGCAGTCGCGAACACATCGCCTTTATGGTGGCTGCCATCGATGATCATTTGCAGCGTTTCCGGCTTCATCAGCACCAGCGCTTCCGCCTGGGCTTCACGCACCGTTTCGGATTTGCCGGAGACATCCACCATATGGGCTTCGCCAGCGGCATTGATATGAGTTAACGAGGACATGCTTACAACTTCTTCAAATGAGAGACAAAATTACAGGGACGGGTACGCGCATCCAGTTGATCGACAATGATGCGTTCCCAGGCACTGCGGCAGGCGTTGCTGGAACCGGGTACGGCAAAGATCAGCGTTTGATTTGCCATACCTGCCACCGCGCGTGACTGCAAAGTGGCGCTGCCGATCTCTTCGTATGAGATCATGCGGAACAGCTCGCCAAATCCTTCGATTTCGCGATCAAACAGCGGCAGCAGCGCTTCTGGCGTACTGTTTTTGCTGTTAAAACCGGTGCCACCGTTGACGATCACCAACTGGACATCGTCGCTGGCAATCCAGCGCGACACCGTGGCGCGAATACGATAGCGGTTATCCGGTACGATCGCGTGATCAACCACCTGATGCCCGGCTTCGGTTAGTGCTTCACGCAAATAATCACCTGAGGTGTCGGAACCCGCATCACGGCTGTCAGAAACGGTCAGCACCGCAGCGTTGATGGCAACAAAGTCGCCGGAAGATTTACCCATGGCCATAACTCCTTTGTTAGCCACCAATGAAGGAAAGATTTTGCGTAATACCGGTGTTGCCCTGATGCAGAAAATGTGTCTGCTTTTTCTGCCCAAGGCTGTAGGCGATGCGTGCCTGTAGCTCGTCCTGCTGATCGTCGGATGCCAGCAGATCACGCAGCGGGACCCCGCCGTCGCCAAACAGGCACAGATGCAGGTTACCGATCGCCGACACACGCAGGCGATTGCAGCTGGCACAAAAATCTTTGGCATACGGCATGATCAGACCGATCTCGCCCTGATAATCGGGATGGCGAAACACCTGCGCCGGGCCATCGCTCCGACCGCGCGGCTGGCGCTGCCAGCCCTGCATAATCAGCTGGTCGCGGATCACCTCGCCCGAGATATGATGACGGCGGAACAGGTCGCCGCCTTCCCCGGTTTCCATCAGCTCGATAAAACGTAGCTGGATCGGTCGGGTACGAATCCACTGCAGAAAGGTGTCAAGGCTGTGGCTGTTGACATCGCGCATCAGCACACTGTTGACTTTCACCTGCGCAAAACCGGCCTCAAAGGCGGCATCAATGCCCGCCATGACCTGATGAAACTTGTCCTGCCCGGTGATGGCGTGAAACTGGCGGGCATCAAGGCTATCGACGCTGACATTGAGGGCCGTCAGCCCGGCAGCACGCCATTCGCGAACATCACGCGCCAGACGATAGCCGTTAGTGGTAACGGCTATCTGACGAATGGCGTCATTTTCACGCACTGCGGCAATGATGTCGGTGAAATCACGCCGTAAGGAGGGCTCGCCACCCGTCAGGCGCACTTTTTCAGTGCCCGCGGCCGCAAAGGCTCGCGTCACGCGACGGATTTCATCAAGCGAGAGAAAACTTTTATTGCGCGTCCCCTGAGGTTTGTAGCCCTCGGGCAGGCAATAGGTACAACGGAAGTTACACACGTCCGTGACCGACAAGCGCAGATAATAAAAGCTGCGCGCGTAGCTATCTGTAAGTTGTGACACCTGAACACCTTTCCAAATACGGGAGATGCAGTCATTTCTTTCTGCACCCTGGCAGCTCTGGGCTGCGGCCTGGGCACCGTATCCGAAGACTTAGGTGCACAGGCTAGAGTGTATGTTGCGACTCAAAGCAACACGGTTGCCTGAATGTTAGCGCGATTTGTTGTTCGCTTCCATTAAGGATTTTCGCTATATATATTGATACATAACGTTTTTTCACCGCATTTTCGCGACAGGATACGTTAAAATAACCGACAGATTTTGATACATATCAGTTTAACTGCTGCTCAACGATTGAGCGTCAGTCATAAGGAGCAACATGAATCGTACCCTGGCAGATTTGGATCGTGTGGTGGCGCTGGGCGGCGGCCACGGTCTGGGTCGTGTGATGTCGGCGCTGGCACCGCTTGGCTCGCGTCTGACCGGTATTGTTACCACCACCGACAACGGCGGTTCGACCGGACGCATCCGCCGTTCAGAAGGCGGTATTGCCTGGGGCGATATGCGTAACTGCATCAACCAGTTGATCACCGAACCGAGCGTCGCTTCGGCGATGTTTGAATATCGCTTTACCGGCAATGGCGAACTGGCCGGTCACAACCTCGGCAACCTGATCCTGAAAGCGCTTGACCATCTCAGCGTGCGTCCGCTGGAAGCCATCAATATCATCCGCAACCTGCTGAAAGTGGATGCATTTTTGATTCCGATGTCCGAGCAACCCGTCGATCTGGTGGCCCAGGATAACGAAGGCAATATGGTGTACGGCGAAACCGCAGTTGATGAGATGAAGCAGGCCCCGCAGGAGTTGATGCTGCATCCCAACGTCATCCCCACTCGTGAAGCGCTGGATGCGATTGGCGAAGCGGATTTGATCCTGATTGGTCCCGGCAGTTTCTACACCAGCCTGATGCCGATTCTGCTGATGGAAGAGATGGCGCGCGCATTGCGTCGCACCCCGGCAACCATGGTGTTTATCGGCAACCTCGGCCGGGAACTCAGCCCGGCCGCCGCCAGCCTGACCGTGGCGGACAAACTGGTAATCATGGAAAAAGCGATTGGTAAACGGGTGATTGATGCGGTGATCGTCAGCCCGGCGGCGGATATTCGCGGCGTAGAGGAGCGTTTAATCGTGCGCGAACCGCTGGAGGCCGCCGACATTAAATACCGACATGACCGCCAGCTGCTGCGCGTGGCGCTGGAGCATGCCATCCAGGCATTCTGAAACAAGGCGTGATACATCACGCCGTTACAAATTTGCCACCCGCGCCGTTATTCGTAGCGGCGCGATTTATCGCGCATTACGACGCAGCGATAAACAGCTCGCGTAGTTCATGCAACTGGTCGCGTACCCGTGCCGCCTCTTCAAACTCCAGATTCTGCGCGTGCTGCTGCATCTGCCCTTCCAGCTCGTGAATTTTCTTCTGCATCGCCTGCGGCGTGAGCGCCAGGTAGCTGGCCTCGGCTTCAGCGGCGGTGCGCGATGCCGTTTTGCCCTTGCCACGGGTTTTGACCACGTTTTTACCCAGTTCGAGAATATCGGTGATCTTTTTGTTCAGCCCCTGCGGCACGATGCCGTTTTCTTCATTGTAGCGCTGCTGTTTCTCGCGACGGCGTTCTGTCTCCCCAATGGCGCGAGCCATCGATGGCGTGATCTTATCAGCGTACAGAATTGCTTTACCATTGATGTTACGCGCAGCACGGCCAATGGTCTGAATCAGTGAACGTTCGGAGCGCAGGAAGCCTTCTTTATCGGCATCAAGAATCGCCACCAGCGACACTTCCGGCATATCCAGCCCTTCACGCAGCAGGTTAATCCCCACCAGCACGTCAAACTCACCCAGACGCAGGTCGCGAATGATCTCCATACGCTCCACCGTGTCGATATCCGAGTGCAGATAACGCACCTTTTCACCGTGCTCTTCCAGATACTCGGTCAAATCTTCCGCCATGCGTTTGGTCAGTGTGGTGACCAGCACACGTTCATTGATTTCAACGCGCTTACGGATTTCCGACAGCAGGTCATCCACCTGGGTGGTTACCGGACGCACTTCGAGGATCGGATCGAGCAGGCCGGTCGGACGCACCACCTGATCAATCACTTCATTACCGGATTTCTCCAGCTCGTAGTTACCCGGCGTGGCCGAGACATAGATGGTTTGCGGGGCCAGCGCTTCAAATTCTTCAAAGCGTAGCGGACGGTTATCCAGCGCTGACGGCAGGCGAAAGCCATATTCCACCAGCGTCTCTTTACGCGCGCGGTCACCGCGATACATGCCACCAATCTGCGGAATGGTGACGTGGGATTCATCAACCACCAGCAGACCATCGGCCGGGAGGTAGTCAAACAGTGTTGGCGGTGGCTCGCCCGGCCCACGTCCGGAGAGATAGCGCGAATAGTTTTCGATACCGGAGCAGTAACCCAGCTCGTTCATCATCTCGAGGTCAAACTGGGTACGCTGGGTAATGCGCTGTTCTTCCAGTAATTTATTGTTTTCCAGCAGCACCTGACGGCGTACCACCAGCTCCTTTTTGATCTCTTCCATGGATTGCAGGATGCGTTCGCGCGGTGTGACATAGTGGGTTTTAGGATAGACGGTAAAACGCGGCACCACCGAAACCACCTGGCCGGTGAGCGGGTCAAACAGTGACAGCCGCTCCACTTCTTCATCAAACAGCTCCACGCGCAGCGCGATATCGTCAGATTCGGCCGGGAAGACATCAATCACCTCGCCGCGCACGCGGAAGGTGCCACGCTGGAACACCTGGTCGTTGCGGCTATATTGCAACTCCGCCAGGCGACGCAGAATACTGCGTTGATCAATGATCATGCCGCGCGTCAGATGCAGCATCATTTTCAGGTAAAGATCGGGATCGCCCAGGCCGTAGATCGCCGAAACCGACGCCACCACAATCACGTCACGCCGTTCCAGCAGCGCCTTGGTGGCAGACAGACGCATCTGCTCAATATGCTCATTCACCGACGCATCTTTTTCTATAAAGGTGTCGGAGCTGGGCACATAAGCTTCTGGCTGATAGTAGTCGTAGTAGGAGACGAAAAACTCCACCGCGTTATCCGGGAAGAACTCCTTCATCTCGCCGTAAAGCTGAGCCGCCAGCGTCTTGTTAGGAGCCAGTACCATGGTAGGCCGGTTAAGATCGGCAATCACATTGGCCACGGTAAAGGTTTTTCCCGAACCGGTCACCCCCAGCAGCGTCTGATGCGCCAGGCCATCCTCCAGCCCCTCTTCCAGACGACGAATGGCCTCAGGCTGGTCCCCTGATGGTTTAAAAGCGGAGTTGAGTTTAAAGGCTTTACTCATGGTTTTGCGGTTCCTGCTGGAGAAGTCGGCGGGCAGGCTGCTAATTCTACTCTGCCAGCGCGAATTTGCCAGTAAAAAATACTGGATATATTTACATATATGCTGCACGATTACGGGGAGGCGTGGCGACTCGCCACAGTGCAATTTTAACAACGACAGGTAACACCTTGTGGTACAAGGTTATCCCCAGAAAGGAGATGCTTTTAACATTTGTCAATAGAGCGTCATAAAATTGCAGTCTGATGACGAGCAAGATAATTCTCAGGCTTGATTTTAACTAACATGTTGATTTATTAGAAAATCACTAAAAAGCCCAGTTTCTCAGCATAATGTATGCAGGCCGCGTATTTCCTCGCTTGCGCTCTGTTTTCAGTCTCTAATGCACAAGGTTATCCACAGGAATAGTGGATAACTGATGGCAGCCCCGCCCCCATCGCCTGTGCATAATTTTCTCCGGCTTGTCCTGACGTGCGAAAAAATTTTTTTTTGCGTTTATTTTTCTCACAACCCGCGCGGCATTAACTATTCTTTTTCCGTGCTGAGGGGGTCTGCTGGATGAAATTTCCAGTAAATAAGGCCACTTATTCCTGCCGGTTCTGCCTTATGCCAGATCGGCTGCACCAGAATCGTTAAGCATTCAGCACCGCTAAAGTGCAGCCTTTTTATCACTCCGTGGAATTGTTAAGCGTTACTCAACTTTTAAGCCTGATTTTTGCCCGCCATTGATGCATTTTTCATCGCATTGGCAACCTGGCCTGAGAATTGCAGGTTTATCGATAGAGCATTTGTAACAACTCACTGATGGTGAGAGTGGCAATGATGAATCGTGTTTGACTGTTTGCCAGACGACACAGAGCGGAAGCATTCAGGCTAATTATCTGGAAGGAGAATGTCAGATGCTGAGTTTACGTTCGGTGAATCAGTTTTACGGTCAAAACCATATTCTGTGGGATGTGGATCTGGATCTGCCGCCCGGCACCTGCACTGGCGTGCTGGGGAGTCCAGGGATGGGGAAAACCACGCTGGTCAACTGCATTATGGGGCGGCTGCCAATCAACAGCGGCTCGATGACATGGCAGGAAGATGGCTCGCCCCCCGAAGACTTATTGCTGCAACCGGCGGAGCAACGTGCACGCATGGGCATTGGCTATGTGCCTCAGGGACGTCATATTTTCTCGCAGATGAGCGTGGAAGATAACCTGCTGATTGCGTTGATGGCGGCGCAGGATGAGCGCAGCCGCGCTATCCCGGAAATGGTGTTTGATTTGTTCCCGGCGCTCTACTCACTGCGTCACCAGCGCAGTGGCGAGCTGCCGATGGATCAACAGCAGCAGCTGGCTTTGGCACGTGCCCTGGTGCTGCAACCGAAGCTGTTAATCCTCGACGAACCCACTGAAGGGATGTCACCCTGGCTCGAAGAGGAGATGGGCAACTTAATCCGCCGTCTGAACCGTGATTATGGCCTGACCATCCTGCTGCTGGAGCAACACGTCTCCTTTATTCGCCGCGTCGCTGACTACTTTCTGCTGCTGCATCGGGGTCGTAATGTGGCACAGGGCAAAGTGGCACAGCTGGATGATGTCACCATCAACAAATGGCTGACGGTGACCTGATAATGCCGGTTATTTTTGGCACAAACCGTAGCGGCGCAATTTATTGCGCCATGACAGCCGCGCGATAAATCGCGCCGCTACGGCAGCGTCAGGAAACGTCCGCACTCTGCCTGCTGAGCGTCATCCGTCAGGTATGGAATTTCGCCCAGGCAGGGTGCATCAATACGCTGACGCAGGGTTGCCAGATACTCATGGTGACGTTTGCCTGGTGGCTGAATATCATTAGCGATCCAGCCGGCCAGCGATAAACCACTGGCGCGCACGGCTGCGGCTGTCAGCATCGCATGGTTGATGCAGCCCAGTTTGATTCCGACCACCAGAATGACCGGCAGTTGTTCAGCGATCACCCAGTCGGCATAAGTCTGGGTGGCGGACAACGGGGTAAACCAGCCGCCTGCCCCCTCTACCAGCACCCATTCAGCCTGCTGTTCCAGCTGGCGCAATCCCGCTGACAGCTGAGTGAATTCGATGGGTCGCCCCTCTTCCGCACTGACGATATGCGGCGACGTTGGCTCGATAAAGGCCAGCGGATTGACCTGCTCATAACGCAGCGCCAGCGAACTGTAACGCTGCAAAGCCAGCGCATCGCTGTTACGAATCCCCTCGGCGGTGACCTCGCAACCGGAAGCCACTGGCTTGTAGCCTGCAGTGGTCAATCCGGCTGCACTGGCCGCCTGCAACAGCGCCCCACTGGCCACCGTTTTTCCTACTTCGGTATCGGTGCCCGTAATAAACCAGCGTTTCATGGTGTTAATACTCCAAACATCAGGTGATAGCTGAGGCGATAACCTGCCTCATCCTGCGGCCAGCCCTGCTCCAGCCGGGCCAGTTGCGTGCGCGTCAGCAATCCTCCCGGCCGCCCGTCATGCAAATGGGTTGCACCGATGCCCTTCAGTGAACGCATCGCGCTGAGCGCGCTGGGAAAGTGCAGCGTAATGGTCTGCTGCTGGTGTTTAAGCGAGAGATCGTGAGTGGCAGCGGCAACCTGCGCTGCACTGAGGAAACGGTTGGCGTGCTGACGCCCATCCAGCTGCGCCCACGCCTGATGCACCTCGTGCAATGAGCCGGACAACAGCGTGGAAAACAGCACCGTGCCGCCCGGTCGGGTGACGCGTAAAAACTGCTGCAAAGCGGTGCGCAAATCGCTGCTCCACTGCACCGCAAGATTGCTCCACACGCC
This sequence comes from Pantoea sp. X-Soil-TKNS-1280, assembly GCF_059730475.1. NCBI lineage: Bacteria > Pseudomonadati > Pseudomonadota > Gammaproteobacteria > Enterobacterales > Erwiniaceae > Pantoea > Pantoea sp. X-Soil-TKNS-1280. The sequence continues at coordinate 1,330,029 of NZ_AP035962.1, read as the reverse complement.
ATCAACACAGGCATCCGGCAGCGGTAACGCATCAATATCGCCCTGCACATAATGCTGCGCCGAGTGCTGCTGTGCAGCGCTATCCAGCATGGCTTGCGACAAATCAAGCGCGGTCACTTCGCGCCCACGGTCACGCCAGTACCGGCTGTACCAGCCGGTGCCGCAGCCGGCATCCAGCAGGTGCGGACCAAACCCGGCCGGGGCCAGTGCCAGCAACGCATCGCCGCTCTGGCGTTGCAGTTCAGCATGCTGTTCGTAATGCTGCGCTGCGCGACCAAACGCCTGCGCAACCGCCTGTTTATTGACCTGTAGCGTCATACAGCGCCTCCAGCAGACGATCAATATCATCCGGGTGATGCGCGGCGGTTAACGTGATACGCAGCCGTGCGGTGCCCGGTGGTACGGTTGGCGGACGAATGGCGCTAACCCAACACCCCGCCGCCTTCAGCCGTTGTGATAACGCCAGAGCTGCGCTGTTCTCACCCACCACCAGCGGCTGGATGGCGCTGTCCGAAGGCATCAGCTGCCACGGTAAATCGGCTGCACCGGCGCGGAAGCGAGCGATGTTGGCGTGTAGACGCGCGCGTAGTTCATCACCCTGCCGAATTTGCTGCAATGCGGCCTGCAACGCGCAACATTGCGCCGGAGGCATCGCCGTGGAATAGATCAAATGGCGGGCAAACTGTTCAACATAATCGGCAGTGGCGTCATCGCACAGCAACGCTGCGCCGCTGACGCCGAAGCCTTTGCCAAAGGTGACGATCAACAGTTCCGGTCGCACCTGCTGCTGCCAGCAGCTGCCGCGCCCCTGTTCGCCGGTGACGCCGATACCATGCGCATCATCCACCAGCAACCAACCGTTGCCACGCCGCGTTTCCGCTGCAATCTCTGCCAGCGGCGCGCTGTCACCATCCATGCTGAACACCCCTTCCGTCACCACCAGCGTGTTACCCTCAACCGGCGTTGCCAGCATTTTTGCCAGGCTTTGCGGCTGGTTATGGGCGAAACGACGCAACAGCGCCGGGCTGTGGCTGGCAGCATCCAGCAATGACGCGTGCGCCAGCTTGTCGGCAAGGATGCGATCCGGTTTTTCCGCCAGCAAATGGATCACCGCCTGATTCGCGGCAAAACCGGAGATAAACAGCAACGCACGCCGATAGCCCAGCCAGTCGGCCAGCTCCTCTTCCAGCTGCGCATGATGGCGGCTGTAACCGGTCACATGGCCTGATGCCCCTGCTCCCGCACCCGACTCCGCCGCCCCCTGCTGCCACGCGGCAATCACCGCCGGATGCTGGCTCAGGCCGAGATAATCGTTACTGGAAAAGTGACAATAGCGCTGTCCGGCGACCGTCAGTTCGCGCACGCTGTTGTGCTCAACGCGCACGCGCTGACGCCAGCCATCAACGGCGCGTCGCTCTGCCAGCGCCTGTTCGATGCGTTGCAACCAGCTCATTACACCGCCGCGTTGTAGAACTGTGGGGTATCAGCGTGCAGCAGTTGCTCACTCAGCTGATACTGCTGTTCGTTATCACCGGCAGTGGTGGCGGTATGCTCCGGATTCAACCCCAGTTTACGGAACAGAATCAGGTCTTTGTCTTCTTCCGGGTTCGGCGTGGTGAGCAGCTTGCAGCCGTAGAAAATCGAGTTCGCCCCGGCCATAAAGCACATCGCCTGAGTCTGTTCGCTCATCTGCTCACGGCCTGCCGACAGGCGTACGTGAGAAGATGGCATCATGATGCGCGCCACGGCGATAGTGCGGATAAAATCGAATGGCTCTACGTCGTCGTTATCGGCCAATGGTGTACCTTTCACCTTCACCAGCATGTTGATCGGCACACTTTCCGGCGGCGTCGGCAGGTTCGCCAGCTGCACCAGTAAACCGGCGCGATCTTTCACCGTTTCTCCCAGACCGACGATACCGCCTGAGCAGACTTTGATACCGGCACCGCGCACTTTGTCCAGCGTATCCAGACGTTCCTGGTAGCTGCGGGTGGTGATGATGTTGCCGTAAAACTCCGGCGAGGTATCGAGGTTGTGGTTGTAGAAATCCAGCCCGGCGTGCGCCAGACGCTGCGCCTGGCTGTTGTCGAGCGTGCCGAGAGTCATACAGGTTTCCATGCCCATCGCTTTCACGCCCTGCACCATCTGCTCCAGATACGGCATGTCGCGCTCGTGCGGGTTTTTCCACGCAGCGCCCATACAGAAGCGGCTGGAACCGGCCGCTTTGGCTTTGCGCGCCGATTCCAGCACCGCTTCCACTTCCATTAACCGCTCTGATTCCAGCCCGGTTTTGTAGCGCGCGCTCTGCGGGCAATATTTACAGTCTTCCGGGCAAGCGCCGGTTTTGATCGACAGCAGTGTACTGACCTGTACCTGACGCGGGTCGAAATGTTGACGATGTACCTGTTGCGCCTCAAACATTAGCTCAAGGAAAGGTTTATCAAATAGTGCCTGGGCTTGTGCCAGTGTCCAGCGGTGTGCCATTGCTTCGCTCCAGAAAAGGGTTCATCCTGACGATTAACGTGGTTATACTTGTAAACTAAATCTTTTAATTTTGGTTTACAATACCCATGTTCACTCAGGATGACCTCGATTTTGACCGCCAGCATATCTGGCACCCCTATACCTCGATGCAGAATCCACTGCCCTGCTACCCGGTGGTAGCGGCACATGGATGCCAGTTACAGCTGGCCGATGGACGCGAACTGGTGGATGGTATGTCGTCCTGGTGGGCCGCGATTCACGGTTATAACCATCCTCGCCTCAATCAGGCGATGCAGGCGCAAATCAGCCAAATGTCACACGTGATGTTTGGCGGCATCACCCATCCGGCCGCAGTGGCGTTGTGTCGCCAGTTGGTGGCGATGACGCCCGAGTCGCTTGAATGCGTATTCCTCGCCGATTCAGGTTCGATCGCCGTCGAAGTGGCGATGAAAATGGCGTTGCAATACTGGCTGGGACGCGGCGAAACCCGACAAAAATTCCTCACCCTGAAACGCGGTTATCACGGCGATACCTTTGCCGCCATGTCGGTGTGCGATCCCCACAACTCGATGCACAGCCTGTGGCGCGGTTATCTGCCGGAGCATCTGTTCGCAGCCGCACCGCAGCTGGGGTTTGATGAGGCGTGGCAGGAGGAAGATTTCGCCGATTTTGCCCGTCTGGCGGAGCAGCATCATCAGCAGATTGCGGCGGTGATTCTGGAGCCGATTGTGCAGGGTGCAGGCGGCATGCGTTTTTATCATCCGCGTTATCTGCAACAAGTGCGTGAACTGTGCGATCGCTACGGTTTGCTGCTGATAGCTGATGAGATCGCCACCGGATTTGGCCGCAGCGGTAAATTGTTCGCCTGTGAACATGCCGGGATCACGCCGGATATTTTGTGTCTGGGGAAAGCGCTGACCGGCGGCACCATGACGCTCTCCGCCACCCTGACCACCCGTGAAGTGGCGGACACCATCAGCCGTAGCGCGGCAGGCTGCTTTATGCATGGCCCGACCTTTATGGGTAATCCGCTGGCCTGCGCGGTGGCAGTAGAAAGTCTGACCATGATTAATGAAGGCCACTGGTCCACCCAGGTGCCTGCTATTGAGCAGCAGCTGCGTGCCGCGCTGTTGCCATTACGCAGCCATCCCGCCGTCGCAGATGCGCGCGTGCTGGGGGCGATTGGTGTGATTGAGACCCACCAGGCGGTGGATATGGCGGCGTTACAGCAGTTCTTTGTTGAGCGTGGGGTGTGGATCCGTCCGTTCGGACGCTTAATTTATCTGATGCCGCCGTATGTGATTTCCGCCACTGAGCTTTTGAAACTCACCGACGCGGTGCGTGATGCGTTGGATTTTTCGCATCATTTTCAGTGAGATAAAAACAGCGCGATAAATCGCGCCGCTACGATCAAGTGCCGGATGCCTGTCCCGTCCAAAAAACCGCACCGCCCCGTAGCGGCGCGATTTATCGCGCAAGGATTTAATCCAGCGAGTGAATCACCACCCACATCGGGCCTTGCCCTACCGCATAGCGCGCCAGCGGTGTCAGCAGACCACGATCGTCGCTGATTTTGTACACTTCGATATGGTGAGATTTCTGTCCCGCCGCGACCAGGTACTTGCCGCTGTGGTCGATGTTAAAACCACGCGGCTGCGTTTCCGTCGGCTGGAAACCTTCGAGGTTCAGCAGGCCACCGTCTTCACTGACGCTGAACACCGTGATGATGCTGCTGGTACGGTCGCAGGCATACAGGAAACGGCCATCTGGCGTCAGGTGGATATCTGCCGCCCAGCGGGTGCCGGTGAAATCGGCTGGCATCATGTTCAGGCTCTGCACGCGTGCAACTTCGCCATGCGCATTGCTCAAGGCCCAGACATCTACGGTGCTGTCCAGCTCGTTCACGCAATAGCTGTAGTTGCCATTCGGGTGAAACGCCATATGACGCGGCCCCGCCCCTTCCACCGTGGTCACCTGCGCTTGCGGACGCGGCGTCAGCGTACCGTCGCTGTTCAGCTGGAACAGGCAGATACGGTCCTGCTTCAGTGCCGGAACAAACAGCGTCTGATTTTTCACATCAATATTGGCAGAGTGGCAACCCTCCAGCTCACCAATCACCTGACTCGGGGCCTGCGGCACGCCATCGCTACCAATCGGACTGACGCTGACACAGGCATCGTTGTAGGAACCGCAGAACAGGTAGTTACCGAGACGATCGGTGGAGATATGTGTCGGGCTGCCCGGCAGAGGGGCTTCACCCGCTTCACTCAGCGTGCCATCAGCAGCGATGCGGTAGGCCAGCACACGGAAATTCGGACGCACGCCGACATAGAGGAAATCTTTCTTCGGGCTGACCACCATCGGCTGCACCTGACCAGCAACATCCGTCACCTGCAGTAACGTCAGCGCGCCATCTTCCTGTAGCTGCCAGGCATGGATTTGCTGGCTCTCGGGGCTGGCGGTATACACGACTTGTTTCATGCGTTCTCCTTGTTCGGCTTGCTGAAAGGGTATCACTGTAGCGCGTTTCATTTGGACGCGCTGGAATCATTTGTGCCCTGTTTTTTGTCTCAGAGCGGTTGCCCGGTGTAGACTGTTTGCTTTGTAACCCCAGACGGAAAGAGTAATGAGCTACCGCGTAATCGCCCTTGACCTTGACGGCACCCTGCTGACCCCGCGTAAAACTATTCTGCCCGAGTCCCTTGAAGCGCTGGCCCGCGCACAGCAGGCTGGCGTCAAAGTGTTGATCGTCACCGGTCGTCACCATTGTGCCATCCATCCTTTTTATCAGGCGCTGCAACTGGATACACCCGCAATCTGTTGCAACGGCACCTATTTGTATGATTATCAGGCAAAAAAAGTGCTGGCATCCGATCCGCTGGAGAAATCACAGGCGGTACGCGTGATTGAAATGCTCGACCAGCAGGACATTCACGGCCTGCTCTATGTCGATGACGCGATGCTTTACCAGCATCCCACCGGCCATGTCACGCGTACGCTTAACTGGGCGGAATCACTGCCACCGCAGCAGCGTCCGACCTTTCTGCACGTACCGAGCCTGGTACAGGCGGCCCATGATGCGCAGTCGATCTGGAAATTCGCGCTGTCCCATTCTGACACGCGCGCATTACAACAATTCGCTGAGCAGACCGAAGCCGAACTGGGGCTGGCTTGTGAATGGTCGTGGCACGATCAGGTCGATATCGCCCAGCGCGGCAACAGCAAAGGCAAACGCCTCGCGCAGTGGGTGGAGAGCCAGGGTCTGAGCATGAAAGATGTGCTGGCGTTCGGTGATAACTACAACGACCTCAGCATGCTGGAAGAAGTGGGTCTGGGTGTGGCGATGGGCAATGCCGACGACGCGATTAAAGCGCGTGCCGGCAAGGTGATTGGCACCAATCTGGAACCCGGCATTGCCGAAGTGATTTACCAGGAAATTCTGTAAAACCCGCGCGATAAATCGCGCCGCTACGGGATGTGCCTGAATCGCGACGAATCAGGCGGTAATTGAGACGCTTTTAATCTGGGCATACAGCCACTGATCTGGCCGGATGCCCAGCTCATCCCGCGCCCACGGCGAGATACGCGCCCACAATTCGCTGATGCCGATACGCAGCTTCACTTCCACCTGATCATCAATCTCCAGCAACTCCACCACCTGCGCGGGCAGGATATTGCGGATCGAGGTGTTTTGCGGCGGCTGTAATGCCAGTGAGACATCGGCTGACGCAATACGAATGCGCAACACGGTTTTCAGCGGCTGATTAACCCGGCTTACCCAGATATGTTGATCGCCGAGCGACAGTGCGGTCATTGGGTAATCGGGATGCTGCTCCAGCACCTGCACCCGCAGCACGCTGGTGCGTTCGCTCACCGGCAGCCACGGACGCATGGCCGCGCTGCTCCATACCTTCTCCAGCGAACCAAAGGCTTTCACTTTGCCGCTATCCAGCACCAGCACGTTATCCGCCAGTTGCAGGATTTCGTCGAGGCTGTGTGACACATATAACAGCGGAATATCCACCTGCTTCGCCAGCTTTTGCAGATAAGGCATCAGCTCACGTTTGCGTGGCAGATCGAGCGAAGCCAGCGGTTCATCCATCAGCAGGATATCCGGTGCGGTCAGCAGTGCACGACCAATCGCCACGCGTTGTTTCTCACCGCCCGACAAAGAAGATGGCGCACGCCGCAGCAGCGGTTCCAGACCGAGCAACGCCACCAGGCTGTCAAACTGCGGCTTCATCGTGGCGGCCATGCCGTATTGCAGATTGCCGCGCACGCTGTAATGCGGAAACAGGCGCGCATCCTGAAACACATAACCGATACGACGCTTCTCAGGCGGCAGGTTCAGGCTGGATTCGGCATCAAATAACAGCCGCTCGTTCAGTTTGATGTGCCCGCGTTGCGGCTGCGTTAAACCACCGATGGCGTTGATCAGCGAGGTTTTACCGGCACCGGACACGCCAAAAATGGCGGTGATGCCTTTGCCTGGAATATCGACATCCACTTCCAGCTGGTGATTGCCCAGTTGCTGGGAAAAATTAAGGGTCAGCATTAAACCCCCAGCCGCTTGCGGCCCCAGCGGGCCAGTAGTTCCGAGGCCACCAGCGACAGCAGCGCCAGCAGAATCGCCACCGCACACAGCCGTGCCGCCGCATTTTCCGCCCCGGGTGTTTCAATCAGGGTAAACATTGCTGAGGGAATGGTGCGCGTTTCGCCAGGAATATTGGAGACAAAGGTGATGGTGGCACCAAATTCGCCCAGCGAGCGGGCAAAGGCCAGTACCGTGCCAACGATAATGCCAGGAAATGTCAGGGGTAAGGTGATGGTGAAGAATACGCGCCAGCGCCCCGCCCCCAGGGTGCGCGCCGCCTGTTCCAGCCGGGTATCGACGCCTTCCAGCGCCAGGCGAATCGCCCGCACCATCAGCGGAAACGCGATTACCGCCGCGGCAATAACCGCACCGCGCCAGCTAAAGGCAAAACTGATACCGAACCAGTCATACAACCATTGGCCGATAAAGCCACGGCGTCCGAGGGAAATCAGCAGCAGATAGCCCACTACCACGGGTGGCAGCACCAGTGGCAGATGGATCAGGCTATCCAGCAGGGTTTTGCCTGGAAACTGGCAGCGTGCCAGAATCCAGGCCATCAGGATGCCAAACGGCAGGCTGCACAGCACCGCCACGCAGGAGACTCTCAGGCTGAGAAACACCGCCTGCCATTCAGGATCACTCAGTATCATTTCTTCGGCGTAAATCCATACTGTTTAAACACTGCGGCGGCTTCCGGCCCCTGCAAATATTTGTAGAAGGCCTCAACCGGCGCACGTTGATGTTCTTTGACAATCGCCATCGGATATTCCACCGGTTTGTGGCTATCTTCCGGGAAACGACCGACAACCTGGACTTTATCACTGGCGACCGCATCAGAACCGTAAACAATGCCGTAAGGCGTTTCATTACGTTCGACCAGCGCCAGCGCCGCACGCACGCTATTGCCCGGTGCCAGCACTGGCGCTAAGGTGTCCCACGCGCCCAGTTTCTGTAATGCTTCTTTGGCGTAAATCCCGGCCGGTACATGGTCCGGATCGCCCACTGCCAGACGCTCGCCTTTCAGCAGGCTTTTCCAGTCGGTTTTTTCATTGATGGTGACTTCTTTAGCGCTGTTGCTGCGCGGAGCCACCAGCACCAGATCATTGCCCAGCAGGGTATAGCGCGTGTTGTCGATCACGCTCTTTTTCTGCACCGCATCATCCATCCACTGCTGGTCGGCAGAGATGAACAAATCCGCTGGCGCGCCCTGTTCTATCTGGCGTGCCAGCGTGGACGAAGAGGCAAAAGATGACACCACTTCAACGCCGGTCTGCTTCTGATATTGCGTGCCGATTTCCTGCAACGCATTGGTCAGTGAAGCCGCAGCAAACACGGTGATTTTCTCTGCGGCCAGTGCCGGTCCGGTCAGTGAGAAAGACAGAACGGCAACGGCACCCCAGCGGTAATGTTTTGATAGCATTTTTATCTCCTTGTTACGTTATATACTGAATACTACAACGCAAGGTTTGATGCTGTCATGAGCTTTATATCGGCAGGATTTGACGGAAGTTAAGGACAAAACGCCCGCGAGATGCGGGCGCTGGAAAATCAATGTGAGCCGTTGGCGGAACGATCGTCGCGACGGCCAAATTTGGAGATGACGTTAAACACTTCGCCGAGGCCGTAAATCAGGCCCAGCATGATAGCCATAACAATCGGCACCATAATCACGGCGACGGCCAGGCTTTTTAGCAGTTCCAGCATGGAAACCTCACGCAGAAAATAAAAAAGTGATTGTAACGTCCTGAGAATAAAGTGCCATGCCCTTTTCGTGCTTTTACTTTAACAGCTGATTAGAATCGACAGACTAACCTAAGGAGCTGACATGCAAGCTGAACTCTCTCTTCATATTCGTCTGCAACAGAAGTTGTTTGCCGATCCGCGTCGTATTGAGCTGCTGAAGCGCATCCAGGAAACCGGCTCCATTAGCCAGGGGGCAAAACTGGCGGGTATCAGTTACAAAAGTGCCTGGGATGCCATCAACGAAATGAACCAACTGGCCGATCAAACGCTGGTAGAACGTGCCACCGGTGGCAAAGGCGGCGGTGGCGCGCAGCTGACACGTTACGGCGAACGCCTGATCCAGCTGTTTCAGCTGATGGAGCAGATTCAGCAAAAAGCCTTTGATGTATTGAAGAATGACAGCCTGCCCCTCGATAGCCTGCTGGCGGCGATTGCCCGTTTCTCGTTGCAGACCAGCGCGCGTAACCAGCTTTTTGGTACGGTGCTGACGCGTGATCACCAGCAGGTGGTGCAGCATCTTGATGTGCTGCTGAACGATGGCGTGACCCGCCTGCAGGTGGCGCTGACCCAGCGCAGCGCCGAGCGTTTGCAGCTGGAAAACGGCAAAGAAGTGCTGGTGCTGATCAAAGCGCCGTGGATTCAGGTCAGCCGTGCTGCCAGCCAGAGTGATAATCAGCTGGCTGTGCAGATCACCGCCATCGAACCCGGCGATCAGGTGAGCGAAGTGCTGATGGCATTGCCGGGGGGAGAAATTCTGTGCGCTACCGTCCCCAATAGCGAAGTGGCACAGCAGAATCTACAGGCTGGCGATAACGTCACCGCCAGTTTTAATGCGGAACACGCCATCATCGCCACACTGCTCTGAAATCCAGGCCATGATTTGACTTCATTGGCAGCGGTCGCTACAACTGAGTGACACGATGCATAAAATGGAATAAATCATGGCTTCATTGCAAATTTCGCAAGGCACGTTTCGTCTTAGCGACACCCGAGTGCTGTCCCTCAACGATTTAACCCTTAACAGCGGTGAAAGCTGGGCCTTTGTCGGTGCCAACGGCAGCGGCAAGTCATCGCTGGCACGCGCGTTATCAGGCGAACTGCCCGCGGGCAAAGGCAGCGTCAGCCATAACTTTCAGCGTCCGACGCGTTTATCACTGGAGCAATTGCAAAAGCTGGTGACCGAAGAGTGGGAACGCAATAACACCGATCTGCTCAGTGAAGGCGAAGATGACACCGGTCGCACCGCCGCGCAGATCATTCAGGATGAAGTGAAGGACGAAGCGCGCTGCGAGGCGCTGGCGCAGCAGTTTGGTATCAGCTATCTGCTCGATCGTCGCTTCAAATATCTTTCCACCGGCGAAACCCGCAAAACGCTGCTGTGCCAGGCACTGATGGCGCAGCCGGACCTGCTGATCCTCGATGAACCCTTTGATGGCCTGGATGTGGCGTCCCGTGCCAGCCTGGCGCAAACTCTGAGCGATCTGCATCAGCAGGGTTACACCGTGGTGCTGGTGTTGAACCGCTTTGATGATATTCCTGATTTTGTTCAGCAGGTTGGCGTGCTGGCGGAATGCACCCTGACGCACGTCGGCGAGCGCCGCGCGATTCTGGCGGAAGCGCTGGTGGCCCAGCTGGCGCACAGCGAGAAGCTGGAGGGAATGGCGCTGCCGGAGGCCGATGCGCCCGATCAGCTCCCGCCGCTGGCGGATGATGCGCCGCGCGTGATTCTGCGCAACGGCGTGGTGTCCTATAACGACAAACCGGTGATTAACGGCCTGAACTGGCAGGTTAATCCTGGCGAGCACTGGCAGATTGTCGGACCGAACGGCGCAGGCAAATCCACCCTGCTCAGCCTGGTGACCGGCGATCACCCGCAGGGCTACAGTAACGATTTAACGCTGTTCGGTATCCGGCGCGGCAGTGGGGAAACCATCTGGGACATCAAACAACATATTGGTTATGTCAGCAGTAGCCTGCATCTCGATTATCGCGTCAGTGTGAATGTGCGCACCGTGATTCTGTCGGGTTTCTTCGATTCGATTGGCCTGTATCAGGCGGTGTCCGATCGACAGAAAGCGCTCGCGCGCCGGTGGCTGGCCTTGCTGGGGATGGATAACGCACTGGCCGATGCCCCCTTCCATAGCCTGTCATGGGGCCAGCAGCGGCTGGTGCTGATCGCACGCGCGCTGGTCAAACATCCCGCGTTGCTGATCCTTGATGAGCCATTGCAGGGGCTGGATCCGATCAACCGCCTGCTGGTTCGCCGTTTTGTTGATGTGTTGATTGGCGAGGGCCGCACGCAGCTGTTGTTTGTCTCGCACCATGCCGAAGATGCACCGCAGTGCATCACCCATCGCCTGAGTTTTGTCGCGCAGGATGGTGGCGGTTACGGCTACCAACAGGAAAAGCTACGTTAAGGTCAACACCCAAACACATGCGCGATAAATCGCGCCGCTACGCCTGGTGCGATCATAAGTAGCGGCGCGATTTATCGCGCACACCCCTCCTGTGTAATCGTTACCACTGTATTGCCCATATATTCAGCAAACCCTGCGATTAAACCCACAAAATGAGAATCGTCACCTTGTGTAAACGATACCATTTATCCAGACTGGATCACGCTTTCAGTCTGGCCTTTGTGCTACTTTGATCGAAGTCATTTTTATCTGTCTGTTTTTTACCAGGATCACACATGGAAAAATTTAACCCGGTCGATCATCCGCATCGCCGTTATAACCCGCTAAGCGATCAGTGGGTATTGGTCTCACCACATCGTGCTAAACGCCCGTGGCAAGGCGCACAGGAAACACCGGCACTGGAAAAGCTGCCCGCACACGATCCCGATTGCTTCCTCTGTGCCGGTAACACCCGTATCACCGGTGATAAAAACCCTGATTATAAAAGCACCTACGTCTTTACTAATGACTTTGCCGCCCTGATGACCGACACGCCGGACGCTCCCGAGAGCGACGACGTCCTGATGCGTTGCGAAAGCGCGCGCGGCACCAGCCGGGTAATCTGCTTCTCGCCGGATCACAGCAAAACCCTGCCGGAGCTGCCACTCAACGCGCTGGAAGATATCGTCCGTACCTGGCAGGAACAAACCGCCGACCTCGGCCAGCACTACCCGTGGGTGCAGGTATTCGAAAACAAAGGCGCAGCGATGGGCTGCTCCAACCCCCATCCGCACGGTCAGGTCTGGGCCAACAGTTTCTTACCGAATGAAGCACAGCGTGAAGACGAGCATCAGCGTCGTTACTTTGCCGAAAAAGGCACGCCTATGCTGGTGGATTACGTAGCGCGTGAACTGAAAGATGGCAGCCGCACGGTGGTAGAAACCGATCACTGGCTGGCAGTGGTGCCCTGGTGGGCAGCATGGCCGTTTGAAACCCTGCTGCTGCCCAAAGCGCATGTCAAACGCATCACCGATCTTTCGGACGCCCAGCGTAAAGATCTGGCGCTGGCGATCAAACTGCTGACCAGCCGTTACGACAACCTGTTCCAGTGCTCCTTCCCCTACTCGATGGGCTGGCACGGCGCACCTTTTAATGGTGAAGCTAACGAACACTGGCAGCTGCATGCTCACTTCTATCCGCCGCTGCTGCGTTCAGCAACGGTACGCAAATTTATGGTTGGCTACGAAATGCTGGCCGAAACCCAACGTGATTTAACGGCAGAACAGGCGGCAGAACGCCTGCGTTCTGTCAGCGATGTCCATTTCCGCGAGGCGCAATAAATGTCATTAAAATCCATTACACAACAGACCTTCGTTGAGACATTTGGTTATCAGCCGAGCCACAGCATTCAGGCACCGGGCCGCGTAAACCTGATTGGTGAACACACCGACTATAATGACGGTTTCGTACTGCCCTGCGCCATTGATTATCAAACCGTGATTGCCTGTGCCAAACGTGATGACCGCCAGGTGCGCGTGGTCGCGGTGGATTACGACAATCAACAAGACAGCTTCTCGCTGGATGCGCCGATTGAGCCGGTAACTGAGCCGATGTGGGCCAACTATGTGCGTGGCGTGGTGAAACATCTGCAAAAACGTGATGCCAGCTTTGGCGGTGTGGATATGGTGATCAGCGGTAACGTCCCGCAGGGTGCAGGCCTGAGCTCATCGGCATCGCTGGAAGTGGCGGTCGGCACCGTCTTCCAGCAACTGTGGCAACTGCCGCTCGACGGTGCTGCCATTGCGGTGAACGGCCAGGAAGCGGAAAACCAGTTCGTCGGCTGTAACTGCGGCATCATGGATCAGCTGATTTCCGCGCTGGGTAAACAGGATCACGCCATGCTGCTGGATTGCCGCACCCTTGGCACCCGCGCAGTGTCGATGCCTGCCGATGTGGCGGTGGTGATTATCAACTCCAACTTCCGCCGCACGCTGGTGGGCAGCGAATACAACACCCGTCGCGAGCAGTGTGAAACCGGTGCACGCTTCTTCAACAAACCGGCGCTGCGCGATGTCACGCTGGAAGAATTCACAGCCGCAGCAAGCCAGCTCGATCCGCTGGTCGCCAAACGGGTACGTCATGTGATCACTGAAAACGCCCGCACGCTGGAAGCCGCCGATGCACTCAGCGCGGGCGATCTGACCCGTATGGGTGAGCTGATGGCCGCATCGCACGCCTCGATGCGTGATGATTTCGAAATCACCGTGCCGCCGATTGATCAATTGGTCGAGATCGTCAAAGCTGAGATCGGTACGCGCGGTGGTGCGCGTATGACCGGTGGCGGTTTTGGTGGCTGCATCGTGGCGCTGATGCCAACCGATCTGGTGGATCAGGTGAAGGCCGCAGTGGCCGAACAATACGAAGCCAAAACCGGTATCAAAGAAACCTTTTACGTGTGCAAAGCTTCTGAAGGAGCGGGCCAATGGTAAATGATGTGCAATCACATGCACCGGACGGACAGCCGTGGCGGATTACCGTCTTACGCAATCGCAACGGCATGGTAGTGACCTTTATGGATTGGGGAGCCACCTGGCTCTCAGCGCGTGTGCCGATGCAGGATGGCAGCGTGCGCGAAGCGCTGCTTGGTTGCGCTACGCCGTCCGATTATCTGCATCAGGACGCCTATCTTGGGGCGACGGTGGGCCGCTATGCCAACCGTATTGCCAACGCCACGCTGCAACCGCTGAATCTGGCGCTGGTCGCCAATCAGGGTAAACATCAGCTGCACGGCGGACCGGAAGGATTTGATAAGCGCCGCTGGCAAATTCTCAGCCAGAGCGAAACTGAGGTGCATTATCGTATCGATTCGCCTGATGGCGATCAGGGTTTCCCCGGTAATCTGATTGCTGATCTGCGCTATCACCTCGATGACGACAATTGTCTGTCGATCCACTACGAGGCCCGCACCGATAAGCCCTGCCCGGTTAACCTGACCAATCATGCTTACTTCAACCTTGACGCGCATCATGGCGATGCACGCCAGCATCGCTTACAACTGCTGGCGGACCGTTATCTGCCGGTCAACAGTGAAGGCATCCCCAATGCGCCGCTTAAAGCGGTGGAGGGGACCAGCTTCGATTTTCGCCAGCCGAAAACCGTTGCTGATGACTTCCTCGCCGATGACGATCAGAAAGCGGTAAAAGGTTATGACCATGCGTTTCTGCTGAATACCACAGGTGACAGCAGCCAGCCCGCAGCCCGACTGTGGTCGGCTGACGGCAAACTGGAGCTGAGCGTGTTTACCGCTGCCCCGGCGCTGCAGTTCTACTCCGGCAACTATCTGGACGGAACACGCGCCCGCGAGCAGGGAAGCTATACTGCTTTCCAGGGCATCGCCTTAGAGAGTGAATTTTTACCGGATTCGCCCAACCATACTGAGTGGCCACAGCCAGATTGCTGGCTGCAACCTGGCGACAGCTGGCAGTCTGTGACGCGTTACCGCCTCACCCCGCACTGATCAGCAGGCTGAAAAACGCGCACTGCGTCGTGGACAGGCTTACGCAGTGCGATGTTTTCCGCTATGGTATGGCGCTATTAGTGAGCCGCTCAATCAGGTGGCCGCCGCCGGTTTCTATAATCATCAAGCATTAAGGAGTTAAGCTATGGCTGTAACTAAGCTGGTTCTGGTGCGCCACGGCGAAAGCCAGTGGAATCAGGAAAACCGCTTCACCGGATGGTACGATGTGGATCTGTCCGATAAGGGTCGCACCGAAGCCAAAGCAGCCGGTCAGCTGCTGAAGAAAGAAGGTTTCGTATTCGATTTTGCCTACACTTCCGTGCTGAAACGTGCCATCCACACCCTGTGGAATGTACTGGATGAGCTGGATCAAGCCTGGCTGCCGGTAGAAAAATGCTGGCGTCTGAACGAGCGTCACTACGGTGCACTGCAGGGTCTGGACAAAGCTGAAACCGCGGCGAAATACGGTGACGATCAGGTGAAACAGTGGCGTCGTGGTTTTGCCGTGACTCCGCCGGAACTGGATCGCAGCGATGAGCGTTTCCCTGGCCACGACCCGCGTTATGCGTCACTGACAGATGCCCAGCTGCCGACCACCGAAAGCCTGGCGCTGACCATCGAGCGTGTTATTCCTTACTGGAACGACAGCATTCTGCCGCGCATTAAGAGCGGTGAGAAAGTGATCATCGCTGCACACGGTAACTCCCTGCGTGCGCTGGTGAAATACCTCGACAACCTGAGCGAAGATGAAATCCTCGAACTGAACATCCCGACCGGCGTTCCGCTGGTGTATGAGTTCGACGAGAATTTCAAACCGATCAAACGTTATTATCTGGGTGATGCTGATGAGATTGCTGCGAAAGCCGCAGCCGTCGCGAACCAGGGTAAAGCGAAATAAAAAAATAAGGCCAGACGCAAGTCTGGCCTTTCACTTTGTAGCGGCGCGATTTATCGCGCGGGTTTTATAACAGCGCGATAAATCGCGCCGCTACGAATCAGTGCCACAAATCAACCGCGGCGCTGTTTAACCGCCTGCGCCAACTGGCGCAACACTCTATCTGTATCTTCCCAACCAATGCAGGCATCCGTCACGCTTTTGCCGTACACCAGCGGTTCACCGCTCTCCAGACTCTGATTACCTTCCACCAGGTTACTCTCCAGCATCACACCGGTAATCCCCTGCTCGCCACCCGCAATCTGCTGCGCAACATCTTCCGCAACCACCATCTGGCGCTGGAATTGTTTGCTGCTGTTGGCGTGGCTGAAGTCGATCATCACCTGCGGCGTCAGGCCCGCTTTTTCCAGCCCGGTTTTTACCGCAGCCACATGATGGGCGCTGTAATTCGGCTCTTTACCGCCACGCAGGATGATATGGCAATCTTCATTACCGCTGGTTTCGACAATCGCCGAATGGCCATATTTGGTGACTGACAGGAAACAATGCGGCGCACTGGCAGCGTTGATAGCGTCAATCGCCACTTTGATGGTGCCATCAGTGCCGTTTTTGAAGCCAACCGGGCAGGACAGACCGGAGGACAGCTCACGGTGCACCTGTGATTCAGTGGTACGCGCACCAATTGCGCCCCAGCTCATCAGATCAGCCACGTATTGCGGGGTGATCATATCGAGGAACTCACCAGCAGCGGGCAGGCCGGTGTCATTAATATCCACCAGCAGTTTACGCGCCAGACGCAGGCCATCGTTGATCTGGAAGCTGCCGTCCATGTAAGGATCGTTAATCAGCCCTTTCCAGCCCACCGTGGTACGCGGCTTCTCAAAATAGACGCGCATCACCACTTCCAGCTCGCCGCTCAGCTCATCGCGCAGCTGCAGTAAACGTTCTGCATACTCTTTTGCCGCAGTGGTGTCGTGGATCGAACAGGGTCCGATGATCACCAGCAGGCGATCGTCTGCACCATGCAGAATACGGTGGATAGCCTGACGGGCTTTAGCAACGGTTTGTGCCGCGTTATCGGTCGCAGGAAATTTCTCAAGCAGCGCAACAGGAGGCAATAACTCTTTGATTTCTCGAATACGTAAATCGTCGTTCTGGTAATTCATGCTTATTCCATTCAATTTCTGGCCCGGCGCGCGCCGGACGCAACCCGTCCAATGTAGCCCGTCAGGCAACAGCTGTAAATTGCCCATGCGGGGAAAGGGTATAAGTGAAATTTGCATTTATGCGGTTTTGCACTAGGCTTTTAATAGTAAGCACTACGTAATTAATCACCTGCATTATTTATATTCAGACGACACATCTTCGATGGAATTATATTCCGTCGGGGTGCTTTGTTTTCGTCAAACCGCACCATCGGGTTTAAGACGGCGACTGTCATAAACTACAGGAGCAAAATGATGAATAAGTTTGCAATGATCTTTCTGACAGCAGCAATGACTCTGGGCAGTGGCGCTGCAATGGCGGCGGCTGACAATAACGGCACCACCAATCAGGCGGCTGATGCTGGTGCGGCTGCCGGTGGCGCAAAACAGAATCTGCCGCCCAATAAAGTCGATAACAGCAAAATTAATAACACTGATAGCAACACCAATAGCGCAGCCACTTCAGGTGGGAGTAGCAGTAATATGTCTGCCAGCGAAGTGAATAAAAATAGTCAGTGTAAAGACGGAAAATGTCCGGACATAAATAAGAAAGTCAAAACCAAAACCGGTAGTGATGACGTCAATAGCAAAACTGACGGCACCAGCCAGTAAATGACTTTTTATCAGGCCGTCATCCTGGCGGATGACGGCATTGCCGTTAGTCTACCCTTCCCTGCCATGCTGCGACTTCACGATTCAGACCAAACACCTGCCAGTCAACATGCTGTGCGCCGAGGGTGAATACCGCCGTCGCCAGGGTGTTTTCTTCGTCCGGGTCCTGCGGTGAAAGCCGATAGATCGGCAGCTCAGCATCATGCTGATCCGATAAAATCGCTCTGGCGGCATCGATATTGAGTTGCTGCGGGCCAGCCTGCCAGGCGATCAACCGGCTCTGGCGTGAGGCGGAGCTGGCGGTGATCACCTGCTGTACATCGGCCATCACCGGATGAATCAGATGATTGGCGTGGCCCATGACCGACGTCAGTTGTACCACTGAACAACCTGAACCGGTGGCTTCAACGCTAAACACCCGGCTATCGCCCATCTGACCCAGCGTATGGTGAAAAGCACCCGCGCGCGTAGGGGTGGTCAACTGCAGGACCGCCTCGTCCAGCGTGCTGGCATTGAGCGCTGCACGGGCCAGTACCTGGCGCGGTAAACCCAGCGGGCGATGCTGCGCCCGGATGTTATTTACCGTGTTAACGATACCCTTTTCATTAACCGCAAAGGTATGGCCGGGAATGGACCCGGGATACGCGAAGCTGGTAAAACCCAGCCCTTCATCCGGCGTGACGCTCACCAGCGCACAATCATCACGCAACTGAGGGAAACCATCCTCGTTATGGGCGATAAGCACCTCACCGGTTGGGGTACAACCCGCCACCGTGGTGCAACCATCCGAGGTGGAGCGGACTAAATCGCCACGGCAGTTCCAGGCAAAGACTTCATCGATGGAGGCTGCCAGCCCCTGCGCCATGCCCTGTAATTCCTGCCAAATCAGCGGATATTGCGCGATCACCATCGCGCGCATCGCCTGCAACTGTTCAGAGCCCTGCATGGCGACCACGGTTTGCCACAGCCGGGTTTGCGTCAGCTCCCGATGCCAGGCATCACGGCCAAACTCACCCAACTGCTGGCCGATGGCAAAGGCGGAACCCCTGATTGCGATTTTTTTCATGGTGTTATCATTCACTTGTGTTCAGGAAACGTGCTGCAAAAACTCTTTCAGGCGCGGATTGCGGCTGGCATTCAGCAGGATATCAGGTGGACCATCTTCAGCAATGGTACCGCCATCAATAAAAATCAGTCTCGATGCCACATCACGGGCAAAACCGATCTCATGGGTCACGATCACCATCGTCATCCCTTCGTCTGCCAGCGAGCGCATCACCTTCAATACTTCATGACGCAGCTCCGGATCGAGTGCCGAGGTTGGTTCATCAAACAACATCATTTTTGGCTTTACCGCCAGCGCGCGGGCAATGGCAACACGCTGCTGCTGGCCGCCCGATAATTCCGAGGGATAATGATCCGCACGCTCACGCAGACCCACTCGATCCAGCAGCGCCAGCGCCTGTTGACGCGCCGCCGCTTTGCTCTGCTTACGCACGCGAATCGGGCCGAACATCACATTCTCCAGCGCCGTCAGGTGTGGAAACAGATGAAACTGCTGAAACACCATCCCCGCCTCGCGCCGGATATCGCATTCATTGGCGTGTGGGTCGGTGATATGCATGCCCGCTACCAGCAGGGTGCCGGATGAAATCTCTTCCAGCTTATTGATACAGCGCAGCAGCGTCGATTTCCCCGATCCCGACGGACCGATAATCACCACCACTTCGCCGGCTTCAATTTTTAAATTGATATCGTGCAGCACCTGGGTCGCACCGAAATGCTTCGACACCGCATTGAATTCAACCATGCTCATAAAATATGGATCCTTTTCTCCAGTTGCTTCAGCAGGAAGCTCAGGCACAGCGTCACCAGCAGATAAATCAACGCTACGGCAGTCCACACTTCCAGTGCACGGAAGTTTCCGGCGATAATTTCCTGCCCCTGACGCGTTAACTCAGCCACACCAATCACAATAAACAGCGATGTGTCTTTAATGCTGATGATCCATTGGTTACCCAATGCCGGAATCATGCGACGCAGCGCCAACGGCATAATGACGTACCACAGCGTACGACGCTGGGATAACCCCATCGCGAGGCTTGCTTCTTTAAAACCTTTATTAATCGATAAAATGGCTCCGCGGGTGATTTCCGCAATATAAGCGCCGGAGTTGATAATAATGGTAACTATCGCGGCGGTTACCGGATCGATACGGATGGGCAACACCATCGGCAAGGCGAAGTAAATAAACATCACCTGCACCATAATCGGTGTACCACGAATCAACTCGACGAAAATTAGCGATATCGTCTTCGATACCCGACCACCCAGTGCACGACAGGTGCCGGCCAGCAGACCAATAACAAAGCCACCTAACAAACCCGTCAGCGAGATGATGAGTGTCAGCTGTAACCCCTGCAATAATAACGGCAGGGATTCCCATATATATTTTGTTTCGAAATTCATATATCGACCAGATTGTCTCAATTCAGGCCGGTAAATACCGGCCCGATGGGATTATTTAGGTTGCTTGTCAAACCACTTCACATAGATCTTGTTGTAGGTGCCGTCGGTGCGCAGCGCCTGCAATGCGGCATTAACTTTCGGTGTCCAGCTGCTGTTTTTCTGCATCGCAAAACCATACTGCTGCGGCAGAATGCTGTCGGTTTCACCGGTCGATTTCACTTTGCCATCCCCGGCGGTCTTCACGTAGTACAGCACGTTGGGGGAGTCGTGTACCACGGCATCCAGATTACCCGCCTGCAAATCGAGATAGGCATTGTCGATATTCGGGAACTCGACGTAATCCGCTTTATATTTGCTTTTCATAAAGCTGGCAGCGGCAGTACCTTGTTTCAGGCCGACTTTTTTACCCGCCAGATCGCTGAATTTGGTGATGCTGTTATCACCGCTTTTTACCGCGATTAACAGATCAGCATTGTAATAACCTTCGCTGAAATCAACCACCTGTTTTCTGGCATCGGTGATGGTAATCCCTGCCATCGCCACATCAAGATTGCGTGATTGCAGACCCGGAATTAATCCGCTGAAATCCATCGGACGTAATTCATAGCTGACATGCATTTTCTGCGCAATGGCATTCCATAAGTCGATATCAAAACCGACATATTTATCACCTTGTTTGAATTCAAAAGGAACAAATGCGGTATCAACACCCACCACTAATTTATCCTGAGCCATCGCAGCAAAACTCGCGGAACAGGCAACCAGTGCCAGTGTGACTTTTAATTTAGTAAAAAATGCAGACATAATAATCCTCGGCGTCAGTGAAACAGCAGGCAGTAGCCTTCGCGCAGCGCAATAAATCATTGCGCCACCATTTAAAGTCAATGTTATTCAGCACGGGGAATAAGAGCACAACACATGCGTTATCGGTCGGCTCTTATTTTCGAGTGAACCACTTATGCGGGGATAATAAAATCCCGGGTGTCGGGTACCGGCGTCTGTGCACCGTTCATAATCATGGAAAGAAAACTGTAATAACCGTTAATACCGATCAGATCGACCACACCTTTTTCGCCCCACAGGGCGATGGCCTGTTGCCAGGTGTCGTCCTGCACCTTTTTCTGCTGATGCAATTGCTGGCAGAAGTGATACACCACCCACTCGTCAGCCTGCAAATCATCAGGCAGACGCTGTTCATTAATCGCCTGCACCGCGCGGGCGGAAATCCCCTTGTCACGGGCGATTGAGGCATGAATGGCCCACTCTACCGGCTGCGACCAGTGGCGCGCGGTGAGCAGAATCGCCAGTTCCGACAGACGTTGACCCAGCGCACTACGATAACGCAGGTATTCGCCCATCCGCTGCGCATGAGCCATTAACTCCGGGCTACGCAACAGCGGTTCAAACGGTGGCAGCAACGCGCCACGTGGTCCGTTGATGATCTCTTCGGCCAGCTGGCGTTGTTCATCGCTCCATTGATGCTCCGCGAGCGGCGGTAAACGATTCATGATTAACGCCCCGCCAGCTTGCGCGTTTCTGTGCTAATCACCTGCTGTAACGTCTCCACCACAAAATCCAGCTGCGGACGGGAGACGATAAACGGTGGTGCGATCAGGATATGGTCGCCATATTGCCCATCGAGGGTGCCGCCCATGGGATAAACCATCAGACCACGCTCCATACATTGTGCTTTAATCGCGGCATGTAACTTCAGTGCCGGATCGAACGGGGTTTTGCTGCCCTTGTCCTGCACCAGCTCCACGCCCGCGAACAAACCGCGCCCACGGGTATCGCCGACGTGCGGCAGCTCTCCCAGCACCTCGCGCAGTGCCTGGTGCAGATACGCCCCCTGCTGCTGCACCTGCTCCAGCAGGTTATCGCGCTCAATGATTTGCTGCACTGCCAGTGCGGCGGCCGCGGCCGTGGCATGACAGATATAAGTATGGCCGTGCTGGAACAGGCCGCTTCCCGCCTGTAACGCCGCGACAATCTTTTCACTCGCCAGCACCGCACCAATCGGCTGATAACCGCCCCCTAAGCCTTTGGCGATGGTGACGATATCCGGTACCACGCCATCCTGTTCAAAGGCATGTAGGGTACCGGTGCGTCCCATGCCGCACATCACTTCATCGGCGATATACAGGATGCCGTATTTGTCACACAGACGGCGTACGCCCTGGAAGTAGCCCGGCGTCGGCGGGGTAGCTCCGGTAGTGGCACCCACTACGGTTTCCGCGCAAAAGCCGATGATTTTCTCCGGCCCGGTAGTCAGAATCGCCTCTTCCAGTTCATTCAGCAGACGCTGGGTATATTGCTGCTGGCTTTCATCGTCGCGGCGATCGCGGTACTCGTTGCATGCTGAGACTCGCACCACATCCATCAGCAACGGGGCAAACTGACGACGACGCCATTCGTTGCCGCCAACCGCCAGCGCGCCAAGCGTATTGCCATGATAGCTCTGCTTACGGGCAATAAAGGTGGTGCGCTCCGGCTGACCGATCTCAACAAAATACTGGCGTGCCAGTTTCAGTGCCGTTTCGACCGCTTCAGAACCACCGGAGACAAAGTAGGCATAGTTCAGATCGCCTGGCGCAGTGCGGGTCAGCTGTTCTGCAAGCTGCTCGACGGTTTCACTGGTGAAAAAGCTGGTATGGGCATAGGCCAGTTGATCAATCTGACGATGCATCGCTGCCAGTACTTCAGGATGGCTATGCCCGAGGCAGGAAACAGCAGCTCCGCCACAGGCATCAAGATAACGCTTACCACTGACATCCGTGATGTAAGCCCCCTCTGCGCTCACCGCCACGGCTGGCGTGGTACGAAGGCTGCGGTGAATGATCTGACTCATGCTCTTTTCCTGCTCCTGAAAACGCTTGCGCGATAGATTGAAAACATCTTGCATGATCCATTTGAATCACGTCAATGCAAATATGATTCAAATGCATTGTATTTTCTTATGATGGAAACAAATGGATCAATGCTCAGGATTTACCGGGGATCACGTAGGCACCAGAATCGATCAGATAACGTTCCGCGTTCTCGATTTTGCTGACCGCTTCACGCCCATGTCGCGCCACCAGCATCGCCAGCAGGCACTCCGCCAACCCCATACCGGAGACGACCGAAGGGAAGAATGAGGGGCTATCAATGGAGAACAGCAACGTGCAATTCGCCGCCTGCGCCAGGGGTGATACGGGAGAATCAGTGATGGCGATGATGCGTGAACCGGCCTCGGTCGCGGCGTTTAACACATCCAGTGACTCGCGCGAATAAGGGGCGAAGCTGGTCAGCAACACACAATCTTTCGCTGTCAGCTCACGGGTAAAGACTTCGATATTGCTCGCCAGCCCGTCAATCAACGACACCTGGCGATTGAAGAGCCGGTAAACATAAAACAGCGACCAGGCGATGGGGAAGCTGGCGCGAAAACCACAGATATAGACGTTTTCAGCCTCATCCAGCAGGGTGACAGCCTGTTGCATCGCCTGCTGATTTTCTGTCTGAGTGAAAGCCAGATTAGCCTGATGCGCCAGAAACACCTCTTCGTACAGCGCAGGCTGCGTCCCTTTAGCGATCAGTTTTTCTGCTTTGGATACATATGTATCATTGCGTAAGCCAAGATCGTCAATCATGGCGTTTTTCAATTCACCCCAGCCGTTAAAACCCAGGCGCTGGGCCAGGCGCAGCAGCGTGGCAGGCTTCACGCCACCTTCTGCGGCAAAGGCACGCATCGATAGCACCACCAGTTTATTGGCATGTTGCAGTGAAAACTCGGCGGCACGCTGTAACTCCGGCGAGAGCAGGCTGAACTGGCTGACAATATTTTCCCGAAGATTCATGGCGTTTCGTCGTTATTAATAAAGGGACACCGCACGATGTTAACACTCATACGGCAGGGAAAGGATGAGATAATGAACACCTTCCCCCTTTTCCGTTATGCTGAAGCAATGAAAAGACAGGATATGGTTATGGCTGCGCTGCTGCTTATTGATGATCACCCGTTAGTTGAGGTCGCGCTGGAAGCGGCCTGCGCTAAATCCCCGATTCCTTTACAGCTGTTCGCGGCCAGCAATGAAGCCGGAGCGCGTCAGTTGCTGCAACAACAGGTGATTGATCTCGTCATTCTCGACATTGGCCTGCCGGATAGCGATGGTCTGGAGCTGCTGCGTCGTCTGCGGATTCACCATCCGCAGCGCCCGGTGTTGATCTACTCGGCAGAGCAGAGTCGTCATACCTTATTACGCGCCGCTTCGCTCGGTGCCGCCGGTTATGTGGTGAAAAGCCAGAGCATGGCGCAATTACTGAGTGCCATCCTCGCGGTGCTGGGTGGACAACAGGCGTTTCCCGCCCTGCCCGAGCGCATTGATTTGCCGCTGACGGAGAAAGAGCAGCAAATTGTGGCCCTGCTGGCGCGTGGCCTGTCCAATTTGCAGATTGCCGAGCAGCTGCATATCAGCAACAAAACCGTGAGCACCCATAAAAAGAACATTCTGGAGAAAACCGGGGTGCAATCGGTGATTGAACTGGCCGAGCTGTGGAAAGCGCAGCAGTGAGGCGTTGGCTCCTGTTGCTGACATTACTGTGCAGCACGCTGGCACAGGCGGATTTACAACCGGCCAGTAGCGTGATGCTGCCCGCAATGATGCCCGCGCCACACAGCAGCCCCTGGCCCACCTCGCCGCTGCGCGTGGCAGTACCGGCACAAAACAGCGCCCCCTGGGCGATGCGCATCGGTGACCAAATCTGGGGTATCGACGCAGATTATCTCAGCGCCCTCAGCCAGCTCACCGGTAACCACTTCGTGCTGGAAAGCTATCCCGACCTTAGCCAGCAACTGGCCGCATTGGCGCGTGGCGAGGTGGATCTGGTGCTGAGCACTGAACATGCAGCGCTGTCGCCGGCTATCAGGCTGAGCGACAGCTGGTATAGCAGTCCGGTACGTATTTATCGCAACCGGGACAATCAGCGTGCCGTGATGTTCAACAGTCACAATGCGCAGCTTACCGTGGCGCAATCCACGCTGGACCAGTTGCCGGACAATTTTGTCCGCGCCCACCGCTGGCATAGCCTGCCGGGGGATCTCCAGGCGCTGTATGCGCTGTTCAATCAGCAAAGTGATTACCTGGTGGCCGACGAGGCCAGCGCCGGGTTTCTGCTCAGCCAGCTGCAACAGGGGCAGATTTACCAAATCACCGCTGATCCTGGTGCCGGAGACATTACTTTGCGGGCGATGGCGCGCGATCCGGCGTTGATCCAGTGGCTGAATCAACAGCTGCGCCTGCTGCCTGCCGAATTCAGTAACCGGGTGAGACAGCGCTGGAGCCCTCCTCTGCTGCGCTATCAGGACACGCAAACCCTGATGCTATCCCCCGCCGAGCAGCAGTGGCTGGCGCAGCATCGGGAAATTCCCTACGCCGCCGAAGCCGATAACGCGCCCTGGAGTTATCGCGACGCCAGCGGCAATGCGCGTGGTTTTGCCATCGATTTACTCAATGCCCTCAGCCAGAGCACCGGGCTGCGTTTTACCCCGCGTTGGGTCGCTAATCCGCAACAAGCCGCAACCCTGCTGCAACAGCAACAGGTGATGCTGAGCGTGCTGCCACCGCTGGACGGAGCCACCACGCTGCCGGTGTGGCGTGCCATCTGGGGTATTTATACCCTGACATCGCATCAGCCGATGAACTGGCAGGGACTACAGGGACAGCGAGTGGGGATACTGCGTGCCGACCTGGCGCAACGCATGCTGCCCGCCGGGGTCACGCCGCAGATTTTTGACGATCGCGGCCAGCTGTGGCAGGCCCTGAACAGCGGTCAGATCGATGCACTGGTGGATAATGTGCTGTCGGCCCGCTGGCGCATCGCCAGTCACTATGGCGATCGTATCCATCTGGCGTTTGCCGCCAGTGATATTGCCTGGCCGCTGGCCCCGGAGATCAGTGCACAGCAACCGGTGCTGCGCGCGTTACTCGACCGGGCGCTGCAACAAATCCCCCCGGAAACCCTGAGCCAGATGCGCGATAACTGGTCGATGCCACCACAGCCCGGCACCACCATGACGATGCGCAATGTGCCGCTGCTGGTGCTGATCGCCGCAGGCATCGCCATTCTGGTGCTGCTGATACTACTGGTGCGTCGTTATCTGCAACAGCGGCGCGAACGGCTGCAACGTGAACAGGCCGAACGCGCCAATGCGGCGAAAAGCCAGTTTCTGGCCACCGCCAGCCATGAGCTGCGCACGCCGATGCAAGCGATCCTCGGCCTGCTTGAACTCGAACAGGAGCAGCATCCCAGCCCGCGGCTGGAGCTGATGCACAGCAGCGCACGTTCGCTGATGGCGCTGCTGAATGATTTGCAGGATCACGCCCGCATCGAAAGCCACAGCTTCCGCCTGTCGCCCCGCCCCATCGATCTGGCGCACTGGTTGCAGCAACAGCAGCAGTTTTATCATCCCCTGATGCGTGATGCTGGCCCACAGCTGGTGGTGGAAGCGCTGACCACCCTGCCTGCGGCGGTGCTGCTGGATGGCGATCGTCTGCAACAGGTGGTGAATAATCTGGTAGCGAATGCGCTGAAGTTTACCCGTGCCGGCGATATACGCCTGACGCTGGCGGTGAGTAATGACATCGTGCTGATGGTTGCCGACTGTGGCAGTGGTATTCCATTGGCAGAACAAGCGCAGCTGTTCGAACCCTGGTATCAGGCTCCTTCGGGGAAAACTCATGCGGTGCAGGGCAGCGGTCTCGGTTTATTTATTTGCCGCGAGATCGTGCAGCGGATGGGCGGCACGCTAACGCTGACTTCCGCACCCGGCGTGGGCACGACTGTTCAGGTGACGTTGCCTCTGCAATTAGCCGATGGCGAGCCAGCAGCCACCGTCAGCAGCTGGCCGCATTATCCACAACTGCGTGTGGCCATCGTTGACGACCATCCCACCAATTTACTGGTCATGCAGCAGCAGCTGGCGACATTTGCCATCCATGCGGAGGTGTTTGATGACGGACGTGCGCTGCTGCGCGCTGATGCCAGGCAGCCATTTGACGTGCTGTTTATCGACCAGATGATGCCACGTCCCGATGGCTTCACTCTGCTGGGCATCCTGCGCCGCCGCCAGCGTCAGCGTGGCAGCGCCGCATTACGTATTCTTTGTTCCGCTGATGCGCAACTGGCAAAGCAGCCGCTACAACCCGATGAAGCTTTGCTGATTAAACCCATCACTCTGGCGGCTATCGCCCCCCTGCTGGCGCGTACGACGCACGACCCGTTACGCCATCTGCCAGATAGCCTGCGCATCCTGGCTCAGCATAACGAAAGCTTTATTCCGCGCATCTGCCAGACGTTACAGCGCACCCTGATGCAGGATCGTGATGCCCTGTTGGCGGCGCACGAGGGGCAGAACTGGCCAGAGCTGGCGCGGGCTGCTCATCGCATGAAAGGCAGCTGGCTGTTGCTGGGTATCGATGATATCGCCACCCATTGCCAGCAACTGACGGATGCGGCAAAACAGCAACGGCTGAAACCTGAATCGTTCGATTTACTGATATCATTAACCAACAGGTTACTGAAACAACTGGAAAGTTATGGCACACACCCATTCTCACAGCGGGCCTGACGGCAACCGTACGCGACTGGCGGCGGCGTTTGGTATTACCGCCCTTTTTATGCTGGTGGAAGCCATCGGAGGCTGGATCTCCGGCTCGCTGGCACTGCTCGCTGATGCGGGCCATATGCTCACTGATACCGCCGCGCTGCTGATGGCATTGCTGGCTGTGCAATTCTCTGCGCGTAAACCCAATGCCCGTCATACTTTTGGTTTGCTGCGGCTGACGACCCTCGCCGCCTTTGTTAACGCTATCGCCCTGCTGGTGATTACCGTGCTGATCGTCTGGGAAGCGCTGCGGCGCTTTTACCAGCCACAGCCGGTGGCGGGTGGTCTGATGCTGGCGATTGGCGTTGCCGGGCTGCTGGCGAATCTGCTCTCCTTCTGGCTGCTGCATCATGGCAGCGAAGAAAAGAATCTCAACGTACGTGCCGCCGCCCTGCATGTGCTGGGCGATCTGCTGGGTTCGGTGGGGGCGATTGTCGCTGCGCTGATCATCATGTGGACCGGCTGGACGCCGATCGATCCGATTCTGTCGTTACTGGTGTCGCTGCTGGTGGTGCGCAGCGCCTGGTCACTGCTGCGTGAAAGCCTGCATGAGTTGCTGGAAGGCGCACCGGGTAATATCAATGTGGATAAGCTGAAGCGCGATCTGACGTTGAATATCGCGGAAGTGCGCAATGTTCATCATGTGCATCTGTGGCAGGTGGGCGAGAAACCGGTGCTGACGCTGCATGTGCAGGTGATCCCGCCTTACGATCATGATGCGCTATTGCTGCGCATTCATCGTTACCTGCATACGCATTATCAAATCGCTCACGCCACGGTACAGATGGAATACCAGCCCTGTAACGGGCCGGATTGTGAACTGTGCTTTGATGATGGCAACGACCAGCACAATCATCATCATGAGGCGCTGGAAGGCCACGTACATCGTCATTAAGAAGAAAGCGCGCGCGAGCCATGTTCGCGTGCGCTTTGTATCCACAACCGTGAACCGTTCAGGGCAATCAACGTCAGGATGACGTATTCCAGTGACATGGCATACACTCCCTGGCGGGCAAAAATCATCACGCTTATCACGTTAATCACCACCCACAGCAGCCAGTTCTCCACGTATTTGCGCGTCATCAGGATCATCGCCACGATCGACAGCACCATCATGCAGGAATCCCAGAACGGGAACGCATCCGGCTGCAATTGCGGCATCACCACATGCAGGCCGATGCCCTGCATCATACTCACTGCAATATGGGTGAGGAAGGCAAATACCGGGTCAATATACAGCGTCATCAGGCCGATACCCAGCACACAGGCGGCTCCCCAGACCAGCGCTTTTGGCAGCGGCAGCCAGCGAATTTTCAACTCAGCTTCCTGGGCAGCATTTTGCCGACTCCACGCATACCAGCCATAGACATTGGCGACAAAGAAAAACAGCTGCAACAGCAGGCTGGCATACAGCTGGATCTGGAAGAAAATCACCGCGAACAGGGTAACGTTAATCAAGCCGAAGAAGTAATTGATGATTTTTTCCAGGCTGGCCAGCCAGATACACAGCAGGCCCGCCACGGTGCCGACCGCTTCGATCCAGGAGAGATCGTAGCCGCCGACACCAAGAGGAATATGAACCAGAATGTTTTGTGTGCTAAAGAAATCCATAACGGGCACCTGTCTGAAAGGTGCAGCGCATCAGGCGTTCCCTTTCACCTTGAGTTTGAGTTCCGCTGCAAAGGATAGCATGCGGTTGAGCGGCAGCAATGCCGCTTCACGCAATCCATCATCCACATGGATCTCGTGCTCGCTGCCACCGTGCGCTAAGCCCTCGGCAATCGCCTGCAAACCGTTCATCGCCATCCACGGACAATGGGCGCAGCTACGACAGGTGGCCCCTTCTCCGGCGGTGGGGGCTTCGAGCAATTCTTTTTCCGGTACCGCCTGCTGCATTTTGTAGAAGATGCCACGGTCGGTAGCGACAATCATCTGCGGATGCGGCAGGCTTTTCGCGGCCTGAATCAGCTGGCTGGTGGAACCCACCGCATCAGCCAGATCAACAATCGCCTGCGGCGACTCAGGGTGCACCAGTACCGCCGCTTCCGGGTAGAGCGCCTTCATGCGTTGCAGCGCCTGGGTTTTAAATTCGTCATGGACGATACAGGCTCCCTGCCAGCACAACACATCGGCCCCGGTTTTCTGCGTCACGTAACGGCCGAGATGGCGATCCGGTGCCCAGATAATCTTCTCACCAAGGCTGTCGAGATGTTCAATCAGTTCAACGGCGATACTTGAGGTCACCACCCAGTCAGCACGCGCTTTCACCGCTGCTGAAGTATTGGCATACACCACCACGGTGCGATCCGGATGCGCATCGCAAAAACGGTTGAACTCTTCAATCGGGCAGCCCAAATCGAGCGAACATTCCGCCTGTAGCGTGGGCATCAGCACGGTTTTTTCCGGGCTGAGGATTTTCGCGGTTTCACCCATAAAACGCACGCCAGCTACCAGCAACGTCGAAGCCGGGTGAGTACTGCCAAAGCGCGCCATCTCCAGCGAATCTGCCACGCAGCCACCGGTGGCTTCCGCCAGCGCCTGAATTTCCGGATCGGTGTAGTAATGCGCCACCATAACCGCATCGCGTTCTTGCAGCAACCGCTTGATTTCGGCGATATAAAAGGCTTTTTCATCCTGGCTGAGACGCGCCGGTTTCGGCGGGAAGGGATAGATCGCACTTTCTGGATCGAACATCAGGCTCATGACACGGCTCTCGGTTTTCTTAATTTAACAAAACGGCCTTTTCTGACCATTAAGATGGCATCATATCCGCCATCTTGTTTTATATGCTAAACAAGATAGCGGATCTGACCGGGAGTGTCGTGCTTTTTTTATGCAGAAAATACGGGCTGTGACCCGCTTAGCTTTTTGGCGTGGTTTCCAGATCCAGCAGGAAGGCTTTGACCGCCAGCCCGCCCGCGAAGCCGGTCAGTTTGCCGTTGCTGCCGATGACACGATGACAGGGTGCCACAATCGACAGCGGATTTTTGCCGTTTGCGGCCCCCACCGCGCGTACCGCTTTCGGATTACCAATTTGCTCGGCAATCTGGCGATAGCTGCGGGTTTCACCAAACGGGATGGTGATTAACGCCTGCCACACCTTTTTCTGGAACTCAGTCCCGACGGTGTCATACGGCAGATCAAAATGCTGGCGTTCCCCGGCGAAATATTCCCGCAGCTGGCGTTCGGTTTCACACAGGATCGGATGTTGATCGTCCCGGCTGATAGGCTTCAGCGGGATGCGTTGTGAACCTTCGTTTTCCCACAGAATCGCTGACAGTCCCTTATTGCTGGCAATTAACGTGAGTTCTCCGACCGGCGTCGGGATAATTTTTGCATGATACATGGTGCGCCTCCGGCTTGATATCAGGGGAGCATTATCGCACTTCTGGCGTAATAAACTGGCTGTTTTCGGTCATGCAGATAAACTGGTTAGCTGTCCGAAAGCAGCCAGTTTTCTCATCAGGGTTGCGCGAGGATGCGGTTTATTTGCTGGAGACAAAGATGTTTGATCCCGACATTGCCTACCAGGCGCTGACTTCACGCGATAGCCGCTTCGACGGCTTGTTTTTTGTCGGCGTGACATCGACCGGTATTTATTGCCGGCCAATTTGCCCGGTCAAAGCGCCGATGCAGAAGAATTGCCTGTTTTTTTCCAGCGCCGAAGCCGCAGAAAAAGCGCATTTCCGCCCCTGCCTGCGTTGTCGTCCTGAACTGGCCCCCGGCTTCGCACCGGTCGATAGCCATCATCGCATCGCCGATCGGCTGATTCGGCGTATTGAGGAGGGCCTGCTTGAGGAACAGGAGACGCTGGCCGACATTGCCACCGAGTTTGGTTTGAGCGAGCGCCAGCTGCGGCGTGTGGTGCAACAGGAGCTGGGCGTCTCTCCGCTCGAACTGCGCCAGACACGCCGCATGTTGCTGGCAAAGCAGCTGTTAACCGAAACCACGCTGCCGGTCACGGAAATTGCCTTCGCCAGCGGTTTCCGCAGCCTGCGCCGCTTTAATGATGTATTCCAGGCGCGTTATCGCATGACCCCGTCCCGGCTACGTAAAGAAAGCGGCCCCGCCTCTGGCACACAGTTGCAGGAAAGCGCGGAGCTGCGCCTCAGCTATCGTCCCCCCTATGACTGGGACGCGATACTCGATTTTCTGCAACAGCGTGTGATGAAGGAAGTGGAATGGGTGGCGGATGGCGTTTATCACCGCACCGTGGCGCTGGGTGGCTGTCGCGGCTGGGTGCGTGTCAGCCATTATCCTGAGAAACAGGCGCTGAAGGTGCAATTCACTACCAGCCTGACCCCGGTGCTACCCGCCCTGCTGCGCCGTCTGCGCGATTTATTTGATTTGGATGCCCAACCCCAGCGTATCGCCGATCAGCTGTCTCAGGACCCTCTGCTGGCCCCGAGCCTGGCAAATTCTCCTGGTCTGCGCGTACCGGGGGCATTTGACGGTTTTGAACTGGGCGTGCGGGCGATTCTCGGCCAGCAGGTCACCGTCAAAGCCGCCACCACGTTAAGCAGCCGGGTGGCGCAGCGTTTTGGCGAGCCGCTGGAGACGCCATGGCCTGAGTTATCCCGTTTGTCCCCCAGTGCTGAATCGCTGGCAACGGCGACGCAGGATGATATTGCCAGTCTTGGCATCGTCAGCGCACGTGCCCAGGCGATCATGGCACTGGCGCAGGCTTGTGCCTCAGGCGCGTTACGCTTTAATGGCGCGGTACATCCCGATGTGGTGGTACAACAGCTACTGACCTTGAAAGGCGTCGGGCCGTGGACCGCCAGCTATATTGCGATGCGTGCCCTGCGCTGGCCGGATGCATTTCCCAAAGAAGATATCGCCATTCGTAATAATCTCGGCGGCGTCAGTGCGAAGGAAGCAGAACGGTTATCTCAGGTGTGGCGACCGTGGCGCAGCTATGCGGTGCTGCATATCTGGCGTAGCGGCGCAATTAATCGCGTAATGTCTGCCAGTTAAGGCGTGGTTTAAGCATTGGTTTGTAGCGGCGCGATTTATCGCGCAGGTTTTATGATGCGGCACGTTGGCTGAAAACAGCGCGATAAATCGCGCCGCTACAGACACAGAAAAGCAAAAAGGCGCCTTTAGGGCGCCTTTCTACATTGGTGGGTCGTGCAGGATATGCCTCGGCCCATCCGGGGCCTCGCCCTGCGGGTGATGCTGCCGCATCAGCCTGAATCGCTCCCGGCGATTCAGTCGAACCTGCTGCAGGTTCTCATCCTGCACTTTGCGCGCATAGCAAAAAGGCGCCTTTAGGGCGCCTTTCTACATTGGTGGGTCGTGCAGGATTCGAACCTGCGACCAATTGATTAAAAGTCAACTGCTCTACCAACTGAGCTAACGACCCGCTCGATGAGGGCTTACAACCAGAACTACCAGATGGTGGGTCGTGCAGGATTCGAACCTGCGACCAATTGATTAAAAGTCAACTGCTCTACCAACTGAGCTAACGACCCATCGTGGTTGTGAAGCAAACTGAAGAAAACACTGAACCGGCTGGGGTTGAGATGGTGGGTCGTGCAGGATTCGAACCTGCGACCAATTGATTAAAAGTCAACTGCTCTACCAACTGAGCTAACGACCCATCTTCAGCGCTGCCGACACTTGTTAAGATATGTCCCGGCAACGGCGGCATATATTACTGATTTAGCGGGGTAGCGCAACCCTTATTTTCCACCAACTGACTCAATTGCTTACCTTTCATGCGGCAAGACCAGAAATCACACGAAATCCGGTCTGTGCTGCACAAATTACAACCCGGCGAGACGCTTCTGAGCCAGTTTGGCCGATTCGCTGTTTGGGAATTGTTTGATCACTTGTTGGTAGACCGCTTTGGCTTTCGCCGTATCGTTCTTCTCCTGCATGATCACCCCAACCTTAAACAACGCTTCAGCGGCTTTAGGCGATTTCGGGTAGTTTTTTACCACAGTGGCAAAATAATAGGCCGCATCGTCCTTTTTGCCCTTGTTGTAAAACAACTGACCCAGCCAGTAATTCGCATTCGGCTGATAGGTAGAATCAGGATAACGCTTCACCCATGCCTGCAGCGCAGTAATGGCCTGATCATACTGCTTCTTCTCCAGAATCAGCGCCACGGCCGCATTGTAGTCGCTGTTGGCATCGCCGCTTTGCGTCGGTGCTGCGGCTGCGGCTGCACTGCTGCCCGCATCAGCGGCTGCTGCACCTGCACCAGCACCGGCTGCGGCTGCCGTCGCATCACCACCGCCACCACTGGCCTGGGCACCGTTATTACCGCTGCTCAAACTGTCGATCTGCTGGTAGATCTGCTTCTGGCGCTCAATCACCTGATTAAGCTGATAGGTGTTCTGCTGAATTTGCCCGCGCAGCGAATCGATATCGCTTTGGTTATCACTCATCTGCTGCTGCAACTGCTGCATTAGCTGAGCCTGGGCATTGGAGATACGTTCAAGAGTGGTGACACGGTCTTCGACCGAGCCTGAGCCAACGCTACTGATTGACGCCTGGGCAGTAGCGGCCCAGGGGGCCGCTACACCAACCAGTAACGACAGACTCAAGAGATGAAGTCTGAAGTTACTCATCATGTGCTTATCTTAGTAAACCAGAACGGCACGACGGTTTTTGGCGTAAGCCGCTTCGTCGTGACCCAGAACTGCCGGCTTCTCTTTACCGTAAGAAACGATAGACATCTGATCAGCTGACACGCCTTTACCCTGCAGGTACATTTTAACTGCGGTAGCACGACGCTCGCCCAGGGCGATGTTGTATTCCGGCGTACCGCGCTCATCCGCGTGACCTTCGATGGTCACTTTGTATGACGGGTTGCTACGCAGGAAAGCAGCGTGCTGATCCAGCATCTGAGCGTACTCAGACTGCACGTCATACTTGTCCAGACCGAAGTAAACGATGTTGTTCTGCTGCAGCTGCTGCATTTGCAGACGCGCTTGCTCGTCAGAAGACATGTTGCCGCTGTTCATGCCAGAACCGTTAGCGCCGTCAGCACCCATACCAGTCTGGTCATTGTTGTTGTTTTTGTGAGAGCTACATGCAGCCACTGCGATAACCGGCAGAGCCAGCATCAAACCCTTCAGCACTTTGTTCAGTTGCATTTCTTTATCCTATTATATTGTTTGCCATACATATTTACCCCCCACCTCAGCGGGGGATAGATGCATCACAGATACGGCGACCAGGCAGGTGATTTTACCTGTCCATCAGTTGCCGGAAGACGCGCTTTGAAACGCCCATCGGTTGAAACCAACTGCAACACGGAACCCATCCCCTGAGTAGAGCTATAGATTACCATCGTGCCGTTAGGAGCCAGACTTGGCGTCTCATCCAGGAACGTGTCCGTTAACGTTTGAACGGCTCCCGTTTCCAGATCCTGTTTGGCGACGTGCTGAGCGCCACCGGCGCTGCTAATCATCACCATTGTTTTACCGTCGGCTGCTACATCCGCATCCTGGTTCTGTGAACCTTCCCAGGTAATACGTTGTGCCGCACCGCCGTTAATGCCAATTTTGTAAATCTGAGGTGCACCCGCCTGGTCTGAGGTATAGGCCAGAGTCTGGCTATCCGGGAACCAGGTCGGCTCAGTGCTGTTGTAGCGGCCATCCGTGATCTGACGAATCTGACCTGATGCCAGATCCATCACATACAGGTTCAGGCTACCGGTTTTCGACAGGGCGAAAGCCAGTTTAGAACCATCCGGTGAGAACGCCGGTGCTCCGTTGTGACGCGGGAAAGAGGCAACCTGACGAATAGCACCGTTGGCCAGCGTCTGGATAACCAGCGCAGATTTGCCACTTTCAAAGGTGACATACGCCAGTTTACTGCCATCTGGTGACCAGGTCGGCGACATCAGCGGCTCTGGTGAACGGTGAACCACAAACTGGTTGTAGCCATCGTAATCCGATACGCGCAGCTCATACGGGAACTGACCGCCGTTGGTCTGCACCACATAGGCGATACGCGTACGGAATGCACCTTTGATGCCGGTCAGCTTCTCAAACACTTCGTCACTGGCGGTGTGTGCGGCATAGCGCAACCACTGCTTCGTCACTTTGTAAGAGTTCTGTGCCAGCACCGTACCAGGCGCACCACCGGTATCAACCAGCTGATAGGCGATCTGGTAGCTGCCGTCCGGGTTCGGGGTGACCTGACCCACTACCACGGCATCAATACCCAGTGCGCTCCAGGCGGCAGGCTGGACCTGCTGTGCACTGGTCGGCTGCTGCGGCAGACGTGAGCGATCCAGCGGATTGAATTTACCGCTGTTGCGCAAGTCTGCTGCGACGATGCCACCAATATCTTCTGGTGCAGCACCCGGACCGGCCCACTGGAAAGGAACCACACCAATAGGACGCGCAGTATTCACGCCCTGCGTAATTTCAATGCGTACTTCCGCGTGCAGCATCGCTGCCCATAGCAGTACAAAAAAACCTAAGGTTACACGAAGTGCCTGCTTCATCTTTTCTCCCTTATCTGAACCTCAGTTCACGATAATTCGCACTGTTCCTGAAAAAAAACGGGTACTCATAGATTACGGCAAGCTAACCTTAGTTCAACCTGCCGTTTGTTACTGCATTACTGTGGTTTGAAATCCATTGGTGCGTTTTTGAACACTTCATACACCGCCTGTGAAGGTGGCTTCGGTATACGTGCCTGCTTGGCTGCCGAGACCGCCGCCTGGCACAATGCCGGATCGCCGCCCTCCGCTTTCACATCAATCAGCAGACCATCCGGAGCCAGCTTGATGCGCAGGTTACACTCTTTACCTTTGTATGAATCGGCATCATAGAAACGGCTCTGAATCGCCGCAACCACCTGGCCCATATAGGAGTTAATTTCAGCTCCCGAGGCTCCGGCTTTCTTCTGATTACCTTGTCCCGCCGCTGCCCCACCACCGGAAGCAGAAGCGTTACCACTTTTCGGTGCATTCTTACCGGATGAGAGGCCACCCAGCAGATCGTCAACGGCGTTTTCATTTTTCGCAGCTTCGGCTGCGGCTTTCTTCTTCGCATCCGCAGCTGCTTTGGCTTTCGCAGCAGCATCCGCTTTGGCTTTCGCTGCGGCATCCGCTTTAGCTTTGGCCGCTGCCTCGGCTTTTGCTTCTGCAGCCGCTTTCTCTTTCGCTGCCTCGGCGGCGGCAGCTTTAGCTTCCTGCGCGGCTTTCGCCTTCGCATCTGCCGCTGCCTGTGCTTTGGCTTCCGCATCTGCTTTGGCCTTCGCCTGAGCGGCTGCTTTCGCCTCCTGAACCGCTTTTTCTTTCGCGGCCTCGGCGGCGGCAGCTTTCGCTTCCTGCTCTGCCTGTTTCTTCGCTTCAGCCGCAGCCTGTTTCGCCTGCTCTTCCGCTTTCTGCTTCGCATCCGCTGCGGCTTTCGCCTGGGCATCCGCCTCCGCTTTGGCATCGGCTTTGGCTTTAGCTGCCGCGGCTTCTGCGGCTTTCTGTTCTTCCTGCGCCTGCTTCGCCGCCGCTTCAGCCGCTTTTTGCTGTTCAGCCTGCTGCTTCGCCTGTTCTTTGGCATCCTGTTGTGCCTGCAGACGTTCTTTTTCCAGCTCTTTCAGACGCTGTTGTTCGGCGGCCTGCTTCTGCTGCAACTCTTCTGCCTGCTGCTGCGACTGCTTCTGGCGCTGCTGCTCGGCACGCTGGCTATCGCTCTGCTGATTCTGCTGACGGTTGTATTGATCGACCACGGCACCCGGGTCCACCATCACTGCGTCGATATCGCTACCGCCACCACCACCGCTGGATTCAACTTTTTCGTTAAACGAGCTCCAGACCAGCAAGGCGATCAGCACGATGTGCAGAATCACCGAAATGATTATCGCGCGCTTTAACTTCTCGTTTTGCTCGGTTGCCTTCGACACTCTCGGTTCCCAAAAACGGTTCGCTTTAAATCGGCTGCGTCATCAAACCGACAGATTTCACGCCAGCCTGATGCAGCAGGTTAAGCGCCTTGATGATTTCGTCGTAAGGCACGTCTTTTGCGCCACCGATCAGGAAGACCGTCTTCGGATTGGCTTCCAGTCGGCGCTGTGCTTCGCTCACCACCTGCTCAGGCGGGAGCTGATTCATACGATCGTGATCCACCACCAGGCTGTACTGCCCTACCCCCGCAACTTCAACAATCACCGGCGGATTATCATCGCTGGAGACCGTCTTCGAGTCGGTTGCATCCGGCAGATCCACTTCCACGCTTTGGGTAATGATCGGCGCGGTTGCCATAAAGATCAGCAACAGCACCAGCAGCACGTCCAGCAGCGGAACGATGTTGATTTCAGACTTAAGATCGCGGCGAGCGCGACCACGGGTTCTGGCCATCGTTTACCTCGACTTACTTCGTGTTGTCGGTGGAGAAAGCCTGACGATGCAGGATAGCCGTGAACTCTTCCATAAAGTTGTCGTAACCCTGCTCCAGCTTATTGACGCGCTGGTTCAGACGGTTGTACGCCATCACCGCTGGAATCGCGGCAAACAGACCGATTGCCGTCGCGATCAGCGCTTCGGCGATACCCGGCGCGACCATTTGCAACGTGGCCTGCTTCACGGCACCCAGGGCGATAAAGGCGTGCATGATCCCCCACACCGTACCAAACAGACCGATATACGGGCTGATGGAACCGACGGTGCCAAGGAAAGGAATATGGTTTTCCAGTGCTTCCAGTTCACGGTTCATCGAAATACGCATCGCACGGCTGGCACCCTCGACCACCGCTTCTGGCGCATGGCTGTTGGCACGGTGCAGACGCGCAAATTCTTTAAACCCGGAATAGAAAATCTGCTCAGAACCGTTCAGCTCGTCACGACGCCCCTGGCTCTCCTGATAAAGACGAGACAGTTCGATACCTGACCAGAATTTATCTTCAAACGCTTCGGCTTCACGCCCGGCAGCATTCAGAATGCGGGTACGCTGGATGATGATTGCCCATGAGGCAATAGAAAAGCCGATCAAAATCAACATGATAAGTTTGACCAGAAGGCTCGCCTTCAGGAACAAATCAAGAATATTCATGTCAGTCACTGCTTGAACTCCGCGACAATAGACTTGGGAAGCGCAATCGGCTTCATTAGATGTGGGTTGATGCAGGCAATCAGGACTTCTGCCTCATTGAGCACTTTGCCTTCTGCATTCACGATACGCTGAGAGAACGTCATGGTGGCTCGCGTCATTGAACTTACCTCACTCTGGATTTCCAGAAGGTCATCAAGACGTGCTGCCGCAAGATAGTCCACCGTCATACGTCGCACCACAAAGCAGATCTGCTGTTCCAGCAGGGTCTGTTGATTGAAATGGTGCTGGCGCAACATTTCGGTACGTGCTCGTTCATAGAAAGCGATATAGCTGGCGTGATAAACCACACCACCGGCGTCGGTATCTTCGTAATAGACCCGAACCGGCCAGCGAAACAGCGTTGTACTCACTCTACATCCCGGTATCATTTTAAACGTTGCTACTATACGCAAGTGAGATCGGCTTGGGAATGGCCCGCTGGCGCCCCGAGAAAATAATTATCAGACGGTAACAACCGGAAGGATTTTCGGCAGATTTCTTGACCAGGCGCTGACAAAACCTCACATCAGCGCCTGAAATAGCGGCAATAAATGGACTTAATTTGTCCTGACCGAGGACTTAACGATAAAACCAGAAAATCCCCGCCAGCAGGACAATCATCGCCGGTAATGGCGTGAAGAACGCCTGCCAGCGTAACCGACGTGGACGGAACCCTGTGCCGTGAATCACGCCGGTACACACCGCCCAAATCAGTACCGCACCATGCCAGACCGAAAGTGCGCTGGTTTTTGCCGCAAAGCGCGACGGATCCCAGAACACACAAGCCGCCAGCCATAAGGCCAGTAACAGTGAAAAGGCCCGTAACGGGCCTTTATCCATCAGACGATACAGGGTCTGAAACAGTTGGCGCATCAGGCTTTATCGCCTTTCGCTGCGCTCTCTTCAGCACGCTCCAGCGCCAGTGCCGCGATCACACCGAACGAACAGGCCAGCAGGGTGCCAAGAATCCAGGCAAAATACCACATGTTCTAGCTCCTTAATCAGTACAGGGAGTGCGTATT
This sequence comes from Pantoea sp. X-Soil-TKNS-1280, assembly GCF_059730475.1. Lineage (NCBI taxonomy): Bacteria > Pseudomonadati > Pseudomonadota > Gammaproteobacteria > Enterobacterales > Erwiniaceae > Pantoea > Pantoea sp. X-Soil-TKNS-1280. Next base: position 1,290,396 of record NZ_AP035962.1, on the reverse strand, counting down.
GCTCTCAACGTGTTCTTTCGTGATGCGACCAAACATTTTCCAGTAACACCAGGTGGTGTACAGCAGAATGAGTGGAACAAAAATGATGGCGGCAAAGGTCATAATCTTCAGCGTCAGCACACTTGATGTCGCATCCCACATGGTCAGGCTGGTACCCGGCACGGTGCTTGATGGCATGATGAACGGGAACATCGCAATGCCCACGGTCATGATCACACCTGCCAGCGTCAGTGAAGAGAAGATAAATGCCCAGGCCCCTTTCTCCATGCGTGAGCACAGAGTGGTCAGCAGCGGCATTACCACACCCAATATCGGGAAGATCCACAGAATCGGGGTCTGCTCAAAATTCACCAGCCAGGCACCGGCTTCACGCACCACATCTTTACCCAGCGGGTTAGACGCAGCATGGTGATCGATAACGCTTTTCACCACGTAACCGTCAATACCGTATTTCACCCACACCCCAGCCAGAATGAAGCACACCATCATCACTAATGCGGTAACCTGCGCGAGAGAACGTGCACGGACATGCAGTTCACCGGTGGTGCGCATTTGCAGATAGGTTGCGCCCTGGGTCAGGAACATTGCCACACTGATCACACCCGCCAGCAGTCCAAACGGATTCAGCAGCTGGAAGAAGTTGCCGGTGTAGAACAGACGCAGATACTCGTCTGCGTGGAACGGCACACCCTGCAACAGGTTGCCAAACGCTACGCCAATCACCAGCGGCGGTACAAAGCTGCCGATAAAAATGCCCCAGTCCCACATACCACGCCAGCGCACATCTTCAATCTTGGAACGGTAATCAAAACCCACCGGACGGAAGAACAAAGAGGCCAGCACCAGAATCATCGCTACATAGAAGCCAGAAAACGCGGCGGCGTAGACCATCGGCCAGGCAGCAAACAGCGCGCCACCGGCGGTGATCAGCCACACCTGGTTACCGTCCCAGTGCGGGGCAATGGTGTTAATCATGACACGGCGTTCCGTATCGGAGCGGCCCATAATACGGACCAGCATCCCCACACCCATGTCGAAGCCTTCAGTGACGGCAAACCCAACCAGCAGAATGCCGATCAATAGCCACCAGACAAATCGCAATACTTCATAGTCAAACATGGTAGCTCTCCTTATCCACGCGCCGGTTGGGCTGATGCCGCAATCTGCTCATGATGATAGCGGCCGGTTTTCAGGCTGCTTGGACCAAGGCGGGCAAATTTGAACATCAAATACATTTCCGCCACCAGGAACAGGGTGTACAGACCGCAAATCAGAATCATTGAGAACAGAACGTCGCCGACAGTCAGTGATGAGTTCGCGACCGCCGTTGGCAACACCTCACCCACTGCCCACGGCTGACGGCCATACTCAGCGACAAACCAACCCGATTCGATGGCAATCCACGGCAGCGGAATACCGTATAACGCGGCTTTAAGCAGCCAGCGGCACTTGCCGATACGATTGCGAATCACGCTCCAGAACGACAGTGCAATCACCGCCAGCAGCAGGATTCCACACAGCACCATGATACGGAAGGCAAAATAGAGCGGCGCTACACGGGGGATCGAGTCTGCTGTCGCTTTCTGGATCTGCGCTTCGGTTGCGTTGGCCACGTCCGGCGTATAGCGCTTCAACAGCAAACCATATCCGAGATCCTGCTTGCTTTGCTCAAATGCGGAACGCACCGCAGGATCTTTACTACCGGCACGCAGTTCGTTGAGTAACGCATAAGCCTTCATACCGTTGCGGATACGCACTTCATGCTGCGCCAGCAACTCTTTCAGGCCGGTTACCGGGGTATCGACCGAACGAGTAGCAATCAATCCAAGCAGATAAGGTATCTGGATCGCGTATTTGTTTTGCTGCGCGTCCTGATCCGGCAGGCCAAACAGCGTAAACGACGCCGGAGCCGGTTGGGTTTCCCATTCGGCTTCAATAGCAGCCAGTTTGGTTTTCTGCACATCACCCATTTCGTAGCCAGATTCATCACCCAGCACGATCACTGACAGCACCGCTGCCATACCGAAGCTGGCTGCAATCGCGAAAGAACGCTTAGCAAAGGCAATGTCACGGCCTTTCAGCAGATACCAGGCGCTGATGCCGAGAATGAACATAGCACCGGCTGTATAGCCCGCTGCTACGGTGTGAACGAATTTCACCTGCGCCACCGGGTTCAGTACCAGCTCGGAGAAGCTCACCATCTCCATACGCATGGTTTCAAAATTGAACTCAGAGGCAATCGGGTTTTGCATCCAGCCGTTCGCCACCAGGATCCACAAAGCCGACATGTTCGAACCGAGCGCCACCAGCCAGGTCACCGCGAGGTGTTGTACCTTACCGAGACGATCCCAGCCGAAGAAGAACAGGCCAACAAAGGTGGATTCGAGGAAGAACGCCATCAGGCCTTCAATGGCCAGCGGCGCACCGAAGATATCGCCGACGTAGTGTGAGTAATAGGACCAGTTAGTCCCGAACTGAAATTCCATGGTCAGACCGGTTGCTACACCGAGTGCGAAGTTGATGCCAAACAACTTGCCCCAGAACTTGGTCATATCTTTGTAAATCTGTTTTCCCGTCAGGACGTATACGGTCTCCATGATCGCCAGCAAAAACGCCATACCCAGCGTTAATGGCACGAACAGGAAGTGATACATCGCCGTCAGGGCAAACTGCAAACGCGACAGCTCGACAATATCTAACATGATGACTCCTTGCTCCTCGCATGAACTCTCCCTGCGGGCGACAACGGCAAACAACAGACATTGACGTGCAGAAGAAGAGTCAGGAACGACTGATTATTGATTCCAGTTTTGTTACCGACAGAACAGAGAAATCTGCTGCCCGAAGTGAGCGAGTAACAGTGACGAAAATTCCCTGAAAACGTATCGCAACAATCCGTTTCGGACAGGAGTGAGAGAGGAGGCGACAGAATTGATATAACAACGCCTGGCACAAACTCCTGAAAATGCGTGAAAAAGATTGAATTGATGTAGCGCAATTTATACCGGTTAAGTTGCGCTTTGCCAGTGGTAAAGTTTGTTATAACTCAGCATTTGTTGATCTGGATTAACGCATAAAATTTCCAGATATGTATTGTGGAGCTTATTGTTAATTAGATGTCATGAGATGATGACGTAATTAAGAAAATAATTACCTTTGCCATAATTTTTTAACGAAACGACTGGCAAGACTTTCTTAATTTTCAATCAGACACCATCGAATTTGCCCTTCTTTACCCTCTGACAAAATAATCATAGCTGCCAATTTTGACCTCGTCGGACTTTTCCCACTTTTTGCATGGGTAAAGGCAGCAAAAACTGCCCCTGGCCAGGCAACCTGGCCGACAGTCGCCCCAGCGGTAAGGAATTGTTAGTGATTGCCCTAACCCTTATTGAGTAAAATTTTAACTTATTTTCAACAGGATACGATGGCCATCACAATCCAGTCATTAACACCTCAACTTTTCCGATGTTTTGAGTAAAGTGAAAACCGCATAGGGTGTGCTGAAAGGATGATGAGGATTTAAGGATGAGTAAACGGAGTGAGATTATTGAGGGTGCAGATGCGGCGCAAACCAATTACGGGTTGGTTTACACGGAAGTGCTGGGTTGGGTGGACCTCGGTCATGCCCAGGGAGAGGACATCCGAAAACTGATGAATAAAATAAACTACGGTGAAGCGATGGGTGTGGCTCGCTACGACATTACGTATTCCCAGTCGATGGTTGATCCCTGGAAAACCCTTCGGATGGGCAAATTTATTAAATGGCGTATCCGCACAGGCCGCCCTTATCAGGAGCGTCAGAGTATTGCGCTGGCAATGATGATGACGTTAGCCAGGCGTTTTGAAGCTATGCAAAATACATTCCCCATCAATCTGGTAACCGATAGTGGATTCAGTGGCGAAGATCTCTGCTCAGACCTGCTGGGTTTTTACCGCGTAATGTCGATTCGCAATCCATTCCCATTATTGCGCCCCGTCAGCAAAGAGGAGGCACTCAAACGTTGGGATTATTATGGCAAAATCGGTTCCTGGAAAAATGAGACTTTTCAGCCGCTGTTGTTCCCTGACCCGGAGCGATTTCCCAGAGCTCGACCTCACTTAGGCCAGCTTCCCGGTTTTATGCAAACCATCCGCCCCTACAATGACTGGAAGTCTGGCAATGTAGGCATAGCAACCGCTGACGGTACTTATATGCAGGGTGGGAATCAGACGGATATGACGGAATGAAAAGGCCTTTTAAAATCGCAACCAGCATCATCGCCATTCTGGTGGCCGTTCTTACAGGTGTGATTGCTTATTACTGGCCGATAATAGAACCAGGATTTGACGGTAGTGCACATTACACCGAACAGGAAACCAGGCTGTATGAACATTTTACCCCTGACATCCTGAAAAAAATGCCACGTATATCTGATCGCTATGAATTCGCCTTTTACAATGTCTCGGGCCCGGAATCACAGGGCTATACCGTCACATTTCACGATACTACGGATACCAGCAAGATTAGCGCATACCTGGCATCTCTTGGCTACAGTAAACACAACGATTGCGTAGTGAGTGGCGATTGCTGGAGAGGTAAAAATCCGGAGGTAACAGTGACAGTTGGCACGATCGAACAAAATAAGAATGTATTGGTGTCCGTCGTTTATACACACCAATACTAACTAACAACCACGCCTTTAAATCTACTTGCAGTCTACAGAAGCAACAAAAAAGCCGCTCCCCTCAAAGGGTAGCGGCTTAGCACTTTCAGTAGCCCAGGCTTATTTAGCTGGCAGGACTTCTTTCACGGCATCGCCGATATCAGCCAGGCTGCGCACGGTTTTCACACCGGCCGCTTCCAGCGCAGCAAATTTCTCATCTGCTGTGCCTTTACCACCGGCAATGATCGCACCTGCGTGACCCATACGCTTACCTTTCGGCGCAGTCACACCGGCGATATAACCCACAACCGGTTTGGTCACATGCTCTTTGATGTAGGCAGCCGCTTCTTCTTCAGCGCTACCGCCGATCTCACCGATCATCACGATCGCTTCGGTCTGCGGGTCTTCCTGGAACATTTTCAGGATGTCGATGAAGTTAGAACCCGGGATCGGGTCACCACCGATACCGACGCAGGTTGACTGGCCGTAGCCGATGTCAGTGGTCTGCTTAACCGCTTCATAGGTCAGGGTGCCTGAACGTGACACGATACCGACGCGGCCCGGCAGGTGAATGTGGCCCGGCATAATGCCGATCTTACATTCGCCTGGGGTGATCACACCCGGACAGTTCGGGCCGATCATCCGCACGCCAGCTTCATCCAGCTTCACTTTCACGGTCAGCATATCCAGCGTCGGGATACCTTCAGTGATGGTAATAATCAGCTTGATACCCGCGTCGATGGCTTCCAGAATACCGTCTTTGCAGAACGGAGCCGGAACGTAGATCACCGTAGCGGTTGCGCCGGTAGCTTCTACAGCTTCACGCACGGTGTTGAACACCGGCAGACCGAGATGGGTGGTGCCGCCTTTACCTGGGGTCACACCGCCAACCAGCTGCGTACCATAGGCCAGCGCCTGCTCAGAGTGGAAAGTCCCCTGGCCGCCAGTGAAACCCTGGCAAATGACTTTGGTGTTTTTGTCGATCAAAATGGACATTATTTACCCTCCGCAGCAGCAACAACACGCTGTGCCGCGTCTGTCAGGCTGGTTGCTGCAATGATGTTCAAACCGCTGTCCGCCAGTTTCTTAGCGCCCAGCTCGGCGTTGTTACCTTCCAGACGTACCACCACCGGTACGTTCACACCCACTTCCGCTACTGCACCGATGATGCCGTCTGCGATCAGGTCGCAACGCACGATGCCGCCGAAAATGTTAACGAATACAGCTTTAACTGCATCGTCAGACAGGATGATTTTGAAGGCTTCGGTTACGCGCTCTTTGGTTGCGCCGCCGCCGACATCAAGGAAGTTAGCAGGCTGACCACCGTGGTGTTTCACGATGTCCATGGTACCCATTGCCAGACCCGCACCGTTGACCATACAGCCAATGTTGCCTTCCAGCGCGACATAGTTCAGTTCCCACTGCGTCGCATGTGCTTCACGCGGGTCTTCCTGGCTTGGGTCGCGCATTTCACGCAGTTCCGGCTGACGGAACAGGGCATTGCCATCGGCACCCAGTTTGCCATCAAGACACACCAGATCGCCCTGCTTCGTCACCACCAGCGGGTTGATCTCAACCAGCGCCAGGTCGCGCTCCAGGAACATGGTCGCCAGGCCCATGAAGATTTTGGTGAACTGGCTGACTTGCTTGCCGGTCAGGCCCAGTTTGAATGCCAGCTCACGGCCCTGATACGGCTGCGGACCGGCTAACGGATCCAGCGCCATTTTGTGGATCAGGTGCGGGGTTTCTTCCGCCACTTTCTCAATCTCAACACCGCCTTCGGTAGAGGCCATAAAGACCACACGACGGCTGGCACGGTCAACCACCGCACCCAGATAGAGTTCCTGATCAATGTCGGTCGCTGCTTCAACCAGGATCTGGTTTACCGGCTGACCTTCGGCATCTGTTTGATAGGTTACCAGGCGTTTACCCAGCCAGTGTTCAGCAAAGGCACGGATCTCTTCTTTGCTCTTCACCACTTTCACACCGCCCGCTTTACCGCGGCCACCGGCATGAACCTGACATTTCACTACCCACGGGCCTGCGCCAATTTTTGATGCGGCTTCTTCTGCTTCACGTGGTGTAGTACAGGCGTAGCCAGTCGGTGCCGGCATACCATACCGTGCAAACAGCTGTTTAGCCTGGTATTCGTGTAAGTTCATGATGTTCTATCCATTCAGGTCTAGTAAAGACTAATGAGTTTTGGACGCGCCCTGAACCTGGCGCGCCCTATGAAAATCAGACATCCAGCAGCAGACGTGCCGGATCTTCCAGCATCTCTTTCACCGCCACCAGATAACCGACAGACTCACGGCCATCAATCAGACGGTGATCATAAGAGAGCGCCAGATACATCATCGGCAGTACCACAACCTGACCATTCACCGCCATCGGACGATCTTTGATGGCGTGCATGCCCAGAATCGCACTCTGCGGTGGGTTGATGATCGGAGTGGACATCAGCGAACCGAAGACACCGCCGTTAGTGATGGTGAAGTTACCGCCAGTCAGTTCGTCAACGGTCAGTTTGCCGTCACGGCCTTTCACCGCCAGTTCTTTAATTTTCTTCTCGATGTCGGCCATGCTCAGCGCATCAACATCTCTCAGCACCGGCGTCACCAGACCACGCGGGGTGGATACCGCGATGCTGACATCGAAATAGTTGTGGTACACCACGTCTTCACCGTCGATGGAAGCATTCACTTCCGGGTAGCGTTTCAGCGCTTCAACCACGGCTTTGATATAGAAAGACATAAAGCCCAGACGCACGCCATGACGCTTCTCGAAGGCATCGCCGTACTGCTTACGCAGATCCATGATCGGCTTCATGTTGATTTCGTTGAAGGTGGTCAGCATTGCGGTGCTGTTTTTCGCTTCCAGCAGACGCTCAGCAACACGCTTACGCAGACGCGTCATTGGCACGCGCTTCTCGCTACGGTTGGCAATCGCGGTCTGCGGTGCAGCAGCAGGCTGTGCTGCAGCCGGTGCCGCTTTGGCTTCCGGTTTCTTCGCCAGATGTTTTTCGACATCTTCACGCGTGATACGACCGCCAACGCCGCTGCCTTTAATCTGGCTGGCATCGAGGTCATGTTCAGCGATCAGGCGACGGATCGCCGGGCTGAGTGCGTCATTGCTCTCTTCTTCCAGAGAAGCCGTCTGACGCTGTGCAGGCGTTGATTCCTTGCTATCCACTTTCGCGGTGGTCTCTTTCCCGCTGCTGTTGCCTTCTTTCAGACGGCCGAGGATCTGGCGAGAAATTACGGTTGAACCTTCATCTTCCAGCACCGCATCCAGTACGCCGTCGGCCGATGCCGGCACTTCCAGCACTACTTTGTCGGTTTCGATCTCGACAATTACTTCATCGCGACTGACCGCGTCGCCGGGTTTTTTATGCCAGGTTGCTACCGTTGCGTCCGCTACGGATTCAGGCAAATCGGGAACGAGAATATCTACGCTACTCATTATCTTTCCTTTTTATTAACCAAGGTTCAGCGCGTCATTAACCAGGTCTTGCTGCTGTTTTTGATGTACGGACATGTAGCCCACGGCCGGTGAAGCAGAAGCCGGGCGGCCTGCATAGCGCAGTGAAGCACCAAACGGAACCACTTCGCGGAAATGATGCTGACTGCAGTACCATGCACCCTGATTCAGTGGTTCTTCCTGACACCAGACGAAATCCTGGACATGAGAATAGGGTTTCAGTGCTTCCTGTACCGCTTTGTGCGGGAACGGATACAGCTGCTCAATACGAATAATCGCGACGTCGTTCTTCTCGCTCTTACGACGCTGCTCCAGCAGATCGTAATAAACCTTACCAGAACACATCACCACGCGTTTCACCTGTTTCGCATCAAGCGCATCGATCTCGCCGATCGCTGGCTGGAAGCTACCGTTAGCCAGTTCGTCGAGGGTGGAAATCGCCAGCGGATGACGCAGCAGCGACTTCGGTGACATCACGATCAACGGACGACGCATACCGCGCAACGCCTGACGACGCAGCATATGGTAAACCTGCGCTGGCGTAGACGGCACACACACCTGCATGTTCTGCTCGGCGCAGAGTTGCAGATAACGTTCCAGACGTGCAGAGGAGTGCTCCGGACCCTGACCTTCATAACCGTGTGGCAGCAGCATCACCAGGCCACACATACGGCCCCACTTCTGCTCGCCGGAACTGATGAACTGGTCGATAACCACCTGCGCACCGTTGGCAAAGTCACCAAACTGCGCTTCCCAGATGGTCAGCACGCGCGGTTCTGCGGTGGCATAACCGTATTCGAATGCCAGTACCGCTTCTTCCGACAACACCGAGTCCCAGACTTTGAACTGACCCTGACCATGATGGATATGGTGCAGCGGCGTATAGGTGGAACCGTTCGCCTGGTTGTGTACCACCGCATGGCGATGGAAGAAGGTGCCACGGCCGGAGTCTTCACCTGACAGACGCACCGGGATACCTTCATCAACCAGCGTGGCGTAAGCCAGGTTTTCTGCGCCGCCCCAGTCAAAGGCTTTATTGCCCTCGGCCATCTCTTTGCGGTCGTTATAAATCTTGGCAACACGGCCCTGGACTTCGATCGCTTCCGGCACCTGGCTGATACGACGAGCCAGTTCCTGCAAGCGTTTCATCTCAACGGTAGCCGGGTAGCTTTCGTCCCAGTCGTGATTCAGGTACGGCGACCAGGTGAAGGAGTGCAGGCTCATCGGACGCCATTCCGGCACCACGCATTCACCGGCATCCAGCGCATCGCGATACACATTGACCATTTCGGTGGCATCTTCCAGTTTGGCAATGCCATCTGCTTCCAGGCGGTCAGCGTAGATTTTACGCGGTGTCGGATGCTTTTTGATTTTCTGATACATCAACGGCTGGGTTGCGCTTGGCTCATCGGCTTCGTTATGGCCATGACGGCGATAGCACACCAGGTCGATAAACACATCACGTTTGAAGGTGTTGCGATAGTCGAGCGCCAGACGGGTGACAAAGGCAACGGCTTCCGGGTCGTCCGCATTAACGTGGAAGATCGGGGCCAGAACCATTTTACCGATGTCAGTACAGTACGGCGTTGAACGTGCATCCTGCGGATTTGAGGTGGTGAAGCCCACCTGGTTGTTGATCACGATGCGAACCGTACCGCCCACTTCGTAACCCCGCGCCTGCGACATGTTCAGGGTTTCCTGCACCACGCCCTGGCCGGTCACCGCAGCATCACCGTGAATGGTGATTGGCAGCACTTTATTGCTGCTCGGCTCAGCCAGACGATCCAGGCGCGCACGCACCGAACCCATTACCACCGGACTCACGATCTCAAGGTGCGACGGGTTAAATGCCAGCGCCAGATGCACCAGGCCACCTTCGGTTTCCACATCTGACGAGAAGCCCATGTGGTACTTCACGTCACCGGTGCCGAGGTGTTCTTTGTGCTTACCGGAAAACTCGTCAAAAAGATCCTGCGGCTTTTTACCCAGTACGTTGATCAGCACGTTCAGACGGCCGCGGTGCGCCATACCCAGCACCACTTCACGCGTACCGCTTTTACCCGCGTGACGAATCATTTCGCGCAGCATCGGGATCAGCGCATCACCACCTTCCAGTGAGAAGCGTTTCGCGCCGGGGAATTTAGCACCAAGGTATTTTTCCAGACCTTCTGCCGCCGTCAGCTCTTTCAGGAAACCTTTTTTCTCGTCAGCACTGAAACTTGCGTGGCCCACGATCGATTCGAGACGCTGCTGAATCCAGCGTTTCTCGTCGGTGTTATTGATGTGCATGTACTCAGCACCAATAGAGCCACAGTAGGTCTGCTTCAGCGCTTCGAAGAGATCGGCCAGCTTCATGGTCTCTTTGCCGATAGCAAAAGAGCCAACGTTAAAGCTTTCCTGAAAATCGGCGTCGGTCAGATCGTGATAAGTCGGGTCGAGATCCGGTACGGCGTCCTGTTTCCACAGGCCGAGCGGATCAAGGTTAGCGTGCTGGTGTCCGCGAAAGCGGAAGGCGTTGATCAGCTGCAGCACCTTAACCTGTTTGGAATTGGTGGCCGGGTCAGTGACTGTGGAGGTGTAACGCGTTGCATCTTTGGCCAGGCGGCGGAAGTAATCACGCGTGGTGGAGTGAAACTGCTCAGGTTTCACGCCAGTGCCGGGCAGTTGCTGGAACATGTCGCGCCACACTGCATCAACAGAGTCAGGATCGGTCAGGAAATCCTCATAGAGTTGCTCTATGTAAGATTGGTTCGCGCCGGCCAGCCAGGAGGAGTCCAGCCAGGGCTTCATCGCGCTGTTCTGCATTGTGATCCCTTAAGCATTAGTATGCTTTTTTTGAGGTTTCATTGTTGCCGCTTTCGCGGCTTGCCGTAGTGAGTTCAGCGATACGAGCCCTTGCGCTATCGGCGCCCGACTCGTAAGGGAACCTTTATAAGCGTGGTTCAGACCGCGCTTATAGAGGCTTCCGTAAACTGCCGGGAACCTGAGGTTCCCGGACAGTGGGTCTTCTTATGCTCCGCGTTGCAGCAGCATCGACTTAATATGGCCGATGGCGCGCGTCGGGTTTAGTCCTTTTGGGCACACGCTCACACAGTTCATGATGCTGTGACAGCGGAATACACTGAAAGCATCGTTCAGATTGTCCAGACGTGCATCGGTTTCGGTATCACGGCTGTCAATCAGGAAGCGGTAAGCCGCCAGCAAACCGGCCGGACCGATGAATTTGTCCGGGTTCCACCAGAACGACGGGCACGAGGTTGAGCAGCAGGCGCAGAGAATACACTCGTACAGACCATCCAGATGCTCACGCTCAGCCGGGCTTTGCAGATGCTCACGCGCCGGTGGATTTTCCCCGTTATTCAACAGGTAAGGCTTAATCTTCTCATACTGTGCGTAGAATTGCCCCATATCCACAACCAGATCGCGAATTACCGGCAGACCAGGCAGCGGACGGATAACAATTTTCTTCGTACCATTGCCCAGCGCAGACACCGGAGTGATACACGCCAGACCGTTTTTACCGTTCATGTTCAGGCCATCAGACCCGCACACGCCCTCACGGCAGGAGCGACGAAACGCCAGCGTCGGATCTTTCTCTTTCAGCTTGATCAACGCGTCCAGCAGCATCATGTCGCGACCATCTTCCGCTTCCAGGCTGTACTCCTGCATACGCGGCGCGTCATCAACTTCCGGGTTGTAACGATAGATTGAAAATTCGAGTCTCATGATGATCTCCGCAATTAATAAGTACGCACTTTCGGCGGGAAGGCCGCGCGCAGTTTCGGTTGCATGTTCACCTCACGGCGCGTCATGCTTTCCGTTTGCGGAACATAGAGGCTGTGGCACAGCCAGTTGGCATCATCGCGATCCGGATAGTCGAAGCGGCTATGCGCGCCACGGCTTTCGGTACGATAGTTCGCCGCAACGGCCGTGGCGTAAGCGGTTTCCATCAGGTTATCCAGCTCCAGACACTCGATACGCTGGGTATTGAAGTCCGGTGAACGGTCATCGAGACGCGCTGATTTCAGGCGTTCGCGGATCACTTTCAACTCTTCCAGACCCTGCGCCATCGCATCACCTTCACGGAACACCGAGAAGTTGTTCTGCATGCAGCGTTGCAGCGCCTTGCGAATCTCAACCGGATCTTCGCCAGTGGTGTTATTTTCCCAGCGATTGAAGCGCGCCATCGCTGCATCGATCTCGTCCTGGGTAGCATCACGCAGTTCGCCCTGCTCCTGGATACACTCCAGCAGATGCAGACCCGCCGCGCGACCAAATACCACCAGATCGAGCAGTGAGTTACCGCCGAGGCGGTTGGCGCCGTGAACCGATACGCAGGCAATTTCACCCACCGCAAACAGGCCAGGGATGACAACATCTTCGCCCTGCTCATTCACGCACAGCGCCTGACCGGTCACTTTGGTCGGAATACCACCCATCATGTAGTGACAGGTTGGGATCACCGGAATCGGTTCTTTTATCGGATCAGCATGCGCGAAGGTACGCGACAGCTCCAGAATGCCCGGCAGACGGGATTCCAGCACGTCTTTGCCCAGATGGTCGAGCTTCAGCTTAATGTGCGGCCCCCACGGGCCATCACAGCCGCGACCTTCACGGATTTCGATCATCATCGAACGCGCCACCACATCACGGCCCGCCAGATCTTTGGCGTTAGGTGCGTAGCGTTCCATAAAGCGTTCGCCGTGTTTATTCAGCAGATAACCACCTTCACCACGGCAACCTTCGGTCACCAGTACACCCGCACCGGCGATACCGGTTGGGTGGAACTGCCACATTTCCATGTCCTGCACCGGTACGCCTGCACGCAGGGCCATACCGACGCCGTCACCGGTGTTGATGTGGGCGTTGGTGGTGGATTGGTAAATACGACCTGCGCCGCCGGTCGCCAGAATGGTAGCTTTGGCTTTGAAGTAGACCGTTTCACCGGTTTCAATGCAGATGGCGGTACAACCGACGATGGCACCATCGGCATTTTTCACCAGGTCCAGCGCATACCATTCGGAGAAGATAGTGGTTTTGTTTTTCAGGTTCTGCTGATACAGCGTATGCAGCAGGGCGTGGCCGGTACGGTCGGCAGCCGCAGCGGTACGCGCCGCCTGCTCACCACCGAAGTTTTTCGACTGACCACCAAACGGACGCTGATACACGCGGCCGTCATCAAGACGGGAGAATGGCAATCCCATATGTTCCAGCTCCAGAATCGCTTCCGGGCCGACATGACACATATATTCGATCGCGTCCTGGTCACCGATATAGTCGGAACCTTTCACGGTGTCGTACATATGCCATTCCCAGTTATCTTCGTGGGTGTTGCCAAGCGCCACGGTAATGCCGCCCTGGGCGGAAACGGTATGGGAACGGGTAGGGAAAACTTTCGACAACAGGGCGCAGGTCTGGCCCGATTGGGAGATTTGCAAAGCAGCGCGCATACCTGCACCACCTGCGCCGATCACCACGGCATCAAACTCTCTGACTGGCAAACTCATTTACACACCCCACACGACAACGGTTCCATAAATTGCATAGGACAACAGCGCGACCACAATCACCAGCTGCAACACCAGACGGGTCGCCAGCGGTTTCACGTAGTCAGTCAGCACCTGCCACATCCCGATCCAACCGTGAATCAGAATGGAGAACAGCGTCAGCAACGTGAACACTTTCGTGAAGGAGGAAGCGAAGAAGCCGCGCCAGACGTCATACGTCAGCGTGCCTGTCATCACTACAAAACCGAGAATGTAGAGAATGTAGAGCGTAATTAAGATTGCAGCAGCACGCAGTAACAGCCAGTCATGAATACCGTTGCGTCCTAATGCAGAAGCATTGCTTACCATACGAGGACTCCAGCCAAAATTGAAAGCACGACAGTGATACCAAAAGCCGCCTGAGCGGAACGGGTGCCCATTTCCAGGGTTTCCGGCAGATAGCCGAAGTCCATCAACATATGGCGAATGCCGCCCACGGCATGATATGCCAGCGCGGTAAGAATGCCCCACATGATGAACTTAGCGAAGAAGCCATCCATAATGGACGCCGCTTGCAGGAAACCTTCGGGAGAGGAGAGCGAGAGACCCAGTAACCAGAGCAGAATTCCGAGAGCGACAAAGGTGATCACGCCGGAGACGCGGTGGAGAATGGACGATATTGCAGTAACGGGAAACCGGATCGTCGAGAGATCCAAGTTAACAGGTCTTTGTTTTTTCACGGTTTTGCCCACACAGCTCTTTTTTATTTTGCTTCCTCCGGTCCTGGGTTACATCAGAGACACAGGACGTGTTCAGACAGCAACCGTCACCAAAGAAGCAACATCCAGTGTTCAATGACGCGGGGAAAACGCTGGGTGGCTCCTGGTGTCAGGGTATTCCGGAGACCTGGCGGCAGTATAGGAGGATCACATTCTGATTACAATTCCCCTACAATCTCTTTGGTCACATTTAAGCTGAACAGTGATCCCCCTCACGAATTTCACATTTCATACATTTTTAATTATCTGATTTGACAAAAGTTCAACAATTCGGTTACAAACGAACGCATTAAAACCCTATGATGCACAAAAGTTATGGGGATACACTTTCCCCTAAGCTGAAGTTATGTAACATTGCAACTCAGAGCATTACAAAGCATCAGGTTATTGGTTACCAAGAAGTTATGTCGTGACAGGATCTTTAACATCCGCGATTTGCAGCATGTCATGCCCGGACGCCACTGGCCCAAACACATCGTTCGCTCTGTACTCTACCCTGCACGACAAACATGACCGCAGAGTGATACTGTGAAGATTGTGGTTTTATGCAACATGATGGCGGTTTAGGTGTCTAAGATCCTTACCTACCAAGGCGCTATGGAGACGAAAAATGACAGATAAAAAAGTGACGCTAACCCTACAAGACAATACGCCTGTTGAACTGGATGTGATGAAAGGCACGCTGGGACAGGATGTCGTTGATGTCCGCGCTCTCGGATCTAAAGGCCTGTTTACCTTCGACCCCGGCTTCACGTCTACAGCGTCATGCGAATCCAAAATCACCTTTATAGATGGTGATGAAGGTATTTTGTTACATCGCGGTTTCCCCATTGATCAACTGGCAACAAACTCAAACTACCTGGAAGTGTGTTACATCCTGCTCAATGGCGAAGCGCCAACCCAGGAACAGTACGAAGAATTCTGCACCACCGTTACCCGCCACACCATGATCCACGAGCAAATCACCCGCCTGTTCCACGGTTTCCGTCGTGACTCTCATCCGATGGCGGTGATGTGTGGTGTGACCGGTGCGCTGGCGGCGTTTTATCATGACTCGCTGGACGTGAATATTGAGCGCCACCGTGAAATTGCTGCGTTCCGTCTGCTGTCAAAAATGCCGACCATGGCGGCGATGTGCTACAAATACTCCATCGGTCAGCCGTTCGTTTATCCGCGCAATGACCTCTCCTACGCCGGTAACTTCCTGCACATGATGTTCGCCACACCGTGCGAAGAGTACAAAGTTAACCCGGTGCTGGAACGCGCAATGGACCGTATTCTGATTCTGCACGCCGACCACGAGCAGAACGCCTCGACTTCTACCGTGCGTACTGCGGGTTCATCGGGCGCTAACCCGTTTGCCTGTATCGCAGCCGGTATCGCCTCCCTGTGGGGACCGGCACACGGCGGTGCTAACGAAGCGACACTGCGTATGCTGGAAGAGATCAGCACCGTCGATCACATCCCGGAATTTGTCCGTCGTGCGAAAGACAAGAACGATTCGTTCCGTCTGATGGGCTTCGGTCACCGCGTGTATAAGAACTATGACCCGCGTGCCACCGTGATGCGTGAAACCTGCCACGAAGTGCTGAACGAGCTGGGTATGAAAGATGACCTGCTGGAAGTGGCGATGGAGCTGGAACATATCGCGCTGAACGACCCGTACTTTATCGAGCGCAAACTCTATCCGAATGTTGATTTCTACTCAGGCATTATTCTGAAAGCGATGGGTATTCCGTCTTCAATGTTCACGGTGATCTTCGCCATGGCGCGTACCGTTGGCTGGATTGCCCACTGGAAAGAAATGCACGACGAAGGCATGAAGATTGCCCGTCCGCGTCAGCTGTACACCGGTTATACCGAGCGTCCTTTCACCTCCGCGGTGAAAAAATAAGTGTCAGGGCGGGTTATCCCGCCCTTGTTATTTCTGGCATCCCGGACACCAGTAAAATGGCCGTGATGACAACACGCCCTTCTCAATCACCGCACCACAGCGCCGACAGGTTTTCCCCTGGCGATGAAAAACCTCAAAGCGAAACGACGCTTCTTCATGATACTTCTTCATGCTGCCACGCATCTGATACGAGAGACGCGGCACCGCCAGCATCGCTTCACTCAGCGCGCGTAGCTGTGCGGCATCCAGATCCTGGGCACGATGTTGCGCCAGCAGCTGTGCATGCCACAAAATTTCTACCCGCAGATAATTTCCCAACCCAGCGAGAAACGCCTGGTCGAGCAGCAGACCACTGAATTGCCGCCGCCGAAAACGTGGTGACAACAGCCGCTGTTGTACTTCATCGACAGTCAGGCCGGCATCCAGTACATCTGGCCCGACACGTTGCAGGAAAGGATGCGCTGCCAGTGTTTCGGCATTAAGCAGCTCAATATCCGAGGCGCTGTAGAGCAAGATGGTCTGGTCGGCATTCGCCAGCCGCACGCGTAACTGACGCGTGGTTTGCGGTTCGGTACCGGTGGGCACCACACGCCACACGCCATACAACTGGTTATGGCTATACAGCGTCAGACCATTTGAAAAATGGGTGAGTAGCGCCTTGCCACGCGTTTCAATAGTGGTGACGGTCTCCCCCAGCAAGGCGGGTTCATAGGTTTTCAACTGCGGAAAGGCAAACCACACATCGGTGAGCGGTTTGCCCGTCATCGCCGCTGCCAGTTGATCCGCCGCGCGGCGGATCTCCGGTCCTTCAGGCATCTCTGCTCCTGTTAATGCGTCGCGCCACCCGCGACATGCAGATCCTTCTCCACTTTCAGCGCCACCCGGACTGCCACCTCCAGCGCCTGAATGACGCTGGCCGCCGCCATGCTCGGTGCTCCGGGATGTTTCACCGCCTGCTCCGGCAGATAAGGAATATGAATAAAACCGCCACGTGCACTGCTTTGCTGTGTTGCCAGCCAATGCAACAGGCGATACATCACATGATTACAGGTAAAGGTGCCCGCAGTCTGCGATACCGATGCCGGAATCCCCGCCTCACGAATTGCGGCAACCATCGCCTTTATCGGCAACGTTGAGAAATACGCCGCTGGCCCCTCCACCACTACTGGCTGATCAATCGGTTGTTGCCCCTCATTATCAGGAATGCGTGCATCATCGATATTGATGGCGACCCGTTCCACGGTGATTTCACTGCGCCCGCCCGCCTGACCAATACAGAGAATGCGGTCTGGTTGCAACGCCTCCAGCGCCTGTATCAGCACGGCACCACAGCGGCTATACGCCACCGGCAGCTGACGTGCCACCACGCGCGCGCCGTCAATCACCTTGCCGTCAAAAGATCGTACCGCTTCCCATGAGGGATTGATGCTTTCGCCTTCAAAAGGCTCAAACGCGGTCATTAATACCGTTTTCATTGCATCCTCACAAAAACATCATGAACCACAGCAGGAAAATATTGACCACCAACAGTAGCACACCGGTCGGCACCTGAGCCTTGATCACCGCATTGCGGTCCGGCAGCTCCAGCAGACGTGCCGGGACGAGGTTAAAGTTGGCCGCCATTGGTGTCATCAGCGTGCCGCAATAGCCGGAGAACATGCCAATCGCCGCCATCACCGCCGGATTACCGTGATGTTGCAGCACCAGAATCGGGATACCGATCCCGGCGGTGACAATCGGAAACGCGGCAAAGGCGTTGCCCATCACCATGGTCAGCAGTGCCATGCCGATGGCATACACCGCCACCGCAACAAAACGGTTATCCACCGCCAGGTAGGTTTCAGTCAGATGCGATATCGCGTTACCCACACCGGCGCTGGTAAACAGCAGGCCGAGGGTGGCGAGGATCTGTGGCAGGATAAAGGCCCAGCCCACCGCATCCAGTAAGCGACGCGTCTCCTGCATCGACTGCGCCGGTTTTTCATGGGTCATTTTCAATGCCACCAGCCAGCCAATCAGGCAGCCCAGCATCATCGAGAACAGGGTAATCAGCGTTGAATGATTACCGGCACCAAACACCGCCTGCTGCAAACCAGGAAGATTGTTGAACGCCAGCACGCCAATCACGGTCACCACCGGAATCGCCAGTGCGGGCAGGAACAGCTTGTTACCGAGACGTTTGGCACTGGCCTGTTTTTCTGCGTCGCTGCGCT
The DNA here is from genome assembly GCF_059730475.1 of Pantoea sp. X-Soil-TKNS-1280. NCBI lineage: Bacteria > Pseudomonadati > Pseudomonadota > Gammaproteobacteria > Enterobacterales > Erwiniaceae > Pantoea > Pantoea sp. X-Soil-TKNS-1280. The sequence continues at coordinate 1,271,898 of NZ_AP035962.1, read as the reverse complement.
GGTGATAACTGCCGAGGCGCACCCCGCCAAATCCGGCGATCAGTGCCATCACCACCACGGCGATACCCACGCCAATATGCAGCCAGCGCTGGCCCTGTTCGGCATTCCCTGCCAGATGGCCCATCAGTTGATAAGCGCCATCACCAATCAGGAAAATCAGGCCATACAGCGCCCAGAACAGCCCGGTAGTCAGACGGCGTGGATTGGCATGATCCCGCCACGAGAAGACGGCAACCACCAGCAGAATAATGCCTGCCAGCCACATCAGATATTCTTGCTGGAACATCATTGTTCTCCTTTCACCTGCAACGCCTGATGATTCAGTGCGCCCAGTTCACGAGCCAGCTGGCGATCGAGACGGATCAGGCGGGCGGAGTGAATCAGGAAGGCACAAATCGCGGTCGGAATGCCCCATACCGCGATATGCAGCGGTTCGGTCTGGATGCCCGCCGACTGTTGCATAAAGTTGTGCATAAAGATGATGGCACCAAAGGCAACGAAGATATCTTCACCGAAGAACAACCCCACGTTATCGGTGGCGGCGGACATCGCACGCAGACGATGGCGCACCTCCGGCGACACCTCGCCATAGCGGTTTTCCGTCGCCCCTTCCGCCATCGGTGCCAGCAGCGGACGGACCATTTGCGGATGGCCACCGAGGCTGGTCAGTCCCAGCGCGGCTGTAATTTCACGCACAAACAAGTAGACGATCAGCAAACGTCCTGCGGTGGCTGTTTTGATCTGGGCGATCCAGGTTTGCGCCCGCTCTTTCAGACCGTGCCGCTCCAGCAAGCCGATAACAGCCAGCGGCAACAGCAGAATCAGTGGCAGGTTACGGGTATTCAGGAACCCGGATCCCAGTTTTTCTAAAATGTCAGCCAGCGGCATATGCGCCGACAGCCCGGTAACAAAACCGGCAACAATCACCACCAGCACCGGATTGAACCGCAGCACAAAGCCGAGCACGATGGTCGCAATACCCAGCAGCGGCCAGAGATTCACCACGCTTTCCATGTTTTCTCCCCCCTTGTCAGAAAATAAAAAGCCCGGCGTAAAGCCGGGCAATCCGTCAAAACTTATGCGCTGGTCACGGTGATTTGCTGGGTAGCAAATGCCGCGCGCAACGCATGAGCAAATTGCAGCGCGTGCGCACCGTCGCCATGCAGGCAAACGGTTTGCGCGTTCACCGCTACCCAGTCGCCACTGATGCTTTGTACTTTACGCTGTTGCACCATAGTTAGCGTCTGGGCGATCGCCTGAGCGCTGTCCTCGATCAGTGCCCCCGGCTGGCTGCGAGGCACCAGCGCCCCACTGGCCTGATAGCCACGATCGGCAAACACTTCTTCCCGGGTTTGCAGGCCATAATGCGCCGCCGCACGAATCGACTCGCTGCCCGCCAGCCCCACCAGAATCAGGCGCGCATCCACCGCTTTTACCGCCCGCGCAATAGTATCCGCCAGCAGCGGATCGGCCGCCGCCTGGTTATACAACATGCCATGCGGCTTGACGTGTACCAGCCGTTCGCCTTCGCTTTCTGCCAGGCTTTTCAGTGCGCCAACCTGATAAATCATCTGCGCGTAGACCGTCTCCGCAGGCAGCTGCATGGCGGTGCGGCCAAAGTTTTCCCGATCAGGAAAACTGGGATGCGCGCCAATCGCGACGCCTGCCGCTTTCGCCCAGCGCACCGATTGCAGCATGGTGACGGCATCACCCGCATGGAAACCACAGGCGATGTTGGCGGAGCTGACCAGTTGCAGCAGCTCCTGATCGCTGCCACTGCCTTCACCGAGGTCGGCGTTGAGATCAATCTTCATGTGAGAGTCCCCAGGTCATTTGATCGAATACACGTTGTTGCTGCTGCTTCGCCTGCATGGCTTCTTCCAGCGTACAGTGGACAAAATGGATCGGTTCGCCGAGACGAATTTGCGCCAGATGGTAGAGATCGGCTTCGATAATGCAGGCAATACGCGGATAGCCTCCGGTCGTCTGCGCATCGGCCATCAATACGATGGGTTGCCCATTGGGCGGCACCTGTACCACACCCGGCACCAGTCCGTGCGACAGTAAATCACGCGTGGCTTTACGATGTAATGTGCGACCCTGCAAACGGTAACCCATGCGGTTACTTTGCGGGCTGAGCTTCCACGCACTGCGCCAGAATCCTTCCTGCGCTTCGCGGGTGAATTCATTATATTCCGGGCCAGGCAAGGCACGCAGACGGTTACCCCACAGCAACTGACGTACCCCAGCCTTACGGTTGAAACTGCGCGTAGCCTTACCCAGCGGCAGCTGATCGCCATCCTGTAACCTGCGTCCGGCAAAACCGCCAAACCCGGCTTTCAGATCGGTACTGGCGGAACCCAGCATCTCCGGCACAGCAAAGCCACCATTGACCGCCAGATAACTGCGCATCCCATGTACCGGCATCGACAAGCTGAGCACCTGCCCTTTTTTCACCGGCAAACGCCAGCCGGTCCAGACCGCTTTGCCATCCAGTTCCGCGTTGCAGCCCGCTCCGGTCAGAGCAAACCAGCCATCACGCTGGAACTGTGCTTTAAACTGCCCCAGCACAATCTCCAGCACCGCGCTGTTTTGATCGTTACCCACCAGCATGTTGGCGGTGCGCATCGCGGGTTGATCCAGAGCGCCACTGACGCTGACGCCAAACTGTCGCCAGCCGTTGCGGCCCTGGTCCTGCAATGAGGTCATCAATCCGGCGCGTAGAATTTTTAACATACGCCCTCCTTTTGCGGCACGAAGCGCACGTTATCACCGGGGCGTAACAGCGTGGGGGGTTGCAGCTGAGGATCGAACAGGCTGATGGACGTTTGTCCCAGCAACTGCCAGCCACCGGGGGTTGCCAGCGGATAAACACCGGTTTGACTGCCGCCGATACCCACCGACCCCGCAGGTACGATGACGCGAGGTTCTGCCCGACGCGGCGTGTGTAAGCGGCTGTCGAGACCACCGAGATAGGGGAATCCTGGCTGAAAGCCAATGAAATAAACCACGTATGCGCTGCTGCTGTGCAGCTCAACCACCTGACGTGGCGTCATACCGGCATGATCGGCGACCACCTGGAGATCTGGCCCCACGTCACCACCATAAATTACCGGGATCTCCACCAGACGCGATTCCGGCAGTTGCGCTTCACTCTCTTCCCACCAGCGTTGCAGATTCTCGATCGCATCCAGTGCATTGCGTTGCGGATCGCGCAGCAGCAGCGTCAGATTATTCATGCCAGGGATCACTTCCGACACCGTGTCATGACCCTGTAACCGCTGGCACAATCCCCAGATGCGTTGCTGGCTGGCCAGGGAAACCGGGGGTTCCAGTTCCAGTACCACCGCGCGTTCACCCAGCAGATAACAACGTGCTCGTTGCAAAACCCACCTCCTGATTCACTTTCTCACGGGCAGCCAGCCCATGATGCTAATGATTTAAAGGCCATCAGTTATGCGAAAGTGTCAGAGATGTGTCAACCGATTTGCGCCCTCAGCCGCAGCTAAGGGCGTAACAGATGAAAAATCAGGCAGGATTATCGATATCGATAAAGGTCACGTCGAGGCCATAGCTTTGCGCCAGCCACTCACCCAGCGCCTTGATACCGCCACGTTCGGTAGCATGATGCCCGGCGGCAAAAAAATGTAATCCCTGCTCACGCGCGCTGTGAATGGTTTGCTCCGATACTTCGCCAGTGATAAAGGCATCAACACCAAAAGCCGCCGCACTATCAATAAAACCCTGGCCGCCGCCGCTACACCAGGCGATGCGTTTGATTTTCTCTGGCGCATTATCACCGCAGTGCAGCGGCGTGCGCCCAAGCGCCTGGGTGATGCGCTGCGCCAGTGCCTCACCACTCAGCGGTTCTGCCAGCTCTCCCCAGGGCACCAGCGGCATGATTTCACCCTTCACCTCAATATCAAACAATCGTGCCAGCTGCGCGTTGTTGCCGAGATGGGGGTGCGCATCAAGCGGCAGATGCCAGCCATAGAGATTGATATCATTGGCCAGTAACGTGCGCAGGCGCTGGCGCTTCATCCCTTTAATCACCGGGGCTTCGCTTTTCCAGAAGTAACCGTGATGCACCAACACGGCATCGGCATTACGTTGTACCGCTTCGTCCAGCAAGGCCTGACAGGCAGTGACACCGGTAATAATGGTTTTCACCTCAGCCCGCCCTTCCACCTGCAACCCGTTCGGCGCGTAGTCGCTGAAGGCGCTGGTGTTCAATTGCTGGTTAACGATGTGTTCTAATTCGACATGATTCATAATGGCTCCCTGACCCATCAGGCCGCGCTGCGCGCGCGCTCGAAGGCGTCCAGTGTCTTTTTACGTGCGTCCTTATGTTCCACGATTGGCTCGGGATAATCGAGCGTCTTGTTATTTTTCTGCGCCCATACGTGCGGCTGATGGATATGCGCATCAGGCACACTTTCCAGCTCGGGGAGCCATTGACGAATAAACTCTCCCTGTTTATCGAAACGCTCACCCTGGGTGGTGGGATTAAAAATGCGGAAATAAGGTGCTGCATCGGTGCCGGTAGACGCCGCCCACTGCCAGCCACCGTTATTGGCAGCCAGATCGCCATCCATCAACTGTTGCATAAAGTAACGTTCACCTTCATGCCAGTCGATCAACAGGTCCTTCACCAGAAAGCTGGCAACAATCATCCTCAGCCGGTTATGCATCCAGCCCAACGCATTGAGCTGACGCATGGCGGCATCGACAATCGGGTAGCCGGTTTTGCCCTGCTGCCAGGCGGAAAAATGGGTCTGATTCTCCTGCCAGCGTACGTTACGCGTCCAGCCAACAAACGGCTGATGCTTACACAGCGCCGGAAACGCCACCATCAGATGGCGGTAAAATTCACGCCAGATTAATTCATTCAGCCAGACGAAGGCTTTCCCGCCATCAAGAACATCCGGGTGCTGTTTCAGGATGCGATGCAGGCACTGACGCGGCGACAACACGCCTGTCGCCAGATACACCGACAACCTGCTGGTGCCATCCACCGCCGGTTTATCACGCTCGGTTGCATAATCAACCACGGATTGCTGCGCGAAATGACGTAACTGCTTAAGGGCGGCCTCCTCGCCTGGCGGGAACAGCTCGTCATCGATCGCTTCCATCGGATAATCGAAGGCGGGTATTTTTTTTCCGGCGGAGACTGGCGCGCCTTCGCGCGCGCGCGGGGCCATATAGCACTCGGGTAGCCCCTGATGCAGGCGACGGACAAACGCTTTGCTAAACGGGGTAAACACTTTGAACATGGTGTTGTTGCCGGTCTGCACGCTGCCTGGCGGCAACAGCAGGCTGTCATCAAAACCCTGACAAATCACGCCCTGATCGTCGAGACGCTTTTCCGCCGCCGCATCACGCTGACGTTCGTTGATTTCGTACTGGTAGTTATAGAACAGGTGATCAACCTTGTGCTGCTGGCAGAAGTCCGCCAGATAATCCACCGATGCGGCAAAATCATCGCACTGATAGTAATGCAGTTTGATGCCACGTTCCGCCAGCGTTGCCTGCAACAGACACAGACTTTGATAAATAAACATCGCCTGTTTAGGGGCCATATGATGCTGTTGCCACTGGCCCGGCGTCGCGATGTATAACGCAATAACCTGCGCTTGCGCGTCACGGCAGGCAGCGTACAGGGCGCTGTTGTCATTAATGCGCAAATCGTTACGCAGCCAGACGAGATGGGTGGTCATAATACTCCTGACATTATTGGCCGTAGCGCAGTCGCAGCGCTTCCGGGTAGGGATCAAAATAACGCTGCTGGCTCAGCCACGGATGCGGAAACTCGGCCATGTAGTGTTTCAGCATGGTGATGGGCGCCAGTAACGGCTGTACCCCGAGACGGTAGCGGTCAATCAATTGCGCCAGTTCCTGACGCTGCGGCGAGGTCAGCTGGCGACGGAAATAGCCCTGCACATGCATCAGCACATTGGTATGGTTGCGCCGGGTCGATTGATGCGCCAGCAGTTGCATCAGGCGATTGCGGTATTCAAAGGCGTAATCGTCCAGTGAATCCCACTGATCCATCTTCGCCACAAAACGCCCCAGTTCACGGTATTCATCCTGAGAATGGGACAGCAACAGCAGCTTGTAACGGCTGTGGAATGCCATCAGTTGATAGCGCGTCAGGCCGTTGCGCCACATTTGATTGAATTCGTGCAAGGCATACACACGCCCGATAAAGTTTTCACGGATGTGAGGGTCATGGAGCCGTCCATCTTCTTCCAGCGGTAACCAGGGTAATTCACGCTGCAGAAACGCAGCGAAAACGCCGGTGCCCGCCTTGCGATTGTTATTGGTTTCCGGCTCATACACCCGCACCCGTTCCAGGCCACAACTGGGTGATTTGGCACACAGAATATAGCCACAAAGGTGATGCAACGATTTCACCCGTTGCGCTGACCATTGCGCCATTTCATCAGTGACTTCATCCCCACCCTCTTTACTGAAACAAAGATGCACATGTGCGTCCTCATCTTTTACCAGGCGCAACGCCGGGCGTGGCGTGGGGAGACCAATCGCCATTTCAGGGCAGACCGGTTCAAAATGCACAAATGGGGCGAGTTCGTCGGTCGCAAAGGCAAAGCGCTTGTGGCCGCCATCGAAACGAACGCTATCCCCGAGCAGGCAGGCACTGATACCGACAGGAATTTTCTCGCGCATAGTTGTACAACCTCTGAAATCTTGTAGAGGTTTTAAGTGTAGCTGAAATGCACGCTGAACACAGCGTCAGCACTGCGTTGAATGGAAAATTGAGACAAAAAAACCCGGTGCTTCAGGGAAGACACCGGGTCTGTCTGCTGCGGAGCAGCGTTACCAGAAAATACCGCCTGCCGCTTCAGATTGTGCCAGCCACACTGGCTTAGCACTGGTTTTGCACCACATACGATGCAGATAGCTGTAAAAACGTGCGCGATCGGCACGGAACAGCATCACGGGGAGCGCCAGCACGCCCAGTAACACCACCAGCGCACGGCGCAGCACAACTTTGTAGAACGGATATGCCTGATACATGATTGCCTCCTGGTGAGTCATAGAAAATGTGATCTGACACGAATATTACGCCTGGTTGTGTAATTTTACTACTCATCCGACCACTTTTTTGATCTTTTTTTGTCCATTTTCTCACCGGCCTGAAATTAAGTTACATAAGTGTAAACTTTAAGTTCTCACCAGGTAACAAACTCCAACGCGGACGTCAGAACGATTTATTGCTACAGTGAGCTGTTATCCATTTTTTGCCGCAGGAGTCCATGTGACCACCATCTTGATCGTCGAAGATGAAAAGGAGATTCGCCGTTTTGTGCGCCTGGCGCTGGAAGGCGAAGGGTTAAAAATTGTGGAAGCTGAACAGTTGCAGCGTGGTTTGATCGAAGCCGCAACACGCAAGCCTGACCTGGTGATCCTGGATTTGGGTCTGCCCGATGGTGATGGTAATGATTTTATCCGCGAAGTGCGCCAGTGGAGCAGCATGCCGGTGATTGTGTTGTCAGCACGCACCGATGAGCAGGACAAGATCGATGCACTGGATGCCGGTGCCGATGACTATCTCACCAAACCTTTTGGTATTGGCGAATTGCTGGCACGCGTCCGCGTGGCATTGCGCCGTCATCAGAACAACCAACCTGAGCCGGTCTTGAATTTTGGTGATGTCAGTGTCGATATTGCAGCACGGCGCGTTTTACGCGCGGGTGAGGAAGTCCATCTGACCCCGACAGAATTTCGTCTGCTCAGCCTGCTGCTGAATAATGCTGGTAAGGTTTTGACGCAACGCCAGTTGCTGAACCAGGTGTGGGGGCCGAATGCGGTGGAACATAGCCATTATCTGCGTATTTATATGGGGCATTTGCGCCAGAAGCTGGAAGCCAATCCCACTCAGCCAAACCATTTACTGACCGAGACCGGTATTGGGTATCGATTTATGCCGTAAAAATGTGTGTTAATCCGCAAATGTTAATCATTAAGGATGACCTGCATAATTTTCACTGCGATATTTGAGTTTCCTCAGTCAGTCGTAGCGGCGCGATTTATCGCGCGTTTTACAACACCGCATAAAAACAGCGCGATAAATCGCGCCGCTACTTTCTGATCAAGCAAACCTGGTCTGACAGTTGCAATTTCATTATATTTCCTCTGCCAGAGAAATCATTAAAAACATCATATAAATCACTAAGGATATATATTATCAAAGAATATTTTTTCCTGCTGATATTCTCTCACTAAACAATCATTCCTGTAAGCTATCTCTCCATCAGTGTTTAGCGATTCAAATATTTCAACCGTGCACTTTTTTTGTATAGTTGACTCCCATGATTTTTTTAAATCAAGGATGAGTTTTTTCTTTTCGGGAGTGTTTTTTATCTGATTTTTAATAGCGTTATTTGCCTCTGCCCGAGCCCCTTCCATTTTTTTAAATGATCGATCATTAATTCCCTGAAGTTGTTTTATTTCTATCTCTGTCCCAGCAGAATAGCATAGCATTGAATAAGAAAAATTTAAAAATATAAAAAGATTAATTTTCCTCATAATAATCCACCCGTCGTTTAAATCTGTCATTACTTACGTTCAGCCAGTAACTTCTGGTCGATAACACCTTACCGAATCCCTCTATATCACCTGAATATGCCTGAAGTTGCCTGAAGTTGCAGAATTTCCCTCGATTTTTCACTGTAGTCTCCCCTATATCGCAGATCTACCAATACTGCTTTGATTTTTTCTGGTATATTCTGCCAAGCCTCATTCGCATCAATATCTTTTTTCGGATGAAATTTTTTATTGTAGCCCTATCCTTACATATCCTCTCTACATCTCTTTTCAATTCATTATATGTTATTTCGAATAAAGACAATTGCTGAACCTCAGAAATTTCACCTATTTTATCTTTGTACTTGGTTACAAAATCGTATGCAGCACATCCTTTCAATCCAGCCGCATCTGAAATAAGCTCCGCCTGTTCTTTTTTTATCCCTGATCTTTTTAACACGCTCAATGCCTTTATTTTGGTTCTACTCCCAAGATCAAAACCACGGCCAATTGTAACCCCGGAAGCATTTTTTCTACATGAAGACGATACGCCAGGCCAATGTATTTTCCTTGAGTAATCTCTGCTGGTTTTAACATTGTTACCTTCGGTGCGAAATGTCAGCAATCCTTCCTCTGGTTCAAGCATGATGTCCTATCCTGCAACCTGAAATGTGGACCTCACCTTAGCGTGTCGATTTGGTGAAGTGAACTGTGCCCTCCACGGTGAAATTACCAATAAAAAAGGGTTCATGATCAACATGAACCCTTCTGCATCAACCATTAGCAGGTCAATAAAATCTGCAAGATCGGCAATATATTGTATGCCTGATCCTGTATCGCTTACGCGTTCTTCAGCACTTCGCTGACAATCTCTACCGCTTCTTTCTCGATCAGCTGCTGAATCAAGTATGGGGGCTGAATGCGGTGCAACATAGCCATTATCTGCGTATTTATATGGGACATTTGCGCCAGAAGCTGGAAGCCAATCCCACTCAGCCAAACCATTTACTGACCGAGACCGGTATTGGGTATCGATTTATGCCGTAAAAATGTGTGTTAATCCGCAAATGTTAATCATTAAGGATGACCTGCATAATTTTCACTGCGATATTTGAGTTTCCTCAGTCAGTCGTAGCGGCGCGATTTATCGCGCGTTTTACAACACCGCATAAAAACAGCGCGATAAATCGCGCCGCTACGTTACGAGCATTATGAAATAAATAGGGAGATTTAAATGAATAATGTTTTTCTTAAAATAGATGGGCTAATGGGAGAGTCAAAGGACTCAGCGCATCTGGGATGGATTGATATTGGCACTTACTCATGGGGTGTAAGAAGAAAAGGTGATACACCGGGATCAGGTGCAACAAATTATCATCATCTCACCGTACATTGCCAGGCTGACAAAGCGACTGCTGGCGCGCTTATGTATGCTTCAAATGGTAATAAGATAAAGAAAGTGGAAATATCAACATGCAAGGCTGGCGGAAGTCAGATGGAATATTATCGAATTACGCTGGAGAGTGTCATCATCATCGAAGTACTTTTGAATGAAAGTGGTTCAATGACAGACGTTGAATATGAATTCCAGGCAGACAGGGTCAAATTCCAGTACTGGGAGCAATGTGCTTCAGGAGTGAAAGGGGCGGAGACTCGTATGGGGTGGAATATAAAAGAATCGGCATCTTACTTTTAGTAAATCATTGAGGTAACTATTTCCCTTCAATATTACCCCCTTTTCACCTCAGGAAAGGGGGGTAATTTAGACTAAAATCTAAGTTTGTAAAAAAAATCACTTTCTGCTTTATACTCATCTACAAGGCACGAACTCCTCTCAGCTATTTCAGCATCTCTATGAAGTGATTCTAATATTCCCAGTGTGCATTTTTTTTGTATGGTCACTTCCCATGATTTTTTTAGATCTAATATTCGCCCTTTTTCTTCCGGGATGGTTTTTATTGTTTCCTTTATTGTTTTATCGAGATCTTTTTTTGCTACCTCGACTTTCTCCAGTGCTTTTTCATTAATCTCTGCAAGCTGGCTCATTTCTGGTTCGGTAAATGCTGCATGCACATTTAAAGAAAAGGCTATTAACAAACAAAAAAATCTAATATCTCTCATAATATTCAACCCTTTTGTTAAATCTATCTATTGGCACTCCCGCCCATAATGATCTATTCGACAACGTTTTGCCAAAACCAATCAAATCTCCTGCATATGCCATAGGTTGCAGGAGTTCTCTTGCGTAATCTTTATAATCGCCACGATATCTCAAATCGATTAGAATATCTTTAATCTTCCCTGGAATATTATTCCATGCCACATCAGGAGGAGTATCTGGCCTCGGGTGATATTTGATTAATATATCTTTCTTTTTGCATATTCTTTCAACATCCTTCTTTAATTCAACATATGCTATGTTAAATAAATTAACCTGCTGACGCTCAGATATCTCACCTATTCTTTCTTTATTCTTTTTGACAAAATCATATGCAGCACATCCTTTTAATTTTGCAGCTTCAGAGATCAGTTCTGCCTGTTCTTTTTTTATTCCAGCTTTTATCAATGTGTTTAAAACGCTTATTGTTGAGCGATCACCAAGATCGAACCCTCTGCCAAGAGTCACGCCCGAAAGCTGTTTGCGGCAAAGAGATAAATTCCCAGGCCAGTGAATAACCCTTGAATAGTTTCGACTTGATTTAACATTGTTACCTTCGGCGCGAAATGTCAGCAATCCTTCCTCTGGTTCAAGCATGATGTCCTATCCTGCAACCTGAAATGTGGACCTCACCTTAGCGTGTCGATTTGGTGAAGTGAACTGTGTCCTCCACGGTGAAATTACCAATAAAAAAGGGTTCATGATCAACATGAACCCTTCTGCATCAACCATTAGCAGGTCAATAAAATCTGCAAGATCGGCAATATATTGTATGCCTGATCCTGTATCGCTTACGCGTTCTTCAGCACTTCGCTGACAATCTCTACCGCTTCTTTCTCGATCAACTGACGATGCTCAGCACCAAGGAAGCTTTCACAGTAGATTTTGTAGGCATCTTCGGTGCCTGACGGACGAGCAGCGAACCAGCCATTTTCCGTCATCACTTTCAGGCCACCAATCGCCGCGCCGTTACCGGGTGCGGCCGTCAGACGCGCGGTAATCGGGTCACCTGCCAGGGTATCGGCACTGACCATTTCCGGAGACAGTTTCGACAGCGCTGCTTTCTGTGCCGACGTTGCTGAGGCCTGTAAACGGTTGTAGCTCGGTGCACCAAAACGCGCAGCCAGCTCATCATAATGCTGCTGCGGGTTTTTACCGGTTACCGCCGTAATTTCTGCGGCCAGCAGGCACATGATGATACCGTCTTTATCAGTGGACCAGGCTGTGCCATCGAAACGCAGGAAAGATGCCCCGGCGCTCTCTTCACCGCCGAAACCAAAACTGCCATCAAACAGGCCATCAACAAACCACTTAAAGCCAACCGGTACTTCCACCAGCTTGCGGCCAATATCGTTCACCACACGGTCAATCATCGCACTGGACACCAGAGTTTTACCCACGGCGACATCTTTGCCCCATTGCGGACGATGCTGGAACAGGTAGTTGATCGCTACCGCCAGATAGTGGTTTGGATTCATCAGACCAGCCGGAGTCACGATACCGTGGCGGTCATAATCCGGGTCGTTACCGAATGCCAGGTCGAATTTGTCGCGGTACGCCAGCAGGCCAGCCATGGCGCATTCTGACGAGCAGTCCATACGCACTACGCCATCTTTATCCAGATGCATAAAGCGGAACGTCTGATCTATCGCATCGTTAACGATGGTGATGTCCAGCTTGTAGTGCTCGGCAATACGCTGCCAGTAGGCCATGCCGGAACCGCCAAGCGGATCCACACCAATTTTCAGGCCCGCTTTCTGAATCGCCGGGAAGTCAATCACCTGCGCCAGACCTGCCACATATGGCTGAATCAGATCCTGTTCAACGATATGACCGCTGGCCCACGCCTGATCCAGTGGCAGACGTTTCACCTCTTTCAATCCACCTTTCATCAGCTGGTTAGCACGATCTTCCACCACTTTAGTGACGTTAGTATCGGCCGGACCACCATTCGGCGGGTTGTATTTAATGCCACCATCTTCCGGTGGGTTGTGCGACGGTGTGATAACAATGCCATCAGCCTGGGCACCACCGCGTTTGTTGTGCTCCAGGATGGCGTTAGAAATCGCCGGCGTCGGCGTATAACCGTTGTCCTGTTGCACAATCACATCCACGCCGTTAGCCGCCAGCACTTCCAGTACAGACAGAATCGCCGGTTCAGACAGCGCATGCGTGTCTTTACCGACATAGCACGGGCCAGTGATGCCGTTCTTTTTACGCTCTTCCGCAATCGCCTGAGCAATCGCCAGAATGTGCATTTCGTTGAAGCTCTGACGTCCTGCGCTACCACGATGGCCGGAAGTGCCAAATTTCACCGCATGTTCCGGATTAGCCACATCAGGCTGCAAAACGTAGTACTGAGAGGTTAATTGTGCAACGTTAATCAAATCGCTCTGCTGGGCGGGTTGCCCGGCACGGGGGTGATTGGCCATTGGCGCTTCTCCCTGACGCTTCAGTTTAAATGGTGCCGCAAACTTTCTCTGTCAGCTCCGGTGGGAACTGCATGGCTAACATGATGTGCTCCACCATGCTGCATTTGCGACCAGTATTGGTATTGGTGATCACCCAATACGGCGTGCCGGGCACGTGCTTCGGCTTAGTATGGGTGCCATTTTGCAACAGCGTATGCTCGTCACCCGCGAAATAAACACGGGTACGCCCCTGCAGTGACGCAGTGGCTTCAGCAAAGGCTGCGGGATCAAGACGATAGAGCGTTGACAAGACCAGCATGAAGCGGTTAACCGCCTTTTTTTGCTCCGCATACTCATCGGAAAGTAGCAGTTCACGTACCGCGCGAACGCGATCCTGCGGGCGCGGTTCGCTGCGCACTGGCTGTGATTCTTTTGCTGCAGCCTGAGCCACAGCAGGGGTTGCAGGGGCACTCTGACCGGCAGTGAACTTCAGCATGCGGCGCAAAATTTCGGAGGCGCTTTCGCCAATGTGCTGGGTGTGGCTGGCAATATAACGGTAGAGTTCTTCGTCAACTTCAATCGTTTTCATCTTTTTCCGTACGATTCTGGCAAATGACAGAACCACGCATTTCTGCAAAGGCCTTAGCAAAATCCTGCCGTGCAAAATGTGAGCGGGTTCTAACATGAGGATTATAAAGTTAAATCCCAGGCTGCCGATAGCGCTGGCATCGTTTCAGGGCAAAAGTCAGATAATGCCCTAATACCCACCTGGCTGGCTCCTGGACAGGTGGATCCATGATAACCTAAGCGAAGCTCACAACCGTAAGAACTTTGCCATGATTTTGAATGCCCGTCTGCAAACTGAACAATCTGCCCCCGAAGCTACCCCTATTCTGTTAATTCATGGCCTGTTTGGCAGCCTGGATAACCTCGGTGTACTGGCGCGTGGCCTGCGCGATGCCTGCCCTACCCTGCAGGTTGATGTGCGTAATCACGGCCTCTCCGGCCGCAGCGAAATCATGAACTATTCGGCGATGGCGCAGGATATTGTCGAAACGCTGGATGCCCAGGGCATCGATCGTGTCAGCGTCGTTGGTCATTCGATGGGCGGTAAAATCGCCATGGCGTTAAGCGCCATCGCACCACACCGCATTGAAAAACTGGTGATGATCGATATCGCCCCGGTCGATTATCAGACGCGTCGCCATGATGAAATTTTCGCCGCTATCCGTGCCGTAAGCGCAGCAGGTGTGACACGCCGCAGCGAAGCCGCTGAGGTGATGCGCCCCCTGCTGGATGAAGAAGGCGTGATTCAGTTCATTCTGAAATCGTTCCAGGACGGTGAATGGCGCTTCAATGTGCCGGTGTTGTGGGATAACTACACCACTATCTCCGGCTGGGAAGAGGTACCTGCATGGCCACATCCGGCGCTGTTTATCCGCGGTGGTGATTCACCCTATCTGGATAATCAGCACCGTGATGCGTTGTTGCGCCAGTTCCCCCAGGCACATGCGCATGTCATCAGCGGCGCCGGGCACTGGGTCCATGCCGAAAAACCTGAAGCCGTTTTGCGCGCAGCGCGCCGATTTTTTGTACTGTAAAAGCAAAAGCTTGCCGCGAACCGTTTAAGGTTGGCGTAGTCAGGGGCGCTGGAGTATGATGTCGCGCTAAAAATTTGCCACGGATGATTTTTTCACCGTGGCCGGGCCGATAATGTATAAATCGCGCAGCGCCTTTCCGCCGTTCGCGCCCACTCAGTTTTACAAATCATGGCAAAAGAACAGACTGACCGTACCACGCTCGATCTCTTCGCTGATGAGCGGCGTCCCGGTCGCCCCAAAACCAGTCCGCTGACGCGTGACGAACAGTTGCGGATTAACAAACGCAATCAGCTGAAACGCGATAAAGTGCGAGGATTGCGTCGTGTTGAGCTGAAAATGAGCAGCGAGGCCGTTGATGCACTCAACACCCTGGCTGAGCAACAAAACATCAGCCGCAGCGAATTAATTGAACAAATGCTGCTGGCGCAGCTCAAACTGTCGTAACAGGCGCAGACCGCACGCAGGAACAAAAGTCACGGCTTTACAAGTTCCGCCACTTTGCCCGGTCTGCTATCATTCGCTGTCATCACATATTCAATATCAGGATTTAAGAGGTCACTTAACCCATGGCAATCGTAGGCATTTTCTTCGGCAGCGATACCGGCAACACTGAAAACATTGCAAAAATGATCCAGAAACAACTGGGTAAAGACGTGGCCGAAGTGCATGACATTGCCAAGAGCACTAAAGAAGATCTCGAAGCATTCGATATTCTGTTGCTGGGCATTCCGACCTGGTACTACGGCGAAGCACAGTGTGATTGGGATGATTTCTTCCCGACGCTGGAAGAGATCGACTTCAATGGCAAACTGGTTGCGCTGTTCGGCTGTGGTGACCAGGAAGATTATGCAGAATACTTCTGCGATGCGATGGGCACCATCCGTGACATTATCGAGCCAAATGGTGCGGTGATTGTCGGTCACTGGCCGACCGAGGGTTACCACTTCGAAGCGTCCAAAGGTCTGGCCGATGACAAACACTTCCTTGGTCTGGCTATCGATGAAGATCGTCAGCCGGAACTGACCAACGAACGTGTTGATAAGTGGGTGAAACAGATTTTCGATGAGCTGCAGCTGAAAGACATTATCGAAGCCTGATCCCCTTTCCTACTCAATGTGGGCGCTGGCTCACATTGAGAATCGGAAATTCCTATAAAAATAATAGCCACGTTTTTTTAACTTTTACCTGCAAATCTGTAGAATACCCGTAACGGTCATCCGCTTATTCCTCTGGCATCAGAATGAGGCTGAGTGAAATGGAAACAAAGACCTGTACGATCCCCGCCGGCGTTAGCGACATTTTTCCCTACAGCCATTGGTGATTTCAGGACGTGCCCTTGGTTTTCATTTCACTGCTTGAGTTCTATAATGAGACGCAAATGAGAATGCGCGTGATCGACATTCAAGGCCCTGCGCCGCAAGTGACTAGCAAAGTAACAGGACAATATCCGCATGACTGACAACAACTCCGCATTGAAGAAGGCTGGCCTGAAAGTCACTCTACCCAGACTGAAAATTCTGGAAGTGCTTCAGGAACCCGAGTGCCATCACGTCAGTGCGGAAGATTTGTACAAACGCCTGATCGACATGGGCGAAGAGATTGGTCTGGCAACGGTATATCGCGTTCTTAACCAGTTTGATGACGCGGGTATCGTGACTCGTCATAACTTTGAAGGTGGCAAATCCGTCTTTGAACTGACGCAACAGCATCATCATGACCACTTGATCTGCCTGGATTGTGGCAAAGTGATCGAGTTCAGTGATGAGTCTATTGAGACGCGTCAACGTGAAATCGCAACACGTCACGGTATCAAACTCACCAACCACAGCCTGTACCTGTACGGCCACTGTGCGCTGGGAGACTGCCGCGAAGACGAGACGCTCCACGATAAGCAATAAAATGTGCTATGCAGTATGAAAAAACCGGTGCCTGGCACCGGTTTTTTTATTCCTGAGATTACAGAACCAGCGTTTCCTGCAGGTAACGCCAGCGCGGAATGGAGGTGGTGCAATCCAGCACCGCCAGAGAAATACGACTCTGGTTGTTGCCGTTCATCATCTGCAACTCACGATATTGAATGGTCACTTCCTGGCTTTGCTGTGAAATGATGGCATGTTCGCTGGTCGCGATACGCATCCCTTCCCGCTGACCACGCAACTGGCGGAACAACACCTCCATCGCATTTAAATCCAGCTGTTTACCCTGCGGGGTCACCATTTTGAAATCCGGGTGAAAATGCGAGAGAAACAACTCAATGCTGTCGTCAGTGCCCTCTGACTGATTAAAAATACGTTCTATAAGCTGATGTAAAACCACTACGCTGTGTTTGGCTTCCTGAGCGAGACTCGTCATTTTTTTTCCTTTTTCAACCCGCGGAGCAACGTCTGGGAGCGCATAGCCTACCTGAAATACAGTTTTTCACACTCGCAAATGGATTAATTTTACTAAAGTCAGATTAGTTGCAAATCCCGGTAACAAACGCATTTCACACCCCACAGCATAAAAGGTTGCCAGCCCGAAATTACAGCCAATAAAAAAGGGCGATTGCTCGCCCTTTCATGATGATATGGTGATAACGACAAAAAGGATTAATCGCCGATTTTCGCCCAGGTATCACGTAAACCGACAGTGCGGTTAAACACCAGCTTAGAGGGCTGTGAGTAAACGCTGTCCGCGCAGAAATAACCTTCACGTTCAAACTGATACGGCGCCAGCGCATCGGCGTCACGCAGTCCAGGCTCGACAAAGCCCTGTTTGATTTCCAGTGAATTCGGGTTAATGGTGGTGAGGAAATCCTCAGCCGCTCCCGGATTTGGCACGCTGAACAGACGATCGTAGAGACGGAATTCCGCAGGTAACGCGTGGATCGCGGAAACCCAGTGGATCACACCCTTCACCTTGCGGCCATCAGCCGGATCTTTGCTCAGGGTATCAACGTCACAGCTACAGTAGATGCAGGTGATATTGCCTTCTTCATCTTTCGCCACGCGCTCTGCACGGATCACGTAAGCATTACGCAGACGAACTTCTTTGCCCAGCACCAGACGTTTGTACTGTTTATTGGCTTCTTCACGGAAATCCGCACGATCGATCCACACTTCGCGGCTGAACGGCACATCACGCGTACCCATCTCCGGTTTGTTGGGATGGTTTGGCATGGTGATAATTTCTTCATGACCCGCAGGCAGATTCTCAATCACCACTTTCAGCGGATCGAGGACCGCCATCGCACGCGGTGCGTTCTCGTTGAGATCGTCACGAATGCATGACTCCAGCGACGCCATTTCCACGATGTTGTCCTGCTTGGTTACGCCAATGCGGCGGCAGAACTCACGAATCGAGGCGGCGCTGTAACCACGGCGGCGCAGACCGGAAACGGTCAGCATACGCGGATCATCCCAGCCTTCGACGATCTTCTCGCTCACCAGCTGCGTCAGCTTGCGCTTCGACATCACGGCATATTCCAGATTCAGGCGCGAGAATTCATACTGACGCGGATGAACCGGAATGGAGATGTTGTCCAGCACCCAGTCATACAGACGACGGTTATCCTGGAATTCCAGGGTGCAAAGCGAATGGGTGATACCTTCCAGCGCATCGGAAATGCAGTGGGTGAAATCGTACATCGGATAGATGCACCATTTTTTGCCGGTCTGATGATGTTCAGCAAACTTAATACGGTACAGCACCGGATCGCGCATCACGATAAAGTTGGATGCCATATCGATTTTGGCACGCAGACAGGCCTTACCTTCCTCGAAACCGCCATCGCGCATTTTTTCAAACAGCGCGAGGTTTTCAGCCGGGGTACGATCACGGTATGGGCTGTTTTTGCCCGGCGCAGTCAGGGTGCCACGGTATTCACGGATTTCTTCTGGTGTCAGCTCATCAACATAGGCGAGGCCTTTGTTGATCAGTTCCACTGCGTAGCTGTACAGCTGGTCGAAATAGTCTGAGGAGTAACAAACGTCTCCGCTCCATTCAAAGCCCAGCCATTGCACGTCGCGCTTGATGGATTCAACGAATTCCATATCTTCTTTCACCGGGTTGGTGTCGTCGAAGCGCAGATTGCACTGACCCTGGTAATCTTGTGCGATACCAAAGTTCAGACAGATCGATTTCGCATGGCCAATATGCAGGTAACCATTGGGCTCAGGCGGGAAACGGGTATGCACGCTGTTGTGCTTACCGCTCGCCAAATCTTCGTCGATAATCTGACGAATAAAGTTCGTTGGGCGGGCTTCAGCCTCACTCATCTCAAAATCCTCAAATACAATACGGGTGATTTGTACTACGAAGTAACGGAGTATGATCCACAAAGCGCAGGAGGGAAACAACCGTTTGTTGGCCGTTTTAAAACAAAAAAGGCAGGAATCGCTTCCTGCCTTACGGGTTCATCACAAGGACTTAGCCTTTAACCTCGTACAAACGGGTTTCACCTGCCACGACGGAACCACTCGCCAGCAGATTGAGGCCCGCGAAATCATCGCTGTTGCTGACCACCACCGGACTTATCATCGAACGCGCATGGGCGTTGAGGAAATCCAGATCCATCTCCAGCACCGGCTGTCCCGCCGCAACGGTCGCCCCCTCTTCCACCAGCCGCGTGAAGCCTTTGCCTTCCAGCGCGACGGTATCAAGGCCCATATGCACCACAATCTCGACGCCGTTGTCAGTTTCGAGGCAGAACGCATGGTTGGTGTTGAAGATTTTCACGATAGTACCGGCAATCGGTGCCACCACGGTTTTACCGGTGGGTTTGATCGCCAGACCATCGCCGACCGCTTTGCTGGCGAAGGCTTCGTCCGGCACCGCATCCAGTGCCACCACCTCACCACTGACCGGAGCCAGCAGCGTGGCTACCACGCGTTTTTCGCTGTTCAGCACCGCCTGAGGTTGTGCAGAAGCAGCAGGCTGAGCCGCCGCCACTGAGGCAGTCGCTGCCGCGGCCACCGGGCCTTTGGTCAGCACCGTTTTCATTGCCGTAGCAATGCTTTCAGCCTGAGTACCGACAATGATCTGCACGCTTTGTTTGTTCAGACGAATCACGCCAGAAGCGCCAAGACGTTTCGCCACACTGTCATTAACCTGCGAGGAATCTTTCACGTTCAGACGCAGACGGGTGATACAGGCATCGATATTGGTCAGATTGTCAGAACCACCTACCGCACCGATATAGCGACGGGCAAGGGATTCGGTCTGGCTTTCGTTGCTGCCACTGTGATCAACGTTGACGTCATAGCCATCAGTTTCATCATCAGCAGACAGTTCACGACCCGGCGTCATCAGGTTGAATTTCTGGATGGTGAAGCGGAACACCACGTAGTAGATGACGAAGAACACCAGCCCTTGTGGAATCAGCATCCACCAATGCACCGCCAGCGGGTTACGCGTTGACAGCACCATATCCACCAGCCCGGCGCTGAAGCCGAAACCAGCAATCCAGTGCATGCTGGCCGCGATAAACACCGAGAGACCTGTCAGTACCGCATGGATGACATACAGCACCGGTGCCACGAACATAAAGGAGAATTCCAGCGGTTCGGTGATACCAGTGAAAAAAGCAGCAAAGGCAGCTGCCAGCATGATACCACCGACTTTGGCCCGGTTTTCCGGACGAGCGCAGTGATAAATCGCCAGCGCTGCTCCCGGCAGACCAAACATCATGATCGGGAAGAAGCCAGCCTGGTAACGACCAGTGATACCCGGAATACCGGTACCATTGGCGATGGACTGCGCGCCACCAAGGAATTTAGGAATATCGTTGATACCGGCAACATCGAACCAGAACACCGAGTTCAGCGCGTGATGCAGGCCAACCGGAATCAGCAGACGGTTAAAGAAGGCATAGACACCTGCGCCGACGGAACCCAGCTTCTGAATCTCCTCACCAAAGCTCACCAGACCATTAAACACCAATGGCCAGATATACATCAGGATGAAAGCAACGAGGATCATCAGGAAGGAGACAAGGATCGGTACCAGACGACGGCCGCTAAAGAACGACAGCGCCTTAGGTAGCTCAACATGGCTGAAGCGGTTGTACACTTCCGCCGAGATAATCCCCACCAGAATACCGACAAACTGGTTTTCGATTTTGCCGAATGCAGCAGGCACTTGATCGACAGGTATTTTTTGAATCATCGCGACAGCAGCTGGCGAACACAGCGTGGTCACCACAAGGAAACCCACAAAGCCAGTCAGTGCCGCAGCACCATCTTTATCTTTGGACATGCCATAAGCCACACCGATGGCAAACAGCACGGACATATGTTCAATGATAGCGGCACCAGATTTGATCAACAGCGCAGCCAGAGCGTTACCCGCCCCCCAGCTGTCTGGATCGATCCAATACCCTACCCCCATTAAAATTGCCGCTGCCGGCAGGGTCGCTACCGGCACCATAAGCGCTCGGCCGACCTTTTGCAGATATCCTAGAACACTCACCTTATTCTCCCCCTTTGAGACTGGCGTTTTCCCGGTGCGGGTTGATTTTATTATCCCGGCATCCGGTACCTTGATGACACGACTGACCACGTGGCGCAGTGTAAAGATAAATTAATTCGCCTCGCAAATTAAAACCACGATAACTGTGATTTTTATCACCAAAAATGACGTTTTAATACCCGTACGACTAGCCAGCACCCCAAACTTATTTTATGATGAAAAATATCAAGACGCACTTTTCCCTGCATGGTTGAGCTTAAACGGATTACGCTTAAGAACAATCTGTAGAGAGAACGGCGACTCCACTTTTCCAATCTTTAACTGAGGTGAAGACATGAGACTGATCCCTTTAGCCACACCTACCCAGGTGGGTAAATGGGCCGCGCGCCATATCGTTAACCGCATTAACGCGTTTAATCCTGGCCCAGATCGTCCCTTTGTGCTAGGTCTTCCAACCGGTGGTACACCGCTGGAAGCTTACAAGCACCTGATCGAGATGCATAAAGCGGGCCAGGTTAGCTTCAAACATGTTGTCACCTTCAACATGGATGAATACGTTGGTCTGCCAAAAGAACACCCGGAAAGTTACCATAGTTTTATGTATCGTAACTTTTTCGATCACATTGATATTCAACCGGAAAATATCAATCTTCTGAATGGCAATGCGGAAGATATTGACGCAGAATGTCGTCAGTACGAAGAGAAGATCCGCGCCCTGGGCAAAATCCATCTGTTTATGGGTGGGGTGGGCAATGATGGTCATATTGCTTTTAACGAACCAGCCTCCTCGCTCGCATCCCGTACCCGTATCAAAACGTTGACACACGAAACCCGCCTCGCCAATTCCCGTTTCTTTAACGGTGACGTGGATCAGGTGCCAAAATACGCTCTGACTGTTGGCGTGGGTACGCTGCTGGATGCGGAAGAAGTGATGATTCTGGTCACCGGTCATGTCAAAGCGCAGGCATTGCAGGCCGCCGTAGAAGGCAACGTTAACCATATGTGGACCATCAGTTGCCTGCAGCTGCATGCGAAATCCGTGGTGGTCTGTGACGAACCCGCCACCATGGAACTGAAAGTGAAAACCGTGAAATATTTCCGCGAAATGGAAGCGGAAAATATGAAAGGTGTGTAAGAGCACGTTGTAAAAAACCTGCTGCTATCACGCAGTGGGTATAGCCGGGAGAGAGAAACGATGTACGCATTAGTAAACGGCCGGATTTTTACTGGTCATGAAATTCTGGACAACCATGCGGTAGTGATTGCCGATGGCCTGATTGAACGTGTCTGTCCACGCGATGCGCTGGATGCCACCCTGCCACAACAGGATGTTGCTGGTGCGTTTATCGCTCCCGGTTTTATTGATTTGCAGCTCAACGGCTGCGGCGGCGTGCAATTTAACGATGATATCGATGCACTGACCGTTGAAACGCTGGAAATCATGCAGCGCGCCAATGAGAAATCGGGCTGCACCAGCTACCTGCCAACGCTTATCACCAGCACGGATGAATTGATGAAGCGCGCCATTACCACCATGCGCGCCTACAAGGAAAAACATCAGCATCAGGCGCTCGGCCTGCACCTGGAAGGTCCGTGGCTGAATAAAGTGAAGAAAGGCACGCACAATCCGCAACTGATTCGTCTGCCGGATCCTGAGCTGGTGGATTTTCTTTGCGCCAACGCCGATGTGATTACTAAAGTGACGCTGGCCCCGGAAAATGCCGGCAGTGCAGTGATCCGCAAATTACGTGACGCAGGCATTATCGTTTCCGCAGGCCACTCCAACGCCACTTATGAAGAAGCCAAAACCGGTTTTGCCGCAGGCGTCAGTTTTGCGACGCATCTTTACAATGCGATGCCCACTTTCGCTGGTCGCGAACCCGGCCTGATCGGTGCGCTGTTTGATTCGCCTGATGTATACTGCGGCATCATTGCAGATGGTTTACATGTCCACTACGCTAATGTGCGCAATGCGAAACGTATCAAAGGTGACAAGCTGGTGCTGGTCACTGATGCCACTGCCCCGGCAGGTGCATCGATTGATAAATTTATTTTTGCAGGCAAAACAATATACTATCGCAATGGCCTTTGCGTTGATGAAAACGGCACCTTAAGTGGTTCCGCGATTACCATGATTGAAACGGTACGGAACTGCGTGGAACATTGTGGCATTGCGCTGGATGAGGCACTGCGCATGGCAACACTTTATCCGGCAAAGGCGATGGGTGTGGAGAAACAGTTGGGTACGGTCGAAGCCGGAAAAGTCGCCAACCTGACTGTCTTTACCCGCGATTATCAAATCATTAAGACGTTCGTCAATGGAGACAACGTCCTCAGCGAGTAAGCATTGAATGACCACTGGCGGCCAGACTCAAATAGGAAATGTCGATCTTGTCAAACAACTCAACAGCGCAGCCGTTTACCGGTTGATTGATCAACAGGGGCCTATTTCGCGCATTCAAATCGCCGAAGTCAGCCAGCTTGCGCCAGCCAGTGTCACAAAAATTACCCGCCAGTTGATTGAGCGCGGCCTGATTAAAGAGGTGGACCAGCAAGCGTCCACCGGCGGACGCCGCGCCATCTCCATCATTACCGAAACCCGTCATTTTCATACTATCGGCGTGCGCCTCGGACGTAACGATGCCACGCTGACATTATTTGATCTCAGTGGTAAATCACTGGCGCAGGAAGATTATCCGCTGCCGGAACGTACTCAGGAAACGCTGGAGAATGCGCTATTTAACGCCATTAGCGCCTTTATGGCAGCGCATCAGCGCAAAATTCATGAGTTGATAGCCATTGCAGTGATTTTGCCCGGACTGGTGGATCCGATTAACGGCATTATTCGCTATATGCCGCATATTGCCGTCAGCCACTGGCCGCTGGTTTCCAGCCTGCAAAAACGTTTCAACGTCACCAGTTTCGTCGGCCATGATATCCGCAGTCTGGCCCTCGCTGAGCACTACTTCGGTGCAAGTCGCGACTGTGCAGACTCCATTCTGGTGCGCCTGCATCGCGGTACCGGTGCGGGCATCATCGCCAACGGCCACATTTTTCTCGGCAGCAATGGCAACGTAGGTGAAATCGGTCATATCCAGGTGGATCCGCTCGGTGAGCGCTGCCACTGCGGTAACTTCGGTTGCCTCGAGACCATCGCCGCCAATGGTGCGATTGAAAACCGGGTACGCCATCTGCTCAATCAGGGCTATCCCAGTTCGCTGACCCTTAATGATTGCCAGATGCCGCAAATCTGCCGGGCCGCCAATCAGGGCGATGCGCTGGCGTGTGAGGTGATTGAATACGTTGGCCGCTATCTCGGTAAAGCGATAGCCATCGCTATTAACCTGTTTAATCCGCAAAAAGTGGTGCTGGCGGGTGAAATCACCGACGCAGACAAGGTATTGTTTCCGGCAATTGAGGGCTGCATCAACACCCAGGCACTGAATGCGTTTCGTAAAAATTTGCCTGTGGTACGCTCAGAACTCGATCATCGCTCGGCCATTGGCGCTTTTGCGCTGGCAAAACGCGCTATGCTGAATGGCATTCTGCTGCAACATCTGCTGGAAGAGTAACCGACGCCTGCCTGGAGCAGGCCAGACCGGATGCAATCTATGACAATTAAAAGCGTAATTTGTGACATCGACGGCGTGTTGATGCACGACAACACCGCCGTTCCCGGCGCCCAGGAATTCCTGCAGCGCATCCTTGAAAAAAAGATGCCGCTGGTGGTGCTGACTAACTACCCATCGCAAACGGCGAAAGATCTGGCTAACCGTTTCGCCTCCTCCGGTATCGAAGTGCCGGATTCGGTTTTTTACACCTCGGCGATGGCCACCGCCGACTTCCTGCGCCGTCAGGAAGGCAAGAAAGCCTATGTGATTGGTGAAGGTGCGCTGATTCATGAACTCTACAAAGCCGGTTTCACCATCACTGATATCAATCCTGATTTTGTTATCGTTGGAGAAACCCGTTCCTTCAACTGGGACATGATGCATAAGGCGGCGTTTTTTGTCGCCAACGGTGCGCGCTTTATCGCGACCAACCCGGATACCCACGCGCGCAATTTTGTCCCGGCCTGTGGCGCGCTCTGTGCCGGTATCGAAAAAATCTCCGGTCGCAAACCGTTTTATGTTGGTAAACCCAGCCCGTACATCATGCGTGCCGCGCTGAACAAGATGCAGGCTCACTCCGAAGAAACGGTGATTGTCGGCGATAATCTGCGTACCGATATTCTCGCCGGTTTCCAGGCGGGTCTGGAAACCGTGCTGGTGTTATCAGGGGTCTCGACGCTCAGCGATATTGATGCCATGCCGTTCCGTCCGGACTGGATCTACCCTTCCGTCGCGGATATCGATTTATTCTGATTTTCACCATCACCTCCACTTATGACCCGGCTGGCTCATCATCGCCGCCGGGTCTCTCTTTTCTCCCTGAATCAGCCCCCTCCTTACGCTCACAAAACCAGCAAAAACACGAAACCATTAGATAACATCTAATAAAAACATTATTTCATTAGATGAAATTCAATTTTATTGCCATAGCAACATTCTTTTTATCAGCCAATCGTTAATTTGCTTGCATTACCACCATCAAATAGCGCATTTTCTTATACATCACGCAGCGATGCTGCCGGACAAACGTAGAAATAACATCCCCACAGGGTGAGATCAGGAGTCAGTTATGTGTTCGATTTTTGGTGTGCTGGATCTGAAAAGCGATCCAATTGAATTGCGCAAGAAAGCGCTGGAATGTTCCCGTCTGATGCGCCATCGCGGCCCAGACTGGTCGGGCGTTTACGCCGATGACAAAGCCATTCTGGCGCATGAGCGCCTGTCGATTGTTGACGTTAACAACGGTGCACAGCCGCTGTACAACGCCGACCATACCCACGTACTGGCCGTTAACGGTGAAATCTACAACCACCAGGCACTGCGCGCTGAACTGAGCGACCGCTACCAGTTCCAGACCGGCTCTGACTGTGAAGTGATCCTTGCGCTGTATCAGGAAAAAGGCGTTGATTTCCTTGACGATCTTGAAGGCATGTTCGCCTTCATTCTGTGGGACAGCGTGAAGCAGCAATATCTGATTGGCCGCGACCATATCGGCATCATCCCGTTGTATATGGGCAACGATGAACACGGCAACCTTTATGTTGCTTCAGAAATGAAAGCGCTGGTGCCGGTGTGCCGTTCCATCAAAGAATTCCCGCCGGGAAGCTACCTCTCCAGCATCGATGGCGAAATCCGTCGTTACTGGCAGCGTGACTGGATGGACTACAAAAGCGTTGAGCACAACGAGACGGATGCCGCTGGCCTGAAAGCCGCGCTGGAAGAATCCGTAAAAAGCCACCTGATGTCAGATGTGCCTTATGGCGTGCTGCTGTCTGGCGGCCTTGATTCCTCCATCATTTCAGCTGTGACCAAACGCTTTGCAGCAAAACGTGTTGAAGATCATGACAAAAGCGACGCCTGGTGGCCGCAGCTGCACTCGTTTGCCGTAGGCCTGGAAGGATCGCCGGATCTGAAAGCCGCCAAATCTGTTGCTGATCATCTCGGTACCGTGCACCACGAAATTCACTTCACCGTGCAGGAAGGTCTGGATGCCATCCGTGACGTGATTTACCACATCGAAACCTATGATGTGACCACCATCCGTGCTTCAACGCCGATGTATCTGATGTCGCGTAAAATTAAAGCGATGGGCATCAAGATGGTGCTGTCTGGTGAAGGTGCTGATGAAGTGTTTGGTGGCTATCTGTACTTCCATAAAGCGCCGAACGCCAAAGAGTTCCACGAAGAAAACGTGCGTAAACTGCTGGCCCTGCATATGTATGACTGCGCTCGTGCCAACAAAGCGATGTCTGCCTGGGGTGTGGAAGCGCGTGTGCCGTTCCTCGACAAGAAATTCCTTGATGTCGCCATGCGTATCAACCCGGAAGATAAAATGTGTGGCAGCAACGGCAAGATGGAAAAACACATCCTGCGTGAATGCTTCTCCTCTTATCTGCCGGAAAGCGTCGCCTGGCGTCAGAAAGAGCAGTTCTCTGACGGCGTGGGTTACAGCTGGATCGATACGCTGAAAGAAGTGGCGGCAAAACAGGTTAGCGAGCAGCAACTGGCGACGGCGCACTTCCGCTTCCCTTACAACACGCCGAACTCGAAAGAAGCGTATTTGTATCGCGAGATTTTTGAGGAGCTGTTCCCGCTGCCGAGCGCGGCCGAATGCGTACCGGGTGGCCCGTCGGTGGCCTGCTCTTCCGCGAAAGCGATTGAATGGGATGAAGCGTTCAAATCAATGGACGATCCATCAGGTCGTGCGGTAGGCGTGCATCAGTCAGCCTATAAATAAGGTTTTTGACCTGGTGCAAAAGGGGTCTGAAAAGGCCCCTTTTTTTTGTAATTGCGTTGTAAGCGATCGAAAATTGCCGAATAAATCATCAGCCTGGTTATAAGCCAGACAAACAGGCGCGTTAAGGCAAAAATCGGTAAAAAATTTGTTGACGCTACAAAGCTCAATACGCATAATGCGCCCCGCAACGCCGATGAAGGTAACGCGAAAAAAAGATGGCTACGTAGCTCAGCTGGTTAGAGCACAGCACTCATAATGCTGGGGTCACAGGTTCGATTCCCGTCGTAGCCACCATCTTTTTTGCGGGAGTGGCGAAATTGGTAGACGCACCAGATTTAGGTTCTGGCGCCGCAAGGTGTGCGAGTTCAAGTCTCGCCTCCCGCACCATTTCAGTCTTCGGCAGCCGGATGGGGTATCGCCAAGCGGTAAGGCACCGGTTTTTGATACCGGCATTCCCTGGTTCGAATCCAGGTACCCCAGCCAATCCGATGCACTCTCGTGGATACGAGTCGAATATTGGGATATCGCCAAGCGGTAAGGCACCGGTTTTTGATACCGGCATTCCCTGGTTCGAATCCAGGTATCCCAGCCATCGTCGGATGTGATGTAAAGCAGTACAATTTGGCTACGTAGCTCAGCTGGTTAGAGCACAGCACTCATAATGCTGGGGTCACAGGTTCGATTCCCGTCGTAGCCACCATATTATTGGGGTGTCGCCAAGCGGTAAGGCAGTGGATTCTGATTCCACCATTCCGGGGTTCGAATCCCTGCACCCCAGCCATACAAAAGACAATTTGAATTAACACCTATTGGGGTGTCGCCAAGCGGTAAGGCACCGGATTCTGATTCCGGCATTCCGGGGTTCGAATCCCTGCACCCCAGCCAAATTGCACAACAAAGCCCGCTTTTGCGGGCTTTGTTGTTTTCTGCGTTTGCTTATTTCGTCAGCCAGGAGCGCATAAATACGCTCCCTACATTCAGCGTAGTGTCGGCATTAATGCCGGCCAGGATTACAAGCCCAGCGCATAACGCAGCACCTGACGCTTCAACACACCCGCATGTTCAGCCGCGATCAGCCCCAGATTACGGGCAAAACGCAGTGGCGGTAATTTATTACTGAAGGCGAAGTAGAACAGGTCCATCCCACCCTGCATCAGCAAATTGTCTTTACGGCGCTGGCGCTGATAACGCTGCAACACCGCCAGAGATGACCACAGTTCCGCCTGACTCCGCGCCTCTACCAGTGTATCCAGCAACGCTTCGACATCACGGTAACCGAGATTGACGCCCTGCCCAGCCAGCGGATTGATAGTATGTGCCGCATCCCCCACCAGCGCCAATCCGGCGGTGACATAGCGCGTGGCGTGACGACGCACCAGCGGAAACGATGCGGCCGCGGTTACCTGAAACCGTCCGACACGCGCCGGGAAGTGAGCATGAATTTCTTTCTCCAGCTGGGGCAACGGCATGCTCTGCAACTGACGAATGCGTGAGGGAGCGTCATACCATACCAGCGAGGCATGACGGTCAAACAACGGCAGAAATGCGCGCGGCCCCTCTGGCGTGAACTGCTGCCAGGTGGCGTCTCCCGCTTCATGCTCGCATTCCACACTGATCAGCATGCAGGATTGTGCGTAGTTCCAGCCATGCACGCCAATGCCAGCCAGCTGACGTACGCGCGAATTGGCACCATCGGCCCCCACCACCAGCCGGGCATCCAGCGTGGTGCCGTTATCCAGCTGGACATGCCAGCCACCGCTGTGTGGCAACAGATTTTCCAGCGTGGCCGGGGAGCACAACGTCACTCCATCTTCCTGCATTTTTTCCCACAACGCGCGTTGCAGCACGCTGTTTTCCACCATATAACCCAGCTCGGGCAGCCCAAGTGAGGCCGCATCAAACGTGACGTGCGCGGTTTGCCACTCCCAGGTTTCAAGCTTGCGGTAAGGTGTACAGCGCATCGCCTGCACACGTGGCCAGACATGCAGCTGCCTGAGCAAGGCTACCGAGGACGCACCGATGGCCGAAACACGCACATCTGGTGCACGCGCCGCATCAAATGGCGCAGGTTCGGCACGTTCGACAACCGCCACCCGAAACTTTTGCTGCGCCAGGCCACAGGCCAGCGCCGCGCCGACCATACCGCCACCAATCACCACCACATCAAAATGTGAATCCTGCATTGCCTGTTATCCCTCTTCTTACCGCAGCGTTCATTCTGCGAAGTGTACCGGAAATTCACGCTACAAACAGAAAAGCCCTTACCCTTATACTGGTCACAACAGCAGCAAAGCATTACAATACGCGCCCAGCACTTACCTGCACTGAATTGAATGGCTAGTCCGATGACCAAAAAACTGCATATCAAAACCTGGGGCTGTCAGATGAATGAGTATGATTCATCGAAGATGGCTGACCTGCTGAACAGCACCCACGGCTACACCCTGACTGAGGAAGCCGAAGAGGCAGATATTCTGCTGCTCAACACCTGCTCGATCCGTGAGAAGGCGCAGGAGAAGGTTTTCCATCAGTTAGGACGCTGGAAAAAGCTGAAAGATCATAATCCCGACCTGATCATTGGCGTCGGTGGCTGCGTCGCTTCACAGGAAGGCGATCATATTCGCCAGCGTGCACCCTGCGTTGATATCGTGTTTGGTCCGCAAACGCTGCACCGCCTGCCCGAAATGATTAACACGGTGCGTGGCAGCAAAAGCCCGATCGTTGACATCAGCTTCCCGGAAATTGAGAAATTTGACCGTCTGCCGGAACCGCGCGCAGAAGGCCCAACCGCATTCGTTTCCATCATGGAAGGCTGTAACAAATACTGTACCTTCTGCGTGGTGCCTTACACCCGTGGCGAAGAAGTCAGCCGTCCGAGTGACGATATCCTGCTGGAGATTGCACAGTTAGCGGCGCAGGGTGTACGCGAAGTTAACCTGCTGGGCCAGAACGTAAACGCCTATCGCGGCGCAACCTTTGACGGCGATATCTGCACCTTTGCCGAGCTGCTGCGTCTGGTGGCGGCTATCGATGGCATCGACCGCATCCGTTTTACCACCAGCCACCCGATTGAATTCACGGATGACATCATTGATGTTTACCGTGATACGCCGGAGCTGGTCAGCTTCCTGCATCTGCCGGTACAGAGCGGCGCTGACCGCATCCTGACGCTGATGAAGCGTGCGCACACCGCCCTGGAATACAAAGCGATCATCCGTAAGCTGCGCGTTGCGCGTCCGGATATTGAGATCAGTTCTGATTTCATCATCGGCTTCCCGGGTGAAACCCAGCAGGATTTCGAGCAGACCATGAAACTGATTGGCGATGTCAATTTCGACATGAGCTTCAGCTTTATCTACTCAGCTCGCCCCGGCACGCCAGCGGCTGACCTGCCAGATGATGTGTCGGAAGACGAGAAGAAACAGCGCCTCTACATCCTGCAGGACCGTATTAACCAGCAGGCAATGGCGATCAGCCGCCGCATGCTCGGCAGCGTACAGCGTATTCTGGTGGAAGGCACCTCACGTAAAAACGTGATGGAGCTGTCTGGCCGTACTGCCAACAACCGCGTGGTGAACTTCGAAGGTTCTGTCGCGATGATTGGTAAGTTTGTTGACGTCGAAATCGTTGATGTCTATACCAACTCGCTGCGTGGCAAAGTGGTCCGTACTGAAGACGAGATGGGTCTGCGTGTGGTGGAAAGCCCGGCTTCGGTCATTGCGCGCACGCGTAAAGAAAACGAAATCGGCGTCGGTCTTTTCCAGCCTTGAAACCCCGACCTTTGAGCGACAGCGCACAAAACGCTGTCGCCTGTTTCCCCAGGCAGCACTTGCATTCTGACGGTGCTGCCCAAATATCTCCCCTGATGCTTGCGCCCAGGCGTGACCCCATAAATAATTCCGTAATGATGCGTATGGCCTGCTGCCGCGCGTCGGATACATTTTTTCAACTGGCCCTGAGTGACCCAAAGGATTCATTTGAATATCGAAACTCGTGAAATCGCCCTTGAACCGGTAGATAACCGCCGCCTGCTCAGCCTGTGCGGCCCGTTTGATGACAATGTGAAACAGCTGGAACGGCGTCTGGGGATCGAAATCAACCGCCGTGATAACCAGTTTAAACTGGTTGGCCGCACCCTGTGCGTCAACGCAGCGGCAGATATTCTGCGCACGCTGTATGTCGATACGGCACCGGTGCGTGGCCAGATTCAGGATATCGAGCCAGAGCAAATCCATTTAGCGATTAAAGAAAGCCGCGTACTGGAACAAACCGCCGAAAGCGTACCGGAGTTCGGTAAAGCGGTGAATATCAAGACCAAGCGTGGTGTGATTAAACCCCGCACGCCGAACCAGGCACAGTACATCGCCAATATTCTCGATCACGATATCACCTTCGGTATCGGCCCAGCGGGTACCGGTAAAACTTATCTGGCGGTGGCTGCTGCGGTTGATGCCCTTGAACGTCAGGAAATCCGCCGTATTCTGCTGACGCGTCCTGCCGTTGAAGCCGGGGAGAAACTCGGTTTCCTGCCAGGCGATCTCAGCCAGAAGGTCGATCCCTATCTGCGCCCGCTGTATGACGCGCTGTTCGAGATGCTCGGATTTGAGCGGGTTGAGAAGCTGATGGAGCGCAACGTGATCGAGGTTGCCCCTCTGGCCTATATGCGTGGTCGTACACTGAATGATGCTTTCATCATCCTGGATGAAAGCCAGAACACCACCATCGAACAGATGAAGATGTTCCTGACGCGTATTGGTTTTAACTCAAAAGCCGTCATTACCGGTGATGTCACGCAGATTGACCTGCCGCGACACACTAAGTCTGGCCTGCGCCATGCGATTGAAGTGTTGTCGGAAGTGGATGAGTTAAGCTTTAACTTCTTCCACAGCGAAGACGTGGTACGCCATCCGGTGGTGGCTCGCATCGTTATCGCCTATGAAGCCTGGGAAGAAGCTGACCAGAAACGCCGTGACAAACAGGCAGAAGAGCGCAAACGTGAAGCGCTCGCCGCCACCCAACCCAGCCCGCAGGAGCCTTCATGAGCGCGGTAATTCTTGATTTACAACTGGCCTGTGCCGAAAGCCAGGGATTGCCCGACGAAGCCGCTTTCCAGCGCTGGCTGGAAGCGGCAGTCACACCTTTTCAACCGGAAAGCGAAGTCACCATTCGTCTGGTTGATGAAGCGGAAAGCCATGAACTCAATCTGACGTATCGTGGTAAAGACAAGCCCACTAACGTGCTGTCTTTTCCTTTCGAAGCGCCTCCGGGCATCGAACTGCCGCTGCTTGGCGATCTGATTATTTGTCGTCAGGTGGTGGAAGCGGAAGCCGCAGAGCAAGGGAAAACCGTAGAAGCCCACTGGGCGCATATGGTGGTCCACGGTACGCTGCATCTGCTGGGCTATGACCATATCGAAGATGACGAAGCCGAAGAAATGGAAGCACTGGAGACCGAGATAATGCTTGCCCTTGGTTATCCGGACCCGTACATTTCGGAGAAAGAAGACGCATGAGCCCCTGGCTCAGATATTTACGCTGCTGGCGCGGATGCCAGCAGTTTCCTTCCCTCACCAGAGAGAACTTAATAAAAACGCCATGAGCGACGACCATTCTCAAAACAGCGATGCACCCAGTAGTAAAAAGGGATTTTTTTCCCTGTTAATCAACCAACTGTTCCACGGCGAACCTAAAAACCGTGACGAACTGCTGGGGCTAATCCGCGATTCTGAGCAAAAAGAACTGATCGACCAGGACACCCGCGACATGCTGGAAGGGGTGCTGGATATTGCCGAACAACGCGTGCGCGACATCATGATCCCGCGTTCCCAAATGATCACCCTGAAACGTAACCAGAGCCTGGAAGAATGTCTGGCGGTGATCATTGAATCGGCCCATTCACGCTTTCCGGTGATCAGCGAAGATAAAGATCATGTTGAAGGCATTCTGATGGCCAAGGATTTGCTGCCCTTTATGAGCAGCGCCTCAGAACCATTCAGCATGGAAAAAGTGCTGCGCACCGCCGTGGTGGTGCCAGAAAGTAAGCGTGTTGATCGCATGCTGAAAGAGTTCCGTTCACAGCGCTACCATATGGCGATTGTGATTGATGAGTTTGGCGGTGTGTCCGGTCTGGTGACCATTGAGGACATCCTCGAACTGATCGTCGGAGAAATTGAAGACGAATATGACGATGAAGAAGATCGCGATATCCGTCAGTTGAACCGCCACACCTATACGGTGCGTGCGCTGACGCCGATCGAAGACTTCAACGACGTGTTCGGCACCGGTTTCAGCGATGACGAAGTGGATACCATTGGCGGTCTGGTGATGCAGGGATTCGGCCACCTTCCCGCGCGCGGTGAAAGCATTGAAATTGATGGTTACCAATTCAAGGTCGCCATGTCTGACAGCCGCCGTATCATCCAGGTGCATGTAAAAATTCCGGAAGACTCGCCGCTCCCTCAACTGGATGACGAATAATTTTATGGCTTTAGCCTCTCTTTACTCGCGGCAGCGGGTTCGCCTGCTGCTGGCGTTAATAACGGGTGCCATCGGCACCCTTTCCTTTTCCCCTTATGATTTCTGGCCCGCCGCCCTGATTTCGCTGTTCGGCCTGCAACTGTTGCTGCTGGATCGCCGCACCGCGCAGGCTTCAGCCATCGGTTTTGCCTGGGGTTTTGGCCTGTTCGGTAGCGGCATTAACTGGGTGTACGTCAGCATCGCCACCTTCGGTGGTATGCCCGGACCGGTTAACGTGTTCCTGGTGGTGCTGCTGGCAGCGTATTTGTCTCTCTACCCGATGCTATTTGCCATTCTGCTTAATCGCCTGTGGCCGCGTGCCACGCTGTGGCGTCTGGCCGTGGCGGCTCCGGCGTTATGGCAAATCACCGAGTTCCTGCGTGGCTGGATCCTGACGGGGTTCCCGTGGTTACAGTTCGGCTACAGCCAGATTGATGGCCCGCTGAAAGGACTGGCCCCGCTGGCGGGCGTCGAAACCATCACCTTCCTGTTGATGGTGATTACCGGTCTGCTGGTATATGCGCTCTATCACCGCAACGTGAAAAGCCTGATTGCTGCCGTTCTGTTGTTATTGCTGCCGTGGCCGTTACGCATGCTGCAGTGGTATCAGCCACTGCCTGATCGCAGCGTCGATGTCGCAATGGTTCAGGGCAACATTCCGCAATCGATGAAATGGGATCCGCAGCAATTGCTCAACACACTGCGCATCTACACCTCGTACAGCCAGCCGTGGATGGGTAAAGCGCCGATCATTATCTGGCCGGAATCAGCCATTACCGATTTGGAAAGCAACCAGCAACCCTTCCTGCATGCGCTGGATGAAGAATTGCGCGCACGTGGCAGCTCACTGATCACCGGTATCGTCGATTCTCGTCTGGAAGGTGACAACCGCTACCACGATTACAACTCCGTGATTGTGCTGGGCGGCGAGCACCCTTACAGCTACCAGAGCCAGAACCGTTATCAGAAGAATCACCTGGTGCCCTTTGGTGAGTTTGTACCGCTGGAAGAGTTGTTACGGCCACTGGCTCCGTTCTTTGATTTGCCGATGTCATCATTTAGCCGCGGATATTATATTCAGCCGCAATTAAAAGTGGCGGGCTACAACCTGACCAGCGCCATCTGTTATGAGATCGTGTTGGGAGAACAGGTACGCGCCAATTTCCGGCCGGACACCAATTTCCTGCTCACGGTGTCGAACGATGCCTGGTTTGGTCACTCCATCGGCCCGTGGCAGCATTTCCAGATGGCAAGAATGCGTGCGCTGGAGCTGGGCCGCCCGCTACTGCGTGATACCAACAATGGCGTTACCGCGGTAGTTAATGCAAACGGTGATGTCGAGAAGATGCTGCCGCAGTTCACCCGTGATGTGTTGTCAGCGAAAGTAACACCCACCACCGGTGAGACACCTTACGCCAAAGCCGGCGTGTGGCCAGTATGGGTGCTGACCCTGCTGGGTGTGGTGCTGGGCCTGATCCGCCGTCGTCGCTGATTCGCCATTCCCTCCCTGAGGCGAAGTTCACCCTTCGCCTTTTTTATCGCATTTTTCCGCTCCCTTTCCCCCTGCTTTGCCGCATTCTCTGCTGGTTTCTTACACTCTTTAACTGCTTTGGCACGATCATTGCTATTTATTTCAGTGTTTTTCGTAAACATCAGCTTTTGTCAGCACAGTGCAAAGGGTTACGCACCATAAAAAAGCGCTAATGCGCACTGTTTTTGCGCAGAGGGGAAATTTTGCCTCTTATTGGTGCGGCGCGGCTCGCAAAAAAGAAACTTGTCTGTTTCATTGTGTTAACAATTCGCTATGTTAATCCTGAACTGCGCGCCATTGTGTGCGGGGATAACCAGAAAAGCAGCAGGAAATACACACAACATCACAAATATGCGTAGTAAATGTGCTGCGCGATATCCATACGAAGGAGTTGGAACATGCAGATGCGCAAAGTGGCACTATCTCTTCTGCTGTTAGGTGCAGCAGTGGGAACGGCCCAGGCGGAAGATCTCGCTGGCACCCTGAAAAAGATTAACGACAGCGGCGTGATTGTCGTTGGGCACCGTGAATCATCAGTTCCCTTTTCTTATTACGATAATCAGCAAAAAGTTGTGGGCTATTCACAGGACTACTCCAATGCGATTGTTGCTGCGATTAAAGCCAAACTGAACAAACCTGATCTGCAGGTAAAAATGCTGCCGATCACCTCGCAAAACCGTATTCCGTTGCTGCAAAACGGCACATACGACTTTGAGTGTGGTTCTACCACCAATAACCTGGAGCGTCAGCAACAGGCGGCTTTCTCTGACACCATCTTTGTCATCGGCACCCGTCTGATGGTGAAAAAAGGCGGCCCAATCCATGATTTTCCCGATCTGAAAGGCAAAACCGTGGTTGTTACTTCAGGTACCACCTCTGAAGTTCTGCTGCATAAGCTGAATGACGAGAAAAAAATGGATATGCGCATCATCAGCGCCAAGGACCACGGTGATTCCTTCCGTACTCTGGAAACCGGTCGTGCTGTTGCCTTTATGATGGATGACGCGCTGCTGGCGGGCGAACGAGCCAAAGCGAAGAAACCAGGTGACTGGGAAATCCTTGGCACGCCGCAATCCAAAGAAGCCTACGGCTGTATGATGCGTAAAGAAGACCCGCAGTTCAAAACGCTGGTTGACGACACCATTGTAAAAGCCCAGACCTCAGGTGAAGCCGCTAAATGGTTTGATACCTGGTTTAAACAGCCGATCCCGCCGAAAAATCTGAACATGAACTTTGAACTGTCAGACGATATGAAAGCGCTGTTCAAATCACCGAACGATAAAGCACTCTAACTAACAACGACAACAAGGGCAGCCTCGTTGCCCTCTCGATTGCTGAAAACGCGGTGCGGACAGACAGACTCTCTCAGGTCGTTCCCCTGTAAAGAGTAAACAAGACACCGTTCATCAATCTTCTGGGTAGCTGTAGCTCAGCTACCCTTTTTTTACCGGAGCTATTATGGGTATCGACTGGAACTGGGGCATCTTTTTACAACAGGCCCCGTTCGGCAATACGACCTATCTCGGCTGGCTGTGGTCCGGTTTTCAGGTGACTATTGCCGTCTCCTGCTGCGCCTGGATTATCGCTTTCTTCGTAGGTTCCTTCTTTGGCATTCTGCGTACCGTGCCTAATCGCTGGCTTGCCACCCTCGGCACCTGCTACGTGGAATTATTTCGTAATATCCCGCTGATTGTGCAGTTCTTCTTCTGGTATCTGGTCGCACCGGAACTGGTGGGGCAGAGCCTCGGTATGTGGTTTAAATCGGAGCTGGATCCCAACATCCAATTCTTCTCTTCGTCGGTGATTTGCCTTGGGCTATTCACCGGCGCACGCGTGTCTGAACAGGTACGTGCCGCAATTCAGTCATTGCCGCGCGGGCAGAAAAATGCCGGTCTGGCGATGGGCCTGACCCTGCCGCAAACGTACCGCTATGTGTTGTTGCCGAACGCCTATCGCGTGATTGTGCCGCCGATGACGTCGGAGATGCTTAACCTGGTGAAAAACTCGGCCATCGCCTCCACCATTGGCCTGGTGGATATGGCTGCACAGGCCGGTAAGCTGCTGGATTACTCGGCACATGCCTATGAATCTTTCACCGCCATCACCCTGGCCTACATTGGTATCAACGTGGTGATCATGCTGCTCATGAGTCTGGTAGAACGTAAAGTGCGTCTGCCCGGCAATGTGGGAGGGAAATAATGTACGATTTTGACTGGAGCTCAATTCCTCCCAGCCTGCCCTTCCTGCTGGAAGGTATGGTGATTACGCTCAAAATTACCGTCACTGCCGTGGTATTTGGCATCATCTGGGGCACCATTCTGGCGGTAATGCGCCTGTCCTCCTTCGCCCCCATCCGCTGGTTTGCCAAACTGTACGTAAACCTGTTCCGTTCAGTACCGCTGGTTATGGTGCTGTTGTGGTTCTACCTGGTGGTACCAAGTTTTCTGCAACAGGTGCTGGGATTGTCGCCGAAAACCGATATCCGTCTGATCTCGGCGATGGTGGCTTTTTCGCTGTTTGAAGCTGCGTACTATTCGGAGATTATCCGCGCCGGCATCATCAGTATCGCGCGCGGTCAGTCCAACGCCGCGCTGGCACTGGGTATGACCCACTGGCAATCGATGCAACTGGTGATCCTGCCGCAGGCGTTTCGTGCCATGGTGCCGCTGTTGCTCACCCAGGGGATTGTCCTGTTTCAGGATACCTCGCTGGTTTATGTCCTCAGCCTGGCTGATTTCTTCCGTACCGCTTCAACCATTGGTGAGCGTGACGGTACCCAGGTCGAAATGGTTTTGTTTGCGGGCCTGGTTTACTTTGTCATCAGCCTGAGCGCCTCGCTGTTGGTTAGCTATCTGAAAAGAAAAAGGACGGTTTAAATGATTAGCCTGAAAAATGTTTCTAAGTGGTACGGGCACTTTCAGGTGCTGACCGATTGCTCCACCGAAGTCAAAACCGGTGAAGTGGTGGTGGTGTGCGGTCCGTCGGGTTCCGGTAAATCAACGCTGATCAAAACGGTAAATGGCCTGGAGCCGATTCAGCAGGGCAGCATTCAGGTTACGGGCATCGAAGTTAACGACAAAAAAACCAACCTCGCACAGTTACGCAGCAAGGTCGGGATGGTGTTCCAGCATTTTGAACTGTTCCCGCATCTGAGCATCGTTGACAACCTGACCCTGGCGCAGGTGAAAGTGCTGAAGCGTGACAAGAAGCTGGCGCGGGAAAAAGGCCTGAAACTGCTGGCGCGCGTTGGCTTATCTGCCCATGCGGATAAATTCCCTGGCCAGCTCTCTGGTGGTCAGCAGCAGCGTGTGGCGATTGCCCGTGCGCTGTGCATGGACCCGGTGGCGATGCTGTTCGATGAACCGACCTCCGCGCTTGACCCGGAAATGATCAACGAAGTGCTGGATGTGATGGTGGAACTGGCACAGGAAGGGATGACCATGATGGTGGTGACCCATGAAATGGGCTTTGCACGCAAAGTGGCTAACCGCGTGATCTTTATGGATGAAGGCAAAATTGTTGAAGACACCAATAAGGATGACTTCTTTAACAATCCGCAGTCGGATCGTGCCAAAGACTTCCTCGCGAAGATCTTGCACTAAATCGCGCCGCTACACGGAATGCATCGGGCAGCAACGCTGCCCGATGTTTTTTAGGGTTCAAACGGCTGGCGCTGGAAATGATCGTGCCCACATTCCGGGCAACGGGTTAGGGTTTCCGGGGTATAAATAGCGCGGGTAAACTGACATTTCTCGCATACCAGGTTTCCCAG
Organism: Pantoea sp. X-Soil-TKNS-1280; assembly: GCF_059730475.1. Lineage (NCBI taxonomy): Bacteria > Pseudomonadati > Pseudomonadota > Gammaproteobacteria > Enterobacterales > Erwiniaceae > Pantoea > Pantoea sp. X-Soil-TKNS-1280. The sequence goes on along the minus strand of NZ_AP035962.1, from coordinate 1,232,568 downwards.
CCCCACTACCTCGCCGCTTTGATAGACACCGTGATGGCGCAGATCCTGAAACACCTCGCGCCACTCCAGCTGGCTCTTGTCGGTGATATCCGCCAACTCCTTCCAGATACTCTCGCGAATCACCCGCATAAACACCGAATCGCCCAGCACGCTGGAAGACTCTTCATAGCTAAGGGCAAATTCCTGCAAATCTCGCCTGACGGCATGTAACACTTCATCAACCTGATCCGGCGTTAAATCCTGCTGCGCCAGTAGCCGCAGACGCGCACTGGCGACCAGCGCATCAATATCACGTTCACCGCGTTCCAGCCGCTGGGTTAATGCCGCTACCGTTGCACGATATACCTGCGCCACGTTATTCATTTTGTTCTCCTTTCTGCTGCGAATGCTCTGAATAAGTTTAGTCACTTGCGAGTCAGGTCGCGGGGGAAATCGCAAAAGGGTGAATACGGCGGCGCATTCGGCAGAAATCGCCCAGGCAAAGGCGTGAAGTGTTGTTGAGGGGCTACCTTATGGGTATGCTATGCGGATCTAAAAGTACGCTAAGTGCGATATTCATTAAGGACCACAGGCAGCCATGCAAGAGCAATACCGCCCGGAAGAGATAGAATCCCGCGTCCAGCAGCACTGGGACGAAAATGAAACCTTTAAAGTGACCGAGCAGGAAGGCAAAGAGAAATACTACTGCCTCTCTATGCTACCCTATCCTTCCGGCCGCCTGCACATGGGCCATGTGCGTAACTACACCATCGGTGATGTAATTGCCCGCTACCAACGTATGCTGGGCAAAAACGTGCTGCAGCCAATCGGCTGGGATGCGTTTGGTCTGCCTGCTGAAGGCGCGGCGGTAAAAAACAATACTGCCCCGGCCCCCTGGACTTATGACAATATCCAGTACATGAAAAACCAGCTCAAACTGCTGGGTTTTGGCTATGACTGGAGCCGTGAACTGGCGACCTGCCAGCCTGAATACTATCGCTGGGAACAGTGGTTCTTCACCAAACTGTATGAAAAAGGTCTGGTTTACAAAAAGACCTCAGCGGTTAACTGGTGCCCAAATGATCTGACTGTACTGGCGAACGAGCAGGTTATCGACGGCTGCTGCTGGCGTTGCGACACCAAAGTTGAGCGCAAAGAGATCCCGCAGTGGTTTGTCAAAATCACCGATTATGCAGAAGAACTGCTGAACGACCTCGACAAGCTGGAAGACTGGCCTGAGCAGGTTAAAACCATGCAGCGCAACTGGATTGGTCGCTCAGAAGGGGTGGAAATCACCTTTGACGTGGCCTTCAGCGCAGAAAAAGTCACGGTCTACACCACCCGTCCGGATACCTTCCTGGGTGCCACCTATGTCGCCGTCGCCGCAGGTCACCCGCTGGCACAGCAGGCCGCAGCGACCAACCCGGCGCTGTCTGACTTCATCGATGAATGCCGCAATACCAAAGTGGCTGAAGCTGATATGGCGACGATGGAGAAAAAAGGCATGGCCACCGGCCTGCATGTTATCCATCCGCTGACCGGCGAAGAGCTCCCGGTATGGGTTGCCAACTTTGTACTGATGGAATACGGCACCGGTGCGGTGATGGCTGTTCCGGGCCATGACCAGCGCGACTGGGAATTTGCCACTAAATACTCGTTGCCGATCAAACCGGTAATCCTGAACCTTGATGGCACCGAGCCAGACATCAGCGCCGCAGCGATGACCGAAAAAGGCTCGCTGTTCAACTCCGGCGACTACAACGGCCTCAGCCACGAAGCAGGCTTTAACGCCATCGCTGACGCGCTGGCCGCCAAAGGCGTCGGCGTGCGTAAAGTGAACTACCGTCTGCGCGACTGGGGTGTCTCCCGTCAGCGTTACTGGGGCGCACCGATCCCAATGGTGACGCTGGAAGATGGCACCGTGATGCCAACGCCGGAGGATCAACTGCCGGTGATCCTGCCAGAAGACGTGGTGATGGATGGTATTACCAGCCCGATTAAAGCTGACCCGGAGTGGGCAAAAACCACCGTAAACGGCCAGCCTGCGCTGCGTGAAACCGATACCTTTGACACCTTTATGGAGTCATCCTGGTACTACGCGCGCTATACCTGCGCTAACTATAATGAAGGCATGCTGGATCCGGCTGCAGCAAACTATTGGTTGCCAGTCGATCAGTATGTGGGTGGTATAGAACACGCCATCATGCACCTGATGTATTTCCGCTTCTATCATAAGCTGCTGCGTGATGCGGGCCTGGTAAACTCTGATGAGCCAGCCAAACGTCTGCTGTGTCAGGGCATGGTATTGGCGGATGCCTTCTACTACGTCGGCGCTAACGGCGAGCGTAACTGGGTGTCTCCGGTTGACGTGAGCGTAGAGCGTGACGAAAAAGGTCGTATCGTCAAAGCGATCGACAATCAGGGCCGTGAAGTGGTTTACGCGGGCATGAGCAAAATGTCGAAGTCGAAAAACAACGGCATCGACCCGCAGTTGATGGTAGAACGTTACGGTGCTGATACTGTTCGTCTGTTCATGATGTTTGCTTCCCCGGCGGAAATGACGCTGGAGTGGCAGGAATCAGGCGTGGAAGGGGCAAACCGCTTCCTGAAACGTGTGTGGAAACTGGCTTACGAACACGTCGCAAAAGGCGCGACCACCACGCTGGATGTCAACGCGCTGAACGATGATCAGAAAGCACTGCGTCGCGATCTGCACAAAACCATCGCCAAAGTGGCGGATGATATTGGCCGTCGTCAGACCTTCAATACCGCGATTGCCGCGATTATGGAGCTGATGAACAAACTGATCCGCGCCCCGCAGGATAGCGACCAGGATCGTGCACTGCTGCAGGAAGCGCTGATTGCCGTCACCCGTCTGCTGTATCCGTTCACCCCGCACACCTGCTACGTACTGTGGGAAGCACTGGGCGGTGAAGGCAGTATTGATGACGCCAGCTGGCCGCTTGCAGACGAAGCCGCTATGGTTGAAGATTCACTGCTGGTTGTCGTTCAGGTTAATGGCAAAGTGCGCGGCAAAATCACCGTTGCGCCCGATGCCACCCAGGAGCAGGTGCAGGCGCGTGCCGCGCAGGAGCATCTGGTGGCGAAATATCTGGAAGGCGTCACCATTCGTAAAGTGATTTATGTCCCCGGCAAACTGCTTAACCTGGTCGTAGGTTAAGTTCAGGAGGAACTGTGCGACAACTGATAATCAGGCTGTTTGTCCTGCTGGCGGTGATGATCACCGCTGGCTGTGGTTTTCATCCGCGTGGCACCACTCAGGTGCCCGCTGAAATGAAAACGCTGATCGTCTCCACTGGTGACCCTTATGGACCACTGGCGCGTACCGTCCGTCAGCAACTGCGCCTCAATAACGTGCGCATTGTTGATGACACCAAAGAGACGCGCAATAACGTGCCGACGTTACGTCTCGGCGGTGAAGGCTTTGGTCGTGATACTGCCTCCATATTTATCAGCGGCACCACCGCTGAATATTCACTGGTGATGTCAGTGTCGGCTCAGGTACTGCTGCCAGGTAAAGGTATCTACCCGATCAGCACCACCGTGTATCGTTCTTTCTTCGACAACCCGAACGCCGCACTGGCGAAGGATGCCGAGCAGGACAAGATCATGCAGGAGATGCGTCAGCGTGCCGCCGAACAGCTGGTACGTAAGCTGCTGACAGTGCATGCGGCACAGGAAAGCAACAAAGATACCCTGCCGCAGCCTGAGACGATCTTACCCGGAGAAAGCTCACCGGAAGCACCTTCCTCGTCAGCTACCAGTCTGCAATGATCAGGATCTATCCTGAACAACTCAGCGCGCAACTCCGTGAGGGGCTGCGCGCCTGTTATTTTCTGACCGGTAATGAACCGCTGCTGATTCAGGAAAGCGCTGACGCCATTCGCACCGCGTCAACGGCTCAGGGCTTCGAAGAACATTTCAGTGTCACTCTGGATGCACAAACCAGCTGGGATGACCTGTTTGCCAGCTGCCAGTCGCTCAGCCTGTTTACCCAACGGCAGACACTGACGCTGCAATTCCCGGAAAATGGCCCGAACGCCGCTATGGCCGAGCAACTGGTCAAACTTGCCAGCCTGCTGCACAGCGATATCCTGCTGGTGCTGCGCATGGCGAAGCTGACCAAAGCGCAGGAAAACAGCGCCTGGTTTAAAGCGCTGAGTGCGCAGGCCGTGCTGGTGCCGTGCCAGACCCCCGAACAGGCCCAATTGCCACGCTGGGTGGCAAATCGCGCCAAAGCCATGAAGCTGAGCGTCGATGATGCCGCAATCCAGCTGCTTTGCTACTGTTATGAAGGCAACCTGCTGGCGCTGGCTCAGGCGCTGGAGCGCCTCTCGTTGTTATGGCCGGATGGCAAACTCACCCTGCCACGGGTCGAAGAAGCGGTAAATGATGCCGCCCACTTTACGCCGTTCCACTGGGTTGATGCCCTGCTGGCGGGCAAAAGTAAGCGCGCCCTGCATATCCTGCATCAGCTGGAGAAGGAAGACAGCGAAGTGGTGATCCTGCTGCGCAGCCTGCAACGCGATCTGCTGACGTTACTGCATCTGCAACGCCATCAGGCCCGACAACCGCTGCGCACGCTGATGGATCAACAACGTATCTGGCAGAACCGCCGGGCGCTGTTTATGGAAGCATTACAACGACTGGATGCCCGTCGTTTACAGCGCGCGGTGCATCTGCTGGCGGAGCTGGAGCTGTCGCTGAAACAGGACTATGGTCAAAACCTGTGGCCGCAGCTGGAGACCCTGTCGCTGCTGCTATGCCACCGTGATTTCCCGATGAGCTTTGCTGATGCCTGAACTTGACGCCCTGTTCGGCGGCACCTTTGATCCCATCCATTATGGACATCTGCATCCGGTCGAAGCACTGGCCCAGCAGATCGGCCTGAAAAAAGTCACGCTGCTGCCGAACAATGTGCCGCCACATCGCCCGCAACCCCAGGCCAGTGCGCAACAGCGCGTCGCCATGTTGCACTGCGCCATTGCTGACCGCCCGTTGTTTGATATCGATACGCGCGAGCTGGAGCGGGAAACGCCATCGTGGACGGTGGCTACGCTGGAAGCATTGCGTGCACAACGTGGTGATCAGCAGCCCCTGGGGTTTATCATCGGCCAGGATTCTCTGCTAACGTTAGCCAAATGGCACCGCTGGCAGGATTTGTTGTCGCTGTGTCATTTGCTGGTGTGCAAACGCCCGGGTTATCCGGCGCAAATGGACACCCCTGAGATGCAGCAGTGGCTGGATCAGCATCTCGCGCGCGATGTGCAACAACTGCATCGCCTTCCGGCTGGCCTTATCTGGCTGGCCGATACGCCGCTTTTCGATATTTCAGCCACTGAGATCCGCAAGCGCCGCTTACAGGGCGAGTCCTGCGCGGATTTACTGCCCGCAGCGGTCATCGACTATATCGATCGCGCCGGCCTATACCTTAAATAATTCGGCTTGCAGGCTTGCTGACAGTTAACGCTCCTGCAATTTGATGTATAACGGGTATATATCGCGACCAATCGCGGCATGCTATACTGCGCCGCTTCATTTTTGGCTGCGTTTCCAGGGCATTCAGCCTGCCCGTAATCACCTGATTTAAGGGGAACCTTTTGCAAGGTAAAGCACTCCAAGAGTTCGTTATTGATAAGATTGATGATCTCAAAGGCCAGGATATCGTCGCGCTTGACGTTCAGGGCAAATCCAGCATCACCGATTGCATGATTATCTGCACCGGCACCTCAACCCGTCATGTGACCTCCATTGCTGACCATGTAATGCAGGAGTCACGCGCTGCTGGCCTGAAGCCATTAGGCGTTGAAGGCAAAGCGGCAGCCGACTGGGTGGTCGTCGATCTTGGTGACGTGATTGTGCACGTCATGCAGGAAGACAGCCGTCAGCTGTATGAGCTGGAAAAGCTCTGGAGCTAAGCGGTGAAATTGCAGCTTGTGGCCGTCGGCACCAAAATGCCGGATTGGGTTCAGACCGGTTTCACCGAGTATCTGCGCCGCTTCCCTAAAGATATGCCGCTGGAACTGACCGAAGTGCCAGCAGGCAAACGCGGCAAAAATGCTGACATCAAACGCATTCTTGAAAAAGAAGGTGAAGCGATGCTGGCGGCCGTGGGCAAAGGTAACCGCATTGTGACGCTGGATATTCCCGGGCAACCGTGGGAAACCCCGCAGCTGGCACAGCAGCTGGAGCGCTGGAAGCAGGATGGCCGCGATGTCAGCCTGTTGATCGGCGGGCCTGAAGGCCTGTCGCCTGCCTGTAAGGCGGCGGCAGAGCAAAGCTGGTCACTGTCGGCCCTGACGCTGCCACATCCGCTGGTGCGTGTGCTGGTGGCCGAGAGCCTGTACCGTGCCTGGAGCATCACCGCCAATCATCCTTATCACCGTGAATAAACGCCAGGCCAACCCCGGACATTAAACGCAGCGGATGAAATTACAAAGCAACGCTTTTCGCGATTACACTGCCGAACAAAAGCTGTTTGTCCGTCGGGCTTTGGTGGCCTTTTTCGGCATCCTGCTGCTTTCCGGTATTCTGGTGGTCAACCTGTACCACCTGCAAATTCTGCGTTTTGCTGATTACAGCACCCGCTCCAATGACAACCGCATCAAGCTGGTGCCGGTGGCACCGAGCCGCGGTATCATTTTTGATCGCAACGGCGTGCCGCTGGCGCTGAACCGCACCATTTATCAGGCCGAGCTGGTGCCGGAAAAAGTCGATGACCTGAAGCAAACGCTACAGGACCTGCGCCCGATCCTCGATCTCACCGATGACGATTTGGACGCGTTCGAGAAAGAACGCAAGCGCTCTCGCCGCTTCACCTCCATTCCGGTTAAAACCGCCCTGAGCGATGTGCAGGTGGCGCGTTTTGCTGTCAATCAGTACCGCTTCCCGGGTGTGGAAGTGAAAGGCTACCAGCGCCGCTACTATCCCTACGGACAAACGCTGACCCATGTGGTGGGCTACGTGTCGAAAATTAACGATCGTGATGTCGCGCGTCTCGATCAGGAAGGTAAATGGCCGAACTATGCGGCAACGCATGACATCGGCAAGCTGGGTATTGAAAACTATTACGAGGATGTGCTGCACGGCACCACCGGTTATGAAGAAGTCGAGGTGAATAACCGTGGCCGGGTGATCCGTCAGTTGCATGAACAATCACCTCAGGCCGGGCGCGATATCTATCTCACCATCGACCTCAAATTGCAGCAGTACATCGAAACGCTGCTGGCGGGCAGCCGGGCAGCAGTGGTAGTGAGCGATCCACGCAGCGGGGAAATCCTCGCGCTGGTTTCCACACCAAGCTATGACCCAAATCTGTTTGTCGATGGTATCTCCAGCAAAGATTACAAAGCGTTGCTCAACGATGAAAATCGTCCACTTTATAATCGCGCCTTGCAGGCCGCCTACCCTCCGGCATCCACAGTGAAACCTTACGTCGCGGTATCAGCGCTCAGCGCCGGGGTGATTAACCGCAACACCAGCCTGTTTGACCCCGGCTGGTGGCAGTTACCGGGTTCTGAAAAGCGTTATCGTGACTGGAAAAAATGGGGACATGGTCGTCTCAACGTCACCAAAGCACTGGAAGAATCCGCCGATACCTTCTTCTATCAGGTTGCTTATGACATGGGGATTGATCGCCTGTCAGAATGGATGACCAAATTTGGCTACGGCCATCGCACCGGCATTGACCTGCCACAGGAAAGCCCCGGCAATATGCCGACGCGTGACTGGAAGCTGAAACGCTTTAAGAAACCCTGGTATCAGGGCGATACCATCCCGGTGGGGATCGGCCAGGGCTACTGGACCGCCACACCGGTGCAGATGAACAAAGCGATGATGATTTTAATAAACGACGGGGTAATAAAAGTGCCGCATCTGTTGCACGCCACCCGTGAAGGCCACACCATGGTGCCGTATCGCCAGCCAGCAGATGAACCGATTGGCGATATCCACTCTGGTTTCTGGGAAATCGCCAAAGACGGGATGTATGGCGTTGCCAACCGCCCTAACGGCACTGCGCATAAGAGCTTTGCCGACGCACCCTATAAAATTGCTGCCAAATCCGGTACGGCCCAGGTATTCGGTCTGAAAGAGAATGAAACCTATAACGCACACAAAATCGCTGAGCGTCTGCGTGACCACAAACTGATGACCGCCTTCGCGCCGTTCGATAAACCGCGTGTCGCGGTCACTATGATTCTGGAGAACGGCGGTGCGGGCCCGGCCGTCGGCTCGGTGATGCGTCAGATTCTCGACCACATTATGTTAGGCGATAACAATACGGTGCTGCCAGAAGCCGCACCGACGCCACCCGGTTACGAAGGTGAATAAGCATGTCCATGAACGATAGTCCGCAGAAAAGAACGATCTGGACGCGCATCCATATTGACCCCCTCTTTATGCTGGTGATCCTCGGCCTGCTGGTCTACAGCGCTTTCGTTATCTGGAGCGCCAGTGGCCAGGATCCCGGTATGATGGAACGTAAAATCGGCCAGATTGTGATGGGTCTGGTGATCATGATCGTGCTGGCGCAGGTGCCACCGCGCGTTTACGAGAGCTGGGCACCCTATCTCTACATCATCTGCGTGATATTACTGATTGCCGTAGATGCCTTCGGCCATATCAGTAAAGGGGCACAGCGCTGGCTGGATTTAGGTATCGTGCGCTTCCAGCCGTCGGAGATCGCTAAAATAGCCGTGCCACTGATGGTGGCGCGCTTTATCAACCGCGATGTGTGTCCGCCAACGCTGAAGAACACCGGCATCGCACTGATCCTGATCTTTGCCCCCACCCTGCTGGTTGCGGCGCAGCCTGACCTGGGGACTTCAATCCTGATCGCTGCATCAGGTTTGTTCGTGCTGTTCCTGTCTGGCATGAGCTGGAAATTGATTGGCGTTGCGGTACTGCTGATTGCGGCGTTTATCCCGGTGCTGTGGTTCTTCCTGATGCACGATTATCAACGCGACCGCGTGATGATGCTGCTGAACCCCGAGAGCGACCCACTGGGTGCCGGTTATCACATCATTCAGTCCAAAATTGCCATCGGCTCAGGTGGCCTGCGTGGTAAGGGCTGGCTGCATGGCACCCAGTCTCAACTGGAGTTTTTGCCTGAACGCCATACTGACTTTATCTTTGCCGTGCTGGCAGAAGAACTGGGACTGGTCGGCGTGCTGCTGCTATTGGTGCTGTATCTGCTGCTGATTATGCGTGGTTTGATTATCGCAGCACGGGCACAAACCACCTTTGGTCGCGTGATGGCGGGAGGTTTGATGCTGATTTTATTCGTTTATGTTTTCGTTAACATTGGCATGGTTAGTGGTATCTTACCGGTGGTCGGCGTACCGCTGCCGCTGGTCAGCTACGGCGGATCGGCATTGATTGTACTAATGGCCGGATTTGGCATCGTCATGTCGATCCATACTCATCGAAAAATGTTATCTAAAAGCGTTTAAGAGGCTGCACATGCGTAAGGACTGGCTTGGGGTTGCTCTGGCATCATTGGTACTGGCTGCCTGTTCCTCTCAGGAACCGCAGAATACCGCCCCACCACAACCGGCTTACAACGGCCCGGTAGTTGAAATCCCGGGAGTGGAACCGCGCTATGAACCGATCAATCCGTCAACCAGCCAGGATTATAGCGTCAACGGTAAAACCTACCGTATCGTGAAAGATCCTTCTAACTTCAGTGAAGTGGGTTTAGCCACCTCCTATGGCACTGAAGCCCAGGGCAATCGTACCGCGATTGGTGAGACCTTCGATCCCAACGCCATGAGCGCAGCTCATCCGACCCTGCCTTTACCCAGCTATGTGCGCGTCACTAACCTGGCGAATGGTCGTCAGATTGTCGTGCGCGTCAATGATCGCGGTCCCTACACACCGGGCCGCATTATCGATTTGTCGAGCGCCGCAGCCGACCGCCTGAATATCTCGAATAATACCCGTGTGCGCGTTGACTATATCAATGTCGCACCGGACGGTACGCTGTCGGGCCCCGGTACCATTGGTACCACGGTCGCCAAACAAAGTTACGCACTGCCAGCACGCCCTGACCTGGGCGGCGGCATGGTGATGATGGGCGGCAGTGCCAGCACCCAAAGCGCCACACCTCCAGCGCAGGATGTCCGTGCGGTGGATAACAGCACGCTGCAAAGCAGCGATGGCATGGGTGCACCGGTGCGCAGCAATGGTTTTCTTGGCGCACCACAACCCTTAGCCAGTGGCGTACTGGAAGGCAGCGAACCGCAGCCTGCCGCCACCGTGGCTGCACCTGCGGCGACTGCTGCGGTCGCAGCCCCGGTAGCCGCAGCTGCAACGCCAGCCAGCCAGAGCGCTGGCGGTTATGTGGTGCAGGTGGGCGCACTTAACGATGCCGCTCGCGCACGCCAGCTGGCAACCAGCCTCGGCAAACGTTTCGGCGTACCGGGTTCGGTTGAGGCCAATGGCAACGTTTATCGCGTGCAGCTGGGTGGCTATAAATCCCGCGCGGAAGCTGCTGCATTGCAGCAGCGCCTTAACAACGAAGCGCAAATGAGTTCATTTATTACCACGTCACATAACGGCATGTGATAATAACCACCAGGCATAGTGCTGCCTGGTGACAACAGTTTTGCAAAGCAAGATGTCGCCCAATCAGGCGTTTGCTTGAGTCAAGGCACTTTTTTTCACTCTCAACCTCACGGATGTTGTAGTCCTGAACATGAATACGCTGAAACCTTCTCGTTTTCTGAAACGCCTGACAGTGGGATCACTGGTCGCCCTTTCCCTCAGCCATGCCGCCCTGGCGGACGATGTTAACCTCAAAACCATGATTCCGGGCGTTCCGGACATTGATGCTGAAGCCTACGTTCTGATCGACTATAACTCGGGCAAGGTGCTGGCGGAAAAGAACGCCGATGCACGTCGCGACCCCGCCAGTCTGACCAAAATGATGACCAGCTACGTCATCGGCCAGGCAGTTAAAGCGGGTAAAATCCATCAGGATGATATTGTCACCGTGGGTAAAGATGCGTGGGCTACCGGTAACCCGGTATTTAAAGGCTCCTCGCTGATGTTCCTCAAACCGGGCGATCGCGTTCCCGTTTCGCAGCTGACGCGCGGTATCGTGCTGCAATCCGGTAACGATGCCTGTGTTGCCATGGCCGATTATGTGGCGGGCAGCCAGGATGCCTTCGTCAACCTGATGAACAATTACGTGCAGGCGTTAGGTCTGAAAAACACCCATTTCCAGACCGTACACGGCCTGGATGCAGACGGCCAGTACAGCTCCGCGCGCGATATGGCGCTGATCGGTCAGGCACTGATTCGTGACGTACCGGATGAATACGCGGTATATCACGAGAAAGAGTTCACCTTTAACAACATCCGCCAGCTGAACCGTAACGGCCTGCTGTGGGATACCAGCCTCAATGTCGATGGTATCAAAACCGGCCATACCGATGCCGCAGGTTACAACCTGGTGGCGTCAGCGACCGAAGGCCAGATGCGTCTGATTTCGGCGGTGATGGGCGGCCATACCTACAAAGGCCGTGAAACTGAGAGCAAAAAACTGCTGACCTGGGGCTTCCGTTTCTTTGAAACCGTGGCACCGCTGAAGGCGGGTAAAGAATTTGCTTCTGAGCCGGTGTGGTTTGGTAACAGCGACCGTGTCCAGCTCGGCGTGGAGAAAGATGCTTATCTGACCATCCCGCGTGGCCGCATGAAAGATCTGAAAGCCAGCTACGTGCTGAACAATACCGAACTGCATGCGCCGCTACAGAAAAACCAGGTAGTGGGCAGCATCAACTTCCAGCTGGATGGCAAAACCATTGAACAGCGTCCGCTGGTGGTGCTGAACGAAGTTCAGGAAGGCGGTTTCATCAGTCGTATCATCGATTACATCAAACTGATGTTCCACCACTGGTTCGGCTAAGGCCGTATGGTTGAAAAACCCGCCATATACCATCATATATTTAATATCCCCTAAATAGTTCAGGGTGCAGGAAGGCGGCAAGCGAGTTCATCCCCGGGAGCTTACAATAGTAAGTGACTGGGGTGAACGAACGTAGCCAACGCACCTGCAGACTGAAATATGACGGGGATTATTGCTCCCGCTCAGGCGGGAGCCTGTTTTTTATGCACCGGAGTCAATATGAAAACCAAACTGAATGAACTGCTCGAATTCCCTACCTCCTTTACCTATAAAGTGATGGGTCTGGCGCAACCGGAGCTGGTTGATCAAGTGGTTGAAGTGGTGCAGCGTCATGCGCCCGGCGACTACAAGCCAGATGTGAAGCCGAGCAGCAAAGGCAATTATCACTCCGTTTCCATCACCATCATGGCCACACACATTGAACAGGTTGAAACCCTGTATGAAGAGTTAGGCAACATCGATATCGTGCGCATGGTGCTGTAATGCTGACGCTGGCAAAGGGATCTTTGCCAGCGTTATACTTTGCCTCTCACTCTTTACCGGATGCCCGTTTTGTCAGCTAATACGCTTCTTGTTCGTCAACTCGGCCAGCGCGACTGGCAGCCGATTTCTGACGCCATGCACCGCTTTACCGATCAACGCGACAGCGACACCCCAGATGAAGTCTGGCTGGTGGAGCATAACCCGGTGTTTACCCAGGGCCAGGCTGGCAAAGCTGAGCATCTGCTGATGCCCGGCGACATTCCCGTGGTGCAAAGCGATCGCGGCGGCCAGGTCACTTACCACGGTCCCGGCCAGCAGGTTATGTATGTGCTGATCGATGTTAAACGCCGTAAGCTTGGTGTGCGCCAACTGGTGACGGCGCTGGAAGAAACCGTGGTTGCTACCCTGGCGGATTACGGTGTCAGCGCCCATGCGCGACCGGATGCCCCAGGTGTGTACGTGGGTGAAGAGAAGATTTGCTCGCTCGGTCTGCGCATCCGCAAAGGGTGTTCGTTTCACGGCCTGGCATTGAATGTGGCGATGGATCTCGCCCCTTTCCTGCGCATCAATCCCTGTGGTTATGCCGGTATGCGCATGACACAGCTGGGGCAGTTCCAGCCAGGTGTCACCACTGCTGATGTCCAGCCGCGCCTGGTGCAGCATTTTGCGCAGTTGACCGGCTTTACTGCCAGCGAGTGGCTAAACGATGAACCCGCGCTCTGATGTCTGTCAGTGCGTATTTACAATTTTGTAACCTGATGACATTCACAGCGGCTGCTTCCCGCGCTGCGAGATGATATAATTTTTGCAATTTTTTCAAATAAAGTTGAAAGCCTGGTTCTCAGTTTGAGTGAGGAAGCTTTCAAATCGCAATCCCGACCGGAACCTGCAGATTTATGAGTAAACCAATTCAGATGGAACGTGGCGTCAAATATCGCGATGCCGACAAAATGGCGCTGATTCCGGTGAAAACCGTGGTCACTGAGCGTGAGGAAATTCTGCGTAAGCCGGAGTGGATGAAGATCAAACTTCCTGCCGACTCCAGCCGTATCCAGGGCATCAAGGCCGCCATGCGCAAAAATGGCCTGCATTCGGTGTGTGAAGAGGCATCCTGCCCGAACCTGGCGGAATGTTTTAACCACGGCACCGCTACCTTTATGATTCTTGGCGCGATCTGTACCCGCCGCTGCCCATTCTGCGATGTGGCACACGGTCGCCCGAACGCCCCTGATGCTAATGAGCCGGTGAAACTGGCCCAAACCATCGCTGATATGGCGCTGCGTTATGTGGTTATCACCTCGGTTGACCGCGATGACCTGCGCGACGGCGGTGCCCAGCACTTTGCCGATTGCATCAGTGCTATCCGCGAAAAAAGCCCGTCGATCAAGATTGAAACCCTGGTACCCGATTTCCGTGGTCGTATGGATCGTGCGCTGGAAATCCTCACCGCGACGCCGCCAGATGTGTTCAACCACAACCTGGAAAACGTACCACGCGTTTACCGTCAGGTACGACCGGGCGCCAATTACGAGTGGTCACTCAAGCTGCTGGAGCGTTTTAAAGAAGCGCATCCGGACGTGCCGACGAAATCCGGCCTGATGGTGGGTCTGGGTGAAACCAATGCGGAAATTGTTGAGGTGATGCGCGATCTGCGTCGTCATGGCGTCACCATGCTGACACTGGGCCAGTATCTGCAACCGAGCCGTCATCATCTGCCGGTGCAGCGTTATGTCAGCCCTGCTGAGTTTGATGAGATGAAAGCTGAAGCAATGGCAATGGGCTTCACCCACGCGGCCTGTGGCCCGTTTGTGCGCTCCTCTTACCATGCCGACATGCAGGCCAAAGGACTGGAAGTGAAGTAAATTTGTAGCGGCGCGATTTATCGCGCGGTTTTTTAAAAGGCGCGCAAAACACATCGCGCGCGATACAAAACAAAAAACCAGACTGGCATCAGTCTGGTTTTTTACAACGTAATAAATTTTTACACTTATTGACGTTAGCCGCAGAGATTACTCTTTGTGGCTGACACGTTCTGCCGGTGCTTCTTCAGCAGTGCTTTTGGTTGCGGTGGATTCATCATCTTTCATGGCTTTTTTGAAGCCTTTGATTGCGGAACCCAGATCGCCACCCAGTGAACGTAACTTGTTGGTGCCAAAAAGCAGAACGATGAGAGCACCGATGATCAGCAGTTTGGCAATACTGATACCTTCCATAATTAACCTTTCAACCTTAGCGAAAAACGGTGACTGATATTTACGCGCAGATCGCTTGCCAGCTCAACTGCAATCTGTAACAGAGTAAGATCGGCCACCTGATAATTTTCAGATAAAACGGCTCAAAAACGCCTGGGTACGCGGGTGCTGCGGATTGCCAATCACCTGCTCCGGACTGCCCTGCTCCACCACCACGCCACCATCCATAAATACCACACGGTCAGCGGCTTCACGGGCAAAACCAATTTCATGGGTGACCACAATCATGGTTAATCCCTGATCCGCCAGCGTGCGCATGGTCGCCAGCACTTCCCCCACCAGCTCAGGATCGAGCGCCGAGGTCGGTTCATCAAACAACATCAGTGATGGCTTAATCGCCAACGCGCGCGCTATCGCTACCCGCTGCTGCTGACCACCGGACAAATGACGTGGCCAGGCATCCGCTTTATCACTCAGCCCGACCGTTGAGAGCAGCTCATGGGCATGTTTTAACGCGTCCTGGCGTGGGAACTTATGCACGCCAATCGGCGCTTCAATGATGTTCTGCAATACCGTCATATGGGGATAGAGGTTGAACTGCTGAAACACCATGCCAATCTTCTGGCGCTGATGGGCAATCCGGCGTGGTGACAGGCGATGCAAAATGCCTTTTTTTAATTCATAACCAATTTGCTCATCACCCACCATGATCGAACCGGCGTTCATATCTTCCAGATGGTTAATACAGCGCAGAAAGGTTGATTTGCCCGAGCCGGACGGCCCGAGGATCACCACCACTTCGCCCGGGAACACATCCAGATCGATACCTTTCAGGACCTCATTATCACCGTAGCTTTTCTGCACATTGCGGGCGCGCACCAGCGGCTGAACATCACTCATACATCCTCCTTCTGCACCAGGGCACGCTGGCTGATATCGTCACTCTGATTGCGGCGTTTGGTGACAACCACCGTGCGTCGGGTACCGCGGGCGTAGTAACGTTCAATAGCCGACTGACCAACGTTGAGAATTGAGGTGATGAGCAGATACCAGATCACCGCTACCATCAGCATGGGAATGATTTCAAAGGTACGGTTATAGACCGCCTGCACCGAATACAGGAGATCGCCCATCGCTATCACACTCACCAGCGAGGTCGCTTTGATCATGCTGATCAACTGATTGCCAGTGGGGGGAATAATGGAACGCATGGCCTGCGGAATGATGATGCGGCGCAGTGCACGCGTGCGGCTCATGCCGAAAGCCTGCGTGGTTTCTACCTGGCCGTTATCGACCGAGAGCAAACCCGCACGAATGATTTCCGCCATATACGCGGCTTCATTCAAAGCCAGACCGGCAATTGCGGCGGTCAATGGCGTGATCAGATCATTGGTATTCCAGCTGGCAAAGGTGATGCCGGTCCAGGGAATGGTGATCGACAACGTCGGGAACAGCGTTGACAGGTTATACCAGAAGATCAATTGCACCAGCAGCGGGGTACCGCGAAAGAACCAGATGTAGAGCGACGAGATGCCACTCAGCAGCTTGTTCTCCGACAGACGCCACACCGCCAGCAGCAGGCCCAGCAGGGTGCCGAGGATCATCGACACCACCGTCAGCCCGAGCGTCACCTGTAATCCTTTCAGCACCGAACCTTCGGTGAACCATTTCAGCACCACCATCCACTCAAAGTTTGGGTTGGTCGCCACCAGCCAGAGGAAGTTGGAGGCGATCACCAGCACCACAATCCATGAGACCCAGCGTCCATAAGTGGGCGCGTTGCGGGCAAAAGCCACGTCGCGCTGCTGCACGTCGGCCTTATCCCTGGCTCGCGAATCGTTGGTGTTTGAACTCATTTTGCCGCCCCTTGCGCCAGATTACGGCCCGGTGCCTGCAACATGTTACCGTCCAGCTTCCACTTCTTCATGATGGCAGCGTAAGTCCCGTTGCTGAACAACTCTTTATACGCATCCAGTACCACGTTACCCAGCTCGGAACCTTTTGGCACCACGGTGCCCTGGAAGATATCACCAAAGCCATTTTTCTGACCTTTGCCAGACAACTCAAGCTGACCATTGGCCTGCTCGACAAAGTACGTCAGCGGTGCCTGTGACGAGAAGAAGGCGTCAGAACGTTTCGAACGCACCGCGAGAATCGAAGAAGGCTGGTCAGTGAAGGACTGCACCACCACCGCAGGTTTACCGGCAGCGACACAGGCATCAGATTGCTTGCGGATCACCTGCTCCGCAGAACCCGCCGCCATCACCGCGATACGCTTGCCGCAGGTATCATCAAGGCCATTAATTTTTGCCGGATTGCCTTTAGGTACGCCAAATACCACGAACTCCTGCACAAAATCGATAAAATCGACTTTCTCCTGACGATCCGGGTAATCACCAATCGGCCCAATCGCCAGCTGATAACGGCCGGAATTAATCCCTGCCAGCACCCCGGACAAGCCGCTGACGGTGGCATGTTCGATTTTCACCCCCAGCAATTGCCCCAGCGCCACCGCCAGATCGGCAGAAGCACCCTCCATCGAGTGCGTGCCATTGACGATCTCATACGGAGGGAAAGAGCCGTTATTCACAGCGATCATTTTGCCAGCGCTTTTGATATCTGCGGGCAGGCGATCGTGCAGCGCCTGGTCAACTTTCTGGCTGGGAATCGCATCAGCCGCCTGAGCGAATGATGCCGACAGGCCCAGAGCCAGCGCGATAGCGAGAGTCATTTTTTTCATTCTTCAATTTCCCAGTGCTGTCAGTGAGTTTTCAGTTCAGGGCGAGCAAAGCGACGGTTCTCAAGGACCGGCAATACGCTACGTGCATAGGCAATACGTTGTGGATCGAGGTCGGCAAATACCAGTGCCGCTGACTCCGGTGCTTTGGCAATCGCTACACCCAGCGGATCGATAACCAGGCTGTTGCCGATGTTGCGCGGACCACATTCTCCCACTGCCACCATATAGCAGGTGTTCTCCAGCGCACGTGCCGTGGTCAATAACTCCCAGTGCATCTCTTTCAGTGGCCCTTTCACCCAGGCCGCAGGCAGCACCAGCACATCGGCACCATCCAGTACCAGACGACGCGCCAGCTCAGGGAAACGGACGTCATAACAGGTCATCAGGCCCACCTTCATTCCCGCCACTTCAACCAGTGGCGGAATGACATGGCCGGGGTTAACACGCTGTGATTCCTGCATGGCAAAGGCGTCATACAGGTGCAATTTTTCGTATTCCGCGATAATTTCGCCATTACGAATGGCGATCAGCACGTTAAGCGCCTTCTGCCCTTCGGTTGGCACGTGCACGCTCATCATGGTGGTCAGCGTGTTACCTTTGCTAGCCGCGAGGATCTGTGTCAGAAACGGGCCATCGAGCGGTTGGGCTGCTTTCAGCACCAGATCCGGATCGGCAATATCACGCGCCAACACGCCTTCCGGCAGCACCAGCAAATCAGCTCCGCCCGCCAGTGCGTTATTCATCAGGCCGATGCAGATATCGGCGTTTTCCTGCCATTCGCGGCTGACCGCAAATTGCCCCATCGCTACTTTCATCATCATTCCCCCTGCGCCACCGCCGGAAAGATCGCTTCCGGCGTCAGCAATGTTTTGGTTAAGCCCTGTTCAAACAACTCGCTGGCAAAATCGGCAATCATCTTTTTGTTAGCGGCAAATCCGTTTTGATTCCAGTCGGCCGGTAATTCCTGCGCGGTACGTCGCAAATCATCCAGCAACCACGGCGTGGTGTCGGCGTATTTCTCGCGTTTCTTCATCCATAACTGGTACGAACGATCGATGATCTCACTCAACGCCTGTGGCAACCACGGATGTTGTTCCGCCAGTGCGGGTTTCAGCGCCAGAATATGAATCCCCGGCACATAACCAACACGATTAAAGTAATCACGCTCGGCACTGGCGAAATCAACTTGTAACTGACGCAGCCCTGATTCCGGCAGAAAGAAACCTTCCGGCATAAACGGGGTGAAAACCGCATCCAGCTCACCGGCTTTCAGTAGCTCGATTAATGGGCGTTCGCCGGGGGCGACTTCAATACGTCCCGGACGGCCAAAGCCCGCGAGACGGTCAACAATCGGGTGCTCCGCTGTCAGGCGGCCCGCAAACCAGTACGCATCATCAATACCAACACCGGCTTCACGCAGCACGGTGCGCGTCCAGGTATTGCCGGAATCCTGCCAGCCCGTGACACCGATTTTTTTTCCTTTCAGCTGCGCCGGGGTGGTAATCGGACTCTCGGCAGTGGTGATGATGCAACGCTGACGAAAGCCACGCATCAGAAAGTGTGGCAGACCAAGCAGCGAGGTGTCGCCTTTCGCACGTGACTGGGCATAACGGCTGAACGACACCTCACCGGCATCGTATTTGTCGCTGCTGCCCAGGTTATCAACCAGCGTGCCGACTCGGTCAATTTCCAGCTGAAATCCTTCCGGCTTGATATCGCCGAGTGCCAGCGGTGTAAAGTAATCCCAGTCACGAACCGCCAGTCTGATGGTTACCATAGTTGTTGTTTCCCCGTTCGTTCCGATTGCAGTCAGGCTGCGTTTAGTTATTCAGCAAATAGTGCTTGAATTTGATACTAAATCGGGAATACTAACCTGAACAATAAATTCTTTGTTACTGAACAAAGGTTTTTCTTATGACGCAAACGGTAGATATTGACTGGTTCAGCGCGCAAATTACCGATGCGTCGGTGAAGGGCATTACGCTTACCGCTTCCACATTGATTCGCGATGGTCAGATTGCAGTGGGTATGCAAATGCCCGCCGTACGCGAGCTGGCAGAGCTATTGGGCGTCAGTCCGGCGACGGTATCGGCAGCCTGGTCGCAGCTGAAAAAACAGAAAGTGCTGGCCGGTAAAGGTCGCAGTGGCGTGTGGGTGTGTGGCAATACGGTGATGCCGCGGCCGATTCGTTTTGAAAAAATCGGCAACTATGGCGATAACATCCAGGCCGATCTGGCAATGGCTTCTCCGGACCCGGCGCTGTTACCCGATTTGCAGCCAGCGATGCTGGCTGGCCTTCAGTCGCCCCAGTTGAATAGCTATCATCGTGAAGCCATTTCACCTCAGTTACTGGCGGCGATTACACCACGCTGGCCCTACCCGGCAGAGGCATGGCTGGCGACCGATGGTGGCTTTGATGCGATGAATTTAATCGTGCAAACGCTGCTGTCTCCTGGCGATCGGGTGGTGCTCGAAGATCCCACCGCAACACGTTTGCTGGATATGCTGGACAATATCGGCGCGGAGATTCTGCCACTGCCCTGCGATGAACAGGGGCCGATTCCCTCCGCTTTAGCCGCACATCTGCACAAATCACCGGCGATGTTTATCTACCAGCCGCGTACCCATTCGACCACCGGACATACCGTGACGCAGCAACGCAGCGCGGAGCTGGCACGCGTATTGGCTAATAGCAAAACGCTGATTGTGGAAGATGATGGGATTGGCGATTTGTCGCGCTGGCCGGTGTGGAGCCTCGGATACCACTTTCCCGAACGCGTGGTGCATGTCCACTCGTTTTCGAAAGCCTACGGACCGGACCTGCGGCTTGCTGTACTTTCCGCCCCCTGTGAACTGGTGAAACGTATTCAGGCATGGCGTAACTTTGGTGTCAGCTGGACCAGCCGAATTTTGCAGGATGCGGTTGCCTGGATGCTGACAGACGCCACCACGCGGCAGCAGGTAGAACAGGCAAAAAACACCTATCGGGAGCGTCGCCAGCAGCTGCTGCATGCCCTGCAAGCTCGTGGGCTGGTGCTGGCCGAACGTGATGGCCTCAGTCTATATATTCCGGTGGCGTCAGAACAATATGCCATGATTACGCTTGCCGCCCGAGGTATCGCCGCCGTGCCGGGTGAACGCTACAGCATCAATGCCGAACAATTCATTCGCGTCAGCACCGCCATGTTGCCATTGCAACAACTTGACAGCATTGCTGACGCACTGGTGATTGCATCTGGTCGGGAAATTAACCTTAGCCCAAATCTTTGATGTGATAACGCGGCGATTCCACATAGCCTTCGCGCGCGTAGAACTGATTCGCTTTGAGGCGTGAGGCATGGCAATGCACTTCCATGCGATCACAACCACGCTCGCGTGCCAGTTGTTCGGCATAGCTGAGCAACTGCTGCCCGCTCCCCTTGCTGCGCTCGCCTTCGGCTATGCAGAAATAGCTGATACGGGCAAAATCGCCCGACAGCGCCAGTTGCGGGATAAAGTGGAGCGACAGAAAACCCAGCACCTGGGTGCCATGCTCGGCCACCAGCAGCACTTCATCGGGATGGTTACAAAGCTGTGTTAATCGTGTCTCAATAAACCTTTCAGTGCCGGCATAACCCAGTTCGGTCAGCAGCGCACTCAGAGCAAAACTGTCTTTCGCCTGTGCCTGACGTATCTTCATCCTGCCTCCTCAGTAATCCGTTTCCTGCTGTTATATAGCGTTGTCAGCTAAAAAGCTGCAAGTAAGGATTGTTATGGGGATGTTACAGAGATTATCTGTGAGAAACGCCGCAGTTTGTGCCCTGTCATGCGTCTGTCATCAGCGCTTAAGGCAGAATTAATATTGCCTTGTCATGCTGGCCTGAACGCCACAGGAGACAACGCAATGAAGAGTATGATCCCACGTACCCTGGATGAAATGCTGGCCTTATCCATCAGCACCTTCGCCCTGATCGCCTGGGCCATCATTTGGTGGCAGGCATAAAAAAACCCGCCATAAGGCGGGTTTTTAGAATTCTGCGTGTTAACTTACAGAGCGATAACGTTAGCAGCAGATGGGCCTTTAGCGCCGTCAGTGATTTCAAACTCTACACGCTGACCTTCAGCCAGAGTTTTGAAGCCATTGCTCATGATTGCAGAGAAGTGTACGAATACATCTTTGCTGCCATCTTCAGGAGTAATGAAACCGAATCCTTTAGATTCATTAAACCACTTAACGTTACCTTTGATCTTGGACATCTATATTACCTTTACATGAAAAATGGACACTAAACTGTGTCGGCGTCTAGTACAGCAATTGCGGTGACATTTGTCCAGTGCGAATTGATGAAAAAGTGATAAATATCGTGTTTTTCGCCAACCTTCACACTTTCCATCCGTCTTCATCCGCTAAAACTGAAATCGCAACCAGGCAAAATAGACATTACCATTGTTATAAGTGCCTGGAATATAAGTCATTTGGAAGGTAACAGGACCATATCCGATAGAAGCCATCGGCAATAAAACCGGAATCGGGATATATTTCCAGTTATCCCTGGCAGTGACGCCCGCCGTGTAGCCGGCACCGATGTGAAAATTGTCGTCACTGAGCGGACGCCAGGTAGCTTCCCAGCCGTAACCGCCAATCGGTTCCCACTTGTTGAAGGAATCCTTAAACGCCATCAGGTAGAGGCCATGCCAGTTACCTTTGTCATCCCAGCGCGAAACACCACCGCCCGCGCCCCATGGGCGTTCGTTGTACCTGTCGATATGCTCCTGATCGTATGTCCAGCGGTTATGCCAGGTAATAGCGGGCAGATAAAAATCATAATTTTGCGGCTGCGACCAGGTATCACTCACATTGTCAGTAAAGGTATTCCAGCCTGATTTGATGTTTTGAGTGATGGTAGAGGCCGAGGCAGAAAACGCGCTTCCGAGGGTTAAAATACAGCCAACACAGGCTGCCGAAATGTACCGATTCACAACGAAGGTTCCTGTAAAACAATCCTTAAGACGACAGAGCCACGGATATCCTTCCCGGCGTCTGCCAAAAAATTAACGCTACTGTCTGAAAAGTTTAGTGAAAAGTTTCCTGAAACACTCCAGGCATTGTCTGGAATTTCCGACACGCGAAGGGCGCATTTTACCATAATGACTAAATGCTACCGGAACCGGGGATAAACGAAGGGGCTATTGGCAGAATTGATAAAATGTGCAGTCTTCTCTTAACAATCCCCGCCGGAAATGACTTAATTTTCAGCAATCTGTGCTTCATTGTTGATAACGTAAATAAATTAATGAAATTTATCGATTGAACTAATCAGATGAATGAGATAAATCTCAGCATTCCAGGAGGGAGATAAGGAGGAATGCTGATGACTATTCGTTGTAGCCGCTGTGGGTGTGTGCGTTTTTTTTATACGCTGCCCGGAACCCGACAAACCAGGCAGCAAAGCCACCACGGTGCCTGTTGTGCTGAGTGTCAAAAGCCGCTCAATCTGCGGGATGTGATTTTGCCCTTCTCGCGTCCCCACTCACCTGCCTTCACCAAAGCCGAATGAACGGAAACAGGCACCCACGGGTGCCTGTACGCGTCAGAAAATCAATTTAAACACGCCGGTAATGGTTAACAACCCAACAATGAAGATGATAGCGATGATCCACAGGATTATTTTCATTTTCCGCTCCTTTTTACATCATTAATAGCGCCAGTTAACTCAAGTATAGATGAAGATCCTGCTTCTGCTGTCAGGTGCGATAGCCATCACGTCATCATGCTGTGATTTCGTTTACCTGATGATTATTTCTGCGAGGCCGGTCGCAGCTACAGATTTTTCTTAACTTTGCCGCTTCGTTCTCCCGCCGCCTACTGTCTAAACTTACAGCGCCTGTAGCAGGCCTCAATTGTTATCACTGCCTAAGTAACAAGGAGATTATATGAGCACGATAAATACCAGCATGGGACGTTATAGCCTGAAGGCAAAGGACTATGGCAATCACATCAGAGGAAGCATTGCCATCAATGACGAAGGTGGCACCCAGCTCACCATGCAGGAGTTTGAAGAACATTATCTTGACGATGTCGTCAACAATGTCATTTACCCTGTCACGGGCGGGAACCGTGAAATTACCCGCGCCTTGCGCGACCAAATGGTTAAAGCGGGTTTCGAACAACCGCACTGAGTTTTTGGGCCACATCTTGTGGCCCTTTGCTTTCGACAATTCTCACTTGCCGTTATTAAGCATTCGTCGCAGGATGGAGTACCTATTTTGAAAGGAGATCAACCGCGTGAGTGCCCTTCTTCGTATCCCTTCTTCCCGGCTCCATCAATTTGTACAGGCTATCTGGTTACATGCAGGCAGTAGTGCCGACGAAGCACGGCTGGTCGCCGACCACCTGGTAGCAGCGAATCTGGCGGGTCATGATTCGCATGGCGTAGGCATGATCCCGAGTTATATGGTTTCTCTCTCTCAGGGTTTTCTCCAGCTTAACCAGCACACCACGGTTGAGAAAGATGTCGGCGCAGTGATCACCCTGAGCGGTCATAATGGTTTTGGCCAGGTCGCGGCATGGGAAGCCATGAAGATGGGGATCGAGCGCGCGGCTAAATTTGGTATCGCCGCCGTTGGCCTGCACGATTCACATCATATCGGGCGCATCGGTCACTGGGCTGAACAATGTGCGGCTGCCGGGTTTGTCTCTTTTCACTTCGTCAACGTCGCGGGTGACCCGATGGTTGCACCGTTCAACGGCAGCGACCGGCGTTTTGGTACTAACCCCTTCTGTGCGATCTTCCCGCGCACCAACGCCAAACCGCTGCTGCTTGATTTCGCCACCAGCGGCATTGCCTTCGGCAAAACCCGTGTGGCATGGAACAAAGAACAGCAGGTTGCACCGGGTTATCTGATCGATCACCAGGGCAAAGGCACCACCGAACCCGGCGTGATGCATCAGGAACCTTATGGCTCGCTGTTGCCATTTGGGCTACATAAGGGTTATGCGTTGGCTACCATGTGTGAAATTCTCGGCGGCGCACTGTCAGGTGGACGCACCACACATGACGAAACCCTGGTGAGCTGCCACGATGCCATCTTCAACTGCATGACCACCATCATCGTGAATCCGGAAGCCTTCGATGCACCCGCGATGCAGCAGGAAGCGGAAGCCTTCCTCAGTTGGGTAAAACGTTCGCCACAAAGCGGCGATGCGCCAATTCAGATACCGGGCGAATGGGAAGAGAACAATCGTCTGGAGCGGGAACGCGAAGGCATTCCGCTGGATACCAATAGCTGGGAAAAAATTTGCCAGGCGGCTTTACAGGCGGGGATGCCGGAAGAAGAACTGGCGGCCTTCCGCGCACTGGCGCAGTAGACCGCGAATGCTGAGGTGCCATGCCTCAGCATTTTCACATCAAATTACCATCGACAGCAGCAGACAACCCACTAAACCGCACACTGAGATGATGGTCTCCAGCACTGACCATGAGCGGATGGTTTCGCCGATCGTCAGGTTGAAATACTCCTTAAACAACCAGAACCCCGGATCGTTGACGTGAGAAAAAATCACGCTGCCCGATCCAACGGCAATCACCATCAACTCCGGGCTGGCACCGGAGGTAGCGATCAGCGGTGCCACAATACCACCTGCGGTAATTGCGGCCACGGTAGCGGAACCGAGTGCGATACGCAGTACCGCCGCAATTGACCAGGCCATAAAGATCGGGGAGACATTGGTTTCATGCATCATGCTGGCGATATATTTATCGACACCGCTATCCACCAGCACCTGCTTAAACGCCCCGCCGCCACCGATAATCAGCAGCATCATGGCGATGATTTTGATGGAGTCACTTAATGTGCCCATCACTTCATCCATGCTGCGTCCGCGATTCAGACCAAAGGTGAAGATAGCAATCAGCACCGCAATCAGCGTCGCCATGATCGGATCGCCAAAGAACTCAGCGTAAGGCAGGATCACATGTCCTTTTGGCAGGACCATTTCGGCCACCGCACGCAGAGCCATCAGAATCACCGGCACCAGCGCGGTGCCAACACTGACACCAAAGCCCGGCATTTCCGCTTCGCTGAAGGTTTTCGGATTCCACAGTCCTTCCGGAATCGGTTTATCGATACCTTTCAGAAAACGTGCGTAGACCGGTCCCGCCAGAATAACGGTAGGAATGCCCAGCAGGGTGCCAAACAGCAGTGTTTTGCCCATATCCGCATTGAACAGCGTGGCAATCGCAGTTGGACC
Source organism: Pantoea sp. X-Soil-TKNS-1280 (assembly GCF_059730475.1). Taxonomy (NCBI): domain Bacteria; kingdom Pseudomonadati; phylum Pseudomonadota; class Gammaproteobacteria; order Enterobacterales; family Erwiniaceae; genus Pantoea; species Pantoea sp. X-Soil-TKNS-1280. The sequence goes on along the minus strand of NZ_AP035962.1, from coordinate 1,207,015 downwards.
CGGGTGCGGCGGTAAAAAGCCGTGCGTAACCGACAAGGCTGCCGCCATGGGCACGCCCACAAACAGCAATGGCACGCGCGCTGACGCGGCAATGCTGAACACCAGCGGCAGCATCAGCACGAAGCCCACTTCGTAGAACAGTGCAAAGCCCACGGTGAAGCCCGTCAGTACCAGTGCCCACTGGATATGCTTTTGCCCGAACTTTTCAATCAGCGTGGTGGCAATACGTTGTGCGCCGCCACAATCGGCCAGCAGCTTGCCCAGCATGGCACCAAACCCCATGATCAGCGCCAGACTGCCCAGCGTGCCGCCGACACCGGTTTTGATCGAGCCAATCACTTTGTTGACGGGCATGCCCTGCATCATGCCGACCGCCAGCGCCACCAGAATCAGCGCGATAAATCCGTTCAGTTTGAAGCGAATCATCAGCAATAGCAGTAACGCCACGCCAATTGCCACGTAGAGTAATGGCATAATTTTTCTCCACCTTTTTGCACGGTCTTCCACCGGCAGCGGTTTGTTGTGATAAGTCCTGAGGACGATGGATACAGCAGCGTTTGAGATGTTGTTACATCGCGATGCATCTTGTTACCGGTATCATGTTAAGGGTAACAAGATGAAGAAATCACCTGCTACGCCAGGTGAATTTCTGAATTGAGAAGGTGATCAAATTTTTGCCAGTCAGTTATCAGAATGTTTGCCCCGACAGCCTGGAGGGTTTGGTTAAACTAAGGGTTTTCCGCCCATGAAAAAGGATCTGCAGGTGAGTGAGAATCTGATTGAGCTGTACAGTAATCAACAAACCCTGTTTGCCCGCGGCAGTATTGACCGGCTGGTGCCGTTGCTTGCCGCTAATCCACAGCCCACGTTGCTGTTCTGTGGTCGCTCGTTTCTTAACGGTCCGGCCTGGGCGCGCCTCGGTACAGCGCTCAACGATCACATTCTTGGTTATGAGATCGTCAGCCATGAGGCATCGCCCGCTGAGATCGATGCCTGGGTAACGCGCTGGCGGGGTCATGTGGATCGCGTGGTAGCGATCGGTGGCGGCAGCGTGCTGGACGCAGCCAAAGCCTTTAGTGCCATGATGCAACACCCGCTGCCGACCGCGCGTTATCTGGAAAAGGTCGGTGATACACCGGTGCAGCCCGTAACATTGCCACTGATTGCCATTCCCACTACCGCCGGTACCGGCAGCGAAGCGACGCAGAATGCCGTCGTGACCGATCAGCAAAATATCCAGGTGAAAGCCTCGCTACGCCATCCGGTGTTTGTGCCGCAGGTGGCAATTCTCGACCCGGATTTACTGCAAGGAACGCCGGATTCGGTGCTGGCGACCTGCGCCATTGACGCCTTCACCCATCTGTTTGAGGCGTATCTGTCACGCAAAGGCAATCTGTTCAGTCAGCAAATGGCGCTGAATGGTCTGCAACTGTTCTTTAAAGCCTGGCCTGCGCTCAATCGCAACGACCAGGCAGGTGATGACGCGCGCGAAGCAATGATGATGGCTTCCTGGCTGGGCGGCGTGTGCCTGAGCAGCGCCGGATTAGGTGTGATCCATGGCATCGCCGGTGAGCTGGGGGCGATTAAACCTTTCCATCATGGGGAAGTCTGCGGGCGTTTGCTGTTTCCGTTCCTTGAGGTACTGGCCGAAAGTGAACATCCCGAACAGCAGCGCCTGATGGCACAACTGGCGCAGCAACTGTTGCCCGATGATCCGGCACCACCGGCGCTGGCATTGAAAGCCTGGCTGCAACAACATGCCATCATGCCGTTCTGGCTGGATGGACCTGCCTTATCCACCACCGAGGTGGAGTGGATAGTGGCCCGTGCGAACAGTAAAAACGGCTGGGTCAGCTACGACAAAGAGATCCTGCGCGACATGATCGCCGCCGCCTGGCCGATTGATTAAGCCAGACATACACGCCCCATTCGTAGCGGCGCAATTTATTGCGCGTCTTTGGCAGCATCGCCGAAATAGACCCGCGCGATAAATCGCGCCGCTACCATAATGCCCTCAAACCTCGAACGGTCCCTGCCCTGCCAGCATCTGCTCAATCACCTGCAACACGCCCTCGTCATTGTTGGACGGAGCCTGATAGCGCGCCGCCTGTTTCACGCGCTGCGGGGCATTTTGCATGGCAAAACTGAAGCCGGACTGCACCAGCATTTCGAGATCGTTGCCGCCATCACCAAAAGCCAGCACTTCATCATTGTTGATGCCCCAGCGGCTTTGCAGCAACCGCAGGCCATTGGCTTTATGCAGGCCCGGCACAATCAAATCCACCGAACCATGGCCGCTGGACGTCGCCGCCGCAGCCCCATGATGCAAACGCTCGATATCGGCCATCAGAATCGCTACATAGTCGTCGGAGAGGTTGAGGGCAAACTTGAACAGTTTGTCATCACCGGTATCACTCAGGCTGTCGATGGCGGTCAGCCGATGGCAGTAATGGCGCATCTTCGTCAGCCATTGTTCATCGACACCCGAGAAGTAGTAAGCGCTGTTACGACCCGCGATCAGGTATTTCAGGTCGGGATAGTGACCGCGTTGCAGCGTATCCATCACCGCATGGATGTCATCACGCGAGAAAGAGCCGCAGAACAACTCTTCATCACGATCGATAATCCACGCGCCGTTCTCCGCCACAAAAGCGATGTTACTGGCAATATCGGGGAAGAAAGATTTGAGTTGATAATACTGGTTACCGCTGGCGACCACGAATTTGATGCCACGCTGTTGCATCTGGTGGTAACAGGCTTGAAAACGTGCGCGATTGTACTGTTTTTTATCGTCGAGAAAGGTGCCGTCCATATCCACCGCCACCATTTTTACCACGGCCATCATCACTCCTTAGCGCTTTGAAAGGAAAACAGACGCTTTACAGGATAGCCTGGCGGGGAGGAGAAAACAGCGAAAAGACGGATGGCGAGTGCCATCCGTCTGCGGGAGATTAGTTGAACGCGTTATTCAGCAGAATGGCGGTGATGATACCGGTGGCTGCCGCGACCAGAACATAGTTACCGTCGATATATGCCCAGTGCTCGCCGCGTGGCGGCTCGTACAGACCGCGTCCACGCCAGTCATCAACGCGATAATGCGGACCACGGAATTCCGGAGGTGCCGGGTAGCCACGACGGAAGTCATGACCATTCCAGGCGAAACGATCGCCGCCATGATGGTCTTGCGGCATCGGACGGCCAGCATAATGATCATGGCCATGATCCGGACCACGGTCATAGCCATGGTCAGGACCACGATTGCCACCACGATCGGGGCCATTACCGTGATCCTGATGCTGGTTGCCACCGTGTGGCTGCCAGTGTTGATCGCCCGGACCATCGGCCCAGGATACGCTGGAAATCAGTGAGCTGCATGCAATAAGCGAAGCGACTAGCGTTAATGTTGTTTTTTTCATGGTGTTGCCTCCAATGATAACGGCAATGGTTGCGCCGTTAAGCACTACTATTGATTATAGGAAGGCAAAAGCGCATTTCCAAAATTCCTAAAAAACCGTCGTCTTACAATAAATTACCTCGATTTATCGCTTCCTTAACACTTGTGTCTGGACTGACATTAAATGGACCGAAAAAGCAGCAATATTTGCCATGCGGAAACCAGCGGAAGAGAAAAGAAAGCCCGATCGCAGGGATCGGGAGGAATCAATTTCCATTTATTGCATAAAGAGGGAGAACCCTGCAAAAAGTGAGGGTAAAACTGAAGCACACAACGCCACATCACTAGCATTGCCGGTAAACAATACCATTTAAAAATGAAAAAAACTTTTAAAAATGACTATTTTTCGGAAAAATACGTAAAGAGTTAGCGGATTAAAGAAATAATGTATTGCGCAACGTCATTTCACAGAGAATAAGGTCTGTGCTCCGACCAGCACAAATCATACAATATTTTACCGGATCAACTAACTTCAGGGAGATGAAACCCTGAAATCATAAAAAAATCATTAAAATCAACATAAAAAGCCATTCATCACTGACGAGACTTTACGCCTCGCGTCCACTCAGAAAAAATTTATTTTTCACCAACTGGTATAAATTCCTGCCAGGAAGATTTAATACACAACAGTGATTAATACAGAGCTCAATATTAGCATTATTAACGAAGTTTATAAGATGCGTTAATTCTGCCTGAATCAGCCTTCTGGAGATTCTTTTCTTTTTCCACCTTAAAGATGAAGCGAATAATACCCTGTGTAATACTCATGTTCAGGTATTTGCTTTGGCAGAAACCGCCGGTAGAAAAAATGTCAGTCAACGCAGCGTCGCTTTATGGCGCGTGGTCGAAGCCGGATGCCGTAGCAGCTCAGCAGCCGGGCGGATGGGGCGTCGCACCAGCTCCCCGCCACAGTTAGGGCAACGTTCATGCAGAACCTCGCTGGCACAGCTGGCGCAGAAGGTACATTCGAACGAGCAGATACGCGCGTCAGGTGCTTCCGGCGGTAAATCTTTATCGCAGCATTCACAGTTGGGACGTAATTCCAGCATGGTTTTCTCCTGTCGGTAAAATGCCATCATCGCGGGTGCCGAGGGTACGTGACCAGCCCCTGGCCGGACGAAGCAGGGACAAATCGGGACATCAGCTGGCCGGTTTCCTGTCATCCGAATTTGTTCCATTCCTCTTCAGACCTTCTATAGTTCATTCGTCCCCATTTTCTAAGAGACGTGTTAATGCAAGTTAAAGGATTGAATATCGGCTTTTTCATTGTCATCCTGGCGATTGTCACGGTGGCGTTTTTTGATGTGCTCGCACCTTACTTCTCCGCCATTTTGTGGGCGGCGATTCTGGCGGTGATTTTCCATCCGCTGAAATCACTGCTGCGGCAAAAACTGGGGGATCGTAATGGACTGGCTTCGCTGATTACGCTGCTGATTATCTGCCTGATCGTCTTCACACCGCTGGCAATCGTCACGTCGTCGCTGGTGGTGGAGATCAATACCGTCTACAACAAACTGCAAAACAACTCCTCCCAGTTTCCAGCGGTGTTTGCCGATTTGTTTCAGCATCTGCCCGGGTGGGCGCGCAGTTACCTGTCTGACCATCACCTGAATAATGCCGCACAAATTCAGGAAAAACTCTCCGGTTTTGCCCTCAAGGGCGGCCAGTACATGGCAGGCAGCGTGTTCATCATTGGCAAAGGTACCTTCACCTTTACCGTGGGTTTTGGCGTGATGCTGTACCTGCTGTTTTTCCTGCTGAAAGACGGTGCCTGGCTGGTCAGCCTGATCCTGGAATCACTGCCGCTCTCCACTCACGTTAAGCATCACCTGCTGCTGAAATTTGCCGCCGTATCCCGCGCCACGGTTAAAGGAACGGTGGTGGTCGCGATAGTTCAGGGGATACTGGGGGGACTGGCCTTCTGGTTCACTGGCATTGACGGCAGTCTGCTGTGGGGCGCGCTGATGGCGTTCCTGTCACTGGTTCCGGCGATTGGTTCCGCGATCGTGTGGGTACCGGCAACCATTTTCTTCTTCGCCACCGGCGCGTTGTGGAAAGGGTTCTTCCTGATCGGCTTTTTCGTCGTGGTGGTGGGTCTGGTGGATAATATTCTGCGCCCATTGCTGGTGGGGAAAGACACCAAAATGCCGGACTATATGATTCTGATTGCCACCCTCGGCGGTATGGAAGTGTATGGCATCAACGGCTTCGTTATCGGTCCCCTCATCGCCGCGCTGTTTATCGCCTGCTGGAATCTGCTCTCCGGACGTGACAATCGCGATAACGTTGAGGAAATTGACGAAGAATTTATCGAAGAGGGTAAAAAACGCGATTGAGGGCGAGTGCCGAACGGCACCCGCCACGAGAATTATCGCACCATCCCCTGTTCGCCTGATGCACGCCAGCCGCGCGTCAGGCGTTTCTCTATCTCCACCAGCACAAAGATACCGGCGCTGACCACTAAGGCGATCAACCAGTATTTCAGCGGCAGCGGTTGCGTACCAAACAAGGTGTTCATCAACGGCACATAGATGATCAACGCCTGGAGCAGAATCAGCACCACGGTCACCAGCCAGATCCCCCGATTCTTCAGCAGGCCAGCATCCAGTGAGAAGCCGTCGCTGTTACGGCAGTTGAGCATATACACCCACTGCGCCGTGACCAGCATCTGCAACAGCACGGTGCGGATAAATTCCGGGCTGTAACCGCGTGGCTGTAACCAGGCTTCCAGCATAAAGGCGCTGACCGAGATCAACAGGCCGACAAACACCACACGCCAGATGGCGAACCCATCCATCACATTGCTGCGCACGTTACGTGGTGGACGCCGCATGATGTTCTGTTCCGCCGGTTCAAAGGCGAGGCCAAAGGAGAGCGTGGCGGAAGTCGCCATGTTCATCCACAGGATCTGCACCGGGGTTAACGGCAACAGGTTGCCCATCAGAATCGCAATGATGATCAATAACCCCTGAGCAAAACAGGTCGGCATCACAAACAGGATGGTTTTCTTCAGGTTGTCATAGACACGACGCCCCTCTTTCACCGCCGCAGCGATGGTCGCGAAGTTGTCATCGGCAAGGATCATATCTGCGGATTCTTTGGTCACTTCCGTGCCCTTGATCCCCATCGCAATACCCACGTTGGCCTGCTTCAGCGCAGGCGCATCATTCACGCCATCGCCGGTCATCCCAACAATTTCGCCAACCGACGCCAGCGCCTTCACCAGGCGCAGCTTATGCTCCGGGCTGGTGCGGGCAAAAATGTCATACTTCTGCGCCGCCACGCTCAGCTCGGCATCATCCATATGCTCCAGCTGATAACCGGTCACCGCCGCCTGACTGTTGCCGATGCCCAGCATCTGACCAATCGCCATCGCCGTTTCCTGATGATCGCCCGTGATCATCTTCACGCGGATACCGGCCTGCTGGCAGTCACGAATGGCGGTAATGGCTTCCGGGCGCGGCGGATCCATCATGCAGGCGAGGCCAAGCAACACCATGCCCTCACGCAGATCGTCATGTTCCAGCGTCTGTTTAGCCGTCGGTAACCAGCGCCATGCGGCAGCTACGGTGCGTAAACCTTCACTGGCGTAGGTGCTGATGGCTTGCTCCCAATACGCACTATCGAGCGGCGCGACGCCCTGATCACCCTGCTGCTGCTGGCACAGAGACAGCAGCACATCCGGCGCACCGGTCAGCATAATGCCAGGTTTGCCATCAATGACCGCACTGACCGCCTGATATTTGTACAGCGAATCAAACGGCAGCTTACTGACCACGTCAACCCTGTCGGACCTGATACCCGCTTTTGCCGCCAGCACCTTTAACGCCCCTTCGGTGGGGCCGCCGACGATGCCCCAATGACCGCTGGCGTCCTGATGCAGCTGGCTTTCGTTGCAGATATCGACAATCTGTAAAAAGCCCTGCAACACCTCATCCTGTGCCGCGGGCACGCCGCGGGCACTGACTTCGGCGTGAAACTCACCTTTAGGTTCATAGCTATGGCCGCTGATACGCCACTGGCTATCGGCCAGCACCACCGCCTTCACCGTCATCTCGTTCATGGTCAGAGTGCCGGTTTTGTCGGAGCAGATCACTGACATCGCCCCGAGGGTTTCCACCGTCGGCAATTTGCGAATAATGGCCTGATTGCGCGCCATCGACTGCACACCAAGAGACAAAATGATGGAGATAATGGCCGGCAACCCTTCCGGCACCGCCGCCACCGCCAGGCTGATCACCGACAGCAACAACTCCCCCAGCGGGATGTCGCGCAGCAGAAAACCAAACACGAACAGACCCGCCATCATCAGCAGAATGATGGCGAAAATGGCTTTACCGAGTTTATCGATCTGCACCAGCAACGGTGTTTTTGCCTCCTCAATCGAGGAGATCATCGCATTGATATGCCCCAGTTCAGTGTCGCCACCGGTGGCAATCACCATACCCATGGCAGTACCGGAGCTGACGGTGGTGCCGGAATAAGCCAGATTGAAACGGTCACCGAGGGATTTTTCCCCCTCCAGCGCAGCGGTGTTTTTCGACACCACGGTGGATTCACCGGTCAGAATTGCTTCTTCAACGCGCAGATTATGGACTTCGAACAGACGTAAGTCGGCCGGGACCTTGTCGCCTGGACGCAACATCACCACATCCCCTGGCACGATATTTTGCGTTGCCACGGTAGCCTGCAGCCCTTCACGTAACACGATGGCATCGTTCGACAGCATATTCTGAATGCTTTTCAATGACTTCTCGGCGTTACTTTCCTGGATAAATCCAATCAGTGCGTTGATGACAGCAACGCCGAGAATGACAAAGGTATCGACCCAATGGCCCATCAGTGCGGTGATCACCGCAGCGGCCAGCAGGATATAAATCAGCACATCTTTAAAGTGGGCAATAAAACGCATGAAGGCAGATTTGCCCCGCTTCTGCGGCAAAACATTGGGGCCATGATCGCGTAGCCGCGCCTGTGCCTCTTCGCCACTTAAACCTGCCGGTGAGCTATTTAACGCCGCAAATGCCGCCGTACTCTCTTGCTGATATAAGGGACGATCGGATACTTCCGTTCGTCTCGCCTCAAAAGGAATGATAGTCATAATTACCCCGCGCGGTTCAATCAATAAATGACAAGAAAAACAAAAAACATACTTTAATAATCTTTCCCGCTAGCGTGATGACCAGCATCATGTTTTCTTCAGTTAAAAGCTGCCACGATAATTCAGTGCGGGCTAGTAACAAGGGTAAATTATTATCAGGGTAAGAAGATTCTAATCCACAAATAATAAGAGGTTATTGGCTGTTTATTCTGTTTTTGACAGACGAAAAGGTTTCAAAACAAACAATGAAAAAACAATTAGTTACATTGATTATCTTCTTTGTTTTTGGCGCTATTATCGCCACTACATTAGTAGGCCTGCTGACCTTTAATATCGTGTCATGGCTGGCTGTGTAGCACAAACAACATTTAACCGGAGTTAAACGGAAGTGGGGAAATTTAATTATCACAGAAAATTTTGCGGGTAATCAGTATTTCGTCCGGGATATGCCTTTATATTCCCCCTACTGTTACTTACAGGGACGAGGAAAATGAATAACTGGCCGATACTCACCGCACTGCTGTGCTGTCTGGTTCTTATTGGTTGTGATAATAAGAAAATAACGGGAATGATAGTGCCACACGTTATTAAATCCACTGAATCAAAAAATAATGCTGAAGGTCCGCGCCTGGTTCCAGCTCATATTGATACCGGCGCGAAAAACATACTGTCACTGGAAAGGATTTTCAGCATGCCGGAAAATCTGTATATCAGTTTCGATGCACAAAACGTCAGCAGCTAGCCAGTGCCAGGTTGTAGCGGCGCGATTTATCGCGCAGTTCATCACGCCGCCATGGCTCAGAACTACGCCACCCGACCAATTTCCGGCATTAATATCCATTCGGCGCTGTCGTTCCACACATCCATTTTCACGATCAGCCCATCACGCACTTCATAGCGATCCAGATAACGGTTACCGGCAAAAGGCTTACCATCCGGCCATTCCCCATACAGCGTGCCGTTGGAGTACACCACCACGTGATCGCCACGATCCATCCAGTCAAACTGCCCGAGCGACTTCTTCACCCATTTATAACGCGTACCATTAAAATCGGTGATCCCTTTAGTGCCAGGAAACTCACGTTTACCGGTAAAGGTAATGCTCACCTGCGGATGCATATAGGTTGCTGCTAACACCGCATCGGGTGCCATCGATGCCGCCAGAAACTTCTTCACCACTTCTACTGCCTGCTCAATGCCAGACATAACACCCCCTGAAGGTAATTTGCACAACGCTGGCGCACCAGCACCAAAATGACGCAGTTTTTCCGCTAACTTGCGGCAAAAAGCGCCTGTTTCTAAGCAATATCAAACTGGCATCGTAATTGCTAGAAATAAAAATATTATTGCTAGCAATCTACCTGAGGTGAGAGATGTCCGGAAAATCGTTACTGAAAAACTGGCGTAAATGCGCTGTCGTGGCCGTGATGAGCATGATGTCAGCAGCCACTATCGCAGCAGAACCGATCAAAGTCGGCCTGGTCACGGCCTTATCCGGTCAGTCAGCAAAATCAGGTGAAGCCCTGACGCGCGGGCTGACCATCGCCATCAACGAGATCAACGCAGCGGGTGGTGTGAAAGGCCATCCACTGGAGCTGGTACGCCGTGATGACGAAAGTAACCCCGGCAAAGGGATGCTGGCAGCTCGTGAGTTGATCCAACGGGAAAAAGTCGCCGTGCTGTTTGGTGGCCTCGATACCCCGGTATCTCTGGCGATCGTCCCGCTGGCTAATCAACTGAAAACCCCGTTTGTCGGACTGTGGGCCGCCGGTACTGGCATTACCCATAACGGTGCGAAGGAAAACTACGTGTTCCGCGTCTCTGCCGTGGATGAGCTGGTGGATGAAGCGCTGGTGGAATACGCCAGCGAAAAGAAAGGCATGAAAAAAGCCGGCATGATTCTGGTCAACAACCCATGGGGTGAATCAAACGAGAAAGGCTTCCGTGCCGCGTTGCAGAAAAACAACATCCCGGTAGCGGGCGTCGAGCGTATTGAAGACAGCGATGTTGATTTGGTGCCGCAGCTGACCCGGCTGAAAAACGACGGTGCCGACACCCTGCTGATGGTCGGCAACGTCGGACCTTCTGCTCAGGTGGTCAAATCGCTGCATAAGATGAACTGGCAGGTGCCGGTGGTTTCGCACTGGGGACCAGCCGGTGGACGCTTCAGCGAGCTGGCAGGACCGGGAGCCGATCAGGTGACCTTTATCCAGACCTTTGTCTTCACCGACCACAATTCGGCCAAAGGCAACCAGGTGATGGATGAACTGAAAAAACAGTATCCGCAAATCAAAGGGCTGGCGGATGTCACCCCGGCTGTGGGTATCGCCAACGCCTACGATGCGATGCACCTGACAGCGATGGCACTTAACAACGCCAGCAGCCTCGATGGCACCGCCATTCGTGACGGTTTCTACGCCATTAAAGACTATGACGGGCTGATTAAGCACTACCAGCAACCGTTCACAGTGCAGCAGCACGATGCGCTGGGACCAAAAGATTATGTTTTCGCCCAGTTCAAAGGCGAGCAGATCCTGCCAGTCACTGAGTAAGGAGACGGATTATGTGGAGCACCGCCCTGTCCACCGGACTGAGCCTCGGCAGCATGTATGCCCTGCTGGCGCTGGGTTTTCACATCACCTGGATTGTATCGCGCACCCTGAATTTTGCTCAGGGTAGCGCAATGATGGTCGGTGCTACCCTTGGCTACAGTTTGTACGTGACATTTGGCTGGCCCTTGTGGCTGGCCTTACCCGCCACGCTGCTGTGCTGCGCGCTGTATGGCGTAGTGATTGAACGCCTGCTGGTGCGCCCGTTTGTGGCGCGCAATTCTGAAGCCTGGCTGATGGCAACGGTGGCGGGCGGGATCCTGGTCGATAACCTCGCGATGTTCACCTTTGGTAAAGAACCGCGCCAGTTCCCGGTGACCGACGTCACCTTTACCCTGTTCGGTACCTCATGGTCACTGATCAACCTGCTGATCCCTCTGACCGGCGTGGTGATCGTCGTGGCTCTGACGCTGGTGCGGCGTTACAGCCGCATCGGCAAAGTGCTGGAAGCCACGGTACAAAATCCGCGAGCTGCGCAGTTAATGGGGATCCGGGTCAACCGGGTGGTGGCTGCGGCCTTTGCCCTCTCTACCGTATTTGCCGCGCTGGCGGGTTTGCTGATCGCTCCCTTGTTCAGCATCCAAAGTGATATGGGCACGCTATTCGGGCTGAAAGCCTTTGCGGTGGCGATCCTTGGTGGCCTCGCCAGTAGCAGCGGTATCTGGGTCGCCGGTTTATTGTTTGGCCTCAGCGAAGCGCTGGTCACGCTGTGGTTTGGTTCCGCCTTCACGCAAATCTTCACTTTCTCACTGGTGATTCTGGCGCTGGCGCTGCGTCCGAACGGTTTGTTTGGGCAAAAATTAAGGGTAAAAGTATGATCAAAACCCTCCCCTTCAATGCATTCGCGCTGGTGGCCGTCGCGCTGCTGAGCCTGCTGCTGCCCTTCGTGCTCGGCAGCTATGCCCTGCTGGTGTTTTCGTTGTTTGCCCTCGCCGTCACCACGGTGGTCGGGCTGAATATTTTGCTGGGACTGAGCGGGCAAATCTCCTTCGGTCATATCGCTTTTTATGCTGTCGGAGCCTATATCTCGGCAGGGCTGACCATGAACGGCGTGCCACTGGGCGTCGCGATGCTGGCAGCCATGTTGGTATGTGGAGTGATTGGCGGGCTGCTGGCAATTCCGGCGTTGCGTGTCAGCGGTCCGTTCCTGGCGATGATCACCATCGCCTTTGCGCTGGTGGTGCGCCATGTCCTGATTGAGTGGCGCGAGGTGACGGGTGGCTCGAACGGGCTGATGGGGATCCCGATGCCGGACTTCGGGCCGCTGGATCCCACGGTGGGTCTGGCGCTGTGTTGCGCCCTGCTGATGATTGTGGCGCTGACGCTGTTTGCCCGGCTGCAACGCAGCCAGTGGGGACTGGCAATGCGTGCCGTCAAGGCCAGCGATATTGCCGCGCGCTCGCTGGGTTTTAATCCGGTGGTGAGCAAAACTCTGGCGTTTACCCTCTCCGCCATGCTGGCCAGTGCTGCCGGAACCCTGGTTGCGCCACTGATGATGTTTATCAACCCGGACTCCTTCCCTTTTTCTCAATCGATCCTGTTTGTGCTGGCTGTGGTGGTGGGCGGCAGCGGCACGCTGTTCGGCCCGGTGCTCGGTGCGCTGTTGATTGTGGTGCTGCCGGAGTTGCTGTCATCCTTTGCCGAATATCGTCTGCTGATTTTCGCCGTGCTGCTGCTCAGCGTACTGTGGCTGGCACCGCGTGGCCTGCTGGGCACACTGGCGCGCTGGCTGGTCAAACCCGCTCCGCAATTTGCCCCGGACACCCCGGATGAATCTCTGCTGCAACGCCACTTCCAGCGTGCGGGCCAGGATGTCCTGAAAGTTGAAGGTATTGGCATCCGTTTTGGTGGCGTGCAGGCGGCAAAAGACGTCAGCTTCAACGTGCGCGCCGGAGAAATCCTGGGACTGATGGGACCAAATGGGGCCGGTAAAACCACGGTGCTGAATATGATCAGCGGGTTCTATCGCGCCGACAGCGGCAGCATCCGTCTGCAACAGGAACTGCGTGGTCTGCCTGCATGGCGGGTGGCGCGTGCCGGTATCGCCCGCACCTATCAAACCACCCAGTTATTCAGCGGCATGAGCGTACTGGAAAACCTGCTGGTGGCGCAGCAGCGTGGCCGTCAGGGCTTGCCGTGGCGTCATCCGGGCCGGGAGGCACAGGCGGTGGCGATGGCACTGCTGGCGCTGGTGGGATATCGCGGTTCGGTGCACACCCCGGCAGAAGATCTGCCCCATGTTGATCGTCGTCTGGTGGAGATTGCCCGTGCGCTGGCGCTGGATCCCGCCCTGTTGTTGCTGGATGAACCTGCCGCCGGACTGAGCCGGGAAGAAACCGACGCATTGATCCCGCTGCTGCGTCGTCTGGCTGGCTTTGGTCTGGCAGTGATCGTTGTTGAACACGACATGGCACTGGTGATGGCCGTGAGCGACCGTTTGCAGGTGCTGGATGCCGGTAAGCCGCTGGCACAGGGTAACCCGGCTGAAGTGCAGCGCAATCCAGCAGTGATCGCCGCCTATCTCGGCGGGACAGAATATCGCGGCAAGCCACGCGTGATGCCGCTGCGATCCACCGGCGAACCTGGCCTGGTGGTGGATAAGCTGACGCTGGATTATGGTGCCGCACCGGTGGTGCGTAATGTCAGCTTTAGCGTAAATCCGGGCGAAACCGTCGCCATCCTCGGGGCGAACGGAGCCGGAAAATCAACCATTCTGCAAACGCTGGCGGGCCTGCATCCGGCACGCAGCGGCGCGATCTATCTGCACGATCACTCGATCAAGGAACTCAATGCCGCCCAGATCGCCGCTCGCGGCCTGGCGCTGGTACCGGAGGGCCGTCAGCTGTTCCCGCAAATGACCGTGCTGGAAAACCTGTTGATCGGCCAATATGCCTGTAGCCAACGCCTCGATCCGCAGGCAGAAGTGGAGTCGATTCTGCGCCGCTTCCCCCGTCTGCGCGAACGTCTGCACAGCCAGGCGGGGCTGCTTTCTGGCGGTGAGCAGCAAATGGTGGCCATTGGTCGCGGGTTGATGTCCCGCCCCTCGATCCTATTGCTGGATGAACCCAGCCTGGGCTTGTCGCCAGCGATGATTGGCGAGTTATATGATGCGCTGGCGGGATTACGTAATGAAGGCGTCACGCTGCTGCTGGTCGATCAGATGGCTAACCTCGCCCTGACCATTGCTGACCGGGCGCTGGTGCTGGAATCGGGTGAAGTGGTAAAAGCCGGACGTGCGCAGGATTTGCTGGCGCAGGCGGATCTGGCAGAAGCCTGGCTGGGAGCAGGAAACGCATGAAGCGACTCACCATAATCAACGCCCGCGTGCCGGGTGAAGATGCATTGCAGACCCTGCACATCGCCGGGGAGCATTTTGTTGCTACGCAGAATGGAGCGGCAGAAACGCTGGATTTTGCCGGTGCGCTGGTGCTGCCCGGTCTGCTGGAAACCCATATCCACCTCGACAAAGCCTGCATCATTGATCGTTGCCATCAGCAGGAAGGTACGCTGGCTGAGGCGATTCGTGAAACGGCACGCGCCAAAGCCGATTTCAGTGAAGAAGATGTTTATCAACGCGGCGCGCGCGTGCTGGAACAAGCCATTGCGCAGGGTACCACGCGTATGCGTACCCATATCGAAATCGATCCAGTAGTCGGTCTGAAAGGTTTTCGTGCCATTCGCCGTTTACAGACGGAATATGCCTGGGCGATGGATCTGCAACTTTGCGTGTTTCCGCAGGAAGGGATGCTGAATAATCCTGGCACCGAGGAACTGTTGTGTGAAGCGCTGGCATCGGGCGCGGATCTGCTGGGGGGATGTCCGTATACCGACAGCGATCCGGCTGGACAGATTCGCAGGCTATTCGCTCTGGCCCAGCGCTATGATGTCGATATCGACTTCCACCTCGATTTCGATCTCGCGCCAGAGAATCGGCTGATTGACTGCGTCATCGATGAAACGCAAGGTGCCAACTGGGGTGGCCGCGTCACTGTTGGGCACGTCACTAAGCTGTCGATTCTGGCAAGGGATAAGCTGCATGAGTTAGGCCGGAAACTGGCCGGGGCCGGAGTGCAGGTCACTGCCCTGCCCGCCACCGACCTGTTCCTCACCGCACGCGATCGCTTTGCACTGCAACCGCGTGGCGTAGCCCCGCTGGATGAACTGGATCGCTGCGGCGTGGTGTGTTCGCTCTCCACCAATAATATCGCCAATCCCTTTACGCCGTTTGGCGATGCTTCGCTGGTGCGTCAGGCAAATTTGTTCGCCAACGTGCGTCAGTTGGGAACACAGGCGGATTTGCTACGCTGCCTGAGCTGGATCTCCAGCCAGTCTGCAAAGCTGTTGCGCTTAACCGACTACGGGTTAGCACCGGGATGTCTGGCTGATATGGTGGTGTTTGATGTGGAACGCGCAGACCAGATTGTGGCGCAGATAGCGCCGCCGATCGCCGGATTTAAGCGCGGGCGGCAAACCTTTTCCCGTCCGCAGGCAACGCTCTATCGCCCCTGAAAGCCTGAAGCGGCGTACGAAATTGCGCCGCTAAATCAATGCCTGGCTAAGCGACAAATCCTCAGAAACCACTTCGGTTAAATCCAGCTCGGCTTCCAGCTCATCCAGATGCGCCAGCATGGTTTGCTGCGCTTCTGCAATATTGCCCGCTTTTAATGCCGCCAGAATGGCTCCATGTTCAGCACACTGACAGGACGGCACATCATTGCGTTGGTAGAGCGCCACTATCAGGGAACTGCGCACCATCAGGTTGGACAGGATCTCGCTCAGCACCTTGTTGCCACTGACCTTTGCCAGCAGCAGATGAAACGCACTTAATTCACGCACAATGTGGCGACGGTCCTGTTGCCCGGTGGCAGCATGTTCCGCCGTTTGCTGCGCCTCGATCTCATCGGCAAACTGCGCCATTTGCTCAGGGGTGATGGAGGCCACAATGGCGCTCTCAATTGCCCGACGCGCGATAAAAATCTCGCGCGCTTCGGTCGCTTCGGGATGAGCCACCATCGCCCCGATATTCGGTTCAATGGTGACAATATGCTGCAACGCCAGGCGCTGCAAAGCGGCCTGAACATGGTTGCGATTGGCTTTCAGCGCCTCAACAATCTGCGCTTCGACCAAGCGCCGACCGGGCTTTAGACGATGTTGCGCAATGGCCAGCGACAACGCATCAACAATACGCTGCACTTCTCGCTGTTTCGCGGTGGCGACCTGACTCATTCTGACCTCTTCCGGGGCTGATTATTGCCGTATCTTACCATCCTGAACACCGGTTGCAGAACGGCTTGTGATGGAAATTGCGTGCATCATCAGAGAGGGAAATGATTGTCAAATATCAATATTTAGCGAAGAAGTATGAAGAGAGGGTTCTTATGCCAATTGTTTTTTTGGTATAACAACTTTTCAAACCTGTCAGACATCAACCTCTGCTTTGAAAAGTTGCATGCTAAGGACGCCTCATGGCTTTATCTGATTCAACCGGGGACGATATTTCCCGTTCTGGTTCGGGCCGCATTTCAGGGCTGGCGCTGCTGGTGGCGAGCGCATTCTTTATGGAATTCCTTGATGGCACGGTGATCGCTACCGCGTTGCCGGATATGGCGAAAGCGTTTGGTGTCTCAGCCGTCGATCTGAATATTGGTATCAGTGCTTATTTGCTGACGCTGGCAGTATTAATTCCGGCCAATGGCTGGGTGGCGGAGCGCTTTGGAGCACGGAATGTCTTCACCCTCGCGCTGAGTATTTTTACCCTGTCATCACTGTTCTGCGGCCTGACGCATAACGTCACAGAATTCATATTGATGCGAATTCTGCAAGGTGTTGGCGGTGCCATGATGGTGCCTGTCGGACGTCTGGTGGTACTGCGCACCACACCTAAAAATCAGCTGATAAAAGCCATTGCTACCCTGACATGGCCCGCGCTGGTGGCCCCGATCATCGGACCACCGCTGGGAGGATTTATCACCACTTACGCCAGCTGGCACTGGATCTTTTTCCTCAACGTGCCTCTGGGGATTATCGCCATCGTGCTGTCCCTGCGCATGATGCCAAACCAGTCGGCGCACGAGCGACGTTCATTCGATTTCACCGGATTTGTTGCCACGGGCATCACGATGCTGTGCCTGGTCGCCGGGCTGGAGATGCTGAGCCAGCAAAGCGCAAACCTGACGAGTGCGGCAGTGACAATTGCCATCGGGCTGGGAACGCTGGTCTGGAGCATCCGGCATTTGCGCCGCAGCAAAGCGCCGCTGATTGGGCTGTCATCACTGACTGTGCCCTCTTTTCGTATCACCATGCGCGGGGGTTTTCTGCTGCGCGCCACCATCAGTTCCGCGCCATTTATGCTGCCGCTAATGTTCCAGGTGGGTTTTGGTATGAATGCATTTCAGGCGGGTTCTCTGGTACTGGCGGTATTTGCTGGCAACCTGGCGATGAAACCCGCCACGACTCCGCTGATTCGGTATTTTGGCTTCCGTAAATTGCTGATTGGTAATGGAGTGGCATGCGTATTGACGTTGTTACTGTGTGCTTTCCTGACGCCGACATCGCCGCATGTGATTACGCTGGTGCTGCTTTTCTTAGGAGGACTAAGCCGCTCGATGCAATTTACCGGGATCAGTTCTCTGGCGTTTGCCGAAGTACCCGCCCAGGAAATGAGTTCGGCAAATACGTTGTTTAGTACGTCATTACAACTGGCAAGCGGGCTGGGCGTGACGCTGGGCGCGCTGTGTATTCGGTTGGGAACGGTGCTGGGGGATGATTTAGGCTATGGATCGGTGCCCGGTATGGGGTTTAAGGTGGGATTTGTGGTGATTGCTATTATTACGCTGATTGGGGTGGTGGATATGGTGAGGCTGGCACCGGATGCGGGGAGGAATGTTTCGGCCCCTACAGGATTGAATAATAAAAACTAATAACCTGTTATTTAATTATTTTTTTAATATTCAAAATCACACATACCCCCAAATGTACCCCCAAAAACATGAGTCACAAATTAGCGTAGTCGGGGGTTGCGCGGTTTCTGCCAGGTGAACGATCCGGCTGCGGCTCGTTTCTGGCTCTCCTTATGCCGTTGTGCCACTAGCCCATCTGATACAGTTTTACGAATTAACAGCCTGTCGGTGCCGTCAAGCTCGCAGCCATCCTGTTTCATGGCGGCGGCCAGTGCTTCTGCAACGTCTTTGTGGTCCATCTGCACCTCAGATACCTGTAAAGGTCGCCAGCCGTTTTTTGTGGGCCTCGGACATATCAAAACTGAAATCTTCGTGCTCAGCCTGCCAGGTGCCGAACGCCATCAGCGCCGCAACAGCCGGGTCAATCTTGTTGGCCGATTTCTTTTTGTTGGGCTTGATGTTGGCGTTGGCGTCACTCTCCATCACCACGTTACTGATGGCCCATGCCAGGACCGGATCACCGTTATGGCGTATCACCTTACGGTTAACGAAAACCTCCAGTGATTTCGCTACCGGGCTGAATTTGAGATAGGTCTGTGAAAACGGCTCAACGTCCAGACCGGCACCCTGTAGCTGGGTTCGCAGATGCGTGGCGTTCCAGGTGTCAAAGCCCACCAGCCGGATACTAAACATCTCCGCATCGCGCAGGATATCGTCGCGGATACGGTCATAGTCGATGCAGTCACCCGGCGTGGTGCGTATCCATCCCGCTCTGGCCCACTGGCGGTAAATGGCACGATTCTTGTTCGCCACGTTCTGCAACTGCGCTTCAGGCAGATAGTGCCGGGTCAGTAACCGGATTTCACGGTCTGACGGGAAGGCATAGCATATGCTGGCAATGTCACCGGTTGAGGAAAGGTCCAGCCCGGCGTAACACTCCATGCCGCGCAAATCGGATTCACTGTAATCAGCGCCGCATGCCTCCCATGCACCGGCACCCATCCACGGCGTGGCACCCTGGCACCAGATGTTGAAACGTTTGGTCAGCATTTCCACCCATTGCGAGGGAATGCCGCGTGCTTTGGCTATCGTGTCGCTCAGTGCGGCCGCATCAACAGAAATACCCAGGTTGGGATTGGCCTTCACCCACAGCGCCGGGTCATCAATCTCCGCTTCGTCGTCCAGCTCATAGATGAGCGCGAACAGCGATTCATTCACTTCCTCGCCTGCCAGTATCTGGCAGCAGTAATCATAGTGCTGCTTGCAGGCTGAGACGATATTGCTGCCAGCGGTGGTGATGGCAAAGAGCACGCCTTCAGGACGAGCGCCCATGCCCAGCTCAAGCGCCGAATACACGCCGTTATCCGGGTGCAGGTGGTACTCATCCACAATTGAAAGGCTGGGATTAGTGCCCTCAATGGTAGCTGCTTTGGCCGCCAGCGGTTTCAGCAGGCTGTTAGATTTGGCAAAGATGACTTTATGCTGCTGAATGGTCAGGCGCTTTTTCAACGGCTTTGACAGCAGGCACATCTGCCTCGCATCTTCGAACACGATACGGGCCTGATCCCGGCTGACGGCAGCGGTGTAAATATCCTGCTGACCTTCTTCCATGACCAGAAACCAGTTAGCCAGCATCGCGGCCACCGTGGATTTGGCGTTCTTACGGGGCACCTGAATGTAAGCGCTTTTGTATTTACGCCGCCCGGTTTCCTTCACCCTGAAGCCCAGCAGGCAGGCAAAGGCGAACTGCTGCCACGGCTCCAGCTCAATCGGTTTGCCGCGCAGTGGCCCTTTGACGTGGGGGCACAGCCGGGAAAACGCGATAAACCGCTCCACAGTCGCCGTATCGAACCCGTATCGGGGGTCGTTCAGGTCGGAAAAGTACCTGTCCACGGCCTGTTTTACGCGCTTACAGGCCGGAATTTCGCCCGATTTTATAGCGCTGGCGTACTCATTCCAGGCAGTCAAGCTCGTCTCTCTCATCCGTTTCTACCGGCGTTCTGCGGCGACTTACCGGGTCAAAGCCCAGCAGCGACGACATTTTTATCATGATCCGCTCGGCGTCAGATTTTGCCTTCAGTGCCGGGTTGCTGGTCGCTGCGCCCCGCGAACCTTCGACGGTAAACCCGCGCACCGCAAGGTCTTCAACGGCCCGGCGATACATCGAGTAGTTGACGCAATATAATTCCAGGCTGTTCCAGTCAGCCGGGGTCAGGTCTTCCCGTTCGGCCAGTTGCTTTGCCTTTGCTTTCCACTGCTGCACCGCAATTTCATCAAGGTAGGCAGGTGGTTTGGGTGGTCTTGCCATAACTTATTGTTTCCTTAAGGCTTACTGCTATCAAAAAAATCACCGCGCGTAAAAATCTGAGGGGGCGGCTGGTGCCTGCGGCCTCTGGCTTTGTCCTGAAAGACTCCCCCACCCCTCTGATGAGAATCATTCCCATTTGAAATGGTTTCAAATGCAATCATTTCAGATTGAATCATCATCGGTTGCGCATGCATTCCCGGATGTCCCGTTCGCGTGGTGTCAGGCGTGGCTCACTGAGACGTTCATTCATCCTGCTGCGCTTCCGGGTGAAATCATCGCGGCTGTTCATCAGTGAGCGGTAGAGGTTCGCCAGCTCTTTCTCATTCATGGTCTGCCTCATACATCCAGTCATTGCGGCTGGCAGCGCGTGCTTCCTGCTCGCAGTACATACCAGCCCTGCGGTTTGCTTTGGTGGTCGGGTCCTGCTGAACCGTCTTCTGATTGTGGTGTGTCTGGCATAAAGGCTGGTGATTCCAGACAGGCCAGAACAGCACGTCATCGCCGCCTACAATCGGGATGATGTGATCCACCACTCTGGCAGGCACATACAGGCCCAGCTTCAGGCATTCAACGCACAACGGGTTTGCCTTCAGAAACGTCAGGCGGTATTTCTCCCACGATGCGGAGTAGCCCCGCTCGCGGCGTCCGCCTCTGCGTTTATCCAGCTCACGCTGTGCCACGCGCTTATGCTCATCGCATTTACCTGACTTCACGCGCTTATTGCATCCCGGCTCAGTACACCGGCGTAAGGGTTGCCACGGCATATCAGTAAACTCCCGGGTCACGGTAAGCAGACCACAGCGCAGAGATGGCAAACGGCACCTCTTTGGCCTCGATATCGCTGATGGTGGTGCGGTACTCATACAGCTGTGAGATGTACATCATGCAACCCACCTTCAGCGCCGGATTGAAATCAATATCCGGTGTGTCGCTGTCGAACCGCTTGCCGATGTGCTTCTGACAAACTTCCAGCGCGGCAGCGATATAGGCCTGAATCAGCGTGTCTTCATAGTCATCATCGATACGGCAGTGCAGCTTTGCCTCTGCCAGAGTAATGAAATCAGCCATTGAAAATGCCCCCCTTGCACAGCAGTTCAAGCCGGGTGTGGTTCCTGTCCGGGATAACAGATTGAATCGTGTAGACCATGCCGCGTGCGTTGGGTGACTGCCAGAGAACGCGATAAGCGGCCACAATATCCGGGCGGTAGCGAATCCAGATGCGGGTGGTGATCTCACTCATTACAGCACCGGATGCGATGATTTCTCTGCCGCTCACATCAGCGATATCAGCCCAGACAGTGCACAGGTCCTGCCACTGCCTGGTGACAGCGCCGGTCGTCGGGCTTTGCACGCTGACATAGGCCTGCACCGTCACACGGCGATTCATGTCTCCTGCTCTCACTCGTCAGCCTCCCCGGATTTCTTGATACTGACTTCCTGCTTCCATGCCTGGCTGAACTCGTCGCCCCCTTCTCGCGGGGCCATGCCTTCACGCTCGCGGGCCTCATTCGGGCTGAGAATCCCGTTTTTGATGCCTTTCTCGTAGGTGGCGTAACGGTCGGTTGGGGTGGCGCGCAGCAGGTCAGCAGAATCAAACTCCACCTGGTAGCGCACACCCGGAACGGATGACGCAGCAATCAGCGCGGATTTAATCTGCTGCTCGAAGTTCGCCAGCCACGGGCGCATGGTCATGGTGAGAAAGGCCCGGCTCGCTTCGCTGAAGTTGCTGTAAGTGCTGTTGCTGTATTCCTGAAGGAAGATCGGAGACACGTTGAACATGCGGGCAATGTCTTCAATGGTGAAGCGGCGTGATGAGAGCCACTCGGCATCCTGATTGCTCATGCCAAGCTGTTCGTATTTCATGCCCCCCTCAAGGATCGGCGTCTTACCGGCGTTTTTAGCGCCTTTATAACGATCCAAAGCATCCATAGATTGCTTGCCTTTGATACTGTCAAACCACTCACTGGTGGTGATGACTGAAGATGGCATCATGCCGTTTTTCATAATGCTGGCACCGTGACGCTGCTGAGCCAGGCCAAGCCCCAGCGTTTCACGGCAGATGGTGATGGGCGAGCGCCCCATAAAGCCATCGTCTGAGGCATAGCGCAGATGCAGGATTTCTTCCTGAAGGTAAGCACGGACGCTGCCGGTATAGGGTTCGGTGATGGTGTAGCGATATTTCCGCTCGCCAATCCGTTCCGGCACAACCGACCCGGGCGCATACGGATACAGCGCCTGCGGCTGGCCGTCATTCCCCCACTGGATCACCGCGTAGGCATTACCGTTAAGCAGACAGTGGCGCATCATGGTGCGCTTGAACTGATAGGCGGTCTGCACCTCGTTGGGGCGCTCATTTAGCAGAAAATCCACCGGGTGATTGCTGAGCCATTCCCGCGTTTCCTGCCCTTTCTGATGGCGTACCTGATACAGATAGCAGGGCATGGTCGCTACCGCTTCGCTGATGACTGACACTGCATTCATGACCGCCGGCAGAGATTCCGCTGTACCGGACGAGACATACTCACCTGAGCCGGTATTGGGAATCCCTGCCATCGCTAACCATTCATCAATGGTCATGCTGCGTTTTTCTTCTTTTTTACGGCTGAAAGGCCACATATCACAGCCCCGCTAATTCGGCCCAGCGGCGGCGGTTGTCGTAACGGCGGCGCAGCTCAGGATGCTGGATAAAGAGAGAACGCTGAGCCACTTCAACGCTGCTCGTCGGGTATGCCGGAACGCTGGTCAGGCTGATTTCGCTCAGTTCAGCGGTCAGAACGGTTCTGAGATAGGGCGTGCTTGCAGTAATCCATTCATCACTTAACGCCCTGAACCCGAAGCTGACGCCGGTGATATCACCACGATCAATCATGGTTGCGGCGTCACGGCCAATCTGAATGTCAGGGATATCTAATTCAAAGCGCAGGCCGGTATTATCTTCTTCCACCAGCAGTGTTTTAGACGTTGTGCGGCCAAGCAGTGACGAAAACTGATGCTCAAACAGAAAACGCACATCGGGCGAAGTAGATAAATATTGGCTAAATGCCTTCTGCGCAAATCGTTCTCTGAACTCGCCAAATAATAAATGTGACTCATCCATCCAGCGGACGGCATAGCCCTTTATTTTCTGGCCTTCACGCTGAAAATCTGCGGTCCTTAATTCAAATTCTTTTGTTTTCATTGGTGTGCTCCACAAAGACTGAAAAGGGGCCGAAGCCCCTCACGAACCAAATCAGGAACCAGCGCCTGATTGTTCCAGAACTTTGATAGCGTTTGAGTCCACCACGCCGCCGCCAACATATTTGTCAGTGTGGACTTTGTAGAAGCCCGGTTCGGTGATGTTGTCCGGGCGGGTACGCACACCAGTGGTGTGATCCACGATGAAGTAACCGCGCTGGAAGTCGCCCACAGCCAGGAACGCAGCGCCCGCTGCCGCATCCGGCATGGTTTCCACGTACTGCACCGGACGGCCAAGCAGCGTATCCGGGGAACCGGTCACCAGACGATCACGCCAGATATAATCACCGTTGCCGTTCTTCAGTTTCTGAAGGGTGGCGGCGGTGTTGGAATTCATCACCCAGGTGGCATTTTTGCGGTATTTCGCTTTCAGTTTGTAAAGCAGGTCGATCAGGCCATCAGCAGTAACGGCTGCGGTTTCCACTTTCTCCAGCGTGCCGAACGGACGGGTTTTATCACCGGTCGCCACACGCGGATAAGCCAGGAAGCCTTTGGCCTTTTTGGTGCCGTCACCGTTTACAAAGTCGTCTTCTTCGGTGGCGCTGAAGGTGTCGGAAATTTCAGAGGACAGCCAGCCCAGAATATCCACCTCGGAGAAGTCGAGAATCTCCTGCGTGGTTTTGGGGTAGGCGTAGATCGGATTCAGCTTGATGCTGACTTCTTCCAGTTTCGGAGTAGCGGTTTCGGTGCGATCTTCGCCCTCAGTACCGCGATTCACCGTTGCACCGACCACAGATACCAGCTTCTGGTATTCGTTGGTTTTGGTGGTCTTAACGGTGGCGATGGAGCGCATCACGCTGTCATCCTGCAACTGGCGCATAATCTGCGTATCCAGCTCAGGGATAACGGTATAGCCGCCGTCAGCCTGCACCAGCGTGGAGAGTGAGCGGGTGTCACCGGTCATGATGTAGTGGCGCAGTTCGTCGTTACTGACCTTTTTGCCATCCACCTGAGTGCCGGGCAGATTACGGTCTTCATCCTGAACGGCTTCAAGGCGGGTGATCTCGATATCCAGCTCAGCGACTTTGCCGCGCAGCTCATCGAATTGTTTGCCTTCTTCTTCGGTCAGGCTGCGTTTCTCACCGTCAGCGGTGGTCAGCAGGGAGCGCATCTGGTCTTTGAGGGTGGTTTTCTGCTGGCGCAGTTCAAACAGTTTTTTCATGAATGGTTTCTCGTAGCAATAAGGAAGTTGAGACGTGAAACCAGCTCGGAAGGGGGTGGCCGTTAAACCTTTTTCTGCATCTCGCAGGCTACTTCGCGCAGCTTGATTTAACGGCCAGTGGCGGCTCACGTCTGAGTGCCACTAATCAACATATACATGAAAAATATAAAGAAAAGCCCGAAATTAATCAGGCTAAACACTGGCAAGCATGAGAGCAAATAATTTACATTTCTTTCTTTACGGGCTTTGGTTTTAGTTGGGGATTTGAGAACAGGAAGTTTCTGTCCAGTGTCAGCTCATAACATTCTTTGTCGTTAATTGTAAGGTACATTTTGTCACGTTGCTTTGGCCCACAATCAGAAACATACTGCGCATCCGCTAAAAGAGATACTTTCACAACATATGGAATTGCGAAGGCAACAAGAATGTATATGGGAGACAGTACTATTATCAGGTGGTAATAGTTTTTGCATACTTTATAGAATGTTGATTCTGAGATCTTATCCCTGATGCTTCGACTGATGAATATTGATAAGAAAGGAATAATTTGCATGATTATCATTGGAAATAGTGCAAAAATCAAAATCAACAAATAAATAAGGATGATGGAAACGGGAATAGCTAGAATTCCCGGGGAAAATTTAAGATTGCTTTCATTTATAGAGAATAGATAGCTCAGGAGCTTGGTGGATAAAAGGTAGGAAATATACCAGACAGCGATATTGTAAAACTTAATGGCGATGGTGCTTTTGGTAAATTTCACCACTACATCTTTAATATCATTGAGCTTCCATAAGCTAAAGGCATAAACTATAACGTAAGCAAGGATTGGGTGATTTTTGAATAGAAATAAAGCAGCAAAAAAATGAGAGACTAAACCGACAACTGACTCCCGCCTTTGATAAATCCATTCTACCATTCTATCAGAACTGATATTCAAAATACCTCCATGACTTTTATTGAGGGTTAATAAATAGATTGTTTCTCAAAAATATCTAAGAAAATATATAGCTCATTACCAATTAACCTCCCTATAACCCCCCGCTATTCTTGTGCCAAACCATTATCTTACTTTTCACTCACCCAGTCTGGTGGCGTCGCCATCCGCTCTCTAAACTCCTGAAGTCGCTGAATTAATGCATCAACCTGCTCGCGGTTCGTCGCCAGAACCTCATCAGAAAAAGTGCTTCTGATTTGTTCATGGTGGTCTAACCAGACGAATGCACCTGAGTCCAGCGCCTGACGGTATTCACTCGTTGGCATAGCGCTCAGGTCATGGATACCAAACTGCTCCTGATATTCTCTTATGTCCTTCATTGTGATCGGCATATCTGCTCCTGCTTGATGATGGATTGGGGTATAAAAATAAAATTTATGCGTTTAAGTGTCTACCTGTCTACCGGGGTTTATTTATTCATTCAAATCATATTTTTAAGTGGTAGGGAGTAGGCTGTTGAACTGTCTACTACTCTCTACCAGACTCTCTACTTTCTGGGTGATAATTAACCAAATGGTAGACACGGTAGACACTTTTTAAAGAGTGTCTACCAACTGTCTACCCTATTAAGTTACTGATAGTTAATATGTAATATTACTGAGTAGACACGGTAGACACTTTTTGAATAATTTTTTATATCTGACCTTACACCTGTTCCTTGCCTCCTGCTGCTGACGGCAACCACCCTTCAGCATCATCACCCAGCAGGATGTTGGAAATGGTTCTTCCTTTATCTGCCCCTCTGGTGCACTGCCTGCGCTTATACTCCTTGCCATACTCTGACATAGCGCCGGGCATATCCGTACCAAACCGGGTTAACGATACGGGCTTGCCCAGCCCATGAGCGGACATATAAGCCAGGTATGCGTGATAGAGGTAACGTCTCGGGCTGAATGGCACCATTTCAGCATTACCCACAATCATCCCCTCGCACTCCACCAGCGCCATCAGATACCCGCAAAAGTCCACCAGTGAATCGCCCTCTCGCTTGATGGCGAGGGCTTCTTCAGACTTCTGCTGCTCGAACAACAGCGCTTTTGCCTCAGACTGAACAGCAAAGCGATTCAGCATATGCCGGATAATCACCGGCAGTTCTGCCTCAATCTTTTCCGTCAGCATTGGATCACGTTCGTTCTCCGGCACCACCTGGGAGAAATTGAAAATCACCCGCCGCCGCGATATGCCGCCGCTGCGGTCACTGAACGTCATGGCATTATTGTTGACGGCCAGCACGACAGCAGGGATACGTGTTGAATAGGGCGGTTTATGTTTGGGGTCAATCGCCACCTTATCACCGCCCGTAATCGCCTTAATGCCCGCACCGTCACCGGCATAGCGTGTCATATCAGGCATGACGATGAGTGAATAACCCACAATCAGCGCTCTGTCGCGTGGATCTTCCAGCGCCTTCATGCTGGCTGAGACAGTGTTACCTTTACCGGCCAGCATAGTGCAGATTTCAGCCATCACGCTCTTGCCGCTGCCACCCGCGCCGGTGACCTCAAGGAACAGTTGCCAGTCATAGCGGTTTGCCATGACCATATAGAGCGCCGCCAGCACGCGGTCAGCTTTACGCTGATTACCGGCCGTTGACCAGTTGAGCCACTTCCAGAAAGCCGGTGCATGGTCCTGCAATGATTCCCCCTCTACAACCTGGATGAAATCAACATCGCTGGCGATCAGCAACCAGTCATCCTGACTGTGCTCCCTGAATTCGCCTTTCCGGGTATCAAAAACACCGTTGCGGAAACCGATGAGATTACGCTCTGTCACCCCCATTACTGGCAGGCTCAGCTTCATGGTATCCACAGTGTTTTTCATTGCGGCCATCGAATAGGGAACGTCCGATTCACGGAAGATATTTGCCATTTCCCGCGCCAGCTCTTTATCGCTAACCGGTTGCCAGATCACTCCGTTATAATGGTGTACGGTGTCTGAATCGCCGTGCAGTGACAGCAGGCCATCATAGTGGCTCAGCAGCACCTCACCGCGCTGGCTTGGCCCCATCTGCGCCAGTGATGAGGTGGCCGCATCGGTAATACGCTTTTTCTTCTCCGGCTTTGGCAGAGGCCAGAGACGGTTAATACGGTCCGAATCCGTTAGCACCGACTTAATACCGTCATCACCAATCAACCCCGCCACCAGCCCGATACGGTTCTGTTTCTGTTTAGCGGAATCAGTCAGCAGCAGACCGCGATTAATCAGCTCATCAGGTGTGACGCCATGACCAACCACCAGCCCTTTAAGCTGCTCTGCCAGCGCACCATATGCAGAGGATTTGTCCTTATGGCGAGCCGCCGCTGCTACCGTTTCCTTTTTGTCCAGAATGTGCCCGTTAACCCATTTGTAGACGCAGGAAAAAAGGGGGTCAGACATTTCTTCATATTTCATTGCTGCGTCACTCATTCAGGCATCCCCCAGCTCACAAACTGAAATTCCTTAACAAACCGGCTGACCGGGTAAACACAGGGATGCTCATAGCCATCCCGCCGAAACGACACGCGGTTAAATGCCACGTCAGTGACTGTCACGCCTTCGCCCCGCACATCCTGCCAGCGGTCGTTAATCTGAGGTTCACGCATTCCCTGCCTCCTGATTTGCAACTTCGTTGATGAGACAACCCGCAACTTTCCCGGTCAGCGCTCTCAGCAATGAGAAAATCGCTTCGATATCCACTTGATCAAGCTGGTGAGGGGTATCTTCTGCCAGCAGGCAGATAACCTCGGCCTGATGTGCCATTTCAGCGGCCTGCTCTAAAGTGATTTCACACATGGCTCTGCTCCATTGCTTTTTCCAGGTGGGATTTCATCTCATGGAGAAGGGTGTAAATTGCTGACAGCCGGTTGCACTCGCCTTCATCATCTCTGGTCAGGCTATCCATCCATAAATCCATGACGGCCAGAGCCTGAGCACTGAAGCACAGGGCATTCTCAATACCGGTTACCACTTCGAGCACTTCTGATTGAGTAAGATCACGCATGGCGCACCTCCTGAGCAGGCAGACGGCCAGCAAAGACCATCACGCAGCCAGCCGGTGACTGCTTACGGGCTTCATGTTCAGTGGTGGCGGTGATGTGAATGACGTTGCTTTCAGTGGCGCTGAGTGCCAGAAAACGATACTGATATTTGGGACGAGTTTGGGTATGCTGTTGCTCAGCCATAATCGTTACTCCAACTAGCGGTTTGGTCAGAGGCCCGGTTAGTGTTCCACCACTTCCGGGCTTCGCGCTTAAAAGGTGTATGTCACCTTCTTTTTTAAAGCTAGCCCATAGTGAAATACACCTCAAGTCTTTTCTTGTCATTTTTTTTGCGTATACTGAAATACACCTAACTAAAGGAGCTTCAGTAATGGCAACTGGTACGAAGAACGCAAAATCACAAATGACAACGGTTCGCATACCCCATGATGTACTTGAAGATATTGAACGCCTCAAAGAAGAAGGTGAGAGCACGGCTGGTTTTTTGGTGATTGCAGCTAAAGGAGAGATCAAGCGCCGCCAGCGAGCAAAAACTAAAGACCGCTCCACAGACCCGAGCCTTTCAGGCTGATAGCAATCGACTAAAGGAGGCCGTGAGATGATCAGACCGTGGCAGTCAGTTTTGATCGTAGTTATCACAGTTGCTTTCTGTATGTTCCTGTTTTTCTCTAGGCACTGAACATCCAAGGGATAAATGATGCGCAGATGGATAATCCTGATAATCATCGTTGCAGTGGCATTTCTGGCTTTTAAATTCATATCCGCACCACCAGCAACATGCAGCAAACTTCTGAAGGACCAGTTGACCGCTGTCTGCAAAAAAATGTTGGGCCGTGGCGAAAATGAGCCAAAGGACTGATTGGAGTATTTTTTCTGGTTGTACCGCACGATATAACCGTTACGGTGTCTATTCCCCTTATTAAGCTGTAGGGTGAGCATATGCGATACAATAAGACCGAGGCATATGACGTAATCAGAAGCGCGTTCAGCGGTTACGACATCGAATTCGAAGAGACAGACCCAAGGACTATAAGAGTCCGAGTTTTTAGTGATAGTACTCGCACCACTTATGTCAGGCTCCCGGCCATTACTTACTTTCAATGGAGAAGAGCCTTTCTTCTTGCAACCGCTATTTCTAAATGCAGGGGCTATCTGAAGAGGGAGCTTGCAAATATTGACGGCTTCACCAGTCGGAATACCGGAAATGAAATATAAAGATGCGATTGCCGTAACACTGCTGGTTGTCCTGGCCTCATCTCCATACTGGATTGGATTGCTGATTAAAGCCGCCATCCAATATCTGGCGCATTGACGATAAACAGGCATGTTCCCCGAAATGCGGTGACCTGCACTTTTTGTGTAGGTTGATTCTTCACCTACGAAATTTTCGTAACCCCCCATGCGATTAACTGCCCCTCTGAAAGAGGATTGGTTTACCGACTCGCTAAAAGATAGTTGGTTTCCGTAATCCAGATTTGGATAATCTTGATTTTCCTCATGATTGAAAAACCAATCATTCCAAAGTCCTCCGTTGGAGGATTTCGAAATAATCAAAGGATTACGTTTAGTTGGAGCAAGGGACAAATCTGTCCTTTGCTTTTGTGCGTCAGGATTGCTGACCCGCAAAATACGCCCCGGATAATTGCACGCTGCTGTTTCAAACGGATTTGAGCGCCCCCAAACGGGGGAGCTCAGATTTTCAGATTGAGGACTCATTAACGAACTCCCAGCACAGGCGAAGATGAGATCAGGCTGGCGAATGCTTCCATGCGGCGTGCTACTTCACGAACAGCATCGCCCGGACTCATGCCGTTATGCACTGCTTCATCAAAAGCCGCCTGCTCAATCTTCTGCATTACCACCAGCAGGCCCAACTGCTGCTCATCAGCAGTGCCGCGCTCACCATCGGACAGGCCAACAACGCGATTTTCAGCACGGGCCAAATTGATGTAATGGCGACGCTGTGCGCCGAGCGCCTTGAGGCTGTCACGGCTTTCATGATATCCGGGCAGGTATTCCCGGCGAATCGGTTCGGCAGCACGGCGTCTGGAGAATGCTTTGGTCACATCCAGTTTGAACTGATTCATGCGCTCCGGATCGCGCCCACGGAGTACGCGGAGAATGTAATCGAGTTGAGGCTCATTCAGCAGATAACTGATTTCCGGACGCCCACCCTTTCCCTTGCTTTTGGGGTTTTCCGATTTCAAATCGGAAAACTCCCTCAGCGACTGACGCGGCAGCGTACCCAACTGACGCAGCTTTTCCTGATGCGATTTGATAGTCGCCATCAAACTTTCGTGCTGGATTCCTGCGCGTTGTGAAATTACACGTGAATCAATTCGTGCCTCCTGCTTATGCTGAATAAGAATTTCTCTCTGGCTTGCTTCAGGTTGAGTCTGGCCGCTGCCAGTTAAGCCAGTAATTTTTTCCTGGTTCATTTCTAATGCTCCAATAAGTTATTTATTCAGAGCCGCCGCGACAGCGTTAGTGATGCTGCATTAAATTGAACGCAAACTCTCGCAAGTTATTTTCTTTCGCTGATCAGACGAATTTGCGAGTAATTGCATAGTGATTCTGTTAGGCCGACTTGCGGCTGTATGGGTTATTGACGTTCTCCACTGCCGGTGGATTGCGAACCCACCAGAGCACATCAGAAAGGAGCCAGGCGCAGCTATTGCGGCCAAAGTGACAGCGCGGAGGAAAGCGGCCCTCCTGTTCCATCTTCCAGCGGCTGGAACGGGAAAGACTGGTGATCTCGCCACATTCTTCTTCGCGGATGCGGCGATCATACTGGATGCCGTATTCAGAGAGGATAGAGCGGCGTTGTTCAGGGGTTGGAGGAATAAAGATATTCATCAGGCCACCTCAGCACGAGATTCAGCAATGCGCTGATTAATCCACTCGTCAATTTCGCTTTCAATGAACGCGATCGAGCGTGACCCGATTTTTACTGGCTGAGGGAAGCGGCCTTGTGCAATAAGCTTATAAATCCACGCCTTGCCATATCCGGTTCGGCGCTGTACTTGTGGTAAACGAATGAGTGTTGCTGACATTGTAAGCTCCTGTAGACGTCTTGATAACTGGAGCAATTACAATCAACCAAGCTAGCGAAGTCATCGCACCGAAAGTATAATTTTCGCAGCGAAGTTATCAGTATGATTTAGTTGAATTTTTCTTTGTATTTCTTATTGGCTTCGGCAAAGTAATTATCAAGTGCACGGCGAGTGAAATGAGGGCACGCTTCAACCAATTCCTCTTTAAGTAGGTCTTGAGTCCAGCGCCTTTGCTTACTATTTGTATTCTTCAGAACGCTTATCATTGAACCAACCAAGTAACCGAAATCAATTACATTAGATTCTTGTGTATCAGTAATGGTTCGCTCAAAAGCAATTAGATTTTCCGGGCGCAATCCTAGCTCACTATTTGTCGGAAGTCCGTCAGTAGGGAAGTAATTCATTTCATCCAATTCAAACAAGCGTCTATTACCATTCTTTTCTTTCTTTATTTTTCCTTTTTCAAATGGCTCCATAAGGTTAATCAATCGTCCATCCATATCCCGCAAGAATGGACCATTTAAATTTATCAACCCATTTGATTCATAACCTTTATTGGCAGAGTAAACCCGCTGAACATCCAGCACTTCAGCGCCAATCATCGGCAAATCATAAATAACATCTGTCAGATACTCAGGTCCGGTTACATATTCATAATCGCCAAAAATTCCTTTCTCGAGGTATGTTTCCAGTGACATTCCCTGGTATTCAGAGCCATATTTAGTGGACATTTTCTCCATGGATTTTTGATACTCTTCCAACAAATACTTCTGAAACTCTTCTTCGTATACGGACAGGACATCCTCTTTGCTCGAACATTTCAGGCCGATTTTGCAAGACAGCGTGAAAAGGAAAATTTCCTGATAATGGTCAATAATTGGCACTTCTTTATAAACCATTTCACGGCCAACAAATTTTTCGCCATAAGGTAATCTCACAGACAGGATCAGGTCTTTCGACAGGCTCAGCTCTATCAAATCCAAGATAGTAACACTGCTCTCAACTAAAGATGAAAGCCGTTCTGCGGCCTCATCAAGCCCTATCCATTTCTTTATTTTTAAAAACCTATCGTTAATCATTACACCACCTCACGCCCTCTAAATTATGGGCCATGCCAGCCAGTAGAGGTGGTACTGGTTTTCGGTGATCAGCCTAGACATAGCCTTATTCTTAATTGTCCAATGAAGTCTACTGCAACCTACAGATGCTGTCTATTCATCCAGTTATCGACAACTCTAGTGAATCTAGGTAGTCGGCATACCACTGGAGCATTTCTCTGCGACCATCCAGATATTGGGCGTGGTTGTAGGTGCCCCGGATACTGTTTTTATCAACGTGTGCCAGCTGTGTTTCAATCCAGGCAGTGTTATATCCCTGTTCGTGAAGGATGGTGCTCATTGTGTGGCGGAAGCCATGACCGGTAGCTTTACCATCGTAGCCAATGCGTTTGATTACCTGATTAATGCTGGCCTCGCTCATTGTCTTACCGGCATCGTTACGTCCTGGAAAGACAAAGCGCCCGCGGCCTGTAAGCTGGCGGACTTCTTCCAGCAATGCTTTTGCCTGTCTGGAAAGCGGAACAACATGGGGGCGGCGCATCTTCATTCGCTCTGCTGGAATCTGCCAGATACCCTTTTCTGTGTCGATTTCAGCCCACTCTGCTGCGCGTAATTCAATCGTGCGCGTGCCAGTGAGCATCAGTAAACGAGTGGCGTTCTGTGTCACTCTGCTGCCTGTATAGTTACTGAGGGCACGAAGGAATTCGCCTATCTGGTCAGCAAGCAAATGAGGGAAATGCTTTTGCTTTGGCGCTTTGAGAGCGCCAGCTAAATCAACAACAGGGTTATGCTCTGCCCTGCCCGTGATAACAGCATAGGTAAATATCTGGCGGCAAGCCTGCCGGGTTTTCTTCAGTTTATCCAGAACGCCACGCTGCTCCATCTTTCTGAGCACCAGTAGCATTTCAGCAGCTTTAATTTCTGCGATAGCGCGTTTACCGATAAAAGGGAATACATCTTTTTGCAGGTATTCGAGAATGTCATTTGCATAGCCCTGTGACCAGTTAGGGCGTTTATGCTCATGCCATTCAACCGCCAGCGCCTCAAAACTGTTGCTGACGGCAAGAATCTTTGCCTGCTTCTCTGATTGTTTGACCTCTCCCGGGTCACCACCGGCAGCTAAAGTGCGTTTGGCCTCGCTACGTTTTGCCCTTGCATCAGCCAGAGAGACATCCGGATATACCCCCAACGCCAGCAGCTTTTCTTTTCCAGCTACACGGTACTTTAAACGCCAGTATCGTGATCCATTGGTATTAACCAGAAGGTACAAACCGCCGCCGTCAGAAAGTTTGTAGGCTTTGTCTTTGGCCTTTGAAGTGTCCACTGTACGGGCATTTAGTTTCAATTTGGGGGTATCTCATTTCATTGAACAGCACTATACCCCCAAATGTACCCCCACATTATTGTTGATTTCAATAGATGCTATTAGACGTTGAGATAACGGCATTCGCGGGAAGGCGCTTGCTGGCTGGGATTTTGTGGACTTCAGTAGACGGTGGAAGAGGAAAAAATGGCACGCCCTACAGGATTCGAACCTGTGACCTACGGCTTAGAAGGCCGGTGCTCTATCCAGCTGAGCTAAGGGCGCATATGCGGTTGCGTCGAATTATACGTTGGCACGTTGTCGCGTCAACGTTTTTGCACCCGCTAAGTGCAGAGTGATGATCATATAACCAATCCCCCCTCAATGACGATTGCGATATTCGCTCAGTGAGATCAGATTCGTCTCTTCTTTCGTCTCACCTTACAGTTCGATTCCATATGGATTGAAAGCAGTTGCAGCCATTTGCTGAGCGTCTGTGCCGCATCACGATAACAATGCCGAATGTGATGATGACTGGCAGAAAAGGCAGCCATGTCTGGAAACGGGTGGCTGCCTTTTTCTTTGTTATCAGCCAGAAGCATACCAACATTAATTTTTACGTTTAGATACACCCACCCTGTTTAAGCCAGATAAAAAGCCCTTAATCAGTATTAGTCAACGAATAATTTAGCGATTTTCTGGCGATTGGTGCCCCCTCTGGTTCGATATCCTACGGACAGAAACCGATGCAGTATTCGATGCACCATACGGCCAAAAGAGACGACTTCTTTGCAAACACTATCCCCCATCTCTCCGGACCAGAACTCAACGCCCAGGGCTTTTGACGCGACACATTTCCTTGGGCTGGCACCGTTTTTACGCATGAGTATTGCGGGCGATGAATGTACTCCGATCGCACAGGAACTGGTCAAGCGCGCTGAGCAACATCCTGATGACGCGGTATTGTGGATGAATCTTTCCACCGTCATGCAGTGCCTGCAATGCACTGACCTGGGGCTGACGATTCAGAATCAAGCCCTGGCGATGCAACAGGTTTACACCCTCAGGGCTGCACAACAACCCGCCAGGCTGCGTTTACTGATGCTGATGGTTCCCGGCACGCTTTCCGCTAATGTGCCCCTCGATTGCCTGCTGGAAAACAGCGATATCGAGCTGATTTATTACTACATTACGCCAGAAGCCCCGTTTGAATCCCCGCTCCCTGAACACGATCTACTGATGATTGGCATCAGTGCCACCTCCGAAAATCTGTTCCTGCTGCAACAGCTTGAAAGCATCGCGAATCAGTGGCCGGTACCGGTGATCAATGCACCACAACATATTCCGAGTTCTGAGCGCCATACAGCCAGCAGGGTGTTGCAGAACAAACCGGGTTTAACCATCGCGCAGGCACATCCGGTGACATTTTCGACACTGGCCGCAGTCGCCGCCGGACAAATGACACTGCGCGATGCCCTGCCCGACAGTGACTTCCCGGTTATCCTGCGCCCGGCAGGGTCGCATGGCGGTCATGGTCTGGAGAAAATCACCAGCCAGGACGAACTGGCCGGATATTTGACACGCGTTAAGGTTGAAGACTATTTCCTGTCTCGTTTTATTGATTACAGCAATGAAGATGGTCAGTTCCGCAAGTACCGCATTTCGCTGATCGACGGTGTGCCTTATGCCTGCCACATGGCAATTTCATCACACTGGATGGTGCATTACGTCAACGCGTTCATGTACGAAGATCCGAAAAAACGTGAAGAAGAAGCAGCTTTTCTGGATCACTTCCAGGATTTTGCAGACCGTCACCAGCAGGCGCTGAAAGCTATTTACGACACCACGCAGCTCGATTATCTGGGAATTGATTGCAGTGAAACACCGGAAGGCACACTGCTGGTGTTTGAAATTGACCCGGCAATGGTCGTCCATGCAATGGATCTGGAAGAGATGTTCCCGCATAAACAAATCCACATGAACAAAGTTAAAACAGCATGCCGCGATTTGCTGTTATCCCGTGCCTTTGCGCACACCGACACATCTGATGATGCGTTAAAAGGACAAAAATAAACATGATTTCACGTAACGCCCTGAATTTCTCCGGTGGCCCTGGGGCATTGCCGGAAACGGTTCTCGCACAGGTTGAAGCTGCAATTAAAGAAGTGCCAGAAGTTGGTCTGTCCATCCTCGGTATCAGCCATCGTTCTGACTGGTTTGCTGCCGTTGTTGAAGAAACTGAAAACAACATTCGCACCCTGCTGGGACTGTCGAAAGATTTCCACATTCTGTTCCTGCAAGGCGGTGCCACGCAGCAGTTCTCTATGGTACCGATGACACTGCTTCGCGGTCAGAAACACGCCGCTGAATATCTTGATACCGGTTACTGGAGCAGTAAAGTTGTCACTGAAGCTCGCCGCGAAGGCCCGGTTAAAGTGCTCTGGAGCGGGGAATCTTGCGGATTTAACCGCCTGCCTGCTGATGATGAACTCGATTTTTCACCGGATGCGCCTTATCTGCATTACGTGTCGAACGAAACGGTTGAAGGACTGCAATTCCAGCGTATCCTGGGCCGCGATGATGTTCCGCGTGTGTGCGATATGTCTTCTGATTTCCTGTCAAAACCTTGCGATGCCAATAAATTCTCGGTGATTTACGCCCATGCTCAGAAAAACATCGGCCCGGCAGGCGTCACCATCGTGCTGGTACATGACACCGTGGTAAAAGCCTCTTCTGAGGAGTTGCCCTCTTTCCTGAACTATCGCCGTCAGGTGGAATCCCATTCCAATCTCAACACACCGCCGGTGTTTGCAATTTACGTTGTACTGCTGGTTACCCGCTGGTTACTTAATGATGTTGGTGGTCTGGAAAATATGGCGCAAACCAACCGCCATAAAGCTGAGTTGCTGTACGCCATGCTGGATAACAGCGATGGTTTCTACAATGGCTGGAGCAGCGTCGAAGACCGCTCACAAATGAATGTGGCGTTTAAACTTCCTGATGAAATGCTGGTGAAAAAATTCCTGGCTGAAAGCCATGAAGCAGGCTTCTCAGGTCTGGCAGGCCATCGCGCCATCGGAGGTATCCGTGCCTCTATCTATAATGCACTGTCCCTGCCTGCGGCTGAAAAACTGACCAATTTCATGGATGATTTCATGCGTAAAAACCGCAAATAATCATCTGTGTCAGCAATAAAAATGCCCCCGCCGGGTGACAGACGGGGACATTTTTTTGCGGTGTAAGTACGCTTGCGCCAAATTATGGGTTGCACGTTTTTGCACCCGCCAGCCAATCGGCCCTCAGTGACGATTGCGATATTCACTCAGTGAGATCAGATTCGTCTCTTCTTTCGCCTCGCCTTCCAGCTCGATTCCCTGGGCAAAACTGCCGTTGAAACGTTCACGCAGCGCGTTCATCTCCTGCCTGTCTGGTTCCAGCTCGCGCAGAAAACCCATCGCCAGCAACAGTTGCTGCTGTGTGATGACCGGAGAAAAATGCGCGCGCGTCAGAATCTGATGCCAGCGCTGCATATTCGCATCCCCGCTATCGACGATAAACACCTGCCAGATCAGCAGCACCGCCGCGGCATTTTGCAAATGGCTTTCATGGTCGCCGGTGATGTAGTCGGTAAACTCTTTCGCCGCCTCTTTGCCCATTAGCGACAACATCGATTCCACATGCACCGGGGGCAATTGCAGTCGCTTGCTCAGCGCCTGCGCCGCATGGCGAG
Organism: Pantoea sp. X-Soil-TKNS-1280; assembly: GCF_059730475.1. Taxonomy (NCBI): domain Bacteria; kingdom Pseudomonadati; phylum Pseudomonadota; class Gammaproteobacteria; order Enterobacterales; family Erwiniaceae; genus Pantoea; species Pantoea sp. X-Soil-TKNS-1280. The sequence continues at coordinate 1,169,129 of NZ_AP035962.1, read as the reverse complement.
AACCGGCAGTCAGCAGGCGGAAACCCACTACAAACACCACCACTAAAGTCGCAAGAATTAGCCAGATCATATGCATTCCACTAAATTAATCGCCAGGCATGATACGGGTTAACGCAGACGATCTGAAGTGACAAAAGCAGACCTCAGGATCATTCTGTGCCTGACAGCGCGGCGCGCTTCTGACAGAATAGGCGCCTTTCCCCGTTTCAACATAACACAGTGGATTTCCTCTCTGATGGCAGCAAAAATTATTGACGGTAAAACGATTGCGCAGCAGGTGCGCCTTGAGGTTGCGGAAAAAGTACAGCAGCGTCTGGCAGCCGGAAAACGCGCCCCGGGACTGGCAGTCGTTCTGGTGGGTGAAAACCCTGCTTCACAGATCTATGTCGCCAGCAAACGCCGCGCCTGTGAAGAGGTGGGCTTCATATCCCGTTCATACGATTTGCCTGCCACCACCAGCGAAGCCGAGCTGCTGGATTTAATCGATGCCCTGAACAACGATCACGAGATCGATGGCATTCTGGTGCAGTTGCCGCTGCCGGCAGGCATCGATAACGTCAAAGTGCTGGAACGCATTGTGCCGGACAAAGACGTCGATGGCTTCCATCCGTATAACGTCGGTCGCCTGTGTCAGCGCGCACCGAAACTGCGCCCCTGCACCCCGCGCGGTATCGTGACGCTGCTGGAGCGCTATAACATCGATACCTACGGCCTGAATGCCGTGGTGGTTGGTGCATCGAATATTGTTGGGCGTCCGATGAGCATGGAGCTGCTGCTGGCGGGTTGCACCACCACCGTCACCCATCGCTTCACTAAAGATCTGCGTCACCATATTGAGCATGCTGACCTGTTGATCGTCGCGGTGGGTAAACCAAACTTTATCCCAGGTGACTGGATTAAACCGGGCGCGATCGTGATCGATGTGGGTATTAACCGTCTGGAAAGCGGTAAAGTCGTAGGTGATGTGGATTACGCCGCGGCTTCCGAACGCGCTTCTTATATCACGCCGGTGCCGGGCGGTGTTGGCCCGATGACGGTTGCCACCCTGATCCAAAACACGCTGCAGGCGTGCGAAGAATATCACGATGAGGAGAACGCATAATGGCAAGTTTTTCTCTGGGTAAACACCCGCATGTTGATCTGTGCGATCTACTAAAACTCGAAGGTTGGGTGGAGAGCGGCGCTCAGGCTAAAGCGGTCATCGGCGAAGGTGAAGTGCTCGTCGATGGCGCAGTGGAAACCCGTAAACGTTGTAAGATTTTCGCCGGTCAAACGGTGGAATTTGCCGGTCAACGCATTACCGTTGTGGCATAAACAACAAGGGCGAACCGAAGTTCGCCCTTGTTCTTATTTACGACGCCATGTCGTGCCCTGCGGACCATCTTCCAGCACGATCCCCAACGCATTCAACTTATCGCGCGCCACATCGGCCTGCGCCCAGTCTTTCGCTTTACGCGCATCGTTACGCATCTGAATCAGCGCTTCAATCTCCGCCACTTCATCATCGTTCGCCTGCGCACCGCTTTGCAGGAACTGCTCCGGGTCCTGTTGCAGAATGCCCAGCACATCCGCCAGCTGACGCAGTTTCGCCGCCAGCGCATCGGCAGCCGCTTTATCTTCTGTTTTCAGACGGTTCACTTCACGCGCCATATCGAACAGTACCGAGTAAGCTTCCGGCGTGTTGAAGTCATCATCCATTGCTGTACGGAAGCGTGTTTCAAACTCTTCACCACCCGCCGCCACCGCAGCAGCATCAGTGTGACGCAACGCGGTGTAGAGGCGCTCCAGCGCCGCACGCGCCTGATTGAGGTTATCTTCGCCATAGTTCAGCTGGCTGCGATAGTGGCCCGACATCAGGAAGTAACGCACGGTTTCCGCATCGTAGTGCTGCAGCACATCGCGCACGGTAAAGAAGTTGCCGAGGGATTTTGACATCTTCTCGCGGTCAACCATCACCATACCGGAGTGCATCCAGTAGTTAACGTACGGGCCATCATGCGCACAGGTGGACTGCGCCACTTCGTTTTCATGATGCGGGAACATCAGATCGGAACCGCCGCCGTGAATATCGAAATGGGTGCCGAGTTGTTTGCAGTTCATCGCCGAACATTCAATATGCCAGCCCGGACGACCATTGCCCCACGGTGAACTCCATGCCGGTTCGTCCGCTTTGGACATCTTCCACAGCACGAAATCCATCGGATTGCGTTTCACTTCAGCCACTTCCACGCGCGCACCGGCCTGCAATTGCTCCAGATCCTGGCGTGACAGCGCACCGTAATCTTTGTCGCTGAGGACATCAAACATCACGTCGCCGTTATCTGCCACATAAGCGTGACCACGCTCAATCAGCAGGCCAACCAGCTCGATAATTTCGTCGATATGACGCGTGGCGCGTGGCTCCAGATTCGGCGGCAGGATACCCAGCGCGGCGAAATCTTTATGCATTTCACCGATCATACGATTGGTCAGGGTTTCGATGCTTTCGCCGTTTTCGTTGGCACGTTTGATAATTTTGTCGTCAATATCGGTGATGTTACGCACATACTTCAGCGTATAACCGACATAGCGCAGGTAGCGCGCCACCACATCAAACGCAACGAAGGTACGCCCGTGGCCGATATGACAGAGGTCGTACACCGTGATGCCGCACACGTACATGCCGATTTCGCCAGCATGGATGGGTTTGAATTCCTCTTTCTGTCGACTCAGGGTGTTATAAATCTTTAACATTGAAAGGTTCCGTATAAACGTGTGCGAAGAAGGCCTATTCAGGCTAGCTGCGTATTGTGCCGTATTTTTTACGCCAGCGCGACGCCAGCATAGCAACAGCCGCCACCTTGCTGACGCGTCATCACAATTTGTGATATAAGGAGCGTCTACAAAAAGGCCCGCTGCTTTGCATGCGCGGCTATTGGCACCGACGACAACCTTTACAGGACGAGAATGATGGTCACTTTCCAGACGAACCATGGCGATATCGTAATTAAAACTTTCGATGATAAAGCGCCGGCAACCGTAAAGAACTTCCTGGATTACTGCCGTGATGGTTTCTACGACAACACCATTTTCCACCGTGTCATCAATGGCTTTATGATTCAGGGCGGCGGTTTTGAGCCTGGCATGAAACAGAAAGCCACTAAAGAAGAAATCCGTAACGAAGCCAATAACGGTCTGAAAAACACCCGTGGCACCCTGGCGATGGCACGTACTCAGGCCCCGCACTCTGCCACTGCGCAGTTCTTCATCAACGTTGCCGACAACGACTTCCTGAACTTCCGTGACGAAAGCCTGCAGGGCTGGGGTTACTGCGTGTTTGCTGAAGTGGTTGAAGGTATGGACGTAGTCGAAAAAATCAAAGCGGTCGCTACCGGCCGCAGCGGCATGCACCAGGATGTGCCGAAAGATGACGTGATCATCCAGAAAGTGACCGTTAGCGAGTAATGTCGCGCACGCTGTTTATCGCAGATCTTCATCTGTGTCAGGACGAACCGGCAATTACTGCCGGTTTTCTGCATTTTTTGCAGCGTGAAGCGCATCAGTGCGATGCGCTTTATATCCTCGGTGACCTGTTTGAAGCCTGGATCGGCGATGACGATCCCAATCCGTTGCATCAGCAAATCGCCGCTGCGCTCAAGGCGTTGCCGGTGCCGAAGTATTTTATTCACGGCAATCGCGATTTCCTGCTCGGCCAGCGTTTTGCTGCTGCCTGCGGCATGACGTTGCTACCGGAAGAACAGGTGTTAACTCTGTATGGTCAGCGGCTGCTGATTATGCACGGTGATACCCTTTGCACCGACGATGAAGGCTATCAGCGTTTTCGCGCCAAAGTGCATCAGCGCTGGCTGCAAAAACTGTTTCTCGCTTTACCATTACGTTTGCGGATGCGGATTGCCGCCAGAATGCGTGCCAACAGCAAACAGGCCAATCAGCATAAGTCGCTGAGCATCATGGATGTCAATCAACAGGCGGTTATCGAGGCCATGACGCGCCAGCAGGTGCGGCTATTGATTCACGGCCATACCCATCGCCCGGCACTCCATGAGTTTGTTTTGCAGGGTGAAAACGCGCAACGCGTGGTGCTCGGTGCCTGGCATCAGCAGGGATCGATGGTTCAGGTCGATGCCGATGGCGTCAGGCTTATCGAATTTCCGTTCTGACAAACGGGCAATCTTGCCCGTTTTCCGGCCACGCAACCGTTTTCCTTGCTGCCATCTCATGCTATTCTCTGTGCCCTTCTTCACCTGCCCGCCCGGCCAGGTTCGTTTGTATATTCACAGGAGTTGACCGCATGTCATCCAACGCCGCCCCGGCTCGTATCGCCATCGTCATGGGTTCCAAAAGTGACTGGGCTACCATGCAGTTCGCCGAGGAAATTCTTAACAGCCTGGATGTCCCCTTCCACGTTGAAGTGGTCTCTGCTCACCGTACGCCGGACAAACTGTTCAGCTTTGCCGAAAACGCCGCCCAGAATGGTTTTCAGGTGATTATCGCCGGTGCTGGCGGTGCCGCACATCTGCCGGGCATGCTGGCAGCCAAAACGCTGGTACCGGTGCTGGGTGTACCGGTACAAAGCGCCGCGCTGAGCGGGGTCGATAGCCTTTACTCCATCGTGCAAATGCCGCGTGGTATTCCGGTAGGCACGCTGGCAATCGGTAAAGCCGGTGCCGCGAACGCCGCACTGCTGGCCGCACAGATTCTGGCGATTCACGACAGCGCGCTGGCAACTCGCCTGGCAACCTGGCGTCAGACCCAGACTGATGAAGTGCTGAACAACCCGGACCCGCGGGGGGATGCATGAAGCCGGTTTGCGTACTGGGAAATGGTCAGTTAGGCCGGATGCTGCGTCAGGCCGGTGAACCGCTGGGTATCGCTGTCTACCCGGTAGGGCTGGATGCGGAACCCTCTGCCCTGCCGATTGCACAAAGCGTTATCACCGCCGAAATTGAACGCTGGCCGGAAACTGCGCTGACGCGTGAACTGGCAAGCCATCCGGCGTTTGTGAATCGCGATATTTTCCCGCGTCTGGCCGATCGCCTGACGCAAAAACAACTGCTCGATCAGCTCAACCTTGCCACCGCGCCGTGGCAGTTGCTGGCGGATAAAAGCGAGTGGCCACAGGTGTTCAGTTCACTGGGCGAACTTGCCATTGTCAAACGCCGTACCGGTGGTTATGACGGGCGTGGTCAGTGGCGTCTGCGCGCCAATGAAGCCGACAGCCTGCCGGATGAATGCTACGGTGAATGCATCGTTGAGCAGGGCATCAACTTCAGCGGCGAAGTTTCACTGGTGGGCGCGCGCGGTCAGGACGGCAGCACCGTTTTCTACCCGCTGACTCATAACCTGCATCAGGACGGCATTCTGCGTACCAGCGTGGCCTTCCCGCAGGCGGATGCCGCGCAGCAACAACAGGCCGAAGCCATGCTCAGCGCCATCATGCATGAGCTGAACTACGTGGGCGTGATGGCGATGGAATGTTTCATCACACCACAAGGCCTGCTGATCAACGAGCTGGCTCCGCGCGTGCACAACAGCGGGCACTGGACACAGAATGGCGCCTCCATCAGCCAGTTCGAGCTGCATTTACGTGCCGTACTGGGCTTACCGCTGCCACAGCCGGTGGTGTATGCGCCTTCCGTGATGGTCAACCTGATCGGTACTGATGTGAATCTGGCGTGGCTGCATCAGCCGCTGGTGCATCTGCATTGGTACGAAAAAGAAGTGCGTCCGGGACGTAAAGTGGGTCACCTGAATCTCACGGACAGCGACCAGGCCCGCCTGGCTGCGGCGCTGAACGCGCTGGTGCCTTTGCTGCCGCCTGAGTACGCCAGTGGTATCGCCTGGGCAGTGGAGAAACTGTAACGAAAACGGTCGCCATTGATGGCGACCGTTCTGTTACGCGGCGCGATTTATCACGCCGCCTCAAACCTTCTGAACAACGCTTTCCCCTTCAGCAAGCGCACACCCAACCAGCCGCCGCACAACGACAACAAAACTGCTCCGCAGATCGGTAACGCCAGCCACAGGCTCCAGTCTGGTTCCCACGGAAAATCAAAGATTTTACGCTGTAATCCCCACAGGGCCGCTTCCGCTCCCAGCGCCGCTGCCACACCCGACACCACGCCAAGCAGCGCGAACTCGCACCATAACGTCCCACGCAGCAGCCGCTTGCTCGCCCCCAGCGTGCGATACACCACCAGTTCCTGACGCCGCTGACGCATACCGACCTGAATCTGCGCCAGCAACAGCAACACGCCGCAAATCGTCACCAGCACCACCATAATTTCCAGTGCCTGGCTGACCTGCGCCAGCACCTGACCAATCTGGCGCAGCATGCTGCCAATATCCAACAGGCTCAGGGTCGGGAAGCTACGATTCAGTTGCGCCAGCAATGCCGGATTGCTCTCCATACGGAAGCTGGTCAGCCACGTCTGCGGCTGATCATCCAGCGCACCCGGCGGGAAAATGAAGAAGAAGTTTGGCCGCATGCTTTCCCAGTCAACTTTACGCAGGCTGGTAATTTTGGCGCTGAACTGCTGGGTATCGCCGCTGAAGGTTAAGGTATCGCCCAGTTTCACTCCCAGCCGATCCGCCAGCTCAGTTTCTACTGAAACCTCCCCGGCACGCGGCGGCCATGTTCCCGCCACCAGCGGGTTATGATCCGGTCGTTCAGCCTGCCACGTCAGATTCAGCTCGCGATTCAGCGCGTTATCCATATTCGGATCGGCATCTCTACCGTTCAGCTGCGTCAGACGCGCGCGAATAATCGGATAGAAGGTTTCTGCTTTGATGTGATGCGAATTGAGGAAATCACGTACCTGCGGCACCTGTTCCTGCGTCATATTCAGCAGAAAATAGTTGGGGCTATCCGGTGGCAATTGCTGTTGCCAGCGATCCAGCAGGTCACCGCGCATCACCAGCAATAGTGCCAGTAGCATAAAGGAGAGCGAAAAAGCCGCCAGTTGGCTGAGGGTCATGGCAGGCTGGCGCAGCAGACGATTAATCGCCAATCGCATCGCCAGATTGCGCACCACCAGACGCCGCAACAGCAGCAGCGCGCCCCAGCCAAGTACCGCCAGCAATATTGCCAGCATCACTACGCCCACCAGCAGTGCCCACAACATTTTGCTGCCGCCCATCAGCAGCGCCAGCAGACCAATCACCACCAGTGCCATCACCGGCAGATAGAAACGCAGCGGCCAGACATTCGCCACGGCATCCCGCCGCAATACGCGTAGCGGCTGGGTTGCCATTAATAAACGATAAGGTCGCAGGCCCACCAGCAGCGAAATCACAAACATCGCCCCCAGCGCCCACAGCCAGGGCCAGAAACTGGCGGCCGGCAGCGCGCCAGGCAGGACCGGTTTCAGCATCACCAGCAGGATGACCTCAATTCCCTGCCCCAGCACGCTCCCCGCCAGCGCTGCCAGCAGCAGCACTGCCAGCCACTGGCCGATGATTAAGCGTTGCAGTACCCGCCGCGTCGCACCGAGGGTTTTCAGCACCGCCACCAAATCATAGCGGCTGCGACAATAGTGGCTCATCGCCACCGCGACGGCGGCGATCGCCAGCAGCAACGTCAGTAACGCCGAAAGCAGCAAAAATTGCTGCGCCCGCTGCATCGATCGTCCTAATGCATCTTCTGAGTTTTCGACGCTGATCCAGCGCTGATCGGGCTTCAGCTGCGGCTGAATCCAGCTGTCATAGCGTGCCAATGGGGCCGGATCGCCGGAGAATTTGTAACGCCAGCTCAGACGGCTACCCGGCTGAATAGCACCGGTTTTCTCCACATCGGCCAGGTTCATTAACAGGCGAGGGGCGGTCTGGAAGGGATTGAAACCGGCATCCGGCTCCTGAATCACCTCCCCGGCAATACGCAGCGTGGTGTCACCCACATCAATCTGGTCGCCGGTTTTCAGGTTGAGTAACGCCAGCAAGCGCGGGGCTGCCAGCACCGTTCCGGCAACAGGGCGCAGGCCAGGGGGATCCGTTTGCAAGGTACCGAACATCGGGTACGCATCATCAACCGCCTTCACATCCGCCAGCTGCGGCGTTTGCTGCGCAAAGGTCATGGTCATAAAACTGAGCTGGCGGCTGACTGACAAGCCCTCCTCGCGCGCCTTTGCCAGCCAGGCTTCCGGTACCGGGGAACTGCTGCGCAACGTGCGATCGCCCGCCATAAAATCACGGCTTTGCTGGCTTAGCCCTTTCTCCATGCGGTCGCTGATCGAACCCAGCGCCAGCACACAGGCCACCGCCAGCGTCAGCGCCAGCCAGACGATCAACAGCGAGGGCGATCGCCACTCGCGCCAGAACCAGCGCCAGATCATGACTCCTCCCACAATTTTCCGTCACGCAGCCGCAGGCGACGATCGCAACGTGCCGCCAGCTGTTCATCGTGCGTCACCAGGATCAGTGTCGTGGCGAAATCCCGGTTCAGGGAAAACAACAGATCAGCAATGCGGTCACCGGTCTGGCGATCGAGATTGCCGGTCGGTTCATCAGCAAACAGTAAACCTGGCCGTCCGTTAAAGGCACGCGCCAGCGCCACCCGCTGTTGTTCTCCGCCGGAAAGTTGTGCGGGAAGATGATGCAAACGCGCTTTCAGCCCAAGCTGGGTCAGCAAATCCACCGCCTGAGCGCGACTTTCCCGATCGCTCACGCCACGCAACAGCGCAGGCAGTTGCACGTTCTCCAGCGCATTTAACGTTGGCACCAGCATAAAGGATTGAAAAACAAAACCGACCTCACGGGCGCGCAGCGCAGCCCGCTGCTCTTCATCCATGGTATGCAGGGGTTCGCCGAGCAGATGGACTTCGCCGCTGCTGCCATCATCCAGCCCGGCGAGGATGCCCAGCAGCGTCGATTTTCCCGAGCCGGACTCTCCAATCAACGCAATGGTCTCGGCTGGTTTGACAACCAGCTCAACTCCGGTAAGGATGGTCAGCTGATGCTCTCCCTGACCGACGGACTTAGTAAGATGATGAACTTCAACAATGTTTTCCGCTGGCATTATCCCTTCCTGTTGTTATTGCTTCTGCTGGTGTCACGTCTTGCCGCGGCTGATACCCTGCTGGTGCTGGGCGATAGCCTCAGCGCCGGTTACCGGATGTCCGCCACCGTCGCCTGGCCGAGCCTGCTGGATAAACAATGGCAGCAGCAGCCCAGAATTATCAACGCCAGTATCAGCGGCGATACCGCCGGACAGGGACTGGCGCGTTTACCGGCGTTATTAAAACAGCATCAACCGCGCTGGGTGTTAATCGAATTGGGCGGTAACGATGGTCTGCGCGGCTTCCCACCACAAAATATCGCGCAGGATCTGAGCAAAATCATCAACGAGGTAAAAGCAGCAAATGCTCAACCGCTGCTGATGCAGATTCGTTTACCGGCAAATTATGGACGTCGTTATACGGAGGCGTTTAGCGCGATTTATCCGCAGCTGGCACAGCAGTACGACATTCCTCTGGTGCCTTTCTTTATGGAGCAGGTCTACCTGAAACCGGAGTGGATGCAACAGGATGGCATACATCCAAACCCGGATGCACAGCCCTTTATCGCCGATGTGATGGCGAAAGCACTGGCCCCGCTAGTAAAGCATGATTAACGCAGGCGCGTGATTTTTAACAGGTAAAGTTATGCAAAAATACAAAATGGAAAACAAAGCACGTTAAAACAATAATATAAAGAAAAACTGCATGGCGACAATGTGGCGACAGCAAGTATCGGTTGTCACATTCCAATCCATTGCAAAAAGGAATAATGCACAAAATCCATTACTGACAGGAAGATAGAAATGAATAAATTTTTTGCACTGCTGTTCAGTGTCGCAATCATCACTCCGCTGGCGGCGAGCGCTGACAGCACTTATGTGTTTTTTCGTCATGGAGAAAAACCGGATAACCGGAGTGGTCAACTGACCTGCAAAGGACTGAACCGGGCGTTAAACCTGCCGTCTGTATTGCTGAATCGTTATGGTCAACCTGATGCACTCTATGCCTCGGGACCCAACGAGGACAAGACCGGCAGCTCACTGCGCCCACTTACCACCATCCTCCCTTTAGCCATACAAATTTCAAAACCTGTCGTAATTCGCTTTAATGCCGATGAACCCCTTCCGTTGGTATCCGCACTGCTTGAAGAAAAAAAAGTCCCCCTGACGTTTATCTCCTGGGAACATAAGAACCTGGTCATCGCAGCCCGGGAACTTGTTAAAAAAACAGGTGGCGATGACGGGCAGGTTCCTGACTGGCCATCATCAGATTTCGATTCATTGTATATTGTGCGGATTGATGCTCAGCAGCACTTCATATCCTTTACACGGGATTCTGAGGGACTCAATGGCGTATCATCACAATGCCCCGGTGTCAGTGAGGAAACGTCAGGGTCAGCCAAATAGAGGATGACTTTGCTATTGCTATCAACTCTCAGTCGCCAGACCAGAAACGCGATCTCTGGCGGTTCAGCGGGATAAACAGGCGCACTGTCATCCGGTTTTCCATCAACATCAACCCGTTGGCAATTCACAACGTAGCGCGAATCGCGCATTCCCATCGCGACAAGAGGGTAGCAAACAGTTCAAACTCGGCGTTCTCAAAAAAGACAAATTGATTTAAATTCAATTAATAAGTCTAATTTCGATGGATAGTTAGTCATGCAAAAAACCATTCTGATCACTGGCTGTTCCAGTGGTATTGGCCTGGTGGCCGCAAATGATCTGCTGTCACGCGGTTATCGCGTAATTGCCGCCTGCCGTAAGGCGGAAGATGTTGAGCGCATGAACGCACTGGGATTTATCGGGATTGCCCTGGATCTGGACGACCCCGCCAGCGTTGATGCCGCTGCCGACCAGGTGATCGCACTGACGGAAAATCGCCTGCACGGTTTATTCAACAACGGTGGCTTTGGTATTTATGGCCCGCTCGCCAGCCTGTCACGTCAGCAACTGGAACAGCAATTCTCCACCAACTTTTTCGGCACCCATCAGTTGACGATGCGTCTGCTACCCGCGCTGCAAGCCAGCGGTGATGGCCGTATCATCAACACCAGCTCAGTGCTGGGGCTGATTTCCACCCCCGGACGCGGTGCTTACGCCGCCAGTAAGTATGCGCTGGAAGCCTGGAGTGATGCGCTGCGGATGGAGTTGCGTCAGTCCGGCGTCCGTGTCAGCCTGATTGAACCAGGACCGATTCGTACCCGCTTCACCGATAACGTTCATCAGGGCGAGAGCGATAAACCGGTGCGCAATCCCGGTATTGCCGCACGCTTTACCCTGCCGCCCGAGGCGATTTTACCAAAGCTACGTCATGCGCTGGAAAGTCAGCACCCGCGCCTGCGCTATCCGGTGACGCTGGTGGCCTGGAGTATGAGCCTGTTAAAACGCATCTTGCCAGGCTGGATGCTGGATCGCATTTTGCGCAGCAAATAGCCTGCAACCCTGATTTGAACTTGAAGCCGGGCAGCTTGCCCCCATATCCTCAACACACTTTCAGCAAAGAGACGCATTCATGTCACACGCTTTAATTATCGACATCAACGAATCCAACCTGCATCAAACGCTGGAACAATCCATGCAGTTGCCGGTGCTGTTTTATTTCTGGTCCGACCGCAGCCAGCACTGCCAGCAACTGACGCCGGTGCTGGAGCATCTGGCCCAGGAATATGCCGGGCAGTTTATTCTGGCAAAACTGGATTGCGATAAAGAGCAGATGGTGGCGTCACAGTTTGGTCTGCGCTCAATCCCGACGGTGTATCTGTTCCAGAATGGTCAGCCCGTCGATGGTTTCCAGGGACCGCAGCCTGAAGAAGCTATTCGCGCCCTGCTGCAAAAAGTCCTGCCGCGCGAAGAAGAATTGAAAGCACAGCAGGCAATGGCCCTGATGGATGAAGGTAAACCGCTGGAAGCGCTGCCGCTGCTGAAAGACGCCTGGCAGTTAAGCAATCAGGCCAGTGAAATTGGCTTTCTGCTGGCAGAAGTGCTAATCACCCTGAACCGCAGCGATGAAGCAGAAGCGGTGCTGAACGTGGTGCCGTTGCAGGATCAGGACACCCGTTATCAGAGTCTGGTCGCGCAAATCGAACTGCTCAAAAAGGCGGCCGACACCCCGGAAATTCAGCATTTGCAGGAACAGCTGGCAAAGGACCCCGCGAACGCCGATCTGGCTGCTAAACTTTCTTTACAGCTGCATCAGGTGGGCCGTAATGAAGAAGCGCTTGAGCTTCTGTATAGCTTTCTGAAAAGCGATCTCAACGCCGGTGACGGCCAGGTACGTAAGATGTTGCAGGAAATTCTGGCCGCGCTGGGAACGGGTGACGCACTGGCTGCACGCTATCGCCGCCAGCTCTATTCGCTGCTGTACTAGCGTTAAAAGGGAGCGAAGAGACTCAGCTCCCTCATCTGACAACCAGGAGGTTATATGTTGACTGTGATGCCGGTAATCATCGTACTCGCGCTGGTTACCGTTTGGGCCGGAGTAAAAATTGTGCCACAGGGGTATCAGTGGACGGTGGAACGCTTTGGGCGTTATACCCGTACCCTGCAACCCGGTCTGACGTTAGTCGTGCCGTTCATGGATCGCATTGGCCGCAAGGTCAATATGATGGAACGTGTACTCGATATCCCCTCCCAGGAAGTGATCTCCAAAGACAATGCCAACGTGACTATCGATGCGGTCTGCTTTCTTCAGGTAATCGATGCCGCTCGCACGGCGTATGAAGTCAGCAACCTTGAGCTGGCCATACTCAATCTCACCATGACAAACATCCGTACCGTTCTCGGTGGCATGGAGCTGGATGAAATGCTGTCGCAGCGCGATAACATCAATACCCGTTTGCTGCACATTGTCGATGAAGCGACCAACCCCTGGGGAGTGAAAATCACCCGTATCGAAATTCGTGATGTGCGTCCACCACAGGAACTGATTGCCGCCATGAACGCGCAGATGAAAGCCGAACGAACCAAACGTGCCGACATCCTGACGGCAGAAGGGGTGCGTCAGGCAGCGATTCTGCGCGCTGAAGGGGAAAAACAGTCACAGATCCTGAAAGCCGAGGGAGAACGAACAGCCGCGTTCCTGCATGCCGAAGCACGTGAGCGTCAAGCGCAGGCAGAAGCCACTGCAACACGTATGGTATCCGAAGCGATCGCCGCCGGGGATATTCAGGCGGTGAACTACTTTGTGGCACAAAAATATACCGATGCTCTGCAAAAAATCGGTGAAGCCAACAACAGCAAGGTCGTGATGATGCCGCTGGATGCCAGCAGCCTGCTCGGCTCGGTGGCCGGAATTAGCGAGCTGCTGAAAGAGAGTGGCCGGGAGCGCAAACCGTGATCCTGATGGAGCTGATTGCGCATCCGCACTGGTTCTGGCTGACACTCGGCGGCCTGTTGCTGGCTGCTGAGATGCTTGGCACCAGTGGGTATCTGCTGTGGAGCGGGCTGGCAGCGGTGCTGGTTGGCATCATTGAGTGGTTTTTTCCCTTCTCGTGGACCAGCCAGGGCTTGCTGTTTGCGGTATTGACGCTACTGTGTGCATTTTTCTGGTATCGCTGGTTGCGCTACCGCGAAGCCTCTCAGCAGCCTAACGTTCTTAATCAACGCGGTACGCAACTGATCGGGCAGCATTTCACGCTGGAAAGCACCCTGAAAGATGGCACTGGCCATATACGCATTGGCGACAGCAGCTGGCGCGTGCAGGCAGAAGACGATCTACCTGCCGGTACTCAGGTGGTGGTCACGGGTGTGGTCGGCATCACGCTACGGATTCAGCCGCGCTTTCCTGCACCCTGATGGCAGCATCCCGCCAGGTGATTGATGATGGGGCATTCAGCGCCATCATCACCCGGACAGGCTTCGGCCAGCGCCAGCAAACGTGCTCGCATCGCATGTAATTCCTCGATATGGGCAGCAATCTCATCCGCTTTTTGCAACGTTCGCGCCTTCACATCAGCGCTATGACGCGCGGGATCATTGAATAGCGTCACCAGTTCGCGGCACTCTTCAAGGGTGAACCCCACCTGCCGTGCCTGGCGTAACAGGTTAAGTTCATCAATATGGTGTGGATTGTAACTGCGATAACCATTTTCGCTGCGCAGCGGCGGCGTCACTACGCCCTTCTCTTCGTAGAAACGAATCGCTTTGCTGGTCAGCCCGGTTTTTTTGGCGACATCGCTAATGTTCATATGCTCCCCTTGACCTTCCCCTGAATGGAAGGTTTAGGCTTTATAACTAATGCAAAGTCTGCATGCAGTCAAACCTGAACGCATAAGGAGTTAAACATGTCACATACACAGTTGCTGGCGCTGGATGGTTTATCCTGCGGCCACTGCGTCAAACGGGTCAAAGAGGCGCTGGAACAGCGCGGCGATGTTGAACAGGCTGAAGTGACTCAGCAGGAAGCACGCGTCACGGGTGCCGCCAGCGCCAGCGATCTGATCGCCACCGTAGAACAGGCGGGGTATCACGCAGCGTTGAAAGACAGCCCAAAGTCTGAACCGTTGGCAGCATCAGAGCCGCAGCCGGAGGCGCTGGCAACGGAGTCCTATTCGCCCCCGGCAGATGAAACCCAGCCTGTCCATCACTTATTAATTGGTGGTATGAGCTGTGCCAGTTGTGTCAGCCGTGTTGAGCAGGCACTACAAAAAGTGCCTGGCGTCAGTCAGGCACGCGTTAACCTTGGCGAGCGCAGCGCGCTGGTGCTCGGTGATGCACAACCCGCAGACCTGATAGGTGCGGTCGATCAGGCCGGTTATTCCGCAGAAATTATCGAAGATGAACAAACTCGCCGTGAACGCCAGCAGGTCAGCGCCCGTCAGGCGATGCGCCGTTTTGGCTGGCAATCGGCACTGGCATTGTTGCTCGGCGTCCCGATGATGATCTGGGGCATGCTGGGCGACAATATGATGCTCAACGCCAGCAACATCACGTTATGGCGCACACTGGGGGTCATAACGTTACTGGTGATGGTGATAGCGGGTGGCCACTTCTACCGTAGCGCCTGGCGCAGCCTGCGCCACGGCACCGCAACCATGGATACGTTGGTTGCCCTCGGCACCGGCGCAGCGTGGCTCTATTCCATGAGCGTGGCGCTGTGGCCCGAATTTTTCCCGATGCAGGCGCGTCATCTCTATTTTGAAGCCAGCGTGATGATCATTGGTCTGATCAATCTGGGCCATGCGCTTGAGCAGCGAGCACGGCAACGGGCTTCCCAGGCGCTGGAACGTTTGCTGGATTTAACCCCGGCCCAGGCTCGCGTTATCAGCGATCAGGGTGAAACCCTGCTGCCGCTGAGTGAAGTTCAGCCCGGCATGCTGATTAAACTGGTCACCGGTGACCGCGTGCCGGTCGATGGCGAAGTAGCCAGTGGCGAAGCCTGGTGTGATGAAGCCATGCTGACGGGCGAAGCCGTACCGCAAAGCAAACAGCCCGGAGACAAAGTTTACGCCGGTACGCTGGTACAGGATGGCACGCTACGTTTTACCGCGCGAGCTACCGGCAGCCACACCACCCTGGCACGCATCATCAATCTGGTGCGCCAGGCACAGAGCAGTAAACCCGATATCGGACGTCTTGCTGACCGTATCTCTGCGGTATTTGTGCCCGTAGTGGTGGCGATTGCGCTGCTTAGTGGATTGATTTGGTATCTGGCAGGCCCGCAACCGCAGCTGGCTTACACGCTGGTGATTGTCACCACCGTACTGATTATCGCCTGCCCTTGCGCCCTTGGGCTGGCAACGCCGATGTCGGTGATTGCCGGGGTGGGTCGTGCCGCAGAGCTGGGTGTGCTGGTACGGGATGCTGATGCGCTACAGCGCGCCAGCGAAGTAGACACGCTGGTGTTTGATAAAACTGGCACCCTGACGCAGGGCTCGCCTCAGGTGAGCGATGTGCTGTTGTATGCCGACTGGGATCGTCAGCAGTTGCTGCAGGCGGCGGCACAGCTGGAGCAAGGCTCCAGCCATCCACTGGCAAAAGCGATCATTGCGGCTACACCAGAGTTGCCTGCCGCCGACATTGAGCAATTTCGTACAATACGCGGCAAGGGCGTCAGCGCTAAAGTCGCAGGCAGAACGTTATTGCTGGGTAACCTTGCGTTAATGGAAGCGCAGCAGGTTGATTGTGCAGTCGCTCGCGATGATATCGAGCGGCTGGCAGCGCTGGGTGCTACCCCGGTACTGCTGGCGGATGAGCGCCAACTGCTGGGGCTGATCGCCTTGCGTGACAGCCTGCGTCCGGAGAGCCGCGACGCGCTGCAACGCCTGCATCAACAGGGATACCAGTTGATCATGCTGACCGGCGATCATGAAAAAACCGCGCGGGCCATTGCCGCCGAAGCCGGCATTGACCAGGTTATTGCGGGCGTATTGCCTGAAGGCAAAGCGCAGGCCATTGCGCAGTTACAACAGCAGGGGCGCAAAGTGGTGATGGTGGGCGATGGGATTAACGACGCTCCGGCACTGGCGCAGGCAGACGTGGGGATTGCTATGGGTGGCGGCAGCGATGTCGCTGTTGAAACCGCCGCCATGGCGCTGATGCGCAACGACCTGCATTGTGTCGCTGATGCGCTGGCCATTTCCCGCGCCACACTGCGTAATATGCGACAAAACCTGCTGGGTGCATTTGTTTACAACAGCTTAGGTATTCCGATTGCAGCAGGTGTGCTCTATCCGTTTACCGGGATGCTGCTTAGCCCGATTGTGGCCGGTGCAGCGATGGCGCTCTCCTCAATAACCGTGGTGAGTAACGCGAATCGTTTGCTGCGCTTTAAGCCGCCGGTGCGCTAATAGCAAGCCCTGCGCTGTTTTTTGTGCGTCGAAATCGCTAGCATGGATTTTTGACTTAAAAAGGACAGGGAATGAGACGCAGCCTGTGGCAATGCGTAACACAGTTGATAGCGCGACTGTTTCCGGCCAGCTACCCCTGGCCCGCGATGGATATTCAGCTGGGCGATCGCCGGTTACATCTGGTCGGCAGCATTCATATGGGCACACGCGATATGCAGCCGCTGCCCGCCCGTTTGCTGCGGCAGTTAGCAAAAGCTGATGCATTGATCGTTGAAGCCGATATCACCCAGGGTGGCTCACCGTTCGCCAACAGTGATGAGCTGCCGTCGCTGGCGGAGCGTCTGGATAGCGCCACCTTTAGCAGGCTGAACAGCTTGTGTGACGAGCTGACGTTGTCGATAGCGATATTTGATCATCTGCCCCTTTGGCAGATTGCCCTGATGTTGCAGGCGCAACAGGCGCAGCGTCTCGGACTGCGACCACAATATGGCATTGATTATCAGTTGTTGCAGGCGGCCAAAAACGTTAATAAGCCGGTGATTGAGCTGGAAGGCCCTGACACGCAAATCGCCCTGTTGAAATCGCTGCCAGACGATGGCCTGCCGCTGCTGCTGGATACGCTGGAGCACTGGCACACCAACGCCCGTTTGCTGCAAACCATGATCAGCTGGTGGCTTGATGCCCCGCCGAAACGGCAACCGGTGGCGTTACCTACCACCTTCAGCAATGAACTGAATGACACTTTGATGCGTAATCGCAACCAGCACTGGCGGGAATTGATGCTGGCACTGCCGCCGGGGCGTTATGTGGTGGCGGTGGGTGCGCTCCATCTTTACGGGGATGATAATTTACCGGGCCTGTTAAAGACGCGCTAAAAAAAGAAGGCCAATATTATTATTGGCCCGTCAAAGAAGAATTTGTTTATGATTTTGGTTATCACACAGCCATTACTGACTGGCGCGGGCCAATTCTCGCGCAAAGTTCAGAATTTCGCCAGCATTATTCGCCACAATAAGTTTAAGATTTTTCTTAGCAAGGATTAAAAAAATGACTCCCGCCGTAAAACTGCTGGAAAAACAAAAAGTCAGCTTTACTTTGCATCCTTACGAACATGACAGCCATGAAACCAATTTTGGTGACGAGGCAGTGCGTAAGCTGAATCTGGATGCACGTCAGGTATTCAAAACGCTGCTGGTAGCACTAAACGGTGATGCCAAACAACTGGCAGTGGCCGTCACCCCGGTTTCCACCCAGCTGGATTTAAAGAAGGTCGCCAAAGCATTGGGGGCGAAAAAAGCCGACATGGCCGATCCACTGCTGGCTCAGCGCGTAACCGGTTATCTGGTGGGTGGGATTAGCCCGCTGGGGCAGAAAAAGCGTCTGCCCACGGTGATAGATCAACAGGCCGCAGAGTTCGCCACCATTTTTATTTCCGGTGGGAAACGTGGGCTGGATATTGAACTGGCGGCGCAGGATCTGTCGCGTCTGCTGGATGCGCCGCTGGCGGATGTAGCCCGTCGCGATTAAACAGGCTGCTGAGCGCAGAGTTGATCGATCATCCAACGCCCGGCAGGTCCGGGCGGATTGCGCCGCGACCAGACCGCTTCCACCGCAATATGCTGCGGCCATCCCGGCACCGGCAACTCCTGCAATACCTGATGACCAAACTGCTGTACCAGCCAGCGCGGCAGCACGCTCCAGCCAAACCCCTGTTCAGCCATCTCCAGCAATAATAGATAGGAAGGCGCTGACCACACCCGGCCAGCGGGCATCGGTTCGCGCGTTTCCACCCAGGTATTGAGTCGCAGCTGGCGCAAATCGCCCAATTGCCCCTCATTGACCTGTGCCTGTTGCGCCAGCGGGTGATCCTGATGCAGATAAATCGCCATCTGCGCCCCCACCTGCAACCGTGTCACCGCAATATCCGCAGGCAGCGCAGGCTGGGCGCGCACCACGCCCAGATGTACCCGCCCGGCCTGTAGCAGATCCAGCACATCGGCGTCTTCCGCAATCATGCATTCAAATTCGATATCCGGATAACGCGCCTCAAAACGAGTCAGCAGATTTTCATGATGATCCGCCTGCCAGAAATCAGAAATCGCCAGGCTGAGGCGTGGCTCCACGCCCTGTGCCAGACGCACCGCCAGTTCATCCAATCGCTGGCTGGCTGCCAGAATTTGCTGCACCTGCGCCAGCGCACGCTGGCCCTGCTCGGTTATGACCGGCTGACGCCCCTGCCGATCAAACAGCATAAAACCTAAATCATCTTCCAGATTCGCCACCGCACTGCTGATGGTGGACTGGCTTTTGCCCAGCGTACGCGCGGCCGCAGAAAAGGAGCCGCTGGCCACAGTCTGTACAAAAGCCTCAAGGGATTCTGGGGAGTATTTCATCGTTATCCATCGCTTTTATCGATAGGTGTTCATTTTATCTTAGTATCAGCAAGTGAGAAAATGCGCCGCGTAACAAATCAGGAGGTTTTTATGCGTACCCGTTCATTAAAAGAGCGTTTTTATCACGCCGCATGCTTTGAAATTCTGGCGATTTTGACTGTAGCACCTCTGGCAGCCTGGGCGATGGAAAAGCCGCTGTTTCAGATGGGATCGCTGGCGATTATGCTGTCAACCGTCGCCATGCTGTGGAACATGATTTACAACACCGGTTTTGACCGCCTTTGCCCGCCAGGTAAAGTGCATCGGGGTCCGCTGCTGCGTATTCTGCACGCGCTGGGCTTTGAAGGCGGCTTTATCGTGATTGGCTTGCCGATCGCCGCCTGGATGCTCAGTATTTCCCTGCTGGAAGCCTTTATGCTGGAAGTGGCGTTTTTCCTGTTCTTCCTGCCTTATACCGTGGCGTATAACTGGTTATGGGATAAGTTGCGCCAGCGCTGGCTGACGCGTAAGTCCTGTCAGGCCTGAGATTTATTTCTCCACCGCATGGGGCAGAATCCACGCCAGCACCGTTTGCGGATAGCTGCGCTTCTTTGGTTTCTCCTGCGGTGGCTCCTGCGCTTTATCCCGTTGCTGCTTCTGTGCTTCCGTCAGGTGAACAATGCCATCACCTGGCGCGTAATCACTCACCTTCAGCGGTGAATGATGGCTGACCCAGTCACGCAAGACATCAGCATCACGCAACCCGGTGTTGCTATAGCCCGCATGGCTGTCGATGCGCGGGTAACCATCACCGCCGGTGGCGTTAAAACTGTTGGTCGCCATACGATAGGTTTTATCCATATCCAGCGGGACACCGTTGATTTTCACCTCACTGACGCTGCTGCCATCGGCCACCAGGCTGATATGGGCAAACTGCGCAAAGCCGCCCGCATCGGTTGTGATGTTGGCGACCTTTGCCAGATAAGCCAGCAATTCCCGGCCAGTCAGCGTCACGGAAACCACCTGATTGCTGAACGGCTGCACCTGCAATAAATCGCGCCAGCTGATCTCTCCCTGCGCCAGCGAGGTGCGAATGCCGCCGCCGCTCATCACCGCAAAGTCCGCTTTGGTCGCCGCCATCTGGGCGCGTAAAATCAGCTGCCCCAGATTGGTTTGCACAAAACGTACCTGGTCACGATCGCCAACAAAAACACCATCGCTGCTGCCAACCTTCACATCCAGTTTTGCTTCGGCACGTTTCTGGAACGGGGTCAGCAATTTCATCATCGCCGGATTCTGCGGAATCTCTTCCTGCCAGGTCAGCCACGACTCGCTGCCGTCGAAATTCTTCACTTTGTGCTTCAGGTTAACCGGGATCAGCTGGTAGTTCTCCAGCGACAGCTCGCCGTTGCGGAAAGTAAAATCGCCGCGCCCGACATATTTACCCCACTCTTTCGCCTGCACAATCCACACACCATTCTGGCGATCCGGTTGACAGGGCTGGCCTGGCTGATAATTTTTGACGCTGACATTCTCTTTTTCCATACAAACCGCATCATGCGAGTGGCCGCCGACAATCAGGTTGATGGTGCCGGGCGGCAGACTGCGTGCCAGCTCCACATCCCCCGGCGCATTGCTGCCGTGCCTGCCATCGTCATAGTGGCCCATATGGGTCAGCGCAATAATCACATCCGGTTTTACGCTGGCACGCAGTTCCGCCACCGCCTTTTCGGTTTCCGTGACCGGATCGCGAATATCCAGACCCGCCACGCTGGCGGGATTGGCGATGCGCAGCGTATCGGTGGTGGTCAGGCCGATCACCGCCACTTTCAGCCCCATACGGTTGAAGACCGCCCACGGCTTGAATAACCGCTTACCGGTGCTTTTGTCGTAAATATTGGCGGAAAGGAAAGGGAATTTGGCCCATTTTTGCTGCTTTTGTAACACGCTGAGCGGCTTATCAAACTCATGATTCCCCAGCGCCATCGCATCATAGCCCACCAGATTCATGCCGCGGATATCGGGTTCCGCATCTAGCAAATCAGACTCCGGCACACCGGTATTCACGTCGCCCCCCGACAGAATCAACACGCCGTTCCCTTTGGACTGCGCATCGTAGCGCTGATAATCCATCAGGGTTTTCTGCGCCGCAAGGCCATACTCACCCTGCGCATTGGGCCAGTAATGGCCGTGCTGATCGTTGGTATGCAGGATAGTCAGACGATAGGTGCGATCGGTTTGCCAGGCCTGTGCCAGCATTGGCAACAGTAAGATGATCAATGCCAGCCAATGCGTTCTGCGTGGAAGTAACAACAAAGCCGATCTCCTTATTCTGCGTGTTTCCACTAACCAGTGGACTTTATGTGCTTTATCGCCCTTCTGTGTCGCACAGATCGCACTTTAACTCAAGATGAAAGGCTTATAGAGTCATGTGAGAAGTAACAACTTGATAACGAAAATTGGCACATTTCAGGACTTTTATGGCAAGCGATCATACCCTCACTTCCCCGACACGCGCTCCAGCGCGTACTGCATTTGGCATTTTAGGGGCTATCAGTCTCGCCCATCTGCTGAATGATATGTTGCAGTCACTGCTGCTGGCGATTTACCCGCTGTTGCAAAAAGACTTCAGCCTTAACTTTGTGCAGATTGGCCTGATCACCCTGACTTTTCAGGTGACCGCCTCTCTGTTGCAACCATTGGTGGGTTATTACACTGACAAATACCCCAAACCCTGGTCACTCCCGGTCGGGATGGGTTTTACGCTATGTGGTCTGGTGCTGCTGACCTTTGCCAGCGATTATGTCCAGGTTCTGCTGGCGGCCGCGCTGGTGGGTAGCGGATCATCGGTCTTTCATCCGGAATCATCGCGCGTGGCGCGTATGGCATCGGGCGGACGCCACGGCCTGGCGCAATCGCTGTTCCAGGTCGGTGGCAACTTTGGTAGCGCCCTCGGCCCACTGCTGGCGGCGATGATTGTCGCCCCCTATGGCAAAGGTCACCTCGGCTGGTTTGTGCTGGCAGCGCTGCTGGGCATTATCGTGCTGCTACAGGTCAGCCGCTGGTACAGCCATCAGCAGCGCGCCGCTAAAGCCAAAACCACCATCACACCAGCGAACCCGCTGCCACGCAAAAAAGTGGCGCTGGCGATCAGCATTTTGTTGCTGCTGATTTTTTCCAAGTATTTCTATCTCACCAGTCTGAGTAGCTACTACACCTTCTATTTAATGCAGAAATTCGGCCTCTCGGTGCAGGCATCGCAGTTTCATCTGTTTGCCTTTTTGGGCGCAGTGGCGGCTGGCACCATTATTGGCGGGCCAATTGGCGATAAGATTGGCCGTAAATATGTAATCTGGGGTTCAATTCTGGGCGTTGCCCCCTTCACGCTGTTATTGCCACATGCCACTTTAATGTGGACCAGTGTACTCAGCGTGATTATCGGCCTGATTCTCGCTTCGGCATTTTCCGCCATTCTGGTTTATGCACAGGAGCTGTTACCGGGACGTATCGGTATGGTTTCCGGGCTGTTTTTCGGTTTTGCCTTCGGTATGGGTGGACTGGGTGCCGCGGTACTGGGCGTGGTTGCAGACCACACCAGCATCGAATGGGTATACCAAATCTGTGCCTGGCTGCCACTTATTGGCCTTTTGACTGCTTTCCTGCCTGATAATCGTCACGCCTGAGCCTGTTTCCGGGGGGAATTATTTTTCCCTTCCCCCTCTATCCAGCATAAATCCTGCCGATAGAGGGGGATAACTGATGAAAATGACGCTTCGGCGGCTTTTTTGTCAGTTTTCTACATATTCTGCGCAAATGTATAAACGCCGTTAGCCATTGTGCAGTAAACTAGGTTGTTACAAGCGGATACATTTGCACACAAGGAGACAGGCATGCATCACACCACACCGTTGATCACCACCATTGTCGGGGCACTGGTCCTCGCCTTTCTCCTTGGTATGCTGGCTAATCGCCTGCGCATTTCACCACTGGTCGGTTATTTACTGGCTGGCGTCCTCGCGGGTCCCTTTACGCCCGGCTTCGTCGCCGATACCAATCTGGCACCCGAACTGGCTGAATTAGGCGTGATTTTGCTGATGTTTGGTGTGGGGCTGCATTTTTCGCTGAAGGATTTGATGTCGGTAAAGTCCGTCGCCATTCCTGGCGCTGTGGCGCAAATCGCCGTGGCAACGCTGCTGGGAATGGGGCTGTCGTGGGCGCTGGGCTGGTCAGTGATGACCGGTCTGGTATTTGGCCTGTGTCTCTCCACCGCCAGCACCGTGGTGTTGCTGCGTGCGCTGGAGGAGCGTCAACTGATTGACAGCCAGCGCGGGCAAATCGCTATCGGCTGGCTGATTGTGGAAGACCTGGTGATGGTCCTGACGCTGGTACTGCTCCCGGCCATCGCTGGCATGCTGGAACAAGGCAATGCCAGCCCGACGCTACTGGCGTGGGATTTGTTACTGACCATCGGTAAAGTGGTCGCCTTTATGGTGCTGATGATGGTGGTGGGCCGTCGTGTGGTACCGTGGATTCTGGCAAAAAGCGCGGCCACCGGTTCACGCGAGTTGTTCACCCTTGCGGTGCTGGCGCTGGCGCTGGGCATCGCGTTTGGTGCGGTTGAGTTTTTTGATGTCTCCTTTGCCCTCGGCGCGTTCTTCGCCGGGATGGTACTGAATGAATCGGAACTCAGCCACCGTGCGGCGCACGATACATTGCCGTTGCGCGATGCCTTTGCCGTACTGTTCTTCGTCTCCGTGGGTATGCTGTTCGACCCGATGATCCTGATCGAGCAACCGCTGGCGGTGCTGGGTGCGCTGGTGATCATCGTGGTGGGTAAATCCGTAGCCGCCTGGCTGCTGGTGACGCTACTGGGCCACTCACGCCGTACTGCCATGACGATTTCCGTCAGCCTGGCGCAGATTGGCGAATTCGCCTTTATTCTGGCCGGTCTGGGCATTTCGCTGGGATTGCTGAGCCAGGAGGGACGCAATTTGGTGCTGGCCGCCGCTATTCTCTCGATTATGCTCAACCCGATTCTGTTCACCCTGCTGGAGCGCTATCTCGAGAAAACCGAGACCATGGCAGAACAGACACTGGAGGAAGCCATTGAAGAAGAAAAGCAAATTCCGGTGGATATCTGCGATCATGCCGTGATCGTCGGTTATGGCCGTGTCGGCAGTCTGTTGGGGCAAAAATTGATGGAAGCCGATGTCCCGCTGGTGGTGGTGGAGAACTCACGAGCGCGCGTGGAAGCCCTGCGCGATCAAGGGATCAAAGCGGTGCTGGGCAATGCCGCCCGCAGCGATACCATGGAACTGGCCCGGCTTGATTGCGCCCGCTGGCTGTTGCTGACCATCCCCAATGGCTATGAAGCCGGTGAGATTGTTACTGCCGCCCGCGAAAAACGTGACAATATTGAGATTATCGCCCGCGCCCATTATGACGACGAGGTGGAATATATTCTTGAGCGTGGTGCCAATCGCGTGGTGATGGGTGAACGCGAGATCGCTAACAGCATGCTGCATATGCTGGAAGAAGCGATCGCGCAAAACCCGATTGTGCGTGAGTGCCCGATTTAAGTCATTCGTATGATCTGCGTAGCGGCGCGATTTATCGCGCCTCTACTGCTTATCGATCCCAGTACGACTCTTCCAGGCTATCCTCGCGCTCCGGCAGGCCACGCGTCAGACGCGGAGAATGCTGGTTCAGCACCTGATAACTCACACGGTTGGCATATTTACACACCTGCGCCAGTGACGAATAGGTCAGATACTCCCGCGCATGCTTGCTGGAGTTCGGCACTTTCTGGCGATGAAAGTTGTTGGCGGTGATGTCATGCAACAGCGCCGCAAGAGCCGCATCACCTGCGCCGTTGGTGTTCATAATCTTCTCCGGCCCCCCCATATACGGGGCGATATGCGAGAAGATACGCAATGGCTGCTGACAATCCTGCTGACGCATCGCGCGGCTGAACTCAAACTGGTTAAATTCCGCAATCGCCCCCGGCAGCAATGGATGGTTGGTTTTGCGTTTGTATTCCTGTTCGGTAAAGCCCGCCATATAAAGCCCGGTCGGCCCCGCCGTACATAACACCAGATCGACCCAGTCCAGCGCCATATTGGCTGCCAGCAGCGGATCCGTTTCACCGGTCAGCGCCAGAGCTTCTTCTTCATTCATCGCCACAATGGCGACATGATCGCGCAGAAAATCACGCCAGAACTGCGGATCATCCTGAATGACGTATTTAGTGCCCAGCGTCAGCACCACCGGCACATTATGTTTTTTGGCGTATTCAATCGCGCGCAACGTCGCTTCAGGCATCGGTTCACCCGGCTGGCAACGCACCAGATAGGAGGTGAGCACCAGCGCGGACGCGCCCGCGATCACCTCTTCCGGGATGCTGGCGACCTGCAACTGGTTCATCAACCCCGGGCTGATGGCAAACGTACGCTCGCCCTGCTCACCAATCAGGGTAAAGCAGCGGCCAATCGCGCCATCGACTCCCTGCAAATAGTTGAGGTCCATACGGCTGGAAGTGTTGCACAGGTAGCGATAGGCATAGCTGCCAATCTGGATGTTGCTGCACATCACCCCCAACAGCACCGAACGATCATCGGCCAGCACTGAGTAGTTATGCAGCGTATTGCCAATGGTGCCTCCGGCAAACTGATGGCTAATCAACTGGTCACGCAACAGCTCGTTGTAGAGCGCTTCGGCCGTTGCGTCATCAATCACCAGCGAATGACCGGCGCTGAGGCCGTAGCGTTGCAGGAAGTCATCATCAACTTTCGCTTCGATATCCACCAGCGTCTGGTCAATACCGACCACCCAGCTCCCCTCCTCCTGAACCTGTTGCGAAACCTGCAGCAGCGGATCGCGCGCGCTAACGGGGAAGTAGTGTTTGGATTTACGTTTGCCGGGAAATTTCATGGGAGATGCCGTGTGGAAAATCAGGCAGAGAATGATAACACATTCTCTGCCGCTCCCTTAACGACGTGCGTTGACCAGCTGTACCATCATTTCGATATGTTCATCGTCAGCGTTGAGCGCAGGGATGTACTCAAATTTTTCACCGCCGGCGTGCAGGAAAAACTCACGATTCTGCTCGCTAATCTCCTCCAGCGTTTCGAGACAGTCGGCCGCAAAGCCCGGACTCATCACCTGTACATGTTTGATGCCTTTCGCAGGTAAACCCTGCATGGTTTCATCGGTGTAAGGCGTCAGCCACGGCTCCCGACCAAAGCGCGACTGGAAGGTCATCATAATTTTTTGCGGGGCGATCCCCAGCGCAGCCGCCAGCGCATCGGTGGTGTCTTTACAGCGCTGCGGATAATCATCGCCTTCGTCAGCAAAGCGCTGCGGGATGCCATGATAAGAAAGGACCAGCAGATCCGGCTCGCCATGCTGTGCAAACGAACGCTCGACTGACGCTTTCAGGGCGGCGATATACGCCGGATGCTCGGCATAATCACGGATAAATGCCACCTCGGGTAATGAACGCAGCGGTTTGAAGCTGGTCGCCAGCCCATCCCAAACGGCCGCCACCGTTGAGCAGGAGAATTGTGGATAGAGGGGCAGCACGATCAATTTGGTCACGCCCTGTGCCAGCAGGCGCTGAAGCGCGCTATCGAGACTCGGCTGGCCGTAGCTCATCCCCAGCTCGACCGGCATATCCAGCTGCTGCGCCAGCGCAGCGCGTTGCCGCTGACTGAACACCATCAACGGTGAGCCTTCATCCATCCATACCGACGCATACAGTTTGGACACACGCGGCGATCGGAATGGCAAAATGATGAAGTTAAGAATCGGCCACCACAGCCAGCGCGGTGTATCAACCACTCGCGGGTCACCAAGGAATTGTTTCAGATAACGTTTAACTGCGGGTGTAGTGGGTGCCTCTGGTGTGCCTAAATTGACCAGTAAAACCCCGGGCTTTTCTTGCCTCATTGTATTTCCTTGCTGTCAAAACGAATGGGTCAAAATCGGGAGAAATTGTAGCGGAAAAAGCCGGAGGGGAAAGCAATTGCTGCAAAAGGGCCGGTAAACCGGCCCTGAGATGGCTTAACCGAGGATGGTTGCCAGCTGTGCACTCACTTCAGCAACCTGGCGGGTGCCGTCGATTTTGTGATATTGCGTGTTACCGGCTTCTGCTTCTTTGCTGTAGTAAGCAATCAGCGGCGCGGTCAGCTGATGGTATTCCACCAGACGTTTACGCACGGTTTCTTCCTGGTCATCTTTACGCGTGGTCAGCTCTTCGCCGGTCACATCATCTTTACCTGCCACTTTCGGTGGATTGTATTGGATGTGATAAACACGACCAGACGGCGCATGCACGCGACGGCCAACAATGCGATCCACAATCAGTTCATCCGGCACGGCAAACTCGAGCACGAAATCGACGTTGATACCCGCCTCTTTCATCGCATCAGCCTGCGGAATGGTGCGCGGGAAGCCATCAAGCAGGAAACCGTTTTTGCAGTCTTCCTGGGTAATACGCTCTTTAACCAGCGCAATTACCAGCTCGTCGGTCACCAGTTTGCCGGCATCCATAATGGCTTTCGCCTGCTGGCCCAGCTCGGTGCCTGCTTTCACTGCCGCACGCAGCATGTCGCCCGTGGAGATTTGCGGAATACCGTATTTCTCCATGATGAATTGAGCCTGAGTGCCCTTACCTGCGCCCGGTGCCCCGAGCAGAATAATACGCATTGCGTAATTCCCCTTGCGAATCGCATTGATCAATCTGAGAAGGCGAAGACCATACCATTATGACCCGCACACCACAAGGAAAGGGGGCGCGGTTACGCCTAATGTCCTACTTTACTGCCTTTTGTTACGGATACCAGCCCGATGCGGGATTTTTCCACTTTTTCAGAATCGCGACCGCTATTCAGCAGCTCGCGCAGACGTTTCGCCAGTTTGCTGGTCATATTCTGACTTTTGGTTGCGCTACCGCGCACATTAGCGCGTAACATCATGCGCCTCTGCGCAGGCCACAGCTGCAAATCGGGATGCGGCTCCGGGGGCGGCTTGCCGGGTACTGTCGGCAAAATTGCAAACGGCAGACCGGGCTGCTGGAGTGATTGCAGTGAAAATGGCGCTTCCAGCGTGATTGTGTCAACACTGGCGATATTATAGGGCCGCCACTCCGCTGTCGCCATCTGCGCCAACGCCTGCTCCGGTGCATCACCAAGGGCCAGACCCTGTTCGAACAACCGCAACTCGCTGCGCACCAGCGTGCTGAAATCCTGGGTACGCAGCGCAATCAGCACCAGATCTGCACTCAACTCAGCGTGGCGATCCAGTCGTGCCACAAACAGTCGCGCCTCACTGATCAGACGACGGTGCAACTGCGAGGCAAAAGACTCTGACGCATCCGTCACCCCCTGGCTTTGGCATTCATCCAGCGGGCGCACGCGGCCATAAAACAGATCCACATGTTCAACCAGCGCGATATTTCCCGCCATGACCGGCACCGCGGGTAACACGCTTAATTCACTGGCGCGATATTGCGAGGCGTAACGTGACTGATTGCGTGCCTGTTCCTGACGCAAGAACAGCTGCGAGAGCAGCACCCGCGCAATATGTAATGAAGGGACGAAGAACAGATCGTACTGTTCAAGCCGGTAGTGACGGGAAAGCAAGCCGCGAAGCCGATCGCGCGCCGCCGCCCTGGCAGAAGCATTCTGTCGAGCCATCGCGTGATTATTCTCTTATTTTTTTGCTGTGTGGGATGGCGGGTGATGCTCAGGTCCATGGCGAAAATCACCGGCGTAAACACAGAGACGCCTGCCAGTCAACCCGCCAGAATCAGGGGGAAAGGTTAGGCCAATGCGGCTGGACTTTGAAATGATATAAACTGACAATCCCTGTTAGGTTTTTACACAGGGGATGAGTATGACCGGGCTACCTTCGTTACGTGCACTGCATTATTTTCACCAGGCGGCCCTCCACAGCAGTTTTAGCGTCGCCGCTGAACGCCTGCATGTGACTCACAGCGCCATCAGCCATCAGGTTCGTCAGCTGGAAAGCTGGATGGGCAAGCCGCTGTTTGTTCGCACCAATGGACGCGTCAAATTAACCTCACATGGTGAGCGCTTGCTGGTCAGTTGCCAGAAAGCCTTTAGCGAACTGTCCACCACCTGCGAAAGTATCCGTACCGGCATGCGCCACCACCTTAGCGTCTCCTGCGCACCCAGTTTTCTTTCCCAATGGCTGATCCCGCGTATCAGCAGCTTTTATCTGCGTTATCCCGACATCGAGATCCAGTTTCAGCAACTGGTGGAGATCGATCTGCTGCGCAGTGAACACACCGATGTGCTGATTCTCAGCTATGAACAATCACCTGATGACGATATTGATGCCACGCTGATCAGCGATGATTACATCGGCCCGCTGTGCGCTCCGCAATTTGCTGCGCGTTTCCAGAATGAACAGGACCTGGCCACGCTGCCGCTGCTGCATGCCGACACGCGGCTGCATGCCTGGGCTGAATGGTCGAAAACCAGCGGCACCCGGGGGAATTTTTGGGTGGGTAAACATTTCGACAATCTTACGCTGGGTATCCAGGCGGCAAGAAATGGGCTGGGGGTGATCATGGCACCGCGCCTGCTGGTACGTCAGGAGTTAAACGACGGCACGCTGATCGCTCCGCTTGGCTTTGTGCGCGTAGATCGTGCCACCTGGATGATGACCAAAGCCTCGCGGCAGCATGATGCGGAGATTACGTTGTTTCGCGATTGGTTACGGGATGAGGCGCTGCATTAGATTGCGATCTGTAGCGGCGCGATTTATCACGCAATTCAGCGCGCGCTGCCAGAAAAACCCGCGCGATAAATCGCGCCGCTACGATTGATGCAAGGGCGACCCAGGGGGCGCCCTTTCTTAACCTTACGCTGTCAGCAGCTGGTTCATACGACGGATAAACTGGTTCGGATCGTCCAGCGTACCGCGTTCGGCCAGCAGCGCCTGATCCAGCAGCAGCTCCACCCATTCGCCAAAGCGGCTTTCATCCTGGGTATCTGCCACGCGTTTCACCAGCGTATGATCCGGGTTCAGTTCGAAGATATACTTCACATCCGGCACTTCCTGGCCCGCAGCCGCGAACAGTTTCGCCATCTGGGTGCTCATTTCATTGGCGTCAGTGGTGACAATCGCCGGAGTATCGGTCAAACGATGGGTTAAACGCACTTCTTTGACACGCTCGCCCAGCAGGGTTTTCACGCGGTCAACGAACGGCTCCAGCGCTTTTTCCGCTTCCTTCTGTTCTTCGGTTTCTTCGTCAGCCAGCTTGCTCAGCGATTCATCCGCTTTGCTCACGGACTGGAAGGATTTGCCGTCGAACTCGGTAAGGTAGCTCATCATCCATTCGTCGATACGATCGGACAACAGCAGAACCTCGATACCTTTTTTGCGGAACAGCTCCAGATGCGGGCTGCTCTTCGCCGCGGCGTAGCTATCGGCGGTGATGTAGTAAATCTTATCCTGACCTTCCACCATACGGCTCAGGTAATCGTCCAGCGAAATGGTTTGTTCCGCCCCTTCGCTTTGCGTGGTGGCAAAACGCAACAGCTTAGCAATCTGCTGCTGGTTGGCGTTATCTTCCGCCGGACCTTCTTTCAGCACCAGCCCGAACTCTTTCCAGAACTGCTGGTATTTTTCCGCGTCATCTTTCGCCAGTTTTTCCAGCATTTGCAGGCTGCGTTTGGTCAGCGCACCACGCAGGCTTTGCGTCACACGGCTGTCCTGCAGGATTTCGCGCGACACGTTGAGCGGCAGGTCGTTGGAGTCGATCAGACCACGCACGAAACGCAGATAGTTCGGCATAAACTGCTCGGCATCATCCATGATAAACACGCGCTGCACATAAAGTTTCAGGCCATGTTTGTGGTCACGGTTCCACATGTCGAACGGGGCACGCGCCGGGATATACAGCAGGCTGGTATACTCCTGCTTGCCTTCTACCCGGTTGTGGCTCCAGATCGCCGGATCGCTGAAGTCATGGGCGATATGTTTGTAAAATTCGTTGTATTCTTCGTCGCTGATTTCCGCTTTGTTACGCGTCCACAGCGCCTGGGCTTTGTTGATCTTTTCCCAGCTGGTCGCGTCGCTTTCTTCATCTTTGCTTTCGATTTCTACCGGCAGCGCGATGTGATCGGAATATTTGCTGATGATGCTGCGCACGCGCCAGGCATCAAGGAACTCATCCTCGCCTTCACGCATATGCAGGGTGATTTCGGTGCCGCGATCGGCTTTTTCGATTTCTGCGAGGGTATATTCACCTTCGCCAGCGGATTCCCAGAACACACCTTCATCTGCGCTGGCACCGGCGGCACGGGTGCGTACCGTGACTTTATCGGCAACGATAAACGCGGAGTAGAAACCGACACCAAACTGGCCGATCAGCTGGCTGTCTTTTGCCGAGTCAGAACCCATCGACTCCAGGAACGCTTTGGTGCCTGATTTCGCGATGGTACCGAGGTTCTCAATCACCTCATCACGACGCATGCCGATGCCGTTGTCGCTCAGCGTCAGCGTACGATTTTCCTTGTCGACCGAGATCCGCACTCGCAGCTCGCCATCGCCTTCATACAGATCCGGTGCCGACAGCGCGCGGAAGCGCAGTTTGTCAGCCGCATCAGAGGCGTTGGAGATCAGTTCACGCAGGAAAATCTCTTTGTTTGAATAGAGGGAATGGATCATCAGGTGCAGAAGTTGTTTTACCTCTGACTGGAAGCCACGCGTCTCTTGTCCTTTCATGGTCATTGCTACCTCAACTGAATCGGGTTGATCGAACGTTGAGGAAGAGATGGGGATGGTGCGGAGAATTTCAAGCCGGTGTCAGTGACGACACCAGCAAGTGTTCAGAATTTAATCTTATGACGTCCGGCTAACGAGTGCGACAGCGTGGTGCCATCGACCATCTCCAGCTCGCCCCCCACCGGCACACCGTGCGCAATGCGGCTGGCATCAACGCCATACTGATTACACAGCTCGGCGATATAGTTTGCCGTCGCCTCCCCTTCCACCGTTGGATTGGTGGCGAGGATCACTTCCTGCAAACTTTCCTGCTCCAGGCGCTGCTCAAGGCGATCCAGCCCGATATCGTGCGGACCAATGCCATCCAGCGGCGACAGATGCCCCATCAGCACAAAGTAGCGTCCGGCAAACTGGCCGGTTTGCTCAATGGCGTGGATATCCGCCGGACTCTCCACCACGCAAATCTGACCGTTTTGCTGACGGCGCGGATTGGCGCAGATGGTGCAGATTTCCTGCTCGGTGAAGGTGCGGCAATCGGCACAGTGGCCGATTTCCGACATGGCGCGGGTCAATGCCTGCGCCAGACGCATGCCACCGCTACGATCGCGCTGCAACAAATGAAACGCCATACGCTGCGCCGACTTAGGACCAACACCCGGCAGGCAACGCAGCGATTCCATCAAAGATTCAAGCAGTGGACTGGTTTGCATCAGAACGGCATCTTGAAGCCTGGCGGCAGCTGCATACCGGCAGATACGGAAGCCATTTTCTCTTTCTG
Organism: Pantoea sp. X-Soil-TKNS-1280; assembly: GCF_059730475.1. NCBI lineage: Bacteria > Pseudomonadati > Pseudomonadota > Gammaproteobacteria > Enterobacterales > Erwiniaceae > Pantoea > Pantoea sp. X-Soil-TKNS-1280. Next base: position 1,136,441 of record NZ_AP035962.1, on the reverse strand, counting down.
GGTTTCATCGATGCGGCGTGCTGCGTCGTTGAATGCCGCAGCGATCAGATCTTCCAGCATATCTTTGTCATCTTCCAGCAGGCTGGGATCGACTTCTACGCGACGGCAGTTATGCGCGCCGTTGATGGTGACTTTGACCAGGCCAGCACCTGATTCGCCGGTCACTTCCAGCGCGGCGATCTCTTCCTGAACTTTGGCCATTTTGTCCTGCATCTGCTGGGCCTGTTTCATCAGGTTGCCCAATCCGCCTTTTCCAAACATAGTTTTCTCTCTCTGCTGGGGCTGCGTCGCGCGCTCATCGCGCGGCAGCGTGTTCATACGGGTCGAATACTCTCTTCATCCAGGTCGGCATCAAAAAAACGACGCAACGTCTGAATGTGGGTATCGCTAATGATCGACTGACGCGCCTGCGCCAGTTTCTCTTCATAAATGGCCTGACGCCATTCCAGTGGCGTCATTACCGTGGAATTATCGTCTTCAACAATGGTCAGTTCAACTGTCTGACCGGCCGCCGTGCTGAGCGCTTCCGCTAACACCTGGCGCGCAGAACCTGAATTCAAATGACGCTGGCTGCTGCGCAAATGCAGGCAGACGCTGTTGTCACCCTGCTCTTTCCACGCGTTCAGCGCCAGTTGCTGCACCAGCTTCGGCAGCGTCAGTGCAGCGATTTCAGCCGCCCAGGCATCGCGCTGCTGCGCTTCTTCCGCCAGACGCAGCGCCAGCTCAGGCGTTTTCTCATGCTCCAGTGCCGAACGCAAGGCTTTTGGCGTCGCAACCGGGGCAGCGATCACTTCCTCAGTCGGCGTTTGCGCCTTCCACCGATACGCTTCCGGCTTCGCCGCCGCTTTTACCGCCGGCTCGCTGCGTTGCTGTACCCGTTCCGTGACGTTAGCCAGACGTTCCAGCGCCGCATTAGCCGGCCGCGCGGAACGCGCTGCCGGCTCACTCTTTTTTGCTTTGCTGGCTCCCTGACGCAGCAGCTGGGTACGCGCCTGCAATAACTGGCTGGTCGCATCCGGCAGGTTTTCCGCCGCGGGGGGCATATCAGGATAATCGGCAGGAATCGGCGGCGCTTCAGTCTGTGGCGGTGCCATTTGTGGTTGAGCCGCCACAACCGGGGTCGGGGTCTGAGCCGGAACCGCCTGGGGGGTTAATACCGGGCGCGCCACCGGCTCAGCAATCGCCGCCTGCGGATGGAACGCCAGCGCACGCAGCAAAGTCATCTCCACGCCCAGGCGTCGATCCGGTGCCAGCGGCAGATCTTTACGCCCCATCAACAGCGTCTGGTAATACAGCTGCACGTCCGCAGGTGGCAGCACGCGCGCCAGTTCACGCAGGCGTTGCGCCTGGCTGAACTCATCATCACTGAGGGAGCTGGGAAGTAACTGCACCATCGCAATACGATGCAGCAGGCGTAACATCTCCACCAGCAGCGCTTCCCATTCGACACCGCGTGACGCCGCCTGATTCAGCAGCGCCATCACCTGTTCGCCGTTACCGTCGCTCAGCGCTTCGATTAACGCCAGCGGCTGCTCATCATCCAGCGTACCGAGCATCTGCGCCACGCTATCGCGTGTCACGCTGCCCTGCCCCATGGCAATCGCCTGGTCGGTCAGACTGAGGGCATCACGCATGCTCCCCTCGGCTGCACGCGCCAGCAGTTGCAGTGCTCGCGGTTCTGCGGTGATCTGCTCCTGCTGCAGAATATGCTCCAGCTGCTGACGAATCTGTTCCACATCCAGCGCCTTGAGATGGAACTGCAAACAGCGCGACAAAATGGTGACCGGCAGTTTTTGTGGGTCAGTGGTGGCCAGCAGGAATTTAACGTGCGCCGGTGGCTCCTCCAGCGTTTTTAACAACGCGTTGAAGCTGTGACGCGACAGCATGTGCACTTCATCAATCAGATAGACTTTGAAGCGACCGCGCGCTGGTGCGTACTGCACATTATCCAGCAGGTCGCGCGTGTCTTCGACTTTGGTCCGCGAGGCGGCATCGATCTCAATCAGATCGACAAAACGTCCCTGCTCAATTTCCCGGCAGTTATCACACACGCCGCAGGGCGTCGAGGTGATGCCGGTTTCGCAGTTGAGGCCCTTGGCCAGCAAACGCGCAATCGAGGTTTTACCCACGCCACGGGTGCCGGAAAAGAGATAAGCATGATGGATTCGTCCCAGTGACAACCCGTTGGCCAGCGCAGTCAGCACATGTTCCTGACCGACTACGTCAGCAAAAGCCTGGGGACGCCATTTTCGCGCAAGTACCTGATAGCTCATGTGGATTCGATCACTGGATTTGGTTGAGTTGGCACAGCGGCACGGCTGAAGAACCGCAGTCCGCCGTAAGTCAAAAGGGGAAAAATGCTGCTTTGCAAACCCTGTTTATTTTGGCAGTAGTCTAACAGCCACAACAGGATATGCCTATTACTTTGCGGAAGTCGCGCCCCGCGCTAAGGCGGAGCGCACTGGCCTCAGTGGCCGGGGAAATTGACCAGGCTGAAACAGTCGAGGCCCATCGCTTGCAGACGCGCTTCGCCACTCAGGTCAAACAGGTTAATAATGAAGGCAGCGTCTTTGACTTCACCGCCCGCACGGCGAATCAGTTTCACGGTGGCTTCGATAGTGCCGCCGGTTGCCAGCAGATCATCCACCACCAGCACCACGTCACCCGGCTGGATAGCATCCTGATGCAGCTCCAGCGTATCGGTGCCGTACTCCAGTTCATAGCTTTCGCTGTAAGTGGCACGCGGCAGTTTGCCCGGCTTACGTACCGGGACAAAACCCACACCCAAACCCAGTGCGACTGGCGCACCAAACAGGAAACCACGCGCTTCCGTCCCCACCACCTTGGTGATGCCTTTGTCACGATAACGCTCAACCAGGATGGCGATCGACGCGGCATACGCCTGCGGATCTTCCATCAAACTGGTGACGTCACGGAACAGAATGCCCGGCTTAGGGTAGTCAGGAATGCTTTTGATGCTGTTTTTGATGAGTTCAAGCTGCTGGGCAGTTGCGGTCATAGTGTTACGCCTGATGAAATCTCTATTTCGCGCAGCTCCCATAGCGCCATTACCCAGGGACCGGGTTAAGCGAAGTCAGTTCACAGAGGGAAGCCACGCACGAAGAGGCCCAAATCTAAGCAAATGGCCGCCTAAATGCAACCCTGTCAATCCGTTTCGCGTTCGTCTGTACTTTCTGCCACCACCGGAATGCGCCACATAAACAGCAGCAAAATGCACAACATCCCCCCCAGCATGATACGTACCCACAGCAGGTGAACCAGCCAGATAGACACGGCAAAGGTAAGAATAATCAGCAACATGGCCCGTCCTTTTGCACCGGGTGGCATGGCACGATGCTGCTGCCAGTGCCGCAGGTAACGGCCAAAAGGTGAGCGCCACAGCAGCCAGTGATGAAAGCGCGGTGACGAACGGGCAAAACACCAGGCCGCCAGCAACACGAATGGCGTTGTTGGTAATAAAGGTAATACAATCCCCAGCGTACCCAGCACGATTGCCAGCCAGCCAAGCGTCAGTAATAAAATGCGTTGCATGCCCGATGCCTGATAAAATCAATACCGCGCTACGTTAACACAGTCGGGAAAAGAGTGATGCCCCTACCGCAACCCCAGCAACGCCTGCGATCCACCCTCGATCTGCTGCGTCAGCAAATTGCTCAGCAGCCGGATGGCCGCTGCCGTCAGCCACGCTTTGACGCCCAGTTATTTCACTGCAAGGGAACGCGACTGGCCGATTATTTACGGGAGCTGGAACACAATATCGTGCAGCTCACCGCCATGGATACCGATGTGGCACGTCGCCAGTGGCTGGCCGATAAGGTGTTGGATCAGATTGCCGCCCTGCAACGCGAGTGCCAGAGCCAGCAGCTGCGCGTGGCGCGCGAACGTCCGCGGGGTGATAGCAGACAGCAAAAACGCGAAGAGTATCGCGGCTATGAAACCCGTTTGCTGGCAATGATTGCCGAACGCGAGCAGCATCTGCAACGCGCCGAGACGCTGAGCATCCAACAGCAGTTGATTCGCGAAGTGGAGCAGCTAAAAGTTCGCCTCGGCCGCTGCCGTCAGGCGATACACAAGCTGGAACTGCAATTTTCCGCACGGTAAGCCCATCGCTCTTTCTTCTATACTCTTCTCTTCTGACAGAAGGAGCTACGCATGGCCTTTATCACCTGGATTCTGACAGGTATTGCTGTCGGCTGGATAAAACGGGTGATTTTTCCCGGACGGCCCGGCGGATTTTTCGTTACGCTGGTACTGACGGTGATCGGTGCGCTGATCGGCGGTTATATCGCAAGTTATTTTAACGCCGGTGATATGGTGACCCTGAGCCTGGCCACGGCGGGCATGGCGCTGGCGGGTGCCTTGCTGATGTTGCTGGTGGTGGCAAAATTACGTATTTAGGAGCAAAGATGTCCCTGGAAACTGCATCAGACGAGATCAAACTGGCGGTGGATTTAATTCAGCTGCTGGAAGAGAACCGTATCCCAACCGCCACGGTGCTGGCGGCGCTGGTGATTGTCCAGCGCGATTATGAACAGAAAAGCGCGGCAGAGAACGACGCGAATAACGTTTAACGCGGCCCCGCCAGCGTGGGGCTAAAGCGCAGCATATCAAGCAATGCATCCACCAGACACGGCGCTTCTGCCGCCAGATCAAAGCTTTCCGGGTTGAATAACCAGCTTTCCATCAGGCCATTAATATTGGCGCGCATAATCAACGCCGCCTGCCGGGTATTGAGGCTGGCGGGTAACTGGCCCGCATCAATGCATAAACGCAGTACATCTTCTATTCTGTCGTAACATTCCAACAATAAGCTTTGCTGCATCTTCTGCAGGGTCGCCATTTCGCCCACAAATTCACATTTATGAAAAATGATCTCCATCAATGCGCGTCTTTGTGGATCCTTTGCAGTAGCGTCAAGGATATAGATCAACATCGAACGCACAACAGAGAGTGGATCGCCGGGGTATTTTGTTTGATACTCAAGTTCCACATCGTCAAGCCCAGCGTCACACTGTAGCCAGATTTCATGTAACAGATCGGCTTTATTCTTGAAATGCCAGTAGATGGCTCCCCGCGTGACGCCGGCAGCCGTTGCGATATCCGTCAGTGAAGTAGCAGCAACACCGTGTTCAGAGAAGTGTGCTAACGCGGCATCGAGAATTTGATTACGTGTTTCAAGCGCTTGCGCTTTGGTTTTTCGTGCCATAGAGGACTTTTTTTACAAACTGGCAAGTTTACATACATTTGTGAATGTATGTACCATAGCACGACCCGTGTTTTAACGCAGCAATGGGTTTATCGGTTTGTGATCCATTGATCATTTGATATCGGACATTCGAGGTTTATTTATGAATAAAAACAGAGGATTAGCCCCTCTGGCGGCCGTCCTGATGCTTTCAGGCAGCTTTGTGTTAACAGGATGTGATGATAATAAATCCCAACAAGCCGCCCAGCAGCAGCCCCCAGAAGTGGGTGTTGTGACGTTAAAAAACGAGCCACTGACCATCTCTACAGAACTACCAGGTCGTACCTCGGCTTTCCGGGTAGCGGAAGTTCGTCCTCAGGTCTCGGGAATCATTCTGAAGCGTAATTTTGTCGAAGGCAGTGACGTGAAGGCCGGGGTTTCCCTGTACCAGATCGATCCGGCAACGTATCAGGCCACCTACGATAACGCCAAAGGCGCGCTGGCTGAGGCCCAGGCCAATGCCCGTATCGCCGATTTGACGGTAAAACGTTATAAACCGCTGCTGGGGACGAAGTATATCAGCCAGCAGGATTATGACACCGCCGTTGCTACCGCCGCACAGAATGCCGCCGCCGTTCAGGCCGCACAGGCAAATGTGGAAAGCGCGCGTATTAACCTCGCCTATACCAAAGTGACCTCGCCTATCAGCGGTCGTATTGGTAAATCTTCCGTGACGGAAGGGGCATTGGTGTCCAATGCGCAAACCACCGCACTTGCCACCGTGCAGCAGCTCGATCCGATGTATGTCGATGTGACCCAATCCAGTGAAGACTTCCTGCGTTTGCGCGCAGAGCTGGAATCCGGTCAGCTGAAGCAGAACGATGGCAAAGCCAATGTCGTCCTGCTGATGCAAAACGGCAGCACCTACGCGCAGAACGGGACATTAGAGTTCTCTGATGTGACGGTTGATGAAACCACTGGCTCCATTACCCTGCGTGCCGTCTTCCCGAACCCGGATAATCGCCTGCTGCCAGGTATGTTTGTTCGTGCACGTCTGGATGAAGGGACTAACCCGTCAGCACTGCTGGTGCCGCAACAGGCGGTAACGCGTACACCAACCGGTCAGGCCACAGCCATGGTGGTCGGTGCCGACAATAAAGTTGAAATGCGTAACCTGACAGCCAGCCAGGCCATTGGCGATAAGTGGCTGGTCACTGAAGGGCTGAAAGCGGGCGATCGCGTGATCACCGTCGGCCTGCAACGTGCAAAACCGGGTGCGCAGGTAACACCACAAGAAGTGTCAGACGATACCAAAGCAGCACCCGAATCTCAGGCGCAGTCTCAGAAATCGTCTTCATAAACAGGAGCCGTTAATACATGGCTAAGTTTTTTATCGATCGCCCCATTTTTGCGTGGGTAATCGCCATCATCATCATGCTGGCGGGTGCGCTATCGATTATCAGCCTGCCGATCGAGCAATATCCTAATGTTGCTCCACCAGCGGTTGAAATCCAGGCTACCTACCCGGGTGCAGATGCGAAAACGCTGCAGGATTCGGTGACCCAGGTCATCGAACAAAATATGAACGGTATCGACGGGCTGATGTATATGTCCTCGAACAGTGACTCGTCCGGTACCCTCACCCTGACCATTACTTTCCAGTCCGGTACGGATGCGGATATCGCCCAGGTTCAGGTGCAGAACAAATTGCAGCTGGCAATGCCGCTGCTGCCGCAGGAAGTACAGCAACAGGGGATTCAGGTTAAAAAATCCTCCAGCAGCTTCCTGATGGTGGCCGGTTTCGTCAGTGACGACCCGAACATGACGCAGAACGATATCTCGGACTACGTTGCCTCGAATATCAAAGACCCGATCAGCCGTACCCCGGGTGTAGGTGATACTCAGGTGTTCGGTGCGCAGTATGCAATGCGTATCTGGCTGGACCCACACAAACTCAATAACTTCCAGCTGACGCCAGTGGATGTGATCAGCGCGCTTGGCACGCAGAACACCCAGGTTGCAGCCGGTCAGTTAGGTGGTACGCCACCGGTTCCGGGCCAGCAGTTGAACGCCTCGATCATTGCTCAGACCCGTCTGACCTCGACCGAAGAGTTTGGCAATATCCTGCTGAAAGTGAACACCGATGGTTCTCAGGTACGCCTGCGTGACGTCGCGAAGATTGAGTTGGGTGGTGAAAACTACGACATCATCGCCCGTTATAACGGCAAACCAGCCTCCGGTATCGGTATCAAGCTGGCAACTGGTGCCAATGCTCTGGATACCGCCGATGCGGTAAAAAGTGAGCTGGCAAAACTGCAACCTTTCTTCCCGTCGGGCATGAAAGTGGTGTATCCGTATGACACCACACCGTTCGTTAAAATCTCCATCTTCGAAGTGGTGAAAACCCTGTTCGAAGCGATCGTGCTGGTGTTCCTGGTTATGTATCTGTTCCTGCAGAACTTCCGTGCCACACTGATCCCAACCATTGCTGTTCCGGTGGTACTGCTGGGGACCTTTGCGATCATTGCCGCCTGCGGTTACTCGATAAACACGCTCACCATGTTCGGGATGGTGCTCGCCATCGGCCTGTTGGTGGATGACGCCATCGTGGTGGTCGAAAACGTTGAGCGTGTGATGGCGGAAGAAGGTCTGCCGCCGAAGGAAGCCACCAAACGCTCAATGGAGCAAATTCAGGGCGCGCTGGTCGGTATCGCGCTGGTGCTCTCGGCGGTATTTATTCCGATGGCCTTCTTCGGCGGGTCCACCGGGGTTATCTATCGTCAATTCTCGATCACCATCGTTTCAGCCATGGCGTTGTCGGTGCTGGTGGCGTTGATTCTGACGCCTGCACTGTGTTCCACCATGCTGAAACCGGTGGAGAAAGGCAGCCACGGCAAAACCACCGGCTTCTTCGGCTGGTTTAACCGTCTGTTTGATAAGAGCACCCATCACTACGTTGATAGCGTCGGCCATATCGTACGCAGCACCGGCCGTTATCTGGTGCTTTACCTGCTTATCGTGATCGGCATGGCCTACCTGTTCCTGCGCTTACCCACCTCGTTCCTGCCGGAAGAGGACCAGGGTCTGCTGCTGGCTCAGGCGCAATTGCCTGCCGGTGCGACGCAGGAACGTACCCAGAAAGTGCTGGATCAGGTATCGGATTACTTCCTGACCAAAGAGAAAGACAGCGTGAACTCGGTGTTTACCGTTAACGGCTTCGGCTTTGCCGGACGTGGACAGAACACCGGTATCGCCTTCGTCAGCCTCAAGCCGTGGGACGAACGTGGCAGCTCCGACATGAAAGTGCCGGCTATTGCAGCCCGTGCCATGCGCGCGCTGGGTGCGATCAAAGATGCGATGGTTATTCCGTTTAACCTGCCAGCGATTATCGAACTGGGTAACGCCACCGGCTTTGACTTCCAGCTGATTGACCAGGGTAACCTGGGCCACGAGAAGCTGACCGAGGCGCGTAACCAGTTGTTTGGCATGGTGGCTCAGCACCCGGATACCCTGGTGGGTGTGCGTCCAAACGGTATGGAAGATACGCCGCAGTACAAACTGATTATCGATCAGGAAAAAGCCTCGGCGCTGGGTGTGTCGCTGTCTGACATCAACACCACGTTGGGTGCCGCCTGGGGTGGTTCTTACGTCAACGACTTCATCGACCGTGGTCGTGTGAAGAAGGTGTACGTGATGGGCCAGGCCAATGCCCGTATGCTGCCGGATGACGTCAGCAAATGGTATGTGCGCAACAGCGCCGGTGAGATGGTGTCGTTCGGAGCCTTCTCCAGTGCGAAGTGGCAATATGGTTCGCCGCGTCTGGAGCGTTACAACGGTCTGCCATCGATGGAAATCCTCGGCCAGGCAGCACCAGGCAAAAGTTCGGGTGATGCGATGGACCTGATGGAGCAGCTGGCGTCGAAACTGCCTGCCGGTATTGGCTACGACTGGACGGGTATGTCCTACCAGGAACGTCTGTCCGGCAACCAGGCTCCGGCACTGTACGCTATCTCGCTGATCGTGGTGTTCCTGTGTCTGGCAGCCTTGTATGAGAGCTGGTCGATTCCGTTCTCCGTTATGCTGGTGGTGCCACTCGGCGTCGTCGGTGCCCTGCTGTTCACCACCGTGCGCGGCCTGAGCAACGACGTCTACTTCGTGGTAGGCCTGCTGACCACCATAGGTCTGTCGGCGAAGAACGCCATCCTGATCGTTGAGTTCGCCAAAGATCTGATGGAGAAAGAAGGTAAAGGGTTGGTGGAATCAACACTGGAGGCATCCCGTATGCGTCTGCGTCCAATTCTGATGACCTCACTGGCCTTCATCCTTGGCGTACTGCCGCTGGCAATCAGTACCGGTGCCGGTTCGGGTGCACAGAACGCAGTAGGTACTGGCGTAATGGGCGGGATGGTTACCGCTACTGCGCTGGCAATCTTCTTCGTACCGGTGTTCTTCGTCGTGGTACGCCGTCGTTTCAGCAAGAATAAGAGCGAGCTGGAACAGGGCCATCCGGTCAACCACTAAGATAGACTCTTCCTTAAAAGGCCGCTGATGCGGCCTTTTTTTCTTTCCTCATAGACCGTAACGGCGCTATTTATCGCGCATCTTCACTGCACAAAAACAAAACCGCGCGATAAATCGCGCCGCTACGCGTTGCATTGTTACGCGCTCAGGTTCATACTATTGTTATATTATAACATTGCATAAGGCGAAAAATCATGAAACCTGATATCCATCCACATTACCGTCCGGTGGTGTTCCACGACACCACGGCGAACGAATATTTCAAAGTAGGTTCCACCATCAAAACCGAACGCACCATCGAGTTCGAAGGTGAAGTGCTGCCCTACGTCACGCTTGATGTCTCTTCGAAATCGCATGTGTATTACACCGGTAAGCAGAAAGACTTTGCCAAAGAAGGCAGCGCTGCACGCTTCAACCAGCGTTTTGGCCGTTTCCTGGGCCGCAGTAAGGCATAACGGAGAATATCATGCAGGTATTGAGTTCATTGCGGTCAGCGAAGACCCGTCACAAAGATTGCAAAGTCGTGCGTCGTAAAGGTCGCATCTATGTGATCTGCAAAACCAATCCGCGCTTTAAAGCGGTACAGGGAAGGAAGAAAAAACGTTAGGATGTGTCGTGATAATTGGCCGGGTTAATCCCCGGCCTTTTTTATTACTTCATACTTTTCAGCATGACATTGACGTTATGTTTGAACGCCGCTTCATAGCTGGCAGCCGGACCATTGGCTTCCGACAGGGCTTCCGGATACAGCTCGCCCCCCGGTTTCGCGCCAGTCGCGCTGGCAATCTGTTTCACCAGACGTGGGTCAGTCTGGTTCTCCATAAAGTAAGTCGTGATGTGCTCAGACTTGAGCTGTTTGATGATCGATGCCACATCACTCGCGCTGGCTTCCGCTTCAGTGGAGAAGCCCACCGGTGCCAGGAAGGACACGCCATAGCGCTGACCAAAATAACCAAATGCATCATGGCTGGTCAGCACCTTACGTTTGCTCTGCGGCACGGCAGCAAACGACGTTTTCGCCCAGCTATCCAGTTTTTGTAATTGCTGGATATAGTTCTCACCCTGCTTGCGAATCGCTGCGGCATCTTCCGGATCCGCCTTGATCAAAGCATTCATGACGTTGGTGGCATAAATCACGCCGTTTGCCATGCTGTTCCACGCATGCGGATCGGTGATGGTTTTACCATCATCCACCATTTCACGCGTATTGATGCCCTGTGAAGCCACCACCAGCGAGCCTTTATAGCCCGATGCGCTGACCAGACGATCCATCCAGCCTTCCAGGCCCAGACCGCTGACAAACACCACATCCGCCTGCGCCAGTGCCTGGCTGTCCTGTGGCGTCGGTTCGAAGGTGTGTGGGTCACCATTCGGCCCCACCAGCGATTTCACGTTGACGTGATCGCCACCAACCTGTTTAACGATGTCCGCCAGCACGGTAAAACTCGCCACCGCATCCACTGTTTTCGCCAGCGCCAGCGGGCTGATCAACATGGCACCCAACGCCAGGCTAATCGGTAACTTCTTCATACATATCCCCTTATTGGTTTCGTTATCGGCGGCGCAGTAAACCGCCACATGGTCCTGTCAAAATAGAAAGCAGAAAGAGTCCGGCGGCACTTAGCACCACTGCGGGTCCGGCTGGCAGCGAGTAGTGCCACGATAAAATCAGGCCGATCAGCGCGGCAATGACTGCCAGCAACATGGCAATCGCCAGCATGCAGGCGAGATGACGGCTCCAGAAACGGGCGCTGGCGGCAGGCAGCATCATTAATCCCACGGACATCAGTGTGCCCAGCACCTGGAATCCCGCCACCAGGTTGAGTACCACCAGGGTGAGAAAAATGCCGTGTACCAGCGGCGCACTCCATTTGCCCTGCGCGCGCAGGAAATCGGGGTCAAAAGCATCGATGACTAATGGGCGATAGATAAGGGCCAGCATCAGCAGGGTGAATGCGGCGATACCCCCCACCAGCATGATGGCGGCGTTATCCACCGCCAGCAGCGATCCAAACAGCACATGCAGCAGATCGACACTGGAACCGCGCAGGGAAACCAGGGTGACACCAAGCGCCAGAGAGCCAAGATAGAAACCGGCAAAGCTGGCGTCTTCTTTCAACGGGGTATAGCGACTGACCGCGCCGGAGAGCAACGCCACCGCCAGACCGGCGATCAAACCGCCGATTCCCATCGCCACCAGCGATAGCCCGGAAATGAGATAACCGATAGCCGCACCTGGCAGCACTGCGTGAGAAAGCGCGTCACCGATCAGGCTCATACGGCGCAGCGACAGGAAAACGCCCAGCGGCGTGGCACTGAGCGCCAGCGCAACACAGGCCACCAGCGCGCGGCGCATAAAGCCGAACTCAATAAAAGGTTGCAGCAGGGTCACGATGCCACCCTCCGCAGCAACGGCGCATGGGCGGATTCGGGTTCATCCAGCGACAGCACATCCTGAAAATAACGAGCCACCAGCGGGCGATCGTGCAGCACCACCAGTAACGTGGTGCCAGCCTGCTGCTGCTGTTCGAGGATTGACATCAGCAAGGTCACCGTCTGGCTGTCGATACCATTAAAAGGTTCATCCAGTAGCCACAGCTTGCTACGTTGCAGCATCAGACGCGCAAACAGTACCCGCTGTAACTGGCCGCCGGACAAGGTGGCAGGCTGGGCATCGGCAAAATCTCGCATCTGTACCGCATCCAGCGCCGCATCAATTTCTTTGCGTAAAGCACGGTTAATCGCACCGAACCAACCACAGCGCGGCCAGCATCCCATCGCCACCAGCTCATAAGCGGTGATTGGAAAACGCGTCTCCAGCTCGGTGCGTTGTGGCAGCCAGCCGAGTTCTTTACGGGAAACAGCAAGATCGCAACGTCCCGCAATTGGGGTCAGCAAACCGGCGATAGTTTTCAGTAAGGTGGATTTGCCGCTGCCGTTTGCGCCAATCAGCGCCGTCATACTCCCTGCGGGCAACTCGCCATTAATTGTCGGCGTAACGGTTTGTCCCTGATAACCAGCCTGCAGATGGTGAAACTGCATCATTTCTGCATACCCCAGACAATCGCCATCCCCAGCAGCGCCACCAGCAACAGGGCGACCAGCAGGCGTCCGCCCAGAGACAGAAGTAATCCACTATGATTCATACGACACAACCAAAATGTTATAACATAACAAACACACTATCAGATTATGCCCCAGGCTGCCGCGCAGGAAAGTGTTTCAAAAGTTAACCAGCACCGCCGATCAAAGGGGTTACGGTGCGGTTTGCATCCTTTTCTTCCTCAACAGGTACTGGAATCCATCACAACAATAGCTATTTCTGCTTAAGGCGTGCTTGCAATATCCGCATGAAACCCCAATGATATAAACATCCTCTTTTTTACCGGATTAACGATGCAGGCCATTATTCATTGTGATATTGCTGAAGGTGAGGATGACTGCACTAAGTTGCAGGCAATAATTCAGGGGAATATTCTCAAAATAGCGGAAGCACTTGCGGGTGATTTGCAATGGTATTCACAAAATGCGCGATTAGTTCCCGAGAGTTTTCGCATTATATCCATTACGCCCGGTCCTAATAATCGATTTAAAATGCTTTACGATTTCATGTGGAATTTATTTAGTCCCTGTCAGGATTTAAATGAAACCTTTACACGCCAGGAAGATGTTCTGTTTCATATCGTCCCCGGTGCGCTGGTGTTTGAAGTGATCGACAATACACGCCCTTCTCCTGCCGATGAATTGTAATATTTGGTAATGGAGGTGAGCAAAACTAATGATTGTGGATTATATTTAAGGAGTCGCTGAATTCATTTTATTCGTGATCGCTTCCAGGTAGCTTTTCCTAATCTCGCCGCGCTGCGGTAACTGTGCTAGCTATGGAGGGGAAAAAGATGGACGAATACTCACCGAAACGGCATGATATTGCCCAGCTTAAATTCCTGTGTGAGAACCTGTTTGACGAAAGTATGGCAACATTAACTGACAGTCATCATGGCTGGGTTAATGATCCAACTTCGGAAAGCAATTTACAGCTCAACGATTTGATTGAGCATATCGCGTCTTTCACGATGAATTACAAAATTAAGCATGTTGAAGATGAAGCACTGATAACGCAAATCGATGAATATCTTGACGATACCTTTATGTTGTTTAGCAGCTACGGAATCAATACTCAGGATCTTCAACGTTGGCAACGTTCAGCCCGACGCCTATTTAACCTGTTTGCCGAAGAGTGCGCTTTTCTACAGCAACCCAGCCATTCCTTTTAGCATCAGAGTGAGAACGACTTATTTATGAGCAACCAAGCCTTAACCAAAACCGATTATTTGATGCGACTGCGCCGCTGTCGCTCAATCGACACCCTTGAGCGGGTGATTGAGAAAAACAAGTATGAATTGTCCGATGACGAGTTAGCGGTATTCTATTCTGCTGCCGATCACCGCCTTGCAGAGCTGACGATGAATAAGCTCTACGATAAAGTGCCCGGTTCTGTCTGGAAGTTTGTCCGCTAAGTTTTCCCCTTCTCATCTACGGCCTGCCATAGCAACCGAATTTCAGGGATTGACCATGCCACTGGCAAAGGAGTGCCAGCATTACGCTATTGGGTTGAATTATGGGGGTTTTTCGGAAGGCTGAAATGGTGGAGGCCCTGCCAGCTACATCCCGGCACACGCGTCGCCTGCTGCGGCTGCTTCCTTCCGGACCTGACCGAGTTCACAAGTTAGCATTGCGGGAGAACCAACAGGGCCCCCATTGACAAGCCCTCATTACGAGAGCGCTGGCATTATCAGGTAAGCCCCCGGCAATTGCAAGCAAACCCCGGATGACCGTTGGTTTCTTGAACAGCCAAGCCACCGGATGCTGCTTCATTCACCACACTCATGCTAAAGTCTGGCCTTTACAATGACTCAGGGTTGCCTCGATGAGCGAGCACGATAGCTTTCCACAGCGCGTATGGCAGATTATCGCCGCCATCCCGCCGGGGAAAGTGATGACATATGGCGATGTCGCCCGCTTAGCAGGTTCGCCGCGTGCGGCACGCCAGGTGGGCGGCGTATTGAAACGTTTGCCGCCTGGTAGCCAGCTCCCCTGGCATCGCGTTCTTAACCGTCATGGTCGTATTTCGCTCCAGGGTGATGATTTGTTTCGTCAGCGTGACGCGCTGGAAGCCGAAGGCATTGAAGTCAGTGACGCCGGGGAAATCGAACTGGCGCGTTATCGCTGGGATCAGGATTGAATGAGCGGCTTTATCCTTAAAGCCGCTTTCAATGTTACATACTGGTTGGCGCAGGTACCGAAGAAGACGGCGTGATCTGCGTCGGTGAGGTCGATGGTACCGTCGTCGCGGCTCCCGGCTGCGTCGGCATCGCCATATTGGTGGTCGGTACCAACAGCAGTTCCGCCTTCGTGCCCCCCTGATTAATCACAGGTTTCACGGTATCGGTGATAAACGCCAGTCTGCCATCAATGGCAATCGCCGCGCTTAACAGAATACGGGCGTTCGGCTGGATGTCAGCCGGATTGAACGGCAGCACAAACTGGAACGGTGCCTGTTTGCCCTCGGTGCGTACCACATGCTGCGCCAGCACTCGGGATGGCGCATCGGATATCGAAGCATCCGACAGCGTTACCGTCAGGACTGCATCGGGTGGCAGTGCAATGCGCTGGCGAATATAAATGGTCCCACTCACATTCGGCTGCGCAATGGTTGATTGCTGCCCTGCGACGCTTGCACCTAAGGTCGGTGTTGCTACCGGCTTGCTGTGGTCCGCGCACCCTGCGACCGCCACGGCCAGCGTCATACCACTAATGATTTGCCAGAGTTTCATCGATGTCGTCTCCTTATGAACACTATGATTATCGGTGGTAAAAATAATGTGCAACTTTTCAACCGCCGAATGCCATTAATTCTGGCACAAAAATCCACGTTGCGCCTGAGACTGGTCTTAGATCGCTGAAACCACGGCAAAAAGATTGACGACAACTGGTCGGATCTTTCACACTTGCCCGACCGGTATCACTGAGGAATCCGTTATGAGCCAGGCCCTGCACAACCTGCTTAATTTGTTGAATCTGGAAAAACTGGAAGAGGGATTATTTCGCGGCCAAAGCGAAGACCTCGGCCTGCGACAGGTGTTTGGTGGCCAGGTGGTTGGTCAGGCCCTGTATGCGGCGAAACAGACAGTGCCGGAAGCACGTATCATCCATTCGTTTCACAGCTACTTCCTGCGCCCAGGCGATAGCCAGAAAGCCATCATCTATGATGTCGAAACCCTGCGTGATGGTAAAAGCTTTAGCGCGCGCCGCGTCAGTGCGGTGCAAAACGGGCAACCTATCTTCTATATGACGGCTTCATTTCAGGCTCCGGAAAGCGGTTTTGAGCATCAAAATGTCATGCCGCAGGTGCCGCCGCCGGATAATCTGCCATCGGAACAGGATCTGGCACATAAGCTGGCAGCACATCTGCCTGGCAAGCTGCGGGAAAAATTTCTTGCCGAACGGCCACTGGATATCCGCCCGGTACAAATCCACAACCCGCTAAAAGGGCGCGTCGATGAGCCGGTACGTCAGGTATGGGTTCGCGCCAACGGGCAGTTGCCGCAGGATCGCCGGATTCATCAATACCTGCTCGGCTATGCATCAGACCTTAATTTCCTGCCTGTCGCCCTTCAGCCGCACGGCAAAGGTTTTCTCGAACCCGATATGCAGGTAGCGACTATCGACCACTCGATGTGGTTCCACCGCCCGTTTGATCTGTCGGAATGGCTGCTGTATAGCGTTGTCAGCACCTCGGCTTCGGGTGCGCGTGGTTTTGTGCGCGGTGAGTTCTTTACTCAGGATGGCCGGCTCGTGGCAACCACGGTGCAGGAAGGGGTAATGCGCCAGCGCGACGCATAAAAAAAGGGGCGATTTCTCGCCCCTTCTGCTTTTTATTGTTTTAGCGCACTGCTCTTCTTCAGCCTGGCTCTTACTGGTTGTAAGCGTTTTCGCCGTGGCTGTTAACATCCAGACCTTCACGTTCCTGATCTTCCGGAACACGCAGGCCAACAATCATATCGGCCAGTTTGAAGCCAATGAAGGCAACCACACCGGACCAGACGATGGTGGTACCCACGCTGAACAGCTGAATCCAGACCTGATGACCCATAGTCACGCCTTCGGCATAACCCACGCCACCCAGTGAAGAGGAAGCGAACACACCCGTCAGGATACAACCTACGATGCCACACACGCCGTGCACACCGAACACGTCACACGGGTCATCAACACGCAGCCATTTCTTCAGGGTAGTGACACCCCACAGGCCAGCGAGACCACCCACCAGACCGATAATCAGCGCACCACCAACACCAACATAACCACACGCCGGGGTGATAGCAACCAGACCCGCGATGAAGCCTGAAGAGGCACCCAGCAGAGAAGGCTTACCACGCAGCGCCCACTCACCGAAGGTCCATGACAGTACCGCACCCGCAGTCGCAATCACGGTGTTCAGGAACGCCAGGGCAGCGATTTCGTTCGCAGCAGAGGCAGAACCGGCGTTGAAACCGAACCAGCCCACATACAGGATCGCAGTTCCGGTGAAGACCATCGGCAGGTTGTGCGGTTTGAATGCTTCTTTACCGAAGCCAGCACGTTTGCCCACCAGGTAAGCACCCACCAGACCAGCCACCGCGGCGTTGATATGCACCACAGTACCGCCTGCGAAGTCCAGCGCGCCATCGGTCGCCAGCAAGCCGCCAGCCCAGACCATGTGTGCAATCGGCAGATAGGCCAGAGTCAGCCATACCGCAACGAAAATCAGCACCGCAGAGAAACGAATACGTTCAGCGATAGAACCGACAATCAGGCCCACGGTGATACAGGCGAAGGAAGCCTGGAACGCAACATGGATGTACTGATAGAAGGTCCCCATCAGTGCTTTCAGCTCGATGTTTTTCAGCATCGCCCACTGGAAGCTACCGAAGAAGGCGTTACCTTCGCTGAAGGCCAGCGAGTAACCGTAAATCATCCACAACACGCAGACCAGGGAGAAGGTTACCGCTACCTGAGTCAGCATCGACAACACGTTTTTACCGCGAATCAAACCGCCGTAAAACAGGGCAATACCAGGAATTGACATGAACAGCACCAGCGCGGTGCAGATCATCATAAACGCGTTATCGGCTTTATCCGCAACGGCAGGTGCTGCCGCCATGGCCAGAGACGGTAACAGCGCCAGGCTGGTCAGGCCCAACTTCGTCATCATTTTATTCATTTCTTTCCATCCCATCACAATCAAGGCCCAGTTACAGTGCTGCTTCGTCGGTCTCGCCAGTACGAATACGGATAACGCGCTGCAGTTCCGCGACGAAAATTTTACCGTCGCCAATTTTGCCGGTGTAAGCGGCTTTACTGATGACATCGACCACTTCATCCAGCTGATCATCAGCAATGGCGATATCAATTTTTACTTTTGGCAGGAAGTTCACGCTGTACTCGGCACCGCGATAAAGCTCTGCGTGACCTTTCTGGCGACCGAAACCCTTCACTTCGGTAACTGTCAGTCCCTGAATGCCAATAGAGGATAAGGCTTCACGCACGTCCTCCAGCTTAAATGGTTTGATTACCACGGTAACCAGCTTCATACGATCCCCTCCAGGTATTTAATGAGTAAGTCTTACCGGACACGCAGGGATATAAGCAAAGGGTGTGCCATAAATAAAAAAACCGCAGAGTCAGCGCATTAGCCGCGTGGCAGCACGCTTCGTTATGTGATGGACAACACAAATGCAACAAGGATAGGAAGAAAGGAGTGGAATATTTGCACTTCTTTGGTGCGCACAGCCTCAAAGAAGTGCATTTGTACAGAATAATCCGATAATGGCGCTCAAAAAAGGTGCAACTCACCCTTCAATGGGTAAGGGAATGCCCGCCGCGAGTTCATCACCTGCCTGTTGCAGCTGATACATTTGCCAGTAACGGCCCTGCTGCGCCAGCAATTCGCTGTGTGTGCCCCGCTCGGCAACCTGCCCACGGTGCAGCACCAGAATCTGATCCGCTTCGGTAATAGTGGAAAGGCGATGCGCAATCACCACCAGCGTGCTGTGCTGGCGCAACGCGCGCAGTGCGTGCTGGATGGCCTGTTCGGTGCCGGAATCGATATTGGCGGTGGCTTCATCGAGAATCAGAATCTGCGGTAGCGACACCAATACCCGCGCCAGTGCCAGCAACTGCTTCTGCCCGACTGACAGATTATTGCCCTGCTCGCCCAGCCGGGTATGGATGCCATCCGGCATCGAGCGCACCAGAGGCGCAAGTTGCACCGTTTCCAGCGCTTGCCATACCGTGTCTTCCGGGATATCGCGGCCAAGACGAACATTGGCAAGCAAGGTATCGGCCAGCACCACCGGATCCTGCTGCACCATGGCCACGCCCTGGCGCAACACCTGATGCGTCAGTTGTGGCAACGGCCGACCATCCAGTTCGATACTGCCACGCGTGACCGGGTAGTAGCCCATCAGCAGATTCGCCAGCGTGCTTTTGCCGCTGCCGGTGTGGCCCACCAGCGCGACAAAGCCACGCGCAGGCACATCCAGATCGATCCGGCTCAGCACATCACGATCGGCACGGTAAGCAAAACTGACATCACGCAACGCAATACGCCCGGACGCCAGTGGACGGCTGTCCGCACCGTAATCCTGCTGGGCCGCATCCATCAACTCAAAAATACGTTCGCCAGAAACCACCGCCTGTTGCAGCATGGATTGCTGGGTGGTGAGTTCGATTAATGGCTCATTCAGACGCCCGAGGTAGGTAATAAAGGCGTACAGCACACCGACTTCAAAAACGCCCGGAGTGGCGAAGCTGAATAGCATCAGCAGACCGCACAAAATCAGTGCAGAGAACAAACTCAGCAACGGACGCAGCAGGAAGCCATCAAGTCGTAACGTCTCCATACGCGCCAGATAGTGGGAGCGACTGGCCTCCCCCATGCGTTCGCCAAAACGCGCCTGCTGGCGAAACTGCTGGATCACGCTCATGCCATTAATCACTTCATTGAAGCCATTATTGATATCAGCGAGATAGCTACGCACCCGACGGGCAATTGGCGTGCTGTAACGCTGGTAAATCAGCATCACCACCAGTACCAGCGGGAAAATGGCAATCGCCACCAGCGCCATACGCCAGTCGAGGGCAAACATCGCCACCAGCATGGCACCAATTAGCGCGGCACTGCGCAACACCGTTGCCACGACGGTGACATAAAGATCGCGGATAACCTCGGTATCGTTGGTGACACGCGAAATAATCTGCCCCACCGGCTGGGTATCAAAGGCGCTGAGCGGCTGACGCAATGCGGCATTCATCACATCAGAACGTAATTGCTGTACCACACCAATCGCGGCGCGGTTAAACAGCAAAGCCTGAAAATAATGCAACCCGGCCGCCAGCAGTTGCAGCAGAATAAAACCCACCACCAGCCCGGCGACAATCCCCCACGGCATCTGATGTTTCGCCACCAGATGATCGATAAAATAACTGACCAGCACCGGCCCGGTGACTTCCGCCGCCGCGGCCAGCCACAGCATCCCCACCGCCAGCCATAACGATTTGCGCCAGGGTTTACCGTAAGACAGTAAACGTTTTAGCGTGGGCCACAAGCGTACAGATTTAGCCACGACTCGCTCCTTCGGTGATCTCATCCTCGTCCAGCGCCGCTTCCAGCTGTTGGTAACGGTACATATCGCGATACCAGCCGTTTTGTGCCGCCAGCTCATCGTGATCACCGCGCTGTGCCACCATGCCCTGCTGCAACACCAGAATTTCGCTGGCTTCCGTCAGTGCCGACAAACGGTGGGCGCTGATAATCAGGGTTCGCCCCTGGCCCCACTGTCGCAGGTTGTGCAGGATATCGTGTTCGGTGCGCCCATCCACGGCAGACAGCGCATCATCCAGAATCAGGATCTCGGCATTCAGCAACAGCGCACGCGCAATGGCAATCCTCTGCTTCTGTCCTCCCGACAACATGACACCACGTTCACCCACTTCGGTCTCATAACCCTGCGGTAAGCGCAGGATATCCTCGTGGACACAGGCCATTTTCGCCACGCGTTCAATCTCCTGCTGGCTGGCATTAGGTCGCCCCAGCGCGAGATTATTGGCTACGGTGTCGGAGAACAGAAAAGGCGTCTGGCTGACCACCGCCAGGCGACTGCGCCAGCTATCGATACGCAGCTGCGGCAGCGGTGTGTTGTGATAACGAATGTCGCCCTGCTCAAGGTCAAAATGGCGCTGAATCAGGCTCAGTAGCGTACTTTTACCACAGCCGGTCGGTCCGCATAATCCCAGCATCTGACCAGGTCTGAGTTGAAAATTGACATGACTCAGCGCCACACTGGCAGTGGCCGGATAGCGAAATTCACGAATTGCCACCTGCAAATTTCCCGCTTCCGGCGGCAGGACCGTCTGACCATCTTCCACCGCCGGAGCCTCTGCCAGCAGCGCGCGAATACGGCTCCAGGCAGCACTGCCACGCTCGACAATATTGAACATCCACGCCAGCGCCAGCATCGGCCAAATCATCAGACCGAGATACATGACAAAGCTGGTGAGCTGTCCCAGCGTCAGGCTGCCGTGCCAAACCATCCAGCTACCGCCACCAATCGCCAGCAGGTTTGAGAAACCAATGGCGATGTAAATGGTGGGATCAAAACGCGCATCCACCCGCGCCACGCGCAGGTTTTTCTCACCGGTATCGCGTGCGATAGCAGCAAACTGCTGCGACTGATGATCTTCCAGACCAAAGGCTTTGATCATACGAATGCTGGTCAGGCTTTCCTGAGTTTGATCGTTCAGGCTGGAGAACGCTGCCTGAGCGAGTTTGAAGCGATTGTGCAGCTGGTTACCATAACGATGGATAATCACCGCCATAATCGGCATTGGCACCAGCGCCAGTAAGGTAAGCTGCCAGCTGATTTGCACGCTCATCACCACCAGCACCATGCAGCCCATCACCAGCGAATCCACCAGTGTCAGCACCCCTTCCCCGGCGGCGAACACCACGCGATCGACATCGTTGGTGGCACGGGCGATCAAATCACCGGTGCGGTGGCGCAGATAAAATGCCGGATGCTGGCGGCTCAGCTGAAGATAAAAATCTTCACGCAATTTGACCGCCAATTGATACGAGGCACCAAAAAGCAACACGCGCCAGACATAGCGCAGCAGATAGACGATAACAGCGGTGATCAGCATCACGCCGATCCACATCATCAGCCTTCCGGTGCTTAAGGTATGTTGGGTGACGCCATCCACAATCACCCCCACCAGATGCGGTGGCAATAATTGCAGAAGCGCAATAATGATTAGCAACGTGACTGCGCCCAGATATCGCCGCCACTCACGCAGAAAATACCAACTTAACTGGCTGAATAATCGCACAAGACTGTCTCTTTCTTTACCCGTTCAGGGTGCCACCGGCAATGCGGTTGTATATTTAATCTCTTCCATGGCGAAGCTGGAGGTCACATCAATCAGGCCCGGTACGCCATTCACCAGCCGCTTATAAAAACCATCATAACTTTTCATATCCGCTACCTGAATACGCAGCAGATAGTCGTATTCCCCGGCCATACGATAGAACGCCATCACTTCCGGCATCTGCTGGACGACGCTGACAAATTGCTGGTACCAGTCACTGCTGTGTTGCTGGGTTTTGACAAACATAAACGCCGTCAGTGCCAGGCCGATTTTTTCCCCGTCCAGCAATGCAACGCGCGCACGAATAATGCCATCATCTTCCAGTTTTTTCAGGCGTTTCCAGCACGGCGTAGTGGTGAGATTGACCGCATCCGCCAGCGCCTGTAGCGACAGGGTGCAGTCCTGCTGCAATAAAGCCAGCAGTTTACGGTCAGTTTTATCTAGCATTTACCTCTCCGGGAGAAAATTTTTCTCTCATCGGGCCATTATACCCGGATTAAAGCAACCTCTTTTTCCTGCCAGTGCCTTAAACTGTGGCCATTCAATTTTGCGGAAACACAGCATGCAAACGCCCTGGATTCGTCACGCTATCAATGAAATTAACGCTGATATTCAGCGTTCTGCTGATACACACCTGATTCGCTTTACGCTGGATGATTTCCCCGGCATTCGTTTCTATCTAAAAGATGAAAGCACCCATCCCAGCGGCAGCCTGAAGCATCGTCTGGCACGGTCGCTGTTTCTGTATGGTCTGGCGAATGGCTGGATCCGCAAAGGAACGCCAATTATTGAAGCCTCCTCCGGCAGTACGGCGGTATCGGAAGCCTATTTTGCCCGTCTGCTGGGGCTGCCGTTTATCGCGGTGATGCCTGCCAGTACCGCCAAACGTAAAATTGAGCAGATCCGCTTTTATGGCGGCGAATGTCACTTCGTCAGCGACCCCTGCCAGCTTTACAGCGAATCAGAGCGCCTGGCGCGTGAACTGAATGGCCATTTTATGGACCAGTTCACCTACGCTGAACGTGCTACGGACTGGCGGGGTAATAACAATATTGCCGAAAGTATTTTCCGCCAGATGGCGCATGAACCTTTCCCGGTGCCGCATACCTTGATCATGAGTGCTGGCACCGGCGGTACTTCCGCTACCCTGGGACGTTATATTCGCTATCAGGGTTTTGACACCCGGCTGCTGGTGGTCGATCCACAACATTCGGTTTTTTTTGATTACTGGCATAGCCGTGATAACCAGCTGCGCAGCGAACGTGGCAGCATGGTTGAAGGCATTGGCCGCCCACGCGTTGAACCCTCGTTCATGCCGGATGTCATTGATGAAATGATGAAAGTACCGGACGCCGCAACCATTGCAGCGATGCTGAAACTGGAGCAGATTCTAGGGCGTCGAACGGGCGCATCGACCGGCACTAACTTCTGGGGCATGATGCAGGTGGCGAAGCGCATGCGCGAACAGGGTGAGCAAGGGTCACTGGTGACCATTTTATGCGACAGTGGCGAGCGTTATCCGGATACCTATTACGATACCCAATGGGTGGCTGATCACATTGGCGATATCGCGCCGTGGGTGCGTGAACTGCAATAAAAAACCGGACATCCTGTCCGGTTCACTGCAAACCTCAGCATTCGGGGGAATAATCGAGGTGTGGTGTGGTCATCCAGTGATTTAAATAGTGAGACACCGCCTGTGTCTCGCAATGGCCAATAACCGGTAAATGGGGCAACACCGCTTTCAATTGATGCATGGCGTTGCCCATAATGAAGCCGTTACCTACCTGCTCCAGCATTTCGCGATCGTTCATGGCATCGCCAAACGCCATGCAATCCGCTAACGACAGTGAAAGGTGCTGGCACAGCCATGTCAGCGCAGCACCCTTATGGCAACCCAGCGGCAATACTTCCAGACAATCCCAGGCAGAAAAACAAATATTCGCACGTTCGCCCAGCGCTTCACGCAGTTCGATTTCCAGCGCACGCAGTGTTTCATGCGGGGCAATAAAGCAGATCTTGGTCACTTCATGAGCTGACATTTTCTTCAGGTCACGTAGCTGATACTGGAAACCACTCATCACATGCGCTTCACGTACAAAGGGCAACGGTTTGTCGGTAAACCAGCCTTCATCATTGAATACATGGATAGACGCGGGAGTTTGCCAATGGCGATGAAGCACCTCTTCGGCGATCGATGGTGGCAAATCGCAGCCAAATAACAGGTTGCCATCCAGATCGTGCACGCGCGTGCCATTCCCGGTAATCAGCCATGCAGGCAGCGTAATCAGCTCCTTCACCACCGGTTGCATATCCAGCAAATGACGTCCGGTGGCAAAGGTCAGCGTGACGTCACGATGGTGTAAGGCGTGCAGACTGGCGAGCGTTTCTTTGCCTAAGCGATGTGTTGGCAGCAACAGCGTGCCATCCATATCAAATGCCGCGAGGCGGACCATGCGAATTCTCCTGTCGGTTAGAGACCTTTACTATCGCCTGGTAATTACGGAACTAATAGTGAATACTTTTAGAAAACTGTTCCGGGTTTAGAGATGCGCCAGCTTAATCGGGTCAATCAATTTCAGCGTCTCTGGCAACTTAGCCAGGGTGAAACGCAGCATCTAAGTGTCGCGACGATGGCACAGCACTGTTTTTGCAGTGAACGCCATATCCGCACCCTGTTACGACAATGGCAGGAGGCCGACTGGCTGCGCTGGCAGGGCACCGCGGGACGCGGTAAACAGGGAACGCTGACCTTTCTCACCACCCCTGACCAGCTACGCCAGCAACTTTTGCAGCAGCAGCTTGCGGCGGGGGAAGCAACGCAGGCATTGCAGGTGCTGGATGTGCAACCGGAGCATTTGCTAACGATGCTGCGCCCATTAATGGGCGGACAATGGCTCAATCAGGCCCCGGTACTGCGTATTCCTTACTATCGGTCCCTCGAAGCGCTGCTGCCGCTGCATCTGACCGGGCGCGCCGAACAACACCTCGCCCGTCAGATCTTTTCCGGGCTGACGCGCTTTCGGGACAATGATGTTGAAGGCGACTTAGCCCATCACTGGCAGCATGATGAAAGTGGCTGCGACTGGTTTTTCTGGCTGCGGCCGCAGCTCAGCTGGCATAACGATGAACCGCTGTATGCCACGCAACTGGTCACGCAGTTACACAAGATTCTGCGTAGCGCACCGGGATTACGCTTGCTGGCTTCGGTTGAAAGCATCACGGCCCCTCACCCGCTGGCGCTGCGTATCCGCCTGCGCCACAGTGATTATTGGCTGCCACAACGACTGGCGCATCAGTTTTGCCTGTTGCCACACCCGGAGCTTGCTACCATCGGCAGCGGTGCGTGGAAACTGGCGCATTTCACCGATGAACTGGTGCGACTGGAAAGCCACCCGCGCTGGCATCTGCAACGGCCGCTGATCCAGGCCGTTGAGTACTGGATCACCCCGCAATTGTTTGATCGTACCCTTGGCACCAGTTGTCGTCATCCGGTGCAAATTGCTATTGGTGATCCTGACGAGCTTGATGCTCTGCGCCCGGTCGATCGCAGCATCAGCCTGGGATTCTGCTACCTGGCACCGCGCATCTCATCCCGGCTCAGCTCAGCACAAGCCAAAACCCTGATTTCACTGATTCAGCGTAGCGGCATGATTCAGCAATTACCGCTGGATGAGGGACTCATCACGCCAAGCCTGGAGCTGCTGCCCGGCTGGCCAGTCCCCCCACCCGCCGAAGAAAATGCGCCGCTGCCCGCCACACTGACACTGCATTATCATCTGCCGGTTGAGCTTCATGTGATGACTGAAGCACTGAAACCCCTGCTGGCCAGCTATGGTTGCCAGCTGACCTGCATATTCCATGATGTGAAAAGCTGGCGCGATGAACGCGAGCTGGCCGATGCAGACGTGGTGATGGGTGACCGTCTGATTGGCGATGCGCCACTGTTTACCCTGATCAGCTGGCTGGAAAACGATCCGGTATGGCAACCGCTCAGGGGTGCACAAAGTGACATCCATTTACGTCAACATTTGCGCGAGATCGCTCAACAACAGAATCCGGAGCAGCGTGCTATTCTTAGCCACCAGCTGTTTGAGCAACTGATGCGCGCCGGTTATCTGCTGCCATTATTTAATTATCGCTACCAGATTTCAGCCCCGCCCGGCGTGGAAGGCATTCAACTCAATAGCCTGGGCTGGTTCGACTTCACGCGTGCCTGGATACCACCACCAGCCGCAGTCGATACTGTTCATCACACACCCGAGCCATTACCATAGCGGCTCGGTTTTATACGGAAGAAAAGATGAAAAGAGCCGTTGTAGTTTTTAGTGGCGGACAAGACTCCACCACCTGCTTAATTCAGGCGTTGCAACAATATGATGAAGTGCATTGCGTCACCTTTGATTATGGTCAGCGCCATCGTGAAGAAATTGAGGTGGCATCCGAACTGGCGCATAAGCTCGGTGCCCGGGCGCACAAAGTGCTGGATGTGACGTTGCTGAACGAATTAGCCGTCAGCAGCCTGACGCGCGATAACATCCCGGTCCCGGCTTATGATCCTGAAGCCAGCGGTTTGCCAAGTACCTTTGTGCCGGGTCGCAACATCCTGTTTCTAACGCTGGCCTCAATTTATGCCTATCAGGTTGAAGCCGAAGCGGTGATCACCGGCGTGTGCGAAACTGACTTCTCCGGCTACCCTGACTGCCGCGATGAGTTTGTTAAGGCCCTGAATAACGCCGTCAGTCTGGGAATGGCGCGCAATATTCGTTTCGAAACACCGCTGATGTGGCTGAACAAAGCCGAAACCTGGGCGCTGGCCGACTACTGGCAGCAACTGCCACTGGTACGTGCTGAAACGCTGACCTGCTATAACGGCGTAAAAGGCGATGGTTGTGGCGAATGTGCCGCCTGCCATTTACGTGCGCGTGGTCTGGCGGATTACCAGGCGAATGCAGCGGCGATTATGGCGCAGATGAAACAGAAAAGTGCTCTGGCCTGATCCCTCCGAAATCGGCTGGCGTCGCTGACGCCAGCTCTGTCAGCTAAACCATCAGTGCCGCCAGACGTTCACGCAATTCCCCTTCCATTGGCACTGCTTTTTGTGTGCGCAAATCAATACAAACAAAAGTTAATGCCGCATCAGCAACCGGCGAACCATCGCTGGCGAGCAACACACGTTGCGAAATGACACCACTCTTGCCATTCAATTGAGCAATCTCACTCTCAATGGTCAGTACGTCGCCCAGCACAGCCGGGCGGCGATAGTTAATGTTAATATTCACCACCACAAAGGCGAGTTTCTGCTGTACCAGCCAGTTAAACGCATCGACATCTTCCAGCCACTGCCAGCGCGCTTCCTCCAGAAACTCCAGGTAACGCGCGTTGTTAACATGCTGATAGACATCAAGATGGTAGCCGCGCACTTTGATTGTGGTCTGCATTGTTGCTCCTGATTAGGCTGAGAATGACAACTGGTTGGACCTGTTGAGCATAGCACAGCGTATAGGCAGGTTTGCTTCATCCTTCATGAGTCGCGAGCTTTCTCACAATTTCAGCCGGGCGCTATTACGTTCAACCAACGCACTGCCAATGCCTGGCACCTCCTTTAATTGATCAATCGCGGTAAACGGGCCGTACTGTTCCCGATAGCTGACGATGGACTGGGCTTTCTTCAGACCGATGCCATTCATGGCGGCGGCGAGTTCCTCTGCTGTGGCTTCATTGATGCTGATCTGCCCTTCTGCCGGTGACGAAACCTGTGTGGCCTGAGTTTCACTGGGACTTTCCGCCGCAGCCAGGCTGGAGGTAGCGACCGTGCCAGCCAGGGCCAGCGAGAAGAATAAAACCTGAAAAGTGTGTTTGACCATGCTGTGTCTCTCCTTGTGTTTAACAGCAGATGCAGGGTGTCACAGCATGGATAAAGGCTCAAAAGCGGATAATCAGAAATGGAAAAGGCCGCATAAGCGGCCTTTGATTGTTTCAGCGGTTCTGATTTTTTTGCGAGGCTTACTGCATTTGTGCGGCTGCGCCGTACTTGATTTTGGCGTCTTTACGCAGGTTTTCCAGCAGGGCTTCGAAGGCGATCTGCGCGTTATTCTGCGTCACACCTTTCACCATCTGGTCAATCTGCGGCTGCGGCATGCTACCCGCGCTGACTTTATCCAGTGCCACCAGTACCACATTGCCCTGCATATCTTCGCTCACACCCCAAGACGGTTTGTTATCCGCTGGCTGTGGCAGATTAAATGCTGACTGCGCGACCGGATCCTGCGCATTGCGATCAACCGATTTGCTGGCGCTGAGCGTCAGACCGGCGGCCTGCAACACATCCTGCTTACCGGCATTGAGATCGGCCAACAGTTTGTTCGCCTGCTCTTTCGCCTGCTGCGTGGCTTTATCATGTTTCAGAGTATCGGCGATTTGCGCTTTCACCTGATCCAGCGGTTTCACTGCTTCTGGTTTATGTTCGCTGATACGCAGTACAAACGCGCGATCACCATCGACTGAAATGATGTCCGAGTTATTGCCCGGCGCACCGTTCTGGCCCACGAGACCACCGTTGAAAATCGCCTGTTTAACCGCGTCGAAATCCAGATCCTGCGGTACGCTGTCCTGGCTAAACCAGTCAGTTTCCACCACTTTCAGACCTGAAGCCTCGGCGGCACCCGCCAGGGATTCGTTATCGTTGCTGGCCGCTTCGCTGACTTTCTGCTGCATTTTATAGAAGGCATCCACCGCTTTTTCCTGCTTCACTTTGTCAGCAACGGCAGCATGTACTTCTGCCAGCGGTTTCACCTGCTCCGGCTGGATGTCATCCAGACGCGCAATCAGGAAGCCCACGGATGACTTGATGACACCAGAGAGCTGACCTTTTTCCGTCAGGTTGGCGTTTTTGAGTTCATCAGGGGTAGTGTTCGGTTCCAGCCAGCCCATGTCACCGCCTTTGCGTGCGGAGATCGGGTCGATAGATTTGCTCTTCGCCAGCGTCGCGAAATCTTCGCCTTTTTTCAGCGCATCCAGCACAGCGTTAGCATCTGCTTCAGTTTTAGTCTGAATCACGCTGTAACGGTTACGCTGCGGCTGAGAATAATCGGCTTTGTGCTGATCGAACCAGCTCTGGATATCCGCTTCGCTGGCCGTTTCCTGCAAGCTGGCGGCATCCATTTTGATATAGCTCACGCGGAACTGCTCAGGCGCCATAAAGCTGCTCTGATGCTGCTGGTAATACTGGCTGATTTCATCGTCAGTCACGGTTTGTTTTGCCGCCAGCGCATTGACATCAATCGTCGCCTGACGAATTTCACGTTGCTGTGCCACCAGGTCAACCAGTTTGCTGGTTTCGCCTTTCAGCATGAAATCGGTGTTGGCCACAGCGTTGATCAGCTGCTGTGTCGCCAGCTGCTTACGCAGTGCTTCAGCGTATTGGTCAGCGGTGAACCCCATGCTGCTGATCAGGCCGTTATATTTGACGTTGTCGAACTTACCATTGGTCTGGAAAGCCTGCTGACTGAAAATCGCCTGCTTGACCTGGTCATCGCTGATACCAATGTGTAAATCTTTGATGTACTGATCAAGCAGAGCCTGATCAATCAACTGAGAAAGCGCTTGTTGGCGCATCTGCTGCATATAGCCTTCGTTGCTGGCCAGCTGCGAGAATTGATCACCCAGCATCTGTTGCTGGCGATTGCGCTCATTGTTATAAGCCTGCTCCAGCTCTGCCCGGCTGATTTCGTGGCCGTTCACTTTGGCAGCATAATCACTGTTACCGCCAATCAGGTAGTTGCCCACCCCGGTCAGTACAAAGGACAGGATAATCAATCCCAGAATGATTTTGAGCACGACGTGATTTCCCGCCGCACGTAAATTGTCCATCATGGTATGACAACACTCCGCTGTAGTGTGAATGTAAAGCTCTGACACGATGTCATCATCGTGCAGCTGCAGTTCAGGCTGGCAGCTGGCAACCCTGCGGAGACAAGAGCCAAAGGCTTTTTGCTGCGCATCAGAATAAAAAAGGCACATCAAAAATGATGTGCCCGTATGTTACATGAGAACGGCTTTTGCGTCCTCAATCCATCGAAGAAAATGCTTCAACGGATGTGACAACAGTCATTAATTGACAGCGTCTTTCAGTGCCTTACCAGCACGGAAGCCCGGCACTTTACCAGCCGGAATGGTGATTTCTTTACCGGTTTGCGGGTTACGGCCGGTGCGAGCAGCGCGCTCACGAACAGAGAAAGTACCGAAACCAACCAGTGCCACTTCATCACCGCCTTTCAGCGCATCAGAAACGGAGCCCATGAATGCATCTAATACACGTCCCGCTGCCGCTTTAGAAATATCCGCATCCGCAGCAATTTTGTCGATCAACTGTGACTTATTCACTCTATTCATCCCCTCTTTTATTATTCACATCGTATCCGAGCTTCCCGCCGGGTACGAACGCGCAGCCAGTTATATCAAGCCTTTCGAGCCGAAACAACGGTATTCATCTTAATCGTTGATCCAGCAGCCCCCTAACTTAGCGGCACAAAAAAAGGCTGGCAAGCACCATTTGGCCTGCCAGCCTCGCTTTTTAGCGGTTTTTGCCGTTAATCACTATTTTGCGGTCGCAACCAGCATCCCGTAAGGCGCATTTTCCAGTGCCAGATTCAGCACCTCTTCAATGCGTTTCACCGGATGAATGGTCAGATCGGCAATCACGTTCTGTGGAATTTCTTCCAGATCGCGTTTGTTCTCATCCGGGATCAGCACCGTTTTGATGCCACCACGGTGTGCTGCCAGCAGTTTCTCTTTCAAGCCACCAATTGGCAGTACCTGACCACGCAACGTGATCTCACCGGTCATCGCCACATCAGAACGCACCGGGTTGCCGGTCAGACAGGACACCAGCGCAGTACACATCGCGATACCTGCGCTCGGACCATCTTTCGGCGTCGCACCTTCCGGCACGTGAACGTGGATATCACGTTTCTCGTAGAAATCGCCGTTAATACCCAGTTTTTCAGCGCGAGCGCGAACCACGGTCAAAGCAGCCTGGATGGATTCCTGCATCACTTCACCCAGTGAACCGGTATAGGTCAGTTTACCTTTACCCGGTACACAGGCGGTTTCGATGGTCAGCAGATCACCACCCACTTCTGTCCACGCCAGACCCGTCACCTGACCTACACGGTTTTCGCTGTCGGCACGGCCATAGTCAAAGCGTTGTACCCCAAGGAAATCTTTGAGGTTGTCACCGTTGATGCTGATGTGTTTTTTCTCTTTATCCATCAGCAACGCTTTCACCGCCTTACGGCACAATTTGGAGAGTTCACGCTCCAGGCTACGCACGCCCGCTTCACGGGTGTAGTAGCGGATGATGCCCATAATCGCGCTGTCATCGACGCTGATTTCTTTTTCTTTCAGCGCATTACGCTCAATCTGTTTCGGCAGCAGGTGCTGTTTCGCGATGTTCAGTTTTTCATCTTCGGTGTAACCGGAAAGACGAATCACTTCCATACGGTCAAGCAGCGGCGCCGGGATGTTCATTGAGTTTGAGGTCGCCACGAACATCACGTCTGACAGATCGTAATCCACTTCCAGATAGTGATCGTTAAAGGCGATGTTCTGTTCCGGATCCAGCACCTCAAGCAATGCAGAAGCAGGATCGCCACGCATGTCCGACGACATTTTGTCGATCTCATCCAACAGGAACAGCGGGTTTTTCACCCCGACTTTCGCCATTTTCTGGATCAGTTTGCCCGGCATAGAACCAATATAGGTACGACGATGACCGCGGATTTCCGCTTCATCACGCACGCCACCCAGCGCCATACGGACATACTTACGGCCTGTCGCTTTGGCGATAGACTGGCCCAGCGAGGTTTTACCTACCCCCGGCGGTCCGACCAGACACAGGATCGGTCCTTTGATTTTGCTGATGCGGCTTTGCACCGCAAGATACTCAAGGATACGGTCTTTCACGCGTTCCAGGCCGTAGTGATCGGTATCCAGCGTTTCCTGGGCTTTGCGCAGATCTTTCTTCACTTTGCTGCGCGCATTCCACGGTACCTGCACCATCCAGTCGATGTAGCCACGTACCACGGTTGCTTCAGCCGACATCGGCGACATCATTTTCAGCTTCTGCAGCTCAGCTTCGGCTTTTTCGCGCGCTTCGTCTGGCATTTTTGCCGCTTCGATTTTGCGTTTCAGCGCTTCATATTCATCAGGCGCATCGTCCATCTCGCCCAATTCTTTCTGAATCGCTTTCATCTGCTCATTCAGGTAATACTCGCGCTGGCTTTTCTCCATCTGCTTTTTCACGCGGTTGCGAATACGCTTCTCAACCTGCAGCAGATCGATTTCAGACTCCATCATCGCCATCAGATATTCCAGACGCTCGTTAACGTCGGACATCTCCAGCACCGATTGTTTGTCTGCCAGTTTCAACGGCATATGCGCCGCAACGGTGTCAGCCAGACGGGCTGCATCGTCAATGCTATTCAGTGAGGTCAGGACCTCAGGAGGAATTTTTTTGTTAAGCTTGATGTAGCCTTCAAATTGATTGATGGCGGTACGGACCAGCACTTCCTGCTCGCGCTCTTCAATTTCCGGCGAGATCAGATATTCAGCCTGGGCTACAAAGTGGTCGCCGTTGTCTGCCAGCGTGGTGATATGGGCACGCTGTAAACCTTCAACCAGCACTTTGACCGTGCCGTCCGGCAGCTTCAGCATTTGCAATACCGAAGCGACGGTCCCTACAGAGAAGAGATCGTTAATACCAGGTTCATCCGTTGAAGCCTCTTTCTGTGCAACCAGCATGATCTTTTTATCATGATCCATCGCGGCTTCGAGGCACCGAATCGATTTTTCCCGACCAACAAACAACGGAATTACCATGTGCGGATAAACCACCACGTCGCGCAACGGCAACACGGGGATTTCAATGCGTTCAGAACGCTCAGGATTCATAGAGCTCTCTCTTAGTTTAATGTCCGCCAGGTGATGGGAACCGCCTGAACACAGTCAATTTGCAGTTAAACCCACAGGATATTGAGTATATGGGGATGCTTATCCGACATTCAATGTCACAGGCGTGAGAAAAACAAAAGGGGAAAGATTTTCCCCTTTTTTAAGATAACAACGTGGTTTAATTGTTTATTTATTCGCCAGAAGCCTGCGCTTCATGCTTACCATAAATCAACATCGGCTCTGATTGACCATCGATAACCGACTCATCAATCACTACTTTCTCCACGTCTTCCATTGAAGGCAGGTCGTACATGGTTTCAAGTAACGCACCTTCCACGATTGAACGCAGACCACGCGCACCGGTTTTACGTGACATCGCTTTCTTAGCAATCGCCGTCAGCGCTTCATCACGGAACTCCAGCTCCACACCTTCCAGGTTAAACAACGCCTGGTACTGTTTAGTCAGCGCATTTTTCGGCTCACGCAGGATCTGAATCAGGGCTTCTTCACTCAGCTCGTTCAGCGTAGCAACCACTGGCAGACGACCAATGAACTCAGGAATCAGACCAAACTTGATCAGATCTTCTGGCTCCACCTGTGACAGCAGTTCACCTTCGCTGGCTTTCTGTGACTTGCCTTTCACCGTCGCACCGAAACCAATACCTGAACCGGTTTCTACGCGCTGGGAAATCACTTTGTCGAGACCGGCGAATGCGCCGCCACAAATGAACAGGATCTTCGAGGTATCAACCTGCAAAAATTCCTGCTGCGGGTGCTTACGGCCACCCTGCGGCGGTACGGCAGCCACGGTGCCTTCGATCAGTTTCAGCAACGCCTGCTGCACGCCTTCGCCCGATACGTCACGGGTGATTGACGGGTTGTCAGACTTGCGTGAAATCTTGTCGATTTCATCGATGTAAACAATGCCGCGCTGGGCTTTCTGCACATCGTAATCGCATTTCTGCAGCAGTTTCTGGATGATGTTTTCCACATCTTCGCCCACATAACCCGCTTCAGTCAGCGTGGTTGCATCGGCCATGGTAAACGGCACATCCAGCAAACGTGCCAGCGTTTCCGCCAGCAGAGTTTTCCCGCTACCGGTTGGACCGATCAGCAGAATGTTACTTTTGCCCAGCTCGATACCATTGCTGGTATCGCCATTGCGCAAACGCTTGTAGTGGTTGTACACCGCCACAGCCAGCACCTTTTTCGCCTTTTCCTGACCGATGACATAATCATCGAGATGATGGCGGATTTCATGCGGCGTCGGCAGCGCACTGCGCTCGCGGTGCGGGGCAACCTCTTTAATCTCTTCGCGAATGATGTCGTTACATAAATCGACACATTCGTCGCAGATATACACTGACGGCCCGGCAATCAGCTTACGCACTTCATGCTGGCTTTTGCCGCAAAAAGAGCAGTACAGCAACTTACCTGAACCGTCTTTGCGCTTATCTGTCATCAGCTAACCTCTTTTCGTTCTCAGGCCATACTGGCGTACGGCACTGGCCGTGCATTTACGGCCGATATTCATTCAACCCACCTGCCCTTCGTCCTGTTAACTATAGCGCAGGAGCCGGGCAGATGTGTCTTATTGGCGATGCGTCAAAATGGAGTCGACCAGGCCATACTCTACCGCTTCACTGGCAGAGAGGAAACGATCGCGCTCAGTGTCGCGCTCGATCTGCTCCAGCGATTTACCGGTATGCTCAGCCATCAGCTCATTCATACGCTGCTTAACTTTCAGAATCTCACGCGCATGGATTTCAATATCCGTAGCCTGACCCTGATAACCACCCAGCGGTTGGTGAATCATGACACGTGAGTTAGGCAGGCAGAAGCGTTTGCCTTTCGTGCCTGCGGTCAGCAGGAACGCACCCATCGAACAAGCCTGGCCCATACAAATGGTGCTTACGTCAGGCTTGATGAATTTCATTGTGTCATAAATTGACATACCGGCGGTAATCACACCACCCGGTGAGTTAATGTAGAGGTAGATATCCTTCTCAGGATTCTCCGCTTCCAGAAACAGCATCTGCGCCACGATCAGGTTAGCCATATGATCTTCAACCTGGCCGGTCAGGAAGATCACACGCTCTTTGAG
The DNA here is from genome assembly GCF_059730475.1 of Pantoea sp. X-Soil-TKNS-1280. Lineage (NCBI taxonomy): Bacteria > Pseudomonadati > Pseudomonadota > Gammaproteobacteria > Enterobacterales > Erwiniaceae > Pantoea > Pantoea sp. X-Soil-TKNS-1280. The sequence continues at coordinate 1,101,189 of NZ_AP035962.1, read as the reverse complement.
CAGGCGGGAATAGATGTCGTAAGAACGCTCGCCGCGCGAGGTTTGTTCGACCACCATTGGCACCAGCGCCATCTGCGGTGCAGTAAATTCACGATCGCCACTGTATGACATTACCGTCTCCTGGATAAATTTCGTTGGCAACATTCTGTACCGATTTTACGTGAGGCGTGCGACGAAAACCATGCGCTGCCTCCTCACTCCGACACCAACAGGACGGTTAATCAGTCAGTTTCACTGTCTTCATGCATTCTCCCTGTATCTGGGGATGCTGCCCAGTTATTTCAAGCATAACAACCTTTTCCCTAATCGCTAACACGGAAAAAGAGCTTAGCGAATAATTTGCCGATTAATTAATCAAATAGAAGACAAATCCAGGGACTTTAGCGAAAAAAATAAAAAGCCCGCGACTTTTTGGTCGCGGGCTTCGCACTTCGTGTTAACTAACGAATCAGGCTGAAGCAGTCTGGTTCATCAGTTCCTGGAAGTTAGTCGCTTTGTCGGTAACTTTTGCTTTTTCCAGCACCGCTTCCACTGCTTGTTCTTCCAGCGCTACGTTGCGCATGTTGTTCATCAGCTCGTTGTTCTTGCTGTAGAACTCGATGACTTCCTGCGGATCTTCGTACGCAGAAGCCATCTCTTCGATCAGCGCTTTAACGCGAGTTTCATCAGCCTGCAGCTCGTTGGTGCGAATCACTTCGCCCAGCAGCAGACCCACAACAACGCGGCGTTTCGCCTGCTCTTCGAACAGCTCGCGCGGCAGTTCCAGCGCTTGCTTCTCGTTGCCACCGAAACGCTGAGCCGCCTGGCGACGCAGAACATCGATTTCGCTGTCGATCAGTGCAGCCGGCACGTCGATAGCATTGGCGTTAACCAGGCCGTCGATCGCCTGAGACTTCAGACGGTTACGGATTGCGCCTTTCAGCTCGCGCTCCATGTTCTTACGTACTTCAGTACGCAGACCCGCGACTGAACCATCTTCCACGCCGAAACGCTGGATGAATTCTTCGGTCAGTTCCGGCAGTTCGCGTACTTCAACTTTCTTCAGTACGATTTCGAACTTCGCGTCTTTACCTTTCAGGTTTTCCGCGTGGTAATCTTCCGGGAATTTCACGTCGATGGTGAAGGTTTCACCGGCTTTGTGACCCACAACGCCTTCTTCAAAGCCCGGGATCATGCGGCCCTGGCCCATGGCCAGAACGAAGTCAGAGGCTTTACCACCTTCGAACTCTTCGCCGTCAACAGAACCGGTGAAGTCGATGGTCGCGCGATCTTCAGCACCAGCGGCTGCATCGCTCTCTTTCCAGGTTGCCTGCTGCTTGCGCAGGGTTTCCAGCATGGTATCGACGTCAGCGTCGGTCACTTCAACAACCGGCTTTTCAACTTCGATGGTGTCGAGACCTTTCAGCTCAACTTCCGGATAGACTTCGAATTCAACCGTAAAGGTGAAGTCTTCACCCAGCTTGTATTCACCTGGAACGTAGTTCGGTGCACCAGCCGGATTAATTTTTTCTTTAATGATGGCGTCAACAAAGTTGCGCTGCATCAGATCGCCCAGCACGTCCTGGCGAACAGATGCACCGTAGCGCTGAGCTACGATCTGCATCGGCACTTTGCCTTTACGGAAACCATCGATACGGACTTTCTTCGCCACATCCACCAGTTCTTTCTTCACTGCGCTTTCGATGCTGTCAGCTGCAACAGTAATCGTAATGCGACGGCCCAGACCCTGAGTGGTTTCTACTGAAACTGTCATCTTGCTACCTCAAAAAATCACGTGCTCGGTCAACTTCAGACACCACACATATGAAATGCGCCGTATCCAACTAGCGGGAGGGCATCTGCTGACAGAACCTGTTCCCTGTTGTCAGAAGCTCCCGAAGACATTCCGGAAAAATAGACGCCGCATTATAGCGGCATCACCGGGGCGAGTCGAGGCTGCAAAGTCACCACTTTTAAACGGTTTTGCTGCTTTTTTGCGCCGCAGATCGCGTTTAGGAGTAAATAAGGAAGAGAAAACGGCCCGCAGGCCGTTTTATAGAGATTAAGTAAGAAAAATCAGGCGAGCGTACCAGCACCACGACAATTAGGGGAAGCCAGCACCGTGTCCTGTAAGCCATCCCACTCTTTTTGTGTGTAAGTATGCAGTGCCAGCGCATGTACGCCTCCTGCAAACTCTGCCGTTAGCTCACTGTAAATGGAGCGATGGCGGGCTAAAAAACGCTGGCCGGTAAAGCAGTCACTGACGATCACTACCTTAAAGTGACTTTCAGAACCAGCAGGCACGTTATGACGGTAGCTTTCATCATGCACTTCGAGGTGTGCAGGGTCGAATGCCTTACGCAGCTTTTCTTCTATTTCTTCGCGAATCATTGTTAACACTCCTCTACGGCGAGCGCTGTGCCTCATCTGTTTAAATATTAGTAGGTTTTTAACCATTTCCGCAGGGAAGCTGGAAAAAATAATGTGCGCTGCGCATCTTAACCTGCCTGCCACGCAGGTCAACGGGGGTTTATCTCAGTCAATCTGAAAAAAGCCTTTACAATCAATTTCCACTGGCGGAGGGCTTTTTTCGCTGTCACGCAATGCTATGATGGCCGCAGTTTTGCAAACCAACCTATATACCCGCTAACGAGAATGAGTATGTTGAAAAAACTGTTATTCCCTCTGCTGGCTGCATTTATTTTGGCCGGCTGCGCCAGCAATAATACGACGCTGAATATCGAACCAAAAATTCAGCTGCCACAGCAGGATCCGAGCCTGATGGGCGTGACCGTCAGCATCAATGGCGCCGATCAACGTAGCGATCAGGCACTGGCAAAAGTAAACCGCGACGGCCAGCTGGTCACCCTCACACCATCCCGTGACCTGCGTTTCCTGCTGCAGGAAGTGCTGGAGAAACAGATGACCGCACGTGGCTATATGGTTGGCCCGAATGGCGCGGTTGATCTGCAAATTGTGGTCAATGGTCTGTATGCCGATGTGACACAGGGCAACGTGCGTTACAGCATTACCACTAAAGCGGACATTTCTATTATTGCTACCGCGAAAAATGGTAACAAACAGATTAAAAACTACCGCCAGACCTACAGCGTAGAAGGCGCATTCACTGCGACCAACGACAAGATCACCAACGCGGTTAACTCCACGCTTGGCGACGTGATTGCTGATATGGCGCAGGACACCAGCGTACATAACTTCATCAAACAGAACGCCCGTTAATCTCGCCGTTCTTCGCCCGGCCTCCTCTGGCCGGGCTTCACTTCAGGTTGGCTATGACTTCTCACTATCTGCGCATTTTTACCCAACGTAACGCCGCCGTTTTACTGCTGCTGGGCTTCGCTTCCGGACTGCCACTGGCGTTAACTGCAGGGACATTGCAGGCATGGATGACCGTTGAGAACGTTGATCTGAAAACCATTGGTTTTTTCTCCCTTGTCGGCCAGGCCTATGTGTTCAAGTTCCTGTGGTCACCGATGATGGACCGTTACACCCCGCCTTTTCTTGGCCGTCGCCGTGGCTGGTTGCTGGTTACGCAACTGGCGCTCATCGGTGGCATTATCGCGATGGGCTATATGCAACCCTCACGCGATTTAACGCTGTTGGCGGCCCTTGCAGTGCTGGTCGCCTTCTGCTCCGCCTCACAGGATATTGTGTTTGATGCGTGGAAAACCGACGTTTTGCCACCCGAAGAGCGTGGCAGCGGCGCGGCAATTACCGTATTAGGTTATCGTCTGGCGATGCTGATTTCCGGCGGTCTCGCGCTGTGGCTGGCTGACCGTTATCTGGGCTGGCAGGCCACTTACTGGTTGATGGCCGGGCTGATGGTGCCTGGCCTGATCGCCACATTACTGGCAAAAGAGCCGGCGGCCCCGGCCAATGAGCCGCACAGCCTGCGTCAGGCGGTTTCGCTGCCGCTGAAAGACTTCTTCCTGCGCAACAATGCCTGGTTGCTCATCACGCTGATCATCCTTTATAAGCTGGGCGATGCGTTCGCAGCCTCACTCACCACCACGTTCCTGATCCGGGGCGTCGGTTTTAATGCAGGCGATGTCGGGCTGGTCAATAAAACCCTTGGTTTACTGGCCACCATCGTGGGTGCGCTGTATGGCGGCGTGTTAATGCAGCGCCTCAGCCTGTTCCGCGCGCTGATGATCTTTGGCGTGTTACAGGCGGTATCCAACTTTGCTTACTGGTTGCTGGCGGTTACTCCACCGCATTTGTGGAGCATGGCCAGCGCGGTATTTATCGAGAACCTGTGCGGTGGGATGGGCACGGCAGCCTTTGTCGCGCTGCTGATGACGCTCTGCAATAAATCCTTTTCCGCCACCCAGTTCGCCCTGCTCTCGGCACTTTCCGCCGTTGGCCGGGTATATGTCGGCCCTGCGGCTGGCTGGCTGGTTGAACTCTGGGGCTGGTCAACGTTTTACGCCTTTACGGTCTTCGCTGGCGTGCCGGGCCTGCTGCTGCTCTGGGTATGCCGTAACACGCTTCAGGCGATCCAGGAAAGTGGCGAATTTATCACCCGTAGCTATTGCCCGCAGGGGTATCGCTGGACCGTACGCCTGTTCAGCCTCGGATGTGCTTTGTTGGCTCTGTGGTTGCTGGCGCTGGCGCTCGGTGCCGCAGGAATCTGGCAAAGCGGGGATTTGGTCACACATCTGTTCGAAGCCGGAATGGCCCTGGCCTTAATCGCCGTGGCATTTGGGGTGACACTGGATTACCTGGCGCTGCGAAAACACCCGCGGATAAAACAGTATCAGTCTTAATCACTATATTGTCGTTGGCGAAATAATTGACGAAAAAATATCTGCGACTAATTTTAGTAGATAGCATTTTTTTGCAACGACAAAAAGAAACATTAAATTAACAATCGCAGAAAATATTAAAACCCGGTGAGCAATTATTTTGTAGCTTTCTTATCGCATAAATGATGCAAAATTGTTAAATAAATGGGTATTAAAAGTACGGTTTATGCTTTCCCTGTTTTTACTGCGGTTACTATCATTTGTTTTTGTTATATTAACGCCAACTACTTGTCTCTTTTAATAATTTGTCACCCTACGCAACATCTGTGACACCCTTAGCAAAAGGTGTCAACAGGCTCCTGACACATCCTTAAGCTGGTTTACACTGTATAAACCTTCCCGTAAAATGCGCGCACACTTAAACGACAATAGAGCCCTTTGTCATTGAGGTCGTTAAATGAGACTCAGGAAATACAATAAAAGTTTGGGGATTTTGTCATTAATTGCAGGCGCTGTATTACTCAGCGGCTGCGATAGTGCGTTGTTAAATCCCAAAGGACAGATTGCACTGGAGCAACGTTCGTTGATTCTGACAGCTTTCGGCTTGATGTTGATCGTCGTTATCCCCGCAGTCTTTATGGCGGTATTTTTTGCCTGGAAATATCGGGCGACCAATACCGAAGCGAAGTATAGCCCCAACTGGTCACACTCTAACAAAGTGGAAGCCGTGGTCTGGACCATTCCGATCCTGATCATTCTCTTCCTCGGCGTTCTGACCTGGAAATCAACCCACGCGCTGGAGCCGAGCAAACCGCTGGCCTCTGACGTGAAACCGGTTGAGATCGATGTCGTGGCGCTGGACTGGAAATGGCTGTTTATCTACCCGGAACAGGGTATTGCAACCGTTAACCAAATTGCCTTCCCGGCAAACACGCCAGTCAGCTTCAAAATTACTTCCAACTCCGTCATGAACTCCTTCTTTATTCCTACGCTGGGTAGCCAGATCTACGCGATGGCGGGCATGCAGACCAAACTGCACCTGATCGCCAACGAGCCGGGAATTTTCGACGGTATCTCTGCTAACTTCAGTGGTCGCGGTTTCTCTGGTATGAAGTTCAAAGCCATTGCCACCAAAGACGACGCGGAATTCCAGCAGTGGGTCGCCAAAGTTAAAGCGGCACCTGACACGCTGACCACCATGGATGATTTCGAGAAACTGGCTGCGCCAAGCGAAAATCACCCGGTGGAATATTTCTCAACAGCCAATCCAGAACTGTTCAAGCAAGTTATTGATAAGTTCAAGATGAGCCACGGGAAGATGGACATGCCTGCAGGCATGGACATGAGTCACGCCGGAGCCGAGGAATAATACGATGTTCGGAAAATTAACACTGGATGCAGTGCCGTATCATGAGCCGATTATCATGGTCACGGTTGCCGGTATCATCATAGGTGGTCTGGCTGTCATTGCAGCCATCACCTACTTTGGTAAATGGCAATATCTCTGGTCTGAATGGCTGACGTCAATCGACCATAAAAAACTGGGTGTCATGTACATCATCATGGCGTTTGTCATGCTGCTGCGCGGCTTCGCCGATGCGGTGATGATGCGTACCCAACAGGTTATGGCTTCCGCCGGGGAAGCAGGCATACTACCACCGCACCACTACGACCAGATCTTCACCGCCCACGGCGTGATCATGATCTTCTTCGTGGCGATGCCTTTCGTGGTCGGTCTGATGAACATCGCGGTACCGCTGCAAATCGGTGCACGTGACGTTGCCTTCCCGTTCCTGAACAACCTGAGCTTCTGGTTCACTGCGATCGGTGTGATCCTGGTTAACCTGTCGCTGGGTGTGGGCGAGTTCGCGCAGACTGGTTGGCTGGCCTATCCGCCGCTTTCGGGTGCGGAGTACAGTCCTGGCGTCGGGGTCGATTACTGGATCTGGAGTCTCCAGCTATCCGGTATCGGGACCACGCTGACCGGTATCAACTTCTTCGTGACCATTCTGAAGATGCGTGCGCCGGGCATGGACCTGTTCAAAATGCCGGTATTTACCTGGGCTTCCCTGTGTACTAACGTCCTGATCATCGCTGCGTTCCCGGTTCTGACCGTCACGCTGGCACTGTTGACCCTCGACCGTTACCTCGGCTTCCATTTCTTCACCAATGAAATGGGCGGTAACATGATGATGTACGTCAACCTGATTTGGGTCTGGGGTCACCCGGAAGTATACATCCTCGTTCTGCCGGTATTTGGTGTCTTCGCTGAAGTCACTGCGACCTTCTCGAAAAAGCGTCTGTTTGGTTACACCTCTCTGGTGTGGGCGACCATCGCGATTACCGTACTGTCGTTCATCGTTTGGCTGCACCACTTCTTCACCATGGGTGCGGGCGCGAACGTAAACGCCTTCTTCGGTATCATGACGATGATCATCGCGATTCCGACCGGCGTGAAAATCTTTAACTGGCTGTTCACCATGTATCAGGGTCGTGTCGAGTTCCACTCAGCAATGCTGTGGACTATCGGCTTCCTGGTCACCTTCTCTATCGGTGGTATGACAGGTGTTCTGCTGGCGGTACCGGGTGCGGACTTCGTCCTGCACAACAGCCTGTTCCTGATTGCGCACTTCCACAACGTCATCATCGGTGGTGTGGTATTCGGTTGTATGGCTGGCGTGACCTACTGGTTCCCGAAAGCCTTCGGCTTCACCCTGAACGAGACCTGGGGCAAACGTGCCTTCTGGTTCTGGATCATCGGCTTCTTCGTTGCGTTTATGCCGCTGTATGCGCTGGGCTTCATGGGTATGACCCGTCGTATCAGCCAGGACATCGATCCGCAGTTCCACTCACTGCTGGTGGTTGCCGCTTGCGGTGCTGCGCTGATTGCCTGTGGCATCCTGTGCCAGCTGATCATGTTCTACGTTTCTGTGCGTGACCGCGACCAGAACCGTGATCTGACCGGTGACCCGTGGGGTGGTCGTACGCTGGAGTGGGCAACCTCTTCACCGCCGCCGTTCTACAACTTTGCTGTAATCCCGCACGTTCACGAGCGCGATGCTTTCTGGGAAATGAAAGAGAAAGGCGAAGCGTATCAGCAGCCGGCTAAATATGAAGAAATTCATATGCCGAAAAACAGTGGTGCTGCCATTGTTATCGCTGCCTTCGGTACGATTTTCGGTTTCGCGGCTATCTGGCACATCTGGTGGCTGGTGGTTGTTGCCTTCCTGGGCATGATCATCTCCTGGATTGTGAAGAGTTTCGATGAAGACGTGGATTACTACGTACCGGTTGCGGAAATCGAGCAGATCGAGAAGAAGCACTTTGACGAAATCAGCAAAGCAGGTCTGAAATAATGTCAACTCAAACTGTGACGACACACCACCACGACGCCCATGCGGAGCATGGGCATCACGATGCAGGAGCCAATAAAGTCTTTGGTTTCTGGATCTACCTGATGAGTGACTGCATCATCTTCGCAACCCTGTTCGCGACTTATGCAGTCATGGTCAACAACACTGCCGGTGGCCCGGCAGGTAAAGATATCTTCGAACTGCCGTTTGTACTGGTAGAAACCGCGCTGCTGCTGCTGAGCTCCATTACCTACGGTATGGCAGTTATCGCGATGAACAACCAGAACAAGGGTGCGGTCATCAGCTGGCTGGCGTTGACCTTCCTGTTCGGTGCCGGATTTATCGGGATGGAAATCTATGAATTCCATCACCTGATCATGGAAGGCTTCGGTCCAGACCGTAGCGGCTTCCTGTCGGCATTCTTTACCCTGGTTGGTACGCACGGTCTGCACGTCACCTCTGGTCTGATCTGGATGGCCGTTCTGATGTTCCAGATCTCCAAACGTGGCCTGTCGGCGACTAACCGCACTCGTATCATGTGTCTGAGCCTGTTCTGGCACTTCCTCGATGTTGTGTGGATCTGCGTATTCACCATTGTTTATCTGATGGGGGCCATGTAATGAGTCATTCTGTAACTGACCATGGTGCATCTCACGGTAGCGTGAAGTCCTACATGATTGGCTTCATCCTGTCGATCATCCTGACGGCAATCCCATTCTGGATGGTGATGGATGGCAGCGCTTCTCACGGCACCATTCTGGGTGTGGTTCTGGTGTGTGCGGTGGTTCAGGTGCTGGTGCATCTGGTTTACTTCCTGCATCTGGACAGCAAATCTGAGGGTGGCTGGAACATGGTGGCCATTGTCTTTGCGGCAGTTATTATCCTGATTGTCGTCGTAGGCTCACTGTGGATTATGTGGAACCTCAACTACAACATGATGGTCCACTAAGAGTCGCTCATGATGATTAAGCAATACCTGCAAGTAACAAAACCAGGAATTATTTTCGGCAATTTAATTTCTGTGATCGGTGGATTCCTGCTGGCCTCCAAAGGCAGCATTGATTACACCCTGTTCCTCATCTCACTGGTTGGTGTATCGCTGGTCGTTGCATCAGGTTGTGTTTTCAACAACGTGATTGACCGCGATATCGATATCAAGATGGAGAGAACGCGGAATCGAGTGCTGGTGAAAGGCCTGATCTCGGCGAAAGTAAGCCTGGTTTATGCAACCGCATTAGGTATTGCTGGCTTTGCGTTGCTTTATTTCGGAGCTAACCCGCTGGCCATGTGGCTGGCGGTGCTGGGCTTCGTGGTATACGTCGGCATTTACAGCCTCTACATGAAGCGTAATTCAGTCTACGGTACGCTGATTGGTAGCCTTTCCGGCGCAATGCCGCCGGTGATTGGCTACTGCGCGGTGACCAACGAGTTTGATGCTGGCGCGCTGATTCTGCTGGCGATCTTTAGCCTGTGGCAGATGCCGCATTCCTATGCGATTGCCATCTTCCGCTTTAAAGATTACCAGGCAGCGAATATCCCGGTTCTGCCGGTAGTGAAAGGCATTTCAGTGGCGAAGAATCATATTACGCTGTATATCCTGGCGTTTATGATTGCCACCCTGATGCTTTCGCTGGGCGGTTACGCTGGCTACAAATATCTGGTGGTTGCTGCGGCAGTGAGTGTCTGGTGGCTTGGGATGGCACTTTCAGGTTACAAAACCTCAAACGACAAAGTTTGGGCGCGTAAACTGTTTGTGTTCTCCATTGTTGCTGTCACTGCATTGAGCGTAATGATGTCGGTGGACTTTATGACCCCGGCGTCAAAAGACCTGCTGACTTACGTCTGGTAATTTAGCTCCGCAAATCCATGAAAGGGCGCGAATTTCGCGCCCTTTCTTTTTGTTACCATCGCTTAAAAACAATTGTTTTACCCGCCCTGCCCTGCTCCCTAAAATAAGTGCAGCAAACTTACAGAGGTTGGAATGAACGACAATAAAATGACTCCAGTAGAGCTGCGCGCTACATGGGGCTTAGGTACGGTTTTTTCCCTGCGTATGCTGGGAATGTTTATGGTGCTGCCGGTACTCACCACTTATGGCATGGCGTTACAGGGTGCCAGTGAAACGTTGATTGGTCTGGCAATTGGTATTTATGGCCTGGCACAGGCGGTTTTTCAGATCCCTTTTGGCTTACTCTCCGACCGTATCGGTCGTAAGCCGCTGATCGTCGGCGGCCTGCTGCTGTTTGTACTGGGTAGCGTGATTGCTGCTACGACCACATCCATCTGGGGTGTCATTCTTGGCCGTGCATTGCAAGGTTCGGGTGCCATCGCGGCTGCGGTGATGGCCCTGCTGTCTGACCTCACCCGCGAACAGAATCGCACCAAAGCGATGGCCTTTATCGGCATCAGCTTTGGCGTCACCTTCGCCATCGCTATGGTGATTGGCCCGATCGTGACCCATGCACTGGGTCTGCACGCACTGTTCTGGATGATTGCCATTCTTGCCAGCCTTGGCATTGTCATTACTTTGCTGGTGGTACCCCATGCGCCGCATCATGTGCTGAACCGTGAATCCGGGATGGTGAAAGGCAGCATTCGTGCGGTATTAACCAACACCCGGTTGGTGAAACTCAATATCGGCATTCTGTGTCTGCATATTCTGCTGATGTCGAGCTTTGTAGCCTTGCCGGGTCAGTTTGAGCAGGCTGGCCTGCCAGCCTCTGAGCACTGGAAGGTTTATCTGGTGACCATGCTGATCTCCTTCGTCAGCGTGATTCCGTTCATCATTTATGCCGAAGCGAAACGCCGCATGAAGCGCGTCTTCGTCAGTTGCGTCGCCTTAATTGTCATCGCTGAAATCGTGCTATGGGGTGCAGGCAATCACTTCTGGACGCTGGTGATTGGCGTGCAACTGTTCTTCCTCGCCTTTAACCTGATGGAAGCGATTCTGCCGTCATTGATCAGCAAAGAGTCGCCGCCGGGTTACAAAGGCACCGCGATGGGTATCTACTCCACCAGCCAGTTCCTTGGAGTGGCGATTGGCGGCAGCATGGGCGGTTGGGTATTTGGTCATTTTGACGCACAAACGGTGTTTCTGGTCGGCGCGGTGGTGGCAGCCATCTGGTTATTCGTCAGTATGTCCATGCAGGAACCGCCCTACGTCAGCAGCCTGCGTCTGGTACTGAGCGATGCGGTGCTGGCGGTGCCGAACCTGGAAAAACGTCTGAAAGCACAGCCGGGCGTTGCCTCGGTGTTTATCGTGCCGGAAGAGAAAAGTGCTTATATCAAGATAGACAGCAAGGTGACGAGCCGCGTCGAACTGGAAGCGCTGCTCGCCAGCAGTTAAAACCAAGCCCGACCTTTGCGTCGGGCTTGTTGTTTACAGCGACATATCTACCACGATACGCCCTTCGATTTTACCCGCATGCATACGCGCAAAGATGTCGTTGATGTTGACCAGCGGCTCCACGGCGACATTGGCTTTCACCTTGTGGCGACCAGCAAAATCGAGCGCTTCCTGCAAATCTTTACGGGTACCAACGATCGAACCGCGCACCGTAATGCCGTCCAGCACCATATCAAAGATCGACAGATCAAACTTGCCCGGTGGCAGACCATTCAGCACCATGGTACCGCCGCGACGCATGGTCCCCAGCGCCTGTTCAAACGCTTTAGGCGACACCGCCGTCACCAGCACACCATGCGCACCGCCAAAGCTTTCATGGAACACTTTGGCCGGATCGACATTTTTCGCATTGGCAACCACGCTGGCACCAAGGCGTTTCGCAAACGCCAGCTTCTCGTCATCAATATCGACAGCGGCAACATTCAGCCCCATGGCTACCGCGTACTGAACCGCCATATGCCCCAGCCCGCCGATACCGGAAATCACCACCCAGTCACCCGGCTTGGTATCGGTCATTTTCAGCCCTTTGTACACCGTCACACCAGCACATAAAATCGGCGCGATTTCATTGAATTCGATGTTATCAGGCAGGATACCAACGTAGTTTGCATCCGCGAGGCAATATTCAGCAAAGCTGCCATTAACCGAGTAGCCCGCGTTTTGCTGCGACAGACACAGCGTTTCCCAACTATCAAGGCAGTATTCGCAATGGCCGCAAGCCGAGTAGAGCCAGGGCACACCGACACGATCGCCCATTTTCAGATGTTTCACGCCCTCACCTAACGCCACGATTTGACCAACGCCTTCATGGCCAGGAATAAACGGCGGATTCGGTTTGATGGGCCAGTCACCTTCGGCAGCATGCAGGTCGGTATGGCAAACCCCGGTGGCGGCGATTTTAACCAGCACCTGGCCCGGTCCAACGGACGGTACCGGCACGTCTTCAATCACCAATGGTTCACCGAATGATTTCACAACTGCCGCTTTCATCGTGCTTTTGATCTTCATAGTCATCAATTCACTCTCCAAAAGGGTCTGATGTGGGCCTAAAAGAGGCCCAGTGGTGCGATGTCATAGCTAACAAGCAGGTTTTTGGTTTGCTGATAGGCGTTAAGCGCCATCTTATGGGTTTCGCGCCCCACCCCGGATTGCTTGTAACCGCCAAAAGCAGCGTGCGCCGGGTAGATGTGGTAGCAGTTGGTCCAGACGCGACCGGCTTTAATACTACGCCCCATGCGATAAGCCAGATTAGTGTTTCGTGTCCAGACGCCCGCACCGAGGCCAAATTGCGTCTGGTTAGCAATTTCCAGTGCTTCCGCTTCGTCTTTGAAGGTAGTGACACCAATCACTGGCCCAAAGATCTCCTCCTGGAAGCAACGCATCTGGTTGTCACCTTTGATCAACGTCGGCTGAATGTAGAAGCCGTTATCAAGTGCAGGCGCAATGCTGGCACGTTCACCACCGGTCAGGATCTGGCCGCCTTCCTGACGCGCTATATCAATATAGGAGAGAATCTTATCGAACTGCTGACGGGAAGCCTGGGCACCGATCATAGTTTCGGTATCCAGCGGATCGCCGCGGCGAATCGTGGCGATCTTCGCCATCACGCGCTCCATAAAGGGGGCATAAATCGATTCATGGATCAGGGCGCGTGACGGGCAGGTACAGACTTCGCCCTGGTTAAAGAAACCCAGCACCAGTCCTTCCACTGCTTTCTCGATAAATTCCGGTTCACCGTCCATCACATCGGCAAAATAGATGTTGGGTGACTTACCGCCCAGCTCCACGGTACAGGGAATAATGTTCTCCGCTGCACAGGCCATGATATGACGGCCCACCGGTGTCGAGCCGGTAAAGGCGATTTTGGCGATGCGTTTACTGGTCGCCAGCGCTTCACCGGCTTCGCGGCCAAAGCCCTGCACCACGTTAAGCACACCTGCCGGGAACAAATCGCCAATTAACTCCAGCAGCAGCGTAATACCCAGCGGGGTCTGCTCAGCCGGTTTCAATACCACGCAGTTACCCGCCGCCAGCGCAGGAGCCAGTTTCCACGCTGCCATCAGCAGTGGGAAGTTCCACGGGATAATTTGCCCGACCACGCCCAATGGCTCGTGGAAATGATAGGCAACGGTATGTTCATCAATCTCTGCCGTGCTGCCTTCCTGCGCCCGCAGGCAACCCGCGAAATAGCGGAAGTGGTCAGCTGCCAGCGGTAGATCAGCATTCAGGGTTTCACGGATGGGCTTACCGTTATCCCAACTTTCGGCAACGGCCAGCATTTCCAGATTGGCTTCAATCCGGTCGGCCACCTGTAACAGCAGGTTAGCACGGTGCTGGGCACTGGTTTTTCCCCAGGCGTCGGCGGCCTGATGAGCAGCGTCCAGTGCTAAGTCGATATCACGCGCGTCCGAACGAGGGAACTGCGCAATATCGCTGCCATCAACTGGCGAGGTGTTGGTGAAGTACTGGCCGCTCAGCGGCTCTGTGAATTTGCCCGCAATGTAGTTGCCGTAAGTCGCTTTAAAAGAAACCAAAGCACCGGGCGTACCGGGATGTGCATAACGCATCGCAAACTCCTTAATGTAGGGTCAGATGTTCTGGAGCTGGCAGCGGCAACCTGAGGGTCACAGGTTGAACAGCCCGCTGCCGGATAGGTTATTGCACCAGGCGTGCCAGTTTTTTTTAGTTGGCGATAATCTAAAAAATGATAATGTTAATCAGTCGTTTATAAATGGATTACCCCTGACGAGCGCATGGGATAGTGCGGTAAAAATCGCCATCTGTGTTGCATATCGCAACACCAAAAAAACCAAATAGCTACAATGTCGCAACACTTTGCTAAGGCATGAGGTTACCAATGCAGGGAAATTCATCCGTCGCGATTGCACCAGCCGTAGATTCCACTCCGCTTCTGAGCGATTCCTGGTTCCGCAGCCAGCTTTACGGTCTTGATCGCACCGCTGATGATTTTCCCCGTGTACGCCAGGGCGAACTGGCAGACCTGCTGGCGAATAATCTTGGGTTACAGCAGTTTGCCCAGCCAGTGATCAAACAGCTGGCGCAAAAGATGGCAGAACTGCAATCGGTTGTGATTCTCTCCGATGCCAGTGGCATGGTGCTCCATACCTTTGGCGATATGCAGTCGATGGAAAAAGCACAACGTTATGCGCTGGCGCCCGGCAATTTATGGAGCGAATGCGGACGCGGCACCAATGCCATCGGTACCGCGCTGGCGATTGACGACGGCTGCGAAATCGATGGTCATCAGCATTTCCTGACGCGCAATCAGGGGCTGTACTGCGCCGCCATGCCGTTGCAGATGCCCAATGGTCAGATTGCGGGCGTGCTGGATATCTCCGGCCCGGCCCACTTCCCTCACCCGCAAACCTTTAGTTGGGTAAAAGCTGCCGCGAAACAAATTGAGTATCTGTGGGTGAAGCAGAGTCTGCATCCACAGCAGTGGCTGATGAGCCTGCATCGCGAACCGCAGGGCATTGATACCAGCGACGAGCTGCTGCTGGTGTTTTCCGATAATGTATTGATGGCAGCTAATCGCCTGGCAATGCGGGAACTGGCACTCAGCGCTGAGCAGCTCGGTTGTCTGACTTTCCAGCAACTGTTCCCGCAGCAAGAGCAGGCAGCCAACACCATCCCGCTGCCACTGCATTATGGCGCGCAAGCCTGGTATTTCCGTCTGCGCGCACCGCATCGCACCCATTTTGCTACCCCAGCCGATCCGCACAGCGACCTGCCCTTCTCGCTACGTCGTGACGGCGAAAAAATGGTGCGTCTGCTAAATGCCGGGGTTTCATTGTGTATTCACGGTGAAACCGGCAGCGGCAAAGAGTATGTCAGCCGGGCATTGCATCAGCAGAGCCGCTGGCGTGAGGGTAAATTTGTCGCCATTAACTGTGCCGCCATCCCCGAATCGCTGATTGAGTCCGAATTGTTTGGCTATCAGCCGGGTGCCTTCACCGGTGCAGGTAAAAATGGCTACATCGGTAAGATCCGTGAAGCCGATGGGGGCGTGCTGTTCCTCGATGAAATTGGCGATATGCCGCTGGCACTGCAAACCCGTCTGCTGCGGGTATTGCAGGAAAAAGAGGTAGCGCCGCTGGGCTCCAGCCGCAGCTGGCCGGTAAACTTTGCGGTGATTTGTGCCACCCACCGCGATCTGGCGCAACGCGTTGCTGAAGGTGAGTTCCGGGAAGATTTACTTTATCGCCTGCAGGAATTCTCGATGACCATCCCGCCGTTGCGTGAATGGCCGGATCTCACCGGCTTCATTCACCGCCTGTGGCTTGAGCTGGGGGGCGGAGAACGCGACATCCAGCTGGCACCCGCGTTACTGGCTTCCCTGGCACAGCTTCCCTGGCCGGGCAATGTGCGTCAGCTACGCAGCCTGCTGCGCGTGTTACTTGCGCTGGCGGATGAAGGGGAAGAAGTCAGTGAAGTACATTTGCCAGCCGAATACCGCAGGGCGGCCCCGGTAGCTGAGGACAGGCAAAGTCATGATGAACGGCTGATCGCCGCAACGTTGCAACGCTTTAACGGCAATATCAGCAAAACCGCCGAGGCGTTAGGTGTCGCGCGCAGCACGCTCTATCGCCGTGCTGCACGCGACAAACGCGATTAATCGCGGAAGTTTTTGAACTGGAAAGGCTGGCCGAGGTTGCCGCCGCGCACCAGTGCCATAGCGCCTTGTAGATCGTCACGCGACTTACCGGTCACGCGCAGTTCATCACCCTGAATCTGGGTCTGCACTTTGAGTTTGCTGTCTTTAATCAGCTTGACCAGCTTCTTCGCCACGTCGCTTTCGATGCCTTTTTTCAGTTTGGCTTCGACGCTCCAGCTTTTGCCGCTGTGCTCGATCTCTTCCGGGACGTCAATCGCTGCCCCTTCAATCCCGCGCTTCAGCAGTTTTTCTCTTAAAATATCCACCAGCTGTTTGACCTGAAAATCAGACTCCGTGGTGATTTTGATGGTCTCATTCTTTTCGTTCAGCTCAATGCTGGCGCTGACGTTGCGGAAATCAAAACGGGTAGACAGTTCACGGCTGGCATTTTCCACCGCATTACGGACTTCCTGCAATTCGACTTCGGAAACGATATCGAAAGATGGCATCTTGTCTTCTCCTGACGCTAAAGTGACATGCATAATACGCGTCTTGTCACGCGAATAAAACACGCTACACCGAAAGCTATAATTGATGGTGAGTGTAAAAACAATAACCCGCCAGCGGGAGGCAATATGAAAATTACCGTGTTGGGTTGCGGCGCCCTGGGTCAGATTTGGCTCGCCGCACTCGCACGCCAGGGACATGATGTTCAGGGCTGGTTGCGGGTGCCGCAACCTTACTGTTCGGTCAATGTGATCGATCCCGAAGGACAGGTCAGTAACCATACTTTTATCGCCAATGACCCGCTGTTTCTGGCGGAGAGCCAGCTATTGCTGGTGACGTTGAAGGCACCTCAGGTCTCACCGGCGGTAAAGAACCTGCAAAGCGTACTGCCCGCCCATGCGCCGATTCTGCTGCTGCACAACGGCATGGGCACGCTGGATGAGCTGAAAGATATCCAGCAGCCGCTGCTGCGCGGCATTACCACCCATGCGGCGATGCGCGATGGCACAGTGATCAAACATGTGGCGCAGGGCATTACTCATATCGGCCCGACCAGCCGCGAGAGTGAGGCGCTAAGCGATATTGCCGATATCCTCCATCAGGCCCTGCCGGATGTCGCCTGGCATAACCACATCGCCGCTGCCTGCTGGCGTAAGCTGGCGGTAAACTGCGTAATCAATCCCATGACAGTGGAACACGATTGCCAGAACGGCGCGCTGCGCGCTTATCCTGAACAGATTGCAACATTGTGTGAAGAAATCGCCTGGGTGATGGAGCGTGAAGGCCATCATATTGCCGTCGATAATCTGCGCGACATCATCTATGACGTGATCGACACCACCGCAGCTAACGTTTCATCGATGCTGCAGGATGTACGTGCGCAACGTCAGACCGAAATTGATTACATCACCGGCTACCTGCTGCGCCGCGCACGGGCGCAGGGCATCGCGTTGCCGGAGAACACCCGTTTGTATGACCTGATTAAACGCAAGGAGTCCCAATATGAGCACGAACGCATCGGTTCTGGTTTGCCTGGCACATGGCAGTGAAGAGACCGAAGCGGTCACCACCATCGATTTACTGGTGCGTGGCGGTTTGCAGGTCACCACCGCCAGTGTCGAAAGCGATGGCAGCCGGGAGATCGTCTGCTCGCGTGGCGTCCGCCTGCTGGCCGACGCGCCGTTAGTGGAAGTGGCGGATAATGATTTTGCCGCCATCGTCCTGCCGGGCGGTTTAAAAGGGGCAGAAACCTTTCGCGACAGTCCATTGCTGGTGGAAACCGTGCGCCAGTTTCATCTTTCCGGTCGGATTGTCGCGGCGATTTGCGCCGCACCCGGCACGGTGCTGATACCACATGATCTGTTCCCGGTGGGTAATATGACGGGTTTTCCCGGCCTGAAAGAGACCATCCCGGAAGGGAAATGGATGGAGCGTCGGGTGGTGTGGGATCCGCGTGTCAATCTGCTGACCAGCCAGGGACCGGGTACCTCGATTGATTTTGCGCTGAAGCTGATTGATTTACTGGTAGATAAGGACAAAGCGCGCGAAGTGGCATCACAACTGGTGCTGGCGGCCGGGATTTATGATTATCAGGAATCGTAGCAGTGCAATTTATTGCGCGGTTCAATTAAACCCGCGCGATAAATCGCGCCGCTACAGAGGTTTATCGACGTTACGGTCGATAAACCTTCACATTTTTAAAACCCTGCTCATGCAGGTACAGCGCCTGCAAACGGCTCATCACGCCACGATCGCAATACAGCAACCAGGTTTTGCTCTGGTCAAGATCGCCAAACTGGGTGCTGAGTTTGTAGAATGGCAGTGATTTCACTTCCACGCCTTCCAGCGCCAGCGGAGTGTCATCCTGTTCATCGATCGAGCGGATATCCAGTACCACATCATTATTCGTGAATGACGCCACCGTCTCCACTTCCGCCACTTCTTCATCAGCCTGCTCGGCGATGTCGCGGATATCAACGTTGCTGGCTTCCTGCACCACACGATCGAGAATCGCGAAATCGAAATGTTGTTCTTCCGCTTCGATCTTCGCTTTCACCGCTTTCACCGTCGGGCTTTTCGAAATCACGCCACAATATTCCGGCATGGTACGGGCAAAATCTTCAGTGCCAATTTCACGCGCCAGTTTGATGATGTGTTCTTTGTCGTGCGAAATCAGTGGACGCAGAATCAGCGTGTCCGATGCGTTGTCGATCAAACGCAGGTTGGTTAGGGTCTGGCTCGATACCTGGCCCAGCGCCTCGCCGGTGACCAACGCCTGCACGCCGTAGCGTTCAGCAACCATTGACGCGGCACGCACCATCATACGCTTCAGCACCACGCCCATCTGGCCGTCATCGACCTTCTCCAGAATCTCGCCCACCACCGGTTCAAAATTGATGGCGACAAAACGCACGCGATGCGAACGACCAAAACGCTGCCACAGATAATGCGCCACCTGACGTACGCCAATTTCATGCGCTGCGCCGCCGAGGTTGAAGAAGCAATAATGCACACGGCAACCACGCCGCATCAGCATGTAGCTGGAGACGCCGGAGTCAAAGCCACCGGAAATTAGCGATAGCACATCTTCCTGGGTACCAATCGGGAAGCCACCCAGCCCTTCATAACGGCCGGTGATCAGCAACAGACGATCGTTATCAATCTCCAGATTGACCGTTTCATCCGGGTGATTCAGCTGCACGCGCGCGGTTTCGATATGCTGGTTCAGACCGCCACCGACGTAACGCTCCACATCCTGCGAGCTGAAGTCGTGTTTGCCACGGCGTTTCACACGCACACAGAAGCTTTTGCCTTCGAGACGGTCACGATATAACGCCAGCGTCTGCTCGAAGATGTTATGCATGTCGGTGTATTCATGATCTTCCACCGCCAGCACATGATGAATGCCAGGAATGCGCGTCAGCTCGGCAATCACCGTTTCGCGCAGCGACTCATTCTTCGCCCGTACCACAATATGGTCCCAGTGACGCACTACCGCGACGTCATCATCCAGGGTACGAAGAATGTTACGAATGTTCCCGGTCAGAATCTTGATAAAGCGCAGTCGCACCGACTGACTCTTGATGGTGATTTCGGGGAAGAGCTTGATGATAAACTTCATGGCGACACAGGTTCGTTTGGGCAAATAAGTGCTAAAAGCATCGGCACTTAGCTGTTAAAATCATATAATTGCGGGTTAAGCAGGAGCACCCGCATCCGAGGCGCGAGAGTATATCACCTTTGTCAGGTGACTTCTTCTGCAACCGCAGTCACATTCATTATTTTGCTAATTAATCCTCGTCGGCTACCATGACCGACTGCAAGATGATGTCCCAACCTGTGAGTCGACACTGATTATGCCGAAAAAAGCCGAAGCGCCTGCCAGTTTTGAAAGCGCAATACAGCAGCTGGAACAAATCGTCAGCCGCCTGGAGAGTGGTGAGCTGCCGCTGGAAGAGGCGCTGAAAGAATTTGAACGCGGTGTTCAGCTGGCACGTAGTGGTCAGCAAACCCTGCAACAGGCAGAGCAGCGCGTGCAGATTCTGCTCAGCGATGATAAAGACGCCGCGCTCGCCCCTTTTACCCCGGAAGATAACTGATGGATTTTCCTGAACTGCTGAGCGCCTATCACGAACGCGTGAACCTTGCGCTGACGCGCCTGTTAGATCCACTTCCTTTTCAGAGTTCTCCTCTGGTGAATGCCATGCAATATGGGGCACTATTAGGCGGTAAGCGTCTGCGCCCTTTTCTGGTCTACGCCACGGGTGAGATGCTGAAGGCCGATCCGGCCAGTCTGGATGCGCCCGCTGCAGCGGTTGAATGTATCCATGCTTACTCTTTAATTCATGACGATCTGCCTGCGATGGATGACGATGCATTGCGCCGCGGGCAGCCAACCTGCCATATTAAATATGGTGAAGACACGGCAATTCTCGCTGGCGATGCCCTGCAAACTCTGGCGTTTTCTATTCTGGCCGACCAACCAATGCCTGGCGTCAGTGCAGAAGCCCGTATTAGCATGATCTCGGAATTGGCGCAGGCCAGTGGCGTGGCCGGGATGTGCGGCGGACAGGCGCTGGATCTTGCTGCTGAAGGTAAAAACATCGACCTGGCGAAACTGGAGCAGATCCACCGCCATAAAACCGGCGCACTGATTCGCGCCGCAGTCCGCCTTGGCGCGCTGACGGCAGGTGAGCAAGGCCGCGCTGCCCTGCCAGTGCTGGACGTGTATGCTAATGCCATCGGGCTGGCGTTTCAGGTCCAGGATGACATTCTGGATGTGGTTGGCGACACCGCCGTACTGGGTAAAACCCAGGGTGCCGATGAGGCACTGGGCAAGAGTACCTATCCGGCGCTGATGGGGCTGGATAACGCCCGTCAAAAAGCCTGGGACCTCTATCAGGAGGCACTGGGCGCGCTGGATATTCTGGCCGCGCAATCTTTCAACACCACAGCATTACAAGCGCTGGCTAGCTTCATAATTGAACGCGATAAATAACTTTCATAATGAGTCTCTGATGAGTTTTGATATTGCAAAATACCCGACACTGGCGCTGGCAGGCACGGTACAGGAATTACGTTTACTGCCAAAAGAGAAGCTTCCGGCTTTGTGTGACGAGCTGCGTCAGTATCTGCTGGACAGCGTCAGCCGCTCCAGTGGTCACTTCGCTTCGGGTCTGGGCGTCGTCGAGCTAACAGTGGCGCTGCATTATGTTTACAACACCCCGTTTGACCATCTGGTGTGGGACGTAGGCCATCAGGCTTATCCGCATAAAATTCTGACCGGTCGCCGCGATCGTATCGGCACCATTCGCCAGAAAAATGGCCTGCATCCCTTCCCGTGGCGCGAAGAGAGCGAATACGACGTACTGAGCGTCGGTCACTCATCCACCTCCATCAGCGCCGCTCTGGGTATGGCTGCCGCTGCCGAGCGTGAAGGCAAAGGCCGCCGCACCGCCGCCATCATTGGCGATGGTGCGATCACCGCAGGCATGGCGTTTGAGGCCATGAACCACGCGGGCGACATTAAGCCGGATATGCTGGTGGTCCTCAACGATAACGAGATGTCGATCTCTGAAAACGTGGGGGCGCTCAACAACCGTCTGGCGCAAATTCTCTCCGGTAAAACCTATTCCCGCCTGCGCGAAGGTGGCAAACGGGTGCTCGACAACCTGCCGCCGATCAAAGAACTGGTCAAACGGACCGAAGAACATCTGAAAGGTATGGTGGTGCCGGGGACGCTGTTTGAAGAACTCGGTTTTAACTACATCGGCCCGGTAGACGGTCACGATGTACTGGCGCTGGTCAGTACGCTGAAGAACATGCGTGACCTGAAAGGCCCGCAGTTCCTGCACATCATGACCAAAAAAGGCAAAGGCTACGCCCCGGCGGAAGAAGATCCGATCACCTGGCATGCGGTGCCCAAATTCGATCCGGCCAGCGGTTCATTGCCGAAAAGCGCGGGCGGTTTACCGAGCTATTCAAAAGTATTCGGCAGCTGGCTGTGCGAGATAGCTGCGGATGACCCCCGTCTAATGGCGATCACCCCGGCGATGCGTGAAGGCTCCGGCATGGTCGGTTTTTCCCGCGACTATCCACAGCAATACTTCGACGTAGCGATTGCGGAACAGCACGCGGTGACATTTGCTGCGGGTATGGCTATCGGCGGCTACAAACCGATTGTGGCGATTTACTCCACCTTCCTGCAACGTGCCTACGATCAGGTGATCCACGATGTGGCGATCCAGAAGCTGCCGGTGCTGTTTGCCATTGACCGTGGCGGTATCGTCGGCGCGGATGGACAAACCCACCAGGGTGCGTTTGATCTGGCGTATCTGCGTTGCATTCCGGGAATGGTGATCATGACGCCCAGCGACGAGAACGAATGTCGCCTGATGCTGTACACCGGTTACCATTATCAGGAGGGTCCGAGTGCAGTGCGATATCCGCGCGGCACCGGCACCGGAGCAACGCTGGACCCGCTGGCAAGCCTGCCGCTGGGCAAAGGCGTGGTGAAGCGCCAGGGCGAGAAACTGGCTATTCTCAACTTCGGCACACTGTTACCCGAAGCGGCAGCGGCGGCAGAAGCACTGAATGCCACCCTGGTCGATATGCGTTTTGTTAAACCGCTGGATGAGGCATTGATCGCTGAACTGGCGGGCAGCCACGACGCGCTGATCACCCTGGAAGAAGGGGCGATCATGGGCGGCGCGGGCAGCGGCGTTAACGAGTTTGTCATGGCGAAGCGCCTCGGCATCCCGGTACTGAACCTCGGCCTGCCCGATGAGTTCATCCCTCAGGGGACCCAGGAAGAAGTGCGTCACGATTATCAGCTGGATGCCGCCGGTATTCAGCAGCAAATCACCGCCTGGCTGGCACAATAGTCCCCTCTCCGCTCATCGACCGATGAGCGGACCTGCTGCTATGCTTAGGGATCGATTTCCCTTAAGCATCGCAGCAGGAGCCTTCATGAAAACCATCCCCTTAGGCAACACCGACTTACAGGTTTCACGCCTGTGTTTAGGCTGCATGACCTTTGGCGATCCGATGCGTGGTAATCACGCCTGGACGCTGCCGGAGGAAAGTGGCCGCCCCCTGATTAAACAAGCGCTGGACGCCGGAATTAATTTTTTCGATACCGCCAATTCCTATTCCGATGGCAGCAGTGAAGAGATTGTCGGACGGGCGTTGAAAGATTTTGCCCGCCGCGAAGATATCGTTGTCGCCACCAAGGTTTATTTTCCGCTGAGTAATCTGTCGCAGGGCCTATCACGCAAAAATATCCTGCAATCGATTGATGACAGCCTGACACGCCTCGGCATGGAGTATGTCGATCTGCTGCAAATTCACCGCTGGGATTACGACACGCCGATTGAAGAGACGCTGGAAGCGTTGCATGACGTGGTTAAAGCAGGTAAAGCGCGCTATATCGGCGCATCATCAATGCATGCGTCGCAATTTGAGCAGGCGCTCCAGTTACAGGCGGATGAAGGCTGGGCGCGTTTTGTCAGCATGCAGGATCAATACAACCTGATTCAGCGTGAGGAAGAGAACGAAATGCATCCGCTGTGCCTGCGTGAAGGGATTGCGGTACTGCCGTGGAGCCCGCTGGCGCGCGGCAAACTGACACGCCCATGGGGAGAAACTACCGCACGTTCCGTTTCAGATAATGTGATGGCAAAACTCTACAGCAACACCGAGGAGAATGATGCCGCCATCGCAGAGCGTCTTGCCACCATCGCCGCCGATAAAGGCGTGACGCGTGCTCAGGTCGCACTGGCGTGGCTGTTGCATAAACCGGCAGTAACTGCGCCAATTATCGGCGCTTCACGCGCTGAGCAGTTTGATGAGCTGGTGAAAGCGGTGGATGTGGAACTAAGTTCAACCGATATCGCCGAACTGGAGACGGTTTATCAACCGCATCCAGTGGTGGGGTTTGAATAGCTTAAGCCATCGCATGCCCTAACCCGTACAAAATCGCCGCGGAAATTACCCCGGCGATAATGTCATCGACCATAATCCCCATGCCGCCATGCACATTCTGATCGAACCAGCGGATCGGCCAGGGCTTCCACATATCCAGAATGCGGAAAATGACAAAGCCCGCCAGCACCCACTGCCAGCTCATCATCGGTATCGCCATCAGCGTGATCCACATGCCGATAAACTCGTCCCAGACGATGCTGCCGTGGTCGTGAACACCCATATCTTTGGCAGTACGATGACACAAATACACTCCCACGCTGATGCCGATCAGCACCACCAGGGAATAAATCTGGAGCGGTAAAAAGGTCATCAGCCACCAGAAAGGGATCGCCGCCAGCGATCCCATGGTGCCCGGCACGACCGGGCTGAGGCCACTGCCAAATCCGGTCGCCAGCAGATGCCACGGATTGGACATCCGCAGGCGACCTTTCGCCACATCTTTATTTAACGTCAAAGTGATCAAATCCTTTGTAATTGAAGCTGACCGGTTTGCCATGTTCCAGCAACGTGAGTCCATCCGCTTCCGGCGCTATCTGACCAATGCAGGTATAGGGAACACCGAGATGGCCCAGCGCCACATCCAGCGCGCCACGATTCACTTCCGGCACGGTAAAGCACAGTTCGTAGTCTTCACCGCCAGTGAGCGCCCAGCGCTGCACCTGCGGCAGCTCGAAATGGTCACGCAGCGCCGCTGAGAGCGGCAATGCTTCCAGATTGAGTCGTGCACCAACGCGGCTGGCTTGCAGGATATGGCCAAGATCGGAGAGCAATCCGTCTGACACATCAATAGCCGAGGTCGCCAGATTACGCAGTGCCTGCCCCTGAAGTACACGCGGCATTGGGCGCAGATGGCGCTTAATCAGGGTTTCATGCACCGCCGGATCAGACAGACGGTAGCGATGCTGCAACAGCGCCAGACCGGCTGCGCTATCTCCCAGCGTACCAGTGACAAAAATCCAGTCGCCTGGCTTCGCACCGGAGCGTTTCAGCGCCCGACCTGTCGGCACCAGGCCGTGAATACCCAGCGTCATGCTTAACGGGCCACGGGTGGTATCACCACCGATCAGCTGCATATCGTAGTAATCAAGCAGCTCGAACAGGCTATCGCTGAACGCCGCCAGCCAGCTTTCGTTGACTTCCGGCAGCGTCAGTGCCAGCGTCAGCCATGCCGGATCGGCTCCCATCGCCGCCAGATCGCTCAGATTGACCGCGACAGCTTTGTAGCCCAAATCGGCAGGATGGATATCACGCAGGAAATGCACGCCTTCCACCAGCGTGTCGGTGCTGATGGCCAGCGTCTGTTTTTCTGGCACGTTCAGTAACGCGCAGTCATCACCAATGCCCTTCTCCACATCGCGGCGGGAGCTGGTGACGCGGTTAAAATAACGTGCGATCAGTTCGAATTCACCACAGGACATAGTCAGGTCTCAATGAAAAAAGGCCGGGAATCCGGCCTCTTGCACTATTTTCTGTTGGGTCTGATTTGTGGAGCCGCTTTATCCAGCACGCCGTTGACAAATTTATGGCTGTCTTCCGCGCCGAATACTTTTGCCAGTTCGATACCCTCGTTGATGGCCACTTTGTACGGCACATCAGCACGCTTGCTCAGCTCATACAGCGAAATACGCAGGATGGCTTTCTCAACCTGGCCCAGCTCTTCCAGCTGGCGCGACAGGTAAGGTTTCATCAAACCATCCAGGTATGCGCTGTTGGTCGCCACACCGCCCAGCAGTTCGCGGAAGTAGCTAATATCGACGTCTTTGACGTCTTGTTCCGCCAGAAACTGGTATTCCACATCGGCAATGTCGTTGTTGGACAACTGCCAGGAGTAAAGCGCCTGGACAGCGCACTCACGGGCGCGACGACGAGCAGCAGGTTTCACAAAATTCCCCTTACAAAAATCAGGCTTTGATGGCTTTCAATACGTTAATCATTTCGAGTGCAGTCAGGGCCGCTTCGGCACCTTTATTACCCGCTTTCGTGCCGGCGCGTTCAATCGCCTGCTCGATGTTTTCTGTGGTCAACACGCCAAAGGTCACCGGGATATCGCTGGTCATTGCCACGTTGGCGATACCTGAGCTGGCTTCACCGGCCACATATTCAAAGTGTGCAGTGCCGCCACGGATCACGGTACCCAGCGCAACGATGGCGTCATGTTTACCGGTTTTGGCCAGCGCACGCGCCGCCAGTGGCAGTTCATAAGCGCCCGGTACCCAGACGATGGTGATGTTTTCGTCTTTCACCTGGCCGATACGTTTCAGCGCATCAACCGCACCGTCCAGCAGGCTGTCATTGATGAAGTTGTTAAAACGCGCAATTACGATGGCGATGCTGGCATCAGGCGTGGCAACAGGAGCTTCGATAACTTTCATACATATCCTTCGGAGTTAAGCCCCGAGAAGGGGGCGGATTCTATCATACTCTTTGGCGACGCGCTCAGGCTTTTCAGCGCGGGGTCAGGGTCAGACGCAGGTCTTCGCCCACCAGGCGCACATCGCTAAAATTCAGGGCAGGAACATCGGCAAGACGCTCCAGACCCGGCAGTTCACACAGGCCGCGCGCGGCATTACCCAGCAGCTTCGGTGCCAGATAAATAATCAACTCATCCACCAATCCGGCCTGTAACAGCGCACCGGCAAGCGACGCACCGGCTTCAACCCAGACGCTGTTAATCTGGCGCTGACCAAGCAACATCATCATTGCCACCAAATCCAGCTGGCCTTCACGCTGCGGCACGACAATCTGGCTGACACTTGCAGGCCAGGCCTGTTGATCCGCCTGGCTACGCATCAGCCAGGTTTCGCCCGGCTTGTCAATCAACTGATGTTGCGGCGTCACACGCTGCTGGCTATCGATCACTACCCGCACCGGCTGACGCAGCTGGTTTTCATCCAGCTGCTGGCGTACTTCATCATTCAACTCGCCCCAGCGCACCGTGAGCGACGGATTATCCGCCAGCACCGTGCTGCTGGTGCTAAGAATAGCTGAACTTTGGGCACGAAAACGTTGCACATCGCGCCTTGCCGCTGCAGAAGTGATCCACTGGCTTTCGCCACTTGCCATCGCAGTGCGGCCATCCAGTGAGGCACCCAGCTTGAGCTGGATCCACGGAAATCCGGTACGCATGCGTTTCAGGAAACCGCGATTGAGCGCTTCAGCTTCATTCATCATCAAACCGTGGCTCACCTCAATGCCTGCCTGCTGCAAACGGTAAAGGCCTCGACCGGCCACCTGCGGATTAGGATCCTGCATCGCAGCCGCTACGCGGCTGACACCGGCGGCTATCAACGCATCACAACAAGGCGGGGTCCGGCCATGATGGCTACAGGGTTCGAGAGTGACATAGGCGGTAGCGCCCCTGGCTTTATCGCCAGCCATACGCAGCGCATGAACTTCTGCGTGGGGTTCTCCGGCACGCTGATGCCAGCCTTCACCGACAATCTCGCCATCACGCACAATCACACAGCCGACATTGGGGTTCGGTGTGGTAGTAAAGCGTCCGCGACGCGCCAGTTCCAGCGCGCGCGCCATATAGCGTTCGTCGGTCATGAATTAATCCTGTAAGCGGGCGATCTCTTCGCCAAAATCACGAATATCTTCAAAACTGCGGTAAACCGACGCGAAACGGATGTAAGCCACTTTATCGAGCTTCTTCAGTTCATCCATCACCAGATTGCCGATCAGTTTACTGGGAATTTCGCGCTCACCGGTGGCGCGCAGCTGCGTTTTAATATGATTAACCGCGCTTTCCACCGCATCGGCGCTGACAGGACGCTTCTCCAGCGCCTTCATCATGCCGCTGCTGAGCTTATCTTCGTTGAAGGGTTCACGCACATCGTTGCTTTTTACCACGCGCGGCATCACCAGCTCAGCCACTTCAAAGGTGGTAAAACGCTCATGGCACACCAGACACTGGCGACGACGACGCACTGAGGAGCCTTCACTGACCAGGCGCGAATCAATCACTTTGGTGTCCACAGCGGAGCAGAATGGGCAATGCATGACGTTTCCTGTCGCGAGAATTTGGGCCATACAGTGTAGCGCCGATCTCGATTTCGACAAAATGCGTTGACAGGAAAAGGACGGTAATGGTTAAAACAGCGTGATAAATCACGCCGCTACGATACAGTGCACGGGTTGTCGCGGTGCGATTTATCGCGCAACATGAGGTTTTCCCAACAATGGAAAGGACATTGCATGACGATCAGGATGTTATGGGCGCCGGCAGCGCTTTCTTTGCTGGTTTTGAGTGGTTGTAGTTCAACCCCGGTTTCACCGCAGGTCAAACAACTGCATCGGGAAGTCAGTCAGCTGAATCAGCAAATGCGTCAGCTAACCAATCAGGCCAGTGCGCTGGAAATTCAGGGGCAGTTGAATAGCCAATCCAGCCAGGGCGCATGGTTGCTACCCCAGGCCAACACGCCGGTGGAGCTGCAAACCCAGCTGGGCAAATTACGCCTGTCACTCACGCGCGTAGAGGGTGAAGCCAGCGGCAGTCGTGCCAATCTGAATATTCGCTCAACAGACGACAAACCGGTTCCGGCGCTGAACGCGACCGTGGTCTGGGGTGAAATGGACCCGGCCAGCGGCAAACCGCTCAATGCAGACAGCCTGAGCCAAACCATCAGCGTGCCCGCCAGCCTGGTGCCACGCAGTTCCGTGACCGTACCGCTGCGCCTCAGCGGACTGTCTCCTGAACAGCTCGGCTATATCCGTGTTCATGATGTGACCAGCGCAACGACACCCTGATCGCCAGTGAGTTTGGCTGATTGAATATAAAAAAACGGGCCGCCCTTAGGCAGCCCGTGATCGTTCTGATTGACAGTTACGGCATGATCGAAGGCTGATCGGCGCCCTCTTTCTCCACTTTCTGCACCAGCATATGTTCACGCTTCATGCCCAGTTTCAGCGCCAGCGCTGAAGAGACATAGATTGATGAGATGGTACCAATGGTCACACCAATCAACATGGTCAGCGAGAAGCCTCTCAGCAGCGCACCACCAAAGATGAACAGGATCAGGATCATCGCCAGCGTGGTCAGCGAGGTGATCAGAGTACGGCTCAGCGTCTGGGTCAGCGACACGTTGGTGATATCGTAAGAAGAACCGCGACGGATCTTACGGAAGTTCTCACGAATACGGTCGGAAACCACGATTTTATCGTTGAGCGAGTAACCAATCACCGACATCAGCGACGCGACGATAGTCAGGTCGATCTCGATATGTGCCAGCGACAAAATGCCGCAGGTGATGATCACGTCGTGCGCCAGCGCCAGCACGGTACCCAGTGCCAGACGCCACTCAAAACGAATACCGATATAGATCAGAATCGCAATCAGTGCCGACATCAGTGCCATCGCCCCCGCCTGCGCCAGATCGCTGCCCACACTCGGGCCAACGAACTCGATACGCTTCACGGTGGCGTTCTGCTGTGCGGTTTCGTTAATCACCGACACCACTTTGTTGCCCAGTTCCTGACCCGCCGGGCCCTGAACCGGAGCCATGCGTACCATCACGTCACGGCTGCTGCCAAAGTTCTGCACCAGGGGTTCCTGGAAGCCTGCTTTCACCAGCGCAACGCGCAGGGTATCCAGCTCGGCTGGTTTTTCCAGGTTGATCTCAATCACCGTCCCGCCGGTAAAATCGAGGCCCCAGTTGAAGCCTCGCACGCTGACGATGGCGATAGACGCCAGAATCAGCAGACCGGAGATGATAAAGGCCAGCGTGTCCCAGCGCATAAAGTCAACGACCTTACGCCCATGGTTCAGCTGTTCAATACTGTATTCCTGTGCCACAACGCACTCCTTAGATAGACAGCTTGTTGATGCGTTTGCCGCCGTACACCAGGTTAACGATGGCACGGGTGCCGACGATAGCGGTAAACATGGAGGTGGCGATACCGATAGCCGTGGTGATCGCAAAACCTTTGATTGAACCGGTACCGACCGCATAAAGAATGATGACTTTAATCAGCGTGGTCACGTTAGCATCGACGATACTGGAGAAGGCACCTTTGTACCCCTCATGAATCGCCTGCTGCACGGAACGCCCGTTACGCAACTCTTCTTTAATACGTTCGTTAATCAGTACGTTCGCATCCACCGCTACCGCCAGCGTCAGCACGATACCGGCAATACCCGGCATGGTGAGCGTGGCCCCCGGCAGCAGTGACATGATGCCGACAATCAGCACCAGGTTACACAGCAGAGCACTGGTGGCGATCAGACCGAATTTCTTATAGAACACCACCATAAAGATGATGGAGGCGATCAGACCCCACAGGCAGGCTTCGAGACCTTGTGTGATGTTCTGCTGACCCATAGTTGGGCCGATAGTACGCTCTTCCACAATCTGAATCGGCGCAATCAGCGCACCGGCACGCAGCAGCAGCGACAGCTGACGAGCTTCGTTCGGGTTGCTGATGCCGGTGATACGGAAGCTGTTACCGAGGCGCGACTGGATGTTCGCCACGTTAATCACTTCTTCCTGTTTCACCAGAATCGCACGACCGTTGGCATCTTTCTTACCACTGTCCTTGTACTCCACGAACAAGGTCGCCATCGGCTTACCGATGTTGTCCTTGGTGAAGTTAGACATGATGTTACCGCCTGCGCCATCCAGTGAAATGTTCACCTGCGGCTGGTTGTACTCATCCATGCTCGACGTGGAATCCGTGATGTGGTCACCAGTCAGAATCACGCGTTTGTACAGCACAACCGGCTGACCATCACGCGTCATTTTCACTTCAGAGTCACCCGGAACACGGCCGCTGGCCGCAGCGCTCGGGTCAACGGTGGTGTTAACCAGACGGAATTCGAGGGTTGCGGTTGCACCCAGAATCTCTTTGGCACGCGCCGTATCCTGAATACCTGGCAACTCAACCACAATGCGGTCAGAACCCTGACGCTGCACCAGCGGTTCGGCTACGCCGAGTTGGTTAACACGGTTACGCAGGATATTGATGTTCTGCTGAACCGCATACTCACGCGCTTCGCTCAGGCGAGCATCGGTCATCACCGCACGCAGGGTATCGCTCCCCTGGCTTGAGATCACCAGATCACGGTGACGCGAAGACAGGTAGCTGATGGCCGCATCACGGCTGGTGCCGTCACGGAAACGGATTTCCACGCCATAGTTCGCGATTTTATTCACGGTAACGTAGGGGATGCCTTTATCACGCAGGTCACTGCGCAGGCCGTCGGCGTTCTGCTCCTGCAGTTTGCCCAGAGCGGTATCCATATCCACTTCCATCAGGAAGTGTACGCCGCCGCGCAGATCAAGACCGAGTTTCATCGGTTCTGCGGACAGCATGCTCAGCCAGCGCGGGGTAGCCGGAGCCAGGTTGAGCGCAACAACGTAGTTCTCGCCAAGCACATTGGTAATCGCTTCACGGGCGCGCAGCTGCACATCCGTATTAGCAAAGCGCGCAAGAATCGCGCCATTTTCCAGAACGAGGGATTTGCTCTGAATATTATCTTTTTGTAATGCAGTCTGGATCTGATCCAACGTTTGCTCACTGGCGGCGCCACCGCGCGCACCAGTGATTTGAACGGCCGGATCCTCACCATAAAGGTTGGGAAGCGCATAGAGCAGGCCGACGAGAATCACGACGACCAGCATGATGTACTTCCACAAAGGATAACGGTTTAACACGGCAGTTTCCTTCGGGAAGAAAAAATTACAGCGCCTTCATGGTGCCTTTCGGCAGAACGGCAGCCACGAAATCACGTTTAATCACTACTTCAGTGGTGTCGTTCAGGGCGATAGAGATGTAGCCAGTTTCTGCCACTTTGGTCACGCGACCCACTAAACCACCGCTGGTCAGCACTTCATCCCCTTTGGAGATGGAATCCATCAATTTCTTGTGATCTTTCGAACGCTTCTGCTGCGGACGCAGAATCATGAAGTAAAAGATCAGACCAAAGACCACCAGCATGATCACCAGAGAATAAGGACTTCCCTGAGACGGTGCGCCTGCTGCAGCCACAGCGTCAGAAATGAAAAAGCTCATTAAATTTCCCTCATTGATGAATTATCAGACGTTTAACGGTGGAACCGCTTTGCCCGTCCGTTGATAGAACTCGCTAACAAAGTGCTCTAATTTACCCTCTTCGATAGCCTTGCGTAAACCCGCCATCAGGCGCTGGTAATAGCGCAGATTGTGGATGGTGTTCAGACGTGCGCCCAGTATTTCGTTACAGCGATCGAGATGATGCAAGTATGCACGGCTGTAATTGCGACAGGTGTAACAATCACACTCGGCATCGAGTGGCGAGGTATCATCTTTATGCTTCGCATTACGGATTTTCACCACGCCATCGGTGACGAACAGATGACCGTTACGCGCGTTACGCGTCGGCATAACGCAGTCAAACATATCGATACCGCGACGAACGCCTTCCACCAGATCTTCCGGCTTGCCAACGCCCATCAAATAACGCGGTTTGTCGTGCGGAATTTGCGGACAGACGTGTTCCAGGATGCGGTGCATGTCTTCTTTTGGTTCACCCACCGCCAGGCCGCCCACAGCGTACCCATCAAAGCCAATCTCTACCAGACCTTTGACGGAGACATCACGTAAATCTTCGTAAACACTGCCCTGAATGATGCCAAACAGCGCATTTTTGTTGCCAAGTGAGTCAAAGCGGTCGCGGCTGCGTTTTGCCCAGCGCAGCGACATCTCCATTGAGCGCTTCGCGTAGTCCCAGTCGGCCGGGTAAGGCGTACATTCATCGAAGATCATGACGATATCGGAACCGAGGTCGAACTGAATCTCCATCGACTTTTCCGGATCGAGGAAAATCGGATCGCCATTGATCGGGTTGCGGAAATGCACACCGGCTTCGGTGATCTTACGGATATCACCCAGGCTGAACACCTGGAAACCGCCCGAATCGGTAAGGATAGGTCCTTTCCACTGCATGAAATCATGTAGATCGCCATGCAGCTTCATGATTTCCTGCCCTGGGCGCAGCCAGAGGTGGAAAGTATTGCCGAGGATAATCTGTGCACCCGTATCCTGGACTTCTTCCGGCGTCATGCCTTTTACTGTGCCATAGGTGCCCACTGGCATAAATGCCGGGGTTTCCACCACGCCACGATCAAAAACCAGACGGCCACGGCGTGCGCGCCCGTCGGTAGTATCTAACTCAAATTTCACAATGACCTCATCAGAGAGACAGTCTGATTTTTAAACCCCGACGTTTTCGTCAGGTGCATTCATATTACGGGTGATGAACATGGCATCCCCGTAGCTAAAGAAACGGTACTGCTCCGTGACCGCCGCATGATAGGCCGCCATGGTGTGCTGATAACCGGCAAACGCCGATACCAGCATAATCAGGGTAGATTCCGGCAGATGGAAATTGGTGATGAGGGCATCAATCACCTGGTACTGATAACCGGGATATATAAAAATCTGGGTATCATCGAAGAACGGTGCAATCAGCGCATCTTTGCTTGCCTGCGCTGCACTTTCCAGCGACCGCACCGAGGTGGTGCCAACCGCGACCACTTTATTACCCCGTGCTTTACAGGCCAGTACCGCATCCACCACGTCCTGCGGCACTTCGGCGTATTCCGCGTGCATGGTGTGATCTTCGATGGTTTCCACCCGCACCGGCTGGAATGTGCCCGCCCCCACGTGCAGCGTGACAAAGGCCATTTCGACGCCTTTGGCTTTCAGCGCCTCCAGTAAAGGCTCGTCAAAGTGCAGGCCCGCTGTCGGCGCGGCCACCGCACCCGGACGCGCGCTGTACACTGTCTGGTACAACTCACGATCGGCATCTTCATCCGGACGATCAATATAAGGCGGCAACGGCATATGGCCGACGCTATTCAGGATATCCAGCACCGCACGGTCGTCTTCAAACACGATCTCGAACAACGCATCATGACGCGCGACCATGGTGGCTTTGACGCTTTCATCATCGCCCAGCAACAATTCGGTACCCGGCTTCGGTGCTTTTGAAGCACGCACATGCGCCAGCACGCGTTTGTCATCCAGCATGCGCTCCACCAGCATTTCGATTTTGCCGCCGCTGGCCTTGCGACCAAAAACGCGCGCGGGAATGACGCGGGTGTTGTTGAAAACCAACAGATCCCCCGGATTGAGTTTATCCAGTACATCGGTAAACACACCGTGGCTGAGCGCGCCGCTCGGGCCATCCAGCGACAACAGACGGCAACCGCTACGCTGCGCCTGGGGATAATGGGCGATCAAAGATTCCGGCAACTCAAAGGCAAAATCGGCTACACGCATACTTCACTTCTTCAGGACTAAAAACAGGCGGCATAGTTTAGCGGAAAAGCGACTAATTCTGAACAACTGGCTGCGTCTCGTTGATTCTGGCTATAATGCGCCATGAACTTTCTTGCTCACCTTCATCTGGCCCATCTGGCTGACAGCTCACTGCTCGGTAACTTAATGGCCGACTTTGTGCGCGGTAACCCGCATGAGGACTGGCCGACCCCGGTTGCCGATGGCATCATGCTGCACCGGCGTCTCGACATCATGACCGATAATTTGCCGGAAGTACGCGAAGCGCGTCAGTGGTTCCGTGCCGAAACCCGACGTGTCGCGCCGATTACGCTGGACGTTATCTGGGACCATTTCCTGGCACGTCACTGGGATAAAATACATCCAGAGCAATCGCTGGTGGCCTTTACCGCCGATGCCGAACGGGACATTGTTCCTCAGTTGAACGGCACACCGGAAGGGTTTATCGAGCTGAATGATGTGATGTGGCGCGATCGCTGGTTTGAACATTATGCTGAACCTGCGCGTCTGGCGCGGGTACTGAATGGCATGGCACTGCGCCGCCCGCGCCTCAAAGCACTGCGCGATTCATATCAGGATTTCGTTGAACACTATGCCGGGCTGGAGCAACAGTTCTTTCAGTTCTATCCGCGTCTGATGGCGCTGGCACGCACGCAACAGCTATAACGCATTTCGAATCCATCGCCCCTCTTGCCAGCCGCTTTTATCTGCGGCTTAATGAAGCCTTTCTTAACTTTCGTTACCTGGATCACACAGCCAATTCGCCTGTCCGGGCGATTTAACCTGGTTCGCCTGTCGCAAATCATAAGAGGGAAAGATGTCATCAGCATCACTTACTGAACTTGACGCGCGTTATCACTATGCCTGTGATGTCGCCAAAGCTGCCGCCAGTCGCGCGCTTTCCTGGTATCAGCAGCGCCACCAACTGGTGATTGAGCATAAGAAGGACCTCCAGGATGTGGTCAGTGAAGCCGATCGCAATGTGGAACAGCTGATTAAATCTCTGATTGCCGAGCGTTTTCCCGAAGACGCGGTGCTGGGCGAAGAAAGCGGCGGCGAGACGGAAGGTGCGCGCTTTATCTGGGTGGTGGATCCGATCGATGGCACCAGCTGTTTTATTAATGGTCTGCATAACTGGTGCGTGTCGCTGGCCATCGTGTGTGAAAATGAAGCGGTGATTGGCGTGGTGTGCGATCCCAATCATCACGAATTGTTTCATGCCTGCCGCGGCAAAGGTGCCTGGGTTAATGACAAACGTATCCAGGTACATAGCGCCCGGCAGCTGGATCAGGGGGTGCTGGGTATCAGCAGCTCCAACAGCCAGCCGCCAGAACCTCTTACAAACTTTATTTCTGCCCTGCTGCAACAGGGTGGCATGTTTATCCGTACCGGTTCGGGTGCGCTGATGAGCGCCTGGGCCGCTGCCGGGCGTCTGATCGGCTATTTCGAAGCCCATATGCACCCGTGGGACGGTTTGCCAGGCATCGTCCTGATGCGTGAAGCAGGCGGCGTCACCAATGATTATCTGCACAACGACGGGCTGAAAAACGGCAATCCGGTGCTGCTGACCAATGCGACGCTCTATCCACAGCTGAAAGCGCTGCTACCAGCCTCCTCTGCCCGCTTATAAAAGGATTCACCGATGTCCATGCGTTCGTCTTTGCTGCTGGTCAGTGCGCTGTGGCTGTTGATCGGTAGCAGTCAGGCTGCCGATCACTATCAGCTGGAAAAAGTAGTGGAGCTCAGCCGACACGGCGTGCGTCCCCCCACTCCCGGCAATCGTAAAGAGATCGAAGCGGCAACCGATCGCCCCTGGACACGCTGGGTCACTGCCGACGGTGAACTGACCGGACACGGTTACGCCGCAGTGGTGAACAAAGGTCGTTGGGAAGGCGAGCATTATCGACAGCTCGGTCTGCTGACCCAGGGCTGTCCTGCTGGCGACGAAATTTACGTGCGTGCCAGCCCCAAACAGCGCACGCGCGCCACCGCACAGGCGCTGGTTGATGGTGCATTTCCTGGCTGTGGGGTCGCGATACATCATGTTGATGGCGATATAGACCCACTGTTCCAGTCGGAGGATTTGCCCTTTGCTGACCTCGATCCCTCCAGGGAATATGCCGCGATGGTGGCTAAAGCCGGTGATCTGGCGGCACTGCAACAGCAGCTGCAACCCGCTGTGCAGCTGCTTAAACAGGCGGTTTGTGCGCCCGGTAACGACTGCGCCCAGTTTGATCGCCCGTGGCAGCTGAAACAAACCAAAAAAGGACACACTTATGTACAGGGCCTGAGCGTGCTGGCCAGTATGGTGGAAACTCTGCGGCTGGGCTGGAGCGAAAACCTGCCGCTCAGCCAGCTGGCATGGGGCAATATCACCGCCTCCAGCCAGATCACCGCACTGTTACCGATTTTGACCGCCAGCTATGATCTCAGCAACGACGTCCCTTATCTGGCACAGCGCCGTGGATCGATTTTGCTGGATGCCATCATTAAAGGGCTGGAACAGGGTGTCGGCCCGGCACAGCACGCGTCACCGGCTACCCGCTGGCTGCTATTGGTGGCGCACGATACCAATATTGCTCGTGTGCGAACGCTGATGAACTTCAGCTGGCAGTTGCCGGGGTATTCCCGTGGCAATGTTCCACCCGGCAGTAGCCTGGTGTTCGAACGCTGGCGTGATACGCAAACTGGCGAGCGTTTTTTACATATCTACTTCCAGGCACAAAGTCTGGATGATCTGCGGCACTTAGCCCCGGTAGACGATCGCCATCCGTTGCTGCGCGAGGAGTGGCATGAGAAAAACTGTCGAATTACCGATGTCGGCACCTTGTGTCCTTATCAATCGACACTGAATACCTTCAGCCAGGCGCTGGATAAACAGGCGATAATCCCGGTCAATTACCCACAATAACCCATTATTTATACTCACACGGCTTATCAGATAAAAAAGACAATCATTAAGATTGTGTGAGTAATTCGCCAGGGTCGTCTGAGAATTATCTATATTTTCCGTCAGAGGTACGCATTCCGTTTACCTCGCGTTAACCTTTAAACGTCAATCATCCCTTGATTCATTATTTTTTTACCCTTGTTTTTCGGCGACAGGATGCGCCGATTTATTTTTTTCGCCTCAGGCGTCAGGATATTTAAGAGCAACGGGTGGCCTTATGACCAAATCGGGTAATTTCGGTTATCGCGCGGATATTGACGGCCTGCGCGCCGTCGCGATCTTATCAGTGGTGTTGTTCCATTCAGGTGTGACCTTCCTGCCCGGTGGTTTTATTGGCGTAGATATTTTCTTTGTTATTTCTGGCTTTTTAATTGGTGGCATTATCAGTCGGGAAATAACCGAAGCGCGTTTCTCCTTTTATCAATTCTACTTACGACGTATACGACGCATTGCCCCGGCATTGTTTTTTATGATGGCGATCCTGCTATTACTCGGCTACCTCCTGCTTTCCCCTCTCGAATTCAGTCAGCTGGCAAAATACAGCGTGGCGGTGTTTATTTCCGTGCCCAATATGCTGCTGATGAAAAGTGGCGACTACTTCAGCACCGATTCCGATTTAAACCCGCTGCTGATGACCTGGTCACTCGGCATCGAAGAACAGTTCTACGTGGTGTTGCCCTTTATTTTGCTGCTG
The DNA here is from genome assembly GCF_059730475.1 of Pantoea sp. X-Soil-TKNS-1280. Taxonomy (NCBI): domain Bacteria; kingdom Pseudomonadati; phylum Pseudomonadota; class Gammaproteobacteria; order Enterobacterales; family Erwiniaceae; genus Pantoea; species Pantoea sp. X-Soil-TKNS-1280. The sequence continues at coordinate 1,063,156 of NZ_AP035962.1, read as the reverse complement.
ACCGCACGCTTCAGACGCTCCATGCCAGGGGTGATTCTGGTGATCAGCATCGCCTCGCTAATCGCCTGCCTGTGGATGACCCCGGTTAACAGTACCCGCGCGTTCTATCTGCTGCCGACCCGCGCCTGGGAGCTGGGTGCCGGGGTGCTGCTGGCACTGTGGCAACCACAGCCAATACAAGGGCGCGCCGCCAACGGGTGTAATCTGCTCGGCTGGCTGCTGATTGTGGCCTCCGCCATGCTGCTGGCCAACAACAGTGACTTCCCCGGCTGGCTGGCCATGATTCCGGTGGCGGCAGGTTGCCTGATGATCGGCGCGCGCGGTCGCCTGAACCAGCTGCTGCTGGAAAACCGCGTGATGCGCTTTATCGGCACCGTCTCCTACTCCTGGTATTTATGGCACTGGCCGCTGCTCAGCCTGGCGCGCATTTGTAGCGATCATCCGTTAACGGTCTGGCAGGGTCTGGCGATTAGCGCCCTGGCGTTGCTGATTGCCTGGATCTCCTGGCGCTTTGTCGAGCAACCTTTCCGTCATCCGCAACGTGCCACCCGCCTGGTGATCCCGGTTTACTGTGCCTCCTCACTGCTGGCCGCCGGTGCGATGGTGATCCTGTGGCAAACCGGCGGCCTGAAGTATCGCGTCAGCGAACAGGTGGTCAACGGTGAGTCGTGGAAAATTTCGGCGCAGCGCAACCCATGCCTGCTGGACTACGGCGCCAATTTCCCGTCATTGAATGCGCAGTGCCATCCGGACACCGATCAGCCCGGTATTGCCTTAATCGGCGATAGCCATGCCGCCGCGCTGCGCACCCCGGTCGCGGGTTATGCATTGCGCCAGCACAAGCCGCTGTTTCAGCTAACAAAAGCCTCCTGTCCGTTTTTGATTGATGCGACGCGGGTGGTAGTTCAGGAACCCGCCCATGCCCAGCAGTGCGTCGATTTTAATCGTGAGGTACTGAAAATGGTGCTGAGTGACAAGATTGATGAAGTGGTGATCAGCGCCTACTGGGCATCCGGCATGAGCATCCTGCCAGGCTCCGGTTTCCGCGAGCTGGCGCATCCGGAAAAAAGCAATCTGGAGGCGTTAAAATTCGGTATGGATAAGGTGGTGGCGGCACTGCAACAGGCCGGGAAGAAAGTCACCATCATTGAGGATGCCCCATCGCTGGATATCGATCCTCTGCGCTACAGCAACAACCGTAATATCCCGATTCGCCGTGAACTGAGCGACTGGCTGGGTCGCTGGGATACCCCGCCATTGAGCACGGCACGCACCAAACTCTTCCAGTACCCGGAAGCGGCAGTGGATAAACTGCTGCAAAGCTATGCCAGTGCCGGTGTGCGGGTGCTGTCTTTGCGTGAAAACCTTTGTAATGACCATGGTTGCCTGTTTGCCAATAACGGCTTGCCGTTGTATTACGACAACAACCATCTCAGCCCCTATGGTGGCGAGATTGCGTTAGGAAAGAACTGGTGAGAAACCACAAAAATACGTAGCGGCGCGATTTATCGCGCAATGCCGGGACGGGTAGACACCGTCACTGGACAAAACAAAAATAACGCGATAAACCGCGCCGCTACCCCCTAAATAAATTGGGCGGCCCAGGCCGCCCAATTTATTATTTATTTCGCTTCGCCAGCGGCCATGCCAGCATCAGCAGCACTATCCAGGCAAAACCGACATACAGCGACACGCGCGTATCCGGGAAGTAACCAATCAGGGCGATGATAAAGGCAAGGAACACCACCCCAACCCACGCCGTGGCACTGCCGCCAGGCAAGGCAAACTTCAGCTTACCCACTTCCTGCTGGCTAATCTTGCGGCGGAAGGCAATCTGCGACAGCAGAATCATGATCCACACCCAGACGGTAGCAAAGGTCGCCAGGGAGGCGATCACCAGAAAGACCTTCTCCGGCATCAGGTAGTTGAGATAGACCGCAACCAGCATGGCAAGCATCATCACCAGCACCGTGACCCACGGAATACCGCGTTCTGAGACCTTCATAAACATCTTCGGTGCATGGCCCTGCTGCGCCATGCCGTGCAGCATACGTCCGACACCAAATACATCACTGTTGATCGCTGACAGAGAAGCCGTCAGCACCACGAAGTTCAGGATTGACGCCGCTGCGGCAATGCCGAGATGCTGGAAGGTCAACACAAAAGGACTGCCAGAAGTACCGACCTGGTTCCACGGGTAGATCGACATAATCACAAACAGCGTACCCACGTAGAACACCAGAATACGCCACGGCACCGAGTTGATGGCACGCGGAATCGACTTCTCCGGATCTTTCGCTTCACCGGCTGTGATACCGATGATTTCAATCCCGCCATAGGCAAACATCACCATCTGCAACGACAGCAACATCCCCACCACGCCATGCGCAAAGAAGCCGCCATTGGTCCACAAATTATGGATACCGGTTGGCTGCCCACCGTTGCCGATGCCCCAGAAAATCATGCCAAAACCGGCGATAATCATCACGATGATGGTGGCGACTTTGAAGAAGGAGAACCAGAACTCCACTTCACCAAACACCTTCACGCTCATCAGGTTAATCGCGCCGATGATCAGCACCACGCTCAGCACCCAAATCCAGTGCGGGACCTCGGGGAACCACACCCCCATGTAGATACCAAAAGCTGTCACGTCGGCGATCGCCACGATCAGAATCTCGAAGCAATAAGTCCAGCCGGTGATGTAACCGGCCAGCGGGCCAAGATAATCCTGCGCATAGCGCGAAAATGAACTGGCCTGCGGATTGTTGACCGACATCTCGCCCAGCGCACGCATGATGACATAAGCCACCGCGCCGCCAATGATATACGCCAGCAACACGCTGGGACCGGCCATTTTGATGGCATCAGCCGAGCCATAAAACAGCCCGGTGCCAATCGCTGACCCCAGCGCCATAAAACGGATATGGCGCGTGCTCAGTCCGCGTTTGAGCTTATTGGTTTCTTGCATAACAACAGTACCTTGCAAATGAAAAAACCACGGGCAGGCCCGTGGTCGAAATTAACAGCAATGTCGCTTACTGGTGAACGGCGACTTGTTCGCGTCCTTTTACGCGATCCACCACCGCCGCGATCAGCAGCATCACCAGCGAAGGCGGCAACCAGGAAAGTCCCTGATCGGCCAGCGGCAGGTGCTGACTGAATAACGGCAGCGCGTCTTTAAAACTGGTGGTTTTGATGGCATCAATAATACCGAACAGCAGGCTGACCAACATCGCCGGAGCGATAATACGGCTGCTTTTGTTCCACCAGCTCAGGGTGAAGCTCAGCACCACCAGCACGATGCACGGCGGATAAATGGCCGTCAGCACCGGAATCGAAATCTGGATCAGATGGCTCAGGCCGAGGTTCGACACCACCATAGAGAACAGACCGAGGATAAAGACCAGGGCTTTATACGATAACGGCAGGTATTGCGCAAAAAATTCTGCACAGGCACAGGTCAGGCCAACAGCCGTTACCATACAGGCCACGAAGATCAGCGCAGCCAGGAAGAAGCTGCCCATGCCGCCGAAAGTCTGTTGTACATAAGCATGCAGAATCGCCGCGCCGTTGGCATTCTGATCAACAATCGCGCCACTGTCTGAACCCAGCTTGAACAGGCAGAGATAAACCAGCGTCAGACCGACACCGGCGATGACCCCCGCCAGCATGGTGTAACGGGTCAGCAGGCGCGCATCTTCCACACCGCGTGAACGGGCTGCGTTGACGATAACAATACCGAACACCAGCGCGCCCAGCGTATCCATGGTCAGATAGCCGTTAACAAAACCGCTGGAGAAGGCTGCACGCTGATAATCCGCCGTCGCCGGAGAGAGACCACCGGCAGGCCACAGCAGCGCAGCGATGCCCAGCACCGTCAGCGCAACAATTTTCAGCGGTGCCAGGAAATGACCCACGGTATCCAGCAATTTGCCCGGATAGAGGGAAATGACGATTACCAGCGAGAAGTAGATCAGGCTGTAGATAAACAGCGGCAGCGCGCCATCACCGGTCAGCGGGGCAATGCCCACTTCAAAGGATACGGTTGCGGTACGCGGCGTCGCGAATAGCGGGCCCACAGCCAGATAGCACACGGTCGCCAGCAGCAGACCGGCGGCTTTGCCAATCGGTGAGCTAAGGGCATCGATACCGCCGCCCACACGCGCCAGGGCGATGACGGTCATCACCGGCAGACCTACCGCGGTAATCAGAAAACCAATAGCGGCAGTCCAGACGTGTTCGCCAGACTGAATACCGACCATCGGTGGGAAAATGATGTTTCCTGCGCCGACAAACAGGGCAAACGTCATGAAGCCCAGCGCGAGGATATCCTTCGGGGTTAAACGATATGTCATAAACTTCTGTACTGCCTGTAACTGATGTTGCGGTGGAAGTTGGGTTCGTGTTGTCCCCTGACCGCGCTAAAAACAACGACTTATCAGGCAATGCCAGTGCGTTATGCTCGCCGTATACTCAAAGCGCAGGTGATTTAAACTGCTTTTCTTCTGTTCACAGAGGGATGGATTGACAACGGGCCGTAGTAAAACGTTTATAGCGAAGAAAGGCAATACGGGATCGGAAAACCAGAAGGATATAGCACGAATCAAGTAAAAAGCAGTGAATCAATATAGATAAGGTCGATAACGCATCAGATGATTTGCTTAAACTTTCCACAGCGCGAGAGATATTCACGCAAAACTTCCCTTTACGATGCACAAAAGGCGCGATTTACGCGCCTGTTTGCACAACTTTACAGCATCACCATACCTGATTGGCGATATCGACCACGAGGCGAATTTTTTGCCACTGCTGCTCTTCGCTCAGGCTGTTACCCTCTTCAGTGGAGGCAAAACCACACTGCGGGCTGAGACAAATTTGCTCCAGGCTGACGAATTGCGCCGCTTCCTGCAAACGCGCTTTCACCTGTGCCGGATCTTCCAGCTCACCGGTTTTGGTGGTAATCAGGCCCAGTACCACCTGTTGATGGCCCGGCTTAATAAAGCGCAGCGGCTCAAAACCACCTGAACGCTCGTTATCATATTCGAGGAAGAAAGCATCGATATTCACGCCGCCAAACAGGATTTCAGCCACCGGCTCATAGCCGCCTTCCGAGATCCAGGTTGAACGGAAGTTGCCACGACACACATGCAGTCCCACGGTCAGATCCGCCGGTTTACCTTCCAGCGCCGTATTCAGCACCTGAGCGTAGATGTGCGCCAGTTCCTGTGGATCTTCGCCACGTTCACGGATCTGCTGTTGCTGATCCACCGAGCACAGGTAGGCCCAGACGGTATCATCCAGTTGCAGATAACGGCAGCCCGCAGCGTAAAACGCCTTGATGGCATCTTTGTAGGTCTGCGCCAGATCGGCGAAATAGTCTTTCAGATCCGGATAGACGGTGGCATCGATCACTTTACGGCCACCACGGAAGTGCAGCACGCTCGGGCTGGGGATGGTCATCTTCGGTACCGCATCACCGGCAATGCTTTGCAGGAAGCGAAAATGTTCCAGCATCGGGTGATTGGGGTTAAACGCCACTTTGCCAGTCACTTTGACGCCACGCGCTTTGGTCTGGACGCCGTTGAATTGAATGCCCTGCTCGGCTTCGTAACGCTCCACGCCCAGCAGACTGTCAAAGAAGTCAAAGTGCCACCATGCACGACGGAACTCACCATCAGTCACCACTTTCAGGCCATTAGCCCGCTGCTGCTCCACGACATGGCGGATGGCCTCATCTTCTACCTGGCGCAGCTGGGCGGCATCAATCTCACCCTGAGCAAACTGCTCACGCGCCTGCTTGATCGCAGCGGGACGCAGAAAACTGCCGACGGTATCGGCGCGGAACGGGGCGGTAACTCGTTGCATGATCACTCCTGGCTAAAGCCGTAAACGCATGGTTGCGTCAGGTAATAATTTCGTCCGGTTATTTTTAGCCATCTGGATGGCTATATGGCTAAGAAGAGTGACATGCTAAGTAAAATTGGGCAAACGAAGAAAATTCAGGTGACATGAAGAAAATTCATGTTGCGATGCACGTTCTTCAATTCCCCTCAATGGCCGCCCGCGCCAGCGCCATCTGGCTATCTGACAGCGGCAGGTAGCCTGCCTCACTGACGCGACGCTGTCCCTGTGGCGACAATACCTGGTGCAGAAATGCGGATACCAGCGGTGGCAAAGGTTTGCCGGGCGCTTTGTTGATGTAGAGATAAAGAGGACGAGACCACGGATAGCGCCCGCTGCGGATAGACTCAGCATCAGGCATCACACTGTCGCCACTGGCAGTCACCACCGGTAAGGTTTTTACCCCACTCAGATGAAAACCAAAGCTGGCATAGCCGATACTGTTGGGCGTCGCCGCCACGGCCTGCACCACCGCTGCGGAACCGGGAAATTCGGATACATCGGCACGGAAATCACCTTTACACAGCACCTGCTGCTTGAAGAAACCCCAGGTGCCGGAAGCTGAGTTACGTCCATAACGTTGGATGCTGCGCGTTTCCCAGCCGGGAAGCGTCAGCCCCACATCGCCCCAGCGCTGTGCGGCATGTGGTGCACCACATAAACGCGTCACCGAAAACAACGCATCAAGTTGCTGCGGTTCGATGCGCGTCAGCGGGTTGTCCTGATTCACCACCACCACCAGCGCATCCATCGCCACCGGCACTGCCAGCGGCGGGTAACCGTAGCGGGCAGTAAACAGCTGGCGCTCGTCTGCCTGCATTGGCCGGCTCATCGGACCGAGTTGCGCCGCCCCGGCAGCCAGCGCCGTGGGAGCGGTTGATGATCCCGCCGCCTGTACCTGCACATTCACACCGGGCGACTGGCGGCTGAAATCCTCACCCCACAGCGTCATCAGATAACCAAGGGTATCGGAACCCACACTACTCAGATTGCCAGCCAGCATGGTTTGTTGCCCCTGTGCCAGGACAGAGAACGACAGCAAAATGAACAGCAGCAACGATTTCATGCGGGATTTCCGTGACAGTTATTGCGCCACATTCTCCCGTATCCCACTGGCGACAATCAACCTTGGTGGCAGGATAAAGCTGAAGCTCGTCTCCTGATGCGGCACACTGCTGATCTCAAGCCGCGCATTGTGGTGGCCGAGAGCATGTTTCACGATCGCCAGTCCCAGCCCGCTTCCCCCGGTGGCGCGTGAGCGTGCTTTATCCACCCGATAAAAACGTTCGGTGAGACGGGGCAGATGTTCAGCACTGATACCCGGCCCGTTATCGCACACCTTAAACTCCGCACCCTGCTTACTCCGCAGCCAGCTGATATCAATCCGCGTACCTTCCGGTGTATGGTTCACCGCGTTGTACACCAGATTGGAGATTGCGCTACGCAGTTGCTCATCATTGCCGAGCACTTTGAGGTGCGGGTCAGTGTGGAAGTGAATCTCGTGTCGTCCCTGGCTGAGGGTCTCCGCCTCACGCTGCAACAGCAGCAGCATGGTTGGCACATCAACGGTCTCTTTCAGATCAATGGCGGGAGCGGCCTCAATGCGCGAAAGCGTCAGCAGTTGTTTCACCAGGCTATCCATACGCCGGGTTTGCTCCTGCATGGTTTGCAACGCTTTATTGCGCGAACGTTCGTTCATTACCGAATCGTTCATCATTTCAAGGTAGCCCTGCAACACGGTGAGCGGCGTGCGCAGTTCATGGCTCACGTTGGCAAAGAAGCTACGTCGTGCGCCTTCCAGCTGGTGCATTTGCGTGACATCGCGCGCCACCATCAGCCACTGGCCTTCGCTGTAAGGCATCACGCGAAACTCCATATGATGCTGATTATTCAGCACCAGTGTCAGGGGCTTGTTGAAATCACGCTGGCGAATATAGCGGGAGAACTCAGGATAACGCAGCAGGTTGAGGATGTTCTGGCCGTTATCTTCCGGCCAGCGCAGACCGAGATGCTGCTGTGCCAGACCGTTACACCAGAAAATAGCCCCCTCTTCCGTGGTCAGAACCACCGCATCCGGCAGCGATTCTGCACCACTGCGAAAACGCTTGATCAGATTGCCTAACTCGCGGCGGCGGCGGCGGTTACGCAACTGCATTTGATACAGACCGTAAAACAACGGTTCCCAACTGGCACGCCCGCCGGGTGGCGTCATGGATCGATCAACCCACAGCCAGTGCGACAGCCGCATCAGGTTCCAGAAGTGCCATAACAGCACACCCAGTACCGAAGCCAGCAGCAGCCAGGGAAGATAACCAAACAGCAAACCGAGAATCAGTGCCGGCAGACAAGCCAGCACCAGCTCGGTCAATAATCTCTTCCAGGAGAGTCGTTCCAGCACGGTATAAACTCCGTTTAGTAGCGGGCAGAGAAACGATACCCTGTTCCACGTACGGTTTGTACCATGCGGTCGTGGCCGGAGACCTCCAGCGCTTTACGTAAACGACGGATATGCACATCGACAGTACGATCTTCGACATACACATTGGTGCCCCAGACATGGTTCAGCAGCTGTTCGCGGCTGTAAACGCGTTCCGGGTGCGTCATAAAGAAGTGCAGCAGTTTATACTCGGTCGGCCCCATCTCCAGTGGCGTGGTCTCTGACATCACGCGATGCGATGATGGGTCGAGGCTCAGCCCCTGCATCTCAATCACTTCTTCCACTGCCATCGGTGAAATACGGCGCATCACCGCTTTGATACGGGCCATCAGTTCTTTGGGGGAGAAAGGTTTGGTGATGTAATCATCCGCGCCCACTTCCAGACCACGTACGCGATCTTCCTCTTCACCACGCGCTGTCAGCATCATCACCGGGATATCCCGCGTCATGGCTTCACGCTTCAGGTGTTTGATAAACTGGATACCGCTACCTCCGGGTAACATCCAGTCCAGCAAAATCAAATCTGGCCAGGGTTCAATCAGCTTCCCTACTGCGCTGTCATAATCTTCCGCCTCAATCGGCTGGTAATCGTTCTGTTCCAGCACGAAACATAACATTTCACGGATGGGAGCTTCGTCTTCCACAACCAAAATGCGCTTAGCCATTATTACTCCTGCTGATATGACGGCTGTCACTGAGATTTGCGGCGTCATTATGCGTCAGTTTTATGACACTTTTATGAAAAAACCAACGGGTGCTCTGGAGTATAAAAACAGAAATGTGACAGCAGAAACAGGATTTTTGGCGGGTAGCATACGAATATGCTTCTCAGGTAACTATTAAGAAAAAATGATTTTTTCCAGGCAGGGAAGTGGACCTTCCCGGCCCCTCAGCAGGGTGCTACCCCAGAGCTGGGTTAATGACGTATTTTATACCTCAGGATGGTCATTCAGATCCATCTGGCGTACTAATTCTTCCATCTTCTCGCAGGATTTCGCTTTTTCCGCCATCTGTGCTTTCAGCGCAGAGAACTTATCCGTTGCCAGCAGCTGATCACGCATGCTGATAAACTCATCCTGCGTAATATCACCCGCAAATACCGGTGGGACGTCCGCCTGGTCCCAGTAATAATTCATACTCATCAGGGTCGTTATAGCCATGGCTTCATCGTGGGTTGTGACTTTCTGGCTGGCGGAAATAATGGCATCGAAAAAATCGCGCAGGAAAGCGCTCACATCTTTTGGTCGGAAGGCATCAAGATAAAAGAAATGCGCGCGCGCACTCCCGGGTTCGGCACCCTCAACATAGGGCATTGATATTGTTGTCATTACCCCGTAGTTCGGCAGGCAGTTTTCAGCGCGATAATTAAAATCGGGGTTCAGCACCATCGCTAAGAAATCTTCCCGCAACGAGGCTAAATAGGCCGGAGAGGGGCCAACAACAGGAGGATGGGCGATAAAAACCCAACCTGGAGCACGGTTATAAACCACCGCATCATCGTCTACCGTTCTTCCTCTGGTAGTAACAAACGTTGCGAAAAGCTCAGCAGTATCACCCGCAGGAACGACACCGGCCCCGAAAGGCAATAAGGACGATGTTCTTCCCGTTGCCCTGCCGTAAATCAGTTTTTCATACTCTTCAGGCCCCATTGTGACGGGCGCTTCTGTGTCGTATTGAGAGGTCGCAGAAGCCATACGCTGTGCTGAATTCGCCACCACGACAATATTGTCCCCGGCCGCAGAAGCTAAAGCATGGCTATCGGGTGCTGAACCCATGGCGGAGGTGGAGGTTACAGATTCGCTACGGTTAACAGGAAACATATTTATCTCCTTACGTTATCAGTGAGCCTTTATTTCACCTCTGATATTTTTCCGCGCTGAATAGTTAACTTCTGAGGAATTGATGATTTTTCCGGCACATTTGATCGGCTAATACGCATGTCAGTGGCAGTCCCATCCGTATATAATCGCCCAACGCGAAATCTGGCAGGGAGCATCCATGCGCATCATTCATACGGCGGACTGGCATCTGGGCCAGTTCTTTTACAGCAAAAGTCGTGCGGCGGAACATCAGGCCTTTCTCGACTGGCTGCGCCAGCAAATTGAGCTGCATCAGGTGGATGCACTGATTATCGCCGGTGACCTGTTTGATACCGGTTCACCCCCGAGTTACGCGCGTGAAATGTTTAACCGCTTTGTGGTGGCCTTACAGGCCAGCGGTTGCCAGCTGATTGTGCTGGCCGGTAACCATGATTCGGTAGCCACGCTAAATGAATCCCGTGAACTGCTCGCCTGCCTGAATACCCAGGTGATCACCAGCGCAACGCCACAGGGCGAGCAGCAGATCCTGACGCTGAAACAGCGTGACGGCTCGCCAGGGGCGGTGCTGTGCGCCATCCCTTATCTGCGTCCACGCGATATTTTGCGCAGCCAGGCCGGACAATCCGGCCGGGAAAAACAGCTTTCGCTACTGGAAGCCATCGAGCAGCATTATCAGCACTGCTTTGCCGCCGCTGAAGCACAGCGCGCGGCGTTGGGCGGCCAGCTGCCGATTATCGCCACCGGCCATCTCACTACCGTGGGGGTGACCAAAAGTGATTCAGTACGCGATATCTATATCGGCACCCTGGATGCCTTCCCGGCCCAGGCCTTTCCCGCCGCGGATTACATCGCCCTCGGCCATATCCATCGTGCACAACGCATTGCCGACAGCGACCATATTCGCTACAGCGGATCCCCCATCCCGCTGAGTTTTGATGAGCTGGGTCGGGATAAAAGCGTGTTCCTGCTTGATTTCAGCACAGGCCTCGATGCCGTAACACCGCTGATCATTCCACTGTTTCAGCCAATGCAAATGCTCAAAGGTTCGCTGGCAGAGATTGAACAGCAGCTGGCCGCCTTTAAAGATAGTGATGCATCACAACCGGTGTGGCTGGACATTGAAATCACCACTCAGGAACATCTCAGCGATCTGCAACGACGGATTGAGCAACTGACAGAAGGCTTACCGGTGGACGTGCTACTGGTACGCCGCAGCCGTGAGCAACGTAGCCGCAGCCTGGCACGGCTGGATAATGAAACCCTGAGCGAATTGCAGGTTGAAGAGGTATTTGCACGTCGTCTGGCGCTGGAAGAAGATCTGGATACGGAACAGGCTGCGCGGCTCACCCAACTGTTTCGCACCACCCTTGCCGCGCTGGAGAACCCTTCCGCATGAAAATCCTGACGCTGCGTTTTAAAAATCTCAACGCCCTGCGCGGTGAGTGGTTTATCGATTTTCGTCGTGAACCTTTTGCCAGCAATGGTCTGTTCGCCATTACCGGTGCCACCGGGGCGGGTAAAACCACCCTGCTGGATGCTATCTGTCTGGCGCTTTATCACCAGACACCCCGCCTCGGCGTGTTGTCACAAACCCAGAACGAACTTATCACCCGCGATGCCACCGAATGTCTGGCCGAGGTGGAGTTTGAAATCAAAGGTGAAGCCTGGCGTGCCTTCTGGAGCCAGAACCGCGCCCGGGGTCAGGCCGATGGTAAATTGCAGGCTCCGCGTGTTGAACTGGCACGCTGCGCTGATAACCAAATCGTCGCCGATAAAGTCGGTGACAAACTCAGGCTGATTGAAAGCTTATCTGGCCTCGACTTCGCCCGTTTTACCCGATCGATGATGTTGTCGCAGGGACAATTTGCCGCCTTCCTCAACGCTAAACCAGGCGAACGCGCCGAACTGCTAGAAGAGCTGACCGGCACCGAGATCTACGGACAGATCTCGATGCAGATTTTTGAGCGTTACAAAATCGCGCGTACCGATCTGGATACCCTGCGCGCCCGTGCCGGTGGCATGGTGCTGCTCGATGAAACCCGGCGGGCAGAACTGACTTCGCAACTGGAACAACTCAGCGCCAGCGAACAGGCACTCAACCAGCAGCTGATCACCACCCAGCAACAGCAGCAGTGGTTAACTCAGGCCCGGCAGCTGAGCAGTGAACAACAGCAGGCGCAACAGGCGCTATATAGCGCAGAAAGTGCCTGGCAGCAGGCGGAACCGGAACGCCAGCGACTGGCACGCGCCGAACCGGCGGAAAAACTGCGCGATAAGCTGCAACAGCGGGAACAGTTACGCCAGGAACTGGCGGCACTGACGCAGCAATCACAGCAGTTACAGGCGCAGCAGCAACAGGCACTCGACACTCAGCAGCAGGGTGAAGTGCGTTATCAGGCGGCACAGCAGGCGCGAGATCAGGCGCAGGCCGGACAACAGCAACTGGAAACGTTACTGACAGAGCAGGTCATCCCGCTGGATCAGCAAATCGCCACCCTGCAACAGCAGATCACCGAGCAACAGCGTCAGATAGCCCAGCAGCAGCAAGTGTTGCAACAAAGCGGAGCCGCACTTAACCAGCAACAACAGGAGAGTGAACGCTTACAACAGATCTGGGATGAACAGCAGCAGTGGCGCACCAAACAAGCCAGCGTTGCTGAATGGGGAGAACATCTGGCGCGCTGGCAAGCCGATATTGCGCGACTGGATGAGCGCGAGCAGGCCATCGCCCAGTTGAGCAACCAGCAGCAGCAACAGCGACAGCAGCTCGACCAGCTACAGCAAGCCTTCTCCGCCCGCCAGCATGCGGCGCAGCCCGTGGCAGAGCTGGGGAGACAACATGATATCAGTCAGGTGCGTGATGCGCTGACACAGCATCAGGCGCAGCGTGCATCCCGTCAGCAGCTATCCTTGCTGGCTGCGCAGTGGCGTTCGCTCCAGCCACAACAGCAACAACGCCAGCAGAAACTGCACGCGTTAACCCAGCAATATCACGCGGAAGAACAGGTTTTACAGGCGCTGCGCGAGGAGTGGAAGCGCATCAATCAAGCGCGAATTGATGTGCAGAAAATCTGTGATTTGGAACTCGCTATCGCCCGGCTGGCGGATGAACGCGCCCGGTTACAGCCGGACCAACCCTGCCCGCTGTGCGGCTCCTGTCAGCATCCGGCTATCGAAGAATATCGGCAGCTGGAACCCGGTGAAAATCAGCAGCGGCTTGTCGCACTGCAAACTCAGGAAACTCAGTTAAAGGAATCCGGCACCGCTAAAGGTGAGCAACAACGCCTGTCGCTGCTGCAACAGCACGCGTTGCAGCAGGAACTCAAGGATATCGGGCAGCAAATCACCACCTTGACTGAGCAGTGGCAACGGCTGACCGGTGAGTTGGCGCTCACCTTTGCGCTGGAGCAGCAGGATGAAGTTACCTGCTGGCAACAGCAGCAGGATCAGCAGGAAAACCAGCTACGGGAATGGCTGGAACATCTGCAACAGCAGCAGCTGGCGCAGCAGCAGATTACCAGCGTCCAGCAGACATTGAACGATCTCAGCCAGCGCAGCGAAACTGAGCGCGCGGCCTGGCAGCAATTAAGCCAGCAACTTGAACAGCAGCTGGCACCGCATCAACTCACCCTGCCCGCCCGTGATAGCCGTGATAGCTGGCTGGCGACGTTGCAACAGCGCTGGCAAAAATGGCAGGAGAGTGAGCGATTACTTACTACCCTGCAACCGCAGCGCGCCACAGCCGAAAGTGAATACCATAATCTGCAACAAAACCATGCGCGTGAACAACAGCGCCTGGACACCCTGCAACAGGGACTGAACGGTTTACAGCAGCAACGGACAGAACAGCAGCAACAGCGCCAGCAGTTGTTTGGCGATCGTCAGGTGCAGGCCGAGCGCCAGGCACAGCAGCAATTGATGCAGCAGTGCGAACGGGAGCTGGCGCAGCAGTTGCAGGCATGGCAGCAGGCGCAAAGTACGCTGCATAGCCTGAATGGGCAACGGGCGCAAATCGACCAGCAACAGCAAACGCTGGCTGCGCGGGTTCAGGACGCCGAAAGCACCTTCCTCAGCGCATTGCGGAAAAGTGATTTCGCCGACGAGGTGGCGCTGCGTGAGGCGTTACTCGATGAACATCAGGCGCTGCAACTGCGTCAGCATTTACAGGCGCTGGAGCAGCAACGTCAGCAGCAAATCACCCTGACCCGGCAGCTGGAGCAGAGGCTGAACGCACATCAGCAGCAACGTCCGGCAGAGCTGAGCGATGACAGGACGGCGGATATTGATGCAAGGCTGGAAAACCTGCGCATGGCGCTGCGCGATAATGCCCGCCATCAGGGCGAAGCACAGCAACAGTTGCAAAGTGACACCGCTTTGCGTCAGCAGCAGCATTCTCTGTTGAGCCAAATCAGCGACAACGAAGCAGAGCTGCAACAGTGGAGCCAGCTCAATGAGTTAATTGGCTCAGCCAAAGGTGACAAATTCCGCCGTTTCGCACAGGGCCTGACGCTCGATCATCTGGTGTGGCTGGCGAATCGTCAGCTCGATCGTCTGCATGGCCGTTATTTGCTGCAACGCCGCGTCAGCGATGAGCTGGAGCTGGATGTGGTGGATACCTGGCAGGCCGATGCCACCCGTGATACCCGTACCTTGTCAGGCGGCGAGAGTTTTCTGGTGAGTCTGGCGCTGGCGCTGGCCTTGTCCGACCTGGTCAGCCATAAAACGCGTATTGAATCGTTGTTCCTTGATGAAGGCTTCGGCACGCTGGATGCCGAGACACTGGATGCCGCGCTCGATGCGCTGGATGCACTGAATGCCAGTGGCAAAACCATCGGCGTGATCAGCCATGTGGAAGCCATGAAGGAACGCATTCCGGTGCAGATCAAGGTGCGTAAGATGAACGGGCTGGGTTACAGCAAGCTGGAGTTGCCAGGGGAATAAGCCGTTGCGACGTGATTTTCGTGTGGAAGGGAGCGGATACCCCGCTCCCTTTGCGATCACTTAACGCGCCGCCGTTACCGGACGACGCGGTCCCGCCAGCAGGCCGCCATCTTCGTTTTGTGCCAGCAAACGTGCGCTGGTCACACCGGCAATGGTATGTGCTTTATCGGTGACATTATTGGCGATTTGTTTCACCGCCGCCGACACCAGGATGCCGATGATGCCAGCGTTATTGTTGTTGCTGTTCTCCGCGTCATTGGCGGTGGCGCTGCCCTGCCACAGTTCCTTACCGGTACGCAGATCCACCAGACGCGCCGATGCCGATACCGTCGTGCTGCTGTCCACCACTAAATAACGGGTACCGTAATCGGTAATCGAAATATACAGTGCGCTGTCAGCATGGAAAATATCGTGCAGACGCTGGGTACTTACCGCCTGAATATCATGACCACTGGTCAGACCGTTCTGCTGGAACGTCTCTTCCACCACCGCCACCGGGAACACGTAATAACCCGCTTCCGCCAGGGGCTCCGTCACCAGCGAAGTAAAGCTATGCGCGGCATTGACGTCCGGTGCTTTGTTTTCCGCCGGCAGCACCAGAATCGAAGCCGGTTTGCTGGCACGAAACGCGCTGTAGTCATAAGGTTTTTTATGCGGCGCACAGCCGGTCAGCAGCAGCGCCGTCAGCACCGCGAAGCCTGCAATCAGTTTGTTCACTGGGTTGCTCCTTTTTTCTTACTCATCAGAAAATCCATATACGGGGCGGATTCCGGGAATTGCTGCTTCTCCGCGGCAAACTGGCTGAACGCTTTATCCGTCTGGCCGGTCTGGGCATACAGCAGGCCCAGCTGCGCATGCAGACCTGGGGCAACCGGTTTATTCACCGAACGGGCTTTTTCGATATCCAGATTCAGCGCATCAATCTGCTGCATCGGATCTTTGTCTTTTTGGTAATAGCTATAAATCTGCTGCTGGTAATCACCCCAGTAATAAATCGGTTCCGGCCCTTTTGGTGCACAGCCTGCCAGTACACCTGCCGCGATCAGCGCGGCACTCAGTTTGATCAATTTCATCGGGAATATCCTTATTTCGCCGGACGCCAGGCGCCACTGGTAATGCCGTCAACCAGATGATCGACTGCTTCGCGGATCGCCAGATCCATCACTTTGCCGTTCAGGGTGGAGTCGTAGCTGGCGGTGCCGCCAAAACCAATCACTTCACGTGCGGAAAGCTGGTATTCGCCCGCCCCCTGCGCGCTGTAAACCACTTCAGAGGTGGTGACGTCAACCACATTGAGGTTGACCTTGGCGTAAGCCACCTGGGTTTTACCGCGGCCCAGAATGCCCCACAGCTGCTGATCCCCCACCTCTTTGCGACCAAACTCGGTGATATCGCCGGTGACGATATAGTTGGCCCCTTTAATGTTTTGCTGGCTGTGCTTAAAGTTCGCTTCCTGCTGCAACTCTTTCAGGTTGCTGCGTTCCAGCACGTTAAAACGCCCGGTTTGCTGCAAATGGGTGATCAAAATAGTTTTTGACTGATTACCCAGACGATCCACGCCATCAGAGAAGATGCCGTTCATATACGACGAACGGTTATCAAACTGGCCTACTGCAATCGGGCTACGCACGCCCTGGTACGCCGGTTGGCTGGCGGCCCGCACCTGCGGGGCTTCGATGGCGCGCGAAGACTCAGTGGCACAGCCACTCAGCAGTGCTGCCGATAACAAGGAGAGTGCCGCGAAGGCATATTTTTTTTGCATTTCAGATCCATGAATAAAGAAGAGAAAACCGCACGGGGCGGCAAATTCTGGTTTTTCCGACAGTAAGACGATTGCCATAGCATTCAGAGAGTCGGTCTGTAGACTGTCGGCAGGGCACAATCAGATCTTTAGGGCTAATAACGGCATATTAATGAATTTAATTAATAGAATGGCGGGACTATTGGGCCTGCTAACCATTGGGGTAGTGCTTAGCGCCTGTCAGAATTCCTCATCACAACAACAGGATGAGGCGAGCAATGTCTGCCAGCCGGATAAGTCACCCACGAGTGCATCCTGCAAATGGGCTGATGAAATGCAGCTGAAGCTGGTACATGATTTCCGTGATGCCAGTCATTATGCTGGTCAGCGGTGCCTGGTGCGGCTGGAGTGGGAAAAAAGCGGGCGCTATGCCGTCACCCAGACCCAGGGCGATGAGCCGCTGTGTCTGCGTGCCTGGCAGTTGATTGGTCAGTCGAAAGGATTACCGCCGCCACCCGATCGTGGGCAGCCAGCGTGGTTTGGCTTTGCGCCGCAGCAGGTTAATTTACCAGTCCATCTTGCCGCCATTGACGCGGACTGATGCCAAACCAGCGACGAAACGCGCGTGAAAACGCGCTCACTTCGGAATAGCCCAGCAACAGCGCCATTTCGGAAATCGGCAGCTGTTTCTGTTGCAGATAATGGGTGGCCATTTCACACCGCACCTTGTCCACCAGCGCGGTGAAACTGATGCCCTCTTCACGCAACCGGCGCTGTAACGACCAGCTCGACAGCCCCATCTTGTCGGCAATTTCCTCCAGCACCGGCTCGCCCTGAATCAGCGACAGATTGACCTGCGAACGCGCCTGCTCCACCACGCTCTGCTGGCTGGCGCTGCTGTTGAGGCGGCGGATCGCATCCTGCATTACCATCAGCAACATCGGATCCTGCTCTGGCATGGTACGTAACAGATCGCGTTTCGGGATCAATAACGAGTTGAAGGGTTGTTCGAACCACACCGGCGCATCAAAGACTTTACAGTGCTCATGCCACTGCTCCGGGCGTGGATGTTCGAAGTGAACTTCGCGTGGTGCCCAGTTTTTCCCTGCTACATGACGGATCAGGTTGAGAAACATGCCGAGCGTCAGCTCCGCATCCTGCCGACGCGACAGAATCGCCCCGTGGCGTACCTGGTAATCCAGCCGCCAGCAGTCGCCTTTATCCACCAGGCGCGTCAGGGTGTCGTGCTGGTGCCACGGAAAAGCATTCACCACGTTATGCAGTGCCTGCTCCAGCGTTGGCGAACATAGGCCGATGTAGCCAATCAGGCCTAATGACTGCGGTTTGAACTGCCTGCCGTAGTGCAAACCGAAGTTATCAAAACCGGAGTGTCGCGCCGCTTCTTCCATCACGCGGCAATAGTTCACCAGGCCCAGACTGAGGGTTGGGCTGGCGAGCAATTCTGAATCAATGCCGCTGATGCCAAAGATGCGATCCACATCACCGCCTTTACCGGTAATGAAGTCGCTCAGGCCAGTGGCCGCTGCCGCCAGTACGCCACGGTTACAGGCACTGGCATGCGCTGACAAGGCGTTGAACGCCTCGGGCTGTCTCATCAGTGAATTCATGCTGACCTCACAGGATACGCAGAGTGAATCGAATTACCGTATCCAGCAATTTTCGTACCAGGCGGGCAACGCAGAAAAAGAGGCGATTAGGGTGGATAGCGGACGCGGCGAGCACCGTAACGGCGCAGCCACGCCCGCTGATGGTGCATCAGGCCCCGACAGGCAGCTGGCTATTCTCCAGATAGCGATGACACAGCCGTACTGAATGATCGGCCCAGCGCGGCCCGAGGCTCAGCGCCATTTCGGTTTCGGCATGGGAACCCATCCAGGCGGTAAGTTGAATACGACGCTGGATCAGCAAGGTGGGCACCAGCGCCATTTCCGCATCAGTGATATGCCCCACCTGCTCGTAGCCGCGGATCCAGTTATCCACCCACTCTTCTGCGCGCGGATGATGCTCGACAAAACTGATCGCCGCCGCCAGATCGTGCAGATACCAGCCGAGGCCGCAGTCATCAAAATCGATCACCCGGGTTTCCCCTTTATGCAGCAGCAGGTTAGTCAGGCGCAGATCGGCATGGATCAGACCATAACGATCCTCGCCTTTGCCAAAATCCTGCAACTCCTGCCCCACGCGGGCGATCGCCTGTTGCACAACAGGATGATCGGCCGGATTCAGGTTGGGGGCATCCTGCCAGCGTCCCCAATGGCTGTGATCGCTCACCATGGTGTGATGATCCCAGATGATGCGCTGGAAGCCCTGCGGTTTCTGCCAGCGCTTGCTGTGCTGATGCAACCGCGCGGTGATGTGACCGAGCTGCTGGAAGGCTTTGGGATCGACATCGGTGGTCGGCATATCGCCCTCGATCCAGTGAAACAGCACCGCATGACGTACTTCTCCATCCGGCAGGCGCAGCGACAGCACAGTTTCACCATCGCTGGCCGGGATCGCTTCCGGCACCATGATGCCGGTGTCGCGCAATGCATCCAGCCATAGCAACTCGCTCTGGATATCCGCTTTGCTGTGGTAGTCCGGGCGATGCAGACGCAACGCATAACGTTTGCCGCCTGCCAGCACCAGGAAGGTGGCATTTTCAGAACGGCACAGCAGCTTCAGCTCGCCCTGTAGCGCGGCGGGATAGCACGCCAACGCCTGTTGCGCCAGCACGGTGATTTCAGCATTTGTCAGGGTGTCGGATTGTTTGGCACTCATTCATCAGGCTCCAGGGATGACAACAGTGTTATCAGCATGGGATGACGTCGTCCTGACTGCTTGACCGCAGATGACCCAAAGTTGACCGCAGCGTGCATCTGGCACTTTTCTTGCGTCAGAGTTGACCGTGGAGGACAAAACTCACTGCGCCTGCGTCAAGTTTTCCCGTAAGAGGCAGCGGCATTATCCCCTTCACTGTAGCGCAAACGATAAACCGGCGCGGTGAAGTTACCGCACTCAACAAAAACGACGGGGATAAGATTATGACGAGCAAGCTCAAACCCACCCTGGGAACCCTGCATCTTTGGGGTATCGCGGTTGGCCTGGTCATTTCCGGGGAGTATTTCGGCTGGAGTTACGGCTGGGGCGTAGCAGGGACGCTGGGATTTCTCATTACGACGGCGCTGATCGCCACCATGTACACCTGTTTTATTTTCAGCTTCACCGAACTGACTACCGCTATCCCGCATGCCGGTGGTCCGTTTGCCTATAGCCGCCGCGCCTTTGGTGAAACCGGTGGCCTGATTGCCGGTCTGGCAACCCTGATCGAGTTCGTATTCGCGCCCCCGGCCATCGCCATGGCGATTGGTGCCTATCTCAATGTGCAATACCCGGAACTCAACCCCAAAACCGCTGCGGTCGGGGCTTATGTGGTGTTTATGACGCTGAATATTCTCGGCGTGAAACTGGCGGCGATGTTTGAGCTGGTGGTTACGGTGCTGGCGGTGCTGGAACTGCTGGTGTTTATGGGCGTAGTCTCACCCGGCTTCAGCATTGCTAATTTCGCCGCCAACGGCTGGGCGGGCAGCGAACATTTTGGTATGCCTGCGGTATCTGGCATTTTTGCCGCCATACCCTTTGCTATCTGGTTCTTCCTTGCCATTGAAGGCGCCGCGATGGCAGCAGAAGAAGCGAAAGATCCGAAGCGTACCATCCCCAAAGCCTATATCACCGGCATTCTGACCCTGGTGGTTTTAGCGATTGGCGTGATGCTGCTGGCGGGCGGTGCCGGTGACTGGCGCAAACTGTCGGACATCAATGACCCGCTGCCACAGGCGATGAAGATGATCGTCGGTGAAAACTCTAACTGGATGCATATGCTGGTGTGGATCGGCCTGTTTGGCCTGGTTGCCAGCTTCCACGGCATCATTCTGGGCTATTCACGTCAATTCTTTGCGCTGGCGCGTGCCGGTTATCTGCCGCAAAGCCTCGCGAAACTGTCACGCTTTCAGACGCCGCACCGTGCCATTATTGCCGGTGGCCTGATTGGGATTGCGGCGATTTACAGTGACGGCTGGATTAACCTGCAAGGTATGAGCCTGACGGCGGCCATGATCACCATGGCGGTGTTTGGCGCGATTGTGATGTACCTGATGAGCATGCTGAGCTTGTTTAAACTTCGTCGCACCGCGCCGGATTTGGAACGCAGCTTCCGCGCACCGGGCTATCCGATTGTGCCAGGTATCGCGCTGGTGCTGTCGCTGGTGTGCCTGGTGGCGATGCTGTGGTTTAACCCGGTGATTGGCGGCCTGTTTGTGGCGATTATGGCGGTGGGCTATGTCTACTTCCTTGCCACGAAAGCGCAGCGCGACAACGCACCGCAGGATTCAATGCTGGTGGGCGAATAACAATAGCATTACGCAGCGGCGCGATTTATCGCGCTGTTTTTCAGCCAGGGAAGTGCCCCGGCTGAAAGGCGCGTGATAAATCACGCCGCTACGAGTGTGGATGTCATGCTTAACGCTGGGCTTCGCCGCCTAACGCTTCGACCAGGTTACTGATCAGCGCAGCCAGTTCGCTGGTCATCAGGATAAAGTCTGCATCGAAACGCTGGGCAAAATCGTCACGATCGATATCGTCATTCTGCTCACGCAGCGTATCGCTGAATTTCAGACGTTTTACCGATGCGTCATCGGCGATTACCAATTGAATACGTTCCTGCCAGTCGAGTGCCAGTTTGGTCACCACTTTCCCGGCTTCGATATGGGTCGCAATTTCGTCTGACACCAGATCCTGCTTTTTACAGCGGATGACGCCACCGTCTTCCAGCAACGCTTTCAACTCCGCTTCATCCATCAGGGCAAAACCGGCAGGCAGCTCCCCAGAACGCACCCATTCGGTCAGCGTCATTTCAATCGGCTTTTCCAGCGTCAGCGGTACCACCGGCAGCGAACCCAGGCTTTTACGCAGCAGCGCCAGCGTGTCTTCAGCTTTCTTTGCGCTGGCGCAGTCAACGATAATCAGGTTGTTGACAGTGTCGATCCACATAAAGGTCTGGCTGAAGCGGCTAAAGGCACGCGGCAGCAAGCTATGCAGCACTTCATCTTTCAGCGAGTCTTTTTCGGTCTTTTTCAGCTTGCGGCTCTGTTCCGCCTCAAGCTTGTCAATTTTGGCTTCCAGTGCCTGCTTCACCACGGGAGAAGGCAGGATTTTTTGCTCAGTACGTGCACAGATCACAATCTGACCATTAATCACGTGCGTCAGCGCCTCGCTGCGGTTACCCATTGGGGAGACCCAACCGGTTTTGGCCATATCCTGGCTACCACAGGGTGAAAAGGTAAAGGCGTCGAGCTGTTTTTCCAGATCGTCTGCGGACAGCGGGATGTCACGATTCAGACGATAAACCATCATATTTTTAAACCACAACATCGGGATTCCTTACCGGGGGTGCGATCGGACGCACAAGTCTACGAGTCAGCGCGCATGATAGCGAAACATCGGATGGGTTTCATTGCCTTTACCCAAACGGCCTTCTACTGTATCTCTCACCAGAACGAATAATGAGGAATAAAACGTGCGTATTGGTATCGATTTAGGTGGCACCAAAATTGAAGTGATTGCGCTGTCAGACCAGGGTCAGGAGCTGTTTCGGCACCGCGTGAATACCCCGCGTGATGACTATGGTGCGACGGTTCAGGCGATTGTCGATCTGGTGCAGCTGGCGGAAGAGAAAACCGGGCAGCAGGGTACGGTCGGACTCGGCATTCCGGGCACCATTTCGCCCTATACTCAGCGGGTGAAAAACGCCAACTCCACCTGGCTGAATGGGCAACCACTGGATAAGGATCTGGCACAGGCGCTGAATCGTGACGTGCGTATCGCTAACGACGCGAATTGTCTGGCGGTATCCGAAGCGGTGGATGGTGCCGGTGCGGGACAACCGCTGGTGTTTGCGGTAATTATCGGCACCGGCTCGGGTGCAGGGGTGGCGATAAACGGTGAGTCGCGTATCGGCGGCAACGGCAATGCCGGTGAATGGGGCCATAATCCACTGCCGTGGATGGATGAAGATGAGCTGCGTTATCGCGCGGAGGTGCCGTGCTATTGCGGTTTGCAGGGCTGCATCGAGACCTTTGTCTCCGGCACGGGGTTTGCCATCGATTATCAGCGTCTGAGCGGACAAGCGCTGAAAGGGGCAGAGATCATTAAGCTGATAGAACAGCAGGACCCGGTGGCTGAGCTGGCGATGCACCGTTACGAAATGCGTCTGGCGAAATCGCTGGCTCAGGTGGTGAATTTGCTCGACCCGGATGTCATTGTGCTGGGGGGTGGCATGAGTAATAACGATCGGTTGTATCAGACCGTACCGGCGCTGATGAAGCAGTGGGTCTTTGGTCGTGAGTGCGAAACACCGGTACTCAAAGCGGTGCATGGCGATTCCAGCGGTGTACGGGGTGCCGCCTGGTTATGGCCATTAAAAGAATAAAGGCGGAGCTCTAATGTAGCGGCGCGATTTATCGCGCGGTTTTTTTGACGCATCGCGCAGGAAAAGGAAATCGCACATTTATTTCCGATATCACGTACGTAGCAGCGCGATAAATCGCGCCGCTACGAGTCCGTTCAGTTCAGTAAAAACGTTGATACTTCTAATAGTCAGGTTCGTCCTCCACATACAGCGGATTTATTTTCCTGCCTGCATTATCAACAAGGATGGTCTTTTTCTCGCTTGCAATAGCCTGCATAACTTCATCGCGTAGACTATAGTAATAGTCTTTTAACTCTACCTTAGGAGGGAGGTATAAAACACTGTCTTCATCGATAGCTTCCAGCACACCATTGAGACCATCAATTTTCTCTCTGATTTTCGTATAACGTGAATAATGATACGCCTGGCTCTCTTCAAACATACGAGCACAATCATTTATTTCTTTTTTCAGCTCCTCTAAGAATTGATCATCAGAATCCCGGACCGATAATTTTCTATTCCTGTCATTCTCCATTTTCAAATAGTCAGAATGAGTAAAAGGAATGACAAAGCTCTCATACTTGCTGGTCGGGACTTCATTTTTAAGAATGGTTCTGACGATAGCGGGTGGTTTAGCATTTTGACAAAGATAATGATTGCTCATCTTCGATCTTAGCGTAAAACCAGAAGGATTAGGCCTTCGTTCGTCATTTTCCCTGGTGCGGCTTTCATCAAATTGGTTATAAAAATTATCCACTTTAACCTGCAAATTCTCTGTTTTTCTGTCCATTGCCGTTTTTATAATAACAACTGGCTCAAGTGGGATTGGTGGCCTGGATGGGTCTTCACTGTCAGAAAGAATGTCGCACCCGGAGTCACTGCCGGACAACGAAGAGGTCTCTTCGATATCCTTCGGAAACGTTTGATACCCGGGTTCAGGCTTCGGTGCTGTCAGATGCTCAGAAACAGGCTCTGGCTCAGGCGTCGGTGGCATCAGATGCTCAGAAACAGGCTCTGGCACTGTTCTGCATTCAGAATCAAATGGCCAGCTCCGGTAACTCCCGGAAGGGTTTCTTCCTGTCTCCAGTGAAGCCATTATTGCTTCCAGCGTTTTATCATCGGGATACTTATTTGATTTACTAATTGTACGAACAAACTGCCCTAACCCAGAAACACATCCCGCATCCTGAATAACTTTTTTTGGTTCTGGCACAAAATTCTTTTGCACGGATTTAGCCGCAGCCTCCACGAGTGAATAGCTGCCGTTTTTTTTGGGTTGGAGATTGCGGATATTCAGCGCTCCGCTAAAGGGAGAGAAAGCTCCCCAGGTGAGTTTAACCGGTGCAGGTTTGACAACAGGTTCAGAAAGTGGCGGCACCGCCTCCCCAAACCACCGTTTATTTGCCGCGGGTAATTCATTCAGACTGGCACGCGAATTAACCGGATACTTAAATGAAACCGGTCGTTCTTCACATGCTGAATAAAAAACACGGGGAATAAAACCAAACGGTGACAACTCAGAATTATCTTTACCAGAACGAATAACAGGCTTCGGTAAAATCGGTGCGGAATATATTCGACCAATCGACATGCTAACCTCCTTTTTAGAATCATTATTCAGCGAACGGATCCATTTTTAATACAGATAAAATCAATATGCAACCAGCATAATCGCCAGAAAAATTAACATGACGACTTATTAATTACTTATTCGACTAATTAACTTTAATTTATCTGCCTGAAAAACGTCGAATAAAAAAGAAGTGATTATTTCTAAATGAAGATAGGATAAAAAATTAAATTTACAAATTTTGTGATGTAAATCTGACAAAAAAGGCCGCAATCTGCGGCCTGGGGCAACTGCTTACAGATAGCGGCACAGATAAGAGGTTGGCTCAGCGACCTGAAGATGGAACTCGCTTTGGCCCGGTACGTTGAACACGCTACCAGCTTCAAACCATTTCCACTCAGTTTCACCCGGCAGCAGCACTTTCAGTGCACCGCTGACCACCGTCATCTCTTCCGGCTGCCCTGTACCGAAGGTATATTCACCTTCCGCCATCACGCCCACGCTTGCGCGTCCAATGGTGACACTCTCGAAACCAATGGACTTCACTTTTCCGTCAAAATACTCACTCACGTTGAGCATGTCACTTCCTCACAGCACATTAGGTTGACTGGCAGATTACAAGGGAACTCGCTGATCTGTCACGCGAAATGACAGGTGGGATCGCAAGTTGTGATCCCTGTGGATTAAACGATTAATTCCGCTGCCAGTTTGGCTACCAGTACATTAGACAGCAGGACCGGGATCCCCAGCATTTTCTGCAGAAAATCACGATGTTTCTGGTGATAGCCGATGCAATCCAGTACCACCACATCGGCTCCCTGCTCCTGCAGCGACAGGCCGGCTTCAATCAGATCCGCCTGCTGCGCCAGATAAGGACTGGCGACGGCAAAACAAGGAGGAGTACCGAGGTTACGCCATTTGCTGGCCTGCTCAGCAATCTGTTCTTCCACCGGCACCACAATCCCTACTTTGTGGCCGTGCACAATCGCCCCCACCAGCGGCGGAATGATGCGATCAGGCTCCAGCAACAACGCTTTATGTGTTTTCAGTGCACCAAATTCTCCGGTGCACAGCAGCAGGATAGTGTTGTAACCCTGCTCCTCCAGTGCGTAGATTTTCTGCTGCAATCCCTGCTCCACCAGACGTGCCGCCAGGCGTACCTGCTGTCCATCCTGCATCCGCGAAACCAGCACTTTCTCACCAGCCGCTGGTGTGTAGTGCTGCTCCACTTCCGCCAGAGAGAGGCCGTCGAGTAAACCGGCGTGCGCCACCTGCTCTGCGGGCAGATACGCCTGCAACAGTGGCAGAATGTCGCTGCGCGGTGACTGACCAATGGTCAGGGTAACCAGAGATGTTTTCATACTTAGGATTTCCGGGAACGCAAATGACTGAGGCTACCATACAAAGATAGCAGCAGAGCGTACTCCTGCGCGTCGTAGAACTGACAAGTCTCGCGACCAAACTCTTTAGCCACTTCCACGGCAAATTTCACCGTGCTGGCGATATCCACTTCGTGGCTGGCACCCGTCCCACAGCCGGGCACCACCGACTCAGCGCAAATGGCCACACCTACCACCGGCACATCGGTGGCGGTTGAAGGTTGCAGAATGCTGTTGAGGTGATAAACCCCGTTGCCATACGGCGTGATATCCTGGGTGGTGATCGGGAACGTCACTGCCGGGCGGCCACTGGTCATCTCCATAATGCGCAGCAAATCTTCCGATACGCGCAGAATGTAGCCTTCTTTCACCGTCGGTGACAGGGCATAACCTTTGTGATTCAGGATACGGTTACCTTTGGTGGTATCGATGGAGAGGATAGCGTCCACTCCGGCCACCACTTCGTTGTCATTCATGGTGACGTCATCAATCGGTGAATCCATAAAATCCACCGGCTCGTGCGGGCGTGTCGGTGCATCCGGACAGATATGGGTGGTAATGATCACGTCACCGGCCAGCACATCGCCCCGGGTTTGCATCTGCGCCAGTTTCAGCGCGCTGCTGATGGCCGCCACGGCACCGTCAGCATCCGACACCATGCCGATACGGGTCGGACGGGCACCAATCCCGCCGAGACGCCCAATAATGCCGAGGGTCGGCGCACTGCCCCCCTGGCTTTTACCTTTAGTGCCAGGGATATCGATGCGCACAAAGTCGGTACGCCCTTTCGGGCCACTCACGCGTTTGGTGCTGGCGCTGACGCCGGGATACGCGGCAAACAGATCAACCACCTGCTGACCATCCACAAAGGCGCTATCGAGTAACTCAAAAACCTGCAATGTCTGCTGTAAACTCATATTGGATTCCCTGGTTATTTCTTACTGCTACTGGCAAAAAGTGAGTGGAAGAAGCTGTAGAGTGCATCACCGGCGATAAAACCCGCCGCCATCACCTCCATCGGTGAACGACCGCGCTCGCCCCACACGCGCAGGATCAGAATGCGTAATGCTATCCCCACCAGCACCGCCCAACCGGCAGCGGCATTGTTGATGAGCAGGCCGGTAGCCAGCAGCACGCCAAGCTGACGCTTCGGTCCACCAATCAGCTGAATAATCGCACCGGGAATGGCCCAAAGCAGCAGGTTACCCGCGATACCCGGCTCCGCACCGGCCTGAATGGTTTTGGCATAAACGCGGGCTACCGGCGGCAGCAGGTTTTCCGCAAAGAACAGGGTATGGGCATACCACACCACCGGAATGGCGATCACAAAGGCGATCATCGCCGCAATCAGCTGAATGCGTCGGCCCCACAACTCCTGCTGCACATCCGCACCGTTACCGCGCAGGATAAAACCGGCTTTCAGGTCATAACCCATGTCCGCAAATGCCGGGCCGGTCGCGGCGGTAAAGCCACACAGCAGACACAGCGCCAGCGGCGGGAAGCCGAGCAAAATACCGAGGATCAGGGTAATCAGCGCCACCGCAAAAGCCGGAAACCAGCCGGAGTGCATCGCAGCGATACCGACGATCAACTCATGAACAAAAGCAGCAAAAGCAGCGTAAACAATAAACAGCACCAGCATTGGCAAGCCCATCTGGCTCCACAATCCGCCTGCCAGCGCCAGCAGTGCGGAAATGACGATATAGCCGACGGTGCCGAAACCGAGCGAGCGTTTCACTTCGCTATCGCTGCGACTGACGCTGAGCGCATCATGACGGCGGCTGCGAATCACCTGTACCACCTGAATCAGGGCCACCACACCGGCACCGACCATCACCCCGTGCGGAATATACAACGCGTTAATATCAATGCCCGCCACCGGCTGGGCATAAGCGCGTAACAGGAAACCCATGCCAAGCATGGTCAGCGCCCAAATATTGCCGATAAACGCCGTGCCAAATGCCGACATCGGAATCTTCAGCATCGAACCCACAATCCCGCCGACAATCCCCACCACCAGCAGCCACGCCTGGCGGCCACCTTTGTCACCGGCTTTGATCGCTTCCGCTGCGGCAACGCCTGGCGGCCAGGCATTGCTGGCCGGAAATACGCGGGTATCGAACAGGCGATACAGCAGATAAGCATCCAGCAGCATTGCTGCACTGACCCCGACAAACAGCGGTAGCACCAGCTGTGGCTCGCCCAGCGCCCAGGGTACCGCAATCGGCATTAGCAGGCTGTTGGCGGCACCGAAAGTGGCAGATGAGATGGCAGTTTGCGCCAGGTTCTGCACTTCCACCGAACGGTAGCGACGAAACAATTGCAACGGAATACGCGCCAGCAGCATGGCAAACAGCGCGCCGATAATTGAAGTATTGGGGGTGACCCCGATGGTAGTAATTAATTGTACGCCAATGATCGCGCCCGCAATGGACAACAACACCAGCATTAAACCGACTCCGACACTTTTTATTGGATTATGGTGACGCATGGTATTCCCCGTATTTTCACCCTGGCGAAAACGTTATTACGCACCGCCCGTCACGCGGGACAGCGGCGTTTTAGTTAAATATCGTTCCCTGATGGTTGAAATAAGCAGGCCCGGAGGCCTGTTATTTCCCTGGTGTGGCGCGAAGTATTACGCCGTTAAATCATGCGCCATATTTTTCGGCCATCAGGGCCGCAGTGGCGCGTAATGCATTGAGCAGCGCTTCCGGATAACCGGGCGCGGCTTCTTGTGAAAGAAATGACAGGCAGAGTGCGACACTTTCGCCGCGGTGCTTGTTGGTGACGGCAACCGCCATCGAGCTGATGCCTGGCAGCGTCTCATTACGCGCCAGCGCCCAGCCTTGCTGGCGGATGGTCGCCAGTTCAGCGCACAGCGCATCAGGATCGAGCGGTGAGTTCTGTGAAGCGGCATGCCACTCATGGGCAAAACGCTCGCGCACCACATCATCGCTGCTTTGTGCCAGCAGCACTCGCCCGGTGGAGGTGCCCGCCGCAGGCATACGGGTACCTGGCGGGGTGATCAACTGGGTAAACAGGCGGCCGTGGTACATGCGCATCACGATGATGTCGTTGCCGTCCAGCACCGAGATATAGCCCATGCAGCCGGTGCTGGCCGCCAGGCGCGCCATGGCAGCAGAGGCGCTATCCACCAGCGGGGTGGAAAGATAATGTCCCGCCACCGACAACAACACGCGGCCAATATGGAAACAACGACTATCGGGATCGCGCTCCAGTAATCCCTGGCTTTCCATCGTCGCCAGTAAACGGGAAACGGTACTTTTCGGCAGATCCAGCGCCTCAACCACTTCGGTAAAGGTGAGACCTGGATGCCCCTGCGTCACGCCAAAGCGCTGAAATAATTTAAGTACTGCGGCGGCATTTTCGAGTGTGGTCATGCAGGTAGTTTCACTATTTGGAACTAAGTTCCTGAATCAATACCCCGAAAGTAAAACGTCAGGTTTTTGCGGTCAAGCGCAAATTTTGTACCGGTCAAATCAGGGGGGAAATTAAGGCAGCATAAAATGAGGAATAAAGTTAAAACCAAATGATTTTATCAGGAGGAATAAATTGAATGCAGAAAAGGTGGTAACTTTGTGGCAGCTTTGTAGTTATTTCATGTGAATAGAAAATGACCCTGAGCGGCACAAACTAATAACCGGCATCCCTGCCAGCCGATATTACTCTTTTTCCACATCTTCATAGCGAAGTTTAGCATCCTGCGCTTCAGCAGCAGTTTTATGTTCGCTGATTAGCGAATCCGGACGTGGATGATCGGCGCGTAATTCGTACCAGGTCACGGTGTTGCCCGGCGTGCCTTTTTCAACGGCGACGATGCGAGCATGTCGCGGATAAGGTGGTCTTGATGGCATACATCTCCCTCCTGGGTATGTCAGTTATCCAAACGGACAGCAGCAATCCCCTGCCCGTCCTTAAGTATAGACAAGCGGGGATGGTCGCAATTTAAACAGGGAGAAATCTGAGGAGGTTAGCTGGCGCGGGCCAGTGACAGCGAGCGGAGGATCTCTTCAACCACCAATTCCGGCGATTGCATTGCATTCACTTCATGATGGGCCGATTGATGGTACAAATGTGCACGCTGGCGCAGAATATCGCCCATTTCTTCCGCAATCGGGCGACCGGTCAGTGTCGGACGTTGATCTGCTTCGGGCTGCCGCTCCAGACGATCTGCCAGTACGCTGGAGGGGGCATTTAACCAAATGACCTGACCATGCTCGCGCATGAAGCGACGGTTCACTTCCGCCAGCACCATGCCGCCACCGGTGGCAATGATGGTGCAGGGTGCGGTGACTGCCTGAAGTGATTCGGTTTCGCGTGCACGGAAGCTGTCCCAGCCCTCAGCCGTCACGATTTCGGCGACACTGCGCTGGGTGGTGGTTTGCAGGTGATGGTCGGTATCGCGGAAGTCGTAGCCGAGTGCCTGCGACAGCGCCTGGCCAATGGTGGTTTTACCGCAACCGCGTGCGCCGATCAGATAGATGGGTAATGACATCCTGGCTCATCCTCCGCCGTGTTTTGCCGCACGGGCATTGTCATCAGGTCAATATTGCGTCGCATGATACCTGGATTTCATTTCATCAGCCACCGGCGAAGCACGATTTACGCGTATCTTGCCCATACAATCTCGCACCTCTATGATTTACATAGAAAAAATCATGCAATTTTTGTGCATCGACAAAAGTGTAAGTCTGGGCAACATTTGCTTACCAGCGCATTGATTTACTTTCTGTCATCTCGCCCTCATATAGTGGGGTAACTCGCAAACGGAGGTTTACCATGCAGAGCGAAGAACAACAGTTAATTGAAAGCCTGTTCAGCCGTCTGAAACAGGCTGAGAGCCAGAGCGGCCCGCGTGATGTCGGCGCCGAGCAGTTAATCAAACAGCATTTGCTGTCGCAGCCCGGAGCGCCTTATTACATGGCGCAGGCCATCCTGATTCAGGAAGCGGCGATGAAAAAGCTCAATGCCCAGGTGGGTGAGCTGGAAAATCGTCTGGCGCAGGCGCAGGCGCAGGCACAGCAGCAGCAGGCTCCGCAGCAAAGCAGTGGCGGATTCCTTTCCAGCCTGTTTGGTGGTGGCGCATCGCGCCCTGCTGCACAGCCACAGCAGCAGCAGCCGGTGTGGAACAGTGCCCCGACGCAGCAGCAACCGCCTCAGCAGCCGCAATACGCCAGCGCGCCACCCGCACGCGGTACCGGTTTTCTCGGTGGTGCGTTGCAGACCGCCGTCGGTGTGGCCGGTGGTGTGGTGATGGCGGACATGCTAACCAGCCTGTTCCACCATTCGCAGCCGGAAGAGATTGTGAACATCATCAATGAACCCGCGCTGCCGCAGGTTGATGACAATCTTGATACCTTTAATGGCGTCAACGACAGCAACAATGCGTTCCTGAATGACAATAATAACGGCTGGGATAACAGCTTCGCCGATAACAACGATTTCAGCGATTTCGGCGGCAGCGACTTCGACGACGACGATGACAATTTTGTCTAACGCCGTTGACGTAACCACTTATCCAGTTCGTTAGCAAATTGCTGGCGGTCGCGTGGGCTTAGCGCCGACGGGCCGCCACTTTGAATACCACTGGCGCGCATGGTTTCCATAAAGTCGCGCATAGTTAAACGCTGGCGAATCGTGTCCGGCGAATAACGTTCACCACGCGGATTCAGCGCCGCTGCCCCCTTCTCCAGCACTTCCGCCGCCAGCGGAATATCTCCGGTAATCACCAGCTCACCTGGCTGTACACGTTTGACGATTTCGTTATCGGCCACATCAAAACCCGCTGCCACCTGCAACGTTTTCAGCCAGGGTGACGGCGGCACGCGCAGTGGCTGGTTAGCCACAAAGGTGACCTGAGTTTGGGTGCGCTCGGCGGCGCGGTAGAGCACTTCTTTGATGACATTGGGACAGGCATCGGCATCAACCCAAATCGACATAGTTAATCCTTTCTCTCGGTGAATGCAGGTGATCTTCCCGTTCTGCGCCAGAATGGCAAATTTAATTTGATCGGAACGTTGCAACCCCTGCCCAGCGACGTAAGCTAGCCGATACAGAAAATCGAACCATCTAAAGGATCAAGCGATGCTGGAGAAGAAAATCGGGTTTATTGGTGCCGGTAATATGGCGAAAGCGATCATCAGCGGCCTGGTGAACAGTGGACAAATCGCCCCGGCCAACATCTGGGTGTTTGACCGCAAACCCGCCACCAATCAGGCACTGGCGCAGCAGTATGGCGTCACGGCAGCCGAGAGCGCCGAAAGCCTGGCGCGTGAAGTCGATATCCTTTTTGGCGCAGTGAAACCGAATGTGATTCTCAAGGTGCTGAAGGATCTGGCCAGCCAGCTGAAAAAAGAGGCGCTGGTGGTATCGATCGCCGCTGGTGTAACGCTGGATTCGCTGGCCGCCGTGCTGGGTCACGATCGTAAAATCATCCGCGTGATGCCGAATACGCCGTCACTGGTGAATGAGGGGATGACCTCAGTCACACCGAATGTGCTGGTTGAGCAGCATGAAACCGACGAAGTGGTGGCGATTTTCGAGAGTTTCGGTAAAGCCGCCGTGGTGAGTGAATACCTGATTCACGCGGTTGTTGGCGTGAGTGGCTCTGCCCCAGCCTATGTGTTTATGTTTATTGAAGCGATGGCGGATGCAGCGGTTCTCGGCGGTATGCCGCGAGCTCAGGCCTATCAGTTTGCCGCGCAGGCGGTGAAAGGCTCCGCGCAGATGGTGCTGGAGACCGGTAAACATCCCGGCGAACTGAAGGATATGGTGTGCTCCCCCGGCGGCACCACCATTGAAGCGGTCAAGGTGCTGGAAGAAAAAGGCTTCCGGGCGGCGGTGATCGAAGCGATGCAGCAATGTATGAAAAAATCGGATGCATTGAGTAAGTCGTAACCCGTAGCGGCGCGATTTATCGCGCAATTCCGTGCGCATTGCCGGAAAAAGGCGCGCAATAAATTGCGCCGCTACACAGGCAGATAACGGGTTTCGCTATCCCTGATAATCCTCAAACAGCGCGATCCCCTGCGCCACGGTCATTGGCTGCTGCATATGTTCCACCAGTGCCGCCGTCAGCGTGTACATGCCAGCTGAACACACCGCCGCCAGCCTGCCCTGCTGACCATAAAAAGCGATAAAACGTTTATCCGGCAGCGAACCCAGCAAGTGGAACTCATCCCACTCGGTAGCATGTCCCAGATACTCATAACGCGTGCCGTAATGCGCAGTCCAGAAAAACGGCACTCGGTCATATAGCTCACGCTTGCCCAGCATGTTCAGCGCGGCAATTCGTCCCTGCTGGTGCGCCACCCGATAGTGCTCAATCCGTTGTGGTCCCTGCTGGGTGGGATAGCTGGCGATGTCACCTGCCGCCCAGATATTTTTTGCCACCTGAAGCTGACTATCGGTGGTCAGGCTGCCGTCGCTCTGCATCGCCAGATCATGAACAAAGCCGGTTACCGGTTTAATTCCGGTGGCAAACAGTACCAGGCTGGCCGCCAGACTTTTGCCATTTTTCAGCGCGACTGCCTCGACTCTGTCATTGCCGACCAGCGCCTGCGGCTCTCCCACGATCATTTTCACGCCATTGCTGGTGTGCAGATCGCGGAAATGCTGGCCAATTTCCTCGCCGAACTGTTTCGCAAATGGCAGCGGGTGACGTGCCAGCACCGTGACGTCAATATCGCGGTTGCGCAATGCTCCCGCCAGCTCCATGCCAATAAAGCTATTGCCGATGATCACGATTTGATGAGTTTCATCGACGTCGTTCAGCAGTGAGCTGGCCTGATTAAGCGAACGCAGCAGATGCACGCCGGGAAGATCGTGTCCCGGAATCGCCAGCGGCTGTGGCGTGCCACCACTGGCGATCAGTAACTGATCAAAATGTAAGTTGTTGCCATCAGCAAAGACCAGCAGCTGTTCCGCGCTATTCAGTTCCACCACATTGGCCTGAATACGTTCCACATGGCTCAGCACATCCTGCTTCAGCAAACGCGGCACATCTTCAATCGCCATTTTCCCGGACGGAACAAATTTACTTAATGCGGTACGATCGTAAGGGGCTTCCGCTTCGCGTTCGACTAACACCAGATGCCCTTTAAAACCCTCATGGCGCAGCGTCCACAAGGCCGCACTCCCTGCGGCACCTGATCCCAGCACCACGCAGACCGGCGTTTCCCGTTCAACAGCAGGCAGTGACGCGGCAGACATGGGTTTGGTATCGACCCAGACCTTGCCCTGTTCGATGCGCACCGGGTAGTTTTTCAAGTCCGCCAGAGCCAGCGGTTCATGCATCCTGCCATCTTCGATGCCAAATACCGCTTTATGCCAGGGGCATACCAGCTCGCCGCCACAGACCGCCCCCTGCTCCAGCGGCGCTCCGGCATGTGGGCATTTCGCCTGAAGGGCATGGACACGTTCACCTTCGCGGATCAGTAAAATATCCTTCTCACCTACAGAGAATTTAGTGGGTTTATGTTGCCTGAGCGCCTTCAGTTCAACGACAGATTGATAGCTCACGTTGTGCCTCCCTACGCTGTAGTCAGATATGAAGCAATAAATCCATACAAACAGTAAGTGTGGCAAAGTCTGATGATTTGGCAGGAAGAGGAAAACAACGTGGGTAATAACAGCCTGTTTATTCGCCGTTTTTCAGATGAAAGAAAATGTAATTAAGGGAATACGCCGACAGAAACAGATTAATAACACCATGACAGGTACAAATAATTAGCGGCCCGCAGGCCGCTATCCGGAGATCAACTTTTTTTCAGGCAGGAACTCATGAAGGTTTTACGTGCATCACCGCTGAGTTTTTTATCACCCGCTTCGGTGTTACAGGTTTTCATCTTCATTTGTTGTGGCGTCATAGTGCCCATCTTGCTGTCTTTTTTCAGGCAGGAACTCATAAAGCTTTTACGCGCGTCACCTTTCAGGTTTTGAGAGGACGCGTGTTGATTACACATGGTCATTTTTTCCTGCTGTGCGGTCTTCTCTGCCGCACCCGCGCTGCCTGCAATCAGCAGACCCGCAGCCATCATTGCCATAAGAAACGATTTCATTGCACCTTCTCCATAAAGTTATTGCCTGATAAGCCTGGCATGAGATAAGCAAAGCAGAAATAAATATAACGAAAAACGCCTGTGGCGATCACAGGCGTCATGCGAATTCATATGCGGGGATGGTTTAACAGTTTTTCCACGTAATTGCGCAGCAGGATAGCGTCCGATGATGCTTCATGATGCGCAACCGGGGACATTGCAACGTTAATACCCGAAGTGATGTCTTTTAATTGTTCCGGCTCCAGTTTGCGTAACAAGGCCGTGACCACAATTTCCAGCGCCTCAACCTGGACCACTAACTCTTTAGACTCTTCTTCTTTTTCAGCCAGCTTAAGCAGGAGTTCCGCAATCAGATTTTTCATGCGACCAACTCAATTAGTTGAGGGAAATGTTGACGTTAGCATTGGGCAGAATAAAACAACAGGGATTTTTGTCGGATCCAGATAACACAGCTAAAAATGGCGGGAAAGAAAACTCAGCGCAGGATTTTATTATTAAGCGGCGAAACGTTTCTCTCAGAAATAATGTTCTCGTGAAACGTTTCGCGCGCAAAAAGCAGTGATTAATGCAGGACGTTAATCACTTATGGACCCATAAATCCACGGCCCGGACCGCCGCCATGGCCGCCCCAGCCACCACCACCGCCACCCCAACCACCTCCGCCACCCGGCGGCGGGAAAATACAACCGCTCAGCGCGGTCACCAATGCCACTACGGCTGCGAGTTTAACAATACGGACCATAATTACCTCAGGATGGAGAAATCGGGCTGAGTGTATGAGCCGCCGTTACGCCCGACAACACAGAATTCTCCGTAAGCTGGCGCTATTCATCTCTGCTCACCATGCTTAACAATTTACTGGCACTAAGCCAGGGGAAAACCGACAAAGACGTAATGAAAGCGATAAAAAATCCGCTCCGGCAAGGCGTCACGGCGCTTTACAGCTGGGGGAATTTCACGCAATGTGAGCGCATTACAATTAATGAGATCCCAACATGACATCTTTATCTGTTTCCCTCAGTGACATTCTGGCGCGACGCGACTGGGAAAATCCGGTCGTCACCAGTCTGAACCGGCTTGACGCGCATCCGCCCTTTGCCAGCTGGCGTGAGGAACTGGCCGCGCGCGATGATCGTCCCTCCCCTTCACGCCAGAGTCTGAATGGTCAGTGGACATTCAGTTATTTCACTCAGCCGGAAGCGGTACCGCAAAGCTGGCTATTGCAGGATCTGGCCGACGCGGACAACATTCCCGTCCCGGCAAACTGGCAGCTGCAGGGCTACGACGCACCGATTTATACCAATGTGCAATACCCGATCCCTGTCAATCCGCCTTTCGTGCCAGCCAGTAATCCCACCGGATGTTACTCGCTCACATTTAGTGTCGATGATGCCTGGCTGCAACAGGGCCAGACGCGCATTATTTTTGATGGCGTCAATTCTGCGTTCTTTCTCTGGTGCAATGGTCAGTGGATCGGTTATTCGCAGGATAGCCGCTTACCCGCCGAATTTGACCTGAGCCGCACCTTGCGCCCCGGCAATAATCGCCTGGCGGTGATGGTGTTGCGCTGGAGCGACGGCAGCTACCTTGAAGACCAGGATATGTGGCGCATGAGCGGTATTTTCCGCGATGTCACCCTGTTGCATAAACCGGCGACACAGCTGGCGGATGTGCAGATCGAAACCGCACTCAGCCCGGAATATGTGCGCGGCGATTTGCGCGTGAACGTGAAGATCCACAGCCCGACACGCCCGCTGCCAGGCTGTCGGTTACGCCTGAGCCTGTGGCAGGGCACTACCCTGATTGGCGAACATGAACAGGCACCGGGCAGCGCCATTATTGACGAGCGCGGTCACTACCCGGAGCAGTCCTTGCTGGTGCTGCCTGTCAGCCAGCCTCTGCTGTGGAGTGCCGAAACCCCCCATCTGTATCGGGCGGTGGTATCGCTGCTGGATGAGCAAGGCGCACTGCTGGAATCCGAGGCTTATGATGTCGGTTTCCGACGCGTCGCCATTGAGAACGGTCTGCTGTGTCTGAATGGTCAGCCGCTGCTGATTCGCGGCGTCAATCGCCATGAGCACCATCCGGAAAACGGTCAGGTGGTGGATGAAGCCAGTATGCGACGCGACATCGAACTGATGAAACGCCACAACTTCAACGCGGTGCGCTGCGCCCATTATCCCAATCATCCATTATGGTATCGCCTGTGCGATGAATACGGTTTATACGTGGTGGATGAGGCCAATATCGAAACTCACGGTATGCAGCCGATGAATCGCCTCTCCAGCGATCCGCGCTGGCTTGCTGCTTACAGCGAACGTGTTACGCGCATGGTGCAGCGTGATCGAAATCATCCCTGCATCATTATCTGGTCGCTGGGCAATGAATCCGGCCATGGCAGCACGCATGATGCCTTGTATCAATGGGTGAAAAGCAGCGATCCCACCCGTCCGGTGCAATATGAAGGCGGCGGAGCCAACACCGCCGCCACCGATATTATTTGTCCGATGTATGCACGCGTCGATCAGGATCAACCCTTTCCGGCTGTGCCGAAATGGTCGCTGAAAAAATGGATCGGTTTGCCTGGCGAAACGCGCCCGCTGATCCTGTGTGAATATGCCCACGCGATGGGCAACAGCTTTGGCGGCTTTGCCAAATACTGGCAGGCATTTCGCCAGCACCCGCGTCTGCAGGGCGGTTTCGTCTGGGATTGGGTTGATCAAAGCCTGACCCGCTACGACGAGCAAGGACAGCCGTGGCAGGCCTACGGTGGAGATTTTGGTGACACACCTAATGATCGTCAGTTCTGTATGAACGGGCTGGTGTTTGCCGACCGCTCTCCGCATCCGGCGTTATTCGAAGCGCAGCGCGCCCAGCAGTTTTTCCAGTTCACCCCGGATACTCAGGATCCCTGGCGCTTTACCGTCAGCAGTGATTATCTGTTTCGCCACAGCGACAACGAGGTGCTGCGCTGGTCGATTGAGCAGGAAGGAGAATCGATAGCCCATGGCGAATTGGCACTGGCGATCGCACCGCGCGGTAGTCAGTCATTCAGCCTGCCGCCGGTGGAGAATTTACAGGGCAATTGCTGGCTCAATCTGGCAGTTCATCAGGTGCAGCCGACGTCCTGGTCGGAAGCCGATGCTCGCGTTGCCTGGCAGCAGTGGCCGCTGCCCGCCACTCTCCCTGCGCGCACGCTGGTGAACCACGAACCGGCTCCGGTTATCGAATCGAATCACGATCTGATTGCCGTCTGCCTGCCACATCAACGCTGGCATTTTTCCCGCCGCAGCGGCGAACTGGTGCAGTGGTTTGTTAATGATGAAGAGACGCTGCTGACGCCGCTGCAGGATTGTTTTATCCGCGCGCCCATTGATAACGACATTGGCACCAGCGAGGCCGCCAATATTGATCCTAACGCCTGGGTCGAACGCTGGAAACGCGCCGGTTACGAGCAACTGGAGCCGCAGCTGGTGGACATGGAGCTGGATAGCCTGAAGCACAGCGTGTTGATCGACACGCGGCATCAGTGGCTGTTTGCCGGGCAAGTGGTTTTTACCAGCCGTAAGCGCTATCAGATTCGCGGTACGGGTGAACTGACTATCGACATCGAAGTGGAGCAGGCTGCCGGGCTGCCGCCCCCGGCGCGTATCGGTTTACGCTGCCAGCTGGCGCACACACCACAGCAGGTTAGCTGGCTGGGGCTGGGACCCGATGAAAACTATCCCGATCGCCAGCTGGCGGCGCAGTTCTCCCGCTGGCAATTGCCGCTGGACGCGATGCGCACTGATTACGTCTTTCCGGGCGAAAATGGCCTGCGGGGTGGCACTCGTCAGCTGGATAGTGGCAGCTGGCAGGTGAGCGGTGATTTTGCATTTTCGCTCAGCCCGCACAGCCTGGAACAGCTGCGTGACACCTCACATCGCCACCTGCTGCAACCGGAAGCGGGGTGCTGGCTGCATCTCGATGGCTTCCATATGGGTGTCGGCGGTGATGATTCCTGGAGTCCGAGCGTTAGCCCGGAGTTCCTGCTTACTCAGCAGCGCTGGCACTTCGCTTTGACGCTGCGTCAGTAGTTTTCTCCGCCGATTCACGCTGACTCACCGGTTGAGTCAGCGTGGTTTTCGGGCGGCGATAGAAACGACGCAGCAACAGCACGTTAAGCAGCACCACCATCGCGGTAGCAAAGAATACCCAGCGATAGCCAGTCGCCGCCGAAACGGCCGCGCCCAGCAGTGGTCCCGCCACATTACCCAGATACATAAACGACTGGTTATAACCGAAGATGCGTCCGGTGACATTATCGCGGGAATGACGTACCAGCAGCGTTTGCACGGCGGGCATCATCGCGCCATCGGCAAAGCCCAGCAGAAAACGCAGTATGCCAAGCTGGGTGGCGCTGGTCACAAACGACATGGCGGTGAGCAACACCAGCGAGGTGATCATGGTGGCGATCAGAATGCGCTGGGTGCCGATGCGGTCGCCGAGTTTGCCAAGGCGTGGCGCAGAGATCAGCGCTGAAATGCCCGGCAGCGCCGCGATAAAGCCGCTGAGGAAAGCAATGTTTTGCGCGTTCGGTGCCAGTTCACGTACGAACAATGTCAGGATCGGGTTCACCGATCCGTTGCACATCTGAATCACCATGGTGGTGACGAACAGGCAGACCATCAGACGCGGATTATCCAGACTGCGAAACACTTCGCGTCCGCTCATCTTGTCCTGCTTGCTGATCGGGGTATAGCCGGTTTCTTTAATCAGAAACAGCGTGACCAGAAAACTGATCAACAACAGCGCGGCGGTGACGATAAACACCAGACGCAGACCAAGCCAGTCAGCCAGCAGGCCGCCAATCATCGGCCCCAGGATCACGCCGCCGATCTGCCCGGTAGCCACACTGCTCAGCGCCCAGCCACTGCGCTCGCGCGGCACCTGCGCTGCCACCAGCGCCATCGCGTTAGGAATATAGCCGGATGT
Source organism: Pantoea sp. X-Soil-TKNS-1280 (assembly GCF_059730475.1). Taxonomy (NCBI): domain Bacteria; kingdom Pseudomonadati; phylum Pseudomonadota; class Gammaproteobacteria; order Enterobacterales; family Erwiniaceae; genus Pantoea; species Pantoea sp. X-Soil-TKNS-1280. Next base: position 1,022,841 of record NZ_AP035962.1, on the reverse strand, counting down.
CAGCCCCATCAGGGCGCGCAACAGCAGCAATTGCCATGCGTGGGTGACAAAGGCCTGCAACAGGATCACCACCCCCATGCCAAAAGAAGCACGCAGCAGCATCAGCTTGCGCCCTTTACGGTCCGCAAGGCTGCCCCACAGCGGTGCTACCGCAGCGGAAACCACGAAAGTGATACTAAAGGTGAGCCCCGACCACAGGCTGAGCGCATTATCTCCGCGTATCCCAAGATGTTCGATATACAACGGCAGAAACGGGATGATCTGGCTGATCGCCAGTCCGGTAAAAAAACAACCAAACCATACCGAGATCAGGTTGATTTTCCAGGGTTCAACGGAGCGTAACATGAGAAAGCACATCAAAAATGAAATGAAGGTTCAGTTTAACAATCAGCTGACATTACTGGACGGCAAAACATGGCATCAGGATAAAAACGCAGTTTTCCGCTGTACAGCTTACTTCTGTGCATAGCAAATATTACGCAGGCGGCAATTCTCAGCCGGTTAATGTGTAAAAACATTGCGGGGATGATTTTCGCTCAGCGCCAATAGCTCAAAACGTGAAAAAATATTTCTGGCGGTTACTGACAATTTTTGGCGTCGCAACTATGTTTAAAAAATCACCAGCGACCGCTGGTGGGACGCTACCCGTTCTGGTCAGCGAGCATGCATAAACCACTATCTCCCCGCGGTTGCCTGTTCCGGGCGGCGGGCATCGTTGTCTCTGCGGAGGTCAGCTATGAGAACGCATCCCAACAGCGCCAGTCGGGCGATTACCGACTATTTTAACAGTCCTGCATGGCATGCACCGCACGAGACCGATCTGCTGGCCGCCATTATGCGTGAGTTGATGGATGATGGTCAGCCCGCAACCAGCAAAGCGGTAATCGCCAGAGTGATTGCCAAACTGGAATTCGAGGGCGATGAGCAACGACTGCAAAGTTATCGCAATCTGCTGGCACAACTGCTGGAAGCACGCCCCCATGAGTAATATTTACCCTAAATAATTCAAGTGACAGGAAGGCGGCAAACGAGTGAATCCCCTGGAGCTTACAAGGGTAAGTGACTGGGGTGAGCGAGTACAGCCAACGCACCTGCCACTTGAATTATGACGGGTAAAAAAAATTCCCGCCGAAGCGGGAAGAAACAAGACGAGCATTGCATATTCGAGAGTGACGAGGAAATCTCCTAAATGCGTTGCTATCCTCGCCTGAGGCTGTGACAGCCCGATGACAATGCCATGTCGGTTTGATGTTACCCGCAATAGACCTTGCTGATTTTGCCGCTCTGGTCAGCCATAAAGTTGAGACGACGCAGATTGAAGTCCATGGTGACGGCCGAATTCCACGGAATGGCGCGCACCGGCACATCAAAGCGTTTGTCATGCAACACCGATAAGGGCTGGCCGATAGTGTTTTGATACTGCGATGCGCCGCACATATCGTTTTCCGCATCCTGGGTCGTCCCCGCCGCGGTGTCAGGTTTGGTCGCCGACTGGCAGGCGGTCAGGGCAAAAAATCCCAGCACCAGTAGCGCTTTTCCATAATATTTCACGTTTTCTCCTCCTGGATTTTCAGACAAACGGATGCCCGAGAGTCACTAAGCGTGCCCGTGATGCGCAAAGATTTCCAGCAGAAAAACCTCGTAAAATGGCGACTCCTTCCCCATTTTTTCGGATTAATCACACAATTTGCCCATTATCTCAGCAGGTATTGCGTAAAATAACCTAAGATTTATCTGAGGTGATGATGATGGAATTAGCAATTTTTATCGTTGTGGCAATTTTGATGACCTGCGTGGCCGTCAAAGTTCGTTAAACATCCTGTTTTTCCAGCAGCGCACTGAACGCCGCCAGCGGCATCGGTCGCCCAAGAAAGTAGCCCTGCCCCTCTTCGCACGACAATACTTTCAACTCGTTCAACTGCGCTTCTGTTTCAATCCCTTCGGCTGTGATAGTCAGCGCGAATGCCCGTGCCAGTGCCACAATCCCCGCCACCACCGATTGCGCCTGCTGTGACTCCGGAAACTCCTTCATCCATGAACGATCAATTTTCAGGCCGTTAAACGGAAACGCTTTCAGGTAACCCAGAGCGGCATAGCCGGTGCCGAAGTCATCCACGGTGAGGCGCACGCCTAATGTCCGCAATCCCTGCATGATCTCCAGTGCGCGGTCCGGATTTTCAAAGGTAATATTTTCGGTGATCTCCAGCTCCAGACGGGTCGCTGGCAGTCCACTGACAGCCAGTGCATGAGCCACGCGCTGCACCAGATCGCTGGTACGAAATTCAACCGGTGAAATATTGACCGACACATAACGTTGCTCGCCCCACGCACAGGCATCGGTGCACGCACGCATCAGTACCCAATCGCTGATGGCGGTAATCAACCCATTCTCTTCCGCGAGGGGAATAAAGCGATCTGGCGTGATCCACTTGTCCTCCGCCACCTGCCAGCGAATCAAGGCTTCAGCCCCCGCCAGCTGACCACTTTGCAGCTGATAACGCGGTTGATAATGCAGGCTAAAAGCCTCGTTGCTAAGGGCGGCTTCTATCGCCTGTACCATTTCGCGTTTTGATTGCAAATGGCTCGACATCTCATTGGAATACCACACCCATTGATTACGCCCGGCGGCCCGCGCCTGTCCAAGCGCGATATCTGCCAGACGCAGCAGCGCCTCCGGCTGGCTGGCATCCTGTGGCGCACAGACAATTCCCATACTGGCGCTGAGGTTCAGCTGATGTGTACCACTCAACACCGGCTGATGCACCGCACGTTGCAGGGCACGGCAGCGGTATTCAACGCCCGCGCGCGAGGCCTCACGCATCACCAGAATAAATCCGTCGCCGCCCAGTCGGGCAGCCAGCTCATGCGCCCCCATCAGACTACGCAGGCGTTGTGAAATCTGGTTCAGCACCGCATCACCGACCGTGTGCCCCCAGGTATCATTGATTGGCTTGAACTGATCGAGATCGAGGCTGATCACGATTAAGGGATCGTCATCGGTGGCCTGGTCGAGATGTGCAGTCAGGTACTCCTGCAACTGCATACGGTTTGCCAGCCCGGTGAGAATGTCATGCCGTGACAGGAACTGGATGCGCGCCTGCGCATCGACTTCATAGGTAATGTCCGAGACGGTACCGCGAAAACCGGCACGTAATCCGTTACGACGAATGGTTTTCGCCATCAACTGCCCGATACGGCGCTCTCCCGCAGCAGACATAAACTGGCAACGCAGCGGCACGCGCTGCACATCCTCCCCCTGCCGCATCAGCCAGGCCACCAGCGAGTGGCTGGGATGACTGAGCAGATGGTCAAGATGTCGCCCCAGCCAGCGTTTCACATCATGGCCGGTCACTTCGCTAAAACGGGAAGACAGATAGCACAGGCGTCCCTGATCGTCGGTTTCCCAAATCCAGTCGGAGGCGGCTTCGGCCAAATCGCGAAAACGCTCCTCGCTGTCGGCCAGCTCACGCTGACTGATCACCAGCATTTCAAAGCGTCGATCGGAAAGTACCGCGTTATATAAGGCATGGCGGCTCACCCGCCGTGTCACCAGCGCAATGGTCAGCGCCGTCAACAGCAACAGGGGTAGCAGCAGCCAAATCAAACCCATACCCGGATTTTTAGGCTGCCAGCGAATCACCAACGGTGGCTCTCCACCGGGAACCGGCTCGGTCAGGCGAGGTTCGCTGCGCGCATCCCGGTCGTCAGCTGGTGCATGCGGGCTAAGCACATCTATTGTTTTGCCCATCGCCTGCAACCTGGCGGGAGTAAAGATATTGACGAAAACCAGCACCGAGGGCGGGCCAGGAGGCAGCGGCAAACTGGCGACTTTACCCGGTAAAATAGGGGCAGCGACCACGATAGCGGGTTGTTTATTGACCCGCGCATTGCGCGCGATCGCATCATGTGTGAGTTTACCTGCGGTCGCCAGCAGAGGAGCGGCTTGCGCGCCAAGCCAGGCTTCCAGCGTGGTATCCGCCAGCTCGCCATTGATCAGCGCATAGCGCGTCTGGCCCGCACCATCAACCACGAACACGCCCTGGTAGTGATACTCCTTATATAATCCCGGCCCGACGTTCTCTTCATCGAACGCCCAGACTTTATCCACCTGTTGATGCAGATGCTTATAAGCGTCATCCCAGAAGGCATAATCCCGCACATCAACCAGCATCTCCTGCTGACGCGCCTGCCACGCCTGACGCAGCATCATCTCGTCATGCCCGACCGATGCAATATTCTGGCGATGGGCAATCACCAGCACCATCAGCATCGAGAGTATCAGGACACCAAACAGCAACACAGTCAGCGTGCGCAGGCTACGCCGCGTCACACGCACCGTGTGCGCTTCCATGTTGTCCCTGGCAGACAACAACGTATCCCGGTGAAACTCAGAATTCATGCGTAATGCTCGCGAAAAACAGACAGCGGAAAGAGGTGGCAGGCTGCGTTTCAATCACGCAGCGACGCCTGTAATGGTTTTTTCGGTTATCGGCGTGACACGCAGCAGATTTAGCCCAATGGCAGAATAATTGAGCAACAGAAAACTGCGCGCCGCCACCTCGACAGCGATCACCGCCATTGCTACTATGCGTTTTCCTCTGCTCGCTGAGTCGCCTATGGACACCCAATCCGACAAAGTTACGTTGACGCTGTTTTACGTTGGCAGCTTTGTGGTTTATTACCTCGTCACCATGCTGATTACGCTGTTTCCTAACTACGGGGTGCTGCGGAATGATGGTTTGCTGGTACCGGTGTTGTGTCTGTTCGAATTTGCGGTGATCTACCCCCTGTATCGCTTCTATTGTCAGCGTCGTAATGACATTCCGCTGGGCTACCTGCGTCCCGGCCAGACGCTGATGTTTATTGGTGCGTTGTTTATTCTGATGGCCGCACAAACCCAGTTCCTGCAACCGGAAGGCTGGCTGGTGGCGCAAACCCAGCAGGGACGCAATTCAATGCTGATCCTGTTGCTGACGGCAGTTTTGCTGGCACCGGTATTTGAAGAAGTGTTGTTTCGGGGATTTTTGCTACAGGGTTTTCTGCTGTGGGCACCGAAAAGCCGCTTCGCCTGCATGCTGCTGACGTCGCTGCTGTTCGCCGTGATGCACACACAGTACGTGCACTGGGAAACCATCGTGGCGCTGACGCTGTTCTCACTGCTGTTGTGCTACGCGCGCCTGCGCAGTAACAGCCTGGCACTGCCGGTGTTCCTGCACACGCTGAATAACCTTATCGCTATTCTGCCGGTCTGGTATTACGCATAAAAACAGCGCGATAACTCGCGCCGCAGAGACCTTTAACACATCAAACCATTTTGTAGCGGCACGATTTATCGTGCGCCTTTGCGTTGATGCACCGCTGAGCGCGATAAATCGCGCCGCTACTGCGCTTCGAAATGCTTTTTGAATTGTTCGTAGATTGAAATCATATTCGAGGCATCGCCATGCAGCGGGCTGAGTTTCCCGGCACGCACCAGCTCAATCACCAGTTGCAGGGCGGCTTGTTTCGGGCTGCTGTCCGGGTGGGCAATTTCAGTAGACATCTTTGACTCACTTCTCATTTTTCCAGGGCCGCACAGTTTAGCTCAGATTGCGCTGCTGTTAAGCCCTGGTGCAGTTATAATATCGAAATTCGGGTAAAAAAAGCCGCTCAGGCTGATAAGATGCTCCCGTTTCGTTTGGCTATACTGGATCGTAAAAAAGGAACAAACAGTCACACTTTCCGTACCAGAGAAAATGTGTATCAGGAGCCAAACCATGTTGATTGGTTTTGTTTTATTAGTGAGCGCTTGTGGGCACGATGCCTGTGATGCCTTGCCCGTGTCGGAATATATTTATCCGACCAAAGTGGCCTGTGAGCAAATGGCGGACCGGATTCATAAAGTCCGGCCCAAAGTGGTACTGATTTGCGGTGAAGTACACCGTTAATTTGGTGCCGGCGAGTCTGCTGTCTGTGTATAAATTAACCAGACGGCATTGCAAGTACGCGGCTTCGCGTTCAAAATATAAGCTGTTGTACACTTTTACCGTTGTGAATCCCATGAAGACTTCTCGCCCCCGTCGTCCGAACGGACGCTGGGTTTATTACATTTTGTATGACGGCATTCTCTGGCCCTGCCCGGTACGCTGGGAGTGGGAGAGCGGCTATGGCGGCTGGCTGCCCTTTTATTACTCACCCACCTTCGAATTTGTGGTGGGGGATCCGCGCAAAGCCTATCGTATTGCGCGCAGTAACGTACGCAGCGCGCGGCCGGACAACGAATACGCCTAAGCCTGGCCCAGCTGCCACGGCAACCAGCTGGCAGTGAGCAAATAATGCACCAGCTCCAGTACCAGAATGACCATCACCAGCACACCGAGTTTGTGGCGGCTAATCCAGTCTTTTAAGCCCATATCATTGCCGCCCAGCGAATCAGCAGCAACGCCCCGCAGATGCACAACAATACCAAAACCATTTTCCAGTGTTTCTTCGCAGCCAGATATTTTGCCACGCACCCTCCCGGATGGCTGAACGTAACGATGCGCCCGCAGGCGCATCGTCGAGTTTAGCTCTGGTCCGCCGCTGAGGCGATCAATTATTCAGGGTATAGTCGAGAGTGATCTCGGCATTCAGTACCTGGGACACCGGGCAACCGGCTTTGGCTTTCTGAATAATTTCATCAAACTGGGCTTTATCAATACCGGGCAGCGATACGCTGCTGGTCAGGGCAATTTTGGTGATGGCAAAGCCTTCACCTTGCTTGTCCAGCGAGACATCCGCAGTCGTATCAATGCTTTTTGGCGGATGTCCGGCCTGGCCGAGCATCAGGGAGAGTGCCATGGAAAAACAGGCTGCGTGCGCGGCACCAATCAACTCTTCCGGATTAGTGCCCTTCTGCCCTTCAAAGCGTGTGTTAAAGCCATAAGGCTGGTTGCTCAACACGCCGCTTTCGGTACTGACGGTTCCCTTGCCTTTGATGTCACCTTCCCAATGGGCCGATCCTTTCTTATGAATGGTCATGTCATTCCTCCTGTTAGTCAGACAGGGAGTAAGTATAGACAACGCCCTTCACTCTGCCGGATCAACTCACCGCGCGCGGACGCGCCGGAGCCAGCCCCGCTTCGGACAGCAGCGCGTTAGCCTGAACCAGTGAATCCCGCGTAATATCCGCAATGGTTTTCGCCCCGGTCAGCGTCATCGCCACCTTCATCTCTTTCTCAATCAGCGTCAGCAGATTCTCAACGCCACGCTGACCCTGTGTCGCCAGCGCATACAGGAAAGCACGACCGAGCAGCACGCTGTCGGCACCGAGGGCGATCATCCGCACCACATCCAGACCGCTGCGAATGCCACTGTCCGCCAGAATGGTGATATCGCCTTTCACCGCATCGGCAATAGCTGGCAGCGCCCGTGCGGAGGACAGCACGCCATCCAGCTGACGCCCACCGTGGTTGGAGACCACGATACCATCAGCACCAAACCGCACCGCGTCGCGCGCATCTTCTGCATCAAGAATGCCTTTGATCACCATCGGACCATCCCAGAATTCACGAATCCACTCCAGATCCTGCCACGAAATCGACGGGTCAAAATTATTGGCCAGCCAGCCAATATAATCTTCCAGCCCGGTCGGTTTGCCGAGATAGGTGGAGATATTGCCAAGATCGTGCGGACGGCCATGCAAACCGACATCCCACGCCCACTGCGGATGGGTCACCGCCTGCCAGTAACGACGCAGTGCCGCATTTGGCCCGCTCATCCCGGAGTGCGCATCACGGTAGCGCGCCCCGGGCGTGGGCATATCCACGGTAAACACCAGCGTTGAACAACCCGCCGCTTTGGCGCGTTCCAGCGCATTGCGCATAAAACCGCGATCGCGCAACACATACAGCTGGAACCACATTGGACGATTAATCGCCGGAGCCACTTCTTCAATCGGACACACCGACACCGTCGACAAAGTAAACGGAATACCTTTTAACGCGGCGGCGCGTGCTGCCTGCACTTCACCACGCCGGGCATACATGCCGCACAGCCCCACCGGTGCCAGTGCCACTGGCATCGATAAGGTTTCATTAAACAATTTGGTCTCAAGGCTGAGATCGGACATGTTCTTCAGCACGCGCTGGCGCAACGCGATTTCCGCGAGGTCCGAGACATTGTGCCGCAGCGTATGCTCAGCGTAGGCCCCCCCGTCGATATAGTGAAACAGGAACGGCGGCAGAATACGTTGCGCCGCGGCGCGGTAGTCACTAGCAGCAGAAATGATCATCAGGATTTGTCCTTGCGTTTATCCAGTTCATGCCCCGGCAGACGGGTAATGCGCGCCTGTCGGGCTTCATCTTCATGCAGGGTTTTTAAGGTGGTGTGGACGAAGCCGAGGTGGTCCATCGCCGCGAGGCGTGCCGCTTCAGCATCCCCCGCCAGAATCGCGTTCAGCAAAGCCTGATGTTGTTCCGTCAGGCGGTCAAAAATCACCGGCTGGGTATACATGCGCTGGCGGCTTTGCATCACGGAAGATTGCAGCAGTTCGAAGAAGCCGCGCATGGTCTGCAACAGCACCACATTGTGCGAGGCTTCGGCAATGGCAAGGTGAAAACGCACGTCAGCCTGAGCGGCCAAATCGGGATCATCACGCTCACTCAGTTTCAGCGTGGCATCGAAGGCGTACTGCAATTTCTCTTTATCCGCCTCTGTAGCGCGTAACGCCGCATGCCAGGCGGTGCTGGCTTCAATGGCGTGACGCGCTTCGAGGATGTCATAACGGTAATCAGGATCGTCAGCCAGCAGCTGACGAATCGGGGCAACAATACGTTGTTCTGACCACGGCTCCTGCGGCTCACAAAGCCAGGTGCCACCGCCGCGTCGGCTGATTAACACGCCGCTGCTGATCAGTTGCTGAATGGCCTCACGCAGCGACGAGCGCGAAACACCAAACTCAGCCGCCAGCTGCCGCTCTGCCGGCAGGCGCATGCCGGGTTGCAGCTGGTGCTCATCAATCCAGGCGCGCAACCGCGCCCGCAACGTCTCCGCTAAACGCGGCGTGTTTTCTGTCATGGAATCATCCAGGTTAAGACATAAGCCTGTAGCGTGGTGATCACCCCCACCATGCAGGTAAAGATCAGGCTATGTTTGACGGTAAAACGGAACAGGTCCGACTCTTTGCCCACCAGCCCAACGGCGGCACAGGCAATGGCGATTGACTGTGGTGAAATCATCTTGCCCGTTACCCCGCCGGTGGTATTGGCCGCCACCAGCAACACATCGGACACCCCAATCTGTTGCGCCGTGGTCGCCTGCAAAGCGGCAAACAACGCGTTTGAAGAGGTATCCGAGCCGGTCAGGAACACGCCAAGCCAACCGAGGAACGGTGAGAAAAAGGTGAAAGCATCGCCGGTATGGGCCAGCGCCAACGCTAAGGTGGCAGACAGACCGGAATAGTTGGAGATAAAGGCGAAGGCCAGCACCATGCCAATCGAGTAAATCGGCAGCGCCAGCTCTTTTAGCGTCTCGCCAAAGGTTTCCAGCGCCGCTTGCGGCTTCATCCGCAGCCAAATCACTGACAGCACTGCCGCCACCAGAATCGCGGTACCGGTCGCTGATACCACATCAAATTTGAACAGCGCCGGATAGGGCGTCGCGCTACCGACCACCGGGGGCATACGCGCCACCAGTTCATGCAGCAACGGCACCGGAAAGGTGAATACCCAGTCATACAGCGCACCGCCTTTGGCAAACAACGCTTTGAACGGTGGGATACTCCACAGCGTAACGGTGGCGGTGAGAAACAGGAACGGCATCCAGGCGCGGATGACCTGCGTGGCGCTATAACGCTGACGTGACAGGTTCTGAGCCACCAGCGAAGCGCCCACATCATTGAAGCGGAAAATCCTCACCGGTTTCCAGCGACGCAGGAACAGCGTCAGGCATATCAGGGATGCCAGCGAGGAAATGATATCCGGCAGTTCCGGGCCGAGGAAGTTAGAGCTGAGGAACTGGGCGATAGCAAACGATCCCCCCGCCACCATCACCGCCGGCCAGGTTTCTTTCACCCCACGCCAGCCATCCATAATCGCCATAATCCAGAACAGCACGATGATGGTCAGGAACGGAAGCTGACGCCCTGCCATCTGTCCGATATGGAAGCTGTCCAGCCCGGTGACCTGCCCGGCAACAATGATCGGGATCCCCATCGCGCCAAACGCCACCGGCGCGGTGTTGACGATCAGACACAAGCCAGCGGCATACAGCGGATTGAAACCCAGCCCTACCAGCAGCGCGGCGGTGATCGCCACCGGTGCGCCAAAACCCGCAGCCCCTTCAAGGAAGGCACCAAATGAGAAGCCGACAATCAGCATCTGCAAACGTTGATCCGGGGTGATCGACAGAATCGAAGCACGAATAATGTCGAATTGACCGGTTTTCACCGAAATTTTGTAAACGAACACCGCCGCGACAATGATCCAGGCGATCGGCCACAGGCCGTAGAGAAAACCATAAACCACCGAGGCCAGCGCCTGCCCCACCGGCATACCGTACAGCAGCAAGGCCACCAGCAGTGCCAGTACCACCGTCGCCGTCCCCGCCTGATAGCCTTTCAGCTTGAGCTTAATCAGCGCGAAGAAAAAGAACACAATCGGGATCACCGCCACCAGGCTGGAGAGCCAGATATTGTCGAGAGGATCATAATTTTGTTGCCAGACTTGCATACTGCGATCTCCAGAGGTCACCAGAAGTCTGCGTGACGCATCAGAGGTGCACCACACGTGATTTGCCGCTGTTTTTAGCCAAATTGGTCCGACCAAAATTCAGCTAACCGGGCTTTCTGGCTCCAGATAGTTAACGCATTGTTAATCTAAAGCAACGAGGCTGGGGTGATTTTTCGTGTTATGTGACGACATGGCAACATTTAAAGCCAATTGGTAGGACCAATAAGCTATCGAAGTCTATCTTCTGAAACAAGAAAGCCTCCAGGTGCGGAGGCTTTAGGAATAATCAGGCATAGACGACTGCATCCCATGCCATGCTGGATGATTACGATAACATCTGAATAGCCAGCGCATAGAGCCGCTGGTTTTCTTCGTCGCTGACAGGCTCTTCTTCCGCGTAACAGGCAATCATGGAACTGACTTTGTCAGATGACAGCGTCTCTCCATGAATGTGTAGGGTCAACACGGCGCGGCCGACGATTTTCAGAATGTCCTCGTTATGTCCCTGAACGTAGTGACTCAATGAAGTGACCTCTGAAGTTGTTTTATATTTGCCAAATGGCGCGCTAAATATAAAACAGAGTGACCGCCTCGTTTAATCAGATTTTCCTGTAACAGACAGGAAAGATAAGCATAACATCAGTGAATGAGGGTGATCCTGGTGTTAACCTGCAACCATTTTGCTGTAAAGTCAGTCTTTTTTGTCTGATGCAGATTTTCAGACTGTCAGAAATTTCGGAAAAAACATCAAAACTTTGCGATGATTTATGTCGAAAAACAAACCAAATATTTCCAGATTTTTATTGGTTCCCGTCAGTAATCACCTCACTGCCCCCGCGTGATTTATCATTGATGAGACCGCCCCTTTCTGCCAGACTGGCCGCCGCAACTCCGCCCGATATCAGAGACTGTTCCGTGACTGCTTTTTCTACCCTGACGCAACTGCCCGCCAGCCAACTCGACAACCTGCGCGAGATGGGTTTTGACGCCATGACGCCAATTCAGGCTGCCGCCCTGCCCGCCATTTTGCAGGGGCGCGACGTGCGTGCGCAGGCAAAAACCGGTAGCGGCAAAACCGCCGCCTTTGGTATCGGTCTGCTGCAACGGATTGAAAACAGCCAGTTTCATACTCAGGCGTTAGTATTGTGCCCGACGCGCGAGCTGGCAGATCAGGTTAGCAACGTGTTACGTCAGCTGGCGCGTTTCACGCGTAACATAAAAATTCTGACGTTATGCGGTGGTCAGCCGATGAGCGCGCAGCGCGATTCACTGGTGCACGCCCCGCATATCGTGGTCGGTACGCCGGGCCGTATCCTTGATCATCTGAAGCGCGACAACCTCGACCTCAGCCAGCTGCAAACTCTGGTGCTGGATGAAGCAGATCGTATGCTGGAGATGGGTTTCCGTGACGACATGGAAGCCATTATCGGCTTTACCCCGGCATCCCGTCAGACATTGCTGTTTTCCGCCACCTGGCCAGATAGCATCGCCAGTCTGAGCGAGCGCTATCAGCGTGACGCATTGGCAGTGGCGACCGAAACCGAAGCCGAACTACCCGCCATTGAACAGCAGTTTATCGAAGTCAGCGCCAGCGAACGTATCAATCTGCTGAGCGCGCAGCTCAGCCAGCAGCAACCCGCTTCCTGTGTGGTGTTCTGCAACACCAAACGTGAGTGCGATGACATTGCCGCCGCCCTGAACGATCGGCAGATTAGCGCCCTCGCCCTGCATGGCGATCTGGAACAACGCGATCGTGAACGCGTGCTGATCCGTTTTGCCAACGGCAGCAGCCGGGTGTTGATCGCTACCGATGTGGCAGCCCGTGGTCTGGACATTAAAGCGCTATCGCTGGTGGTGAATTTCCAGCTGGCGTGGGATCCGGAAGTGCACCTGCACCGTATTGGTCGTACTGGCCGCGCCGGAGAAACCGGTCTGGCGGTCAGTTTTGTCGCCGCCGATGAGATGGTGCGCGCCCATGCCCTGGAAGATTATCTGCAACAGAAGCTCAAATGGGTTGCCGCCAGTACCCTGAAAGGTAATGCGGTGAAAGCGCTGCCTGCCACGATGATGACGCTGTGTATCGATGGTGGCCGCAAAGCCAAAATCCGTCCCGGAGATATCCTCGGCGCACTGACGGGCGAGGCCGGTTTCAATGCCGATCAGATCGGTAAGATCGATCTCACCCCTACCCATGCTTATGTGGCGATTGCGGCCTCCCAGGCCAAAGCGGCCTTGATTAAGCTAAAAGAAGGCAAGATCAAAGGCAAAAGCGTGCGTGCCATTCTGCTGAAATGATCCGGCCAGCGTGAGGGCGATCGCCTTCACGCTAAAATTCCCCTCTCCACTCTCTATTTTTTAACCAACCTGCCGATAACTCGATCACGGCGATGTTGCCATGCCCTTAACACAGCCCTGAGCGAGGCCAGGATGGATAATTTCCAGAAAGAGATCGATGAACGCGCTAACCTCGCGTTATCAAACAAATTCGAACTGCTGCTATTCCGCCTCGGCTCCGATCAGCGGAAAGGCAAATCCGAACTGTACGGGATTAACGTATTCAAACTGCGTGAAATCGTACCAATGCCGAATATCACCCGTGCTGCGGGTATGCAGTCACCTTTGCTGGGTATGGCCAGCATTCGCGATCAGTTTATTCCGGTGATCGACCTGCCTGCCGTGACCGGTTGTACCCCGGAAACCGGGCTGAATTTGCTGCTGGTGACAGAATATGCGCGCAGCACCCAGGCCTTCGCGGTGGAATCCGTGGAAAACATCGTGCGTCTCGACTGGAATCAGGTGCACACCGCTGAGGCGGGCATCGGTAGCCGCAATATCACCAGTATTGCCTGCCTCGATAGCGACGGTGACAGCAACAATCTGGCCATGGTGCTGGATGTCGAACAGATCCTGTATGACATCATCCCATCGGTACGCGGCGTAGAGCCGGGCGAAGAGACGGTGAAAAACTTCAACCTCAAGCCAGGCCAGGTCGCGATTGTGGCGGAAGACTCCAAAGTGGCGCGTCAGCTGCTGGAGCAGGGTCTGAAAAGCATGGGCATCCCCGCCATCATGCACAACACCGGTCTTGAGGCGTGGCAGAAAATCACCCAGATGCAGCAGGAAGCACAGGCTGCGGGTCAGTCAATCCATGACAAAATTGCGCTGGTGCTGACGGATCTCGAAATGCCAGAGATGGACGGTTTTACCCTGACGCGTAACATCAAACGTGATGATGTGCTGCGCCATATTCCGGTAGTGATCCACTCTTCCCTTTCCGGCAGCGCTAACGAAGACCATGTGCGCAAAGTCGGGGCCGATGGTTATGTAGCAAAATTCGAAATTAACGAATTGTCGAATGTGATTTACCGCGTACTGGAAGCGGTGCGCTAAATCACGCGTGGCGGCGCGAGTTATCGCGCCGCTGCATGTTACATCCCGCCTGCAAGATGTCATTTCCGGTCAAATTTTTGTGACACACCTCTAAAAAATTAAAGTAAAAACATTAACATCCGATAACCATAGCGCTTGCGCGTGCCGGTCATGCTTGTCCCGCCGAAGTGAGTACACTTTTTTTCCTTAAAAAACATCAACCTGCTGCAGATGTCTCATCTGCTTTTCTATCTTGAAAACCATACATTTTGGCATCACGGGGAGAACCTATGTTGAGCTTTAAGAACCTGAAGGTCGGCGTCCGGCTGGGCATCGCCTTTGGCCTGGTGGTGGCGCTGCTGGTCGTGGTGGGGATTACCTCCATCACGAAAATCAGCAACATCAAAAATGGCATCACCTCCATTGTCGAAGATCGTTATGTCAAAGTGCGCCTGGGATTTGATGTGCGCGATGGCGTCAATGATCAGATCAAATACCTGCGTGGCATCGTTATCGATACCTCGCGCCCGGCGAACAACGAAAAACGCTTTAAACAACTGGCTGAAGCGACCGATCGTACCAATACGGCGATGAAAAAAATCGAAGCGATCCAGGTGACCGCCGTCGGGAAAAAGAAGATCGCCGGTCTGCTGGAAGCCAGTCACAAGTTTGAACAGCAGAAAAATGCGCTGCTGGATCTGGTGCGTGCAGGCAATCTCGAAGGTGCCAGCACCTATGTGCTGAAATCGATCACCGATACTCAGAATACCTATCTCGACAGTGCTAACGCGTTTGCCAATTCGCAGTCTGAACAGCTGCAAAAGGAAGGAATTACCATCATTGCCGATGGTTCAACTGCCATCATGGTGACGCTGGTGTTCTCCGCTATCGCCATTGTCGCCTCAATCATCCTCGGCTTTTTACTGACCCGTTCGATCGTACGTCCGCTGAATGAAGCGGTTGAGATTGCCGGTAAAGTCGCGGCGGGCGATCTCAGTACCCACATTGAAGTGAAAAGCAAAGATGAAACCGGCGTGCTGATGCGTGCGTTGCAAAGCATGAACGATAACCTGCTGACCATCGTTTCTGATGTGCGTGCCGGTTCTGACACCATTGCCGTGGCATCCAATCAGATCTCCAGTGGCAACCTTGACCTCTCCTCGCGTACCGAACAGCAGGCCAGTTCGCTGGAAGAAACCGCCTCGGCGATGGAGCAAATGACGTCAACGGTGAAACACAACGCCGAGAACGCACGTGAGGCTAACAAGCTGGTCGCCAACACCTCTGATGTGGCGAAAGAAGGTGGCGAGGTGATGGAGCAGGTGATTGAGAAGATGGAAGCCATTGCGCTGTCGTCGAAGAAAATTGTCGATATCATCAGCGTGATTGACTCCATTGCCTTCCAGACCAACATCCTGTCACTCAACGCCGCAGTGGAAGCAGCGCGTGCCGGTGAACAGGGACGTGGTTTTGCTGTGGTCGCCAGCGAAGTCCGCAATCTGGCACAGCGCTCGGCCTCCGCAGCAAAAGAGATCAAAGTGCTGATTGAAGATTCGGTGGCGAAAGTGGATGAAGGCAGCCGTCTGGTATCTCATGCCGGTTCAACCATCGGTGAAGTGGTCAACAGCGTGAAAAGCGTGGCGGATATCATGGGTGAAATTACCATTGCCAGCAACGAGCAGAGCAGCGGCATCAGCGAAATCAATCTGGCGATTACCCAGATGGAAGCGGTAACGCAGCAGAATGCCGCACTGGTGCAGGAAGCGTCGGCAGCCTCCCAGGCGCTGCAGGACCAGGCTGAACGTCTGGCGCAATCGATGAGTGTGTTTAAAACTGGCCGCACGTTAGAACTGAGCGCGGTGTAAGGCAATTTAACGGTGGCGAGAGTTCGCCACCGTCATAGCATTAATTCGCCAGTGAATAAAAAATGGATGAAATTGCCAGCACGCCGACAATCACCACAAATCCATTACTGATCTTCCCGCTGTACTGGCGCATTGCCGGCACTTTCTGAATGGCATACATCGGCATCAGGAACAGCAGCATGGCAATAATCGGCCCGCCCAGAGTCTCAATCATCCCCAGAATGCTCGGATTGAGCGTCGCCACCAGCCAGGTGGTCAGCAGCATAAACAGTGACGTCAAACGGTTCAGACGTTGCGGCGCGACACGCTTACCCCGACTGCGCAGCGATTTAATCACCAGCCCATTAAAACCTTCACGTGCGCCAAGGTAATGGCCGAGGAATGATTTAGTGATCGCGACCATCGCCACAATCGGTCCCAGCCAGGCGATCATTGGCACGTTAAAGTGATTGGCCAGGTAAGACAGAATGGTGATGTTTTGCGCTTTGGCCGCATCAAGATCCGCCGGTGACAGGCTGAGCACGCAGCTGAACACAAAGAACATCACCGTCAGCACCATCATCAGATGGGCGCAGGCCAGGATACGTGAACACTTCTGCTCGGCCCCTGCGCCATATTCTTCGCGCTTTGCCACCGCAAAAGAGGAGATGATCGGTGAATGGTTAAAGGAAAACACCATCACCGGAATCGCCAGCCACAGCGTCATCCAGATATTGCTGTCGCCGTTACTCTGGCTGAATGACAGACTTTGCAGCGCTGCGCCATGCCAGTGCGGCACCAGATAACACGCCAGCAGCATCAGAACCGCCACAAACGGGAACACCAGCACGCTCATCGCCTTGACGATCATCTGCTCGCCAAAACGCACCACGGTCATCATGCCAACAATCAAAATCAGTGCCAGCACGGCACGCGGGGGTGACACCAGGCCCAGTTGATGCACGATAAAGCTATCGACAGTGTTGGTAATCGCCACGCTGTACATCAGCAGGATGGGATAAATGGCAAAAAAGTAGAGCAGCGTGATGATCTTACCCGCGCCCACGCCAAAATGTTCTTCCACCACTTCAGTGATATTTTCGCCGGGATTTTTCCCGGAGAGCACAAACCGCGTCAGTGCACGGTGGGCATAAAACGTCATCGGAAAGGCGAGAATCGCCATGATAATCAGCGGAATCAAACCGCCTGCCCCGGCATTGATGGGCAGAAACAACACCCCTGCCCCAATCGCCGTACCGTACAAACCCAGCATCCACACGGTATCACTTTTTCGCCAGCCCTTTGCGGCTACCTCGACGGCACCCGCCGTGCCGGTTTGCGTGGTTTCCATCTGTCTCTCCAGAATGAATCTTGATCCAAAGCACAGCCGGTATCGGCTGCGAATTATGACGCGGTCGGCGCGACACCCTCATGCTAACCGTTTTTTGATGGCACGGATGGCACAAACGCGAAAATCGGTCACAAAAGTGTAATTAATGCTCATATCATCCATTTAATGGACAAAAAATGCACAAAACAAGCAAGCAACCGTTTGCCTGGGCGCTATTTGACCTGAGACATCAGGAGAGTGCAAGTAAGAACATCACTGCCGGAGTTAACACGAGCCTAAACGCTTAATGCATCGTGGCAGTGTGCTCTGGCACGATAAACTCAACTGTTTTGCTATCCAGCGGCTTATGCGTTGGGTCGGCAAGGATCAGGGTGACCTTATGCTTACCCGCAGGCAACCCGACCAGAATCACTGGTTCACCGCTGGTATCGGCCCAATGCCAGGGGTTGTTATCCACAATGATGTGGAGGTGACCGATGCGGGGCATCACTTTTAAGGCTTCAGGGCCAAAAACGGGTTCGATACGCAGGTTTTCTGCCCGATATTGAATAAACACCGCCCCCTTACGCAGGGGGCCGGCGAGAGGTGCATCAACAATCAGTCTTGCCGGTGGTTGAGGTTTCTCCAGCGGCGCAACCGCTGCTGGCCCCAGCACGTCGCCCGCGCTGAGTTCGCCGACATTAGCAGCCCATGCACAGGTGGCAGATGAGAATAAAATGGGTGAAATAAGGATCAGTTTACGCAACATAGTGGTTTCTCCAGTGAATCGTTCATGACGTCCTGTACAGAAGACCACGCGGATGTATCGAGCCTGTTTGCGTTATGGGGCGTGATGTATCGCGTTGTAACAACCGGACGCAGAGATACAGTGGGATGCAAAAAAGTGGCGGCGCAGCGTTTGTTATGTGTTCTGACGCTTCCTGTTTCAGCCGCCAGGGGAGACTTCAGCTAGGCGTAATAGGGCAGAAACACAACATTGCCATTAACCACAACCTGGAGATATCCACCAGGCTTGGTGGAATTAGCGGGGGTTCCTGTCGCAGAAGCCAAGGCCAGCAGGGAGCCTTGCGCTCCGACTCCAGCACTCCCGTTGTGCAGACTGAAGCGTGGCGTGGCATCATTCAGCCCGGGAGAGTCGGTCTGCGTACTACCGTCCGGCGTGAACAGCGAACAGGTACCCGCATCAAACCGGGTTGGGCCGGTGCCTTTAACGTTGATGACGTACTCACCCGTGTAAGCAGCAAATCGAACCCACAATGCGGTGAGATCTGTACTGTAGACGCTGGTGGGGTATTGCACCGCCGTCACACCACTTGCCCCCTCATGCCAGTACTGAACAATCTGCTGAGTCGCGCTGGTTCTCTGCAACTTGATGATGGTCTTGCCTGGGGTACGGTCCGCACCTGCAGGGCTATAGTTCCCGCTACCGATAGTGCTGTACCCGTTACGACAGATAATCTCTATCTCCCAGATTTGCCCTACCGTTGGGAATGAGAATGCCCCAATATTCAGCCAGAGGGGGGTTGCTGAGTTGTTAGTACCGCGCAGAACACCTGAAGTCCATTTAGTCTTCAGGGTGCCGAACAGTTCCACACCGTGGTTTTCAACCCTGATGTGTCCACGCTCATAGTTACTCAGCCATGATGTAATGCCAGAGCCATCCGGGTTTGTGCTGTAACTTGGCCAGCTGCCACCGTTCGGTGTGGTGTCGTAGTCAAGGGCGTTACCGGTCGGCACAGAGATCACGTTACCTTGTCCTTTACAGGCATACAGCACCGGGTTATGCACACATCCTTCAATACATACCATGTCCAGAATCCACTGACCGTTATTGATATCGAACGGTGTCGTACCCGGTCCGCTGAACCAGACGTTACGCATAATGGCCTGTTGACAGCGCGGCGCCCAGATAGCCGGGGCCAGGTTGGTCAGGAAGTTACAGTTACGGATTTCCAGAGAGGTGCTGTGATCCCATACGCCAGCGGGGTAATTCGACCACCCCACCTGCACCACCGGCCCAGCGGTGACAGATCCGTACACCTGCTCAACAATGCTGTCCAGCGTATCAAGCACATAGAACATGTAGGAGCCGGTATTCGTGGCGGAACAATTTTTCAGGTACATATAGCATCCCGCCACGCACTCATTCGACATAAAGCCCTGCTTATTCGAGGCGGTATCATTAAATACCCCCAGGGTTGCCCCCTTGAGCAGGTAGCTACTGGTGTCGTATGCGGTTTTCTGCTGACCGTCCCAGGCGATACCCTCGACAATCATCCGGCGGTGGTTCAGTTGAAACACGGTACTGGCTGAGCCATCACTGATAATCCGGGTGAATATCTGCTTACCGTAAGGGGTGCTCATACCCTGAATGCGGATGCCACCATGGGCGGTGTATCCTGAAGGATAATACTTCAGGTCAGCAGACCCCGAGGCTATGGCAGTACCGTACCCGCGCCAATCCAGAGGCTTGATAAAGAATGTTCCTGCCGGAAACTTAATGCCTGCCTGCTTGATGGTGCTGAGTCCTGCGACAGCTACCGCTGCGCCACTCAGCATAAATTCCAGCATCGCGGTACATGCGGGGCCTGCGTCTGTGACACCATCCGGGATGGCTCCAAATTCACAAACGGTCAGATCATTCAGATCGCACTCTCTGGTCCAGTACCAGCCAGTTCCAGCGGCAGTAAACCCGCCGTCATCCTTGGCTGTGCTGAGGTGCCCCCTAAACCAGCCAGCACCCCAGCCAATTTTGGTGTGGCCACTAATCCAGACACGCTCCCCTTCAAACGCGGGTTGACGTGCTCTGAGCGATGCGAAGGTGCTGACTCCGGCGAGATTTGTCCGGGAAATCGTGGTGGCTTCCTGTACGGTAAGCCCATCAGTATTACCAATTTTTAACATTTTCAATCCTTACTCAGTTGAATTTGAGACACGCGCAAACCCCGCCACGGCAGGAGCCGTGAGGTTAATGGGTTCGGGTTATTTAGCGGGGGATCAGCGCGAGAGGGGTCAGACGAGATGCGTTTTGTGGGAGGATTTTGCCATCGTTTGGCTCCTCCTTATACGGTCGCGGCGACCAACGTACCCGCCCCTTTGACCCACGCGATGGCACCATTCGCCAGGGTGACACCGTCAGCGGGTATACGCAGACACGGAGCATTATCAGAGGGAGCCGAGTCGCCAATATAAAGGTAAGCGGTGCTTTGATCGATCAGCTGCGCGGTGACGATACCTGTGCCAGTGGCGAGCTGAGTCCAGTTGCTGGTTAGGGCAATAGAGATCGTTTGCATGGTTGGATCCTTAAAATTGATTCAGGTGAATTGACGGGACGTGTTGACATCAGGGGGTTTACAACGGGGTTATTCCAGCACCGCTTTATTTAGCGTGACTGGTGCCGGTAATAGGAGTCGAACCTACGACCTTCGCATTACGAATGCGCTGCTCTACCAACTGAGCTATACCGGCGTTGGGGCGGGAACTACGGTGAAATAAGTTAGGAAAAACCGGCAGATGAGTCAAGGACCAGCAAAGGTGCGACTGCTTTTCCCGCATTACCGGCCAAAACTGCTTATACCGTAAACAAAATGTCGTGACGCGATTTATCGTACCCCTTTCAAAACCTGTGCGATAAAACGCACCCTCCCCCTGAAAACCGAGTCGTGTTTTACTATTGCAACCTCACCAGACTGCGCTGGCAAACTCGCATCCAGTTCAGCAAATAAATGACTTTCAATCATCTTAGCCTCCTCAGGCATACGTTAAGGATTCAGGACTGATTTGAATGGATTTCCTCCTGTTGTTCTTTCAGCAGATTTTTCTGGCGGACGAACTGGGCCATTACCCCCATCGCCACCATAAATGCACCTATCAGACCGAGGTAGTTGTGCGGGAGCACCGCTTTGACATCTTCAGGCAGCGTGTTCCATGCCGTCAGGGCGGAAGAAGGAAAAGATTGCACCCAGGCACTGAGGATCGAACCGAGTGAAGCTAACCACACTGACCAGGTTTTAAACAACAGGCGAGCATGAGAAACGAATTGCAGCGTAGTAAAACGCTGGAGTAACAGCAGAATGATGACCACGGTCAGTACCGCGACCAGGAACATTAGCCATTTCATAGCAGCCCCCGGTAAATATCGTAAGTACCGCTGCGCATGACCTCAGCATGGCGACGTGCCCGCCCTGGCGTCTGGCTCGCCCACAAGCTATTGAGCATGGCATCAGCGGCAGCATCAAAGTCATTCTGGGTGATGGCCGTGAGCATATTTCTGAACAACGCCAGACCCTCAACCCCAAGCTGATATGCCATGCTGTAGAGCACGTCACAACGCGCTTCATTGCACTGGGATAATGCCTGCTGCAATGCTGCCCGGCTATGCATCTGCTGGGCCTTGCCTTCAACAATCAATTGCTTCCAGGTATCGCCCACCAGGCGCGGAACCAAAAAGATATAGTTGCTCAGAGTGGCCCCTTTTGGACCGATGCGAATCCCCCCGGCCACCGTCGGGAACCCCTGACTATCGAGATAAGGCGTTTCCCGATAGCCCTCTTCAAAATTCAAAATGGCAATAATCTGGCTCATAACATCCTCCTCGTTGATTTGGCGCGGCGTAAAACATAAAACCTGCTGATCAATCAGCCGTAAAAACACCGCAGCACATCTGCACTTCGCACAAGCGCCGTTAATTAATGAGAAAAACGAAGTGTTCCGCTTAAATCTGGAGAAAACCGCTGACTGAGAGTTAGCGCACGGCGTAGAGATGAACATGGGGCAGGCCGCAGTGATCAAACACGACGGGTTTGCAGCGAAGAAACAAAGGTGCGATGACGGCCCGATCAACCCTGGAAAGATGCTGACGCTGGCAAATGCGTTCTGCATTGCGCAGTGTTAACGCCATCGGTTCCAGGCCAAACGCGTTATCAATGCAGCACTTCAGACGACTGAGAGACTGACGGCGTCGGTGTCGACGCGTGCGCGCATTTCCGGGAAATACAGATTTGCCATACTGGATAATCGCCATAACTCCTCCTGTGAATGAGTCTTTGGCGATGGGGGGGCCGCATGGGAGAGTAACAACGGAGATCAACCGGTAACGCTGCAACATGCGTATCCACCCCATCCCAAAATCCACTGACTTTGGATGGTATGCATCGCGCTTGTGCAGCGCCTCGATTGTTTAAGAGCGGGCTATTCCTCAGCCATGATGACGTCCTTGCATGCTCAAATTATTAACTTATTCTTATGCTTTATCAAACACCAGTAGTTAATTTTTTATTTACCATCAGTTAAATTTCTGATTTCAGCCAGAATATTTTTAACCACTAAGACTAACCTGGAAATTGATAATTGCGTGATTGGCTCATGACAACCCGGGCAATCACCTGGAGACGAGCGGCCTCTTCCAGAGTCAGATACCAGGTTTCATAGCGTTTGTTGTCTGAGATAACCGCGACCCGGTGATGCTGTAATTGCAGGCGTTTCAGATAAAACTGCTCATCCAGTGTAAACAGATAAATACCGTCGCCATCGAAACGCTGTACGCTGATATCGACAAATAGCTGGTCACGCGGCGCAAACGTGCCCGCCATCGAGTCACTGTTTATGGCGATCAGACGGATATGCTCTGCCGATCGCCCGTTGAATAACAGGCGTGCTTCGTCAGGGCTATATTCGATCGCCTGAAGGGTTTCCAACAGTTGGTCACGAGCCGCAATGCCATGCGCGCTGTGCTGTCCGATATCGAGACTCTCAACCCGAAATACGGGCCGCTGTGGGTTAAAAGGATACTGAGTCACCCTTGCTGCCGGTTTTTCCATACCATACTGTAACCATTCCACGCGCACATCCAGCAGTTGACTCAGCGCCAGCAGGTTGCTGTCATCTGGAATGGATTGGGCGTTGAACCATTTCCAGACGCCCGGCGCTGAGATTTTGCATCCTCTTGCCTGCAAGGCTTTCGCAATCTGTTGGTTCCGCCCGTGTCCAGCAATCCCCGCGCTATCGCATGCAGCAACCAGCCTGGCAGTAAAATCCTGTTTTGCACTGTCTTTTTTAACCATCAGTTAATAATCTGCCATCAGGTAGAGACGAAGTAGGGTTTTTATCTTTGCTACCAGTTCATTTTATATTACCGCTAGTTTACTACCTAACCGCTTTTATCAATCAAACTGAATGATCATTATTCCCTTACTGACGTCACAAATCAGCAATGAATGGCAGAAAGTCAAAATGCGCAGGAAAAGTCAGGATCCAAAGTAAAAAAAAAAGCACCCTTTCAGGATGCTTGTTTTACTCTGATTAAACATCAACCGCGTGGCGTATCGTTGCCCCAGCCAATCCATTTGTAGGTGGTTAAAGCTTCGAGGCCCATTGGCCCACGCGCATGAAGTTTTTGCGTACTGACAGCGACCTCGGCACCCAGGCCAAACTGACCGCCATCGGTGAAGCGCGTGCTGGCATTAACGTAAACCGCCGACGAATCGACCTGATTCACAAAACGGTTAGCATTGCCGATGCTGCGTGTCAGGA
The DNA here is from genome assembly GCF_059730475.1 of Pantoea sp. X-Soil-TKNS-1280. Lineage (NCBI taxonomy): Bacteria > Pseudomonadati > Pseudomonadota > Gammaproteobacteria > Enterobacterales > Erwiniaceae > Pantoea > Pantoea sp. X-Soil-TKNS-1280. Next base: position 999,058 of record NZ_AP035962.1, on the reverse strand, counting down.
TGCCATCCGAATGCTGAGTGCCATGAAGCCGAATATGGTCAATCGCCTCATCAATGCTATCCACCAGCTTGATATTCAGATCGTTCGACAGCCATTCATCGTCATATTCGGCAGCCTTAACCGCCACCACGCTGGCCGGACCGTTCTGCACCAGTGCGATGATGTTCTCATCAGCATGCAATGCAATGTTTTCCTGCGCCATACGTTGCAGGAAAGCAGGCAGGAAGCGCTCGGTCTGATCACGATGGATCAGCAGCGTTTCCAGTGAGTTACAGGCACTCGGGCGTTGCTTTTTCGCGTTGACGATCACCGTCAGCGCTGCCTCAGTATCCATGGTTTCATCAAGATACAGATGACACACCCCGATGCCACCGGTGATCACCGGGATGGTCGAGTTTTCACGGCAGAGCTTATGCAACCCGGCACCACCGCGCGGGATCAGCATATCGACATAGCGATCCAGCTTGAGCAGCTGATTAACCAGTTCACGATCCGGGTTCTCAATTGCCTGGACGGCACCCGCCGGTAAACCGTGTTGCACCAGCGCGTTCTGAATCACTCGCACCGTCGCCGCGTTAGTACGATAAGTTTCTTTACCGCCGCGCAGAATCGCTGCGTTACCGGTTTTCAGGCACAACGAGGCAACATCCACCGTGACGTTAGGACGTGCTTCATAAATCACTCCCACCACGCCTAAGGGTACCCGGCGGCGCTCAATACGCAGGCCGCTGTCAAGCAGCCCGCCATCAATCAGTTGTCCGACCGGATCGGCCAGACGGCACACCTGACGGACATCATCAGCAATGCCTTTCAGGCGCTGTGAGTTGAGCGTCAGACGATCCAGCAGCGCGGCACTCATGCCGTTCTGGCGCGCATCAGCCAGATCCTGCTCATTCGCCGCAAGGATGTCGGCGCTTTCCGCTTCCAGCCGATCGGCGATAGTCAGCAGCACCTGATTTTTTTCTGCGGTGGAGAGTTCCGCCAGTTTGTACGACGCCGCACGCGCCGCTTTCCCCATTTCTTCTAACATCAATCGCTCCTTAGCTGACGATCATATCGTCACGGTGCACGGCTACCGGGCCATATTCGTAACCGAGGATCTCGCTGATCTGCTGGCTGTGATGTCCGGCGATCATGCGCATCGCATCGCTGTTATAACGTGTTACGCCATGGGCAATATCGCGTCCTTCAAGGCTGCGAATACGGATCACTTCCCCACGCGAGAAGTTGCCCTGCACCTCACGGATGCCTTTTGGCAGTAACGAGCTGCCGCGTTCAAGAATCGCGGTCAGCGCGCCGTCATCCACGGTAATTTCACCGGCCGGTGGCGCACCAAAGATCCAGCGCTTACGGTTTTCCAGTGGCGTTTGTTGCGCGTGGAAGCGGGTGCCAACCGGTTTCCCGTCGATCACCTCGCCAATCACGTTGCTGCGGCTGCCGGCGGCGATAATCACATCAATACCTGCACGACAGGCAACATCTGCCGCCTGGAGTTTGGTCGCCATACCACCGGTACCCAGACCCGAGACGCTACCCCCGGCCAGCGTGCGCAGCGCATCGTCAATCTGGTGCACATCACTAATCAATTCCGCTTCCGGGTTATTGCGCGGATCGGCCGTGAACAGCCCCTGTTGATCGGTCAGCAGCAGCAGCTTGTCAGCACCCGCCAGCATGGCGGCCAGCGCCGACAAATTATCATTATCGCCAACTTTAATTTCGGCGGTGGCAACGGCATCGTTTTCGTTGATAACCGGCACGATATGGTTATCGAGCAACGCGCGCAGCGTGTCGCGTGCGTAGAGGAAACGCTCACGGTCTTCCATATCAGCACGCGTCAGCAGCATCTGCCCGATATGAATGCCGTAAATCGAAAACAGCTGTTCCCACAGTTGGATCAGACGGCTTTGCCCCACCGCAGCCAGCAGCTGCTTTGAGGCGATGGTAGGTGGCAGTTCAGGGTAACCCAGGTGTTCGCGCCCGGCCGCCATCGCGCCCGAGGTGACGATAACAATACGATGTCCCGCCGCGTGCTGCTGCGCACACTGACGAACCAACTCCACCATATGCGCCCGATTCAACCGACGTGAACCGCCGGTAAGAACGCTGGTACCCAACTTGACCACAAGGGTCTGACTGCCACTCATGTTTTTCCTGCCATATAAGAAAAAAGTTCTGCGAAGGGACGTTTTATCAGGAGTGAGCAAGGAAGCCAACAGCCGCCGGGGGAAAAGCACAAAAATCCCCGGACAATGCGGTAGACCAAAAGTTCGCGATTAACAAGAAATCAGAAAAACTGTCATAAAACTTTCATCGCTAACCGGTAAAAAGTCCCCGTGTTTTATTACAAGCTCTTTCACGAGCACAACAAATTTTACTCATTGGGATTGATAGCAAAATGATGAAAAGCAAACTGGCATTAGTCGTATCCGCGCTGGCTCTGGCTTCAACCGCGCATGCCGCTGAAGTCTACAACAAAGACGGTAACAAACTGGACTTCTACGGCAAAGTTAAAGCCGAGAACTACATGAGCGATAACGCAAGCTCAAACGGTGACAAATCCTATGTTCGTATCGGCTTCAAAGGTCAGACAAAGATCAACGACCTGATGACCGGTTACGGCCAGTGGGAATATCAGTACAACGTCAACAACTCTGAAGGTTCAGACGCTAACACCGGCAACAAAACCCGTCTGGGCTTTGCCGGTCTGAAATTCAGCCAGTACGGTTCATTCGACTACGGTCGTAACTACGGCGTGCTGTATGACGTGGAAGGTCTGACTGACGTATTCCCGGAATTCGGCGGCGACGGTACTGCGCGTGCGGATAACTTCATGACTCAGCGTGCTACCGGTGTAGCCACTTACCGTAACAACAACTTCTTTGGCCTGGTTGATGGTCTGCGCTTCGCGCTGCAATACCAGGGCAAAAACGATTCCACCAGCGCCAACGCCCGTGGTAGCGCCACCGATACTTCTCGTCAGAATGGCGACGGTTACGGTGCATCACTGGGCTATAGCTTTGGTGATACTGGCATCAGCGCGATCAGTGCCATCACTTCTTCTGACCGTACCAATCAGCAGGAAGCCCGTACCTACGGTAAAGGCCAGAAAGCTGAATCCTGGGGTGCTGGTCTGAAATATGACGCCAACAGCGTGTATTTGGCGGCTATCTACACCGAAACCCGCAACATGACCCCAATCAGCGGGACTTATCAGGGTGCGTCAGTTTCTGGTGCAGCGAACAAAGCACAGAACATCGAATTGGTTGCACAGTATCAGTTTGATTTCGGCCTGCGTCCGTCACTGGGTTACGTACAGACCAAAGGCAAAGATATCGAAAACGGTATCGGCGATGCCGACCTGGTGAAATACATCGACGTGGGTGCGACTTACTACTTCAACAAAAACATGTCTGTGATGGTGGATTACAAGATCAACCAGCTGTCTGACGACAACAAACTGGCACTCAACAGCGACGACGTCGTTGCTGTGGGTATGACTTACCAGTTCTGATTTAGCTTTACCCTCAATGTGTCTGAAACCAGGGGCAGGCTCATCACCTGCCCTTTTTTATCGCCGTCAGGCGCTTAATTTTACCGGCTGCTCATCAAATCCGGCAGCAGGTTTGAGATCCAGCTTCAGTTCATGAAGTGTGGCTTTAAGACGCTCGTGGAAGTTGCGCAGCGTCTCTTCTACTCTGGCGTTATTGTCTTTGCCCTTGATCGCTGAGGCACTCCAGTTCCCCGCTTTATCAAACATACCAAACGTGTATTGGTAGGTGAAGTGATCTTCCTGCGCTTCCAGTTCCATCCACCAGCCCCAGAACTCACGGCTTTCCGGTGCCGGTTTCACATTGATGCACACGGCCAGGCAATCGAAAAAGAAGCGTGTTTCTGCGCATTTCCCTTCGCGGATATAGGGCCCCAGCTCAGTAAAACGCTTAAGCAGGCGACTACGGGGGTGACCACTCGGTAACGACATGCTAATTCTCCCTTAACTGGTTAACAGACCTTTTAACGATCGCTACTTAGTCTTTTAACTGCTTTGCCAGCCAGTCGCAAATCTGATTTAGCGCTTTGTCGAAACTGCTGAAAACCGGCGCTGCCGGAATCAACAGGGCTTTACCCTGCGCCGAGGAGTTGACAATCATCCGCGCATCCTCTTCGGGGCTAAACAGATCGTTGTTCCAGTACGCCGCCAGCATCGGTATCGGCGTACGGCGTCCCAGCAGGCCCTGCACTTTCAGGGAGTAACGATTGAGTTCCGTGCGCAGATTGCTGTCCGGGGTGGACGACATGCCAAGGCGGCTTGCCAGCATATCCATATACATATCCGGCAGCTGGTCCTGACGCTGTTCATCGACAAACACGCCGTGCACCATCGCTCCCAGCGTCGCCACAGCACGCAGGCGCGGCACTTCCAGATAGGCCAGCCGCGTCGCCACATTGGCCCCGAAACGATAACCAAACAACCCCACGCGGGTGTGATCAATCCATGGCACGTTACTTAGCTCACGCAGTACCTGTTGATGCAGCTGGCTGGTGTCCTGGTTCAGCGTCCATTTACTGCTCAGGCCGACCGATGGCATATCCAGCGTCAGCATCGCGATGCCGCGCGGTGCAAGGTAATCGTGGAACAGGCGATAATGGTCAATCTGCAACGAATCCAGGCCACCGCATAACATCACCGTCGGATACGGTGCCTGCGCCTGCGCCGGCATGTGCAGGAAGCCCGTCACCGGACTGCCGCCACTGATAGGAAAGGTCAGGGTTTTCAGTTCGCCAGCCAGCCGCTGGGTGGCTTCTTCATAGGCATGATTGGCGAGCACCTGAGCCTGATCGGCCAGTTCATCGCCTTTAATATAGGGATAAGCCGCAAGGCTGTAGAGGTTTGCTGCATGCAGCCAGTGCTGACCCGCCAGATCATGGTTTTCGCATTGCATCGCTTCCTGCTGCCACATCCCTGCCTGCTTCGTCCACTCGAAGTTCCAGTTACCGCTACGGTAGCCAATCACCGTATCCAACAGGGCATCGCTGGTATGTTCAAGATTGCAGATGGCGATACGCGCCAGCACTTCGCTGATTTCCTGCGGAGACAGGCCACGCCACGTCCACAACAGCTTATTCAGCATGCGATACCAGCAATGCTGAGTATCCCCCTCCAGCGCGTTATGCACCTGGATGGGCTGATGGTGCTCACGTCGCACCAGAGAGGAGGTTTCAGGGTGTTTGAAACGCGGTTTAAACAGCTCTTCGCTGAGATTTTTGCTGGACATCGTAAACTCTCTTCTGCGGCAGTCACGGCGAGGATCAGTTTACTGCACACTGCGGTGCTGTGCGATATCCAGAAAGCACAACGCCCGGCGAAACCGGGCGTTGTTTGCGTTGCATCAATCAGCTTTTAACGATGGGGGGAATGTAGACCACGCCCATGTCCCACGGCTGTTCAATCCAGGTGTTCTGCGGAATATCGACAATGTAGTCGTCCACCAGAGCACGGCCAGCAGGCTTAGCAAAAATGGTGACAAAACGTGCTTTGGGGTACATATCACGGATCGCCTGCGCGGTGCCGCCGGTATCCACCAGGTCGTCAATGACCACAAATCCTTCACCATCGCCCTCGGCACGCTTCAGCACGGTCATTTCACGCTGGTGATCGTGATCGTAGCTGGAGATGCACACAGTATCGACATAGCGAATACCCAGTTCACGCGCCAGCAGCGATGCCGGAACCAGACCACCACGGCTGACCGCGATGATACCTTTCCACTGTTCCACAGGAAGCAGGCGCTGGGCCAGTTTACGGGCATGGATCTGTAGCATGTCCCAGGTGACGACGTATTTTTCGCTCATAAAAGGAGTCCCGGCCAATTAGAAGTTGGCTTAAAAAATGTGCAAGGGGGAAAAGGTTGCGCGAGATTATAAGGATCTGTCGCGTTAAAAACCAGCATCTGACGCATCGGTTGCGGCTTTTTAGCGCGGCTGATTACGCACCCTGTCAGAAACAGTGGTATTCTCAGCCCCATCACGTCAGATGAGCTGACGGCGATCTTTCACTGGAACCCCGCGTGCGAGCGGCTCGTCCGCCACGCTGACACAGGAGACGCGTTGTGTCTGAATTGTCGCAACTTTCACCCCAGCCACTGTGGGATATTTTCGCCAAAATCTGCTCCATTCCACACCCGTCTTACCATGAAGAAGCCCTGGCCGAATACATTGTCGGCTGGGCCAAAGAGCAGGGACTTTGGGTGGAACGCGATCAGGTCGGAAATATCCTGATTCGTAAACCCGCTACCAAAGGCATGGAAAAACGCACTCCGGTCGCGCTGCAGGCTCACCTCGACATGGTGCCGCAGAAGAACAATGACACCGTACATGACTTCACCAAAGACCCGATTCAGCCGTATGTGGATGGCGAATGGGTGAAAGCACGGGGTACCACGCTGGGTGCCGATAACGGTATCGGTATGGCATCGGCGCTGGCGGTGCTGGCAGACAACAGCCTGACACACGGCCCGATTGAAGTGCTGCTGACCATGACGGAAGAATCCGGTATGGATGGTGCCTTTGGTTTACAGCCAAACTGGCTGCAGGCCGATATTCTGATCAACACCGACTCAGAAGAAGAAGGTGAGATCTATATGGGTTGCGCTGGTGGTATCGATTTTATCACCACCCTGCCCCTGACGCGTGAAGCGGTGCCTGCCGGTTATGAATCCCTGCGTCTGACGCTGAAAGGACTGAAAGGCGGTCACTCTGGTGCGGATATCCACCTCGGCCTGGGCAACGCCAACAAGCTGCTGGCACGCTTCCTGGCGGCACATGCGCGCGATCTGGATGTGCGTTTGATCGAATTCACTGGCGGTACGCTGCGTAACGCTATCCCGCGTGAAGCTTTCGCCACCCTGGCTATCGACAGCCACAAAGTGGATGCCCTGAAATCGGCTGCGGCACATTTCCAGGCCACGCTGCAAAACGAGCTGGGTATTAAAGAGAAAAACATCACGCTGCTGAGCGAACCGCTGGCGCATCAGGGCCAGGCGCTGACCACTGACTGCCGCGATCGTTTCCTTAACCTGCTCAACACCACCCCGAATGGCGTGATCCGCAATTCAGACGTGGCCAAAGGCGTGGTGGAAACCTCGCTCAACGTCGGCGTCGTGACCATGAATCAGGATAATGCCGAGATCATCTGCCTGATTCGTTCGCTGATCGACACCGGTAAAGATTACGTGGTGGAAGTGCTGACCTCACTGGGTGAGCTGGCCGGAGCCAAAACCGCGCCAAAAGGCGGCTACCCGGGCTGGCAGCCGGATGCGGATTCGCCGATCATGGCGCTGACGCGTAAGACCTACGAAGCGCTGTTTGGCAAAACGCCAAACATCCAGGTGATCCACGCCGGTCTGGAATGTGGCCTGTTCAAGAAACCTTATCCTGACATGGATATGGTTTCCATCGGCCCAACCATCACCGGCCCGCACTCGCCGGATGAGCAGGTACATGTCGCCAGCGTTGGCCTTTACTGGCAACTGCTGACCTCCCTGCTTAACGTGGTGCCGGAAAAAGCGTAACGCTTTCGTTAAATAACTGACCAGGCTTCGGCCTGGTTTTTTTATGCCCGTTAACAAACCAGCATAATATGCTGACATTTTCCAACCTGACTTCCCTCTTTCACTACCCTTCCCGACACCTGCCAGTTTTAGACGCCGTTACGCCCAGATGTCTGGATGGCTAATAAGATTTTGTGCTAGCTTATGCGCTTTCGTTCGTTGCCGATCCTGGATGTTCAGGAAAAAATGCGCCCAATTCTCTCTATTAAAGGCCCAGTCCATGAGTGCGATTAACCGCCTGGAGATGCGTAATATCTCCATCGCTTTTGGCGGTTTTGCCGCGCTGACCGAGGTAGACTTTGTCACCCACGGCGGCTCGGTGCATGCACTGACCGGAGCCAACGGTGCCGGAAAATCGACGCTGATGGCGGTGCTTTCTGGTGCCCACAGCCATTATCACGGCGAGATTCTGCTTGATGACGTGCCCGTCACCATTCGCTCCCCGCGCGATGCCAAAAAGCTGGGCATCCACCTGGTACAGCAGGAGGTAGACGTCGCCCTGGTACCGCAGCTCAGCGTGGCAGAAAACATCCTGCTCGATCAGTTGGCCGAACCCGGTCACGGCTATCGCTGGGGCGAGATCCGTCGTCAGGCGCGTGCGCTGCTGGATCAGCTGGAAGTGAACATTGATGTCAAACGTCTGGTGGAGCGTTGCTCACTGGCGGAAAAGCAGCAGATTTTGCTGGCCCGCGCCCTCTCCCATCACTGCCGTTTCCTGATTCTGGATGAACCGACCGCGCCGCTGGACCAGCATGAAAGCGAGCGTCTGTTTAGCGTGGTGCGTCGTTTACAGGGCAATGGCATCGGCGTGGTGTTTATTTCCCACCGCATTCACGAACTGAAAGCGATTTGCGACCAGCTGACCGTGCTGCGCGATGGACGCCTGATCGAAACCGCCCCGATGGCGGCACTGAGCGGCGAACAGATCGTGGAGAAGATGCTCGGCCACCAGCTGACCGATGTTTATCCGCCGCGCCGTGAACGTCAGCAACAGCCAGTACTACTGGCGGTGGAAGGCCTGCATGATGACCAGCTGCTCCAGGATATTTCGCTGCACCTGCATAAAGGTGAAATCCTCGGTATCGCCGGATTAGCCGGAGCCGGTAAAACCGAGCTGTGCAAAGCGCTGTTTGGTGCCAGCAAAAGCCGCGTCAGCCACGGCGAATTGCATGGCAAACCGTGGCGTCCGCGCTCACCGCACGACTCGGTGGAAAACCGCATGGCGCTGGTACCGGAAGAACGCCGTAAAGAAGGCATCTTTATCGATGAATCGGTGACGATGAACCTCAGCGTCAGCGCCGATAGCAGTTTTTCGCGCTGGAGCCTGTTCGGCCATCGTCAGGCGTGGCGCTGGGCAGAAGAGGTGATTAACCGCCTCAACGTGCGCACCACCGGACCGGCGCAAACGCTGCGCCGTCTGTCGGGCGGGAATCAGCAGAAAGTGGCGATCGGTAAATGGCTGCGTAATAACGCCGATGTGCTGATTTTTGATGAACCGACCAAAGGGGTCGATATCAAGGCCAAAACCGATTTGTTCAGCCTGATCGACGGATTAGCGCGGGAAGGCAAAGGCATCATCTATGCCTCGGGTGAGTTTTCCGAACTGGTAGGCCTGTGTGACCGAATTTGTGTGCTCTGGGACGGGCGCATTGTGGCAGAAATGGAAGGACGTGAGGCCACAGAAGAGACGCTTTTGCTTTATTCCACCGGAGGAACCCCTGCGTGAGCAGCAAAGATATAATCCTGAACCCGCAGCCTTCTCTGCGCCATCAACTGTTTGATTTTCTCTATAAATGGGGCATGTTGCTGACGGTGGTGATCCTGATCGCCGCATTTGGCCTCGCCTCAGACAGCTTCCTTGAGCCTACCAACATCATCAACATTCTGCGCTCCATCGCGATTGTCACAGTCATTGCGATTGGCGTGTCGATTTCGCTGACCATTGGCGGCTTTGACCTGTCTGTCGGCTCTACCGCCTCGCTGGCAAATGCGCTGGTGATTTCGCTGTTCGTCTGGTACGGCTTCAATTCCACCGAAGCCATCGTTATCACCCTGCTGCTGTGTACCCTGGTCGGGCTGTTTAACAGCTTCCTGATTGTGATTCTGCGCATCCCTGACATGCTGGCGACCCTCGCGACGCTGTTTGTGGTCCAGGGCGTGGCGATGACCTACAGCTTTGGCGGCTCCATTACCGAAAATATGGTAATGCCGAACGGGGATATGGCGGAAGGTACCATTCCGGCCGGTTTTAACCTGCTCGGCCAGGTCCCCACCATCGTTATCATTATGCTGGTGGTGACCGTGGTAGCACAGCTGGCGCTGTCGCTCACCAAACATGGCCGTCGGATGTATGCCCTCGGCGGCAATCCGGAAGCTGCTCGTCTCTCCGGCATCCGTACTAACCGTTATCGCGTGCTGGCTTATGTCATCTCTTCACTGCTGGCAGGGGTCGGCGGCATTCTGCTGGCTTCGCGTATTGGTTCCTCCCAGGTGAATGCCGGTGGCGGGTACCTGATGGATGCGGTGGCGGCGGCCTGGATCGGCTTCTCGCTGGCCGGTTCCGGCAAACCGAATGCACTCGGAACCCTGGTCGGCGCGATCATCCTTGGCGTGCTGCAAAACGGACTGGTGATGCTTTCCGTGCCCTACTACGCCATGGACATTATTAAAGGCCTGGTGCTGGCTCTGGCCCTGGCGATTACCTATATTCAGCGCCGCTAAGGCGCTTCCCTGAAGAAAGAGAACAACATGAAAAAAATCACCCTTTCACTGCTGGCCGTAGGCCTGCTGAATGTCAGCGCCGCCTTTGCCGACACCGTCGTACCGGTGCCTGCCGCCATCGCTAATCACCAGGGACCGGTGCGTATCGCCATTATCCGTAACCTCGGTTCTGACGATAACACCACCCAGTTTGTTGCCGGTGCCATCCAGCAGGGACGTAAGCTGGGCTTCAAAGTCAGCACCTTCCTGAGCAACGGCGATGACGCACGTTTCCAGGACTTCGTCAGCCAGGCGATCAGTCAGAAATATGACGGCATTATTCTGTCGCATGGCAAAGAACCCTACTCCACCGCGCTGGTAAAACGCATTGCTGATGCTGGTATTAAGGTGTCGGTGTTTGATACCCCGGTTGATACGCCGGTGAACGGCGTGACGGTCACCGCCCAGAATGACGCCTCACTGGCGCAGGAATCCCTGGGTCAGTTGATCAAAGACTTTAACGGCAAGGCAAACATCGTCAAATTGTGGGTCGCAGGCTTCCCGGCGATGGATCGTCGTCAGGTGGTGTATGAAAAACTGATGAAGGAAAATCCGGGCATCCATCAGCTGGAGTCAATCGGTGCGGTCTCTTCTGACGTGCAGGGCGACACTGCGAACAAGATTGGCGCGATTCTGGCGAAGTACCCGAAAGGCAAGATTGATGCGATCTGGGGTTCCTGGGATGCCTTCAGCCAGGGTGCCTACAAAGCGTTGCAGGAGAATGGCCGTACTGAGATCAAGCTGTACAGCATTGACGTCTCCAACCAGGATCTGCAGCTGATGCACGAGAAGAACAGCCCGTGGGTGCAGACTGTGGCAGTCGATCCGAAAACCATTGGCGCAGTGAATATGCGTCTGGTGGCGAATAAGATTGCCGGTGAAAGCACCCCCGCGAGCTACGAGTTTAAGGCTTCCTCGATTACTCAGCAGCAGTTGAACAGCGAGCAGGGTGCGGTAAACGTGGCATCGCTGAGCAAAATTATCCCAGGCTGGGGTGAGAACCACGATTTCGTTGCACCGTGGTTTGCCACCCTGGAAGCGAAGTACGGCAACAAATAATGGCTGGAGCGGCGCGGTTTATCGCGCCGCTACGACAATCCCAATAATAACTGCCTCTCCAGCTGTGGATTCACCAGCGTCACATGTAACCCCACCAGCCGGACACCACGCCCGGCACGGCGTTCGTCCCAGGTTTTGCGCGCCACCGCAATCATGTCCTCTTTATTCAGCACCGGCCAGATATGCTCCTGGGTCGTCAGCTGGAAATCATTGAACTTCAGCTTTACTCCCTGACGAGCGATTAACTTGTCCGGGCGAATCTGCGTCAAGCGGCGATCCAGCTCCTCGTAGAGATAATCAATGATTTCAAGACATTGCTCCCAGTTGTGAATATCTTCCATCAGGGTACGCTCAACGCCGAGTGATTTACGTTCCCGCTCCACCACTACGCCGCGCTCGTCAATGCCATGGCTGCGTTCCCATAACACCCGGCCAAATTTGCCAAAGCGTTTGAGCAGCTGTGCCAGATCCGCCTGCTGCACATCGCCGCAGGTACGTAGTCCCATCTCTTCCAGTTTTTTCGCCGATACCTTACCAACGCCGGGAATTTTACTCAGCGACAACGTCAGCAGAAAATCGGGCATCGCCTGCGGCGTGATCACGAACTGGCCATTCGGCTTGTTCAGGTCGGAGGCAATTTTGGCGAGAAACTTGATTGGCGCGATGCCTGCCGAAGCGGTCAGCTGGGTTTCACGCAGAATATCGGCGCGAATCGCCTGTGCCATCAGCGTAGCTGACCCCTGGCAATGCGGGCTATCAGTGACATCAAGGTAAGCTTCATCCAGCGACAGGGGCTCAATCCGCGAGGTGTAGCGCAAAAAGATCTCACGGATCTGCCGGGAGGCTTCTTTATAGGCTTCGAAGCGACCGAGCAGCAGACGCAGGTGGGGGCAGAGTCTCAGCGCCGTGGCGGTGGGCATCGCGCTGCGCACGCCATACTCCCGCGCCGGATAGTTAGCGGTGCTGATCACGCCACGTTGCACCCGGCTGCCACCGATGGCGATCGGGATATCACGCAAAGAGGGATCGTCGCGCATTTCAACCGCCGCGAAAAAGCAGTCCATATCGACATGAATGATCTTACGCATACCCCCTCCGAATACTGGATAAGTATACAGCATTACAAACTCTCGGCAATATTTGTCGGGGCACGCATGAAAGTTTACAAATTTATGGCCGTAATCCCTGTGGTAAATGGCTATTTTCTCAGACACTGGCTTGATTAAACGCCAGACAATGTTAATGTTGCGCAGCGGTAGCGGATATTTCCGATAATGCAATAAGAGACGTCATGCGTCAGAGTTCCTCTTTACTTCAAGGTACACACAGAATGGGCAGAATCGCATTATTGCTTGCGATGATTCTTATGCCGGTCCTTAGCTGGGCAATCAATCCTGAGCCAGTTAACCCTGAGGCTCCGGTAAGCAAAGAACTAAAAAAACAATTACTTGGCACCCCGGTTTATATTCAGATTTTCAAGGAAGAGCGTACGCTGGAACTGTACGGCAAGATCGGTAATGAATATCGTCTGCTGGATAGCTACCGCATTTGTAATTTCTCTGGCGGTTTGGGTCCCAAGCGCCGCGAAGGGGATTTTAAAAGCCCGGAAGGTTTTTATAGCGTCAAACTGAATCAGTTAAAACCAGATAGCCATTATTATCGCGCGATTAATACCGGTTTTCCGAACCAATTTGACCGTGACAATGGTTACAGCGGCAAATATCTGATGATCCACGGCGACTGTAAATCCATTGGCTGCTATGCCATGACCAACGCCTATATGGATGAGATCTACACCTACGTTAACGCTGCGCTGCGTAACGGGCAGGAAGAAGTGTCGTTAGGCATCTTCCCGTTCCGTATGACCGACAGCAACATGCAGCGTCACCGCTACTCCACTTACGCCAGCTTCTGGCGTCAGCTGCAGCCGGGTTATGCGTACTTTGCGAAGTACCACCAGCCACCGACGGTGAACGTCACCGGCAGCGGCCAGTACGCGGTAAACAGCAGCCCGGCGGTAATGACCGCGCCAGACGCTGCTTCAAAATCATTCCTGGCGCTCTCCCAGGCAAAATAATACCCACTCGCCTGGCACTATCCGGTGCCAGGTTTCATTCCCCGTCAGCGGTTGCGTAGCAATCACCGTCACCACATCCTGCGGCGTCGTCTGCTGCTGAAAATCAATCTCCACATCCTGATCGAGCAACTTAGCTTTGCCAAACGGCGCGCGACGGGTGATCCAGAACAGATTGGTGGAACAGAACGCCATCAGATAACGTCCATCCGACAGCAGCATGTTAAACACCCCTTTCTGCCGTAACTCCGCCGCCAGCTCCGCGATATAGCGAAACACCGCTGGCCAGTTGCCGGGCGTGCGAGGGTAACGCTGGGTCAGTTTATGCAGGATCCAGCAGAAGGCTTTTTCACTGTCGGTTTCCCCCACCGGGCGGAAATGACCGGTCTCCAGCTGACGATAGCCTTTCAACTGACCGTTATGGGCGTAGGTCCAGTTACGGCCCCACAGCTCGCGGGTAAACGGATGGGTATTTTCCAGTGACACTTCACCGCGGTTGGCCTGGCGAATATGCGCCACCACCGAATGTGATTTGATGGGATACTCCTGCACCAGACGGGCAATCGGCGAGTTATAGCTCGGCAACGGATCTTTGAAGGTGCGGCAGCCTTTATCTTCATAAAAGGTGATGCCCCAGCCATCTTTGTGCGGTCCGGTCCCACCACCACGCTGCACCAGCCCGGTAAAACTAAAACAGATATCCGTGGGGACATTGGCGCTCATCCCGAGCAATTCGCACATAGCTACCGCCTTAGTAAAATCCTCCCACCGACGTGGGAGGAGAAGCCACGACTTACTTCACCATCTCTTTTTCAATCAGCAGCATCAGGATATGAATGACTTTGATATGAATTTCCTGAATGCGGTCAGCATAACCAAAATGCGGCACACGGATTTCAATGTCTGCAGTACCGGCCATTTTGCCGCCGTCTTTGCCGGTCAGGGTGATGACCTTCATCCCCTGCGCGCGCGCCGCTTCCACCGCCTTGATGATGTTGGCGGAATTGCCGGACGTAGACAAGCCAAGCAGCACATCGCCCGGACGCCCCACCGCTTCGATATAACGCGAGAACACGTAATCGTAACCAAAGTCATTGCTGACGCAGGAAAGATGGCTGACGTCAGAGATGGCAATCGCCGGGTAGCCAGGACGGTTTTCACGATAGCGCCCGGTCAGCTCCTCGGCGAAGTGCATGGCATCGCAATGCGAGCCACCGTTGCCGCAGGAGAGCACTTTGCCACCCGCTTTGAAGCTATCCGCCAGCAACACCGCCGCGCGCTGAATCGCATGGATGTTGGCTTCATTGCTGAGGAAATTGTTCAGCGTATCGGCGGCTTCATTAAGTTCTGACCGGATAATGTCCTGATACATAGGGATGTCCTTTAGAGGAAAGATTGACCCCTGCAAGTTTAACGGAATGGCGTGGAGGCGCAAAGCACAGGCGCAGGTGAAAGCCCGGCCCTGAAGGGTAAAAAGCGTGAAGTCGTGTGTCAGATCAACCTATCCCGGCGATTTTGTGAGTTGGGTTGTAATTGTGTTGTAAACAGATTGATAAATTTCCGGCGCTGCTCTAAACCTCTATACATAACAGGTCAGACCTCTTACAACTTACGGAGCGGTTCATTATGCTGGTTGCCTCAATCGTTGCGACGCTGATATTGATTAGCGCCCTCTTCTACCATCAACTTTCCCTGCGTTTCAGCAGCGCTATCCTGCTGTTGTGGACCGCAGCCCTCGCCTTCAGCGGGTTGTGGACGCCCTGGCTGCTGCTGCCGCTCGCCATCATCCTGTTACCCTTTAACCTGCCCGCGATGCGTCGCAGTATGTTTTCGAAGCCGATGCTGCACAGCTTTCAGAAAGTGATGCCGCCGATGTCGCGTACTGAAAAAGAAGCCATCGACGCCGGTACTACCTGGTGGGAAGGTGATCTGTTCCGCGGCAAGCCGGACTGGCAGAAACTGCACAACTATCCACAGCCACGTCTGACAGAAGAGGAACAAACCTTTCTCGATGGCCCGGTAGAAGAAGCCTGCCGTATGGCGAATGATTTTCAGATCACCCACGAAATGGCCGATCTGCCGCCGGAGCTGTGGGCGTATCTGAAAGAACATCGTTTCTTCGCCATGATCATTAAAAAAGAATATGGCGGCCTCGAATTCTCTGCCTATGCTCAGGCGCGCGTGCTGCAAAAACTGGCGGGCGTGTCCGGAATCCTCGCCATCACCGTTGGTGTGCCTAACTCTCTCGGTCCAGGCGAATTGCTGCAACACTACGGCACCGATGCGCAGAAAGATCACTACCTGCCACGACTGGCACGCGGCGACGAAATTCCCTGCTTCGCGCTGACCAGCCCGGAAGCCGGTTCTGATGCCGGAGCCATCCCGGATACCGGCGTGGTGTGTATGGGTGAATGGCAGGGCAAAGAAGTGCTCGGCATGCGCCTGACGTGGAACAAGCGCTATATCACCCTGGCACCGATTGCTACCGTGCTCGGCCTGGCCTTTAAACTCTCCGACCCGGAACATCTGCTGGGCAATACCGAGGAGCTGGGCATTACCTGCGCGCTGATCCCCACCCATACGCCAGGCGTGGAAATTGGTCACCGCCACTTCCCGCTAAACGTGCCGTTCCAGAACGGCCCGACGCGAGGCAAAGATATCTTCGTACCGATTGATTACATTATCGGCGGCCCGGCGATGGCCGGTCAGGGCTGGCGTATGCTGGTGGAATGCCTCTCGGTAGGACGTGGTATCACCCTGCCGTCCAACTCCACTGGCAGCCTGAAAAGTATCGCGCTGGCAACCGGTGCCTATGCGCACATTCGCCGCCAGTTCAAAGTCTCCATCGGCAAAATGGAAGGGATCGAAGAACCGCTGGCACGCATTGCCGGAAATGCCTGGGTGATGGATGCAGCAGCAACACTGATCACCAGCGGCATTATGCTGGGTGAAAAACCGGCAGTGCTGTCGGCGATTGTCAAATATCACTGCACCCATCGCGGTCAGCAGTCGATCATTGATGCGATGGATATCGCCGGGGGCAAAGGCATCATGCTCGGCGAGAATAACTTCCTCGCTCGCGCCTACCAGGGCGCACCGATTGCCATTACCGTCGAGGGGGCCAATATTCTGACGCGTAGCATGATTATCTTCGGTCAGGGTGCGATTCGCTGCCATCCGTGGGTACTGGAAGAGATGAATGCCGCGGCGAAAAACGATCTGGCGGCCTTTGACCGTGCGCTGTTCAGCCATATCGGCCATGTGGGCAGCAATAAAGTTCGCAGCCTGTGGCTGGGTCTGACCGGTGGCCGCACCAGCGCGACACCCACCCGCGACGCTACCCGCCGTTATTATCAGCAAATGAACCGTCTGAGCGCTAACCTGGCGCTGCTGGCTGATGTGGCCATGGCGGTGCTGGGTGGCAGTCTGAAACGTCGTGAGCGCATCTCTGCGCGTCTGGGGGATGTCCTGAGCCAGCTTTACCTGGCATCAGCAACCTTAAAACGTTATGAGGACGAAGGCCGTAACGAAGCCGATTTGCCGCTGGTGCACTGGGGCGTCCAGGATGCACTGCATCAGGCAGAAGTGGCCATTGACGACCTGCTGCGCAACTTCCCAAACCGTTTTGTCGCCGGTGCGCTGCGTATGGTGATCTTCGTCGGTGGACATCACTGTCCGGCCCCGTCGGATAAGCTTGATCATAAGCTGGCGAAACTGCTGCAACTGCCCTCCGCGACGCGCACGCGTCTGGGTCGTGGTCAGTATCTGACGCCGAGCGCGCACAACCCTGCGGGCCAACTGGAGCAGGCGTTACAGGATGTGATGGCGGCGGAAGTGATTCACGATCGTCTGTGCCTGCAACTGAAGAAAAATCTTTCCTTCACCCAGCTGGATCAGCTGGCACAACGTGGTTTGAAAGAAGGCTGGATTGACGAAGCCGAAGCGAAGATCCTGACCCGCGCCGAGGCCAGCCGTTTGCGTGCCATCAACGTGGATGAGTTTGCGCCGGAAGCCCTGGCGGTGCCAAAGCCACAAACTAAAACACCCGCACGCGCCAGCGAAGCGGCGTAAACGATGACAAAACGCGCCGCACGAATTCATAGCGGCGCGTTTTATCGCGTAATTCCGTGCGCGTTGTCCGCAAAAGACGCGCGATAAATCGCGCCGCTACGGAATGTGCCAGAGGATTTAACTCGCCTGACGGATGCGGGCAATCAACCCATCCGCATCATCAATATGGTTGGCCGCCAGAATCAGCGTGCGCCCCAGCGTGATGCAGTTACGAATGCACTCGGTACGCATGGCGTCATCGCCAATATTTTTGAAATCAGCGACATGTGACATACCCACGGTACGGCGAATCAACTCAGTGCCGCAGTAACCGAGGGTGTCGCTCCACACTTTGCGCAGGAAAGCCGCAGCATAGCCGGGATACGCCAGCGCCACATCGGTGGTTTTGGCCTGTGCCAGTTCGAGGAAACGGCTGGCAAAGGTGCTCCATACCTGATGCACATCGCTCAGGCGACGTTCACGCGCTTCCGCCGCTTCACGCGGGGCCAGCAGACCCGGCAGGCAGCAGTAGTTAATCAGCAGGTTGCCCAGCGCGGTACCGACGTCAAAACCAATCGGCCCGAAGTAGCCAAACTCGGCATCAATCGCTTTCAGACTGCCATCCGCCACAAAGATTGATCCGCTGTGGATATCGCCGTGCAGCAAGGCTTCGGCATCGGCGAAGAAGCGATGCTTCAGACCAGCCACCGCAATGCGCAGTGCGTCATCGCTACGCAGGCTTTCCACTAGCGATTGCAGCGCCGCCGGGTATTTATTGCGTTCATGATCAACGTAAGGATCGTTAAAGAACAGGTCTTCGGTGATTTCACACATTTCCGGGTTAATAAAGCGCGCCACTTCCGCTTTTTTCTTATGCGGATGCAGGATGAAATCCGAGGTATGGAACAGGGTCTGCGCCAGGTATTCGCCCAGCTGGCTGGCGGCCTGCGGATAATACACGCCTTTCACCAGCTCGCCACGCCAGATACGATGGCTGGAGAGATCTTCCATCACCATCACCGCCAGCTCAGCGTCGTAATGGGTGACATGCACGGTGTGCTGCGGGCAATGTTTGTAGTGTTCCACCAGCGTCTGTGCTTCGAGGCGTGCGCGGTCAAGGGTTAACGGCCAGGATTCACCCACGCAACGCACATATGGCAGCGCTTGTTTCACCACCACACGGCTGACGCCCTGATTGTCGTAAATCTTGAACACCAGGTTGAGATTCCCATCACCGATCTCCTCGGCGCTCACCAGCGCTGACGGATCGTCCACACCGCCAAATTGTTTTGCATATTCCACAGCATCGGCAGCGGTGAACGTACGGTATTGCGACATTGCCTGTTCCTCGTGAATCGTAAGTAATAAGCCGTTCAGACGTCTATACATCCGTCACGCATGTTGGCACAATAGCCGCCATTAACGCAACAGAGATTTCACACCATGCAAACACTTCGCACAACCAGCCTGGAAATTCGTGATAACCAGCTGTGGATCCTTGACCAGCAGGCATTGCCACAGCAGAAAAACTGGCTACCTGCGCACGATGTCGCGCAGCTGGTCGCTCATATCCACGCGTTACGTGTGCGTGGCGCACCGCTGATTGGCCTTTCCGCCAGTCTGCTGCTGGCGCTGCTGGCCGAGCAAGGGATGAACAGATCCGGTCTGGCGGAGGCGCTGGAGGTGCTGCGGGCGGCACGCCCGACGGCGGTCAACCTGATGAACAATCTGGACCGCATGAAAGTGGTGCTGGCAGAGAACGATTTTGTCACCGCACTGACGGCAGAAGCGCTGCGTCTGGTGGCGGAAGATAAACAACTGTGCGACAACATCGCCCGCGCGGGGAGCGCACTGGTCACACCGGGCAGCCAGTTGCTGACCCACTGCAACACCGGCGGCCTGGCTACGGCGGGTGTCGGCACCGCGCTCGGAGTGATTGCCCATGCGCATCAGCAGGGCAAAGTGAAAAATGTCTGGGTGGATGAAACCCGCCCGCTGTTGCAGGGTGGCCGCCTTACCGCCTGGGAGCTGGGTGAACTGGGGATTCCTTATCACCTGATCACCGATTCGATGGCCGCCAGCCTGATGGCGCGCGGCGTGGTGGATGCGATTTGGGTCGGTGCGGATCGCATCGCTGCCAATGGCGATGTGGCGAACAAAATCGGCACCTATAGTCTGGCGGTGCTGGCGCATTATCACGGCGTCCCGTTCTATGTGGCTGCACCGCATACCACGCTGGACCGCCTGTGCCCGAATGGAGACGCCATTCCAATTGAACAGCGTGCCGCCAGTGAAGTCACCGGCGTATCCGGCAGTTTTGGTAGCGTACAATGGGCACCCGAGAATGCGGCAGTTTACAACCCGGCGTTTGATGTAACGCCCGCTGCATTGATCAGTGGCTGGGTGCTGGATACCGGCGTGGTCACGCCTGAGCAGGTTCAGGAAGGGATTTTTCAGCCATAAATAAACCCGGTCGGGATTTATCCCGACCGGGTTCAACTCCGCACCAGACTACGCCAGACGCGGATACGCATCCGCAATGCTGTCGCCGGTGAAATTGGCAATCCAGCCTTCCTGATTATCGAAGATACGGATCGCGGTGAAGTGGGGTTCAGAGCCCATATCGAACCAGTGCGGCGTTCCGGCTGGCACGGAAATCAGGTCCTGTTTTTCACACAGAATCTGATACACCTGACCATCAAGATGCAGGCAGAACAAACCGGAACCTTCGACAAAGAAACGCACTTCATCTTCGCTGTGGGTATGTTCGTTAAGAAACTTAGTGCGCAGCGCTTCTTTCTGCGGGTTATCCGCACGCATGCTCAGCACATCCCAGCTCTGATAGCCTTTCTCCGCCACCAGACGATCAATCGCATGCTGGTAAGCGTTAATCACCGTGTCAGAATCCGGGTTGGCACCCAGATCGCGATCGGCCTGCCAGCGCTCAAAACGGACGCCTTTGGCGTTGAGACGCTCGCGAATCGCTTCTGCATCGGTGCTGTGCCACACCGGCTGGCTGGCTTCAGTATCGGTAAAAATGGTCAGTGCACTCATCCTAAATCGACTCCGGGTTAATCTGGGAAAAATCGTTTACCTGACGATGGCGACTTTCGCTATCCGCCTCGCCGCGAATTAATTGCAGGGTGCGCCAGCCCGCTTCAGCCGCTGCGTCCAGTTCCTGGTGAATATCGGACAGAAATAACAGTTCAGACGCATCATGACCGATTTGCTGAGCGATATTGCGGTAGGACTGGCTTTCACGCTTGGCACCGACGCCAGTGTCAAAATAGCCGCTAAACAACGACGTTAAATCACCTTCGTCACTGTAGCCAAATAACAATTTCTGCGCCGCCACCGAACCGGAGGAATATACATACAGCGCTTTACCCTGCTGACGCCAGCGTTCAAACGCCGGCAGCACATCAGGATAGAGATGGCCGGTAAACTGGCCTTCGACATAACCATCACGCCAGATCATGCCCTGCAACGCTTTCAGGCCGGGTGATTTACGATCCAGGTCGATGTAGCTAATCAGTGTGACGATAACTTCATCCAGCGTGGCCTCGGGTGCGCCGGATTCCTGACGCACCGCCTCCAGCGCGGCGGCCACGGCCTGCTCCGCCTGATGCTCGCGTACAAAAGTCGCCAGATGCTGACGGGCATACGGGAATAATACGTTGTGGACAAAGCGGATATCGCTGGTGGTGCCTTCAATATCGGTAACAATTGCGCGAATCATCTGGCCTCCAGCAGCCGACGTTGTAGTTCACATTCAAACAAAAATTCCAGCCCTTCCAGATGACGACGGGCCTCGTTGACGTCTTTACCCCAGCAGGTCAGGCCATGGCCGCGCAGCAGAAAACCATAACGCAGCGGCGTTTCAACGGCAAAGGCCGCAATACGCGCAGCCAGGGCATCGATATCCTGGTCGTTATCGAACAGTGGAATCGCCACGGTGTTGAGATGGGTGTCCTGACCGGCGAGCGTTTTCTGCATTTCATAACCGCTCAGCAGCAGCGCGCTGCCCTTCTCCACCCGTGACAACACCGTCGAATTGACAGTATGCGTATGTAGCACGGCACCGGCTTGCGGGAACAGACGATAAATCAGGGTATGCAGACCCGTCTCCGCCGATGGCTTACGTCCGGACGGCACCTCGTTAGTGGCAATCTCCACCTGAATAAAATCATCACGCGTCAGGCGGCCTTTATCCTTGCCCGAAGCGCTCAGCAGGCAATACTCGTCATCCTGACGAACCGACATGTTGCCGCCCGTGGCCGGTGCCCAGCCTTTTGCGCCAATCCAGTGGCAGGCAGCCACCAGCTGTTCCAGTGGAAGAAAATCGGTCATAGCGATGTTGATATCCCGCAGGTTAGTTTGGACGTCTAAGCGTCTCGATTGCCAAATATTAACATCCTGTTTATAGTGGCAGCAACAGAGGGTTAACTCCGCAACGACATTCGCGCTTAAGGCAAAAGATCAATGACGCAGCACAACCTGATTCCCGAGAGCAAATTACCGGCGCTCGGCACCACCATTTTTACCCAAATGAGCGCGCTGGCACAGCTTCATAACGCGATAAACCTGTCGCAGGGTTTCCCTGATTTCGACGGTCCGCGCTATCTCCAGGAACGCCTGGCGTATCACGTCAGCCAGGGTGCCAACCAGTATGCCCCAATGACCGGTGCATTACCGTTACGCGAAGCCATCGCCGACAAAACGGCAGAGCTGTATGGTCACAAACCCGACGTCAATAGCGACATCACCGTTACCGCCGGAGCGACCGAAGCGCTGTACGCCGCGATTACCGCGCTGGTGCGTCCGGGCGATGAAGTGATCTGCTTCGACCCCAGCTACGACAGCTATGCCCCTGCCGTGCAGCTGGCCGGTGGCGTGCTAAAACGCATTGCCTTGCAGCCTCCGGGTTTCCGCGTGGACTGGAACGCATTCCAGAGCCTGTTGAGCGCCAAAACCCGCCTGGTGATTCTGAATACGCCGCACAACCCTTCCGCCACTGTCTGGCGCAAGAGTGATTACGCGCAGCTGTGGCAGGCCATCGCCGCACAGGAAATTTATGTGCTGAGCGACGAAGTTTACGAACACATCTGCTTCGCCGAAGAGGGGCATGCCAGCGTGCTGGCCCATGCCGAATTGCGTCAGCGCGCGATTGCCGTGTCGTCCTTTGGTAAAACCTTCCATATGACCGGCTGGAAAGTAGGTTACTGCGTGGCACCCGCGGCGATCAGCGCGGAAATCCGCAAAGTGCACCAATATCTGACCTTCTCGGTAAATACCCCGGCACAGCTGGCGATTGCTGATATGCTGCGCGCCGAGCCGGAGCACTATCGCGAGCTGCCAGAATTTTATCGCGCCCGCCGCGACCGTCTGGTACAGGCGCTGGCGAAAAGTCGTTTCGAAGTGCTGCCCTGTGAAGGCACCTACTTCCTGCTGGCGGACTACAGCGCGATTTCCGATCTGGATGACGTGAGTTTCTGCCAGTGGCTGACCAAAGAAGTCGGCGTGGCGGCGATTCCGCTGTCGGTGTTCTGCGCCGATCCTTTCCCGCATAAGCTGATCCGCCTGTGCTTTGCCAAACAGGAAGCGACGCTCGACGCCGCTGCGGAGCGTTTATGTCAGCTTTGAAAATTACCGTTTTGCAGGAAACCCTGAGCTGGATGGATGGTGCAGCGAATCTGCGCCATTTCGACGGCGTGCTGAAAGGCATTGAAGGGCGTGATCTGATCCTGCTGCCAGAGATGTTTACTACCGGCTTCGCGATGGAAGCAGCGGAAAGCTCGCTGCCTCAGGAAGAAGTCGTCGCGTGGCTGCACCAGCATGCCAAAGCCAGCAATGCGCTGGTTGGCGGCAGCGCGGCAATCCAGACCGAAAAAGGCGCGGTTAACCGTTTCCTGCTGGTTGAGCCGGATGGCACGCTGCATCAATATGACAAGCGCCATCTGTTCCGCATGGCGAATGAGCATCAGCATTATGTTGCGGGTGAAACGCGCGAGGTGTTTACCTGGCGTGGCTGGCGCATTCTGCCGCAGATTTGTTATGACCTGCGTTTCCCGGTCTTTACCCGCAACCGCAACGATTATGATCTGGCGCTGTTTGTCGCCAACTGGCCCGCGCCGCGTGCGCTGCACTGGCAGTCACTGCTGCTGGCAAGGGCGATTGAGAACCAGGCGTATGTCGCGGGCTGTAATCGCGTCGGCAGCGACGGTAATCAGCACCAGTACAGCGGCGATAGCCGGATCATTTCACCGCTGGGTGACATCCTGGCCGCCGCTGAGCCGTTTGCGCGGGCGCGCATTGATGCTGAGTTGTCGCTGGAGGAGTTACAGGCCTATCGTGAACGCTTCCCGGCGTGGCGCGATGCGGATGCGTTTACGCTATAACCCGAACAGATCCCGTATCGGCGCGATTTATCGCGCCATTCCGCGTGCGCTGCGGGAAAAATCCGCGCGATAAATCGCGCCGCTACGGAACGAGCAATCAACTGCCGCGATAGGTTGACCACGACCACGGGGAAATCAGGAACGGCAGATGATAATGGCTGCCGGTTTCCCCCAGCACAAAATCAATCTGCGCACTGACGTACAGCGCATCACGGCCCGCTGCGGCAAAATAATCACCAATTTCAGCAGTCAGACGATAATGCCCTGGCGCTAATGGCTCTGGGGTTAAATCTTTAATCCGCCCGTCGGTATCGGTCTTGCCCTGTGCCAGCGGCAGCCAGCCTTCCGGGCTATTCTGTTCCAGCGAGATCGCCACACCAATCGCCGGTTTACCCAGCGCCGTATCGAGAATATGCGTGGTGATGGTGCTCATATGATGCTCTCCTTCAGCCGTAACAAAGTAATTTCCCGTAATTGTGCCAGCGCTTCCTGCTGTTCTGTCGCGGCATCATTATTGAGGCGGCGCTGCAACTCCGCCAGCATTTCCTCGCCGCTACGACCTTTGGCGCGAATCAGAAAGACCCGGCCAAAGCGCTGTTCATAGCGTTGATTACCCGCCAGCATGGCAAACTGCAACGCGCCGTCAGCCTCATTCATGGCTGACTGCTCACTGCGCGAAAACGTGGCTTCTTTGCCCTCGCCCTGGGCTTTCTCACCAATGCGTGGATGGGCGCTCAGCGCCTGTTCCAGCTCCGCCCCCTGCCACCGTTGGGTCAGCGCCTCGGCTTCAGCGATCAGCCGGGCGCGATCGGCAAACGGGCGGGCCGCCACCAACGCCTGTTGCCAGGCGGGAATGGCGACACAATGGGCAATCGCCGCCTGAGCCTGCGCGGGTGACAACTGATTAAAGCTCTCCAGATTCATGCCACCACTCCTGTTATGCTCGTGCCAGATCGCACACCGCCTGCAAATACGCCTGCACCCCCAACGCCACATCCGCCGTCTGCACCGACTCCGCCGGATGGTGGCTGATGCCGCGATGGTTGCGCACAAACAACATCCCCACTGGCCAGCGTTCCGCAATGGCGATCGCATCGTGTCCGGCACCGCTTGGCAGCGACAAACTGCGCCCCTGCACCGTTTCCAGCGCATGGCTCAGCGCCTGTTGCAACCGCGCATCGCAGGCAGTCGCAGCAATACGATAATATTCGTCCGCGCTGAAGCTCAGGCCACGGCGTAAGGCGATGGCTTCCGCCTGGGTCAGTAACTGCGACAGCAGACGTGCCAGCGGTTCATCCTGCGGACCGCGCACATCCAGTGACAACTGCACGTCACCCGGGATGACATTCACCGCCCCCGGTGCGCAGTGCAGCGTTCCCACCGTCGCCACCAGCTGCGGATCCAGCTCACGGGTGGTCTGCTCGATAAACACCATCCACTCGGCAGCCGCGGCCAGCGCGTCTTTACGATGCGTCATCGGCACCGTACCCGCATGGCCTGCTTCGCCGGTAAAACGACAATTCAGGCGACGCGCCCCGTTGATGGCCGTCACCACGCCAAGCGCCAGATCTTCCTGCTCAAGGCATGGCCCCTGCTCGATATGCAACTCCAGATAGGCCGCGATGTCGTTAACATCACGCGCGGCGTCAAGGATGTTCGCCGCATCCAGGCCAACATCCTGCATCGCCTGCGCGACAGTGATGCCGTTGCCATCGGGATGAGTGACCCAGCTTTCCGGCCAGCTGCCGGTGATGCCACGGCTGCCCAGCAGGGTGATACCAAAACGTGTGCCCTCTTCGTCGCCGAAGCCAACAATCTCAATCGCCAGCGGCAGGCGCTGCTGGTGATCGTGCAGCCACTGTACGGTTTCAATCGCGCTCAATACACCAAGCATCCCATCGTAGCGACCGGCGTTACGTACGGTATCGAGATGTGAACCGAGCAGAAGCGCCGGTGCACCCGGCGTGGCGGATTCATAGCGGCCGCAGATATTGCCAACCGCATCCTGCCATATCGTCATACCTGCGGCCTGCATCCACTCACCGACGCGCTGATTAGCACGCATTTGTTCCGGCGAGAGGTAGACCCGCATCAGGCCATCTTCCGTTTCACTGATCTCAGCCAGCGCATCGCAGCGTGCCATGACGCGTGCGGCGGCTGACTGCGCCTCGCTGGCAGTCATCAGGCTTTCACTCATGCGTGGCTCCCGTAATGATCCCAGGCCGCCTGTAGCGCCGCACCCTGTGTGGAACGGAAGCCCAGATGATTCAGCACGGCTTCCAGCGCCGTCAGGGTTTGCATCACGCAATCTTTGCGCGCGTTGTAGCCCATGGTCCCGATGCGCCAGACCTTGCCGTGCAGCGGGCCAAACGAGGTACCAATCTCAATACCGAAATCTTCCAGCACCCGCTTACGTACCTCATCGCCGTTCACGCCCTGCGGGATCACCACACCCAGCACGTTATTCATCTTATGTTGCAGGTCACCAAAGGTTTCCAGCCCCATGCCCTGAATGCCTTTCAGCAGCGCATCGCCATGCAGCTTATGACGGGCGATACCGTTATCCAGCCCTTCCTGCATGATCAGACGCGCGCACTCACGCGCACCAAACAACGCCGTGGTGGCTTCGGTATGGTGGTTCAGACGCTCCGGGCCCCAGTAATCCATGATCATGCCGAGATCGAAGTAGTTGGAGTAGATCATCTCGTCCTCGCCGTCCTGATGATCGGCGGTACGGATCCCCTCTTCCACACATTTACGTTTGCGGATCACCGCTTCCATCTGTGGGCTAAGGGTAATGGGTGACGTACCCGACGGACCGCCGAGGCATTTCTGCATCCCCGCCGAAACCGCATCCAGCCCCCAGGCATCGGTTTCCAGCGCATTACCACCGAGGGAGGCGGTGGCATCGGTGTAGAACAACACGCCATATTTCTGGCAAATGGCACCCAGCTCAGCCAGCGGTTGCAGCATGGTGGTGGAGGTATCACCCTGCACCGTCAGCAGCAGGCGCGGCTTGATACGCTTGATGGCATCTTCGATCTGATCCGGCGTAAACACCTCGCCCCACGGCACCTCAATGGTGTGCACTTCCGCACGGCAGCGGCGGGCAATTTCACACAGCAGATGACCAAAACGACCGAATACCGGCACCAGCACTTTGTCGCCCGGACGGATCGCCGACAGCAGAATCGCTTCGATCCCGGCGCGTGAGGTGCCGTCGATCAGCATGGTCCAGCGGTTTTCGGTACGGAATACGCCGCGATACAGCGCCATCACCTCATTCATATAATTCGTCATCGCCGGGTCGTATTGACCAATCAACTGTGTAGACATGGCGCGCAGTACGCGCGGATCAGCGTTGATCGGCCCCGGCCCCATCAGCAGGCGTTGCGGTGGATTGATTTGCGGAAACTGCGCGATGTCCATGATGAATTCCTTGTTATTGGCTTAGAGACGAACCGTCGAGATAAATTGTTTCAGTTCCGCGGTTTGCGGATTGGCGAACAGCGTTTTGCTGTCACCCTGTTCCCAGACGCGTCCCTGATGCATAAAGACCACACGATCGCCCACGTCGCGGGCGAAGTTCATTTCATGTGTCACGAGAATCAGCGTCATACCCTCAGCCGCCAATTGCTCCAGCACCTTCAGCACTTCGCCTACCAGCTCAGGGTCAAGCGCCGAGGTGATCTCGTCACAAAGTAATACTTTGGGCTGCATCGCCAGCGCACGGGCAATCGCCACGCGCTGCTGCTGGCCGCCCGAAAGATTGGCCGGGTAATAGTCGAGGCGCTCACCGAGACCGACTTTTTCCAGCATCTGTTTTGCCAGTTCCCGGCACTCCGCCTCGCTCTTTTTCAGCACGCGACGCGGTGCCAGCATGACATTTTCCAGCGCCGTCATATGCGGGAACAGGTTGAAGCTCTGAAACACCATGCCGACCGAACGGCTGATGTCACGCGCCTGGGATTCCCGATCGGTAATGGTCATGCCGCCGAGTTTGATGCTGCCTTCCTGATAGCCTTCCAGCCCGTTCATGCAGCGCAGCAAGGTACTTTTACCCGATCCGCTGCGGCCGATGATGGAGATCACCTCGCCCATTTCGATATCGAGATCGACCCCTTTCAACACATGGTTGTCGCCGTAGTACTTCTGTACCTGATTAATGGTGATGAGCGGCATTGAATTTTTTCTCCAGGTACTGGCTGTAGCGAGACAGCGGATAACACATCAGGAAGTAACCCAACGCCACCAGGCCAAATACCTTAAACGGCTGATAAGTCACATTGGTCAAAATGGTGCCGGCCTTGGTCAGCTCGACAAAACCGATGATGGAAGCCAGCGCCGTGCCTTTAATCACCTGCACGGCAAAGCCGACGGTCGGCGCGATAGCAATGCGGATCGCCTGCGGGGCAATCACGCGGTACAACGTCTGGCCGAACGTCAGGCCCAGGCAGCGCGACGCTTCCCACTGGCCTTTCGGTAACGCACGGATGCTACCGTGCCAGATATCCACCAGAAACGCGCTGGTGTAGAGCGTCAACGCCAGTGAGGCGGCGGTCCAGGGGGCAACATCGATGCCGAACAACCCGACGCCAAAGAACGCCAGAAACAGCTGCATCAGCAGTGGCGTGCCCTGAAACAATTCGGTGTAACCACGGATCACCCGCATCAGCCACGGTTTACGCAGCAGGCGCAAAAACAGCAGCGGCAGGGTCACCAGCGTGCCACCAAAGAAGGCCACCAGCGACAGCAAAATCGTCCAGCGCGCCGCCAGCAGCAGGTTGCGCAGGATGTCCCAGTCGGTAAAGGTCGTCATGATGGCAGCGCTCCAAACCATTTACGTCCCACTGCCAGCAGCAGCTGACGCATGGCAATCGACAACGCCAGGTAAATCAACGTGGTCACCAGATAGACTTCAAAACTCAAAAAGGTTCGCGACTGAATCAGGTTGGCGGCGAAGGTCAGTTCCTCATAGGAGACCTGCGACACCACTGACGATCCCAGCATCACGATGATGCACTGGCTGACCAGTGCCGGATAAATACGTTGCAAGGACGGCGGTAACACCACGCGCAGAAACGTCTGGCTGCGAGTCAGGCCAAGTACACGCCCGGCCTCCCACTGCCCTTTCGGCGTCACCTGAATACCGGCACGGATGATCTCGGTACTGTAGGCACCGAGGTTAATCAGCATCGCCAGCAGCGCTGCTTCGCCCGCCGTCAGTTTCAGACCAAGATTGGGCAAACCAAAGACGATAAAAAACAGCTGCACCACAAACGGGGTGTTGCGAATCAGCTCGACATAAACGCCCCAGATACGGCTCAGCCAGCTGGGTTTGCCGCTGCGCAGTGCCGCACCAAGGATACCGAGCGACACGCCCCCTACGGTCGCCAGTACCGTCAGCTGGATGGTGACCCACAGCCCCGCCAGCAGCTCCGGCCAATGCGGCCAGAGCGCAGCAAAGTTAAGTTGCCCAATCATTGGCTGTCCTTCTTATGCGCCGAGGTTGGCCGGCAGTGGCGCTTTCAGCCACTCTTCGGACAGCTTGTTCAGAGTGCCGTCTTTAATGCCCTGCTCGATCAACGCATTCACTTTATCTTTCAGCGCAGGCTCGTCCTTTTTCAGACCGATAAAGCACGGGGAATCTTTCAGCATGAACTGCGCGACCGGGGCTTTGGCTGGGTTCTGGCGCGCAATCGCCGCCACGACCAGGTTGCCGGTGGCGATGTACTGCACCTGACCAGAAAGATAAGCCGACAGCGTGGTGTTGTTATCCTCGTAACGTTTCACATCGGCGTCTTTCGGTGCGATGCCGGTCAGAACCATATCCTCGACCGCACCACGCGTTACACCGATGGATTTGCCGCTCAGGGCCGCTGCATCTTTGATTTCTTCGCCTTTCGGACCAAACACACCCAGGAAGAACGGCGCGTAAGCACGGCTAAAGTCGATCACTTTTTCACGTTCGGCATTTTTCCCCATGCTGGAGATCACCAGATCGACCTTATCGGTTTGCAGATACGGCACGCGGTTAGCACTGGAGACAGGCACCAGCTGCAACTTCAGTTTCATCTCTTTGGCGAGATACTTCGCCATGTCGATGTCATAGCCCTGCGGCTGTAAATCGGTGCCGACGGAACCAAACGGCGGGAAGTCCTGCGGTACGGCAATGCGGATAACACCGCGTTTCTGGATGTCCTGCAGCTGATCGGCCATCGCGCTACCGACCTGCGCCATCATTAACGCAGCGCCTGCTACTGCCATTAAAACTTTTTTCATTATGCACCCCGGTGAGTTTACGTGAAACAAAAGATTCTTGATTAATCGTTCTGCAACTAATGTGCCAACCGAAACAAAAAGAACACTTCCATGAAAAATCAGGGTTGCAGCTTTATCAGGGTGAAAAAAACCGGCGCAGCGCCGGGACGTCAAAGCGATCAAAAAAGGTGCAAAGCACCAAAACGGTGCCCTTTAACGGTGTTCCAGCTCATCCAGATGCTGGTAGAGATCGGCGATTTGATGAATACGCTGGCGACCTTGCGACAACATTTCATGCAACAGGGCATTAGCCAGCAGGTTCACCAGACTCATGGCGGAGGCATAGCTGTCGAAGGCGGAGACGCTGTCGAGCGGTGCACACAGCTGCCAGCGCGCCAGGGTGAGCACGCCCTGCGCCTGCGGTTCACACAGCGCCAGCACCGGGATATTACTTTGTTGTAGCTGCTGCATCAGCGGGCGGAGGATGCGGGGCCGACGGCGAAACGCCATCACCACCACCACATCTTCCGGGGTGATATCCACCAGCTCCTCACCCAGCGTCTGGCCGGGTTGCGGCAGCACATGGACCTGCGGACGCGCCTGCATCAGCTGCTGGCGCAGATGCAGCGCTACCGGATAGGCATTACGCATGCCGACGATAAACAGCCGTTTCGCCTGCGCCAGCGCCTGAATCACCTCGCCAAACTGCTGCGGATCAATGCTGTTGACCCACTGCGTCAGGTTCGCCATCTCCTGCTTGTAATGACGCGACAGCAGCGTGTTGCCCTGCACCGCATCGCGGTTGTCCGTCAGGGGCATACCGCTCTGGCGCAGCGTGCGCAGCTCATCACGCATGTCTTTGTATTTTTCGTAGCCAAGGCGCTTGAACAGGCGGCTCACCGTCGCTTTTGACACACCACTCAGCCGCGCCAGTTCCGCACTGTTATAGCTGATCAGGTCGTCAAAATGGTCAAAGACAAAATCGGCAATGCGCTGCTCCTGCGGCGACAGTTGCGGATAGTGGCTACGGAGGCGTTCATCTAACTGTTTCATCATTCGTCCTGTAACTTTCGTTTCATCACAAGCTAGCATAAATCGATCCACAATGGTTTTCCTGCCAAAACTGGAACAGCTCTTGCTATAACTTCCCCACGTACCCGAAAAATGAGTTCACTATGATACAGAGCAATATGGCGCCATTAGGCATGGCCGTAACCCCGCACCATCTCGCCAGCGAAAGCGCCTTAGCGGTGCTGCGCGAAGGTGGCAACGCCATTGAAGCCATGGTTGCGGCTGCCGCCACTATCGCCGTGGTCTACCCGCATATGAACGGGCTGGGCGGTGACGGCTTCTGGCTGATTGTGCCGCCGGGTGGCGATCCCATCGCTATCGATGCCAGCGGTGCTGCCGGTTCACTGGCGCACTTCGATTTTTATCACGGCGCAACAAAAATTCCACATCGCGGACCGAAAGCGGCGCTGACCGTGGCAGGCACCGTCAGCGGCTGGCAGGAAGCCCTGGCTTATTCTGCCGAGCTGGGAGCCACAGCATTGCCGCTGCCACGCCTGCTACGTGACGCTATCCGCTATGCGGCTGACGGCATTCCCGTCACTGACTCGCAGGCCGCCGCCACTGCTGCTAAACGCCATGAATTGCAGGATCAGCCGGGGTTTGCTGCCACCTTTTTGCCCGATGGCGAAGTGCCTGCGGCAGGTAGCCGTTTCACCCAACCGGCGCTGGCGAATACCCTCAGCCTGCTGTGTGAGCAGGGATTAGACAGTTTTTATCGCGGTGAACTGGCGCATCATCTGGCACGGGAAATGTCGGCACTCGGCATGCCGGTCACCCTCGAAGATTTGCAACGCCAGCAGGCCCGCCGCTGCACGCCGTTGCATCTGGCGCACAGCGAAGGCGATATCTGGAACATGACGCCACCCACCCAGGGGTTGGTGTCGCTGGCGATTCTGGGCATTACCGATCAGCTCAATATGGCGGATGCCGATGAAACACAGACCGTGCATCGCATCGTTGAAGCCACCAAGAAAGCCTTTGCCCTGCGCGATCAACATATTACCGATCCGCGCCATATCGACATTGATGTGCAAAGCCTGCTGGATGCCGATCATCTCGCTGGCCTGGCCGCGCAGATTGATGATGCCAATGCCGCCCCGTGGGGCACCGGTAAAGGTCCGGGAGATACTGTGTGGATGGGGGTGATGGACAGCAGCGGGCTGGCGGTCTCCTTTATCCAGAGCATTTATCACGAATTTGGCAGCGGCGTGGTTCTGCCGGGCACCGGTATCACCTGGCAAAACCGTGGCGCGGCCTTCAGTTTGCAACCCGGCCACCTGCTGGCGCTGGCACCCGGCAAACAACCGTTCCACACCCTTAACCCGGCGGCGGCACGCCTGAAAGATGGCCGCACCATGGTGTATGGCTCAATGGGCGGCGACGGCCAGCCACAGACCCAGGCGGCAATTTTTACCCGCCATGTTATCCAGGGATTGCCGTTGCAACAGGCGGTGAGCTCGCCGCGCTGGCTGCTGGGCCGTACCTGGGGACAATCCTCTGACTCCCTTAAACTGGAAGCGCGTGTGGCGCCGGAAACGGTACAGCAGTTGCGCGCACTGGGTCATGAAGTGGAACTGTTACCTGATTTTAGCGAGGTGGTCGGCCATGCTGGTGCCATTGTTCGCCATAATAACGGCATGCTGGAAGGCGCGTTTGATCCGCGCAGCAACGGCAGCGCCGCTGGTTTCTAAGGAGAAAACTGATGAGTGCACAACCGGACTGGGCTGCCTATATTGCCCAGATGGAACAGATTCTGGCGCTGGAGCTGGATGAGGCGCGCCGCGCCGAACTTTTGACCCAATTTAACCGCATTGCCGCGATGGCTGAACCGCTGATGGCTTATCCGCTCGACGATCGTCTGGAAGTGGCGGGAGTGTATAAGCTATGAAACTTTCTGCCCTCTCAATCAGCGCGCTGCAACAGGCACTGAGCAACGGTGACATCAGTGCGCGTGACATCGCCGAACACACGTTAAGCGCGATTGAACAGCATAATCCGGCACTCAACGCCTGGACCGAAGTCACCGGTCAGCGCATGCTGAAAGAAGCGGATCAGCTGGATGCACAACGCCAACGCGGGGAAACCTTACCGGCGCTGGCGGGCATTCCCTATGCGGTGAAGAACCTGTTTGACGTCGCCGGTCACAGTACCCTGGCCGGTGCCAGCCTGTTCAGTGAACGCCCGGCAGCGCGCGAAGACGCCTGGGCGGTGAGCAAGCTGCGACAACAAGGGGCGCTACTCTCCGGGATGCTGAATATGGATGCTTATGCCTACGGCTTCACCACCGAGAACACCCATTATGGCCCCACCCACAACCCGCGCGATCTGACGCGGGTGGCGGGTGGTTCCTCAGGCGGATCGGCAGCCGCCGTCGCGGCCGGGCTGGTGCACTTCTCGCTCGGCAGCGATACCAACGGCTCGATTCGCGTTCCGGCTTCGCTGTGCGGCATTTTCGGCCTGAAGCCTACCTTTGGCCGTTTATCCCGCAGCGGCAGCCACCCGTTTGTCGCCAGCCTCGACCATATCGGCCCCTTCGCGCGTTCCGTGGAAGATCTCAGCCTGGTGTATGACATTTTGCAGGGAGCTGACGCCAGCGATGCCTTTCAGGCCGCGCAACCGGTGATGACGGCAAGCGACACACTGGTGCAGGGATCGGCAGGGTTACGTTGTGGCGTGTTAGGCGGCTTCTTCTCCACCTGGTGCAATGATGATGCCCGAGCCGCGCTGGCCGTGGTGGCCAAAGCGCTGGCAGCCAGCGATGAAGTCACGATGCCAGATGCTGAGATAGCCCGCTCTGCCGCCTTTATCCTCACCGCTGCGGAAGGAGGCAATCACTACCTGCCAAAACTGCGCGAGATGCCAGAACGTTTCGAACCGAACTCACGCGAACGCCTGCTGGCTGGTGCGATGCTGCCCTCCGCCTGGTACGTGCAGGCACAACGCTTCCGTCGTCATTTCCAGCAACAGGTACTGCCGCTGTTTGATCAGTTCGATGTGTTGATCGCCCCGGCAACGCCGTGCAGCGCGACCACCATCGGCCAGGAAACCATTCATATCAACGGCCAGCATCTGCCGACGCGCGCCAGTATGGGGATGCTGACTCAGCCGATCTCCTTCCTTGGCCTGCCGGTGTGTACCGTACCGCTGCCGACGGCGAGCGGCCTGCCGATTGGATTACAGCTGATCGCCGCACCGTTTAAAGAACACCTCGCATTGCGCGCCGCCTGGGCGTTGCAACAGCAAGGGCTTACTCTGCCGCAAACCACCCTGATGGACGCATAAACATGACACCTGAACATATTGATCGTCCGGCAATTGTCGCCGAAGTGACCGCGGCGTTTTATCGCTACGAGCAGGCGCTGGTCAGCAATGACGTGGACGTTCTGGATGAGCTGTTCTGGCATGACAGCCGCACGGTACGCCTCGGTGCCGGTGAGAATCTGTATGGCATCGAAGAAATCCGCGCGTTTCGTGCCGCACGTCCCTCGGCCGGACTGGATCGTACGTTACGCCACACGGTGATCACCACCTTTGGCGATGACTATGCGGTGTGCAGCACCGAGTTTACCCGTGAGGGAACGGAGAGGATTGGCCGTCAGCAGCAGACCTGGGTGCGGCTGCCGTGTGGCTGGCGTATTGTTGCCGCGCAGGTGAGTTTGATGAATTAGAGATATATTGCCAGGCTACTGGCAATATATATGCCCTCAATGTAGCGGCGCGATTTATCGCGCGGATTTTTCCAGCATCGCGCACAGGAATGCGCGATAAATCGCGCCGCTAAGGGGCTGTTATTCTGCCGGATGCGTTTCCATCCAGTGATCGGCGATCTGCTGGCGGGTGCATACCCAGACCCGATCATGCTGCTGGATATGATCGAGGAAGCGTTGCAGGCCACGGAATTTGCCCGGACGCCCCAGCAGACGACAATGCATACCAATCGACATCATCTTCGGCGCGGTTTCTCCCTCTTCATACAACACATCAAAGGTGTCACGCAGATAGGTATAGAACTGCTCGGCGGTGTTGAACCCCTGCGGCGAGGCAAAGCGCATATCGTTACATTCCAGCGTATACGGAATGATCAGATGCGGTTTTACCGTACCATCCTGACAAGTGACCTGGGTCCAGAACGGTAAGTCATCGCCGTAGTAATCGCTGTCGTAGCTAAAGCCGCCCTGCTCCACCACCAGACGGCGGGTATTGGGGCTGTCGCGCCCGGTGTACCAGCCGGTTGGCGCTTTACCGAACAAATCCTTCAACACATCCACCGCCTGCTGCATATGCTGACGCTCGGTTTTCGCATCCATGCCCTGATAGTGGATCCAGCGCCAGCCGTGGCTGACGACGTCATAGTCAGCGGCTTTGATCGCTTCGACAATTTCCGGGTGACGAGCCAGTGCCATTGCCACACCAAAAATGGTCAGCGGCAAACCGCGTTTTTGAAATTCATTGTGGATGCGCCAGAAACCGGCGCGGGAACCGTACTCATACAACGAATCCATCGACATATGGCGATCGGCGTAGCTGGCGGCTCCGATGATATCAGACAGAAACTGCTCGGAACCGGCGTCACCGTGCAGCACGTTATTTTCAGCGCCCTCTTCGTAATTGAGGACAAATTGCACTGCCACACGGGCTTTCCCTGGCCAGTGGGCATGCGGTGGCTGGCCTGCGTAACCAATCAGGTCGCGTGGATAGTTTTTGTTGAAGCTGTACTCTTTCTTTTCAGATACATCAGTCATTCTGTAAGTTCCTGTGTAAACCTCAACCAGTGCTTAGTTTAGGTGCTGGAAGGCACCTGTGAGCGGTTTTTCTAGCGGGTAATCGAGATCGCCATGTTTGCTGGTGCCAAAGCCCAGCGCCACCAGCGATTCCACCATTTTGACCGCCGCACCAACGCCGTCGATCACCGGCAGACCGAGTTCCCGGGTCAGATCCTGCGCCAGCGTTGCCATCCCGCCACAACCCAGCACAATCGCCCCGCTGCCATCTTCCCGCTTCGCCTGGATACAACGCTGACGTACTTTTTCCTGTGCAATTCCGCTGCCATCTTCTAAGGCCAGCACCGGCAGATCGATGGCGTGCACCCCGGCGCAGTGATGGGTAAAACCATATTGCTGCAATAAATGGCGCGCGATAATTAGCGTGCGTGGCAGCGTGGTGACGATGGAAAAACGCGTCGCCAGTAGCGTGGCGGTGTGCATCGCCGCTTCCGCAATGCCGACCACCGGGCCGCTTGCCAGCTCGCGGGCGGCTAATAAGCCGGGATCGCCAAAACAGGCAATCACATGCCCACTCACCCCCTGCGCTTTGCCCAGCTTCACCTGTTCCAGCACCCCAATCGCCGCAATGGCTTCATCAAAATGGCCTTCAATCGAAGGCACGCCCTGGCTCGGACACACCGCAATAATTTCCGTGCCCGGTGCAGCAACGGCACGCGCCGCCTGGCCGATGGTTTCCGTCATCGCCAGGCTGGTGTTGGGGTTGATGACCTGGATCAGGCTCATTACGGTTCTCCTTTCCCGGCAAATAACCGGGCAAAGTCAGGGAGGGTTTCACCGCTGCGCTCAAAGTGCAGGCTGGCAACAATATGTTCGAAATGATGCTGAAGTGATGCCGTCAGTGCAGGCAGATCCTTCTGGCGCAACAGCTCCACCAGTCGATCATGATGATCACAACGGCAACCACGCTGCCAGGGCGCGCCCCAGGCGGCAATCACCAGCGAGGAACGTTGCGTCAGACGCGTCACCATCTCGGTCAGCACCTGATTACCGGATATCGCCTGCAGCTGGATGTGGAAGGCAGCCGACAGACGGATAGCGGCGGCACCATCATTCTGTTCGTGTGCCTGCTGCTCCTCAGCAATCAGACCAGCCAGCGCCGCCAGATGCGGCGGCTGGACATGCGCGACGACCGCAGTCAGGTTGGCACACTCCAGTAAACTACGCGTGGCGAAAATATCACGCGCCTCTTCCACGCCAGGCGTCGCAACCTGTGCACCACGCCTGGGCGATAAGGTGATCATTTGCACCGCCGCGAGGCGTTGCAGCACCTTGCGAATGCCCGTGCGGCTGACACCAAACACCTCGGATAAGGCTTCTTCCGGCAATTTGCTGCCTGGCGGTAATTGATGTTCGACAATGGCGTTCAGCAACGCCTGGTAGATCGGTTCATCTCTATCATTCAGATCTGCGGCCGTTCTCTGGCCTGTTTCACTCTTCATTTCCCGCTCCGGTAAATGTCTGTGCACAGCACATCGTATACGCGAAAAACAATTTTTGTATACAAGAAATCAATTCTGGCCTGGATCCTGCAATACCGTTTCACGCTGTGATTATTTTTTCATTATTAAGAGAGGAGCAGGTTTCATGCCAAATCATTCTGAAGTGACCTCTGCGGTGGCCTCTGAAGCCAACGCCCATTACAGCCCACGACTTTGCAACGAGGATCTGGCACCGACGCGTGATCAGAACTGGTCGTGGTACAACATTTTTTCTTTCTGGATGTCGGATGTACACAGTATGGGCGGCTATGTGGTGGCTGCCAGCTTCTTTACCCTCGGCCTGGCAAGCTGGCAGGTGCTGCTGTGTCTGCTGGTAGGGATTTGCATTGTCCAGCTGTGCGCCAACCTGGTGGCGAAGCCGAGCCAGATGGCAGGCGTGCCTTACGCGGTGATCTCACGTCAGGCATTTGGTGTTTTCGGGGCTAATATCCCGGCGGTGATTCGTGGCCTGATCGCCTTCGCCTGGTATGGTATTCAGACTTACCTGGCAGCCAATGCATTGATGCTGGTGCTGCTGAAGTTCTTCCCCTCACTCGCCAGCATGACGCACAGCAGCTGGCTGGGCTTATCTCTGCTGGGCTGGTGCTGCTTCGGTATCATGTGGTTCCTGCAGGCACTGGTGTTCTGGCACGGGATGAACGCGATTAAACGTTTCATCGATGTTGCCGGCCCGGCTGTATACGTCGTGATGGTGGCATTGGCCGGATGGATTGTATACAAGACCGGTTTTGACGGTATCTCCTTTACCCTCGCCAGCAAGCAGTTAAGTGCCGGTGAGCAGACCTGGCAGATGATCACCGCCACAGCGCTGGTGGTGTCTTACTTCTCCGGTCCACTGCTCAACTTTGGTGACTTCTCCCGTTATGGCAAGAATATGGGCGAGATTCGTCGCGGCAATCGCTGGGGCCTGCCGTTTAACTTCCTGCTGTTCTCCATCGTCACCGTGGTGATTGTCTCCGGCAGCAATTCGCTGTTTGGCCGCATGATTACCGACCCGATTGAAACGGTCAGCATGGTGGGTAACGATTTGGCGGTGGCGATTGGCCTGCTGACCATGATCACCGCCACCATCGGTATCAATATCGTGGCGAACTTCGTTTCACCGGCTTTCGACTTCTCCAACTGCTCGCCGCAGAAAATCAGTTTCCGCACCGGCGGCATGATTGCCGCAGTGGGTTCGGTCCTGCTGACGCCGTGGAACCTGTTCCAGTCACCTGAGTTGATTCATTACACGCTGGATGTACTGGGTGCCTTTATCGGGCCACTGTTTGGCATTTTGATCGTCGATTTCTATCTGATCAAACGCAGCAAGGTGTATGTCGATGACCTGTTTGATGACACGCCGAAAGGCCGTTACTGGTATCAGAGCGGTTTTAACCCGAAAGCGATCGCCGCATTGCTGCCATCGGTGGGAATTGGTCTGATTATCAGCTTTATCCCTTCACTGCATGAAGTGGCGAACTTCAGCTGGTTTATCGGTGTGGCTCTGGGCATGGGTTGCTATCGCTGGCTGGCACGTGCTGAACGTGAAGCTCCGGTAGCAGGGGCGTATCGTGGCAAGGTGGCGGTACAGAAGGATTAACCCGAACGGCGCGATTAGCGCGCCGTTTGATTTATGTCGCTGGAAAAGCAAAAAGCCGATTCATTGCTGAATCGGCTTCTTTAAATAAATTGGCGGTGCGGACGGGACTCGAACCCGCGACCCCCGGCGTGACAGGCCGGTATTCTAACCGACTGAACTACCGCACCGCGCTGTGTTCCCCGTCGGGAACGAGGCGCATATTAATGGCAGGGCGATCAGCCGTCAACGCTTTTTCTGTGGCTTTGTTTCGTTTGCTGCTTTTTTCGACTTAACGCCGCTTTTCCACGCAAAATCAGCCATTTCAGGCACGCCACAGGCAGCTGCCGCCCTTCTTCATCACCAGATCTAAACGCCCTTCATGTGCCAGGCATTCTTCATCACTGGCGCTGACCACGCGCAGCCCGGATGCCGGACGCACAATACGCTGAATATTTTCACCATCGGCCTGGTTGCTTTGCTCACTGTCCAGCGAGAATGCCAGCGACGTCTGGCCACCGGTGATGGTCAGGAACACTTCCGCCAGGATTTCGGCATCGAGTAATGCGCCGTGCAGCGTACGCTTGCTGTTGTCAATTTCGAGACGGTTACAGAGCGCATCAAGGCTGTTACGCTTGCCAGGGAACATTTTACGCGCCATCGCCAGGCTATCGGTTATCTGGCAGAAGGTTTCCGTTTTGCCAATGTCGCGTTTCAGCATGGCAAACTCGTAATCCATAAAGCCGATATCGAACGATGCGTTATGAATCACCAGCTCAGCACCACGGATGTATTCAAGAAACTCATCGGCGATGTCACTGAAGCTGGGTTTATCCGCCAGAAACTCATCGGCAATACCATGCACGCCAAAGGCTTCCGGATCCACCAGCCGGTCGGGCTTGAGGTAGATATGGAAGTTGTTGCCGGTCAGGCGGCGATTGATAACTTCAACCGCACCGATTTCAATGATGCGGTGTCCTTCATAGTGCACACCGATCATGTTCATGCCGGTGGTTTCAGTATCGAGGACGATCTGGCGGTTATTTGCAGTGCTCATAGGACTCGTTTATGTCAGACTTGGCGTTTTGTCAGAAGGAAGTCTACCAGAGATGCGTAAACAGGTAGAAATATTCACCGATGGATCCTGTCTTGGCAATCCCGGTCCTGGTGGCTATGGTGCCATTCTGCGTTATCGCCAGCATGAAAAAACCTTCAGCGCCGGTTATCGCCTCACCACCAATAATCGTATGGAGCTGATGGCCGCCATTGTCGCGCTGGAAGCGCTGACGCAGCCGTGTGAAGTGGTGATCAGCACCGATAGCCAGTATGTGCGCCAGGGTATTACCAGCTGGATCCACAACTGGAAAAAACGTGGCTGGAAAACCGCAGATAAAAAACCCGTGAAGAATGTCGATCTGTGGCAACGACTGGATCTGGCGCTGAGTTCACACCAGATAGTGTGGGAATGGGTAAAGGGCCATGCCGGTCACCCGGAGAATGAACGCTGTGACGAACTGGCGCGCAGTGCCGCCAGCCAGCCGTCGCAGGACGATATTGGCTATCAGCCCGAATCCTGATCCTTCATTTTCCGAAACTGCCGCGTAGCGTTCACCGCCTGTCGTAGCTGCGTTTTACTCAGGCTTTTTTTCACTTTGGTGGGCGTTAACGGGAAGGTGCGTTTACGTGCCACCACCACATTCAGGCAACCCAGCGCAGGCAGATGCGCACTGATCACTTTGCCGCCCTGCCGGTGCCACGGCACCACCTGGAAGCGGGTACGGTAGACCACTTCGTAATTCAGCAGATTCAGCCAGTCCAGCAGTCGCATCTGGCTAAACATCCGTCCGCTCCAGGGCGCACGACCATGCAAGCCTGGAATGCCTTTGCTGATACCGAGCAGGCTAAAGGGATTAAAACCGCTGATAATCATCCAGCCATCGTCAATCAGGACCCGGTCCACTTCGCGCAACACGCGATGCGGGTCCTGGCTCCAGGCTAACGTATGCGCCAGCAAGCAGGCATCAATCGATTTGGCTTCAAATGGCAGCTGAGTCGCACGGGCAATCACCTGCAGCCCTTCGCCCTCTTCGCCAACATTAACCTGATG
This sequence comes from Pantoea sp. X-Soil-TKNS-1280, assembly GCF_059730475.1. NCBI lineage: Bacteria > Pseudomonadati > Pseudomonadota > Gammaproteobacteria > Enterobacterales > Erwiniaceae > Pantoea > Pantoea sp. X-Soil-TKNS-1280. Next base: position 957,830 of record NZ_AP035962.1, on the reverse strand, counting down.
CGAAATAGCACAATGGCTGGTATTGATTTCTGCGCTCAGGCTGCCAATTTTAAGCATATGAAAGCCATACAGCTTGCCGAGCGAAGGCTGAAGTTGCTGTGTGAGTGCGTCGCGAAAATAGTCGCCCCAGGGCATGTCGCGCCAGGAGCGCGGCGCAGTCAGGATTTGGCGTGTTTTAGCCGGCTTCATGCTTTACCATCTTCCTTTTTCTACGGCCTGAGAGGTGTTTATGAATCTTACCAGTATTCCCGCATTGCAGGATAACTACATCTGGACACTGACGGATGACCAGCAAAATTGCCTGATTGTCGATCCTGGTGAAGCTCAACCGGTACTGGATAAAATTAAAGCCAATCACTGGCATCCGGTGGCGATTTTACTGACTCATCATCATCACGACCATGTGGGTGGCGTCAGTGAATTGCTCCAGCATTACCCCGATATGGCCGTTTTCGGTCCACAGGAAACTGCAGATAAAGGGGCAAAGCACATTGTCGCCGATGGAGATGAATTTACGCTGTCAGGGAGAAATTTTCGTGTCATCGCGACCCCCGGACACACTTTAGGACATATCTCATATTTCAGTTCGCCTTATCTTTTCTGTGGCGACACGATGTTTTCCGGCGGTTGCGGCAGATTATTTGAAGGCACTGCACAACAAATGTTTGATTCATTTCAAAAGCTTAATGAACTCCCTGACGACACCTTAATTTGCTGTGCCCATGAGTACACTTTATCCAATATGAAGTTTGCTGCGGCTATTCTGCCTCATGACCCGAAAATTTTGGCAAGGTATCAGCAAATTAAGGACTTACGTGCAGAAAATCGCATTACTTTACCCACAAATCTGGCGCTTGAGAGGGAAATAAATTTATTTTTGCGCACGCAAGATCCTGATTTGCAAAAGGCTTTAGGCGTTAATTTAGCAACCGCCCCGCTATGGCAAACTTTTGCTGTTCTACGCGAGAAGAAAGATCGTTTTTAATTTTTATGGTTGTGTTGTGTCAGACCGTCACGTATGATTGCTCGTCTTTTAAGCGAACTATTGACACACACATGAAGGCAAAAGCGATATTAATCGCCTCTGTCTTGCTGGTGGGAGGATGTCAGGCATCAAGGAATGACGCCACGATCCCAGAACAGCATGCTCAGAGCCTGTCTTCAGCTGGTCAAGGTGAAAATGGAAAGTACGGAGATCGCTTGTTGTCGCCGCGCTGGCAAGATGATGGAACAAGCCTCGCAGAAGACACTGATCTCTGGAATCACATTAGTGACGAGTTGAAGATGGGGATTCCGGATAACCCCCGGATCCGCGAACAAAAAACAAAGTACTTAAGAAATAAGAGCTATCTCCACGATGTAACATTACGGGCAGAGCCGTACATGTACTGGATTGTCGAGCAGATACAGAAACGTAAAATGCCGATGGAACTGGTACTGCTACCCATAGTGGAGAGCGCTTTTGACCCACATGCAACATCTTCTGCGAATGCCGCTGGCATCTGGCAGATTGTTGCAACAACGGGCAAAAACTATGGTTTGAAACAGAACCAATGGTATGACGGTCGCCGCGATGTGGTGGCTTCTACCAAGGTTGCGCTGGATATGATGCAGCGTCTCAACACCATGTTTGACGGTGACTGGTTACTGACCATCGCCGCCTATAACAGCGGTGAGGGACGAGTGCTGAAGGCGATTAAACAGAACAAGGCGCGCGGTAAGCCGACCGACTTCTGGAGCTTGTCGCTGCCACGCGAAACCACGGTTTATGTTCCTAAAATGTTGGCCTTGAGCGATATTCTCAAGAACAACAAGCGTTACGGCATCAAATTGCCGACCCCAAATGAGAGCCGTGCACTGGCTCGCGTGGAAGTGGGTCAGCAGATTGAGCTGACGCAGGCCGCAGATATGGCTGGTATGTCGTTAAGTAAGCTGAAAAGCTTCAATGCCGGCTATAAACACGGTACGACAGCGCCGAATGGACCGCACTACATTATGGTGCCTAAGTCCAATGTTGCTCAGCTACGCAATTCACTGGCATCCGGTGATATTGCCTCCGTGCAGCCGCAGCTGGCGAAAGCCAGTGATGCCGTTAGCAGCTATACGGTGCGCAAAGGTGACACCTTGTCTGGCATTGCCAGCAAGCTTGGCGTTAGCGTCAATGCACTGAAACAGCAGAATAACCTGCGCGGTGCCTCAGTTCGAATCGGTCAAAAATTGACCGCTGGCGACAAAGGCTCGCAGCTGGCCGATAACGGCAACAGCATCACCTATCGTGTTCGTAAGGGTGATTCTCTTGCCAGTATCGCGCGACGTCATGGTGTTAACATCCAGGACGTTATGCGCTGGAACAGTGTATTAACTGCTGCGAAAAGCATTCAGCCGGGGGATAACCTCACGCTGTTTGTCCATAATAGCGCAACGCCAGATACCTAATGGCTCGAAAAGGCTGACATTTGTCGGCCTTTTTCATTTTCTTATCGGGGAAAATCGGTTTTAGCGCGCTGCTGCCCAGGTGGAGTTAAATTCAACCAGCAATGGGTTGTGATCTGAAGCACGAGTCACCAGTACCGACGCCTCATTCACTTTCATATCGCGGTAAAACACAAAATCCAGTGGGCGGCCGAAGGCTTTCCGTCGATGGTCATCAGTAAAAGTCACTTCCCTTAATGACATCTCCTGAGCAAAGCGAAACAGCGCCTTCATGCGCTGACGACTCCAGGCGTTGAAATCGCCCGCCATAATCACCGGACCACGGTGATACTGAATCTGCTCACCAATCGGCCCCAGCTGTTTGCTGTAGACATCAATGCCAAGGCTGAAATTCACCGCATGAATGTTCACCACCATCAGCATTTCGCCGTTCGGTAGTGGGTAAGCCGTCACCAGTGCTGATTTTGCCAGCCGCAGTAACGGCTCACGCTCACGCAATGGGCAGCAATAAACAGGATGCGCCGATGCCAGCGTCATCACGCCAGAAGGATGCTGAGGCAGGACAAATGCGGGCACCTGATCGGCAGCAAGATAGTTGCTGGTAGCAAATCTGACCAGCTCAGGCGTGGTCTGTGCTTCCTGTAACAATACCAAATGCGCATCTTTGCCAAAGCCCTGCAGCACTGACATCCAGTCTGCTCGCTGCTGTTTAAAGATGTTCCAGACCAGGACCCTCAACGTTGGGTCGGCTGGCAATGGTGCGCCGGGCGGCAGTGCCTGCCCAAGATGCAGCATCGACCCCGGCGGAAAGATCCGCTCGGCAGGCTGACCTGCTACATAACGCATTGCATAGGTTTTTTTCCGCACTTTCCCGCCTGGCTAGTTACAAACAGACTTCACCTGACTGTTATAGGGATTTTAGCGCGGGGTTTCAATTGGTGTTCTTGATTGTCGGAATGGATATTTCGGCTTAAACGTAAACAGCCTGACATTTGGCAGGCTGTTTCTGAAGATTATTGTGCAGCCATAACGGCGCGTGGCTTATCCAGCAAACCACTGAGGCGTACCAGCAACAAGGCAATAAAGACAATCACTGCCCCCACCCACGGCGTTTGTGCTAATCCATAATGCTGCACAATATACCCGCCAACCGTGGAGCCCAGTGCGATACCAATATTAAAGGCGGCGATGTTGAGTCCAGAGGCAACGTCTACCGCTCCGGGGGCATAGTGTTCTGCCTTCTGTACCACGTAAACCTGCAAGCCAGGCACGTTGGCGAAGGCAAAGATGCCCATGATGATCACTGTCGCTAACGCCAGGTAGTGCGTATTGGCCGTGAACTGAAAGACGGCTAACAAAATCGCCAGAGCAGCGAATATTATGGTCAGGGCTGGCACGGCACCCCGACGGTCCGCCAGTTTTCCACCCCAGATATTACCTATCGCCACAGCGATACCATATCCCAGCAAAATAATGCTCACGGCTGAGGGAGAGAAGCCTGCCAGAGACTGCATCATCGGCGCCAGAAAGGTAAAGGCTGTAAACACGCCACCATAGCCCAACGCAGTAATCGCATAGATCAATAATAAACGTGGATTGGTCAGCACCCGAGCCTGTTGCAGTAACGACGTAGCGGGCGGCTGTGCAATATTACGCGGCACCAGCAACATGCTACCGATCAGGGCAATCACCCCCAGCATAGAGACTGCAAGAAAACTCTCACGCCAACCGAAATGCTGTCCTATCAGCGTTCCCAGCGGCACCCCCGTCACCAGCGCGACGGTCAGACCACCAAACATAATCGCAATCGCACTGGCCGCTTTCTCTTTGCTTACCAGGCTGGTCGCGATGGTGGAGCCTACAGAGAAGAATACACCGTGTGCCAGGCCGGTTAGCAAACGGGCAATTACCAGCGTTTCATAGTTCGGTGCCTGCCAGGCCACCAGGTTCCCCAGAGTAAATAGTGCCATCAATCCCATCAGCAAATGCTTACGCGGCAATTTCCCGGTGAGAGCAGTAAGTATCGGCGCACCTACGGCAACCCCGAGAGCATAGATAGAGACCAGCATCCCGGCAGAAGGAAGCGTGATGGCGAGCTGTTCCGCAATGGTCGGGATTAACCCAACGATGACAAATTCAGTTGTTCCGATAGCGAAGGCGCTGATGGTTAGCGCCCAAAGTGCAAGTGGCATGATTGACTCCCATTGGTTTTGATGGGCGTCAGTATCTGCTTATGCTTTAATGACAAAAAGGTGCAAAGTAACAATAGACTTTTGCTTTTGGAGGGATAATGAAGGCATCGTCAGATGAAGTGAAGGTGTTCATCGCTGTGGTCGAAAGTGGCAGTTTTAGCCGCGCTGCTGAGCAGTTAAATATGGCCAATTCGGCCGTCAGCCGCACGGTTAAAAAGCTTGAAACTAAGCTGGGTGTGGCTTTATTGACCCGTACTACGCGTCAGCTGGCACTCACTCATGAAGGCGAACACTATTTCCGTCGCGTACAGAAATTGATGCAGGAAATGTCGACTGCCGAAAACGAGTTGATTGAACGTCAGCAAGCTCCGCAGGGTTTGCTGCGTATTGATGCAGCAACACCGGTGATTCTGCATTTGCTACTGCCAATGATTAAGCCTTTTCGCGAACGTTATCCAGATGTCACGCTCTCGCTCATCTCCTCAGAAAGCTTTATTAATCTTATCGAGCGAAAAGTCGACGTTGCCATTCGCGCAGGAACACTAACGGACTCCACCCTGCGCGCTCGTCTGCTGTTTATCAGCTACCGTAAATTGGTCGCAACGCCGGCTTATCTGGCGAAATATGGCATTCCTGAGTCGGTGGCCGATCTGGCCAATCATGAATGTCTGGGCTTCGTTGAACCCCTTCGCCTCAATCGCTGGCCAGTGGCACAGGAAAATGGCGAACTTTATGATATCCAGCCAGGTATGTCGTCAAACAGCGGAGAGACACTGAAACAGCTTTGCCTGAATGACAATGGTATTGCCTGTTTGTCGGACTATATGGTCGATAAAGAAATTGCTGAAGGGACCCTGGTGGAATTGCTGGCGCAACTGCGTCTGCCGGTAGAAATGCCCTTTAATGCGGTTTACTACAGTGATCTTGGTGTGAGCCAGCGTGTGCGGGCGTTTATTGATTTTCTTAGCGAGTGGGTGCAGAACCAGCCCTGGCGTAGCCAGGACTGATCATTTCACGCTTAATCCCAGGACGGTGCCAGACCTTCCGGGCTGACCATACGTTGTGCTCGATCCAGAGCATGGATCTTATCCATATCTTCACGATCCAGCGTCAGATCCTGCGCATGCAGATTGCCTGCAAGGTTCTCACGTTTGGTCGATGATGGAATCACCGCATAACCCAGCTGCATTGCCCACGCCAGCACAACCTGCGCAGGAGTGGCCTGATGTTTTTGCGCAATCGCCTTAATGACTTCGTCTTTCAGCGCTTCGCCATAAGCCAGCGTCATATAGGAGGTAATGTGAATGCCCAGCTCCTGAGCAAACTCCACTACCTGCTCATTCTGCAAATACGGATGCAGCTCGATCTGATTCGTCGCGATATTTTCCACACCTACGGCTTCAATTGCCTCTTTCATCAGCGCGATGGGGAAATTTGAAATGCCGATCTGGCGCGTCAAACCCGCTTCTTTGGCAGCCATTAATGCCTGCATACTTTCTTTCACTGAAACAGCGGCTCCTGGGGATGGCCAGTGGATCAGGGTAAGATCGACGTAGTCGGTGCGCAATTTGAACAAGCTATCTTTGAGACTGGGAATCAGTTTGTCGGCAGAGAGGTTTTCTACCCAGATCTTAGTCGTCACGAACAGCTCACTACGTTCGATGCCACTTTCGGCAATCGCCTGGCCCACTGCGGCTTCGTTTTCATAGATCTGAGCGGTATCGATAGTACGATAACCCAACTCAAGTGCAGTTTTAACTGAATGAATAACAACGTCGTCTTGCAGACGGAAAGTACCTAAACCAAAAGCTGGGATTGTCATGATTTCCTCATCAGTGAATGGAATATTTCGATGAGGGATATTGTGACAGCATCATTACTGCTGAAAAATCCGCTTATAAGCAGAGGAATTTTGCGTTTCAGTCAACAATCAATGTTGATATGCCAGAAATGAAAAAGCCCTGACTTTTCAGTCAGGGCTAATCAAGAGAGTGGCGGTGCGGACGGGACTCGAACCCGCGACCCCCGGCGTGACAGGCCGGTATTCTAACCGACTGAACTACCGCACCACCGAATACTGCATTACCAGCGGGGTCTCGCTGATAACCGGTGTTACCTTTTCAGATAAGTACCTTAAATTGATGCCTGGCAGTTCCCTACTCTCGCATGGGGAGACCCCACACTACCATCGGCGCTACGGCGTTTCACTTCTGAGTTCGGCATGGGGTCAGGTGGGACCACCGCGCTACAGCCGCCAGGCAAATTCTGTTTATCCGCACCGCCCTCGCAGGCCGCACGAATCAATCCGTTCGAACAATGCTGAAAATCTTCTCTGGTCTCTCACCAAAACGCCTCTGGCGTTGTAAGGTTAAGCCTCACGGGTCATTAGTACCGGTTAGCTCAATGCATCGCTGCACTTACACATCCGGCCTATCAACGTCGTCGTCTTCAACGTCCCTTCAGGACTCTCAAGGAGTCAGGGAGAACTCATCTCGGGGCAAGTTTCGTGCTTAGATGCTTTCAGCACTTATCTTTTCCGCACTTAGCTACCGGGCAATGCCATTGGCATGACAACCCGAACACCAGTGGTGCGTTCACTCCGGTCCTCTCGTACTAGGAGCAACCCCCCTCAATTCTCCAGCGCCCACGGCAGATAGGGACCGAACTGTCTCACGACGTTCTAAACCCAGCTCGCGTACCACTTTAAACGGCGAACAGCCGTACCCTTGGGACCTACTTCAGCCCCAGGATGTGATGAGCCGACATCGAGGTGCCAAACACCGCCGTCGATATGAACTCTTGGGCGGTATCAGCCTGTTATCCCCGGAGTACCTTTTATCCGTTGAGCGATGGCCCTTCCATTCAGAACCACCGGATCACTATGACCTGCTTTCGCACCTGCTCGAGCCGTCACTCTCGCAGTCAAGCTGGCTTATGCCATTGCACTAACCTCCTGATGTCCGACCAGGATTAGCCAACCTTCGTGCTCCTCCGTTACGCTTTGGGAGGAGACCGCCCCAGTCAAACTACCCACCAGACACTGTCCGCAGCCCGGATTACGGGCCTACGTTAGAACATCAAACATTAAAGGGTGGTATTTCAAGGTCGGCTCCACGCAGACTGGCGTCCACGCTTCAAAGCCTCCCACCTATCCTACACATCAAGGCTCAATGTTCAGTGTCAAGCTATAGTAAAGGTTCACGGGGTCTTTCCGTCTTGCCGCGGGTACACTGCATCTTCACAGCGATTTCAATTTCACTGAGTCTCGGGTGGAGACAGCCTGGCCATCATTACGCCATTCGTGCAGGTCGGAACTTACCCGACAAGGAATTTCGCTACCTTAGGACCGTTATAGTTACGGCCGCCGTTTACCGGGGCTTCGATCAAGAGCTTCTCCTTACGGATAACCCCATCAATTAACCTTCCGGCACCGGGCAGGCGTCACACCGTATACGTCCACTTTCGTGTTTGCACAGTGCTGTGTTTTTAATAAACAGTTGCAGCCAGCTGGTATCTTCGACTGGCTTCAGCTCCGGGAGCAAGTCCCTTCACCTAATGCCAGCGTGCCTTCTCCCGAAGTTACGGCACCATTTTGCCTAGTTCCTTCACCCGAGTTCTCTCAAGCGCCTTGGTATTCTCTACCTGACCACCTGTGTCGGTTTGGGGTACGATTTCGTGTTACCTGGAGCTTAGAGGCTTTTCCTGGAAGCAGGGCATCAGTTACTTCACCACCGTAGTGGCTCGTCATCACGCCTCAGTGTTAAAGAAGACCGGATTTGCCTGGTCTTCACACCTACACGCTTAAACCGGGACAACCGTCGCCCGGATAACCTAGCCTTCTCCGTCCCCCCTTCGCAGTAACACCAAGTACAGGAATATTAACCTGTTTCCCATCGACTACGCTTTTCAGCCTCGCCTTAGGGGTCGACTCACCCTGCCCCGATTAACGTTGGACAGGAACCCTTGGTCTTCCGGCGAGCGGGCTTTTCACCCGCTTTATCGTTACTTATGTCAGCATTCGCACTTCTGATACCTCCAGCAGACCTCACAGTCCACCTTCAGCGGCTTACAGAACGCTCCCCTACCCAACAACGCCTAAGCGTCGCTGCCGCAGCTTCGGTGCATGGTTTAGCCCCGTTACATCTTCCGCGCAGGCCGACTCGACCAGTGAGCTATTACGCTTTCTTTAAATGATGGCTGCTTCTAAGCCAACATCCTGGCTGTCTGTGCCTTCCCACATCGTTTCCCACTTAACCATGACTTTGGGACCTTAGCTGGCGGTCTGGGTTGTTTCCCTCTTCACGACGGACGTTAGCACCCGCCGTGTGTCTCCCGTGATAACATTCTCCGGTATTCGCAGTTTGCATCGGGTTGGTAAGCCGGGATGGCCCCCTAGCCGAAACAGTGCTCTACCCCCGGAGATGAGTTCACGAGGCGCTACCTAAATAGCTTTCGGGGAGAACCAGCTATCTCCCGGTTTGATTGGCCTTTCACCCCCAGCCACAGGTCATCCGCTAATTTTTCAACATTAGTCGGTTCGGTCCTCCAGTTAGTGTTACCCAACCTTCAACCTGCCCATGGCTAGATCACCGGGTTTCGGGTCTATACCCTGCAACTTAACGCCCAATTAAGACTCGGTTTCCCTTCGGCTCCCCTATACGGTTAACCTTGCTACAGAATATAAGTCGCTGACCCATTATACAAAAGGTACGCAGTCACACCCCGAAGGATGCTCCCACTGCTTGTACGTACACGGTTTCAGGTTCTGTTTCACTCCCCTCGCCGGGGTTCTTTTCGCCTTTCCCTCACGGTACTGGTTCACTATCGGTCAGTCAGGAGTATTTAGCCTTGGAGGATGGTCCCCCCATATTCAGACAGGATACCACGTGTCCCGCCCTACTCGTCGGACTCACAATCTGTGCATTTTCGTGTACGGGGCTGTCACCCTGTATCGCGCGACTTTCCAGACGCTTCCACTAACACACAAACTGATTCAGGTCCTGGGCTGTTCCCCGTTCGCTCGCCGCTACTGGGGGAATCTCGGTTGATTTCTTTTCCTCGGGGTACTTAGATGTTTCAGTTCCCCCGGTTCGCCTCGTTAACCTATGTATTCAGTTAACGATAGTGCACAAGTGCACTGGGTTTCCCCATTCGGACATCGCCGGCTGTTGCGGTTCATATCACCTTGCCGGCGCTTTTCGCAGATTAGCACGTCCTTCATCGCCTCTGACTGCCAGGGCATCCACCGTGTACGCTTAGTCGCTTAACCTCACAACCCACAGGCGTTTTGCAACGCTTATGAATCGTAAGCTTTTGAGAGACTCGAACGCGTCGCTTTCATTTCTTATTACGGAGAAATGACACAACGCGTCGTTTCAAATTTTCAGCTTGTTCCGGATTGTTAAAGAGCAAATATCTCAAACGTGACTCGTAAGTCAGTTTTGAGATACTGAGCAGCGACACCTTTCACCTGTCACCAAGCAAGTGGCGTCCCCTAGGGGATTCGAACCCCTGTTGCCGCCGTGAAAGGGCGGAGTCCTAACCGCTAGACGAAGGGGACACGAATGTGTCACGACTTCGCAGCCGTCTTGCTCATTACTTTTCTATCAGACAATCTGTGTGAGCACTTCGAAGGAAGGTATCTTCAGGTAAGGAGGTGATCCAACCGCAGGTTCCCCTACGGTTACCTTGTTACGACTTCACCCCAGTCATGAATCACAAAGTGGTAAGCGCCCTCCCGAAGGTTAAGCTACCTACTTCTTTTGCAACCCACTCCCATGGTGTGACGGGCGGTGTGTACAAGGCCCGGGAACGTATTCACCGTAGCATTCTGATCTACGATTACTAGCGATTCCGACTTCATGGAGTCGAGTTGCAGACTCCAATCCGGACTACGACGCACTTTATGAGGTCCGCTTGCTCTCGCGAGGTCGCTTCTCTTTGTATGCGCCATTGTAGCACGTGTGTAGCCCTGGCCGTAAGGGCCATGATGACTTGACGTCATCCCCACCTTCCTCCGGTTTATCACCGGCAGTCTCCTTTGAGTTCCCGACCGAATCGCTGGCAACAAAGGATAAGGGTTGCGCTCGTTGCGGGACTTAACCCAACATTTCACAACACGAGCTGACGACAGCCATGCAGCACCTGTCTCACGGTTCCCGAAGGCACTAAGGCATCTCTGCCAAATTCCGTGGATGTCAAGGCCAGGTAAGGTTCTTCGCGTTGCATCGAATTAAACCACATGCTCCACCGCTTGTGCGGGCCCCCGTCAATTCATTTGAGTTTTAACCTTGCGGCCGTACTCCCCAGGCGGTCGACTTAACGCGTTAGCTCCGGAAGCCACGCCTCAAGGGCACAACCTCCAAGTCGACATCGTTTACGGCGTGGACTACCAGGGTATCTAATCCTGTTTGCTCCCCACGCTTTCGCACCTGAGCGTCAGTCTTCGTCCAGGGGGCCGCCTTCGCCACCGGTATTCCTCCAGATCTCTACGCATTTCACCGCTACACCTGGAATTCTACCCCCCTCTACGAGACTCTAGCCTGCCAGTTTCGAATGCAGTTCCCAGGTTAAGCCCGGGGATTTCACATCCGACTTGACAGACCGCCTGCGTGCGCTTTACGCCCAGTAATTCCGATTAACGCTTGCACCCTCCGTATTACCGCGGCTGCTGGCACGGAGTTAGCCGGTGCTTCTTCTGCGGGTAACGTCAATCGATGAAGCTATTAACTTCACCGCCTTCCTCCCCGCTGAAAGTACTTTACAACCCGAAGGCCTTCTTCATACACGCGGCATGGCTGCATCAGGCTTGCGCCCATTGTGCAATATTCCCCACTGCTGCCTCCCGTAGGAGTCTGGACCGTGTCTCAGTTCCAGTGTGGCTGGTCATCCTCTCAGACCAGCTAGGGATCGTCGCCTAGGTGAGCCGTTACCCCACCTACTAGCTAATCCCATCTGGGTTCATCCGATGGTGTGAGGCCCGAAGGTCCCCCACTTTGGTCTTGCGACGTTATGCGGTATTAGCTACCGTTTCCAGTAGTTATCCCCCTCCATCGGGCAGATCCCCAGACATTACTCACCCGTCCGCCACTCGTCACCCGAGGAGCAAGCTCCTCTGTGCTACCGTTCGACTTGCATGTGTTAGGCCTGCCGCCAGCGTTCAATCTGAGCCATGATCAAACTCTTCAATTTAAGTTTGATGCTCAAAGAATTAAACTTCGTAATGAATTACGTGTTCACTCTTGAGACTTGATATTTTTTAAGTCCGTAGACTTTTGATATCAATCCTGCGAGTGCCCACACAGATTGTCTGATAAATTGTTAAAGAGCAGTGCGAGCAGCGGGTTAACCGTCTGTCGCGAGGTGGCGTATATTACGCTTTCCTCCTTCAGAGTCAATCACTTTTTTCAGTGATTTTCTCTGGCGGGATGAATCACTTCGTCCCTCGCTGACCGTCTGCGTTGCCGCTTTGCCGTGTCAGTGGAGGCGCATTATAGGGAGACTCTGACGAAGCGCAAGCGCAAATTTCAACTTTTTTACTGTTCGGCTGAAATTTGTGCAAAAGGCCCGTTTTTAACCCTTTTTAATGCGTGCTGGCAGGTCAGCCAGGCTATCAATTACCCAATCTGCCGCCGCTTCACCTTCCGCCGTCACCGGTTTGCCAGTACGCACCAGCACTTTAGTACCGACACCAGCCGCCTGCGCTGCCTGCATATCTTCCAGTTTGTCACCCACCATATAAGAAGCGGCCATATCAATATGCAAATGTTCCTGCGCCGAAAGCAGCATGCCAGGCTGTGGTTTACGGCAATCACATTGCTGACGATAAGCTTCCACAGTCGCATCCGGCAGATGCGGACAAAAATAGATACCGTCGAGATCAACATCACGGTCTGCCAGCGACCAGTCCATCCACTCGGTCAGCTGCATAAACTGGTCTTCCGTAAACATGCCGCGCGCAATGCCCGACTGATTAGTCACCAGTACCAATGCAAAGCCCATTTTTTTCAGCGCCTGCAGCGCCTCGATGGTGCCTTCAATAAACTGAAAATTATCGATCTCATGAACATAGCCGTGATCGACATTCAATGTGCCATCACGATCAAGAAAAATAGCCGGGACTTTGTTCGCCACGTAGAAACTCCTGCTGCAAAAATTGCCGCTCAGTATGGCATGATTGCGCATAATGAGAGAATGGCAGATTGAATGACTTTCGTTGATTTAGCCGTCTGGATGCCTTAACATCCATCCTGATTTCATATGGCTCAGACCGATGAAAACCGAAACACCACGGATAACGCAACACGATAATAATTAACCTAATGATTAAACTAGAAAATATTAGCAAAGTGTTCCAGCAAGGTTCACGCACTATTCAGGCGTTGTCAAACGTCAGCCTGCATGTGCCTGCCGGACAAATTTATGGCGTCATCGGTTCGTCCGGTGCCGGTAAAAGTACACTCATTCGCTGCGTCAATTTGCTGGAGCGCCCCACTTCTGGCCGTGTGGTCGTCGGTGGTCAGGATCTGACCTCGCTCTCAGGTGGTCAACTGACGCTGGCTCGCCGCCAGATTGGCATGATCTTCCAGCATTTTAATCTGATGAACTCGCGTACCGTCTCCGGCAATGTCGCTTTGCCGCTGGAGCTGGGTAATCTTTCACGTGAACAAATTAAGAAACGCGTCAGTGAATTGCTGGAGCTGGTTGGACTGGCGGATAAGCATGACGCCTGGCCAGCCAATCTGTCCGGCGGCCAGAAGCAACGTGTGGCGATTGCTCGTGCACTGGCAAGCAATCCCAAGGTACTACTGTGCGACGAGGCCACCAGCGCGCTGGATCCAGCCACTACGCGTTCCATCCTGGAGCTGCTGAAGGATATTAACCGTCGTCTCGGCCTGACCATTCTCTTGATCACTCATGAAATGGATGTTGTGAAGCGCATCTGTGATCAGGTAGCTGTCATCAGCAATGGTGAACTGATCGAGAAAGACAGCGTAAGTGAAGTGTTCTCTCATCCGAAAACCCCGCTGGCGCAGCAGTTTATTCAGTCAACACTGCATCTCGATATTCCTGACGACTATCAGCAACGCATGTCCGCACAGCCTGTAGCAGGAAGCGTACCTTTATTACGTCTGGAATTTACCGGCAAGTCGGTCGATGCCCCACTGCTGTCGGAAGCGGCACGCCGCTTCAACGTTAACAACAACATTATTAGTGCGCAGATGGATTACGCCGGTGGCGTGAAGTTCGGCATTATGCTGGCCGAAATGGACGGTAGTGAAGAAGATACCAAAGCCGCGATTATCTGGCTGAAAGAGAACCACGTGAAAGTAGAGGTACTGGGTTATGTCTGAAGCGATGATGTGGCTGCTGGGACGTGGCATTTGGGAAACGCTGATGATGACCTTCGTCTCAGGCTTTTTTGGTTTTGTGCTCGGTCTGCCGGTTGGCGTTCTGCTGTACGTCACGCGTCCGGGCCAGATTCTGGCGAACGGAGCGCTGTATCGCGTACTTTCTGCGCTGGTGAATATCTTCCGTTCGATTCCGTTCATTATTCTGCTGGTATGGATGATTCCCTTTACCCGCGCGATCGTCGGCACCTCAATTGGTCTGCAGGCGGCTATCGTTCCGCTTACCGTCGGTGCGGCTCCGTTTATCGCCCGTATGGTCGAAAACGCCCTGCTGGAGCTGCCTACTGGTTTAATCGAAGCATCACGCGCCATGGGTGCCACACCCTTGCAAATCGTCCGTAAAGTCCTGTTGCCAGAAGCCCTGCCGGGACTGGTGAATGCCGCTACAATTACCCTGATTACGCTGGTCGGTTACTCCGCCATGGGTGGTGCCGTGGGTGCTGGCGGCCTGGGACAGATTGGCTATCAGTATGGTTACATCGGCTATAACGCCACCGTGATGAATACCGTGCTGGTACTGCTGGTTGTGCTGGTTTATTTAATCCAATTCTGTGGCGACCGCATCGTGCGTGCTGTGTCCCATAAGTAAGCAAGCAATATCAATATTCTCTATTAAGGAAAGGATATGTCTTTTACATTTAAAAAGATTGCCGCTGTGGGCGCTCTGATTGGCGTGATTGCGCTGGCAGGATGCGATCAGAAAGCAAAAGATCCAAACCACATTAAAGTGGGTGTGATCGTCGGTGCTGAGCAGCAGGTTGCTGAGACAGCACAGAAAGTCGCGAAAGAGAAATATGGGCTTGATGTTGAGCTGGTCACTTTCAACGATTACGTTCTGCCGAACGAAGCGTTGAGCAAAGGTGATATTGACGTCAACGCCTTCCAGCACAAGCCGTATCTGGATCAGCAGATCAAAGATCGTGGTTATAAACTGGTACCGGTTGGCAACACCTTCGTTTACCCGATTGCCGGTTACTCCAAAAAGATCAAATCTCTGGATGAACTGCAGAACGGTGCACAGATTGCCATTCCGAATGACCCGACTAACCTCGGCCGTTCACTGCTGCTGCTGCAGAAAGTGGGCCTGATCAAACTGAAAGACGGTGTTGGTCTGCTGCCAACCTCGCTGGATATCACCGAAAACCCGAAAAACCTGAAGATTGTTGAGCTGGAAGCGCCGCAGTTACCGCGTTCACTGGACGATCAGCAGATTGCGCTGGCCGTGATCAACACCACCTACGCCAGCCAGATTGGCCTGACTCCGGCTAAAGACGGTATCTTCGTAGAAGATAAAGATTCACCGTACGTGAACCTGATCGTTAGCCGTGAAGATAATAAAGACGCTGAAAACGTGAAAAAATTTGTCGAGGCTTACCAGTCTGACGAAGTTGCTGAAGCAGCGAACAAAATCTTCAATGGCGGTGCTGTGAAGGGTTGGTAATCCCTCCCCTTTCATACCTTGCAGGGCGGCTTCGGCCGCCCTTTCTTTTGCCGGTTGTGGCACCTGACTTGTTATTTACCGTTGTCCTTGTTTCAATAACGCCACTTTTAAAAACATGAGGATGTTGCCATGCGTTTTTTACCGCTCTGCTTGTTAGCATTGATGCTAACCGGGTGTGTGCGTGAATATCACCCGATAAGCAGTGCTTCATCGCGCCCGCAGCAGCAATCCAGTGAGCCGGAACGCAGACCTGCACCGCGCCCGGCCCCGGTGAAGATCTACACTGATGCGACCGACCTGGTCAGCAAACCGTTCCGCGATCTGGGCGAAGTCTCCGGCGATGATTGCCAGAACAGCAATCAGGATTCACCACCGAATATCAATACCGCCCGTAAACGCCTGCAACAGAGAGCCGCAGGAATGAAAGCGAACGCCGTGCTGCTGCACAAATGCGAAATCGTCTCCACCACCCCAGGCTGCTATCGTCAGGCTATCTGTCAGGGTTCTGCACTGAAAGTCGCCAATCAATGAGTGAGTTTGCCTTTGCGCAAATCGGTGTGATCCGCTCACCGTGGAAAGAGAAATTTGCCGTCCCGCGCCAGCCCGGTCTGGTGCAGGATGGCGGTGGTGAGCTGCATCTGCTGCCGCCTTATAATCAGCCTGAAACAGTACGTGGCCTGGAAGCATTCAGCCATTTATGGGTGCTGTTTATCTTTCATCAGACGATGGAAGGTGGCTGGCGTCCCACCGTGCGTCCGCCACGCCTTGGTGGCAATGCACGCATGGGGGTATTTGCCACACGTTCAACCTTTCGCCCAAACCCTATCGGTATGTCGCTGGTTGAACTCAAAGGTATTCGCTGTGAGAAGCAGCAGGTCATTTTACAACTTGGCAGCCTCGATTTAGTGGATGGTACGCCGGTTGTCGATATCAAACCCTATCTGCCGTTTGCCGAGGCCTTGCCTGATGCACGCGCTGGGTTCGCGCAGGCCGCGCCTGAAGCCTCAATGCCGGTGCGTTTCTCCCCGCTCGCACTGACGCAACTTCAGCAACACCAGCAACAACATCCTCATCTGACGCGTTTTATCAGCGATGTGCTGGCGCAGGATCCCCGTCCGGCGTATCGGAAAGGAGAGGAAACCTGTCGCGAATATGCCGCATGGCTGCTCGATTTTAATGTGCGCTGGCGGATTGATGAGGCAGGTACAGAGGTGGTCGCGATCGATCCGCGCTAAAACCCGCTTTTGAGTGGCTGATCTCGCTGGTACACTAGCCGCCAGCAAAATTTTTTGTCAGTGACCTTCCGTATAACTGGAATCGTAATCAATGCGTACTACTCAATATTTGCTCTCCACTCTGAAGGAGACGCCCTCCGATGCGGAAGTCATCAGCCACCAGCTGATGCTGCGCGCCGGGATGATCCGCAAACTGGCTTCAGGACTCTATACCTGGTTACCGACCGGCATCCGCGTACTGAGAAAAGTTGAAAACATCGTGCGTGAAGAGATGAACAACGCTGGCGCGATTGAGATCTCCATGCCAGTGGTTCAGCCAGCCGATCTGTGGGAAGAGAGTGGCCGTTGGGAGCAATATGGCCCCGAACTGCTGCGTATTAAAGACCGTCACGATCGTCCGTTCGTGCTGGGTCCGACGCATGAAGAAGTCGTTACTGACCTGATTCGCAACGAGTTAAGCTCCTACAAACAGCTGCCACTCAACCTGTATCAGATCCAGACCAAATTCCGTGACGAAGTCCGTCCGCGCTTCGGTGTGATGCGTTCGCGTGAGTTCATCATGAAAGATGCTTACTCGTTCCACGTTTCGCAGGAATCGCTGCAGGAAACCTATGACGCAATGTATCGCGCCTACAGCCAGAGCTTCAGCCGTATGGGGCTGGATTTCCGTGCCGTGCAGGCCGATACCGGTTCGATTGGCGGTAGCGCTTCGCATGAGTTCCAGGTACTGGCCCAGAGCGGTGAAGATGATGTGATCTTCTCCAGCGAATCTGAGTACGCGGCCAACATTGAGAAAGCTGAAGCACTGGCACCGGCAGGTGAACGTCCGCAGCCGACGCAGGAAATGGTGCAGTTCGACACGCCGAACGCTAAGACCATCGCCGAACTGGTTGAGCAGCATCAGTTGCCGATTGAGAAAACCGTTAAAACGTTGTTCGTGAAAGGCACAGCAGAAAGCGGCCATGCGCTGGTTGCCCTGTTGCTGCGTGGCGACCACCAGTTGAACGAAGTGAAAGCCGAGAAGCTGGATATCGTCGCTGCTCCGCTGGAAATGGCAACTGAAGCTGAAATCCGTGCGGTGCTGGGCGCAGGCCCGGGCTCCCTCGGCCCGGTAGGTTTGACCATGCCGGTCATTGCGGATCGTACCGTGGCGAAAACCAGCGATTTCTGTGCGGGCGCTAACATCGATGGTAAACACCTGAGCGGTATTAACTGGGGCCGTGACCTGCCAGAACCGCGCGTGGAAGATATCCGTAACGTCGTTGCTGGCGATCCAAGCCCGGACGGTAAAGGTACGCTGCTGATTAAGCGTGGTATCGAAGTCGGCCACATTTTCCAGCTTGGCACCAAGTACTCAGACGCACTGAAAGCCGCAGTCCAGGGCGAAGATGGTCGCAATCAGATCATGACCATGGGTTGCTACGGTATCGGTATTACCCGCGTTGTTGCAGCCGCTATTGAGCAGAATCATGATGATCGTGGCATCATCTGGCCAGCCGCGCTGGCACCGTTTGAAGTCGCGATTCTGCCGATGAATATGCACAAATCTTTCCGTGTGAAAGAAGTCGCGGAAGAGCTGTACAACACCCTGCGTGCTAAAGGCATCGATGTGATTCTGGATGACCGTAAAGAGCGTCCGGGCGTGATGTTTGCCGATATGGAACTGATTGGTGTGCCACACACCATCGTCATTGGCGACCGCAACCTCGATAACGCCGAGATCGAGTACAAAGCGCGCTCTGCCAGTGAGAAAGAGATGATTAAGCACAGCGAAATCGTTGATTTCCTGGCAAAGGCTCTGAACAAGTAATGTCCCCAGGCGCCTCCCTCCGGAGGCGCTTTTTTTAACGTACTTTCCCCCGCAACGACTTGGTGCTACTCCGCCGCGCTTTACCTTCCAGCCGCCGTTCTTTCGATGCGCGTGTTGGACGAGTGGCACGCCGTACTTTCTCCACGGTAGTGAGTTCCCGAATCAGGTTAATCAATCGCTGCACTGCCGCCTCACGATTCATTTCCTGGCTGCGGTACTCCTGAGCTTTGATAATCACCACCCCTTCATCGGTGATCAGATGGTGTCGGGCTGCCAGCAGACGCTCTTTGTAGAACGGTGGCAGCGACGATGCTGCGATATCAAAACGCAGATGAATGGCGGTAGACGTTTTATTTACATGCTGTCCACCCGCACCCTGCGCACGAATGGCACTCAGCTCAACCTCATTTTCCGGCAGTGAAACGGAGCGTGACAATACAATCATCTGTCACCTGCTGCCTGTTGGGGGGCGATACCGCGTAATAACCTGTTCATCAACTTAACCTTTTGTGCTCTTTACGCATGCTCAGGACCAGCGAATTTTGTCACTTTCATGTTTTTCTCTGCGTGCTTCACGCTGTTGCCTGGCTGATTTCAATGAAATGCCTGTGATATAGTCACCTATCAACCAGAGTATTGATACTCTGCTGAGGAGGTGAATGTGCAAAAGTATTGTGAGTTAGTTCGCCAGAAATATGCCGAGATTGGCAGCGGCGACCTGGGGTATGTGCCAGACGCCATTGGATGTGCGCTGAATGCACTCAATGATATTGCCGCTAATTCTGCGCTAAACTCTTCTGTCAGGGAACAGGCAGCCTATGCCGCTGCGAACTTATTGGTGAGCGACTATGTTGACGAATGAAGCCTACAAACCCATCAACTGCGATGACTACGACAACCTGGAACTCGCCTGCCAAAAACACTGGACGCTGTCGCTGGAGTTGAAAAGCGGCGAACAGCTCAAGGCGAAAGCCGTGGACATGGTCTCACGTAAAAACGTTGAGTACCTTGCTGTCGACCTCTCCGGTGAAACACGCGAGCTGCGGCTCGATCACATCGCCAGCTTCAGTCATCCTGAGCTGGGCACCGTCATCGTCAGCGAAGACGAGTAACCTTCCAATGGGCGGGAAGTTTCACATCCCGCCCCCCTCATTTACGGTTGTAGCGAACTGTAATACGCCGCCAAATCGGCCATATCCTCATCACTTAACCCAGCCACAAACGCCTTCATGACTTCAGCCTGACCGCCACTACGCTCGCCTTTTTTGTATGCCTGCAGGGAATGCAGCAGATAAGGCGCATGCTGCCCGGCCAGATTAGGATACAAAGGCACTGCGCTTTTTCCCTCAGCACCGTGGCATGCCATACAGCTGGCAGCTTTCTGCGCACCTGCCTTAATATCACCGTCGGCCAGTGCCGGCAGTGCCACGACTAAAAACGCCGCCGCGATCCAGTGTTTCATCATTGCTCTCCGTTTTATTGTTGTTTTAACCAAATCGCCTGCCAGCCTTGCTCATTACTGGCCGCGCCTTCACGGGTGATAAATAAACCCGGGGCGCAGATTAACGTCTGGTTGTAATAAATCAGTGGGATGCGTTCGCGCTGCCACGGTGGAATACCGGCTTCCTGCCATAGTTTTTTCATCTCGCGCCCACCCGTCCGGCCCTGCAGGTGAAAATAGCCCTGCGCCTGAAAACGCACGCTGACTTGTTCATCTGCGGCGGGAAAACGTAACTGTGGGACTTCAGGGCACGCCTGCAATTCACCCAGTTGATCAGGTAATTGCAGCGGCCGTGAACGGTCATCCCAGGTAAGTAAGTGCTGACTGAGGGAGACCTGCGGTGGCAGCCAGTAAAGGTGCTGGCGATAACGGCGTAGCTCGAA
This sequence comes from Pantoea sp. X-Soil-TKNS-1280, assembly GCF_059730475.1. Lineage (NCBI taxonomy): Bacteria > Pseudomonadati > Pseudomonadota > Gammaproteobacteria > Enterobacterales > Erwiniaceae > Pantoea > Pantoea sp. X-Soil-TKNS-1280. The sequence goes on along the minus strand of NZ_AP035962.1, from coordinate 937,425 downwards.
AGCGCCAAAGCTCAGACAGGGTTGTGCGTCTTCCCGGCTTTGCATGACTTCACGGGTGATACGCAACAAGGCATCACGCGAAGGCATCGCCCCTCCCTGCCCGGCAATCCAGCGACGCAGCAACGCATGGCGACGAGCTTCGCTCATGCTCAACAGAGACGTGAAGGTCAGCCGCCCCTGCTCATCCGTAAGCTGTGTGAGCTGCTCCGCCAGCAGCTCATTCAGCAGTTGTTCCTGCTCACCGCACAGTGCGGCACTGCGTGCAGCGGCAGCGCTAAAATGCGGCCAGCGCGCCTGCAACTCAGGGATCACCCGCTGACGCAGAAAGTTACGATCGTAGCGACAATCTGCGTTGCTCTCGTCTTCAATCCAGCTCAGTTGATGTTCTGCCGCCCAGGCTTCCAGCTGCTGACGGCTGATCCCTAACAGCGGACGCAGATGCTGCTTTTCTCCGAGGAAACGCTGCGCAGGCATCCCTGCCAGCCCCGCCGGACCGCTGCCACGTTTTAGCGCCAGCAACAGGGTTTCACATTGATCATCAAGGTGCTGGGCGGTAAGTAAGCACTCACCGGGCTGCAACTGCTGAAACAACGCCTGGTAACGTACCTCACGGGCTGCGGCTTCTATCCCCTGCTCGCGACCATCAACCTGAACAGGCAACACCGCTAAGGGGATACCCCATTGCTGGCAAATTTGCTGGCAATGCGCCGCCCAGCCATCCGCATTGGGGCTTAAACCATGATGAACATGTAAGGCGCGCAGGTGAAGCTGCGGGTGCTGCTGTTGCCAGCAAACCAATTGGTGCAGCAGAACGGTGGAATCCAGCCCACCGCTGAACGCAAGCACATAGCGGGCGTCGGGTGTCAGCAGTGCAGCAAGATGGGACAAAGACATGGCGAGTTCCGTGAAAGCGAGCCACCTGATTGCGGCTCGCGACGGCGGTATTTTACGCCTGATACAGCTCCAGCGGCAAACCATCCGGATCTGAGAAGAAAGTACAGGCTTTACCGGTCAGGGCATCGATACGAATCGGTTCACACACCACGCCTTTCTCTGCCAGCGCCGCGACCGATTGTTCAACATCCGCAACGCAGAACGCCAGATGGCGTAAACCACAGGCTTCCGGCTGGCTGACGCGTGCCGGTGGCGACGGGAAGGAGAACAGCTCAATGGTGTACACCCCATTCAGGCCGAGATCGCCCTTCCAGGAATCACGCTCCGCCCGGTAAAACTCCCCCAGCAATTCAAAGCCCAGCACATCACAGTAGAACGCCTTACTGCGCGCATAATCCGTCGCGATAATGGCAATGTGGTGGATCTGTTTAATTTGCAGCATAGCGGCTCCGGTTTTCTGATTTGCCGCCTACCTTACGCGGCAGGCGGCCAGCTGAAAAGAGGCTTTTGTCCGAAGTTAATGATCGTTCTCGCCTTTTAATACCCGCACCAGATAGCGTCCATCCTCCGTCAGCGTGGCACCGTGGATATCGGTTTCAAAGCCAGGATAGTGCCGCCCGATGGTACAGAGCATCAGCAGGAAATCGAGCACCGCGCGGCTTTGCTCGGTGATCATTTCCCCCGGCATCACCAGTGGCACGCCCGGTGGGTAAGGTAAAATCATATTGGCTGAAATTCGGCCCACCAGCTCACGAATGTCTACCGTTTCCACCTGCCCTTTCACCTGCTGCTGAAAGGCCTGATGGGGCGTCATCTTCATCTCCGGCAAGACATCAAATGCTTTCAGCATCAGGCGGGGGAGATCATGTTGCAGGATCAACTGATGGATGCCCTGAGCCAGCGTCTGAATTCGCATGTTGCGGTAGAAATCGGGATCTTCGGCATACAGATCCGGCAACATGTTTTTTACCCGCAGGTTGAGATCGTAAGCACGTTTAAACTCCGTCAGGCCGCGCAGTACGCTCATCGCTTTGGTTTTATCAATACCGATACTGAACAGGAACAACAGGTTATATGGCCCGGTTTTTTCTACCACCACACCACGCTGGTCGAGGAATTTCGCTACCAGCGCCGCCGGAATCCCCTCTTCCGCCATCACACCCAACTCGCTCATCCCTGGCGTCAGGATAGTGACCTTGATCGGATCGAGATACATATGATCACGATCGGCCTGGGTAAAACCGTGCCACTCTTCTTCACCTGGCTGGATCGGCCAGCATTCCGCTTCATCAACCTGCTCTGGCTGCCAGATATCAAAGAACCAGCCATCAGACTCCTCGCGCAAGCGCTGGATTTCACGCCGGAAATGTAAGGCACGCTCCACCGAACGATTGATCAGCCGTTTACCCGGATTACCCCGCAGCATCGCCGCTGCCGTTTCGATTGAGGAAACTATCGCGTAATTCGGTGAGGTGGTGGTATGCATCATGTAGGCTTCATTGAAGGTCTGCTCGTCGTAATCCCCTTTGATGTGAATGAGCGAAGCCTGCGAAAAGGCAGCCAGCAGTTTATGCGTTGACTGCGTTTCATAGAAAACCTTACCTGGCACACGATCGCCGCTCATACCGCTTTTACCGGCGTAGATCGGGTGAAAATTGGTGTAGGGCACCCAGGCCGAATCGAAGTGGATCGAGGGCACATCCAGCGTTTGTTTGATGTATTGCGTGTTGTACAACAGGCCATCGTAGGTTGAGTTGGTGATCACCGCATGTACCGGCCAACTGGCGCGAGCCGTTGCATCAACTTTGTGCTGAATGCTGTCGCGCGTAAACTCGCGCTGCGGAATACCCCCCAGAATTCCCAGAGCATTGCGCGTAGGCTTCAGCCACAGCGGAATAATATCGCTCATCATCAGCAGATGCGTCAGTGACTTATGGCAGTTGCGGTCGATCAACACCGTGCTACCCGCCGGGGCCGCATACATACCGACGATCTTATTTGACGTCGAGGTGCCGTTAGTCACCATGTAGCTTTGCTCGGCACCAAAGGTACGCGCTACGTACTCTTCTGCTTCCAGATGCGGGCCGGTGTGATCGAGCAGTGAACCCAGTTCCGTGACCGAAATAGAGATATCCGCTTTTAGCGTGTTAGCCCCAAAGAAATCATAGAACAGGCTGCCGACCGGGCTTTTCTGAAACGCCGTACCGCCCATATGGCCCGGTGTACAAAAGGTGTATTTCCCCTCTTTGACATAGGTAAACAGCGCTTTAGTCAGCGGAGGCGTGATTTTATCAATGTACTCATCGGTATACTGACGGATATGCAGCGCGATATCGTCGGCGGCACTTAATGCATACTCAAAGAAATGCAGCGCCATGCGCATCTCGTTGATGCTGACATCCATTTGCGAATGGGTGTTGATAAAGGCATATAACGGCAGATATTCATTGAGCTGATTGATCTCGCTGCATAATTCCAGGCTGTAGTCGTCCCAGTCAAAAATTACGCCGCAGATGCGTGGATTTTGCTCAATCAGCTTGAGCAGATCGCTGGCATTGGTGGGATAGACGGTCTGAAACCCCTGTAGCTTCAGCGCAGCATCCAGCTCACGAATCGGTTCATCTTTGTAGAAAACGCCGTGCGCTCCCATGATCGCAAGAATATTCAATGCTCACCTCCTGTGGTGTTGTGGCACTGAATAATGATAGCGAAAAGTGGGGGGCGCTGGCCGTCAGAATGCTCTGCTGTTGTTCAGACGTAAAAAAAGCGGACCGGAGTCCGCTTGTTTTGATCAAATCAGCATCAGGCGTAGCCGTAGCTCATCAGACGCTGATAACGACGGTTCAGCAACTCTTCCGTGCTCAGCACATCGAGATCGGCCAGATCGGCCAGCAGCTGATTTTTCAGCGACGCAGCGATATCGAGCGGGTGACGATGCGCACCACCCAGCGGTTCCGGGATGATGGTATCGATCAGCTTCAACTCTTTCAGACGATCGGCGGTGATACCCATCGCTTCTGCGGCCAGCGGTGCTTTGTCGGCACTCTTCCACAGGATAGAGGCACAGCCTTCCGGTGAGATCACCGAATAGGTGCTGTACTGCAGCATGTTGACTTTATCGCCCACACCAATCGCCAGCGCACCACCAGAGCCACCTTCGCCGATCACGGTGCAGATCACCGGGATTTTCAGGCCAGACATCTCACGCAGGTTCCGCGCAATCGCTTCAGACTGACCACGTTCTTCCGCACCCACACCCGGATAAGCACCCGGCGTGTCGATGAAGGTGATCAACGGCATCTTAAAGCGTTCCGCCATTTCCATCAGACGCAGCGCTTTACGGTAGCCCTCTGGTGCTGGCATCCCGAAGTTACGGCGAATCTTCTCTTTGGTTTCACGGCCTTTCTGATGACCAATGATCATCACCGGGCGACCATCGAGACGCGCGATACCGCCAACAATGGCTTTATCGTCAGCATAGGCGCGGTCGCCTGCCAGCTCGTCAAAATCATCAAAGGCATTGCGGACATAGTCCAGCGTATAAGGACGCAGAGGATGACGCGCCAGTTGCGCGACCTGCCATGCACCCAAATCGGAGAAGATTTTACGGGTCAGCTCGACGCTTTTTTCACGCAGACGCTGCACTTCTTCATCCAGATTAATATCGTGTTTCTCATCCTGACGGCCAATCGATTTCAGCGAATCGATTTTCGCTTCCAGTTCAGCGATTGGCTGTTCAAAATCCAGGTAATTAAGACTCATAATGTTCCTGTTTTAGTCAAACTCCAGTTCCACCTGCTCCGACCCAACTAACAACCGCAAATCGTTGAGTAAACGATCGCTGGGCGAAATACGCCACGCTGCACCAAAGCGCAGCTTCGCCCGCGCATCTGCTCTCTGATAATAGAGATGCACCGGAATAGTCCCGGAACGATGAGGCTCCAGAGACTGGCGGAGACGGTTTAAAAGCTGGTCATCAATTTGCCTGTCCGTCAGCGAGATAGCAAGACCACGCGCGTATTTTTCCCGCGCTTCGTCAATGTCCATCACTTCACGGGCGGTCATTTTAAGGCCGCCACTAAAGTCATCAAAGCTGACCTGTCCGCTGACGATCAGGATTCGGTCCTTCTCCAGCAATTGCTGGTATTTATCCAATGCATCGGTAAATAACATCACTTCCAGACGACCAGAGCGGTCATCCAGAGTACAGATACCAATTCGGTTGCCGCGCTTGGTGACCATCGTCCGGGCTGAAATTACCAGCCCCGCCGCGACGGTCACTTTACCACGATCGGTCGGATGCATGTCCTTGAGGCGCATGCCGCCGACGTAACGTTCAATTTCTTTCAGATACTGATTAATCGGATGGCCGGTGAGATACAGACCCAGCGTTTCACGTTCGCCATCCAGCTGAATCTGTTCCGGCCATGGCGCCACGCTGGCATAGGATTTCTCCACCTGCTCCGGTTCTTCCGCCAGTACGCCAAACATATCCGCCTGGCCTATGGCCTCAGCTTTCGCGTGCTGATCGGCCGCTTTCAGCGCATCGCTAAGCGAGCTCATCAGTGCTGCACGATGCGGCCCTAAGCGATCAAACGCCCCGGACATGATCAGTTTTTCCATCACCCGCCGGTTGATCTTTTTGGTATCGGTACGCGCACAGAGATCGAAAAGCTCTTTGAAGTAACCATCGCGATTACGCGCTTCGAGGATCGCTTCGATCGGGCCTTCACCCACCCCTTTGATGGCACCGATGCCGTAAACAATTTCACCATCATCGTTAACGTGGAACGGATAAAGCCCGGCGTTGATATCCGGCGGCAGAACCTTGAGGCCCATACGCCAGCACTCGTCCACCAGCCCCACCACCTTCTCGGTGTTATCCATATCAGCGGTCATTACCGCCGCCATAAATTCTGCCGGGTAGTGTGCTTTCAGCCACAGCGTTTGATAAGAAACCAGTGCGTAAGCTGCGGAGTGCGATTTGTTGAAGCCATAACCGGCGAATTTCTCCACCAGGTCAAAGATCTTCATCGCCAGCTCGCCGTTGACGCCCATCTTCTCTGCGCCTTCCTGGAACACCGAGCGCTGCTTCGCCATCTCTTCCGGTTTCTTTTTACCCATCGCACGACGCAACATATCCGCACCGCCGAGGGTGTAACCGGATAGCACCTGGGCGATCTGCATGACCTGTTCCTGGTAAAGAATGATGCCATAGGTAGGTTCCAGCACCGGTTGCAGCGACTCGTGCTGCCACTCAATATCCGGATAAGAGATCGCTTCACGACCATGCTTACGGTCGATAAAGTTATCCACCATGCCTGATTGCAACGGACCAGGACGGAACAAAGCCACCAGTGCGATCATGTCTTCGAAGCAGTCCGGCTTCAAACGTTTGATCAGATCTTTCATGCCGCGCGATTCAAGCTGGAACACCGCGGTAGTTTCCGCGCGTTGCAGCATGTCAAAACTCTTTTTGTCATCGAGCGGAATGGCAGCGATATCAATCGGTTCCAGCCCCTGCTTCTCGCGGCGCGGGTTTATCATCTTCAGCGCCCAGTCGATAATGGTGAGCGTACGCAGGCCGAGGAAGTCGAACTTCACCAGCCCCGCGTATTCCACATCATTCTTATCAAACTGTGTCACCGGATGATTGCCGCTTTCATCGCAATACAACGGGGAAAAATCGGTGATTTTGGTCGGCGCGATCACCACACCACCGGCGTGTTTACCGGCGTTACGCGTGACACCTTCCAGCTTACGCGCCATATCGATCAGCGCTTTAACCTCTTCATCTGCCTCGTAGATTTCCGGCAGTTGCGGCTCGGCAGCAAAGGCTTTTTCCAGCGTCATGCCCGGATCGGGTGGCACCAGTTTGGAGATGCGATCGACGAAACCATAGGGATGACCCAACACGCGGCCTACGTCACGGATAACCGCTTTAGCCGCCATGGTACCGAAGGTAATGATCTGCGATACCGCATCACGACCGTACATTTCTGCCACATGATCAATCACCTGATCGCGTTTTTCCATGCAGAAATCGACGTCAAAGTCAGGCATCGACACACGTTCCGGGTTAAGGAAACGTTCGAACAGCAGGTCAAATTCCAGCGGATCAAGGTCGGTGATTTTTAGCGCATAGGCCACCAGCGAACCGGCACCGGAACCACGTCCTGGCCCCACAGGTACGCCGTTATCTTTCGACCACTTGATAAACTCCATAACGATCAGGAAGTAACCGGGGAAACCCATCTGGTTAATAACGTTGAGCTCAATCTCCAGACGTTCATCATATTCCGGCCGCCTCTCGGCGCGTACTGCCGGGTCGGGAAACAGGAACTCCAGACGTTCTTCCAGACCTTCCTGCGATTTCAGCACCAGGAAGTCTTCAGTGGTCATATCACCGGTGGGGAACTGCGGCAGGAAGTATTCACCGAGACGCACCGTGACGTTACAACGCTTAGCAATTTCTACGCTATTTTCCAGCGCTTCCGGGATGTCCGAGAACAACTCGCACATTTCCGCTTCGCTACGCATATATTGCTGAGGGCTGTAGTTACGTGGGCGCTTAGGATCGTCCAGCGTATAGCCGTCGTGGATTGCCACACGAATTTCATGTGCATCAAAATCGTCTTCATTCAGGAAGCAAACTTCATTGGTCGCCACCACCGGCACGCCTTGCGCTATTGCCAGTTCTACTGCGGAGTGCAGATAGCTTTCTTCATCCGGGCGGCCCGTACGTGTCAGTTCGAGATAATAGCGATCGGGAAAGTGTTGCTGATAAAACGCCAGACACTGCGTTACCAGTGCGTTGTTGCCGCGCAGCAAGCTACGCCCCACATCACCACGGCGACCACCGGAAAGCAGAATCAAGCCTTCCTGATACTCAGCCAGCCAGTCACGATCAATCACCGGGCCAGCAATACCGTAGCCGCGCTGATAAGCGCGTGAAATCAACAACGTCAGGTTCTGATAACCGGTGTTATTGGCCGCCAGCACGGTAAGCTGAGTGAGTTCATCGCCCATCAGCTCACTGGCAACGTTAAAATCAGCGCCGATAATCGGTTTCACCCCGGCACCATGCGCTGTGCCATAGAACTTCACTAACCCGCACAGGTTGGTGAAGTCGGTAATGGCGATGGCTGGCATACCTAATGAGGCAGCTTTTTTTACCAGCGGCCCGGTCTTCGCCAGGCCATCAACCATTGAGTAGTCACTGTGGACACGCAGATGTATAAAACGGGGTTCAGCCATATCAGTTTCCGGTTAAAACAGCGTCAGGCTATTAAAGCGTAGTCGGCTGACGCGCGGCCAGCACGTCGGCATCAATCAAGGCGTTACGTACCGGCGCAAAACTGCGACGGTGATGGGGTGTGGCACCATGCTGAGTGAGTTTTTCCATGTGCAGCGCCGTAGGATAACCCTTGTGCTGCGCAAAACCATACTGAGGGAACAGCAAATCCAGCTCGGCCATTTCACGATCGCGCGTCACTTTGGCCAGGATCGACGCAGCACTGATCTCCGCCACCAGACTATCGCCTTTTACCACCGCCTGTGAAGGCATGGGCAATGCCGGACAACGATTACCGTCAATCAACACAAAATCGGGCACCAGCGCCAGACCGGCTACCGCACGCTGCATCGCCAGCATGGTCGCGTGCAGGATGTTCAGCTGATCGATCTCTTCTGGCTCGGCGCGTCCGAGACTCCACGCCAGCGCTTTCTCTTTGATCTCTTCATACAACGCCACACGGCGTTTTTCTGACAACTTCTTGGAATCGGCCAGACCCACGATCGGTTTTGCCGGATCCAGAATCACCGCAGCAGTCACCACCGCACCGACTAGCGGACCACGCCCCACTTCGTCAACACCCGCAATCAAACGCGCATCTGGATAAATAAACTCAGCCATGGGCAATCTCCAATACGGCATCCGCGGCCTGCTCGTCGGCATTCCAGCGAATCTGTGCATGTAGCTCGTTAAAGGTGTTGAGCAACGCATCACGCTCCGGGCCAGCATGCAGCAGCGGTTCCAGTGCGGCGGCTAATGCCTCCGGCTGGCACTCATCCTGCAACAGCTCTTTCACCAATTCACGCCCGGCGAGTAAATTCGGTAAAGAAACATACGGGGTTTTCACCAGTCGTTTCGCCAGCCAGAAAGTGAAGGGTTTCATACGATAACCCACCACCATCGGACATTTTGCCAGCATACATTCCAGGGCTGCCGTACCTGATGCCAGAATCGCTGCATCGCTGGCGATCATCGCCTCACGCCCTTTGCCATCCAGCAGATGCATCGGCAGCTCTGGTGCAACCTCGGCTTTGATCTGCTCGAATTGTTCGCGGCGTTTGGCGTTTACCAACGGCACAACAATTTCCAGTGTCGGGTAACGCTGGCGCAGCAGCTGCGCGGCACGCAGAAAATCAGCGCTCAGCATTTCGACTTCTGCACCACGGCTGCCCGGCAACAGGCCAAGGCAAATCGCATCGTCGGCAATGCCTAAATCACGCCGTGCCGCCTGCTTATCGGGTTGCATTGGCATCGCATCGGCCATGGTATGCCCGATAAAACGGCATGGCACGTTGAAACGGTCGTAGAACGCTTTTTCAAACGGCAGAAATGCCAGCACCAGATTGGTGTTACGACCGATTTTAAATACGCGCTTTTGACGCCAGGCCCAGACAGACGGACTGACATAGTGGATGGTACGGATACCCGCACGTTTCAGGCGACCTTCCAGCGTGATATTAAAATCTGGCGCATCAATGCCTACGAACACGTCCGGTTGCAGTTCAGTGAAACGTTGCGTCAGGTCGCGACGGATTTTCAATAAGCGCGGCAGACGCTCCAGCACTTCAACAATGCCCATCACCGCCAGTTCTTCCATCTCATACCAGGCTTCGCAGCCCTCAGCCTGCATACGCGGGCCCGCAACGCCAACAAAACGCGCATCAGGGTGACGCGCCTTTAACGCGCGAATAAGTCCGGCACCAAGAATATCGCCGGAGGTTTCTCCGGCGACCAGGGCAATAGTCAGGGGACGCACTGACATGGATTAACGAATCAACCCACGGGTAGAACGGGCAAAGAAGTCATAGAAAGGCTGCACTTCGCTGTGAACTTTTGCCAGTGCTTCAATTTCCGGCTTGGCTTCTTCCAGCGTTTTATCGCTGCGATACAATAATTTATAGGCATTGCGAATCGCATGCAGTGCTTCTTTGCTGAAACCACGACGCTTCAGACCTTCGATATTGATACCAAAAGGTGTTGCATGGTTACCCTGCGCGATGACATAAGGAGGCACGTCCTGAGCCACGCCAGAACAACCACCGACCATCACATGTGCGCCAATGGTGCACCACTGGTGCACGGCGGTCATACCGCCAATGATCGCAAAATCATCAACGGTGACATGGCCGCCCAGCGTGGCGTTATTGGCGAAAATGCAGCGATTGCCAATCACACAGTCATGCGCGATATGGGCATTCACCATCAGCAGATTGTCACTGCCGACTTTAGTCAAACCGCCACCCTGCACCGTACCACGGTGAATGGTGACGCTTTCGCGGATGCGGTTGCGATCACCAATTTCCACGCGGGTCGGTTCACCGGCATACTTCAGGTCCTGATTTACTTCACCAATGGAAGCAAACTGATAGATCTGGTTGTCTTTACCGATACGCGTATGGCCATTCACCACCACATGCGATTTAAGCACCGTACCTTCACCAATTTCCACGTTAGCACCAATGAAGCAAAACGGGCCGATGTGAACATTGGCACCGATAATGGCGCCTTCTTCGATAACAGAACTGGGATGGATGTTGGCGGTTGAATCAATCACTAATTATGCCTCCCGGCTACGGGCACACATCATGGTCGCTTCGCAGACAATTTTACCGTCTACGGTAGCAACACCTTTGAAGCGAGTAAGACCACGACGGGTTTTCTCGAAAGTGACTTCCATGATCATCTGATCGCCCGGCACAACCGGACGCTTGAAACGGGCTTCATCGATACCTGCGAAGTAGTAAAGTTCGCCCGGCTCCAGTTTTCCAACGCTTTTAAACGCCAGAATGCCCGTCGCCTGCGCCATAGCTTCCAGAATCAGAACGCCAGGGAAAATCGGTTTACCAGGGAAGTGTCCCTGGAAAAACGGTTCGTTAACAGAAACGTTCTTCACCGCACGCAGATATTTATGCTCTTCAAACTCCAGCACGCGGTCAACCAGCAGAAATGGATAACGGTGCGGCAGCAATTCTAAAATCTCTTCAATTTTCAGAGTATGCGTTTCAGTAGTCAAAATACTCTTCCTGTCCTAAAAAATTCTGATGGCAACAATAACACGGCCTGCATCGATCAAAATGATCATCTGCAGGCCGCAAATCAGTTCGGTGGCGTTTCGCTTCTCTGCAATACCTGCTGCACTTCCTCAAAGCTGCTGAGGTGGAAAGCAGGTACGCTACTTATTATGAAGCGGGTTACGCGGGATGGCGTCAGTCGTCTTTGCCGACTTTACGCTCGATGGCTTTGAGACGTTTGCTCATGTCATCGATATTCATCACCAGCGCTGCCGTTTTACGCCAGGTTTTGTTGGGTTGCAGCGGAATACCCGAAGAGTATACCCCAGGCTCTGTGATCGGCCGCATGACCATGCCCATTCCGGTCACAGTCACTTTGTCACAGATTTCCATATGTCCGTTAATGACGCTGGCACCGCCAATCATACAGTAACGCCCAATCTTCAGACTACCCGCCATGATCACACCACCAGCAACCGCGGTGTTATCACCGATCACAACGTTGTGCGCAATCTGACACTGGTTATCTATGATAACACCATTGCCGATCAGAGTGTTATCCAGCGCACCGCGATCGATGGTGGTGCAGGCACCAATTTCCACCCGATCACCGATGATCACCGTTCCCAGCTGCGGGATTTTCACCCAATTGCCGCGATCGTTGGCATATCCGAATCCGTCCGCACCGATGACGGTGCCTGATTGAATCAGACAATCCTGACCAATCTGGATTTCGTGATAAATCGTCACGTTCGCCCACAAACGTGAACCGCGACCAATACGCGTCTGCTTACCGACAAAACATCCGGCACCGATAACGACGTCGTCGCCCAGCTCAACACCGGACTCGATCACCGCATTCGCGCCTACCGACACATTATTCCCCAGCTTCGCGGTCGGGTCGATCACGGCGCTGGGCGCGATATTTTGCGCGGGCTGAGGCGTGGTGTCCAGCAGTTGTGCCATGCGAGCGTAAGTCAGGTAAGGATTTTTCACCACCAGCGCGGCCGTATTACACCACTCCAGATCCGCTTCCGTCAGCACCACGGCCGAAGCCTGAACCTGGGCGAGTTGCTCGCGGTAACGGCTGTTTGCAAGAAAAGTGATTTGGCCAGTTGTGGCGGATTGCATAGAAGCAATGCCGGAGATGGCGATATCGCCATCTCCGTGCAATTCTGCATCCAACTGCTGGGCTAAATCAGCCAGTCGAATAGATGACATCGATTATTTAACCTGTTTTACAACGTCTGCAGTGATGTCTTTAGCATCGGAAGAAGTGTACAGCACGGCCTGAGAGTCCAGAACCAGATCGTACCCTTCGCTTTTCGCTACAGACTGAACTGCGGTCTGGATTTTAGCCAGCAGCTTGTTGCGCTCCTGCATCTGACGGGTCTGGTTGTCTTTTTCAAAAGCCTGAGCTTTTGCTTCGAAAGCCGCACGCTCAGAGGAGATTTGTTTCTCTTTCTTGGTACGATCGCTAGCTTTCATGGTTGAAGCATTGCGCTGCAGATCCTGGATTTCCTGCTGAATTTTCTGCTGCTGAGACTGGAGATCGGAGGCGCGGCCCTGGAACTCACTCTCAAGTTGCTTAGCAACAGCAGCACGCTGCGGAGACTGCTGGAAAACCTGGCTCAGGTTAACAACGGCGATTTTGTCTGCCGCCTGGGCACCAGCAGAAGCAGCTAATGCAACACCCAGAGCAGCGGCACAGAACAACTTTTTCACTATAAACTCCTTACCCTCAACATGTGTGTTTGCAGCGTGTAGCAGAACTACACGCTTGCAAGACGCTATTTATACCCGTTGGGTATACACTTCCCTGCTCAGAGCTTTACCAGGTTTTACCGATGTTAAACTGGAACTGCTCTGACTTGTCTCCCTCGACTTTCTTGACCGGCTGGGCATATGAGAACACCAACGGCCCCAACGGTGACATCCACTGTAGTGCGATACCGCTGGATACGCGAATATTGTTTGGATCGCTGTAGTCAGGAATCCCTGCCGCACGCGTTTCAGCAGTATTCTGCCATTTAGTATCCCAGACCGTACCGGCATCGACAAACAATGAGGTACGTACTGAGTTAGCGTACTTCTCACTCAGGAACGGTGTTGGTGTGATCAGCTCAAGGCTGGCCACTGCCATCGCGTTACCACCCACCGCATCATCCGACTTACAGACGCCATTCGGATCGGACAGCGTACAGGTAGACGAGCCATCGTTCAGATACGCAGCTTTCGGACCAATGGTGTTGGACTGGAAGCCACGAACGGTGCTGGAACCACCGGCGTAGAAGTTCTCATAGAACGGCATCTCTTTACCACCGAGTCCGCCACCATAGCCCACACGGCCACGGCCCAACAGCACCCAGGTACGATCCTGGTTAATCGGCACGTATTGCTGAGTATCCAGCGTCGCTTTGTAGAAGCTGTTGTCTGAACCCGGAATGGTGATCTTACCGTTCAGGTTGGTACGGTTACCCGACGTTGGGAAGAACCCGCGGTCAAGGGTGTTATATGTCCAGCCATAGTTGAAGGTAAAGTCATTGGCAGAATAATCACCATCTTTATTCAGACCCTGATGATTCCCTACTGAGTCGAGATAACGCCACATCGCAATCTGCGGCTGCATATTGGACAGGTCGTTATGTACGTAACCTAAACCAACGCGCAGGGAGTTGTTCTCGTTAATCGGGAAGCCCAGCGTGCCATCAAGACCATAACTTCTGTTGGTGTAGTCAGACAGGTCAGCATCGTCAGCTCTAAAGTCGTTATAGAAAATACGACCACCCAGGCTGACACCGTCCACCGTGAAATACGGATCGGTCAGTGAGAATTCAGCGTAGGTCTGATAATCGTTTTTGGTACCGCTGATACCGACGGTGTTACCGGTGCCGAGCCAGTTATCCTGGGTCACACCGACCTGGAAGCTCACACCACTCTCGGTGCCGTAGCCCACGCCGAAGTTAAAGGTACCGGTATTACGTTCTTTCACCTTGTAGACCACGTCTACCTGATCAGGTGAACCCGGCACGCGCTGGGTATCCACGTCCACAGTTTCAAAGTAACCGGTACGGTTCAGACGTTCTTTACCCTGATCAACCAGATCGCTACCCAGCCAGGCACCTTCCATCTGACGCATCTCACGACGCAGTACCGAATCTTTCGACGTATCGTTGCCTTCGAAGCGGACTTTACGCACGTAGTAACGGTTACCTGCATCAACGTTGATATGCAGTTTTACCGTCTTATCGGCATCATTGATTTCCGGCTGTGTCACCACACGCGGGTAAGCATAGCCGTAGCGGCCCAGCAGTTTCTTGATGTCATCTTCCATCTGGGTGACTTTAGTGCCGTTATACAGCTCACCCGCAGGGATTTTCGTCAGATGTTCAATTTCCGCCGAGTGGCCTGCCATGCTGCCGTTAACAATCACACCGGCAATCTTGTACTGATCGCCTTCGGTGATGTTGACGGTGATGTAGATGCCTTTTTTGTCCGGCGTCAGGCTCACCTGCGTTGAATCGATGTTAAAACGCGCATAACCGCGATCCAGATAGAAGCTACGCAGGGTTTCGAGGTCCCCGGCCAGTTTCTGTTTCTGGTATTTACGATCGCCCACCACGTTCCACCACGGTACTTCGTCACGCAGCTGGAAGCGGGAAATCAGTTCATCAGAGCTGAACGCTTTGTTGCCCACGATGTTGATCTGCTGAATCTGTGCAGAAACACCTTCCTGGAAGACAAACTTCAGATCGACACGGTTACGCGGCAGCGGCGTGGCAATGGCTTTGACGCTGGCGGTATATTTACCGACGCTGTAGTAGAAATCCTCCAGCCCCTTCTCAATGGAAGAGAGCGTGGTGCGGTCAAGCGCTTCACCGACGCGGATACCCGATGCTTCAAGGTTTTGCTTCAGCTGATCTTCTTTCACCGCTTTGTTACCGGAGAAAGTGATGCTGGCAATGGTCGGGCGTTCTTTCACCTGGACAATCAGCGTAGTACCGTCGCGCAGAACCTGAACATCTTCAAAGTTGCCGGTGGCGAACAGTGAGCGAATGGTATTTCTGATGTCATCATCATTCACTGTATCGCCGACACGAACCGGCATGCTTAGCAGAGCCGCGCCGACGGCGACTCGCTGTAGCCCTTCGAAATGAATATCCTTCACCACGAAATCGTCTGCACCGTACACGGTGGCGCTGCTAAACAGCAGCGACGCTATGAGCAACTTTTTCATCGCCATCGTTGTTATGCGTTTTCCTAACACATCCCACGTCTGTCTGCATTCCAGCTATTACAGACGTGAGAAATCATTGAAAAGTGCAAGCCCCATTAACAGCACCAGCAGAATTGAGCCAATGCGATAACTAAAGTCCTGAACTCGCTCGGACACAGGTCCACCTTTGATCTTTTCGATCGCCAGAAAGAGCAAATGTCCACCATCTAAAACCGGCAGTGGGAACAGGTTAATTATCCCTAAGTTGACGCTGATAAGCGCCAGGAACATCAGGTAGTAAATCACCCCATATTCTGCTGATAACCCGGCACCCTGCGCGATCGAAATCGGCCCGCTCAGATTATTCAGCTTCACATCCCCGGTTATCAACTTGCCCAGCATGGAAACCGTCAGCTTCATCAGTTGCCAGGTTTTTACACTGGCTTCACCAATCGCGGCGAAAGGCCCATACTGCCTTACCGTTTTGTACTCGTCAGGTAGCGGAATCACTCGCGGGATAACTCCTGCAAAACCTTCCGCTTTATCACCCGGCTTCGCTTCGGGTGTCAGCGTTAATGCCAACGATTCACCGTTACGCTCCACCTCCAGCGCCATGTTTTTGCCGGGGTTATCGCGCACCTGCACCACAAAAGTCTGCCATTGCGTTAACGGCTGACCATCGACTTTAACGATCCTGTCGCCCGCTTGCAAACCGGCTTCACTCGCCGGAGAGTTAGCCTGCACTTCGGCGAGGGTCGTTTCAATCTGCGGTCCACGCGGACGAATACCTAACGCAACCACCGGGTCCTGCTTGTCTGGCTCAAACTGCCAGTCATGCAAATCCAGCTGCTTCTGCTGGGTGGCCTGTTCACCAAACTGCGAGACGGTTAGCGTTGTACTTTGGTCACCGATTTTGCCGATCAGTGCCATGCGTACCGCATCCCAATCAGGCGTTTCGATACCATCTACCGCTTTAAGTTCCATACCGGAGGTAATTTGCGCTTCCGCAGCAATGGAACCGTTCAAAATTTCACCAACAACCGGTCGCACACCGGGCACGCCGTGAATAAACACCGCCCAGTACGCAATGATGGCAAAAATAAAGTTGGCAATCGGTCCGGCAGCAATAATCGATGCACGCTGCCAGATAGCTTTGTTATTGAAGGCCTGATGACGCAGTTCAGCAGGAACGCTCTCCACGCGTTCATCAAGCATTTTGACGTAACCGCCAAGGGGGATCAGGGCAATGACATATTCCGTGCCCTGACGGTCGCGGCGACTGAACAGCGCTTTGCCAAAACCAATCGAAAAGCGTTCAACTTTGACACCGCAACGGCGCGCAACCCAAAAATGGCCGAACTCGTGCACGGTAATCAGCACGCCGAGCGCCACAATAAAGGCTGCAAAACTCCAGAGTATGCTCAACATCGTCGCCTATCCTCAGAGGGTGCGGAACACCAGCAGCAGCAGGCAGGCAAAGACCGGCACCGCCGCTGTCAGGCTATCAATGCGATCGAGGATACCACCGTGACCCGGAATTAAGTTACCGCTGTCTTTGATACCGGCTTCACGTTTGAACATACTTTCTGTCAAATCGCCCAGTACCGAAGCCAATGCGGCGATAACAGCACAGATAATCAGGGTTGACGTGGCAATGGTTAATGGCGCGAGCATGGCAAACAGCCAGGCAATCACGGCAGAGCAGACTAACCCACCGAGGAAGCCTTCCCAGGTTTTACCCGGCGAGACTTTAGGGGCCAGCTTGTGTTTACCAAATAACCGGCCAAACATGTAGGCACCTGAATCAGCACCCCACACCAGAAACATGACAAACAGCAGCCACCAGGCTCCGGCGAAATGATCGGTATCGTAATGATACTGGCGCAACGCCATCATGCCCCAGAAGAAGGGGATCACGGTGAGCACACCAAACAGGAGACGTAGCGGGCGCGAATGACGCCAGACGGCCGCAGAGGCGGGATAGAATAGAACCAGCACCAACGCCACAACCCACCAGATAAGAGACGCCCATAACGAGCTTTCCATCTGCACCTGGTGCAAATCACGTTGATAAGGTTGCAGCGTGAATAGCATCACAGCCAGCAGCAAGCCACAAAGCACAGCCAGCCAGATGCGCTGCTGACGGGTCGCCATACCCGCCAGCTGCCCCCATTCCCAGGCGGCAAGCATACAGATGATGATGGTTGTTATCGCAAAACCGGACAGTGGTAACCAGAACAGCGCAGCAATCACCAGCGGGATTAAAATAAACGCGGTAATTAAACGAGACTTCAGCAAAGGTTACCCCCAGGTTGCTCAGGCGCCGCCTGGTGCAGCGCCGCCATAACGACGCTCCCGCAGAGAGAAAGCATTCAGTGCACCTTCAAAAACTTGTTCATCAAAATCAGGCCAAAGAACATCGGTAAACCAGAACTCAGCATAGGCGATTTGCCACAGCAGGAAGTTGCTAATCCGATGCTCTCCCCCGGTCCTTATCACTAAATCCACCGGCGCCAGCTCATTCATACAAAGGTACGGAGCCAGACTCTCTTCGG
This sequence comes from Pantoea sp. X-Soil-TKNS-1280, assembly GCF_059730475.1. Lineage (NCBI taxonomy): Bacteria > Pseudomonadati > Pseudomonadota > Gammaproteobacteria > Enterobacterales > Erwiniaceae > Pantoea > Pantoea sp. X-Soil-TKNS-1280. The sequence goes on along the minus strand of NZ_AP035962.1, from coordinate 919,455 downwards.
TTATCTGGTCAGGACGTAACAAACCTTCCTGAACCTGCTCGGCCAGTTTTCTGGCACCCTGGATAATATCCCAACGACCGCCATAGTTGGCAGCAATGTTGAGAGTCAGTCCATTATTTTGCTGAGTCAGTTCCTCGGCGCGACGAATGCGTTCCTGAATTCTGGAATTGAAACGACTGATGTCGCCAATAACACGCAGACGTACATTGTGTTTGTGCAGGCTTTTGACTTCACTATCAAGCGCCCAGACAAACAATTCCATTAAGGCCGTCACTTCCTGTATCGGTCGGCTCCAGTTTTCGCTACTGAATGCGTAAAGTGTGAGCGCTTCCAGCTTGTGGCTGACCGCAAAGCTGACGGCCCGGCGTACTGATTTTACCCCGGCTTTGTGGCCTGAAATACGCAGTTTGCCCTGATTTTTTGCCCAGCGACCATTACCATCCATAATGATGGCCACGTGACGCGGCGTACAATCAGACCGGTCATCGAATGTGTTGTGATTGTTGGACGACATAACGCGTAATAATTCCTTTAATCAGAAATGCTGTGGTTTCTGAATACATTGCGCCTGCAGCAAACACCGACTTTTCAGTCGGCTGGCATCGAAACAATGCCAGGCCGTGAAACGCGAGCGAGCGACTATACCATTTTCGCCCTGAGCTAACAAATAGCGGGGACAATCAACCTGCTATGCGCAAACGTGGCAACATTTCCGTGGCACATACCCGCGCTAACCGATCAATCTCCACTACCGCCTCAACGCTATCGGGTTCCCCGCAGCTCAGCGATGCCAGCACTTCATTGTTCAGTGCTGCGATATCGGTAAAGCGGATCTGATGCTGCAGAAATGCGGCGACCGCCACCTCATTCGCTGCATTCAGCGTCGTCGTGGCGGCCTGGCCAGTGGCGCAGGCGTCAATTGCCAGCTTCAGGCAGGGATAGCGCGCGTAATCTGGCTCAGCGAAGGTCAGCGCTTTCATTCGGGTGAAATCGAGCGGTGTCACGCCGGCAGAAATACGTGCTGGCCATGCCATGCTGTGAGCAATAGGGGTACGCATATCGGGCGATCCCAGTTGCGCCAGCACGCTACCATCGCAATAACGCACCATAGAATGGATGACCGACTGCGGGTGCAGGATCACCTCCATCTGCGCATCCGTTGCGTTAAATAGCCAGCGGGCTTCAATGTATTCAAGACCTTTATTCATCATGGTGGCTGAATCAACAGAGATTTTACGCCCCATTGACCAGTTCGGATGCGCACATGCCTGATCCGGCGACATGGCCGCTAACTCAGCTAGTGGCGTGTCACGAAAAGGGCCACCTGATCCCGTGAGGATAATCGACTCAATGCCGTTCTCCCGCAAATCAGCGTACCCCAACTGTTGCTGTATGGAAGCCGGTAAACTCTGAAAAATGGCATTGTGCTCGCTATCAACGGGCAATAACCGGGCCTGATGGCGCTGTACCGCCTCCATAAACAGGCGGCCGCATGTGACAAGAGATTCTTTATTCGCCAGCAGCACGGTTTTCCCGGCGCGAATGGCTGCCAGCGTCGGCAGCAGACCCGATGCACCGACAATCGCCGCCATCACCTGATCAACTTCATCCAGCGCAGCCAGTTCACAGGCAGCCTGAACGCCGGAGAGCACTTCAGTTTTGATGTTGAGTGCTCTCAGTCGCTCACGCAGCGCCTGTGCGGAGATTTCATCCGCCATCGCCGCATAACGCGGCGCAAACTGCTGGCATTGCTCGGCCATTAACGCCACATTCTGACCAGCCACCAGCGCTGTTACCTGATATTGCTCGGGATTTTCCCGCACCACTGCCAGTGTGCTGGTACCAATTGAGCCGGTGGAACCAAGCAGAGTTAATCGCTTCATGACGCTTTCCGTGTGTTTTCCGGAGAAGGCAGGCAGAAAATGCCCTCTTCCGCAGGGACAAAAATAAAACGCCGCAAGATTGTGCATTCCCAAATGGGTATACCTCTCTTGACGGCGTTTGTCGGACAAAGATGGAATCAGAACTCCATCAGTTCCTTTTCTTTCTCTGCCAGTGCTGCATCAACATTCTTGATGCGTGCATCGGTCATTTTCTGGATTTCATCCTGCGTACGACGTTCGTCGTCTTCGCTGATCTCTTTATCTTTCAGCAACGCTTTGATCTTGTCGTTGGCATCGCGACGTACGTTACGTACTGACACACGACCCTGTTCCGCTTCGCCACGGACGATTTTGATCAGATCTTTACGACGTTCTTCCGTCAGCGCTGGCAGCGGAACACGGATGTCGCTACCTGCTGAACTTGGGTTCAGACCCAGATCGGATGCCATAATCGCTTTCTCAACTGCCGGACCCAGGGAGCGATCGAAGACGTTGATTTTCAGCGTACGGGAATCTTCTACAGTGACGCTAGCCAGCTGACGCAGCGGCGTTGGCGTACCGTAATATTCAACAACAATGCCGTCGAGCAGAGAGGGAGAAGCGCGACCAGTGCGCACTTTGCTAATGGTGTTTTTGAATGCTTCCACGCATTTGTCCATGCGCGTTTCAGCATCTTTTTTAATTTCGTTAATCACGTTGAAACCCTTGGATTCGGTTTGACCTGGCCATTTCCGGGCTAACCGGAAGCGGTATCGATAATCATCGATCATCCTGATACCCGTCATACTTCGGGTATGGTGCAGCGCCCGAGCGCCGCGCCAACAGAATATACCCTATTTTATCTTGCGTCGGGTATTAATGCGTAATCAGGGTGCCTTCTTTTTCACCCATCACTACGCGGCGCAGTGCGCCAGGCTTGTTCATGTTGAAGACGCGGATTGGCAGCTGATGATCGCGAGCCAGCGTAAAGGCTGCCAGATCCATCACTTTCAGCTCTTTATCCAACACTTCGGCATAGCTCAGCTGTTCATACAGCGTTGCGTCCGGATTTTTAACCGGATCGGCAGAATAGACGCCATCGACTTTGGTCGCTTTCAGCACCACGTCCGCTTCAATTTCAATGCCACGCAGGCAGGCGGCTGAGTCGGTGGTAAAGAACGGGTTGCCAGTACCGGCAGAGAAAATCACAACACGGTTATTGCGCAGCAGGCTGATCGCTTCGGCCCAGCTGTAGTTATCACATACGCCATTCAGCGGAATCGCTGACATCAGACGCGCATTGACATAGGCACGGTGCAGCGCATCGCGCATCGCCAGGCCATTCATCACGGTAGCCAGCATACCCATATGGTCACCGACCACACGGTTCATACCCGCCTGCGCCAGGCCCGCGCCACGGAACAGGTTACCGCCACCAATAACCACACCTACCTGGATACCCAGCTCAACCAGCTCTTTCACCTCTTGCGCCATGCGGTCAAGCACACTCGCGTCAATACCAAAACCTTCGGCACCTTGCAGTGCTTCGCCACTCAGTTTTAGCAGGATACGTTGATATACAGGTTTTGCGTTGGTCGCCATGGTCAATTCTTCCTGGAAGATATGATGAAAAGGAGAAGTTAAATCTGATCAATCATCCGCTTAGCAAGAGAAAAAAGCTATTGGGAAGTGACTGAAAATGCGTCCGCAACAAAATGCAGACAAAAAAGAACCGCCTTCCGGCGGTTCTTTCGGACCAATTAAGACTGTTTGGACATTGCAGCAACTTCTGCTGCGAAGTCAGTCTCAACTTTCTCGATACCTTCACCCACTTCGAAGCGGATAAAGTTGATCACGTCTGCGCCTTTCTCTTTCAGAGCCTGGCCAACAGTTTTGCTCGGGTCGATAACGAAAGCCTGACCAGTCAGAGAAACTTCGCCGGTGAATTTCTTCATGCGGCCTTCAACCATTTTCTCTGCGATTTCTTTCGGCTTACCAGACTGCATGGCGATGTCCAGCTGAACCTGGTACTCTTTAGCCACCACGTCTTCAGACACGTCTTCCGGCTTAACGAATTCCGGCTTGCTTGCTGCAACGTGCATTGCAACCTGCTTGATCAGCTCTTCGTCTGCGCCTTTGGTAGAAACCAGAACGCCGATACGTGCGCCGTGCAGGTAGCTACCCAGCTCAGCACCTTCCAGAATCGCAACGCGACGGATGTTGATGTTCTCACCGATTTTCGCAACCAGTGCTACGCGCTCTTCTTCGAACTGCGCTTTCAGAACTTCAACGTCGGTCACTTTGCCAGCAGCTGCTGCGTCAATCACTTTGTCAGCAAACGCCTGGAAACCGGCATCTTTTGCGACGAAGTCGGTCTGGCAGTTAACTTCCAGGATCACAGCATAGCCGTCAGCGATCTTGGTTTTGATCACGCCATCAGCAGCAACGTTACCCGCTTTTTTCGCTGCTTTGATTGCGCCAGACTTACGCATGTTTTCGATGGCCAGTTCGATATCGCCATTCGCTTCAGTCAGCGCTTTTTTGCAATCCATCATGCCAGCGGCAGTACGCTCGCGCAGTTCTTTTACCAGTGCAGCGGTAATTTCAGCCATTCCAGAATCCTCGATTCGTTTCTCAGTGTTTGCACACTGCCAGAAACTTGTTGCGGAAAATTTACTCTGCCCCGCTCACCTGACAGGTCAGCGTGACAAACTTGGATATAATAAAGGGGCCTGTGCGGCCCCCTTAACAGATTACATCTGATGTCTAAGGGCTCTGTGAAAGAGCAGACCTTATCAGGCGTTCTCTAAAGACGCGTCTTCAGCTTGCTCAGCCAGATCCTGTGAACGGCCTTCGCGCACGGTAGTGGCAACGGCAGTCAGGTACAGGCTTACAGCACGGATTGCATCGTCGTTACCCGGGATAACGAAATCAACGCCGTCCGGATCAGAGTTGGTATCAACGATAGCAAATACCGGAATACCCAGGTTGTTTGCTTCTTTGATTGCAATGTGCTCGTGGTCAGCATCAACAACGAACAGTGCGTCCGGCAGACCGCCCATATCTTTGATACCGCCCAGGCTGTTTTCCAGCTTGGCCAGCTCACGAGCGCGCATCAGCGCTTCTTTTTTGGTCAGTTTGTCGAAAGTACCGTCCTGAGACTGAGTTTCCAGATCTTTCAGGCGTTTGATTGACTGACGAACGGTTTTCCAGTTGGTCAGCATGCCACCCAACCAGCGGTGGTTAACGAAGAACTGGTCGCAGCTCAGTGCAGACTCTTTTACCGCTTCGGCAGCAGCGCGCTTAGTACCGACGAACAGGATCTTACCTTTACGGGAAGAAATTTTGTTCAGCTCAGCCAGGGCTTCGTTGAACATCGGTACAGTTTTCTCAAGGTTGATGATGTGAACTTTGTTACGCGCACCGAAGATGAACGGCTTCATTTTCGGGTTCCAGTAACGGGTCTGGTGACCGAAGTGAACACCAGCCTTGAGCATGTCGCGCATGGAAACAGTTGCCATGATTACCTCTAAAGTTTGATTGGGGTTGGGCCTCCATGTATCCCATACAACCGACCTCTTACGAGGCACCCCGGCGTACGTGTCGATACATGTGTGTTTTAGTACACATAATGAGATTTATGCGTTTCCTGTCGGCCTGGCGGCTGACAGAGAATCGTCGGCGCGCTTTATACCATAATGCGCAGGAATACGCCAATAGTAGTTAGCGGGAAAAGGCTTAGTGTTTCCCGATTTGGCAGCCTAAATGCCTGCTGCTAACATGACTGCACAGAATTCAATTATCGTCGAAATTTTCGACAGCCGCGGATTAATTTAATGGCAATCTCAATCAAAACCCCTGAAGAAATCGAAAAAATGCGTGTTGCGGGCCGCCTGGCCGCTGAAGTGCTGGAAATGATTGCACCACACGTGGTACCGGGTATCTCTACCGGTGAATTGGACCGTCTCTGCCACGAGCACATCACCCAACAGCAGCAGGCCATTTCCGCCTGTCTCGGTTACCATGGTTTCCCGAAATCGGTGTGCATCTCAATCAATGAAGTGGTGTGTCACGGCATTCCCAGCGACGATCGCATCCTGAAAGATGGCGATGTCGTCAATATCGATGTCACGGTGATCAAAGATGAGTATCACGGCGACACCTCGAAAATGTTCATTGTTGGCAAGCCAACCATTCAGGGTGAACGTCTGTGCCGGGTCACGCAGGAAAGCCTGTATCTGGCGCTGCGTCTGGTAAAACCAGGCATTCGCCTGCGTGAACTGGGTCGTGCGATTCAGAAGTACGTTGAAGCGCAGGATTTCTCCGTGGTGCGTGAATATTGCGGCCACGGTATTGGTAAAGGTTTCCATGAAGAACCGCAGGTGCTGCATTACGATGCTGATGACAGTGGCGTGGTGTTGCAGGCTGGCATGACCTTTACCGTCGAGCCGATGGTTAACGCCGGTGACTACCGCATCCGTACCATGAAGGATGGCTGGACCGTGAAAACCAAAGATCGCAGCTTGTCCGCGCAGTACGAGCATACTATTGTGGTGACGGAAAACGGCTGTGAGATTCTGACCCTGCGTGAAGACGACACCATTCCAGCGGTGCTGGAAAACGTAGCGTAAATCTCTTCCAATAATGACCTCGCCGACCATGTGTCGGCTTTTTTATGGCGTGCAGACGAGACGATGTCGATGAGTGGTAGCGTGACCGAAGCAGTACACAAGGGCCTGACCGATTCCCCTGCCGACTGGCCCGATGAAGCCTTAACCCGCGAGAACCTCAAACTCTATCTCGAACAATTTCAGCAACATATGGGCGTGGCATTTGATGCCGGGACCGATGTTGAATCGCTGATTGATGTGCGCACGCTGTTTATCGACCGGCTGTTGCGTCGCTTATGGCGCTTCTTTGGCTTTGATCAGATGAAAGAGATCGCTCTGCTGGCGGTCGGTGGTTATGGCCGTGGCGAATTGCATCCGCTGTCAGATATTGATGTGCTGATCCTCAGCCGTCGCCCGCTGGATGAGCAGGCAGCACAGCGCACCAGCCAACTGCTGACGCTAATGTGGGATCTCAAACTGGAAGTCGGTCATAGCGTCCGTACGCTGGAAGAGTGCCTGCTGGAAGGACTGTCGGATCTGACTGTCGCCACCAACCTGATTGAGTCGCGCATGCTGACCGGCGACGTGGCGCTGTTTCTCGAACTGCAAAAAAACATCTTTAGCGATGGCTTCTGGCCTTCAGCACGTTTCTTTGCCGCCAAAATTGAAGAACAACAGGAACGCCATAAGCGCTATCACGGCACCAGCTACAACCTGGAACCGGATATTAAAAGCAGCCCCGGCGGCTTGCGCGATATTCACACGCTGCAATGGGTGGCGCGCCGTCACTTTGGGGCCACCACGCTGGATGAAATGGTCGGTTTCGGTTTTCTCACTGAAGCTGAACGCAACGAACTGAATGAATGCCAGGAATTTCTCTGGCGTATCCGCTTTGCTTTGCATCTGACGTTAACGCGTTACGATAACCGGCTGTTGTTTGATCGCCAGTTAAACGTCGCCCAACGCCTTCACTACCTCGGCGAAGGTAATGAGCCGGTTGAGCGCATGATGAAGGACTTTTTCCGCGTCACGCGCCGTATTGGCGAACTGAATCAGATGCTGCTGCAATTGTTTGATGAAGCCATTCTCGGGCTTTCCTCGACGGAAAAACCGCGCAGCATTGACGATGATTTCCAGCTGCGGGGCGATTTGATCGACCTGCGGGATCCGACGCTGTTCGATCGTGAGCCACAATCGATTATGCGTATGTTTTACGTAATGGTACGCAACGAGGACATTAAAGGCATCTATTCCACCACCTTGCGCCAGCTGCGTTATTCACGTCGTCACCTGAAACAACCGTTATGCCAGATCCCGGAAGCCCGCCAGACCTTTATGGCGATTCTGCGCCACCCCGGCGCGGTGAAACGCGCGCTGTTGCCAATGCATCGCCATAGCGTGCTGTGGGCCTACACGCCGCTGTGGGGCAATATCGTCGGCCAGATGCAGTTTGACCTGTTCCATGCCTACACCGTGGATGAACACACTATCCGCGTATTGCAGAAGCTGGAGAGCTTTGCCGATGAAGCCACGCGTCCGATGCATCCCATGTGTGTTGAACTCTGGCCACGTCTGCCGCAACCGGAACTGCTGCTGATGGCGGCGCTGTTGCATGACATCGCCAAAGGGCGCGGTGGTGACCATTCGATTCTGGGGGCGCAGGATGCGCTGGATTTTGCCGAACTGCATGGTCTCAATTCACGCGAAACCCAGCTGGTTGCCTGGCTGGTGCGTCACCATCTGTTGATGTCGGTAACGGCGCAGCGTCGTGATATTCAGGACCCGACCGTCATTCAGCAATTTGCTGAAGTGATGCAGAACGAAAACCGTCTGCGTTATCTGGTGTGCTTAACGGTAGCGGACATCTGCGCCACTAACGAAAGCCTGTGGAACAGCTGGAAGCAAAGCCTGCTGCGCGAACTGTTTTTTGCCACCGAAAAACAGCTGCGTCGCGGCATGGAAAACAGCCCGGACCTGCGCGAGCGCGTGCGCCATCATCGGTTGCAGGCGCTGGCCCTGCTGCGCATGGAAAACCTCGACGAAGAACGGTTGCAGCATATCTGGAGCCGCTGCCGTTCCGATTATTTCCTGCGTCACACCCCTAATCAGCTGGCATGGCATGCACGCCATCTGATTAACCATGATTTGAGCAAGCCACTGGTGCTGGTCAGCCCGCAGGCCACCCGTGGCGGTACCGAAATTTTTATCTGGAGCCCGGATCGCCCTTATCTGTTCGCCGCAGTGGCAGGCGAGCTGGATCGGCGTAACCTTAGCGTGCACGACGCGCAGATCTTTACCAGCCGTGATGGCATGGCAATGGATACCTTTATCGTGCTGGAACCCGATGGCAGCCCGCTGGCCGCCGATCGTCATCCGATGATCATCCACGCGCTGGAACAGGCGATCGCGCAAACCGAGTGGGTACCGCCGCGCGTGCGCCGCCAGTCATCACGCCTCAAGCACTTCAGCGTAGACACCGAAGTCAGCTTCCTGCCAACCCATACCGATCGCCGCAGCTATCTGGAATTGATCGCGCTCGATCAGCCTGGCCTGCTGGCGCGGGTAGGTGAAGTCTTTGCCGATTTAGGCGTCTCACTGCATGGCGCGCGTATCAGTACAATTGGTGAGCGGGTTGAGGATCTTTTCATCCTGGCGAACAGCGAGCGACGTGCGCTTGATGTCGAAATGCGCAATGTGTTGCAACAACGGTTGACAGAGGCCCTTAATCCAAACGATAAAGTGTGACCGCAATCGATTTATTATCCCTTTTTTCTGTGCCAGCGTGACGCTGGCACCCGTATGACAGACTCAGGAAATTATCATGCAACAGTTACAGAGCGTTATTGAATCTGCCTTTGAGCGCCGCGCCGACATCACGCCAGCCAGCGTGGACAGCGCCACTCGTGAAGCCATCAACCAGGTCATCGGTCTGCTGGACAGCGGTGAACTGCGCGTGTCTGAAAAGATCAACGGTGAGTGGGTAACGCATCAGTGGCTGAAGAAAGCAGTGCTGCTGTCGTTCCGCATCAACGACAACCAGGTAATGGAAGGCGCAGAAACCCGTTTCTACGACAAAGTACCGATGAAATTCGCTAACTGGGACGAAGCACGCTTCAAAAAAGAAGGCTTCCGCGTTGTTCCTCCGGCAGCAGTACGTCAGGGTGCATTTATTGCGCGCAACACCGTGCTGATGCCGTCTTACGTTAACATCGGCGCTTACGTTGATGAAGGTTCAATGGTCGATACCTGGGCAACCGTCGGTTCCTGTGCGCAGATCGGTAAAAACGTTCACCTGTCCGGCGGCGTCGGCATCGGTGGCGTACTGGAGCCGCTGCAGGCTAACCCGACCATCATCGAAGACAACTGCTTTATCGGCGCACGTTCAGAAATCGTTGAAGGCGTGATCGTTGAAGAAGGTTCCGTGATCTCCATGGGCGTCTACATCGGCCAGAGCACCAAAATTTATGACCGTGAAACCGGCGAAGTTCATTATGGCCGTGTACCGGCTGGCTCCGTGGTGGTTTCAGGTAACCTGCCATCGAAAGACGGCAGCTACAGCCTGTACTGCGCCGTTATCGTGAAGAAAGTTGATGCGAAAACCCGTGGCAAAGTGGGCATTAACGAGCTGCTGCGTACCATCGACTAAGGCAAATTTGCCTTAAATAAACTTATCCGACGGGCCTGTATTCAGGCCCGTAATTTTTTCTTTACACATCCCACCTGACAACCTGTTTCTCACCGCGAATTAACAAGTGCGTTTGTTTTTCAAACAGGTCATAATCCGCGCCAGTTAACTCAGGCCGCGCAATGTTCATCCCGGTTTTTTATGTCTACAGTTGTTTAAGCTGGTTGCTGCGTTTCAGCTGCATCCTGAATGATGATGGTCCTGCGCGCTCTCCCACTTTTGATGGAATATAAAGCTATGTACGACAACCTGAAAAGCTTAGGTATCAGCAACCCTGACGACATTGACCGTTACAGCCTGCGTCAGGAAGCCAATAACGACATCCTGAAAATCTACTTCCGCAAAGACAAAGGTGAATTCTTCGCCAAAAGCGTGAAGTTCAAATACCCGCGTCAACGCAAAACCGTTGTGGCCGACCACAGCAGCCAGGGATACAAAGAAGTTCAGGAAATCAGCCCTAACCTGCGTTATGTGATTGATGAGCTGGATCAGATTTGCCAGCGCGATCAGGTTGAAGTCGATCTGAAACGCAAAATCCTTGATGACCTGCGCCATCTGGAAAACGTGGTGTCGAACAAGATTGCCGAGATCGAATCTGACCTCGATAAACTGACCCGCAGCGGTCGTTAATACTTTCTTCCCGCTCTGCTCAGGCCAGCTAATGCTGGCCTTTTTTCTGCGCATAAGGCAGTGAAAACAGCCAGGTATCCCGCTGTGCCTGTTGCACCGCGCCACCCGAAGCCGTCCAGTCTGCCTGAGCAATGCGCTGCCGCCAGCGTGATTGCTGCAAACTGTTATCCGCCAGTGACAGTAAAGGAATCAGCCGCACGCTGACACGATCGCGATTTTTCCACGGCCATACTTTGGTCGGATCGCTGTAAGGGGCCATGGTTGCCAGCGCGGCAAGCAACGATCCGCCCTGCGGATTCTGGTAATGCCAGAGATCACCGAAGCCGCTTCGTTGTGCCAGCCAGGCAAGGTTGCTGAGTGCCTGCAGATTAAAATAGCTGTAATGAAAGGATCGCGTGCGCGCCAGTTCCGCCGGTTGCGTACCATCAGCCCGAATTTGTTGGTCGATCTTACCGCGCGCCAGCGCCACCATCGCCTGCACCGTCGCGCGATCGCCAAGATACCAGGCGATACCCGCCACCTGCGTACAGTACCAGCTGCCATGGTTGTTAGCCGCCTCAGCCTCCTGTTGCGCCAGCGGACTCTGTTGTAGCCAGTGCAGATAGGCATGAAACCACTGCTGCACACCCTGCTCATCCGCACGTTTCCAGCCCGGCGCTCCGCGCAACAACGTCAGCGCATCCACCACCCGGGTGGCGAAATAACGCCCATCCAGCACTCCGGTATGACGCCCCTGCGCCACACCCGGCACCCCCTGGGCAAAATTGAGGTTAGGATTCATGCGGCTGGCGGGTTCAATGAACCAATGCCGCGCCATCGACTGCGCTTTATCGGCATAACGCTGCTCACCCGAGAAGTACCAGGCGAGGGTCAATACCTGCAAATCGGCGGTAAAACGCGCCAGCCGGACACCATCGCTTTGATCGTTTTTGCTGGCAGGATTGACCACCCCATCGCGTCGCTGCCACGGCAGACCTGTCGGGTGCGTGTCGTCTGGCCACCAATAGGCGCTCAGACTGAGATAATCATGCTTTGAACCGCTCGGTGGCAGCAGCCCTTTATCGGTGACGCTTGGGTCCGGATGTTTCAGCGCCTGTTGCGCTTCCCGCTGCAATTGCTGCCAGGCGGCAAGGGTTGGCGCTGCGGCAGTTTGCTGCACCAGTTGTTGCCTGACCTGTTGTAAATCGGTCAGGGAGAGAAAGGCCAGCTCAGTCGCCAGACCAAAACCACTGTACAGCCACAATAGCGATGTCAGTACCGCAGCCAGTTTCATCAGGTCTGCTCATCCAGTTGCAGTGCCACATACAGCAGCAGGCGATCGTCAAAGTTGCCCAAATCCAGCCCGGTCAGTTCCGAGATACGGTTCAAACGGTATTCCAGCGTGTTGCGGTGGATAAACAACGCGCGTGCCGTGGCGCTCGGCTGCACATTATGTGTGAACCAGGCGATCAGTGTCCGGCGCAGCAGACCGTTGTTATCCATATTTTTTAATTTCGCCAGCGGCCGGGCCAGCTCATTCGCCTGCCAGCCACCACGTAAACTGTCGAGCAGCACCGGCAGCACCAAATCCTGATAAAAATAGCTACGCTGCTCCGGCATACGCTGCTTGCCCACCATCATGGTAGTGCGGGCAGTACGATAGGATCGCGCGATGCTGCCAGGCCCGGTGAAGTAGTTGCCCAGCGCAATACGCATGCGCAGATGGCCACTCTCTTTCATCCGATGCAACAGTTGTTCGACCCGGCGACGATGATCGTCCTGATCGTAACGGCCATGCGTATTCAGCGCAGGCTTTAACACCACCATTTCAGTCAGTGAAACGATAGCGATCAGGTTATCGCGCTCAGGTGTGGTCAACAGCGTTTGCAGTTGCTGCAATTCCGACATGGCGCTATCCACGCCCAGCTGGCCACTATCCACCTCCACCACCGCCACAACGCGTGGCTGATTAAGGTCAATACCCAGTCGCTGTGCCCATTCACTCAACGCCGGTGACAGGCTTTCGCTCCGCACCAGATTAAGCACCAGCTCTTCACGCAGACGGCTATCCTGCGCCAGCATATGCAGCAAACGTGCCTGTTCCAGCATCATTTCAGCCGTCATGCAAACCAGCTCGCCGTAATGACGCAGTGCGACCGGCTGCCCGGTCAGGCCGATTACGCCGACGATTTCGCCATCAATACGTAACGGCAGATTAATACCAGGGCGGACGCCATGCAGATGTCGGGCGACTGCCTCATCAATGTCCACCACCCTGCCCTGCGACAGTACCAGCAGCGCACCTTCGTGCAATTCGCCAATACGTTCGCGATCTCCACTGCCAATAATGCGGCCACGGGCATCCATCACGTTGACATTGCTGTCAATAATTTTCATGGTGCGGGCAACAATGTCCTGTGCCAGGCGCGCATCGAGATGATAGGTGGCCATCAATCACTCCGGAAAAAAGACGAGAAGACAGAATACGCGCCCATCAGACAGCTGACATTGTGCAAATGCACATAGCCGCAGGGATAATGCGGGAATTGCGGGGGAGGTCACATCTGTAACCACAAAAAAAGGCGGACCGAAGTCCGCCTTGAGTTAACGCTACAGAGATTACTGCATCAGGAGGTACAGGCTGCTGTCGCCGCGCTGTACATTCAACGCCAGAACCGACGGTTTGGTGTCGAGGATCTTGCGTAATTCGCCCAGATTCGCCACGCTCTGCTGGTTCACGCCGAGGATCACATCGCCTTTTTTCAGGCCGATGCGCGCCGCCGCACTCCCCGCTTTCACGCTATCGACACGCACGCCTTTCTGGCCGTTGCTGTCAACATTGCTCAGGTCAGCACCTTCAATACCGGTGTAGATCGTGGCTGACTGCACTTTATCCTGGGTGCTCTGCTGCAACTCGACGGTGACACTCACCGGTTTGCCGTCACGCAGCAGACCCAGTTGCAGTTTGGTGCCGACCGGCAGAGAACCGACTTCCGCACGCAGTGCTGAGAAGCTGGTCAGCGGTTTACCGTTCATGGAAACAACGACGTCACCCGCTTTGATACCGGCTTTCGCCGCCGCTGAATTTGGCAGTACCTGGCTGACGAAGGCCCCGCGCTGCGCATCGACTTTCATCGCTTTTGCCAGCTCGGAGTTCAGCTCGGTACCCATAATACCCAGCTCGCCGCGTTTCACCTGGCCGTATTCCACCATCTGCGCACTGAGGTTTTTCACCATGTTACTCGGGATAGCAAAACCGATACCGATGTTGCCGCCGTCCGGTGCCAGAATCGCGGTATTGATACCGATCAGCTCACCGTTAAGGTTCACCAGTGCACCACCCGAGTTACCCCGGTTGATCGCGGCATCCGTCTGGATGAAGTTTTCATAGTTTTCGACATTCAGGCCACTACGACCCAGCGCCGAAACAATGCCCGAGGTGACGGTTTCGCCGAGGCCATACGGGTTACCGATGGCGACGGTGTAATCACCTACGCGCAGGTTGTCAGAATCGGCAATCTTAATCGCCGTCAGGTTTTTCGCGTCTTGCAGCTGAATCAACGCAATATCCGACTGCGGATCCTTACCGATCACCTTCGCGTCGTAGCGACGGCCATCGCTCAGTTGCACCTGGATTTTCGTCGCGTTTTCAACCACATGGTTGTTGGTGACCACGTAGCCTTTATCCGCATTGATCACCACGCCAGAGCCAAGCGCACGGAATTTCTCCTGCTGCGTGTCGCTACCGCCGCCACCGTTATCGCCGCCACCGCCCTGACACATCGGTGAACTCTGGAACGGCGAACCGTCCTGGCAGAACGGCGAGTTATCACCAAAGAACTGCTGGAATTGCTGCGGCATACGCGGGGTCTTCACCGTCGTACTCCCTTCCACGCTGATACTCACCACGGAAGGCATCACTTTTTCCAGCATTGGTGCAAGGCTTGGCAGCTGTTGACTGGAGGAGGAAGCTGTCTCCGCCGCGAAAACACTGACAGGGCTGAACGCCATGCCCAGACTAAGTGCCAGCGCACTTAACGTTAATGTGCTTTTTTTCATTCATCTGTGTCTCATATAAGATTTACGTCCGGACCATTGCTGTGGTCGTGATGATGAGATTAAATTGTAAACGCGAAGTTCCTGATAAAGTTTTGGGTAAAAGTAAAAAATTATTCCTCTTCTTTACAAAACTTCGCTTATTCCACCGCCATCAAACGACGGTACTCATCCCAGGCATAAAGATCGGTCATACCACTGATATAGTCCTGAATAAGACGTGAACGATAATAGCGTTCCCACAGCAGGCGCTCATATTTATGTTCGACGATCAAGGCACGCATTGATTGCTGATACGCTTTGCGATGTTTGCCAGAAAGTTTATGAAACAGACGCGTTTCAATTGGGTGTCTGGCTAAGAAATCATCATTCATCAGCGTGGTGAACTGTTCATAATCCAGCTGCATTAATGACTGATAAATTTCCAATAACCCTTTAATCACACGATAGCCTTGTAATTCCAGCTGCTCGACTTCCGGATGATTAAACACCTGCTGGCGAGCAACCGTCTTAAATAACATCAGCAGACGCCCCTCTTCACCATCATCTTCCAGCAAGGCGTGGTTAAAATTACCTGTAAAAATAGCCGGTAAGTTATCGATAAAGCGCCGTACCGCATGGCTGACTAACACGTTTTGTACGTTGACGCGCAACGACATAAAAAACTGATCACCTTTAGTACGCCATTTTTTCTGACAGGCATCTTTCCAGGCCTCACCGATAGTACGACTGAACGCATCCCCCGGTTTCACCACACCCCAGGCTTTCGACAAATAATCATATAAGGTATCGACATTGAAGATGTCTTTCTCTACTGCGTCATCAAGATCGGCGATGCAATAAGAGATATCATCGGCAGCTTCCATTATCCAGGTCAGCGGATAACGATGATGTTCTTTTATATCGGTCGCCACGCGAAGATTAGCGACATATTCCCGCTCTGATAAATAAAAACCCGGTTTTTTCATTAATACGCTGAACTCAGCCGGTTTATCTCCCTGCCACCAGGCGGGGGCGGTATATTTCAAAATACAGGCCACCTGAGCATAACTGAGGTTCAGTTGCAGCAAGGTATGGACCATGCGAATCGCCTGCGCATTGCCCTCGAAGTGGCACAAATCCTGACGAATCATTGCATTCAGCTGGTCAAAAGCGACCCGTTGCTCATCATCTTCGACACCCGCCACCAGCGGATCAACCAGTTCAGCAGGCAAATTGTCATCGAACCAGTCATTGATCGCCGCCTCACCGAAGTGACCAAAAGGCGGATTTCCCACATCGTGCAGCAGGCAAGCCATCTCGATCAGGCTTTCAAATGCGCCTTCCAGTTCATCCAGGCCGTATTTAGCCAGCCCGCCACCCTGCGTTTTCAGGGTTTGCAGGATCTCTTTAGCGATATAGCGCCCGGTTTGCTGCACTTCCAGCGAATGGGTCAGACGCGAGCGCACTGCCGCATTGCGCTCCAGCGGAAAGACCTGGGTTTTTTGTTGCAGACGGCGGATCGCGGCGGAATTAATAATGCGTCCGCGATCGCTCTCAAAATGACGGGTAATAAAGTATTCCCCTTCGGGATCTTTGCGGCTGGTATAGGGTCG
This sequence comes from Pantoea sp. X-Soil-TKNS-1280, assembly GCF_059730475.1. Taxonomy (NCBI): domain Bacteria; kingdom Pseudomonadati; phylum Pseudomonadota; class Gammaproteobacteria; order Enterobacterales; family Erwiniaceae; genus Pantoea; species Pantoea sp. X-Soil-TKNS-1280. The sequence goes on along the minus strand of NZ_AP035962.1, from coordinate 903,038 downwards.
GGTGAAGCTGATCTTCTTCCTGAAATTGATCGTCGCCATAATTACCCCTTATTTTTTCGTGAATTCTTCCTCTGACAGCCATGTTAGACTATGCCTCACTTTTGCCGTTTACATCCACAACATTAGCGAGACTCTTTTATGAAAGCAGGCATTATTGGCGCGATGGAGCAGGAAGTTACCCTGCTGCGTGACAAAATTGAAAACCGTCAGACGCTGACGCTGGCCGGGTGCGAAATTTACACTGGCACGCTGAATGGTGTTGAGGTTGCCCTGCTGAAATCGGGCATTGGTAAAACCGCAGCGGCTCTCGGCACCACGCTGCTGCTGCAACTCTGCAAGCCAGATGTGGTGATCAACACCGGATCAGCCGGTGGTCTGGCCCCGACTCTGAAAGTCGGCGATATCGTGGTTTCTGACGAAGTGCGTTATCACGATGCCGACGTGACCGCTTTTGGTTACGAGCCAGGTCAGATGGCCGGTTGCCCGGCGGCTTTCGTGGCCGACGAAACACTGATCGCTGCGGCTGAGCAGGTGATCAAACAGCTGGATCTCAACGCAGTACGTGGCCTGGTGGTCAGTGGCGACGCCTTTATTAATGGTGCCGCACCGCTGGCACGCATTCGCAGCACCTTCCCGCAGGCGATTGCCGTCGAAATGGAAGCCACCGCGATCGGTCACGTATGCCACCAATTCAAGGTGCCTTTCGTGGTGGTTCGCGCCATCTCTGATGTCGCCGATCAGGAATCGCATCTCAGCTTTGATGAATTCATCAGCGTTGCCGCGAAGCAATCTTCCCTGATGGTGGAAAACCTGCTGGCGCAGCTGGCGCGTGGCTAAATCGTTCTGGCTGGCCGGGCTGCTGCTGTTTTGCAGCAGCCTGCTGGCTGCCCCGCCGCGTGTTATTACCCTTGCCCCACATCTAACGGAACTGGCATTCGCTGCCGGTATTACCCCGGTGGCGGTGAGCGCCTGGTCGGATTACCCGGCCAGTGCCAAATCGCTGGAGCAGGTGGCGAACTGGCAGGGCATCCGCATTGAACGGATTGTGCAGCTTAAACCGGACGTGGTACTGGCGTGGCGTGGTGGTAACCCGCAGCGGCAAATTGATCAACTGCAACGCTTAGGCATTAAGGTGGAGTGGATCGATCCACAAACCCTTGATCAGATGATTGATGCACTGGCGGCACTGCAACGCTGGAGTCCACATCCGCAGCAGGCGCGCGATGCTGCTCAGGCACTGCGCAGCCAGGAAGCGCAGTTGCGTCAGCAGTATCAGGCGCAGAAGCCTGTGCGGGTGTTTTTGCAGTTTGGTCAGCAGCCGTTGTTCACCGCCGCGCGCAACACATTGCAAAATGAAGTGATCGAATTGTGCGGAGGCCGTAATATCTTTGCCGATAGCACGGTGAGCTGGCCGCAGGTCAGCCGCGAACAGGTCCTGGCGCGCCATCCCCAGGCGATTGTGATGGGCGGTACGGCCGCACAGGCCAGTGCTATCGGGCAGTTCTGGCAACCGCAGTTATCGGTGCCAGTGATTGCGCTTAATGATGACTGGCTAAGCAGGCCGGGTCCACGTCTGCTGCTGGCGGCGCAACAGCTGTGCACAGCACTGCATGCGGCGAAAATCAGTACCAAAAACGATTAAAGAATCAGCAAGGATTGTCGTTAATCAGGTAACAAAGCACAGCGGCCATGTATGCTCTGTGCCCTTTTTGCGCTAAGCGCAATTTTAAAAACACCAGGAAATCAATATGACCAGAGCTCTGCTGCTGGCCATAGGGCTTGTGATCGCTGTACCCATCGGTGCAGCGACCACCACCGGCTCTATCGTCGCTACGCTGACTATTTTCTCCCGCTGTGATATTTCACGCCCCGGCATTCAATCGCTGCCTGCGGTGGATTGTGGTCGTCATTTCAGCGCCCAGCCACGTATCACGCAAAGCACAATGCCGCGCGATGCGATGCGCCACGAAACGTCACGATTAGTTACGATAGAGTGGTAACAGGCCGCCAGAACGGCGGCCTGATAAATCAGATACTGAAGGAAGAACCGCAACCGCAGGTGGTTTTGGCATTCGGGTTGGTCACGATAAAGCGTGAACCTTCCAGCCCTTCGGTGTAGTCAACCGAACCCCCCACCAGATATTGCAGGCTCATCGGATCCACCACCAGCGCCACGCCTTGTTTCTCGATGGTCATGTCGCCGTCATTCATTTGATCGTCAAAAGTGAAACCGTACTGGAAGCCGCTACAGCCGCCGCCGGTGATGTAAACACGCAATTTCAGATCCGGGTTTTCTTCATCCGCGATCAGATTTTTCACTTTTTTGGCTGCTGCATCGGTGAATTGCAAAGGCAGTGCTGCTACATCGTCACTCATGTTTTACTCCGGGTAAACGTCCAGGTCAGAAAACGACCTCAATCACGCTATTATCTGCCAGCCGCTGAGTGCAATCAAGTCTTGCCCTTCGCACTGCGTGCCGCCTGTTATGCTTTAAAGTATAGCCACATGGCGGCTTTAGCGCCCGGGTGCCTTTCACCTGACCGCTATCTTCCCGTAGAATGGCGCGAGTTTTTCTAAGACACAGCCGGAGCCGAAGAATGAGTAAGTCAGAAAACCTGTATGCCGAAGCACAGCGCCTGATCCCTGGCGGTGTGAACTCCCCGGTACGTGCGTTTACCGGTGTGGGCGGCGTGCCGCTGTTCATTGAACGCGCTGATGGCGCTTACCTGTATGATGCCGACGGCAAAGCCTATATCGACTATGTCGGATCATGGGGTCCGATGGTGCTCGGTCACAACAACGCCACCATCCGTAACGCGGTGATTGAAGCGGCCTCGCGTGGCCTGAGCTTTGGTGCGCCGACCGAGATGGAAGTCAAAATGGCGCAGCTGGTTTGCGAGCTGGTGCCGAGCATGGATATGGTGCGCATGGTCAACTCCGGCACCGAAGCCACCATGAGCGCGATTCGTCTGGCGCGTGGTTTCACCCATCGCGACAAGATCATCAAGTTTGAAGGCTGCTACCACGGCCATGCCGACTGCCTGCTGGTGAAAGCCGGTTCCGGCGCACTGACCCTCGGCCAGCCGAACTCTCCAGGCGTTCCAGCTGATTTCGCCAAACATACCCTGACCTGTACTTACAACGATTTGTCCACCGTGCGCAGCGCGTTCGAGCAGTATCCTGAGGATATCGCCTGCATCATCGTTGAGCCGGTAGCGGGTAACATGAACTGCATTCCACCGCAGCCGGATTTCCTGCCAGGCCTGCGTGCGTTGTGCGATGAGTTTGGCGCGCTGCTGATTATTGACGAAGTGATGACCGGTTTCCGTGTCGCTCTCGGCGGTGCTCAGGCGTATTACGATGTCACCCCGGATCTGACCTGCCTCGGTAAAATCATCGGCGGCGGTATGCCGGTGGGTGCCTTTGGTGGCCGTCGTGATGTGATGGCAGCACTGGCACCGACGGGGCCGGTGTACCAGGCGGGAACCCTGTCCGGCAACCCAATTGCTATGGCTGCCGGTTTTGCCTGCCTGTCGCAGATTGCACAGCCAGGCACCCATGAAACCCTGACCGAGCTGACCACCCAGTTGTCCGAGGGTCTGCTGGCAGCGGCCAAAGCGGAAAACATCCCGCTGGTGATTAACCATGTGGGCGGCATGTTTGGCCTGTTCTTTACCGCAGCCGACAGCGTGACCTGCTATCAGGACGTCACGCAGTGCGATGTGGAGCGCTTCAAACGTTTCTTCCACCTGATGCTGGAAGAAGGCGTCTACCTGGCGCCTTCCGCGTTCGAAGCAGGCTTTATGTCGCTGGCGCACAGCCAGGAAGATATTCAGCGCACCATTGATGCCGCACGCCGCTGCTTCGCGCAGCTGTAATCAAACAGGGCACCGTTCGGTGCCCTGTTTTTATCGCGCCCGTCGCAGTAGCCAGATAAAATACGGCGCACCAAAGAAGGTCGCCATCAACCCGGCCGGGATTTGATCCGGAAACGCCAGCATACGCCCGCACCAGTCAGCAAACACCATCAACCCCGCCCCCAGCAGACCTGCCATTAACACCTGCGGTAAGGCACGGCGGAAGCCCAGCATGCGCACGATATGGGGGGCCATCAAACCGACAAAACTTAACGGCCCGATAGTTAAGGTCGCGGTTGCCGTCAGCGCCGCAGCCAGCAATAGCAACGCCAGACGCGATGACGTCAGCGCCATCCCCGCCGAACGCGCTGTGGCGCTACCCAGTGGCAGCAATGTCAGCCAGCGACTCGCCAGCGGTGCCAGTGCCACCAGCACCACGCCACACACCGCGCTTTGCAGCGCCTGCTGCATAGTCATGTTGTAGGTGGACCCCGAGATCCAGCTCAGCAGGCCTCCCATACGCGGATCGCCGCTCGCCATTAGCAACATCAGCAAAGTGACAAAGGCGCTGTTCAGGGCCATCCCCGCCAGCAACATGCGTTCCGGCGAAAAGCCGCCGCGGCTGGCCACCAGCATAATGGTCAGCAAGGTGACCGCCGCGCCCAGCGCACCGGCCGGCAGCAACCAGGCAACCGCATTGCCCGGCACAAAAAACATCATTACGACTACGCCACAGGCGGCACCGGAACTGATCCCCAGCACTTCCGGGCTGGCCATCGGATTGCCGGTTAAACGCTGAATCAGCGCCCCGGCAACCCCGAGCATCAGCCCGACCACCATTGCGGCCAGCACACGCGGCGCGCGCCACGGCAGCAGCTGATGCAGCATATCTCCGCTCACCCAGGCCCAGCCGTATGCATCGCGGCCAAAGGTCACGCCGACCACTGCCAGCAACGCCAGTATCAGCAGACCAGACAGGCACCAGCGCGCCACCGTCTGACGTTCAGCCGGAACCTTGTCACCCTGATTAAGCGGCGGAGGTACCGAGCCGGTGCGCAGACGCGGCAGCAGCCACAACAGAATCGGCACGCCAATCAGCGCGGTTGCCGTGCCAGTGGACACTTCACGCCAGTGCGTTGTCAGCCACAACACGCATTGATCCGCCAGCCACAGCAGCAGAGCACCAATCAACGGAGCCAGCAGCATCCGGCTCAGCAGACGGCGACCACCCAGCATCTTCGCCAGCAGTGGCGCAAACAAGCCAATAAAACCGATAATACCCGCCACGTTGACCAGCTGAGCGCTAAGCAGAATCGCCAGCGCCAGAGTAACCACCCGCGCCAGCGACAGCGCCAATCCGAGATTTTTGGCAACCCCATCATCCAGCCCCATCAGGGTGAGCGGACGCAGCAACGCCAGCGCCAGCACAAAGGCCAGCAGCAGACGCGGCCATAACAACGCCACGTTGCGCCCATCCAGCTGGTTCAGCGCACCGGTACTCCACAGAAACATGTTCTGCAATTGGTCGTGATTGAAGATGGCAAAGATCTGGTTGACCGCACCGGCATACAGGCTGAGCACCAGCCCGGCAAGAATCAGCGTCACCGGCGACAGGCGTTTGCCCCAGGCCACGCCAAACACCAGAATCCCCACCACCACCGCCCCGCCCATCGCAGCAAATTGCTGCGTCAGCGCACCGCCAGGCAGTTGCCACAGGGTAGCGACCGTAATGCCAAGCTGGGCACCGGAAGAGACGCCTAAAGTTGTGGGCTCCGCCAGCGGGTTACGCAGCACCTGCTGAAACAACAAACCCGCCAGTCCCAGACCGGCTCCCACCAGCAGCGCCAGCGCGAGGCGCGACAGTAAGCTGTGATGGAATACCACCTGCTGGATATTGTTGACGTCTGGCGCGACAAACGCCTGCGCCCACTCGGTCATCGGCAGCGCCTGGCGCAGGTTAACGAGGGTTAACCCCAGCGCCAGCAGAAACAAGGCACTTAAGAGCGCGACAGGGAAGAGACGATTGCGCATCAGTGCGACTCCAGCGCGTGTTCCAGCACGCGGACAAATTTCAGTGCCGACCAGGTGGCACCGTAATACCAGACGGCAGGCACACGCTGAAAATGTCCGGCACGCACAAACGGCAACGCCTGCCAGAGCGCCGTTGCCATCATGTCCTGCATCTGCCATTCATTATCGTGATCAAAGCAAATCACCGGCACATCCCCCACGGCAGCCAATCGCTCAATGCCAATCACCGCGCTGCCCCAGAAGTTGGTTTCACCCTGCCAGGCGCTTTGCAGTCCCAGCTGTTCCATCACCTCCAGAAACAGGCTGCCTTTACCAAAGGCAATGGCGTGGCGGCTATCGAGGATCGACATCAGCAGGATAGGTCGCCCTGCCCAGGGTTTGAGGCGTTCACGCGCCGCCGCCAGCACGCCATCAACGTACTGCAAATGCTGCACCGCCTGTGCTTCACGGCCAATACGCGCCCCGAGCAGATGCAATGATTTGCGTGCGGTGCTGAGCGGTTTACCATCGCCGCTGTTCAGATCAAAGCCCATGGTGGGAGCGATGCGTGCCAGGTTAGCCGCTGAAGGACCGTAGCCGTTGGAGTGCAGGATCAAAGAAGGATTGAGCTGAGTCATCAGCTCCAGATTGGGTTCAGTGCGCAGGCCGAGATCAATTGTCCCGGCTGGCAGTGCCGGTTCCCCCACCCATACCCGGTAGTTGGATATATCCGCGACACCCAGCGGAGCTACGCCCAATGCCATCAGCAGTTCGGTGGGCAACCACTCCAGCGCCAGGATGCGCTGGGTATCCGGCAACGCCGCCTGTAGCGGCGTCATTTTCATTAATGGCGATAACGCCAGCGCCGCCAGCAGCCGACGGCGAGAAATATCCAGCATCACCAGCCTCAGTAAACGAAACTGACGGGCGCACCGCCCTGCGGATGAGGCAGAATGCCCATCGGAATACCGTAAATGCTGCCCAGCACATCAGCCTGCATGATCACTTCTGGCCCACCTTCGGCAATCATTTCGCCGCCACGTAATGCCACCAGTTGGTCGCAATAGCGCGCCGCCATATTGATATCATGCAACACCGCGATCACCGTCAAACCACGCTCCTGGCTGAGCCGCTGAATCAGCGCCAGCACTTCCACCTGATGGGCGATATCCAGCGCCGAGGTCGGTTCATCCAGCAGCAGGCAGCGGCTGTTTTGTGCCACCAGCATCGCCAGCCAGGCACGCTGACGTTCCCCCCCTGACAGGCTATCCACCAGACGCCCGGCAAAGGGTTTCAGTCCTACCAACGCAATGGCTTCCTCCACGCGGTCGCGATCCTCCTGACCATAACGCCCCAGCGCCCCATGCCACGGATAACGCCCAATCGCCACCAGCTCGCGCACCGTCATCCCTTCTGCCGCCGGTAACTGCTGCGGTAAATAGGCTACCTGGCGGGCAAAATCCTTGCTGCCCCATTGATCCACCGCTTCACCGTTCAGCAACACGCGGCCTTCACTCGCAGCCTGATGGCGTCCGAGCATTTTCAGCAATGTCGATTTGCCGGAGCCGTTATGGCCGATCAACGCCGTGACTTTGCCCGGCGTAAAGGTGAGGGAAAGCGGATGGAGCAGCGTGCGCCCAGGCACGCGAAAACTGACGTTATCCAGCGTAAAGGTTGTTTCCTGGTGGTGCGGATGCTGCATGATAATCCCTGGCGTTATGGGCGCATTCCGCGCCCTTTTCTATCAGAAACGGAAGGTTGCAGTACCAACAATCTGGCGATCGGTGCCCCAGTAGCAGGCATATTCGCGGTAGCAGGTGGCGACATACTCGCGATCAAACAGGTTGTTAACGTTGATACCCAGCGATGAACCCGGCAGGCCGAAACGTGCAAGGTCATATTTCACTGCCGCATCAACCACGGTATAGCCCTTCACATCGAAGTTTTGGTTTACATTGTCGCCGGTGCTGTACAGCCCTTTGCTGGCACCGGTATAACGCACACCGGCACCCAGCGTCAGGCCCGAAAGTGCGGTTTCGTGGAAGGTGTAATCACTCCACAACGATGCTGTTTGCTTCGGCACCTGTACCGGCGTTTTACCCTGCAACTGCGTATCGTGGGTGTACTCCGCGTCGGTGTAGCTGTAGCCCGCCGTCAGGTTGATATTGGCGCTCAGCGCCGCTTTCGCTTCCAGCTCCACACCGCGTGAGCGAATCTCACCGCTCTGCACGCTGAACAGCACGTTGTTCGGGTCGGCAGTCAGGTTTTTGGTTTTGGTCAGCTGATACACCGCCGCCGTCAGCACAATCGGACGATCTTTCGGTACGTATTTCACACCCGCTTCATACTGTTTCGCGCGGGAAGGATCGAACGGCTGGCCGCCTGAAGTCGTGCCTGGCGTCGGAATAAAGGATTCGCTATAGCTGAAATACGGCGCGATACCGTTATCAAACACGTAGTTGAGACCACCACGCCAGGTAAACGCCTGATCATGGTTTTTCTCTTCAGTGTTGCCATTGCGATTCAGCGCTGAAGTCATCGCATAATCGTAACGACCACCCAGCGTCAGCACCCAGCGGTTCCACTCCATCTGATCCTGAGTGTAGAGGCCGGTCTGCTCCTGACGATTCAGGTATTGATACAGGAAAGGTGCGCCGGTGGTGTTGTTACCGTATTGCGGACTCACCGCGCTGATCGGATCGGCGCTGGCGAAAGCCGCATCGATATCATTGCGCGTGCGCTGGTAATCCACACCCATCAGCAGCGTATGATCCACCGCGCCGGTAGCGAATTTAGCCTGCGCCTGGGTATCCACCGCGAACTGGTTCAGCTTCTCATTCGAAATGGCCGAACCACGGGTGATTTCCTGGGTTGCAGCATCGTAACCGTTGCCGTAAATGCTGCGATAATCGGTGCGCAGATCGGCATAGCGCAGATTCTGACGCACCGTCCAGGTGTCGTTGAAGCTGTGCTCAAAGCTGTAGCCCACCATTTTGGTGTTGCGCGAAATCTTGTTGCTCGGTTCGCCTTCATCAAAGTTGGTCGGCAGTTTGTACTGGCTGCCATCGGGACGAATAATCGGTACCACAGTGCCTTCACGCGGCAGCCAGCCGTAGTAGCCGGTTTCGGGTTCGTTCTGGAAGTAGGTCAGCAGATCGAAACGGGTGTTGGCATCAGGACGCCAGCTAAAGGAAGGCGCGATGGTGTAGCGCTTTTCTTTGTTCATCTCCTGCTGCGCGTCCTGGCTGCGCGCCAGTCCGGTCAGGCGATAGCTGTAAACGCCGCTGTCATCCAGCGCGCCACCGAAATCAAAACCGGTGGAGAAGCGGTTATCCGTCCCCATCTGGAACTGCACTTCGCGCAAGGTTTCCTGGGTCGGGCGCTTACTCACCAGCGACACCACGCCACCTGGGTTGCTTTTACCGTACAGCACCGAAGCCGGGCCACGCAGCAATTCGGCGCGCTCAAGGAAGTAAGGATCGATGGCAAATTCGGAGTAGTTATCGCCCTGCAACTTCAGGCCATCAAGATATTGGTTGGTGTTGGTTTCGCTGAAGCCACGAATAGAGAAAGCATCGATGACATCCGAGCTGCCGCGGTTATCGCTGATACCCGGGGTATAGCTGAAGGCCCGTTTGACCGACTGGACATTGTGCATCGCCATCTCTTCCTGGGTGACGACAGAAATCGACTGCGGCGTCTTCTCGATCGGCGTATCGGTTTTGGTGGCCGTGGCGCTGCGTTTTGCGGCAATAGTCGGTGCCGGTCCCCAGGCACTTTCCTGTGGAGCGGCAGAACCCCCATCGGCGGTGACCACTACGGTATCTTCAGCCAGCGCTTGCGCGCTCAGGGAACCCAGGATTAAGGAAATCAGTAAAGCGAGCGGACGTTTGGTAGACGTTCCGCGCGGAGAGGAAACAGTTCGCGCATTCATATCAGGATCTCTCGAAAAAAAGTCGGTGCAGGCGAATGTAAACGAGAATGATTATTAGAAAGGTTGGATTTTAGGCGAAAGGCCGCAAGATCCGCAAGATATAAAGCCTGATGGCGGTGCGTTTGCCGCAAGTTCGTTCATTTTTGTTACGAAAAAACGGCCATAAAAAAAGGGTGCCGCAGCACCCTTTTTAAATTTCAGCAACTTAGTTATTGCCGAACATTTCTTTGATCCAGCCAGCAACGCCATTACTGTCTTTTTGTTCTTCCTGCTGCTGCTGCTGCAACTGTTGCTGCTGCTGAACTTGCTGCTGCTGTTGCTGACACAGGGAGTTCGGATCGAGCGTCCACACCGGCAAAGTGCGCCAGGTGCTGCTGCCAGAACCGCAGACAAAGTTACCGGCCGAATCAATATTCATCTGGCTGATATCTTCCGGTGGCGTCAGGACCAGCGGCATCGGTGCCTGGTTATCGAGGTAGCGGCGATAAAGCTGCATCGCACCACTGGCACCGTACAGTTTGGTGGTCTGGTTGTTATCGCGACCCACCCAGGTGATTGCCACTTCTTTGCCATCGATACCGGCAAACCAGCTATCGACCAGGTCATTGGTGGTACCGGTTTTGCCCGCCAGATGCGCATTCGGGAAACGCGCCCCCAGCGCACGCGCCGTACCGTGATCCGCCACCTGCTGCATGCTGTACAGCGTCAGATACGCGGCCTGCGGCGGTTCCACACGCTGGGCCTGCGGGAAGCTTTGATACAACACGGTACCGTCTTCCGCAATCACCGAACGTACCGCCGACAGCTCAGCACGGTTGCCGCCACTGGCGATGGACTGGAACGCCTGTGCCACTTCCACCGGCGTCAGGTTAAGCGCACCCAGCAACATCGCCGGAACCGGATTCAGCTGGTCTTTCGGCACGCCAAGTTTAGCCCAGGTATCCACCACCGAATTCAGCCCCAGCGTCATACCGAGGTTAACCGTCGGCACGTTCATCGAGTTGGTCAGCGCATCCACCAGCATCACTTTGCCGCTGAAGCGACGATCGTCATTGAGCGGTTTCCAGACGGTGCCGTTCGGCTGTTTCAGCGCGATAGGTTCATCGGCGATCCAGCTGTTGAGACGATAGCTGTTCGGCTGGCTCAGCGCGGTCAGATAGGTGGCCGGTTTTGCCAGTGAACCGATGGAACGACGCGCCTGCAACGCACGGTTATAACCGGCGAACTGCGGATCAGAGCCACCGACCATGGCGCGGACTTCACCACTGAAGCGGTCCACCACCACCATCGCGGTTTCCAGATCTTTCAGGCCGCGTTGTTTCTTCAGCGTCGGAATACCTTCTTCCACCGCTTTCTCCGCAGCATCCTGGGAAATCGGGTCCAGCGTAGTGAAGATCTTCACGCCGGAGAGATCTTTCATTTTATCGCCGAGTTTGGCCTGCAACTCATTACGTACCATCTGCATAAAGGCAGGCTGTGGTGTAATCACCCCGCCCTTCGGCTGCACGCCCAGCGGACGCGCCGACAGCATGTTGTACAGCTCCTCGTCGATAATCTTTTGCTGCTGCAACAGACGCAACACCAGGTTACGACGTTCCAGTGCCAGCTGCGGATTACGCCACGGGTTATACAGCGAAGCGCCTTTCACCATCCCCACCAGCATCGCCTGCTGATCGAGACTCAGCTCATCCACCGGACGACCGAAGTAGTACAGACTCGCCAGCGGGAAACCGCGGATCTGATCGTTACCGGCCTGGCCGAGGTACACCTCGTTGAGGTACAGCTCCAGAATGCGATCTTTGCTGTAGCGCGCATCCATGATTATCGCCATATAGGCTTCACGCGCTTTACGCCACAACGAACGCTCGTTGGTAAGGAACAGGTTTTTCACCAGCTGCTGCGTCAGGGTACTGCCGCCCTGCACCGCTTTACCGGCGGTGATGTTGGCGAGAAACGCACGACCGATCGAGTACGGGCTGATGCCATCGTGCTCGTAGAAGTGGCGGTCTTCGGTGGCGATCAGCGTATCAACCAGCAGATCCGGGAATCCGGCGCGCGGCACAAACAGGCGCTGTTCACCGTTTGGAGACTGCAACATGGTGATCAGTCGCGGATCGAGACGGAAGAAACCAAAATCACGCCCGGTATCGAGATTTTTAATCTCGCTCAGTTCGTTGTTGCTGAAACTCATACGGGCACGGATCTGCCCCTCTTTGCTGTCCGGGAAATCAAACGGACGGCGCAGCAGGTCGATAGTGTTACCCTTCACGCTAAACTCGCCAGGGCGGGTAATGCGCGAGACTTCGCGGTACTGCGTGCCTTCCAGCAGCGCAATCATCTCTTTTTTGTCGTAAGGCATTCCCGGTTCGAGGCTGACCATGCGGCCATAAACGGCAGCGGGCAATTGCCACACTTTACCGTCGATACGGCTGCGGATTTCTGAGTCGAGATAGACGCCCCAGATGACCATCACCACCACAAACACCAGGAATAGTTTGATGAACCAGCCTAACCAGCGGCGTTTCGCGCGCGGCGGGCGTTTTCCTTTACCTTTACGTGGCACTGGCTCACTCTCCTCGTCATCATCCTGCTCTGTATCATCATCAAGTTCCCTGCGGCGACCCCGGCGCGCGGTGCTGCGCGGTGGTTTGGGCTGTTTTCCTTTGCGCCCAATCGGTTCGCGATCGTTCCCAGACATGCTTTTATTCTCCAGGCATAGCTACGGCTGCGCCGTTACTCTAACTGCTTTCTCGTGCTGCGCATGGCAGAACCCTCTGAATTCGATACCAAAGGATCACGATGAAAATTTTTTAGTCCGCCTCGTTGGTAAGGCGTTGGCCGGATCATCCGGCCAGGGATGTTTGGGATAGCGCCCTTTCATCTCTTTCTGTACTTCAGGATATGCTCCACGCCAGAACGCCGCCAGGTCACGGGTGATCTGCAACGGTCGGTGCGCCGGTGACAACAGCTCCAGTACCAGCGGCACCCGTCCATCAGCTACAGCCGGGTTACGCGCTTCGCCAAACATTTCCTGAATACGTACCGCGAGCGTGGGTGGCTTCTCTGCATCGTAGCGGATCGGCAGGCGGCTTCCGGTCGGCACAGTGTAATGAGTTGGCAGCACACTATCCAGCCGCTGGCGTTGTGACCATGTCAGCAAATGTAATAATGCGCTGACAAGATTGACGCTCTGCAAACCCTTCAAATCGCGCACCGTACTCATCTCCGGCAGCAGCCAGCTTTCCAGCGTATCCAGCAAGGTATCGTCATCCAGTGATGGCCAGGCCTCTTCCGGCAGCCATAATCCGGCACAATGCAAACGCAGGCGCAGCTGTTCCGCCTCCGGCGTCCAGCCCAGCACCGCCAAACCTTTTTCGCGGATCCAGCGTAGCATCGACGCATGTAACACCTCCGGTTCCGGCCGCGCCAGCGGTTGTGCTTTCAGGACCAGCGCACCCACCACTTCACGTCGCCAGGCGCGCAGCGTCCCTTTCGCTTCATCCCACTCCACATCGGTGCGCTGTTCAACCAAATGCGGGCATTGCTGGCGCAGTTGATCGATATCCACCGGCAGTGCCAGCAGGATACGCGCATCGGCCGCGCTGGCCCCCTGTAATAAGGAGGGAGCAATCAGCCATTCGCTGCGGCTCAGACCGTCCTGCTCATCCAGCATCGCGCCAATACCGTTCGCCAGCTGATAACGCGCGCTGCTGCCGCGACGCTGCGCCAGCCGGTCGGCAAATCCGGCAGCCAGTAGCGCCGGAAAGCGATCCGCATCAACATTGCCGCCGCTGGCGTTGAGACGCTGCTGCCATTGACGGGCACGCCGTTGCCACATCGATTGTGGACGATGCAGCGCATCGCGCAGGTCAGCACTGCCGCTGCGCGGCGGCTCCTCCAGAATCGCCACCAATAACGCGGCGCTGGCAACGGCATTCTTATCTTGTCCGGCCGCGCACAGGATGGCGCTCAGACGGGGATCGCTGCCCAATTCAGCCATTTTGCGGCCGGTTGTGGTTAATCGCCCCGCCTCATCCAATGCTCCCAACCGGGCCAGCAACTCCCGCGCAGCGCGCAGATGGCGCGCAGGCGGCATATCCAGCCAGCTAAGTTGTGCGATATCCGGGCAACCCCATTGCAGCAGATCGATTTGCAGCGAGGCCAGGTCACTGTGCAGGATTTCCGGCTCGCTCTGGGCTGCTGCCCTTAATGCCTGCTCCTGCGGCAGCAGATGCAGGCAGATACCCGGTTCGAGGCGTCCGGCACGCCCTGCGCGCTGCGTCATCGATGCCTGGCTGATACGCTGCGTTTGCAGCCGGGTCACGCCGCTGCGCACCTCAAACTGCGCCGCGCGCTCCAGCGCGCTATCCACCACCAGCCGGATACCTTCAATCGTCAGGCTGGTTTCCGCGATATTGGTGGCCAGCACCACTTTGCGGCGGCCCGGCGGTGACGGCAGAATCGCCCGGCGTTGCGCTTCAAGCGATAACGCGCCATATAAAGGAGAGAGATCAACGTCTTCGCTCACCCGCGCTTCCAGCTCGCGTTTGACGCGTTCGATTTCCGCCACACCCGGCAGGAACAACAACAACGACCCTTGCTCTTCACGCAGCAGCTGCGCCACTTCCCGCGCCACCGCCTCCTCAAAACGCTGTTGATTATTCAGCGAGGCGTAACGGCGAGTCACCGGGAAACTACGGCCCTCAGAGGCGATAAACGGGGCATCCGGCAACAGGTTACGCAGGCGTTGGTTATCCAGCGTCGCCGACATCAGCAGAATCTTCAGATCATCACGTAACCCCTGCTGCACATCCAGCAGCAGCGCCAGCGCCAGGTCGGCTTGCAGGCTACGCTCATGAAACTCATCGAGGATCACCAAAGAAACCCCTTCCAGCATCGGATCGCGTTGCAGCATGCGCGTCAGAATACCTTCGGTGACCACTTCCAGCCGGGTATCGGCCCCGCAGCAATTTTCCCCGCGCAGGCGATAGCCCACGGTGCCGCCCGGTTGTTCGCCGAGCAATTCCGCCAGCCGCTGCGCCACATTGCGTGCGGCCAGCCGCCGCGGTTCCAGCATAATGATGCGGCCAGGCAACTGCGCCTGTTGCAGTAGTTGTAAAGGTAGCCAGGTGGATTTACCTGCGCCGGTGGGTGCCGCCAGCAGTACCTGGGGCGACTGCGCCAGCGCGGCCAGCAGCTCAGGCAGCACCTCGCTTACCGGTAACTCACTCACACTCAACTCCGTTTCTGCCTGTGCTAAGATGGCGCGCATTGTAGCATTCCCCGCAGAGTCCATCATGGCAACGCAACGTCTGTTTTTTGCTCTCGAACTGCCCGCCGCGCTGCAACAGCAGCTGGTGCGCTGGCGGGCGGAGAATTTTGCTGAAGATATCGGCAGGCCGATTGCGGCAGCGAATCTGCACCTGACGCTGGCGTTTCTCGGTGAGGTCAGCGATGACACCTCGCAACGTTTGCAGCAGCTGGCTGCGCGCATCACGCAACCCGGCTTTGCACTCGATCTGGATGATGCTGGCCATTGGCCGCGTCCCGGCGTGGTGTGGCTGGGCTGCCAGCGTCCGCCGCGCGGGTTACTGCAACTGGCGAATCTGTTGCGGGCGCAGGCTGCGCGTCACGGCTGCGCGCAAAACGCACCGTCGTTTCATCCGCATGTCACCCTGTGGCGTAACGCCACGCAAAAAGTGGCGCTTCCACCGCGCGGCTTTCACTGGCGTGTTGATGTCAGCCATTTTGCGCTGTTTTCGTCACGTTTCGAGAAAGGCCGCACCCATTATCAGGCGCTGGCCCGCTGGCCGCTATCCGCCACCACAGGAGACTGAATGCTTTTCTCCCCGCCGCTCAAACCGGCCCGTTTAATTACCCGCTATAAGCGTTTCTTAGCGGATGTGATCACCCCCGAAGGGGAAACGCTGACCATTCATTGCGCGAATACCGGTGCCATGACCGGTTGCGCCACGCCAGGCGATACGGTGTGGTATTCCACTTCTGATAGCGTGACGCGCAAATACCCGCACAGCTGGGAACTGACCGAAACCCAGCAGAGCCACTGGATCTGCGTCAACACCCTGCGTGCCAATCAGCTGGTGAAAGAAGCGTTGATCTCTGCTGCGATTCCAGAATTATCCTCTTATGAGCACTGCCAGCCTGAGGTAAAATACGGCACGGAAAAAAGCCGAATTGATTTCCTGTTGCGGGCGGATGACAGATCAAACTGCTATATTGAAGTCAAGTCCGTCACACTTTTACAACACGGTAAAGGCTATTTTCCGGATGCGGTGACGACTCGCGGGCAAAAGCATCTGCGCGAACTGACACAAATCGCGGCAGAAGGCCATCGAGCCGTTTTGTTGTTTGCTGTTCTGCATACGGGGATTGAGGACGTTTCCCCGGCGCGCCATATCGACGCGCAGTACGCGGAACTACTGGTACAGGCGCAGCGGCGTGGCGTGGAAGTATTGGCGTATCAGGCTCACATCTCCCCGCTAAAAATGTTACTGACGCGGCCGATAAGGGTAGAGTTGTAATATTCTTAGCAATTTGGTGTGATAGGAATGTTCCGAGTGGTGCGCTAAATACGCTGTTCCTCACAGGCTTGTCAAGGTGCGATCATGAATAATTGCCAACCTTGATTGCTTCTGCTATTTATAGCGGCCTGTTTTTTTCCCTGTTGGGAATCGATAAACCCAAAGTAACTCGGGTTGCAGGAAGACGGCCTTGCCGCATGCAATCTGAAGTATCAAGGGTAGTGCGTGTTATCCAGGAGAAACAACATGCAAGAAGGGCAAAACCGTAAAACATCGTCCCTGAGTATCCTCGCCATCGCTGGGGTGGAGCCGTATCAGGAGAAACCGGGCGAAGAGTATATGAACGAAGCCCAGCTGAACCACTTCCGCAAGATTCTGGAAGCCTGGCGCAATCAACTCAGGGATGAAGTCGACCGTACTGTGTCGCATATGCAGGATGAAGCTGCCAACTTCCCGGATCCGGTTGACCGTGCCGCGCAGGAAGAGGAATTCAGTCTGGAACTGCGTAACCGCGATCGTGAGCGTAAGCTGATCAAAAAGATCGAGAAGACGCTGAAGAAAGTGGAAGATGACGATTTCGGCTACTGCGAATCCTGCGGTGTTGAAATTGGTATTCGTCGTCTGGAAGCGCGTCCGACCGCCGATCTCTGCATTGACTGTAAAACGCTGGCAGAAATCCGCGAGAAACAGATGGCAGGCTAATGGCCGTGAACAGACTGTCACCGTACGGCAGGGAAAACCACTGTTTTCCCGCCGTGCGGTGCGCATCAAAAAATGTCTAACCTTCCCTGTATTGGGCGCTTCGCCCCCTCTCCCTCTGGTGAACTTCATTTTGGCTCGCTTATTGCTGCGTTAGGCAGCTACCTGAGTGCCCGCGCGCAACAGGGGCGCTGGCTGGTGCGTATTGAAGATATCGATCCACCGCGTGAAGTACCGGGTGCCGCGACCCGCATTCTGCAACAGCTGGAACATTATGGCTTGCACTGGGATGGTGAGGTGCTGTGGCAGTCACAGCGCCATGAGGCTTACCGCGCGGCGTTAAACTGGTTGCGGGAGCAGCGTCAGAGTTATTTCTGTACCTGTACACGCAGCCGCATTCAGCAGCTGGGCGGTTTTTATGATGGCCACTGCCGCGAGTTGCAGCTGCCAGCGGAAAACGCCGCGCTGCGCCTGCGCCAGCATACGCCGGTGTATGGCTTTGACGATCGTCTGCGGGGTCATTTGCTGGCGGACACACGGCTGGCGCGAGAGGATTTTATTATCCATCGCCGCGATGGCCTGTTCGCCTATAACCTGGCTGTGGTGGTGGATGACCATTTTCAGGGCATGACCGAGATTGTACGCGGTGCTGATTTGATCGAGCCGACAGTCCGCCAGATTGCGCTGTATCAGCAATTTGGCTGGCCGGTGCCGGAATATCTGCATCTGCCGCTGGCGGTGAATGGCGATGGCAACAAGTTATCGAAGCAAAACCATGCGCCCGCGCTGCCTGCGGGTGATCCCCGGCCACTGCTGGTGCAGGCATTACACTTTTTGGGTCAGCCGGTATCACCAGGCTGGCAGGACGAATCGCTGGAAACCCTGCTTAAGACGGCGATTAACCAGTGGAATATCCGTCTGATCCCACTGGAGAACGCCCTGAGGCCAGTTGAAATGACAACGCCATTCTCAAATGGTTCGCAACAGGCTATGATTAGCCGCTGATTTTACTAACACCACTAATGTCACTGTCGAGGTGTCCCATTTTTACCCGAGTCGCTAATTTTTGCCGGAGAGTCCTCAAGCGTGACGAGGAGGCGCCTGAAGAGGTGGAAACCGAAAGTCTGATGACCGTTATTCCCCGTGAAAGCCACAACATCTCACGCAAAGATATCAGCGAAAATGCCCTCAAAGTGCTCTATCGCCTGAATAAAGCCGGTTACGAAGCCTACCTGGTAGGCGGCGGCGTGCGCGATTTGCTGCTGGGTAAAAAACCCAAAGATTTCGATGTCACTACCAACGCCACGCCGGAACAAATGCGTAAACTGTTCCGCAACTGTCGTCTGGTCGGACGCCGTTTCCGTCTGGCTCACGTCATGTTCGGACCGGAAGTGATTGAAGTCGCGACCTTCCGTGGCCATCACCAGATAGAAGAAGCCGAAGAAGAAGATCGCAACAGCTCACAGCGCGCGCAAAGCGGTATGCTGCTGCGCGATAACATCTTTGGCAGCATCGAAGATGATGCCCAGCGTCGCGATCTCACCATCAACAGCCTGTATTACAGCGTGGCGGATTTCACTGTGCGTGATTACGTCGGCGGTTTACAGGATTTGCAGCAGGGCGTCATTCGTATGATTGGCGATCCGGAAACGCGCTATCGCGAAGATCCGGTGCGGATGCTGCGCGTGGTGCGTTTTGCCGCCAAGCTGGAGATGAGCATTGCCGCAGAAACCGCCGAGCCGATTCCGCGCCTGGCGACGCTGTTGCATGATATTCCGCCCGCACGTCTGTTCGAAGAGTCGCTCAAGCTGCTACAGGCCGGTTACGGCTACCGCACCTATCAGATGATGCGCGAATATCAGCTGTTCCAGCCGTTGTTCCCGACACTGACGCGCGGTTTCACCGAGCACAGCGACAGCTCAATGGAGCGTATGCTGGCACAGGTGCTGAAAAATACCGATACCCGCATTCAGAATGATATGCGCGTCAATCCGGCGTTCCTGTTTGCTGCGATGTTCTGGTATCCGCAACTGGAGTCTGCTGAGCAGATTGCCCAGGAAAGCGGCCTGACCTATTACGATGCCTTTGCGCTGGCGATGAATGAAACACTGGATGAAGCCTGCCGCGCGCTGGCGATTCCGAAGCGTATCACCACGCTGATTCGCGATATATGGCAGTTGCAGTTGCGCATGTCACGCCGCCACGGCAAACGTGCGTGGAAGCTGATGGAACATCCGAAATTCCGCGCCGCCTATGACCTGCTGGCATTGCGTGCCGATGTGGAAAATAACCCGGAACTGCAACGTCTGAGCCAGTGGTGGGGTGAATTCCAGGCCGCAGCACCGACGCAGCAGAAAAACATGCTGAACACGCTGGGTGACGATCCTGCGCCACGCCGTAAACCGCGTCGTCCGCGTCGCCGTCCGGCGGCACCGCGCAACAACAGCGCGCCATGACCCGCGTTTATCTCGCCTTAGGCAGCAACCTCGCCGACCCGCTGCATCAGGTTGATGCAGCGCTGGCGGCGCTGGATGCGATACCGCAAACCCGCCGCGTGGCGACGTCCTCGTTGTATCGCACCCCGCCTTATGGCCCGCCGGATCAGCCTGATTACCTCAACGCCGTGGTTGCGCTGGAAACCGGGCTTTCAGCCGAAAGTTTACTCGACCATACCCAGCGCATTGAACTGGAACATGGCCGGGTGCGCAAAGCCGAGCGCTGGGGTCCGCGTACGCTCGATCTGGATATCCTGCTGTTTGGCGACACGGTGATTAACACCCCGCGTCTGACGGTGCCGCATTACGATATGCACAACCGCGCGTTTATGTTGTTACCGCTGCTGGAGCTCGCTCCCCAGCTCACTTTCCCCGATGGCACCCCGCTGGCCCCGCTGCTGGCTGCGCTCGATCAAAGCGAGATTCGTTTCTGGTCTGAGTAACCCCAGAATCGCACGGCAATCGTATCGCCTCCCCTTTCAATCCAGTACACTGCGCCCATCAGAAAATACTGAGAGCGTGCGATGAAACCCACAACTATCTCCCATTTACGCCAGTGGAAAGCCAGTGGCCGCAAATTTGCCACTCTGACGGCCTACGACTTCAGCTTTGCCCGTCTGTTTGCTGACGAGGGCATCCAGGTCCTGCTGATTGGCGATTCACTTGGCATGACGGTGCAGGGCCACGAATCAACTCTGCCGGTTACTGTTGCCGATATTGCCTACCACACCGCAGCGGTGCGCCGTGGCGCTCCACAGGCGCTGGTGATGGCCGATCTGCCGTTTATGAGTTATGCCACCCCGGAGCAGACCTTTGACAACGCGGCCCAGCTGATGCGCGCCGGTGCCAATATGGTCAAACTGGAAGGCGGTGCCTGGCTGGCGGAAACCGTAAAAATGCTGACCGAGCGCGCGGTACCGGTGTGTGGTCACCTCGGCTTAACGCCGCAGTCGGTGAATATCTTCGGCGGCTATAAAGTACAGGGCCGCGACGAAGCCGGAGCGGAACGCCTGCTGGCCGATGCGCTGGCGCTGGAAGCAGCGGGTGCACAGCTGCTGGTGCTGGAGTGCGTGCCGGTGACGCTGGCAGAACGCGTCACCAAAGCGCTCACCATCCCGGTGATTGGCATCGGTGCCGGAAACGTAACCGACGGACAGATTCTGGTGATGCATGATGCCTTTGGGATCACCGGCGGCCATATCCCGAAATTCGCTAAAAATTTCCTCGCGGAAACCGGCGACATTCGCGCTGCGATTCGCCAGTATATTGCCGAAGTTGAGGCGGGCAGTTACCCGGCCGCCGAACACAGTTTCCAGTAAATCAGGAGATGTGCAGTGCTGATCATTGAAACACTGCCGATGCTGCGTCACGAGATCCGTCGCTGGCGTCAGGAAGGCAAACGTATCGCGCTGGTGCCTACTATGGGCAACCTGCATGATGGACATATGACACTGGTCGATGAAGCGCGCGCGCGTGCCGATATCGTGGTGACGTCGATTTTTGTTAACCCAATGCAGTTTGATCGTCCGGACGATTTAGCGCGCTACCCCCGCACTTTGCAGGATGATTGCGAAAAGCTGAATCGCCATGGTGTTGATTTGGTGTTCGCCCCTGCCCCGGCAGACGTCTACCCCAAAGGCCTCGATACCCAGACCTTCGTGGAAGTCCCGGGTCTGTCATCGCTGCTGGAAGGAGCCGCCCGTCCGGGCCATTTTCGTGGCGTCTCCACCATTGTCAGCAAGCTGTTCAACCTGGTGCAGCCGGATATTGCCTGCTTTGGTGAAAAAGATTTTCAGCAGTTGGCTATTATCCGCAAGATGGTGGCGGATATGGGTTTCGACATCGAGATTGTCGGTGTTCCCACGGTACGCGCCAAAGATGGCTTAGCCCTCAGCTCGCGTAATGGCTATCTCACCGCCGATGAGCGTACACTGGCACCGGGCTTAAGCCAGGTGATGAACAGCATGGCAGAGCGCCTCAGCAATGGCGAGCGCCATGTGGAAGAGATTATTGAACACGCCGAACAGGCGTTACGCGAGAAAGGTTTCCGCCCGGACGGGCTGGCGATTTGCGATGCCGAAACGTTGCAGGCGCTGACCGTCGATAGCAAACAGGCCGTGATTCTGATGGCCGCGTGGCTGGGCAATGCGCGTCTGATCGATAATCAGCAAGTAGATCTGACCCAGTAAGGGATCGTTTATAGAAGGTTGTACCGCCATGATTCGTACCGTATTACAGGGCAAACTGCACCGCGTCAAAGTGACTCAGGCAGATTTGAATTACGAAGGTTCCTGCGCCATCGACCAGGACTTCCTGGATGCATCTGGCATTCTGCAATATGAAGCCATCGACATCTACAACGTGACCAACGGCCAGCGTTTCTCTACCTACGCCATTGCCGCTGAGCGTGGCTCAAAGATTATCTCCGTCAACGGCGCAGCCGCCCGCTGTGCCTGCGAGGGCGATATTATGATCATCTGTTCTTATGTGCAGGTGGAAGATGAAGTCGCGCGTAGCTGGCAGCCGAAAGTGGCCTATTTTGAGGGCGATAACGAGATGAAGCGGATAGCCAAAGCGCTGCCGGTTCAGGTCGCCTGATCCAATACGGGCGGGATGTTATCCCGCCCCATCTGATCCCGTAGCGGCGCGATTTATCGCGCGGGTTTTAAAAAAACAGCGCGATAAATCGCGCCGCTACGTTCGAGCTTCACCTTAGCTGCGCAGTCCTCTGCCGCGCTGAATCAGCACATACACCACCGCGTAAAACACCACGATAAACGCCACCAGCACCGACAAGGTCAACTCCAGCGGCACATCATTGATGCCGAGGAAACCGTAGCGGAAGCCACTGATCATATACACAATCGGGTTCAGTTTTGACACCATCTGCCAGAACGGTGGCAGCAGCGTCAGTGAGTAAAAGACGCCGCCCAGATAGGTTAACGGTGTCAGCACAAAGGTCGGAATCAGGCTGATATCATCAAAGGTGCGGGCAAACACCGCGTTCAGCAAACCGGCAAGCGAGAATAGAATCGCCGTCAGCAGTAACGTCAGCGCCACCATTGACCATGAATACACATGGAAGGGCACGAAAAACAGCGATATCGCCGTGACCAGAATGCCGACGCAGACGCCACGCGCCACGCCACCGCCAACATAACCCGCGATGATAATGTGCGTCGGCACCGGTGCCACCAGCAGCTCCTCAATATTGCGCTGGAACTTGGCGCTGAAGAAGGAAGATGCCACGTTAGCGTAGGCGTTGGTGATCACCGCCATCATGATCAGGCCCGGCACGATAAATTGCATGTAGCTGAAACCATGCATATCACCGATACGCGAACCAATCAGATTGCCGAAAATAATGAAATACAGGGTCATGGTGATCACCGGCGGCACCAGCGTCTGAATCCAGATGCGGGCAAAACGGTTGATCTCTTTGGTCCAGATGCTCTTGAGCGCTACCCAATACAAATGCGTCATGCTTTCGCTCCTGTTTTTCCCTGCACCAGGCTGACAAACAGCTCCTCAAGGCGGTTAGCTTTGTTACGCATACTCAGCACCTGCACCCCCTGCGCACTCAGCTGGCTGAACACGCTGTTCAGCCCCTGCTCACGCATCACTTCCACTTCCAGTGTGGAGGTATCGACCAGACGATACTGGAAGCCTTCCAGCTGCGGCAGCGGGCTGCGTGGCGCTAAATCGAGGATAAACGTTTCGGATTGCAGCTTGGACAGCAGTCCTTTCATCGAGGTGTTTTCCACCAGTTCACCGCTCTGGATAATGCCGATATTGCGGCACAGCATTTCCGCTTCTTCCAGGTAGTGGGTGGTCAGAATGATGGTGGTGCCCCTGGCGTTTAGCTCTTTCAGGAATACCCACATCGAACGACGCAGCTCAATATCGACCCCCGCCGTCGGCTCATCAAGGATCAGCAACTTGGGTTCATGCATCAGCGCGCGGGCAATCATCAGACGACGTTTCATACCGCCGGACAGCATCCGCGCACGTTCGTTGCGTTTACCCCAGAGATCGAGCTGTTTCAGGTATTTTTCGGCGCGTTGATTGGCTTCGCGACGTTCCACACCGTAGTAACCCGCCTGATTAACCACAATCTGTAGCACGGTTTCGAACGGGTTGAAGTTGAATTCCTGCGGCACCAGCCCGAGCTGACGCTTGGCGTTGACCACATCTTTTTCCAGGTCATAGCCAAACACGCGAACGCTGCCGCCAGATTTATTGACCAGTGAGCTGATAATGCCGATGGTGGTGGACTTACCGGCACCGTTCGGCCCCAGTAAGGCGTAAAAATCACCTGCTTCCACGCTGAGATCGATCCCTTTCAGCGCCTGTACGCCGCCTGGATAGGTCTTGATCAGCCCGGAAAGTTCCAGTGCATAAGTCATTGCGAGTCCATACCTTGTTGTAGTGACATCATTGCCTGTTGAAATGATAGTGTGCGCGAGCGGTACGTGCGCGTTCGCTGGGATAAAGGTTGTGAAATCAAAGGAGTCGGGCAGAGTCTATCACTCTGCGCGCCGCAGGGAAACGCAGCAGAATGCCCGCCAGCCACTGGCCGACGGGCTGCGCATCTTATCGCAGGCGGGAAAGGTTAGCCTTGGAAGATTGTGCGGTTATTCGTCAAGCAGCACCACTTTACCGATGTACGGCAGATGGCGGTAGCGCTGGGCATAATCGATGCCAAAACCCACCACGAATTCGTCCGGGATGGAGAAACCGACGTATTCTACCGTCACATCCACCTCACGGCGTTCCGGCTTATCCAGCAGGGTACAAATGGCCAGTGATTTGGGTTCGCGCAGGCGCAGGATCTCGCGCACTTTGCTCAGGGTGTTGCCGGAGTCGATGATGTCTTCAACGATCAACACGTCTTTGCCGCGAATGTCTTCATCGAGATCTTTCAGGATCTTCACATCACGGGTGGTGGACATGCCGCTGCCGTAACTGGAAGCGGTCATAAAGTCGACTTCGTGTGGCACCTCAACGGCACGGCACAAATCGGCCATAAACATAAAGGAACCGCGCAGCAGACCAACCAGCACCATTTCGCTGCCGCTGTTACGGTAGTGGTCGCTAATCTGCTTGCCCAGTTCGGCAATACGGGTTGCAATCTCCTGCTCAGAGATCATCACGTCTACGGTGTGTTTCATTGCATTCTGCCTGGGTTTGATATCTCAGAAAGCCACGCAGTCTATCATAGTCCATTTAAGCACTGACGCCGCGCACACAACGCAAACGTTACCGTGGCGAAAAATATTGCTCTGACGTTAACTGTATGAAAAGCGCCCAACAGCGATCCCCTGCCAACCGGAGACGTTATGACCTCTTCATCCAGTAAAAAATCGCAAGCTGGCCATCATTCGCTTCACCCCGAAACCCAGATGCTGAATTACGGTTACGATCCACGTCTGTCCGAAGGCGCGGTGAAGCCACCGGTGTTTCTCACCTCCACCTTTGTGTTTAACAGCGCCGAAGAGGGGAAAGATTTCTTTGATTTCGTCGCCGGACGGCGTGAACCGCCAGAAGGAAAAAGTGGCGGGCTGGTCTATTCACGTTTCAATCACCCCAATAGCGAAATTGTCGAAGACCGACTGGCGATTTACGAAGGCGCAGAAAAGGCCGCGCTGTTCTCCTCCGGCATGGCGGCCATTGCCACCACGCTGCTGACCTTCGCCCGGCCTGGCGAGGTGATTCTGCATTCCCAGCCGCTGTACGGTGGCACCGAAACCCTGCTGAGCAAAACGCTGCATAATCTGGAAATCAAAGCGGTGGGTTTTAGCGACGGCACCGATGAGGAGAAAGTCCACGAAGCGGCCAAACTGGCCTGGCAGCGTGGGCGGGTGGCATTGATCCTGATTGAGACCCCTGCCAATCCCACCAACAGCCTGGTGGATATTAAATTGATGGTGCAGGTGGCCGAGGTGATTGCGCAGCATCAGGGATCGCGACCGATCATCGCCTGTGATAACACCCTGCTCGGTCCGTTGTTTCAGCGCCCGCTGGAACAGGGTGCCGACCTGTCGCTGTATTCACTCACCAAATACGTTGGCGGCCATTCGGATTTGATTGCCGGTGCGGTGCTGGGCAGGAAAGCGTTGATCGATCAGGTACGCTCACTACGCAGCGCGATCGGCACCCAGCTTGATCCCCACTCCAGCTGGATGATTGGCCGTTCGCTGGAAACCCTGGCGCTGCGCATGGAGAAAGCGGCGCACAATGCGGCGCGAGTGGCGGCGTTCCTGCGCGATCAACCTCAGGTGGAAAAGCTGCACTGGCTACCTTATCTGGATAAAAACAGCAGCGCAGGAGAGACCTATCGCCGCCAGTGTTTCGGCGCAGGTTCGACCTTTTCCTTTGATATTCGCGGCGGGCAACCAGCAGCGTTTCGTTTCCTCAATGCGCTGGGGCTGTTCAAACTGGCGGTGAGTCTGGGGGGGACCGAATCGCTGGCCAGCCATCCGGCCAGCACCACCCATTCCGGGGTGGCGGCGGAGGTGCGTCAGCGCATTGGTATCACTGACGCCACTGTCCGTTTGTCGATCGGCATCGAACATGCCGATGATTTAATTGAGGATATCCGTCAGGCGCTGGCCGATTAAGTCACGGTGAAGCCCAGCATCATGCCGGTGTCCTCATGTTCCAGCAGATGGCAATGGGCCATATACGCCTGTTCAGCGCTGGCGACATAATCGAAGCGCACCAGCACTTCACTGCGCCAGCCGTTGACGCTGACCATGTCCTTCCAGCCCTGACGATGCGGGGCTGGCGGCTTGCCGTTTTCGGACAGAATACGGAACTGGGTGCCGTGGATATGGAATGGATGCAGCATGCTGTCGCCCTCGCCGGAAATCGTCCACTTTTCCATGCTGCCGAGCTTCACATCGAACATCGGTTTGGTCATATCAAAGGCGATGCCGTTGATCTTGTTGCCATTGTGGAAATCATAACCGGCAGCCTTGCCATGGCCGCTGTGATCCATCGCCATCTTGCTATGATCCATCGGCATATCACCCATATCCATCTTCATATCGCCCTGCGTTTGCCCCTGGGGCATGCTCATCGCGTGATGACCGTCCATGCTGCCCATGGCTTTCGCGCCATAGCGATCCATCAGCGCCTGCATCCCCTGGCTATCGAGTTGCGGGTCCATCATCAGTTGCAGCCAGCGGGTTTGCAGCCCGTCCGTGGCGGGCAGCGGCGGCACATCCACCAGCTTATCCGGTAGCGAAGCGCTTGCCATCACACGTAATGGCAGGATATTCACCAGCGGCAACGGTTGATCAAACGGTGCCAGCATCATGCCCATTTGCGTCACCGGCAGCGTCACCATGTCAAAGCTTTTACCGTCCGAGGTATCCACCATCACTTCAAAACGCTCGCCGGGCAGCAGTGGCAGGCTGTCCACTTTTACCGGCTCGGCCAACAGGCCACCATCGCTGCCAATCACATACAGCGGACGCTGGTCGCTGGTGGCAATATGCAATGAACGCGCATTACAACCGTTCAGCAGACGCAGGCGTAACCAGCCACGCGGTACCGCGTGTTGCGGGTACTGCACGCCATTGGTCAGCATCATGTCGCCAAACCAGCCCACCGCCGCACGCATGACATCGAGCTGATAATCAATCCGCGTACCATCCGAACTCAGTTGCTTGTCCTGGAAAATCAGCGGTACATCGTCAACGCCCCACTGCACCGGCAAACGCAGTTTGCCAGACGCCTCATCCTGCAACAGCACCAACCCCGCCAGCCCCTGCGCCACCTGATAGCCAGTTTTGCCATGCTGATGAGGATGAAACCAGCAGGTAGCGGCGGGTTGATCGGGCGTAAAGGTCACCTGGCGCGATGCTCCTGGTGCGATAGTCGCCTGTGGCCCCCCATCCACCGCGCCCGGAATTTCCAGCCCGTGCCAGTGAACAGTGGTGGCGTCGGGCAAACGGTTATGAATATTCACCGTGACCGGTTTACCCCGCTGAAGCACAATTGCCGGCCCAAACAGGCTGCCGTTGTAGCCCCAGGTCGGCACCGCTTTGCCATTCCACTGGCTGGTGCCCGCCTGAGCGGTCAGGTTGTAGTTGCCGTGTGCATCCGCTTCCAGCAGGTTGGGGATAGGCAGCAGCGGTCGCGTGGCGGCCATCAGCGAACGGCTCCACATGGGCAGGGCACCTGCCGCGCTGAGGGCGGCAGTCAGCTTCAGAAAATGACGACGTTGCATATTCATATCCTTATTGTGCATAAGGGCACAGCGTAAACCTTGCCCCTGCGGGAGGGTCAAGCCCTGCTGCAGAATGCACCGAAAAAAAGTGTGGCGAGCGCCACGGCGGCAAATTTATCAGAATCCTGCCAATATCTGTGTTAACGTCATTTTATTGCCCCCTGTTGAGAATGATTATGTCGAAAAGCATCAAGATCCTGCTGCTGGCGGGACTCCTTGGCTTCTCCTCCACCAGCTTTGCCCTGAGCGAATCCGAAGCGGAAGATCTGGCTGATCTGACGGCGGTTTTTGTCTATCTGAAGAATGATTGCGGCTATCAGGATCTCCCCGATGCGCAGATTCGCAAGGCTCTGGTGTTTTTCGCCCAGCAGAATCGCTGGGATTTGAGTAACTACAGCACCTTCAACATGAAAGCGCTCGGCGAAGACAGTTATAAAGATCTGAGCGGCATCGCCATCACCAACGACAAGAAGTGTAAGTCGCTGGCACGGGATTCCCTGAGCCTGCTCGCCTACGTGAAATAACCTGCTGCCCCGCTCTCCTGCTGAACATTTGACCGTGCAACCACGGTCATAATTCGCTATGATTTGCCGCCCATTTTCATGGCGATGTCATTACAGGAGAGCCTCATCATGGCCCAAAATGAAATGTGGTATGAAACCCTTCATGCCGGTTTCGGACAATATTTCACGGTTGATAAAGAACTCTACCGTGATAAAACCGCGCATCAGGATCTCGTCATCTTCGAAAATGCGGCTTTCGGTCGCGTTATGGCGCTGGACGGCGTGGTACAAACCACCGAGCGTGATGAATTCATTTACCATGAAATGATGACCCATGTACCGATTCTGGCGCACGGGGCGGCGAAACGTGTGCTGATCATCGGCGGTGGCGATGGTGCCATGCTGCGCGAAGTATCACGTCATCGCAGCATCGAACAGATCACCATGGTGGAGATCGATGCGGGTGTGGTGAGCTTCTGTAAGCAGTACCTGCCGAACCACAGCGCAGGGGCTTACGACGATGCACGTTTGCAGCTGGTGATTGACGATGGCGTCAACTTCGTCAATCAGACGCAGGAAAAATTCGATGTGATCATCTCCGACTGTACCGACCCGATCGGTCCGGGAGAGAGCCTGTTCACTTCGGAGTTCTATGCCGGTTGCAAAAACGCCCTCAACCCTGGCGGCATTTTTGTGGCGCAGAACGGCGTCTGTTTTCTGCAACAAGATGAAGCGGTTAACAGCCATCGCAAACTCAGCCACTACTTTTCCGATGTCAGTTTTTATCAGGCAGCGATCCCGACCTACTACGGCGGCATCATGACCTTTGCCTGGGCAAGCGACAATCCGGCGCTGCGCACGCTCGACAGCGCGACCTTGCAGTCACGTTTTGTGGCCGCTGGCCTGAACTGCCGTTACTACAATCCGGCAATCCATACTGGCAGCTTTGCCCTGCCGCAATATCTGTTGAATGCCCTGTCAGACGCGCGCTGATCGGACATTTATAAGGGGGTGAACGAAATTGCAAAAGCTAAAACTACATGGCTTCAACAACCTGACAAAGAGCCTGAGTTTTTGTATTTACGATATTTGCTATGCAAATACTGAAGCTGAGCGTGATGGTTACATCGCTTATATTGATGAGCAATATAACGCCAACCGTCTGACCGAAATCCTGACAGAAACCTGCTCGATCATTGGTGCTAACGTGCTCAACATCGCGCGCCAGGACTATGAACCACAAGGCGCGAGCGTCACCATTTTGGTGAGCGAGGAGCCGATGGATCCGAAAGATATCGATAACTCAGAGCACCCCGGCCCACTGCCTAACTCGGTTGTCGCCCATCTCGATAAAAGCCATATCTGCGTGCATACCTATCCGGAGAGCCACCCGGAAGGCGGATTATGCACCTTCCGCGCCGATATCGAAGTCTCGACCTGCGGCGTGATTTCCCCGCTGAAAGCGTTAAATTATCTGATTCACCAGCTGGAATCCGACATCGTCACCATTGATTATCGCGTGCGTGGTTTCACCCGCGATGTGAATGGCGTGAAGCACTTCATTGATCATGCGATTAACTCGATTCAGAACTTTATGTCTGACGATATGAAATCAATGTATGACATGCTGGACGTGAACGTTTACCAGGAAAATATCTTTCATACTAAGATGTTGCTGAAAGAATTTGACCTGAAGCATTACCTGTTCAATACCAAACCGGAAGATCTCAGCCCGCAGGAACATAAGCGTATAACCAGCTTGCTGTGGAAAGAGATGCGGGAGATTTATTACGGCCGCAATATTCCGTCGGTGGGCCTGAAGCCAGGAGCGTTCTGACACCTTTCACGGAAATGGTTCAGTCAACTTAGACGTTATCTTTACCATTTTTTATGGCGGGCAGCAGCCCGCCAATACTTTGATGCCGCGAAAATTTATCAAAAAAATCATTATTAAGATGAACTTTAGTACCACCCATTAATAAACACACGCCCGTGTGGTATCAGTTATCATTTTGTATAAACAGAAATGTTCGTCTACTCTTCGTATGTACAAAAGATTGAATATTATTTCATATACATAAGACTGATAGCAGAATAAATGATACATCATCCGTAATAACTCTGAACGGGGTTGTGGACATGAACATTTTCACGCGAAATACTCTCTGGGTATTATTCTATCTATTTTTCACTGCCGGTCCGTTATTTATTCTGCTGATAGGTCCACTCCCACCACCCAGGGATTTCTGGACAGAATTTTCCGCTGCTGCAGGTTATACTGGTCTGGCAATTCTTGGATTGCAGGTTGGTCTCACCGCCCGCTTTCGCGCGGTGACGCGCCCCTGGGGGGAAGATACTATTTATCATTTTCATAAACAAATGTCTTTTATTGCTTTGGTCCTGATTATTGCCCATCCTGTCATCCTTTTTATTTTACGACCGGAAAGGCTTGCGCTGCTCAATTTCATTGATGCTCCCTGGCGGGCACGCTTCGCGGCAATATCGACCTATTCGCTTATTGCATTAATTGTGATGGCACTATGGCGTGTAAAACTGAAAATTAACTATGAGACCTGGCACTACACTCATATTATTCTGGCGGTTTTAGCGATTGGTGGCGGTTTACTTCATACGATTGCCTGGGGATTCTATTTAGATGCGCCATTAAAACGCGCCTTGTGGACAGGATTAGCCATTCTCTGGTGCTGCCTGCTGATTTATACACGCATCGTCCGGCCTTTTCTGATGTTGCGAAAACCCTACCAGGTCATCGCAACGCGCCATGAACGGGGAGGTAGTACAACGCTGGTGATGCAACCTATTGGTCATAAAGGATTTCCATTTATCCCTGGTCAGTTTGGCTGGCTGAACGTCTGGGGAAGTCCTTTCAAATTGACCTCTCATCCCTTCTCCTTTTCATCCAGTGCGGAAATCGCGAAAGAGTCGATTGAAATGACCATACAAGATGCTGGCGATTACACCAGGAAGATCAGAAATGTGACTGCGGGTAAGCGTGTTTATATTGATGGTCCCTATGGTGCATTCACTGTGGGTAATCCGGCGGATATGCATGTATTAATTGCCGGAGGAATTGGTATTACCCCAATGATGAGTATCATCAGAACGTTTGCCGATAATGGTGATAAGCGTCCGATAATACTGATTTATGGCAATAAAAACTGGGATGTCATTACCTTCAGAGAAGAACTGGAAGCCTTGTCAGGCAGGATAAATCTACAGGTCATACATGTTCTTGAACACCCGCCGAAAAACTGGACGGGAGAGACCGGCATCATTACCAGTGAGCTGATAGAGCGTTATATTCCAGCGCCATATGAACAACATGAATACTTTATCTGCGGCCCGAACAGAATGATGGATGAGATTGAAAAAACACTGTCTGCATTACATGTTCCGTTAGCGAAATATCACTCAGAACGCTATCACTTTGTATAAAGAGGCCAAAATGCGTAAATTATTTGCCGATCTTCTTATTTTTATCACGGCCGTGATAATACTGGCACTGATGATATTCTTTGCATATAGCAGAGTCTATTTTTGAACATTTCCCTGAAATGATCACCGCTCATCGCCTGTAGAATTAACATCATACAAAACGGTATGCAGAAAATAGTATGTGTAATCGGTAATCGTGCTCAGGAATGAGTCCGGCGCCTTCGCGCCTGAACTCTTGAGCCACGGCAGGGGAGGAAAATCGTTTTATTCCGTCAGTTGCAGCGCAATACCGCGTTCACGCAGGCTATGGCATACCGTCTCATCCAGCCGTGCATCGGTGACGATGTCGGTCAGGCTGTCAATCGGTGCCGCGCAAAACAGCGACCAGGAACCGTATTTGCTGCTGTCCGCCAGCAGAATCCGCCGCCGGGCATTCGCCAACAGATCCATCTTCAGACCGGCCTTCTCCTCGGTTGGCGTGGTTATCCCGCGTTCAATGCTCCACGAGTTACAGCTGACAAAAGCGATATCCGGATTGATGCTACGCAACAGACGGCGGCCATGTTCACCAATGCACGACTGGCTGGAATCGTCGATACGCCCGCCGATGATAGTGACTTCAATCTGTTTGAATTCTGACAGGAACAGCGCGATATGCAGATCGGCGGTAATCACCCGCAACGGCAAATGGGTCAGCTGACGCGCCAGTTCCAACATGGTGGTACCGGCATCCAGCACTACCGCATCCCCGGACTGCACAAAACCAGCGGCAAAATGGGCGATCGCCTGTTTTTCTGCCAGGTTACGCTGCATTTTTTCCAGCGTGGTCGGCTGGGCGGGAATAAAACGATTTAAGGTCACGCCGCCATGACTGCGGCTTACCACGCCTTCCTTGTCCAGCTTAATCAGATCGCGGCGAATAGTGGCCGGTGAGGCAGAAATGGCACTCACCAGCTGTTCAACAGTAACCAGATTATGGCTTTTCAGATAATCCATAATCTGGTCGAGGCGACTTTGTCCCTTCATATTTCCCTATGCAAGTTGCATCGCGAGTTTGATGGAGATCGCCATGCTCGCAGAGTTCGCCTTACCTGTCCAGGCGATATCAAAGGCGGTGCCGTGGTCTGCTGAAGTGCGGATAAACGGCAGCCCGGCAGTGATATTTACACCATCATAAAAACCGAGTAATTTCAGTGGAATATGCCCCTGATCGTGATACATCGCTACCACCATATCGTACTGGCCTTGCTGACATTGCAGGAACACCGTATCCGGCGGGCACGGGCCGTACACATCAATGCCTTTTTCCTTCATCGCCCGGATAGCCGGTGCCACGGTAGTGATCTCTTCATCGCCGAACAGGCCGTTTTCACCGGCATGCGGGTTAACCCCCGCTACCGCAATGCGTGGCTTGTCGAACCCAACGCGACGCAGGAAGCTATCCGCCATGCCGATCACCGTTTCAATACGTGGCCGATTCAGGGTATCGAGGAATTTACGCAGCGCAATATGGGTAGTGACGTGAATCACCTTCAGATGGTCGGTATACAGCACCATGGCGTAATTTTTGGTATTGGTCAGTTGCGCCAGCAATTCGGTGTGTCCCGGATAGATATGCCCCGCCGAATGCAGCGCTTCTTTGTTCAGCGGTGCGGTGGCAATGGCATGGACTTCCCCGGCCAGCGCCAGCTCGGTGGCACGTTTCACACAGCGCCACGCCAGATCGCCCGCTTCCTTCTGTACCACACCGGGCTTCAGTGCGTCCGGATTCGCCAGCGGCTCATCAATCACGTTGATGATGCCTGGCGCAAAGTGCGCATCTTTTACCTGATCCAGCACGCGCAGTTCGACCTGCGGCGTAATGTTCAATCCCATCACCCGACGCAGCGTACTGGCGCAGCCAACCACCACCGCAGGCACGCCTGCCAGGTCGCCTTCCGCCAGCGCTTTAATGATGATCTCCGGGCTGATGCCCGCCGGATCGCCCATGGTCACCGCAATAATTTTATTCACTCGACTTCTCCTCAATAAAACGAATGGCTTCTAGCAGGGTGTTTTCGTCACCAAAGCCACCCGCTTTGGTCATCACCGGCAGGTGTAAATCACTATTAAGCAGAACCCCGTGCGGCACACAGCCCGCCACCAGGCCCTGAATCTGGAAACCACTGGCACCGAGTGCCTGCGCCACGGCGATCGCAACATCACCGCCGGAAAGATACAGCCCGGCAGGTTGATGATCGCGGCAGACCGTGTTGGTCAGCTGCGCCAGAAACTGGCAAATCTGCTCGCCCAACTGCTGGCGCGATAGCTGATGCTGCTGGCACAGCGCATCTATCTCATGGCGCTGCCCGGCATGTTGCGTGGTGCGAACCACGCAGTGGTGACCGGCGTGCAGCGCCTGTTGCATCTCCTGCTGCCAGACGCGGGCCTGCGGCCATGCGGGCTGGGCAAACAGCTGGCGGATATCAATATCGATGATACGAATGGCGCGCTGGCTGGCGAGCCTGTCAATCTGCTGCTGCGCAATGGCGCTCATCGAACCGACGATCGCCAGCACCGGTCGTGCCGGTCGTCCGGCAAGATACTCACCGAGCGCATCACCGAGACCAGACGCGCCAGCCAGCAATGGGCGGGTTTTCAGCATCGCGGCAGCCTGCATCAGCAAGGTCAGATCAGCATCCTGCTCGATATCAATCACCACCAGCCCGTGCATCGTAGCCAGCACCTGAGCAAGTTTGCCGCTACGCAGCGTGGCAAGATCTATCACCTCACCGGGCAAATCGCTCTGCATTTGCAGGCGTGTCAAAACATGGCTGCTGGTGACCGGCGTCTTCGGGTCGCTGGCAAATTCGGTGTCGGTCAGGCGCTGCTGGTTGATCCACACTTCACCGTTGCGCGTGGTACGCCCGAGTTTCGGCACCGCCGGTACCACCAGCGCCAGCGCTTTGCCACTGGCCTGCAATGCTGCGGCGATCTCTGCGCCGGGGTTGCCACGTAACGTGGAGTCAATCTTCTTGAACAGCCAGCCATCCTGAGCCATCGCCTGATGCTGCTGCACCGCCTGACGGGTGCGTTCGGCCGCGTCGGTTGCACTCACCGCCCGGCTGTCGGTGCTAATGACCAGCACATCTGCAGCACCGGCATCGTGCGGTGTCTGGCTATCAAACAGCACATGGACGCGCGCACCTGCCCGGGCCAGCCCGCTTCCCGCATCGTTAGCGCCGGTAAAATCATCGGCAATTACCAGCACCGGCGTTTTCCATGGTTGTGAATGCATTCTCTCTCCTGTCACGGGCAGCTTGCCGTATTGAGATTGATTATATTAAATCATGATTGATTATATGTGAGCAAGATCAAATTAATTGAAATCAATATGCCCTATAAATTCAGGCACAGTTAGTGACAGATATCGCATTGCATTGAGCAATAACAATCAATCAGTGCGATAACACCGGGAAAAGGGTACGAAATGAATATCAACAGCACCGTGATCAGCGGCTACCAGGCACTTAATGACCTCAGCTACCTGCTGAAAGGTAAGCAAAAAGCTCTGCTGGTTACTGATAAGAATATAGAGGGCATTCCGGCAGTACAGACGTTAATCGCCCAGCTGAAGCAGCAGATTGCCAGCCTCAGCCTGGTCAATAGCGTGCCACCGGAACCGAGCCAGCACGATGTGACGGCGATCGTCGCGGCCCTGCCAACCACTGATGTCGATCTGGTGATTGGCGTGGGTGGCGGTAGCGTACTGGATGTCGCCAAGCTGCTGTCTATTCTGTGCGTAGCAGGCGCACCCAACCTCGATGCGCTGCTGGCAGGGGAAAAACCGCTGACTCGCACCACCTCGCTGTTGATTCCCACCACCGCCGGTACCGGTTCTGAAGCCACGCCCAACGCCATTCTGGCGCTCCCGGAGAAAGAGACCAAAGTCGGCATTATCACCCCGGTGATGCTGCCGGATTACGTGGCACTAATACCGGAGCTGACCACCAGCATGCCGCCGCATATTGCCTCTTCAACCGGTATCGATGCGTTGTGTCACCTGATTGAGTGCTTCACCGCCACGGTGGCGAACCCGGTCAGCGATAACTACGCGATGATCGGCATGAAGAAGCTGTTTGCCAGCCTGGAAACCGCCGTTGCCGAACCGGGCAATCTCGAAGCGCGCCTGAATATGCTGTGGGCGTCTTATTACGGTGGCGCGTCAATTGCCCATGCCGGTACGCACCTGGTACACGCCATGTCTTATCCGCTGGGCGGCAAATATCACATCCCGCACGGCGTCGCCAACGCCATCCTGCTGGCACCCTGCATGCGTTTCGTGCGTCCGGCAGCGGTGAGCAAGTTTGCTCAGGCCTACGATTTACTGCCCGATGCCGATCTCCAGCTGGATGAAGAGGCGAAGTCGCACGCGCTGGTGGAGTATTTCGCCGCGCTGGTGCAACGCCTGAAGCTGCCGGCCAGCCTGGAAGAACTGGGTATCGGCCCGGATCACCTGCCCTATCTGGTGGAAGCCGCGCTCGACGTGCAACGCCTGATGAAGAATGTACCGATGAAAGTGAGCGCCGATGACGTACGAAACGTCTACCTGACGCTGTTTCCGGCATTGAATCACTAAGGACTATCGAGGAAATCATGAGTAACAAAATCCAGGGCGTACTGACCGCCATTGTCACCACCTTCGACCGCGACGGTGCCTTCAACTCTGCGACCCAACGTGAGCAGGTCAGGCGTCAGCTGAGCGCCGGTAACGGTATTTTCTGCGGCGGTACCAACGGCGAATTCTTCGTGCTGAATGAGCAGGAGAAGCTGGCCGTCACCGAAACCTGTGTCGATGAAGTCAACGGCAGTGCGCCTGTCGTGGCCCACATTGGCGAGATCTCGACGCGTGAAACCATCCGTCTCGGTAAGCAGATTGAGAAGCTGGGCGTGGATGCGGTGTCGGTGATCACCCCGTATTTTGTGCCGCTGAAACAGGATGAGCTGATTTATCACTATCAGAGCGTGGCCGATGCGCTGAGCGTCCCGCTGTTTCTCTACAACATCCCGGCGCGTACCGGCAACACGCTGCAACCGGAAACCGTGCGCCAGCTGGCTGCGCATCCCAACATCATCGGTATCAAAGACAGTGCAGGCAGCTATGAGAGCCTGAGCGGTTTCCTCAAGGCAGCGGAAGGTATCGAGGGTTTTGATGTGCTGAACGGCCCGGATTCCTTAATCCATCAGGGCTTTGTCGATGGCTGCTCTGCCTGCATCTCCGGCCTTGCCAACGTAGCACCGAAAGAGATCAACGCCATCTGGGCACGTTTCCATGCTGGTGATATTGAAGGTTCGCGTCTGGCGCAAGAAAACGTCACTGGCCTGCGTACCGATCTTTACAGCATCGGGTTCTCCCCGGCAGCAGTGAAGAAAGCCCTCTCCCTGCTGGGTTATGACGTAGGCGACAGCCGCTATGCGGTGCGCTTCTCTGCCGAAGAAGAGCAGAAGATCCGCCAGGTAGTGAACCAGTATTTGCAGTAACGGCCGTCAGGGCAGCCGCTGCTGCCCTTGCCTGTTCCACTTTTTACACCGGGAAGCGTTATGAAAGTCATCTGTACCTCACCGTCATTCGCCAAATATGACGCCACACCAATTACGACCTTACAGCAGCAGGGTTTCGAGCTGATTACCCTGCCGGCCGATGCCCCGCTCAGCGCGCTGGAACCTCATCTGGCTGACACCGTAGCGATGATTGTCGCCTTTACCGACGTGAATGAAGAACTGCTAAGCAAAGCGCCGCTGCTGAAGATTGTCTGCAAGCACGGCGTTGGCGTCGATAACATCAACCTCGACGCCACGCGCGCACGCGGCATCTATGTCACCAACGTGCCGGACGCCAATAAGCACGCCGTGGCCGACTTTGCCTTTGCGCTAATTCTCAACAGCGCACGCCAGGTGACTCAGGCCGCCGTAGATACCCGCGCCGGTCACTGGCCACGCATTTTTGCCACCGATGTGTATGGCAAAACCCTCGGTATCGTCGGTCTGGGCAACATTGGCAAGCAGGTCGCATTGCGTGCCAAAGGATTCAACATGCGCGTCATCGCGTTTGATTTCTACCCGGATGCAAAATTCGCTGCCGAACACGGCATTGAATTCGTCGATATGGAACAACTGACCGAAGCGAGTGACTTCATCACTCTGCATACCCCGCTGACCAACGAAACGCGCAACCTGTTCGATGCGGCACGTATCAGACGCATGAAGAAAAGCGCCTTCCTGATCAACGTGTCACGCGGTGGCGTGGTGAACGAACAGGATCTGTTCCAGGCATTGCAAGACAATGTGATTGCCGGTGCCGCTGCCGACGTATTTGAGCAGGAACCGCTGGCGGAACACCCGCTGTTCACGCTGAGTAACTTTATCCCAACCTCGCACATCGCGGGCTACACCGACGGAGCCATCAGCGCCATCGGCGAACGTTGCGTGATGCAGATTGTGCAGTGCATTAAACAGGGCGAACGCCCGGTGAACGTGATGAACGGGCTGGCTTAAAGGCCGCCCGGCTCAACCCTACGAAATGTCTGGTGGATTATTATTATGAACAACACCTCTCGCATTCGCTGGTGGATCGCAGGCCTGATGTGGCTGGCGGTTGCCATTAACTATATTGACCGTACTGTACTCTCTGCTGCTGCCCCACATCTGATCAAAGAACTGTCGATCAATCCCGAAATGATGGGCGTGATCATGGCTGCGTTTTTCTGGTCGTATGCGCTGCTGCAGATCCCGGCGGGCTGGTTTGCTGACCGCTTCGGTCAGAAAAAAGGTCTCGGCATTGCTGTCGGCTGGTGGTCCATCGCCACCATGGCGATGGGGCTGGCGACAGGCTTTAAATCATTGCTGGCGCTGCGCCTGGCACTGGGTGTTGGTGAAGCCGCCGCTTACCCAAGCAACGCCGGGATCGCCGCACGCTGGTTCCCGGATCGCGAACGCGCAACGGTTTCTGGCCTGTTTGATAGCGCCTCCAAGTTTGGTGGGGCCGTCGCCATGCCGCTGATCGTCTGGATGATCGCCATGTTTGACTGGCGCATCACCTTCCTCGCCATCGGCGCGATCGGTTTGTTCTGGGTGATCGCCTGGTACTTTATCTACGCGGAAAATCCGGAAGATCATAAAGCGATCAGCCGCGACGAAGTTCACCTGATCCGTGATGGCCAGGCCAACAAGCATGGCGATAAAAGCGTGCTGCCGATGAAATGGTACAAGCTGCTGCGCTATCGCAACATCTGGGCGATGTGTATTGGCTTCTTCACCATTAACTACACTTCCTATTTCTTTATCACCTGGCTGCCAACCTACCTGGTGAAAGACAAAGGCATGGATTTCCTGAAAATGGGCATGGTGGCTGCTCTGCCGCTGATTTGCGGCATGGTGATTGAAGTGCTGGCGGGCTGGGCATCGGACCGTATGGTGCATAACAAAGTGCTGTCTCTCACTGCCACCCGCAAACTGTTCCTGACCATTGGCCTGCTAATGGCGCTGTGTATCGGTTTCGCTCCCTTCACCGATTCGGTATTTATGACGGTACTGCTGCTGTGTATCGCTAAATCCGGCACCACCGTGGCGGCTTCCCAGGTGTGGGCACTGCCGGGTGACGTCGCCCCGAAAAACAGCGTGTCGATTGTTGCCGGTTTACAGAACACCGTCTCGAATATGGGCGGCGCGGTGGGTCCGATCATTACCGGTGCCATCGTCGGTGCCACCGGTCACTTCACCTGGGCACTGGTGTTCTCCGCCGTGCTGGTGGTGATTGGCATCCTCAACTACCTGTTCCTGATGGGCAAAGTTGAACCGATCGTGGATGAGGAAAAAGTTCATCATCCACACACCCTGACCAGCGGCGCGTAAGTGCCCTGCCACGCCGCATCGTCCTGATGCGGCGTCCTTTTTCCTCATGAAAAAACATTGGCTACAATCGTGAGAATTTGACAGCCATCAATGAATATTTATCGGTAACCCCTTAAATTTATTGCTCTTTAATGGATGAAACAAAGCAATCAGGATAAGGACATCACCGTAATGAAAACTAAATTAAGTTTTCTGGCTATTAATATAGTCGTCGCCAGCCTCTTCTCCCCTTCCACTTTTGCCGATTCGGCGAATACATCTGCCCTAAAAAACCACATTCTTTCGGCCAGCCCCATTGAATCACCACCGGGAGAGTTACATCCTGATTACGGAAAATTACGAGAAGCCTGTGTCCCCGCTGCGGGCAAAATGCCCGAATGGGTTGATGGTGAGATTGTATCGGTGCCGTGGTATCAACACTGGCTTAATACCACAGTGTCACTCTGCGTTAATCTGAGGAATATAGAAAAAGATCAAACCATTCCTTTTGAAAAAATACATTGGCGTGAAAGCTCAGAATTACTTTTTCGCACCAGCGGTTCAACGTTAACATCCACCCCCTCTATTCCTGATATTTTCTTAAAAGGCTTTTTCCCGTGGCAGCCAGACGGTGGAAACCTGGCTATGGTGAGTGGTATTTCCACCCAGGAATCAGGTATCACCAGCACCAGTTATAATATTATGCACACCCGTTTCTTCGGTGTGAACACCTATATTATTGATGCGCCGGGTGGGATTGATGTTGATAATAGTTTTGGCATCAACGAACAGGAAATTGCCTTCCCTGGCGGTATCCAACCTGATTACATTCATGGGGTAATCGCATCATCGGAAAAAGACTGGTGGGGCAAATCATGGGCAGGGATAGACTACTATCTGAATCCACACTATCGAAACTTCGCTCCCAGCCAACCCGGTCAGATCGATTTAATCCTTTCCTCCACTGGAAGAGCGCTTTTTGCGCCGGGGAGCGAATAGAGATTTCGGTGATAATGACATTCATTTTTTACTGGATGGGAAGCCGATAAATCCAGGGATAATTCGTCTGCCCGAGAAAAAAAGTATGACATTAGCGGCTGTTGATGCCGAACGGAAATACATACCAATTTCTTACTGGTATATATCTGGACTGGGTACAGTGGCAGCAAATAAAAATGAAAACCCATCCTGTATTAAATTACCAGGCGGCATGAGTTACCATAGCACCCTCATTACCCAGGCAGTACAGCACTATAAACAGCTGCCAGATGCCAGTGATAAGCCCTGTCTGCTGGCCAACAGTCCAGAATTGGTTGCACTGAAAGATAAATCGTTTACCGACACGGGTAATTTAAAAGATTATTCCCTGCGATATCTGGATGAAGGATCACAGGGTGGATGGCAGGTTGAGGGAGGAGCATTTATATTTTCCGCTAAGGGTGCACATACGGAAAGTGAATCTCAGGCTTTAGAGTTGAGCCGCGCGGAATATGAGGGTAAAAATTATTATCTTTATCCCGGAAAAATCTCACAAAAAGTCAGCTTTATTAAACCCGATACGGAGAGAAGTGCTCATCTGAAATCGGTCCTGTTATTTCGTTTAGGCAATAACACCCAGCCGTGGTGCGCAAAACCCGCTGACAGCCAATGGCAGGGAAGCCAGCCATTTCTGCAGGGCAGCCAGGATGTTGAAGTGACGGTCAAACTTGAGGGCCAGGAGCTACCGGTTGCCCAAAACCGCTATAATCTCGGCACCAGCCCTGAATTCGTCATCGACCAGGTTGGTAAACGTAAACACGCCAGAATGAACCCGCAATGGCAATCTTACGCCCTGGCACTGGATCTACCGGAACCCCACGAAGACCTGCATTTAACCATTGAATTTGCATCGAAAAGCAAGGAACTGGCAGCCTGCGGAGCACTGGTTTCCGATGTGGATATGGTCTCCACTTATGGCATAGACAGGGACTGGAATTAACGACCTTTTATCGGGCCGAAAGGCCCGATTGGGGGAGAAGAAGTGGCAACCGGTTATTTCCCGGCCAGAAATTGCCGGTATGCTGCAATCACCGCCAGAAAATCCTCGACGCCGCAGAATGACAGACTCTCTTCGTCGTAATAGGTCATCCCCTCTTCCAGCCCGTCGTCTTCTAACGCCAGCTGATTGGCCCGGATCATCACCTCTTCTTCATCAAGCCATAATGTGTATTCATGGCCGACACGTTGCCATTGCTGATGGGTGCCTTTTACCTGTTGCGCGGCGGCTTCGACGTCATCCAGCAAAGCCAGATTTTCATCAACCTCTTCGTTGAACCAGTGCCCCACCGCTTCGTGGTCCATCGACATACGCACTTTGACCTTACCGGTCAGATCGCGCAAAAATTCATACTCCATGTGTATAACCTCTTACCAATGGCGCGCCGCGTGGCACTGCCTGAATTCATTTTGTGCGCAACACGCTGAATAAAGTGGGATCGCGCTCGCATTATGTCAGGCCACGGCAGAGGAAAAAAGGGCGTAAAAAAAGGGGCGATTTGCATCGCCCCTTTACTGAGTTTACAGCCGATTACAGCGCGGTCTGGAAGATCACGTTATCTGCTTTATCGGTGTACTGATTCAGCTGGTCAAAGTTGAGATAGCGGTAGGTATCTGCCGCTGTCTTATCAACCTGAGTCATGAACTGCTGATACTCGTCCGGCGTCGGCAATTTGCCCAGCAGCGATGCAACCGCCGCCAGCTCCGCAGACGCCAGATAGACGTTGGCACCGGTACCGAGACGGTTCGGGAAGTTACGGGTCGAGGTGGATACCACCGTCGCACCGTCCGCAACACGCGCCTGGTTACCCATGCACAGCGAACAACCCGGGATCTCAATACGCGCACCGCTCTTACCAAATACGCTGTAGTAGCCTTCTTCCGTCAGCTGTGCTGCATCCATCTTGGTTGGCGGAGCCACCCACAGACGGGTCGGCAGCTGGCCTTTGTGGCTGTCCAGCAATTTACCGGCAGCACGGAAGTGACCGATGTTGGTCATGCAGGAACCGATGAACACTTCATCAATCTTCTCGCCCTGCACATCAGACAGCAGACGCGCATCGTCCGGATCGTTCGGCGCACACAGGATCGGCTCTTTGATTTCCGCCAGATCGATGTCGATCACCGCTGCATATTCGGCATCGGCATCACCTTCCAGCAACTGCGGATCGGCCAGCCATTTTTCCATGCCTTCAACGCGACGCTCCAGCGTACGACGATCGCCGTAGCCTTCAGAGATCATCCACTTCAGCAGCACGATATTCGAGTTGAGATACTCAATGATCGGCTCTTTATCGAGTTTGATGGTGCAACCCGCCGCAGAACGTTCAGCAGAAGCATCGGTCAGTTCAAACGCCTGCTCCACTTTCAGTTTCGGCAGACCTTCGATTTCCAGCACGCGACCAGAGAAGATGTTTTTCTTGCCTTTCTTCTCAACGGTCAGCAGACCCTGTTTGATCGCGTACAGCGGGATCGCATGCACCAGATCGCGCAGGGTAATGCCTGGCTGCATTTCGCCTTTGAAGCGCACCAGCACTGATTCCGGCATATCCAGCGGCATGACGCCCGTCGCCGCAGCAAACGCCACCAGACCAGAACCGGCCGGGAACGAAATACCAATCGGGAAACGGGTATGCGAGTCACCACCGGTACCCACGGTATCCGGCAGCAGCATACGGTTCAGCCAGCTGTGGATCACGCCATCACCCGGACGCAGCGACACACCGCCACGGTTCATGATGAAGTCTGGCAGGGTGTGATGCGTGGTCACGTCTACCGGTTTCGGGTAAGCGGCAGTATGACAGAAGGATTGCATTACCAGATCGGCTGAGAAGCCGAGGCAAGCCAGGTCCTTCAGTTCATCACGGGTCATCGGACCGGTGGTGTCCTGAGAACCGACCGAGGTCATTTTAGGTTCGCAGTAAGCGCCTGGGCGGATACCATCGACGCCACAGGCGCGACCGACCATTTTCTGCGCCAGTGAGAAGCCACGGCTGCTGGCGGCGACATCTTTCGCTTGCAGGAAGACATCGCTGTGCGGCAGACCCAGGGACTCACGTGCTTTAGCCGTCAGGCCACGCCCGATAATCAGCGGAATACGACCGCCTGCGCGAACTTCATCCAGCAACACTTCAGTTTTCAGTTCGAATGTCGCCAGCACTTCATCGGTATCGTGATTACGCACTTCACCTTTATACGGGTAGACGTCAATCACATCGCCCATACTCAAACGGTCAACGTCCACTTCGATCGGCAGTGCGCCAGCATCTTCCATGGTGTTGAAGAAGATCGGAGCGATTTTACCACCGAGGCACAGACCACCGCCCTTCTTGTTGGGGACATACGGAATGTCATCACCCATAAACCACAGCACCGAGTTGGTGGCGGATTTACGCGAAGAACCGGTACCCACGACGTCACCGACGTAAGTCAGCGGGAAGCCTTTCTGCTGCAGTGCTTCGATCTGTTTGATCGGACCAATGTTACCAGCATCGTCGGGTTCGATGCCTTCACGCGGGTTTTTCAGCATCGCCAGCGCGTGCAGTGGAATATCCGGACGAGACCATGCATCCGGTGCCGGAGAGAGGTCATCGGTGTTGGTTTCGCCGGTCACTTTGAACACGGTGGTGGTGATTTTTTCTGCCAGTTTTGGACGCTTCAGGAACCATTCTGCATCGGCCCAGGACTGGATAATTTTTTTCGCGTGGGGGTTACCCGCTTTGGCTTTCTCTTCGACATCGTAGAAGTTATCGAACATCAACAGCGTATGGGACAGGGCTTCTGCAGCAATCGGCGCCAGTGCCTCATCATCGAGGGATTCAATCAATGCGTGGATGTTATAGCCACCCTGCATGGTGCCCAGAAGTTCGACAGCTTTTTCAGGAGTAACCAGAGGAGAGTGGGCTTCGCCCTTTGCGACCGCTGCCAGGAACCCGGCTTTTACATAGGCCGCTTCATCAACACCTGGCGGGACACGGTTGACCAACAGGTCAGTAAGGAATTCTTCTTCACCCGCTGGCGGGTTTTTCAGCAGTTCAACCAGCGCGGCCATTTGGGAAGCATCTAACGGCTTAGGTACGATT
Organism: Pantoea sp. X-Soil-TKNS-1280; assembly: GCF_059730475.1. Lineage (NCBI taxonomy): Bacteria > Pseudomonadati > Pseudomonadota > Gammaproteobacteria > Enterobacterales > Erwiniaceae > Pantoea > Pantoea sp. X-Soil-TKNS-1280. The sequence goes on along the minus strand of NZ_AP035962.1, from coordinate 858,320 downwards.
CCCTGGGCAGCACGCTCGGCAACGTGCTTACGGTATTCTTCTAGCACGACGTTCTCCTCGCTCTCATTGTATAGCTTTCCGGTGCACCCTGTGACGCAGTCCAAAAGTAGGGTGAGGTGCCCGGTTCCGCGTCGGCCAGCATAGCAGCATTTCGGCTGATTGTTAATCTGTTTACAAAAAAGCAACATCCTTTGGTTAAGCAGCAGATTCCGCTGAAGTTGAACCCCATCACGAAAAAAAGCAGGCATCAGATGCCTGCTATGTTGCGTCGCTCGCGCTGCTTCTTAACGATCAACCAGCACAAACTCCGTGGCGTTATAACGCTCACCCTGAATCTGTTGCGGATCAAATAGCACATCCAGCGCGCTAATGTCAGCGTTGCTTAATTGCAGGGCTGTGGCAGCACAGTTTTGCTCCAGATGGGCAATTTTACTGGCCCCCGGAATCGGCACAATAAACTCGCCTTTCGCCAGTACCCAGGCCAGTGCCAGTTGCGCTGGCGTGGCGTCATAACCTGCAGCCAGCTCTGTCAGCTGATTCACTAACTTCTGGTTATGCGTTTGAGCGTCCTGCTGGAAACGCGGCAGATAACGACGGAAATCATCCTCAGCCAACGTTGCCGCAGCGGGGAATTTACCGGTCAGAAAGCCACGTCCCAGCGGGCTGTAAGGGACGAAACCGATATTAAGCTCGCGGCAGGCAGCAAAGATCTCCTGCTCCGGATCGCGCGTCCATAACGAGTATTCACTTTGCAGCGCGGAAATCGGATGTACCGCACAGGCACGGCGCAGGGTCGCCGGGGAGACTTCCGACAAACCGAGGTATTTGACTTTGCCTTCGCGCACCAAATCGGCCATCACGCCGACCACCTCTTCAATCGGTACCGCAGGATCAAGACGATGCTGATAGAGCAGGTCGATACTTTCCACCCCAAGCCGCTGCAGCGATCCCTCGACCGCACGGCGAATATGTGCCGGATCGCTGTTGGCTCCCGTCACACGCTCCCAACCCTCCCCTTGCTCATTGATACGGAAACCAAACTTGGTCGCCACTTTAATGTCTTTACGCCCCTTCAGGGCTTTTGCCAGCAAGGTTTCATTGGTGAAGGGGCCGTAAACTTCAGCCGTATCGAGAAAATCGACACCCAGCTCAAAGGCGCGGGCCAGGGTATTCAGCGCCTGTTGCTCATCATTGGGACCGTAGGCGAATGACATCCCCATGCAGCCCAGCCCCAGTGCCGAAACCTGTAATCCCTGATTGCCTAATTGACGTTGTTGCATTGTTTCATCCTCTTCGCTGTCAGTGTTATTGTTATAACCCTCAACAATGACTGCAACAATTGAGGCATTTTTGCCGATTTAGTGAGTGAAATTCAGTAATGAGTCAATATCGCGCCACGCTACAGGAACTGGAGATGTTTGCCGCTATTGCCCAGCATCTGAGCTTTCGTAAAGCCGCCGCAGAACGCAATATCACGCCGTCGGCACTTAGCCACGCGATGCGCAATTTTGAACAACGCCTCGGCATACGGCTTCTCAACCGCACCACACGCAAAGTGGCACTGACGGCCGCCGGGGAACGCTTTCTCCTCCGTATCCAGCCCGCATTGCAGGATCTGGCGCAGGCAGTTGATGAACTGAATGACTGGCGTAGCGATCCGCAAGGGAACCTGCGTATCAGCATTCCGCGCTCTGCCGAAGCCCTGTTTTTCCAGTCGCTCATTCTGCCGTTTATGCAGTGCTTTCCGCAGATCAGCGTGGAAATCGACAGCAACGACGCGCTGCTGGACATTGTCACGGCCGGTTTTGACGCCGGTGTCCGTTATGGTGCCGTGCTGGCGCAGGATATGGTGGCCGTACCGTTTGGCGAACCGATGCGTGCCGTGGCGGTCGCCACCCCGGAATTTATCGCCCACCACGGCGTGCCGCAGACCCCCGCAGAGTTACTGCACTTTCCCTGCATCGAGCGACGTTTTCCCAGCGGGCGTCGCTATCGCTGGGAATTCTGGCAGGATGGACAGAAACAGGAGGTGGCCGTGCGCGGCTCCCTGATACTGGACAATAACGAGCGGATTCTGCAAGCCGCACTGGCGGGTGCAGGCATTGCTTTTTTGCATCAGGGCACAGTGGCTGAAGCGCTGCAAAGCGGAGAACTGGTGGAAATCCTGCCGGAATTTACCCAGGTAGAAGAAGGCTTCTGGCTTTATTATCCCAGCCGGAAATATATCCCTACGCCACTACGCTATTTTATTGACTGGCTTAAAGAGAACAGGAATATAAATAACATTTCCTGTTAGTAGATTAATTAAATAAAAAATTAATTCTGACAAAAAAGAATAAAAATAACAGGTGAAAATAATAAAAAAAAGATTAGACTGCCTGCGGGCGCTTGAGACAATCTGTCTTAAGCATCAGAAATGATATTGAGGTGGGTTGTGGAGAGTTTGCTCGCGGGATTAATTTTACTTAACCACCGCGAGCGAGCGACTACCCTACACCTAAGCAATGTCAGGGTAGTCTCTTGCTCGCTTTAAATCAAGGAGCAAGTGACGATGAGGTCAACATTCGGCAAACTGATTATCAGCGGAGTCATTTTATTAGGACTCTGTCTCATCAACCGCAATTCATTATGTGAATTACGATTGAGGATATTCACAGCTGAATTATCAGCGGTTATGGCCTGTGAAGGCAGACCGTAAAACTTCATTAAGCGGGGATTCGTCCCCGCTTTTCCGTCACTGCCGGGGCGTTAGCTCAGGCGCCCATTTCATTATTTAATTTAAATGAACACATAATAAAAAACGGCTCCCTTAAGGAGCCGTCTGTTTATTTCTCAGCGCTTATTTCTTTTTCGCTTTCGGGTTCGGCAGGTCGGTAATGCTACCTTCGAACACTTCCGCCGCCAGACCAACGGATTCATGCAGCGTTGGGTGCGCATGGATGGTCAGCGCGATGTCTTCTGCATCACAACCCATTTCGATAGCCAGACCGATTTCACCCAGCAGCTCGCCGCCGTTGGTACCGACAATGGCACCACCGATAACACGGTGAGTTTCTTTGTCAAAAATCAGTTTGGTCATACCGTCAGCGCAGTCAGAAGCGATAGCACGGCCAGAAGCAGCCCACGGGAAGGTGGAAACTTCGTAGCTGATGCCTTTTTCTTTCGCTTCTTTCTCAGTCAGACCCACCCATGCCACTTCTGGCTCGGTGTAGGCGATTGACGGAATCACTTTCGGATCGAAGTAATGCTTCATACCGGCGATAACTTCAGCCGCTACGTGGCCTTCATGCACGCCTTTGTGCGCCAGCATCGGCTGACCCACGATGTCACCGATAGCGTAGATATGCGGCACGTTGGTGCGCATTTGCTTATCGACGCGGATGAAACCACGGTCGTCCACTTCCACACCCGCTTTACCAGCATCCAGGCCTTTACCGTTCGGTACGCGGCCAATCGCCACCAGCACCGCGTCATAACGCTGGGCTTCAGTTGGCGCTTTTTTACCTTCCATGGAAACGTAAATACCGTCTTCTTTCGCTTCAACGGCCGTTACTTTGGTTTCCAGCATCAGGTTGAATTTCTTGCTGATACGTTTGGTGAAAACTTTCACCACGTCTTTATCGGCAGCCGGGATCACCTGGTCAAACATTTCAACCACGTCAATCTCTGAACCCAGCGCATGGTAAACGGTACCCATTTCCAGGCCGATAATACCGCCGCCCATCACCAGCAGACGCTTCGGTACTTCTTTCAGTTCCAGCGCATCAGTGGAATCCCACACGCGCGGATCTTCATGCGGAATGAACGGCAGTTCAATCGGACGCGAACCGGCAGCAATGATGGCGTTGTCGAAGGTGATGGTGGTTGCACCGCCTTCACCTTCTACCACCAGCGTGTTGGCACCGGTGAATTTACCCAGACCGTTCACCACTTTCACTTTACGGCCTTTGGCCATACCAGCCAGACCGCCGGTCAGTTGGGTGATGACTTTCTCTTTCCAGGTACGAATTTTGTTGATGTCGGTTGAAGGCTGGCCAAACACGATGCCGTGTTCTTCCAGTGCTTTCGCTTCTTCAATCACTTTCGCTACGTGCAGCAGCGCTTTTGACGGGATACAGCCTACGTTCAGACATACACCACCGAGGGTGCTGTAGCGCTCTACCAGTACGGTTTCCAGACCTAAATCAGCGCAACGGAAGGCTGCAGAGTAACCTGCAGGACCTGCCCCAAGTACCACGACTTGAGTTTTAATCTCTGTACTCATCATGACCTCTTATTAGATTTCCGGCGGCCAGACGCGAACCTGTCCCAGGCTCTGGATGCCCTTATTCCACCGGCACATTTCACCGCAAGAGTTTACAGAATTGTTAACAAACTGCCAACCGCGGCAACTCTGAATGCGTACAACAAGGCCGGCATTTGCCGGCCTTGATTAACTTCACATCACCAGACGGCGAATGTCCGACAGCATGTTGTTGATGATGGTGATAAAGCGTGCACCATCAGCACCATCGATCACGCGGTGGTCGAAGGAAAGAGAGATTGGCATCATCAGACGTGGTGCAAACTCTTTACCGTTCCATACCGGTTCCATCGCAGACTTGGACACACCGAGGATAGCCACTTCCGGCGCGTTAACGATTGGCGCGAAGTGCGTGGTACCGAGGCCACCCAGGCTGGAAATGGTGAAACATCCACCCTGCATGTCGCCTGCGGTCAGCTTGCCGTCACGCGCTTTTTTCGAAACAGCCATCAGTTCACGAGACAGTTCAGTGATGCCTTTTTTGTTCACATCTTTGAACACCGGAACCACCAGACCGTTCGGCGTATCGACCGCCACACCGATGTTGATGTATTTCTTCAGCGTCAGTTTCTGACCGTCTTCAGACAGTGAACTGTTGAAGCGCGGCATCTGCTCCAGCGCTGCCGCCACCGCTTTCATGATAAACACCACCGGGGTGAATTTCACATCCAGCTTACGTTTCTCGGCTTCGCTGTTCTGCTGTTTACGGAACGCTTCCAGATCGGTGATGTCGGTTTTGTCGAAGTGGGTAACATGCGGAATCATCACCCAGTTGCGGCTCAGGTTGGCACCAGAGATTTTCTGGATACGGCCCAGTTCCACTTCTTCGATTTCGCCGAACTTACTGAAATCAACTTTCGGCCACGGCAGCAGGCCTGGCAGGCTACCACCGCTGGCAGCAGCAGCCGGTGCAGCTTCAGCGCGTTTAACCGCGTCTTTCACGTATGCCTGCACGTCTTCTTTCAGGATGCGACCTTTACGACCGGTGCCTTTGACTTTCGCCAGGTTGACACCGAACTCGCGCGCCAGGCGACGAATCACCGGCGTGGCGTGGACGTAAGCATCGTTCTCAGCAAAATCACTTTTCGCATCGGCTTTCGCCGCAGCCGGAGCCGGTTGCGCAGCTGTCGGGGCCGGAGCCGCTTCCTGTTTCGCAGCCGGTGCAGCAGCAGCAGGCGCAGCGCCTTCTACTTCGAACACCATGATAAGCGAGCCGGTTTTAACTTTGTCACCGGTAGCCACTTTCAGCTCTTTAACGGTGCCCGCAAACGGTGCCGGAACTTCCATCGAAGCTTTGTCGCCTTCAACCACAATCAGAGACTGTTCAGCGGAGACTTTGTCGCCCACTTTCACCAGCACTTCAGTGACTTCAACTTCATCACCACCGATGTCAGGGACGTTGACGTCTTTCGCGCCAGCCGCCGCTGCCGGGGCGGGTGCCGCAGCCGGGGCAGGTGTCGCAGCAGCAGGCGCAGCGCCTTGCGCTTCAAACACCATGATAAGTGAACCAGTATTCACTTTGTCACCGGTGGCAATTTTGATCTCTTTCACCACGCCCGCGAACGGTGCCGGGACTTCCATGGAAGCCTTGTCGCCTTCTACGGTGATCAGAGACTGCTCAGCCGCTACGGTATCGCCGACTTTGACCAGAATCTCGGTCACTTCAACTTCGTCACCGCCGATATCCGGCACATTAACGTCTTTGCTGACCGCTGCCGCAGCAGGTGCCGGTGCAGCTTCCGCTTTCTTCTCTTCTGCCGCCGGTGCAGCTGTTGCTGCACCCTCTGCGTCAAAGATCATGATGAGCGAACCGGTTTCCACTTTGTCACCGGTAGCAATTTTGATTTCTTTCACCACGCCAGCCTGCGGCGAAGGCACTTCCATCGAGGCTTTGTCGCCTTCCACAGTGATCAGCGACTGTTCGGCTTCTACCTTGTCGCCCACTTTGACCAGGATTTCGGTGACTTCAACTTCATCTGACCCGATATCCGGCACTTTAATTTCGATAGCCATTACTCTCTTACCTCTTAAGCCAGACGCGGGTTAACTTTATCGGCATCGATGTTGAATTTGGTGATCGCTTCTGCCACCACTTTCTTATCGATTTCGCCGCGTTTAGCCAGTTCACCCAGTGCTGCAACCACGACATAAGATGCATCCACTTCGAAGTGGTGACGCAGGTTCTCACGGCTGTCAGAACGACCGAAACCGTCGGTGCCCAGTACGCGGTAATCGCTGGCTGGCACGTAGCTACGAACCTGTTCAGCAAACAGTTTCATGTAGTCAGTTGACGCCACGGCAGGAGCCTCATTCATCACCTGAGCGATATAAGGTACACGCGGAGTTTCTGTCGGATGCAGCATGTTCCAGCGCTCACAATCCTGGCCATCACGCGCCAGTTCGGTGAACGAGGTCACGCTGTAGACGTCAGAGCCGATACCGTAGTCTTTCGCCAGGATCTGCGCTGCTTCACGCACGTGGCGCAGGATAGAACCTGAACCCAGCAGCTGCACTTTGCCTTTGCTACCTTCTACTGTTTCCAGCTTGTAGATACCTTTACGGATACCCTCTTCCGCACCCTGCGGCATCGCCGGCATGTGGTAGTTTTCGTTCAGCGTGGTGATGTAGTAGTAAACGTTTTCCTGCGCTTCGCCGTACATACGTACCAGGCCGTCATGCATGATGACTGCCACTTCGTAGGCATAAGACGGATCGTAAGAAATACAGTTCGGGATAGTCAGCGACTGAATATGGCTGTGACCATCTTCATGCTGCAGACCTTCACCGTTCAGAGTGGTACGACCGGAGGTGCCGCCCACGAGGAAGCCACGCGCCTGCTGATCGCCCGCCAGCCACATCAGATCGCCGATACGCTGGAAGCCGAACATTGAGTAATAGATGTAGAACGGAATCATCGGCAGATTGTTGGTGCTGTAAGAAGTCGCCGCCGCCAGCCAGGATGAACCTGCACCCAGCTCGTTGATCCCTTCCTGCAGAATCTGGCCTTTCTCGTCTTCTTTATAGTAAGCAACCTGCTCGCGGTCCTGCGGGGTGTACTGCTGACCGTTCGGGCTGTAGATACCAATCTGACGGAACAGACCTTCCATACCAAAGGTACGGGCTTCGTCCGCAAGAATCGGCACCAGGCGATCTTTGATCGACTTGTTCTTCAGCATCACGTTCAGCGCACGCACGAAGGCGATGGTGGTGGAGATCTCTTTGCTCTGCTCTTCCAGCAGCGCACTGAACTCTTCCAGCGCCGGCATTTCCAGCTTCTCAGTGAAATGCGGCTGACGCGTCGGCAGGTAGCCGCCCAGCTTCTCACGCTGACCATGCAGATAGTTGTACTCTTCAGACCCTTTTTCGAAGGTCACGTACGGCAGTTTTTCAATGTTTTCATCGGCTACCGGCACATTGAAGCGATCGCGGATGTAGCGAACGCCATCCATGTTCATCTTCTTCACCTGGTGAGCGATGTTTTTGCCTTCCGCCGTGTCGCCCATACCATAACCTTTGATGGTATGCGCCAGAATCAGGGTCGGCTGGCCTTTGGTTTCCTGCGCTTTTTTCAGTGCCGCGTAGACTTTCTTCGGATCGTGACCACCGCGGTTCAGGGCGAAGATCTCTTCGTCTGACCAGTCTTTCACCAGCGCAGCGGTCTCCGGATATTTACCGAAGAAGTGCTCACGCACGTATGCGCCATCGCGTGATTTGAAGGTCTGGTAGTCGCCATCGACGGTTTCGTTCATCAGCTGAATCAGCTTGCCACTGGTGTCTTTCTTCAGCAGCTCATCCCAGCGTCCGCCCCAGATCACTTTAATCACGTTCCAGCCAGCACCAGCAAAGATGCCTTCCAGCTCGTTGATGATCTTGCCGTTACCGGTTACCGGGCCATCCAGACGTTGCAGGTTACAGTTGATGATGAATACCAGGTTATCCAGTTTTTCACGGACCGCGATAGTGATCGCGCCTTTGGATTCCGGTTCATCCATCTCACCATCACCGAGGAAGGCGTAGACCGTCTGATCGGCGGTATCTTTCAGACCACGGTGCTCAAGGTATTTCAGGAATTTAGCCTGATAAATCGCATTGAGTGGACCAAGACCCATAGAAACCGTCGGGAACTGCCAGAATTCAGGCATCAGTTTCGGGTGCGGATAAGAAGAGAGACCGTTGCCGTGTACTTCCTGACGGAAGTTGTTCATCTGTTCTTCGGTCAGACGGCCTTCAAGGAACGCACGAGAATAGATACCTGGAGAGATATGGCCCTGGAAGTAAACCAGATCGCCGCCATTTTTCTCGCTGCGTGCACGGAAGAAGTGGTTAAAGCACACTTCATAGATCGTCGCAGAAGACTGGAATGATGAGAGGTGACCACCCAGCTCCAGATCTTTCTTCGACGCACGCAGCACCGACATGATGGCGTTCCAGCGAATTGCGGAACGGATACGACGTTCAAGGGAGGCGTTGCCCGGATAGTCCGGTTCGTCTTCAACGGCAATAGAGTTGATGTAGTTGCTGACAGCAGAAGAACCTGCTGCAACTTTTACGCCGCCTTTGCGTGCAGCACTTAATACCTGGTCAATCAGATACTGCGCGCGCTCAACACCTTCTTCACGGATGACCGATTCGATCGCCTGTAGCCAATCACGAGTTTCGATCGGATCCACGTCATTGTGTAAACGTTCTGACATGGGGTGTATTCCTTATCTGTGTCTAATACGTTGAATTGTCAGGAGCCTGTCTGCTTGTGCTTTGCTTCAGTTCACAGCACAAGAAGACAGGCCCGTCGCTTTTTGATCCGCACGTTCGTTGCCGCGCGTTATTCCTTACGTTGCTGTAAACGACGCAGGGAGCGTTCACGACGACTCTGCTCCCGACTTCTGTCCAGCAAGATTTCCTCAATGAACGCCAGGTGACGGTGTGATGCCTCGCGTGCTTGTTCTGGCTCACGAGCCACAATCGCCTCAAAGATACTGGCGCGGTGACCGCTCACTTTCGCCAGCATTTCCCGGCGAGCGTAGAGCAATTCAAAATTCTGACGGACGTTTTGTTCCAGCATAGGGCCCATGGAACGCAGCAAATGTAAAAGCACCACATTATGGGCCGCTTCTGTGACAGCGATCTGATACTGCATCACGGCGTCCGCTTCGGCATCGAGATCGCCGCTGTCCTGTGCCTGCTGGATCTGAACATGGCAGTCGCGAATGCGCTGCAAATCCTCATCCGTACCCCGCAATGCCGCATAATAGGCAGCAATACCTTCCAGTGCATGGCGGGTTTCCAGCAGGTCAAACTGAGATTCAGGGTGTTGAGCAAGCAGGCCGACTAGCGGGTCGCTCAGGCTTTGCCAGAGATGTTTTTGGACGAAGGTGCCGCCACCCTGACGGCGTAGCAGCAATCCTTTCGCCTCCAGGCGCTGGATCGCTTCACGAAGAGAAGGACGTGACACATCGAATTGTTTGGCGAGTTCGCGCTCGGGAAGCAACTTCTCTCCCGGCCGCAGCGTCCCTTCCATAATCAGGGATTCCAGCTGTTGCTCAATTGCATCGGAGAGCTTTGGTTGGCGAATCTTACTGTATGCCATCTTCCCTTCTTAGTTATGCCAGGCGTCCGGAGTAAATTGGTAATACCAATTGCCAAAAGGTGCCGGTAAAGTAACAAAGTATTCACCTTGTGTCTATATGGCAGCCGTCACACTTCAGGGGATTATCATTGGTTAAATGCGCTAAATGGCGCTGATAAAGACAGAAATAGAGCCTCAGGGAGAATTGTTAACAGAATTCTCTTTTACCAAACCTTACACAGATTTAGCGCTGCTCGTTCCCCGCAACCATAAGGGAAAGCTATTCGTGTTTATTACCAATTCATGTCAGAAATAGCGCGGCAGGCCAGCAGTGGATGCTGCTGCTTTTTCAGTCATCCCTCAGCACAAAAAGCAAAAGCAGGTGCAAATCGGCGCGCTTATCACTATTCTGGTCGCCAGGGTAGCTTACGTATGCACACAGCACGCCAGGTACCGTAAATAAATGAGTACGTTATGTAAAAACAGCCTTACATTAGGCATAAAATAACAACATCACGAGGTTCGTATGGAACAACAACATGGCGACACGCTGCACCGCGGCTTGAAAAATCGCCATATTCAGCTCATTGCGCTGGGCGGCGCAGTGGGTACCGGTCTGTTTCTGGGCAGCGCATCGGTGATCAAATCCGCCGGTCCGGCGGTGATTCTCGGTTATGCCATTGCAGGATTTATTGCCTTTCTGATTATGCGCCAATTAGGCGAAATGGTAGTGGAAGAGCCTGTTGCCGGTAGCTTCAGCCATTTTGCTTACAAATACTGGGGCAATTTCGCCGGTTTTGCCTCAGGCTGGAACTACTGGGTGCTGTATGTGCTGGTTGCCATGGCCGAGTTGACCGCTGTCGGTAAATATGTCCAGTTCTGGTGGCCGGACTTCCCCACCTGGGCTACTGCCGCCATCTTCTTTGTGCTGATCAACGCTATCAATCTGACCAACGTGAAAGTGTTTGGTGAGATGGAGTTCTGGTTTGCCATTATCAAAGTGGTCGCGGTCATCGGTATGATCCTGTTTGGCGGCTGGCTGCTGTTCAGCGGCAACGGTGGCCCGCAGGCAACCGTCAGCAACCTGTGGAACCAGGGCGGCTTCCTGCCAAATGGTTTTGGCGGGCTGGTGATGATGATGGCGATCATCATGTTCTCGTTCGGTGGCCTGGAGCTGGTGGGTATCACCGCCGCAGAAGCCGATAACCCGGAGCAGAGCATTCCTAAAGCCACCAACCAAGTCCTGTGGCGTATTCTGATTTTCTACATCGGCTCACTGGCGGTGCTGCTGTCACTGCTGCCGTGGACCCGCGTCACCGCAGACACCAGCCCGTTCGTGCTGATCTTCCATGAGCTGGGAGATTCGCTGGTCGCTAATGCGCTTAACGTGGTGATCCTGACCGCGGCACTTTCGGTGTACAACAGCTGCGTCTACTGTAACAGCCGTATGTTGTTCGGCCTGGCACAACAGGGCAATGCGCCGAAAGCGCTGCTGAACGTCGACAAACGCGGTGTACCGGTGGCAACCATTCTGGTCTCTGCTGTCGCCACAGCGCTCTGTGTACTGATCAACTATCTGATGCCGGGCGAAGCTTTCGGCCTGCTGATGTCTTTAGTGGTCTCCGCGCTGGTGATTAACTGGGCGATGATCAGCCTGGCACACCTGAAATTCCGTAAGAAGAAAAACCAGCAGGGTGTCACCACACGTTTCCCCGCTATCCTTTACCCACTGGGTAACTGGATCTGCCTGCTGTTCCTCGCGGCAATCCTGGTGATCATGCTGATGACGCCTGGCATGGCGATTTCAGTCTGGCTGATTCCGGTCTGGCTGGTGGTGCTGGCTGTCGGTTACGCGATCAAAAACAAAGCCCAGCAAGCATAAAGTTGCTCCTTCTGCCCGGCGTCAATGTCCGGGCAGATATTCCTCTTCTTTAGATCTTCCTCACACTTTTCCCTGCCCAGGTGTTTTGTCCATCATCGTGACCAATTGGTCCCCGCCAGATTGCTGATTTTCCGCTAATAATTTTTGCACCTGTTATAGCTGGAGATGAACAATGAAAGGAGCAGCACTCTCGTTCCGGGAAAAACTGGGATACGGCATGGGCGATGCCGGATGCAACATGATCGGCGGTGCCATCATGTTATTCCTCAACTATTTCTATACCGATGTTTTTGGCCTGGCACCGGCACTGGTCGGCACCTTATTGCTTTCGGTGCGGGTGCTGGATGCGGTGACGGATCCGATTATGGGTGCCATTGCCGACCGTACGCAGAGCCGCTGGGGACGTTTTCGCCCGTGGTTGCTTTGGGTATCCGTTCCCTATGTCCTGTTCAGCGTTCTGATGTTCACCACGCCAGACTGGAGCTATGACAACAAGGTGATCTGGGCATTTATTACCTACTTCCTGATGTCACTGACCTACACCGCCATCAACATCCCTTACTGCTCGCTGGGTGGGGTTATCACCAATGATCCTGGCGAACGCGTCTCCTGCCAGTCGTATCGTTTTGTCATGGTGGGTGTCGCCACGCTGATCCTGTCGCTGTCGCTGCTGCCGATGGCAGAGTGGTTTGGTGGCGATAACAAAGCACGCGGCTATCAAATGGCAATGAGCGTACTGGCACTGATCGGACTGGCGATGTTTCTGTTCTGCTTTGCCACGGTGCGTGAGCGTATTCGTCCGGCCGTACCCAGCAATGACGATCTGAAAAATGACCTGCGCGACGTATGGAAAAATGACCAGTGGGTACGCATTCTGCTGCTGACTTTCTGTAACGTTTGCCCTGGCTTTATCCGCATGGCCGCCACCATGTATTACGTGACCTGGGTGATGGGTCAGTCGACCCATTTTGCCACGTTGTTTATCAGCCTCGGTGTGATCGGCATGATGCTGGGCAGTACGCTGGCTAAAATCCTCACCGACCGCTGGTGCAAATTAAAAGTCTTCTTCTGGACCAATATCGCGCTGGCGCTATTCTCCAGCGGTTTTTACTGGATCGATCCGCATGCCACCCTGGCAGTGGTTATTGCTTATTTCCTGCTGAATATCCTGCATCAGATCCCCTCCCCGCTGCACTGGTCGCTGATGGCGGATGTCGATGATTACGGCGAATGGAAAACCGGTAAACGCATCACCGGCATGAGCTTTTCCGGCAATCTGTTTTTCCTCAAAGTCGGGCTGGCGGTAGCTGGCGCGATGGTGGGCTTTTTACTCTCCATTTATGGCTATGATGCCGGGGCGAAACAGCAAGCCCCCAGCGCGCTGAATGGCATCATGCTGCTGTTTACCGTGATACCTGGCGTTGGCTACCTGATTACCGCCGGGGTCGTACGTCTGCTGAAAGTCGATCGCAAACTGATGCGTACCATTCAGGACGATCTCGCCCTGCGTCGCGCAAATTTCCGTGACCTGCAAGCCCCACACCCGGCCGCTTCCGCCGCTATCGAACCCGGAGAAATTAAATGAGCAATCCATGGCCTAATCCGTTTATCACCCAGCGCGCCGATCCTTTTATTCTCCGCCACGATAAGGGTTATTACTTTGTCGCTTCAGTGCCCGAGTATGACCGGCTGGAAATACGTCATGCCGCTACGCTGGCTGCGCTGCCCGAGGCCGAGCCCGTGGTGGTGTGGCACAAACCCGATACCGGACCATTTAGCGCGCTAATCTGGGCACCGGAGCTGCATCATATCAATGGGCAGTGGGTGATCTATTTCGCGGCTGCGCCCAATCGTGAAATTAAAGATGGGTTATTCCAGCACCGCATGTATGCGCTGGTATGCAGTGATGCCGACCCATTGACCGGCCATTGGCAACCCGTCCGGCGCGTCCACACGCCACTGGATAGTTTCTCTCTCGATGCCACGCATTTCGTCCATCAGGGGAAAAACTGGTATCTGTGGGCACAAAAAGACCCGGCGATTCCTGGCAATTCGAACCTGTATCTTGCTGAATTACTCAATCCCTGGACGCTGAAAGGCACACCACAAATGCTGACTCGCCCGGAATATGAATGGGAATGTGCCGGGTTCAGTGTCAATGAAGGACCGGCGGTGATTTGTCACGGTAAGACGCTGTTTGTCACCTACTCAGCCAGCGCCACCGATGAGAATTATTGTCTGGGGATCCTGAGCATTGATGCCAATGCCGATCCACTCCAGCCCGGCGCATGGCAAAAATCCGCCCGTCCGGTCTTCAGCAGCAGCTGGGATAATCATCAATATGGGCCGGGTCACAACAGTTTTACCGTGGATGAACAGGGGCAGGATGTGCTGGTCTATCATGCGCGCAACTACACGGAAATTGAGGGTGATCCCCTGTGGGATCCTAACCGCCATACGCGGCTAAAATATTTTGACTGGCGCGAGGACGGCACACCTGATTTTGGCGTGCCGCCAGCGGATCACACCAGCGTGCCGTAGATAGTCAGCAACGCCACCACGACTACCAGCACCAGAGAAATACGTTTCGCCAGTGCAACCGCCACGCGCGGCGTTTCCACTTTATCAACATGTGGATCACGCGCGAGGGAGAATTGCGCCAGGCTGGTCAGCACCTGATACTGCGAGCGATGCCAGTCGGTCAATGAGGCGAACCAGGCTGGCAACGCGCGCTCGCCGTGGCCGAGCAAGGCATAGGCGACACCGGCAAGACGCACCGGGATCCAATCCAGCAGATGCAGCACGCGGTCAACGCCAGACTGCGCACGCTCCAGCGCTGAATGGTGTTTTGCCAGCCAGCTTTGCCAGGCGCGCAGAAACGCATATCCCACCAGCAATACCGGTCCCCAGGAGCCACCGACGACAAACCAGAACAACGGTGCCAGATAGAAGCGAAAATTTATCCAGATAAGCGCGTTCTGTAGCTCGCGCAGAAAGTCACGTTCACTGCACTCAACAGGCACGCCATGAATCAACGTCAGCTCGGCCGCCATTGCCTGATGAGCTGCCTGATCATCATGACTCGCCGCCTTTAGATAGGCGTGATAATGCAAACGTACCGAACCCGCACCGATACACAGCAAACCCACCACAATCCAGAATAATAGCTGCGCAACACCAAACAGCAGACCCTTCAGGCTCCAGACCAGCAGCCAGACAATCAGCATCGCCACAACCGTCATCACTAAGGTGCGGAATAACGAAAAACGCTGACGACCACAAAACAGCGGCTCCAGCCGATGATCGAGCTGCCAGTGTTCCCCCAGTTTAAACAACCGTTCCCAACCTAACACTAATAACAAGCTAAACAACGTCATAACTGCTCCTGCTGTTTCAGGGATTCTCCCGCTTTAAGGCGTGTTTATAGCGTTCCCAGTCAAATGCCGGACCCGGATCGGTTTTACGTTCCGGCGCAATATTGCTGTGGCCGGTAATGCGTTCCAGGGTCAGTGGATAGTGTTGCATTAATACCGCTGTGACCGCCTGCAACGTGGCATATTGCGCGTCGGTGTAAGGCTGGGTATCGGTCCCTTCCAGCTCAATACCCATCGAGAAATCGTTACAGTTTTCCCGGCCTTCGAACTGAGAAACCCCCGCATGCCAGGCGCGCTCATCGAATGAAACATATTGCACCAGCTCGCCATCACGGCGAATCAGGCAGTGTGCGGCGACACGCAAATGGGCAATATCAGCAAAATAAGGATGCGCATCGGCGGGCAAGGTGCCTGTAAACAGCCTATCAATCCACGGACCGCCAAACTCACCGGGCGGCAAGCTGATATTGTGAATAATCAGTAGGGAAGGCGTTTCATTTTCCGGTCGCTGGTTAAAGTGCGATGACGGCACTTTACGCGCGCTATTAATCCAGCCATCTTCCAGTTTCATGCCATTTTTCCTGCATTTAAGTCTGGCTGAGAATAACATGATTCTCCACGGCTGCTTGCGCGTTAATGCGAAAGTCGCCGGGAGTTAAGGATACTAAACATTTAACCTCGACAAACTGGCAATACCGGTAAAATAGGGCTAAGGTGTGCGCTCACTATCTTGTCATCTGGAGCAGGAAGAGTATGGCATCACGTCGTTACGATCCCGATCATCGCCGTCACGAATTGATCAAACGTATTGAGCATGACATCCCCGAAGCCGTTGCACGCGCGCTTCAGGAAGACTTAGGCGGCGAAGTGGATGCCGATCGTGATATCACTGCACTCTTACTGCCCGCTGAGAAACAGGCTGAAGCACAGGTCATTACCCGGGAGGCCGGTGTTTTCTGTGGTAAACGCTGGGTGGAAGAAGTATTCATCCAGTTAGGCAATAAAGTCACTATTACCTGGCACGTTGAAGATGGACAGGCTGTCGTGCCAGACCAGTTGTTATTTGAACTCCTCGGCCCGGCACGCCTGCTTTTAACCGCAGAACGTACCGCACTGAATTTTGTGCAAACGCTCTCCGGCGTGGCAACCGAAGTCAGCCGCTATGTGGCATTGCTGGCAAACAGCAACACCCAGCTACTGGATACCCGCAAAACCCTGCCGGGACTGCGTACCGCGCTGAAATATGCCGTACTGTGCGGCGGTGGCAGCAATCATCGTCTTGGACTGTCTGATGCATTTTTGATTAAAGAGAATCACATCATAGCCAGCGGTTCGGTGCGCCAGGCAGTGGAAAAAGCACTGTGGTTACAGCCTGATGTGCCAGTGGAAGTCGAAGTGGAAACCCTGACTGAATTGCAGGATGCGCTGAATGCGGGCGCGGATATCATCATGCTCGACAACTTCAGCCTGGAGATGATGCGTGAGGCCGTGACGCTGACGCAAAAGCAGGCGTTGTTGGAAGTCTCCGGTAACGTCACAGAAAGCACGCTGCCGCAAATTGCTCAGACGGGTGTAGATTATGTCTCGGTAGGTGCGTTAACCAAGCATGTACGCGCCCTCGATCTGTCGATGCGCTTTCGCGACGCCTGATCGTGATTCGCGGCAGATTTGTGTGACCGCTTCCAGTTTGCTGTTCGTTCCGGTGCAAACCTGAATCTATTCTGCGCACGGCTTCCAGCCGTGCCACTCTGCCCTCTTCCGCTTAGCTCAACCCTTTTCTACCGTAGCGGCTCGACAACAAGGAGCCAGCTTATGGAACGACAACGCGGTTTTACCCTTATCGAATTAATGATTGTGATTGGCATCGTCGCCATCCTCAGCGCAATCGGCGTACCGGCCTATCAAAACTATCTGCAGCGCGCCGCACTGACGGATATGTTGCAAACCATGGTGCCCTATAAAACGGCGGTCGAACTCTGCGCCATTGAACGCGGCGGACCGGCGCAGTGCCAGGCAGGCGATCGCGGTATTCCTGCGGCCAAAGGTTCACGCTATGTTGCGACACTTGCCGTGACCAATGGAGTCATCAGCCTGACAGGCCAGGAAAGCCTTGCGGGTTTAACGGTGGAAATGCAACCCGTCTGGAATAGCACCGATGGCACGCTTGACTGGCAACGCAGCTGCACCAGCGATAACAACAGCCTGCGCGAAAACTGCCTTGAACAGTTCCGTTTTGCCGACAAAGGTGGCCGAAATGGAGAAATGTGATGCCATGCTCAAGGCCCTGTGCAAGCGCCACCACGCAATCATTCTGCATCATGACGCCACGCTGCTGCGCGTGGCCGTCGCGGGGACACCCGAACCTGCCCTGCTGGAAGCGTTACAGTTTGCCAGCCAGTGCAAAGTTGACGTGGAGTGCTGGCCTGCCGCGCGAATTGAGCAGCTTTTGCATGAGCCGGGAAGCACTGAGAAGCCCCGCGAGCAGGTTTCGGCTGAATCGGCAATCAACGCCGTTGAGCACATCCTGCAACAAGCCATACTGCGACGGGCATCCGATGTCCATTTCGAGCCGCAACGCCATGCGCTACGTATCCGACTACGCATCGATGGCGTTCTGCACAAACTAACGCAGTTGCCCGATGTACAACCTGCCGCGGTACTTGCCCGTCTGAAAATTCTGGGGGGTCTGGATATTGCCGAACGTCGCCTGCCCCAGGATGGGCAATTTACCCTCGAAATCGAAGGCAAAACCGCTGCCTTTCGCCTTTCTACTCTGCCCATCAGCCACGGAGAGAAAGCGGTAGTCCGTCTGATGCAGAGCGAAAATAGCGCAATTGCCCTGGATAAACTTGGCATGCCGGTGGCGCAGTTGCGCCAGTTCAGCAACGCCCTGGCGAAACCCCAGGGATTAATTCTGGTTACCGGCCCGACCGGAAGCGGCAAAACTTTCACCCTCTACAGTGGATTGAGCGCACTCAATGTGCCGGAAAAAAACGTATGCAGCGTGGAAGATCCGCTGGAGATCCCGCTGGAAGGTATCAACCAGACACAAATTCAGCCTCGCAGCGGGCTGGATTTTAATCTGGTGCTGCGTGCACTGCTGCGTCAGGATCCGGATGTCATCATGGTGGGCGAAATTCGCGATGCAGAAACGGCCGGGATTGCCGTTAAAGCTGCACAAACGGGCCATCTGGTGCTTTCCACCCTGCATACCAACTCCACTGCAGAAACTCTGACACGATTGCGGCAAATGGGGATTCCCGGTTATCTGCTCGGCCCGGCATTGCAGTTGATCGTGGCACAGCGTCTGGTGAGAAGGCTATGCACACATTGCCGACAGCCGGGGCAAGCGATCGCGCATTTACCTGTCGGGTTATGGCCTGGCACTCTACAAACCTGGCGAGCCCCCGGCTGCGATCACTGTTTTTCTGGCTATTATGGACGGCTGGCACTTTTCGAACTGCTGCCGATGACCGCTAAATTACAAAACGCGATTTCCGCCGATATGCCGCTGGAGCATCTGTTGTCACTGGCGAACCAACAGGGAATGAAAACATTAGTCAGCGCCGGGCTGGAGGCTGTCAGTCGGGGAGAAACCTCACTGGAAGAGATGCAGCGTGTCATTGGGTTAGGCAATGACTAATCTCTACCATTTTCGCTGGCAGGCGCTGGACAGCCTGGGAACGCTGCAAAGTGGCGAATCGTTAATGAACCATCAGGAAGCACTGTTACAGCAGCTGGCCGACAGAGGCATGCTGGCCGTGAGCTGGCAACGGGGCAAATGCTGGCGCGCTCGCGACTGGAAGTGGCAGCAAAAAATCGATTTGATACGCCAGTTAGCAACCTTGCTCAGGGCCGGCCTGCCGCTTGCGGAAAGCCTGACACTGCTTGCTGAAGGTCATCCTGATACTGGCTGGCGGATATTGCTTAAGGGTTTGCAACAAAGAGTGATTACCGGGATGCCCTTTTCTCAGGCGCTGCGCGACTGGCCGCAAATATTTCCACCGCTGTTTCCTGCACTGATGCAGGTGGGTGAACTGACCGGGCAACTGGATGAATGTTGTCGTCAGCTGGCGCAACAGCAAACCGGACAACAACATTTGCGGCAAAAAGTGGTGAAAGCACTGCGTTACCCGCTGTTCATTTTACTGGTGGCGATCGCCGTCAGTGCCGGAATGCTGCTGTTTGTGTTGCCGGAGTTTGTCGCCGTTTACGCCAGCTTCGATGCACCACTGCCCGCACTCACCGCCGGTGTGATGGCGTTGTCCGCTCTGCTGCAACAGGCAGCACTTCCTTTACTGGCCACCTGTATAGCGTTCTCGATTATTGCCCGGCAAATTTATCGACGGTCGGCGGACTGGCAGCGCCGCATACATCGCTGGTTGCTACAATTGCCGCTGCTTGCGCCGCTGTGGCGCGGCAGCCAGCTCAGTCAGATCTATGCCATTTTGCAATTGACGCAGCAGGCAGGCTTAACCCTGCTGCAAAGTTTACAGGCTGTTGAAGTCACGCTGGCGTCACGACTCTGGCGGGAAGCCATCACCGACTTACAGCAACATATTGCCGGTGGCGCACCATTGCATCAGGCTCTGCAACAACATCAGCTATTTACACCATTATGCGCCCAGCTCATAAAAGTGGGTGAGCAAGCCGGAGCTCTGGATGTGATGCTGTCTCGGCTGGCGGAATGGCACGAGGGACAAACATTAACGCGTGCCGAATCTCTCGCGTCTGCGCTGGAACCGATGATGATGGTGGTGATTGGTGGCATCGTTGGCACTCTGGTGATTGCCATGTATCTACCGGTGTTCGGGCTGGGTGATGCAATACGCTAACGGGTGCATATCACATGCACCCGCTTCACGGCATCAGCGTGTAAACACCCGGTTTTCCTGTTCCGCAACACGGATAAATGTGGTGCGCTTGGTCAGCTCTTTGAGCCTTTCCGCACCCACATAGGTACAGGCTGAACGCAGGCCACCCAGAATATCTTTAATCGTTTCTTCAACCGGGCCACGCAACGGTAAACGCACCGTCTTACCTTCTGCCGCCCGATATTGCGCCACTCCGCCCACATGGCGCTTCATGGCTGACTCTGAACTCATGCCATAAAACAGCATAAATTGCTCACCATGCTCCTCCACGAGGGAGCCTTCACATTCATCATGCGCCGCCAGCATACCGCCGAGCATGACAAAATCCGCTCCGCCGCCAAACGCTTTCGCGATATCACCCGGTACGGCACAACCACCGTCACTGACGATCTGCCCCCCAAGGCCATGCGCGGCATCCGCACACTCAATCACCGCCGAAAGCTGTGGATAGCCAACACCGGTTTTAACGCGAGTGGTGCAGACCGAGCCCGGGCCGATACCCACTTTCACAATATCTGCGCCAGAAAGAATCAATTCTTCAACCATTTCACCGGTAACCACATTGCCTGCACAAATGGTTTTACCGGGGAAGCTTTCGCGGACGCGTTGCAGAAATGCGACGAAGTGCTCGGAATAGCCATTAGCAACATCAATGCAGATAAAATTCAATTGCGGGGAAAGTGCCAGAACGGCGGTTAATTTGCTGAAGTCTGCTTCTGAAGTCCCGGAGGAGACCATCACGTGGCTCAATACCGACGCCGGTACACGCTGGATAAACGCCTGCCAGTCTTCAACGCTGTAATGTTTATGAACGGCGGTCAACACACCAAAACTGGCCAGTGCTGCTGCCATGGTGAAGGTACCCACCGTATCCATATTGGCGGCAATCACCGGTACGCCTGTCCAGCTCAGGCCAGAATGTTTGAAAGTATAGGTGCGTTCCAGCTCGACTTCGGAACGGCTTTTCAGGGTGGAGCGTTTAGGGCGGATGAGTACGTCTTTAAAGCCCAGTTTTAAATCTTCTTCAATACGCATAACAAGTGTCCTGGTTAGTGGCATCGAACCGCAGTTCGGGTAGCGCTCACGGCTCCAGTGTCGTTATCATACGCGCCATTCGTTCCGCGACAAGACTGCGAATTTCACTTTATTTAAGCTACAATCCGTTAAATTTAGCTGAGAAAATCGATTGTGATCGTGCTCTCATCTTGCCTTTAGTGATACGCCGGTTGTGGTGTCATGACAGTGCGAACTTCGGGATAACGTTATGCCTTTTACCGTTGCGCTAACGGGAGGTATTGGTAGCGGCAAATCTACCATCGCCAATGCCTTTGCGGCGCTGGGTGTCGATATTGTTGACGCCGACGCCATTGCCAGAGAAGTGGTTGAGCCAGGTACACCGGCATTGCAGGCCATTGCCCAACGCCATGGTGAATCCATCCTGACGGCGGAAGGCACCCTTTATCGCGCACGGTTGCGCGAAATTATTTTTCAGCAGCCACAGGAAAAGAACTGGCTGAACCAACTGCTGCATCCGCTGATTAATGCGCGTACTCAGCAGTTAAAGCAACTTGCGACCTCACCTTATGTACTGTGGGTGGTGCCATTGCTGGTGGAAAATAGCTTACAGCATCAAGCCGATCGCGTGCTGGTGGTGGATGTGGATGAGGTAACCCAATTGCAGCGTACTCAACAGCGCGATGGGATTTCTCTCACACAGGCCAAAAATATTCTTGCCGCGCAGGCCAGCCGACAGCAGCGCCTGGCCGTCGCGGATGACATCATTGATAATAGTGGCACGCCTGATGACGCGCTGCCGCGTGTTGCTGAACTTCACCAGCGCTATTTGCGACTGGCAGCAGCAGGACAGGATTAACATCATGAGTACAGTCGTTCTGTTTGAACATCCCCTGAATGAGAAGATGCGCACCTGGCTGCGCGTTGAGTTTTTGCTTAACCAGTTGCACGACACCATCCCTGTCACCAGCTCCGTGTCGGCGCTGGGTGTTTTCCGCATTATTGGTGATTTGCTGGATATCTTCGAACGTGGCGATATGCGCACGGAATTGTTGAAAGAACTGGAGCGGCAGCAGCAGAAGTTGCGTGCCTGGCTCGATGTCCCTGGCGTCGATCTGCAACGGGTTGAGTCCCTCAGCAAGCAGTTAAAACAGCAATCGTCCGAGCTAATGCAAGCACCTCGTATGGGCCAGCAATTACGCGAAGATCGCCTGGTTGGCCTGGTGCGTCAGCGTCTGAGCATTCCCGGTGGTTGTTGTAGCTTTGACATCCCCGGCTTGCATATCTGGTTGCACCTCGAACAATCCGTACGCGACACACAGGTAAATGCCTGGGTCGAGTCGCTGAATCCGCTGCGTCACAGCCTGGTGATGATTCTCGATCTGATTCGTCAGTCGGGTGTTTTCCGTAATCAAACCAGCCTGAACGGTTTTTATCAGGATAATGCCGAGGGTGCTGATTTGTTACGCTTGCAACTGACGCTGGAAGACGCGCTTTATCCGCAGGTATCCGGCCACAAGAGCCGTTATGCCATTCGTTTCCTGCCGCTGGACAGTGAGCGTGGCGACGTGCCTGCGCGACTTAATTTTGAACTGGCCTGTTGTTAGAGGATGTTATGCAGGAAGAAATGATTGTTGTGTCTTGTCCCAATTGCGGTAAAGACGTGATGTGGGATGACCTGAGTCCGTGGCGTCCGTTTTGCAGTAAACGCTGCCAGCTGATTGACTTAGGTGAATGGGCGGCGGAAGAAAAACGCATCCCCAGTAGCGGTGACCTCACGGACAGCGATGACTGGAGTGAAGAACAGCAATAACCATCAGGGGCCTGCGCCCCTGATGTCAGATTTCGCCCGCGACCAGGCGCGCAATCAGCGCATGGTTAGCGGGCGGGAACTCATCGGCAACCAGCGCTTGCTGGTCAACCCAGCGTTGCGGCTGCCCTTCTTTGCCCCAGGGTTCACCCTGCCAGCCTTCAACCAGAAAGAAATGTAGCGTCACGCGCAGGTCTTCATAACTGTGATCGGCCTGACCAATCGCCTGGGCCACCGTCACGTCAATACCGGTCTCTTCCATTAACTCACGCTTCAGCGCCTGTTCAGCGGTTTCACCTTGTTCGATTTTCCCGCCTGGAAACTCCCATTTATTGGCCATGTAAGAGCTTGCCGCGCGCTGAGCAAGGAAGATCTGATGGCTGGCATTGCGAATGATGCCCACCGCGACTTGCAGGTGTTTCATAAACTGAGTTCCGCTAAAGATGAATGAAGCGCTGATTTTAAAGCAGTCGCTGATGGATGTTAACCAAAGAAAAAGGAGCCATCAGGCTCCTTTGTTCTTATCAGGCCAGGCGGCCGTGACACTGCTTATACTTTTTACCCGAACCGCATGGGCACGGATCGTTACGACCGACCTTGCGCTCACCACCCTGGGCTGCCAGCGCGGCGGCCGCTGCGGTTTCATCGTCCACATGGCTGAGTTGCTGCTGCTGTGCCAGACGCTCAGCATCTTCACGACGCTGCTGCTCCATCGCTTCGACTTCTTCCGGCATACGCACCTGAACTTTGCTCAGGGTGCTGATCACTTCATATTTCAATGATTCCAGCATGGCAGCAAACATGGCGAAAGATTCACGTTTGTATTCCTGCTTCGGATCTTTCTGCGCATAGCCACGCAGGTGGATACCCTGGCGCAGATAATCCATCGCCGCCAGATGCTCTTTCCACAGCGAATCCAGCGTTTGCAGCATCACGCCTTTCTCAAAGTTACGCATCATTTCCACGCCCACCACTTCTTCTTTGGCAGCGTAGCTTTCCGTTGCGTGCTTCATGATGCGTTCGCGCAGCGTCTCTTCATGCAGATCCGGCTCTTTATCCAGCCATTCAGCAATCGGCAGATTCAGATCGAAATCGGTGCGCAGACGTTCTTCCAGTCCCGGTACATCCCACATTTCTTCCAGCGACTGCGGCGGAATATAAGTGTCGATGGTGGCTTTGAACACATCTTCACGGATGCTGTTGATGGTTTCTGACACGTCAGACACATCCAGCAGTTCGTTACGCTGGCTGTAAATGGCACGACGCTGGTCGTTTGCAACATCATCATATTCCAGCAGCTGTTTACGAATATCGAAGTTGCGGCTTTCCACTTTACGTTGCGCATTGGCAATCGCTTTGGTCACCCACGGATGCTCAATCGCTTCGCCCGGTTTCATACCCAGCTTACGCATCATGTTAGAAACACGATCCGAGGCAAAAATACGCATCAGCGCATCTTCCATCGACAGGTAGAAACGTGATGAACCGGCGTCACCCTGACGGCCCGCACGACCACGCAGCTGGTTATCGATACGACGCGATTCATGGCGCTCAGTACCGATAATATGCAGACCACCGGCAGCCAGCACCGCTTCATGACGCTGCTGCCAGGCGTTTTTAATCTCTTCAATCTGTGCTTCAGTCGGTGCTTCCAGCTCTGCCACTTCGGCATGCCAGTTACCGCCCAGCATAATGTCAGTACCACGGCCGGCCATGTTAGTAGCGATAGTTACCGCGCCAGGCTGACCCGCCTGGGCCACGATATCCGCTTCACGGGCGTGGAATTTGGCGTTCAGTACGCTGTGCTTGATACCCGCACGCGTCAGCTCGTTGGACACCACTTCCGATTTTTCGATAGAGATGGTACCCACCAGCACAGGCTGCCCGTTGGCAGTACAGGCGCGGATATCTTCGATGATGGCATCGATCTTTTCTTTCTCGGTCATGTAGACCAGATCCGCCATATCTTTACGCACCATCGGACGGTTGGTCGGTACGACAATGGTATCAAGCTTATAAATCGAGCTAAATTCAAAGGCTTCGGTATCAGCCGTACCGGTCATACCGGCCAGTTTTTCATAGATACGGAAATAGTTCTGGAAGGTGATCGAGGCCAGCGTCTGGTTCTCGTTCTGGATTTCCACGCCTTCTTTCGCTTCAACCGCCTGATGCAAACCATCAGACCAGCGACGACCCTGCATGGTACGGCCAGTGTGCTCATCCACGATGACCACTTCACCATCTTTAACGATGTAATCCACGTCACGGGTGAACAACGCATGGGCGCGCAGTGCTGCAGTCACATGATGCATCAGCATGATGTTGCTCGGTGAATACAGTGATTCACCTTCATCCATAATGCTCTGGCTGACCAGCAACTCTTCAACTTTCACCAGACCGCGCTCGGTCATATGCGCCTGACGGCCTTTTTCATCTACCCAGAAATCACCCTCACCCTGGAAGGTGTCGGAATCTTCTTTTTCCTGACGAACCAGGTGCGGGATGATTTTATTAACCTTGATATACAAGTCAGAGCTGTCTTCCGCCGGGCCAGAGATGATCAGCGGGGTACGCGCTTCATCGATGAGGATGGAGTCCACCTCATCCACCAGCGCGTAGTGCAGTTTACGCTGTACACGCTCTTCCGGGCTGAACGCCATGTTGTCGCGCAGGTAGTCGAAACCGTATTCGTTGTTGGTGCCGTAGGTGATATCGGCAGCGTAAGCGGCGCGCTTGGCGATGGATGGCATACCCGGCAGGTTGATGCCCACCGTCAGGCCCAGGAATTCAAACAGCGGACGGTTATTTTCGGCGTCACGCTGTGCAAGGTAGTCGTTCACTGTCACAACGTGAACACCTTTGCCGCTCAGCGCATTGAGGTAAGCAGGCAGGGTTGCAGTCAGGGTTTTACCTTCACCGGTACGCATCTCGGCGATGCAGCGCTCGTTCAGCACCATGCCGCCGATCAGCTGCACGTCAAAGTGACGCATGCCAAATACACGCTTACTGGCTTCACGTACCGTTGCAAAGGCTTCCGGAATCAGGCTTTCCAGCACTTCGCCTTTTTCCAGGCGTTCACGGAATAAACCGGTTTTGGCTTTCAGTTCATCATCAGAGAGCTTTTCAAAGTCCGGCTCCATCTTGTTGATGACATCCACAACCTTGCGCATACGACGCAGAGTACGATCATTGCTGCTACCAAAAACTTTAGTTAACAATTTGATTAACATGATAAATATATTCTCAATTCAGCCGTGACTTCACGGGCTGCGAAATCTAAAAAGTGTGCGGATAAAAGTTAGCAGTTGAGCAATGAGGGTCCGGCGCGAATGCCCTGAATAGCAGACAACCAGAAAGCGGGGGTATTAAGTTGCGGTTCTGTGGCCAGAACAACTGGCTGCGGTTCAGCAGTAATCTGCGGCATCGCTGGCGAGGTCAGCAATGCCTGTAATGAATCAATCAACGCCAGCTTTTGTGCCGCTAGCGGTACTGTGTTCTCGTTTTCCGCTTGCGCCGGAGGCGTCATACTGAAGGAAAGATGGCGGATAACGGTACGAATGGCATGCTGATGCCAGTAATCGACATTGAAGTTCGGACGGCGCGCAGTTTCCTGCAGGCGAATTAAATGGTCAAAACGAACAACATTGCCGGTAAACAGGCTACTGACAGGGGTATCTGCGGAAGCAGGTTCGGAAGTCTGGGCACAGGCGGGCAAGCCAAAGCTGGCTGCAACCATCCCCAATAGGAGATGCGGCCAGAAGTAGCGTCTGCCAAATTGTCGCCAGCGTGAAAAAATCCCGATCACAACCCGTCCACAAAACTTCAGTAAGTAAGTCATCCACCGTACTTAACGGCGTACCCTGCCAATACAAGCGCCTGATAATAGCATTTATGTGTGGCTTCCACACCAGTGATTAAACGGCTGCGGGGAGATTTCACGTTTTTTCGTACAGCGTTTAGCCAGTATTGGCAGTGATGAGCGTGTCTTTAGACAGAGATAGCAGGAGACAATAAAAAACGGCAGGTACCACTGACCGGAGAGAGTGTCAGGGAAACCCGCCGTTTTGTGCCTGACTTACGCCAGGACCAGATTGGGTGCTTTGAATGCCAGCGGCAGTTCAGCTTCGTCTTCGAAGGTCGCCCATTCCCAGGCTTCCTGTTTTGCCAGTACCGCCTGCAGCAATTTGTTGTTCAGTGCATGGCCAGATTTAAAGGCAGAAAATGCGCCAATAACGTTGTGACCACACATAAACAGGTCGCCGATAGCGTCCAGCATTTTGTGACGAACGAACTCATCCTCAAAACGCAGACCTTCTTCGTTCAGTACACGGAAGTCGTCGAGGCCAATCGCACAATCTAAACTACCGCCCAGGCACAGGCCTTTAGACTGCAGATATTCGATTTCACGCATAAAGCCGAAAGTACGCGCACGGCTGATCTGGCGCACAAACGCCTCGGCCGAGAAGTTGAGCTGATAGCGCTGCGAGCTGGAATCAATTGCCGGATGTTTAAAATCGATGGTGAAGTCGAGCGAGAAACCATTGTAAGGTTTGATCTCAGCCCACTTGTCGCCATCTTCAACGCGTACCGTTTGCTTAACACGCACAAATTTCTTCGCGCTGTTCAGCTCGTGGATACCCGCATCCATCAGCAAATAGATAAACGGTGCAGCACTGCCGTCCATGATCGGGATTTCTGGTGCATCAACTTCAACAATAATGTTATCGATACCCAGACCGGCCAGGGCGGCGTTCAGGTGTTCAACGGTCGAAATACGCACGCCTTCATCATTCACCAGACAAGTACTCAGCATGGTGTCGCGCACGTATTTTGCATCAGCCGGGAAATCAACCGGTGGATTCAAGTCAGTGCGACGATAGATGACCCCGGTATTAGCCGACGCAGGGCGTAAGGTCAGTGTGACTTTTTTGCCGGTATGTAAACCGACGCCAGTCGCCTGAACAATACGTTTTAGTGTCCTTTGTTTGATCATCGCATTATCTCGCAATATTACCCATCCGACCGCTAGTATAAATTACCAGCGGGCGAACACTTTAGCACAAAGAGCGGAGAAACCCAATTCTCGGGTTATTCTTAGTCGGCTTGCTTACGCAGAAACGCCGGAATATCCAGATAGTCAGGTTCTTTGCCAGATGCCGTTGCAGGATCGTTGACCACTTTCGCAGCAGGTTTTTGCTCCTGCGGCAGCGGTGCCATACCATGCTGCTGGTAACGATGATCCATCACTGGCTGGCTGCTCTGTTTGTTGGTCACCAGGGTGATTTCCGGACGTTTGTCCATACCGATACCGGTAGCCACCACGGTCACGCGCAGTTCGTCGTTCATCTCTGGGTCCAGAGAAGTACCGATTACCACGGTTGCGTTGTCCGATGCGAAAGCACGGATGGTGTTACCCACGGTTTCGAATTCGTCGAGACGCAGATCGAAGCCCGCGGTGATGTTAACCAGCACACCACGCGCGCCAGACAGGTCGATATCTTCCAGCAGCGGGCTGGAGATCGCCATTTCTGCCGCTTCTTCGGCACGGTCTTCACCACAAGCCACGCCAGAACCCATCATGGCGTAACCCATCTCAGACATCACGGTACGCACGTCCGCGAAGTCAACGTTCATCAGACCCGGACGGGTAATCAGTTCAGCGATACCCTGCACCGCGCCTTTCAGCACGTCGTTCGCTGCACCGAATGCATCCAGCAGAGAGATGCCACGGCCCAGTACTTTCAGCAGCTTGTCGTTCGGAATGGTGATCAGTGAATCGACATGCTTCGACAGTTCAGCGATACCCTGCTCGGCAAAAGCCATACGCTTTTTGCCTTCGAAGTTGAAGGGCTTAGTCACCACCGCAACGGTCAGGATACCCAAATCTTTCGCCACTTCTGCCACGACCGGCGCCGCACCGGTACCGGTGCCGCCACCCATACCCGCTGCAATAAACACCATGTCTGCCCCATCCAGCGCAGAACGCAGTGCTTCGCGATCTTCTTCCGCTGAGGTACGACCGACTTCCGGGTTCGCACCCGCACCCAGACCTTTGGTGATATTGGTCCCGATCTGGATCGTCTGGCCGACCGCTGTTTTACGCAACGCCTGGGCGTCGGTGTTCACAGCGAAGAATTCCACACCTTCGATACGCTCGCGTACCATGTGCTCTACGGCGTTGCCACCGCCACCGCCGACGCCGATGACTTTAATCACCGCGTCATTGGTTAATTCCATAGGTTCAAACATGATTTCTCTCCGTTATGTGCCTGTCGCCTGGAGATCATAAAAAAAGCCAGCATGATCCCCTTTTACAAAAATTAAAACTCTTTCTTCAGCCAGCTATTGATGCGTTTAAACCAATTGCCCACTGAAGCACGTTTTTCCGTTTCAGCATCACCGTTCATATGTGACTCTTTGCCGTAATGCAGCAGACCAACTGCGGTTGAGTAGTACGGCTCCTGCGCATAATCCGTCAGGCCAGTGATGTTCAGTGGCTGACCAATACGCACCTGCGTGTGGAAAACACGCTGGGCGCAGGCCGCCAGGCCTTCAATCTGCGCCGCGCCACCGGTCAGCACAATACCGGCCGCCAGATGGTGCTTCACGCCTTGCTGGCGCAGTTGTTCTTGCAGTTGCAGAATCTCGTCATTCACCAGATTCAGCAATTCGGTGTAACGCGGCTCAATCACTTCCGCCAGCGTCTGACGTTGCAGGCTGCGCGGTGGACGTCCACCTACGCTCGGGACTTCCACATTCTCGTCTTTACCGACGATGGAACCCAGCGCACAGCCGTGGCGTACTTTAATCGCTTCGGCATCCGTTGGCGGCGTACCGAAGGCATAGGCGATATCGCTGGTCACCACGTTCCCGGCATAAGGGATCACTTTGGTGTGGCGCAGCGCGCCGCCGGTGTATACCGCGATATCCATTGTACCGCCACCGATGTCAACAACACAGACTCCCAGCTCACGTTCATCCTCAGTCAATACTGAGAAGCTGGACGCCAGTCCGGCAAAAATCAGTTGGTCCACTTTCAGGCCACATCGTTCCACTGCCTTCACGATATTTTTCGCCATATCGTTGTGACAGGTGATCAGATGAACCTTCGCCTGCATACGCACGCCGGACAGCCCAACCGGATTTTTGATGCCTTCCTGATAATCGATGGCATATTCCTGAGGAATAACATGCAGGATACGATGCTCGTCTCGTACGCGGACCGATTTCGCGGTATGCACGACATTCTCTACATCATCCTGAGTCACTTCCTCTTCGGAAATCGGAACCATCCCGATTTCGTTCTGACAACTGATATGTTTGCCCGATAAAGCAAGGTAGACGGATGAAATCTGGCAATCTGCCATCAGTTCAGCCTGATCGATGGCGCGCTGCACGCATTTCACCACCGATTCAAGGTCATTCACGCCACCTTTATCCATACCGCGAGACGGGCAGCTGCCCACCCCAATAATGTTGACCATACCATCGGGCAGAATTTCCCCAACCAGGGCGGCGACCTTCGCGGTGCCGATTTCGAGTCCTACTACCAGTTTTCTGTCCGTTGCCTTGATCATTGTTGTTTAGCCTGTGCCTGGTTCTGTTGCTGATTGACTTCCTGTGGCTCTAACGGTGCCGGTGCCCATCCTACGGCGGCACCCGAGTCATAGCGCAAATCGACATAACTAATGCGCTTATTACCGCTCTGGGCCTGCTGTTGCAGTTCCGGATAGAGCTCAATAAAACGGTTCAGACGCTTCATGGTATCGCTGCGTCCCAGTTCGATGCGCACATCGTCACTGGTCACCAGCTGCCACGAGCGCCGCGCCGTCATCGACGCGACCTTCAGGGTAAACTTGCTGGCCTTCAGCACATCACTCATGGTGTGATAACCGGCCAGTACCTCTTTCTCACTGCCTTCTGGCCCGTACAGCATCGGCATGTTTTCTTTACCAATGTGACTGGCCGGGATGCTGAAGGAGACACCCTCGGCGTCCACCATATGCAGGTCATTCCAGCGTGCCACCGGAACATACTCCACCAGGTTAATCTTCAGCTCATCAGGCCACTGCTTACGCACGCTGACCTGTTTAATCCACGGCAAACGTTCAATTTGCTGCTGGATGATGTCTACGTTCTGCGACATAAACGTGCCCGGTGCGCCGAGTGACAAAATCGCCTGGCGAATGTCATCGTGCGTGGTGTAATGCGTTTCGCCGGTCACCACCAGTTTCGATAATGGCAGGCGGGAAGCATCATTCATCCACTTCAGCACCACCAGCCCGCCGGCCACCATAATGCCCAGCACAATCAGCAGAAACACGATGCCGAAAAGTCGGGCACCGTTGCTACGCCCGGTGCGCGTGCGCTCCTGGGGTTCGCGGTTGCGTACGTTCAGCGCCGCCTGTGACATATCAGTCGGCCAGCTCCAGAATACGTGCAACCAGCTGCGGGAAACTCAGCCCCGCCTGCTTCGCCGCCATCGGTACCAGACTGTGGCTGGTCATGCCCGGTGAGGTATTCACTTCCAGCAACTGGAAATTGTCATCACCGTCCACCATCACATCGACACGTCCCCAGCCGCTGCATCCCAGCGCACGCCAGGCAGCCACCACCAGCGCCTGCAATTCTGCTTCCCGTTCGGCACTCAAACCACTTGGACAGAAGTATTCAGTATCGTCAGAAATGTATTTTGCTTCATAGTCATAGAACTCGCTGGCGCTCTTAATTCTGATGGAAGGCAGAATCTGCTCGCCTAAAATACCGACGGTATATTCCGCACCACTCAGAAAGGCTTCAACCAACACGTCTTCGTCGTGACGAAAAGCTTCTTCCAGCGCCGCAGGCAGCGCGTCGAGAGTGTTCACCCGGCTGATACCCACGCTGGAACCTTCGCAGCTCGGCTTAACGAACAGCGGCAAACCCAGGGCTTCAATCGATGCCAGTGTCGCTGCATCTAAGCCGTTATCCTGCTGCTGACGTGTCAGCCAGACAAATTTACCCGCAGGCAATCCCCTGCCCTGCCACAGCAGTTTGCTGCGCAGTTTATCCATGGTGATCGCCGAAGCCATCACGCCGCTGCCGGTATACGGCATCTGCTGGAATTCCAGCACCGCCTGCAACGTACCGTCTTCACCGCCACGGCCATGCAGCGCGATAAAGGCTTTATCAAATCCCTGTTGCTTCAGGTTGAGCACCGACACCTCACGCGTATCCACCGGATGTGCGTCAATGCCCATTTCACGCAACCCGGCCAGTACCGCGTTACCGGACATCAGCGAAACTTCACGCTCCGCCGAGGTGCCGCCTAACAATACCGCGACCTTCTCAGCCATTGCGCACCTCCGCTTTCACCGTGGGTTGCAAACGGATTTCTGCCAGCTTGCGGGCGATTTTGCCAATGTTGCCAGCACCCTGAACGATGACCAGATCGTTACCGGTCAGCAGGGGGGCCAGTGCTTCTGGCAGCGCATCGTGTTCGGAGACCAGAATCGGGTCCACTTTGCCGCGGCCGCGAATCGCGCGGCACAGCGAGCGACTATCCGCTCCCGGGATTGCCGTTTCCCCTGCCGGGTACACATCCAGCATCAGCAACACATCCACCTGCGACAGCACGTTGGCGAAATCGTCGAACAGATCGCGGGTACGCGTGTAGCGGTGCGGCTGGAACACCATCACCAGCTTTTTCTCTGGCCAGCCAGCGCGTGCCGCTTTAATGGTCACATCCACTTCGGTCGGATGGTGACCGTAATCATCAACCAGCATGGCGCTGCCTGGCTTACCGTTCACGGGTGCGGTATCAAACTCACCCAGCACGTCAAAACGGCGACCGGTGCCCTGGAAACTCTCCAGTGCGGCCAGAATAGCGTTGTCGTCGATACCTTCTTCGCTGGCCACCGCCACCGCCGCGGCTGCGTTCAGCGCGTTATGGCGACCCGGTGCGTTCAGCGTGACATACAGTACCGGCTTGTCGTGGCGGATCAGGGTGAAATGCCCCTGCGCACCACGCTGCTCGTAATTTTCAATGCGCACATCCGCATCGTCACTAAATCCGTAAGTGGTGATCTGACGCCCGACGCGCGGGATCAGGTCACGGATAACCACGTCATCAACACACATCACCGCACGGCCATAGAACGGCAGGTTGTGCAGGAAGTTAATGAACGTCTGCTTCAGGTTCTCGAAATCGCCCTGATAGGTATCCATATGATCTGCTTCGATATTGGTAACAATCGCCACCATCGGTTGCAGATGCAGGAAAGATGCATCGCTCTCGTCCGCTTCGGCAATCAGATAACGGCTGCTACCCAGACGCGCATGGGTCCCGGCGGCTTTCACCAGGCCACCGTTGACGAAGGTTGGGTCCAGACCGCCTTCGGCATAAATGCTCGCTACCATCGCCGTGGTGGTGGTTTTACCATGCGTACCAGCAATCGCGATGCCGTGACGGAAGCGCATCAGTTCAGCCAGCATCTCTGCGCGGCGAATCACCGGAATTCGCTGTTCACGTGCCGCAACCAGCTCAGGGTTGTCCTGCGCCACGGCGGTGGAAACCACCACCACGCTCGCATCGGTCACATTTTCTGGACGATGGTTGAAGTAGATAGTTGCGCCCAGCGTCGCCAGATGCTGCGTGACCGGGTTGGGTGCCAAATCGGAACCGCTAATATGATAACCTTCGTTCGCTAACACCTCGGCAATACCGCCCATGCCAGCACCACCGATGCCGACAAAGTGGATGTGCCGGACGCGACGCATCTCGGGCACAATAGAACGCAGTTTTGCCAATTGCTGTGTATTCATCTGTCTCTGTTACCTGTGTTTTCCATTTGTACCTGAATCAGGTACGGGTCAGCCTCGCTGACCGATTAACTTATTTCGCGGCACCTGCGACTTCCTGCGCAACCCGATCGGTTGCATCAGGAATTGCCACCTGGCGGGCCTTTTCTGCCATGGTCAGCAGTGTGGGGCGATCCCAGTGGCGCAGCGTGTCCGCTACCACAGCCGCGGTGAACTGCGGCTGCTCAAAAATTTTAGCTGCGCCCGCTTGCTCCAGCGGCAACGCATTCCAGTACTGCTGGCGATCTTTATGCATAAAAGGCACGAAAATCGCCGGTAAACCTGCGGCAGCCACTTCACTCACCGTCAGTGCTCCTGAGCGGCAAACCACTACATCAGCCCAGGCGTAGGCAGCGGCCATGTCATCGATAAACTCGGTGACTTTATGCTGCGGCTGGCCCGCATCGCGATAAGCCTGCTGGACGGTTTCCAGCGCACCTTTGCCAGTCTGATGCCATAAGGTGATGGCATCGCCCAGTTCGGCGGCAACCGCAGGCAGCGTCTGGTTCAGGATACGCGCGCCCTGGCTGCCCCCGACTACCAGCACCCGTACCGGTCCGCTACGCCCTGCCAGGCGTTCGGCGGGCAACGGCAGCGCCAGCACATCGGTACGCACCGGGTTACCCACCACATCCGCGTTGGGGAATGCGCCCGGGAAAGCCTGCATCACTTTGGTGGCGATTTTCGCCAGCCATTTGTTGGTCAGTCCGGCAATACCATTCTGCTCATGCAGCACCACCGGGATGCCACAACTCCAGGCGGCCAGGCCACCAGGACCCGAAACATAACCACCCATGCCCAGCACCACATCCGGCTGCCAGTTTTTCATAATGCGGCGCGCCTGACGCCATGCATTGAAAATACGTACCGGGGCCAGCAGTTGTGCTTTTACCCCTTTACCGCGCAAACCGCTGATGCGGATAAAATCAATCTCGATACCATGCTTCGGCACCAGATCGGCTTCCATACGATCGGCGGTTCCCAGCCAGCGGACCTGCCAGCCCTGTTCCATCAGATGATGGGCGACAGCCAGACCAGGGAACACATGTCCACCGGTTCCGCCTGCCATCACCATCAGTCGCTTCCCACTCATCGACCACCTCGGGTAAACGCCTGGGCTTTTGCCAGACGCGTTTCATAATCTATGCGCAACAAAAACACGATGGCCGTCGACATGATAATCAGACTGGAACCGCCGTAACTGATCAGCGGCAGCGTCAGACCTTTGGTCGGCAGCATACCGGCAGCAGCACCGACGTTAACCAATGCCTGGAAGCTGAACCACACACCGATGGAACACGCCAGGAAGCCGGAAAAGCGCTGGTCAATCTCCAGCGCGCGGCGGCCAATCGACATCGCGCGAAAAGCGACGAAGAATACCATCAACAGCGCCAAAACCACACCGGCATAACCCAATTCTTCACCGATGATGGAGAAGATAAAGTCGGTATGCGCTTCGGGCAGATATTCCAGTTTCTGTACTGAATTCCCGAGGCCCTGCCCCCAGAATTCGCCACGACCAAACGCCATCAGTGACTGGGTTAACTGGTATCCACTACCGAATGGATCTTCCCACGGGTTCCAGAACGAGGTCACACGGCGCATACGGTAGGGTTCAGCGATAATCAGCAGTACCACTGCAAACATGCCGGATCCGATGATCGCCAGGAACTGCCATAATTTTGCCCCGGCGAGAAACAGCATCGCCAGCGTGGTCACGAACAGCACCACCACCGTTCCGAGGTCCGGCTGCGCCAGCAGCAACACCGCCAGCACCACCATCACCCCCATCGGTTTACAGAAGCCCCAGAAGTTATTCCGCACCTCTTCGACCTTGCGCACCAGGTAACTGGCGAGGTAGCAGAACAACGACAGCTTGGAAAGCTCCGCAGGCTGGATACGCAGCGGCCCCAGCGCAATCCAACGCGATGCCCCGTTTACTGAGCTACCCACCACCAGCACGATCAGCAGCATCACCACCGTCACCACCAGCATCACGTTGCTGTAGCGCTGCCAGAAATCCATCGGCACACGCAATGTCACCAGCGCCATACCGAGTGCCAGAATGATGTAAAACGCATCACGCTTGGCAAAATAGAACGGGTCTTCGTTCAGACGCTGCCCTACCGGCATTGAAGCCGAGGTCACCATCACGAAACCGACAATCGCCAGACCTAACGTCAGCCACAGCAGCGTGCGGTCATACAGCACCACTGGTGCATCTTCGTTCTCACGCGCCCCCATCACCCAATCTTTCAGGCGCAGGGAGAGGAAGCTGGCTATCGCGGTGCCGGGAATTCGCATCAGCCTAACTCCTTCGCCAGTTGCGCGAACTGGTCGCCGCGTTGTTCAAAATTACGGAACTGATCGAGGCTGGCGCAGGCCGGTGACAGTAAAACCATATCGCCCGCTTTCACCTGGCTGGCGATCTGCTCCATTGCCTGCTGCATGGTTTCGGTGCGCGTGGCAATTTCCGGGCGCAGCGCGGCCAGCGCATCACCATCACGACCAAAGCAAAACAGTTGTATGTTGTTACCTTGCAGGTAACGCGCCAGCGGACTGAAATCGGCCGATTTACCATCACCGCCCAGCAGCAGCCACAACGTCCCTTTGACCTGCAAACCATTCAGTGCCGCTTCGGTGCTGCCCACGTTGGTGGCTTTTGAATCGTTAATCCAGCGCACACCTTTCGCTTCATGCACCAGCTGGAAACGGTGCGGCAGGCCGGTGAAGGTGGTTAACGCTTTCAGGCTGGACGCACGCGGAATATGCACCGCATCCGCCAGCGCCAGTGCCGCCAACGCGTTGGTATAGTTGTGCTGACCCACCAGCTTCATTTCGTCGGTGTTCAGCACTTTCTCACCTTTCACCCGCAGCCAGGTGCTCCCCTGCTGCCGGTTGAGATGATAATCACCGAGGTCGATACCAAAGCTGACACAGCGGGTATCGGCACCGCGAACCGGCATGGTCATGCCGTCATCGGCATTCACCACGCAGACGCTGGCGTTTTCATAGATTCGCAATTTGGCGGCACGATATTGCTGCATCCCCAGCGGGTAGCGATCCATATGGTCTTCGGTCACGTTAAGGATGGTTGCCGCTGCGGCTTTCAGGCTATGGGTGGTTTCCAGCTGGAAACTGGAAAGTTCCAGCACATACAGCTGCGCCGGGGATTTCAGCAGCGACAGCGCCGGTAAACCGATGTTGCCGCCCACACCCACCTGCCAGCCTGCGGCACGCGCCATCTCACCGACCAGCGTGGTCACCGTGCTTTTTCCGTTCGAGCCGGTAATCGCCACAATCGGTGCCTGGGCTTCACGGCAAAACAGTTCGATATCGCCGACGATTTCGATACCAGCATCCGCCGCATCGCTCAGCGCCGGATGCGCCAGGGCAATGCCCGGGCTGGCGATGATGAGGTCTGCCGCCAGCAGCCAGTCGTCGTTCAACCCACCGACATAGCGCTCCACCTGCTCCGGCAATTTATCCAGCCCAGGTGGTGACACACGGGTGTCCATCACGCGAGGGGTCACCCCCTGCGCTAAAAAGAAATCAACACAGGACAGGCCCGTCAGGCCCAACCCGATGATGACGACTTTTCTGCCCCGATAGTCAGCCATAATTAACGTACCTTCAGCGTTGCCAGGCCAATCAGCACCAGCATCAGCGAAATGATCCAGAAGCGCACGATGACGCGCG
Source organism: Pantoea sp. X-Soil-TKNS-1280 (assembly GCF_059730475.1). Taxonomy (NCBI): domain Bacteria; kingdom Pseudomonadati; phylum Pseudomonadota; class Gammaproteobacteria; order Enterobacterales; family Erwiniaceae; genus Pantoea; species Pantoea sp. X-Soil-TKNS-1280. Next base: position 820,959 of record NZ_AP035962.1, on the reverse strand, counting down.
GCTCCGGCCAGCCTTTCAATTCATAGTGGTGATGGATCGGGGCCATGCGGAAAATACGTTGCCCGCGCAGCTTGAACGATCCCACCTGCAGGATCACCGACAGCGTTTCAACCACGAACACGCCCCCCATGATCACCAGCAAAAATTCCTGACGCAACAGCACCGCAATGGTACCCAGCGCGCCACCCAGCGCCAGTGAACCCACATCGCCCATAAAGACCTGCGCCGGATAGGTGTTGAACCACAGGAAGCCAAGACCGGCCCCGACAATCGCGGTACACACAATCACCAGCTCACCGGCATGACGCAGATACGGGATGTGCAGGTACTCAGCAAACTTCACGTTACCGGTCGCCCAGGCCACCAGCGCAAAACCAGCCGCGACAAACACCGTAGGCATGATTGCCAGGCCATCCAGACCATCGGTAAGGTTGACCGCGTTCCCGGTGCCGACAATCACAAAGTAGGCCAGCAGAACGTAGAACAGCCCCAGCTGCGGCATGATGTCTTTAAAGAACGGCACCACCAGCTCGGTCGCCGGGGTATCTTTACCCGCCAGATAGAGCGCGAAGGCCACACCCAGCGAGATCACCGACATCCAGAAATATTTCCAGCGTGCAATCAGGCCCTTGGTGTCTTTGCGCACCACTTTGCGGTAATCATCGACAAAACCGATAATGCCAAAGCCGATCAGCACAGCCAGTACGCACCAGACATACGGGTTCGACGGATACGCCCACATCAGCACCGACACGGTGATGGAGGTGAGGATCATGATGCCGCCCATGGTCGGGGTGCCGCGTTTACTGAAATGCGACTCAGGGCCATCGTTACGCACCACCTGACCAATCTGCAGCTTTTGCAGCCAGGCAATCAGACGGGGGCCCATCCACAATGAGATGAACAACGCGGTCAGCAGGCTGACAATGGCGCGAAACGTCAGATAGGAAAAGACGTTAAAGCCGGAATAAAGTGCGACCAAATGCTCGGCCAGCCAGACTAGCATGTTCCTTTCTCCTGTAAGCTCTGTACTACCTGCTCCATGGCGGCACTACGCGAACCCTTAATCAAAATGGTAATGTCCTGATGTTCGGACAATAGCGTCCGCAAACGTTCAATCAGCGCGGCTTTACTGGCGAAATGCTCGCCATTGCCACTGTTTTCACTGATCAACTGGCTTAAGCGTCCGGTGCTCAGCACACAATCAATTCCGGCGGCTTTTGCCGCGTCACCGACCTGACGATGGCAGGCTTCAGCCTCCTCCCCAAGTTCGGCCATATCACCCACCACCATCACACGGTAGCCCGGCATATCACCCAGCACCTGCGCGGCAGCGGTCATAGAACCGACATTGGCGTTGTAGCTATCATCAAGCAGCAGTTGATGTTCAGCCAGACGAACCGGGAACAAGCGTCCTGGAACCGGCTGCAAGGTTTTCAGGCCAGCCTGAATCGCGTTCAGCGGTGCATCGACCGATAACGCTAATGCCGCCGCCGCCAGCGCGTTGGCAATGTTGTGACGTCCCGGCAGTGGCAGCGTGATGGCAATGTCGCCACGCGGGGTATGCAGCGTGAACAGGGTGGCATCCGGGCGTAGCGTGATATCGCTGGCACGGAACTCAGCATCCGCCTGCGGCTGCGGCGAGAAACGCCACAGGGTTTTACCGGCAAACTGCGGCTGCCAGTTCAGCAGATCATTGCTCTCTGCGTTGATGATGGCTGTGCCATGAGGCGGCAAACCGGCAAAAATCTCGCCCTTTGCTTTGGCAACGCCTGCCAGTGAACCAAACCCTTCCAGATGCGCAGCGGCCAGGTTATTGACCAGCGCCGTCTCCGGACGCACCAGATCGGTGGTGTAAGCAATTTCGCCCTGATGGTTAGCACCCAGCTCAATCACCGCATAATCATGTTCTTTGGTCAGACGCAGCAGCGTCATCGGCACGCCAAAATCATTGTTCAGGTTGCCAGCGGTATACAGCGTTTCCCCGCACTGACGCAGAATCGCGGCGGTCATCTCTTTAACCGAGGTTTTGCCCGACGAACCGGTTAACGCCACCACGCGTGCTTTCACCTGCTGGCGCACCCAGGCACCGAGGCGACCAAAAGCAATGCGCGTATCGGCCACCACCACCTGTGGTACAGCCACCGGTAATGGTTTACTGACCAGTAACGCCTGCGCCCCTTGGGCAATGGCATCCGCTACGAAATCATGGGCATCGAAACGCTCCCCTACCAGCGCGACAAACAGGCAACCCGCCGTCACTTTGCGGGTGTCGGTCACCACGTCGCTAACGCTGAGATCGTGGCCGTTAAGCGTGCCGCCTGAGATTTCCGCCAGGGTTGTGAGTGAAAGCGGGATCATGCCATCACCCCCAGCAGACGCGCGACGGTATCGCGATCCGAGTAATCCAGACGACGATTGCCGACGATCTGGTAATCTTCATGGCCCTTGCCAGCCACCAGCACGATATCGTTACTTTTGGCCTGCATGATGGCGTTAGTGACCGCCTGCGCGCGGCCAGCCACCACACGGGCGCGGCCCGGATCGAGCAGACCGGTCAAAATATCATTCACAATCGCCTGCGGATCTTCGCTGCGAGGATTGTCATCGGTGATCACCACCACGTCAGCGAACTGTTCTGCGATGGCTCCCATCAGTGGGCGCTTACCTTTGTCGCGATCGCCGCCACAACCAAACAGGCACCACAGCTGGCCTTTGCAATGCAGGCGAGCGGCCTCCAGCGCTTTCTCCAGCGCATCGGGCGTATGGGCGTAATCCACCACTACGGTAGGTTTATCAGGTGCGCTAAAGACTTCCATGCGACCGGTCACCGGCAGTAACTGTGACGCGCTGCTGACCAGCGACGCCAGCGGATAATCCAGCGAAAGCAGGGTTGCCAGCGCCAGCAGCAGATTGCTGACATTGAAAGCGCCCATCAGGCGGCTATCAAACTCACCGTCGCCCCAGCTGGAGCTAAAGCGAATATGTGCGCCACCATCGTGATACGTCACTTGCGTGGCTTTTAGCCAGCGGCCATGACAGCCGGGTTGCAGGTTATCCTGCATGGTGACGGCAACGGCATCCGGCAGTTTGGCCAGCCAGCGGCGTCCGACTTCGTCATCCGCATTGATAATCGCCACATCGACCTGATGTTCTGAGAACAGCAGCCATTTGGCAGATTCATAGCTCTGCATATCGCCGTGGTAATCGAGATGATCACGGCTCAGATTGGTGAATACCGCGGCGGCAAACGGCAGCGCGGCCACGCGATGTTGCACCAGACCGTGCGATGACACTTCCATCGCCGTAAGCGTGGCGCCCAGGCCAACCAGATCGTGCAGGACGTGCTGCACATCCACGGCGGAACCGGTGGTGTTTTCAGCTGGCACCAGACGACCGTACAGTCCATTACCGACGGTGCCCATTACGGCACCGGTTTCACCCAGCAGATTGGCCCACTGCGCAATCAACTGGGTGGTGGTGGTTTTACCGTTGGTGCCGGTGACACCAATTAATTTAAGCTTTTCAGCAGGCTGCTGATAAAAGCGTCCAGCCAGTGCCGAGAGACGCTGCGGCAACTGCGCCAGATAGATAACCGGGACGCCATGCATCTCACGGATATCTCCATCGCTGGCCTCACCTTCGGCTTCGGCAATCACTGCCGCCACGCCCTGGGCAATAGCCTGCGGAATAAATCGACGTCCATCAGCATGATGGCCCGCCACGGCGATAAACAGATCGCCAGAAGCCGCAGAGCGGCTATCCAGTGTCATGTCACGGAGTGGACGCGCCGGCGCGCCCGGCACCCACGGGGCCAGTAAATCGCGCAGGTTACGATCTGTCACTTGATTCCTCACTTCGGTTTTTCACCAACTCGTTCTTATCAATTACCGGTAGCGCATCGGGTTCGATATTCATGGTACGCAGCACGCCGCCCATGATGGCACCGAACACCGGCGCGGAGACCGCACCACCATAATATTTACCGGCCTGGGGATCGTTGATCACCACCACCAGCGCGAAACGAGGATGACTGGCAGGCGCAACGCCCGCGGTATAAGCAATGTATTTATTGACGTAGCGCCCATCCGGTCCGACTTTTTTCGCGGTCCCGGTTTTGATCGCAATACGGTAGCCCTTGATGGCCGCCTTCACACCACCGCCACCGGGCAGCGCGACGCTTTCCATCATATGCATCACGGTTTTCACCAGTTCTTCCGGGAAAACACGCTCACCGGGTACCGGTGGATCAACTTTGGTAATCGACAGCGGGCGATAGACGCCATAACTGCCAATGGTTGCGTAGACTCGCGCTAACTGTAACGGCGTTACCATTAGCCCGTAGCCGAAAGAGAAGGTGGCCCTCTCTATGTCAGACCACCGTTGTTTTTGAGGATATAAGCCACTGCTTTCTCCGACCAACCCCAAATTGGTCGGCTTACCCAGTCCAAAGCGCGCGTAAGTTTCTACGAGAGCTGAGGACGGCATCGCTAACGCCAGACGGGAAACCCCGACGTTACTCGACTTCTGCAGAACCCCGGTCAGGGTCAATTCGTTGTAACGCGCCACATCTTTGATCTCATGACCATTGATACGATAAGGCACGGTATTCAATACGCTGTTTTCTTTCACCACACCGCGTTGCAGGGCGGTCATCACCACCATCGGCTTCACAGTAGAACCCGGTTCGAAGATGTCGGTGATAGCGCGGTTACGCATCACATCTTTCGGTGTGTTGCCCAGATTGTTCGGGTTGTAGGCCGGGCTGTTGGCCATGGCCAGCACTTCACCGGTATTGACGTCCACCAGCACCGCCGAGCCCGATTCCGCTTTGTTGAAAGCCACCGCGTTATTCAGTTCGCGGTACACCAGCGCCTGTAAGCGTTCATCAATGCTCAGCGTCAGGTTATGGGCGGCACGGCTATCAACCGACGAGATATCTTCAATCACGCGACCAAAGCGATCTTTACGCACGGTACGTTCACCGGGTTCACCGGTCAGCCATTTGTCGAAGCTTTTTTCTGTGCCTTCAATGCCCTGGCCGTCGATATTGGTGAAGCCAATCAGATGCGCGGTAACCTGCCCCGCCGGGTAGTAGCGGCGTGATTCTTCACGTAAATAGATACCCGGTAGCTTGAGTTTTTTGACGTATTCGCCAATCGCCGGATTCACCTGACGTGCCAGATAGACAAAACGTCCTTTCGGATTGGCATTGATACGCGTGGAGAGTTGATCGAGCGGGATCGACAATGCATCGGAAAGGGCTTTCCAGCGGCTGTCGAGGGAGACACCACCGTGTTCATTCAATTCTTTCGGGTCGGCCCAGATGGCGTTCACCGGCACGCTGACAGCCAGCGGTCGGCCCGCACGGTCGCTGATCATGCCACGGGCAGTCGGCACCGCCTGGACGCGCAGCGAACGCAGGTCACCTTCTTTCACCAGTTTGTCAGGATTAATCACCTGCAACCAGGCCACCCGAGACAGCAGACCACCCAGTGCCAGTAAAATGCAGCCACACAGCAACGCAAAACGCCAGCTTACAAAGCTGGCCTTATCTTCCTGTTTTTTCAACTTCAGCGTTTTGCTCGCGCCGCTCATCAGGTTCTGAGATTCCTTATTGCTGCACCACAATGTTTTCCTGCGAAGGATCGACATGCTGCATTTGCAGTTTGTCGGTTGCGATTCGTTCTACCCGGCTGTGGTCGCCGAGGGCGTTCTCTTCAAGAATCAGGTTGCGCCATTCGATATCTAATGCGTCACGCTCCAGCACCAGCTGTTCGCGTTCTGCCGTCAGACGACGCGTTTTGTGCGTCGTCGTCACCACCAGCATGGCGGAAACCAAAACTGCCACCAGCAACAGCACCGGGATCTTGCCAAAACGCAGCAAATCGCCACCAATGACTCCGGGCAGACTGTGGCGTTCGTTTCCGATCATGACGCCGTCCTTTCAGCAATACGCAACACGGAACTCCGTGCGCGTGGGTTTTCAGCGACTTCGGCGTCTCCCGGCACCAGTTTGCCGAGGGTTTTTAGCTCCCGACCACCCAGCGCTTTCAGCTGCGTTTCGGTCATCGGAATGCCAGCCGGTACCTGCGGACCACGACTTTGATCGCGCATAAAACGTTTCACCAGGCGATCTTCCAGTGAATGGAAGCTGATCACTGACAGCCTGCCGCCAGGTGCCAGCACCGACAATGCCCCTTTCAGCGCGATGTCGATCTCTTCCAGTTCGCTGTTGATCCAGATACGAATCGCCTGAAAGCTGCGGGTCGCCGGGTGCTTAAATTTGTCTTTCACCGGTGTTGCTGCATAGATAACGTCGGCCAGTTCTTTGGTGCGCGTCATCGGCTGCTCACGGTTGCGCTCAACAATCGCGCGGGCAATACGTTTGGCGAAGCGTTCCTCACCGTAGGTTTTCAGTACAAAGGCAATATCCGCCTCTTCGGCACTGAGCAACCATTCCGACGCCGATTGTCCGCGCGTCGGGTCCATGCGCATGTCCAATGGCCCATCACGCATGAAAGAGAATCCACGTTCGGCGTCATCCAGCTGCGGCGATGACACGCCCAGGTCCAGTAAAACGCCGTCAATTTTTCCGTTCAGCCCGCGCTCGGTCACGTACTCTGCCAGCGCCGAAAACGGCCCGTGGACGATCGAGAAGCGCGGATCTTTTATCTCAGCGGCTGCGGCTATGGCTTGCGGATCGCGATCTATCGCCAGTAGCTGCCCGTTCGCGCCAAGTTGCGAAAGGATCAATCTGGAGTGACCACCGCGACCAAAAGTGCCGTCAATGTATATGCCGTCTTCCCTGATATTGAGCGCGTTAACCGCCTCATCCAGCAGCACTGTGGTGTGTTTGAAATTTTCCTGCATAGCTATAGCGACAAGTCCTGCAACCGCTCAGATAAAGGCTCCTGAGCCGACTGTTCTGCGTCAATATCGTCCTTAACTTGTTGATACCAGGTCTGTTCATCCCACAATTCAAACTTGTTGAACTGTCCAACCAGCATCACTTCTTTGCTCAGGCTCGCATGCTGACGAAGGGTATTCGCCAGTAGCAGGCGGCCTGCATTATCCATCTGACACTCACTGGCATGACCCAACAGCAGCCGCTGCACGCGACGCTCGGCGGGATTCATGCTGGATAAGCGAGACAGCTTTTTCTCAATGATTTCCCATTCGGGCAGGGTATAAAGCAGCAGGCAGGGCTGGTGGAGGTCGATGGTACAAACCATTTGACCCTGAGACTCTGCGATCAGCAATTCACGATAGCGCGTTGGTACGGCCAGTCGCCCTTTGCTGTCGAGATTGACTAACGTTGCCCCACGGAACATGCCAGCCTCACCCCTCAGATACCCTTTTTCACCACTTTATCCCACATTTTACCACGAAAAGAGTTTACGGAGCCGATGAAATCCTTGTCAAGCCGCAACGGCAAGTGAATATCACTCTTTACAGCGGGTGAAATTATTTGGCGGTGGGAATAAGAAGGTCGTGAATGGCAAAATAAAAATTAACCTGATGAATAATGGAATAAAAATTTTCACGTATTGAAAAGCGGCGAAAAATAAAGCGCTTTATCGCGTTTTGATAAATATCTGACGATATGCGACAGCGGCTGCATTTTAGGGGATTTCCTAAAGGAAGCCCAGCACCATCGCGACAGCTCTGCTACCAGCAGATGCCGAAGATGTAAACAAATAAGAAAAGGTAGTGCGCTTAATTTGTTAGCAAGGTCGAGGAGAATTTACGCTTTTTTACGTGGAAGGTTGCGGGGGAAATTAAAAGCATGATGAATAAAGTGGGCAGCACGCCGCCCATCATTCATTTTATCCGGCGGCTTAATTGCCCACGACGGAATAAATTACGGCGAATTCGGGTTAAACCTGGCTTCGGTTTCCGCGGTTCATCCAGCGAGGCTAAAACCAGTTCCAGAACGCGCTCGGCAACATCACGATGACGCTGTCCCACCGCCAGCACCGGACACTCAAGGAAATCCAGTAACTCGTGGTCGCCAAAAGTGGCAATCGCCAGATCGGTGGGTAACCGCCCGTCACGTTTCAGCGTGACATCCATAACGCCCTGCAACAAACCGAAAGAAGTGGTGAACAAGGCCTCCGGCATCGGGTGATCTTCCAGATACTTCTCGAACAGGGCCGCTGCCGCAGTACGTTCAAAGCTATTGCAGTAGATATAATCAATCGGGCGTTCGTCGTCTTTCCAGGCTTCACGGAAGCCCATTTCACGCAGGAAACTCACCGACAACTCTGGCAGTGCTCCAAGGAACAGCACATTTTTCACCGGTAGCTGACGCAATTCAGCGGCAAGCTGATGGGCATCATCCTGATCGGCACCCACCACGCTGGTAAAATGTTCACGATCCAGCGCGCGATCCAGCGCAATGATCGGCAGTGGATCGTTGATCCAGCGCTGATAAAACGGATGCTCTGGCGGCAACGAGGTGGAGACGATGATCGCATCTACCTGACGCTGCAACAAATGTTCGATGCAACGCATTTCATTGTCAGGCTGATCTTCCGAGCAGGCGATCAGCAGCTGGTAGCCACGCTGGCGTGCCTGACGCTCAAGATAGTTCGCGATACGCGTATAGCTGGTATTTTCCAGATCGGGGATCACCAGGCCAATTGAACGGGTACGTCCGGCACGCAAGCCCGCCGCCACGGCATTCGGGTGATAATTGTACTCACGCACCACCGCCATCACTTTCTCGACGGTTTTGTCGCTGACACGATATTGCCGCGCTTTGCCATTAATGACGTAGCTGGCCGTGGTGCGCGACACGCCAGCCAGGCGCGCGATTTCATCCAGTTTCACGATGACACCTTAATTCCTGATTAGCCATGCTGGCGAAAATGTCCGCAGAGTAGCTAAGGGTAAAACATTTGTAACATCTAACCGCAGAAAACTACGCTGAGCAACCGCTTTTATCCGCTGGGGTGTGCAAGCGCATAAAATAAAAAAACCCGGCATTCCGCCGGGTTAGCATTGAGACTCAATCCGGGCAGTGACAATTAACGCATGATGCGCTCGCCACGAGCCACGCCGACGATACCGGAGCGCGCCACTTCCACGATTTCCGCAACGTCGCGGACGGTGTTCAGGAACGCATCCAGTTTGTCGCTGGTGCCCGCCAGCTGAACCGTGTACAGCGTTGGCGTCACATCGATGATCTGCCCACGGAAAATTTCCGCGCTACGCTTCACTTCTTCGCGGCCATAACCGGTGGCCTGGATTTTCACCAGCATGATTTCACGTTCAACGTAGGCACCCTGCCCCAGTTCGCTGACACGTAACACGTCCACCAGCTTATGCAGTTGCTTCTCGATCTGCTCCAGCACCTTGGCATCGCCGACGGTTTGAATCGTCATGCGGGACAGGGTGGGATCGTCAGTCGGGGCGACCGTCAGACTTTCGATGTTGTAGCCACGCTGCGAAAACAGCCCAATCACGCGGGACAATGCGCCGGATTCGTTCTCCAGCAGTACCGATAAAATGCGACGCATAATTATGTCCTCTCCGTTTTGCTCAACCACATCTCGTCCATACCGCCACCACGAATCTGCATCGGGTAAACGTGCTCGCTGCCATCCACGGTCACATCCACAAACACCAGACGCCCTTTCGCCAGGGTCTCCAGCGCCTGCGTCAGTTTCTCTTCCAGCTCGGCCGGATGCTGAATGGCGATACCCACGTGGCCATAAGCCTCAGCGAGACGCACGAAGTCCGGCAGTGATTCCATATAGGATTGCGAATGGCGGCCAGAGTAGATCATGTCCTGCCACTGCTTCACCATGCCGAGGAAGCGGTTGTTCAGGTTCAGCACCAGCACAGGCAAATCGTATTGCAGCGCGGTCGAGAGTTCCTGAATGTTCATCTGGATACTGCCATCACCGGTGACACAGATAACGGTTTCTTCCGGCAGCGCCATTTTCACACCCAGCGCGGCAGGCAGGCCAAAGCCCATGGTGCCGAGGCCACCGGAGTTGATCCAGCGACGCGGCTTATCAAACTGATAATACAGCGCAGCAAACATCTGGTGCTGACCGACGTCTGACGTGACGTAAGCCTCACCTTTGGTCAAACGCCAGATGGTTTCGATAACCGCCTGCGGTTTGATTTTGTCGCTGGTGCGATCAAATTCGAGGCATTTGCGGCTGCGCCAGCCGTCGATGCGTTGCCACCAGTCACGCAGGCTGTCGAGCTCCTGCTTAACGTCGGTCTGTGCCAGCAACTCCAGCATTTGCGACAGCGTTTGTTTCGCATCGCCAACAATAGGGATATCGGCCGCGACGGTTTTGGAGATCGAAGTGGGATCAACGTCGATATGCATCACCGTAGCGTTCGGGCAATATTTCGCCAGGTTGTTGGTGGTGCGGTCATCGAAGCGCACACCGATGCCGAAAATCAGATCGGCGTTGTGCATCACCATGTTGGCTTCATAGGTGCCGTGCATGCCGAGCATACCCACGCACTGACGATGCGTACCCGGGAAGGCACCCAATCCCATCAGGGAAGTGGTCACCGGAATGTTCAGCGTTTCCGCCAGTTGCAGCAGTTCCGCTTCACAACCCGAAGTAATGGCACCGCCACCCACGTACATCACCGGATTATGCGCCGCCAGCAGCGTCTGCAATGCGCGCTTAATCTGTCCCTTGTGGCCCTGAATCGTCGGGTTGTAGGAACGCATGCTAACCGATTCCGGCCAGACGTAGGGCAGCTTATTGGCCGGGTTAAGAATATCTTTTGGCAGATCGATAACCACCGGACCCGGACGACCACTGGACGCCAGCCAGAAGGCTTTCTTGATCACGGTAGGGATTTCTTCGGTGCTTTTCACCAGGAAGCTGTGCTTCACCACCGGACGGGAAATCCCGACCATGTCGCACTCCTGGAAAGCGTCATAACCGATCAGCGAAGAAGGCACCTGACCCGACAACACCACCATCGGGATGGAGTCCATATAGGCAGTCGCGATGCCGGTAATGGCATTGGTGGCACCCGGGCCGGAAGTCACCAGCACGACGCCAACTTCGCCGGTGGCGCGCGCCAGGCCGTCAGCCATATGCACAGCGCCCTGCTCATGGCGAACTAATACGTGGTCGATACCGCCGACCGTTTGCAGAGCGTCATAAATATCGAGCACCGCTCCGCCCGGATAACCGAATACCTGCTTAACGCCCTGATCGATTAACGAACGGACGACCATTTCGGCTCCTGACAACATCTCCATTTTCTGCCTCCAGGCTTGAGGAACTGAATCCACTGACGACCGCTTTCCGGCGCGCCACTTGCATCCTGCCCCATATTCGCCAATTAAGATCAAAACCTTATGTTTATGCTCAGAAGAGGGAAGTCATTTCCACCTTCCAGGTACAGGGAAATCTACTTGAGTTCATTCTTTTGAGAGTAGGTCGATTACCATAACCGCAGAAAACCCGGCAGGCAAACGCCGCAACGCCGTACCGTGCTGATGATGGCAGTAAAGGCACTAAGGGGTGATAATCGCTTGCGAGGATTAAACTAATGCCAGCACTGAAGGGCAGAGGATAATGCTGGTCTGGTGATTATTTCCAGCGAGTTATAAGAAATATACGATGCATATTTTGCAACGTTCCAGCCCACAATCTTACCTGCCAATTAATTTCTGGCGTGATTATCTTTAAAATCTGTCTCTCACATGAGAATCGTCTAAACAACCCGGTGAATACTGACTTATTACCAGAGAAACAGCCTATAAAAAACACATAAAAATCATTACGTTAAAATTAACATTCATTTTTAAAACTTTTTTTAAGCGGATTCAGCTAACCCATCCCCCCTTAATATTTGTTTTTCCTCTGAACAAGCGGATTATCACAGCAGATCCGCCTTAAGCGCATCGGGAAATAACCTTTCACTTATGGTTGACATCGTCGGCCTTTCTCAGTATCAATATGTGCAGCACTCAATTTACGAGGTTTGATCCATGTCCCGTTCTTTCCGTCTACTTGGTCTACTACTAATCGCATCCTCATTGCGCGGTAGACTCGTGGGCGGAATCGGCAACTGATTCGAACCTGCAGAAAGTTTAAAAAAACCCGCGCCATGCGCGGGTTTTTTTATGCTCGTAGCACCGGCGAAGTTAATGCATAAGGAAGATTACGATGAGCCAGCAAGTTATTATTTTCGATACCACTCTGCGTGATGGCGAGCAGGCATTACAGGCCAGCCTGAGTGTTAAAGAAAAACTGCAGATCGCCCTGGCACTGGAACGTATGGGCGTAGACGTGATGGAAGTCGGTTTCCCGGTCTCCTCACCGGGCGATTTTGAATCGGTTCAGACCATCGCGCGCACCATCAAAAACAGCCGCGTCTGCGGACTGGCACGTTGCGTTGAGAAGGATATCGATGCCGCTTACGAATCCCTGCGCGTCGCTGAAGCCTTCCGTATCCATACCTTCATCGCGACTTCGCCGATGCATATCGCCACCAAATTGCGCAGCACGCTGCCCGAGGTGATTGAGCGTGCCGTGCATATGATCAAACGCGCCCGCAACTACACCAACGACGTCGAGTTCTCCTGCGAAGATGGTGGCCGTACGCCGATTGATGACCTGTGCCGTATGGTGGAAGCCGCGATCAACGCCGGTGCCACCACCATCAATATCCCAGATACCGTGGGTTACACCCTGCCCCACGAATACGCCAACATCATCAGCCAGCTGGTGAATCGCGTACCGAACATCGATAAAGCCATCCTGTCCGTGCATACCCATGATGACCTGGGTATGGCCACCGGTAATGCCATTGCCGCCGTAATGGCGGGTGCGCGTCAGGTTGAAGGTACGCTGAACGGCCTGGGCGAACGTGCCGGTAACTGTGCACTGGAAGAAGTGATCATGGCGATTAAAACCCGCCAGCAGATCATGAACGTGCACACCAATATCAAACATCAGGAAATCTACCGTACCAGCCAGACTGTCAGCCAGATCTGCAACATGCCGATCCCGGCGAACAAAGCGGTGGTCGGTTCAAATGCCTTCGCCCACTCCTCCGGTATCCATCAGGATGGCGTGCTGAAAAACCGCGAAAACTACGAAATCCTGACGCCGGAATCCATCGGCCTGCACAAAATCCAGCTCAACCTGACCTCACGTTCAGGCCGTGCGGCGGTGAAACACCGTATGGAAGAGATGGGTTACAAAGAGACCGACTACAACCTGGATACCCTGTACGACGCCTTCCTGAAGCTGGCGGACAAAAAAGGCCAGGTATTCGATTACGACCTGGAAGCACTGGCCTTCATCAACAAACAGAATGAAGAACCAGAACATTTCCAGCTGAAAGAATTCAACGTGCAGACCGGTTCCAGCGTCACTGCCACCGCGTCGGTACAGCTGGGCTGTGGCGAAGAAACCAAAGCTGACGCCGCCACCGGCAACGGTCCGGTTGATGCCGTTTATCAGGCGATTAACCGTATCACCGGTTTTGAAGCGGAGCTGGTGAACTACAAGCTCACGGCTAAAGGCCACGGCGAGAACGCGCTGGGCCAGGTCGATATCGTGGTGAACTACAACAATCGCAAATTCCACGGCGTGGGTCTGGCGACCGATATCGTCGAATCTTCCGCTAAAGCGATGGTTAACGCCCTGAACAATATCTGGCGTGCTAAGCAGGTGGAAAAAGAATTGCAGCGTAAATTTAAAGAACAGAAGGAAACGGTGTAACTATGACTAAGTCTTTTCATATCGCAGTCATGCCGGGCGACGGAATCGGCCCGGAAGTGATGGCGCAGGCCATGAAAGTGCTGGACGCGATTCGCGCGCGTTACGACATGCGTATCACCACTAGCGAATATGATGTGGGTGGTATCGCCATCGATCGTCACGGTGAACCCCTGCCACCGGCCTCCGTTAGCGGTGCCGAGCAAGCCGACGCCATCCTGTTTGGTTCGGTTGGCGGCCCGAAATGGGAACACCTGCCACCGGCACAGCAGCCGGAGCGCGGTGCGCTGCTGCCGCTGCGTAAGCACTTCAAACTGTTCAGTAACCTGCGTCCGGCTGCGCTGTATAAAGGCCTGGAAACATTTTGCCCACTGCGTAGCGACATCGCTGCCCGTGGCTTCGACATCCTGTGCGTACGCGAACTGACTGGCGGCATCTACTTCGGTCAGCCGAAAGGCCGCGAAGGCAGCGGCCCGCATGAACGTGCGTTCGACACCGAGGTGTATCACCGTTTTGAGATCGAACGTATCGCCCGCATTGCCTTTGAATCTGCGCGCAAGCGTCGCAACAAGGTGACGTCTGTCGATAAAGCCAACGTGTTGCAGACCTCAGTGATGTGGCGCGAGATCGTCAATGAAGTGGCGAAGGATTACCCGGATGTGCAGTTGAGCCATATGTACATCGATAACGCCACCATGCAGCTGATTAAAGATCCTTCACAGTTTGACGTGCTGCTGTGTTCCAACCTGTTCGGCGACATTCTGTCGGATGAATGCGCGATGATTACCGGCTCCATGGGCATGCTGCCATCCGCCAGTCTGAACGAAGAGGGCTTCGGCCTGTACGAGCCTGCCGGTGGTTCCGCGCCGGATATCGCCGGTCAGAATATTGCCAACCCGGTTGCCCAGATCCTCTCGTTGTCCCTGCTGCTGCGTTATAGCCTGAATGCCGCTGAGGCTGCCGACAGCATTGAGCGTGCCATCAACAGCGCGCTGGAAGCGGGTTATCGCACCCGTGACCTGGCCGGTGACGGTCAATCCGTGAGCACCGATGAAATGGGCAGCATCATTGCTCGTTTCATTGCCGAGGAAAAATAAAAAAATGAAAAGCTTATACCAGAAGTTATTTGATGCACATGTCGTCCACGAAGCACCGAATGAAACACCGTTACTGTATATCGATCGTCATTTGATCCATGAAGTGACCTCACCGCAGGCCTTTGATGGCCTGCGCGCTCACGGCCGCAAAGTGCGCCAGCCGTCGAAGACGTTTGCCACCATGGACCACAACGTTTCTACCCAGACCAAAGACATCAACGCCTCTGGCGAGATGGCGCGTATTCAGATGCAGGAGCTGATCAAGAACTGTGCTGAATTCGGTATCCAGCTGTATGACCTGAACCACCCGTTCCAGGGCATCGTGCACGTCATCGGTCCTGAGCAGGGTATGACGTTGCCGGGTATGACAATTGTCTGCGGTGACTCCCACACCGCCACCCACGGAGCCTTTGGTTCACTGGCATTCGGTATCGGCACGTCCGAGGTGGAGCATGTATTTGCCACCCAGACCCTGAAGCAGGGCCGTGCCAAAACCATGAAGATTGAAGTGCTGGGCGAAGCTGCGCCGGGCATTACCGCGAAAGATATCGTACTGGCGATTATCGGCAAAACCGGCAGCGCTGGCGGTACCGGACATGTGGTGGAATTCTGTGGCCCGGCGATTGAAGCGCTGACCATGGAAGGCCGCATGACGCTGTGCAACATGGCGATTGAAATGGGTGCCAAAGCGGGCCTGGTTGCGCCGGATGACACCACCTTTAATTACCTGAAAGACAAACAGTTTGCACCGAAAGGCGAACAATGGGATCAGGCCGTCGCTTACTGGCGTACCCTGAAATCTGACAGCGACGCGAAATTCGACACCATCGTGACCCTGAACGCGGCCGATATCGCACCGCAGGTAACCTGGGGCACCAACCCGGGTCAGGTGATGGCGGTGGATCAGGCCATCCCGAATCCGGCTTCCTTCGCCGATCCGGTTGAGCGTGCCTCTGCCGAGAAAGCGCTGGCATATATGGATCTGCAGCCAGGCATCAAACTGACTGACGTTGCCATCGACAAAGTCTTTATCGGCTCCTGCACCAACTCACGTATTGAAGACCTGCGTGCCGCCGCCGCTATCGCCAAAGGACGCCATGTGGCGCCGGGTGTGGTGGCAATGGTGGTGCCGGGTTCTGGTCCGGTAAAAGCGCAGGCGGAAGCGGAAGGTCTGGATAAGATTTTCCTCGAAGCCGGTTTTGAATGGCGTCTGCCAGGCTGCTCGATGTGTCTGGCGATGAACAATGACCGTCTGAACCCAGGCGAGCGCTGTGCCTCAACCAGCAACCGTAACTTTGAAGGTCGTCAGGGCCGTGGTGGACGTACCCACCTGGTCAGCCCGGCGATGGCCGCTGCGGCGGCGGTCACTGGCCGTTTTGCCGATATTCGTGAACTGACTCAGGGAGCTTAAGCCATGGCGAAGAAATTTACCCAGCACACCGGGATTGTCGCACCGCTGGATGCAGCGAATGTCGATACCGATGCCATCATTCCGAAGCAGTTCCTGCAAAAAGTGACTCGTACCGGTTTTGGCGCGCACCTGTTCCACGACTGGCGCTTCGATGACGACGCCGGCACCGTGCCGACGGCCAGCTTTGTGCTGAACAAGCCGGAATATAAAGGCACCAGCATTTTGCTGGCGCGTGAGAACTTTGGCTGTGGCTCCTCACGTGAGCACGCACCGTGGGCACTGACCGATTTCGGTTTCCAGGTGGTCATTGCGCCAAGCTTCGCGGACATCTTCTATGGCAACAGCTTTAACAACCAGCTGCTGCCGGTGAAGCTGAGCGATGAAGAAGTGGATGAGATGTTCAAACTGGTGGCAAGCCATCCGGGTGTCAGCTTTACCGTTGACCTGGAAGCCCAGACCGTGACTGCCGGTGACAAAAGCTATAGCTTTGAAATCGACAGCTTCCGCCGTCACTGCATGATCAATGGCCTCGATAGCATCGGTCTGACGCTGCAACACGAAGCGTCAATCTCCAGCTACGAGACCAACCAGCCCGCGTTTTTACGTTAAAACCCGCGCGATTAATCGCGCCGCTACAGGTACGCAGTGGCCCGTAGCGGCGCAATTTATTGCGCGCAGTCTTAAGTTGCCTTACACATCCCGCACGCGCGACGTCAGTCCCAGCGCCAGCACCGCCAGCCCCAACGCCAGCCAGTACACCGACTCATGCCCGAAGCGTTCGCTTAACGATCCCTGAATCACCCCCGCCACAATCATGCCGGTGGAGATCGAGGTGGTAAACATGGTGGTTGCCGCACCCGCGCGTCCCGGCATCAGATCCTGAAACCAGAGCATCCCAATCCCGGCGACAATGCCGATAAACGCCGCGTTGAACAGCTGCAACACCATCAGCGCCGTACGCGAGCGGAACAGCCCCAGCCCGAGGTAAAACAGGATAGCGGCCACCAGCGCCACCAATACCAGACGACGTTTACCAAACCGGCGTGCATAATGTCCGGCCAGCAGCATAATCGGGATCTCCAGCCCTGCTGCCGTCCCCATCAGCAGGCCCGCCAACTTTTCCGGCAGGCCGAGCGTGGAGCTGATATACAGCGGCATATCAATGATATACATCACGTTGCAGGTCCACATAATCACCGAAGCGATAAACAGCAGACGTACCTGGCTATCCTTCCACGGACTCAGCTGAGTCAGCACCTGCTCGGGGGAAGCCGCGACGCGCGGCACCGATGGCAAGGTGCGCCAGATCAGCACGGTACTGAGCAAAAAAATCACCGCCGCCACGCTAAATAAGGTGATGAAACCGTAATTCAGCGCCAGAGCGAAGGATAGCGGCGGCCCGATGACCCACGCCAGCGACAGCTGCGCACGCATCACCGAGCTGAACATCACCACTTCACGCGCGGAATGGTCCGCATACTCACGCGCCAGCGCAAATATCTGCGGCACCGCCACGCTGGCCAGCGCCGACAGCAGTACGCCCAACGTAATCAGCGTCAGATAGTGGCGGCTGAAGGCAAACAACAAGGAATTGCATACCGCCATCAGGCAGCAGAACAGGATCAGTTTGCGGCGGTCGCCATGGCTATCGGACCGTTTCGCCACCAGCAGGCTGATGACAATGCCCGCAATCGCATTGACGGTAAAAAACAGCCCGACCCAGAACGGGCGTACCTGCACTTCACGCGTCAGAAACAGACTGAGCGTGGGTGCCTGTAACGCACCGGCCACGCCCGTCATAAAGGAGACGGCCATAAAAGCCAGATAAACCGGGTTGAGGCGACGTTGACGCGTTAACAGCGATTTCATGGTGAAATCCCTTTGCGGAAGAAAAGCGGAGAACCAAAAAAGAGGGTAGAAGATTCCACAGCAAAACGAAAAAAGCCAGCAGAGAAAACACTGCTGGCGGTGAAATTGCACCCTACTCAGAAAAGGTTCCACGTCGGCGGAACCACTGTCAGAGCGCCATTCATGACTGAATGCCTCCCGCTCTTCCAATGAGGTCTACTATGCCTCTAATATAGGGCAGAAAAAACTGAGCGATTATGCGCTGGAGTTCCCCTTTTATGTCCTCTTCACGACTGCAACAGCAATTTATCCGCCTGTGGCAAAGCTGCCAGGGCCAGGATCAGGAAACCACCCTGAGCGAGCTGGCGGAGCTGCTGCACTGCTCGCGCCGCCATATGCGTAACCTGCTGAATGCCATGCAGGATGCAGGCTGGCTCATCTGGCAGGCGGAAGCGGGCCGCGGTAAACGCTCCACGCTGAGCTTCTGCTACACCGGGCTGGCGTTACAGCAGCAGCGTGCGGAGGATTTGCTGGAGCAGGATCGTATCGACCAGTTAGTGCAGCTGGTGGGTGACAAAAACCAGGTTCGTCAGATGATTGCCGCGCATCTGGGCCGCAGCTTTCGTCAGGGCAAACATATTCTGCGCGTGCTTTACTATCGCCCGTTGCCGAATTTGCTGCCGGGTTCACCGCTGCGGCGTTCGGAAACCCATCTGGCACGACAGATTTTCAGCGGCCTGACGCGCATAAATGAGGAAAAGGGGGAAATCGAACCGGATATCGCCCATCACTGGCAACAAACCTCACCGTTGCACTGGCGCTTCTTCCTGCGTCCGGCTATTCGCTTTCATCATGGCCGTGAACTGGAGATGGAAGACGTCATCAGCTCGCTGGAGCGTCTGCGCAGCCAGCCGCTGTTCTCCCATCTCGCGAAACTGCACTCCCCGGCCCCCTGGACGCTGGATATCCAACTGACACAGCCCGACAACTGGCTACCGTGGTTGCTCGGCAGCGTCAGCGCGATGATCCTGCCGCGTGAATGGCAGACCCTGCGCGGTTTCGCGCGCCAGCCGATCGGCACCGGTCCCTACAGCGTGGTGCGCAACCAACAGAGTCAGCTGAAGATCGCCGCCTTTGACGACTACTTCGGTTATCGCGCGTTAATTGATGATGTCTCCATCTGGGTACTGCCGGAGATCAGTGATGAGCTGGTGTATGCCGGGGTGAAGTTACAAGGCGAAACCGCCGATGAAAAATCGGAGGAAAGTCGTCTGGAAGAAGGCTGCTATTTTCTGCTGTATGACCGGCGTTCGGAACAAGGCCGGGATGCACATTTCCGCCGCTGGGTCAGCTACCTGCTCAATCCTATCGCCCTGCTGAATAATGCGGGTATCGGTTATCAGCGCTACTGGTTCCCGGCTTATGGTTTATTACCGCGCTGGCATCATCGCCGCGATCTGACGGCGGTCAGCAAGCCGGACAACCTGAAGCAGCTCACCATCAGCTGGTATAGCCACCATGTGGAACACGAAGGTATCGCCAATGCACTACGCCCACTGCTGGCGCAACAGGGTGTGGAGCTGATTACCCGTGAGCTGAGCTACGAAGCATGGTTTAACGGCGAAGGCGAGAGCGACATCTGGCTCGGCAGCGTCAACTTCACCCTGCCGCTCGACTACTCGCTGTTCGCTCAGCTGTACGAATTGCCGCTGATGCAGCAGTGTATCCCGATTGACTGGGAAAATGCTGCCACCCACTGGCGCGAAAAAACGCTGCCGCTCGCAGAATGGAGTAAGCAACTGGTGGATAGTGACTATCTGCACCCGTTGTTTCACCACTGGTTGTTGCTGGAAGGGCAGCGCAGTATGCGTGGCGTGCGCATGAATACGCTCGGCTGGTTTGACTTCAAATCCGCCTGGTTTGCCCCGCCGGAACTGTGATCCTTTCGCCCTGCCCCGGAAATGTCTAGAATGTGCCGTTCTCAACGGGGTGCCCTGCATTACAGAGGCTGAGAGAGACCCGTCGAACCTGATCCGGTTAATACCGGCGTAGGGATTTGAGATGCCTCACCGCTCAGATCCTTTGCGACTCAACCTTATCTTCTCCTCAAGGAGCGCAAAGTGTTAAACAAAGTTCTGCCTGTGCTGTTGCTGGTTTCTGCCCCGGTGCTGGCTGCCAAACCGGTACTGACCGTCTACACCTACGATTCATTCTCTGCTGACTGGGGCCCTGGCCCGGCGGTGAAAAAAGCCTTTGAAGCCCAGTGCGGCTGCGAGCTGAAATACGTGGCGCTGGAAGATGGCGTCTCGCTGCTCAACCGCGTGCGGATGGAAGGTAAAAACAGCAAAGCGGATATCGTGCTGGGGCTGGATAACAACCTGGTGCAGGCCGCAGAAAAAACCGGGCTGTTTGCCAAAAGCCAGGTAGATACCCACGCGCTCCAGCTGCCTGGTGGCTGGCATAACGACACCTTTATCCCGTTCGACTACGGTTACTTCGCCTTCGTCTACGATAAAAACAAACTGAAAAACCCACCGAAAAGCCTGAAGGAACTGGTCGAAAGCCCGGAAAAATGGCGCGTTATCTATGAAGATCCGCGCACCAGCACCCCAGGCCTCGGCCTGTTGCTGTGGATGCAGAAAGTCTATGGCGACAAAGCGCCGGATGCCTGGCAGAAGCTGGCACAGAAAACCGTCACCGTCACCAAAGGCTGGAGTGAAGCCTATGGGTTGTTCCTGAAGGGTGAAGGCGATCTGGTGCTGAGTTACACCACCTCCCCGGCTTATCACATCATTGAAGAGAAGAAAGAAAATTACGCTGCTGCGCCGTTTAGCGAAGGCCATTACTTGCAGGTTGAAGTGGCGGCGCAGCTGGCCAGCAGCAAACAACCGCAACTGGCGCAGGAATTCATGCAGTTTATGGTGTCCCCGGCCTTCCAGCAGACCATCCCGACCGGCAACTGGATGTATCCGGTGATCAAGAGCGATCTGCCTGCCGGTTATCAAACACTCAACGTGCCGCAAACGGCGCTGCAATATAGCCCGGCGGAAGTTGCCGACCACAGCAAAGCGTGGATCAGTGCATGGCAACGCGCCGTCAGCCGTTAATCCCCGGCTGGCTGTTGCCCGGCAGTTTCACTGCGCTGCTGCTGTGTGCCGTGGCGCTGCTGGCATTTGGCGCGCTGCTGATGTCAGCGCCCATCGGCGACTGGCGCGCCCTGCTCAGCGATGACTATCTGCATCATGTGCTGGCTTTCTCCTTTTGGCAGGCGCTGCTGTCAGCGTTGTTTTCGGTCCTTCCGGCCATCCCACTGGCGCGCGCCCTGTATCGGCGGCGCTTTCCTGGTCGTGAACTGTTGCTACGTCTGTGCGCCATGACGCTGGTGCTGCCGGTGTTGGTGGCGGTGTTTGGCCTGCTGAGCGTCTATGGCCGCAGCGGCTGGCTGGCGCAACTGTGCGCAGCGCTGGGGATCCCCTGGCATTTCTCGCCCTATGGCTTGCAAGGTATTCTGCTGGCGCACGTGTTCTTCAATCTGCCGCTGGCGACGCGTATGTTGTTGCAGGCGCTGGAAAGTATTCCCGGCGAACAACGCCAGCTGGCGGCGCAACTCGGTCTGCGCGGCTGGAATCTGTTTCGTCTGCTGGAGTGGCCGTGGCTGCGGCGGCAAATTTTCCCCACTGCCGCCCTGATTTTTATGCTGTGCTTTGCCAGTTTTGCCACCGTGCTGGCGCTGGGCGGCGGCCCACAGGCGACCACGCTGGAGCTGGCGATTTATCAGGCGCTGAATTTTGACTACGACCCCGGACGCGCGGCGCTGCTGGCACTGCTTCAGCTCGGTTGCTGCCTGCTGCTGGTGTTGCTGAGTCAGCGTTTCAGCAAAGCAATTCCCGCAGGTCATCAGCAAATACGCGGCTGGCGCGATCCCGCTGATAGCTGGCGCGCCCGTATCAGCGACAGCCTGTTAATTGGTCTGGCCCTGCTGCTATTGCTCCCCCCGCTGCTGGCGGTGGTGGCTGATGGTCTGCGCGGCGGCGTGACCGGAGCGATGCAGCAACCGGCCTTATGGCAGGCCACCTTTACTTCATTGCGTATTGCCATCGGTGCTGGCGTGTTGTGCGTCATCCTGACAGTGATGCTGTTGTGGAGCAGCCGTGAGCTGCGTTTGCGCCACAACATCGTGGCGGCACAGGCGATGGAACTCAGCGGCATGCTGATTCTGGCAATGCCAGGCATCGTGCTGGCTAGCGGCTTTTTCCTGCTCTTCAACGCCACCATTGGCCTGCCGCAATCCGCCGATGGGTTGGTGATCTTCACCAATGCGCTGATCGCCATTCCCTATGCCATGAAAGTGCTGGAGAACCCGATGCGCGATCTCAGCGCACGTTACCATCAGCTATGCGCCTCGCTCGGGGTGCAGGGGCTGAATCGGCTGCGTTTGATTGAACTACGTGCGCTGAAACGCCCACTGGCGCAGGCGCTGGCATTTGCCTGCGTGCTGTCGATTGGTGATTTTGGCGTAGTGGCATTATTTGGCAGCGCGGATTTCCGTACGCTGCCGTTCTATCTGTACCAGCAAATTGGTGCCTATCGTGGCGCAGATGGCGCGGTGACCGCTCTGTTGCTGCTGGTGCTGTGCCTGCTTCTGTTTACCCTGATGGAAAAATTACCGGGTCGTCATGCTGACACTGAATAACCTCACTTACCTCTACCAGCATCTGCCGATGCGCTTTCAGTTCAGCGCACAACCGGGCGAGCGGCTGGCGATTCTCGGCCCGAGCGGAGCCGGGAAAAGCACCCTGCTCAGCCTGATTGGCGGATTTCTGCCTGTCAGCAGCGGCACCCTGCTGCTGAAAGATGAGGATCATACCCATAGCGTGCCTGCCGCGCGTCCGGTATCCATGCTGTTTCAGGAAAACAACCTGTTTCCGCATCTGACCGTACGGCAAAATCTGGGGCTGGGCCTGCATCCCGGTCTGAAGCTCAGCCACGACCAGCAGCAGCAGCTGAACGACATCGCCTTACAAACCGGGCTCAGCGAGATGCTCGACCGCCTGCCAGGACAACTTTCTGGCGGCCAGCGGCAACGCGTGGCGCTGGCACGCTGCCTGCTGCGTAATCAGCCGATTCTGTTGCTGGACGAACCCTTCTCGGCACTCGATCCGGCACTGCGCAATGAGATGCTGCAACTGGTGCGTAGCGTGTGTGAAGCACGCAATATCACGTTGCTGATGGTGTCGCACAGCCTGGAAGATGCGCAGCAAATCGCGCCGCGTAGCCTGGTCGTGGTCGATGGACGGGTGTACTGGGATGGCAACACCGCTGACCTGCTTAACGGCAGTAGTCCAGCGGCGGCCATCCTCGGAGTGGCAACGCGTTAGAAGAATACCTTCCACAGCAAGTGGCGGAAGACAGGCATCATCGGATGGAACTGAATCGCGACAAACGCTGCCAGCCCGATCAGCGCGGCTAACGGAGCCAGCCAGCGCAGACGCGCCGCAGGCAGATAGGCCGTTGCCCAGTCTACCGTTTTACCGCTACGCCACCAGCGCCAGCACAGCCAGAACCCCAGCCATACCAGCAGTGCCACCAGCAACAACAGCCAGGTAAAGTGGCCACCTTGCGCTGCTTTGGGCACATCAATCGCCACCCCCGCCAGAATGCCTGGCATCAGGTAGGCTGGCGGCCACAGGATGCAGCCGATGATATTGGGTGGCAGAAACTTGCGTACCGGTAGCTCCAGCATCCCCGCTGCCAACGGGATCAGCGGTCGCGTCGGCCCGACAAAACGGCCCACCAGGATGGTAAACATGCTGTGCTGATGCAGCGCATGCTCAGTTTTATCCAGCAGCCCACGGTATTTTTGCAGATATTTCCAGCGATGCAGCGGTCCCTGAAATCTCCAGCCAATGCCGTAGGACACCCAGTCACCAATCAGGCATCCGACCAGACCGGCGGCCCAGGCAGGATAAAGACCAATCTGGCCACTACCCACCAGTGCTCCCAGACTCGCCATTAAAACCGTGCCCGGCAGTAGCAATCCCACGAAGGCCAGTGACTCCAGAAAGGTCACCAGCGCCACAGCAAACAGTGCCCATTCCAGAGATTGCGTAAAGAGATGTTGTACCCAGGCTTCCATAAATTTCCTCTGCGGAATATGAAGGCTGGATTGTCCAGAGCCAGCGCCACAGCGTCAAGGCAAGATTTGTACATCAATGTTGACGTTATGCTGACAGTTTAAGCAAGCGACAGACACTGTATAAACATCCATGATACACTTAAGGGGTATTCACACCTGGAGTTACCGTGACCGATCCACGCGCAGGATTCCTGCTTACCCGACACTGGCGAGACACCCCCACAGGCAGCGAAGTGGTGCTATGGCTGGCGACCGACCAGGGCGCACAGCGCGTGGTTCTGCCTGCTCAGGAGTCGGTGGCTTTTGTCCCGAGCGAGTTTCAACCCCAGGTTGAAGCGCTGCTGCGTGATGAACGCCATACCCGCCTGCAATCCCTGACGCTGAAAGATTTCCGCCGCCGCCCGGTGCTGGGCCTCTATTGCCGCAGCTACCGCCAGTTGCAAAACATGGAAAAACGCCTGCGGGAAAACGGCATCCCGGTCTATGAAGCGGATATTCGCCCGCCGGAGCGCTACCTGATGGAGCGCTTTATCACCGCGCCGGTGTGGTTCAGCGGCGATGTCCGTGGCGACAGTGTGGTGAATACGCGTCTTAAACCCCATCCCGACTACCGCCCGCAGCTTTCCTGGGTGTCGCTGGACATTGAAACCACCGAGCACGGCGAGCTGTATTGCATCGGGTTAGAGGGGTGTGGTCAGCGTCAGGTGTTTATGCTCGGCCCGCCGAACGGCTATGCCAGCGCGCTTGATTTCGAACTGATTTATGTCGAGAGCCGCCCGAAGCTGCTGGAGCAGCTGAATGCCTGGTTTGCCCGCCATGAACCGGATGTGATCATTGGCTGGAACCTGGTGCAGTTCGATCTGCGCGTGCTGCAAAAACATGCCGATCGCTACGGTATCCCGTTACGCCTGGGCCGCCAGCAACAGGCGCTGGAGTGGCGCGAACACGGTTTCAAACCCGGCGTCTTCTTTGCCCAGGCCACAGGCCGCCTGATTGTTGATGGTATTGAGGCGTTAAAATCCGCCTTCTGGGATTTCCCCTCCTTCAGCCTTGAAGCGGTGTCGCGTGAATTACTGGGCGAAGGAAAAGCCATCGACAATCCGTGGCAGCGTATGGAGGAGATTAACTGGCGCTTCGCTCATGATAAACCGGCGCTGGCACGCTATAACCTGAAAGATTGCGAGCTGGTAACGCGCATTTTCCAGCATACCGCCATCATGCCGTTTCTGCTGGAACGCG
Organism: Pantoea sp. X-Soil-TKNS-1280; assembly: GCF_059730475.1. Lineage (NCBI taxonomy): Bacteria > Pseudomonadati > Pseudomonadota > Gammaproteobacteria > Enterobacterales > Erwiniaceae > Pantoea > Pantoea sp. X-Soil-TKNS-1280. The sequence goes on along the minus strand of NZ_AP035962.1, from coordinate 795,504 downwards.
CCACCGTTAACGGGCTGGCGGTGGATCGCCACGGCGGCTCGGTGGCCGCTTTTGGCCATCTCTACATTCCGCGGATGCATCGCGCCGGATTCGTTGCGCCTAATCTCGGTGAAGTCACCCCCGAAGCCAGCCCCGGCGGTTATGTGATGGACTCGCGCCCAGGGCTGTACGATTCGGTGCTGGTGCTGGATTACAAAAGCCTCTACCCGTCAATTATCCGTACCTTCCTGATCGATCCGGTCGGGCTGGTGGAAGGACTGGCACACCCGGATGATGCCGACTCGGTGCCCGGCTTTCGCGGCGCACGTTTTTCCCGTCAAACCCACTGCCTGCCAGCCATTGTTGAACAGATCTGGCAGGGCCGCGAGCAGGCCAAGCGTCAGCACAATAAGCCGCTGTCGCAGGCGCTGAAAATCATCATGAACGCTTTTTACGGTGTGCTGGGCACCAGCGCCTGCCGCTTTTTCGATCCGCGCCTCGCGTCATCGATCACCCTGCGCGGCCACGCCATTATGCAGCAAACGCGCGAGCTGATTGAGGCTGAGGGCTACGACGTAATTTATGGCGATACCGATTCCACCTTTGTCTGGCTGAAAGGTGCGCACAGCGAGGAACAAGCGGCGGTGATTGGCCGCCAGCTGGCCGATCACGTCAATGGCTGGTGGAAGAACCATTTGCAGCAGACCTACGCTCTCGACAGCGCGCTGGAGCTGGAGTACGAAAACCATTTCAGCCGTTTCCTAATGCCCACCATTCGGGGTGCCGAACAGGGCAGCAAAAAACGCTATGCCGGATTGATTCGCTCTGCAGGGACGGAACGGCTGGTGTTTAAGGGGCTGGAATCGGTGCGGACCGACTGGACCCCGCTGGCACAGCAGTTTCAGCAAACGCTGTATGGCCGCATTTTTCGTGGTGAACCCTGGCAGGATTATATTCGCGATACCGTGGCACAGTTGCTGGCAGGGGAACTTGATGATTTGCTGGTCTATAAAAAGCGCCTGCGCCGCCCGCTAAAAGATTATGAACGTAACGTGCCACCGCATGTGCGTGCCGCCCGGCAGGCCGATGAGGTTAATCGCAAGTTAGGACGTCCGTTGCAGTATCAAAATGGCGGCTCCATCCGCTATGTCATCGCCACCGCAGGCCCGGAGCCACTGGAGGCGCGCAGCACGCCACTCGACTATGATCACTATGTGTCAAAGCAGCTACAACCGGTGGCTGAAGGCATTTTACCCTTCGTCGGCGATGATTTTGCTACACTGATTACCGGGCAGTTGGGGCTTTTTTGACAGGTGACGAAACCCCTGTCATCCAGTACCATAGCGCCCTTCCTGAATCTCACCGCATCGATGCCTTCCCAAACCCATCTTGTTTGGCGGGAGTGCTTTGCCTGAGAGCGGGTGCACATCTTCATGACATGACAGAGAGTCGAGCAAAAAATATATGGTTTTTACACTGGGTCAACGCTGGATAAGTGATACGGAAAGTGAACTGGGACTGGGTACGGTAGTTGCGCTGGATACGCGCATGATCACCCTGATGTTTCCGGCAACCGGCGAAAACCGCCTGTATGCTCGTAACGATTCTCCCGTTACCCGCGTTATCTTCAATCCGGGTGATACCGTCACCAGCCACGAAGGCTGGCAGATGCGCGTTGACGAAGTTCGCAACGAAAACGATTTAATCACCTACATCGGCACGCGCCTCGATACCGAAGAAGCTAACGTGGTGATGCGCGAGGTGATGCTCGACAGCAAACTGGTGTTCAGCAAACCGCAGGACCGCCTGTTCGCCGGTCAGCTGGACCGTATGGACCGCTTTGCGCTGCGCTTCCGCGCCCGTAAATATCAGAGTGAGCAGTACAACCTGCCCACCAGCGGCCTGCGTGGCATGCGTACTAACCTGATCCCGCATCAGTTGCACATTGCGCACGATGTCGGCCGTCGCCACGCCCCTCGCGTACTGCTGGCCGACGAAGTAGGCCTCGGTAAAACCATCGAAGCCGGGATGATCATCCAGCAACAACTGCTGGCAGGCCGGGCTGAGCGCGTGCTGATTGTGGTGCCGGAAACCCTGCAACATCAGTGGCTGGTGGAAATGCTGCGTCGCTTCAATCTGCGCTTTGCGCTGTTTGATGACGGCCGCTACACCGAAGCCCAGCATGACAGCGATAACCCGTTCGATACCGAACAACTGATTATCTGCTCCCTCGATTTTGTGCGCCGTAACAAGCAGCGTCTGGAACAGCTGGCCGATGCCGCCTGGGATTTGCTGGTGGTGGATGAAGCGCACCATCTGGCGTGGAGCGAAGATGCACCAAGCCGCGAATATCAGGTGATTGAACAACTGGCGGAACAAACCCCGGGTGTATTACTGCTGACCGCCACGCCGGAGCAGCTCGGCCTGGAAAGTCACTTTGCCCGTCTGCGCCTGCTCGATCCTAATCGCTTCCACGATTTCAGCCAGTTTGTCGCTGAGCAGCAGCACTACCGTCCAGTGGCGGATGCGGTCAGCACGCTGCTGGCCGACAAATCCATCTCCAAAGATGAGATGAACCTGATTAACGATCTGGTCAGTGAGCAGGATATCGAACCGTTGTTGCAGGTGGCGAACAGCGACCGCGAAGGTAAAGAAGACGCGCGTAAAGAATTGATTTCAATGCTGATGGATCGCCACGGCACCAGCCGCGTGTTGTTCCGCAACACCCGTAACGGCGTCAAAGGTTTTCCGAAACGCGAACTGCACCAGATCCGCCTGCCTCTGCCCGCACAGTATCAGACGGCGATTAAAGTCTCCGGCATTATGGGGGCACGCAAAAGCGCCGAAGAACGCGCACGTGACATGCTGTACCCGGAACAGATTTATCAGGAATTTGAAGGCGATACCGGCACCTGGTGGAACTTTGACCCACGCGTCGAATGGCTGATGGGCTACCTCACCAGTAATCGCAAAGAGAAAGTGCTGGTGATTTGCGCCAAAGCCGCCACCGCGCTGCAACTGGAGCAGGTTTTGCGTGAACGCGAAGGCATTCGTGCTGCAGTGTTCCATGAAGGTCTGTCGATCATTGAACGCGACCGTGCCGCGGCCTGGTTTGCCTCCGAAGAAGATGGCGCACAGGTGCTGCTGTGCTCGGAAATCGGTTCTGAAGGCCGCAACTTCCAGTTTGCCAGCCGTCTGGTGATGTTTGACCTGCCGTTCAACCCTGACCTGCTGGAGCAGCGTATAGGCCGTCTCGACCGTATCGGCCAGGCGCACGATATCCAGATTCTGGTGCCGTGGCTGGAAAAAACCGCCCAGGCGGTGCTACTGCGCTGGTACCACGAAGGTCTGGACGCGTTTGAGCACACCTGCCCTACCGGCCGCACCATTTACGACAGCGTTTACAATCAATTGATTGAATACCTGGCGGCACCGGAAAATCCACAGGGGCTGGATGAATTTATCACTGAGTGTCGCAAGCAGCATGACCAGCTGAAAATCCAGCTGGAACAGGGACGCGACCGTCTGCTGGAGCAAAACTCCAACGGGGGAGATGCCGCTCAGGCGCTGGCCGACGCCATTGCCGAGCAGGACAACGATACCGGTCTGGTCAATTTTGCCCTCAACCTGTTCGATATCGTTGGCATCAATCAGGAAGATCGTAGCGATAACCTGATCGTGCTGACGCCGTCCGATCATATGCTGGTGCCGGATTTCCCAGGCCTGCCGGAAGATGGCTGCACCGTCACCTTCAACCGCAACCAGGCACTTTCGCGCGAAGATACCCAGTTCATTACCTGGGAGCACCCGCTGATCCGCAACGGGTTGGATTTGATTCTTTCCGGTGATACCGGCAGCTGTGCGCTGTCGTTGCTGAAAAACAAAGCGTTGCCGGTCGGCACCCTGCTCCTTGAGATGATCTACGTCGTGGAAGCCCAGGCACCGAAACATCTGCAACTGACCCGCTTCCTGCCGCCAACGCCGGTTCGTCTGCTCATGGATCGCAGCGGCAACAATCTGGCGGCTAAGGTGGAGTTCGAAAGCTTTAACCGCCAGTTGAACGCGGTGAATCGTCACACCGGCAGCAAGCTGGTTAATGCCGTCCAGCAGGATGTGCACCAGATTCTGACGCTGGCCGAAAGCGCCGTAATACCGGAAGCCCAGGCGGTGATCGCCGCAGCCAAAGTGGAAGCCGATGAGAAGCTGAGTGCGGAGCTGTCACGTCTCGAAGCGCTGCGCGCCGTCAACCCCAACATCCGTGATGATGAGGTTGACGCGCTGGAAAGCAACCGTCGTCAGGTGCTGGCAAGCCTCGGTGAAGCAGGCTGGCGTCTTGATGCGTTACGTCTGATTGTGGTGACGCACCAATAACTGAACGGGGCCGTCAGGCCCCTTACGGAACTGCTGATGGAACCTTATAACCCACCGCTCGAACCCTGGCTGCATATCCTGTATCAGGACGACCACATTATGGTGGTCAACAAGCCGAGTGGTTTGCTGTCGGTGCCGGGCCGCCTCGATGAGCATAAAGACAGCGTGATGACGCGCATCCAGCGCGATTATCCGCAGGCTGAATCGGTGCATCGTCTGGACATGGCCACCAGCGGCGTGATCGTGGTGGCACTGAACAAAGCAGCGGAACGTGAGTTGAAGCGCCAGTTCCGCGAACGCGAACCCGCCAAACAATATGTCGCGCGCGTCTGGGGCCACCCGGCGCAGGAGAAAGGGTTAATCGATCTGCCGCTGATTTGTGACTGGCCGAACCGGCCAAAGCAAAAGGTGTGTTTCGAGACGGGAAAACCGGCGCAGACGGAATACCAGGTATTGGCGTATGACGCGGATAACAGCGCGCGCGTGGCGCTGAAGCCCATCACCGGACGCTCGCACCAGCTGCGCGTGCATCTGCTGGCGCTGGGGCATCCGATTCTCGGTGACCGCTTCTATGCGCCACCGGAAGCGCTGGCAATGGCTCCGCGCCTGCTGCTGCATGCTGAGTCGCTCACCATTACCCATCCGGCGTTTGGTAACAGCATGACGTTTCGCCAGCCAGCTGACTTCTGATCGTTGTCGTAGCGGCGCGATTTATCGCGCGGGTTTTGGAATGCTGCGAAGTGTCTGAAAACAGCGCGATAAATCGCGCCGCTACACAAGAGGAAAGGATTTATTTAAATCCCTTTTCCTTACGAATCAGATCGTAAGCCGCCTGAATTTCCTGCGCTTTCTGCTTCGCCATCTCCATCATCTCCGGCGGCAGCCCTTTCGCCACCAGCTTATCCGGATGATGTTCCGACATCAGCTTACGGTAAGCACGTTTAATGGTGGTGCTGTCGTCACTGCTTTTCACCCCCAGCACGCTACAGGCATCTTCCAGCGTCGGACCCCGTTTGGCCTGCTGGAATCCCCCACCGCTGTAAGAAGAACCGCCACCGCCAAATTGCTGGCCACCTTCCATCATGCGCAGGAACTGGTCAAACTGCATCCGCGAAATGCCCAGCTCCTCAGCGATAACGTACAACACCTGCCGCTCATTCGGATGCAGCGAACCATCGGCAAACGCCGCCTGAATCTGAATTTCCAGAAACATCCGAATCAGATCAAAACGACCAAAACAGGCACTGCGCAGTTCACGCAATTTATTGCGTAACGGATAGTCACCTTGTTTCCCTTCGCGGAAAGCACGCTGCGCGGCGGTACGCGCATCGCCATGCAGCTGCATCCGGTCCATCAGCAAGGAAGCAATCTGAATATCCGCTTCGGTGACACGCCCTTTTGACTTGGTCAAATGGCCCATCACCTGAAAAGTGGTGCTAAAAAACAGTGTCTGGCGGGTCTGGTTGTTGGCGAAATAGCCTTGTCCTTTAACGCTGCGCACTTTATCAAACATATGGCCAATGATGAGACCCAGTACGATGCCCCAAAAGCCCAGCCCGGATAGCAAGCCCAGAGCCAGACCAATTACTTTTCCCCAGTAGCGCATAAACTCCTCAATTCGCCATGCTTGCGGCTGAAAATTGCATTATCATACCTGTCATTTACCTCAGCGCCTAACGGCAACGCGGACAGAAAAGGATTAACACTGGCGCAACGCCGGGCAGTAAGTTAGTCTCTGACCGGATTGTCGGCATGATGCCAGTTTTCATGGAATTATCGAAACCGCGTATGAATAAACGTATACCTACCGTGCTGGCTACCATGATTGGTGCAGCGTTATACAGTCAGCATTCACTGGCCGACGATTTAATGTCGCAGTGTATGCTGGGCGTGCCGAGCTTCAACCGCCCGTTGGTGGAGAGTAAAGACACGAACTCGCTGCCCGTCACGATTCATTCTGACACGTCTAAAGGGAACTATCCCAACGACGCGGTGTTCACCGGCAATGTCGATGTACAGCAGGGTAACAGCCGCCTGAATGCCGACGAAGTTCAGCTGCATCAGCGCCAGCAGGATGGGCAAACCACCCCGGTGCGTACTGTCGATGCGTTGGGTAATGTGCACTACGACGACAATCAGGTCATCCTGAAAGGTCCGAAAGCCTGGTCAAATCTGAACACCAAAGACACCAACGTCTGGAACGGCACCTATCAAATGGTGGGCCGTCAAGGGCGTGGTGATGCTGACCAGATGAAACTGCGCGGCGACAATCGTTATACCATCCTCGAAAACGGCAGCTTTACCTCGTGCCTGCCTGGCTCCAATAGCTGGAGCGTGGTCGGTTCTGAAGTGATTCAGGACCGCCAGGAAGAAGTGGCGGAGATCTGGAACGCGCGCTTCAAACTGGGCAATGTGCCGGTGTTCTACAGCCCATATATGCAGCTGCCGATTGGCGATCGTCGTCGTTCCGGTTTCCTGATCCCTAACGCAAAATACAGCAGCACCAATGGCTTCGAGTTCATGCTGCCGTATTACTGGAACATTGCGCCGCAGGCCGATGCCACCATTACGCCGCACTACATGAGTAAGCGCGGCATGCAGTTGCAGAACGAATTCCGTTATCTGAGCGAGTTCGGTGCCGGTTTGATGGAATTCGATTATCTGCCATCAGACAAACAGTACGATAACGATAAAGCGGTGCGCGGCATTTCGCAGGATGCCAGCTCCGATCGCTGGCTGTTCTACTGGCGTCACGCGGGTGTTTACGATCAACACTGGCGCTTCAACGCCGACTACACCAAAGTCAGCGATCCTTACTACTTCACCGATCTCACGTCGAAGTACTACAGCTCCACTGATGGCTATGCGACGCAGAAATTCAGCGTAGGCTATGCGGATACTAACTGGGACGCGACACTTTCTACCAAAGACTTCCAGGTCTTTGGCAGCACCAGTACCAGCAACGTTTACCGCGCGATGCCGCAGCTCGATCTGAATTTCTATCAGAACGATATCGGGCCGTTTGATGGACGTATTTATGCGCAGGCGGTGAAATTCACTAACGTGAACAGCCGTATGCCAGAAGCGACGCGTCTGCATATCGAACCCACCCTGGACCTGCCACTGTCAAATGGCTGGGCCAGCCTCGATACCGAAGCTAAGCTCCTCGCGACGCATTACCAGCAGGACGGTGTCGACTATTACAACAATTCACTGGCACAGAACAGCACCGTCAGTGGACAGTTGAAAGACTCGGTAAACCGTACGCTGCCACAGTTTAAAGTGGATGGGCGTTTGGTATTTGACCGCGATATGGACTGGGCTGAGGGCTACACCCAGACGCTGGAACCGCGCGTACAGTACCTCTATATTCCGTACCGCGACCAAAGCAGTATCTATCCGTATGACTCAACGCTGCTGCAAACCGACTACACCGGTCTGTTCCGCGATCGCACCTACAGTGGTCTCGATCGCATCGCCTCAGCGAATCAGGTGGCAACCGGTGTCACCACACGAATTTATGATAACGATCTGGTTGAACGTTTTAACGTTTCTGTGGGTCAAATCTACTCGTTTACCCCATCGCGGACTGGTGTTAACCAGACCGACGCTGAAGATGACACCGGCAGCCTAATCTGGGCCGGTGACACTTACTGGAAGGTAAGCGATCGCTGGGCCGTACGTGGCGGGCTGCAATACGATACCCGCCTGGATAACGTGGCGCAGGGCAATGCGGTGCTGGAGTATCGTCAGGACGCCGATCGTATGGTGCAGCTGAGCTACCGCTACAGCAGCCCGGAATACGTGGCGCAGGCGCTGAATGATTCAAGTCTGCTGACTAACCCGATCTATAAAAACGGGATCTCCCAGGTGGGTGCCACTGCCAGCTGGCCAATTGCCGATGCCTGGTCGCTGGTGGGGGCGTATTACTATGACACCCGTAACAGCAAACCGGCTGATCAGCTGCTGGGCCTGCAATATAGCTCCTGTTGCTACGCGATCCGTCTCGGTTACGAGCGCAAAATCAACGGTTGGGAAAACAACAACAGTACGTATGACAACCAAATCTCATTCAACATTGAGCTACGGGGCCTTAGCTCCGACTATGGCTTAGGCACCCATGAAATGCTGCGTCAGGGCATCATCCCTTACCAGCAGGGTTTCTGATGTTGTGATGTTTGACAGGCTATCCCGCAGTGCGGAAACAACAATGGATAAAGTATGAAGAACTGGAGAATGCTGATTCTTGGTGTGGCGATTGCCGCTAACACCGCGTTCGCAGCCCCGCAAATGGTAGACAAAGTTGCCGCCGTTGTGAATAACGGTGTGGTGCTGGAGAGTGATGTTGATAGCATGCTGCGCACAGTGAAAGCACAGGCACAGCAGGCCCATCAGCAGCTGCCGGATGACAACACCCTGCGTCATCAGATCCTTGAACGCCAGATCATGGATAGCATCATTCTGCAAATGGGTGAAAAAGCGGGCCTGCAGATCAGCGATCAGCAGCTGGATGAAGCGATCCAGAATATCGCCGCGCAGAACCATATGACCCTTGATCAACTGCGCAGCCGCATCGCCTACGACGGTATTAACTACAACGAGTACCGTGCGCAGATCCGTAAAGAGATGATGATCTCTGAAGTACGTAACAATGAAGTCCGTCGTCGCGTCACCATTCTGCCGCAGGAAGTGGATACGCTGGCGAAGCAGGTGGGTTCACAGAACACCCAGGGTACTGAGTTGAACGTAAGCCAGATCCTGCTGCCGCTGCCGGAAAACCCGACGCAGAAACAGGTTGATGATCAGGAAGCTCTGGCTCATCAGCTGGTGGGTGAACTGAAAAAAGGCGCTGACTTCGGCAAGCTGGCGGTGACCTATTCTGCTGATCCGCAGGCGCTGAAAGGCGGCAATATGGGTTGGGCCAAAATTGAAGAGCTGCCGACCCTGTTCTCTCAGGCACTGGCAACCGCCAAGAAAGGTGATGTGGTCGGCCCCATCCGCTCAGGCGTTGGCTTCCATATCCTGAAAGTGAACGATCTGCGCGGAGAGAGCAAAAACATCTCTGTCACCGAAGTGCACGCACGTCATATCCTGCTGAAACCGTCACCGATCCTGACTGACGACCAGGCACGCGCTAAGCTGGAAGAGATCGCCGCTGACATTCGCAGCGGTAAGATCACTTTCGCTGCGGCGGCCAAACAGTATTCGGACGACCCAGGTTCAGCGAACCAGGGTGGCGATCTGGGCTGGACCTCTCCGGAAGCGTTTGATCCGGCATTCCGCGATGCGTTAATGCGTCTGCAGAAAGGCCAGACCAGCCAGCCGATCCACTCGTCGTTTGGCTGGCACCTGATTCAGCTGCTGGATACTCGTCAGGTTGATAAAACCGACGCCGCGCAGAAAGAACGTGCCTATCGTCTGCTGTTTAACCGTAAATTCGCGGAAGAAGCGCAAACCTGGATGCAGGAACAGCGCGCCAGTGCTTACGTGAAGATTCTGGATAACAATGGTCAGTAATTATCGTGTGGTGATCACTCCCGGCGAGCCTGCCGGGATTGGTCCTGATTTAACCGTGCAACTGGCCCAGCGTGACTGGCCAGTTGAACTGGTGGTGTGTGCCGACGGCGAGCTGTTGCGTCGCCGCGCGGCACAGCTGGGTTTACCGCTGACGCTGCGCGATTACCAGCCCGGTGTCGCGCCCCAGCCGCAGCAGGCCGGTTCGCTGACGCTGTTACAGGTCGATCCCGCCCAGCCTGTCACCCCCGGTGAGTTGACGGTCGCCAACAGCCACTACGTGCTGGAAACCCTTGCGCGCGCCTGTGACGGTTGTCTGAATGGCGAATTTGCCGCCCTGATTACCGGTCCGGTGCACAAAGGTGTGATCAACGATGCCGGTATCCCCTTTACCGGGCATACCGAGTTTTTTGCCGATCGCGCTGGCGGTGACCGTGTCGTAATGATGCTGGCGACCGAAGAACTGCGGGTGGCGCTGGCAACCACGCATCTGCCGCTCAAAGATGTCTCGGCAGCCATCACCCGTGACAGCCTGCATGAAGTGATCACCATTTTGCATCGCGATATGCAGCAGAAATTCGGTCTGCCGAATCCGCATATTTTCGTCTGCGGCCTGAATCCGCACGCGGGCGAAGGCGGCCATATGGGCCGCGAAGAGATCGATACCATCATTCCGGCGCTGGACGAATTACGCCAGCAAGGCATCCAGTTGACCGGCCCGCTCCCCGCTGACACCCTGTTCCAGCCCAAATATCTGCAACATGCGGATGCGGTACTGGCGATGTATCACGATCAGGGTTTGCCGGTGCTAAAATTTCAGGGGTTTGGCCGTGCGGTGAATATCACGCTGGGCCTGCCCTTTATCCGTACCTCCGTTGACCACGGTACCGCGCTGGAACTGGCCGGACTGGGCCAGGCGGAACCGGGCAGCTTTATTACGGCGCTTAACCTCGCCATCACTATGATCAAGAGCAGTAATGAATAATCGCGTCCATCAGGGGCATTACGCCCGTAAACGTTTCGGGCAAAACTTCCTGAACGATCAGTACATTATCGACAGCATTGTCTCCGCCATTCATCCGCAAAAAGGTGAAGCCCTGGTGGAGATAGGCCCTGGCCTTGGCGCATTGACTGAGCCGGTGGGCGAGCGTCTGGATGCACTGACCGTGGTGGAACTGGACCGCGACCTTGCCGCACGTTTGCAAACGCATCCGTTCCTCGGTCCTAAACTGACCATCTTCCAGCAGGATGCGATGACCTTTGATTTCTCTGCGCTGGCGCAGGAGAAAGGCCAGCCGTTGCGTGTTTTTGGCAACCTGCCGTACAACATTTCCACCCCGCTGATGTTCCACCTTTTCAGCTATACTGGTTCGATTAAAGACATGCACTTCATGCTGCAGAAAGAAGTGGTCAATCGTCTGGTGGCCGGACCGGGCAGCAAAGCCTATGGTCGACTCAGCGTGATGGCGCAGTATTATTGTCAGGTGATTCCGGTGCTGGAAGTGCCGCCACAATCTTTCACACCACCGCCCAAAGTGGACTCCGCGGTGGTACGCCTGGTGCCCTATGCCCAGCCGCAACATCCGGTCAGCGATGTGCGTCTGCTCAGCCGCATCACGACTGAAGCCTTTGGTCAGCGCCGTAAAACGCTGCGCAATAGCCTGAGTCACCTGTTTACTGCGGGTGCGCTGGATGCACTGAATATTGATGCGACCCTGCGTGCAGAAAACGTCTCGGTGGCGCAGTATTGTCAACTGGCTAACTGGCTTGGCAATCATCAGGCAGCAACCCCGGAGAACTGAGTGCATGAGTGAATTGGCCCGCGTCTGTATCCAGGTACAAAGCCTGTATGTGGAGTCGCAATCGTCACCTGACGATGAGCGCTACGTGTTTGCCTACACCATCACCATCCGCAATCTGGGACGCAACAGCGTCCAGCTGCGCGGCCGATACTGGTTGATCACCAACGGGAATGGCCGTCAGACCGAAGTTCAGGGCGAAGGTGTGGTTGGCGAGCAGCCTCATATCGCCCCGGGCAACGAATTTCAATATACCAGCGGCGCGATCCTTGAAACGCCGATGGGCACCATGCAAGGCCACTACGTGATGATCGACGAGGAAGGTGAAGAGTTCTTTGTCGAGATCCCGGTATTCCGGCTTGCGGTACAAACCCACATCCACTAATCCTTCTCCGCCCGGTCCATCCGGGCGGCGCGTTTTAACCGGACTGACGTAATGAGTACATACCTGATTGGCGATATTCACGGCTGTTACGACGAGCTTCGTGCCCTTTTGGCACAGGTTGATTTCGATCCGCAACAGGATACCCTGTGGCTGACCGGTGACCTGGTGGCACGCGGCCCCGGCTCTCTCGACGTACTGCGCTATGTGAAATCGCTGGGGGATTGCGTGCGGCTGGTGCTGGGCAACCACGACCTGCATCTGCTGGCGGTGTTCGCCGGTATCAGCCGCAATAAACCAAAAGATCGCCTGACTCCCCTGCTGGAAGCTGATGATGCCGATGAGTTGATCAACTGGCTGCGTCGCCAGCCATTGTTGCAGGTGGATGAAGAGAAAAAGCTGGTGATGGCACATGCGGGTATCACGCCGCAGTGGGATCTGGCGACAGCAAAAATGTGCGCGCGCGAAGTTGAAGCGGTGCTCTCCAGCGACAGTTATCCGCTGTTCCTCGACGCCATGTATGGCGATATGCCGAATAACTGGACGCCAGAACTGAGTGGGCTGTCACGCCTGCGTTTCAGCACCAACGCGCTGACGCGTATGCGTTTCTGCTTCCCGAATGGTCAGCTGGATATGATCTGCAAAGATACGCCGGAATCCGCCCCACCCCCGCTCAAACCCTGGTTTAAGATCCCAAGTCCGGTAGCACAGGATTACACCGTGGTGTTTGGTCACTGGGCATCGCTGGAAGGCAAAGGTACACCGGAAGGGATTATCGGTCTTGATACCGGCTGCTGCTGGGGTGGCACGCTAACGTTGTTGCACTGGGAAACGCAGCAATATTACGTCCAGCATTCCAACCGCGAACAGGCGATGGCGCAGAGCGCAACCCATCCGCATCCGTAGCGGCGCGATTTATCGCGCGTCTTGTAATCCGCGCGATAAACCGGTCTGCCGTTAATTAACGGCGGCGTTCCAGAATTTCGAAGCAGTAACTGTGTGAGTTCTGGGCGTCGGCATCATGGAATTCACTGAAGGTTGACTGCCATTCATCCGGTTCGTAGTCCGGGAATTGCGTGTCACCTTCCACTTCAGCGTCAATGTGGGTGAGATAGAGACGATCGGCGCGCGGCAGCATCTGCTCATAAATACGCCCACCACCAATCACCATCACCTCTTCAGCATCACCCGCGGCATTGACCGCATCTTCCAGTGACGTCACCCAGGTCACGCCATCATGGGTGCCCGGCTGGCTGCTGACCACAATATTCAGACGTCCCGGTAACGGACGGCCAATAGATTCAAAAGTCAGACGCCCCATAATCACGGGCTTATTCAGGGTGTTACGTTTGAACCAGGCCAAATCAGCCGCCAGGTTCCAGGGCATGGCATTTTCCATACCGATGATGCGATCCGCTGCCAGTGCCGCGATCAGACTAATCATGTTAAAAGACCTACAGGAAAAAAATTGGCGCCATCATACGTAAAGGCGAAACTTTCGTCGATAGGGTGAAGTCGCTATTTACGTAAAGCTCCTTTGCCACCGCATTTTTGTTATTGGACAGAGTTTTACACCGCTTTTCTCACCATTTTCCGAAAGAGGCGCCATAAATGGGTGGTGAAACGGCACAAGGCAGGGTGAAAAGAGGATCTGGCGTGTACAGGCGTGTAAAGAAATGCGCACTGCGTGCGACAATTGAAAACGGCCCCCGCGGGAGCCGTTGAGACAGGGTTAGAAATCGTAGCGCAGACGCACCAGATTCATGTTACCCAGTGATTTGTCAGTGCTGGAAGTAAGCACGTATTCGTAGTCAACACGGAAGCCGTAGTCGAGCTGGAACGAGACACCAACACCATTGTCGATACGCTGGTAGTCACGGTCATTAACGTATTGCAGACGGTCACCCATAAAGTACGGCTGAATGGATTTGACCGCATACTGACCAATCGGGAATTTATAACCCGCAAAGTATTCCACGCCCCATGCATCACCGGCGAAGTAGTTATGAACCGTTGATTTATGTGTGGTCAGGAAGTTCTGATAGTAACCAACGCCAGCAGACAGCGTCCAGTTGTCCGGTGTCCAGCTCAGCGCCGTACCGTAGATGTTCTGGTTGTAATTTTTGTCATCACCCGTTGAAGTGTTACGCATTTCAGCACGCGTGTAATTCCACGCAGTACCCCAGGTCAGGTCTTTGGTGATGTGGTAATCCGCACCCAGCGAGCCGCCGCCTTTACGTTTGTAACGCAGATAGTTGCCACGCAACAGATCATCGTCACTGAACAGGTATGATGCATAAACATCAACCTTGCCAAAGGTGTTTTTGTATTTCAGCTGTTTACGCGCACGGTAGGAGCCGTCGTAGTCACCATTGACACCATTACCCGGTGCCTGGGCCAGCATATCGTAGTCCCAGATATCGGTTTTCACACCGACCACATCATAGTAGACGCTGTTCTGCTGACCGAAAGTCAGCTGACCCCAGGTGGCACTCTTGAAGCCGGTATACAGTTGACGGCGAGTGGTGTTGTTCGCACCGTCAGCATAGTGATTATCCCAGCCCCACCACGCCGGGAAGTTAACGCCCAGCTCGTAGTAACCTACCCAACTTACATCATCAAACAGGTAGTAATTGGCGGTGAAACGGAAACGGGAACCGCCGTCATAGCCATTACGCTTGTAAGATTGGTCGCTTACGCCGGCTTGATGCTGGAACTGCGGACGAATACTACCGCCGACCTGGAAGGTCAGGCGGCTCAGCGGATCGTTAGCCTGCGGGTCAGCCTTGAGCAGAGTGACCTCAGCCTGACTGGCGAGTGGCGCCGCTGCGACCAGCGCAGCAATGGCGGTGAGTGTGAAAGCACGCATTTTCATTTTTTATAGGTGTCCTGGTTACGCTCTAACGGATGAGCGGTAAAGATACTAAGGCCAGCGGCCTCGCTTTCTATTTATAAATTTGTGCTAATAAGTGTGTGGGCAATAAAAACCGCATCAGCCGCTAAAAATTTTTAAAATCATAATATTGTCATAAACTAATGTTATGCACAGATTAACAATAGCGAAAAAAAACGGCCCCGTGTGGGGCCGTTTTTTGTAACATCTTAACAGAAATTAACCGTTAATTTGTGCATGCATCTCTTGCACGGAAATCACCTTCTCGGTTGGATCTGCGTTCAGCGCCATCGCTGTAGCAAAACCGCCGTTCAGGGTGGTGTCGTAGTGAACTTTGTACTGCAGCGCACTGCGGCGAATCAGCTTGGAATCTTCAATCGCCTGACGACCTGCGGTGGTGTTAACGATATAGGTGTACTCACCGTTCTTCAGGCGATCCTGAATATGCGGACGGCCCTCGTGCACCTTGTTCACCAGGCGCGGGTTAATCCCGGCTTCACCCAGCACCACTGCCGTACCATGCGTCGCATCCAGCTCGAAACCAAACTTCAGCAGTTTCGCAGCGAGGTCAACGATACGCTTCTTATCGCCTTCACGTACTGACAGCAGCGCACGGCCTGATTTCTTCATGTTGCTCTGCGCACCCAGCATCGCTTTAGCGAAGGCTTCAGCAAAGGTACGACCAACACCCATCACCTCACCGGTAGAACGCATTTCCGGGCCGAGGATTGGGTCAACGCCCTGGAATTTGTTGAACGGCAGCACCACTTCTTTCACAGAGTAGTACGGCGGAATCACCTCTTTGGTGACGCCCTGCTCAGCCAGCGTTTTGCCGGCCATCACACGCGCTGCCACTTTCGCCAGCGGGACACCGGTCGCTTTAGAGACGAACGGTACGGTACGTGCCGCACGCGGGTTCACTTCAATCAGGTAAACCTCGTTGTCCTTCACCGCGAACTGCACGTTCATCAGACCACGCACGTTCAGTTCGAACGCCAGTTTTTCCACCTGCTGACGCATTACGTTCTGGATATCCGCATTCAGGGTGTAAGCCGGCAGTGAACAGGCTGAGTCACCGGAGTGCACCCCCGCCTGCTCAATGTGTTCCATGATGCCGCCAATCAGTACGCGCTCACCATCGCAAATCGCATCCACATCCACTTCAACCGCGTCATCGAGGAAACGGTCCAGCAGTACTGGCGCATCGTTAGAAACCGATACCGCCGTCTGGAAGTAGCGCTTCAGGTCGATTTCGTCGTAAACAATTTCCATCGCGCGGCCACCCAGTACGTAGGATGGGCGAACCACCAGTGGATAGCCGATGCCGACCGCTTTCTCTACCGCCTGCTCCAGCGTGCTGACGGTGGCGTTGGCCGGTTGTTTCAGGTTCAGACGCTCAACTGCCTGCTGGAAACGCTCACGGTCTTCCGCACGGTCAATCGCATCCGGGCTGGTGCCGATAACCGGCACACCTGCCGCTTCCAGCGCGCGCGCCAGTTTCAGCGGAGTCTGACCACCGTACTGCACGATCACGCCTTTAGGCTGCTCGATACGCACAATTTCCAGCACGTCTTCCAGCGTTACCGGTTCGAAGTAGAGACGGTCAGAGGTGTCGTAGTCAGTTGAGACGGTTTCCGGGTTACAGTTAACCATGATGGTCTCAAAACCATCTTCACGCAGCGCCAGCGCCGCATGGACACAGCAGTAGTCAAACTCAATGCCCTGACCGATACGGTTCGGACCGCCGCCCAGCACCATGATTTTGTCGCGATCCTGGTTCGGATTGGCTTCGCACTCTTCTTCATAAGTCGAGTACATATAAGCAGTGTCAGTGGCGAATTCTGCCGCACAGGTATCGACACGCTTATAAACCGGGTGCAGGTTGAACTGCTGACGCAGTTTGCGGATTTCACCTTCGGCGACGCCAGCCAGTGCCGCCAGACGCGCATCGGCAAAACCTTTACGCTTCAGCGTGCGCAGGAAGGCAAAGTCCAGCGCCTGCACACCTTCACGCGCCACCTGTTCTTCCAGGCGCACCAGTTCTTCAATCTGCACCAGGAACCAGCGGTCGATATTGGTCAGGTTGAAGACGCCATCAACGGACATGCCCGCACGGAACGCATCGGCGATGTACCAGATACGGTCGGAACCGGCATCCTTCAGTTCGCGGCGGATACGGGTCAGTGCTTCGGCATCGTCCAGGTTCACTTTCGGATCGAAACCGTTGGCACCCACTTCCAGACCGCGCAGCGCTTTCTGCATCGATTCCTGGAAAGTACGGCCAATCGCCATCACTTCACCAACAGATTTCATCTGGGTAGTCAGGCGATCGTTGGCACCAGCGAACTTCTCGAAGTTGAAACGAGGAATCTTGGTGACAACGTAGTCGATGGACGGCTCAAACGAGGCCGGGGTACGACCACCGGTGATGTCGTTCATCAGTTCGTCGAGGGTGAAGCCCACCGCCAGTTTCGCTGCCACTTTAGCAATCGGGAAGCCGGTCGCTTTGGAGGCCAGCGCCGAAGAACGTGACACGCGCGGGTTCATTTCGATGACGATCAGGCGACCATCTTTCGGGTTAACCGAGAACTGCACGTTGGAACCGCCCGTTTCAACGCCGATTTCACGCAGTACCGCCAGTGAGGCGTTACGCATGATTTGATACTCTTTGTCGGTCAGGGTCTGGGCCGGGGCCACGGTGATGGAGTCACCGGTGTGGATCCCCATCGCATCGAAGTTTTCGATGGAGCAGACGATGATGCAGTTGTCGTTTTTATCACGCACCACTTCCATCTCGTACTCTTTCCAGCCAATCAGCGACTCGTCAATCAGCAGCTCATTGGTCGGCGACAGATCCAGACCGCGTTCGCAAATCTCTTCAAATTCTTCACGGTTATACGCAATACCGCCACCGGTGCCGCCCATGGTGAAAGAAGGACGGATAATGCACGGGAAGCCAACGTCTTCGGCCACGGCCAGTGCTTCTTCCATGGTGTGCGCGATACCCGAACGCGCGGTATCCAGACCGATGCTTTTCATCGCCACGTCAAAACGACGGCGGTCTTCGGCTTTATCAATGGCGTCGGCGGTGGCACCAATCATGGTCACACCGAACTCTGCCAGCACGCCCTGGCGTTCCAGCTCCAGCGCACAGTTCAGCGCAGTCTGGCCACCCATGGTCGGCAGCACCGCATCCGGGCGCTCTTTTTCAATGATTTTGCGTACCACTTCCCAGTGAATCGGCTCGATATAGGTCGCATCGGCCATTTCCGGGTCGGTCATAATGGTTGCCGGGTTAGAGTTCACCAGAATGACGCGGTAGCCCTCTTCACGCAGCGCTTTACACGCCTGCGCACCGGAGTAGTCAAATTCACATGCCTGGCCGATAACGATCGGACCTGCGCCAAGGATCAGGATGGATTTTATGTCTGTACGTTTTGGCATCGTTAGCTCCTGATTACTTCGCGTTAGAACGGTAGGCTTCGATCAGTTCGATAAAGTGATCGAACAGCGGTGCTGCATCGTGCGGGCCTGGGCTGGCTTCCGGGTGTCCCTGGAAGCTAAAGGCCGGTTTATCGGTACGGTGAATGCCCTGCACGGTCTGGTCGAACAGTGACACATGGGTCACACGCAGATTTGCCGGTAAGTTGCTTTCATCAACGGCGAAACCGTGGTTCTGTGCGGTGATCATCACGGTATTGTTGTCGAGATCTTTGACCGGATGGTTACCACCATGATGGCCCAGCTTCATTTTGATGGTCTTTGCACCGCTCGCCAGCGCCAGCAGCTGATGGCCGAGACAGATGCCGAATACCGGAATGTCGGTATTCAGGAAAGCCTGAATCGCGTTGATAGCGTAGTCACACGGCTCCGGGTCACCCGGGCCATTGGAGAGGAAAATGCCGTCCGGATTCAGCTTCAGTACCTCTTCCGCCGAAGTTTGCGCCGGAACCACCGTCAGGCGGCAGCCGCGATCCACCAGCATACGCAGAATGTTGCGCTTGGCGCCAAAATCATAGGCGACAACGTGGAACGGTAATTCTTCTGCGGATTTTTGCTCCGGCAGGTCGCCCTGCAGCGTCCAGCTCCCCTGCTGCCAGGCATAGGTTTCAGCCGTCGTCACTTCTTTTGCCAGGTCCATACCTTTCAGACCTGGGAACGCCTGCGCTTTCTGTAACGCCAGCGCGGCATCCGGATTGTCACCGGCGATGATGCAGCCGTTCTGTGCCCCTTTTTCACGCAGCAGACGCGTCAGCTTACGGGTATCGATATCGGCAATGGCGACGATGTTGTTGCGCTGCAAATAGGCTGACAGGCTTTCTTCACTACGGAAGTTGCTGGTAATCAGCGGCAGATCGCGAATAACGAGGCCCTGAGCATGAATTTGGCTGGATTCTTCGTCGGCGGCGTTAGCGCCAACATTGCCGATATGGGGATAAGTGAGGGTGACGATCTGGCGGGAATAGGAGGGATCAGTGAGGATTTCTTGATAACCGGTCATTGACGTGTTGAAAACGACCTCCCCCACTGCCGATCCCGTTGCCCCGATGGCCCGACCGTGGAATTGGGTTCCGTCTTCCAGAACCAAGAGCGCTGACTTAATCAAAACATCCTCCAGGGAATAAACAGTCACAATATTTGCATATTAATTCAAAATACTGTCCTGAATCAATGCAAAAACCGCCTGACTGGTCGATTTTTGGCAAATTGCGCGCATTCTAATGATCGACCTGCACCTTGTCTACCCTGAGACGGTATTTTTTTGCTTTTTTCGGGCAACTGAATGTTAAAATCCACAATAAGCGACAAAAGAGCGAGACAACTGGGAAAAATAAACGGTTGCGAGGCGGAAATAATCTTAAAACGATGCTAGCGGGAGAAAATTTTTGACCAAATGGTCAAAAATGATGATTTACAGGATGTAAAACGATCACAAACACAGTAAAAAACACACTTCAAACTAAAACAGATGCATAATCGTCATTTTAAAGACAAAATAAAGGGCAATAATAATATTGCCCTATTCAATCAATGTCTTACCGATTGAAATAACCACATCACGATGGTTCACAACACTCACAACATCGATAAATCCAGCACATCACGCATATCATAAAGGCCAGATTTCTTATCTTTAAGCCAGAAAGCAGCTTTAACGGCTCCATTTGCAAAGGTCATGCGGCTGGAAGCCTTGTGGGTAATCTCTACGCGTTCGCCAATATCTGCAAACATCGCGGTATGCTCGCCGACGATATCGCCTGCACGGACGGTAGCAAAACCGATGGTCTGCGCTTTGCGCTCACCGGTATGGCCTTCACGCGCATAGACCGCGTGCTCGTCCAGTTTCCAGTCCATCGCTTCAGCAATCGCTTCACCCATTGCCAGCGCCGTCCCTGATGGTGCATCAACTTTGTGACGGTGATGCGCTTCAACGATTTCAATATCAGCGTAATCGCCCATCACTTTCGCCGCTTGTTTCAGCAGCTCCAGCACCAGGTTTACACCCACACTGAAGTTTGCGGCGAACACGATGCCAATCTCTTCTGCTGCCGCGCGAATCGCTGCTTTACCGGCTTCATCAAAACCGGTGGTGCCAATCACCATCGCTTTCTGATGCTGACGGCAGAAAGCCAGGTACTCCAGCGTGCCTTCCGGGCGGGTGAAGTCGATCAGCACGTCAAAATCGTCTACGACCTGCTGTAAATCGTCGGTGACCAACACCCCGGTTTTACCGATGCCCGCCAGTTCACCGGCGTCGCTGCCGATCAGCGATGAACCGCTGCGTGCCAGCGCGGCACCTAATACTACGCCTTCCGCCTGCTGCGCAGCCTGAATCAAATTGCGTCCCATACGACCCGGCGCACCAACAATAGCAATGCGGATTTCACTCATATTTATTCATTCCTGATACAAAACTATGCATGCAAAGCGCAAACAGGTTAACGGTGAGATAACAGTCACGCCACAATAAAAAAGGGATAATAAGAATTTTATGCCAGCCGCGTCAGATTATCAGTAAAAGCAATCTCACCAGGTGGAAATAGGTCTGCGCGGAATGGTGTAACGGCGCGATACATCGCGCCGTTACCGGGAAGGGATTACTGGACGTTGCGAACTTCTACGCGCAACTCTTTTGGCACTTCAAACACGATGTTTTCTTCACGGCCAATCAGCTCGATCGCCGCTTCGCCGCCGAATTCGCGCAAACGCTGAATCACCTGCTGCACCAGAATATCCGGCGCAGAGGCACCCGCCGTCACACCAATGGTGGTTACGCCTTTTACCCACTCCTCCTGAATATCGTCGGCAGAATCGATCAGCTTTGCCAGTTTACCGGCACGCTGCGCCAGTTCGGCCAGACGGTTGGAGTTGGAAGAGTTTTTCGAACCGACCACCAGCACCACTTCAGCGTCACGCGCCAGCACACGCACCGCTTCCTGGCGATTCGTGGTGGCGTAGCAGATATCATCCTTACGCGGACCGATGATCGCCGGGAAGCGCTGACGCAGCGCGTCAATCACGTCGGAGGTATCATCCACCGACAGTGTGGTCTGGGTCATAAAGCACAGGTTGCTTTCATCTTTGACATGCAGCTTGAACACGTCTTCCGGTGATTCCACCAGATACATGCCACCGTTGGGGTTGTTGTACTGCCCCATGGTGCCTTCCACTTCCGGATGCCCCGCATGGCCAATCAGGATGGCTTCAACGCCTTTACGGCTGGCGCGCGCCACTTCCATATGCACTTTGGTCACCAGCGGACAGGTGGCATCAAACAGCATGGTCAGGTTACGCGCCTTCGCTTCGGCACGAACCGCTTGCGACACGCCATGGGCAGAGAAGATGAGAATGGCATCATCCGGCACTTCACTGATTTCTTCGATAAAGATAGCACCGCGCTCGCGCAGGCTGCTCACCACATAGCGGTTATGCACCACTTCATGGCGAACATAGATAGGCGCGCCGTACATTTCCAGCGCGCGCTCCACGATACTAATGGCGCGATCCACGCCTGCACAGAAACCGCGTGGGTTAGCTAACAGGATTTGCATCGCTGGCCTCCAGTACCGGATCGATCTCCAGCACTTCAATCTCAAACTGAATGCGCTGCCCCGCCAGCGGATGGTTGAAATCCACGGTGATCGAATCACCCGAGATTTCACGGATCACCCCCGGCATCTCGCTGCCACCCATGCCGCTGAACAGCATAATGGCACCGACTTCCGGCTCTCCCGCATCGATAAAATCACGACGGGAGAAGTATTGGATCAGGTCCGGGCTGATGCCACCGAAGGCATCCTCCGGCGCCAGGGTAAAGCCGTGCTTGTCGCCGACTTTACGCCCCAGCAGTTCCTGCTCCAGCGCTGCCGACAGGCTACCATCGCCCAGACGAAACAGCGCGGGTTTGCCGTTGGCGCGCGTTGATTCCGCTGTCGAGCCATCTTCCAGCTTCAGCGTAAAATGCACCAGCAGGGCGCTATCGCGCTGTACAGTGTCTGTCATCATTTACCCTTAATCTTTCACCTGTTTGCCTTTCGGGCTAAAGAAGCCCTCCAGCACCACCAGCGCCGCGCCGATGCAGATCCCGCAGTCGGCGATGTTGAAGGTCGCGAAGTGCCAGTCACCGATATAGAAGTCGATAAAATCGACCACGAACCCGTGGTAAGCACGATCAAACAGGTTACCTAATGCCCCGCCGATGATCAGCGCATAAGCAATGTTGGTTAACTTGTTGCGGGCAGGATTGCGATACATCATCACCAGTAACGCGACCACAATGGCAATCGCTATACCCGCAAAGAACCAGCGCTGCCAGCCGCCTTTGTCCGCCAGGAAGCTGAACGCCGCGCCATAGTTGTGCGCGTAGAACAGGTTCAGGAACGGCATCAGCGACCGCGTTTCGTGCAGCATCATGTTATTCATGACCCACTGCTTACTGGCGAAATCGACAACAATCACCACCAGCACCAGCCACAGCCAGCGCAATCCGGTTGAGAAAATAGCTTTACTCATCAGGCAAACTTACGCTCTTCGCCGTTACCGGCCACGTTGGTATAACAACGTCCGCAGACCGCCGCATGCTCCGGGTTCTGACCAACGTCGGTAGTGTAATGCCAGCAGCGTGGACATTTCTCGCCTTCTGCTTTATGCAACGCGATTTTCAGACCTTTCAGCAATTCGCTCTGCTGTGCTTCGTCGCTCGCCGTAACGTAATCCGCCACGGTGGCACCGGAGGTCAGCAGTACAAAGCGCAGCTCATTGCCCAGCGCCTGCAGTTTGGTCGCCAGTTCAGCATCCGCGTACAACGTCACCGTTGCTTCCAGCGAGCCACCGATACGTTTATCGCCACGCGCCTGTTCAATCACCTTGTTCACTTCACCGCGTACTTTCAGCAGTTCAGCCCAGTAAGCATCATTCAGCGCTTCGTCTGCCGCCAGACCAAACAGGCCGTCGTACCACTCTTCGGTAAACACGTATTGCGCACGATCGCCCGGCAGGTAACCCCAGATTTCATCCGCGGTGAACGACATGATCGGTGCCATCCAGCGTACCAGCGCTTCCACGATGTGCCACAGCGCGGTCTGGCAGCTACGACGCGCCAGGCTGTCGCCCTTCGCGGTGTACTGACGGTCTTTGATGATGTCGAGGTAGAACGACCCCATCTCAATCGAGCAGAACTGCATCAGACGCTGGATAACTTCATGGAAATCGTAGTTAGCGTAGGACTCCACGATATCCGCCTGCGCAGCCTGTGCACGGCCTACGGCCCAGCGATCCAGTACCACCATCTCTTCCGAGCTGACTTTATCAGTCGCCGGATTGAAGCCGCTCAGGTTAGCCAGCAGGAAACGTGCGGTGTTACGGATACGACGATAGGCATCCGCTGAACGTTTCAGGATCTCATCGGAGACCGCCATCTCACCGGAATAGTCGGTTGAAGCCACCCACAGACGCAAAATGTCTGCGCCCAGCTTGTCCATCACATCCTGCGGTGCGACGGTATTGCCGATGGATTTCGACATTTTGCGGCCCTGACCATCCACGGTAAAACCGTGCGTCAGTACCTGGCGATACGGCGCTTTGCCTTTCATCGCGGTCGAAATCATCAGTGAAGACATAAACCAGCCGCGATGCTGATCCGAGCCTTCCAGATACATATCCGGGCTATGGCCTTCAAATTCCGGGCGAGCGTCAACCACGGCATAGCTGGTTGATCCGGAATCGAACCACACATCCAGCGTATCCGGCACCTTGGTGTAGTTGTCAGCGTCGTCGCCCATCAGATCGCGCGGATCGAGATCCCACCACGCCTGAATACCATCCTGTTCCACACGCTGAGCCACTTTCTCCATCAGCTCCAGCGTATCCGGGTGCAGCTGCTCGGTCTCGTTATGGACGAACAACGCCATCGGCACACCCCAGGTGCGCTGACGGGAGATACACCAGTCTGGACGGTTGGCCACCATCGCTTCGATACGCGCCTGGCCCCAGTCCGGGATCCACTGCACGCCTTTGATCTCTTTCAGCGACTGCGCACGCAGACCTTTCTGATCCATGCTGATAAACCACTGCGGCGTTGCACGGAAGATGATCGGCGTTTTATGACGCCAGCAGTGCGGATAACTGTGCAGCAGTTTTTCCACATGCAACAGCGCGCCTTTTTCCTTCAGCAGCTCAACGATCATATCGTTGGCTTTAAATACGTTAACGCCGTCCAGCGTCGGGTAGGTGCCCGGCAGATACGCGCCATCCGGTCCAACCGGGTTAGCAGTTTCCAGACCGTATTTCTGACCAATCACGTAGTCATCAGGACCGTGACCCGGAGCGGTATGCACCGCACCGGTACCGGCTTCAAGGGTGACGTGTTCGCCCAGCACCACTTTCGACTGGATGTTTTCCAGGAAAGGATGCTGGAACAGTTGCAGCTCCAGCGCCGCGCCTTTGCACTCACCCAGCACGCGCCACTCGCTGATACCGGCGCGCTTCATCACGCTTTCTACCAGGTCTTTGGCGAGGATCAGGCTACGGCCTTCGATTTGCACCAGCTGGTATTCAAATTCCGGATGCAGAGAGATACCGCGGTTGGCTGGCATGGTCCACGGGGTGGTGGTCCAGATAACCAGAGAAACCGGGCCTTCAGACGCAGTGACGCCAAATTTGGCGCGTACCGCATCAGCATCCAGTGCGTTGAACATCACGTCGATAGAGGGAGATGTTTTGTCGTAGTATTCGACTTCTGCTTCAGCCAGCGCCGAACGGCAATCCAGACACCAATGCACCGGCTTCGCGCCTTTATGCAGGTGACCATTGCCGATGATTTTGCCCAGCGCACGGATGATGTTGGCTTCAGTCTGGAAGTTCATGGTCAGGTACGGATGATCCCAGTCACCCAGCACACCAAGACGGATAAAGTCTTTTTTCTGTCCTTCCACCTGCTCCGCCGCGTATTTACGGCAGGCTTCACGGAATTCCGCCGCGCTGACTTTCTCGCCCGGCTTACCAATCATCTGCTCAACTTTGTGTTCGATCGGCAGACCGTGGCAGTCCCAGCCCGGTACATAAGGCGAATCAAAGCCCGCCATGCCTTTCGACTTAACGATAATGTCTTTCAGAATCTTGTTAACGGAGTGACCAATATGAATGCTGCCGTTCGCGTAGGGAGGGCCATCATGCAGAATAAAGGTTTTTTTCCCTTTTTTGGCTTCGCGGATGATGCCGTACAGGTTGTCATCATACCAACGTTGCAGCATTCCCGGTTCGCGTTTAGCCAGATCGCCACGCATCGGGAACCCCGTTTCCGGCAAATTCAGGGTAGATTTATAGTCACTCATCAGATTCTCGGTTCCATATTTCGGTCATTAAACCGGTGTTTTATACCCGTCATACTTCAAGTTACAGGTGCGTTGACTGCGCTCTCTCACCCCAGTCACTTACTGATGTAAGCTCCTGGGGATTCATTCTCTTGCCGCCTTCCTGCAACTCGAATTATTTAGGGTATAGCCCAAAAAAATGTCGGGCCGTCACCACATCTTTCGCTATTTGTTCTTTCAGGGCGTCCAGCGAGGCGAAACGCTGTTCGCTGCGAATCTTATGCCTCAGCACCACTTCAATGTGACGCCCATAAAGATTCATATTTGTGTCGAGCAGGTGAACTTCAAGCTGCTGACGCAGACCTTTTACCGTCGGGCGCGTACCAATGTTGGCAACGCCAGGGATAGGTTCGTCACCCAGACCCAGCACTTCAACCGCAAATACGCCTTTCACCGGCGTTACCGTGCGGCGTAAAGGAAGATTCGCGGTGGGAAAACCAATGGTGCGCCCCAGTGCATCACCGTGCACCACGCGGCCTGAAATGCTGAAGGGATGGCCCAGCAATGCCTGCGCCTGAGCAAAATCATCCTGCGCCAACGCCTGCCGCACCGCGGTACTGCTGATGCGTATACCAACACCATCACAAAAAGTCTGGGTGCTGATGACATCAAAGCCATATTCCGTACCGGCTTTCTGTAATAACAGGAAATCGCCCTGGCGACCAGCACCAAAGCGGAAATCATCGCCGACTGCGAGGAATTTGACGTTCAGCTTTTCCACCAACAGTTCAGCGATAAAGCTTTGTGCCGAATGGGCAGCGAAGCGGCGATCAAAGCGCACACACAATACCTCATCCACACCTGCCTGCTGTAAATACTTCAGCTTTTCACGCAGACGCGTCAGGCGTGCCGGCGCTTTATCACCGGCAAACAGCTCCAGCGGCTGTGGTTCGAACAGCATCACTATCACCGGCAGCTGGCGCCTGCGGCCTTCTTCAATCAGTTCTGCCATCAATGCCTGATGGCCACGATGGAAACCGTCAAAATTACCAATGGTCAGGACGCAGCCGCGATGCTGCTCATTGAGATTGTAAATACCGCGGATAAACTTCATGGCTGACTCAAACCGGTGGAAATCGGCGGATTATACCCTTGAATAGCGTTCAGGTTAACCCGTATGCGTGCCTTTCCTGCTTCTGTTGCAGCTTAATCCGCGTGCAGGCAGGGGCTTAGGTGCGATCTTGAGAATTTTATTGCGAAATACTGTATTCAACGAGGTGATGCTGGTAGAATCTTGCGCCATCAATTACGTAACCGGGTGTCGTTTGTAAAACGACGCTTATTTGCACAAATCCATTGACAAAAGAAGGCACAAAAGGCATAGTCCTCGGCCTTTGATTTGTCCATATAGAACACATTTGGGAGTTGGACCTTGGCTAATATCAAATCAGCTAAGAAACGCGCCGTAACATCTGAGAAACGTCGCAAGCATAACGCGAGCAACCGTTCTATGATGCGTACTTTCATCAAGAAAGTATACGCGGCTATCGCAACAGGCGACAAAGCTGCTGCGCAGAACGCATTCAACGAAATGCAACCGATCGTGGACCGTCAGGCTGCTAAAGGTCTGATCCACAAAAACAAAGCTGCACGTCATAAGTCAAACCTGACTGCACAGATCAACAAACTGGCTTAATCGCCCGTCTGTTAATCGCTTTGTGAAAGAACCGGCGCTAAGCCGGTTTTTTTCTGCCTGTTATTTGCCACTGAACAACGTGCTGAAGTCACCATGACAGATGCGCTGCACCGCCGGATGCTGAATCATACGCTCGGCAAAAATCACATGATACTCCTCCATCACCGCGTCCAGACGCCCCATCTCCTGAATCGTATCATCGCGATAAATGGCATCACCGTAGAGCGTAGGGGCGACAAAAATCGCGTTATGCTGCGCACCAAACGCCTTCATTAATGCCGCATCATCAAACTCGCCAAGAATCTCAACCTGTAGTCCCTGGCTGTGGATCCAGTTCAGCAGCTTACGTCCCAGCATGGAACGACGACCTGGAATCAGCAAACGCCGCTGTTCCAGGCAGGCCGGGAAAGCCTGTTCCGGCCAGGGCGCGCTACACCAGAAGCTGACCGGACACTCACCCAATTTGACCGAGAACAACCCCTCCTGCTGCGTCGAATCAATCGGGCAGTCGGAAACAATCATATCCAGCTTATGCTGGCTCAGTTGCTCCAGCAGCAGCTCATGCGTCGATTCAAAGCAGCGCAGATGTATCTTCTCATCGGCCACGACCGCCGCCTCCAGCACCTTGCTGACGAGTTGCTTGGACAGCGCATCGGCAATGCCGACATCAAACAGCAGATGGGACTCTTTGCGGTAGTTGACGATATCGAGCATTTCCTGGCTCAGCATAAACATGCGATCGGCATAGCGAAACACCAGCTGCCCCAGCTCGGTTGGGACCAGCCCGCGTCCCTGGCGGCGAAACAGTTTGCCTTGCAGACGATCTTCCAGCGCCTTGATTTGCCCGGTGATGGTTTGCGGCGTGAGGAATAGCGCCTCCGCCGCACCGACAATCGACCCCTCACGGCAGACATGCCAGAAGTAATACAGATGGTTGTAGTTGATATGTGACATCTGCGCTCTCCCTGCGTCAGCTTATGCCACCTGGCGCGGCAGACGTCGCCACAGCAGGAAATAGCCGACGATGGCCGAGATGACCGACCCCAGCAAAATACCCAGTTTCGCCAGCGTGATCAGCTGGGGATCGGCTTCGCCATACGCCAGCGAGGCAATAAAAATCGACATGGTAAAGCCGATGCCGCACAACACGCCGACGGCAGCGATATCGCGTAGTGAGGTATTATCCGGCAATTTCGCTACCCCGGTTTTTACGCCAAGCCAGCAAAACAGCGTGATGCCAAGGGGTTTGCCAATAAACAGCCCCAGCATGATGCCGAGCGGCAACAGCGAGAACAGGCTGCCTGGTGTCACTCCCGCCAGCGAAACGCCTGCATTGGCGAAGGCAAATAGTGGCAGAATCAGCCAACGTACCCATGGATGCAGCGCGTGCTCCAGATGGATGGCCGGAGAATGGCCCTCTTTCTTCTTCAGCGGGATCAGGAAACCCACCACCACGCCAGCCAGCGTGGCATGCACGCCGGATTTCAACACTGCGGTCCACAGCACCAGCCCCACCAGCAAATACAAACCGGTGTTACGCACATTCAGCAGGTTCATGATGCCCAGCACCACAATCGCGCCAGCGGCCACACCTAACGACATTAAAGAAAGATCGCTGGTATAGAACAGCGCGATAATCACGATAGCGCCCAGATCGTCAATGATCGCCAGCGCCATCAGGAAGATCTTCAGCGCAGGCGGAACCCGGCTCCCCAGGAGTGCCAGGATACCCAGCGCGAAAGCGATATCCGTTGCGGTGGGAATGGCCCAGCCGCTGCGGGTGGCTGCATCACCGACGTTAAAGAGCAGGAACACTAAGCCGGGTACCACCATACCGCCAAGCGCCGCAATCAGCGGGAAAATCGCCTGATCGCGTCGGGCCAGCGCCCCCATCACCATTTCTCGCTTCACCTCCAGGCCAACCATCAGGAAGAACACCGCCATCAGCGCATCGTTGATCCACAGCAGCAAATTTTTGCTGATGTCCAGCGCACCAAAACGGAACTCCACCGGAATGTTAAGCAGGTCGAGATAACCCTGGTGGGTGTTGACGTTGTTAGCCAGCAGCATGGCAATGGCCGCGGCAATAATCAGCACGACGCCGCTGCTGGCGTCGCTGTTAAGCAATTTTTTCAAACGGATATTCACGTCCAGATTCCTTGTTGTAAGCGAATAGTAAAAAGGCGATTAGCTTAGCGGCAATATTAACTCGAAAAAAACAGATTATTTATTAGGCCAGGTTCGAAAAAACCGAATGATTGGGGGAAATCAGGCAATAAAAAAGCCAGCGACGTAGCGCTGGCTTTCAGGATGACGCAGAAAAACTTAGCGGGTTAAGTCGTCAAAAAACTTCTTCACGCCGTCAAAGAAGCTCTTGGAACGAGGGCTGTTTTTCTCACCGGTCGGGCCGCCAAAACTCTCCTCCAGTTCACGCAGCAGCGCTTTCTGTTTGTCGTTCAGGCTGACCGGGGTTTCCACCACCACGCGGCACAGCAGGTCACCCACCGCACCACCTCGTACTGATTTCACACCTTTACCGCGCATGCGGAACAATTTACCGGTCTGCGTTTCTGACGGTACTTTCAGCTTCACACGGCCATCCAGGGTCGGCACTTCAATCTCGCCGCCCAGGGCTGCCATCGCGAAGTTGATCGGCACTTCACAGTACAGGTTGTTATCTTCACGTTCGAAGATCGGGTGTTTTTTCACTGACACCTGAACATAAAGATCGCCAGCCGGTGCGCCATGCTCACCCGCTTCCCCTTCTCCGCTCAGACGGATACGGTCACCGGTATCAACGCCAGCCGGGATTTTCACCGACAGGGTTTTCGAGCGCTCAACGCGACCGTGACCATGACAGGCATTGCACGGATCTTTAATCACCGAGCCGCGACCATGACAGGTCGGACACGCCTGCTGCACAGTGAAAAAGCCCTGGCGCATCTGCACCTGACCAGCACCATGACAGGTCGGACAGGTTTGGGGTTGCGTACCCGCCTTCGCGCCGCTGCCGTGGCAGACCTCACACTCTTCCAGGGTTGGAATGCGGATCTCTTTGGTCACGCCGCGCACCGCTTCTTCCAGCGTCAGGTCCATGTTGTAGCGTAAATCGGCGCCACGGGCAGCACGCTGACGGCGGCCACCACCAAAAATATCGCCAAATACGTCGCCAAAGATATCGCTGAAATCAGCACCGCCGCCGCCGAAGCCGCCGCCACCAAATCCACCGCCGCCCATGCCACCTTGTTCAAACGCCGCATGACCGTACTGGTCGTAGGCCGCGCGCTTCTGCGCATCGGTCAGAATTTCGTAGGCTTCCTTAACCTCTTTGAATTTCGCTTCGGCTTCTTTATCGCCCGGGTTACGGTCCGGGTGATACTTCATCGCCAGGCGCTTATAAGCCTTTTTGATTTCGCGCTCATCAGCCGATTTAGAGACGCCTAAGATCTCGTAAAAATCACTCTTCGCCATCTTCTGCCCTTAACATGATCGCACGGGCGTGGAGAGATCTCCTACGCCCGTGCTGGTTTCAACGGCTGTCAGGCCAGCCGTCGCGCCCGGTCAGGGGCAATTATTTTTTATCTTTAACTTCTTCGAATTCAGCGTCGACTACGTCGTCATCTTTCTTCGCGGAAGCATCGCCAGCATCTGCCGCGCCCGCCTGACCCTGCTGCTGTGCCATTTCCATCAGTTTGCTGGAAACCTGCATCAGAGCCTGCATCTTCGCTTCGATTTCGGCTTTGTCTTCGCCTTTCAGCGCGGTGTTCAGATCGTTCAGCGCAGATTCAATCGGTGCTTTGTCATCGGCAGACAGCTTGTCACCGGCTTCATCCAGCTGCTTACGGGTGCTGTGCGCAATCTGGTCGCCCTGGTTACGCGTCTGCACCAGCTCTTCGAATTTACGGTCAGCTTCAGCATTCGCTTCCGCGTCACGTACCATTTTTTCGATCTCTTCTTCGTTCAGACCTGAAGAAGCTTTAATGGTGATCTTCTGCTCTTTACCGCTGTTTTTGTCTTTCGCAGACACATGCAGGATACCATCCGCATCGATGTCGAAGGTCACTTCGATCTGCGGCATACCGCGCGGTGCAGCCTGGATACCGTCGAGGTTAAACTGGCCCAGTGATTTGTTATCGCTGGCACGTTTACGCTCACCCTGCAGCACGTGAATGGTCACGGCAGACTGGTTATCTTCAGCAGTCGAGAACACCTGGCTGTGTTTGGTCGGGATGGTGGTGTTCTTGCTGATCAGCGAAGTCATCACGCTACCCATGGTTTCGATACCCAGTGACAGCGGGGTTACGTCCAGCAGCAGTACGTCTTTCACGTCGCCGCCCAGCACACCACCCTGTACCGCAGCACCTACGGCAACCGCTTCGTCCGGGTTCACGTCTTTACGTGGTTCTTTACCAAAGAACTCGGTAACTTTGGCCTGAACCAGCGGCATACGCGTTTGACCGCCCACCAGGATGACATCGTTGATGTCAGAAACTGACAGACCCGCATCCTGCAGTGCCACTTTCAGCGGCTCAATAGAACGCGCAACCAGGTCTTCTACCAGTGATTCCAGTTTCGCACGGGTCACTTTGATGTTCAGGTGCTTAGGACCGGTCGCATCCGCGGTGATGTACGGCAGGTTCACGTCAGTCTGCTGGGCAGAAGACAGTTCGATTTTCGCTTTCTCTGCGGCTTCTTTCAGACGCTGCATCGCCAGCGGATCGTTGTGCAGATCGATGCCCTGATCTTTCTTGAACTCAGCAACGAGGTAGTTGATCAGACGGCTGTCGAAGTCTTCACCACCCAGATGGGTATCACCGTTGGTTGCCAGCACTTCAAAGGTTTTTTCGCCATCAACTTCGTCGATTTCGATGATGGAGATATCGAACGTACCGCCGCCCAGGTCATAGACCGCGATGGTGCGGTTGCCCTGACCTTTGTCGAGGCCGTAAGCCAGCGCCGCAGCAGTCGGTTCGTTAATAATACGTTTTACTTCCAGGCCCGCGATACGACCGGCATCTTTGGTGGCCTGACGCTGTGCATCGTTGAAGTAAGCCGGAACGGTAATCACCGCTTCAGTCACTGGCTCACCGAGGAAGTCTTCCGCGGTTTTCTTCATTTTTTTCAGCACTTCCGCAGAGATCTGCGGCGGAGCCATTTTCTGGCCTTTCACTTCCAGCCATGCATCACCGTTATCTGCTGCGGTGATTTTGTACGGCATGATTTTGATATCACGCTGCACTTCTTCGTCCTGAAAACGACGGCCAATCAGGCGCTTAATCGCGAACAGAGTGTTCTGCGGGTTAGTCACCGCCTGACGTTTAGCCGGTTGACCGACCAGAGTTTCGCCATCCTGTGTATAAGCAATAATTGAAGGCGTGGTACGATCGCCTTCGGCATTTTCCAGCACGCGTGCTTTAGTGCCGTCCATAATCGCAACACAAGAGTTGGTTGTACCCAGGTCAATACCAATAATCTTACCCATCTAAACGTCTCCCACTTAAATTCTGTGCCAAATTGGGTTGTGAAGCAGAGATGCGGGCAAATCTTGCCGCTTTCAACTGCCTGAGCAGGCTTTTTTTCCTGCTCCACAACACTCGATGACAACTAGATGGGGCCGCTTCGAAGCGCATCAAGGGTTAAAACTAAAAAAATTTTAATTATCTCCCCCCTTTCAGATCAAAGATGCCCTTGTGGTGGCTGATTATTATGCAGCACCCCCACAACGAGGGGTCTACACAACATTACCTCTGAGGAACTATGCGCAACATCTCTCTGGCGAATCCTGCGCCGCTGGGCTTAATGGGTTTCGGTATGACCACCATTCTGCTCAACCTGCACAACACCGGACTCTTCGCGATGGACACTATCATTCTGGCGATGGGCATTTTTTATGGCGGCCTGGCGCAAATCTTTGCGGGCCT
This sequence comes from Pantoea sp. X-Soil-TKNS-1280, assembly GCF_059730475.1. Classification (NCBI taxonomy): domain Bacteria; kingdom Pseudomonadati; phylum Pseudomonadota; class Gammaproteobacteria; order Enterobacterales; family Erwiniaceae; genus Pantoea; species Pantoea sp. X-Soil-TKNS-1280. Next base: position 762,138 of record NZ_AP035962.1, on the reverse strand, counting down.
GCTGGAGTTTAAAAAAGGGAACACCTTTGGTCTGACAGCGTTTGCCTCTTACGGTAGCTTCTGGCTGACGCTGGTCGCGATTCTGCTGCTGCCCAAAATGGGGCTGGCAGAAGCCGCCGATAGCCATTTCCTCGGCGCTTATCTCGGCTTATGGGGCGTATTCACGCTGTTTTTGTTCTTCGGCACTCTCACCGGCCCATTGATGCTGCAATTTGTTTTTGCCAGTTTGACGGTGCTGTTTGCCATGCTGGCAATTGGGCATTTGATCGATAACACCCTGCTGGTACGCATAGGGGGGTGGATCGGCCTGGTGTGCGGTGCCAGCGCCATCTATCTGGCGATGGGTGAAGTGCTGAATGAACAATGGGGACGGACCATCCTGCCGATTGGTGCCACCCGCTGATAGCCACGCGGAGCCTGCAGGCTCCGCGTGATCATTTATGAGGTGTGGATGGGCCCCTCAAGCTGCACACTTTCCTGCCGATTATCGCGCAACAGCCAGATACCAACGACGAAGCCAATACCCGCCAGTGCCAGTACATACCAGGCGGGGGCCATCGGCGTCACACGCATCATTAGCGTCACGCTAATCGGAGTCAGCCCACCAAAGATGGCGTAGGCGACGTTATAGGAAAAGGAAATGCCGGTGAAACGCACCGCCGCCGGGAAGGCGCGTACCATCACAAACGGCACCACCCCCACCACACCGACGCACAGTCCCGCCAGGCCATACCAGACAAACAGCATCTCTGGCGCTCCGTCGAGCTGATGGAAGAAATTCCAGCTGGCGATAGCCAGCAACAATGACCCCACCACCAGCGTGCGCGCCGCACCGAAGCGATCCACCACCCAGCCGGCAATGACGCAGCCAAACAGCAGCATCACTGTGGCAAAACTGTTGGCCTGCAAACTGAGCGCAGCCGGAATCGCGTGCTGTTTTTGCATCAGGGTTGGTGCCATCAGAATCACCACCACAATGCAGGCAGAGAGCAGCCAGGTGAGCAGCATGGAAATCACGATGCTACGTTTATGATGGGCCAGGATAGTTTGCAGCGGCAGTGCATCAGCCAGCGCTTTACGCTGCTGCATCTGCTGAAACACCGGTGTTTCATGTAACCAGCGACGCAGATACATCGCCAGCAGACCAAACACCCCGCCGAGGAAGAACGGAATACGCCAGCCATGATCGGCAATCGCCGCCGGGGTCAGTGAGGTATTGATAATGGTTGCCACCAGCGAACCGAGCAGAATGCCGGCAGTTAAGCCCGCCGTTAAGGTACCGCAGGCAAAACCGACGCGTTTTTCGGGTACGTGCTCAGCCACAAACACCCATGCGCCGGGCACTTCGCCACCGATGGCGGCCCCCTGCAATACACGCAGCAACAGCATCAATAACGGAGCCGCAATCCCGATGCTGGCATAGGTCGGCAACGCGCCCATCGCCAGCGTCGGCAGGGCCATCAGCAGGATACTCAGGCTGAACATCTTCTTACGGCCAACCTTGTCACCAAAGTGCGCCATGATGATGCCGCCCAGCGGACGCGCCAGATAACCCGCCGCAAAGATGGCAAAGGTCTGCACCTGACGCAGCCACTCCGGTATATCGGCCGGGAAGAAGAGTTCACCGATGACCGCAGCGAAAAATACAAAGATGATGAAATCGTAAAATTCCAGCGCCCCGCCAAGGGCAGCCAGCGCCAGAGTTTTGTAATCCTGTCGATTGAGGCGACGCGTCGAGTGCGAATCCATAACGTACCGGTATCCAGAGGCAAAATTAGTGTAGTTGTAAAGTTATACTTACTATACCGTCAATTTTTTGCCACACCAGTAAGACTGAATTTTATGCCTGAAAATGGCGATTTTCAGACGTTTGTTTCCCTACGTGCGCTTTTTGGCCGAAATGCTGCTACCACCTGCGGGTTTGTTTCGACATATGGCCCCTCCAGCAACTGTAAACAATACGGTACAGCTGCAAAGATGCCAGGTACTTTTACGCTGCCATCTTCCGCTTTGAGCCCTTCCAGCGTTTCTTTGATTGATTTCGGCTGCCCGGGCAAGTTGAGGATCAACGATTGTTTGCGGATCACCCCTACCTGGCGCGACAGGATCGCCGTCGGCACAAATTGCAGGCTGATTTGACGCATCTGCTCGCCAAAGCCCGGCATCTCACGGTCGGCCACGGCCAGGGTGGCATCCGGTGTCACATCACGGCGCGCAGGTCCGGTGCCGCCCGTGGTCAGAACCAGATGGCAAAAAAGCTCGTCCACCAGTTCACAAATCGCCTGCTCAATCATCGGCTGCTCATCCGGCACCAGGCGGGTTTCGATTTCAAACGGCGTGGTCAGCGCGCTGCCGAGCCAGCTCTCCAGTGCCGGAATGCCTTGATCCTGATAAATGCCGTTCGCAGCGCGATCGGAAACGGAAATTAATCCAATACGTAATGTATCCATAGAGTTATCGCTGTGGTTTACCGCATGCGGCATAAATATAAAGGGGGATTTAAAGAAGGATAATACAAAGCGAAAGGGAGAAGAAAGTTTAAAACCGTGGCGGACGGTGGTGTGTTGCCGCCACGGGGTCATCACTTACAGCAGTTCGGCAATCATCTTCTCAAGTTTGCCCTGGTCGATGGCAAAGTTACGGATGCCTTCAGCCAGTTTGGTCACCGCCATCGGATCCTGGTTATGCTGCCACAGGAACTCGGATTCGGTCATTTTTGCCGGACGCGCTTTCACTTCGCCGCTGTAGCTCAGTTTACGCTCAACGGTACCTTCGCTCTCAGCCAGCTCTTTCAGCAGGTTCGGGGAGATAGTCAGACGGTCGCAACCGGCCAGCTCGATGATTTCGCCGACGTTACGGAAGCTCGCGCCCATCACCACGGTTTCGTAACCGTGCTGTTTGTAGTAATCGTAGATCTCAGAAACAGAAACCACGCCCGGATCTTCGTGCGCAGCGTACTCTTTCTTGTCGGTGTTAGCTTTGTACCAGTCAAGAATACGGCCAACGAACGGAGAGATCAGGAACACGCCCGCTTCGGCACAGGCACGCGCCTGAGCGAAGGAGAACAGCAGGGTCAGGTTACAGTTGATACCTTCTTTCTCCAGCTGCTCCGCAGCGCGGATGCCCTGCCAGGTAGAAGCCAGTTTGATCAGGATGCGATCATTGCTGATACCGGCATCGTTATACAGTTTGATCAGGCTACGGGCTTTGGCGATGCTCGCTTCGGTGTCGTATGACAGGCGTGCATCCACTTCAGTCGAAATACGACCCGGGATCAGTTTGAGAATTTCCAGACCAATGTTGACGGCCAGCTTGTCAGAAACCAGCTGCAATTGTTCTTCTTTGTTGCTGCTCTGCTGACGCGCCCAGCTAATGGCTTCGTCAATCAGTTTACGGTATTCAGGGATCTGAGCGGCATTGAGGATTAAAGAAGGGTTGGTGGTTGCATCCTGCGGTTGATAAAGTTTCATCGCCGCGATATCACCGGTGTCGGCTACCACAGTAGTCAGCTGACGCAAGGAAGTAAGTTTGTCCGTCATGGTTCTCTTTTCTCTTAGGTTGACTGTCAGGGTGTAAAAAGGCTGTTGCGATAATATCACGCGGTAACCACGGTGCAAGGTCGTGGCGTGCCCTTTACTAAGCATTCGCAAATGGGAGCGATTTGCCGATCCGTGCCGCTTTTTTGCTACACTCGCCCGGACAAATTTTCCGTTAATACCCTGATAACCCTAAGGGTAACTTGAGGACAAAACGATGCTGATGGTTATCTCGCCAGCCAAGACACTGGATTTTGACAGCCCGCTTGCGACACAACAATTCACCCAACCGGCGCTGTTAGAAAAGTCACAACAGCTGATTGATGTCGCCCGCGATCTGTCACCGGCACAAATCGCGTCGCTGATGGGCATCAGCGACAAACTGGCACACCTCAATGCTGACCGTTTTAATGACTGGCAGCCACCCTTCACGCTGGAGAATGCGCGTCAGGCCATTCTGGCGTTTAAGGGGGATGTCTATACCGGTTTGCAGGCGGAGACCTTTAGCGATAAAGATTTTGCCTTCGCCCAGCAGCATCTGCGCATGTTGTCAGGTTTGTATGGCTTGCTCCGTCCGCTCGATCTGATGCAGCCATACCGGCTGGAGATGGGGATCAAACTGGCGAACCCCGACGCGAAGGATCTGTACGGCTTCTGGGGAGATTTGCTGACTGAGAAGCTGAATGCAGCGTTGGCGGAGCAAGGTGATGATGTGCTGATTAACCTCGCCTCAGACGAATATTTCAAAGCCATCAAACCGAAGAAACTGGCCGGACGCCTGATCAAACCCGTCTTCCTCGATGAGAAGAACGGCAAATTTAAGGTCATCAGTTTCTATGCCAAGAAAGCGCGTGGCCTGATGAGCCGTTATGTCATCCAGCATCGCCTGAGCAAGCCGGAACAACTGAAGAAGTTCGATGTGGATGGGTATTTCTTTGCGGCGGCAGAGAGCAGCGAAAACGAGTTAGTGTTTAAGCGTCACGAGCAAAAATAGCCTGTAGCGGCGCGATTTATTGCTCGCCTTCAAAAACCGCGCGATAAATCGCGCCGTTACACTGGATGAAAAAAATGGCTGGCAAGCGCCAGCCATTTTTTACGTTACTTCATCAAAAACGTACGCAACGGGGCGAAGTCTGCTTGCATATCATGTGACAGCAGCGGCAGGTCAGCACGCTCGGCCAGGGCTTCCGGCAACGGCAGCGTCTGTTCCAGAATCGCTTCTACACTCTCCTTAAACTTCGCCGGATGCGCAGTGCCGAGGAACAGGCCGTACTCACCTTCCTGTAACTGATCGCGTAGCAGACGATAAGCAATCGCCGCATGCGGTTCAGAGAGATAACCGATTGCCGCCAGCTCACGCATAGTGGCTTTGGTGGTCTCGTCACTCACCGCGCCGTAGGCCAGATCGCCCAGACGCCAGGTTTTGCGGCGGAACAATTCTTCCACGCGCGGCCAGTTGTTCGGCTGGCTCACATCCATCGCGTTGGACAGCGTTGCCACGGTGGCATGCGGTGTCCACTCACCGTTGGCAAGGAAGCGCGGTACGGTATCGTTGGCGTTGGTGGCCGCGATAAAACGTTTGATCGGCAGGCCGAGTGATTTTGCCAGCAGGCCTGCTGTCAGGTCGCCAAAGTTGCCGCTCGGCACCGACACTACCAGCTGATTGCGTTTTTCCTGTGGCAGCTGGGCTACCGCTTCGAAGTAGTAACAAATCTGCGCCAGCAGGCGACTGATATTGATGGAGTTAGCGGAGTTCAGGCCAATTGCCTTTTTCAGCTCTTCATCATCAAATGCCTGCTTCACCAGTGCCTGACAGGCATCAAAGTCGCCATCAATGGCGATGGTTTCGATGTTGCCGCCCAGGGTACAGAACAGTTTTTCCTGCAACGGGCTGATTTTGCCCTGCGGATAGAGGATCACGACACGCACGTTTTCCATGCCGTAAAACGCATGCGCGACCGCAGCACCGGTGTCGCCTGAGGTGGCAGTCAGAATGGTGATCTTCTCATCGGCACCACTCACGTAGGAAAGCATCTGCGCCATAAAGCGGCCGCCGAAATCTTTAAACGCCAGCGTCGGGCCGTGGAACAGTTCCAGACAGGCCACATCGTCACTGACTTTTGCCACCGGTGCCGGGAAGGCAAACGCGGCTTTGACACGTTCAGCCAGCTGATGGGCGGCAATTTCATCACCGATAAAAGCCGAGAGGATTTTGCTGCTGCGAGTGACAAAATCCATCTCCAGCATCGCGTCGATATCGGTCAGTTCAAATTCCGGCAGTTCAAGCGGGAAAAACAGCCCCTGCTGTGAGCCGAGGCCCTGCTTCACTGCCTGAGCGAAGCTCACCTGCTCGTTATGATCCTTAAGGTTATAGAGTTTCATGCGTTATCCCAATTTACGTGCGCCAGCCGTATCAAGACGGCAGATGTGGACGAAACCTTCTTCATTCTGTAGATAGTGCTGGCTCAGCCAGTCTGCCATCCGCTGTGCCGTTGCCATCTCGTTGCAAACGGCGAAAAGCGTCGGGCCGGACCCCGAAATACCGCAAGCCAGTGCACCGATATCAGCAGCGGCTTTACGCGCTTCGGCAAAGCCCGGCAGCAGTTTGGTGCGATACGGCTCGGCCACCACATCCTGCATCAGTTTAGCCGCAAGCGCGGGCTGACCGGTGTGACAGGCGTGGATAAAACCGCCGAGCAGACGGCCATGCTTGATAATGTCCTGCTTACGATATTGCGCGGGCAGAATGGCGCGCGCTTCGGCGGTGGAGACTTTGATGCCCGGATAGGCCATCACCCACAGCCACTCATCAAACGACGGTACTGGCTGGCTGATAATGCCATCCTCTTCAATCATCAGCTGTACGCCGCCGAGGAAACAAGGCGCTACGTTGTCGTAATGCACGCTGCCGGAAATGCGCCCTTCCAGTTCGCCCATCAGCGCCAGCAGTTCGGTGTCGTTCAGCGGCTTGCCGCAGAATTCGTTCATCGCCATCAGGCCCGCCACCACGGAGCAGGCGCTGGAGCCAAGACCCGAACCGATCGGCATGTTTTTTTCCAGCGTCATCGCCACCGGGACTTCTTTGCCAATCGCTTCACAAAAACGCTGCCAGCACTGGTAAACAATGTTTTCCTGGGGATTAGTCGGCAGTTTGCTGACAAAGCGCCCTTCGTTCACCAGGCTAAAGCTGTCGGCCGCTGCGACCGACACACAATCACCCAGCAGGGTGCCATCCACCGGCGAAACCGCCGCGCCCAGCACATCAAAGCCGACGCTGACGTTACCTATCGAGGCCGGTGCATAAATTTTTACCATCATCAAACTCCCAACTTCCACGACAGAGTGCGCAGCAGATCGGCAAATACACCAGCGGCTGTCACATCATTCCCGGCACCGTATCCACGCAGAACCAGCGGGATCGGCTGATAATAACGGCTGTAGAAGGCCAGCGCGTTTTCGCCATTTTTGACTTTAAACAGCGGATCATTGCTATCCACCGCATCAATTTTCACCTTGCAGGCACCACCCTCTTCGATGGCACCGACGAAGCGTAACACTTTACCTTCATCGCGTGCTTTGGCAACGCGCGCCGCAAAGGCGTTATCCAGTTCCGGTAAACGCTGCATAAATTGCTCAACATCGGCAATCTCCGTCAGGCTGGCAGGCAGCAGCGGCTCGATCTCGATATCGCTCAGTTCCAGCTGGTGTCCCGCTTCACGCGCCAGAATCAGCAGTTTGCGCGCCACATCGGTGCCGGAGAGATCATCACGCGGGTCCGGCTCGGTAAAGCCCAGTTCGCGTGCCATGTTGGTCGCTGCCGACAGTGACACGCCCTCATCCAGTTTGCCGAAAATAAACGACAGCGAGCCAGAGAGAATACCGGAGAATTTGATCAGCTCATCACCGGCATTCAACAGATTTTGCAGGTTTTCGATCACCGGCAGACCGGCACCCACGTTGGTGTCATACAGGAATTTACGGCGTGATTTCTCAGCGGCGGCGCGCATCTGCTGGTAGTAATTCCACGATGAGGTGTTGGCCTTTTTATTCGGCGTCACCACGTGGAAACCGTCAGCAAGGAAATCGGCGTATTGATCGGCCACTGCCTGGCTGGAAGTACAATCGACGATCACCGGATTCAGCAGATGATATTCCTTCACCAGACGAATCAGGCGACCGAGGTTGAACGGCTCTTTGGCTTCCGCCAGCGCCGACTCCCAGTTGCTCAGATCGATACCGTGGACATTGGTCAACAAGGCGCGTGAGTTAGCGATGCCGCACACACGCAAATCAATATGCTTCTGCTTCAGCCAGGCTTGCTGGCGATGCAGCTGCTCCAGCAGCGCAGCACCCACACCACCCACGCCGACCACAAACACTTCGATCACCTGATCGGTGGCGAACAGCATCTGGTGAACGACGCGCACTCCGGTGGTGACTTCATCGTTGCTGACCACGGCGGAGATGGAGCGCTCAGACGACCCCTGCGCAATCGCCACGATATTGATATTGGCGCGCGCCAGTGCGGAGAAGAACTTGGCAGAAATGCCGCGCAGCGTGCGCATGCCATCCCCGACCACGGAAATGATCGCCAGCTGCTCAACCACTTCGAGCGGATCCAGCAGGCCATCTTTCAGTTCCAGATAGAATTCATCTTCCAGCACGCGGCGCGCACGCGCCAGCTCGTTCTGCGGTACGCAGAAGCTGATGCTGTATTCAGAAGAAGATTGGGTGATCAACACCACCGAGATGCCGGTACGGGACATCGCCGCAAACACGCGTGCAGCCATACCCACCATGCCTTTCATTCCCGGACCGGAGACGTTGAACATCGCCATGTTGTTCAGGTTGGTGATGCCTTTTACCGGATTCTCATCATGCTCGCCTTCGCCACCGATTAAGGTGCCCGGTGCTTGCGGATTGGCGGTGTTTTTGATCAGGCAGGGAATCTGGAACTGGGCAATCGGGGCGATGGTGCGGGGATGCAGAACTTTGGCACCAAAGTACGACAGCTCCATCGCTTCCTGGTAGGACATGGATTTCAGCAGACGCGCATCCGGCACCTGCCGCGGGTCACAAGTATAAACGCCATCCACGTCAGTCCAGATCTCACAGCAATCCGCGCGCAAGCAGGCCGCCAGCACCGCTGCCGAGTAGTCAGAACCGTTACGGCCCAGCACCACCAGCTCACCACGCTCGTTACCGGCGGTGAAACCGGCCATCAGGATCATATGATCCGCCGGAATCTGGCTGGCAGCGATACGGCGGGTGGATTCGGCGATATCGACTGTCGATTCCAGGTAGTGTCCCACCGCCAGCAGTTTTTCTACCGGATCGATCACCGTGACCTTGTGGCCACGCGCCTGCAACAGCGCTTCCATGATGGCAATCGACAGCTTCTCACCCCGGCAGATGATGGCAGCATTCACCGCATCCGGGCACTGTCCCAGCAGGCTGATGCCATGCAGCACTTGTTTCAGCTGAGCAAATTCGAGATCAACACGGGTTTTTAAGCCATCAAAATCGAAGCCAGGCTGAGCATCGGCCAGCCCCTGCAACAGGTCGGCAAAAATACGTTCGGCATCGCTGATATTCGGCAACGCATCCTGCCCGCTGATGGTTTTCTCAATCATCGCGACCAGATGATTGGTAATTTTCGCTGGCGCAGAGAGTACGGTGGCGACCTGTCCCTGTTGCGCATTGCTTTCCAGAATGTCTGCCACGCGGAGAAAACGTTCCGCATTGGCTACTGAGGTCCCGCCGAATTTCAGCACTCGCATGGTTGAAGCTCTCCTGAATTTTTGCCGAAAAAAAAGCCCGCACTGTTTAGGTGCGGGCTTCTTTTTTTGTTTTTCCTGTATGCGTCAGCCCGCACCGTTACCTGTGGTAATGGTGGTGGTAATAATAATTGTGGTGTTCAGGCTGATTGTACGCATTGAGATTTTTTTCTGTCTGTCTTGATTGTCCGTCTGCCTTCCAGAATTAAAGCAAAGTGCCGGTTAAGTCAACGAATTTGTCCTTTGCTGGATTTTTCGCCACTACGCAGTGCTACGCTTTGCCCGGAAAATGCTATCGGGATCGTTCAGCAAATAGCCACAAGTCCCGATCTGTCACTATAAACTCAGGATTTACCCGAGTTATTATCTATAAGTTTTTTTTCTACATCATGCAGCAGACGGTGCAGCATGGCGCTGTCGCGCTGCTCAAGTAAACCGATACGTTGATCGATCCAGTCAGCCATCTTGGCATCGTCGCTGACCTCAAGGCGCACCAGTAATTGCTGGAAACGCGCGCGTAATGCCTGCAATTGCTGAGCGTCTGCCCGCTCTGCCGCAGGAGCCACCACCTGATTCAGCGCCGCAAGCTGATAGCAGTACACCATCACCGCCTGGCCGAGATTCAGCGAGGGATAATCATTGGCCATCGGGATCCCGGTCAGCAGATCCACCTGGTCCAGTTCCTCGTTAGTTAACCCGCTATCTTCACGACCAAAGACCAGTGCAATGCGGCTCAGCCACTGGCGTTTCTCCTGCAAAATGGTTTCCACCTGAGCGGGCGTGGCGTAGTAACGAAACTTCGCCCGGCTGCGGGCGGTGGTCGCGACAGAGAAGTCCACATCCTGCAATGCCGCGCTCAGCGTGTCATAAGTTTTTACGCTATCAAGGATCTCGCCCGCGCCATGTGCCACACGCCTGGCTGCCGGGTCCTGCCAGGCATCACTGGCAACAATACGCAACTCACTAAATCCCATGGTTTTCATCGCACGGGCTGCCGCACCGATATTTTCTGGTCGGGCGGGAGAGACAAGAATGAGGGGGAAATGCATGATTTTTCCATCGAACTGTTAACAACGCGGCCTATGTTGGCATGCAGACCGCAAAATACCAACCATAGCGCTATAAGAAAATAAGATGTTAAGGATGTTAAAAGCGAATAAAACCGATGGGTAGCATAAATTAACGTATTAAAGCTAAATTTCCGGACCATTTTAATATAAAAGCATTAGATATCATCTTATTGAAATATAATTTCCGGCAGGTTTTGGTTTTGCTATTATGCAGCTGAAATGTAGCAAAAATGCTGCTTTTTGTGAGCTAAGCTGGCATTCCTGGAGAAGTTTTTCATAAAAGTGTTAACGTGCTACACTTGCATTTGATATAAGTCAACGAAGCGTTGTTTTTATGCTTATCGGTTGTTGTTGGTGCTGTTAGGTTGCTGTTAATACGGTTAGGATAAGCGCCAGTCCGATACCCACGGGGCACGCAAATATTCATCCTGACTGGCTGAGCTAACACTGAAGTTGACGTAGATGGATGGTGTATTCCGAAGATTATTTCGTACACCGGTTGTGAACGGCATGCTGTTATTACCCACAGTAAGTTCAACCGCCGTACGCCCTGTTTTCGATTTGTTGGCAAATTTTAGGTAGCGAAACATGCAGACCCCGCACATTCTTATCGTTGAAGACGAACTGGTCACGCGTAACACCCTCAAAAGTATCTTTGAGGCGGAAGGTTATGTGGTCTATGAAGCCACCGACGGCGCCGAAATGCATCAGGTCCTGACGGATAACGACGTCAATCTGGTGATCATGGACATCAACCTGCCCGGGAAAAACGGCTTGTTGCTGGCACGTGAACTGCGTGAGCAGGCGAACGTCGCACTGATGTTCCTGACCGGCCGTGATAATGAAGTGGACAAAATTCTTGGTCTGGAAATTGGTGCGGATGATTACATCACCAAACCATTCAACCCGCGTGAGCTGACCATCCGTGCGCGCAACCTGTTGTCACGCACCATGAATCTGGCGATGCCGAATGAAGAACGTCGTCAGGTGGAAAGCTACCGTTTCAACGGCTGGGAGCTGGATATCAATAGCCGCTCACTGATCAGCCCGAACGGCGAGCAGTACAAACTGCCGCGCAGTGAATTCCGCGCCATGCTGCACTTCTGCGAGAACCCAGGCAAAATTCAGACCCGTGCTGATCTGCTGAAGAAGATGACCGGTCGCGAGCTAAAGCCGCATGACCGTACCGTGGATGTCACCATCCGCCGCATCCGTAAGCATTTCGAGTCCACACCGGATACGCCAGAAATCATCGCCACCATTCACGGCGAAGGTTACCGCTTCTGCGGCGAGCTACAGGACTGAGTTATCCGCGAAAAAACGCCCGTCAGGGCGTTTTTTTATGGGCGATGATCAGTGCCACGGCATGATCGGCACCGCGCTAAGCGCGTTCTTCGGTGAGCCTTCCACCACTTTGTCGGAATAAGCCAGGTACACCAAAGCATTGCGCTTTTGGTCATAAAAGCGTACAACCTGCAACTTCTTAAAAACCAGCGATGTGCGTTTCTGGAACACCACATCCCCCTGCGCCTTACCCTGTGCAATTTTATCGCTAAGCGTTACCGGTCCAACCTGCTGGCAGGAAATCGCCGCGTCGGAAGTATCCTCCGCCAGGCCTAATCCGCCCTTGATCCCACCGGTTTTTGCCCGGCTGATATAACAGGTTACATTTTTTACATCGGGGTCATCGAAGGCTTCCACCACGATCTTATGATCGGGGCCAAACATCTTGAACACCGTGTCAACAGAGCCGATCTCCTCGGCAAAGAGGGGACCAGAGAAGGCGAAAGTTGCCAGGGTGACTATAAGAAGGCGAGTTACTGTCATTGAGTTACCATTGCAAACGGAATAGATGAGAATGTAATGTACTGGCAATTGGTAACAGAACCAAACCAAATGGGTAACAACCCGCATTGATGTAGCACACTCGACTTACAAAACCGCCCTCTCGCCTTTTTGCATTTCGTGCTATTATTCGACGACTTCATAAGTTGCGCCACCAGAGAATTATGAGGATGTTTTATGGACCAAGCCGGTATCATTCGCGATTTGCTTGTCTGGCTGGAGAGCCATCTGGATCAACCCCTTTCACTGGATAATGTCGCCCTGAAAGCGGGTTATTCCAAATGGCACCTGCAGCGCATGTTTAAGGACGTGACAGGCCACGCGATCGGCGCGTATATCCGCGCACGCCGGCTGTCGAAGGCAGCGGTCGCATTACGCCTGACCAGCCGCCCGATCCTCGACATCGCCCTGCAATACCGTTTCGATTCCCAGCAGACCTTTACCCGTGCGTTCAAAAAGCAGTTTAACCAAACGCCCGCCTGGTATCGTCGTTCGTCAGACTGGAACTCCTTCGGTATCCGTCCCCCGATCCGTCTGGACGATAATCACCTGCCTGAGCCGCAGTATGTCACCCTGCCGGAAACGGTGCTGGTGGGTCAGACGCAGATTTACAGCTGCACGCTGGAACAGATCTCCAGCTATCGTGACGAAATGCGCGTGCATTTCTGGAAGCAGTTCCTGTTGGAAACCGACACCGTGCCGCCGGTGCTATACGGCCTGCATCAGGTACGTGCCAGCCACGAGAAAGATGATGAGCAGGAAATTCTCTACACCACCGCGGTGACGGCCGATCAGTTAGGGAAAAGCATGCAGTCCAACCAGAGTGTGATTCTGGAAGCGGGTGATTATGTGCAGTTCACCTACACCGGGCCGCGCACTGCGTTGCAGGAGTTTATTCTGCTGCTGTACGGCACCTGTATGCCAACGCTGGGTCTGGTGCGTCGTCAGGGGCAGGATATCGAGCGCTTCTTTACTCACGGTGGTAAAAAGCGTAGCGAGCCGCCAACGGAAATCCGCTGCGAATACCTGATTCCGATTCGCCCGGCGCAGAATAGCTAATCGCAACTGACATCACGCACATTCTGCGTAGCGGCGCGATTTATCGCGCGGGTTTTTCTGGCATCGCGCACAGAATTGCGCGATAAATCGCGCCGCTACGAATATTAGCGTTGGAGTTCATCCAGCGCGGGTGCATCGAGATGCGACACATCGCCCGCCGTTTCCACCACCCAACCCGCTGCCAGCCAGGCGCTGTGCTGATGATCAACGCGAGAGATTGAGCAGTTACGCAGACGCAGACGACGCTCCGCATGGGCCGGTAAGCCAAGAATGGTGCTCACCAGCACACCCAGCGCCATACCGTGGCTGACAATCAGCGGACGGCTACCCGCCGGTAAGTCAAGACAGGCATTCAGCGCTGCGTGCATACGCGTCGCCATTTCCGCCATCGACTCTCCGCCCGGGATACGGCCACCTTCGGTGCCATCCACCAGCGTTTTACGCCAGCTTTCCTCTTCCGGCGTCAGGCCGTCGAGGGGGCGCTTCTCTAACACACCCATATTCAGTTCGCGCAGACGCGCATCGACAGTGACGGTGCAACCGCAGGCATCCGCGATAATTTCTGCGGTGCGCCGGGTACGTCCTAAATCGCTGGCAATCACGTGGGTAATGCCCAGCGATTTAACGCGCTCGCCCACCTGATGGGCCTGCTGTTCACCTGTTTCCGTCAGCGGACTGTCGGACTGCCCCTGAATGCGTCGGGCCGCATTCCATACCGTTTCACCGTGACGAACAAGATAGACCTGTAGCATGCTTAATTTCCGTTATACTGCGACAAATTTGCCTTGAGGGTTCAAACAATTATGTACCATGTTGTCGCAGCCACCATCAACCCGGCAAAAATCCGCGCGATTGCACAGGCGTTCAACGACGTTTTAGGCGAAGGATCCTGCCATATTGAAGGGGTCGAGGTCGAGAGTGGCGTTGCTGCCCAGCCGCTGAGTGATGTAGAAACGCGAACTGGCGCACGTCAGCGCGTCATCAATGCGCGTGCAAAAAAAGCCGATGCCAATTTTTGGGTGGCGATAGAAGCTGGCATTGAGGGCGATAGCGCCTTCGCCTGGATGGTGGTGGAGAATGCACAGCAGCGCGGTGAATCGCGTTCTGCCAGCTTTACTCTGCCACCGGTAGTGATGCGCGGCCTGGCCGCAGGTAACGAGCTGGGTGATGAAATGGCGCGCTTAACCGGTGTGGAGAATATCAAACACAAAGGTGGTGCGATTGGTGCCTTTACGCACGGCCTGCTGACCCGCTCCAGCGTGTATCATCAGGCGTTGATTCTGGCGCTCTGCCCCTTCACCCACCCGCTGTATCAGCAGTAATCAGGCGCGTCCCAGACGCGCTTCCAGCCAGCGCTTCAGCTCCGGCGGCGCTTCTTTCAGGCTGTTGGAGCCACGGGTGATAGTGGCGATACCGACGCCCAGCTCGTTTTTCAGTTCGCGCTGGCTCATGTCACCGTTCATCAACTCTTCAATAATCCGCAGACGCGTACCGTAAGATTCCCGCTCATCCGGGGTCATCATCAGATGCAGCAACGGCAGTGCCACGCCATCGGCGTAGGCGTTTTGCATCAGTTCGACAAAACGCAGCCAGTTATCTTCAACAGGCTGTGCCGATTCCGGCTGGGAAGAAAGGGGTTGGCTCATGAAGGGCTTCCGTACTCATTAACGAGTACGGAAGCATAGCACAGTCAGTAGCGGCGATTCCACTCGCCATCAGCCAGAATCTTATCTGGCTTGCCCATGAAGTAACGATAGTAGGCATCATAGGCCAGCACGTTCTTCACGTAGCCACGGGTTTCCGAGAACGGAATGGTCTCGATAAAGGCGACAGCATCGAGACGTCCGCCGCTGTTATTCAGCCAGCTGCGCACTCGCCCGGGTCCGGCGTTATAGGCCGCCGAGGCGAAGATACGGTTCTGATCAAACTGCTGATAAACATATTCCAGGTACTGCGTACCGATCTGAATATTGGTTTGGGGATCAAGCAGCTGGCTGCTGTTCACATAACCAGGGATGCTATACATCTTCACGGTATGGGTCGCGGTGGCAGGCATGATTTGCATCAGGCCGCTCGCCCCCACCGGCGAACGCGCTTTCGGGTTCCACGCGCTTTCCTGGCGCGAAATCGCCATCGCATAGCTCTGCGGAATGCCTTTGCCGCTGGTGTACTGCTGATACAGGTTCTGCCACGCCAGCGGGAAACGCTCTTTCAGGCTGTCCCACATTTTGGCGGTGATGGTCGCCTGCACGCTAAGGTCCCACCAATCCTGCTCGTTGGCGTAACGCGCCAGCATCTGCTGCTGATCGCGGGTTTTGCTGGCAATCAGATTGGCCCACTCGCTGCGCGCCAGGTTATCCAGCCCCCAGTACATCAGCTCACGCACCCTGGCGAGTTCTGCACCCTGCACCAGGTTATTGTCCGGTGCCGGTGCCTTATCGACCTGCAACGGATAATCCACTCCCAGCCGCTGTGCCGCCACCATCGGGTAGAAACCACGTCCCTGCATCAGCTTACGCAGAATCTCGTCGGCTTCTTCTTTACGACTCTGGGAAATCAGCAGATCGGCCTGCCAGTATTGCCACTCATCCTTCTCTTTGGCTTCCACCGGCAAACGGGCAATCCAGGTGTTCAGCCCGCGACGATCATTATTCGCCAGCGCCAGCCGTACGCGACGCTCAATCAAGGTGGTGGATTCACTGTTCATCACCACGTTATCGCGCCAGCGCGCCTGATCCGAGGTAACATCATTATCCATCAGTCGCCAGGCCACGATCTCTTTCAGCGCCTGGTCTTCTTCCGGCCCCATCTTCTGTGATTGCACCAGAATCGGAATCATCAACCTGGCATTCTCCACATCCTGGCGCGCCACGCGGGCAAAGGCGTAAGTGGTGGCCTGACGGGTAAAATCAGTCGGTCCGACGCTGCTGGCAAAGCTGGTGATGGTGAGCGGGTTCTGCTGTAACGTCATCACCGCGTTCGCCGTGGTCTGGTAATCCGCAGGCAGCATCTTCGCCAGGTAATTCACCAGGCTATCGTTGCCTTCTTTCATCGCCAGACGAATGCGTTCGAGGATGGTGATCGGCGACAGTTGTCCACTGGATTGCCACACCGAGAACAGTTGGTCGCAATCATTGGGCAGCGCGGTGCCGCGCAGCCAGATGGATTTCGCCCCGTCAAACGCCGCCTGCTGCTGGCCGGTCGCCCATTTGGCGTAGTACCAGTTACAGCGCGCCTGCACCGGCTTGGGTTCTTCCGGGCTGAAACTCAGCAACTCCTGCCAATCCTGACGGTGTGCCAGCACGTTGACGAAACGCGTCGCCAGCGATCGCGCAGGCGGCAACGTGGGATATTGCTGAATAAAATTTTTCACCGCCAGCGGTGTTTCCTGATCGAGATCCTGCGCCAGCATCCGATATTGCAGATAAGGATAAAGCGGGTAATCCTGTAGCGTTGGCATCAGCTGCGCCACGGTATCCATCTGGTTGCTATCCCAGGCTTGTTTTATCTGGGCATAGCGCTGTCGTTGTTGATCAAGCGAATCGGCCCATACGCTGCTGGCCGCACTGACCAGACAGATCCCTATCATCCAGTTACGCCACTTCTCCACTACGATCTCCTCTTTGTGCTGCGATCCAGCTCATGCCGGACTTCATTCATGCTAACCAGGCCCACGGCCTCTTGCCATGTTCTTCACAAAATTTACGCTCACGCACCGTCATCGACCACGCGACGCGCTGCTATTGTGCATTTATTCATCACAAAAACTTATCGTAAAAGCATTAATTGCGCCTAATCATTCTGTTACAAAAATGGCACGCCCTTTGCTCTGTTGAATTCCATCTTGTATACCAGTTGGAATTCACCCATGGCATCGACTTTTGGTCTCACAATTCAGGATTGGCAACAGCGCTACCAACAGGAACCGCAGCAGATTACTGCCCTGCTGACTGCACACCTCAACGCCATTGATCCTCAGGACAACGCCTGGCTTTACCTCGCTACCCCGGCACAATTGCAGGCGCAAATTGAGCCACTGCTCGCCAGCTACCGTCGCGACCCGGCTGCGCTGCCGCTGTTCGGCGTCCCCTTTGCGGTTAAAGACAATATCGATGTCGCGGGCTGGCCGACCACGGCGGCCTGTCCGGCGCTGACCTACACCGCCACTGCCGATGCCTTCGTCGTGGCACAACTGAAAGCCGCGGGTGCGGTGCTGATCGGTAAAACTAATCTTGACCAATACGCTACCGGCCTGGTCGGCACCCGCTCGCCGTTTGGTGCGGTCAGCAATACTTTTAACCCAGACTACGTCAGCGGCGGCTCCAGCTCAGGCTCCGCCTCGGTACTGGCACGCGGTCTGGTCGGCTTCTCCCTCGGCACCGATACCGCCGGTTCTGGCCGCGTACCGGCCGGGTTTAACAATATTGTCGGCCTGAAACCCACCAAAGGCTGGTTCTCCGCCAGTGGCTTACTGCCTGCCTGTCGCCTGAATGACACCGTTTCCGTGTTTGCACTGACGGTGGAAGATGCCTTCGCCGTCGCCAGCGCCGCCGGTGGCTATGACGCGGACGATGCCTACTCACGCAGCAACCCGCATACCGCGCCCGCCAGCATCAAGGCACACCCGGACTTTGCCATCCCGGCCAACCCGGAATTCTTTGATGACAAACAAGCCGAAGCCGCCTGGGATAGTGCGCTGGAGCGCCTGCTGGCCAGCGGTGCCACGCTGCATCCGATCGACTTTACCCCATTCCATCAGCTGGCAGAGCAGCTGTACTACGGCCCGTGGGTTGCCGAGCGCACCGTGGCGGTGGGCGAGATGATCAACCGCCCGGAAGAGATGGATCCGGTGGTGTACGGCATCGTCAGCAGCGGTCTGAAGTACAGCGCAGTGGAGGCTTATCAGGCCGAATACCTGCGCGCCGAACTGACGCGTCAGATTCAGCAGACCCTGGCACAGTTTGATGCCGTGGTGGTGCCCACTTCGCCAACTATCCACACGCTGGAAGAGATGCAACAGGAGCCGGTGCACTACAACTCGCAGTTCGGCACTTACACCAATTTCACCAACCTGGCCGATCTCAGCGCGCTGGCGCTGCCTGCGCCGTTCCGTGCCGATGGCCTGCCTGCGGGCATCACCCTGATCGCGCCCGCCTGGCACGATCGTGCGCTGGTGGAGTTTGGCCTGCGCTGGCAACAACAGCTGGCCTTGCCGCTTGGTGCCACCGGCAAGGCGCAACCGACGCAGCACGCCACCTTGCCTCCTTCAGCCGACCATGTACGTGTGGCGGTGGTGGGCGCTCACCTCACCGGTATGCCGCTGAATTTCCAGCTCACCTCCCGCCAGGCAGTTCTGGTGGAAGAAACCACCACCGCCAGCAATTACCGGCTGTTTGCCCTGCTTGATGGGCCAATCAAAAAACCCGGCCTGCTGCGCGATGAGCAGGGCGCGGCGATCACCGTTGAACTGTGGGACATCCCGCTGGCGCGCTTTGGCGAATTCGTGGCGGAAATCCCGCCGCCGCTGGGCATTGGCTCACTGACATTGGCCGATGGCCGCGTCGTGAAAGGTTTTATTTGTGAACCGGCGGTGCTGAAACAGGCACTGGAGATCACCGAATTTGGCGGCTGGCGCAACTGGCTGGCGACTCAGGGGAGTAAATAATCATGTTCAGCACCGTTCTGATTGCTAACCGTGGCGAAATCGCCTGTCGTGCCATCCGTACCCTGAAGCGCCTTGGCGTGAAAAGCGTGGCGGTTTATTCCGACGCCGACCGCAACGCGCGTCACGTGAAAGAAGCCGATGTTGCCATTGCGCTGGGCGGCGATAAAGCCAGCGACAGCTACCTGAAGATCGACAAAATCCTCGCTGCGGCAAAAGAAACCGGTGCTGAAGCCATCTGGCCGGGCTACGGTTTCCTGTCGGAAAGCCTGCCGTTTGCTGCCGCCTGTGAAGAAGCGGGCATCGCGTTTGTCGGCCCCACCGCCCGGCAAATCGGCGAATTCGGCCTGAAACACCGGGCGCGTGAACTGGCGGCCAGCGCCGGTGTACCCATGACGCCGGGCACCCCGCTGCTGAGCTCGCTGGACGAGGCGCTGAGCGCCGCCGATGACATCGGTTATCCGGTGATGCTGAAAAGCACCGCCGGTGGCGGCGGCATCGGCCTGACGCGCTGCGCCGATGCCGATGCCCTGCGCAACGCGTGGGAGAGCGTGCGCCGTCTCGGCGAACAATTCTTTAGCGATGCCGGTGTGTTTCTTGAGCGCTGCATCGATCGCGCCCGTCATGTCGAAGTACAGATCTTTGGTGACGGCAGCGGCAAGGTCATCGCCCTTGGCGAGCGCGACTGCTCGCTGCAACGTCGCAATCAGAAAGTGGTGGAGGAAACCCCGGCCCCCAATCTGCCGCAGGCGACGCGCGAAGCGTTGCTGGCTTCAGCGGTACGCCTTGGCGAACTGGTGAGCTACCGCAGCGCCGGTACCGTGGAATATATCTACGACGCCGAACAGGACGCGTTTTATTTCCTCGAAGTGAACACCCGTTTACAGGTGGAGCATCCGGTGACCGAGTGCGTCACCGGCCTCGACCTGGTGGAATGCATGCTGAAAGTGGCAGCGGGCGACAGCCTCGACTGGGCGCGGATGCAGCAGGCACCACAGGGCGCGTCGATTGAAGTGCGTTTGTATGCGGAAGACCCATTGAAAAACTTCCAGCCCAGCCCTGGCGTGCTGACCGGCGTCAGTTTCCCGGATGATGTGCGTGTTGATGGCTGGATCGATACTGGCACCGAGGTCTCGGCATATTATGATCCGATGGTTGCCAAACTGATCGTCCATGCGGCAACCCGTGACGCGGCGCTGGCTAAAATGCAGCAGGCACTGGGCGCGACCCAGCTGCACGGCATTGCCAGCAACCTCGATTATCTGCGCCAAATCGTCGCTACCGAGGCTTTCCGCAGCGGCACCGTCTGGACGCGTTTCCTTGATAGCTTCACCCCGTCAGCCAGCGTGATTGAAGTGCTGCAACCCGGCACCTTCAGTACCATCCAGGATTTCCCGGGCCGCCTCGGCTACTGGGACATCGGCGTACCACCGTCTGGCCCGATGGATGATTTCGCCTTCCGTCTCGCCAACCGTATTGTCGGCAATCATGAAGCCGCTGCCGGGCTGGAATTTACCTTGCAGGGCCCGACGCTGCGTTTTCACAGCGATGCAGTGATTGCCCTGACCGGTGCGGATTGCCCGGCAGATCTCGATGGTGAAGCGATCAGCTACTGGCAGCCGGTCAACGTCCGTGCCGGACAGACCCTGACGCTGGGCCGTGCGCACAGCGGTTGCCGCACCTATCTGGCGGTACGCAACGGTTTTGATGTACCGGAATATCTGGGCAGCCGCGCCACCTTCTCCCTCGGCCAGTTTGGTGGTCATGCCGGACGCACCCTGCGCGTCGCCGATATGCTGCCGATCTCCCAGCCGCAGCTGGCCGCCTGCACCACGCCCGCCCCGGTCAGCGAACCGCAGCCGCTGGATCCTGCGCTGGTGCCGCACTACGGCAGCGAATGGCGCATCGGCGTGCTGTACGGACCGCATGGCGCGCCTGATTTCTTCACTCAGGCCGCCATTGACGAGTTCTTTGCCAGCGACTGGCAGGTTCACTACAACTCCAACCGTCTGGGCGTGCGCCTGGTGGGACCGAAACCAAGCTGGACGCGCGCCAACGGCGGCGAGGCCGGGCTGCATCCCTCCAACGTGCACGATTGCGAATACGCTATCGGTGCCGTTAACTTCACCGGCGACTTCCCGGTGATTCTGACCCATGACGGCCCAAGCCTCGGTGGCTTCGTCTGCCCGGTCACTATCGCCAAAGCGGAGTTGTGGAAAGTCGGCCAGGTCAAACCGGGCGATAGCATCCGTTTCCATCCGATCAGCGCTGAAGAAGCGGTGGCGCGGGAAAAAGCCCAGGCACACAGCGTCGCAACGTTGCGCCCGACCCATGCGCCCGCTTTCGAGGTGCCGTCGCTGGCCGATAGCGACCTCGGTTCCGCTACCCTGCTGGCCGCCCTGCCCGCCACCACGACCACCCCGGCGGTGGCCTATCGTCAGGCCGGGGATAAATATGTGCTGATTGAATACGGCGACAACGTGCTGGATCTGGCGCTGCGTCTGCGCGTACATCTGCTGATGAATGCCCTGCGCGAACGTGCGGTGCCCGGCGTGGAAGAATTATCCCCCGGCGTACGTTCACTGCAAATTCGCTACGACAGCCTGATCCTCAGCCAGCCGCGCCTGATGGCGTTGCTGCTGGAACTGGAAGCCGGGCTGGGTGATGTCAGCCAGTTGAAAGTGCCGTCGCGTATCGTCTGGATGCCGATGGCGTTTGAAGACAGCGCCACACTCGGTGCGGTGGAACGCTATAAAGAAACGGTGCGCGCCACGGCACCCTGGTTGCCGAACAACGTGGATTTTATCCAGCGTATTAATGGCCTGGAGAGTCGCGAAGCGGTGCGCGACACCATTTTCGATGCCAGCTACCTGATTCTCGGCCTCGGCGATGTGTATCTCGGCGCACCCTGCGCGGTGCCTGTCGATCCGCGCCATCGTCTGCTCAGCTCGAAATACAGCCCGGCGCGTACCTTTACCGCCGAAGGCACGGTGGGTATCGGCGGCATGTACATGTGTATCTACGGCATGGACTCTCCAGGTGGCTACCAGCTGGTCGGCCGCACACTGCCTATCTGGAACAAATTCCTGAAAAACGATCAGTTCGCCGCCGACGAACCCTGGCTGTTGCATTTCTTCGACCAGGTGCGTTTCTACCCGGTGAGCGAAGAAGAGCTGACTCAACTGCGTGACGACTTCCGTGAAGGCCGGGCGCGTATCCGCATCGAGGACACGGTGTTTGACTTCGCCGCGCATCGACAATTCCTCACCGAACATGCCGCATCTATCGAAGACTTCCGCACCCGTCAGGCTGCCGCATTTGAACAGGAAGTAACGCTGTGGGCGCAGGAAGAACAGAACGCACCGCTGACCAGTGAAGAGACACTGGTAGTGAGCGACGAACAGGATGACAGCGCACTGGCGGTGTGTGCCGATATGAACGGCAACATCTGGAAAGTGCTGGTGCAACCGGGTGACGAGGTCGAAGCCGGTCAGACGCTGATCATCGTGGAAGCGATGAAGATGGAACTGGCGATCACTGCCCCACAGGCGGGTCGCGTTAAACGTATCGCCTGCCAGGCGGGCCGTCCGGTAAGCCCGGGCGACACCCTGCTGTGGCTGGAATAAGGAATGGCCATGAGTACTCACCCGCAACGCAGCAAAGGCCGTCCGGAAGCGCTGGCAGAGAAGGTCTACCAGGCGCTGAAGAACGATATTTTCGAGTTTCGCCTGATGCCCGGTGACCGCTTCAGCGAGAGCGAAATCGCTGAACGGATGGAGGTCAGCCGCACGCCGGTACGTCAGGCGTTGTTCTGGCTGGAGCGTGAGGGTTATGTCGAGGTGTGGTTCCGCAGCGGCTGGCAGATCAAACCGTTCAACTTCGAATACTTCGAAGAACTGTACGACTTCCGCACCGTGCTGGAACGGGAAGCGGTGCGCCGTCTCTGCGCCCTGCCCCCGTTGCAGTGCGCGGAAACCCTGACCGAACTGAAAATCTTCTGGATCGACAATGCACGACTGGAGGATGGCAAAGCGGTGTCGCTGCATGACGAAGCGTTTCATATGGCGCTGGTCAGTGCCACCGGCAACCGCGAGATGGCGCGGGTGCACGCCGAACTGACCGAAAAAATTCGCATCATCCGCCGTCTCGACTTCACGCGAGATGACCGGGTCGATGCCACGTACCGCGAACACGCTCAGATCTTACGGGCGATTTTTCAGCAACACACCGAGGAGGCACAGCGCATTCTGACCGACCATATCGCCGTCAGCAAGGCCGAGGTCAGGAAAATCACTTTACATATGTTACAGCAGGCCAGGCTTCAACCCATTGAATAAAAACACATTACACATTTAGGGGTTTAAACGATGAAAAGACGTTCGTTGCTTAAGGCTTTCGCTCTCTCCGCTACCGTCGTCAGCATGGGCTTTGCCTTTGGTGCTCAGGCTGCCGATACCATCAAAGTGGGGATTATGCATTCGCTCTCCGGCACTATGGCCATTTCGGAGACACCGCTGAAAGATGTTGCGCTGATGACCATTGATGAAATTAACGCCAAAGGCGGCGTGCTGGGCAAAAAGCTGGAACCGGTGGTGGTTGACCCGGCATCCAACTGGCCGCTGTTTGCCGAGAAAGCCCGCCAGCTGCTGACCCAGGACAAAGTGGCAGTGGTGTTTGGCTGCTGGACCTCCGTATCGCGTAAATCGGTGCTGCCGGTGTTTGAGGAGCTGAACGGCCTGCTGTTCTATCCGGTGCAATATGAAGGTGAAGAGATGTCACCGAACGTGTTCTATACCGGTGCTGCACCGAACCAGCAGGCAATTCCGGCGGTGGAATACCTGATGAGCGAAGATGGCGGCAGCGCTAAACACTTCTTCCTGCTGGGCACCGACTACGTTTATCCGCGCACCACCAACAAAATCCTGCGCGCCTTCCTGCACTCAAAAGGCGTCCAGGATAAAGATATCCAGGAAGTTTATACGCCGTTTGGTTACAGCGATTACCAGACCATCGTTTCCAACATCAAGAAATTCTCCGCTGGCGGTAAAACTGCGGTGATCTCCACCATTAACGGTGATTCCAACGTGCCGTTCTACAAAGAACTGGCGAACCAGGGCATCAAAGCCACCGATATTCCGGTGATTGCCTTCTCGGTAGGCGAGGAAGAACTGCGCGGTATCGACACCAAACCGCTGGTGGGGCAGTTAGCGGCGTGGAACTACTTTGAGTCCGTTGATAATCCAACCAACAAGAAGTTTGTCGCCGATTACCGTGCCTATGCCAAAGCGCATAACCTGCCGAATGCCAACACCGTGGTCACCAACGACCCGATGGAAGCCACCTATGTCGGCATCCATATGTGGGCGCAGGCGGTAGAAAAAGCAGGCACCACCGACGTGGACAAAGTCCGTGCGGCGATGGCCGGACAAACCTTCAAAGCACCAGACGGTTTCACCCTGACCATGGACAAAACCAACCACCATCTGCATAAGCCGGTGATGATTGGTGAAGTGGAAGAGAACGGTCAGTTCAACGTGGTGTGGCAGACCGATAAACCGGTACGCGCCCAGCCGTGGAGCCCGTATATCGCCGGTAACGATAAGAAGCCGGATTACCCGGTGAAATCAACCCAATAAATAAGACCAGGTCGCCATCAATGGCGACCAGTTCCCCGTAGCGGCGCGATTTATCGCGCCGCTACGCCACAAAACCACAGGGCCAGAACCATGACAATTCGCCGCACTCTCTGCTGTCTGCTGTTGCTCCTGCCCTGGCTGGCCCAGGCGGGCGATGGCGCAGATTTCGCTGCCGCCAGTCGTACTCAGCAGGCCACGCTGCTCCAGCAATGGGCCGCTGCGCCGCAGGCCAGCCGCCTGCCACTGCTGGAGGCGTTGCACAATGAAACCGTGGTCATTGATGAAAACAAACAACCGTTCAGTAAACAGGACGATAAATTCCAGCCGCTCGACAGCGCACAGCAGCCGACCGGCGACGCCAAAAAACTCTTTATGAACAACCGGCTGCGCGTGTTGATCGCCAGCGCCCTCGCTGCACACCAACTGGTCAGTGACGATCCGGCCATTCGCCTGCGCGCCGCGCAGCAACTGCAAAATGACGGGGCCGCCGACCAGTTGCCGTTGATTGAACAACGTCTCGCCAGCGAAAAAGACAGCAAGGTCCATGCCACCCTCGCCATGGCCGCCGCCAACCTGCAACTTGCCAGCCCGGATGCGCAGGTGCGGCTGAAAGCGGTGCAGCTGCTGGGGGAATCCAGCGATCCCAATATGCAGGCCAGCCTGCTCAACCTGACACAACCGGCGAACGAACCTGATGCTCAGGTGCGCGCCGCTGCCAGCGCCAGTCTGCAACAAATCAAACATCGCCTGATGTGGGGGGATCTGCTCGGCCAGGCGTTTACCGGCCTGTCGCTGGGATCGATCCTGCTGCTGGCGGCGCTCGGTCTGGCGATCACCTATGGTCTGCTCGGGGTGATCAACATGGCGCACGGCGAGATGCTGATGCTGGGCGCGTACGCTACCTGGCTGGTGCAGAGCCTGTTTCAGCAGTTCGCACCGCAGTGGCTGGCATGGTATCCGCTGCTGGCGCTGCCGGTCGCCTTCCTTGTCACTGCGGTGATGGGCATGGTGCTGGAACGTACCATTATCCGTCATCTGTACGGTCGCCCGCTGGAAACCCTGCTCGCCACCTGGGGCATCAGCCTGATGCTGATCCAGCTGGTGCGGATGCTGTTTGGCGCACAGAACCTTGAAGTTTCCAACCCGGACTGGCTCTCGGGTGGCATGCAGGTGCTGCCGAACCTGGTGCTGCCTTACAACCGTATTGCGGTGATCCTGTTTGTGTTTGCGGTACTGGGGCTGACCTGGCTGCTGCTGAATAAAACCCGTCTCGGCCTCAGCGTGCGCGCAGTCACGCAAAACCGCGCGATGGCGGATTGCTGCGGTGTTCCCACCGGACGCATTGATATGCTGGCGTTTGGCCTCGGTTCCGGCATCGCCGGACTTGGTGGGGTGGCCCTGTCCCAGCTGGGTAACGTCGGCCCGGAACTCGGCCAGGGCTACATCATCGACTCCTTCCTCGTGGTGGTGCTCGGCGGTGTCGGGCAGCTGGCGGGCACCGTGGTGGCGGCCTTTGGCCTCGGCATTCTTAATAAGGTGCTGGAACCGCAGATTGGTGCGGTACTGGGCAAAATCCTTATCCTGGTGTTGATCGTGCTGTTTATTCAGAAACGACCACAAGGCCTGTTTGCCTTTAAAGGGAGGGTGATTGACTGATGAGCCAGCCGCTAACCTTAACCGCAGCGCGCAAAGCGCCGCGCCTGACCCTCAGCCTCGGCGTGATCATCGCCCTGCTGCTGCTGATCATGCCGTTCTTTGCGCTGCTGCCCGCCAGCCATCCGCTGGCACTTTCCACCTACACCCTGACGCTGGTGGGCAAAATCCTGTGCTATGCCATCGTCGCGGTGGCGCTTGATCTGGTATGGGGCTACGCCGGGCTGCTGTCTCTCGGCCACGGCCTGTTCTTCGCCCTCGGCGGCTACGGCATGGGGATGTATCTGATGCGTCAGGCATCGGGTGACGGCCTGCCCGCCTTTATGTCGTTCCTGTCGTGGAATAAACTGCCGTGGTTCTGGGCCGGTACCCAGCACTTCGCCTGGGCGCTGTGCCTAATCGTGCTGGTGCCCGGCCTGCTGGCACTGGTGTTTGGCTTCTTTGCCTTCCGCTCGAAGATTAAAGGCGTCTACTTCTCGATCATGACTCAGGCGCTGACCTACGCCGGGATGTTACTGTTTTTTCGCAACGAAACCGGCTTTGGCGGCAACAACGGTTTTACCGGCTTCACCACCCTGCTCGGTTTCAACGTCACCGCCACCAGCACGCGTATCGGCCTGTTTGTCGCCACCGTCCTGTTGTTGCTGGTCAGCCTCGGCATCGGTTTTGCCCTGGCGCGCAGCAAGTTTGGCCGGGTGCTGACCGCGGTGCGTGATGCGGAAAACCGCCTGATGTTCATCGGTTACGATCCACGCGGCTTTAAGCTGTTTGTCTGGACGCTCTCTGCCGTGCTGTGCGGCCTGGCAGGCGCGCTGTATGTGCCGCAGGTGGGCATCATCAACCCGAGCGAAATGTCCCCGACCAACTCGATCGAAGCCGCAATCTGGGTAGCGCTGGGTGGACGCGGCACGCTGATCGGCCCACTGCTCGGCGCGGCCATTGTTAACGGTGCCAAAAGCTGGTTCACCGTGGCGTTCCCGGAATACTGGCTGTTCTTCCTTGGCCTGATGTTTATCCTCGTCACGCTGTTCCTGCCGCGTGGCGTGATTGGTCTGTTGCGCCGGAGGCGAGATGACTGAACCCCTGTTTACCCAACCCCATCCGGCGGACCGCCATCGTGATCAAAGCGATCCGGTGCTGCTGCTGGAAAACATTAACGTCTCGTTCGATGGCTTCCGTGCGCTGACCGATCTGTCGTTGCAGATCGGCGTCGGCGAGTTGCGCTGCGTCATCGGCCCTAACGGTGCGGGCAAAACCACGCTAATGGATGTGATCACCGGCAAAACCCGACCCGATAATGGCCGGGTGATCTATGACCAGGATACCGATCTCACCCGTCTGTCTTCGGTAGAGATCGCACGCGCCGGGATTGGCCGCAAGTTCCAGAAACCCACGGTTTTTGAAGCGCTGACGGTGTTCGAAAACCTCGAAATCGCGCTGAAAAATGACAAATCGGTATGGGCCAGTTTGCGTGCCCGCCTCAGCAGCGAACAGCAGGATCGCATCGATGAGGTGCTGAAACTGCTGCGGCTCGGCGCTGAACGGCAGCGCAAAGCGGGTTTGCTGTCGCACGGGCAAAAACAGTTTCTGGAGATCGGCATGTTGCTGGTGCAGGACCCGCATCTGTTGCTGCTGGATGAACCGGCGGCGGGTATGACCGATGCGGAAACCGAGTACACCGCCGAGCTGTTCCGCAGCCTCGCCGGTAAGCATTCGCTGATGGTGGTGGAACACGACATGGGGTTTGTCGAGACCATCGCCGATCATGTGACGGTGCTGCATCAGGGGCAGGTGCTGGCCGAGGGATCGTTGCGCGAAGTACAGGCCGACGATCGGGTTATCGACGTTTATCTGGGGCGCTGAGATGTTACAGGTATCGGAACTGAATCAATATTACGGCGGCAGCCATATTCTGCGCGGCCTGTCGTTCGACGCTAAACCCGGTGAAATCACCTGCCTGCTGGGACGCAATGGCGTGGGGAAAACCACGCTGCTGAAGTGCCTGATGGGGCTGATTCCGGCAAAATCCGGTGAAATCCGCTGGCAGGATAAAGTGATCAACAGCCGCAAACCACATCAGCGCGTGCAGTCCGGGATTGCTTACGTGCCACAGGGTCGGGAAATCTTCCCGCGTCTGACGGTGGAAGAGAATCTGCTGATGGGGCTGGCGCGTTTTTCAGGGGCGCAGGCCAAAGCGGTGCCGGAAGAGATTTATCAGCTATTCCCGGTACTGCGCGAAATGAAAGCACGGCGTGGCGGCGATCTCTCCGGGGGGCAGCAGCAGCAGCTGGCGATTGGTCGCGCACTGGCCTGCAAACCGCAGCTGTTGATCCTTGATGAACCCACCGAAGGGATCCAACCGTCGGTGATCAAAGAGATCGGCGCGGTGATCCGTCAACTGGCGCAGCGTGGCGATATGGCGATCCTGCTGGTGGAGCAGTTTTACGACTTTGCCGCGGAGCTGGCCGACAGCTATCTGGTGATGTCACGCGGTGAAATCGTGCAGCGTGGCCGTGGCGAGGCGATGGAAGCCGATGGGGTGCGCGGACTGGTAGCGATTTGAGGTGATTTCTGGTTAACATGACCTATGTTTTTGCCAGGAAAAACCGAGAGATGGAAACCCGCCGCGATGACCGCATCACCCGCCTGGCCCAGGCGCTGAAGCGCACCGACAAACTGCATCTGAAAGAAGCCGCCCAGCTGCTGGGCGTGTCTGAAATGACCATTCGCCGCGATCTGCCCGCTGCGGCAAACGGCGTGGTGTTGCTGGGTGGCTATATCATGCGTGACCCACGCCAGCACATCGCCCATTACTTTGTCAGCGACCAGCAGAATCTCAACGTAAGCAAAAAGCAGCAGCTGGCCCAGTATGCAGCTGCGCTGATTGAGCCTAACGATACCGTGTTTTTCGACTGCGGCACCACGCTGCCGCTGGTGGTGGATGCCATCGACAATGACCTGCCGTTCACCGCCATTTGCAGCGCAATCAATACCTTTCTGGCGCTGAAGGAGAAACCGAACTGTCGGGTGATTTTATCGGGCGGGGAATTTCACGCCGATAACGCGGTGTTTACCCCACTGGAGCAGGTCACGGTGCTGGACGCGCTCTGCCCGACCAAAGCCTTTATCTCCGCCGCCGGGATGGATGTGCGTCAGGGGGCGACCTGTTACAACCTGAACGAGCTGCCGATTAAACATCTGGCGTTGCAACGGGCGCAGACGCGCATCATGGTGGGTGACAGCAGCAAATATGGCAAGGTACTGCCTGCACGCATCGGCGATTTCTCGCTGTTTGATATTCTGGTGAGCGACAGCCCGCCGCCGCCCGCGTTACTGAAAGTGATGCAGGCGGCAGAGGTGAAGCTGTGTTGTGGTTAGGCCCAGCGATCGACTACCGCTTCGCCATCGCGCAGACGACGCAGGTTATCGCACACCCCTTTGATATTGCCCGCCAGTGAGATATCGGTGACGCCACCGATGTGTGGCGTGGCAATCACGTTATGACGGAACACCGCATCGTTCGGGTCCGGCGGCTCCTGCCAGAACACATCTAATCCAGCACCGGCCAGGGTTTTATTTTCCAGCGCCGCCAGAAACGCCGCTTTGTCGATCAGGCCGCCACGTCCAAGGTTTACCAGGAAGCTGTCTGGCTTCATCTGCGCCAGCGCGGCGGCGTCGATGATGTGGTGCGTCTCGGCGCTATCCGGCAGACTCAGCACCACAAAATCGGACTCTGCCAGCAGCTGCGGCAACTGGCCGATACCGCCCGCCCAGTCGAGCTGATGCTGACGCGCAAAGGCGTCATCGGCTTCACGTTTCACGCCAATCATACGCATACCAAAGGGCGCGAGACGCTTCGCCAGCGCTTTACCGATGCCGCCCAGACCCACCAGCCCCACGGTTTTGCCCATCAGCCCCATACCAATCGGCTGTCCAAGGCGCTGCTGTGCCAGGCACTGGGAGATTTCCTGCTGGCGACGCGCCAGACCAATCATCATCCAGATGCCCAGCTCCGCCACTGAATCAGCATTGCCGGAATGGTCGGAGGGGACGTTCGCCACCATGATGCCAGCCTTCTTTGCCGCATCGATATCGACGCCTTCCAGCCCGACACCCGCCTGCTGGATCAGCTTCAGACGATCGGCGGTGGCCAGCAGCCGTGCATCCACCCGGCACATGCCGGGCACCAGCGCATCGAATCCCGCCAGACTTTCCGCCGCATGACCGGCAGACGCCACAAACTCCACGTCGGGTAATGTCTGACGAATCGACGGTATCAATCCGCCCCAGGCATGTTCATCCGCAGCAATCAGCACTCTCATCGCACCTCCTCCCGTTTTAAGGCAAAAAGGCAGCATAGTCCGGCGACTGAG
The DNA here is from genome assembly GCF_059730475.1 of Pantoea sp. X-Soil-TKNS-1280. Lineage (NCBI taxonomy): Bacteria > Pseudomonadati > Pseudomonadota > Gammaproteobacteria > Enterobacterales > Erwiniaceae > Pantoea > Pantoea sp. X-Soil-TKNS-1280. Next base: position 731,527 of record NZ_AP035962.1, on the reverse strand, counting down.
TGAGAATCAATCAGTTATCCACTTCCGGCGAGTTTCACCGCCGCGTGGCTGTGAATACCACGGGAAAACGGCTAAACTTCAGCATCTGACGTTCACCTCCACAGACCAGGAGTTCCATACAACGTGGCTCAATTCGTCTATAGCATGCATCGCGTCGGCAAAGTGGTTCCGCCGAAGCGTCATATTCTGAAGAATATCTCTCTCAGCTTTTTCCCTGGGGCAAAAATTGGTGTCCTCGGCCTGAACGGCGCGGGTAAATCTACCCTGCTGCGCATCATGGCCGGGATTGATAAAGATATCGAAGGGGAAGCCCGCCCGCAGCCGGGTATTAAAGTCGGCTACCTGCCGCAGGAACCGCAGCTCAACCCGGAGCACACCGTGCGTGAATCCGTTGAGGAAGCGGTGTCCGAAGTGGTAGGCGCACTGAAGCGTCTCGACGAAGTCTACGCGCTGTACGCCGATCCGGATGCAGATTTTGACAAATTGGCCGCCGAACAGGGCCGTCTGGAAGAAGTGATCCACGCGCACGATGGTCACAACCTCGAAACACAGCTGAACCGTGCGGCTGACGCGATGCGTCTGCCAGACTGGGATGCGAAAATCGCCAACCTGTCCGGTGGTGAACGCCGCCGTGTCGCGCTGTGCCGTCTGTTGCTGGAAAAGCCAGACATGCTGCTGCTCGACGAACCGACGAACCACCTGGATGCAGAATCCGTGGCGTGGCTGGAACGTTTCCTGCACGATTTCGAAGGCACCGTGGTGGCGATCACCCATGACCGTTACTTCCTCGACAACGTCGCTGGCTGGATTCTGGAGCTGGACCGCGGTGAAGGTATTCCGTGGGAAGGTAACTACTCCTCCTGGCTGGAGCAGAAAGATCAGCGTCTGGCGCAGGAAGCGTCGTCTGAAGCTGCACGTCGCAAATCGATTGAGAAAGAGCTGGAGTGGGTGCGTCAGGGCGCGAAAGGCCGTCAGTCAAAGGGCAAGGCCCGTCTGGCACGCTTTGAAGAACTGAACAACACCGAATACCAGAAACGTAACGAAACCAACGAACTGTTCATTCCGCCAGGTGCACGCCTCGGTGACAAGGTGGTGGAAGTCAGCCATCTGAGCAAATCTTATGGTGACCGTGTTCTGATTGATGATCTGTCCTTCTCGCTGCCGAAAGGCGCGATTGTCGGGATTATCGGACCGAACGGCGCGGGTAAATCCACTCTGTTCCGTATGATGTCGGGTCAGGAGCAGCCGGATTCCGGCAGCATCGAGCTGGGTGAAACCGTTAAGCTGGCGTCAGTTGATCAGTTCCGTGATGCGATGGATGGCAGCAAAACCGTGTGGGAAGAAGTTTCTGGCGGCCAGGACATTATGCGTATCGGTAACACCGAAATGCCAAGCCGTGCTTACGTCGGTCGCTTTAACTTTAAAGGCACTGACCAGGGCAAACGCGTTGGCGAGCTGTCTGGTGGTGAGCGCGGTCGTCTGCACCTGGCAAAACTGTTACAGGTAGGCGGCAACCTGCTGCTGCTCGATGAACCGACTAACGACCTCGATATCGAAACCCTGCGCGCGCTGGAAAACGCCCTGCTGGAATTCCCGGGCTGTGCCATGGTGATCTCGCATGACCGTTGGTTCCTCGACCGTATCGCTACCCACATCATTGATTATCAGGATGAGGGCAAAGTGGAGTTCTTCGAAGGTAACTTCACCGAATACGAAGAGTACAAAAAACGCACCCTCGGCGCCGATGCACTGGAGCCGAAGCGTATGAAGTACAAACGTATGGCGAAGTAAGTACGCTAACGCATGAAATGAGGCACCTTCAACGGTGCTTTTTTTTGCGCGATAAATCGCGCCGCTACAGACAGTTGCCTCTTCCGTAGCGGCGCGATTTATCGCGCGGTTTTGATTTTTAAACGCTATTTGTGATCGCCTGCACCCTGCTCCGTTGATCGGCCCAAAAACTCGCCTGAATCCGCTTTCACTCCTGGGCTGTTGCCCGATGTAGCCGCTTTGCCCGCTTTTTATACTCGCTATTGACCTGACTTATCTCTCTCAGTCCCGGCATTCTTCATAACTATTCACGCCGGGCGTTACCCTATTGAGGTCTATGGCATGAAAATAACTATGATCGAAGTGATGCGTATCGCGATCCCGTTTGATGCGCATCGACGCCCACCAGCGGAACAGGAAACCACCTTTAACGCCGCCTCGCCGTCACTCAGTCGGATGGAAACGCTACTGGTAAAAGTCACCAGTGACACCGGACTGGTTGGCTGGGGTGAAGCTTTTGGGCATCTGGCGAATCCAGTGACCGAGCAGGCGCTGTCCAGCCTGGTGGCACCGTTTTTCCTGCAACGGGAGTTGCCCGATAGCCAACAGGCCATCGCGGCGCTGATGCAAAGTGCCGAGCAGGCTTTACATGCATTTGGTCGCAGCGGTCCGGTACGCTACGCGTTATCGGCGATGGATATCGCCCTGTGGGATCTGCTCGGCCAGCAGCGCCAGCAACCGCTGTGGCAACTGCTGGGAGCCACGCGGCAGCGCATAGAGCGTTACGCCAGCCTGGTGAGTTATGCCAACGATCCGCAGGAAGTCGCCGCTCAGGTGCAGCGCGCCCACCAGCAGGGTTTCCGCACCCTGAAGCTGCATGAAACCGCCCAACCCGCCATTGCCGCCGCACGCGCCGCGCTGCCTGCCGAGGTGCAACTGATGGTGGACGTGAACTGTCCCTGGACACGTGAACAGGCCAGCCAGCAGGCTTACGCATTACGCTCGCTGGATTTAGGCTGGCTGGAGGAACCGATTTGGCCACCGGATGATTTTGATGGCCTGTCGCAGCTACGCCGCGTGGGCGTGCCGCTGGCAGCAGGGGAAAATGTCGATGGCGATTTTGGTTTCGTCAATCTGCTGGAAAGTGGTGCCGTCGATGTGGTGCAACCCAGCGTCACCAAGGTGGGGGGTATCACGGCGGCCCTGCATGTATTCGAACTGGCGCAACAATATCGTGTGCGTGTGGTGCCGCACTGCTTCTATTACGGTGCAGGGATGCTGGCAACGGCGCATCTGGTGGCTGTGCTGCCGGAGAGCGTCAAAATGGAGATCCCGTGGATCGATTTTGCCGCCCCACTCTATCCCGACCTGCCTGCCGAGGTGAGCTTTACCCTGAGCCAGCGCCCAGGCCTCGGTTATCAGCCCGATGAACAGGTGCTGCGGGAATATCGGTTAACCCATCAGCAGATCGATCAACAGGGAGTGCAGCGCCATGTTTAAAAACTATCGTGTGGTCATTGCCCTGCTGCTGTTCTGTGCCGGTATGCTCAACTATCTCGATCGCGCGGCCCTGTCGGTGATGGCTCCACTGGTGAAAAAGGATCTGGGGATTGATGATGCGCAGATGGGCATCCTGTTCAGCTGCTTCTTTATTGGCTACTGCCTGTTTTGCTTCCTCGGTGGCTGGGGGGCAGACCGCTTTGGTCCACGCCGCGTTTACGCCTGGGCTGCCACTATCTGGTCGCTGTTCTGCGGCGCAACGGCGCTGGTCACCGGCTTTGGCCATCTGCTGATCGTCCGTATGCTGTTCGGCATTGGCGAAGGCCCGATGGGCACCACCACCAATAAATCGATTGCCAACTGGTTCCCACGCCAGGAGGTGGGCCGGGCCGTCGGCTTTACCAATGCCGGACAACCGCTGGGGGCAGCGATTGCCGCACCGATCGTCGGACTGGTGGGGCTGAATTATGGCTGGCGTATCGCCTTTGTGGTGATTGCCGCACTGGGCTTTGTCTGGGTCGCCTGCTGGCTGCTGCTGTTCCGTGATAAACCGGAGCAGCATCCGCGCGTCAGCCAGGCGGAAAGCCAGCTGATTATGCAGCAGCGTCCCGCCAGCCAGAGCACCAGCACGCCGCAGCAGGACAATCATTCGCTGTGGCGTTATGTCTTCTCGCTGCCGGTGCTGGGCGTCGCCAGTGCGTTCTTCTGCTTCAATTACATCCAGTATTTCTTCCTCTCCTGGCTGCCCAGCTACCTGACCGATTTCCAGCATCTGGATATCAAAAGCATGAGCATCATCGGCATTCTGCCGTGGCTTGGTGCCACAGTGGGTTTTCTCGGTGGCGGCGTGGTGTGTGACATGCTGTTTCGCCGTACCCAAAACTTCCTGTTGTCGCGCAAGCTGGTGATCTTTGTCGGTCTGGCAGTGGCAGCGTTGTGCGTGCTGCTCACCGCCTGGAGCCAGAGCCTGGCAGGCGCAGTGACGCTGATTACGCTGGCGAGCGTGTTTGCCTATATGACGCCACAGGCGTGCTGGTCGTTGTTGCAGGATATCGTCCCGGCGGGTCGCATCGGCACTGCGGGTGGCTTCGTCCATCTGCTGGCGAATCTGGCAGGCATTTTGTCGCCGGGGATCACCGGCTTCCTGATTCAGTATGGCGGCGGCTATCACACCGCCTTCGTGCTGGCGAGTGTGCTGGCGCTGGCAGGCATGTTATTGCTGGCGCTGCTGGTGCGGCAAAAAGGGGTGAATACCCTGCGCGCACTGGCGACGCATTAAAATCCTTGCCGGGCCTGATGCCCGGCTTTGTTTAACGTGGGGCACCATCCCCCAGCATCTGCTTCACCAACTCGACACAGCGCAGGAAGCGCGTGTCGTAGTCATCTTCTTTCACATGCACGAATTCAACATTGTTCTCGCGCAGCATGGTGATGAGCAGCGACTGAAATTCGCGTCGATCCACCGAACTGCCGAGGCTGCGCAATCCATCCGCCACCCAGGGCACATTATTCTCCAGCAGGATCACCAGATCGAAACGGTATTCATCAATCAACGCCTGGACAAAGGGGTGTTCACGCCCCTCATACTTGAGGCAGAACGCCTGCGTAGTGATGAAATCAGTGTCGATAAACGCCACCTTGTTGGCGTATTTGACGGCAAAATCAATGTACTGCGCCTGGCCGAGAGCAATTTTGTCGTAGTCGGAATATTGCAGCGCGATCTCATCCCCGCCGAGGTGGGAGAAAACATAATCGCGGCCATATTCCCACGCGCTGGTGGTATTAAAGATATTCGCCAGCTTATTCACCAGCGTCGATTTACCGCTCGATTCACCGCCCAGCACCGCTACGGTGCGCACAAAGAACGGTTTCACCTCGGTGGGAATATATTCCCAGTAGCGGAACGGATCCTGACGAATCTGCCCACCGCTGATGCTCATAAAAGATCGGCTGGGATCGATTACCACCGCTTCGATACCGAGATGCTGCTGATACATCGGCGCATCCGGCGCTTCGCTGGTGTAAACGCAATCGGCTTCAATCCCCTGCTGCGTCAGAAACGCTTTCACCCCTTCACTCCACACATCCCAGCCGTGCGGATACGGTTCGATCCCCTCTTCATTGAACGAGTGGATACGGATATTTTTCTGATATTTAAAGGTTTGCAGCAGCCAGCGCAGACGATCGCTGACCGTCGGCTGCTGTGACATGGCGCTGTTTTCAAACAACTCACGATCGCGCGGATCGTCATGTCCCATGATGATATGCAGCTCATCCACCTGGCTACAGGCGCGCTGGATCAGATAAATATGCCCGGTATGCAGCGGATAGAATTTACCGAACACCACGCCGACCGTTTTCTGCCGACGCGGAAATTCCAGCCCGAGAAAACGGTGCAGCGCTTCCAGCTTTTGCGCACTGGGGCTTTTGATTTTGGCATTCAGCAACTGGCTTAAGTAGCCTTTGGTCATCCCGCTGGCATCCGCTACCTGTTGCAGCGTGTGGCCCTGCTGGCGTATGGCGGTTTTCAGGTAGTCAAATGATGACACTGCGTGCCTCCTGCATAAAATTGGGATACTAATGTTTTCGCATGTCCGTAGCGGCGCGATTTATCGCGCAGATTTTGCCACCGTTAAGGTCAAAAGAGCGCGATAAATCGCGCCGCTACAGGCCAGGTTTACAGCTCATCCAGAATCGCCAGCGCATCGGCCAGCTTCTTCGCGCTGTAAACTTTCATCCCGTCGATAGGTTTTTTGGGGGCATTGCCCGCAGGCACAATCGCACGTTTAAAGCCGTGCTTGGCCGCTTCTGAAATACGTTCCTGGCCACTTGGCACCGGACGAATCTCCCCCGCCAGCCCGACTTCACCAAAGATCACCAGATCCTGCGGCAGTGGACGATCGCGCAGGCTGGAGACCATCGCCAGCAGCAGCGCCAGGTCGGCACTGGTTTCGGTGACTTTCACGCCACCGACCACGTTCACGAACACATCCTGGTCCGCCATCTGCAAGCCACCGTGGCGATGCAGCACCGCCAGCAGAATCGCCAGACGGTTCTGTTCCAGGCCAACCGCCACACGACGTGGATTACCCATCATCGAGTGATCGACCAGCGCCTGAATCTCCACCAGCAAGGGACGCGAGCCTTCCCACACCACCATCACCGAGCTGCCTGAGGTCACCTCATCACCACGGGACAGGAAGATGGCCGACGGGTTGCTGATCTCGCGCATGCCCTGCTCGGTCATAGCGAACACCCCCAGCTCGTTCACCGCACCAAAGCGGTTTTTATGGCTGCGCAGGGTGCGGAAACGGGAATCGGCATCGCCATCCAGCAGCACTGAACAGTCGATGCAGTGTTCCAGCACTTTTGGGCCCGCCAGCGAGCCATCTTTGGTGACGTGTCCCACCATCACAATCGCCACGCCGCGCGTTTTGGCGAAGCGCGTCAGGTAGGCGGCGGTTTCGCGTACCTGCGCCACGCTACCGGGCGAAGACTGGATCTCCGCCATATGCATCACCTGGATCGAGTCGATCACCATCAGCTTCGGTTGTTCCTGCTCGGCGATCAGACAGATCTGCTCGATACTGGTTTCCGACAGCATATTCAGGTTTTCGGTAGGTAATCCCAGACGATGGGCGCGCATCGCCACCTGTTGCAGGGATTCTTCGCCGGTGACGTACAGGGTTTTCATCCCTTCCGCCAGCTTACACATCACCTGCAACAGCAACGTCGATTTCCCGGCACCGGGATTGCCGCCAATCAGAATGGCACTGCCCGGCACCACGCCGCCGCCGAGCACACGGTCAAACTCTTTAAAACTGGTGGAGAAGCGTGGCAACGCCTCAAGGCTGATCTCGGAGAGCTTCTGCACCCGGCTGGTGCCCGCGCTACCGGCATAGCCACTCAGACGCTCGTTACGTGCGCTCGCCGGCGAGGCCGCAATGCGTACCTCGGTGATGGTGTTCCAGGCGTGGCAGGCGCTGCATTGCCCCTGCCAGCGCGGATAATCAGCGCCGCATTCATTACAAACGAACGCGCGTTTTGCCGCTTTGGCCAAATCAGTTCCTTAATTAACGCTCTTCGTGAATCAGGCTGCCGCTCAGGATGCAGAACACCCCCATCAGGTCAGCATGGCGGATAATCACTTCCGTCTGCTCATTCACTTTCGGTTTAGCATGATAGGCGATACCCAGACCCGCGGCTTTAATCATCGGCAGGTCGTTAGCCCCGTCGCCAATCGCCACGGTCTGTTCCGGTGCAATGGCAAAACGCTGCGCCAGATTGTTCAGGGTATCGGCTTTAAATTGGGCATCGACAATCTGTCCCAGCACCTGGCCGGTCAGCTTGCCGTCGCGGATTTCCAGCTCATTTGCCATGGCCGCCGCCAGATGCAGCGTGTCACGCAGATAATCGGCATAGTAGGTGAAGCCGCCGGAAGCAATCGCTACCTGCCAGCCCAGCGCCTGCAACTTTTGCACCAGCGTGGTCAGGCCCGGCATCAGCGGTAGCGTATCGCGTACCTGCTTCAGGATATTAGCATCCGCCCCGCTCAGGGTGCCGACGCGTTCACGCAGGCTGGCTTTGAAATCCAGTTCGCCGCGCATCGCACGCTCGGTAACTTCCGCCACCTGCTCACCACAGCCCGCCAGTTTGGCGATTTCATCGATGCATTCGATCTGAATCGCGGTGGAATCCATGTCCATCACCAGCAGGCCAGGCGTTTTCAGATGGGGGATCTTGCCGAGCGGCGCCACATCAAAACCGGCATCATGCGCCAGTTTCATGGCACGCGGCGTCAGCGAGCCAGCCAGACGCATCACCTGGTACTCATCGACATTCCAGGCACTGACGATCACCATCGCCGCCCCCAGCTGATGCTGGTAGTCGGTCAGCTTTTGTTTATCAAGCCCGCGCCCATACAGTAACCAGCCAGTCCGACCAGCACGGTAATCCAGCGGCATCACTTCATCACCGCTGAGGGAAAGGGGTAAGCCCGGCCAGAGGGACACATCGGCAGGCAGATCGCACCAGGTAAGACGATTTGGCATTACAGCTCCTGTAGGGACAACAAAACCACGCAAGAGGCTACCTTGTCTGCGCGGGTTCTGGCAACATAATTGCCAGGCTTTCTGTTGTTATGTCACACGGGTTTCTGATGGTTAAAACGGCACTGAAATTTCGCCTGCACCGCACGGTAATTGTTCTTATCTCGCTGGCCCTGTTAGTGGTGCTGATGCAGGGTGCATCCTGGTTTAGTCTCGGCCATCAAATGGCACGCTCCGAACAGGTGGATGAACTCGCACGTACCCTGACCAAACAGGTGGCGTTCAGCCTGCAACCCCTGATGGATAACAGCGACGATAATCGCCCGCAGATTGAAGCCATCCTCCATCAGCTCACCGATAACAGCCGTATTCTGGATGCCTCCGTCTATGACGATGATGGCAGCCTGGTGGCGCACAGCGGTGAAAACATCAATGTGCGGGATCGCCTGGCGCTCGACGGCAAACGCGCCGGGAGTTACTTCAACCACCAGATTGTCCAGCCGCTCAACGGAAAAGATGGCCCGCTGGGTTTTCTGCGCGTCACGCTGGATACCCACGTGCTGGTCACCGAATCACGCCAGGTGGATAACACCACCAATATTTTGCGCCTGATGATGCTGCTGGCGCTGGCGATCGGTATCATCCTGACCCGTACTCTGCTGCGCGACCGCCGTACCCGCTGGCAGCAATCCCCTTTCCTGCTTACCGCCAGTACACCAGTGAAGGAAGATAAAGAAGAAGAAACGGCCACCGAAGAAACCAAATCTTAGGCCATTTTTTCGATAGTCACATCCAGCGCAGCCAGCTGTTGCTGCGCCTGGTGCGCGATCTGCCGGAATCCCTCGCTAAACGCCATATCAGCCGCAATCGTCTGCCAGTAGCGTTTTGCCATCGCGCTGGCAGCACGCCAGACATCTCCCGGCAATGAGAAATCGAGGGTTAAATTCACTTCGTCGCGCATATGTCCCAGCGAATTCGGCGCCAGCGCCATCGGCAACATGTCGTAAGCCGGGGTGAGTTGCAGCCGCTCGCCGCCAGTAAAAAACGACAGATTCCCGGCATGCATGTCGCTATTGGCGATCAGGCGACCAAACGCCCATTGCAGCGTGCCGCGCTGCACTGACGCCTCATCAATGCGCTGCTGCTGCGCCAGCTCGCGCAGCGCATCCGGCCAGTGCTGCTGTCGCCCTAAAAATTCGGCACTGACCGCCTCAAGGGAACACATGCCCCGACGGCCCCGCTCGCCTTCACGATCGAAGCGCTGGACCTCAAGAAACAACTGACCGCCCTGTTCGAGAATCTGGCTATGCGCCGCCGCCAGCCCCGCCGCCGCCAGTTGGCGCAGCGCGCAATCCTCCGCACGCAGCAAATCGCGCCAGCGCTGGCTGCTTTCACTCTGGCGCGCTACGGTGAATTTGACCAGACAATGGCGCTGACCCGAGGTGGTTTCGGCGTAACAAAGAAATTTGGGCTGCTCACCCGCCGCCGACGATCCCACTTCATCACCGTCCAGCACCTGCTGCGCCAGCTGCGGATAACGCATGATTTTTTGCCCGGCACTCAACGCCGTGGGAGCCGATTGCTGCAACCAGCGCTGATACGCGGTAGCCCCCAGCAGGCAATTGCCTGGCATATCCATGCCGGTTACCGTCAGCGCCATCAGGCACTGTTCATCACTCCAGACGCGCAGATCCTCGGTCAGCCCAAGAGATTGCGCATTCTCCCGCCCCCAAAGCCGTCCGAGAAAACCCTGCGGGCGCATATCGCTAAGAAACCACGGCAATCCTTCGTAAAACGTCCCGTTGTTCTGTGCATCAAGATGGAGGCAGCTGCCCTGCGGCCAGGTACGCACCAGCCAGCCCGTCTGCACCGTTTGCCCCGACGGCAGCACCCGATAGAGAGGAAAACGGCTTTCGCCCCGCAGCGGCCGCAGCAGCGCATAACGTGTGGCGCGCGCTTTGCCCCATCTGACAATTTGGTCCAGCTGACGTAACTGCCGCGACAACGTCGCCTGGCTGATGCCAAGCCGACGTACCAGTTCGGGCGCGCCCAGCGGGCCATCCAGCAGTTGTGAAGTGATATCCGCCATCCCGCCCCCTGATGAATAGATTAATGAATAGATTCTAGCATAAAAAAAGGCCCGCTCAGCGGGCCTTCAGGCGCAGGTTCATCATAATGATGAATAGATACTTTTACCCCTGCGTCAGCAAGTTTTCCAGCTCAGCCAGCGATGTCACGCGCCAGTCTGGGATGATGTCCTGCGGCAATGGACGCGTGCCGTGATCCAGCCAGCAGGTTTTCAATCCGGCATTGATGCCGCCGAGAATGTCCGACTCCGGCGTATCGCCCACCATCAGCACGCGTTCACGCGCCGGGTTGCCGAGTAATTCCAGCGTGTGATCGAAGATGGCGCGATCGGGTTTCGGCACCCCCACCTGCTCCGAAATCACCACCGCAGAAAAATAATCACGGAAACCGGTACGTTCCAGTCGTGCCTGTTGCAAGGCGGTGAAACCATTGGTGATGATCGCCATTTTCACCTTACCGTGCAGCGCGTTCAGCAAACTGGCCGCACCCGGCAAAGGCAGGCAGATCTCGGCCATCGCAGTGAGGAAGCCGTGATTCAGCACTTCTGGTGCGATGCTGAGTTTCTCGCCCCAGCCGGTAAAACGACGTGTTTGTAGCTGCAAGGCCGAAATCGCACCATTCTGATAATCGACCCACAACGGCTTGTTGATCGCCTGATAATCGGCGTAGTCCTGGTCGGTGAATTGCACATCATAACCGGCAAACATACGTTGCAGGCCGGCATAGGCGTCGAAGTGAAACAGCGTGTCATCCGCATCAAAAATAATGCAGTCCCAATCGTTTAACATAGATCTCCTAAGCCAAAGGGCTACAGCGTTAACGCCATGATGATGGCATCTTCTCGTCCGCTGGCAGTGGGGTAATAATTCGGGCGGCGGCTGACCTGATGAAACTCCAGCTGCTCATACAAAGCAATGGCAGGCAAGTTGGACGCGCGCACTTCCAGCCACAGCGTCATTACGTCGCGCTTCTCCAGCTCGGCAATCAAATGCTGCAACAGCTGGCGCGCATAACCCCGACGCTGAAAATCAGGATCGACCGCGATATTGAACAGCGAAGCTTCGTCCAGCACCACCTGGGTGATGGCAAAGGCCACCAGCTTGCCTTCCGCTTCAAAACGTAAATTTAAAAACCGCTCGCCCTGATTGCTGGCAAACGTCTGTTCGCTCCAGGGAAAAGCGTGGCTGCGGCGTTCAATCGCCAGCAGTTGTGGCTGGTCTTCAGGGGTGATTAAAGAGATGGCTGTCATGATTACACATCTGTTGCCAGAGGGCGCGTTTCGCCGCGCCGCTGCTGATTAATTCATTGAAAGCGGCAGTCGTGAAGGTGACGCCATTAAAAGGATGCGCGCCGTCAACACCCAGCAACCAGCCTGCGCAATCGACCTTTTCCGGCAGCATCGGCAGTTGTTCCGGGGTGAGCGTCATCACCTGAGCAGGCTGAAGATGCAGCGTACGCAGCACATCCTGCACCAGCGGTTCGTGCAAGGCGGGCGCGTGTTCGGCCACCAGCACCAGTCGGGTATCGGGCGCAAGACTCACCGCTATTTCGCCCTGAAGCACGCGCGGACGCCGCAATTGATACTGCGTAATCCCCATTTGCTGTAAAAGCCAGTCGCGCCTTGATGTCATGCTGTTACCCGTTGTGCAGCCATAATGCGACGCTATGCTAGCAAACCCATCGAACATGCGCCAACAAAGCACTATAATCCCCGCTCTGATTTAACAGGAGCCATTCATGTCAGCTTTAACCCCGGCCAGCGAAGTGATTCTGCGCCACAGTGATGAATTTACCGCCCGCCACGTTTTATTTGCTGGCGATTTGCAGGATGACCTGCCCGCCCAGCTGGAAACCGCTTCAACGCGCGTGCATACCCAGCAATATCATCACTGGCAGAACCTCAGCCGTCGCCTCGCAGAGCGCGCGGTGTATGGTCTGGTGGCAAGCGCCGACGATGTTGCCGGTTGCGATACCCTGATCTACTTCTGGCCAAAGAACAAACCAGAAGCCCAGTTCCAGCTGCAAAACCTGCTCTCTCTGCTGCCGGTCGGTAGCGATATCTTTGTGGTGGGTGAAAACCGCAGCGGTGTACGCAGCGCGGAAGGCATGATCGAACCCTGGGCCAAATTAGAGAAGATCGACAGCGCACGCCGCTGCGGCCTGTATCACGGCCAGCTGGAGCAGCAACCGGCCTTTGATGCTGCCGCGTTCGGTGACAGCTACATGCTGGACGATCTCACCATCCATACCCAGCCGGGTGTCTTCAGCCGTGACGGCCTTGATGCCGGCAGCGCGCTGTTGCTGTCTACGCTGACACCGCATACCAAAGGGAAAGTGCTGGATATCGGCTGTGGCAGCGGTGTGCTGGCAACGGTACTGGCGCAGCACTCACCGAAAGTGCGTCTGTGGCTGTGCGACGTGCATGCCGCCGCGATTGCCGCGAGTAAAGCTACCCTTGCGGCCAACGGTCTCGAAGGTGAAGTGTTTGCCAGCAACGTCTTCTCTGATGTGAATGGCCGTTTCGATCTGATCATCTCCAACCCGCCGTTCCACGATGGCCTGCAAACCAGCCTGGATGCGGCAAACACGCTGATCCGTGGCGCGCTGAAGCATCTCAGCACCGGCGGTGAGCTGCGCATTGTCGCCAACGCCTTCCTGCCCTATCCGCAGGTGCTGGATGAAACCTTCGGTAATCATGAAGTGCTGGCGCAAACCGGGCGCTTCAAGGTTTATCGTGCGGTTTACGGACGCGGCGCGAAAGCGCGTTAATTCAGCGATGTGGCTGACGCGGCGGCAGAAACGTTGCTTTTTGCAGCAATCGTTTCACCGTCGCGAAATATGTGTTGACGCATTGAGTAAAATCTCTAAAATGCGCCTCCGTGGTTAGCAATACTCTAAGGTGTTGCAGGTACGCGAAGGTGGCGGAATTGGTAGACGCGCTAGCTTCAGGTGTTAGTGTCCTTACGGACGTGAGGGTTCAAGTCCCTCTCTTCGCACCAAAAACCACAAAGTTTATATCGTAGCGCACTGCGCGAAGGTGGCGGAATTGGTAGACGCGCTAGCTTCAGGTGTTAGTGTCCTTACGGACGTGAGGGTTCAAGTCCCTCTCTTCGCACCAATGCGATGATATAAACAGACAACTCGATGCGAAGGTGGCGGAATTGGTAGACGCGCTAGCTTCAGGTGTTAGTGTTCTTACGGACGTGAGGGTTCAAGTCCCTCTCTTCGCACCAACGTTGTCATCCTTCCCGGTGTTATCTCCCTCAGATTTTTCATTATCGCTGAACACGCTCTGGCGTGATTTTGTCGTTTCTGCTTTTCAGATCAGGTGAAAATTCACCGATACCGCAGCCAGTCCACCCGCCAATGCCAGGCAGGAAGGCAGCAGCAGGTAGTGACGCAGGCGATGATGAAACAACATCACTACCGTCAGCAGCAGCGCCACCATCATCACCACACGCCACTGGCTGAAGCTGGGTTCCCACAACGCGAAGACCGGCATCGCCGCGCACGGTAACAACACGCCCCAGCCGCTATCCAGACGTTTGCCCATAATCCAGCTCACGCCCCACAACCCGCAGGCAGCTATCATCGCCATGATCATCGCACACCCCTCAAATGATAAGTATTCCCATTATCATATGATAATACTTCTCATCTTGCAGCGGATTTTTTATACGCGGTGCCATGCGGATGACACTGCTACTGGAAAATGCTAAATTGCCGCCGATAACTATTTTGAAAACACAGCAATAATGTGCTCAGTATCCTGGTGGAGAGAATATCTCGGCCGGATAGCGCTTTGATATTTCAGGGCTGTCACGAGTAATAATAATGAAATTACAATCTTACGATGAATTGAAACACAGCAAATATCGCCTTTCAGTGATGCTTTTTCTGTTTCTTAATGTCGCTGTTTCACTATTTAGTTTGTTACCATTTTTAGGGGAGGGTTCCAGCACCTGGTCATTGCCAGCAGCACTGGTGGCGGGCTTTAGCATCACCTTGCTTACCGTTTGTTTAATCATTCCAAAACTTAAATTCCCGCTATTAAATCCTGTTGCGCTGTTATTCGGTGCATTATGGGCATGGCACATTGACCATAAGTACCATCTGGTTTTTTATTTTGATGGCAGTTTTTTAATAATCAGTCTGTTAAGCGTATTTTTTGTCAGTGCTATTGCGCTCAGTGATTATTTAGTTGCTTTCAGTTTACATATCACGCCGCCCGTATTAACCGTTTTACTGCTGGATGATGGCCAGCATTTAGTGATGATTTTGTTCACCATCACCCTGCCGCTGATCGGTTTTTCATTACACCATCTGATGCGTCGCCGCTTCGATCATTTCACCCGCCGTCTGGTGCGCCAGCTGTATGAAGAAAAAGAAAGTTTTAGCGATTTAAGTATGCTGGACCCGCTAACCGGTTTGTATAACCGCCGGGGGCTGAAAAATCGACTCGATACCATTCTGGAAAACCACGCAGGCAGCCATTTTGTGCTGCTGCTGGATATCGATCATTTTAAGGCTTACAACGATAATTATGGTCATGCGATGGGCGATCAGGCACTGGCTCGGGTTTCCGTAGCGATTCGCGATGCGGTACGCTCGCGGGATGTGGTAACCCGCTACGGCGGTGAAGAGTTTCTGGTGCTAATGACCAACGTGAATGCTTCCATTGCCATGAAACTGGCTGAACGGATTCGCCAGTATGTGCTCAACCTGGAGATTCCCCATCGGTTTAATGAGCGGGTTTCCACCCACGTGACCATCAGTGCAGGCATCGCCCCGATTTTTGCTGACGATTTTGATCAGGCGGTATCCAATGCCGACCGTGCTCTGTATGTGGCGAAAAATCAGGGACGTAACACCATTCTTGCCTGGGAAGATTTACCGAAAACTGCGCTGAGTAGCCAGGATTTGGCCTGAAAAACCGGGGATTCACCGCGCTGAGGCGGTGAATCCTTCCGCCGACAGTCTTGTTAGGTTAAGCGTGAACGATTATCATTTGTTTTTCGCTTACCGTTTTCATTCAGGATCGGCATGGCCATTATCACTCGTCAGGATCATCGCTTCAGCGAACATCCGTTGATCTTTATGCAGAGCGACCGCAGGCTTGCGAGCGCACTGGAAGATCTGATGCGTGAGCAGCGCAGCTATATGCTGGAAACCATCAAACTCGGCCAGCCCGCTCCGGCAGGTACGCTGACGCTGGCCGAATGGTCTGCCACCCCGCATTACCGCCGCCTGACACAACGCTACAGCGATCATCTCTACCGTAATCATCCCGATGTGGAGCAGGAAGCCAAACCGCTCCAGTCGCTGTGGGCGCAATGGTATTTTGGCCTGTTGCTGCCCCCGCTGATGCTGGCGCTGCTGCTGGAGCCGCGGGCGCTGAACTGCGCGCCCCATCTGATCCACGTTGAGTTCCATGAAAACGGCCATCCCTGTGCCTTCTGGATTGATGTGCAGGAAGATGAAGACGCACGCTACCTGAATCCGCAACAACGCATTGACCGCCTGATTCAGCAGCTGTTGATCCCGGCAGTGAACGGCATGACGCAGCACGGTGACATCAACGCCAGGCTTATCTGGAACAACATGGGTTTCTCCTTCTGGTGGTTCCTCAGCGAACTGAAAACGCGGCTGCCTGCCGGGCTGGCGTCACAGCTGGAGCAGGCATGGTTTTTCAGCCAGTCCCTGCTGGATGGCAGCGACAATCCGCTGTACCGCACCATGATCCCGCGTAACGGCGAGATGGAACGCAAGAGCTGCTGCCAGCGCTATCGTATTCCCGATGTTGAGCGCTGTGGTAACTGCACGTTAAAAGCGGTGTAAAGCCTGCGCATTCTGTTACAGATTCTCCCTTTCTCCCGTTTACAGCAGAAAAGGCTTATGGCAGCTTTTAGGCTTCGTTTTTGCCGGAGAAAAAAATGAGCCTGGAATCGGTACGGCACTTCTTTGCCGAACACGCACCGGATGTAGACATCATCGAGATGCCAGAAAGCACCGCCACCGTTGAACTGGCCGCCCGCGTCCACGGGGTGGAACCGGGGCAGATCGCCAAGACCCTGTCGTTAAAGGTGAAAGATAACGTGGTGCTGATCGTCACGCGCGGTGATGCGCGCCTCGACAACCGCAAACTGAAAGCCGCACTGGGTGCCAAAGCACGCATGCTGAGCGTCGATGAAGTGGTGAACTGGACCGGCCATCCGGTTGGCGGCGTCTGCCCGTTCGGGCTGGAAAACCCGCTAACCGTGTATTGCGATGTGTCACTGCGCGGCTTTGAGGAAGTGTTGCCCGCAGCAGGATCGATTCATAGTGCAGTGCGCATTTCACCGCAGCGTATGGCCGATCTCACTGCGGCAAAATGGATTGATGTGTGCGAGTCGCGCTAACGCGATTCGCGCGCCACGGCACCGGAGATTTGAATGCCGCGCGTTTCACGCCCAAAGGCGACAAACACGCAGATCAGCACCGCCACCGTCCCGGCAACAATTGCCATCCCTAAGCCATAGTTGCCGCCATGGGCCTCGGCAATCCGTGACTGCAACGTCGCGTTGACCGAGGCAATCAGGTTACCCAGCTGATAGACAAACCCTGGCAACACGGCACGGGCGTTGGCGGGCACCAGCTCAGTCAGGTAGGTCGGAACCACACCCCACGCGCCCTGCACCATAAACTGCATCAGAAACGCGCCAATCCCAATCATCCACGTACCACTGGAAAAGGCCCACAGCGGCAGCACCGGCAATGCCAGAAATGACGCCAGCATAATGGCTTTTTTGCGCCCAATGCGTTCCGACAACGATCCAAAGAAGATACCGCCCAGCATCGCAGCGATGTTGTAACTGATGGCGATAATACTTACGGTATGCGGATCAAACTGATGCTGCACTTTCAGGAAGGTGGGATAGAGATCCTGGGTACCATGGCTGAAGAAGTTAAAGCAGGCCATCAGCAACACCATGTAGATACAGATTTTCCAGTGCTGGCGAATAATCGGCAGCAATGCCGTGCTCTCTTTGCGCTGACGCGCCGCCAGCCAGACCGGTGATTCCGGCACTTTAAAATAGATAAACGGCAGCAGCAGGATCGGCAGTGCGCCAATCATAAACATCCCGCGCCAACCCACGCTCTCGAAGAACAGACCAAAGATAATCGACGCCAGCAGATAACCGCACGGATAACCGGCCTGGAAGATACCGGACATCAAACCGCGCGAACGGTCCGGGATGGTTTCCATCGCCAGCGACGAGGCAACTCCCCAGATCCCCCCCATCGCCACACCGTAAATCACGCGAAACGTCAGGAAGGCCGCGAAGTTGGGTGACCAGGCCGACAGCAACTCAAACAGTGAAAACAGCACGATGTTGAGCATCAGAATAGGCCGACGGCCATATTTTTCCGCGAGACGCCCAAACACCAGCGCCCCAATCGGTCGCACCGCCAGGGTGAGCATAATCGCGATAGAGACATCTGACACGCTGGTGTGGAAATACTGAGCCAGATCGCTGAGTACAAACACCAGGATAAAAAAGTCGAACGCGTCCAGCGTCCAGCTGGCGAAGCTGGCAAAAGCCACATTTCGCTGCGTTGCAGTCCAGTTAAACATAGGGGGGTATCCTGTCTGACAGCGTCCGGATCGTTGGCCGGACATTCTTGTGAACGTTACCGTGCGAATGATTGCATCGGTTATTATTATGTTAACTATTTGTATATAGCATGTCAGAAAGGGGGGCTGTGGCGGGGAATTGTCAGCGAGTGCTTCTGGCTGTAAGCAAGCATGTCACACGGTCATTGCCACAGGATGACCGTGTGTTGTTGATTATTTCAGACCATTGAATGCCTGTTCGAGAATATCCAGCAGCAGCGGGTTATCCACGCTGTGCAAGACATGCACTAGCGCACCGGCATTTTGCGGGATACCCACATCCAGACGCAGCGGCGTGCGATACCGCCAGCTTTTGCCGCGTGTCGCCCCTGGGCGTAACTCCACATCGACATGATAATCCATGCCGTCGGCAACACGCTGATTCAGCAGCCAGGCCACCACCAGCGCATCATGGATCCAGCAGCCGGGCAAATGGCGCGTGCGAATCGAGTAATCTATCCAGGGTCGCAGGGTTTCGCGCACAAACTGGGTAAGCGGGTGATCGTTAAGCGTCAGGCGGTTGAGATCCTGATGCGTCATCAATGTCTGCGTGGTGACATCCATCGGCACCAGCGTCACCGTCGCCCCGCTGTGCAGTACCTGATGCGCGGCTTCCGGATCGAGGCCAAAGTTGGTGTCTTTGATGTAGTCATCCAGCGCGAACACGCCACCCATGATCACAATCTCCGCCACCGCTTCCGCCATCTGTGGATAACGTTGCAGCGCCTGCGCCACGTTGGTGAGCGGGCCGATAGCCACCAGCGTAAACTCACCGGGGTTATCACAAATCAGCTGCCCCATCACCCCCGCAGCATCATTGCCATCTGCCGGGAGCAGCTGTGGCTGACGCACCCCATGCCACAGATCGGCCAGCGCCTTATCTTCGACACCGTCAAGACGGGCGCGCCACGGAGCCGGGTCTTCGCGCAGCGCCTGCTTTGCCCCCTGCACCACCGGGATATTGACGCCCAGCCGTTGCAGCAGGTCCTTCGCCACCTGCGCGCCCACTGCACAGGGCGTATTGCCGCTGACGGTGGTAATTAACTCCAGCGATACCGCAGGCGATGCCAGTGCTAAGGCCAGCGCCAGGCCGTCATCGGTGTTTGCACCGGCAATACCATTCCCCGGATCACAATCAATAATCAGTCTTTTCATGATGTTATTTATTTTTTTCTGCTAAGTTGGCAACCACAGGACTCACCGATCTCCAGATGGTGAGGAAACTCCGCCAGCTCCGCCTCGCCATCTCCGTTTTTCAGCATGGCAATTGCACGCTGCGCCATTTCGCGCAACGGCTGGCGTACCGTCGTCAGTGCTGGCACATGAAATGCCGACTGCTCGGTACCGTTAAAACACACCAGCGCGACATCGTGCGGCACACGCAGACCATGTTCAGAAAACGCACGAATGCAGCCAATCGCCTGCCCTTCGTTGCTGGCAAACAGGGCGCGCGGAACGCGACCCCTGTTCAGCATCTGCTGCGCGGCCTCGTAACCGCCCTGCCGCGAATAACCGGCGGGGAAAATCAAACTATCATCAGCCTGCACCCCGTACTCCGTCAGCGCATCGCGCCAGCCCTGAATACGATCCTGGGTATTCAGCATCTCCAGCGGACCACTGATCATCCCCACCTGCTGATAGCCGTGGCTGAGCAGGTGCATCGTCACCTGACGTGCCGCTTCGCGTTCGTTCACCCGCAGCATGCTGACGCCCGGTTGCGGTTCCACACGATCGAGCATGACCAGCGGTGTACCGCTGGCCTTGATTAAATCGATATAGGGATGGCGATCGACGCTGTTGTAAAACAGGCCATCAACCTGACGATTCAGCAGCCCCTGAATCAACTCCAGCTCGCGCTGGCGATCATCACCGGCATCGCCCAGCAGCATCACATGACCGTGATTCAGCGACTCCTGCAACAACGCATGGGCCATCGCCGCGACAAACGGGTTGGCGATATTTGGCACCACTAAACCGAAGGTTTTGGTGCTGCCCGATGCCAGCGCTCGCGCGACAGCATTGGGGCGGTAGCCGGTTTGCTTAATCGCCTCCAGCACCCGCTGACGGGTCGCTTCCGCCACCGGACGCGGCCCGTTGTTGATGACATAACTCACCACCGCGACCGACGTGCCTGCGGCTTTAGCGACATCGCTGCGTGTAATATTTCCGGATGACGATTTAGCCAATAGCCTGCCTCATTTTATGCCCGATACATCAATGCGTTAACCTGCTGTCAGATCGCATCATCCGGCAGGTTCAGGTCACGCCCGCGGGTTTCCGGTGCCACAAAGGTGGTCAGAAAACCGATGGTCGCCATTGCCGTGAAGTAGACCGCAATCGCCCACCAGTGTCCGGTAAACGACAGCAGCGCCGCCGCAACCAGGGGCGCAGTGCCTCCTGAAAGGATAGACCCCAGCTCCTTCGCCACCGCCATCTTGGTGTAACGATGTTTAACGCCAAACATCTCGACCCCCCAGGCCGCCTGTACGCCAAAGATGCCGAGTGATGCCAGTGCCATACCGACCACCATCACCGGAATAACCACCGCCGGTTCACGGCTGTCGAGCAGATGGAAAGCAGGCCAGGCGTAGAACATCAGCAGCAGACAGAAACCGCGATAGGTGATACGACGACCAAAGCGGTCGGAGAGCCAGCCAGCAAAAGGAATGATCAGGAAACCCAGCAGGGAGGCGATAAACACCGCAGTGGTGGGCACCGACTTATCCACCATCAGCACTTTCGCCACATAGCCGACGATAAAGCCCTGTGCCAGATAAGAAGGACCGTTTTCGCCGATACGCAGGCCGACCATGGTCCAGAAGGCACGGCTGCGCTGCCAGAAACTCCGCGTGTCTGCCGGTAGCGGACTTGCCAGCTGGGCATGACGCTGAGCATTCAGCTCGGCTTGCTGGCGTTCAAATACCGGGGTTTCGCGCAGATGACGACGCAGCCACAGTGCCACCAGCGCAATCAGCACGCTGCTGAGGAAAGGAATACGCCAGCCCCAGGCGAGCAGGCTTTGCTGGTCCATCTGCACCACCGCCAGCCATACCAGCGAAGCGATCAGCGTACCGCTGTTAGAACCGAGCGCTATCACCGATGACACCAATCCACGGCGTTCAACCGGCGCATATTCGCCCAGCATCACCGTGCCGCCAGAGAGTTCAGCCCCAGCTCCCAGCCCCTGGGTAAAGCGCAGCAGCACCAGGCAGGCTGGTGCCCACAGGCCAATGCTGGCGTAAGAAGGGATAAAACCGATCAGCGTGGTAGAGGCTCCCATCAGAATGATGGTGGTGATCATCACTACTTTGCGTCCTTTGCGATCGCCAATCCAGCCAAACAGCAGTGCGCCAATCGGACGGGCAATAAAACCCACCGACCAGGTGGCAAAACTGGAGAGCAGCGCCATCGTCGGGCTGGCTTCGGGGAAGAACACATCGCCAAAAATGATACCGGCGGCAAGGCCATAGAGTGCGAAATCCGCATACTCCATCGCCGTACCCAGCCAGCAGGATAAGGTGGCACGCCAGAAATCTTTGCGGCCAGCAGAAGTTGCCAGCCGCTCATCAGCAGCCGAAGAAGAAGACAGTGCGCGTTGTTGCGAAACGGAGTGATGTACCGTCATAACCATTTCCCTGATAGATGAAGATCAATCAAACGCCCTTCCCTGGGTAGGTTCCCTTGCAACAAGCGGAACGCCCCGGTGGCGACGTTTGGTGGGCAAACCTGGATGAAAGGTCAGTAAAGGATTCCCTGGTGTTGGAATTCTCTTATTCGCCAGGCTTTGCCGATGTTTTTTTCACCGATCGCATTAATAAGGCAAATGTAACTGCATCATCTCAAGGCCAACTTTTTCCGTGGCACCGTGAGCTATCACTGTGTAATTAGTCTATCTACGCGCGTAGATAAATCAAGTGATCTTAGTAAAAATAATTAATTTATCTTTACTATCTCTCAGGGGTTAAGGATAAAAATGGCGTCAATTCATGACATTACATTCAATGCGCGAGAGCAAAAAAACGTCAAAAATGCACTTAATTGACGATTTCTGCTTATCATTAGCAAAGTGGCGACTGATCCTGCATCGCGCTTCTTGTCGCACATTTCAGTTAAGGTTTAATGACAAATGCGAATTTGTCTTAAATCCTGCCGACCTGACAGGTCCTGCGGAATCTGCATTACACTGGAGAAAATCATTCAGGAGCGTTATGACCATCATCCTTATGCGACACGGCAAACCCGACCATCCGGTGAGTGGGCGCTTTACGGCGCGCGCGTTAGCCGACTGGTGCGAAGGTTATGATCAGGCTGATATTTGCGATTCACCGCCACCGCGCAGCCAGGCGATTGCCAGCCTCGCCAACGTGATCGCTTCCAGCCCGCTGCCGCGTGCACGCTCGTCACTGGCGCGCCTGGGATTACAGCCCCATGCGGTGGATGCGGTATTTAGCGAGGTCGCCATCCCCCTGCTGCCGTTCGAGCGATTACATCTGCCGCTTAACGTCTGGCTGGCGCTGCTACGCCTGCTGTGGTTGTGTGGCTACGCCGGACATGTGGAATCGGTGCAACATGCCCGTCTGCGCGCCTGCCAGGCGGCGGACAAGCTTATCGCCCTGGCGGATAGCGGCACCGTGTTGCTGGTTGGCCACGGCATTATGAATAAGTTGATTGCCCGCGAACTGCGTAAGCGCGGCTGGCAGGCTGAAAAACATGCCAGCAGCCGTCACTGGAGCAGTGCCATTTATCATCGACCGTTTATTTAAGGCCAGGACCGTAACAAAAACCACAGGGTTGATACCTCACCTGACACGGAATTTTTAATTTCCTCGCATTCTTTCGGGTGGAAAATCTATTTTCTTAGGAAGAATCTCAATCCACTTTTAATTAAATCAATCCACATTAATTGATCTATTTCACACTCATTTTATCAACAGCGGTTCATTCATTTTCCGGTTTATCTGAAAAAGAAAAAAAACGATAGCCTCACACGCCTGAATGTTTTATTAAGCAAGTGTAGTATTTTACACACAGCCGTGAGGAAACAAGAGCGCTCCAGGCGCCAGCATCAGGGAAACCCAACCACTATAATCACAATAATCAGGTGCACCATGACAACTAAACGCCTACAACCGGCCCGTATGCTGTGGCAAAACTGGCAAAAAATTGCCTTTACCAGCCTGATGTTACTGCAGAAAAAGCAGCTTAATGCCGTACCTGCACCGGAATACGATCCGAGCGAAGAGGATAATGTGGTGTTAACTTCCGGTAAGAAAGATCTGCCGGAAATACCCAAAATAGTCTGGATGTATTGGGAAGATGAATATTTGCCAGCATCGATGATGTTAAATATTCAAAAAATCCGTAAGGATAATCCTGATCACCAGGTGCACCTGTTACATCGTCGGAACGTTGAAGAAGTGCTGCCGGATTTTGTCTTTACTTCCTCTGAATTAACTCTGCAACAAAAGAGCGAAGCGATTCGGCTGGAATTATTGTTGCGCTACGGCGGTATCAGCATTGATTGCAGCACCTTGCTGTTTGAAGATCTCAGCTGGGTACATCGTGTGCATCAGGAACAGCGCATGGATGTGATTGGCTTCTATTGTGAAGTCTCAACCATGAATTATCTGTCACCGGTGATGGAAAACTGGTTTATTGCCGCCGCCGCCAATAATCCCTATATCCGCGAGTGGCAAAAGCAGTATGCACCGATTAAACATCTCGGCGGGCCACGTTTCTTCGCTGAGCTGAATAAACGTGATGACTATTATCTGCTGACACAAAAAATTGCCGAGCCGGAGCAGCAATTATGTTCCCTGGCCCAGCAGGCCGCGATGCGTGAATACCGCCGGGCAAATGTCTATTTGCGCAAAGGCCAGGCCAATGCGTATTTCTATCAGCGCCTGAGCGGATGGAATAGCGCCGCCTTTGCCCGGTCGGTACTCTTTCAGCAGCGTCCACATAACCCGCCGCCGGTGATCAAACTGAGCGGTCTTGAACGCCTGCACCTCGACTTTAATCTGCGTCTGGGTAACTACAATCGCACCAGCCTGTTGGGCGAGCTGATGCAACCGCATGCGCCCGTCACGCTGACGTCCCCTTCAGCCATCAACAAAGTGCGCGCGTAGCCAGTGAATAAAGGTGGTGACCGCCCGTGGCACCTGAGCCGCATAAGGGCGCACCACCCACAAACGATCGGCAAACGCATCCACCGACTGCCACTGCGGCAGCACCTGCTGCAATGTACCGGCGGCCAGCGCCGCGCGGGCACTAAAATCCGGTAACATGGCAATCCCCAAACCCTGCAAAGCAGCATCGCGGATCGATTCGCTATTGTTGGTGGCAAAATTTCCCTGGATCCTGACCTGCACCGTTTCACTGGCATCGCTGCGCTGACAAAACCGCCACTGGGGGGATTCCAGCCCGCGCGGGTAATACAGGCAGTTATGCTGCGGCAACGCCTGTGGGGTTGCTGGCGTGCCGTACTCCGCCAGATAAGCAGGGGACGCCACCAGCAAGGTATGGGTTTCACACAGCGGCAACGCGACATGGGTTTCCGGCAGTTGCTGACTATGGCGAATCGCCAGATCGAACCCCTCGCTACCGAGCGATACCAGCCGATCAGTCACATCCAGCTGTAAACGCACCTGCGGGTATTCCCGCAAAAAATCGCCGATAATCGGCACCAGCTGCTGGCGGGCAAAGGCCACAGGGGCGCTAACGCGCACCAGCCCGCGCACCGGACCGGCTTCATCACGCACGCTGAAAAAACTTTGCTCAATACGCGCAAAGGGATCGCGTAACTCCTCCACCAGCTTTTCCCCGGCAGAAGTGAGGCGCACGCTGCGTGTCGTGCGCAACACCAGCGCCACTCCTGCCATCTCTTCCAGTTCTTTAATCTTTTGGCTCATCGCCGCCTTGCTCACGTCGAGGCGTTCGGCCGCACGGGTAAAACTTCCCAGTTCGGCCAGCACCGTGAGCCAGTGCAGATGCACCCAAAGGGCGTCGGTTTTTATCTCTTTCATCATGATTGTTCAAAATAATAAATAATCATTTCAGGCAGCGCGCTTTTTCTTTGCCGCGGCACGCGGCAGCATAGCCCCACATCCTACTCTTTTCATGTGAGCAAAAACGAGGGTTTAATCATGCCGCTTCTCCAGTTCGATGTTATTCAGGGCCGTTCTGAATCAGAATTACGTACACTGCTGGATGCCGCTCACCGCGCCGTCTTAACCGCGTTTAAAGTCCCGGCACGCGATCGTTATCAGATTGTTCACGAAAATAAAAGATACCAGATGGTGTTCCAGGATACTGGCCTCGGCTTTGAACGCAGTGACAACCTGGTGATGGTGCGGGTGTACACCAGCCCAAGAAGTGAAGAACAGAAAACGCTGTTCATGGCAGAGTTAGCACGCGAGTTGCAGGAAAACTGTGGCGTGCAGGGTAACGACCTGATGATCAGCTTTATCACGAATAACAAAGGTGACTGGAGTTTTGCCGATGGCGAAGCACAGTATCTGACCGGCAAACTCTGATCCTCATCCCCGCTCCCCTGCTGGCAGCAACCCTATGCTGCCAGCCCAAACCATAGCCCGCCTAAACCCGCTTTAAACAAATTCAAATCAGCCGCACAAATCTGACTGGTCATGTTGCAGCCATGTGACAGCCAATATAGATTGACGCGAAAACCCCCGCAGAGGGTCGTTACGCACGGAATGCGTATTTAATTAGCCTGAGGATCTGAATCTTGTCCGAACTCATATCGGTTGTACTTTTTTTGGCTGCAATCGCAGTCTATTCCTACAAAGCCGGGCGAAATAAGTTCTGGTTTGTATTGATTTTGGTTTTGCTTACCCTGTTTATCGTGCTGAATACCACGCTGTATGCCAGCAACTATTTTACCGGTGACGGCATCAATGACGCCGTACTCTATACCCTGACCAACAGCCTGACTGGTGCGGGTATCAGCAAATACGTGGTGCCTGGCATCGGGCTTATCATTGCGCTGTTTTTGCTGTTCTGCCTGCTCTCCTGGCTGTTGCGCCGCCGTAAACAGCAGCATCATCTTGGCTGGAGTCTGCTGGCTATCGCCTGCGCTGCGGGTTCGGTACAAACCACCCCGGCATTTCGTCAGGTCAAAGATTTGATCGTCTCCCATAACCGCCAGGCGGATTCCGACTTCGAGACCTATTACAAAACACCCAAGTCAGTTATTG
Organism: Pantoea sp. X-Soil-TKNS-1280; assembly: GCF_059730475.1. NCBI lineage: Bacteria > Pseudomonadati > Pseudomonadota > Gammaproteobacteria > Enterobacterales > Erwiniaceae > Pantoea > Pantoea sp. X-Soil-TKNS-1280. The sequence continues at coordinate 705,251 of NZ_AP035962.1, read as the reverse complement.
CCGAGCCAAAGCTCAACCTGGTCTACATCTATGGCGAAAGTCTGGAACGGACTTACTTCAATGAACAAACTTTTCCAGGGTTGGCCCCTGAACTGAGCCGGGAAAAAGATCAAAGCCTCGATTTCAGTAACACTGAGCAACTGCCTGGCACCGATTACACCATTGCCGGGATGGTCGGCTCACAGTGCGGTATCCCGCTGTTTGCGCCATTCCAGGATAATGCCTCGGCAGCGCTTTCCAGCTTCTTCCCGCAGAATGTTTGCCTCGGCGATATCCTGAAAAACTCAGGTTATGAGAACTGGTTTATTCAGGGGGCGGATTTACGCTTTGCCGGTAAAGACACCTTCCTGAAATCACATGGTTTTGACCCGGCCCATATGTATGGTGCGCAGGAGCTCAAAGACCGCGTTAGCGATCCCAACTATCGTAATAACTGGGGTTATTACGATGACACCGTGATGGATGAGGTATTTAAAAAGTTTGAGGAGCTGTCAAGCCAGCAAAAACGCTTCGCACTTTTTACCCTGACGGTTGATACACACCACCCGGATGGTTTTATTTCCCGCACCTGTGAACATAAAAGTTATAGCTATGACGGTAAACCTAACCAGTCTTTCAGCGCCGTTGCCTGTTCGCAGGAACATGTGGCACGCCTGATTGCACGCATCAAAGCCTCGCCCTGGTTTAAGAACACCATCATTGTGGTGACGTCTGATCACCTGGCTATGAACAACACCGCCCATCAATATCTGATCAAGCAACCTCGTCATGACCTGTTTATGGTGATTCGTGGCGATCAGCCTGAAGCCAAAGTGATCGACGGTAAACGGAGTACGCTGGATAACGGTGCCACCGTGCTGGATATTCTCGGCGGCGATAAGGCCATTGGCCTGGGTCGTAGTGGCCTCAGCAGCCCTTCACTGTCTGCCCAGTTTGATAACATGGCGCAGAAGGTGCTGGCGTGGAAACCGGATATCATTCAGCTGTGGAATTTCCCCAGCAAGCTTGATGCTTTCACCATCGATCAGCAGAAAGGGACCTTTAGTTTCTCCGGAACCACCTTCAGGCTGCCCATTCTCTTCCGTGTCGGTGATAAACGCGTGGAGCCACTGCCAGAAGGCGAATATTCCGCCCCGCTGCGCTATCAACTGGCGGACTTTGCCGCTGCCGATAGGTTTGTCTGGGTTGACCGCTGCTTTAAGATGGCGCGTCTGTGGCAGCCACAGCTGGCGCTGTCCGGCGATCTTTGTGTCGCGATGGGACAAATGGGGGGCCAGCCGAGTGTGACCCGTATCGATAAGCCGGTGTGGAAAGGCAAAGCCACCTTCCCGCAAACCACGCTGAGCGACGCGCAGTATCAGCACAACGAGCAGCAAATTCGTATCGAAGACAACGCTATCCGCTACAGCGCCGACAGCTTTATGCTCAACGTGCCCGGTGCACCGCTAAGCGTAAAAAGTTTTACCGGTATTTCGCGCCCGGAACTGTGGGGACGCTGGTCCAACGCCAATCTGGCCCCTGAGGTCAACATTGAATATGTTGACCCGTTACCAGGCCGTTTTGATGTGGTGATCACCGCACGCGCCTTTGGCCCGAATGCCCATCGGCCGATCCCGGTGCGGGTCGGTGATCAACAGCAGGACATCACCCTGGGGGACGATGTATCGACGACGACCCTGCATTTCACCAATCCCGGTGGCAGCCATAATTTAATTATCTCACCGCCGGAACCGCAGCTGTCCAATGTGGGAAATATCATTGGCCAGGACCCGCGTAAATTAGGCATCGGCATGGTGGATATTAAGATCATTCCTCAGCCACAGAGTTAAATTGAGTTATGTCATTTCTCAACCAGGGATGACATAATGTTTCAACTACAATCATAATATATATTTCGGATCATCACGGTGCGCCCTGCACCGTGCTTCCGCTATTTCAGGCAAATCATCCTGCGTCAGAAAGTTTATTTAGCATCATTCATCAAGCTAAAAGCCAATTATTCAGCCATTCGCCACCCGCGTTTATTTCATAAAAAAACAATCACGCTAATAAAATAATTTTGGCACGCGATATGCTTTATCCCCCTGCCACAACATTTAATAAGCAAAACTGAAATCCATTCAGATAAACACATCACAGGGGCATTATATGGCGTCAAGTGGACTGAAACAGAAATTGGGGCTGGTCGATCTGTCGTTACTTGGCATTGGATCGATGATCGGATCCGGCTGGTTGTATGCGGCGCTAAACAGTTCCGGTTATGCAGGCAGTAACACCGGTTGGGCATGGGTGTTAGGGGCGGTCATTGTGCTGATGATCGGCCTGGTCTACGCCGAGCTATCATCGGCCCTGCCGCGAGCGGGTGGCTTTGTACGCTATCCCAACTATTCCCATGGCAACATCGTCGGCTTTGTTATTGGCGTCAGCTCACTGCTGGCCTACACCAGTACTGCCGGGGTTGAAGTGGAAGCGGTTCGGCAATACGCCATTTACTGGTGGCCCGCGCTTGGCCATGCTGACGGCAGCCCAACCGGACTCGGTTTTGCCGTACAGATTGGCCTGCTGGTGGCATTTTTCCTGCTTAACTACTGGAGCGTCAGCTTCTTTGGTCGCGTAAATACCATTGTGACCACTTTCAAATTCATCGTGCCGCTGCTGACCATCGGCACGCTGTTGCTTTATTTCCATGCACCCAACCTCGATGTTCCACCGGCTCCCCCAGGTGGCGCGCATGGCGTGTTCAGCTCGCTGACTGGCGCAGGTATTGTGTTTGCCTACCTCGGTTTTCGCCAGGCGGTGGATTTCGCCAGTGAAGCCAAAAACCCGCAGCGCAACGTACCGCTGGCAATTGGTATCGCGATTGCCGTCAGTTTCGTGATTTATCTGGCACTGCAATACGCCTTTATGGGTGCGGTACCCACCGATTTACTGTCGCAACATGGCTGGGCTGGCCTGAAGCAGGTGTTCCAGTCTCCTTATGCTGACCTGGCGCGCAGCCTTGGCCTGACCTGGCTGATTAACCTGATCCTGATTGATGCGGTGATTTCACCAGCCGGGACCGGCAACATCTACCTGGCCGGTGCCGCACGCGTGCTGTTTGCCTGGGCGCGCAATGGCCATCTGTTCAAGGTGTTTGGCGAAGTGGATGCGAAATCCGGCGTACCGCGTGGCGCGCTGTGGTTATCGCTGCTGCTGGCTATCGTCTGGACGCTGCCATCAGAGTTCCAGGTGTGGGGTGGTCTGATTGGCGCAGTGACCTCGGCGACCGTGTTCACCTATATGCCCGGTCCGGTAACGCTGGGCGCCTTCCGTAATCATCTGCCAGATATGCAGCGCCCATTCCGCCTGCCGGTCGCCGCCATTCTCAGCCCGCTGGCGTTTGTTGCCAGTACCTTGCTGATTTACTGGAGCGGTTGGTCGGTGAATGAAATCCTCATCCCGATACTGATTATTGCCTGGATTGGTTACGCCATTTTTGGCAAGAAAAACAGCCAGTTCAGCCGTGATTTACAATGCGCCTGGTGGCTGCTGGCCTATTACATTGCAGTGATGGTGATTTCCATGCTGGGTACTTACGGTGGCAGTGAGGTAATTAGCGCGCCACTGGATATGGTTCTGGTGATTGTCGCCTCACTGGTTTGCTATTTCTGGGGAGTGAAAGCCAGCCTGTCAGTTCCCGCCATCACCGATGAAGAGGATGAAACACCGTCATCCGGCAATAGCGTCAGCGGCAAATACGCACACAATTAATCCTTTCCCGCCTGCACTTCGGTGCAGGCTAACCCTGCCTCATATCGCGTTACTCGTTGTACTAATTGATTTTTTTCGAGACAGCGCGCAAAATAAACATCGTTGCATAGCGTAATTATCACAACCTGGTTAGTTTCCTCCGCACTAGGAAACGGATCAGGGAGAACATGGATGACACTGGCGATGATGAACACCCATAAAGCATACAAATCTCTGCAGCAGGCAGGCGTGGAAGAACGGCAGGCAGAAGTGCTGGTCGAGATCTTTGCCGAAATGCAGCAGGAACATTCACTGACGAAGGCCGACCTCGCCCAGGCGATGGAAGGTGTGGTGCAGGGGCAGCAGACCCTCAATCAACGCGTTGACCGATTAGAAGAGCGCGTTGACCTGTTTGAAAAAAACGTCAATGAACGCTTCGATCAGGTTGATAAACGTTTCATACAGGTTGATCAACGTTTCGAACAGGTCGATAAACGTTTCGAGCAGGTCGATAAACGCTTCGATAAAATTGACGCACGGTTTGAAAAAACGGATGCCCAGATTCATACCTTACATCTGGACATCATCGGTATGAAGAAAGAACTGCAATGGCTGAAGCGGGTGATGATGGCGGCCACCTGTGCCGTGGTGCTTGCCGCCAGCAAATATATCTTTATCAGCTAGCCTGACGCAGCGCTTCCAGCCGGTTGCGCTGCGTACCTTCAGGGGCAAAGTTTTCCGCCGCCAGCCAGCGTACAAATCCCTGTTTCACCTGCGGCCACTCACTATCAATAATGGAAAACCAGCAGGTATCCCGGCTGCGGCCTTTGTAGACAATGGCCTGACGAAAAATCCCTTCAGGCTGGAAGCCCAGCCGCAGCGCCGCCTTGCGTGAAGGCTGATTACAGCTATCACATTTCCACTCATAACGGCGGTAACCCAGTTGCTCAAACGCATAACGCATCAGTAAAAAATGCGCTTCGGTCGCCATACGTGTTTGCTTCAGCAAGGGGGAAAACGCCACATGCCCGATTTCAAGCACACCATGATTGGGTTCGATACGCATTAGCGCCAGCGTACCCACAGCACGGTTGGTTTGCCGGTCAATCACTGCAAAATGCATCGGATCGCGTCCATTCTCGATCTGACGCGCATAAGCCAGATAAGCTTCTTCAGTGGCGAAGGGTTCTGCAAACATATAAGTCCAGTCCCGACCATCCCCGGTTTGCGCATAGGCGGCATATAACTCCTGGCCATGCCGTTCCGCATTGAGCGGTTCGAGACGGCAATAGTCACCGGTAAAAGTCGTAAATTCCGGCCACGGGCGCGGCTGCCAGTCTGGCAACGCAAAACCCACCGGTTGTCCGTAAGCATTGGTGTTTTGAGACATGATATTTTCCCTGTCGCTGGATGAGGTGTGAACAGCAGATTGCCACTTTGCTGGCTCGTTAAAAAGCGCCACAATCAGACTTATTGATAGATCCACGCGAGCGCAGCATGAACACCTTTGATCTCAGCACCCTGCTCCTGGCCCCATTGCGTTGCGACGATGCCTTAACCCTGCAACAACAGCTTTTTCAGCGCATCCGCCAGGCGATTCTGGCCGGTAAGCTGCCGGCAGGGACACGCCTGCCCGCCACGCGTCAGCTGGCAGCGGAACTACAGGTTTCGCGTAACACGGTCATTGCCGTCTGGGCGCAGCTACAGGCGGAAGGTTTTCTCACCAGCGATCGCCAGGGCAGCCGTGTCAGCCCCATCGCGCAGTTACCGCAGCCCTCCCCTGACATGGCAAACGCCGCAGAAATCAGGGTGGCCTCACGCGTGACACAGTTGCGTTCCTCTCACCGCACGCTGAACCAGGAGATGGCACTGCGACCCGGTATCCCTGCGTTATCACACTTCCCACTGGCCCGGTGGCGGCGGGCTTTTAATCGCGTGATGCTGCATCAACCGCAGGCGCTGATGGGCTATGGTGATCCTCTTGGCGAGCGAACATTACGTGAGGCGCTGGCACAGCATCTTGCTCTGGCGCGGGGTGTACGCTGCACGCCCGAGCAAATTGTTATCACTGAAGGCGCACAACAGGCCCTGTCATTGTGCGTAATGTTGCTGAGTAATCCGGGAGAGACTGGCTGGGTAGAAGAACCGGGGTATCGCGGGGCCAAAGCCGCCATGCGTGCGGGTGATATGCGCATCGAACCGATCGCCGTTGATGCCCAGGGGCTGGCACCACACCCCGAGGACTGGCAGCAGCGCCCGCCACGTCTGATCTACACCACCCCGACCCACCAGTATCCCACCGGCGTGGTAATGAGTGCCTCACGCCGTCTGGCGCTACTGGCTGCCGCCACCGAGCATCAGGCGTGGATCATTGAGGACGACTACGACAGCGATTTTCGTTACAGCGGCGAACCAATTGCAGCGATGCAGGGTATGGCTCCGCAGACACCCGTCATCTACGTGGGATCGTTCAGTAAAACGCTGTTCCCTGCCCTGCGTCTGGGCTTTATGGTGCTGCCCGCACAGCTGGTCCCCCCTTTACGCCCGGCGCTGCATGAACTGCTGCGTGGCGGCAACCGTCCGGAGCAGCAGGCGCTGGCACACTTCCTGCGCAGTGGCGATTTCAGCCGTCACCTGAGCAAAATGCGCCGTCTGTATCGCCAACGCCAGGCCACCCTTCGTGCAGCCCTGATGCAACAATTCGGCGCTCAGGTGCCGTTACTCGGTGGAGAATGTGGGATGCATCTGGTGATGCAGCTACCAGCATCCCTCGCGGATATCACGCTGGTCGATCAACTGCTAAAAACGGGTTATGCACCGGGTGCGTTATCGGGGTTTTATCTGGGGGTGGAGAAACAGCAGGGACTGGTGCTGGGATATGGCAACACCAGCACCAGCCAGATTGGCAATGCAGTGGCGCAGTTAGCGCGCTTACTTAGCCTTTGAAGAAGATATCACCTGATTTTGCCATCACGATTTTACCAGTATCGTCGGTAATCAGGATGTAGTTGGCGTTGATATACGCCCAATGGGTATTTTCCTGCGGAGCCGGCAGATGACGCGGCTGCCATTCAGCAATGATGTAGGATTTACCACGATACTGATCCGGCACCACATCGCCGACTTTGTATTCTTTATAGTCGATGACGATGGTGGTCAGATCGTAATTATTCGGTGCTGCGGGTTGTGCCGCATTGTCCTGCGGCTGCGCTGGGGCAACGGCCGCCGGAGCGTCGGTAACCGGAGTCTGGACCTGCGCGTCCGGTGCGGTTTGTTCCACCTGCGGTGGCGTGGGTACGTTATCAGTTTGCTCGCCTTCGGCCAGCGCGGCGGGCGTCAGGGTTAACGAGCCCAGAAAAAGTCCTGCAGAAAGAAGTACAGCGTGAGTCCTGCGCATGGTGATTTCCACTCTGGTTGATTATTACCGGTTCAATGTACTGACAAGTGCAGAACGCGGAAGGTTCCCCGGTGCGTTGTGCACCCCGCAACCTGCGCGTCAAATTTCGCCCGACAGCATACAACAGCCGTCGCGCTTTTCCGCTAAGCAAAATTGCAAGCAACCATTATGCGTCACCAGCTGAAGCAACGTAATGCGTCTGGCGTCGGCACTGAGCGATACCGGGGCAGACGTTTGCGACAGAGTGCCACAGGCACTGAGCAACACCGCCATCACCAGTAGCGTGAACAGCCTCATCACAAAGCCATCAAAGAGATAAAAAGGGAAGATCACAGGTATTTTTAAGTAAAATTAACAGGTTGAGGGAAATCATCGCTGATGTATCTGGCGAAAGGTAACACAGAACCACCCGCAGAATACGGGTGGTGACAGGAATTAAAGATGTACCGGAATCACCGACCCTTTGTACTGCTGGTTGATAAATTCAGCCGTTTGTTTTGACTCAAGATCTTTCGCCAGCTCCAGAATGCGCGGGTCATGCGCCAGTTTTGGTGTCGTCACCAATACGTTCGCATAGGGATTGCCCTTCGCCTGTTCCAGCGCCAGCGCGTCCTTCGACGGCACCAGCCCCGCCTGCAAAGCATAGTTACCGTTGATGATCGCAAGCGTGGCATCATCCAGCGCACGCGGCAGCTGTGGCGCTTCAATCTCAATAATCTTCAGATGACGCGGATTGTCGCTGATGTCGGCGGTCGTCACCAGCGTACTGGCATCGCCATTCCCCTTCAGTTTAATCACCCCATTCGCCTGCAACAGGTATAGCGCGCGGCTCAGATTGGTGACGTTATTTGGCACCGCAACCTGTGCGCCATCAGGGATATCCTTCAACGATTTGATTTTGTGCGAATAAATCCCCAGCGGCTCAATATGTACTGTCGCAACCACCACAAACTTCTCGCCCAGCGCTTTTTCCTGATCACGCAAGTAAGGCACGTGCTGGAAGTAATTGGCATCAACATCGCCGCGCGCCAGCAGTTCGTTAGCATTGAGGTTACCGTTCAGTTCAATCACCTTCAGATCGAGATGCTTATCCGTCTGTTTGATCTGGTTAAGGATTTCGCTGTGTGGCACCGGATCGGCTGCCACGCGTAATGCGGCAGCCGAGGCCCATGTGGTCATCAGCGAAAATAACGCCAGTCCAGCTATCACCTTTTTATGCATATGTTTTCCTTAGTTCTTATGATTTAACGGTATTGAGAGTGTCGGCGTAGTAACGCTGCGCGACATCGCGATGCGATCGCAAACGCCCTTTCAGGTAATTCCAGCCCACCTCGCGAATCAGCGGGTTAGCCGGATCGCTGGTCGGCCCCTGTGCTTCCGCCGCCAGTGAGGCAGGCAATTGATAAAGTGGCACCTGGGCATCCAGCTGCGCGCCGAGGAAAAAGGCCACGGAGATACGCTCCTTGCGCAGCGGTGGTGACACCACACGATGTACCGTGGCGCGCAGATAGCCATTGGTCGCCAGTTCCAGCAATTCGCCAATGTTCACCACAAAGGCACCGGGTTTCGGCAACGCATCCACCCAGTTGCCGGGCGTGACTTCCACCTGCAACCCTGGCTGTTCGTCCTGCAACAAAAAGGTGAGAAAGCCGGAGTCTTTATGCGCCCCCACTCCCTGCTGGCTCGCCTCCGCCTCCTGGCCGGGGTAGCGGATCAGCTTGACGTGTTCATTGGGATAGGTGCCGTACAGCGCATCAAAAGCATTGGCAGGCAGCGATAACGATTTGGCGAAGGCACGCAGCAAACGCAGAGCCACATCGGTCATCGCCTGCTGCCAGGCATAAATCACCGGACGCAACTGCGGCAGCGCCTCCGGCCACAGATTTGGCCCCTGCAGGCGCTTCCATGCCGGGTCCCCCGGCAGCAGCGTGAGGGCTGCCCGCTCTGCGCCAATATCAAACTGTTCACGCTGGTCACGTTGATCACGGGTATATTCCACGCCCGCCCGGTTGTAGCCGCGAAAATGTGGCGAATGGATCATCGACACCCGCTGTTTTTCCGTCTCAGGTAAGGCAAAAAAGGCGCGAGTGAGGCTCTGCACATTTTGCAGTAGCTGTGGATTAATGCCGTGATTAACAAGGTAGAAAAAACCGATATCACGCGCGGTTTCCCGTAACCCGGCCAGATGTTCTGCCTGTTCAGCGGTTGGTAATTCGAGCAGAGCCAAATCCAGTACTGGCAAGGTGCTTATACCCATGATAGTTGCGTCCTTTGTGCAGCAAGTTTCGGTATTTACGCTGACATTGGTCGCGAATCAGGGCCAATAATGTTGAGCAATATGTTATGGGAAATGATTTTTAGGAGAGGTTCAGCAATGGATAGTCATAAAGTGGCAATTGATGGCTGAATCACTATGCTTGCCGCTATAATCGCGCGTTATCGACGTTGGGCAATGCGCCCGCCAATAAGCACAGACGCAGGAGATGCCGTATGAACCAGGGCCCGTTAACCGAGAAAGAACTGAACTGGCTGGAGGAAATGCTGGAGAAATACGGCAATGAACATTCCGTGGTGGATGTCGCCGAACTCGATGGCATGCTGACAGCGCTACTTTCCGGCCCGAACGACATCGAACCGAGCGAATGGCTGGTGGCGATGTGGGGTGGTCAGAAATACATTCCTAAGTGGTCCAGCGAGCGCGAAATGGATCGCTTTATGACCCTGACGTTCCAGCATATGAACGATATCGCCGAGCGTTTAAGCGAATTCCCGGACCAGTTCGATCCGTTGTTCGGCACGCGGGAGATGGAAGGCCAGGAATTCACCGTGGTGGAAGAGTGGTGCTTTGGTTATATGCGCGGCGTCGCGCTGGATGACTGGTCAGCCCTGCCGCAAGCGCAGCAGCCCGCGCTGGAGGCCATCGCTTTGCATGGCAGCGAAGAGAATTTCGCCAAACTCGACGGCTTCTCACCGGAACAGTTTGAGGCCAGCATCGAGGCGATTCTCCCGGCAGCGTTGCAACTGCATGATTACTGGCAGGAACAGCGTCTTGCACAACCCGAGCCAGCGCCGCAGGTGCCGTATTTTGCCGGGGAGAAAGTGGGCCGTAACGATCCCTGCCCGTGCGGCAGCGGCAAAAAATACAAGCAGTGCTGCATGAAGTAACAACTATTAAGGTGCGCAATAAATTGCGCCGCTACGGCCCATTGCGATATTGGATTACGGCGTTAATCATCACACATCGTGTAGCGGCGCGATTTATCGCGCAGGTTTGACGTTGGTCACCAGCGTCGGCAGTTGCCACGGGCCTCCCGCGCGAATAGCGCGACACATGCCTGTGGTGGCTTCACTGCTTTGCTGGAAATCTTTACCGTCCCACACCCAGGCAGCCGTACTCCAGCAATCGCCGATACCGCGCCCTTTTTGTGCCAGCGAAATCACCCCATCGCTGTAGTCTGAAGCGGAATCGGTGATGAGTTCGGGTTTCTGTTGCAGGCGTTTATCCATCAGCCAGTAGCCATAACCTTCGTTATAGGCACCGCGCCAGCACAGGGCAGAAATCAGGACATGTGAGCCATCGACCGGCGTCAGCGTGATGGGCTCAGCACCCGCTTCTGGCTGATCGTCGGACGGCTCAAGATTATCGCAGCTGTCATCATCAGTAAGCGAAGCGATGAGCTGCGGCTTCACCGATGACAGCTCCTGTGCGCTCAACGGGCGCGGCTGGGCTTTGATGACTTTCACCTGCTGAATCACCGGAGCCGCCACCGCCACCAGCGTGCTGCTCTCCGGCTTATCGCCTTTTCTGATCATCGCACCGGGTGTACCAATACGTCCCTGCGCATCATCCATTTTCAGCAGGGTGGCAAAAGCGCCATTGCCAGATAGCTCAAACGGTTCGACGCCGCCGCGAAACTCGACGGTGCCACTGCCTTTGACGGCGGTGATCACGGCCTGCGTCTGCGCTTCGGTTAAGCGCCATTCGTCGTTATCGATCTTTTGCAGCTCACCGAGAGCAGTGTCGTCGATCCACAGCGACAGCGCCGTCACCGGCTTCGGCTCCTCATCCATGGTATCGGCCAGCACCACTTCCCCGCTAACCACAGTGCCCGGACCCGCCTGACGCGTCAGCAATACCGATCCACCCGCACCTTCCTCGGTGCTATAGCCCGCCGCGCGGCAGGTCAGCGTGTTGTCGCACGCCAGCTCCCAGTCTTTATGACTGTAAGAAACGCCGCTGTCGTCTGCCCACAGCGGCGCAGCCATGCTGGCAAACAGCGCGAGCGCCAGCAGGTATCGGGAAGTCATGCCATCTCTCCATAATGGTAAAGGTGGCTAGTGTGCGCAGTTTTTCGGACGGGGAGAAGTGAATTTTTGGCGAAATCATCACTACACCACCGCCAGAATCTGTTGCCTCAGCCACTGATGCGCCGGATCGCGTTGCACGCGTTCATGCCACATCATCAAAATATCAAATCCTGGTACCTCAATCGGGGGCTCGATCACCTGTAACCGCGTGGATGAACGCACCAGCCGTTCCGGAAGCACTGCGACTAAATCGCTGCTCGCCAGCACCTCGAGCATAAAAAGGAAATGCGGCACCGACAGCACCACCGAACGCGAGCGTCCGAGCTTCGCCAGTGCGCTGTCTGTCGCAGCACTGAATCCGCCGCCATCCGGCGAGACAATCAGATGTTCCAGCTGACAAAATTCATCAATCGTCAGCCCTGGCTGCAACCGAGGATGCCCCCTGCGCCCGGCCAGCATATAGCGCTCGCTAAACAATTTTCGCTGATGCAGCGTCTCAGGGGCGTGGTCACCGGTATGGAAAATCAGATCCAACTCGCCCTTCTCCAGCTGCTGAGCCACCATGGGCGGGTTGAGGCCGAACACGGCCACGCGGCAATCCGGGGCAGAGGATCGTAACCTATTGATGGTCGGCAACATAATGGCTGAGGACATATAATCGGTGGCGGCAATACGCCAGGTAAGACTCGCCTTTGCCGGATCAAAATCATCCGGCGGTGCAACCGCCCGTTGCAACGATTCCAGCGCCAGCCGTAGCGGTTCGCGCAGCGCTTCGGCCCGAGCCGTCGGCAACATACCACGCGGCCCCGGCAACAGGAGCGGGTCATCAAAGATGCCGCGTAATCGTGCCAGCTGAGCGCTGACCGAAGGTTGAGTCAGGTTAAGACGTTGCGCGGCGCGCGTCACGTTTAGCTCCGCCAGTAACACATCCAGCGTCAGCAGCAAATTCAGGTCCAGATTTCCGATATTCACTCTGTCTATACCTGAGATATCAGCAATTGATTTCTACTATAGAAAACCCTGCCGTACCCTGCACCTGATTTCTTCCAACAGGATTACGCCATGAATATATTGATTGTCTATGCCCATCCGGAAGCCCATTCGCTGAATGGATCGTTAAAAGATTTTAGTGTGCAGCACCTGCAACAAACCGGACATCAGGTACAGGTTTCCGATCTGTATGCCATGAACTGGAAAGCGCAGCTGGATGCTGCCGACACCCTCGCCCCGCTGGTGGGGGCGTATTTTCAGGCATCTGAGGACCCGCGCTTCGCCTTTGAGCATCAGCTGCAAGTGGCGGATATCAGCGCCGAGCAGGAAAAACTACGCTGGGCTGATGCGGTGATATTCCAGTTCCCGCTGTGGTGGTTCTCGATGCCCGCCATCATGAAAGGCTGGTTTGAAAGGGTGTACGCCTGCGGCTTTGCCTATGGCGTGGGAGAACACAGCGAAAACCACTGGGGCGACCGCTACGGTGAAGGCATGCTGGCGGGCAAACGGGCGATGCTGGTGGTGACCACCGGCGGCTGGGAGTCTCACTACAGCCCGCGCGGGATCAATGGCCCGATTGAGGATCTGTTGTTCCCCATTCAGCACGGTATGCTGTTCTATCCCGGTTTTAGCGTCCTGCCGCCCGTGGTGTTTTATCAGGTGCAGAAATCAGCGGAGACTCGCTTCAGTAGCTGGTGCGATACGCTGGCTACAAGGCTGGATACCCTGGAGACGTGTGAACCCATTCCTTTCCGGCGGCAGAACCACGGTGACTATTTCATTCCGGCGCTGACGCTGAAGGAGGAGATTGCACCGGGCGAAACCGGGTTTGGGGTGCACCGGGAGCGCTAACGGACCAGGTTATTCATATAGCCAGCTTCCGGCCTTTGCCGATTCAATCAACATACCCAGCGTGAAATCCGGCACTACCGGCACGGCTCGCTTATTAAAAGGATTCAGAATTTCGCTCAGGGATGGCTCAGGCGGGTAATAGGTTTCGATAGCGAAGGTGCCACGCGTCACGTTGAATTCGGCAAAAAACTCTTCCATTAATGCCGCCGCTTCGGCGTCCTCAAAGTTTAGATCGCTATCAATATCAATCTGCGGTGTCAGCGTTCTTTGCTTAAACAAATATACGCCATCGTAGCGGCGGACAAGCTCATAGATGCGCTGTTCGATGTCATCTGACATAGCGTCTTTCCCCTTGCGATTTCCGATGAGTCGGGCGGCTATTCTGCCACGATATGGGCGGGACGTGTCGATAAACTCCCGACAGCACACGCCGCCGGGGAGTTTCTATCATTTCAATGGCAGATAGATGTCAGTGATGAGCTGGTGCTCAGGGACGTCATGGATAAAATTCTGGTAGTGGAAGAACAGCGGGAAATCACGCAACTCTTCGCCACTGGCGGGTAGCCAGTCCCGATAGAGCGTCCATGCACTTTCTGCTAATGCATCGTGTGAACCCAGATGGCGCAACCGCGCACAGCGCCCGGCGGGAATCACCCCATTCACCACACCGAAGGAATTGTCTTCCGGGATCGGTGAGTTTACCGATCCACAGATATCAAAGCGGAAGGTTTCCGGCGGTGTGGTGGCGGGATCATGGGGCGCAATGCCAAAAGTCTGGCTGCTGACGATGGGGGATAACCCCGTAGTTTTACGCCATGCGATAAAACGCGCAGCGGTCTCCATAATTCGCTCTGGCTGACCGAAATGCGACAACATCGCCACCGGGGTGGCGGGAAAATCTATGATTGTGACGGGCATGCTCTCTCTCCGTTTTGGCTGTAGCGGCGGCATGCACTGATGCCATCTCACCCAAGCGGGCTGCTGACGGAATTCGCTCGGCGTCATGGCAAACACCTGTTTGAAAGCCCGGCTGAACGACTCGGCGTGCTGAAATCCCGCATCCAGTGCAATGTCGATAATTTTCTCGGCAGAATTAAATGCCAGCCGATATGACGCGCGTTTCAGACGCATCAACTGGATATAGCGCCCCGGTGTCATACCACAGTAGCCAGTAAACTGGCGGTGAAAATGGTACGGCGAAAAATGGGCAACTTCGCTCAGTTGTTCCAGCAACAGCGCATCATCCAGGTGTTGATCGATATAATCGAACACCTTATTGAAGCGCTGGCGGTAAGCATCCGGTTTATTGGCTGACATGGCATTCTCCTTGCCGGTGACTATGCCTGAACGGGGAAGCGCCTGGCCTGACGGATCTTGCGGAGTTGGGGGATGTATTGGTCAGCACCCGGCGGCGATGTAATCCCCGTTTGGGCTGATGGGAACCACAGTAAGAAATAAAACCGTGGCAAAGAGGATGATAATCAGGCCTCCCACGATTTTGGCCGCTGGGACCATCCAGCTGAGATTTTCATTGTCCCGGCTGAAGAACATAACGGTGCGGTTACGCGCGTAACGTACCGCCAGCGACAATGACAAAATGGATAATGCGGTGCCCAGGGACATAGTCATCACCGCCGCAATGCCCCAGCTGACTATCCCCAGCGTATTGGCAAACAGCAAAATCATGATCGCGCCGCTGCATGGCCTGGCACCAATCGTCAGCACTACCCCCAACCGGGTTTTCCAGTCGGCATGGCTCAGGTCTGCGCCTACCCCGTGCTGCCTACAACCACAGTGTTCAGTGTGTTGATGCAGCGGCTTCAGCGTATTAATGACGATTTTCCGGGGGCGTAGCGCCTTAAGCGTCTGATAAATCACGAACAGGCCGAAAACCCCAATCAGCAGTGCACTGACTTTTTCCACATACCAGCGGCTGGTGCTGAGATCTCCCGCTGCCAGGTTGAAACCCACCGCCAGGATATACACAAACAGGATGGCACTGACCCCCTGCATCAGGCTGCCGAGAAACGGCACCACGCGCGCCGCAAGCAGGCTTTCTTTATTGGTGCTGAGGTAAGTGGTGATAATAAATTTTCCGTGCCCTGGCCCCACGGCATGCAGCACGCCGTAAATAAACGCCCCGCCCAGCAGCCAGACTCCGCCATTGTAATCGTGGCCGTTGAGTTGCAGCAGATACGTTACCAGCCTGCGGTGCAGGGAGATTTGCGTGGCAAGGCTCCACTGGAGAAATGCACCCCAATGGGTGTACATCGTGGTGCCGATAGCCAGTAACGTCAGGATTAATAATCCTGCGACGGGAATCCGCCAGTCGAGAATGAGGGAGCGAGTTGTCACGGTTTTGCCTGGGTTGATGGCTGGGGATGATGGGGAGTATTCTGGCACCGTAGCAGAATTTTCAACAGCCACGATTAATCGAACAACCAGCGACCTGCTTTTGCCGACTCGGCAAACATTCTGACAGTGAGGGGTTTTCTGATATGCATCATCTCAGCTTCAATCTGGCTTCTTTTGAATAACCTTTTGAATAAGGATACCTCGACAAATGGATAATATGCTTCGATATTCATAGACGAAATATCAATACTGAATTTGTTGCTGTAATCCTCAATGACGTAGGGAAGTTCGTCTGACTCAGAGTAATCCTGCAAGACAGTATCCATTTCAAGATGAATTCTTCCGCTTGTTAAGGAAAACGGGATCGATAGCTCACCTCTGAAAAATTCTAGAACGTCGCTTTCCGTTACCATATCTTGTCATTCCCTCTCGCGATGGAATTGTATTTTTGCATTGTGTGGGAAGTTATCTGGAACAAATCATATGAAAGGATAACCCAACCAACAACAGGAATGGACCTGCCAACAAATGTACTGACTTTGTGAGTCATAAGAATCTTCAGCTTGTGTGGAGGATACCCACCGACTAAGGAAGGTAACTCTTTTCCCCACGGAAACTTAGCATTGCCAAAGACTTTACGTGCAGCTTTGGAAGCATAGGACGTTCCGGGCGTAGCTCCAGCAAACTTCCCTCTTGTTGATGCAATGTTCAGCCCTGCAACAATGGCCACTATGGCCCCGAAATCATCAACTCCAAGCTGATCAGCCACCTGTTCACAGAAAATCATAAACAGCAATTCACTGGCGCTTATATTCATCCTACCAGTGTAAAAATACGTTCCGTTTAGCTGTTCTGTCGTATCCATTGCAGAAACTCCATTTTGTTAAGGATTTCATATCCTAAAATCCTGCCTGAGCCACATCTATACCAAAGATTAGTTAATCTAAGCCTTACCCACGGAGTTAAATGATATCACGAACAGCTGTGCGGGCGTTTCATCAGAGATTTTAGCAGTAGCCGGTTCGGTTCCATATAACAGCACCGAAACCAACATCCGGCTTCGCGTTAACACGTGTTCTCGTTTTTCATTTAATACTTTCGGATACTCGGCCTGTCGAAAAAGTCATATATTTTTTTAATCCAGGAGAACGTTTCACGCCACGCGGTTCAGACATGAAAGGAATGCGAAAATGAGGTGACCTGGAAATTTTTATTGTCCATCTGACATCATCTATGAACTGAAAATGAACAATCTCTTTATCTGTGGAGACATTTTCAAATGTGCCCGAGGCGTATTCACCGCTAAGGTGGACAACTTCAACAACGCCCTTATTGGAACTTAACAGGGTAATAGTCAGCGATTCCTCAAACAAAACATCATCAGTGGTAAAGATAAGATATCTGTCATTATCAATATGAAAAGCTGCTTCTAATACCTTTCCGAATATGATTATCCCTGATGGTTTAGTGTCAAAATAAACTTCCGAGCAGGCCTGAGAAAATGCTGCCTGCCGAGTATTTCCGACTAATGATAACATTGTGACATATCGCATAATCAGATTAATAATCACCTGGTGCAAGAATGTATATTTTAGGTGCTGGTTATCATGAACATGACCAGATAATCAGCGTGACAGGCAAGGCTTATCGATGATGAGCAATTCTTCTGATTAGAGCAAAAATTAACGCCGCAACAATCAGAGGGACTCCAAATATTACCCACAGTCCAGCCGGATCGAGTTCTCCATCAGCTAATGCCAAATCCGTAGTATTCAGAACATCATCAAGCCTGTAAGATAATTCCTCAATTACACCCCACACTGGATGAACAAAGAAAACAATGGCAAGGCATGCAAGATAGATCAATACAAATATAGAAAAAGAACTCAGATGATGATTTAACCTTACAATTGCCATGTCCCTCTTAACGTAAACCCGCTCACAAACTCGAAGATGATGCATTCCGAATACTATAATCAGTTATTCATCACTTTTGATAGCGTAGCTTCACCTGTCAACCTGTTAAAATACAGATAAAAAACATCACCGTTTACCTGCCCTTGTTTCGACCATATTTCATTTTCACCTAACCTTCTATTCTCTTTGGTGTAACCTAAATTCTTTAAGTACGACTTTAACGGGGAAACATCAGAGACACCTTCAAATACAACCGTATTGGATGGTGCATACCCATCTCCAGGTTCAGATACAAAATAATACTCTTTTGATATTCGAGGAACTTGCTGAATGCTCTTGTCAGTCAGACGATAATAATTAAAAAACTCACTTTCAGTATAAATTATTTTTTTATTAACACCAGACAAAAAGAAATAAAAGATAAAAAAACACAAAATGATAGCAATTACAAATGAAAGACTCACCCACTTAACAATTTTAACCATCATTATATGATTCCACCATATTTCAATGATGTGCCATTGTTTGTTGTAACCTTGACAATTCCAGAAGAAAAATCTTCCCACGGCCGCATCCATGTCATGAATGGAGGGAGTTCAACTTTATAGGGCTGATATTTTATACAAGGTTCATCTGGATCAGGGAAAATCATAGGTCGAAATCCATAGTTTTTATAAGAACCGATTGGTCCATAATAATCCCATCGCCGAATCGCAGCATCATAGCTTACAGCATTAACCTGATGACTATATTTCCCAGGAATCATAAATCGATAAAATCCGAATAGGTCTGAAACGAGGTCCTCTCCACTAAAACCACTATCTGAAAACCATGAGAATGCACGTAAACTTTGAAATCTCTCAAATTGGTTTGCCGTATTCATCATCATTGCCAGCATGATACGGTTAATATCATCACCACTACAACCACGCTTGATTTCCCATTTAGAAAACTTCCCTACTCCAAATTTATTTCCAAACCTGGAAATATGCATATCCTGACGATAGATTACTTCATAATAATCTTTACGACTACTCTCACCAGCCAAAAACTGATTTTTGAGGAGTGCAATATCATCACCACGAGCGTGTCCCATATCAATCCACCCTAAGACATCAGTATAGACAATGCCACTCGTAAGCCGATCAAACTGCGAACCATCCTGAATCTCTCGCCTGTTACTCATAACTCACATCCTTTTAAGTTAAAACACGAAGAGTACTAATACACTTGATTAACTTCACTTGATAATATTAATTACTATTTATAGTAAAAAACACTCTGTTCCATCAGGCATCCGCTGCTGATTTGAGAGACACAGTACCTTATATCTTTCCGAATTTTCACCTTCTCAGATCACAAATCAGGAAATTCACATACTGGTTTGCTTTCGTAACTCAACGCCCATGTCAGTATGGACCTACAGGAATAACACTTAAACTATTCATTTAATATCTATCAGAAAAGGACAAATACTTTCCTCAGCCTGTTTAGTTCAGAAATTGCCTTATCTTTTTAGGAACAAGATATGTAATGTAATAGCCCCCGTTTAAATCGAACATCTCACCAGTAAGACATAGTCATAGAGCTATGTTTAAGGAGTGCCCTGTGCAAAGAATCGAAGTGATCACTGGCGAGCAATGGCCAGTTCTGCGCATTGGATGTTAAGGACTATATCTATATCAGCAATAAGACCTCTATCACGCATCGGCCGGATTACTACGGTGTTCGTGCTATAAGCTATGTTGAAGTGATCGCGGAAATTATCCAGCTAGCGAAACAGGAACAAAACAAAAAAATAAAGGTGTTTTTGTACCGGCACGCGCAGGTGGAGGCCCGTCATTTATTGGGACTCTACCGCAATCGAGTTGGGGACAAATCGGGCATGAAGAACTGCTTCAAAGCGAACATATTTGTAGCCTGTTTATTCAGAGGCATCAGCAGTTTTAGCGATGTATTTTTCTTTATTAAGCTGCTGGGCAAGCTATTCTGATGAGTTATGCGTTGCTACACGGCACCAGCGCACAGCGTAATTTCCCGCTTTCTGACTAAATTGTTCAGGTCTTTTCTACAGGTGCGAACACAACTTCCCGTACTCTCCTCTTCCAACTCAAAGCCATCGCACCTTGCTGACCCAGGAAGGGAGCATGCCCTGCACTAGTATCCGCACATCTCATACTCTATTGATACCAACAGCACTTCAGCACAACAAAGTAACTCGATAATCACGACTCAAAGTGAAGGTGCCAAAAACTCGTTTGAGAGCAATAAATTCAATAACATGAAAAAACTGTACTTTGCATTGAAAATCTTACTAATTGCGCTTGGCTACAAACTCATGCTTGGTAAGATAAGTTTTCAAACAGCACACTAGCTATCTAGTAAGTAATATCACAGTAAAGGAAACTCACGATGGATCTTGTAGATAGTGTCGAAGCAGGCAAGCTGACGCTCAGTGAATTGATTGATACCCTGGCAGAAGATGAAAATTATGAACCTTCCAGGTGGAATCAGCGATACCGTGAATTTACGGGGCTGCTACAGCAAGTCCCAACATTCACGGCTCCTGGATCTGAAGATTTGCTCAAACGACTTTGGTACGAACGTGATAACGGCATTGCCAGCATTCGTCAGGGTGTCCCTTCATTGGCGGAGTATCAGCAAAGTCTGCCGCTGCTTAGAGAACTAACCGAACGCGTTCGTCAGCTACCAGATGAAGCAACCTACCAATACGTAGGCACTGCTCTGCAGAAGGCCAAAGAAACCGGGCTACTTAAGCGTATGTATTGGAGTTTGAGAAACCGCGTTTTTGCCGCTTTTTTGCCAGAGACCTGCACCAGTGCCGTGGATGAGAATGCGTTTACAAAAGTGGCAGATTTCTTAAATAAGAAGTTCAGCCTCGGTCTGGAACTGAATGGAAGTTGGCTGCAGAAAAACCATGAATTGAAGCAAGCCATACACTCTAAATCCCCGAATGCAGATCCATATTACGTAAATATGGCTATCTGGGATCTCTATGAATTGCTCCGTCAACGCGATAACGAACAAAAGCAGGAGAAAGTGTCCGATACAATATCAACAGCCAGTAGTGAACTCACCGAAATTAATACCCTACAACATTCACCAACTAATGTGATCTTCTTTGGCCCCCCAGGCACTGGCAAGACCTTCACTTTGCAGCAAAAGATGAAAGAGTACACCTCTCATGCTGTGCCAGCCGATCGTGATGCCTGGCTGGATTCTCGCCTTGAATCGTTGAACTGGATGCAGGTCATAACCCTGGTATTGCTCGATCTTGGGAAACGAGCCAAAGTTCGCCAAATGACAGAACATCAGTGGTTTCAACGTAAAGCGCTACTGAACGGCCGTAGTAGTAACTTTTCACAAACGGCATGGGCAACGTTGCAATCCTTCACCATACCAAGATCAACTACAGTTGCTTACAAAGGCCGTCGTGAACCAGCGATCTTCGACAAAACAGCCGATAGTGAATGGTTCCTGGTTGAATCCCAGTTAGAGCAAGTGGATGAGCTGCTATCTCTTTATGCAGAGTTAAAGCAAGGACCTAAACCTGCCGAAGCCATCCAGCGTTTTGCGGTGGTTACGTTCCACCAATCTTACGGCTATGAAGAATTTATTGAAGGTATCCGCGCTCGCTCAGACGAAAGTGGCAATATCTCTTACCCTATTGAGCCGGGTATATTTATGCGCCTGTGTCAGCGTGCCAATGCCGATCCAGCACATCGCTACGCCATTTTCATTGATGAGATCAATCGCGGCAACATATCCAAGATCTTTGGTGAACTGATCTCACTCATTGAAGTAGACAAGCGTGCGGGTATGTCCAATGCAATGAGCCTGCAACTGTCTTATAGCGGTGATCACTTCAGCGTACCCGCCAATGTCGACATCATCGGAGCCATGAATACTGCGGACCGTTCTTTAGCTCTTATGGACACGGCTTTGCGCCGTCGCTTTGACTTTGTCGAGATGATGCCTGATCTCTCTCTACTGAGTGGAACCAAGGTGAAAGGCATAGAACTCGAGCCGTTGTTAGAGAAACTCAATAGCCGCATCGAAGCGCTTTGCGATCGAGAACATACGCTGGGGCATGCGTTCTTTATGCCGGTAAAAAATGCACTCGATGCCGGTGATGAAGAAACTGCGTTTAAACAATTGAAGATCGCATTCCAGAAAAAGATCATTCCGCTTTTACAGGAATACTTTTTCGACGACTGGAACAAGATCAGGTTGGTGCTGGCAGACAACCAGAAACAAGACGACAGCCTGCAATTCGTGATTGAGAAAACCGACGATCTCGATACGCTTTTTGGTAACAACAATGGTTTACGACGCCATGATCAGCAATCGACAGCTTACGAGCTCGAAGCATTTGATCAAGAGATCTGGAATATGCCACAGGCTTATCGTTCAATTTATCAGCCCCAGCAGACCACTGCTGATGAGCAGGCTGTAAACCATGGGTGAAGTTATCTCAGTTTTTGAATATGACCTGCTGGGGAGTGGAAAAGCGGCTTCAGTTGTTGCAAAGCTGGTGCCTCAACAGGTCTTTAATTATTTAGAAGCACTTAGCCTGGCAAGTATTCAAGGGAGTCAGTTTCTCAAACTCACCTCTCGCTCAGGTTTCAAATTGCTTCAGGTGCAAAACTACGCGGGGATGCTTTCTACACCTCACGGTTTCCAGCTTGAGATACTGCCCAAGGTTGGTAAAAACCTCACGACTGCGAGTGCGCGAGAAACATTGTTGACGATGTTAAGCCATCTGCCTGGGTTTCGGCATATTCAAACCCAACAGGCAACTCTGCAGGCTCAGCGCATGCCTTTACTTGAGATTTTTATCAGTCAGTTTTTGCTTAGCGTCAGCCAATTGCTTAAACAAGGTCTACGCTCCGACTATGTGAGCGAGCAAGGCAATCTGTCTTTTATGAAGGGCAAGCTGATGCTTTCTGCTCAGCTGCGACATAACGCGGTGAATCGCCATAAGTTTTGTGTCGATTATGATGACTATATGCCTAATTGTGCAGCCAATCGGCTCCTACACTCCGCACTGGATAAGTTACTTAGCCTGCAGCTGTCATCAGAGAATCAACGCTGGCTTTACGAACTGCGCTTTGCGTTTGACGGTATCCCACTTAGCCGGGATATTGAAAGTGATATAAACAGCTTACGCCTCGAGCGTGGTATGGCTCATTACAACGAGCCAATGGCGTGGGCGCAATTGATCTTGAGAGGAATGAGCCCGAGTGCCTTGCAGGGAAATACCAAAGCGATATCCCTCTTGTTCCCTATGGAAGCGGTGTTTGAATCCTTTGTTGCACAAACCCTCCCCCACGAGCTTCCCCCTCACCTTAAAGTTCAACCACAGGTTTCCACTTATTCCCTTGTTAAACATGGACTTCAAGATTGCTTTAAGCTTCGCCCAGACTTGTTGATTCAGTCACGTCAACCGGTTCAAACCAAAATGGTGATGGATACGAAATGGAAGCTGGTGAACAGCAACGATCAAAAAAAATCACTGTACGGGCTAGCACAATCCGACTTCTATCAAATGTTTGCCTACGGCCAAAAGTATCTTAATGGGGCCGGTGAAATGTATCTGATCTACCCTGCGCATGATGACTTTAGCCAACCGATACCGCAGCACTTTTCGTTCTCGGGCACTTTGAAATTATGGGTTGTGCCATACCAGATCATGGCAAAACGCGGGGAGAGGATGATGTGGCCGAGTGATGTGTCCTGTATATAGCTGCTAAGTAAGGCTGGCTTCCGTTTATCAGCAAAAGCGATAATCACCAATAGTGTACAGATGTGAATTCGCGAAAATGATTCGTATTGCACATTAATAGGCGTTCCCAGAGAAAGGGCTTATACCCCGCGACTGTGCCCCTGCTCTGCAAAGAGAAGACTCAAAAGGTAGTCCTTTTAAGACCGAATGGTAAAGGTTTTGCAGCCAGTCTGATGAACCAAGCGACCAAGAACCAGAATAGGCTCGATGTCCCTGATGCGAAGATATTTTGGAATAATGGTTGATTTTCCGCGATGGCTGGGGCTGTCCGCCTAACCCTTCTCTAAGTGAGCCAGCACTTCTAAATATTGGAGCATCCAGAGTTGTGATTTCTGCTTAGGGTATCGGTTGTTATGATGTAAAGCAGCAGTATTCTTGCGAATACATGGCATTGTGTTTAAGGAATTTACTTCATTTCATAAACTTACATCCAAATTTAATTATAATGAGAAAATTAAACCTCGATGAAATATATTAATCTTCGATATAACACCCCCATAAATATTTCCATACAAAGTGACCACTCAGGACATAAAAATAAGGATCCTATATAAACACCTCTCATCTAAACAATTAGAACTTATAGCATGCGAAGGAAAAAATAAACCAAACCAAAAAATGTCACTTACTGAACACAAAAATCTCGCCCCTCACACATCACAATAGTTATAATTATTTGGCTTGAAATAAGCTCCCAAGCCAAAATATAAATCAGAGGTAATTTTTTATTTTATCAGCAATAGCCTTCCCCAATAGTGGGGGGACAGCATTACCTATTTGCTTTGTTATTTCAGAGCGATTGCCGAAAAATTTAAAATCATCGTCAAATGATTGAAGTCTTGCCCCTTCACGAGGCGTTAATGCTCGATGCAGGATAGGATGGATACAACGATTTGATGCCGGATGTACAAAATTCACAGTAATAGTTACTGCTGGCTCATCTTTGTCCAGTCTACTATAGCAACTACTGAAACCACTCGTAATAAGTTCCTTTGGTATGCAGCTAATATTTTTCCCTGAATGTTTTATTATCTCCATCATTTTTGGAGAATGTTTTGTTGCATGATGAAGCTCTAATTTATCCGCTCCTTTCCTTCGCTCTAATTGATAATTATTTGTTGGTTCAATAGTGTAAACAAGACTTTCCTCTCCTGATCCTATTGGAGGCAAATCACCAATAGCTTCCATTGTAGATATAGCAAGAGGTAATCCACTCCCTTCATTTAGAATTGTCGTTCTATTTTTATTCTTATGACCAATAGTTGATCCAAAATAATAATGAGTAGGTTCGGGGAACTCTAATTTAATTCCTCTTTGAGCACCCAACATAATTAATCGCTCTCTTTTTTGGGGAACTCCATAATGAGCTGCGTTTAAAATCTTCCAATCAGTGTCATAACCAAGAGAGTGAAAACACTCTTGCATTTGCTCAATTGTGTTTCCTGACTTGTGAGTAGCTAAACCAACAACATTTTCCAATACAAAAATTTTTGGTCGAAAAAAATTAACGTAGGAAGCATATTCCTCAAATAATGTATTTCTTGGATCTTCATCCTCCGAAGAACGAAACGGTCTAATGGAAGAAAAACCTTGGCAAGGCGGGCCTCCAACTAACACATCTAATTCATCTTGTTTAACACTTGTCAACTCTGAGACGTCTTTTTTAGATATTTTCCTAATGTCACCTGCAATTGCATGCGATTTAGGATGGTTAAGTTTGAATGTGGAAATAGATGTCTGCAACAAATCTATGCCAAATGACACCTCAAAATCTGCCTTACATGAATTTTCAAACCCTTTAGAAAACCCACCAGTACCACAAAATAAATCGAACACTTTCATATCATTACCCTAATCAAACCATCTCCGGTGGAGACAATAGTCTCGTAGATTGTAAAAGTCAATCCCTTTACAATTTGAATAAGAAAAAAATCGAGGTGCGCCATGAGCAACGAACGAACATTTGCGATGAAATTTTCAATAAAAATCAATGAACTAAGAAACAAACAAAGTTTAACAATTGAACAACTTGCAGATATGGCATGCGCTCACCGTACAACAATTGGCTTAATAATTCGCAATGAACGATCACCATCCCTACAGATGGCAAAGCAAATAACTGACGCCTTAGGAGTTCGATTGAGTGAAGTGATTGCACAAATTGAAAATGAAACAATATAAAGGATGAAGCAATGAGATTTGCAAAATTAGAACATTTACGAAATTCAGAATCTTTAATTAATTTTACTGGACTACAGCCTGAAACAATTATCCGTACAATCAATGACTGCTATAGAACATTAGATAATATAGATCATCAGATGATGGCCCAAGGAATACCTCGAATAGCTAACCTCGTAGAGCTTGCTAATTTATCTTCAATGGTTGGTAATATTATTGGAGCCGGAATAGCATCAAATTCCGATGGAAAATATATTAGGAACAGACCACATGCTTATCCAGACCTAATTCCTACCAATGGTCAGGGAATTGAACTCGAATTAAAAATGGCTCTTGAAACTAATCGTCCTAAAGGACATTTGCCAAAAGCTGGAAATTACATGACCATCAGGTACGTATTAGGTAATGCATCAGGGGTTTATACAAAAGGTAAGGAATCGAGAGGCGATGTTGTATGGATTTGGGAAATTAAAGTTGGGTATCTAAGCGAAAACGATTTCTCATGTAGTAATACAGCAGGAGACTCAGGAAAAACTGCGGTCATCAAATCTGATGCACATAATCGAATGCCTTTAGTATATTTTGCACCAGAGTTTTTACCATACAGCAATAGAAGCGGAACTGAGTACTGCGGTTATAACTAATTTACAGTCCGCATACCCATATGCAGACTTAACTTTATATTATAAAAGTAGATAATGTAGATTAACAGAAACCCCAATTGCTAAATAAAAAAATAATATTTTCCACAAAGAAGACAACTTCACACCAAAAGTTGCCCCCCTAAATAATAAATGTATAACTCTTATGCTTTTGGAAAAAACTCATATTACTCCCAAATTTTTTAACTTAGATATATTGAAAAAAATAGATGCTATCTGGTGAATTAATTTAAGTTAGAAAACCACCACTTAATCTAAACACAGTGCGATATGTTATCGCCCCCTAAAATTATCAAGTCGAATACCAGCACAATCCGTCAATGACATAACAAACCGAAGAAAGTGGGAACGTATGTAAATAGCGCTTCGTAATCCCCGACCCGCTTTTCTCATGACCAACTACCTGTTGTAAATGGGCCAAATTCCCAACCCATCCAGCTAAACTTGCTGAGATCATGGTGTGCCGGAAACTATGCACCAGCCGCCGCTGCCCATAATCATCAAGGTATGGGATACCAAGCTGATCGCGGATATCAGCTAAGACCTTACCGATCTTCGGCATGTTCTGCCCCGCCACTGGCGAGAATATTTTCTCTTTCCACTGACGATTAACAAAATCCAGGAAGCCCCACTCGATCAAACTGGGATGGATCGCTACTTGTCGTGTCGCGTTTTCAGTTTTTCCCTGTCCACTTTCGGCAATCAAAATGTAATGACGCTGGCTCCATTTTTTTTAAATCTGCAAATGGCATCGCGCCCAATCGCAGTAGGCCAAAATCGTATAGCAGGCGAAGGGACATCATCACCCCTTTGTAGTTAGCTCAACTCAGTTAAATTTTCTGACCTCTGCGACCATTTTCAACTCAGCCTCTTCTGCTTTCTTACGTTCGAGCCATGCTTTACCCTCTGGTGTCGCCAGAAACTTACGAGCGTGAATTTTACGGTTGTTGCGTTTGGTTGCTACTGCATTCTTCGCCATGATTGCCTCCAGACCGGCCCTCACACTGGGCCATAAGGGCAGGCTACAGAAAATCGCAGTGACAAATCCAGATGCCAAAATACCCTACCAAATGGTGCCGAAGGCAATAGGTGACCATTACGTGCCGTGTTGGGCACATAAAGAAAGGCGGAGCACGGCGACTTCCACAGTAAGTATGATCCCCTCTTAGGGACGATGACGCCTTGTCATGGCTTCTTATCAGGTAGCCGTTGTGATCCGGTGGCTGAAACCGTGGCAGAGCCGGACTCTTTCCCGATCCGGTTAGTCTTCCCAACATTACGCCTGTTTATTCGCTGCAACGTCATCTCGACGTGTTGCATCATGGAGCACCGCACGAAGCGCGAGCCACATTGACAAGGGTTATGGGAAAAGGATTAGAGACGCTGGCGGCGTCTTCCGGCTTCAAAGGAAAAGCGCAACGGATAGACCAGCGACATAAAATTAAGCCGTCAGTGCTGACCGTTCACGTTTTGTACAGGGTTGAGCCTGGAAACTACCTGCCGCTGCGTGATAACATCCCAAAAGCCACTACCAAACACAGCGGCAATCGTTGGTGACATTACTCAAGCAAAAAACACAGGCAAGAAAGGCAGAGTTATTTAACTAACTCTATGTTTCTAAGAGGTTTTTCTTGATTGGTGCCGAAGGCCGGACTCGAACCGGCACGTATTTCTACGGTTGATTTTGAATCAACTGCGTCTACCGATTTCGCCACTTCGGCACTGAAGAGGATGCGGAAAACGTTGGGGATTATACCGTTACAGACAAGGCACGCAACCGGAATCAATGGGAGTGTGCGCCAAGCGTTGAAAAAAGCAGCGTTTCCCTTCTTCCTCCCCCGCACACCCGGCTTAAAACCCAGAACAATCTCAATCTCCCCTGCATCCTGGAACTTTCTTAGGTCTTCCTTTTCTTAAGCAACACTGACACCTGTCAGCCATAAAGATAAATGAGGTTGAGATGACTAAAGCAACACAACGTGTGATTTGGGGATTGGGGATGGCAGCTGCGCTGGTTGCGGGTAGCGCATCGGCGGCGAGCTGGCAGGATCAACTGAGCAGCGCAGCATCACAGCTGAGCCAGCAGAATAGCACCACCACTGCAACCAGCGGAGCGCAGACCAGCGGGATGTCGCTCTCCTCCATTACCGGCCTGCTGAACGGCGGTGATAAAGCAGTGAGCGCCAACAGCATGACCAATGCCGCCGGTGTGATGCAGTATTGTGTTGAGCACAACGTAGTGAAAAACAATGTGCAATCGGTGAAAGACCAGGTGATGAGCAAGCTCGGTCTGAACAGCACCACCGCGCAGGCACAGACTACGGACTACCAGCAGGGCGTGCAGGGCTTACTGAACGCCGGCAACGGCCAGCAGCTCAACCTCGAAACCCTGAGCAATTCCACCATGGGCGAGAAACTGAAAACCAAAGCCTGTGACGTAGTATTGAAGCAGGGTAAAAAATATATCGGGATGTAATTGATTCCGGGGCAGCGCGAGGCGCACAGGCAAGCTGTCCCTTGCCTGTGCGTTTATCGCGCTCTCCCCTTCCCCGGCAAAATCGCACGTCCGTGCTGCCTGTCACGTCCTTCTCTTGCGCTGTGATTTCCCCGCAACATCATTAACGTTATAGTGGCGTTTTGGATCACATAGGACAGCGCGCATGAAAGGCATCAACATTGCGATTTACTTCGATCCCGACCTGATTCGCATTTGCGTACATCAGCAGGACGGCAGCTACCTGAGCCACAACTTCAATTACGAAGACAGCGTAATTGAAGAGATTTACCAGTGGCTGGAGCAGTTCACCCCCAATCGCACCCATATTTGCCTGATTGAGCATGACACCGCCGATATCCTTGCGGATGAGCTGGTGGATAACGGTTATCACGTCCATCAGGTGAGCCAGCATGATTTACTGGACTGGTTTGCCAGCGAGCCCCCCTCCACGCCAGATGGATCGCCGGTACGTGCTCTGCTGCGTTATCTGGAGGAGGAAAAGCCAGAGGAATACCAGTCACGTACGCCGCAGATTGAAGCACTGATGGATATGCTGGATGAGCTGGACGAACTTGAAGCGGTGGAAGAAGCCGAAGATGAGGACAGCCTGCCGGATGATGTCCTGCGCCTGATGAAGCAGAAAAAAATCAGCGCCAATGATGCAGCACAACGGCTGATACCGGATGTGAACGAGCGTATTCGCGAGCATCTGATCCAATATCCGGACCTGATGACGCCCGAGCTGCTGGAAGACTTTTTCCCGGAGCTGATTGAAGCGCTGGATCGTCCAAAACACTAATCACACGCCCGCGCAAGATTTGCCACGTTGTCTCCGTAAACTGTGCCACGCGCTGATATGTCATCGGCGCGTCTACATCAGAAGGAATCGACATGCTGGAACTTTTCAAAGCCATTGGCCTTGGGCTGGTGGTCATTCTGCCCCTCGCTAACCCACTCACCACCGTGGCGCTGTTCCTTGGCCTCGCGGGGGATATGAATTTTCAGGAACGCAACCGCCAGGCCATGCAGGCATCCATCTACGTTTTCCTGATTATGATGGTGGCTTGGTATGCCGGTACGGCGGTACTCCATACCTTTGGTATCTCCATCCCTGGCCTGCGCATGGCCGGTGGGCTGATAGTGGCCTTTATCGGTTTTCGTATGCTGTTTCCCGCCAAACCGGTCGGCCATTCGGTGGAGGCGGAGCATAAGCACGACGAGATGGAATCCAGTGATAACCAACGTGAAAGCGTCAATATCGCCTTTGTGCCGCTGGCGATGCCCAGCACCGCCGGTCCGGGAACCATTGCGATGATCATCAGCTCGGCATCAACGATACGCAGCGGCGTTGATTTCCCCGGCTGGGTGATAGCCGTGGCACCGGTAATGATCTTCTTTTTAGTTTCGCTGATTTTGTGGATATCGCTGCGCAGTTCTGGCGCGATTATGAAGCTGGTGGGGAAAGGCGGTATTGAGGCGATTTCACGCCTGATGGGCTTCCTGCTGGTGTGTATGGGCGTGCAATTTATTATCAACGGCGTGCTGGAAGTGATACATACCTACAAGTGAATTTCCGCACCACACCGTAATTGCGCGATAAATCGCGCCGCTACGATGAGGTGCGGTTTAGAACACGGTTATTCGTGCTTCAGCGTCTTACGCACTTCAGTCACCTGATCTTTGGTGACTGCCGGTGCGTTGTTGCTCCAGCCCTGACGGATAAAGGTTGCCAGCTGCGCCACTTCATCATCACTCAGACGATTAGCGAAGCCAGGCATCAACAAGGTTGAGGCCGTCTTCTCTGTCGATGGCTGTTGCGCACCGGCCAGAATGGTATGGATCAGCCCGGTAGGATCTTTGGCATTCACGATAGTGGCCTGATCCAGTTCCGGGAACACGCCCGGTGCACCTTTACCGGTGACAAAGTGGCACGCACCACAGTTGTCGAGATACAGACGCTCACCTTCCGAGAGATTTTTCCCTGCGGTCAGTTTCGCTTCCGTCGCCTGCTGAGCCTGCACGTTATACGCCTGCAACGGTGGATTACCACCCAGGAACTTCAGGTAGGCCGCGATGGCTTTCAGGTCAGCATCGGTCATGTGCGAGCTGCTGTGCTCAATCACCGACTTCATCTCACCGCCCACTGCCGCTTTATCGTTACGGCCAGTTTGCAGGTAATCAACGATCTCCTGCTCACTCCAGCGCGGCAGACCACGCAGAGAAGGCACATCCCAGTTGTTCAGGCTACCGCCCGCCAGGAACTGCGCATCGCTGCTGTCGAGCGCTTTCTCGTTCATACCGAAGCCGCGCGGCGTATGGCAGCTGCCGCAGTGGCCGAGGCTCTCAACGATGTACGCACCGCGGTTCACCTCTTCCGAAGCGCCACCAATAGGCTGGAACGGCTTATCAGAAGTGAACGCCCAGTTCCAGAAACGCATGCCCCAGCGCTGGCTGAACGGGAAGCTCAGTTTGGTTTCCGGCGGTTGCTCGGCACTGGGTTTCACGCCCTGCATAAAGTAGACATACAACGCGTGCATATCTTCATCGCTGATTTTGGCGTAATCCGGGTACGGCATCGCCGGGTAGAGACGCGAGCCATCCGGCAGCACGCCTTTACGTACCGCGTCTGAGAACTGCTGCTCGGTATAGTTACCGATACCGTGCTCTTTATCCGGCGTGATATTGGTGGAGTAGATGGTGCCAAGATTCGACTCAATCGCCAGGCCACCGGCATAGTCCGGCTTACCCGCAACCGAGTGGCAGGCCATACAGTCGCCGAGGCGCGACAGGTATTCACCCTTTTTGATCAGTTGAGCATCATCTGCCGCGTGCGCCTGTACTGCAAAACTTCCCAGCAGTACGGCATTAGCAATTAACAATGATTTTAATTTCATGCGCTTATGCCTGTACCAGTGGGCCGGGGTTTTTCAGATACTGTTCTTTGATTGCCTGTGCCGCCATCAGGGTGATCGCACCGATGGTATCGGTCGGGTTCGCCTGGAAGTTCTGCGGGAAGGCGTTTCCGCCCGGTACAAACACGTTATGCACGTCCCAGCTTTGCAGGTACTTGTTCAGCGCGGAGGTTCTCGGGTTATCACCCATCACCGCACCGCCCACGTTGTGGGTGGAAACGTATTTGGTCAGGTCAAAGTCAGCGCCCATTGGCAGGAAGCTCATGCTCATGCTATCCGGATTCAGTTCTTTGGCGATGTTGCCCACGATGCCTTTCAGATGCTGCTGCAACTTCAACTCGTTCTCTTTCCAGTTGAAGGTCATACGCAGCAGCGGATTGCCACGGTGGTCGGTGTAATGCGGATCCAGATCGAGGTAGATATCACGGTACGACTGACAAGTCGTGGTGATGCTGATCTTCATTGAATGGTTGTACCACTGCTCCAGACCTTCCTTGTAACCCATACCCCAGCTCGGCGTACCTTTCGGCAGCGAGGTGGCGATTGGCGTACCGGTCGCCTGCGAACTGTGGATCTTGGCACCACCAAGGAAACCGAGGCCTGGGCCATCGAAGTTACCCGGAGAGATGTCGTTAAACATCTGGCCCGTCGCACCCGCGGTAGCGAATGAATTGAAGTTTTTGTCTTTGAAGAACAGGGTCGCGCCGCCGTTCGACAGGAACGCATAGTTACGTCCTACCACACCTTCTTCGGTGATCGGGTTGTACGGTTTTCCGATACCGGACAGCAGCATCAGACGTACGTTGTAGAGCTGGAAGCTGGAGAGCACCACGATCTTCGCGGGCTGGAAGACTTCGTTGCCATCGACATCGTAGTAAATCACGCCTTTCGCGGTTTTCTTATCATCATGCAGCACCACTTTCACCACTTCGGCGTGCACTTCGTAAGAGAAGTTTGGCATACGCTTCAGTGCGTCCATCACGGCGGTTTGCGGTGAGGCTTTGGAGTAGTTCAGGCACGGATATTTCGAGCAGTAACCGCAGTAGTTACAAGGCGCGATGGTATTGCCATACGGGTTTTTCCACGCGCGTGACACGCAAGCGGACGGGTTCGGGAACGGATGGTAGCCCAGTTTGGTGGC
The DNA here is from genome assembly GCF_059730475.1 of Pantoea sp. X-Soil-TKNS-1280. Lineage (NCBI taxonomy): Bacteria > Pseudomonadati > Pseudomonadota > Gammaproteobacteria > Enterobacterales > Erwiniaceae > Pantoea > Pantoea sp. X-Soil-TKNS-1280. Next base: position 672,504 of record NZ_AP035962.1, on the reverse strand, counting down.
AGCTTCCTTGAACATCACGTTGTTCAGCGTATCTTCCAGCGCTGGCAGCGGATAAGGCTCAGAACGTGGGCCTTCAAACGGGTCACCGCCTTCGAGGATCTGGCCGCGCAGGTTACCGGTGTTACCGGACTGGCCGCAGATCTTCTCAAATTTGGTGTAATAAGGCTCGATCTCGTCCCAGGTGAACGGGAAGTCCATCACGCGCATATCTTCCTGCAGAACACCCGGCTTGTAAGCCTGATCGGCGTAGGTCTTCAGTTTGATATCGGTTGGGGTCGGACGAATCAATACCGCCGTCCAGTGCATACCTGCACCACCTACCCCGGTACCCGGTGCAAACGCGCCCCATTTACGGGTCGGCAGCGCCGTTTGGTCCATGTTGTAACGCACGGTGACCGCCACTTCTTTTGGCGTGGCAAATACCTTGTTACGTACGTTATAGGCGTATTCATCGGCCGGTTTCGGGTAGGCGAATTCGGGATAATCGCGCTCACCGCCGCGCTCCAGCGCGCGAACTTCCAGACCAGCCAGCGCCAGTTCAATGCTCATTAACGAGCCTGCCCAGCCGAGGCCGCAGACAACGACATCGACTTCTTTTTTAGTAATCTGTGCCATGTTATTCCTGTCTCAAATACCTGATGCGAAACGCAATTACGCGCGCTCACCCATAATGCTGACCGGGCCAAGCGGGTACGGTACGTTGTGCTGTTTAACCCACTCGGTGAAGCTGGCGCGTGCGCCAGGGAAGCCGATGGCAATCCAGGCTTTCATGCCCTTGTTGCCGCCGTACATCGGATCAGCGAGGTAGCCATGTTTGGTATCTGCAAGCAGTTGGCTAAAGAACTGGGAGGCTTTCAGGTTCGGCTCGCCCAATGCAGCGAAGTCGATACCATCATTCTTGTTAACTTTGGTGAGAACCGCGTCTTTCTCTTCCAGCGTCAGCTCATGAAACGCTTTCTGGTAGCTGCTCTGCGTCCACTGATTCACCAGTTTGATACCGGTGTGGTACATCTGCTGCGGCGTGAACGGGATCTGGTAACCCATGGTGGCTGGCGCATGCACGTCAAACGGACCCTGCATGTAGATTTCATCGCCAAACTCCGGGCTGTGCAGCTGCTGGTCGATAAAGATCGGTACGTTCGTTTCCAGTGCTCCGGGTGCTTTGCCATTTCCCCCGGCGGGGATCAGGCGATCGGTGGCGGCAAGGATAAATTGCCACTCATCAGCGCTGAAAAAGATCGGTTTATAGTCGGCAAGTTCCGGTGCTGCCATTTCCGCAGCCTGGGCCGCAGTTAATCCCTTAAATACCAGGTCACTTAATGGCAAAGCCAAAAGCGACCCAAGCAGAAATTTACGTCTGGTGGTCGGTTTTTGTAGAAGCATGGCCTGACGACTCTCACTTGCTAAGAAAGATAATTATTTTTGTTAATGGCTTAATTAATCGGTAAACAACCTGGCAATCTTAGGCATACAAATATTTCAAAGTGTAAGAGTTAAATTAAAAATGTGTTTTGATGAGAAACCATCATGATGTTGAATTTTGGTTACGGGCTGGTAAAGCGCTTTCGAGGCGGGAATTTCCGTTTTATCCGTACAAATGTCAGGTTTTTGTCCGAATCGACTGTGCAAATGACCAAAACAATTTACGTATCGCAATAATACCGTAAATTAATCGATAAAAAGAAATCATACTTCCATACAAGAGAATTATTCTCATTAATAACATTCTATTTACTTAATAGAAACACCACCTCCATATCTATTTCTGAAAAATGACAGGCAGCGCACAAAATAAGCGAAATAATTGAACACCGAAACGAATTGTTAATTTCTGGCACAGCTCAGAACAAACCGGCATTTTGCCCTGGCGACCTCAGCGATAGAGTCAGTTAATCAATCACTCAGGATAACCATAATGCGATCATTCGTTTTGTTACTGGCGCTAATGGGCAGCGCCTTTGCCTTACAGGCGGCAACGCCGAAAGACACGCTGGTTGTGGCGGTACCGCTCGACGGCATTATCAGCTTCGACCCCGCCGAAAGCTTTGAAACCGTCAGCAACAGCGTCCAGCGTAATCTGTATCAGACGCTGGTTGAGGCGGATCGTGATACACCACAGAAACTCGCGCCACTGCTGGCCACCTCCTGGCAACCCGGCAGCTATGCGCACAGCCTGGTATTCAACCTGAAACAGGGAGCGCATTTCTCCAGCGGCAATCCGGTGACCGCCCAGGATGTAGTGTTCTCACTCAGCCGGGCTGTGCAACTCAACAAAGCGCCATCGTTTATCCTCGCGGAGTTTGGCTGGACGCCGGACAATATCGCCGGACAGTTTAAGGTGCTGAACGACCACCAGCTGGAAATTCAGTGGCCAGCGGCGATTGGTCAGGACCTGGCGCTGCGTCTGCTCACCGCGCCGGTGGCATCGATTGTTGACAGCAAAACGGTGCAGCAACATGCCAGCAATAACGACCTCGGTAACGGCTGGCTGCATACCCACTCTGCGGGTAGCGCGGCCTTTGTGATTCAGCAATACGTGCCACAGCAGGCACTGGTGCTGAACGCTAATGAACAGGCCCAGCCGCAGCCTCATCTGCACCGTATCCTGCTGAAAGGCGTGGCTGATGCCGGTGCGCGTCGTCTGCTGATTCAGCAAGGGGATGTCGATGTCGCCTACCAGCTCGGCCCCGATCAGATCGCCGCCCTGAAAAGTGATAAGAATCTGCGTATCGATGCCTTCCCCTCCAGCCTGGTGTACTACCTCGGTTTCAACACGCAAAATCAGGCTCAACCTGCGCTGGGCAACCCGGCCCTGTGGCAGGCGGCTCGCTGGCTGGTGGATTATCACGCCATTGCCGATCAACTGCTGAAAGGCCAATACCGTATTCATCAGAGTTTCCTGCCGCAGGGTTTCGACGGCGCGCTGGAAAATCAGCCCTTCCATTACGATGTGGCGAAAGCGAAGCAGATCCTGCAGCAGGGGGGAATTAAGCCGGGTAGTCGTTTCACGCTGACGGTGATCAACCAGCCGCCCTATATCGATGTGGCTCAGGCACTACAGGCCAGCTTCGCCAAAGCGGATCTGCAAATTGAGCTGCAACCGGTGGCGGAATCAGAGCTGTGGAGCAAAATGCGTGGGCGTGATTTCCAGTCGATTTTTATCTACTGGGGGGCGGACTATGTCGATCCCAATACCAACGCCAGCGCCTTTGCTTATAACGTTCCTGGCGGCTCGAAAACCCTGGCCTGGCGCGTTGGCTGGGAAATCCCGGACTTAAGCGCCAAAACCCGTGCCGCGGCCGGAGAAAGCGATGCCGCCAAACGCCGTCAGCTTTACACCGAATTGCAGCAGTCATTGCAGCAAAACTCACCGTTTGTCATCACCTTGCAAGGGGCACAGCAGGTGGCGGTGCGCAACAATATCGACCATGTGCAACAGGGGATCGGCGTCAGCCTGCTGTATTTCGATACGGTAGAAAAACACTAATCTGTTACGTAGCGGCTGGCACACCTTTGCTATTCTTTCAGGCATAACCATTTGCCTGAAAGAGAAAAATCATGACCAGCCCGCAGCTGATTGCACAAACCCCGGAAGTGAAACTCCATCTGTTACCGCAGATGGCCAACCGCCATGGCCTGATTACCGGTGCAACCGGTACCGGTAAAACGGTCACGCTGCAAAAGCTGGCGGAGTCGTTCTCCTCGATTGGTGTGCCGGTCTTTATGGCCGATGTGAAAGGCGATCTGACCGGCGTGGCCGCAGAAGGCGAAGGCTCGGAGAAGCTGCTGGCGCGCCTGGCGAAGATCGGGGTTACCGACTGGCAAGCACAACGTAATCCGGTGATGCTGTGGGATATTTTTGGCGAGAAAGGCCATCCGGTACGCGCGACGGTGTCCGATCTCGGCCCGCTGCTGCTGGCGCGTTTGCTTAACCTTAATGAGGTGCAGAGCGGCGTGCTGCAAATCATCTTCCGCATCGCCGACGATCAGGGCTTGTTGCTACTGGATTTCAAAGACCTGCGCGCCATGACGCAATATATCGGCGACAACGCCAAATCCTTCCAGACGCAATACGGCAACATCAATAGTGCCTCGGTCGGTGCCATCCAGCGCGGTCTGCTGGCGCTGGAACAGCAAGGTGCGGAACATTTCTTTGGCGAACCGATGCTGGATATCCGCGACTGGATGCGCTGCGACGACCAGGGCAACGGCTTTATCAACATCCTCTCCGCGGAAAAGCTCTATCAGATGCCCAAACTCTACGCGACCAGCCTGCTGTGGCTGCTGGCGGAGTTGTATGAACAATTGCCCGAAGCGGGCGATCTCGATAAACCGAAAATGGTGTTCTTCTTCGATGAAGCCCACCTGCTGTTTAATGATGCGCCTGCGGTGCTGCTGGAAAAAGTGGAACAGGTGATTCGCCTGATCCGTTCCAAAGGCGTCGGCGTCTATTTTGTCACGCAGAATCCTGGCGATATCCCTGACAGCGTGCTGGGCCAGCTGGGGAACCGGGTACAGCATGCGCTGCGCGCGTTCACTCCTAAAGATCAGAAAGCGGTGAAAACCGCTGCCGAAACCATGCGCGCCAACCCGGCATTTAATACCGTCGAAGCCATTCAGGCGCTCGGTACCGGCGAAGCCCTGATTTCCTTCCTGGATGAAAAAGGCAGCCCGTCGATAGTCGAACGTGCGATGGTGATTGCACCGGGTTCGCGGATGGGTCCTGTTAGCAGCGATGAACGTAACGGGCTGATCAACCATTCGCCGCTGTATGGCAAATATGATACTGAAGTTGATCGCGAATCTGCCTTTGAAATGCTGCAAAAAGGCTTTCAGGTTGCCACTGAGCAGGCCAGTGCGCCGGAAGCCAAAGGAAATAGCGTATCGGTCGATGATGGCATCCTCGGTGGTCTGAAAGATATCCTGTTCGGTAGCACCGGCCCTCGGGGCGGCAAACGTGATGGCGTGGTACAAACCATGGCGAAGAGCGCCACACGGCAAATTACCAATCAAATTATTCGCGGCGTGCTTGGCAGCCTGATGGGAGGTCGTCGTCGTTAGGGAGCGGTCTATGGATAAACATCAACAGCTCAAACGAAGCAAGCGTCTGGCATTGTCGTTGCTGCTGATTGCCGCAGCGATTTTTGTCATCACCTTATTTCTGCCGCCCAACTTCTGGGTAAGCGGCGTGAAGGCGATTGCGGAAGCGGCGATGGTGGGCGCACTGGCTGACTGGTTTGCAGTGGTCGCGCTATTCCGCCGCGTACCGGTGCCGTTTATTTCGCGCCACACCGCGATCATTCCCCGCAATAAGGACCGCATCGGCGAAAACCTTGGGCGCTTTGTGCAGGAAAAATTCCTCGATACCGATTCTCTGCTGGCGCTGATTCGGCGTCATGATCCGTCCCAAATGCTGGCGCAGTGGCTGAATGCGCCGGGTAACGCCGATCGCATTGGCCGCCATCTGTTGCAGGTGATGCGCGGCTTTCTCGATCTTACTGACGATGCCCGTATTCAGCAGTTTCTGCGTCGGGCGGTGCATCGCGCGCTCGACAAAGTGGATCTCACACAATCCGGTGCGCTGCTGCTGGAGAGTCTGACCAAAAACAATCGTCATCAGGAACTGCTGGATGCCGCAGTACAACAACTGCTGCGCCTGCTGCATAAACCGGGCACGCGGGAATTTATCGCCACGCAAATTGTTCGCTGGCTGAAACGTGAGCATCCGATTAAAGCCAAAATGCTGCCGACGGAGTGGCTCGGTGAGCACAGCGCCGATCTGGTGGCCAACGCGGTGGATTCGATTCTGGACGAAGTAGCACTCGATCAGGGACACGAATTTCGCCTTGGTTTTAACCGCGCAGTGGAACGGTTGATTGCAAAGCTGAAAAACGATCCGGACATGGCTGAGCGTGCCGATGTCATCAAAAGCTGGTTAAAGGAAGATGAGTCGCTGAACCGTTATATCGGTGAATTGTGGCAGGATCTGCGCGGCTGGCTGAAGGAAGATCTGAGTAGCGATAACTCGCGCGTGCAGGAACGGGTCCGGCTGGCGGCGTTATGGCTGGGGGAAACGCTGGCGGCCGATCAGGCGCTGCGTACCTCAATGAATCAGCATCTGGAAGATGCCGCGCGCAGCGTTGCACCCGAGTTTGCACAGTTTCTGACGCGCCATATCAGCGATACGGTAAAAAGCTGGGATGCCCGTGAGATGTCGCAGCAGATTGAGTTGAATATTGGCCGGGATTTGCAGTTTATCCGCATCAACGGCACGCTGGTGGGCGGTTCGATTGGGCTGGGCTTGTATCTGCTGTCGCAGCTACCGATGTTGATTGAGCATTTAAGCCGTTCCCCGTAACGGCGCGATTTATCGCGCCGTTACAGATGATGCAGCTATCAGCGCCGTTTAAACAGCAGGAACAGGCTGATCAGCAGGAACGCACCGCTCGGCAGAATCGCGCCGAGAATCGGCGGGATGCCATACACCAGGCTTAATGGGCCAAAAATCTGGTCCAGCACGTAGAACAGGAAGCCGAAGCTGATACCTGTTACCACACGCACCCCCATCGACACACTACGTAGCGGGCCGAAGATAAACGACAGCGCCATCAGCATCATCACCGCCACGGAAAGTGGCTGGAAGATTTTACTCCACATATTCAGCTGATAACGACCGGCTTCCTGCCCGCTTTGCTTGAGGTATTTGCTGTAGTTGTAGAGACCGCGAATCGACAGCGCATCCGGGTCCAGCGCTACCACACCCAGCTTATCTGGCGTCAGGTTGGTTTTCCATTCACCGCTCAGGCTCTGCGAACCGGTAATTTGCTTCGGATCTGTCAGGTCGGACTCATCGACCTGCGACAACACCCAGAGCTTCTTCGCGTTATCCCAGGTGGCGGTCGCCGCATAGCGTACGCTCAGCAGACGACGTTGATCGTTGAAGTTGTAGATGCTGACACCATCAATCTGGTTATCGCCTTTGATGCGTTCGATATAGATGAAGCTGCGACCATCTTTCGCCCACAGACCATTTTGCGTCGAGACCAGCGCCCCGCCATACAGCTGCTGCGCCCGGTAGTTACGCGCCATTTGTTCGCCCTGCGGCGCAACAAACTCACCAATCGCCATGGTCAGCAATACCAGCGGAATCGCCGTTTTCATCACCGCCAGTGCCACCTGCATGCGGGTAAAACCCGATGCCTGCATCACCACCAGCTCACTACGCTGCGCCAGCGTTCCCAGACCCAACAACGCGCCGAGCAGTGCCGCCATCGGGAAGAAGATCTCGATATCTTTCGGCACGCTGAGCAGGGTGTAGTAACCCGCATCCAGAGCGGTGTACACGCCTTGCCCGGTTTTACGCAGCTGATCAACAAACTTGATGATGCCCGACAGTGACACCAGCATGAACAGCGTCATCATGATGGTGTTGAAGATGGTTTTGCCGATGTAGCGGTCAAGTACCTTAAACATCACACTGACCCTCCACGGCTAAAACGGGCACGGATGCGGCGCATCGGCACCGTATCCCACAGGTTCAGGCCGATCGCCAGCGCCAGATACGCGAAGTTAACCACCCACATCCAAATCGCCGGATCGAACTTGCCTTTTGCCGCATTCGACCGCAGCGAGCTTTGCAACAGGAAGAAGATCAGATACAGCAGCATGGCAGGCAGCATCGACAGCACACGGCCCTGGCGCGGGTTCACCACGCTAAGCGGCACCACCATCAACGCCATCACCAGCACCGCAAACACCAGTGTCAGACGCCAGTTTAACTCTGCATTAAACGACGGATCTTTGCTTTGCCACAGCGTGAGCATATCGGCCTGGCTGGAATCGTTAGGATCGAGCACCGCTTCTTTGTAACCCACTACCGCCTGATAATTGACGAAGTCGGTAATGCGGAAATCCCGCAGCATCGCCGTGCCTTCAAAGCGAGTGCCTTTATCCAGCGTCACCACCTGCGAACCATCCGGGCGTTGCTGCATATGCCCGCTGTCGGCCAGCACCACGGAAGGACGCGCATTGCCCTTCGGACGCAGCTGCGCGAGGAAAACGTTGCCGAACTGATTGCCCTTCACATCTTCAACGAACAACACTGCATTGCCGTCGCTGGAGGTCTGGAATTGACCTGCCGCCAGCGCCGCCGCACCAGGGTTGGCTTTCGCGTTCTGCGTCACCTCATCCTGATAACGCGAGGACCAGGGACCCAGCCACACCACGTTGATGGTTGCCACGATGGAAGTGAGCAGCATCAGGATCATGGCTGCTTTCACCAGCACGCTTTTACCCAGGCCGCAGGCATGCATCACCGTGATTTCACTTTCGGTGTACAGCCGCCCAAGGGTCATTAAAATCGCCAGAAACAGGCTTAGGGGCAGGATTAGTTGTGCCATTTCAGGCACGCCAAGTCCTAACAATGTCAGAACCAGGTTTGTCGGGATTTCGCCATCCACCGCGGCACCCAGGATCCTCACTAACTTCTGACAAAAGAAGATCAGTAGCAGGATGAACAGGATAGCCAGCTGGCTTTTGAGCGTTTCCCGAACCAGATATCTAATGATGATCACGCTTAGTACGCCTGTGATAACTTGTCTTTTTGCAGGAAAATCGCTAGTTTCAACGCTTATCAGCCATTTTTCTTCATCAATGGCCGTCATCGCAGCTAAAATAGTATGACAAACGCGTCCGGGTGGTGAAAAAACAACACATTGCCACCCTAACTCATTATGACCGCCGGCGTTTAAATGTCATGGCGTCGCAACAAATTTAATGCGTTACGAGCGCGCTACATTCTAACGACAGCTTCGGCCGTTGTCTTTAAGATTCAGGAGAGTGCATGGAGTTCAGTGTAAAAAGCGGTAGCCCGGAAAAACAGCGTAGCGCCTGTATTGTAGTTGGTGTTTTCGAACCGCGCCGTCTGTCACCGATTGCCGAACAGCTCGATAAGATCAGCGACGGCTACATCAGCGCCCTGCTGCGCCGCGGTGAGCTTGAGGGTAAAGTGGGCCAGACACTGCTGCTGCACCATGTGCCAAATATTCTTTCCGAGCGCATCCTGCTGATCGGCTGTGGCAAAGAACGCGAGCTGGACGAGCGTCAGTATAAGCAGGTTATTCAGAAAACGATTAACACGCTGAACGATACCGGCTCAATGGAAGCGGTATGTTTTCTGACCGAACTGCACGTCAAAGGCCGCAATACCTACTGGAAAGTGCGTCAGGCAGTCGAAACCTCGAAAGAGGCGCTGTACAACTTCGATCAGCTGAAAAGCAACAAAGTCGAACCTCGTCGCCCGCTGCGTAAGCTGGTGTTTAACGTGCCGACGCGTCGTGAGTTAACCAGTGGCGAACGCGCCATTCAGCATGGTCTGGCTGTCGCCTCTGGTGTGAAAGCCGCCAAAGACCTCAGCAATATGCCGCCAAATATTTGTAACGCCGCTTATCTGGCGTCGCAGGCGCGCCAGCTGGCGGATGCCTTCAGCAAAAATGTCACCACCCGGGTGATTGGCGAACAGCAGATGAAAGAGCTGGGTATGAATGCCTATCTCGCCGTCGGTGCCGGTTCGCAGAATGAATCGCTGATGTCAGTGATTGAATACAAAGGAAGCAGCGATCCGGACGAACGTCCGATTGTGCTGGTTGGTAAAGGTCTGACCTTCGATTCCGGCGGTATCTCGATCAAACCCGCCGAAGCCATGGACGAAATGAAGTACGACATGTGCGGCGCTGCCTCGGTTTATGGCGTGATGCGCATGGTGGCGGAGCTGAATCTGCCGCTGAACGTGGTGGGCGTGCTGGCGGGCTGTGAAAACATGCCTGATGGCCGTTCCATGCGTCCGGGTGATGTGCTGACCACGATGTCAGGCCAGACAGTAGAAGTGCTGAACACCGATGCCGAAGGTCGTCTGGTGTTGTGTGATGCCCTGACTTACGTTGAACGCTTCGAGCCGGAAGTGGTGATTGACGTCGCTACCCTGACCGGTGCCTGCGTGATTGCGCTGGGCCATCATGTCAGTGGTTTGATGTCGAACCATAATCCGCTGGCGCACGAATTGATCGGGGCTTCAGAACAGTCTGGCGACCGCGCCTGGCGTTTACCGATGGCGGATGAGTATCAGGAACAGCTGGAATCCAACTTTGCCGATATGGCAAACATTGGTGGCCGTCCCGGTGGTGCCATCACTGCCGCCTGCTTCCTCGCACGCTTTGCCCGCAAATTTAACTGGGCGCACCTGGATATCGCCGGTACCGCCTGGCGTTCCGGTAAAGCCAAAGGTGCCACCGGCCGTCCGGTGCCGCTGCTGTCGCAGTTCCTGCTGAATCGTGCAGGTCTCAACGGCGACGATTGATTGCTGGATTGACCTTACTTGTGGGGCGCATAATGCGCCCCAATGTCATTAATGGAATGTAGCCCGCCATGAAAAACGCCACCTTTTATGTGATGGAGTCCGATACTGCCAGCGACGGCCTGAGCGCCATCGAAGCGCTGGTGTGCGATCTGGCTGAAGCACGCTGGCGTGACGGCAAACGCATCCTGATTGCCTGCAATGATGAACAACAGGCGAATCGTCTGGATGAAGCATTATGGCAGCGCCCGGCCAACGCCTTTGTGCCGCATAACCTTGCCGGTGAAGGGCCGCGTTATGGCGCACCGGTTGAACTGGCGTGGCCGCAACGTCGTGGCAGCTCGCCACGCGATTTGCTGATCAGCCTGCTGCCGCAGTTTGCAGATTTTGCTACTGCTTTCCATGAAGTGATAGACTTCGTACCTTACGAAGAATCCCAGAAACAACTGGCGCGTGACCGCTACAAAGCGTATCGCAGCGTTGGTTTCCAATTGAATACGGCGACGCCACCACAGCCGCAAACGACATAGCAGAAATGGAAAAGACATATAACCCGCAAGATATCGAGCAGCCGCTTTACGAGCACTGGGAACAGCAGGGCTACTTTAAACCCAATGGCGATACCAGCCAGGAAAGCTTTTGCATCATGATCCCGCCGCCGAACGTCACCGGCAGCTTGCATATGGGTCACGCCTTCCAGCAGACCATCATGGACACCATGATTCGCTACCAGCGTATGCAGGGTAAAAACACCCTGTGGCAGGCCGGTACTGACCACGCGGGTATCGCTACCCAGATGGTGGTTGAGCGCAAAATCGCGGCTGAAGAGGGCAAAACACGTCAGGATTACGGACGCGAAGCCTTTATCGACAAAATCTGGCAGTGGAAAGCGGAATCTGGCGGCAATATCTCCCGTCAGATGCGTCGCCTCGGCAACTCAGTTGACTGGGAGCGCGAGCGCTTCACCATGGATGAAGGGCTTTCCAATGCCGTGAAAGAAGTGTTTGTACGTCTGTACAAAGAGAACCTGATTTACCGTGGCAAGCGCCTGGTAAACTGGGATCCGAAACTGCGTACCGCCATTTCTGACCTTGAAGTAGAGAACCGTGAAACCAAAGGTTCCATGTGGCATATCCGCTATCCGCTGGCCGATGGTGCCAAAACGGCGGAAGGTAAAGATTATCTGGTGGTCGCCACCACCCGCCCGGAAACCTTGCTGGGCGACACCGGTGTGGCGGTGAACCCGGAAGATCCACGCTACAAAGATCTCATCGGCAAAGAGCTGATCCTGCCGCTGGTCAACCGTCGCATTCCGATCGTCGGTGATGATCACGCCGATATGGAAAAAGGCACCGGTTGCGTGAAGATCACCCCGGCGCACGACTTTAATGACTACGAAGTGGGTCGTCGTCACGCGCTGCCGATGATCAACATCCTGACTTTCGATGGCGACATCCGTGTCACCGCCGAAGTGCTGGACACCAACGGTGAAGAAACCGATGTGTACAGCAACGAAATCCCGGCGCAGTTCCAGAACATGGAACGCTTTGCCGCGCGCAAAGCCATGGTGGCTGCGGTTGACGCACTCGGCCTGCTGGATGAGATCAAACCGCACGATCTGACTGTGCCTTACGGTGACCGTGGTGGCGTGGTGATTGAGCCGATGCTGACCGATCAGTGGTACGTGCGCACTGCCCCGCTGGCGAAAGTCGCGGTGGAAGCGGTGGAAAACGGCGACATTCAGTTTGTGCCGAAGCAGTACGAAAACATGTATTTCTCCTGGATGCGTGACATTCAGGACTGGTGTATTTCCCGTCAGCTGTGGTGGGGTCACCGCATCCCGGCATGGTACGACAACCACGGCAACGTGTACGTGGGTCGTACTGAAGAGGAAGTTCGTCAGGAAAATAATCTGGCTGCCGACGTCGCGCTGCGCCAGGACGAAGACGTGCTGGATACCTGGTTCTCTTCCGGCCTGTGGACCTTCTCTACCCTCGGCTGGCCGGAGAACACCGAAGCGCTGCGTACCTTCCACCCGACCAGCGTGCTGGTGAGTGGCTTCGACATCATCTTCTTCTGGATTGCCCGCATGATCATGCTGACCATGCACTTCATGAAAGATGAAGACGGCAAGCCGCAGGTGCCGTTCAAGACCGTGTATATCACCGGCCTGATCCGCGACGAAGAGGGACAGAAGATGTCCAAGTCGAAAGGTAACGTCATCGATCCACTGGATATGGTTGACGGCATTTCGCTGGAAGATCTGCTGGAAAAACGTACCGGCAACATGATGCAGCCGCAGCTGGCGGATAAAATCCGTAAACGCACCGAGAAACAGTTCCCGGACGGGATCGTGCCATCAGGCACCGACGCCCTGCGCTTTACCCTGGCGGCACTGGCGTCAACCGGCCGTGACATCAACTGGGATATGAAGCGCCTGGAAGGCTACCGCAACTTCTGTAACAAGCTGTGGAACGCCAGCCGCTTTGTGCTGATGAACACCGAAGAGCAGGATTGTGGTCAGAACGGCGGCGAAATGAAGCTGTCGCTGGCGGATCACTGGATCCTGACCGAGTTCAACAGCACGGTGAAAGCCTATCGTGAAGCGCTGGACAGCTATCGTTTCGATATCGCGGCGAACCTGCTGTACGACTTCACCTGGAACCAGTTCTGTGACTGGTATCTGGAGCTGACCAAGCCAGTGATGAACAGCGGCAGCGAAGCGGAACTGCGCGGCACGCGTAACACGCTGGTCACCGTGCTGGAAGCGTTGCTGCGCCTGGCGCACCCGATTATTCCGTTTATCACCGAAACCATCTGGCAGCGTGTCAAAGTACTGAAAAATATCAGCGACGATACCATCATGCTGCAGCCGTTCCCGCAGTACGATGCGGCGAAAGAAGATGCCGTAGCCAAAGCGGATATCGAGTGGATGAAGCAGGCGATTGTCGCGGTACGTAATATCCGTGCCGAAATGAACATCGCACTGAGCAAGCCGCTGGATGTGCTGCTGCGTGATTGCTCCCCTGCGGCGCTGCGTCGCGTGGAGGAGAACCGCAACTTCCTGTCGCGTCTGGCGCGCCTGGAAAGCCTGACCATTCTGCCTGCGGGCGAGAAAGGTCCGGTATCGGTGACCAAGATCGTTGAAGGCGCGGAGCTGCTGATCCCGATGGCGGATCTGGTCAACAAAGACGCGGAGCTGGATCGTCTGGCGAAAGAGCTGACCAAGCTTGATGTTGAGATCGAGAAGATCCAGACCAAGCTGGCGAACGAAGGCTTTGTCGCCCGTGCACCGGAAGCGGTGGTGGCGAAAGAGCGCGAGCGCGCAGCGGAACTGGAACAATCGAAAGCAAAACTGATTGAACAGCAGGGCGTGATTGCGGCATTGTAAGCGTTTCAGGCCAACTGCTTAACCGAAGCCGGGCACTGCCCGGCTTTTTTATATCGGATGAGATGATAATGACCACCGTCACCCCACTGGATCTTCAGGTGCGCCCGATCACTGCTGCCGATAATCCGCTGATTGCGCAGGTAATTCGCGCGGTGTCTGCCGAGTTCGGTCTGACCGCGGACAAAGGCTATACCGTGTCCGATCCCAACCTGGATCGTCTGTTTGAATTGTATAGCGAGGCGAACAGCGCCTACTGGATTGTTGAGCATCAGGGCAAGGTGCTGGGTGGGGGCGGCGTGGCACCACTGGCATGCAGTGCGCCGGATATTTGTGAATTGCAGAAGATGTACTTTATGCCGGAAGTGCGCGGTTTCGGCCTGGCGCGGGATCTGGCACTGCGCGCGATGGATTACGCACGCCAGCAGGGGTTTCGTCGCTGTTATCTGGAAACCACCGGCAGCCTGACGCGTGCCATTAAGTTATATGAATCGCTCGGTTTTACGCTGATTGAAGAAGCGCTGGGCTGTACCGGGCATGTGGATTGCGAAGTACGGATGCTGCGTACCCTTTAACACCACGATTGACCGCGCAATAAATTGCGCCGCTACAAATCATACGGCAGGAAAGAGTGCCAGACACGTGGCACAACACCGTAGCGGCGCGATTTATCGCGCGGGTTTTGGTACACGCGCCGCGACGTCAGAAGGTCGGTACACCGCTATGAAAACGCAGCTCCGTATCCGGTGAGCTGATTAACCGCCCTTCTGCCTCACCAATGGCGCGCACGCGTGGTGCAATATCCTTCGGCGATATCTGCGCCGCCAGCGCCAGATAATCCTGGTAATGACGCGCCTCTGAACGCAGCAGTGAGATGTAGAATTTCTCCAGTTGCTCATCCAGATACGGTGCCAGGCTGGCAAAACGTTCGCAGGAACGCGCTTCGATGTAAGCACCACAAATCAGCTTATCCACCAGCGTATCCGGTTCATGCGTGGTGACCTCGCGCAGCAATCCCTTCGCGTAGCGGCTGGCGGTGATTTTGCGATACGGCAGATCGCGCGCCTGCATGATTTCCCATACCTGATAAAAATGATGCAGCTCTTCTTTGATCAGCAACACCATCTTTTCCACCAGATCATCTGCCCACGGCAGTTCATTGCGCACGATGATGCTTTTGGTCAGATTCTTATGGGCGTTGATAAAGTTGCTGTCGTGATTTTCACCAAAGATGAAATCTTCATAAGGCTGTAGCCACGCCAGAATGGCGTCACCACTGGGCTTATCCGCGACATATTTGCGAATCAGCCAAACGGCGGTTTGTGCCGCTTTTAACTCGCACACCATATGATCGGTGAGCAGCAACGTCAGATTTTCTGGTTTGCGTGCTTCATCAATCCACGCCTGCGGCGTGCGGCAATGCAAAAACTGATGGATAGGTTCTAACAGCGGGGCGTAATTCATCGGTTGTCTTTGTCTTGCGGGGAATGGGGTTCGGGCGGCCTGGGCCGCCCGTTAATCCTTAGTGACGCACACCGTTGTCGTCTTCATCGTCGATAAAGTCGCCGTCGTCATCCTCGTCTTCAGCATCCGGGTCTTCAAAATAGGTGCCCCAGCCGTCGTAATCGACGTTGTATTTACCCGCCAGGTTCACCAGTTGCTCAACCTGCGCATCGATCAGCTCGGGTTTCAGCGCCGCTTCGCTCAGAATATCGACACACATCACCGTGCTGCCATCTTCCAGCTCCAGTTCCTCCGGCTCGGTGACTTCGTAGCCGAGTTTGAAGGCATCAACCGCCGCTTTTTCCAGCGAGTCAAAATTGTTGCAGGAGAGATGATGCTCGATGGTGTAGAGCGCATCCGGATCGCTGCCATCTTCCAGTAATTCATCAATGATCAACCGCGTCTCTTCGCGTTGTTCTTCCAGCAATGCTTCGTATGCCATGGTGATGTCCTCAAAATGTTCGGCAATGAATGCAATTATTTTCCCACACTGCCTCGCGCGCCACTACTCAAAACACAAAGTTTCTTAACGCTGGGGTTGAAAATGCATATTCATCCGGTTAGATTGAATTTTAATTCATTTATGATGATCACACGGAGAGCTGTATGAGTCAGCTGAATCAACGTCATTTCCTGAGATTGCTGGATTTCACCCCAGCAGAAATTGATTACCTGTTAAGCCTTGCCGGTGAATTAAAACACGCAAAGAAAAACGCCAGCGAAACGCAGTACCTGAAAGGTAAAAACATCGCGCTCATCTTCGAAAAAGACTCGACCCGTACCCGTTGCTCTTTCGAAGTTGCCGCTTACGACCAGGGTGCTAACGTCACTTACCTCGGCCCGAGCGGCAGCCAGATCGGCCATAAAGAGTCGATGAAAGATACCGCGCGTGTGCTGGGCCGCATGTATGACGGCATCCAGTATCGTGGCTACGGCCAGGCGCTGGTGGAAACCCTTGCCGAATACGCTGGCGTGCCGGTATGGAACGGGCTGACCACCGAATTCCACCCAACACAGCTGCTGGCCGATCTCCTCACCATGCAGGAACATCTGCCGCAGAAATCCCTGAGCGAAATGACGCTGGTGTACGTCGGTGACGCACGCAACAATATGGGCAACAGCATGCTGGAAGCGGCAGCGCTGGTCGGGCTGGATCTGCGTCTGGTCGCACCAAAAGGCTGCTGGCCAGAAGAACAGCTGGTGGAGCAATGTCGTGTGGCGGCACAGAAAACCGGTGGCAAAATTACCCTGACGGAAGATATCGCCGACGGCGTACAGGGTGCCGATTTCATCTACACTGACGTATGGGTATCGATGGGTGAAGACAAATCAGTATGGGCCGATCGTATCGCCCTGCTGCGCCCGTATCAGGTCAACAGCGCGATGCTGGCGCTGACCGGCAATCCGCAGGTCAAATTCCTGCACTGCCTGCCCGCCTTCCACGACGATCAAACCACCCTCGGACACCAGATGGCCGAGCAGTACGGTCTGCATGACGGCATGGAAGTCAGCAATGACGTGTTTGAGTCGGAGCACAGCATCGTCTTTGATCAGGCAGAGAACCGTATGCACACCATCAAAGCGGTGATGGTCGCCACGCTGGGGCAGCCGTAGCAGCCGTCAGGGCAAACGTTTACCTCACCGCGATTTTTGCTTGATGCAAATCAGTGAATGCGTATAATGCGCCACAATTTGCCGGGAGGAAGCATGCAACAGCGCAGCGCACAATTTGACGCTCCATTACGCCAGAAAGCTGGCGGCGCACCTGTTTCTTTCCGTCATCAATCGATCGCAAAAAAAGCCCCTTAAGCAGGGGCTTTTTTTTGTCCGTCATCCGGCAGCGCAGAGGAGAGAGCTATGGCCAACCCGCTATATCGTAAGCACATTATTTCTATCAACGATCTCAGCCGCGACGAGCTTGAGCTGGTACTGCATACCGCTGCGCAATTGAAAGCGCACCCACAGCCAGAACTGCTGAAGCACAACGTGATTGCCAGCTGCTTCTTTGAAGCCTCGACCCGCACCCGCCTGTCGTTCGAAACCGCCATCCATCGCCTCGGTGCCTCGGTGGTGGGTTTTGCTGATGGCAGCAACACCTCGCTCGGTAAAAAGGGCGAAACCCTCGCCGATACCATCTCGGTGATTGGCACCTATGTTGATGCCATCGTGATGCGCCATCCACAGGAAGGGGCCGCTCGCCTTGCGACCGAGTTTTCCGGCGGCGTGCCGATTCTTAATGCCGGTGACGGTGCCAACCAGCATCCGACCCAAACCCTGCTCGACCTGTTCACCATCCGCGAAACCCAGAGTCGCCTGGATAACCTGAATGTGGCGATGGTCGGTGACCTGAAATATGGCCGTACCGTGCATTCCCTGACTCAGGCACTGGCGAAATTCGACGGCAACCGCTTCTTCTTTATCGCCCCTGATGCGCTGGCGATGCCGTCTTACATCACCGATATGCTGGATGAGCGGAACATCAGCTGGTCACGTCATGACAGTATCGAAGAAGTGCTGCCGCAGCTGGATATCCTGTACATGACGCGCGTGCAGAAAGAGCGTCTTGACCCGTCGGAATACGCCAACGTTAAGGCCCAGTTCATCCTGCGCGCCAGCGATCTGGTAGGGGCACGCGACAATATGAAGGTGCTGCATCCACTGCCCCGCATTGATGAGATCACCACCGATGTCGATAGCACACCACACGCCTGGTATTTCCAGCAGGCGGGTAACGGCATCTTCGCCCGCCAGGCGCTGCTGGCGCTGGTCCTGAATCGCGACCTGGCCCTGTAAGGAGGAAAACAGCATGACACACGATAACAAATTGCAGGTTGAAGCCATCAAACGCGGCACGGTGATTGACCATATCCCGGCGCAGGTTGGCTTTAAGTTACTGTCGCTGTTTCGCCTGACGGAAACCGATCAACGCATCACCATCGGTTTGAATCTGCCTTCCGGCGAAATGGGGCGTAAGGATCTGATCAAGATCGAAAACACCTTCCTGACTGACGATCAGATCAACCAGCTGGCAGTGTATGCGCCGCATGCCACCGTCAACCGCATCGACGAGTATGAAGTGGTGGCGAAGATCGCCCCGACTTTACCGGATCGTATCGAGCGCGTGCTCACCTGCCCGAACGGCAACTGCATCAGCCGCAGTGAACCGGTGTTCTCCAGTTTTGCGGTGAAAAAGCGCGACAATGAAGTGCATCTGAAGTGCAAATATTGCGAGAAAGAGTTCGCGCACCACGTGGTGCTCGGTCACTGGTAATCGTCGGCTGCGTCCCTATAATGGGTCGATATTTTCACGCTGCTGGCGACTGCCGGTAGCGCACTTCTTAAGGAGAAACAATGTCTCGCGAAATCAGTACCGAAAAAGCACCGGCAGCGATTGGACCTTACGTACAGGGCGTGGATCTCGGCAGCATGATCATCACTTCTGGTCAGATCCCAGTGAATCCGCAAACCGGTGCCGTGGCAGAAGATGTGTCAGCACAGGCACGTCAGTCGCTGGAGAACGTGAAGGCGATTGTTGAAGCCGCTGGCCTGAAAGTGGGCGATATCGTAAAAACCACGGTGTTCGTGAAAGATCTGAACGATTTCGCCACCGTTAACGCCACCTATGAAGCCTTTTTCACCGAGCACAACGCCAGCTTCCCGGCACGCTCCTGCGTAGAAGTCGCTCGTCTGCCGAAAGACGTGAAGATTGAGATCGAAGCGATCGCGATTCGTCGTTGATCCGCCATAACGGCGCGATAAATCGCGCCGTTATGTCCGTCTTTATTTCAAAGAATGCAGCAGTTTCTCCAGTGGTCGCACCATAGCCAATACCGTTTCATCCTGCACCTGCGCAGCCGCATCCAGTTTTGCCTGCATCTGCGCCACTTCGCCTGCGCCATACGCCTGATTACGCTGCAACGTCGCCACTAAATCCAGCCCCATACGACTCAGCTCAGCCACCTGCTGCACCTGCGGTTGCAACGCGTGTAACTGATAGTTATGCAGCGTCAGCGGCATTACCCGGTCGCAATTGCTCAACCAGCGTTGTAGCTGCTGGCGAATGGCGTTGGCGGCCTGATGGTTTTCACGATTGGCAATCAACGCATCGACCTGTTGATCCAGCAAACGTATCGCTTCACTCTCCGCAGGTAGCACGTCGGCCAGCCGGTTCAGTGGTTCGAAATAGTTGTAGTGTCCCGCCTGGAATTTCAGATGCTGGCGCGTGTAATATTGCGCCGGTTCCAGCACTTCGCTCAGCACTCGCAGCGGGGTGATATCGGTACTGTTGGCCAGACGCATCATCTGCACTTCCGCCTGCCGGTATTGTTGTAACCCCACCGACACGGTGCTCCAGCGATCGATAGCACGCAGACGCTGGTACATATTGTCGCTGTCGTTCACATCAGCGGCAGACCACAGCCGCTCGGCCACGACAAAAGTACGTGGCCACAGTTTGGTATCAATAATCTGGCTGTTGACGTTTTCTGCCCATAACGCCGCTTCGCCGCCCAGCAGATTTTCGCTGAGCTGCTGGGTTGTCGGCAGCGACGGAGCGATGCCCGCCGGTACCTGCGCCAGGCGGCTACCTTCCGTGGGATAACGCACGTTACCCACCAGCATATAACCGGTCAGGTTGTTTTCCGTCAGCGTCACCACCGGCTGCACTTCTCCCATCCAGCTATCAACGCGGAACGTCACCTGCCCAGGGGACAGCCAGTCAACCTGGCTGACCAGACGCCGTGCTTTGCCGTTGAAGTCGATAAACCCACGCCAGCCCTCTTTGCCGTCAATCAGGGTGAAGCTGCCCTGCACCGCACTGCCCTTCAGACGCGGCAGGGTGAATTGCCAGCTCTGCGCCTGTTCACCCGGTTGCAGCTGATCCTGCCCATTTAACCCCTGGGGGAAAGGTTCGTTGCGGTAGTGATAAGCCGCAGGCTGCGGCTGGTCAAGATAGAAGCCGGTAGAGAGGATACCGCGGTAGCCATTTTTCACCACCTCGCCCAGCGCATCCTGCCCCTGCCATGACTGGATCAGAATGCTATGCGGCAGGGAGGGATGATAGATTTCGTCCCAGCCCACCATCTGCCGTTGGTGGGCTTCGAGGATTTTTTCCACCCGCTGATTAAACCATGCCTGCAAAGCATGGGCGTCTTTCAAGCCATGATCGCGCATAAACTGCTGAATCTTTGGGGAATCATTCCACTGCGTGGGATCAACTTCATCGCCGCCAATATGCAGGTAAGGATCCGGGAAGATCGCCGCTACTTCCCCCACCAGCGTATTAATAAAGTTGAAGACTTCTTCATTACTCGGATCGAGCAGCGGCTTAAACACCCCCCAGCCGCGCTCCATCGTATAGGGTCCCGGTGCGCTCATCAGCTCTGGCATCGCCACCGCAATGGCCGACGCATGGCCTGGCAGATCGATTTCCGGCACCACGCGGATGCCGCGTTGCGTGGCATATTGCACCACATCGCGCATATCCTGCTGCGTGTAGTAGCGACCATCGCTGGCTTTCTCCTGCAACTGGGGATAATGGCTGGAGGCAAAGCGCCAACCCTGATCGTCGGTCAGATGCCAGTGGAAAACATTCATGCGTGCCGCCGCGATGCCATCAATCTGACGTTTGAGGGTCTCCACCGGCATAAAGTGACGGGCAGAATCGATCAGCAATCCGCGCCACGCAAAGCGCGGTTGATCGTCAATGGTGACATAAGGGATCACCGTGCCACTTTCGCTGTTTTCAATCAGTTGCAACAACGTCTCCATGCCGCGCATCGCCCCAAAGCGAGTCCTGGCCTCCAGCAGCACGCCGTCACTGTTGACCACCAGATGATAGCTTTCATCGCTGTCCGGCTGGGGGATCGGATCAACCGCATCCGCAATCTGGATGCGGATGGTGGCCTTTTCGTCTGACGCAGCGGACGGTAACAACGGCCAGCCCGTTTGCCGTGCGATGCGTGCCAGCCAGCGTGCCTCCGCCCCCTCCAGATGATCGCCTGAGATTTGCAGCGTGAGCTGTGGTGTCAGCTGATACGCTCCGCCGCTGTGCGGCAGTTCAACCTGTTGCGGCCAGGGCATGAGCGGCAGGTCACCCGCCGGTGTCGCGAAAGCAGAAAAACTCATTGCTAAACAACAGGCAAGCAGCGTTCGGGGCAGAGGCATGAAGGGCATCCTTGTGGAAAATTGACGGACCAAAACCGGCAAAAAGCCCATTAAACCTGCTTCGCGACGCAAATCAAGCCAGGCAAACCAGAAGTATGGGCGTGTTAAAACTTTTTCAGTTTAGTCAGATGGCAGATTGCACGCCTTTCATGCTTTGCAGGAACTTCTTTGCGCCTGGTCAATAACGGCCTAATTAATTTCCGCGCAAACACCATATGTAGATATTACACTTCAATAAAACCACAACATATAGTTTCATGGAGGCTAAATGGCAACGGTAGTGATTAAGCGTGATGGCTGCAAAGTGCCTTTTGATGAACAGCGCATTGCCAGTGCGGTGCAGGCTGCAGCATGCGCTGCCCAGGTGAACGATAACGCCTGGTGCACTCAAGTGGCGACTGAGGTAAGCCAGCAGCTGGCTAGCCGCGACGAAGTGGATATTCGCGACATTCAGTGCGCGGTAGAAGAGACGCTGATGAGCGGCCCCTGGCCCCAACTGGCACGCGCCTATATTGAATATCGTCACGATCGCGATCTGGCACGCGAGCAGCGCGGGAAACTGCATCACGCGATTCGTGGCCTGGTGGAACAAACCAACGCCGCCCTGCTGAATGAAAACGCCAACAAAGACAGCAAAGTGATCCCTACCCAGCGCGATTTGCTGGCTGGCATCGTGGCTAAACACTACGCACAGCAACAAATCCTGCCGCGTGATGTGGTGCTGGCGCACGAGCGCGGCGAGATCCACTACCACGATCTCGATTATTCGCCCTTCTTCCCGATGTTTAACTGCATGCTGATCGATCTGCGCGGCATGCTGACCAACGGCTTCAAAATGGGCAATGCAGAGATCGAACCGCCAAAATCGATCGCCACCGCCACCGCCGTCACCGCCCAGATCATTGCCCAGGTCGCCAGCCATATTTACGGTGGCACCACTATCAACCGCATTGACGAAGTACTGGCCCCCTTTGTCACCCTGAGCCTGGAAAAACATCGGGCCGTCGCACTTGAATGGCAGATTGATGATGTCGAGGCTTATGCCCGCGCGCGTACAGAAAAAGAGTGCTACGACGCCTTTCAGTCGCTGGAATATGAGGTCAACACGCTGCATACCGCTAACGGGCAAACGCCGTTTGTGACCTTTGGTTTTGGCCTCGGCACCGACTGGGCCGCGCGCCTGATACAGCAATCGATTCTGCGTAATCGCATAGCCGGACTGGGCAAAAACCATAAAACCGCGGTATTCCCAAAACTGGTGTTTGCCATTCGCGAAGGCATCAACCGTCGCGCAGGCGATATGAACTACGACATCAAACAACTGGCGCTGGAGTGCGCCAGTAAGCGCATGTACCCGGATATCCTGAATTATGATCAAGTGGTGAAAGTCACTGGATCGTTTAAAACCCCGATGGGTTGCCGCAGCTTCCTTGGCGTGTACAAGGAAAATGGTCAGCTGATTCATGAAGGACGCAATAATCTTGGCGTCATCAGCCTCAATCTACCGCGCATTGCGCTGGAAGCGCAGGGCGATGAAACACGTTTCTGGTCGCTGCTGGATGAGCGTCTGGCGCTGGCAAAACGCGCGCTGATGACACGTATCGCCCGGCTGGAAAAAACCAAAGCGCGCGTCGCGCCAATTCTGTATATGGAAGGAGCCTGTGGCGTGCGTCTTAACGCGGATGACGATATCGGGCCGATTTTCCGCAATGGCCGCGCGTCCATCTCCCTCGGCTATATCGGCCTGCATGAAACCCTCAATGCCCTGAGCGGCAACGAGGTCCATCCCTATGATGCCGATTATCTGCGCGCCAAAGGGGTGGCGATTGTCGAGCATCTGCGCCAGGCCGTCGATGCGTGGAAAGCTGAAACCGGCTACGGCTTTAGCCTGTACAGTACGCCGAGCGAGAATCTGTGCGACCGCTTCTGCCGCCTCGATGCCGCCGAATTTGGCGTGGTACCTGGTGTCACCGACAAAGGGTATTACACCAACAGCTTCCATCTTGATGTCGAGAAGAAGGTTAATCCGTACGACAAAATTGATTTTGAGGCACCCTACCCGCCCCTCGCCAGTGGCGGTTTTATCTGTTACGGCGAATATCCCAATATCCAGCACAATCTCAAAGCGCTGGAAGATGTCTGGGATTACAGCTACGACCGCGTGCCCTATTACGGCACCAATACGCCGATTGATGAATGCTACGAATGTGGTTTTAGCGGTGAATTCAGCTGTACCAGCAAAGGCTTTACCTGCCCCAGCTGTGGTAACCACGATCCGGCACGCGTTTCGGTGACGCGGCGCGTGTGTGGCTATCTCGGCAGCCCGGATGCGCGTCCGTTTAACGCCGGTAAGCAGGAAGAGGTGCAGCGTCGGGTTAAACACCTGGATACGGGACAACTGGGATGATGCATATCCATCGCTATTATGACGTCGATATCGTTAACGGACCCGGTACGCGCTGCACGCTGTTTGTCGCCGGTTGCGAGCACCAGTGCCGTGGCTGCTACAACCAGAGCACCTGGCGACTCGATTCTGGTGTGCCGTTTACGCTGGCGATGGAAGAAAAATTGATCGCCGATTTGCAGGATCGTCGCATTCCGCGTCAGGGATTGTCGCTGAGCGGCGGCGATCCGCTGCATCCGCATAACGTGCCGCATATACGTCGCCTGGTGAAACGCGTACGGCGCGAATGTCCAGATAAAGATATCTGGTTGTGGACCGGCTATCAGCTGGCGGAACTGAGCGATGCCCAGCGCGAGGTGATCGCGGAAATTGACGTGCTAATCGACGGGCGTTTTATCGAAGAAGAGAAAGATGCGCGGCTGCTGTGGCGCGGCAGCCGCAATCAGAAAATCTGGTATTTACGCCAGCCCCAGGGCGAGCACCCCGACCAACATCCCACTGAAGGCCACACCCAACAGGGCTATCCACAAGGCGCGGGCCGGAAAAGCCCGGTGCAGCATCAGTAACGAAGGTACGCTAACAGCGGGTAATGTCAGCAACAGCGCCAGGGCTGGCGCGATGCCCATTCCCGCCAGCATCATGGTTTGCACGATCGGGATCTCGGCTGCCGTCGGGATCACAAACAGGCATCCCGCCAGCGCCATCACCACCACCCAAAACAACGTATTGCCCACGGCACCATCGGCGTGCGGGAACAACCAGACACGCGCCGCCCCCAGCAGCAGCACCGCCACGATATACAACGGGATGGTGTTCCAGAACAGTCGCCACAGCACACGCAACCAGCGTTGCAGGAAAGGCTCTTCCGGCCCGGTGTCCTGAATGGCAACCGGGGAGGCGATGCGCTCTGGCACGCTGCGCTGCACCAGCCAGGCAATGCCCAGCACCATGATGACCCCAGCCACCAGCCGGATGGCGGCAAACTGCCAGCCAAGCACAAACCCCATAAAAATCAGCGTAGCCGGATTGAGCACCGGATTCGCCAGCCAGAAGGCCATCGCCGCCCCGCTGGATACCTGTGACTGGCGCAGCCCGGCGGCAACCGGTGCTGCACAGCAGCTACACATCATCCCAGGCAGCCCGAGGCCAGTGCCCACCAGCGCTGAGCCGAAGCTGTTTTGCCCCATCAGCCGTAGCAGCCAGTTGCGCGGGATCAGTACCTGGACCAGCGACCCCAGCAACACGCCCAGCACCGCCGCTTTCCACACCGCCAGAAAATACACCATCGCGTAATCCAGCGCGGCACGCCAGGGTGAGGCATCAGCGCTCGCGAGAATCGATTTGCCAATGGAATGCGTTTCCGCCGCCGTAAAGGCTTTGCCGTAGTAAGGCTGCCATTTGACGTACCAGAGGCCAATGATCACCACCAGCAAAAACAACAGCGGTTTCCACCAGGCAAAACGCGTTGCCGGAGCAGCAGATGTAAGTTGAGTCATTACAGAGTCCCGTATTCAGCCTGAATAACGAAAATCACACCGAACGGTGCGACGGATTAACCTGAGTGTTTATCAGGTGAAGGAATTTTTCCATGCTTAAACGCTCTAAATTTGACCTGCTTGCGTTTTGCAGGTGGGCAACCACACTTGATCTGAGACACAGGTACGACAAGGAGGAGAAAGATGAGCAAGAAGATTGCGGTATTGATTACCGATGAATTTGAAGACTCAGAATTTACCTCACCGGCGGAGGCTTACACCAAGGCGGGCCATGAAGTGGTCACTATTGAGATGAAAGCCGGTAAAACTGTCAAAGGCAAAAAAGGCAAAGCCGAGGTAAAAATCGATAAGGATATTGATCATGCGGACGCGGCAGAGTTCGATGCGTTGCTGCTGCCGGGCGGACATTCACCCGATACGTTGCGCGGTGACGATCGTTTCGTCAACTTCACCAAAGCATTTGTTGCCAGCGGGAAACCGGTGTTTGCCATCTGCCACGGGCCGCAGTTATTAATCAGTGCCAATGGCGTGCGCGGGCGGAAAATGACCTGCGTGAAAGCCATCGCCATTGATCTGCGCAACGCCGGTGCCGACTTCTACGACAAAGAAGTGGTGGTGGATGATGACAAACTGGTCACCAGCCGCACCCCGGATGATCTGCCCGCCTTTAACCGCGAATCCCTGCGGATTCTCAACACTACGGCCTGATAGTTTAAGCCTGCACAACCCGTAGCGGCGCGATTTATCGCGCGTTTTTCTCCGCCAGCATGCACGGCATTGCGCAATAAATCGCGCCGCTACGAATCACCGCGCTGCCAGACAATTTTTTTGCCGAAACCCAGCGCGTTATCGGTCATCTTCACTTCTTCCAGCACAATCTCCCACAGCGGTGCCGTGACGGCGCGTGAGATCGGGAAGCGGCGCTGATAGGCGTGACGCGCCTGTTGTTCAGCTTCATCGCTTAAACGCTGAATATGACCGCGATACTGTACACCTTTGATCAGCAGCACCGTTTTCGGCTGGCCGTTGACGGTGCCCGCCACGCGGGGATTAGCCTGCATCAGCTGACCATGTCGGGTGTCCGGCTCGGTCATCAGCCAGAAAACCATGCGGGATTCATCGAAGACATAAAAACAGTTGGCGCACCATAGATCGTCGCCGTCTGTCGCGCACAGCGACAGCGCATGCTGTTTTTTCAGGTAGCGAATCAGATGGGAATGGTCGGACACAATCGAACTCCCTTGCAGGCCGGAGGCCTGTGCTGACGGATAGCGGCAACGCCTGATGCGCGCTACACTGCCTGTCAGCGATTTTTCCGAGGTTAATCATCATGGAGCAGGGCTGGCAGCTTTATATGCTGCAAACCGCCGCAGGCCAACTCTACACCGGCATCACCACAGACGTGAACCGGCGTTTACAGCAGCATCAGCAGGGACGTGGAGCGCGATCATTGCGCGGAAAAGGTCCACTGACGCTGGTGTTTCATTGTGATGCGGGCGATCGGTCTGCCGCATCACGGCTTGAGTATCAGGTGAAGCAGTTAAGCCGGGCACAGAAGCTGCAACTGGTGGCACAACAGCCGCCCAGCCTGAACAACTGGTTTACGCAAAACGATTGAAAGGTGCAGCGAACTCGATCTGCCCTTCCGCGCCAGCAAATGCGTCGTCAGCCAGTTTATACACCTGAAACGCGGCTTCTGAGCCAGGCCAGCGGCAATGTAGCCCGTGACGCGCTGCCGGTTCAAAGCCGAAGTCATGGTAGTAAGCCGGATCGCCCAGCACCACCACTGCGCTGTAACCAAATTCGTTCAGCGCATCCAGCCCTTCGTACACCAGTTGTTTACCGATGCCCTGTTTGCGTACCGTCTCATCCACCGCCAGCGGTGCCAGAGCGACCCAGTTACGGTCTTCGCCCTGCAACGTCACCGGGCTGAACGCGGCATACCCCAAAACCTGACCTTCATCATCGGTCGCAACCACGCCAAGGGTCAGCAAACCATCTTCACGCAACTGCTGCACCAGTTCCGCTTCGGCGGCGCTGGCAAAACAGCGCTTTAACAGACTGTCGATGCTGGCCGCATCGACGCCAATTTCAGTACGAATCAACATGAGATCCCCGCGCGCGACTCAGTGGCCTTCGCGTCCTGTTTCAGTCCAGCCTCAACAAAAGCAGCCAGCTGCTGCAATCCCGTTCGCAATGGCGTGGGCATGGCATCCAGTTCAATGGCATCCATCAGGTTCTTCACCTCCAGCCCCAGCTCCGTGTCACCTTCAATCACCAGACGGCGTTGAAAGAACAACATATCGGGGTCCGCTTTGCGTGCTGCCACCAGCAACAGATCGTTGGCTTCGCCGCGAAACCAGACATCAGCTTCGGTGTCGCGCGAAACAGTCAGACGCCCGGCCTGTAACGTGGTCATCCAGCGCAAATTGATGTCGCTGATTTCGATTCCCAGGGAGCGCCCTTCCAGAAAGTCTAACTCACCTTCAGCCAAAGCATGGCGAAATTGCCAGTTTAGGAGTTGTTGCAAAACGGCTTTTTTCAGCGCGAAAGGGGTTAATGACACCGGTAAGGCTAAGAATTCAGGCCCTTTTTCAACAATCAAACCGCGTAAGCGAGTAAACACCAGCTGCACTCCCTTCAGAAAATTTTACCTATTCTGCCACATCCGTTTGGCTTCGCCTCCACTGAGATCAAGGAATTCGCACTCTGGTTGTGTGAAAAATCTTCAATCTGCATCACCATTGGCCGTTTCACTGCCTTAAATCAACATTCTGTGACGAGTGCTTACCTACACTCAACGCCGTCCAGAACCCGGGGGAGGAAAATGTATGGAACTGCTGTGCCCGGCGGGGAATTTACCCGCGCTGAAATCGGCGGTGGAGCATGGCGCCGACGCCGTCTACGTCGGCCTGAAAGACGATACCAATGCCCGCCACTTTGCTGGTCTTAATTTTACCGACAAAAAACTGGCCGAAGCGGCGCGCTTTGTGCACCAGCATCGGCGCAAGCTGCACGTCGCGATTAACACCTTTGCCCATCCTGACGGCATGAATCGCTGGCAACAGGCGATTGATATCGCCGCGCAAAATGGCGCAGACGCGCTGATTCTCGCCGATATCGCCACGCTGGAATATGCGGCAAAGCACTATCCGCAGGTCGAACGCCACCTTTCAGTACAGGCGTCGGCCACCAATCTGGAAGCGATCCGCTTTTATCACCGCCATTTTCAGCTGCATCGCGTGGTGCTGCCGCGCGTATTGTCGCTGCACCAGGTGAAGCAGCTGGCACGAGAAACACCGGTGCCGCTGGAAGTGTTTGCTTTCGGTAGCCTGTGCATCATGGCCGAAGGCCGCTGCTACCTCTCCTCATGGCTGACCGGGGAATCACCGAACAGCGCCGGCGCCTGTTCCCCCGCCAAATTCGTGCGCTGGCAACAGACGCCGCAGGGCATGGAATCACGCCTGAATGAGGTGCTGATTGACCGCTATGGACCGGATGAAAGTGCCGGTTATCCCACCCTGTGTAAAGGACGCTACGAGGTCGATAACCAGCGTTATCACGTGCTGGAAGAACCCACCAGCCTCAACACCCTGTCGCTGCTGCCGGAACTGCTGCGTGCCGGGGTGGCATCGGTGAAGATTGAGGGTCGCCAGCGCAGCCCGGCCTATGTGGCCCAGGTGGCGAAAGTGTGGCGTCAGGCGATTGACCGTTGTATGGCAGCGCCAGAGCAGTATGCCGTTCAGGAACCCTGGATGCAGGCGCTGGGCGAACTTTCTGAAGGTAGCCAGACCACGCTCGGCGCTTACCATCGCGACTGGCAGTAAGGAGTCAGCATGAAATACGCAATCGGCCCGGTACTGTGGTACTGGCCCAGTGACAAACTGGAAAACTTTTATCAGCGCGCCGCGCAATCCAGCGCGGAAATCGTCTATCTGGGTGAGGCAGTGTGCAGCAAACGCCGCGCCACGCCTTTCGCCCAATGGATGGAAATGGGCCGCGCACTGGCACAGCACGGCAAACAGGTGGTTATCAGCACGCTGGCGCTGCTGCAATCGCCATCGGAATTGAAAGAACTGCGCCGCTATGTGGAAAACGGCGAGTTTCTGATTGAAGCTAACGACATCGGTACGGTGAATATGGCGGCCGAACGCCAGTTGCCGTTTGTCGCTGGCCCGACGCTTAACGTCTACAACGCGCAAACCTTGCAGCTGTTGCTGAAAGAAGGCATGACGCGCTGGTGCATGCCGGTTGAGATGTCTCGCGACTGGCTGATTCAGCTGTTGCAGCAGTGCGATGCCGCAGGCATGCGCGATCGCTTTGAGGTAGAAGTGCTGGGCTACGGCTATCTGCCGCTGGCCTTGTCCGCGCGCTGCTTCACCGCACGCTCGGAAAATCGCGCCAAAGACGATTGTCAGACCTGCTGCATCGACTATCCCAACGGACGACGCGTGTTGTCCCAGGAAGGCCAGCAGGTGTTTGTGCTGAATGGTATCCAGACTATGAGTGGCTACTGCTACAACCTTGGCAATGATCTGGTCGGCATGCATAACTGGGTCGATATCGTACGTTTATCACCGCAGGACGACAGTACGCTGGAGGATGTGGATCGCTTCCGCGCCAACGAAGCAGGTGAAGCGCCGCTGATGGTGGCCCGCGGCAGCGACAGTAACGGTTACTGGCGACGCCTGGCAGGAATGGCGCTGGATAGCGGCCGCTGAAAGGCACGTTCCGGCTATATTCCTGCCCTTATTAGCAGTTTTAATATGGGTACTGATGCGTAATACTGGATGGCGCAGGCTTAATGAACACCTGCGCCATACTTATTCTGGAGTGCCCATGTCTGAGAAAAAAACTGTTCGCCTGTCCGTGCTGGACCTGGCCCCCATTCCACAGGGCGCAACGCCGCGTGATGCGTTCCACAACTCGCTGGCCCTGGCCCGTCAGGCTGAAGCCCTCGGCTTTTACCGCTATTGGTTAGCTGAACACCACAACATGACCGGCATTGCCAGCGCAGCCACCTCGGTGCTGATTGGCTATCTGGCTGCCAACACCGAAACCCTGCGCCTCGGTTCAGGCGGCATTATGCTGCCCAACCATTCGCCACTGGTGATTGCAGAGCAGTTTGGCACTCTGGAATCGCTCTATCCGGGCCGTATTGATCTCGGTCTGGGCCGTGCGCCAGGCTCCGATCAGCGCACCATGCTGGCGCTGCGTCGCCATCTTTCCGGCGCGCAGGCTGACAGCTTCCCGGACGATGTTGCCGAACTGATTAGCTGGTTTGACGCCGAAGTCGGTGAATGCCCACCGGTGCAGCCAGTACCGGGCCTGTGCTCGAAAATTCCGGTATGGCTGCTGGGTTCCAGTCTCTACAGCGCGCAGCTGGCGGCTCAACTGGGCTTACCGTTCGCCTTTGCCTCACACTTCGCCCCTGACCTGCTGTTCCAGGCGCTGCATGTGTACCGTGAGAAATTCCAGCCATCCGCGCGTCTGGCAAAACCTTACGCCATGGTATGCGTGAACGTGGTTGCCGCCGACAGCGAGCGCGATGCGCGTTTCCTGTTCACCTCGATGCAGCAGCAGTTTATTAACCTGCGTCGCGGCAAACCCGGTCCGCTACCGGCACCGGTGGAGAACATGGATAACCTGTGGTCGCCGTCAGAACAATATGGCGTCCAGCAGGCGCTGAGTATGTCGATTGTGGGTGATAGCGATAAAGTACGCCATGGACTTGCAGCCTTGCTGCGTGAAACCCAGGCGGATGAAATCATGGTAAACGGCCAGATATTCGATCCACAAGCGCGTCTGCGCTCCTTTGCACTGGCGATGGAAGCCGCCCGCTCGCTGTAAACCTGATTATTGCGGTGGCCAGGCTTCGGCCCCCACCGCATTCTGCCGCACATCACGTCCCGGCGACTGACCATAAAAGCGGCTGTATTCGCGGCTGAATTGTGAAGCGCTCTGATACCCCACCCGATAACCTGCCGTTCCGGCGTCCAGCTTTTCCATCAACATCAGTCGGCGCGCTTCGTTGAGACGCAATTGCTTTTGATACTGCATCGGCGTCATCGCGGTAACTGCTTTGAAGTGGTGATGCAGTGACGAAATGCTCATACCCACGTTGCTTGCCAGTTGATCCATCTTCAGTGGCTGATGAAAATTTTCCCGCAGCCAGCGGGCCGCACGCGCCACTTTGTTGCCCGGACGTTCCGCCAGCGCCATATTCAGAATGCGTGGGCCTTCCGGGCCGGTGAGCAGTCGATAGAAAATTTCCTGTTCAATCAACGGCGCCAGCGCCGGAATATCCTGTGGTTGATCCAGCAACTCGATCAGGCGAATAACCGCATCCACCAGCGGAGGTGCCACCTTGTGTACCGTGATGCCGCGCTCATTGGTTGCTGCGGCTCCTACCTGCTGCATAGGGAAGTGCTCAAGATAGCGCATCAGGCGCGTTTCATTGATGGTGATACCTACCCCCAGGTTAGGCTTCTCCGGCGTCGCCATGACCACGCAGGATTGTACCGCCATATCCAGCGTCACCAGCAGCAGATCCCCTGCGCCGTAATGCATCACATCGTCACCCATGCGTAACGCTTTCTGCCCCTGTGCCACCAGCGCAAAACTGGCCCAGGTGGCCACATGTGACAGACTGCTTGGCCTGGAGCTGCGACCAAAAGAGAGAAAATCGATGGCGCTATGATGGCGACCATCGTCCGGGGCGTGACGGGCAATCATAGCAACCAGCTGTTGCCACTGTTCCTGATGAATCATGCGTTGAGCGCTCCGCAATGAGGGATCATTGAGTTTTTATTCTAACCTGGCGTTGACGTAGCGCCTGGCCTCTGGTGCTGAGATTTGCAGGATCGGGCAAAAAGCTTGCAGGATTGCGCTACCTGTTAATTGTATGGACAGCGCATTCTTATGCTTCCCCGAAACCTCAGGTGGAGAGACACGATGAAAGCACTTGAAGGCAAAATTGCGCTGGTGACGGGCGCTTCGAAAGGCATCGGTGCCGCTATCGCCATGACTTTCGCGGCGGCCGGTGCCCGGGTTGTGGTGAATTATCGTCAGGACGAAGTTGGCGCGGCTGATGTCGTCACGGATATTCGTGGTCTGGGCAGCGATGCCATCGCCGTTCAGGCCGATATCTCACGTGAAGATGATGTGGTGCGGTTGTTCGCTACCTGTATTGAGCAATTTGGCGCACCGGATATTGTGGTCAACAACGCAGGCATTTTTCATCACGGCGATTTTGTGGCGCTCAACGTTGTTGAGATGCAGCAGCAGTTGAATGTAAATCTGCTGGGTACGTTGCTGGTTTGCCAGCAGGCAGCCCGGCATTTCCCTACGCGTGGCGGTTGCATCATTAACCTCAGCGCACTAAATAGCCAGCGTAGCACCCCTGGCTCGGTGCTGTGGGCGGCGACCAAAGGCGCGATTGATACCCTCACCCAGGGGCTGGCACGAGAACTGGGTCCCCGTAATATCCGCGTTAATGCGCTGGCACCTGGCATCATCCTGACTGAAGGTTTACTGGCAGCGAAGAAGATGCATCCGGAACTGAAAGCACAGTTAATTGCGGCGACCCCACTGGGACGTTTTGGTTTGCCGGAAGATGTCGCGCAGGTTGCGCTGTTTCTGGCATCAGAGGAGTCGGCCTATGTCAGCGGTGAACGGGTACTGATTGCTGGCGGGGTGTAAACTTTAGCTGACACTGGATAAAAAAATGGGACGCCGAGGCGTCCCATTTTGCTATTTAGCTTTGTCGCTTAGATGTCACGACGACGCGGTGCAGCAGCACCTGCTTCTTCGCGACGCGGGCCACGGCCACCTTCACGGCTGAAGCGTCCGCCTTCACGGCCACCTTCACGACGCTCAGAGGAGAAGCGACGACCGCCTTCACGACCTTCACCACGTGCACCAGCACCGCCTTCACGGTTGCCACGACGCTCACCACCGAAATCACGACCACCGCTACGACGTTCGCCGCTGCGCTCACCACCACGCTCGTGCGGCTGTGCATCGCCCAGCAGCTGCATATTCATCGGCTTGTTGAGAATACGCGTACGGGTGAAATGCTGCAGAACTTCACCCGGCATGCCTTTCGGCAGCTCGATGGTGGAGTGGGTACCAAACAGTTTGATGTTACCGATGTAACGGCTGCTGATATCACCTTCGTTAGCAATTGCGCCCACGATATGACGAACTTCAACGCCATCATCACGGCCTACTTCAATGCGGTACAGCTGCATTTCGCCAACGTCACGACGCTCACGACGCGGACGGTCGCCATCACGGCTTTCACGCGGACCGCGTGAGTCACGTGAATCACGGCTGTCACGACGATCATCACGATCGCGGAATTCACGGCGCTGCGGACGCGGTGCATCTGCTGGCAGAATCAGCGGACGTTCGCCCTGTGCCATTTTCAGCAGTGCAGCAGCCAGGGTTTCCATATCCAGCTCTTCTTCCGGCTGCATTTTGCTGAGCAGCGCGCGGTACATGTCCAGATCGCTGCTTTCCAGTTGCTGCTGTACTTTCGCAGCAAATTTAGCCAGACGACGCTCACCCAGCAGCTCGGCATTCGGCAGTTCAACTTCCGGAATGGTCAGCTTCATGGTGCGTTCAATGTTGCGCAGCAGACGACGCTCGCGGTTCTCAACGAACAGCAGCGCACGGCCTGCACGACCCGCACGACCGGTACGGCCGATACGGTGAACGTAAGATTCTGCGTCCATCGGGATGTCGTAGTTAACAACCAGGCTGATACGCTCAACGTCCAGACCACGTGCCGCAACGTCGGTCGCGATCAGGATGTCCAGACGACCATCTTTCAGGCGCTCCAGCGTCTGCTCACGCAGTGCCTGGTTCATGTCACCGTTCAGTGCTGCGCTGTTATAACCGCTGCGCTCCAGCGCTTCAGCCACTTCCAGCGTTGCGTTTTTGGTACGCACAAAGATGATCGCAGCATCGAAGTCTTCTGCTTCGAGGAAACGTACCAGCGCATCAGTTTTACGGCCATAAGCGGTCCAGTAAGACTGAGAGATGTCCGGGCGAGTCGTAACGCTGGACTGAATGCGCACTTCCTGCGGATCTTTCATGAAACGCTTAGTGATACGACGGATCGCTTCCGGCATGGTGGCAGAGAACAGAGCGGTCTGGTGACCTTCCGGGATCTGCGCCATGATGGTTTCAACGTCTTCAATAAAGCCCATGCGCAGCATTTCGTCGGCTTCGTCCAGCACCAGACCACGCAGGTTAGACAGATCAAGAGTACCGCGTTTCAGGTGGTCGAGCAGACGACCCGGGGTGCCCACCACAATTTGTGGGCCCTGACGCAGTGCGCGCAGCTGCACGTCATAACGCTGGCCGCCGTACAGGGCCAGGACGTTGACGCCACGCATATGTTTAGAGAATTCAGTCGCTGCTTCAGCTACCTGCACCGCCAGTTCGCGGGTGGGTGCCAGCACCAGAATTTGCGGTGCCTTCAGCGACGGGTCAATGTTGTTCAGCAGCGGCAGAGAGAACGCTGCAGTTTTACCACTACCGGTCTGTGCCATACCCAGCACGTCACGGCCAGCCAGCAGGTGCGGAATGCACTCGGCCTGGATCGGTGACGGCTTGACGTAACCCATGTCATTAAGAGCAGACAGGATGGATTCGTTAAGGCCCAGATCAGCAAAAGTGGTTTGAATATCAGTCATGTAGTACACGTGCCTCTTAGATTGCGGCGGCCAGTCTACATAACTCGTCATGAAAATTTTCAGTCATTTTCATCGAAAAGTGTGAACCGGCTCAAATTAGAAGTTTCGACGAACAGAAAAGCCCTCATCCCGGAAGATGATGACTTAACGGGTAATTCAGGCAATAAAAGTTCGTCAGCTATTGCTGGTCAGATTCTGATAAATCGTCTTGTGCCTGGCCGAGTTGCGCCAGTTCCAACAATGCGTATCGGTGTTCAACAAAGTTGTTGACGTTGTTGGCCACCGCCAGTTTGAACAACGCTTTCGCGTCGTCCTTCTCCCCCAGACTTAGGTAGTACTTACCTAAATAGAAGTTGGTTTCACTGAGATGTTCAGCGAGCGAGGTGTTATCCGTTGCGTCCGCCTTGAGACGTTCCATCAATGTTTTTTCACTGATGTCGCCCAGGTAGAACTCGACAATATTCCATCCCCATTGGTCCCGGACCGCTTTATCGTAACGTTGTTTAAGCGTTACTTTGGCCTTGCTGGCATCCATCTCGTGTTCAACGAGGTAGAGCCACAGACTGCGGAATGGATCATTAGGATCGTCTTGATAAAACGCCAGCAGATCATCTTGCGCTAACTTGTATCGACCGCCGTAATAGAGGGCGATACCACGGTTTAAATGCGCATAATTGTAAGTTGGATCAAGCTCAAGTACAGAATCAAACGCTTCATAGGCAGCATCAAAATTGCCTGCCTGCGTTAAATATATGCCGAGATAGTTAAACACCTCTGGCATATCCGGCCTGATAGACAGCGCTTGCGAAAAATCGTTCCGCGCTAATGCTCTCAGACCTAAGCTATCATACAACACTCCACGCTCATATAATAGCTGTGCGCGTTCATCATCGGTCAGGGCACGACTGGCAAGAATTTGTTCCATTCGCGCCAGAATCACTTCCTGCTGCAGTGTGGGCTGCAAAGGTACTGCCAGAACTTCGTTCTTACGCCAATTGGAGTTGCTGCATCCTGCCAGCGTCAAAGCTGTCGCAACAAAACACCAGCGCAAAAAAGGCTTCATTTCCCACTCCCGAATACAAACATTGGGATAACCATCCTGTCATCCGCCTGCTATGCACAAGGGTTCCCGCCCTCGCGATGATACCCGTCATACTTCAGATTGCAGCTACGTTGGCTGTACTCATTCACCCTGGTCGCTTACCTGAGTAAGTTTCCTGGGATTCACTCGCTTGCCACCTTACTGCTATCTGAATTACCTGCGGTATACAAACACCTCTCCCTGCCTGGCAGGGAGAGGTTAATCAGGAAATACTTATTCAGCTTCAGGTGCGTCGGTCGCAGCGATGGTCTCGATCGCCTGCGGTTTCTGCTCTGTCGCTTCTTTGATGCTCAGACGCACACGGCCCTGACGGTCCACTTCCAGTACTTTAACCGGAACTTCCTGGCCCATCTGCAGGTAGTCGGTCACTTTCTCAACGCGCTTATCAGCGATTTGCGAAATATGAACCAGACCCTCTTTGCCGCCGCCAATCGCAACGAAGGCACCGAAATCAACGATACGGGTCACTTTACCAGTGTAAATACGGCCCACTTCGATTTCTGCGGTGATTTCTTCGATACGACGGATTGCTTCTTTCGCTTTCAGACCATCGGTCGCTGCGATCTTCACGGTGCCATCATCTTCGATTTCGATGGTGGTGCCGGTTTCTTCAGTCAGCGCACGGATGACAGAACCGCCTTTACCGATAACATCTTTGATCTTGTCAGAATTGATCTTGATGGTGTAAATGCGCGGTGCGAACTCAGAGATCTCCTGACGCGGCGTGCTGATTGCCTGCTCCATCACGCTCAGGATATGCAGACGCGCACCCTTAGCCTGATTCAGAGCAACCTGCATGATCTCGCGGGTGATCCCTTCAATTTTGATATCCATCTGCAGCGCGGTAATACCTTCACGGCTACCGGCTACTTTGAAGTCCATGTCGCCGAGGTGATCTTCGTCACCCAGGATGTCAGACAGAACAACAAATTTCTCGTCTTCTTTCACCAGACCCATCGCGATACCGGCAACGGCCGCTTTGATCGGTACGCCTGCATCCATCAGTGCCAGAGAAGCACCGCAGACGGAAGCCATAGAAGAAGAACCGTTTGATTCAGTGATTTCAGATACCACACGTACGGTGTACGGGAAATCTTCCTGTTTCGGCATCACTGCCAGTACGCCGCGTTTTGCCAGACGACCGTGACCAATTTCACGACGCTTCGGCGAACCGACCATACCAGTCTCACCCACCGAATACGGAGGGAAGTTGTAGTGGAACAGGAAGCTGTCGGTGCGCTCACCCATCAGCTCGTCCAGGTTCTGCGCATCACGTGCGGTACCCAGGGTCGCAGCAACCAACGCCTGAGTTTCACCACGGGTGAACAGAGCTGAACCGTGGGTACGCGGCAGCACGCCAGTACGCACGTCCAGACCACGGATCATGTCTTTTTCACGGCCATCGATACGCGGTTCACCGTTCAGAATACGGGTACGAACAACGTTCTTCTCAAGGCTGTGCACGATATCGCCGATTTCAGCGCTATCCAGAGTTTCATCTTCAGCCAGCAGTGCAGCGATGGTTTCATCTTTGATGACGCCAACCTGAGTATAACGCTCCTGCTTGTCGGTGATGCGGTAAGCATCGCTGATACGTGCTTCTGCCAGGGCAGCAACGCGTGCAATCAGGGCATCATTAGCCGCTTCTGGCTGCCAGTCCCAACGCGGTTTGCCGGCTTCAGCCACCAGTGCATTGATGTTCTCAATAACAACCTGCTGCTGGTCGTGGCCGAATACCACTGCGCCCAGCATCTGATCTTCAGTCAGGATGTCAGCTTCTGATTCAACCATCAACACCGCGTTCTGAGTACCGGCAACCACCAGGTCCAGACGAGATTGTTTGACTTCGTCAGCGGTTGGGTTCAGGACATACTGATCGTTGATATAGCCAACACGTGCCGCGCCAATCGGGCCATTGAACGGGATACCGGACAGTGACAGTGCAGCAGAGGCACCGATCATTGCCACGATGTCCGGGTTAACCTGCGGGTTAACGGAAACAACGGTAGCGATAACCTGAACTTCGTTAACGAAGCCTTCCGGGAACAGCGGGCGAACCGGGCGGTCAATCAGACGCGCGATCAGGGTTTCGCCTTCGCTCGGACGGCCTTCACGACGGAAGAAGCTACCCGGGATACGGCCAGCAGCGTAGGTACGCTCCTGGTAGTTAACGGTCAGCGGGAAGAAATCCTGACCAGCTTTCGCTTTTTTCTGGCCAACAACGGTTACGAAAACCGCGGTGTCGTCCATGCTCACCATCACAGCGG
This sequence comes from Pantoea sp. X-Soil-TKNS-1280, assembly GCF_059730475.1. NCBI lineage: Bacteria > Pseudomonadati > Pseudomonadota > Gammaproteobacteria > Enterobacterales > Erwiniaceae > Pantoea > Pantoea sp. X-Soil-TKNS-1280. The sequence continues at coordinate 634,124 of NZ_AP035962.1, read as the reverse complement.
CAGTAGCCTGGCGTGCCATCATGCCGGTTTCCAGCGTGACGGTATGCTGACCATATTGGAATTTGCGTACGATCGGGTTCAGCAAAATAAAAGTCCTTAACGTCGGGGCAGACCCATCTCAGGCCCGCCGGGGATTACCGATCTTCAGCTGCATCCTCGCGACTAATGACAACCTTTAACCGCCCTTGCGGTAAAGCCTCTCATTAGCCGCGCGAACCTCTGCAAGCGAAGATCACTCTCAGCAACAATACATGAGTTTGGACCGGATTGCTGCCGATTGCTCGAAAAAAGGGGCCGTAAAGGCCCCCTTTTCGCGAAACTCGCACAAATCTGATCGTCAGATGCGTTTTTTTGCATACTGTCTGCGCTACGCCCTTGATCAGATTCTTCAGACTTAGCGACGCAGACCCAGGTTTTCGATCAGGCTGGTGTAGCGTGCAACGTCTTTACGCTTCAGGTAGTCCAGCAGCTTACGACGCTGGGATACCATGCGCAGCAGACCGCGACGGCTGTGGTGGTCTTTTTTGTGCTCAGAGAAGTGACCCTGCAGGTGGTTAATCTGAGCAGTCAGCAGAGCAACCTGAACTTCAGTTGAACCGCTGTCGTTGGTGCCACGACCGTATTTGGCAACGATCTCTGCTTTAGCTTCTACGCTTAGAGACATAATAAACTCCAGTGAATAATGAATGTATGGGTGCCGATCTCTAATTCAGCAGCCCGCTTTAAAGCCGCGCTATTCTACTCTTCGTACAACAGCAACGCAAATGCCCCTTTATGCAAGGCGCATTATTGTGGAAACTCCACCACCAGACGGCGTGGGGCAACGCGCTGCCGGTCATCAATCTCTGCCATACCAATAAATTTACGCGCCTCACCTTCGGTGACACGCACCAGGCCAGCAGCAGGCACGTCAACGGCCTCTACCGGTTGCCCCAGCTTGAAGTAAACCGCGATGGCATCGGGGAGATTCACTTCCGGGAAATCCGCCGCCGGGCTATCCATCGGTAGCAGCAGAGGGTCAAGCAAATCAGCGGGCGCAATTTCTGCCGCATTGGCCTGCTCCAGCAAAGCCTGCAACTGCTCAAGCGTCACCATTTTTTCTGCCGGATAGCGGGAAACCTGCAAGCGACGCAGCATGGTCACATGCGCACCACAGCCCAGCTTTTCACCCAAATCGTCAATGATGGTACGAATGTAGGTGCCTTTGGAGCAGTGAATCTCCAGCTCCAGCTCGTCCCCTTCCCAGCGAATAAACAGCAGTTCATACACGGTGATGGGACGGGGTTCGCGCTCGACGGTGATTCCCTGACGCGCGTACTCATACAACGGGCGTCCCTGATGCTTCAGCGCCGAAAACATGGTCGGCACCTGTTGGGTGTCGCCACGAAAACTTTCCAGCGCGGCGTCAAGATCCGCCTGAGTAAAGGTCACCGCACGCGTTTCGACCACGTTGCCGTCAGCATCGGAGGTATCGGTACGCTCGCCGAGGCGGGCAATCACGCGGTAACGCTTGTCTGAATCCAGCAGATATTGCGAGAACTTGGTCGCTTCGCCGAGGCAAATGGGCAACATGCCCGTCGCCAGAGGATCCAGAGCACCCGTGTGGCCCGCTTTGTTCGCATTGAAGATGCGTTTTACTTTTTGCAGCACGTCATTGGAAGACGCGCCCTGATGCTTATCCAGCAGCAATACACCATGCACATCGCGACCGCGACGACGAGGACGACTCATCAATCCTCCTTGTCGTCGTCCGCTGCATGATCGCCACGGCGTTCAGCATCATTTTTGACAACATTGGTGACCAGGTTTGACATGCGCATACCTTCGATCAACGAGTTGTCATAGAAGAAGGTCAGCTCAGGCACAATGCGCAGACGCATCGCTTTACCCAGCAAAGTACGGATATAGCCTGAAGCTTCTTTCAGCGCCTTCAGACCGTTTTTCACCGCTTCTTCATCTTTATCGTTCAGAAAAGTGACAAACACTTTGGCATAAGCCAGATCGCGTGACACTTCAACGCCAGAAACCGTCACCATCATACCGAGGCGCGGATCTTTAATTTCGCGTTGCAGAATAATGGCAATCTCTTTCTGCAGCTCCTGAGAAACGCGCTGCGGGCGACCAAATTCTTTCGCCATGATTATTTCTCCCAAATAATTCGGGAGGCCAATGGCCTCCCAAATTGCAACACATCAGATGATGATCAATCGATGGTGCGTTTAACTTCAATCACTTCAAAGACTTCGATCATATCGCCAACACGAACGTCGTTGTAGTTCTTCACGCCGATACCACATTCCATGCCGTTACGCACTTCGTTGACATCGTCTTTGAAGCGGCGCAGAGATTCCAGCTCGCCTTCATAGATAACAACGTTGTCGCGCAGAACGCGGATCGGGTTGTGACGTTTGATGTTGCCTTCGGTGACCATACAGCCTGCGATAGCGCCGAATTTCGGTGACTTGAACACATCACGGACTTCAGCCAGACCAATGATCTGCTGTTTATATTCCGGAGCCAGCATGCCGCTCATCGCTGCTTTTACTTCGTCGATCAGGTTATAGATGACGGAGTAGTAACGCAGATCCACGCTTTCCGCTTCGATCACGCGACGCGCAGACGCATCAGCACGCACGTTGAAGCCAAGGATAATCGCGTTGGAAGCCGCTGCCAGCGTGGCGTCGGTTTCGGTGATGCCACCCACACCCGAACCGATAATCTTCACCTTCACTTCGTCGGTGGAGAGTTTCAGCAGGGAGTCGGAGATCGCTTCCACAGAACCCTGTACGTCGGATTTCAGTACGATGTTCAGCTCGGAGACTTCGCCTTCGGTCATGTTGGCGAACATGTTCTCCAGCTTCGACTTCTGCTGACGCGCCAGTTTCACTTCGCGGAATTTACCCTGACGATACAGTGCGACTTCACGCGCTTTCTTCTCGTCACGAACCACAGTGGCTTCGTCACCGGCCGCCGGAACACCAGACAGGCCGAGGATTTCAACTGGAATAGACGGACCTGCAGCCAGGACTTCACGGCCCAGCTCATCACGCATCGCACGCACACGGCCATATTCAAAGCCGCACAGCACGATGTCGCCTTTGTTCAGGGTACCTTCACGCACCAGCACGGTAGCAACCGGACCACGACCTTTATCGAGGAACGATTCAATCACCACGCCGCTTGCCATACCTTCACGGATAGCGGTCAGTTCCAGAACTTCCGCCTGCAACAGAATGGCGTTCAGCAGATCGTCGATACCGGTACCTGCTTTCGCAGAAACGTTGACGAACATGTTTTCGCCGCCCCACTCTTCCGGGATGATACCGTACTGAGTCAGCTCGTTCTTAACGCGATCGGGATCGGCTTCCGGTTTATCGATTTTGTTCACAGCAACAACGACCGGCACTTTCGCGGCTTTAGCATGCTGGATTGCTTCGATAGTCTGTGGCATTACGCCATCATCCGCAGCCACCACCAGGATAACGATATCCGTTGCCTGCGCACCACGTGCACGCATCGCGGTAAACGCGGCGTGGCCCGGGGTATCCAGGAAGGTGATCATGCCGTTATCAGTTTCAACGTGGTATGCGCCGATATGCTGAGTAATACCGCCAGCCTCGCCTGAAGCGACTTTGGTTGAACGGATGTAGTCCAGCAGTGAGGTTTTACCGTGGTCAACGTGACCCATGATGGTCACAACCGGTGCGCGGCTTTCCTGCGCAGCATCGGTATCACGATCGTCCATCACCGCTTCTTCCAGCTCATTCTCACGGCGCAGGATCACTTTGTGACCCATTTCTTCCGCTACCAGCTGAGCCGTTTCCTGATCGATTACCTGGTTGATGGTTGCCATTGCACCCATCTTCATCATCGCTTTGATGACCAGAGAACCTTTCACCGCCATTTTGTTGGCCAGTTCGGAAACAGTGATGGTTTCGCCAATGATAACGTCGCGGTTAACGGCCTGAGCCGGCTTGTTAAAGCCCTGCTGCAGTGCGCTCGGCTTACGGTTCTTACCACCTTTACCACCACGAACAGCGGCACGCGCTTCTTCACGGTCGGTTTTGGCTTCAGAATGCTTGTTGCCTTTTTTAGCCGGGCGAGCAGCTTTAGTGGTGCGCGTACGGCTGCGACCACCTTCTACTTCACGATCGTTCTCATCTTCTGCCTGGCGGGCATGGGTTGAGGTGGTGACGTGATAGTCACTGGTGTCTTCTTCGTCGGGTTTTTCCCACTCAGCAGATTTTTCTTCTGCCAGACGGCGGGCTTCTTCGGCCACACGGCGCGCGTTCTCTTCGAGTTTACGGCGCGCTTCTTCTTCAGCTTTACGCTTCAGTTCTGCGGCTTCAGCTTCACGACGGGCTTTGTCAGACTGCGTAGCCTTGGTCATTTCGTCGGTTGGTTGATTAGTCACTTTCTCATTTTCCGCTGCTTCACGCTTCGCCTTGTCAGCGGCTTCGCGCTTGGCTTTTTCTTCGGCTTCACGTTGCGCTTTTTGTTCAGCTTCGCGACGGGCTTGTTCTTCCGCCTCGCGACGCGCCTTCTCTTCCGCTTCACGCTGCGCCTCGGCTTCTGCTTCAGCCTGAGCCTGTTGCTCAGCTTCTGCATCACCCTTCACATAGGTGCGCTTTTTGCGGACTTCGATTTGCACCGATTTACTTTTACCCCCGGTGCCAGGAATATTCAAGGTGCTGCGAGTTTTGCGTTGCAGCGTCAGTTTACCTGAACCTGCCTGACCATGTTCACGATTCAGGTGGGAAAGTAAGGTCTCTTTCTCTTGCTGGCTCACCGCGTCGTCTTCAGACTTACGGATCCCCGCATCAGCAAATTGCTGTACCAGGCGATCTACCGGAGTCTGAATTTCGGCGGCCAGCGATTTTACGGTTACATCTGTCATGCTGTTCCTTCCTGTAATTATGCGTCATCGCCGAACCAGCAGATATTACGCGCGGCCATGATCAGCGCGCCGGCCTTCTCATCATCCAGCCCTTCGATATCTGTCAGATCGTCGACACCTTGCTCGGCAAGATCTTCCAGCGTACAAACGCCTTTTGCCGCCAGGCGGTAAGCCAGAGCACGATCCAGACCGTCGAGATTCAGAAGATCTTCAGCAGGTTCCTGATTACCAAGGCTCTCTTCTTTCGCCAGTGCCAGGGTAGTTAACGCATTTTTTGCTCGTTCACGCAGGGCTTCTACCGTGTCTTCATCGAGGCCGTCAACTTCCAGCAACTCGTTGATCGGTACATATGCCAGCTCTTCCAAAGAAGAGAAGCCCTCTTCCACCAGTACAGTGGCGAAGTCTTCGTCGATGTCGAGATGTTTGGTGAACATATCGATGGCTGCATGGGCTTCGGCCTGATGTTTAGCCTGCAGGTCATCGACGGTCATAACGTTCAGTTCCCAACCGCTCAGCTGGGAAGCCAGACGCACGTTTTGGCCGTTACGGCCGATCGCCTGAGCCAGATTGCCAGCTTCAACAGCGATATCCATGGTGTGATTGTCTTCATCCACCACAATTGATGCCACATCAGCCGGAGCCATGGCATTAATCACAAACTGTGCCGGGTTATCGTCCCACAGCACGATATCGATACGTTCGCCGCCCAGTTCACTGGAAACCGCCTGAACGCGTGCGCCGCGCATACCTACGCAGGCACCCACTGGATCGATACGTTTGTCATTGGTTTTCACTGCGATTTTGGCACGAGAACCTGGATCACGTGCTGCCGCTTTAATCTCGATAACTTCTTCGCCAATTTCCGGTACTTCAATGCGGAACAGTTCGATCAGCATTTCCGGCTTGGAACGGGTAACGAACAGCTGCGCACCACGCGCTTCCGGACGCACGGCATACAGCACGCCGCGAATACGGTCACCCGGGCGGAAGTTTTCACGCGGCAGCATATCTTCGCGTACGATCACCGCTTCAGCATTGCTGCCGAGATCCAGCGAGATGTTATCGCGGTTCACTTTCTTCACCACGCCAGTGATGATTTCGCCTTCCTGCTCGCGGAACTGATCCACGACCATTGCGCGTTCAGCCTCACGTACTTTCTGTACGATGACCTGCTTCGCCGTCTGGGTAGTGATACGGTCAAAGGTGACCGATTCAATCTGATCTTCAACATATTCGCCCAGATTGAATGCTTCATCTTCGAAGCGGGCTGCGTCCAGCGTGATCTCGCGAGTTGGCTGCGTGACTTCTTCAACAATCTGCCAGCGACGGAAAGTATCGAAATCGCCGCTTTTGCGGTCAATGCTGACGCGCACATCGATTTCCTGCTCATACTTCTTCTTGGTCGCAGTGGCCAAAGCACTTTCCAGCGCTTCGAAGATTTTCTCGCGCGGCAGGGCTTTTTCGTTAGAAACGGCTTCTACTACAGCTAAGATCTCTTTGTTCATCCTGGTTAGCCTCAATCCGGACTTTTAAAAGTGGGGGACCAGGTTCGCTTTCTGAATGTTGCTCAGCGCGAACACTTCATCGTTGCCCTCAACGGTTACCGTGATCATCTCGCCTTCGACAGACTTGATGATACCCTGCCATTTACGGCGGTTCTGCACGGCCATACGCAGTACCAGACTCACCTCTTCACCGGCGAAACGCGCATAATGTTCAGCGGTAAAAAGAGGACGGTCAAGACCCGGTGAGGAAACTTCAAGGTTGTAAGCCACCGTGATGGGATCTTCCACATCCATCACAGCGCTGACCTGGTGGCTGACATCGGCGCAATCATCAACATTGATACCCTCTTCACTATCAATATAGATGCGCAAGGTTGATGTGCGACCACGAATAAACTCGATACCGACCAATTCGTAGCCAAGCGCTTCTACCGGAGCAGAGATCAACTCTGTCAATTTTTGCTCTAATGTGGACAAGCCCACCCCCAAGACATAAAAAAAGGGCCTAATAGCCCAGTGTTGCGATTTCCTGATAACAAAAAACCCCGAAAAATCGGGGCTTTTTGTGACTGGACCCTGTATGCCGCGATGCGGCTCGGAGCACAATCCAGAAGAATTTTTTTCAAAACCCACTGTGGAATGCGTCCGTCGATGCATACAGTATATTTGAAAAATAACTCTAAGGGAAAGTGGTTGCGGGGGCCGGATTTGAACCGACGACCTTCGGGTTATGAGCCCGACGAGCTACCAGGCTGCTCCACCCCGCGTCCGAAAACGTGGCGAATGTTACGCCGAACTTGCGAAAAATGCAAGTCATACTGAGATTTGGTACCGAGGACGGGACTTGAACCCGTAAGCCCAATCGGGCACTACCACCTCAAGGTAGCGTGTCTACCAATTCCACCACCTCGGCACTTCACTGACAGCGACGATAGGTTGTCGCATTGCAAGCTGACGATCTTACTGCGGGATATCGTTACCCGGGGTTGCCGGTTTCGCTGGCTGAGTCTGTTCAGATTTCGCCGGCGCAGTCAGATTTTCCCACTCGCTTCCTTTGGAAGTTTTATTCGTGTTCAGGTTACCCAGAATCAGACTGATGATGAAGAACAGCGTTGCCAGCACTGCGGTCATGCGAGTCATAAAGTTACCAGACCCGGTAGAACCAAACAGCGTCGCAGAAGCGCCTGCACCAAATGATGCTCCCATATCAGCGCCTTTACCTTGCTGCAGCATGATCAGACCGACAAGGCCCAGTGCCACAATAAGGAAAACTACCAAAAGAGCTTCGTACATAATCAACCTGTTTCCTTGCGCGTAACCCGCACAGTTAAAGCTTCAACCAGTATCGATGGGGAGTCTCGTCATCACCCACCAGAAGCGGGTGTGAATACTAACCAAAGGCGCATACCTCTGCAAGCGCAATTTTCACGAACCGGACTGATTGCGGAAAAAAGCGCCATCACGGTGATTTTACAGGCGGAAAGGGAAAAATCCTGCCGCCTGTGGCCTGATTAAACGGCCTTCACTGCGTCGGCAATTTGATGCGCCAGCGCGGTGACCTGGGCTTCATCCTCGCCCTCAACCATCACACGAATCAGTGGCTCGGTGCCGGATTTACGCAACAATACGCGCCCACGCCCGGCGAGGATTTTTTCCACCTCAGCGCTGGCCGCCTTGACGGCATCGGTCTGCAAAGGATCGCTGTCGCCGCTAAAGCGCACGTTCACCAGTACCTGCGGCAGCATCTTCATACCGCTGCACAAATCGTGCAGACTCATGTGGTTTTGCACAATCGCAGTAAGCACTTGCAAACTTGCAACGATACCGTCACCCGTGGTGGTTTTATCCAGCAAAATGACATGACCAGAGTTTTCTGCGCCGAGTCGCCAGCCTTTCTCCTGCATTTTCTCCAGGACATAGCGGTCGCCGACTTTGGCGCGCACAAACGGAATACCGAGTTGTTTCAGCGCCAGCTCAAGCCCCATATTGCTCATCAACGTCCCCACTACGCCACCGCGCAGCTGCCCCTGGCGTAAACCTTCACGGGCGATGATGTAGAGGATCTGGTCGCCATCGACCTTATTACCCAGGTGGTCAACCATCATGATGCGGTCGCCGTCACCATCGTAGGCCAGACCCAGGTCCGCCTTCTCGGCCAGCACCCGCTGCTGCAACATGCGCAGATCGGTGGCACCACATTCTTTATTGATGTTCATGCCATCAGGTTGGGTCGCAATGGCAATGACCGTCGCCCCCAGCTCACGCAGCACATTCGGTGCGATGTGGTAAGTCGCCCCATTGGCGCAATCCACCACAATCTTTAACCCGTTCAGGCTTAGCTCACTGGGGAAGGTGCCTTTACAGAATTCGATGTAACGACCGGCTGCATCGACAATTCGGCTGGCACGGCCCAGCTCTGCCGATTCAACGCAGGTAATCGGCTTTTCCATCTCCAGCTCAATGGCTTCTTCCACTTCGTCCGGCAGCTTGGTGCCTTCAGCAGAGAAAAATTTGATGCCGTTATCGTCGAACGGGTTATGTGAGGCTGAAATCACAATCCCGGCTTCCGCGCGGAAAGTGCGCGTCAGATAGGCAATCGCCGGTGTTGGCATCGGTCCGGTAAACGCAGCAGACAAGCCAGCCGCCGCCAGTCCGGCTTCCAGCGCCGATTCCAGCATATAACCTGAAATACGCGTGTCTTTGCCAATCAGTACTTTTCTGGAACCGTGACGCGCCAGTACTTTACCTGCCGCCCAACCCAGCTTCAGTACGAAATCAGGGGTGATCGGCGCTTCACCCACTTTGCCGCGAATACCATCCGTACCGAAATATTTACGATCACTCATGCCTTTTTATCCTTTTGCTCTGCGTGTTGCTTCCACAACGCGCATCGCCTCAACGGTTTCTTTCACGTCATGCACGCGAATGATGTGTGCACCCTGCATGGCGGCAATCACCGCACAAGTCAGGCTGCCGGTCAGACGCTGTGCTGGGCCGACATTTAACAGCTGGCCAATCATCGACTTACGTGACATCCCCACTAACAGCGGCAAACCGAAATGGTGGAAATGGCCCAGTTCGGCCAGCAGTTCATAATTGTGGCTGAGATTCTTACCGAAACCGAAGCCGGGGTCGAGCAGCAGATTGTCTTTTTTAATCCCCGCCGCCACACAGCGCGCAATCTGTTCAGTGAAGTAAGCGTCAACTTCGCTGACGATATTTTGATACTGCGGAGCCTGCTGCATGGTGCGCGGTTCACCCTGCATATGCATCAGGCACACCGGCAGTCCGGTTTGCGCCGCCGCCTGCAACGCACCGGGTTCAGCCAGCGAACGAATATCGTTAATGATGTGAGCGCCCACTCGCGCAGATTCACGGATGACTTCGGCTTTAGAAGTATCGACCGAAATCCACACTTCGAAACGTTGGGCGATGGCTTCCACGACCGGAATCACACGTTCCAGTTCTTCTTCAACACTAACCTCATCCGCACCAGGGCGCGTCGATTCCCCCCCCACATCAATGATGGTCGCCCCCGCGTTGACCATCTCATTGGTGTGCGTTAACGCATCTACCAGCGAGTTATGCTTACCACCATCGGAGAAGGAGTCCGGCGTGACATTCAAAATACCCATCACATGGGGAAACGACAGATCGAGATGGGAATCACGGGCGTACAACTTCATGGTGAGAGTCTCCTTGAGGAATGACTAAACTGCGGGATGTAAAAAACCCCGGACCGGCCGGGGTTTCTATTAAGGTTGGTGCCTCTTACTTGTCGAGCTGTTCTGACATGGTGTTGCCTGGGTTCGGCGTACGCGGTTCATCAACCGGACGTGGCGCCTTCGGCGTACCGTTGTTGTCAGAAGAGTTGCTGCCTGGGTCTTCCCAGCCAGCTGGTGGACGCACTTCGCGACGCGCCATCAGGTCATCAATCTGCGGTGCGTCGATGGTTTCATACTTCATCAGCGCGTCTTTCATCGCGTGAAGGATGTCCATGTTTTCACCCAGAATACGGCGTGCACGCTGATAGTTGCTGTCGATCAGGTGTTTCACTTCCTGGTCGATGATACGCGCCGTTTCATCAGACATGTGCTTAGCTTTCGCCACAGAACGACCGAGGAACACCTCACCCTCTTCCTCTGCATACAGCAGCGGACCGAGTTTTTCGGAGAAGCCCCATTGGGTCACCATGTTGCGCGCCAGATTAGTCGCCACTTTGATGTCGTTAGATGCACCCGTGGATACGTGCTCAACACCGTAGATGATTTCTTCCGCCAGGCGACCGCCGTACAGCGTAGAAATCTGGCTTTCCAGCTTCTGACGGCTGGCGCTGATTGCATCGCCTTCCGGCAGGAAGAAGGTGACACCCAGTGCGCGGCCGCGCGGGATGATGGTCACTTTATGTACCGGATCGTGTTCCGGCACCAGACGACCAATAATCGCATGGCCAGCTTCGTGATAGGCGGTAGATTCTTTCTGCGCTTCCGTCATCACCATGGAGCGACGTTCCGCACCCATCATGATTTTGTCTTTCGCTTTCTCGAACTCAACCATCGATACCACACGCTTGTTGGAGCGCGCAGCAAACAACGCTGCCTCGTTCACCAGGTTCGCCAGGTCAGCACCGGAGAAGCCCGGGGTACCACGCGCGATGATGGCTGCATCGATGTCGGTTGCCAGCGGCACACGACGCATATGCACTTTCAGGATCTGCTCACGACCACGAACATCTGGCAGGCCAACCACGACCTGGCGGTCAAAACGGCCTGGACGCAGCAGCGCCGGGTCAAGCACGTCAGGACGGTTCGTTGCCGCGATAACGATAATGCCTTCGTTGCCTTCAAAACCATCCATCTCAACCAGCATCTGGTTCAGCGTTTGTTCACGTTCGTCGTGACCACCGCCTAAACCGGCACCACGCTGACGACCCACCGCATCGATTTCATCGATAAAGATGATGCACGGTGCCGCCTTTTTCGCTTGTTCGAACATGTCACGCACACGAGATGCACCAACACCCACGAACATTTCAACGAAGTCAGAACCTGAGATAGTAAAGAAAGGCACTTTTGCTTCACCGGCGATAGCTTTCGCCAGCAGCGTTTTACCGGTACCCGGCGGCCCCACCATCAGGACGCCCTTGGGGATTTTACCGCCCAATTTCTGGAAACGGCTCGGTTCACGCAGATACTCGACCAACTCACCCACTTCTTCTTTGGCCTCATCACAACCGGCCACATCAGCAAAAGTGGTTTTGATCTGATCTTCCGTCAGCATGCGGGCCTTGCTCTTACCGAAGGACATCGCGCCCTTCCCGCCGCCACCTTGCATCTGACGCATAAAGAAGATCCACACGCCAATCAGCAGCAGCATCGGGAACCAGGAGATGAAGATCGAAGCCAGCAGGCTCGGTTCTTCCGGCGGTTCGCCAACCACTTTGACGTTTTTGGTCAACAGGTTATCGAGTAACTTGGGATCGTTGACAGGAATATAGGTCGTGTATTTATTACTGTCTTTTTTGGTAACGTTAATCTCACGCCCGTTAATACGTGCCTCGCGGACCTGATCCTGGTTCACTTCCGACAGGAAGGTTGAATAATCAACCCTACGGCCATTCGACTCGCTGGGCCCAAAGCTCTGGAATACTGACATCAGCACGACCGCGATGACTAACCAGAGAATCAGGTTTTTCGCCATGTCACTCAAGGGATTAACCTCATATTACAACGGTGTTAACAGACAGCGTAGGGTACTATATATCCTTCATACCTGGAATCGCGGCGCTGATGATTTTGCTTGTTTACCCTGAAAGTCAGAATTCTCATCGGTGTAAACGCATTGCTCGCCTTGCTTTGATTCCGGTAAATCGGGTTATAGTTTGCGCCCTGTCGCCACAATGTACACTTCGCGCGAACGTGATCGCGAAGCATCCGGCTTACGAATTTTCACTTTCGTAAACAGGGAGCGAATTTCCCGCAGGTATTCATCGAAGCCATCTCCCTGAAACACTTTCACCACAAAACTGCCGCCTGGGGCCAGGATATCCCGACACATTTCCAGCGCCAATTCTACCAAATACATCGAACGCGGAATATCAACTGCAGGTGTACCGCTCATGTTCGGCGCCATGTCCGACATCACCACCTGCACTTTTTCGTCACCAACGCGTTCCAGTAGCGTCTTCAGCACTGCTTCGTCACGAAAATCGCCTTGCAGAAAATCAACACCGACAATCGGGTCCATAGGCAGCAGGTCACAGGCAATGATACGGCCATTCGAGCCAATTAGTTGTACCACATATTGCGACCAGCCACCGGGTGCAGCTCCCAGATCGACCACTGTCATACCGGGTTTGAACAGCTTGTCACCCTGCTGTATTTCCTCAAGTTTAAACCAGGCGCGCGAACGCAACCCTTTTTTCTGTGCCTGTTGCACATATTTATCGCTAAAGTGTTCCTGAAGCCAGCGACTGGAACTGGCCGAACGCTTTTTACCCGTCATAATTTTTCCAGTTAAATCGTCATCGTAGCGATAAATCAGCACGCATGGGTTGCGTTGATTTGGCGATATACCCGAGATGGCGGTAGAATGAACCGTTTTCAATCCCTAAGTAAGCAAAAAAATACGATGAATCTGAGTACCAAACAAAAACAGCACCTGAAAGGCCTTGCGCATCCGCTTAAACCCGTTGTTATGCTGGGTGGCAATGGCCTGACTGAAGGCGTGCTCGCCGAAATCGAACAGGCGCTAGAACATCACGAATTGATCAAGGTAAAAATTGCCTCGGAAGATCGTGAAACTAAGCTCCTGATCGTTGACGCTATCGTCCGCGAAACCAAAGCTTGCAACGTACAGGTCATCGGCAAAACGCTGGTGCTGTATCGCCCTGCAAAAGAGAGCAAGATTTCTCTCCCCCGTTCGTAACGGCGGGCAGAGAAAGTGCCATGCTCCTGCATGGGATAAAAGGCCGCTATGCGGCCTTTTTCCTTTCTTTACAATATGCAGCAACGCATTTCAAAGCGTAGCAATATATTAGATGTATTCCACCTTCAGGATCTCATATTCCACATCCCCGCCCGGTGTTTTGATGATCGCGACGTCATCCGCTTCTTTCCCGACCAGACCACGCGCCATCGGCGAGTTCACTGAAATCAGATTTTGTTTAAAGTCGGCTTCGTCATCGCCCACGATACGGTAGGTCGATTCTTCATCAGTATCGATGTTCAGCACCTGCACGGTAGCACCAAAAATGACGCGACCGGTTTTCGGCATCTGAGTCACATCAATCACTTGCGCATTAGAGAGTTTCGCTTCGATCTCCTGAATGCGTCCCTCGCAGAACCCTTGTTCTTCGCGGGCAGCATGGTATTCGGCATTCTCTTTCAAATCGCCGTGCTCACGGGCTTCGGCGATAGAGGCGATGATGCGCGGACGCTTAACGGTTTTCAGTTCGTTCAGCTCTTCGCGCAGCTTTTCAGCGCCTTTTAAAGTCATCGGAATCTGTTTCATTTTGGCTCCTCGTCATCTTTCCTGGTTAACAGCGTCATCCTGACCGGTGACAGCAGAAAACAGCTTCTGCGGCGCGTTACCTCATTTTCACAAGCAAAAGAATCCTGACCCGGAAAGGTTTCCGGGTCAGGATGGGTTTTGCATTTTGATACGTATTTTACCCCAGAGTTCCCTGTGGGTCATCGTTTACTTTGCACCGTCCGGGGACGTAGTATTGTCGCCTTCACCCGTCAGTTACCGCGAGATTATGCGATTTTCACGACTTGTTACCGGATTAACCTGTGCGTTTATGCTGCAGGCACAAGCAGCCCCCGTTGAGGAATACATGCAGTATTTACCAGACGGCGCAAACCTGGCGCTGATGGTACAAAAAGTGGGCGCATCAACCCCGATAATCGATTTTCATGGCAAACAAATGGCGTTACCCGCCAGTACCATGAAGGTTGTGACCGCGCTGGCGGCGTTGCTGGAGCTGGGGCCTGACTTCCGTTTCCAGACCACGCTGGAAACCAAAGGCGCAGTCAGTGATGGCACCCTGAATGGGGATCTGGTGGCACGCTTTGCCGGTGATCCGACATTAAGCCGCCAGGATCTGCGCAACATGGTCGCCACGCTGAAAAAGCAGGGCATCACCCATATTAAAGGCAACCTGGTGATCGATACCTCCGTCTTCGCCAGCCACGATATGGCACCAGGCTGGCCGTGGAACGATCTGACGCAATGCTTCAGCGCACCGCCAGGGGCGGCCATCGTCGATAAAAACTGTTTCTCTGTTTCGCTCTACAGCGCCAGCAAGCCGGGCGAAACCGCCTTTGTGCGCATCGCTTCCTATTACCCGGCGCATATGTTCAGCCAGGTACGTACCCTCGGCCCTAACAGCGGCGAGGGACAATATTGCGAGCTGGATGTGGTGCCAGGCGAACTGAACCGCTACACCCTGACCGGCTGCATGCGTCAGCGTGCTGAACCGCTGCCACTGGCCTTTGCCGTACAGGATGGCGCAGCCTGGGCGGGCGAGATCCTGAAGGATGAACTGCGCGCTGCGGATATCGATTACAGCGGCCATCTGGTGCGTCAGACGCAGGTCACGTCGCCGGGTACCGTGCTGGCCTCCACGCAATCCGCACCGCTGCACGATTTGCTGCACACCATGCTGAAAAAATCGGACAATATGATTGCCGATACCGTGTTCCGTACCATTGGCCATCATTACTTCAATGTCCCGGGCACCTTCCGTGCCGGTTCTGATGCGGTGCGCCGCATTCTGCGCGAAAAAGCCGGTATCGATCTCGGCAACACCATTCAGGTAGACGGCTCCGGCCTGTCACGTCATGATTTGGTCGCACCCAGTACCATGATGCAGGTGCTGCAATACATTGCCAAAAATGATTCAACGCTGAACTACATCTCCATGCTGCCGCTGGCGGGCTACGATGGCACGCTACAATATCGTGGTGGTCTGCATGAAGCGGGCGTTGATGGTAAGGTATCGGCGAAGACCGGTTCGCTGCAGGGCGTCTATAATCTGGCAGGATTCATTACCACTGCCAGCGGCGCGCGCGTTGCCTTTGTCCAGTATCTGTCCGGTTATGCTGTTCCGCCGGAAGACCAGAAGACACGCCGCATTCCGCTGGTGCGTTTTGAAAGCCGCCTCTACAAGGACATTTACCAGAACAACTGATGAAACTGTTAATCGTTGAGGATGATGCGCTGCTGCAATCGGGCCTGGCCCAGGCATTGAGCGCCCAGGGGTACGCCGTGGACTGTGCCGCCAGCGCCGCAGAAAGCAATGCCTTGCTGCGCAGTGGCCAGTACAGCCTGATCGTACTGGATCTCGGACTGCCCGATCGTGACGGTGCTGCGCTACTGCGTCAGTGGCGTCGCGATGGCATCGCCGTACCGGTACTGATTCTCACCGCGCGTGATGCGCTGGAAGATCGGGTGGATGGACTGGATGCCGGTGCCGATGACTATCTGGTGAAGCCCTTTGCCCTGGTGGAACTGCAGGCACGCGTGCGGGCATTGATTCGCCGCTATCAGGGCCATAGCGACAACCTGTTGCAGCAGGGTGACCTCACTCTCAACCTCAGTTCTCAGCAGGTACTGCTGGAGAACCAGCCGCTGGAAATCACACCGAAAGAGTTCGCGCTGCTAACCCGTTTGCTGATGCGCGTCGGGCAGAATGTGCACCGCGAAACCCTGCAACAGGATCTCTACAGCTGGAACGATGATCCCGGCTCCAACACGCTGGAAGTCCATATTCACAATCTGCGCCGCAAACTCGGCAAAGATCGTATCAAAACCGTGCGTGGCGTCGGTTATCGGCTGGAAGAACGTGAATGAATAGCATGCGTCAGCGCTTGCTGATTATGCTGGCGCTGATTTTGCTCACCTGCCAGATCATGAGCGCCGTCTGGCTGTGGCACGAAAGCCGCGAACAGATTGGCTTTCTGGTGAATGAAACGCTCACCGCCAAAGCACGTAACGATCACGTCGAAAACGAAATCCGCGAAGCCATTGCCTCACTGCTGTTGCCGTCGCTGGTGATGGTGTGCCTGACGTTGCTGTTCTCCTTCTGGGCCATCAACTGGATTATCCGCCCGCTGAAGTTGTTGCAAAGCAGCCTTGCCCATCGCTCCGCCGATAATCTGGCCCCACTGCCGCTCTATTCCGAGATGGAAGAGATCGTGGCGGTGACCACCTCCATCAATCAACTTTTGTCGCGCCTCGATCATACGCTGCAACAGGAACGCCTGTTTACCGCTGATGCCGCCCACGAGCTACGCACACCATTGGCCGGACTGCGCCTGCATCTGGAGCTGCTGCAACAGCAAAACGTACCGCAAAGTGAAATGCTGGTGGAACGTATCGATCAGCTGATGCACACGGTTGAACAATTACTGATGCTGTCGCGTGCTGGCCAGGCGCTGGCTGGCGGTCACTATCAGCAGCTGCACTGGCAACAGGACATCATGCAACCATTGCAGCCGGAGATGGCCGAACTTTACGCGCAGCGTCAGCAACAATTGTTCTGGCCGCAGGGCACGGATGTACCGCAACAGGGTGAGGCGGTTTTGCTGCGTCTTATGCTGCGTAACCTACTGGAAAATGCCTCGCGCTACAGCCCGGAAGGCAGTGAAGTGCAGGTGTTGTTACGTGAAGAAGAACAGCAGGTGATCGTTGAAGTGTGGGATCAGGGACCAGGCATTGAAGCCAGTGCGGCAGAGGAACTGACTAAGGCCTTCCGACGTCGCGATCAACGCTACGGTGGCAGCGGTCTGGGTCTGAATATTGTGCTGCGCATTGTGCAGATGCATCACGGCAGCCTGGAACTGGTTAACCGGAAAGACGGCAGCGGACTGATTGCCCGCTGCCGTTTGCCTCATCATCTCAATTAGAATTGCGTGTTGAGGCTCATGTAGTAAGTACGGCCTGAATCGTTGTAGGTGTTCGCACCAGCACCATACAAATACGCGCCGGTCGTCGCGTTGCCGGTAGTCTGGGCATTACCCTGACGCCAGTGACGCTTGTCAGTCAGGTTGTCGATACCCAGGGTGACGCTAACATACTTGTTAATATCGTAGGTGCCGCTCATGCCGATAATGGAGTATGGGCTAACCTGATCGGTGGCGCTGCCAGTAACCGGATTGCCATGATAGTCATACTTCTTAGGCACTTGCTTGCCATACCAGGTAAAGGTGGTTTGCAGCGACAGATCTTCTGTTGCCTGCCAGCTCAGCGTCGAGTTCAGGGTATATTGCGGGATAATCGACAAACGGTCGCCGGTCTCTTTGTTCTTACTCTGCAGCATATACGTGTAATTGTTATTCCACGTTACGGTGTCAGAGAACGGGATATTGATGGTGCCTTCCAGCCCTTCAACCACCGCTTTCGGTACGTTTTCCCACTTGTAGATGTTGGTGGTGCCGTTAGAGGCGGTACCGGTTGAGACCATACCCGCTTCGATTTTGTTGCGATAATCGTTACGGAACCAGGTCAGACCGGCCTGATAGCCTTCGTGTTTCCACTCCAGACCAATCTCTTTGTTGATGCTGTTTTCTGCTTTCAGGTCTTTATTACCCTGCAAATAACAGGCGCTGGACGCATCAGCACAACCCTGACCGTTGCTGTACAACAGATAGTTCGGGTTGGTCTGATACAGGCTCGGCGCTTTATAAGCACGACCAATCCCCATCTTCAGCGTGAAGTCATCACCCAGCCCTTGCGACAGGTTCAGTGACGGGCTCCAGTTGTTGCCCACAATCGAGTGATGGTCGAAACGCAGGCTCGGCGTCAGCATGGTGCTGTCCGTGACTTCCATGTTGTCTTCGGCAAACAACGAGAAGATTTCAGCCTGGGAATACGGGCTGCGTCCGGTACTCGAGATGCCCGGCACGCTACCGTAGCTGGCTGCCTGGGTGGTGGAAGAAGGATCCTTCATACGCTGCTGATTCCACTCAGTGCCCAGCGTTGCGGTCTGGTTAATCAACCATTCAAACGGAATGCTGACTTCACTGTGCAGCATAATGTCGTCGAGCTGGATGGTGTTAAAGCCGCTGTTGGAGAAGATCCCTTCGGTCCCGCCCGCCAGGCCTTCATTGATACGGGTGTTACGGGTTTTCTCGTAGCGTCCCCAGGTACTGGTACTGACACCGTTGTCCCAGGCACCGGTCCATTTCAGCGAGATGTTCTGGCGATACAGGCGGTTGGTTTCATCACCGTACAGGCTTTTCACCAGCGTGCTGGTGTTGGTGTTCTGCGTATCACCGGCATAAAGGTTACCCTGACGGCTGTAGCCTGCCTGCAATTCGAGGGTTTGCATCGGCGCAAACGCCCAGCTCAGTAACGCATTGATATCTTTGTTGACGGAACCTTCGCGTCCAGCCGGATAGCTGCCCGCATAAGTCCCGGTACGGTCTGCAGCATGGCCTTCGTTGATATCGTAGGCATCCGCCTGAGTTTTGGCTAAGCCACCGTACAACCGGAAGTTGAAGTCATCACCCAGCGGCCCTTGCAGGCTGAAGTTGGTGCGTTTGGTTGCGCCTTCATCTTTGTGCTGCGGTACGTTGAAATAGCTGTTCCAGGAACCGTGCCATTTCTGATCGGTGTATTTCTTGGTGATGATGTTCACCACGCCACCCGCCGCGCCATTGCCGTAGCGCACCGCGGCCGGACCACGAATCACGTCGATATGGTCGATCAGCTCTGGCGGTACCCAGTTGGTATCACCGCGCGTATCACGCTCGCCACGCCAGCCAAGGCGTACCGAGTTACGGCTGGTGATCGGCATACCATCAACCATGATCAGGGTGTTTTCCGGGCCCATACCACGGATATCGATCTGGCGATTGTTGCCACGCTGGCCACTGGTGGAGTTACCGGTCAGGTTAACGCCTGGCATGGTGCGGATGATTTCAGACACATCGCGCGCTGGCGGATGCTTTTTGATTTCATCGGCGGTAATGGTAGAAACGCCTGGAGCCTGCAACGTTTGCTGCTGGGCGGTCACCATCATGGTGCCCCCATCAACGGAAGCGGCGTCTGTGCTGGTAGTCGTGCTGCTGGAGGTCTCTGCTGCCCAGGTGGTACCGGAGAGAAGCCCCAGTTCAATCAGAATGGCTAATGATAAACGCGAATATTTTTTCATTTTTTCGTTCCTGGATTGCCAGCAAACGTAACTGGCGCGCCGGTGAGAAAGTCACAATCCTTTATCGTCGCCCTGTCCCAAACCTGGCAGTGCCATCCGTCGCGCATCCCTTCCTTTATGAGAAAGGTGACAGGCGGAACGAGCGTGCTCATTTATGAGCGGAAACACCCTATTGCAAATGCAAATAATTATCAATAGTATTATCTGTAACCTTTGTGAAAAGATCCTTGAGTAAACGGCGACTGGCAGCACCTATGACCTGGCTAAACGAGATAACCGGCAGTGAAGCCTGGTGGCAGGAGCAGCAACGTAAAGGCATCCCGTATGTCGAGGGAGAGGTGGATGGCGCATGTCAGGTCACTTTCTTCTGGCGCGATCCGCAGGGCAATGAAACGCAGTCGCGCACACAGCGAGTGTGGATCAACATCACCGGCGTGACCGATCACCACCAACACCGCCCCCCACAATCTTTGATACGTGTCGCCAATACCGATGTCTGGTACTGGCAGACCCTCCTGCCAGCCAACTGGCGTGGCAGTTACTGCCTGATGCCCGATAAACAAGCGACCGATTTCGCCGGGGATGCCGACATGTATGCCCTGCGCAACTGGTGGCGCGATAAATTCCCGACTGCCCAGGCCGATCCGCTCAATACCCTGCGTGGCTGGTCTGGTGGGCGTGGCATGGGCGTTTCTCCCCTGCATCTGCCACAGGCCCCTAATCAACAGGTATGGCGCGCCATTGATGAAGGCCGAGCCCCTGAAATCGCCTTACAGCAATATCGCTGGGACAGCACCTTACTGGGCAACAGCCGTTCCGTCTGGCTGTACTGCACCGGCGCGGCTGAACCCCGGCAGCGACCACTGGCCATTTTGCTTGATGGGCAGTTCTGGGCGCACAGCATGCCGATTGCCGGTCCGATGCAACAACTCACCGATCAGGGCACGCTGCCTGCGGCGGTGTATCTGTTTATCGACATCATCGACCGCGAACATCGCAGCCGCGAGCTGCCGTGTAATGCCCGGTTCTGGCAAGCCTTACAGGAAGAGTTGCTCCCTCAGGTGGCACAGTGGGCACCTTATCGGCAGAACGCTGACAGCACCGTGGTGGCCGGGCAAAGTTTCGGCGGACTCGCCTCGGTATTCGCCGCATTGCACTGGCCACAGCAGTTTGGCAATGCCATCAGTCTGTCCGGCTCCTTCTGGTGGCCGGAGCGCGGTAATGCGCACGGCTGGCTGATCCAGCAGCTGGAGCAGGGTCTGGCACCGCGTCAGCCACTGCGTTTCTGGCTGGAAGCAGGCAAACGTGAAGGGCTGATTTTGCAGGCTAATCAGCAATTGCAGCAGTTGTTGCAGGCGGCCGGTTATCAGGTGGATTACCAGCCGGTGGAAGGTGGACACGATGCGCTGTGCTGGCGTGGTGGTCTGCTGGATGGCCTGCAAGCGCTGTGGCGCAATCCGACCCCGCATTAAACAAGCAGGAGCCGACATGGAACATCGCAATCCCTTTGACGATCCGCAGCAGGATTGTCTGGTGCTGTGCAATCCGCAGCAACAATACAGTTTATGGCCCGCGTTCAGCGCCCTTCCCTCTGGCTGGCAAACGGTGTTTGGCCCACAGCCGCAACCCGCCTGCCTGAACTGGCTGGAACAGAACTGGCAGGATATCCGGCCGCTGACGCAGGACACCAACCGGAGCGACAATGTCTGAATCCCTGATGAACCGACACCTCACCGAACAGCAAACCCTGCCGCTGGTGGCGGCCCAGCCCGGCATCTGGATTGCCGATCAGCTGTCCCGCCATCACAACGCCTATGCGGTCGCGCACTTTATTGAATTGCAGGGTGATATCGATAGCGCCCTGCTGTGCAAAGCGATTATTGCGGGTATGCAGGAAGCAGATACGCTAAACATGGCATTTGGCGAGGTAGACGGTGAGGCACTGCAATGGCCGCAGGCGCAGAACTTTAGCCAGCCGCAGCTCATCGATTTGCGTGCAGAAGCCGACCCCGCCGCCAAAGCCCGCGCCCTGATGCGCGCCGATATGAACGGCGATTTGCGCGTGCTGAGCGGCGCACCGCTGTATCATCATTGCCTGTTCCGGCTGGGTGAGCAGCACTGGTTCTGGTATCAGCGTTATCACCATCTGGTGGTGGATGGGTTCAGTTTTACCGCCCTGACGCGCCGCATTGCCAATCTTTACAGCGCCTGGGCACAACAGCAGTCGCCGGAACCCACGCCCTTTATTCCCTTTAGCGAGGTGGTGGAAGAGTATCAGCGCTATCAGCAATCCACTTCCTTCACGCGTGACAGCCAGTTCTGGCGCGAAAAAGGTGCCAGCCTGCCTGCACCCGCCTCACTGTCGCCCCAGCCGCTGGCAGGACAAAGCGCCAGTACCGATTTGCTGCGTCACAGCCTGACGCTGGATCGCGCCACCTTCCAGCAGCTGGTGAGCCAGCATCCTCAGCATAGCGCCGCCGATCTTGCCTTCGCGCTGGTGGGGCTATGGCTGGCCCGCCTGAGCGGGCAAAACGATTTCTCCGCGGGTTTTATCTTTATGCGCCGTATCGGTTCGGCTGCGCTGTGCGCCACGGGTCCGGTGATTAACGTGCTACCGATGGCGATCCACTACGATCCGGCACAACCGCTGGCTACGCTGGCGAATCAGTTGGCCGGTGAAGTGAAAAAGATGCGCCGCCACCAGCGCTACGATGCCGAACAGGTGATGCGCGATCTCGGGCGTCTCGGTGATGGCGATCCGCTTTATGGCCCGGTGATCAACCTGAAGATGTTTGACTACCAGCTGGATTTCGCCGGTGTTGAAGGGATTACCCATCAGCTGGCATCCGGCCCGGTACGCGATCTGGAAATTGCCATCTACATCAGCGAACAGGGTGAACTGACGCTGGAGCTGCTGGCGAATGCAGCACGCTACAATCTGCCCACCCTGCAACGCCATAGCCGTCGTTTCGCCTTATTACTGGCGCAACTGGCGGCAGATCCGCAGCGCCCGTGCGGTGAGCTGGATCTGCTGACGGCTGAGGAACATCGCCAGCTGACTGATATCAATCACACCGCGCATCCGCTCCCGGCGGAAACGCTGGCATCGCTGCTGGCCCGGCAGGCCGCGCGCACCCCGGATGCCCCGGCACTGGCCGATGCGCAGCATCAGCTGAGCTATCGCCAGATGCAGCAGCAGGTCTTTGCGCTGGCGCAGCAGTTAAGTGCCGCTGGCGTACAACGTGGTGACATCGTGGCGGTGGCTTTGCCGCGTTCAGTGCAGCTCTCGCTGGCGCTACAGGCGATTGTTACACTGGGTGCCGCTTATCTGCCACTCGATACCGGTTATCCCGATGACCGTCTGCAATTGATGCTGGAAGACGCGGCACCCAAAACCCTGATGACCTCGGCCTCGCTCTCTGCGCGTTTTGCGGCCATTGCGCCGGTCAGCCAGTTGCATTTCGATACGCTCTCTCCGGAGCTGAATGCCCCTGCTCCCATCAGCGCGCCACAACCGCAGGACGGGGCTTATATCATCTATACCTCGGGTTCTACCGGGCGTCCCAAAGGGGTACTGGTCGGCCATGAAGCCATCGTCAACCGTCTGCTGTGGATGCAGGATCACTACCCGCTGCAAGCTGATGATGTGGTGCTTCAGAAAACCCCGAGCAGCTTTGACGTTTCGGTGTGGGAATTCTTCTGGCCGCTGCTGGTCGGCGCGCAGCTGGTGATGGCTCCGCCGGAAGCTCATCGCGATCCGGAAGCGCTGCAACAGTTGTTCGCACAACATAAGGTGACCACCACCCACTTTGTCCCCTCCATGCTCGCGGCCTTTGTGGCGGCCTTGCAGGACGATGCAGCTATCAGCAGCTGCGCCAGCCTGCGCCGCGTCTTCTGTAGCGGCGAAGCACTGCCGACCGACCTGTCACGCGAGTGGGAGCAGCTGACCCGGGTGCCGCTGCACAATTTATATGGCCCGACGGAAGCAGCGGTGGATGTCAGCTGGTATCCGGCATTTGGCGAAGCGCTGGCGGCGGTTGAAGGTGCCAGTGTGCCCATCGGCTATCCGGTGTGGAACACCGGTCTGCGTATTCTTGATACCCGCCTGCAACCGGTGCCGCCGGGTGTGGCAGGTGATCTCTATCTGACCGGTATTCAGCTGGCGCATGGCTATCTGGGACGTCCTGACCTCACTGCCAGCCGTTTTGTCGCCGATCCGGCGGGCAACGGGGAACGGATGTACCGCACCGGCGATGTCGCGCGCTGGCTGGACAATGGTGCAGTGGAATATCTTGGCCGCAGCGACGATCAGCTGAAAATTCGTGGTCAGCGCATCGAACTCAATGAAATCGATCATGTGCTGTGCGCGCAGCCTGGCATTGAGCAGGCTGTCACGCACGCAGTGGTGCTGGGTGGCGCTGCGGCGCAGGGCGATGCCCGCCAGCTGGTAGGTTATGTGATTGCCGATCATACGGTCGATGGCGAAGCGCTACGCCATGCGCTGGCGCAGCAATTGCCTGCCCATATGGTGCCGGTGTCGATTGTACAGCTGGAAGTCTTCCCACTCAGCAGCAATGGCAAGCTGGATCGCAAAGCCTTACCGCTGCCGCAGGCCGCCATGTGCAGCGCCGGACGCGCGCCTCATCCAGGGCTGGAAAGCCAGCTGGCAGCGGCATTTTGTCAGTTGCTGGCGTGCGACAGTATCAGCGCGCAGGATGATTTCTTTGCCCTTGGCGGCCATTCGCTGCTGGCGATGCGTCTTGCTGCACAGCTGCGTCGGGAGCTGCAACAGCCGGTATCCGTGGGTCAGATCATGGTTGCTTCCACCGTCGAAAAACTGGCTGCACTGCTGAGTGATGAACAATCTCACCAACAGGCCGGTTTTGAAGCGGTGCTGCCGCTGCGTCAGGGTAATGGACCCACGCTGTTCTGCTTCCACCCGGCCTCCGGTTTTGCCTGGCAGTTCAGCATCCTGCAACGCTATCTGGATCCACTCTGGTCGCTGATGGGTATTCAGTCACCGGATACCGATAGCCCGCTGAATCAAAGTGCGCGTCTGGATGAGGTTTGTGACGCCCATCTGCGTACCCTGCGCGAAGTGCAGCCGCACGGCCCTTATTACTTCATTGGCTATTCGCTGGGCGGCACCCTGGCGCAGGGTATTGCCGCACGGCTGACAGCTGCCGGAGAAGAGGTGGCGTTCCTTGGCCTGCTCGATACCTGGCCACCGGAGACGCAGAACTGGGATGAAAAACGCGGCGAGAACGTATTGGACCCGGCGGTGCTGGAAGAAGTGAACCGTGAGCGTGAGCAGTTTATTGCTGCGCAACGTCATCAGGCGGGTGAAGAGATGCAGGCGATGTTCGATACCATCGAAGCCAACTACGCCAGCTCGGTTCGCCTGCTGGCGACCGCCCGCAGCGCCCGCTTTACCGGACGCGCAACGCTGTTTCTTGCTGAGCAAACGCAGCAACCAGGGCAGGACGCGCGACGCGCCTGGGCACCGTATGTCGGTGAACTGGCGGTGTGGCCGATGGATTGTGCCCACGTTGATATCATTTCACCGCAGATGTTCGAGCAGATTGGCCCGTTGTTGCAACAGCTGCTGAGCGAACACTAATCCAGAATGTCGTGGCGCGATTTATCGCGCCACTATCGTCGTCCCAGCGGCACGATCATCGGCGTATGCGCCACCGGATCTTCCACAATCACGCAGCGCAAGCCATACACCTGCTCAATCAGCGCCGGGGTGACAATCTCTGCCGGTTTCCCTTCGGCAATAATCCGCCCATGACGCATCGCAATCAGGTGCGTGGCATAACGACAGGCATGATTCAGGTCATGCAGCACCACCACCAGCGAACGTCCATGCTGCTGATTAAGATCCTGCATCAACTCCAGCAGCTCAATTTGATGGGTGATGTCCAGCCAGGTGGTGGGTTCATCCAGCAGCAATAACGGCGTCTGCTGTGCCAGCACCATCGCAATCCACACCCGCTGACGCTGCCCGCCGGAGAGCGTATCCACCTGCAGCTCGGCCAGATCAGCCACGCCGGTCGCCAGCATCGCCTGCTGCACCGCCGCTTCATCTTCGGCACGCCAGCGGCCAAACAGCTGCTGATGCGGATAACGCCCGCGCGCCACCAGCTCAGTCACGCTGATCCCCGCCGGTGCGTTGGAACTTTGCGGCAGCAGGCCGAGACGGCGCGCCACTTCTTTCGTCGGATAACGATTGATGGCTTCACCATCGAGAAAAACCTGGCCTTTCAGGGGAGAATTGAGGCGGCTCAGGGTGCGCAGCAGGGTTGATTTGCCACAGGCATTGGGGCCAATAATCACCGTCAGCTCCCCTTCCGGGATCGCCACCGACAAATTTTCCGCCACCACTTTTTTGTCGTAGCCCAGTGTCAGCCCTTCGCCATAGAGACGTGAAGGAATTTCGGTCATTGGCGTCGCGCCTCCCGCACCAGTAAAGCAATCAGATAAAGTCCACCGAGGCTGACGGTAATCACGCCAACCGGCAATTGATAAGGCAGGAACAGATGCTGTGCGGCAAAATCTGCAGCGATCAATAGCAACGCACCACACAGCGCGGTCAGCGGCATGCCGCCGCCGAGACGACGGGCTATCTGCGGTGCCAGCAAGGCGATAAACGAAATCGGTCCGACCAGCGCGGTCGAGGCTGCGGTCAGCACCACACCAAGCAACATTAACCACAGGCGGCTGCGCTCCACCGGTACGCCAAGCGCACAGGCGGTGTCATCACCCATCTCCAGCAAACGCATCCGGCGTGCCAGCAGTGCCACCAGCAGCAGACTCAGCAATAACACGGCAATCACCGGCGGTGTCTTCGCCCAGGTGA
The DNA here is from genome assembly GCF_059730475.1 of Pantoea sp. X-Soil-TKNS-1280. NCBI lineage: Bacteria > Pseudomonadati > Pseudomonadota > Gammaproteobacteria > Enterobacterales > Erwiniaceae > Pantoea > Pantoea sp. X-Soil-TKNS-1280. The sequence continues at coordinate 607,701 of NZ_AP035962.1, read as the reverse complement.
TGCCGTTGAGCGACCCGGCACTCCATAAACCGGCGCTGACCGCAGACTCGAGCGACGCGCTGATAATCAGCCAGCTGTTGAGCGCCATCAGTAAGGCACGCACGCTGATGCCGACAATAATCAAACGAAAGGTTTCTACGCCATTGCGCCAGGCAAACAGATACACCAGCGCTGCGGTGATAATGCCGCCCAGCAGCGCGGCAAGGGTTATCGCCGACGCATTTTGATTAAACAGCACCAGCGCGACCAGCACACCGCTATAGGCACCGGTGTTAAAACCCAGAATGTCCGGGCTGCCGAGCGGGTTACGCAGCAGCGACTGAAAAATCGCGCCACTGATACCGAGCGCCGCGCCAATCAGCAACGCCATCAGCACGCGCGGCAAGCGCCATTCCAGCAGAATCAGTTTCACATTGCTGGCGCCTTCGCCCCGCAACACCTGCCAGACCTGTTCACCGCTGATCGGCAGTGTGCCACGAGTCAGCGCCAGAAAAGCCAGCAGTCCGCATCCCAGCATCAGCCAGAGCGAATTCATCAGTGCGCGCCGCGTCATACCGCACCTCGCCCTAATTTGCGTCGTACCAGCACGATCAACATTGGCGCGCCGAGCATCGCGGTGACGATGGACACCCGCAGCTCACCAGGCACCAGCAGGCGACCGATAATATCTGCGGCTAATAACAGGATCGGCGTCAGCAGCGCAGTGGCGGGTAGCAACCAACGATGATCATTGCCCACCAGCCAGCGTGCCAGATGCGGCGTCATTAAACCGAGAAAAGCGATCGGCCCGACCGCTGCCGTTGCCGCGCCGCACAGCAGCGCTATCGCCAGCAGCCCAAGCAGTTGGGTACGCGCCACGCGGGTTCCCAACGCCGTCGCCATATCGCCCCCCATGCTCAGGCTGTTAAGCGCCTGCGACAGGCAAAAAGCCACCACGCTGCCCACCAGCACCGCCGGAAACAGGGTACGCAAAATGGTGAAATTGCGGATATCCAGCGAACCGCTGTGCCAGAAACGCAGATGATCGTAGATGTCAGGATTGAGCAGCGAAATCCCCGAGGTTAACCCTTCCAGCACCGCCCCCAGTGCCACCCCCGCCAGAGTCAGACGCACCGGGTTCACGCGTCCGCCACCTATCGCGCCGGTCATCGCCACCAGCAGCGAAGCCAGCAGCGCGCCGCCAAAGGCAAAACCGAGCCATGCGACCGGTGAATCAGCACCAAACAGCGCAATGCCCAGCACCACAGCAAAACCAGCCCCGGCGTTCACCCCCAGAATCCCCGGATCGGCCAGCGGGTTGCGCGTCAGGCTTTGCATCAACGCACCCGCCAGCCCCAGCGCAACGCCTGCCAGCAATCCGGCCAGCGTACGTGGCAGACGTGCATCGCGCACAATCACGCAATCCGCATCAGAACAGGTTGAGATAAGCGAATGATAAACATCGGAAAAAGAAATAGATTTTGCTCCCAGCATCAAACTGAGAGCAATAAGAAGCACCAGCAGCATCCCTGATCCTGCGAGTGCACGAGTCTGGTACATAGCGTTATGAACCTTCAACTTATACCCTTCATCCTTCAAACTGTAGGTGCGTTGGCTGCGCTCGCTCACCCCGGTCACTTACTTCAGTAAGCTCCCGAGGATTCACTCGTTTGCCGCCTTCCTACAGCTCGAATGATTTAGGTATATCAACGTCGTCGCGTGCGTAGCGTAAATATGATAATGATATTTGTTATCGTTATTACTCGTATTTGTCTATGTTATCATGACTCGCCTCACGGAAGATGAGGAAAATTGGTGCAAAAAGGCAAAGAAATGAACAAACCCTCCCACTTTATTGATCTCTCCCTGCTTAAATCCCACCCGGCGTTTCGCGCGGTGTTTATCGCCCGTTTTATCTCGATTGTCGCCCTCGGCATGCTGGCGGTGGCGGTACCGGTACAAATTCAGCAAATGACGGCGTCATCCTGGCTGGTCGGTCTGGGGGTGACCGTGGCGGCCTGCGGCATGTTTATCGGTTTGCTGACCGGGGGCGTGCTGGCCGACCGTTATGAGCGTAAGAAGCTGATTTTATTCGCCCGTTCTACCTGTGGCCTTGGCTTTGTCGGGCTGGCGATTAACGCTGCATTACCACAACCCTCACTGATGGCGGTGTATCTGCTGGGATTGTGGGATGGCTTCTTTGGTGCGATTGGCGTGACCGCGCTGCTGGCCGCGACGCCAGCGCTGGTCGGGCGCGAAAACCTGATGCAGGCCGGTGCCCTGACCATGCTGACCGTACGCTTCGGCTCGATTCTCTCCCCGGCGATTGCCGGTATGGTGATTGCCAGCGGCGGTGTGGTGTGGAACTTCGCGCTGGCAGCGGCGGGCACACTGCTGACCGTGCTGACTCTGCTCAAACTCCCGCCATTGCCGCTACCGCCGCAGCCGCGTGAGAACCCATTGAAATCACTCGCCGTTGGTGTGCAGTTCCTGTTTAGCACGCCGCTGGTGGGAATGGCGGCGCTGATCGGCGCGCTGGTGACGCTGGCCAGTGCCATCCGCGTGCTGTACCCGGCCCTGGCACCGCATTGGGAGGTCAGCGCTGATCGGCTGGGATTGATGTTTGCCGCGGTGCCACTCGGCGCGGCAGTAGGGGCATTAACCAGTGGCCGCCTGGCGCATGCCAGCCGTCCGGGGCTGCTGATTCTCAGCAGCGCGATTGCCGCTTTCGTTGCGCTGGGGCTGTTTGGCCTGATGCCATCATTCCCCCTCGCCCTGCTGTGTCTGGTGGCTTTTGGCTACTTCAGTTCGATTACCAGCCTGGTGCAGTACACCATGATCCAGGCGTTAACGCCGGATGTACTCCTTGGTCGTATCAACAGTCTGTGGACGGCACAGAATGTCACCGGCGATGCGCTGGGCGCGGCAATGATTGGCGCGATGGGGTCATGGCTGCTGCCACCGCAGGCCGCAACGATGTTTGGCTTCGCGGCGGCGGTGCTGGGTGTGCTGATGTGGTTTTTGATGGGGCGCTTACGCCATTATCAACCGCCAGCGGTCACGCTGGCGGAAGACGCATCATGATTTAACGAACAATTTTTCCAGACGCGCCAGCAAATTGCTGGCGCTGTAGTAATCAAGGCGGAAGGTATCCGCCCCCAACGCATACACCTGCTTATGCGTGACCGCCTCGTTTTGTGCCAGGAATGGATTGCTCAGTACCGATTGCGCGGTTTTATCATCGGCAGCAAATAGCAGAAAGCTGTGGCCAGTCAGGCCGCTGGCGACGGTTTCACCCGATAGCTGAATAATATCTTTGCGCTGCCCCATGCTGTGACTCTGCTGAATATTGGCCGGGGGCATCGCCAGCGTGAAACCGAGTTGCTGCAACAATTTGCCCTGGGCTGATTCTGCCGTCCACAGATTCACAGCACGCCCGTCGCCGTTCCATACCATGGCAGAAACTGGCTGCGGTGGCAGCGTGATGGCTTTTTTCAGTGCCGCTTCACGATCGTCAAAAGCCTTAATGCGCTGTGTCGCCTGCACTTCGTGGCCAGTGGCATCGCCAAGCAACGTCACTAAATCCTGCCAGCTTTTATCGTCGTAATTGATCACCAGGGTCGGAGCAATGGCAGACAGCTGGCTCACCAGTTTGATGGCGGAGTCATTACCGGTGGCGCTGACGATAATCAGATCCGGCGCTTCCGCCGCAACGGCTTCTGCACTGGGTTCACCGATATACAGACGCTTCACGCCACGCTGTTTCGCCACCTCGCCCCACTGACGGAAAAAACCTTGATCGTCGGAGAGGCGGCTGTTCGGTGCGGTAGCCCCCGAGGCGATGACCGGGGCATCAATCGCCAGCAGCGAACCGGTCAGCGTGAGGCTGGTCGAGACAATACGCTGCGGCGCTTTGCTGAGCGTGACGATGCCCTGCTCGGTTTGAATCTTGCGCGGCCAGCCCTGGTCAGCGCGCGCCATGCTGCTGAAAGCCTGCAAAATGAACAACAGGACAAACGTGCCCCATAATCCGCATTTATTCATAAGTTTTCATCCACCGTTTAGCTTAATTCGGCGTCCGGCATCAGCGCCGGAAAACGCCTAAAGATAAGGGAACTCCCGCGAATCGATTGACTCTTTCGCCCGTTCGACGTAGGTTACTGGGCCATAATAAAAATGATAATCATTCTTAATAATCTTATCATTTAAAGGTGGAAATTATGGTGGAATCGTCCACGTTTGAAAATGCCTGGCTGCAGGATTTTTCCGCACTTTGCCGCGGATTCCTGTTTACCTCTCCCTGGCAGAGTCTGGTGACGCAGGGCTGTTACACCACCCTGACTGAGTCAGTGCAGGATGCTGCCGATTTACAGGGCCATTTTCAGCAGCAGCTGCGTCAGCACTTTGCTGCGGCCAAAAAGCAAGGTATTGAGAAACCGATTCTGGTGGGTGCCATCCCGTTTGATGCCAGCCAGCCTGCAGCCTTGTTTATTCCTGAGTCTTATCAAAACTTTAACCGTGCCGAACTGCTGACCACGCTGCCCACCCAACCCGGTGCGCTGCCTGAGGTGCGTCGTCGTGCTGCCGTACCGGATCACGATGTTTTTCTCAACATGGTGGCCGAGGCTGTTGCCGCTACCCAACGGGGCGATCTCGACAAAGTGGTGCTGTCGCGCCTGATGGATATTGTCACGGAACAACCGGTGGATAGCGCTGCGCTGATGCAGCGGGTGATTGCGTTAAACCCCAACAGCTACCATTTCCATTTACCTTTGCCGCAAGGCGGCGTACTGCTCGGTGCCAGCCCGGAACTGATGCTGCGTAAGCACGGCCGTGACTTCAGTTCCTGCCCGCTCGCCGGTTCTGCGCGCCGGGATAATGATAGCCAGCGTGATCGTGCCGCAGGCGACACCCTGATGAACTCCAGTAAAGATCGGCACGAACATCAGCTGGTGACCGATGCGATGCGTAATACGCTGCAACCACGTAGTCGCCTGCTCTCGGTGCCAACAGTGCCATCGCTGATTACCACAGCAACCTTATGGCATCTCGCCACGCAGATAGATGGCGAGGTGCAGGACGAGCGCGAAAATGCCCTGTCGCTGGCCTGCCTGCTGCATCCAACCCCGGCGCTGAGTGGTTTCCCGCATCAGCGTGCTCAGCAACTGATTCAGGCGCTGGAGCCTTTTGATCGCCAGTTGTTCGGCGGCATTGTGGGCTGGTGCGATGAGGCAGGCAATGGCGAATGGGTGGTCACTATTCGCTGCGGCACGGTGCACGATACGCATGTGCGTCTGTTCGCCGGTGCAGGCATCGTTGCCGACTCACAACCCGAATCAGAATGGCGTGAAACCGGCGTGAAGCTGGATACCATGCTGCGCGCCTTTGGACTGCAATAAAGGAAAGACCATGAGTATTCCCTACAACCGCTGGCCGGATGACCTGGCCGCGCGTTACCGCGAGAAAGGCTACTGGCTCGATGTGCCGATGACCGACATCCTGGCGCGTCAGCAGCACAATGAGGCGATCGCGGTTATCGATGGTGATCGTCACATCAGCTATCGCGAAATGCATCGGCTGACTGACAACCTGGCAGCGGCGCTGCAACGCCGTGGCCTGAAAACTGGCGATACTGCGCTGGTGCAACTTGGCAACGTGGCTGATTTTTACCTGACGCTTTTTGCCCTGTTCAAAATCGGCGTGGCACCGGTCAATGCGCTGTTCAGCCATCAACGTACCGAACTGACCGCTTATGCCGCGCAGATTGAACCGGTGCTGCTGATTGCCGACCGCAGCCATCCGTTGTTTGCCGATGACAGCTTTATCGATACGCTGTGCCGCTCGCATCCGTCACTGCAACAGGTGATTCTGCGCAACGATCATCAGCCTGAAAACACCCTTGAGGCGCTGCTGACGGAAACCGCCGGTGACTTCACACCGACACCGAGCGCCGGGGATGAAGTGGCGTTCTTCCAGCTTTCGGGCGGCAGTACCGGCACGCCAAAACTGATCCCACGCACCCACAATGATTACTATTACAGCATTCGCGGCAGCGTTGAGATTTGCGCCGTGACTGAGCACACCCGTTATCTGGTGGCGCTGCCCGCTGCACATAACTTCCCGATGAGCTCACCAGGTGCGCTTGGCGTCTTTTATGCCGGAGGCCAGGTGGTACTGGCTGCCGATCCCAGCGCCACGCTGTGCTTTCCGCTGATCGAAAAACACCAAATCACCGACACCGGCCTGGTGCCGCCAGCGGTCAGCCTGTGGTTGCAGGCGATTCAGGAATGGGGCAGCAATAAACAGCTGGCCTCGCTCGAACGTATGCAGGTGGGCGGAGCCAAGCTGGGTGAAACCCTCGCCGCGCGGATTCAACAGGAAATCGGTTGCAGGCTGCAACAGGTGTTCGGCATGGCTGAAGGCCTGGTGAATTACACCCGCTTCGACGATGACGAAAAAACCATCCTCACCACCCAGGGACGCCCGATTTCTGACGACGATGAAGTCTGGGTAGCCGACGCCGAGGGCAACGCCCTGCCGAGCGGTGAAGTGGGCCGTCTGATGACACGCGGACCTTATACCTTCCGTGGCTACTACCGCAGTCCGGAGCACAACGCTGCCAGCTTTGATGCCGATGGATTTTACTGTTCCGGCGATCTGATTGAGATCAACCCACAGGGTTACATCACCGTGCAGGGCCGCGAGAAAGATCAGATCAATCGTGGCGGCGAGAAGATCGCGGCAGAAGAGATCGAAAACCTGCTGCAACGTCACCCGGATGTCATCCACGCCGCGCTGGTGTCGATGAACGATGAGCTAATGGGTGAAAAAAGCTGCGCCTTTATTGTCGCCAGCCAGCCGATTAAACCAGTGGTGCTGCGTCGCCATCTGCGCGAACTGGGCGTTGCCGAGTTCAAATTACCCGACCGTATTACCTGCGTAGACGCCCTGCCGCTGACCCCGGTTGGCAAGGTGGATAAAAAACGTTTGCGCCAACAGCTTGCCGACCAACAAGCGCAAGCCTGACCTGTTCCGGAGATTGTATGGCTATTCCAAAATTGACCTCTTATCCGCTGCCGACCGCCACCGAGTTGCCTGCCAACAAGGTGAAGTGGAGCCTGGAGCCGCAACGCGCGGCGCTGCTGATTCACGATATGCAGGCCTATTTCCTTAACTTTTGGGGCGAAAACAGCCCACTGGTGAATCAGATCGTCGAAAACATTGCGCGTCTGCGTGCGTACTGCAAAGCGCAAGGCATTCCGGTGTTCTACACCGCGCAGCCGAATGAGCAGAGCGATGCGGACCGCGCTCTGCTCAACGATATGTGGGGACCGGGCCTGAACAAACATCCCGATCAACAGAAGATCGTCGATGCGCTGGCCCCGGATCAGGATGATCAGGTACTGACCAAATGGCGCTATAGCGCATTCCATCGGTCGCCGCTGGAGTCGATCCTGCAGGAGATGGGCCGCGATCAGTTGATCATCACTGGCGTGTACGCCCACATCGGCTGCCTGACCACCGCTACCGATGCCTTTATGCGCAATATCCAGCCATTTATGGTGGCCGATGCGCTGGCTGACTTCACCCGTGAAGAACATATGATGGCGCTGACCTATACCGCAGGCCGCAGTGGCAAAGTGGTGATGACGGCTGATCTGATGCCACTGCCGCTCTCCAAAGATGAACTGCGCGCGCTGATTCTGCCGCTGCTGGAAGATGATGATGTGCCGGAAGATGATGAAAATCTGATTGATTATGGTCTTGATTCGGTACGCGTGATGGCACTGGCCGCTCGCTGGCGCCAGGTGCATAGCGATATTGATTTCGTCAGCCTGGCGAAAAACCCCAGCATTGATGGCTGGTGGGCGCTGCTGTCACGGGAGCGCGCGTAATGAGTCTGCCTTTCGATTTTCGCGGGAAAATTGTCTGGGTCACCGGTGCCGGTAAAGGTATCGGCTACCATACCGCCCTCGCCTTCCATCAGGCGGGGGCGCAGGTCGTCGGTTTCGATCTGCGTTTTGATCAGGCGGATTATCCCTTCTCCTGCCAGGTCATGAACGTGGCTGATGCCGCCGAGGTAAAAACCGTGTGCCAGCGGCTACTGGCCGAGCAGCCGCGTCTTGATGTGCTGGTAAACGGTGCCGGGATCCTGCGCATCGGCAGCACCGAAGAACTGGCGTTTGAGGACTGGCAGGCGTGCCTGGCCGTCAATGCAGGCGGGGCATTCAATATGTTCCAGCAAACGCTGCCGGTATTCCGTCAGCAACGTGCTGGCGCCATCGTCACTATCGCCTCCAATGCCGCCCATGCGCCGCGCCTCGGCATGTCCGCCTATGGCGCATCAAAAGCCGCACTACGTAGCCTGTGCCTGACGGTCGGACTGGAGATGGCACCGCTCGGCGTACGCTGCAATATCGTTTCACCCGGTTCTACCGATACCGATATGCAGCGCAGCCTGTGGCATACGCCGGAAGCGGAACAGGAAATGATCAACGGCTTCCAGGATCAATACAAACTGGGGATCCCATTGCGCAAGATCGCACAACCACAAGAGATCGCGGCCAATATTTTGTTTCTCGCATCTGATCTTGCCAGCCATGTGGTGCTGCAGGATATTGTGGTCGATGGTGGCGCAACATTGGGAGCCTGATGCATGGCTATCTGGAAACGACCGTTCGATCTGGCAGCACTCAATAAAATCGGTGAAAACTCACTGGTGGGGCACCTTGGCATTGTGTTTACGGTGATTGGCGACGATTACCTCGAAGCCACCATGCCAGTCGATGCCCGCACGCAACAGCCGTTTGGCCTGCTGCACGGCGGCGCATCGGTGGTGCTGGCGGAATCGATGGGATCAATTGCTGGCTACCTTAGCGTGGAAGAGGGAAAAAGCGTGGTGGGGATTGAGGTGAGTGCCAGCCACCATCGCGCCGTCAGCAGCGGCGAGGTGCGCGGTATCTGCCGTCCACTGCATCTCGGCGCACGTAATCAAAGCTGGCAGATTGAGATTCGCAATGGCCGCGATCAGCTGTGCTGTAGTACTCGTCTGACGGTGGCGGTACTGGGTTAGAACGTGGGTGAGCACTAAAGTGCTCACCTTTCATTATTTGCCCGATCCGGCAAGCGGCTTCTTCTTGTTATATTTCGCTTTACCTCTGAGTGTCAGCTGTCCGTTAAAACCTATATATCGCACAAGGCGACGAGTCTCAAAACCCACCTTTCTGCAATATTCTGTAAACGCCTTTTGATTATGCTCATTGGTTGATATTCGATAACCATCAATAATTTCTGTGGTAATCTTTTTATAAGAAGAAGGGTTAAGATTCCCGCCACTCTGAGCGATCAGGGCATTAATTTCCTCACGGGTCATTCCCCGTTCTATTAAGAACTTTCGTCCTTTATCTTTAAAAACATTTTTGACCATCACCTTTTGTCGGAAAGGTTCATAGTTTACTTTGTATTCCCGACTAAATTTTTCAATAGATCTGTTTCCATTACGTTGCTCCTGAGTGAGAGCCGCCCATTTTACCATTGCAACCATCATTTCTTCATTTTGCTGCTCAACTTGCATAATTTTTTCACCCGCCTCTTTAAGGCCATCAGCGGTAGCATAAACCTGCAATGTATGACGGCTTATATTATTCCTTTCACAAAACGCGGTCTTCGTGCCATAGTTTTTTCGGACTTCCCCCAGCGCCATCCATTCCCGGATAAGATCTGCGGTTATCCTGTCATCCTGACCTGGCTGGCGATTAAGCACCGCTCTGCCACGTGCCGTAAATTTATTGTCTTTGAAAAAATAAGGTAACTTGCTCTCATCAAGATTATTTTTTATACAGAATGCATGCAGGACTTCCTGAGATAATTCAGAATTATTTTGCATTAACATGCCATGAAGTTCTCTCATATGTCCTGGTTGGACATAATTTTTCTCTTCTGTCTGATTGCGGGCATAATTTTCTATTCTTTGCAGACTTTTCAGACCACGCGTATTGACCCCTGACCTGCGCAGTACTGAATCAAGCGTTTCAAAAAGCACATTATATTTTATCGCCAATTTTTCTCTTGCCCCAGGTATCGCGCGTTCTTCTTCCGTTTTATTCAGCCATTCATTAATCGCTTCTTTAGGGTTTGAGAATTTATGTCCTTCATCAAGCTGAATTTTTTGTTTCCCTCGCAATGTCAACTTACCATCTTCGTAGATATATTTCATTGCAGTGACAGGAACAAGTCGATTTTTTTTAATAAATCTCCTGCGATTTCTTTCCTTTCGGGGTAGTTTTTTAAATTGCCGCAAAAGATCCGCAGTTATCCTTCCCTTTTTCTGCGAAGGGATTCTTTCCTTGACTGATGAATCATCACTGTAATCAATTTCTGTTTCCTGGCTAACTTGATCAGCCTCGGGAACTTGATTTTTTTCAAATGATTTTATGCTTTGAATCTTTCTTTCTAAATCTTCAGTTAACTGCTTATTTTTTTGTGGCAGGATCTTAATAAGATTTTTTATATCTTCCCGCAAATCATGACCATAAATTCCTGTTAACATCGTATCAGTGAGAGGTTTACCCGCAAGGGTTTTATCTTTTCGCCCTTTGAATAACGCAAAGGCTGCGGCATCTGTCATACAAAACCCTGTTTTTCCAATGGGTTGCACTCTGCTTTTTTCCGTGCTCAGCCTGTAAATATTTTCTTCCAGAGTAAAATTCACATTGCCCGCTGGAGACCATACCGCATTATAATGATTTTCATTTGGGATATATTGAATAACAGCCAAATGACGTTCTGAATTAATGATTTCTTTATGATCAACAAACTCACCATTTGAAGCATCAATAACAGAAACAACCATATCATCCCATTGCTTTTCATCGCCCTCATGCTCTTTTTTGGTAATCACAAGCAAGGCATTTTGTTTACGAAAGCTTTCTGATAATGCGATCAACTGCGGCAACACTTCAAAACTGGCATCAACCCAGCTGTCAGCATTGCCAATGTTGTCTGCCAGCCATGATAGGCCGGGAGGAAGTCCTTCTGGCTGTCCATCTCCGACAGAAATATAGTCGGGTTCTGTCTTAACTATCGGGGGTTGATGTTTCAGTATTCTGTATCTGGAGCCATAATTTATCAGTAATGACTCATCTTTTTTGATATCACGAATAGCCATATAAACAATAATTTCGCCTGCCCGAATAGCGATCAAATTATTTTTATCAGAAGGCGCAACTTTATCGCCCTGCACCAGGGCGGTATTAACAAGGGCCAGATGGGTATTTTTTAAATGACCTGCGATCCCACTATATACATTCACTGGCTTCCTTCGAAAGCCTTTTTTAGATCTGGGACGGTGTCCTTTGGTTTCAAAAAAATAGGTCGGACAGTGACTGTCACTGCTTACATACATTTCTTCACATTGTGCGCGATTCCTCAGAATAAATCCGCCATACAAATCCGGTAACACCTCACCTACGCTGATTGCTCTGGCAGCCTTTAATCCGAAACCTAATTCAGGGTGTTCTTCATCACTAAAGATATGATAGCAATCCGCGCCTGCATCTCCGGTCTTTCCCTCCTGAATATTCTTCACCAAATTCCGTATCTGTCGCGTAGCGGAATCTGCGATTTTTTTTGACAGGCGCTTTTTATCAGCAATGCTAATTTCTAATTTTTCGGCATCAACATGCATTAACTCCTCACGCAGGGGTCCCTTTTTTATCCCTAAGGCTTCCAGCTCATCATCTTTGTGCAACAAAACCGGTAACTTTCCGGGCCGACGTTGATGATAAAGACTAATATCTTCCTCTTCTAACGGTTCCTTTTTTATATTAATGGTTTGATTAATCGATGGGGTATCAGATATATTCGCCTGGTGAATAAAAGATATATTTTCAACCAGGGCTGATTCTATATTCATTGATGCTGGAACGGGTGAGGGAATAGAAGGTGCTAATCTTTCAACAGGTTGCATTTAAACTCCTTTTAAATACACAGATATGATTACCGAAGCGTCCTTATCCTGGCCGCTTATGCTGGCTGTTCTGAACGATGTCGATCCTGGCACAATGTTCCGTAACGAAACGGTGCCTTATGCACAAAACCAGCCATAAAATGCAGATGAAGGGAAGGTGAACGGTGGGCAAACGCTGATGAATACCTTATACAGCGCGAAAAAAAATCTGGCAGTTACCGAAGTAACTGCCAGATCAGATTTGAACTCATACTGCTGAGATAACGCAATATTAGCGCTGGTAGATGATTTCGACGCCTTCGTCGTCATCTTCATCCCAGTCATCATCCCAATCGTCGTCTTCTTCCACTTCCTGGGCGTTTTCCATAGCTTCGCGGTGGTAATCATCCCACATGAAGGCCACTTTCTCTGGCTGCTTCTCTTCAGCTTCCGCTTCTTTTGGATTGGCGATAATGAAGCTCATCACGTCCCAACACAGCTCATTGACGCCATCACGGCTGGCAGCAGAAATCAGATAGTATTTCTCTTCCCAACCCAGCGCTTCTGCAATGGCTTTAGCGCGGCTTTCCGCTTCTTCACGGCTCAGCAGGTCAGTTTTGTTAAACACCAGCCAGCGCGGCTTCTGATACAGTTTATCGCTGTATTTTTCCAGCTCGCCAAGGATGATGCGCGCGTTTTCAACCGGATCTGACTCGTCAATCGGCGCAATGTCGATCAGGTGAAGCAGGACGCGGCAGCGTTCAAGGTGTTTCAGGAAGCGAATACCGAGGCCGGCACCTTCAGCAGCACCTTCAATCAGGCCCGGGATGTCGGCAATTACGAAGCTCTTTTCGCTGTCCATACGCACCACGCCCAGGCTCGGCACCAGGGTGGTAAACGGATAATCAGCCACTTTCGGCTTGGCCGCAGAAACGGCGCGAATAAAGGTCGATTTCCCGGCATTCGGTAAACCAAGCATACCGACGTCAGCCAGCAGCATCAGCTCCAGCTGCAGGTCACGCTTTTCACCCGGTGTGCCCATGGTTTTCTGGCGCGGTGTACGGTTAACCGAAGATTTAAAACGGGTGTTACCCAGGCCATGCCAGCCGCCTTTGGCGACCATCAGCTGCTGCTCGTGGCGCGTCATATCGCCCAGCGTTTCGCCTGTGCCTTGGTCAATCACCCGCGTACCCACCGGGACTTTAACAATAATGTCTTTACCGCGTTTGCCGGTGCAGTCACGGCTCTGGCCATTCTGGCCACGTTCAGCGCGGAAAGATTTTTCGAAACGATAATCGATCAGGGTATTGAGGTTTTCATCCGCCAGCAGGTAGACGTCGCCGCCATCACCGCCATCGCCGCCGTCCGGGCCGCCTTTCGGAATGTATTTTTCGCGGCGGAAGCTCACGCAACCATTACCGCCATCACCCGCGACCACGAGGATCGTCGCTTCATCAACAAACTTCATTTTCTTTCTCCGTCACACTGTCGTTCGCGGCAGAACTCTGACGACGAACGGGTCCGCCAGGGTCTTCTGCGCTGACCGGCGGCGGATAATACAGGATTGGCAATGCCATGTGTACATAAATTGTACAGCAATCTGCGCAAGGGTGCAGGGTCTACGTGCACTCCGCAACAGAATGTAAAAAGCCCCGCAAAGCTGCGGGGCCTTTCATTCGTTCGTTCAGACGTTAACCGTCTGCGTCACGACAACCTTACTCAGCAACGATGCTGATGTATTTACGGTTGTTCGGACCTTTAACTTCGAATTTCACTTTGCCGTCTGCGGTAGCAAACAGAGTGTGGTCACGACCACAACCTACGTTGTTACCGGCGTGGAATTTGGTACCACGCTGACGAACGATGATGCTACCTGCCAGAACAGATTCACCACCGAAACGTTTTACACCCAGACGTTTTGCGTTGGAGTCACGACCGTTACGAGTCGAGCCACCAGCCTTTTTATGTGCCATTTGTCAGATCTCCTCTTAGGCGCTGATGCCAGTGATTTTCACATCAGTGAACCACTGACGGTGGCCTTGCTGCTTACGGTAGTGCTTACGACGACGAAACTTAACAATTTTAATTTTCTCGCCACGACCATGAGCAACGACTTCTGCTTTGATCACACCGCCTGAAACCAGTGGCGCGCCGATTTTCACGTCTTCGCCATTTGCAATCATCAGAACCTGGTCAAACTCGATGGTTTCACCGGTTGCGATGTCCAGCTTTTCCAGGCGAACGGTCTGACCTTCGCTTACTCGGTGTTGTTTACCACCACTTTGGAAAACCGCGTACATATAAAACTCCGCTTCTGCGCTTGCCTTTCTGTTAATCAGGCGGCGCTATAAATATTCACAATAGGGCGCGAATTCTACGCAAATCTCCGGCAGAAGACAAGTGCACTTTGCACTCTCTTGCAGAAAAAAAGCGCAGGATGAATGCAAACGTTTATCAACCCGATTTTTCAAGTACAATCAGTAACAGATTACCTGAACTCACGCTGGGTAAAAGCGCTTACCATGCCGAGAAACGAGTCATAGCTGAACAGACGAATGAACTTAGAACAGATTAATGAATTAACCGCGCAGGACATGGCGGCCGTCAACCAGACCATCCTCGACCAGTTGAATTCAGATGTCTCGCTGATTAACCAGTTGGGCCATTACATCATCAGTGGCGGTGGAAAACGCATTCGCCCGATGATAGCCGTGTTGTCTGCACGCGCACTGAATTACCAGGGTTCGCAACATGTCACCAATGCGGCGCTGATCGAATTTATCCACACCGCCACGCTGCTGCATGACGATGTCGTGGATGAATCCGATATGCGCCGTGGTAAAGCCACAGCCAATGCCGCATTTGGCAATGCGGCCAGTGTGCTGGTGGGTGATTTTATCTATACCCGTGCTTTCCAGATGATGACCAGCATGGGATCCCTGAAGATCCTCGCGCTGATGTCTGAAGCGGTGAACGTCATCTCCGAAGGCGAAGTTTTGCAGTTGATGAATGTCAACGATCCGGACATCACTGAAGAAAATTACATGCGGGTGATTTACAGCAAAACCGCCCGTCTGTTTGAAGCCGCTTCACAGGCATCAGCGATTCTGGCCGAAGCCACTCCGGCGCAGGAAAAAGCGCTGCAGGATTATGGACGCTATATTGGCACCGCTTTCCAGTTAATTGACGATTTACTGGATTACAGTGCGGACGGCGAGACGCTGGGCAAAAATACTGGCGATGACCTGAGCGAAGGCAAACCCACCCTGCCCCTGCTGCATGCGATGCGTAACGGTTCACCAGAACAGGCGCAGATGATTCGCCGCGCGATTGAAGAAGGTAATGGTCGCCATTTACTGGAACCGGTGCTGGAAGCAATGCGCCAGTGTGGTTCGCTGGAATGGACGCGGCAGCGCGCGGAAGAAGAAGCTGACAAAGCCATTGCTGCCCTGGGAGCACTGCCAGAAAGCCCATGGCGTAGCGCCCTGGAAGCATTAGCCCACATGTCTGTACAACGCGATTATTGATCCCTGCGGGGCCAGCTCTGGCCCCCTTTTCCTGCTCTCACTTCCCTTGTACGTCTTTTCATTATTTGCAGTGCTTTTGCGAAACAGTTCGCAGTTACAAGCAATGGTTACGATTTTACTGGAAACTTACTGGAGTCATTTGCTATATATTTCCAGATATTCCTACACCGGAAAGAATCCCTCACCCGAAGGATGAGAAGACAACATGGACATGGAGAAGAGCGTTTATGCATGCATGGAAACAAGACTGGCACCCGGCAGACATCATTGCAAAGCTGCGTAAGAAAGGAACCACAATGGCAGCGTTATCGCGCAAATCGGGTCTGAGTTCATCGACTCTGGCGAATGCCATTTCCCGATCCTGGCCCAAAGGAGAGTGGTTGATTGCCAACGCCTTGGGTGTACACCCTGCGGAGATCTGGCCAAGCCGTTATTTTGATCCTAAGACTCAGCGTTTGCGGAAACGCACGGGGCGTCCGAAGCCAAAAAAGGTGCCTCAATCTTCAGAGTGATGCTCGTGTAGCCAAAAAAAACCAGCCGCAGTAGGGGCTGGTTTTCTCATTAAAGCCTGGTGGAAGACAATTATTCGCCGCTAACGCGCTCGATATTCGCACCCATGGCTTTCAGTTTATCTTCGATGTGCTCGTAACCACGATCGATATGGTAAATACGATCGACCAGCGTAGTACCTTCCGCAATGCAACCCGCCAGCACCAGACTGGCTGATGCACGTAAATCGGTCGCCATAACCTGCGCACCCGACAACGTCTCCACGCCGTGACAAATTGCGGTATTGCTTTCGATCTCCGCATGCGCGCCCATACGAATCAGTTCAGGGATGTGCATAAAGCGGTTTTCGAAAATGGTCTCGGTGATTACACCGGTGCCTTCAGCCACCAGGTTAAGCAGCGTAAATTGCGCCTGCATATCGGTCGGGAAACCCGGATGCGGTGCAGTGCGAACGTTCACCGCTTTTGGGCGCTTACCGTGCATATCGAGGCTAATCCAGTCGGCACCGGTTTCAATATCCGCACCGGCGTCACGCAGTTTCGCCAGTACTGCATCCAGGGTGTCAGGCTGAGTGTTGCGGCACACCACTTTGCCACGCGAAATCGCGGCAGCAACGAGGAAAGTACCGGTTTCGATACGGTCCGGCAGGACACGATAAACACCGCCACCCAGACGTTCTACGCCTTCAATGGTGATTTTATCGGTACCAGCACCGCTGATTTTTGCACCCAGGGTGTTCAGGAAGTTCGCTGTATCAACAATTTCCGGTTCACGCGCAGCGTTTTCAATGATGGTAGTGCCTGTTGCCAGCGTTGCCGCACTCATGATGGTCACCGTGGCACCGACGCTCACTTTGTCCATCACGATATGCGCGCCCTTCAGACGACCATCAACTGAGGCTTTAACATAGCCCTCTTCCAGTTTGATCTCGGCACCCAGTTGCTCAAGGCCAGTGATGTGCAGATCAACCGGACGTGCGCCAATGGCACAACCACCCGGCAGTGAAACCTGCCCCTGACCAAAACGCGCAACCAGCGGTCCCAGCGCCCAGATCGAAGCACGCATGGTTTTCACCAGGTCATAAGGCGCACAGAAGACATTAACTTCGCGCGCATCAACGTGCACCGAACCATTACGCTCGACCTGCGCACCCAGCTGACTCAGCAGCTTCATGGTGGTGTCGATGTCACGCAGTTTCGGCACATTCTGAATCTCTACCGGCTCTTCTGCCAGCAGCGCTGCAAACAGAATTGGCAGCGCAGCGTTTTTCGCCCCGGAAATGGTCACTTCACCACTCAAACGGGTGGGGCCTTGCACACGAAATTTGTCCATTAACACGGTTCTCAATTATCAATCAAACAAGCCCGCCTGCGCGGGCGCACCAAAGCAGTGCGCTTAGAAACCGTTAAGTTTACGATCGCGCGCCCACTCGGCAGGAGTATAAGTTTTTATGGAAACCGCATGAATGCGATTATCCGCAATGTATTCCATCAGTGGCGCATACACAGCCTGCTGTTTTTTAACCCGGCTCAGCTCGCCGAACATCTCGCCGACCGCAATCACCTGAAAGTGGCTACCGTCGTTGCTGAGAACATGCACTTCTTCTAATGGCAACGCCTGCATCAGCACCGCCTGAACTTCACTATTTTCCATCGCTCTTTGCTTCAAGTTGATAATAATAAGGCAGACATCTTAGAGGAAAGCGTCTGACTCTTAAATACGCAAAAGCCCCTGAAAAAATCAGGGGCTTTATCATTAAGGGCAATAATCAGGCTATTTTTTCCGCAGAAACAATAATCTGCTGCAGGTTATACAGCGTAATCAGTGACTGAAGTTTATCCGTGATACCGCTAAACAGCGGCGTGCTGCCCTGCGCCCTGGCAATCTCACGCAAATGAACCAGCAGCGCCAGTCCGGCTGAGTCCACCCTGTCGAGTGCAGCCACATCAATGGTCTCAATATCCACCATGGCCGTTTCCCGTTCCTGCCACAAGGACAGCAAGGTGTCACGGTCCAGCTTGCCACTCAGGGCCAGCGTGCTGGCAGTACGCTGCCAGCGTAACGGTTCGCTCATTATTGCTGCTTATCCAGAGTGATTGGCTGAGCCGCAGAGGCTTTCAACTGCGCGGTCAGACCATCGATACCTTTGGTACGCAGCAAATCGCCCCACTCATTCTGTTTGGTGGTGATCATACTGATGCCTTCTGCCACCATATCGTAGGCCTGCCAGTCACCCGTACGGCTATTTTTGCGCCACTGGAAATCAAGGCGTACCGGTGGACGGCCGCTCGGATCGAGAATGGTGACACGGATTGCCACAATATCAGCATCGCCAATCGGCTGTTCAGGCTGAATTTGATAGGTCTGACCGTGGTAGAGTGCCAGCGCCTGGCCATATGCCTGTGCCAGATAATCGCCAAAGGCCGCGAAGTAAGCATCACGCTGTGCCGGTGTGGCATCACGGTAGTAACGACCTAACACCAGCGCACCCGCATACTTGATCTGCACATAGGGCAGCAATTCCTGACGCACGATATCACGCAGATAATTAGGATCCTGCTTGATCTTCGGTTGCTCGTTCTTCAGGCGAGTGAAGGTTTTCGCCGCCGCTTCATCCATCAGTTTATAGGGATTGCTCTGGTCCGCTGCCGTCGCGGCCAGTGGAACGATGGCCAGCATGGCAATCATCAGTAAACGTTTAAACATCGTGTTTTACCTCTGGGGTTATTCAGTTGCTGCAGGCGCGCTCTCCGCACCCTGTTGTTTGTTATCGTTTTTGTTGTCGCCGCTCTTGTAAAGGAACTGGCCAATCAAATCTTCCAGCACCATCGCTGATTTGGTATCACGCAGCGTGCCGCCATCTTTCAGCATAGACGACCCCAGATCCGGGTCATCGAAGCCAAGATTGAGCGCCAGGAACTGTTCCCCCAGTAATCCCTGGGTACGAATCGCCAGTGAACTGGTGTCCGGTATTTTGTTGGCGTATTGGTCGCTGATGTCCATGGTGACGCGCGGCGACAGGGTTTTGTCATCCAGCGAAATATCCGTCACACGACCAATCACCACGCCGCCAATCTTGACCGGCGAGCTCACTTTCAGGCCGCCGATGTTATCGAAGGTGGCATACAGCTTCCATGTGGGTTCAGTCCCCAGTGATTTCAGGTCAGCAACACGCAGGCTGAGAAACAGCAGTGCCAGCAGTGCCAGCAGCATGAAGACGCCTACCCAAATTTCGTTTTTCTTGCTTTGCATTGCATCATTTCCCAAACATCAGTGCTGTCAGCACAAAATCCAAACCGAGTACCGCCAGTGAAGCATGTACCACGGTACGCGTCGTTGCCCGGCTGATCCCCTCCGACGTGGGGATAGCATCATAACCGTTGAACAGCGCAATCCATGTCACCGTAATGGCGAAAACCGCGCTTTTGATAATGCAGTTGATAATATCAGTGCGGAAATCCACCGCGTTCTGCATCGCTGACCAGAAGAAGCCAGGATCAATACCTTTCCAGCTGACTCCAACCAGCGCACCACCGGCAATCCCCACCGCCGTAAAAATCAGCGCCAGCAGCGGCATACTGATAAAACCGGCCCAGAAACGTGGTGATACCACGCGTCGCAACGGGTCAACCGCCATCATTTCCATGCTGGAGAGCTGCTCTGTGGCTTTCATCAGACCAATTTCTGCGGTCAGCGCCGAACCGGCACGCCCGGCGAACAACAACGCGGTAACCACCGGGCCAAGTTCGCGCAGCAGCGACAACGCCACCAACATGCCGAGACTGGTTTCCGCACTGTAGGTGGTCAGGACCAGATAGCCCTGCAACCCAAGCACCATGCCGATAAACAGCCCGGAGACCATAATGATCAGCAGAGACATTACGCCCACGCTGTAGAGTTGCTTGATCAGCAACGGTGCATGTTTGCGAAACGCTGGTTTTCCCACCAGCGCATGAAACAGCATCATCCCTGCCCGGCCAAATGCCGCACAGGTGTTAATCCCCTGACGTCCAAGTGACGCCAGCGCCTTTAACAACATCAGCTTAGGTTCTCCCTGCGTGGGTCAAATCGGCCAGATAATCCCCGGCCGGAAAGCGGAACGGCACCGGGCCGTCCGCATGCCCTTCAATAAACTGGCGCACGCGTGGATCGGGGTTGGTCCGCAATTCAGGCGCGCTTCCCTGAGCAATAATTTTTTGCCCGGCAACAATATAGGCATGATCGGCAATGCTCAAGACCTCTGGCACGTCGTGCGAAACCACGATGCAGGTCACCCCCAGCGCGTGGTTCAGCTCGTCGATCAATTTTACCAGTACCCCCATGGTGATCGGATCCTGGCCGACAAAGGGTTCATCGAACATGATCAGATCCGGTTCCAGCGCGATCGCACGCGCCAGCGCTGCACGGCGCGCCATCCCGCCGGAGAGTTCCGCCGGTTTGAGCTGCGCAGCACCACGCAACCCTACCGCTTCCAGCTTCATCATCACTGTGCTGTGCAGCAGCGATGGCGGAAGTTGCGTATGCTCCCGTAGCGGCCAGGCCACGTTATCAAAGACGCTGAGATCGGTAAAAAGTGCACCGGACTGGAATAACATGCTCATTTTTTTACGCACTTCATACAATCTGCGGCGTGAAAGTGAGGGAATGTTTTCGTCACGGAACCAGATTTCACCTTTATCTGGCTGGAGCTGGCCACCAATCAGGCGCAACAACGTAGTTTTCCCAATGCCTGATGGCCCCATAATGGCGGTCACTTTACCTTCGGGCACCGTTAATGAAATGTCGTCGAAGATGGTGCGATCTCCGCGCGAAAAGCTCACGCCACGAACCTCAACCAGATTCGTTTGCTGCTGGATCATCTTTACCTCTTAATGGGGATCGGGCGTTATCGTATCCCGGGATGGTAGCCTGTAAGTCCACGATGCACGAGAGTTTTACAGAAACTTACCCACCCGGTTTGGCGAAAATAGCCTTAAAATTTACTTTTGCCTCTCAGACAGTCAAAATCAGCGCCTGTTTCACTGCACTAATGTTTATACCCGTCGGGCAACGCGTGCCGACACATCTGGCCATCAAGGATTTTTCATGTTCGTAGCCACTGCCCTGCTGTTCATTGGATTGATTTTACTGGCTTACGGCGCTGACCGATTAGTATTCAGTGCCGCGATCCTCAGTCGATCCTTCGGCATCCCCCCGTTAATCATCGGCATGACCGTGGTCAGCATCGGCACTTCGCTCCCTGAATTGATCGTCTCTTTTTCAGCGGCGCAGCACGGACAGATGGATTTAGCAGTAGGCACTGCGCTGGGTTCGAACATCACCAATATTCTGTTAATCCTCGGCGGAGCGGCCCTGCTGCATCCTCTAACCGTCCATTCCAATCTGATTCGCCGCGAACTCCCGTTAATGCTGCTGGTCTCATTGCTGAGCGGGATTATGTTGTTTGATAATTATCTCAGCCGCCTTGATGGCGTAGCCTTGCTGCTGATTGCGCTGGGTTATCTGCTGGTGGCGATCCGCATCGCACGGCGGGCCGAGCGTGAAAATAACGACACCTTAACGCGCGAACAATTGGCGGAGCTGCCGCGTGACGAGAGCGGCAACACCGTGGCCTTCCTGTGGCTCGCCGTTGCACTGCTGATCCTGCCGATGTCTACCCGCATGGTGATCGATAACGCGACCGTATTTGCCGATTACTTCGACGTAAGCGAACTGGTGATGGGGTTGACGTTAATCGCCGTAGGCACCAGCCTGCCGGAACTGGCTACCGTCATCGCTGGTGCGATGAAAGGCGAGGACGATATCGCCATCGGCAACCTGATCGGTGCCAATATTTTTAATCTGGCCATTGTTCTGGGCCTGCCCGCGTTGATTCATCCGGGCAGCATTGATCCCCATGCCTTTGCCCGTGATTACTGGGTGATGTTGGGTGTCAGCGTGCTGTTCGCCCTGTTGTGCCTGCAACGCCGACGCCGAATTGGCCGGCCGGCAGGTGCCTTATTGTTAGCAGGATTTATCGTGTGGGTGTGCTGGCTGTGGCTTAGCCCCATGTTTATCACAGGTTAATAAAGGACAGACTGAGTATGTCACATCAGCAACCGGATTTTGACTTTCAACAGGCAGGCAGAGCGGTGCTGCGTATTGAGCGTGAAGGCCTGGAACAACTCGATCAATATATAAATGACGACTTCTCACGCGCCTGCAAAATGATCTTTGCCTGTCGGGGTAAAGTGGTGGTGATGGGGATGGGCAAGTCAGGACACATTGGCAAAAAGATCGCCGCAACCTTCGCCAGCACTGGCACGCCCGCATTCTTTGTTCATCCTGCAGAAGCCAGCCATGGCGATCTGGGGATGGTCAGTACCAACGATGTGGTGATTGCCATTTCGAACAGCGGTGAGTCAAACGAGATCCTCGCGCTGGTACCGGTGCTGAAACGCCAGAAAGTTCAGCTGATCTGCATCACCAGCCGTGCCGACAGCGCAATGGGCCGGGCCGCCGATGTCCATCTATGCGTGAAAGTGCCGCAGGAAGCCTGCCCGCTCGGGCTGGCCCCCACCACCAGCACCACCGCCACGCTGGTGATGGGGGATGCGCTGGCAGTGGCACTGCTGGAAGCGCGCGGCTTTACGCAGGAAGATTTTGCATTGTCCCATCCAGGTGGCGCATTGGGGCGTAAACTGTTACTGCATGTCAGTGACATCATGCACAGTGGCGACGAGATCCCTCATGTCACGCGTGATGCATCATTGCGTGATGCGTTGCTGGAAATTACGCGGAAAAATCTCGGTCTGACGGTGATCGTCGATGATCTGATGAAAATTGAAGGTATCTTCACCGACGGTGACTTACGCCGGGTGTTTGATATGGGTATCGATTTCCAGTCAGCCCGCATTCAGGATGTGATGACCCGTGGTGGCATCCGCGTACGCCCCAATCTGCTGGCGGTGGATGCCCTTAACCTGATGCAAAACAAAAACATCACTGCATTGCTGGTGGCCGATGACGATCGCCTGCTCGGTGTGGTACATATGCATGACATGCTGCGCGCCGGCGTGGTCTGAACAGGAAAAGAACATGAGTGTTGAAACACCCGCAGTGGAAACCTGCTATGGCCCGGTGAGCGCAGAAGTCATGGCGCGGGCAGCGCAAATCCGCCTGCTGATTTGTGACGTTGATGGTGTGATGTCAGACGGCCTGATTTACATGGGCAACAGCGGCGAAGAATTGAAAGCTTTTAACGTACGCGATGGTTATGGCATTCGTTGCCTGCTGACCTCGGGCATCGAAGTGGCTATTATTACCGGCCGCAATGCCAGACTGATGGAAGATCGCTGTAAAACCCTCGGCATTACGCATCTTTACCAGGGACAATCGGATAAGCTTTTGGCCTGGCGTGAACTCCTGGATAAACTGTCATTATCTGCCGAACAGGTAGCGTATATCGGTGATGACCTGATCGACTGGCCGGTCATGGCGCGAGTCGGTCTCAGTGTCGCCGTTGCCGATGCGCACCCGATTCTGCTGCCGCGCGCGCATTACGTCACCCGCATTGCCGGTGGCCGCGGTGCAGTACGTGAACTTTGCGATCTGATCTTAATGGCGCAGAATAAATTTGAGGATGCCAAAGGGCAATCAGTATGAGTAAAAGCAGGCGTTGGATAACGCTGATTCTGGCCTTAATCGCTCTGGTGCTGATCGGCTGGAATCTTACCAACCAGGATGAGAGCAAAACACCGGTTGCCACCAACGATCAGGAGCCGACCTATACCAGCTCGACTTCTCACACCGTGGTATACAATCCCGATGGTGCGCTGGCCTATAAGCTGATTTCGGATAAAGTTACCTACTTTGATGCCGATCAACTGAGCTGGTTCGAAAATCCGGTGATGACCACCTATGACGTGAACAAAATTCCAACCTGGTCTGTTCGCTCGGATAAGGCAAAGCTCACCAAAGATCGTATGCTTTATCTATACGGCCACGTTGAAGTAAACACCCTGACGCAGGATTCCGAGTTACAGCGCATCAAAACGGATAATGCGGTAGTCAATCTGGTTACCCAGGATGTCACTTCAGACGATCAGGTCACCCTTTATGGCCGCAGTTTTAACTCTACAGGCATGAAGATGCGCGGCAACTTACGGACAAAAAATGCCGAGTTGATTGAAAAGGTCAAATCCTCCTATGAAATCCAAAATGAACAAAAACAGCCTTAAGTTACTGCTGGTCAGCGCCCTGTTAGCCACCAGCCTGCCCGCTCTGGCATTAACAGGAGACTCGGACAAACCCGTCAATATCGTTTCAGAGAACCAGGCGCTGGATTTGCAGGGTAATGTCGCCACCTTCACCGGCAATGTGATCGTGACACAGGGATCGATCAAAATCACCGCTGACAAAGTGGTGGTGACCCGTCCGGGCGGCGATAGCAAAAAAACCATCGTTGATGCCTGGGGCAACCCCGCGACTTTCTATCAAATGCAGGATAGCGGTAAGCCGGTACAAGGCCATGCTGCCAAGCTGCACTACGAACTGGCCAATGACTTTGTTGAGCTGACCGGCAACGCTTACATTGAGCAGCTGGATAGCAATATCAAAGGCGATCGCATCACCTATCTGGTGAAAGAACAGAAAATGCAGGCCTTCAGTCAGGGCCAGAGCAAACGCGTGACCACCGTACTGGTGCCGTCGCAGTTGCAGGACAAAAACGGTTCATCCCAGAGCCAAAAGAAGAGTAACTAATTTCTATGGCCACACTGATCGCTGAAAACCTGGCGAAAGCCTATAAAGGCCGCCGCGTGGTAGAAGACGTTAGCCTGCAGGTGAAATCCGGCGAAATCGTCGGCCTGCTGGGCCCCAACGGGGCCGGTAAAACCACCACCTTCTACATGGTGGTAGGTATTGTGCCGCGTGATGCCGGTCGCATCGTCATTGATGATGAAGACATCAGTATCCTGCCACTGCATGCGCGCGCGCGCCGTGGCATTGGTTATCTGCCGCAGGAAGCATCGATTTTCCGTCGCCTGAGCGTTTACGACAACCTGATGGCGGTATTGCAGGTTCGTGAAGATCTTAGCGAAGAACAGCGCCAGGACCGTGCCAATGAACTAATGGAAGAGTTCCACATTGAGCACCTGCGTGACAGCATGGGTCAGGCGCTTTCCGGTGGTGAACGCCGCCGTGTGGAGATTGCCCGTGCGCTGGCTGCCAACCCTAAATTCATCCTGCTGGATGAACCATTTGCGGGGGTCGACCCCATTTCCGTTATTGATATCAAGAAGATCATTGAGCATCTGCGCGATAGCGGGCTGGGCGTGCTGATCACCGACCACAACGTGCGCGAAACCCTTGCCGTTTGTGAACGCGCTTACATCGTCAGCCAGGGGCATTTGATTGCCCACGGCACCCCCGATGAAATACTTGCAGATGAGCAGGTTAAGCGTGTTTATTTGGGCGAAGAGTTCAGACTCTGATAAGGTGTCGTAACCTCCGACGTTTGCTTAGGAAATTCAATCCGGATTATGAAGCAAGGTTTGCAACTCAGGCTCAGCCAACAGCTGGCGATGACACCCCAGTTGCAGCAGGCAATCCGCTTGCTGCAACTCTCTACGCTTGAACTCCAGCAGGAATTACAACTGGCGCTGGAAAGCAATCCATTGCTTGAACAATCAGATCTCCATGAAGAAGTAGACACACGCGAATATCAGGAGAGCGAAGCGCTCGACACTCGAGAGGCACTCGAACAAAAGGATATGCCGGAAGAGTTGCCGCTCGACGCCACCTGGGATGAGATCTACACCGCCGGTACACCTTCAGGCACCGGGACCGATTATCAGGATGATGAATTGCCGGTGTACCAGGGGGAGACGACGCAGTCATTGCAGGACTACCTGATGTGGCAGGTCGAGTTGACGCCCTTCACTGATACTGACCGTGCCATTGCGACCTCGATTGTGGATGCGATTGACGATACCGGCTACCTCACCGTGACGTTGCAGGATATCTGCGACAGCATTGGCGATGAGGAGCTGACGCTGGACGAAGTGGAAGCGGTACTGAAACGCGTGCAGCGTTTTGACCCGGTCGGTGTCGGTGCTCGTGATTTACGTGATTGTCTGCTGGTCCAGCTTTCACAATATGCCAGTGATATACCGATGCTGGCCGAAGCGCGCCTCATCGTCAGTGAACATCTCGATCTGCTGGCCAATCATGATTTCCGCAGTCTGATGCGTGTCACGCGTCTGAAAGAAGATGTGTTGAAAGATGCCATGCTGCTGATTCAGTCGCTCGATCCGCGTCCGGGCCAGTCGGTGAATACCAGCGAACCGGAATATGTCATTCCTGATGTGCTGGTACGCAAAACCGGCACGCGCTGGACGGTCGAACTGAATGCTGACAGCGTGCCACGTCTGAAAATCAACCAGCATTATGCCGCGATGGGCGGAGCTGCGCGTAATGACAGCGATAGCCAGTTCATCCGCAGCAACTTACAGGAAGCCCGATGGCTGATTAAGAGCCTGGAGAGCCGCAACGACACGCTGCTAAAAGTGACACGTTGTATTGTCGAGCAGCAGCAGGCGTTCTTTGAGCAGGGCGAGGAGTATATGCGCCCCATGGTGCTGGCGGATATCGCCTCAGCCGTGGATATGCATGAATCCACAATTTCGCGCGTCACCACGCAGAAGTATTTACATAGCCCGCGTGGCATCTTTGAACTGAAGTATTTTTTCTCCAGCCATGTGAACACCGAAGGCGGTGGCGAAGCCTCTTCCACGGCAATACGTGCGCTGGTGAAAAAATTGATCTCTGCGGAAAACCCCGCAAAACCCTTGAGCGACAGCAAACTGACCTCCATGTTATCTGAACAGGGCATCATGGTGGCCCGCCGTACGGTTGCTAAGTATCGCGAGTCTTTGTCCATCCCGCCCTCGAATCAGCGTAAACAGCTGGTTTGAATGTATTGAGAAGGAAGACCTATGCAGATAAACCTTACCGGACTGAATGTAGAGATTACCGAACCGCTGCGTGAATTTGTAAATAGCAAATTTGCCAAACTGGAACACTATTTTGATCGTATCAATCAGGTCTATATTGTTCTGAAAGTGGAGAAGGTAACGCAGATTGCTGATGCAACCTTGCATGTGAACGGCGGGGAGTTGCACGCGACATCGGAAGCGGAAGATATGTACGCGGCCATTGACGGATTGATCGACAAGCTTTCCCGTCAGTTGACTAAACATAAAGACAAACTGAAAAAACACTAACCTTCACGCTTGCAGAGTGCTGACCGGTTCGGCACTCAGAGCACAGAATGGGGCGGGCTGACCGCCCCGTTTTGTCATCTGCGCAAGCGCCAACAGGAGAACCTGCATTTTCCCTGCTAACGGGTTAAAGTGGGTGATCCTCGCGGCTATGTGAACTCGCAAGTGAAACGATGATGAACAACGATCTGACACTGGAATTGAGCTCGGTCCTCACGCTGGACTGCACCCGCAGCGGCGTACACTGCCAGAGTAAAAAACGTGCGCTGGAAATTATCAGCGAGCTGGCAGCTAAGCAGCTCAATCTGCCTCACCAGACGCTTTTCGAAGCAATCCTCACCCGTGAACGCATGGGCAGTACCGGTATTGGCAATGGCATTGCTATTCCGCATGGCAAGCTGGAAGAAGACACCCTGCGCGCCGTAGGTGTGTTTATCAGCCTCGATCAGCCGATCGCCTTTGACGCGGTCGATAATCAGCCAGTAGACCTGCTGTTTGCGCTGCTGGTGCCGGCGGACCAGTGTAAAACCCATCTGCATACGCTATCGCTGGTGGCAAAACGCCTGGCAGATAAAACCGTCTGTCGTCGTCTGCGCGCAGCGCAGAGCGATGAAGAACTCTATGCCATTATCACAGAAGCGCAGGACGACCATCCTTAAGCGACAGACACTTTTACCGGCCAGGGTGCCAGTTTAAAACGGGAGAAATGTGATGGTGCTGATGATCGTTAGCGGTCGGTCAGGCTCAGGAAAATCAGTCGCGTTGCGTGCGCTTGAGGACATGGGATTTTACTGTGTCGATAATCTGCCAGTGGTGCTGCTGCCCGAACTGGCAAATACGTTAACCGAACGCAATATCTCAGCCGCCGTCAGTATTGACGTGCGGAACATGCCCGAATCGCCGGAGATTTTTGAAACCGCCCTCAATAATCTGCCGGAGTCCTTTGCGCCGCAGCTTTTGTTTCTCGATGCCGATCGCAACACGCTGATTCGTCGCTACAGCGATACCCGCCGCCTGCATCCGCTTTCCAGTAAAAACCTGTCACTGGAGAGCGCCATTGATGAGGAAAGCGATTTACTGGAGCCGCTGCGTTCACGCGCCGATCTGATTATCGACACCTCAGAGATGTCGGTGCATGAGCTGGCCGAGATGCTGCGGACCCGTCTGCTGGGTAAACGCGAACGTGAACTGACCATGGTGTTTGAATCCTTTGGCTTCAAACATGGTATTCCAATCGATGCCGATTATGTCTTTGATGTGCGTTTTCTGCCTAACCCGCACTGGGATCCGAAACTGCGTCCGATGACCGGCCTCGATCGTCCGGTGGCAGCGTTTCTCGATCGACATACCGAAGTACATAACTTTATCTACCAGACGCGCAGTTATCTTGAGCTGTGGCTGCCGATGCTGGAAACCAATAATCGCAGTTACCTCACTGTCGCCATTGGCTGTACCGGGGGTAAACACCGTTCGGTGTACATTGCCGAACAACTGGCCGATTACTTCCGCTCACGTGGAAAAAATGTGCAGTCCCGTCATCGCACCCTGGAAAAACGCAAATCATGACCGTGAAGCAGACCGTTGAGATTCGTAACAAGCTGGGGATGCATGCCCGCCCGGCCATGAAACTGTTTGAGCTGGTGCAGAGTTTCGACGCTGAAGTACTACTACGCAATGAAGCCGGAACGGAAGCCGAAGCCAGCAGCGTAATCGCGCTACTGATGCTGGATTCGGCTAAAGGGGGCCATATTGAGATCGAAGCCAGCGGACCGGAAGAAACTCAGGCACTGGCTGCGGTGATCGAATTGTTTGAAGCGGGTTTCGACGAAGATTAATCGCCTCAGTGCAACTTGTAGCGATTCAGAAAACCTTCCCCGCCCAGCTGGCGCATCTGCCGCATGATCCATTGCTGGCGTTGACGAATATAGCCTGAAGGCGCGTCGGCGCGGAAACGGATCGGATTCGGCAGGACTGCCGCCAGCAGAGCCGCTTCCGACATCGTCAAACGGCTGGCGGGTTTGTGGAAATAACGTTGTGACGCCTCCTCCACACCGAATACCCCATTGCCCAATTCCGCGATATTCAGATAGACCGTCAGAATCCGGCGCTTGGTCCATACGGTTTCAATACCCACCGTCAGCCCGGCTTCCAGACCTTTTCGCACCCAACTGCGCCCATCCCACAGGAACAGATTTTTTGCGGTCTGCTGTGAAAGCGTCGAAGCACCTCGCATGCGTTCATCCCCTTCGTTATCGAGCACCGACTGGATC
The DNA here is from genome assembly GCF_059730475.1 of Pantoea sp. X-Soil-TKNS-1280. Classification (NCBI taxonomy): domain Bacteria; kingdom Pseudomonadati; phylum Pseudomonadota; class Gammaproteobacteria; order Enterobacterales; family Erwiniaceae; genus Pantoea; species Pantoea sp. X-Soil-TKNS-1280. The sequence continues at coordinate 578,207 of NZ_AP035962.1, read as the reverse complement.
GCTTGCACATCAAATCCCCAGTGGACCGGGAATTTCTGATCTTCAGAAGCAATCACCGCCAGCGCCATCCACGGAGAGATCTGATCCATACTGACCCAATCGGAATGCGCCACGTAATCAAAATTGCCGCTCAGCCAGGCCCCGACCTGTCGTTGCACCATCACCGCGGAGAAAGGTACCGGCAAAAAAGAAAACAACAAAATTGCCGCCAGCCAAATACCCAACCAGGCGAGCAGGAATTTTGCCATTATCACTTTAATACGTTGCCGAAGTTTCCCTTTATTCTTACTCATCAAATTTACTCTTACCTGTTCCCTGTATTAATCAATCACTCCGGTCACGATAACACTCAGCGACACCCGGGTGCTAAAAATTACTCAGTGACCAGTTGATTTATCAAACAAAGTCATTACCTGCGCAACCATCGTTCCTTTAATAGAGCCAAATACATCAATCACTTCCGCTATTAAGGAATCGGTTCCATGTTCAAACTCTCATCGGAAGAGTTCGTTATGGACAATTAACCGAATGTGATATGAGTCACACCAAATGATTCGCCATACTTAACATTAAGCCTTCTCAGCGTTTGAGCATGTTCATTGATTAACGAAAGCATTATGAAAAAAATGTGTAATTTCGCAGCAGATACTCTGTGACTTCCGCCATTTGTGGTAAAGCATTTTATATGACATTTGGTTTACATGCCGGGTTAAAACCATAAACCGGAACTTTCTGTCGATGGTTTCCAAAACGTTTTGGATAACCCGGGCACTCTTCCCATATTCACACCATTTTTCAGTCGGTTAACCTGAAAAAAAACAAAAATTTTGCCACCAACTGACTTTCGCTGCGCTTGTCGGGTTTTTCTGCCGCTTCAGCACGTTATAACCACAGCAAAAATAGAACATTTGGTCAAAAATAACACAATGAGGCAAAGAAATTGATTCCTTGCTTGACTGTGTCATCAAATTAATGTTTTCTGTATTTAAACGCTGCTCAACATCACACAATTTAATGAATCTTGTCACAACTGATGACGAATTTGCTAAGGTGTTTTGGAAGCGTTAACCAATACCACGCTGTTGCTCAGGATAGACCTCAAATAATAGCAACAGCGACAATTTCCCTGGTGTTGGCGCAGTATTCGCGCACCCCAGTTTCGACTGGGGTCATTTTTTTCTAAGGCTTGTTACTTTCCCGCGCGGCTACCCACTCACGTAATACGTTCACGTCGTGTTGCCATTCCTGTTTTAACTCATCAATCCATTCCTGAACATTATCCCACCATGCAGGTAACTCCGGTGACTGAATTTGTTTCGCCAGCTTTTGCAGATGCAACAGACCAACAGACCCCGCTGCGCCTTTGATTTTGTGCCCTTCTTCCGCAATGCCTTTCTGGTCACGCGCCATCATGTTGGAATCCAGCACATCCAAATAACCCGGCATCATCTTTTCAAACATCGTCAGACTCTGGGTGATCAATCCTGGCCCCACCAGCTCGATATATTGCTCCAGCATCGGCACATCGAGCAGCGCACGGGTTTTCTCCTCGGCCTGAGGGGCTGCCACCGGCGTATCCGCTTCAGGTTGATAATCCCAGAACTTCTTAATCATCGCCGTCAGCGCCGGTACCGCCAGCGGTTTACTCAGCACCTCATCCATGCCCGCATCCAGATACTCTTTTTTGTCTTTCAGCACGTTGGCAGTCAGTGCCACCAGCGGTGGCAATATCTCACCCGCATGACGCTGATGAATGGCGCGCGATACGTCAAGACCTGTCATGTCCGGCAGCTGAATATCCAGCAGCACCAGATCGAACTCCTCGGGATCGAACATCTCCAGTGCTGCGGTACCGGTCATCGCCACTTCAACGCTGCAACCCAGTTTCTCCAGCACCGAACGTGCCACGATCACGTTCAGCTCAATATCCTCCACTAGCAGGACATGCAGCGCGGGCAGCGGCATGCTGTCGTCAAGGTTGTCATCCTCAACCTCTTCCGCGACGCGTGGAGCCTTGATCTCGACAATGAAGCAGGAACCCTGCCCCTGCACGCTACGCACGCTGATATCGCCGCCCATCGCCTGTGCCAGGCGGCGTGACACTGCCAGCCCGATACCGGTGCCCGTTGCCGGTTTGCCACCATGCTGGTCTTTCACCTGATAATACATGGCGAAGATTTTGTCCTGTTCCTCCTGCGGGATACCCATGCCGGAGTCTTCCACCTCAAAACGCAGGGTTTCATCCTGACCATAAGCGACACGCACCACGATTTCGCCCTGCTGGGTGAACTTCACCGCATTGCCAATCAGGTTCCACAGGATCTGTCGCAGGCGCGTGCCATCGGCACAAATCTTGTGTGGCAGCGGCAGTTCAGGTGACATTACGAACTTCAGCCCTTTCGGCTGCGCCAGCAGGCCGGAGAGGTTTTCCAGATCGGACAGGAAACCGGTGAAATCGAGCGGCTGGTTATCCAGCTGCACTTTACGCCGCTCAATCTTGTCCACCTCGATCACATCATTAAAGATGTTGCCGAGGGTGATGGCCGACACATGGATGGTTTTCAGGTATTTAAGCTGCTCCTGATTCAGATCGGTATCCAGCAGAATGCGGCTCAGCCCGACAATCCCGTTCAGTGGGGTACGCAACTCGTGGCTGATGGTGGAAATGAAGGTGGTCTTTTCACGGCTGGCATTCTCCAGCGCGTCCTGGTAGCGCTTACGCTCGGTAATATCGCGGCCAAAGCCCATCAGGCCACTGCGCTTCCCGACGCGATCGTAATAAGGGACTTTACGGATTTCGAAGCAGGCTTTACGCCCATCGGGATATTGCAGCCACTGTTCGTAAGTCAGCGACACGTTATGGCGGAACACCTTCTCATCAGTTTCCAGCACCTTGGTGGCGGCATCTTCATCATAAATGTCACGCGGCGTCAGACCAATCAGCTGCTTTTCACTCAATCCGGTGAGCAGCTCCATCGCGCGGTTACAGCCAGAAAATTGCTTATCGATATTGCGGTAAAACACCAGGTCCGGCGAAGCATCAAGGAAAGAGCGCAGGAAGGAGGATTGCTGTTCAAGTTCGATTTGTGCCTGCTCACGGCGCGCCATTTCTTCGCGCAGCTTATCCATCACCTGCTCACGCGCCTGCTCGGCTTTAATACGGTCAGCGATTTCCTGGTTGAGCTGAGTAATGGTTTCTTTCATCTGCTGATTCAGCTCAAGATCGCGCGTGCGCATCTCTTCCAGCTTATCCACCAGCCGAGAGAGGCGCTGACGTGACTCTTCCAGTTGATCAACCACCACTGAGAGGAAATAGACCGCCCAGGGTGTAATCAGCAGACCAAAGAATACCGAACGCACCACATCGATGCTCTCGACATGGCCACGCAACACCATAGTGACGGCCATCTGTACCACCATCGCCAGCACCACCAGTGCCGAGGCAAGCAGCAGCGAAAATCGCACCAGCCCCAGTTTGACCATCAAATCAACGTAGTATTGCGCTAAAAGACGAATCTGTTTCATTACCCACTCCCTGAACGAAATCTGGCTCATGATAGCGCAATTATTGGGGATACGCGCTGACTGGCCGCGCCGTATCGCTGTTGTTATGCCCCGTAATGGTGCATTGCAGCGCAATTTCGCCGACGTTACGGTGTTTATGCGTAAAGCGCTTGACTAATTCTGCCAACTGAATAATCTGGAGGGCCGCGCTTTTGCGGCCCATTTCTCAGCACGCCGTGCTAATCAGTACCCTGGCAGCCATATTGTCCAATGGTTGCTGTTCCTTTTTGCATATCCATTCAACTTAAGCGATGTTTTAAGCACGCCCAGCATGATTAATTTTACTAATGACACCCCCCATCCTGATTCAAATATGACGCCATAAGAAAAACAGATACATCCTGTGCACGAAGTGTCCTTAACAGCATTTTATGCTGAAAACACCACCAGCCCCAGCATGGTGCAGAGATTTGGAGGCTGCACCACAGTGAGACGGCTCACACTTCTTGCGGGATTGCCAACCGGTACATCGACAACTTTTTTCTTAAATAAATCATTAAAATCATATTGTTAACCAACAAAAAAGCAGATTACCCTCAATAAAGCTGGCAATTTGACCTGAGTACGCTTTCCCGATAAGTTGGAACTCCGCTGGATGCTTTCCTGTCGGGCCAGTGTCTCGGCATATCTATGCAGCAAGAAGACTCCCTCTAGATGCAAGTTATCTCCAGTTAAGAGACCCGGATTTAAGAGCAACTCACCAAGGACGTCCATACTATGTCTTGAGAGGAATTGCTCGGTGTTGCGACGCCCGCTCATTGCCGGGCGGGGTAGAAATTGATACAGCGCCTGTGAGCTGACTCAGCAGTGCTCTGTGCTTGAAATAATGCAGGTAATGTCAAAGCAGTTTGTTTAAGGAGAACCCTCAATGTCCACTCAAAAACCTTATCCCTATGGCTTGTATGATCCAACAGCGGGCAGTGATAGCTGTGGTGTAGGTTTCATTACCCGTAAGGACGGCGAGCAGACTCATGAGATCCTGCAAATGGCGCACAGCGCACTATGCACAGTGCCGCACCGTGGCGGGATGTCGGCAGAAGGCGTGGGTGATGGTGCTGGCGTAAACGTCGATCTTTCTCTGCACTTCTTCCGTAAAGTCACTGGCCAGCCGCTGGAAGTCGGCCGTTTTGGCGTGGGTAACTTCTTTGTTCCTAAAGATGCCGAACTGCGCGCCAATGCCGAACGTCTGGTCGAAGAAACCCTGGCAGCCTATAACTTCCCGGTGCTGGTAAAACGCGACATGCCGCTGGACGGCAGCGTAACGCGCCCGGCTGCCCTGCAATTCCAGTTGCCGATTGTGCAGTGGGTGTTTGCTGCCCCGCAGGACATCGCCAGCCAGAACGAATTTGAGCAACGCATCTATCGTGCGCTGCTGGACATTGAAGCTCAGGCCTTTACTGAAAGCGAATTCGGCGGTCTCTACCCGCTGTCGCTTTCCTCGCGCACCCAGGTCTTTAAAGCGCGCCTGAACTCCAATGAAGTCATTCCGTATTTTAAAGATTTAACCGACCCGGACCACCATGTTCGCGGTCTGTTTTTCCATACTCGTTTCTCGACTAACACCGACCCACACACCACCATGGCGCAGCCGTTCCGCCTGATGGCCCATAACGGTGAACTGAACACTGACCGTAAAAACCGCATTGCCGAATCCGCATTGGCGCTGGCGCGTGGTAAAAAGATCGTTCGTCCGAACGGCCAGTCAGACAGCTCACGTCTGGACCAGAGCATCCACAGCCGCCTGATGGAAGACAATCTTGACCTGATCAACGCCGTGGTTTCGATGATGCCGCCAGCCTGGGAGAACGACACCTCGCTCTCAACTGAAGTGCGCGCGATGCTGGAATATTTCTCCCTGTATGAAGAGAAGAACGATGGCCCGGCAGCATTGATCTTTGGTAACGGTGAAGTGATTGGCGCGCGTCTGGACCGTCTTGGTCTGCGCCCACTGCGTTCCGTCGAGACCGCAGAATATATCGGTGCCATGTCTGAAGCGGGCCAGATTGCCTTCCCGCCGGAAAGTGTCCTGCGCCGTGGCCGTATCGAAGCGGGCGGTATGCTGTATTACGATCACCGTGAAAAACGCTCCTTCACCACGGTTGAAGCACTGGAAAAGCTGGCCGCTGAGAAAGACTACCCGGCCCTGCTGAGTGCAGCCCGTATTGACCTGCAAGATCTGCCGGAGATCCCGGCGGAGAAACTCGGCTCGCCGCTGCGTTATGGTGGAGACCTCAAAACCTATCAGCGTTTTGTCGCCTACTACTACAACCAGGAAAGCTTCAAATTCATGATGGATCCGATGCTGCAAACCGGCGCAGAGAAAATCTCCGCGATGGGTTACGGCAACGCCATCAACGGCCTGTCCGATCATGAAGGCGGCATGGCGCACTACTTCTCACAGCGCTTTGCGCAGGTGACGAACCCGCCGCTCGACTCCATCCGTGAAGCGGACGGTATGACGCTGCGCGTGGCCCTGGGCGCCAAACCACATCTCGGCCGCAGTAAAGGCCAGCAAATTGTGGTGCCGACCCCAATCCTGACTCACCTCGATATGCTGCGTCTGCGCGAGCAGAAAGTGGCTCCGTACCAGCGCTTTGAGATGCTGTATCAGCCGGTTATCGGCAAAGATATCGTCAGCCGTGCGGCTAACGCGGCGGCACTGGAAAAAGCCATTGATGACCTGGCACAGCAGGTGGTGGATTTCGCCCGTCAACAGGGCGGTATCGCGGTACTGACTGACCGCCATATCTCCTCGACCCATGCAGCGATCCCGATGCTGCTGATGGTGTCTGCCATCAACCAGCGTCTGGTGCAGGAAGGTCTGCGTCTGGATGTTTCACTGGTGGTGGAAAGCGGCCAGAGCATCTCTTCACACCATATCGCCGCCACACTGGGCTTCGGCGCATCCGCCGTGTACCCGCTGGGCGTGCAGATGCGTGCCGAAGAGAAATTTGGCGAAGGCGAAGAAGGCAACAAAGCCTTTAAACGCTATGCCAAAGCCGCAGAAAAAGCGCTGATGAAAACCATGGGCAAAGTGGGTCTGTGTACCGTGGAAAGCTACAGCTGCGGTGAGTTCTTCGAGCCGAACTTCCTCGATACCAATGATCCGGTGCTGAAAAAATACTTCCCGAATATCAAAACGCCGGTCGGTGGCGCGGGCTTCCCGGCTATCGCCCAGATGGCGGTTGACTGGCATCAAAGCTCGCTGAAAATTCAGGGTGAGGCAGAAGTGCCGTTGCTCGGCCTGTTTAAAGAACGTGCCGAAGGCGCAGGCCACTCTTACGGCACCATCGCCGTGCGTACCTTTATTGATATGACGGAGCAGCCGATTCGCTTTGCTGATAAAGCACGCGAAGAGGATAACTTTATTCGTCTGATGACGCTGGCGAAACTGGATAACGCTTTCAGCATTAAAGCTGACTCCTTTAAAGACAGCAGCTTCGAACGCATTCCGAACGATGTCATCGATAACTTTGCCATCACGCCGGATTATCGTCAGTTCTCCAGCCTGATGTATGCCGAACGTAAACGCCGTCCGGCGGCGCTGCGCGATATCCTTGCGCTGCCCTGTGACCTGACCCACGTTGATAGCGAAGCCGAATTTGGCCGCAAACTGGGTCGTTATTCGCTGGTCAACAACGGTTTCGCAACGCGTGGCCTGCAATGTGAAGCGGTTAACGGCAGCCTGAACCAGTTTACCCTGCGTCTGGTTGATGCCATCGCGGGCCTGAAACCGGAAAGCGAGCGTCTGGCAGCACTGGCGCGCGCACTGAAAACCCGTTTCGCCGACGAGATCGAAAGTAGCGAAGTGGTGAATGGCGCATTGCACATCACCGCTTACGGCAAAGCCGCTGACTACCTGTCACGCCTGTTTACTGCCCTGCCTTCGCTGCCGCTGGAAGAGATTCAGCCGGCGCACGAAATCACCCGTACCTTCGCGTCGGGTGCGATGAGCCATGGTGCGCTGGTGGCACCGGCACACGAAGCGGTGGCTCACGGCACCAACATGGTTGGCGGCATGAGTAACTGTGGTGAAGGTGGCGAACACTATTCACGTCACGGCACCATCCGTGCCTCACGCATCAAACAGCTGGCATCTGGTCGCTTCGGCGTCTGGGCGGCCTACCTTGCCGATCCGATGCTGGAAGAGCTGGAGATTAAAATCGGCCAGGGGGCAAAACCAGGTGAAGGCGGCCAGTTACCGGCACCGAAAGTGACGGTAGAAATTGCGGCCGCTCGTGGTGGTACACCGGGTGTGGAGCTGGTTTCACCGCCGCCACATCACGATACCTATTCCATCGAAGACCTGGCGCAGCTGATTCACGACTGTAAAGCAGCACGCGTGCGCGTCATCGTTAAGCTGGTGTCCTCCGAAGGTATCGGCACCATCGCGGTTGGCGTAGCCAAAGCAGGTGCGGATGTCATCAACGTCGCCGGTAACACCGGTGGTACCGGCGCGGCATCCGTTACCAGCCTGAAATATACCGGTCGTGTGGCTGAAATCGGCATCGCGGAAGTCCATCAGGCGCTGTGTGCCAATGGTCTGCGTGATAAAGTCCAGCTGCGTTGCTCAGGCGCACAGCAGACCGGTAGCGACGTGATCAAATCTGCCCTGCTCGGCGGCGACAGCTTCGAGTTTGGTACCACTGCGCTGATGATGCTGAAATGCGTCATGGCGAAAAACTGTAACGTGAAATGCCCGGCCGGTCTGACCACCAACGCCGAAGCCTTTGATGGTGACCCGCGTCAGCTGGCGCAGTACTTCATCAACGTGGCGCAGGAAGTGCGTGAGTTCCTCGCACGCCTCGGTCTGCGTTCACTGCGTGAAGCACGTGGCCGTTCTGACCTGCTGCACCTGATGGATCACCCGCTCGAAGTCGGCAAGCTGGACCTGCGCGCCATGCTGACCGTGGTCCCGGAGCAGAAGATCGCCAAACCGGTGTATCTGGAAAAAGATTTCGCCCTGGATGATGGCTGGGTGGAAGAACTGAAAGATCAGCTTGTCGCCAAAGGCAGCCGTGCCATTGAACTGGGCGCAGGCATCACTCTTAACAACCGTAACAAAAGCGTGGGCGGCCAGCTGGCGATCGATATCGAACGCATGCTGAACCATGAGCTGTCAGCGCAACAATTAGCGGCCATCCCGGCAGTGTTTAAAGACGACCGCGGTCGTCATTATCTGGCTCCTGCCACCGTACAGATCCATACCTCCGGTTCTGCCGGACAGTCATTTGGTGCCTTCTGCAACGATGGCATGCAGATGAAACACCATGGCACCTGTAACGATGGCGTCGGTAAAGGTCAGTGCGGCGGCGAACTGGTGGTAATGTCTCCAGGCGGCGGCGCACAGGACAGCGATGGTAACGTGCTGATCGGTAACTTCGCGCTGTTTGGCGCCACCGGTGGCCGTCTGTTTGTACAGGGCCAGGCGGGCGACCGCTTCGCGGTACGTAACTCAGGCGCGACCGCTGTGGTTGAAGGCGTCGGTGACTTCTGCTGTGAATACATGACCAACGGTGCCATTCTCAACCTCGGCACCTTCGGTAAAGGCTTTGGTAACGGCATGAGCGGCGGCTTTGCTTACCAGTACGATCCGTACGGTTCGCTGGCTGCGCACGCCGCCGGAGACTCGGTGTTGTTTGGCTCCATCGCCGATGAAGACGAAATGGCGAAAGTGCACAAACAAGCGGTGCTGACCATGCTGAACTGGCATCTGGAAGCGACCAACTCGCCGCGTGCCGCATGGCTGCTGGCGAACTGGGAAACTGAGTGCCACCACTTTGTCTATGTCATGCCGCGTTCACTGTTGCTCTATCAGGATGGCGGTGAGATTCTGAAGGCCAAGTCACGTAAAGATTTGCTGGAAGAGCTGTCAACGTCGCTGGCTGCACATCAGGTTGCGAAGTTTAAAGCGGCCTGGCGTGCCGGTAAAACCATCGCTAATGGTGCGGTCCCGGCTTACGGTGCCACCGATACGCTGGAAATGTTCGTGCTGCTCAACAACTACACCGTGCTGAGCTTTGCGCAGCAGCTGGCACTGAGCAAGCTGCCAAAAGGAACCTCGGTGGAAGATCCAGCTGTTGAGAAAGCGGTGCGTAACCTGCTGATGACAGAAGATTTCTCGCTGGTGAGCAAGCTACAACGTCATGCGCGCTCGGCTATCGAGAACTACAACGATGACGAACTGGCAAGCCTGATCGCCTCCAAACGTATGTCGGATTACAAAGCGGCGCTGACACAACGTAATATCCGCTCAATGGATAGCCTGGCGACCTATGGCTGGATCATCTATCAGGACGCGCGCAACCGTGATGTTCTGGGTCATCTGCCTGATTTTGAAGAGCTGTTCGCCCGTGCGGCGTTGCCGGAAATCGCAGCGGCTGTCGGAAAATTATCCTGATAGCCGAGCTATTGAATTTGTGTATTATCGACTGAATATGACTGAACGGGATTGAGTAAAAGTACCCATGAAGATTCCTTACATTCCTGAAGATGCACCTTTCAATGGTGATCAAAAATACTGGCTGGCGGGTTTTCTCGCCGGTCTCCACTCGCGCCTGTTGGTGTTAGAAGACAAGCAGCAGACCGCTCCGGCGGCTGGTGCGGCGACCACCACCCAGTTGCATATCCTGTTCGGTTCGCAGACCGGCAATGCCGAAGCGCTGGCCCAGACGGCAGCGAAAGCGGCACGAGCCAAAGGCCTGGTGCCGGTGGTTCAGGCGCTGGGTGAAGTGGATATTGATGTCTTCGCCACCATGCGTCATGTGTTGATCGTCACGTCTACCTACGGTGAAGGCGAAATGCCGGACAACGCACAGCTGTTCTGGCAGGCCATCTCTGCCAGCACTGCGCCACGTCTGGAGCAGATGCACTTCGCCATACTGGCGATTGGTGATACCGGTTATGACGGCTTCTGTCAGGCCGGTAAATTTATCGATATGCGCCTGGAGCAGCTGGGTGCGAAACGCGTCGTTGACCGTATCGACTGTGATATTGATTACGAAGAACCTTCCAGCGCCTGGATCGGCAGCACCATGCCACAGTTTGCCGCCAGTGCGGGCAGCAGCGGCACGGTGCTGGAGAGCGCGCCGGAAGCACCGGTCATTCCGGGTAGCAATAAACAGAACCCGTATGCCGCTGCGCTGGTGACCAATAAACGTCTTTCCGGTGAGCAGTCAGGCAAAGATATCCGTCACTTTGAGTTTGATCTGACGGACAGCGGACTAAAGTACGAAGCGGGCGATGCACTGGGCGTGATCCCAGTAAATGACCCTGCGCTGGTGACGCTGCTGCTGACCCAGCTGAACGCTGATTATGAAACGCCGGTGCCGGGCTTTGACCGTAACCTCGGTGACTTGCTGACTTATCAGTTCGAAATCTCTGAACCGTCGCGCAAACTGATTGAGTGGGTGGGCCAGAACACCACTAACCAGGAACTGCGCCACGTATTACAGCACGACGACAAAGATACCCTTGGCGTGTGGTTGTGGGGCAAAGACACCCTGGACCTGCTGCAACTGGAGCTGACGCGTAGCCTGTCGGTGCCGGAATTTGTGGCAATGCTGCGTCCGCTGCAACACCGTGCTTATTCCATCTCTTCCAGCTCGAAAGCGCATCCGAACCAGGTCCATCTGACCATCGCGTCTGTGCGTTATCACAGCGCTGGCCGCGCCCGTAACGGCGTTTGCTCCACCTACCTGGCTGAACGTGTGCGTCGCGGCGAGAAACCGGCAATCTTTATTTCACCGAATAAAGCTTTCCGCGTGCCCGCCAACAACAATGCACCACTGATCATGGTTGGCCCGGGTACCGGTATTGCGCCGTTCCGTGCTTTCCTGCAGGAACGCAAAGTCACCGGTGCCGAAGGCAAAAACTGGTTGTTCTTTGGTGACCAGCATCAGGAACACGATTACATCTACCAGGATGAGCTGAACGAGTGGCAGCAAAGTGGCCTGCTGACGCATCTTGATCTGGCGTTCTCACGCGATCAGGAAGAAAAAATTTACGTGCAGAGCCGCATGCTGGAGAAAGGCGCTGAGCTGTACGACTGGCTGCAGGAAGGTGCGTATTTCTACGTGTGTGGTGATGCATCACGCATGGCGAAAGATGTCGATTCCGCGCTGTATGAAGTGGTTCGTCAGTTCGGTGGCTTGTCCAGCGAGCGTGCCGCTGCCTATATCGACCAGTTGAAGAAAGACAAGCGTTACCTGCGTGACGTCTATTAAGACGGCGACATAAGCGCTTCGTTTGTTGAATGCCAGTCAGTGAATGCTGACTGGCATTTTTCTTTGGCGTTAAGAGAATTCTTCACCCTACCTGCCATACCACCGTTCAAATAAAGACAGTTCGCTTTTATTCAGGGATACCCCCTAAATAGCCTGTTTCGCTTTTTAAATACACTACGGGAGATAATTTCGCTTATTTAAAAGGTTTTACTCTTCATGAAGAAAAGTTTTAAACAAAAATGCCTGGCAGCCGCCATTTTGCTCACCATGGGATTAACCAGCCAGGCGGGCTTTGCCGCCGGTGGTGCATCATTTATGCCGGACATCAGCCAAAAACCTATTCTGGTCGGTTTCTGGCATAACTGGGCCAGTAAATCAGACGGATATAAAGGCGGCACTGCACCGTATATAAAATTATCCGATGTCCCGGCGGAATATGATGTCGTGACAGTCGCGTTTATGACAGATGAAGGTATCCCGACTTTTCACCCTTATAACATGACGGATGAAGAGTTCCGTAAACAAGTCGAAACCCTTAATGCACGCGGCCAGGCGGTGATGCTGTCGCTCGGCGGAGCCGATGCGCGTGATATCGCACTGAAACCGGGTGATGGGCAGAAGTTCGCGGCTGAGATTATTCGCCTGATTGAACTCTATGGTATCGACGGTGTGGATATCGATTTAGAAGGCCATTCGATCACCGCAGCTTCCAACCAGACGGAAATTCCCGCCGCACTGAAAATTGTTAAAAATCAGTATCCAAAATTCATTATCAGTATGGCCCCTGAATTTCCCTACCTGCGTTCAGGCGCTCAGTATGAGCCGATAATTAAATCATTAGAAGGCTACTACGATTTCATTGCCCCACAATATTATAACCAGGCCGGGGATGGCATCTGGGCTTCAGATATTCCAGGTGGTTCAGTTATTCAGGGAGACGACGCCCGCAAAGCTGACTTTCTGTTTTATATGACCGACTCCCTCATCCACGGTACACGTGGTTATATACAGATCCCCGCTAATAAGCTGGCTATTGGCCTGCCCAGCAATCCTGATGCCGCCGCCAATGGCTATGCGCGTAATGAATCTGATGTTCGCAGTGCCTGGGAAAAACTGAATGCTCAGGGTACGCCAATTAAAGGGTTGATGACCTGGTCAATTAACTGGGATGCCGGTACCAGTGCCAATGGCAATTCCTACGGTAACGAGTTCCTGCGTCGCTATGCCAGCCTGGTACATGAAAATACCCCGCCAGATATTGATCACGAAGCCCCAAGCCAGCCAGGTGTGCCAATCGCTCATGACGTTGCGGCCAATAAGATTGCGCTTTCATGGACAGCCTCAACGGATAACCAGGGTGTGAGCCAGTATCAGGTTTGGCGTAACGATGTGAATATCGCTTCAACCCCTATTCCTTCCTATGTGGATAACAATGTGAAGGCCGAGACCCGATACGATTATTTCGTCGTTGCTCAGGATAAGCAGGGCAATGCTTCATTACCCAGCCAGACCACCTCAGTGACCACGCCGGGTATTGAGTGCGAAGACTGTACACCTGCAGCGCCTCAGGGATTAAAAGCGGAAACTATCGATAAAGACAGTGCGACGCTGAGCTGGGAAGCCGTGGGCAATGTGGCGATCAAACACTACGTTATTTACCGTAACGGCGTGCAGATTAAAGAAACGACGCAGACTCGCCTTACTGATAGCGGATTATCTGCCGCCACAAAATATCAGTATCAGGTTGCGGCTGTCAGCGTGACCAACAGTGTTTCTGACAAGAGCCAAACGCTGGAAGTGACGACATTGGCCGGTGACTCGATCCCTTCTGAGCATCCCGCTTATAAAGAAGGCACCAACTACAAAGCTGGCGATGTGGTGTCCAATAAAGGCGGTCTTTATCAGTGCAAACCCTGGCCGTATACCAGCTGGTGTGGGGGGGTGGCATGGGCTTACGAGCCTGATGCAGGTCAGCACTGGTCACAGGCCTGGGAGCCGTATAAAGGTTAATTTTTACGTCGCATAAAAAAAATCCGGAAACTTCATGTTCCCGGATTTTTTTATACTGACCTCGTCGGTCAACTGGCGTTTATTTCACCACGCGCAGCGATGGACGACCGCCACGCGGCGGCGGCTCATCATCTGGTGGGGTTTCATCGTCAGCTGAATCGTCAGGACGATCACCATCAATCACTGACATCATGGTTTCTTCCTGACCTTCCAGTTCGTCCTGGGCTGCCAGCTCATAGGCCGGTTCCGGTTCGAACATGGTGCCTGCACCGTTTTCACGGGCATAGATAGCCAGAATTGCCGCCATCGGTACTGAAACCTGACGCGGCACCCCACCGAAGCGTGCGTTGAACTCCACACGTTCGTTACCCAGTTCAAGGTTGCCGACAGCACGCGGTGCAATGTTCAGCACAATCTGACCATCACGCGCGTATTCCAGCGGCACCTGTACACCAGGCAGATTGATGTCGACCACCAGATGCGGCGTCAGCTGGTTATCAAGCAGCCAGTCATAAAACGCACGCAACAGATAAGGGCGACGGGCCGTTAATTGCGACATTTCCATAGATTAGCCCCGGGCTTGAAGGCGCATTTCACGTTCTGCTTCAGTCAGTGAAGCGAGGAAAGAGTCACGCTCAAATACACGGGTCATGTAGCCTTTCAGCTCTTTCGATCCGGCACCAGCCAGTTCAACACCCATAGACGGTAAACGCCACAGCAGCGGTGCCAGATAGCAATCAACCAGGCTGAACTCTTCGCTCATAAAGAACGGAGTACGTGAGAACAACGGCGCAATGGCCAGCAGTTCTTCACGCAGTTGTTTACGCGCGGCATCGGCTTCTGCACCGGTGCGGGTTTCAATGATGCGCATCAGGCTATACCAGTCCTGCTCAATACGGTGCATCATCAGACGGCTTTCGCCACGAGCAACCGGATAGACAGGCATCAGCGGCGGATGCGGGAAACGCTCATCAAGATATTCCATGATGATGCGGGATTCATACAGCGTCAGTTCACGATCTACCAGCGTTGGCACTGTGCGGTACGGGTTGAGGTCAATCAGATCCTGCGGCAGGTTATCCGTTTCAACCTGCTCGATCTCCACGCTGACGCCTTTCTCAGCCAGTACAATACGTACCTGATGGCTGAAAATGTCAGTCGGACCAGAAAACAGCGTCATTACCGAACGTTTGTTGGCAGCGACAGCCATGAAAACCTCCAAGTTTGTTCACAAAAAATTACTGCGAATAGCCAACCACACGGCGACTCACCTGCTTATCAGATTCGCACACAGCCAGCGTTTGCGGCATTTTTCGCCCATCCTGGCGGAAATAATACGCACAACGCTCCGGCTCGCGGGCGCAAAGTGACAGTCAGTTTACCAGATTTTAAGCAGCTTGTGGGGCGGGGAAAGTGATTTGCAGGCAAAATGCGGGTAAAGCTCGCGTTTTTGTGGCAACAATCCCTGTTCGGCAAAAGCAAAAAACCCGCCGAAGCGGGTTTTTTGTGCCAACTGTGACTGCCGAAGCAGCAACAATTAACGTTTGGAGAACTGCGGACGACGGCGTGCTTTACGCAGACCGACTTTCTTACGTTCAACCTGACGCGCATCACGGGTAACGAAGCCCGCTTTACGCAGTTCAGAACGCAGAGACTCGTCGTACTCCATCAGAGCGCGGGTGATACCATGACGGATCGCGCCGGCCTGACCAGAGATACCACCACCTTTAACGGTGATGTACAGGTCCAGTTTACCAACCAGATCAACCAGCTCCAGCGGCTGACGCACGACCATGCGTGCAGTCTCGCGACCGAAGTACTGCTCCAGAGAGCGCTGGTTAATTACGATGTTACCGCTACCCGGCTTGATAAAGACGCGAGCGGATGAGCTTTTGCGGCGACCAGTGCCGTAGTTTTGAGTTTCAGCCATTGCCTGTAATCCCGATTAAATGTCAAGAACTTGCGGTTGCTGCGCCGCATGGTTGTGCTCGTTGCCTGCGTAAACTTTCAGTTTACGGTACATAGCACGACCCAGCGGGCCTTTCGGCAGCATGCCTTTAACCGCGATTTCAATCACACGCTCAGGACGGCGGGCAATCATCTCTTCGAAGGTCGCCTGCTTGATACCACCGATGTGACCAGTGTGGTGATAATAGATCTTGTCAGTACGCTTGTTGCCAGTTACAGCAACTTTTTCTGCGTTCAGAACGATGATGTAATCACCGGTATCAACGTGCGGAGTGTATTCCGCTTTATGCTTACCACGCAGACGGCGCGCCAGTTCAGTCGCCAGGCGACCCAGGGTTTTGCCAGTTGCGTCAACAACATACCAGTCACGTTGGACGGTTTCTGGTTTAGCTGTAAAAGTTTTCATTGAAAAGCTTACCCAAATAAAGTTACACGTTGGTGAAATCCCAAACGCTAAGTTAACGATTGAGGCTCACACGACCATTTCGCCCAGCAAGCCCACCCCCTCAGGTAGAGTTACCGGATCACAAAGGTTTCTGGGAAGAAAAACCTCTGCCGTAACGTGGGGTCGCAAGATTATAGAGAAGTCGCCCGTAAAGATCGAACTTTTTTACGCCCCCACGTCAGGTTTTTTGCGCCGAATCAGGGCAGATGCGGTAAACGCAGATACTCCTCGCTCTGCATCTCCTGTAGGCGCGACAGACAGCGCTGATATTCAAACTTCAGACGCGAGCCCTGATAAATCTCAAACAACGACGTCTCAGCGGCCACCACCAGTTTCACATGGCGTTCGTAGAATTCATCCACCAGCGCCAGAAAGCGGCGCGCCTGATCTTCCGTCTTGTAAATCATCACCGGCACATCATACAGCAATACGCTGTGGAAACGGCGTGACAGCTCGATATAGTCATGCTGGCTACGCCCTTCTCCGCACAGCGTCAGAAAATCAATCGCCAGTACGCCGTCCTGCACGCCCAGCGTTGGCATACTGCGATGGTTAATTTCCAGCACCGGGGCATCATGGCGGGCTTTACCGGACAAGGCGCGGAACATCCGCTCCATTTCCGCATGGGTTTCCTCATTCAGTGGGAAACTCCACAGATGCGCCGACGTCAGGGTACGCAAACGGTAATCGATACCCGCATCCACGTTCATCACATCACAGTGACGCTTAATCTGCTCGATAGCAGGCAAAAAACGCGCACGCTGCAAACCGTTGCGGTACAGGTCATCCGGTGGGATGTTCGAGGTCGCCACCAGCGCAATACCACGATCAAACAGCGCCTCCATCAGCGTGCCAAGCAACATGGCATCGGTGATATCGGAGACGAAAAACTCGTCGAAACAGAGAATATCGGTTTCGGCTTTAAAGCGGTCAGCAACGATCAGTAGCGGGTCACTGTGCCCCTGCAACTGCGTCAGTTCTTCATGGACACGCAGCATAAAGCGGTGAAAATGCAGGCGTAATTTACGCTCGCCAGGAATAGACTGAAAAAACAGATCCATCACCCAGGTTTTTCCACGCCCCACGCCGCCCCACATATACAGGCCACGCACCGGCGCTTCCTTACTGCTTTTCTCTTTATTCATCAGTTTAGAAAGACGGCCAAACAAGCCTTTGCTGGCCGGGGCTGCGGCTGGCTGACGCGCCACCAGTCCTTGCTGAATGGCATCTAAGCGGGTGATGGCTTCCCGTTGTACGTCATCCGGGCGAAATTCGCCCTGCGACAGCGCTTGCTCATAGCGCGCAAGCGGAGATGAGGTTTGCATTGTTCTCTCAGAGTCCCTGAAAAAGTCCGATTCATGTGTCGGTTGTCGAAAATTAGGCCGCTCTACACTAAGCGATGCCGCTCCAGAGTTCCACTTCCAATAGATTAACGGGTATAGTGGCTACTATTGAAGTTGAAACAGAAGCAATGCCCTACGAAGCAACGGAAATTACACGGGAGTCATTATGACCTGGGAATACGGGCTGATTGGTTTAGTGATTGGCATTATTGTCGGCGCAGTCGCAATGCGTTTTGGCAACAAAAAACTGCGCGAACAGCGCACCATGCAGTACGAACTGGAAAAATCCAAGGCTGAACTGGCGGATTACCGCGAAGAGCTGACTAACCACTTCGCGCGCAGCGCAGAATTGCTGGATAACATGGCGCGTGATTACCGCCAGCTGTATCAGCATATGGCGAAAGGTTCTAACGACCTGCTGCCGAATCTGCCGGGCGAGAAAAATCCGTTTGCCTACCAGCTGACGGAAGCGGAAGCCGATAATGATCAGGCGCCGGTGCAAATCCCGCGCGACTATTCTGATGGCGCTTCCGGCCTGTTACGTGGCGGCGAACGCGCACCGCGTAATTAATCTTTTTGGGGCACAGCGACGCTGTGCCCTTTTTGTTGGTCGAACCCTTGCCCCAAACAACTGTCACACTTTTTTAATCCCCCTTTTCGCAGCGAGAGCGTTGTAGCAATGAAAAAACAAGCACGACTGTTAAGCGCATTAGCCTTGAGCATTGGGATGAGTCTGGCCGCCGCGCCAAACGCACTGGCCACTCTCCCGGCGCAAATCCAGGGGCAGGCACTGCCAAGCCTGGCACCGATGCTGGAAAAAGTGTTGCCAGCAGTGGTCAGTGTGCATGTGGAAGGCACCGAAACCGCCGCGCAGGGGCAGGATCTGCCTGAGCCACTGAAACGCTTTTTTGGTCAGTTGCCGGGACAAAACCAGCAACCTCAGCCTTTTGAAGGGCTTGGCTCTGGCGTTATCATTGACGCCGCCAAAGGCTATGTGCTGACCAACAATCATGTGGTGAATGGTGCGGACAAAATCAGCGTCCAGTTGAGCGATGGCAACGAGTATGACGCCAAACTGATTGGCCATGATGAGCAAACCGATATCGCCCTGATTCAAATACAGGGTGCGAAAAACCTGACCCAGGTGAAAATCGCCGATTCCGATACCCTCAGAGTGGGTGACTTCGCCGTTGCCATCGGTAACCCGTTTGGCCTTGGTCAGACTGCCACCTCTGGCATCATCTCGGCACTGGGTCGCAGTGGCCTTAATCTGGAAGGCCTGGAAAACTTTATCCAGACTGATGCCGCCATTAACCGTGGCAACTCCGGTGGTGCGCTGGTCAATCTCAACGGCGAGTTGATCGGTATCAACACCGCGATTCTCGCCTCCAGTGGCGGCAATATCGGCATCGGCTTTGCTATCCCGAGCAATATGGCGATGAATCTGGCGCAACAATTGATTCAGTTCGGCGAAGTGCGACGTGGGCAGTTGGGTATCAAAGGGACGGAAATGACCGCCGATATGGCGAAGGCATTTAACGTCGATGCCCAGCGTGGGGCCTTCGTTTCTGAAGTGCTGCCGAAATCCGCAGCTGAAAAAGCGGGGATTAAGGCTGGCGATATCATCACCTCAGTGAATGACAAGGCCATCACCAGCTTTTCTGAACTGCGAGTGAAAATCGGTACGACGCCCCCAGGGCAGCAGGTGAAACTGGGCTTGTTGCGCGATGGTAAACCGATCACCGTTAACGTCACGCTGGATCAAAGTGCGCAAACCACCGCCAGTGCACAGCTGCTGTCACCGGCATTGCAGGGCGCAACCCTGAGCGATGGTAATACCAAAGCGGGCGATAAAGGGGTGAAAGTCGATACCGTCGAGAAAGGCACACCGGCTGAACAGGTGGGTCTGCAGAAAGATGATGTGATTGTCGGCGTGAACCGCAACCGGACCGAAAGCCTGGCGGAAATGCGTAAAGTGCTGGAAACCAAACCGCCGGTGCTGGCACTCAATGTAGTGCGCGGCGAAGACAGCATTTACTTGCTCTTACGATAATCATCATAACTGGCGGACAAGCAGGTGTTTGTCCGCCTTTCTCATGCTATCCTGCCCTGCGATCATATCCGGCTTAAACTAACACCATGTTTCTTAAACTTTTGCGTTCTGTGGTGATGGGCCTGATCGTTGCGGGTATTTTGCTGGCAGCGATCCCAACACTCCGTATGGGCACCAGTGCCCTGATTGAACATGACAACAGCAATGATGAGGCACCCTTCAGCTTTAATCCGGGTGTGCGTCGTGCTGTGCCTGCGGTAGTCAACGTCTATAACCGCAGCGCGCATGGTAATAACAATCGCGGCATTACCACGCTGGGTTCCGGCGTGATCATGAACGGCAAAGGCTACATCCTTACCAATAAGCATGTCATCAATAATGCCGATCAGATTATCGTCGCCTTACAGGATGGTCGGTTCTTTGAAGCGACGCTGGTCGGTTCCGACGCGATGACCGATCTGGCAGTGCTGAAAATCAGCGCATCAAATCTGCCGGTGATTCCGATCAACCCCAATCGCGTGCCGCATATCGGCGATGTGGTGATGGCGATCGGTAACCCATACAACCTCGGTCAGACGGTGACCCAGGGCATCATCAGCGCCACAGGCCGTGTCGGCCTCAGTTCCTCCGGTCGCCAGAACTTCCTGCAAACTGATGCCTCAATCAACCAGGGTAACTCCGGTGGTGCACTGATCAACTCACTCGGTGAGCTGATGGGCATCAACACCCTGACGTTTGATAAAAGTAACGATGGCGAGACGCCAGAAGGGATTGGTTTTGCCATTCCTACCGTACTGGCAACCAAAATCATGGATAAGTTGATTCGTGATGGCCGGGTGATCCGCGGTTATATCGGCATTACCGGACGTGAGCTGCCGCCGCTGCACGGCCAGGGCAGTACCCTCGATCGTGTTCAGGGCATTATTGTCAGCGACGTCGCGCCAGGTGGTCCCGCCGACCGTGCCGGGATTCAGACCAACGATGTACTGCTGAGCGTCAATGGTAAACCGGCTGTTTCGGCCCAGGAAACCATGGATCAGGTCGCCGAGATTCGCCCCGGCTCGGTGATTGATGTGCAGATTCTGCGTAATGAACAGAAAATGACGCTGCCAGTGACGATTGAGGAATTCCCGCAGAGCGGTAACTGACCGGGCAGAACCCCCATCTCATCCCCTAAATAATTCACGCTACAGGAAAGCGGCAAGGGTGAGAATCCCCAGGAACTTACTCTGGTAAGTGACTGGGGTGAGCAGACGTAGCCAACGCACCTGTAGCGTGAAGTATGACGGGGATTAGCTGCGATCCACCGGGAAGGCGATAACCTCACTCAACGAGTCGGCTTTCAACGCCAACATAATCAGACGATCCACGCCCAGTGCCACGCCAGAACACGCAGGCATGCCGTGCGCCAGTGCATCCAGCAGGTTAGTGTCGATGGGGTGCTGTGGCAGACCACGCGCCGCACGACGGCGATTATCCTGCTCAAAGCGCTGACGTTGCTCGCGGCTGTCGGTTAACTCACGGAAACCGTTCGCCAGCTCTACCCCTTTGTAATACACCTCAAAACGTTCCGCGACGCGGTGATCTTCGGTGCTGATCTCAGCCAGTGCCGCCTGGCTGGCCGGGAAATGGTAGACAAACGTTGGCTTATCGATACCAATTTTCGGCTCGACGCCCAGCATAAACAGCAGCTGCAGCAACGTGTCGCGATCTTCTTCATCACGCGCCAGCTCACCATCACCCAGTTTTTCCGCCGCTTCACGCAACTGCGCTTTATCTGCGGATAACGGGTCCAGTTCCAGATGGCGAATAAACGCCTGCTGATAGGACAGTGATTCTGCGCTATCGCACTCCAGCACCTGTTGCAGCAGATCATCCACTTCATTCATCAGGCGATACATGTCGTAGTGCGGGCGATACCACTCCAGCATGGTGAATTCAGGGTTGTGGTGACGTCCGGCTTCCTCATTACGGAAGCAGCGCCCCATCTGGTAAATCGGGCCACTGCCCGCCGCCAGCAGGCGCTTCATATGGTATTCCGGGCTGGTCATCAGCCACAGATCACGCCCTTCACTGGCACCGGGGCCAACAAAACGCGTCTGGAATGGTACCAGATGGATGTCAGTAATGGTCGCCTGACTCATCGCCGGGGTATCGACCTCCAGCACGCCGCGATCGGCAAAGAAACGTCGAATTTCCGCCATGATAGCGGCACGTTTCAACAAATTGGCAATGGGTGCGCTCGGCTGCCAGCTTGCCGTTTCGCTCATGTTGATGACTCCTTATACAGATAAGGGGTGGAAGTCTACCCGTAATGGCGAGGGCAAACAACGCCGCAGCGCTTACCGGTCACGAGAACATGCCATATCACCACAGGGTCAGAGGGTTTAAAAGCTGCAAAGGCAGGAGCAGACGACATTTGAGATAAAACAGAGGTGGGATGAAAAGCCGGTACGAAACGTGTTCCGCACCGGTAAAACCTTACTGTGCGGTGCGTTGAATCGCCTTGCCGCCCGCTTCTACATCTTCCCCTACACCACGGGTGGTGTTGCAGGCAGAAAGCAGGGTGGAGAGGACCAGTACCGAGAAAATCGCGACAATACTTTTCTTTAACATAACAATATCCTTTTTGGTTGCAGTAAAAGTACAGCTTTTAAAGCATAGTCTTTATACGCAACGCTGCGGCGTCAGCCGCAGAAAAAGGCGTTGTCCTGTCGCTTACTTAGCAGCCCGTGAGATCGCGCCACCCAAATGGGAGACATCTTCACCAAAGCCGTGAAAGGTGTTGCAGGCACTCAATGCCGAGGAGACCAGCAACGCAAAGGCGACGAATTTTGCCAGCTTTTTCATTATTCTGAACTCACTTAAAAAAAAGGCGCATCGAAGGATGCGCCTGATTTGACGATTATTTTACGCGAGAAACGTATTCGCCAGAGCGGGTGTCCACTTTAACCACTTCGCCAATCTGTACGAACAACGGCACTTTAACCACTGCGCCAGTTGCCAGAGTAGCCGGCTTACCGCCAGTACCTGCGGTATCACCTTTCAGGCCTGGATCGGTTTCGATAACTTCAGCTTCGATAAAGTTCGGCGGCTGAACAGCAATGGCTTTGTTGTTCCACAGGGTAACGATACAATCTGCGTTGTCCTGCAACCACTTCTGCACGTCTTCCAGTACCTTAGATTCAACCTGATACTGTTCGAAGCTTTCCGGGTGCATGAAGTAGAAGAAGTCACCGTCGTTGTAAGAATACTGCAGGGTCATATCAACAACGTCTGCGCCTTCGGCAGAATCGGTTGATTTGAAGGTTTTCTCAACGCGAGACCCGGTCAGCAGACGACGCATTTTTACGCGTGCGAATGCCTGGCCTTTACCCGGCTTAACGAACTCACTGGATTCGATGGAATACGGCTCGCCTTCGAACATGATTTTAAGACCGGAACGAAAATCGTTGCTAAGATAAGTCGCCATAAAGGCCCTCTGTAAATATTGAACTGGTAATAGCCAAAAAAATGGCACACATTGTAACCCTAAATCCCCCTTCCAGAGAAGATTGGTTGCAGCAACTTGCTGATGTTGTCACCGATCCTGCTGAATTACTGCAACTTTTAGCTCTCGAACGCCATGCAGAATTGGCCGAAGGCGCTGATGCAAGGCGACTTTTTGCCCTGCGCGTGCCACGGGCGTTTATTCAGCGCATGAAAACAGGCGATGCTCAGGACCCGCTTCTGCTGCAAGTATTAACCAGCCGTCAGGAATTCAATGATGCGCCAGGTTACAGCACCGACCCGCTTGATGAGCAGAGCAGCGTGGTGCCGGGTTTACTGCATAAGTATAGAAACCGCGCACTGTTATTGGTAAAAGGCGGCTGTGCGGTCAACTGTCGTTACTGCTTCCGTCGCCATTTCCCTTATCAGGATAATCAGGGCAACAAACGTAACTGGCAGATAGCGATTGATTATATTGCGGACCATCCTGAGCTGGATGAAATCATCTTCTCGGGTGGCGATCCGTTGATGGCGAAGGATCACGAACTGGCGTGGCTGGTTGATGCGCTGGAAAAAATTCCGCATCTGAAGCGTTTACGCATTCACAGCCGTCTGCCGGTGGTTATCCCGGCGCGCATCACCGAAGGTTTGTGCCAGTTGCTGGCCAATACACGCCTGCAGGTGCTGCTGGTGAGCCATATCAATCATGCGCAGGAAATTGATGATGAACTGCGCTATGGCATGCAGATGCTGAAACGGGCGGGCGTCACCCTGCTGAATCAGAGCGTGCTGCTGCGTGGCGTCAACGATAATGCGCGGAGCCTGGCCGACCTCAGCAATGCGCTTTTCGATGCCGGTATCCTGCCTTATTACCTGCATGTGCTGGACAAGGTACAGGGAGCCGCGCATTTCTTTGTGCCAGACGATGAAGCCCGAGCGCTGGTGCGCGAGCTACTGACCATGGTGTCGGGTTATCTGGTGCCGAAGCTGGCCCGTGAGATTGGTGGCGAACCGAGCAAAACCCCGCTGGATTTGCAGCTACGCCAGGCGTAACCCACAAATAAAAAAAGCCGCATCAGCGGCTTTTTTTACAACGCTACCCTTATGGGCACTTGTAAACCTGGCCAGTCATTTTGCTGTCGAGCGGGGCAAAAGCAGACAGCAGATTCTGCGTTGGGCTGGTTGCACCGTAAATGGTGTTGCCACCCATTTCGGCCGCACGGTTACGCAGGTCATTGGCTGCACCGCGCAGTGAACTGCCCTCACCGCCAGAACCGCTCAGCCAGTTACTCTGTGAACCGGTGACATTTCCCAGAAGCTGACATTGGCTGCCCGGCTGCTGATCGACGAAGGTCACGCGCTCGCCGCCAGAACTCAGTTGATTTGAGCTGCTGCAGCCCGCCAGCAGAAGGCTACCGACTGCCAGTCCGAGCAAGAGGTTAATCCGCATTGTAATCCCCATTTATTATCATCTGTATCGGGCGGCAGCGTAGCAGAAAAGCGCATATTTTTTCTGAACATTCATTGCCCTAACCCGGAAAGCCGAAGTATTGCGCCCTTACTTATACCCTTTCGCCAGCAAAAGAAAAACCCCTGACCGTTTCCGATCAGGGGTTCTCAGATAACAAAAGCAGCCGGGGGGGGGCGATTACATCATGCCGCCCATACCGCCCATGCCACCCATACCGCCAGCGCCGCCGCCTAAGTCAGGTGCGTCGCCTTTCGGCAGGTCAGTAACCATACATTCGGTGGTGATCATCAGACCAGCTACAGAAGCCGCGTACTGCAGAGCAGAACGGGTTACTTTGGTCGGATCCAGGATACCGAAGTCGATCATGTTGCCGTATTCTTCGGTCTGCGCGTTGTAACCGTAGTTACCGTCACCCGCTTTCACGTTGTTGGCAACCACAGACGGTTCTTCACCGGCGTTAGACACGATCTGACGCAGCGGAGCTTCCATAGCGCGCAGCGCAACTTTGATACCAACGTTCTGGTCTTCGTTCTGGCCAGTCAGCTCAGTCAGCTCAGCAGCAACGCGCACCAGGGCAACACCACCACCAGCAACCACGCCTTCTTCTACCGCAGCACGGGTCGCGTGCAGGGCATCTTCAACGCGAGCTTTCTTCTCTTTCATTTCAACTTCAGTTGCGGCACCCACTTTCAGCACGGCTACGCCGCCTGCCAGTTTCGCTACACGCTCCTGCAGTTTTTCTTTGTCGTAGTCAGAAGTCGCTTCTTCGATCTGCTGACGAATCTGCGTCACGCGACCAGAGATAGCAACTTCGTCACCCACACCGTCGATGATGGTGGTGGTGTCTTTGTTGATCACAACGCGTTTTGCCTGGCCCAGATCTTCCAGTGCCGCTTTTTCCAGCTCCATACCGATCTCTTCAGAGATCACAGTACCGCCAGTCAGGATAGCGATATCCTGCAGCATCGCTTTACGACGGTCGCCGAAGCCCGGTGCTTTCACCGCAGCCACTTTCACGATGCCGCGCATGGTGTTAACCACCAGCGTCGCCAGCGCTTCGCCTTCCACATCTTCAGCGATGATCAGCAGCGGTTTGCCAGCTTTGGCAACAGCTTCCAGCACCGGCAGCATTTCGCGGATGTTAGAGATTTTCTTGTCAGCCAGCAGAATGAACGGGCTTTCCAGTTCAACAGCACCGGTTTCCGGCTTGTTGATGAAGTACGGAGAGAGGTAGCCACGGTCGAACTGCATACCTTCAACCACGTCCAGCTCGTCCTGCAGACCGGTACCTTCTTCAACGGTGATAACGCCTTCTTTACCCACTTTTTCCATCGCCTGAGCGATCAGGGTACCGACGCTTTCATCGGAGTTAGCAGAAATGGTACCAACCTGAGCAATCGCTTTGGAATCAGAGCACGGAACAGACAGCGCTTTCAGCTGCTCAACAGCAGCCACAACGGCTTTGTCGATACCACGCTTCAGGTCCATCGGGTTCATACCAGCCGCAACCGCTTTCAGACCTTCGTTAACGATAGCCTGTGCCAGGACGGTAGCGGTGGTGGTGCCGTCGCCTGCTGCGTCGTTCGCTTTAGAGGCAACTTCTTTCACCATCTGCGCACCCATGTTTTCGAACTTGTCTTCCAGCTCGATTTCACGCGCAACAGAAACGCCATCTTTGGTGATGGTCGGTGCACCAAAAGATTTATCCAGAACCACGTTACGGCCTTTCGGGCCCAGGGTAACTTTTACTGCATCTGCCAGTACGTTCACGCCACGCAGCATTTTTACGCGTGCGTCATTACCGAATTTTACGTCTTTAGCTGCCATTTCAAATATCCCTTAAATTCGTTTCGTTCAGTGAATTACGCGTAAAAAATTACGCTTCAACAATCGCCAGAATGTCGCTTTCAGAGATGATCAGAACTTCTTCATTGTCGATCTTCTCGGTTTTTGCGCCGTAACCTTCGTTGAAAATCACCACGTCGCCCACTTTAACGTCCAGTGGCAGGATGTTGCCGTTTTCCAGGATACGGCCTTTACCTACCGCAACCACTTCACCACGGGTTGATTTGCCTGCCGCAGAACCGGTCAGAACGATGCCGCCAGCTGATTTTGCTTCAACTTCTTTACGCTTGACGATCACGCGATCATGTAACGGACGAATTGACATGTGATAGCTCTCCTTTAGAAAGTCCAATCATTCAGTTTTAGGGGTTGAACGCCGGGCTACATGGCTTCCGGCCTCGTGGTGGAAGAGATTAGGGCTAATAAGAAGGCTTTCAAGGGGGAAAATAGAAAAAATTTTCGTTTCTGTAACAGATGGCGAAATTCCCGACAAAAAAGGCGGCTTGCGCCGCCTTTGATATTTATTACTGGTCTTTGTCGTGGCCGATACGGTCACTGTCTTTACGCTCATACTCGCCATCGACGGTAAAGCCACTATCCGGCCCGGCTCCCGGCCCCCGCCAGACCCGCAAATGCGGCATCAGTTTCAGCGTCAGGTGTTTCTGCACCGGCGGCAGCAATAGTAACAGGCCAAGGAAGTCGGTGAAAAAACCCGGCAACAGCAGCAGAAAGCCGGAAATAATCAGCGAGACACTTTTCACCATCTCCGCTGCCGGGCTTTCGTTACGCGCCAGCTTCTCCTGCATCAGCATGAAGTTTTTCACACCCTGATTTTTTACCAGTGACACCCCGATACAGGAGGTGAAAATCACCAGCAGCATAGTGAGCAGCACGCCCAGCACATGCGCGACCTTGATGAAAAGCGTGATCTCAATCCAGGCCAGTACAAAAAAAATCACAAACGGTAACCAGCGCACCGATATCTCCTGTGAGTTAGGGCTACCTCGCTTCATGCCAGGCAGCAGAATGGGATGGTCAAAGGGACCGTATAAAAAGAGATGGTCATCCGGACCGTTGTTTTCAACCGATCCTGCCGAATTTTTCCAGCCGGGTTAAAATTGTGACAAACATCACGTATCGTTATTACCGGTACGTCTGCAAAACCCCGTAAAGTGATCTGTGCACAGGCTTTTCTGGAATGACAGAATATGATCGTGCTCGCCAGACCGAAGATGGATAAAATGTCGGCGCTGGTATTCCACGACAATATAATTGCATCACCTGCACGTGACTCGCCGTCCGAATCTGATCGCCTCAGAGTACGCCCGGCAGCCACTCAGCAGCAATAATAAGAAGGTAATCATGGCGAACAACATTCGTATCGAAGAAGACCTGCTAGGCATGCGTGAAGTACCTGCCGACGCCTACTACGGTGTTCATACTCTGCGTGCGATTGAAAATTTTTATATCAGTAACAGTAAAATCAGTGACATACCCGAATTCGTTCGCGGTATGGTGATGGTAAAGAAAGCCGCCGCCCTTGCTAATAAAGAGCTGCAAACCATCCCGCGCAATATCGCCAATACCATTATTCAGGCCTGCGATGAGGTACTGAACAATGGCAAATGCATGGATCAGTTCCCGGTTGACGTCTACCAGGGCGGTGCCGGTACCTCCGTCAACATGAACACCAACGAAGTGCTGGCCAACATCGGTCTGGAACTGATGGGGCACCATAAAGGTGACTACCAGTATCTGAACCCTAACGATCACGTGAATAAGTGTCAGTCTACCAACGATGCTTACCCCACCGGTTTCCGTATTGCCGTTTACACCTCTATCCTGAAACTGATTGATGCTATCAATCAACTGGGTGAAGGCTTCCAGCGCAAAGCGGTCGAGTTCGAAAATATTCTGAAGATGGGCCGTACCCAGTTGCAGGATGCCGTGCCGATGACCCTCGGTCAGGAGTTTCATGCCTTCAACGTGCTGCTGAATGAAGAGACGCGCAGCGTCCTGCGTACGGCGGAACTGTTGCTGGAAGTGAACCTGGGCGCAACCGCCATCGGTACACGTCTGAACACGCCTGACGGCTACCAGCAGCTGGCTGTGCAGCGTCTGGCGGAAGTCAGTAACCTCCCGGTGGTCCCGGCGGAAGATCTGATTGAAGCCACCTCAGACTGCGGTGCCTACGTCATGGTGCATTCCTCTCTGAAACGCCTGGCGGTGAAACTGTCGAAAATCTGTAACGACCTGCGCCTGCTGTCATCGGGTCCTCGCGCCGGTCTGAACGAGATCAACCTGCCTGAACTGCAGGCCGGTTCATCCATCATGCCAGCCAAAGTTAACCCGGTGGTGCCGGAAGTGGTCAACCAGGTGTGCTTCAAAGTGATTGGCAACGACACCACGGTAACTATGGCCGCCGAAGCGGGCCAGTTACAGCTCAACGTGATGGAGCCGGTTATCGGTCAGGCGCTGTTTGAATCCATCAGCATCCTGACCAACGCCTGTTACAACCTGCTGGAGAAATGCGTGAATGGCATCACCGCCAACAAAGCGGTGTGTGAAGCCTACGTGTTCAACTCAATCGGTATCGTGACTTACCTCAACCCTTACATCGGCCACCACAACGGTGACATCGTCGGGAAGATCTGTGCCGAAACCGGTAAAAGCGTACGGGAAGTGGTGCTGGAACGAGGCCTGCTCACCGAAGCCGAACTGGACGATATCTTCTCCATTCAGAACCTGATGTTCCCGGCCTATAAAGCCCGCCGCTACACCGACGAAAACGAACAATAATCCATTCTGGATCACGTTGTCGTAAGCACGCCCGTATAAAATGCGGGCGTGCTTTTTTTTGGCGACTACAACTAACAGATGTCGCATTTCAGGGAGTGAAAAAGATGGTGCTAGTGGAGTTATTGATCGTCCTGCTGGCGATCTGGCTGGGTGCGCGTCTCGGCGGGATCGGCATTGGTTTCGCCGGGGGTCTCGGCGTGCTGGTACTGACGCTTTTTTTTGGCATGAAACCCGGCGCAATCCCCTTCGATGTCATTGAAATCATCATGGCGGTGATCGCCGCGATTGCCGCTATGCAGGTGGCAGGCGGCATGGATTATCTGGTGAGTCTGGCCGAGCGCCTGCTGCGCCGCCATCCGCGCTACGTGACCCTGCTGGCACCGCTGGTGACTTATCTGATGACCTTGTTGGCAGGCACCGGGCACACCGCCTTCTCGACGCTGCCGGTCATTGCGGAAGTGGCAAAAGAACAAGGTGTGCGCCCTTCGCGCCCGCTGGCCATCGCCGTGGTGGCGTCGCAGATTGCGATTACCGCCTCACCGATTTCGGCCGCCGTGGTGTTTTTTGCCTCACTGCTGGAACCGCGCGGCGTCAGTTATCTGGCTCTGCTCGGCGTCGCTGTGCCCTCGACTATGCTGGCGATCTTCTGCGCCGCCATAGTGACCAATTTCCTTGGTAAGGAACTGAAAGACGATGAAGTCTACCAGGCCCGGCTGGCAAAGGGGGAAGTGACGTTACGCGGTGCGCAGGTATTTGACCTCAAACCCGGGGCAAAACGTTCCGTTCTGCTATTCCTGATTGGCATTGCCGCCGTGGTGCTGTACGCCACCGCCATCAGCGACAGCGTTGGGCTGATTGCCCACCCGGTACTGCCACGCAATGAAGCCATCGTGGTGTTTATGCTGACCATAGCGACGCTGATTTGTCTGACCTGTAAAATCGATACCGGTGAGATCCTCAGCGCCAGCACCTTCAAATCCGGCATGAGCGCCTGTATCTGCGTGATGGGCGTCGCCTGGCTGGGTGATACCTTTGTCAAAGCGCACCTCAATAACATTCAGACCCTGGCGGGCGATATGTTGCAAAGCTACCCGTGGATGCTGGCGCTGGTACTGTTCTTTGCTGCCACCCTGCTGTATTCGCAGGCCGCCACCACCAAGGCGCTGATGCCTGCCGCACTGCTGCTGGGGGTCTCTCCCCATGCTGCTATCGCCTCATTTGCCGCGGTCTCAGCCTTGTTTGTGTTGCCGACCTACCCCACCCTGCTGGCAGCGGTGGAAATGGACGACACCGGTTCCACACGCATTGGCAAGTATGTGTTCAATCACTCCTTTATCGTGCCCGGGGTGCTGGCTATCGCTCTCTCGGTGCTGTTTGGCTTCCTGCTTGGCGGCCTGATCCTGTAACGCGGTTACATCCTGTAAACCTTGTGTTTATCAGGCCATGTTATCATCCACCCTTTCGCCACCGGAGCCTGCCGATGAGCATCCATTCTGCGGTCGTCGTGCTGTGCACGGCCCCGAACCAGGACATTGCTGAACAACTGGCCGCCAGCGCGCTCGCCGCGAAACTGGCAGCCTGTGTCACGCTGTTGCCAGGTGCCACCTCGTTTTATGTCTGGCAAGGCAAACTGGAGCAGGCCAGCGAAGTTCAGATGTTGCTGAAGTGCGACACCCAACATCAGCAAGCGCTGATGGATTTGCTTAAAGCGGCGCATCCTTATGATGTGCCGGAATTGCTGGCGCTGCCGGTACAACATGGAGACAGTGAATACTTGTCATGGTTGCACGCATCTCTCGCCTGATCGGCATCTGCCTGGCGCTGTTTATCAGCCTGTCAGCGCAGGCATCTATTTTTTCGCCCAATAACAACAGCCGCTTTGTGCCGGTTGACCAGGCCTTCGGCTTCGATTTCAGCCAGCAGGGCAATCAACTGACGCTGAGCTGGAAAGTGAAATCCGGCTATTACCTTTATCGTCAGCAAATTCACATCACGCCGCAAAAGGCCCAGCTGGCACCGCTGGTGCTGCCACAGGGTCAACCTCATGAAGATGAGTTCTATGGCAAAAGTGAAATCTACCCGCAGGATTTACACCTGCCGATAACCCTTCATCAGGCCAGCGCAGGTGCCACCCTGACGGTCACTTATCAGGGCTGTGCAGCTGCCGGTTTCTGCTATCCGCCGGAAACACGCTCCGTGCCGCTAAATGCCGTGGCGGCCAATAACGCCGCCCCGGCAGTAAGTGCGCAACCGGGCCACCAGGCTACGCCGCTGCCGTTCTCGCCGTTGTGGGCACTGCTGATTGGTATTGGCGTCGCCTTTACGCCCTGCGTGCTGCCGATGTATCCGCTTATCTCCAGCATTATTCTCGGCGGACCGCGTCGTTTCTCGCTGGGACGGCTGTTTGCCCTGGCGATGGTGTATGTACAGGGCATGGCGCTGACTTATACCCTGCTCGGGGTGGTGGTCGCGGCGGCGGGCTTACGCTTCCAGGCGGCATTGCAGCACCCTTATGTGCTGATTGCTCTCTCGCTGCTGTTTATCGTGCTGGCGCTGTCGATGTTTGGCCTGTTTACTCTGCAACTGCCCGCCAGTCTGCAAACACGCCTGACGCTGTGGAGCAACCGCCATCAGGGCGGTTCGCTGCCAGGGGTGTTTATGATGGGCGCGCTGGCAGGGCTGATCTGTTCCCCCTGCACCACTGCGCCACTTAGCGCCATCCTGTTGTATATCGCGCAAAGCGGCAATTTGCTGGCCGGTGCCGGTACCTTGTGGCTGTACGCCTTCGGTATGGGCTTGCCGCTGATTGCCATCACGCTGTTCGGCAATAAATTGCTGCCGAAAAGCGGCCCGTGGATGCAAAGCGTCAAAGAAGGTTTCGGTTTCGTCATCCTCGCGCTGCCGGTGTTCCTGCTAGAGCGCGTGGTGGGTGACGTGTGGGGCATGCGCCTGTGGAGCCTGCTCGGTGTGGCGTTCTTTGCCTGGGCGTTCCGCCTGAGCCTGGGTTTGCAGGGGAAATGGCGCATCGCACAAATTGTGCTGCTGGCCGCGGCGCTGGTTTCGGTCCGCCCTATACAGGATTGGGCGTTCGGCAGCAGCCAGGAACACACTGTCGCGCACCTGCCATTCCAGCCGATTGCCAGCAGCCAGCAACTGGATAGTGCACTGCAACAGGCCCAGGGACGCGTTACCATGGTTGATCTGTATGCTGACTGGTGTGTCGCCTGTAAAGAGTTTGAGAAATATACCTTTAGCGACGACAAGGTGCGCAGCGACCTGAGTCAGGTGCAGTTGTTGCAGGCGAACGTCACCGCTAATAGCGCGCAGGACAACGCCCTGTTGCAGCATTTGCAGGTACTGGGCTTGCCCACCATTTTGTTCTTCGATACGCAAGGTAAAGAAATCCCCAACTCCCGCGTGACCGGCTTCCTGAGCGCTGATGAATTTCGCGCGCATTTGCACAATCTGCCGCGTTAAACGACACTGGGCATGACACCGCCCGTTCGCCTACCGAACGGGCCGCATACCAGAGGAGAGTCACTTGCAACGTGAACAGATACTCGAGCATGCGTTAAATGTGCTTGAACAGAGCGGCCTCGCCGCAACCACCTCGCTGCAACAGCTGGCCGGAGAAACCGATCTATCGCCTCAGCAATTACAACGCTACTGGCCGGATCGTGATGCCCTGCTGTATGACGCCCTGCGCTACCACGCCCAGCAGATTGATAGCTGGCGACGCCAGGTGCAGCTTAACGAGCATCTGACGGGTGCGGAAAAGCTGCTGGCACGCTACGAAGTGCTGGCAGAGCACGTCAGCAAAGGGCGTTTCCCCGGTTGCCTGTTTATTGCCGCCTGTAGCTTCTATCCACAGCCCGATCAGCCGGTTCATCAGCTGGCAGAACAGCAGAAACGCGCCTCCTGGCAGTTTACCCACGAGATTCTGGTCAATCTTGAGCTGGATAACCCGCCAATGGTTGCCGATCAGATGGAGTTGATTCTTGAAGGCTGCCTGAGCAAGCTGCTGGTGAAGCGTAACGTGCATGATGTCGCGATGGCGCGCCATCTGGCTGAAGACGTGTTGAGCATCGCGCTGTGCCGCAAGAACGGCGCGCTATCCTGACGATTTTGGCCGTTCTGCCTGAAAAGCAGGCAATCAATCACGTTTCCTCCGGTTTTTTCGCGAAAGCCGTTGACGATCGTAAGCCATTAGGGTTTAATGCGCCCCGTTGCCCGAATAGCTCAGTCGGTAGAGCAGGGGATTGAAAATCCCCGTGTCCCTGGTTCGATTCCGGGTTCGGGCACCAAAATTCAGAAAACCCAGCCTTATGGCTGGGTTTTTGCTTTTTAGCCCCCGCCTGTCAGCAGCTATCGCCGGTTTACATTAGCTAACGCTTTGTAAATAAAAATTCGGTACTTTCAGTACCAATATCTCAGAAATTTTTATAGCATAATTATTACATCCGTGAAGTTCGCTACTCAAAACCCCACAGGGAATAATCCTGAATCCGCGAATTTAAATAACGATGAACTCGACTACCTTCTGGTAAGATAGTATTTCATATCAGAGATACCTGACCGGTTCGGAAAAATATCAAAAAACACCTGCTGATACTCTTTCTACAGAAACCGTCTGATAAAAATATTATTTTGCCTTCCATCCATTTTATAAATTTTGATAATTTCACAGGGGAAATATATGGACAAGATGACAAATTCGAAAACCCGTCGCAAACACATTCGCTTCTCGCATTCATTGCTCGATCAGATTGAGGCCAGCATGGGGAGTGAAAATAGCCAGAACTTCTCAGCCTGGGTGGTGGATGCCTGCCGTCTTAAGGTGCGGGAAGTACAGAAGAATCTGAAAAAGGATTAGTCGCAGCCTTTCTTGTAATATTTATCCAGCTTAGCAGCAGAAAAAGGAATAGTTCAGGATGAAGTATTGGTTGGATATAACAGATTTTTGGCGAAGGGTAATATCAAACATGAATTAAAGGCCTGTCAGGATAATAATCCAATCCGTCACAGGCCTTTTATTTTACGCGCCTTCAAGCACCAGTCGGCTATCAGCAAGCATTAATGGCTGAATCTGATGCGTAACCAACAACGTGGTTTTTCCTTTTACCAGTTCCTTCAGCGCATTCAGCACCATTTCCGTATTCGTGGCATCCAAACCTTCCGTCGGTTCATCCAGCAAAATAATCGGTGCATGCGACAGGAATGCGCGGGCAATGGAAATTCTGCGAGCCTGTCCGCCAGAAAGACGCGCCCCGAGTTCCCCGACCAGCGTATCCAGCCCATGCGGGAAGGCCCGCACTTCTTCTGCCAGTGAAGCCTGGTTGAGTGCCTGCCATAAAACGTCATCATCCGCGTCAGGGGCAACCAGCCGCAGGTTGTCGCGAATCGACGCATTAAACAGATAGGTTTTTTGCCCGACCACTGAAATAGCCTGGCGCAATACCTCGTCAGACAGATCGGTTACTTCACTGCCGCCAATCGCAACGCTGCCCTTATCGCAACGCCAGAAACCCTGAATCAGGTTGAGAATCGTGGTTTTGCCCGCCCCGCTTGGGCCAAGGATGGCAAGGCAATGCCCCGCAGGAACGTGAAAGCTCAGTGAGTCGAACACTGCCGGATGTTCTGGGGCATAACGCATGGTTACCGCTGAAAACGTCAGGTCAAAGGTTTCAGGCATCGGGCTGGCTGCGGGCAACTCGACGGCAGGTGCCAGTTCTGCCAGAGAAAAAATACGGCGTGCCGCTTCGCGGGTGACGCCCAGCGCGGCAAAGGCGGTCGGCAATGCGGCCACGGCTTCCGCGCTGGCGAGCACGGCAAACAACAGCATCACGATGTCGTTACCGGCCAGGCCGCCTGCATGCCCCGCGCTAACCAGCAGGATAAAGGCGCAAAACATGCCGATCTGACCCGCGAGGGCTGACAGCACGCTACCCAATGCGCCGATCCAGGCCTGCTGACGCTGTGCAGCAATCAGCTTTTGCGAAAGCTGCGACAAATGGCGGGCCTGGCGACTGACGGCACCTGCAATCTGCAACTCACCCAGACCGCGGATTAGATCGGTCGAAGCCACCTGGATCGATGCACGTAAGCCCGCAACCGCGTTGCCGCTGGTCCGGGTACGTGCCACCACCACGAGGGGGACAATAACGCCGGCCAGCACCAGCATGGCGGCATCAATAGCCGCGACGCCCGGAGAAAACCAGAACAATACGCACAGAATCACAATGGATGAGATCAGCCCGGCAACGGCAGGCGCAAAGATTCTGAGATAAAAGTTGTCGAGGCTATCAATATCTGCCCGCAGGCGAGCCAGCACATCGCCATCGCGAAATGCCTGCAATCGCGCCGGGGCCAGAGGCTCAAGATGCTGATAGAACCACACACGTAAAACCGACAGCAGCCGTAATGTTGCATCGTGCGTGACCAGTCGCTCAAGATAGCGTGCGATGGTACGCAGCACGGCTAAGCCACGAATGGCGGCAGCAGGCGCGAAGAATTCCAGCGTCAGTGCTCCCATGCCAGCCAGCGCCATCGAAGTGATAAACCAGCCAGACAGTGCCAGCAACGTGACGTTAGACAGGATGACGACCACAGATAGACCAATGCCGAGCGCCATGCGCCAGCGCCAGGGGCGTGCCAGCTGCAATAAATGTCGTAAGTCATTCATGTTTATGCTCCCTTCTGTAGCCGTTCGAGTTCAGCGAACACGCCGCCACTCTGCAACAGCTCCCTGGGTTTGCCCGACTCGATCACCCTGCCGTTTGCCAGCACCAATACCCGGTCAGCCATTGCCGCCATTTCGGTGTCATGGGTAATCACCAGGCGAGCCGAATCCGGCAGTGCCTCGGCCAGGGCAGTCATCATCTGCCGTGCGGTTTTGCCGTCCAGTGCCGCAGTCGGTTCATCCAGAATCAGCAGCGGTGGCGCAGTCAGCACCGCGCGGGCCATCGCCACGCGCTGGATTTGTCCGCCAGATAACCCCTGGCCGCCATCGCCAACCTGAGTGGCATAACTGGTCGGTAAAGCCTCGATAAACGTGGCAGCCTGAGCCAGTTTGGCTGCGGCATACAGTTCGCTGTTCCCGGCTTCCGGTCGCGCCAGACAAATGTTGTCTGCTATCGATCCGGCAAACAGGGTTGGCCGTTGTGGCAACCAGCCAATTTGCTGTTGCCACTCGGGCAGATCCAGTGCGGCCAAATCCTGCCCATCAACCAGAATCCGTCCCGTAGCCGGGGTGATAAACCTCAGCAGCAGCCTGGCGAGCGTGGTCTTGCCTGCACCGCTGGTGCCGACGATAGCCAGCGTCTCGCCGCGGCGCAGCGTAAAGGAGATATCTTCAATACCCCCGCCTTCCGGGTGACGATATCCCACACCTTCGAGCTGAATTTCCTGCGGTGCAGCACAGGGCAGCGGCTTGCTGTCTGACTGTGCCGGTGGCTCGGTGTTCAGAATCGCCAGCAAGCCTTCGGTTGCGCCAATGGCATCCATACGCGCGTGATAATGCGCACCCAGATCGCGCAACGGGCGAAAGAATTCAGGCGCCAGCAACAGGGCGAACAGACCCGGCAGGAAAGCCATCTCACCGTAATACAGGCGGAAGCCGACATACACCGCCACCATGGCAGTACTGATGGTGGCAAAGAATTCCAGCACCAGCGAAGAAAGAAAGGCAACACGCAGAACTTTCATCGTCGTATGACGATAGTTTTCGGAGATCGCGGCAATGATCGCCGCCTGTCTGCGGGCCGCATTGGACTGACGCAACGTCGTCAGGCCGGAAATAACATCAAAGAAATGCGCACTCATCAGGCTGAGCTTATGCCACTGCCTGAGGCTCATTTTCTCTGCCCCCTTGCCTACCAGAATCATAAATAGCGGCACCAGCGGAGCCGTTATCAGCATGATCAGCCCGGATACCCAATCAAAGGGGAACAACGCGGCCAGAATCGCCAACGGGACGATGCCGATAATGATTTTTTGCGGCAGGAAAGCGGAAAAATAGGTTTCGATCGCTTCAACACCTTCACCCAACGAGCTGGCAATGCTGCCGGTGCGTTGTTGCTGGCTCCATGCAGGGCCAAGTGCTGAGATACGTTCCAGTAAGGTTGCGCGCAACGTCTGACGGATACGTGCAGCGGTCTCAAAAGCAAAGCCCTGACGCAGCCAATCCAGGCCTGCGCGCAGGATCATCACGGCGGGTAACAGCCAAAGCGCCGGGAACAAGTCGGCCAATCCTTTACCGCCGATAACGACCCTGTCAATCAACCACGCCAGCAACCAGCACTGGACAATCATCATGATGGCATTCAGCGTTGCCATGGTGACAGACAGGGAAAAGAGCGCACCTGCCTGGCGACGCTGGCTTGAGAGCCAGCGTTCCGCCAGGCGAGCGGCCGCTCCACTAAGGGGAGGACGAGCCGACATGATTTATTTAGTGTCCGTAGCCAACCAGTTTGGAGATACGTCCCCGGAACACCCAAATCTGATACCAGTTATACATAATCATCACGGGTACAAACCCACCCATCGTCAGGGTGAAGGTGATCAGGGAAACCTGCGGGCTGGCGCCAGCCCAGATGGTCCAGGTGCCTGGTACTAACCACGGGAACATGCTGATCAGCATACCGAAGCCCAGAATCAGCGCAGCACCGTTAAACCACATAATCGCGGCAACATCTTTGTCCTTCAGCGTGTCACGACGCACCTGCTCAATGCAGTACAGGGCGATCAGACCGAACAGCCCCCAGACCCAGAAATGCGGTCCAAACCACTTCGCACGCGCCCAGTCAAAGATCGCAGCGCTCCACACCCAGGTGATGACAACCGCCGCAATCGCTAACCAGAAGATGGTCGCGGTCCAGCGAGCGGCATCCTGGCGGATAGGCTCAGACTTTTCAAAGCGCGCACGCACAAAGAGTACGCCGGAGAACGTCATTGCCACACAGGAGGCGATACCGGTCCAGATGGAGAAAGCCGAAATAAAGTTAAACGCCCCACCCGCATAATGCGGCACGCCATGCGCCGGGGTATCCAGTGCAAAGCCCTGTAACACCGCACCAACACACATCCCACCGAAGAAGGTGACCGCCAGGCTGGCGATACCAAACACGTGGTCAGAAAAACGCTGCCAGAACGGGGAAGCCAGGTGACGGAACTCCAGCGCAACAGCACGGGACATAATGCCCCACAGCACCAGGGCCATCGGCACCATCAGATAGCTGAAAGCCGAGCCGTAAACGAAGGGGAACGTACCAAACATAATCCCACCGGCCACGATCAGCCAGGTTTCGTTGGCATCCCAGGTACCGGCCATCGCGGCCATGATGGCACCGCGTTCGTCATGATCTTTAACGAAGAGCGAGAAGATCCCCGCCCCAAGGTCTGCGCCATCAAGCGCAATGTACAGCAGCACGCTGATGCCAAACGCCAACCACCAGGCGATGGTCAGGAACTGCTGAGTATGAGTAAGCATATCCATGGGTGTCTTCTCCGTATCAGACCGGGCGAACGTATTCAGGATGGTCAGCGTGACCACCATCTGGCGGCAGGTCGAGCTGACCAAGGTGCTCGTGACCTTCACCAGGCAGCTTGCTGGTTAAGTCAGGTCCGATACGAACCACCTTCGCCATAAACCAGATCGTACCGGCGATAACCGCTGACTCGAAGATGGCAAAGCCGACAAACCAGAAGATTGCCAGACCCAGTGTCATGGCGCTCATGCCGTCCTCGGTACGCATCAGACCGTTGACGATCCACGGCTGACGACCGATTTCACGCGTCCACCAACCGGCGATCACCGCGATATAAGGCAGCACCACCATCGCCACGGCGATAAACAGGAACACAGTATTGCGCGGAGCCAGTTCGACCGTCATACGACGGCGGCACATCAGCCAGATTCCCCACAGGCTCACCAGCAGCATGGCGCCGCCCGCTGCGCTCATGGCGCGGAAGGCATAGAACGGCAGCACCACCGGAGGCTGTTCATCTTTCGGGAAGCTGTTCAGGCCGCGCACCGGACCGTTCCAGGTTTTGGTTTCAATCAGGCTCAATGCATGAGGGATAGAAATCGACCATGCCAGCCCAGTCCCTTCGGCATTCGGCCAACCGAGGATGTGCCAGGCGCTGTTGACGTTGCCGTCGGCGTCATAGGTGTCGTAATGCCCTTCCATCGCGGCGAGCGCAGCAGGTTTATGCTCCAGCGTTTCCTCACCCAGCATATCGCCCATCCAAATCTGGGTGGCAGCGACGATGGCCAGCAACACCAGTGAATATTTCAGGGGGCGCAGGAACAGATCAACATGGCGACGCTTCAGTACGAACCAGGCACAGGTTGCGACCACGAAGGTGAGCGACAGCTCGAAGCTGGCGAGCAGCATGTGTGGGAAGGCAGTGCGGGCATTCGGATTGAACAGCGCGGCCATCCAGTCAGTCACATGGAAGATGCCATCCGTGTATTCGACTCCGGTAGGCGTCTGCATCCAGGAGTTAGCCACCAGAATCCACATCGCTGACAGCGTTGAGGAAAGGGCAACGTTGAAGGTGGCGAACAGATGCATGCCACGGCTAATCTTGCCCCAGCCAAAAATCATCAATCCGATGAAGCCCGCTTCATACATAAAGGCGGTAATGGTCTCATAGCCCAGCACCTGACCGAAAAACGGTCCGGCGGCCTGGGAAAAACGACCATAAAGGATACCAAAAGCCATTTCCATCGTGACACCGGTGGCCACACCGGCACCAAAGTTAACGATGAACAGCTTTTCGAAAAAACGACACAACCGATACCACTTCTCGTCATTTTTTCTGACCCACATCAGTTCAGAAATGAACAGAAGCGCAGCCAGACCAATGGTCAGCGGTGGATAAATGATATGTATTGAAGAGATTAGCGCAAAGTCGATACGCGTAATCAGCGATGTGAGATCATTACTTAACATGACTATCTTCTTTTCTATTAAGTGACCGTATTAGCCAGCGACAACCGGGCGCCCTTCCTCTTACCTGGCAGGTGAAATGATAAGAGTCGGGACAGGGAGAGTAGAAACAGGTGCCGCACCATCGTATTCCTCACGTCGGTGGCTTACCGCTAGCACATTCCCCTGACAGAAACGACTGAAACAGGATAATGTTCGAAAGCATAGCCGTGACTTTGTAGCCTGGTGACTAAACCATGCTGACTAAGACGCGTTGGCTGACGAAGCTTATTAACTAAGCGCTAACAGTACCCGACAATAAGCAAATTACTGCAACTGCTGAAATTTACTTATTAGAGATGTACCCAGGTTTCGAGACGCATATATTGTCATAAAAGCCCAATATAGGTTCTGTGTAGTCCGAATGAGGGCCAGTATATTCCTCCCCACCCGGATATTGTCAAGAAAAATGTGGGTAATCCATATTTTTGTTGCCCACCACATTATATTCATTCACAAGAAAGAAAAATGGCTGCAATCAATCAACGAACTGTAACCAAAAGAAAATTAATCGTTAATACTGATGCTTCCATTTCGCTCAATTATAACAACTCGTTAAACAAAAAATTGATTTAAATCAATTTATTACAACGATAGCATCGCATCTGCAATCCCGCAAGACGGTAAAACGAAGAGAGAAATAACAATCAATTTGGCTTTAAAAGAATAATAATTCCCGGCATTAATAATAACGCCGCAGCCAATATAAAAACATGAAATTCACAAAACAACCGACATTTGGATTATCACATAAGCTACATTGACAACCTTTCGATCCATTATTAACAACAAATATAACCTCCTGGTAACATAGGCGGGTTGTCACCTGAAAAATGAAGATTCGTGCCGATAGCACTGAAATGCAAAATTCAGCTAATTGTGCCACGGCAAATCATGCGCATTGGGGATAGGTGTAAACATCGCATAACACCGTAGCTACCGTCCTGAACGTTAACCACCCGGTGCACATGAATGCCGACCAGACCAATAACCGCACGGAGCCGTAACGGCGCGATTTATTGCGCCATGTTGTGCCGGTGCACACTGCCGGATACCGCACAAAGCAAACCCGCGCAATAAATTGCGCCGCGACGGAGGGTGCGTATCCACCTGGATCAGCGCAATCTCATTAAAATATCAGGGTAAAATCCCTTTTTAATGATTATCAAATCGTTGGTTATCAGGCATCTATAAGCCTTACTTGCTCTAACCCAATCCAGCAAAAGCGATCTTCATGTCGGATAACAATATTATTGTGCCTTACTCCAGTGTCGGAACGATTCGGTTTACCCATGCAGCCCCTCCTCGCCTCATCCTGCCCTTAAACGCTGTCTCTTCCTGCTGGCAGCTCCCGGTTTCTCTGCAACCGCGTGAGTCGGGCAGCCATCGCCAGCACTATCCGCCGTTACAGCCGCAATCTACCTTCAACTACGCGTCGCGCCCGGCTGTGATAACCCATGCTGTCACACCACGCATCCAGAAGATTGCTGCTACCACCAGAGTCGCCCCCGCAGAGAGTCGGCAACCTGCAGAAAAACATCCGAGAATCGTTGCGATGCGGAACAGGCTCACTAAGAAGCTGGAAAATACGGGGAAAGCTAAAAAAGCACTGGCAACCATTAATGAAAGGATCCCCCCCCAGCCTGAATTACTCACCCCGGCTGAAACCCTGCTTTATCGCGCAGCACATGAACCGGGAGTGATGCCCGCTCTGATGACGGTCCTCGGGGCTAACAACAGTCAACAAACCGTGCGAGCAAAAAAGCATTTTAACGCCCTGTCATCGGCCGGTGAGATTGCCAAAATCACCACCCGCCGACAGCCCAATGAATCCGACAGTCACTATGTTCTGCGGTTGATGCAAAACCCTGATTTACTCCAGCGGGATATCAGTATGCTCTCCGGAGTGAGCGTTCAGGATTTACGCTATCGGCCGGAATTTAAAATTCTGTCACCAGAAGGAGAAGAGGCGCAGACGGCCACGCCTAAGGGAGAAGATGAATCTGGCCCGGCTTACGTCCGGCGTATCTATCCGCTCTATCCTGACTTGTGTGAAGACGATTTCTGCGTACTGGCATGGATGGATATCCGGCGGCTGCGCAAGCTGTGGATGTTCAAAAGTTTAACCAAAGCAGCTACCACCGCTATGCATCTCAGCCCTCAACTTGAGAGTGAATCCACGCTGGATTATGCCCGTCGGCTGCACGCGCTTTACCCACACCTGACACCCCATGAACTGAGTGCCATCGCCAGGATGGATGAAAATATTTTGCGGCAACGAGCCGAATTCAAAACGCTATCGGAAGCAGGTCAGAGAGCTTTCGAAAACCAATCCCGCCGCGATGATGAATCGCCACTGCAATGTGCTATACGCCTGTTTCGGGCTAACCCCGACCTGACTCTTGACGATATCAGTTATATTTCCGGTATGAGCGAACCGAATCTGCGGCAAAGACCGGAATTTAAGGAACTGACGCCTGCGGCTAAAATCGCGCAACAAACCACACGTCGTCAGGATGACGAGAGCAACCATGCCTACGCAGTGCGTCTGCTTAACGAGCATCCACATCTGAAACCCACTGAAATTTGCGTTGCAGTTGGCGTGAGTGAACAAAATCTGCGGCAATGGCCTGAATTTATCCCGCTGACCGACGCCGCTAAAGCGGCACGTCAGGCAACACCGCGACAGGAGTATGAGTCGTCAATGGATTGGGCGGTGCGCCTGCATGAAGAACACCCGATGTTGGGCATTCCAGAACTCTGCAGTATTACTAAGGCATCCGTATCGGCCTTGCGTAAAAGAACGGAATTGAGGGATATCATTGAATTAAGTAAGAAAACCCTGCGACGCCGGAAAGCAGCCGCCATCCCACCCCTGCCTCAACCTCGTCCCGCCAAGCCCCGCTCTGCCAGCTACCGTTTGCTGGAAACGTATAACCGACTAAAAAAATTAAAAAAATACCCAATGGTGGTTTGGACAAGCATTTTTCAGCATACCTGGCGACCGGAAGAGACGCCGGAAGACTATGCCATACGTTTGCAGGAGTTGATTCCCACCATTCCCCAGCGGGCGCTTTGCCGACTGACAACATTAAGTTTGCAGGAGCTAAAGAAAATCCCTGCGTTTCAGAAGCTGTCAGCACCTGGGAAGCAAATTCATGCCAGCACCCCGCGTGGCACTGACGAATCAGCGGAAGATTATGCCCGCCGACTACTCAGCTTAAAGCCTAAACCATCCTACCGTGATATCAGCCTGCTGACAGGAGAAGACGAACGCAGGCTGCGCTATCGGCCAGAATATCAATCGCTGTCGAAGGAAGGCACCCGGATAAAGAAAATCACCCCACGTAAGAAAATGGAAACCCTCCATGAATACGCCGGACGCCTGCATAAGCTGTACCCGCGACTGCCATTGAGCGATATCAGTGTGCTGACCAGGTTAGATATACGCACCCTGCATGAACTGGGTATAAAATTATCGGGGCGCATCAGGAACGAGGATAATTCTCTTATCTCTCCCGCCGTTGCTGCCTCACCCGCACTTTCGTTACTGGATTTCAATAATCTCACCCCGGTTCCCACCCCCTTCGGTACCCTTTTGCCTGGTGATATCAACCGGCTGATAACGCCCCTTCCTTCCCATATCTCTTCACCGGTCGATTTGAATAGCGTGATAACCCCACAGCCCCCAGCCTTAGATTTCAACACCGTGGCCTTACTCCCGGCTTGCGGCTGGACCCCTTCCGTACAACAGATCCAGGAAATGAGTCATTTCCTGTTACGCCAGTCGGGAAGTTTCAATAATCAGCTCGCGGATGATGCCCTCAATATGTTGCTGGCTTCAGGGGTCATGCCTGCTGGCATCGTGCTGGTGGTAAATGAGTTCCGCGCCGATGGCAGTTTCAATCCGCAGGAAATACGCGCCAGCGCTGAACCCCAGTTAAACGAAATATATTTAAACCTGGTTTTGCAGCGCGATACCAATCTGGCGGGCACCTCCACCGGAAATGACGCATCGGCGCATT
Source organism: Pantoea sp. X-Soil-TKNS-1280 (assembly GCF_059730475.1). Classification (NCBI taxonomy): domain Bacteria; kingdom Pseudomonadati; phylum Pseudomonadota; class Gammaproteobacteria; order Enterobacterales; family Erwiniaceae; genus Pantoea; species Pantoea sp. X-Soil-TKNS-1280. The sequence continues at coordinate 533,979 of NZ_AP035962.1, read as the reverse complement.
ACTGGCCTGTTGGCCTTGATGGCAGGATCATTGACACTCGCTACGATGGCAACTGCCTGTACGCAAGCATCAGCATCGGACTCGGGTTACTGGGCTTTGTCGGGTTTACTGCCGAGGTGTTACGCAATGCCGTCGCTGATGAATTTTTACAGCACTCAGCAAAATGGTTGCAGTGGGTAGATATGGCAACACTTTATCAGGAATGGCAGGAGGCAAGAGCCAGCGTAAATAGCCTGCGGCATCAGCGTGTCAATTGAAATAGTGCAGGTGATAGCAATAAGTAAGGTGATGAAAAACAATCTCATTATTTACGCGTCTTTGTAATAATTACCGAGAAGAGCTTCACCAAACTATGCACATTTGCAAACAAGTAAGTCTGTGATGCTAAAAACGAAACATCGACCTGAAACCCGTTACTTCTTTCATAGCCAGCGTCAACCACATCAGCCGATGTGGTTTTAACCTGACAGCCGCCGCATGAAAGACGCATCAAACAAACCAGATCCTGATTTTCCATCCTATCCCCGGAGTTGAAATTGGCGGTTCTTTTCCATGTTGATTTTCTTTCAATCCGCGCTAAAACTTAAATAGCTTTGATGATAAAATTTCAAAGCAGGCTAATTATTATCAAGATAAGGATATAATATGAAACATCTCACCTCACTACTGGCCCTGACCCTATTGTTTTCCGCCTCTTCATTTGCTGCAAAGCAAGTCACCGCAGATGAAGTGAAATCAGGAGGATACGTAAGTATCGGTAATATTTCAGTCACCCAAACTGGCACCCCGACCGTGGGTCATAAAGCCTTTTCTAAAGCGGCTAACAAAAAGTGCCATGAAAGCGGAGAAATAAAATCCAGCCAATGTTATTACCGAATCGTTGATGAAGTCGGCCATAAAACCGATCACAAAGATATTGGTCTGGAAGTTTATAAAAAATAGCCTGACTGGAAAGTTGCCCTATAGAACGAGGACGTTTTATAGGGCACATCATTCTTAAATAAGGAGTTACCATGATAAGGACTATCCATGTTACCCCCCAATTTATTCACCGCCTGTTTCTCTCATATTTATCATCTGCTGAAGTAATTGTTACATTCTGGCCAGCGTTAGTGAGGCACTACCGACACTATAATTATCAACATTACCACTGCGCATCAGAACGTTTTAAAGGGTCAATGGGATTGCAACTATAGAGTGGTCTTTATGAAAAAAGTCACTTGGTCTGGGTTGTTGTTGATTATTTTTTTATGCCTGATTGCGGCCTGGTATGTATTTTTTCGTCAGACGCCCCCCGCCAACACCACACATGAGCAAAGTACGCCCGTCACTGCCGTGGCGGCAAAACTCAGCGATGTGCCGGTATTCATCGATGCGTTAGGAACAGTGACCGCGACCCGCACCGTCACCATCGTGCCGCAGATCGACGGCATTCTCGACCAGGTTTATTTCAAAGAAGGCCAGCCGGTGAAACAAGGGCAGCTGATTGCCCATATCGACTCACGCCAGTTAGAAGCGCAACGGTTAGCGGCGCAGGGAACCCTGGTTCACGATCAGGCGCTGCTGCTCAATGACCAGCAGAATTTACGCCGCTACCAGCAGTCGATCAAATCCGGTGCCATTACCCAACAAATGCTGGATACCCAGGTCGCGACGGTCAAAGAGGATGAGGGCACGGTACAGACCGATTCCGGCACGGTAAAAAATCTTGATGTCGAGTTAAGTTATACCGCCATTACCTCCCCGGTGGAGGGCGTTATTGGACTGCGTCTGGTCGATCCAGGCAATTACATCACCACGACCAGCACCACCGGAATTGCCGTGATCACGCAACTGGATCCCGCCACGGTGCTGTATGCCGTTCCAGAAGATTACCGGGACCAAATCAGCGCAGCCATAACGCACGGTACGGTGCCCGTTTTCGCTTATAACCGTGATGATCAGCGTCTGCTCAGCCAGGGACAGCTGATTGCCGTCGATAATCAGGTGGATACCAGCACCGGAACCATCAAAGTCAAAGCGGAGTTTCCCAATAGCGGCAACGTCTTGTTTCCCAATCAGTTTGTCAATGTCCATATGCAGGTCAACACCCTGAAGCACGTCCCGGTCATCCCCACCGCCGCGATCCAGCACGGCAGCAAGGGAGACTTTATTTTTGTGGTCGGCGGCGCGAATAAAGTTGAACTGCGTAATGTAAAAGTGGGACCGACCAGCGGGCAGAATAGCGCCATCCTCAATAACGGCGTGCAGCCCGGTGAGCGAATTGTTACCGACGGTGCAGACAAGCTGGATAACGGCTCACTGATCCGCATTGTGTCGCCGTGATAAGGGGCTGCCATGAATGTCTCTCGCCCCTTTATTGAGCGCCCCATCGCAACGACCTTGCTGATGATTGCTCTGCTGCTGGCGGGATTATTGGGCTATCGCTTGCTGCCAGTGTCCGCACTGCCGGATGTGGACTATCCCACCATCCAGGTTTATACCCAGTATCCAGGGGCCAGTCCCGAGGTGATCAGTACCTCCATCACCGCCCCGCTGGAAGTGCAATTAGGGGAAATGGCCGGCCTCAAGGCGATGAACTCCACCAGCTCGAATGGCGTTTCCATCATCACACTGGAATTCGATTTGGCCTTATCACTCGATGTGGCGGAGCAGGAAGTTCAGGCGGCAATTAACGCCTCGGCAAGCTACTTACCCACTAATCTGCCTTATCCACCGGTTTACAATAAGGTCAATCCCGCCGATGCGCCGGTACTTACTCTGTCTCTCACTTCAGATGTTTTACCGCTCACAGAGGTTGAAGATCTGGCCGATACCCGGCTGGCGCAGAAGATTTCCCAGATTACCGGCGTAGGTCTGGTCTCTATCGGCGGTGGTCAGCGTCCTGCCGTCAGGGTCGAGGTCAATAGCCAGGCACTGAATGCACTGGGTATTTCGCTGGATAATGTCCGCACCAGTCTGGGCAATGCTAACGTCAACCAGGCCAAAGGCAATCTGATCGGTCCCTGGCAGGCGTTTTCGATTGGCGCTAACGACCAACTGCAATCGGCGGCGGATTACCAGAAGATTATCATTGCCTACAAAAACGGTGCCCCGGTGCGGCTGGCGCAAGTTGCCAGCGTCATTGACGCCTCAGAAAATCGCTACCAGGCAGCCTGGACCAACACCACACCCGCCATTGTGCTGAATATTCAGCGCCAGCCGGGAGCCAACGTGATCGAGGTGGTTGACCGGATCAAAAATCTCTTACCACAGCTGCGCGCCAGCCTACCTGGCACCGTTAAGGTCACCATCCTCACCGATCGCACGCAAACCATCCGCGCTTCCGTCACCGATGTCGAGTACGAACTGGCGGTCGCCATTGCGCTGGTGATCATGGTGATCTTCATCTTTTTACGCAAACTCGCCGCTACCGTCATCCCGGCAGTCACCGTCCCTCTGTCACTGATTGGCACGCTGGCGATTGCCTGGAGCCTCGGTTTTTCACTCAACAACCTGACGCTGATGGCCCTCACCGTCGCCACCGGTTTTCTGGTTGACGATGCCATCGTCATGATTGAAAACATCACTCGCTATATTGAAAGCGGCGACCCACCGCGGGAAGCGGCGCTGAAAGGCTCAAAACAAATTGGTTTCACCATTATTTCGCTGTCGGTATCGCTGATTGCCGTGATGATTCCACTGCTATTTATGGGGGATGTGGTCGGTCGTCTGTTCCGGGAGTTTGCTCTGACGCTGGCCATCGCCATCGTCGTTTCCGCTATTGTCTCGCTGACGCTCACACCAATGATGTGTTCACAGATGTTCAAAACCCATGAGGAGACCCGGCGGGCCGATTTCTTTGATCGCATCAATCAACATTATGTACATAGCATGGGCTGGGTGCTGCGCCATCAGGGATGGGTGCTTTTTTCGGTCGCGCTCACCACGCTGCTGACTTTCGCAGTACTGCTGTTGATGCCCAAAGGCTTTTTCCCTGAACAGGATACCGGATTGCTGGCGGGGGTTTCTCAGGCTGCCCCGGATATCTCTTTTCCCTATATGGTGCAGCAACAGCAGCAACTGGTGAATGAAATTTTAAAAGATCCTGCCGTTGCCAGCCTGTCATCGTTTGTCGGCATCAATCAGACTAACCCCACCCTTAACCAGGGAACGGTGCTTATCAATCTCAAAGACAAAGGAGCTCGCGATAGCAGCAGTCAGGTGATGCGCCGTCTGGCGGATGCAACGGCAAATCAGGCCGGTGTGCGCCTTTATCTGCATCCGGTACAGGATCTGACGCTGGATGACAGCATCTCCACCACCAGTTATCGGGTGGGGTTACAGGCCACCGATCCGGGGATATTGAACCAATGGACCACCAAATTGCTGGCGGCGATGAAGCAGGACCCGGCCTTCGCCGACGTGCAAAGCCAGGCGCTACAGCAGGGGAATCAAGTTCAGCTGACATTTGATCGCGCCACCGCATCCCGCCTCGGGGTAACGCCCCAGGCGATTGATGATGTGCTGTACGATGCCTTCGGTCAGCGTCAGATTTCCACCATTTATACCCATCTGAATCAATACCATGTGGTGATGGTCGCCGACCGGGAAACGGCTGAGCTGTCCGGCCTGCTTTCCGGGTTGTATGTCAGCACCTCATCCGGTGGAATCACGCCTTTGGCAACCCTGGCAACGATGGCAGTGATCCCGGCCCCCGTCACCATCAATCGACAGGGGCAATTTCCCTATGCGGATGTATCGTTCAACCTCGCGCCCGGCTACACGCTGGGCACCGCCCTGACACATCTCGATCACATCAAACAACAGCTGGCGATCCCGTTGTCTGTGCAAATCGCGCTCGAGGGGGCAGCCGCAACCTTTCAGGCTTCGCTGGCCAGCCAGGCTTTTCTGGTGCTGGCGGCAATTATTGTGGTTTATCTGATGCTGGGCATTTTGTATGAAAGCTTTATCCATCCGATCACCATTCTGTCTACCTTACCTTCTGCGGCGCTGGGGGCCTTGCTGGCGCTGGTGATCACCGGTACTCAGTTCGATATTATCGGCCTGATCGGCATAGTGCTGTTGATTGGGATCGTCATGAAGAATGCCATCATGATGATTGATTTCGCCCTTGAACTGGAGCGTAACCAACAGCTTTCCGCCACTGAAGCGATTTCCCGGGCAGCTGAGCTGCGCTTTCGCCCAATCCTGATGACCACTATCGCCTCGATGTTTGGCGCCCTCCCGCTGGCATTTGGCACCGGTATGGGATCGGAATTACGTCATCCGTTGGGGATCGCCATCATTGGCGGCCTGGTAGTCAGCCAGTTACTGACGCTGTTCTCCACCCCGGTGATGTATCTGGCCATGCACCGCATGGGGGATGCGGTAACGCGCTGGCGCGCAAGGTCGTCCTGATGAACCTTTCAGCTCCCTTTATCCGGCGGCCCGTTGCCACCATCCTGTTAGCGGTTGGCATGGCGCTGGCGGGCATACTGGCGTTTAACTTGTTGCCGGTGGCACCGTTGCCCGAGGTAGATTTTCCCACCATCAGCGTGACAGCCACCTTGCCAGGGGCCGATCCTAATACCGTCGCCACGTCCGTGGCCACACCACTGGAACGCCAGTTTGGGCAAATATCCGGTATTACGCAGATGACCTCCGTCAGCTCACTGGGCGCGACACGTATCACCATGCAGTTCGATTTGAACCGCAATATCGATGGTGCGGCGCGTGATGTCCAGGCGGCGATCAACGCGGCACGCACCAACCTGCCTGCCAACCTGGAAGGTAATCCGACTTATCGTAAAGTGAATCCCGCCGATGCCCCGATTCTGATCCTCAGCCTGACTTCCGATTCCGCCACCCGTGGGCAACTGTATGATGCCGCCTCAACCGTGCTACAACAAAAACTGCTGCAAACCTCAGGCGTTGGCGATGTCACCGTGGGCGGCGGTGCCTTGCCTGCGGTGCGTATTGAACTCAATCCTGACCGCACCAATCACTACGGTATCAGCCTGGAACAAATCCGCACCGTGATTGCCAATGCCAACGTCAATCTGCCCAAGGGAACGCATCGCGAAGGCAATCAAACTTACACCCTGGGCGCAAACGATATGCTGTACCGGGAAGGGGATTATGGGCCTTTGGTGGTCAGCCAGACACCGCAGCAGGTGGTGCATATCGCCGACCTTGGCTATGTACGGCAGGATGTCGAGAATCTGGAAAATTACGGCCTGTCGAACGGCAAACCTGCTGTACTGCTGATCGTCTATAAACAACCCGGTGCCAACGTGATCGACACTGTCGATAACGTGAAAGCTGAACTGCCATTTTTATCCGAATCGATCGCCCCAACCATCAAACTGAACATTTTGATGGATCGCACCACCACCATTCGCGCCTCGTTGCGGGAAGTGGAGATAACACTGCTGATAGCGGTGCTGCTGATCACGCTGGTGACCTTTGCCTTTTTCCGCAACTGGCGTACTACCCTGGTTCCCGCCATCGTGGTTCCCCTCTCACTGCTCAGCACCTTTGCGGTGATGTATTTCCTTGGATTTAGCCTCAATAACCTGTCACTGATGGCGCTGACGATTGCGACCGGCTTTGTGGTGGATGATGCGATCGTAGTGGTGGAGAACATCATGCGCCATCTGGAACGGGGGAAGTCGCCGGTCCAGGCCGCTCTCGACGGTGCACATGAGGTCGGGTTTACGGTGCTGACCATTAGCGTGTCGCTGGTGGCGGTATTTATCCCGCTGTTGCTGATGGGGGGCATCGTCGGACGGCTGTTTCGTGAGTTTTCGGTCTCGTTGTCGGTCGCGATTATGATGTCGATGCTGATTTCGCTGACGGTAACGCCGATGCTGGCAAGCCTGGCGCTGCGCCATAAACCACGGCATCCCCCTCAACAGGACCACTATACCCACACCGGCTTCCACCGTTTTTACCAGCGCACCCTCGGTTGGGTGCTGCTCCACCCGGTGTTAATGGGTACGGTGACACTATTGATACTGGTGCTGAACGTGGTGTTGTACATCGTTATTCCCAAAGGTTTTTTCCCGCAGGAGGATACCGGCAGATTGATTGGCAGGGTGCAAGCCTCGCAAAGTATCTCCTGGTACGCGATGCAGCGTAAGTTTCAGCAGATCAACCAGCTGGTGCTCAAAAATCCCAACGTGGCCTCGGTGGGCAGTTTTATTGGTGGCTCGAACGCCATCAATAACGGCTTTATGTTTGTCACCCTGAAGCCTTTAGGAGAACGCAAAGCGAGTGCGGATGAGGTGATTGGTCAGTTGCGCCACGCGCTGGGGAACATTCCGGGTGCCAGACTTTACCTGCAGTCCGCGCAGGATATTACCGTCGGTGGCAGGCAAAGTGGTGCGCAATACCAATATACCCTGACGGCTGATGAACAAACCGACCTGGATAGCTGGGTGCCGAAAGTGGTGGCTGCCATGCACACACTCCCCATCCTGCAAGACATCAATACCGATCAACAAGATAATAGCTTGCAGGCAACGGTGAATGTAGACCGTGATACCGCCTCCCGACTGGGGGTGCCATTTGCCTCAATCGATCAGGCGTTATATGACGCTTTCGGCCAGCGACAGGTATCGACCATTTATAAATCGACCAATCAATATCATGTGGTGATGGAGCTGGCCCCCGAATACTGGACCGATCCGGCAGCACTGACCGGAATTTACGTTCCGGCTGGCACGCCCTCCGGCGGGGGAGGCAGCACAACGGTAACGCCCTCCACTCCGGTGTCGTCAGAAGGAAATACGCTGATTCCCCTTGCTGCGATGGCACATTTTACCCTGAACCGCACAGCCATCTCGATTAACCATCAGGATGCTTTTCCCGCTATCACGGCCTCATTTAACCTTGCACCTGGGGCTGCCATTGGCCAGGCAACCCAGCAGGTGAATGACGCTGTCGCCCGGTTGCGCATGCCCGCCAATATCCAGGGAAGCTTTTCGGGAACGGCACAGGTATTTCAGCAATCCGTCGCCAGTGAGCCCTGGTTGATTCTCGCGGCATTGATATCGGTCTATATCGTGTTGGGTATGCTGTATGAGAATCTGATCCACCCGTTGACGATTATCTCTACCCTGCCTTCTGCAGGTGTGGGGGCATTAATTGCTCTGCTTATCACCGATACCCAGCTTTCCATTATCGCGTTAGTGGGGGTGATCTTGCTGATTGGCATCGTGAAGAAAAATGCCATCATCATGATTGATTTCGCCATAACGGAAGAACGTGAGCATAAACGCAGTGCAGAGGAAGCCATTATGCGCGCCTGTATGATCCGTTTCCGTCCCATTATGATGACCACCTGCGCCGCCATTTTAGGGGCGCTGCCGCTGGTCTTAGGTTCAGGTTATGGTTCCGAGTTTCGGAAACCACTCGGTATTTCAATTATTGGTGGTTTGTTATTTAGTCAAATTCTGACGCTTTACACCACACCGGTTATTTATTTATGGCTTGACCGCACCTGGCAACACTTTCGCCGTACCAAAAAATAAATACGAATAAATAATGCCTGCCAGTTTAAAAATGGCAGGCATTGTAGTTTTAATTAACCCATTGTTAATCAGGGCATATAATCAGGCGGTACATCGTCTCCTGACTGTGGATAATAATCAGGTGGAACCGCTGAGGGGGCGGGAGCCGGTGCGACATAACCCGCAGGCATTGGCACCTGATTACCTTTTGCGTACATGCACTGAACATACACATTGTTATATTGCTGCTGTATATCATCATTACTGCGCAGGGATGAATTATTGGCCACGGCGCTGCCCACCAGCAGACCCGCACCGGCCCCAATCAGGGCCCCCGGCCCTGCCTGGCCGGAAGCTGCACCAATTAATGCACCACTGGCAGCCCCTATCAACGTTCCTCCGGCAGCGTTAGCTGTCACGTTATTATTCGCCTGTTGCGTAGCCTGGCTCAGATTTCCTCGGGCAAAATCACGGCAGAGGGAATCGTCAGTCTGAAACTGCGCATAACTTTTACCCGTACCGGGCAATGCCGTCACATTCGGCCCGCTGGGGGGCGATACACAGCCGGATAAAAGCACGCAGCCCAGCGTAATAACCGCCGGATACCATGTCATTGTTTTCATGCTGGCTTGACCTCTGATGGGTATTTATTTAATACGGGGCCGGTGCTGGAGCCACCACTTTAAGCCAGCCGGATGGACAACGTTTTACCTGCGGATAATATCCTCCCGGACTGCGGCAATAGTAAGCGCTGGCCGGTGCAGGCTGCTGAACGTAAACCTGAGGAGCGGGTGGTGACACATAAACGGTTGCGGGCGGACCGTAATAAGGTGGCGGGCCGTAATAAGCAGGCGGCCACCAGATTGGCCCGGCACCAATAATGACACGGGGGCCACCATAACCATGATAGTAATAACCTCGTGCATAGGCTAAGTGAGGTGCGCTTATCCCCACCAGTAAAGTCATCACAATTTGCAAAAAGATGAGTCTTTTCATGATACACCTTCAGAGACAACACAAGTTGTTAAATAAACGGGGCAGACACCATTTGATACATGCGTTGTTTATAGCGCTTCTTTATAAAACAATATCAACCTTACCATTTTAATTTAGAACACACGCGCCAGTATTCCTGAAGAATTAAGTAAATGATTCGCAAACATATAGAAGAAATCATGGATAAAACATTCAATTGTGTTTCTGCAATATATTTAGCATGAGAAAAAATATTCGCAGCCATCATTAAGTTATTAACCTGACTGATTGAAAAAGATAAGTATTAATGCCTCGACCGCATAGATCATACAGGCCAGGACAATTTTCACCCACAGATTACGATGGGAAAAATGCTTCAAAATCACACAGATAATAACAAAAAGTAGTTGCAGTAATTCGCGCAAATGTAAGAAGTGAGTGATAACCATAATGTCCCCGACAACTAACCAAAGGTCTTAAAACTATACCTTTGGTTAGCGTGCTCGGCTTGGATATCTGCTTTAGATTTAAGAACCGTCTAGGTTCGGCTTAAAACTCTTTTTGCCCACCCAGTTCAATCACCCTATTGGGTGGGATCATAAATTGCTCGTGCGCCCGCAGAGCGTTGCGTTGTAAGAAGTGGAAAATGGCCCCTTTCGCCCGTGCCAGCCCGTTTCGTTTCTTCATCACTAACGTATCGTGTGAGGTAAAAAACGATGCCTCCTGCAAGGTACAACCAAAGCCCTCCAGGCCACACAGATGGAGAATCTCCTGCATTGAAGGCACCTCATGCCAGCCATAATCCGCTGTCACCTGCCAGAACGAAGGAGATAGCTGCTGAATACGGATGCGTTTCTGATTATGTACCCTTGGCGTATCGATAGTCCGGATATGCAAAAGTACCGTCCGCGCATGTAGCACACGGTTATGTTTAAGATTGTGCAGCAACGCCTGGGGGATTTCATATTCCTTGCGTGACAGGAAGATGGCTGTTCCTTCCACCCGTTTCGGTGGATTCGCTTCCAGCGAACTGATCATCGCTTTCAGTCCCACCGGATCATCCGCCAGACGACGGATCAGCAGCGAGCGTTCACTGCTCCAGATCAGCATCAGGACCAGCATCGTCATGGCCAGCAGCACCGGCACCCAGCCGCCCGACAGCAGTTTCATCAGGTTGGCACTGAATAGCGGCACATCGATAAACAACATGCAGACGAGGAAAACCAGCGCCAGCGGAAATGGCCAGCGCCAGTTTTTAAAGGCGACCACGCTTGCGAGGCAGGCTGTCAGCACCATAGTCCCCGTGACCACGATACCGTATGCCGACGACAGCGCTGAAGACTGCCGGAAAGAGATAATAATCACCGTCACCGCCACATACAGCAGCCAGTTAGCCACTGGAATATAGATCTGTCCGGACTCGGTTGATGAGGTATAGACGATACGCACCGGCGGCAGGAATCCCTGCCGGATGGCCTGATGCGTCAGGGTATAGACACCGGAAATCACCGATTGGGCGGCGATCACCGTCGATAAGGTGGCTAACACAATCAGCGGGATCTGCGCCCAGTCGGGAGCCAGCAGGTAAAAGGGGTTGCGCACCGCGTCGGCGTCGGCCAGCACCAGCGCCCCCTGACCAAAGTAGTTCAGCACCAGCGCTGGCATCGCAATAACCAGCCATGCCAGGCGAATCGGTGTTTTTCCCAGATGGCCCATATCCGCATACAAGGCTTCAGCCCCGGTCACCGCCAGCACCACCATGCCTAACGCGGCGAAGGAAAGCGCCTTATGGCTGTTGAGAAACTCCAGCGCAAAGAGTGGATTCAATGCCTGCAACACGGCGGGATTCATCATAATGCCCCGCACCCCCAGCACCGCGAGGGTCAGAAACCACACCAGCATCACCGGGCCAAATACGCGGCTCACCCGCTCAGTGCCATGTTTCTGAATCATAAACAGTAAGGTCAGGATAATGACTGACAGCGGGACAATCACGCGATCCAGCGTAGGCGCGACCACTTCAATCCCTTCTATGGCCGACATCACTGAAATGGCGGGTGTAATCACGCCATCACCATAAAAGAATGCGCTGCCGATCAATCCCGCCAGCACAATAAAATGTCCGGCGCGACCGGTAACGTGCTGACGTGCCAGTGACATCAGCGTCAGGATCCCGCCCTCGCCGTCATGATCGGCGCGCATCACAAAGCAAACGTATTTCACGGTGACGATCAGCGTCAGCGCCCAAAAGATCAGTGACAGAAAACCCATCACCGCAGCTTGCGTCGGACTGCCATCGGGCAATATCGACAGGCATTCCCGTAGTGTGTAGAGCGGGCTGGTACCAATATCACCAAACACAATGCCTGCTGCTGCCACCATGCCTGCCGGAAGAGACTGCTTTGTTGAAGCCATAAGGAATGCATCCTTTCAGAGAGTTGTCACGAGCACCCGATAGACAGTCGCTCAGCGACTGGATGAAGCAATTATAGCTGCTGCCCTTTGCTAACGAAGTGGAGAGTAAGGCCCGTTTTTGCCTGATTTTTATACCCGTCAGTCGTTTTTTTACGCCTTTTTTATATGCGGATCGCTTAAATCAATATGAACGATTTCCATCAGGATCAAAGGGAAAATACTATGTCAGGCTTAATGCTGGTTTCGCACAATTTGTCACGGGCTTCGACCTTATCCGCGCTGTATGAAAGCATCCTGTCACGACGCGGTGGCTTATGGGTTAGCTGGGACGGCAAAACTCAGGCTACTGCCCCGGATACCCCACGCCGACTGAATTTCCGGCACGGCCATAAATTTGACACCCTCACTTTCCCGCTGACCCAGGCTGAGGTGGAACAGGGCTATCAACATTATGTCCATCAGGGCCTGTGGCCGATGTTTCATCAGCGACCTGACCTGGCGCGTTTTAACCAGGATGATTTGAGCCAGTACCGGAAACTCAATGAAGCCTATGCCAGAGCAGTCAGCGAATACGCAATGCCCGATGATGTTATCTGGATCCAGGATTACCACTTGATACCGAGCGTAAAACTGCTGCGCACGGCCGGACTGGCAAATCGCATTGGCTTATTTTTCCATCAACCCTTCCCGGCGGGCGCGGGGTTCTCTGCCATTCCCGACTGGCCGTGGCTGGCTGAATCGCTGCTGTGTTGCGATTTGATTGGCTTTCAGACTACGCAGGATATGAACAACTTTCTGTTGTGGGTCGAAAGTACATTTCGCTGCGAACGCCTGAGCGCCACGCGCATACGTATTCACGGGCAAATTATCAGCACCGGGGTGTATCCGGTGGGTATCGATTTGGAAGATGCGCACTGCCTGCTGGCAAGCAACAGTTGCAGTTATATGGAAGAACAGTGCCGGGCAACCCTGCCGGAAAACACCATCCTGAGCGGCGGACATCTTGATGATAGCGCTGGCCTGCCTTATCGCATCAGCGCCATTGAGGTCTTGTTACGCAATCACCCGGATTACACGGGAAATATTATGCTATTGCAGCTGGCTTCCCCGGCTGCCGGCTATGCGCCGCGCACGGTGGAGCTGAGCCATGAGCTGGAGAATCTGTGCGGTGAAATGAATGGCGTGCAGGGTACGCTGGAATGGTGCCCGATCAGTTATCTGACCAAAGCCTACAGTCGGGAGGAGCAGGCTGGTATCTATCGTGCGTCTCGTGTCGCGCTGGTCACGCCGCTAATGGCGGGTATGAGCCTGATGGCGAAGATGTATGTTGCAGTGCAGGATCCCGCCAATCCTGGCGTGTTGATCCTGTCGCAGTTTGCCGGTGCGGCAGAACATATGGATGGTGCATTGATTGTTAATCCTTATGACCCCGATGCCATTGCTGACGCCATTCACACTGCGCTGCGTATTCCGCTCAGCGAACGGCAAAATCGCCACGCCCGGCTGATGAAAGGCATCCATCAGCAGGATTGTCACTGGTGGGCAACGCGTTTTGTCGAAGATCTCAGTGCCCCGGAAAGTGAAGACATCGGATTAATGGCGGGCAGCCTGATGTTGTCTTCAGGGTTTAGTGGGCGTGTGAGGTATTAATTAAAAGACGATGTCACGACTTATGCTTTCTTAATTGGTAACGACTCGGCCAGATTTCTTCGGCTTTTACGCCGATCGCCCCCGCAATTATACGTTCTCCGCGCAGCCATGGACGGTTTAGCGTGTTGATTAATGTACCCGAAGAAAAACCAAATTCCCGTGATAGCGCAGCCATTGATTTTTTCTTCTTTCTGATCGCGGCGAGTATATCTTCCCGGTGCCAGTCGGATAAGGGTTGATTTGAGTCCATTCTTTATCTCCATAAAAATAAATAAGTAAGGTTAACTCAACTGAGGAAAATCCTAACCACTCAGGGGAAAATGATGTCTTTAAATACGCTAAAAACATTAGAAATAATTCTAATAAAATGAAATCCACAAGACGCCGGTAAGCTATCCATAGCCCGCATCCAAGTCAACACAAAAGTACACAAAATGATCAATAAAGTGAAAACAAACCTAAAATACAACAATAACATTTTGTTTTTATTGGTTTATTTTTAACATAAAAAAATTACATAAAACGATACCTTTCGATAATTTTTATGATATCTTCAAAACCAATTCTTAATAGAACTTATTAAAATAAATTATGTTACCTGGGTGGTTATACATCACAAGGAAGGCCTTCTATGAAAGTCTCTGGGCTGCAACGCAAAGAAAACATCATTAATAATATCGAATATTTGATTAAAAGCCGTGGGGAAAGTAAAACATCCTTTGCCAATCGTACCGGTGTCACTCGTGCCACTTTATATAAGATTCTGGATGGTAAAGTTGGCAATGTTCAGCATTCCACAATTACCCGTATCGCCGATTTTTTTGGCGTTTCCTGCCACATTATCGAAAATTGCGATCTGCAACAGGTTGAGCTAATCGAGAAAACCCTATCACCTGAAGGCGATAGAAATCCTGCCGCCATTCCTGTTATACCGCAATCTGATTTTATCTCCAGCATGGGAAGTCGGATAGGAGATCTCGCCACCCGGTATCCTCTGACATGGTATTTTTCGGATGTGTCGAATATGGTTGCATTGCGGGTAGAAAAAAGCATCGGCAATACATTTTTCCCCGGTGACATATTAATCATAAAACGTAAAGCTATCCCTGAGAACAAACAACTTTCTTTATTCTATTCAAAAGAAAAAAGGATTTACTCTCTAAGAAAAAGTAACAATATTACTGATACTTCAATGACAGACAATATTTTACTTGGGGCAATAATTGAAGACAGAATAATGTAAAAAATCATTAATATTTAAGGATAAGTATAAAATGAACCAAAATAAAAAATTCAAACTGATAGGATTTAATCGCTCAGACACAATCACAGCAAACATTATGGTCATATCAACCGGGAAACACCTTAATATTGGACTTCCGGAATTAGAAAGCAGCAACATCACGGATGATCTCAATAGAAATGAACTCAAGGCGCTCTACCGACGATTGTACAGTGAGACCGATACCATCACATCCTATGAATTGGCCGACAGACATGAGCGTTCATGGTATGCCTATTTGATCATTAGTATTTTACTCGCTGTAATTTATATTTTATGCACGGTTTGTGGTATTAAACCTGCTCATTTCCCAACATTCAACCTGGTCACTCCTCCCGGCATATTTTTCTATCCGATATCATTTATTCTCGTCGATATCCTAAATGAATTTTATGGTCTGAAAATGGCGAGAAGAACCATATTTTTTTCATTTATATCAAACATGGTTTTTGTCACTGGTTTATGGTTTACCAGCATACTCCCATCAGTACCTGGATGGGAGTTGGATCAACCTTTTAAAACCTTCGTTAATAGTATCATCTCTGTTCTCCTGGCTTCCTCTTTTTCATATCTTGTCTCTGAAAACATTAATTCTTTTTTGCTATGCAAGATAAAAGAACTGACCAATTCCAGATATCTCTTTATCCGCGTAATTACCAGTACCGCTATCGCATCCGTACTGGATAGCATCATCTTTTGCATGCTGGCATTTTATAATGTGCTGAGTATGGAAATTATTAAAACCATGATTATTTCTCAGACCATCATAAAGTTATTTTATGCGGTTATCGGCGTCGGACCCATCTACGCCACGCGTGAACTCTTCAGACGATACATCAATATCGAAAACAAAAAGGAATGCTTATGATCATTAAAGATGAAATTACCTTACTGGGTCGGGCAACTGGTTATATCCAACATTACGCTCCTGATTTGCTTGAAGGGTTACCAAGATCACGTAGCCGCAGTGAAATTGCTATTGAATCCGAAAATTTACCCTTCTCTGGTTTCGATTTATGGACAGGATTCGAACTTTCATGGTTGAACAACAAAGGCAAACCGGTTGTCGCCATTGCTGAGTTTATTATTCCCGCAACCAGCAACAACCTTATCGAATCAAAATCGTTTAAACTTTATCTCAACAGTTTCAATCAAACCAAATTCACCTCAACTGAAGAAGTGATCACCACACTGGTAGATGACTTATCACAAGCCGCCAAAGGCACAGTAAAAGTTAACCTTTACTCCGATCCCGATCTGTATAATAAAAATATCAGCTCCTTACCCGGCGAATGCATTGATCATCTGGACATAAGCATTAATAACTACAATTTCAATCCTGATCACCTCACTAATGCAGCGGGCAGTGAATATATTGCCGAAACCCTTTCCTCGAATTTATTAAAATCCAACTGTCTGGTCACCCACCAGCCTGACTGGGGCAGTGTGATCATTAAATATGAAGGAAATAAAATCGATAGAGAAAAACTGCTACGCTATTTGATCTCATTCAGAATGCATAACGAGTTTCATGAACAATGCGTCGAACGTATTTTCAATGATATCAACCGCTACTGTTCACCCGAAAAACTGAGTGTCTTCGCCCGTTATACGCGCAGGGGAGGATTGGATATCAATCCGTTCCGCAGTAATTTTGAGGAGTTTCCCAGCGTGACGCGTTTAATCAGACAATAAACCCAACCCGTAGCGGCACAATAAACAAGGGAGGCCGGAAGGCCTCCCTGAGAGGTTAGAAATCGTATTCCAGGCTTAAACGGTTCTGCCAGAAGTGAGAATCATACAACGGTGAGGTCTGCACCCCGGCGAAATCGGTCAGGCTCAGGCCCTTCAGCACGCCACTGAAGCTCCAGGTGAAATAAACCAGATATTCCGACTGGTTGATGCTGGCGGAAGCCGGTGAGGGTTTCAGATCCATAAAGGAATACTGCGTACCCAGCGACAGGCTTTCGTTCATCACATAGTTCAGGTTGGTCATATAGGCGTTACCGCTGCCGAGATCCTGAGTACTGGTGAAGAACGGCTGAGCAAAATAAGGTCCGGAGGAGGTATTGTGCGCATAAGGCGTCACCAGCGAGCCGTTATTCCAGCTATTGCCGCTGGCAGCGATATGGTCATAGCCCAGCTTCCAGCTCAGCGCCGGGGTAAACGTCAATGCCAGCTGTGCGCCGTATGAGGTGCTATTCACTTCACCCGCCAGAGCCTTGCCTGCGCTGGTGCCGCGAATAAACTGTAATCCGACATCCGGCTGGAACAATGCGTCCTGCCATTGCAGATGGCTCTCGCCATACACCAGACGGGTATAATCAGCGTATTCCTGATACCACAGCTGCCCGGTCAGCTTCTTATTGTCCCACTGCGTACCGCGACCGCCACCCAACGCCCACATACCGTTGGTGCGTTCTGCCACATCGGTATAAGCAGTGGTGTTGAGGAACTGATCATCACCCCACGGCTTATAACGCCAGATTTTAGTCGCATGCAGGAAGTTGGTGCTGTCACCGTAATTGGTGTCGATACCGCGGAACAGGATGGGTGTAATACGCCAGTCGTAATCGCCAACGAAAGGAATATTGATTCGTTGATCACCGGCCGTTATTTTAAAGTTATCCTGTTGCCAGCTTAAATAAGCTTCACCAAAGTTGGTTTGATTATCACCAATATCGCTAATGGTGTGCGCTTCATCAGGATGATCGATACCGCGCAGAAAAATACCGCTCACGCCAGCACGGAAACCATAGAATGGCGCGGTTTCATATTTCAGGCTACCACCGTAGCTCACGGTGTCCTGATTAAAACCTTTAGAGAAATAAGCGTTGTGTGTTGAATAATACAGCGTACGCAGACTGCCGCTCACGGTACCGCAGGTAAATATATCGGTGAAGCTATTTACGCCACTCGCACCGTACTGACAATCGCTGATATTGCTCTGTGTTGCCGCCAGTGCAGCGGGAGCCAGAGGGAAAAACAGCGCAGCAAGACACGCACCACTCAGTGTTTTTAATTGCATAATCCCAAGCCTCGTCACTTTTTAAAAAGAGCAAAGCAACGCCTGCCGGACAATAAATAACCTGCCGGTGGTGAGCTTTGCCGCAAAAAAGTCTTATTATCGATTAATTATTTACACCGGTTATTTTCACATCCGGCAATGTTTCGCGCACTTCCCAGCCACGTAATTTGCCGGGATTAAGTAAATTATACGGATCGCAGGCGCGTTTCATAGCCACAACATCAGCACGCACCATCCCTTGTTTACCATCTTCAATATGAATGACGTGCGGGTTATTAATTTTCACCCCGTTATCACGATAAATATCCATGATGGCGTTCAGACGATCTTCATCGCTATATCGCACCAGCGGCAATCCGCTACAGGTCAGGGTGCCATTCATATCGCGCAGAAACTCAATATGCGACATCACTTCATCTGACAGCTGCGCTTCCATGGCCAGCGCCTGCTGATAATAATTGTCCGCTGCGTAAGCGGTTTGCAGATAGGTCAGGGTCTTATCCACCTTCAACGCCTGCAAGGTGGTGTGGTTCCAGCAATACTCAATCAGCGAATGGCCGGGATTCTCGCCCTCGGAAAAATGCAGCGCGCTGCGTCCGTCGTGCTGCGCCAGCAACGACGACAGCAGACAATCGCTCTCCACGCCGACCACGGAAATCACACCATGCTGCCCTGCCACGTCGGCCTCGGCGAGATCGGTAAAGTAATCCAGCACCGGTGCAGCCATCACCGCAATCTGGCGCTTCACCAGTCCCGGCGATTTCGCCAGCGCATCGGCAAACGCCATCGCCGCCGGGAAACTCGCAAAGGTATCAAGGCGTTCGATCCAGTCATGACGCGGAGCCAGTGCCAGCTCAATCTCCAGTACGATGCCGTTGCTGCCATAGGCATGATGCAGCAGCAGCGCGTCGGGTGCTTCCAGCTTCAGGATGCGCGGCGTCTCTTCCATCGTCATCATCTTCACCGCCAGTACGTTGCCGGGTGCTGCCAGCGGACCATAATTGATGGAGCCCACACCGCCAAAGCCGCCGCCAAACAGACCACCGAGGGTTGCCAGCTTCCAGGTGGACGGCATGCAACGTAGCTCCCAGCCGAGCGGACGGGTATGCGCTTCCAGGTCGCCAAGGCGAATCCCGGCCTGCGCACGCACCGTGCCGTGCCCCATGCTCACCACCGCATTCAGTTTGGTCATATCGACCATCAACCCGCCATCCAGCGGGATCAGCTGGCCGTAGTTACCGGTGCCGCCACCGCGCAGGTTGAGCGGGATACGATGGGCAGCACAGGCCGCCACCACCGCCGCCAGTTCCTGCTCATCACGCGGGCGCACAGCCAGCTCAGCGAACTTCTCTTCCAGCTGTGGTTTTAGCACCGGGCTGAACCAGTGAAAATCACGCGACAGGCGTTTCACCTTCGGCGCTTCTTTAATCCAGTCGAGTTCAGGCAACGCCGCAACCAGCGCCGCCAGTGCAGACTGACGATCGGAATCAGACATCTTCATTTCCTGTAGTTGAGGTATCAGGTCGGGCTAAGTTCACTCTCATGCCAGGCGGCCAGTACGCGGCGCGTCAGCCAGGACATCACGGCAAACAGCAGGAACCCGGCCAGAGAAATCAGCAGCAGCGCGGCAAACATCAGCGGAATGTTGAGCTGATAACCCGCCTGCAAAATCTGGTAGGCCAGCCCGGTATCGGTGCCGCCGGTGCCAGCAACAAACTCCGCCACCACCGCGCCAATCAGCGACAAACCGCTGGAAATACGCAGTGCGCCGAAGAAGTACGGCAGAGCCGAGGGAATGCGCAGGCGCAGCAAAATCTGCAAACGCGAGGCATGGTTAAGTTTGAAATAACTCAGCAAACCCGGCGAGACGCTGCGCAGGCCCTGAGTGGTGTTGGAAATAATCGGGAACACCGCCATCAGCGTGGCACAGACCACCAGCGACATCGTGGTGTCTTTCACCCAGATGATGATCAATGGCGCGATGGCGACAATCGGTGTCACCTGCAAAAACACGATATATGGGAACAGCGCGGTTTCGATAAAGCGGTTCTGCACCAGCAGGAACGCCACGATCGATCCGATCACAATCGCCACCACAAAGGAGATCACCGTGATCTTCAGTGTGTACAGCAGCGACATAAACAACGTCGGGAAGTTCTGCACCAGACTTTGCGCCACCACCAGCGGCGACGGCACCAGAAAGGCCGGGATCTTCAATGCAGTGACCAGAAACTGCCACAGCAGTAGCAGGGCGATGGCGACCAGTGCCGGAAACAGCCACTGCTGAAACTGACGCTGCGCGGCTAAGGGCTTTTTCATGATTTGCTCTCCTGACTGGCGGCGAACAGGCCGCGCTGCAACTGCTGCGCATATTGGGTGAACTGCTGGCTGACACGGAACTCATCATCACGCGGGAACGGTGCATCAATGCTGATGTCATCCACCACGCGCCCAGGGCGGGCCGCCATCATGATCACGCGCTGCGATAAAAACACCGCTTCCTGAATCGAGTGAGTAACAAACACCACGGTCAGCTTCTGTTCCTGCCACAGTTGCAGCAGATCGCTATCCAGCTTGTTGCGGGTGATCTCATCCAGCGCACCGAAAGGTTCATCCATCAGCAGCACTTTCGGGCGCGTCACCAGCCCACGGGCAATCGAGACACGCATCTGCATCCCGCCGGACAACTCACGCGGTAGCACCTGCCCAAACTGGCCGAGACCGACCAGTTCAAGGATCTCGCGTACACGGGTGTCCGCTTCCGCACGCGGCACACCGGCCAGATCGAGCGGCAGGCGTACGTTCTTGTGCACATTGCTCCACGGCATCAATGTCGCTTCCTGAAACACGAACGATAACGGCAAATCATGCTGCTTTTCCCGACGATCGCGACGGAAAAGCATCAGTTTGCCATCGCTCGGTTCAATCAAACCGGCGATCATTTTCAGTAAGGTACTTTTGCCACAGCCAGACGGACCGAGCAGCGAGACGAACTCGCCCTGGCGAATCGTCAGGTCCACTGGCAGCAGCGCGCGTGTACCGTTCGGGTAAATTTTCTCGGCAGAGAGCACTTCAATCGCCGGAGGGGCCGCATGCAGCGGCACCGCTTGCGCATCATTGCTCATCAGGGTCAGTCGGCTGGCGGCATTCATGGCATAACCTTCACATCTTGAATGAATTTCAGGGTGTAGCTGCCATCAAACGGGACTTTGGCCGGATCGATCAGCTTGTTATCCACCAGCAGCTGCCAGGTTTGCTTCAGGCGCGGCACAGTCATAATGCCGATACCCCCGGTCTGCGCATCGCCGCCAGTCAGCATCTGATACTTCTTCATCTGGGCGATGCCGAAGGCGATCTGTTCGTCGGTCATCTGCGGGTTTTCTTTCTTAATCAGCGCGTTGCCCGGTGCCGGATTTTCCAGGTAGTTTTTCCAGCCCTGCATCGAGGCTTTAACAAATGCGGCAACCGCCTGCGGACGTTTCTCGATGGTTGATTTCATGCACACGATGCTGTTGCCGTACGGCGGGTAGCCCCAGTCGCTGATCGGGTAGACGTTGGCCTGTGCCCCGGCTTTCTGCACCGCGAAAGGTTCGGAGGTGACGTAGCCCTGCTGTACCAGGGTTTTATCCGCGAGGAACGGCTGCACGCTAAAGGTATACGGACGCACATGGGCGTTTTTCAGGTTGAGCGCGCTCTGCGCCCACGGCCAGTAGGAAGTGTAAGCTTCAGCGGCCAGCAGGAAGGTTTTCCCCTGCAAATCGGCCTGGTTTTTCACATCCGGATGGGTGATAAACACAATCGCCGAATGCTGGAAGGTGGTGGCAACCGGCACCGCTTCCACGCCCTGCTGCCAGGATTCCAGCGCCTGCATGTTATCGCTAATGATGCAGTCCGCCTGGCCCGCCGCCATCAGTTGCATGGTGTGCACCTGCGGCCCACCCATCTTGATGGTGACGTCCAGCCCGGCATCACGATACAGATTCTGTGCCTGAGCCTGATAAAAACCGCCATGCTCGGCCTGAGCATACCAGTTGGTCATAAAGGTAAATTTCTCGGCAGCCATCCCCTGGGCCGACAGAGCCACGGAAAGCGCGGCAACAATGCTCAATGTTTTTTTCATAACCGATCCCCGAATTAGCGCGGTGGTAATAATGATGCTGCGTCGTTTTGGTCTAATACTTTGCCCTGCCACTGCCCGGTGCCCCACGCCGGTTCGGCGCGTGTTACCCATGCCATCTGATGTACTTCAGTAATCACCTGCGCCCAGCTGGTCGCCAGTGAATCCAGAATCGCGTCACCCTGCTCTTTGGTGGAGGGACGCGGATCGCCGATCACGCCGCTGGGGCCAAAGTCATATGACGCCCAGGCCGCCATCGGGCGGGTGCTGGAAAGCGTCGGGCAGGGAAACGCCGGGGGATAATTCACCACCGCTTTTTCCATCTGCACCGTGTCGGGGGCCAGCGCCAGCATCAGTGCCGTCTCCGCATGTCCGGCGTGCAACGCCATCTGGCGTTCCTGCTCGTCCATAAAACTTTCGGCGCAGTTCGGCACTTTGAAGGTGTCCTGCATGATGATGATCATGTCGCCGTGACGCAGGCGCAGCTCGCGCGCCGCCATCTGCAACGGCTGCGGCTGACCACCATGGCCGTTGACCATCAGGAACTTGCGGAAACCGGCGCGATATAAAGATTCGCCAATTTCCAGAATGGTGTGCAGCAGCGTTTCACCGGTCAGCGTCAGGGTGCCGGGGAAATGCAGGTGCTCATCGGATTTGCCATAGGTGATCGGCGGAATGGCATAGGCCGGGATCGCCGCCGGTAAGCGCGCCAGCGCATGCCCCACCACGCCAGACGAAATCACGCTGTCCACCGCGCACGGCAGATGCGGGCCATGTTGTTCAATCGCGCCGGTCGGCAGCACAATCACCGTGTTGGCTTTGTCTTCCAGCGTGGCGATATCAGTCCAGCTCAGGTACGGCAAAAAGCGGTTTGCCGGAATATAACCATGTAACATCTCGCTTCCTCGTGTTATTGCGGCAACCACGCCGTCGCTTCAACTTCAATTAAGACATCCGGACTGGGCAGCATTTCGCTCACCTGAACCACGGTGGAAACCGGTGGCGCATCGGGATAAAACAGCTTGCGCACCCGGCTGTAGTGGGGAAAGTGGTCCAGATTACGGAAGTACTGCACCAGTTTGATCACATCACTCATCTGGCCGCCCGCGCTTTCGATAGTGGTGCGGATGCTCTCCAGCACGTACCAGCTTTGCGCCAGAATGGGCCCCTCTTTGATATCGGTGGAGAACTCACCGGTACGTCCCAGCAGCTGTTGCGCCGCAGCAGGAATATCGTCATAACCGCGCACAATCAGCGCGGTTTGCGGGTTCACCGGGATAATGCCGGAAAGAAAGATAAAGTCGCCCGCGCGTCGCCACGCGGCATATTTCGCCAGCGGTTTACCCGCCCCAACATCAAGCGCCATCAGAGAATTCCCCATAACAGATCCCCTGTTTTAGCCGATAGCGACGACGCTGGCGCAGCGGCCAGCTGGCCGTATCGGCATCAGGGAAAATGACAAAATCATTCGCAGGCAAAGTTGCACCGTCATGCAGCGCGGTGCGCTGGCAAATCAGGGCCGATGCTTCATCAAAAGCCGCACCCAACTGAGCGCTCAGCAGGCCGCTGAACAGGGTGTCGAGCGGGTCGTAGCTACCAACCGGGCAGAAAGCGTCCTGCACGTTATCCGCCCCGAGCAGCAGCGGAATGCCGCGCGCCTGCGCTTCCTTAATCAGCGTTAAACCACGCTGACGCGGCGTGCGACCCGGCACTGCGTCCTGCAACAACAGGTTGGTGAGCGGCAGTGCAATCAGCGTGACGCGATGTTGCGCCAGCACATCCAGGATGGCGGTGCCGTCTTCCTGCTGCGCCAGCGCACAACCGTGGCTACAGGTGATGCGTCCGCTAAACGGTTGCTGTTGCAAATAGCGCGCCAGCCAGCGCAGCCCCTGGGCATCAGCACTCAACTCTTCGTCGATGTGCAAATCGATATCCAGCTGCCAGCGCTCCGCTGCCTGCAACAAATGGGTAAACGCCTGGGCGTCCCAGTTGCTGCTGTGAATAAAGCCGCCGAGCACGGCACCGCTGGCTGCCACCTGGGCGGCGATATGCTCTGCCTGGTCGGCGTCCGCAAAAAAAGTCACCGGAGCCAGCGCGACTCGCTCGATAACGCATAACGGGTGCTGCAACTCGCCAACGATTTGCCACGCCAGCGGCGCATCAGCAGAAAACCAGTCGATATGGGTGCGCAGCAGGCCCACACCCGCTTCCACCGCCCAGTTGAGCGCCTGCGTGGCACGGCTGCGTAGATCATCCGCGTTCCAGCGGTCACGGTCCTGATGCATGGCGGCAATGGCGGCCAGCAGGCCCGGCTGCTGCGCCGGACTGCGCTGCACGGTAAAGGTTTTATCCAGATGGGCATGGGGTTCAATCAGCGCGGGCAGCACCAGCGCACCATCCAGCGCCAGATAGCCGCTGATGTCGCGATGTGGCTCGAAACGGGTGCCATCGGCAGTGAAATGCAGGGTTGCCAGCGCCGGTTGCCCCTCCTGCATTGGCCAGCCCGCGGGTAACAGCCAGCGGGGTAAACGCGCGCCGGTCGCGCCAGGCCAGGCGTTCATAGATCGAGTACCAGCAGCGGGGAACGGGAGCGTGAGCAGCACAACACAATGCAGTCATTGGCGGCGCGTTCTTTCTGGCTCAGCACTTCATCGCGATGGTCCGGTTCACCACTCAGCACGCTGGTGATGCAGGCACCGCACATGCCCTGCTCGCAGGAAAGTTCGATCTCAATGCCTGCCCGCTCCAGCACCTCAGCAATGGTTTCATCGGCATCGATGGTGTAACGCGCCCCGCTGGAAGCGATTTCCACCTCGAACGCGTCGCCAGCAACCGATTGCGCAGTGGCAACAGCTTTGAATTTCTCGCTATGCAGTTGCGTGGCCTGCCAGCCTTGTTGCCATGCCAGCTGGTGCAGATGCTCCATAAATCCAGCCGGTCCACAGCTCACCAGTACGCTGTTAAGCGGCTGCTGGAGATCAGCCGGGATACGCTGGCGCAGGCTGTCGCCTTCGCTGCTGTAATGCAGCTGCACGCGCTCACCCAGCCGCTCCAGACGGGCGCTGAACGGCAGTTCATCGTGGCGTTTGAGATACAGATGCAGCGTGAAATCCGCACCGCGAGCCGCCAGTTCTTCCGCCATCACCAGCAGCGGCGTCAGGCCGATACCGGCGGCAAACAGCAGCGTGCGCGGTGCATCGGGTAACGGGAAATGGTTTCGGGGTGCGGAAATGGTTAAGTTCGCCCCTGACTGCACATCATGGTGCAGCCAGCGGGAGCCGCCGCCCGATGCCTGATCGAGGCGGACGCAAATCTGGTAGTGATCTTCCCCGGCAGCCGAGCACAGCGAATACTGCCGCTTGCCGCAGTCGGGAATGGTCACATCAATATGGGCACCGGGAGTGAACGCCGGTAGTGGGTGCCCGCTGGCAGACGCCAGGGTCAGTAATACATTGCCAGCACCGTTGAACTGCTTTGCGATGACGGTGACAGCCAGATTCTCTGCCTGCTTCATAATAATCCTGCATACGACGGACTCGTCATCGGCCGGGAAGCCGCGCGTAGTCTTGTTTTTATCGTGATTGCGATTATTATTTTGCCTGTGTGTAAGCGTCCATCTGTTTAATTAGCACGAAGCGTTGCAAAAAAGAGAGCACCTGCTATGTTCGCCTTCTCCCGGTTTCTGATTTATTTCACCGAGGTGGCCCGCCAGGGTTCACTGCGTAAGGCTTCCGAGACGCTGCACGTGTCGGCATCCTCCATCGACCGGCAAATTCTGCGCGTGGAAAAGCAGCTGGATATGCCGCTGTTTGAACGTCATCCATCAGGATTACGTATGACAGCAGCGGGGGAAATCCTGCTTAACGCCGCGAAGAACTGGCAGCGCGAGTTTGGGCGCGTCTGTACCCAGTTGGATGATCTGCGCGGTTTGCGTCACGGCCATGTGCATATCGCCACCATTGACGCTATCAACCGCGGCTTTTTCTCGTCGATTCTGCAACGTATCCGCACCGAGTATCCCGGCATCTCCTTTACGCTCACCACCATGAGCAATATCCATATTGCCAATGCGCTGACCAATGGCGACGCCGATTTCGGCATCATGCTCAATCCAAATTGCTCACGCGAACTGCTGGTGAAATCATTCGCTGATTTGCGGCTCGGCATCGTGGTCAGCAGCCAGCATCCGCTGGCAAAGCTGGAAAGTATCCGCTTCAGCCATTGCGAGTCCTGGCCGTTTATCGTGCCTGCCGCGCCATTGATGCTGGCGGAGCCGCTGGAGGCACTGGTGAACAGTTCCGGCATTATCCTGAATGAGGTGGGCCGCACCAACAATATCCATATGCTGCGTTCGCTGGTGCGTGATGACGTCGGTATCAGCCTGATGTGCTGGCTGGATATTGTGGATGAATACCGCCGTGGCGAGCTGAAATTTATCCCGCTGATTGATGGCATCCTGAAGCCGTTCACCCTGTCGTTGTGCGTCGCCCCGCAGCGCCAGCTGTCGATTGCCGCGTCAATGATGCTGCGCGAGCTGGAGTCATTTTTCGCGTTGATGCAGAACGAGGAAGCGCAGGCGGGGTAGCAAAAACCGCGCAATAAATTGCGCCGCTACAGATCGCATCCAACCGTTGCGCCGCTACAGACCGCATCCAACCGTTGCGGCGCGATTTATCGCGCATTTTTTTGACTCCTTTCACACTTCTAACTTTCCCCCTCTTGCCTGTTCAGCGTTGATTGCTGGAAGATGGCGGCGTTTGAGGATTGTTACTGCTGACGCAGGCAAAACCTAAATCGCACCGCATTCGGATTTCCGAGCGCGGTGCGATTTAGGTTTTTTTTTGCCTCCAATCCGGGAAAACCCGACAACAACAGCCGAAAAAGCGGGAGTGTGGTATGCCATATCAGGAACTGGCCGACGAAATTGTCGAAGGTGTGGGCGGTAAAGCCAACATCATCAGCGTGGTGCATTGCGCCACGCGTTTACGCTTCAAACTGAAACAACCGGGCAAAGCGCATACCACGCAGCTAAAGAATAACCCCGGCATCATCATGGTGGTGGAGAGCGGCGGCCAGTATCAGGTGGTGATTGGCAACCACGTCGGCGATGTTTATCAACAGGTGGTGGGTCGTCACGGGCTGGAGAATGATGGCGCAGAACGGGCTGATGAACCCAAACAAACCCTGTTCGCACGTTTTATCGATCTGGTTTCCGGTATCTTCACCCCGTTTATTGGCGTAATGATCGCCTCGGGCATCATCAAGGGTTTGCTGGCACTGGCGCTGGTGCTCGGTGTGATGGATCAGGAGAGCGGCAGCTATAAATTGCTGTTTGTCACCAGTGATGGCCTGTTCTACTTCCTGCCGATTCTGCTGGGCTACAGCGCCAGCAAAAAATTCGGGGCGAACCCGTTTGTCGGCATGGCTATCGCCGCCGCGCTGGTGCATCCGCTGATACTGACCGCGTTCGAACAGCAGCAGCAGGGGCAGCACTTCAGTTTCCTCGGCATTCCGCTGGAAATCCTCAACTACAGCGCCTCGGTGATCCCGATTATCTTCTCCTCCTGGGTTGCCAGCCTGATTGAGCGCGCGGTGCACCCACGTTCACCAGGTGCGGTGCGCAATTTCACCACGCCGCTCATTTGTATGCTGGTCACCGTGCCGCTGACCTTTCTCGCCATCGGCCCGGCGGCGACCTGGCTGAGCCGGATGCTGGCCGAGGGCTATCTGTGGATCTACAGCCTCAGCCCGACCATTGCCGGTGCGGTAATGGGGGCAATCTGGCAGATCTGCGTGATCTTCGGTCTGCACTGGGGTCTGGTGCCGATCATGTTGAACAACCTCGCCAACTTCGGCCATGACACCCTGCTGCCGCTGCTGATGCCTGCGGTGCTCGGCCAGGCAGGTGCCACGCTCGGCGTCATGCTGCGCACCCGCGAGGCCAAAGTGAAAGCCATGGCGGGGTCTGCCTTCAGCGCCAGTATCTTCGGTATTACCGAACCGGCGGTGTACGGCATCACCCTGCCCCATCGCCGCCCGTTTATCTTCGGCTGCATCGGTGGCGCGCTGGGTGCGGCGATTCTCGGTTTCTGGCACACCACCATTTACTCCTTTGGCTTCCCCAGCATTTTCACCTTTATTCAGGTAGTGCCCACCAGCGGCATTGATGCCAGCGTCTACGCTTCTTTTGCCGGGGCGGCAGTGGCGTTGCTGTTCGCGTCTGTTACGACATACCTGTTTGGCCTGCCGCCGGTCGCACCACTCAGCGCGCCGCCAGCAGAGGCAGAACCGGCTTCTCCGGTACGCAAACAAACCGTGTTTAGCCCGATCTCAGGCAAGGTACTGGCGCTGGAAACGATCAAAGATGAGACCTTCGCCAGCGGCCTGCTGGGCAAAGGCGTCGCCATTGTGCCGGACAATGGCCGCGTGGTGTCACCGATTGATGGCGTGGTGTCGTCGCTATTCCGCACCAGTCACGCCATCGGGCTGACGGCAGCGGATGGCGCGGAAGTGCTGATCCACGTCGGTCTCGATACCGTCAAACTCGACGGTAAATTTTTCACCCCACATGTCGCCGTGGATGACGTCGTTAAAGTGGGCGATCTGTTGCTGGAGTTCGATCTCTGCGCCATCGAGGCCGCCGGTTACGATCTCACCACCCCGGTGGTAATCAGCAATAGCGATGAATTTATTGATGTTTTACCCCTGCAACCGTCTGTGGTTACGGCCTGCGCGCCGTTACTCAGCGCGGTGAAATAATTGAGGAGCTACAAGATGAACTCACGTTTCCCGGATGGATTTTTATGGGGCGGCGCTGTCGCTGCTAACCAGGTAGAAGGCGCATATCAGACCGACGGTAAAGGTTTGTCCACTTCCGACCTGCAACCGAAAGGCATTTTTGGCGATCGCGTCGAGCGCCACGCCGGAGATTTCGGTATCAAAGATACCGCGATTGATTTCTACCATCGCTTCCCGGAAGACATCAAACTGTTCGCCGAAATGGGTTTTACCGTGCTGCGCACCTCAATTGCCTGGACGCGTATCTTCCCACAGGGCGACGAAGCCGAGCCGAATGAAGAAGGTCTGGCGTTTTATGATCGTCTGTTTGATGAGATGGCGAAATACAACATCCAGCCGCTGGTTACGCTGTCGCATTATGAAATGCCGTATGGCCTGATCAAAAAGTACGGCGGCTGGGGCAGCCGTACCACCATCGATTGCTTTGAACGCTATGCGCGCGCGGTGTTCACCCGCTTCCAGCACAAGGTGAAGCTGTGGCTGACCTTCAATGAAATCAATATGTCGCTGCATGCCCCCTTTACCGGCGTCGGTCTGCCGGAAGAAAGCAATCAGCAAGCCATTTATCAGGCGATTCACCACCAGTTGGTCGCCAGCGGACGCGCGGTTAAAGCCTGCCACGAGATTGTTTCTGGCGGCAAAATCGGCAACATGCTGCTGGGTGCGCTGCTATACCCACTCAGCTGTCGCCCGGCGGATGTGATGGAAACGATGCAGCAAAACCGTGAATGGCTGTTCTTCGGTGATGTGCAGGTACGCGGTTACTATCCGGCGTATATGAAACGCTTCTTTGCCGATCGTCAGATCCAGATCGAAATGACCGAACAGGACAAACGCGATCTGCAAAATACCATCGATTACATCTCCTTCAGTTACTACATGACCGGTTGCGTCACCACCAATGAAGAAGAAAATCAGAAAGCGCGCGGCAACATTCTGTCGATGGTACCGAACCCGCATCTGGCCAGCTCAGACTGGGGCTGGCAGATCGATCCGGAAGGCCTGCGTATCCTGATGAACCTGCTGTATGACCGCTATCAGAAGCCGCTGTTTATCGTGGAAAACGGTCTGGGTGCCAAAGACAAGGTCGAAGCCGATGGCAGCATCAACGATGACTACCGTATTCAGTATCTTAACGACCACCTGGTGCAGGTGCGTGAAGCGATTGAAGACGGTGTGGAAGTGATGGGCTATACCTGCTGGGGACCGATCGATCTGGTCAGTGCCTCCAAAGCGGAGTTCTCCAAACGCTACGGCTTTATCTATGTTGATCGTGACGATAACGGCAACGGCACGCTGGCGCGCTCACGCAAGAAAAGTTTCTTCTGGTATCAGAAGGTGATCAGCAGCCACGGTGCCTCACTGAAATAACACTGAAACGTAGCGGTGCAATTTATCGCGCAATCCCTTGCGCGGTGCAGGAAAAAACCGCGCGATAAATCGCGCCGCTACAGATCGTGCTGTCATTCAGGCTTCATCGTCGCCGATTTGCAACGCGTGCGTTTCTTTACGCACCCGCTCAATATGGATGGTGAGAAACATCCGTTCCTCATTCGACAGGGCGTACTGGTATTTCTGCTGAATATGCTGATCAACCTTGATGGTGCACTGATAGGATTCCGGGTACTTGTCACGCACCACATCGTGCAGCGATTCGTCCTCACTGCACACGCCGCGTTTGCCCAGCATGCGTTGCGCGAAAAATTTCAGATGGTTGACGAAACGGTTGTAACTCAGGCTTTCGACACGATAATCCAGTTGCAGGCGGTACTTCACGATCTGCAAAATATCCTGCATAAAACGCGTGATATGCGCGACATCCGACATATCGTTATCGAGCTGGGCATTGACCAGATGCATGGCGATAAACCCCGCTTCATCCTCCGGCAGCCGTTCACCGAGACGTTTTTCGATGATCGCCAGCGCCTCCAGTCCAAGCGCATACTCATTGGGGTACAGGGTTTTGATCTCCCAGATCAATACATTGCGGATCGGCAGGTTTTGCCGGTGGCGTTCAATGGCAAAGTTGCAGTGATCGCACAAGGCGATCGACAGGCTTTCATGCAACGTTGATCCCAGCTGCTGCCTGGCGCGCGCGATGATCAATTCGGTGGTGGTGATCACCTCGATCGGGATCTCCGAGAGCAGCTCACTCAGCCGACTGGTCAGCGCATGGTTTTGCAGCGCAAACACTTTCTCAATCAACTGCGCATCCAGCGAGTCACCCACGCGTTTTTGAAACGCCAGCCCGCGTCCCATCACCACCTGTTCCTGGCCCTGCTCGCCCAGTACGATAGCCACATTATTATTAAGTATTTTCGCAATCTTCATTTTGCACCCTGCGGCAAGCTGAAATCAGGATAACGGTGATTAGACGCCATTTCATTTCACCTATGATACCAGAACCCCATACAATAAAATTATCCCCCCATAATAAAATTCAATAAATTTATTTATCATTGCGTTAAATCAAGTCGGAATTTTATTTCGTGATCACCCCGCTGTTAGCCGTAACACAACATCCGTAACACGTTATTTATCCGGTAGGCTTCTCCAAACAGAAAAATAAACACTCTGAACTGGTCGTGCCTGCACGCCCCTTATTCCTCTTACCCTATAAATCGCATCAGGAGCCAGCCATGCCTGAAGAAACTTCGCTATCACCTTGGTACAAAAGGCTGAATCGCCAGCAATGGAAAGCGTTCTGGGCCGCATGGATGGGTTATATGCTGGATGGTTTTGATTTCGTCATTATTACGTTAGTGCTGACGGAAATAATGGCGGAATTTAATGTCAGCACCGCGGAAGCGGCAGCGTTAATTTCTGCGGCTTTTATTTTGCGCTGGTTTGGCGGATTGGCCCTCGGTGCCATGGGCGACAAATACGGACGTAAAAGTGCGATGATCACCAGCATTATATTATTTGCTGGTGGCACCTTAGCCTGTGGTATTGCTCCCAACTATACCTGGATGTTTATCGCCCGCATTTTGGTGGGCATTGGTATGGCCGGAGAATATGGCACCAGCTCGGCTTATGCCATCGAAACCTGGCCGAAAGATATGCGTAACAAAGCCAGTGCCTTCCTCAACTCCGGCTTCTCGGCTGGCGCGATTCTCTCGGTGCTGGCGTACAGTTGGGTGGTACCGCTGTGGGGCTGGCGCTCGCTGTTTTACCTCGGCATCATCCCGGTGTTTTACGCCCTGTGGCTGCGCCGGGCCATCCCGGAAGCAGAAGAGTGGGCAGCGGCCAAAGCCAAAGCGGCAACACCGACAGAAACCATGGTGGATACGCTGTTTCGCGGACCAAATCGCCTGCGCAATACCCTCAACCTGCTGCTGGGTTTGCTGGCTGCGGCGGCGCTCTACTTCTGTTTTGATCATCAAACGTCCGGGCTAATGACAGCGGTGCTGGCCGTCATCACCGCCGCGATCTTTATCCGCTTTCTGATACAAAGCGGCGGGGATCGCTGGCCCACCAGCCTGATGCTCACCGTCACTATCGTCTGCGTGTTTCTCTACGGCTGGCCGATCCACGCACTGCTGCCGACCTACCTGAAAACCGAGCTGCATTATTCGCCGGAGGTGGTAGCACTGGTGTTCTCTTTTAGCCGCTTCGGCATGGGACTCGGCTGCTGCGTGGCAGGCATTGCCGCTGACCGCATCGGCACCCGCAAAACCTATGTCCTGAGCCTGCTGATTGCCCAGATGATCATCATCCCGGTATTTATGCTGAACGGCTCCAGCGTCTGGTTGCTGTGCCTGCTGATCTTCCTGCAACAGCTGTTTAGCCAGGGGGTCGGTGGCCTGCTGGCGAAGATGATCAGCGGCTACTTCGATACCGAACAACGCGCCGCTAACCTCAGCTTTATCTACAACATTGGTTCACTCGGCGGCGCGCTGGCACCGGTGCTGGGGGCGCTGATCGCCCAGCACGCGTCACTCGGCAGCGCCCTCGGCGGCCTGTCCTTCGGCCTGACCTTCGTGGTGATGCTGTTGATTGGTTTTGATATGCCTTCCCGTATGCAGCGCTGGCTGAAGCCACAGGCAGTGCGTCACTACGACACCGTCGATGGCACTCCACTTTCTGGTGCGTTCACCCGTGAAGAACGTGCCGCTGAACACCTTACCCCGATTAACTCAGGCAAACCCTGAAAGGAGACCCTATGACCGCAGGAAACCGTATTTATTTACGCCGCCCGAATGACGCTGAACCGCTGCTGGAGGCGTTTCGCACCCTGCCCGCCGCCGTCGTGGCGGATTGTATGAGCCGCCTGCCCGCGCTCGCGGCGGAGATCAACCTGAAAACCGCGCCAAAAAAACCGATTATGTGCGGACTGGCCGTCACGGTAAAAGCCCGCTCGGGCGATAACCTGATGCTGCATAAAGCCATGGATATTGCCGGTCGTAACGATGTGATTATCCTGTCGAATGAGGGCGATCGCAGTCAGTCACTGATGGGAGAAGTGATGGCGACGTATGCCAGACAGCGTGGCATGGAAGGCATTGTGCTGGATGGTCCGGTGCGTGATATCGAGGGTTTATCGCGTATGGATTTCCCGATCTACGCGGCAGGTGTCACGCCGGGTGGCCCGTTTAAAGATGGACCGGGCGAAATCAACGTGCCGATTGCCTGTGGCAAAATCCACGTCGCGCCGGGCGATATTATCCTTGGCGATGCCGACGGGGTGATTGTTGTTCCCCGCCAGGATGCGGCGCGCATTCTGGAAGATGCGCTGGCCTATTTACAGGTGGATGAGCGCAACTTTGAGCTGGCAAAAACCGGCTCGCTGGAGCGCGGCTGGCTGGATGAAACGCTACGTAATAAGCAGGTGGAAATCATCGACGATATCTACCGCTGACAGACTTTGCGCGATAAATCGCGCCGCTACTGGCCTGTAGCGACGTGATTTATCACGTTAAACCATCGCCAGTTTCCGCTGCCGCTGCTCGCGCCACACGGCAAAAATCCCCGCCAGCGCCACAATTGAGGCCCCCATTAGCGTGCTTTGCCCTGGCAGGCTGTCAAGGAACACGAAACCTACCACCATCGACCATACCAGCGTGGTGTAATCGAACGGCGCAAGCAGCGACGCATCGGCATAGCGCAGGCTGAGGGTCACCAGAATCTGTGCCATGCCGCCAAATAACCCGCAGCCAATCAGCAGTAACAGCTGTGTGCCGCCGGGCATCGTCCAGCCAAACAACGCGGTGGCGAGACCGATCATCGTGGTCATCAGCGAAAAATAGAACACAATCGCGCCCGGCTGTTCGATACCGTTGAGAAAACGAATTTGCACGTTGGAAACGGCGGTACACAGGGCGGCGACTAATGCGCACAGCACGCCAATCCCGGCGCTGGCGTGGGCCACGCTGCCGGAAAACAACGTCAGTTTAGAAGACAGCATAATCAGAATGCCGAAAAGTCCCACCACCACTGCCAGCCAGCGCGAAGCCCGCACCCGCTCTTTCAGCAACAGCGCCGCCATGATCACGGTAAATAAGGGAGCGGCATAGCTGAGTGCGGTGGCATCGGCCAGCGAGATATAAACCAGCGCCAGATAGTTGAAATACATGCCGCCGGTGCCGGAAAAGCCGCGAATCAAATGACCGAACAAATTACGCGTCTTCAGGCTTGCCAGCACGTTCCCCTGGATTTTCAGCCACAGCAGCAGGGGAAACAGCGCCACAAAACTGCGGAAAAAGATCACTTCACCAGTGGGAATGGTGCCATTCAGTCCCTTCACGCACGCCAGCATCAGAGTAGAACACAGCGCCGCCAATATCTTCAGTAATACGCCTAATCGGGCATTCATTGCTTTAACCTTACTCTCTCTCTGCCAGTCACCTGCCGGCAGGACAACGTGCCTACGTTAGGGAGAGAGCGGCGCGCGCGATAACACTATTTTGTTCTGCCTGAATAGCAATAACTTATCGCCAGCAGTCATAGCATTTCGCTATCGCGCGACAGGGTTTCCCTCTTATTCGCTTTAAAACAAAGCCGATATAGTCCGGGAAAAGTGAACATTTCCCGGCGCAGCCGCGATAACCATCATTGAGGGGCACCACATGACCATGAAAAGACGTACCACCATCGGGCTGGCGCTGCTGCCGCTGCTGGCTATCGCTTCCGCCCATGCTGATCTGATGGCAAACATTAAATCGAGCGGTGAACTCAAATGCGCGGTGTATTCCGATGTGCCACCCTTCTCCTCACCGGACCCGCAAACCCGTCAGCTGGCCGGTATGGATGTGGATTTGTGTCATGCGCTGGCAAAACAGATGGGCGTCAAACCCACGCTGGTGCCAACCTCGGTGGAAGCGCGTATCGCGGTGATCGCCACCGGCCGTGCTGATGTATTGATCGCCAACCTCGCCTACACCAAAACCCGTGGCAGCCAGATTCAGTTCAGTGACCCTTACTACGTCGCCAAAGAGATGTTGCTGGTGAAAGCGCCGCTGGCCGACAAGCCGCTCAGCTATTTCAAAGGTAAGCGCATCAGCGCCACCAAAGGCACCACCTCGGAACAGTCGATCTACCTGAAAGGGGCCAAAGCGGTGACTTTCCAGGATTCCGCCTCCGCCTTCCTGGCTGTTGAACAGAACAAAGCGCTGGGCTTTGTCACCAACACCATGACCGGCATCAAGATGATCACTCAGGCAAAAAAAGACGGTATCGACCTCGCGATGATCAAAGAGCCGATGGCACTGGAGCCGATTGGCATCGGCATGAAACGTGATGAACCCGCCCTGCTTGCCAGCGTGAACAGCGGCCTGAAAGCCATGGACGATGACGGCACCATCGACAAAATCTGGGACACCTGGATTGGGCCTAATACCGAATACAAAATGGTGCGTGAGGAACGCGTACAGCCGCTCGCCAGTCTGAAATTCGAACCGCTGGAATAACCCATGCCCGTGATGTCAAAAACGGCTATCCAGCCTGCCAGTGCCCCGGCGCTGGCAGGTGCCACCATTACCCTCTCCACCATTGGCGCGCGCGCCTGGCTGGT
The DNA here is from genome assembly GCF_059730475.1 of Pantoea sp. X-Soil-TKNS-1280. Lineage (NCBI taxonomy): Bacteria > Pseudomonadati > Pseudomonadota > Gammaproteobacteria > Enterobacterales > Erwiniaceae > Pantoea > Pantoea sp. X-Soil-TKNS-1280. Next base: position 498,210 of record NZ_AP035962.1, on the reverse strand, counting down.
TGAAGCACCGGGGGGGTTTGATCTGCCCTCGCAGCGCCGCGTCTGGTCGCTGGCACGTCTGCTGGCAGGCGATGACGACGTCGAAGCGCTCATCCCCGGCGTCACCAATCTGCTGGTACTGTTTCGTCATATCCCAGCGGATGAAACCCTGGTGCGCGCCAGGTTACATGCGGCCTGGGAGCAGGCGCAGGCGGTGCATCCGCAGGGCAAACTGATTGAGATTCCGGTGGACTACGGCGGTGAACACGCTATCGATCTCGATGCGGTCTGCCGCCATACCGGCTTTAGCGCGCGCGAAGTGGTACGTCGTCATCATCAAAACGAATACACCGTGTTTGCGCTCGGCAGCGCGCCGGGCTTTGGCTATCTGCACGGGCTGGATCCCCAGCTGGCAACGCCGCGTAAAAAAGTCCCCTCCCTGAGTATGCTGAAAGGCACCGTCACCATCGGTGGCGCGCAGGCAGGGGTTTCGGCGCTGACCGGACCGAACGGCTGGAACGCCATCGGCTATGCCGAGCTGGAGGTGTTTGACCCGCTGGCGGATTCCCCGGCGCTGATGGCACCCGGCGACCGCATCCGCTTTCTGCCGCAGAGGATTGAGCTGTGATTGAGATTGAACAGAGCGGCGCGCTCAATACGGTGCAGGACCTGGGGCGTTTTCAATACCGCCATATGGGGGTGTCGGTCAGTGGCGTGATGGACCCGCTGGCGCTGCGCGCGGGGAATCTGCTGCTCGGCAACGACGAGAACGCTGCGGCAATTGAAGTGCAGCTGTTTCCGTTTCGCGTGCGCTTTTTGCAGGACACCAGTATCGCCGTCACCGGGGCCGACTGCCGCGCCACGCTGGACGGCAAGCCGCTGCCGCCCTGGTGGGGCTGCGGTGTGAAAGCCGGACAGGTGTTGGAGCTGCGTTATCCGCGCAGCGGTGCACGCGGTTATCTGTGCATCAGTGGCGGCATTGATGTGCCAATGGTACTGAATTCGCGCAGCACCGCGCTACGTGGCGCATTTGGCGGGCATCATGGCCGGGCATTGCAGCGCGGCGACCAGCTGGCACTCGGTACCGGAAGTGGCCCGGCCCTGCCTGCTTCCGGCATCGGCATTGAACCGCCGGAAAGCGCACTGCGCGCGCTGTTTCCCCGCAACAATGCGGGCGAGATCCAGCTACGCGCCATCCCGTCCGGGGAATATCACCTGTTTGCCGCCGATGCGGCCCGTTTCTGGCAGCAATCCTGGCAGATATCGAACCAAAGCAACCGCACCGGTTACCGGCTGGCAGGGGATCCGATCTTCCCGTCACAAACGGTGGAGATGCGATCGTACGGTCTGATCCCCGGCATCGTACAAGTACCGCCAGCGGGTGAACCGATCATTCAGCTGAGTGATGCCAACACCGCCGGGGGCTATCCCAAGATCGCCGGGGTGATCGAACAGGATCTGTGGCGACTCGGCCAGGTGCTGCCAGGCCAGTCGATCCAGTTAGTGAAAAGTGATGCGCGTGCAGCCATCGCCATCGAGCAGGAAATTGCGCACTGGCTCACCCGGCTGCGCCTGAGCTGCCTGCCGCTGCGCAAGGCCATCAGCGCTTAACCAGAGCAAGGACCCAATACCATGAAGATTGATGTGAATTCCGATATGGGAGAAGGCTTCGGCGTGTATCAGCTGTGCGATGATGCTGCGCTGATGAAAGTGGTGTCATCAGCCAATATCGCCTGCGGTTTTCATGCAGGCGATCCGGCGATCATGACCAAAATGGTCCGGCTGGCAAAGCAGCATGGCGTCGGCATTGGTGCGCATCCGGGCCTGCCGGATCGCCAGGGATTTGGCCGCCGTGAGCTGCCGTTTTCCGCTGACGAGATTTGCCAGCAGGTGGCCTATCAGCTGGGTGCGTTGATGGCGATCGCCCGCGCCGAAGGCACAACAGTGGCGCATTTAAGCTTCCATGCCGCGATGGGTAATATCGTCAATCGCGACGAAAAGCTGGCACAGCAGGTGATGGCGCTGGTAGCCCGCATCGACAGTTCGCTGATTATCTTCGCCCAGCCGGATACCATTATTGAACGCGCCGCGCAGGCGGCAGGATTAAAAACCCTGACGCTATTCCTCGCTGACCGCGCCTACGATGCCCAGGGGCGTCTGGTGCCACGCGGTGTGGCGGGTTCGGTAATTAACGAGGAAAGCGCGCTGCGCGCCAGGGTGCGGCAGTTTCTGCAACAGGGCACCGTCACCACTATCGAAGGTGAAGAACTGGCCGTGCGTGCGCGTTCGATTCTGGTCCACAGCGATACCCCCGGTTCGCTGGCACTCGCCAGCATTGTACGCAGCGAAGTGGAGGCCAGCGGCCACCAGGTAGCACCAGCGGCTGAGGTGGTAGCATAATTCACCAATAAAAACGGTCGCCCTGAAGCGACCGTTTTTTTATCCATCCCTCATCAGGCTTCACGGCAACCGGCACAAAACGCTGCGATACGGTCACAGCCGGTCTGTAAACGCTCCATGCTGGTGGCGTAGGAGAGACGAATAAACGGACTCATGCCATAGGCCGCCCCCTGAACCGTCACCACATGTTGTTCCTCAATCAAGGCCAGCACAAAATCCGCATCGTTATTGATGTGACGGCCACCGGCGCTGACTTTGCCGATATACCCATTGATATTCACAAACAGGTAAAACGCCCCCTGCGGTCGGTGACAACGCAGGCCATCGATCGAGGTCAAACGTTCCAGCACATAATCACGACGTTCGCGGTAGATACGTGCGCGTTCCTGCAATAAATCCTGCGGACCTTCCAGCACCGCAACCGCTGCCGCCTGGGTCAGGGTGGTGACGCCGCCGCTGTTCTGGGTGTTGACGTTACTCATCGCCTTAATCAGCGTTGCCGGGCCGCCACAGAAACCGAGACGCCAGCCGGTCATGGAATACGCTTTTGATACACCATTTACCGTCAGCACGCGGTCATACAGACGCGGTTCCACCTGCGCCAGGGTGTAAAAACGCACCTCGTCATAAATCAGGTGTTCGTAGATATCATCCGTCATGATCCACATCTGCGGGTGGCGCAGCAGTACCTCGCCCAGCGCCTGTAACTCCGCTTTGCTCGCCACGGAACCGGTCGGGTTGCCTGGGTAGTTAAGCAACAACCATTTGGTTTTGTCGGTAATCGCTGCGTCCAGCTGTTCCGGTAGCGGTTTGAAACCGTTTTCCTGGGCACAGGGCAGCGGCACCGGAATCCCCCCAGCGAGCTTCACGATGTCGGCATAGCTGATCCACGATGGCGTCGGGATCACCACTTCATCACCGGGATTAATGGTCGCCAGCATAGCGTTAAAGATGATCTGCTTGGCACCGCCTGCCGTCAGGATCTGGCTGATATCGTAATCCAGCTGGTTATCACGTTTGAATTTCCGCTGAATCGCCTGGCGCAGTGCCGGGGTGCCATCGGTGGGCGGGTAACGGGTATCTCCGGCGCGGGCCGCCGCGTAGGCCGCCTCGATGGCGTGATCCGGCGTCGGGAAGTCTGGCTCCCCGGTGGAAAGTGCCACAACATCAATCCCCTGCGCCGCGAGATCGCGTGCTTTCTGGGTCATGGCGACGGAGGCGGAAACAGTGACATTCTTGAGTCGATCGGCTATCTCGGGCATGGGGAACATTTCCTGATCTCAGGGTCAGCAGAAACGGCGCAGCACGCCGAAACGCGCAGGGCCAGCAAGGTTCTCTGAGGATAGGTTTTTGCCCGAAGCCACCGTTAATAGAGCTTTGTTGTGGTGATATAACACAAAACGATGACTGGAGCGGTCGCACACTTTGGCCGCAAATCCAGCGCTTTGCGCGGAAATGCGCGGCGGGTCACGCAGTTGCCGCCGCGGATATGTTAAAAAAGTGTTACTTTTAGTTGTTTTTACGCGCCATCCCGGCGCATCGCTGTCGTCAGCCATTGGTAACGCTGATGGGAAAACGCACCAAAATGGTGCGAAACACCCTGTCTGAACATTTGTTGAACAGGCAGGGAGTCAACTCAGCAAAAGCCTTAGGAGGCACACTGGCTGTACCCTCCTGTCTGAGTTCAATCACTAAACCTTATTCTGGCATCAACTTTGCTTGATGCTGATATGCGTTCCGCTGGAGGGAGTGACCATGAATCTTCGCCGTCTTAAATATTTTGTCAAAATTGTCGATGTCGGCAGTCTGACGCAGGCCGCCGATATTTTGCATATCGCCCAGCCTGCCCTGAGCCAGCAGCTGGCGACCCTGGAAGGGGAAGTGAATCAGCAACTGCTGATTCGTACCAAGCGCGGCGTCACGCCCACCGAAGCGGGTAAAACGCTCTATTCACATGCCCAGTCCATTTTGCGCCAGTGCGAACAGGCGCAAAGTGCGATTGATCGTGTCGGCGCGTCGCTTAGCGGCAGCGTCTCTGTCGGCCTGGCGCCGGGCACGGCGGCACAAAACCTGGCCCTGCCGCTGATGATGGAAGTGCAGCAGCAGCATCCCGGCATCGTGTTGTATTTCAATGAGAACTTCGGCACCACGCTGAGTGAGCTGATCATGAATGGCCGCATGGACATGGCGGTGATCTATGACCATCGCAACATCCACGGTCTGCGTTTTATGCCACTGATGAAGGAAGATCTGTGCTTCGTTTGCCCCTTCAGTCTCGCGAAACCGATGAAGGAGATCCGTCTGGCGGAAGTGGCGAAATACGATCTGTTCCTGCCGCGTATCTATAACATCATGCGCAAAGTGCTGGACGATGCCTTTGTGCAGAACAACCTGCAATATCAGGTGAAATGCGAAATCGAATCGCAAACCACCCTCAATGCAGCCCTCTCCGCCGGGCTGGGCGCGACCATCATGCCGGAGTCCGCCGCGCGGGCGATGCTGAAAAATGCCGATGCGTGGATGGCGAAGATTGTCGAACCGGATGTGCAGGCGTCGCTTTCCTTCTGCATGTCCGATCACCTGCCGCTGTCGCAACCGGCAGAAGCGGTGAAATCGATTCTGCTGTCGCTGATGTCACGCCGCAACGTTGAGAACCATCCCCTGACGCTGGTGGGATAAGCCTCGCTTATTACCGCAAAGCGAAACCCTCTTACTGCCCGTCTGACGAACGCGCTAAATTGACGGCATTCGCTGCCCGCTTCGGCGGGCTTTGTCGTCTTTTGCGTTCACGGGAACCTCATGGAAAAAACCACAATACCGCTGCCGACGCTGCGCGCTCTCGCGCGCCGGATGCGCCGCTCCGGGCTGAGCCGCCTGGAGCTGGGCGGTAAAGACTGGTCGGTACGACTGACTTTCGCCCCCTTACCCCCTGCTCCCCCGCCGGCCCCGGAGGTCATCCCGAGCAGCAGCACTCATGCTGTCACAGCAACGATGCCGGGCACTCTGCTGTTGCGCCATCCGCTCAGCCAGCAGAATTTTGTCCAGCCCGGCCAGCAGGTGCAACCCGAGGAGATAGTGGCACTGGTGCAGGTGGGGCCGCTGTATTTGCCCGTCATCAGCGCCACCGCTGGCCGGGTGGAAAATGTCACGGCAGACGGCGGCTCACCAGTGGAATACAACCAGGAAATCATGATAATTCATCAGGATAACCCCGCACTCCCGCGGTTATAAGGGTCGCTTATTGCCTCAAAATTTTTATGTCTTATCCCCGTATCACATAACTGCATAAAGTCAGAAAAAGATCAGAAACGCGCCACAGCCAACAGGCCCGGCGATGACAGGAGAGGCAAATGCCATTTTCAGATTACAAAACCGCACTGGTCACCGGCGCATCAGCCGGGATGGGTGAAGCGATTGTTGAACGTCTGTGCCAGGAAGGGATCACCGTTCACGCCGTAGCGCGCCGCAAAGAACAGCTGGCGGCGCTGGCGGAACGCACCGGCTGCATTCCACACGCGGTGGATGTCAGCGATCTCAGCGCGCTGACGGCGCTGTGCCAGGACCTGCAAATCGACATTCTGGTCAACAACGCCGGGTTGTCGCATCCGGGCTCGATTCTCGATGCCGATGAAAACGTGATTGAAACCCAGGTGGATGTGAACCTGCGCGCGGTGCTGCATCTGTGCCGTCTGTTGGTGCCGGGCATGGTGGCTCGCGATCGTGGCCATGTGTTCAACATCACCTCCATTGCCGCCATCTACAACTTTGGCGGTAACTCGGTGTATCACGCCACCAAAGCCGGGGTGCACGCCCTGTCGCGCCAGTTGCGCGTCGATTGTTATGGCAAGCGGGTGCGCATCACCGAAATCTGCCCGGGCCGCGTCGCGACCGACATCTTCGGCAATGTCTCGGGCGATCACGAAGATGCGCGTCGCCGTTTTATTGACGGCTTTGAGCTGCCGCAGGCAAAAGATATCGCTGACTGCGTCGCCTTCGCCCTGGCGGCACCGGTGGCGGTGAATATCGGCAATATCGAGATCACCCCAACGTTGCAGGTGCCAGGCGGCCTTTCCACCATGCGACCGGGCGACCGCGCCGAGTAAAGAGGTAAAACCATGGCACTCGATTTCAGCAGTGTGATAACCGGCCACTTCGGCCAGATGATCGTCGATGGAACGGTTGTCACCCTTGAACTGGCGTTGGGTGCCTGGCTGCTGGCAATGGTCCTCGCCATGCTGCTGGTGATCATCCGCCTGACCAATCAACGCATTGCCGTCGGGCTGGTGAAAGCCTATGTCTCGTATCACCGCAATGTGCCGACGCTGATTCAATTGATGATGTGGTATTTCGCTATTCCGACGCTGCTGCCGGAAGCGCTGCAAATGTGGATTAACGACTACAACGCCGAATTTCTGTTCTCGCTGGTGGCACTTGGCCTGTGCCAGGCCGCCTACTTCTCGGAAGATATCCGCAGCGGCCTGCGCGCCATCCCGGATGGGCAAAACGAAGCCGCGCGTGCGCTTGGCATGAGCTTTGTGCGCGCCATGTGGTCGGTGATCCTGCCGCAGGGCATTCGTAATGCGCTGCCATCGTTAATTAACCATACGGTGTTGCTGTTCAAAAACACCAGCCTGGCGATGGTGATTGGCGTGGCGGAACTGACTTATGTGACGCGCGACATCGAGAACCAGACCTTCCGCACCTTCGAGGCCTATTTTGTCGCCACCATTGGCTATCTGTTCTTCTCCCTGTTGCTGATGGGCCTTGGCGCGCTGCTGGCCCGCCGCTTTCAGCGCGTCTATGCGAGGTAATGGCGATGCTTGAGATGTTCACCATTTTGCATAACAACGGCATGCTGCTGTTAATGGGCCAGTACCCGAACGGGCCACTGGGCGGGGTGCTCTGTACCCTGTTGATCTCGCTGCTGGCAGTGCTGTTCGCCTTTCCGGTGGGGGTGCTGCTGGGGCTGGCGCGCCTGTCGCCATGGCGCTGGCTGAGCTGGCCCGCCACCTGCTGGGTCTATCTGCTGCGCGGTATCCCGCTGATGATGGTGGTGTTCTGGACCTACTTCTGTGTGCCGCTGCTGATTGGTCACAACATCAGTGGCTTCACCACCATGCTGTGTACGCTGGTGATTTATGAAAGCGCTTATATCGCCGAAATCGTCCGCGGCGGCATTCAGGCGTTGCCGCACGGCCAGTATGAGGCGGCGCGCGCACTCGGCATGGGGCATATCAAAACCCTGCGTCTGGTGATCCTGCCGCAGGCGCTGTTTAACACCCTGCCCAGCCTGGTCAGCCAGCTGGTGTCGATCATTAAAGACAGCACCCTCGGCTATGTGATTAACGTGCCGGAACTGACTTTCGCCGCCAACCAGGTGAGTAACCAGTTGCTGACCAAACCTTTCCAGGTGTTCGCCATCGTGGCGCTGAGCTACTACCTCATCTGCTTCAGTCTGACGTGGCTTGCCAACAAACTGGAAGCGCGACTCACGCAGAAACGTCGTCAGCCAATGGAAGCCCCTGGCGTGGCCCCGGCGGTAATGATGACTAAAACCCAATCACAGTAAGGAACGGCTATGCGACCGATGATTCTGTTTAATCAGGTCAACAAATGGTACGGCGCGTATCAGGCGCTGACCGACCTGAGTGCCGAGATCAATCCCGGCGAAGTGGTAGTGGTGTGCGGCCCATCCGGCTCCGGCAAATCGACGCTGATCCGCACCGTAAACCGACTGGAACCGATCGAATCCGGCCAGATTGTCTTTGATGGCATCGATATCCACGGCAGCAGCACGCGCCTCAACCAGCTGCGCACGCGTATTGGTTTTGTTTTCCAGAGTTTCAACCTGTTCCCGCATGTGTCGGTGGCAGAGAACATAATGATGTCGCCGATGAAGGTACTCGGGGTGAAACGTTCTGAAGCACGTCAGCAGGCGGGGGAGCTGCTGGAACGAGTAGGACTGTCACACAAGGCAGATGCCTGGCCGGCACAGCTGTCGGGCGGCCAGCAGCAACGTGTGGCGATTGCCCGGGCGCTGGCGATGAAACCGCCGGTGATGCTGTTTGATGAGCCGACATCAGCACTCGACCCGGAAATGGTCGGTGAAGTGTTGTCAGTGATGCGCGGCCTGGCGCAGGAAGGCATGACGATGATGTGTGTCACTCACGAGATGAATTTTGCCCGTGAAGTGGCCGACACCATCTGGTTTATGGATCAGGGCCAGATTCTGGAAAAAGCCACGCCGGAAAAATTCTTCACCCAACCGCAACACCCGCGCGCCCAGCGCTTTTTAAGTGATTTACGCTCCCATTGATTCAGGTTTGCGCGATTTATCGCGCAACACCTCGCAGCGATATAATTTCTGAAAAGTTATGATATTTTTGTGAAATTGACTCCCACCGTCCCAGCTTCACTTTAATTTTCAATCGACCTTAGTACACTCCCCCTCGCCTGTTCGCTATGTATAGCTACATACTTTAAGGGAATGAATGATGAGCGTAGGATCAGTTTCAGCTTCATACGGTACGGTTACTAATAATCCTGATATTCAGTGGCACTTTGTACAGTTAATAGGTGGCGGATACGAACCGATTGAAAAGAGTTATCACGTCGTCGATATTGGCATTTCATGCAGCAATGACGTCACTCTTAATAATTGCAAAATTGGCATTAAAAATACGAAACAGCATAGCTGGGAGGCCGTTTACTCACAGGATGGAAAAATAAAACTGAATAATTGTGAGGTAAAAGGCATTGTCTCTGCGCCAAATCATCTGACCGAGACTGAAAATTGTTTAATTGAAGGGAAAGTCAGTAGTTATAATGGCGCAATTCATCTGACAGCAACGGAAGTGCGCAGCCAGGACTACACCGATGTAAAACTGATGCCACAGTCCGGATTCAATGACTGGATGTGCCCGGTAAAAGATCGCGATGATGCGGTTTATCAATTTAACATGAATGATGTTGGTTATTATAAAGACCTTTTAAAACCTGTAATTGGAGGAGAGATTTTCTCCCACGTAGCGATTGAAAACATAGATAATAGTATACGATGCGAAAATGCATGCAAAATATATGGCGATGTAGCTATTCTTTTTTATGAGGATGGGTTTCCTGCAAGGAATATTGAAATCATCGGTTCCACAGTAGCCGGAAACCTCCTGAATCGTGCGGGCAATATCCTGGTGGAAAAAAGTAGCGCAAAAGCCGTATACAATAATATTGGCATGACAGAGATAAATGACTCCACGGTGGAATTTATTTATACCAGAGATAGCAATTCGCTTATCCACAACCATTCTGTTGTCAGGCAGGGGGGCATTCTGGGTGGTCAAAACCATGAAATCTTATCTTCAACGGTCCATGGTCCATTGAGACTACTGGGGCAAAACCTGAAGATGGGAAAGGAAGCCGTTGTTGATGAAATTTGTTTACCGCACCTGGATGAGGCCACCGGTTTTATTCCGCAGATTACCCTCGAAAGTGGCGCAACCCTGCATTCTCTGCTTACTAATGACTACCCGTGTCGTCTCGGCATTGAAGAAGGGGCCACCTTTACGCCATTGAACCATCCGGAAACTCTCCCTAAAAATCTGGAGATTTATTATTTTTAACCGCAACACCGCGCGATAAATCGCGCCGCTACGCACGGTTTGTAGCGGCGCAATTTATTGCGCGTACGAATGTTCGCTTCAGCAATTAACCCACACCGCACCGGCATCAGCCGACTGCACGCACTGCCCGACCCAGCGCACCCCCATCAGTCCTGCGTGCACATCGGGATACCAGAAATTCTCAAGGAAAGCCTGATCAGCACGGTCGGTGGCATCCATCGCCAGCGCAAAACGCCGATAGAGATTGGACCATGCTTCGAACAGCCCTTCAGGGTGACCGCCGCCAATACGATCCTCCTCTAACGCACGCCCGTACAAATATCCCATGCCGCGTTCCAGAATCTGCACCGGTTCGCCTTGTACTTCGTAACGCAGCTGATTCGGCTGTTCATCCCACCATTCCAGACTGGCCTTCTCGCCGATTACCCGTACCTTTTGGCCGTGCATCGAGCCACAATTCACCGCCGAGGCCCACATGGTACCCACCGCGCCGTTGTCATACTCCATCATCACAAAGGCGTTATCCTCCAGCGGTGCGCGGCTTTTGACGAAGCTCTGGCGACTGCACAACAGACGTTTGACCTTCAGTTTCGGCACCATAGTTTCAGCGATAAACAGCGGATGGGTAGCGAGATCCCCCAGCACATAACTGGGGCCAACAAAGCGCGGATCGACCCGCCATTTGGTGCTGGGGTTTTGCAGTTCCACCGCCTCGTTATGGAAACCGTGGGCAAACTGCATATTGATAATGCGAATCTCCCCCAGCAGGCCTTCGGCGATCATCTCCCGTGCCTGATGAATCAACTGATGACCGGCATAACCGTAAGTCACCCCGATGATTTTTTTCTTCTCTGCACAGAGTTTTTCCAGCTCATCAGCCTCAGCAACGGTGAAGCACAGCGGTTTTTCACACACCACATGCAGCCCGGCGTTTAACGCGGCACGGCAAATGGCGAAATGGGTGTTGTTAGGGGTAGCGATGGAGACCGCCTCGATACCGTCGGCGCGTGCCGCTTCAGCGGCAAACAGGGTTTCATAATCGGGATAGCAGCGATCTGGCGTCACGCCCAGCGCCACGCCAAAGGCCCGGCCACGTTCAGCGTCGATATCGAACGCTCCGGCCTGCAACACAAAATTGCCGTCACGCAGGGCAGCGGAACGATGAATGTAACCAATCTGGCTGGTGCCACCGCCGCCAACCATACCCCAACGCAGTGAACGATCGAGAGCTTTAGTGCCGTTAATCATGATGTTGTCCTCAGAATCCGACGGATTGCAGATAGTGCAGGCTGGCAGTGACATCGCGCAGGCTGGTGTCAGCATTGCGCGGGTCGCGCTCCTGTTCGATGGTGATCCAGCCCTGATAATTACGTTCCGCCAGGAAGGCGCGCACCGCCGGGTAATCAATCGCCCCTTTACCTATCGGGCACATCACCCCTTCAGCACAGGCGGCAAAGAAATCGACGCCCCGCGCAATGACATCCCGCCACACCGCCTCGTTAACGTCTTTGAAGTGCAGATAATCGATGCGATCCCAGTAGCGATTCAGCCAGGTAATCGGGTCCATGCCGGAGTAGTACAGATGGCCGGTATCGAGGCACAAACCGGCGACTTCGTGCGGAATATCCTGCACCAGCTGTTCCAGTTCATCGGCGAATTCAATGCAGCCACCGGCATGGGGATGGATCACCGCGCGTACGCCGTATTCCTGCCAGGCGATTTCGCTCAGGGTGGTGATGTGCTGCATCATGCGCTGCCAGTCGTCCGTTGCCAGACGCGGCGCTTTATCGGACTGACCGGCATATTTCGCCCGTTCGGCATTACCAAAATCGATAATTACCAGGTAGGGGGCCGGTTGGTTTACGCCGTGGGTTTTCTCTGCTGTCGGCACCTGGGACAGGTTGCGGCAGATGTTGTGCGTCAGCTCCACCATCGCCGGGAAATTGGCCGCGCTCACCAGGTCGTCAAACAGGGTACCCGCCACCAGTGACAGGTTGTGTAACTCCAGCTGCTGACGCAGTTCGCGGGCATCCACTGGCAGGTAGCTCCAGGGGCCAAGCTCAATGCTGCGGTAACCCGCCTGCGCCGCTTCACTCAGGACTTTTTGCCACGGTGGCAGGAAGGGATTTTTCGGATCATCAACGCCCCAGCTACAGGGCGCATTGGCAATATGAATAGTCATGATCGTTCCTTGCTGTGATTGATGGCGCAAGTATCAAATAAAAATTTCATCCTCAACAAGCATGAAACTTTCATTTTTTGATAGCGATCATGTTATTTATTATCATAAAAATGATAAATTTCTATCATTCATCTAAAAGCAGCGCGATAAATCGCACCGTTAGAGATTCTCGCGCGTCACAATATCGAACAGCAACGTCACCTGGGTGAAATGCTCATGGCCCCCGGCCTGCTGCTGTTGCAGCGTTTGTACCAGCGTCAGCGCCAGATCCTCAATGCGATGGCGCAACATCACCGTGATGGTGCCGTCAATCAAGGCCAGATCGCCATCGCTGACCGGGCCGTGGCAAATCAGCGCCACCCGCCGTTGCGGCTGTTCACGCAGAGCACGGATCACCCCTTCAACCCCACCGCATGGTGCAAAGATCAGAGCCAGATCAGCATGGTCATCCAGCAGGCGGCGCGTCGCCTGATAACCCCCCTCGATCGACTCATGGGTTTTTAACGGTTCCAGCACCCGGCGCGTGCTGTCCTGTTCGCGCAGGTAAGAACGGAAGCTGATCTCGCAGCTTTCCTGGCAGGTAAAACGGTGGTCGCCCACCAGCACGCCCACCGGGCCTGGCTGATGCAGCAGATGCGTTGCCATCCAGCCTGCGGTGCGCCCGGCTTTTTGGTTATCCAGCCCGAAATAACCCGCGTGACCACAGGGGGAGAAATTGGAAAACAACGCATAAACCTTCACCCCCTGGCGCGATACGCTTTCAATTGCCCGGCGGATCAGCGGATGGTCGAGCGCCACCAACCCAATGGCATCAACCTGTTTCGCCAGGGTATGCAGCGAGGCCACCACCGCATCAACATCATCAATGTCATGCCAGAAAAACTGCGGTTCGCTGCCTGCCGGGTGCAGCGGCTGCGCCTGTGCGCGCAGGGCATCGGTCAGCGACTGATAAAACGAATAGCTTTTTGCCAGCAGAATAAAACCCATACGCATCGAGACGGCGGACACCTGCTGCCCCGGATGCAGCAGAGGCATCAGATCCGCGCGATAACCCAGACGGTTCGCCGCCTCCAGCACCTTCTGTTCGGTGGCGGCGCGCACCGGCGCACGGCGATTAAGCACACGATCGACTGTTGCCACGCCGACACCGGCAGCAGCAGCGATGGCATTCATGGTGATTTTACTCATGCCAGATTTCCAGGATTAAATGATAGAAAAGTTATCAAAAATAATGCCTCAGCCACATCAAAAGTGCCAATGCTTCATGCTGGAGATCGCCATGTCTGATAGAGAATCTCTCATAACTTTGATCCCCTTCGCAAAAATGAAATGAATAATTTCACATCAATACCATTCGGAATAAATGTTTGATAATTATTTTAGCGATGACGCCTGACAACGGGTTGATGGATTTGCATCAGCAAAGCGTTAGAGCGGCCTGCTGCGCCTTTCTATAGTGGTTAACGGCCTGCCTGGTCGCCTGGTGTGTTACGTATCGATGAAAAACGGAGATGATATGTTCCCCTCAACCTTACCTGTACCCCGTCGTCACCCTGTTAACCAGATTCCCGCATTGCGCTGGGGCATTGTCGGCCCCGGTTGGATTGCTGACCACTTTGCCCATGCGCTGCGTCATCACACGCAACAACAGCTGGTGGCGGTCGCGTCACGCAGCATGGAGAAAGCGCAGGCGTTTGCCAGCAAATGGGATATTCCCCACGCCTGTGCAGGTATCGATGCCTTGCTGAACCGCAACGATATTGATGTGGTGTATATCGCCACGCCGCATAACCACCATTTCCCGGATGGTTTACGCGCGTTGCAGGCTGGCAAGCATGTGTTGATTGAAAAGCCGCTGGCGTTGAATGCGCAGCAGGCGTTGCAGTTACAACAGGAAGCGCAGCAACAGCAGCGCCTGTGTCTTGAAGCCATGTGGTGCGACTACGCGCCAAAATACGATGTGATCCGCCAGCTGCTGGCAGATGGCGCACTCGGTGAGGTTCATACCCTGATTGCCGATCATGGTGAGCATTTCACTCAGGATCACCGCATTTTCAACGCCGATCTGGCAGGGGGGCCGATGCTGGATCTCGGCAGCTACCTGATAAGTTTCAGCGTGCTGGTGGCAGGGGCACCGGACAGCATTATCGCCGTGGGCCAGCCTGCGCCTGGCGGCGTCAACGGCCAGACCTCAATGCTGCTGACCCATCCCGGCGGGATGCAGGCGGTGCTCAACACCACTTTATTCAGTAACACGCCCGGCACGGCGGTGATCGCAGGTCGCGATGCCACCCTGTATCTCGATGGGCAATTTTACACCCCCGGCAACTTCCGTCTGACCTCCAGCGATGGCCGCCACACGCTGCGCTGGGAAGAACCTAATAATCGCTATATCCAGCTTTCTCATGAAATCGAACATACCGCCTGGTGCATCCATCAGGGCCTGATCGACTCACCGGCTCGTCCGCTTGCCACCTCGCTGGCAACGCTTAACGCGATGGATGAAGTGAGACGCCAGATCGGTGTGGTTTTCAATGAAGAGCGAACGGCTTAACGCGCAGGAGAAAACAATGAAAATCGCTTTTGACGTTGATGTCATCCGTGACCTTGGTATCACCCGCATGGTGCATCAGGTGGCGGAATGGGGCTACAAGTACATTGAACAATCGCCGCATCCGCAAATTAACCCATTCTATAAACACCCGAAAGCCAGCCGTGAAATCATGACGGAATACAAGAACGCGCTGCGTTCGACCGGGCTGGAAATCTCCTCGTTTATCGTGGTGTATCGCTGGTCCGGCCCGGATGAATTACGTCGCCAGGCGGCCGTGAAGAACTGGAAACGCATGATCGAGATTGCCGTGGAAATGGGGGTGCCGGTGATCAATACCGAGCTGTCCGGCAACCCGAATGAGCCGGAGATCTGTGAAGAGATGTTCTATCGTTCGATGGAGGAGTTGCTGCCGATTATCGAACGTGAAGGTATCCGCGTGGAAATTCAGGCGCATCCATGGGACTTCTGTGAAGAGAGCAACGAAACGGCAGATATCGTGAAGTCATTCCGCAGCGATCATGTGAAATACATCTACAGCGCGCCGCATACCTTCTTCTATGACAAGGGCAAAGGCGATGTGAAAAGCATGCTGCAATACGCCGGGGATGACCTGTCGCATATGCTGATTGCCGATACCATGAACCACACCAAACATTGCCGCTATATCGTTAACCCGCCGGGCGTGGATGCCACCATCCACCAGCATGTGGGGGTCGGCGAAGGGGAGGTTAATTTTGATGCCTTGTTCGAAGCACTGCGCGAGATGGATTTCGCCAACCGCAGCTTTAAAGTGGGTGGCGAATCAATTATTTCGGCAGCGCTGTTTGGCTATCCCGAGAAAATGAAGTATCAGGCAGTGGAAACCCGCGAACTGATTGAACGCGAGTTGTTGTAAAAGCGCGATAAATCGCGCCGCTACAAATACATGCAGATATCCGTAGCGGCACGATTCATCGTGCAAATGCCCACCTGATGATTGCAGGTAGCTCAGTGGCGGCAACTCAGACGCCCGGCACACCATCTGGATCAGCTACATGCTTTTTACGCAAGAGAACTTTGTATAACCGCACTTTGCATTTCATCGCCAGCGCGGTTAAATCGCCGTTGACTGCGACTGCTACACTCAGTGGCAGCTAAAAACGCAACCACAACAAGGCGAAATCACTATGTCGGAACATCAGTATCAGCCCGCAAAAGTCTGGACCTGGGACCCGGAAGCCAAAGGCAACGGCGCTAAGACCAACCGTCCGACTGCCGGACCCACTCACGAGAAAACGCTGCCGGTCGGCAAACACCCGCTCCAGCTGTACTCGCTGGGCACCCCCAACGGCCAGAAAATTACCATTCTGCTGGAAGAGTTGCTGGCACTCGGCGTCACTGCCGCCGAATACGATGCCTGGCTGATTCGCATCGGTGAGGGCGACCAGTTCTCCAGTGGTTTCGTTGACGTTAACCCGAACTCCAAAATCCCGGCGCTGAGCGACCACTCGGTCAATCCGCCGCTGCGTGTGTTTGAATCCGGCAATATCCTGCTGTATCTGGCGGACAAATTCGGCCACTTCCTGCCAAAAGACATTGCCGGTCGCACCGAAGCGCTCAACTGGTTGTTCTGGTTGCAGGGTTCTGCCCCTTATCTCGGTGGTGGTTTCGGTCATTTCTATCACTACGCGCCGGAAAAAATCGAGTACGCCATCAACCGCTTCACGCTGGAAGCGAAGCGTCAGCTGGATGTGCTGGATCGCCAGCTGGCAAATCACCGCTATCTCGGCGGCGATGAATACAGCATTGCCGATATCGCCACCTGGCCGTGGTATGGCAACCTGGTGCTGAACGATCAATACGGCGGTGCCGAGTTCCTTGATGTGCAGTCGTATAAACATGTGGTGCGCTGGGCGAAAGAGATTGCCCAGCGTCCGGCAGTGATCCGTGGTCGCAAGGTGAACCGTGCCTTCGGTGCCGCGCCGGAAGACCAGTTGCTGGAGCGTCATGATGCATCCGATTTTGAGACCAATACCGAAGACAAGCGCCAGGCGCGAGGAGAAAAATAATGAGCGCATATGTGGTGTTTATCCGCGATGAAACGCTGAACGGCAACGAAATGGCGATCTACGCAGAGAAAGCCGGTGAAGCGCGCGGCGATCATCCGATCACCCCGCTGGCCTTTTACGGCGAGCTGGAAACGCTGGAAGGCCCGGAAGCAGAAGGTGTGGTGGTACTGGAGTTCCCGGATATCGATGCCGCGAAAGGCTGGTATTACAGCCCGGCCTATCAGGAAGCCAAAACGCATCGCCTGAAGGGCGCAAAATATCGCGTGCTGCTGGTGCAGGGCGTGGCCTAAAATTAAGGGCGGTGCAACCGCCCTTTTCACCTCATCAATTCAATTTAATCCGCACCACGCTATCCGGCCCTTTCGTCGAATGATCCTTGTTAAAGCCCTGCTTCACCGTCACATACAGCGTCTGACCATCAGGCGAAACCAGCAGGCTGTTCGGATGGGTTGGCAGCGTCCAGCTGTTTTTCACCGCGTAAGTAGTGGCATCCAGTTGCAGCACCTTGCCGGATTCACGCTGGCTGATATAGATCTCATTGCGTTTGGCGTTGAACTTGATACCCAGCGCATCGCCATCGATCCGCTTGATCACCTTGCCGGTGTGCTCATCAAATACCAGCGTGGTTTTCGCTTTGGAATTGTCGGTAACAAACAGGCGACCGGTGGCCGGATCTTCCGCCAGATTCAGCAACAGATACGTTTTGCCATCACCTGGTGTCCAGCGTTGTTCGATCTTATGGCTGCGCGGGTTGATCACCAGGATCTCGCCACTGCCGTTGGCCGCATAGATACGATCGGTGACCGGTGAATACAGCAGGCCAGTTACCCACTTACCGGCATTTTTGATGGTGGTTTTCAGCTTAAAGGTTTTAGCATCCACTACCCAGATCACGCCCGGATCCGCCACGCCGCCGATATACAGCAGGCCGTCGTGCAGCATGATTTCACGCGCACCAGACGGGAAGCCTTTGTCGTTGATCAGGCCGAACATCAGACGCTGCAACACTTTGCCGCTCTGCGCATCGACTTTTGAAATCCCGCCATCCAGCGTATTGGTGACGTACAGCAGGCTACCGTCCGGCTCCATCGTCATCGCAAAGTTTTTCAGGTCGGTATGGGTTTCGCCTTTGGTTGCCAGCGTGGCCGGATCGAGGCGGTAGATCACGCCACCGTTAACCCCTTTGAAACTCTGCGCACTGGCGACAAACAGCGATGCGGTGCTGCCGGGGACATAGGCCATTTCATACAGACCCTCCGCCAGCACCCGCTGCTGCACATTGCTGGCAACCGGCTGAGGGGCAACAACAGGCGCTGCGGCTTTTTTCGCCGGTGCCTGACAAGCCGTCAGACTCAGCGCCGTGACCACAGCCAGCGCTACACCCGCAATACGTGGGTTGAACAAGGATTTCATTCTTCGCTCCATCAGGGAGTTGTAAAAAGAATGAGAATCATACGTATTAACGATTGCGTAGTAAACGTAACGCGCGATATTCGCGCAACCTTAATTCGCTGCGACAAACTGGGTGTAATTCTCCGGCGTAATGGTTTTATACGGCACCCAGTTATAAACCTGAACCTGCTGTTTATTCAGCAGTTCTTTGGTCACCTGCACCGCCCCGGTCGCCTGGCCTTTGGCATCCTGGAAAATCGTCAGCACCATTTTGCCACTCTTCACAAACTGCTGGCCGTCCGGCGTACCATCAATGCCCGCCACCAGGATCTTTTCATTCTTCGCCTGGTTCAGCGCCATAATCGCGCCAATCGCCATCTCATCGTTATTGGCGGCAATGGCATCAATCGGACGCTGATTCAACAGCCAGCCCGATACCACATCCACCGCTTCGTTGCGCTGCCACTTCGCGCTTTGCTTCTCCACCACCTTCATATCTTTATATTTGGCGATCACCGCCTCTACCGCACGGGTACGCTCACGGGCTTCTTCGTTGGACAAAGCCCCCATCAGGATGGCGACGTTGCCTTTGTAATTCATCTTTTTCGCCAGCGCTTCCATCTGCATTTCGCCGCCCAGTGCCGAATCCGAGCCAACATAGGCCATATCCGCAGGCAGCTTCACCTCTGGCTTACGGTTGACGAAAATCAGCGGAATCCCGGCATTCTTCGCTGCGGTGATCATCGGCAGTACGCCCTGGGTATCCACCGGGTTGAGGATAATGGCATCAACGCCCTGGTTGATAAAATCGTCCACTTGTTGCACCTGGAGGGCGACATCGCCTTTGGCATCAACAAACTGTCCTTTGAGCTGATTGGCCTTCAGCTCGGCTTCCATCTGGGTACGCAAAATCGACACAAAGTTGAGGTCAAAATTCGCCAGCGCCACGCCAACGGTGAAGGTTTTGGCGCTGACGCTCAGGCTGAACAACAACGAACAGAGCAGGAGAAATAAGGTTCTGATTTTCATGATATGTTTCCTGTAGGGTTGCGATTTTATTGTTGTGTTTTAACGCCGGGCAACAGGCAAATACCCGGCGGGATAACGCTTATAAACTGAAGTGATCGCGGAACTGCTGTAGCGCAGCCGTGCTGTCGCCGCTGGCCCAGCCCTCCATCGCCACCGTGCCCTGATAACCAATGTCATGCAGCGCACGGGCGATGGCGCGATAGTTGATTTCACCGGTGCCAGGCTGCTGACGTCCGGGCACATCCGCTACCTGGATCTCACCAATCGCCGGACCGGCACGACGGATCAGTTCGATCAAATTGCCTTCCCCGATCTGCGCGTGATACAGGTCGAGATTCATCTTCAGCGCCGGACTGTTGACCGCCTCCACCAGCGCCAGCGTATCGGCGGCCAGCGCAAAAGGCGTACCCGGATGGTCAACCGGCAGATTGAGGTTTTCCAGCGTGAATACCCGCCCGGCGCGCTCACCGAGTTGTGCTACTTTGCGTAGCGTATCGGCGGCCTTCAGCCACATGGCACCGGTCACCACCGCCACCGGTTTCACCGGCAGACCTTTGTCATCCAGCCCGGTGCCGTGCAAATTGAGGACCGGACAATTCAGTTGTGCCGCCACCGCCAGCGAGGTTTCCGCACTCTGGAGCAATTGGGCTATCTGGTCATCATCGGTCAGGTTGCCGCTCAGATAGCCGGTCATGGAGGTGAAGCGCGCGCCCGTCGCCGCCAGCGCCGCAATATCCTTATTGGCCCAGCCCCAGATTTCGACGCCGAAGCCCAGCTGATGAATTCGTCTGACGCGATCGATAAATGGCAGATCGAGAAACACCATTTCGGCACAGACGGAAAGTTGATACCCAGTCATTAGCGGCCTCCCAGCGTGATCGGTTGGTGTTGTTTGACGGATTCAATACAGGCCAGCGCAATTTCCAGCGCATTACGGGCATCTTCGCCGCTGGCGCGTGGTGTCTCGCCGGTACGGATGCAGCGGGCAAACTCGGTCATCTCCGCCACATAGGCGTCGCGCAGCAGATCCGAATCGAGGCGCGAGGTATCCATCGCGATGCCGCCCGCGTGGTAACGCACGCAGTGGTTGGCGTTAATATGCCCGGCCTGCAACATGCCTTTGCTGCCAAACACTTCGCCGCGTACGTCATAACCATAGACAGCCTGGAAATTAGCTTCGGCAGTGGCAATCGCGCCATTGTCGAAACGAATGGTCACTACCGAGGTATCCAGCAGGCCTTTGTCTTTAAAATCCGGACGTACCAGCGCATCAGCCAGCGCGTACACTTCTACCGGCCTGGCACCAGGATTGAAGTGCAGCAGGGTATCGAAGTCGTGGATCAGGGTTTCGAGGAAGATGGTCCACGGCGGGATCGGTGCCGGATCGCGCAGCGCCGGGTCACGGGTGACGGAACGGCTTAACTGCGTGGTGCCATTCTCCCCGGCTTCCACAGCGGCAATCGCAGCGGCAAAACCGCTGTCAAAGCGCCGGTTGAACCCCACCTGCAACACCACACCGGCGGTTTTCGCCGCCTGAATGGCGCGACAGGCTTCGTCCAGCGTTACCGCCATCGGTTTTTCACAGAACACATGTTTTCCGGCCTGCGCAGCAGCGATCACCCATTCCGCATGGGTGCGTGCCGGGGCGGCAATGACGACAGCATCGATTTCCGCGTCCTGCAACAGCGCGTGCAAATCGTTATAGGCTTTCGCTACCCCGAGCTGCTGTGCCAGTTTTTCTGCGGCACCCGGCAGCGGATCGGCCACGGCGGCCAGCGTTGCGCCCGGCACCCGCCAGGCGAGATTTTCCGCATGGAAGCTGCCCATGCGACCGGCCCCAATCAGGCCAACGCGTACAGGTTGAATCATTGCTAACTCCTTGTTATTGACGAAGCATCACATGGGATGCGGCAGATAACGGGGTTATTGCAAAGCCGATGCCAGGTAAAAATCGCCGGAATTTGTGAGACGCCACACAGATATAGTTCACAAACTGACCACAAAATTTACATGTCAACTTCACATGTAAATAAAATGGACATTCCATACATCGCCGGAGTGCGTTATGCGATCTCTCAGTGAGCGGTTGCCGTTTAAAGATGAAAGCGATCCGATCTTCAGCCTGCCGGGCGGCGCGGAGGTTGCCGAGTGGGATAATTTGCTGTGGCAGGGCTGGCATAGTTTTCAACGCGGTGAACAGCCGGGCTGGATGCGGCGTAGCATTTTGCAGTCGTGGCAACGATCGCAGCAGCGGGGTACCGATCCCAGCGATTTTACCTATATCTCCCCGCCAGCCGATGAACTGGCTGCGATCCTTGAACACAACGCCGGGTTGATCCTGGTGGCGCGCAGCATTATGGAGAACCTGCTCGCCTACAACCCGGATGGGCATATCAACCTGACTGATGCCCAGGGGGTGACGCTACATTACTGTGGCGCGGATATGACGCCAGTCGGCAGTATCCTGCGCGAAGAAGTGCTTGGCACCAACTGCACCGCACGCTGCCTGATTGAGCAGCGGCTGGTGTATGTGCTGAGCGGTGAGAACTGGAAATTCGATCTGCGCAAACGTCATCGCCAGTGCGCTGCCGCGCCGGTACGCGATGCCAGCGGCCAGCTGATTGGCGTACTGACCCTCACCGCCACCCCCGATAACTTCAATGCGCACACGCTGGGCACCGTTCAGGCGGCGGCTGAAGCGGTAGGCCAGCAACTGATGCTGCGTCGTCTGCTGGCGGAGCAGCAGTCGATCCTTGAGACCCTCAATGAAGGGGTGATCGTCTGTGATCGCCACGGCCGGATCAAAACCCTGAATCGTTATGCGCGTCAGATCTTCAGCGGGCTGGATCCCGATGCCGGACCGATCGATGTGTTGTTGCAGCCACAGGGGGGATCGCTACTGACCATGCCGTTCTGCAACGACCGCGAGCTGCAATTTATGCCGGACGGCGTGCAACCAATCCCCTGCCTGATTTCACTAATGCCCGCCCCCGACGGCGGACGTGTCTTGTCGTTGCGGGAAAACCAGCGTATCCGTGCCATTACCCGTCGGGTGATGGGCGTCAGCGCCAGCTACACCTTTGAGATGATTCGCGGCCATGCGCCACGAGTACAGCAGGCGATTCAGAAAGCGCGTGCCAGCAGCCGCACCGATAGCACCGTGCTGCTGACCGGCGAAAGTGGCACCGGTAAGGAGTTGTTTGCCCAGGCGATCCATAACGCCAGCCCGCGTCAGCAGGAAGCCTTTATCGCGCTGAACTGCGGCGCACTGCCGCGCGATTTGGTGCAGAGCGAGCTATTTGGTTATGTCGATGGCGCGTTCACTGGCTCACGTCGCGGAGGATCGCCAGGCAAATTCGAGCTGGCCGATGGCGGTACGTTGTTTCTTGATGAGATTGGTGAAATGCCGCTGGAAGCACAAACCAGTCTGCTGCGCGTGTTGCAGGAGAGCGAGGTGGTGCGTATCGGCGCGGCTAATCCGCTGAAGGTCAATGTACGCATCATCGCCGCCACCCATTGCAACCTGCTGGACGCCGTGGAGAAAGGGGCGTTCAGACGCGATCTTTACTATCGGCTGAATGTGGTGTCACTGGCGATCCCGCCACTGCGCGAACGCCAGGAAGATATCCCCGGCCTGGTGAATACTTTTATTCTGGCGCTCTGTGCCCGGCTAAAACGTATTGCGCCGCAGGTCTCACCGGAGGCGATGCGTTGCTTACAGGCGTGGCACTGGCCGGGCAACGTACGCGAACTGGAGAATCTGGTCGAGCGCATAGTGAACCTGTGCGAAGGGCTGGAGATTGGCAGGCAGGATCTGCCGGATGAGATGGTGCACAGCCATCAACCACCGATCGCGTTGCCCTCATTGCAGGAAAATGAACGTCAGCATGTGTTGCAGGTGGTGGCGGAGCAGAAAGGCAATCTGCGCCAGTCGGCACAGCTGCTGGGGATTTCGCGTACCGCGTTATATAACAAGCTTAATCAGTGGCAGGTGGATGTGGCGGCAATACGGCGGGGCTGAAACCCCGCGCAATAAATTGCGCCGCTACGCCAACGATGCCCCACCGCATATCACCAGCTCCTGCCCGGTGATGGCATCTGCGACGGGAGACAGCACAAACGCTGCCAGCGCCGCCACCTCCTCCGGTTTGATATAACGCCCAATCGGCGGCAGTTTTGGTGGCGAGCTGGCACGCCCTGGTTGCAGCAGCATCGGCGTTTCCGTGGCTCCTGGCGCGATCACATTCACCGTGATCCCTTTCGGTGCCAGCTCGGCAGCCCAGCTACGCGCCATCCCCACCATCGCCGCTTTGGTGCTGACATACTGGCTGCGACCCGCCGCCCCACGCGAGGTGCGGCTGCCAATCAGCAAAATACGGTCGCCCTGCTGCATCTGCGGTTGCAGCGCATTAGCCATGATTTGCGCCGCCTGCACATGCAGATACCACAAGCGGTGGCTGGCCTCCTCATCCAAATCGCCGAGCGGCGCGGCCGCCATCATCCCGGCAGCATGCACCAGCGCATCCACTTTTGGCAGCACGGCCAGCGCCTGTTTCAGTAACGCGGCATCAAACAGATCCACGCTGACCGAGGTAAAACGCGGATAATCTTTTTTCACCCGCGTGCGGCTGAAGCCCGTCACCTGCCAGCCCTGCTGCAACAGCTCATCGGCAATCGCCGCACCGATACCGGAACTGACACCTGTCACCAGCGCATGCCTGCTCATGAGATCACCCAGGATTCATCAACGCGCACATACTTTACCGCCTGACGGAAATACGTATAGGCAATGTGCAGCGCGCCATCCTCCCCCTGTTTGATGCTGGGATAGGAGAATTCACGATTCAGCTTCTGCTGCGAATTGTTGGTCATGCAGTAACCGTCACCTTCGTCGAGATTACGTTGCCAGGGCCAGCTGTGGCCGCCATCGGCAGAGATCGCCAGCGTCATCGGCGCGCGTGGTGCCCCCCAGAACGCGGTACGACCACTGTGCACCACCGGCTCCGTCGCTACCGCAATTTCGCCCTCGTCTTCATCTTCGATTTCGTCATACAGCGACAAACGACGCTCGCTGGCATCGCGGGCACTCATGGCGTTAAACACCAGCGCCAGATGACCGTTTTGCAACGTCGTCACCTGAATCGATGAGTTGTTGTTGGGCAAGGTGGTCGCCTGTGGTGCGCTCCAGCTTTCACCACCGTCATGGGAACGGCTTTGGTAGATAAAATCTGCCCAACGGCTGCGATACAGCGCCAGCAGGCTGCCATCGTGCAACAACGTGATATTCATATGCACGCAGCCGAGGCTGTCTGGTACCGCCACGTCACGCCAGCTTTTGCCTTTATCGCTGGAGATTTTCACCGCACTGACATCGTCATTACCCACCCATTTCACCCCCGGTTGGGTGCGGCAATAAAACACCGGCAACAGCCAGTTACCATTCGGCAACACCACCAGCGGCTGGCGGATAAAGGTACCGGGCTGATCGAGCAGCGTGTCGATGGCGCTCCAGCTGCGGCCAAAATCATGCGACTGGCGATAACGCACAATCGCGGTGTCCTGGTTACCGGACTTCTGCGCGGTCCACAGCAGCCACAGCACCTGATCCGGATCGAGAAACAGCACCGGATTTTGCTCCGATCGCGTCAGATCGTCCGATAACTTTTGCGCATCACCCCATTGATCGCGGCCTTTTTCCAGCCGCGAGCACCAGATCGAGATATCGGCGATCCCTTCCTGGGTGCCACCAAACCAGACACACAGCAGGTCACCATTCGGCAAAGGCAGCAAATTGGCGGCATGGTTTTGCGGACAGACCGAAGGCAGCATCGCGGTGAGCTGCTGCGCGTCCTGCGCGTGAGAATGAAGGTTACCGTTGCGCTCAACGGTCACGGTTAAATCGGTCATATCAGGCTCCACTGTTTTGCATGGTTTGTTTCGGGGCTTTTTTATCCTGCGCCTGGCGCGACGGAATCAGTCGGTCAATCACCATCACAATCGCTGGCGTCACCAGTGCGACATACATGTTGTTGATACCAAAAGGATCACCCAGCAAATACCACACCGACGTTACCACACAAGCGGCGATCAGCCCGGCATTGGCACCGCGGGTACTTTTAAAGAACGGCAGGTAGAAGGCGATGATCGCCACCACCGAAATCGACAGACGGATGGCGCGGGTAAAGAACGACAACTTCAGCACTTCAGGCACGAACAGCACGAAAATCAACGGCAGGAAGCCAATCACCAGCGACAGCCAGCGCGTCATGCGGAATTCCCGCTCCGGCGTGGGATTACGGTACGGCACATAAAAATCCTTCACCACCAGCGAGGCAATGGCGAGCGCCACGGTGCTGACGCTGACAAAAATCGATGCTACCAGCGAGGTCGTCACAATCCCCGCCAGCCACGGGCTCATATCCTGTAAAAACACCGGCAGTGCATACAGGCTTTTGATATCAGGATGGAGGAATTTCGCCGCCACGCCAATCAGCGCGATGGCGATCGCAATCGGCATACAGAAGAAGAAGGCGACCCAGGTGGCGCGTTTTGCCGAAGCGGCGCTTTTGGTTGAAGCAATCGCCTGAATCACGAACTGAGTACAGAAGATCGAACCGATGGTGCCAATCAGCCAGGCAAAAATGGTGCTGCCGCCGACATTGCCATCCCAGGTCCAGTAGAAATGCGGCATCTGCCTGATCATCGGACTCACGCCACCGGTCATATGCAGCGCCACACCGAGAATAATCATAATCCCGATATATTTCAGTCCGCTATGCAGCAGCGTCACCCAGGCGATCCCTTTCATTCCGCCGAACATAAAATAGAAGGTACTGACGATGGCGGTGATAAAGGCTGCCGTGGTGAGGTTGAGGTTCAGCACCGTGGAGATGGCCGCTGCGCCGCTGACATAGTTACCGACGTTCACCAGCAACAGCGCATAGATCATAATCAGCGAAATGATGTTTTTGGTTGAGTTACCGTAACGCTCGGCAATCGCGCCAGAAATGGTGATTTTCCCGGTGTTATAGATACGTTTGACCAGCAAAATACCAAATAACGGAAAACCAATTGCCGCACCAATCACAGACCAGGACGCCGCAAAACCATCTTCAAATGCCGCCTGCGCAGTGCCAATGGTGGATTTGGCCCCGATATATTCTGACATCAGCATCACCCCAACAATAAACGCCGGCATGACGCGCGATCCCGCCATAAAGTCGCCGGTATTTTTACTGCGCAAACGCCAGGTCAGCCAGGTGGTAAACAGGATATAAGCAATCACTATCCCGACAATAATCATCATCCCTTCTGTAGAGAATTGTTTCATTTCAGCCTCATCGATAACGTAGGGTCGTGGCACGCGCTGGGCTTCACGCGCGCCGTTATTAAGGGTGGCGTCTGTTATTTTGACGGGTGTCTGGGCACCGGGTATCGCCACCAGGGTAAGAATGATTTAAATCGCTCAATCAGGAGCAAAATCACGCACTGACAGGGCTACTTTATAGGTGATGGTCGGATAAATTTGTTTGATCATGCTCAAAAACACTCAATGTTGATTACAAATAATCAAAACATCATTTCATAGCATGACCACCGCACCTGCACGGAAAAAGAGGATGTTGTAATATCTGTGCTCAGCGCAGCTGCGTAAACAGTGATATTTTCTGGTGAGCGCATGGATAGTAAAACATTATTTTGTCCGAATCTGACTGATGAAATTTTATTTAATTCAATATTTCATAGTTGAGAAGGGAAATTCAGAACATAATAAATTTTATAAAATAAAAGTCATTTACATCAATTAATTATGACACTTTATTTTTATAGAATTCGTAGAACAACAGCTATAATTCGCCATCCATCCACAGCAAAATGTGACACAAATCACAAACAATGCTATATCTTTATCTCATCAGAATAATATCAAGGAGCGAACGCCGATTATTTCGGTCGCACTGTACCCCTGCATAAAAATAAACTCACCTGCAAGGAATACTATGCCTTCATCAGAAAATAAAACCTGGCGATATTCGCCGGAAACCCCGTCTGCTCAGGCTGACAATGAAAAGTTATCCGCAAGCGCAACCGAAGAAAACAGCCGCTTTCTCAGCGCAGATGCCTTTTTATTGACAGCGACCGCCATCGCCGCCATTGCTGGCTTTCTCTATGGCTACGACACCGGCATTATCTCTGGCGCGCTGTTGCAGATTACCCATGATTTCCACCTTTCCTCGCATGCGCAGGAGCTGGTGACCAGCGCGATCCTCGTCGGCGCGGTGGTGGGTGCCCTCAGCTGTGGACGTCTCTCCAGCCAGCTGGGCCGTCGCTACACGGTGATGATTGTGGCAGCGATTTTTGCTGTCGGCGTAATCGGTTCAGGCCTGTCTCCCAATGCCGTCTGGCTGGGCGTCGCACGCCTGGTACTGGGCTTTGCCGTGGGTGGAGCCTCGCAAATCGTCCCGGTGTATATCGCTGAGCTGGCTCCACCGGATCGCCGTGGCCGCCTGGTGACATTCTTTAATATCTCGATTGGCGTCGGCATTGTTACCGCCGCGCTGGTCGGCACCTTTATGCAGGATATCTGGAGCTGGCGTACCATGTTCGCCGTCGCCGCCATTCCTGCGGTGATCCTGCTGCTGGGGATGCTGCCACTGCCGGAAAGTCCGCGCTGGCTGGTCGGTCAGAAACGGCTGAAAGAGGCCCATCTGGCGCTGGATGCCGTGCGCGACACGGAAAAACAGGTACGTCAGGAGATTCGCGATATCCAGCGTGTGCACGCCAAAGTAGAACGCAAGGCGGTTGCAAGCTGGGGCGATCTGAAACAAGCCTGGCTGCGCCCGGCGCTGCTGGTCGGGCTGGGGATCGCCGCCTTTACTCAGCTTTCCGGCATTGAAATGATGATTTACTACACGCCAACCTTTCTCACCAACGCCGGATTCAGCCGTGATGCGGCACTCTACTCGGCGCTGGGCGTGGCGGTGATTTATCTGACGCTGACCATCATCGGCAAGCTGCTGGTCGATCATGTTGGACGCCGTGCCTTAACCCTGTGGATGATGCCAGGTGCGATCGTCAGCCTGCTGCTGTTGGGCACGGTATTCCGTCTCGATGCACAGGGCGGTGGGCACAGTTTGTTGATCGTGCTCTGCCTGTTTGGTTTTATGGTGTTTAATTCCGGCGGTATCCAGGTGATTGGCTGGCTGATGGGGTCGGAGCTATACCCGCTGGGTATCCGTGAGAAAGCCACCAGTCTGCACGCCGGGATGCTGTGGGGTTCCAACCTGCTGCTGACTGCCACGGCTTTATCGATGGTCAACCTTCTCGGCATTGGCGGTGCCATGTGGTTCTACGCGCTGCTGAATCTGCTCGGCTTTGTGTTTGTCTATTTCCTGATGCCAGAAACCAAAGGCCGCTCGCTGGAGGAAATTGAAACCTCGCTCAAATCCGGAGAGTTTTACCCACTCCAGCAGCGCCGCCAGCAGACGGCGGAGGAGTAAACTGTTACAGCGCCTGCTGCAAAAACTCGACAAAAGCGCTGATGCGCGCCGGAAGCTGGCGCTGCGGTTGCCAGACGGCAAAGATATCGCCGTCTGGTGCCGTCCAGGCTGGCAACACATGCAGCAGCTCGCCACTGTGAATACTGTGCTGCGCATCCCACCACGACCGCAACAGAATGCCATGCCCATCCTGCGCCAGCTGCATCGCTACCTCGCCGTCATTGGTGATCAACGTCCCCCGGACCTTTTGCGTTAAGTGCTGCTCGCCATTACTCAGCCGCCACAGGGCAAAATCGCTTTCATACTGCCGCAGCAAAATGCAGTTGTGCTGCGCCAGCGCCGCGACGCTCTCCGGCAGGCCACAACGTTCGGCATAGGCTGGTGCGCAACACAGTACACGCGGATTGGTACGCAGCTTGCGGGCCATCAGCCGTGCATCCGGCGGCTCACCGACGCGGATATCAATATCGATATGTGCATCAAGGAAACTGAGCGGCTGGCTGCTCAGTTGCAGGCTGAGTGACAGCTCCGGGTGCAACGCGGCAAAACGCGACACCAGCGGCGCGACATGACGACGGCCAAAACCAAACGAGGCATTGATATTCAGCGTGCCGCGCAGCATGGCGGTCTGGCTGCTGACCGACTCCTCCAGCTCCGCCAGCTGATCCAGCAGCGGGCGTGCCCCTTCCAGGTAACGTTTGCCCTCAGGCGTCAGCTCCAGCCGGCGCGTAGTACGACGCAGCAGTTGCACGCCAAGACGCAATTCCAGCTGGCTCAGCCGTTTACTTACCGCCGGTAACGATAGCCCCAGCTCGCGTGCTGCCGCCGTCAGGCTACCGAGGGTGGCGATACGCACGAAAAAGGCCAGATCGTCGGTGGAGGTGCGGGATTCTCTACTTTTATTCAACATTGGCTTGCTGTTCAGGCTAATTATTTCCCCATGATGCAAAGTTATACTGCGGGCAGAACATCAACAGCAACCTGCGAGAGACCCTATGAGCGGCAAAACATTTAAAATCGCCGTCATCCCTGGCGATGGCATTGGTAAAGAAGTGATGCCAGAAGGCATCCGCGTGATGAACGCGGCAGCAAAAAAATTCAATATCCCGCTGGAGTGGCAATGGTTTGACTATGCCAGCGCCGAATACTGGCAACAGCACGGCAAAATGCTGCCGGATGACTGGTTCGCTTCCCTGCAAACCTTTGATGCGATCTACTTCGGTGCCGTGGGCTGGCCGGATGTGGTGCCGGATCATGTCTCACTGTGGGGATCGTTGTTGCAGTTCCGTCGTGAGTTTGATCAGTACGTCAACCTGCGTCCGGTACGTTTGATGCCGGGTGTCAAAGCGCCGCTGGCGAATCGTCAGCCGGGCGATATCGATTTCTACGTGGTGCGTGAAAATACCGAAGGGGAGTATTCCAGCGTCGGCGGCACCATGTTCCCCGGCACCGATCGTGAAGTGGTGATTCAGGAGACGGTGATGACGCGTACCGGCGTCGATCGCATCCTGAAATTCGCCTACGAACTGGCGCAGAAGCGCCCGAAAAAACACCTGACCTCCGCCACCAAATCCAACGGTATCGCCATTACCATGCCGTACTGGGATAGTCGGGTTGAAGCCATGTCAGGCAGTTACCCGGAAGTGAAAGTCGATAAATATCATATCGATATTCTCACCGCTAATTTCGTGCTGCACCCGGACTGGTTTGATGTGGTGGTCGCCAGCAACCTGTTTGGCGATATCCTGTCGGATCTCGGCCCGGCCTGTACCGGCACCATCGGCATTGCGCCCTCAGCCAATATCAACCCGGAAGGCAAATTCCCCAGCCTGTTCGAACCGGTTCACGGCTCCGCGCCAGATATCGCGGGCAAAGGTATTGCCAACCCGATTGGACAGATTTGGTGTGGCGCGATGATGCTGGAACATCTCGGCTTTACCGACGCTGGCGCGGCGGTGCTGGATGCCATCGAACGCACGCTGGCGGCGGGTAACAGCCTGACGCGCGACCTCGGAGGCAACGCCTCAACTGAGGAGCTGGGAGCGGCCATCGCTGCGGCGTTGTCATAAAAAACCGCGCGATAAATCGCGCCGCTACGGCAGAATCTGTACCGTTGCCATGTGCCAGCCTGCTGGCAACGGCTGCGGGCGCACAATGGTGACATTGTGCAGTTGCAGGTTCTCCACGCCGCGCGCAAACACGCCCGGCAGGCCATCCGGGTAGGCCGCCACACCATAGGCCAACCCGGTGAGGCTATCCATTTTATAGGCGTTATCCAGCCCCATTCCGGTGGGTGATGCGGGATTACAGGGCGGACGCACATCGTAGTGCCCCTGCTCCACCGTGGTCGCCACCACCTGCCGTAGCTGCACATTGCTGAGCATCACCTCACGGATCTGCCCCGCTGCCTCGGTATGCAGGTTAATCGCCCCTTCCATCACCCCGCTGACGTTAGTGAATTGCAGCTGTTCGATATGGCCCGGTGCAATCGCCGGATCGCGCGCGCGAACCGAAACAAACAACGCATCGGCTTTGCCCCAGTGGCAAGGCGGCGCATGGTGGCAGGCCAGCGTCAGGTTATTGAAATGCAGACGACGGAAACAGCCACCGTCGCGCGACAGCAGGCCGATCGCCCGATTGGAATCGAAAATAGTACAGCCGGTGACAGTAACATCTTCCACGTCATCAAAGGTTTCGGTGCCGATTTTGAAGGCACAGCTATACGAGCGCAGCAGGCAGTTGCTGATCATAATCTGGCGCGCCGCACCCCTGAGAGGGGCCGGTTTATGGGTAGTTTTAATGCAGATCGCGTCATCCGCCGCGCTCAGATAACTGTTGCTGACAAACACCGCTTCGCAGCTGTCGATATCCAGCGCGTCGGTGTTGGGCATGGTCATGGAATTATCGATGGTCAGATGATCAATATGGACATGGCGGCAACTCACCAGATGCACGGTCCACATCGGTGCCTGCACGATACTGAATTCCTGTAGCGTGATCTGCTGGCAATCTTCAAACACGATGATGCGTGGGCGAAACGGGCGCGGCAGTCGATAGCCCTGATCATCCTTTTCTGCCGCAAACCAGGCTTCGCCATCCCCGTCAATCATCCCTTTGCCGCTGAGGGTAATATTGCGCTGCCCCACCGCATACAGCAGCACATGCTGCGACAACTCAGCCTGACTCTGCGCCAGGCAGTGCTGGTAATCTTCAACCCGCTGGCTCGCCAGCAACACTGCCCCCGCCGCCAGATGCAGATGGAGATTTGAACCCAGCGTGACGGTGCCCAGACGGTAACGGCCCGCTGGCACCGTGAGCGTACCGCCGCCTCGTTGCGCCAGTTGGTCCAGAGCACGCTGAAAGCAGGCGGTATCGAGTGTTTCCCCGTCGCCAGCGGGATGAAAATCGGCCAGAGAAAGGTGCATAAAGTTCTCCTATTTCACCGCGCCTTCAGTCACGCCACTGATAAATTTACGCTGGAACACCAGGAACACCGCCACCAGCGGCAGAATGACGATCATCGCGCCCGCCATCAGTACCGGGATATCGATGGTGTTTTTGTTCTGGAAAAACATCATGCCAATTGGCAGGGTTCGCAACTCATCTTTGTTCACCAGAATCAGCGGGATCAAGAACTCGTTCCAGGTCCAGATAAACAGCAGCAGCGCCAGCGTTGATAACGTGGGCCAGATGGCGGGCACCAGAATGCCCCACAGAATTTTGCGCCGTGATGCGCCATCCATCACCGAGGCTTCCACCAGCTCGCGCGGCACCTGTTGCAGTGCGGTGGCAATCATCAGCGTGGTGAACGGCAGCGACAGCGCAATCTGCGGCAGAATCAGCGCCAGGTAGGTGTTGGTCAGCCCCATCCAGCGCAGCTCATGATACAGCGGGATAATAAAGGCTTCACTTGGCAGCACCATGCCAAGCGCGAGCATTGCCGCTACCACTTTTTTGCCGGGGATCTTCAGCCACGCAAAACCGAAACCGGCCAGAATACCGAGCAGGATGCTGCAAATCACCACCGGGATCACCACCAGCACCGAGTTCATAAAGTAAACATTGAAATGGCCCTGCTGCCAGGCAGTGACGTAGTTTTTAAAGTTGAGCGACGCAGGTAAGGTAAAGACGCCCTGGAACAGCTCCATCTGGGTTTTGAATGAGGTCATCAGCGCCATCAGGAACGGCATAATGGTCATCAGCGCTACGATCCAGATAAGCGCACGAGAAACTACTGGCGTGCCACGCATCAGTGACGCTCCCGAATAGCAAAGTGGATTAGCGCGTTGATCAACAACACAATCATCATACTGAACACCGCGACGGCCGAAGCATAGCCGAAGTAGTGCAGGTCAAAGCCCTGCTTATACATAAAGATGTTGGTCACCATGGTTGCGGTACCCGGCCCGCCCTGGGTCATCACGTAGACCAGATCAAAGGCTTTCAGGCTGGCGATCACCGTCAGCAACAGCGCAATTCGCAACTCCGGGCGCAGTGACGGCAGCGTGATGCGCATAAATTTTTGCCGCCGCGAGGAGCCATCCAGATCGGCCGCTTCCAGCAGCGACGGGTCCATGCGTTGTAATCCCGCCATAAACAACACCAGGCAAAAACCAAAGAAGTACCAGGTCGCCACCAGACCGACCGCAGGCAACGCCCAGGTAAAATCCCCCAGCCAGGACAGCGCCAGCTGCGGCAGGCCGATGGCGCGCAGGAACTGGTCGATCGGACCAAACGCCGGGTTATACAGCCAGCGCCACACCACGCCCAATACCGCCATCGGCATGATATACGGCAGAAAGAAGAAGATACGCAGCAGGCTGCGCTCTTTGTTGTTGCGCGTTTCGTACAGGAAGCTGCACAACAGCAGGCCAACACCAATCGGCAACAAGGTGTAGAACAACATCAGCAATGCGTTGTTGCCCAGTGCCACCCAGAACACCGGGTCACTGAACATACGCATGTAGTTGCTGATGCCGGTAAAAATCGGCATCGAGGTGCCATCCCACTCGGTAAAACTGATGCCCAGCGACGCCAGCAGCGGCAGCAACAGAAAGACCGCGTATACCAGCACCGCGGGCAGGAGATAGAGCGCATTGCGCCAGGCAGATTTGTTCAGCATAACCTTACTCGCTTGCGGACCTGTCAGCGGCCCGGCCTCATGCCGGGCCGGATTTATCAGTGCTTCAGGGTTTTCAGGTAACGTTGATAGTTGTTGTCGAAGTTGGTGACCATCTGGTCGGCGGTTTGCCGTCCGGCCAGCAGCAGTTGCACGTTCTGATTCAGTTCGGCGTTCATGGTTGGTGTTGCCCAGTCCACGTAATGACCGAGGCCATCATGCTGGTTCAGCGTCACCCATACCTGGTAGGTCTCGGCCAGCAGCGGGTTATCGGCCGGGATCTGCGCATTTTTGCTGGCGCTGGCTGGCAGGAAGCCCACTTTCAGCCAGCGGTTCGCCATCTCATCCGACACAATATAATCGATGAACTTCGCGGCGGCATCCTGCTGCTCTTTGGTTTTCGCCGTGCTGGTGATGGAGAACGCCAGGTCAGTCCCGCCCACCATCAGCGCATGCTGCACACCCGCCCCCATCGGCATCGCGGCAAAATGAATATCTTTGTTGTCTTTGAACTGCCCCAGATACCAGGTGCCGCTCACCAGGAAGGCGGCCTGGCCGTTCTGGAACAGGGTGGCGGCATCGTCATGACCAATGCCCTGAAAGCCGGGGAAGAAATAGCCTTTGTCGTTCCAGCTTTTCATCATGTTGGCGGCTTTCACCAGCTTGTCATCTTTAAAGGTGCCGCCCACGTCGTAAATCAGGTCATCCAGTTTTTTGCGGTCGCTGCTTTCGATCTGCGCTTCCCAAAGGGTACTCAGCAGCTGCTGGCCCATGTTGCCGTCCAGCAGCCCCAGCATCATGGGTGCGGTACCCTGCGCTTTCAGTTTTTCCATCGCCTGTTCCAGCTCGGCGAGAGTTTTCGGCACCGCGATACCGGCTTTATCCAGCAGCGCTTTGTTGTAGTACAGGCCAACCATTTCACCGAGGCTGGCGACGCCATATAACTTGCCGCTGCCGAAGTCCTGATTATCGGACCAGCGGTTGCGTTTCAGGATCGAATCCGGAAAGCGCGTGGTCCAGCCGTAGGTTTTGGCGTAATCATCCAGCGGCCACAGTAGTTTGTCTTTCACCAGCGATCCCATGTCGCCACCGCCCTGGTTGACCTGGGCGATCTGCGGGCCATCACCGGCAGTCAGCGCCAGTTTGAGCGGGATGCGAGTGTCTTCAAAGGAGTGCACTGAACGCTGGATGACAATGCCGGGATTCTGTTGCTGGAACACTTTAATCGCTTCATCCACGGCTTCCGTCTGCTGTGGATAGTTATAAATGTCCCACTCATTCAGCGTCACTGCCTGGGCCGAGGTCATCGCTGCGCCGAGCAGCACCCCAGCGGAAACCAGACGAGACAGGGTACGCAGAGGGCGATGGAAGTACTGCGAACGTACGGTTGAATCACACATAATGCTCGGTTTCTCCAACAGATGACTGGCATCCCTTCATCTCGACACCCGCAGTTCCCGCAGGCTGATTCAGCATAAATAACGCACTTATCCATACTTACTTTATGAACAAAAGAAAGTCAAACCTGTGCCGCGCGGAATTTTTGCTCTGTGATGCAGTGCAAAAAGTGAGAAAAAAGGCGCGATGATCAGCAGGGAATGCTGCTTAATCAGCCACCAGGCCGCTGCAAACAGCCCACATCAAGCCATGCCCAGCATAAATCACTCACGATTTTAAAGTGCATTAACTTACTGATAGAGCATATGAAAATCGTATAGTTATGGATGATACTGACGAAGAAAACATGAAAAAGCCTGCGGATTAAGGGCTTGCCAGCGCATCACCACAGCCTTGCCACGCTGACTGTCATGCGCTGCGGTTATGTTTCGCCTGCGCTTTGTGGGATGGCGCAATTATTACACCTTGAAAACTAAGTACGCTTTCATTACCGTAAAAACTGTTCATCTCCTGACCACAGAGGCTCCACCATGACGGCTGAAGGTGTTATTCGTCACGCCACCGAGGCGGATTTTCCCGCGCTCTCGCGTATTTGTTTAGAAACCGCCAATGCAGGGAAAGACGCGACCGCGCTTTATTCTGACCCCGCCCTGCCGGGCCTGCGCTTTGTGATTCCCTACGCCCGTTTCGTACCTGATTTCGCGCTGGTACTGGAACAACAGGGAGAGGTCGTCGGCTATGCGGTCGCGGTACCGGATACCCGTGCCTTCGAAGCCGTGCTGAATCAGCAGTGGTGGCCGCTGTTGCAGGCGCAGTATCGCGACTACCCGGCCAGCGCACCGCTCGACAGCAAAGTGCTGGATGCCATCCTCAAGCCAGATGCCGCCGCCGATCGACTGGTGAGCCAGTGGCCCGCGCATCTGCACATTAATCTGCTGCCGCCCGCTCAGCAGGGTGGTTGGGGGCGCAAACTGATTGCACACCTGCTGACCCTGCTGCGCCAGGCCGATGTGCCTGGCGTGCATCTCGGCGTTAGCCTGCAAAACGAGCAGGTTTGCGGTTTTTATCAGCGCCTTGGCTTCACGCCCATCGTGCGCAGCAACGCCATTTATCTGGGCCAGTTACTTTAAGCGAGACACAGCATGACCAGCCTGCATCTGCAAAGCGTTAAGAAGTCCTACGAGCAAGTGAACGTGATCCACGGTATCGATCTCACCATCAACAGCGGTGAATTTGTGGTGTTTGTTGGCCCTTCGGGTTGCGGAAAATCGACGCTGTTACGCATGATTGCCGGGCTGGAGGAGATCAGTGATGGCAAGCTGCTGATTGAGGGGGCGGATATGACCCAGCAGCCTGCCACCGAGCGCGGTATCGCCATGGTGTTTCAATCCTACGCGCTTTACCCGAATATGACGGTACGTGGCAACCTCGCTTATCCGCTGGAGGTGATGAAGCGGCCGAAAGCCGAGATTGAACAGGCGATTGCGCAGACCGCGGCGCGCCTGCACCTTACCG
The DNA here is from genome assembly GCF_059730475.1 of Pantoea sp. X-Soil-TKNS-1280. Lineage (NCBI taxonomy): Bacteria > Pseudomonadati > Pseudomonadota > Gammaproteobacteria > Enterobacterales > Erwiniaceae > Pantoea > Pantoea sp. X-Soil-TKNS-1280. Next base: position 461,475 of record NZ_AP035962.1, on the reverse strand, counting down.
AGTTGCTCGATCGCCTGCCGCGTGCCTTGTCGGGCGGGCAGCGGCAGCGTGTGGCGATTGGCCGCGCCATTATTCGCCATCCACGTATTTTCCTGTTCGATGAACCCCTGTCGAACCTGGATGCTGAGCTGCGTTTGCAGATGCGTATCGAAATTGCCCGGCTGCACGCCTCGCTGGGCAACACCATGATTTACGTCACCCATGACCAGCTGGAAGCGATGACGCTGGCCGACCGGATCGTGGTGCTGCGTCAGGGACGTATTGAACAGGTCGGTGCGCCGCTGGAGTTGTATCGCGACCCGGATAACCTGTTTGTCGCCGGGTTTATTGGTTCGCCGAAGATGAATTTTTTACCGGCTGAGGTGGCAGCGTTAGCTCCCGGCCAGGTGCAGCTGCGCGTGCCCTCGCTGGGTATCCACTCTTTAACGCTGAATATTGCAGCGACCTGCCACGAAGGACAGAAGGTGACGCTGGGCGTACGTCCTGAGCATTTCCAGCTTGCCACGACTGCCAGCGCGCCGCTGAGTTTTAGCGCCCCGCTATCGTTCAGTGAGATGCTGGGGCACACCAATTATCTTTATCTGGATGTGGGCCAGGAGCGGCTGCTGGTGATTGAGGAGCGGAATGTGGCAAGCCATCAGATCGGTGAGCCGATGCGTTACCAATTGGATGCGGGGAGTTGTTTGTTGTTTGATGAGCAGGGCCTGCGGATGCGGTAAAGGGCCTGGCAGCGGGTGGCTATGAGAAGGTTCCGCCCGCCAGGCAGCAGCGGTTTGGCTCCGCAGGGGTTCCGCCCGCCAGACAGTGGTTTAGCTCCGTAGGGGTTCCGCCCGCCAGGCTTTAGGTAGTTTCAGGGCCGCCTGTGCAGGCGGACGGGCAAAGGTCCGAGGGCGCGGACCTTTGCAATCCGCGCCCTGCGGCGTCCTCGCGCAGCGCTTCGCGCTGTTCCCTCGCTTATCTCTCAGGCCTGACGGACCGCGCGGATTCGCCATCCATGGCTCATGCCGCCCTCTCGCCGCATCCATGCGGCTCGTCCTGGCCTTCACTCTGCGCTCGGCGCTGCGAATGCCGCCAACCCCCCCGTTTGCAGGACCATCGAATAAAAACCAACAGCAAAAGAAAAAAACATAGACCGGCATGGCTGGGGCAGCGGGGGTGTGAGCGCCATCCGAACTCGCTGAGCGCGGGAACGATTCCAGGATGAGCCGCATGGATGCGGCGAAAGGCGGCGTTGAGCAGGAGCGAATCGACGCCGGTCCGTCGGAAGCGTGAGTAAGCGAAGGGACCGCGAAGCGGCGAGGCAGGCGGCGCAGGGCCGGGGAATGCAAAGGGGGCGGCCTGGCCCCCTTTGCTCGGTCGCCGCACCGGCGAACTGAAACTACCTCAGCCCGAGGCGAACGAAATCTCCTCGGAAGCGAACAAAATCTCCTCGGAAGCGAACGAAATCCCCGCGGAAGCAAACGAAATCCCCGCGGAAGCAAACGAAACCACGCGACTTAAGGCGCAATATCCTCATCGGCTTGCGCCGCCAGCAAATCCAGCAACTTATTCACCGCAAACCCCGCCGCGCCCTGCGCCCACATCCGATTCGACTCGGTAATAAACTGCAACGGCGTCATATGCGGTGTCAGCTTCAGACGATAGTTCTGGAAACTCTGGGTGATATTATCCAGCAGAATACGTGACGCCATTTGCGGCTCCATCGCCAGATAAACCACATCCGGATCATAGGCAATCGACAGGTTCGCCAGCGACATGCCCAGCTGATGTCCGGCTTCCGCCAGCGCGCTTAACACCTCCGGTGTGGGACGCAAATCCAGATCGCGCAGCGTCGGCGGTACATCCTCTTTCAGCGTCTCCGCCACCCGATGCAGAATCGCCTGCGATGAGGCGACGTCTTCCAGCAGGCGCTCAGAGCCATCACCCAGCAGGGCATTGCCAATCTCCCCCGCTTTGCCATGACGTCCGCGATAAAGCTGACGATCCAGCAAAATACCCGCGCCAATCCCTTTGCCGAAGGTGGCGATAATCGCCGATTGTGCATGACCGAGCTGACCAAACACCAGCGCCGCCATCGCCAGCGCGTTAGCGTCGTTTTCGATAAATACCGGTAACGAAAAACGCTCTTCCAGCAGGCGGGCGATGGGCACGTTATCCCAGTCCAGCACGCGTGAGCGCACGCAATAGCCATTGCTGGCATCCACCAGACCGGATAGCGCCAGACCAATGGCACCGACTTTCTTGCCTTCTACGCCGCGCAGAAACTTTGCCAGCGCGTCACCCAGCTGTTTCGGGCTCATCGCACCGGAAGGCATTTGCTGCTCGCCGATGATATTTCCACCGAGGTCGGTCAGCACAATCAGGTTACGTTCCGCATTGAGCTGGATGCCAACCACACTGGCGTGATCTGGATTGAGGCCGAGTAGAGTTTTAGGACGCCCCATCGAGACCCGGCGTAGCCCCAGCTCCTGCACGATGCCGCCAGTCAGCAGGCGATTGGTGGCCTGCGAAACCGTTGACATGCTCAGGCCGCTGCGCACTTTGAGATCGGACTGGCTTATTGGCGCGTTTTCGACAATCAGCCGCAGAATGCGGGCGGTTACGTTCGGAGCGGTCATGGTTCTCTTTATCAGCAGAATGAAAAGGTTACGCGAGTTGACTCAGGCTGAACTGACTGGCGAGCCGGAGTGCGCCACTCAGCGCATCGCCCTGTGGCGGCACCAGCAGCGCGGCGATATCCGCCGGGAGCCAGGGCTGAATCGGCGTGGCTAAGCCGCCCATCAACGCCAGCTTACCGTGGCTGCGCGCCAGCAGTGGCTGGACCATTTGCGCGATATCCGCCGCGGTTTGTTCAATTAAGGCAGTGCCATGCTCATCCCCCGCCTGTGCGGCGGTGAACACGTCCGGTACAACCCGGCCCCAGTCGGCGGGTGTCGCCTGACGTGACCAGATTAGCATCTGTTCCGGGCTGTCGTGGTAATGCGCCATGATACGCTGCGTCAGCGCCGAGGACGGAACAATGCCTTCATGGGCCAGCAGCGCCAGCCGCAATGCCCGCTGACCGAGCACCGCGCCAGAACCAGCATCGGAGAGCGCAAAGCCCCAGCCACCCAGCAACGTAAAGCGTTCACCATCCCAGGCGGCCCCCTGGCTGCCGGTGCCGGTAATAAACACCGCTCCGGGCGCGCCATGGTGCGCACCAGCGCAGGCAATTTCGACATCGGTAAAAACATAGCGCGCCTGGCAAACGGGCTGCCAGCTATCCAGACGAGCTTTGACCGAAGCGACATTCGCTCCCGCCAGCCCCGCCACCAGCACGGTTTGCGCTCGTGCCGCCGTCGGTAATGCCGCCTGAGTGAAGAGATCGTCAATCACCCGATCGATGGCGTCAATCGCCGCTTCAAACTGCGACCAGACGTTGGCTGGCCCGCCGCGCGCTTCCGCCAGCAGTTGCCCCTGAGCGTCGGTGAGGCGTCCGCGACAGTGCGTACCACCCCCATCGATACCTAGCATAAGTGACTGCACGCGCTTCCTCCTGCCCTGCACCGCTCGGAATGACTCTTTATAGATGTGCGAAAGATAGGGTAAAAAAACTTAAATCGCAATAACAAATAAATATGGAAGCCACAACATAAAATAAAAATGATTAAAATCATACAAATAACAGATTATAGGATTTTTACACCCAGGATATTAATTGACATTAGTTTTTCTGCCGTAATAAGTTAGCGGTCAGATTATCAGCAGCCTGATGGGTCGGGCAGCTAACAGGCAACGGGCTTCAGGGGTATAACATGAAAGTGGGCATTATTGGTCTTGGCTTTCGTCTTTCCCATGTGGTGAAAGAGTTCAGCAAAGCCGATACAGAGTTCTCCGTCGTGGGTTATGTCGATCCGGCTCCAGCGGGTTTACCCAATCTCTACACCTTTGGTATCGATCCTGGTCAGGCGTTTGACAGTATCGACGCACTGCTGAATCACGGCGGCTTTGATCTGCTGCTGGTCGGTTCACCGAACTTTATGCATCTCGACCATATTCGTCAGGGGCTGGCTGCGGGTTATACCGTGTTCACCGAGAAGCCGGTGGTGATCAATGAAGAACAGACCATGGCGATGGCGCAGCTGGTACAGCAGTATGGCCACGAGCGCATTCTGGTCGGTCTGGTACTGCGTTATTCACCGCTGTATCACGACCTGCTGGCAGCGCGCGATGATAAACGCCTGGGCGAGATCACCTCAATCGAAGCAACCGAACATATCAAGCCGTACCACGGTGCTTTCTTCCAGCGCGACTGGCGTCGTCTGGAGAAATACGCCGGTCCGTACATACTGGAAAAATGCTGCCACGATATCGATCTCTATCAGGGATTGATGGGTGAACGCCCGGTGCGCGTCGCCAGCTTTGGTGGCCGCAAATCCTTTACGCCGCAGCACGCGCCACAGGGTGCCATCACCCCCGCTTCCGAGGTGTATCACGTCAAACCGAGCGGCTGGTCAAGCACCGACGCGGTGTTTGATAGCGATGCCGATATCGTCGATTACCAGACGGCCATCATTGAATACGCCGGTGGCGCCACTCTGGCCTTCCACGCCAACCTCAACGTGCCGGATGAGTTCCGCCGCTTCTGCGTGATGGGAACGGACGGCATGGCGGAGGGCGACTTTGTGCGCAACTACTTCCGCGTGCATAACGCCCGGACCGGTGAGCGTGAAGTGGACACCACTTACAGCGGCAACGCTTACGATGGCCACTATGGCGCTGATGCGCTGATGGCCGAAGAGATTGTGAAACACATTAAACAGGGAACGCCGCTGAAAGTGACGGTGGTGGACGCACTGGAAGCCGGGCTCACCGCGATTAAAATCGACGAAGCGCGAAAATCGAAAACCGTGGTGGATATGACAGAAAGCTGGAAACAATTTGACGCCAGCCTGGGGAAAATAGCGGCCGTTTAACGGCCACCGCTCGCGATCCCTGCCCCCCTGATCGCGAGCTTTGTCATGGCAGTGCGGACTGGCAATACCCTTAACCGGCCTGTTGGCCGGTTTTTGTTGGCGGCACAGCTGCGGGTTCGTTCTCCAGCTTCTGCCGCTTACGCAGATGCGGGAACAGCGTCATCCAGAGAGCCACCACCACCAGCGTACCAATGCCACCCAGCGCCGCAGCGGGCACCGCACCGAGCCACGCCGCCAGCATGCCGGATTCAAATTCGCCCAGCTGGTTAGAAGTATTAATAAAAATGGCGTTGACCGCGTTGACGCGTCCGCGCATATCATCCGGTGTATCCAGCTGCACCAGCGAGCCACGAATCACCATGCTGACCATATCAAAAGCGCCCAGCGCCGCCAGCGCCAGCAACGACAGCCACAGCTGGCTGGAAAGCGCGAAAATCAATGTGGCCACCCCAAAACCCGCCACCGCGCCAAACATGATCATCCCGACATGCTTTTCCAGCTTGTGACGACTGAGCCACACGCCGACCAGCAGCGCCCCCACCGACGGTGCGCCGCGTAACATGCCCAATCCCCAGGGACCGGTATGCAGAATATCTTTGGCAAAAATCGGCAGTAGCGCCGTCGCACCGCCGAGCAGCACCGCGAATAAATCGAGCGAAATCACCCCGAGTACATCTTTGCGTTCGCGGATGAAATGGACACCGGCAAACAGGTTGGTGAGGTTCATCGGCAGGCGCGTCTGTGGCGGGCGCTCATAACGGATACGGCTGACCAGCAGCAGCGAGAATAAATAGAACAAGGCGGCTACGCCGTACACCACATCCGGCCCGGCGACATACAGCAACCCACCCAGCGTGGGACCAATGATCACCGCCGCCTGACCACCCACCGCATTCGCTGCTGTCGCGCGCGCCAGAATTTCTGGCGGTACCAGCGCCGGTAACATCGATGACAACGCGGGCCATTCCAGGGCCTTTGCCACCGCAATTAAAAACACCAGGCTCCAGATGGCGGTTTTATCCGCCCAGTGGAATAGCGTCAGCGCCACCAGCGCCAGCAACGATCCCCACTCCACCAGCTGACCAAACAACACAATTCGGCGACGATCAAACTGATCTGCCAGATGCCCGGCGGGCAGCGCCAGCAGCACCGAGGGCAGAAACTGCATCAGACCAATCATCCCCAACGCCATCGCGCTGTTAGTCAGCGAGTAGATCTGCCAGCTGACGGCAACCGAGAACATCTGAAAACCAAACGAAGAACAGGTCCGCGCCAGCCAGAAGGCGACAAACGACCTGTGTCGCAGCAGCGAGTCATCCGCAGCTGTTGCCAGTAAACCCATATTTATCCCATCCTGAATTCTGTTGCCGCCAGGCCGTCATGGACCTGGCCTGATGAAAAACCGCAATACGGTTTTCCTTATCTTTTTTTTCAGGCCACAGAGTGCGGGATTTTACCGTGCCAGGCAACGGCAAGCCGTGCGCTTTAAAAACAGCCGCTTATAGGGGAAAAGTCTAAAGGTAGAGTTCTGAATATTAGCAGGCTTATTTTTTTATGTTGAAAATAGCGCGACTTCCAGAACGTTACAATAAAGCGTTAATTACTGCGGTAATACTGCCTAATATCTCTTTAGCAGAAACAGATAAAAAAGATGATCTTTGCAAAGGAAACGTTTTATATTAGCAAACGGATTATGGCAGTAGATCGACCATCATTATAATAACTCTATCCTTCCAGATAATTAATTTATTCATAGAGATAAATGAAAAATAACGCATATAACCCTTATGTTACCGAGCGTATCCGCCGCTTTGATGGCGCGCTGACGGGTATCTGTTATTCAGCACCCTTTATGCATTGTGAGCAAGGTAGTCATACATTACTTAATGAATGCAACATAATTACTTTGCAAAACCATCTGCCAACTATGCCAGAATTAATAATTATCCCTTTACAGGGAAATATGCTGACGCAGTTTTTACAGGAAACGGATAATTATTCCTTTTTGCAATCCGACAATGTCCGGCTGGCCATCAACTATGATGCGTTAGAACAGGCCGGGCCTGAGTTGCAGTCACGAGCGTCAGATTTCCGCTTCTGGCTCTATGACCTGGCATCACCGGGGACACGCTGGCAAAATATTGAGAACTTTCCCTTAAGCGGCATTGTTCTGACTGACGAGTTTTTCAGCGAAAATTATCTCAAGTTCAGCTTTCCATTTATGCTCTCTTCCTTCCGCGAAAGAGAAGCAGAGGTGATATTACGCACATCACGCCTGGCTTTGCCTGAAGAAAGCTATACTCGACTGCATATCAGCGGCTGGCAGGAACAGCGAACCAGCAGCAATTTATTCGAAGTGTAAACGGTTACACAAAATAGCGCGTTTTCCCTTTATGGCCCGATATCCCCGGGCCTAATGCCATAATTCCCTCATAAAATGTCGCACTACTACCATTCCAGCGCTTAAAAGCACTAAAAAAGTCAAACCTGTTAACGTTTTTAAGATAAAATTTAACGCACAAGGATCATCTGACTTAACGGAAGAGTTCAGCAGCAAACATTTACATCACCTCGTACTTTATATGGGGGAACAGCGCAACACGTTGTTTCCTTTTAGATTTATGGCGAAAAAAGAGGTCAATATTATGGGGAAAGCTTCCTCATCTTTTGGCGTAATTCGCTTCCTGACAGTGCTGTTCGCACTGCTGACAGGGGCGTTTATGCTGGTTGGTGGCATTTGGTTAGCCGCCATTGGAGGTTCCTGGTACTACGTAATTGGCGGTGTGGTTATGTTAATCACCGCTATTTTGTTGTGGCGTCGTAGCAGTTCAGCATTGGTGTTGTATGCCCTGCTGCTGCTGGCCACGCTGGTGTGGGGCGTGTGGGAAGTCGGTTTCGACTTCTGGGCGCTGGCACCGCGTACCGACGTACTGGTGATTTTTGGTATCTGGCTGGTGTTGCCGTTTGTGTATCGCAAACTCAACAACGCCAGTAAAGGTGCACTGAGCGCGATGGGTATTGCCCTGATCGCCAGCGCCCTGGTGCTGGCGTGGGCCGTCTTCCATGATCCGCAGGAGCTGAATGGCACCCTGCCGGACGCGGCGGCCAACGCACCGCAGGCACAGCCGCTGAGCAACATCGCCGATGGCGACTGGCCAGCGTATGCGCGTGATCAGCAAGGCACCCGCTTCTCACCGCTTAAGCAAATCGATGCGGATAACGTGAAAAATCTGCAGGTAGCCTGGCAGTTCCAGACTGGCGACCTGAAGACCCCGAACGATCCGGGTGAAATCACTGATGAAGTGACCCCGATTAAAATCCGCGACACACTGTATCTCTGCTCACCGCACCAAATCCTGTTTGCACTGGATGCGAAAACCGGTAAGCAGAAGTGGAAATTCGATCCGGGCCTTAAGCCTAACCCGACTTTCCAGCACGTAACCTGCCGTGGCGTGTCTTACCACGAAGTTCCGGCCGCTGCTGATGCGTCCAACACCCAGCCTGCGCTGTGCTCACGCCGTATTTACCTGCCGGTAAACGACGGTCGTCTGTTCGCGCTGGATGCAGAAACTGGCGAGCGTTGTGCCTCTTTTGGCAACAACGGCGAGCTGGATCTGCAACACAAACAGCCAGTGCTGACGCCGGGCCAGTATGAGCCGACTTCACCACCGATCATCACAGATACCACCATCATTATTGCCGGTGCGGTGACGGATAACTACTCCACCCGTGAGCCGTCAGGGGTCATTCGTGGCTTTGACGTCAACACCGGTAAACTGCTGTGGGTCTTCGATCCGGGCGCGAAAGATCCTAACGCGATTCCTGACGATGAACACACCTTTACCATGAACTCGCCGAACTCCTGGGCACCGGCGGTGTACGATCCGAAACTGGATATCGTTTACCTGCCGATGGGCGTATCGACTCCGGATATCTGGGGTGGCAACCGTACGCCAGACCAGGAGCGCTATGCGAGCAGCGTACTGGCGCTGAACGCCACCACCGGTAAGCTGGTGTGGTCGTATCAGACTGTGCATCACGATCTGTGGGATATGGATCTGCCATCTCAGCCGACGCTGGCCGATATCACTGACAAAGATGGCAACACCGTACCGGTGATTTATGCTCCGGCGAAAACCGGTAACATCTTTGTACTGGATCGCCGCACCGGTAAACCTGTCGTGCCTGCCCCGGAAACTCCGGTTCCGCAGGGTGCTGCTAAAGGTGACCATGTATCACCGACCCAGCCTTACTCAGAACTGACCTTCCGTCCGAAGCAGAATCTGACTGATAAGGATATGTGGGGCGCGACCATGTATGACCAGCTGGTGTGCCGCGTGATCTTCAAGCGCCTGCGCTATGACGGTCCGTTCACGCCGCCATCTGAGCAGGGTACGCTGGTGTTCCCGGGTAACCTCGGTATGTTCGAATGGGGTGGCATTGCGGTCGATCCGCATCGTCAGATCGCTATCGCTAACCCGATGGCCCTGCCGTTCGTTTCCAAACTGATTCCGCGCGGTCCGGGCAACCCGATCGAGCCACCGAAAGGTGCGGAAGGTGGTTCGGGTACCGAAAGCGGTGTTCAGCCACAGTACGGCGTGCCGTATGGCGTGGAACTGAACGCGTTCCTGTCACCGTTTGGTCTGCCGTGTAAACAACCGGCATGGGGCTATGTCTCAGCTGTTGACCTGAAAACCAACGAAACCGTGTGGAAAAAACGCATTGGTACGGTTCGCGATAGCGCACCGGTTCCGCTGCCGTTCAAGATGGGTATGCCGATGCTCGGCGGTCCGATCACCACAGCCGGTAACGTGTTCTTCATCGGTGCCACCGCAGATAACTACCTGCGTGCCTTCAGCACCAACACCGGTGAAATGCTGTGGCAGGCGCGTCTGCCTGCTGGCGGCCAGGCAACGCCGATGACCTATGAAGTGGATGGCAAGCAGTACGTTGTTATCGCTGCAGGTGGTCACGGTTCGTTTGGTACCAAGTTGGGCGATTACGTGATTGCCTATGCACTGCCGGACGAAAAATAGCTATAAATAAAGCGGACTTAGGTCCGCTTTTTTATACCTGCGTCTGTAGCGGCGCGATTTATCGCGCGTTTTTTTCGGCACCGTGTGCGGAATTGCGCGATAAATCGCGCCGCTACGGATCAATTCCTCCGCAACACCCGCGCATTTAATAATGCGCACAGCGCCATAATCACACAGGTCGCCAAAAACACCGGACGCATACCAAAAGCCCCGCCGACAAAACCGCCAAACAACGGCCCACTCACCTGCCCGACATACTGCGCTGAAGTCGAATATCCCAGCATTTTTCCCACTTGTGCCTGCGGGACATTGTGGCGAATCAGGGCGGTCACGCACGGCATCAAGCCACCCAACGCCATCCCCATCAGGAAACGCAACACAACCAATTGCCAGGCCGCGGTGATAAAGGCCTGCGGAATCAGCAGCAACGCACAGGCAATCAGGCCATACACCAGCACCCGGCCATGACCGATGCGATCCGCCAGCCGTCCAAGACGTGGAGCAGAAACAATACTGCCCAGTGCCGCCGCCGCCATCACCAGGCCCGCCGTGACGGTAATCGCGTGATCGCCAGTGACAAACTGCCCGACATACAGCGTGATAATCGGTTCAATCGACATATTGGCGAAAATCAGCAACATCCCCGACAACCACATCAACCGTACCACCGGCAGATTTACCGGTTTCTCCTCGATACTGCTGCTTTGCGCGGCCTTTTTAGCCTGACGAGGCGCTTCTTTCAGTAAAAAGGTGGTGGCAAGGAAAGCGAGAAAAATCACCGCACCGGTCAGCCAGAAGGTGTGACGAATACCAATCAATGGTGGCAGCACCCCGCCCAGCAACGGCCCCACCACATTGCCTGCCATAATGCCGGAAGACAGCACCCCCAGCGCCCAGCCGGTCTGCTCTTTCGGCGTTTGCGCTGCCACCAGAATGGTCGATCCCGAGGCATAGCCCCCCAACAGCCCGGCCAGCAAACGCAGCGCCACCAGTTGCCAGGGAGCGGTCGCCATGCCAATCAGCGACATGGCAATCGCCATGCCCAGACTGGCGCGGATCAACATCAGCTTACGACCATAGCGATCCGCCAGTTTGCCCCACAGCGGCGCGGTGAGTGCGGCGCTGAAAAAGGTTGCGCCGTAAGCCACTCCCGACCAGCGTGCAATCGCTGCCGGTTCCTGCACGCCGAGCTGCTGCACATATAACGGCAGAAACGGCAGCAGCAGCGTCATCGCCACAATGGTGCTGAAAGAGCCAAGTACGCAGACGTACAGATTGCGCTTCCAGTGTTGCTGTTCAGGCGCTAACGCCATTGGAGGTTGCTGCATGATGATATCCCTGTTTTGAACTGACATTCAGGCTAACAGTGGTGCTGCCTCGATAACATACCAGCGGGAATATTTGCCACACAGGTTGCCATTGTTGCCAAAAGGCAACAATCAGCCATCCCCTAATGCGGTGATTAACGCATCGCACAACAGGGTGACGGGTGACGACGGCTCAGGCTGGTTTTTTAGCAGCAAGTAACTGTGCAGGCGATCCATCTGCCACTCCGGCAGCACTTGCACAATCTCACCCCGCGCCAGCGACTCCTGGGTCATATAGGCGGGCAGGTAGGCGATACCGGTTCCGGCCAGCGCCGCATTCAACAACGCCATACTGTTATTGGCGCGAAAACGGCTGCGCACATCCAGCGCCAGACGCTGTTTATCGCGCCGGAACGGCAGAGCTGCCGTATGGGCCGGGCCGTGAAACAACAGCAGATCATGGCGAGTTAAGCGTTCGGGATGGTCGATAGGCGGATGCGCCACCAGGTAATCCGGTGCCGCATACAATCCCCAGTCGATGGTATTCAACTCACGATAGTCAGGCACTTCCGGGGCACGCTGACGGATCACAATCGCCACATCGGCGCTGCTTTGCGGGTCCTCGTTGATGCGGTCCGTCAGTTCCAGGTCGACGTTGATATGAATATGACGGCGGATAAAGTGATTCAGCGTTGGCACCACGCATTGGCAACCGAACGTCACCGGGGCCTGTAAACGCACGTTACCGGCAGGCAGCTGGTGTACCTGTTGCACAAAAGCATCAGCACGATGCATCTCGTCGAGTAAGCGGGTACAAAACGGGTAGTACGCCTGCCCCAGTTCCGTCAGCGCTACCTTACGCGTGGTGCGCTGCAACAATTTGATCCCGAGGCGGATTTCCAGCCGGGCGATTTCGCGGCTGACATAGGATTTTGATACGCCGAGCGTGCGGGCAGCTTCGCTGAAACTTTGCCGTTCCACCACGCGCGCAAACAGCATCATGGCGGTGAGATTGTCGCTGTTGTCCATTGTCCATAACCGACAGAGGAGGGGAAAACAGCAGCTTAAAAGGATTGGTGCACAATAGCACCTGATTTCCCGCGACGACGTAACAACGGGAAATCAGGCTAGCGACTCAACTGGCCACCGCCAGTGGAAACAGCAGACGATCCGGTTCCACGCGGCGCTGACGACGCAGCTGGCCCGGTGTCACGCGGAAGTAGTTTTTAAAGGTGCGGGTATACGCCTGCTGGGTGTCAAAGCCGTAGCTCATCGCCACCTGCAGGATCGCCTCATCACTGTTAAGCAGCGTCAGCGCCGATTCCGTCAACCGGCGCTGGCGAATGTACTCGGCCAGTGAAAATCCGGTGTGCTGACGAAACAGACGTTGCAGGTGCCAGCGGGAATAACCCGAACGGCGTGCTACTTCATCCAGATGTAAATCGTGTCCTAAGTTGTCTTCTATCCAGTCCAGCAAACTGCGGATAAATTGACTCTGATTCATGGCTCCTCCAGATACGACGTGATGTCCAGTGAAGCCACTTTAGCGCGTTAAATTTATCCCTTAATTAGCAGAAAATTAGCGCAGAATTAGCAAGGGGGAAAACGGGTGTAATTCTGCGCTAATTTTGCAGCGCTACACTGTTTGTATTGATTTTAGAGGACCTCATACCATGCGTGTGCTGCTGGTTGAAGATGATGAAATGATTGGCGCTAACCTGCAGCAGGCGCTGGAGGCGGCTGGCTGGTCGGTGGATTGGGTGCGGGATGGCGTCTTTGCCAGCAACGCCTGGGCCGAAGGCGGTTACAGCTGTGTACTGCTGGATCTCGGTTTGCCACGCGAAGATGGTATCCATGTGCTGCGTCGCGCACGCACGCGCGGTGATATGACGCCGGTGCTGGTGCTGACGGCACGCGATACTGTCGCACAACGCATCCAGGGCCTCGACAGTGGTGCCGATGATTACCTGTTGAAACCCTTTGATCTGCAAGAGGTGCTGGCGCGAATGCGAGCGATTACCCGACGCCGCCACGGTGCGGCGGATTCCCTGTTAGGCAGTGGCGACGTGCAGCTCGATATGATGACGCGTGAAGTGCTGTACAAAGGCCAGCGTGAGCAACTTACCGCACGTGAATATGCCCTGCTCTATGCGTTGCTGGAGCGCCCGGGGGCGATTCTTTCGCGCGAACAACTGGAAAACCGCATCTACGGCTGGGGTGAAGAAGTGACCAGCAACGCCGTTGATGTATTGATTCATGGCATGCGTCGTAAGCTGGATAACGAAGTGATTCGCAACGTGCGCGGTCTTGGCTGGCGAGTTCCTGCAATATGAAACCCTTCACTTTTATGCGCTCGCTGCGTAATAAACTGCTCACTACTTTGCTGCTGATGCATTTAGCGATGATCGGCGGCGTGACCTCTTATTTTTACAGCTGCTACGGCGACATGATCGGTACGATGAAAGACGATCAGCTGGCGAAAATTGCCGATGCCTGGGCCAGCAGCAAACGCATTCCGGCGCTGATGCCGCTGATGCTCAACGCCGACAAACTGAAAAGCGCCTACGTGGTGCAACTGTGGGATGCCAATAACGAGCTGCGTGCCAGTTCATGGCCGGAGCTGCGCGCGCCGTTGCAAAATAAAAAGGGCTGGAACGATGTAAAAATCGGCGATTGTGAAGATTGCAACTGGCGGGTGTTCAACCGTCCTGGCGAACCGGGCAGCGATATCGCCAATATTCAGGTGCTCTACAACATCGGCTATATGAAAAGCGTGATGGTGAAGCGCGCCATGTCGGCGATTATTCCGCTGATTTTAATGATGCCGCTCTCCCTGTTGGTGATCTGGCTGGTGGTGCGCGCCATTACGCGTGATTTACGTGTCGCCTCCCGTCAGATTGCCGCACAGGAGATGCTGCATCCCGACAGCGTACCGCCGGATGGCCTGCCAGACGAGATCCTGCCGCTGGTCGATGCCTACAATTCTCTGCTCGATAAACTGCGTGCTGCCTGGTCGTCACAGCGTCAGTTCCTCGAAGATGCTGCGCATGAGCTGCGTACCCCGGTGACGGCGGTGACGCTGCAACTGGAAAACCTGCGTCAGCATATCCAGCCGGGTGAGGCTAGTCGCCAGTTTGATCAGCTGGAAGCGGGTGTTACGCGCACGCGCCATCTGGTGACGCAGCTGCTGAATATCTCACGCCAGGAAGATCAGTCAGTGGTGGTGACGGTTGAGAATATCGAGCTGGAAGACCTGCTGAAAGAGAGCATCGAACAGTTGATGGTGGTGGCGGACAAACGTGGTATCGATATCGGCTTTAATGGCACCACCCATTATCGCCTTCAGGCCAGCCGCTCCGATTTACGCAGCCTGTTCGATAACCTGATCGGCAATGCCATGCTGCACACCCCCGAAGGCAGCCTGGTGGATGTGTTGCTGCATCGCGTCGGCAACCATACCGTGGTGGATATCGTCGATAACGGTCCCGGCATGCCGGAAGCCTTTATCGAACGCGCGTTTGACCGCTTCACCCGCTCACCCGATGTGCAGGCACAGGGCAGCGGCCTGGGTCTGTCGATTGTGCGCAGCGTGGCGCAAAAACATCGTATGCAGGTGGCGCTGTCGAACTGCCTGAGTCCGCAGGGCAAGATCTGCGGCTTGCAGGTGCGCGTAACCTTACCTTAACCTCCTATCCTTCCCGTAGCGGCGCGATTTATCGCGCTGTTTTTTTGGGTAGCCGCCCCTCCATGCAAAAAGATGCGCGATAAATCGCGCCGCTACATCCGATTCCTCCATAAGCATTTTGCGGCAGTTCACGACAACGTAAACGGTTGCGGGGTTCCGTTCGTTTCATGACAATAATGTGACATAACTCACATTTTTGGTGAATGGAATTGCAACACTTTTTGACAAACGTGATCAAAATCTATTTTCTATCCGACTGATACAGGCACCCTACGCGAGCTTTAGAAACCGGCGGCTCAGACCGGCTAAAACAATTTACCGCCCACCCCTGGGATCGACTGACACCGATCGTGCACTTTTATCGCGATCACGAGCATGTGGTTAACAATAATGAAATATAAAGCATTGATAGCAGGGGCCTTACTGGCCAGCAGCTGGACCGGCGCGACACAAGCGGCAGACAGCAACCCGCAATACCTTTCAGATTGGTGGCATCAGAGCGTTAACGTAGTGGGCAGTTACCACACCCGTTTCGGACCACAGTTTAATAACGACGTGTATCTGGAATACGAAGCCTTTGCGAAAAAGGACTGGTTTGATTTCTACGGCTACCTCGACCTGACCAACTTCTTCGGTCTGGGCAACAGCAATGCCAACGGCATTTTCGACCACGGTTCGCCGATGTTCATGGAAATTGAGCCACGTTTCTCTATCGATAAACTGACCGGCACCAGCCTGGCTTTTGGTCCGTTTAAAGAGTGGTACTTCGCCAACAACTACATCTATGACATGGGTCGTAACGCGTCACAGCGTCAGAACACCTGGTATATGGGTCTGGGTACCGATATCGACACCCACTCTGACGTTGGTCTGTCGCTGAACGTGTACGCCAAATACCAGTGGCAGAACTACGGTGCGGCGAACGAAAACAGCTGGGATGGCTATCGCTTCAAAGTGAAATACTTTGTGCCGATTACCGACCTGTGGGGCGGTAAGCTGAGCTACATCGGTTTCACCAACTTTGACTGGGGTTCTGATCTGCGCGACGAGACCGGACCATCACGTACCAGCAACTCAATTGCCTCCAGCCATATCCTGTCGCTGAATTATGACCACTGGCACGTTTCAACCGTGGCGCGTTGGTTCCATAACGGCGGGCAATGGGCGGATGGCCAGGAGCTGAACTTCGGCAACGGTCCGTTTGAAGTGAAATCTACCGGCTGGGGTTACTACCTGGTCGTAGGCTACAACTTCTAAGTCAGTACATCTCCCGTAGCGGCGCGATTTATCGCGCAATGTTTTCCGGCACAGCACACGGAATTGCGCGATAAATCGCGCCGCTACGGGTTGATAACGCTGGCTAAACCCTTGGTTTGTATGCATTCACCATCCAGGGCACGCCGAACTTATCAGTAAACATGCCAAAGCCGTTCGCCCAGAACGTTGGCTCCCAGTTTTTCGTCACCTGTCCTCCTGCCGACAACGCATCAAACCAGCGTTTGCCCTGTACCTCATCCGGGGTGGAAAGGCTCACCGCAAACCCGCTGTAATGCGTCTCGCGGTTGCCGTCGCTCAGCATGATTTCGCCCTGTCCGATGCGCAGATGCGCATGCATGATGTGCTCCGGGGGAAACGTCATACCTGACGGGCAACCCTCCATTGATTCGCTCTCCGGCATATCGCCAAAGGTCATTTTAAACAGCAATTCGCCGTCAGTAGCCGCAAGGTAAAATGCGATGGCCTCTTCGCAGCGGCCGTCATAAAACAAATAAGGGGTAATTTGCATGGTCTGTTCTCCACAATGAACGCCCGATGCCAAGTGTAGTGCGTGGCAGGAAAACAGGACGCGAGCCGGGCCGCACTCTTACCTTTGTTGACAATAGCGGCGGAACAGCTGCGCCATATAGGCGCTCATCGGCGTCAGCGCGGTGTCCTTGCGTTGAATCAGATAGAAGGTTGCTTTGGGCAGCGGATCGTCCAGCTCCAGCGCCAGCAGTTGGCCGCCGTGTGTCGGATCTTCAATCACATCACGTGAGATGATGCTGACAAAATCGGTCTTTGCCACCAGGCTGGTACAGGCCATAAAGGTTTCGCAGGTGACCACGATTTTCGGTGCCATGCCACGCTCACCGAACATATCGTGCAGCAGACGATAATAACTTCCCTGCGGCGTTGGCATGGTCCAGTCACAATGCTGCAATTCCGCCAGCGAGCGCGCATGGGCCATCGGATGCCCTTTACGTACCACCACCTGGTAATCACGCTCCATCAACCTTTCGTAAGTCAGCTCCTGGTCGAGGTGGCTTTGATCGTAAGTATTGATGGTGAAATCCAGCGCGCCCTGACGCAGCTCGTGCACCATCGCCACCAGCTGTCCTTCCACGATACGCACTTTCACCAGTGGATATTCACGGTGAAAATGGTTAATCACCTGCGGCATCACGGTGCGCGCAATGCTGCCACCGACACCAATGTTCACCCTGCCGCCCGCCAGACCCAGCCGCTGCTGAATATCTTCCTGCGCCACG
Source organism: Pantoea sp. X-Soil-TKNS-1280 (assembly GCF_059730475.1). Taxonomy (NCBI): domain Bacteria; kingdom Pseudomonadati; phylum Pseudomonadota; class Gammaproteobacteria; order Enterobacterales; family Erwiniaceae; genus Pantoea; species Pantoea sp. X-Soil-TKNS-1280. The sequence continues at coordinate 443,964 of NZ_AP035962.1, read as the reverse complement.
CGCAGCTCCTCCAGCACCAGGCTGGCATGACGGAAAAAGTTATCACCGATATCGGTTAGCGTTACCCCCTGATGCCGCCGCTCAAATAAACGCGCGCCGAGTGATAACTCCAGCTCCTGGATCGCCTTGGTCAGCGCAGGCTGTGAAACGCCTGACAGACGGCTGGCGGCGCGGATGCTCCCCTGGCGGGCCACATCGACAAAGGCGCGCAGCTGATGCAGTTTTAAATTAGCGGACATAGTGACCCAGTGATAACTGTTGTTTATCAGGCATAAGATATTCCCATCTTATGCGCGCCAATACCATTGTGTAGATTCGGGAGAATGCATAAAAAACCAACATGAAGGATATGCCGATGAAAACCCTTTCCGCCCACGTCAGCGCACTGGTACCGCAGATGCAAACCTGGCGACGCGACCTGCACCAGTTTGCCGAATCAGGCTGGCTGGAATTTCGAACCGCCACCCTGGTGGCTGAGGAACTCCATCGCCTGGGTTATCCGCTGAAACTGGGCCGGGAAGTCATCGATGCCGATGCGCGCATGGGACTGCCGTCTGACACAGTGCTGGCGGCACAGGAAGCGCGCGCACTGGAACAGGGCGCATTGCCGCAGTGGCTCAGCCACTTCTCCGGCGGTTTTTGCGGCATTGTTGCCACGCTGGAAACCGGTCGCCCGGGTCCGGTGATGGGATTTCGCGTCGATATGGACGCGCTTGATTTGAATGAAAGCAGCGCGGTGGATCATCTGCCACAACGCGAAGGTTTTGCCTCCTGCAATGCCGGCATGATGCACGCCTGTGGTCACGACGGTCACACTACCATTGGCCTCGGCCTCGCCAGAGTGTTGATGGCGATGAAAGATCAACTGAGCGGCACCATCAAACTGATTTTCCAGCCTGCCGAAGAAGGCGTGCGCGGCGCAAAAGCCATGGTGGCGGCGGGCGTGGTTGATGATGTGGATCTGTTTACTGCTATCCACCTCGGCACTGGCGTGCCCGCCGGCGAAATCGTTTGCGGCAGCGACAGCTTCCTCGCCACCACCAAGCTTGATGTGCAGTTTACCGGCGTCGGTGCGCATGCCGGGGGCCGTCCTGAAGAGGGTCGCAACGCGTTACTGGCTGCCGCCCAGGCAACGCTGGCACTGCATAATCTGCCGCAGCATAGCGGTGGCGTGGCGCGCGTTAACGTCGGCGTATTGCAGGCGGGCACCGGCCGCAACGTGGTGGCTGATACCGCGCTGATGAAGGTGGAAACGCGTGGCGTCAGCAACCAGGTGAACGACGATATTTATCAGCAGGCGCTGCGCGTGATTGCCGGGGCAGCGGCGATGTACGGCGTTGAATCTGAGGTAAAACTGATGGGAGGCGCGCGCAGCTGCACGCCAAGCCAGCCGTGGGTGGCATTTATCCACCAGCAGGCCGACGCGCTGGGCCTGTTCAACTCGGTCGTCGATACCAAACAACAGGCAGCCGGTTCCGAAGATGCCACCTATATGCTGGAGCGCGTACAGCAGCGCGGCGGCCAGGCATCCTATGTGATTTTTGGTTGTGAGCTGGCAGCAGGCCATCACAACGCGAAGTTTGATTTCGACGAAGCGATTATGGCAACGGCGGTACAAACCCTGGCGACACTGGCGCTCAATCAGGCGCAGTTCGGGGGCCAGCAATGAGTCATCGCGACTTTATCGATAACTATATTAACCAACATCAGGCACGCTTCAGCGCCATCAGCGACGCCATCTGGGATGTGCCAGAAACTCGCTTCGAAGAGACGAAGTCTTCCGCCCTGCTGGCCGACGCGCTGGAGCAGGAGGGTTTCGCCGTTGAGCGTGGCGTCGGCGGTATCGACACCGCTTTTATCGCCAGCATCGGCAGCGGTAAGCCGGTGATCGCCATTCTCGGTGAGTTTGATGCTCTGGCCGGGCTGAGCCAGCAAGCCGCCTGCGCCGAGCCGCAGCCGCTGGTGGAAAACGGCAACGGTCATGGTTGCGGCCATAACCTGCTGGGCACCGCGGGCCTCGCGGCGGCGTTTGCCATCAAAGCCTGGTGGGCACAGCAGGGTCAGCGCGGCACCCTGCGTTTTTACGGCTGCCCCGGCGAAGAAGGCGGTTCCGGCAAAACCTATATGGTGCGCGAAGGGTTGTTTGATGATGTCGATGCCGCCGTGACCTGGCACCCGGAAGGTTTTAGCGGCATGTTTAACCTCAGCACCCTCGCCAATATCCAGGCGGCATTCCACTTCAAAGGGGTGGCGGCGCACGCGGCGAATTCACCGCATCTGGGCCGCAGCGCCCTCGATGCCGTAACGCTGATGAACACCGGGGCCAACTTTCTGCGCGAACATATCGTGCAGGAAGCGCGTCTTCATTATGCGGTGACCAACGCTGGCGGCGTGTCGCCCAACGTGGTGCAGGCCGATGCCGAAGTGTTGTATCTGATTCGCGCCCCGCAGCTCGACCAGGCACAGGATATTTATCAACGGGTTATCAATATCGCCAAAGGTGCCGCGCTGATGACCGACACGCAAATGACGGTGCGTTTCGATAAAGCCTGTTCCAACTATGTTCCTAACCGCGCGCTCGAAGCGGTGATGGACGGTTATCTGCGCCAGTTCGGCCTGCCGGAATACAGTGCGGAGGAGCGCGCCTTTGCCACGCAGATCCGCGCCACGCTATCCAAAGACGATCTGCGCAATGCGCGGCTCAATGCAGCACGCACTGGCGGTGAGGCAGGCGTGGCCTGGACTGAAGCGCTGGGTGATAAGGTGCTGATGGATGAAGTGGCCCCTTATGCGGTGACGCGTGAGTTGCTGTATGGCTCCACCGATGTCGGCGATGTCAGCTGGGTGACGCCGACCGCGCAGTGCTTCACCCCCTGCTTTGCCTTCGGCACGCCGCTGCATACCTGGCAGCTGGTGGCACAGGGCCGCACCGCCATCGCCCATAAAGGGATGTGCCTGGCGGCGAAAGTGCTGGCCGCCACCGCCCTCACCCTGCTCAACGATAGCGACGCCCTGGCACGCTGCCGCGAGGAGTTTACCCGCGTGCGCAGCGAACAACCGTATCAGTGTCCGATTCCACCCGACGTGCAGCCCTCAAAGCTGGCGTCCTGATAATAAACCCGCGCCCACGCAGGCGCGGGATGCTGTAGCCAATAAAAAAATAAAAGTTATACGCAAACACAACATAACGAGACGAGGAAATGCCGATGGAAGCCACCACGGAGAATCGCAGCCCAGGGAAGCTGTTTGGCTGGATTGAGCGGGTCGGGAATAAAGTCCCAAACCCTTTTTTACTGTTCGTATATTTGATCGTGGTGCTGATGGTCGCCACCGCCATTCTCAGCAGTTTTGACGTGGCGGTGAAGAATCCGACCAATGGCGAGCTGGTGCGGGTGAATAACCTGCTCAGCGTCGCCGGGTTGCAGTGGATTCTGCCCAACATCATCAAAAACTTCAGCAGCTTCACGCCGCTGGGATCGATTCTGGCGCTGGTGATTGGTGCCGGTCTGGCGGAAAAAGTCGGCCTGCTGCAATCGCTAATGGTGAAGATGGCATCCCGCGTCAGCCGTCGCTACGCCAGCTATATGGTGCTGTTTATCGCCTTCTTTAGCCACATCTCCTCCGATGCAGCGCTGGTCGTGATGCCACCGCTCGGCGCGCTGATCTTCCTCGCCGTGGGACGTCATCCGGTGGCGGGCCTGCTGGCGGCGATTGCCGGTGTGGCATCCGGGTTTACCGCTAACCTGCTGATTGTCACTACCGATGTGTTGCTGTCAGGCATCAGCACCGAAGCGGCGAAAGCGGTGAGCGACACGGTACACGTCAGCGTGATCGATAACTGGTTCTTTATGGCGACTTCCGTGGTGGTGCTGACCATTGCCGGTGCGCTGCTGACCGATAAGTTTATCGAGCCGCGCCTGCCCGCCTGGAACGGCGGCCATCAGGATCGCTTGCCACCGCTCACCGCGCAGGAAAACCGTGGCCTGAAAGCCGCTGGCATTGCCGCCCTGGTGTTTATCGCGCTGATGGCGCTGCTGGTGGTGCCGGAGCATGCGCCGCTGCGCAACCCGAAAACCGGTGGCATCATCCCGTCGCCGTTTATTCAGGGGATTGTGCCGATCATCATCCTGTTCTTTTTTGTGGTGGCGATTGCCTATGGTGCAGTGACGAAGCAGATCCGTCGCCCGGATGATATTCCGCAATTGCTGGTCGATCCGATGAAGAGCATGGCAGGCTTTATTGTGATGGTGTTCCCGCTGTCGCAGTTCGTCGCCTTCTTCAACTGGAGCAACATGGGCAAGTTTATGGCGATTGGTCTGACCGATATGCTGGAAAGCGCGGGCATCAGCGGCGCACCGGCGTTTCTCGGTCTGATGTTCCTGTCGGCATTTCTGTGCATGTTTATCGCCAGCGGCTCCGCCATCTGGTCGATTCTCGCCCCGGTGTTTGTGCCGATGTTTATGCTGCTCGGCTTCCACCCGGCGTTTGCCCAGATGATCTTCCGTATCGCTGATTCGGCCGTGCTGCCACTGGCACCGATGTCGCCGTTCCTGCCATTGTTCCTCGGTTTCCTGCAGCGATACCAGAAAGATGCGCAACTTGGCACCTATTATGTGCTGATCTTCCCCTATCCGGTGGTGTTCTTTATCACCTGGATTGTGCTGCTGGTTGCCTGGTACGCACTGGGTTTACCCATCGGCCCAGGGGTTTATCCCAGCCTGCATTAACCACATCGCCAGGGACGGCGATCACACTTACGCGAATTGCAACGTACATTGCTAAAATCTCACCGCTTCACCTCTCGGCATCCCCGCCGTAATTGATTATTCTGCTGTTCCTTCGCTTGCTAACGGTTAATTATTTTTAAAACCAATCTCTGCCGTTGGTGAGTTTTGCAAACACCGTCATACCGAGGTTCATACAACAATGACAACTGCCTGCACAACCGGGGTGGCTGGCGATATTATCGCTGCGGATCGCCGTACCTTAGCCGGGCGCATCGACGCGCTTCCTTCTTCCGCTGGCCTGTGGCGTTTTATCACGCTACTGGCGCTGGGCGGTTTTTTTGAACTCTACGACCTGTTTGAAACCGGCTATATCAGTTCCGGGCTACTGGCGGCGGGTGTGTTCCACACCGGCAGCGCGGGCGTGTTCGGCATTGCCGATCAGGCTGCTTTTGCCTCCGCCACCTTTCTTGGCTTGTTTGTCGGTGCCAGCCTGTTGGCTCCCTATGCGGACCGTTTTGGTCGTCGCCTGACCTTTATGTGCGCGCTGGCGTGGTACGGCGTGTTCTCGTTGCTGATGGCGTTTCAGCAAAGTGCCGAGATGATTATCCTGTGCCGCTTTCTGGTGGGGATTGGCCTCGGTATCGAGCTGGTAACCATTGATACCTATCTTTCCGAGTGGGTGCCGACTCATCTGCGTAGCCGCGCTTTTGCCTTCTCGTTTTTTATTCAGTTTCTGTCAGTGCCCGCTGTGGCGCTGATGTCCTGGTGGCTGGTGCCGCAAACCATCCTCGGCCTTGAAGGCTGGCGCTGGGTGGTGATTGCCGGTGCGCTCTGCTCGCTGGTGATTTGGTTTATTCGTAAGAACCTGCCGGAATCGGCACGCTGGCTGGCGCAGCAGGGCCGTCATCAGGAGGCGCATCGCGTCCTGAGCGAGATGGAAAAACGCTGCGGTATCGCGCCGGGCGAAGACTTCTCCGACCGCGACGCCGCCGCACAGCTGCCGAAAAAAGGCCGCTTCAGCGAGATCTGGGCACCGGCGTATCGCAAACGCACCCTGATGCTGGTGGTGATGAACTTCTTCCAGGCGATTGGTTTCTTCGGTTTTGGTAACTGGCTGCCCGCCCTGCTGTCAGGTAAAGGTGCAACGGTGACGCATAGCCTGCTGTACGCGTTTTTCATTACGCTGGCCTACCCGCTGGGTTCGCTGATTTGCAGCCGCTACGCCGATAAGATCGAGAACAAGTGGCAGATCGTTCTGTCATCGCTGATGACGGTGGTGTTCGGCACGCTGTTCGCCTTTATGACCAGCCCGGTGCTGATGATTATCTGTGGCTTCCTGATTACCTACAGCAATGCCTGGCTGACCTTCAGCTACCACGCGTATCAGACCGAGATTTTCCCGACGCACATTCGTGCGCGCGCCGTTGGTTTTTGTTATTCGTTCAGCCGCCTGTCAACGGCGTTCAGCAGCATTCTCATCGGCCTGATTCTGCAATATGCCGGTAGCCAGGGGGTGATTGCCTTTATTGTGCTGAGTATGTTGATGGTGATGCTGTCGGTGGGGATTTACGGTCCGAAAACACGCGGGATTGATTTGGAGAATATTTAAAGCCGCCCGCCAGCAGCGGTTTGGCTCCGCAGGGGTTCCGCCCGCCAGGCTTTAGGCAGTTTCAGGGCCGCCGTGCAGGCGGACGGGCAAAGGTCCGAGGGCGCGGACCTTTGCAATCCGCGCCCTGCGGCGTCCTCGCGCAGCGCTTCGCGCTGTTCCCTCGCTTATCTCTCAGGCCTGACGGACCACGCGGATTCGCCATCCATGGCTCATGCCGCCCTCTCGCCGCATCCATGCGGCTCGTCCTGGCCTTCCCTCTGCACTCGGCGCTGCGAATGCCGCCAACACCCCCGCCTGAAAACCCGCAGAAAAAAGAAAAACCAACAGCAAAAGAAAAAACACAGGAAATCATCGATGTGGCAGCGGTGCTGACGCGCCATCCGGACTCGCTGAGCGCGGGAACGATTCCAGGATGAGCCGCATGGATGCGGCGAAAGGCGGCGTTGAGCAGGAGCGAATCGACGCCGGTCCGTCGGAAGTTGTAGCGGCGCGATTTATCGCGCGAAAAAGCCGCGAAGCGGCGAGGAAGGCGGCGCAGGGCCGGGGAATGCAAAGGGGGCGGCGGCCTGGCCCCCTTTGCTCGGTCGCCGCACCGGCGAACTGCAACTACCGGTGCCCGAGGCGAACGAAATCCCCTCGGATGCGAACGTAATGTTACTGCTGCTCCAGCACCTTAATATCCGCGTTGCCCTGATGCGCCTGCACGGTTTCATCCTTACGTAAGGAGGCGACATCTTTCGCCGTCACCGTGGCTTTGGCACCGTTGCCCCAGCTGCCGCGAATAAAGTTCACCACATCTGCCACCTGCTGATCATTCAGACGCCAGCCGAATGCCGGCATGGTGATCGCCGTAGGTGCACCCTGCACGCCTGGCAGCGTTCCGCCAGTCAGCACGATGTGGATCAGCGACGTCGGATCGTCTGCCAGCACCACCGGGTTGCCACGCAGCGCCGGGAAGAAGCGCTGATAACCGCTGCCGTCGGTTTTATGGCAGGCAGCACAGCTGTCAACATACACCGACGCGCCTGTCTGGCTGTCATCACCTTTCCACAGCGCCTTCGCCACCGTGTCATCCTGGGTAAACACCGTCTGGCTGGCGTCTTTCGCCCCCAGCGACTTCAGGTAACGGGCAATTGCCGTGATATCGTCATCGCTCAGGTGTTGCAGGCTGTGCTCTACCACATCGGTCATACCCCCGAACGCGGCGGTGTGATCGTTACGGCCATAGCGCAGGAACTGGCGCAGATCGTCCTCGCTCCAGCGTCCCAGGCCGTCACGGTTGTCGCCACGCAGGTTGCTTGCGGTCCAGCCATCAATCGGTGCGCTGCTGCCGGAGAGGTAATCATGCGCGCCATCATTGCTGAGGGCTTTCTCCTGCATGGTGATGCTGCGCGGCGTATGGCAGGCGCCACAGTGACCCAGACCTTCCACCAGATAACGACCCCGTGCCAGAACCGGATCTTCCTGGGCAGCAGGCTGGAACGCTTTCACGTCCGGCGCAAACACGCCGCGCCAGATGGCCAGCGGCCAGCGCATCGACAGCGGCCACGGAATATCGCTGTCTTTATTGGCCTGCGCCACCGGTGCCACGCCGTGCATAAAGTACGCGTACAGCGCCTTCATGTCCTCGTCGCTCACCACCGCGTAAGATGGATACGGCATCGCCGGATACAGCGTGTCACCGTTTTTCGCCACGCCATGACGCACCGCTTTCTGGAAGTCGTCGTAGCTGTAGTCGCCAATCCCGGTGGTTTTATCCGGGGTGATGTTGGTGGAATAGATGGTGCCAATTGGCGTCGCCATCGGCAAACCACCGGCAAAAGGCTGCCCACCTTTGACGCTGTGGCAGGCCACGCAGTCACCGGCGCGCGCCAGATATTCACCCCGTTTTACCAGGGCATCATTTGCCTGATCGTCCGCCAGCGCGGCGAACGACAGCGTGCCCAAAACCAGGGCCAGAATGCTTTTCATCATCGCCGTTTTCCTTATGCCTGCACCAGTGGACCAGGGTTCTTCAGATACTGTTCACGGATGGCTTTCGCCGACCAATAGGTCAGTGCCGCCACCATGCCGGTTGGGTTGTAGCCCAGACCCTGCGGGAACGCAGACGCCCCCGGCACAAACACGTTCGGCACATCCCAGCTCTGCAAATAACGGTTCACTGCGCTGGTTTTCGGATCTTCACCCATGATCGCCCCGCCGCTCATATGCGTGGTTTGATACACGGTGGTATCGAAGTGGGTGCCTGGCCCCTTAGCGCCGCCGATGATCATCTTCGGGTTCATGGCCTCGGTGATTTTGCGCATCTTGCCGACCATGAACTGCGCCATCCTGATGTCGTTGTCCTGCCAGTCAAAGGTCATACGCAGCAGCGGCTGGCCGTAGACATTTTTGTAGTTCGGATCGAGATCGAGGTAGTTAGCGCGGTATGACTGGTGCGCACCGTGGGCATCCATCGAAATATGGTGGTTGTAGGTATCCGCTACCGCCGCTTTCCACTGGCTGCCCCAGTTCGGTGTGCCTTTGGGGGTCGGCAGACCGGAAACCGGTTTGGTACCCGCCTGGTTCACCCAGAATGGCGAGCCACCGACGAAACCGTACGGACCGTGGTCGAAGTTATCGGCGTTGAAATCATCCACCGCTACCCCTGCACCACCCGCACCGATAAACGGGTTGGTGGTGGTGTTTTTATCGAACAGCGCTTTCAGCGTCGAGATGTTCTGATAAGCGAAGTTACGGCCGACCACACCTTCGTTCGTGATCGGGTTATACGGCTGACCGATACCGGACAGCAGCATCAGATGCACGTTGTGGAACTGGAACGCCGACAGGATCACCAGATCCGCAGGCTGCACCACTTCACGGCCCTGACCATCGAGATAGGTCACGCCGGTGGCGCGTTTTTTGTCGCCGGTCAGATTGACGCGCAACACATAGGCGTTGTTACGCAGCTCAAACTTCGGCTCCTGACGCAGCGCGGGCAGGATGTTCACGTTAGGCGAGGCTTTGGAATACATGTAGCAGGCGTAGCCGCTGCAATAGCCGCAGAAGTTGCACGGGCCCATCTGTGCGCCGTAGGTGTTGGTGTACGGACCTGAGGTGTTGGCCGATGGCATATCGTACGGGTGATAGCCCACCGACTCTGCCGCCTGGGCAAACAGCTGCGCCGAGTAAGTACGCTTCTGTGCGGGCAGCGGGAAATCGCTGGAGCGGTCCGGCGCGTAAAAGTTGCCGCCTTTGTCCTTGCCGATCATCTTGCCTTTGATGGTCCAGGCACTGCCCGAGGTACCAAAGACTTTCTCCGCCTGATCGAAGAAGGGTTCCAGTTCGTTATAGCTGACGCCGAAATCCTGAATCGTCATGCCTTCCGGGATAAAGTTTTTGCCGTAACGCGCTTCATAATGACTGCGCAGATTCAGCTCGACCGGATCGACACGGAAATGTACGCCCGACCAGTGCAGGCCCGCGCCGCCGGTGCCGGTGCCGGGCAGAAACGCCGCCAGCTGACGATAAGGCACTGCCGTCTGTGACGCGTCGTGACGAATGGTGACGGTGCTTTTTGACAGATCCTGGAACAACTTTTTACGGATGTTGTAGGTCAGTTCATCAATGGATTGCGGATACGCGCCATCCGGGTAGGTGTCACGGTGCGGACCGCGTTCCAGCGCCACCACATTCAGCCCGGCTTCGGTCAGTTCTTTTGCCATGATGGCTCCAGCCCAGCCGAAACCCACTACTACCGCATCCACTTTCTTCAATTCATTTGCCACGGTTACGCCCTCTCCCCGCGAATATCCACTGACGGGAACGGATAGCGTTCACCGCGTTCCACCCAATCCATGTAATCAGCGCGTGCGCCGGGGAAGCCAATCAGCTTCCAGCCCACCATGCCCTGATTGCCACCGTGGATCGGATCGCTGAAGTAACCCTCACGGGTGTTTTGCAGCAGGAAGGAGAAGAAGGTTTTGGCCGGGAGTTGGGTGAACTCCGCTTTACCGCTTTCGAAGTCGCCCAGCAGCGCATCCTGCTGTTCGCCGCTCAGCTCAGCAAACACTTTGCCGTGCTGCTTTTTGCTCCAGCTATCAGCATCGGCGAGGCCCAGGCGGTAGATCTGCTGTGGCACCAGCGGCAGCTGATAACCCAGCTCTTTCGGCAGATCGGGATTGAACGGCCCCTGCATGTACCAGTTGCTGCCGAGGGCGTACGGGGTGTTCATCTGGCGATCGATAAACTCCGGTACCCCGGCTTCCAGTGCGCCAGGACCGCGTTCATCGTTGGGGATCAAACGTGCCACCGCAGCGGTGATAAAGGCGAACTCTTCAGCCGTAAACCAGGTCGGCTGATAGTCGCGGGCTTTTTGTGGCGCGCCACTTTGTTCTGCTGCTCCGGCAGCCATTGGCGCAACCAGTGCACCCATCGCCGTGGAACCCACCGCCATTGCTGGCGCCAGGGTGATGGTTCTCAGCAGAAAATCCCTGCGTGTGTGACCATTTTTGTGTTCTGACATGACATTGCCTCAGTGCCGCATATAATGTGGCATGAAAGGTTAACTGATTGCGTTGTAATGATTTTTATGTGCGGGCTTAAGGATACAGCGCCACCGTTACCGGTAACATTGCGCCGCAGTGTAACACCGTTGCTGACAAAGATTTAGCGTAAGGACACAAAATCGCACAAAATAATTAACATTTTGCGCAGCGGCTTTACACCGCAGGCGCGACATTGTCATGGTCTGATACAACAGCCTACAGACAGTTAAGGCCCCTAAACGGTATAAAGGGATCTGATAACAGCGGAGTGTCTATGTTTAAGTCCTATTTTCCCCGGCCAGCGCTGTTTTTCAGCACGGTGGCCATCTGGAGTTTGCTGGCGATTTTTGCCTGGTTTGGCTTTGCCAGCGACTTACCTTCTATGTGGCCCAATATTGCCGCAGCCATGAGTAAACCGTTGCCTGATAACGCGCTGCGTTTTATCGCCGCCAGCCAACTGTGGTTTTACGCCTATTACTGGCTGGTCGTGGCGCTGTTTGCCATCGCCTGGCGCATCGCCGATAACCATCCGTGGCAGCGCTGGTCAGTATGGGGTTCCGCGCTGATTATCTTCGTTACCTGGTTTGGTGTGCAGGTCGGGGTGGCGGTCAATGCCTGGTATGGCCCGTTCTATGATTTGATTCAGAAAGCGCTCACTAAAGCCGGTTCGGTGCAGATCGGTGAATTTTATCAGCAGGTAGTCGCCTTTTTAGGCATCGCGCTGATCGCCGTGGTGATTGGTGTGATGAACTCCTTCTTCATCAGCCACTGGGTGTTCCGCTGGCGTACCGCGATGAATAACTACTACATGCACAACTGGCAACGCCTGCGTCATGTGGAAGGTGCGGCGCAGCGTGTGCAGGAAGATACCATGCGTTTCGCCAGCACGCTGGAAGACTGGGGCGTCAGCTTTATTCAGGCGATCATGACGCTGATTGCCTTCCTGCCGGTGTTGATCACCCTGTCGCATCATGTGAAAGATATCCCGCTGCTGGGCAATATTCCTTACGCGCTGGTGATCGCGGCGGTGCTGTGGTCGATTTTCGGTACCGGTCTGCTGGCGCTGGTGGGTATCAAGCTGCCGGGTCTGGAATTCCGTAACCAGCGGGTGGAAGCGGCCTATCGTAAAGAGCTGGTTTACGGCGAAGATGATGCGGCGCGTGCCTCACCACCGACCGTCACCGAGCTGTTTGGCCGGGTGCGTTTTAACTATTTCCGCCTCTATTTCCACTATCTGTACTTCAACATCACCCGCATTCTTTATTTGCAAGTAGATAACGTGTTCGGGCTGTTTTTGCTATTCCCGTCGATTGTGGCGGGCACCATTACGCTCGGTCTGCTAAACCAGATCACCAACGTGTTTGACCAGGTACGTTCGTCGTTCCAGTACCTGATTACCTCGTGGTCAACGCTGGTGGAATTGATGTCGATCTACAAACGTCTGCGCAGTTTTGAACAGATTTTGCAGGATATCCCGCACGAAGAGATGATGCGCGAAGCGGCAGAATAACGGTGTGATTTTGGATACGGTGCGCATCAATGCGCACCGTACGCTATCACCGCGCCAATGCCGCAAACACCTGCTCAACCGCAAATGCACCTGGATCTTTCACACCATGTAAACTTTGCTGGTTGAGATAGGCCGAGCGTCCGGCTTTGGCACTCGACATCTGCGCCGTGGCATCCGCGCCTTTCTTCGCCGCATCGGCGGCATCCTGCATGGTTTGCCCCGCCACCAGCGCCCAGAGTGCCGGTTCCAGCGCATCGATCATCGTGCGGTGCCCTGGCTGAGCACCACCATAATGTTTCATGCGTTCCAGCCCGTACATCAGCGCTTCCGGCAACTCATAACCCTCGTCCACCCGCTGTCCGGCGGCAGTGAACAGAATCGACATCAGCACACCACTCGAACCGCCCATCACCGTGGAGAGCTGCTCACCCACCAGCGCCAGCAGCACTGACAACTCCGCCAGCGGCAGCTGATGTTCGCGCAAACCACGCTGGATTTTCTTCGCCCCGGCAGCAAAAGTGGAGCCGGTATCGCCATCGCCCACTTTGGCATCCAGCGCATTCAGGTCACTTTCCAGCTCGATCAGCGTTTGTGTAATGCGTTTCACCACCTCCGCCACGGCCTTGTCCTGCGATGGCGTCACTTCCAGCTCACTGAGGGGAACGGTCGCGGTTTGCAGGCTGACCGGGGCAAAATCATACATCGGCACCCAGCCCATCACCTGCACCGGGGCGCTCAACGCTTCGATGAAGTGCGGCTCCAGCGCCAGCAGCGACAGTGAAAAGCCTTTCATATCCAGCGCACTCACCAAGGTAGCCGGGCCAATCAGATGAGTGATGCGTGCCGCCAGCGGTGACTGCAACACTTCACGCGTCAGCAGCGCCAGCTCAAGTTGTGAGAAACCGCCGAGGTTATTGATCAGCAGCAGCGACTGTTTGCCGTCTGGCAGCGTCTGGGCCAGTTTATCCGTCATGATGCTGCTGATTTTCCGGCTATTTTGCGTATCAAGCGTCACTACGCCCGGTTCGCCATGTATGCCCATGCCCAGCTCGCTGTGCCCTTCCCGCACGCGATCATCGCGTTTTTCACCCGGAATATGACAGGTGCCAAACGCCAGGCCAATCGACGAGATGGCTTCTATCGTCTGCTGCGCTAACGCTTTGACGGCACTGAGCGGTTTGCCCTGTTCGGCGGCGTAACCGGCAATTTTATGCACCAGCACGGTCCCGGCAATGCCCCGCGGCTGCGGGTTCTCTGGCAGGGCGATGTCGTCCTGCACCATCACCAGCTCCACTTTGTAGCCGAGCTTTTTCGCTTTCTCCGCCGCCAGCCCGAAATTGAGGCGGTCACCGGTATAATTTTTCACAATTAACAAACAGCCCGCGTCGCCGGTGACATTGATAATGGCACTCAGCACCGCATCAACACTCGGCGAGGCGAAGATATCGCCGCACACTGCCGCCGTCAGCATCCCTTTACCGACAAATCCGGCATGGGCCGGTTCATGGCCGGAGCCACCCCCGGAGATCAGCGCGACTTTGCTTTTGTCCCAGTCATTGCGCACCACGACGCGGATCTCATCTCCGAGATCCAGCCGACTGAGGTTATGCCATGGGGTACTCAACAGAATCCCTTCGATAGCTTCGTTAACCAGATCGACCTTCTTATGCATAAAAAACTGGCTCATTGCGTTCTCCCTTTTGGTGTTGTGGTACTTAAAGGTAGCGCAGTAAGCGCAGAGAAACGCAGAGCAAAGGCAGGAAATGCAAAGGGCGGCACAAGCCGCCCTGCAAATTCAGATAAATGTGATCACAGCGCGATGCGCAGCACGCTATCCGGATTTTTCGGTGGTTCTTTACGTGAGCTAGGCTGTTTAATGCTGACAAACAACGTTTTACCATCCGCCGACAGCGCCAGGCTGTTCGGCAGGCCCGGTGCTTTGACGGTGCGTTTCACTTTGTAGTTGCTGGCGTCAATGATGCTGATTTCACCCGCTTTGCGGTGCGTCACGTACAGTTCATCACGCTCAGCATTGAACAGCACCGCCAGCGATTCAGGGACATCAATCCGGTGGATGACCTGCTGGCTACGGGTATCCAGCACCAGCACCTGCGGCTGTTTGGAATCGCTGAGGAAGGCGCGATGTCCCTGGGTATCCAGCGCGATATTCAGGAAGAAATGATCTTTATCCGCGTCGATTTTCTGACGCTTTTCAATCGCATTCAGACGGGTATTGATGGTGACCAGCTCACCGTCGCCGTTGGTGACGTAGAGTTTCTGCGCAGCGGAATCCAGCGCCAGGCCGGTGCCCATTTTGCCGGTGTTCGGCACGGTGCTAATCAGTTGCAGCGTTTTGCCATCCACCACCCAGACCACGCTTTGCGGGCCCAGACCGGTGATATAAACGCGGTCAGTCGCCGCATCGGCTACCAGCTCACGCGGTTGCAGCGGACGCACATCTTCGCTGCGCTTACGGCCATCCAGCACCAGTGTATTCAGTACCTTGCCGCTGGTGGCATCCACCGCTGTCACCGCCGCATTCACGGTATTACCGATGTAGAGGACGTTGGTTTTGGGGTTGATGGTGGCACCGAAGGCTTTCAGGTCGGTATCGATGGTTTGTTTTACCGCCAGATTTTGCGGGTCGAGACGATAGACGGTGCCGCCTTTTTCGTTGGTGGCATTTTGTGACGTCGCCAGGAACAGCGCGTTATCGCTGTTGCTGAACGCCAGTTCATAGGCACCTTTCGAGATCGGCTGATTCAATTCCTGAGCCTCTGCCGCCATTACCGCAGAGGTAGAAAACAGGGCTGTCGCCAGAAACAGTGGACGCAGCGCCCACTGCACAGTTTTATTCGCTTTCATGACTTCTCCATAGCAAAGCCACCGCCTCACGGCAGTGAATGAAAGCCCGACATTGCAACCAGATGGTTAAAAGCAGCCCGAGGCAGGCCGACGAAGGATTTTATTTTTGCGAATAGTAATCATTTACGAAGGAAAGTGACAGGATTTTATCGACTTAAACGCCGACAGGGCGCCCGGAGGCGCCCTGTCAGCACAGATTGTTAACTAACTTATTTAGTCAGTTCAGCGGTCATGTGCACGCCGTTGTTGAAGGTGGCTTCTGTCACTTTATAGGAAGCACCAGCTTCTTGTGCCTGAGCAGCAATTTTCGCTTCAGCACCGTCCAGAGTTGACGCGGTAGCGGTCACGCTCTGAGCAAAGCTGGCGAAAGGCAGGACGGAAAGAGCAACAACAGCAGCAAAAGTTTTGATAGATTTCATGGTCAATTCCTCGGTCAACATTTGATTAGGTAAGGCGTCATCGCCTTGTTGAGATAAATATTAGGCCGAAAATTGATCAACAAAAAGCGGAGAGATTTGCGGTTATCATTCAAAAAAACTGACTATAAAAAGCACGCTATGGTTAGCTTTTGCACGCAGTGTTAATAATCTGCATTTTAGTTAAAAGGCAGGATTTATCGCTGTGATTGGTGGTATTGGTTGAAGGTCGGCATGAATGCCGACCTTATCAAAAACGGTGATTATCCGTGATGCCGCACACGGGTGAAAATGGTTATCGCCGCCAGCAACATCAGTACACCACTGGAGAGGAATACCCCGCCTGCGCCCTGCAAATCAAACATCCAGCCACCCGCAGCAGCACCGGCGGTGATCGCCAGCTGAATCGTCGCCACCAGCAAGCCGCCACCGGATTCCGCGTCATCCGGCACAGCACGGGAAATCCAGGTTGACCAGCCAGTCGGCATCGAACCAAATGCCAGGCCCCATACCGCGACACCACCCGCCACCAGCCACGAGACACCGCCGAAGCTCACCAGCACCAGCGCAGTGACGCTCATCAGCAGCGCCATACCGCTGAGGGTCAGCGACACGCTGCGCGTCACCAGATAACCCGCCAGCGAAGTACCGAAGAAGTTCGCCACACCAAACGCCAGCAGCACCAGCGACAGCTGATTGACGTTAAGCTGCGCAGCACTTTCCAGGAACGGACGCAGGTAAGTAAAGAAGGCGAAGTGACCGGTAAACATCATGATCACCGCCAGCATCCCCCAGCGCATCACGCTACGGCGCAGCAGGTCCAGCACGCCACCACTGCGTGCCTTGTTTTCCGGCGGCATGGCAGGCAGGGTAAAGAACTGCCAGAACAACGCCAGCACACCTAACGCACCGGTCAGCAGGAAAATATTACGCCAGCCAATCAGCCCGCCCAGATAGCTGCCAAGCGGCGCGGCGATGATGGTCGCCAGCGAAATCCCGCTAAACACAATCGATAGCGCACGTGGCACCTGGTCATTCGGCACCAGACGCATGGTGATGGCGGTTGATAACGTCCAGAAACCACCAATCGCCATGCCCAGCAATACACGTGCCAGCAGGATCATGGTGAGATCCTCAGCAAACGCCACCAGCAGCGCCGAGGCGATCAACAACAGGGTAAATGCCAGCATCACCATGCGACGATCAAGACGGCGGGTGAGATTGCCAATCACCAGGCTGGTCAGCAGCGCCACCAGCGCGGTCACTGTGACGGTTTGTCCCGCCTGCCCTTCACTAACCTGCAACGAAGCGGCAATCGGCGTCAGCAGGCTTACCGGCAAAAACTCGGCGGTAATCAGGCCGAATACGCCGAAAGCCATGGCAAATACCGCCCCCCACGCGGGTTTCTCCACCGGCAAACTCTGTTCGACGACATCACTATTCAGGCTCATCTGCGATCCCCATCACAAAATATTAAAGAGTGAGCATAGTGAGCAACAGCAAGACGATCTATGATACAGAAACTTTGTTTTTTGATAATTCGTCTGGAATCGTATGAGCCGCTATGAAGATCTGACCAGTGAACTGCTGATGGGCATGCGTCTGTACGGCGTCAGGTATCAGCGTATCGCCCTGAATGCCCCGTTTGGCCTGCGTTACGACGATGCGCCTGGCCGGGCGCAGCTGCATTTTGTCGGGCGAGGATCGCTGCTGATCCGCTCCGCCTCCGGGACGATCTATCCCCTTGAGGCCGGTGATGCGCTGCTGATCCCGCATGGTCGCCCCCACGCGCTGATCTCAAGCGAAGAAGCGCACTGCGAGCCGATCAGCACCTTCAATAGCAAACCGATTTGCGACAGCGTCTGTGCCATTGACGGCACCGCGTGCGACAGCCCGGATAACGCCGATGTGGTGCTGTTCAGCGCCTGCATGGCGTTTGAACTGGGTGGGATGCAGCCGCTGGTGCATACCATGCCGGATGTGATGCTGGTCAGCACGCTGCTGGCGCAATATCCGGAAATCCAGCCAATCCTCGATGCGATGGAGCGGGAAACGCGCCTGCGCCAGGCGGGATTTGCCGGGATTTTGTCACGTCTGGCGGATGTGGTGGCGGCACAGATTGTGCGTGGCTGGGTGGAAAACGGCTGCGGCAAAGGCAGCGGGCTGGTGCAGGCGCTGCGCGATCCGCGCCTCAGTCTGGCGATGGCGGCCATGCACCGCGCGCCAGGCGAAAACTGGACGGTAGAACGGCTGGCACGCGAATCGGGCAGCTCGCGTTCGGTGTTTGCTGCCCGTTTTCAGTCGGCCACCGGCATGACGCCGCTGCGCTATCTCACCGAACTGCGTATGCGTCTGGCTGTGCAGCGCATCGTTAACGAGGGAGAGGCGATGGAAAGCGTCGCCTTTCATCTGGGTTATGGCTCGCTGGCGGCATTCAGTCGGGCGTTTAAGCGGATTGTCGGACAACCGCCAGGCGCACTGCGCGCCCGACGGGAGGTGATATCCGAGCTTTAACGGAACACGCTGATCGCTTCCACCAGGCGATTCGCCTGGCGTGCCATACGTTCTGACGCTTCTGCCCCTTCCTGCACGCGCGCGGCGTTTTGATGGGTGATGTCATCCAGGTCCTCCACCGCGCCGCTTACCTCGCTCAGTGCCACGGATTGTTCTGCCGTCGCCGCACTGATCTGCGCGATTAACGCGGTGACATGCTGCACCTGTTCAACGATGTCCTGCATGGTGCGCCCGGCAGCGTCGGCGTGGCTGCTGCCCGACTGCACTCGGCTGGCGCTGGTTTCCACCAGCTTTTTGATCTCGCTGGCAGCCGTGGCGCTCCGCTGCGCCAGGTTGCGCACTTCACCGGCCACCACAGCAAAACCTTTGCCCTGCTCCCCGGCGCGTGCCGCTTCAACCGCCGCATTCAGCGCCAGGATATTAGTCTGGAAGGCAATGCCGTCAATCACACTGGTAATATTGGCGATACGTTTAGCACTGTCGGCAATCTCCGCCATCATGCCGACCATTTCCTGCATCACTTTACCGCCCTGCACCGCCGCCTGGCTGGTGTTGGCCGAAAGATCATTCACTTCGCTGGCGGTTTCGGTATTACTTTTCACTGTCGCCGTCATTTCGTTCATGGTGGCAGCCGTTTGCTGTACATTGGCAGCTGCCTGCTCAGTACGGCGGCTCAGTTCATCGTTGCTGCGCGCAATGGCATCGCTGGCACCCAGCACGTTAATCGCCTGGCCACTGACATCATCCACCAGCCAGCGGAACATCAGCCCGAGCTGACCAATGGCGCGCAGCGTGACGCCAATTTCATCGACACGATCCATCTGCTCCACTTTATGGCTGGCCCCGGTCGCCACACTCAATGCCTGGCGGCAGATACGTTCCATCGGGCGTGAAATCTGTTGCTCCAGCCACAGGCTGGCCAGCAACAATAACAGCGCCATACCGCCACTAAAGTAGCCCAGCGCCAGCGGCGGCAGGCCAAGCAACCAGACCCCCAGCACTGACAGCGGCAGCAGCGCGGCCAAGGGGGAACGAATCCGCCAGCGCAGCGGCAACGTTTTGAGTAACGCGCTAAAGCGCCCCACAATTAACCCTTTATGAAAACGGCGGCCTTTACTGCGCCCCTCACGAAAATCCCGATACAGCGCCTCGCTCTGGCGAATTTCTTCGGGTGTCGGTTTGGTACGCACTGACATATACCCCTGCACCTGCCCCGCGCGTACCACCGGAATGGCGTTGGCGCGCACCCAGTAATGATCACCGTTTTTACGCCGGTTTTTCACCAGTGCGGTCCAGGGTTCACCCTGTTTTAACGTCGCCCACATATCCGCAAAGGCTTCCGGCGGCATATCCGGGTGCCGTACCATGTTATGCGGCTGGCCATTCACCTCCTCCGGGGTAAATCCACTGACCTCAATAAAAGCATCGTTGGCGTAGGTGATGTAGCTATTGAGATCGGTGGTGGACATCAGGGTGGCATGATCGTCAAAGACGTATTCACGCTGAGTGATGGGCTGATTGTTACGCATGAGTGAGTCCTTGCAAGCCAGAGGCGAGAAAAAAATTGATAACCCTTATTTATCTTTTCGGCAGGCAAAGGTCATAACTTTAATATGGTTATCTAATTTTAAATCCGCATAATGCAGGGAATTGGCAGGTTCAGGGGAGCAAAAAGGGAGAAAAACCCATTAAATTTAATGTAGTGGCGCGAATTATCGCGCCATTTTTTGACGTTAATCGATTAACTCAAATCCACCCCGCGCGTGCCGCCCCACCAGGTAAAAGCGAATCCGCCTACCCAGGCCACCATCAATCCGGCGAGATACACCGCCATACCGGCGAAGATACCCTGCGGTGACGTCATCAGCGGCAGCGTCACCAGCCCGGACGGACCGAACACTGTGTTCATGCCGACGGGCAATCCCAGCCAGGCCACCAGGCCAATAAAGAAACCACCCAGCGCCCCGCCACAGCAGGCGGTGATAAAGGGTTTCAGACGTGGCAGGGTGACGCCGTAAATTAACGGCTCACCGACCCCTAACAGGCCCGGCACAATCGCCCCTTTTATCTGGCTGCGTAACTGCGAATGTTTATCCGCCCGGCACCACAATGCCAGCGCCGCCCCCACCTGACCAGCTCCCGCCATCGCCAGAATCGGAAACAGCGAGTTAAAGCCCTGGCTTTCCATCAAAGCAAAATAAACCGGGATAAACCCCTGATGAATACCAAACATCACCGCAATCAGAAATAATCCGGCCAGAATGGCGCAACCAAACGGATTGCTGTTCAAATGAATAAACAGCCATGACATGCCTTTAAATAATTCACCGCCAATCGGCATGATCACCAGGAAAGTCACCGCACCAGTGATCAGTAAGGTCAGCAACGAGGTGAGAATCATATCCAGATTATCAGGAATGATTTTACGCAGCTGCCGTTCCAGCCAGGCACCAAATATTGCCGCCAGCAGCACGCCAATAATATTGCCGCGCGGATCGATAGTCAGACCGAAGAAATTCTCCATGCCGCTGTAATAACCCACGGTGGCGGTGGGTACATAGCCCAGCACAAATAATGAAGCGATAATCGCCCCATTCACCCCGGTGCCGCCAAAGGCTTTTTGCGCGTTGTAACCAATCAGGATGCTGAGAAAGGTGAACAGCCCTTTGCCAAACACCTTCATATACGCCACGGTCGCCAGCAGCCAGTGGGGATGATCACCCGGCGTGGTGAGATGAAATATCTGCTCGATCAGCGTGGCGAAACCCAGCAGCAAACCGGCACCAATAAAGCCGGGGATCAGCGGAGTAAAGATGGTGGCAAAGCGTGCGAGAAACTGATGCAGGCGGCTGGTTTGTTTCGCTTTAAGCTGCTGCTTTTGCGCCAAGGCAATGGATTGCAGATCCGGCGTGCTCTCCAGCATCGTCTGCATCATTTCCGCCGCGCTCTGCGCTTTGCCAGGGCCTAACACAATCTGCAACTGCGCATCGCTGTCGATCACCCCGAGCACCCCTGGCAGGGTTTTCAGCCGTGCATGATCGGCGAGCTGCGCATCCGCTAAGGTCAGACGCAGGCGCGTCATGCAATTACCGCAGTGCGCCACATTGGCCGCCCCACCTACGGCGTGCAGAATATCGCGCAATAAGGATTCGCTGATGGCGGCCATTATTGCGCTCCTGCATCACGTAACGCCTGACGAATAAAGCCGTGATGCTGGCCCAGCAGCGCCTGCGCTTCATCAGCCTGCAAACCCGCCAGCACCATCACAATAGCGGTTTTGCAATGGCCCTGACAGGCCACCAGCGCCTGCTGCGCCGTGTCTTCATCGCAATCGGTCGCCTGGCGGACGATGTTAATCTGCCGCTGTACCAGCTTCTGGTTGGTGGCTTCCACATCCACCATCAGGTTGCCGTACACCTTGCCGCTGCGGATCATCGCGCCGGTAGTTAGCATATTCAGCACCAGCTTCTGCGCGGTACCGGCTTTCATCCGCGAAGAGCCGGTGACCACTTCCGGGCCAACCACCGGGGTCAGCGCCACATCGGCCACCTGCGCCATCGCGCTATCCGGGTTGCAGGTTAAGGCGGCGCTAAACGCACCCTGCTGTTTCGCGTAGTCGAGCGCCCCCAGCACGTACGGGGTACGGCCACTGGCGGCAATGCCCACCAGCACATCTTTGGCGCTGAACTGAATATCACGCAGATCCTGCGCGCCCTGCGCAATGTTGTCTTCCGCGTTTTCCACCGCCTGCAAAATTGCGGTGTGTCCCCCGGCGATTAAGCCCACCACCTGGCTACGTGGGGTGCCAAAGGTCGGCGGGCACTCGCTGGCATCAAGAATGCCAAGACGCCCGGAGGTGCCAGCACCGCAGTAAATCAGGCGACCGCCCTCGCGAAAGGCAGCGGTGATGGCATCCACCACCTGGGCAATCTGCGGCACGATCGCTTCTACAGCCAGCGCCACCTTTTTATCTTCATCGTTGATAACGCGCAGCATCGCTTCCGTCGATAACTCATCAATATGCTGGCTGGCCGGGTTACGGCCTTCGGTGACCATCTGGCTAAGATCGATTTTCATGCGCACACTCCGGTGAAAGAATAATTTATTCATGAAACTATATATCAAATTGAATTCTTAATTCACTCAGGCAGGAAAAGATTTTTTCAGTTTTGTGGGACAGAAAGAAAAAACCCGCCGGGCGGCGGGTTTATGCAGGAGGTTACGCCTGGGTGCGTAATTGCAGCTCGTAAGCGGCGGCCTGTTCGGTGTCGAACTGGTTTTCCCAGCGCGCGATCACCAGCACTGCCAGCGCGTTACCGATCACATTCAACGCGGTACGCGCCATATCCATGATGCGGTCAACACCGGCAATAAACGCCAGACCTTCCAGCGGAATCCCTACGCTGCCCAGCGTCGCCAGCAGCACCACAAAGGAGACGCCCGGTACGCCAGCAATCCCTTTCGAGGTCACCATCAGGGTCAGCACCAGGATGATTTCATCGGTCAGCGACAGGTCAATACCGTACAGCTGGGCAATAAAGATCGCCGCGATGCTCTGATACAGCGTAGAACCGTCGAGGTTAAAGGAGTAACCGGTCGGCACCACAAAGCTGGTGATGGCCTTCGGTGCGCCATAGGCTTCCATCTTCTGCATAATGCGCGGCAGCACGGTTTCCGAGCTGGAAGTGGAATAGGCCAGAATCAGCTCGTCTTTCAGAATACGCATCAGGGTGGTGATACGCAGCTTACACAAACGCGCCACCGCGCCCAGCACCACAAAGGCGAAGAACAGAATCGCGACGTAAACCAGCAGCACCAGCTTGGCGAGTGGCCACAGCGAAGCAAAACCAAAGTTGGCAATGGTGACGGCAATCAGAGCAAACACCCCAACCGGCGCGTAACGCATGATCATATGCGTCACTTTAAACATGGTTTCGGAAACCGAGCGGAACAGCCCCACCAGCGGATCGCGATGTTCCGCAGGCAGTGATGACAGCCCCAGACCAAACAATACCGAGAAGAAGATAATCGGCAGCATGTCACCTTTCACCAGCGAGGCGAAAATGTTCTGCGGGATCAGCGACAGGATGGTGGTCACCAGGCTGTGAGGTGCGCCCTGCACCGCCTGCGTGGTGGCTTCATATTTAGAGATGTCCACCGTTGCCAGCGTTGACATATCAATGCCGCTGCCGGGTTGGAATACGTTGGCCAGCGTAATGCCGACCACAATGGCAATGGTGGTGATCACTTCAAAATAGACGATGGTTTTGACACCAATGCGCCCGAGTTTTTTCGCATCACCGACACCGGCGATGCCGACAATCAATGATGAAACGACAATCGGCACCACAATCATCTTGATCAGATGAATGAAGATATCACCGGCCGGGCTGAGAATATTGGTGATTAACCATTCACGATCGTCCGGCTGATTATGCAGCACCGAGCCGACCACCACGCCGAGAATCAGCGCGATCACTATTTGCCAGGCGAGGCTGAATTTAAAACCTTTCATAACGCGTTATTTCCTCAGTTAAAACCCCTTTGCTCTGCTGCGAAGGTGCAGAAGACGATACACACAGGGAAGTGAGCAAAAGCTCGATAAAATAGAGGGTTATACTGGAATAGATCCGGTACTGCTGTGCGGGCGTTTTGCGCGCGTCCTGTGATGCAACCTGAGTGGATACTGGTTTCACAGGGGCGAGATAAGTACCATTTTCACTACAGTAAATGCAACCCCTGGCGGGATAGCTTAAATCTTATCCGGTGCTGTAGCATAAAATGCTGATCCGCTGACATAACCATAACCCGCTGTTATGAAAAGTTTTAATTCGATAATTTTCCGCATAGCTATGCAAAAGTGAACAAAAAGCCGCCGGGTGCGTTTGCTGCTATTTTGTTCAGAACTTTCTCACTCTTCGCCGCCAGTGCCTTGTCCTCCCTGCTGATCACACAACAAAATTTACGGCGTAAATAGCCACACACTTAGGCCGTGATCCAGACTGCAAAACCGAAACAAAGCTCTCGCGCCGGGCTTCAATTAACTATTGATTGACATATGATTAACATCTTCAAGGAGGTCAGCCATGAGCCAAATTCACAAACATCCCGTTCCTGCTGCGATTGCAGAAAATGCCCTGATCAATGCTGGGCAATATGCAGAGATGTATCAACAGTCGGTTGACGATCCCGAAACCTTTTGGGGCGAGCAAGGCAAAATTCTCGACTGGATGACGCCCTACAGCAAAGTGAAGAACACCTCCTTTGCCCCAGGCAATATTTCCATTCGCTGGTATGAAGATGGCACGCTGAATCTCGCGGCCAACTGCCTTGATCGCCATTTGCAAACCCGTGGTGACCATCCCGCCATTATCTGGGAAGGCGATGACGCCAGCGAAAGCAAAACCCTGACCTTCCGCCAGCTGCACGGGGAAGTGTGCCGTTTTGCCAACGTACTGAGCGGCCTGGGCGTGAAGAAAGGCGATGTAGTCGCTATCTATATGCCGATGGTGCCGGAAGCCGCGATTGCCATGCTGGCCTGCGCCCGTATCGGCGCGGTGCATTCGGTGATTTTCGGCGGCTTCTCACCGGAAGCGGTGGCCGGACGCATCGTCGATTCCAGCGCCAAATTGGTGATCACCGCCGATGAAGGTATACGCGCCGGACGCAGCATTCCGCTGAAGAAAAATGTCGATGATGCACTGAGCAACCCCAGCGTCACCAGCGTGAAGAACGTGGTGGTGTTTCAGCGCACCGGGAAAGACACCGGCTGGCGCGAAGGCCGTGACCTGTGGTGGCATGATCTGATGGCTGACGCCTCCGATCAGCATCAACCGGTGGCGGTGAACGCGGAAGATCCGCTGTTTATCCTTTATACCTCCGGCTCCACCGGCAAGCCGAAAGGCGTGCTGCATACCACCGGCGGTTATCTGGTGTATGCCGCGACCACCTTTAAGTATGTCTTTGATTATCATCCTGATGATGTTTACTGGTGTACCGCCGATGTCGGCTGGATCACCGGTCACAGCTACCTGATTTATGGCCCGCTGGCTTGTGGCGCCACCACGCTGATGTTTGAAGGCGTACCGAACTGGCCGAAGCCGAGCCGTATGGCGGAGGTGGTGGATAAACATAAGGTCACGCTGCTCTACACCGCCCCGACGGCGATTCGCGCACTGATGGCCGAAGGTGACAAAGCCATCGAAGGCACCCATCGTACCAGCCTGCGCATTATGGGATCGGTGGGCGAACCGATTAACCCGGAAGCCTGGGAGTGGTACTACAACAAGATTGGCGACGGACGTTGCCCGATTGTTGATACCTGGTGGCAGACCGAAACCGGTGGCTTCATGATCACCCCGTTGCCGGGTGCCATCGAGTTGAAAGCCGGGTCCGCCACCAAACCCTTCTTTGGGGTTCAGCCCGCGTTGGTGGATAACGAAGGCAACACATTGACTGGAGCGACCGAAGGCAACCTGGTGATTGTTGATTCATGGCCAGGTCAGGCGCGCACCCTGTTTGGCGATCACGAGCGTTTCGAACAGACCTACTTCTCCACCTTCAAAAATCGCTACTTCAGCGGTGACGGTGCCCGCCGTGATGAAGATGGTTACTACTGGATCACTGGCCGCGTGGATGACGTGCTGAACGTTTCCGGCCACCGCCTCGGCACGGCTGAGATCGAGTCGGCGCTGGTGTCGCATCCGAAGATTGCCGAAGCAGCGGTGGTGGGCATTCCGCATAGCATTAAAGGCCAGGCGATCTATGCTTATATCACGCTGAACCACGGTGAAGAACCGTCGTCCGAGCTTTATACCGAAGTGCGTAACTGGGTACGTAAAGAAATTGGCCCGATTGCCACCCCGGATGTACTGCACTGGACCGATTCACTGCCGAAAACCCGCTCCGGCAAAATCATGCGCCGTATTCTGCGCAAGATCGCCGCAGGCGATACCAGCAATCTGGGCGATACCTCAACTCTGGCCGATCCTGGCGTGGTAGAGAAGCTGCTGGAAGAGAAACAATCCATCAAAATGCCCTGATGGAGCTTAACCCCGGCGATGAGGTTCAGCCTGTTTATCAAGGCTCCTCATCGCCAGCCTTACCTTACGTCGTACTCTTCAACATCGCATTTATTAAATAATTAGAACATTCAGGCGGTTAACATCACATTTTGGTGAGGTTACTGCCTGCCTTGCCTCTGGAGAAACTGTGATGAACGAAGCCGTAAACCCTCAGGAAGCTGTGTGGCAGCAAATCGAGAGCAATCCGCGCTTTCAGGAACTGGTGCATAAACGCCAGGCCTTTGCGCTACTGCTCAGCCTGATCATGCTGGTGCTGTACGTTGGCTTTATCCTGCTGATCGCCTTTGCCCCCGCCTGGCTTGGCACGCCACTCCATCCCGGCACCAATGTGACGCGGGGTATCCCCATCGGCGTGGGCCTGATTGTCATCTCCTTCGTGCTGACCGGCGTCTATGTGTGGCGCGCCAACGGCGAATTTGACCGCCTGACCCAACAGATTCTGCGCGAGGTAAAACAATGAAGCGCCTGCTCCCGCTGCTCCTCGCTGCTGCGCCACTCAGCGCCTTTGCCGATGCCATCACCGGCGAAGTACAAAAACAGGCCACCAACTATGAAGCCATCATCATGTTCGTGGTGTTTGTTGCCGCGACGCTGGGCATCACGTATTGGGCCTCGAAACGTACCCGTTCACGCAGTGACTACTACACCGCAGGCGGCAATATAACCGGCTTTCAAAATGGGCTGGCGATGGCGGGGGATTTTATGTCCGCCGCGTCTTTCCTCGGTATTTCGGCGCTGGTGTATACCTCGGGCTATGACGGCCTGATTTATTCACTCGGCTTCCTGGTGGGCTGGCCGATGATCCTGTTTCTGATTGCCGAACGTCTGCGTAACCTGGGCCGTTTTACCTTTGCCGATGTTGCTTCTTATCGCCTGGCACAGAAACCCATTCGCACCCTCTCTGCCTGCGGCTCGCTGGTAGTGGTTGCGCTGTATCTGATTGCGCAGATGGTCGGTGCCGGTAAGCTGATTCAGCTGCTATTCGGCCTTAACTACCATATCGCAGTGGTGCTGGTGGGTATCCTGATGGTGATGTATGTGTTGTTCGGCGGCATGCTGGCCACCACCTGGGTACAAATCATCAAAGCGGTACTGCTGTTGTTCGGGGCCAGCTTTATGGCGATTATGGTGATGAAGGCCACCGGCTTCAGTTTCAATACGCTGTTTACCGAGGCAATGGCGGTGCACCCGAAAGGGGCGGCGATTATGCAGCCGGGCGGGCTGGTGAAAGATCCGATATCCGCGCTATCACTGGGGCTGGGGCTGATGTTTGGTACCGCCGGTTTGCCACATATCCTGATGCGCTTCTTCACCGTGGCAGATGCACGCGAAGCGCGTAAAAGCGTGTTCTGGGCCACTGGCTTTATGGGCTATTTCTACTTCCTCACCTTTATTATCGGCTTTGGCGCGATCCTGCTGGTGGGTGCCAACCCGGCATTTAAAGATGCCAGCGGTGCGCTGATTGGCGGCACCAATATGGCGGCGGTACATCTGGCGGATGCGGTGGGTGGCAGCCTGTTCCTCGGCTTTATCTCTGCCGTGGCCTTCGCCACCATTCTGGCGGTGGTGGCCGGTCTGACCCTGGCGGGTGCTTCTGCAGTTTCTCATGATTTATATGCCAGCGTGATCCGTAAGGGTCAGGCCACCGAGCGGGAGGAACTGCGCGTATCGAAAATCACGGTGCTGGTGCTCGGCGTGGTGGCGATTGCGCTGGGGATTTTGTTCGAGAAGCAGAACATCGCCTTTATGGTCGGCCTGGCGTTCTCGATTGCGGCCAGCTGTAACTTCCCGATTATCCTGCTGTCGATGTACTGGTCAAAACTGACCACGCGCGGTGCGATGGTCGGTGGCTGGCTGGGCCTGCTGACGGCGGTGGTGCTGATGATCCTCGGCCCGACCATTTGGGTTCAGGTGCTGGGACATGCAAAGCCGATTTATCCTTATGAGTATCCGGCGCTGTTCTCAATGCTGGCGGCCTTTATCGGTACCTGGCTGTTTTCCATCACCGACAGTTCAGAGCAGGGAGCGGCTGAACGGCGACGTTTCCGTGGACAGTTTATTCGTTCGCAGACCGGAGTGGGGATTCAGCAGGGGAAATCGCACTGACAAACCAAATTGTAGCGGCGCGATTTATCGCGCTCTTTTTAAGCGGTAGCCTGGTCAGCTAAACCCGCGTGATAAATCACGCCGCTACGATTCAGTGCGGTTAGAAACGCAGTGATGCGCCCACATACGGACCATCGGCCAGTACGTTGTCTTTGCGGCTGCCCTTGTTGTTCAGCTCGATGTACTGATAACCGACACGCACGTTCAGCAGGGAGATCGGGGTGAAGCTCAGGCCACCAGACATTTCCTTGTAGCTGTCGAGGTGATCAGAGAACGCTTCTGGTGCGTAGTAGTAGCCACCATACAGGCCCCACATACGGTTGAAATTGTATTGTGCACCCGCACCCACTGCCACAGTAAATCCGTCTTTACCATCTTCCGGGTGAGTGAACAGCGCTTTCGCTGTCGGTGCCAGACGCAGGCCGCCGAAATCGACGTTATAACCCAGTCCCAGACCGTAGCTGCTGCCGTCGTGATCGCTGCGCAGCCAGTTGCCATTGAGGAACAGACCCGGTGAGGTCGTACCGAGACCAAGGTTGAGGTTGGTGGTGTGCTCACCCACATCAACACTGCCCTCAATCGCCTGCGCACCGCTGCTCAGCAGTGCCAGACCCAGTACGCTTCCTGTAACAAGTTGCTTTAACATGTAATTCCACTCCATGAAGGACAATCAATTCGGCGGAAAGGGTAAACAGCCAGGCGGCAGGACACAACTTTATTTGGCAAGCTTTACGTAAACAGGGATGTCGATGCGAAGTAAAACGGCCCTTACGGGCCGTTAAGCCTGCCACATCAGGTGGCCGAGCAGAGGTGCGAGGATCACCGTCACCACACCGGAAAGCATCATCACCAGACTGGAAACGACACCCTCCTGCTGGCCGATTTGGTAAGCACGTGCGGTACCGGCACCGTGCGACGCGGCACCAAAACCTGCGCCTTTCGCCACCCCCTGCTTAATCGCGATACGCAGGAACAGAAAATCCCCGACCGCCATGCCAAACACCCCGGTGATCACCACAAATAACGCCACCAGGTCCGGTTGGCCACCGATGGGTTTGGCCGCCGCCAGTGCAAACGGCGTGGTGATGGAGCGTACCGCCAGGCTGCGCTGGATGGATTCCGGCAAGGTCAGCAGCCGTGCCAGCCACACCGAGCTACAAACGGAAACCAGCGTCGCCGTCGCCACACCCAGGCTGAGCGATAACCAGTGACGTTTAATAATCTCCTGGTTTTCATACACCGGCACGGCAAAGGCCAGGGTGGCCGGGCCGAGCAACCACAGCAACCAGTGGCTTTCGGCGATATAGTCTTTCCAGCTCACATGGGTTACCAGCAGCAGCACCACCAACACCAGCGGTGTCATCACCAGCGGCATCAACAACAAGGTACGCCAGCGACGGTAAAGCCGTTTGTTGAGGTAATACACCAGCAGCGTCAGCACCACACAGATCAGGCTGATAATCAGGTCATTCATGACGCGCCTGCTTACGCGCGGCGCGCGCCATTTCAAAACGGTAAACACGATCGACCACCAGCGAGGTGGCAGCCAGCACCATCAGGGTACTGAGCGCAATCACCACACAGATACGCCAGCCCTCGCTACGCAGCAGATCGCTGTAGTTCACCACCGCCACCACCGCCGGAACAAAGAACAGCAACATCTCGGCCAGCAGCCAGTTCGCCCCGGCTTTCACCCAACGCAACGGGATGACGTGCGTCATGATTAACACCAGCAACAAAACCATGCCCACGACGTTGGCGGGCAGCGGCAAATGCAGCCAGCCCACCAGCTTATCGCTGAACATAAACAAGCCCACATACAGCACCAGCTGTAGCGGGACGAAAACACGCTGCAGGATGTCCGTTCTGCGCGGACTCAATGCGAACGCCATTTTCCCCTCTCCCCGGTAAATAAATCAGGCGTTCAGTATAAATCGCAGACAGAGTGTGAAAAAAATGAATTAATATTATTCAATCTATGCCAATAAGGAATACTTTATGGACGTCCGCGCTCTGCGCTACTTTACCGAAGTGGTGCGCCAGCAAAGTTTCACCCGCGCTGCGCAGAAGCTTTACGTCACCCAACCGACCATCAGCAAAATGCTGCGCCAGTTGGAAGAAGAACTGGGCTGCACGCTGCTGCTGCGCGACGGGCGCAAACTGCACCTTACCGATAGCGGCCAGGCGGTGTATCAGCGTGGACTGGCGATTTTGCAGGAGTTCCATCAGCTGGAAGCTGAAATTGGTGACATCAACCAGCTGAAGACCGGCGAGCTGCGCCTTGGCATTCCGCCGATGGTCGGGATGCAGATTGCCGGTTCCATCTCGGCGTTTCGCCGCCGCTATCCGGGTGTTGAGCTGAAGATCGCCGAATTTGGTGGTCTGACTGTGCAGCAGGCCGTGCTGGATGGCAGCCTCGATATCGCGCTGACCGCACTGCCGGTTGACCCCGATCTCCCTCTCAATACGCTGGAATTGATGCACCATCCCTTGTGTGTACTGCTGCCCCGCACCGCGCCCTGGCTCAATCGTACCCACCTTGGCTTAGGCGAGCTGGCGGAACATCCGCTGCTGATTTTCAACGAAGAGTTTTCCCTGAATCGGCAGCTGATGAAGGCGTTTCATCGCCTGGGGCTGGCCCCGAATATCGCGGTGCGCAGTGGGCAGTGGGATTTTCTGGCGGCGATGGTACAGGCAGAAATGGGGCTGGCGATTCTGCCGGAGCCGATTTGTCAGCGTCTGGATAAACAATCGTTACTGTGGCTACCGCTGGAATCGGAGCTGAAGTGGAGCCTGGGATTGATCTGGCGGGAAGGCAGCTATTTGTCGCGCAGTGCCCAGGCGTGGATTGCCTGCTGCCGTGAGCACTGGCCGGATAATGCACCGCGCATCTCAGTGTGATGCGCGGCCCCTCCGTTACTCCTCTTTCTCGATCAGCAGGGCTTCCAGCAGGTCGAGATCGCGCAGCAATTTCTGCATGGTTTCATTGGAGATTTGCTGGGTCGCGCGCAGATGGTACACCTCGGCGCGTTCTGCCCTGATAGCCGTGAGACGGAAGCGGCGTTCCAGATTTTCGGCAAACAGCGCCTGCTCCAGCTCGTCTTTACCGACGACGCGACGGCGCAGGTTACCAATCACCCGCAGGCTCACCTCTTTCAACAGCTCCGGGTCGATGTTCTCTTCAGTGTCTTTTTCCAGCCGTTCTTCCATCTTATGCAGGCTATCAATCGCCACTGTCGCCATCGCGGCACGCGCGCTTTGCACCTCGCGACGATGCCCCGCTTTGTCGGTACCTTCAATACCACGCAGCAAGAGCGGCAGCACTACCACACCCACCAGCAGCGAGAACAGAATCACACCCGTGGCGAGAAACACCAGCTCGTAACGCGCCGGGAAGGCATCGCCATTGGTGAGAAACAGTGGAATTGACAGCACACCGGCGAGGGTGATCGCACCGCGTACCCCGGCGAAAGAGGCAATCAGCAGCTCACGCAGCGAGTAGCTGGCAAACTCCAGCGGCTTTTTCTTCAGGAAACGCTGACTGCCGCGTTTCATCAGCCACAGCCAGCCAAAACGCACCACCATCAGCGCGCCATACACCAGCACAATATCGGTGAACAGCATCCACAGCTGGACATTGGGATCAGCATTCGCCTGGGCTACCGAGGCTTCGAGGATGTCCGGCAATTGCAGGCCCAGCATCAGGAACACCATGCCGTTAAACACGAACTCCAGCATCTGCCAGACGCTGTTGGCACGCAGACGCATCGCCAGCGGAGCCTGGCGGATAATGCCGGAACGGGTGATGGTCATACCCGCCGCCACCGCCGCGAGGATGCCCGACACACCGAGATGTTCAGCAATCAGATATGAGGCAAACGGCAGCAACAGCAGCAACACGGTCTGGGTCGCCGGGTCATCACCACTCCAGCGGCTCAGCAGACGCAGCGAACGGCCATACAGCCAGCAGACTGCGACACCCGCCACCAGGCCGCCCACCGCCACTTTGAGGAACTCAACGCTGGCTCCGCCCCAGGTGAACACCATGGTGCCCATCGCCACGGCGACAGCAAATTTCAGTGACACCAAGCCGGATGCATCGTTCATCAGGGCTTCGCCCTGCACAATCGACATAATTTTCTTCGGGATTCGCCCTTCACCGACGATACCGGAGAGCGCCACCGCATCGGTGGGTGACAGTACCGCCGCCAGGGCGAAGGCCGGAATCAGCGGGATGCCCGGCACCAGCCAGTAAATCAGGTAACCGATCCCGACGACGGTGATCAGCACCAGCACCAGAGCCAGGCCGATGATCTCGCGCCCGTGGTGCAGGAATTCGTTGATCGGCGTTTTCCAGCCGTCGGCGAACAGCAAGGGCGGAATGAACAGCACCAGAAACAGTTCGGGATCAAAATCGACATGCAGACCAAAGGTGGGCCAGGCGAGCATCGCACCGGCAGCAATCTGCACCAGCGGCAGCGGGATTTGAAAAGGCAAAATACGTGCCGCGACGCCGGAGAGCGACACCACCAGCGTCATGATGAGAATAGTAAAGAAGATTTCCATGCTTTCCTTAGGCGAATCGTAATCGTTAAAGCGATGTTGCGCTGGAAAGTGTAAAACAAAATGCCGCACGACAGGAAAACCCGACGTGCGGCACAGCAAGGAAAGATAATAATTCGGACTTCAGGAGATTTTCAGATCAGATGGCCCAGCCACCGGCGTAGAAAGCCACCAGCGCCACAGCAATCACCACGGTGCCGAAATTCAGTTTACGCCACTCACCGGCAAACAGGCGACCAATCACCAGCGCAGCAAAGCCAAGCATGATACCGGTGACGATGTTGCAGGTCAGCACGATAAACACCGCCGTCAGCAGGCCGGACATGGCATCAACAAAATCGTTGAAATCGATCTTCGCCACGTTGCTCAGCATTAGCAAACCCACGTACATCAGCGCGGGCGCGGTGGCGTAAGCAGGAACCAGATACGCCAGCGGCGACATAAACAGAATCACCAGGAACAGCAGGCCAACCACAATCGCCGTCAGACCGGTTTTGCCACCCGCCGCCGTCCCCGCCGCCGATTCGATGTACACCGCTGCCGGAGATGCACCTACCAGGCCGGCAAACAAGCTGCTGACCGAGTCGGTGGTCAGCGCACGACCGCCGTTAATGATCTGCCCGTCTTTATCCAGCAAATTGGCCTGCCCGGCCACCGCGCGAATGGTGCCAGTGGCATCAAACACGGCGGTCATTACCAGCGCCAGCACCGTTGGCAACACTGCCGGTTTCAGCGCGCCCATGATGTCGAGGCTAAACACCAGCGACTGGCCGCTGGCATCTTTCAGGCTCGGCATGGCAAACAGCCCCTGGTACTTCACCGCCGGGTCGAAAATCAATCCGACAATCGAGATCCCGACAATGGTCAGCAGGATGCCGCCCGGTACACGGCGTTTTTCCAGACCGAAGATGGCTGCCAGCCCGACCAGCGCCATGATCACCGGAAAGGAGGCGAAGTGCCCCAGCTCTACCGGCAAGCCCGCCGCCGGATTTTTCACCACCAGGCCAATGCTATCGGCAGCGATCAGCAGCAGAAACAGGCCGATACCGATGCCCGTGCCATGCGCGACACCCATCGGCAGGTTACGCAGAATCCACGCACGAATGCCGGTGGCAGAGATCACGGTAAACAGCAGCCCCATCAGGAACACCGCCCCAAGGGCAACTGGCACACTGATATGCTGCCCCAGCACCAGGCTGAAGGCGGTGAAGGCGGTCAGCGAGATAGCGCAACCGATAGCCATGGGCAGGTTGGCCCACAGCCCCATCAGGATGGAACCGAAGCTTGCCACCAGGCAGGTCGCGACGAAGACCGCCGTCGGAGAAAAGCCTGCTTTACCGAGCATACCCGGCACCACAATGACGGAATAAACCATTGCCAGGAAGGTGGTTAACCCTGCCAGCACTTCCTGACGCACGCTGCTACCGCGTGCTGAAATAGTAAACCAGGCGTCCAGTTTTCCACTGGCCGGGCGAGAATCGCCAGACATAATTAATCCTCTGCATTTTTTGTGTTGTGAGTGGCCGCACGGCTACCGTTTGCCCGCCGTCCTGGTGCACGTCTCTCTGGTGAAGAAACAAAGCAAACGTTTACGTAGCCGCGTATTTCTGGTCGTAAAAGGGGAAACTCAGAAAAAAGGCAAACGATTATCCGGTGAATGACCGGCGATTTTCAACTGATAATCTGGCATAACGGATTTAACCGCTGAAATTTATCGGGCCGCCCTGCTCCAGCGCCCGCTGCCAGGCTGCCCGCTGTTCCATCCCTTCCAGCCAGCGCAGACTGGCGGGCATATCGCGCAGACCGGTGCGCGCGCGCATCGCCAGCAATGGGAAACTCATCTGGATATCGGCGATGGTGAAACGATGACCGGCAAAGTAAGGATGCTGGCTGAGATGTTGCTCAATCACGCCGCCATGCAGCGCCAGCTGCTTGTTCAGCCAGGCTTTCTGGATACCCGCACTGAGCGCCCTGCCCGCCGGACGTAGCAGCCAGGGCACCGGCTTTTTGCCCAACTGGCCGAGCACCAGTTTCATCACCAGCAACGGCATCAGCGATCCCTCGGCGTAATGCAGCCAGTAGCGGGCCTGAATCTGCGCATCCTCATCGGCAGGTTTCAGCCGATACTCGGCGTCATATTTTTCTGCCAGATATTCGAGGATGGCCCCGGACTCCGCCACTACCCGATTGCCATCGGTGATCACCGGGGATTTGCCCAGCGGATGGACTTTTTTCAGCGACTCCGGTGCCAGCAAGGTGCCTTCACGTTGGTAGCGCTTGATTTGATAAGGCACCGATAACTCTTCCAGCAGCCACAGCACCCGATGTGAACGGGAATTTTCAAGATGGTGAACGGTGATCATCATGGCTTCCTGACCAATGGATTGACCCGGCAAGTATAGATGATGGCGTCTCAGCGTTTCTGCTCGTCCTGTTGCGGATCGAGTAACACAGCGCCCGACCCCTGCTCTGCCAAACGGTCACCGGGGTTGCGCAACGGACAATCGCGCATCGACAGACAACCGCAACCAATACACCCGTCGAGATCGTTACGCAGCCGCGTAAGTGTTTCGATGCGTTTATCCAGCTCCTCGCGCCAGTGCTGGGTCAGCGCATCCCATTCCTGGGTAGACATACGTTTGTTGGCGGGTACATGCATCAGGCTATCGCTTACCGTGGCGAGAGGAATGCCGATACGTTGCGCGATTTTAATGATCGCTACGCGACGCAGCACATCGCGGCTGTAACGCCGCTGATTGCCGTTATTGCGCGTGCTGGAGATCAATCCTTTGGTCTCATAAAAGTGCAGCGCCGAGACGGCCACGCCGCTGCGTTTCGCGACTTCGCCCGGCGTCAACACCGGCTTCGGGTAGTTGCGTTCTTTTTTCATTTGGCTCTTTACCTCAAGTTAACTTGAGGAATTATACTCGCTCCCCATTGAAACTTCGAATCTCTACTCAGAAGGATGTGGTTATGATGCAAGAGGAAATCATTCATTCACTGACGCACTGGATCGATCAGAATCTGGATAAAACCCTGTCAATTGATGAAGTAGCGGCCAAATCAGGTTATTCCAAATGGCACCTGCAACGTATGTTCCGTACCGTGACGAAACAAACATTGGGCGGCTATATCCGCGAACGGCGTTTAACGCTGGCAGCAGAAGCGCTGCGCCAGACGCAACGCCCGGTATTTGATATCGCGATGCAGTACGGCTATGACTCGCAACAAACTTTTTCCCGCGTGTTTCGTCGTCAGTTCTCGCAAACACCGACTGCCTATCGCCACACCATGCGTCGTCAGGCGATGATCCAGCGTCCACGCCTGGTGAGCTTTGATTGCAACGAAAACCTGGCCAGCTTTACCCAGCGAACCACCGGCGAGTGCTGCCCGATCCGCTAATCCTGTCTGCGCGCCCCCCTGCGGGCGCACCCTGCCTGTCAGGCGCGCGATAAATCGCGCCGCTACCCACCCGTGCAATTATTTGCACATTCCGCATAAATGCCGCATCTAACTTCGATAAAATTTTTTCTACCATACCAGGTATAAATTTTGTTCAAAATTTCAAATCGAGTGATATAATGTGACCCAAGTCACAAAATAATGCGTAATACGACGGCCTGAAGGGCCTCCCTGACCTTCCTTCTTTGCCGCCAGTGATGTCCGATGAATGTCAGGGATGTTACTGATTCATAGAGGTTCGTTGCAGATGGCTACTTTAACCACCAGTCTTATCGTTATGCGCTGGGAATTGCTGAGCGCAATAATGATGTTTTTCGCCAGCACCCTGAAAATTCGTTTTCGTCAGAACAGCCACCATGTGATGGCGCTGATGTGCGGCGGAATCGGCCTGGGCATGTCCTGCTGGTTTGTCACCGGCCTGCTGGGAATCACCCTGAGCATGGAAAATCTGCATAACTTTATGGAAATCACCAAAAACGCCTTCGTCGAGGTGATGAGTCAGACCCCTGCCGATTGGCCAATGCCCTGATTTCCACCAATAAAAAACCCCGCATCGCGGGGTTTTTTATTTTGCTGTGTGATTTCAAATTTTCTTCAACACGGCCGGGATATTGACATCCCCCACCGCACCGCCCGGCGTCTTCGCACCGAGACGGTCCTGAATCCACATATCACCCATCATCTGATTAAGCCCACGATCCAGTCCGGTAACCATCCCAGCGCCAGGCGTAAAAGTCAGCTCGCCAAAGTAAACCTGCTGTTCGTGGATATACCAGTCAACACGAACATAATCGAAGTCACTCGCCAGTTTCTTACTTAACGCTAAGGCATGTTGCAGTGCTGCCAACTGCGACGAGATATCCAATCCGGTATCACGGATTTTATGATAGGCCTCATTCAAGTTATTCACATAAAAATTCATTGATATCAGTGGATTGCATCGATTATAAATCACCTGCAACACAAACTCGAAGTTGCCATCGCGTTTATTAAACATATGGAACTTATAATCAACCGGCGCGGTTTTGCCATCACCAATGTATTTCTCCACCAGAATGCGCGGCTTGATGTAACGGTAATGAATCTCACGCGCCTCATCGGCATAGTCTTTTTTCAGCCAGCGCTGGCAGTTGCTGATGATCTGCTGCTTTTTCAGCGCATCCGGTTCTTCCAGCAGGATTTCCACCATATTGGAGCCGTGATTCGGCTTGATCACCGTGTTCTTCCAGCTCGGCAGCGTATGTAGGGAATGCGGATCGCTGGTTTCATACAGCAATGGAATCAAATATTCACTGCCGACCTTCTCGGCAACGTAGTCACGTACCGAATATTTATCCGACAGGCGCCCATAATTCTGGTAATCGCCATAAACAAACTTACGGTACAGGATCTTCTCGTTAAATACTTTCGGTTCGCGCAGATTGGGTAATCGCCTGAATTTACGAAAGTAAAAAATCCGATCCTGATAAGCCCAGGGCATTTTCCTGATGAAATACCGCACACTTTTTCTCAGTTCATCTTTCAACTTAAGCATATCTGACCTCATTTGTAGGTTTTGTAGTTGAGTGAGGAAACCTGAATCTTGTAAATGACGCCGTTTCTGAAGAAGTAATTCATTACGGTGAGGGACAGAAGTTCCGTCAGGAAAACGCTCCAGGCAGCGCCCATAATGCCGTACCCCTGGATCAGCCACCACGACATCGGAAGGCCGATGGCGACCAGGCAGAGAATTTTCCTGAGCAGATAATTAAATCCACCCTCTTTAACGATATAGCGGTACGCGACGGTCCCCATCGCCGAGAAACTGGAGGCTATCGACAGCAACGTAATGAGACTTCCTGACTGCGTGTAATCGTGACCATATAAAGCAATGATTATTTTTTCACCATATAAGGCGATGATGAATAACAGAATCAGTGAGACACCCAACACATACCCATTCAGACGCGCCGTAAGCTTAATTGCCGCTTCGCCGCGCTCTCTGAATATTTCCGAAAAGCTGGAAGTGATGATGGCCAGTGGAATAAAGGTCCACGAAGCCGAAATGGTATTGGCCGCAGCGAACAACCCCAGATCGCGTGCTGAAGCGATACCAACCAGAAACATCTGCGCGGTTTTCACCTGTACCGAAATAAAGATGCTGGAGATCGCCAATGGCAGGCCGGCATACAGCAGATAACGCAGATAAGGGCCACGTTTCACGCGCGACGGTGATTGCTCCTGGTTCTCGCGGTAAAAGTTGTAGCGCTTGATGGCGTAGGGAACCAGCGTCACGGCCACGATCGACAGGGTCAGCCATAACGGGCTCAGCCGGAACCAGGCAATGCCGAAACTTAGCGCGAAGCCGAGGAGCAGACCGACAGAGTTCGCAATGGTATTGAGACGTGAAGCCAGGCGCGCATTGTTATACACGCTGAAGGTGTCCTGGGTGACAAATACCGAGGCGATGAACGAGGCCAGCGCAAACGCAAGGAAGTTTTCCTGCATGTTGTACCAGACCCAAATCAACACCGGCAGCGAGGTCAGCACCAATAACGCTAACCGTAACGTACGTGCCACGTTCATCAGCCGTACGCCTTTTGGCGCACTCTTGCTGATGGTTTTGAACAGTATCGTTTCGGTGCCAAACATCGCTACGGTCTGCACCATAGAGAAAAGTGAGGTCGAAAACGCCATTTGACCAAACACCGTTGGGCCAAAGGATTTTGCCACGTAGGAGGTAACAAATATGACGCCAAAAACAGAGACGATCTTCTCAGACATCATCCAGGCGGCATTTGACATTACGCTTAATTTCATCAACTCGTCCTTAGTATTACTTACTGCTACTGCAAGCGGTACAACGTCCTTGAAAAGAATTAAACAAGTCTTAGTGGGCCTGACTTAAATTAATAACTTCAGACCATGCTGGTCCGAAAAATGAGACTCGCATCAGGATTCAGAGAATGAATTCAGGAAAATTCCGATTAAATCCGGCGCGAAACCCTGCGGATGTAAACGATTTCAGTCTCAATTTCGACTAAAAGCTTACTGGCACATCCTGTCACTTTTGCAAGCAGGTCATGCTGATTTTCCAATGAATGTAGAATTTTTCCGCAGTTGGGATGAAATAAATCTATATCAAAAACCCAATACCAGGAAGGTGTTCAACGGCAATCAGAATAAAATAAGACTTATCCCATGATGATATTTATTACAAATAACTTAATTTAATCCTCGCAATTCTAATCGCGCACTTTAATACTGCATTAATAGTGTTTTTGCAGTACCAGATATTAATACAGTAATTCTCATCCACTAATTGATAAGAAAGGTAATAGCATTTATGAGAAAGTCACGATATAGCGAAGAGCAAATCACAAATGCCATTAAAGCTTCTGAAACGGGAGTGAAAGTCAGGGAGATTTGTGAGGAGCTTGGCATTTCCGAGGCCACTTTCTATAGCTGGAAGAAAAAGTTCTCCGGACTCTCTTCCGAAGAAGGTAGAAAAATCAAAGAACTGGAGGACAAGCTCCAGATACTCACCCGCGAACTACAGGCACTCAGTTCTGATAAGGAGATGCTGCAAAGCGTACTGAAAAACTTCTTCACCACCAATGAAAAGCGCCAGGCGGTTAACTTTCTGCAAACCACCTTCGACATTGGAACCCGTCGCAGCTGCCGTTTGCTGGATATTAGCCGTAGCGTTTATCACTATCCCTCAGGTACAGATAATCGCTAACACTATCGCGGCCGTTGTAATTTGATTTAATGCTGGGATTTGTTCTTACCAGAAGAGATGAAGGTCATTTAATTCAGTGTTCGTAACATAACAATTCGCACCATGCTTTCCTGATGAGTTTCATCAGGGAATTGCTTCTTTTTTTGCGGTAAAATTGATTCACATCAGCAAAAGTCTCGCTATTCAAGCTATTTACGCCCGACCCAATCTCATTACGGTGAGATTGGGGCTTTCATTATTACTTAATCAACATTAATGCTCTGCACTGAATGCAGACTATTCTGTTTAGCATTGATGAACAACCCCTGTGAAATCCTTCTCACCATACTCTTTTTTAAACTGGATCTGCGCCAGAATCTGGCGATCACCCCCTTCCACTGCCAAAGAACTATTCGTGCTTTCAATGCCAGGAATTATCCTGAAGAGAAACGTTATCAATACTAAACAATAAAGTGATCCCCCCTGCCTGTAGCATTAATATCACCTCACTATTCATCGTTAAACTTAAACAGTTTCCCGCACAGCGATGGCGAAAGAATCTCAACGAATCTGCAACGCCTTAAGGAAATGATGGTTCCGGCAGCACAATATCAGTGCCAAAAGGCGCTAAAAAGCCCCAGATGACTGCGGGTTTTACCCCTGGTTCGCACGCGCGGGTACGCTCACCAACCCTTTTACCGGGTAAATACAGCCAGCATCAGGACAAATTTCAACCTGATATCAGGGTACGGATATGCCATTTAAATGTAGAAATGGCCACACAGAGACGGGAGATTGTTATAAGACGCGGTTTTTTTAGCGCAGAAATGGCAAACAGAGAGGATTTCGGGCTGGTCTTATTCTTAAAAATGCTGGTATTTCAGGATACCAGCATCGGAGCCGGCATCCTCATATGCTTAAATTTCCAACGATGTCACCACAGGCTGCGGTTTGATACGCATTGCCGCGATAACCCCCATGATCAGACAGCAGATCCCCACCGCAGTTAACACGGGTGGCCAGCTTTGTCGCCACAGGAAAGTCCAGAACAGCCCGGACAAGGTTTCAAACACAATCAATGGCCCCATGATGACCGTAGGCAGACGCTGACTGGCCGCGTTCCAGCACAGTGTCCCAAGCCATGAACAGAACAGGCCAATCGCCAGCATCAGGAGCAGGAACACCTCGGGTTGCGGGCCAAACGGCAGCCCGAATCCCGGCTGTTGCCAGTGGATCTGCCCACACACCAGCAAATAAAACACCAGCGCCAGGGGTAACGTGACCAGCCCCTGCGCTGTCGCCCAGCTGCCGGGTTTGTGCTGAGGATGGCTGCGCAACCAGCGAGCATTACGTAACGGATACCAGGTCCAGCAGCCCACCGCCAGCACTGCCAGCAACAGGCCGGTAAGATAACGTGGCCAGTCCAGCGCCGCCCCCTGCGCCTGTAACTCGGCGGCGTTGACGCATACCAGCCCCAAAGAAATAATCAGCAAAGCGGGCGTTAAACGCCGCCATGGCAAGCGCCCTTCCAGATGCCCATAGCAGAGGTTAGCAGTTACCGACATCACCACCGGTAAGGTGCCAATAATCATGGTGGAGACCGGTGCACCGGTACGCTGAATGGCACTGGCAAGAAAGGCGTAATACATCAGATTACCCACCAGCGACAGTTTCAGCGCTTCCACCCAGTCTTTGCGCGCCAGCTGACGCAGACGCCGCCGATCCAGCCAGGCGAGGGGTAACGCAATCAGTCCAAACGCGACATAGCGCCCTGCGGACTGCAACGTTCCGGGGTAATCCGGCACCAGCAGCGGGCCGACAAAGATCAGCCCCCACATCAATCCCGCCGCCAGCGCGAACAATATTCCAGCTAACATAATCTCTTCCTTTATCGCCATTCCGCCACAGTGTGACGGAACAGCGCAGCAAAGGCTTGTAGCAGATTGCTGTTAGCGCGCGGGAAAGACCTGTTTCTGGTAGCGGCCAGGGGTAATGCCATAACGATGGGCGAAGGCTCGCGTCAGGTGGGCCTGATCGGTTAAGCCAACGGCAGCTGCCACCGCCGCCGCACTCTCCCCCTGAGCCAGACGCAATTTGGCGTCATAAAGACGAAATGCCATCAGCATCTGATGTGGCGTCACATGAAACTGCTGGCGGAAACTGCGCAGAAAATGCCACGGTGATAGCCCCGCCAATGCCGCCAGTTCATCCAGCCTGACCGGCTCAGCAAGGTTATCCCGCAGATAGGTTTTCACCTGATCGAAACGGTGTTCCCCCTCGGCCTGGCGGGATTGCCCGTGCCGAGCCAGCGGACGCAACAACTCCAGCAACTCGATCAGCAAACCTTCACGTTCCAGAGCCGTTCCAGCCTGGCATAAGGCCGCCAGCCGCAAAGAAAAGGGCTGCGCCAGGCGTATATCGGTACGCAACGCGTCGCTAAACCACCAGCTACGGTCACCGGTGAGTCTCTCCATCTCATCCGGCTGAATGTAGATCATCCGATAGCGCCAGCCCTCCTCACAGGCTGACTCGCCGGTATGCAACTCATCAGGATTCATCATCACCAGAGAATGCTGCGGCGCGGTGTAGTGGGTACCGCGATAACGGAAGCGCTGCGCTCCAGACTCAATAGTACCGATGCCAAAGGCTTCGTGGGTATGCGGTTCAAAGGCATAGCGGGAGATGTGCGCCTGATACAGTTCAATACCCGGCAGTTCAGCAAATTGCTGGAACTGCGCCCGATCGCGCTCACAGGGGAAAATTGCAGGGACCACAGACACAGCACACCTCCATCGTTAATCAGATAACCAGCATGCCTCGCCTGTCAGGTGAAATGCAAAACAGATTTGCTTTGCCTGTGATGAGTTTCAGCGCCACACTGGCACGCAGGCATATAAAGGAGGCAATGATGGGCAACAATGTAGTGATGGTGGTGGACATGCAGGACGGTGTGCTGGCGACACCGCGTTTTGATCGTGCCGGACGCTGCGCACGTATTAATCAGCTAATCGCCGCCGCCGACCAGGTGATTTTCATTCAGCACGTCGGCCCCGGGCTGGAAGCCAATAGCGCAAGCTGGCGCATCGTACCGGAGCTTCAGCAACCGGCTAACGCTCTCTACGTCAACAAAACCGCCTGTGACGGCTTCTGGCAGACCGACCTGGCGGCAAAGCTGGAACAGCATGGCATTACTTCTTTTGTGATCTGTGGCTGTGCGACCGATTATTGTGTCGATACCACGCTCAAAGTGGGTGCCAGCCTCGGTTATCGCATCACCGTTGCAGCCGACGCGCACACCACTGCCGATCGTACCTTTGTTTCTGCCGAACAGCTCATCAACCAGCATAACGAAGTCTGGGCAGATCTGATTCTGCCGGGCAATCCCGTACAGGTTCGCCCGACAGCCGAACTGCTTGCCAGCTGGCAGGTGGAAGCCGTTAACCCGTAACCGCGCCGCCGAGGCTGATCCCCTGAAACTCATCTGGCAGTGACAGCTTATAAATGGCGAAGCACGCAGCTGCGCCGGGTTGCGCTGCCAGCGGTTGTTTTACCGGGATGTAGAACTGCCGGTCATGACTGATGAAGGTACCGTCCGGCCGCAGTAGCCGCTTATCACTGGTCAGTACCCGTGTCTCACCGGAGGGAGCAAGGACCCGAATATTGTGGGTCACGGTTTCGGAAAAATAGACATTTCCCGCCGAGTCCATGCAACAACCTCCGGAGAAATTATTGTCGTATACCTGCTCAACATGGCTGATGAGTTGTTCATCACTCAGCTCAGTTTGTTGCAGCCAGCGGGTCTCGACCCGATATAGCGGGCCGGTCGGTGCAGCCCAATACAGCCATTGACCATCGGCGGTAATTTCGATCATATCGCTATTGGGCGGATGGAAGGTTTTACCCCCTTTGACCCCGGCTAACATCGCGGGCGGGGCTTTATCTGACGCTTTCACCACGCGCATACCAGACAGGCGGCGCTGCGTTCTGCCACTGACCATGTCATGCACGATGATGCCGCCCAGGCCGGAATCGCTGATATACAGCGCGTTGCCGTGGAATCGCAGATCATTCATTTGCGCGCCTGGCGGC
Organism: Pantoea sp. X-Soil-TKNS-1280; assembly: GCF_059730475.1. NCBI lineage: Bacteria > Pseudomonadati > Pseudomonadota > Gammaproteobacteria > Enterobacterales > Erwiniaceae > Pantoea > Pantoea sp. X-Soil-TKNS-1280. The sequence continues at coordinate 399,790 of NZ_AP035962.1, read as the reverse complement.
AGGATCTCATCGTCAAAACGCAGGATTTGCAGGATTGCGCCACTGTGGGCATCCAGCTGTACCAGTTTCTGCGCCCCCGGTTGCGGTATCGCATCTTCTGGCGAGAATACCCCCGCGCTAAGTGAACCCTGATCGACACACCACACCGTATCATCGGCAAAAATATGCACGGAATTCAGGTAAACAAACGCATTGCGTCCATCTTTACCGGGTTGCCATTCATTCCAGCTATTGCCCGGAAAGGGTCGCAGGGTGCCATCGGATTCACGTCGCGCCAGTGACGGCGTCGGCTTATCTTTGGCATAGCGCGGCAAGCCAAGAAACAACAGGTTATTCCGCGTCAGTGCCACCTGATTCGCCATCCACGGTGAAACTAACGCGACATCCAGTGGCAAAGGATCTTCCGCAGTGAACGCCTGAACATTGCGCACCACGCCCAGCGCACTGAGGGCTAATAAAAATGTACGGCGGTTGAGGTTCACTCACGCTCCTTATTCAGCCGGGATAATTGGTCAGACAGGATGGCGGAGCAGCATGGCGCATGAACGGCTTTTTGTGCCACTTCAGAGGGAATGTGGCAAAAGGTTAAATGAAAGACTATCTCGTGATATATCGCACTCCGTTGTCGTGTCGCGATGCATACGAAAATTTAATCAATTTTTTTGAATGCTTTCAGCAAAACCATCAGCTTTTACTTACCGGGCTACAGGTCTATTCTTTCTCACATCGGGGCACAACGCCCCACCAACTAAAAATTATCTCTGAGGAAATGACCATGAAATCTATCAAAACTTTCGTTGCAGTTGCGGCCCTGTCACTGGTTTCTTTCGGCAGCTTCGCACAGAGCATTACCGCTTCCGCTTCAACTCTGGACGGTGCAGAAGCCAAAATCGCCGCTCAGGCAGCGCAACAGGGTGCTCAGTACAAAATCACCGAAGCGAACACCAATAATCGTGTTCATATGACCGCAGAACTGTATAAATAACGGATGGTCGTACAGGGAAGTACCGGGACAGGTCGCCGCAAGGTGGCCTTTTTCGTATGTGGGATTTGGGCAATAAAAAACCCCGACCAGCGGGGTTTTAAAACGTCTGCAAAGCAAATCGAATCAGAACGGAATGTCGTCATCAAAATCCATCGGCGGTTCATTGTTCGCCGGTGCGCTCTGCTGCTGCGGACGCTGCTGTGCGCCGCCGCTGAACTGGTTACCGCCGCTCTGCTGCGGTTGCTGCGGCTGGCCCCAGCCGTTATTGTTGCCGCCGCCCTGGCCGCCCATCGGCGCACCACCGGCATTAGCGCCTTGCTGACGTCCACCCAGCATCTGCATGGTGCCGCCAACATTGACCACGATTTCGGTGGTGTAACGATCCTGACCACCCTGGTCCTGCCATTTACGGGTGCGCAGCTGACCTTCGATATAGACCTGCGAACCTTTACGCAGATATTCACCGGCCACTTCCGCCAGCTTGCCAAACAGCACAACGCGGTGCCATTCAGTGATCTCTTTGTTTTCACCGGTTTGCTTATCGCGCCAGCTTTCTGACGTAGCCAGTGTAATGTTGGCAACTGCACCACCATTCGGCATATAACGCACTTCCGGATCCTGACCCAGATTCCCGACAAGAATCACTTTGTTAACGCCACGACTGGCCATGTTGCTGTCTCCCGATGAGTTAATGCGTCAATTCTAAACGATCAATTCTAACACGTCATGGCGGCTGTTCCCACTTTCGAGCGCGCTTCCATAATAGACAAAAAAAACACAAAACACTGGATATTTATTCAGTCTATTTTTTGTGCCATAATACGCGTTTCTTCTGGCCGCCGTCGGCAAGGCGCGGCGAGTGCTTCTAATCCGGGAAAGGTGAATGGATAAGATCGAAGTTCGTGGTGCCCGCACCCATAATTTGAAAAACATCAACCTGATCATCCCTCGCGACAAACTCATTGTGGTTACCGGCCTGTCAGGTTCCGGTAAATCCTCTCTGGCGTTTGATACGCTGTACGCGGAAGGTCAGCGTCGCTATGTGGAGTCGCTCTCTGCCTATGCGCGCCAGTTTCTTTCTTTAATGGAGAAACCGGACGTTGACCACATTGAAGGTCTCTCGCCCGCCATCTCCATTGAGCAAAAATCCACTTCCCATAACCCGCGTTCGACGGTGGGTACCATCACGGAAATCCATGACTACCTGCGTCTGCTGTTTGCCCGCGTCGGTGAACCGCGTTGCCCGGATCATGATGTCACGCTGGCGGCACAGACTGTCAGCCAAATGGTGGATCAGGTGCTGTCACAGGAAGAGGGCCGCCGCCTGATGCTGCTGGCTCCGGTGGTGAAAGATCGCAAAGGTGAACACACCAAAACGCTGGAAAACCTGGCGACCCAGGGTTACATCCGCGCCCGTATCGATGGCGAGGTTTGCGATCTCTCCGATCCGCCGAAGCTGGAACTACAGAAGAAGCACACTATCGAAGTGGTGATTGACCGCTTCCGCGTGCGTGACGATCTTGCCACCCGTCTGGCCGAATCCTTCGAAACCGCGCTGGAGCTGAGCGGTGGCACGGCGATTGTCGCGGATATGGACGACAGCAGCGTCGAAGAACTGCTGTTCTCCGCCAACTTTGCCTGCCCGATCTGTGGCTACAGTATGCGCGAGCTGGAGCCACGTCTGTTCTCGTTTAACAACCCGGCGGGAGCCTGCCCGACCTGCGACGGTCTCGGCGTACAACAATATTTCGATCCTGACCGCGTGGTACAAAACCCGGAACTGTCATTGGCTGGCGGCGCGATTCGCGGCTGGGATCGCCGTAATTTCTACTATTTCCAGATGCTGCGCTCGCTCGCAGAGCATCTCGATTTCGATGTCGAAGCCCCGTTCAACAGCCTGAGCGACAAAGCGCAGCAGGTGATTTTGTACGGTTCCGGCAAGGAAAGCATCGAGTTCAAATATATCAACGACCGTGGTGATACCTCGGTACGTCGCCATCCGTTTGAAGGCGTGCTGCACAATATGGAACGCCGTTATAAAGAAACGGAATCCAACGCAGTCCGCGAGGAACTGGCGAAATTTATCAGCAACCGTGCCTGTGCCAGCTGCGAAGGTACCCGCCTGCGCCGCGAAGCGCGTCACGTCTTCGTGGAAAATACCAATCTGCCGACCATCTCGGATATGAGCATCGGTCACGCGATGGATTTCTTCCGCGAACTCAAACTGAGCGGCCAGCGCGCCAAAATCGCGGAAAAAGTGCTGAAAGAAATTGGCGACCGCCTGAGCTTCCTGGTCAACGTGGGCTTGAATTATCTTTCCATGTCGCGTTCCGCCGAGACACTTTCCGGTGGTGAAGCACAGCGTATCCGTCTGGCAAGCCAGATTGGTGCAGGGCTGGTTGGCGTGATGTATGTGCTGGATGAACCCTCCATTGGTCTGCATCAGCGTGATAACGAACGTCTGCTGAGCACCCTGATTCACCTGCGCGATCTCGGCAATACGGTGATTGTGGTCGAACACGATGAAGATGCGATCCGTGCCGCCGACCATATTATTGATATCGGCCCAGGTGCCGGAGTGCACGGCGGCCAGGTGGTGGCGGAAGGTGATGTCAATGCCATCATGGCGCATGAAGACTCTCTCACCGGCCAGTACCTGAGCGGCAAACGTGAAATCGCCATACCGAAGGAGCGCGTCAAAGGTGATCCGGCCAAAGTGCTGAAGCTCACTGGCGCACGCGGCAATAACCTGAAAGATGTGACGCTGACGGTGCCGGTTGGCTTGTTTACCTGTATCACCGGCGTCTCCGGTTCCGGTAAATCTACGCTTATCAACGATACCTTGTTCCCGATTGCTCAGCGCCAGTTAAATGGTGCCACCAGCGGCGAACCGGCTCCGTATCGCGAGATCGCCGGCCTTGAGCATTTCGACAAAGTGATCGATATCGATCAAAGCCCGATCGGCCGAACTCCGCGTTCTAACCCGGCCACCTATACCGGCATCTTCACCCCGGTTCGTGAGTTGTTTGCCGGTGTGCCGGAAGCGCGTTCCCGTGGTTATAACCCGGGCCGTTTCAGCTTTAACGTACGCGGCGGACGCTGTGAAGCCTGCCAGGGCGATGGCGTGATCAAAGTGGAAATGCACTTCCTGCCGGACATTTATGTCCCCTGTGATCAGTGCAAAGGCAAACGCTATAACCGCGAAACGCTGGAAATTAAGTACAAAGGCAAAAGCATCCACGAAGTGCTGGAGATGACCATTGAAGAAGCGCGTGACTTCTTTGATGCCGTGCCTGCGCTGGCGCGTAAGCTGCAAACGCTGATGGATGTGGGTCTGTCCTATATCCGCCTCGGTCAGTCTGCCACTACGCTGTCCGGTGGTGAGGCACAGCGCGTTAAACTGGCGCGCGAGCTGTCGAAACGCGGTACGGGACAGACGCTATACATCCTCGATGAGCCGACCACCGGTCTGCACTTCGCCGATATCCAGCAACTGCTGGAAGTGCTGCATCAGCTGCGCGACCAGGGCAACACCATCGTGGTGATTGAGCACAACCTTGACGTGATTAAAACCGCGGACTGGATTGTCGATCTCGGCCCGGAAGGTGGTAGCGGCGGCGGTGAAATCCTGGTCGCAGGGACACCGGAAACCGTGGCGCAGTGTGAAAAATCCCACACGGCACGCTTCCTTAAACCGATGTTAACTAAATAATTCCCTTCCCAGGCCCGCGATTGCGGGCCTGATTTTTTCTGCCGGATTCCGCAGCGAAATGCAGAAACAGGCAAGAATCAGACAACTTCAGGCATATACGCTTTCTACCTGGCTGACTATCCTTACACAGTTCCTTTTTGGCACGCTTAACGTGCCTTTATCCCGCCCGCTTCGGTTGACGGGATCCCGCAAAAAACTCTCGACACATCGTAACTGGAGACACCATGAATATTACGCATGCCTATGCCGCACAGGACGCGAAATCCAAACTCGCCCCGTTCGACTATAAGCCGCGCGAACTGCGCGCTCATGATGTGCAGATTGAAGTGTTGTACTGCGGCGTCTGCCACTCTGACCTTCATACCGCGCGTAATGAATGGAAAAACACCATTTTCCCGGTGGTGCCGGGCCATGAAATCGTTGGTCGCGTCACTGCGGTTGGCGCACACACCCACAAATACAAAGTGGGTGATTTGGTAGGTGTAGGTTGTCTGGTTGACTCCTGCCGCAGCTGTCCGAGCTGCCAGGAAGGGCTGGAGCAATATTGCGAAAACGGATTTGTCGGCACCTATAACGGTGAAGATCGCGAAACCAAAGCCATCACCTACGGCGGCTACTCCACCAGCATGGTCGTGGATGAAAACTTTGTGCTGCGCGTACCAGAAAACCTCGATCTGGCGGGTGTCGCACCGCTGCTGTGTGCCGGTATCACCACTTACTCGCCGCTGCGCCACTGGAACGTCGGTCCGGGTAAAAAAGTGGGGATTGTCGGCCTGGGTGGCCTGGGCCATATGGGTGTGAAACTGGCACATGCGATGGGTGCGCATGTAGTGCTGTTTACCACTTCACCGTCAAAAATCGAAGATGGTAAACGTCTGGGCGCTGACGAAGTGGTGATTTCGAAAGATGCCGATCAGATGGCACAGCACCTCAACAGCTTTGACTTCATCCTCAACACCGTGGCAGCACAGCACGATCTCAACCCGTTTATTGCCCTGCTGAAACGCGATGGCAATATGACACTGGTGGGTGCACCGGAACATGATCACCCGGCACCACAGGTGTTTAACCTGATCTTCAAGCGTCGCAGCATCGCTGGCTCGCTGATTGGTGGCATTGCGGAAACCCAGGAAATGCTGGATTTCTGTGGCAAGCACGGTATCACTTCCGATATCGAACTGATCGCCATGAACCAAATCAACGAAGCCTACGAGCGTATGCTGAAAAGCGACGTGAAGTACCGCTTTGTGATTGATATCAACACCCTGCGTGAGGAAGCTGCGGCTTAATCCTCGTTATGGCTGACGCCCGCCGCGCGCGTGGCGTCAGCCTGTTGCCAGGAGGCATCCACCAGATAGTAAATCTGCGAATCCTTCAGTGAACCATCCAGCCACAGGGTACTCCAGTGGGTTTTATTGAGATGTTCACTTGGAAACACATCGCTATGCTCCTCACGTAATAACTCTGCCAGCGCAGGCGTGGCTTTCAGCGATACCGCCGGACGTCCCTTTACGTCATGCACCATGGCAAACAAAATACCTTCACTTTTAATCTGCGTGGCTTTCCAGTCACTGTGTACGCTCTGTTCCGCGCCCGGCTTGCTCATGCAATACGTCAGTAAATCCGAAGTGTTCATGATGACTCCCCTTGTAAGGTGGCGACTATGCGCCTCGATCCGCCGTGTACCCGATGTTCACCGAGATAAATCCCCTGCCAGGTACCCAATACCAGCCGTCCCCGGCTGACCGGAAGTAACAAGGATACGCCGAGTAACGATGACTTAATGTGCGCAGGCATATCATCTGCACCTTCATAATCATGCTGATACGGGGCATTTTCCGGCACATGACGCAGGAAATGTTGTTCCATATCGCTACGTACCGTGGGGTCGCAATTTTCATTGAGTGTCAGCGAGGCTGAAGTGTGTTGTAGCAACAAATGCAGCTGCCCGATACGCACATCTGATAGCGCACGAATTTGCCCGACTACCTCGTCAGTGATCAGGTGAAAACCACGGGGTTTAGCGCTAAGCGTTAAGGTTTGCTGGTGCCACATACTGGAATCCTGAATTAAACACACCGTTTAAGTGTGCAGCATGTCGGCAAAAGGTAAAGGAAAAGGAAAAAGCGGCCTGGAATAGTGCGAAAAAAACCGCCAGCCCGGAGACATGGCGGCTGATTGGTGAAGCACTGCCGCCTACGCGACAAAACCCAGGGCTGCCAGTGAAGAAGCACTGGCGCTAATACTTTTTACCGCTTTTTCCAGCGGCAATAGCAGGCCTGCGAACGCCTCTTCGGATAACGCATGTGTTGCAGAGACCTCATCCTTGCCGGACGGTAAAACATCCTCTCCACGATTGAGGGTTGGCTCCAGATGTATCTCATTGGCATACAGGCATGCCGCCATACACTTTTCCAGCATGTTATGGATTCTTTCGAGGTTCGCCTCATTGAGAGTGATGGCTTTAGGCGTTTTTTGATTTATCTTTGATAAATCTTCAGATTTGCGGAATGACTCCCGTGCCGCAGACAGACTGAGCGCAGGCAAAAATGCCTCGATTTCCAGGTCCAGCTCCTCAAGCATCCCCGCCAGTTTCGGCAACATTTCAACCTGCCTTTGCAGCCCTTCTTTGTTAATAAATCGGCTGTAATCTTTGTCCACTTTGCCACTGTCAAACTCAGCATGCAGTTTATGGGCATACTTCAAAGAATTAACCATGGTTTTGACCTGAGCAGATAAATCATCCTTCAGCGAACTCGTAATCATTGCTGAATAAAGTTTGACGCGATCCTCTGTAGATTGCGTATCCGCCTTTGATAATTTATCCGCAGATTGTTCCGTATAATATCTCTTTTCTTTTGCGAGCGTTTTGGCTGGATTATCACCTCTCGCCATTGAATCAACTAATCGCGTCAGATCATCAAGCGTCGCACTGACCTTACCGGCTTTCCACTCAACGGTATCTTTTGTGACTTTAGTATCGGTAAAGAATGAAAGATAGGTTGTGATACTGTCTGGAATATTTTGCCGAATGTTGTCAGTATTAATATTCCTGGCTGCCATTTCGTCGCAGATAAGATCAAATTTCTGAACGTTTCTCTGATGATTCTCACTTGCAAATTTAATCACATCTTTTAACTTCTGTGCCTTCTCCAGATCAATACCTTTCCCCGCCTTTATCCAATCGTATGCCCGGTTCGAAAATATATCTAAGGCCATAAATGGCGTCCTGGCATAATCAAGAGCAACGTTTAAAGTTTGACTGGCGATCCCTCCGTTAGAACCCTGCACAGTATCCTTCTGGCTTTTATGCGTATTCATTGCTGCTGCCAAAGAGCCAACTTTAGAACGCGAGCTTTTTTTATTTTCTGGTTTCACTTTAGTCAAAAGTGGGGGAGCTTCCCTGATGATTAAAGTGCCTTCGGGTAGAGACTCAGGAGCAGGTTTTCGCCCGACAAAGAGTTTGTTTATGTCTAATTGTGGTTCATCTTTAAGTAAACGACCAGACAACTCATGGTTCATATTGATATTGGCCAGGAATGGGAAAAAACGCGGTGTCTGCGCATTTTCATATGCGGCTTTCATATCAGAGCCAACAGGATAAACCCAGTTGGGGAATGGGCATCGGTAGGCAAGCAATATCCGGTCTATTGCGGAAGATAACAGTTGGGTACTGCATTTATATAAAGCCTTGCCTAAAATTAAAGCACCGGCTCCTGCGGCCGCAGACGGCAGCAGCACACTCGCAAGAGCGCCCCCCGCCACCCAGCCTGCGCCGCCAATGATCACTTTCGCCGATTCCTGAGCTAACTCTTTTGCGATCAGTTTGGGCAGATCGCCATTCACGATGGTTCTGAGCTCCCCATCGACAACAATCGTGGTGACAAAATCATTCTCGAATCCTCTGAAACAACTGCGATAATCTTCAGTCAGTTCATTATTAGTTTTTCCTTTTAAATCCATCACAGTATTAACACATCTGAATATCGCGCTAATATCTCCAGATGGATTTTTCACATTGTGAATGCGATGTTTGTCAAAAACACCATCATCTGACAATGACTTTATTATTTTCTCCCCATCACTGCCATCAGAATCCTGCATTAGGTGTTTAGCCACGACAATTGAACTGTTACTGTGTTCACATAACTTACCCAGCTCTTTAAATACGTCCTCATTCTGCCTCAGCGAAGCAAAGGTTTTATCATCGATAATAAACGCATCACCTTGCCCATTAACTGATTTAGGCCGATAGACACCAACACTTAAATCCCCATCAGTGCCAGATATAGCGTACTCTTCATAATCTAAGTCACCCTCATTATTTTCAGGTTCTGCTTGCGTGGTAGGAATTGAGGTGGATAGTATCCCATTACAAGTTCGAGTGTGAATAACATTTTCCAACATAATAAACCTCCTGATTGTAAAATTATTCATCAAGATCAAAAGGTTTATTAAAAAAAATCCAGAAGAATATTAAAATTTAGTGGAGTCGATTTATAAAACCCTTTAATTCTTTCTGAGTCAGGATTAATTATTCTTTAGGCTACTTACTATCGTCTTCTGTTTTCTGACAAAAACTATTGTTTTTCGGCAAGCTTGATGATTTATCCATAAAAAAACCGCCAGCCCGAAGGCATGGCGGTTCAGATACGGCCAGAGGCAGGCGTTACATCACGGCAGCAAAGGCTTCCGCCACCTGATGGACGTTGCGGCTATTCAGACCCGCCACACACATACGACCGCTGGCAATCAGGTACACGCCAAACTCATCACGCAGGCGATCAACCTGCTGGGCGCTGAGGCCGGTATAACTGAACATACCGCGCTGCTTCAGCAGATAATCGAAGTTTTGACCCGGCAGCTTCTCACGCAACACCGCGACTAACGCCTGACGCATTTCAATGATGCGCAGACGCATCGCTTCAACTTCCGCCAGCCAGTTATTCAGCAATGCTTCATCGTTCAGCACACAGGAAACCACCTGAGCACCGAAGTTCGGCGGGCTGGAGTAGTTGCGACGCACGGTGGCTTTCAACTGACCCAGCACACGGCCCGCTTCTTCTGCGCTATCACAGACAATGGAGAGTCCGCCGACACGCTCACCATACAGTGAGAAAATTTTCGAGAAGGAGTTGCTGACCAGCGCTGGCAGGCCCGCAGCAGCCACCGCGCGAATCGCATAGGCATCTTCGTTCATACCTGCACCAAAGCCCTGATAAGCGATGTCGAGGAACGGAATCAGCTCCTGCGCCTTCAGTACCTCAACGGTTTGATCCCACTGCGCATCGGTCAGATCAGCACCGGTTGGGTTGTGGCAGCACGGATGCAGCAGCACAATGCTTTGCTTCGGCAGGGTTTTCAGCGCCGCGATAAAGGCATCAAATTTCACGCCGTTGGTTTCTGCGTCATACCAGGGATAGGTATTCACCTCGAAACCTGCGCCGTTAAAAATAGCGATATGGTTTTCCCACGTTGGATCGCTGACCCAGACATTTGAATTCGGGAAGTAACGTTTGAGGAAGTCCGCACCCACTTTCAGCGCACCGGAACCACCCAGCGTCTGAATGGAGGCAATGCGACCCGCTTTCAGCATCGGGTGCTCATTGCCAAACAGCAGCGGGGCAATCGCGTTACGATAAGGACCGAAACCTTCCATTGGCAGGTAAAGCGAAGCCTGATGCGGTGCCGCCTGCAGGCGTTCTTCCGCTGCGGCTACGGCCTGCAACTGAGGAATGATGCCCTGCTCGTTGTAATAGAGGCCGATGCTCAGATTCACTTTATTGTCACGCGGGTCCTGTTTGAAGGTTTCCATCAACGACAGAATCGGATCGCCGGCATAGGCATCAACATTTTGAAACACGGTGCAGATCTCCATGATTGGTCATAAAAGTCAGGTAACGATGCATCGTCAAACCATATAGCGGCCAGGACGGTGATTCATGGCGATGATGAGATTGAGGACCACCGCACCCGCTATCGAGGCAAGCAACATAGGTACAGAGACCACAAATAACGACGCCAGCACCACGCAGGTATCGACGGCCATTTGCAGTTTTCCGGCGCGCAGACCGATGCGGTCCTGCAGCCAGAGCGCCAGAATATTGACGCCACCCAGGCTGGCCTTGTGACGAAACAACACTATAAACCCAATTCCCATCACCACGTTACCGAACAATGTCGCATAAAACGGATTTAGCGCAGAAAAATGGATGAACAGCGGATGCAGATGGGTAAAAAGCGAGACCAGCGCCACGGCACAGAAGGTTTTCAGGGTAAATTCCCAGCCCATCCGGCGCACTGCCAGCCAGTAAAACGGCAGGTTAATCAGGAAAAACGCACTGCCAAACGAAAGCGGTGTCAGATAGCTGATTAAGAAGGCAATCCCGGCTGAGCTGCCGGTGAGCGCACCGGCCTGCTTTAGCATAATGACGCCAAACGAGACCATCAGCGTACCCAGCACAATCGCCAACGCATCTTCAATGCGGGAATGGGGAATTTTGGTAGGTTGAACAACGTTATCCATGGATTTTTCTCATTGCAATTGATGCGGTTCAAATGCAAAAAACGCACCACATCGGCGACGTCTGCTCGTCGCCGATGGGTGCCAGTGATTATCCAATTGATAACTAAGGCGCTTTATTGCAGGTTTTTGTGCATTGATGAATGACTAATCCATAAATCCATGCACAAATCTGTTATCTGGTGCGCGTTTTTTGCATTTGAATGGCATTAATTGCACCAGACTAGCACATCACGCACTTTTTTGGCGCGTTTTGTGCTCGGGAATTATCATCAAACCGTTCTCTTTTAAACGGCTTAATACCACCGACGTTTTAACATGGGCCACGCTTTGATGACCCGACACCAGCTGGCTGATTAACGCGCTCAATGAAGCCAGGTCAGACACGGCAACTTTCAGCAGATAATCGGCGTCACCAGTGGTTTTAAACGCATCGACGATGGCGGTTTCCTGCTCCACCATCCGGTGAAAACTTTCTTCGTAATCGGGGGTGTGATTAATCAACCGCACTTCAATCAAACCCACCATGCCGAGGCCGATAGCATCGGGCGACAACCGGGCATGATAGCCGAGAATCAGGTTTGCCTGTTCCAGATTGATGCGGCGGCGTGAACATTGGGACGCCGAAAGGCCCACCAAATCACTGAGTTCCTGGTTCGTGAGGCGGCCATTAGATTGTAATAATGTCAGTATCTTAAGGTCGTAATCGTCTACCTGAGTCATTCTGCTTCCACAGCGTAATAGGGTGCGCTTTGCTACAGATAACCTGATTAAAGACGGGGTTGTCCAACACTATTTTGTGATGACGTGAAATGCATGCACAAATCGTGCATGCATAGGGGGAAAGAGGATTATTCGTCGTCGTATTGCGGGCCTGCGTAGTTATCAAAACGCGACCAGTGGCCATTGAAGGTCAGACGTACTGTACCGATCGGTCCATTACGTTGTTTACCGATGATGATCTCAGCGATACCTTTCAGATCGCTGTTTTCGTGATAAACCTCATCACGATAAATAAACATGATCAGGTCAGCATCCTGTTCGATCGAGCCGGATTCACGCAGATCCGAGTTGACCGGGCGCTTATCAGCACGCTGCTCCAGCGATCGGTTCAGCTGCGATAACGCCACGACCGGCACATTCAACTCTTTTGCCAGCGCCTTCAGCGAGCGCGAGATCTCCGCAATTTCCAGCGTACGATTGTCGGACAGCGATGGCACACGCATCAATTGCAGGTAGTCGATCATGATCATGCTCAGACCGTCGTTTTCACGATAGATACGGCGTGCACGGGAGCGCACTTCCGTCGGCGTCAGACCAGAAGAATCATCGATATACATATTCTTCTTTTCCAGCAGGATACCCATGGTGGCCGAAATACGCGCCCAGTCTTCATCTTCCAGCTGGCCGGTACGGATGCGGGTCTGATCAACGCGTGATAATGAAGCCAGCATACGCATCATGATCTGTTCGCTGGGCATCTCCAGACTGAAGATCAGTACCGGTTTTTCCTGCAGCATGGCGGCGTTTTCGCACAGGTTCATGGCGAACGTGGTTTTACCCATCGACGGACGAGCTGCAACGATAATCAGATCCGAGCCCTGTAAACCGGCGGTTTTTTTGTTCAGATCCTGATAACCGGTATCCACCCCGGTAACACCATCGTGCGGCGTGGCAACCAGCGATTCAATGCGCGATACCGTGGCTTCGAGGATTTGCTCAATGTTTTTCGGGCCATCATCTTTATTGGCGCGCTGTTCCGCGATTTTAAAGACGTTAGATTCGGCGAAATCGAGCAGATCTTCACTGCTGCGCCCTTGCGGATCATAACCGGCATCGGCGATCTGGTTCGCCACCGAGATCATTTCACGCACCACCGCACGTTCACGTACGATATCCGCATAAGCGCCAATGTTCGCGGCACTTGGGGTGTTTTTCGCCAGTTCGGCCAGGTAGGCAAAGCCCCCCGCCATATCCAGTTCACCCCGTGTTTCCAGCGATTCCGACAGCGTAATCAGGTCGATAGGTTGACCGGCTTCCAGCAGCCGTTGCATTTCGGAGAAGATCAGCCGGTGTGAGCGATTGAAAAAATCATCCGCGACCACACGCTCGGACACATTGTCCCAGCGCTCGTTATCCAGCATCAACCCACCGAGTACCGACTGCTCCGCCTCAATGGAATGCGGTGGCATTTTCACACCTTCCAGCTGACGGTCGCGGGGTTCGTTCGATTTGTTGGTGGGTTTATTTCCTGCCATAGTGAATGCATTACCGATCTTAAGTAGTGACGCGCAAGTATAACGTCACAGGCTGAACAATCACAGGAGTCAGAATGGCAAAGCGTATTCAGTTCAACGAACACGGCGGCCCTGAAGTGTTGCAATGGGTGGATTTTGATCTTGCCGATCCCGCTGAACATGAAGTGCAGGTAGAAAACCGGGCGATTGGCATCAATTACATCGACACTTACGTGCGCAGCGGATTATATCCGGTCGCGACGAAGCCATCCGGGCTGGGCACCGAAGCGGCGGGCGTGGTGAAAAAAGTCGGTTCTGCGGTGACGCGTTTTAAGGCGGGCGACCGCGTGGTCTACTGCCAGTCATCCCTCGGCGCGTACAGCGAGGCGCACAATGTGCACGAAGATCGTCTGGTGATTTTGCCGGAGCGAATCAGTTTTGAGCAGGGAGCAGCCTCGTTCCTGAAAGGTCTGACGGTGCAATATCTGCTGCGCCAGACCTATAAAGTCAAACCGGATGAGACGTTCCTGTTTCATGCGGCGGCTGGCGGCGTTGGCCTGATTGCCTGCCAGTGGGCGAAAGCGTTAGGTGCGCACCTGATTGGCACCGTCGGCTCAGCCGAAAAAGCGCAGATGGCCAAAGATGCCGGAGCCTGGGCCACCATTAACTATCGCGACGAGGATATTGCGCAGCGTGTTAGCGAGCTAACGAACGGTAAAAAAGTGGCGGTGGTATACGACTCAGTCGGTAAAGATACCTGGGAACCTTCACTCGATAGCCTGCGCCGTCATGGCCTTATGGTGAGTTTTGGTAATGCTTCCGGCGCAGTAACCGGTGTCGATTTAGGGATTCTGAATAAGAAAGGGTCGCTGTTTGTCACTCGCCCTTCGCTGTTCGGCTACATTACCAACCGTGAAGAACTCGACAGCGCCAGTGCTGAACTGTTTTCTCTGATCGCCAGCCATGCGATTAAAATCACCGTGCCGGAACAGCAAAAATTTGCGCTGAGCGATGCGGCCGAGGCTCATCGCGTGCTGGAAAGCCGCGCCACGCTGGGATCCAGCCTGCTGATTCCCTGACGCCAGAAAGCAAACGGGGCTTCCCGTAGGAAGCCCCTTTTTCTTTTTTATAGTTCGCGCTGGTGTAGGGACAGCGGCGATGAATTCATTGTTGACTCAACGGCAGCTATCCTGGCAGAAAACATAAGTAAAAAATATGTTTAATTGCGTATTTGTACTAAGCAATGATTAACTCTGTGATCACACCCGCATTTAGCGCCAGCCATTCTTCTCTAACTTACTGATTTTTCTTTTCAGTCGCTGCATCTTTATTTCACCATCAGGCGTGGTGAAGGCTCGATATAACCAGACGGCGACCACGGCCAGCACCAGCCACGGCAACAATTTGATAACAAGCGCAAACAACCCACCGAGGAACATCAGCACCGTTGCAACAATCAGCGCCGCAATCACACCCAGCAATGACACGCCGGTCAGCAGCAGCATGAGAAAAAAGCCGATAATAAATAATATTTCCACGAAGGCTCTCCTGTGTTGGTAACAGGTGATGCATTACAAGATGCGTGCCAGAATGAGAATTTCGCTAACTATCTGATATTGTTGGATTTTGTGCGAATTGCGCGCAGAGGAAATGGTGAAATTCACTAACTTGTGGTGTAAATAAAACCGTGTTCTGTGATGCCAGATCATAGATCTGCCGTAACAGCGCGATAAATCGCGCCGTTACGAATCCAATCAGGCTTCCTGTGGGATCTTATCCGCCACCAGTGCCAGTGCGGCTTCCAGCACACGCACATCCGCTCCCGGTTTATGCGCATTTTCGCTCAGATAACGACGCCACTGGCGTGCTCCCGGGATTCCCTGGAATAGCCCCAGCATATGGCGTGTGACGTGGCCGAGGTAAGTCCCCTTCGCCAGTTCCGCTTCGATATAAGGGTACATACTGCGCACCACCGCCACAGGATCCACCACCGGGGTATCACGCCCAAACAATTCACGGTCAACCTGCGCCAGAATGCCGGGGTTCTGATAGGCTTCGCGCCCCATCATCACACCATCCATATGTTGCAGGTGGATTTTCGCCTCTTCCAGCGTTTTGATACCGCCATTGATAGCCATAGTTAACTGCGGGAAATCGCGCTTCAGTTGGTAGACGCGTGGATAGTCGAGTGGCGGAATCTCACGGTTTTCTTTCGGACTCAGACCCGAAAGCCAGGCTTTACGCGCGTGTATAATGAAGGTGTCACAACCCCCCTGCTGCGCCACAGTGCCAACGAAATCGCACAGGAATGCGTAGCTATCCTGATCATCAATGCCGATGCGGGTTTTCACCGTCACCGGAATGCTCACCACATCGCGCATTGCTTTAATACCATCCGCGACCAGCGCAGCTTCTCCCATCAGACAGGCACCGAAGCGACCATTCTGCACACGATCGGACGGACACCCTACATTAAGGTTGATCTCGTCATAGCCACGCGCTTCTGCCAACTGAGCACACTGCGCTAACGCCGCCGGATCGCTGCCACCCAGTTGCAGTGCGACCGGATGCTCATCCTCGCTAAAGGCCAGATAATCGCCCTTACCATGAATGATTGCGCCGGTGGTCACCATTTCGGTGTAAAGCAGCGTATCGCCGCTTAACTTGCGGTGAAAATAACGACAGTGACGGTCAGTCCAGTCGAGCATGGGAGCAATGGAAAAACGTTGCGAAGAGAAGGTATCGGTCATGAAACGCAGTAAATCCGGGGTTAAGTGATGAGAATCTGCGCAATCATACCACAGGATTGACGGGCGACACAGCCGCCCGTCGGTGTGATGAACATCAATCAGAAGTTAAATCCGAGCTGCACCATCGCACCCCAGGTATTGTCTGCACCAACCGAACCGGCCAGATCCAGATGTACCGTATTGTTGAATGGTGACACACCAAAACCGGCAGTGAAAACGTTGGTATCATTCGACTTCATATCGGCGCGATAGCCGGCACGCAGCTGCAACCAGTCCAGCACACGGTACTCGCCACCCACGCCGATATACTGGCTACTGTCTTCTGATTTAAAACGCTTAGTTTGCGTCAGATCGACATCGCCAGTCAGGGTCACAGGACCGTAGTTCCAGGCCAGACCGGTAGTGACCAGCGGACGGATTTGGTAAGTATCGCGATAGCCATCCACTTCTTTGGTATCGATGTTGCGCGAAATCAGGTTCTGACCGGTCAAACCGAAAGTCCAATTGTCGGCAAAATCAGTGGCGATACCGGCATCCACGTTGAAACCGGTATCGGAACTGCGATAACGGCTGTTGTTGATGTCGCTTTTGTCGTAGTTGTAGATGCTGGCGGTGTAATTATACAACCAGGTTTTCTGCAGTTTTGGCGTGATGCCTACAGAGACCGGATGGCCCGCAATAGTAAACTGGTGCGCCACGGAAATACCGTAATCAGTCACTAACGCCGCAAGCCCATTGGCACTGGAGCGCAAATTATCTTCATCACCCGGCACCGGAATGATGGTCCCGTCGGCCACGCCGTTCAGATAATCTATATCGCTTTGCGCCACATTCGCACGAACATGTGCAGTGCCATAAGCCTTGGTGATAAACGCAAAGGGCAGCGTCTCATTTGGCACGGTGACAGCCAGCGCCACACCCGCCGAGCCATCTGCTTTGTTGCCACGCAGGTCACTCAACTGATTCGCCATATCCCCTGCTGCGGCTTTAAGCTGCGGGTAGCCGTTGAGATAATCCTGGAAGGTTAAGTTATTGATGACATCCTGATAACGGTCAACGGTATCCGTAATGTCATCGACTTTATTAATCAGTTTGTCTTTATCGGTAACCTGCACACCCGCTGAAGGGAAAATGATGCTTACGTCATCATCAGGTTTTGCTTTGGTCATCAATGCCGGGTTCGCCAGTACCGCAGAGCTCCAGGTGGAAGACGCAACACCTGTGCCGCCCATTGCGTCATTACGTGCGTCGTACCAGGTACCTGCTGCCAGAGCTGAAGAGGAAAGAAATACTGAATTCAAAACAACAAGATAAGCAACTTTTTTGCGCCTGAATAATGTCTTCACCATGAGCCTGCCATCACCTTTCAAATGTCGTGACTACGTCATCGACGAAACAATTTACCAGCCCTTATTGTGAACCTGGGCTAACGATTTATTGCTGTGAAATAAAAGGAAATAGCACTGCTATTCGCAGAATTGACTGCTGGTGCAGCAATCTGTCGTGTATTTATGCAGAAAATTAAACGATGTCTAAATTAAGGCCAGACATTACTTAAGCCCTTTTGAACCTTAGACGCTAAGTCGGTGAGTTGCAAAGCAAAAACCAATTAGCCGGCTTTATAATAAATCCGTAACAAAGAACGCAGATGACAGTATGAGAAAAAAAGGGGAATAACACTGATATTAATCTTATGAAAAACAAGATTTTTCCTGGCAATGTTCAGCGAGAAAAGCAATCACAGCAGCGTAAAAATTTGTGTGATAAAATAACATCACTCGCCACCCGGAGAACACTTATGTCAAATTTGTCGCCAGACCAACTTCTGAACCAGGCTGAAACGCTTTGCCTGCAACGCGGCGTGCGTCTGACCACACAACGTGCCGAAGTGCTACGCCTGATGGCCGAGCAAAATGGATCGATCAGTGCTTATGATTTACTGGATCAATTGCGCGTCAGTGAACCCCAGGCAAAACCGCCAACCATCTATCGCGCACTGGATTTTCTGCTGGAGCAGGGATTTATCCATCGCGTTGAATCCAACAACAGCTACGTGGTCTGCCATCATTTTGATGAACCTGCACACACCTCAGTGATGCTGGTTTGTGACCGCTGTGCAGCCGTCAGTGAAAAACATGCGCATGGCGTTGAAAAGATCATCTCCGGATTGGCTGAACAAGCGGGTTTTGCGTTGCGCCATAGCGTGATTGAAGCCCACGGACTCTGTGAAAATTGTGCCGAAGTGGAAGCCTGTACCCATCATGAAAGTTGCGATCATGATCATCAGGTTGAAGGCAAAAAGCGGTTGAGGAAGGGATAAATGGCACCTCCTTGTGCCAACCCGATCATCAGGATCGGAGCTTAGGAGCATCGTCCTTAAACGGGTCCGTTACCAGCGGTGATCCTTGTTGTGACTTTCCCAGTCTTTCACTTCACGCTCGGCCTGGTCTTTAGCGTAGCCGTAGCGTTCCTGAATTTTACCGACAAGCTGATCACGTTTCCCTTCGATGACGGTCATATCATCATCAGTCAGCTTGCCCCATTTTTCTTTCACTTTCCCTTTGAATTGCTTCCAGTTTCCACTCGCTTCGTCTTTGTTCATAACCGTTCTCCATGTCATTTCCAGTGAGTTGACGGCATACCCATTTCCTGAAGGTAAAAACCGATATAACACGCTACTTAATTGCGCTGTTAAGGATAATTATAGTAGACAATGAATATCAGATAGCACACTTACGGATTAATCTGTAATTAACAAATTATATTCCACTATGCGAAAACCAACTATCGTGACGCCAGTGATGACGCCAGACCAGCCACAACGTGAGTCCGCGTAATGCCAGAAATACCGTCACCGCCAGCCACAAACCATGATTTCCCAACCAGGGTAAGGTGAGCAACGACAGGCCATAACCCAGCGCCGCCAGCGCCATGCTGTTACGCATTTCCCTGCCACGCGTCGCGCCGATAAACATGCCATCCAGCAGATAACACCATACCCCCACCAGGGGCATCACCACCTGCCACACCAGGTAACGGTCGGCGGCTTCGCGGAGTTCGTCCAGCGAGGTCAGCAACCCGACAATTTGCACCCCGCACAGGGCATACATCATGGCGAACAGCAACGCCACCAGGCCCGCCTGACGGCATGCCGCGTGCCAGACCAACAACAACTGGCTGCGATCTTTCGCACCAACCGCTTCACCAGAGCAGGCTTCAACCGCATAAGCGAAACCATCCAATGCGTAAGCTGTGAAAGTGAGAAACATCAGCAGAACCGCGTTGACTGCAACCACATCCGGCCCAATGCGCGCGCCAAAGATCGTCAGAGAAGCAAAACAGATTTGCAGCAGAAATGAGCGCAACATAATGTCGCGATTGAGACGAAACAGGCGGGCGGCACCACCGCGCCAGCTCGCTTTTAGCAGGGTGAAATCAATACCACGTAGCTTTAATACCCGAGCGACCATTAACAGCCCGACACCCAGGGTGACATATTCGGCCAGCGCTGTAGCCGCAGCAGCACCTGCCACTCCCCAGTGCAGACCGAGCACAAACAGCAGATCCAGCAGAATATTAACCAGGTTGCCCACCACCAGCAAAACAACGGGTGCACGTGCATACTGCACACCCAACAGCCAGCCCAGGAGTACCAGATTAGCCAGCGTAGCGGGAGCACTGAGCCAGCGAATCTGAATAAACAGCTGCGCCTGTTGCTGTACCGCAACGCTGCCCCCCATTAGCGCAGCCGCCAGATTGCTGACAGGTGTGCGCAGCAACATAAACAACACGCCTGCGATCAATGCGATAAGCAACGGTTGGGTAAGCGCACGCGCCAGCGCCGTTTTATCGCTGGCACCAAATGCCTGCGCAGTCAGTCCGGTCGTGCTCATGCGTAAAAACAGCAGCAGCATAAAAATGAAGCTGGTTGCCGTGCTACCCACTGCCACGCCACCGAGATAGATCGGACTGTCAAGATGGCCAATCACCGCGGTATCCACCACGCCGAGCAATGGCACCGTGATATTCGAAAGGATCATCGGCAGCGCCAGCCGCCAGAGTGTCTTATCAGAGGAGGAAAACAGCTGCATCAGCCCGTCCCGGTTTGTGCTGCGCTACAGTTATTTTGGCAAATCAAACCACGGCAGCGCAGAGGCGCTACCGTAGTGGGGGATTTAAAGGATTAAAGCCATTCGCCGTTGCGCACGATACCCACCGCCAGCCCTTCAACGGTGAGTGACTGTTCACGGGTATCGACCACAATCGGCTGGAAGTCACTGTTTTCTGGCAGCAGCTGCACAATCGCGCCCTGCTTTTTCCAGCGTTTCACTGTGACTTCATCATCAATGCGCGCCACCACGACCTGGCCATTGCGCACTTCCTGAGTCTTGTGTACCGCCAGTAAGTCACCATCCATAATGCCGATATCTTTCATCGACATGCCGCTAACGCGCAGCAGGAAATCAGCGGTAGGTTTGAAGAGGTTGGCATCAACCTGGTAGTGAGCCTCGATATGCTCCTGGGCCAGTAACGGTTCACCCGCGGCGACACGGCCAATCAGCGGCAGCCCCTCACTGGCTTCTTCTTCCATTAATAAACGAATACCGCGCGACGCTCCGGAGACGATTTCAATCACGCCTTTGCGTGCCAGAGCCTTCAGATGCTCTTCTGCCGCATTCGGTGAGCGGAAGCCCAGTTGAGCAGCAATTTCCGCACGCGTTGGCGGCATGCCCGTCTGGTTGATATGGTCGCGAATCAGATCATAGACCTGTTGCTGCCTGCTGGTTAACGCTTTCATCCCGCCCCCTGGTTGTTTATACAGTCGCTGTGAGTATATACAGGTATTGGCGAAATGGAAACCAAAACTGAGGGAAAAATCAGCGAGTTGATGAATCCGGAATCCTTATCGCAAATGCGACCAAAGCAGCGCGATCCAGACGAAAATAGCCAGTAAGATAGCTAACAATACAGCAGCCGACCCCATGTCTTTCGCGCGTCCGGCCAGCGGATGACGCTCCTGACCAATGCGGTCGACGACGGCTTCAATGGCACTATTCATAATCTCAACGATGACCACCAGCACCACAGAACCGATCATGAGTACGCGGGAGATTGCGTCAACATCCAGCCAGCATGCCACCACAATCGCCACCAGTGCGGCGATAGCCTCCTGGCGAAATGCCGCTTCATGTTGCCAGGCGGCGCGCAATCCCTGCCAGGAATAACCGGCAGCTTTCACTATCCTGAGAATACCGGTGACGTTATTTGCCATGTCGTTGAACCCTTTACTCGTTTTGACGTCAATGTCTGGGCAGCCGGGAATGGCACGGCCACAGATCTTCGCGGCACTTTCTGGTATGCTTGCCGCGCTTTGCTAACAAGAGGCTTAAAGTTGTCTATGTCAGGTTGGCGTAAACTTTATTATAAATTATTGAATTTACCACTCTCCATTTTGGTAAAGAGTAAGGCTATTCCGTCGGATCCTGTGTCTGAACATGGGTTAGATTCAACGCGGCCAATCCTATATGTGCTGCCTTACGATTCCAAGGCCGATCTACTCACACTGCGTTCGCAGTGTCTGAAACACGATCTGCCGGATCCGCTTACACCGCTGGAAATTGATGGTACGTTGTTGCCACGCTATGTCTTTATCCACGACGGTCCGCGCGTTTTCCCTTATTTCGTGCCGAATCTGGAGTCAGTGAAGCTATTTCATGACTATCTCGATCTGCATCGCAGCAACCCCGAACTGGATGTGCAAATGCTGCCCGTGTCGGTGATGTTTGGACGCGCACCAGGCCGTGAAGTACAGGGTGAACAGACGCCACATCTGCGCATTCTTAACGGTGTACAGAAGTTCTTTGCCATTCTCTGGCATGGCCGCGACAGCTTTGTCCGCTTCTCGCCGACAGTGTCGCTACGTCAGATGGCAACCGAGCATGGAACTGACAAGTCAATTGCGCAAAAACTGGCCCGCGTGGCGCGTATTCACTTCGCCCGCCAGCGTCTGGCTGCCATCGGCCCGCGTTTACCCGCCCGCCAGGATCTGTTTAACAAGCTGTTGCAATCGAAAGCCATTGAAAAGGCTGTGGAAGATGAAGCGCGCAGCAAAAAGATTTCCCATGAGAAGGCACAGCAGAACGCCATTGAAATGATGGAAGAGATTGCGGCTGACTTCTCCTATGAGGCCATCCGCGTCACTGACCGCGTCATGGGATGGATGTGGAGCCGACTCTATCAGGGTATCAACGTCAATGGCGGCGAGCGCGTACGTCAGCTGGCACAGGATGGTCACGAGATTGTCTATGTTCCCTGCCATCGCAGCCATATGGATTACCTGCTGCTCTCCTATGTGCTTTACCACCAGGGCCTGGTACCACCGCACATCGCTGCCGGTATCAATCTTAACTTCTGGCCTGCCGGTCCGATTTTCCGTCGCCTGGGTGCGTTCTTTATTCGCCGTACCTTTAAAGGCAACAAGCTCTATTCTACTGTTTTTCGTGAATATCTTGGCGAGTTGTTTAATCGCGGCTACTCGGTTGAATACTTTGTCGAGGGTGGACGTTCACGTACCGGCCGCCTGCTGGACCCGAAAACCGGCACCCTGTCGATGACGTTACAGGCCCTGTTGCGTGGCAGCAGCCGTCCGATCACCTTCGTGCCGATTTACATTGGGTACGAGCATGTGATGGAAGTGGGGACCTACGCCAAAGAACTGCGCGGGGCGGTGAAAGAAAAAGAAGGCTTTATGCAGATGGTGCGCGGCCTGCGCAAGTTGCGCAATCTGGGCCAGGGTTATGTCAACTTCGGCGAACCGCTGCCGCTGGTGAATTACCTGAACAAACATGTGCCGGAATGGCGTGAGTCCATCGATCCGATTGAACCACCGCGTCAGGCGTGGATGACCCCCGCCGTCAATGACATCGCGAACCGTCTGATGGTGCGAATTAACGAAGCCGGGGCCGCCAATGCGATGAACCTGTGCGTTACCGCACTGCTGGCATCTCGTCAGCGTTCGCTTACCCGCGAGCAACTGATTGAGCAACTGGAATGCTATACCCAGTTGCTGCGCAATGTCCCTTACTCGTCAGAAGCCACAGTGCCGGACCTCAGTGCTGAAGCGCTGCTTGATCACGCCATGGGCATGAACAAGTTTGAGACCGAGCAGGACAACATTGGTGACATCATCATTCTGCCGCGCGAGCAGGCGGTTCTGATGACCTATTACCGCAACAATATCCAGCATATGCTGGTTATGCCATCATTGATTGCCGCGATTGTGCAGCAGCACCGGGAAATCAGTGAAGCGGAGTTACTGCGCCAGGTGAGTCTGGTGTATCCAATGCTGAAGAGTGAACTGTTCCTGCGCTGGAGCAGCGATGAGTTACCTGTCTTGCTGCAGAATCTTTGTGCTGAAATGGCGCGCCAGGGTCTGGTGAGCCAACAGGATGGCCTGCTGAAGCTGAGTGCTGCACGCTCTCGTACCCTTCAGCTATTGGCAGCCGGTATTCGTGAAACCTTACAGCGTTTTGCCATTACCTTCTCCATCCTCAGCGCGAAACCCAGCATCAACCGGGGCACGCTGGAGAAAGAGAGCCGCACGCTGGCACAGCGCCTGTCAGTGCTCCATGGCATTAATGCACCAGAGTTCTTCGATAAAGCGGTATTCACGACACTGGTGATGACCCTGCGAGATGAGGGCTATCTCAACGACAGCGGCGATGCCGATGTGCAACGTACGCAGATTATGTGGCTGATGCTGGCAGAGCTGGTCACCAGCGATGTGCGCCTGACGATTGAGAGCGCCACCGTTCACGATTAACGCCAGCCAGAAATAAAAAAGCCGTCATCCTTTACCGATGACGGCTTTTTTTTCATCTGATCTACCGCGACTACATCAAACCAATAAACGGCAGGGTATTCAACAGAATGCCAATAAACAGCACCAGGCCAACGTAGTTATTGTTGAGGAACGCCTGGAAGCAGGGCTCACGCTCGCGCCGGGCAATCAGTTTCTGTTGATGGACAAACAAACCTGCCGCCAGCAGCAGCGACCAGTAAAATGCACCATTCAGATTCAGCAGTAATCCCACCACAGCCATCAGACCCAGCGTCGCCAGTTGTAGCAGGCCGATGATCAGCTTGTCATACCGACCAAACAGAATCGCCGTCGATTTCACCCCAATCTTCAGATCATCATCCCTGTCCACCATGGCGTATTGCGTATCGTATGCAACGGTCCAGCACAGGTTAGCAATAAACACCAGCCAGCAAACCAGAGGTAAGGACTCACTAACTGCGGCCCAACCCATCGGAATCGCCCAGCCAAATGCCGCGCCCAGGACCACCTGTGGCAGATGGGTATAGCGCTTCATAAAGGGATAGACCCAGGCCAGTGCCAGCCCGACAACCGACAGCAGAATCGTCATAAGATTCATGGTCAGTACCAGCACAAATGCCAACAACGCCAGGCCAACAAACAGCAGCTTTGCCTCTTTCTCAGACACCAGGCCACTGGCTAGCGGGCGGGCGGCAGTGCGTTTCACATGCCCATCGACTTTACGGTCAGCGTAGTCATTGATCACACAACCGGCTGCACGCATCACGATCACACCCAACACAAACACCAGCAGTACCGATAACGGCGGGATCGCCATCCCCGATAACCACAGCGCCCATAGTGTGGGCCACAGCAACAGCAAGGTACCAATGGGTTTATCTATACGCATCAGGCGGCTGTACGCCTGCAATTTATTTATTCCCAGAGTCTTTTGCACAATCTTTATCCTTGAACCTGCGTGCGGTACAGCGGTGACGCAGGTAAAAACAGTTCAGTTAACAACAGCGGCTTGCCCGATAGACGCAGGCGTGAACGACGTCCCCACAATTCATCAACCTGGCCTGGTTCGATAAAATCGCGTGTCAGCGTTGAAGAAGCAAAAAGATAACGGCCAAGAGGTCGCGTGCCGAGTTGCTGTAGCATTTGCTCAGGTCCATTTAGCGTGCTTTCGGGCACCAGCGTTCGCCCAGCCAGCCAGGGGATACCGTCACCACACAGGATAATTTCCCGCAGCCAGAAGCGTTCATCCTCTGGCAGTTGCTGGCCTTCATCCTCCAGCTCACTGGCAGGGATAAAACCTTCACGCACAACCTTGACGGTGACCTGCTGGCAATGCTGCTCAAAGCGCCGGGTCATTGAATCCTCTTCCATAAGCCAGTCCAGCAAAGGAGCGGAAAGCAAAGGAGAAGAAGCGGGCAGCCAGTGCAGCGCGCGCAGTTGCGCCAGCGCATCCTGAGACATAAAAACACTCCACAGAAAAAAGTGTCTCAGTGTAACGCACCACTGCCGCTGCGTGCTTGCACGAATTGGTAACGGCGCGGTTTTCGGCACCCGAAGGCAAAATAAAACATCGCGCCGCTATAGCAGGTGAATTACTCGCGTTTCAGGCGGTTGCTGTTCGCCAGCCACAAGGTAATCACCAGAATCAGAATCGCCGCCGAATAGCACAGCGTATCGAAAGGATTTTTATGGTCGACAATAATTAAACGAATAATCGCGGTAATACCGATATAGACGAAGTAGCGCAGCGGGAAGTGATAACCCGACTGAAAATACTTCACAATCAGCGCGATAAACTCGAAATAGAGAAAATAGATAACAATCCCTTCGATGAGCAGGAATGACGATGCCTGTTCGCCAGTGCTGAACAGCACATTCGCCAGATGGATAGTTTCTTTACCGAGAAACACCACCAGAATGATTGCCAGGATCACCAACCCGAGGTTCAGCACCCATTGCAGACCCCGGGCAATCAGTTGCCCCGCCATTGATTTTTCAGTCATTTCTTCGCCTTAATAGAACGCCTTATCTCTGGCGCTATCATGCGATAGTGTGATCAAATTCACAATATACTCAGACATCAACATCCACACAGAGCGCATCGTAGCGCCAGTATTCACAGTCACAGTCAATCACCCGTTTATGCTGGTCACGGTTGATACGGGTGATCAGTAACCCCGGTGTGCCACTGGCAACATTCAGCGCAGGCGCTGCGCGAGCAGGCAATGGCCCCGGCAAAATAGTAAAGCGCGCACCGCCGTAACGGATGCCATAGCGCTGGTTATAGAGGTCAGTCAGGGAACGGGTGAGATCCTCTTCGAGCAGGCCGGGAAAATAATGTGGATTGAGGTAGTGCTCCACATACAACACCGCACGGCCATCGATGCGGCGCAGACGACGAATCAGATAAACATCATCCCCCTCCGCCAGCTGCAACTGTTGCGCCACCGATTGCAGCACCAGTACCTGGCGCGCCTCAATCACTTCGGTGCTGGCAATACGTCCCTGCTGTGCCGCCATCGCGTGGAAATGGCTGTGATGCAGCGGGTTATATACCAGCCTTGGCGGTGCCAGAAACCAGCCACGCCGCAGCTCGCGGTAGATAATGCCCTGCGCCTCCAGCAATCCCAGCGCTTCACGCAGGGTAATACGCGTGGTGGAATATTGTTCGCTCAGGCTGCGTTCAGCCGGTAAGCGCCCGCTGGCGAACTCCCCTGCATCAATACGACTGTGCAGCGCGGCTGCAATTACGTCCGCCGTTTTCGACGACATCTATAAAGCCTCATTTTGGTGCGAAGCTGCACTATGACAGTTCGATGACAATTCAGTGACAAGCTATGCCCGACATCATTGCGCTCCAGCATGGCATGTGGATTTGCTCGCCACACCACATTTTACCGCTGTAGTCATAAAACCTTCATATGCAAAGGCTACATTGGCTCGGTTCTTGCTGGACTAGACCAAGATGTCCCTCAACTTACACCGGGAGCAACTGAGATGAAAGCGTTAATCGCCTCTGTAGTAGCCAGTGCCGTACTGCTTGCGCTGCCCGCCGCGCAAGCTGCCGACAACGATCTTGCCGCGCTGGAAAAAGCCGCGCGCAGCGAAGGTCAAATCAACAGTGTCGGCATGCCAGATAGCTGGGCCAACTGGAAAGACACATGGAATGACATCAGCAGCAAATATGGCCTGAAGCACAGCGATACCGATATGTCTTCGGCGCAGGAACTGGCGAAATTTGCCGCAGAGAAAGAGAACGCCAGCGCCGATATCGGTGACGTGGGTGCCGCTTTCGGTCCTGTTGCGGTCGCGAAAGGTCTGGCTCAGCCTTATAAGCCAACACACTGGGATCAGGTCCCGGATTGGGCGAAAGACAAAGAAGGTAACTGGATGCTGGCTTATACCGGCACCATCGCTTTCCTGGTCGACAAACAGCAGGTTAAAGATGTGCCGCACAGCTGGGCCGATCTGAAGAAAGGTAAGTATGTGGTCACTATCGGTGACGTAGGCGTGGCTGCTCAGGCTGCCAACGGCGTGCTAGCGGCCAACTATGCGCTGGGCGGTGATGAAAAGAACCTGAAACCGGCACTGGGTTTCTTTGCTGATCTCGCCAAACAGGGCCGCCTGGGCGTGACCGATCCGGTGATTGCCAACATCGAAAAAGGCGAAATCCAGGTTGCTGTGGTGTGGGACTTTAATGGCCTGAACTATCGCGATCAGATCGACAAAAACCGCTATGAAGTGGTGATCCCGTCTGACGGCTCCGTGACCTCTGGTTACACCACCATCATCAACAAATACGCCAAACACCCGAACGCCGCCAAACTGGCGCGTGAATATATCTTCTCTGATGCTGGCCAAACCAACCTGGCGAAAGGTTATGCCCGCCCGATTCGCGCGCAATACCTGACGCTGCCCGCAGACGTGCAGGCCAAACTGCTGCCGCAGTCTGAATATAAAAATGCCCGCCCGATCAAAGACCAGGCTGCCTGGGACAAAACGTCAAAAGCGCTGCCGCGTCTGT
This sequence comes from Pantoea sp. X-Soil-TKNS-1280, assembly GCF_059730475.1. NCBI lineage: Bacteria > Pseudomonadati > Pseudomonadota > Gammaproteobacteria > Enterobacterales > Erwiniaceae > Pantoea > Pantoea sp. X-Soil-TKNS-1280. Next base: position 371,719 of record NZ_AP035962.1, on the reverse strand, counting down.
GGCAGGAGAACGTAATCATCAATATGCAGCAGTAAGGAGAAGGGGATGAAAACGATCCTGGTGGTACTGGATGGGTTGAGCAATCAGGTCGCACAACATGCGATGGGCTACCTGTTTGCCGAATGCGCGCAGGGCAATGGTCAATATTACACGCTGACCTGCGAACTGCCGTCACTGTCGCGACCGCTGTATGAATGCATTCTTACCGGCATCACGCCGGTGCGCAGCGGTATTATTCATAACGGTGTCAGCCGGTTGAGTAAAGAGCGCAGCATCTTCCATTACGCGCGCGCCGCCGGTTTAACCACCGCTGCCGCTGCCTACCACTGGGTGAGTGAACTCTATAACCAAACCCCCTTCAATGCAGCGCGCGACCGGCATACGGTCGCGCCTGATCTGCCCATTCAATATGGGCACTTTTACTGGGACGACGGCTATCCGGATTCCCATCTGTTTGAAGACGCGGAAAGCCTGCGTCTGCGTCATGACCCTGACTTTTTGTTGATCCACCCGATGAACATCGATGATGCCGGGCACAAACATAGCCTGTCATCGCCACAGTACCGCAACCGCGCACGCATGGCCGATGGTTATCTGTCGCACTGGATGCCGGGCTGGCTGGCCGCCGGTTATCAGGTGATTGTCACTGCCGATCACGGCATGAACGACGACCGTTCGCACGGCGGCATTTTGCCGGAAGAGACCCATGTCCCGCTGTTTGTGTTTGGTGAGGGCTTCTCAAAGCAGCCTGATCTGGAACCACAACAGACGGAGCTGTGCGGTATCGTCTGCACCCTGCTTGGCGTTGAGCATGATAAACCGGTCTGCCGCGGCCTGCTGGCGGAGCCGCGTCATGAAGGGTAAAGGCCTCGCGCTACTGCTGTTGCTGCCCTTTGCCCTGTTCTGGGTAGCATTCCAGCTCGCGCCCTTGCTGTGGATCGCCATCAACAGCTTCTGGAGCGACATGAATGAAGCCTGGGGGCTGGATAATTACACCGATATCCTGACCTCACCCTTCTATTTACAGGCGTTTCGCCTGTCGCTGGATATCTCCATCTGGTCGAGCATTTATGGTTTGCTGATTGCGCTGGTCGCCGGATATTCACTGCATCAGCTGGGCAGCGGACGCTTTCAGCGTTTTTTGATGTCATTTACCAACATGACCAGCAACTTCGCCGGCGTCCCGCTGGCGTTTGCCTTTGTCATTTTGCTGGGCCTGAACGGCTGCCTGACGCTGCTGCTGCGCCACTACAATTTGCTGGAAAGCTTCAAACTGTTCTCGCGCGACGGCATGGTGATTGTTTACACCTGGTTCCAGATCCCGCTCGGCATTCTGTTGCTGTATCCGGCCTTTGATGGCCTGCGTCAGGACTGGCAGGAATCCGCTGCACTGCTGGGGGCCAGCCGCTGGCGCTACTGGTGGCATATCGGCCTGCCGATTCTGTTCCCGGCCCTGCTCGGCACTTTTGTGATTCTGCTGGCAAACGCCCTTGGCGCGTATGCCACCATTTATGCACTCACCACCGGTAACTTTAACGTGGTGCCGGTGCGTATTGCCGCGCTGGTATCGGGCGATATCTCGCTTGATCCCAACACCGGCGGCGCGCTGGCGATGCTGCTGGTGCTGCTGATGGCGCTGATTACGGTGGTGCAGCAATATCTGGTGCGCCGCAGTTATCTCAACGCTAAACCGTCCTGAGGAGCGGCCCATGTCTCGCGTAGAAAAAGTCTATCACCGCCTGATTGTCTGGCTGCTGCTGATTATCCTGGCCACGCCACTGATCGCGACCTTGCTGTATGCGCTCTCCTCAGAATGGAGCGATACCATTCTGCCGCAGGGCTACACGCTAAAGTGGTTCTTTGAATTGTGGAGCGACAGCCGGTTCCTGACCGCGCTCGGCCACTCGCTGCTGATTTGTTTTGGCGCGTTGCTATTCTCGTTAGTGCTGGTGCTGCCTGCGATGTTTGTGATCGCTTACTATTTTCCGAAGCTGGACGCGGTGATGAACGTGCTGATCCTGATGCCGTTTGCCGTACCGCCGGTGGTCTCGTCAGTGGGTTTATTGCAGCTGTACTCATCATCGCCGCTGATGCTGACCGGTACGCCGTGGATTCTGGTGGGGTGTTACTTCACCATCGCGCTGCCGTTTATCTATCGCGCCATCTCCAACAATATGCAGGCCATCAACCTGCGGGAGCTGATTGATGCCGCACACCTGCTCGGTGCCAGCACCTGGCAGGCCGCGTTGTTTGTGGTGCTGCCCAACCTGCGCAAAGGGGTGTTCATTGCCGTGCTGCTCTCCTTCTCTTTCCTGATAGGTGAGTTTGTCTTCGCTAACCTGCTGGTCGGCACCCGCTATGAAACCTTACAGGTTTATCTCTACAACATGCGCAATGGCAGCGGCCATTTCACCAGCGCACTGGTGATCTCCTATTTTGTTGTCGTCCTGCTGGTTACCTGGCTGGCGAACGCCCTCAATCCTGAACGAGGCTGACCATGAGTTATCTGAACGTCAAACAGCTGAATAAAAGCTACGGCCCAACTACCATTTTCGAAAATATCGATTTCAGCGCCGATGAGGGCGAATTTGTCACCCTGCTCGGCCCGAGCGGCTGCGGCAAATCCACGCTGCTGCGCTGTATCGCCGGGTTAACCTCGGTCGATAGCGGCCAGATTTTGTTGCAGGGTCAGGATATCGTGCCGCTGCCACCGCAGAAGCGCACCATCGGCATGGTGTTTCAGAGCTATGCGCTGTTCCCGAATATGACGGTTGAAAAGAATGTGGCTTTCGGCCTGAAGATGCAGAAACTGGCCGCGGGTGAGATCCAGCAACGGGTAATGGAGGCACTGGCGTTAGTTGAACTGACCGATTTCGCCCGCCGCTATCCGCATCAGCTGTCCGGCGGCCAGTGTCAACGCGTAGCGCTGGCACGTTCACTGGTGACGCGTCCGCGCCTGCTGCTGCTGGATGAACCGCTGTCGGCGCTGGATGCGCGTATCCGCCGCCATTTGCGCGAGCAGATCCGTAATATTCAGCAGGAACTGAAGCTCACCACCATTTTCGTCACCCACGATCAGGAAGAAGCGCTGACGCTCTCCGACCGTATCGTGCTGATGAATCGCGGTAAAATTGTGCAGAACGGCAACGCCGAAGCCTTATATACCCAGCCCGCCGATCTGTTTGCTGCTGGTTTTATCGGCAACTACAACCTGCTGAGTGCCGAGCAGGCAACTCAGCTGACCGGACAAACCTTTACCGGCCAGGTGGCGATTCGTCCGGAATCGATCCTGATCTGCGCCCCGGAAGCGGGTATTCCGGCCACTATTCTCAGCCATAGCCTGCTGGGCAACGTCATCCGCTATCGTGTGCTGGCGCACAATGTCGAGCTTTCAGTTGATGTTTTGAACCGTAGCGTCGCCGATTTACACCCCACCGGGATGCAGATTGGGCTACAGTTAGAGATGTCGACGTTGCGCCAGGTCGCTTAAATTACAGGAAAAATTGGCAACGCAGCGCGGCATTACCTTGTACAGGTTGCGCTCTCCGTCAGGCTCGCAGCCTGCTGTTAAAGCCTGACGGTTAAGGAGCCTGCTTACGTGTTAACCCTGTTAAACCTTTTGTCTGCCGTGGCCCTGCTGGTATGGGGCACCCACATCGTCCGTACCGGGATTATGCGGGTCTACGGTGCCGACTTACGCCGCGTACTCAGTCGCAGCGTGGAAAAAAAACCGATGGCATTTCTCGCCGGTATCGGCGTCACTGCGCTGGTTCAGAGTAGCAATGCCACCACCCTGCTGGTCACCTCGTTTGTCGCCCAGAACCTCGTTAGCCTGACACCCGCCCTGGTGGTGGTACTCGGCGCGGACGTCGGTACGGCGATCATGGCGCGTATCCTGACCTTCGATCTCTCCTGGCTCTCGCCGCTGTTTATTCTGTTTGGTGTGATCGCGTTCCTCAGCCGCAAGCAGATGCGCATCGGCCAGCTGGGACGTGCCAGCATTGGTCTCGGGCTGATTCTGCTGGCATTGCAGCTGATTGTGGCGGCAGCCCGCCCGATCACCCAAGCGGCGGGCGTACATGTGCTGTTCGCCACCCTGACGGGCGACGTGATGCTGGATGCCCTGATTGGTGCGGTATTCGCCATCATTAGTTACTCCAGCCTTGCCGCCGTGCTGATTACCGCGACCCTCACTGCTACCGGAGTGATCTCCTTTAAAGTGGCGCTGTGTCTGGTGATTGGTGCCAACCTCGGCAGCGGCCTGCTGGCGATGATTAACGCCAGCGGCTCCAATGCAGCGGGTAAACGCGTGGCGCTCGGCAGCCTGCTGTTCAAACTGATCGGCTGTGTTGCCATCCTGCCGTTCGTCAATCCGATCGCCGATATACTGGATAAGCTGCCAGTGCATGATGAAGAACTGGTGATCTTCTTCCATGTTTTCTACAACCTGATTCGTTGTCTGGTGATGGTGCCGTTCGCTGAACCGATGGCGCGCCTGTGCCACCGGATGATCAGCGATGACACGGAAATCGATGCCCGCCTGAAACCGAAACACCTCGACAGCAGCGCCCTCGACACCCCGGCGCTGGCGCTGGTTAATGCGGCGCGTGAAACGCTGCGTATCGGTGATGTGGTTGAGCAGATGGTGGAGACCTTCAGCAAAGTGGTGCATGGCGACCTGCGCGAAGAGCGCGCGGTGCGCAGGCTGGACGATGACGTCGACGTGCTGTACACCGCCATCAAACTCTACCTGGCACGCATGCCGAAAGAGGATTTGCCGGAAGAGGATTCGCGCCGCTGGGCTGAGATCATTGAGATGGCACTGAACCTGGAACAGGCGGGAGATATCATCGAACGCATGAGCGCTGACGTGGCGGATAAAGCGCTGGCCGCGCGCCGGGCCTTCTCACCCGAAGGGCTGGAGGAGCTGGAGACTCTGCAGGAACAGGTTCTGAATAACCTGCGGCTTAGCCTGTCGGTATTTTTGTCACACGATGTCGCCAGCGCCAAACGTCTGCGCCGCGCCAAGCATCGCTTCCGGATTCTGATTCGTCGTTTTTCCCATGCCCACGTCGAACGTCTGCACCAGCAAAATGTGCAAAGCATCGAAACCAGTTCGCTGCACCTTGGCCTGCTGGGGGATATGAAGCGTCTGAACTCGCTGTTCTGTGCCGTGGCTTACACGGTGCTGGAGCAGCCGGATGACGATCGGGATGATGAATAACACAGCGCGATAAATCGCGCCGCTACCGATCTCTGCGATTTGTAGCGGCGCAATTTATTGCGCATGGTTGTTATGACAACAACGTAAACGCAATCATCCCGACAATCGCGCCAGTGGTGCCGAGGATGGTTTCCATCATTGTCCAGGTCTTCAGCGTCTCGCCTTCGGAAGCGCCGGTGAAGCGGCCAAACAACCAGAAACCTGCGTCATTGACGTGGCTGATAATGATGGAGCCACCGCCGATACAAATTGATAGCGCCGCCAGCTGCGCGCCGCTGTAATGCAGCGGTTCGATCACCGGCATCACCAGGCCGACGGTCGTCAGACAGGCAACCGTTGCCGATCCCTGAATCACACGTACCGCACCCGAAAGGATAAAGCAGGCCAGCGCAATCGGCAGACCCGCACCAATCAGCGCATGACCCAGCACCGGACCAACCCCGGAATCCACCAGTACCTGCTTGAACACGCCACCGGCACCAATCACCAGCAGAATGATCCCCGCGGGTTGCAGTGCGCTGCCGCACACCTGCATCACCTTCTCTTTATCCATGCCCTGGCGATAGGCCAGACCATAGATCGCCACCAGACAGGCCAGCAGAATCGCGGTAAACGGGTGGCCGATAAACTCCAGCCACTGGTACAGACTTGTGCCCGGCGTGGTGAAACGTGCGCCAATGGTTTTCAGCCCCACCAGCAGCAGCGGGAAGAGGATCAGCGACAGACTGAAGCCAAACGATGGCAGCTTGCCCTCTTCCACATCCGGCTGATGATCCTCCGGCGGCGAACTAAAGGTCACATGCTTAGCGATCAGATTGCCAAACAGCGGACCGGCGATCAGCATGCCAGGGATAGCGGCACACAGGCCCAGCAAAATCATCCAGCCAAAATCAGCGTGCATCTGTGATGCCAGCAGCATTGGAGCTGGCCCCGGCAGCAGGAACGCGGCAGACGCCGCCACCCCGGCAAACAGCGGGATCACCAGCTTCACCAGGTTGTCGCCAGTACGACGCGCCACAGCAAAGGCAATGCTGATCAGCAGCACCACCGCCACTTCGAAGAACAGCGGCAGCGCACAGATCAACCCGGCAATGCCCATCGCGTAATGCGCGCGGCTTTCACCAAAGGTTTTCAGCATGCGGATGGCAATCTGATCGACCGCGCCGGTTTCATGCAGGATTTTGCCGAACATCGCGCCCAGCGCCACCACAATCGCGAGGAAACCAAGCGTACCGCCCATGCCTTTCTGCATGGTATCGGCAATTTTATCGAGCGGCATACCGGAGAACAAACCGGCACCAATAGACACTAACATCAGGGCGACAAAGGCGTGCATACGCGCTTTCATCACCAAAAACAGCAGCAGCAGGACAGAGCCTGCTGCAGTTAACACCAGCGTTGCGGTACTCATGACTAACCCTTGTTGATTGCTCCCTTGATGGTCGCAACCGTGGCCGCAACTACCTCATCCAGTGAATGATTAATATCAACCACCAGTACATCGGGTTCGTTCGCGCCGGGTTCTTCCAGCGTGGCAAACTGCGTTACCAGCATCTGTGGTTTGAAGAAGTGGCCTTTGCGGGCTTTCAGGCGTGATTCGATGGTTTCAAAATCACCCTTTAGATAGACAAATTTCAGGTTGTGGTTGCCCTGACGCAGAATGTCGCGATAGGACTTTTTCAACGCTGAACAAACAATGATGGAGACTGCCTGAGTGCGCTGCATGGCAAAGGCGGCATCGTTCAGCGCCTGTAACCACGGGCGGCGATCGTTGTCATCCAGTGGATGGCCTTCGGCCATTTTCATGATGTTGCTACGTGGATGCAGAAAGTCACCGTCAAGAAAGGCGGTGTTAAGTTGGTGTGAAACCTGATTGGCGACGGCAGACTTTCCGCTGCCGGACACACCCATCAGGATAAAAACATGGTGCGACGGGGATGGCGTTGTCATTTTTTTGCGCTCCGGCAGTGATTCCTGCCAATGTTACCGATAACAAATTCGATCATCATTGTCGGCACCCGGTCACAGGCTGGCAACCCTTTTGCCGGGAAAAGCACGAAAGTGTGAACTGACTCAAAAAATCGCCAGAATCAGATGCTGCCGCCTTCGGCAATTTCAAAGCCGACATCCAGCGGTGCGGTGACGGAACGATCGCCGCCAATGCGCGCCAGCAGCATTGCCGCAGACTCCCGTCCCATACGCTCACGCGGAGTCAGCACCGTCGCCAGACGCGGATTTACCACCTGGGTGATATCGTGACCGTGGAAACCGGCGATCGCCATCTGGTCAGGCACACGCAATCCCTGACGCTGACACTCAAACATCGCACCGACAGCGAGGTCATCGTTGGTACAGAACAGGCTGTCCGTCTGCGGATAGCGCTTTTGTGCCTCACGCAGCAGCAAAGATCCGGCGCTGAACGATGAAGCATCTTCCATCATCACGCTGTGTGGCGTTAACCCTGCTTCACGCATGGCCTGCTCATAACCCTGCTGTTTCTGCAGAGTACGTTCATCAAGGCGTGCACCGAGATAAACGGTGTGCCGATGGCCTTTTTTCAGAATAGCGTGAGTCATCTGGCGCGCAGCTTCGACGTTATTAAAACCGACAGCCATATCGAGACACGGCGAGACCGAGTCCATCATTTCGATCACCGGAATACCGGCCACTTCCAGCATCCGCAGCGTACCCGGCGTATGGCTGCGCTCCGTCAGAATCACCCCATCGATGTTCCATCCCAACAGCGAACGCAGTTGCAGCTCTTCTTTCTGCGCGTTGTAGCCGAAGTGCGCCACCAGCGTCTGATAACCCGCCTCATCAGTGACGGTTTCGATGCCGCGCAGCACGTCAGCAAAGACTTGGTTGGTGAGTGACGGTAGCAATACGCCGATGGCGCGGCTGGTGGCGTTGGAGAGCATGTCGGGCGCGCGGTTCGGGATATAACCCAGTTCATCCAGCGCGATGGCGATTTTGTCGCGCAGCGCAGCGGAGACCTGTTCAGGATTGCGCAGGTAGCGGCTGACAGTCATTTTTGTGATGCCGATGCGATCGGCAACGTCCTGTAGTACCGGTCTTTTCTTCTTCATCGTAAGCGCCTGAGGTCAGAGATACGCTGAGTCTATCATTAAATTGTCATACGTTTGTAAACGGGGCGCAGGAAGCAGGATCGGTGCCGGATGTCGGAAAAAGGCAAAAAAAAAGCCAGCACCCGAGCTGGCTAAGTAATACTGGAAGCAATGTGAGCAATGTCGTGCTTTCCCGGTTTGTCAGGAGGACTTCCCGGGGCCGCATCGCAATAATAATCATTATCATTCTCGTCTGTAAAGTCCTTTTGCGAATTATTTTCCATTGACGCAACGTATAAAATCCTTGATGTTAAAGGGGATTTTTCCATTTTGCATAAGGAGCCGCACCATGAGTCCCATCGTTGTCCGCCACACCACGCCCGCTGATGCCACCGCGCTGTTCCAGCTGTATAGCCACGCAGAAACCCAGGCGGATACCCTGCACCTGCCGTTGCAATCACCGGCGCTGTGGCAGGAGCGACTGCAAAGCATTCGCCCGGGGGAGCAACGTCTGGTGGCGTGCATTGAGGGACAGGTGGTGGGACAACTCACCGTCAGCGTGCTGGAGGTGATGCGCCGTCGCCATACCGCCACCCTGGGGATGGGCGTCGATCCGGCGTTTCATCGCCGTGGCGTGGGTTCCGCGCTGATGGCGGCGATGGTGGATCTTTGCGACAACTGGTTGCAGGTGACGCGCATTGAACTGACGGTGTTTGCTGACAATGTCGCCGCCATTGGTTTGTATAAAAAGTTCGGTTTTGAGCGGGAAGGCACCGCGCGCCGCCATGCAATGCGTAACGGCGAGCTGGTGGATACCGATTATATGGCGCGGTTGAAATAGGGGGTTCCGCCCGTTGCAGTGCGCTGACACCGAGAAGGTTCCGCCCGCCAGGCATTGCCGAGTTTCAGGACCGCCTGTGCAGGCGGACGGGCAAAGGTCCGAGGGCGCGGACCTTTGCAATCCGCGCCCTGCGGCGTCCTCGCGCAGCGCTACGCGCTGTTCCCTCGCTTATCACTCAGGCCAACGGACCACGCGGATTCGCCATCCATGGCTCATGCCGCCCTCTCGCCGCATCCATGCGGCTCGTCCTGGCCTTCACTCTGCGCTCGGCGCTGCGAATGCCGCTCACCCCCCCGTTTGCAGGACCATCTAATAAAAAACAAACAGCAAAAGAAAAAACCCAGAAAGTCATCGTGGTTGCAGCGGGGGTGTGAGCACCATCCGGACTCGCTGAGCGAGGGAGCGATTCCAGGATGAGCCGCATGGATGCGGCGAAAGGCGGCGTTGAGCAGGAGCGAATCGACGCCGGTCCGTCGGAAGTTGTAGCGGCGCGATTTATCGCGCGAAAAAGCCGCGAAGCGGCGAGGCAGGCGGCGCAGGGCCGGGGAATGCAAAGGGGACGGCCTGGCCCCCTTTGCTCGGTCGCCGCACTGGCGAACTGAAACTACCTAAGTCAGTAGCGAACGAAATCAGCTCGAAGCGAACGAAATCACCCCTGAACGAGGTTCAATACCCCGCACTCAAATCATCCACCGAGCGCGGATCGGACGCCCCATAACGCGTGCCATCCGGCCCAATCATAATGCTCTGGGTGCTGCCCATCGCGGGCATGACCTTCACATGCTGCCCCTTGCTCTCCAGCAAACGCAAAGTATCCGGGCTAAACCCCTTCTCCACACGCAACTGATCCGGCAGCCACTGATGATGAAAACGTGGAGCATTGGTCGCTTCCGCGACGTTCATACCAAAATCGATGCTATTAACCACCATTTGCAGCACAGTGGTGATAATACGGCTCCCCCCCGGACTACCGGTCACCAGCCAGGTTTTCCCGTCTTTCACCACGATGGTCGGCGACATCGAGGAAAGCGGACGTTTGGCTGGCTGCACTGCGTTAGCGTCACCACCAACTAAGCCATACATATTCGGCGTGCCCGGCTTAGCGGAGAAATCATCCATTTCGTTGTTCATCAGGATGCCACTCTGACCCGCGACGATACCGCTGCCAAAATAGGTATTCAGGGTGTAGGTCACCGCCACCGCGTTACCGTCTTTATCCACCACCGAGAAGTGAGTGGTTTGGTTGCTTTCATACGGCTCCAGCTTGCCCGGTTTGATTTCGCTTGATGGACGCGCTTTGTTGATGTCGATCTGCTGTGCCAGCGATTTCGCATAAGCTTTGCTGGTCAGCGCCTGCTGCGGCACCTTGACGAAATCCGGGTCGCCGAGATATTCCGAACGGTCGGCATAGGCATATTTTTCCGCCTCAGCCATCACCTGCATCGCATCCGCGCTGCCGAAACCCATTTTTGCCAGGTCGAAATTTTCCAGGATATTGAGGATCTCAACAATGTGGATGCCACCGGAGGACGGTGGTGGCATTGAAAACACTTCATAGCCACGGTAGCTGCCGCTCACCGGTTTACGCTCGACAGCCCGGTAAGCCGCGAGATCGGCCTTGCCAATCAGGCCGCCGTGTTGCGCCATTTCTCCAGCGATTTCGTCGGCGATTTTACCTTTATAAAAAGCGTCTGGTCCCTGCTGGGCAATCAGTTGCAGGCTGTGCGCGAGGTTTTTCTGCACCAGACGATCGCCTTGCTGGTAAGGCTGGCCGTCTGCTTTATAGAAAATGGCGCGGCTATTGTCATGATTGATGAGATTCTCTTTGCCATAGGTGGCCAGATCGTCTGCCAGCGCATCATTGACGATGATACCGTTACGCGCCAGTTTGATCGCTGGTGCCAGCAAGGTGCTTAACGGCAGCGTGCCATATTTCTGCGCTGCCAGTGCAAAACCGGCGACGGTACCCGGCGTGCCGGAGGCCAGATGGGAAGTGAGTGATAACTTACTGTCGGCATTGCCCTGCTTGTCGAGGAACATATTGCGTGAGGCGCGTGCCGGGGCCATTTCACGAAAGTCGATGGCGGTGGTGTGGCCGGAAGCGGTACGCAGCAGCATAAATCCGCCACCGCCGAGGTTACCGGCCTGCGGATGGGTCACCGCCAGTGCAAAACCGACCGCCACGGCGGCATCGACTGCATTACCGCCCTGCCTGAGAATCTGCACCCCCACTTCCGTGGCTGTGGCATCCACCGATGCCACCATGCCGTGTTTCGCCTTCACCGGATGAAAGGTGTCGCTATCCACACCGTAAGAAACCGGCGGCGCGCTTCCCACTGCCGCCTGCGTGCCCTGTACCAGGGTAAAACTCATCAACAACGCCCAGCTAAACCGGCGCACACTGCCTTGTATCCCCATGCCGCTACCATCCTTTTCAGTTGTTTACATTTGTTATCATTGATGCAAGTGTTTACAAACACTGAAAAAAGATTAGCAGCTTCGCTAAATTCGGCGCACTCCTGGATAGCGACTTTTTAATATCGCATAAACTTATGATTACCGCGTTGGTGCCTGAAAGGCACCAGTGGCACACAGCACGGCGGTATTAATGGAGGAATGACCATGAAAAAATGGCTAATCGTTTTCGCGGCCCTGCTGCCGTTAAGCAGCATGGCGAATATGCTGAATAATACCAACCAGCCGTTCGAACCCGGCTATAACCCGAGTCAGCAACGGATGCAGACGCAGATGCAAATTCAGCAACAACAGGAGAAGCTGAAACTGCAACAGGATCAGCAGCAGCAAAAACAGGATTTGCAGCGCAAAATGCAGGAACATCGCGATAGCGCCCAGCAACGCGTCATTAACGCGCAGCCGGGCCAGCAACCGCAACAACAGCAGAATGGATACTAACGGAAGTCGGGACCGATAATGTCGATGCGGTCGGTACAGATCGCATCGACACCCCAGCTCAGCAGCTCGCGCGCCCGCTCGGGCTGATTCACGGTATACACCAGAATGTGCAGACCCGCCGCCTTCAGCTGCGCGGTACGTTCGGCGTCCAGCAACTTATGGTTGAGATGTATCGACACGCAATCGAGGCTCGCCGTCAGCGCCTGCCAGTCGTCATGCCAGCTATCCAGCAATAAACCACGCGGCAGTTCCGGTACCGCCTGCATGGCGGCTTCCAGCGCATCATACGAAAAGGATGACAACAGTGGCGCAGTTTGCCCCTGCCACAGATCGCGTGCGGCTAACGCCACATCACGCCCGGTTTCCACCTCTTTGCCAGTGGTCGGTTTGATTTCAATATTCGCCATCATTTGATGCTGACGACAGCGTGCTGCCACATCACTCAGCAACGCCAGGGGTTCACCGGCAAACTTGTTGCTAAACCAGCTGCCAGCATCCAGCTGCGCCAGTTTGTCCCAGGGCAGATCGCCCGCCACGCCCCAGCCATTACTGGTACGATCCAGCGTGTCGTCATGTAACAGGAAAATCTGCCGATCGTCGGAGAGTTTGGCGTCAAACTCAATCATCTGATGGCGATAATGCGCGCCCATATCAATGGCGGCGAGGGTATTTTCCGGGGCCAGTTTCCCGCCGCCACGATGGGCAACGATGTGCGGATAAGGCCAGTTGTGCTTACTCATTCCAGACGCTTTCCATGGGTTGAATCGAAGAAATGTAACGCATTCGCCGGAAGTTGCAGCCACAGTGTGCTGCCCGCCTGCGGGCGTTCGCTGTGCGGCAAACGTACCACCAATCGCGCGTCACCGATACGACCATGCGCCAGATTATCGGCACCGAGCATTTCCAGCGTCTCCACCACCAGCGGAATGCCCCCCTCTTCGCGGCTGCTGAGCTGGATATGTTCCGGGCGAATGCCCAGCGTCAGAGGGCGGTTGGCCCATTTCGCTTTGCTTTCTCCCAGCGGCAGCGCATGCAGTGCATCGAGATTGAAACGCGTGCCGTCGCTGTTGATTTGCCCCGGCAGCAGGTTCATCGCCGGTGCACCAATAAAGGCGGCAACAAACTGGCTGGCGGGACGCTCGTACACTTCAACTGGCGTGCCCAACTGCTCAACGACCCCTTTGTTCATCACCATCACCCGTTGTGCCAGCGTCATCGCTTCGACCTGATCGTGGGTAACGTACAGGCTGGTGGTTTGCAGACGGCGATGCAGCTGCTGCAACTCCAGACGCATCTGCACGCGCAGGCGGGCATCGAGGTTCGACAAAGGTTCATCGAACAGGAACACCGCAGGTTCACGCACGATAGCGCGTCCCATCGCCACACGCTGGCGCTGGCCGCCGGACAGCTCGCGCGGACGACGCGTCAGCAGGTGATCCAGCTCCAGGCTGCGCGCCGCTTCCAGCACGCGCTGACGAATCTGTTCTTTGCCCATCCCGCGGATTTTCAGGCCGTAGGCCATGTTTTCTTCCACCGTCATATGCGGATAGAGCGCGTAGTTCTGGAACACCATGGCAATGCCGCGATCTTTCGGTTCGAGGTCAGTCACGCGTTTGTCGTCGATATAAATATCGCCGGAGGTGACGCGCTCCAGCCCGGCAACCATCCGCAGCAGCGTCGATTTACCGCAGCCGGAAGGGCCCACCATCACCATAAATTCACCGTCGTTGATGGTGATATTCAACGGCTGAATGATCTGATTTTTGCCGTCATACGATTTGGTGACGGTCTGAAGGGTTACGCCTGCCATTTTATTTCTCACTCTCCACCAGGCCACGCACAAAGGCACGCTGCATGACTAAAACCACCACCACTGGTGGGATCAGGGTTAATAACATTGCCGCCATCACTTCATTCCATTGCGTCGGTCCGCCGCTGGTGTTGATCATACTTTTCACCCCCGCCACCGCGGTACCCAGGCTGGCGTCATTGATAATCAGCAGCGGCCACAGGTACTGGTTCCAGCCGTAGATAAAGGTGATCACGAACAGCGCCGCCAGATTGGTTTTCGACAGCGGCAGCACGATATCCCAGAAGAAACGCAGCGGGCTGGCACCGTCGATGCGCGCCGCTTCAATCAATTCATCCGGCAGTGACATAAAGAACTGGCGAAACAGGAAGGTGGCAGTGGCCGATGCCATCAGCGGCAGCGTCAGACCGCTGTAGCTGTCGAGCATATGCAGCGTCGAAATCACCTCCACCGTCGGGAAGATACGCACTTCTACCGGCAGCATCAGGGTGATGAAGATCAGCCAGAAAAACAGCGAGCGCAGCGGAAAGCGGAACCACACCAGCGCAAACGCCGACAGCATCGAGACGGCAATTTTTCCCACGGTAATGCCGAGCGCCATCACCAGGCTGTTGAACAACATCAGGCCAAAGGCCGGGCCGCTGCCGTTAACACCCTGGGTCCAGATGCGGGAAATGTTGTCCCATAAATGCGTGCCCGGGATCAGCGTCATCGGCACCTGATACACCGCGTTGTTATCCAGCGTGGCCGCGACAAAGGCGACATACAACGGAAACAGAATGGTCAGCACGCCCAGCACCAATAGCGTGTGGCTGAAGATATCCAGCCCGCGTCGGTTCTCAATCATTGGTATTGCACCTTACGCTCGACAAAGCGGAATTGCAGGATAGTCAGGCCAATCACCAGCAACATCAGCACTACCGATTGCGCCGCCGACGAGGAGAGATCCAGCCCGGTAAAACCTTCGCGATAAATTTTATAAATCAGCGTGGTGGTAGCCTGCACTGGGCCACCGCCGGTCGCCGCATCGATCACCGGGAAGGTATCGAAGAAGGCGTACACCAGATTGACCACCAGCAGGAAAAAACTCACCGGGGTGATCAGCGGCAGAGACAGGTTAAAGAAACGGCGCACCGGTCCGGCTCCGTCAATCGCCGCCGCTTCCACCAGCGATTTGGGGATCGATTGCAGCGCGGCAAAGAAAAACAGGAAGTTGTAGCTCATCTGCTGCCAGATCGACGCCAGTACAATCAGGAACATCGCCTGACCACTGTTCTGCGCGTAGTTCCAGTCGTAGCCGATTTGGTTCAGAAGATGGCTGAACAGCCCGAGCCCAGGGTTAAACAGGAACATCCACAGCACCGCCGCCACTACCGGAGCCACCGCATACGGCAGCAACAGCAGGGTTTGATACAGCTTCTTCAGCCGCACCACATAATCCACCAGCGCCGCCAGCAGTAGCGAAAACAGCATGCCGCATACTGTCACCAGCGTGCTGAACTCAATGGTGGTCCAGAAAGACGCCAGGTAGTATTCATCGTTAAACAGGCGACGGAAGTTATCCAGCCCGACAAAGGTGCTGGTGATGCCAAAGGGATCAAGGTTTTGCAGCGAATACCACAGCGCTTCACCCGCTGGCCACAAAAAGAAGATGGCGGTAATCACCAGCTGTGGCAGTACCAGCAAATAAGGCAGCAGACGGGAGCGGAAAACCGGGCGTGATGATGAGGACATAACGGACTCGTTCAGGCAAAAAGATCGGGGCAGATCGCGCAGATCTGCCCCGTTACGGCGGTTACTTCACCTGCTGCTCAAAACGGCGCAGCAGTTCGTTTCCGCGTTTCACTGAGTTATCCAGCGCTGCCTGCGGTGACTGTTTGCCCGTCCACACGCCTTCCAGCTCCTCGTCCACGATGGTACGAATCTGCGGCATGTTGCCCAGACGCATCCCTTTAGTAAACGGCAACGGATCTTTGTTCAGCATCTGACGCGTCGCAATGTCTGCGCCTGGGTTCTTGTCATAGAAGCCCTGCTGTTTGGTCAGCTCATACGCTGCGGTGGTGATCGGCAGATAACCGGTTTTCTGGTGCCATTCCGCTGCGATTTCCGGCTGGGCCAGGAACTGCATAAACTCAGCCACACCTTTGTAGGTGTTGGCATCTTTGCCTTTCATCACCCACAGGCTGGCACCACCGATGATGGCGTTCTGCGGTGCGTTCGGTACGGTGGAGTCATACGGCATCATGCCGACACCAAAGTTGAATTTGGCGTAATGCTTGATATCCGCCAGTGAACCGGAAGAGGCAGTAGTGATGCCGCAATCGCCGTTATAGAACTTGGCGGTTGATTCATCTTTACGACCAAAGTAGGTGAAATCACCCTTCTTGTTCATATCTTCCAGCATCTGGATATGGCGAACCTGCACCGGCTTGTTGAATTCCAGCACCGCGTCTGTGCCGTCAAAGCCGTTGTTTTTGGTCGCCACTGGCAGAGCATGCCAGGCACTGAAGTTTTCAATCTGAATCCAGCCCTGCCAGCCACTGGCATAACCACAGGTCATGCCTGCTTTACGCAGCGCATCGGCGTCTTTCGCCAGTTCCTGCCAGGTTTTCGGCGGCTGATCCGGGTTCAGACCGGCTTTTTTGAAGGCATCTTTGTTGTAGTACAGCACCGGGGTGGAGCTGTTGAACGGCTGAGAGATTAAATGGCCGCTGGAGTCGCTGTAGTAACCCGCGACAGTCGGGACGAACTGTTTTTCATCAAACGCGATACCGGCGTCCTGGAACACCTGATGCACCGGCACAATGGCTTTGGACGCCATCATGGTCGCGGTACCCACTTCATACACCTGCAAAATGGCCGGTGCTTTACCGGTACGCACAGCTGCAATCCCCGCCGCCAGGCTCTGTTCATAGTTGCCTTTGTAGACCGGGACGATTTTGTAGTCTGGGTGAGCCTGGTTAAAACGTTGTGCCAGAGAATCGACTTCTTTGCCTAACTCGCCTTCCATGGAGTGCCAGAAAGGAATTTCGGTCGCAGCCAGCGCATTACCGCTGAGCGCCAGACCGAGCAGGGCACTCATCAGACGGGGACGAAGCGTAAAAGCGGACATAATGTTTTCCTGTGCTTGAGGCGCGCGCGAAATCACGCATTTTTTGTTCGCGAAGTAACATGACACGGGAAAATGACGGAAAAATAACAGGTTAATGACGGGAGTGTGACAAGGGCTATGGTTTAGATTGGTACGTTCTTGCCAACCGCACATTGCGTAGCGGCGCGATAAATCGCGCCGCTACGGGGTCAGGCACCTAAATAAGCGCTACGTACCGCTTCATTGGACAGCAGCGCTTCACCCGTATCCTCCAGCACCACATGCCCATTCTCCAGCACGTAGCCACGGTCGGCCAGTTTCAGCGCCTGGTTGGCGTTTTGCTCCACCAGGAAGATGGTCATCCCTTCTTTACGCAATTGTTCGATGGTGTCGAAAATTTGCTGAATGATAATCGGAGCCAGGCCGAGCGACGGCTCGTCCAGCAACAGCAGGCGCGGCTGGCTCATCAGCGCACGGCCAATCGCCAGCATCTGCTGCTCACCACCGGACATGGTGCCGGCGCGCTGCACTTTACGTTCCGCCAGACGCGGGAACAGATCATAAACGCGTTCAATACGCTCCTGATACTGGCTACGGCTGGCAAAGAAGCCGCCCATTGCCAGGTTCTCTTCCACTGTCATGCGCGAAAACACCCGCCGCCCTTCCGGCACGATGGCGATCGCCTCACGCATAATGCGCGCGGTTTGCCAGTCGGTAATGGTTTTGCCATCAAACGTGATGGCACCTGAGGTGGCACGCGGCTCGCCGCACAGCGTGCCGAGCAACGTGGTTTTACCCGCGCCGTTGGCACCGATCAGGGTGACAATCTCTCCCTGATTGATATACAGGCTGACGTTATGCAGCGCCTGGATTTTGCCGTAATGGGCGCTGACGTTTTCAATGGTTAACATCGGGTTGGCCATATCACGCCTCTCCTAAATAGGCACGGATCACGTCCGGGTTGTTACGAATCTCTTCCGGCGTGCCATTGGCCAGCGGTGTTCCCTGATTGACCACGTAGATGCGATCAGAAATCCCCATCACCAGTTTCATATCATGTTCGATCAACAACACCGATACCTTATGCTCGCCACGCAGTTCCGCGATCAGCTCGTCCAGTTCGTGTGTCTCTTTCGGGTTAAGACCGGCGGCAGGCTCATCCAGCATCAGGATTTCCGGACGCGTCACCATACAGCGCGCAATCTCCAGCCGACGCTGCTGACCATAAGCCAGGTTACCCGCCTGGCGGTTAGCCAGTTCGAGCAGACCAATACGCTCCAGCCAGGTGGCGGCACGGTCCAGCGCTTCGCTTTCCCCTTTACGGAAAGCCGGGGTTTTAAATAAGCCGGAGAACACGCCGCTTTTCAGATGCTGATGTTGCGCCACCAGCAGGTTTTCAATCACCGTCATCTCACGGAACAGACGAACGTGCTGGAAGGTTCGCACAATGCCCATGCGCGCGATTTTCTGCCCCGGCAATCCTTCCAGATGCTGGTCACGCAGTTTGATGCTGCCACCCGTTGGCTTGTAGAAACCGGTCAGACAGTTGAACACCGTGGTTTTACCGGCACCATTCGGGCCAATCAGTGACACGATTTCCTGTTCGCGCAGTTCCAGCGCCACGTTGTTCACCGCCAGCAGGCCACCAAAGCGCATCATCAGGCCTTCTACCGCTAATAAAGGCTGACTCATGCCTGCTCTCCCGCTTTACCCTGTTTCAATTTCAGATGCGGACGTTTCATCGGCAGCAGACCCTGCGGACGCCAAATCATCATCAGCACCATTAAGCCACCCAGCACCAACATGCTGTATTCATTCAGATCACGCATCAGCTCGCGCGACACCACCAGCAGCACCGCCGCGAGGATCACGGCAAACTGCGATCCCATCCCACCCAGCACCACAATCGCCAGCACAAACGCCGACTCGACAAAGGTGAAGGATTCCGGGCTGACAAAGCCCTGGCGCGCGGCGAACAACGTACCGGCAAACCCGGCGAAGGCAGCACTGATGGTGAACGCCGTCAGCTTGATACGCGTCGGGCTGAGGCCGAGGGAACGACAGGCGATTTCATCCTCGCGCAGCGCTTCCCAGGCACGTCCGAGCGGCATGCGCAGCAGACGGTTGATGATAACCAACGTCAGCACCACCAGCAGCAGCGCGACCAGATAGAGGAAAATAACGCGGTCATTCGGGTCGTATTTCAGACCAAACACCTCATGGAAGGTGCCCCAGCCGCCTTCGCTGACCTTGCGGCCAAACTCCAGGCCAAAGAAGGTCGGTTTCGGGATCTGCGCGATGCCATTCGGACCACCGGTAATAGCGGTGTTGTTCAGCAGCAGGATACGCACAATCTCGCCAAAGCCGAGGGTGACGATCGCCAGATAGTCGCCGCGCAGACGCAGCACCGGGAAGCCGAGCAGCAAACCAAACGCACCGGCCACCAGCCCCGCCAGCGGCAGGCTCTGCCAGAAACCAAAACCGTAGTAGTGGTTCAGCAAAGCGAAGGTATAAGCACCGATGGCATAGAAGCCGCCGTAGCCCAGCACCAGCAAGCCAGACAGCCCCACCACCACGTTAAGGCCCAGCCCCAGCATCACGTAGATCAATGTCAGGGTGGCGATATCCACACTGCCGCGCGACACCAGGAACGGCCAGATCACCGCGGCGACGATAAACAGCGCCATCACCAGCTTCTGCTTCGGCGTTGAACCATCAAAGCCCGGCAGTACCAGCCCGTTTCCGCCACGTTTCAACACGCCCTGGAATAACGGACGCAACAGCTGGAACAAAAACACCACGCCGCAACCGACAAAAATCCAGTTCCAGCGCACCGTTCCGGCGTTCGACACCACCAGTTTGGTGCCATCAAGATCAAGGCGCATGCCCATAAAAAAGGTGGCAAGCACCAACAACATCACCGTAGAGATAACGGCATTAACCAGACCGAGGCGCTTCATACTTTTTCCACCTCCGGACGGCCAAGGATGCCGGTCGGCATGACCAGCAGCACCACAATCAGCAGCGCAAAGGAGACCACATCTTTATATTCGGTGGAGAGATAAGCTGACGTCAGCGCTTCGGCAATGCCCAGCACCAGGCCGCCAATCATCGCCCCCGGAATGCTGCCAATACCACCCAGCACCGCGGCGGTAAAGGCTTTCATCCCCGCCATAAAACCGATAAACGGGTTGATGGAGCCGTAGAACTGCCCCAGCAGCACCCCGGCGACGGCCGCCATCGCCGCGCCAATCACAAAGGTCAGCGAGATCACGCGGTCGGTGTTGATGCCCAGCAGGCTGGCCATTTTCAGGTCTTCAGCACAGGCACGGCAGGCGCGGCCCATGCGTGAATAACGGATAAAAATCGTCAGTGCCAGCATGGCGATAAAGGTCACCACCCAGATCATCAGCTGCATGGTGGAGAGCGTGGCGGCAAAGCCGTTGCTTTCGCCCAGCGTCCACTGGCCGGTGATCAGGCTCGGCAGCGCGAGATCGCGCGAGCCTTGCGTCAGGCTGACGTAGTTTTGCAGGAAGATCGACATACCGATGGCGGAGATCAGCGCGATCAGGCGCTTCGAGGAACGTACCGGCTTATAAGCCACACGCTCGATGCTCCAGCCGTAGGCGCTGGAGATGATGATCGCCATGACAAACCCGGCGGCAATCATCAGCCAGGTGGTGTCGATGCCCATCATCATCAGCGCGGCAATCACGATAAAGGAAACATAGCTACCGATCATGTACACCTCGCCGTGGGCGAAGTTAATCATGCCGATAATGCCGTAAACCATGGTGTACCCGATGGCAATCAGCGCATAGGTGCTGCCCAGGGTCACTCCGTTGAACATCTGCTGGAGGAAGTAGAGGAACTGCTCGGACATAACAAGTACCTTAGAAACACGTCCGTGATGGTAAATCGTTACCGCGACTGGCGGTAAATTGACCGGATTTGATGAAGGGCGGCCTGAAGGCCGCCCTGATTTCGTGCTGGATGCAACGATTACTTAATCGCTGTAGATGAGCCGTCTTTGTGCCACTTGAAGATGCCGAATTCGAAGCCTTTCAGGTCACCTTTCTGATCCCAGCTCAGGTCGCCCATCACTGTCGGCACTGGCGCGCCTTCTTTCAGGTTCTTCGCGATAGCATCCGGTTCGTCGCTTTTGCTGCGTTCGATACCGGCCACCAGTGACTGAATCGCCGCATAGGTGGTCCAGACGAACGGACCGGTCGGATCTTTGCGGTTCGGTGCGCTGTTGGCTTTGATAGCATCAACGATGGCTTTGTTGCCCGGCAGCTGGTCATAACGCTTCGGCAGCGTCACGTACAGGCCTTCAGACGCATCACCCGCGATGTTAGACAGCGAAGCGTTGCCCACACCCTCTGGTCCCATAAAGCCTGCATTCAGGCCTGCTGCTTTTGCCTGGCGCAGAATCTGGCCCAGCTCCGGGTAATAACCACCGTAGTAAACGAAATCGACGTTGTCTTTCTTCAGACGCGCAATCAGGGTGGAGAAATCTTTATCACCGGCGGTGATACCCTCGAACAGCACCACGTTGCCGCCTTTGGCTTTCAGGGTTTTCTGCACCGATTCCGCCAGACCCTGACCATACTGCTGCTTATCATGCACCACCGCGATACGTTTCGGTTTGATGGTGTCCAGGATGTAGTTGGCCGCTGTCGGGCCCTGATCGGAGTCTAGGCCGGTGGTGCGCAGCACGTCAGCATAACCGCGCGCCGTCAGTTCCGGTGCGGTGGCCGCTGGGGTGATCATCAGCACGCCTTCATCATTATAGATGTCAGACGCAGGCTGAGTTGAAGAGGAGCAGAGGTGGCCGATAACGTATTTGATACCATCGTTAACCACTTTGTTAGCCACCGCTACCGCTTGTTTCGGGTCACAGGCATCATCATATTCCACGCCCACCAGCTTATCGCCGTTGACACCGCCTTTGGCGTTGATGTCCTTGATGGCCTGCGCTGCACCGGTAAATTGCATGTCACCGTACTGGGCTACCGGACCGGTTGCCGCACCAACGATGGCAATTTTGATGTCTTTTGCCAGCGCCGCGTGGCTCATCGCCAGCGCCACGCAGCCCGCCAATAATGCGCGTCCTTTACTCATTTTCATGCGAACTTCCCCATCTGTTGTGTCGTGTCTGTTGTGTGTTGGTTTATTTTCTGCCAGTGAAAGAGGAAAACTGATTCAGGAATAATGAGTTAGCGCACTTTTCTGGCATTTATAGGTAATAAGGCGTTATTTTTCAGGTTATTAAACAGGAACTTTCTTCTGTAAATCAACTGACATATTCAGTAATGACCAGGTCAAACAGCAGAATCCTCTGGTTGTTATGGCCGAATTTTCACCATTTCACCAGCGTATTATGCTGGCTTAATAAACAACATCTGGACTGTTAAACCACAATCCTGGCAAACTGGCTGTTGTTTGACCTGTTTTTATCAAAAAAAAGTGACAGCGCTCTGACTGTCTAAATTCGCTACACTATGCCCTTTGCACTAGTACAGGTACGGGTAATGAAGCTCACTATTCAGCGCTTAACATCGTTGACGACGCAGGATCGTATCGACCTGACCAAAGTCTGGCCGCAGATCGATATTTCGCAACTGGACGCTCAGCTCAGCGAAACGCAGCGTGTCTATGCCGCACGTTTTAATGACCGCCTGCTGGCGGCACTGCAACTGACGATTCAGGGCACTCAGGGGAAGATTACGCATCTCAGCGTGCGCGAAGTCACGCGTCGCCGCGGGGTGGGGAAATACTTACTGGAAGAGACACTGGCGCAGAACAGTTCACTGGCGGATTGGTGGATTGCTGATGACGGCGAGGCCAATCAAGGCATACGCGCCGCGTTTATGCAGGCTTGTGGTTTTCGTGCGCAGGTTGATGGCTGGATTCGATGAATTGCGGGCATAAAAAAGGCGACTCCGGGAGTCGCCTGTTTTTCTGAGCCTTATCAGGCTTCAATCGCCATACGCAGTTTCTTCATGGCGTTCTTTTCCAGCTGGCGCACACGCTCTGCGGAAACACCGTATTGGTCGGCCAGTTCCTGCAGCGTGGTTTTGTTTTCTTCATCCAGCCAGCGCGCACGGATGATGTGCTGACTACGCTCGTCCAGCCCCTGCATCGCGTCGGTCAGTTTATCGGCGGCGTGCGCATCCCAGTTATCCTCTTCGATGCCATCGGCAAAGTCAGAGGTTTTATCCTGCAGATACAGCACCGGAGCCATGCTTTTGCTTTCGCCACTTTCGTCATCAGACGACATGTCGAAAGTCATGTCCTGCGCTGCCATACGGGATTCCATTTCGCGCACGTCTTTGCTGCTCACGCCCAGCTCACGCGCTACCATTTCAACTTCGTCCTGGTTAAACCAGCCCAGACGCTGCTTGGTTTTACGCAGGTTAAAGAACAGCTTACGCTGTGCTTTGGTGGTAGCGACCTTCACGATACGCCAGTTACGCAGTACGTACTCGTGAATCTCAGCTTTAATCCAGTGCACGGCAAACGACACCAGACGCACACCGACTTCAGGATTGAAGCGGCGCACCGCCTTCATCAGGCCGATGTTGCCTTCCTGAATCAGGTCCGCCTGTGGCAAGCCGTAACCGGAATAGTTACGAGCGATATGAACAACAAAGCGCAGATGAGACAGGATCAGCGTCTTAGCTGCATCCAGATCGCCCTGGTAATGCAGCCGTTCAGCCAGCGCTTTTTCCTCTTCTGCCGATAGCATCGGCCAGACGTTGGCAGCCCGGATATACGATTCCAGGTTACCAAGAGGAGCAATAGCTAAAGTTTGCATTTCTTTGGTCATTCAAACCCTCACAAATTCAGTTGAATATTGCCGCACATTTCTTTGGGCAGACGATACAGTATGTCAACGTCGCCTGAAATCCGAAAGCAATCTGTGCTACCCGAACTTAGAGAACAAAGTTATCCACAAGTTCCATAGTAACAGTGAATATTTTACACACAGATGACAGGAAGGGAAGCGGAGAAAAAATCCTCTGCGCCCGAGTGTCGGCAGCAGAGGACTATTATACCAAAAAAATGTGTCAGGCGTTTACTGCGGCGTAAATCGGCGTAAATGTTGTACTGTCGCCAGCCAGGCGGCAATCCAGCCAATAATCGCGGCAATCAGCAGCAGTAGCAGCCCTTCATCCCAGGAAAACCCTTCCAGAACAAAGGTGGTGCCGAACACCGTGGCCACCTGCGCCACCACGGATTGCAGACGCAGCACCAGCACTTCCGACAGGATCAGCGACAACACCGCTCCGCTAAAGCCAAGTAAGGCACCGCCATACAGGAACGGACGCAGAATAAAGCCGTCGGTGGCACCGATCAGCTTCTGCACATTAATGGTATCGCGACGGGCAAAGATGCTGAGACGCACGCTGTTGCCAATCACCAGGAACACCGCAATCACCATCAACAGGCCGATCATCGAGGCAATTTGCCCGACCAGACCCGTCAGCGCCGCCAGGCGGGCAAACCAGCTGTCGTCCATCCGCACTTCATCCACGCCCTGCACTTTCGCCACGCGATCGCGCAGATTCGCCATGGTATCGGAGTTCTGGAAATTCAGTTTTGGCGTGATGATCGCCACGGCAGGCAACGGATTCTGTTCCAGCATGTCCATCGCCCCACCAAAACCAGACCAGTTGCGGAACTCGTTGAGCGCCTCTTCACGCGTCAGATAATTGACGTTATCCACACCATCCAATTGTTTAAGCTGCGCGGTGACGTTTTCTGCCGCAGTGTCATCCAGCGTTTTGGAGAGATACACCGTCAGCTGCGGCGCTGGATACCACTGGGTCGCCGCCTGACTGACGTTTTTCCACACCATATAGCAGACACTCGGCAGCGTCAGCGAGATAGCGATAACCATCACCGTCAGCAGCGTTGCCAGCGGCTGACGCCACATATCAGACAGCGTGCCACGCAGCGCATAGCGCCACTGTTCCTGCCAGCCGCCCTTCAGCGCTTTGCTTTTCGGCTGTTGCTTCGCTTTCGGCGCGGGTGTGCGCTTATTGCGTTTATTGACCATCATGGCCTCCGTGCAGGCGTCCCTGATTAAGCGTCATCATGCGGTAGTTACGCCGGGCGATCAGCCCCATATCATGGGTCGCCATTAATACCGTGACACCCACGCGGTTGAACTCTTCAAACAGGCGCAAAATATCTTCTGACAACGCTTCATCGAGGTTACCGGTCGGTTCATCCGCCAGCAAAACTGCGGGCTTATTCACTACGGCACGGGCAATCCCGACGCGCTGTTGTTCACCGCCAGAGAGCTGAATCGGGAAACTTTTCGCTTTGTCGAGCAGGCCGACTTTATCCAGCGCCGCTGACACGCGACGACGGATGTCCTCACCGCTGGCACCCGAGATAATCAGCGGGATTGCCACGTTGTCATACACTGAACGGTCCATCAGCAGATGGTGATCCTGGAAGATCATGCCAATCTGGCGACGTAAAAAGGGCACTTCGCTATTCCGCAGCCGGGTAATGTCGTGCCCGCTGAACCAGATCTGCCCGGCGCTCGGGCGCTCAATACCACAAATCAGCTTCAGTAAGGTACTTTTCCCCGCGCCAGAGTGGCCGGTCAGAAACGCCATTTCGCCGGGGCGCAGATGGAAATCCACACCCTGGAGCGCCTGGCGTCCGCCCAGATATGCCTTACTGACCTCTTCAAAGCGAATCATCCCAATTAGTCCTCTCGGGCAAACAGTGCCTCAATAAAGTCTGCGGCCTTAAACGGCCGTAAATCCTCGATGCCTTCCCCGACACCGATATAACGAATCGGAATACCGAACTGATCGGCAACCGAGAAGATCACACCACCTTTCGCGGTGCCATCCAGTTTTGTTAGCGTGATGCCCGTCAGACCCACCGCCTCATGGAACAGTTTGGCCTGGCTAATCGCGTTTTGCCCGGTGCTGGCATCAATCGTCAGCATCACTTCGTGCGGCGCATCTTCATCCAGCTTTTTCATCACACGGGTGATTTTCTTCAGTTCTTCCATCAGGTGCGATTTGTTCTGCAGACGACCCGCCGTATCGGCAATCAGGACATCAACGTTACGCGCTTTCGCCGCCTGGATGGCATCAAAAATCACTGACGCGGAATCGGCACCGGTATGCTGCGCGATAACCGGGATGTTATTGCGCTGGCCCCAAACCTGAAGCTGCTCAACCGCAGCGGCACGGAACGTATCGCCTGCCGCCAGCATCACAGATTTACCTTCGGCCTGGTACTGACGCGCCAGCTTACCGATGGTGGTGGTTTTACCCACACCATTGACACCCACCATCAGAATGACAAATGGCGTTTTGCCCGCGACATCCAGCGGTGCATCGACTTTATCGAGAATGCCGGCCATCTCTGCCTTCAGTAAACCGTATAAGGCTTCTGCATCGCGTAGCTGTTTACGGTTCGCCTGCTGGGTCAGATTGGTGATAATGCGGCGCGTGGTTTCGACGCCAACATCAGCAATCAGCAGCTGTTCTTCCAGCTCCTCAAACAGATCGTCATCGATTTTCTTGCCGCGGAACAGCCCGATAAATCCGGAACCGAGGTTTTCACGGGTTTTTACCAGACTGCGTTTCAGACGGGCAAAGAAGCCCTCTTTGGTTGGACGCTCCTGCTCTTGTTGAACAATCGGCGCGGCGGCCAGCGGCAGATCGCTAACGGTATCCTCAGCTTCCGCTTCCTCAGGTGCCGTTTCAGCCAGTGCCAGCGCTTCCAGTTCTTCATCGCTTAGCGCGATGTCGTCGTCCTGCGCCAGCGCTGCAGCCTCTGGTTCTTCTTCAATCGGCGCAACCTCAGGTTGAGCGATCGCTACCGGCACAATCTCTTCTTCAACGACGGTAATAACCGGCTCGGCCTGCTGTTCGGCCACCTGTTCAGTGACGGCGACCGTTGCTTCAGCCTGCGCTTCGGCGCGATCTAACGCGCTCTCCTCAACGGCTGGCTCTTGGGCGACTTCAGCAGGTTGCTGCTTCTCTTCCGCTGGCTGTTGCGTCTCTTCTTCTTTGCCAAAACCTAGCCAGGAAAAAAAGCCGCGTTTTTTCTCTTTTGCCATTGTGTGACCACACTCCTCGATGGCTTATTCCCGGTAGCACGCTGTTCCCAGGGGATAAAAAATTCAATTTACAGGTTGTGAGCCGCGTAAAAATCAGTGAATTACGCGCGCCATACCAACTCACTAGTCTAACACTTTCCAGCCAGCGCACCACAGCACCCTTTTTTACGTTTCTTCTGCCTGCCACGCCCGTTAAACTACGCAACAAATTATGACGAGTTGTGAGCAAAATGAGTAAATCCCCCCGCAGCAGCGGCGCTGCTGGTCAGATCCGCATCATTGGTGGCCAGTGGCGCGGCCGCAAATTGCCGGTCCCCGATAGCGCGGGCCTGCGTCCGACCACCGATCGGGTACGAGAAACCCTGTTTAACTGGCTGGCCCCGGATATTCAGCAGGCACGTTGCCTGGATTGTTTTGCTGGCAGCGGCGCGCTCGGACTGGAAGCGCTATCGCGTTTTGCCGCCTCCGCCACGCTGCTGGAGCTGGAACGCCCGGTGGCGCAGCAACTGACGCAGAATCTGCAAACGCTGCGTGCCAGTAACGGTAAAGTCGTCCAAACCAATACGCTGCAATGGCTGAGCCAGCCGGGTGAGCCTTTTGATGTGGTGTTCGTCGATCCGCCATTTCGTAAGGGGTTATTGCAGGAGACGCTGGCCCTGCTGGAGCAGAACGGCTGGCTGGCGGAAGATGCGCTAATCTATGTCGAAAGCGAAGTGGAACATGGCGCGCTACCGGTGCCTGCTAACTGGGATCTTTATCGCGAAAAAATTGCCGGTCAGGTCGCCTATCGTTTATACCAACGCCAACAAGGAGATGCGTGATGTGGCTTAATCTGGGACGTTTATTGATGCTCTGCGTCTGGGCATTTTTACTGCTAAATCTGGTGCATCCGTTTCCTGTGCCGCTGCGCTATTTTGTGCATGTCGCGCTGTTCTTTATGGTCATCATGCACGGATTGCAGCTGGTGTTGCTGCGCGCCACGCAGCCGAAAGAAGCACCAAAGCTGGGACGAGCCACGCAATGGAAGATATTCTTTTTCGGCGTATTTGAACTGCTGGCATGGCAGAAGAAACATTACCCGAAAGGGTAATGTTTCTTCCCGTACCGATCAGGGCACCGGCGTAAAACTCACAAACCGGCTGCCCTGCATTTTCAGCTCGCCCTTCACGCCTTTATCCATCTGATGATAATCGCCAGCATTGATGATCAATTTGAAATCCCCGGCACCATTCAGAGGATGGAACCAGGCTTCATAGCGCATATCTTCCCCGGCAATCACTTCGCGCTGACGCGAACGGCGGTTCGGTGACGGATATTCACGCTTGGTTTTGATTTCCACACTCAGAGAGCGGATCGGAGAAGCATCGTTCACCGCGGTTTCGCGGCGCTGTTTGATAAACTGACGGGTCGCCAAAACGGCAATAATCGCCAGAACGATAAAAAAGAGTAGCGGTGGTTTGCTCATGTTTTCGCTCGTGCTTTGCGTTAATGTCGGAAAGGTAAAGACGACAAAGCATACAACCAGAGTTGCCCGATTGTCACATTCATCGCCGGTAACATACACTGGGTTGGCGATTTTGGGAAAATTCATCAGACTGGCGGACAACACGTCCAGAAAAAGGGAGAAAACATGCTTTGGTCTTTCCTTGCCGTACTTTTTTCCGGTTGGCTCTATGTCGATGCAACCTACCGTGGCCCCCAATGGCAGCGCTGGTTATTTAAACCTGTCACCCTGCTGCTACTATTAGCCTGGGCCTGGCAAGCGCCCACCTTCAACACCACCGACTATCTGATTGTGGCTGGCCTGGTCGCCACGCTGCTTGGCGATGCTCTGACGCTTTTGCCACGCCAGCAGATGCTGTATGCCCTCGGGGCGTTCTTTCTTTCGCATCTGCTGTACACCATCAGCTTCGCCGCGCATATGACAGTGAGTTTCTTCTGGCCGATCCCGCTAACGCTCTTGATCATTGGCGTGGTGCTGATTGGTATCATCTGGACGAAACTGGAGGAACTGCGCTGGCCGGTTTGTACCTTTATCGGTATGACGCTGGTAATGAACTGGGTGGCCGCCGAGAACTACTTCTTCCGTCCGACTGATTACAGCTTCTCGCTGCTGGTCGGTGCCGGGCTGTTGCTGCTGGCGAATATCGTCTGGTTTATCACGCATTACCGCCGCCGGGTCAGTGCCGACAGTGCTATCGTTGCGGCCTGCTACTTCGCCGGTCACTTCATGATTGTGCGTTCTTTGTGGATCAACTGAAGAAAAAGTAACCTTAGTGCTTGACTCTGGAGTGCACTCCAGAGTGTAGCATCAGGGTACGGGTTAATGCCCGTCCCTGAATCCGGAGGTTACATGCATCAACATTCTCACCCCTGCGGCTGTGGTAAAAACCACAGCAAACCGCAGCCACTGTGCGGCATCAGCAGCGCCCGCCCGGTGACGCTCCAAATTTCCGCCGCCCAACCGGTAACGCCTGAAAGCAGCTGTGACTGCTGCAATAGCGGCAGTCCCGGCGGCGACGCCGACGAAGAGAGCGACAGGCTCGGCCCTGGCACCCAACAATTCCGCTGGCAAATTGCTGGCATGGATTGCCCGAGCTGCGCACGCAAAATCGAAAACGCGGTACAAAAACTGCCGCAGGTGCACACCGCCCGCGTCATCTTTGCCAGTGAAAAACTGGTCGTTGACGCAGAAAATGATATTCGTCCAGCCATTGAGCAGGCGGTGAAAAACGCTGGTTTCAGCCTGATTTCCTCCGATCCGCAGATTCAGCCCAGCCGTTTACAGGAAAATGCCGGTTTGCTGCTGCTGGGCGTGCTGATGCTCGCCAGCTGGCTGCTGAGCCTGGCCTCGCCCGTCTGGGGCGATCGTCTGTTTATTGCCACCACCTTAGTTGGCCTGCTACCGGTCGCGCGCAGTGCCTGGCGTTTGCTGCGCAGCGGCTCCCCCTTCAGTATCGAAACCCTGATGACACTGGCCGCCGCCGGTGCGCTGGTGATTGGCGCACACGCTGAAGCGGCGATGGTGCTGCTGCTGTTCCAGCTGGGCGAAAGACTGGAAGCCTATGCGGCCACCCGCGCTCGCCGTGGGGTGACTGCACTGATGGCGCTGCGTCCCGACACCGCCACCCGTGTGCGCGGCACGCAGCGCCAGCAGGTCGCACTGGCGGATTTGCAGCCCGGCGATGTGATTGAAGTCGCCGCCGGGGGTCGCTTACCCGCCGATGGCGAGCTGCTTAGCCACAGCGCCAGCTTTGACGAAAGTGCCCTCACCGGTGAATCAATACCTGTGGCACGCCAGCCTGGTGAAACGGTGATGGCCGGGGCCACCAGCGTTGATCGTCTGGTGACGCTGAAAGTGCTCTCGGAACCGGGTCACAGCGCCATTGACCGCATCCTGCAACTGATTGAAGAAGCGGAAAGCCATCGCGCGCCGGTGGAGCGTTTTATTGACCGTTTCAGCCGTCTCTACACCCCGGCGATTATGCTGCTGGCGTTGCTGGTGATGGTTCTGCCGCCGCTGCTGGCTGGCACTGAGTGGTTGCCATGGATCTATAAAGGGCTGACATTGCTGCTGATCGGTTGCCCCTGTGCGCTGGTGATCTCCACTCCGGCAGCCATCACCTCCGGCCTGGCTGCCGCTGCACGTCAGGGCGCATTGATCAAAGGTGGCGCCGCACTGGAACGACTCAGCCGCGTCAGGATGATGGCGTTCGATAAAACCGGCACGCTGACCGAAGGTAAGCCACAGGTCACCGATATCGTCGCTTTCAGCAACGAGCAGCAAGAGCAATTGCTGGCGCTGAGCGCGGCGGTTGAACAGGGTTCCAGCCATCCACTGGCGCTGGCCATCGTGGCGGAAGCGATACGTCGGCGGCTTACCCTGCCCGCCGCCAGCAACCAGCAGGCACTGGCAGGCAGCGGGATTCAGGCGAATATTCGCGGTATCAGCTATCAGTTGCTGGCACCGCGTGAGGTAACAAACCTGGCTGATGAACAGCAGCTGAGCATCGCGCAGTATGAAGCGCAGGGCAAAACCGTGGTGATATTGTTGCAGGATGCACGTCCGCTGGGTCTGCTGGCGTTGCAGGATCGATTGCGCGCAGAGGCGGTTACCGCCCTTGCCGCACTGCAAAAACTGGGCATCAGCAGCCTGATGCTGACGGGTGATAACCCTCGCGCCGCTGCGGCGATCGCGGCAACGTTGCAGATTGATTATCGCGCCGGTCTGCTGCCTGCGGACAAAGTCACTGCTGTACGTGAGCTGGATACGCAACATCCGCTGGCGATGATTGGCGATGGCATCAACGATGCTCCGGCGATGAAAGCCGCCACGTTGGGCATTGCGATGGGAAGCGGGACTGATGTGGCACTGGAAGCCGCCGATGCGGCACTGACGCAAAACCGCCTGGCGATTCTGCCGCGCACCGTGGCACTGGCCCGCCGTACACGTCGTATTATCCGTCAGAATATCGCGCTGGCGCTCGGGCTGAAGGCATTATTCCTGGTGACGACATTGCTCGGTTTTACCGGCTTGTGGCTGGCGGTGCTGGCAGATTCCGGCGCTACCGCGCTGGTCACCGCCAATGCGCTGCGGTTACTGCGTTCGCGCTAGCCGTAACGGATGCCTGATATCAGGCATCCGTTCCCTTTTGGATCAGGTACTGATACGGCAGGGTTTCCGTCTGCTGCGCCAGCAATGTATGTTCCATAAAACGGCAAAAGCCGGGAATATCACGCGTGGTGGCCGGATCGTCGGCAATAATCAGCAGGGTTTCACCCGCCTGCATCTGACGCACCGTTTTGCGCACCATCATCACCGGCTCCGGGCAACGCAGGCCAAGGGCATCGAGGGTGTGGTCCGGCGCGGAAAAAAGATCGCTCATGATTCTCTGTCTGTTAACAAGTAAGGCCGCTCATTCTAGCGCGCCCGGTGACCAGCGCAAGACGATAACGGTTGCGTTAATATTAACCATTGCATAAATCGCACAGCGCGATAAGATGCCGCCGATTTTTCGTTTACCGTCGCAGCAGGCTGTGGCGTTTTGGGTTCCCTCACCCCAACACTAAAAAGGCTTAATATGATCGCTTTTTCTCCACGTCAGCGCATGTTTGCGCTGTTCTGGCTGTCGCTATTCCACTTGCTGGTGATCACCTCCAGTAACTACCTGGTGCAATTGCCGGTGGCCATTTTTGGCTTCCAGACCACCTGGGGTGCCTTCAGCTTCCCGTTTATTTTCCTCGCCACCGATCTGACCGTGCGCATATTCGGCGCGCCGCTGGCCCGTCGTATTATCCTGGCGGTGATGGTCCCGGCGTTGGTGATCTCTTATGTCGTCTCCTGCGTGTTTTACCAGGGCGAATGGCAAGGCTGGGCAGCGCTGGAACAGGTGAACCTGTTCGTGGCGCGTATCGCCAGCGCCAGCTTTATGGCTTACGCGCTGGGGCAGATTCTGGATGTACACGTCTTTAACCGTCTGCGCCGCCTGCCACAATGGTGGATTGCGCCAGCAGCAGCGATGTTTCTGGGCAATATCAGCGATACGCTGGCCTTTTTCTTTATCGCTTTCTATAAAAGCCCGGATCCGTTTATGGCTCAGCACTGGGTGGAAATCGCGCTGGTGGATTACAGCTTCAAAGTAATGATCTGCATGATTTTCTTCCTGCCGGCCTATGGCGTGCTGCTCAATGCAGCGTTAAAGCGTCTGGCGGAGCGTTCGGCCCAGCGTCAGCTCAATTTCGGCTAATTGCACGTAGTACGATCCTCTGCTGCCCGCTAAGATTTCCTGACAAACCGGCGGTTGCTTTTAGCCGCCGATTTCGATTTGATAACATCCGACTGGAATCTTGTGAAAGGGATAGGAATGCGTAACTTAGTGAAATATGCGGGCATTGGCCTGCTGGTGCTTGGCCTCGCGGCCTGTGACCAGAAGAAAGATGACGCAGCTGCGGCTGACAATGGCGCCAGCGCCAGCCAGTCAAGCCAAACGGTTAATCTGCTGGATGGAAAACTGAGCTTTACCCTGCCAGCGGGCATGTCTGATAAGAGCGGTAAACTCGGTTCAGAATCGGCCAATATGCATGTGTATGCCGATCAAACCGGCGCTCGTGCCATTATCGTGATTGCCGGTGACCCGACCACTGACGCGCTGGATACGCTGTCACAGCGTCTGGAACAGCAGCAGCGCAGCCGCGACCCGCAGTTGCAGGTGGTGTCGGACAAAGCGGTGACGCTGAGCGGACAGCCTGCTCAGCAGCTGGATACGGTGATTTCCGCCAATCACCAGACCTCCTGGTCGTCAGTGATTATGGCGAAAGTGGATGACAAATTGCTGACCATCCAAATCACCCTGCCTGCGGATAACCAGCAGCAGGCGCAAAGCGATGCAGACAGCATCGTGAAAAGCATCACCCTGAAATAAACCCCGTAACGGCGCGATAAATCGCGCCGTTACCTTGTTACAACCTTACCGCCGAAATATGCCAGATCTCATCGGCATACTCCTGAATGGTCCGGTCCGCCGAGAAATAGCCCATATTGGCGATATTCAGCGCCGCACGCCGCTGCCATTCGTCTGGCTGGCGATACAACTTATCCACCTTATCCTGCGTATCAACATAGCTGCGATAATCCGCCAGTAGTTGGTAGTGATCGCCGAAGTTAACCAGCGCATCAAACAAATTGCGGTAGCGGCCTGGCTCCTGTGGGCTAAACACACCGCTGGCGATTTGCGTCAGCGCCTGATGTAGCTCGGCATCCTCTTCGTAATATTTACGCGGGTTATAGCCGTCACGGCGCAGCTTCTCCACCTGTGGCGTGGTGTTACCGAAGATAAAGATATTCTCCTCACCCACATGTTCCCGCATCTCAACGTTCGCACCATCCAGCGTGCCGATGGTTAACGCCCCGTTCAGCGCAAATTTCATGTTGCTGGTGCCCGAGGCTTCCGTACCCGCCGTGGAGATCTGTTCGGAGAGATCCGCCGCCGGGATAATGATCTGCGCCAGGCTGACGCCGTAGTTCGGAATAAACACCACTTTCAGCTTGTTCTTCACATCGGGATCGTTGTTGATCACCTTCGCCACATCGTTGATTAGATGGATGATGTGCTTCGCCATGTAATACGCCGAAGCGGCTTTACCGGCGAAGATATTGACGCGCGGCACCCATTCCGCAGTGGGATCGGCCTTGATACGGTTATAGCGCGTGATGACGTGCAGTACATTCAGCAACTGACGTTTGTATTCATGGATACGTTTGATTTGCACATCAAACAGCGCGTGCGGATCGAGCACAATATCAAGGTTTTTCGCCACCCAATCGGCAAGCCGTTTTTTGTTGGCAAATTTGGCATCGGCAATTTGTTCGATAAACGCCGGGAAATCAATCTGTGGCGTGAGATCGCTGAGCTGGCTGAGATCGGTGCGCCAGGTACGGCCAATCGCCTCATCCAGCACCTCAGAAAGCGCCGGGTTGGCCAGCGCCAGCCAGCGACGCGGGGTGACGCCATTGGTTTTATTACAGAACCGGCCCGGGAACAGTTTGGCAAAATCGGCAAACAGCGACTGCACCATCAACGTGGAGTGCAACTCAGAAACACCGTTGACCTTGTGGCTGACCACCACCGCCAGCCATGCCATACGTACCTGGCGGCCATTGTTCTCATCAATGATCGAGATACGCGACATCAGATCCCAGTCATCCGGGTAATATTCCTGAATGGTTTTCAGGAAATAGTCATTGATTTCAAAGATGATGCTGAGATGACGCGGCAGGATCTTGCCGATCATATCCACCGGCCAGGTTTCCAGCGCTTCCGTCATCAACGTATGGTTGGTGTAGGAGAACACCTGGCAGGTCACTTCAAACGCATCATCCCAGCTGAATTTCTGTTCGTCGATCAACAAGCGCATCAGTTCGGGAATCGCCAGTACCGGATGGGTGTCGTTGAGGTGAATGGCGATTTTGTCCGCCAGATTGTCCCAGGTCTGGTGCATTTGCCAGTGACGATGGAGGATATCCTGAACCGTTGAGGAGACGAGGAAATACTCCTGACGCAAACGCAGTTCGCGGCCAGAGTAGGTTGAGTCATCGGGATACAGCACCCGCGATACGTTTTCCGAGTGGTTTTTATCCTCTACCGCCGCGAAGTAATCCCCCTGGTTGAATTTACCGAGGTTGATCTCGTTACTCGCCTGCGCGCCCCAGAGTCGCAGTGTGTTGGTGGCATCGGTGTCATAACCGGGAACGATCTGATCATAGGCAATCGCCAGGATCTCTTCGGTTTCGATCCAGCGCACCCGACTGCCTTCGTGTTGCAGACGGCCACCGAAACGCACTTTGTAGCGGGTATTAAACCGCTGAAATTCCCACGGGTTACCGTATTCCAGCCAGTAATCCGGCGATTCACGTTGTTGCCCGTCAACGATATTCTGCTTAAACATGCCGTAATCGTAGCGGATGCCGTAACCCCGTCCCGGCAGGCCTAGCGTGGCGAGCGAGTCGAGGAAGCAGGCCGCCAGACGTCCGAGGCCACCGTTGCCCAGGCCCGGATCGTTCTCTTCTTCCATCAGTTCGCTGAGATCCAACCCCATCTCATCCAGCGCCTGGTTGAGATCGTCATAAATCCCCATTGCCAGCAATGCGTTGCCCAGCGTACGTCCCATCAGAAATTCCATCGACAGGTAATACACCTGGCGAACATCCTGCGACAGCTGCGCACGGCTGGAACGCAGCCAGCGCTCGACCATACGATCACGGACTGCCAGCAGCGAGGCGTTGAGCCATTCATGCTTATTGGCGATGGAAGGGTCTTTGCCGATAGTGAACATCAGCTTATAGGCTATCGAGTGCTTCAGCGCATCAACCGTCAGGGTGGGTGAGGCATAGGTGAAAGGTGCGTTCATATCAAGTATCCCAATCTCTCATTACAGCAAACGTTGATAAAGATCGCGGTAGGCTTGTGCTGCCACCTGCCAACTAAAATCCATCCCCATCGCCTGACGCTGAACAAAGCGCCACAGGGAAGGACGGGACCACAGTACAAATGCGCGCCGGATCGCCCGCAACAGCGACCAGGCATTACTGTCTTCGAAGCTGAAGCCACTGGCGATGCCATCGGCCAGGTTTTCCAGCGAACTGTCATTCACCGTATCGGCCAACCCGCCGGTACGACGTACCAGGGGCAGCGTGCCGTATTTCAAACCATAAAGTTGTGTCAGACCGCACGGTTCGAAACGGCTTGGCACCAGAATCACATCCGCCCCACCGACGATACGGTGCGAGAACGCTTCGTGATAACCAATCTGCACGCCGACACTGCCGGGATGCTCTGCCGCTGCCGCCAGAAATCCCTGCTGCAACTCCGCATCCCCCTGGCCGAGCAACACCAGCTGACCGCCCTGCGCCAGCAAACCGGGTAACGCCTCCAGCACCAGATCCAGGCCTTTTTGCCGGGTCAGGCGGCTGATGACGCAAAATACCGGCACTTTGTCATCCACCTTCAGCCCCATGGCAATTTGCAGCTGACGTTTGTTTTCGGCCTTGCTCTCTAATGTGTCGCGGTTGTAACGCGCGGTCAGCAACAGATCATGCGCCGGGTCCCAGATTGCCGGATCGACGCCGTTAAGCACACCGCTCAATCGTCCTTCGCGCAGGCGCTGTGCCAGCAGCGCTTCCATGCCGTAGCCAAACTCCGGGCGGGTGATCTCCAGCGCGTAAGTCGGGCTGACAGCAGTGATATGATCGGCATAAAACAGGCCAGCCTTGAGGTAAGAAATCTGGCCGTAAAACTCCAGCCCGTGCATATTGAAAAATGCACGCGGCAGCTGAATCTGTTCCAAATGATTGGCTGAGAACAATCCCTGATAAGCCAGGTTGTGCACGGTAAACACCGACTTCGCCGGACGGCCACGCGCTTCCAGATATGCGCAGGTTAATCCGGCATGCCAGTCATGCGCATGCACGATATCGGGTCGCCAGAAAGTATCCAGTCCACAGGCCAGTTCACAGCCCATCCAGCCGAGCAGCGCAAAACGCAGATAGTTATCGACATAGGCGAACTGTGATTCGTCGTGGTACGGACTGCCGGGGCGTTCATACAATCCCGGCGCATCAATTAAATAAATGCCAACACCGTTGAAATGTCCATAAAGTAAACGAACAAACCCGGCAAAGGTGGGCAGTTCCGCCACAATTTCCGTATCCGGAATCCCTTTACGCAGATCAGGATACGCGGGAAGCAGTACCCGCGTATCCGTACCACCGGCAATCTGTGCCTGCGGTAATGCGCCGACAACATCAGCCAACCCGCCCGTTTTCAAAAGCGGGAAAAGTTCTGAACAGACATGTAAAACCTGCATCCTGGACCCCTTTTGTGTTATCGCCCGCGCTCCACGCGTCGATTGTCTGTGTGCTTTTTCGTTATCTGCCTACGGCACCCGCCAGCCTGGCTAACATGGTGCGCGTCACCAGAACGATGCCCTCTTCTGAACGGTAAAATCGGCGGCTGTCTTCATCCGGGTTTTCGCCAATCACAATGCCTTCTGGCAACACGCAGGCGCGATCAATCACGCAGCGGCGCAGACGACAGGATCGACCAACCACCACATCAGGCAGCAGCACCGAAGAATCGATATTGCAAAACGAATTGACGCGTACGCGCGGGAACAGCACCGAATTCACCACCACGGAACCGGAGATGATGCAGCCGCCGGAAACCAGCGAATTCATCGTCATACCGTGGCTGCCAGAGCGATCCTGCACAAACTTCGCCGGCGGTAACGGTTCCATGTGGGTGCGGATCGGCCAGGTATGGTCATACATGTCCAGTTCCGGTGTGACGGAAGCTAAATCCAGATTGGCACGCCAGTAGGCTTCGAGCGTTCCGACATCACGCCAGTAGGGTTCGGCAGATTCGTCACTCTGCACGCAGGACAAGGTGAAGGAGTGCGCGTAACCCTCGCCCCTGGCCACGATTTTCGGCAGCAAATCTTTACCAAAATCGTGATTGGACTCGGGTATCTGCGCGTCTTCTTCCAGCAGCTGGTAGAGATAATCCGCGTCAAACACATAAATCCCCATGCTGGCCAGTGCCTTGCTGTCATCGCCGGGCATTGACGGGGGAACGGGGGGTTTTTCCACAAAATCGACGACGTTGTTGTCGGCATCGACTGCCATCACGCCAAAAGCCGTGGCTTCTTCCAGCGGCACGGGCATGCAGGCGATGGTGCATTTAGCCCCCCGATCCACATGATCCAGCAGCATGCGTGAGTAATCCATTTTGTAGATATGATCCCCGGCGAGGATCACGATGTACTGCGCGTTATAACGGCGAATAATGTCGAGGTTTTGCGTTACCGCATCCGCCGTGCCGCGATACCAGTGATCGGTGGATAAGCGCTGTTGTGCAGGCAGCAGATCGACAAATTCGTTCATCTCTTCATTGAAAATCGACCAGCCACGCTGGATATGCTGCACCAGCGTATGTGACTGATATTGCGTAATCACGCCAATGCGCCGGATGCCGGAATTGAGGCAATTGGACAGCGCAAAGTCGATGATGCGGAACTTCCCGCCAAAGTGCACCGCAGGTTTGGCGCGTTTGGCTGTCAGGTCCTTCAGGCGAGTACCACGGCCCCCGGCAAGGATCA
This sequence comes from Pantoea sp. X-Soil-TKNS-1280, assembly GCF_059730475.1. Taxonomy (NCBI): domain Bacteria; kingdom Pseudomonadati; phylum Pseudomonadota; class Gammaproteobacteria; order Enterobacterales; family Erwiniaceae; genus Pantoea; species Pantoea sp. X-Soil-TKNS-1280. The sequence continues at coordinate 333,021 of NZ_AP035962.1, read as the reverse complement.
GGGCCACCGTCTGTGTAGGGAGCTGGCGTGCCAGCATCAGATGATCTGTTCTCTCTAAATTCACCATGTCTGACTCCTTATGATTGCTTTTGGAACACACACACACCGTGTGCGGGCCCGTGCCAGACAGTTGTCAAAATGGGGTTATCTTCCCCGGCGAATGGAGGAATGGCGCGCCACTCTCCGTCTGGTAAGGCGAGGTCACTCACCGCATCCGTGGCGTTAATTGTTATTAACCAGCGGCTGGAGAGCAGGATCTGCATTCTGTGCGCCCCCTGTCCCCACTCCTCCTCCTCCAGTGGTTTGCCGCTGGCATTGAACCACTGCACGTTGCCATCGCCTTCCTGCCACCAGCGATCTGCGGTCAGCGCGGGAATGCGCAGACGCAGATGGATTAACGCGGCAGTGAAGTCGATCAGTCCTGAATCATCCTGTTGCCAGTCCAGCCAGGTCAGCGGGTTGTCCTGACAATACGCATTGTTGTTGCCATGCTGGCTGTGGCCGCGTTCGTCACCGGCCAGCAGCATCGGCGTGCCCTGCGCCAGCAACAGCGTCGTCAGCAACGCATGCACGCTGAGCCGCCGCCGCTCGACAATATCGAAACTGACATGCAGCCCTTCATGCCCGTGGTTATTGCTGAAGTTGCTGCTGTTGCCGTCGCGATTGTCCTCGCCGTTAGCCTGATTGTGTTTATGGTTGAAACTCACCGCATCACGCAGCGTAAAGCCGTCATGGGCAGTGATCAGATTGATACTGGCGTGCGGCAGACGTGTCGCACGCTGAAAAACGTCGCTGGAGGCGGCAAAACGCCGGGCAAAATCACCGTTGTTTAGCTCACCAAGCAGCCAGTAGCGCCGTGCCGAATCACGAAAGTGATCGTTCCACTCGGCAAACGCTGGCGGATAATTGCCGACCTGATAGCCGCCGGGACCGACATCCCAGGGTTCGGCGATCAGTTTCACGTTGGACAAAATCGGGCAGGCTTTAATGGCCGCAAACAGCGGCGCATCCTGACGGAATTCCGGCGTACGCCCCAGCACCGAGGCCAGATCAAAACGGAAGCCGTCAATGTGGCAGTCACGCACCCAATGGCGCAGCCCTGCCAGCACCCATTCCATCACCTGAACATCGCTGAGATTGAGCGTGTTGCCACAACCGGTCCAGTTCTGGTACTCGCCCTGCCCGTTAAGCCAGTAATAACTGGCGTTGTCGATGCCCCGCATCGAAATCACCGGGCCGATTTCATCCAGCTCGGCGGTGTGGTTAAACACCACGTCGAGAATCACCTCGATACCCGCCGCATGCAGCCGTTTTACCGCCTGCTGAAACTCCTGCAACGGCGTCAGGCCATCTTCACCCGAGGCATAACGCGGATCGACCGCCCAGAGCGCCACCGGGTTATAGCCCCAGTAATTACTCAGCCCCAGCCGCAGCAGACGCGGCTCACTGGCAAAGTGGGCGATCGGCAACAGCTCCAGCGCCGTGATACCGAGATGGCGCAGGTGCTTAACCATAACAGGATGCCCCAGTGCAGCATAAGTCCCGCGTATCCTTTCCGGAATTTCCGGATGTTGCCTGGTTAACCCGCGGACATGCGCTTCATAAATCACCGTTTTGCCCCACGGAGTACGCAGCGGCTGGTCTTCATCCCAGGCAAAATCTTCGGCGATCACCAGCGATTTTGGCGCGATCGCCGCATTATCCTGCTTGTCCGGCGTGGTACTGCCGTTGAAAAAACGGGGATCGTCCGGCACATCACCGACCACCGCTCTGGCACAGGGATCCACCAGCAGCTTCGCCGGGTTAAAACGATGCCCCTGCGCGGGCGCCCACGGGCCATGCACCCGATAGCCATAACGCTGGCCCGGTTTCAGCCCGGGAAAGTAACCATGCCAGATATCGCCGCTACGTTGCGGCAGCGGGAAGCGACGTTCCACACCATGATGGTCAAACAGGCACAGCTCAACCTTTTCCGCATGGCGGGAAAACAGCGTGAAATTGACGCCGTGACCATCATAGTTCGCGCCCAGCGGTGCGGGCTGCCCGCTTTCCAGCATTATTCGCCCTCCCGCACCAGCCAGACCGTCGCCAGCGGCGGCAGGGATAAACTGAGGGATTGCGGACGCCCGTGACTCTCAATGTCGTCGGTATGAACCTGGGGGTTACGCAGGTCGCTGCCATGATAGTCATGCTGGTCAGTATTCAGCACTTCGCGCCAGCTACCAGCCTGATTCACACCAAAGCGATAGTGAAGACGGGGTACCGGGGTGAAGTTACTGACCACAATGACCTCGTTGCCCTCACGATCACGTCGTGCAAAGGCAAACACCGAGTTCTCATGATCATCCACCACCAGCCATTCAAAGCCCTGCGCATCGAAATCGAGCTGATACAGCGGCGTGTAGTGACGATAGGTGTGGTTGAGATCGCGCACCAGCCGCTGCACGCCGTGGTGCCAGTTATCCGCCCCTTCCAGCAAATGCCAGTCCAGGCTGGTGTCATGGTTCCACTCTTTGCCCTGGGCAAACTCACCGCCCATAAACAACAGCTTCTTACCGGGGAATGCCCACATCCAACCGTAATAGGCACGCAGGTTAGCAAACTTCTGCCAGGGATCGCCCGGCATACGATCCAGAATGGAGCGTTTGCCATGCACCACTTCATCATGGGACAGCGGCAGCACGAAGTTTTCGGTGTAGTTGTACAGCATACCGAAGGTCATCAGGTGGTGATGGTAGCGTCGGTGCACCGGGTCATGCTTCATGTAATCCAGCGTGTCGTGCATCCAGCCCAGGTTCCACTTGAACCAGAAGCCAAGCCCCCCGGCTTCCGGCGGCCTGGACACGCCAGGATAGTCGGTAGACTCTTCCGCTACCGTGATACTGCCGGGTGCCGCGCGCCCGAGGATACGGTTGGTGTAACGCAGGAAGGAGATGGCCTCAAGGTTATCGCGGCCACCGTATTGATTGGGGATCCACTCACCTTCAGCGCGGCTGTAATCGCGATAGATCATCGATGCCACCGCATCGACCCGTAACCCATCAATGCCAAAGCGCTCCAGCCAGTACAGCGCATTGCCGGACAGGAAATTGCTCACTTCACGGCGGCCAAAGTTGTAGATCAGCGTGTTCCAGTCCTGATGGTAGCCTTCACGAGGGTCGCTGTGTTCATACAATTCGGTGCCATCAAACTTCGCCAGACCGAAGTCATCGCTGGGGAAGTGGCCTGGCACCCAATCCAGTAGCACGTTGATGCCTGCCGCATGGGCGCTGGCAATAAACTGACGGAACTCGTCACGCGTGCCGAAACGGCGGGTGGGCGCATACATGCCGAGCGGCTGATACCCCCAGCTGCCATCAAACGGATGTTCGTTAATCGGTAGCAATTCAATATGGGTAAAACCCATCTCTTTGACATAAGGAATCAGCTGTTCCGACAACTCTTTGTAACTTAGCCAGAAGTTATTCTCGGTGTGTCGCCGCCAGGAACCGAGGTGCACTTCGTAAATCGATATCGGCGCGTCGAAACCATTCGCCGCTTTACGTTCCGGCGTCATCTCGGTTTTCGGCGGCAAGCCGCAGATCATCGATGCCGTCTGCGGGCGCATCTGCGCCTCGAACGCAAAGGGATCGGCTTTGATCCGCATCTGGCCATAAGCATCGATGATTTCGAATTTATACAGCTGGCCATTAAACGCTCCCGGTACAAACAGCTCCCAGATGCCCAGTTCACGCCGGAAACGCATCGGATGGCGGCGGCCATCCCAGTAGTTAAATTCACCTACCACCGAGACGCGCCGGGCGTTAGGTGCCCAGACGGAAAAACGCGTACCGCTGACGCCATCGATCGTGGTGCCGTGTGCACCGAGGGTTTCGTAGGGACGTAAATGGGTGCCTTCCGCCAGTAACCAGGCATCCATTTCTTCCAGCAGCGGACCAAAACGATAGGCATCATCGATCAGATTCTGTTGACCATGCCAGTTCACCGCCAATTGATAGCGAAACAGATTTTTACGGCGCGGGATCACACCACAAAAGAAACCACGTGAGTCGAGACATTCAAGCTGGGCGCATTTACGTCCGGTGTTGGTTTCAATCACCCACACCTCTGACGCATCAGGCAGTAAAGCCCGCACCTCCAGACCTTCTGCGGTCTGGTGCATCCCCAGAAGAGAAAACGGATCGGAATAATTACCCGCAAACAGGGCATTGATCGCCTGGCGATCGGGAAGCTCTGACATGATTTCTTCCTGTGACATTTGGCAGGCGAACTGCGTCAGACGTTAAGCCTTATCAGATGCGCTGCTCATCATTGAGCCATGAGTACAGAGCAAGGAAGGATACCGTCCGTGGAAAAAATCTTTGCTATGTACAACAACCATTCAGTACGGAAAGCAAAACAACCAACTACCGGCACATCATTGTTAAATCATAGCTTGGGGCTGGCAGAAGCCAGGGGGGATCGCAAAAAATTATTTTCGGGTGAGCAAAAAGGGGAAGCCGATCACTTGTCAGGCGTAATTTAGGTTAAGTGTTGCAGCCTGAAATGCAAAAAAGGCCGGGAAACCCCGGCCGATATTTATCGCGTTACGCTTAGTCCACCAGCAGACGCAGCATACGGCGCAGCGGTTCAGCCGCGCCCCACAACAGCTGGTCACCGACGGTGAAAGCCGAAAGGTATTCCGGCCCCATGTTCAGTTTACGCAGACGACCCACTGGTGTCGCCAGGGTGCCGGTGACTGCCGCCGGGGTCAGTTCACGCATGGTGATCTCACGATCGTTCGGCACCACTTTCACCCATTCATTGTGGGCAGCCAGCAGTTGTTCAATTTCAGCCAGCGGCACATCTTTTTTCAGCTTCAGCGTAAACGCCTGGCTGTGGCAACGCAGTGCACCCACGCGCACACACAGGCCATCGACCGGGATCACTTTCTGGCTGCCGAGGATTTTGTTGGTCTCGGCCTGGCCTTTCCACTCTTCGCGGCTCTGGCCGTTTTCCAGCTGTTTGTCGATCCACGGAATCAGGCTGCCCGCCAGCGGTACGCCGAAGTTATCGGTCGGCAGGGTACCGGAACGGGTGAAATCGGTCACGCTACGCTCGATTTCGAGGATAGCCGAGGCCGGATTCTGCAATGATTTCGCCACGTGGTCGTGCAGCATGCCCATCTGGGTCAGCAGCTCACGCATATGACGCGCACCGCCACCGGAAGCCGCCTGATAAGTCGCCACGGAGGTCCACTCCACCAGGTCGTTAGCGAACAGGCCGCCGAGTGACATCAGCATCAGGCTTACGGTGCAGTTACCACCAACAAAGGTTTTGATACCGCTGTCGAGGCCCTGACGAATCACCTGATGGTTGACCGGATCGAGAATAATGATGGCGTCATCTTTCATACGCAGCGTCGAAGCGGCGTCAATCCAGTAACCCTGCCAGCCGCTGGCGCGCAGCTTCGGATAGACTTCACTGGTGTAATCGCCGCCCTGGCAGGTGATAATGATGTCGAGCGCTTTCAGCGCATCAATATCAAAAGCATCCTGAAGCGCACCGGTGGACTTACCACCGAAGGTCGGTGCCGCCTGGCCCAGTTGCGAAGTGGAGAAGAAGACCGGATTGATCACATCAAAATCACGTTCTTCGCTCATGCGGGACATCAGCACGGAGCCGACCATACCACGCCAACCAATAAAACCTACATTCTTCATTTTCTGTCCGTCTCGGGCGCTTCTTGAGAGGCCCTGTCTGGTGCGAGGGAAAAAACCAGCCGGATTAACCTGCCGGTCTGCGTAATAATCAGGTTTACCTATGACCCTCAACTCTACAAAATGCTGCACTTCTGGCAAGTGAATTAATTCGATTGCGCTAACTTTTTCAGCAGCGCAACTAATAACGGCGTTTTACGCCGCAAAGGGATGGTTAAACACAAATGACTGAAATGATTTCCGCCACCATATTATTGCTGCTGATTATGGACCCGCTGGGTAACCTGCCGATTTTTATGTCGGTTTTGAAGCATCTGGAACCGAAACGTCGCCGGATGGTATTGATCCGTGAAATGTTGATTGCGCTGGTCTTGATGTTGCTGTTTTTATTCGCCGGTGAGCGCATTCTGGCGTTTCTTAATCTGCGCACGGAGACGGTATCGATTTCCGGCGGCATCATTTTGTTCCTGATCGCCATCCGCATGATTTTCCCTTCAGCCGAGAGCAACAGTACCGGTTTGCCTGCCGGTGAGGAGCCGTTTCTGGTGCCGCTGGCGATTCCGCTGGTCGCCGGGCCGTCACTGCTGGCGACGCTGATGCTGCTGTCGCATCAATATCCCAACCAAATGCTGCATCTGGTAGGGGCGCTGATGATTGCCTGGGGCGTCACGGTAGTGATTTTGCTGCTGTCCGGGTTGTTTCTGCGTCTGCTGGGCGATAAAGGCGTGAATGCGCTGGAACGTCTGATGGGGTTGATTTTGATTATGCTGGCAACGCAGATGTTTCTGGATGGGATTCGTGCTTACCTGAAGCTGTAAGGCTCGGACCTGTCACGGCGCGATAAATCGCGCCGTGACAGGTGCAGGTCGTTATTTTTTGTTAATCGGTTTGCCTGACCAGTAACCGGCCAGCAGCGAACCCGACAGGTTGTGCCATACCGAGAACAGCGCGCCAGGCAGCGCGGCCAGCGGCGAGAAGTAAAGTTTGCCCAGCGTTGCCGCCAGACCGGAGTTTTGCATCCCCACTTCCAGCGCCAGGGTACGGCAGGTGGATTCGTCAAAGCCAAACAGCTTGCCGCCCCAGTAGCCACCCAGCAAACCAATGGCGTTGTGCATAATCACCGCGGCGATCACCACCAGGCCGACCGAGCCGATAAAGCCCTGACTGCCCGCAACGACCGCGCTGATGATCAGCAGAATACACACCATGGAGAACGCCGGCAGATAAGGTTCGACACGACGTACCACGCTGTTCATCGAGTGATGGATAATCAGGCCCAGCCCAATCGGGACCACCACGATTTTAACGATACTGAGCAGCATGCCGACCACATCCACCTGAATATGGGTATCGACATAGAAACGCGTCAGCAGCGGCGTGGCGAATACGCCGACCAGTGCCGAGACCGAGGAGATGGTCACGGACAAAGCTACATCACCCTTCGCCAGATAAATCATCACGTTAGACGCGGTACCACTGGCAACGCTGCCCACCAGAATCATGCCCGCCGCCAGGTCCGGCGGCATCTGGAATAACTTCGCCAGACCCCAGGCAGCCAGCGGCATCACCAGATAATGCAGGAAAGTCCCGGCGATTACCGGAGCTGGACGCACCAGCACGCGTTTGAAATCATTGATATTTAGCGTCACGCCCATGCCAAACATAATCAGCATCAGCAGATACGTCACCCACGGGCCAATGCCAAGGAAGGTAGACGGTGAATAATAGGCCGCGACGGAGAGCAGCACAGCCCAAAGCGGGAACAGGCGGGTAATTTTGCCGAGCATGGACGAACTTCCTTATGCAGGTTTTATTATGTCATTACGGAGTGTTGCCACAGATAAAGCGTCGTGCAGGAAACGGCTGCCACGACGGACGCGGGATCATAACATTTCGTTATCGTGACGTAAGGCTGGATATGGGGATGCAGGGAAAATGCGGATCGGCTGCTACCGAAGCGAAGGAATTAGCCGAAATTACTCTGCATTTTTTGGAAAAAGGCGGGGATTAATACAGCATGCAATGGGTGCGGCGCGATCAATCGCGCCGCACCCACTCGGTTTTAGCAACCAAACAGATTCATATGCAGGGTGCGCACCACTTCTTCCGCATCGCCGCCCGGTACCAGGAAGCACAGGTTATAGCTGCTGGCACCGTAGCAAATCATGCGCAGGTTAAACGGCTCCAGGACACCAAACACCTCTTTGCCGACGCCACAGGCTTTCGACAAGCTGTTACCGATAATCGCCACCAGCGCGAGGTTTTCTTCCACTTCCACACGGCACAGGGAGGAGAGTTCGGTCAGTAGCGCCTGCGTTAGCAGGCTATCACCGGTTGAGGTGGAACCGGTGGTATCCAGCGTCAGCGCCACGCTCACTTCAGAGGTGGTGATCAGATCAACAGAGATACTGTGGCGCGCCAGAATGGCGAACACTTCCGCGAGGAAACCGCGCGCGTGCAGCATGTTCAGGCTGTGCAGCGTCAGCAGGGTTTGCTTACGACGCAGTGCCAGCGCCCGGAACAGCGGCGGGTCTTGCGTCTCATTGCAGACACGCGTGCCGCCAGCGGCCGGATCTTTACTGGAGCCGACAAACACCGGGATATCACTGCGCACTGCGGGTAGCAGCGTCGCCGGATGCAGCACTTTGGCACCAAAGGTGGCCATTTCTGCCGCTTCTTCGAAAGTGATTTCATCGATGCGTTTCGCCGCAGGCACCACACGCGGGTCGGTGGTGTAGATACCCGGCACGTCAGTCCAGATATCAATACGCGCCGCCTGCAAGGCTTCGCCCAGCAGCGCCGCCGTATAGTCGCTGCCACCCCGGCCCAGCGTGGTGGTGCGGCCTTTGCTTTCGCTGCCAATAAAGCCTTGCGTGATCACCAGCGCCTGCTCGGTGCGCGGTTGCAGCAGCGCAGCAGATTGTTCTTTCAGTACGGCAACGTCTGGCTCAGCACGGCCAAAACGGTCACTGGTACGCATCACTTTACGCACATCAAACCACTCGGCATTGATCTTACGCTCGCGCAGAATTTCCACGAACAGCAGCGTAGACATCAACTCGCCGTGGCTGACCAGTTCATCGGTGAGTGCATTCGACGTTGCCAGTGCCGCCGCTTCGGACAGCATGGTGATGTTTTCCAGCATGCGATCAATCTCATCGCGGATCACATCCGGCGCTTGCAGACAATCGATGATGGCATATTGAATACGGCGAATTTCATCCAGCAGGTACGCACGTTGCGCCTGTTCCTGGCCTTCAGAAAGGGATACCAACAGATTGGTGACACCTGCTGAGGCGGAAAGAACCACCAGGCGGGTGTTGGCATTGGACAGCACCACATCGGCGCTGCGGTTCATGGCAGCAAAATCGGCAACGCTGGTGCCGCCAAATTTCGCCACGATCAGAGTTTGAGACATGTAACGAACCTCGTGTCAGGTTATCTTTCTCCCGCTTTATTGGGACGGAAGACATTCTATCAGCCTTGGCACAAGAGAAGAGCAGAAATGGGCAGACAAGATCATGAGACGAGTCACCCAGAAGCGCTTCACCTTGCGAAACGTCCGACTGTGGACGTTTCTGGTGACAACCCAGAGGATTCAGCCCCTGCAGCCGACAGCACAACACACCGCATGTTGCCCCACCTCGGCGTCGCACCCCCTGATGTGTTATCCCCGGATACGGTTCCTCCAACACACTGCCTGGGCGACGCGCCTCTTCTGGCTTACGCCCTGGGGCGTAAGTAGCGCGCACATAAATATCGGTTAATTGTTCCGCTGTCAACGCCTGATGTTTGAGGATTTTTCACTTTCGCTGCACGCAGTGAGCATCGCAGAACAAACAGCAGGCTAAACTCACGCCTAAAGTAGTGGCTGGTTGCCAACAACCCGCCCTTTTGCTGATGCGGCACAGGGTATCCGTGGCGGATTTTCCTGAAAATGCCTAAGAACAATCGCAGCAACCACCGTCGATGCCATCAGTAAGCGGCTCGCGGAGGGCACAATTTTTTTCCTTTCAGTAGCAACTGTGGTCATACTGAAACCCGTTGCGGCCGCTTCAACCGCCGCCAGAATGCTAAGCAAGCCGGGCCAGCTGGATGCGCCCGGATGGAATGACAGTTCTTTTTATTTCAACAAGAGTGTTGCCATGAAAAATATCAATCCGACACAAACCGCTGCCTGGAAAGCGCTGCAGCAGCATTTTGACCAGATGAAATCGGTGCAGATCGCCGACCTGTTCGCCCAGGATGCCGATCGTTTTGCGAAATTCTCTGCCACCTTCGACGATCAGATGTTGGTGGATTTCTCAAAAAACCGTATTACCCAGGAAACCCTCGACAAACTGCAGGCGCTGGCAAAAGAGACCGATCTGGCGGGTGCCATCAAATCGATGTTCTCCGGTGAGAAAATCAACCGCACCGAAGATCGTGCCGTGCTGCATGTTGCCCTGCGTAACCGCAGCAACACGCCGATTGTGGTCGATGGCAAAGATGTGATGCCGGAAGTGAATGCCGTGCTGGCGAAGATGAAAGGCTTCTCCGAGCGTATTATCAGCGGTGAGTGGAAAGGTTATACCGGCAAAGCCATTACTGATGTGGTTAACATCGGTATCGGTGGTTCTGACCTGGGTCCGTTCATGGTGACCGAAGCGCTGCGCCCCTATAAAAACCACCTGAATATGCATTTTGTCTCCAACGTGGATGGCACGCATATTGCCGAAACGCTGAAAGACCTAAGCCCGGAAACCACGCTGTTCCTCGTGGCCTCCAAAACCTTCACCACCCAGGAAACCATGACCAACGCCCATAGCGCGCGTGACTGGTTCCTGAAAACCGCTGGTGACCAGCAGCATGTGGCGAAACACTTTGCAGCGCTCTCCACCAACGGCAAAGCCGTGGGCGAGTTCGGCATCGACACCGCTAACATGTTCGAGTTCTGGGACTGGGTGGGTGGCCGTTACTCCCTGTGGTCAGCGATCGGCCTGTCCATCATTCTGTCCATCGGCTTCGACAATTTCGAGCAGCTGCTGAGCGGCGCGCACGCCATGGACCAACACTTCTCCACCACGCCTGCTGAACAGAATCTGCCGGTGCTGCTGGCGCTGATCGGTATCTGGTACAACAACTTCTTCGGTGCTGAGACCGAAGCGATTCTGCCGTACGATCAGTACATGCATCGTTTTGCTGCCTACTTCCAGCAGGGCAACATGGAATCCAACGGTAAATATGTCGATCGCGACGGTAACGCCGTGGATTACCAGACCGGCCCAATCATCTGGGGTGAGCCAGGCACCAATGGTCAGCATGCGTTCTACCAGCTGATTCATCAGGGCACCAAACTGATTCCGTGTGACTTTATCGCTCCGGCACAAACCCATAACGCACTGGCGGATCACCATCAGAAGCTGCTGTCGAACTTCTTCGCACAGACTGAAGCCCTCGCCTTTGGTAAATCGCGTGATGTGGTTGAGAAAGAATTTACCGATGCTGGCAAATCCGCCGCCTCTGTGGCCCACATCGTGCCGTTCAAAGTGTTCGAAGGTAACCGCCCAACCAACTCTATCCTGCTGCGCGAAATTACCCCGTTCAGCCTCGGTACGTTGATTGCGTTATATGAACACAAAATCTTCACCCAGGGTGCCATCCTGAATATCTTCACCTTTGATCAGTGGGGTGTTGAGCTGGGCAAACAGCTGGCAAACCGTATTTTGCCAGAACTGGAAAATGACGCGAAAATTGCCAGCCACGACAGTTCCACCAATGGTTTAATTAATCGCTATAAATCCTGGCGTTAATTTTTACCCATTTTGTAATAAGGCGGCCTTATGGCTGCCTTTTTTTATGACAAATATGCAATAAATCGGGAGATTTCGTTATTTAATCGACAGACAATGGTTAGATAATTCTTAAAATGGTCTAGGCTTAATCCGAAGATTTATCGCGCATTTACCCACAATTTCTAAATTGAATGGATCTATTTCTCACAAAATTATTAGCTATCACCATGATAAATAGATTTTTTTTATTTACTCATGTTAAGGGAATTCTGAATATTCTGATTCCGTACCAATATTTAATGCAAAAGTGAAAAATCCTGCCGAACCAGTCACAACTATGTAGTTATTCCAGCTCTGATAAAAAGCACAATTAAAAAAAGCAGCTATCGCTGATTTGCATTATTTATCACCAGCAACATGCGTAATTTTCACCCTCTTCCCCTCGCGCTGAACTCTGGTAATTTGTTGCCCTATACTGAACGCGCCCGTTAAGGGCATACCCCAAATAATTCAGATTGCAGCCATGCGGGCGGTTAACGCACCTGAAACCTGAACTATGACGGGTATACATCCTTCATTCATTTAAATGCAGGACACGTTGTTATGAAAAAACTTATGGTTGCCAGTGCAGCCTTACTTTACGTTGCCGTTTCTTCCGCTGCGATTGCCGCACCGGAAGAAACCGGTGCTGCAGCAGGCGCGCAGGCGGGAGCAATGTCCGCTGGTGCGTCCACCGCTGTGGGTATCGGGGCTCTCGGTGCGTTGGTAGGTCTCGGCATTGCCGCTTCTGGCGGTGGTGACGGTGCAAATACCGGTACAACAACCACGACCACAACGAGTACCACTCGTTGATGTAGCACCTTTAAACATAACCACACAGCCGTGTGGTTATTTTTTGCTTTGATTCGTTTAATCAGGGACACACAGTGCGCCGACTTCCTTTGCTGCTTCTCTGCCTGCTGCTACAGGCCTGCACACAAACCCAGAAAGGTCTGGAACAGACCGTCATGCTCGCCATTAAAGGGCCGGATGATGTCACGGTGACCAATGAGCAGGTGGCAGACCTGCCTTACGCCAGCCTCTACGCCCGCATTAATGAAGGCCCGCGCATCTTTGTGGTGCTGGGTTACAACGAAAACGGCCAACAAAAATGGGTCACCCAGGATAAAGCGATGCTGGCACTCCAGCATGGTCGTCTGGTGAAAACCCTGGGTCTGACCGACAACCTGTTGAACGTCAGCAATCTGGCGCAGGACCCGCTGGCGGACGCGTTACATCTGCAAAACGGTGCCAGCTGGACACGTGTCGTGCAGTGGTCTGAGCAGGATAATCAGCGTGCCGCCACCGCCGTCTCACAATTCCAGCGCGGCGACGACACGGTGCTGACGATTGCCGGACAGAGCGTAGCCTGCCGGGTATGGCACGAAACCGTACGCATCGACAGCATTGGGCGCGAATGGCAGAACACCTTCTGGATTGATAACCGCGATGGCACGGTAGTCCAGGCGAACCAGATGCTGGCTGCTGGCGACTTCCCGATTGAAACCACCATTCTGAAACCGGCGAAATCATGAAAAAAATAACGTCTTTGCTGGCGGGACTGGCGCTGTTCACTGCGGGCAACGCGCTGGCCGATAGCCAGGTTATCGTCCACGATGGGCAAAATCGCGCGACTTTACAGATCGATCATGCACAAAACCTCAGCCAGCTGGTCACTAACCCGGCGATCCACACCTGGTGGCCCGGTACGGTCATTGCCGAACGCGGCGCAACGGCGGTGGCTAAACAGCAGCAGCAACAACTGCTGGCGGATTTGCGCGCCTGGCAGGCAGATAACAGCGGTGACCGCGCAGCGGCGATTGGTGCCGTGATCCAGCAATTATCCGCGATGCCGGTGACAGGCCGTCAGTTTACCCCGCTCGACCCCGACTGGGTACGCTTGCGTCCGGGAGCCAATCGTAGCCTGCTGGGCAATTATGACCTCTACACGCTGGCACCGCCCACTCAGGTGCTGGTACTCGGCGCACTGGAAAATCCCGGCAAAGTGCTCTGGCAGCCGGGCCGAACGGTGCGTGACTATCTTGACGACCACGATCGTCTTTCCGGTGGTGACCGCAGTTTTGCCACGGTAATTGCGCCATCCGGCCAGACCCGGCAGGTGCCCATTGCTTACTGGAATCAGCGCCATGTGGAGGTAGAGCCGGGCAGCATTATCTGGCTCGGTTTCTCGTCCTGGAGCCTGCCATGGGGCCAGAGCGACCTGAATGACCGCATGATTTCTGTTCTGACTCACCGGATCCCAGACTGATGAAAAAACAATTACTTCTCAGCCTGCTGGCTGTGGCTGTTTCCGCTGCCTGTGATGCGAATGCGGCAACCTATGACGATCCGATTGGCCCGTCACAATCTGACTTCGGCGGCGCTGGCCTGATGCAGGTTCCTACCGCGCGTATGTCCCGTGATGGCGAGTTCAGCCTTAACTATCGTAATAACGATCAATACCGCTACTATTCCGCGTCACTGCAACTGTTCCCGTGGCTGGAGACTACCGTGCGTTATACCGACGTACGTACCCGCCGCTACAGTTCCTCTGAAAGCTTCAGCGGTGACCAGAGTTATAAAGACAAAGCCTTCGACCTGAAGCTGCGCCTGTGGCAGGAAAGCTACTGGCTGCCGGAAGTGTCATTCGGTGCGCGCGATTTGGGCGGTACCGGCCTGTTCGACAGCGAATATCTGGTGGGCACCAAAGCCTGGGGGCCGTTCGATTTCACCTTCGGCATCGGCTGGGGCTATCTCGGCAATAGCGGCACCATCAAAAACCCGTTCTGTTCCTACAGCGATAGCTTCTGTACACGAACTAATGGCGGCGGCACGGCGGGGTCGATTAACGGTTCCCAGATGTTCCACGGCCCGGCAGCGCTGTTCGGTGGTATCGAGTATCAAACGCCGTGGCAGCCGCTGCGTCTGAAAGTCGAATATGAAGGCAACAATTATCAGGACGATTTCGCGGGTCGTCTGGAGCAAAACAGCAAGGTTAACGTCGGCGCGATTTATCGCATCACTGACTGGGCAGACATCAACGCCAGTTACGAACGCGGCAATACCTTTATGTTTGGCTTTACGCTGCGCACTAACTTTGACGATTTACGCCAGCCGCATATCGACAGCGCCAAACCGGCTTACAATCCGCAGCCGCAGGGCGAGCTGTTGCAGTCCACGGTGGTAGCCAACCAGCTGACCGACCTGAAATACAACGCCGGTCTTGATGGTCCGAAGATTCAGACCAAAGGCGATACCCTGTATGTCTCTGGCGAGCAGACCAAATACCGTGATACGCGCGAAGGTGTTGATCGGGCTAACCGCATCATCGTCAATAACCTGCCTGAAGGCATCAATACCATTGATGTAACGGAGTCGCGCTTCAATATGCCGCAGGTGACCACGCGGACCGATGTCGCCAGCCTGAAAAACGATCTCTCCGGCTACCCGCTCGGTCACGAACAGCCGCTGCAGCAGACACGTATCAATCCAGTCGATCCCGGCTCAACCGAGCAGGGATATTTCATCCGCAGGGATCGCCTGAATTACAGCCTGTCGCCGGTGCTGAACCAGTCAGTAGGTGGACCGGAAAGCTTCTACATGTACCAATTGGGCGTGATGGGTAACGTCGATTACCAGCTGACGGATCACCTGCTGGTCAGTGGCAGCCTGTTCGGTAACCTCGCCAATAACTACGACAAGTTTAACTACAACGGCCTGACGGCCAATTCCGCCCTGCCGCGCGTGCGTACCCATATTCGCCAGTACGTTGAGAACAACGTGTATGTGAATGATCTGCAAGCCAACTACATGCGCTACCTCGGCAATGACTTCTATGGCCAGGTGTACGGTGGTTATCTGGAAACCATGTACGGCGGCGTAGGTGGCGAAGTGTTGTATCGTCCGGTGGACAGTAACTGGGCGATTGGCGTCGATGCCAACTACGTCAAGCAGCGTGACTGGGACAACATGATGCAGTTCACCGACTACAAAGCACCGGTCGGTAATCTGACTGCTTACTGGCGTCCGTGGTTTATGCAGAACGTGCTGGTGAAAGCGAGCGTGGGCCAGTATCTGGCGAAGGATAAAGGTGTGACGCTGGATATGTCGAAGCAATTCGACAGCGGCGTGATCGTCGGTTTCTATGCCACCAAAACCAACGTCTCGGCGGCAGAGTATGGCGAAGGCAGCTTCACCAAAGGCTTCTATATCTCGATCCCGATGGACCTGTTTACCGTCACGCCAACACGTGGTCGTGCGCAGGTGAACTGGGTACCGCTGACGCGTGACGGCGGCCAGATGCTGGGTCGTAAATATCAGCTGTATGATATGACGTCAGATCGCGATGGACGGTTTAATTAATTGATTCCCAGGGTCGCCATCAATGGCGACCCTGCGGGGTTCATTCATGCCGACCAACGTCCCCTTTTATCAGTCTGCGTCATACCCAAGGTTAGGTGCTAACCAACGCTCGACTTCGCTGACGCTCATGCCCTTACGTGCCGCATAATCCTCAACCTGATCGCGCTGAATCTGTGCCACGGCGAAATAGCGGCTGTCAGGATGGCTGAAGTACCAGCCAGAAACTGATGCGCCGGGCCACATAGCGAAAGATTCCGTCAGCTTCATACCGGTATGGGTTTCCACATCCAGCAACTGCCAGATCTGCGCTTTCTCGGTGTGCTCCGGACAGGCCGGGTAACCCGGAGCCGGACGAATGCCCTGATAGTTCTCACGAATCAGCTCGTCATTGCTAAGATTCTCATGGGCACCGAAGCCCCAGATCACCTTACGCACGCGCTCGTGCAGATATTCCGCAAAGGCTTCTGCCAGACGATCGGCAACCGCCTTAATCATGATTTTGTTGTAGTCATCATGCTGCTGATCATACGCCTCGGCCAGTGCATCTTCCTCCAGCCCGCCGGTCACCGCGAATGCGCCGAGATAGTCCGCTTTGCCGCTCGCTTTCGGTGCAACAAAATCAGCCAGACAGTAGTTGGCAAAGTCGGTTTTCTCGGTTTGCTGGCGTAAGTGATGGCTCACACACAACACCTGGCTGCGGCTTTCGTCGCTGTAAATCTGGATATCATCCCCCACGCGGTTGGCCGGGAAAATCCCCACCACACCCCGCGGTTGCAGCGTACCGTTCTGGCTCAACATATCGAGCATCGCGTTCGCATCGTGGAACAGGCGCTGCGCCTCTTCACCCACAACCTCATCTTCCAGAATGCGTGGATATTTCCCGGCCAGTGACCAGGTCATAAAGAACGGCGTCCAATCGATATAGTTACGCAGCGTTTCGATGCTGGCTTCCACCGGGCTGACGCCGAGGCGATGGGCCACTGGCGGCGTGTAGCTTTCCCAGTCAAAGGAGAAATCGTTGTCACGCGCGGTTTGCAGGCTGACAGGCGGCGTGCGCGGCTTTTTACGCGCGTGCTGAATGCGCACGGTGTCGTACTCTTTGCGCGTGCGCGCGACAAAATCTTCTTTCAGGCTGGGCGACAGCAGCGATGACACCACGCCCACGGTACGTGAGGCGTTCTGTACGTAAACCGTCGGGCCGCTGTAGTTCTGCTCTATTTTCACCGCGGTATGCGCTTTCGAGGTGGTAGCACCGCCAATCAGCAGCGGCATGGAGAAGCCCTGACGCTCCATCTCCTTCGCCACGTTAACCATCTCATCCAGCGACGGGGTAATCAGCCCGGACAGACCAATAATATCGGCCTTCTGCTCGACGGCGGTTTTCAGGATTTTGTCACTCGGCACCATCACGCCGAGATCGATAATTTCGTAGTTGTTACATTGCAGCACCACACCGACGATATTTTTACCGATGTCGTGCACGTCACCTTTCACCGTCGCCAGCACGATTTTACCGTTGCTGCGGCCCGCTTCTTTACTGGCCTGGATATAGGGTTCAAGGTAAGCCACCGCCTGTTTCATCACGCGTGCAGATTTCACCACCTGCGGCAGGAACATCTTCCCTTCGCCGAACAGATCGCCCACCACATTCATGCCGGACATCAGCGGCCCTTCAATCACCTCAATCGGGCGGGCGGAAGCCTGGCGCGCCTCTTCGGTGTCCTGCTCAATAAATTCGGTGATGCCTTTAACCAGCGAATATTCGAGACGTTTGACCACATCCCAGTTGCGCCATTCCGCCAGTTGCTTTTCCTGCTCGCCATCGCCTTTGGCTCCACGGTATTTCTCCGCCAGCTCCAGCAACCGTTCGGTACCATCCTCACGGCGATTGAGGATCACGTCTTCCACCGCATCACGCAACTCGGCAGGCAAATCGTCATAAATCGCCAGCTGACCGGCGTTCACGATCCCCATATCCATGCCGTTGCGAATTGCGTAGTAGAGGAACACCGCGTGAATCGCCTCACGCACCGGGTCATTGCCACGGAACGAGAACGACACGTTCGAGACGCCACCGGAGATCATCGCATGTGGCAGCTGACGTTTGATGTCTTCACAGGCACCGATGAAGTCCATGGCGTAGTTGTTGTGTTCTTCGATACCGGTGGCGACCGCAAAGATGTTCGGGTCAAAAATGATGTCTTCCGGTGGGAAGCCGACGTCTTCGGTGAGGATCTGATATGCGCGACGGCAAATCTCGATCTTGCGCGCACGGGTATCCGCCTGGCCCACTTCGTCAAACGCCATCACCACCATGGCGGCACCGTAGCGACGCACTTTGCGTGCGTGATCGATAAATATCTCGATGCCTTCTTTCATCGAGATCGAGTTGACGATGCCTTTGCCCTGGATGCATTGCAGCCCTTTCTCGATCACCTCCCATTTGGAGGAGTCGATCATAATCGGCACGCGGGCGATATCCGGCTCACCGGCAATCAGATTCAGGAAGCGAACCATCGCCGCTTCCGCATCCAGCATGCCTTCATCCATGTTGATATCGATGATTTGCGCGCCGCTTTCGACCTGCTGGCGCGCCACATCCAGCGCTTCGTTGTATTTTTCTTCTTTGATCAGACGCTTAAATTTGGCCGAGCCGGTAACGTTGGTACGTTCTCCGACGTTCACAAACAGCGAATCCGCGCTGATATTCAGGGGCTCCAGCCCGGATAAGCGGCAGGCAACCGGTATCTCCGGCAGCTTACGCGGCGCAACGCCGTCCACTGCTGCCACCATTGCCGCAATATGCTCTGGCGTGGTGCCGCAGCAGCCACCAATGATGTTGAGGAAACCCGAACGCGCCCATTCACCAATTTGTTCCGCCATGGTGGCAGCATCCAGGTCATATTCGCCGAAAGCATTCGGCAGACCGGCGTTAGGGTGCGCGGTGACATAACCTTCGGCAATGCGCGACAGCTCCGCCACGTACTGACGCAGTTCATCCGGCCCCAGCGCGCAGTTGAGACCAAAAGATAACGGTTCGGCGTGGCGCAGCGAGTTATAAAAGGCTTCGGTGGTTTGCCCGGACAGGGTACGGCCAGAGGCATCGGTAATGGTGCCGGAGATCATCAGCGGCAGCTTCACGCCCATCGCCTCCATCTCAGCCTGAACCGCATAGATAGCCGCTTTGGCGTTCAGGGTATCGAACACCGTTTCAATCATAATGAGGTCGGAACCGCCAGCGATCAGCGCATGGGTGGATTCACGATAGGCGTCCACCAGCTGATTAAAAGTCACGTTACGAAATGCCGGATCGTTCACATCCGGTGAGATGGAACAGGTACGGTTGGTCGGGCCAAGCACCCCGGCGACGTAACGCGGGCGCTCAGGCGTTTTCGCGCTCCACTCATCGGCACAGGCGCGCGCCAGCCGGGCAGCTTCGAGGTTGATCTCCGCCGACAGCGCTTCCATTTCGTAATCCGCCATCGCAATGGTGGTAGAGTTGAAAGTGTTGGTTTCCAGAATATCGGCACCTGCCGCGAGGTAAGCGTTATGGATCTCGCGAATCACCTCGGGTTTGGACAGCACCAGCAAATCGTTATTGCCTTTGAGATCGCACGGCCAGTCTGCAAAGCGGCTGCCACGAAAATCCTGCTCATCCAGTTTATAGCTCTGGATCATGGTGCCCATGCCACCGTCCAGAATCATGATGCGTCGCGCGAGCTGCTGATGCAGCGCTTCTATTCTGTTGCTCACTGTTGCCCCGTCCACGTCATTACGTTGGCTGAAATGCCAGCCAGACATACTGGCACAACTTTCAGGTGGGTAAAAGTTATGACGGATGAGACATTTTCAGGGGGAAACCCTTACAGATCCGACCAGTAAGTCAGCATTTGCATTCACAGGGCGAAAAACGAAAATGGTTTCCATATCTGATGCGACTATGGAGAAGTCATGGCTACCCCTGCGCCCGCGAAACGCGGCAAAAAACCCCGTACTGCGGCGGCTACTGCGGCCCCGGCTGGCGGCCAGGTCCAGTCCCTGACGCGTGGTCTGCGTCTGCTGGAACTGATTGCGGAATCCAACGGCAGCGTAGCGCTGACCGAGCTGGCTCAACAGGCCGGGCTGCCCAACTCCACCACCCATCGCCTGCTGACCACCATGCAGCAACAGGGCTTTGTTCATCAGGTGGGCGACTTAGGTTTCTGGGCCATCGGCTCGCATGCCTTTGTGGTCGGCAGCAGCTTCCTGCAAAGCCGCAATCTGCTGGTCATTGTGCATCCGATTCTGCGCAAGTTGATGGAAGACGCCGGAGAAACGGTGAATCTGGCGGTGTTGGATCTCAGTGATTACCAGGCGGTAATTATCGACCAGGTGCAGTGCACCCAGCTGATGCGTATGTCCGCGCCGATTGGCGGCAAGTTGCCGATGCACGCCTCCGGGGCTGGAAAAGCCTTCCTGGCCCATCTGAGTGATGACCAGGTCACCACGCTGCTACATCAGAAAGGCCTGCATTACTACACGCCGAAAACGCTGATGTCACCGCACAGCCTGAAAGAGAATCTGGCGCTAATTCGCAAAGTGGGTTTTTCCCATGATGATGAAGAACACGCGCTGGGCCTGCGCTGCGTCGCGGCACCGATTTACGATGAACACGGTGAACCTTTCGCCGCCATCTCGATTTCCGGGCCGATCGCGCGTATGACCGATGACCGCATCACCGAACTCGGCGCATTGGTGATCCGTGCGGCGAAACAGGTCACGCTGGCGTACGCCGGTCGTTAAGCCGCGATCGTGGCATAGCGCACGCTGAAGCGCTGTGCCGCGCGCCACGCCATCACCTCTTCAATATGCCCCTGACGAATCCGCGCCTGCTGCGCACGCCACCAGCCGGGATCGAACAGCTCCGGGTGCAGCGCCAGCAGTAACTTACCGGTTGCCGGTTCGCTGCACAGCGCGTAGCGGAAGGTTTCCGGGAAGACATCGTCCGGTCCGACGCTGTACCACGGCTCGGCCTGCAACTCGTCCTCTTCGTATCGGGCTGGCGGCACATCGCGGAACTGAAGCTCAGTCATCGGGCGGATTTCATCGTAATCGTAAAACACCACCCGTCCGTGGCGCGTCATACCGAAATTTTTAAACAGCATGTCGCCGGGGAAAATATTGGCTGCCGCCAGTTGCCGGATAGCATCACCATACTCTTCAATCGCGTGCTGACGCTGCGCCGGGCTGGCCTGCATCAGCCACAGGTTCAGCGGCTGCATTCTTCGCTCCAGCCACAGATGGCGAATGATCACCACGTCATCTTCGATACAAATTTTCTCCGGGATATCGCGCTCGAACTCGGCCATCAACTCCGCAGGAATGCGCGCGCGCGGCAGCGCAAAGTGCTCAAATTCCTGGGTGTCGGCCATGCGGCCTACACGGTCATGCTCTTTGACCAGCCGATAACAGTCACGTACCTGCGCATCCGTCACCTCTTTCTGCGGGGCAAAGCGGTCCTTAATCACCTTAAACACCCGGTCAAAACCCGGCAGGGTAAACACCAGCATCACCATGCCGCGCACGCCGGGCGCAATGGTGAAATCTTCCTGACTGTGCGTCAGGTAATGCAGATATTCGCGGTAGCACTCGGTTTTACCGTGCTTCTGGCAACCAATCGCCATATAGCGTTCGGCGGTGGTTTTGCCGGGCAGAATCGGTTGCAGCCAGTCCACCAGCGCGGCGGGCACCGGGGCGTAAACCATAAAGTAGGCGCGGGCGAAACCGAAGACGATGCTGGCATCGTTGCTGTCGGTAAGACAGGTATCGATCCACAGCCGCCCGGCCTCATCGCGCTGAATCGGTAACAGGCACGGTAGCGTGTCATCTTCCAATTGCAGGCGCGCCACAATCCACGCGGTTTTATTGCGGTAAAACAGCTCGCTGGCAACATCCAGCGTCGCCGTCGCCAGCTGCGCTGCGCTGAATTGCTCATGCAGATGACGCACGATCCAGCTGATATCGCGCGCCTGATCCTGCCACGGCAAACGTAACGGAATGTCGTTGAAGATCTGGCGCAGCGTTTCCTGCCAGCTGTGCTGTGGCCGATACAGGCGTGACAACGGGCGTGGTGATGCCGGGGCCGGAGCGAACGGCTGCGAAGGAAAGATAAATAATCGCTGCGGTGTCAGGTGGCTATGGCCCTGCAACCGGCAATATACCGAATTAAAGAAACTTTCAGCGATTTCATGGCGTGGATAGCCCGGCAGCAGAGTTTCGTAGTGGCTTTTCACCCGCAGCCAGAAACCTTCATCCCAGTCGGACGCCCCATTGAGGATGCGCAGCTGATTTGCCACCAGCCCAACATGATGATCATAAAGGTGGATACGTGCTTTCATCGCCTGCTGTACGGCATGCCAGTCAGCCTGCTCAAAACGCTGTTGAGCACCGGCGGTAATATCGAGAAAGCGACCATACTGCGCGTCAAAACCTTGCAGGATGGTGTGAGCAATGAGGGATTCTCTCGGCGGCATCGGCACGTCTCCCGGCAAAATGGCCCCTCCGTGGGCCAGCATCACAACTCAGAACTGCGCGGCTTCGGTAGAACCGGTTAACGCGGTGACCGACGATTTCCCCCCCTGGATCACCGTGGTGATGCGGTCAAAATAGCCAGTACCCACTTCCTGCTGGTGTGATGAGAAGGTGTAACCCTTATCACGCGCAGCAAATTCCGGCTGCTGTACCTTCTCAACGTAGTGGCGCATGCCCTCGCCCTGCGCATAGGCGTGCGCCAGGTCGAACATGTTGAACCACATGCTATGGATACCCGCCAGGGTGATGAACTGGAAGCGGTAACCCATCTCGCTCAGCGCCTGCTGGAAGCGGGCGATGGTGCGATCGTCGAGGTTTTTCTTCCAGTTGAACGACGGCGAGCAGTTGTAGGCCAGCAACTTGCCCGGGTATTGTGCGTGAATCGCCTCGGCAAAACGCTGCGCCAGTGCCAGATCCGGCGTTGAAGTTTCACACCACAGCACATCGGCGTAAGGCGCATAGGCCAGACCACGGCTGATGGCCTGCTCAATCCCGGCACGGGTGCGGAAGAAACCTTCCGAGGTGCGTTCGCCGGTGATAAACGCCCGATCGTATTCATCGCAGTCGGAGGTGATGAGATCGGCCGCATCAGCGTCGGTACGGGCAATCAGCACCGTCGGGACGTCCATCACATCAGCGGCCAGACGTGCTGCCACCAGTTTCTGAATCGCCTCCTGGGTTGGCACCAGCACTTTACCGCCCATATGGCCGCATTTCTTCACCGCTGCCAGCTGGTCTTCAAAATGCACCGCCGCCGCACCGGCCTGAATCATCGATTTCATCAACTCAAAGGCGTTGAGCACCCCGCCAAACCCGGCTTCCGCATCCGCCACAATCGGCAGGTAGTAATCAATAAAGCCTTCAACCTCCGGCGACATCCCGCTGGCCCACTGAATCTGATCGGCACGCTGGAAACTCTGGTTAATACGCTCCACCACCGCCGGGACCGAGTTCACCGGATAAAGCGACTGATCCGGGTACATCTGTCCGGCAAGGTTGGCATCCGCCGCGACCTGCCAGCCAGAGAGATAGATGGCCTCAATGCCCGCTTTCGCCTGTTGCACCGCCTGGCCGCCCGTCAATGCCCCCAGGCTGTTGATATACCCTTTCTGCGATTCCCCATTCAGCAGCGACCACAGTTTTTGCGCCCCCCGCTCCGCCAGGGTACAGGCCGGATTGACGGAACCGCGTAAATTCACCACATCCTGGGCGCTGTAAGGTCGGGTAATGCCCTGCCAGCGTGCATCCTGCCAGGTGGTTTCCAGCTGTTTGATTTGTTGCGTACGAGTCGTCATAGCAATATCTCCCGGGGTCAGGGCAGCAGGCGGTAGCCTGGCAGGGTGAGGAAAGGGACCAGCTCATCATCGGTGGTGATTTGTGCCATCAGCGCGGCGGCATCGGCAAAACGTCCATTTCGGCAACGTTCTTCACCGAGGCTGTGCTGCAACGCCGTCAGTTCTTCATCCAGCAGCTGTTCAAAAAGCGCCGCCGTTACCAGCTGGCCATCGCTGAGAATTTGCTTGTGGTGCATCCATTGCCAGATCGAGGTGCGGGCAATTTCGGCAGTGGCCGCATCCTCCATCAGGCCATCAATCGGCACACAACCATTCCCGCTGATCCAGGCTTCAAGATATTGCAGCGCCACGCGAATGTTGGCACGCATTCCTGCTTCGGTGCGTTTGCCACGGCAAGGCAGCAGCAGCCGTTCCGCGGTGACCGGGCTATCCTGCTCACGGCTGACATGCATTTGATTAGGTTGATCACCCAGTTGACGATTAAATTCCGCCATCGCGATATCGGCCAGGCCGGGATGAGCCACCCAGGTACCATCGTGACCGTTCGCTGCTTCGCGCGCTTTGTCTTCCTGCACCTTTTGCGTGACCCAGGCGTTGCGTTGCGGGTCTTTGCTCGGGATCAGCGCCGACATTCCCCCCATCGCCAGTGCGCCACGGCGGTGGCAGGTTCTGATCAGCAGCCGCGAATAGGCATCGAGGAACGGCTGATCCATCGTGATTTGCTGGCGATCCGGCAGAATACGCTCACCATGCTGACCGAGGGTTTTGATGTAGCTGAAGATGTAATCCCAGCGGCCACAGTTCAGCCCCACGACGTGATCGCGTAGTTCCCACAGGATCTCATCCATCTGGAATACCGCTGGCAGCGTTTCAATCAATACCGTGGCTTTGATGGTGCCACGCGGCAGATCAAAGCGATCTTCACTGAACCGGAAGATCTCACGCCACCACGCCACTTCGCTGGCATGTTCGGTTTTCGGCAGATAGAACCAGGGTCCGTGGCCCTTATCCAGCAGCGCATCGACGTTGTGAAACAGATACAGCGCAAAATCAAACAGCCCAGCGGGGATAGCGCGATCGCGCCACTCCACATGCTTTTCATCCAGATGCAGACCACGGACACGGCACATCAGCAGCGCGGGATCAGATCGTAACTGGTAGATCTTGCCGGTTTCACTGGTGAAACTCAGCGTCCCCTTCACTGCATCACGTAACGCCAGTTGACCATCGACCAGTTTTTCCCAGGTCGGTGCCAGCGAATCCTCAAAATCCGCCATAAATACTTTCACGTTAGCATTCAAGGCGTTGATCACCATTTTGCGATCCGGCGGACCGGTGATCTCTACGCGGCGATCGCGCAGCAGTTGGGGTATCGGACGTACCTGCCACTCGTTTTCACGAATGGAAGCCGTTTCCGAATCAAAGCCTGGCAATGCACCCTGATCATAACGCTGCTGGCGTTGCTGACGGGCTTTTAGCAGGCGCTCGCGTTCCGGGGCAAAACGCGCCACCAGAGAGTGCAGAAAGTCGATGGCTTCCGGGGTGAGCAGCTGCTTTTCCGCGTGGGTAAAGGGCTGGCTAAAGGTTAATGTGCTGCTGATAACCGAGTCTGTCATGCGGGCTGCCTCCTGTGTTGATCCCGTTCTGGGTTGCGGGATCCGGCTGTAGGGTGTTTTTTAACCTGCAAGATCAGAGCATAATGATTTTTATTTTATTTTCAAAAACTATTTCCATTTTTATGATTAAATGAATTTATCATACTGATTATTATTTAATTTTAAGACTCGAAATAAAGGCAATAACTTCCACCTTATGATTCAGGCAAAAAAATGCCGTGGCTACACGAGGCGGCCACGGCATGATCAAACGAGTTTTAAACCCTAAATAATTCTGGTTGCAGGAAGGCGGCAAGGGAATGAATCCCCAGGAGCTCACATCAGATCGTTCCTGGGGTGAATGAGCGTAGCCAACGCACCGGCAGCTTGAATTATGGCGGGTTATTCAAGTGTCGGGTTCATATGTCGCAGATCAAACGGTGTGATCTGATACACGTAGTAGTTCAGCCAGTTGGAGAACAACAGGTTGCCATGGCTGCGCCAGGTTGCGCGTGGCGGCAGCTCGGGATTGTCCTGTGGGAAATAGTTCCACGGAACCTCTGGGTTCAACCCGGCATCGTAATCACGATGGTATTCACCGGATAACGTCAGTGCATCGTATTCCGGATGGCCGGTGACAAACGCGAGGCGTTTATCCTTACTCGCCATCAGATACGCTCCGGTGGTTTCTGATTCGGCAAATAACTCCAGATCGGTGTAATCACGAATCAGCTGACTGGGGAAATCAGCATAGCGTGAGTGCGGGGCAAGGAAGTTGTCATCAAAACCGCGCGTCAGTAACGCATGTGGATGCAGAATCTGATGTTCATAGACACCGGACAACTTATTCTGGCGCGTCTGCTTTGGAATACCATACAGAATATTCAACGCCGCCTGCACCGCCCAACAGACAAACAACGTCGAGGTGACGTGTTCTTTTGCCCAGTGCAGCACACGCTGAATCTGCGGCCAGTAAGCGACATCGTTGAAGTCCACCAGACCGAGCGGTGCGCCAGTGACAATCAAGCCGTCAAAGTTATCATGCTGAATATCATCGAAATTACAGTAAAAGTTGTTCAGGTGCTCAGTCGGTGTATTGCGTGACTCACGGCTGTCGATACGCAGCAGCTGAATATCGATCTGCAACGGCGAGTTGGATAGCAGACGCAGAAACTGGTTTTCGGTTTCAATCTTTTTCGGCATCAGATTGAGTACCAGCACTTTCAGCGGGCGGATCTCCTGGACACGGGCGCGCGATGACGTCATGACAAAGACATTCTCATTGCGCAGAAAATTCACTGCCGGTAACTCGTCGGGGATCCTGATTGGCATAACCTGCTCACCTCTTACAACCGTATAAACGTTTAGACATCCAGATGCCTGACATTAGCCTGGTGCAGTGAGAATGTCGAGTCTTCATGCGGTTTATGAAAATGTTTCAGCTTAATGCAGCATAAGCAGGCCTAAGCGGCAATAAACTTCAGATGCCTTAAATTAAGACAACTCCCGGCTTATTTTGATCAGTCAAAATATAAACCTATATTTATTTGGTTTATTACCCATATCGTTTCGGTTGATTAAATACTATCAATTAAAATAGGTATACGAATTAAATTTCAATTATCTTTAAATATAAAATCCAACAAATTCATTGCATTGTGAATAGCATTGCTTTCAATCAAAAGTCATACATAAATATCTGTAAAATAAAAATCCATCCTGATGTATAAGTCACTCCTGTTATTAAAAAAGATATCAATATTAACACCTCATTTTATTGGCTCGGAAATTATATCTGTAAGGTTGTTTATTATGCATAAAGTTAAAATCGCCAGCCTGATTTGGCCAGGCATTATGCTGGTTGTTACCGCCCCCAATGGGTTTGCGGCGGCCAGCCCCTTTTCCAGCGACTCCCCCTGGATGTTGGGTGACTGGAATGGCCAGCGCACCGCACTTCAGCAACAGGGCATTGATTTTAATGTTAATTATGTCATGGAGAGTGCCGCAAACCTGGCAGGGGGTTATCAATCAGCAACGACAGCGCGTTACACTGACCAATGGGCGTTTGGCACCCATCTCGACCTGCAAAAATTGCTGGGCTGGCAGGATACGGATTTCCAGGCGACGGTGACCGATCGCAACGGACAAAACCTTTCTGAGCAGATCGCTAATCCTAAAGCCCCCATGCTCTCCTCAGTGCAGGAAGTCTATGG
Organism: Pantoea sp. X-Soil-TKNS-1280; assembly: GCF_059730475.1. NCBI lineage: Bacteria > Pseudomonadati > Pseudomonadota > Gammaproteobacteria > Enterobacterales > Erwiniaceae > Pantoea > Pantoea sp. X-Soil-TKNS-1280. Next base: position 305,474 of record NZ_AP035962.1, on the reverse strand, counting down.
TCGCGGACAAACATGGCGACTGACACAGTTCTGGTTGCGTACCGGCTTTAGTGACGATCGTTTCAATCTCAAACTTGGTCGGGCAACGGTGGGTGAGGACTTCGGTACCATCGAAACCCATTTCCAGAACCTCGCACTCGGACCAGGCGTGCCCGGTAAGTCACGTAGCGATCGCTGGATGAACTGGCCAGTGTCACAATGGATGGGACGTTTACAGCTCAATATCACACCGGATGTCTATGTTAAGGTTGGATTTTATAACCAAAATGATGACAACGATAATCGTGGTAGCGGTTTCCATTTCTCGGTTAAGCACTCCGACGGCAATCTTATCCCGCTAGAAATCGGTTGGCAGCCCAAACTGGGTGCAGATGCATTACCTGGCAATTATCGCCTGGGTGCTTATTACTCTTCAGCCCGTGGCGGGGTTTATCATAGCTGGCAGCGCGGTGAATATGGCGATACCGCCCATGGTTATGGCGCTTATGCCATTGTTCAACAGCAGTTATTCGCCTGGCAGCATGACAACCATCGTGGCTTATCGTTAACGCTTAGCCAGGTGATGCACGATAAACGGACCTCAAAGCTTGATGATACTCAGACCGTCGCATTAACCTGGAAAGGGCTTTTTGCTGCACGACCACAGGATGAAATTGGCTTAGGAATGGCCCGACTGCATGTGAATGCAGCCTATAGCCACATGCTGGAGCGGGAAAATGAAGAAAAGGGTGTACAGAGTGTCAATGACGCCACTTATCTGCCGGTAATCAGAGGTTCAGAATACGATTATGAACTCTACTATGCCTGGAATGTCCGTCAGTGGTTGTCACTGCGCCCCAATCTTCAATACGTCGCCGCGCCAGGGGCGGATAGCAGCGTAAAAGATGCTTTTGTCGGGGGAATTACTGCGAGTTTAACGTTCTAAAACCGGTAATGCCTGACAGCGCGATTCGTCGTGCTGTCAGGCATCCGTGAGTTTTTCTGATTTTCAGACGTAAAAAAGCCCTGAACTTTCGTTCAGGGCTTCTTCACTTGATTGATGCCTGGCAGTTCCCTACTCTCGCATGGGGAGACCCCACACTACCATCGGCGCTACGGCGTTTCACTTCTGAGTTCGGCATGGGGTCAGGTGGGACCACCGCGCTACAGCCGCCAGGCAAATTCTTTTTAATCCGAACTCATGCCATAACTGGTGCTGATACCCAGAGTCGAACTGGGGACCTCACCCTTACCAAGGGTGCGCTCTACCAACTGAGCCATATCAGCACACTAAAATTGATGCCTGGCAGTTCCCTACTCTCGCATGGGGAGACCCCACACTACCATCGGCGCTACGGCGTTTCACTTCTGAGTTCGGCATGGGGTCAGGTGGGACCACCGCGCTACAGCCGCCAGGCAAATTCTGTTTATCCGTACCGCCCTCGCAGGCCGCACGAATCAATCCGTTCGAACAATGCTGAAAATCTTCTCTGGTCTCTCAACCAAAACGCCTCTGGCGTTGTAAGGTTAAGCCTCACGGGTCATTAGTACCGGTTAGCTCAATGCATCGCTGCACTTACACATCCGGCCTATCAACGTCGTCGTCTTCAACGTCCCTTCAGGACTCTCAAGGAGTCAGGGAGAACTCATCTCGGGGCAAGTTTCGTGCTTAGATGCTTTCAGCACTTATCTTTTCCGCACTTAGCTACCGGGCAATGCCATTGGCATGACAACCCGAACACCAGTGGTGCGTTCACTCCGGTCCTCTCGTACTAGGAGCAACCCCCCTCAATTCTCCAGCGCCCACGGCAGATAGGGACCGAACTGTCTCACGACGTTCTAAACCCAGCTCGCGTACCACTTTAAACGGCGAACAGCCGTACCCTTGGGACCTACTTCAGCCCCAGGATGTGATGAGCCGACATCGAGGTGCCAAACACCGCCGTCGATATGAACTCTTGGGCGGTATCAGCCTGTTATCCCCGGAGTACCTTTTATCCGTTGAGCGATGGCCCTTCCATTCAGAACCACCGGATCACTATGACCTGCTTTCGCACCTGCTCGAGCCGTCACTCTCGCAGTCAAGCTGGCTTATGCCATTGCACTAACCTCCTGATGTCCGACCAGGATTAGCCAACCTTCGTGCTCCTCCGTTACGCTTTGGGAGGAGACCGCCCCAGTCAAACTACCCACCAGACACTGTCCGCAGCCCGGATTACGGGCCTACGTTAGAACATCAAACATTAAAGGGTGGTATTTCAAGGTCGGCTCCACGCAGACTGGCGTCCACGCTTCAAAGCCTCCCACCTATCCTACACATCAAGGCTCAATGTTCAGTGTCAAGCTATAGTAAAGGTTCACGGGGTCTTTCCGTCTTGCCGCGGGTACACTGCATCTTCACAGCGATTTCAATTTCACTGAGTCTCGGGTGGAGACAGCCTGGCCATCATTACGCCATTCGTGCAGGTCGGAACTTACCCGACAAGGAATTTCGCTACCTTAGGACCGTTATAGTTACGGCCGCCGTTTACCGGGGCTTCGATCAAGAGCTTCTCCTTACGGATAACCCCATCAATTAACCTTCCGGCACCGGGCAGGCGTCACACCGTATACGTCCACTTTCGTGTTTGCACAGTGCTGTGTTTTTAATAAACAGTTGCAGCCAGCTGGTATCTTCGACTGGCTTCAGCTCCGGGAGCAAGTCCCTTCACCTAATGCCAGCGTGCCTTCTCCCGAAGTTACGGCACCATTTTGCCTAGTTCCTTCACCCGAGTTCTCTCAAGCGCCTTGGTATTCTCTACCTGACCACCTGTGTCGGTTTGGGGTACGATTTCGTGTTACCTGGAGCTTAGAGGCTTTTCCTGGAAGCAGGGCATCAGTTACTTCACCACCGTAGTGGCTCGTCATCACGCCTCAGTGTTAAAGAAGACCGGATTTGCCTGGTCTTCACACCTACACGCTTAAACCGGGACAACCGTCGCCCGGATAACCTAGCCTTCTCCGTCCCCCCTTCGCAGTAACACCAAGTACAGGAATATTAACCTGTTTCCCATCGACTACGCTTTTCAGCCTCGCCTTAGGGGTCGACTCACCCTGCCCCGATTAACGTTGGACAGGAACCCTTGGTCTTCCGGCGAGCGGGCTTTTCACCCGCTTTATCGTTACTTATGTCAGCATTCGCACTTCTGATACCTCCAGCAGACCTCACAGTCCACCTTCAGCGGCTTACAGAACGCTCCCCTACCCAACAACGCCTAAGCGTCGCTGCCGCAGCTTCGGTGCATGGTTTAGCCCCGTTACATCTTCCGCGCAGGCCGACTCGACCAGTGAGCTATTACGCTTTCTTTAAATGATGGCTGCTTCTAAGCCAACATCCTGGCTGTCTGTGCCTTCCCACATCGTTTCCCACTTAACCATGACTTTGGGACCTTAGCTGGCGGTCTGGGTTGTTTCCCTCTTCACGACGGACGTTAGCACCCGCCGTGTGTCTCCCGTGATAACATTCTCCGGTATTCGCAGTTTGCATCGGGTTGGTAAGCCGGGATGGCCCCCTAGCCGAAACAGTGCTCTACCCCCGGAGATGAGTTCACGAGGCGCTACCTAAATAGCTTTCGGGGAGAACCAGCTATCTCCCGGTTTGATTGGCCTTTCACCCCCAGCCACAGGTCATCCGCTAATTTTTCAACATTAGTCGGTTCGGTCCTCCAGTTAGTGTTACCCAACCTTCAACCTGCCCATGGCTAGATCACCGGGTTTCGGGTCTATACCCTGCAACTTAACGCCCAATTAAGACTCGGTTTCCCTTCGGCTCCCCTATACGGTTAACCTTGCTACAGAATATAAGTCGCTGACCCATTATACAAAAGGTACGCAGTCACACCCCGAAGGATGCTCCCACTGCTTGTACGTACACGGTTTCAGGTTCTGTTTCACTCCCCTCGCCGGGGTTCTTTTCGCCTTTCCCTCACGGTACTGGTTCACTATCGGTCAGTCAGGAGTATTTAGCCTTGGAGGATGGTCCCCCCATATTCAGACAGGATACCACGTGTCCCGCCCTACTCATCGGACTCACAATCTGTGCATTTTCGTGTACGGGGCTGTCACCCTGTATCGCGCGACTTTCCAGACGCTTCCACTAACACACAAACTGATTCAGGTCCTGGGCTGTTCCCCGTTCGCTCGCCGCTACTGGGGGAATCTCGGTTGATTTCTTTTCCTCGGGGTACTTAGATGTTTCAGTTCCCCCGGTTCGCCTCGTTAACCTATGTATTCAGTTAACGATAGTGCACAAGTGCACTGGGTTTCCCCATTCGGACATCGCCGGCTGTTGCGGTTCATATCACCTTGCCGGCGCTTTTCGCAGATTAGCACGTCCTTCATCGCCTCTGACTGCCAGGGCATCCACCGTGTACGCTTAGTCGCTTAACCTCACAACCCACAGGCGTTTTGCAACGCTTATGAATCGTAAGCTTTTGAGAGACTCGAACGCGTCGTTTTCATTTCTTATTACGGAGAAATGACACAACGCGTCGTTTCAAATTTTCAGCTTGTTCCGGATTGTTAAAGAGCAAATACTTCGCAGCACACCGTTTCCGGTACGCTCTGAAGTATTGAAGTACTGTAATGGTGGAGCTAAGCGGGATCGAACCGCTGACCTCCTGCGTGCAAGGCAGGCGCTCTCCCAGCTGAGCTATAGCCCCATACAGTTACTGCAGAGACCACTACTACCACTCAACCGAGTTCACATTCTTCAGACAAAAGAAGAATGCAATTTCTGCTCAGGCAAGGCATGCGGAAGGGAAGTTTACGTCGGTAAACGACCGCGCGCATAACGCAGCATGAGAAGAAATTTGGTAGGCCTGAGTGGACTTGAACCACCGACCTCACCCTTATCAGGGGTGCGCTCTAACCACCTGAGCTACAAGCCTGTAGAGGTTTTTCTGCTCGTTACTTTTCTATCAGACAATCTGTGTGAGCACTTCGAAGGAAGGTATCTTCAGGTAAGGAGGTGATCCAACCGCAGGTTCCCCTACGGTTACCTTGTTACGACTTCACCCCAGTCATGAATCACAAAGTGGTAAGCGCCCTCCCGAAGGTTAAGCTACCTACTTCTTTTGCAACCCACTCCCATGGTGTGACGGGCGGTGTGTACAAGGCCCGGGAACGTATTCACCGTAGCATTCTGATCTACGATTACTAGCGATTCCGACTTCATGGAGTCGAGTTGCAGACTCCAATCCGGACTACGACGCACTTTATGAGGTCCGCTTGCTCTCGCGAGGTCGCTTCTCTTTGTATGCGCCATTGTAGCACGTGTGTAGCCCTGGCCGTAAGGGCCATGATGACTTGACGTCATCCCCACCTTCCTCCGGTTTATCACCGGCAGTCTCCTTTGAGTTCCCGACCGAATCGCTGGCAACAAAGGATAAGGGTTGCGCTCGTTGCGGGACTTAACCCAACATTTCACAACACGAGCTGACGACAGCCATGCAGCACCTGTCTCACGGTTCCCGAAGGCACTAAGGCATCTCTGCCAAATTCCGTGGATGTCAAGGCCAGGTAAGGTTCTTCGCGTTGCATCGAATTAAACCACATGCTCCACCGCTTGTGCGGGCCCCCGTCAATTCATTTGAGTTTTAACCTTGCGGCCGTACTCCCCAGGCGGTCGACTTAACGCGTTAGCTCCGGAAGCCACGCCTCAAGGGCACAACCTCCAAGTCGACATCGTTTACGGCGTGGACTACCAGGGTATCTAATCCTGTTTGCTCCCCACGCTTTCGCACCTGAGCGTCAGTCTTCGTCCAGGGGGCCGCCTTCGCCACCGGTATTCCTCCAGATCTCTACGCATTTCACCGCTACACCTGGAATTCTACCCCCCTCTACGAGACTCTAGCCTGCCAGTTTCGAATGCAGTTCCCAGGTTAAGCCCGGGGATTTCACATCCGACTTGACAGACCGCCTGCGTGCGCTTTACGCCCAGTAATTCCGATTAACGCTTGCACCCTCCGTATTACCGCGGCTGCTGGCACGGAGTTAGCCGGTGCTTCTTCTGCGGGTAACGTCAATCGATGAGGTTATTAACCTCATCGCCTTCCTCCCCGCTGAAAGTACTTTACAACCCGAAGGCCTTCTTCATACACGCGGCATGGCTGCATCAGGCTTGCGCCCATTGTGCAATATTCCCCACTGCTGCCTCCCGTAGGAGTCTGGACCGTGTCTCAGTTCCAGTGTGGCTGGTCATCCTCTCAGACCAGCTAGGGATCGTCGCCTAGGTGAGCCGTTACCCCACCTACTAGCTAATCCCATCTGGGTTCATCCGATGGTGTGAGGCCCGAAGGTCCCCCACTTTGGTCTTGCGACGTTATGCGGTATTAGCTACCGTTTCCAGTAGTTATCCCCCTCCATCGGGCAGATCCCCAGACATTACTCACCCGTCCGCCACTCGTCACCCAAGGAGCAAGCTCCTCTGTGCTACCGTTCGACTTGCATGTGTTAGGCCTGCCGCCAGCGTTCAATCTGAGCCATGATCAAACTCTTCAATTTAAAGTTTGATGCTCAAAGAATTAAACTTCGTAATGAATTACGTGTTCACTCTTGAGACTTGATATTTTTTAAGTCCGTAGACTTTTGATATCAATCCTGCGAGTGCCCACACAGATTGTCTGATAAATTGTTAAAGAGCAGTTCGAGCAGCGGGTTAACCGTCTGTCGCGAGGTGGCGTATATTACGCTTTCCTCCTTCAGAGTCAATCACTTTTTTCAGCGATTTTCTCTGGCGAGAGTTCCTTCAGAACTTCTCTCTCAACACCGCATTTCGTAAGCCGTTGTGCCGTGTCGATGGAGGCGCATTATAGGGAGTTGTTCGGCATGCGCAACCGCTAATTTCAATAAAAACAACCGTTCGCTGCATTCCACAGCAAAACCCCGCCTTATACCCACTTACACACAAAGTTATCCACATCCTGACGGGTAAATGAATTTAGTCGAGCATCGCGCAAACGTTTTCGCTACAATGCCCCGCGACGTCAAGGATGCCCCTTTTGGGGCGTTACCTGAAGCAAGCCGCTTCTTCTATATAGAAGAGAAACGCTAAGCTTGATGTAACGCTCTTATTTACGCGAAACAAAGCCAAGGGATAAAACCACCATGCAACAACGTCGTCCTGTACGCCGCGCTCTGCTGAGTGTCTCAGACAAAGCCGGTATCCTCGAATTTGCTCAGGCACTCTCCAGCCGTGGTGTTGAGCTGCTCTCCACAGGTGGTACTGCTCGCCTGATGGCAGATGCGGGCCTGCCGGTCACTGAAGTGTCTGACTACACCGGTTTTCCGGAAATGATGGATGGACGCGTCAAAACGCTGCACCCGAAAGTGCATGGCGGCATTCTCGGTCGTCGCGGCCAGGATGATGCCATCATGGCGCAGCACGCCATCAACCCCATCGACATGGTGGTCGTTAACCTCTACCCCTTTGCCCAGACGGTCGCAAAACCGGGTTGTACGCTGGAAGATGCAGTGGAAAACATCGATATCGGCGGCCCGACCATGGTGCGCTCTGCCGCGAAGAACCACAAAGACGTCGCCATTGTGGTGAAGAGCAGCGACTACAGCGCCATCATTGCGGAGCTGGATGCCAATGAGAACTCCCTGACGCTGGCAACCCGTTTCGATCTGGCGATCAAAGCCTTCGAACACACCGCCGCCTACGACAGCATGATTGCCAACTACTTCGGTAGCCTGGTACCGGCTTATCATGGCGAGAGCAAAGAGCCAGCAGGCCGCTTCCCACGTACCCTGAACCTTAACTTCATTAAGAAACAGGATATGCGTTATGGCGAGAACAGCCATCAGGACGCCGCTTTCTATATAGAAGAAAACGTCGCGGAAGCCTCAGTGGCGACGGCACAGCAGGTACAGGGTAAAGCACTCTCCTATAACAACATCGCCGATACTGATGCCGCGCTGGAATGTGTGAAAGAGTTCAGCGAAGCTGCCTGCGTGATTGTGAAACATGCCAACCCCTGTGGTGTGGCTGTAGGCGATTCCATTCTGGATGCCTACGAGCGTGCTTATAAAACCGATCCGACTTCTGCGTTTGGCGGCATCATTGCCTTCAACCGTGAGCTGGACGAAGCGACGGCTCAGGCCATCATCAGCCGCCAGTTTGTCGAAGTGATCATTGCCCCCTCAGCCACCGAAGCCGCGCTGAAAGTGACCGCCAGCAAACAGAACGTTCGCGTGCTGGTGTGTGGTCAGTGGCAGAGCCGCGTTGCCGGGCTGGATTTCAAACGCGTTAACGGCGGTTTACTGGTGCAGGATCGCGATCTCGGCATGGTCGACGCCAGCCAGCTGCGTGTAGTAAGCAAACGTCAGCCAACCGAACAGGAACTGCGTGATGCGCTGTTCTGCTGGAAAGTGGCGAAGTTCGTTAAATCCAACGCCATCGTCTATGCGCGTGACAACATGACCATCGGGATAGGCGCGGGTCAGATGAGCCGCGTCTACTCGGCAAAAATCGCCGGGATCAAAGCCGGTGATGAAGGTCTGGAAGTGAAAGGATCGGCGATGGCCTCTGACGCCTTCTTCCCGTTCCGCGATGGTATTGATGCTGCTGCTGCCGTCGGCGTCACCTGCGTAATCCAGCCGGGCGGTTCGATTCGCGATGATGAAGTGATTGCCGCCGCCGATGAGCACGGCATCGCCATGATCTTTACCGACATGCGTCATTTCCGCCATTAATCGTTTGGAGCGTTACAGATGAAAATTTTAGTGATTGGTAACGGCGGACGTGAACACGCCCTGGCGTGGAAGGCTGCGCAGTCTCCGCTGGCAGAGACCGTATTTGTGGCACCGGGCAATGCTGGCACCGCGCTGGAACCCGCATTGCAGAATGTGGCGATCAGTGCCACTGATGTCCCTGCGCTGCTGGCGTTTGCCCAGCAGGAAAACATCGACCTGACCATCGTCGGCCCGGAAGCCCCGCTGGTGATTGGGGTGGTGGATGCGTTCCGCGCGGCCGGTCTGAAAATTTTTGGCCCAACGCAGGCGGCAGCGCAGCTGGAAGGTTCCAAAGCCTTCACCAAAGATTTCCTTGCCCGCCAGCAGATTCCAACCGCTGAGTATCAGAACTTTACCGAGGTTGAGCCTGCGTTGGCGTACCTGCGCGAGAAAGGCGCACCGATCGTGATCAAAGCAGACGGTCTCGCTGCCGGTAAAGGCGTCATCGTGGCGATGACGCTGAAAGAAGCCGAAGATGCCGTGCAGGATATGTTGGCAGGCAACGCTTTCGGCGACGCAGGCCATCGTATCGTGATCGAAGAGTTCCTGGATGGTGAAGAAGCCAGCTTTATCGTGATGGTGGATGGCGACAACGTACTGCCCATGGCCACCAGCCAGGACCATAAACGTGTGGGTGATGGCGATACTGGCCCGAATACCGGCGGTATGGGCGCTTACTCACCGGCTCCGGTGGTGACTGATGAGATCCACCAGCGCGTGATGGATCAGATCATCTGGCCAACCGTGAACGGCATGAAAGCCGAAGGCAACACTTACACCGGCTTCCTGTATGCCGGGCTGATGATCGACAAAGCTGGTCAGCCGAAAGTGATCGAATTCAACTGCCGCTTTGGCGATCCGGAAACCCAGCCGATCATGCTGCGTTTGCAATCTGATCTGGTGGCGCTGTGCCTGGCGGCCTGTGACGGTAAACTGGATCAGCAGACCTCACAATGGGATCCACGTCCATCGCTGGGTGTGGTGCTGGCGGCTGGCGGTTATCCGGGTGACTACAACACCGGTGACCAGATTCATGGTCTGCCGCTGGAAGAAGTTGCAGATGGTAAGGTGTTCCACGCAGGTACCACCCTCAAAGATGATCTGGTGGTCACCAATGGCGGACGCGTACTGTGTGTCACCGCGCTGGGTGAAGATGTCGCTGCCGCGCAGCAGCGTGCTTATGCGCTGGCTAAGCCTATCTCGTGGGATGGCAGTTTCTGTCGCTACGATATCGGCTATCGCGCCATCAACCGCAAATAATCACAAGGGGCACTCAGTGCCCCTTCTTCATTCCCGTCAGAAATCGCTCTCTTTTGGTTGCCAGCTGCATTCATCCGTTGGGGTGATATGAAGCAACTGTACCCCTTCCGGCGCTTCCAGCCATGCCACCATCAATGACACCGAGGGATCGCGCTGCTGTTGCTGGGTCAGGGCTGCCACCATGCTGCTATCGAAAGGCGCATTAATGACTTTACCTTCGCAGGTTCGTACCTGAATCCCGCCCAGCCAGTGCCCCTGGCTCAGCAACACACGTCCATCCAGCAACGCATTGCTCTGCTGTAGCATCCGCTGTGCATCGAAGCGGTACAGTTCCACGCTGTCGCTGCTGACGGCTTCACGTCGCCCGGCCAGTTGCCGCTGCATAAAATTGAGATTGCCTTGCTGATCGAAACGCAACGTGACGGTATCCGGTTGTTTGCCCGTGACCTGTCGTTCCACGTTGGTGAGATTGTTGTTCAGCCAGCTGTAATCGGTGGTCTCCATCGCATCACCATCAAAGGGGATGAAGACGGTACGCATATGAATTGACTGATGGTCGCTGTTTTTGCGCCAGATACGCACTACGCCACGGTCGGCAAGGTAGCCGCTGGCAGTAAAGGCAGGAAGATCAGGGGTGGAGCTGCACCCTACCAGGAGGGCACCACATAACAGAGCGCAGACGCGCTGATGTAAAAGGTTCAGCATGGCAGGCTCCGGCAACAAAAAGGGGCGATGCCGCCCCTCTTTTAAAGCTATACCGCGTCGCGGAAACTTATTTAACAGCGTCTTTCAGCGCTTTACCAGAGACGAACGCCGGTACGTTTGCCGCAGCGATTTTGATCTCTTTGCCAGTCTGCGGGTTGCGACCGGTACGCTCAGCGCGGTGGTTCACTTTAAAAGTACCAAAACCAACCAGTTGTACAGCATCACCATCTTTCAGAGACTCAGTGATCGCAGCCAGAGTAGATTCCAGTGCAGTTTTAGCCTGGGTTTTTGACAGGTCTGCTTTTTCCGCGATCACATCAATCAGTTGAGTCTTGTTCATAAGTTATCCTTAAAGTGTATTTATCGCTTGCTAAGCAACGAGTGCGAGGGAAAAGCCATATTCTGGCACTCTTCAGCCTGCACGCACCGATAGCCACAATTTTCAGCCCCCCAAATGTAGACCAGACAGGGGGCTGATGTGAAGCCTCCAGGCGCGCTAATTCGGGCCTGAAGTCACGTTTTCTCGCCTTATTGCTGAAAAATTATACCGATGTTACTGATTCCCGCTTCGCGCAGGTCAGAACGTAACCCTTTAATGAGTTCAAGGTCGCGCTCTTCGCACTCTGCCAGCAGGCGAAAAATCTCCCACTGCAGATCCCATTCGTCAATAATTGCCTGGTTTTCGCGCAGCTCTTCATCGCTCATTTCGCGTCCAGCCTGGGTCATTTCGAGAATCGCCACGGTAGTGATCGACGTCCGGCTGACCTCAATGGCATGCTCAAGGGTTTCCCCACTCAGCTGCGCATGCAGGACTTCGCTCAATGCCACACAGGCATCAATCGCCGGATGCACACCGTAGATGTCGAAATCATCACCATTAGGGATTGCCGCTTCCAGTTTCTCCAGCTGGCTGTCGAAATTGATTTTGGCGTCTTTGACCGTCAGGCTTTCCCAGACGAGATCGAGCATGCGGCGATAAAGCTGCGGATCTGCGAATTCGGTCTGCTGACAGAAGGCCCAGTAGTTGGGGAACATGCGTTCACACAGACAGGCCATAAAGGTGACGTGCTGCCAGCTTTCCAGCTTCGCCAGACGTAAATGGACGGGGTTCTGTAACATCAAACTTGCTCTCAATAATTTAGCTGGCGGCAGTGTACCGCAAAAGCCGCGCGCAAACAGCGTCAACGCGCATTTTGCCTGCGCAGAAAGGCCGGACGACCGGAAGCAACCGCATCCGCCCAGCGCGTCGGCTCAGGTAAACGATAGCCCGCGGTACAGTTTTCCACCCATTGCAGGGCGCTATCGGTGCTGACGCGATGGCCGGTGGAAATAAACAGCGGATTGCAGCGCGCCTTGCTACGCCACACCCAGCCGATCTGCTCATCCTTATCCATCAATGGCTGACGGCTGCCTGGAGCCTCTTCCAGCGCCTCAACATGCCCGCATAAACGCCGCTTCGCCACGCCGATGGTGGGCACATCCACCAGCAAGCCGAAATGCGCGGCAACGCCGAGGCGACGCGGATGCGAGATACCGTGACCATCGACAAATAACAGATCGGGCTGATGAGTGAGTTGCTGCCAGGCCGCCAGCAGGGCGGGCACTTCGCGAAAGGAGAGAAAACCGGGGATATACGGCATGGTGGTACTGATGCGGGCAATCTGATGCTCCACCAGCTGTAACGAGGGGTACTCCAGAATCACCAGCGCGGCGCGTGTGACCGCACCGCCCTGTTCAAAGCCCACATCGGCACCGGCAATCCAGCGGGGCGGCAGCACCTCAAAATCGTCCTGCCGCACCACATCAGCCGCACGCTGTTGCTGTTCCCTGCGTAGCGCCGCTAAATCCATGGTTAACCCTGATGGTAAGGACGGGACAGACGATGCACCGCCTCAACAAAGGCACCGGCGTGCTCCGGCGGCACATCCTGATGGATACCGTGTCCCAGGTTGAAGACGTGGCCTTCCCCGGCACCAAATCCTTCAAGAATGCCCGCTACTTCCTGCTCAATACGGGCCGGAGGCGCATACAGCATGGACGGATCCATATTGCCTTGCAACGCCACTTTATGACCAACGCGACGACGCGCATCCGCAATATCCGTGGTCCAGTCCAGCCCCAGCGCATCGCAACCGGTTTCTGCCATCGCTTCCAGCCACTGCCCGCCACCTTTAGTGAACAGGGTGATTGGCACGCGGCGACCTTCGTTTTCATGCAGCACGCTATCGACAATCTTGTGCATGTAGTAAAGCGAAAATTCACGGTAGTCACGGCCGGTCAGCACGCCACCCCAGGTGTCGAATACCATGATCGACTGGGCACCCGCTTTGATCTGCGCGTTCAGATAGAGGATCACGCTGTCTGCCAGTTTATCCAGCAACATATGCAGCGTCTGCGGCTCGGCGTACATCATCTTTTTGATTTTGGTGAACGCCTTGCTGCTACCGCCTTCGACCATATAGGTCGCCAGCGTCCACGGGCTGCCGGAAAAGCCGATCAGCGGCACTTCACCTTTCAGGTTGCGGCGGATGGTGCGCACGGCATTCATCACGTAGCCCAGCTCCTGCTCCGGGTCGGGCACCGGCAGTTTATCGACATCCGCCCGGCAGGTGATGGGGTGAGAGAAACGCGGGCCTTCACCGGTTTCAAAATACAGGCCCAGCCCCATCGCATCGGGGATGGTGAGGATATCGCTGAAGAGGATGGCCGCATCCAGCGCGTAACGACGCAGCGGTTGCAACGTGACTTCGCACGCCAGCTCAGCATTTTTACACAGCGACATAAAATCACCGGCCTCGGCACGAGTGGCTTTATATTCCGGCAGATAACGCCCGGCTTGTCGCATCATCCATACCGGGGTGATATCCACCGGCTGACGTAACAGGGCACGCAGATAACGATCGTTCTTCAGTTCACTCATAATTGGCTCTCTCACTTGCAGGGCGCCAGTGTAGCATTTTCACATCGCGCTGGCGCGACACTGGGCAACGGTATCTTCAATCAAACGTCGCGCAACGGTGCCGGGCGGGGGTAATAATGGCAGGGCATCGTAGCGGAACCAGCCCGCATCCAGCAGCTCTTTGCCGTCATGTTGCAAATCACCGCCGTCATATTCCGCCATATACGCCATCATCAGCGAATGGGGGAACGGCCACGGTTGTGAGGTCACATAACGCACGTTTTTCACCCGTACATTACTTTCTTCCATCACTTCACGCGCCACCGCCTGTTCGAGGGTTTCGCCCACTTCGACAAATCCGGCCAGCACGGTATAAACGTTGTTGCGATGCTTCGCATGGTTTGCCAGCAAAATCTCATCACCACGGCGGATGGCGACAATGATGCAGGGAGCGATTTGCGGGTAATAGCGCTCGCGACAATGGCCGCACAGGCAGGCGAATTCACGTTTGCTTAAATGCATCTCGTGGCCGCAATAGCCGCACCAGCGGTGGGAACGATAGAACTCCGCCAGTTGTACGCCGCGCCCGGCAAGCTGGAACAGGCCAACGTCCTCATCAATCAGCTGGCGTACTGACCCCATGTTGTCGGGTCGTGATTCACGCACCAGCCAGACATTTTCGCCCTGCCATTCGCCAATCACCATACCGCTGCTGCCTGCCAGGCCAAATTGTTGCGCCGTGCCATGCGGCAACTCCCCCTGCGGCAGCCAAAGTTTTTGTTCATGGCTGACAATCCACCAGCCAGCGTCTACGCTTGAGATCTCACGTTGCATTTAAATCGTCATCCTTAGCGTCTATTCGCAGAATGAACAACTATAACCCACATGGAGCCTCGTATGCTTACTCAGTTAGATGACCTGACCGAGCGTGTAGGCAGCGGCAACGAATTAGTCGATTCATGGCTACACGCGCGTCGTCAGTTACTGGTGACCTATTATCAGTTGGTTGGCATGACGCCGAAGAAGGATGCGCTGAGCGCACTGGATGAGCAGGCGCTGGATGCCTTTTGCCACAATCTGGTGGATTATCTCTCCGCCGGTCATTTCAGCGTGTATGAACATATTATCAGCGAGATGCAGGGCGATAGCCCGATGATTGCTGCTGCGCAGCTTTACCCGTCGCTGGAAGCCAATACCGAACGGATGATGCAGTTGTATGATGGCCATCTGCAACAAGCCATCACCGATGACAACTGCACCACCTTCCAGCAGGCGTTATCTGAAGTGGGCGAAGTGCTGGAGTCGCGTTTTACGCTGGAAGACAAGCTGGTGCGTCTGGCGTGGGATAATCAGCTGGCGCACCCACGGGTGGCGAATGAGAGTCCTGTCGCCCGCCCGGCTTAAATCGCCCATTTGTAAAAAACTTGTTATTCGCAAAAAGCCCTTCTATGCTACAGGGGCTTTTTGTTTTGTGGTTTGAGCGCAAAACACCATCTTGTCGGAGTGCCCATAGGGCTGAGACCGTTAATTCGGGATCCGCGGAACCTGATCAGGTTAGTACCTGCGAAGGGAACAAGAGTAAACATCATCAGTACGATGCGTGCATCGTTTCTGTTACTCCTTCCGGACTCCGGACAAGCAACTTCCATCATTTACAGGAAAATTGCTATGTCTGTTGCAAAAACTTCTCGTCGTGAACAACGCGCCCAGGCGCAGGAATTTATCGATTCTCTGCAAGGTACCGCCTTTCCCAATTCAACGCGCATCTGGCTTACCGGCAGCCGTGAAGACATTCGCGTGCCGATGCGTGAGATCCAGCTCAGTCCCACGCTGACCGGCGGCAGCAAAGAAAACCCGCAGTACGAACCGAATGAACCGGTGCCGGTGTATGACACCGCCGGAGCCTATGGCGACCCGTCTGCAACCATTGATGTACACCAGGGACTGGCAAAACTTCGTGCGGGCTGGATTGCTGAGCGTGGCGACAGTGAAACCATCAACCAACTCAGTTCCAGCTATACCCAGCAACGGCTGGCGGATGAAGGGCTGGATCATCTGCGTTTTGAACATTTACCCCAACCGCGCCGTGCCAAAGCAGGTCGTTGCGTTACTCAGCTGCACTATGCACGCCAGGGCATGATTACCCCGGAAATGGAGTTTATCGCGTTGCGCGAAAACATGGGGCGCGAGCGCATCCGTGGTGAAGTGCTGCTGCAACAACATCCGGGGCACAGTTTTGGTGCGCATCTGCCTGCCAATATCACCGCCGAGTTTGTGCGTCAGGAAGTTGCCGCCGGGCGAGCCATCATTCCCTCCAATATCAATCATCCCGAATCCGAACCGATGATCATTGGCCGTAACTTTCTGGTGAAGGTGAATGCCAATATCGGTAACTCGGCCGTCAGCTCCTCAATTGAAGAGGAGGTGGAGAAGCTGGTGTGGTCAACCCGCTGGGGTGCCGATACCGTGATGGACCTTTCCACCGGCCGCTATATCCATGAAACGCGTGAATGGATTCTGCGCAACAGCCCGGTGCCGATTGGCACTGTACCGATTTATCAGGCGCTGGAGAAAGTGAACGGCGTGGCGGAGGATCTGAACTGGGAAATTTTCCGCGATACGTTGCTGGAACAGGCTGAACAGGGCGTAGACTACTTCACCATCCACGCTGGCGTGCTGCTGCGTTATGTCCCGATGACGGCAAAACGCCTGACCGGTATTGTGTCACGCGGCGGTTCGATTATGGCGAAGTGGTGTCTGTCGCATCACCAGGAGAGTTTCCTGTATCTGCACTTCCGCGAGATTTGTGAGATCTGTGCCGCCTACGATGTTGCGCTGTCGCTCGGCGATGGCCTGCGCCCGGGTTCGATTCAGGATGCCAACGATGAAGCGCAATTTGCTGAGCTACACACCCTGGGCGAGCTGACGAAAATCGCCTGGGAATATGACGTGCAGGTGATGATCGAAGGCCCGGGCCACGTGCCGATGCAGATGATTCGCCGCAATATGACCGAGCAGCTGGAACATTGCCACGAAGCCCCGTTCTACACGCTCGGCCCACTGACCACCGATATCGCCCCCGGTTATGACCATTTCACCTCTGGTATTGGTGCCGCGATGATTGGCTGGTTCGGCTGCGCGATGTTGTGCTACGTGACCCCGAAAGAGCATCTGGGATTACCGAATAAAGAAGATGTAAAACAAGGGCTGATTACTTATAAGATCGCCGCCCATGCGGCCGATCTGGCCAAAGGCCATCCTGGCGCGCAAATTCGCGATAACGCCATGTCCAAAGCACGTTTCGAGTTTCGCTGGGAAGATCAGTTCAACCTGGCACTGGATCCTCACACCGCCCGCGCCTACCACGATGAAACGCTGCCGCAGGAGTCGGGTAAAGTGGCACACTTCTGTTCCATGTGTGGTCCAAAATTCTGTTCGATGAAAATCACCCAGGAAGTGCGCGACTTTGCCGCCCGTCAGCAGGCTGAAACCCAGCCGATTGAAGTGGGCATGGCACAGATGTCAGACGCCTTCCGTAGCCGTGGCGGCGAGCTGTATCATGCTGCCGATGCTTTGAAAGAGGAAAAAGTATGACCACCCCATTTCCCAGTACCGCCCCGCGTTTAGGGCTTTATCCGGTCGTGGACAGTGTTGAGTGGATTGCCCGTTTACTGGAAGCGGGTGTACGCACCATTCAGCTACGAATTAAGGATTGCGAGGATCACGAAGTTGAGGACGCGGTGCGCGATGCCATCGCGCTCGGTAAACAATATCGCGCCCGGTTATTTATCAATGATTACTGGAGATTGGCGATTCGCTATAACGCCTATGGCGTGCATCTGGGTCAGGAGGACCTGGATGTGGCCGATCTGGATGCTATTCGCCAGGCGGGTTTACGCCTTGGCTTATCCACCCATGACGATGCCGAGTTGGATCGGGCGCTGGCTCTACATCCCTCTTATATCGCACTGGGGCATATCTTCCCCACGCAGACCAAAGAGATGCCGTCTGAGCCGCAGGGCATTACCGAGCTGAAACGTCATCTGGCGCGGCTGGAAGGCATTTCAACCGTGGCGATTGGCGGCATCTCGCTGGCACGCGCGCCTGAAGTTTTGGCAACCGGCGTCGGCAGCATCGCGGTGGTCAGTGCCATCACCCAGGCCCCGGACTGGCTGGCGGCCACGCGTGAATTGCTGGCGCTGGCGGAACCCCCAGTGACAGCGTAAGACACTGCTGGCGTAGCGGCGCGTCAGCAACTGGCCTCAGCCTCCGAGCTACAGGCCAGCATCGCCCGTTCGACCGCCGCTCCCACCAGCGCGATCGCCTGCTCAGTCGCCTCATTGATTGGCAATGCATAATTCAGACGCAGGCAGTTGCGATACTTACCTGAGGCCGAAAACAATGACCCCACCGCCACCTGAATTTTCGACTCTCGAAGTTCAGCATTCAGGCGTACGGCATCAAAGGCTTCAGGTAGTTCGATCCACATCAGGAAACTCCCTTGAGGGCGCGATACGCAAATGCCACAGGGAAAATAGTGGCGGACCCAGCAGCTCAACGTCTCGTAATTGCGTTGATACACCTGACGCATGCGGCGCAGGTGCGGCAAGTAATGCCCCTGGCGAATAAACTCCGCCACCACATGCTGCGTCACGGTGGCCGATGAACCGGTACTGATATATTTCATATGCAGCACGCGTTCACGGTAGCGCCCTGGCGCAACCCAGCCGACACGCAGGCCCGGTGACAATGTTTTGGAAAATGAACTACATAACAGCACGCGCCCATCCATATCCAGCGATTTAATGCTGATGGGACGGGGATATTCCCACGCCAGCTCACCATACACATCGTCTTCAATAATTGCGGCATCAAAGCGTTGCGCCAGCGTCAGCAGCGCACGTTTACGCGCTTCCGGCATGATAAAACCCAGTGGGTTATTACAATTGGGCACCACCACTACGGCTTTGATCGGCCACTGTTCAAACGCCAGCTCCAGCGCTTCGAGGCTGATGCCGGTCACCGAGTCGGTAGGGATCTCAATCACGCGGATGCCAAAACCACGCAATGTCTGCATGGTGCCGTGGAAAGTCGGTGATTCCACCGCAATGATGTCACCAGGCTGGCAAACAGCACGGATAGATACCGATAACGCTTCATGGCAGCCGGTGGTGATCACGATATCGTCAGCGGTAAGCTGACAGCCGCTATCGATCGTCAGACGGGCGACCTGCTCGCGCAGCGCTGCGACGCCCAACAGGGAGTCATAATTCAGCAGGTTAATATCCTGCTTCTGCGCCATGCGAGCGTGAATCTTCCATAACGGTTTAAGGGTGGGCTGTGTCAGATCCGGGATACCGCTGCCTAACTGAATGACGTCGCCCTCAATGCGGCTACTGAGCAGCTCCAGTACCGATTCCCACTGGGTGATTTCTACCGGCCGCTGGGCGGGGCGCGTGATTGCCGGAACAGGCGGCGTGGCTTTGCGGGTAGCAACGAAATAACCGGAACGCGGCTGCGGCACAATCAGCTGCTTCTCCTCCAGCACATGATAGGCCTGCTGAACGGTACTGATGCTGACGCCGTGTTCAATGCTCAGCGTACGCACCGACGGCAGTCGTTCACCGCTACGATACAGCCCCTGCTCAATGCGGTCAGAAAGCAGGCAAGCCAAATGCTGGTAACGCGTCATCGTATGCCTCACATGATTTTCAGCTGGAAGAAACCAGTACAGATGAGGTTAATTTTTACCATTCAGATCCATCACAATGCAATCTGTATGTTGAATAAATGTGTTTTTTGAATCTGTATTGAAACGATCGAAAACCGGACAATGCTTCTCAGACATCATACCGAGGGCAGGATAATGGAATTCGATCAAAACCGTGCGGCAAGACCCTTCAATATAACGTTGCTGGATATGTTGCGTGCACTGCGGCAACTGGTGAAGTCCTGGCGTTTACGCCGGGAAACCCGACGCATACTGTCGCACCTAAGCGATACGCAGCTGCGCGATATCGGTTTAACGCGCGGTGACATAGACCGCCGGAACTGAGAAAACAGACGAAAAAAAACCCTGCCGAGGCAGGGTTTTTTATTAGCGAATCGAGTGATTACTCGTCGTCGCTACCACCGAGACCGGCGTTCAGCAGTTCAGCCAGGCTTGCAGAGGCTTCATCCGCAGTAACCTGCGGTGCAACCTGCACTTCGCCTACCTGACGGCGACGCATACGATCCTGATGGTAAGCGTAACCGGTACCGGCCGGGATCAGACGACCCACGATAACGTTCTCTTTCAGGCCACGCAGTTCGTCGCGTTTGCCCGCTACCGCAGCTTCGGTCAGGACACGTGTGGTCTCCTGGAACGATGCAGCAGAGATGAACGACTCGGTTGCCAGAGACGCTTTGGTGATACCCAGCAGGTCACGCATGTAGGTGGCGCCCAGTTTGCCATTCGCTTCCAGATCACGGTTAGAGATCTTGATGCGAGACACTTCGGCCTGCTCACCTTCCAGGAAGTCGGTGCTTCCTGCGCTGACGATGGTCGCTTTACGCAGCATCTGACGCACGATGACTTCAATGTGCTTATCGTTAATCTTAACGCCTTGCAGACGGTAAACTTCCTGCACTTCGTTAGTGATGTAACGGGTCACAGCATGAACGCCACGCAGACGCAGAATGTCGTGCGGAGATTCCGGACCGTCCGAAACCACGTCACCACGTTCTACGCGCTCACCTTCAAACACGTTGAGCTGACGCCATTTCGGAATCATCTCTTCGTACGGATCGCTGCCATCAACCGGGGTAATGACCAGACGACGCTTACCTTTGGTCTCTTTACCGAAGGAGATGATACCGCTGATCTCCGCCAGGATTGCTGGCTCTTTCGGACGACGCGCTTCGAACAGATCCGCAACGCGTGGCAGACCACCGGTGATGTCCTTGGTACCGCCAGATTCCTGCGGTACACGCGACAGGGTGTCACCCGCGCTGATCTTCACGCCATCTTCCAGCTGAACAATCGCTTTACCCGGCAGGAAGTACTGAGCCGGCATGTCGGTGCCCGGGATCAGAACGTCGTCGCCATTGGCATCAACGATTTTCAGTGCCGGACGCAGGTCTTTACCACCCGCAGTACGCTCAGCAGAGTCCAGGATAACCAGCGAAGACAGACCGGTTAACTCGTCAGTCTGACGGGTAATGGTCTGGCCGTCGATCATGTCGGTGAAGCGGATGAAACCGTTCACTTCGGTGATAACCGGCATGGTATGCGGATCCCAGTTCGCCACGGTTTCGCCCGCGTTGACCTGCTCACCATCACCTTTCGCCATCACAGCACCGTAAGGTACTTTATAGCTTTCTTTGGTACGACCGAACTCGTCGATCATTTTCAGCTCAACGTTACGCGAAACGATGACCAGCTTACCAGTGGAGTTGGTAACGGTTTTCGCGTTGGTCAGCTTGATAGTACCTTTGTTCTTCACCTGAATGCTGGATTCAGCAGCCGCACGAGATGCCGCACCACCGATGTGGAACGTACGCATCGTCAGCTGAGTACCCGGCTCACCGATGGACTGTGCTGCGATAACGCCGATGGCCTCACCTTTGTTGATGATGTGACCACGTGCCAGATCGCGACCGTAGCAGTGTGCACACACACCGAAGTCGGTTTCACAGCTTACGACTGAACGCACTTTGATGGAGTCAACAGAGTTCTGTTCAACCACATCACACCAGTGCTCATCGAGCAGGGTGTTACGCGGGATCAGAATGTCTGCGGTGCCCGGCTTGAGCACGTCTTCTGCAGTCACACGACCCAGTACACGCTCACGCAGCGGCTCTTTAACATCACCACCCTCGATAACCGGCGTCATCATGATACCTTCGAAGGTACCACAATCGTCTTCGGTCACTACCAGGTCCTGCGCCACGTCAACCAGACGACGGGTCAGATAACCGGAGTTCGCGGTTTTCAGTGCGGTATCCGCCAGACCTTTACGCGCACCGTGCGTTGAAATGAAGTACTGGAGTACGTTCAGACCTTCACGGAAGTTCGCGGTGATCGGCGTTTCGATGATGGAGCCATCCGGCTTCGCCATCAGACCACGCATACCAGCCAGCTGACGAATCTGTGCCGCAGAACCACGCGCACCGGAGTCGGCCATCATGTAGATGCTGTTAAAGGAAACCTGCTTCTCTTCTTCGCCGTGACGGTTGATCACGGTTTCGGTCTGCAGGTTGTCCATCATCGCTTTAGAGACGCGTTCGTTCGCTGCGGCCCAGATATCGATAACTTTGTTGTAACGTTCGCCAGCCGTTACCAGACCAGACTGGAACTGTTCCTGAATCTCAGCAACTTCAGCTTCCGCTTCTGCGATGATCTCAGCTTTCTTCGCCGGGATAACCATGTCGTCGATACCTACAGAAGCACCTGAACGGGCTGCATAGGCAAAACCGGTGTACATGGTCTGGTCAGCAAAGATAACGGTCGGCTTCAGGCCCAGAATGCGGTAACAGGTGTTCAGCATTTTGGAGATAGCTTTTTTACCCAGCGCCTGGTTGACGATGGAGTAAGGCAGACCTTTCGGCACGATCATCCACAGGATCGCACGACCAATGGTGGTGTCGATCAGGCTGGTTTTCGCAACGAATTCATCCTGTTCGTTTTTGCTGAACTCGGTGATACGCACTTTTACGCGGGCATGCAGCTCGGCCAGGCCAGCGCGGTAAACACGCTCAGCTTCTTTCGGGCCAGTCAGCACCATGCCTTCGCCTTTGGCGTTCACTTTGTCACGGGTCATGTAGTACAGACCCAGAACAACGTCCTGAGACGGAACGATGATTGGCTCGCCGTTCGCCGGTGACAGGATGTTGTTGGTAGACATCATCAGCGCACGCGCTTCCAGCTGGGCTTCCAGCGTCAGCGGTACGTGAACGGCCATCTGGTCACCATCGAAGTCGGCGTTATATGCCGCACAAACCAGCGGGTGCAGCTGGATTGCTTTACCTTCGATCAGAACCGGTTCAAACGCCTGGATACCCAGACGGTGCAGGGTTGGTGCACGGTTCAGCAGTACCGGGTGTTCACGAATAACTTCGTCCAGGATATCCCAAACGACAGCTTCTTCGCGCTCAACCATTTTCTTCGCGGCTTTGATGGTGGTGGCGAGGCCACGCAGTTCCAGCTTGCCGTAAATGAACGGTTTGAACAGTTCCAGTGCCATTTTCTTCGGCAGACCACACTGGTGCAGACGCAGGTATGGACCTACGGTGATAACCGAACGACCAGAGTAGTCGACACGTTTACCCAGCAGGTTCTGACGGAAACGACCCTGCTTACCTTTGATCATGTCGGCCAGTGATTTCAGCGGACGCTTGTTGGAGCCAGTGATGGCGCGACCACGACGGCCGTTATCCAGCAATGCATCAACCGCTTCCTGCAACATACGTTTTTCGTTACGTACGATGATATCTGGCGCAGCCAGATCCAGCAGACGTTTCAGACGGTTGTTACGGTTGATCACGCGACGATACAGATCGTTCAGATCCGAGGTAGCGAAACGACCACCATCCAGCGGAACCAGCGGACGCAGATCCGGCGGCAGTACCGGCAGCACGGTCAGGATCATCCACTCCGGCTTGTTGCCAGACTGCACGAACGCTTCCAGCAGCTTGATACGCTTGGTCAGCTTCTTACGCTTGGTTTCGGAGTTGGTTTCGTTCAGCTCTTCGCGCAGCTGTTCGCATTCCTGCTCCAGATCCATGTTTTTCAACAGAGCCTGAATTGCTTCCGCACCCATCTTCGCGTCGAATTCGTCACCGAACTCTTCCAGCGCGTCCAGGTACTGCTCTTCAGTCAGGATCTGACGTTTTTCGAGGTTGGTCATGCCACCTTCGACAACCACATAGGATTCGAAGTACAGCACGCGCTCGATGTCACGCAACGGCATATCCAGCAGCAAACCGATGCGGGACGGCAGTGATTTCAGGAACCAAATGTGGGCAGTCGGCGAAGCCAGTTCGATATGGCCCATACGCTCACGACGCACTTTGGTCTGTGTGACTTCAACGCCACACTTCTCACAAATCACGCCACGGTGTTTCAGGCGCTTGTACTTACCGCACAGGCACTCGTAATCTTTTACTGGTCCGAAAATACGGGCACAGAAAAGACCGTCACGCTCCGGCTTGAAGGTACGGTAGTTAATGGTTTCCGGCTTTTTCACTTCACCAAAAGACCAGGAACGGATCATGTCTGGCGAAGCCAGAGCAATTTTGATCGCATCAAACTCTTCGGTTTTAGTTTGCGCTTTCAGAAACTTAAGTAAGTCTTTCACGGATTAGCTCCCGTCGGAGTGAGACTCTCAGGGATGTTCGACATCAGCCGAACATCCCATAACCAGTACAAATGCGAGTGCTTACTCGTCTTCCAGCTCGATGTTGATACCCAGCGAGCGAATCTCTTTCAACAGTACGTTGAAGGATTCCGGCATGCCCGGTTCCATCTGATGGTTGCCATCGACGATGTTTTTATACATCTTCGTACGGCCGTTCACGTCATCAGACTTAACGGTCAGCATTTCCTGCAGGGTATAAGCGGCACCGTATGCTTCCAGTGCCCACACTTCCATCTCACCGAAGCGCTGGCCACCGAACTGTGCTTTACCACCCAGCGGCTGCTGAGTCACCAGGCTGTAAGAACCGGTGGAACGGGCGTGCATCTTGTCATCGACCAGGTGGTTCAGTTTCAGCATGTACATGTAGCCAACGGTAACCTGGCGCTCGAACTGCTCGCCGGTACGGCCGTCAAACAGGGTAATCTGACCGGAAGAAGGCAGACCGCCGAGCTGCAGCAGCTCTTTGATTTCGCTTTCTTTCGCGCCGTCAAACACTGGCGTTGCGATCGGCATACCTTTTTTCAGGTTCTCTGCCAGACGCAGCACTTCATCATCGCTGAAAGTGTTCAGGTCAACTTTCTGACGCACGTCAGTGCCCAGATCGTAAGCACGCTGGATAAACTCACGCAGTTTGGCAACTTCTTCCTGCTTCTTCAGCATGGCATTGATTTTCTCACCAATACCTTTCGCTGCCATACCCAGGTGGGTTTCCAGGATCTGACCGATGTTCATACGTGACGGTACGCCCAGCGGGTTCAGAACGATATCGACCGGCGTGCCGTTCTCATCGTAAGGCATATCTTCGATCGGGTTGATCTTGGAGATAACACCTTTGTTCCCGTGACGACCTGCCATCTTGTCACCAGGCTGGATTTGACGTTTAACCGCCAGATACACCTTAACGATTTTCAGCACGCCCGGTGCCAGATCATCGCCCTGGGTGATCTTGCGACGCTTCGCTTCGAGTTTCTTCTCAAACTCGTGCTTCAGCTCGTCATACTGCTCAGCCAGCTGCTCCAGTGCGTTCTGTTTCTCTTCGTCGGTCAGGCCCAGCTCCAGCCAGCGCTCGCGCGGCAGCTTGTCCAGCTTCTCAGCCTCAACACCACCAGAGATCAGTACCGCCTGGATACGACCAAACAGACCAGCTTCGAGGATCTGCAGTTCTTCAGACAGGTCTTTCTTCGCCTGCTTCAGCTGCATTTCTTCGATTTCCAGCGCGCGCTTGTCTTTTTCCACGCCATCGCGGGTGAAGACCTGCACGTCAATAACAGTACCGGAAACGCCATTCGGCACGCGCAGTGACGAATCTTTCACATCAGAGGCTTTTTCACCGAAGATCGCACGCAGCAGTTTCTCTTCTGGCGTCAGCTGGGTTTCACCTTTCGGTGTTACTTTACCCACCAGAATGTCACCACCGGTCACTTCAGCACCGATGTAAACAATGCCGGATTCATCCAGTTTGGAGAGCGCAGCTTCACCCACGTTCGGGATGTCAGCAGTGATCTCTTCTGGCCCCAGTTTGGTGTCACGAGACACACAAGCCAGTTCCTGAATATGGATGGTAGTGAAACGGTCTTCCTGTACTACACGCTCAGAAACAAGGATGGAGTCTTCGAAGTTGTAACCATTCCACGGCATGAACGCTACGCGCATGTTCTGGCCCAGCGCCAGTTCACCGAGGTCGGTAGACGGGCCATCTGCCAGCACGTCGCCGCGCTCAATCGGTTCGCCCAGAGAAACACACGGCATCTGGTTGATACAGGTGTTCTGGTTCGAACGGGTATATTTGGTCAGGTTGTAGATGTCGATGCCGGCTTCGCCCGGGTACATCTCATCTTCGTTAACCTTAATCACGATACGTGATGCATCAACGTACTGGATAGTACCGCCACGTTTGGCTACGGCGGTAACACCGGAGTCAACAGCAACAGCACGTTCCATACCGGTACCAACCAGCGGCTTATCAGCACGCAGAGTCGGAACCGCCTGACGTTGCATGTTTGCACCCATCAATGCACGGTTGGCGTCATCGTGTTCCAGGAACGGGATCAGTGACGCACCAACAGAAACAACCTGCTGGGTCGAAACGTCCATATAGTCAACCTGGTCGCGGCTGAACAGGCTTGATTCGCCTTTGCTACGACAGGTAACCAGATCGTCAACGAATGAACCGTCGTCGTTCAGGTTGGTGTTCGCCTGAGCGATAACGAAGTTACCTTCTTCAATTGCAGAGAGGTAATGGATTTCGTCGCTCACTTTACCGTCAACCACGCGACGATAAGGCGTTTCCAGGAAGCCATACTCGTTGGTCTGTGCGTACACAGACAGCGAGTTGATCAGACCGATGTTCGGACCTTCCGGCGTTTCGATTGGACATACGCGACCGTAGTGAGTCGGGTGTACGTCACGTACTTCGAAGCCAGCACGTTCACGGGTCAGACCGCCTGGGCCGAGGGCAGAAATACGACGCTTATGCGTGATTTCAGACAGCGGGTTGTTCTGGTCCATAAACTGAGACAGCTGGCTGGAACCAAAGAACTCTTTCACTGCCGCAGAAATCGGCTTGGCGTTGATCATATCCTGAGGCATCAGGGTGTCGAGATCGCCCAGGGAAAGACGCTCTTTCACCGCACGCTCTACACGCACCAGGCCAACACGGAACTGGTTTTCTGCCATTTCGCCAACAGAACGGATACGACGGTTGCCGAGGTGGTCGATATCGTCCACTTCGCCTTTACCGTTACGGATATCGATGAGCTTCTTCATCACTTCGATGATGTCGTCTTTGCTCAGGATACCGGAACCTTCGATCTCGTCACGCAGCAGAGAACGGTTGAACTTCATGCGGCCAACCGCAGAAAGATCGTAACGATCTTCAGAGAAGAACAGGTTCTCGAACAGGTTTTCTGCAGCTTCACGCGTCGGCGGCTCACCAGGACGCATCATGCGATAGATCTCAACCAGCGCGCTCAGGCGATCATTGGTTGGGTCAACACGCAGTGTCTCAGAAATGTACGGACCGTGGTCCAGATCGTTGGTGAACAGCGTTTCAATGCGCTTGTGACCGGACTGGCTCAGTTTCGCCAGCAGATCCAGTGACAGCTCCATGTTCGCTGCAACGATCAACTCACCGGTATTGGTGTCGATGTAATCTTTAGCCACCACTTTACCGGCAATGTATTCAACCGGTACTTCGATGTGCTGGATATTGTCTTTTTCCAGCTGGCGGATGTGGCGAGCAGTGATGCGACGACCTTTCTCAACGTAGACGTTGCCGTTGGCTTCGATATCGAAGGAGGCGGTTTCACCACGCAGGCGCTCAGGCACCAGTTCCATCTGCAGTTTGTTGTCGCGGATTTCGAACACCACTTTTTCGAAGAACAGATCAAGAATCTGCTCTGTGGTGTAATGCAGCGCGCGCAGGATGATACTGGCCGGCAGCTTACGGCGACGGTCAATACGGACGAACAGGTTGTCTTTCGGGTCAAACTCGAAATCGAGCCATGAACCGCGGTAAGGGATGATGCGTGCGTTATACAGCACTTTACCGGAAGAGTGCGTTTTACCCTTATCGCTGTCAAAGAAAACGCCAGGACTACGATGCAGCTGAGAAACGATAACACGCTCAGTACCGTTGATTACAAAGGTACCGTTTTCGGTCATGAGCGGAATTTCGCCCATGTAAACTTCTTGTTCTTTAATGTCTTTGACGGTGCCTTCCGGCGCTTCGCGCTCGTAGATCACCAGACGCAGTTTCACGCGCAGCGGTGCAGAAAACGTCACGCCACGGATCTGACATTCTTTTACGTCAAAGACAGGTTCACCCAGACGGTAGCTAACATACTGCAACTCGGAGTTGCCGCTGTAGCTCGCGATCGGGAATACGGAACGGAATGCTGCTTCCAGTCCGTACTGACCTTCTGGATCTTGCTCGATAAACTTCTGGAACGAGTCAAGCTGGATAGAAAGGAGATAAGGTATGTCCAGCACTTGCGGACGTTTACCAAAATCCTTACGAATACGTTTTTTCTCGGTATAGGAGTAAACCATAGGGTTCCTCAGCTAGCTGACAAGTCGACCCACGCTGTCCGTCCTGAAGGACAGTTCATGCAACACTATTTTGTTTCTCATGCGATGCGGGGCATCACATGCAATACATCTTTCTATCACTCTTAAATCATTTCATTGCTTCAGCATGGGCAGGGAACCCGCGCAGGAAAACAGTATATTAAGTCGTCGATAGAAAAAGATATTGAAGAGCACCAATGGACAAATAATGCGAAACCCCATTGCGGCTCTGTAGCGCAAAAAGGCTGGTGACCAAAAAGTCACCAGCCATCAGCCTGAAACTACTCAGACTGCAACCCGAAGGTTGTCTTACTTAACTTCAACTTCAGCGCCAGCTTCTTTCAGCAGTGCTTCGAGAGCAGCAGCGTCATCTTTGCTGATGCCTTCTTTGATCACGCCAGTAGCTTCAACCAGATCTTTGGCTTCTTTCAGGCCCAGACCAGTTGCGGTACGTACAGCTTTGATTACTGCAACTTTGTTCGCACCAGCAGCTTTCAGGTGAACGTCGAATTCAGTTTTCTCTTCAACAGCTTCAGCCGGGCCAGCAGCAACAGCTACAGCAGCAGCAGCAGAAACGCCGAATTTTTCTTCCATAGCAGAAACCAGCTCAACTACTTCCATTACGGACATAGCTGCAACAGCTTCCAGAATTTGGTCTTTAGTGATAGACATAACAATTGTTCCTAAGAATCAGTATAAGTTTATGCGTTAAAGTACGAAGGAAAAGAGCTGGCCTTAAGCCGCTTCTTTTGCATCGCGAACAGCAGCCAGAGTGCGGACCAGTTTGCCAGCAGCGGCTTCTTTCATGGTCGACATCAGACGTGCCAGTGCTTCTTCGTAAGTCGGCAGAGTTGCCAGACGGTCAATATTGGCCGCCGTGATCAGCTCACCTTCAAAGGCTGCAGCTTTGACCTCGAATTTTGCATTCGCTTTCGCGAACTCTTTGAACAGACGAGCAGCAGCGCCCGGGTGTTCCATAGAGTATGCAATCAGGGTCGGACCAACAAACGTGTCTTTCAGGCACTCGAAAGGAGTACCTTCAACGACGCGGCGCAGCAGGGTGTTACGAACAACACGCATGTAAACGCCAGCTTCACGACCTGCTTTACGCAGTTCGGTCATTTTATCAACGGTCACGCCGCGGGAATCCGCAACAACCGCTGACAGCGCGCCTTTGGCTACTTCGCTGACTTCAGCAACAATCGCTTGTTTGTCTTGAAGATTTAATGCCATTAGCTTTTGCTCCTGGATTTGACCAGGGAAGGATTTCCCTGGAACTCACTTCACCTATTTACCCGAAGGCAATAAGCGCTATTACACGGTGAGCAGAATCCAGTGAAGAAAAAAATTCTTTTTGGTTCTGTCACCGTCTACGCAGGGGATTAAGCGTTTCATCCGAAGATGTTGCGCTCCTGCGGTCTTGGACGGAGGCCAGGATAAGGCCTGGCTCCAACCTTAGTGACTGAATTACAAAGGGGTTAACCTTTACTCTCCATTCACTATGAATCTGGGTTCTGAATTGAACGATCAACCAGAACAACGGGCGTAAGATTCTAGATGAATTTTTCGCCCGTTACAAGCAGCAATTAGTTTGCTACTGCGTTCAGACCAGCCTGGTCGATGGCAACGCCAGCGCCCATGGTGGTGGACAGGCTAACTTTCTTGATGTACACGCCTTTCGCCTGAGCAGGTTTTGCTTTTTTCAGCGCAACCAGCAGAGATTCCAGGTTTTCTTTCAGTTTGTCAGTGTCGAAGTCCACTTTACCGATGGTGGTGTGAATGATGCCGTTTTTGTCGTTACGGTAACGAACCTGACCCGCTTTAGCGTTTTTAACCGCTTCAGCAACGTTCGGGGTTACAGTACCCACTTTCGGGTTTGGCATCAGACCGCGCGGGCCCAGAACCTGGCCGAGCTGGCCAACAACGCGCATTGCATCCGGAGAAGCAATAACAACGTCAAAGTTCATTTCGCCTTTTTTGATCTGGTCAGCCAGATCTTCCATACCTACCAGCTCTGCGCCAGCTGCTTTAGCAGCTTCAGCGTTTGCGCCCTGGGTAAATACGGCAACGCGTACTGAACGACCAGTACCGTGCGGCAGTACAGTTGCACCACGTACGTTCTGATCAGATTTACGAGCATCGATGCCGAGGTTAACAGCAACGTCTACGCTCTCTACAAACTTAGCAGTAGCCAGTTCTTTCAGCAGAGCAACAGCTTCGTTGATGTCATACTGTTTGGTCACATCAACTTTGTCACGGATCACGCGCATGCGCTTGGTCAGCTTAGCCATTTCTTAGTCCTCCACTACCAGGCCCATGGAACGAGCAGTACCTTCGATAGAGCGAGTCATCGCTTCTACGTCAGCACCAGTCATGTCCGCAGCTTTGGTTTCTGCGATTTCACGTACCTGAGCACGGGTTACTTTACCGACTTTGTCTTTGTTCGGCTTACCAGAACCAGACTTGATGCCCGCTGCTTTTTTCAGCAGTACGGCAGCCGGAGGTGTTTTGGTAACGAAGGTGAAAGAACGGTCGCTGTATACGGTGATAACAACAGGAGTCGGCAGACCTTTTTCCAGAGATTCGGTCTTCGCGTTAAACGCTTTACAGAATTCCATGATGTTAACGCCCTGCTGACCCAGAGCTGGACCAACCGGTGGGCTCGGGTTAGCCATACCAGCTGCAACCTGCAGCTTGACATAGGCTTGTACTTTCTTAGCCATGATATTTCCTCAATTGGGTTATAGCGCCTGAAAAACAGGCTCCCCGTGATGACAATTCACACGCTGTCGCCAGCGCATAAAAACAAAAGGCGCGAAATTGTAGATAAATTCCGCGCCTGCTGCAACTAGAAAAATGTATAAGGTGTTAGCCTTTTTCCACCTGGCTGAAGTCCAGCTCAACAGGTGTAGCACGACCGAAGATGGAAACAGACACTTTCAGGCGGCTTTTCTCGTAATCCACCTCTTCCACCACGCCGTTGAAGTCGGCAAATGGGCCGTCGTTGACGCGTACCATCTCGCCTGGCTCGAACAGTGTTTTTGGACGCGGCTTATCACCCACCTGTTGCAGGCGGTTCATGATCGCATCCACTTCTTTATCGCTGATCGGCGCCGGACGGTCTGATGTACCACCAATGAAGCCCATAACACGCGGTACGCTACGCACCAGATGCCAGCTGGCATCGTTCATAACCATCTGAACCAGTACGTAACCCGGGAAGAATTTACGCTCGCTTTTGCGACGCTGGCCACCACGGATTTCCACGACTTCTTCAGTCGGCACCATGACTTCGCCAAACAACTCTTCCATATTGTGCAATTTGATGTGCTCACGCAGCGACTGGGCTACGCGGCCTTCGAAACCGGAAAACGCCTGCACGACGTACCAGCGTTTTTTTGGAGCTTCAGACATCTCAGAACCTCAGGCCAGTGATAAACGATACAAGGCGGACAAGAATACCATCCAGTCCCCACAAAATCAGTGACATCACGGCAGTTACCGCGGCAACGATTAACGTGGTGTGCAGCGTTTCCTGGCGAGTCGGCCAAATGACCTTACGCATCTCGGTTCTTGCTTCACGCGCAAACGCAACTGTCGCTTTGCCTTTCGTGGTCAGCAACGCTACGCCGCCTGCCACTGCAATCAGAACCACTACAGCCAGCGCACGCAACGGAAGTGTCACATCGCGGTAGTAGTAATTACCAACAATAGCGACAACCAGTAATACGGCAACAGCCAGCCATTTTACTGTTTCCAGGCCGCGTCCGCTCCCTTGAGCTTCGGTATTCGCACTCATAAACCAACCTGCCACTATAATTCAGAAACTGTTGTGCCCCGCATGGCGAGGCATCCAAACCGAATGAGCTTTTAGAGCGTAACTCGGTATCCTGCACCGCTTAACAGAGCCTGTCTCAGCAATGATTATGACCGAAAATCACTGATGAGCCAGGTTCTATACAACAGCGTGCAAAAAGGGCATCAAATGATGCCCTTTCCGTGTGCATTGCGTCAAATATTATCGAGATTAAGCGATAACTTTAGCAACAACGCCCGCACCAACGGTACGGCCGCCTTCGCGGATTGCGAAGCGCAGACCTTCGTCCATCGCGATCGGGTGAATCAGGGTAACAACCATTTTGATGTTGTCGCCCGGCATTACCATCTCTACGCCTTCCGGCAGTTCTACTGAACCGGTTACGTCAGTTGTACGGAAGTAGAACTGAGGACGGTAGCCTTTGAAGAACGGAGTATGACGGCCGCCTTCATCTTTAGACAGTACGTACACTTCTGATTCGAACTGAGTGTGCGGCTTGATGGTGCCCGGCTTAGCCAGTACCTGACCACGCTGGATGTCTTCACGCTTGATACCGCGCAGCAGAACACCACAGTTTTCACCAGCCTGACCCTGATCCAGCAGTTTGCGGAACATTTCAACGCCAGTACAGGTTGATTTTGCAGTCGCTTTGATACCAACGATTTCAACTTCGTCGCCGACTTTCACGATGCCGCGCTCAACACGACCGGTAACAACGGTACCACGGCCAGAGATTGAGAATACGTCTTCGATCGGCAGCAGGAACGGCAGGTCGATGGCACGAACCGGATCCGGGATGTAAGTATCCAGGTGACCAGCCAGCTCAACGATTTTCGCTTCCCACTCTGCTTCGCCTTCCAGCGCTTTCAGAGCTGAACCACGAACGATCGGGGTGTCGTCGCCCGGGAAGTCGTACTGTGACAGCAGGTCACGTACTTCCATCTCAACCAGTTCCAGCAGTTCTTCGTCATCAACCATGTCACACTTGTTCAGGAACACGATGATGTAAGGAACGCCAACCTGACGACCCAGCAGGATGTGCTCACGGGTCTGCGGCATCGGGCCGTCAGTCGCAGCAACAACCAGGATTGCGCCATCCATCTGAGCAGCACCGGTGATCATGTTTTTCACGTAGTCGGCGTGGCCCGGGCAGTCAACGTGCGCGTAGTGGCGAGTCGGGGTTTCGTACTCAACGTGTGAAGTGTTGATGGTGATACCACGAGCCTTCTCTTCCGGCGCGTTGTCGATCTGGTCAAATGCACGAGCCTGGCCGCCGTAGGTTTTAGCCAGTACGGTGGTGATCGCAGCAGTCAGAGTGGTTTTACCGTGGTCAACGTGACCGATGGTGCCCACGTTTACGTGCAGTTTGTTACGTTGAAATTGCTCTTTAGCCATCGCTTGTCCCTCTAAGACACGGATATATCAAAGATATCGTCACATCAACCAGGCTATGCCTGACTGTTAGTTTTACAGAGAGAGAATCAGGAGAGAGATAAAGGAAGTGGTGCTGATACCCAGAGTCGAACTGGGGACCTCACCCTTACCAAGGGTGCGCTCTACCAACTGAGCCATATCAGCACATCTGGAGCGGGCAGCGGGAATCGAACCCGCATCATCAGCTTGGAAGGCTGAGGTAATAGCCATTATACGATGCCCGCATCCTGGAACTCGGCTACCTGTTCTTTCTGTAGCTTATGAATAATAAAAGAAGACCTTCTATTATTCGAGTCAGTCAGTGTTTCCGACTAACACTTTGACTGCGCCAATGCTCAGTCTGAATTCGAAGGTGAGAGAGTTTAACTCACCCATCAGACGGTGACTTCATCTGACGCTCAACCAGGAGGTTGAGATGGTGGTGGGAGAAGGATTCGAACCTTCGAAGTCTGTGACGGCAGATTTACAGTCTGCTCCCTTTGGCCGCTCGGGAATCCCACCTACTTGATGGTGCCGGCTACCGGAATCGAACTGGTGACCTACTGATTACAAGTCAGTTGCTCTACCAACTGAGCTAAGCCGGCATCAAGTGACGCGCATTCTAGGAAGAGCCGATGCAGGATGCAACAAAAAAATTGCCAAAATTGCACTATCGCTTACTATTTGTGCAAATCCTCGCAAATCAATCATAAAATGCAGCAATTTTGTCCAGTGGTGCTGCTTTTTTACCCGCGCCTCGCCTCAACTTTTGCCTGCCTTTTCTCATAATGGCTCGACAATTCTGAGACGAGTGCCCTTCCATCATATTATTTTACTCAATGGCACCACCTTACTCCGCTAACACCTGGCGCTTAAACAAATTCATATGCCTGCCAGTCAGCTCCCCATAAACTCCTGTGACAACCTACTGAGCGACAAGAAAAATGCGGGCGCGATTACGAAAGCGTGCTTGCGTTTATCATTTTACTTCTTTTTAAAGTCACACTGGTGTTACCCTCCTGCCCATTGTTCTCGTTAAATTACCCCTGTGACGTGCAACTGAGTTCGACACATCGCTGTATGCCTGATGCTGCAAGGTGTAGATGAGCCAGAATTTGCGGTCAGATGCATGCTTATGAGTAAAAAAACGACGCCACTCACAACACCCTATTTGCAGTTCAACCGTCAGCAATGGGCAGCCTTGCGTGACTCTGTGCCAATGACGCTGGCTGAGGGTGAAATTGACCGATTGCGCGGCATTAACGAAGACCTTTCGCTGGAAGAGGTCGCCGAGATTTATTTGCCGCTGTCGCGCCTGTTAAATTTCTACATCAGTTCTAATCTGCGGCGTCAGGCCGTACTTGAGCAATTTCTTGGGACTAATGCCCAAAAAATTCCTTACATCATCAGTATCGCGGGTAGTGTGGCAGTAGGAAAAAGTACCACTGCGCGTGTACTGCAGGCGTTACTCAGCCGCTGGCCTGAGCATCGCAAAGTAGAGTTGATCACCACCGATGGCTTTCTGCATCCCAATGCGGTGTTGAAAGAACGTGGGTTGATGAAGAAGAAAGGTTTCCCGCAGTCCTATGACATGCACCGTCTGGTCAATTTTGTTTCCGACCTAAAATCCGGAGCCAGCCAGGTTACAGCACCGGTTTACTCGCATCTGATTTATGATGTTATTCCGGATGGCGATAAAGTTGTGCAGCAACCTGATATCCTGATTCTCGAAGGTTTAAACGTGCTGCAAAGTGGTATGGATTATCCACACGACCCTCATCACGTCTTTGTTTCAGATTTTGTCGACTTTTCTATATATGTCGATGCCCCCGAAGACCTGCTTGAAAGTTGGTATATCAACCGATTCCTGAAATTCAGAGAAGGGGCATTCAGCGATCCTGATTCTTATTTCCATCATTATTCGCAACTTCCAGAAGAAGAAGCTGTGAATATTGCGCGCGGGCTGTGGAAAGAAATCAACTGGCTGAATTTAAAAGAAAATATATTACCTACACGTGAGCGTGCCAGCCTGATCATGACCAAGTCAGCCGATCATGCCGTGCAACATGTACGTTTAAGGAAATAAATAATAAATGTTACTGCCCTGGATTTTTCAGGGCAGCAATACTGTAAATGAAAAAATCACAGCCATATATTAGTCTGGTGGTTAATTATCTGGTCGTAATGAAATTTCCCCACCAACCCATGCCTTAGTTTCCCCATCCTGCTCCAGCAGCAAGCCGCCTTGCTTATCCACGCCACGCGCAATGCCATAAACTTCACGGTCACCAATTAACAATTTGACCGGACGATTAATGAAGTTATCGAGCATATCCCAACGTTCAATAAAGGGAGCCAGGCCGTCACGCTCAAACAATGGTAAAGCTTCGCGTAAACGATTAATCAATGTTGCGGCCAGCTGATTACGATCGATGTCGATGCCCGCTTCCTGCAAATTAATCCAACCCTGGTTAATTTGTGATGCGCCTTCGGAACGCATCGCGAGGTTAATTCCTGCGCCAATTACAATCTGGGCTGCATCGCCGGTTTTACCGGTAAGTTCAACCAGGATACCAGCCAGCTTTCGATCGTGCAGATAGAGATCGTTGGGCCATTTAACCCGTACATCGTTCGCGCCAAGGGACTGAATAACTTCCGCCATCACGATACCGATGACCAGGCTCAACCCCATTGCAGCGGCTGGTCCCTGCTCCAGACGCCAGTACATCGACATATACAGGTTGGCACCAAAGGGTGAAAACCATTGTCTGCCACGACGTCCACGTCCTGCCTGTTGATACTCCGCAATACAAGCATCACCCGATATCAACTGATCCATACGCTCCAGCAGATATTGGTTCGTCGAATCAATTACCGGGATCACAGACAAATTAGGTTGATTCAGCCGCGATACAATTTCTTCTTCATTCAGCAACTGAATGGGGGCTGGCAGGCTGTATCCTTTACCCGTCACGGTATAAACATCCAGTCCCCAGCTCTTCAACGTTTGAACATGTTTGTTGATTGCGGCCCGGCTCATACCCAGAACTTCGCCCAGTTGCTCCCCCGAATGAAATTCTCCATCTGCGAGTAAAGCGACCAATTTTAGCGGTACACTATGGTCTTTCATGAAATCACCTCTACGGCGTTACGTTCACCCTGCGCATCGATAAAGCGAACTTCCGGCTCCAGCCAGACATTGAATTTCTCACCGACGTGGTTTCTCACCTCGCGAGCCAACTGAACGATATCCTGAGGTGTTGCCTGATTTTCATTAATCAGCACCAGTGCCTGCTGGCGATGCACTGCAGCACCGCCCACTTGATGCCCCTTCAGCTGACATTGATCGATCAGCCAACCGGCAGCAAGTTTCACTTCACCTTCAGGTTGGGGATAGAGCGGGATCGTTGGCCATTGGGCACACAATGCTGCGGCCTGAGTGGCGGTGATCAGTGGATTTTTAAAGAAGCTTCCCACATTTCCTGTTATCCGGGGATCAGGAAGCTTGCTCTGACGCATCTGGCAGACAGCATTAAATACATCCCACGCGCTGGCTGTTGCCGGATTAAGCCGTGCCAAATCACCATAACTCAGCACTGGCTGCCATTGCTTAGGCAGACGTAATCCTACTGCGACGATGACATAGTCATTCTTCATCGCATGTTTGAAAATACTGTCACGATAGCCAAACTCGCACTCTTCGCGATACAGCCGAACCGTCTGGCGGGTGGGTAGATGTATGGCTTCAACATAGTGGCAGATATCTTTAAATTCGATACCATACGCACCAATATTTTGAATTGGAGCCGAGCCAGCCATACCCGGTATCAAGGCGAGATTCTCCAGACCAGGAATGCCTTTCTTTAAAGTTTGCTCAACCAATTCATGCCAGTTTTCTCCCGCTCCAACATGCAGTTGCCATGCTTCGGAATGTTCTTCTATGGCTATGCCTTTGATTGTATTGATCACCACAGTACCGTTGAAGTCTTCGAGAAACAGTACATTGCTGCCACCACCAAGTATCATAAAAGGCTGTTTCTGAGCGGTACTGCCTTGCCAGGCTTCTATGATGGCTTCTGCAGTATTGGCAATAACGATATTTCTCGCACTGACCTCAAGGCCAAGTGTATTGAAAGCTTTAAGAGAAGTGTTGGGGCTGGACATTTCACGGCCTTAACTGATTAATCTGGCCGTAGTTTACCTGATCAGATTGTTACGAGTGGGATGTTTTCGTGTTTTTCACTGCTCAGAGGCTGATCTGCGGACGTAAAAAAGCCCTGAACTTTCGTTCAGGGCTTCTTCACTTGATTGATGCCTGGCAGTTCCCTACTCTCGCATGGGGAGACCCCACACTACCATCGGCGCTACGGCGTTTCACTTCTGAGTTCGGCATGGGGTCAGGTGGGACCACCGCGCTACAGCCGCCAGGC
Source organism: Pantoea sp. X-Soil-TKNS-1280 (assembly GCF_059730475.1). Classification (NCBI taxonomy): domain Bacteria; kingdom Pseudomonadati; phylum Pseudomonadota; class Gammaproteobacteria; order Enterobacterales; family Erwiniaceae; genus Pantoea; species Pantoea sp. X-Soil-TKNS-1280. Next base: position 267,731 of record NZ_AP035962.1, on the reverse strand, counting down.
AAATTCTGTTTATCCGCACCGCCCTCGCAGGCCGCACGAATCAATCCGTTCGAACAATGCTGAAAATCTTCTCTGGTCTCTCACCAAAACGCCTCTGGCGTTGTAAGGTTAAGCCTCACGGGTCATTAGTACCGGTTAGCTCAATGCATCGCTGCACTTACACATCCGGCCTATCAACGTCGTCGTCTTCAACGTCCCTTCAGGACTCTCAAGGAGTCAGGGAGAACTCATCTCGGGGCAAGTTTCGTGCTTAGATGCTTTCAGCACTTATCTTTTCCGCACTTAGCTACCGGGCAATGCCATTGGCATGACAACCCGAACACCAGTGGTGCGTTCACTCCGGTCCTCTCGTACTAGGAGCAACCCCCCTCAATTCTCCAGCGCCCACGGCAGATAGGGACCGAACTGTCTCACGACGTTCTAAACCCAGCTCGCGTACCACTTTAAACGGCGAACAGCCGTACCCTTGGGACCTACTTCAGCCCCAGGATGTGATGAGCCGACATCGAGGTGCCAAACACCGCCGTCGATATGAACTCTTGGGCGGTATCAGCCTGTTATCCCCGGAGTACCTTTTATCCGTTGAGCGATGGCCCTTCCATTCAGAACCACCGGATCACTATGACCTGCTTTCGCACCTGCTCGAGCCGTCACTCTCGCAGTCAAGCTGGCTTATGCCATTGCACTAACCTCCTGATGTCCGACCAGGATTAGCCAACCTTCGTGCTCCTCCGTTACGCTTTGGGAGGAGACCGCCCCAGTCAAACTACCCACCAGACACTGTCCGCAGCCCGGATTACGGGCCTACGTTAGAACATCAAACATTAAAGGGTGGTATTTCAAGGTCGGCTCCACGCAGACTGGCGTCCACGCTTCAAAGCCTCCCACCTATCCTACACATCAAGGCTCAATGTTCAGTGTCAAGCTATAGTAAAGGTTCACGGGGTCTTTCCGTCTTGCCGCGGGTACACTGCATCTTCACAGCGATTTCAATTTCACTGAGTCTCGGGTGGAGACAGCCTGGCCATCATTACGCCATTCGTGCAGGTCGGAACTTACCCGACAAGGAATTTCGCTACCTTAGGACCGTTATAGTTACGGCCGCCGTTTACCGGGGCTTCGATCAAGAGCTTCTCCTTACGGATAACCCCATCAATTAACCTTCCGGCACCGGGCAGGCGTCACACCGTATACGTCCACTTTCGTGTTTGCACAGTGCTGTGTTTTTAATAAACAGTTGCAGCCAGCTGGTATCTTCGACTGGCTTCAGCTCCGGGAGCAAGTCCCTTCACCTAATGCCAGCGTGCCTTCTCCCGAAGTTACGGCACCATTTTGCCTAGTTCCTTCACCCGAGTTCTCTCAAGCGCCTTGGTATTCTCTACCTGACCACCTGTGTCGGTTTGGGGTACGATTTCGTGTTACCTGGAGCTTAGAGGCTTTTCCTGGAAGCAGGGCATCAGTTACTTCACCACCGTAGTGGCTCGTCATCACGCCTCAGTGTTAAAGAAGACCGGATTTGCCTGGTCTTCACACCTACACGCTTAAACCGGGACAACCGTCGCCCGGATAACCTAGCCTTCTCCGTCCCCCCTTCGCAGTAACACCAAGTACAGGAATATTAACCTGTTTCCCATCGACTACGCTTTTCAGCCTCGCCTTAGGGGTCGACTCACCCTGCCCCGATTAACGTTGGACAGGAACCCTTGGTCTTCCGGCGAGCGGGCTTTTCACCCGCTTTATCGTTACTTATGTCAGCATTCGCACTTCTGATACCTCCAGCAGACCTCACAGTCCACCTTCAGCGGCTTACAGAACGCTCCCCTACCCAACAACACATAGTGTCGCTGCCGCAGCTTCGGTGCATGGTTTAGCCCCGTTACATCTTCCGCGCAGGCCGACTCGACCAGTGAGCTATTACGCTTTCTTTAAATGATGGCTGCTTCTAAGCCAACATCCTGGCTGTCTGTGCCTTCCCACATCGTTTCCCACTTAACCATGACTTTGGGACCTTAGCTGGCGGTCTGGGTTGTTTCCCTCTTCACGACGGACGTTAGCACCCGCCGTGTGTCTCCCGTGATAACATTCTCCGGTATTCGCAGTTTGCATCGGGTTGGTAAGCCGGGATGGCCCCCTAGCCGAAACAGTGCTCTACCCCCGGAGATGAGTTCACGAGGCGCTACCTAAATAGCTTTCGGGGAGAACCAGCTATCTCCCGGTTTGATTGGCCTTTCACCCCCAGCCACAGGTCATCCGCTAATTTTTCAACATTAGTCGGTTCGGTCCTCCAGTTAGTGTTACCCAACCTTCAACCTGCCCATGGCTAGATCACCGGGTTTCGGGTCTATACCCTGCAACTTAACGCCCGGTTAAGACTCGGTTTCCCTTCGGCTCCCCTATACGGTTAACCTTGCTACAGAATATAAGTCGCTGACCCATTATACAAAAGGTACGCAGTCACACCCCGAAGGATGCTCCCACTGCTTGTACGTACACGGTTTCAGGTTCTGTTTCACTCCCCTCGCCGGGGTTCTTTTCGCCTTTCCCTCACGGTACTGGTTCACTATCGGTCAGTCAGGAGTATTTAGCCTTGGAGGATGGTCCCCCCATATTCAGACAGGATACCACGTGTCCCGCCCTACTCGTCGGACTCACAATCTGTGCATTTTCGTGTACGGGGCTGTCACCCTGTATCGCGCGACTTTCCAGACGCTTCCACTAACACACAAACTGATTCAGGTCCTGGGCTGTTCCCCGTTCGCTCGCCGCTACTGGGGGAATCTCGGTTGATTTCTTTTCCTCGGGGTACTTAGATGTTTCAGTTCCCCCGGTTCGCCTCGTTAACCTATGTATTCAGTTAACGATAGTGCACAAGTGCACTGGGTTTCCCCATTCGGACATCGCCGGCTGTTGCGGTTCATATCACCTTGCCGGCGCTTTTCGCAGATTAGCACGTCCTTCATCGCCTCTGACTGCCAGGGCATCCACCGTGTACGCTTAGTCGCTTAACCTCACAACCCACAGGCGTTTTGCAACGCTTATGAATCGTAAGCTTTTGAGAGACTCGAACGCGTCGCTTTCATTTCTTATTACGGAGAAATGACACAACGCGTCGTTTCAAATTTTCAGCTTGTTCCGGATTGTTAAAGAGCAAATACTTCGCAGCATGCTGAATCAGCATACTCTGAAGTATCGTGGGTAACGCCTTTCACTCATTACCAGCAAGTGGCGTCCCCTAGGGGATTCGAACCCCTGTTACCGCCGTGAAAGGGCGGTGTCCTGGGCCTCTAGACGAAGGGGACACAGGGGTGTCGTCGTCAAGACGGCTTGCTCATGACTTTTATCAGACAATCTGTGTGAGCACTTCGCGGGAAAGTATCTTCAGGTAAGGAGGTGATCCAACCGCAGGTTCCCCTACGGTTACCTTGTTACGACTTCACCCCAGTCATGAATCACAAAGTGGTAAGCGCCCTCCCGAAGGTTAAGCTACCTACTTCTTTTGCAACCCACTCCCATGGTGTGACGGGCGGTGTGTACAAGGCCCGGGAACGTATTCACCGTAGCATTCTGATCTACGATTACTAGCGATTCCGACTTCATGGAGTCGAGTTGCAGACTCCAATCCGGACTACGACGCACTTTATGAGGTCCGCTTGCTCTCGCGAGGTCGCTTCTCTTTGTATGCGCCATTGTAGCACGTGTGTAGCCCTGGCCGTAAGGGCCATGATGACTTGACGTCATCCCCACCTTCCTCCGGTTTATCACCGGCAGTCTCCTTTGAGTTCCCGACCGAATCGCTGGCAACAAAGGATAAGGGTTGCGCTCGTTGCGGGACTTAACCCAACATTTCACAACACGAGCTGACGACAGCCATGCAGCACCTGTCTCACGGTTCCCGAAGGCACTAAGGCATCTCTGCCAAATTCCGTGGATGTCAAGGCCAGGTAAGGTTCTTCGCGTTGCATCGAATTAAACCACATGCTCCACCGCTTGTGCGGGCCCCCGTCAATTCATTTGAGTTTTAACCTTGCGGCCGTACTCCCCAGGCGGTCGACTTAACGCGTTAGCTCCGGAAGCCACGCCTCAAGGGCACAACCTCCAAGTCGACATCGTTTACGGCGTGGACTACCAGGGTATCTAATCCTGTTTGCTCCCCACGCTTTCGCACCTGAGCGTCAGTCTTCGTCCAGGGGGCCGCCTTCGCCACCGGTATTCCTCCAGATCTCTACGCATTTCACCGCTACACCTGGAATTCTACCCCCCTCTACGAGACTCTAGCCTGCCAGTTTCGAATGCAGTTCCCAGGTTAAGCCCGGGGATTTCACATCCGACTTGACAGACCGCCTGCGTGCGCTTTACGCCCAGTAATTCCGATTAACGCTTGCACCCTCCGTATTACCGCGGCTGCTGGCACGGAGTTAGCCGGTGCTTCTTCTGCGGGTAACGTCAATCGGTGAGGTTATTAACCTCACCGCCTTCCTCCCCGCTGAAAGTACTTTACAACCCGAAGGCCTTCTTCATACACGCGGCATGGCTGCATCAGGCTTGCGCCCATTGTGCAATATTCCCCACTGCTGCCTCCCGTAGGAGTCTGGACCGTGTCTCAGTTCCAGTGTGGCTGGTCATCCTCTCAGACCAGCTAGGGATCGTCGCCTAGGTGAGCCGTTACCCCACCTACTAGCTAATCCCATCTGGGTTCATCCGATGGTGTGAGGCCCGAAGGTCCCCCACTTTGGTCTTGCGACGTTATGCGGTATTAGCTACCGTTTCCAGTAGTTATCCCCCTCCATCGGGCAGATCCCCAGACATTACTCACCCGTCCGCCACTCGTCACCCAAGGAGCAAGCTCCTCTGTGCTACCGTTCGACTTGCATGTGTTAGGCCTGCCGCCAGCGTTCAATCTGAGCCATGATCAAACTCTTCAATTTAAGTTTGATGCTCAAAGAATTAAACTTCGTAATGAATTACGTGTTCACTCTTGAGACTTGATATTTTTTAAGTCCGTAGACTTTTGATATCAATCCTGCGAGTGCCCACACAGATTGTCTGATAAATTGTTAAAGAGCAGTGCGAGCAGCGGGTTAACCGTCTGTCGCGAGGTGGCGTATATTACGCTTTCCTCCTTCAGAGTCAATCACTTTTTTCAGCGATTTTCTCTGGCGGGATGAATCACTTCGTCCCTCGCTGACCGTCTGCGTTGCCGCTTTGCCGTGTCAGTGGAGGCGCATTATAGGGAGATAATTCTGAGTGACAAGCGTTTATTGCAAAAAAATTATCGTTCGACCTAAATTTCACCAAAACGCTCTATTTCACAACGTTTTGCCTGGTAATTGCGCAAAATCCCGGGCAAAAAGAGCGACTTTCTGCCAGTCGGTATACTCCACTTCTTTCGATGTATCGGTTTCGCCACCCGTCATACGCATAATCAACTGAATCATCACGCGATCGAACCAGCGATAGTGCGGATAACGTAGCGCCCCGGCAAACACCGCACAGCAATCAGGTTGCCAGGGTGACTGTGTCAGAAACTTGTGGGTATAGACATTGGTTTCCGGCGTGCATTTATCCGCTTTACGCGCCGTCAGGTTCACACTGAAGAAACCACTGGCACGCTGTTGCAGCTGCGTCAGATGCGTCGTGACAAATTTCATTAAAGCAGGATGAAAATGACCATAGCGGATTGATGCACCGATCAGCACGCGATCATACTGCGCCCAGTCGAGGGAAGTGCTCTGCTGCACATCAATCACATCACACAGCTGCTGGGGTGCCAGGGTTTGCGCAATGCGTCCGGCAATTTTTTGGGTTTGCCCGTCACGGCTGGAGTAAACAATCAACGCTTTCATCACACAATCCTGCTTTATCATTCGCGCCAGAAGGTTGGGGTAAAGAGAACCAATAAGGTAAACACCTCAAGACGACCAAATAGCATGGTCGAAATCAAAATCCACTTCGCCACATCATTCATAGAAGCAAAGTTATCGGCCACCACGCCAAGGCCCGGTCCGAGGTTGTTGAGGGTTGCGGCGACAGCAGCAAAGGCGGAAAAGTCATCCACGCCGGTAGCGATAATCGCCAGCATGCTGACAAGGAACACCAGCGCATAAGCGGAGAAGAATCCCCATACCGCTTCCAGAATGCGTTCCGGTAGAGCACGGTTACCTAACTTAATAGTGTAAACCGCATTCGGATGGACGAGGCGCTTCAGCTCACGCGAACCTTGTTTACATAACAGAAGAATACGGATGACCTTCAGACCGCCGCCGGTAGAACCCGCGCAACCACCAATAAAGGCGGAGCACAGCAGCAGTACCGGCAGGAATAACGGCCAGCGGGCAATGCTATCGGTAGTAAACCCGGCAGTGGTCGCCATGGAGACCACCTGGAAAAAGGCCTGATTCAGCGTTTGCAGGCCACTGGAATAGACATCGTGGAACCACAATACCACCGTGCAGATCACCACCAGCGTCAGTTGCACGCCGATAAACATCCGGAACTCCGGATCACGCCAGTACACTTTCAGACTACGCCCGCTCAGTAAAGAGAAGTGCAAGCCATAGTTACAGCCGGAGATCAGCAGAAATACCGCGATGATGGTGTTAATGGTCGGGCTATTGAAGTAACCGATGCTGGCATCATGGGTAGAGAAGCCACCGATAGCGATGGTGGAAAAACTATGGCCGATGGCATCAAACACCGGCATTCCCGCCAGCCACAACGCTACGGCACAGGCTACGGTGAGTAACACATAGATCAGCCACAATGTTTTGGCCGTTTCCGCGATGCGTGGGCGCATTTTGTTATCTTTCAGCGGTCCCGGCATTTCAGCGCGGTACAGCTGCATCCCCCCTACCCCAAGAATTGGCAGGATCGCCACCGCCAGCACGATAATCCCCATCCCCCCGAGCCATTGCAGCATCTGACGATAGAAAAGAATCGCTTTCGGCAGTGAATCCAATCCCACCAGCGTTGTCGCTCCGGTGGTGGTCAATCCTGAAAAGGATTCGAAGAAGGCATCGGTCACCGACAAATGCGGCTGCTCGGCAAACATAAACGGCATCGCCCCCACGCTGCCCAGCACGGTCCAGAACAGCACCACGATCAGAAACCCTTCGCGTGGCTTCAGTTCCGTTTTCTGCTTGCGATTGGGCCACCACAACAATGAGCCAATCACCAGCGCCATCATAAAGGTCTGACTGAACGCCCGTCCGGCACCGTCACGATAAATCAGGGCCACCAGACCGGGCACGATCATGGTCACTGAGAACAGAATCACCAGCAGGCCCACAATGCGGGTAATGGCGCGAAAATGCATTCAGCCGTTTCCTTTCAAAGAGATATTCTTAGTTTTCCAGCGGGATGAGCGTCAGCACGCCCCGACTGTAGTCAGAGAGGTTTTGCCGAAAGCCTTCGATCTGGCTATGCGGTAATGCCAGTTGCAGCGTAATGCGATCCAGATAATGGCTCTCTTCCACTCTGCCGTCAAAGCGCAGCAGCAGACGTTCAATATCACTGAACTGGGCATATTCGCATTGCAGAGTAAAAGATTGCATCGGCACTTTACGGCAACGTGTCAGCTGCTTTAAACCCTGCTGGACACCGCCGCCATAGGCTTTCACCAGCCCACCCGTACCAAGCATAATGCCGCCATAGTAACGCACCACAACAGCGGTAATTTCACCGACACCGCTCCCCATCAGCTGCGCCAGCATCGGTTTTCCCGCCGTGCCCGAGGGTTCACCATCATCAGAAAAGCCAAGCTGCTGTGAATCATCCGGCGCACCGGCTACCCATGCCCAGCAGTGATGGCGGGCCGTGGGATGTTCAGCTTTAATCTGCTGCACAAAAGCACGCGCCGCTTCTACGCCGTCGGTATGCGCCAGCAGCGTAATAAAGCGGCTTTTCTTGATGGTTTCCTCGCTGAGACTCACAGCCTCAGCGGGAATATCATAAGCATTCATCAGGCCAGATGCAGATCGCGCGTCATGTTTTCAATCCGGTTGGCATGGATCACCACATTATCCTCAATGCGAATCCCGCCATAAGGTTTCAACGCATCAATCGCCTGCCAGTCAAAGTGCTGGCTATATTTGCCGCTGCGCAGCGACGACAGCAGGGAATCGATAATGTAGAAACCCGGTTCGATGGTCATCACCATGCCTGGCTCCAGTACTCTGGTGCAACGCAGATACGGATATTGCGCCGGAGCGGCCAGGTGCGTACCGTTATCATCCTGCATAAAGCCAGCGACGTCGTGTACCTGCAGACCGAGCGGGTGACCCAGACCATGCGGCATGAACGGACCGGTTAAATCTTCCGCCACCAGCGTTTCTTCGCTCAGCCCTTTCACCAGGTCAAACTTCAGCAGCATGCGCGCAATGCGCTGATGCATCTGCAGATGGTAATCGGTATAGCGCACGCCCGCCTTGAGGGTCGCGATCAACGCCAGTTCCTCTTTATTCATCGCCTCAACCATTTCCGCATAGCGCGATTTCGCCTGTGCGGCATAGCTGCGGGTCAAATCGGCCGCATAGCCCAGATATTCCGCCCCGGCATCGATCAAAAAGCTATGACGTTTCGCCGGTGGTTGATGATCCAGTTTGGTGTAATGCAACACGGCGGCATGTTCATTCAGCGCGATGATGTTGCCGTAAGGCACATCGATATCACGGTGGCCGGTCGCGCTCAGGTAGGCGATATTGATATCGAACTCGCTCATGCCAGAGAAGAAGGCTTCTTTGGCGGCACGGTGTCCCGCCACCGCCAGCTTCTGCGCTTCACGCATACAAGCCAGTTCATAATCGGTTTTGATGCTGCGGTGGTAATGCAGGAAATCGATCACCCCTTTGGGGTTGATGCTGTCGGCTTTGATCCCCAGCTGCGTGGCGCGCGCTGGCACCGGCCCGATGTAAGCCACATTATCGCGCTGAGCTGGCAGCAGTTGCCCAATCTCATCGGCGTTTTTCAGGCCGATAACGTCAACGTCCCCGGTCCAGAAGCTATTGGGCAGCGGCTCCACGTTATGCCAGTAATCCACCGGTGAATAAAACCACAGCTTCGGTTTATTCACGCCGTCGATCCATAACCAGCAGTTCGGCACCTGCGTGACCGGTACCCAGGCTTTGAATTGCGGATTCACTTTGAACGGATAGTCATGATCGTCGAGAAACACGGTCAGCAACTCGCCAGAATGAATCAGCATGGCATCAAGTTTAAAACGCGCCAGCACCTGCTGCGCACGCTGTTGCAGCGTGTTGATATGCGCGTGATACAGGGTCTTCAGTGAATCCATGGACTTGTCTCCGATATCGCGAAAATGGCCGCAGTGTAGCATAGCCGTGTCCTTGTTGCCGTGCCCCCGCACGCTGTGATCGCTGTATCAAATAAGCAAACTCTCGTTTGCAAAAAATTAACATGACACCCACACTCACGATCATCTGGTATGACCAGATCAACTTTCGCGGTTTCAGGAGACGGATATGCTCTACCAAGGCGATACCCTTTCTGTTCGCTGGCTTGACGATGGCATCGCCGAGCTGGTTTTTGACGCACCCGGTTCGGTGAATAAACTCGATACCAAAACCGTTGCCTCCCTGGGTGAGGCGCTGGGTGTACTGGAACAACAGCCTGCACTGCGCGGCCTGCTGCTCTCTTCGGCGAAACCAGCGTTTATCGTTGGTGCCGACATCACCGAATTCCTTTCCCTGTTCGATGCCCCGGTTGAAAAGCTGAGCCAGTGGCTGGCCTTTGCCAACAGCATCTTTAATCGTCTGGAAGATCTGCCGGTACCCACCGTTGCCGCGATCGACGGCTATGCACTGGGCGGTGGCTGCGAGTGCGTACTGGCCACCGACTTCCGTATCGCCACCGCACAAACCCGCATTGGTCTGCCGGAAACTAAACTGGGCATCATGCCCGGTTTTGGCGGCAGCGTCCGCCTGCCGCGTTTGCTCGGTGCCGACAGCGCACTGGAGATTATCGCCGCTGGCAAAGATGTCGATGGCATCAGCGCCCTGAAACTGGGCCTGGTCGATGCGGTCGTGAGTAGCGATAAACTGCGCAGCGCCGCATTAACCGTACTCCAGGACGCCATCATCCAGGGCAGCTGGCAGGCACGTCGCGCACCGAAGCTGGCACCGCTGAAACTCAGCCCGATCGAAGCCGCCATGAGCTTCACCATCGCCAAAAGCATGGTGCTGCAAACCGCAGGCAAACATTATCCGGCCCCCATCACGGCGGTAAAAACCATTGAAGCCGCCGCTGGCCTCGGCCGTGATGACGCATTAAAACTGGAAACCGCTGCCTTTGTGCCACTGGCGCAAAGTGACGTAGCACGCGCGCTGGTCGGCATCTTCCTTAACGATCAATACGTCAAAGGATTAGCCAAAAAACGGGGGAATGCCACCAGCACCCCGGCACAGGCGGCGGTGCTCGGTGCGGGCATTATGGGAGGCGGGATTGCGTATCAGTCAGCATGGAAAGGCGTGCCGGTGCAGATGAAAGATATCAATCCACAGGCACTGGCGCTCGGTATGAAAGAGGCCAGCAAACTGCTGAATAAGCAGCTGGAGCGCGGCAAAATTGATGGTGCGAAACTCGCCAGCGTACTGACCACTATCCAGCCCACATTAGACTACGCCGGATTTGAACGCGCCGATGTGGTAGTTGAAGCGGTGGTGGAAAACCCGCAAATCAAAGCCAAAGTGCTGGCCGAGACCGAGCAGCATCTGCGTGATGACGCGATTCTGGCGTCGAACACCTCGACGATTCCGATTAGCCAGCTGGCGCAGGCGCTGCAACGACCTGAAAACTTCTGCGGCATGCATTTCTTCAATCCGGTGCCGCGCATGCCGCTGGTTGAAGTCATTCGTGGGGAAAAAACCTCTGAGGAGACACTTGGTAAAGTCGTCGCCTGGGCCAGCAAAATGGGCAAGACGCCCATCGTGGTCAATGACTGTCCCGGCTTCTTTGTTAACCGCGTGCTATTCCCGTACTTTGCCGCCTTCAGTCTGCTGCTGCGCGACGGTGCCGATTTCCGTCAGATCGACAAAGTGATGGAAAAACAGTTTGGCTGGCCGATGGGCCCGGCGTGGCTGCTGGATGTGGTCGGCATTGATACTGCCCATCACGCCCAGCAGGTGATGGCGCAGGGCTTCCCGTCACGGATGCAGAAAGATTATCGCGACGCCATCGACGTGCTTTATGAGGCCGGGCGCTACGGTCAGAAAAACGGTCTGGGTTTCTGGCGCTGGACTGAGGACAAAAAGGGCAAGGCACAGAAACAAGCCGATGCCGAGGTCGATACCCTGTTGCAGCACGTGTGCCAGCCGAAACGCGTCTTCAGCGATGAAGAGATTACCAACCGCATGATGTTGCCGATGCTGCATGAAGTGGTGCGCTGCCTGGAAGAGAAGATTATCGCCTCTCCCGCTGAAGCAGACATGGCACTGGTCTATGGTCTCGGCTTCCCGCCGTTCCGCGGCGGTGCCTTCCGTTATATGGATACGCTGGGGAACAGCACAGTGGTGGATCAGGCGAAACGTTATACCGCACTCGGCCCGCTGTATGCGCTGCCGGAGTTACTGGTACATGTGGCCCATCAGCATCAAAGCTGGTATCCCGCAGCTCTTCCGATTGATGAAGCCGCGCTGCAAACTGCCTGAGGATTTTACAATGGAAAATGTCGTTATTATCGATGCCGCCCGCACACCGATGGGCCGTTCCAAAGGCGGTGCGTTTCGTCAGGTACGCGCAGAGGATCTCTCAGCACATCTGATGCGTGAATTACTCAGCCGCAACCCAGCGCTCGATCCCGCCACGCTGGATGACATCATCTGGGGCTGCGTACAGCAAACGCTGGAGCAGGGTTTTAACATTGCCCGTAATGCGGCGCTGCTGGCAGAGATCCCGCATCGCGTACCCGCCAGCACCGTGAACCGCTTATGTGGGTCGTCGATGCAGGCACTGCACGATGCGGCGCGCGCCATTATGGTAGGCGATGCGCAAAGTTGCCTGATTGGCGGTGTCGAACATATGGGCCACGTGCCGATGAGCCACGGTGTCGATTTCCACCCTGGCCTGAGCCGTACGGTGGCGAAAGCCGCGGGGATGATGGGGCTGACTGCCGAAATGCTGGCGCGTATGCATCATATCAGCCGCGAACAACAGGATGCCTTTGCGTTGCGCTCACATCAGCGTGCCTGGCAGGCCACCCAGCGCGGCGATTTTAAGCGCGAAATTATCCCGACCTATGGTCACGATGTTGATGGCGTACTGAAACGCTATGACGCCGATGAAGTGATCCGCGAAGATGCCAGCCTGGAAGGATTAGCCGCGCTGAAACCGGCATTTGACCCGGTCAACGGTACCGTCACTGCCGGTACTTCCTCAGCCCTTTCCGACGGTGCGGCCGCAATGTTAATTATGGGCGAAAGCCGGGCGCGCGAACTGGGCCTGACACCCCGCGCACGCATTCGCAGCATGGCGGTAGTCGGCTGCGATCCTTCCATTATGGGCTATGGCCCGGTGCCAGCCAGTAAACTGGCGCTGAAGCGCGCCGGTCTGACAGTGCAGGATATTGGCCTGTTCGAGCTCAACGAGGCCTTCGCCGCCCAGACACTACCCTGCCTGAAGGATTTAGGCCTGCTGGAACAGATAGATGAGAAGGTGAATCTGAATGGCGGCGCAATTGCACTCGGTCATCCGCTGGGATGTTCCGGTGCACGCATCAGCACCACATTGCTGCATCTGATGGAAAAACGCGATGTACAGTTTGGCCTGGCGACCATGTGTATTGGGTTAGGTCAGGGCATCGCAACCGTATTCGAACGTCTGTAATACGTTGACCACTGCATGATTTCCCGCCCTCTCGGGCGGGTTTTTTACCCGATCAGATAAACGCAAAAGCATCGCCGAACATCTGTGCTTCCAGCGCACCCCGTTCCGCACAAAAGCGTTCACGCGCGATCTTCGCCATTTCGAACCGGCCAGCGATATAAATATCGTGTCCGCTCAATGAAGCGTAGTCCTGCATCACCGCCGTCAGTACCGTACCGGTACGTCCCTGCCAGCTCGCTTCCGGCTGTTCAACCACCGGGATCACCTGCAAATTGGGATGCTTAACCGCCAGCGCATTCAGTTCATCGAGATCGTAGAGATGGGTCAGTTCACGGCCGCCCCAGTAAATCGCGATATCACGATCGGGCTGCTGTGCCAGTGCGGTCAGCAGAATGGAACGGGCGTAGGAGAATCCGGTTCCTCCCGCAATCAGGATGATGGGACGATCGCTATCTTCACGCAGCCAGGCATCACCATGCGGCATGTCTACGGTGATTTCACGCTGATTCTGGATACGTTCCATCACCGCCATGGCATAGAGATTGAGCTCCGATGCGCCGATATGCAGCTCGATGATGTCTTTTTCCATCGGCGTGGACGCCAGGGAAAACGGGCGTTTATCCCGTTCGTCCATCACCACCATCAGGTACTGTCCGGCACGAAAGCTAAAATTCGCTTCCGGAATTAAACGGACGCGGTAGACGGTATCAGTAATCGCTTCAACCGAAGTCACTTTACAGCTTAACGTTGTCATGCGTTCCCTCTGTCGGGTCGTTTTTATGGTTATTCACCGCCGTCAGCGCTGCGGCGGCTCGGCAAAGATACCTAGCTCATCCCAGATGGCGTCAATGCGCGCCGTCACCGCCGGATCTTTGACAATCGGGGTTCCCCACTCACGCGTCGTTTCACCCGGCCATTTATTGGTGGCATCGAGTCCCATCTTCGACCCCAGCCCGGAGACCGGCGAGGCGAAATCGAGGTAGTCGATTGGCGTGTTTTCAACCAGCACCGTGTCGCGCGCCGGGTCCATACGCGTGGTAATCGCCCAAATCACATCATTCCAGTCACGCGCGTTGACGTCATCGTCACACACAATAACAAATTTGGTGTACATGAACTGCCGCAGGAACGACCAGACGCCAAACATCACGCGCTTCGCATGACCGGCATACTGTTTTTTCATCGTCACGACAGCCAGGCGATACGAACAGCCTTCCGGTGGCAGATAGAAATCAACAATTTCCGGGAACTGTTTGATCAGAATCGGCACCAGCACTTCATTTAACGCCACGCCCAGCACCGCCGGTTCATCCGGTGGACGGCCGGTATAGGTTGAGTGATAAATCGGGTTACGACGTTGCGTTATGTGCGTCACGGTAAACACCGGGAAGTTATCTACTTCATTGTAGTAGCCGGTGTGATCGCCGTACGGGCCTTCTGGCGCCATATCGCCCGGCTCGATGTAACCTTCCAGCACGATTTCAGCGCTGGCGGGGACTTCGAGGTCGTTAGACAGACACTTCACCACTTCGGTTTTATTGCCACGCAGCAGGCCCGCGAAGGCGTATTCCGATAAGGTATCCGGTACCGGAGTCACCGCACCCAGAATGGTTGCCGGGTCAGCACCGAGGGCGACAGAAACCGGAAAACGCTCGCCGGGGTGAGCTTTACACCACTCCTGGAAATCGAGCGCGCCGCCGCGATGCGATAGCCAGCGCATAATCAGACGATTTTTGCCAATCACCTGCTGGCGATAAATCCCGAGATTCTGGCGCTCTTTATGCGGTCCGCGCGTCACCGTCAGGCCCCAGGTGATCAGCGGTGCGGCATCATCCGGCCAGCATTTCATCACCGGAATGCGCGATAAATCGACCTCATCACCGCTGAATACTTCTTCCTGACAAGGCGCATTACGCAGCCGTTTGGTCGGCATGTTCAGCACCTGCTTAAACTGCGGCATCTTGTCAAACAGGTCGCGGAAGCCCTTTGGCGGCTCAGGTTCTTTCAGGAATGCCAGCAGTTTGCCCACTTCGCGCAGCGCGCTGACCTCTTCCTGCCCCATGCCCATCGCCACGCGTTTCGGCGTACCAAACAGGTTGCACAGCACCGGCATGTTGTAGCCTTTCGGGTTTTCGAACAGCAACGCCGGACCGCCCGCACGCAGGGTACGGTCAGCAATTTCGGTCATCTCCAGTTCGGGATCGATCGCCTGAGTGATGCGTTTTAACTCGCCCCGCTGCTCCAGCAGCGCAAGGAAATCACGTAAATCCTGATATTTCATGTAGGGTTAGCTTTCCGGCCTGAGATAATCGGCCATTATAGGGCCGATTCCGCAGGCTTGTTGAGGTTTCTGCGTCAGGCGGGCTGACAGGAGAATGGCACCAGCGATTGCAACGCCAGCACATCGTGGTACGCAGCAATAGGTTCACCGTGGCGGAACACTTTAAAATCTTCACCACGCGCGCTGTAGTAACGCAGACGATCTTCGCTGACATGCAGGAAACTGCCTTCGCGCAGCGCAATCACCGATTCGCTCGGGTTGACCGCACAGAACTCTGCCAGACGCTCATCCCGGGTTTCCCCCATATGGCCGCTGACGTGTGCATCGAGGTAATGCGGATTGATCTGTACCGGGAACAGCCCCAGCGCAGGCAACACCACGCTGCTGCGCACCGGCATATCATTGGTGGTACGGATGGAAGGTGTCGCCACGTTGCAACCGGCGCTCCAGCCAACGTAAGGCACCCGGCGTTCACGCACTGCGCGCTGAATGGCCACAATCAAACCCTGTTCATGCAGCATCTGGTTCAGCAGCCAGGTGTTACCGCCGCTCACCAGAATCAGTTCTGCCTGTTCAATCGCTTCGACCGGAGTAGCAAACTCATGCACGGTGCGCACCTGAATACCGAGTGAATCGCTCAGGTCCAGCGCGCGCTGGGCATGATCACCACGAATAATGGCGTAGGGTACCAGCACCGCAGAAGTAATACCGCGTTGTGCAATCATCGCATGAAGCTGTGGGTGGGCATAACTCAGCAACGGCGCATCGTCGGCCAACTTGCCGTTGCTTAACAGGAACAGTTCCATCAGACGGTCCTTTCATTCATAAGATGGTGAAGGAGTCTGATACAGAAGATTGCCAGACGTCAATTTTCTTACAGAAAACGATCAAAAAGGTCTCAGACTCAGAAAAATCGTAGTGAAATTTGTTTTACAGCTGCGTTTACCCCGGCCGATGCGCTATAACTCTGAAAGCAGGTTTGCTATTCTTAGCGTCCATTCTTTGGGAGCAGTTATGGAATCCTGGTACTTACTTTATTGCAAACGTGGACAGCTATTGCGCGCGAAAGAGCATCTTGAGCGGCAGGAGGTGAATTGCCTCAGCCCGATGATTGCTCTGGAAAAAATCGTTCGTGGCAAACGCACCACCGTAAGTGAACCGCTGTTCCCCAACTATCTGTTTATTGAATTCGATCCGGAAGCGATTCATACCACCACCATCAGCAGCACGCGTGGTGTCAGCCACTTCGTGCGCTTCGGGGCGATGCCGGCGACGGTGCCGTATGAAGTGATCGAAGCACTGCAAAGTGACGCGCCACAGATCCTGCTGGATCCGGAAACGCCACAGGTCGGTGATGAAGTGATCATCACCGATGGCACCTTCGAAGGTCTGCGTGCCATTTTTGCCGAGCCGGATGGCGAAACCCGTTCCATCCTGCTGCTGAACCTGCTGAATAAGCAGGTTATGCGCAGCGTCGATAACAAACAGTTCCGCAAAGCCTAAACCAATCTGAACAGCTGACGCGCATTGTAATCCACCTGTGCGCCCAGCGTTTCTGCATCCTCATTACGCCATAACGCCACTTGCTGCACGATGTGCGGCAGAAAACACGGTTCATTACGACGCGACGTCGGACGCGGATGCATATCACGCGGCAGCAAATAAGGCGCATCGGTTTCCAGCAGCAGGCGGTCAGCCGGAATCAATGGCAACAGTTCACGCAGCCCCATGCCACGGCGTTCGTCGCATACCCAGCCGGTAATTCCCACTGACAGCCCCAGCGCCAGGCAGGCCTCCAGTTCTTCGCGTGTGCCGGTAAAACAATGCGCCACCGCACCCACCAGTTTTGGCAGCCAGGGTTGCAGAATCGCCGCAAAACGCGTGTGCGCTTCGCGGCAATGCAGAAATACCGGCAGCTGTAATTCAGCCGCCAGTTGCAGTTGCGCATCGAAGGCGTATTCCTGCTGGTCATGCGCGGAGAAGTTGCGGTTAAAGTCCAGTCCGCATTCACCAATCGCCACCACCTGCTCACTTTCTGCCAGGCGGCGCAGGGTGTTGGCGGTTTCTGCCGACCATTCGCTGGCATGGTGCGGATGCACGCCTGCAGTTGACCAGCAGTAGCCAGAATGCAATGCAGCCAGCCGCTGTGCCTGCTGGCTTTCCAGCGCGTTGGTGCCCGTGATTAACAGGCCGGTGACGCCTGCGTCGCGCGCACGCGTCACCACCTGTTCGCGATCTTTGGCGAATTGCGTGCTGGTCAGGTTTACACCGATATCAAACATGTTTTTTCCCAAATAAAAACCGCCCAACAAGCGGGCGGTTCAGATTCATCATCATCCCGCTCGCACGCGGGATACTCAGTCTGGATATCAGGATTCGGTGTGATGTTCCTCGTCAACCGATTCTGAATCCGACTCCGACTTTCGTCCTTTCCCCACATAGTAGCGGGAGAAGAATACGCCGACTTCAAACAGGCAGTACATCGGAATAGCGAGCAAAGTTTGTGAGAAAACATCCGGTGGTGTGAGCAACATCCCAACAACGAACGCGCCAACCAGAATGTAGGGACGTTTCTTTTTCAGATCTTCCGGCGTGGTGATCCCGGTCCAGCACAGCAGCACAATCACCACCGGCACCTCAAACGCCACCCCAAATGCCAGGAACAGGGTCATGACGAAGTCGAGATAGTGGGTGATATCCGTGGCGATCTGCACGCCCTGCGGCGCGGTTTTGGCAAAGAAGCCAAACGCCAGCGGGAACACGACGAAGTAAGCAAAAGCCACACCGACGTAAAATAACAGCGTGCTGGAGAACAGCAGCGGCATCACCAGCTTGCGCTCATGGCGATACAGCGCAGGCGCAATGAACGCCCATACCTGATACAGAATCACCGGTACGGCCAGAAACACCGAAACAATAATGGTGAGCTTTATCGGGGTAAAGAACGGCGATGCGACTTCGGTCGCAATCATGGTGGCACCGGCTGGCATCTGCCTGATCAACGGCTCTGCCACAATATGGTAGATATCATTGGCGAAGTAGATCAGCGCCAGAAAGATGACAAATACCGCGATGATGCAGTTTAACAGTCGCTTGCGCAGCTCAATCAGATGGCTGATGAGCGGTTGTGTATCTTCAACGGCCATGTTTATCGTTCATCATTTGCAGAAGGAGTTGGCGCTGTGCTGCGAGGCGCACTGGCGGTGTCGGGTTTGTCCACGGCAGACGGAGCAGCGTGCGGTGCCTGCGCTGGCGCGCTGGCCTGATGTTCTGCTGTTGCGGGCGTTACGGCTGTCGCAGGCGTTACCGGTGGCACAGGAGCAGCAGGTGGCGGCGTATGAATGGTATTCGCTTCATCTTCCGCTTTCTCTATATCGATGCTCTGCTGATAAGAACGTTTCATGGAATCGGCGGTTTTACGCAACTCTTCCATCGATTCTTTCAGTTCCGGTGACAGCGTGCCACGGCCCGCTTCTTCCACCTTCTTCAGGCTATCCTGCAGCTCCTGCAGTTTCAGTTCCTGCGCCAGTTCATTCTGCACGTTAGCCGCCAGCGAGCGGATTGCGCGAATCCAGCCCACTACGGTTTTTACCGCAACCGGTAATCGTTGCGGACCGAGAACAATCAGCCCGATAACGAACACCAATACCAGTTCACTAAAACCAATGTCGAACACAGTTATACCTGCTTGTCGTTCCTGGCGTCGTCTTTACTAGCCGAGGTTTGCTGTTTATCTGCCAGGGTTTTGGCGTTGAAGTCAGCGTCCTGCTCTTTCGGTTGATCCTTTTTCTCGTCTTCGTCACCCATCGCTTTTTTGAAGCCGCGGATGGAAGACCCTAAATCCGAACCCAGATTGCGTAGCTTATTGGTACCGAACAGAAGTACAACAATGACGGCAATGATTAACAATTGCCAAATACTGATACCGCCCATGAGATATGCCTCTAATATTCTGTGAAAAACTGTTGAATGTAACACACAGAAAGCCCATATGATTTCGGGCCTTAGCATGCGACATTACGCGTTTTAGATCTGGCTGACAATCAGTTTGTCTTGCGCCAGCCTATCAGCCAGGTAACGATGCCTGCGGCCATTAAAATCGCGGGAAACAAATCCCACTCAGGCCGACTCAGTAGCACTGCGGTGCCACTTAATAACAGTGTAGCCCCTACTCCGAACAGATAACGCGCCTTGTTATGACGGGTGCGTTGCGCATTCAGATCGGTGACCAGTTTATCGACGCTGTGCTGTAACAATTTATGCTGGCGCATGCTGTCGTAAAACAGTTCCGGCAGCTCCGGCAGTTTTTCTGCCCAGAAGGGAGCCTTGTCTTTCACCGCGCGCCAGATGGCCGGAATGCCAATCTGATCTTTAATCCAGTCTTCGAGGAACGGTTTAGCGGTTTTCCACAAATCGAGCTGCGGATAGAGCTGACGGCCAATCCCCTCGATATACAGCAGGGTTTTCTGCAACAGCACCAGCTGTGGCTGCACTTCCATGTTGAAGCGACGTGCGGTGTTGAACAGGTTGAGCAACACATGGCCAAAGGAGATCTCTGCCAGCGGCTTCTCAAAAATCGGTTCACACACGGTACGAATCGCAAACTCAAAATCTTCGACGTTGGTATCCGGCGGCACCCAGCCGGAATCAACATGCAGCTCCGCCACCTTGCGGTAATCACGGTTAAAGAACGCGATAAAGTTTTCCGCCAGGTAACGTTTATCCTCTTTGTTCAGCGAACCGACGATACCGCAGTCGATGCCGATATATTGCGGATCTTCCGGGTGGTCGTAGCTGACGAAAATGTTGCCGGGATGCATATCGGCATGGAAGAAGCTGTCACGGAACACCTGGGTGAAGAACACCTGCACACCACGCTCGGCCAGCAGCTTCATATTGACGCCATGCTGCTCCAGCGTGGCGACGTCAGAGATCGGAATGCCGTAGATACGTTCCATCACCAGCATCGATTCACTGCAATAATCGGAGAAGATTTCCGGCACATACAGCATGCGGCTCTGGTCAAAGTTACGACGCAGTTGAATCGCGTTGGCAGCTTCACGCAGCAGATTGAGTTCATCAATCAAGGTTTTTTCGTAGTCGCGCACCACTTCCTGCGGACGCAGACGACGCCCATCCGGCAGCAAACGCGGCACCCAACGCGCCAGGCGGTAGATCAGCTTCATATCCGCTTTGATCACCGGCAGGATATCCGGGCGGATCACTTTGATCACCACTTCGCGGCCATTCTCTTTCAGCGTCGCGGTGTGGACCTGAGCAATAGACGCCGAGGCCAGTGGCGTGATCTCGAAATCGTCAAACCAGGTTTCCACCGGCCCGCCGATGGATTTCTCGATTTGCGCTTTGGCTTTGACGCCATCAAACGGTGCAACGCGGTCCTGCAGGATCGCCAGCTCATCAGCGATCGCCGGAGGAAACAGATCTCGGCGTGTCGAGAGCATCTGACCGAACTTGATCCACACCGGCCCCAGTTGCTCCATCGCCAGACGTATCCGCACGCCCATCGATTCGTTTTTGTGTTTGTTGGGGATCCAGAAAATGCAGCGCCGCCATAAACGCAGGGGCAGCGTGATACGCATGTGGGGAATCAGTTCATCAAGGCCATAGCTGAGAAAGACCTTTACGATAAAATATAAGCGCCGAATTTCTCCCAGCGTCATTTCGCCTCCAGCTGTGCTAAACGCGCCTCTAACGCATTGAGCGAACGTTCCATCGCTTCCACTTCCTCGCAAAACCAGGCAAGTTCCAGCGCACCCGGCGCCAGTCGCCACTCTTCAGTGAGGGTCTGCCCCAGGTAATCCTGGCGACGCGTCACCTCGTGTTGCACAAACTTCAGCGCGCGCTGTGCGGCCTGGCTGATGCCCTGCGCAGCGATATCACCAATCCACGGCGCGAGATATTCCGCCGGATCCAGCTCTGCCAGATCCATCAACGCCGAGAATTGCTGCACCACCTGCAAATCCCCCTCCACTTCCAGCTCACCACTGCGAATCAGGCTGGTGAGTTGCTGGCGGTCACGCAATTTCGGCAGGGTGCTAAGGCGCAGGCTGACGGTGCAATCGCTGCTGTCCTGCCAGTCGCCAAGCACATCCAGCTGATTTTCGCTGAACACCAGCACCAGCGGGAATGAGAGTTCCTGCAACCGTAACATCAGCACTTTGCCCGCCAGACGTTGGCGTGCCGCTTTCAGGCTGCGATCGCGATACAAAACACGATTGAGGGCGGTCTCAAGACCGCCGGTAATCAAAGGAGTGAAAGTCATGGCCATGATTTGTCAGAACTTAAAGCCGCGATGCAACGCGACGATGCCGCCAGTCATGTTGAAGTAGGTGGTATTCTCAAAACCCGCGTCATTCATCATCGCCTTCAGGGTTTCCTGATCGGGATGCATACGGATCGATTCCGCCAGATAGCGATAGCTTTCGGCATCCTGTGCCACCAGTTGACCAATACGCGGCAGAATGTGGAATGAGTAAGCATCATAGGCTTTGCTCAGCGGTTCGATCAGCGGTTTGGAGAATTCCAGCACCAACAGGCGTCCGCCTGGCTTCAATACGCGGAACATAGAAGCCAGCGCTTTCTCTTTTTCCGTCACGTTACGCAGACCAAAAGAGATGGTGATGCAATCGAAATAGTTATCCGGGAAAGGCAATGCTTCGGCGTTGGCCTGCACATAGCTGACGTTGCCAGAAATGCCGAGATTACGCAGTTTTTCACGGCCCATCTTCAGCATTGAGCTATTGATGTCCGCCAGCACCACCTGGCCGGTTTCGCCTACCAGACGCGAGAATTTCGCCGTCAGGTCGCCGGTACCACCGGCCAAATCCAGCACACGCTGACCACGGCGCACGCCGCTGCTGTCGATGGTGAAACGCTTCCAGACACGATGGATGCCGAAGGACATCAGATCGTTCATCAGGTCATATTTTGCCGCTACGGAGTGAAACACGTCGGCGACTTTATCTGCCTTTTCGCTTTTCGCGACGGTCTGAAAGCCAAAGTGGGTAGTTTCCTGCTGTGATTCATCTGCCATGGGTTTTACCTGTTCCACAAACAATTCTTCCCGAAGTGTATCAGAGTTGCGCTGGTCGGGCACGCGACCGGCGTGCTATTCGTTGATGCGGCGCAGGGAAGCGGCGGCAGAATCTTCTGCTTTTTCATCAGGCTCGTCGTCATCGGCCCAATCTTCCTCCGTCTCTGACGGTTGCGCCTGCGCCACCAGCTGCGGATTGATGGGGCGTTTGATCTCGACGCCCAGCGAACGGAACGCTTCACTTTGCGCAATAAGATTACCGCGCCCTTCCGCCAGTTTTTTCATCGCCAGCTGGTAACTTTGCTGCGCTTTATCCAGGTTGTGACCAATGCCGCTCATGTCATCGACAAACAGCCGCATTTTGTCATACAGCCGTGCAGCACGATCGGCAATGCGCTGTGCGTTGCGGCTCTGATGCTCATAACGCCACAGATTGTTGATGGTGCGTAGCGCCACCAGCAGCGTGGTGGGGCTGACCAGCATGATATTTTGCTGCAACGCCTCGCTGATCAGCTCTGGCTGCCGATCGATCGCCAGCAGGAAAGCCGGTTCAACCGGGATAAACATCAACACATAATCCAGGGAGCGTAAACCGGGCAATTGTTGATAATCTTTTCGTCCCAGCAGACGAATATGGCCGCGCACCGCGTTGACGTGATCCTGAATCGCCTGCTCGCGCGTGGCCTCATCTTCGGCATTGAAATAGCGTTCATAGGCGATCAGCGTCATTTTGGCGTCAATCACCACATCCTTGCCCTGCGGCAGACGCACAATCACATCCGGTTGCATCCTGCCCTGCGACTCCAGCTGAATGTTGACCTGGGTTTCATACTCATGACCTTCGCGCAGGCCCGATGCCTCCAGCACCCGGCTGAGCACCACTTCGCCCCAGTTACCCTGGATTTTGTTGTCGCCTTTCAGCGCTTTGGTGAGGTTAATCGCTTCCTGCGCCATCTGCGCATTCAACTGTTGCAGCTGACGGATTTCATGGGCCAGCGTATGGCGCTCACGCGCTTCCTGACCAAAGCTGTCATTTACCTGACGACGAAAACCGTCCAGCTGCTCGCGCAGCGGGCTGATCAGGTTATTCAGACTCTGGCGGTTTTGTTCATCAACACGACGGCCGCTGTTTTCGAAGATGCGATTGGCAAGATTTTCGAACTGCGCGCTCAGGCGCTGTTCGCTGTTGGTGAGCAGACGCTGTTTCTCCTCAGCGGCGAAACGCGTCTCTTCAAGGCGGATGGTGACTTCGCGTAGCTCGGCTTCCTGCGCGCTGTTCACTTCCAGCTGGTTGCGCAGTTCACGGCTCAGCTGTTCGCTTTCGCCACGCCAGTAGTCAAGCTGTTGCAGGCGCTCCTGCGCACCGCTCAGCGCACCATGCAGCTGACGCAGCTCCTGTTCACGCTGCTGTACCTGCTGTTGTGTCAGCTCCAGTTGCTGCTGCTGGCGCTGCTGGGCATCTTCCAGCAAGCGGCGTTCGGTTAAAAAGCTGGCGTGCTGATGGCCCGCGCGCAGCTGCGCCACTATCCAGCCCAGGCCGAACCCCGCCAGCGCCAGTACGCCGCTGATAATGATAAGTTGCTGATCCATAATTCCCCCGTGGATCCTCTCGCTGAGGGAAAAGGTAGAGGCGCACTGTATAAATGTCCAGACAATTTTGCCAGATGGCAGGCTTATAGCGCCTGCACCGTAAGTTCACCCGCTTTCCATGCATCAATCAGGAAAAAAGGCATCGGTAACGCCCATTCACCGCCACGCACTTTTGCCGGATAACACCAGCTCTGGTCGCCATAGGTCAGTTCAACCTGCTGCATCGCCGCATCGGCATGGCTGGCTTTACCTGCCATGCTGGAGAATCCCGCATTGCTGCCAACATGAAAACGGTCAGTCTGCCAACGAATGGGATCATGAGCGGGCCAGGCTTCAGCCTGGTGAAAATGGAAAATATCGTCGTGACTGAGCAGGCTCTCGCGTACCGTTGGCCACAACGCCAGTTTGAGGAAATACTGGTCGGTAAAACGTTCGCTGCCTTGGTAGCGAGTAATAAAATCACGCATCTGCTGTTCGATATTGCTGAATACGCCGTTACACCCGCCCCACATTCCCGCCAGCAGCAATTCGGTGTGGGTAAAGTAGTCACGCATATGGTGGAACCAATAGGATGATTGCAGCCAGGCCTCCACCGCAGCCAGTTCGCGCTCGGAAAGCAGCGAATCCGCATCCCGCACGATAAAACGTTTGACGCTGGCATCATCCATCACCAGGAAGCGCCACAGGGTGGGAAACAGCGTTTTCTCGTGCGACATATCCACCAGCTGTACATTGGGCTGAGCCAGGCGCTGCCAGACATGTTGCGGTACGCTGTCATCCAGCCAGATACGGCAGGTCCAAGCCGGGTAAAGCTCGCGTGCCACCTCGACATTTTTTATCAGGGTTTCGCAATAGCGTGGCTGGTCGCCATACAGGCTGAAGGCAATGATATTTTCCTGTGGGCGAGACGCTGCAAAGGTCGGTGGTGCTTCTGCTGGCAGAGGGTGCTTTTGCCCGGCGCTGAATTTCCGGTCGGATTGCTGCAACGATTCCAGCCCGTAACGCGCCACCTCATCCGGCTTGTTAAGCCAGCCACAGACTTCGGTGAGACCGTCGAGCCAGGTTTCCGCCGCCTGCGCCCGCTTATCCGCCGTAGCCTGATAGATTTTCTGGTAGGTTTTCCAGGATTTCTGGTATTCGCCAACACGCATCAGCGCCAGCGCATAATCACTTAGCACCTGCATGTTGTGCGGCATGACACGCAACACTTCTTCACAGCACTGACGCGCGACAGGGAAATCAGCCGCCGCCATCGCCTGGCGGAAACGCGCGGCCGCATCTTCGACACGCGCCTGAGGGCTGACCATAAAGGCAGGACGTTGAACAGGAACCGTTTTGCGCATAGAAATTTCTCAGTTATCCGCTGAATTTACGCGCATCCGTTTCAGGTAACCGACGAAATCTGAAAATCGCCGGTTACCGGGCGCGCTAGATCAACCGACGCGCCGCTTCGACTACAATTTTCACCGCGTCGCTTTCAGTCTGTTTCATGGTCGCCGCATCCGGGATCTCCTTCTGCGTACGATTCACGATGACGCCCGCCACCATACCGGCTCGCAGCCCCTGGCTGGCGCACATGGTTAACAGTGTAGCGGATTCCATCTCATAGTTGAGGACGCCCATTTGCTGCCACTCTTTCATCGAGCCCTGGAAGCGGCTAACCACACGGCCTGAGAAGGTGTCGTAACGTTCCTGGCCGGGATAGAAGGTGTCAGAGGAGGCGGTGATGCCAATGTGGGTCTTCGCACCACAGGCTTCAGCCGCCGCGACCAGCGCCGTGGTACAGGTGAAGTCAGCGACCGCCGGAAATTCCATCGGCGCGAAGTGCAGGCTGGCACCGTCCAGACGAACCGAAGCCGTGGTGACCAGCACATCACCCACATTGATATTCGGCTGGATGGCACCGGTGGTGCCGACGCGCAGGAAGGTACGCACACCGAGCTGGGCCAGTTCTTCTACTGCGATGGAGGTTGACGGGCCACCAATGCCGGTGGAGCAAACCACGACCGGTTTGCCGTCCACCTCAGCCAGATAAGTGGTGAATTCACGATGCGACGCCAGGTGCTGCGGGTTGTCCATCAGCGCAGCGATTTTCTTTACGCGCTCAGGATCGCCGGGAACGATGGCCAGCGTGGCTCCTTTCAGGTCGGCTTTGGTGATGCCAAGGTGGAAAACGTCAGACTGGGCCATAACAGACTCCTGGTAGATAAGGGATATGCGCGCCACTTTACGTCAGCAGGCGGGATAAATATGTGACTAATTTCACTATCGATAATGAAAGTTACATTATCAGAAAAAAATAACGTGATAGAAATCACACATTGGTCGTCTGCCATTCTGAATTGCTACAAGCTGTGCTGTGTAAGTTTAAACGGCAATGTTAATAGAAGAGGAAGAACTGATGCGTAACCCCTCTGCTCCCTACACCCGCCCGGCCACAGCGGCCAGGCTATAGTTACGTGATTGCGCGATTGTTAGCACGGAGAGAACAATGAAAACCGAAGACAATATGGCACAAAAATCTGCAACTGGCGGCTTTGCCCCCGCCGTACAACCGACCGCGAGCACCACCATTATTACCCACAGCGAGGCGATCCATAGCGGAGAAACCTCGGTCCCCAGCCAGGGTGAAAATCTGCCAGCGTATTATGCCCGGCCAAAAGAGTATGAAGGCACACTGCCAGTGGTGTTGGTGGTGCAGGAGATTTTTGGCGTACATGAGCATATTCGTGATATCTGCCGTCGGCTGGCGCTGGAGGGTTATCTGGCGGTAGCACCGGAGCTCTATTTCCGTGAAGGCGATCCCAGTGAATACCACGATATCCCGACCTTGTTTAAAGAACTGGTGAGTAAGGTGCCGGATTCACAGGTACTGTCAGACCTCGACCACGTCGCCAACTGGGCCGCACGCAACGGCGGTGATATCCGTCGTATGGGCATTACCGGTTTCTGCTGGGGTGGGCGCATTAGCTGGCTATTCGCGGCGCACAACCCGCAGGTGCGTGCAGCGGTTGCCTGGTATGGTCGCCTGATTGGCGACAAGACGCTGAAGCAGCAAAAGCATCCGATTGATATCGCCGTCGATTTAAATGCACCGGTGCTGGGCCTGTACGGCGGTCAGGATGAAGGGATTCCGCTGGAGAGCGTTGAGCTGATGCGCCAGGCGCTGCGTGCCGCCAATGCCAAAGCGGAGATCGTGGTCTACCCGGATGCGGGCCATGCCTTCCACGCTGATTATCGTCCGAGCTATCACGCGGAATCGGCGCAGGATGGCTGGGTGCGAATGCTTGCCTGGTTTAAGCAGTATGGCGTTGCACCAGACGCGTAATAAAAAAGGGGCGCTTGCGCGCCCCAACGTATCAACACAACATTTTATCCAACGATTACGCGGTTTCACCGCGCAGTTTTTTCGCCGCTTCGACCATATTGGCCAGAGCCTGACGGGTTTCCGTCCAGCCACGGGTTTTCAGGCCGCAGTCCGGGTTCACCCATAGACGCTCTTCCGGGATACTCAGCGCCGCTTTACGCAGCAGGTCTTCCATCCACGCTACGCTGGGTACGTTCGGTGAGTGGATGTCATACACCCCTGGGCCGATTTCGTTCGGGTATGAGAATTCTTTAAACGCTTCCAGCAGGTCCATATCGGAACGTGAGGTTTCGATGGTGATCACGTCCGCATCCAGCGCGGCGATAGAGTCCATGATGTCGTTGAACTCGCAATAACACATATGGGTGTGGATCTGGGTGTCATCCTGCGCCACCGCCGCGTTGAGGCGGAACGCATCGACCGCCCAGGTGAGGTAGGCAGCCCAGTCGGACTGATGCAGCGGCAGGCCTTCACGCAACGCCGGTTCGTCAATCTGGATGATGCCGATACCGGCTTTTTCCAGGTCTGCCACTTCATCGCGCAGCGCCAGTGCAATTTGTTTGGCGATGGTTTCACGGCTAACGTCTTCACGCGGGAACGACCAGCACAGGATAGTGACCGGACCGGTGAGCATGCCTTTAACCGGTTTGTCGGTCAGCGACTGGGCATATTTCGCCCACTCTACGGTGATGGCTGCCGGGCGGCTGACGTCACCGATAATCACCGGCGGTTTTACGCAGCGTGAGCCGTAGCTCTGTACCCAACCATTCTGAGTGAACACGAAACCGTCGAGGTTTTCGCCGAAATATTCAACCATGTCGTTACGCTCGGCTTCACCGTGCACCAGCACGTCAAGCCCCAGACGTTCCTGTTCCACAATCGCCTGTTTGATGTGTTCAGCGATACCGGTGCGATAGTGACCGCCATCAATGTTGCCTTTTTTGAAATCGAGACGCAGGCCGCGGATTTCAGTAGTCTGCGGGAATGAACCAATGGTGGTGGTCGGCCATGCTGGCAGATGGAAGCGGTTGCGCTGCGCCTGAGCACGCTCGGTGTAGGCGCTGTTACGCTCGGTGTCTTTGGCCTGGATTTTTGCCAGACGCGCCGCCACAGCGGCATTATGCACACGGCTGGAGTGGGCACGGGCACGGATTGGCGCACTCCAGGCTTCGAGGGATTTTGCATCGTTGTTGTTCAGTGCGTTACTCAGCAGGGACAGCTCAGCACATTTTTGCAGGGCAAAAGCAAACCAGCTTTTCACTTCTTCATCGAGACGGGTTTCCACGCTCAGGTCGATCGGGCTGTGCAGCAGGGAGCAGGAAGAGCCGATCCACAGTTGTTTGCGTTGTCCCACCAGCGGTTGCAGGCGTTCGAACCAACTGCTGAGGTCGGCACGCCAGACGTTACGACCGTTGATCACCCCAACAGACAGCAGCCATTCTGCTGGCAGTTGCTGGTTGATGTGCTGGATATCATCTTTGCCGTGTACCAGGTCAACATGCAGCCCCTGCACTGGCAGCGCTTTGATCACATCAAGGTTCTGGCCGATGCTGTCGAAGTAGGTGGTCAGCAGCAGTTTGGTTTTGCCCTGCAACGCGTCGTAAGCCGGTTTGAACGCGGCACGCCATTCCTGCGGCAGTTCCAGCGCCAGTGCTGGCTCATCAATCTGCACCCATTCGATATCGCGTTGTTTCAGTTCAGCCAGCACCTGTTGATAAACCGGCAGGATGTCTTTCAGCAGCGAAAGGCGATCAAACTGTTCGCCTTTCACTTTACCCAGCCACAGGTAAGTGACCGGGCCGAGTAGCACGGGTTTAACTTTATGCCCGAGCGCCAGCGCTTCGTCCACTTCGTCCAGCAGCTGGGTCCAGGTCAGTCTGAACTGCTGACCCTGGGTGAATTCTGGCACCATGTAGTGATAGTTGGTGTTGAACCATTTGGTCATTTCGGCGGCGGCGGCGGGTGCGCCGGTCGGTGCACGACCACGGCCGAGGCGGAACAGGGTATCGAGGTCAACGGAGCCGTCTTTATTCTGGTGGCGGGCCGGTACGTTGCCCAACAGCAGGCTGGTAGTGAGTACGTGATCGTACCAGGCGAAGTCGCCCACCGGCAGCAGGTTCACGCCCGCTTCTTTCTGTTGTTGCCAGTGACGTGCACGCAGCTCACGCCCCACGGCCAGCAAATCTTCCTGTGAGCTATTACCTGCCCAATAACTTTCCTGGGCTTTTTTCAATTCACGACGCAGACCGACGCGAGGAAAACCGAGTGTATGGTTCAGAATGGTCATTTGATGTCCTCCAGGTATTCTTTATTGAGCAGCTTAGGTTACAATCAGATGTTTAGCCGTCCAGATGTTTACACCGCTATATTCTGCGGGTACTGTATGTTCCTCAAGCGCAAATTGTTCAATCTCGATGTGAAGGATTCTCATGATCGAACTCAAACACCTGCGGACGCTGCAAGCGTTACGGCATACCGGCTCTCTGGCCGCCGCCGCCGCTCAGCTTCATCAAACGCAATCGGCGTTATCTCATCAGTTCAGCGACCTGGAGCAACGGCTGGGCTTTCGCCTGTTTGTGCGTAAGAGCCAGCCGCTACGTTTTACACCACAGGGGGAGATCCTGTTGCAGCTGGCTGAGCAAATCCTGCCGCAGATTCAGCAGGCGTTGCAGGCTTGCCATGAGCCGCATCAGACGACGTTGCGCATCGCCATTGAGTGCCACAGCTGTATTCAGTGGCTGACGCCAGCGCTGAATAATTTCCGTCAGAGCTGGCCGCAGGTGGTGATGGATTTTAAATCCGGCGTGACATTCGACCCGCAACCCGCGTTGCAGCAGGGCGAGCTGGATGTGGTGCTGACCTCCGATATTTTGCCGCGTAGCGGGCTGTTTTATTCCCCGATGTTTGATTACGAAGTGCGGCTGGTACTGGCACCCGATCATCCGCTGGCGCAGCGCGAACATATTTCGCCGGAAGATTTGGCGGATGAAGTCCTGCTGATTTATCCGGTACAGCGTCAGCGACTGGATATCTGGCGGCATTTTTTGCAGCCGGCGGGGGTAAGCCCGGCGCTGAAGAGTGTCGATAATACGTTGCTGATGATCCAGATGGTGTCAGCGCGCATGGGTATTGCGGCGCTGCCCCACTGGGTCGTGGAGAGTTTTGAACATCAGGGATTGGTGGTGACCAAAACGCTGGGTGAAGGGTTGTGGAGCCGTTTGTACGCGGCAATGCGTGACGGTGAACAGCGTCAGCCGGTGCTGGAGGCGTTCGCGCGTTTTGCCCGCCAGCATGCCTGTGATCATCTGCCTTTTGTGCGCGATGCATCGCTCCCCGGTTCGTTACAACCGCTGTCTTCCTGAAACGGCCTACTCTATAATGCGCCGCCTCAACCCGTGACCAGGAGATTTTCACCATGACCAATAACGATGTGCTGCGCAGCGTGCGCTATATGCTGGATTTAAGCGACAGCAAAGTGATGGAGATTTTCGCCCTGGCGAGTTGCGATGTGCCACTGGAAGATGTGCAGGCGTGGCTGAAGAAAGATGACGACGCGGCGTATCGTCCCTGCCCGGATGTGCTGATGGGTTATTTCCTCAACGGTTTAATTTTCCATCGTCGTGGTAAGAGCGAAGATGCGCCTGCGCCATCGATTGAGCGCCGCATGAACAACAATATCTTCCTGAAGAAGTTACGTATCGCGTTTGCCCTGAAAACCACGGACATTCCTGAGATCTTGCTGAAGGCAAACTTTACGGTTTCTCAGGCGGAGATCGGCGCAATTTTCCGTAATCCGGATCATAAGAATTACCGCGAATGCGGTGACCAGATTCTGCGTAACTTTTTGAAAGGGCTGACGCTGGTGCAGCGCCCGGCCCCTGTCAAAAAGGCTTAATGGCTGGTCGCGGTTTTTCCCAGTACCCAGCGTTTATGCACATAAAGTGAAGCGAAGATCACAATGGCCCCGGCGATAAAGCTCGGCCAGTGTGGTTTTTCCTGCCAGATCGCCAGGTTTACCAGCAATCCTGCCGGCACATGCATATTGTTCATGATACCCAGTGTGCCTGCATCCACCTGGGTAGCGCCATAGTTCCACATAAAGTAGCCCAACCCGGACGCGGCCACGCCCAGCCACACCAGAATGCCCCATTGCAGCGAGGTAGTCGGCAGCTTGTTGGGGTTGCCCCACAGGCACCAGGCAATCACCGCAATGATCACTGCGCCAAGGTAGAACCAGGAAAACGCGGTGTGCTGCGGCATCGGGCGCGTCTCCTGCAAACGCTTGTAACCCACCATGCCGATGGCAAAACAGATATTCGCCGCCTGCACCAGCAACAGACCAAACCAGAAGTGGTCGCTGACTTTGTCATAACGAATAATCGCTGCGCCGACCACCGCCAGCAAGGCACTGAAGGCGTAGCCAATACGCAACGGGCGTCGGCTGAGCAGATCGTAGATCAGGGTGACATACAGCGGCGTCATGACGGTAAATAACAGGAATTCCGTCACGCTGAGATAGAGGTAGGCTTCAAAGCTGAGCAGGTACATGATGCCCAATTGCAGCATCCCCACCAGCATATACAGCAGGATGGTCGAGGCGCGATAACCACGCCAGCGCAGGAAAGGCAGAAAGACAATGGCTGCCAGCGCCAGACGCATCAGCACCGAGAACCAGGAATCCACCTGACCCGCCAGATATTCCCCGATAAAACTAAAGGAAAAAGCCCACAGAATGGTGGTAACGATCAATAACAGCACGGTAACGATCCCAAAATGAACAGTGCCGCTAGTGTAAACAAACTGTCGCTGTCTGGTTGAATTATCTGGTTTACAACTGAATAAAATACAAACACCCGTAGCGGCGCGAATGTGCGCAATCCGAATGGCGCACATTCGCGCGATAAATCGCGCCGCTACGAAACGCAGAAATTTTTTATGCCAGGAACAGCTTACGCAGCGTATGCGGCACTGCGTCTTCAGCGTTGCTGCCGATCACTTCCAGCGCTGGCAAGGTGTCTTTCAGGCGCTGATGCGCATTGCGCATGATGCAGCCCTTGCCCGCCATGCTGAGCATCTCCACATCGTTCATACCGTCACC
Source organism: Pantoea sp. X-Soil-TKNS-1280 (assembly GCF_059730475.1). Classification (NCBI taxonomy): domain Bacteria; kingdom Pseudomonadati; phylum Pseudomonadota; class Gammaproteobacteria; order Enterobacterales; family Erwiniaceae; genus Pantoea; species Pantoea sp. X-Soil-TKNS-1280. Next base: position 235,507 of record NZ_AP035962.1, on the reverse strand, counting down.
AAAGGCGATACACTCTTTCAGTGAATAGCCGAGCTGCTTCGCCACGGCTTCCAGCGCGTGCCCCTTGGAAACGCCACCCGCCATCACTTCCAGACAAGTCGGCAGCGAGAAACTGACGTTAACCCGATCGCCCCAGCGCGCTTCAATCGCCTGTTCCATCGGGATCAGATGCTCCGGTTCGTCGCAGGTAAAGAACACTTTGCTGATGCCATCCGTCGGCAACATGCCGGGCTGATACACCTGGTAGTTAAACACCGACTCGCGGAAGTAATCCTGCTCGGCCGGGCGATGGCGGCTAATAAACCATTCGTCATCACGGTAAACGTGGGTCAGCACCTGCTCATCATGGTATTTCAGGCCATACAAATCCTGCGCGATATCGGCATCCAGATTGTGGCTGAAAATCAGTTCGCCGTCGGCGTTATGCACTCGCGCACCGTTGGAGGTGATCATATAAGCCGGGATGCCGAGACTGTCGCGCATTTGTCCCACATCGATATAGTGACGACCGGTGGCAAAGACGAAATGAACATCGCGTGCCACCAGCTCCTGCAAGGTGCTGCGGGCAAAAGGTGTCAGGCGATGGTCCGGAGAAAGCAGCGTGCCATCCAGGTCGGATGCGACGATGTGGTACATGTAAACCTCGGTTGTAGGTATCAATAATCAATTAAACGTGGCGTGCAAAAAAATCGACCACGGCGTTTAGCGCCTGGGCGCGCATCGCGTCTGTTTCAAACAGGATCTCATGTCGCGCGCCCTCAATCACATAGGGCGTGACGCCTTCGCAGGGATGCCCTGCCGCCGCCATCGCCTCACAAAACAAATCCTGCGAGCGGTTATCCACCACCCGATCTTCGCTGGCCTGCATCAGCAACATTGGCGTGGTGATGTTATTCACCTGGCTGATGATATTACGTCCGGCCTGCACCCCTTCCCTCACCCAATGGTAGGTTGGGCCGCCGACACGAATCGCCGGATCATCGGCATAAAAACGTAAATTGCGGCGATAGCGTTCCCGGCTGTGCGTCAGTTGGTTGATACCGAACGGATGCGCGCGCCAGCGCCCGGTCCCCAGGGCGTAACCGTCACGCAAGGCAGGCATTTTCTCTGCCCAGTCGAGGATACGGTGCGCCAGGAACGGTGGCAACGGCAGGGTGATGCCGAACATCGGAGCTGACAACGCCACCGCATGAAACGCCCGTGGCTGACGCGCCAGAAACAGCGCGAGGATCGCCCCACCCATCGAGTGCGCCAGCGCATAACGTTGCCGGTAATGACCACTGACGATCTCTTTCAGGTACAGCGTTTCCAAATCATCGACATAATCGGTGAACTCCACCACATGACCACGATGGGAGTCCTCCAGCAGACGGTCGGAACGTCCCTGGCCGCGATGGTCGATGATCACCACATCAAAGCCGCAATGGAACAGATCGTAGGCCAGCTCCGGGTATTTGATATAGCTTTCGATGCGTCCGGGAACGATCAGAATGACACGGCGATGTTGCGGAGAAGTGAAGCGCACATAGCGAATGATGAGATTGCCCACGCCGGTAAATTCACGCTCTTCGCGACGGTGCCAGAAGTCGAGCAGCGGACCGGTGGCAAAGGAAGCAAACGCCTTTTCACGCCTGAGCCAACTCTGTTTTATCTGCTGCATCCGCCCCCCTGAAAAAAACGTCAACGCCGCACATCCACTCCATAGCGTGCCGCGATTTTCTGGCGTATTGTGTCACACTTCGCTAACGTCAGGGAATGTCACACATGACCATTGAATGGTGGTTAACCTACCTGTTAACCACAACCATCCTGAGCCTGTCACCCGGCTCTGGCGCAATTAATACCATGAGTACCGGTATCAGCCACGGCTATCGCGGCGCAGTCGCGTCGATCTCCGGCCTGCAACTTGGCCTTTCCGTGCATATCGTGCTGGTGGGCGCTGGTCTTGGCGCGCTGTTTTCCCAGTCGGTGCTGGCGTTCGAAATCCTGAAATGGGCGGGTGCGGCCTATCTGGTCTGGCTGGGCATTCAGCAGTGGCGCTCGGGTGGCGCGCTGGATCTTAATGCGGTCGCCAAAGCGATGCCACGTCGCCGTTTGTTTAAGCGCGCGGTGCTGGTTAACCTCACCAACCCCAAAAGCATCGTGTTTCTTGCTGCGTTGTTCCCGCAATTCATTCAGCCGCACCAGCCGCAGTTGATGCAATATCTGGTGCTCGGTGTCACCACCGTCGTCGTCGATATTATCGTGATGATTGGTTACGCCACGCTGGCAACCCGCATTGCTGGCTGGATTAAAGGCCCGAAACAGATGAAGGCGATGAACCGCACCTTCGGCGGATTATTTATGGCGGTAGGGGCGTTGTTAGCCAGTGCGCGCAGAATCGCCTGATAATGCGTAGCGGCGCGATTTATCGCGCGGGTTTTAAAGGCGCGCGCAGAATCGCGCCGCTACGGATAAAATTAACGCGAAATGATCAGGTGAATGCCGAACCCAGCAAACAGCACGCCCGCCATGCCATCCACCCACTTCGCCATGCGCTGATATTTATCGCGCATCCACGGCAGGGCAAAAATCGCCGCCACCACGGTAAACCAGGCAAAGGTTTCCACCAGAATCAGCAGGAATAATCCCCAACGCTCCAGTGCCCCCACATCATTGCCAACAAACAGCGAGAACACGCTGCCAAAATAGATAATCGCTTTGGGGTTGGAGAGGTTGGTCAACAAACCTTTCAGGAAGCTCATGCCCCTTTTTGGCAACTCAACCACCGGTGAATCAGCCTGGGGTTGCTTATGACGCTGGCGCGCCGAGCGCATCAGCTGCCAGCCCATCCACAGCAGGTAGAGACCACCGCCGACCATAATGATCTGATGCAGCCACGCCATTTTTTCCATGATCAGATGCAGGCCCATCAACGCCACACCGGCCCACACCATCACACCCAGCGTAATACCCAGCACACCCATCATCGCTTCTTTACGCGAACGGCTGGCGGCCGTTTGCGAAACAAAGAAAAAGTCCGGGCCGGGGCTCATCAACGCCACCAGGTGCACCAGCGCGACGGTAGCGAATAACATCAACATGCTTTTTTTCCTTTACTCTTCATCAAGATGTTCTTTGATCATCACCAGGAACGGCTTACCAAAGCGCTCCAGCTTGCGATGACCGACACCGTTCACGCTCAGCATTTCTGACGCGCTCACCGGCATTTGTTCTGCCATTTCAATCAGCGTGGCATCGTTAAACACCACGTAAGGCGGGATATTCTCTTCGTCGGCTATCGCTTTGCGCAACTTGCGCAGCTTGGCAAACAGTTTGCGATCGTAATTGCCACCGTACACCTTCGGTGAGCTGCTGCGGGTTTTCACCGTCACAATTCGCGGCACCGCCAGCATCAGTGGCACTTCGGCACGCAATACCGGGCGCGCCGCTTCGGTGAGTTGTAAGGCGGAGTGCATGGCGATATTCTGCGTTACCATGCCGAGGTGAATCAGCTGACGCAGCACACTGACCCAATGTTCGGTGCTTTGATCGCGACCAATACCGTACACCGGCAGTTTATCGTGACCATTGTCGCGAATACGCTGGTTACTGGCACCGCGCAAAACTTCGACAATATAGCCCATACCAAAACGCTGCCCTGTGCGATAAATGCCGGAAAGCGCTTTCTGCGCTTCCACCAGGCCATCGTAGCGGCGTGGCGGATCGAGGCAGATATCGCAGTTGTCGCACTGCTGCTGACGCCCTTCACCAAAGTAGTTAAGCAACACCAAACGACGGCAGGTTTGTGCTTCGGCAAACGCCCCCATCGCATTGAGTTTATGCCGCTCAATATCCTGCAACGGACCCGGTGCTTTCTCTTCCAGACATTTACGCAGCCACGCCATATCCGCCGGGTCATACAGCATCATCGCTTCTGCCGGCAAGCCATCACGCCCGGCACGACCGGTTTCCTGATAGTAGGATTCGATATTGCGCGGGATATCAAAGTGCACCACAAAACGCACGTTGGGTTTGTTGATCCCCATCCCAAACGCAACGGTGGCCACCACGATTTGCAGATCATCGCGCTGAAACGCTTCCTGTACCCGCGCACGCTGGGCGCTGTCGATACCGGCATGATAGGCCCCTACGCTCAGGCCGCGACTTTGCAAACGTGCCGCCGTGTCTTCCACTTTGGCGCGGCTGTTGCAGTAAATGATGCCGCTTTTACCACGCTGATCCTGTACGTAACGCAGCAGCTGTTCGGTAGGCTTAAACTTCTCCACCAGCGTGTAGCGGATGTTGGGGCGGTCGAAGCTGCTGATTTGAATCAGCGGATCGTCCATCTGCAACAGATGCGCGATGTCATTACGCGTGGTTTCGTCGGCGGTGGCCGTCAGTGCCATCACCGGCAGATCCGGGAAACGCTGGCGCAGTTGGCCCAGCGCACCATATTCCGGACGGAAATCGTGACCCCATTGCGAGATGCAGTGCGCTTCATCCACCGCCAGCATCACCGGATTCCAGTGGTGCAGGCTGTCGAGGAAGTTATCCATCATCAGGCGTTCAGGCGCGATGTAGAGCAGTTTCAAACGGCCGGTGCGGCAGTCGGCAAACACCTGCTGCTGCTGCTCACGCGTCTGCGTCGAGTTAAGACAGGCAGCTGCCACGCCGTTCGCCAGCAGTTGATCCACCTGATCTTTCATCAACGAGATCAGTGGCGATACCACCAGGGTTAACCCTTCGCGCACCAATGCCGGGATTTGATAACACAGCGATTTGCCACCACCGGTGGGCATAACCACCAGGCAATCGCGCCCTGCCAGCGCCGTTTCAATAATGGTTTGCTGACCGGGACGAAATTGCTGGTAGCCGAAGGTATCCTGTAATACCTGCTGCGCCAGCGTTTCCTGATTGAGCACTGCCGATGTTGCCACGGTAATCCTGTTTTTTGCTTATCAGAACAGATCGTTGAGCGTCACACCCACACCCACGCGCGTCTGGCGATGGTTGTAGTCGATGAGCGATTCACCGTAGCCGCTAAACAGCTGGGTGTAAAAACGCACATGCTCGCTGATCGGGTAACTCCAGGCGAAGGTTGCACCGCCGTAGCCACTGTTCCAGTTGTAATTGCCTTCCACGCTAAAGATGCTGTCGCCAAGCATGTAGCCCAGCTTCGCGCGGTAGTAGCCCATATATTTGGTGATGTCCGGATTGTCGTCATTGCTGGCGCTTTCCGGGATACGATACCAGGGTTTGATCTCCGCGAGGAAATTGCCATTCTCCGCCATCAGGCGCGCATACACACGGTTCCAGCTGCGTGAAGTCGGATCGCTGCGACCATTCGACTCATGGTTCAGCCCCATTTCCACATCACGTAATGTCCAGCCACCCAGAGTGTAGTCCGTGGCCCAGCCGAGGAAAATCTGCGGCTCATAGTTGGTTTCACGGAATGGTGATGATGCACCACGGTTTGACAGCTGCCACCAGGAACGTTGCGTATAGGAGGCCGCCAGTACCGAATTGTCGCCCAGAATACCGCGCCACAGCGGAAAGGCCAGACTGAGCTGGAATTTTACTTCATCTTTTTTCGCTTTGTCTGCCCAGTCGTACGAAGATATCGCCTCTTTATTCATGCTACTGGTGTAGGTGTAAAGCAGATAGTTGTTTTCGTAAGGATAAAGCACGAATGGGTTATCGTGTTTCTCCAGCAGGTTGGCAATAATACTGCCCTTAACTGCCGGGGCATCATGAACTTCTTTGATCGTGGCTTCATCAGCCTGCGCCAGAGCAGGAAGTAACAGGGCCGCGGCCAGCAAGGCGCGATGCTTACGCATAAAATTCTCCAGTGGGCACTGCCTAACAAAATCGTTGAATAACGGTTTAAAAAAGCAGGTCATTCTACACACAAACTCACGCGCTGATGAGTGACGATTTCTGAAACTGGAAAGCAGCCCGAACGCGGCATAATATACACAACTCATTAACATCTATCGCCCCACGCGGGGACATTTGAAGGCCATCACCATGTCATCACCCATGCTGACACCGCAGGAAGCACGCCGTCTGATTGGCGAAATTTTTGTTTATCATATGCCGTTTAATCAGGCCCTCGGGCTGGAGCTGGATCGGCTGGAGCCTGAATACGCTGAACTGGGTTTTGCCAATAAAACCATGTTGGTCGGCAATGCGGCACAACGTATTTTGCACGGTGGTGTGATCGCCTCAGTGCTGGATGTTGCTGCCGGGCTGGTGTGTGTCAGCCATTCGCTGACGCGTCAGGAAAGTATCAGCGAAGAGGATCTGCGTCAGCGGCTGTCGCGTATGGGAACTATCGATATGCGCGTGGATTATCTGCGCCCGGGGCGCGGTGAGCGCTTCATCGCCACCAGCAGCCTGCTACGCGCAGGTAACAAGGTGGCAGTGGCGCGTGTAGAACTGCACAACCAGCAGGGCGATTATATCGCCACGGCTACCGCAACTTACCTGATTGGTTAATCACCCACGACGTGCGAGAATCGCCGTTTTTCTGGAATAAATGATGGATACGCAAGAAACGCGCCAGGGCATTGGCTATGCGCTCGGTGCCTACTTTCTCTGGGGCATCGCTCCCGCCTACTTTAAGCTGGTCAAAGTGGTCCCCCCGCTGGAAATCATGACGCACCGCGTTATCTGGTCAGCGTTGTTTATGCTGCTTCTGATTACCCTGAGCCGCAACTGGAATCAGGTGTGCAGCGTGTTACGTCAGCCAAAGAAGGTGCTGTTGCTGGCATTGACCGCCGTGACCGTCGGTGGCAACTGGCTGCTGTATATCTGGGCAGTGAATAATCAGCATATCCTTGAAGCCAGCCTGGGTTACTTTATTAGCCCGCTGATTAACGTGGTGCTGGGGATGTTATTTATGCGCGAGCGTTTCCGCCGTCTGCAATGGCTGGCGGTGTTTCTCGCTACCACCGGTGTGCTGGTGCAGCTGTGGAAATTTGGCTCGGTGCCGGTTATCGCGCTGGGGCTGGCGTTGAGCTTTGCGTTCTACGGCCTGATGCGCAAGAAGATTCAGGTTGATGCCCAGAGCGGCATGTTGATTGAGACGCTGTGGCTGTTCCCGCTGGCGGCAATCTACCTGTTTGGTTTTGCCGACAGCGCCACCAGCCATCTGAGCGCTAACCCCCTGAGCCTCAATCTCAAACTGGTGGCCGCCGGTGTTGTCACTACCGTCCCGCTGATGCTGTTTGCCGCTGCCTGTACGCGCCTGCGTTTATCGACCATCGGCTTTTTCCAGTACCTCGGTCCGACGCTGATGTTCCTGCTGGCGGTGGTGTTTTATGGCGAGACCGTCACGCCCGATAAAATGGTGACCTTTGGTTTTATCTGGCTGGCACTCGCCATATTTATCCTTGATGCGGTTGTTGTTTCAGCTCGCACGCGCGTGCGCATAGCGTGAAATAAAACGCGCCAGGGCCGGGCCAGTGAGCAGAATGGTGAACAGGCGTAAGGTCTGCAACGCCATGACAAAAGCTATATCGACCTGGCTCCCCGCCGCAATAATCGCTACGGTATCCAGCCCGCCAGGGCTGGTTGCCAGGTAAGCGGTCATCAGATCCACATGCAGCACACGCGTCAGCATCCAGGCCAGCCCACCACACAACAGCATCAGGCCGATTATCGATACCACCATTTGCGGCAAGGTACGCAGCGCCAGCAGGAAAATCGGACGGGTAAAGCGCAGCCCCACGCTCCAGCCAATCAGCGCATAAGCCAGCGCCAGCAACCATTCCGGCACCTGTAAGGTCGCCACCCCTGTTCCCTGCAAGGTCGCGCCGATCAACGCCGGTAATAACAATGCACCGGACGGAATACGCAGCTTTTGTCCCAGCCAGGCTCCGACCACCATCACCACCAGCGTCAGGGCAAAGCTGCTGTGCAATGCCGGGAACCACACCAGGTCGGCGCTGCCACCGCCATTACCCAGACCGATACGCGCCACGACTGCTGCCGCCGTCGCCACAAATAGCACGCGCAGGTACTGCATAAAAGCCACCAGCCGCACGTCTGCGCCAAAATCTCCGGCCATCGCTACCATTGCCGACGCACCGCCGGGCGACGATCCCCAGGCCCCGGTAGGGCCAGGCAGATTGCTGAACCGGACCAGTAGAAAGCCTGACAGCCCACTGGCGGCCAGCGTCAGCGCCAGCACCGCCATCACCACCGGCCAGTCTTGCAACAGTGGCGGCAAAATGGCGGGCGATAAGGTTTGCCCAATCATGCAGCCCAGTACCGCCTGAGCCAGCACAAAGAAGCGTTTATCGATGCGTACCGCAGCACCCGATAATCCCATCACGGTTCCAACAATCATTGGACCGAGCAACAATGCCGCAGGCAGGTGAAACAGCTGGAAGATAATGCCCAGAATCAGAGAAGCAATCAGCAGAATGGTCCATTGCTGTCGCAAAGAGAGACGCGCCATAGGGTGGAAGGGTAAATGTTAATAAAAATGAGAGAACAGATTACGCAGAAATGTGATGTATAGCCAGAAAATCGGGCCGTATAGACGGCCCAGGAATTGTTACATATTGCATGTGTAGCGGCGCGATTTATCGCGCAATGTTACAACCAGTTCTTACGTTTGAAGTAGAGATAGGGTGCCAGACCCGCGAGGATCATCAGTCCAATTGCTGCCGGGTAGCCGAAACTCCATTTCAGTTCCGGCATAAACTCGAAGTTCATCCCGTAGCTGGAAGCGACCAGCGTTGGCGGCAGGAAGACCACCGACACCACCGAGAAGATCTTAATGATGCGGTTCTGCTCGATGTTGATAAAACCCATCGCAGCCTGCATCAGGAAGTTAACCTTCTGGAACAGCGATTCATTGTGCGGCAGCAGAGATTCGATATCGCGCAGGATTTCGCGTGCCTGCTCCAGTTGGTTCGCAGGCAGGCGGGCTTTACGTACCAGGAAGTTAAGTGCACGCTGGGTATCCATCAGACACAAACGCACCTTCCAGCCGATATCTTCCAGTTCCGCGAGACGTGACAGCGCCAGGTCATACTCTTCGCCCTGCTGCCCTTCCATAATCACGCGACTGAGTTTTTCCAGCGCGCTATAAATGTTCTCGATTTCATCCGCCAGCTGTTCAATTTTGGTCTCAAACAGGTCGAGCAACAGCTCGAAGGCATTACCGTCGATCAGCGTCTGGTTACGTGCGCGCATGCGATACAGGCGAAACGCTGGCAATTCACGCTCACGCAGGGTGTACAGGCGATCTTCACGGATGGTAAACGCCACCGTCGAGTTACCGGCATGGTCTTCCGCGTCTTCATAGAAGAAAAATGAGTGAATGTGCAGGCCATCTTCATCTTCAAAAAAACGCGCCGAGGCTTCGATGTCTTCCAGTTCTGGCCGTGTTGCCAGGCTCTGGCCCAGCTCGCTTTGCACCAGATCGCGCTCACCTTCATCCGGCTCGATCAGATCGACCCACACTGACGTGTTGAGCTTTTCGTTTTGTTCATCCAGTTCGAGGCGCGTCAGGCGGCTGCGATCCAGTTTAAATGCGCTCAGCATAGCAATACTCCCCATTGCAGACTTTATGGGACAAGGCGGTGAACCGATTCGCTTACGCAAAACGGGCACGGCAAAGCCTGAACACCGAAACTTTCGCTTCAGGGGTACATCAGTGCTGACTCATGCGACGGAAAAAACGGGAGGCCGCTGATAACCGCTAAGGCTACCAGCTAATAAGAGGTAGCCTTAGATGTTATTCCTGTGAACCAGGGAATTGAGCCAGCATCGACTGGGCGTGTCCAAGGCGTTGTCCTCTCATGATAATAGTGCGCGCATGTTACGCTGAGACGAAAAAGTCGTCAAGGCAGCGCAACCGCGCTACACCGTTTCCAGGCGGGCATAGGCGGCCACCAGCCACTTGATGCCCTGTCCCTGAAAAGCGACCTGCAGGCGGCTGTGTTCACCGCTGCCTTCGAGGTTAATAATGGTGCCTTCGCCAAATTTGGCATGGCGTACACGCTGGCCGAGCGCGAAGCCACTGTCGTTTTTCGCCACCGGCGTTCCCATCCGCTGATGGCTGACCGGACGACTGACGCTGGCGCGCAAACGCACCTCTTCCACGCAATCCTCCGGCAGCTCGCCAATGAAACGCGAGGGGCGGTGATACACTTCCTTACCATAAAGACGACGGGTTTCGGCATAGGTCAGCGTCAGTTTTTCCATCGCACGCGTGACGCCAACGTAGGCCAGACGACGCTCCTCTTCGAGGCGACCGCCTTCGTCCAGCGACATCTGGCTGGGGAACATACCCTCTTCCATGCCGACGATAAAGACCTGGCTGAACTCCAGCCCTTTTGCGGAGTGCAGCGTCATCAGTTGCACCGCGTCCTGCCATTTGTCTGCCTGGCCTTCCCCCGCCTCCAGCGCGGCATGGGAGAGAAACGCCTGCAGCGGCATCAAATCTTCGTCTTCATCCTGATAGCTGAACTGGCGCGTTGCCGTCACCAGTTCCTCAAGGTTTTCGATGCGTGCCTGACCTTTTTCGCCCTTCTCCTGCTCGTACATCAGCCACAAACCGGAATCTTTGATCACCCGGTCAGTCTGCACATGCAGCGGCAGTTCGGCGGTTTCACTCGCCAGTGAGTCCACCAGTTCGCAGAAACGTTGCAGCGCCGCCGCGGCACGGCCAGCCAGCACCTTGTTTTGCAGCAGTTCACGCGTCGCCTGCCATAGGGTCAGTTGCTGCTCGCGCGCCGTCTGACGCACCACATCAAGGGTACGATCACCGACGCCACGCACCGGCGTATTCACCACGCGCTCAAACGCCGCATCGTCGTTGCGGTTAGCCATCAGCCGCAGATAAGCCAGCGCGTCTTTAATTTCCTGACGCTCGAAGAAGCGCATGCCGCCGTAGATACGGTACGGCATGCTGCCCTGCAACAGCGCCTCTTCCAGCACACGCGACTGGGCGTTGCTGCGATAGAGAATGGCGCAGTCGTTCAGGGCGTTGCCGTTCTCATGCCAGGCTTTGATGCGATTGACGACGAAGCGGGCTTCGTCCAGCTCGTTAAAGGCGCAATAAAGTGAAATCGGTTCGCCATCACTGCCGTCGGTCCACAACTCTTTGCCGAGCCGTCCGTTGTTATTGGCAATCAGGGCGTTAGCCGCTTTCAGGATATTATTGGTGGAGCGATAGTTCTGCTCCAGACGGATGGTTTCCGCACCGGGGAAATCCTGCAAAAAGCGCTGGATGTTTTCCACCTGGGCACCGCGCCAGCCGTAAATCGACTGGTCATCATCACCGACGATAATCACCCGGCCAGTGTCACCCGCCAGCATACGAATCCACGCGTACTGGATGTTGTTGGTATCCTGGAATTCGTCCACCAGCACGTTGCTGAAACGCTCGCGATAATGGTTGAGGATATGCGGCTTGTTAAGCCATAGCTCATGCGCGCGCAGCAGCAGCTCGGCAAAATCCACCAACCCAGCACGATCGCAGGCTTCCTGATAGGCCTGATAAATCCGCAGCCAGGTTTGCTCGACCGGATTACCGTAGCTTTCGATATGTTTTGGACGCAGACCTTCATCTTTTTTGCCGTTGATGTACCACATGCCCTGACGCGCAGGCCATTGTTTCTCATCAAGGTTCATCGCTTTGATCAGGCGCTTCAGCAAACGCAGCTGATCTTCGCTATCGAGGATCTGGAAATCCTGCGGCAGCCCCGCATCAAGATGGTGGGCGCGCAGTAAACGGTGCGCCAGGCCGTGGAAAGTGCCGATCCACATGCCGCCCTGGCTGGTGCCGATCAGTTGATCGATACGATGACGCATCTCCGCAGCCGCTTTGTTGGTAAAGGTGACCGCCATAATTGAATAAGGCGAGCAGTTCTCCACCGACAACAGCCAGGCAATGCGATGCACCAGTACACGGGTTTTGCCACTGCCTGCTCCGGCCAGCACCAGCAGGTTGCTGCGCGGCGCGGCGACCGCCTCGCGCTGTTTGTCATTTAAGCCGTTAAGCAGATCAGAAACGTCCATAAGCACCGTTTTAAAAAGAGAACATCCAGATACTGGATGGATTTACAGATGTTTATTATAGCAGCGAGGTCAGTGATGCCAACTGCGAAATTTCAACGTGCGGCAGCAGGCGCGCATCGTCAATTTGCATCAGGTTGCCGTCACGCAGGTTAATCCAGCATGCCTGCATCCCGGCGCGCAGTGAACCGGCCACATCGGTGGTGAGATCGTCACCGACATGCAGAATATGTTCCGGCGCAATGCCTAAACGCTCTGAGGCGAGATGATACATATCCTGCCACGGCTTAGCGCGACCATGCGGCCCGGCGCGCAGCGCGAACTCAAAATAACAGGAGAGGCCGAGTTTTTCCGGATTGGCATTGCCGTTGGTGATCGCCACCAGCGGGACTTTGTTGCCCAGCGCGGTCAGCGTCGCATGCGTCTCTTCCGGCATCTCCACCTCGCTCCGCCAGCGATGAAACACGCTCATCACTTCACTGGCACCTTTGGTGGCTTCAGCAGCGGAAAGGCCGACATTGATCAGCGCCAGCTCTACCGAACGACGGCGCCATTCGGACACATCGTGATAAATCTCCGGCTCGCGTACCAGCAATTCATCACGCAGCGCCTGGTAATCCGCCGGGGTGAAATCACCCAATGCCGGGTGATAAGCCTGCAACGCGGCATGGGATTCTGCGGTGGTTTTGCGGATCACCGGATGGTTGTCATATAAGGTGTCGTCGAGATCAAAAGTGATCGCTTTGATCTGACGCAGCGGACGATAAAACTTCATTACGACTTTCCTCGTTTGGCACGCGGATGGGCTGAATCGTACACCGTTGCCAGATGCTGGAAATCAAGATGGGTATAGATTTGCGTGGTCGAGAGATTGGCATGGCCGAGCAGCTCCTGCACCGCGCGTAAATCGCCGCTCGATTCCAGCAAATGGGTGGCAAAGGAGTGGCGCAGTTTATGTGGGTGGATATGGCTGGCAACGCCCTGTTTAATGCCCCATTCGGCGAAGCGTTTCTGCACGTTACGCGCGGAAATACGGCTGCCGCGATTGGAGACAAACACCGCATCATCCTGCGGCGCAAAGCTGTCGCGCAACGGTAGCCAGTGCTGCAGCCAGGTCACGGCGGTGCCACCAATCGGTACCTGGCGCTCTTTACTGCCTTTACCCACCACCCGGACCTCACCGCTGTCGAGATCGAGATGGCGCAGATCCATATTCACCAGCTCCGACAGACGTAATCCGCCGCCATACATGGTTTCCAGCATGGCGCGATCGCGCACCGCCAGCGGATCGTTGAGGTCAATTTCCAGCAGCTGGTTAACCTCATCGACATCCATATTTTTCGGCAGATGGCGCGCATTGCGCGGAGTAGAGATCCCTTTTGCCGGATTGCCGCTCAACTGGCCTTGTCTGACCTGCCAGTCAAGAAAACTGCGCAGCGCCGACATGCGTAACGCCAGGCTGCTCGGGCCCAGACCCGCGCGACGGCTGCGGGCGGCAATATTCCGCACCTGCGCCGGTTCCAGCTGACTCCAGGCGGTGATTTTCATTTCATCGGCCTGGCTGATAATCACCTTAAGCTGGCGCGCATAATTTTCCTGCGTCAACGGGCTGAGCTGGCGCTCCACTTTCAGGTAACGCAGAAAGCCCTCAACGGCAGGTAGCAGCGGACTGTCGCTACTCATGCACGCTCTACCCAGCGTGACAACAATTCCGGCAGCATCAGCGCCAGATGCTGCAGCAGCAGCGTTCCCATCCCGGCCTGATAATGCTGGTTATCACGGCTGCTGAAGATTAATACGCCCAGCTCACCATGATCGCCCATCAGCGACATCGCTACCGAGCCGATAGCTTTCGCCTGCGGCAACAGCAGCAACAGTTCCGGGCCATTCAAATGGCCGAGATAATGCTGTTCATTACCGAAGCGCTGAATCCGTAACGGTTCAAACGCCTGGCGTGACAGGCCCAGTTGGGTGAAATCGGACGGCGCGCCAATGTGCCATTTATCGCTGAACAGCCGCACATTCGCACCCGCCAGACCCAGCTCGCGCGCCCAGCGATGCAGACGAGTCAGCATATCCTGCAAACTATCGGCAGTGGCCAGATGGCCCTGCAACGACAGCAGGCGATCAAACAGCTGATGGTTGGCGGTCGCCTGTTCCATCAACAGGGTGATCTCCTCTTCCAGCTGCTGGATATGGTTGCGTTGCCGCGCCATATGCCACTCAACCAGTGACACGCTGCCGCGTACCGGATGCGGCACCATCATCTGTTCGACCTGGCGCGCATTGCGAATAAAGAAATCGGGGTTCTGACGCAGATACGTGCTGACCGCCTGATCGTCCAGCAGCACCGCGCTGTCGGTCTGCTCTTCGACATTTTTCATAGATGAATAAACCCATCGTAGACGTGTGTGGCTGGCCCGGTCATAAACAGCGGCTGACCGGCCCCTTTCCAGGCAATATGCAGCGTTCCACCGGGCAGATCGACACGGACTTTTTCCGCCAGAATGCCCTGCTGAATACCGCAGGCGACAGCAGCACAAGCGCCACTGCCGCATGCCTGAGTTTCACCCGCGCCGCGTTCATAAACGCGCAGACGAATGTGTTCCCGATTGACCACTTCCATAAAGCCGACGTTCACGCGTTCCGGGAAACGCTCATGGCTTTCCAGAATCGGACCCAGCGTTTCCACTGGCGCGGTTTTCACGCTCTCGACCTGGATCACACAGTGCGGGTTACCCATCGAGACAGCACCGAACATCACCGTCTGATCCGCAACGCGCAGCAGATACAGATTCTCGGCTTTGTTGGCCCGGAAGGGCACCTGCTGCGGGTCGAAGTTGGGTTCACCCATGTTAACGCGCACCAGTTCATCATTGGTGACGCTTAACACCATACGCCCCGTTTGCGTACTGACGCGAATGTCGCTTTTGTTGGTCAAACCTTTCAGCCGGACAAAACGAGCAAAGCAGCGCGCGCCGTTGCCGCACTGCGCAACTTCACTGCCGTCGGCGTTGAAAATACGATAGTGGAAATCGAGGTCCGGATCGTAGGGTGGCTCGACGATCAGCAGCTGATCGAAACCGATCCCCAGGTGGCGATCCGCCAGACGGCGAATCAGCTCCGGCGAAAAAAAGACGTTTTGCGTCACGGCATCCACAACCATGAAATCGTTGCCGAGACCGTGCATTTTCGAGAACTGCATTTTCTGCTCCGCCGGATTACTCATAGGAGATTAGTTCGCCTGCATACCTGATTTTTGGGTGACCAAACCATTCACATCCGCAGCTGAAGCCGCTTTCTGCTGCTGCTCCGTCACCTGTGTGTTGGTCTTTTGCGGCTGATCTTTGGGCGGGAAATACAGCGGTCCTTTCAGGCCACAGCCTGACAGGCTGACCAGTGCCAGCACCATACCCAGCTGACTTATCAATTGTCTCATTCTGTCTGCTCTTTCTGTCCTTACCTGGATGCTTATCATCGCAGTTGACGTTGTAAAAGCAACAGGAAATACCCGCAATCGCGTTACAGGTCTGACACCTGCCACGCGCGGGCGGGCAGGATCAGTGCATTTGGTAGCGGGGCTGGAAATCGCCGTTGTCGTTGTCAGGCTGTGTGGCGCAAAGCTGCGTCAGGGTCTGGCTGCGGAACGGGATCACCTGAAAGCGATCGCCGGTATTCACAATTTGATAAAACTGCGGCAGGTTGAAATTGATAAAACTGGAGCCGTAAGTGAAGCGGTCATGTGATGACGAATAAAAACGGCTGACATCACGCACCAGTTCCTCTTTGCTGCCTTCGCAATGGTGATACACCTCAACGCGATTGCTTTCATCAAGGATATAAATGTTGAAGCCACGGTCATCATTGGTGTCTTCGAAGAAGAACTGAATAATGCCTTCGCTGGCATAGCCATTCACCACTGGCGGCAGCGGCGTCTGATTCGACTCCACCTTAATTGACAGGCCGTGCAGCTTGTTGTTAGAAATCGCGCCATAGAATTCGACCGCGTTTTCCAGTTTCTGCACCGACACGCTCATGCGTTCAAAGAACAGTCCCCAGGTTTGTCCCGCCATACGCAACGCTTTGAAACGGCCCGGCTCCTGACGCGTACTGGAAAGGCGCAGTTCGATGCACTCCGACACCAGTTGCTGGACACGGGTACGAATCAGGCCACGCAGATGCTGGCTGTAGCAGAACACTTCGACTGTGTCCGGCGGGGCCGCATCCTGATGCATTTTACCGAGAATGGTTTTCAGGGCTTCGATCATCGCCTGCTCACCGCTGAAATGCAGGGTACGCACTTCATTCCATGAGTTACGGTACAGCAGATCGATACTGCCAATCAGGCATTGCTGCTGCTGACCGAAACTGAACACATCCAGCTTACGGAAATCAAAATGCACCACCTGATTGCGGAATGCCGAGGTGGGATCGTGCTCAAGGTTGACGATAATCGCCAGATGACGAATTTCACACGGGCTGTAGAGCGCTTTCGGCGTCGGTGCCGGTACGCGCAACGGGAAATGATGCGAGACATCATTCACCAGCTCCTGCAAACGCGGCAGGTCACAGAACTCGTTGCCTTTGATATGCAGACGGGTTTTGCTGGTCAACAGCCCATTGAACCACGCCCACGCCACCAGTTTGTTCAGGTAGCGGTTATATTCCAGCGGCTGATGGCTGATGATGGAACTCATATCCGGCGACTGGTTATACAGATACCAACCCGCACGATTGGCACGGCCCGCCGGGACATGAATAAAGGTCAGATTGGGTTCTGACAGGTCCGGGGAGATCTGCGGGTTAACCAGCGTCACTTTACCCGGCAACGCTTCAAACGCGGCATACAGTTTACGCGTCAGCACACCAATATCCTGCGGGCTGGCGCTGACACTTAAATTGTTACGACGGGCAAAGCGGATCAGGTTGCGATAGCTTTGCATCATCGCATCCAGCAATTCATTGTGTGCTTCACGCACGCGTTCGATTTTCCACTGCGCGCGGTTATCCAGCACCGCCAGCTTCTCATCATCCCAGCCCCACTCGCGCACCAGCTGCGATAAAATTTCACGCCGCCAGCCCGAGCGATGATGGTTTTCTTCGCTGGAGAGTTTTTCACAGACTTTGAGATAGAAGCAGCGACGTACCAGGTCGAGGCGCGCCAAATCGTCAATGCTGGTAAGGTAACGCGTCACGCGCTCCAGCATCATGCAGTAAGGATCAAGACCGAAGCAGACGATTTCGCCATCGTGCAGGCGTTGCTTGATATCCATCGCCAGCAGTTGAGTGTTGGGATATTCCCAGCTATAGGCTTCCAGCAGCAGGGTTTTCAGCACGGCTTTGTAAGGGGAGTCGATGCTTTTATACAACTGCCACAGGCTGGCGCCGAAGTATTCTTCCGCCGACAAGGTGCCGAGACCACCGAGATCGAGCCATTCGTTCGGCGTCAAAACGCCCTGCGCGTAAAGCGACATGACGTAATCATCATAATGATGCTCTTCTTCACCAGGCACCATGTTCCACAGAATGCGTTTACCCGCCATACGCACGGCGGTACGGTAAAACTCATCCAGCAGCAAAATATGTTGGGTCGAGCCGCAATCTTCCGCACCGAGACTGCCGCTTTCGTTATGACGGAAACGGTTCTCATCAATCAGGAAGAAGCTGACTTCCACGCCCATCGAGACACACCACTTCTGCAACAGCGTACATTTACGTTGCAGGTTGAGGCGTTCTTCATTATCCAGCCAGGATTGGTGGCACACCCAGATATCGAGATCGGACACGCTGTTCTGACCGACCGAAGAGGTGCTGCCCATGGAATAGATGCCGGTGATCGGCATTTCGCCTTTGGCATCAGTGCTGAGATTCAGCGGCTGACGACCCGCCAGCTCCTGCAACAGCTGCTGCTGGTTTTCATCAGGCGTGTAAAAGCTGATGCCATGTGGAACGTTACCCTCAAGGTAACCCGGCATCAGCGGATGATGATAATGCAATAATGTTGGCAGCAGACTGTAGACGTGCTGGAAAGCAGGTCCCATCGCAGCCAGCGCGCGGTCAACGCGCAGCTGGTTGATAGCATCCAGTCTCTGTTTCAGTGTCTCAATGTAGAGGTACAAGACGTTTCGCCTGATTGTCCCAGTGTTAAGCACCCTGTTTCCGAAATCTGCCACTTAATAATAAAGATGTCGGGCAAATTATTGCTGGAAACGTGATCAATCTAACACCTGGCAGATTGACCGTAAAGAAAGTTGCGCTACTTAACAGTTTAGCACGTTCCGAACTCTACCCTGTGTTTTCGGACTAAGACCACAGAATGTTTCCCGGACATCACGGTGAAATCTGACAGCATTCCCCCATCGATGATAGGATATTCGGTGAACGATCAAAACGGTTAACAGCATGTTAGACAAAATTTTCAGAATTGCTACAAGACAAAGCCCCCTGGCGCTTTGGCAGGCACAATATGTCCAGCAGCGCCTGATGGCAGCCCACCCGGGCCTGCGCGTGGAACTGGTTCCGATGGTCACCAAAGGTGATGTCATCCTTGATACACCGCTGGCTAAAGTGGGCGGGAAAGGGCTTTTCGTCAAGGAACTGGAACTGGCGATGCTGGAAAACCGCGCCGACCTCGCCGTGCATTCTATGAAGGATGTGCCGGTGGATTTTCCTGAAGGACTCGGCCTGGTCACTATCTGCGAGCGCGAAGATCCGCGCGATGCCTTCGTCTCTAATCATTACGACTCCATTGATGCCCTGCCGCAGGGTGCGGTGGTGGGTACTTCCAGCTTGCGTCGTCAATGTCAGCTCAGCGCTCGCCGTCCCGACCTGGTGATTCGCTCACTGCGCGGCAACGTGGGTACCCGCCTCGGCAAACTGGATGCCGGTGAATATGATGCGATTATCCTCGCTGCGGCCGGGCTGAAACGCCTCGGGCTGGAAGATCGTATCCGTCTGGCTTTACCGGCGGAACTGTCGTTACCCGCCGTGGGCCAGGGCGCAGTCGGCATTGAGTGCCGTCTCGACGATGCCGAACTGATTACCCTGCTGCAGGCGCTGAATGACGGCGATACCGCCGTTTGCGTACGCGCCGAACGTGCGATGAATACCCGTCTCGAAGGCGGTTGCCAGGTACCGATTGGCAGCTTTGCCGTGCTGGAAGAAGGCGATCAGTTATGGCTGCGTGGTCTGGTTGGTTCACCCGATGGCAGCCAGATGATCACCGGTGAACGCCGTGGTCCACGCGATCAGGCCGAAAAGATGGGCATTTCACTGGCGGAAGAACTGCTGGAAAATGGCGCGCGCGACATTCTGCGTGAAGTCTATCAGGGACAGCCGCCCGCATGACCATCCTCGTGACCCGTCCCGAGCCTGCTGCCAGCGAACTGGTCGCGCGATTGCGAACCCAGGGGAAACTGGCGTGGAGCCTGCCGCTGATTGAGTTCACGCCGGGTCGCGATGTCGATGATTTGCCACAACAACTTTCTGACCTGCAACCTGACGACCTGGTGTTTTTGCTGTCACAGCAGGTGGTGACCTTTGCCCACCCCGCATTGCAGCGCCAGGGGTTTGCCTGGCCCACACAGCTCGATTATTACGCCATCGGTCGTAGCACGGCGCTGGCACTGCATACCGTCAGTAATCTGAAAGTAGACTATCCTCATGCGCGGGAAACCAGTGAAGAACTGGTGCGTCTGAACCGTCTGCAAAAAGTCAGCGGCAAGCGCGCCTTAATTCTGCGCGGCAGTCCAGGCCGCGAATTGCTGGCGGATACCCTGACGGAACGCGGTGTCGATGTCCGTTATTGTGAATGTTATCAGCGCTGTGAAAAGTATTATGACGGCGCGGTTGAAGGTCGTCGCTGGCGCGATCGCGGGATTACGACGCTGGTAGTGACCAGCGGCGAAATGTTACAACAACTGTTTGGGCTGTTTCCGCCAATCGATCGGCGGGAATGGTTATTACACTGTCGGCTGCTGGTCGTCAGTGAACGTTTGGCTACCCTGGCAGCCAGCATGGGCTGGCAGGATATTGAGGTAGCCGATGGTGCCGATAACGATGCGCTGCTGCGTGCGTTACGCTGAACTTAACATTGGGATGAGCCGCAATGACGGAACAAAAAGCCTCCTCCGCCATGGTTGATGAAACTACCCCAGCGGGTAACAACGCTACACCTCCGGCCGGTAAACCGCCTCGCAATAAAAAAAACGATGGCAAGGTACTGGGTGCAGTAGCGATTGTGATTGCGCTGGCGATTGGCGCGGGACTTTACCTGAATGGGAAACACCAGGCCGACTTACAGGCTCAGACTAATCAGGACCTGAACGAGCAGCTGAGTGCGCTGCAACAGCAACTGGGCAGCGATAAACAACAGCTGACGCAGCAACTGGAGAGCGCCAACAGCGCTTTACAGGAGGCGCGCAATCAACAGGACGCCAGCGCGAAGGAGCTTGAAGCGCTGCGGCAAAAAGTCGCCACTATTTCGGGTAACGATACCCGCACCTGGCTGCTGGCACAGGCTGACTATCTGGTCAAACTGGCGGGTCGTAAGCTGTGGAGCGATCAGGATGTCACCACCGCCGCTGCCCTGCTGAAAAGCGCTGACACCAGCCTTGCCGAGATGAACGACCCCAGCGTGATGAACGTGCGTCGCGCCCTGACCCAGGATATCAGTTCCCTGTCGGCGGTCAGTCAGGTCGATTACGACGGTATCATTCTCAAACTGAATCAATTGTCGAACGGTGTCGATAATCTGCGACTGGCCGATAACGACAGCGATGATTCGCCGATGGATGCCGATGGCGGCGAGCTTTCCGGCTCCCTGCATGAGTGGCGACAAAACCTGGCGAAAAGCTGGCACAACTTTATGGATGACTTCATCACCATCCGCCGTCGCGACAACACCGCCCAGCCATTACTGGCACCCAATCAGGATGTGTATCTGCGTGAAAACATTCGTTCACGTCTGCTGATTGCCGCGCAGGCGGTGCCACGTCATCAGGACGAAATCTATAAACAGTCGATTGATGCGGTGTCCACCTGGGTACGCGCCTGGTACGACACTAACGATGCCGCCACCAAAGCCTTCCTTGAGCAACTGGATGAGCTGAGCCAGCAGAGCATATCGATGGATGTGCCCGACACGCTGGAGAGCCAGCCACTGCTGGAGAAACTGATGCAGACCCGCGTGCGTAATTTGCTGGCACAGCCAGCGGTTGCGGCTGACCAGCAGGGAGGCTAAGTATGCTGAAAGTATTGATCCTTTTTCTGCTGCTGATTGCCGGAGTGGTACTTGGCCCGATGATTGCCGGTCACCAGGGTTATGTGCTGATTCAGACGGACAACTGGAATATTGAAACCAGCGTCACCGGTCTGTGCATCATCCTGATCCTCAGCCTGCTGGTGATTTTGTTTGTGGAGTGGGTATTACGCCGTCTGTTGCGTACCGGCGTCCGCACCCGCGGCTGGTTTACCGGTCGTAAGCGCCGCCGTGCACAGCGTCAGACGCAAACCGCGCTGATGAAGCTGGCGGAAGGTGATTACAAGCAGGCTGAGAAGCTGCTGTCGAAAGATGCCGACCACGCCGATCAACCGGTTGCTAACTATCTGCTGGCTGCTGAAGCCGCTCAGCAACGCGGTGACGAAATTCGCGCCAACCAACATCTGGAACGTGCAGCGGAACTGGCGCAAAACGATACCATTCCGGTGGAAATCACCCGTGTTCGTCTGCAACTGGCGCGCAATGAGGACCACGCGGCCCGTCATGGCATCGATCGCTTGCTGGAAGTGGCCCCGCGCCACCCGGAAGTGTTGCGTCTGGCTGAACAGGCCTACATCCGTACCGGTGCCTGGGGTGCGTTGCTGGATATCCTGCCATCGATGCAGAAAGTGCAGATTAATAATGACACGCAGCGCGCAGCGTTGCAGCAGCAGGCATGGCTGGGGCTGATGAATCAGGCGATGGCCGACCAGGGCAGCGATGGTCTGAAGCGCTGGTGGCAAAATCAGAGCCGCAAAACCCGCCAGGAAACCGCGTTGCAGGTTGCCATGGCAGAGCATCTGATTGAGTGTGATGATCCGGATACCGCACAGTCCATCGTGCTGGATGGCCTGAAACGTCAGTATGACGACCGTCTGGTGCTGCTGATGCCGCGTATCAAAAGCGGCGATCCACAATCACTGGAAAAAGCCCTGCGCAATCAGATCAAACAACACGGCGCCACACCGCTGCTGCATAGCACGCTGGGCCAGATGCTGATGCGCCACGGTGAATGGCAGCAGGCGGCAGAAGCCTTCCAGGCGGCGCTGGCACAGCGCCCGGATGCCTTTGATTATGCATGGCTGGCCGATGTTTACGATCGCCTGCATCGCCCGGAAGAAGCGGCTAAGATGCGCCGCGAAGGCCTGCTCCTGACGCTGAAGAACAATCCCAGCGCCTGATTTTGTTATGGTTGTATTTTTGTGCACGCCGGGTTCGCCCGGCTTTTTTTGCGCCGAAATTAAGACCACCGCAGGATTTGGCATTTTGCAGATAAAAAAACACCTGCCAGAAGCAGGTGTAAGATCAGGTCGGTAAGACAACTGATGGTACCCGACTCAACGTAATGTCCTTCTAACTGCAGTAAGGCTTACGCGATACTGCCAGGCTGGACAACGGGTACCGTAAGGGGCTCTGCATCATTCCCAGGTTTATGCAGCATCAGCAGACATAAGAGGTGGAATGAGCATCTACAATGTCATTATTGCATAAGTCGTGCCAGGTTGGCAGATAATGAATTTATTCTTTTTATATCAATGAATTAAAAATGGAAAGGTTTTGGTGTTATCGCATCATGTCGGGAAACCGCGACATGCCGGGATAAAGCTGTCTCTGTCGGGCGACAGGCAGTGCAAGGATCTGTAAAACCATTATAAATCATACAATTACATGTCGCCATCAGGAGACAACCGACAAAATCGCTGATCTATAGACGAAAAAAAACCTGCTCTTAGCAGGTTGTTTTTCATATTAAGATGGTCGGCGAGAGAGGATTCGAACCTCCGACCCACTGGTCCCAAACCAGTTGCGCTACCAAGCTGCGCTACTCGCCGATTTTTATCTATCTTAATATTTTGCCTGGTGCGAAGAGAGGGACTTGAACCCTCACGTCCGTAAGAACACTAACACCTGAAGCTAGCGCGTCTACCAATTCCGCCACCTTCGCATGTCCCAGCAAAATCTGGGGTGGCTAATGGGACTCGAACCCACGACAACTGGAATCACAATCCAGGGCTCTACCAACTGAGCTATAGCCACCATAAATCTTTTTACTACTTAACGCGGTATTTAAAACCACCGAAGCTCTTGCGCACAAACTTAATGGCGCGCCCGACAGGATTCGAACCTGAGACCTCTGCCTCCGGAGGGCAGCGCTCTATCCAGCTGAGCTACGGGCGCGTAGCGCCGTTGCGGATGGGCATACTACGGGCTTGGTACCAGACTGTCCAGTGCTTTTTTAATAAAAAAACGCGTTTGATTACGCTTTGTGCATTCCGTCGATAAATGCGGCACTTTCCCCTTGCTGCAGCCGTGAATTGCTGCATTTATCAGCAATATCAGAGATCGCCGCGCCAGTGATAACCTAAATATTTAAGTAATTTTATCTGGCGACGCCAGCGCGATGGCTGACGAATCAAACGATACAGCCACTCCAGCCCCATTTTTTGCCAGTAGCGAGGGGCTCGCGCCACCCGGCCGGTGAAAACATCGTAGGTGCCTCCCACGCCCATATACAGCGCATTGGGGTAATGGGCGCGACAATCGCGCATCAGCAGCTCCTGGCGCGGCGATCCCAGCGCCACCGTCACAATCTGGGCTTTGCTTGCCGCCACACGCGCAAACAGCGTCTCGCGTTGATCCGGGGAGAAATAGCCA
Organism: Pantoea sp. X-Soil-TKNS-1280; assembly: GCF_059730475.1. Lineage (NCBI taxonomy): Bacteria > Pseudomonadati > Pseudomonadota > Gammaproteobacteria > Enterobacterales > Erwiniaceae > Pantoea > Pantoea sp. X-Soil-TKNS-1280. Next base: position 211,575 of record NZ_AP035962.1, on the reverse strand, counting down.
TCCTGGCTGCCAACGATGTTCACATTCCATTGCTGACGCAACTTATCGCAGGTTTCCTGCAACACCTGTTGATGACCACCAATCAAAAATACCGGAATGCCGCTGCGTCCGGCACGTTCCATCAGGGCTTCCCATAAGTCGGCACCGGCAATACGGTTCACCTTGAGTTGCGGGTATTTCTTCCGTAGCGAGCGAACGATGCTGATGCCATCGGCATACTTGAATTCGGCCTGTTCAATCAACTGGCGGACTTCAGCGTCGCTTTCCAGCGTCAGCATTTTCTCTGCGTTGATCGCCACCAGCGTACCGCTGCGCGGTTTATCGTCTGGCAGCAGAAAGTGCAGAAAGGAGGCCATATCCCCGAAAGCGCAGAGATCGACACCACGCACGGGGTAACGCAACGCCTCTGTATTCATCTTATTCAACGTCAAACATCTTCCTGTTAGGCCCCAGAGTTAAGAGGGGCTGGGTAAAACCGGCTCACCACGCTGACGAATCAGTCCGGCACGATCCAGCAGCCAGTAAAGCAGCTTCGCCACCAGCAAACAGGCAGCAAAAATAATGCAGAAAAACACCACGCGTGAGCCGAACGCATCCAGCCCTTCACGTGCCAGTACAATCATGTTGAACACCGCGCCAAAACAGAAGCTTTGCAGAATGGCTCCGCTATAGCGGTTGGTTTCATCACGGCCACGCGCATACAGGTTATCGAAGCCTTTCATCAGCATCCCCACCGCGATGGCACCCAGCGGTATAAACCCTACGCCGCCCATCACCAGCAGCGACCCCAGCAGCGTCGGCGATATCGCCAGGCCGGAATGGTTATTCAGCACTTCCCAGGTAAAGTAGTTAGCGCTGTTCAACACCATCGAAGGACGACCGGGCCACAGCCAGCTGGGAATAAACACATAAAAGTCACGCCACATCGGTGCCAGGCCCTGGAACTCGATCTTGTGATAATGCTGCAATAACAGTGCCAGATTCTCCCACGGCGAGAAGGTATCACGCGTCAGATAGAGGAAGGTGTAAAACGCCTCTTCACCCATCACATCGAGGTTGTAACGACGCAGCGCCAGCCAGAACATACCGCCAACCGCCATCACACCCGCCCCCGCCAGCATCCATAAGGTAATCCAGCCGCGGGTAATACCAATAAACAGGAACAGCGCAAAGGCGATGATGATGTTGGCACGCGTACCGCCGACTAGCGCATAAGTCAGCAAACCAAAGGCTACCGACACCAGCAAAAACAGTAACCATTGGCGTTGTGTGGGATTGAGGAAGTAACGGATCAGCATTGCCGGAATGAAAAAATAGAAGAAACGCTTGAGCGCAACACCGGACACTTCACTGGAGAAAATCTGGTTGTACGCCGTCAGCCGGAACAGCAGCAGGCCGTTGTGCATAAAGAACACCGTGACCGTACCCATTGCCACCAACGCCAGCAGCAGGCAAGTCAGGTTCGTTTCCACCCGATTCATCTGTAGCCAGGGTTTCGGCGGCGCGGCAGTGGCCGGGCGTAAGCGTACTTTATAGCTGACGTAATAAATCGCATAGAAACTGGTAGCGGCCAGCAGCGCCTGCAACAGATACTCCGGCGGCACCACCGCCATATTAAAGCGGAACACCAGAATGCTGGTGAGCGGAAAACCGAAATAAAAGGTCAGTAAAAACAACAAGGTGAAAAACAGGTGGAAATTAAAACGCACCCGTTTAAATTCCCGCCAGGTTAGGGTCAGAATGAACCCCAGCGAGAACAGATACACCACCAGCAGACCGCTAAACTGCATGAGGGTCATAATGTCTCCGTTTCACTCAGAGTGAGCGCCTCGCGCCACCCTGTCAGATAGCCAGGGGCAAAGAATGCGATGGCGGAGGGATCGCATTGCGCTAACTGGCGCTGTGCCTCCACGATCCGCGCCTCATCAAGCGCATCGTCGCTGAACAATACCGGCACCCCCTGCTCGCTGAGATCGCGCCAGAAGGGGTTTTTGCGGTTGAGCACAAACGGAATGCCAGCCTGAATCAACAGACAGATGGTACCAATCCCCTGCTGGCGTTCAAACATAAAATAACCCAGCTGGCAGCGGCTCAGCAGTGCCAGATAAGCATCAAAATCGATCTTATCGCGTAGTAAAGTTACCTGCCCCTGTGGGAACAGCTGCGCGGCAGCTGCGGCAATTTCCGCAATATACACATCGTTATCAGCAGGATAGCCCAGCGGCACCACCACCTTCACCCGTTCGCCAAACTGTGCTCTGATCGCCTGTAAACCGGCAATATGGCGATTGCTGCGATCGCCCGAATTGCCCAACAGGATGGTCAGTTCATTATGTTCAGCCGCGACCGGCATCGCACATTCCGGCATCCGCGTCGGGAAATACAGCAGCGACCCCGGCACATGCGGATGACGCTGCTGATAATGGTGCAAATCGCCGCGCGTCGCGAATACGCGCGCCATACGTCCCTGTGCGAGGCGGCGCAGCAGATAGAACAGCCGATACTTCAGGCCACTGCCCTCTTCGTACAAATCGGCACCCCACATGTGCCAGAACGCCTGCCGCCGCCGTAGCTTACCGCTCAGCAATGCCAGCCAGATAGTCGGGTTAAACTGCCCGTGGAAAAAGAAGCGCTGCTGACGATCGGCGGCACGTTGCATCACCGCCTGCGCCAGCGCGCGTTTATTCGGGAAGGTTTCAATCTGCAGTGACTGATACGCCTGCAATGCTTGCGGGGTTTGCGTCACCACCATAAACCGACGCGGCGTGTTCACCGGCAGCAGGCGGGTGATCACTTCATCAAAGAAGCGCAACACCGTGTGATTATGATGGGGGATGTCCGATCCCAGCACATGAGTTAACGTCATTTTTTCCGGCAATAAATCGTGAAAACGCCACAACACAGGGTGAAGTAGCAGATATAGGTCGCCATATAGGCTTGCGCGGCACCTGTTGTGCCATGTAACGGAATCAGCCAGTGGGAAAAGGCCAGCAGCAAGATGAACTGGCTGACTTCAGTCAAAATATAGAAGCGCAGCGAGGCTTTGGCGATCACCAGGTAGCCGAAAACATACGCGCCGACTTTAAACACGTCACCGCACAGCTGCCAGACGAACAGATCGCGCATCGCGGCAAATTTTGTGGAAAACAGCAACCAGATAGCCACGTCGCGCAGCAGCCAGACGCAAAAGCTGGCTGCCGCCACAGCAGGCAGGACAAAGCGCAGCGCACGCAGAATTTCGCGGGTGATCTGTGGCTTATGCTCCAGCCGTGCCAGAGTTGGCAGCAGCCAGACGCTAAACGTGGCGGTGATAAATTGCAGGTAAGCATCAGAGATACTGGTCACCCCCTGCCACAACCCCACCTGCGCCCAGCCTTGCTGCTGCGCCAGCAGGTTACGCATCATCACCCAAGCCACCGGTAGCGTTACCGAAGTGATCAGCGCCATCAGGGTATACTTCGCCAGATTACGTGCCAGCTCCGGCTGCCACACCGGCTGTAACCAGCGCAGCGGCAAGACCCGATCATGACGGCGCAGCATCACCAGCGCCGGAATCACGATCAGCGCGGGCACCAGCGCCAGGCCAACCAGCGCACCGGCATAACCGCCAACCCACCAGCACAGCACATAGGCCAGCACCCCCATCAGGCTGCCCGCCATCAACGCCAGCGCATTACCACGCGCATCGCGAAAGCCTTTCAGCAGCGCCAGCGTCAGGTTGGCCCAGGCGATGCCGAGCTGCAAAAATGCGACGATCCTGACCACGCCCTGATAATGGTCATGACCGAACAAGGCACGACTGATGGGAGCCGCCGCCAGCAGGAACACCAGCGCCAGCAGCGTGGAGAAACCCAGCACCAGCGCTGACGCGGTACCGGTGACGGCACGCAACGACTCAGGCTGCTGCTGAAATTGCGCCACATAGGTGGTGACGCCGTTGAAGATACCCGCCCCCGCCAGTACGCCAAGCACGGTTATCATCTGACGAAAGTTACCGGCCTGGCCAACACCTTCCGGCCCGAAACTGACAGCCAGCAGTTTAACTACCAGCAAACCCGCAACTATTTTGACCAGCGTGGACGAGGCGGTCCACACCGAGGCTTTAGCCAGCGACATCAGGCAAAAAAGCTCAGCAGAGAGTTAATGACCGTGCGCTGATTGTTGTCCGACAGATTGTAGAACAGCGGCAGACGCAGCACGCGCTCACTCTCAGCCGTGGTAAACACGTCATCACCGTGGAAGCGACCAAAGCGCTCTCCTGCCGGTGATGAATGCAGCGGGATATAGTGAAATACGGTGAGAATTTCCGCTTCTTTCATCCAGTTGATCAGTGCCTGCCGATCATGGCTGTCGCGCAGCTTGATGTAAAACATATGCGCGTTGTGGCGACAGCTGTCCGGCACCACCGGCAACGCAATGCGTCCGATTGCTGCCAGCGGCTGGAGTGCCGCAAAGTAGTTGTTCCACAGGCGTAAACGCTGCTGGTTGATGCGTTCGGCTGCTTCCAGCTGCGCCCACAGATAGGCCGCCTGCAAATCCGCCATCAGATAACTGGAACCGATATCGCGCCAGGTGTATTTATCCACCTGACCCCGGAAGAACTGGCTACGATTGGTGCCTTTTTCGCGGATGATCTCCGCACGTTCCACCAGCTTTGCCTCATTAATCAGCGTCGCACCGCCTTCACCACCCGCGGTGTAGTTTTTGGTCTCATGGAAGCTGAAGCAACCAATATGGCCGATGGTACCCAGCGCGCGCCCTTTGTATTGCGACATCACGCCCTGCGCGGCATCTTCAATCACATACAGTTTATGCTTCGCCGCCAGCGCCATGATGGTGTCCATTTCGCAGGCCACCCCGGCGTAATGCACCGGCACGATAGCGCGGGTTTTGCTGGTAATCGCCGCTTCAATCAGGGTTTCATCGATATTGAGCGTATCGGGCCGCACATCAACGAAGACGATGGTCGCACCGCGCAACACAAAGGCATTGGCTGTGGACACAAAGGTGTAGCTCGGCATGATCACTTCATCACCGGGCTGGATATCAATCAGCAGTGCCGCCATCTCCAGCGAGGCGGTGCAGGAGGGGGTCAGCAGAACTTTTTTGCTGCCGAAGTGTTGTTCCATCCACTGCTGACAGCGCCGGGTAAAGCCGCCATCGCCGCACAATTTGCCGCTGGCCATCGCCGACTGCATATATTCAATTTCGCTGCCCACCACCGGCGGGGCATTAAATGGGATCATGTGCGTTCCTGTAAAACCAGTAGGCGGTGCTTTCGAGCCGCGCACCGCTGCGTAAATAGAGGCGCATCGCCGCCAGGTTACTGAGCTGGGTGGCAACACGCAGGCGATTAAGCTGGCGCACCCGCCCCCAGTCCGCTGCCGCCAGCAGTAGCCGCTGACCAATCCCCTTGCCCTGCGCTTCAGGCAACACCGCCAGCAGGCCGATGCGCGCATCGTCGTTCTGTTCGCGTATCGAGACAAATCCCTGTAACGCGCCCTGTTCATCGCAGGCGATCAGGCATTGATTATCAAAGGTGCCGCGCACGGCGTTTTCAATCCATTGCGCATAGAAGCGGCTGCTGTCATCGGCGTGAAACCAGGGCGCACGAAAGCGGCTCAGGCGGAACGCCGTCGCGGCGGCAGCGCGCAGCTGCGGGATCTGCGCTTCACGCGCGATACGCACACCGGTTTGCCGTTCGGTACGCTTAATGTTGATGGCAAGGTCAGCTTCTCCTTCCACCAGCTGGAAACCGTGCCGACTGATGGCATCAATCACATCGTTACGTTCAGCGGCCACCTTCATTTGCCAAAGCGCACAGGGCTGTTGCAGCGCCAGCGTCAGCGGCGTATCGCCATCAGGATCCAGCCGCGCCGTCTGCACGGCGAAGAAACCGCTTTCCCACGCCAGGGGATTAATACTGACGCTGACGGACATAGCGGGTAACCCGAAATTGTTTCATCGCCAGACTCCTTTGGTATCGACAATCCACGACTGTGTCACCTGTGCTGCATCGATGGCGCGAAATGCGGCGTGATCGACCAGCATCACCAGGATATCGGCGTGTTGCAGTGCCGCCGTGGTGGTCACCAGCGTGGCTTCGCGCACGAGGCGTGCGGGGATCTCACTGATATGCGGTTCCACCACCCAGGTGGTACCGCTATGCCATTCGGCGATCAGGTGCGCTACCGTCATCGCCGGACTTTCGCGCAGATCGTCAATATTGGGTTTAAACGCCAGACCGAAGCAGGCGATGGTGATATCACTGGCGCGCTTGCCGCTGGCCGTCAGACATTCCGCCAGCTGCTGTTTTACCTGATCCAGCACCCAGCGCGGTTTGGCATCGTTAACTTCCCGCGCAGTGCGGATCAGTCGCGCCTGCTGCGGGTTTTGCGCCACGATAAACCAGGGATCGACCGCAATGCAGTGGCCGCCAACGCCCGGGCCAGGTTGCAGGATATTGACGCGCGGATGACGATTCGCCAGCGCAATCAATTCCCAGACGTTAATCCCCTGTTCGGCGCAAATCAGCGATAATTCATTGGCAAAGGCGATATTGACGTCACGGAAGCTATTTTCCGTCAATTTGCACATCTCGGCAGTACGCGCGTTGGTTTCCACGCACTCACCGCGCAGGAAAATCCGGTATAGCTCACTGGCTCGCGCGGAACAGGCGGGCGTCATGCCACCAATAACCCGATCGTTCTCAATTAACTCCACCATCACTTTGCCTGGCAGCACGCGCTCCGGACAATAGGCAATGGCGACATCCACCGCCTCACCGTGTTGCGGGAAGCGCAGGTCCGGACGCGCAGCCGCCAGCCATTCAGCCAGTTGCTCGGTGGTCCCGACCGGTGACGTGGACTCGAGGATAACCAGGTCCCCGGCTTTTAACACCGATGCAATGGCGTCAGCCGCTGCCTGGACAAAACTGAGATCCGGTTGATGATCGCCGATAAAAGGCGTCGGTACCGCAATCAGAAACGCATCGGCCGCTTCGGCCTGCATGGTCGCACGCAGATGGCCGCTGTGGACGGCATCACGTACCACGTCACCCAGTTCCGGTTCCACGATGTGGATTTCACCACGATTAATGGTCTCGACCGCGCGGGCGTTGATATCGACGCCCACCACGTTTATTCCCCGGGAAGCAAAAATGGCTGCCGTCGGCAGCCCAATATAGCCCAGTCCAATAACGGAAATGGTTTGAAAACTCATGGTTATGCTCTGTGATTTTTGAGGGCCTGCAAAATGCGTGCGCAGGCCTGGCCGTCGCCATAAGGGTTGTGCGCATGGCTCATCGCCAGCCAGGCGTCTTCGTTGTCCAGCAGCTGGCTGACTTCAGCGACAATTTTGTCAACATCGGTACCAACCAGTTTGACCGTACCGGCAGCCACCGCTTCCGGACGCTCGGTGGTGTCACGCATCACCAGCACCGGCTTGCCTAGTGAGGGGGCTTCTTCCTGAATACCACCCGAATCGGTGAGGATCAGCCAGGCCCGGTTCATCAGCCAGACAAAAGGCAGGTACTCCTGCGGCTCAATCAACACGATATTTTCGATGCCGCTCAGAATGCGGTTCACCGGTTCGCTGACATTGGGGTTGAGGTGCACCGGATAAACGATTTGCACCTGCGGATGCTGGCGGGCAATGTGCGCCAGCGCACTGCAAATACGTTCGAAACCGCCGCCAAAACTCTCACGCCGATGACCGGTGACCAGCACCAGCTTTTTATCCGGGTTGAGGAACGGATAACGCGCCGCCAGCCTGGCATTGAGGTCAGCATCATCCAGCACGCGGTCACGTACCCACAGCAACGCATCAATGACGGTGTTCCCCGTGACGAAAATACGCTGATCCGGCAGATTTTCATGCAGCAGGTTTTGGCGCGAGTTTTCGGTGGGCGTGAAGTGATAACTTGCCAGATGGCCGGTCAGGGTGCGGTTCGCTTCCTCCGGCCACGGTGACATCAGGTTACCGGTGCGCAGACCCGCTTCCACATGCCCCACCGGAATTTGGTGATAGAACGCCGCCAGGCTGGCGGCCAGCGTGGTGGTGGTGTCGCCATGCACCAGGACGACATCGGGCCTGAAGTCAGCCAGCACGGTTTTCATGCCCTGCAAAATACGGCAGGTGATCTCTGTCAGGCCCTGCTCCGGGCGCATGATATTGAGATCGTAATCGGGTTGCAGGTTGAACAGACGCAGCACCTGATCGAGCATTTCGCGATGCTGCGCCGTGACGCACAGGCGTGACTCAAACGCAGCATCCTGCGCCAGCGCCTGCACCAGAGGTGCCATTTTGATCGCCTCAGGACGAGTGCCAAATACGGTCAGAACTTTCACGCGGCTTCTCTTAATGACTCGTTGGTAACATCGGGCGCGGACGGCGCACCAATGCAACCCCCGCACCCACCAGCGCGCCGATGACGCCCCACATGATCATCATAAACGCCCGACGTGGACTACTACGTGTCACCGGTTCCTCCGGTGTACGCAGGTAACGATAAGTCTGGAACTGCTTATCCAGCTGGGGTCCGGCCTGCAACGTCGCCAGCATCACCCTGTTTTGATCATAGCTTAAATCGTAGGCAGGTCCGCTTGCCTGCAGAGTATCAAGCTGGGCCTGCAGCATTTGCTGCCCCAGCAGGAAGCGGTCACTGTCCGGCAGGTTCCCGCTGTTCGCAACCGCGCGGTTTTCTTTGATACCCTGCTCGCTGGCGATTTTCAACGCCTGCCCGATACGCTGACGCTGACGTTCGAATACCGCCTGCGCCACATCTTCCTGACGTTTCACCTGCGCCTTTAATTGCTCGCTACGCGCCTGCCAGGCTCCCTGCAACTCCTCATCAAGATGGCGTGCTGCCCGTTCGCTGGCGTAAGCAATGTACTGACGCAGCAGATTATTGGCATCGCTGGCGCTTTCGGCATTCAGTTTAATGTTATCCAGGGTGTTATGCGCCGGATCAGCTGGCGTGAACTGGATATTGGTGATCATCTCGTCAAGCAACGCCGCATCGTTGCGGGTATTGCCACTTTTGCGGCTTTTATAGTAGTCAGTCTGTAACCAGAACTCACGACGCGTATCCCATGAAGCCAGTTGCATGGTGAACTCCTGATACACTTCGTCCATCACCGTGGGTGCGGGTGTGTTCAGGTTCAGCGTGTTGTTACGCGCATCAAGGTTATTGATAAATTGCTGCTGGACGAAATAATCGCCCAGCATGTTGACCGTGGGTCGATCGGTAATCGCCGTGGTGCTCCATACCTGTTTCATCAGCATGGAAGCCAGCCATGCCAGCAGTGCAAACAGCAGCGCCAGACCCATAATCCAGCGTTTGCCGCGCCACAGTGCACAGCACAGGCCGCGAATATCCAGTTCGTTCTCCACAACAACAGAGGTCATAACAAGGAATCCTTATTCGGGTTCTTAATAATTATTTTTTAACTTCGCTCGCGCTCTGCCAGCGGCGTTTGATACGGCGAACTTTACGCGCGACGCGCCAGGCGTGTTTCAGGCAATAGCCGTAGAAACAAAACGCCACCAGAAATAGCAACAACATCACCCACTCCGGGATGAAGGCCAGATACTCACCCAATACCCCGATACCCGCAAGGATCGCCGCCGCAGTGGTAATCAACAGAAATGCCTGCCGCGAAGTAAAGCCCGCGCGCATAATCAGATGATGGATGTGCTGGCGGTCGGCAGAAAACGGACTCATCCCCTTACGCAGACGGCGATACATGATGGCAACCATATCCATCAGCGGGATGGCAATCAGCCATAGCGCCGTCACGGGCGTAATCGGGTGGCTCAGACCCTGCGTGGTTTCCAGTAAGATCCAGATGATGGTGAAACCGATCATGGTGCTACCGGCATCACCCATAAACACTTTGTAGCGTCGTCCGAGGAAACCGAGGTTAAGCAGAATATAAGGGATGGTGGCGGCAATCATGGCGAAGCACCACATCGCCAGGCTGCTCTGACCGTCAAAGTACAGAATGATGCCCATCGCACCAAAGGTGACGCAGGATAAGCCCCCCAGCAAACCATCGATACCATCAACCATATTGAAGGCGTTGATAGCCGCCCAGACGGCAAACAGCGTCAGCACGTAGCCAAACGGGCCAACAATCAACTCGAACGGGCCAATGATAAAACCGAGACTGAGTAAATAGAGTTTGGCCCCCACCATCATCACGACGGCAATGGCAGCCTGCACCCCGGCACGAATCTTCACGCTGATGTCGAAGCGATCATCCAGTGCACCGACAAACACCAGCACACCGGCGCAGCTGAGATACAGCAAAGCATGGGGGAGATAGTAGTTGGAAATGATAAAAGCGAAGCAGATCCCCGCGTAGACGGAGATACCCCCGACAAGCGGAATGGCACCATGGTGACGTTTTCTGGAATTGGGTGTGTCAACCAGCCCAATCTTTTTAGCCGCTTTACGAGCAAAAAACAGGAACGCTAAGGAAAACAGAAAAACTATACCAAGTTCAGTACTCATAGTGAGTAAATTCACATTAACGCTCTCAGCTAAAATCGTGGACAACAATAAGCAATTTTTTCGCCTTTGCCGTTCATCCCGAGTCCTAATTCCGCCTCAGAAGTGTGCGTTTGATTAAAAAATAATCACTTCTGCCACAGTCATTATAAATACTCCCGACAGGCCTAATCCTAATGCCCGGAAATGAAAAACGCCACGTTAAGACGTGGCGTTAGTGATAAATCCTGGCAAATTGTGCGGAAAGAACGGCTGAGGCGCTCTCCACACCCAACGCGTCAGGAACGCTTCATCATATCGAAGAATTCGTCGTTGGTTTTGGTCATCGCCAGTTTGTTGATGAGGAACTCCATCGCATCGATTTCACCCATCGGATGGATGATTTTGCGCAGGATCCACATCTTCTGCAGTTCTTCAGAAGAAGTCAGCAGCTCTTCTTTACGCGTACCGGAGCGGTTGTAGTCAATCGCCGGGAACACACGTTTTTCCGCAATCTTACGGGAAAGGTGCAGTTCCATGTTGCCCGTACCTTTGAATTCTTCGTAGATGACTTCGTCCATCTTCGAACCGGTATCAACCAGCGCAGTCGCGATGATGGTCAGGCTGCCGCCCTCTTCCACGTTACGTGCCGCACCGAAGAAACGCTTCGGACGATGCAGGGCGTTGGCATCCACACCACCGGTCAACACTTTACCGGAGGCTGGAACAACGGTGTTGTAGGCACGCGCCAGACGGGTGATGGAGTCGAGCAGGATGATCACGTCTTTTTTGTGCTCAACCAGGCGCTTGGCCTTCTCAATCACCATTTCTGCAACCTGCACGTGACGGGAAGCCGGTTCGTCGAAGGTCGATGCGATAACTTCGCCTTTCACCAGGCGCTGCATCTCGGTCACTTCTTCCGGACGTTCGTCAATCAGCAGCACCATCAGCACGCAATCCGGGTGATTGTAAGCGATGCTCTGTGCGATGTTCTGCAGCAGCATGGTTTTACCGGCTTTCGGCGGTGCAACGATCAGACCACGCTGGCCACGGCCAATCGGAGAAGCCAGATCCAGCACACGTGCGGTCAGGTCTTCAGTTGAGCCATTACCCCGCTCCATACGCAAACGGCTGTTTGCGTGCAGCGGCGTGAGGTTTTCGAACAGAATCTTACTACGGGCGTTTTCCGGCTTATCGTAGTTAACTTCATTAACCTTCAGCAGGGCAAAATAACGCTCACCTTCTTTCGGCGGACGGATTTTACCGGAGATGGTGTCACCTGTGCGGAGGTTGAAGCGGCGGATTTGGCTGGGAGAAACGTAGATATCGTCGGGACCGGCGAGGTAGGAGCTGTCTGCAGAGCGGAGGAAACCAAATCCATCCTGCAGTATCTCCAGCACACCATCACCGAAGATGTCTTCACCACTCTTGGCGTGCTGCTTCAGAATGGCGAAAATAATATCCTGCTTGCGCATACGCGCCAGGTTTTCCAGCCCCATATTTTCGCCGAGAGTAATCAGCTCAGAAACCGGCGTATTCTTTAATTCGGTAAGATTCATATGATGGGTTCTTAAACTCGGGGTAATTCTCGAAATGTTTGTCGTGAATGGTATGGCGAATATTCCATGCCTGTTTAATGGCTCTTTATTCGACTCTGCTCGACGGATATCGTCAGGGATGGCGATAAGGGAGCGAGGAGACGGTCGATAATGTTGCCAGGGGTACTAGCCGTCAGATTGCCAAACCACGAAAACGTTCAATGCGAATAGGGTCTGACAAAGGAAATCTTTAGATGCAAACTACAAGGTAAGTGCGTAATGCAGTATTGACAACTTATCACGCTAAAACGGAGACGTCCAGCAGTGGAGAAAAAATTCACCACTGCGGACGAAACACCGCGCTGGGCTTAGCCCAGGTTAGCGTTCAGGAACTCTTTCAGCTGGCCTTTTGACAGTGCGCCAACTTTGGTAGCCGCCACCTCGCCGTTCTTAAACAGCAGCAGGGTCGGAATGCCGCGAATGCCATACTTCGGCGCGGTGCCCGGGTTGTCGTCAATGTTCAACTTGGCGATGGTGAGCTTACCGTCGTACTCTTCTGCGACTTCATCAAGGATCGGCGCGATCATTTTGCAAGGACCACACCATTCAGCCCAGAAATCTACCAGTGTCACACCGTCTGCTTTCAGCACGTCAGTGTCGAAACTGTCATCGGTCAGGTGAACGATTTTATCGCTGCTCATGTTTTACTCCACAAGATTATGCCTGGCGAATTGGCGTAAAATTTACCAACGTAGGTTGACTTTATTTCATCGGATACGCTTTCGTAAAGCGATAGTAAGCTGATATTCTACCACACTATGAGCAAAACACACTTAACAGAACAGAAGTTTTCCGACTTCGCCCTGCACCCAAAGGTAGTGGAAGCCCTTGAAAAGAAAGGCTTTCATAACTGCACGCCCATTCAGGCGCTCGCGTTGCCTCTTACGCTTTCAGGGCGTGACGTCGCGGGTCAGGCGCAAACCGGTACCGGCAAAACGATGGCGTTTCTGACGTCAACGTTTCATCATCTTCTTACTCATCCTGCAGCTGAAGGCCGCCAGGTTAATCAGCCGCGCGCGTTGATCATGGCGCCGACGCGTGAACTCGCAGTGCAGATCCATGCTGATGCAGAACCGCTGGCAGCAGCCACCGGCCTGAAGCTGGGTCTTGCCTATGGTGGCGACGGTTACGATAAACAGCTGAAAGTGCTGGAACAGGGCGTGGATATTCTGGTGGGTACCACCGGACGCCTGATTGATTACGCCAAACAGAACCACATCAATCTGGGCGCGATTCAGGTGGTGGTACTGGATGAAGCCGACCGTATGTTCGATCTCGGTTTTATCAAAGACATCCGCTGGGTGTTCCGCCGCATTCCTCCTGCGACACAGCGTCTGAGCATGCTGTTCTCCGCCACGTTGTCGTACCGTGTGCGCGAACTGGCGTTCGAACATATGAACAACGCTGAATACGTGGAAGTGGAACCGGAGCAGAAAACCGGCCATCGCATCAAAGAAGAGCTTTTCTATCCTTCTAACGAAGAGAAAATGCGTCTGCTGCAGACCCTGCTTGAAGAAGAGTGGCCAGATCGTGCCATCGTCTTCGCCAACACCAAGCATCGTTGTGAAGACATCTGGGGCCACCTGGCTGCCGATGGCCATCGCGTCGGTTTGCTGACCGGTGATGTGGCACAGAAAAAACGTCTGCGCATTCTCGACGATTTCACCAAAGGTGACGTTGATATCCTGGTGGCAACCGATGTCGCCGCGCGTGGTCTGCATATTCCTGCGGTTACCCACGTGTTTAACTACGATTTGCCCGACGATCGTGAAGATTACGTGCACCGCATTGGCCGTACTGGCCGCGCGGGTGCCAGCGGTCACTCCATCAGCCTGGCGTGTGAAGAGTATGCACTGAACCTGCCAGCCATTGAGGAGTATATCGGTCACGGCATTCCGGTGAGCAAATACAACAGCGAAGCACTGCTGAGTGACCTGCCGCCGCCGAAACGCTTGACCCGTAACCGCTCTGGCAATGGCCCGCGTCGTGGTGGCAACAATGCCAACCGTCGCAGTGGCGCACCGCGTAATAACAACCGTAAACGTTCGGGTTAAGCACACCATGCTAAGCGCATCGTCACTTTATGCTGCGATTGATCTGGGTTCCAACAGCTTTCATATGTTGGTGGTGCGCGAAGTCTCAGGCAGCATTCAGACGGTCGCGCGTATTAAACGCAAAGTGCGTCTGGCTGCCGGTCTGGACAAAGAGAACCAGCTATCAGCAGAAGCGATGCAACGCGGCTGGCAGTGCCTGAAACTTTTCTCCGAACAGTTGCAGGATATTCCTGCTGAGCAGATCCGCGTGGTCGCGACTGCCACGCTGCGTCTTGCCGCGAACGCGCAGGATTTTCTTGCCACCGCAGAGCAGATTCTTGGTTGCCCGGTCAATGTGATCAGCGGCGAAGAAGAAGCCCGACTGATTTATCAGGGCGTGGCGCATACCACCGGCGGTTCCGATCAACGTCTGGTGGTGGACATTGGCGGTGGCAGTACCGAACTGGTCACCGGTGAGGGCTCCCATGCCACCACGCTGTTTAGTCTGTCGATGGGTTGCGTAACCTGGCTGGAGCGCTACTTCAGCGATCGTCATCTGGCAAAGGAGAATTTCGCCCAGGCCGAGCAGGCTGCACGCGAAATGATTCGTCCGGTGGTGGCATCTCTGCGGGAAAAAGGCTGGCAGATTTGTGTGGGTGCCTCGGGCACCGTGCAGGCGTTACAGGAAATTATGGTGGCGCAGGGGATGGATGAACGTATCACCCTGAGCAAACTGCAACAGCTGAAACAGCGCGCCATTCAGTGCGGCAAGCTGGAAGAGCTGGAAATTGAGGGACTGACGCTGGAACGCGCGTTGGTTTTCCCCAGCGGTCTGTCGATCCTGATCGCTATCTTTCAGGAACTCGGTATCGAGAGCATGACGCTGGCCGGTGGCGCACTGCGCGAGGGCCTGGTCTATGGCATGCTTCATCTGCCGATTGATCGCGATATCCGCAGCCGTACCCTGCAAAACGTGCAGCGTCGTTTTGCCATCGATGTGGATCAGGCCGAACGTGTCCGGCAATTAGCGGAAAGTTTTATTCGCCAGGTAAGTACCAGCTGGAAACTGGATCATCGATGTCGCGATCTCCTGCTCAGTGCCTGCTCTATCCATGAAATTGGCCTGAGCGTCGATTTCCGCCAGGCTTCACAGCACGCCGCTTACCTGATTCGCCATCTCGATCTTCCCGGTTTTACCCCCGCCCAGAAAAAACTACTGGCCTGCCTGTTACAGAACCAGAGCGGCAGCATCGATCTCGCGCTACTGACGCAGCAAAATGCCGTGCCACCGCGCCTGGCTGAGCGTCTGTGCCGTTTGTTGCGTCTGGCGATTATCTTCTCCAGCCGTCGTCGCGATGACACCTTACCGGCGGTACGCTTGCAGGCGGATGATGATGCGTTGCACCTGACGCTGCCAGCGGGCTGGCTGCAGGCGCATCCGTTAAGGGCGGAGTTGCTGGAGCAGGAGAGTCATTATCAGTCGTATGTACATTGGTTATTAACCCTGTCCTGATCTACCCGTAGCGACGCGAATTTATCGCGTCGCTACATTATGACCCCTTCTTCGCGTTCTCCAGCATCGCCCGTAACCCGGCGACACGCGTCTGCCCGGTTTTCATCCGTTCCTCGGCGCTGACCACTTTTTTCTCGCGTTCCCACACCACATCATCCTGCGGCAATTCCAGCAGAAAACGGCTCGGCTCCGGGCGTACCAGCTCGCCATACTGACGTCGCTCGCGGCACAACGTAAAGGTCAGCTCCTTCTGCGCACGGGTAATCCCCACGTACGCCAGACGACGCTCCTCCTCGATATTGTTTTCATCGATGCTGCTCTGGTGCGGCAACAAACCTTCCTCCATCCCCACCAGATAGACATAAGGGAATTCCAGCCCTTTCGAGGCATGCAACGTCATCAGCTGTACCTGATCGACATCCTCGTCGCTCTCCCCGCGTTCCATCATGTCGCGCAGGGTAAAGCGTGTGACCACCTGCGCCAGCGTCATTGGCTCATCCAGCTCGTTTCCTTCCAGCATTTCCGTCATCCACTGGAACAGCATATTGACGTTTTTCATGCGCATTTCAGCCGCTTTCGGGCTGGGTGAGGTTTCAAACAGCCAGCTTTCGTAGTCGATGCCGCGAATCAGGTCACGAACCGCATTCACCGGCTCGCGCTCCGTGAGTTGAATCACCTCATTCAGCCAGCCGGTAAAGCGTTGCAGATGTTCCAGCCCGCGCCCGCTCAGAGTCTGCCCCAGCCCCATATCGAAGCTGGCATTGAACATACTCTTATTCCGCAGCGTGGCCCACTCGCCGAGTTTTTGCAGGGTAGCCGGTCCGATCTCGCGGCGCGGCGTATTCACAATACGCTGAAAGGCACTGTCATCTTCGGGATTGGTCAGTACACGCAGGTAGGCCAGTAGATCTTTAATCTCCGGTCGCGAGAAGAACGAGGTGCCCCCCGAAATCCGATAGGGAATACGGTTCTGCATCAGCTGCTTCTCGAAAACCCGCGACTGATGGTTGCCGCGGTAGAGAATGGCGTAATCCTTGTATTGCGTCTTATTGATAAAGTGATGCGCAATCAACTCTCCCGCGACGCGCTCCGCCTCATGATCTTCATGATTGGCCATCAGCACTTTCAGCTCGCTACCGACACCCAGCTCGGAGAACAGGCGCTTCTCAAACACATGTGGATTGTTGGCAATCAGGATATTGGCGGCTTTAAGGATGCGCTGTGAGGAACGGTAGTTCTGCTCCAGCTTCACCACCTCCAGCGCCGGAAAATCTTCTTTCAGCAGCACCAGGTTTTGCGGACGCGCACCACGCCAGGAATAGATCGACTGATCATCGTCGCCCACCACGGTAAAACGCGCCCGTGCGCCCACCAGCAGTTTGACCAATTCGTACTGGCTGGTGTTGGTGTCCTGATATTCATCCACCAGCAAGTAACGAATGCGCTGCTGCCAGCGCTCGCGGACTTCCTGATTACGTTTCAGCAGCAGCGTCGGCAGCAGGATTAAATCGTCAAAATCCAGCACGTTACAGGATTTCAGGTGTTGATCGTACAGCTGGTAGCAGTGGGCAAAAATCTGGTCACGTTGTGACTTCGCCAGCCCCACCGCGCCCTGTGGATCCACCAGGTCATTTTTCCAGTTGGAAATGGTGGAAATCAGTTGCTGCAACAGCGTCTTGTCTTCTTCCAGCCATTGCTTAGTCAGGTCTTTCAGCAGCGCCAGCTGATCCTGATCATCAAACAACGAAAAGGTGGATTTCATGCCCAGCGCGGCATATTCGCGCTTTATGATTTCCAGCCCCAGGGTATGGAAGGTGGAGATCATCAGGCCGCGCGCCTCTTTGCGCCCCAGCGTCTGCGCCACACGTTCCTTCATCTCGCGCGAGGCTTTGTTGGTGAAGGTCACGGCGGCGATGTGACGCGCCTGGTAGCCGCACTCGCGGATCAGATGGGCAATTTTATTGGTGATTACACGGGTTTTACCCGAGCCAGCACCGGCCAGCACCAGGCATGGACCGGTGACAAATTCGACAGCACGTTGTTGGCCGGGGTTTAAACGCATAACAGGATTTCACTCATCAGGATAAAAATTGCACATGTCGCGGCGCGATTTATCGCGCGTGCTTCAGGCGCATCACACTCGCGCGATAAATCGCGCCGCTACGAATCTGTGCGGGCTATAATGCGCGAGATTATACACAACAGGACCGAATCATGGCGAAAACTGCGGCGGCTTTACACATCCTGGTGAAGGATGAAGCACAGGCAAAAGCGCTGCTGGCCCAGCTGGAAAAAGGCGCGAATTTCCAGCAGCTGGCGAAAAAACACTCCACCTGCCCCTCCGGGCGTAACGGCGGCGATTTGGGCGAGTTCCGCAAAGGCCAGATGGTACCAGCCTTTGATAAGGCGGTGTTCAGCTGCCCGTTACTGCAACCTTACGGACCGGTGAAAACCGCCTTTGGTTACCACATCATCAAGGTGCTGTGGCGTAACTGATCATTTCTTCTGCTTCATCTGCTGCAACACCTTGCTGCATTGATTACTATCGGTGTCGCTCGGCGAAACCAGTGCCAGCAGTGCCGCAGCCGGTGCCAGCACCGTACCCAGCGCCACGGCAGCGGCACCACGGGCAATCAACGGCCCGGCTTTCACCCCGGCGTCGGGGCTTTTAAAGGTGCCGCGCACGTAAAGCGGTGAACGCAGCGTAATGATGCGCACGCCTTTACTTTCGGGGTCGATGGTTAAATCAAGACGTTCATTGGCGAAGTTGGCGCTGCCCGACACATTAATCACCGCATTCTCGGTATCAAACACAAACAGCTGTGGCGTCGCCAGCCCATTGCGGATGTTGAGATTAGTGGCGGCGCAGTTGATACGCACCTCATCATCGCCAAAAATCTTACCAACCACATAGTTGCCGACATTCAGCCCAGCGATCTCCATCAGGCTACGGCTGATCAGCCCGTCGTTCATCAGCAGCTTCAGCTCACCGTTGCTGGTTGCCAGCAAATCCGCCACCGAATTACCGGTGCCGCTCAGCGTCGCGTCGCCATTAAGCTGGCCGAGGCTTTTCTGCATCGCCTGCACGCCAGGAAATAGCTGGCGCAGCTTCAGTTTGCGTACATGCAAATCCGCACGACCGCGCATCGGCGTGCGATCCCCCTCCAGATGGATGGTGGCGTTGAGTGTCCCTCCCGCCATGCCAAAACGCAGCGGATCGAGACGTAAATCGCCGTTATTCAGCTGTAAATGGGTATAAAGATCGCTTAACGGCAGCGAATTGCTGTGTTCGATACGTTTGCCGCTGAATTTCACATCGGCATCCATCGCGTTCCAGCTTTTGGTCACAAACTTATCATGCGGCAGCACGCGATCGGCAGGTTGCGTTGAGGCTTCGCCACGCTGCGCTTTCGCCTGTTGCGTTTTTTCGCTGCCTTTACCGGAGTTGACGCCAATCAGCGGCCCCAGGTCAGCCATGCGCAGCTGATTTGAGGACAGTTCGCCGGTCAGCATCGGACGCGGTTTTTGCTGGCGGTAAACCAGCGATCCATGAATATCGCTGTCGCCGATATGGCCGTTAAAATTTTCATAGCGGAACGATGGCCCTTTGTCCTCGTTGAAACGCGCGATCAGGTGCCCATCGGTTTCATACGGCGGCGTATCCGGCAACAACACGCCGGTTAAACCATACAAATTCGCCAGTGTGTCGCCCGCGAAGCGCAGGCGCACATCCAGCCCGCCGAGATTGAGCGGGTCCTGCAAAGTGCCATCAACGCGCACCCGCGTGGTGCCATTACGCACATCAACCTGCAACGGGAACGGCGTGGTCTGGCTGCGCAGCGACAACATACCACCGATTTTGCCTTCACCATCGAGGCGTTGATTGTTGTAAGTGCCGCTGGCTTTCCAGCCAAACACAAAGTCACCCGCGCCCTGCTGCTTATCATTTCCGCCCGCCACCTGCGCGTAAGGCACCGGTTTGCCCAGCGGATTGATGGTGACGCTGACATCGGCTTTGTTAATGGCATCGAGATAGTGGATCTGCCCCTGATCAAACAAAATATTATCGAGGCGGAACGACCACGCCGAAGGCGCAGCACTGGCATCGCTGGTTTGGCTGCTGGCGAGGTTGAAAGTCCAGTTGTTTTGTTTGTCGGCGGTTTGTACCAGGCGGGCATCGGGTTGTTGCAGCTTGATCCACGGCAGATAAACCTGCTTATGCAGCAACGCCAGCGGCGCTAAGGTCGCTTCGACCCGCTGTAAATGCACCATGGTGACATCCGCAATCGCCGGGGGATTGCCCAGCATTATGTCATCGGCATGGACCTGCGGCCATGGCACCCAGCTGCGCCAGCCTGGTTCTGCGCGATTGCGCACCCAGCTGACACCTAAATCGCCGCGAATGGCGAAAGGTCGATTCAGTTCTGCCGAGACTTTCTGGTTGATGGTTGGCTTCAGGCGGTTCCAGTCAAAGGTTGCAATCACAACCACGACCACCACAACCAGCAACAAAAAAATCCCGATAACCCAGCTCAGGACTTTTCCTGTTCGAGACATGCTGCTTCCTCCTTGCCCTTCCACGTCTCATTTAAAGATAGTCGAGACGTTAAAGAACGGCATCAGGGAAGCGCTAAGGCCATGTTTTCCAGTTCGCTGAACGGAACCGGGCGGGAGAAGAAATAACCTTGTGCGGCCAGCGCCGGAGAGCTGCGCACCTGCTGCCACTCTTCCTCGGTTTCCACACCCTCGACGATGACGCCGTTGCAATAACGATTGATCAGCGCCAGCAACATGGAAAACAGCGTGCGCCCTTCTTCGGTGGAACGCAGCAGAATAAACAGCTCACGCGATAGCTTGATATAGTCGTAACGCAGTTCAGTCAGTGCTGAAAAGTTCGCCATGCCGGAGCCGAAATCATCCAGCCACAGCGGACCAAGTTCTGGCATCTGCGCGATCATCTCTTCCTGTGGCAACACATGGTGTTCGGTGAGTTCAAAACGTACCCATGGCAGTTGGGCAATCAGGCTGCGGATCTGTGGATGTTGCTGAATCGCCAGCAGCGTAGGGCCATCAATATTGACCGATGCCACCAGCTGACGCTGACAAAACAGCACCGACCACTGCATCAGCAGCTCAAGCTGTTCCTGCACCACATCGAGACGCTGCGCAATATCCAGCGCGTCAAAATAGATTTCCGGCGAAAGCCTTTTTTCTGGTGCGGATGGGTGCGTCACCGCAGTCAGTAATTCAATAGCCAGCAAGCGGCCTGAGACCTGGTAGATCGGCTGGAAAGTATAGAATCGTTGGCACTGCTGCCAGAAGAGACGCGTTTCCTGTTGTTGCTCCAGTTCAATTGAAGAAGGCAGCCGATGACTTAATTTCTTCATCACCATGGTTTTTTCCTGGTAGGTGGTGAGTGCCTGCAAATAGCATCTCAGCGGCAATTATCGGCGATCACCTGGATAACTTTATCAACCGACCAGCCACACGAGCTCTTGAGTGTAACAGCGCATGTCGCGCTTAATCGGTAAAACAAACGGCGGTTTGACCGCTAAATCACCTTTGAGACGCCACTTTGCTGCCTTAAGTGGAATTAAAACGCCGTTTTGAAAAACATTGACGACTGCCATACCAGACGCGAGACTAGAGGCAGAATTCACTACAGGCCGAAGACCATGACGCAGAAGAAAATCGCCATCATTGGCGAATGCATGATTGAGCTGTCCGAAAAAGGTGAGAACATCAAACGCGGTTTTGGCGGCGATACGCTGAACACCGCGGTATATCTGGCGCGCCAGTCTGCCTCAGAGCAGCTGCGCGTGGATTACGTTACCGCACTCGGCACCGACAGCTTCAGTGACCAGATGATTGCCGCCTGGCAACAGGAACAGGTGCAGACCGATTTAATCCAGCGGCTCGACAATAAAATGCCCGGTCTGTACTTCATCGAAACCGATGAACACGGCGAGCGCACCTTCTGGTACTGGCGCAGCGATGCCGCCGCACGCTACTGGCTCGATAGCCCGCAATCTGACGCGATTTGCCAGCAGCTGGCACATTACGATTATCTCTATCTGAGCGGCATCAGTCTGGCGATTTTACCCGCTGCCAGCCGCGAGAAGTTAATGGCACTGCTCAGTGCCTGTCGCCGCAACGGCGGCAAAGTCATTTTCGATAATAATTATCGTCCGCGCCTGTGGGCAGATAAGGCCAGCGCGCAGCAGGCCTATGCCGCCATGCTGCAAAACACCGATATCGCCTTCCTGACACTGGATGATGAGCATCTGCTGTGGGGCGAGCAGCCGCTGGAAACAGTGATTGCCCGCACACGTGCGGCGGGTGTCGCGGAAATTGTCATCAAACGCGGAGCGGAATCCTGCCTGGTGGCGGTGGGTGATGCGTCGCTGGTCGATGTGCCCGCCATTAAACTGGCGAAAGAAAAAGTGATCGATACCACTGCCGCCGGGGATTCATTCAGCGCAGGGTATCTGGCGCTGCGCCTGCAGGGTGCCGATCCGGATGCCGCTGCTGCACGCGGTCACCTTACCGCCAGCACGGTGATTCAGCATCGTGGCGCAATTATCCCACTGAGTGCCATGCCGCAGTAACGGGACCAACGCCCTGCCAGTCAGGGCGTTTTTTCGCCAGCCAATCATCATCCCGGCTAACAACACCACCCTGAAAATTTCCCTTAAATCCACATTTATCACGGCAAATTTTGCTTATTGACTGATGTAATCCAAAACCCCTCCAGATCGGGTAACAGCACTTTAGCCACACTTAAGATCTAATTTTAAATTCAATGAGTTATGGCAACAAAAATGTGCGCCAGGTATTGTCCGAATCTCTGCTAATCGCCGGTTTTCGGCTGGACGATCGCTGCAAAAAAGACCATGTTTTAATCAACAACAGCAGGAGGCTGTTGATCCGGCCGCGACAACAAGAAAGACAACATAACTCGCTCAGGACTGATTTATGCACACAGAAATTATTAATATCTGGCCGCACGGTGATGCCCCGGGTGCCAGCGACTCACGCGCACAGCCGCAAATTGTCGATCTCGCCAAAGAATATGAACCCTACGATCGCGCCGCCACGGGCGTACGCTGCCCGGAAATGGCGATCTGGCATCCACAGGACTCCAACGGCATCACGCTGCTGGTCGCCCCGGGTGGTGGTTATCAGCGGGTACTCATCGATCGGGAAGGCAGCGCACTGGCAACCTTCTTCACCTCGATGGGATATACGCTGGCGGTGATGACCTACCGTTTACCCTATGACGGCCATCATGAAGGCCCGGACGCCCCACTGGCAGATGCGCAACGGGCGGTACGGGTATTGCGCGAACGCGCGCAGCGTGGGATGAACGGCAAATATATTGTGATGATGGGCTTCTCCGCAGGCGGACATGTCGCCGCCAGCCTCGGCACGCGGTTCGCCGAGAAGATCTATCCGGTGCAGGATCAGGCGGACAGCTTTTCCCCTCGGCCCGACGCGATGGTGCTGATTTACCCGGTGATCAGCATGCGTGATGGTCTGGCACACGAAAGTTCGCGCACCCGCCTGCTGGGCGCCTGGCCGGATCAGAAAACCATTGAGGCTTATTCGCTGGAAACCCGGGTGCATAACCAGACGCCACCGACGTTGCTGATCCACGCAGCGGACGATGAGACGGTATCGGTCAATAACAGCATGGTGTTCTTTAGCGCGCTGCGCGAAAACCAGGTTCCGGCAGAAATTCATTTCTATCAGAAAGGCGGCCACGGATTTGGCATCCGTGGCGTCGCCGATTTGCCGTTAGCCAGCTGGCCGATGTTGGTGACCGAGTGGCTGCGGGCCAAAACCTGACACTTAAGACGACGGCGGAGCCAGCTCGCTACCGCTGGCATTGCCGTCGTTTTTGCCATCATCCGGCGTGGCTGGCGTCACAGGGGTCGCTGGCGGGGCCATCACTTTATCCCAGCCTTCCTGCAACATCTTCACATTGGTCTCCGCTTCCCCTTCCGGCTGAATCAGCACCATGGTCAGCTCCTGCGACAGTTGCTGACGCAATTCCTGATTGAGCTGGTCCCGGGTTAAACCGCCGAGAAACGCCTGGCGCAGCTTCTGATACTGCTCTGGCGCGATATCTACCACCGCATTTTGCTGCGAGCGCAGACGCTGTCCCATCAGAATATCCGTGTCGGTGCGTGCATAGGTAGCGAACAGCTTGTTCAGCTCCAGCAGTTTCTGCGCCATCAGCGCATCAAACTCATCCTGCGGTAAGCCTTTATCACGTACCGACGCCAGCTCTTTCGCCACCAGATTCATATTCTGTTGCAGCGAGGCGTTAGGACTATCCATATTGATGGCGCACTGTGCACGCTGATACAGCACACGGCAATCAAAGCCGACCTGCACGCTTTGCGCTTTGCTATCCCCCAGCGCACGCTGCACATGCCAGAACAACGCCTCACGCGCCAGGTCGCTCTGCCAGTAATGTTCCAGATTTTGCGAATCACGAATTGGCTGCCACGCGGTATCCCACACCAGCGATAAGCGATCCTGACTCATCCCACCGTTCACCAGGTTCACTGGCTGATGCGGCAACGGCGACAACGTCGGCATCGCCGCCGGTGACAGTCGTTTGCCCTGCAGGGACGAGAACGCTTTATTAATCTGCTCCGCCAGGCCGCGGCTATCGACATTACCGACCACGTACAGCGTCATAGCATCGGGCGTGTACCACTGTTGATAAAACGTTTTCAGCTGCGCAATATCCACCGGCGCACGCGGCTGTTGGCCGGGGTCGTGCGCCAACAGCGCGGAGCCTTTCAGACGATAGCGCCACCAGACATCCTGGGTATTGGGTGGCCAGGTGGCGATGGGATCGGACGCGCTCAGAGCGCTTGCCACCACCTGTTCATTCAGCGTCATTTTGCCTGCGGTTGCCGACAGCCAGCTCAGCGCTTCTTTCAGCAGTTCCGGCCGGTTATTGGGCAGGCTCAGATTATATTGGGTGAAATCATACGACGAAATCGCCGGTGGCAATGGACGATGGGGATCCATCGCCTGTTGCCACAGCGCGCGTTGCTGATTGGTGTCGAGCGCGGTGTTATGCACCAACGCCAGACGTGGTAACAAATGGCTGAAACCGGTTTGCTGTGCACTTTCCACCAGCGAACCGGTATTAACGATCAGGCGTAGCTCAATACGGTCACTGGGACGCTGCGGCGTAGTCAGCAGCTGCCAGCTAAAACCATTGTCCAGTTTGCCTTCCTGCCAGGCGGGATCAGGCTGGAGCGTTTCGGCGTGTACGCTGAAACCGGATGCCGCCAGCAGCCATCCGCCAACCAAAAGCCGAATTCTGGTGCCCTGCATGTGAACCCCTATCAAACAGATCAACACTCGTTATCACGGCACGTTCGGTCACACTTAACAGCGACCGGTGCGGCAATTTGCCGCCACGTTTATTCTTCAACTGACTCTTTGACCACAAGATGGCCAGGAAGTCGCGCAACGAGGTGAAAAACCGGGAAAAAAATCAATGGGGTTTATTATGCAAATGCCCGCTGTGAGGGCAAGTCACAGCGGGCATTTCCCGGCAAATTAACGCAATTGCTGCTTTACAGTGAAGATTCTGGTGCGTTTTTTACCTTTTTCGCTGAAGAAAGCGTCTCCTGCAATTGCTGCTCATCCAGCTGACCGACCCACTTCGCCACCACCACCGTCGCCACACCATTACCGACGAGGTTAGTTAATGCACGCGCCTCGGACATAAAACGGTCAATGCCGAGAATCAACGCCAGACCAGCCACCGGCAGATGTCCCACCGCCGACAAGGTGGCGGCCAGCACGATAAAGCCACTACCGGTCACACCTGCTGCCCCCTTCGATGACAATAGCAGCACCACCAACAGGGTGATCTGATGAAAGACGTCCATATGCGCGTTGGTCGCCTGGGCGATAAACACGGCGGCCATCGTCAGATAAATCGAGGTGCCATCGAGGTTAAACGAGTAACCCGTTGGGATCACCAGCCCCACCACCGACTTCTTACAACCGAGGCGCTCCATCTTATCCAGCATACGCGGCAACGCGGATTCTGAAGAGGAGGTACCCAGCACGATCAGCAACTCTTCTTTGATGTAAGCCACGAATTTAAAGATGTTGAAACCGGCAACGCGAGCAATCAGCCCCAGCACCACCACCACGAACAAAATACAGGTGATATAGAAGCAAATAATCAGCTGACCGAGCTGCACCAGTGAGCCGACACCGTATTTACCGATGGTGAACGCCATGGCACCGAAAGCACCAATCGGAGCCAGACGCATAATCATATTGATGATGCCGAAGATGGTTTTAGAGAAGCTTTCGATCACGTTAAAAATCAGCGTGCCTTTATCACCGAGGCGATGCAGGGCAAAACCGAACAAAATCGCGAACAACAGCACCTGCAGGATGTTGCCGCTGGCAAAGGCACCGATCACGCTGTTCGGGATCACATCCAGCAGGAAGGCAACCACACCCTGCTGTTCCGCCTGCTGGGCATAAACGGCAACCGCTTTAGCGTCCAGCGTGGCAGGGTCAATGTTCATTCCCGCGCCCGGCTGAATCACGTTGACCACAATCAGGCCGATAATCAGTGCGATGGTACTGACAATTTCAAAATAGAGCAGCGCAACCGCGCCAGTCCGCCCAACTGCTTTCATGCTCTCCATGCCGGCAATACCGGTCACCACCGTACAGAAAATCACGGGGGCGATGATCATCTTGATCAACTTAACAAAGCCATCTCCGAGCGGCTTCATCTGCGCGCCTAACTCAGGATAAAAATGGCCTAACAGAACGCCGATGCCAATGGCAACCAGCACCTGAAAATAGAGGCTTTTAAACAGCGAGGTTTTCATAACAGGTGTCCAGTGAAGACGGATTTCACCGTCATTTATTTAATAATTTGATGAGGTCGTTGCGGGATCCGGGAAGACCCTGCCGACCTCAGGGAAAATAACATCCGGTTAACAGGATTAATATAGGGTTACATTCCTTACAAAAGTTACAAAACTCTAACTATGAACTGAAACGCTTCAGCAAGTGAGTATTGTGCAATTTCGCAAGGAAAATCAATAAATCAGGTGATTATTCGGTGGGTGATAACTTGTCAAGCCAGCGTTGATTGAAGACATTGAGCGGCAGCGCCTCGGCATAGAGATAGCCCTGACCAATGGTGATACCACGTGCCAGCAGCCAGTCACGTTGTTCGGCGGTTTCCACCCCTTCGGCAATAACATCCAGATGGATAATGTCCGCGATGGCGGCCACGATACGTACCATGGTGTCATCATCCGGCAGGGCGGCGACAAAACTGCGATCCATCTTTAACTTATTGACCGGCAACGCCTTAAACTGGTGCAGATAGTTGAGGTTGGAGTAGCCCATACCGAAATCATCCAGTGCCACAGCCACCCCGGTCTGCTGCAGCATGCGCAGCAACGCCATCGCCTGTTCAGCATCGCCAATCTGCGCGGTTTCGGTAATTTCCAGCACAAAGTTGCCCGGCGTAATACGATGACGCGCCAGTAACCCCTGCAAATGACTGACCACGCTGGGGTCGCGCAGTTGCACCGCCGAGATATTGACGCTGAGCGGGATATTAATGCCCTGCTTCTGCCACGCGGCGATAATGCGACAGGATTCTTCAAACACCCAGCGACCAATGGACGCAATCACGCCAATCTCCTCGGCGCTGGCGATAAACTCTTCCGACAACCCCCAGCTGCCATCTGGCTGACGCATGCGCAACAGCGCTTCCGCTCCGGCCAGTTCCCCGGTCGCCATATTGATTTGCGGCTGCAGATACAGCGCAAATTCTTCATCCTGTAACCCCTGCAAAATGTCATGCTCCTGGGTTAAGCGTTTCTGCGCCCGCTCAGTCAGCGCCGGGTCGAAGAACAGGATCTGGTTTTTACCCTGATGGCGCGCCGACATCATCGCGGAAGTGGCACGATCCAATTGTTCACTGGCAGAAATGGGCGTGTCGTCATGCAACGCGAGACCGATGCTGGCATTAGGCCGCAGCTGCAATTGTTGCAGATTGACCGGCTGGTTGATGCGCAACATCAGATTGCGTGCCAGTCGCATCGATCGAAAAGGATTGTGCGCGCGCTTCATCAGCAGCGCGAAGTCGCTGGGTCCGGTTTGTGCCAGCAGCGTATGGTCATCGATAGTGCTGCGGATTTTCTCCACCAGCGTCAGCATCAGGATGTCGCGCTGCTCATCGCTCAACACGCCGTTCGCGTCCTGCAAGGTTTCGATGCGGATCACCATCACCCCCCAGGGGTTATGACGATGAGGATGGCTGAGGTGCTGATCGAGCAGGGCCAGAAACAGCGCGCGATTCGGCAAATCGGTGACGGCAAAGTGCGTCGTCAGTCGGCTCATTTCATCGTGAATCGACTCCAGTACTTGTTGGTTGCGATTATAACTGCGAATCAACATACCAATTTCGTCGTCGCGATGGTTGTTGGGCAGCGGCAACTTATGCGTCAGGATTGACTGCGGCGGCAACTCCTGCAAATCACGCGAAATATTACGTAGCGGGTGCACTACCAGTCGGTTGATACACCAGCTGATGGATACCGACAAAATCAGTGCCAGCAGCAGATAGGTGGTGATCATCGTTGCCAGGGTACTGAGGATGAACTGATACACCCGGGATGAATCAGCCTGTAATACCAGGTAGGCAATCGGCTTCGGCAGCCCAGTCCGTTCTACCGAATACAGTGGCAGCGTAATTTGTACTGGCAACTCAAACAAACGCGCCACCAGTCGTGGTATCGGCTTCTCCACCTCAAAATCCGCGTGCAGTGTCTGAAACGCATTGGGCAATACCACATCGGCACGAGACAGAATGCCGGCGGGTTTCAGGGTATTAAGAATGCGTTCGGCCTGGGGAATATCGGCTTTTAACACCGCTTCGGACAGCGGCTGACGCACGGTATGCGCCACGTTCTCCATCTGCTGGGCGTAGTCAATCCTGCGCTGCTGCACAAAATGAAATAACTGGATGACGATAAAGATACAGATAGTAACCAACGCCACGGTGGAGACTGTGGCCATCTGCTTAATCGTTAAAGAACGACTGACGCGCAACAAAATCTCTCCTGGCAACTCTTAGCCGTGTTATCAGACAGGAAAATGCGCAGCAAGTATATCCCAGATCACGGTTTTTTTTCGCCGGGAGAAAGTCGAAAAATCGGCTGGCGAGGGGATAAAAGACATTATTCGGATTAATTAACGTACCGGCACCACAAGCGCGATAAATCGCGCTTGTGGTCGTTATATATTTATTGCGGGTATGCCACCCAATCGCCGCCATTAAGACGAATCCAGGGTTTGCCCTGATACATCATCACCACCGCATTATCGTTTTCAGATACCACCGGCGTTTGCGGCAGATTATCAGTCAGCGCTGACATATTCACATTCGGCGCATTAAATACCTGGCCATCCACTACGCGAGAAATAAGCTCCGAAAGCGCCAGCATGCTGGTGGGCGTATTGATGGTCAGGGGCTGGCCCTGATGCGGTGCTTTCATCCCCACAAAGCTGATCCCCACCGGCACATGGGTAATGGCTGGGCTGGGGATATCGCGCAAACCGGACATCTGCATCTTATCGCCCTGCAAGGCGGCACCGTGCTCCGGTACCACCAGC
This sequence comes from Pantoea sp. X-Soil-TKNS-1280, assembly GCF_059730475.1. Lineage (NCBI taxonomy): Bacteria > Pseudomonadati > Pseudomonadota > Gammaproteobacteria > Enterobacterales > Erwiniaceae > Pantoea > Pantoea sp. X-Soil-TKNS-1280. Next base: position 182,241 of record NZ_AP035962.1, on the reverse strand, counting down.
ACCATCACGCGCCGCCCGGATTTCTCCAGATTGGTCAGGAAGGTGTCGAGCTGGTCAAACAACACTTTGGCGCGTGGCTGCCAGGGGGCAGTCCGGGTGCTGCCTAATTCACGCGTGCCATCATGCAGCGGGATCAGGTTATAGAAGGTGGCGCTGCGCGCATCGTTGCTCTTGCTGCGTTGATCCAGCCAGCGCTGCATCAGCTGACCATCATTAAACACCGTCGAGCCATCAAACGAGGTCAGTTCCGGCGCGATACCATTTTGCGACATCAGCGGCGCCTGCATATCGCCATAATCACGCAGCTCTTGCAAATAGTTACCGAACACGCCGGTATGATCCATCATCAGTTCCTGTTTGAAGCCCAGTTTTGCCAGGTTATCAAACAGGTAGCAGCGCTGATCGGTGGCTTTATACAGATTGCTGTGAGAGGTCTGTCCGCAACTGGCGCGCAGCAAACGAATTCCCGCCGGGCCGCTATAGCCGGTAGCCGAGTTGTAGTTATCCAGCATAATGTCGAAATGGTGCCACAGCGGATGATTGCGCAGCTGAGCCACATCCAGATCGGACCACGACAGCGAACAAATGTTGATCACCAGAATATCAAACGGCTGTGAGTCAGCAGGCAGGCTGTCCGGGAAATGGGTGACGCGCTGACGTTCGCTGTCGTAGAAACGATTGAGCCAGGCGGTAAGATTGGCACTGGTCGGCGGCGCAGATTGATCGAGCGCATCCGGGGTTTTACCGCCAGCAGCGGGTGGGTTATTCAGCACCACTTCTGGCGTGGCCGCTTTACCGGGCAGCAGATTGAAAGAGGGGCCGGCAATGTTGATCACGTTCAGCCAAATCAGCGCCACCGCTACCAGCACCGTGATGCGAATCCATTGGGCGATAAACAGATACAACACCAGCAGCACAAAAGCCGCGCCAATCATCTCCCAATTGATAAAGCGATCGAGCAGATCCAGCAGGTAAGCGGTGGAAAACCCCGCAACCTGATCGCCCTGGCTAAGAATCGAACTCAGACCCGGCAGCCAGGTATCGTGCCAGAACAGGCCAAAACCAATCGGTATCGACACCCAGTTGCGCAGCCGGTGCCAGCGCAGCGACGATAGCGGAAACAGCAGCCAGGCGAGAAACACCAGGTTGCTCAGCGCATGAAAGTTCAGGTAGCCATACCACAGCAGACCAAACTTAAGCAGAAAATAGAAATTCCAGCCGCCAAGCCCACGCCACCAGCCGCTTGCCAAAGATTTTTTATCACTCATTACGGTTTGGTATCCGTTTTCGTCGTATTCCGTTGCCAGACCCCTTCCGACTTGAGCGCACGAGCAGGCAGCAGGCGCATCAGCAGGCTATTGCTGCTGCGCGGCAGCCAGCGGGCCAACAGGGATTTAAGAAAGAGCAGAATTAATAACAGCAGGATGATGACCTGCACCCAGTCCATTAGTGTCATCAGCGCGGCGCTCCCTCAATATTCAGGCTAATCGGCTGGGGAACCTGCGCCGCGCGTGCATGGGGCGCAGAGGGGGACGGATCCAGGTTTACGGCCACCGGCACGGCAGGCAGATCATGCTGCGTCACCGGCGTCAGCTGCCGCATTTTGTGGACTTCCGACACAATCTGGTTGTCCTCAAACCACACCATACGGTTGCTGAACAACTCGTCATGGGGCAGCGAAAAAATAGATTTCAGCGCAATATCCAAATCGTTAAAGCGACAGGAAGAAAGAAACAGGTAAATACGATCCTCACGTTGCGTCACCAGGTCGCCAAAGCGACGTGGTTTGCACAGGGTCAGGACCTGTTCCGGCTTCAGCTGTGGCACCGGACGTAACGCCACCATCAAACCTTTATCGTTTTCCGGCAGCAGCGTATTTTTCATCAGTTTCTGCACCGCGCTGCAAAAACCCTCCAGCGGCAGATAACCGCGTTGCTGCAACGGCTGCAACGCCTGCATCAGCGCCGGGAGATCTGCCGGGACATGGCGGGTAAATTGCTGGCCCTGAATCCCTTCCAGCGTGGTGAGAAAACGCGACAGGGTTGCCGCTGTCGGCACAATGGCATTGATGCCGCACGCCAGCAGCAGGCGTTCATCGCTGTAGCGCAGGCTGGTATTCATCTCGCGCACCACAATTTTCAGTGCGTTACCGCGTGAACGACGCAAACTATGGACCATCTTCGCCAGCGCATTGATGTCGTGGTTATTGGCGAGGCTGAAGATCACCGTGGCCGCATTGGCCTGCTGCGCACGGGTATACACCCCATCATTATTGCTAAACAATCGCCACTGCGCGGACAGCGGTGGCGCACCTTCCAGCACGCTTTCCTCGGCGAGAAATTGATTCTCATCATTGAGGCTCAGCGGAATATTTTGTTCTGCCTCGCTGGCAGCAATAAACTGCTGGTCGATAAAATTGAGCCGGATAGCGCGGTCAGCTAACAAACGATCGGCGGAATACCACCAGTTAATTCGATATTGCCAGCTATCCTGTTCATACTCTAAATGGGCGACACCATCAATCTGGCGAAAATAACGCTGCAAATGATTGCGCAGGTTAATTATTGATGTACCGGAAGTTATTACCAGCAACGTCATTTGTTTTTCCATTAACAGACGACGCATACGTTTCAGCCAGGCCGTCAACTCCTCTGACGATAATTTTTCCCACTGCACGGTATTACTATAAAACAGCAGCAATCCATTTTTTCTATTCAGCACGCGCGCAAAATCATTAACCAATTGTAACAAGCTGGATTTATTCGACGGCAGCGAAAATAATGGAATGCGTGCCGGTCCGCTTAAAGTATCCGGGGTCAGCAAGGCGCGGGGCTTCTCACCCGAGCTGATCAGGGTTACCGCCTGCTGGTGACTAACCACCTGACGCAGCAACGATCGCGCATCCTCCGGCCTTTGGCTGGTTATCCAGTAAAGCCCTGGCGTTTGCAGCGTAATTAATTCCTGCTGAACCTGTTGCAGGCCGAGCGCATAGAGATTTTTCATATTTGATTCGCGATCTGTACAATCCAGGCTAGTTTATTATAGACGGCAGCGATTGGAACTGTTGAAATAAAAAATAAGCGCACTAACTCAAATCACATTGATCTGTGTGGGTGTTTAGCGTTTTTGTTAACGCTAAACTTATCTCAAATAAATATAACCATTTTTCATCCGTTGTCGTTTTTCCGGTGGCAAAAAAGTAATGAAAACAGAAAATGCCTTTTCGCTGGTATCACATACCAGTGGCGAGCAGGATGACATAAATGCCCTGAGTGAGGCCTTTTCTTTAAAGGCATTTCGCTACATAGATATTGCCCGCGCAGAGCGTCTGAATACCCTGGTGTCATGCTGGCCGCTACTTCAGGAATTAACGGTCGCACAGGAGCCTGAACGCTAATGCCGGTCATTGCTCTTCAGGGGCTGCGCGGCGGCTGTGGTGCCACTGCGCTCTGCGCCGCGCTCGGCTGGGCGCTGAACGCATTGCAGGAATCGGTGCTGGTCATCGATCTTTCCCCTGCAAATCAACTGGCTACTCACTTTAATCTTCCCGTCATGGAACCGGCAGGCTGGGCACCCGCACTGCTCGCTAATCAACCGTGGCAACACCAGGCACAGCGTTACCTGCCAGGGCTGGATTTCCTGCCATTCGGCGCATTAACCCATCAGCAGGGGTTAAGCATTCGCACTGCCGGAGAGAAATTTGCTGAACCGTTGCTTAATGCTTTACCGCCACTGCAATCACAATACCGCTGGTTGATTATGGATATCCCGGCGGATGTATCGCTCTGGCATCTGCCTTTTCTGCGCGCCGCTGATCGGCTGGTGCAGGTATTGACCCCGGATGCCAACTGCCAGTTGCGTCTGCATCATCCACATTTTTTGCCGCACACCCTGTTTTTAATCAACCAGTTCAACGCCAACAGCAGACTTCAACAGGATCTGCATCAGCTGTGGATCAGTTCGCTGAACAACCTGATTCCCCAGGTGATCCATCGGGATGAGGCACTGGCGGAAGCGCTGATGATGAAGCAGCCGGTGGGTGAATATCGCCCGCACGCCCTCGCCAGCGAAGAGATAAACACCCTGGCCAACTGGCTGCTGCTCAACGTGGCAGGAACGGATAAATGAACCCGCTGCGTTGGTTGCTGGTGCCACAGGCGTGGCAGGCGCTGCAACAGCGCGCCCAATCCGCTCGCCAGCACGGTGCCGGCTGGCCGACCATCATTCTGCATCTGATGTGGTGTGTGCTGGCCTGGTCGCTGCTGCGCCTGGAAACGCCGGGCTGGCAGCGTATTCTGCAACAGCGTCAGCGTTACTATCCGCAGATTTCTCCACAGCGTCCGCGTCCGCTCGATTTTCTGCGCTATCTGTTGCAAAGCCTGTGGCTGCTGCTGGTGCTGCCGCTGGATGACAACCCGCGCAGCGAACGTCAGCGCTTCAACGCGTTTCAGCCCCTGTTCCGCTGGCGTCAGCAGTTGTACCGCTGGCTTGGCGCGCTGCCGAGCAGGCTGGAGCAGCATCGTCTGACCCTGCGTTGCGAACAGCGTCTGCAGCGCTTACCACCGCGCCTGCGCCAGCTGCTGTTTATTACCGCCGCCATTACCGCCAGCCTGCTGGCGTTGCTGTGTATTTCACAGCCATTCGGCATCATGACGCAGTTTGTTTTCGTGCTGTTGCTGTGGAGCCTGGCGATGCTGGTACGCCGCGTACCAGGACGACTGTCCACCATCATGCTGATTGTGCTGTCGCTCACCGTCTCCTGTCGCTATCTGTGGTGGCGCTATACCGAAACCCTCAACTGGGATGATCCCCTCAGCCTGGCGTTCGGCCTGCTGTTGATTGGCGCAGAGACCTACTCCTGGACGGTGCTGGTGCTGGGCTATTTTCAGACATTATGGCCGCTCAATCGCCAGCCGCTTTCTATGCCTGCGGATATTTCCAGCTGGCCGAGCGTCGATATCCTTGTGCCGACCTATAACGAGCCACTTAGCGTGGTGAAACCGACCATCTATGCCGCCATGGGTATCGACTGGCCGCGGGATAAGCTGACTATCTATATTCTCGATGACGGTACGCGTGACGAGTTCCGCGAGTTTGCCGCCACAGTCGGCGTGCAATACGTGGTACGCCCGACCCGTGAACATGCCAAAGCGGGCAACATCAACCATGCGCTGAAAACCCGCTGTCGGGGCGACTACGTGGCGATATTTGACTGCGACCATGTACCGACACGTTCGTTTCTGCAACTCTCTATGGGCTGGTTCCTGCAAGATCACCAGCTGGCGATGTTGCAGACGCCACACCACTTCTTCTCCCCCGACCCTTTTGAGCGCAACCTCGGACGCTTCCGTCAGACGCCGAATGAAGGTTCGCTGTTTTATGGTCTGGTGCAGGATGGCAACGATACCTGGGACGCGGCGTTTTTCTGCGGCTCCTGTGCAGTGCTGCGTCGTAGCGCGCTGGATGAAATTGGCGGCATCGCAGTGGAAACCGTCACCGAAGATGCGCACACCTCGCTGCGCCTGCACCGGCGCGGCTATACCTCGGCGTATATCCGCATTCCGCAGGCTGCCGGGCTGGCGACCGAAAGCCTGTCGGCGCATATCGGCCAGCGCATTCGCTGGGCGCGCGGCATGGTGCAGATTTTCCGTCTGGATAACCCGCTGTTCGGCAAAGGGTTAAAACTGGTTCAGCGCCTGTGTTACGCCAACGCCATGCTGCATTTTCTTGCCGGGATTCCGCGGCTGATCTTTCTACTGGCCCCACTGGCATTCCTGCTGTGCCACGCCTATATCATCTACGCTCCGGCGCTGGCGATTGCCATCTACGTGCTGCCGCATATGCTGCACACCAGTCTGACCAACTCGCGTATTCAGGGACGCTGGCGGCACTCATTCTGGAGTGAAGTGTATGAAACGGTGCTGGCCTGGTATATCGCCCGCCCCACCACGGTGGCACTGTTTAATCCACACAAAGGTAAATTCAATGTCACCGCCAAGGGGGGTCTGGTGGAAAAACGCCATCTCGACTGGGTGATCACCAAACCCTACATGATTCTGGTGCTGCTGAATCTGGCGGGCATCGTGATGGCCTTCTGGCGCATGGCTTACGGTCCGTCCAACGAAATCCTCACCATCTGGGTCAGCCTGGTTTGGGTGATCTACAACATGGTCATCCTTGGCGGTGCGGTGGCGGTGTCGGTTGAAGCCCGGCAGATTCGCGAAGCCCATCGCGTCGAGATTGCCATGCCCGCCGCCATTGCGCGTGAAGATGGTCATATGGTGCCGTGCACGCTGCGTGACTACTCGGACGGTGGCGTCGGCGTAGAGCTACGCGAAGCGGATGCGTTGCAGGAAGAGGAGCCGGTATGGCTGCTGCTGCGCCGCGGTCAGCAGGAGTTCAGCTTCCCCTGCCAGGTGCAACGCGTATTTGGTCGCCGCGCCGGTATCCGCCTGCATCAACTCACCACCGAACAACACATTGAATTTATTCAATGTACCTTTGCCCGCGCCGATACCTGGGCGCTGTGGCAGGACGGATTCCCGGAAGACAAGCCGGTGCAAAGCCTCGCCGACATTATGGTGCTGGGCTTTAAAGGCTATCTGCGTCTGGCGGAGTACGGGCCGCCGCAGCTGCGTCGTTTATTCAGCCTGCTCACCCGACTTCTGGGCTGGCTGGCATCACTGCTGCCGCAGGGTATTGGCCGCGTGAAAACAGAAAACACTCATTAAGTGATATGACCATGACGAGAAAACTGAGTTGGTTCACCGCCCTGCTGCTGGGCACCGCCACTGTGGCGCAGGCCGCACCGCAGCCCGCCGCCCCGGTTGCACCCCAGGCCGCAGTTCAGACCGCGCTGCCGGTGGCAAATGACCTGCTGATGCCAAATGCGCCGCTGCGTGCCAGCCAGTTGCTGTTCAATCAGGTTGCGCCACCGCCGGGCAGCATGACATTACGCGGCACGGTGCCAACCAGTCAGATTGAATTTGGCGTGCGCAGTGATGAAGTGGTGACACGCGCACTGCTGACCCTCAACTATCGTCCGTCACCGGCGTTAATCCCGACGCTGTCGCAGCTTAAGGTCTATCTCAACGATGAACTGGTCAGCCTGATCACCCTCACCGCCGATCAGCTCGGCAAAGAGAACCAGGCTCAGCTGGCGATTGATCCGCGCTTTATCGGCGACTTTAACCGCATACGACTGGAACTGGTCGGCCACTACGCCAACGTGTGCGAAAACCCGGCCAACAGCACCATCTGGCTGGATATCGGTAAAGAGAGCAAGCTCGACCTGACGCTGCAAAAGCTGCCGTTGAAAAACGATCTGTCGCATTTCCCGGAACCTTTCTTTGATAGCCGCGACAGCCGTCCGTTACAGCTGCCGATGGTGTTCCGCAGCGCACCAGACCTGCAACAACAGCGCGCCGCTGCCATCCTCGCCTCTTACTTTGGCAGCAAAGCGCAATGGCGCGGCCAGACCTTCCCGGTGCTGTATAACCAGCTGCCGAAGGAACAGCACGCGGTGGTGTTCGCCACCAACGACCAACGCCCCGATTTCCTGAAGGATATGCCACCGGTGGATAAACCCACGGTGACGATGGTCAGCCAGCCGGATAACCCGTATGAGAAAATGCTGCTGATCCTTGGCCGTGATGACAAAGATTTGCTGACGGCGGTGGAAGGGATTGCGCAGGGTGAACTGCTACTGCGCGGCGATAGCTCGACGGTGGATAACGTCAAACTGCTGGCACCACGCCAGGCCTACGATGCGCCGAACTGGGTACGCACCGACCGTCGCACCACCTTTGGCGAACTGACGCAGTACCAGAACCAGCTCCAGGCAGACGGCCTGCAACCCAATCCGATCGCCCTGACACTCAACCTGCCACCCGATCTGTTCCTGGTACGCGCACGCGGTATCGATATGGACCTGATTTACCGCTACACCTCGCCGATTCAACAGGATGGCTCGCGTCTGGCGGTTCATCTGAACAACCAGTTTATGCAGGATTACCCGCTGACGCCGAAAGACACCGCGGCGAAGCAGATGCTGCACATTCCGCTGATTCAGGGGTTGCAGGATAGCAGCCGCCAGCTGACCATCCCGGCGTTGCGCCTTGGCGTGGTTAACCAGCTGCGTTTCAACTTCGACTACGCCAACACCTTTATTGGCGGCACCGCCGATGGACGCTGCGAAACCGTCACCGCCGTTGACCATCATGTCGTGATTGACGATCACTCCAGCATCGATTTCTCCGGCTATCGTCATTACATCGAAATGCCGTCACTGCGCGCCTGGGCCAACGCGGGCTTCCCATACAGCCGCTACGCCGATTTGGCGCAGACGCTGGTACTGGTGCAGCCGAAACCGAACAACAGCGAAGTCACCACCCTGCTGAATGCGATTGGCAGCATCGGTGCGCAAACCGGTTATCCGGCGCTGCGCGTGCAGGTCAGCGATGACTGGAGCAAAGCGAAAAACACCGATGCCGATCTGCTGATGATCGGCAGCATCCCGGACGATCTCCAGGACGACCGCAAGATCAACGCTCTGGTCGCTGCCGCCCGCAGTTGGATCAATATGCCAACCCGCCAGGTCAGCGCACCGAATATTCACGCCTCCGCCGCTGACCGCGCTGTCGAGAGCCAGACCACCATCAGCTCACGCGGGCCAATGGGGGTGATTGTCGGCTTCCAGTCTCCGTTCTTTGATCAACGCAGCGTGGTGGCGCTGCTGGCCGACAGCCCGCGCGGCTGGGATTTGCTCAACAACGCGATGCAGGACAGCGGCAAGCGCGCCGCCATTTTTGGTGCCGCCTCGATCATCCGTGAATCGGGCGTTTACAGCCTGCGCGTCGGCAATACCTACTACGTTGGCCACCTGCCATGGTGGGAGCGTCTGTGGAATATGCTGGCGACCCATCCGGTGTGGCTGGCGGTGTGCGCGACCCTGGTTGTGCTGCTGTTTGCGCTGATGACATGGCGTCTGATGCGTATGGTGAGTCGCCGTCGTCTGGCTGAAGACGAAGACGATGAATAAAGCACGCGCGTTGCGGGTCAGCTTGCTGCTGAGCAGCACGCTGGGCATGCTGGCAGGTGCGGTCGCCGCCCCGGCTGGCCCGCAGGTGTCGCCGGTCGAATGGCTGCTGATGCAGATTCGCACCGGTGAATCGACCAACAAGTACGATCTGGTACAGCAGTCGCTGTACCGGCTGGAAAAAATCGACCCTGATAATCCCCAGGTGCTGGCAGCGCAGATCCGTATGGCGCTGCGTCAGGGCGATCAGACCAAAGCCCGGCAGCTGCTGGATGAACTGAAACGTGTGGCACCACAATCCGCTGCCGCCCGGGAATCCGCAGCCGGTCTGGCGTTGACCACAAGCGTTGGTCGCCAGCAGCTGCAACAGGCACGACTGCTGGCGGCTGCGGGCCGCCTCCCTGAAGCCAAAGCCGCCTGGGACGCGCTATTTCACGGCGTCTTCCCGGATGTCACCACCGAGCTGGAGTACTGGCAACTGGTGGCGCGTCTGCCCGGCCAGCAGATGACGGCGTACCGTCAGTTGCAGAAGCTGGAGCAGCGTTACCCCGGCAATATTGGCGTGGAACTGCAACTGGCGCGCATGGCATTTGATAACAATCAGCCGGGTGACGCGCTGACGCAACTGCGCAGCCTCGCCAAACGCGATGGTGGCCGTGATGCCGCCTCCGAGCTTTGGCTGCAACAGATTCAGAATCAGCCGGTCAGCGATCGCAGCGTCGCCAGTCTGCAACAATATCTCAGCATTTTTACCTCCGGCGATGCGCAACAGCGCGGACAGCAGGAGCTGGCACGGCAGCAAAAACTGCTGGCCGATCCGGCGTACCGTCAGCGCATGCGTGGGCTGGCGCTGGTCGATGCTGGCGGTGGCGCAGGGGCAATAGCCTCATTGAGCGCAGCGCTGAAAGCCACACCTGACGATGCCGAACTGATGGGCGCGATGGGCCAGGCCCAGGCGCGCGCCAATAACCGTGCCGCCGCCATTAGCTGGCTGGAAAAAGCGATCAAAAACGGCCAGTCCAGTACCCAGGTGGGCAAATGGCAATCGTTGCTGCAAACCAACCGTTACTGGCTGGCGATCAACAGCGGGGATAACGCCCTGAAGAAAGGCGATATCGCCGGGGCGGAACGTCAATATCGCTACGCCCAGGCCATCGACAGTCGCGACAGCTGGGCGTTGATTGGCCTGGGCGATGTGGCGCAGGCACGCCACAACAGCGCGCAGGCGGAACAATATTGGCAGCAGGCGCTGCGAATGGATCGCAGCAACAGCACGGCACAACGCCGTCTGACGGCACTGCGCCGTGACCGCCTGCTCGCCGAAGCGGATGCGCTGGCACAACAGGGCCAGTGGCATCAGGCGGTGGTGAAGTATCGCCAGGCAGCGCTGGTGATGCCTGACGACATCTGGCTGTCGTACCGGCTGGCGGGGGCACTGCGCAACAGCGGAGAAGCCGCCCAGGGCCGCGCAGTCATCGACAATATGGTGCGCCAGCATCCGCAGGACCCCGGCGCTGCCTACGCGCAGGCACTGTGGCTGTCCTCCGGTGATGAGGATGACGCCGCGCTGGCGGCGCTCAACCGTCTGCCGCAGGCGCGCTGGGATGACAATATGCGTGGGCTGGCTGAGCGCCTTCATCAGCAGAAAGTCCTCGCCCGCGCCGACCGGGCGCTGGAGCGTGGCGATGCACGCAGTGCGCTGGCGGCTTATCAGCAAGTGCTGCAACAGGATGCACACAACAATGACGCCGCGCTGGGACGTATCGAAGCCTTGCTGGCACTGCATCGCCCACAGGAAGCGCGCCAGGCGTTGCAGCAATTACCGGCCAGCGTGGCGCAGGAAAGCCTCAACAGCGGCCGTCGCGTGGCGCTTGCCTGGCAGAACAGCGGCGACAGCGAGCGAGCGCAGCAGCTGTTTAGCGAGCTGAAAAACCGTGCGGCCAACGAAGCGCCGTCGCAGGGGAAAGCACTGGTGTATCGCGATGCCGCACGGCTGGAAACGCAGCGGCAACAGCCCGCCCAGGCGCAGCAGGACTATCGCCAGGCGATGGCCGCCAGCGGTATCAGCGACGTTGTCCCCACAGATAATGACAGCTACACCCGGTTAACCCGTAACCAGCCGGATGATGACTGGCTGAAGCGCGGTATCCGCAGCGATGCCGCCGATCTTTATCGTCAGCAGGACACGACCTTCACGCTGGAGCAGGATTACTCACGCGATAAAGGCAGCGGAGGACGTTCAGACTTCACCGCCCACACCACCATGATGCAGGCGGAAACACCGCTTGCTGATGGTCGTAGCTTTGTGCGCGTCGATCATGTGCTGGTTTCGGCTGGCACCTTTGCGACGGAGAACGGCAGCCACAACGACCGTTTCGGCAGCTGTAACGATGACAACTCTGGCGGCTGTCGCCGTGATTTTACTCAGCGCGCCGAAGGCACCGCGCTGGGTATTGGCTGGCATAACGATCGCTGGTCAGCCGACGTGGGCACCACCCCGCTCGGCTTTGAGGTGACCAACTGGGTTGGCGGCCTGAGCTGGAAAACCGATGTCGATGATATCGGCGTGACACTGACGGCTTCACGTCGTCCGATTGCCAGTTCGCTGCTGGCATATGCCGGTGCGCGCGATCCGGCCACCAACGGCGGCAAAACCTGGGGCGGCGTGGTCGCCACCGGCGGTTCGCTCGGTCTGAGTTACGATCAGGGCGGCGCACACGGGGTATGGGCCGATCTCAGTGCGCATCAGCTCACCGGTGAAAACGTCGCGGATAACACCCGTGAACGTTTGATGGCCGGTTATTACTACAAGCTGATTAACGAGGACAATCGCCGCGCCACGGTTGGCCTGAACACGATGCTGTGGCACTACCAGAAGGATTTAAGTGATTACACCTTTGGTCAGGGCGGTTACTACAGCCCACAGCAATATTTGTCGTTCTCGGTGCCGGTCACCTATCGCCAGCGTACTGAGAACTGGTCATTTGATCTCGGCGGCTCGCTGTCGTGGTCGCATTCGCAGACCGACGCGCAGCAACGTTACCCGGTCAATCCAGGCTTTGTACTGGCATCGAACCCGATGTCGGACAGCAGCTCCGGCAGCGGTTTTGGTTATACCTTGCAGGCGATTGTGGAACGTCGATTAACGCCGCACTGGTTTGTCGGGGTAGCGATGGATATTCAGCAGGCGAAGGATTACACCCCGAGTCATGGGTTGCTGTATGTGCGGTATTCGATGGCGGGCTGGAATGGTGATATGGATATGCCGCCACAGCCGTTGATCCCCTACGCGGATTTTAAGTAGCGGGTGGGTTCCTGCAAGCAGCGGCCTGGATCTGAGAAGGTTCCGCCCGCCAGGCTTTAGGTAGTTTCAGGGCCGCCTGTGCAGGCGGACGGGCAAAGGTCCGATGGCGCGGACCTTTGCAATCCGCGCCCTGCGGCGTCCTCGCGCAGCGCTACGCGCTGTTCCCTCGCTTATCTCTCAGGCCTGACGGACCGCGCGGATTCGCCATCCATGGCTCATGCCGCCCTCTCGCCGCATCCATGCGGCTCGTCCTGGCCTTCACTCTGCACTCGGCGCTGCGAATGCCGCCAACACCCCCGCCTGCACGCCCGGCGCTGTCTGCATTGCGCGATAAATCGCGCCGCTACGTTACGTGCAATCCTTTGTAGCGGCGCGATTTATCGCGCGAAAAAGCCGCGAAGCGGCGAGGCAGGCGGCGCAAGGCCGGGGAATGCAAAGGGGACGGCCAGGTCCCCTTTGCTCGGTCGCCGCACCGGCGAGCTGAAACTCCCTCAGCCTAAGGCGAACGAAATCAGCTCAACCCCTACGCGTCAGCGCCTTTCCTGATAGGCCAGCCAGACCAGCAACTGCAAACTTGCCGAAAAGTAATTCTGATCCGCGGCCAGCTGGTCGCTGAGATACCCGGTTTCGCTCAGCGTTAAATCACGAATCGCCAGCAAACCGCCATCAAGGTTATAAGGCGCAGGCGTGTTCGCCAGCACATCAAACCACGCTGGCGTGGTTAAGCGACCATAGCCCTGCCAGACGCGCTGGAACGGCACCAGATGCAGGCTCTGCGGATCGTACCACCAGATATTGAGCGGAATACGAATCGCGTCATAGCTAAAGCGATTGGAATACCCCACCGCCGGCGCCACCGAACCATCAGCATTCAGCGCCACCCAGTCGAGCGGCAAACCACTTTTGCCAAAGTGCATATCTCCCAGCAAATCCATGCCATCGTCAATCAACTGATTCCACACGCGCAGATGACTGTGCTCGGCAAACTCACGCCAGGCGGGGAACAGGAAATAGGAGGGATTCAGCACGATAAAGCTGGTTTTATTGAAACCCTGCGCGCCCGGCAACATCACGGTATGCCCGGCATAGGTCATCACGTTATCCTTCACGATCGCGCGCTGAATGCGGTCCGAGGCCTGCTGATAATTACCGCCCCACTTCTGCGCCGCACGCTGCAACGCCCAGGCAATCAACACATCACCATCGGAGGCATTATTTTTATCGGCAACCGGATCGGCTGCACCCGGCGTGTAACGCCAGTAAAACAGATCGTTTTGCGGATTGCGCAAATGACGCTGCGTCCACTGCCACAGCTTATCAAAGGTGGCGCGATCGTCATTCGCCACCGCCAGCAACATGCCGTAGCCCTGACCTTCGGTATGGCTGACGTTGTTGTTGGCCGTGTCGATGATGCGGCCATCACTGCTCATAAAGCGACTCTTGAAGGTACTCCAGCCATTTGCGGCCGCCTGGGCGCTAAAAAACATCACCATCAAACACAGCATCCATTGACGCCAGAACGGCTTAACTCTCATCTCAGCATCCTATTGATATCGGTAGTGCAGCGTGCCGCCATCAAGTTTTTCCAGGGTAACCGGAACGGCTGCGCTGCCACCCTGCGCCTGCAACCATTGGGCATAGACACCCGCCAGTACCGCGCTAAAAGCCAGCTGCCAGCGTTCCGCGTCCACCAGGCTGTCACCCACCGGTAACGCATGGTGCTGAATCAGAATGGCGTTTTCTATCGGTTGTAACTGGGCAAAACCCCAGCTAAAACGCGCCAGCTGCAAATTGATTTCACGCTCCAGATCCTGCACGGTGCGCGCCTCCGGCAAAGGATAGCGCGCAGCCAGTGATTCGCCCACCTGGTTCAGGAAACCTTCAGCTTCCTCACCGGCATTATCCAGCATGCCTTCAACCATCACGCTAACCAGATCAAACCAGCCCGGCTGATGCGGATGGCTGACACGCGCTGCCAATTGCTCACTCATTAGTTATCTCCGAACATGTAACGGAAGTACAGATTCGCGGTGGTCTCGTTGTAATCGCCGAAGGTGTCATAACCTAACTGACCACCCACGGTGAGATCTCTATTGATCTTATAATCCGCACCGGCGTGCAGGTTATAACCAATGCCATTCTTGCTGTCGCCATCGTAGTAAGCGCTCTTGACGTCGCCCGCATCCGCCAGTGCCTGCAGCTCTGCCTGCAATGTCGGATCGTTCGGGAAGTAGGCGCTCCGGTCCTGGCTGTAGGACTGGTAACCAATCGAGCCACCAATATTCACCTTCAGGTCGTCAAACTTACGCGAGAAGTCGATAGGGAATGAGATCGACGCGTAGTTCTGCGGGCTGAAGTAACCGCCCTGACCATAGCTGAAGTAGCTGAGGTTTTTCGAGAAATCCATCCACGACAGGCTCATCCCCACTTTCAGTTCGCGGTCATCGTAGTGGAACGGACGCACATAAGCACCCGCTGTGGCCTGCACGCTGTTGTTGCTGGCGACGTTCTCACCCAGATAGCTGTAAGCACCGCCGCCAACATAAAAACCGGCGTCGCCGTTGTCGTAGCTCAGCAGCGCGTTGCCGCCGTTCTTCGTCACCTGACCCCATTTCTTACCGGTGGCGGTATCTTCTGCCCCCACGTACGACAGCAGGCTATCGGTCACCGCACGACGCTCACCGGTCAGGATCAGCGTCAGGAAATCTGTCAGTTTCGGCGACCATTGCACGCCACCGACCATCGTGCTCAGATCCTGGCCGAGCGGCGTACTACCGAGGTCAATTTTATAGCTGTCGCCTTTCAGTGCCAGATTCAACTCAACCCCGTTGCCTTTCTGCGAATTGGTCGAGGAGGACGGCACATCGGTGACTTCGGCATCACCCGCCGCTACCACCGCGCCCTGAATCAGCGAGTTAGTACCGAAGCGACGCCATGCATCGCCAGCCGCACTGCCCGCCGACAGAGAAATTGGCGTCATGGTGAAGTCGAAACGTGAATCGCCGAACGGCACGGTGGAGAAGGTCAGCGGTGCTTTGGCTTCGGTCAGCTTACTCAGACCCGATTCGCCATCACGCCCACGAACCTGCACGGCACCTTGCGTCCAGGTACCGGTTTTCTCCTGCAAATCGTCCATCATGTCGTCGATCTGGCGCAGCGTGCGGCTCTGCTGCACCGCCGGAGTATTGCTGGCCAGCGTCACGCCACTGGCGCTGCTGGTCGCATCCGGGGCGGATTGCCACGGCATCACCGCGCCATAGCTGGACGGGGTGCGCCCCACCGGTGAAGTGCTGCGGTTGATAAACGGGTTGTCGGCCAGCGCCAGACCACCCACGGTCGGCACGCTGCCGGATTGCGCACCCTGCAAGCCAATCAGCTGGCCGCGTGCGCTACGCAGATAGCTCATCGCCTGACTATGCTCGCCGTTGGCTTCCGCCACCCGCGCCAGCAGCAGCAGGCGATCCGGTGTCTGCTCATTACGCAGGCCACGCGCCAGGGTATTGGCGCGCTGCACGTCGTTCTGCGCCAGCGCCACGTTGATGGCCCCTTCGCGCGCATCCTGAGTCGGGGTGTCCTGAGTCATCAGGTAGTCATACACCACACCCGCTTCTTTATTCATCTTGCCGGACTGATAAAGACGCGCCATCGCAAACATCAGGTCGCGGTTCTGCGGATCATGTTGCAGCGCACCCACCAGCTTGTCATAGGCGGCAGCGTACTGTTTCTGCTCGCGCAGGCGATCCACTTCGTTGATAACGTAGCCATTACGAATACCGGCCAGCTGGGTTGGCGTACTGCGCGCCTGCAATTCCGGGCTGCTGAGGAAGCTCTGCGCTTCGGTAGTCAGGCCAGCCTGATTGAGTACCGCCACCTGGGCGGCATAATCACCGGCGTTGCCCTGCACGCCTCGCTGCATATTACTGCGCACCACTGAAACGGCGGTGGTGAGGTCCCCGGCTTTCGCCAGTTTCTGCGCCAGGTTCCCCGCATCCACCGGGTTAGCAGGCGGACTGGACGCCAGCGCGCGCAGGGTATTGGCGGCGGCGGCATTGGAACCCTGCGCCAGATACTGATCGGCAGTGTTCATTTGCAGGTTGAAGTTGACGCGTTGCGCCAGCTCACGCATATCGCTGCTTTTGCTGCTGTTGGGAATACGCGACAGCAACAGGCTGGCCTGCTGCCAGGCACCGCTTTCGCTGGCATTCAAAGCACCGGCGTAAAGCTCATTGGTGCTGGCACCGGTGCGCATCGCTGGCTGCATAATATTTGCCGCCATCATGCTGTCACCCTGGCCACGATAGATGCGCGCTAAGTCGAGACGCAGCCAGCCATCGTCAGGGAAACGCGCAATACCCTGTTGCAGGGTGGCAATCGCCGCGGCGTTGTTGCCTGCCGCCAGTTCCCGCTTCGCCTGCTGACGGATCGGGTCGGTGCTGCTGCCGCGTGGGGCCACGCTCTGACGCACGCTTTCCGGCAGCGATCCCAGTAGGGTGTTGGCCTCTGCGCTGCGGTTCTGCTGGCGCAGCACATAGAACAACCCTTCTTTGGCGTTACGGTTATCCGGGTCACCTTGCAGGATCGAACGGTAAGTTTGCTCTGCCTGTGGCAGTTGGTTGGTACGACGCAGCACATCCGCACGGAACAATTTGGCCGAGGTGCCCTGCTCGCCCGCGGCCTGAGTCAGCGGTTCGCTGAGTGCCAACGCCTGGGCGCTGTCACCATTTTTCAGCGCCTGCTGTGCGGTCGCCAGTTGCGCGTAGAAACGCGCATCGGTGGCCTGTTTTTGGCGCGTTGCACTCTGATCGCCACCCAACTGCGCTGCGCGCGTCAGGTAATCGGCGGCCTCGGAATAACGTCCGGCACGCTGCGCCACGTAGCCCATACCGGCCAGCGCATCGGCATCCTGCGGGTTCGCCTGCAACACTTTTTCGAAGTTGTTCTGGGCGCTGCTCACATCACCGCTGTTGAGGGCGGTAAAGCCTGCGCCTTTCTCGGCACCGCCGACATTTTTACGGTAGTAATCCATCACCGCGTTGTCCTGCGGGTGACGTTGCTGCCAGGTCTGATACAGCGAGGCATCGGATGCCTGCGGTCCCAGCCACAGCAACGCCTGGCGCAGCGAACGGTCGGCGTCTTTGTTGCCATCCGCCATACTTGCCAGCACATCGATCCCTTCGCGACGGGTGGATTCCTGATACGTCATCGCCTTGCCCAGCGCCAGTCTGGCCCCGGTATCCTGCGGATGCGCGGCAGCGAACTGACGCAGCGCCTCAACGGCCTGCGGCAGCAGCGTGCGGTCACCCGCCATGGTCAGATAATATTCGGCTGCCACGCTCGGCGGCGGCTCGTTGCCGCTGAAGGTGTTGCGCCAGGTCTGTAACGCGGCGGCGATATTGCCGCTGCGCGCCTGCTGACGCGCCAGTGACAGCTGCGACTGCGGAATGCTTTGCAGCTGACGTGCGTTGTCCAGCTCGGTGAGATGGCTATCGTTTGGTGACACCTGGCTCAGGCGCGCGCGCCATTGTGAAGCCGCCACGTTATCACCGCTTTGTTGTGCGTAAAGCGCCAGCAGATACAGTGCCTGGGTGTTATTCGGTTCCACCATCAGCACTTTCTGCAGCGAAGCCTGCGCCAGGTCGTCATGCGCTTTCTGATGCCAGTAAGCCGCCTGATCAAACAGCGCCTGTAGCGCAGGGTTAGTGCTCTCGGCCGCCAGCAGCGGCTGAGAGAGTGTCAGTGCCCCGCCCAGAATCAGGGCGTGGCGAATACCGGCGCTAATCAGATGTTTTTTCATTGTTTTTATCCTTACTTCTTGCCGGACTTGCTATCACCCTGCGGATTGAGACGTCGCCAGGCGTGACGTTTCAGCATCGCCCAGGCGCTTCCCCCCACCAGTGCCGATACCAGCAGCGCGGCCAGTGCCATCAGCACCGAGTGTTGGTTGGCATACCACACCACCATCATGTACCAGGGCATTTCACCACTCGGGAACTGGGGTCCGACGCGGAAACTGCGGATACCGTTTTCATCGGTGATGATGGCGGTGTCGCCGCGAATACCCGCGTTAATCCGTGCCGAGTTCAGGTCGTTATGCAGACGTGTCAGCTGATCATCGCTGGTGGCGACCGTCATCACCACCAGGCGATCCGGGTTCCACGGCGAGCGATAGCTGAGAAAGCCGCGCCAGGCTTCATTCGAAGAGAAGTAACGATCGGCATCCAGCTGCTGGCGATACCAGTCGCCGGTCAGCCAGCCGCGCAGCTTGTCCCAGGTGGTCGGGTCCTTCACCCCCAGCGTATTGCCGCTGGTCTCATAAGGTGTTCCCGCCAGCATCGCCTGGTTAAAGGCGCTGTTTTGCGTGGTGCTCACCGCCAGCAGATCGCTGTGCTCCAGACGCGTCAGATTGGTGCCGCCATTCGGCATGCCGAACAGCACCTGGTTTTGCGCCAGCGGTACGCCGGTGGCGTTACCGGCACGGGCCGCCATATCCAGCAGGGTGGAGATCTCCGCGTCGCTCGGTTTCTCCGGCAGCATCAGCGTGGTCTGGGCGAAATCGGCCAGACGCGAGAACGGGAAGGATGCACCAACGAAGTACGACAGGTTCGGCAGCATGGTGAAGTGACGCGTATGGCTCAGGTCGATCGACGAGTCATCTTCAATGCGGCTCTTGATGTTGTTGTTGAGCAACACGCCGCAAGGGGCATCCGCTTTCGGCTTGATGTTGAAGTACAGCGCCAGCTGGTTATCCCCGTAAATCAGATAGGGATCGAGCTTCAGCGTGTAGTTTTCCTGGCGTGCATCGCCACCCAGACGGTGCCATGCGCTTTCCAGCAGGCCGACTTTGTTCACCGTCAGGTTACGCAGGAAGGTGCCGTTCAGCATCACGTTGAGGAACGAGTTGTTCTCGTCGATCCAGCTTTCCGACGGGAAACGATAGTGCAGGTTCACCGGAATGGTGTCGCCGTCCCACATAAACAGGTCCGGCGCGGCACGGAAGTTCACGCTCAGCGCGTCGTGCCAGATGCCGGTGGTGGTCAGGCTCTGATCTTTACGCAGCAACTCGCTCAGACGCACTGGACGGCTGGTGTTAATCCAGCGCGGCGCATCATAAGGCTTACGCAAACCAATCGGCTGCGTCTGCACATTCATGCTGCTGGCATCGGTGGTCAGTGGATGCGTGGTGAGACGGTTCGCCGCCTGACGCAGCTGCGCGTCATCCGCGCCACTCACCAGCAGCAGCTTGTACACCGGGTTGATCGGGTTATCGACCATTTGCAGGGTCGGGCCGTTGGCGGCCGGGAACGTCAGCGGGCCGATTTTATCGCCCGGATGACCAAACAGAATACCGTTGTGTTCCGGCAGATCGCCGCGCACCACCGGGAAACGAATGCCACGGTAATCCGATTGAATACCCAGCCACGAAGCCACCAGCGCCGCCGCACTGACAGTATCCGGTGCCACATCATTGGCAAAACCCATGGTGACGGTGGCGGGCGTCATACGCAGCGGATCAAGAAATGGACGCGGGAAGTTACGCAGGGCGGTGCCGATGTTCAGCTGCTGCCCTTCCATGCTCAGCGTGGTTTTCGGCAGAATCGTCACCTGATACTGGCGGGCGCTATCTTTCTCGCACAGCAATTTGTCGGCGTCGTTAATCTTGAAGCTGAGGTTGTTGCTGGACACCACCATTGCCGCCGGGATATCAAGCTGGTAATCACTGACATCGCTGTCGCTGGAGCCGAGTGGCAGCGTACCCAGCGGCTGGCCGTTAAGCATCAGTTGCAGCGAGGTATTACGTGACGCCAGCGCCGCAGAGACGCGCAGCGACAGGTTGAGGCGCGCATTGGTGATCACCTCATCACCCGGCAGGGTGAAGACGATACCAGATTGCAACTGGCCGCCGGTCAACACGATCCCCTGCGGCTGGCCCATCTGCGCCACGGAAATCACGGCGCTGACCGGCTGATTCAGCGGTGCCGCAGCCACCACCGGTGCCGCTACCGGAGCGGGAAGCGGTGCGGGGGTCGGTAACACAATATCCGGTGCCGGTGCCTCGCTGGCTGCCGCAGGCGCATCGTTTTCCGTCGCCGGGGCATTTTCTGCCGGGACGTAAGGGGCACTGCCTGCCGCCGCTTTAAGCTGGGCATCCGCGTTGCTATCCAGCCCCTGTGGCGGGGGCACCTGTCCCAGGGCAGAGCTATCCTGCGTCACCGTTGCCGGGGTATCCGCCCAGGCAGGCACCAACAGCAGCGCGGTTGCCAGCGAACTTGCCAGCAACGTTTGCGTCAGATTCTTCATGCTGCGCTGTCCTCTTTCACGGCAGGCTGAGCGTCCTGCTTGCCTTTGTTGCGACGATCTTTCCATGTCAGCCAGAACAGCTCAAAAACGGTACGCACAATGGTGCCAATCGACAGCAGCGGGTTGTCTTGCTTGTACTGCGGCTGAATCCACGCATCGGCACGGGCCAGCACCACGCGCACCAGTTCGCGACGACGCGACAGCGGCATCGCTTCGAAACGCAGGCGAATAGTTTCTTCATCACCGGAAATTTTGCTCACCGGAATGGTGATGGCACCCGATTTCAGCAGCAGATCGATCTCTTCGATTTCATCAAACTCATGGCGACCATCCGGGGCGTCGAGCTGCGCGCCGCCCATCGACAGGTTGCTGGTCATGGTGCGTGATGAGATACCGCTGGCGTAGTGAATAATCGCCGGGATTTCTACCTCAATACGGATGGTTTTACGCACCTGTTTGGTTTCGCGCGCCACCGCAATCGCCGCCATCAGGATAATCAGGCTGAACACCGCCCAGCCGACGTTCAGGGCGATAACGTAAGGGTCCACGCCAAAATAGTTATGCATGGTGGCACGCACCACGCCTGCCACGATGCCCACCGTCAGCAGCGCCGCCACAATCACATGGGGACGCACGATATGGAAATCGAAGAAGCCCTGATCCAGTACCCCGCCTTTATCCGTGACGTTGAATTTGCCGTGTTTCGGCGAAAACATGGTCAGGATGGTCGGGATAACCAGGTGGAAACACATCACCGTTTCGTAAATCTCACCCCAGAAGGTGTAGCGGAAACGGCCATTCATGCGGGAGTTGACGTACAACGACATCACCAGATGCGGCAATACGTAGGCAAAGATCAGCGATGCCGACGAATGAATGATGTTAAGGTTAAACAGCAGGTACGCCAGTGGCGCAGTCAGGAACGCCACGCGCGGTAAACCAAACTGGAAATGCAGCATGGCGTTGAGGTAGCACAGACGCTGCTGCCATTTCAGACCACGGCCCAGCAGCGGATTATCGACGCGGAAAATCTGCGTCATGCCACGCGCCCAGCGGGTACGCTGAATAACGTGCAGACCAAGACGCTCGGTGGCCAGACCGGCGGCCAGCGGAATCGACAGGAACGCCGAACCCCAGCCCAGACGCTGCATTTTCAGCGCGGTGTGCGCATCTTCGGTGACGGTTTCAACCGCAAACCCCCCAATCTGCTCCAGCGCGCTACGACGAATCACCGCACAAGAGCCACAGAAGAAGGTGGCGTTCCAGTTATCGTTACCCTGCTGTACCGGGCCGTAGAACAGCGAACCTTCGTTCGGGATGCTGCGCGCGGCGCGCAGGTTACGCTCGAACGGGTCCGGCGAGTAGAAGTAGTGCGGTGTCTGCAACAGCGCCAGTTTCGGATCTTTCAGGAACGGTCCGACCGTCGCTTGCAGGAAGGTGCGGGTGGCGACGTGGTCACAGTCAAATACGCAAATCAGCTCACCTTTGGTGATTTTCATCGCGTGGTTGAGGTTACCGGCTTTGGCGTGGCGGTTATCGTCACGGGTGATATAACCGACACCAACATCCGCAGCAAACATGGCAAACTCACTGCGCTTACCATCATCCAGTAAATAGATTTTGAGTTTGTCGCGCGGGTAATCAATACATTGTGCCGCCAGCACCGTATCGCGAACCACATCAAGGCTTTCGTTGTACGATGGCACATAAACATCCACCGTCGGCCACAGACTGGTGTCATCAGGCAACGGTTCGATGGTACGTTTTAATGGCCAGGTGGTTTGCAGGAAGCCAAGAATTAAGATCAGCCAGACATAAAGCTCGGCAAGATATAAGCCGATGCCAAGAATGGCTTCAACCTCTGAATTAAATTGCAGAGTCTCCGTGGTGCGCCACCAGATATATCGGGTTGACATGAGCGCGGAGAGAATGACCATCACCACTGTTATTTTGCGGCTTTTGCTGAAGCCCATTAAAAACATCATACCGATGCTGATTAAGCCAAAGATATATTGTTTCTGGCTATCCATCGGCGTAATGATGATTACCGCTGCGACCGGTGCAAGCACCAGCAGCAGCAGGTAAAACCCGAGTTTTCTCATGATTCACCTGCGGAGCTGTGTTGTTTTTATTCGCGGTCTGGCAAGGCCAGACTATTAATAATGACTGCGAATGGGTGCCTGAACTTCGCCGTTACCCACGGTGATATTCAGGATATTGGAGACACGTCTGGCAACCAGCTCAATATCAAACGCTGCCGCAGATGCAGGGCTGAAATCAAAAACAGATTGCTGCGACGCATTGGCCTCCGCGACACTTTCATCACGGTGCACCACACCCAGTAAATTGTCCCCCAGACGCTGCTGCATAAAAGCAGTGACTTCACGGCTTATATTGCGGCGGTTATCGCTCTGGTTGAGAACAAAATAGTGCCCACGTTTATTATTCAGTGGCTGACCAATCATGCGGTCATTTTCAATTTGCGGCAGCAAAGAGACGGACGCGGTATCTGCCAGCATCACCACTAAATGCATATCGGCCAGTGCCGTCATCGCCTTTAATGCCGGACCCGGGCCAGGCGGAAAATCCGCAATGATCACCAGTCCCGGATAATTCAGCACAGTATCCAGACCACGCCGCAGGAAATGCGGATCTTTTGCCAGCCGCTCTTCAAAACGTTCACGCTGTTCTTCGGTGACGTCACCGTAAGGCATGACAAAAATATTGCCGCCGGTGGTGAGAATCGACTGACTCCAGTCTGCCTGCTCATCCGAGCGCGCCACAAAGCCGCGACCATCATGCAGCGGCACACCAAAATGCAGACGCAGTGCATTTTGTACGTCAAAATCGATTGCCAAAACTTTGCTGCCTGCGCGGGCCAGACTCCAGGCCAGGTTGGCTGCCATTGTGGTTTTCCCTACTCCCCCTTTAGGCGAGCACACACAAACTAACGGCATAGCGCAATCTTCTCCAGTAACGGTTTCAGTGGTGTCTCTTTCGACAGGTTCGCGGGCGCAGCTGGCCGTGAACGGAATAGTGCGCCAAAGCGTGACGGTGCCGCAGCAGGCTGCGGCGCAGGCGCGACCGGTGATACAAAGGCTGGCACAGGGGCAACGGCAGCCGGGGCCGGGGCCGGGGCCACTGGAGCAGGCACCGCCCAGGGTGCAGGTGCAGGTTCAGGTACAACCGCCTGAACCGGAGCCGCCGGGGCTTCAGCCGGTTTTGGCGGCGGAGGCGGAAACAGCGATGTGGTCGCCTGGCGCTCAACATGGGTCGCTTTAGGTGCCACTGGCATGATCGACGGCGTAGGCCGGGATGTTTCAGGTGGAAACAGCGAGGGTGCTGGCTGAGGCTCAGCCACCGCAGGCGCAGCTGCCACTACCGGGGTAGCGGCCAGGCTGTCGAGAATTGAACCCCGCACGCTGCTGGCAACGGGTGTCGCCTGCGGTTGCGGCGCAGGGGCAGTAAATTCGTTACCCCGAATTGGCTGCGGCTGCGGCAAATCAATACGCTGGCCACCACCTAAGGTTTCCTGATCTTCGTCCGCCGCCAGCTGACGAATAATCGCCCACTGACTTTGGTCCGCTTCCTGCGTTTGCCCAGACATATCCTTAAAAGCGATATCCAGCGTCTGCGTTTTTTCCTTAAAACGCTGCAAATCGTCGTAATTCTTCATGACCAGGGGCCTGTTAAGGAGGGGGAATTTTTCGCGAATATATCACATACCTTTAAACACAGTGAGAGAATTCTGATTATTAAAGCGTCGCATTCAATAAAAGAGTTTTATCTTTCTGATTGAAAAAAAGTAGCAATATAACGATCCATCTGCTTATTATCCGGAATTAATTAATATCGATTAACTGAAATAATCACGGTGATAACATTTCTCTAACCCACTGAAAAATCACCAACCCTCTGCAATCTGCGGATTTTTCATAGGTGTGATGAGCTTCACACAATCCTGACAAAATTCAGAATTTGTCCTGGCATTGAGAAGAATTTTTAAGACCAGCCAAAGACGGATGAAATGATGTAATGAATTTTTCTGTTTTTGCATAATCAATGCTTCGAGCGTTAATTTTATTGAAGTATAGACGAGCAAATGAAAAAGGCCCCATTCGGGGCCTTAAACAATCACCATAATACTTTTATGCGCCCGTAATTGGCTGGTTCTCATCCTGATCGACAGCGAAGCAGGCAATCTGCTGTTCGCCATAGGTTTTCAGTTTCGGCTGCAATTGTACGCAGGAACCAAAACGGCGGCGGCAGCGCGCATTGAAAGCACAGCCCGGCGGTGGGTTTAGCGGGCTGGGCAGCTCGCCAGTCAGTTTAATACGTTCACGACGCTCATCCGGGTTCAGGCGCGGCGTCGCCGACAGCAATGCCTGGGTATACGGATGACGCGGGTTACTGAAGATCGCCTCTTTGCTGCCTTTTTCCACACAGCGTCCCAGGTACATCACCATCACTTCATCGGCGATATGTTCCACCACCGATAAATCGTGGGAAATAAACACATAGGACAGGCCAAGGTCCTGCTGCAGGTCCATCATCAGGTTCAGTACCTGCGCACGCACTGACACGTCGAGCGCCGAGACCGGTTCATCTGCAATCAACACATCCGGGTCCAGCATCAGACCACGCGCAATGGCGATACGCTGACGCTGGCCGCCAGAAAACATATGCGGGTAACGGTCGTAATGTTCGGTTTTCAGGCCGACCTTCGCCATCATCTCCAGCGTTTTTTCCCGACGTTCCGCTTTGGTCAACGTGGTGTTGATCACCAGCGGTTCTTCCAGAATCTGGCTGATTTTTTTACGTGGGTTCAATGAGCCATAGGGGTTCTGGAACACGATCTGGATTTTCTGGCGACGCAGTTTCTGCGCCTGCGGATCGTGCTTCAGCAGATCCTGACCGTGCCAGTACAGCTGCCCTTCCGTCGGGGTTTCAATCATGGTCAGCAGGCGGCCAAGGGTGGACTTACCACAGCCCGACTCCCCGACCACTGCCAGCGTTTTACCGCGTTCCAGGTTGAACGACACGCCATCGAGCGCTTTCACCAGACGTTCCTGGCCGAACAAACCTTTCTTCACCGGGTAGTGTTTTTTCAGGTCAATCGCCTGCAGCAGGTAATCCTGCTGTGTATTTTCATGACTCATAAGTCGGTCTCCCGGCATCATCCAGTGGGAAGTGACATTTGGACTGGCGGCCCGGAATATCGCGCAGCTCAGGTTCTTCGCGACGGCAACGGTCAGTCACATAGGGGCAGCGCGGATTCAGCAGGCAGCCGGTCGGGCGGTCATATTTGCCCGGCACCACACCCGGTAGCGACGCCAGACGCGCTTTATCCGCCGCGAATTCCGGCAGCGCGCGCAGTAACGCCTGAGTATAAGGATGACGCGGTGCTTTGAAGATATCCGCCGCTTTGCCGCTTTCCACCACCTGGCCGGCATACATCACGATGATGTGCTGAGCCGCTTCGGCCACCAATGCCAAATCATGGGTGATGAGGATCAGCGCCATGTTCTCCTGCTTCTGCAACTCCAGCAGCAGTTCAATGATCTGCGCCTGGATGGTCACGTCGAGTGCGGTGGTCGGCTCATCGGCGATCAGCAGTTTCGGTTTGCAGGCAATCGCCATGGCGATCATCACGCGCTGGCTCATGCCGCCGGACAGCTGATGCGGATACACATCCAGACGCGAGGCCGGATCGGGAATCCCCACCTGTTCCAGCAGGTCAATCGCCCGCTGACGGCGGGTGCTACGGCTGCCGCCCTGATGCACTTTCAGCGCTTCCATAATCTGGAAGCCCACGGTGTAACACGGATTGAGGCTGGTCATCGGGTCCTGGAAGATCATCGCCACTTCCGCCCCCACCAGCTGACGACGCTCTTTTTCAGAGATGCGTTGCAGATCGCGCTGATTAAACTCCAGCTTCTCTGCCATCACCCGGCCGGGATAATCGATCAGGCCCATAATCGCCAGTGAACTGACGGATTTGCCGGAACCGGACTCACCCACAATTCCGACCACCTGGCCCTGCTCAACCTGATAACTGATGCGGTCAACCGCACGGAACGGTGTTTTTTCGTCGCCAAAATGCACCGACAGTTTTTCTACATTTAATAACGCCATCTCGGTGCCTCTTTACTGCTTGAGTTTCGGGTCGAGTGCATCACGCAAACCATCGCCCATGAGGTTGAATGCCAGAACCGTCAGCAGGATGATCACTCCAGGGAAGGTCACCACCCACCAGGCACTTTGCGCGTACTGCAACACGTCGGAGAGCATGGTGCCCCACTCCGGCGTCGGCGGTTGCGCCCCCATACCGAGAAAGCCCAACGCTGCCATATCAAGGATGGCGTTGGAGAAACCTAATGATGCCTGCACGATCAGCGGTGCCAGGCAGTTAGGCAGAATATTGACGAACATCTGGCGCAGCGTACCGGCACCCGCCACGCTGGACGCGGTGACGTAATCGCGGTGCACTTCCACCAGTACCGCCGCACGCGTCAGACGAATATAGTGCGGCAGCGCCACGAACGTCAGCGCCAGCCCGGCATTAACAATCGACGGACCGAAAATCGCCACCAGCACCAGCGCCAGCAACAGGCTGGGCAGCGCCAGCATGATATCGACCAGACGCATAATGATGGCGTCAACCACCCCACCGAGGTAACCGGCCATCAGACCAAAAATCACCCCGAGGATCAGCGACAACACCACCACCAGGCAGCCCACCAGCAGTGACAGGCGCGCACCAAACATCAGGCGCGACAGAATATCGCGGCCAACATCATCGGTGCCGAGGATAAATTTCCAGCTGCCACCGTCCTGCCAGACCGGCGGGTGCAGCAACGCATCGCGGAACTGATCAGCTGGCGCATGCGGGGCCAGAAACTCGGCGAAGATGGCGACAAGCAGCATCAGGATGATGTAGACCAGGCCAATCACCGCGCCTTTATTACGTTTGAAGTAGTGCCAGAATTCCTGAATCGGGGTCATCGGCTTGGGTGCAGCGCTTACGCTTGCGGGATCAACAGCAGACATGATGCCCCCTTATTTCTTATGACGGATACGTGGATTCACCACGCCGTACAACAGATCAACCAGCAGGTTGACCAGGATGATCAGAATCGCCACCAGCAGCACGCCGCCCTGCACTACCGGATAATCGCGGCGTTGCAGCGCTTCAATCAGCCAGCGCCCAAGGCCCGGCCAGGAGAAGATGGTTTCTGTCAGAATCGCGCCCGCCAGCAAGGTACCCACCTGCAAACCGATGACGGTCACCACCGGCAGCATGGCGTTGCGCAGCGCGTGCACCACAATCACGCGCATCCGCGTCAGCCCTTTGGCGCGCGCGGTGCGGATGTAGTCTTCGCCCAGCACTTCCAGCATCGAGGAGCGCGTCATACGCACAATCACCGCCAGCGGGATGGTGCCCAGCACGATGGCGGGCAGAATCATGTGCATCACCGCATCTTTGAAGTCACCCGGTTCACCCCACAGCAGGGTGTCGATCAGCATAAAGCCGGTGAGCGGATGGCTATCGTCGAGGAAGATGGTGTCACTGACGCGCCCGGAAACCGGCGTCAGGTTGAGTTGCACCGACACCAGCATGATCAACATGATGCCCCACCAGAAAATCGGCATCGAATAACCGGTGAGTGAGATGCCAACGGCGGTGTGATCGAACACCGAACCGCGTTTCACCGCAGCCAGCACGCCCACCGGGATACCGACGGCAATGGCGAAAATCATCGCGCAGATGCCCAGCTCCAGCGTGGCTTTAAAGCGCGGCACGAATTCGTCCCACACCGGAATGCGGCTTTTTAATGAGATACCTAAATCGCCGTGCAACACACCGTTGATGTAGGTGAGATATTGTTTCCACAGGGGTTGGTCAAGACCAAACATCGCCATCAACTGCGCATGGCGTTCTGGCGAGATACCGCGTTCGCCCGCCATGATCAGCACCGGGTCACCGGGGATCAGATGGACAAATGCGAAGGTCAACAGGGTAATACCGATAAATGTCGGGATGACAAGTCCCAGACGTCGGAGTATGAACTGCAGCATAAGCCGGACTCTCAGTCATTTCCCACAGCGTTGCCACCGGGGACTACATTGCTCAAAACAAGCATCCGGCACATAGCCGAACGCGACGCCAGAAGCGCTTCAATATAAGAATTTAGCCGGAAAAAAAGTGCGGAGTGCGGGCGGTAAAGAGACCGCCCGAGGGCCGACGGCGTCGGCCCTGACCGCCATAATCCGAAAGGTTATTCCTGGATATCGACGTTTTCGAAGTGATGTTTACCTAACGGGTCAACCACATAGCCGGTCACTTTCTTGCTGACAGGCTCATACACAGTCGAGTGAGCAATGATCAGCGCCGGAGCCTGGTCATGCATGATCACCTGTGCCTGTTTGTAGTATTCAATACGTTTGTTGTGATCGGCTTCAGCACGTGCAGGCTGAATCTGATCTTCAAACGGCTTGTAGCACCAGCGCGAGTAGTTAGAACCGTCTTTCGCCGCTGCACAGCTAAACAGGGTGGCGAAGAAGTTGTCCGGATCCCCGTTGTCACCGGTCCAGCCCATCATCACCGTCTGGTGTTCACCCGCTTTGGCGCGTTTCAGGTACTCGCCCCACTCGTAGGTTACGATGTTGGCTTTCACGCCAATTTTCGCCCAGTCAGCCTGAACCATTTCCGCCATACGACGGGCGTTCGGGTTGTATGGACGCTGAACCGGCATTGCCCACAGGTCGATGGTGAAGCCATTCGGCAGGCCCGCTTCTTTCAGCAGTTCTTTCGCTTTAGTCGGGTCATACGGATAATCTTTAACCGCATCGTTGTAGCCCCACATGGTCGGCGGAATCAGGTTCTTCGCCGCCTGGCCTGCACCCTGATACACCGCATCAATGATGGCTTGCTTATTCACGGCCATGGTCAGTGCCTGACGCACTTTCACGTTATCCAGCGGTTTTTTCTCGGTGTTGAACGACAGGTAACCGACGTTCAGACCCGGTTGCTCCATCAGATTGATGTTTTTGTCTTTCTTCATGCTGGCGATATCAGCCGGGTTCGGGTACGGCATCACCTGGCACTCGCCTTTCTGCAACTTGGCATAACGCACGGAAGCATCTGGCGTGATGGAGAAGACTAAGCGATCGATCTTCGGCTTGGTGCCCCAGTAGTCCGGGTTAGCTTTGTAGAGGATGCGTGAGTCTTTCTGGTATTGCAGCAGCTGGAACGGACCGGTACCTACCGGGTTCAGGTCCACTTTTTCCGGCGTACCGGCTTTCAGCATGTTGTCAGCGTACTCTTTGGACAGGATAGAAGCGAAGTCCATACCGAGGTCAGCGAGGAACGGTGATTCCGGACGTGTCAGCACGAAGCGAACGGTGTTGTCGTCCACTTTCTCGATTTTGCTGATCAAGTTCGGCATGTCCATGCCTTCGAAGTACTCGTAGCTGCCGCCAGAGACGCCGTGGTACTTGTTGTTTTTATCGAGCTGACGCTCGAAGGAGAAAATCACGTCATCAGCGTTGAAGTTACGCGTCGGTTTGAAGTCTTTGGTGGTTTGCCACTTCACGCCTTTGCGCAGATGGAAGGTATAGGTTTTGCCGTCAGCGCTCACATCCCACTTTTCGGCCAGGCCCGGTTCCACTTCTGTGGTGCCGATTTTGAATTCAACCAGACGGTTGTAGATCGGTACGGAGCTGGCATCGTAGGTCGTACCAGAGGTGAACAGCTGAGGGTTAAAGCCTTCCGGCGAACCTTCTGAACAGTAAACGAGGGTTTTCGCCTGAACACCTGCGGCAACGGTCATAGCAATCAGGCTCAGACCGACCTTCAGCATCCTGGATTTAGCCAGGGAGTTGATCATGTTTTGCTCCATTGTGATGTGATGTTGTGTGCGTTGCGCCTGACCTCTGATTTTTTTATGCGGTTCAGGCAAGTCACGTTTGTGACCAAAATGCGAGCCGTTGTTGTTGTTGCACTGGCACCGTGGAATCTGCCAGATGCGTCGGACTCTGCATCTATTGACGCATCAATTTGTCAACAGTTGCAAAGAACGTCAATACAAGGTGGGGTTATTTACAGAGAGTGTGAGTAACCGCAAGCAACGATAAAAAATACCCTTCAATCGGTAAACCAATATTTAAAAAGGTGATAAAGCCATCTACACCGAGCGATTATCTGGATATATAGCCAAATGACAGTGATTATCACCGCTAAAAAACATACAAATATTGCCAGTAAATGTTGAATATATGAACGATTCCCCGTGCGTTATGACGTTCAGGCAGCGAAATATGCTGGACTATTGGCATAAGAAATCAGCAAAAAGCAAAAAGCGGTCATAAGAAGAATGTGTCGCGAATTAAGCGGGCAGCTAAGCAGCAGCAAGGGATTGATAGCCGTGAGCAGGAATAATGACGACTATTTTGTGAATAGAGGGTGTAAAGGGTGAATTGTGGACTTTCAGTCTTGCAGGCGCGAAAAACCCGTGCGATAAATCGCGCCGCCACGGCCAGGTAAAAAATGGCAGGCTACAGACGAAAAAAAACCTGCTTTTACAAGCAGGTTTCTTAAATCTGGTCGGTGAGAGAGGATTCGAACCTCCGACCCCTTCGTCCCGAACGAAGTGCGCTACCAGGCTGCGCCACTCACCGATGGGGGCGCATCTTACTGCGCCACTTCTGGAGCGTCAATCCCTTTTTGTGCAAATCCACGCGATCGCCTGGAAAGCAGGCAGCAGGGAAAAAGCCTCTGCTGCTCAATAAGTTCCAGGCAAAAAATTACAGCGTTTCGGCTTCTGTCGCTGCCGCTGGTGCCTGGCACCAGTTATTCGCCGCTTTAATCCCGCCGTTCGGCGAGCTGTAACCCAGGCAGCCGAGAATGGTGTCGAACAACTCAACATGACGATGCGTTTTGCCGACGCGTTGTTGCGCCTGCAAGCGTTCGAAATTGCTGCGGTTGGTTGGGTCAGCCAGATACTTGTCCGAGGCCCAGACCATCATCGGGACGCGGAACTGCTCCGGCGGTGCCATTTCGCGCGGTGTTCCGTGCAAATGCATATTCTCGCTAATCGACTCACCGTGATCGGCGGCATAGAACACAATCGCCTTCTTGTCGCGCAGCTGGTCTAACACGCTATCCAGCATGGTATCGACATAAAGAATCGAGTTGTCATAAGCATTGATCAGTTGTGCTTTGCTACAGGTTTCATCGACACCCATACACTCCGGCTGATAACGGGCGAAACTGCGCGGATAGCGCTGCGAATAAAGGTAGTGCGAACCTTTGGTATGCAGCACCACCAGATGCTTACCTTTCGGGAAACGCTCCAGCGACGCCTGTAACTCTGGCACCAGCAGCATATCGTCCACCGGCTTACCCTGATTACGTTTCTCAGAGCCAATTTGCTCACGGAACGAGAAGTTATTCACATCGGCGTTATCGTAGAACCACACTTCGCTCTGCATGGCGAACAGCTCCGATGTGAAACCCAGCTCTTTCATTACTGCGAAGATATTCTGTTCTTTCAGGGTGCGCCCTGGGTTATCCATGGTGCCGCCTTCACGTACGAACATGCAGCGCAGTGACAGCTTGGTCGCGGTATCGCAGGACTCGCCACGGAACGCCACCAGGTTCTTCTCTTTCGATAACTTCGGTGTGGTATCGCGTGAATAACCCAGCATGCCCATATGATCCCAGCGCGTCGTCTCACCAATCACAAACACCACGTAGGTGTCATCAATACCGGGCGGTGCCACGTAGGTAAACTGCTTTGCCGGGTCGAGCAGTTCCTGGCTATCCAGCTGCTCATCCACTTTGGTCCAGGCAAACAATCCAAGCGCGGCAATCCAGTTGGAAGGCAGATAAGAATGCGCCACCACGCCACCATAACTGGGCAAGTCGATATTGGTGATCTCTTCATTGGCTTTTTGCAGCCTGTCGAAATAGCGAATCGGCAGCCACACCAGCGCCACGCTCAGCAGTAAAATCACCGTGGGTTTGAAACGCTGGCCCGGCGTTTTCAACTGATTAATCAGCGTCTGACTCAGATTGTTACGCCAGATCATCAGCAGCGGTAAGGCACTCACCAGCACCATCCACAGCACAAAATGCAGGCCAATCACTTCTTTCGACAAATCAACATCGGTGGTCATCACCGAAGCGACGATGCCGTAGCCGATCACCACGTTAAAAAACGCCATGTAATAGGCAGAGGCGACGGAAATTACGACCAGCAGGCTGGCGAGCACGCGATAAACCCATTTACCGCCCAGCGACAACAACCGCATCAGGAAGAAGGTCAGCAGCACTGCCGCCACCACTTCTGCCACAGCAGAGGCCCATTCGGTCAGTGTGAATTTCGTCAGATAACTGTCAAAACGTCGATAAAAAATCGGCAAATTCAACAGGATGCCGATATACAGCGCGAGCAGCAAAGACAGCTTCTGCTGCGTTAAGGTTTTAATATAATTCATGAATTTACTTATTCCCGGCCTGGTGTCGGAGCTATAACCCTAAATGTGACTATGTAAAGACAACAGAGTTCGCACAGTTTGCTAAAAACGTGATGAAACGTGCAGGATCGGGACGAATCTGAACGGAGAGAACACGATGATGCGAAGCCCGGGCAGTAGAACATTTAACCAGAGGTATGACCAGATAATTTTTTAAGCGTCGCCAGAATTGCATGAACCCGTAGCGGCGCAATTTATTGCGCAATATTTTTGGCGCGTGAATCAAAACCCGCGCGATAAATCGCGCCGCTACGGAATGTGCAATTACTGAAATTCTTATTCCTTATTTCACTTTGGTAATTTTTCCATCTTTGGTCTGCACATAGGCAGAATAGTCAATGCCAAACCTTAAATCGCCATTACGCATTCGAAGAACTGACATTAGGATATTTTTATCAATACAGTTTTTAGGTGGATTGATGTCATTGAAGCACAAGCGGTCTTTTTTCCCTAATTGCTGGTACCCATCGCCAAAAGCAAAAAAAGTTATATAGAGTGGATTATCAGCATACCGAGGTAATATTCTGTTCTTTTTTTTTAACCACCAATCAATCTTTCCTGACTCTGATAACGGAAGATGATCTACGATAATGGCTAAAGAATCTCCTGATCGATGAGTGTCAATGACATTGACTTCTCTGTACTCAAAATAGAAGCACAAACCTGCCACGAGGATGATAAAAGAGAATAAAATATATCGTTTCTTCATCAGCAATCCCCTTCAAGCTCCGACCTGGCAGGATAGATGAAAAAGACCAAACTCATGCTTTAAACGCTTTTCACACATATCGCCATAACGCATATCATCTGCGCCATAGTCATTAAAAAAGCGTTGCGTGATATAAATCGTTTGCGGAAAGGTTGCGATTGCCATGCGGAGTTACTCCCTGTAACCGGCTGTCCATAATGCTGGCTATTAAATCGTGTTCCCCGACAGAAAAAATTGATCAAACCCCAGGAAATGAAATCCGCCCAAATAAAAAAGACCCCGCAAGGAGTCTTTTCTTATTACCCGAATAACTAAAAAGAGTCATTAATTAATAATATTCAGTGTAACGTCAATATTGCCGCGTGTAGCATTAGAATACGGACAAACGATATGCGCAGCATCCACCAGTTTCTGTGCTTCAGCAGCGTCCATACCTGGCAGATTAATATTCAGGGTCACCTGAATACCGAAACCATTCGGGATCGGACCGATACCCACTTCACCTTCAATCCATGCATCTTTAGCAATGGCGAATTTGTCGCGCGCGGCGACAAACTTCATCGCACCGAGGAAACAAGCGGAATAACCTGCTGCGAACAGCTGCTCCGGGTTGGTCACTTCACCGCCCGCGCCGCCCATTTCTTTTGGTACGCCGAGTTTCACATCCAGCACACCATCAGAAGAGGTCGCACGACCATCACGGCCACCGGTGGCTTTGGCTTTTGCAGTATAAACAACTTTCTCTAAAGACATGATAACCTCGCTAATTCGCTATATGATCGCGTGCTACTTATTTAGCACTGTCCTGATACACATGACACGGGTGCGTCGCACCCGCCCTTTTTTACTTAGCGCGATTCAGATTATCGCGCAAATCATCCAGCTGATTTTTCAACGCCAGCAGCGTGTCATCATCGCAAGCTGAGGCGCATTTGATCGCTTCCGGGATAGATTCCGCTTTCTGGCGTAAGGCGCGTCCCTCATCCGTCAACGTGACCACCACCTGGCGTTCATCCTGACGGGAACGGGCACGACGCAGCAGCCCGGCGCTTTCCAGCCGTTTCAGCAACGGCGTCAGGGTGGCGGAATCGAGGAAAAGCTGCTCGCCAATCTCTGACACCGTCAGGTCGTCCTGCGTCCACAGCACCAGCATCACCAGATATTGCGGGTAGGTGATTTCCAGTTGCGCCAGCAGTTGCCGATACACTTTATGCATCGCCAGGTTCGCCGAATACAGAGCGAAACAGAGATGCTGATCGAGCTGGAGTGGCGTCTGCGACACTTTTTTGTCATCTTGATTACTGTTCATGCGATTTAATATAGATAGCGCGCTAGACAATTGCAAGCTACTTTTTCCCGGAGAACACACTATGCGGGATTCACTGGAAGATCAGGCGCGCCGCTATGCCACCCAGGCCCATGCTGCCGCCGGACAGCGTCGTAAATATACCGATGAGCCTTATATCGTCCATCCGGCAGCGGTCGCTGAGCTGGTACGCAGCGTCACTGATGACGAGGCGATGTTGGCTGCCGCCTGGCTGCATGACACGATAGAAGATACACCCAGCACATTACAGGATATTGAAAGCCACTTTGGCCCGCGCGTGGCTGAACTGGTGGATATGTTGACTGACAGCGCCCAGCCGCAGGCGAAAAACCGCGCCGCCCGTAAGCTGGCGCACTTTCGCCATACCGCACAGGCCTCCCCCGAGGCGCAAACCATCAAACTGGCCGACATCATCGATAACACCCGCGCCATCGTGCAATTTGACGCCGACTTCGCCCGCGTTTATCTGGTGGAGAAGCAGGTGCAGATTCAGTTGTTAAATGAAGGGGATAAGCGTTTGTGGCAGCAGGCGGATAACATTATTCGTCAGGGCATTGCCCAACTGGCGCAGCCACCACACAGCGTACCGGAGAGCTGGTTTGTCAAACAGGCGGCCAAATACGGTGGTTTAAGTTAAAAAAAACCCGCCATCAAGGCGGGTCAGAACCGAATAGTCGGTGTTTACTCAAGTAGTTGTCGACCCAGATAGGGATTGGCCTGCAGCAGCTTCATCAATTTACGTGCCGTAGCGGAAGGGCGCGTGCGTTGCGCCTCCCAGCTTTTCACTGAAGAGACGCTCACCCCCATCACGCGGGCGAATTCATCAACCTGCATGCCGGTCATCTCTCGTAAACGCTGTGGCTCGGGAACTGATGCCCTTTGAAGGGCGATTTCAGATACAGAAGGCTGTGCATCACGTGTCAAAACAATCTGCTCAAGACTACTAAGTAACTCGACCATTGGATCTTTTATTTCCATAGAGAACTCCTTAAAACTCACTATGAATCACGTGAAAGTAGAGAGGTAAAGCGTCCACAGACGCTGAAACCGACCAGTTCAGGCTGCATCCCGCAGCGGTTTAAGAAGAGTTGTTGTCAAACCGTTACGGGACACAGCCTGTTGCACACTGCGAAAAGATGTCAGAGCAATGCAACAATAGGCCGGGTTTCTAAGTATGGGTCAGAACCCCGGCTTTGCTGCCTTATTTCCTGAGTATTTTTTAATCTTTCTTATACCGCAGCAGGCTCAATCACCATAAGTAACTGTCCTGCCTGTACTTGCTGCCCGACCTGTCGTTGCAGGCTATGGATTTTTCCGCTGACTGGCGCGACGATCGGGATTTCCATCTTCATTGACTCGAGAATACCGACGGTGGCTCCCGCTTCAATGTCACTGCCTGCTGCCACCAGCCACTGCCAGACGCTACCTGCCACCTGGCTCTCCACGCCACAACAATCGGCGGGGATGCTGGCCTCTTCACTGCTCTGCTCCGGTAGCTGGCTGTCAAAGGTAAACTGCCCCTCGGCACGCCAACGTGCCAGTTCGCTGTCGAACGCCTGCTGACGCTGCTGCTGGAAGTGAGCAATCTCGTCGGCCTGCTGCGTCAGGAGCGCCTGATAATCGGCGAGACGGAATTCTCCCTCCTCAATCCGCAGCGGATAATCCCCCCACGGAAAACGTTCGCGAATCTGTAGCAGCTCGTCGGCGCTGACCGGATAAAAACGGATCTGGTCGAAGAAACGCAGCAGCCAGGGTTGGGTGAACACTGACGTCTGACGGTCACGGTTCCACATCTGTAGGGTACGTCCGACAAACTGATAACCGCCTGGCCCTTCCATGCCGTACACGCACAGATAGGCTCCACCGATCCCCACCGAGTTCTCCGCCGTCCAGGTACGCGCCGGATTATATTTGGTGGTCACTAAGCGATGACGTGGGTCGAGCGGTGTGGCAACCGGTGCACCGAGATAGACATCGCCCAGCCCCATC
Organism: Pantoea sp. X-Soil-TKNS-1280; assembly: GCF_059730475.1. Classification (NCBI taxonomy): domain Bacteria; kingdom Pseudomonadati; phylum Pseudomonadota; class Gammaproteobacteria; order Enterobacterales; family Erwiniaceae; genus Pantoea; species Pantoea sp. X-Soil-TKNS-1280. The sequence continues at coordinate 145,037 of NZ_AP035962.1, read as the reverse complement.
ACCAGATACGCGGCGCTGAACAGAATGTCTTTCACCGCCTCAACGCTTTCCAGTCCGTTGATACGACGGATAAATTCGATATTGCTCGGACACCAGGGTGCATTGGGTCGGACAGACTGGCTGTAGCGTTGAATCGCCACACGGCAGGCTTCATCATCCCAGCTGAGCGGCAGCCACAAGGTGCGTGAAGGAACAGCCGCATCTGCTAAGGTTCCCAGTAATTTATCAGCGTGCAAAATCTGCGCCAGAAGCTCACTTCTTGTACAGGCCTGCGCGTCATAATGAATCTGCAACGAGCGGATCCCAGGGGTCAGTTCCAGCCGACCCGGCAGCGGATGCGCCTCCAGCCACTGCATCAGCGCATGGACGCGGAAACGCAGCGCGATATCTAACAGAAGATCGCCATATTCCACCAACAGAAAACGGTCACCGGCGGCGCGTACGCACAACGATGGCAACCCCTCAGTTGCTGCATGTTGGTGCAACACCGGATCAATCAGGGGCAGCGTTACGCTGACGTTCAGCGGCTGTGCCTGGAGTGTGGCGATCTCTGCACGCTGCGCCTGCGCCAGTTGATCGGCGCTGGTCAGATCGATCGGCACAAACTGCACCCGATCGCCCGCTTTCAGCTGGCCGAGCTTCCACAGATCGGCCTCGATCACCGTAGCCGGGCAAACAAACCCCCCGAGCGACGGTCCATCCGGGCCAAGGATTACCGGCATATCGCCGGTAAAATCGACGGTACCAAACGCGTAAGCGTTGTCATGGATATTGGAGGGATGCATCCCCGCCTCACCGCCATCGCTACGCGCCCAGGTGGGTTTCGGGCCGATTAAGCGAATGCCGGTGCGGCTGGAGTTGTAATGCACCTGCCACTCGGCGGCGAAGAATTCACTGATGTCGTTATCGGTAAAGAAGGTGGGCGCGCCATGCGGCCCATAAATCACCCGCAGTTGCCAGGTTCCGTTGAGTTCCGGCAGCAACGCCGCTGGCAACGCGGCCTGCGGTAGCTGCGCAGGGGCGGCGAGGTGCAGCACATCTCCGGCGCGTAACGCCCGCCCGGCATGACCACCGAATTTGCCCAGCGTAAAGGTACTGCGGCTGCCGAGATAGCGCGGCGTATCCAGTCCGCCTGCCAGCAGCAGGTAGCTGCGGCTGCCGTCGTGTACGTCCCCCAGCGTCAGGGTTTGCCCGGCCTGGGCGCTGATAATCTGGTTCATCGCCAGCGATTGCTGATCGAGCTGCGCCACCAGCGGTGCGCCGGTCAGCACAAAGCTACAGGCCTGATTAAAACGTAAGGTCGGGCCACGCAACGTAATTTCCAGACCTGCCGCCTGAGGGTCATTCCCCAGCAGACGGTTACCCAACTGGAAAGCGCGGCTGTCGAACGGCCCGGAGGGCGGCACGCCGACATGCCAGTAACCGGTACGACCCGGTGCATCCTGCACTGTGGTCAGGGTGCCACCGCTGATAATATCCAGCGTCGGCGGTTGCCACTGCACACCCCCGAGGGTGGCGGTGATAATGCGCCCCTGCTGCACTTCCGCCTGGGTCAGTAAATGGCGCAGCCACAGCAGATTGGTTTCGATGCCGTACAACGCCGTGGCGTCCAGCGCCTGCGCCAGCCCGGCCAGCGCCTGGTCGCGGTCCGCCCCATGCACAATCACTTTCGCCAGCATCGGGTCGTAAAACGGAGAAACCTCCATCCCGCTCTCAACGCTGCTATCGACCCGCAAAGTGGCAGCTGCCAGTTCCCCCGGGAAGGCGACATGACTGAGCAGACCGGCACTTGGCTGGAACTGTTTTGCCGGATCTTCCGCATACAAACGCACCTGAATCGCATGGCCGGTTGCCACCCGCGGCAAACTGGCGAGCGGTGGTAGCGTCTGCTGTGCCAGCTCCACCATCCAGCGTACTAAATCCACGCCGTACACCATTTCGGTCACGCCGTGTTCCACCTGTAAACGGGTATTCACTTCGAGGAACCAGAATTGCTGGCTGCCTTCGTCATAGACATATTCCACCGTCCCGGCGCTGCGGTACTGCACCGCACGTCCCAGGCGTACCGCTGTCGCCTGCAATTCGGCGCGTACCGCGTCACTCAGGCCCGGGGCTGGGGTTTCTTCCATCACTTTCTGATTACGGCGCTGCGCCGAGCAATCACGCTCGCCGAGCGCAATCACCTCACCCGCCCCATCGCCAAAGATCTGCACTTCGATATGACGCGCTCTGGCGATAAATTTCTCTAAAAAGACGCCATCGTCGGCGAAATTGTTGCCTGCGAGGCGTTTTACACGGGTAAAGGCATCGGCCAGCTGCTGCGCATCATCGCAACGCTGCATGCCAATGCCACCACCGCCTGCGGTGCTTTTCAGCATCACCGGATAGCCGATGTCGCGTGCGGCAGCCTGCGCCTGCTCCAGCGACGTCAGCAAGCCACTGCCGGGCAGCAGCGGCACATTATTGTCCTGCGCCAGCGCGCGGGCGCGGTGCTTCAGGCCAAACGCGGCCATCTGCTGCGCATTCGGCCCAAGAAAATGCAAGCCCGCCGCCTCGCAACGGTTTACAAATTCGGGATTTTCACTGAGAAAACCGTAACCAGGATGCAGCGCCTGTGCGCCGCTCTGCGCGGCAATCGCCAGCAACTTGTCCTGGTTCAGATAAGTATCGCGCACCTGGCCCTCGCCCAGCGACCAGGCCTCATCCGCCAGCCGCACATGGCGCGCATGACGATCGGCTTCGGCATACACCGCAATCGCCTTAATATTCATCGCTTGTAAGGTGCGGATAATACGCACCGCAATCGCGCCACGGTTGGCAATCAATACATGCTCAATCATGACTTTACCTCTCATTCCGGCAGGTCGTCCTGCGCTGGCCTTGACGGCAAATAACGGGTCGTCCCGTTGCGTCAGGAGATCACCACACGCTGACTAAAATCGGCGTCGGGTTGTAACCGTTACAGGGGTTGTTGAGCTGCGGGCAGTTGGAGATCAGCACCAGAATGTTCATCTCTGCCACCATCTCGACATATTTACCCGGCGCAGAAATCCCATCGGCAAAGGTCAGCCCGCCTTCGTGCGTCACCGGTACGTTCATAAAAAAGTTGATGTTGTGGGTGATATCGCGGCGCGTCAGGCCATATTCAGGATGTTCCGCCACCGCCAGCATCCAGCTGTCGCGGCAGGCGTGCATATGCCGTTTCTCCAGGTCATAACGCACGGTGTTACTTTCGGTGGCGCAGGCACCGCCGAGGGTGTCGTGGCGACCACAGGTATCGGCGACGATAGTCAGCATCGGACGATCGTCATTGGAACGCAGCACGCTGCCCGCCGTCAGAAACACATTTTGCTGGCCGCGCAGCGTGTCAGTCATGCTGTAGCGTTCAGCGGTGTCGTCAGCGTTGAAGAACAACGTATCCGCCGCCTGATTGCCTTCCAGATCGGTGATGCGCAGCGTCGCGCCTTTTTCGATACGATGCAGCCAGTAATCACCGGCGCCAATCTGTTGCTGAAAATGCGCCCCGGCAGGATTCAGTAAACTTTCTTTGATCATCACAACTCTCCCTGCAATTGATAAAGGGCGTTATTACGCAGGCCGCGCTGGTTTTCGGCGCGTTGCAGGCAAATCTCCGGCAGCGGCGCACGCTGGGCATCGATCTGCAATTCCACCGGCGGTCGCGGATAATCACCCGCTGGCGTGAGCGGATGCGGGCAGGTATGCAGCAGCACCAGGGTGTCCATGGCGAAACGCAGCCGGACCTGAGCGCCAGCCGCACCCTGCTGTTCCCGTTGCAACGTGCCGTTGTCGTCGGCGCGTACCTGGGCGAAAAAGTTGATGCAGGCGGCCATATCACGCTTGCCGAGACCATATTTCGCCAGCTCCACGAGGAAACTGTCGTAGCCATTCTGATGGCGCTGGTTACGCGCCTGTTGATAATCGCTGGCACCAAACAGCGCGGCAGTTTGCGCGGCGTTTAGCGTGCCACACACGCTCTCGTGCCAGCCGAAGCTATCCGCTTCAATACCGCAAAAGATGCGCCCCATGTCCGAGTAGAGGCAGTGCCCGGCGGTAAGACGAAAGGTGTGCTGGCACTTGAGGGTGTCCGGCGCGTTGTAACGCTCCAGCAGGTTTTCCGGGTTGTAAAACAACATACCGACATTCGCGCCGCCCACCACATCGGTGAGGGTCAGCGCGGTGCCGCTGCGCATCACAAACGACCAGTGCGAGCCAGCCGGTAACTGCGTTTGATACGAGGTAGTCATGATTCTCTCCTTCAGGCGACCTGCGATTCGGCCAGCGGCGCATCAGCGGGCCGCTGCCGATCGAGCGGCAGGTCGTAGGTAATGGTTGCGCCCCAGGCTTCCGGCGCGTGGGGGTCGTGGCGCAGCTTGTCGAAAACCAGCAGGCGTGAGGCGAGGCTGAAGCCTTCTTTCAGATCGTGGGTGATCATGAAGATGGTCAGGCCATGCTGCTGCCACAGCTGGGTGATCAGCTGATGCATCTCGCTGCGGATACCGGGATCGAGCGCGCCAAAGGGTTCATCCAGCAGCAGAATGCGCGGGCGCTTCATCAGTGCCTGCGCCAGCGCCAGACGCTGTTGCATCCCGCCAGATAGCTGATGCGGATATTTGCTTTGCGCATGTTCGAGTCCCACCTGCGCCAGCATCGCCTGCGCGCGCTGGCGAATCGCCTGACGTTTGCGCCCCCAGACGCGTCCCAGCCAGCGTGCGGTGCTGAACTCTTCCGCCAGCATCACGTTGCCCAGCACCGTCAGATGCGGGAACACCGAGTAGCGCTGAAACACCACGCCGCGATGGGCATCCGGTTCATCGGGAATCGGTTCACCATCCAGCAGCAGTGCGCCTTTGGTCGGGGCTTCGGTGCCGAGCAGCATATTGAGGAAGGTGGTTTTGCCGCAGCCGGAAGCGCCGACAATTGCCACAAATTCTCCCTCTTCCACGCTGATGTTCAGACGTTCCAGCACCACCTGCTGGCCATAGTGCTTCTCAAGGTTTTTCAGTTGCAGTAAGGGCATGCTGCGTTCCTTATTTGGCGTAATACCACGGCCAGCAGCGACGGCTAATCAGCCGCAGCAGCAGATCGAGGGCAAAGGCCAGCAGGGTAATCCAGGCGACGTAAGGCAAAATCACATCCATCGCCAGATAACGACGCATCAGGAAGATGCGGTAGCCGAGGCCTTCGGTGGCGACGATGGCTTCCGCGGCGATCAGGAACAGCCACGCCGAGCTGAGTGACAGGCGCACGGCATCGAACAGGCGCGGCATCAGCTGTGGCAGGATCACCCGCCACAAAATCTGCGCGCTATTGCCGCCCAGCGTCTGCGCCTTCACCAGCTGCTCGCGCGGGATTTTCTCCACCTGAAGTTGCAAATCGCGGGCAATCAGCGGGGTGATGCCGATGACAATCAGCACCACTTTCGACACTTCACCGAGGCCAAAGCAGATAAACAGAATCGGCAGAATCGCCAGCGGTGGCACCAGCGCGAACAGGGTGACCAGCGGAGCCAGCACCGCACGCACCACCGGCAACGCGCCGGTGAACAGGCCAATCGCCAGCGCCAGCATGGCGCTGATTAACACGCCGCTCAGCAGACGCATCAGGCTGGCGGCGGTGTCGGTCCACAGCAGATACTCCCCGGTACGCGGGCTGGGCTGAAACGCCATCCGGTTGATGGCGTCGCCCATGGCGTTGAACCCCGGCAGCAGCTTATCCGCCGCGTTGAGGCTCAGACGCGCATCCGACGCGAACAGATACACCAGCAGCAACGCCAGCAGCGGCAGCACACCGAGCAACAGGCGGCCCATCGGCAGCGGTTGATAGTTAATCAGTTTACGCATCGGCTTTGCTCCCGCTTACAGCTGGCCTGCGGCCGCCAGTTTGGTATAGGTATCGATAAAGCGCAGTTTGATGTTGCCCGCGTTACCCCAGTTACCCGCCGGTGTTTCCACCCCCACCACATCGGCACTCGGCGCGGCCTCGCCCAACAAGCCATGCTTGAAGGAGAACTCCGCCACCAGCTGCATCGTGGCTTTCAGCTGTGGGCTATCGACGAAATCGAGGGTGGTTTTACCATCGCTGAACAGATGGGTAGCGGCCAGTTGCTGGTCAAAACCGGCGAGGTCAGTGCCGGATGCCTGCGCCATTTGCGTGCGTGCGGCGACGGCGGTCGCGCCCGGACCGGACATGGTTTTCAGGGTTTCATACCAGGCACCGGTCAGCGCTTTGCCCAGCTGCGGGTATTTCTTCAGGGTGTTGGTGTTGACCACCAGCAGGTCGAGGATTTCGCCCGGAATCTGCGCCGAGGAGAAGATCAGATGGCTGTTCGGCACCTTCTTCGCTTCCGCCAGCAGCGGGTTCCAGGTAACGATGGAACCCACATCCGGCGTACCAAAGGCGGCTACCAGATCGGCATCGGCGGTGTTGACCACTTTGACGTCTTTCTCACTCATGCCGGATTTCTCCAGCGCGCGCGCCAGCAGGTAATGTGAAACCGACAGCTGCACCAGGTTGATCGGTTTGCCTTTCAGCGCCGCCACACTGTCCGCGCCTTTCAGCAGAATGCCGTCGTTGCCGTTGGAGTAGTCGCCGACGATCAGCGCGGTGCTATCGACGCCGCCGGTGGCCGGAATAGTCAGCGCATCCATGTTGGTCATGGTGCAGCCGTCAAAGCCCCCTGCGGTGTATTGGTTGACTGACTCGATGTAGTCGTTGACCTGCACAAACTGAATGTCGATGCCGTATTTATCGGCCCATTTTTTGACGATGCCATTCTGCTGGGCGTAATCCCACGGCATCCAGCCTGCATAAATGGACCAGCAAATCTTGAAGGAAGGTTTCGCGGCGGCAAGCGCGTTAACGCTGAACAGCGCGATGGTGCAAAGCAACAGCAAGCGAAGGCAGGCTTTGATCATGGTGGTTCCTCTGACGTTAGCGGACGAATAAAAGCAGGAGGCGGCGAGTAACGATCTCGCTTTCCTCCCGGGCTTTTATCCCGCCGTGTAACCGTCAGAGGACGGTCGGTCACTCTCGGACCAGCATCTCGCGATCGGAACCCTAGTGACCCATTGCAAATTGTCTGGCGACATCGGTTACCCGCTATCGCTCCTGCATCTGGCTAAAGTCAGGCAAAAAAAGTGCCAATGTTATATTTAATTGAAAAATATGAGTTTTTATAAAAAACATCTCCCCCGACAGCCAGGTTCTGCACAGCGGTGCAGCATCCGCGCACCAACATGACGCAGGCCAACCAGGCCCAGGTTGATGCACTTCTCAGTTTTCACCTGGCACGAAAAAAGTTTTACTTAACGATCATAGGGTTATTCCTCAATCCCTTTTCCCTTCTCCGAACCAATTAAATATTGGTTCGCTTCTTGCCTAAGCTGAGAACAGCCCTCGCTTAACAAACGCACAGGCTGTAGCGGCGCGATTTATCGCGCGCCTTTTAACAGAATATGCATAAAAAGCGCGATTAATCGCGCCGCTACAAGTTTGTGCAGGCTGTCGATTTACGACAGACATTAGGCTTTACGCGATTCCAACTGATGAATAAACAAGCGAACCAATCATGAGTGACACGCCAAAATCTGCCATCAACTCCAGCTCAGCGCTGGAGCAATTGCGCCAGCTGATTCAGCAGCAGGAGCACACGCCCGATCGCGCACTGCCGACCGAGCGCGAGCTGGCCGAACGCTTTGGCGTGGGTCGGCGCGAAATCCGCCGCGCGCTGGATGTGCTGGAAGAAGAGGGCCGCATCTGGCGTAAGCAGGGCAAAGGCACCTTTGTCGGCCCGGCTGCCCCGGTGCAGCCGCTGGTACTGCACGATTTGCCACAGCAGTCGAACCTGCTGGAGGTGATGGAAGCGCGTCTGCAACTGGAGCCAGGGCTGGCGCGCCTCGCCGCACTGCGCGCCAGCAAAGAACAAATCGCGCTGATGAAACGCCTGATTGAACGCATGCAGGGCATTGTCGCGCCAGAAGATGGCGACCAGCACGAGCTGTGGGACAGTGCCTTTCACCGCGCTATCGCCGAAGCCGCCGGGAATCGCCTGATGCTTGGTCTGTTTGAAGCCGTCGATGCGGTGCGCCGCGACCCCGGCTGGCAGCATCTGCGCGAACAGGCACGCACCCCGGCACGCCTCGATAGCTACGACAACCATCACCAGCGGCTACTGGACCATATCGCCAATCGCCAACCCCATGAGGCGGCGGCAGCGATGCGTGAGCACTTGCTGGCGCTGCAACAGGCGCTGATGGAAACCCTGTATGCCAGCCACGAGGAGACGCCATGACGGCCCAACCTGTTTTGTCGGTTAGCAATTTGCGCGTGCAGTTTCGCGGTTCGCCGGTCACGGTGATCGACGATATCTCCCTGACATTGCACGCGGGAGAGACGCTGGCGCTGGTCGGCGAATCCGGCTGCGGCAAAAGCATCACCTCGCTGACGCTGATGGGCCTGCAACCCGATAGCGCGCGGATTTTACAGGGCGAGATGCAGTTTGATGGCCGCGATTTGCGCACGCTGAGCGCCGGTGACTACGCCAGCCTGCGCGGCAATCAGCTGGCAATGATTTTTCAGGAGCCGATGACCTCGCTCAATCCGGCCTTCACCCTTGGCGATCAACTGAGCGAAGCGGTGATGCGCCATCGTAAGGTCAACCGCCGCACCGCCATGGACACCGCACTGGCCATTCTGCAAAAAGTGCAGATTCCGGCAGCGGAAATGCGGCTGAAGGCGTATCCGCATCAGCTGTCGGGCGGAATGCGCCAGCGCGTGATGATCGCCATGGCGCTGATTAACCAGCCCAAACTGCTGATCGCCGATGAACCCACCACCGCGCTCGACGTCACCATTCAGGCGCAAATCCTCGATCTGCTGAATACGCTGAAGCAGGAAACCGGCACCGCGGTACTGATGATCACCCACGATCTTGGCGTGGTAGCGGAAGTCGCGCAGCGCGTGGCGGTGATGTACGCCGGTCAGGTGGTGGAGAGCGGCACGGTGGAAGCGATTTTCAACGATCCGCAGCACCCCTACACCATCGGGCTGATGGGATCGATTCCCAGCCTGAGCGCGCGCAGCGGCGCACTGGCAACCATTCCCGGCTCGGTGCCGTTGCCGGAGAGCATGCCTGCCGGTTGCCGTTTTGCCACCCGCTGCCCATTTGCAGAAACGCGCTGTCATCAGAACCGTCCGGCGCTGCGCGCGCTGACGCCGGAACATCAGGTGGCCTGTTTTCGCGCCCCGCTGGAACAGCACGTTACGCTGGGAGAGATCGCATGAAACCGATTTTAGAATGTCGCGATTTAAGCAAAACCTTCAATGGCCCAAACCGCCTGTTTAAACGCAACCGTGGCGTCACGGCGGTGGACCGCGTGTCACTGCAGGTGATGCCGGGGGAAACGCTGGCGATTGTCGGCGAGTCCGGCTCCGGTAAATCGACGCTCGGGCGTCTGTTGCTGCGTTTGCTGGCGGCCAGTGCCGGTGAAGTGATGTACGAAGGTGAAAGCATCACCCACGCCAGCGGTACGCGCCTCAATCAGCTGCGCCGCGAATTGCAGATTATCTTTCAGGACCCCTTCGCCTCCCTCAACCCCCGTATGACGGTGCAGCAGATTGTCGGTGAACCGCTATGGCTGCACGACAAAATGAACCGGGAAGCACGCCATGCACGGGTGGCGGAGCTGCTGCGCACCGTCGGCTTGCCCGCCGCCTGGGCAGAACGCTATCCGCACGAGTTTTCCGGCGGCCAGCGCCAGCGCATCGGCATTGCCCGCGCCCTCGCCTCGCAACCGAAGCTGCTGCTGGGGGACGAGCCGGTGTCCGCGCTGGATGTTTCGGTACAGGCACAGGTGGTGAATCTGCTGGAAAGCCTGAAGCAACAATTTGGCCTGACGATGATTATCGTGGCACACGGCCTGGCGGTGATTCGCCATATGAGCGACCGCGTCGCGGTGATGTACCTCGGGCAGATTGTCGAACTGGCGACGGTGGACGAGATTTTCGATGCCCCGCTGCATCCCTATACCCAGGCACTGATCGCCTCCGCGCCGCAAATGCAGCCAGGCGCCAGCCGCACCATTCCCATGTTGCAGGGCGACCTGCCCAATCCAGCCAATCCTCCCACCGGCTGCCGTTTTCACACCCGCTGCCCGTGGGCCACTGCCGAATGCCGCCAGTTTGAACCCATCAACCAGGTGCTGAGCGGTGGACGACAAATTGCCTGTCACCGCTGGCAGGAGATTAACCGCGACCGTAGCGCGATTGTGATTGCGCCGCCGTCTGCCGCCTTTTTACGTCGCCGCGCGCTGTTTGAGCAGGCGGTCAATCAGCAAGCTTAACCCTCTGGAGATTAGCCGTGAAGAAAGCGTTATTAACTGCCCTTAGTGGTCTGATGTTGCTGGGTGCCAGCGCACATAGCCACGCCGAAAGCGTGATTCGCATCGGACTGGGTGCCGACCCGGACATGCTCGATCCCCATCTGGCACGTACCTACTATGGCCGCTTTGTGTTTGCTGCCATGTGTGACCGGCTGGTCGATGTCGATGAGAACCTGAAAGTGGTGCCGGGCCTCGCCACCGACTGGGCATGGAGTGATGACGGCAAAACGCTGACCATGAATCTGCGCAGTGGCGTCACCTTCCACGACGGTGAAAAATTCGATGCTAACGCGGTGAAATTCAATATCGAACGTGCGCTGACGCTGCCGGGTTCGCTGCGTAAAAGCGAAATCTCCTCGATTCAGAGCGTGGAAGTCAGCGGGCCGATGCAGGTCAAATTCCACCTGAAAACCCCGGATGCGGCGCTGCTCAGCCAGCTGACCGACCGCGCAGGCGCGATGCTGGCCCCCGAGGCGGCGAAGAAGCCTGATTTCGCCACCCACCCGGTGTGTTCCGGCCCGTATCAGTTTGAAAGCCGCGTGCAGCAGGACCGCATCGTCCTGAAACGCTTTGATAATTACTGGAACAAAGGCGCGTACCACTTCGACAAAGTGATTTTCCTGCCGATCCCGGATGCCTCGGTACGCCTCGCCAACCTGCGTGCCGGTGACCTCGATCTCACCGAAGGCGTGGCCGCCAGCGACGTGAAAACCGTTGAAGGCGACAGCAAACTGACACTGGCGAAAGTCACCGGCCTCGGTTATCAGGGCATCACCTTCAACATCAACAACGGCAAAGTCGATGCCAATAGCCCGCTGAAAGATCCGCGTGTGCGTGAAGCCTTCTCGCTGGCCATTGACCGCGATGCGCTGAACCAGGTGGCGTTTGAAGGCCTGTATACCCCGGCTAATCAGGCGTTTTCCCCGGTCAGCCCGTATCACGTCAATATCCCGACCCCGGCGCGCGATGTGGAGAAAGCCAAAGCGTTACTGAAGGCGGCTGGCGTCACCACACCACTCAACGTGACGCTGCTGGTCACCAACAACCCCACCGCGCAGCAGGTTGGCCAGGTGATTCAGGCAATGGTGAGCGAGGCCGGTTTCAACCTCAATCTGCAAATGAGTGAATTCGCCACCCTGCTGGATCGCCAGCAGCGCGGCGATTACCAGCTCAGCCTGTCAGGCTGGTCCGGTCGTCCCGATCCGGATGGCAGCATTTACTCGTTTATCAACAGCAAAGGCACGCTGAACGATGGCCGTTACAGCAATCCGCAGGTGGATGAGTGGCTGAACGCCGCACGTCTGACCAACGATCAGGCGCAGCGTCAGGCGTTGTACAACAAAGTGGTGAACCAGCTGCAAACTGATATGCCGATTGCTTACCTCTACTTTGAGCCGCGCATCTTTGGCATGACGAAAAAATTGCAGGGCTTTAAAGCCTGGCCGGACGGGCTGGTTCGCCTGGCTGGCGTGAGCATGGCGCAGTAAACCGCTAAGGAGCGATGATGCTGGAATTGATTGTTAAACGGCTGCTGCTGGCCATTCCCACCCTGTTGCTGGTGAGCATTATGGTGTTTGCGCTGCAAAAGCTGCTGCCAGGCGACCCGGTGCTGGCGATGGCCGGTGAGGAGCGCGATCCGGCGGTCATCGCTCAGTTGCGTGCCGAGTACCATCTCGACGACCCAATCCCAACGCAATATTTCGCGTGGATTGGCAGCGCGCTGAAGGGCGACCTCGGCATGTCGTTGCGTACCAAAGAGCCGGTGACGGCGTTGATTGCCAGCAAACTGCCGGTCACGCTGGAGCTGTCTCTGCTGGCAATGCTGATTGCGCTGCTGATCGGCATCAGCATGGGGATTATCGCGGCGGTACGCAAAGATAGCTGGGTCGATCACACCACCAACTTTGTCGCGCTATCGGGCATCTCAGTGCCCCATTTCTGGCTGGGGATTCTGCTGATCCTGCTGTTTTCGGTGCATCTGCAATGGCTACCGGCGTCCGGTTTTGTGCCGGTCAGCGAAGATATGGCGCAGAACCTGAAAACCCTGCTGCTACCGGCGCTGGTGCTGGGTACCGGCCTCGCCGCCACCCTGATGCGCCATACCCGCGCCTCAATGATTGCGGTGTTGAAAGCGGATTACATCCGCACCGCTCGCGCCAAAGGTCTGCTGGCCCCGAAAGTGGTGCTGAAACACGCCTTCCGCAATGCGCTGATGCCGATCGTCACCCTGACCACGCTGCTGTTTGGCGAACTGCTGGGCGGTGCGGTGCTGACCGAGCAGGTTTTTACCCTGCCCGGCTTTGGCAAGATGATTGTCGATGCGGTGTTTAACCGTGATTACGCCGTGGTGCAGGGCGTGGTGCTGGTGGTTGCCATCGGGTTTCTGCTGCTCAACCTGCTGGCCGACGTGCTCTATCTGTTAATCAACCCGAAAATGCGAGGCTAACCATGAGCGAGGTGTTAACCGCAGGCGCAGTGCCTGCCGTAGCAAAGCCCAATCGCCGGGTGCTGAAGAAGTTTTTGCGTAATAAAAGCGCGCTGATTGGCGCGGTGATTGTGGTGCTGTTTGTCGCGGTGGCGCTGCTGGCCCCGTGGCTGGCCCCCTTCGATCCCATCAAAGCCAACTTTCTGGCGGTACGCAAAGCCCCCTCGGTGCTCTACTGGTTCGGCACCGATGAGCTGGGGCGCGATATTTTGTCGCGGCTGATTTGGGGGGCGCGGACCTCACTGTTGGCGGGCTGCATTTCGGTGATGATCGCCATCCTGATTGGCGTGCCGCTCGGGCTGATTGCCGGTTACTGGCAGGGCTGGTGTGACGGCATTATTTCACGCTTTATCGAGGCACTGCTCGCCTGTCCGTTTTTGATTCTGGCGATAGCGCTCGGTGCGTTTCTCGGCCCGAGCCTGTCGAATGCGATGATTGCGATTGGCCTGTCAGCGATGCCGATTTTCGCCCGCCTGACGCGCGGCCAGGTGATCGCCATTCGTCACGAGGAGTATATCGATGGCGCTCGCGCAATTGGCCTGCCGGACCGCTGGATCATCCTGCGTTACGTGCTGCCGAATGTGCTGTCGCCAATTCTGGTGCAGGCCACGCTGGCGATTGCGTCGGCGATTATCACCGAAGCCAGCCTGTCGTTTCTCGGTCTCGGCCAGCAACCCCCTTCCCCCTCGTGGGGCGCGATGCTGAATACCGCAAAAGGTTACCTGGAACAGGCACCGTGGATGTCGATTTTCCCCGGCCTGGCCATTTTTCTCACCGTGCAGGGCTTCAACCTGCTGGGCGACGGACTGCGCGACGCGCTCGATCCGCGCAATGACTCACATTAAGGAAAGGTTATGAGTGATTTGGATTACAACGTCAGTTACGCCTCACACCGTGTACCGATGATGGGACGCAACGCCGTCGCCACCTCGCAGCCGCTGGCAGCGCAGGCCGGTATCCGCATGTTGCAGCTGGGCGGCAATGCCGTCGATGCGGCGATTGCCAGCGCCATGGCGCTGACGGTGCTGGAGCCGACCGGCAACGGCCTCGGCAGCGATGCGTTCGCCATTATCTGGGATGGCAAGGAGTTGCACGGCCTGAATGCTTCCGGGCGCGCCCCGGCGGCGTGGAACCCCGAACGCTTTGCCGGGCAGCAAACCATGCCAGAAATCGGCTGGGAGGCGGTCACCGTGCCTGGCGCCGTGTCGGCCTGGGTGGCGCTGGCGGAACGCTTCGGCACCCTGCCGCTCACCACGCTGGCGCAACCGGCGATTGAGTACGCCCGCGACGGCTTTCCGGTATCGCCACTGATTGGTCAGTTGTGGCAGCGTGGCTACAACAAACTGAAAGATCAGCCCGGCTTCAGCGCCTGTTTTGCTCCGGAAGGTCGCCCACCGCGTGCCGGTGAGTTGTTCCGCAATCCGGCGCAGGCCGTCACCTTGCAGAAAATCGCCGAAACCAACGGTGAAGCTTTCTATCGCGGCGAACTGGCACAGCAAATGGCCGCCTTCGCCGCCGAACACGGCGCGGCGCTGACGCTGGAAGATCTCAACCATCATCGTGCCGATTGGGTGCAACTGCTGTCGCATCCGTTTGCCGGTGGTTCGGTGCAGGAGCTGCCGCCAAACGGCCAGGGCATCGCTACCCTGATCGCCCTCGGCATTCTGGAGCATTGGGATATCGGCCGCTATACACCGGACAGCGTGCCGTGGCTGCATCTGTCGATTGAAGCGATGAAGCTGGCGCTGGCGGATCTGGACCGTTACATCACCGATGAAGATCACCTGGAATTCCCGGCGGATTTGCTGCTGAGCGACAGCTACCTGAAACAGCGCGCTGCGCTGATCGACCCGGATAAAGCGGGAGATTTTACCTTCGGTTCACCGCAGCAGAGCGGCACCGTGTATCTCTCGACCGCCGATGCCAGCGGCATGATGGTGTCATTTATTCAGTCCAACTTTATGGGCTTCGGTTCCGGCGTGGTGGTGCCTGATACCGGCATCAGCCTGCAAAACCGTGGCGCAGGTTTCTCACTCGACCCTGCTCATCCGAATGTGGTTGCCGGAGGCAAACGTCCGTTCCACACCATCATTCCGGCGTTTGCGCTGGATGGTGACGGCCAGCCGCTGATGTCATTCGGGGTGATGGGCGGCCCGATGCAGGCGCAGGGGCATTTGCAGATGGCGCTACGCATTATGCTGCACAAACAGAACCCGCAGGCTGCGATTGATGCCCCACGCTGGCGTGTGGTGCAGGGCCGCGAGGTGATGGTTGAAGCAGGCATGGATCGCAATGTCCTCGCCGCGCTGCGCGCGATGGGCCACAAGATTGCGGTGGAGGATCCGTTGCAGGGTTATAACTTCGGCGGTGCGCAGGTGATTGTGCGCGACCCGCAGGGGTTTTATATCGCGGCGACTGAAAGCCGCAAGGATGGGCAGGCGCTGGTGTACTGACGCCGATCACGCACCACTCCGCGCAATAAATTGCGCCGCTACGGCTCACTGCACGTATTTGTAGCGGCGCGATTTATCGCGCAGTTTTTAGATTATCCCGCCCGTTGTGCGCTTCATGCCATTGTTCTATCCTTGAGAACCTTTCCCACCGAATTGAATATATCCCGAATAATTCGGGTTGCAGCAAGGCGGCAAGTGCGGGAATCCCCAGGAGCTTACACAAGTAAGTGCCTGAGGTGAGCGCACGCAGCCAACGCAGCTGCGGCTCGAAGTATGAAGGGATCAGCCATTGAGTGACTGACAGGAGTTGAAATATGGCGTCAGGAATTTCCCGCATCTGGATGCGTAGCGGCATGTTGATGATTACGTTGCTTGCCGTGCTGCAACTTACCGCCTGCGGCGACAAAGAAGGCGATCAACGCAAAGCCTTTACTGATTTTCTCCAGAACACCGTGATGCGCAGCGGCGAGCATCTGCCCAGCCTGAGCGAAAACCAGAAACAAACCTTCGGTAACTATGCCAGCGATTACGCCATCCTTTATGGCTTCTCTCAGCAGGTCAATCAGGCGGTCGAACAGGGCATGCGCCCGGTCGTTGATGAGCTGGCCGCGATTCGCGTACCCCAGGATTACCTGACGCGCCGTGACACACTGCGCCAGGCCAGCGGCAACCTGGGTGTGCTGACCCAGCAGATTCAGGCCGCCAAAATGCAGGCTGACAGCAGCCACGCCGCCCTGAAACAGCCGGACGACCTGAAAAAAGTGTATGACAGCGTCTTCACCAAAGTGGTGACGCAACCCGCCAGCACCCTGATGCCACTGCTGCCGCAATTGCAGGCGCTGAGCCAGGCCGCAGTCCAGACCGGTGACTATCTGCAAGCGCAAGGTACGCGTGTCACCTTTAATAATGGCGGCGTGCAGTTCCCCACCCAGGATCAGGCGACACAGTACAACGCACTGATGACCACCCTTTCCAGCAATGCCCAGGCGCTGACCCAGGCACAGAATGCCGTGCAGAGCGGTTTTCAGTAAAACGTCAGGCGGGTAATCATGGATTACCCGCTTTTCAGACTTTTGTCACTTCCTTACATTCCCCTTTTCTGCTTTACCCCACCCCCGGCATTGTGTGATCTGGCGCATTTTCGACCATAAATTGTTTGTGATCAGCATCACATTTATGAAACAAACCACACCCATAAAAAAGTGATTGTCGTCACATTTATCACCCTGATTTGGTTAAATATTCGGCATCGTACTTTTCTTACACTGCCTTTTTGTGATCAATGTCACCAAATAGCACCCTGCACACCCCAAATTAGCGTGATCTAAATCACATTTATTCCGTGCCCTACGCAGCGTCATAAACTAGTGCTAGAGTCCGCCTGCATACAGTAATGCCACGGCCCCCGCCGTAACGTCTTAACAAAAACAAACGCGCTCTCTTATTGCGGCGCGTCTCAATAAGGGGTGGGTTTATGTCCTCATCAGTGAAGGTCAAAGTTCAAAGCTTTGGTCGCTTTCTGAGTAATATGGTGATGCCTAACATCGGTGCGTTTATCGCCTGGGGTATCATCACTGCACTGTTCATTCCAACCGGTTGGATCCCCAACGCGACGCTGGCGAAACTCGTCGGCCCGATGATCACCTATCTGCTGCCATTGCTGATTGGTTTCACCGGTGGTCGTCTGGTGGGTGGCGACCGTGGCGGTGTGGTCGGCGCAATCACCACCATGGGTGTGATTGTCGGTGCCGATATGCCGATGTTCCTCGGCTCGATGATTGCCGGTCCGCTGGGCGGCTGGGCGATCAAACATTTTGACCGTGCCGTTGATGGCAAGATCAAAAGCGGCTTCGAGATGCTGGTTAACAACTTCTCTGCCGGTATCATCGGTATGCTGCTGGCACTGCTGGCGTTTATCGGTATCGGTCCTTTGGTTGAAGGCCTGTCCCACATTCTCGCCGCAGGCGTGAATCTGATGGTGCAGAACAACCTGCTGCCGCTGACCTCCATCTTTGTTGAACCGGCGAAAATCCTGTTCCTCAACAACGCCATCAACCACGGTATCTTCTCTCCGCTGGGCATCCAGCAGGCGAGCGAAGTGGGCAAATCCATTTTCTTCCTGATCGAAGCCAACCCAGGCCCGGGTATGGGTGTGCTGGTGGCGTATATGATTTTTGGTCGCGGTAGCGCCAAACAATCAGCCGGTGGTGCAGCGATCATCCACTTCCTCGGCGGTATCCACGAAATTTACTTCCCGTACGTGCTGATGGCACCGCGTCTGCTGCTGGCAGTAATCCTCGGTGGTATGACTGGCGTGTTCACATTGACCGTGCTGCACGGCGGCCTGGTATCTCCGGCTTCTCCGGGTTCAATCCTCGCCGTGTTGGCCATGACGCCGAAAGGCACTTACTTCGCTAACATCACCGCTATCATCGCGGCGTTTGCTGTCTCCTTCGTCGTCTCTTCTATCCTGCTGAAAACCAGCAAAGTGAAAGAAGAAGACGATATCGAAGCCGCAACCAAACGTATGCAGGACATGAAAGCGCAGTCCAAAGGCCAGAGCGTGGCGGGTGCACCGGTTGCCGGTGACGCGATGAGCGTTGACCTGAACCACGTGCGTAAAATCATTGTGGCCTGTGACGCCGGTATGGGTTCCAGCGCCATGGGTGCAGGCGTGCTGCGTAAGAAAGTGCAGGATGCCGGTCTGAGCAATATTTCGGTGACCAACAGCGCCATCAACGCCCTGCCGGGTGATGTGGACCTGGTGATTACCCACCGCGATCTGACTGAGCGTGCTATGCGCCAGGCACCGCAGGCTCAGCACATTTCGCTGAACAACTTCCTCGACAGCGCGTTGTACACCAACCTGACCGAACGTCTGGTGGCGGCAAATCGCAGCGAAGCGCATCGCGAAACTGTGCAGACCGCCCTCGCCGACAGCTATGACGACGGCAGCGCGCATCTGTTCAAACTGGGTGCCAACAACGTGTTCCTCGGCCTGAGCGCCAGCAATAAAGAGCAGGCGATTCGCTTTGCCGGTGAGCAACTGGTGAAAGGCGGCTACGTGCAGCCGGAATACGTTGATGCCATGCTGGAGCGTGAAAAACTGACCCCGACCTACCTCGGTGAGTCGATTGCCGTACCGCACGGCACGGTGGAAGCCAAAGACCGCGTGTTGAAAACGGGCGTGGTATTCTGCCAGTATCCGGCGGGCGTGAAGTTTGGCGAAGAAGCGGATGAAGTGGCGCGCCTGGTGATCGGTATTGCAGCACGCAATAACGAACACATCCAGGTGATCACCAGCCTGACCAACGCGCTGGACGACGAAAGCGTGATTGAGAAGCTGGCGAATACCACCAGCGTACAGGATGTGCTGGATCTGCTGTCTGGCAGCAAAACCACCGCCTGATAGATAACTACTTTTCCCTGGGGCGGGCATGCCCGTCCCCACATTCCGGGGCGGACATGCCCGCCCCATCGTCATTTGATATGGGTCAAATTATGAAAGCGTTACATTTCGGAGCAGGTAACATTGGCCGTGGTTTTATCGGTAAGCTGCTGGCTGATGCCGGTATCGAGCTGGTATTCGCGGATGTCAATCAGGTAGTGCTCGATGCCCTTAACGCCCGTCATGAGTATCCGGTTCATGTGGTTGGCGAGCAGGCGAAAGTCGAGATTGTGAAAGGTGTCAGTGCCGTGAACAGCACCAGCGATGACATCGTGGCGCTGATCGCTGAGGTTGATATCGTTACCACGGCGGTTGGCCCACAGATTCTGGAGCGCATCGCCGGTGGCGTCGCCAAAGGTCTGGCCTGCCGCCGCGATAACGGTAATGTCCGTCCGTTGAATATCATTGCCTGTGAAAACATGGTGCGCGGCACCAGCCAGTTAAAACAACACGTCCTGAAAGCGCTGCCAGAGCAGTACCACGCCTGGGTTGAAGCACACGTTGGCTTTGTTGATTCCGCAGTGGACCGCATCGTGCCGCCGTCAGAAGCTGGCAGCAATGACCCGCTGGAAGTCACGGTAGAAACCTTCAGCGAGTGGATCGTCGATAAAACCCAGTTCAAAGGCGAACTGCCGAATATTCCGGGTATGGAACTGACCGATAACCTGATGGCGTTTGTCGAGCGTAAGCTGTTCACCCTGAACACCGGCCACGCGATTACCGCCTACCTCGGCCAGCTGGCCGGTCACGCTACCATCCGCGATGCCATCCTTGACCAGAAAATCCGTGCCGTGGTGCAGGGTGCGATGGAAGAAAGCGGTGCGGTGCTGATCAAGCGCTATGGCTTTGATGCGGATAAACACGCCGCCTACATCCAGAAAATCCTCAGTCGTTTTGAAAACCCGTACCTGAAAGATGACGTTGAGCGCGTGGGCCGTCAGCCGCTGCGTAAACTCAGCGCGGGCGATCGTCTGATCAAACCGACGCTGGGCACGCTGGAATATCAGCTGCCGCATGCCAACCTGGTGCAGGGCATTGCCGCCGCGATGCATTACCGCAGCGCGCAGGACCCGCAGGCCCAGGAGCTGGAAGCGCTGCTGGCGGAAAAAGGCCCGCAGGCAACCCTGGCACAAATTTCCGGGCTGGATAGCAACAGTGAAGTCGTCACCTCAGTGGTGAGTGCTTATAACGCTATGGCATAATGCGCGCCACGCAACACGGCGGTATTTGAACGATGCAGGCAATAATGGAAGAGAAGCAAGCTTTTGAAAACCGGGTGCTTGAGCGCCTGAACGCCGGTCGTTCGGTGAGAAGCTTTCTGATCGCCGCCGTTGAGCTGTTGACTGAAGCGGTTAACCTGCTGGTTTTGCAGGTTTTCCGCAAGGATGATTACGCAGTGAAATACGCCGTCGAACCCTTGCTGCTCGGCAATGGTCCGCTCGGCGAGATGTCAGTCCGCCTGAAACTGATTTACGGCCTCGGCGTGATCAATCGTCATGAATATGAAGATTGTGAATTGTTGCTGGCACTGCGCGAAGAGTTAAACCACGACACCAACGAGTATCGTTTTACCGATGACGAGATTCTCGGCCCTTTTCGCGAACTGCACTGCGTCGTTGCCTGGCCGCCCCAACCCGATTTCACGCGTGATGATGAAGAACTGCGCGCCATGCAGCAGCAGCGTTATTTACAGATGGTGCGATCCACCATGGTGTTGTCCCTCACCGAGCTGATTTCCCGCATTTCCCATAAGCAGGCGTTTAAGAAGCCAGCGGTTTGAGGTATTCACCGCGCGATAAATCGCGCAAAGTCAGCGCGGTGCACAGCCCCCCTGATTTGGTGTATCCTTTCCCTGTTTTCCTTAACGAGTTTTCCCGATGAAAGAACAAGAAAAAGCTGAGATCAAACGTCTTAGCGATCAGCTGGATGCCCTGAACCGCAAAGAACCACAGCTGCTGGAAGCAGGTGATGCCGAGAAACTCGGTGCGCTGCTGAAAGAAAAAGAAGCACTGGTGGTGGAGATTGAACGCCTGCGCGGTGTGCGTGTTGAGAAGCTGAGCAAAGAAGCGCAGCAGCTGCAAAAACTGCCATTCAGCCGTGAGATCACCAAAAAAGAACAGGCCAATATGGGTGCGCTGAAGAAAAGCGTGCGCGGCCTGGTGGTGGTGCACCCGATGACCGCGCTCGGACGTGAGATGGGGCTGAAAGTCATGACCGGCTACGCGAAGCAGCCGTTCTGATTGCGGTTACGCGGCGTGAGTCACGTCGCGTACCCCTTCCACACCTGATGCCAGCAATGCCTGTTGCGTCAGGTTATCCAGCAGTTCATAGCGACGGCGATACTCCGCACGTTTCTTGCTGGCAATCTCTTCCAGCGCCTTACGCGGCATATGCAGCGGCAGCGTAAATATCCCATCCGCCCGTGCTTCACCACCTAACGACTGCCAGAATTCACTGTAGCTGGCAAAGAAGTGATCGCCCTTGCTGTGACGATAACGCAGGCTGCGGAAGACGTGGGTGGTATCCCCCACTGCGCTGATGGCCTGCACGCCGCATTGTTCTGCGAGAATAAATACCGCTTCCATCAGCAGACGTTTAGGGAATAAACCGTGTGCCGCCTTGGTCGCATCACGAATCACATCATTAGAAATATGTTTGCGTGGCCCCTGCAAACCGCCAATTAATAAACTGCGTTGTTGATTCTCATTAAAAATAGAGAAAGACAGAGACGCAATTAACTTCTCTTCAAAATGCAATTCCAGCGTAATTTCGCCTTCACGGTCGAAACGCCCCGGGCAGCAGTGAATCGTGAAAGATTCGCCATTCTTGCCTTTAAAACCCGCCAGTAAATTGTCACCGGGGCTTTGCAGCATCTGGCGCAGGGCGGTGTTTTCCAGGCCAGCCATCAGATGATAGTGATCGAGAATGGCTTGCGCCCGCTGTGCCACGCTAAAACCCGCGCGCAGATAAGGACGATGGAGCTTAGCGGGTAGCAACCCCTGCACCGTTAACATTTGCGGCAACTGCGGCAGCGCCGCCAGTTCATGCAGATAACGATGGGTAGTAACAGGATAAACAAGGGATCTTAAGGCAAATTTAAAACGGAAATTTTTGCTACGCCATAATTTATTTGGCACAAACTTTCCGCTTATTAATTGCAGAAAAAGTGATGCTGACGAATCATTATTCGTCTCAGAAGTAATTATCGTAGACATGATTATTTGTGCTTTTGCAGGACTAATTGGCGCAAGTATATGCCCCAAATTATCAACGACGGGTTAATAAGTTTCGATACGTTGCAATCACTGGCGGGAATATCAGTTTTGTTGAAGATTGGTTTAAATTTCGTTTAAAAAAAACCGGCGGCCATGGCCACCGGTTGCGGTATTCAGGTGCTAATTACTTAGCAGAAGCAAAGCGTGCTGCTGCTTCGTCCCAGTTAACCACGTTCCAGAACGCCTTGATGTAGTCAGGACGTTTGTTCTGATACTTCAGGTAGTAAGCGTGTTCCCACACATCCAGACCAATGATCGGGAAGCCAGAAACGCCAGCGATCGCTTCGCCCATCAGCGGGTTGTCCTGGTTTGCAGTAGAAACTACCGCCAGTTTGTCGCCTTTTTTCACCAGCCACGCCCAGCCAGAGCCGAAACGGGTCGCAGCCGCTTTCTCGAACTCTTCCTGGAATTTTTCTACGCTGCCGAAATCTTTTTCGATGGCGGCTTTCAGTTCGCCCTGCAGGGTAGTGCCGGTTTTCAGGCCTTTCCAGAACAGGCTGTGGTTAGCGTGGCCGCCCGCGTTGTTACGCAGTGGGCCTTTTTTGTCAGCTGGAAGCTGATCCAGTTTGGTGATCAGCTCATCAACCGGCAGATCGGCGAATTCAGTACCTTCCAGCGCAGCGTTCGCGTTGTTGATATAGGCCTGGTGGTGTTTGGTGTGATGGATTTCCATCGTCTGCTTGTCGAAATGCGGTTCCAGTGCGTCGTATGCGTAAGGCAGGGATGGCAGTGAATAACTCATGTTCTTCCTCTCCATTAGTGTTTGAGCAGCACAACCTCGCTGGCGTGCCGCGTAAGCAGTTGGATCATTATAGTTAAATTCATGATCCGGAAAAGGGTTATCAATGCCTTAGTAAAGATAAGGATTTGAAGAATCTGGCAATAGTGGCGCGATAAATCGCGCCACTCAGGGGAATGAAGATTAGCGGCCCAGCTCAGTCAGCGACTTATCCAGCGCCCCGACCAGCCAGTCGATATCGCCTTCCTGGAACGCCAACGGCGGACGCAATTTCAGTACGTTACCGTACGGACCCGCGACGGAAGTCAGCACATGGTGATCACGCAGCTTCTCAATCAAATCCAGTGCCAATGCTTTGTCTGGCGTTTTGCTGCTGCGATCGCTGACCAGTTCGAAACCGATAAACAGGCCCGCGCCGCGCACGTCGCCAATCGATTCATGGCGGTCCATCAGCTTCGCCAGCTCGGCCTGCAATTTCGCGCCCACAATACGGCTATGTTCCTGTAAACCCTCTTCCTTGATCACCTTCAGTACCGCCTGCGCCGCTGCCATCGCCACCGGGTTGCCACCGAAAGTGTTGAAGTAAGGGATTTCATCACTGAACGCTGCCAGTACATCGCTTTTCGCCAGCAGGCCAGAAACCGGAATGCCGTTGCCCATCGGTTTACCGGTGGTGACCACATCCGGCACCACGCCGTGACGGGCGAAGCCCCAGAACGCATCACCGGTACGGGCAAAGCCAGGCTGCACTTCATCCGCGATAAAAATACCGCCGTTAGCGTGTACCACCTCCACTGCCTTCTGCAGGAAACCCGGCGGGTTTGGCAGCACGCCGTCAGAGGAGAAAATGGAGTCAGCGAGGAAACCGGCGAACTTGATGCCGTGCGCTTTCATGTCGTCGATTTGCTTCTGGATTTCATTGGCAAACCACTCACCGAGATCAGGCGCATTGACGCGATAGTGGTCCGGCGGTGGCACCAGACGGGTAGTCGGTGCCAGCGGCTGGCCAGTACCCAGCGCCGGTGACGCGCCAGAAGTGAGGTCGCTGGTACCGTGATAAGCCTCCTGCGAAACGATAATACCGGTGCCGCCGCTAAACGAGCGTGCAATGCGAATCGCCAGGTCATTGGCTTCCGAACCGGTACACATATACATCGCACGGTCGATGGCATCCGGGGTGGTCGCCAGCAGTTCTTCGCTGTAATCCAGGATACGTTCGTGCAGATAACGGGTATGGGTGTTCAGCATCTTCATCTGCTGATTCACCGCCTCGATCACTGCCGGATGGCAATGGCCGATGCTCGCCACGTTGTTGTACACATCGAGATATTTGTTACCTGCGGCATCCCACAGATACTGTCCTTCACCGCGCACCAGATGTACCGGCTTACGGTAGAACAGGCGATACGACTCGCCCAGCACTTTGCTGCGTTTATCGGTCAGTTTGCGCGTATCGGCATCCAGGCCGTCGGCATGTTCAGCACGAAAACTGTTGGTATCCATGATGGTGGAACGTGTAGCCATGGTAACTCCCGTTGCGAAGGTGAAAGGGGTGCATGCGTAATAACCGTTTACAGATATCATGCCGGTTTTGGCGAGAAATGCAACCAAATACACAAATACAACCAAATACACATGACGGAACGATGAAGCTCAGGTAATCTTAGGCCCACGCTGAACTCGCCACAGGGAAATGTCATGTTGCAGGAAACCCGTTTACATCGCATCCGCGCACTGCTGACCACGCATCATCAGGTCAGTACCGAGCGCGTGATCAAAGAGCTGGGTATTTCGCGGGAAACCGCGCGGCGCGACATTATCGAGCTGGAAGCGCAGGGGGTGGCGCGCCGAGTCCATGGCGGCCTGGTGGCGGTGGATAGCCAGCCAGAAGCACCGCTGCGCGAACGACGCAGCGCCCAGGCCAAAGAGAAACGTGCCATTGCCATCGCGGCGGTGCAGCATCTGCAACCCGGCCAGACGCTGTTCCTCGATTCCGGCACCACCACCACCCTGCTGGCCGAAGAGTTACGCACCATGTCCGGGCTGACCATCATCACCAACAGCCTGCAAGCGGCGCTGGCATTGAGTTCAGCCGAAGAACATGAAACGCTGAATAATCAGGTGATTTTGTTGGGCGGCATGATGTCTGCCGGTGCTCAGCAGACGCGTGGCGAAATGACGGTGGGTGAGATTTATCGTTATCGTGCCGACGTGGCGCTGCTGTCTCCGGTGGGGATTGAGTCCAGACAGGGGGCCACCAGCTTCCATCCGCACGAAGCGGCGATAGCGCGCGCCATGGTGCAGCAGGCCAGTCACACCATCCTGCTGGCAGATCACAGCAAACTTGGCGTCGTCAGTCGCACTCAATACGCAGCGATTGCCGAGGTGGATTTGCTGATTTGTGATGCGGGCCAGGGCAAACCTGGCGCGCTCAATGCCCTGCAACAAGTTCTGCCGCAGGTTCAGGTGGTTTAACGCAGCCGCTGCGGATGGGTATAGATGGTGGCACGGCCTGGCTTGCTGAAGCCAACCAGCGTTAAGTTGCTACGCTGTGCCACATCCACTGCCAGCTGAGTCGCTGCCGACACCGCAAATAGAATCTCGACACCACACATCGCTGACTTCTGCACCATCTCATAGCTGGCGCGGCTGGACACCAGCACCGCGCCCTGCTGCCAGCCGGCTTTGCTGCGATAGCCCAGCAGTTTATCCAGCGCCACATGGCGACCCACATCTTCACAGCCACCGCGCAGTTCACCCGTGGGTGACATCCATGCCGCCGCGTGGGTGCAGCCGGTCAGTTCGCCCACCGGCTGGAAATCACGCAGCCGCGCTAACCCGGCATCCAGATGGTCGAGGGAAAAGGTCTGCGTAAAGGGTAAGGGGGTGATCGGTTTGCCGATCTGATCCAGCTGCTCGACACCACAGACGCCGCAACCGGTGCGTCCTGCCATCGCGCGACGCTGTTCTTTCAGCGCCATAAAGCGACGGCTGGATAGCTCGATTTGCACTTCGATGCCATTGCAACCCGGCACCACATCAAGACCAAAAATCTCCTGCGGCGTGTCGATAATCCCTTCCGACAGCGAAAAACCGAGCGCAAAGGCTTCAAGATCGTTGGGCGTCGCCATCATCACCACATGGGAAATACCGTTGTAGACCAGCGCCACCGGAACTTCCTGCGCCAGCCAGTCCGGCTCCGCATGAGTGATGTCGCGCCGTTGCCATACCTGCGCCTGGCTCGCACCTGCGATCTCACTCACATTGCTGGGACTTTTCTGATCTTTCTGTGTCACTTTCTTCGCCTCGCACAACAACCTTACAAAAGCAGTGGTAATATTTAGCCGCTATACTCGCAGTCTTAGTTGGGTCATTTTGAACCGCTAACCAGCGCTCCGCAAAAATAAAATGTAGTAATGTCGAATCAAGGATTATCCATGAACGTCAGCAGAAGAAAATTCTTCAAAATCTGCGCGGGCGGTATGGCAGGGACCACGGCAGCACTCCTCGGCTTTACGCCAGAGGTGGCGCTGGCGGAAACGCGGCAATACAAGTTGTTGCGCGCCCGCGAAACCCGTAACACCTGTACATACTGCTCCGTCGGCTGCGGCTTATTGATGTACAGCCTCGGCGATGGCGCGAGAAACGCCAAAGAAACCCTCTTCCATATTGAAGGGGACCCGGATCATCCGGTCAGTCGCGGTGCTCTGTGCCCGAAAGGCGCTGGCCTGCTGGATTTCGTCCATAGCGACAGCCGTCTGCACTACCCGGAATATCGCGCGCCAGGCTCGGATAAATGGCAGCGCATCAGCTGGGACGATGCGTTTGATCGCATTGCGAAGCTAATGAAAGCGGACC
This sequence comes from Pantoea sp. X-Soil-TKNS-1280, assembly GCF_059730475.1. Lineage (NCBI taxonomy): Bacteria > Pseudomonadati > Pseudomonadota > Gammaproteobacteria > Enterobacterales > Erwiniaceae > Pantoea > Pantoea sp. X-Soil-TKNS-1280. The sequence goes on along the minus strand of NZ_AP035962.1, from coordinate 118,379 downwards.
GCGACGCCCATTTTGAGGCGCAAAACGCCGCTGGCGTGACGGTTAACCGCTGGCTCACCACCGGCATGTTGTGCGCCTCGGCGTCCAGCAATGAAACCGGCTATCTCACCCAGAAAATGACCCGATCGCTCGGTATGCTGGCGGTCGATAACCAGGCACGCGTCTGACACGGACCAACGGTAGCAAGTCTTGCTCCAACATTTGGTCGCGGTGCGATGACCAACCACTGGGTCGACATCCGTAATGCCAACCTGATCGTGGTGATGGGCGGTAATGCGGCTGAAGCGCATCCCGTCGGTTTCCGCTGGGCGATGGAAGCCAAAATCTTCAACAAAGCCAAACTGATTGTCATCGATCCGCGCTTTACGCGCACCGCATCGGTGGCGGATTTCTATACGCCAATTCGCTCCGGTTCCGACATTGCTTTCCTGTCGGGCGTGCTGCGCTGGCTGATGGAAAACGACAAAATTCAGCATGAATATGTGCAGGCGTACACCAATGCCAGCCTGATCGTGCGCGAAGATTTTACCTTCGAAGAAGGGTTATTCAGCGGCTACGACGCTGAAAATCGTAAATACGACAAAACCAGCTGGAACTACGAGCTGGGCGATGATGGCTTCGCCAAACGCGACGACAGCCTGAGCCACCCGCGCTGCGTCTGGAACCTGCTGAAACAGCATGTCAGCCGCTACACGCCAGAGATTGTCGAGCGCATTTGCGGCACGCCGAAGGCCGATTTCCTGCATGTCTGCGAGCTGATTGGCGAGACCAGCGCAAAAGATCGCACCACTTCCTTCCTGTATGCCCTCGGCTGGACCCAGCACTCCATCGGCGCGCAGAACATCCGCACCATGGCGATGATTCAGCTGTTGCTCGGCAATATGGGGATGGCAGGCGGTGGCGTCAATGCGCTGCGTGGTCACTCCAATATCCAGGGGCTGACCGACCTCGGCCTGCTGTCGCAAAGCCTGCCGGGCTATATGACGCTGCCTTCTGAGAAGCAAACCGATCTGCAAACCTATCTCACCGCCAACACGCCGAAAGCTGCGCTGCCGGGCCAGGTGAACTACTGGAGCAACTACCCGAAATTCTTTGTAAGCATGATGAAAGCCTTCTTTGGCGACAAAGCGCAGGCAGAGAACAGCTGGGGCTTTGACTGGTTGCCGAAGTGGGACAAAGGCTACGACGTGCTGCAATACTTCGAAATGATGGCACAGGGGAAAGTGAACGGTTATCTGTGCCAGGGCTTCAACCCGGTGGCCTCGTTCCCGAACAAGCGCAAAGTGATTGCTTCGCTGTCGAAGCTGAAGTTCCTCGTCACCATCGACCCGCTCAACACCGAAACATCGACCTTCTGGCAGAATCACGGCGAATTTAACGACGTCGATCCAGCTCAGATTCAGACCGAGGTGTTCCGCCTGCCCTCCACCTGCTTTGCCGAGGAGAACGGCTCGATCGTGAACTCCGGCCGCTGGTTGCAGTGGCACTGGAAAGGTCAGGACGGTCCGGGTGAATCGCGCAACGATGGCGAAATTCTGGCGGGCATCTACCTGCGACTGCGTGAGATGTATGCGCACCAGGGCGGTGTTGCGCCGGAACCGGTGCTGAACATGACCTGGAACTATCTGACGCCAGATAACCCGGCGTCGGAAGAGGTGGCGATGGAGAGCAACGGCAAAGCGCTGGCGGATATCGTCGATGACAAAGGCACCCTGCTGGTGAAAAAAGGTCAGCAGCTCAGTACCTTTGCCCATCTGAAAGATGACGGCAGCACCAGCAGCGGCTGCTGGATTTTCGCCGGTAGCTGGACGCCGGAGGGCAACCAGATGGCACGGCGCGACAACGCCGATCCATCCGGCCTCGGCAACACGCTGAACTGGAGCTGGGCATGGCCGCTTAATCGCCGCATCCTGTATAACCGCGCTTCCGCCGATCCGCAGGGCAATCCGTGGGATGCCAAACGTCAGTTGCTGAAGTGGGATGGCAGCAAGTGGGCCGGTATGGATATCCCGGACTACAGCGCCGCCGCACCTGGCAGCAATGTCGGTCCGTTCATCATGCAACCCGATGGTATGGGCCATCTGTTCGCACTCGACAAAATGGCGGAAGGTCCGTTCCCGGAACATTACGAGCCGTTTGAAACACCGATCGGTACCAACCCACTGCACCCCAACGTGGTATCGAACCCGGCGGCGCGCGTGTTTAAGGACGATCTGGCGGCGATGGGCAAAGCCGAACAGTTCCCGTATGTCGGCACCACCTATCGTCTCACCGAGCATTTCCACTTCTGGACCAAACACGCGCGGCTCAACGCCATCGCACAGCCGGAACAGTTTGTGGAGATTGGCGAAGTGCTGGCGAACAAGCTGGGCATTGCTCAGGGCGACACGGTGAAGGTCAGCTCGAATCGCGGCTATATCAAAGCCAAAGCGGTGGTCACCAAACGCCTGCGTCCGTTGCAGGTGGATGGCAAAACCGTGAATACCATCGGCATTCCGATTCACTGGGGTTATCAGGGCGTCGCGAAGAAAGGCTTTATCGCCAATACCCTGACGCCGTTTGTCGGCGACGCCAATACGCAAACGCCGGAATTTAAGGCATTCCTCGTTAACGTCGAGAAGGTGTAAGGAGAACGAATATGGCTTATCAATCGCAAGACATTATCCGCCGCTCCGCCACCAACGGCGTCACGCCACCGCCGCAGGCGCGCAACCATCAGCAGGAGGTGGCGAAGCTGATTGACGTCACCACCTGCATCGGCTGCAAAGCCTGTCAGGTGGCCTGTTCGGAGTGGAACGACATCCGTGATGAGATCGGTCATAACGTCGGGGTGTACGACAACCCGGCGGATTTGACCGCCAAATCCTGGACGGTGATGCGTTTTTCCGAAGTCGAGGAAAACGGCAAACTGGAGTGGCTGATCCGCAAAGATGGCTGCATGCATTGCGCCGATCCTGGCTGCCTGAAAGCCTGTCCTTCGGAAGGGGCGATCATTCAGTACGCCAACGGCATTGTCGATTTTCAGTCCGAGCAGTGCATCGGCTGTGGTTACTGCATCGCCGGTTGTCCGTTCGACGTGCCGCGTCTCAATAAAGACGACAACCGCGTGTATAAATGCACGCTATGCGTCGATCGTGTCACCGTCGGCCAGGAACCGGCCTGCGTGAAAACCTGCCCGACCGGGGCGATTCATTTCGGATCCAAAGCCGATATGCAAACCCTCGCCGGGGAACGGGTGGAGGAGCTGAAAACACGCGGTTACGACCATGCCGGTCTGTACGATCCCGCCGGGGTGGGTGGTACGCACGTAATGTATGTGCTGCACCACGCCAACAAGCCGCAGCTGTATCACGGCCTGCCGGAAAACCCGAGTATCAGCCCCGCTGTCACCTTCTGGAAAGGCATCTGGAAACCGCTGGCGGCGGTCGGTTTTGCCGCCACCTTCGCGGCGGCGGTGTTCCACTACGTCGGCATCGGACCGAACCGGGTGGACGACGAAGACGACAACCTGCATGACGATAAAGAGGAGCGCAAATGATGAAAAAGCGCGATCGCCTGGTGCGCTACAGCGCACCCGAACGCATCAATCACTGGATTGTGGCGTTTTGCTTTGTCTTTGCCGCCCTGAGTGGACTGGGTTTCTTTTTCCCGTCGTTCAACTGGCTGATGCACGTGTTGGGCACACCACAACTGGCGCGGATTCTGCATCCTTTTGTTGGCGTGATTATGTTTGCTGCCTTTCTCATCATGTTCTTGCGTTACTGGCGACATAACCTGATCAACCGTGACGACCTGATATGGGCGAAAAATATTCATAAAATCGCGCGTAATGAGGAGGTCGGCGATACCGGCAAATACAACTTCGGGCAGAAGTGTGTGTTCTGGGCTGCTATCATCAGCTTAGTCATGCTGCTGGCGAGTGGAATTGTGATTTGGCGACCGTACTTCGCCGGAGCCTTCTCCATTCCGCTGATTCGCGCCGCGCTGGTGGTGCATTCGGTCTCAGCCGTGGCGCTGATTATCGTGATTATGGTGCATATTTACGCCGCCCTGTGGGTCAAAGGCACCATCACCGCGATGGTTGAAGGCTGGGTCCCTGCCGCGTGGGCGAAGAAACATCACCCACGCTGGTATCGCGAGCAGCGCCAACGCCAAACACAACAGGAAAAACGCCCCTGATGAGTATTCGCATTATCCCGCAGGACCAGCTGGAGAAAAGCGATAAGAACACGGCGGATAAAATTCCGCCGTTACTTTTCCCCCGGCTGAAAAATTTATATAGCCGTCGGGCAGCCCGTTTGCGCGATCTGGCCGCGAAAAATCCGCTCGGCGATTATCTGCGCTTTGCCGCCGTAATCGCCCAGGCGCAGGAAATCGTGCTGTACGACCATCCGTTGCAGATCGATTTACGCGCGCGGCTGGAACAATGCGCCGAGCAGGGTATCCCGCCGCTGGATATTCACACCTACCCACGCGATGCCCACTGGCAGCGGCTGCTGCATTCGCTCATCGCTGAGCTGAAACCGGAGATGAGTGGCCAGGCGCTGGCAGTGCTGGAAAATCTGGAGAAAGCCTCCGCGACCGAGCTGGAAACCCTCGCTACCGCGTTGCTGGAAGGCAACTTTGCGCAAGTCAGTAACGACAAGTCGCCGTTTATCTGGGCGGCATTGTCCATTTACTGGGCGCAGATGGCGGCGCTGATCCCGGGCAAAGCCCGTGCCGAATATGGCGAGCATCGTCAGTTCTGCCCGGTATGCGCCAGCGTGCCGGTGGCCAGCGTGGTGCATATGGATGTCGGGCAGCAGGGATTGCGTTATCTGCATTGCAATCTGTGCGAAAGCGAATGGTATGTGGTACGCAGTAAATGTTCTAATTGCGAACAGACAAGGGATTTGCATTACTGGTCGCTGGATAGCGAGATGGCAGCGGTCAAAGCCGAAAGTTGTGGCGATTGTGGGACTTACCTGAAGATGTTGTATCAGGAGAAGGATCCCGCCGTAGAACCGGTGGCCGATGACCTCGCTTCTCTGGTGCTGGATGCGCGTATGGAGCAGGAAGGTTTTGCGCGCAGTAGCCTGAATCCATTTCTGTTTCCAGGCGAAGGGTAAGCCTTCGCCATTACTCTTTCTGCGTGCCGCGACAACCACGGAGGCGTTCGATGAAACTGATAGGCAGCTACACCAGTCCTTTTGTCCGGAAAATTTCGGTGATCCTGCTGGAAAAAGGCATCGTCTTTGAATTCGTCAATGAATCACCGTGGAATGCCGATAGCCATGTACCGCATTACAATCCGCTGGGCAAAGTCCCGGCGCTGGTGGATGACAACCATCTGACCTGGTTTGATTCTTCGTTGATCGCCGAAGCTATCGAACTGCGAGGTGAAGCGCCGGCATTGCTGCCCAAAGATCCCCTGCGTGCATTGCAAATCCGCCAGCTGGAAAAACTGGCCGATGGCATCAACGATGCGGCGGTGATGATCGTGCGTGAAAAAATGCGCCCTGGCGATCAGCAATCCGAAGAGGTGTTGCTGCGCAATCGGGAAAAAATTTTGCGCGGTCTCGATGCACTGGAAACCGCTGCTGCCCAGCGCGATCTGCTGCATAGCGACACCCTCAATCTGGCAGATATCGCTACCGGTTGCATGATTGGTTACCTCAACTTCCGCCGCGTGGTGCCAAACTGGTGTGTGAATCGCCCGGCATTAATCAAACTGGCGGAGAACCTGTTCCAGCGGGAAAGTTTTGCCCGCACCGTCCCGCCTACCAGCTAAAAGTTTGCCCGATGAAAACATTGTTTAGCCAGCTGCCTGCTATTGATAGCCTGCTGCGCGATCCCGCGTTGCAGGCGCTGATTGATGATGCAGGTACGACTTTTGCCACACGTCAGCTACGCGCCATGCAACAGGAAGCCCGCGAACACATCCAGCAGTATCAGGCTTTGCCCGACTGGCATGCTAACTGGCCGGATGAAGCCTTGCGCCGATCCCGGCAGCAGCGCCAGAGCGCGTTGCGTCCGGTGTTCAATCTGACCGGAACCGTATTACACACCAATCTGGGCCGCGCCCAATTGAGCGAGGCCGCCATCAATGCCGTCACTCACTGCCTGCGCCAGCCGGTGACGCTGGAATACGCGCTGGATGATGCCGCACGCGGCCATCGCGATCGTGCCGTTGCGGCCCTGCTGTGCGAACTGACCGGTGCGGAAGATGCCTGCATCGTCAACAACAACGCGGCGGCGGTACTGTTGATGCTCTCCGCTCTTGCTGCCGGGCGTGAAGTGGTGGTCTCGCGTGGTGAACTGGTGGAAATTGGCGGCGCGTTCCGCATTCCTGACGTGATGCGCCAGGCCGGATGCCGTCTGGTGGAAGTCGGCACCACTAACCGTACCCATCTGAAAGATTATCGCGCCGCAATCACCGACGATAGCGGCTTGTTAATGAAAGTTCACACCAGTAACTATCAGATCCAGGGTTTCACCCATGCGGTGACCGAGGCGGATCTGGTGGCGCTCGGCGCAGAACATCAGTTGCCTGTGATCACCGATCTCGGTAGTGGATCGCTGATCGACATGACCGCTTACAGCCTGCCTGCCGAACCAATGCCACAGCAGCTGATTGCCGCTGGTGTCAGCCTGGTGAGTTTTTCCGGCGATAAGCTGCTGGGTGGGCCACAGGCCGGGATCATTGTCGGTAAAAAAGCATTGATTGCCCGGTTGCAACAGCATCCTCTCAAACGCGCGTTGCGCGTGGATAAAATGACGCTGGCGGCACTGGAGGCCACGCTGCAACTTTACCGTCACCCGGAAAAGCTGCGTGAAACGCTACCAACATTGCAGCTGTTGACCCGACCCGCAGATGACATCCTGCAACAGGCCGAACGGCTTATACCCGCGCTGGAAAATGCCTTTGGTCATGATTTTTCGCTGGCAATCGCCCCTTGTTCGTCACAAATCGGTAGCGGATCGCTACCAGTGGAGCGTTTGCCCAGCTTTGCCATCACCTTTCGCCCGCGCGATGGTCAGGGTGGCACTCTGAATGCGCTGGCACAGCGCTGGCGCACCCTGCCACAACCGGTGATTGGTCGCCTGCAGGATGGCAAACTGTGGCTTGACCTGCGCTGCCTCAGCGACGAATCGGCCTTTATCAGAGCCTTAGTACCATGATTATCGCTACCGCCGGACATGTCGATCACGGCAAAACCGCACTGCTCCAGGCACTGACCGGCATCAATGCCGATCGTCTGCCAGAAGAACAGCGGCGTGGCATGACCATCGACCTGGGTTACGCCTACTGGCCACAGCCTGATGGCCGGGTGATCGGTTTTATTGATGTTCCGGGCCATGAAAAGTTTCTCGCCAACATGCTGGCGGGGATTGGCGGTATTCATCACGCGCTACTGGTGGTGGCCTGCGACGATGGCGTGATGCCGCAAACCCGTGAACATTTGCAGCTGCTCAGCCTGGCCGGGCAGCCACCACTCAGCATCGCGCTGACCAAAGCGGATCGCGCAGATGCGGCCCGTATTGAAGAAGTGCAGCAACAGGTGGCGCAGTTAACGCAGCAACTGGGCTGGCCAGATGCGGCGCAATTTGTCACCAGCAGCACTACCCGGCAGGGCATTGATGCATTGCGCCAGCATCTGATCGCGCTGCCTGAACCGCCCTTTATACCCCGACAGCGTTTTCGCCTTGCCATTGACCGCGCCTTTACCCTGAAAGGGACTGGCCTTGTGGTCACCGGTACCGCGCTGGCGGGAGAAGTCAGCATCGGTGATACCCTGTGGCTGACCGGAGTCAATCAGCCGGTACGCGTGCGCGCCCTGCATGCGCAGAATCAGTCCGTCCCCCATGCGCAGGCCGGGCAACGCATTGCACTGAATATTGCTGGTGAGGTGGAAAAAGCGCAGATCAGTCGTGGTGACTGGCTGCTGAGCCAGCAACAGGATCACGGCAGTACGCGACTCACCGTGGCGTTATCGCTGTTACAGCCGCTGCATAGCGCTTCACAGCCGGTGCATCTTCATCATGCCGCCAGCCATGTTACCGGACGCATAACACCACTCAGCGACCAGCTCGCCGAGCTGGTACTGACCAGCCCACTATGGTTGGCAGACAATGACCGCCTGATCATCCGCGACAGCAATACACAGCAAACGCTGGGGGGTGGTCGGGTGGTTCTGCTGAACAGCAAAAAGCGCGGCAAGCGGCATCCTGACTATCTGGCCTGGCTGCAACAGCTGGCGCTGGCGGAGGAGGATGAAGCCAGTCTGCGTACCCACCTTGCACATCAGCCTGCTGACTACAGTGAATTTTCCTGGGCGCGTCAGCTCACGCCAGCGGCAATGGAGACCCTGCTGACCGCCATCGCGCCGGTGCGCTTAAATCAGGCATTAATGGACCCGGATCAGGCCAGCCGCTGGCAGCTGCTGCTGCTCGACGCGCTGGCCCATTTTCATCAGCAGCATCCCGAGCAACCGGGTATCGGCCACGACCGCCTGCGTCGTATCGCCCTCCCGCATGCCCCGGCAGAACTGGTGCTGGCGCTGATTGATCAGACGCTGGCACAGGGGCGGATTCAGCAACGCAGCGGCTGGCTGCACCAACCCCATTTCGAACCCCGTTTTAACCCGCAGGAAGAAGCGTTGTGGCAACAGGTTGGCCCGCTGTTCACTGACCAGCCGCTCTGGGTACGCGATATTGCCACCAGCCTCCAGCAGGATGAACAGGAGATTCGCACCCTGTTGCTGACGGCGGCACGCCTCGGCCACGTCACCGCGATCGTGCGCGATCGCTACTACCTGACTTCGCAGGTGCAGATCTTCGCCGATCTCATTCGCCAGCGTGCCGTTCACGGCGGCAGCACTTCGGCGGCTGATTTCCGCAACCAGCTTGGCACCGGGCGTAAAGTGGCGGTGCAAATTCTGGAGTTTTTTGACCGCAGCGGTTTTACCCGCCGCCGTGGTAATGAACATCTGCTGCGTGATACGCGGCTATTTAACACCTGATTTTCGCGTCTCCTCGCAATTGCCGCTGTAATCCCGCTGCAACTCCAGTTCATCGTTGAACAAAAATGTGCCAGGATGTAAGAATATTTCTTACATCAGGTAACCGCTATGGCACGAACTATGACGATCGATTTGGGTGACGAACTGCGCGAGTTTGTTGAATCACTGGTTGCATCCGGTGACTACCGTACACAAAGCGAAGTAGTGCGGGAATCGCTACGTTTGTTGCGGGAGAAACAGGCGGAATCGAAGCTGGAAACGCTGAGAGCGCTGGTGAAACAAGGTTTTGAGAGCGGTGAACCTCAGGTATTTGATGAAGCCGCTTTCTTTAGAAAAGTTAAAGCCAGGGTGGGCATTTATGAAGAGAACGATAGAGATAATGCCGGAAGCTAATCAGGATATGATGGAAATCTGGCTCTATAGCTATTGGAATTTTGGAGAGTATCAGGCAGATCAGTACAGCAAGAGTATGCACAAACTCTTTTTTAAACTTGCTGTTCATGAATTAGGTCGTAAGCGACCAGAATTAGGCAAGCAGGTTTATTCAATACCCTACGGTCAGCACAGCATTATCTATCGCACTGAACCAGCCAGCGTTATTATCGGCCGCATTCTACATCATTCACAAGATGCCACAGCGATAACCTTCAGTAATCTTTTTATTTAGAAAAAGGAGCGATTGCTCGCCCCTTCGTTTTTCCAGATATGCGCCTTACTGCAACAGCGAAATATCCGCTACTTGCAGGAACAGCTCGCGCAGCTGGGCCAGCAATGTCAGACGGTTAATCCGCACTGCCTGGTCATCCGCGTTCACCATCACTTTATCGAAGAAGTTATCGACCGCTTCGCGCAGCTGCGCCAGTTCGATCAACGCATCCTGATAGCGGCCTTCTGCGAAGTACGGTTGCAGTTTGCTGCTGAGCGCCGTGACGAAGGTCGCCAGCTTGATCTCTTCGTTCTCTTTCAGCAACGAAGCCTGCACGCTGTCGTTCAGCGTTTCGGTTGATTTCGCCAGGATGTTAGAAACACGCTTGTTGGCAGCCGCCAGCGTTGCCGCCGCTTCCAGAGTACGGAAGTGCGAAACCGCTTTCATGCGCGCATCGAAATCTGCCGGACGGGTCGGGCGACGCGCCAGCACTGCCTGAATGGTGTCTACGCTATGGCCTTCTTCCTGATACCAGGTACGGAAACGTCCCAGCATAAAGTCGATCACATCATCCACGACCTTAGCATTGCTCAGTTTGCTGCCGTAGAGGCGCACCGCTTCTTCCGTCAGGGTTTGCAGATCGAGCGGCAGGTTCTTCTCGACGATAATACGCAGCACGCCCAGCGCAGCACGGCGCAGCGCGAACGGGTCTTTATCGCCTTTCGGATGCTGACCAATCCCGAAGATGCCCGCGAGGGTATCCATTTTGTCGGCAATCGCGACAGCACAGGCAACCGGGTTAGACGGCAGATCATCACCGGCAAAACGCGGCTGATACTGCTCGTTCAGCGCCACGGCCACATCTTCCGCTTCGCCATCATGGCGCGCGTAGTGCATGCCCATCACACCCTGGGTGTCGGTAAATTCAAACACCATGTTGGTCATCAGGTCGCATTTGGACAGCAGGCCAGCACGGGTTGCATGATTCACATCGGCACCGATCTGCGCGGCGATCCAGCCAGCCAGGGCCTGAATGCGGTCGGTTTTATCACGCAGCGTACCCAGCTCTTTCTGGAACAGCACCGTTTCCAGACGCGGCAGATGATCTTCCAGACGCTTTTTACGGTCGGTGTTAAAGAAGAATTCAGCATCAGCCAGACGCGGGCGGACCACCTTCTCGTTACCGGAGATGATCTGCTGCGGATCGCTGGATTCGATGTTGGCAACAAAGATGAAGTTCGGCAGCAGTTTGCCGTCGTCAGCGTAAACCGGGAAGTATTTCTGGTCACCTTTCATGGTATACACCAGCGCTTCAGCCGGAACCGCGAGGAATTTCTCTTCGAAGGTAGCGGTCAGCACTACCGGCCACTCCACCAGCGAGGTGACTTCTTCCAGCAGGCTATCGCTCAGGTCAGCGTTGCCACCGAGCTTCAGCGCCGCTTTTTCGGCATCCGCTTTGATCTGTGCTTTACGCGCTTCGTAGTCCGCCATCACCTTGCCACGTTCCAGCAGCAGCTGCGGGTATTGATCGGCATTGTCGAGGGTGATTTCCGGCTCGCCCATAAAGCGATGCCCACGGATCACGCGGTCAGACTGAATGCCAAGGATGGTAGCCGGAATCAGCTCCGCACCCAGCAGCAGTGTCACGGTGTGTACCGGACGCACAAATTGCACGTCGCTGGCACCCCAGCGCATCAGTTTCGGGATCGGCAACTTGCCCAGGGCGGTCGCTACCATGGCGGGCAGCAGCGCTTGAGCGCTTTCGCCTTTCACCTGGGCACGATACACCAGCCATTCGCCTTTATCGGTGTTCAGACGTTCCGCCTGATCGACGGTGATACCGTTGCCGCGTGCCCAGCCTTCTGCCGCTTTGGTGGCATTGCCGTCAGCATCAAAAGCCGCCGCAATCGCCGGGCCACGTTTTTCAACTTCGCGATCCGGTTGTGCCGCCGCCAGCTGGGCCACTTTCAGTGCCAGACGACGCGGAGCCGCAAACCAGCTGACTTCACCGTGCGCCAGGCCAGCAGCATCCAGTTCAGCAGTCACATGCGCAGCAAAGGATTCCGCCAGGCTGCGCAGCGCTTTCGGAGGCAACTCTTCGGTGCCAATTTCCACCAGGAAAGTTTTATCGGTCATGGCTGCCTCTTACTTGTTGTTATTGCACATCGGGAAGCCAAGCGCCTCACGGGAGGCGTAGTAGGCTTCTGCCACGGCTTTGGTCAGGGTACGAATACGCAGAATGTAACGCTGACGTTCGGTCACCGAGATCGCCTTACGTGCGTCCAGCAGGTTAAAGCTGTGCGCGGCTTTCAGGATGCGCTCATACGCAGGCAGCGGCAGCGGTTTTTCCAGCGCCAGCAGATGCTGCGCTTCTTTCTCGTACTGCTCGAAGCAGGTGAAGAGAAAATCCACATCGGCGTATTCGAAGTTGTAGGTCGATTGTTCCACTTCGTTCTGATGGAATACATCACCGTAAGTGGTTTTACCCAGTGGGCCGTCGCTCCAGGTCAGATCGTAGACGCTGTCCACGCTCTGGATATACATTGCCAGACGCTCCAGACCGTAAGTGATCTCACCGGTCACCGGCTTACACTCGAGGCCGCCCACCTGCTGGAAGTAAGTAAACTGCGTCACTTCCATGCCGTTGAGCCACACTTCCCAGCCGAGACCCCAGGCACCCAGCGTCGGGTTTTCCCAGTTATCTTCAACGAAGCGAATGTCGTGCACCGTCGGATCAATACCCAACTCTTTCAGCGACCCAAGGTACAGCTCCTGAATGTTGTCCGGCGACGGCTTGATGATCACCTGGAACTGATAGTAGTGCTGCAAACGGTTCGGGTTTTCACCGTAGCGTCCATCGGTAGGACGGCGTGACGGCTGCACATAAGCAGCAGCGATGGGCTCCGGCCCTAATGCACGCAGGCAAGTCATCGGGTGAGAGGTGCCAGCGCCCACTTCCATGTCCAACGGTTGGACGATGGTGCAGCCTTGACGCGCCCAGTAATCCTGCAAGGTCAGGATCAGGCCCTGAAAGGTCTTGGTATCAAACTTTTGCATGTTGAATTCGCACGCGATACGGGTGGATTAAAAAAGAGTGCGACAGTATACCCTTTGGTCGCGCAATGTGCAGCCGGAAATCCTGACGGCGGTACCAGTAGCCAGATGGCTCTGAATTGCAGGCCCAAAGGTTGTTGGCGCGCTAGCCAATGACTACCCTTCCGGGCATGGACGTTCTGTGCTCGGGGAAGCCATGCCGCAAAAAATCTATTGGATCGACAACTTACGCGCCATCGCCTGCCTGATGGTGATCGTCATTCATACCACCACCTGGTACATCACCGGGCCGATGGCAGTGACTGGCATCAGTTGGGATGTGGCAAACGTGCTCAATTCAGCATCACGCGTCTGCGTACCACTGTTCTTTATGATTTCAGGTTATCTGTTCTTTGGTGAACGCAGTGCCCAGGGGCGGCATATGCTACGTATCGTGCTGTGCCTGCTGTTCTACAGCGCGGTGGCGCTGGTCTATATCACCTGGCTGACGCCGATCAGCGAAGGTCGCTCGCTGCTGAAGCTGCTACAAAAACCGGTGTTCTATCACCTGTGGTTTTTCTTTGCGATTATCGGTATCTACCTGCTTTCTCCGCTGATACAGGTGAAAACCGTACAGCCGCGCTACGTGGCGTTGTTAGTCGTGGTGCTGGCGGTGCTGGCGAATCCCAATACAATCAGCCAGTCGGTAGGGCCGTTTCACTGGCTGCCGGTGAATTTGTATGTCAGCGGAGACAGCATTTATTACCTGCTGTATGCGCTGCTGGGGCGGGCCATTGGCTGTATGGATACGGAAAAATCGGGAGTCACCCCACTGGCAGCGCTGGGTTTTATCGCCTGCGTCATTGGCATCACCTTTGGTACCAAACAGATGTTGCTGATAAACGGCGCGTTCAACGATACCTGGTATCTCTACTGCGGACCGCTGGTATTTATTGCAGCGATTAGCTTGCTGGTATTTTGCAAAAACACCCTCAATCGCCGCACATTGCCGCTAATGGGGACCATTGCACGCTACTCTCTGCCAATTTATGGCTTTCATGCGTTGTTTATCCATTTTCTGCGTACCCATCATTACGACGATATGGCAAATCCATGGCTTGACCTGCCGTGGGTGTTTGGCGTGACACTAATCGGCAGTTTGCTGCTGGCGATATTGTTGAAGCGGATCGATAAACATCATCTGGTGAGCTGATCGTCCCAGCGTTGCAGCGCCCGACGCAGCTGACGTGCAGAGGAGAAACCCGCGGCCAGCGCGGCTTTTTCTGCGGCTTCGCCCTGCTGCTGACGCTGACGGGCAATCACCAGCCGCAGCTGTTCGTGGTATTCGCGCACGCTAATACCCAGATGCTGGCGGAACAGACGCGTCAGATGCCGCTCGCTGACATGGGCCCGCTCCGCCAGCGCAGGCAGCGACCAGTCATACTCAGGGTGGGCGATCATCACATCCTGCGCGCGGTGAATCGCCGGGTGCAGATGGTTACGATAGCGCAGCCACGGCGAGAGTTGCGGGTCATCACCGGAACGCCGGAACCACACCACCATCTCACGCGCCACCGCCAGCGCCTGACGCGCGCCACATAGCCGGTTAATCAAGTGGAGTGAGAGGTCGATACCGGCGGTAATCCCGGCGCTGCTCCAGATGCCGCCATCTTCAATAAACACCCGGTTTTCTTTTACCAGCGCAGCCGGGGCCGCCGCCTGTAAACGGGGCAACACGTCATGATGCGTGGTGCACTGCACGCCATCCAGCAACCCGGCTTGTGCTGCCAGCAGCGAACCGGAACAGACGCACACCAGGGTGATACGCTGAGCCTGAATATCGGCCTGTTGCTGACGCAACCAGTCACGCGCAATGGCGGCGGCGGGGGTGTCGTAACAGGTACGTGAATCGTGCACGCCAGGCACCACCAGCAGGCTGTCGGCAGGCAAGCGATCGGGCAGCGGCGCGATGTCGCTGATGGTCATTTGGGTGGAACAGGTGACGCTGGTCTGCGGCCCGATATAGTGCAGCACGAAGTGGCCGCCAGCCAGCTGGAAAGTTTCTGCCGGACCGGTGAGATCGAGCACCATCACCCCAGGCAGAGTCAGGAAGAACACGGGTTGCGGCATAGTGGTGCTCCGGTTGGTTTTTCTTTACGTCCTGCACCTGACCGTAGCGGCGCGATTTATCGCGCATGTTTTAGCAGCAGGTGTCCCGGTTCAAAAGACGCGCGATAAATCGCGCCGCTACATCATAGCCAACCTTAACATCCAACTCATGTCCTATTCGGCCATCCTGACGCTGTATCAGGACATCAGCGGTTGCAGTTGCTGATACAGGCGGGCAAAGACTTCACGCTGCGGTTGATAGGCCCGATGTCTGGCCGCATCCGGTTGATGACGTTGCGCCAGCTCCGGCATTGGCAACACGCTATCGGGAGCAACCGCCAGCTGTGCCAGCCGTGCCGCCCCCAGCGCAGGTCCTACTTCGCCGCCGTGGCAATAATCCAGCGTCAGGCCGCTGATATCTGCCAGCATCTGCCGCCAGTAAGCGCTACGCGCCCCGCCGCCAATCAGCATCACCGTTTGTGGTTGCACGCCACATTCATGTACCGCATCCATTCCTTCTGCCAGGGCAAATCCCACCCCTTCCAGCACCGCACGCGCCAGTTCCGGCCTGCCGTGCTGATGCGTCAGGCCGAAAAATGCCCCCTGCGCCTGCGGGTTGTTATGCGGTGTCCGCTCGCCGGAGAGATAAGGCAGGAACCATACGGGTGAGACATCGCTGCGCGCCTGTTCGGCTTCGGATAGCAGCTGCGGCACATCCTCACAGCCAGTGAGTTTTGCCGCCCAGTCCAGACAAGAGGCCGCACTGAGGATCACGGACATCAAATGCCAGCGCTGCGGTAGCGCATGACAAAAGCTGTGTACCGCCCGCTGTGGATTGCTGAGATAGCCATCGCTCACCAGGAAATAGACGCCCGAAGTACCGAGCGACAACATACCCTGCCCCGGCTCTACCATACCGACGCCCACCGCTCCCGCTGCGTTATCACCGCCACCTGCTACCAGCGGCACCGGCTGCATTCCCCAGCGTTGGGCAATCTCTGGCTGCAATATACCGGTCACCTGGTTGCCTTCAAACAGCTGTGGCATCTGGCGACGATCCAGCCCGCAGGCGGTGAGTAACTTATCGCTCCAGTCGCGTTTCGCTACATCGAGCCACAGGGTCCCGGCCGCATCCGACATATCCGTGGCAAAATCGCCGCTTAATCGCCAGCGCAGATAATCCTTGGGTAGTAAGACCTTAGCGACTTGCGCAAAGATCTCAGGTTCATGTTGCTGCACCCACAGCAGCTTGGGTGCGGTAAAACCCGGCATCATCAGGTTGCCGGTGATGGTGCGTGACTCCGGCACCTGCTGCTCCAGCTGGCGGCATTGCTCAGCGCTGCGTCCGTCGTTCCAGAGAATCGCCGGACGCAGTACCCGAAACCGGGCATCCAGCAAGGTGGCACCATGCATCTGGCCACTCAGCCCAATCGCCTTCACGCCGCTTAAATCGTGCTGTTGCGCCAGTGCCTGCATTGCCTGGTCCGTGGCGAGCCACCAGCTTTCGGGATCCTGCTCGCTCCATAGCGGATGCGGGCGCGACACCTGCAACGGCGCGCTTGTTACGGCAACCACCTGCCCCTGCGCATCCAGCAATGCCACCTTGACGCCGGAGGTGCCTAAATCGATCCCGATAACCATGCTGCTCTCCCGAAGGGTTAAAAATCAAAAAGGTAGTGATTCACCAGGTTTTCCAGCTGCTCCTGCCGTCCGCTGCGATGCTGCGGATTAAATTGCTGCTGCCCGGCATGCTCCGCCAGCGAGGCGAGGGAAAATTCCCCTTTGAGGATCTGCTGACCAAACTCCCCGTTCCAGCCGCTGTAGCGCTGTGCGACACGCTTATCCAGCTCGCCATCCGCTACCATCCGCGCCGCTACTTTCAGCGCCAGCGCCATGGTATCCATCGCGCCAATATGGCCGTAGAACAGGTCATATTTATCGGTGCTCTGACGCCGGACTTTGGCATCAAAGTTTAAGCCGCCAGTGGTGAATCCGCCCGCTTTGATGATTTCGTACATCACCAGCGCATTCTCTTCCACGCTGATCGGGAACTGGTCGGTGTCCCAGCCGCACTGGATATCGCCACGGTTGGCATCCACCGAACCGAAAATCCCCAGCGCAATGGCAGTGGCAATTTCATGGTGGAAGGAGTGGCCCGCCAGCGTGGCGTGGTTAGCTTCCACGTTAACTTTAATCTCTTTCTCCAGCCCGAACTGCTTCAGGAAGCCATATACCGTCGCCACATCATAGTCATACTGATGTTTGGTCGGCTCCTGCGGTTTCGGCTCGATCAGCAACATACCCTGGAAACCGATTTTGTGTTTATGGTCCACCACCATCTGCATAAAGCGGCCAATCTGCTCACGTTCCTGGCGCAGGTCGGTATTCAGCAGGGTTTCATAACCTTCGCGGCCGCCCCACAACACATAGTTTTCACCGCCGAGGGTTTGCGTTGCCTGCATGGCGCTGCACACCTGGCTGGCGGCCCAGGCAAAAATTTCCGGATCCGGGCTGGTGGCTGCACCTGCGCCGTAGCGTGGATGGGTGAAGCAGTTGGCGGTGCCCCACAACAGTTTCACGCCGGTTTCTTGCTGTTTTTCCAGCAGTTTATCGGTCATCACCGCAAAGTTTTCGCGATAGCTTTTCAGCGAATCGCCTTCCGGCGAGACATCAACATCGTGGAAGCAGTAATAAGGTACGTTGAGCTTGTGGAAGAACTCAAAAGCCACGTCGGCCTTCTGTTTCGCCAGTTCGAGTGCATCACCATTCTTCTGCCAGGGGCGATCAAAGGCACCGACACCAAACATATCTGCGCCGTTCCAGCAGAAGGTATGCCAGTAGCAGGCGGCAAAACGCAGATGCTCCGCCATGGTTTTACCGAGAATCACTTCATCAGGATTGTAATGACGAAACGCCAGAGGATTGCGGGTAGCGGCTCCCTCATAACGAACGCGATCAAGCTGGTCGAAATAGGCGTGCATTTTTTGCTCCTTAGCATAAGGACCCGAGTGGTCAGCTTTGAGTCATTATTGTGGTAATGCGTTATGCCGCTTCTCAATTACGATATTTCACACTTAACTTAAGATAATTATTATTTGTGCGTCAGCTCGCAAAATAATGTTGTTATTTTCATTGCACGCCTTCTCGCAGCTGCCTTGCAATCCATTCCTCTGAAAACCGCCAAATATCGATCGCGCTCAAAAAATCGCAAATAAACCAAAAAACGTAATAGCTGGATAAAAATCAGTAATTGATGTTGCCGGAATCTCAGGTCAACAATTCAACCGCCCTGTTCATAGCCTCAAACCTTAAACAACGAAAACAGCCTCCACCCCTACAGGATGAACACCATGAACATGAAAAAAACGTTGTTAGCCGTCTGCGCGGCGCTGGCCCTGATAAGCCACGCTGGCGTAGCGAAAGAAGTGAAAATCGGTATGGCGATTGATGACTTACGTCTGGAACGCTGGCAGAAAGACCGTGATATCTTCGTGAAACAGGCGGAAACGTTGGGAGCGACCGTATTTGTCCAGTCCGCCAACGGCAACGAAGAAACCCAGATGTCGCAAATTGAAAATATGATCAACCGCGGCGTCGATGTATTGGTGATCATCCCTTATAACGGCCAGGTATTAAGTAACGTGGTAGCGGAAGCGAAACGTGAAGGCATTAAGGTTCTGGCCTATGACCGCATGATAAATAACGCCGACATTGATTTTTATATCTCTTTTGATAATGAAAAAGTGGGCGAACTTCAGGCCGAAAGTATTGTGCAGCAGGTGCCAAAAGGGAATTATTTCCTGATGGGTGGCTCACCGGTTGATAATAACGCGCGCCTGTTCCGCGCCGGACAAATGAAGGTGTTAAAACCCTATATTGATAACGGCAGTATCAAAGTGGTGGGCGATCAGTGGGTTGATGCCTGGCTGCCAGAAAATGCGTTGAAAATTATGGAAAACGCCCTTACCGCCAACAGCAACCATATCGATGCGGTCGTGGCCTCGAACGATGCTACCGCAGGCGGTGCCATTCAGGCGCTGAGCGCACAGGGCCTGGCAGGTAAAGTGGCGATCTCTGGACAGGATGCCGACCTGGCCGCCATCAAACGCATCATGAATGGCACACAAACCATGACGGTGTATAAACCCATCACCCAGCTTGCCACCGAAGCCGCCAAAATCGCGGTTGAACTCGGCAACGGCCAGACCCCGGCCAGCAACGGCAAACTCAATAATGGCCTGAAAGATGTGCCGTCACGCCTGCTGACACCCATTCCGGTCAACAAAAGCAATATCGAAAGCACCGTAATCAAAGACGGCTTCCATAAGCAGAGCGAACTCTAAGCGCAGCCCGCGAAGGAGAGATGTCGATGTTGCTGGAAATGAACCATATCACTAAGCGCTTCGGCGCGGTGAAAGCGGTGGATGACGTTAGCCTGCGGCTGGAAGCGGGTGAAGTGATGTCGCTGTGCGGCGAAAACGGCTCGGGAAAATCGACACTGATGAAGATCCTGTGCGGGCTTTACCCGCACGGGGACTTTGACGGCAGTATCCATTTTGCTGGCGATGAAATCCAGGCACAGACTATCCGCGATACCGAACGCAAAGGGATTGTGATTATCCATCAGGAGCTGGCGCTGGTGCGTCAGTTGACGGTGATGGAAAACATTTTCCTTGGTGCTGAACTGGGGCGCTACGGCATGGTGGATGACGAAACCATGACCTTGCGCTGCCAGCAGCTGCTGGAGCGGGTCAAACTGAATGTTTCGCCCGACACGCGCGTGGGTGAGCTGGGTTTGGGCCAGCAACAGCTGGTGGAGATTGCCCGCGCCCTGAATAAACAGGTGCGCCTGCTGATCCTCGATGAACCCACCTCCTCCCTGACCGAGCAGGAAACCGAGGTGCTGCTCAGCATCATCAAAAACCTGCGCGAGCATGGTATCGCCTGCATCTATATCTCGCACAAACTCAACGAGGTCAAAGCGATTTCGGACACCATCTGTGTGATCCGCGATGGGCAGCATATCGCCACGCGTGCGGCGGCTGGCCTGAGTGAGGATGACATCATCACCATGATGGTGGGACGTGAGCTCACCGCGCTCTATCCCCACACGCCGCATGAAATCGGCGAGACCCTTTTGCAGGTGGAGAATCTGACCGCCTGGCATCCCGTCAATCGCCATATCCGCCGGGTGAATAACGTCTCTTTCAGCCTGAAGCGCGGTGAAATTCTGGGTATCGCCGGGCTGGTGGGGGCTGGGCGCACCGAAACCGTCCAGTGCCTGTTTGGCGTCTGGCCCGGTCGCTGGCAGGGCGACATCACCCTCAACGGCAAAAAAGTACACATCCGTGACTGCAGGGACGCCATTGCGCATGGCATCGCGATGGTGCCGGAAGATCGTAAAAAGGACGGCATTGTGCCGCTGATGGGGGTGGGCAAAAACATCACCCTGGCGGCATTGGACCAGTTCAGCCAGCGGCTTTCCACCCTGGATGAGGCGCTGGAACAACAGGCGATCAACGATGCCATTGCCCGTCTGCGTGTGAAAACCTCCTCTCCCGAATTGCCTATTGGCCGTCTGAGTGGCGGTAACCAGCAGAAAGCGATTCTCGCCAAATGCCTGCTGCTGAATCCACAGATTCTGATTCTCGATGAGCCAACACGCGGCATCGATGTCGGCGCACGTCAGGAGATCTATCTGCTGATCAATGCGCTGGTGCAGCAAGGGATTGCCGTCATTGTCATTTCGTCCGAGCTGCCCGAAGTGCTGGGCCTGAGCGATCGGATTTTGGTGATGCACGAAGGACAAATCAAAGCCGATCTGATTAACGACAACCTGACTCAGGAGCAGGTGATGGAAGCCGCCCTGCGGAGTGAACACTATGCTTAAGACCGAAAGTACAGAACGCGGCCTTACCACGCCGGGTAAAAGCGCTCCGGGCAAATTCCCGCTGCCGAATTTGCAGGTGCTAGTGATGCTGGGTGCCATCGTGTTGATTGCGCTGTTCTTCACCTGGACCACCGACGGTGCCTGGCTCAGTCCACGTAACGTCTCCAACCTGCTGCGCCAGACTGCCATCACCGGCATCCTTGCGGTGGGAATGGTGTTTGTCATTATTTCGGCGGAGATCGATCTCTCGGTCGGTTCGATGATGGGCCTGCTTGGCGGTGCGGCGGCGATTTTTGATGTCTGGCTCGGCTGGCCGCTGCCAGTCACCATCGTGGTCACCCTGGTGATGGGGCTGTTGCTCGGCACCTGGAACGGCTGGTGGGTCGCCTATCGTAAAGTCCCCTCTTTTATCGTTACCCTGGCGGGCATGCTGGCGTTCCGTGGCATCCTGGTGGGGATCACCGACGGCACCACCGTTGCACCCACCAGCCCGGCGATGTCGCAGATTGGGCAAAGTTACCTGCCTGGCGGGGTCGGATTTGGTTTCGGCTTTGCCGGTCTGGCGCTGTTTATCCTCTGGCAGTGGCGTTTGCGCTTGCGCCGTCAGAGGCTGGGCTTGTCACAACCCGCCGCGAGTGGTGCCGTTGCACGTCAGGCAATCACCGCCGTTCTGGTGCTGGGGGCAATATGGCTGCTGAATGATTATCGTGGCGTGCCGACCCCAGTGCTGCTGCTGGCGTTACTGCTGCTGGGTGGCATGTTTATGGCAACGCGCACCGCCTTTGGCCGCCGTATTTACGCCATTGGCGGCAACCTGGATGCCGCCCGGCTTTCCGGAATCAACGTGGCACGTACCAAGCTGGCGGTGTTTGCTATCAATGGCGTGATGGTGGCGATTGCCGGTTTGATCCTGAGTTCGCGACTGGGCGCGGGTTCTCCCTCCGCGGGTAACATTGCGGAGCTGGATGCCATCGCCGCCTGTGTCATCGGCGGTACCAGCCTGGCG
The DNA here is from genome assembly GCF_059730475.1 of Pantoea sp. X-Soil-TKNS-1280. Taxonomy (NCBI): domain Bacteria; kingdom Pseudomonadati; phylum Pseudomonadota; class Gammaproteobacteria; order Enterobacterales; family Erwiniaceae; genus Pantoea; species Pantoea sp. X-Soil-TKNS-1280. The sequence goes on along the minus strand of NZ_AP035962.1, from coordinate 96,693 downwards.
GGAGGTGTCGGGTCTGTCGCGGGTGCGGTGATGGGGGCATTTATCATGGCATCGCTGGATAACGGCATGAGCATGATGGACGTACCGACCTTCTGGCAGTACATCGTCAAAGGCGCGATTCTGCTGCTGGCAGTGTGGATGGATACCGCTACCCGGCGTCGGGTGTAATCGCGTGAGCGATCACAATGTGGCGCAAATTCTTTCTGCTCCCCGGCCAGCCGTGTTATGCAATGCGCTGAGGGTTTAAGGGAACACGCCACTATGCATGAAAAACGCTATCGCATTACGTTGCTGTTCAACGCCAATAAGGTCTATGACCGCCAGGTTGTTGAAGGCGTAGGTGAATATTTACAGGCGTCGCAAACCGACTGGGACATCTTCATTGAAGAGGATTTTCGCTGCCGCATCGATAACATTCGTGAGTGGCTGGGCGACGGGGTGATCGCCGATTACGACGACAGCTCAATTGAAAAGCTGCTGGCGAATGTGTCTGTGCCGATTGTCGGCGTGGGTGGTTCCTATCATCAGCAACAGGACTACCCACCGGTGCATTACATCGCCACCGATAACGCCGCGCTGGTGGAGAGTGCCTTTTTGCACCTGAAAGAAAAAGGCATCAACCGCTTCGCTTTTTACGGCCTGCCCGCCGCCAGCGGTAAACGCTGGGCGCAGGAGCGTGAACACGCCTTCCGCCAGTTGGTGGCACGGGAGCGTTATCAGGGGGTGGTGTATCAGGGAATGGAAACAGCCCCAGAAAACTGGCAACACGCGCAGAACCGCCTGGCGGACTGGCTGCAAACGCTGCCGCAGCAGACCGGCATTATCGCCGTCACCGATGCACGCGCGCGCCATCTGTTGCAGGCATGTGAGCATCTGAAGATTCCGGTACCGGAGAAGCTCACGGTTATCGGCATCGACAATGAAGAACTCACCCGCTATCTGTCGCGCGTGGCGCTTTCTTCCGTCGCACAGGGCACGCGTCAGATGGGTTATCAGGCCGCCAAACTGCTGCATCGCCTGCTGGATAAGCAGTCGCTACCGCTACAACGTATCCTGGTGCCGCCGATAAAAGTGATTGCCCGCCGTTCTACCGATTTTCGTTCATTGCGCGACCCGGCCGTGATCCAGGCGATGCATTACATCCGCTTTAACGCCTGTAAAGGGATCAAGGTGGAACAGGTATTGGATGCCATCGGCATTTCACGTTCCAATCTGGAAAAACGCTTCCGCGATGAAACGGGCGATACCATTCATGCCATGATTCACCGCGAAAAACTGGAGAAGGCGCGCGAGCTGCTGGCCAGTTCCTCCCTCAGCATCAATGAAATCTCACAGATGTGCGGCTACCCTTCGCTGCAATATTTCTATTCGGTATTTAAGAAAAGTTATGCCACTACGCCGAAGGAGTACCGGCAACATAACGGTGAAAACGTGCTGTGACGCACGGGTAAGATCAACAACGTTGCCCCGTTTGCCGCTATAATTCTGCGGCTGCGGTAAAGGAAGATCGTCGTCTCCGGTGAGGCGGCTGGATTTCAAATCCGGTTGGGGCCGCCAGCGGTCCCGGGCAGGTTCGACTCCTGTGATCTTCCGCCACTCTTACTCTTTTCACGTCAACAACCGTCAATCAAAACCATTAAAATCTGCTAGTTAGGTTGAAACCCTCCTCTTCTGATGTCAATCTATGTCTACTCAAACCTACCCCCATTTTGGGGTATTTTAGGGGGTTAGAAAATACCCCATAAAATTGATACCCCCAGAAGGAGACGGAATGCCCTTAACTGACGTCAAGGTGCGCACAGCAAAACCGCTGGATAAGCCCTACAAGCTCGCAGACGGCGGCGGCCTGTACTTACTGGTCAATCCCAATGGTTCCCGCTACTGGCGAATGAAGTACCGCGTTTTAGGACGTGAGAAATTACTATCTATCGGCGTCTATCCTGACGTACCACTTGCAGTTGCTCGCCAGAAACGAGATGAGGCCAGGCGAAGTCTCGCAGCTGGAGATGATCCGGGAGCGATGAAAAAAGCCGAAAAACAAGCAAAAAAAATCGCTACTGCAAATACGTTCGAAGCGATCGCGAGGGAGTGGCACAAAGCTAAAGCTGACCGCTGGTCACTTCGCTATCGTGAGGAGATTCTAAGCACGTTCGAAAAGGATATTTTTCCCTTTATAGGTATGAAGCCTATTGCTGACATTAAGCCGCTGGAACTGCTTGAAACGCTTAAAAGAATGGAAAAGCGCGGTGCATTAGAAAAGATGCGTAAGGTGCGCCAACGCTGCGGAGAAGTCTTTCGCTATGCGATTATTACGGGCAGAGCTGAATATAATCCAGCACCCGACCTGGCAAGCGCATTAGCTATACATAAAAAACAGCACTTGCCGTTTTTAACTGCTCAGGAACTCCCAGCATTCTTAAACGATCTGGCTGGATATACCGGAAGTGTTATAACTAAAACAGCTACTTATTTAATCATGTATACGGGTGTAAGAACTCAGGAGTTACGCTTCGCTCGCTGGCAAGATATCGATCTCGATAAGGCAGTATGGGAAGTACCAGCAGAACATATGAAGATGCGTCGCCCTCATAAAGTTCCGCTATCGAATCAGGCTGTATTTCTACTCAAACAACTTAAACCGATAACCGGTCATTATCCGTTAGTATTTATTGGCCGGAATGATCCACGTAAGCCTATTAGCAAAGAAAGCATTAATCAGGTCATTGAGCTATTGGGCTATAAGGGAAGACTGACCGGGCATGGCTTCAGGCATACTATGAGTACAATCTTGCATGAGCAAGGCTATGACTCTGCATGGATAGAAATGCAATTGGCCCATGTGGATAAAAATGCCATCAGGGGAGCTTACAACCATGCGCAATATTTTGATGGCCGTAGAGAAATGATGCAGTGGTATGCAGATTATTTAACCCCAAATGGAGGTGTATAAAATGGATTTTTTAAAAATACAAAATACAGATGCTCTTTTACGTGACCACTATCAATTATCAGAGGCGGCAAAAATAATTGGTTGTGATATCAAGGATATTTTGTGGTTTGCCTTTAATAAAGGCATTGAGCTTTGTATGGAATTTCATGATGACGATTTGGAAGTTTCCTGCTCCCTTAAATCTGAAACTGAAAATAGCCTATTAATTGGACAGTTAGCATCCTTACCCAGAGATAAAAAAGGCTACTATATCTTATCTGAAAGTTGTTCTTTACGCATTAATGATGAAGACATGAAATGCAATGATGATGGATTTATAAAATGCTATATGAAAGGCTTATTTTCAGTAGATGATGAGTATAAGGATATTTTGATAAAACATGAGGGACTACCAGATGAATGGCCGTCTTATTTTACTCCATCAGGAGAATGCACATTAAATTCTAAAATTATTTTATATGTTAACTATGATGAAAGAGAAAATTATTATTTATTAGATACTCTATGGATTACGAAGAAGGAAATCTCATGCTTTTTGGATGCTGTCAGGGAACAAAACCAACCTAAAAAGACCATTAAAAATTACAAAGCACAATCAGAAGCACAAAAGCAAAAACACGCGATTCCCAGAGTTGAAGTCCTGATGGCTGTTGTTGCGCTGTATCATCGTGATATGAAACTCAGAAGAGAAAGTCCCGCGGCTATCACAGAGCATTTATTCCTGCATGCTGGTGAATTTTGGCCTGAAAAAGGAGAACCACCGCTTAGTTTTGACACTATCGTCAGTCTATTAAGAAGCTGTATCAAGAAAGAAGGATTAACATTCTGATAACAAATATTGTGACTAATGCCTTTCCGTTTCCTGCGCTTTAGTCACATTTAACCAACTGAATTTCGATGATTAAATTTTCCGTATTGAAGCGAGTAGACGTGAACAAACGGAGAATGAGCTATGACCCCTACCCATGATTTTTTGACCACACAGCGCCCTCCGATGGATGCCTTGATCGATATGAAGTTCATCACTGCTGACTGCCTGCTAAGTGACAAATGGATTTATCGTTTAATTTCACAGAATCGTTTTCCCCACCCTATAAAAATTGGACGCATGTCGCGCTGGCGTGCTGCCGACTATTACGGATGGCGCGATCAGCATGAGGTGAGTTCAGTCGAGAAATTTGAGGGGATGAGAAAACAGGCAAGACAGTTGCAACAGGCAAGGATTTAAGCGGCTTGAGCCATAGCCGCTTAAAAAAAGATCTTCTTTGAGTAAAGGTTTTGCGCGTGTTTGCGACCCTTAGCCATTAGGATCAATTCCGCGTGATTGCAGTTCCTTACGCAGTACACGTTTTATCCATGCAGCCAGAGCAGTATCACCATCTTTACGCATTTCTGCTTCCAACTGCTGCCGGAATTCATCTGTTAAGCGCATCTGAAATGGGGGCGAACGTTTTTCTTGTGGTGTTGACATGGTAATTACCCTAACTTATGATGACCTACATGGTAATTACCATTGTAGTTATCATAAACCCAAAAAACAATGCCCGCCTGTGCTGCAACACATAACGGGCATCTAACCAAACATACCTGGAACAATAATATGGCTACATCAAAGTCTACCTGGATATTTGCGGCAATCAACCGTTCTCAGTTGTCCCGCCGCCCCGTCATGCTGCGCATCACTGCCAGTGATGAGCAAAGCGCCCGTCGCCGTCTGGCTGCTGATTACATTCTGTTATTTGCGGGCCGCCTGCCCTGCCACGGAGGCAGTCATGCGTGAATATCCGCAGAACGGGGAACGCTGGCAGCACCGGGAAGGCTGGACGGTTATTGTGCTGCGTCTTTCCGCTGCGCCATTCTCCGTCGCAGCCGCTAACCCTGAATTCAGTCATGAAGTGCTGTACCGCTACGACAGCGACGGCCAGCTGACCTCATCGCCGCTGGCATGGTTTGAGGAAAACTATACCCGCATTTGCGCTGCTCCTCTCAGAACCGCAGTGCCGCCTGGTGAAAGTGGTGGCTTTAATCCGCTGAACCTGCATCCGTCCGTTACGTTCTCGCGCTGGCGTGAACGACACGAAAAAAAGCCACCGGCAAAGGATGCCGAGCATTATTCAAACTTTCTCTGATACCACAGCCAGCCACGCACTGACGGAGTAATCCATGAATATTTTCAACGGGCACAATGGTGCTCAGGGCATACCCTTGCCTGAAAACAGCCCTTTCGACGCCTTCACTTATGGTCTGTCGGAAGCATCATTTGAAAAACTGGCGCGCGCAAAAGACGCCTGTGACCTGCTGCAACAACTGTTTGCCCAGCACCCGCAGAATGACGGCCTGCCGTTTGGCAGCAACGTACCGGGCGTCGCGGCGCTGATGGATTATCTCTACAGCGACCTCGCGGACGTCACTGACCAGTGTGGCCCGCTGACGGAGGCCCGCAAATGAACCAGCCACAGGTTTCTATTTTTCCGGCAGAACTGACCACCGCCCTTTATCGCCGCGCCATCGCCACTGCGTGGCGGGAAAAGCGCCTCGCCGAAACCGAAAGTGAGACGCATGGCCCGCATCGCCTGACGGTTGAGCGCATCGAAATGGCCATCGCCCTGCATATTGAAAGCGCGATGGTAAATGAGCACGGCGAGGCTCGGGGCGCAGCGGTTGCGCTGGCCCTGCTCACCGACATGCTGGAGCCGTCGCTGCTGACCGCACCACCCGTACTCACAGCACGGGGCTGTGAGGTCATGACGGCACTGTACCGCACACTTCCGGCGGCGTTTGATGACTTCTGTGACACCGGCGTGTCGCTGTACCGGCATTAAGGAGGCGTTATGACAGTACAGTCAGTATCAGACATCGCTGCCGCTGCGCGCGGCCGCTGGCCGGTCGTTTTTCAGTTGCTCGGCCTCAGCGTGCCGGACGGCGGCAGGCACGGCCCTTGCCCGAAGTGTGAAGGTAAAGACCGTTTTCGCATGGATGACCTTGAGGGGCGGGGGACGTGGATTTGCAGCCACTGCGGCAACGGTGACGGCCTTGACCTGGTGAAGCTGGTGACAGGCAAAGGCGTGAAACAGGCCGCGCAGGAGGTGGCACAGGTGCTCGATGTTCGTGATGTGCAGGACATGCCGGTTAAGCCAGCCAGGCAGAAAGCGCCGAAGCGGGACATGGCCGCCACGGTGGAGGCGCTGGTGAAAGCCAGTCACACGGGCGAAAGTGTTTATCTGGCCGGTAAAGGCTTTGCCGGTTATCCGGGATGCCTCACCGGTAGTGCACAGTGTATCAGCGGCACAACCTTTCCGGCAGGTTCCCTGCTGCTGCCGCTGACCACAGCAGACGGGACGGTCACCGGGGCACAGCTTGTTGCACCCACAGGTGAAAAAAGCCTGCTGCCGGGCAGCACCATGAAGGGCGCATTTGTAGCGCTCAGCCCTCTGCCACCACAGCCACCGGTGCAGGCGGTGATTACCGAAGGGTACGCCACCGCGCTGACCGTGAGCCAGCTTACAACCGGGTGCGTCGTGGCGGCGATTTCGGCGGGCAACCTGCCGAACGTTGCGCAGGCGCTTCGGGCACGCTGGCCGGAGGCGAAGATTGTCATCGCCGGTGATAACGACTTTCAGGACGGCGGTGAAAACCCCGGCAAAGCGTTTGCGGAGAAGGCAGCAAAAGCCGTCAGTGGCTGGGTGAGCCTGCCGCCGGGTGAAGTCAAAGCCGACTGGAACGATTTTCATAGGGAACACGGCGTCACCCGCGCCCGTGAAGCCTTCCGTAACAGTCTGGTGCTGTGCGGTGAGGGCCGCACGCAACTGCCGCATGGATTCAGGCTGACACAGGAATACCTGTGGTACGAAAAGCAGGTGCAGCGCAACGGTGAGACGGAAATCCAGAACGTGAAAATCTGCAATCCTCTGCGCGTCACGGCCATTACCTGCGACGCCGACGGCGGCAACTTTGGCCGCCTGCTGGAGTGGGAGGACACCTGGGGCGAGCGTCGCCGCTGGGCGATGCCGATGGAAATGCTCAGTGGCAGCGGCGAGGAGCTGCGACGGGTGTTGCTGGTCAACGGCCTGTCGTACATCAGCACCACCGGCGAGGCCCGCGCCCGCTTGATGGAATACATCTCACTGTGCAAACCGGAGCGCCGCGTCACCTGCGTGAGCCGCACCGGCTGGCACGGACAGGTTTATGTCCTCCAGGATGAGGTTAGCGGCGAAGGTGCAGACGGCGTCATTCTCCAGACCACCTCCGTGCAGGGGCGCGACTTCCGCGTATCCGGCACGGTGGAGGAGTGGCGCGAAAATGTGGCGCGCTACTGTACCGGCAATTCACGCGTGGCGTTCGCGGTAAGCCTCGCCTTTGCCGCCCCGCTGCTGCGTCTGGTCGGCATGGACGGCGGCGGCTACCACCTCAAGGGGGAATCGACAGACGGTAAAACCACCACCATGAAGGCGGCGACCTCCGTATGCGGCGGGCCGGACTACTGGCAGACGTGGCGCGCGACCGGCAACGCGCTGGAGGGCTGCGCCAGCCGTCGCAACGATGCGGCCATGATGCTTGATGAAATCCGCGAGGTGGACGGGCGCGAGGCAGGCAACATCGCCTACATGCTGGCAAATGGTCAGGGTAAGGGCCGTGCCGGTACGGACGGCGAGCTGCGCACCCGCAAGCAGTGGCGTCTGTTGTTCTTCTCCACCGGCGAGCTGTCACTGACTGAGCACGCGGCGAAAGCCGGTGAGCGCACCTTTGCCGGAATGGAGGTAAGAATGATCCAGATACCCAGCGATTCCGGGAAATTTGGCGTGTTTGAGGAGCTGCACGGCTTTGAGAGCGGCAAGGCGCTGGCCGAGCATCTGGAATGGGCCACGGCCAGCTATTACGGCGCGCCGTTTCGCGAATGGCTGAAAGCACTGACCGCAGACCTTAACGGACTGACGGCGCAGGCAAAGGCGCTGATGAAGGAGTACACCGCCGCCCTCACTCCACAGGATGCAGGCAATCAGGTGGGCCGTGCGGTCAACCGTTTTGCCCTGGTGGCAATGGCCGGTGAGCTGGCAACCCGGCTCGGCATTACCGGCTGGCCGGAGGGTGAAGCACTGCGGGCGACCCGCGTATGCCTCAGTGCCTGGCTGAAAGACCGGGGCCATACCGCCAACCAGGAAGATATTGCCGCGCTGGAGCAGGTGCGCAGCTTCTTCACCGCTAACCAGTACAGCCGCTTTGCCGACTGGCACGACGAGCGCAACCGCCCCGGCAACATGGTGGGCTGGCGCAGGGTGGAGAAAGGCAGCACGGCACAGGGCACGGAGGCAGTCACGACGTTCTATGTCATGCCGTCCGGGTGGAAAGAAATCTGCCGGGGCTTCGATCCGCGCAAGGTGGCGCGTCTCTGCGCCGACCGGGGCTATCTGCTGGCAGCCAATGACGGCAAGCTCCAGACCAGCATACGCCCGCCAGAGATGAACGTGCGCAGGCTCTATGTCTTTAACAGCGAGGTGCCGGGTTAAGGCTTTGCGTGAGTCTTATTCATAACGGGTAACAGAGGTAACAGGTGTAACAACGGCGTCAGAGCAGGGCTGACCCTGTTACACCTCATTCCAAGTGAAAAGGTAACAGGTGTAACGCCGTTTCAGGCCTGTTACCCGTTGTAACCCGTCGTGTTACACCGGCCAGAATGAAAAAAGGTATTTCAATTCAGTCATGTAACCCATGTAACCCCTGTTACACCACAGCAGAGACAGAGAAGCCGGTGAGCCACGAAACAGCACCTCTTTTCCTGGCAGGCCTAAATCAATGACACAAACACACTGGCTTTGTCCTGTGGTGGGAGAGCAGACAGGCACGGCATGAATTGTTTTATCAGCCACAGCAGAATGACCTCAGCCTTTACAGAGGGAGAAAAATCACCATGACCACCGACGTTGTTGCACAGCAGATTGAAGCATTCAGCCGGGAAAAAGCAGCGCACACCGCGCAGATGCTGAAACTCAACGAGATTAATTCATCCATCACCCGTTGCGAAAAGGAACGTAACGACGCCATAGAGAGTGGAAAGGAGGCGGAAAATAACTGGCGCACGCGCTTTCGCAGCCTGCGTGGTGCCATTACGCCGGAAATGCGCGCCGAGCACAGCCAGCGTATCGCCAGCAAGGAGCTGGCCGACGAATTCACGGCGCTGATTGAAGAGCTGGAGCTGGAAAAACAGGGCCAGATGACTAATGCCGTTTCTACCGCCCGACAGTATGTCCATGCGCATCATTCCGCGTTCACCGCTTATGCCGAAAGCCAGTGGGATTCAGCTATGCGCAACATCAGCCCGAAACTGCTGCGCGGGATCAAACTGAAACTGATGGCAATGCAGCTCAGTGACAGCGGTCAGCAGACTGCCGCTTTCCATGAAGAACCAGAAGTCATTCTGGGCCGTCAGGTGGGGGAGCTGCTGACCCGTGCAGCGGATAAAGCGACGCTGGATATGGAAGGCGAGCCGGTACTGACGAAAATCGGACTGCGCCGTCCTGCACTGACCGGCGTGGATATGCACCTGTACAACAGCCCGGTTGCTGTACATAAGCTGTTGCATCAACTGAAAGCAAAACGCGCGCAGAGGGAGAATAAACAATGATGCGCTGCCCGTTCTGCCGCCATTCTTCGCACGTTAAAAGCAGCCGCTATCTTTCTGAACAGGTAAAGGAGTCTTACCATCAGTGCACAAACCTGGAATGCTCCAGCACCTTCAAGACGCATGAAAATATCGTGAAAGTTATCACCCGGCCACCAGAGCCGGAACAACCCCCGGCGCCACCGCCACCGCCACCCCAGCGGCAACCTCAGACGCTGGGACGCTACGGTTCTGCATTCCGGCACTGATAACAAATTCGGTTCAATCCCTGCCATCCGGCGGGGATTTTTTTGTCAAAACCTGAAGATTTTCTGAATACTGACGTGTATAAATAGTATGCATGCATAGGGTGCATGGATCTGCATGCAGTTTTGACCGGCCAGAGAAACACACAGCAGCCCGTCTGACGCGGCCTGAGCATGATCATGCACCTGCATGAAAAGCGGTGCATGAAGCGGGCAGGCGTGGCGGGGATAGCATTGCGCGCAATATGGTCTTATTACGTTAGATAAGACTCAATTTCCTTATAAAGAACATTAGTCGCTTCGCCGATGGTTAAGCTACCAAGAAATAAAATTTTCGCAATTTCATTAGGGAATACCTCCCTAAAATACTCTAAGGCTTTTAGTTGTAACTTCTCTAACTCTTCAAGAGTTTTGAATGACCTTTCTTTCTGATCAAGGCTTCTTTGCATTAAGATTTCAAGAGGCGATTTATATAAGAAAACCACCCTATCAAGCCCTAGGCTTTCAAAAACCCACTTAGGGATATAAACATCTTCAAACTCAGTCTCGATAATATTATGGAGATCTAATATATATGAAGAGCAAGGTGCTCTTTCTTTCAACTCTCTAGCTACTGAGATGAGTTTGATTTGGTTGGAGTTCACTTTATCTCTAGATAATTTATTATAGGAAATCTCACCATCGAACAGCTTAATCAATTGAGAGGCGCTATAAACCTGCACATCTGGCAAAACCTCTGAAACCTTATTACACAAAGTAGTTTTACCAACACCTGGAATACCAAATACACCAATTATCATTTCCCCTCCAAAATGCCATCAATTGCTGTGATATTTTCCGACACCAGATAACAAAATGATTGTGGTGGAGTAATACCCATCGAGCGTAATGTTTTTAAAGAGACTGGCGAACTGGCTCTTTTGACAGATTCAAGGTGAAGAAAATAACAGAAATCAGAGTGTAAAAAATAGCTATTGAAATCAGACTGGCTTATACACGCTTTATTAAAAATATCATTCTTTTCATTGGTAGCTTCATCCAAAGGGACTTTTGCCACCGCTTTCAAGCTGGCGGTGCCAACAATTGCCTTGACAGGTGACGAAGCATAAAGATAAATTTTAGTATTGGGTTGAAATGCAACACCCACTCTCTTTCTTAACTCGATGATTTTTTTGCCATTTAATATCTTGTCGAGATAAAAGGGTTTAACACTCAATAAAATCATCTTAACCATCTTAATCTTCGTGGATTTTCACATGGCAAAAAGCTTAGCAGTATGGACTGGTGATGCCAAGAACGTATCCTCTACACATGGTTCTTGTCAAAATTGTGGCCACAGTCTCTTCAACTCCAGCCCTGCTCACCAATGCTGTGAGAATTGTAATGATTGGCTTAATCGTTTTGTAGGCCCGCTTCCTGATGTAGGTATGAACCCAATTACAGAAAAACAGTATTTGGAGCTACATTTCAACTATTGGTTACTTAATAGCAAAGAGATTATTCGCAAGGAAGAAGCTTCAGGTGAGAATGACTGGGTTTACCCAATAAAGTACATACCCATGTTATGGGGAATGATAAAAAAACCATTCAAATATCTATTGAGCTTATTGAAAGAAAGAGAAGCAAGCTCATTTTTAGATATTGGAGTTAAATTCAAAAACATTGACTCCAGAATTAACATTTACATTCCATTTATTATTCATGAAAATAGCTACGATAGTCAGATGGGGCTAAAGGTTGCCAACGATGTATTATTACTTTCAGCTATATTCAACACGGAAATAAAAAATATCACATTTAGTGACAGTAGATATCATCACTCTGATATTACCTTTTCTGATGGTGAAGAAATACGCTTCTTCACAAATATTGAGCTAGTAAACTCTAATTCCTTTGGTAACGGTGTTGAGCTTCATAATGTCGAGGATGAGGGTACTATTATTAGCTTTCCTTTAAGCAATTTTGACTTAAAAGAAGAAACCAGTGGGTATTTTAGATTCAGATTAATTTTAGAGGGTGCAAACAAAAAAGCACTTTCAACATACTACAAGCCTTCAGACCGTTTCCTCCTCACTACAGAGGAAACAGTTGAAGTAATTGACTTCAGAATAAACGAAGTGCGTAATACACCGGAAAGTATAAACTGCTTTATAACTGAAAAAGTCCCACTAAATGCTGTACATTTTTTCATAATCAGAGAAGTTGACTCAGAATATGTTATGTCTGACAAGGGCTATTCGCGGTGCCGCTTTCTTGAGGGGGATCTGTGGAAGAAATATCTTCAAACCAAGCATCTTAAGTCCATACAGAACGTTCCTAAGATGTTGATTTTTCACTGGAAAGAGATAGCAAAGCCTATCAACTCCGACATCGTAAACAGCACTCCTAAACGACTGAATAACTTTTCAGCCTTTGCTAAATTCCGATATCCGCGCTACTCCTTGTTTATCATACTGAGAAGCATTGTGATTGCTCTCATTTTGAGTGTTTTTGCGAATAAATTGAGTGACTGGTTTTTTAAATAACATATAATGCTTAACGAACGAACCGAATCTAAAGCAAGATTGTTAAAAATGGTATCGTCACACATGGAACGGTTGGAGGTTTGAAATGAACCAAAAAAGAGCTATCTGGCTGAAAAAGCAGGATAAATCTGACATCCTTTTTGAGGATGCGTTCTCCGCCGCCCGTTTTTCGAAACTGCGTATGCGTAGTTTTCTTAAGCCTGTCTCGTACTTATATCCGAATTTTGAGGCTTGGCTTAATTTCACTTTCGTACGTCAAATGGGCGAAGGTAAACGTCAAGCTGTAGTTGCGCACGATGGGAATCGAGTTTATGGATGCGCTCTGCTCAAAGTATCGTCAGATGAGAACAAGATTTGTACATTTTTTGTTCATCCTGATGCGCGAGAGCAAGGACTGGCAGATGACATGATGCGTCTATCTTTAGAACGCTTCGATAACTGTCCGATAATTTCTGTTTCTGAAGATCGCACCCCAGAACTACAACCATTGCTGAAAAAGCATGGTTTTAAGGTTTACTCTTCAGTAGAGGATATGTACTGGCCTCATAAATCTGAGCATTTCTTCATCGCCAATTAATAAAAAGCCAAGCTATAAAGCTTGGCTTTTTATTTCATACAATTACAAAATCACTCAACATCAATAAGTTAGCCCCAAAAACGGATAACTTTCATGTTTGTATCCTGCTCATTTATATTATCTGGTTAAAAGAATTTATTTTCTTTGGACATCCTATTTGGGGGTATTTATGGGGGTGTATTTTTTAATAAAAATTATATTTCCCTTTTCTTTCATTTGGTTATAGAAACAAAAGACTCCTGTGATCTCCGCCACTTGGCCTTCTCCACCCAGGACACCTCATGCTATTCAACCCTGCCGATAACATCCCCTTCGCTGGCGACCCACGCAAAGACGATTTACGCCAACGGTTGATGCAGCCGGATGCGCCCAAAGTCATTGCCGTGTCGCTATCCAAAGAGCTGGATCGCGAAAGCCGCACGCATCAACATGCCGCCGGGCAGCTTTACTGCCTGAAACAGGGGTTAATGACGGTCAATACGCCATCTGGCATCTTCGCCAATCCGCCACGTCTGGTTGGCTGGATTCCGCCACACTTTGAACACGCCATCGTCGGGCCGGGGCGCGTGACAGGCTGGACGGTGCTGATTGATGAAACGCTGGCGATACCCTTGCCGGATCGTCCGGTGCTATTGGCCTGCCCGGCACTGCTGGAGCCACTGGCCGAAAGGCTGGCGACCTTATCACCGGACCTGTGGGGCAGCGATCGTTACAACCGGCTAAGCGAGGTTTTTCTTGATGAACTCTACCAGGCATCGGTCCAGCCGCTCACCTTACCGCTTCCTGAGGACCCTCGTTTGTTGCAGATTGCCCGCCAGCTGATGGATGACCCATCCGACGCGCGTACCGGGCCGGAGCTGGCTCGCTGGGCCGGACTCAGCCCGCGCAGCCTGAGCCGTCACTGGGCCAGCGCCACTGGCATGAGCCTGGCAAAATATCGTCAGGTTGCGCGTTTACTGAAATCATTGCAGGAACTCGCCGCCGGAAAGAGTGTGCAACAGGTGGCATGGCTGGTTGGATTCGAAAATGTCAGCAGCTATATCAGTGCGTTCCGCAACGCCTTTGGATCAACACCGGGTAAATACTTTGCTACGCCTGCAGACCGTGCGGATGCAGCATCAGCAGACTAGCCGGGCCGTCCATCGGCGGCAGGCTGTGCTGATATTTACGACGAAACGCGCCAGGTGGCAAATTGAACATGCGACGGAAAGTGCGGCAATAGGTTTGCTGCGAATCAAAACCGAACTGCAAAGCGATGTGCATCAACGGTGTGTTGCCACTGAGCAGTTCAATCACCGAGGCGGTTAACTTCCTCTCACGAATATAGGCACCCAGCGCCAGACCGGTATAACGGCGAAACAGACGTTGCAGGTGCCACTGCGAATACCCCGCCCGCTGGGCAACGGTCTCCAGAATCAGTTTTTGCTCGATGTTCGCTTCAATCCAGATCAGCAACTGATGCATGAAGGTCACGTTAATATCCATACTTCCTCCCGATGCTGTCAGGCAAAACCGGGCCTGAATCCGGTCAGTCAGGAGGATTATAAAAAAACCGCAAATGGCTATGTTTATGCGTAAGGCCAATAAATAACGCTAACTCGCCAGTTTGGGGTGGATGGTTGGGGTTTGTGTCATAAATCTGAGTATCTCTTCATGGAGACTGGCCAGATCCTGACGGCGGGCGGCTAAAATAAAAAGCCGGAAGGATCGTTAAGATCGCTTCCGGCTTTGTTTTACAGTAAGTGATACAACTTTTTACGAAGGATATCTAATTTTTCATTATCATCTTTAACAGGTAGCCCATCTTTATGTAAAACAACATCGTTGAACGACCCCATACCTCCGTACAATTTTTTTATGTTATACCGTCCTTCTTCATAATCATTTTCAATCTGGATAAGACAAAGATTAAACACTTCAGCCCAGGACATTTCATTATTCCTGGAAAGTATTTCAATAATATCTGACATAACGTTTCTGATTGCATCTTTCATAACAATGGCCACTGACCTAATATTTTTGCACCAGGAATATCCCATGCTTTAGGGATGACTATTTGCTCAGTACCACCAAGATAGAAGCCATTTTGGGCACCAACCTCACCTACATACACTTTTGTACCTGCAGGGATGTTAACTTTAAACACGCTATCTATAGGAGATGATGCACCATTCGGCCATTTAGGTAATACCGCCTTGTCTATGCGCGTTTGAATAACACTCATGGGTTTCTCAAGGCTAAAGAACTGTCCAAATGGACGACCACCGACTCCAGCTCGATAAAATTCAACATCTCTCGATAGAATAACTTCTTTATACCTTCCGCCAGAAAAAGTTTCAGCTAACCCATCATCTAACGGACCAGGTTTTGCTGCTGAGTACTTACCTGTAGTTTTACCAAGATTACACCTTGATAGTCCCAACGGGTCGATCCAGTTGAACGGATTGGGTGCATAAGCGTAAAGGTTTGTTCCACCTCTTAACCCCACCGGGTCCTGGACCGTAAACCGTCCCACCTGCGGGTCATAATACCGGAACAGATTATAGTGCAGTCCGGTCTCCCGGTCCGCGTACTGCCCGGCGTAGCGCAGCGGCTGATGATGCAGCGACGCGCTCCCCGGCAGACGGTAAAACCCTTCCGTCTGTCTGCTCACCTCGCCAAAGCTGCCATACTGCCCGCTCCAGCGCACCGTACCCTCTGCATCCGTCACTTCCAGCGGCGCGCCGTTCAGGTCCGTACTGAACCAGACTGTCTCTCCCTGTTCTGCATCCCACTGATGGTCAATCCGCGCCAGCGGGCTCCAGGTTTCTTCCGGGTCATAAACATAGGTCTGGCGGCTGCCGTTCGCCTGCTGCTCCTGTAACAGGCGATACCCCTGCCACAGGAAGCGGGTTTCCTGCTCACCCTGTCCGCTGTTCACAACCTTGCGCGTTCGTCTGCCCAGCGCATCGTAATGATAATGCGCGGTAAACTGACCCTGCGGGCCGCTCCCGCTGGCGGTTATCAGCCGGTTTTCTGCGTCGTAAGTAAAATGCTGCTCATACTGGCCGCTGCGGCGACGGATGAGGTTGCCCCACGCGTCGTACTTCATAAACAGCTGCTGCCACTGCCGCAGACGGTTATCCCTCACTGCGGCGGAAGCCTGCTCTTCATCCACCAGGTTGTCGGCAGCATCGTAGCGGAACCAGCGGCTGGCGTGGCCCTGCCGGGCTTCGTAATGCTTCAGCAGGCGGCCTTCGGCGTCATAACCGTAGTCCACCTGGCCGCGCAGCGTGTCGTGGATACCCGCCAGCTCACCCCGTGCGCTGTAGCGGAAGGCGCGCGACAGGATGTCCTGCTCCGGCAGCGCTACCCCGTCTGTCACCGCGCTCTGCTGCCGCGTGCGGCGACCGAGGCTGTCGTATTCGCGCGTCTGCCAGCGTGCGCCCTGGCTGCGGCGGGTTTCCCAGTGCAGCCGGTCACGGGTAAATTCACTCACCAGCTGCCGGTTAAAACGTATGGCGCTGACGTGGCCGGAGCCGTAATGCAGCCAGCTCAGCTGCTGCCCGTCCGGCAGCGTCAGACCTGTGAGGTTGTTCAGTTCATCCCACTGATAATCCAGCGTGCCGCTGCTGCCTGATTCACTCAGCAGACGGCCTGACGTATCGCGCCGGAAAAGGATTTCATCCGCTTCGATACCCAGCGCCGCTCCTTCCTCTGTGGGCGTGCGCGTCACGCTAACCAGCTGACCGGCGCGGTCATGCCGGTAAAGATATCCGGCATGGCGGTGGCTGCGTCCGGTCAGCAGGCCACTGTCGTCATAGCGAAACTGCTGAATACGACGCGGCAGTCCACCATCCGGGCCGGGCATACCGTCTTCCCGCATCGCGCTGAGCTGGCCGCGCTCGTCCCACTGCCACAGCCGTTCGGTTTCATCCGGGCGCACTTCGCGTAACGGACGACCGGCGGCGTCATAGTCAAAACGGTATTCGCCCCCGTTGCCGTTCTCCAGCCGCAGCAAGTTGCCGCGCGGATCATAATGCCAGCGACGCGTGCGTCCGAGACGATCGGTCTGGCTGACGGGCAGACCTGCGACGTTGTAAGCCCAGCGGATTTCACTGTCCAGCGTGTCGCGCCAGGCACTCAGCTGACCGCGCGGGTTCCATATCAGCGTTTCACGGCTGTCGTCGGGATGAATCAGGGTGCACAGCTGCCCGGCGTTGTTCCACTCGCGCTGCGTCACGTTGCCTTCCGCGTCTTCGCTGCGGAGAAGCTGGCCGAAACGGTCATAGCTGAAACGGGTGACGCTGCCGGAGCAGTCGGTGCGCTGCGTCAGCAAGCCCTGACGATTCCACGCCAGTTGCACCACGCCGCCTGTCGCATCGGTCACACTTTCCGGCAGCGTTTCTTCATCGTCCGGGTAGTGATAAACCGTGGCATAGCCGGATGCGTCGGTTTCCGACAGCAGGCGTCCGGCCACATCGTAAAGGCTTTGCGTGCTGGTCTGGTCGGGATGCTGGATACGGGTGATCAGGTCAGTCTGGCGATGCCAGTGATATTCCGTCCGGCGTCCGGCCGGATCGGTCTCTGAAGTCATGCGGCCGTATTTATCCCAGCTGCTGCGACGCATTGCGCCGCCCGGCAGGATGACATCACTCAGCTCACCGTCTGCGTAGATCAGGGTGGTCTGGCGACCATCAAAATCGGTGAAGCGGGCAACATTGTCGTCGTCATCAATCAGCCAGTGCGCCTGCGCGCCATCGTCACGCAGCGCCCGCCGCGTGCCTGCGGCAAAATCGTAGCTGAATTCGAGCTGTTCGCCGCCGTTGTGGCGAAAGGCGACCACACGCGGCAGGCCGTCGATTTCCTGCCAGCGATATTCACTCAGCAGACCGTTTGCATCTTCATGGGCGCTCATCAACCCGTCACGCCATTGAAAACGACGGCGCACGCTACCGCCCCGGCCAGTTACGCAAACAAGCTGGTGCTGATCATCATAAGCGTAACTGACCAGGCACACCTCGTCATCCCGCCAGGCGCCCGTCAGGCGGCCCGCGTTATAACGACAAACCACAGTTTGCCCCGCGCTGTCCGTCAAGGCATGCAGGGTGCGATCGGCGTTCCAGGTGAACAGAATGTCATTGCCACCGCGATCACTCAGACGCAGCGGCAGGGAAGGTTCATCATCGGATAACACCGGGAAGTGCCAGCGCTCGCCGCTGATGTCATAGAGTGACCAGCTGTCATCCTGGTGATGTTCCAGCCACTGTTTTTCATCGGCACACCAGGTGCGATGGCCCCGGGGAACCCGGGGAAAAGAAATGTAGTCGCCGGAGGGTGCGCGCCATACCAGGCCATCCTGATAATGCTGCAGCCGGGTTTCCCAGAATAGATTCCAGCCCCGGCCCAGCACGCTGTCGCCGGGATTACCGCTGCGCCAGTAGCGCTGCCAGCGCACCGGCAGGCGGGAAGGCAGCACAAAATCCAGCTCGTCATCACCGCTGAGAAACTTCTGGCCGCTGACGATATCCACCGGGCGAGCAATAATCCCTGCCGCTGCGGCTCCGGTCATCAGCACCCCGGCCCGGCAGGCAATACGCGCAAGTTTGTTGATGCCCGGCAACCTGCTCAGTAATTTGCTCAGCGCGCCGGTCTTCCCGGCCATGCCGCCCCAGCCACCGGCGAATCCGGCAAACAGCAGCGTCAGATCCGAGAATTTATATAACCATTCAGGGACTTCAGGTTCGATCGGCAGGGTCTGCTGTGCAGCACCACCGATAAACACATTGGCGGAGCCGGTCATCACCTTTGCATCGCAGGTGGTATGGTCCCCGAGGCGCGCGGCGGGCATGCCGTTGATAAAGACGCTGGACGATCCTTCCGCCATCTGCTCCGAACCGTCATCAGAACAGTCCACTTCGCTGTAAGTGGCGACCGCCGCAGGCTGACCATTGATAAAAACATCGGCGGAGCCGGTGGTGATGGTGCCTTCTTTCGACATGCTGGCGGCACCGGCTTCGGCAATGCCATCGCGGGCTGCCGTCGCCAGTTCCCCCGTGATCCAGCCGACCGCCACGCTGGCACCGATCAGCAGAACACCCACACCGAGACAGGCTGCGCCCAGCCCGGCAATCATCAGTGCGCCCGAGGCAATCCCCCCGACCGCCGCAATCAATCCGCCAATCAGCGTGCCGCCAATCATGCCTGCAAGGGCATGAGAATGCCCGATGTCGTCCCCGACGCGTGCAGCTTCAAACATAACAACATTCCTTATCGTTAAGCGTGAAAACGGAAGCTCCTGAGCAGGGAGGCAAAACGCGACGTGTCCGTATCGCTCAGTACATCCATCGAAGTCATGGTGAACACCAGCACTCTGCTGTTGTCCGGGGTGAAAACCGCCTGCTGCTGCCAGACGCGTCTGCCATCACGCAGGTAACTGGCGTGGACGATTTCACCCGACAGGAGATTTTCGCCAAGCGTGGCGGAGGTACGTTGCAACTGTTTCCAGCCCTGCAGATGCTGCGCCATCAGTGCCAGTTGACGATCAATATACGTATCCAGCGCTTCATCAGCGTGGAGCGTATCGCGGGAGATATTGAACGCGGGTAAACCCGCACCTGTTACCGTAAAGACATTGACTGTGCGATCCTGATAGCCGTCAGGCAGCGCAATCAGGCCTTCCGTGAAGAGACAAAATTGAGTTGAGTCGTTCATTGAGCGCATTCCCTATGCTTAAAACGTAAGGGAGTCTCTCATATGAAGTCGCCATTGACCACATTTTAAGCTGGTACTGAATTTTCTGCTGACTGGTACAGCGCGATAAATCGCGCTGTTGTAAATTCCCTTACTTCACCAGGTTTGCCTGCCAGTCACTAAACAGCGTCGGCCAGTTTTTTGCCGGAATGTCCTGTTTTTTCACGATGCCAAAACCATGTCCCCCCAGCTGAAACAGATGCAGCTCAACCGGCACCTTGTTTTTGCGCAACGCGTCAAACATCCGCAAGGTGTTCTGTGGCGAGGCTGTGCCATCATTCAGCGCCTGGGCAAGGAAAGTGGGGGGCGTATGAGCGGATACCCGGTTTTCCTGTGAATAACGTTGTTTGACGTCATCACTGATATCTTTGCCATACATTGCCGCACGCGTGCCGTTATGAGTGACGCCATCTTTCAGCGACAGCACCGGATAGATCAGCGCAGCAAAATCAGGACGCGCGGAAACCTTATCCTGCTCATCCTTTGCCGGGTAATTGCTGGCATCAGGATCGTTGCTGACATTGGCCGCCAGGAAGGCACCGGCCGAAAAGCCCATCACACCAATCTGATTCGGCGCGACCTGGTATTGGTCAGCATTGGCGCGAATCAGGCGCATGGCGCGCTGAACATCAGCGAAAGCATCATTGCGGTTAACCTCTGATCCACCGTGTGGCATGCGGTAAAGCAGCACGAACGAGGAATAGCCTTTTTTACTCAGGACCTTTGCCACATCCAGCCCCTCGAGATCTTCCATAATATAAGAAAATCCCCCACCCGGAATGATAAGCACCGCCGAATGATTATTTTCCCCGGCCGGTGGAACATAAATCATTTCCGGTGATTCCACCTTTGTGACAGCACGATTATTATCTGCCAGGTTCTTACTAAAGTTAATAAATGTATTATTTCCTGACACTTCATTTGGCCAGATCGGAATTTCCTTATTGGCAAATGCGCTGGGAAGATAAATCAGGGAAATCAATGCGGATAAAAAAATCGACTTCATCTCTCTGGCTCCAAATCCTGAATGAAAACAACAACAAGCGTTCCGGCAACTCACCACGATGGCACAGCAGCCTGCAGCAGAATCCAACCCCAGAAGAAAAAACCTGACTTTATAATAAGCCCAAATGAATCTATAGAGAAAGGTAGCAAATATTGGTGTGTATTTTCACCCAATATAATTATGGACCAGAAAAAATTAGACTTTTCTCATGTTTACGTTAACAACACCCTATGTTATAAGTAAATTTTAAACTATAAGAATCTGTGACCATGGGAATTTACTGGATCATAAGCCTGACATTGACCTTCGTGGCAATTGTTGAAGTCATGCTTAGTAAAGATGAAAACACAGCACGACTCAGATTATATCTTTATTTTGTTGCCGTGGTCGTGCTTTTTACCTTTGGTGGAATTCGTGGTCTTGGCACCGGTCTGGATGATTTACAGTATCGCCAGTTCTTCTCACAGTTTATCGATCAGATTATTATCGATGGCTTCTGGAATGCAGTTATCAACTTCCGCTATGAACCGGCTATTTATGCCATTGCCGGCATTACCCGAATATTTACCGCCAATCCGGACATCTTTATCTTTGTCTTTACCGTGATTGCCGTCTGCGTCAATGCGCATTATTTCCGCAAGCTGACGCCGATCCCCTTAGTCGCCCTGGCTGTGTACTCTGCACACCTGTTTATCAATAAAGACATGAACCAGATTCGCTTTGGTTTGTGTTCGGCATTTTTAATGGGTTTTGTTTATCATTTCGCGCGCAGAAGTAAATCCGGAATGGTAACCACCTTTATTCTGTCGTTTATCAGCCACGCCACCGGTATTGTTGCGTTACTGGTGCCGATAGCGCTGATTGTGAAGAAACATAAGTACATCCCGATACTTATCGTGTTAGCCAGCCTGCCACTGGCCTTCATGGGCAGCTCGGCATTAATCTCTGCCCTCTCCAGCCATCTGGGTTCGTTAGGCGACAGGGCAATGGGCTACGCCAACCAGGACTCTGCTCAGGAACAGGGCATCATCACCCTTTCCAACCTGAAAAATATTGGCTTCGTCTTCATCTTTAGCTTCCTGCTGCTGAGCGACAAAATAAAGAATTTTGAAGATGAGAAATTCCGTCTTTACTACATCCTGGTCATTACCTTTGCGATTGGTAGTGGTTTGAGGATGGCTCTGCAGGATTATGCGTCCGGCGGACGTCTGGCCAACTATTTATTGCAGGTAGAGCCGGTACTTATTTCCCTGTGCATCTGGGAAACGAAGAAATTCATGAAGGTTCTGGCGGTAGGCGTGACGGTATTAATGGTTCTTTACTATCTTTATTACAATACTATTTCAAGTAAGCAGTCGATCACCGGCTACCAGGTTTCCCGTACCTTCCAGCTGTTCCGCTAAAAAAATGCGCTGACGTTAACTGCGTCAGCGCTGCGCTTCTATTTAAGAATACCCCGATAGACACATAAGGAAAGTCCGAATATCTTTGCTGTTCGGGGCATTGCTTGCATTTTGAATCTTTTAAAACTCTAATAGCTGAACATCTGCGTCAGCAGTGATCGGATTATTCCTAACAACTCACGTGAAGTTTATTAATGATTTCACTGGCGCAACGTCACTCAATGAAAGAATGCAGATATGAACGAAAAAAATAACTTCGACATCGTCCGACTATCGCTCGCCTTTATCGTGTTACTGGTGCATTCGGCAGAAGTCACCAGAAATCCTGACATTCGTTTCCTTGCTCACTTTCTGAATAGTGATTTTGCCGTAAAAGGATTTTTCGCAATAAGTGGTTTTCTTATTGCAAAAAGTTACTTAAGAAGTAAATCACTCACCTCTTATTTTATTAAGCGTGCGCAACGAATTTTACCCGCGTATATATTCGTGGTGATTATGTGCTTCGTGATTGGCCTGTGCCTGACGACGCTGCCCATTGTCGATTTTCTGAAAAACAAAGAAACTATCAAGTATCTGATAGCGAACTTCTCGTTCCTCAACTTCATCCAGCCATCCTTGCCGGGCGTGTTCACCAGCAACCCGAACCAGCCGCTGGATGGCTCCCTGTGGACGATTAAGGCTGAGCTGAGTCTCTACGTGCTGCTGCCCTTCGTATTGCCGCTGATGAAGAAAAACCCGCTGAAAGTCTGGGGGGCGATTTTCATCATTTCCTGTGCCTGGTTCTTTTACTTCACGGCAGTGTATACCGGAGCCAAAGCCGATACGCTGGCGAAACAGTTCATTTCGCTCTCTTCCTACTTCTTCTTTGGCAGCCTGCTGGCGACCCATCAGCCCACGTTTGATCGCCTGAAAGAAATCACCATTATTTCACTGGTGGTGTTTCTGCTGTTCAAAGGCACCGATTACTCCTTCCTGGTGGAGCCGATCGCCTTCTCGTCGGTGGTGATTCTGTTCTGCACCAACCTGTGTAGCGAGATCAAAATCAGCCAGTACGGTGACATGTCTTACGGGATGTACCTCTATCACTGGCCGATTATTCAGGTGTTGCAGCACTTTGGCGTCTTCAACGCTAACGCCTTCCTCGGCCTGCTGATGACGATTGTGATTACCGTGGCGCTGGCTTATACCTCGTGGAACCTGCTGGAAAGCCGCTTCCTGAAACGGGCACATCATACGCCACCGTCCATTGCGGGCAGCACCGCTCGCGACTGATGTTGTAAACAAAAACCCCGTTCACTGCTGAACGGGGTTTTTGCTTTTTCAGATGGTGGCACCCATCGAGAGCCGATAGTGCAGATTCACCTGCTCAATCGTCGGCAGGTGGTTGATCTTTTTAATCACGATTTCGGTAGCCACTTTGCCCATTTCAAAGCGTGGCGTAATCACGCTGGCCAGACGTGGCGTCGTGACCTGACCAATCTCCAGCCCATGAAAACCGGCAATGGCCATCGACTGCGGCACCGCAATACCTGCCGCATGGCACTCCTGCAATACGCCAACCGCGAGGTCATCGTTAGTACAGAGAATCGCATCCATCTCCGGATAGAGCTGACGCGCCAGCGTCATCATGCCGGTACCAATCGATACCGATGACACTTTGTTTGGCACAATGCGCCCGGCGGGCAACCCCGCCGCGGCCACCGCATCACAATAACCCGCATAACGTTGCTCATCACGCCGGTCTGACATGGAACCAAAATAGATCACACGCTTTTTGCCACTCGCCAGCAGCATCGCCGTCATGTCATAGCCCGCACGATAATTATCGAACCCGACATTGATGCGATCGCGCGTTTCGGTCAGTCCCATCACTTCCGCCACCGGAATGGTGGCAGCTTTCAGGTATTTTTCCGCACGGACAGTGTGCACGGACTCGGTGAGAATAAGACCTTTGATATTCAATGCCAGCACCGTGGCAATCTGCTCCTCTTCCCGCTGCGGGTTGTAATCATAATTGACCACCAGCGTTTGGTAGCCTTGCGCACTGGTCACGGATTCAATCCCGGCCAGTAAATCGGCAAAAATTTGATTATTAAAGGAAGGGATCAGCACACCAATGCGTGGCGGACTGGCGCTGCTCAGGGCGAGGTTGTCCGGATCGGGCGTGTAGCCGATTTCAGCAATAACGCTGGCAATTTTGTCGGCCGTTTCCGTTTTCACTTTTTCCGGCGTGCGTAAATATCGGCTCACCGTCATCTTGGTGACCCCCGCCAGGGTGGCAATATCATCCAGGGTGATGCGCTGCGTTTTCATCGCGATGTCCGCAAAGACGGCCTTTCAATCAACGTATTATGCCTGCTGCCCGGCAAAAAATGAAACCGCACCCTGGCGCAATTAGCGGCCAGGTAAAGTCGCTCATTTCAGAATAAAAATTTCAGAGAAATTCCAGTAAAAAGCAACAAGCGCAACATCCCGGTCAGAAGGTAATGACAAAAAACCTATCATTTCATCTGGATAAATCTTAACCCACTTATCCACGACAGCAATTTTCGCAACCCCGCTCACATATTTCGGAAAAAATTATCCAAAAATATCCATTTAGAAAATATATTTCACTGTGAGTACCCTGCGTGAATACACGGAACATCGACAACCTACAACATTCCTCTTTCTGGACATGCAACGTTCAGGCGGTAGAGACAAGGGGCTATAACCATGGATTCCAGACAAAAACGCTACAACATGAGGTATGTCATTCTCTGCTGCACCGTCGCCGCATTTGGCGGGTTGCTGATGGGGTATGACTCTTCCATTATCTCCGGTGCAATCGAACCCTTAAGTGAATACTTCCAGCTGACACCCGCTGAAACGGGCTGGGCAGTCTCTAACATTCTGCTCGGGAGTCTGGTGGGCTGTTTTATCGCCCCACGCCTGAGCGATGTGCTGGGACGAAAAAAATCGCTCGCCATTACCGCCTTGCTGTTCACCGTTTCGGTGATCGGCACCGCCATCGCCCACAATTTCACGGTATTTGTGCTTTTCCGCATCATTGGGGGCCTGGCAATCGGACTCGCTTCGGTGATCTCGCCTATCTACCTGGCGGAGCTGTCGCCATCAAAGTTTCGTGGTCGCACCACCGCGCTGTATGCGGTGTGCTGCGTCGGCGGGCAATCGGTGGTGCTGCTGACTAACTACTTCATCACCAAATCGATGCTGCCGGAAGCGATGATTGCTATGGGCTGGCGCTATATTCTGGCGACCGCACTGGTGCCCTGCGCGTTGTTTATCTTCTTTATCGCCTTTATCCCGGAATCACCGCGCTGGAACGTGCTGAAAGGCAAATACGATGCCGCCCTGGACACACTGACCAAAATCTCCAACCGCGAACATGCGGAAAGCGTGTTCAGCGAAATCAAACATTCGTTCTCCGACGAGGCAGCACGTCAGCACAAGGCACGTTTCCGCCTTGATAAAACCACGGTGCCATTGCTGGTGATCGGTATTGGTCTGGCAGTGGGTAACCAAATCAGCGGCATTAACGTGATTCAGTATTTTGGGCCAACGCTGCTGAAAAATGTCTCTGGCAGTGTGGATTCGGCGCTGCTGCAAACTTTCTGGCTGTCAGTGTGTCAGTTTATTGGCGTACTGGTGGGGATGACGCTGATCGATAAAGTGGGGCGTCGTAAGCTGCTGCTGCTCGGGGCTATCACCTCCTGCATCTTCCTGGCCTACTCGTTTATCGCCTTCTATTACCATCTGCCAGGCCTGCTGCCGGTGATTGGTCTGTTCGCCTATATGATTTTCTTCGGCATGACCTGGGGCCAGATTGTCTGGACGGTGCTGGGCGAGATCTTCCCGACCGAAATCCGCTCCATCTGTGTCGGGATCTCCATCTGCGCGATGTCGATGGCGAACTTTATCATCAGTTCCACCTTCCCGATCATGAACAGCAGCCCGATGTTGATCGATATGTTCCACGGTGGTTTCCCGCTACTGCTGTTCGCGATTTTCTCGCTGGGTATGTACTTCTTCACCTTCCGCTATCTGCCGGAAACGGCGGGAGTATCGCTGGAGAAAATTCACGGCCTGGTGCTGGAAAAATTCAATGTGGATGCAGAATTGCCTGCCGCCACCAGCAGCAAATCCGCTGAGTCACTGAATATTCCCCGGCATTAAATTTACCGCCAGAAAATAGCGCGATAAATCGCGCCGCTACAAATGATTGCACAATCCGGTAGCGGCGCGATTTATCGCGCATTGTTTAAAGCGTCACCCCATCCGCTGCTCATACTGCTCAATCACCGCCAGCGCCAGACCATTGGTCGGATCGATACGCTGCGGCAGAAAATGCAGCGCGGTATGGGCAAAGGTAAAAGCCAGCGTGCTCGCCTGCGCCGTCTGCTGCACCGCCTGAACAAAGGCGGGGGACGCATTCCACGGCGCATCCACCATAATGCTGGCGGGATTGAGCAGCAGCATCACCTGGCTCAACGCGCTGCCAAGTTGCGCGCCAGCCTCACTCATCACCACACTGACCATTGCTGGTTCGCTCTCGCGATTTTGCCAGCGCAGACCCGGTTTTCGCTGGGCCAGCTGATACTGAATCGCAGGCTGGCTGACCAGCGCTTCCAGGCAGCCAAGACGCCCGCAGCTGCAACGCCTCCCATTCGGCTGCACCGTCAAATGACCCACTTCTCCTGCGGTCCAGCTGCTGCCGGTAAACACTTCGCCCTGCTGTACCAGCGCCCCGCCAATACCTTCCGCAATGCGCAGATAAAAATGACTCTGGTTTTTATCCAGCGCCAATTGCTGCACCGGCAGCAGCGCCGCCGCTTTAACATTATTCATGATGCGCAGCGGCAGGCTGATTTGAGATTTGAGTAGCGTCAGCAGATCAACATCCTGCCAGCCAAGATGGGAAGAGAAATGCATCCAGCCACGTTGTGGATCAACGATGCCTGGGAATCCGAGCGCGATACCAATTAACTCCGGATGGGCGGCAACCAGTGTCTGGCAGCACTCCGCCAGCTCCTGCAACAGCACGGCGGGGTCATCCGTTTTGGTGCGCCAGGTCTGTTCGGCAATCACCTGCGAGAAATAGTCACATACCTGCCAATGAATCGTCTGGCGTTCCACCATGATACCGGCGCTTTTCAGCTTTTCCGGCCTGAGTGATATTTCAATCTTCGGACGCCCGGCAGAGGCAACACTGACCGGACCCAGTTCGGTAATCACCCCCAGTTCCAGCAGATCATCCACAATCAGCGAAACGGTGTTTTTGCTGAGGTTTAATGCCAGGGCCAGATCCTGGCGGGAGGTTATCCGCGTCTGACGCAGCTGCGTCATGACCCGCTTCAGGTTATTCAGTCGTAATAATGCCGGCCCTTTACCCATCGCTTTCATGCCTTTCTCACCCGGCAAAATGGAAGAGGTTCAGTGTAGCAGTGTCCGGGTGCGCTTTATCTCAGACTTTGCTGGCATTTTTGACGTAGCGCACCCTGATGAAGTGAGGCAGGCGAATCAGTATTCATCGCCGCGCACGCGGCTGCGGTAGCTTTCCCAGTCGAAGCGCACCCACAGGCTGTTGCCGAGGCGCATACGGTCCATCACGCGCTCGCCCAGCAGCGTGTTCATACCGGCGGGGTCGAGGTTCGACAACATGCCCGTCGGGCGTTTGGACGAGGATCGGCGATCGACAATCTGGTTAATGATCACTTTTTCATAGCGTGATTCGCTTTGCATGCCGATCTCGTCGATCACCAGCAGATCGACATTACTGAGATCCTGCAACAGGCGTTCTTCGGTGATATCGCTGCCGCCACTGAAGGTGCCTTTCATGCTCGACATCAAATCCGCTACGGTCACAATCAGCACGCTTTTGCCGCGCAAAATCAGGTCATTGCCGATAGCCGCAGCCAGATGGTTTTTGCCGGTACCAGGGCGGCCGGAAAACACAAAGCTGGAAATGCTGTTATCAAAACCCGCTGCGTACTCACGCGCCAGGCTCAGGGCTTTGCGTTGCCCTTCATTTTCCACCCGATAGTTGTCGAACGAGCAATTTATATGCAGTTCGCGGATGCCGGAGCGGCCCATAATACGCTGCATCTTCATCGCACGATTCTCACGCACAATGGCTTCGGAGCGTAAACGGCCCTGCTCCTGATTCCAGGCCAGCAATTCTTCACCGCTGGTGAATTTTGGTTTCACCTCATGCGGCATCAGTTTTTTCAGGCGACTGAAAAGATCGTTCGGCGTTTTCATCATTCACCTCGAAAACCATCGGGAATATCATAATCAGTATTGCTGATCCGGGTGATATCGCGCTTCGGCTGTCCGCCGTTGGCCGCCCGGTTCATCTGTACGCTACGCGCCAGCTTTTGCTGCCACTGCACATGATGGAACAAACGACCCTCGGCCTGCCAGTAAGCAATAAAAGTGGCCAGCTCAGCCGCCGTCACCGGTTCGCTCAGCGCGATGCCCCAGATGGCCGCCTGGCGCTGAAAATCGTCGTCCGGCAGCCAGCCCGCATACATGGCAAATTTCCCCACCGGGGCCGCAATGGGCGCGCTGGGGGTGTCAAACATGCTGTCATCCAGCATGACATCATTGGGTTGCCGTGCCGCGGCTTCCAGCGCCAGCAATTGCGCCAGCCGCTGTGGCGTCAGCGCATAAAATGCCGGTGCGTTTTGATGCAGCACTGCCAGCGTGCCGTTTTCCGCCTGTTGCAGTACCGCGAGCGGATCCTGGCAAAAGCCATCCAGCCCGACCAGCGTTGAAGTTAAGATTTTGACTGACATGAAGAAACCTGACGTTGACTAGCCCAGTGCAACGGAGCGGATATTCCGCCCGGCGCTAAGGTTGCAGTGTACCTGTTTTAGCGCGCGGAATCGCCAAAAAAGGTCATCGCAGATTAAAAGCTGGCGCTGACGCCAAGGCTATAAATGAACTGCTCACCGCTGCTCATCGCCCCGGTTTGTGAGAATGAGGCAAACGCTGACAGATGCTGCCCCAGCGGCATATTGGCACCCACGCTGACATCCATCCAGTTGTTTTCCCTGCCGATCCCCTCATCACTGCGTGGCGTAAAATTCATCTCACCCAATTGATGACTGTAGCTAATCTGTGCGTAGGGCGCTATCCAGCCAAGGCTGGAATCAACACGCCAGCCCAGCGAGGCGACCTGGTCAGGATTGTTACGATCAATAAAGTCACATTGCGGGCAGTTGAGAGACGAAGGATCGACCGCGTATTGCGCAATCGGCCCGGTGGATACTGTCTCACTCATCGGCATTTGCCAGCCAGCCGAGAGGCGGTTAGCAAACGGATTCGCGCCAACGCTGGCGGCTTCGGTATGAAGGTTAATGATCGCCCCATCAGGTGGGTTAAGCGCCGCATCCATCAGGCCTCGATCGTTGTTACCGGTCAATGTCAGGTGATTCTGGGAAATTTTTTCCTCCAGGATGGCGTCATAATCAGGCGAGCTCGCGCTGGTCGTGTTCTGCTGGCTGCCCTCATCCCATGCCCGGGCAGGCAGGGCGCAGGCAGATAGCCACACACCAACAAGAGCCAGCGCAAGAATGTGCTGGCCTGACCGCTGACTTTTCTGCAACATGAAGGACTCCTGACGAGCCAGATAGGAACCGGGCGTTTAGGTATTGGATAAAACAGTTATCGGCGCCCTTTGATTAACTATTAACCGATTATTGAATACGTCAAGGAAAGAGAAGTATTTTCCTCATGCTTTAGGAGCACTGCGATGCAACGATGTGGCTGGGTAACACAGGATCCGCTCTATCTGGCGTACCACGACACCGAATGGGGCGTGCCGCAAACTGATAAGCGTGCCTTATTTGAAATGCTGTGTCTGGAAGGACAGCAGGCCGGGCTTTCATGGATTACCGTGTTAAAAAAACGCGCAAATTATCAGCGTGCTTTTCATCAGTTTGATCCACAGGCAGTGGCTGCGATGGATGAAGCCGATCTCGATCGTCTGATGCAGGACAGCGGCCTGATTCGTCAACGCGCCAAACTGTCAGCCATTATTGTGAATGCGCGTGCGTTCCTCGCCATGGAGGCCAGCGGTGAAGACTTTTCTCGCTTTATCTGGGGATTTGTCGATAACACGCCAGTTTTGCACCATTTCCCCGATTATAAGCTGGCTCCCACCACCTCCGATGCTGCCATAGCAATGTCTAAAGCGTTGAAGAAGCGTGGTTTTAAATTCATCGGCCCTACGATTTGCTATTCCTATATGCAAGCCTGTGGCCTGATTAATGATCATCAAACTGATTGTTTCTGCCATCCTGCCAACATATGAGGCGATTCTTTACAATTTAAGACTTATTCTCACGCTTTCCCTCATGATTTAACGGCATAATCAGCACCGTTTTGGGTTTTTCCCCCCATTTAAATCGAAGGGACTTTTATGAATAAGCACACTGTTGCACTGGCCTTGTTACTGAGCGGCAGCCTGGTATTATCTGGCTGTACCACCAACCCTTACACCGGCGAATCACAGGCAGGTAAATCCGGCATTGGCGCTGGCCTCGGAGCCGTGCTGGGCGCGGGCGTCGGCATGCTGTCCTCCTCGAAAAAAGATCGCGGTAAAGGGGCGTTGATTGGCGCGGCTTCCGGCGCAGCGCTGGGAGGCGGTATCGGTTATTACATGGATGTGCAGGAAGCCAAACTGCGCGACAAAATGCGTGGCACCGGCGTCAGCGTCACGCGCCAGGGTGACAACATCGTGCTGAATATGCCAAACAATGTCACCTTCGATTCCAGTAGCAGCAACCTGAAACCGGCGGGTGCCAATACCCTGACCGGCGTGGCAATGGTACTGAAAGAGTATCCAAAAACCGCCGTCAATGTGGTTGGCTTTACTGACAGCACCGGTACGCGCGCCCTGAATATGCGTCTGTCGCAGCAGCGTGCGGAAAGCGTTGCCAGCGCGCTGATTGTGCAGGGCGTCGAAGCCAGCCGCCTGCGTACCCAGGGCATGGGGCCGGATAACCCGATTGCCAGCAACAGCACCGAAGCCGGCAAGGCGCAGAACCGCCGCGTCGAGATCACCCTCACCCCGCTGGGATAAGTCTTTTGGGCCTGCGCTGTCAGGCCCATTTCGCACGTTTTTACTCCACTTTTGACGCTTGCTGCTGCCCCTGCCCTCAAATATTATCCCCCCGTAGAGCCGCCGATTTCTTTATGTTAGCTTGATCAAAAATTGATCAATGGAAGCCCACCATGTCGCTGAAAGCCATCGCCTCCGTCCTCGGACTTTCCGTTACCACCGTGAGTCGTGCACTGAATGGCTATGATGATGTGGCTGAAGACACGCGCAAACGTATTGAAGAAGAAGCCAGCCGACGCGGCTATCGCCCCAATGCCGCGGCTCGCCAACTGAAGACCGGCCGTACCAACACCGTCGGGCTGGTGATACCCGATAGCGTATTGCCGCTAAGTGATAGCCATTTCACCGGCATGCTGCAAACCATTGATCAACGCCTGGCCCGTGAAGGCATTGATCTGCTGATGCTGGCCGATAAACCCCAGGACCAGCAGCGCACGCTGCGTATGCTGCGCAGCCGCGCCATGGATGCGCTGATTGTCACCCATACCACCCCCGACGACATCCGCCTGCAACGTCTGCAACAGAAAGGTTTCCGCTTCCTGTCGCTGGGACGTAGCCAGCTGGCGCAGCCCTATGCCTGGTTTGACTACGATAATCACGCCGGGGTAAAGCTGGCGACAGAACACTTTCTGGCAAAGGGGCTGACCCGGCTGGGGTGGATTGGCAGCAACGAACCCAGCTCTTTTGTGCGTGACCGCCGCCAGGGGTTCCTCGATGCCATCGCATCGCACCA
Source organism: Pantoea sp. X-Soil-TKNS-1280 (assembly GCF_059730475.1). Classification (NCBI taxonomy): domain Bacteria; kingdom Pseudomonadati; phylum Pseudomonadota; class Gammaproteobacteria; order Enterobacterales; family Erwiniaceae; genus Pantoea; species Pantoea sp. X-Soil-TKNS-1280. Next base: position 64,779 of record NZ_AP035962.1, on the reverse strand, counting down.
GCCGCCGGTTCCTGTGCCGAAGCTTGCTACCGTAGCTCCCTCACGTCGTGCGGGTTATCAGCAAACCTCGGCCTGGCTGGCGAGCGACTCTCAACCGCAGGCGATCATTACCGATTGCAGCCCGCTGGGAGAAGGTGCCGCCATAGCATTGCAACAGGCCGGGCGGCTCAGCGGGCCACAGGCCATTCCGTTGTTTGTTTATGACGGGCTGCCGCATGATTCGATTATCGATCACCCGGTCAATGCCATCCTGCAATGCTCACAGCAACATGTTGGCGAAAAGATTGCCGAGATGGTGCTGCAATTGCTGGACGGCACCCCCCCTGAACAGGTGCAGGCCCTGTGGCAACCGCGTCTGCTCCTCACTTCTGACTAGCCGGTTGTTGCGCAGCGGTGTTCCTGTGGTAGTCTTCGCCTGTTTCTTTTGATTCAGGTATATGCAATGAAGACGAGGCCGCCACGCGCGACTATCAGTGATGTTGCCCGCACGGCAAAGACCGGGAAAACCAGCGTTTCCCGCTATCTGAATGGCGAGCAGAATCTGCTGTCGCCCGACCTGAAAGCGCGTATTGAACAGGCCATTGCTGAACTCGATTATCGGCCCAGCCAGATGGCGCGCGGACTGAAACGTGGACGAACCCGCCTGATTGGCCTGATCATTGCGGACATCACCAATCCCTACTCCGTTGATGTGCTGAGCGGTATTGAAGCCGCCTGCCGTAGCCACGGTTTTACCCTGCTGATGTGTAACACCAACAATGAAGTGGATCTGGAGCAGCATTACCTGCAACTGCTGAGCAGCTATCAGGTGGAAGGCATTGTGGTGAATGCGGTCGGCATGCGTGAAGACGTGCTGCGCCAGCTGCAACAGTCAATGCTACCGATGGTACTGATTGACCGCAAAATCCCTGATTTCGCCTGTGATGTGGTCGGGCTGAATAACCCGGAAGCAGCGCAACAAGCCACTCAACACCTGCTGGATAACGGTTATGAAGCGCTGCTGTTCCTCAGCGAGCCACTGGGTAGCGTCAACACTCGTCGCGAGCGCCTGGCGGCGTTCTTCAGCACCGCACAATCGCAACCTGCGGTGCAGGCTGAAAACACCGAAGTTGCCCTGCATCAGCCCGCCCTGATGGATGCGGCACTGCGCGATTTCCGCCAGCGTCATGCCGGAAAACGCTGTGCCATCGTCGCCGCCAACGGTGCACTGACGTTGCAGGTGGCACGCGCAATGCAACGTCTTAACCTCAACTGGGGCGAATCCATCGGCCTGCTCGGCTTCGATGAGCTGGAATGGGCTGCGCTGGCCGGGCCTGGCATCACCACCCTGAAACAACCTACCTGGCAGATCGGCTATGCCGCGCTGGAAAAGGTTATCGCGCGTATTGAAGGCGACGATCAACCGATTTCCGAGCAGGTATTTTCCGGCGAACTGATTGTGCGCGGCTCCAGCCAACGGCTGCGTTAATTTATTCGTTAAAACCCGCGCGATAAATCACGCCGCTACAGCCCCCACGGCCCACTTCGTGAGCAGGATCATACTTCCGCAATCTGTCGCTTTTCTTTGGAACCGGTTCCATCTAACGTTTTTATAACGTTTGGCATGCTGTTCACGCCCGGAGAGATGAGATGAAACCAGAAATTATCGTTGTTACAGCCGCTTACGGCACCACCAAAGTAGCAGAACTGGGCGGTCAGGCTGCGCTGCTGCCGCTGATTAAGCAGGCAGGGGCGGATGGTGTGGAAATCCGCCGCGAATTATTCGGTGCTGATGAGATTAGCCAGCTGCCCGCGCTGGGTGAGGCGATTGCCCAGCAAGGTCTGAGCGTGTGCTATTCCGCACCGGAAACGCTGTATCTGGCCGATGGCGCGCTGAATCCCCATCTGGCACAACTGCTGCGCGAAGCCGGGCAGCTCGAGGCACAGCGCCTGAAACTGTCGCTCGGCCATTATGTCGAGCCACACTTCGACGCCTTACTTGCGGAACTGAACGCATCCCCGATCAAACTGGTGGTGGAAAACGATCAAACCGCCGATTGCAAACTGGCCCCGATGCAGCGCTTTTTCCATCACGCCTTTGACGCTGCGCTGCCGCTGCACATGACCTTTGATATGGCGAACTGGCACTGGACCGGCGAAGACGCCATGCAGGCGGCACAGCAGCTGAGCCGCTATGTCGGCTACGTGCATGTCAAAACTGCCGTACCGCATCACAACAGCTTCCGCGCCATCGCGCTGGATGACAGCCCCGAAGACTGGCGCGCCCTGTTACAGGCGCTGCCCGGTGATGTACCTCGCGGCATCGAATTCCCGCTGGAAGGCGACGATTTAGTGGCGGTAACGCGTCACTACGTTGACCTGCTGCGCGCCTGCTAAGGAGCTGACAATGATGACCCCGACGCAACTGGATGTGGTGACCATTGGTGAAGCGATGGCGATGTTTATCGCGGAGCAAACGGGCGATCTGGCCGCTGCCGAACGTTTTACCAAACGCATCGCCGGTGCCGAACTTAACGTGGCAATTGGTCTGGCGCGCCTGGGATTGCAGGTGGGTTGGGTAAGCCGGGTGGGTGACGACAGCTTTGGTCGCTTTACCCTGCAACAGCTGGCAAAAGAGGCGGTTGATCATCGCTGCGTCACCGTTGATACGCGTTATCGCACCGGTTTTCAGCTCAAATCCCGCGTCGATGATGGCTCCGACCCTGAAGTGGAGTACTTCCGTGCCGGTTCCGCCGCCAGCCATCTGTCGCCGGATGATTTCAATGCCAGCTATTTCGGCCATGCGCGCCATCTGCATCTGAGTGGCGTGGCGGCAGCGATTTCCGAGACCTCGCTGGCGCTCTGCAAACATGCCGCCAAAGAGATGCGCGCGCAGGGCAAAACCATCTCCTTCGATCCCAACCTGCGGCCGGTGCTGTGGCGCAGTGAAGATGAGATGCGTAAACAGCTGAACCTGCTGGCGGAGTACGCCGACTGGGTGCTGCCGGGTGAGCGCGAGGGATTGATTCTCACCGGCTATCGCCAGCCGGAAGCCATCGCTGATTTCTACCTGGATAAAGGCGTCAGAGCAGTGGTGATCAAAACCGGCAGCGACGGTGCCTGGTTCAAAACTGCCGACGGTGACAAAGGCCTGGTGGCCCCGATTCGCGTTGACAAGGTGGTCGATACCGTCGGTGCCGGTGATGGCTTTGCCGTCGGCCTGATCAGCGCCCTGCTGGAGGGCAAAACGCTGCCGCAGGCGATCCTGCGCGGCAACAGAATCGGCTCGCTGGCTATTCAGGTCGCGGGCGACAGCGAAGGGCTGCCGACACGCGCCACCCTCGGTGATTACTGATACCTGCACAAACACATGTCGCGGCGCGATAAATCGTGCCGCGACGAACAGAGGATAAACGTATGAAAACGCAGACAATCGCGCCAAAACGCTGGTGGTTTATCATGCCCATCGTGTTTATCACCTACAGTCTGGCGTATCTCGATCGCGCGAACTTTAGCTTCGCCTCGGCCGCAGGCATTAACGACGACCTCGGCATCACCAAAGGCATGTCATCGCTGCTCGGCGCGTTGTTCTTCCTTGGCTACTTCTTTTTCCAGATCCCTGGGGCAGTGTATGCCGAACGCCGCAGCGTGAAAAAACTGATTTTCTGCTGCCTGGTGCTGTGGGGGCTGTGTGCCTCGCTGACCGGGGTAGTGAGCAATATTCCGATGCTGGCGGCCATCCGTTTTGTGCTCGGCGTGGTGGAAGCGGCGGTGATGCCCGCGATGCTGATTTACATCAGCAACTGGTTCACCAAATCCGAACGTTCACGCGCCAACACCTTTTTGATCCTTGGTAACCCGGTGACAGTGCTGTGGATGTCGGTGGTGTCGGGCTATCTGATCGATTCCTTTGGCTGGCGTGAGATGTTTATCTTCGAAGGGATTCCAGCGGTGATCTGGGCCGTCGCCTGGTGGTTCCTGGTGCAGGACAAACCGGCACAGGCGAAATGGATGAGCGACAGCGAAAAAGCCGCGTTGCAGGCGCAGTTGCAGAAAGAGCAGGAAGGCATCAAAGCGGTGCGTAATTACGGCGAAGCCTTCCGTAACCGTAATGTTGTGCTGTTATGCCTGCAATATTTTGCCTGGAGCATCGGCGTATATGGCTTCGTGCTGTGGCTGCCCTCCATCCTGCGCAACGGTACGCAGATGGGGATGGTGGAAGCGGGCTGGTTGTCGGCGGTGCCTTATCTGGTCGCCACCATCGCGATGATCGTGGTGTCGTGGGCCTCGGATAAAATGCAGAACCGTAAACTGTTTGTCTGGCCGCTGCTGCTGATTGGCGCGCTGGCCTTCCTCGGTTCGTATCTGGTGGGTTCCAGCCATTTCTGGCTGTCGTATGCGTTGCTGGTGATCGCCGGTGGTGCGATGTATGCCCCTTACGGTCCGTTCTTCGCCATCATCCCGGAAATGCTGCCGCGTAATGTGGCAGGCGGCGCAATGGCTCTGATTAATAGCATGGGCGCACTCGGTTCATTCGTCGGCTCATGGATTGTGGGTTATCTTAATGGCGCAACCGGCAACCCCTCGGCCTCTTACATTTTTATGGGGGCAGCCCTGCTGGCGTCAGTCTGGCTGACGCTGGTCGTCAAGCCCGCTGAAAACAAAACGCCGCCGTTGCACGGGGCAAAACACGCCTGAAAGCGTAAGCTGAAATGACTTTTCCGGGCGACGCTGGTCGCCCGTCACTCGTTCTACAGGGAGCAAAAGATGAAACCTGCTGTGATTGTTTATAAGGGTCAGAAAAGCCTGCCGGAAGAACTGTACGCGAAACTCGACGCGCACTTCACTGTCACCGAAGTCAACGACATTTCCCCAGAAACCGTCAATCAATACGCAGCCCAGTTTCAACAGGCTCAGGGCTTACTGGGTTCAGGCGGTAAAGTGAATGCGGACCTTCTGGCAAAAATGCCTGCCTTGCGCGCCTGTTCAACCATCTCTGTCGGCTATGACAACTTTGATGTCGCGGCGTTAAACCAGCGTGGTGTGGTATTGATGCACACACCCACGGTGCTGACCGAAACCGTGGCCGACACCATGATGGCACTGGTGCTGAGCAGCGCCCGCCGCGTAACGGAACTGGATGCCTGGGTGAAAGCCGGTCAGTGGCAGAAAAGCATTGGCCCGGAGAAATACGGCATCGATGTGCATCACAAAACCCTCGGTATCCTCGGCATGGGCCGCATCGGTCTGGCGCTGGCGCAGCGCGCGCATTTCGGCTTCGGTATGAAGATTCTGTACAACGCACGTCGTCAGCATAGCGAAGCGGAAACCCGTTTTGGCGCTCGCGCCTGCGACCTGGATACGCTGCTGAAGGAAAGCGATTTTGTCTGCATCAGCCTGCCGCTGACTGAACAGACACATCATATGATCAGCACCGCACAGCTGAAAATGATGAAGCCGAGCGCCATTCTGATCAACGCTGGACGCGGTCCGGTGGTCGATGAGCAAGCGCTGATCACGGCATTACAGGACGGCACCATTCACGCCGCGGGTCTGGACGTGTTCGAGCAGGAGCCTGTCCCTGCCGATTCCGCACTGCTGAAGCTGCCGAATGTGGTGACGCTGCCACACATCGGTTCCGCCACCCATGAAACCCGCTACGGCATGCTGAGCGATGCAGTGGATAACCTGATCGCCGCGCTGACCGGCAAAATCGAGAAGAATTGTGTCAATCCTGAGGTTGTGAAATAAGGCTTTGCACCTTTTCCCCGCCTGACCATTGCGCCTGCCTGTTGCGGGCGCTATGGTTGTCCCCAATCAGTCATTACAAAGTTTTAACCTGCTATGTCTTTTTCACAGTTCGGCGATAAATTTACGCAACATTCCGGTATCTCACGTCTGATGGAAGATATGGGTGAAGGGTTGCGAACCCCCGGCACCATCATGCTTGGCGGCGGAAATCCGGCGCAAATCCCGGCCATTAACGACTATTTCCACCAGCTTTTGCAGCAGATGCATCAGGAAGGCAAGCTGAGCGAGGCGCTGTGCAATTACGACGGCCCGCGCGGCAAAGCGTTGCTGCTCGATGCGCTGGCAGCCATGCTGCGCGAGGCGTTCGGCTGGCCATTAACGGCGCAGAATATCGCGCTCACCAACGGCAGCCAGAGCGCGTTTTTCTATCTGTTTAACCTGTTCGCCGGACACCGCGCCGACGGCAGCAAAAAACGCGTACTGTTCCCGCTGGCCCCGGAATACCTCGGTTACGCTGATGCCGGGCTGGAAGAAGGCTTGTTTGTTTCCGCGAAACCGAACATCGAACTGCTGCCGGAAGGCCAGTTTAAATACCACGTCGATTTTGACCATTTGCCGCTGAATGACGAGGTTGGTCTGATCTGCGTATCACGCCCGACCAATCCCACCGGCAACGTGATCACCGATGATGAACTGTTACAGCTGGATGCCCTGGCACAGCAGCACCAGGTGCCGCTGCTGATTGATAACGCCTACGGTGTGCCCTTCCCCGGCATTATCTTTAGCGAAGCACGCCCGCTGTGGAATCCCAACATCATCCTGTGCATGAGCCTGTCTAAACTTGGCCTGCCCGGTGCGCGTTGCGGCATTATCGTTGCCGATGAAAAGACCATCAGCGCCATTGGCAACATGAACGGTATTATCAGCCTGGCACCTGGCAGCATCGGCCCGGCGATCGCCAACGAGATGATTGTGCGCGGGGATTTATTGCGTCTGTCGGAAGAGGTGATCAAACCGTTTTATCAGCACAAAGTTAGCGAAACGATCGCCATCATTCGCCGCTATTTACCGGAAGATCGCTGCCTGATTCATAAACCGGAAGGGGCGATTTTCCTCTGGTTGTGGTTCCGCGATTTGCCGATTTCCACCGAAGCCCTGTATCAGCGCCTGAAAGCGCGCGGCGTGCTGATGGTACCTGGCCACTTCTTCTTCCCCGGCCTGGAGCAGGAATGGCCGCATACCCACCAATGTATGCGCATGAATTATGTACCGGACGCGGAGAATATTGAACGCGCGGTGCAGATTCTGGCGGAAGAACTCGAAGACGCCTGGCGCGCTTAATCCTGCTTTGCTTCGACCAATGACAGCTGGCACCACTGTGCCAGCTGGCGAATTGCCTGCTCCACTTCCGCATTCCAGCCAAACCCGGCGTTGAGCCGAAAACAGTGGTCGTAGCGGTGATCGGTGGCGAATATATGCCCCGGCGCGATGCCAATCCCGGCATTGCGCGCCTTGAGAAACAGCGCACGCACGTTCAGCGCCTGCACCGGCATCTCAACCCACAACACATAGCCCCCTTCCGGATCAGACACCCGCGTGCCCGCAGGAAAATAGCGCAGCACCGCCTGGCGCATCTGGCGGATTTGGTTCGCCAGCTCACGGCGCAGCTTACGCAGATGGGCATCGTAACCGCCGTTGCGCAGCAGTTCGGCAATTGCCGCCTGCGACAGCACCGAAGTGCCCATGGTTGAGGTGTATTTTAACGAGGCGATTTTGCGCATGTAGTTGGCGCTGTGCACCCAGCCAATGCGGATGCCGGGTGCCACGGTTTTTGAGAAGCCGCTGCACAAAATAACGTTCGGGCTGAAGGCGCGCATCGGGAACGGACGGCGCTCACCAAACGCGGTGTCACCGAAGATATCATCCTCAATAATCACCACATCGTTTTCATCCGCCTGACGCGCAATATAGGCCTTCTGTTCGTTGGGAATACTTTTGCCCAGCGGGTTGTTGATGTTGTTAATACTGAGGTACGCCTGCACCGCTTTGCGCTGGAACAGCGACGTCAGTTTTTCCACGTTGACGTAGCCTTCCGCGCCCGCTTCTACTTCAATCACCCGCAGATTAAGGTTGTGCAACATTTGCAGTAGCACGAAGTAGCACGGCGATTCCACCGCCACGATATCGCCGGGCCGAGTGGTGGCGCGCAGCGACAGCGAGATGGCCTCGATGCAACCATTGGTGATCAGGATGTCATCGGCGTTGATGTTGCAGCCATAATCCACCGCGCGGCGGGCAATCTCCGCTTTCAGCGGCGCATAGCCGGTGCCCTTGACGGTGTTGCCCAGCAGCGCCGGTTTGCTGTAGCCCATCTGGCGCATCAGCAAGCCAATTTTCTTTACCGGATACAGCGAGATATCGCCGTTTGCCAGGTCCAGTCGTACCCGGCAATCCGAGCCGACCATCGCCAGATGCAGCTCAGTCTGCTCATCCAGCGGGGCGATTTCGCGCGGCTGCTCATGGCTCACCACCGGCAATTTTTTGTCCGCTTTACGCGGCGCAACAAAAAAGCCGGACTTAGGACGCGCCACCGCATAATGCTCATCCTCAAGGGTGCGTAATGTTTTTAACGCGGTGGTCATGCTGACATGGTACTGCGTCGCCAGGGTGCGTACCGAAGGCAGACGGCTGTCTGGCGGCAGCGATCCGCTGTGAATCGCCTGCTTGATCTGTTCTGCTATCTGACGGTAACGACTGCTCTGACTCTCCTGTTCTTCCGTTTCACCCGCCATCTGTTCCACCCCATATCGTGCTGATCTGTGCGTATCCATCAGATTACATTCAAAGTAGTTTAGGCTGCATCTCTTAAATAACGATGCGCAGCGGTGGCAAGCCAACAGCCACACAGCATAAGACCGAGACATTCATTCCGTAACACCTTCGTGGCCCGTGAGCAAGGTTGTCGACTTCAAGGCGACTGCGATTTTATTAGCCAAAGGAAAAAGTGAAAAATGAATAATCTGTCCACCATGATGAGAGAAATTGAAGGATACCTGTCCAACGCCATTCTCGAATCAGCCCAGGCCTGTTCCCGCCGTTTGCTCGCCGCTTTACCCGATACGCATCATCCCGAAAACAACCGTGTGCTACTCGCCTATGGCGGTGGCAAAGACAGCAGCTACATGGTGGCGTATGTGCGCTACATCCAGGGGCTGATCTGGCAACAGCGCGGCAGCACCTTCCAGCTGCGCATCAGTACCAACCGCCATGCGGCGATGAACGACAGCGTGATGGAGAACATCGATCGCGTCTATCGCGCGCTGCATATCCACAACGATGACTTTACCGAATGTCTGGTGACCGACGGATTACAGATTCGTCCTTTTGCCCGTCATTTGCCGATGCCGGAAGCGGTGCGCCAGCAAAATCGCAGCGATGTGCTGATGAATGGCCACCGCTTCCGCGCCGATGCGCGTTCCACCTTCTGTAACGCCTGCAACCTCAGCATGGTGAACTCCTTTGGTCTTGCTGCGCACTACGATGGCGGGGTGGATATGATCATCACCGGCGATTCCCCGCAGGAACAAACCGCTTACCTCGCGTGGGCGCGCCATCTGTCACGACTGTTTAATGCGCCAGTGGCGGATAAATCACGCGGCTTTAGCGGCTTTCTGCAAACCCTTGATGGCGTCGCTGAACGTTATTTTACTGATATCTACGGTGCCGATCAGGTCACACCGGCGCATCGCATCACCTGGCAGCTGGCCCGCGACCCGCTGTTCTTCAATATCTATCAGGACACCGCCTATGAAGCCGGTGCGCACTGGGCGCTGCTGACGGAGTTTATGCATTTCCGCTTCGATGAACTGATGTTCAGCTTTTCCGAATCGGACTGCGGCAATCCCACCTTAATGGCACATATTCGCGGCCTGCGCGCGGAAACGCTGTTGCAGCGTAGCTACGCCGAAGGCATTCGCGAATATGTGCGCTTTGCACTGGGGTTGATGCAGCAAAAGGATTTCCCACCCCAGCTGATTGAGGAGATGGCAGCGCGTTATCAGGATGATGAGGCCATCGCCCGGGCGCGTCAGCGCGCTGCGCAGTTCGCGGAACAGGCCTTTGGCCTCAATGAAACCCAGCTGGTGTGCATGATTTATTCCCCATTTATCGCCAGCGGCAGGCAGCTGGCGGCCTGGTTACACCAACTGCCGCATCCGCCGCAGGAGCAGGCCGTGCGGGCGCTGCTGGCGGGTGACAGCAACGATATCCAGCTGGCACAACAGCTGGAACAACTGTCCGGCCTGACCATCACCCAGATGCGCCATTGCTGGCGCAGCGCGCAGGTGAGTTCGCTGCTGGATAACCAGCAGCACGATGCCCTGTCGCGCGTGTTGCGCTTCGATCCCCACAAAGCGGTGATTCAGGTGAACAATGGTGTCCTGCAGGACATCGTCACAGAAGTGATTTCCGGGCGCTGACCCGGTAAGGCTAAGCGATGAGAAAAATATTCCTGCAGATTGGCGCGACCCGTGACGGGCAAAACCCGTACTGCGCCGTGGCGAAACGCGAAGGCTATTTTACCGTGCTGGCGGAGATGGGCGATTTTGTCGATTACCAGTCGCTCAGCTTTACGCTGCCGTTCGATCTGATCGTGCGGCTTGACCGGCCAGAAAATCCCTGGGATGTGTTGCAGGCCTGCCTGCGTGCCGGGCTGCTGGAGCATCCCCAGGTGGTGCTGGCGGGATTTGAAGCCTACAACGTCTCCGCCGGACGGGTACGCGAGATGCTGGCTGGCCCGGATGCCGGTCCCGGTTTTATTCCCCCGGATAAATATGCGCAACGCATGGCGCTGCGCAAAGCCTGGCCGCGTTTCCCGCAGCCGGAATTCCGCTTCTTTGCTTCTCCCCTCAGTATCCGCGATGCGCGTGAGGCGCTGCTTTATCCGTGCGTGATCAAGCCGGTTGATGGCGGTGGCGGCCTCGGTATCTGGCTGGTGGAACAGGCCAGCCAGCTCGACACCGTGATCAATAAACTGGTCGATACCATGAATTACGGCGGGCGCGGTTTCTCCGGCTTTATCGTCGAAAGCTGGCTGTGCGGCGATGAATATTCGCTCCAGGGGGTGGTGGATAACGGTCACGCGGTGGCGCTGACCTGCTGCCAGAAGGTGATCGAACATCACAGCGATCAGGACGGCAGCATCAGCTTTTACGAATCCGGGCATGTAGCGATGACGGCACAGCAGTTGCCAGCTTCCTTCACCAGCCTGATGAGTTTCTGCTGCGAAACCTTTGGCTACCGTCAGGGGGCCTTTCATATCGATTTCATTGTGGTCAATGGCGAGCCGCATTTTCTCGAAATGGGTTTCCGTCTGTCGGGGATGGGTGTGGTGAATCTGGTCGAGGAAGTAACCGGCATTAACTGGGCCGAGATTGCCTTTCACATCGAAGCGGGACGTGGCATGCCTGAGCTGCATTTCTGCCAGGCCGCTCAGGTGGTGGGACGCTTACGTTTACGCCAGCCACTGCAATATCGTCAGGCGGAACAGTGGATCGCCCAACAGCAACGCGGCCAGCTATTGCCACCGCTCAATCTGCCTGCGCTTGACGTCTCGCCGCGCTCTTCACTGTACGCCGATTTAACCCGCCATGCGGGCATCCTCGCCACCTTTCGTCTGCCGGGCAACAGCCGCGACGACGTGCTGGCGACCTTCCATCAGATTCTCGATGTCACGTCCTTTGCCACCCGGGGGGATTTACTATGTGCAGAATGATTCTGGCGCACGGACAGTTTGATGCCGCAGCGGTACTGGAGGCGGCGCGCGCGATGAGCTGTGGAGAAACCGCCACCCATGATGGCCCGATCAAACAACATCCGAACGGCTGGGGCTTGCTGTGGCGGGAACAGGGGCATATTCGCACGCTACACGGCACCGGCACTTTTGCCGATGCGTTGCCGGGTATTGATGTGGATCGTCTGCGTGGCCGCTTTCTCGCGGTACATGTGCGTCATGCCACGCTGAGCAAAAATCAGGGCATCGAATTTTCCCATCCGCTATGGCGTACCAGCGGCCAGACGCAGTGGCACATGATGCACAACGGCTTTCTGCCGACAGTGTATCAGCAGCTCGGCATGACAGAGTCACGCTTTGACTCGGCGGAATACCTGGAATATATGGTTGATCGCGCCACACCTGCCGATTTCACCCGCGATTATCTGCGCAACAAGATGGCGCAGGTGGCCCCGGGCGGCAGCGCGGCCAATGCCATTTTTGTCACCCGCGAGAAAGCCTGGGCGTGGCAATGGCATCCCGATGACACCCCCTACCCGGATTACTTCACCCTGCACCACTGTCAGCATAACAACAGCACGTTTATCTCTTCTGAACCCATTGCAGCACTGGGCGCGGCGTCCACCTGGCGTCGTATGAGCAACCATGAACTTCATGAAATTCCTTTGTCGGAGTGAACAAGCATGGCCATTTTCAATCAGATACGCGTTATTAGCCCCAAAATGTTTGTGGAAAGTACCTGGCTGGATGACATTGTTACTGCGCGCGTACCGCTGCTGGTGCTGCGTAATTTCCTGACCCCGGAAGTGCGTGAAGCGGCGGTGGATGACCTGCAACTTTGCCGCGAAAAGGTGCGGGTATCCCACTACCCCAACGGTGCACTGACCACTCTTGGCCCCTATCTGGCGAAGCATACCGCTGCGCCGGAAAACTATTTCACCGAACTGCGTGATATCCAGCCCGCGTTACCGCCGTCGCTGCACTGCCTGCGTGACCAGGTTTACAACTGGGTGAAACACGCATTGCGGCTGGAAAGCCTGCAAACCGCCACCGATCCACAACACGGCGATTACGCAGGGTCGATTGTGCGCTTCCATGCCAATGGCGTCGCGAATCCGCTGCATAACGACAACATCGTACGCGATGCGGCGGGCAGCGGCCTGGCCGTGACCGATATTTTGCATCAACTGAGTTGCGTGGTGTGCCTCCAGGAATGCAACGCCGGGGGTGAATTACGCATCTTTAATAAGAAATGGCAGCCGGTGGACGAGCGCTTTAAAACGCCCGGCGAACTCGGTTACCAGAGTGGCGTGGTTGAGCATTGCGAAACCTGCGAATTTTCGCCGCGCAGTGGCGATATCTATCTGTTTAATCCTGCTTTTTATCATGAAATTGATCGGGTGGAAGGCGATACGCGCATCACCATGGGCTTCTTCTTTGGTCTCACCGACAAAAAGATGAAGCACGCGATTGCCTGGAGTTAACCCGAGGCCCGTCATACGAGGAGAAAAGATGACAACCTTTGAGAAAGTGATCACCCAACTGGAGCAGCATCAGGCGGATTATCGTGTGATTGAGCATGAGGCCATCGGTCAGACCGATGTCATCAGCGCCATCCGGGGTAACGAGTTGAATCAGGCCGCAAAGGCGATGGTACTGGAAGTGACGATGCCGGAGGGCGCGGAGGCCCGTTATCTGCTGGCGATTGTGCCGGGTGATTGCAAAATTAACTTCAAAAGCGCCGCCCGTGCCATCGGCGGCAAGAAATCGAGCTTTGCCACCGCGGAAAAAGCCCAGGAGCTGACACAGTGCGTGATGGGCGCGGTGCCGCCCTTTAGTTTTGATGACCGGCTGGCGCTGCGTGTGGATTCACGCCTGCGTGATGTCGGTACGCTGTGGTTTAACGCCGGGTTGCTGGAACGTTCAGTGGCGCTGGATGTGAATGATTATTTTCGTGTTATCGGCGATGACTGCTGCGCAGAGATCGCCACTCCCGTGACGGCCACCGCCTGAACGCGGCAGAAGGAATTGTTATGTCAGTCAAAGATCTATTATTAGCCCTTTGCGTGGTACTCGCCTGGGGCATCAATTTTGTGGTGATTAAGCTGGGGCTGCATGGCATGCCCCCCTTTTTGCTGGCGGGACTGCGTTTTACTCTGGTGGCATTCCCGGCGATCTTTTTCGTTAAACGCCCGGCCATTCCGCTACGCTGGCTGGTGGTGTATGGCATGACCATCAGTTTTGGTCAGTTCGCCTTTCTGTTCCTCGCCATCAAGCTAGGGATGCCCGCCGGACTGGCCTCGCTGGTGGTGCAGGCGCAGGCCTTTTTCACCCTGATACTCGGCGCATTGCTGCTGGCGGAGAAACTGCGCTGGAACCATATCGTCGGCATTCTGGTGGCGACCCTTGGCATGTTCACCCTGGCGACGGCGGGGATGGAGGGGCAAACCACCGCAGGCATTACACTCACCACCATGATGCTGACGCTGGCGGCGGCGCTGTCGTGGGGATTGGGCAATATCACCAACAAGATTATTCTGCGTAACCGCAAAGTGCCGGTGATCTCGCTGGTGGTGTGGAGTGCGCTGGTGCCGATGGTGCCGTTCTTTGCCTGTTCATGGTGGTTTGAAGGGCAAGAGACGATTGTCAGCAGCCTGATGAATATCTCGCTGCAAACTGTGCTGGCGCTGATCTACCTCGCCTTTATCGCCACCATTATCGGCTACGCCATCTGGGGCAATTTGCTGAGTCGCTACGAAACCTGGCGCGTGGCCCCGCTGTCGCTGCTGGTACCGGTGGTGGGAATTCTCAGTGCCGCGTTGATTCTGGGGGAAACCCTGTCGGCGCAGCAAATGCTGGGGGCATCGGTGATTATTCTCGGTCTGCTGATCAATGTGTTTGGTGGGATGGTGAGCCAGCGATTTCTGGTGAGGACCTGACGCATCGCAGGGGTGTCGGGGTATGTAACCCCGCCACTCCAAATCACATTCCCCGTCCCCACCGTCGTCTTTCCTGTCGCTCTCAGCAGGTCACTGCGCCTTGTCAAAAAAATTAAATAACCTTTTAAAACATATAATTAAACATAAAGGTACAAATTGTACTTTCACAATATCACTTTTAGTGCCATTATACTGAAAACTGACGAGGTGAAACCGTGAAAATATCATGTCATCTGCAAAAGAGAATGTCGGAAAGAAATATATCTCTAGGAGTGATTAATTTAGTAATGTCACTTGGCTCCTTTAGCGATAACAGCGAAAGATTGATATTAGATGAGAAGACATTGGCGTTAGCCATTCAATGCACCGATTCACTGAAAAAACAGCTAGTGTCTTTACAGCAAAAAAAAGGGGCAAGCGTCGCATTAACCGACGATCTGCTTATGACTTCATTTTTTCATTATGGTAAAAAAAATGCTAAAAATAAACAAAGACAAAATATTAAGCAATTCAGCTGACAGTACCATTGTATTGCCGGTACCTCCACAAAAAATTAATTTAAAAATACATCGGGCAGACCTTAAATTCATCGATGAATTGGCAATTAAAATTGATACAACAAGGTCGGCCATTCTCAACAATATCATCAGAAAGATTTTAATTGAAAAACTGAAATCAGAAGTAACCGAATTTGATAGCCAGGTGTTATTAGCGATTGAAGCTGATAAATTATCCTCGCAAAATATCATTGATGGCTGTAATGACCTGGAGGAAAGCTGGATATTTGAAGTTGCCAGGGCGGAAATCAAGCATGAAATTCTTTATAAGTATAATAACTTCAAATTATCAGAGCAGGATCAATATACTGACATTCTCAGCAAAGAAGAGATCGCGTTAGAAAAACACTCTGATGAACATAATCTTTGTAAAAAACTTATTGAGCAGAAACTGGTGAATAAAAATGATTAAGAATCAAATCGAAAAAATGAAGAGCAACACAATTAAAGATTCTCGCGATCTTTACGAGACCGTATCAATTAAGATACCCGCTAAAAGTTATGCCATGCTCGAGTTATTAAGTCGGTTGAGTTCCGAACCTAAAACCTCATTACTTACCAAAGATATCTCTGAAACCTTATACCGGATTGTCGCTACGGAGAGTGAGGAAACTGATTTAATTGAGGAGATTATCAATAAAATCGATCCTCAATACTACCAGGAATCCTTCGTTGACCAGCTAATTAATAATAACATTATTCACTCCACTCCAGAGAAATAATTATCGACAGGGAATTAAAATGCCTCTTGTATACATCACAAAATATTCTTTAATTAAGATTGGTGGCATCCTTGATATACCCTATGAAAGATCTCTCTCTGCTAGTAAAGCGATTCATACAATAATAGCGTCACATACAAAAGAAAAAATATTCAGTTCACCTGAACTTAAGGTAATGACGATGACGCTTGCGGTGAACGACATCCTTAATACAGAAACTGCTGACAACATAAAAATAATGAATCAGAGAAAATCCGAGTTTCATTCACGTAAGCAAAGGGTGATTTTCTATCAGGATAGGCTAACTTATCATTATTATAAGGATTGTCCAAATCTGCTGTCAGACTATAAAAACTTCACCATCCCTGTTGAAATTCCTGAGCACAGAATAGAAGAGTATCGACAATATTTCATTAACAACATCGATACTTTTAACCGGAATGAAGAAGCTTACTATGCCCAGGCAAATGCATTCTTTCGGGTTCATATGAGTCCGATTAAAAAAAGCCACCACGCAAACAGTGGTAAGGAATCAGTTTCAAGCAATAATCTGCTGCAATCTTCAACAGATGAAGAGAACGGAAAATATATTGAAGAAGCGTTGTCTTTTTTTCAAACTTACAAAAAGACAATAAATAAATTTGGTTATGCTTCTCACCTCAAAGAAAAGCTGCTCCAGGAAAATAAAATGTCTATTGAGGATTATAAAATCATCACCGCATGGCATATTCTCAAGACGAATACCAAAAGCGAAATCATCAGCAAAATAATCAAAATAAATCAACACAGCGAACAATTATTTTCTGAGGAGGTGATGATAGCATTAGGGTTTCATGGTTGTGCGACGTGCAAGACGCTTAATGAAAAATCAATAAATAAAGCGCTGATTTAGTGGGAAAAGAACCGCAGTCCTTTGACAGGATTGCGGTTCTGAAGGTGACAGTTAACGCTGACTCTTATTTCAAAATTTCAATCCGACGCGGTTTCGCCTCTTCGGGGACGATGCGTTCCAGATCGATGCTTAACAGGCCATTTTCGAGGCGCGCATCGCGCACAATGATATGGTCGGCCAGCTGGAATTTTCGCTCAAAGTTACGCTCGGCGATGCCCTGGTACAGGTATTTGCGTTCCTGTTGTTCCTCGGGATGCGCGCCGCGCACAACCAGCATATTGTCGTGTGAGGTGATATCCAGCTCAGTTTGAGCAAAGCCCGCTACGGCAATGGTGATACGGTAGTGGTTTTCGTCTACCAGCTCGACGTTATACGGAGGGTAGCCACCATTGGCCTGGTTCTGATTGGATTCCAGCAGGTTAAACAGACGATCGAAACCAATAGCAGAACGATAAAGCGGAGAGAGATCAAAATTACGCATATTAGGACTCCTGATATTCAGCAAGTTTTGGCAACCTTCCACCATGGACAGGTTGTGTGGCCCGTTGCTCTCCCTGTCGGCAAAAGCAGCGTGACCTTATCCTAAAAGTGGGTGCGGTTTTGTCGCTTTCAAGTTTTCATTAGGATTTTCTTGCAGCAATTCTGATGAAATAGCATACACTCAGGAAATTATTCGCCTGAGACTCAGGACATCACCCCAGAGTGATGCGACGCAGGTGACACACTCCAGCCAGGGCCATGCCATGACTGAAGGGATGAAGACGATGAATATAATGAAACGCTTTTCGCTGCCAGGCCTGTTGGTCTGCTGTGCATGTACCACCTCCGGTTGTTCCAGCGTCATGTCCCATACTGGCGCCAGCCAGGGTTATTACCCAGGCACCCGCGCCAGCGCGGAAATGCTGACCGATGATCACACCAGCTGGGCAATGAAACCGCTGGTCGCGATTGATCTGCCGTTCTCAGCGGTAATGGATACCATCCTGCTGCCGTGGGATTACTTCCGCCACGATGATGACAAATCGATCGACTCACCGCGTGAGCGCGTGCGGCAAAGCGAGAAGCTGGCCGGTACCCAGGCCAGCCTGTCCACCGCTGCCGCTATGCCTGCGGAAGCGCACTGACGCAAAACAGCTGTCGCCAGCCGTTAACTTCGCGCATATACGCAATCTTCTGCCCATCTGGCGACCAGACCACCGCGTCACCGGATGGCGGCAGTTCACTGCGCGGCGTCAGTCGGGTGCATTTACCTGATGTCCACTCGCAGCGCATCACGCTGTTATCGCAGATAAAGGCGAGCGCCTCCCCGCCAGGATGCCAGCTAAAGGCCGACTGAATGCTGCTCTCCAGCTGCGTTACCTGCCGCGGCATCCCACCGTTGGGTGAGACTGTCCACAGCTGCACCACGCCGTTGTCATCCGCCAGCAGAAAAGCAATCGCGCTGCCGTCCGGTGCAGCACGCAACCAATGACGCGGCTGTAAAGCCAGCCCTTTGCTCTGGGTCACGCGACGCTGCTGAACCCCGGCCGGTGGCGCAGGCAATTTATCCACGGTTCCCTGTAGCGGCACCGTTCCCGGCTTCGCGTAATCTGCCAGCGCATCCGGCAAATCCACCACAAACACCTCCGGCACTTTTTCGCCATCAGCCCCGCGCGTATCACCAATAAACGCAATGGCCCAGCGCTGCCAGCTGCCATCTGGCTTCTGATAGCCACGATCGCCAATCCAGCACTCCTCATATGCCCGATCGATCTGGTCGCTACCTGGCTGTGGGTCACGCTGCGTCTGGCTGACCAGCACACAATAATGGCTGCCTTCGTATTCACGAGGATGATGCTTTGGCGGACACACCGGATGCAGCGGCACAGCAACACCGACGTTGCGCAGGTCATCGCGCACATCCTTTTCATGCATCACATGATCGTTATAGGTGAAGCTGAGACGCGAACCATCCGGGCTGAAGACATGGACATGGGAACCGCCGCGCAGCGCGCCTGGGGTGTAGGGTGCAGTGATATCACAGGCATCGAGATTTTCCGCGATACCTCGCTGCACAATCACACCGCGTCGATGGTGGAAATCGTAATGCCAGTGCGTATCGGGACGTTCCGGGCCATGAATGCAAACGTAGCGTGGCGGCAGATCCGGGCTGACGGTGACCACGCCAACGTAGGCACCGTCGCGTGCCTGATACAGCACTTCCACAGCGCCGCTCTGCACATTAACGCGCTCAATGGTCAGGCTGGTAAAGGAAGCACCGGAAGGCCGGACATCAAACGCCAGCCATTGGCTGTCGGCAGTCCAGACGTTGATATTGGTGAGCTGGTGATGACGTTCTGCAAAGGTGAGTTGTTTTTCTGACATGGGGCAACCTTACATCCAACAGTTGCCAGACAAACTACGCGATTCTGCCCTGCCGGGCCAGTGCCCCGGCAGGGCGCAACGTCATCAACCGACGCGCTTCACATCACCAACCAGCAGGATATAAGAAAGCGCACCGATCAGCGCCACCACCGAGATGTAGACCAGCGCCGGGGCGAAACCGTAATCCTGCGCCAGATACCCCACCACCAGCGGTACGCTGATGCCACCCAGGCCACCGATAAAGTTAAACATACCGCCAGTCAGGCCAATCAGCCGTACCGGGGCCAGCGACGAAACCAATGACCAGGTAATTGACGCGAAGCCGTTACCGAAGAACGCCAGCGCCATCAGCGCCATAATCCACATCGGGTCGTTGGTGTAGTTGGCTCCCATAATGCAGGTGGAAATCAGCAGGCCACAGATAATCGGCGTTTTACGTGCAAAACCCAGTGAACGGCCACTGCGCACCAGCCGGTCCGCCACGATGCCGGAAAGAATCACCCCGACAAAAGCGGCGAGGAAAGGGACGGTGGTCATAAAGCCCGCCGTCAGCGCGCCGATGTGTTTTTCCTGCGTCAGGTAGTTCGGGAACCAGGTCAGGAAGAACCACAGGGTTGAGGTCACGGCAAACTGGCCGAGATAAACGCCACACAGCTTACGGTGGAACACCAGTTTCCAGTCGGCAGCGGTCACCCGGCTACGGGTTTTCTTCTCAGCGGGCGCATCCCCTTCCACCATCGCGCCGCCTTCACGAATATAGTCCAGCTCGGCCTGGTTGATGCCTTTGCTCTGGCTCGGTGCCTGATAAACCTTAATCCACACCAGTGACCAGACCAGGCCAATTGCTCCGGTGAGGATAAACACCCAATGCCAGCTCAACAGCTCCTGAATCCAGATCAGCAGCGGCGTCAGAAATGCCAGACCAACAAACTGGCCGGAAGTGTAGAAACCCACCGCCGAGGCGCGTTCGTGCTCCGGGAACCAGCTGGTCACCAGACGGTTATTGGTCGGAAACGCCGGGGCTTCAAAGACGCCGGTAATGGCGCGCAGGCCGATCAGCGACAATAAACCACCGGCAAAGCCCTGGCATAAGGTGGCGATCGACCAGCCGCAGATAGCAATAAAATAGGTTAAGCGTGAGCCAACGCGATCGAGAAACCAGCCACCGGGAATCTGGCACAGCGTATATAACCAGGCGAAGGCGGAAAAGACATAACCCATTTCCGCTTTGGTGATACCGAATTCCTGCTGAATATGGGCTGAAGCGACGGCTAAATTAGCGCGATCGACATAACAAATTACCACCGTAATAAATATCATCAATAACGTGATATAACGGCGACGCGTCGGTCGGGCCTGAACGGCAGAGAGATCCATGGTGTTTCTCCGGATACGTAGGGTATCAATATCGGTAATAACCGCCCATGGCGGCAAATAAGGCGCGCAGCAATCCTGCATAGCCGGATAAGGCTACGCGCCGGTGGTGACAATAAATAAAGCGTGAACGAGGCCCTGCGCCTTATTTACCGGCACATCGTTATCAGAGATTTAATAAATTCAGAGCTTAATCAAATTACCATTCAGCGACAGAACCATCCGGGAAGCGCCACAATGGATTACGCCAGTCCGGCGCATTTTTACTGCGCTCAATCACCAGTTCTTCATTAATTTCTACGCCAAGACCCGGTTTATTTAATGGATAGAAATGGCCGTCATCCATTTTAAAATCGTCTTTATTGATCACATAATCGAGCAGTTCTGCGCCCTGATTATAGTGAATGCCCATGCTCTGCTCCTGGAACACCGCATTGCGTGAGACGAAATCGACATGCAGGCAGGCCGCCAGTGCAATCGGTCCGAGTGGACAGTGCGGAGCCAGCGCCACATCGTAAGATTCCGCCATGGCCGCGATCTTAAAGCATTCGGTGATGCCGCCCGCATGGGACAGGTCCGGTTGCAGAATTGCCAGGCCACCGGCATCCAGCACACGTTTGAATTCGAAGCGTGAGAACATGCGCTCACCGGCCGCAATCGGCAGATGGGTTTGCGCGGCCAGACGCGGATAATATTCCGCCTGCTCCGCCAGTACCGGTTCCTCAATAAATAGCGGACGGTAAGGTTCCAGCTCTTTAATCAACACCTTCGCCATCGGCGCACTGACGCGACCGTGGAAATCGAGGCCAAACTCAATATCCTTGCCAAAGGCTTCACGAATCTGCGCCACGGTATTGACCGCTGCATCAATTTTACGTGAATTATCAATGATCCCCATCTCTTCACAGCCGTTCAGCTTGAAGGTGTCGAAGCCGATGGTACGCAGTTTTTTGATGCCATCGATCACTTCCGCCGGGCGATCGCCACCAACCCAGCTGTAGGCTTTGATGCTGTCACGCACCAGACCACCCAGCAGCTGATACACCGGCACGCCAAGCGCTTTACCTTTGATGTCCCACAACGCCTGATCGATACCGGCGATGGCGCTCATCAGAATCGGGCCGCCGCGATAAAAACCACCACGGTACATCACCTGCCATAAATCGTTGATGCGTGCCGGGTCCTGACCCACCAGATACTCCGACAGCTCATGCACCGCCGCCTCGACACTGCGCGCGCGGCCTTCAATCACCGGCTCACCCCAGCCGACGATGCCTTCATCGGTTTCGATTTTCAGGAACATCCAGCGCGGGGGCAGGCGGTAAGTCGTCAGTTTGGTAATTTTCATCGTACAGCGTCCTTATAAGCAGCAATAAATGCGCGGGCCTTCTCCACGGTACGCGTTAACGGCTGACCGGCGCGATACAGATCGCTGCCTAAGCCCGCGCCAATGCAACCCGCGGCAAGGAATTCATGCAAGTTTTCTGGCGTCACACCGCCGACGGCAAACACCGGCACGTCCGGCGGTAGCACTGCTTTCAATGCTTTGATGTAACCGGGACCGAACGCCGATGATGGAAAGATTTTCAGCGCCTGTGCGCCAGCCTGCAGGGCGGTAAAGGCTTCGGTGGCCGTCGCGCATCCGGCAGCCACCGTCATGCCGCAGGCCACCGCCTGGCGAATCACCGCCGCGTCGGTATTCGGCGTCACCACCAGCTTACTGTTAAGCGTTGCCAGTTGATCCACCTGTGCGGGTGTCAGCACCGTACCGGCACCGATCAGCGCTTTATCGCCAAAGGTGTTCACCATCGCGCCAATGCTGCTGGCCCAGTCCGGTGAGTTCAATGGGATTTCGATGGCATCAAAACCTGCCTCAATGAGTGCGCCAACGTGTGCCTCGGCCTCTTCCGGCCTGATGCCACGCAGGATGGCAATCAGCGGTAACTTAGTTTGCCAGTTCATGGGCAATGCTCCTTATTCCGTGCTGGAAGGCACGGTCACCTTCCAGCGTGACTGAATCATGTCCGATAAAATGCAGCGCCTGCTGATAACGTTGTGCCAGCGCGGAGCCAGCAATAATGGTGATCGGTTGTGCGGCGGTGCTGGCCGTCATCTGTGCCACTTCGTGGCCGATCAGCAGACCAGACAGGAAATCGCTGATATGGCGACGATCGCGTGCGCCCAGCACATGCGCCGCACGCACTTCAAACAAACGCGCCAGAATAGAGCGGTCATGGCTGCCGATATCGAGGCCCGCACGGAAAGCAGTCGCATTGTCTTCCTGCTGTGGCAGGCCCGCACCAATCAGGGATTGCGTCAGCAGCAGATGATGAAGCTCCCCGGTCATCACGGTACGGAAGTCGATGACGCGGTCCTGTTCCATCTGCACCCACTTGGCATGCGTGCCGGGCATCACATACAACGACGCCGGATGCAGGGCCAGTGCGCCCAACAGCTGCGTTTCCTCACCGCGCATTACGTTGTAGTTGTCCTCACGTTCGACGCACAATCCCGGCACGATCCACGCTTTATCCTCCACGCGGGTCAGGCGGCCTGCCAGTGCGCTCAGCGCCACCGGACAGCTCAGGTACGGCACCGAAAGCCAGCCGGCATTGCTGCCGACCATACCGGCCATCACCACCGGCACCTCATCCACCGGCCAGCCTGCGGTGATGCTGGCAAAGACCTCCGCCGGGGTGAGCCCGTTCAGGCGGGTCACACCCGCTTCGGAACGACGTTCATCGATGCATTCCCCCTGCTGATAACGCCAGGCGCGCAGATTGGTGGATCCCCAGTCAATCGCGATATAGCTGGTCACATAAACTCCTTTAGTCGTGCCGTTGAGCTGGCGATCATCGCTTTAGCGGCCTGTTCGGCAGCGTTCGCATCCTGATGGCGAATCGCGTCAAACAGCGCTTTGTGCTCGGCCAGGGTGCGCGGCATGTTGCCTTCGTCCGGCATGTAGGTTTTGGCGAACACCGCCTTTTGCAGCTGACTGATCGCCACGTTGAGCTGCTGCAAAACCGGGTTATGCACCGAGGCCAGCACCGCTTCGTGGTAGCGAATGTCCGCTTCGTTAAAGGCATCCCGATCGAGGTGATTCGCCACCATGTCGTTAAATGCCTGTTCAATCGCCGCTAAATCGTTGGAGGTGGCGCGCTCGGCAGACCAGCGCGCAATCTGCGGCTCCACCAGCACACGGACTTCGTTCATTGCGGCAATCAGACGCGGGTCCTGATCGTGCGCCAGCGCCCATTGCAGGACATCGCTATCGAGGTAATTCCACTGGTTACGCGCGGTGACAAACGCGCCGCGATAGCGCTTCATCTCCACCAGGCGTTTGGCCATTAGCGAACGAAATACTTCGCGGATGATGTTGCGCGAGGTAGCAAAGCGTTCACAGAGTTCAGCTTCGGCGGGCAACGCGCCGCCCGGTGCAAACTTCCCTGCCACAATCTCTTCCCCCAGCGTCAGGATGATGCGCTCGGTTTTGCTCAATTGTTCTTGCGTCATGATGTTCCATTCAATGAAAGGCGGTGTACCCTCAGAGTACTACAATCTGCACCGTCTCAACCTCTGGTGCAGATTGTAGTACCATTAATATAGTTTGTACTACAATCTGGATCACAAAATAGACAACACATACGCAGATGCATAACGGGGATAAGTGGGAAAAGTCAGGGAAAAGGTGGTAGCGGCGCGATTTATCGCGCGTCGTTCAGCGGTGATGTGGCAAAACACGCGCGATAAATCGCGCCGCTACAGTATGTGCAGAGATAAAAACGGGTTACAGCACTAACTCTTCGATAGCGTAGGCAACGCCATCTTCCATATTGGTTTTGGTGACGAACTGCGCGATGCTTTTCACTGAATCAATCGCGTTGCCCATCGCCACGCCGGTTCCGGCGTACTCAATCATCGCCAGGTCATTTTCCTGATCGCCAATCGCCATCACTTCTGACTGTTGCAGGCCGAGTTTTTCCGCCAGCATTTTGACGCCATAGCCTTTGTTAACGCGTGGGTCGAGGATTTCGAGGTAATAAGGCGCGCTTTTCAAAATGGTGTAGCTGTCGCGAGCGCGTGCTGGCAGTGCGGCAATCGCTTTATCCAGCAGTTCGGGCTTGTCGATCATCATCAGTTTCGGGAAGCGCGTAGCCGGGTCCATCTCTTCCACGGCACGATAGCGCACCGGAATGCCGGTCAGGCTGGCTTCGTGGATGGTGTATTCACTGAGGTCTTTGTTCGGCGTATACAGCGAGGAGTGGTCGAAAGCATGGAAATGCACGCCAAGTTCACGCGCCAGCTGTTCGACATAGCGAAAATCATCAAAACTCAGCGTCACTTCTGCCACGCTCTCACCGCTATCGGCGCGTTGCACCAGCGCACCGTTATTGCTGATGCAGTACTGACCCGGTTGACGCAAATCCAGCTCCTGCAGATAGCGCTCGACACCGACAAAAGGGCGGCCTGTTGCCAGTACGATCGCAACGCCTTTGTCGCGTGCACGCCCAATCGCCGATTTTACTGCCGGGGTGATGAGGTGGTACGGATTAAGCAAGGTGCCGTCCATATCAATCGCAATCAGTTTTATCGCCATAACGTCCTCGTTAATTCAGGGTTTGCATCCATGCTAGCGCGATTCAGCTCACATTGACCAGTTTATCGACACAAACGGCACCTTACGTATCAGTTCCCCAGCGGTTTACGCACAAACAGGCCGTAACTCAGCGCGCCAATCATCAGCAATGCCGCGCCCAGCAGGAACACATTGGTGAACTTGCCGGTGGTATCGAGGATGATGCCGGTGACAATCGGCGCCATCGCCGCACCGAGGAAACCACCGAAGTTCTGGATCGCCCCCAGAGACGCCACCTGTGATTTTGGCGCGATGTCCGTCGCCAGCGTCCAGAGCGCGCCCTGCGGCATCTGCGAACAGAAATAACCGAGTGCCAGCAGGGTAATCGCCAGCGGCGTACTATCGACAAAAGGAATCGGTGCCACAAAGCAGGCTGCCAGCGCCGCACCGGTCACCACCGGGATTTTACGCGCGGTGATGGCGCGAACGCCGCTGCGCACCAGGCGATCCGACAACATACCGCCGACCAGCACACCCAGAATGCCGCACAGGAAAGGAATCGAGGCGATCCAGCCGGTGGCTTTCAGGCTGAAGCCAAGGGATTTTTCCAGATAGCCCGGCAGCCAGGTGAGATAAACCCAGATGGTGAACATGATGGAGAAGTTACCGATCACCATAAACCAGGTGGTGCTGTGGCGGAACAACGCGCCCCAGCTCGCCTGGGCTTTCTCTTCCGGCGCGGCCTCGCTGCGCTGACCGGCATGCAGCAACGCATCTTCGCGTGCTTCAGGATCGCGATAGAATTTCCACCACGCCAGCAGCAAAGGAATTCCCATCAGACCGATGGCAACAAACATGCCACGCCAGCCAAAGGTCAGCAGCAGCACGGTGAGGATCGGCGGCGCAATGGCGTTGGCGATCTGCGAACCGGTATTGATGATCGCAGTGGGCAAACCACGTTCGTTTTCACCAAACCAGCGATGGGTGATTTTGATACCAGAGGTAAAGAACGGGGATTCAGAGATACCCAGCATCATGCGCAGGCCATAGAAGAAGCTATAGCTGTTCACGAAGGCGGCCAGCACGGTAAAGCCGGACCATAACCCCAGCGCCCAGGAGAACATTTTCTTCGGACCAAACTTATCCACCAGCCAGCCTGCCGGCAGGTTAGCCAGTGCGTAAGGCCAGAGAAACGCGGATAACAGCAGGCCCATCTCGGTTTGCGAGAAACCGAACTCGGCCGCGATAGTGGTGTTGGCGATACTCAGGTTAGCGCGATCAAGGTAGTTCACCACCGCCGCCAGCAGCAGGATGGTGATAATGCCCCAGCGCAATTTCCCCACCAGCGTGGGTTGTGCCACCGCTGCGCCGGACAGCGTATTCACAGAGGTTTTCATTGCGTCGCCCCCGGTGAAGTGAACAGGTTGAGATGAATTTTGATCACTGCCTTACGGATCGGCTGCGCTTCAGGCGCGGCGCAGCAAGGGCGATGAACATCATGCGGGAAAAACAGCGCGAACATGCCCGGCGTCAGGGTGATCATCGATTCATCAACCGTCTCCTGATAAAACACCACGTCGCGTTCCGCACGCAGATCTTCGGTGATGACATGCCGGGGATGCGCACGTGCCACGCCAATATTCTCGCGCCCAGCCAGCAGGTACTGGATATCAACGTAGTTAAAATGCGACTCGGCGCGACGATCGCTGGCCGGTTCGGTCTCCATCTCCTGCACCAGGCAGAACATCTGGTTATCCGGCAGCAAATCGTACTTGCCGGTCGCCAGCTGGCTGAAATCGGTATCGGCAATCCAGCGCAGTGCCTGATCGACGATGGGGTGGAAAGCATGGCGCTCGCGCGCCCAGTCCTGGCTATCACATACAATCATGGTGTTTTCCCTGTCGTTATCATTAGTGGGTTCAGGTACAGCCGTAGCGGCGCGATTTATCGCGCATTTCCGAGCGTGCTGTCGGTAAAACACGCGCGATAAATCGCGCCGCTACGCATTTTCCTCAGAGGTTTTAGTTTTCGATACGCTGCTGCCAAATCTGGCTGCCATCGCGGATCTGGTCGAGCAGTACGCCCAGTCCCCAGAATTTCTCCAGCACGTTGTCTTTGTTGACGCGGCAATGTTCACTGGCGAAAGTGCCGAGGCGCTGATGGTAGATTTTGGCGTTTTTCGGATAACCGAGAGTTTCCGTTACCGCACTGAGCGACAGGAACAGCGACAGCTCATGGGCTTTCTCCGCCTGCTGCGCACCGTGGTGGTAAAGCCAGTGATACAGGCCCGGATGGAAGTTGGTGAAGACGCCGCTGAAGCCTTTGGAACCGGCCTGCATCGCAGGCCAGGCGATGGCGGCGTTAGCGTTGATCACCGCCAGCGGTGTGCCTTCGGCCAGCTGCACGCGGCGGGTCACGGTCGGCAGATCGCAGCTCACGTCTTTCAGCACCACGAAACGGCCGCTGTTGGCGCAGAAGCTGAACTCTTCATCGCTCAGCAGACGACGGTACGGGGCCGGGCACTCGTACAGGCCGAGCGGCATGGAAACTGGCAGCGCGTTGAGCAGATGATTGAGATGTGCATAGAAAGTGGCGCTGCCTTCGTTTTTCGGGTCGAGGTGGTTGGTGACCAGCACCAGCGCATCAATGCCGGTGTTCGCCATCGCCTGCAACTCCGTGGTTTGTTCAGCCAGATCGTCGCTGATATGGCCAGAGGCAATCACCGGTACACGGCCCTGCACTTTTTCCACCACAAACTTCGCCAGCGCCACACGTTCCTCAAGGCTGAGGAACTGCATCTCGCTTGACTGACACACGGCAAACAGCGCATCGACGCCTTCCGCCAGATACCAGTTAATCAGTCGCTCCAGTCCGGGATAATCAACCTGGTTGTCGGCGGTAAACGGGGTCAACATAACCGGCACAATGCCTTCGATTTTTTTCATGATCTCTCCTGCCAGCGGTTCCACCGCTGTGATTTGTTATCGTTGATGAAGTCGGGCCATAACCTGTTGTCGATCCGGCATATTGCTGGCACCTTCACGTTCCACAGCCAGCGCCGCAAAGGCGGATGCCCAGGTGGCGGCCTGCAACAGGCTTTGCCCCTGCGCCAGCGCGGCAGCCAGCGCACCGTTAAACGCATCGCCTGCACCGGTGGTGTCAACGCTCAGCGCCGGGAAAGCGGGAATATGATGAAATTGTTGATTATCAAGCAGTAACGCACCGCGTGAACCCATGGTGATGATGACGCGGCGAGCACCGAGCTGAACGATGGCCTGGGCCGCTGCGCGTGCACTGGCAAGATCGACGATTTCAATGCCGGACAGCAGCGAGGCTTCCGTCTCGTTGGGGGTCAGCACATCGATCATTGCCAGACAACTCAGCACCTCGGCGGAAAACGGTGCCGGGTTCATAATCACCCGCACACCCAGCGTATGGGCGAGGCGGATGGCGCTACGCGTCGCCTCGAAGTTGTTTTCCAGTTGCAGCAACAACACGCTGGCATCCGACAACTCATGGGTCAGTTCGGCAATTTCGTCGTCGGTGAAGGTTTTGTTCGCGCCGGAATAGATGGCGATCATGTTCTCGCCATTCTCCTGCGAGACGTAAATGATGGCGCTGCCGGTTGGCTCGCGATCGGTCTGATACAAACGGAACGAGTGAATACCGGAGGCAGAAAGGTGGTCGAAGGCAAATTTGCTGAACTGATCGATGCCGACCTTGGCGACAAAATGCACCCGCGTACCGGCACAGCTGGCGGCCATCGCCTGGTTGGCACCTTTGCCCCCCGGCCCGAGGGTACTGCCCAGCGCCAGCAGCGACTCACCGCCCCGGGGGAAGCGCGCCACTTTCGCTACGATATCCACGTTGAACGCGCCCAGAATGCACACTTTTCCGTTCTTTTCTGAGACTTTGGCGACCGTTTGTCGCGCCTGTAACCGCTCCAGCAGCACTTCAAAATTACCGCCGCTTTCGCTGATCAGCTTTTCCTGCAAGTTACGGCGCAGCGCGATGGCCCCGCCATAGCAGCGCTGTACCAACCCTTCACGCGCCAGTGCGCCGAGATCGGTACGAATGGTTTCGCGCGTCACGCCAAGCTGGCTCGCCAGCCCGTTCACCGTGACACGATCGTGTTCATCCAGCCATTTCAGTATTTGGTTGCGTCGTTCTTCCAGAAACATGCGTCATCCCCTCCGCTTCGCCAAAAGCGTAAGGGAGCAGCCCGCAGATGTAAGTGACACGGATCGCAGCGCACGGGAAAAAACGGAAGCAAACAAAAGCTAACGCAGATGTTTTTTAAGCAAAAAGGGGAAATGTCAGGCGGGTAACAACGGAGGCAGAAACAAAAAACCCTTCCCGACTGGGAAGGGTTTGGGCATATCAGATATCGATATTGGCCGCTTTCAGCGCGTTCTCTTCGATGAAGGCGCGGCGCGGTTCTACCGCATCGCCCATCAACGTGGTGAACAGCTGGTCGGCAGCGATGGCGTCTTTGATGGTGACGCGCAGCATGCGGCGGCTGTCCGGGTCCATGGTGGTTTCCCACAGCTGCTCCGGGTTCATCTCGCCCAGACCTTTGTAACGCTGTACTGACAGACCACGACGCGACTCTTTCACCAGCCATTCAATCGCCTGTTCGAAACTGGTCACCGGTTGACGACGCTCACCACGTTCGATAAAGGCGTCTTCCTCGATCAGACCACGCAGCTTCTCGCCAAGCTCGCAGATTTTGCGGTATTCCGGACCGCCGATGAATTCGCTGTCCAGCGGATAATCGGTATCCACGCCGTGGGTACGCACGCGCAGCACCGGCTCGAACAGGTTCTGCTCACGGTTAGCACGCACCTGCGCGACGTAGGTGCTGCCGTGCGCTTCGCGCTCGGTCAGGTACGCCACCAGCCCATCCAGCCAGCCTTTAACAGCGGCTTCATCGCTGAGATCGCTCAGGGTTGGGTGGTAAATCAGGCTACGCAGCAGCGCGAGCGGATAGCGGCGCTCCATACGTTTGATCATGCGCTGCGTGCTGTTGAAGCTCGCCACCAGATTTTCCAGCGGCTCGCCACCCAGTGCCGGGGCACTGGCGTTGGTGTGCAGGGTCGCACCATCCAGAGCGATCGCGATTTGATACTGATCCATCGCTTCGTCGTCTTTGATGTACTGCTCCTGCTTACCCTTCTTCACTTTATACAGCGGCGGCTGAGCAATGTAGACATGACCACGTTCCACGATTTCCGGCATCTGACGATAGAAGAAGGTCAACAGCAGGGTACGAATGTGCGAGCCATCGACGTCCGCATCGGTCATGATGATGATGCTGTGGTAGCGCAGTTTGTCCGGGTTGTATTCGTCACGGCCAATGCCGCAGCCCAGCGCGGTGATAAGCGTGGCGACTTCCTGCGAGGAAAGCATCTTGTCGAAACGCGCTTTCTCAACGTTAAGGATTTTACCTTTCAGCGGCAGAATCGCCTGGTTCTTACGGTTACGTCCCTGCTTGGCCGAGCCACCTGCGGAGTCACCCTCCACCAGGTAGATTTCGGACAGCGCCGGGTCGCGTTCCTGACAATCCGCCAGTTTGCCCGGCAGGCCAGCCAGATCCAGCGCGCCTTTACGGCGGGTCATTTCACGGGCACGGCGTGCCGCTTCACGCGCACGCGCTGCATCAATAATTTTACCGACGACGATTTTCGCGTCAGACGGGTTTTCCAGCAGGTATTCAGCCAGCAGTTCGTTCATCTGCTGTTCAACCGCCGATTTCACTTCTGAGGAAACCAGCTTGTCTTTGGTCTGCGAGGAGAATTTCGGGTCCGGTACTTTTACCGATACCACGGCAATCAGACCTTCACGCGCGTCATCGCCGGTGGCGCTGACTTTGGCTTTTTTGCTGTAACCTTCTTTGTCCATATAGGCATTCAGGGTACGCGTCATCGCCGCACGGAAGCCCGCAAGGTGAGTACCGCCATCGCGCTGCGGAATGTTGTTGGTGAAGCAGTAGATGTTTTCCTGGAAACCATCATTCCACTGCAACGCCACTTCCACACCAATGCCGTCCTTCTCAGTAGAGAAATAAAACACATTGGGGTGAATCGGGTTTTTGTTGCGGTTGAGGTATTCAACAAACGCCTTGATACCACCTTCGTAGTGGTAATGGTCGTTTTTGTCATCGCGCTTGTCTTCAAGGCGAATCGACACGCCAGAATTGAGGAACGACAGTTCACGCAGGCGTTTTGCCAGGATGTCGTACTCAAATTCCGTCACATTGGTGAAGGTTTCATGGCTCGGCCAGAAACGCACGCGTGTACCGGTGGCATCGGTGTCACCTACCACGGCCAGCGGTGCCTGTGGCACGCCGTGGACGTAGGTTTGCTGATGCACTTTGCCATCGCGACGAATGGTCAGTTCCAGTTTTTGCGACAGGGCGTTAACCACGGAAACACCCACGCCGTGCAGACCACCGGAAACTTTATAGGAGTTGTCGTCGAACTTACCGCCCGCATGCAGTACCGTCATGATGACTTCAGCCGCCGATACACCCTCTTCCGGGTGAATACCCGTTGGGATACCACGGCCATCATCCTGCACCGATACCGAGTTATCGGCATGGATGGTCACCATAATGTCACTACAGTAACCGGCGAGCGCTTCGTCAATGGCGTTATCCACGACCTCGAATACCATGTGATGCAGACCGGTGCCGTCATCCGTATCGCCGATATACATGCCAGGGCGTTTGCGTACCGCATCAAGCCCTTTCAGAACTTTGATACTTGAGGAGTCATAAGAATTCGACATCAACGTTTCTCGCTCATTTAATCTTCAGGTTGAACTGCTATTTTACCCTGTTCCACGCGGAACATCTTGCCCTTTTCGTCGCTCATGTCGATTACATGCTCGACACCGATGGCACTGACGAATACCTGAGCCTGAGTGGCTTTTAAACGCTCCGCTAACAGGCGACGACGCACGTCATCCAGCTCCGAAGCAAAGTCATCAATCAGGTACAGGCAGCGACGTCCACTGCTGCGCGTCAGGTATTCCCCCTGCGCCAGGCGCAGTGCGCACATCAGCAGTTTTAACTGGCCGCGTGAGAGTAAATCTTCTACCGGCGTCCCTTCGGCACGAATACGGAAATCCGCTTTGTGCGGGCCGCTGGCGGTGTATGTCAGCGCGCGATCGCGCTCGAAATTGCGCTCCAGCAGTTCGCCGTAGTCGCTTTCCTTGTCCCAGCCACGCTGGAAGGAGAACGCCAGTTCAAATTCCGGCAAAAACTGGGCGCAGGTGGCGGTGATTTCGCTGGAAATCGCTTCGCTGTATTCAGCTCGCCAGGCGCTGATTTGCTCCGCCAGCGGCACCAGCTCCTGATCCCACGGGCGAATCTGGCTGTAACGCGTGACCTGACGCAGTGCGGCGTTGCGTTGCTTCAGCAAACGGCGCAGATTGCTCCAGGCATGGAAAAAACCATGGGCAGCATGAAAACAGCCCCAGTCGATATAGGCTCTACGGTATTTGGGGCCACCGTTGAGCAAAGTAAACCCTTCCGGCGTGATTAACTGCATCGGCAGCAATTGCGCCAGTTCAGCCACTTTATGGCCGTCGCTGCCATCAATACGCACCTTGCTTTCCCCGGCGCGATTTTTGGTGAGTCCAACCGCCAGCTCGCGCTCACTGCCCTCGATACGGCCATGTAACACAAAAGCCTGTTGATCGTGGCGTATCACGCGCCCGGCTTGCAGGCTGCGAAAAGCACGACCATGCCCCAGGGTATAAATAGCCTCCAGCACGCTGGTTTTGCCGCTGCCGTTGGCACCTACGAGGAAGTTAAATCCTGGCGCTAAGGTCAGATCGGCCTGCTCGATATTGCGAAAATCTTTAATCAGGAGGCGGGTTAAAGCCATCAATCAATCCAGCTTTGAGGGGGGTTCACCTAACTTTGGCGGCCCAGGGCGTAAACGGCGAAGCTAGTTTGTGCACGGCCAGCGCGCAATCCCCTGGGAGCATACTAAAGTATGTGACCAGGGGTGAGCACTGCCCGGGTACAAAATAGCGAGTAAGTTAGCCCGATATTTTCTAAAGACGCATAGGCATGACAACGTATGCCGCTGCCGGACTGGCGACATCTTCGATCTGCACGCTGGAGACAGAATCGGTCAGCAGCAGGCGGACGTTTTCGCACTTCAGCGCATTCAGCACATCCAGCACGTAACTGACGTTGAAACCAATCTCCAGTTCACTGCCGTTGTAGCTGACATCCAGCATCTCTTCCGCCTCTTCCTGTTCCGGGTTGTTGGCGGTGATTTTCAGCTGATTTTCGGTGATATAGATACGAACACCGCGGAATTTCTCGTTCGACAGGATCGCCGCACGGGCAAACGCCTGCTTGAGCAGATCGCAACCGGCTTCCAGTGCTTTGTCGGGATTCTTCGGCAATACGCGGCGATAATCCGGGAAACGGCCATCAACCAGCTTCGATGTAAAGATAAAATCGCCGACATGCGCACGGATGTTGCTGCTGCCAATCTGGACCTGCAACGGCGTTTCGCCGCCGTCGAGCAGACGAACCAGCTCAATCACGCCTTTACGCGGTACGATCACCGAATGGTCAGGTAACGCCTGGCCTATCGGCATCGAGCAAACCGCCAGACGGTGGCCGTCGGTCGCCACGGTACGCAGTTCTTCCCCTTCGGTTTCAAACAACATGCCGTTGAGATAGTAACGTACGTCCTGATGCGCCATCGAAAACTGTGTCGCTTCGATCAGACGCTTCAGCGTGGCCTGCGGCAGGGTAAATTCTACTTCGCTCTGCCAGTCATCCAGATTCGGGAAGTCACTGGCAGGCAGCGTGGAAAGCGAGAAACGGCTACGCCCAGAACGCACCAGCATTCTGTCGCCTTCCAGTGTCAGGGAGATCTCAGCACCATCCGGCAAACCACGACAAATATCGAGGAATTTACGCGCCGGGACGGTGGTTGCACCAGGTTCATGCGGCTGCGTTAACGCAACGCGGGCCACCATCTCCATTTCCAGATCGGTGCCGGTCAGCAACAAAGTGCCGTCATTTACCTGCAGCAGTAAATTTCCGAGGATCGGTAGCGTCGGACGCCCACCGAGCGGACCGCTGACCTGTTGCAGCGGTTTCAGCAACTGCTCACGTTCAACAATAAATTTCATAGCGTCAGGAAGATAAAGTTCGAATGAGGTTAGAGAAATCTTCTTTGATGTCGTGGCTTTCTTCACGCAGCTGCTCGATTTTACGGCAGGCGTGTAGCACGGTGGTATGGTCACGGCCACCAAACGCATCACCAATTTCCGGCAGGCTATGGTTGGTTAGCTCTTTCGCCATCGCCATCGCCATCTGGCGCGGACGCGCTACCGAGCGCGAACGGCGCTTGGACAGCAAATCGGCCACTTTAATTTTGTAATACTCCGCCACCGTCTTCTGAATATTGTCGATGGTGACCAGCTTTTCCTGCAACGCCAGCAGATCGCGCAGCGCTTCACGTACGAAATCGATAGTAATGGCGCGACCGGTAAAGTTGGCGTTGGCAATCACGCGGTTCAACGCGCCTTCCAGCTCACGGACGTTGGAACGCAGACGCTTAGCAATAAAGAACGCCACTTCACCCGGCAGGCGGATGTCGTTTTCATCGGCTTTCTTCATCAGGATAGCGACACGCGTTTCCAGCTCCGGCGGCTCGATCGCCACCGTCAGTCCCCAGCCAAAACGCGACTTGAGACGATCTTCCACCCCGTTGATCTCTTTCGGGTAACGATCCGACGTGAGGATGATCTGTTGATTGCCTTCCAGCAGCGCATTGAAGGTGTGGAAAAACTCCTCCTGCGAGCGCTCTTTATTGGCAAAGAACTGGATATCATCGATCAGCAGGGCATCGACAGAACGATAGTAACGTTTGAACTCTTCAATGGCGTTGTTTTGCAGGGCTTTCACCATATCCTGCACAAAACGCTCGGAATGCATATAGACCACTTTGGCATTGGGCTTACGCGCCATGATGCCATTCCCCACCGCATGTAACAGGTGGGTTTTGCCCAGACCGGTGCCACCATACAGGAACAGCGGGTTGTAAGCGCCACCCGGATTGTCAGCCACCTGACGTGCCGCCGCGCGCGCCAGCTGGTTAGATTTACCTTCGACAAAGTTGTCAAAGTTGTGGCGGTTATTGACGTTGGAACGGTAAGTCACATCGGCCGGAGCAGGCACAGAATCCCAGCTGGGACGCAGCGTTTGCGCCGGAGCCGGGCGGTTTTGTGTCGGAGCTGGCGCGCTGACGCTGGCCATCGCAGGCTGGCTGGTAGCGACCTGCGCCACCGGACGCGTGCCGACCTCAAAACGCAGCAACGGCACATCCGCACCGCAGAATTCATTCAGCAGCCCATTGATACTGTTGAGATATTTATCCCGAACCCAGTCGAGTACAAACCGATTTGGTGCATACAAGGCGAGCGTATTGTCGTTCAATTCAGCCTGCAGCGGACGAATCCACATGCTGAATTCGGTGGCAGGAAGCTCATCCTGCAAACGGGCAAGACACTGTTGCCAAAGCGTAAGTGACACGGCGGACTCCACTCGTACAAAATCGATAAGAATTTTAGGCGCTAATAAAAGAAACGTTCGTTTTTTGACACAGGCGATCAGAAAGCGCCCGCGACCGCTATCCGCGGTAGTCTCCCCGTCGATCGCAGTGCGGATCGTCAGCGGAAGGGCGGATCATAGCGCAAAGCGGCACAGAGATCTTCCCTTTCTACACAGTTTTGATCCAATTTATCCACAGGGTAGTGGCGCGCTAAAGAGTTTACGCTTTCTGGCGGAAAAGCGAGCGGGGATCAGGATGAAAGCTGCAAATTTTCTGGCGGCATCTCGTTTTCTGTGCAAAAAATCCGCGCCTTGATCGCAAGAAGATCCTGCGCGATCCTTGCGCTTTGCCGTATAGCCCGTATAATTCTCCACCCCGGCGTTGTCGCGTTTAGCCCAATGCCCGGAAACAGCGGGCTGTATCCGGGTTTTCCTGGTACCGCGACCAGCGAAGTAAATTGACTCTGGACTGTACAATTATTACAATCCCGCCTCTTTATTAAAGACACATTGAGGCGTCGGTCGTTTTACTGGCCCGAATACGCGTCACCCAGTGAAAATTTTCAAGTTTAGGTAGAAACCGCCATGAAACGCACTTTTCAACCGTCCGTACTGAAGCGCAACCGTTCTCACGGCTTCCGTGCACGTATGGCTACAAAAAATGGTCGTCAGGTTCTGGCACGTCGTCGTGCTAAAGGCCGTTCTCGTCTGACCGTTTCTAAGTAATAAAAGCTAACCCTCGTGGTTAAGCTCGCATTTCCCAGGGAGTTACGTTTGTTAACTCCCACTCATTTCACTTTCGTCTTCCAGCAGCCACAAAGGGCTGGCACGCCGCAAATCACCATCCTCGGCCGCCTTAATTCGCTGGGGCATCCCCGCATCGGTCTCACCGTCGCCAAAAAACATGTAAAACGCGCCCATGAACGTAACCGGATCAAGCGATTGACCCGCGAAAGCTTTCGTCTGCGCCAGCATGAACTGCCAGCGATGGATTTTGTGGTCGTGGCTAAAAAAGGGGTTGCTGACCTGGATAATCGTGCGCTGGCGGAAGCGTTGGAGAAATTATGGCGTCGTCACTGTCGCCTGGCTCGCGGCTCCTGATCGCCCTGATACGCGTGTATCAACGCGCCATCAGCCCACTGCTGGGACCTCATTGCCGGTTCAATCCCTCCTGTTCGCAGTATGGGATTGAGGCATTGCGTCGCTTTGGGGTAATAAAAGGCAGTTGGTTGACGATTAAACGCGTATTAAAATGCCACCCTTTGAACCCGGGTGGCGACGATCCTGTGCCGCCAAAAACCTTTGATACCAGAGAACATTAACGATGGATTCGCAACGCAATCTCTTTCTCATCGCTTTTCTGTTCGTGTCTTTTATGATCTGGCAAGCCTGGCAAACGGACCATGCTCCGCAGCCGCAGCAAACCCAGACCACGCAGACGACCAACAGCACAGCGGGTGATGCCGCCTCTTCCGGCGTTCCCGGCAGCGGCCAGGGCAAAACGATCACCGTTAAGACTGATGTCCTGTCATTGAACATCAACACCCGTGGTGGCGACATCGAGCAGGCTTCACTGCTGACTTACCCGGACAAACTGGGTTCGGATGCACCATTCCAGCTGCTTGAAACCACCCCAGCGTTCATCTATCAGGCACAGAGCGGCTTAACCGGCCGTAACGGTCCGGATAATCCGAACAATGGCGCGCGTCCACTTTTCACCACCACTCAGGATCACTTTGAGATGGCGGAAGGCCAGACTGAGCTGCGCGTACCGCTCACCTGGACTGGTGAGAACGGTGTGGTTTACACCAAAACCTTCGTGTTCAAACGCGGTGAGTTCGCCGTGAATGTTGACTACAACATCAACAACACCAGCCAGCAACCGCTGGAAGTGGCGATGTTTGGTCAGCTGAAACAGACCATCGAAGTGCCGAAGCACCGTGATACCGGCAGCAACAACTTTGCTCTGCATACCTTCCGTGGTGCAGCGTACTCAACCAGCGATGCGAAATACGAAAAATATAAATTCGATACCATCAATGATAATGAGAACCTGAACACCACCACCAGCAATGGCTGGGTGGCGATGCTGCAACAGTACTTTGCCACCGCATGGGTGCCGCGCACTGAAGGCACCAACACCCTGTACACCAGCAATCTGGGTAACGGCGTTGCCGCCATCGGTTATAAATCAGCACCGGTCACCGTCGCACCTGGCGCGCAGCAGAATCTCGGCGCGACCCTGTGGGTTGGCCCGGAAATTCAGGACCAGATGGCAGCTATCGCGCCTCACCTGGATCTGACGGTGGATTACGGTTGGTTGTGGTTCATCTCTCAGCCGCTGTTCAAGCTGTTGAAGTTCATCCACAGCTTTATCGGTAACTGGGGCTTCTCCATCATCGTTATCACCTTCATCGTTCGTGGCATCATGTACCCGCTGACCAAAGCGCAGTACACTTCGATGGCGAAGATGCGCA
The DNA here is from genome assembly GCF_059730475.1 of Pantoea sp. X-Soil-TKNS-1280. NCBI lineage: Bacteria > Pseudomonadati > Pseudomonadota > Gammaproteobacteria > Enterobacterales > Erwiniaceae > Pantoea > Pantoea sp. X-Soil-TKNS-1280. Next base: position 26,769 of record NZ_AP035962.1, on the reverse strand, counting down.
TGCTGCAGCCGAAGATTCAGGCTATGCGTGAGCGTCTGGGCGATGATAAGCAGAAGATGAGCCAGGAGATGATGGCGCTGTACAAAGCGGAGAAGGTGAACCCGCTCGGTGGCTGTCTGCCGCTGGTGATTCAGATGCCAATCTTCCTTGCCCTGTACTACATGCTGTCAGGCTCGGTTGAACTGCGTCACGCGCCGTTTATTCTGTGGATTCATGACCTGTCCGCGCAGGACCCGTACTACATCCTGCCGGTTATCATGGGTATCACCATGTTCTTCATTCAGAAGATGTCACCGACCACCGTGACCGATCCGATGCAGCAGAAGATCATGACTTACATGCCGGTTATTTTTACCGTGTTCTTCCTGTGGTTCCCGTCAGGTCTGGTGCTGTACTACATCGTCAGCAACCTGGTCACCATCCTCCAGCAGCAGTTGATTTATCGCGGCCTGGAAAAACGTGGTCTGCATAGCCGCGACAAGAAGAAAGCGTAACGCCCAGCTCCTGCGAGCAAGGACGTAAACATCGGGGCGGCATTTATGTCGCCCTGTTTTTTTTTGCAAAGAAGGTGAATCATGAGCCATAGCGATACCATCGTCGCCCAGGCAACGCCACCCGGCCGTGGCGGCGTCGGCATTCTGCGTATCTCCGGAGCAAAAGCGGCCGACATCGCGCAAGCCGTGCTGGGTAAACTGCCGAAACCACGCTATGCCGACTATCTGCCGTTTACCGATGCCGATGGCAGCGTGCTGGATCAAGGTATTGCGCTGTGGTTCCCCGGCCCCCATTCTTTTACCGGTGAAGACGTGCTGGAGTTGCAGGGCCACGGCGGTCCGGTAATTCTCGACCTGCTGCTAAAGCGCATTGTGGCCCTGCCCGGAGTGCGCATTGCTCAGCCGGGTGAATTTTCCGAACGCGCTTTTCTGAATGACAAACTCGATCTGGCCCAGGCGGAAGCCATTGCTGATCTGATCGATGCCAGTTCCGAGCAGGCAGCACGCTCGGCGGTGAATTCGTTACAGGGCGCATTTTCCGTGCGTATTAACGCCCTTGTGGAAGCACTCACTTACCTGCGTATCTATGTGGAAGCGGCCATCGATTTTCCGGATGAAGAGATCGATTTCCTCTCTGACGGAAAAATTGAAGCACAGCTCAATGCGGTGATCGGCGACCTGAATGGCGTGCGAGCCGAAGCCCGCCAGGGCAGCCTGCTGCGTGAAGGGATGAAAGTGGTGATTGCTGGCCGTCCCAACGCCGGAAAATCCAGTCTTCTCAATGCATTAGCCGGACGCGAAGCCGCTATTGTCACCGATATCGCCGGTACCACGCGTGACGTGCTGCGCGAACATATTCATATCGACGGCATGCCACTGCATATCATCGATACCGCTGGCTTACGCGATGCCAGCGACGAAGTTGAACGCATCGGTATTGAACGGGCGTGGCAGGAGATTGAACAGGCCGATCGCGTGTTGTTTATGGTGGATGGCACCACCACGGATGCCACCGAAGCCGCCGCCATCTGGCCCGATTTTGTTTCGCGTCTGCCTGCCGAGCTGCCGATCACCGTAGTACGCAACAAAGCCGATATGACCGGTGAATCTCTCGGCCTGTCCGAAGTAAATGGTCACTCACTTATTCGTCTCTCCGCCCGTACCGGTGAAGGCGTGGATACCCTGCGCGATCACCTGAAACAAACCATGGGCTTCAGCGGCAATATGGAAGGCGGCTTCCTCGCCCGCCGCCGCCATTTGCAGGCACTGGAGTTAGCAGCGACTCACCTGCAACAGGGCAAAGATCAACTGCTGGGTGCCTGGGCTGGAGAATTGCTGGCCGAGGAACTGCGTCTGGCGCAACAGGCCCTGAGCGAAATCACCGGCGAGTTCACCTCGGATGACCTGCTGGGGCGGATTTTCTCCAGTTTTTGTATTGGGAAATAACGCTCACCTTCTACTGCTACCTGTTATAACAGGTAGCAGCTGATTTACCTGCTATAGCGTGTAATGCATGCAGCTTTGTTATTTGGCTCCCCCCTGCCTTTGCAGTATAACGATCCCACTGGGTGCAAAAAGTGCACCAACGGATCCCGGTCATTCCTCTATTCATGCTAAACATTAGGCTCAATTTGATGCCTGAAAAGGAGAGAAACATGAGTACACCGCTCGACAGCCTCGCCCTGAATGCGCTGTTCAATGAAGCCCGCACCCACAGCTACTGGCAAAACAAACCGATTTCACAGGACCTATTAAAGCAACTCTATGCGCTGACCGCGCTGGGTCCGACTTCTGCCAACTGCTCACCGGGCCGCTTTGTGTTTGTCACCTCCCAGGAAGGGAAAGAAAAGCTGAAACCCGCGCTCTCTTCCGGCAACCTGGAAAAAACCATGGCAGCTCCAGTGACGGTTATCGTCGCCTCCGATGCGGAGTTCTATGAAAATCTGCCGAAGCTGTTTCCGCACGGCGATGCGCGTAGCTGGTTCACCAGCAATCCGGAGCTGGTTAAAGAGACTGCATTTCGCAACAGCAGTTTGCAGGCGGGCTATCTGATCCTGGCGGCTCGCTCATTGGGGCTGGATGCTGGCCCGATGTCGGGTTTTGATCCGGCCAAAATCAATGAAGCTTTCTTCAGCAACAGCAAATGGCAGGTTAATTTGCTGATCAACCTCGGTTATGGCGAAGCGAGCAAACTGCATCCGCGTCTGCCACGCCTCGGTTTTGACGATGTCTGCAAATTTGCCTGAGTAAAAAGCGCCGTGACACAGTCTGTCGCGGCGCGATTTATCGCGTGGATTTTATTACCCTAGCGAATGAAAACCGCTATTGAAGTAGACCATCGGTTCTGCCGCTTCGCCCGGCAAACTAATGCCCACAATACGCGCCAGCAACACGCTATGTGTATGCCAGTCCACCACTTTTTCCAGCTGACAATCAAAACTCACCAGCGCATCAGCCAGCACCGGCGCGCCAGTAGTCAGGGTTTGCCAGTCGCCGTGCTGAAAGCGCTCAGCGCGACGTGATGGCTGACTGAACTGCGCGCAAAGCTCGGCATGGTGCTCACGCAGCACGTTAACCGCAAAATATCCTGCCTGCAGAAAACCCGCATGGCTGGAGGAGCTTTGGTTGATGCAAACCAACAGGCTGGGTGGTTCTGCCGCCAGTGAGCTGACCGACGACGCAATCAGACCAAATTTCTCATCGCCTGATTGTGTGGTGACCAATGAGACGCCTGCACTCAGGCGGCGCATACCAAAACGAAAGTCATCGAGTGAGATCGATTCCTGGGAAGATGAAGTAACTGACATAAAAACTCCGACGTGCATGATTCTGCGATGAAGCACAGCTGAAACCCGGCAATTATAATTTTCTCATCAGCCTGCTTTTTTAATGCCCAAATCCTACACTACATCGCCCCATTCAGCATCTAATCAGGCATTTATCAGCAAACAAGCTGGATGATATGGCTACTGGCGCGGCCTCAGCGCATGGTCATGATGTTCGGCGTTATCTGAAATTCAGGGATTCCACGTAATGCCGGATGCAAAGACATGAGAAAATTCTTACAATAGCTGTGATGATTATCCGACCATTTTCACGGAGCGACAGATGGCTAGTCATTTTGTTCGTTGGATGGGTAACCCGCCCCTCTCCTCTGAGACAATGCGGGTTCCACAGGATGTAATTAATAGCGCGCAACGTCTGCCCGATAAGCGCCGCGGCCGCTTTCTTGCCGCTCGTGAGCTGCTGGCGCAGCTGATGTTGCGTATTTACGGTATCAATGAACTGCCGCTGCTTGTAACCACCAGCAGCGGTCGGCCTTGTTTTGCCGATTCCGCCCTGCCTGATTTCAGCATCGCCTATGCCGGAAATATGGTGGGTGTTCTGCTGGCTGAAGAAGGTGGCCGGGCTGGGCTGGATATGGAAATCGTGCGCGCCCACAGCCGTCAGACGCAGGATGCCCTCACCCAGGACCTCTCTTCCGGGGAGAAAGCCTGGATTAATGCGCAGCAGGATTTTATGGAAGCGGTGACGCAGATCTGGACGCTACGCCAGAGCATTCTCAAACTCACCGGCGAAGCGGAAAGCGGTATCGATTCATTGCGGCTCCATCCCGCCGCAGGACGCCTGCGCTCCAGCGTGTTCCCGGATATTCAGGCCGTGTGCGATGCCGAACCGACGCTGGTTTGGTCATGCGCTTTGTCACCCGGTACGGAACGACTTCGGTTGTGGGAAATTGATGGCGGCTATCAATGGCAGCCGCTACGCGATGTGGAGATGAGTAAACCGAATATCGGTCCACGCACCTTGCGTCTGACCAGTTTACCGAGCGAACGCACTACACCGCAGGAAATCGGTCATCCATAATAAGACAGGCCGCTTATGCGGCCTGTTTAGTTTTAGTGGGCGTCAACAAACACGATTTTCAGTACAAACAACAGCGCCACCACCACTACGCACGGGCTGATTTCCCGCCAGCGTCCCGTTCCCAGCTTCATCACGCAGTAAGCGATAAAGCCCAGCGCAATGCCTTCCGTAATCGAGAAACTGAACGGCATCATCACTGCGGTGACAAACGCCGGAACCGCTTCAGTAAGATCGTCCCAGCGCACGCGTGACAATGACGCCGTCATCAGCACGCCGACGTAGATCAAAGCGCCCGCAGCCGCGTAGGCGGGCACCATCGCCGCCAGCGGTGACAGAAACATCACCAGCAGGAACAGGATACCGGTGATCACCGCCATCAGCCCGGTACGGCCACCAATCGCCACGCCCGAAGAACTTTCGATATAGGCGGTAACCGATGAAGTACCAATCAGCGACCCGGCCACTGAGCTGACGCTGTCAACAAACAACGCCTGCTTCATCCGCGGGAAGGTGCCTTTTTCATCGGTCAGCCCGGCTTTGTCGGTTACGCCAATCAGCGTGCCGGAGGAGTCAAACAGGTTGACCAGCATGAACGAGAATATCACCCCGGCCATCCCGATATTCAGTGCACCTTTGATATCGACCTGACCCACCACGGAGCCCACAGACGGCGGTGTCGCGAACACGCCGGTAAACTTCACATCGCCCAGCAGCAGGCCAATCACGGTGGTCACCACAATCGACACCAGCACCGCCGCATGGATATTACGTGAAGCCAGAATGGCAATGATGAAGAAGCCAAGCGCGCCCAGCAACACGCTATGCGAAGTCAGGTTACCCACGGTGACCAGCGTGTCGGCATTTGGCACGATGATACCCGCATTTTTCAGCCCCATCATGGCGATGAACAGCCCGATACCGGCCGTGATGCCCACGCGCAGGCTCAGCGGGATATTGGCAATCATCCAGTAACGCACGCGCAACAACGTGAGGATTAATAACCCCAGCGCGCCCCAGAAGATTGCCCCCATACCGATCTGCCACGAATACCCCATCGCGCCGACCACGACAAAGGCAAAGAAGGCATTCAGCCCCATCGCTGGTGCCAGTGCGACCGGCAGATTAGCCACCAGCCCCATCAGGATGCTGCCAAATGCGGCAATCAGACAGGTGGTGACAAACACCGCCTGGGTATTCATACCCGCGGCACCAAGGATTTGCGGGTTAACGAAGACGATGTACACCATCGTCAGAAAGGTGGTGAAACCGGCGATCACTTCCGTGCGCACGGTAGTACCGTGTTCCTGCAACTTAAAAATGCGCTGCAACAGACCCTGCTTGTTCATAGCATTATCCTGCTGAAAAATTTAACGCGCGTATCCTATAGATTTTACCGGCCCAGCACACTGATTTTTCGCAAGCGTTTGCTCGACGCGCGCAGTGGGGTAGAGTGGCAGCTAATTGTTTACCAAAAGGATGATGTGCGATGTCAGTTGAATGTATTTTTTTTGATTGTGACGGCACGCTGGTCGACAGCGAGGTGATCTGTACGCAATCTTACGTCAACACCTTTGCCCGCTACGGTATCGAGCTATCGCTCCAGCAGATGTTCGAAAAATACAAAGGGGTAAAACTGTACGACATCATCCGTGATGTGGCGGCGGAACATCAGGCCGAACTCCCCATCGATGAAGTGGAAACCGCCTACCGCGCCGAAGTGGCCCGGCTGTTTGACTTGCAGCTGGAGCCTATCGCCGGGGCCAAAGCGCTGGTGGAGCAGGTTAAAGTGCCGATGTGTGTGGTATCGAATGGCACAGTGAAGAAAATGCAGCATTCCCTCGGTCTGACCGGCATGCTGCCGTACTTCGCTGAGAATCTTTACAGCGGTTATGACATCAATCACTGGAAACCAGATCCGGAACTGATGTATCACGCGGCGGAGCAAATGCAGGTGCCGATAGAGAAATGCATTCTGGTGGATGATTCGGAAGCGGGTGCCCGCGCTGGCATTGCCGCCGGTATTCCGGTGTTTTATTACTGCGCGGATGCGCATAACCCGGAGCTTGATCACCCGCTGGTGACCCGTTTTGATGATATGGCGCAACTCCCCGACTTGTGGCGCGCGCGCGGTTGGACATTGGTGTAACTGAGCGCATTATCCGTAGCGGCGCGATTTATCGCGCGGGTTTTGATTCACGCGCCCAAAACATTGCGCGATAAATCGCGCCGCTACGGTGTGCAGGTATTGTCAGCCAATCGCGCCCAGTGAATCCTCGTTACCCTGCTTCTTCGGCAGCAAAAACAGCGTTGCCACAATATCCAGCAGATAAATCAGCGCCAGCAGCGTAATCGCCGCAGCGAATGATATTTTCGCAGCCAGTAAACCAATCACCAGCGGCCCAAAACCCCCCACACCACGCCCGAGGTTAAACAACACGTTCTGCGCCGTGGCGCGAGCCTGTGGCGGGAAAGTATCGGAAATTAACGCGCCATAGCCGCCAATCATGCCATTCACAAACATCCCCATCAGCGCACCGGTAAACAGCATCACGGTGGGATCACGCAGCTGAGCGTAAATCACCACCATCACTACCGCGCCAAATTGATACAACAGGAAGATTTTCCAGCGCGCGAAGCGGTCCGCCAGCACGCCAAACAGCCAGATCCCGAACGTCATCCCCACCACGGTGACAGCAGTCCACAGACCGGATTTGGTCAGACTGAAACCGAAGCTGGAGGAGAGATAACTCGGCATCCAAATCATCAGACCGTAATAACCAAAGTTCTGTACCGAGCAGAGGATAAAGATACCCAGACTTGCCTTGCTGGTGGCCCGGTCGCTAAACAGCAAACGGATACGTGCGGCAAACGACAATTGCGGCGTTTTCGCCACATGACGGGTAAATCCTTCCGGTTCCCCCATGCTGCGGCGAATCACAAACGACACCAGCGCGGGCAACAGCCCCACCAGGAACATACCGCGCCAGCCAATCACACTCAGCAGTGCCGGGGTAATAAAGGCTGCCAGCAGCACACCCAGCTGCCAGCCGATGCCTACCCATGCGGAGGCGCGATTACGCTTCTCCTGCGGCCAGGCTTCAGCGATAAGCGCCATGCCGATACCAAACTCGCCACCCAGCCCCATCCCTGCCAGAGTACGGTACGCCAGCAAATCCCAGTAGCCCTGCGCCACTGCGCATAGCCCGGTGAAAATGGAAAACATCAGAATAGTGACGGTCAGAATGCGGATGCGGCCAAAACGGTCGCTGAGATGACCAAAGACAATGCCACCCACCACGGCTCCAATCAGCGTCCAGGTGACCAGCGATCCTGCCTGTGAAGGATCGAGTGCCAGCGATACGCTAATCGCCGGTAACATGAAGCCAAGAATCAGCAGATCGAATCCGTCCATCGCATAGCCACTGACCGCCGCCAACATCGCTTTGGCCGGGGTGACGCTCTGTTTCTTTTTGGGGGAGAGGGGTGACATCAGCAACACCTTGTAATAAAAAGTGCGCCAAGTATAAAGAGCGGAACGCCGTGAGACCAATCAGAAATGAAGATGGCTGCCGCTAATGCAGACAGCCATCAGGCTATCAGGACGGTTTGTTGGTGCCATCGTCGCCGGACAGCAGCTCATCCAGCTTGTCGCCACCAACGTGACGGAAATCCTGTCCCTTCACGAAGTAGAAGATGATTTCGCAGATATTCTGGCAACGGTCACCGATACGCTCAATGGCGCGTGCGCAGAACAGGGCGGTCAGTACACTGGGGATGGTACGCGGATCTTCCATCATGTAGGTCATCAGCTGACGTACAATGCCCTCGTACTCTTTATCCACCTTCTTATCTTCACGGTAGATCTGGATCGCCGCATTAAGATCCATGCGGGCAAACGCATCCAGCACATCATGCAGCATCTGCACGGTATGATGGCCAAGTGATTCCAGGCTCACCAGCAGCGGCAAATGTTGCTGACCAAATTTCTCCAGTGCAGTGCGGCTGATTTTTTCCGCCACGTCACCGATACGTTCCAGCTCAGAAATGGTCTTGATGATTGCCATCACCAGGCGCAGGTCGCTGGCGGTAGGCTGGCGTTTGGCGATGATGCGCACGCAGGCTTCATCAATCTCCACTTCCATCATATTGACCTTCTGATCACCGTCGATAACGCGCTGTGCCAGTTCGCCATCCTGATTATGCATCGCGGTAATGGCGTCGGTGAGCTGCTGCTCAACCATGCCACCCATGATCATCACCTGAGTGCGAATATGTTCCAGCTCCGCGTTGAACTGACCGGAGATATGTTTGTTCAGATTTAAATTATCCATGTGCGTCTCCTGTCAAATCAGCCGTAACGACCGGTAATGTAGTCTTCTGTCTGTTTTTGCGCGGGCTTGGTAAACAACGTATCGGTATCGCTGAATTCAATCAGCTCTCCCAGATACATAAACGCGGTGTGATCAGAACAACGCGCCGCCTGCTGCATGTTATGGGTTACGATCACCACGGTGTAGTCTTGCTTCAGCTCGGTGATCAGTTCTTCGATACGGCCGGTTGAAATCGGGTCCAGCGCCGAACAAGGCTCATCCAGCAGCAGCACTTCCGGGCGAATCGCAATGCCGCGTGCAATGCACAGGCGTTGCTGCTGACCGCCGGAGAGACTGTAACCACTCTGATGCAGCTTGTCTTTGGTTTCATTCCACAGCGCTGCTTTGCTCAGCGCCCACTGCACGCGCTCATCCATATCAGCACGCGACAGCTTTTCAAACAGACGCACGCCAAAGGCGATGTTGTCATAAATCGACATCGGGAATGGCGTCGGCTTCTGGAACACCATGCCAACACGGGCGCGCAGCAGGGCGATATCCTGGCTCGATGCCAGAATGTTGTCGCCATCCAGCAGAATTTCACCTTCTGCACGCTGCTCCGGGTAGAGTGAGTACATTTTGTTGAAGGTACGCAGCAGGGTCGATTTACCGCAGCCCGACGGCCCGATAAATGCGGTGACCTGGTTTTTCGCGATGTCCAGATTGATATTTTTCAGCGCATGGAATTTCCCGTAATGGAAGTTCAGATTGCGCACCTGAATTTTGCCGGCAGAAGAAGTTGCCATACTCATTGCTCGTCTCTCATGTACCGCGCCGCCGAAGCCGCGCCGGGAAATTAGTGTTTGCTCTTGGAGAAAATCACACGCGCCAGGATGTTCAGCAGCAACACGCACAGGGTAATGATCAGCACACCCGCCCACGCCAGACTCTGCCATTCCGCAAACGGACTCATGGCGAATTTGAAGATGGTCACCGGCAGGTTCGCGATCGGCTGCATCATGTCGGTGCTCCAGAACTGGTTCGACAGCGCAGTAAACAGCAGCGGTGCGGTTTCACCGGCAATACGCGCAATCGCCAGCAGCACACCGGTCATAATGCCCGAGACTGACGCCTTCAGGGTGATAGCTGAAATCATCCTCCACTTCGGCGTACCCAGGGCATAAGCTGCCTCACGCATGCTGTCAGGCACCAGACGCAGCATGTTCTCGGTGGTACGGATCACTATCGGGATCTGCAACAGCGCCAGCGCCACCACACCTGCCCAGCCGGAGAAGTGCTGCATCTGCGCCACCACGATGGTGTAAACGAACAGACCCACCACAATCGACGGTGCGGATAACAGGATGTCGTTAATAAAACGAATCACTTCCGCCAGCCAGTGCTTGCGACCATATTCCGCAAGGTAAATCCCCGCCATGATGCCCAGCGGCGTCCCGACGAAGGTTGACCAGAAAATCAATAAACCGCTGCCGGCCAGGGCGTTTGCCAGACCACCACCTGCGGTATTGGGCGGCGGGGTCGATTCAGTAAACAGCGACCAGGATAAGCCATCGATACCGCGCGAAACGGTAGTGAACAGAATCCACACCAGCCAGAACAGGCCAAACGCCATCGTCAGTAACGACAACGTCAGCGCAATTTTATTTTTAGTGCTGCGCCATGCCTGCATTTTACGACGTGAGGCTTCCAGCTCGGCGCGCGCCTGCAATTCAATCGTTGTCATGAACGGGCTCCTTCACTCTTCGCCAGACGCAGGATCATCAGTTTGGAGATCGCCAGCACGATAAAGGTGATAACAAACAGGATCAGCCCCAGTTCCATCAGTGCCGCCACATGCACGCCGGATTCCGCTTCAGCGAATTCGTTCGCCAGCGCCGAGGTGATGCTGTTGCCTGGCATAAACAGCGAAGCGCTGTCGAGCTGGTAGGTGTTACCGATAATAAAGGTGACCGCCATGGTTTCACCCAAGGCACGACCCAGGCCGAGCATCACGCCACCGATAACCCCGTTTTTAGTGAACGGCAGCACGATGCGCCAGATCACTTCCCAGGTGGTGCAGCCGATACCATAGGCTGACTCTTTCATCATCACCGGCGTCTGCTCAAACACATCACGCATCACCGAAGCGATATAAGGGATGATCATAATGGCCAGGATCACACCTGCGGCGAGGATGCCGATACCAAAGGCCGGGCCGGAAAACAACGCGCCGACGATCGGGATATTCGACATGATGTCACCCACCGGCGTCTGGAAATATTGCGCAAACAGCGGTGCGAAAATAAACAGGCCCCACATGCCGTAAACGATACTGGGGATGGCCGCCAGCAGTTCAATCGCCGTACCAAGTGGGCGACGCAGCCAGCCTGGTGCCAGTTCCGTCAGGAACAGGGCAATACCAAAGCTCACCGGAACGGCGATGATCAACGCAATCAGTGAGGTCACGACAGTGCCGTAAATCGGCACCAGCGCACCAAATTGTTCATTAGGCGCATCCCAGGTTTTGGTCCACAGGAAGGAGAAGCCAAATTTCTGGATGCTGGGCCAGGAGGAGAAAATCAGGGAGACGATGATGCCACCCAGCAGCAACAACACAATCAGCGCGGAGAGTTTAACCAGCGCGCCGAAAATCATGTCACCTTGTTTGCCAGGGGCTTTAAACGTCGGCTTAGTGGCAGCCATAGAAGTCTCTGTTCTCAGGGAATGACAGGGCGACATGATCATCATGCCGCCCATTGGGTAGGCCAGCATTGCAGCTGGCCAGGTCTATCAGTTATTCGAACAGCGCTTTGCCTGAACTGTCTTTGATATTGGCTTTCCAGGCAGAACGGATCTGCGCGGTTACGCTGTCTGGCAGAGCGGCGTAATCCAGGCTGGTCGCCGTTTTAGAACCGTGTTTGTAAGCCCAGTCGAAGAACTTCAGCACTTCGCTACCTTTCTCAGCATTCGCCTGATCTTTGTAAACCAGGATGAACGTGGTAGAGGAGATCGGCCATGCATCTGCGCCTTTCTGGAAAGTCAGGTCCTGAGCAAAGGTTTCGCTCCAGTTCGCGCCTTTCGCCGCGTTAGAGAAGCTGGTTTCGCTCGGCGATACCGCTTTACCGTCAGCATCCATCAGTTTGGTATAGGTCAGGTTGTTCTGCTTAGCATACGCATATTCTACGTAGCCAATTGAACCCGGCAGACGCTGAACGAATGCAGCCACGCCGTCGTTACCTTTACCGCCCAGACCGGTCGGCCAGTTTACGGTGTTACCTTTACCGATTTTGCTGTTCCACTCTTCGTTCACTTTAGACAGGTAGCTGGTGAAAACGAAAGAAGTACCGGAACCATCAGCGCGGCGTACCACGTTGATATTGGTGTCAGGCAGTTTCACGCCCGGATTCAGCTTGGTGATTGCCGGATCGTTCCACTTTTTGATGTTACCCAGGTAGATGTCACCAACGGTTTTGCCGTCGAGGGTCAGCTGACCAGATTTAATACCAGGGATGTTAACTGCCAGTACCACGCCACCGATTACGGTCGGGAACTGGAACAGGCCATTTTTTTGCAGATCTTCATCTTTCATCGGCGCATCTGACGCACCGAAATCGACGGTTTTGGCGATGATTTGCTTCACGCCGCCTGAAGAACCAATACCCTGATAGTTGATTTTGCTACCGGTGGCTTGCTGGTATTCTGCTGCCCACTTGGCATAAACCGGTGCCGGGAACGTCCCGCCTGCGCCAGTCAGATCGGTTGCTGCAAAAGCAGAGACCGCGCTTACTGCGAAGGTGGCGGCGAGGATTCGGGCTACGGTGCTACGCATCAGTGTCATGTTCCCTCCAGGGGAGTTAAAAAAATCAGGCTCTATGCCATTTTAGTAGGAGTCATTGATTGCTGCTGGAGGGAAAATAGGACAGTTTGATTACAGTCAAATGTACGAAATATGACAGTTTTATGACATCGTTTAAAAATGAAGCGGGACCTGACAGGCCCCGCTTTTCTTACTGATTATTCGACAGTAACTGATTTCGCCAGGTTACGTGGCTGATCAACATCAGTACCTTTAATCAACGCCACATGGTACGAAAGCAGTTGCAGCGGCACGGTATAGAAGATCGGCGCAATCACCTCTTCTACGTGCGGCAGTGAGATAATCTTCATGCCTTCGCTGTCGCTGAAACCCGCATCCTGATCGGCGAACACGTACAGCAGACCACCGCGCGCGCGCACCTCTTCAATATTAGACTTCAGCTTTTCCAGTAACTCATTGTTCGGTGCCACCACAATCACTGGCATATCGGCATCAATCAGCGCCAGCGGCCCGTGCTTCAGCTCACCGGCAGCATAGGCTTCCGCGTGGATGTAGGAGATCTCTTTGAGCTTCAGTGCCCCTTCCATAGCAATCGGGTACTGATCGCCACGGCCAAGGAACAGGGCGTGGTGTTTGTCAGAGAAACCTTCTGCCAGACTTTCGATCACCTTGTCCTGCGCCAGCATCTGCTCAATACGGCTCGGCAGCGCCTGCAACGCGTGCACAATGTCGTGCTCGGTGTCGGCAGACATACCGTGCAGACGACCCAGTTTCGCCACCAGCATCAGCAATACCGTAAGCTGCGTGGTAAAGGCTTTGGTGGAAGCCACACCGATTTCGGTGCCCGCTTTGGTCATCAGCGCCAGATCGGATTCCCGTACCAGCGACGAACCCGCGACGTTACAGATCGCCAGCGAACCGAGGTAGCCCAGCTCTTTCGACAGACGCAGCGCGGCCAGCGTATCTGCCGTCTCACCTGACTGCGACAGCGTGATCAGCAGGCTGTTTTTACGTACCGCAGATTTGCGATAGCGGAACTCAGAAGCGATTTCGACATCACAGGGAATGTTGGCCAGTGACTCGAACCAGTAACGCGACACCATACCGGAGTTGTACGACGTGCCGCAGGCGATAATCTGGATATGCTCAACTTTGCTCAGCAGGGTTTCAGCCTGCGGGCCCAGTTCACTGAGATCGACCTCACCGTGGCTGAAACGACCGGTTAAGGTGTTTTTGATCGCCATCGGCTGTTCATAAATCTCTTTCTGCATGTAATGACGATACACGCCTTTGTCACCAGCATCGTATTGCACATTGGATTCGATCTCGGCGCGATTAACCGGTTTGCCACTGCGATCGACAATCGTCACGTCGCGGCGAGTGATCTCAGCGATATCGCCCTCTTCCAGATAGATGAAGCGACGCGTCACCGGCAGCAATGCCAACTGATCAGAGGCGATAAAGTTTTCGCCCATGCCACGACCGACCACCAGCGGGCTACCGGAACGGGCAGCCACCAGCAGCGACGGATCGCGGCTGTCCATGATCACCATGCCATAAGCACCACGCAGCTGCGGAATGACCCGCAATACCACTTCACGCAGCGAACCGCCCTGCTTCTGCTCCCAGTGCACCAAATGCGCCACCACTTCGGTGTCGGTTTCTGAGGCAAACTGGTAGCCGCGTTCAATCAGTTGTGCACGCAGCGGCTCATGGTTCTCAATGATGCCGTTATGCACAATGATGATGTGCTCAGAAATATGCGGATGCGCATTCGCTTCTGAGGGTTCACCATGCGTTGCCCAGCGGGTGTGAGCGATACCGGTGCCACCAATCAACGGCTGTTCTTCCGCCGCCTCTGCCAGCTTCTGCACTTTGCCGAGACGACGCAGACGCGTCACATGGCCCTGGGCGTCAACGACGGCCAGACCAGCCGAATCGTAACCGCGATATTCGAGACGACGCAGACCTTCCAGCAGAATCTCTGCAATGTCGCGCTGTGCTACTGCACCAACAATTCCACACATAATAGTTTCCTGACTTCATGGCTTTCGGCCATTGCGTTGTCATCTGACCTGATATCCGGCAGTGCCGGTTCCCCGAGCCTTGTAGAGAGTGGGGATGTAGTTATAGTTACTGCTAACAGGCCGATCTTTGTCGGCCATTAAAAATTACTTTTTCTTTTCCGGGCGCTGCCAGCCTGCTTTCTGGTTCTGTTCTTTACGGTTGTAGACCAGAACGGCGGCGGGAACGTCTTTCATTACCGTGGTGCCGGCGGCGATAGTTGCGCCACTGGCGACAGTGACCGGAGCCACCAGCTGAGTATCGGAACCAACAAACACGTTGTCACCAATGATGGTTTTGGATTTGTTCGCACCATCGTAATTACAGGTAATGGTGCCCGCGCCGATATTCACATCGTCACCAATCTCTGCGTCGCCAAGATACGAGAGGTGACCGGCTTTAGATCCCTTACCGAGGGTGGCTTTTTTCATTTCCACGAAGTTGCCAACGTGCGCCTTCTCCCCCAGTTCACTTCCGGGGCGCAGACGAGCAAAGGGGCCAACGGTGCAGGCCGCAGCCAGACTGGCATCCTCGATCACCGAATACGCGCTGATTTCACAATCGTCAGCGATCACGCTGTTTTTGATGATGCAACCCGCCGCGATTTTCACCCGATCGCCCAGCGTCACGTTACCTTCGATGATCACATTGGTATCAATTTCGACATCGCGACCATGTTTCAGCGTGCCACGCAGATCGAAACGTGCTGGATCACGCAGCATCACACCTGCCAGCAACAATCTCTCGGCCTGCTCAGTCTGATATGCACGCTCCAGCGCAGCCAGTTGCAGGCGGTTGTTCACACCGTCGGTTTCACTGATACGTGCCGGATGTACTGCCTGAATCAGACGCCCTTCCTGATGTGCCATGGCAATAATGTCAGTAATGTAGAACTCGCCCTGCGCATTGTTATTGTTTAACTGCGACAGCCAGCGTTTGAGGTCGCCGCCATTGGCAACCAGAATACCGGTGTTGATTTCCTGAATTTTCAGCTGTTCTGCCGAAGCATCTTTTTGTTCCACGATGCTGGTGATGGTGTCGTGTTCACGTACGATGCGACCATAGCCGGTGGGATTGTCGAGAACTACCGTCAGTAGCCCAATGCCGCCAGCTGGTTTGGCAGCGCGCAGACGCTGCAAAGTTTCCTGCGAGATCAGCGGCACATCGCCGTACAACATCAGAATATCTTCGTCATCGGCGAAATAAGGAGCCGCCTGCTGCATCGCGTGTCCGGTTCCCAGCTGCTGTGCCTGAAGTACCCAATTCAGGGTGTTCCCGGCAAGTTGCGCTTTGAGTTGATCACCGCCATGACCATACACCAGATGGATTTGCTGTGCGCCCAGCCCGGTGGCGGCGTCAATCACATGCTGAACCATCGGTTTTCCTGCCAGGGTATGCAGAACTTTGGGGAGATCGGAATACATACGGGTGCCCTTGCCAGCAGCAAGAATCACCACACTCATCGCAGTTGTAGACATAACCATCCTGACTCTGTTTTAGCTTTCGAAAGTTTAAGGTTTACCCCTGAGATTACTACATTTTTCTCGGATCGAAATTAGAGGATGTCGCGGTGTGACAGAAATGTGCAGGCAGGAAATTGCAGGGAAAAAAAATGCCAGCCCAAAGGGCTGGCATTTCGTGACGCATAAAGCCTGATTACATCGCTTTTTTGGTCAGCTCGATTACACGCAGTTTCGCGATAGCTTTCGCCAGTTCGGCAGAGGCCTGCGCATAGTCCACATCACCGTGGCTGCTGCTCATGTGCTCTTCTGCTTTACGTTTCGCTTCCAGCGCGCGCGCCTCGTCCAGGTCTTCACCGCGAATCGCAGTGTCGGCCAGCACGGTGGTGCTACTCGGCTGTACTTCCAGCACGCCGCCAGAGAGGTAGATGTACTCCTCTTCGCCGTGCTGTTTAACGATGCGAATCATACCAGGCTTGATGGCAGTCAGGAGCGGGGCGTGACCTGGGAAAATACCCAGCTCACCTTCGCTACCTGACACCTGGATCTTCTGCACCAGACCGGAGAACATTTGTTGCTCCGCGCTGACCACATCCAGGTGATAAGTCATAGCCATATCATTCCTCCCGGGAAACCGAAATTACAGTTTCTTCGCTTTTTCCACAGCTTCGTCGATCGCGCCAACCATGTAGAAAGCCTGCTCTGGCAGATGGTCGAATTCACCTTCCATGATGCCTTTGAAGCCACGGATGGTGTCTTTCAGCGATACGTACTTACCTGGAGAACCGGTGAACACTTCAGCAACGAAGAACGGCTGAGACAGGAAGCGCTGAATCTTACGCGCACGTGCCACCAGCAGTTTGTCGTCTTCAGACAGCTCGTCCATACCGAGGATGGCGATAATGTCTTTCAGTTCCTGGTAACGTTGCAGCAGTGACTGTACGCCACGCGCTACATCGTAGTGCTCCTGACCAACAACCAGCGGATCCAGCTGACGGCTGGTGGAATCCAGCGGGTCAACGGCCGGGTAGATACCCAGCGAAGCGATCTGACGGCTCAGGGTTACAGTTGAATCCAGGTGGGCGAAGGTGGTCGCCGGAGACGGGTCAGTCAAGTCATCCGCAGGAACGTAAACGGCCTGTACGGAAGTGATTGAACCGGTCTTGGTGGAGGTAATACGCTCCTGCAACACACCCATCTCTTCAGCCAGAGTCGGCTGATAACCTACCGCTGAAGGCATACGACCCAGCAGTGCAGAGACTTCTGTACCGGCCAGGGTGTAACGATAGATGTTGTCGATGAACAGCAGTACGTCACGGCCTTCATCACGGAATTTTTCCGCCATGGTCAGACCGGTCAGTGCTACGCGCAGACGGTTACCCGGCGGCTCGTTCATCTGGCCATACACCAGCGCTACTTTATCGATAACGTTGGAGTCAGTCATTTCGTGGTAGAAGTCGTTACCCTCACGAGTACGCTCACCCACACCGGCAAATACCGAGTAACCTGAGTGCTCAGCCGCGATGTTACGGATCAGCTCCATCATGTTTACGGTTTTACCTACACCCGCACCACCGAACAGACCGACTTTACCGCCCTTAGCGAACGGACACATCAGGTCGATAACCTTGATGCCGGTTTCCAGCAGTTCCTGCGAGTTAGACTGTTCTTCATAAGAAGGTGCTGCACGGTGAATAGAGGAAACCTCTACTGCGCTGCCGTCTTCTTCTTTCAGGTCGCCTTTCATGTCGATCGGCTCGCCCAGCACGTTCATGATACGGCCGAGGGTTGCTTTACCAACCGGTACCTGGATCGGTTTTTTCAGGTCGGTAACTTCCAGACCGCGCTTCAGGCCGTCAGAAGTACCCATGGCGATGGTACGAACCACGCCACCACCCAGCTGCTGCTGAACTTCCAGCACCAGACGAGCATCACCATTCTTAACCTCAAGGGCGCTGTACACTTGCGGTACTGCGTCCTGAGGGAATTCGACGTCAACTACGGCGCCGATAATCTGGACAATCTTTCCAGCTGCCATCTTGAATCCTCTACCTAATTCCAAACCTGGTTAAACCGCGGAGGCCCCCGAGACGATCTCGGTAAGTTCCTGGGTGATGCTGGCCTGACGAGCTTTGTTGTAAACCAACTGCAGCTCTTTGATCAGATTTCCGCCGTTATCGGTTGCAGCTTTCATCGCAACCATACGTGCGGCCTGCTCACTGGCCAGGTTTTCCACCACACCCTGATAAACCTGCGATTCGACATAACGACGCAGCAGGGTATCCAGCAGCGCTTTCGGATCGGGTTCGTACAGGTAATCCCAGGTCTTCGCCTTCATCTCTTCTTCACCTTCCGCTGGCGGTAACGGCAGCAGTTGGGTAATGGTCGGAGTCTGAGACATGGTGTTATTAAACTTGTTGCTGACGACATACAGCTTGTCGATGCGGCCTTCATCATAAGCCTGCAACATCACTTTTACCGGGCCGATCAATTCAGACAGTGAAGGCTTATCGCCCATGCCTGTAACCTGCGCCACGATGTTGCCACCCACAGAGCCGAAGAAACCCAGCCCTTTGGAACCGATAATCGCCAGATCGCTCTGTACGCCTTTATCAGTCCAGGCTTTCATTTCTGCCAGCACTTTTTTGAACAGGTTAATGTTCAAACCACCACAAAGCCCGCGGTCAGTCGAAACGACCAGGTAGCCGACGCGCTTAACGTCACGCTCATCCAGGTAAGGGTGCTTGTATTCCAGATTGCCTAACGCAAGGTGACCAATCACTTTGCGCATGGTATCTGCATACGGACGACTGGCCGCCATGCGTTCCTGCGTTTTACGCATCTTGGAGGCGGCGACCATTTCCATTGCTTTGGTAATCTTCTGCGTGTTTTTCACGCTTCCGATTTTGGATCGTATTTCTTTTGCGCCGGCCATTAGCTTCTCCTCAAAGCCTTGCGGCCTGCCTTTTCAGACAAGCCGCCAGACATTACCAGGACTGGGTTGCTTTAAACGTTTCGAGGAGGCCTTTCAGCTTCTCTTCGATTTCGTTGTTGAAGTTACCAGACTGGTTGATTTCAGCCATCAGCTCGGCGTGGTCGCGGTCTGCAAACGCCAGCAGCGCTGCTTCAAAGCTACCAATTTTTGCCAGCTCAACGTCGTTCAGGAAGCCACGCTCTGCGGCAAACAGCACCAGACCCTGCTGCGCGATTGACATCGGCGCATACTGTTTCTGTTTCAGCAGCTCGGTCACTTTCTGACCGTGGCTCAGCTGTTTGCGGGTTGCATCGTCCAGATCAGAAGCAAACTGAGAGAACGCCGCCAGTTCACGATACTGCGCCAGAGCGGTACGGATACCACCGGACAGTTTCTTGATGATCTTGGTCTGCGCTGCACCACCCACACGAGATACTGAGATCCCCGGGTTAACTGCCGGACGAATACCGGAGTTGAACAGGTTAGATTCCAGGAAGATCTGACCATCGGTGATTGAAATCACGTTGGTCGGAACGAACGCAGAAACGTCACCCGCCTGGGTTTCGATGATCGGCAGTGCAGTCAGAGAACCGGTCTTACCTTTCACTTCACCATTGGTGAAACGCTCAACGTAATCAGCGGTAACGCGTGATGCACGCTCCAGCAGACGAGAGTGGAGGTAGAACACGTCGCCAGGGAACGCTTCACGACCCGGCGGACGACGGAGCAGCAGAGAAATCTGACGGTAAGCAACAGCCTGCTTAGACAGGTCATCGTATACGATCAGCGCATCTTCACCACGGTCACGGAAGTATTCGCCCATTGCGCAACCGGCATACGGTGCCAGGTATTGCAGTGCAGCAGATTCAGAAGCAGAAGCCACAACCACGATGGTGTTAGCCAGTGCACCGTGTTCTTCCAGCTTACGTACCACGTTAGAGATGGTAGAAGCTTTCTGACCGATCGCGACGTACACGCATTTGATGCCTGAATCGCGCTGGTTGATGATGGCGTCGATAGCCATTGCCGTTTTACCGGTCTGACGGTCACCGATGATCAGCTCACGCTGGCCACGGCCGATTGGAATCATCGCATCGACAGATTTGTAACCAGTCTGAACTGGCTCATCAACAGACTGACGATCGATAACGCCCGGAGCAATCACTTCAACCGGCGAGAAGCCGTCGTTTTCGATTGCGCCTTTACCGTCGATTGGAGCACCCAGGGTGTTCACAACGCGACCCAGCAGGCCACGACCAACCGGCACTTCCAGAATACGGCCAGTACACTTAACCTTCATGCCTTCGGCGAGGTCAGCATACGGACCCATCACCACCGCACCTACAGAGTCACGCTCGAGGTTCAGGGCGATAGCGTAACGGTTACCCGGCAGGGCAATCATCTCACCCTGCATCACATCGGCCAGGCCGTGTACGCGGATGATACCGTCACTTACAGAAACAATAGTACCTTCATTGTGAGCTTCGCTCACGACATTGAACTGAGCAATGCGCTGCTTGATCAGTTCGCTGATTTCGGTGGAATTCAGTTGCATATGCTCCAGTCCCCTTAAGACTGCAAGGCGTCTGCCAGACGCTCAAGACGGCCGCGAACGCTGCCATCAATCACCAGATCACCCGCACGGATGACCACGCCTGCCATTACAGACTTATCAATTTTGCAATTCAGCTTAACTTTGCGTGACAGACGTTTTTCCATCGCGGCGCTGATTTTCGTCAGCTGGCCGTCGCTCAGCGTACTGGCAGAAATCACATCAACTTCGGCCGTCGCTTCGTGAGCGTCACGCAGTTGAATGAACTGTTCCAGTACATCTGGAAGCGCTGTCAAACGTCCGTTTTCCGCCATCACCTTAATCAGGTTCTGAGCGTATTCATCCAGTTGATCACCACAGACTGCGATGAAAGAAGCAGATAAGGCTTCCGGTGCTAAGGCACCGGAAAGGAGATCTGCCATCTGTTCGTTGCCAGCCACTTCTGCGGCAAACGCCAGCATGTTTTGCCAGCGCTCGATACTTTGATGCTCAACAGCAAAGTCAAAAGCTGCTTTGGCGTAGGGGCGAGCTACAGTAATCAGATCAGACATCAGCCCCTCCCTCCTTACAGTTCAGCGACCAGTTTATCAACGATGTCGCTGTTAGCAGCTTCATCTACGGAACGTTCGATGATCTTCTCGGCGCCAGCTAATGCCAGCAACGCGACTTGCTTACGCAGCTCTTCGCGGACACGTGAACGCTCGGCTTCGATTTCTGCCTGCGCCTGCGCCACGATGCGGTTACGTTCAGTCTCAGCTTCAGTTTTCACTTCGTCCAGAATCTGTGCACGGCGTTTGTTCGCCTGCTCGATAATGACCTGGGCTTCTTCTTTGGCTTTTTTCAGCTGGTCGGTCGCATTGGCCTGCGCGAGATCCAAATCTTTCTTCGCGCGTTCAGCAGAAGCAAGGCCATCAGCAATTTCTTTCTGGCGCTTTTCGATGGCAGCCATAATCGGCGGCCATACGTACTTCATGCAGAACGCGACAAACAGGATGAACGCGATGGCCTGGCCGAGGATTGTTGCATTAATGTTCACAGCACAATGCCTCTTATTAAGTTAACTTGCTCTGCCGTTATCAATGATAAGCGGCAGAATCCGTTTCTCACCACACCCGGTGTCATGAGAAACAAAGGCTATCAGGCTTAGGCGACAGCAAACATCACGTAGAGACCCAGACCAACAGCGATCATCGGGATTGCATCCACCAGACCCATTACAACAAAGAACTGCGTGCGCAGCAGAGGAATCAGGTCCGGCTGACGCGCTGCGCCTTCCAGGAATTTTCCACCGAGGATGCCGATACCGATCGCAGCACCGATTGCCGCCAGGCCCATCATCACAGCGGCAGCCATGTACAGCAGATCCATATTCAGGTTTTCCATGACAGTCTCCAGTTTGTTTCAGTTAAAAGCTAAGTAGTTGAGATAAAAATCAATGTTCTTCAGATGCCATCGACAGATAGACGATCGTGAGGACCATGAAAATGAAAGCCTGCAGCGAAATGATCAGGATGTGGAAAATGGCCCACGGCACATTCAACACCCATTGCGACCACCACGGCAGCAGACCGGCAATCAGGATAAAGATCAGCTCACCCGCATACATGTTGCCGAACAGTCGCAGACCGAGTGAAACCGGTTTGGACAGCAGGCTAACACCTTCAAGAATCAGGTTGATGGGGATGAAGATCGGGTGATTAAAAGGCTGCAGCGTCAGCTCTTTGGCGAAGCCACCTACACCTTTCATTTTGATGCTGTAGAACAGAATCAAAATAAATACGCCCAGCGCCATAGACAGCGTGATGTTCACGTCCGCAGACGGCACGACGCGCAGCGCCGGCAGGCCTAAATAGTGCTCACCGATAAACGGCAGCAGGTCGATAGGCAGCAGATCCATGAAGTTCATCAGGAAGACCCAGACAAAAATCGTCAGAGCCAGCGGGGCGATAAGTTTGCTTTTACCGTGGTACATGTCGCGTACGTTGTTATCAACGAAACCGACAACCAATTCGATAGCCGCTTGTAATTTCCCTGGCACACCGCTGGTGGCGCTTTTGGCCACTTTACGGAACAACACCAGGAAGATAAGTCCCAGCACCAGAGAGAAAAACATGGAATCGATATTTAATACCCAGAACGTCGCGGGAGCGTCGTGCGGATTCACTAACTCGAAAGTACGCAGGTCCAGCTGAAGGTTATTCAGGTGGTGACCTATGTATTCTTGCGGAGTAGAGATTTCTCCTGCAGCCATGATGCCTCTTACCCTTTGTTGTTAATTACAGCCGGTGCGACGATCTGCACCACCAGCACCGATAACCAGGTGATTGCGACTGGCCAGAAGACCGCCCCAAACACACCCAACGCCACAATGAGAAAAATAATGGTGGCGAACACCTTTAATACTTCACCGAAGGCGAAGCTCCAGGCTACACGCCCTTTGGCCGGTGTTTGCCCCTGCAGGCGCCAGGCTAAAAACATAAACAATACATTCGGCAGCCAGGCTGCCAGCCCACCCGCGATGGCGGAGGCACCCCAGATGGCATCTTTCAGGGCAAACAACGCACCGATTACGACAAAAGTCACCAGCTGAAAAAGCAGCACGGTTCGGGCTAATTTTACACTGTAAAGAGACACTGACATGGTGCTGAACTCTCCTGCCCCGAATGGGGTATGTCGCGTGTCGTATAAGACTGCCTTTACTCATTTGAGTCAAGCAGCAAAAGCCGTGCAAATTATACGGGCCGCACCTGCGATTTCAATCGCTAAGTAGCGAAAAGGTGAACAATTATTTAAATTTCTTTCCGGAGGGCTATTTCTCAAAAGATTCACATCGAAGAATGATGGTTTCATGAGGTGAAATTGCGCCTGCCACTTGCTTTTAAAGCGTGCTTCAGATCACATTATAAGCATATGGACATGATGTGATTTTGTTTTGAACAAAAAAATACCCATTTCAGATTTGGCAAAAAAGTCCAGTTATCAGAAAGATAAAATTATATTCAGACCACATCGACTGGATTAACGATAAAAACACTCTATTGACATCTCACAGCGTAATAAAATCGCAAAACTGATATTACGCACGCCGATTTATTGCTGAGTTATATTTTCTGGCGTGACTATTGTTTCGCGTAAATACACCCAGAGAAGTGATCTAACTGATAATGAAATGTGAATTAAACGTTAAATGTAACAGAGCTTTTCGGATAATTTCCGCCAGGAATGTTAACTCGCTTCCCCTGCCCTGCTGAATAAATCTCTTCATCACCTGTTGTTTGATTGCTGATTTTTTATACAGCGCCTGGGATAACTCAAATGGTATAGATTGGTCTTAATCCATACCATTTCAGGGGCTATTGACGGGCGATCACCACCAGATGACGTACCCCTTCCAGCTCAGGCACCTGTAACGGATAAACCTGCTCGACCACAAACCCCGCCGGTAAGGTGTTTATTTCATCATCCGGGCGTACCCCTTTCAGGGCATAGAAATGTCCCTGTGCCGAAGGAAGATGATGGCACCAGTTCACCATATCCTCAAGCGAAGCGAAGGCACGGCTGATCACCCCATCAAATGGCGGCTCCGCCGGAAACTCCTCAACGCGGCTCTGCACTGGCGTCACGTTAGTAAGCCCTAACTCATGTTGCACCTGACGCAGAAAACGAACACGCTTGCCAAGACTATCCAGTAGCGTGAACTGTGCCTGTGGACGCACAATCGCCAGCGGAATACCTGGTAATCCCGGCCCGGTGCCTACATCAATAAAGCGATCGCCCTGTAAATGCGGCTCCACCACGATGCTATCGAGAATATGGCGTACCAGCATTTGCTGCGGATCGCGTACGGATGTCAGGTTGTAGGCTTTATTCCATTTATGCAGCAACTCAACATAACCAACCAGCTGTTGTTTTTGTTGATCGGAGAGAGAAATGTTTGCCGCTTTCAGCAGCGCGGAGAGTTTGTTAATCACGACGAGAATTCCATTAACGGGGGCGAGCTGGCTCGCCCCGTGATCAATCAGGCGCTTTTACGCAGCAGACCCTGTTTTTTCAGGTAAATCAGCAAAATGGAGATGGCAGCTGGCGTAATGCCAGAAATGCGTGACGCCTGACCAATCGAGCTGGGTTTATGATCGTTGAGTTTAGCAATCACTTCATTCGACAGACCCGACACCTGACGGTAATCAAGCGTGGCAGGCAACAAGGTGTTTTCATTACGCTGCTGGCGATCAATTTCTTCCTGCTGACGCGCAATGTAACCTTCGTATTTCACCTGGATTTCGACCTGCTCTGCTGCCTGTTCATCGGCCAGCGCCGGGCCATAGCTGTTCAGCGAGGTCAGCAACGCATAGGTCATTTCCGGACGACGCAGCAAATCTTCACCACTGGCTTCTTTGGTCAGCGGCGAGCTGGTGATGCTGTTCACTTCCGCTACGTTGTCGGATTTTGGATGCACCCACAAATCGCGCAGACGTTGACGTTCCAGCTCAATTGCTTCCAGTTTCTGGTTGTAACGCGCCCAACGCGCATCATCCACCAGACCCAGCTCGCGGCCGGTTTCAGTCAGACGCAAATCCGCGTTGTCTTCACGCAGCATCAGACGATATTCCGCGCGTGAGGTAAACATGCGGTACGGTTCTTTGGTTCCCAGCGTGCACAGGTCATCAACCAGCACACCCATATAAGCCTGATCGCGACGCGGCGCCCAGCCTTCTTTATCGGCGGATTGACGAGCCGCGTTCAGACCCGCCAGCAGACCCTGTGCCGCCGCTTCTTCGTAGCCGGTGGTGCCGTTGATCTGGCCCGCGAAGAACAAGCCCTGGATATATTTGCTTTCCAGCGTCAGTTTCAGATCACGCGGGTCGAAAAAGTCATACTCAATGGCATAGCCCGGACGCACAATCTTCGCGTTTTCCAGGCCTTTCATCGAACGGACGATCTGCATCTGCACATCGAATGGCAGGCTGGTGGAAATACCGTTCGGATAGATTTCGTTGCTGGTCAGCCCTTCCGGCTCAAGGAAGATCTGATGCGAGTTACGATCGGCAAAGCGCATCACTTTGTCTTCGATCGACGGGCAATAACGTGGACCGATCCCTTCGATAACCCCGGCATACATTGGGCTGCGATCGAGGTTGTTGCGGATCACATCATGGGTTTGTTCATTGGTATGGGTGATCCAGCATGGCACCTGTTGTGGGTGCTGGCTGACATTACCCATGAATGAAAACACCGGCATTGGGTCATCGCCGTGCTGCGGTGACAGCTGGGTGAAGTCAATGGTGCGCGCGTCAATACGTGGCGGAGTACCGGTCTTCAGACGGCCAACACGTAGCGGCAGTGCGCGCAGGCGTTTGGACAACGGGATCGACGGCGGATCGCCTGCGCGACCACCGCTGTAATTATCCATACCAATATGAATTTTTCCGTCGAGAAATGTCCCGACAGTCAGCACTACGGTTTTAGCACGGAATTTCAGGCCCATCTGTGTTACAGCGCCGACGACACGATCGTTTTCCACAATCAGATCAT
Organism: Pantoea sp. X-Soil-TKNS-1280; assembly: GCF_059730475.1. Classification (NCBI taxonomy): domain Bacteria; kingdom Pseudomonadati; phylum Pseudomonadota; class Gammaproteobacteria; order Enterobacterales; family Erwiniaceae; genus Pantoea; species Pantoea sp. X-Soil-TKNS-1280. The sequence goes on along the minus strand of NZ_AP035962.1, from coordinate 699 downwards.
CAACTGCCTGCTGGAAGATCATCAGGTTAGGCTGATTCTCCAGCGCAGAACGCACTGCCTGACGATACAGTACACGGTCAGCCTGTGCACGGGTCGCGCGCACGGCCGGGCCTTTACTCGCGTTTAGTATCCTAAACTGGATACCCGCTTTGTCGATTGCCGTTGCCATCAAACCGCCGAGGGCATCCACTTCCTTCACCAAGTGTCCTTTGCCGATACCACCGATCGCCGGGTTGCAGGACATTTGTCCCAGCTTATCAATGTCATGGGTGAGTAACAGGGTTTGCTGACCCATTCGGGCAGCTGCCATCGCGGCCTCTGTGCCCGCATGACCACCACCAATTACGATGACGTCAAAAGGATCTGGATAAAACATGAAGTGGTACCTCGTTAATGTTCGGACAGGGATCATTGCCCTGGGCGGTGGATTCTACTGAAATTCTGTCTGCGGTGAAAGTCGTGGGATCCTGAGGTTTAAAAGAAAGGATCTTTATTCTTTGGATGATCTTCCTGTTAGATCTCTTATTAGGATCACGGTTCTCTGTTGATAACCTGAAAAAGCACTTCAGCAACAGCATGTTGGTCAGGATCGTTTGCTGTGAATGATCGGTGATCCTGATCCGTATAAGCTGAGATCAAAATGACTGGTTATCCACAGCTCAGAAAAGCATCATCGGTTATTCTTGGGATAACTACCGG